>OZ252227.1:360000-5160000 GCA_965249175.1 Vicinamibacterales bacterium
GAGAACATCCCAAGGCGCGAGTGAGAACCCTCGTAAAGGAACTCGGCAAACTCGCCCCGTAACTTCGGAAGAAGGGGTGCTCCAGCTCGTGATCCGGTTCGCCCGGTGAGCGGGAAGGAGTTGCAATAAAGAGGTCCAGGCGACTGTTTACTAAAAACACAGGACTCTGCTAAGTCGAAAACGACGTATAGGGTCTGACGCCTGCCCGGTGCTGGAAGGTTAAAGGGAGGGGTTAGCCGCAAGGCGAAGCTCTGAACTGAAGCCCCAGTAAACGGCGGCCGTAACTATAACGGTCCTAAGGTAGCGAAATTCCTTGTCGGGTAAGTTCCGACCTGCACGAATGGCGCAACGATCTGGACGCTGTCTCTACGAGGGGCACTGCGAATTTGTGGTACCGGTGAAGACGCCGGTTGCCCGTGGTAAGACGGAAAGACCCCGTGCACCTTTACTACAACTTAGTAGTGAGTGCTGGTGTGCTATGCGCAGGATAGGTGGGAGACTTTGAACCGGGCCTCTTGGGGTCCGGGGAGTCGTCGGTGAGATACCACCCTTAGTATTTCGGTGTTCTAACCTAGACCTGTCATCCAGGTCAGGGACACTGCTTGGTGGGTAGTTTGACTGGGGCGGTCGCCTCCCAAAATGTAACGGAGGCGCGCGAAGGTTCGCTCAGGCTGTTTGGAAATCAGCCGTAGAGTGCAAAGGCAGAAGCGAGCTTGACTGCGAGACTTACACGTCGAGCAGGTGGGAAACCAGGCCTTAGTGATCCGGTGGTTCCGCATGGAAGGGCCATCGCTCAACGGATAAAAGGTACGCCGGGGATAACAGGCTTATCTTGGCCAAGAGTTCACATCGACGCCAAGGTTTGGCACCTCGATGTCGGCTCATCGCATCCTGGAGCTGTAGCAGGTTCCAAGGGTTCGGCTGTTCGCCGATTAAAGCGGTACGTGAGCTGGGTTTAGAACGTCGCGAGACAGTTCGGTCCCTATCTACCATGGGCGCAGGAGATTTGAGGGGGGCTGTCCTTAGTACGAGAGGACCGGGATGGACGAACCTCTAGTGTACCAGTTGTCGCGCCAGCGGCAGCGCTGGGTAGCTACGTTCGGAAGGGAGAAACGCTGAAAGCATCTAAGCGTGAAACCCTCCCCAAGATGAGATCTCCCTGAGCTTCGGCTCCTGAAGGCTCCTGGAAGACCACCAGGTATATAGGCCAGGTGTGTAAGGGCGGTGACGCCTTGAGCTAACTGGTACTAATCAGCCGTGAGGCTTGACTGTATTCTTTTTTGCGCTGCGTTGGGAAGCTACCGTTTGTAGGGTATTCAGTTGCGATCTTTGACAAGATTCCTGCTGTGATGCGGCATACGCATGCGGCGGGGGCCGGACGCTCGACGGATGTTCGAGGTTCGGTTTTGTTTTTTGACGGTTTCCCGGTGGTCATAGGAGAGGGGAAACACCCGTTCCCATGCCGAACACGGCAGTTAAGCCCTCTACCGCCGATGGTACTGCGGGGGTAACTCCGTGGGAGAGTAGGTCGCTGCCGGGAGTTTTCCTCACGCCCGAGATCGATGACGGTCTCGGGCGTTCGCCTGTACGTAGAGTCTATTCCGCAATCGACGGAGCGTGGAAAGTGGTCCACAAACTGCGGAACCGATGAGTCCTGACGAGCCCGCAGGGTGCGCAGGCCTGAGGGTTTCGACGATGAGCATCGCGCGCACACCGCTGGTCACCTTGTGCGGAATGGAATCGTCGCAGTTGCGATTCGTCCGGAACGCACGCTCTATTCCCGGAGCGATGGCTCAAGGCGCACCGGACTGCTGAACGTCTGCCGGGGTTTCTCGATGCCGGAGGTCCCACGTGCAGGGCGTTGCTCGTCGGACTCGTCGCGCCGCGGCGCTTTCGACCGATAATCAAGTCAAGTATCTCTGGCACGAGGATCGATCCCTGCGCAACCTTCTGAAGACCGCGATTCCCAGACCGGCGCGTAATTGGTTGCGCTCGCCCGGGACCTCGCTCAGATGGTGGTTGCACGAGGCCCGCTACATCGCTTCCGGGCCGGTCACGCTCACGGTCCGGGCGGATGAGAACGGCGGAGCAAAGATAGACCACAGCGCGGCGGGGTGAAGCTGCCTGAGGGCGGCGGAAAACCAGACCGCTCGAGTGGTCCACCGAGCATTCCGACGGTGTTTTGTGGAACACAGGAGGGATGTATCGAGTGGAGCTCTATGCGGAAGTGCGGCGCAGCGTCTATGTGGACGGACTGAGCGAGCGCGCGGCGGCGCGTCGCTTCGGGCTGGCCCGAGAGACGGTGCGCAAGATGCTGCGCTACCGGCTGCCGCCCGGGTATCGCCGGACGCAGCCGATCCGGTGTCCTGAAACTGGACGGCTTCACGGGGATCATCGACCAGATCCTGCGCGACGATCAGCATCGTCCGAAGAAGCAACGGCACGCGGCCAAGCGCATCTGCGAGCGGTTACGGGCGCAGCACGCCTTCACGGGCGGCTACACGATCGTCAAAGACTACGTGCGCGAGAAGCGGCTGGGCGGGCAGAAGATGTTCGTGCCGCTGGCGCATCCGCCGGGCGCCGCCCAGGCCGACTTTGGCGAAGCGCTGGTGGTGGTTGACTGCGTCGAACGCAAAGCGCACTACTTGGTCGTCGATCTGCCGCACAGCGACGACGCGTTCGTGCAGGCGTTTCCGGCTGAGACGACGGAGGCGTTCTGCGCTGGGCACACCGCCGCGTTCGCCTACTTCGGCGGGCGTGCCGCGTCGCATCGTCTACGACAACAGCAAGCTGGCCGGCTTCGGCGGCTGTTGGAGGCTCGGCTGGGCAAGGCGGGGACGCGCGAGTACGTGCAGGTGTTGCGGCTGCTCGAGGACTTTCGGCTCGCACACGTCGGCGGCGCCGTCCGGGACGCCTTGGCTCTGGGCGTGATCAGCTTCGACGCCGTCAAGCATCTCGTGCTGTGCCGCATCGAACACCGGCCGCCGGCCCCGCCTCGACCTGGTGCAGTATCCGCATCTGCCGGCCGCGCGCGTGGCGACGACCGCGGCCGCGGACTACCTGGCGCTGCTGGGGGCAGGCGCCGAGTGATGGCAAAACCGACCCGGCTGCTCGACGCGCAACTCAAGGCCCTGCGCCTGCCGACCTTTCTGCGCGAGTACGACAAAGCGGTCTCCTCCCACTGGAGGTTTCAAGCCGTCCCGCATAGCCACGGCCGGCCACCGGTCGGTGCCTTTCGCGATGCGATCCACGAGGTCGTCGGCCCGGGCTCGGGCATCCTCGGCATGTACGCGTGCGAAGCGCGCGCCCTTCGCGTCTATTCGATCGAGGAGGGGCCCATGATCGCCGTCGCCCGCGCCGTGAGCCGCGCGAACGGCTTCGAGGGACGACAGATCTTCGTCTACGGTTCATCGACTGCCATCGGCCTCCCAGAGAACGTCGACGTCAACATGGCCGATCAGATCGGACACTTCGGATGCGAAGCCGGGATGTTCGAGTTCTTTGCCGACGCCCGCGCACGCTTCATGAAGCCCGATGGCGTGGCGATGCCGTCGCATCTCGGGCTGTATCTGGCCGCGATCGAAGACGCGGAGGTGTTCGGCTGGGTGCAGTTCTGGCGGCAGCATCCCGGCGGATTCGACTTCGAACCGGCTCGAGCCTGGTCCGCTCACACCGGCTATCCCAAGAAACTGAACGCCGATCAGCTGCTTGGTGACCCGGTGCGGGCATCGCGATTCCGATGGCTGACGTGTCGACCGGGATGTATGCGAGCGACGTGACGATCACGGTCCAGCGGGCCGGCACGCTGCACGGGCTCGGCGGTTGGTTCGAGGCGCAGCTCTCCCCGAGCGTGACACTCACAAACTCGCCCGTGGCGACCACCCGTATGCAACGACGCAACGCCGTGTTTCCGATCCAAGAGCCGGTTGACGTCAGGCCTGGCGACGAGGTGGCGGTGTCGATGCAGTTCCGCGGACCCGAGACGTTGATCAATTGGAAGGTCGAGGTCTGGGCACGGTCGGCCACCGGTGAGCGGCGACGGACTGCGGCGTCGAGTCACTCGACTTTCAAGGGCCTACTGTTTTCCCACGAGGACCTAGTGCGGCTCCGCCCGGACTCTCGGCCCGTCCTGGATGAACGAGGCCGAGCGCGGATGACCGTGCTCGAGCTCTGCGACGGCAGCCGACCGTTGATGGAGATCGAACAGGAGGTCTATCATCGCCATCGGACGCTTTTCGGCACGGACCGCAACGCGGCCGGCTTCGTTGCCGAGGTCATCACGCGCTATACCCATCCACGCGCGGGGTCTTGAGCTTCACGATCTAGCCTTAGGCTCTTCGGTCCGGACCACGACACCGTGCAGCACGAGCTGACGGCGCTGGACGGCCTGCGCGACCCTATCCCCGACGATTCGCCAGGGGAGCACCAATGACGGCCGCTGGCGCGGGTGTTGCCGTGCGGCGACTGAGCAAGACGTTTCCGCCGGCGCAAGGGTTTACCGACCTGCTGCGGCGACCCGCCGCCGCCAAGCCGGTCGAGGCGTTGTGCGACGTCAGCTTCGAGGTGGCCACGGGAGAGATCTTCGGCCTGCTCGGGCCGAACGGCGCAGGCAAGACGACGCTCGTCGAGGTGCTTGCGACGCTTCTCCTCCCCACGAGCGGCACCGCCGCGGTGGCAGGTCACGACGTGGTCGTCGAGGCGGACGCGGCCCGCGTGTCGCTCGGGTATTGCCCGGCCGACAGCGAGACGCTGTATCCGCGGTTGAGCGGCGAAGAGAACCTCTACTTCTTTGCCATGCTCCAGGGGCTGAGCCGCGACCTCGCTCGAGCCCGGATTCGCGAGCTGTTGCAGGTGGTGGACCTCGTCGAGGCGGGACCGGTCAGGGTCGAACGCTTTTCAGACGGCATGAAGTCGCGTCTCTCGCTCGCGCGGGCGCTGCTGACGGATCCCGCGGTGCTGCTGCTCGACGAGCCAACGCGGGCACTCGATCCGCTGCGTCAGGTCGCGTTTCGACGCTTTGCGCGCGACACGCTGGTCGACCGACTCGGCAAGACTATTCTCTGGGTGACCCACAGTGTGGCCGAGGCCGAGGAGCTATGCGCGCGCGTGGCGATCCTCCATGAGGGGCGGCTCGTGGCCGCCGGCACGCCGGCCGAGGTGCGCGCGGTGGCCGGGGCGCGAGATCTCGCAACCGCCTTCGTCCGCTCGGTCACGGAGTCGTGAATGGAGGGGTTCCGCAAGGCCTGGGCCTTCTTGCGCCGCGACCTGCGCACCGACCTCAGCTACAAGGTGTCGTTCGCCATCGAGGGGGTCGACATCGTCCTCGGCGTCGCCGCGTATTTCTTTTTTTCGCGACTGCTCGAGGGGCGCACCCCGGACGGCTACGAGCCGTTCGCGTTCATCCTGGTCGGCATCGCCGGCAACGGCGCGATGTCGACCGCGCTCGCTGCCTACGCTCAGGGCGTCGCGACCGAGCAAAGCGCCGGCACGCTCAAGCTGATCCTCGCGACGCGGACCTCGCCGACGAGCCTGATGCTGTTCGCCTCGCTCTATCCCATGGCGCGCGCGTCGCTCGACGCGGGGATCTATATCGTGGGCGGGCTGGCATTCGGTGTTTCGCTTGCCCCCATGAACCTTCCGGCTGCGTTGGCCCTTTTTGGCCTCGCGCTCGTCGCCTTTAGCAGCCTCGGCGTGCTCTCCGCCGCGTTCACCCTCGTTCTCAAGCACGGCGACCCGGTCGTGTGGCTGTTTGGCGCGTTGTCGTGGGTGCTGGGGGGCGTGTTCTTTCCCATCGACATGCTGCCGCCATGGCTGCAACAGGCGTCGATGTTGCTGCCGATTACGCACGCGCTGAACGGATTGCGCGCGACGCTGCTGACTGGCGCAAGCCTGGCGGACGTCGGGGGTTCGCTGGTGACGTTGCTCGCGTTCGCGGGAATCGGTTTCCCACTGGCATTGACAGCCTTTGGGCTCGCGGTGCGGCGCGTAATGCAAACCGGTACGCTGGACCTTACTGAGGATCACCGTTAGAGTGCTTCCCGCCCATGAGCATCTCGTACTCCCCCATCCCGGTCGAGCTCGCGAGCCAGCGCAAGATCCGGACACGGAACAAGGTCAGCTATCGGTTCGCGCACTGGCCGATCTGGATTTGGGTCTTCTTCCTCGTACCGGCCCCGCTGGTGTTCGACCTGTTCGAGAGTGGCTTCGATGGGCGGATGGCGGTCTGGCTGGCCGCGGTGCTCATCGGTACCGGCATTGCGGGCCTTCGAGGCCGCCTCCCCGGTGTTGAACCGCGTCCGTACATCATCCGGTTCACGGAGGACCGGCCGAACCCGCTCTACCGGCGGGTCTGTTACACGTTCGCGTGGAGCGCCGTGCTGACGTTCGCCGTGCTGCACATCGCCGGTCTCGGCATCGCCGTGGTGACGGGCGACTGGATGCTCAGGCAGCTCTTCGAGCGAGCGTACTTCCCGATGGCGATCGCGATCTGGATTCTTGGTGCAACCGGCCGGTTGCCGCGCGTCAAGGCCTCGACCAAGGGCGAGGGGCACGAGCGGCGCTTCTTCTACGGATCGGTGTGGGCGGTGTGTCTGGCGCAACCAACGCTGTGGCTCCTCTGGGGCGTCACACCGGAGGGCCGCGCGGGAGACGCCTTTAAGCTCATGGCGTTTCTCGCCACGCTCGCGTTCGTCGGTTGGCTGTCGTATCGCGGGAAGCTGCCGCGAACCCGCCCAATCGTGCCGGGCGAGCTCGCGGTCAGCGACTGATATCAGACAGGGCTTCGCCCCGAACCCCCGCAGGCGCTTCGTGGGGACCACCAACCATCCTGGCACCCCACTCCGCGCCCGCGCGCCGCGCCGTGCGCGCCTTGGCCTCAGCATCGAACACGCGCGCGATAGCGGAGCACGGTCTCGCCACCCGCTTCGACGGGCACGTCGAAGCGCGGCCAAGGCGGCGGACTTCGTCCACTCGTGGGAGGCGCGCCGCATCTGCCAGTCGCCGCCGATCGGCTCGTTGACCTCGACCATGATCGCCTCGTCCTTGTGGTTGCGGAACGTGACCTCGAACGCCACCTCGTGCACGAGGCTGCTGATGCGTCGGAAGTCGGTTTGCGTGCGTTCGGCGACGACGTCGAAGGCGGTGCCGATCTGGATGTTCAGCGTCTCGTCGTTCGGGGTGTGGCCGATCCGGTCTTCGCCGACGAATTGCACGCCACCGGCTGCGTCGGCCTGATACACACGCACGTTGCCTGCCGGCAGCGGCATGCCGAGTCCTGCGTCCTCCGCGTTCGCGAAGCGGGAATAGAACTTGACCGGGTCTCGGAGCGGCGAACCGGGGCTCTGCTGGTTGCGGTCGTAGGACTGCTGGCCATCGACGACGAACCGCTTCTCGACCGGCACTCCTGTACCGGCCAGCAGGCTCACCTGCTTGGTTTCGAGGTTGTTGACGGAGGTTCGCCGACCGAGCGTGTAGAGGTGGTATTCGGAGAACGACTCCTCGACGAACTGCGCCTGGTCGGCCATCTCCGCCACCGCGCGCGCCGCCTCCAGCCGATCGCGTCGATAGTCCTGCTCGATGCGATGGAGGTCGCCGGCGACGAGCTGCAACCGCGCGTTGTTGAATGCCGTGCCGCTGTTGTTCGTGAGCGTGACCCACCCGTCGAGGTCGGCCTGCGCGTCATCGCGATCGACGGTCAGCACGTAGTCTGCATTCCAGGAGAGGTTGCCGGCCAGATTTACGCCGCCTCGACACGGTGCGCCCCGGCGCCGTCGTTGTCGAGCGCCCAGACCATGGTTGGCCGGCTGTAGAGGTTGCCCGGCAGCTCAGGAAAGCGGATGTGGTCGGCGTGAAGGCCGGTCACGATCTCGTCGCCGATCTGCCAGACCGGGCCGTTATTCAGCGCGAGGAGCCGCGCCTGCACCTCGTCCGTCACGGTGGTGCCGCCGTCCTGGCGGGTCCGCACCAGGGTCACCTCCCGGCCGACGTATTTCTGCAGCAGCTTCTGGGGCTCGAGCAGGTCGTATTCGTAGTTCTGCTCGACCACGCGGAGCAAGGTCGGCTCCGTCAACGACCGGAAGTGCACCGTGGCCGGGTTGATGGTGGCCGCGATGTCGACGTAGCTCAGGTCGAACGTGCCGGATGGCAGCTGCAGCTCTCGGACGTCACGGACGAGCGCGATGTTCGAGTTATAGATGGTGAGCGCCAGGTCGACCTGGTCGTCGAGCGTCGTGCTCGGCTGTTCGATTGCGCCCTCGCGGCGAGCTTCGGTGAGACCCGGACCGCGCGGCGCGGCGCGCGCGGTCGGTGTCGCAGGCCCATCCGGACGCGCCGCGGTGCGGGGGGCGGGGTCCGCGGTGAAAGGTGCAAGCAGCAATCCCGCGGCGAGTAGGGTGCCGACGCCGACGAACGATGACGTAGAAAGTCCCATGGTTCTCCTCCTCTGGAATTACTCTTGGAACGGGGACGGCCGGATTTCTTGCAGCCCGGGGGATCGGGCACGCGAGGAGGCTGGATCAGCCTGCGCGCTGGTCGCGCGCTAGTGTGGCGTCCAGGACCGGCCGGCGTCGGATGTGGTGAAGGAGGAGCCATCCGACGCCCTCACCGTGGCGGTCAGGGCGTTGGCGCTCGTCACGGCCGTCAGATCGCCGCCGCCCGCGACCCGCAGCGCCTCCCACGTGCGCCCGTCGGTCGTCCGAAAGACGGTGCCCTGGCCCCCGACGACCCAGCAGACGGTGTCGGTCGGCGCGACGCCGGCCACGAGCTCGGTCTCGACGTCGAGTGTGCGTGTCCAGCTCACGCCGGCGTCGTCGGTGCGGTCAACGCCGGTGCCGACGAGGCGCCACTGGACGGAGGGATCGGCGGACCGCACGACAATTGTCGCCGCGCCGAGGGCGCGTCGATCAAACGCTAGGTCTGCCGCGGCCGCGGCTGTCTGTTGCTCGAGGCGGACGCCGTCCTCCGACGCCTCCGTCTCGAGCGTGCTGGCCCGCTCCGCGAGGCGTGCGGTGAGGTTGGACTCGTCGGTCTCGTCGTTCCGGTCGACCACCGCTTGCGAGCGTTCCGCCCGCGCTTGCTGCGCCTGCGCCAGGTCAACCGCCCCCGGCGCCGCCGGCTCATCCAGCGATCCCGGTGTGATGACCCAGACAGCGATCGTCGCCACTGCTGCCGTCGCGAGCGGTGCGATCCATCGCCAGCCGAACAATCGCCTCCAGGCTGACGCCGCACTGGCGGCGTCGGCGCGTTCGCCCATCCCGGCAGTGCGCACGACGGCTGCGAGCTGGGCCTGGCATCTGCCGCACGTGGCGAGATGCCCGACACACGCCTCCCGTTCGGTGGGGGCCATCTCGCCGTCGACATACGCGGCGAGGGCTTCCGCGTCGAGGCATGCGGGTGTGGCCTGGAGCGACGACGCAAGTCGGCGCGTGAGCGCCGCCGCGAGCCCCGGGTCGCTGTGTCGGGTGTCCACCATTCGCCTTTACCTTAGAACGACGACCCGTGCGCTTCTTGCATGCTGGACCCGCCTTACGAGTGTGCACCCCGATCTCGCTGCTGTACGGCGGCCAGATCGAACGACCCGGCGTCGACGGCATATTGGTAGCACGCCGCGACTTCGGTTGCGTCCAGACGGTTCACCTCGGTCAACGTTGCCTCGACGCGCTGACGGAGGTGTCGGCGCGTGCGGGCCAGGTGGCGCGACACGGTCGCCTCGTGTTCGGCGGTCACACGTCCGACTTCGGCCAGCGTCAGCTCCTGGACGTAATACAGACCGAGCCGCAGACGGTCACCCGCCTCGAGGCCGTCGAGCGCGGCGCCGAACGCTCTGTCGAACAGTTGACGGTACCGGGTCCGATCCGGATCCGGCGGTTCGCCGCCGGCCGCCGCCTCCTGTGCGACCGCGTCGTTGGCGTCGAGCGACTCGAGCCTCGCGGTGCTGCGGAGCTGGTCCACGTGTCGCTGCGCGAGCACCGACCGGAGCCAGGTCGACAGCTTCGCGCGGCCATGAAAATACTCCAGCAGCGAGCGTCGTTCGCCGCCCGGTTCCAGCGACACCCGCGTGCGCCCGACACCGTACAACTCGGCCCACAGCGAGTCCGCCAGCCCGCGGGCGGACGCCTCGTCGCCGGTCAGCGCTCGAGCCGAGGCGTAGAGGATCGGGCGGTATTCGGCGACGAATCGCTCCCACGCCGCGTCGTCGCCGCTCGCGCACGCACGCGCGAGCGCGAGGTCGGCAGCGTAGCGCGCGTTCGCTGATGGCACTCTCGGGATTGGCCTTTAGCGCACCCCGAGGCCCAGCTGTTCGAAGTGCTGCGGCAACACGTCGCCGCTGCCTCCGGCGGCCATGATGTCGTCGGGGTCGGGGACGATCTCGACGATTTCGTAGCCCGCGTCTCCCCGATCACGCGAGCCGCGCAGATACCGGTCGGTGAAGCCGAGGATGTGGCCGAACTCATGCGAGACCGTGTTCCCTCGAATCGCACCCGGCCCGAGCGCGATGAATCGACCGATGAACGCGTGGGTGCGATTGGCCCCTGTCGTGAGCACGCCGCCATCGGTCGGGAATCGCGCGACGTGCGCCGCGATGTCGACGTGCGCACCGCGCGCCGGTGGCGCCTCGTCGGTGTAGAGCGCGGCGACGGTCAGCGGACGGAGCTCGACATCGATGCGGTACGGCCCATCGCGCGTCGAGCCCTGCCATGCGTCCTCGGTCGCGCGCTCCGCGGCATTCAGAAACGCCGCATCGCTGATATCCGTATACATCGGGACGTGCACGACGTGTGTGCCCTCCGGGTCGGTCGAGCGAGTGACGTAGTCGGGTAGCGCCGGGCGCGCCTGCCCCTCGTCGATCTGTTGCTGCAAATGCGTCGACCCTCGCTCGCATCTCATCGCGTCGCGCGGCTGAGAGCGTCGCGTCATCGAGTCGGCTCCTGACCGTCTCGCGCTCGACCGCCGCGTCATGCAACTGGGTCTGCCGGCGAAAGCGCTCTGCGTCCTTGGCGATCTCCGGCTGCCAGAAGCGATTGTGCTTGAGGTGTTGGTCGGCGATCGTCTGGTTGCCGTCCAGGATCTCGTAAACTGTCGACGAGCCGTGCGTAGGCGTCACGTCGCTGGGTCGGCGCCTCCTGCGCCGCCGCGTCGAGGGTGTCTTCGTCGCGCGCGAGCCGCGCCACCTGCGCATCGATGATGTTCTGCGTGCGCTGCCAACTGTAGGAAATCGACCGCGGGCGCTGGTGCGAGGCGGGCGCCTTGCCCAGTGTCAACGTGGGGAGCAACTGGTAGCCGTACGCGACGGCTGCTGGCGGATCGGGCCGAAGGCGGGCGGCCAGGTCGGGCGCGTCGCGCTCCAGCGCTTCGCGGAGCCGGACCTGGTAGCGCTCGAGCCGGTCGAGGAAGGCGGTGTAGGTGGCTTCGACCTCGTCGCCCCTCCGCTCGTACGCCGGCGGGATGGACTCCTGCACGACGGCGGAGACATCCACCCGGCGAGTGCCGTACCCGCCGCCACCGTCCACGCGAACGTACGCAGCGAGTTACGCATTGATACGACGATCCGATCTTACTCGACCCCTCCGGTCGACCAGGGTCGCGAGGCGCGCCACGCGGGGGCGCTACAATGACCCGATGCGAGCACGAGGTCGTGCACTGGTCGCCCTCGCGGTGGCGCTGCTGGTCGTCGGCCACCTACCCGGCGGTCTCAGCGCGCCGGTCGCGGCGCAGCCGACCGTCGGCGCCGGCGGCTTCGACGAGTTTTTCCTCAACAAGACGATGCGCGTCGACTATTTCCATGCCGGCGGTCTCGGCACCGAGAGCATCGGGCTCGACCGGATCGTCTCGGATGGGTTGTGGGCGGGGAGCCGGACGCGGCTCGTCGACGACCTCAACCTCGGCAAGTATCTGTTCGATGTCATCGATCGCCGCTCGAACCGCGTCATCTACTCGCGAGGGTTTGCGTCGATCTACGGCGAATGGGAGACCACGCCCGAGTACCGGGAGGTCTACCGATCCTTCCACGAATCGCTGCGCTTGCCGTGGCCGAAGCGTCCAGTGCAAATCGTGCTGAAGGTGCGCGACGCCCACAACGGCTTCCAACAGATCTGGTCGACCGTCATCGATCCGGCCTCGCGTTTCGTCAACCCGGCGGACCGCGAGCCGATGGGTGAGGTGTGGCCACTGTTCACGCACGGACCGCCGTCCGACAAGGTCGACCTGCTCGTCATCGGCGAAGGCTATACCGAGGCCGAGCTGGACAAGTTCCACGGCGACGCGACCCGTCTGGTCGAGGCGTTGTTCGCCGAAGAGCCGTTCAAGAGCCGTCGGACGGATTTCAATGTCTGGGGGCTCGACCTGCCGTCACTGGAGTCCGGTGTCAGCCGGCCGCGGGCCGGCGAGTTCCACCGTACCCCGCTGTCGGCGGAATACAACATCTTCGATTCCGAGCGCTATCTGCTGACGTACGACAACCGGGCGCTGCGTGACGCGGCATCCGCCGCCCCCTACGAGTTTCTCGAGATTCTCGTGAACGAGGCGCAATATGGTGGCGGCGGCATCTTCAACTTTCAGGCCACGGCGGCGGCCGACACTGGGTTCGCCGATTACGTCTTCGTTCACGAGTTCGGCCATCACTTCGCCGGCCTTGCCGACGAGTACTACACGTCTGACGTGGCCTACGAGACGGGGGGCAGCGAGCACCCGGAGCCGTGGGAGCCCAACGTCACGGCGCTGCACGATCCCGACGCGCTCAAGTGGGGCGACCTCGTCTCCGTCGACACGCCGCTTCCGACGCCGTGGGACAAGGCGACGTTCGAGTCGGGGAGCACCGCCGCGCAGACCGCACGCGCGCAACTCCGGTCCGCGGGCGCGCCTGAAGCCGAGATGGATCGGCTGTTCACGGCGCAGATGGAGCGGGAGACGGCTCTCCTCGGGGGGATGCCGCACGCCGATCAGGTTGGGGCGTTCGAGGGCGCGTCGTATGAGCCCGTGGGCTTGTATCGTCCGGAGATCGATTGCCTCATGTTCACTCGCAACCCGGTCGGGTTCTGCCAGGTGTGCCGGCGAGCCATCGGCCGTGTGATCGACCAGTACTCGCGACCGCAGTGACGATGCACGACGCGTTCATCCGCGAGCTCGAGCGAGTCGTCGGCCCCGACGGCATCGTGACCGACGATGGCGAGCTGCTGACCTACGAGACCGACGGACTGGTCAAGCTGCGCTCGAAGCCGGCCGTCGCCGTGCTGCCAACCAGCACCGAACAGGTGCAGGGCGTTGTGCGGCTCTGCCACGCGGCCCGTGTGCCGTTCGTGGCGCGCGGCCAGGGGACCGGGTTGTCGGGTGGGGCGATGCCACACCCCGACGGCGTGCTGATCGTCATGACCCGGATGAATCGCATCCTCGAGATCGATCTGCCGAACCAGCGGATTACCGTCGAGCCGGGTGTCATGAACCTCGACGTGACCAAGGCGGTGGCATCCGATGGCTACTACTATGCGCCCGACCCGTCGAGTCAGGTCATCTGCTCGATTGGCGGCAACCTGGCGGAGAACTCCGGCGGCGCGCATTGCCTGAAGTACGGTTTCACCGTTCATCATGTGCTCGGCGTCGAAGCCGTCCTGCCGGACGGCGAGCTGATCCACGTCGGTGGCCCGGCGCTGGACGCGCCCGGGCTCGACCTGTTGGGCGTCCTCGTCGGCTCGGAAGGCACGCTTGCCGTGGTCACGCAGGTGACCTTGCGGCTGCTCCGGAAGCCGGCGGCCGTGAAGACGCTCCTCGCGGCGTTCGATTCCACCGAGGCGGCCGGTAATGCGGTCTCCGGCGTCATTGCCGCCGGGATCATTCCGGCGGCGGTCGAGATGATGGATCGCGTCACTATCGAGGCGGCCGAGGCAGCAGTGCACCCGAACTTTCCGAAGACCGCGGCGATCCTCATCGTCGAGCTGGACGGGGCCGAGGCGGACGTCGGCGCGCTGTTCACGCGGGTGGAACAGGTGTGCACCGAGGCCGGCGCCCGGGAGATTCAGATCGCGCGGAGCGACCAGCAACGCGCACGATTCTGGATGGGTCGCAAGGCGGCGTTCGCCGCCATGGGGCGCGTCTCGCCGAGCTACTACGTGCAGGACGGTGTCATCCCGCGGACGAAGTTGCCCGAAGTGCTCGGTCGAATCCGGAAGCTGTCCGACGAGTCCGGCCTGAAGATCGGCAACGTGTTCCATGCCGGCGACGGCAACCTGCATCCGCTGGTCTGCTACGACGAGCGCATTGCCGGACAGGCCGACCTCGCGCAGCGGGTCGCGTCAGAAATCCTGACGTTCTGCCTCGATGTCGGCGGATCAATCACCGGCGAGCACGGGGTCGGCGCCGATAAAGCCGACCAGATGCCGAAGATGTTCACCGACATCGACCTCGATACGATGCAGCTTGTCCGCTGCGCGTTCGACCCGGACCATCTCTGCAACCCGGACAAGGTGTTTCCGACCCCGCGTCTGTGCGGCGAGGTACCCGGGCCCTACCGCGCTCACCCCGCCGAGGTCGCCGGGTTGGTTGAACGCGTCTGATGGCCGTCCTCTCCACCGCCGCGTTGCTCGAGGAAGCGTCGTCGCGGTCGGGGAACAACGCCCGCGCGGCAACCGGCGCGGACGCGGTCGATGGCGTGATTCCACGGCTGGTGGCGGAGCCGGTCGACGGCGACGCCATGGCCGCGACACTGGCCTGGGCGGCGTCAGAGCGACTGCGGGTGCTGATTGCCGGCGGACGCACGAAGCTCGCCTGGGGCACCCCGACCGGTCCGATCGATCTCTTGCTCTCGACGTCGCGGATGCACGCGGTCGTCGCGCACCGGCACGGTGACCTGACCGCGACCGTCGAGGCCGGGGCGACGCTGGCCTCCGTCAACGCATCGCTGGCTGCGAAGGGCCAATGGATACCTTGGGACCCGCCGTGGTCCTCGCGGGCGACGATCGGCGGCATCGTCGCGACCAACGACAGCGGGCCGTGCCGACACGTGAGCGGCACGCCGCGCGATTCGATCATCGGGATGACCATGGCGCGCGCGGACGGGGCGCTCGCGAAAGCGGGCGGCATCGTCGTGAAGAACGTCGCCGGTTACGATCTGTCTCGGCTCCTGACCGGCTCGTTCGGCTGTCTCGGCGTCGTCGTGACCGCCACGTTCAAGCTGGCGCCGCGCCCGCCCGCCTCCCGTACCGTCACGGTCGAGGTCGCGACGCTCGAGGCCGCGGCGCCGGTCATCCGCGACGTGATGGCGGCATCACTGACGCCGACCGCCGTGGAGGTTGCCTCGCCGCCCGCGCGTGTGTTGCTGCGTTTCGAGTCGGTGGAGGAGGCGACCGTCGAGCAGGCCAACGCCGCGCTTCGGCTCGTTGGCCAGTACGGATCGGCCCGACTCGTCGCTGGCGACGAAGAAGCCGCGGCCTGGAGGGATCACGCGCGGCATTGGGAAGCGGACGGCACGCTCATCAAGCTGAGCACGGTGCCTGCCGAGCTCGTGCCGATGCTCGAGTGGGTCGAGCAGGCCACGTCGCGCGCCGGACTCGAGCTGTCGCTTGCCGGTCGCGGCGGGTTGGGCGTCGTCGACCTCCGGCTTCAAGGACCGCTCGAGGCGCAGGCGCGGCTCGTCACCGATCTGCGCGCGCGCCTCCCGATAGGCCGTGGCTCGGCGGTCATCCGGAGTGCCGAGCCGGCGCTGCGCCAGCGTGTCGATGCGTGGGGGCCGATCGGCGATTCCCGTCGCGTCATGCAAGCCGTCAAGCGACGTTTCGACCCGGCCGGTCTGTTGAACGCCGGGCGCGGCCCTGGCGGGCTCTGAACGAACGACGAACAAACGCGGCCTCTGCGGCCCGGGGCTCAGCCCTGCCGGAGCGTGTCTTCGACGCTCGTGCCCCGGATCGACGCATCGAGCAGCTCGACGAGATGAAGCGTTGGTAGCGGTTGCCCGGCACCCGCCAAACCACTCTGCAACTGCAGAAGACAGCCCGGGTTGGAGGACACGATCGCCTCGGCACCCGTCGAGAGGACGTTGCGCGCCTTTCGCGCGCCCAGCTGACTCGCGGCCTCCGGCTCGACCAGGTTGTAGATGCCGGCGGACCCACAGCAGAGCCCGCCCTCAGGGATCTCGCGGACGTCGACCTCGGGTATCGACGCGAGTACCGTGCGCGGCTCGGCGGTGATGCGCTGTGCGTGTTGCAGATGGCAGGCGTCGTGATACGCGACCGTCATCGGTACGGGATGACGCGGCGCGCGCGGCTCGAGACTCGCGAGCACCTCCGAGACGTCCTTGCACTTGGCGGCCAGCGCCTCGGCTCGCGCGGCGTAGGCCGGATCGTCCCGCAGGAGGTGGCCATAGGTCTTCAGCGAGGATCCGCACCCGGCCGCGTTGATCACGATCGCGTCGACATCGGCGGCCGCCGCCTCGAAGACGTCGATGAAGCGGCGCGCCATCTGTGCCGCCTCGTCGTCGCGTCCGGCGTGCAGCATCAGCGCGCCGCAGCAGCCCTGGTCCGGTGGCACGACCACGTCGCACCCCTCGGCGGACAGCACGCGCGCCGTTGCGGCGTCGACGTCGCCGAAGAACACCCGCTGCACGCAGCCAAGGAGGAGCCCGACCCGGAGGCGCGGCGTGCCGACGGCGGGGACCACGGCGGGTAGCGACGACCACGCGCCGGCGATCGTGATGGGTGGCGCGACGGCCTCCATCGCCCGTAGCCGCGCGGGTAGCAGCCGGAGCAGCCCGCTCGTCCGTGCCAGCCACTGCAGACCGAGCCTCTGGTAGATCCACAGCACGAGCGCGACCCAGCGCAGCCGCGCGGGATAGGGAAACAGCGAGAACACGAGCTGACGGAACAGCCGGTCGCCCAGCGACCGCGGCGTGTGTCGTTCGATCTGCGGGCGGGTGGCCTCGATCAGCCGCTCGTACTGCACACCGGACGGGCACGCGGTTACGCACGCCATGCAGCCGAGACAGCTATCGATGTGCTGCGCGAACTCCGGCGTCAACGCGGCTTTGCCTTCGAGCGCCACCTTCATGAGATGGATGCGCCCGCGGGGCGAGTCCATCTCCGTGTTCCAGAGCACGTAGGTCGGGCAGGCCGGCAGACAGAAGCCGCAGTGAACGCAGTCGGCGAGCTCGTCTGCGGACGGCGGGTGGTGGGCGTCGAAGCTTCCGGTCGCCGCTGGCATCGTCGCGCAATCGTAGCGCAAGCGCGGAGCTGTTTGCCGCCAGCGCCAGGGGGGATTACGATCGCCCCCCCATACTCGTTCTCGGAGTCATGCCATGACACACGCGATACGGATTCACGAGCTCGGCGGGCCGGACGTCTTACGTTGGGAAACGATCGACGTCGCCGACCCGGGTCCGGGCGAGGCGGTCGTTCGCCAGACGGCCGCCGGCCTCAACTTCATCGATGTCTACCACCGGACGGGGCTCTACAAAATGCCCTCGATGCCCGGCATCATCGGGAACGAAGGCGCCGGGGTCGTGGAAGCCGTGGGGGACGGAGTCACCGAGGTGGCCGTCGGCGACCGCGTGGCGTATTGCATGAGCCTCGGCAGCTACACGCAGCGGCGATGCATCGCGTCGCGTCTGCTGGTGAAGCTCCCCGACGCGATCGATGACGAGCAGGCGGCGGCGGTCATGCTCAAAGGCTGCACCGTTCAGTACCTCATCCGGCGCACGTATCCGGTCACGTCCGGTCAGACGGTGCTCTATCACGCTGCGGCTGGCGGCTGCGGTCTGATCGCCTGCCAGTGGCTCAAGCACCTGGGGGTGACCGTCATCGGCACGGTCGGCACCCGGGAGAAAGCGGAGCTCGCGAAGGCACACGGATGCGACCATCCGGTCGTCTACACCGAGGAGAGCTTCGTCGACCGGGTGAAAGAGCTGACCGACGGCAAAGGTGTACCGGTCGTCTTCGATTCGGTCGGTAGGGACACCTTCGACGACTCGCTGGAGTGTTTACAGCCGCGCGGGTTGATGGTGAGCTTCGGGAACGCGTCGGGTGCCGTCGACCCCGTGCCGCCGGTCAAGCTCGCGATGAAGGGATCGCTCTTCTTGACGCGACCCACGCTGGCGACCTACACCGCGACCCGCGACGAGCTCGAGTCGACGACCGCGGAGCTGTTCGATGTGGTCGCGAAGGGCGCGGTGCGGATCGAGGTCAACCAGTCCTATGCGCTCGAATACGCGGCGCAGGCGCACCGCGATCTCGAGGAGCGGAAGACGACCGGCTCGACCGTGCTGCTGACCGGCGTGTAGGCGGAGGTCGGCGGCCGGGATGCCCGGTCCGCGGTCAACGCCGCAACCCTGCTCGGCAACTCGGCCAACCCCTGGAGGATGCCATGAAGAGCCTGCGTATCGGTTTTGTTGTCGGACTCGCGCTGGGCGTCGGTGTGACGGGCACCGTCGTCGGGCTCACGGCGGCACAGGGATCATCCCAGCCGCGTGCCATCAACCTGCCGGGGCGCACCACCGCCGCGCCCTTCAGCGACGCGGTGCTCGCAGGCGACACGCTCTATGTCGCCGGACGCCTCGGGATGGATCCTGACACCGGGCGCCCGCCGGCGACGGCCGAGCAGGAGGCCCGCAACGTGCTCGATGGGATTCAAGCCGTTCTCGCGGAAGCCGACATGACGATGGATGACCTCGTCACCGTCCAGGTCTTCTGCTCCGATGTCGGGCTCTACGGCGCGTTCAACTCCGTCTATCGCGAGTACTTCGCCGACGCGCCGCCGGCGCGCGCCTTCCTCGGCTCCGGGACGCTTCTGTTCGGCGCGCGTTTCGAGGTGACGGGGATCGCGGTCAGAGGCTGAGGCCTCCGCGTGACCTCGGCGCCGGCGCTGGCACGAGTTGCTTACATGGATCAGTGCCGCCAGAGTGATCTGCAGCGTTCTTGCTCGGCCATAACTTGCCCGCGAGCGCAGTGTTTCACTCGGCCACTTCGTCAACGGGGGCGCCCAGCCGCTTCAGTACGGACTCATCGCCGAGGAGGTCGCCGAAGTCTTCCCAGACCTCGTCGTCTTCAACGAGGACGGGCTGCCTGAAACCGTGCAGTACCGGAAGGTGAACGCGATGCTGCTCAACGAGGTGCAGCGACTGAATCGGCAGAGCCAGGCCCAGCTCGCCCTAATCGATGAGCCGCGCGCCGCAGACGAGGCGCGCCGGCAGCAGCTAGACGATCTCACCGGACGACTGGCGGCGCTCGAGGCGTCGCTCGCTCGGGAATGAGAAAGCGGGCTCTGCGGTCCGTGCGCGTGCACCGGCCTGACCCTGCTCGCGCCGTCACTCAGGACGACTCGGCGGCGAGGAACGCGCGCGGTGCCAGAACAATGACGCTGCCAAGGGTCTTGCCGAACCAATGGCCGAAGTGCGTGACGTCTCCAGTCACGAGGTGAGTGGCTCCGGCTGCCATCGCCGCCTTCAGTATCGGCTGGTCCTTCCCGGGCAGATTCGTGTCCGCAGGCAGCGGCTGCTCCGGCGCGTCACTGACGACGATGACCGCGTCGAGCAAGCCGACGAGCCGCTCTTGCTGTCGTGTGTCGCGCAGGTTCGTGAGCGCCTCGGTGATGGCGTAGCGGGACGTCACGAGCTCGACGTGATCGAGTGTCCATAGCTCGCCGAGCGGGCTGTCCGCCCTGTAGGCCGCTGAGAAGAGGACGTTGGCATCCCGGAAGGCGCGCCGTATCACTGTCGACGCGACCGCGTCGTCCGCCGTTGTCGACCGACCGGACGCCAATGGGACACGTCCTTGGGGTCGAGTCCCAGCTCACGCACTTCGCGAACAGCCGATCGGTAGTCTTCGTCATCGACCGCGTTCGACAGCAGAAACTCCGCGCGGCGCTCCGGCGTGCAGATCTCGACCGGGAGCACAGTTGCGGGTCTAAGGAGGACGCCCTCAGCGCGTCCTTCGGCAACTAGGAGTGTCCCCTCCGCCAAGCCGTACCGGCGTCGTAGGTCGGACGGGATGACAACGGTGCCCCGCTTGCCGACTTTGGTGGTCTCCATGGTTGCTCAGAGAATCTGATTGTCAGTTTATCTGATCGGATCCGATCAAGTAGTGAAGCCGAAGGAACCTGGGAGAGTCTCTAGCGCGTCGACTCACGGATGGAATCGACGAACTGACGCGGCGATAGCACGATCACCCCTCGACGGCAGCTGCGCGGGAAGTGCCGCAGGTTGCCGGTCACCAACACGCTACCTGTCGCTGCGGCGACGGCGAGAAAAGGCGCGTCGTCGGGATCGGGGAGCACGACTGGCCAGGGGGGCACCGCGACTGCGGGGAACCCGAACTCGTCGATCACGGCCAGCAGGTCGTTGACGCGATCCAACGGTAGCCCGAGCTCTCGTCGTCGCAGCACCTCCGCGTACTCCTGCCGGATCGCCATGTCCAGCACGAGCTCGATGTTGCCTGCGAGGGCGGCCTCGACAATCCAGCCGGGCGGGCCGGTCGCGGAGAGAAGGCCAGCGACGAGGACGTTGGTCTCAAGCACGACCCTCATCGCTGCGCGCGGCGGGGGCGAGACCGGCGCGTGCGTGCGATGATGGCGTCGATCGCTTTGGCTGACAGACGGGACGTGCCGCCACGCTGGCTCTCACGTCGGATCGCCCGAACCGCCTCGAGTCCCCGCGCCCGCCGCACGGTCTCCAATGTTTCGTCGACGGTGCCGGCGTCGACCGGCAGCAGCACTGCCACCGGTCGCCCGTTGACCGTGAGGAGCGCCTCCCGCTCGTGCGCGAGCGATTCCCGCACCTGCTTCGGGCGCGTGCGTAGGTCCCTTACGGTGACAGTCTTCATGAGTTCGACTGTATCAATATAGGGTGACATTTGTCACTCACACGGTCGCAGAACGCGTCCGAGGCTTCGACAAACGCGGTCGGCCGGCCGTCCCGTCGATTGCCCAACACGCGACAGTGCCTTAACATCGTGTGCGTCAGATGACGACGCGGCTCATCTACGGCCTAGCGCTGGTGCTCAGCGGAGTGGCCTGCTCCGGTGGCGCTGCGTCGACGTCCGAAGGCGACAAGGGACCAACGCTCTCCGCTGCGCCCGTCACCGACGGCCTTCTCGCCCATCGCCCAGCCGTCACCGGCACCAACGGCCTCATCACTTCTGGTCACCCGCTGGCCTCGATGGCCGGGATGCAGATTCTGATGCAGGGTGGCACGGCTGCCGATGCCGCGGTCGCGGTTCTCTCCACGCTGAACCTGGTCGAGCCGATGATGTCCGGCGCCGGCGGCAATGGCTTCTTCACGGTCTACGACGCCGAGACCGGCGACGTCCTGTCGCTCAACGCCACCGGCGCGGCGCCGCGCGCGCTCGACGCGCGGGAGGTGACCGCCGACGAGCTCCACAGAGGCATGAAGGCCGGCGTCGTGCCGGGGCTCCTCGGTGGATGGATCGCGCTGCTCGACCGGTTCGGGACGATGAGTCTGCGGGAGGTGCTCGACCCCGCGATCCGGTACGCCGAACGCGGGCATCCGGTTGCGCCGTTCGTCGCGAACTCGATCGGGATCTCTCGCGAGCTGTTCGAGCGATACGAGACCACGGCTGCGGTGTTCCTCGCGGACGGCGACCCGCCCGAAGCAGGGCAGATCTTCCGTTATCCCGACCTGGCGCGGACGTTCCACAAGCTGGTCGAGGCGGAGGACACGGCGCGCGCCGCGCGTTCGCGGCGGCTCCAGGCGGCCTTCGATCGCTTCTACAAAGGCGACATCGCACGCCAGATGGCGCGCTACTACCAGCGCACCGGGGGGCTTTTCACCCGCGCCGACTTTGCCGGCTACGAGCCGATCTGGGCCGAGCCGATCTACACGACGTATCGCGGATACGACGTCTACTCGAGCCCCGCGACCTCGCGCGGTGGTCTCGAAGTGGCGATGCAGCTCAACCTCGTCGCGGGCTACGACCTGGCGTCGATGGGGCACAACTCGGCAGACACGCTCCACGTGATGGCCGAGGCCATCAAGGTGGCCAAGGCAGATGTCTATCACTACGCGGCGGATCCAGCGGTGGCCGATGTGCCGACCGACGGCCTGCTGGCGAAAAAGTTTGCCGACACCCGCCGCGCCCTGATCGCGGTGCAGCCGAGCCTCGCCATGGCGTACCCGGACCACGGCACCCCGCCGGGGATGCCGGCGGCAGGCGTCACACCTTTGCCCCTTGCGGTGCTTGCCGGCGTCCCGTCGGAGCGCAACTACGCCGGCAGCACCACGAGTTTTTCGGTGGTCGACCGCGCGGGCAACGTCGTGGTCGGCACCCCGACGCTCGGGAGCCTGTGGGGCACCGGGGTCGTCGTGGGAGACACTGGCCTCATCTTCAACAACGGCACGCGGCACGGCTCGACCTCGCCCTATCCGGACGACGTCAACTACGCGCGCGGCGGTCAGATTCCGATCCTGAACAACGCGCCGACGCTGGTCATGAAGGACGGGGCCTTTCTTCTCGCGCTCGGAACGCCGGGTGGTGAGACCATCGGGCAGACGCAGTTCCAGGTGCTCGTCAACATCCTCGACTTCGGCATGGGCATCCAGGAGGCGATCGAAGCGCCGCGTATCGCCCTCGACGCCGACCCCAACTTCTATCGGCCGGGCGCCGGCATCACCGTCGGCCTCGAAGGTCGGATCGCACCGCTCGTCGTGGCCGAACTCGTGGCGATGGGCCACACGGTCGAGCTGTCCCGCGAGTACGCGTTCGGGAACATGCAGGGGATCCTGATGAACCTGGCGACCGGAACGATGACCGCAGGGGCTGATCCCCGGAGGATGGGATATGCGGTCGGATGGTAGGCGGTCCAGCCGGCGGTTCACGTTGTCCGGTCTGCTGGGGTCCCACGTGTCTCCGCTCCCTGCCGTCGTCTTGACGTCGGCGCTCGCGATGTCCGGCGTCGTCGTGGCGCAGGAGCTCGAGCTGCCCTGGGTGCGTCTGCCGGCCGGCACCTTCAAGATGGGTTGCGTCCCCGCCGACCCGTCGTGCCTCGCCATGGAACGTCCGCGTCACGCGGTGGCGTTGTCGGCGTTCGATCTGATGGCGACAGAAGTGACGGTCGAGCAGTTCGCCGCGTTCCTCAGCGCCACCGGCCACCGTCCGCCCCAGCGGCCCGACTACGACCAGGGGACCGACCATCCCGTCGTCTTTCTCACCTGGAACGACGCGGCCGCCTTTTGCGAATGGGCGGGCGCACGCTTGCCGACCGAGGCTGAATGGGAATACGCGGCCCGCGCCGGTCACGACGGGCAGGTCTTCTGGTGGGGTGACGAACAGACCCGCGACTACGCGAACTTCGGCGACGTGGAATGCTGCCGCGGCGCTACAGGCGGCGCCGACTCCTGGATCAACACCGCCCCGGTGGGGTCGTTTCCCTCGAACGACTTCGACGTGCACGACATGACCGGGAACGTCTGGGAATGGGTCGACGGGTGGGTCGATCGCTATCCCGAGGGCGACGTGACCGACCCGCAGCCCGCGGCGACCGGATATCTCCGGGTGATGCGCGGAGGGTCATGGCTCAACGTCCCCGGGGTGCTGCGCCTGTCGGTCCGCCTGCCGTTCTCCGGAGACGGCAAGACGAGCAACGTCGGCGCGCGGTGCGCCCGTGACGCGCCCGCTATTGCGGTCGCCGAATAGCCGCGCGCTCGATCACCGGATCTTGTGGAATCGTTTCGGGGATGACGGCGCGGCGAGTGTCGCGGTGTTCGTCGCGAGAAAAGGCTCGAGCAACATATCCCACAGCGCGTAGCCGTCCGGCGTCAGGTGCAGCCCGTCGTCCAGCAGGATCCCCGCGCGCGGCTTGCCGTCGTAGCCGAGGCTCGGTCCGTCGACGTCGACGAAGCCGAGGCGATCGTCGTTGTCCACGAGCTCGCGAATCATCGCATTCGCCTTCCGCATCTCATCGACCATCGCCCACCGGAGCGTGCTCGGTTTGATGGCGATGAACGCGATGCGGGTGTCCGGCAGCTTCGCGTGTATTTTCGCCGCGAAGTTCTTGAAATCGCGGGTCACCTCACGCGCGTCCTTGCCGCCTGCGATGTCGTTGTCGCCGGCGTACATCACCACGGTGCGGGGCATGTGCTTCAGCACGAGCAACTCGATGTGCCTGATAGAGTCCGCAATCTCGGACCCCCCGAACCCGCGATTGATATAGCCACGGCCTGGAAACGAGTTCTCCAGGTCCCAGAACCGGATGCTCGAGCTGCCGACGAAGACCACGCCGTGCTGGGGCGGCGCCGACGCCTCATCGGCGTCCGCGAACGCGGCCATGGCCTCCGCCCATTGATCCTCCTGGGCGGAGGTCTCGACGACCAGACTCGCAACGAAGACGAGGGCGGTAAGGACGATGGCGATCCGCGAGCGAAGTGGGCGGTTCATCGGCGGCTCCTTGAATGTCTTGGGACATTAAACCACAGACGTAAAGCCATGCGCTACAAAGAGTTGACACCGTTTTGTGACAGGGGATAGCATGCGTCGTCTGAGTCGGAACGAGATCGGTCCGGGAGGATCCCTGAGCATGAGCATGAAGCGCAGAACACGCACGACCACGCGGAAGCAGCACCCGGTTCCCCGCGCGACGAACGAGTCACGTCGCAGCTTCATGCGGCAAGCCGCGCTGGGCGGGGCCGGCGCAACGGCGGCGGCTCTGGGCGCCGGTGGCGTGGCCCGCGCGGCCGAAGGGGACGCAAAGCCGATCACGATTCCGACCGAATTCGAATCCGCCAAGAACGCGCCGTTGCCGGCCGTCGACTTCCCGATGACGGGCGCGCAGGTATTCGCCCGCGCATGCAAGGAGGAGGGCGTCAAGGCGCTCTTTACCTGCCCGGGGAACTATGACGTCGTCCACGCGATTGGCGACACCGGTATCCCGACCTACTCGGGCAGGCACGAGGGCGCCCTCTGCCACGCCGCCGACGCGTTCTGCCGTGCGACGGGTGAGATCGCGGCGACGTCAGGCACCGAGGGCCCGGGCTTCACCAACATGATCTGCGCCATCTCGACCGCCAACTCGGCGCGCTCGCCGATTCTTGTGCTCGCGAGCAACAAGACGCTCTTCGCCGAGGACACCGAGCAAGGCATCCAGGATCAGCAACAGCAACCGCTGACGGAAGGCATCAAGAAGTATGGCAAGCGTCTCATCACCCCGTCGCGCACGTGGGAGTACGCCGGCTACGCGTTCCGGCAACTGAAGAGCGGCGTGCCGAAGCCAGTGCACATCGACTTTCCCGCAGAGGTCGCCCGTGCGCGATTCGCCGACGCCACCGAGCTCGAGTATTTCTACGACAAGACCAAGTACCGCACCGACACGAAGCCGCACCCCGACCCGCGAGCGATCGACGCCGCCGTCCAGTTGTTGCGGAACGCCGAGCGTCCGATCATCGTGTCGAGCAACGGCGTCTTCTACAGCAAGGCGTGGGACGCGCTCCGTCGCCTGGCGGAGCGGGCGCAGATCCCGGTGGTGGAGTCGGGCGCGATGAAGGGCCAGTTCCCGGCCGACCACGCGCTGTCGGCGGACGCCGCGCCGATGGCGCTGATGAGCGCCGACGTCGTCGTGCTGGTAGGGCAGTACTGCATGCCGACGCTCGGTGAGTTCGTGTTCGGGCCGGACGCGCGGTATATCTGGATCGACCCCGGTGCGGAGGACGTCGGGCGCAATCTGCCGGTCGATGTCGGGATTGTGAGCGACGAGCGGGCTGGTCTGGAGGCGCTCGCCGACGCGATGCCGCGGCAACGGCACGACGCCTGGGTCGCCGAGGTCGCGGCCGCCCGCCAGGCGTTCGAAGCCGAGAACGAGGCCTACTACCAGACGGGCGTTGGCTACACCGACGCCGTCCATCCGGCGGTGATCGCGCGCGAGCTTGCCGCCTTCTTGCAAGACGGCACGATTCCCAAGGATCGGACGACGATCCTGCAGGGCGGGTTCGGCATTGCGCGTTACACGCGGCGCTACCTGCGTGCCTATCGTCCGGGCCAGATCGTCAACGGCGCATATCAGTACGGCGCCATCGGGCCGGACGTCGGGTATCTGGTCGGCGTGGCTGCGGCGGTACGACACGGCGCCGGCGCGCAGGCCGACTACCAGGGGCACCCGGTCATCGGGATCACGGGGGACGCCGGCTTCGGCTACACCGCGATGGAGTTGGAGACGTTGTCGAAGTATCGCTTTCCTGCCGTCCTGGTGGTCTACAACAACAACGCGTGGGGCATGTGGTCGGGCCAGCGGAACAACACGGTCGGTCTACCGGTGCACCTCTTCCAGGAAAACCTGCGTTACGACAAGCTGGGCGAGGCGCTCGGCACCCACGGCGAGTACGTGACCGCGCCGTCCGAGATGCGGCCCGCGCTCGAGCGCGCCTATCAGCTGGCGCTCGATGAGAGCCGGCCCACGATCATCAACGTCCAGGCCAAGAAGGAGTTCTGGCTTCGCGATCAGTATCCACCGGGATTCCTCGGCAAGGTGGAGCCGGGCGTCATGTCGTATTACCACTGATTCCGGGTGGGCGGACGTCACGTGTCAACGTCGCGCGCGCGAACACCGCCCGAGGATGGGTTGGCGGCGGTCCGGCAGCAGTTGAGGACCTACGCCGATCGCGGCGTGTTCCGCGGCTTCTCCGAACGCCCCGCGCGCGCGGGGCGTCATCAGTTCGAGTTCCAGTGGCTCGCGCGCTGGCCGTTCATCCTGCGCTATGCCCCGACGACCGGTGCGCTCACGTTTCACAACCTGCTGCCTGGGATACCGGCCCGCTCGGACCTCTATGCACAGCTGAAGCGGTTCATCGATGGGCGCGCGGCGCGCGGCCTGCCGGCGCATCGGCGGGTTGATCCCCGCCGGGCGACGGTGGGATGCTCGACCAGGCGCGGTGCGATGTCATTGGAAGTCGTCGCACGGCGGCGGCATCACGGCTACGCGGTCAACCGGGCCGTCAACCTGGTGCACGAGGTGTTCGTGTACTTGCAGACCTATCAACCGGAGTACATGTGGCAGCACTTCGACGCGTCGCAGGATTAGCGGCCCTAGGAATCGTGAGCGCGCTCCTTGGGGTCGGACCCGCGCTTCTGGCGCAGGACCACCCGGCGGAGCCGCATCGGCATCCCGAGGCGCAGGCCCTCGAGAATCCCATCGAGCCTGCGCGCGAGTCGATCGCCGCCGGCCGGCAACGCTATGCCTTTGTGTGCCGGCAATGCCACGGCAACACGGGGAAGGGCGACGGTGACATGTCGCACGCGGGGGGCGTGCCCTCGGATTTTACCGACGCGGTGTGGCAGCACGGCGAGAGTGACGGTGAGATCTTCACGGTCATCAAGGAGGGCGTGACCGCCGACATGCAGGGCTACGCGAATCGACTGTCGGACGACGATCTCTGGAACCTCGTCAACTATCTCCGGAGCCTCGGTTCCTAAACGCATGTTAGACGCCGTTAGCTACCGGATCATGGAGCCAGATGACGTGGCGGGCGTATCCGCGCTCATCCTCGCGTCGTTCGACGAGTTCATCCGGCCCGAATATACCCAGCTCGGGATCGACGAGTTCCGAAGATTCGTCGAGCCAGTCGCGATCGTGCAGCGCACAGAGGCCGATCACTTCGTGCTCGTCGCCGTGGCCGGTGACGCGCCCGTGGGCATGATCGAGATACGCCAGCACAACCACGTGGCGCTGCTCTTCGTCGACAAGCGATACCAGCATCACGGTGTCGGGACAGAGCTGCTCGGCCGGGCGATGGCCGAGGCCCGCGCCCACCATGCCGACCTTGCACGGGTGACCGTCAATTCCTCCCGTTATGGCGTGCCCGCCTACGAGAAACTGGGGTTTCGCCAGACCGGCCCGGAACGCGAGGTCAAGGGCATTCGCTTCATCCCCATGGCCAAGCAGCTGGACGACTGAGCACCACAGGCCGGCGTCACGTCAGCGTGAACCGTTCTGGTCGCTACTCTCCCGCGCCACCGCGTGCACACCGACCCCGTGCTGGAACACGAGCTGGCTCCCATGTGCGACCGTCTCGACGAGGGTGCCGATGCCGAGCAGCGCGAGGAGGAACGTACCGACCAGGATTGGGAGCGTCGGGGACAGGATGTACGAGATGGCCAGCCGTGCCGAGGCGAAGAAGGCGAAGAGCCACGTCGTGCGAAAGGCCCAATCCGCATGCGCGTCGACCAGGAGCGCGACGTCCGCGGGCAGTGCCATCGCCTTGGCCGCGCTGTCCCCGGTGAAGTAGGCGATCACCGCCGTCGCGGCGCCGCCGATATAGAGCCACGTGGCGGCGTGGCGGACTCGCGGACGTGCGCGCAGGAACAGGCTCGCGAGGTCCACCGCGGCTGCCGCTGCCAACAGCGCAATCGGCAGATGCACGACGATCGGATGCAGGTTGGGGGCCCACGCAGGAGTGAGCGGCATGAATCTCGGGTTCTCCGCGCCAGACTCTTATAATAGCGGCCCCCCGGGACGCATGGCGGCTGACAAGACACCGACGCAGGGCTGGCACGGCTGGGACGCGTACGCGCCGTTCTACGACTGGGAGAACGCGCGCACGCTCGGCCGGCGCGACGTACGGTTCTGGGTGGACCTGGCGCGGCGGGCCGATGGCCCGGTGCTGGAGCTGGGTTGTGGCACGGGCCGGCTCTCGCTGCCGGTCGCGCGCGTCGTTCCCCGATTCGTCGGCATCGATCGCTCGGCGCCCATGCTCGACCGGCTACGAGTACGCCTTCGCCGCGCGCGACTCGGAGGCTGCGCGATGGCCGTCCGCGGCGACATTCGGGCGTTGCCCTTTCGAAAGCGGTGCCGCTTTCGACTCGTGATGGCGCCCTATGGGATGCTTCAGTCGCTGGTGCGCGACGCCGATCTCGCGGCCACACTCCGTGCGGCGGCGGCGGTGTTGCCCCGAGGCGCGCTGCTCGGGGTCGACCTGGTGCCCGATCTGCCGCGGTGGGACGAATACCGGCGGCATGTGAGCTTGCGGGGTCGAATGGGCGGCCGACACGTCACGCTGGTCGAATCGGTCCGACAGGACCGCGACCGCGGGCTGACCATCTTCGACCAAGAGTTCGTCGAGCGCCGTGACGGCCGGCGTGGGGTGCATCGGTTCTCGCTCGTGTTTCGCACACTGGCCGTGCCGCAGATGGCGCGACGCCTCGAGCGCGCTGGCTTTCGCATTGATGCCGTGCTGGGTGACTACCGCGGGCGGGCGTGGTCGGCCGACGCAGCCGTCTGGGTGATCCTGGCGCGGAAACGGTGAGCAGACGAGTCACTGCCAATGACGCGTGACGGCGACCGCCTCGTGGAGATTAC
Organism: Vicinamibacterales bacterium; assembly: GCA_965249175.1. GTDB lineage: Bacteria > Acidobacteriota > Vicinamibacteria > Vicinamibacterales > UBA8438 > CAZYFH01. The sequence continues at coordinate 389,269 of OZ252227.1, forward strand.
GGCGCGCGGCGTGACGGTCGCGCCACGGGGCGAGATCAGCGGGGCACGCGGGGCGTTCGCCCGTCGGCACGGGGTGCGGCTGCCCGGACTCATCGCGCCCGCGCTCGCGGCTCATTTCCGGATGCGATTGCGATCGCGCCGTTCGTCCAGCGCGTCGACGCCGAGATTGACCCGCCGGTGCACGCCTTGGGCCTCGCGGATGACGCCTTGCACGACGAGCTGATCTTCCTGCTCAACGACCAGCGATTCTTCGACGTCGTCGAGCGCCTCACCGGTCGCGGCCCCATCGGTTGTTACTCGGGTACCGTGCGCACGCACGTGCCGGGCGCCGGACACCGCGACACGTGGCACGACGATCTCGGCGACAATCAGATGCTCACGCTGAGCGTGAACTTCAGCAGCGAGTCGTACCAGGGTGGGCGCGTGCAGGTCCGCGAGGAGGAGACCGGGCGCATGACGTTCGATGCAGCCGCCACCGGGCTGGGGGTCGGGCTGCTGTTCGAGATCTCGCCGCGTCTCACGCATCGCGTGACCGACATGGAGGGCACGGCGAGCCGCACCGTCCTGTCGGGGTGGTTCCACGGCCGGCCGTCCCATCGGCGGTGGTTGGCCGTCCGATTCGCGAGACTCGAGGCTCGGACCGGCTGACGCCGGTCGCGCGCGGCGTGCGGCGCCGCGTCGGTTTTGCGATAATGACTCCCGCACGACCCCAAGCCCGGAGCAGGTCTCATGTCAGGTCATTCCAAGTGGGCATCCATCAAGCACAAGAAGGGGGCGACGGACGCGAAGCGCGGCCGCCTCTTCACGCGGATCATCAAGGAGTTGACGGTCGCCGCCCGCGATGGCGGCGGTGATGCGGACACGAACCCCCGGCTGCGCACGGTGATTGGCGACGCCAAGGCCGCGAACATGCCGGCGGAGAACATCAAGCGCGCCATCCGCCGCGGTACCGGTGAGGAGCCTGGCGTCTCGTACGAAGAGGTGACCTACGAGGCCTACGGTCCGGGTGGCGCGGCGCTGTTGATTCAGTGCTTGACCGACAACACGAACCGCGCGGTGGGCGAAATCCGGCATCTGCTCTCGAAGCACGCCGGTCACCTGGGCACGACGAATTCGGTCGCGTGGATGTTCCACAAACAGGGCCATCTCGTCATCGAGCAGGACCAGGCCAACGAAGAGACGCTGATGAGCGCGGCGATCGACGCCGGTGCCGACGACTTTCGCGACGACGGCGATTGCTGGGAGATCGTGAGCGCCCCCGACGTGTTCGACACGGTGCGCGAAGCCGTGGCCGCGACCGGCGTGACGCCGATTTCCGCGCAGATCGCCATGCTGCCGGCGACGCTCGTCAGGCTCGAGGGGCGCCCGGCCCAACAGATGATCAAGCTGATGGACGTGCTCGAGGACCACGACGACGTGCAGCACGTCTGGTCGAATTTCGACATCGACGCGAAGGAGATCGAGGCCTCGCTGGCGTGAAAATCTTCGGCGTCGACCCCGGATCCGCCCGCACCGGATACGGGTGCATCGAATCCGATGGCAGCCGGCATCGGATGCTGGCGTGCGGGGTGCTCGCGCCGCCCGCCCGCGCGCCCTTTCCGGAGAAGCTGCTTGCGATTCACGACGGCCTCGCCGAGCTTCTCGCGCGGCACGCTCCCGACACCGTGGCGATCGAAGATCTGTTTCACGCGCGGAACGCCCGCAGCGCGCTCAAACTCGGTCACGTCCGCGGGGTCGTGATGCTGGCGGCGTCGCAGGCAGGACTGCCCGTCGCCGAATACGCGCCGACGGAGGTCAAGCGCGCCGTCGTCGGCTATGGACGCGCCGAAAAGCACCAGGTCCAGCGGATGGTCATGCTGCTGCTCGGCCTGCGCGAGGCGCCGACGCCGCTCGATGTCTCGGACGCGCTCGCCGTGGCGGTGTGTCATTCGCACGCCGTCGGCCCGACGTCAGATCGCGCCGCGGGTGGTGAGGACCGGCCGGTGCGGGGAAGCTGGCGCCGCTACCGGCCGCGGATTACTAGTGTCCTGTAACCGTGATTCGCAACAGATCTCCCGGGCGGGGCATCCCGGTTCGCGGCGTTGCTCCTCGGTCACATATGCCCGATATGCTCCTTCGTCGCGCCTTGCGAGCCGGGCGCCGCGCTCCGTGATATCTGCAGCGAATCACGGTTACAGGACACTAGCTGATCGGTCGCCACCATGATCGCCAATCTGCGCGGTCGACTCGTGAGCAAACTGCCGAGTCGGCTGGTCATCGATGTCAACGGCGTCGGCTATGACGTCCATGTGCCGGTGTCGACCTTCTACAGCGTCGGCGACGTGGGCGCCGAGGTGTCGCTGCGCATTCACACGCACGTCCGCGAAGACACGCTGTCGCTCTTCGGGTTCGCGACGAAGCTGGAGCTCGATCTCTTCGAGCGGTTGATCGCGATTAGCGGCGTCGGCCCCCGCCTGGCCCTGTCGGTCCTGTCCGGGATCGAGCCGCCGGATCTCGTGCGGGCGATTGGTAACGGCGACGTGGCGCGGCTGACCGCGATTCCGGGCGTCGGCAAGAAGACCGCCGAACGCATCGTGCTCGAGTTGCGGGACAAGCTCCCGGTCGCCGTCGCGGCCGATGAGCCCCAAGAGGACGCCGCGCCGGCAGATGGCGATCTGCGGGGCGACGTGCTCTCCGCCCTGTTGAATCTGGGGTATCATCGCCCGCTCGCCGAGCGGGCGGCCGCTGCGGCCCTCGAAGGCGGCGACGGGTCCTTCGAGCAGACGTTGCGCCAGGCGCTCCGCGAGCTTGCGCGGTCATGACCACCGAGCGCATCCTCAGCTCCGCGCAAGTCGATGAGGACGTCCAATACGAAGTCGGTCTACGGCCACGCACACTCGACGACTATGTCGGCCAGGACCGGGTCAGGGAGAACCTCACCGTGGCCATCACGGCGACGCGCCAGCGGAATGAGGCGCTGGACCACGTGCTGCTCTACGGTCCCCCCGGGCTCGGCAAGACGACGCTTGCCTACGTGATCGGCACCGAGCTGGGGGTGCAGGTGCGGGGCACCGCCGGTCCGGTCCTCGAGAAACCGGGCGACCTCGCGGCGATCCTGACCAACCTCAAGGAGCGCGAGGTCCTCTTCATCGACGAGATTCACCGCATGAGCCCGGCCATCGAGGAGATCCTCTATCCGGCGATGGAGGATTACGAGCTCGACATCATGATCGGCCAGGGACCCAGCGCGCGGTCGGTCAAGGTGCCGCTGCAGCATTTTACCCTGGTCGGGGCCACCACACGCGCGGGACTCCTCACCGCGCCGCTCAGGGCCCGCTTCGGCATCGTGCACCGACTCGATTTCTACACCGAGCCCGACCTCTTGGTGATCGTCGGCCGGTCGGCCCGCATTCTTGGCGTGCCGATCGACGACGACGCGACCGCCGAGATCGCCCGCCGCTCGCGCGGGACGCCGCGCGTCGCCAACCGCCTGCTGCGGCGCGTGCGCGACTATGCGCAGGTGCGCGCAGATGGCGCGATCACGCTCGACGTGGCCATCCGGGCGCTCGAGATGCTCGAGGTGGACGACAACGGGTTCGACGAAGCGGACCGGCGGCTGCTGCGCACGATCATCGACAAGTTCGGAGGCGGCCCCGTCGGGCTCAACAGCATTGCCGCGGCAATCAGCGAAGAGAAAGAAGCCATCGAAGACATCTACGAGCCGTTCCTGATCCAGATTGGATTCCTCGACCGGACGCCCCGTGGTCGGGTTGCCACGGCGCGCGCGTACGACTACTTCGGGTTGACGGCGCCGGCACGCAACCCACGGCTGATCTGACCCCGGGCGCGAGCGGGCCTAAAAGGACGACGGCGTGAAACAACGGCAAGGTGGGCGGCTTGCAGGCGGGCAGACCGCACGTCGGGTAAAGATTGCGTCGCTGGCCACGTACGTCCCGCCCCGGGTCCTGACCAACACCGATCTCGAGAAGCTGATCGATACGACCGACGCCTGGATTCTCAAGCGGACAGGCATTCGCGAGCGTCACATCGTCGACGAGGGGGTCGCCGCGTCCGACCTCGCCGCCGAGGCGGCGCGTCGCGCAATCGGCGAGGCCGGCCTGACGCCCGCCGACATCGGATTCATCGTCGTGGCGACGACGACACCCGATATGTTCTTTCCGAGCACCGCCTGCCTCGTGCAGACCAAGATCAGCGCGTCGAACGCGTGGGGGTTCGATCTCGGCGCAGCGTGTTCCGGGTTCACGTACGCTCTGACGACCGGGGTGCAGATGGTGGCCACGGGGGCGCACGAACACGCCCTGGTCATCGGGGCCGACGTGATGTCGTCGATCATCGACTACGAGGACCGTGCGACCTGCGTGCTCTTCGGCGATGGCGCCGGCGCGGCCGTCGTCTCGCCGGCCGGCGATGACGGCCTGGGTGTGCTCGACTTCGCCCACGAGCTCGATGGCAGCGGTGGCCCCGCGCTGTGCATGCCAGCGGGCGGGAGTCTTCGCCCTGCGAGCCACGAGACGATCGACCAGCGTCTCCACTACGTGCATCAGGACGGACCCGCGGTCTTCAAGTTCGCGGTGCGCAAGACCGCCCAAATCTGTCGCCAGGTGCTCGAGCAGAACGATCTCGATGCTGCTGACATCGACCTGTTCGTCTCACATCAGGCGAACCGGCGCATCATCCAGAGCGCCGCCGAGCACCTGGGTCTCGACCGCGACAAGATCGTGATCAACATCGAGCGATTCGGGAATACCACCGCGGCCACCATTCCGCTCGCGCTGGCGGACGCGCGTGCAGACGGTCGGCTCGCCAAGGGATCTCGCGTCCTGCTGACGTCGGTGGGTGCCGGGTTCACGGTCGGCGCCGTGCTGCTGCGCTGGGCCTACTAGATCGCGACGTTCCGGGGTTCGAGCGGTTCGAGCTGTCGTTGTCAACGCTCCATGCGTCTCTCCGATTTCGACTACGCCCTACCCGACGATCGCATCGCGCAGGAGCCCGCGCGCCAGCGTGACGAAGCGAGGCTGATGCGGCTCGACCGCCGCACCGGTGGCCGTGCGCATCATCGCGTCGCGGACCTCCCTGGTCTCCTGGCCCCCGGCGACCTCGTCGTCGCCAACGACACGCGGGTGTTCCCGGCCCGTCTGCTGGGGCGCCGTGACCCGAGCGGGGGCGCGGTCGAGTGTCTCCTGCTCGCACCACTCGATGCGGACCGCTGGGACGCGCTGGTCCATCCCGGCCAGAAGCTCAAACCAGGCGCGCGCGCCGTCTTCGACGGTGGGGGACACCGGTTACTGCTGGAAGTGCTCGAACGCCACTTTCACGGCCGACGCACGGTGCGGCTGACGGTCGAGAGCGGCCACGACCTTACGGAAGCCACTGATGTCGTCGGGCACGTGCCGCTCCCGCCGTACATCAAGCGTGCGGCACGGCCCGGCGACCTGGATCGCTATCAGACCATCTTTGCAACGGTGCGCGGATCGGTCGCCGCACCGACCGCGGGCTTGCACTTCACACCGCGTCTCCTCCGACAGTTGACGGCGCGCGGTATAGACCACCACACGCTCACCCTGCACGTCGGATACGGCACGTTTGCGCCCGTCCGCGCCGACGATGTCACGACGCACGCGGTGGCCCCTGAGCGCTACGCGCTCTCGGCCGAGACGGCCGACGCGGTCAATCGCGCGCGCGAGGCCGGGCGGCGCATCGTGGCCGTTGGCACGACGGTGACGCGTGCGCTCGAAACCGTCGCTCGCACGGGGGACCGCCGGCTGCGTCCGGGGGCTGGGGAAACCGACCTCGTGATCTATCCGGGTTTTGAGTTCCTGATTGTCGATGGCCTCTTGACCAACTTTCACCTCCCGCGGTCGTCACTCCTGCTGCTGGTCAGCGCGTTCGCAGGGCGGGACCAGATCTTGACGGCGTACGCGGAAGCGATTCGGGAACGGTATCGCTTCTACAGCTACGGCGACGCGATGCTCGTGCTGTAACCAATCCCTGTCATAATTGGTGACTCGATGCCGGTGTAGCTCAGCTGGTTAGAGCAAGCGGCTCATATCCGCTAGGTCCGGGGTTCAAGTCCCTGCACCGGCACCACTTATCTCCTCCGCCACCCGCTTGAGTCGGGCCATCGTCACCCGCGCGTTGCGGCGGCTCGCCGCGGTCAGCACCGGCGCGAGCAATCGCAGCATCAATCCACGTGCCTTCCATGTCGCGGTGTAGCGAACGGTGGCGCAGTGTCCGGCGGGCTCGAGTCGGTAGGCGACGCGCATCGGGCTCGCGCCGAGGCTGCCGCCTGACAGCGTGAGCGCCAGGTGTGTCGGCGGCTCGAGCGCCGTGATCTCTTCCTGGTAGTCCACCACGCGTCCCCCTTCTCTGATCTTCACGTCCGAGATCAGACCGGGTTGCGGCGGACCGCTCGAGCGCGGCGTTGACTCGACGACGTCGGGATTCCACTCCTTGGAGCGCTCGGGATCTGCGAGGAGTGGCCAGATTGACTCGGCCGTCGCGGCAATTGTCACCGTGTGATCGATGTTCATACGGCAAGTCTAGGAAATCGAGAGTAAGATTCTTGACGATTCTTGCCATCTCCATACACACAGCACCTGTCGGTCAGGGGGGCTGCGGGACCGCCGCCGCGGAGTCGGGACACTGACATAAAGCGCCTCCTGCCGGCCCTCGTCCGAATCCAGGCTCGCCGCGACGACACGCGGTCGCTGGCGCGTCTCGCCGGTGAAGCGGGTCTTTCAGCGCGACACTTCCACCGGCTGTTCTGCCGGTTGGTGGGTGAAACCCCGCGGCACTACTGCGAGCGCCTCCGGCTGGACCATGCAGCGTTCTGCCTGCGGGTCTTGCGTAGCACGATACTCGAGCTGGCGCTGGACTGCGGGTTCCGCAATCACGAGACCTTCAGCCGGGCGTTCCGGAGGCAGTTCGGCACGACTCCCCGTGACTATCGCCGGTCCGGCCTGCTCGAGGCCGTCCCCGCTGCCGGGCTGCAGGGCGTCGGCGAGCTGCAGCAGGGCTACGAGCTGTCACCGACCGTCGTGCGCGAGGTGCAGGCCGTACCGGTTGGCTTCGTTCGCCACGTCGGACCGTACGAGGCGATGAGCGTGGACTGCTGGACGCGACTACAGGCATGGGCGCGCGCGCGAGGCTGGGGTGAGGAGGCGCCGCTCTTCGGCATCGCACACGACGCTCCCGGCATCACGCCGCCCGCACGTCTCCGCTTCGACGCAGCGATGCGCGTGCCTCGTGCGTTCACTTCAGACGGGGAGATCGGGTTTCAAACAATTGGCGCCGGCCACTTCGGGATTACCACCCACGTCGGCCCCCATGCGACGTTGGCTGCGGCCTATCGCGAGGTGTTTGGACGCCTCCGGGCCCTGCGGCGCTACACGCCGGCGGGATTCCCCTGTGTGGAGGCGTACCACACGACACAGCTCAATGCGTACTACGAGCTCAACCAGACCGACCTCTGGATCCCCATGACCGCGCGGTAACGGCGAACCCTCACCGTGACGTTGGGCGGCGCCTGCGCGCTACCGCGGCGGCGTCTCCGTGGCCAGCTCGATCAACGTGAGGACGGTCGTCCAGGCGCGCACGGTGCTGGTTGTCCCGAGCGTGGTGTCGAAATATGCGTTGCTGAGCTTCGTGCGGGCTACCCCGTTGGGGTAGTGGATGTAGATCTCGTGTCCGACGACGGCGAACGTGTCCGGGGGTGACCGGAGGGGGTCGAGCCGGCGGACGCGCGTCGCGGAGGGCTTCTCGGCGAGAAACGCGACACACAGCCGTTTTGGGTCGGTGCCACGATGCAGCAACGGGTTGCGGTCGACGACCCGGCGCAGCTCGGCGGCCGTGCGCTGCACGACCGGCACGTCGAAGGCGAACCGCGTGGCGATGGCCGCCGCGACGAGTGCTGGGACCCGCTTGCCGAGCGCGGGTCGCGACGCGTACACCACGTTGCCACTCTGAATATAGGTGCGGACGTCATCGCACCCAGCCTCCTCGAACAGCGAGATCAGGTCCTTCTTCAGCAGCGTATGCTTGCCGCCGACATTGATCCCGCGGAGGAGCGCGATATGCGTCATTGGCGCGGGCAGTGTTTCAGGTGCGGACCGGCGTCAACTACGCTGGATCGTGCCATCCTTTGGCGAGCGTACGCGCGCGAGCGGCCTCGGACCACGCCCTCATCTGTTCCCGGCGTTCGAAACGGCGGGAACAGAAGGCGGGGTGACCGTCGACCACGGCGCGCAATTCATGACCGTCCGGACGCGCGAGCGAGACACAGGACAGTTGCCGGCCGGCTTGGCCGAGCGCCCAGAGCACGGTCTCGCCGGCGGTTGCATCCTCCTGACGCGCCATCGGGGAGACTTCGCGACGGGGGTGCCGGTCATGCTCAATGAGATCCAATGCCTGCGCCAGCAACCGCACCGATACGGTCGTGCGCGGATGAGCCGCACCAGGGGACGCTCGTACCACCGCACGTGCGATGGGGTGTCCGCCCTGGTTGCGCAATTCGAGCATCGATGGGTCGTTGCCACTTCATTGGGATGTGTCGGATCCTCGGGCTGGGAGGAACAGGGCCTGGATAAGAGGGACGTAGGCTGGTCGACTCGGAATCCCCGGACCAGCGGGGCTGCCGGTTTCGGTAAACTGTGTGAACCTGCGGCGACCGCCGCCGAGCACCTGTACAAGCCCTCTTAACCCCAGAACTCACTTGCGTTGTCACGTATGGCGCCGGGCTGGGCGGCGAGGGCAAGGCGCGACGACGGAGTTTGGCGGGCCCAAATGACCGAGGAGCAACCCCGCCCTCGTCGTTCAGAACAAGCCAGACTTGGCAACGCAAGTGAGTTCTGGGGTTAAGCCATGCGCTCCCTGTCGGACCGTGTCCTCGGCGCCATCGACCGGGACGCTCTGGTGCCACCAGGCGGCCGCCTGCTCGTCGCGCTCTCCGGCGGGGCCGACTCGATGGCCCTCGCCGCAATCCTCGTGGAGGCCGCCAACAACGGCCCGCTCGCCGTGGCCGGTCTCGTTCACATCAACCACCAACTCCGGGGGGCCGCCTCGGACGGTGACGAACAATTCTGTCGCGATGTGGCGCAAGCGCTTCGCGTGCCGATCACCGTCGAACGCGCCGCGGTGGCGGTGCTGGCGCGCATCGACCGCGTCTCGATCGAAGATGCCGGGCATCGCGCCCGATACGCCATCTTCGACCGCGTCGTGACGGCGCAGGGCGCCGACGCAATCGCCACGGGCCATACGCGCGACGACGTGGCCGAAACCGTGTTGCTCCGGCTCGTGCGCGGCGCCGGGCCAGGGGGCCTGTCCGGCATCCGTCCGCGAGCGGGCCGGGTGGTACGGCCGTTGCTCGACGTATCGCGCCGGGAGCTGCGGGACTACCTGTCGGCGCGGGGACTGTCGTTTCGCGAGGACGAGACGAATCGCGACGTCCGCATCACGCGCAACCGCGTCCGCCACCGGCTGCTGCCGTTGCTCGCGGAGGAATTCTCACCCGCGATTGTCGACGTGCTGGCCCGCGACGCGGCCATCGCCCGCGCCGATGCGGAGTGGATCGACGCTGTGGCGAACGAAGCCGCCGCCGAGATCGTCACCTACGATGAGGGCCGAGTCCGAATCGAGGCGGACCGGCTCCGCGCGCAGCCGACCGCATTGGCGCGGCGCATTGCGAAGCTGGCGCTCGAACGGGCATCGGGTCGCGGGGTCGGGTTCGATCGCGTCGAGCGGCTGCTTGGCCTGGCCGCGACGCCGTCAACGCCGGTGACCGAGGCGGATTTCCCTCGGTGTCGCGTGGAGCGCCGAGGTACGCAGCTGGTGCTGCGACGGCCGCAGCCACGGCGGCGCAGCGCCGCGGCGACAGGGTTCGAATACCGGCTCAACGTGCCCGGCGAGATTGCGGTCGTGGAGGCGGGGCTCGCGGTGTCGGCCGAGCGTGCGCCGATGCCTGCCCGCCTGCGCGCACGTGGCCGCACGGTGGCGGTCGCCGGCGCCGCCCTCACGCCGCCGCTCACGGTTCGGAGCTGGCGCCCGGGCGATTCGTTTCGACCGCTCGGACTGGGCGGCCGCAAGAAGCTCCAGGACCTCTTTGTGGATCGCAAGATCGAGCAGGCGAAGCGCGGGTCCATCCCAATTGTTGCCGACGCTCAGGGCCGCATCGTGTGGGTGGTCGGACAGGCTGTGGCGGATGAGGTGCGGGTCACCGACCCCACGGCAGGCGTGCTAATCTTGAAGGCGAGGGAACTGGGAGGCCTCGAGTGAACTCGACCCTGCGTAGCTTCATCTTCTGGATGGTGCTGGTCGCTGTCGTCTTGCTGATCTGGAGCTTCTCGACCCAGTTCCAGACGGGCGACAACTCCGTGTCGTTCAGCGAGTTCGTCCGCATGGTCGAAGCTGGCCAGGTCGACAGCGTCACCCTGACCGGCAGTGAAGTCACCGGGACGCTTGCCAACGGCGAATCCTTCCGGTCGTACGCGCCTCCCCAATACGAAGGGCTCGTCAACAAACTGGTCGAGCGGGACGTTGCCGTGACCGCCAGGGAGGCGGCCGCCAATCCGTGGGCGGCGCTGCTCTACACCTGGGCGCCCATCCTCCTGATCATCGCCTTCTGGGTCTTTTTCATGCGTCAGGTCCAGAGCGGCGGCAATAAGGCACTCTCGTTCGGGAAGAGCCGCGCGAAGCTGTCGCCGAGCTCCCAAAAAAAGGCCACGTTCAAAGACGTGGCGGGTGTCGACGAGCCCAAGGAGGAGCTGCAGGAGATCATCGAGTTCCTCCGAGAGCCGCAAAAGTTCCAGAAGCTTGGCGGGCGCATCCCCAAGGGCGTGCTGTTGATGGGGCCGCCGGGAACGGGCAAGACGTTGCTCGCTCGCGCTGTCGCCGGTGAGGCCAACGTTCCCTTCTTCTCGATTAGCGGGTCCGATTTCGTGGAGATGTTCGTTGGCGTCGGGGCGTCGCGGGTGCGCGACCTGTTCGAGCAGGGGAAGAAGAACGCGCCGTGCATCGTCTTCATCGACGAGATCGACGCGGTCGGCCGTCATCGCGGTGCCGGGCTCGGTGGCGGTCACGACGAGCGGGAGCAGACCCTCAACCAGTTGCTGGTCGAGATGGACGGCTTCGAGTCGAACGAGGGCGTCATTCTGGTCGCGGCGACAAACCGGCCCGATGTGCTCGATCCGGCACTGCTACGGCCGGGCCGCTTCGACCGCCGGATCGTCGTGAACCGGCCGGACGTCAAGGGCCGCGAAGGCATCCTCGGGGTTCATACGCGCAAAATCCGTTGTCGGATGACGTCGACGTGCACGTGCTGGCGCGCGGGACGTCCGGTTTCTCCGGCGCCGATCTCGCCAATCTGGTCAACGAGGCGGCGCTCAACGCCGCGCGGTACAACCAGAAAGTCGTGCGGATGCAGGACTTCGAGTTTGCCAAGGACAAGGTCCTCATGGGCTCGGAGCGCCGCTCGATGATCATCAACGACGAGGAGAAGCAGGTCACCGCCGTCCACGAGGCGGGGCATGCCCTCTTGACCGTGCTTCTGCCCAACGCGGATCCGATTCACAAGGTGACCATCATTCCGCGTGGCATGGCGCTGGGGGTGACCCAGCAGTTGCCGGTCGACGACAAGCACAACTACGCACGCTCCTATCTCGACGACCAGATCGCGATGTTGCTCGGCGGCCGCATCGCCGAGGAGCTGACCACGGGCAGCATCACCACCGGCGCCGGCAACGACCTCGAGCGGGCCACCGAGATGGCGCGGCGGATGGTGTGTGAGTGGGGGATGAGCGATGCCATCGGGCCGCTCACGTTCGGCAAGAAGGAAGAGCAGATCTTCCTCGGCCGCGACTTCACGCAGCACCAGGACTACAGCGACGACACGGCGCTCAGAATCGATCAGGAGATCAGGCGGATCGTCACCGGCAACTACGATCGCGCACGCCAGGCGCTCGAGGCCCACAAAGAAGAGCTCACGCGAATTGCCGAAGAGCTGCTCATTCGGGAGGTACTCGACGCGGAGCAGGTCCAGCGGATAGCGAAGGGCCTGCGGATCGAGGACCCGGTGCCGACGGTCGATTCACGAACGCCGCCAGGAGGAACCGTCGCGCCAGCGGAAGACGATGAAACGCCGATCGTGCCGCCCGTGCCGTCGCTCGACAAGGCGGTTCCGCAGGAGTAGGGCGCGTCGCCCCGGGCTGGCCGGCTCCCATATTCCAGTTGCCGTCGTGACCCAGCGACGGCGTTGGCTCAAGCTTGCGGCTCAGGGTTCATGGCGCCCTGGACCTTGGACTCGAGGCCCTAGCAGCTAGGCCCTAGAACCGGGTATCAAGCCCAGCCCCATGATTGCCGCACGTCGCCACTACACCCTCTCGCTACCGGATGGTCGAACGCTCGTCCTGGGTGAGCGCACGTTGCTGATGGGCATCGTCAACGTGACGCCTGACTCCTTCGCCGACGGCGGCAGGTGTCTCGATCCCGAACGGGCGCTAGACGCGGCGCTCGCGCTCGAGGCGGCCGGCGCCGATCTGCTGGACGTGGGAGGGGAGTCGACGCGACCCGGCGCTCACCCACTGCCGGCGGTGGAAGAATGCAAGCGGGTGCTGCCAGTGCTGGAGCGTTTCGCCGGACGCGTCCGTGTGCCCGTGTCGATTGATACCTACAAGGCCGAGGTGGCGCGTCGGGCGCTGGCTGCCGGCGCGTCGGTGATCAACGACGTGTCGTCGCTGCGCTATGATCCGGCCATCGGACATGTGGCGGCGGCGACCGGGGCGCCGCTCGTGGTCATGCACAACCGTGGGCGCTCCAAAGACATGTACCGGGAAGCGCGCTACGATGATGTCGGCGCGTCCGTAAGCCGGGAGCTGGCGTCGGTGCTGGACGCGGCGGCGGCGGCCGGTGTCTTGAGGACGCAGATTATCGTCGACCCCGGGCTCGGGTTCGCCAAACGCGCCGATCAGTCGTTGCGGGCCCTGGCGGATCTCCGCGCGCTCGAGACACTCGATCGGCCCGTGCTCGTGGGACCGTCGCGGAAGTCGTTCCTCACCAGCGCGCTCGGCGAACGGTCGCCGTCAGACCGCGAGTGGGGGACGGCCGCCGCGGTCACGGCCGCGGTACTGCTCGGGGCGCACATCGTGCGTGTGCACGCTGTCGCCCCGCACCTCGACGTCGTGCGGGTTGCCGACGCTATACGCACGCAGGCGTCGGCTGAGGTCCCCGCGTAAAGCGGCCGCGTCGCGCCGCGCGCGGAGACGTGCGCAACCGATGGTCGATTATCTCACCGGCCTGCTTGGCAGCGTGCGCCTCGGGTGGCGTGATGCTCTCGACATCGCGGTCGTCGCGTTCCTCATCTACGAGTTCCTGAAACTCATTCGACAGACGCGCGCCGTGCAGATCGCGCTTGGCGGCGCGATCGTCGTGGGTCTGTACTATGCATCCGAGTTCGCAACCCTGCGGACGGTGAACTGGATCGTCCGTGACATGTTTGGCTATATCGTGTTTGCCGCCGTCGTGCTGTTTCAGGCCGACATCCGTCGCGCACTCTCGAACCTCGGTCGCGGTCCGTTTTTCCGGTATCTCGCCCGCTCGACCACGACCGATGAGACGATTGAGGAGGTGGTCACTGCGGCCAATATGCTCGCCAGCCGGCGCGTCGGCGCCATTGTGGCGATCGAGCGGGAGATCGGTTTGCGCAACGTGATCGAAAGCGGCATTCCGGTCGACTCGGCGGTCAGCTACGACTTGCTGGTGAGCGTCTTCCAGACCGAGTCGCCCCTCCACGATGGTGCCGTAATCCTCCAGGAGAACCGGATCGCGGCCGCCGCCTGTTTCTTGCCGCTGACGGTCAACCCACGCTTGACGACGGAGCTCGGCACGCGGCATCGGGCCGCGATCGGCTTGACGGAGGAGTCGGATGCCGTGGCACTCGTCGTCTCCGAAGAGACGGGCACGGTGTCGCTCGCGCTGGACGGACAGCTCGAGCGTGACCTGGACGGCGAGCAACTGCGGTCGCGGCTCGAGTCGCTGATGAAACCTACCGAGCGGCGCCGTCTGGGTCGCCGGCCGCGGCCGGCGTACGAGTCCTGATGGCCCGTCGCGTGTTGCGTGATGCCCGCCTGAAGCTGCTGGCGGTCGGACTCGCCGTCGTGCTCTGGCTGAGCGTGGCTGGAGAGCCGGTCGTCGAGCGTGGGCTCGAAGTGCCGTTGGGGTTCGAGAACGTCCCCGAGGACCTCGAGATCGCGGGCACCCCGCCGGACACGGTCCGCGTCCGGGTCAGCGGCGCGTCGAGCATCGTGAGCCGCCTGGAGCCGGGTGACGTCGTCGCCGTGTTGGACCTCGCCGGCGAGGACGCCGGTCGCGGCCGACTCTTCGACATGTTCGCGGGGCGAGTGCGCGCGCCCTTCGGGGTAGACATCATCCAGGTCGTGCCGGCGACCATCACCGTGTCGCTGGAACGCGCGGGCGTGCCACGCACGGTTCCCATCGTTCCGGACATCGAGGGCCAGCCGGCCGCGGGGTACGTGGTCGGCCGCATCTCGACGGCGCCGGCGACCGTGGACGTGGTCGGCTCCGACACCCGTCTCGCCGAGCTCGTCGAGGCGCTCACCGCGCCGGTCTCGGTGGCCGGAGCAATCGCCCGGGTGCAGGCCATCGTCACGGTCGGGGTAGCCGACCCGACGCTGCGACCGGCCACACCGAGCTCCGCCGAAGTGACTGTCGAGATCGTGACGGCGCCCGTTGAGGTCACGCTGCAGGAAGTGCCGGTCGCGATGCGGGGCGCCGAGCGCCGGGTGGACGGGCGCGCAGAGCCCCAACAGGTCACGGTGAGCGTCAGCGGCCCGCGCGAGACCATCGAGGGGCTGGACCGCTCCGCGGTCGAGGCCTACGTCGATCTTGTTGGGCTTGCCCCGGGGCAGTACAATCTACCGGTTACGGTCGAGTCGCAGCAGGACATCGGCGTCACGCACATCGAACCGCCGTCCGTGCGCATCGACGTTCGGTAGACCCAGGCCCCCGCGCCCCCCGGATCCTCATGTCGACTGCCTTATTCGGTACGGACGGCGTGCGAGGAACGCCCGGCAGCTATCCGCTCGACGCGACGACCATCGCGCGGCTTGGCGCAGCGCTCGCGCGCGAAATCGGAGATGCGCCCCGGGTGCTGATCGGGCGGGATACGCGAGCGTCGGGGGACTGGATCGAGCGACAGGTCGCAGCGGGTGTGACCGCCGCAGGTGGCTTGCCGGTCACGGTCGGTGTGATGCCGACCCCGGGCGTGGCGTATCTTAACGTCGCGCGGCTTCCACGCGGGGGTTGTCGTGTCGGCGTCGCACAACCCGGCGGCCGACAATGGCGTCAAGGTCCTGACGGCGACCGGTGAAAAGGCGTCGCGAATCGTGGAATCACGCCTCGCGTCCCGGGTCGCTGCCGACACGTGGGAGCCGCCAGTGGATGCGCCATCGCCGGCGCGCCAGGCGGAGGCAGCCGACGCGTACGTCAAGCATTTGACTGACGTTGTCGCCGGCGTGTCGTCGTTCGCCGCCTGCCCCATTGCCATCGATTGCGCGAACGGCGCAACCAGCGCCGTGGCCCCGCGCGTCCTGCGGACCTTGGGCGTGCCCTTCGTCGAGCTGTGCACTCAGCCTGACGGTCGAAATATCAACACGGACTGCGGGTCGACGCATCCGGACGCGCTGCAGCGCGCCGTGGTCGAGCACGGCTGTCGTCTCGGGTTCGCCTTCGATGGCGACGGCGATCG
Source organism: Vicinamibacterales bacterium (assembly GCA_965249175.1). Lineage (GTDB taxonomy): Bacteria > Acidobacteriota > Vicinamibacteria > Vicinamibacterales > UBA8438 > CAZYFH01. The sequence continues at coordinate 405,023 of OZ252227.1, forward strand.
GGTCATCATGGTCGATCACCGAGGCGCGATAGTTGATGGCGACGGAGTGCTCTACGTCTGTGCCCGCCACCGCCTGGCGACGCAGCGACTCACCGGCGATGCCATCGTGGCGACCGTCATGAGTAACATCGGGCTCGAGCTCGCATTGGAGAAGTCCGGCATCGCCGTGCACCGGTGTCCGGTCGGGGATTGGCATGTAGGTGAAGAGATGCAGCGCCGCGGGGTGTGCCTTGGGGGCGAGCAATCGGGCCACGTGATTTTCTCCGAGCGGCTGCCCACGGGCGATGGCATGGCCACGGCGCTCGAAGTGCTCCGGATTGTCGTGGAGACAGGCCGCGATCTGGCCGAGTTGACCGTCGGGCTCGAGGTGATGCCCCAGGTGCTCGTCAATGTGCAGGTTGCCGAGCAACGGGAGCTCGATGGTGTCCCCGCTGTGCGCGACGTCATCCGCGAGGCCGAGGAGCGTCTCGGTGATCGCGGTCGCGTCCTGGTACGCTACTCGGGTACCGAGCCGCTGCTGCGGATCATGATCGAAGGTCCGGAGCCGGGAATCGTCCAGGAGCTGGCGAGGTCGATCGAGGCGCTCGCACGCGAGCACCTGAGCTAGACAGGAGCAGGGGGTCACATGCGGCTCGGTGTCAACATCGATCATGTCGCGACGATTCGGCAGGCGCGGAAAGCCCGTGAGCCCGAGCCAATCGCCGCGGCGATGCTCGCCGAGCTCGCCGGAGCTGAGGGGATCACCGTGCATCTCCGGGGCGACCGGCGTCACATCCAGGAGCGTGATCTCGAGCTGCTGCGCGAGGTCATGTCGACGCGACTCAATGTCGAGATGGCGGCGACCCGCGAGATGGCCGGCATTGCCGCGAGAATCAAGCCGGATCAGGTGACGCTCGTGCCCGAGCGGCGCGACGAGCTGACGACCACGGGCGGTCTTGACGTGGTCCGGCACGCGACATCGCTCAAGACGATGGTGGGCCGGCTGCGTGGCGCCGGAGTGCGGGTCAGCCTCTTCATCGATGCAGACGCGGCTCAGGTGCGAAAGGCGCGGACGGTCGGAGCCCAGGCCATCGAGATCAATACGGGTCCCTACGCCGACGCGGACCCGGATGAGCACGCGCGGCAGCTCGAGCGAGTGGCGGCCGCGGCGCGGCTCGGTGAGCGGCTGCGGCTCGAGGTGCTGGCGGGGCATGGGCTGACCTATGTCAACGCGCGGCCGATCTCGGCGATCGAGGAGATCGTCGAGGTCAACATCGGACACAGCATCGTTGCCCGGGCGGTGCTCGTCGGCTTGGAGCGTGCGGTGAGTGAGATGCGGGCCATCCTCAACCCGTAACTGAACTTAGACAGGGGCTGCGCCCCCGAACCCCGCCGCGGGCGGTAGTATCATCGAGACTCCATGGTCCTCGGGTGGTTGCTCCGTCTCCTGATCGGCGTCCTGCTCGTGCGGGTCGTGTGGGGTTTCGTCGCGGGGCTCATCCGCGGGGCGACGGAGCCCAAGCAGCGATCCGGCGGGCGCGCCGTCGCGCTGGTGCGCGACCCGGTGTGCGGGACGTTCCTCGAACCGGCACGCGCCATCGAGGCGCGCGTCGGATCCACCATCCACTACTTTTGTTCGGAGAGCTGCCGAGCTCGGTTTCGCCAAACCGCGTGAGCGCGCGAGCCGATGACCCTGACCAATGAGGAGCGCTGTCGTGCCGACATCATCGAGATCGGCCGCCGTCTCCACGAGCGAGCCTACGTGGCATCGAACGACGGCAACATCAGCGTGCGCCTCGGCGACGATCGTCTCCTGACCACGCCGAAGGGCGTCTCGAAGGGCTTCATGACACCCGATATGCTGGTCGTCACCGACCTGGAGGGCCGCAAGCAGGACGGGGAGCGCGAGCCCTCGTCGGAAATCCAGATGCACGTGGCCGTGTATCGGCATCGTCCCGAAATAGCCGCGGTCGTGCACGCGCATCCACCTGTGGCGACCGGCTTCGCGGTCGCGGGTATTCCGCTCGATCGTGCGGTGCTGGCTGAGGTCGTGACGACGCTTGGGAGCATTCCGATCGCCGATTACGGCACGCCATCGACCCGCGAGCTCGCCGGGGCCGTGGAACAGCACATCAAGACACACGACGGCCTGCTGCTCGCGAACCACGGCGCGCTCACGGTGTCCGGCGATGTGCTCAGCGCCTACTACAAGATGGAGACACTCGAGCACTTCGCGCGGATCAGCGTGGTGGCGCGGTTGCTCGGTCGGGAGCGGTTGCTATCCAGGGAAGAGGTCATGCGGCTGCAGGATCTGCGTGGCATGTACGGCATCGCGGCGCCAGCCCCGTTCTGCCCGGACGGCGCCGACGGTCTCGTCACCGATGAGGAGTCGGCGTGTCAGCCAATCGAGGCGCCGACGGCGCCGGGCGAGCAACTCGTCGCCAGCGTCCCGGCTCCCGCCGCCGCGAAAGCCATCCCGACGCCGACGCTGAGCGAAGACGGCGAAATTCGTTTAACATACCGCGAACTTGCGGCCCTCATCGAGGACGCCGTAAATCATCTGCGCTAGTTGACGGTTCACACGCCACCGGGACTGCCGGCCTGCAGTGGCTTGGGGGATAGCACATGGGTGAGGCGCTGGGGATGGTCGAGACCAAGGGGCTCGTCGCGATGATCGAGGCTGCTGACGCAATGGTGAAGGCGGCAAAGGTGACGCTCGTCGGCTGGGAAAAGATCGGCGCCGGATACGTCACGGCGATCGTGCGCGGCGATGTGGCCGCGGTCAAGGCGGCAACCGATGCCGGCGCCGCAGCGGCGCGGCGCGTCGGTGAGTTGGTGTCGGTCCACGTCATCCCACGCCCGCACAGCAATCTCGAGGACTCCCTCCCGATCGGCACGGCCGGCAAGTAGTCCGTGATCCTGGCCAAGGTCGTCGGGACTGTCGTCGCGACGCGCAAGGACGAGCGGTTGGTGGGCCAGAAGCTCCTCCTGGCCCAGCCGATCGGTCCGGATGGGAAGGCCAAAGGCAACCATCTGGTGGCGGTCGATACCGTTGACGCCGGGAGCGGCGACAAGGTGCTCATCGTCAGCGGCAGCTCCGCGCGAATGGCCGCCGATTTGAAGGACCTGCCCGTGGATGCCGCCATCGTCGGCATCGTCGACAACGTCGAAGTCACGGAGCGCTAGTGTCCTGTCACCGTAATTCGCAACATAATCCCGGGCGGGGCATCCCGCCTGGCTGCGGTTCGCCTCGGTCACATAGGCCCACTATGCTCCCTCGTTGCCCTTTGCCAGCCGGGCGCCGCGCGCCAGGACTTATGCAGCGAATTACGGTGACAGGACACTAGTATGCAGCTCGCGCGCGTGATCGGCACCGTCGTCGCCACCTGCAAGGACTCCGGTCTGAGTGGGCACACGTTGCTGCTTCTCGCCCCGGTTGCGCCGGACGGTCAGGCGAGCGGTCGCTCTATCGTCGCGGTCGACTCGGTGGGCGCAGGGCCGGGTGAGGCGGTGTTCTTCGCCCGGGGTCGTGAAGCCTCGTTCCCGTTCCTGCCGGAGCACGTGCCCACCGACGCCAGTGTCATCGGAATCGTCGACCACTGGTCTTCCGACGAACCCGCGTAGGCGAGGACACACGTGCAGCTAGCCGAAGTCACAGGAACGGTGGTCGCGACCCGGAAGAACGCAAACCTGGAGGGCGCAAAGCTGCTGCTGGTGACCCCCGTCGACGGCAGGGGAGGCGCTCAGGGCGCGCCGCTCCTGGCCATCGATGCGGCGCAGGCCGGCGTCGGCGACCGGGTGCTCGTCGTGCTGGAGGGGCGTGCGGCGGTCGCCGCCCTTCGTCGCCGCGCCGCACCGGTCGATGCGGCCATCATTGCCGTCGTGGATGACGTCCATCTGGATCGCGCCATTCCCGATCGACATCGCGAGACCGTCCCGTGAGCCCGGAAGACCTGCGGGCGGTCATCGACGCTGCTATCCAACGTCACCTCGCTTCGCGTCGGGCCCCGGGCGCGGTACTCGCCGCGCCAACGGAGCCGGCGTGGCCGCCCCGCATCGCTCCGGTCCCGAAGCACCCGAGCCACGCCCTGTTTCCGGCGGCAGACCGTGAAGCACCGGGCGGCCCCTGCGTGATCGAGCCGGCCGTGACATGCGTACAGTCCGGTCATTGCCGGTCGCATGGGCACTGAAGGCCGACGCGACAATACGGCTCTGGGCGCGACCCGCCGCGACGTCGGTCGCGTCATGCGGCGCCTCGGTCGCGCGGTCGACCGGATGGATCATCCAGCCGTCGAGAAGATCGCCGATGCGCAGGCGGCCGATCCGTTCCAAGTGTTGGTGGCGACCATGCTGTCGGCTCAGACCAAGGATGCCGTGACCCTCGATGCCTCCACCCGCCTCTTTCGGAAGGCTCGCACCGCGCGCAGCGTGGCCAGGTTGCCCGTGCGGACGCTCGAGCGGCTGATCTATCCGGTGAGCTTTTATCGCCATAAGGCGAAACACGTCAAGGAGACGTGCCGGCAGCTCCTGGCGCGATTTGGTGGCGAGGTGCCCACGACCATGGATGCGCTGCTCACGCTGCCGGGCGTCGGACGCAAGACCGCGAACCTGGTGCTGATCGTCGCGCATCGCAGTGAAGCCAATATCTGCGTCGATACGCACGTGCACCGCATCGCGAACCGGCTGGGCTGGGTGAGCACGCGAACGCCGGACGAGACCGAGCAGGCGCTCTACGGCGCCGCACACCGCCGGTGGTGGTCGTCGATCAATCGGTATCTGGTGACCTGGGGCCAGAATGTCTGCCGGCCGGTGTATCCGCGGTGCCGGGCGTGCGCGGTGAGCGATCTCTGTCCGCGCCTCGGCGTGACGCGTGTCGGGCGGTAGGCGCGCTGCGTGCGCGCGACTCGATTACCTGGGTGCGAGGGGCAGGAGTGTGCCCGTGGTCTCAGAGGTCTCGACGATGTCCTTCAGCTCCGGATAGCGCGCCACCAGCTCGGGTCGATACGTGCCTGCGACGTCCATTCCGAGCTGGTGTTTGAGCGACGCGGCGTTGGCGACCGCCTTCGCCGAGAAGTGATTGTTGAGGTACAGATAGAGCTTGCGGACGATTCGGCTGGCGGCGTTGGCGGTTTCGGCGAACGGCTTCAGCTCAGCGCCGGTGTACAGGTAGTCATAGCGTTCCTCCGCCCGTTCATGTCGCCACCATTTCGCCGCGTTCCGGCCATGCAACCGCATGTAGTAGAAGCTCGTCACGTTTGGTAAGTAGTTCTGCGCGATCGAGAACCGAAATTTTGGTTCGTCGATCTGCACCCACGCCGCGCCCATCCCGTTCAGCAGTGTGACGGTCGACCGGACGTCGTCGCTCCAGCTGCGATGGCGGAGCTCAACCGCGACGGGATACGTGCCGAGGCTGTCGAGCAGCCACGCAAGGTGGTCACGGGACCGCGGCTCGTTCTTGAAACTCGGTGGGAACTGGGCGAGGAGCGCGCCCAGCTTTCCCGCGCTCGCGAGCGGATCCACCGCCTCGCAAAACTGCTCGATATCGGCCCGACCGACGGCGGCGTCGTTCGTGCGCGCCGCCGCCTTGAACATCTCCGGGTGCGTGAACTTCTGAAAGAGCTTGAGTGAGAACTCGAATGCAGCTGGTGTGCGCCTGGCCCAGGCGGTCGTCACTTCCGGTCGTGGCACCCCGTAGAACGTCGAGTTGACTTCGACCGTGTCGAAGTGCTCGCCGTAGTACGCCAGCTCGTCGAAGCCCGCCGGTCGGCGTCCCCGCCCGGTCGGCGGGTAAAACAGACCGGCCCACGAGCCGGCGCCCGATGGATAGCTCCACCCGCACGTGCCGATGCGGATGTCCGTGCCGCTCATCGAGCCGAATTGTTGCACGTCTCCACCCAGACGTGAACTCTGGGGTTAGGTCATGGCTCGCGACGGAAATCGCCCACACCCGAGGGAGGCAGGCCGTAGAATGTCCGCGGGCCGCATGCTCACACTGAACGAAATCTTCTACTCCATCCAGGGGGAGTCGACGTACGCTGGCCGGCCGTGTGTCTTCGTACGGCTGACCGCCTGTGATCTGCGGTGCGCCTGGTGTGACACGGCGTACGCGTTCGACGAGGGGGCGCCGGCGTCGATTGATGAGATCCTGGAGCGCGTCGACGCCTTCGGTTGCCCGCTCGTCGAGATCACGGGAGGCGAGCCGCTTCTGCAGCCGGACGTCTACGCGCTGATGCGCCGCCTCCTCGATGGGCAGAAGACGGTGCTGCTCGAGACCGGGGGCCACCTCGACATCTCTCGGGTGCCGGAGGACGTCGTCAAGATCGTCGACGTCAAGTGTCCGGGCAGCGGCGAGGACGGAAGGAACGACTGGGGCAATCTCGATCGCCTGGCGCCTCACGACCAGGTGAAGTTCGTGATCCAGGACCGAGCTGACTTCGAGTTCGCGCGGGCGGTCGTCATCCGTCATGCACTCGCGCGCCGCTGCGCGGCCGTGCTGTTCTCACCGGTGCACGCGGCTCTCGCCCCGGCGACGCTATCGGCCTGGGTGCTGGACGGCCAGGTGCCGGCTCGCGTGCAAGTGCAGCTGCACAAATATCTGTGGGGCGCCGAGACGCGAGGAGTGTGACGGATGCCCGAGGCCAGGGAGGCCGTGCTGTTGCTCAGCGGCGGGCTGGATTCCTATACGGCCGGCGCCATCGCCAGCGACGAGGGCTTCGGACTCTGCGCGCTCACGGTACGCTACGGTCAGTTGCACGCAGCGGAGGTGGACGCGGCGCGTCGTGTGGCGCGCGCGCTCGACGTGGTTGACCACCTCGTCGTGGAGGCCGACCTCGCCGCGTTCGGCGGCTCTGCACTGACGGGTGACGGCGCAGTGCCCAAGGACCGCGCGCTGGACGATCAGAGCATCCCGGTCACCTATGTGCCCGCTCGCAACACCGTGCTGCTCTCGCTCGCCCTGGCATGCGCGGAGGCGCGCGGCGCCCGCACGCTGGTCATCGGGGTCAACGCCCTCGACTACTCGGGGTATCCTGACTGCCGCCCCGCGTTTCTCGACGCGTTTGAACGCCTGGCCGCGCTTGGCACCAAGACAGGTGCCGACGGTGGAGGGTTCAGGGTCCTTGCCCCGCTCGTCAACCTGTCGAAGGCCGACATCATTCGGCGTGGCACTTCCCTCGGTGTCGACTACGGGCTGACGCACAGCTGTTACGACCCGTCACGCAATGGCGAGCCCTGCGGCCGCTGTGACAGCTGCCGGCTCCGGGCGCGTGGGTTCGCGGACGCCGGCCTGGTCGATCCCGCAATCGGGCCCTGACCCTCACCCCGGCCGCTCGAGATTCGTCACCACCCGACAAAACCGGCCGAGGTGTCTCGATCTGAGGCGCCAGCGTCATCCCCCGTTGGGTCTGTGTTTCGCTCAAATAGCTGATATTGAGGTGGTTAGGGTGCCACAGCCAAGCTGGCATCGACTTTGGATAAGAGTAAGACCGAACGACAACGGGCACTGGCCAATACACGCTTTCGCGGGGGAACAGATGCTGAGCACAAGCCATTCGGTCGCACGCAGATTGTCCGGGATGGTCGCCACGGTCGGGCTGGTCGCGGGTCTTGCCCCGGTCGCGCTCGCCCAGGGCGACGACCTCGAGGAGTCCGTTGTCGCCCGCCGCCGTGCCGCGGCGCTCGCGACGCGCGCCAGGCGCGTGGCGGCCCCTGTCCCGGCCGCCGTCCAGGGCGTCAACGTCGTCGGTGTTGCCTGGACGTCGGACCACGAGCCGATTCCGAACCCTCGGCTGCGCCTGCGCGACTTGGTCTCCGGCCGCGTGGCGGCTTCGACGCGCGGCAACGATGCCGGCGAGTTCGTCTTCGACACGATCGGCGCCGGCACCTATCTCGTCGAGTTGGTCGACCGGGGCGACCGCGTGCAGGCGGTCGGCGAAGTGATGACCGTCATCGCCAGTGAGACAGTGGCGACCTTCGTCGTGCTCTCCAACACGGCGCCAGGAATCGCCGCGATTGCGAGCAACGCGGCCGCGACCGCGGTCTCGACCGCCTCGACGGCGGGCGTGCCCGCCATCGTCGGCGGCTCGGGCATCAGCGGCGAGTCTTGATTTAGACGGGGCTTCGCCCCGGACCCCCGCGGGCGCTCCGCGGGGACCCCGAGAGCCCCACTCCGCGCCCGCGAGGCGCGCGGTGCGCGCCTTGGCCGACCGCGGCACTCCACGGCCTCCCTAGACGGGGCGCGAGGCCGTGTGTGCCGACGATTAACGTGGACTACCTTAGGACTCGGGGATGACGGCGTCGAGCGCCTCGAGGGCTTCGTCCACCGCGCGCGTGTCGAGCACGGCAGCTCCCGGTTCGTCGCCGTGGACGCCGTACGTGTCGTCGCCCGTGCGACCAATGATGACGACCTCCTCGACATCCTCCCCATCGTCGAACTCCACCCTGAACGTGGCCAGTGGTGCGTCGACGCCGGTATCGGCGCGCACGTCGACGAAGGACCCGGCGCGCAGCGCGGAAAGCTGGGCGAGGAGATCGTCCATCGCGCTCTGATCGACGTCGGCCCCTGGGGGCACGCGCTGCCACGCCGTGCCGCCTTCGTCTGCCGTGTCCGCTTTCTCGAACGCCGTCGTGTTGCCGCCGCGGTCGACCTCGAGCCGTGATGAATTGAACGGACGGAACGCGAACAGATCCTTGTCGCGATAGGCGCCGGCGGCACGCGCGAGATCGGCGACGAGACTCGCGTCGATGGTGAACACGAGCCCGCTCCGCGACGCGTCGCGCGCGTATACGGTCCCCTCTGGCGCCTCGCCGCCCACCAGTAGCGACGCACTCGCGCTTCCCAGGTCGAGTGTGACTGTGACACGCGCCTCGTCGAGCTCGAATGGGTCGGTCTCAGCGTCGCGTTCGTCCGTCGTTTCGCGCTCGATCGACTGCATCTCGGCCGAGCCGATCCGGCCGACGAGCCCCTCGACGACGCCGAAGTCCGCCCGCGCGTCCCACGGCTCCGTCATGCGCCAGCGTCCGTCGCCCTTGACGAGGCGGATCGTGCCGTCGTCAGCGGCGAGCACGAGTTGGTTGACGTCCGGCCCCTCGAAGTCGAGCGCGGTCTTGTCCCGGAGGTCGAACGTGGCCCGGTTGAACGTCGATTCGAGGTGGCTGGCGACGAGAAAAACGCGTGCCCCGCCATCGGTCTTGGCGTAGCGGTCGGCGCCGGTCGGTGTGGCATCGCCAATCAGCAGGTGTCGGAGCACTGTGTCGTCGGTGGTTCGGAACCCGACATCGATGGCAGGGTCCGACAGCCCGAACGCCGTGAGATCGGACGGCTCCGCCTCGACCACACGCTGGATCTCGAGCGACGCCAGCCCGCTCACGATCGACGACGCGGCGTTGTCGTCGGCGTCGACGTCAACGGGTGAGTTGATAGACCACGAACCGTCGTCCCCGGCGGTCCGCGCAAGCGAGGTCACATCCCCGTTGTCGGCGACGACCCGCAACTCGGTAACGTCGTCCGCCTCGAATCCGAAGGCCTGTTCGTTGGCGTCGGCCTCGGAGGCGGGAGGGCGCTCGGATTCGACGAAATAGGCATAGCCTCCGAGGGCCAGGAAGAGGACGAGCATCACGAGTGTCGACCGCGCGCCCCGCATCATCTGATTCCGAGTGGGCTCCTAGTTACGGTCCACTAGTGCTTGCGCCGGTTCCACCACGTGAACACCCCGAGGCCGAGGACCAGGCCGGGGATCATCAAGAGCGAGAGCAGCTGGACCCGAAACTGCTGGTCGGCCGTGAGGGTGATCCGCCGATCCTCCGCCACACGCGGTCGGATAGCGATGAGGTTGTCCTGCTGGGCGAGCCAGTTGATGGCGTTCAGGGCGAGATCCTGGTTGCCCTGGATACCCACCGCGCTGTTCGCAGCGAAGTCGGAGTCGCCGAAGACCGCGAAGCGCGCTTCGAGTGTGGGGGCGTCGGCGTCGGCGTCGTTCGCTGTGTCGCTGGTTGGGTTTGCTTCGGCCGCGGCGGTGTCCTCCGCTTCGATCACGCGGGACACCGCTGATGCGATCGGGATCGGTCCGGGAATATCCCCGGCTTCCTCGTTGAGCTCCACCTCGCCGGTGGCCAGCTCGTCCAGATCGCTTTCCGCCCAGCTTCGGGGGCTCGTTTCGACGAAGGTCTCGGCGGTCCGCCCTTCGACGCCGCCCGCGACTGGCCGCACCGACCGCGCGAGCGGGAAGGCCGTCAACAGGTTGAACCGATCCGTGATGGCGTGCGGCGGGTAGTTTGCCGCCACCGGCACAGAGGCGTCGGTGCCGAGCATCTGACCGACGCCGCTCGCGTCGACCACGACATCGGTGCCAACGTCCATCCCCCATTCCGCCGCGAGCGCGACCAGATTGGGATAGCCCTCGTCCTCGGCGGTCTCTGGCGGGTCGATCATGAGCAGCAGTTTCCCGCCGCCTTCGAGATACCCGCGCAGCAGGTCGGCTTCCGCCAGCAGCACATCGGTCGTCGGCCCGGCGATGACGAGCACGGTGGCGTCGGCCGGGACCTGGCCCGTCTGCGCGAGCACGACGGTGTCGACGGCAAAGTTGTCACGTTGGAGCGCCTCGGTGACCGTGCCGTACCCCTCGCGGTCGCTGCTCGACGGGTCCCGCTCGCCGTGCCCCTGCACGAAAAAGACCGACCGCTCTTCGCCTTCGACCGCCTTGATGAGCGCGTTGGTCAGCTCCTGCTCGCTGTTCGAGACGACCCGTTCGATCCGGCCCAGGTACTCGAAGACCACGGTGCCGTAGGACTGCACGTCGTATTGCCGGGCGCGGACCGGGTTTCGGTCGACGTCGACATACTCCACCGTGACCTCGGTCGACGTGTATTCGTATTCTCCGAGCCGGTCGCGATAGCGGGGAAACTCCTCTTCACGGTCGAACACGAGCACGCTGATCGGCGAATCGAGCGATTCGAGGACGCGGCGCGTCTGGTCTGACAGCGAGAACTGTCGGGCCGCCGTCAGGTCCCATCGTGTGTTCTGGCGTGCGAGGACGTAGTTCGCCGCGACCAGGATGCCGAGCGCGAGCAAGATGCCGGAGGTGGCCAGCGCGCCATACCGGGTTTGACGCCGTCCGGCGAACGAGAGGATGTCTTTCCACTGGCCAAGCGTGTGCGCGACCACGAGCACGATGCCGGCGACCGCGAGCCACCACCAGACGGATTGCTGCTCGGGGATCACGAAGCGGGTCACGACCGCAGCGAATACGAGCGCGACACCGACCCAGCCGACCGCCTGGAGCACCTTCGCCATCGCGTCTACCCTCGCCACCGCTCGCTGTCGACCGATTTCGCCGTGAGGAAGAGCCCGAACGCGATGAAGCTGATGTAATACGCGACGTGCTTCGTATCGATAACGCCCTTCGAGAAGTCATCGAAGTGCTCGAGGATCGACAGATACGACAGCACGGCCTGTGTCGTGGGTCCAGCCGAGTCGGCCATCCAGCCCAGCACCCAGAACAGCAGCAAGAGCGCGAACGTGATGACGCCGGCCACGATCTGGTTCCTCGTGGCGCTCGAGACCAGTAGGCCCAGCGAGATGAACGACGCCCCCATCAGCACCAACCCGAGGTATCCGCTCAGCATCGGCCAGAGCTCTGGCTCCCCGTACCAGAAGAGGATACCCATGTGGATGGCTGTGACCGCGAGCATCAGGACGAAAAGCGTGAAGGCGCCGAGGAACTTGCCGAAGATGATCTGGAGATCGCTCAGCGGCGAGGTGAGGAGCAGCTCGATCGTCCCCGATCTCTTCTCCTCCGCGTAGGCGCGCGCGGTCAAGAACGGCAAGAAGAACAAGAGGACGATCGCGGTGTTCGACAGCAGCGGCCGCACCATGAACTCGTTGATGTTGATGCTTTGTGGGCCGCCACCGAACATGCCGGCCTGCATGCTGACACGCAAAAGGATGCTGAGGCTCGCGACGTAAAAGTATCCAAAGAGAATCGCGAAGAAACCGACCACGACGTAGGCAATCGGCGAGACGAAGTACGACCGTAGCTCCTTGTGGGCGATGGCGAGGACGTTACTCATCGGTGGCCTCCGTGGGGGCAGCCGGCGGGTCGGAGGAAGCCTGTGCCTCGGACGTCCCGGGCCGCCCCGCGTCGCTCGCGTCCTCGTCGGTCGTCAGCTGGAGGAAGATGTCCTCCAAGCTCAGCCTGACCTGACGCATCTCGAGGAGTCCCCAGCCGCGCGTCACGACCGCCTGCGCCAGGTCTCGGCGCACATCGATGCCTTCGGCGCTCTGGACCTCGACCGCATGTGTCGGCTGGCCGCCATCCGCCGCTGACACCTGCGTGACCCCGGCCACGGCCGTCAGGACGGCAGTTGGGTCGGCGCCCGCCGTGTCGATCTGCAGGCGAATCGTCTCGGAGCCACGCAGCCGGCCGGTCAGATTGTCGGGCGTATCCTCGGCCACCACACGACCCTTGTTGATAATGACCACGCGCTCGCAGGTTTGCGACACTTCGGGCAGGATGTGCGTGCTCAGAATGATGGTGTGGTCTCCGGCGAGATCAGTGATGAGCCGGCGGGTCTCGATGATCTGCTTCGGGTCCAGTCCAGCCGTCGGCTCGTCGAGGATGAGGACTTCGGGGTTGTGCAGGATCGCCTGGGCAAGTCCCACGCGCTGGCGATACCCCTTCGAGAGCTTGCCGCAGTGGCGGTCGGCCATGTCGTCGACACTCGTCCGTCCCATGGCGGCGTCGACACGGCTACGGCGCTCGGACGCGCCGACGCCCTTGATGCGGGCGACGAACGTCAGATACTCCCGTACCGTCATCTCAGGGTAGAGCGGCGGCGACTCCGGCAGATACCCGGTTCGGCGCTTGGCTTCGAGCGGCTGGTCGAACACGTCGAAGCCAGCAACGATCGCCTTGCCCTCCGTTGGCGGCATGTAGCCCGTCAGCATCCGCATCGTCGTGGTCTTTCCCGCGCCGTTGGGGCCAAGGAAGCCGAGAATCTGGCCCGGCTCCACGCGGAAGGAGACGTTATCCACCGCGACGGTCGGTCCGTAGCGCTTGGTGACGTGCTGTACCTCAATCACTGCGCCGCTCCAGGGTCATCACGATCGTGGGTTCACCGATTAGGACGGTCGACGCTTGTGATCCGCGGCGGGTCCGCCGGAGAGCGCCAAACGAAAAATGGTAAACAGGACGCCGGAACGGTGTCAACTCTGGTCCGGTCCACCCGCTACGGGGCGCTCGGCGCTCTTCGTGAAGAAATGCTGGTCGACGAACTCGTCGACCGCGGTCTGGTCGATGGATTCGACCTGTTCGAACTGCAGGCCCATCCCGACGCGGCGGTCGCTCCAGGCGACCCGCGATGCGGCCTCGATATCCCGAGTGGCGCCCGGCAGCCGGAACCGTACACGCACCTTTGTGTCCGGGTCCAGCGGGCTCATCGTGCGCACACCCAATCCGCCCTTGCTCAGATTGAGCGTCAGCGCTGCGGCGATCGTGTTGTCGAAGCGGTAGGCAACGGGGATCCCGAGAACGACGCGCGTGCTCGTGCGCCGATTGAAGCTGTCGGGAAACAGATGCGGCGCGAGCGAGGGCAGGATGTGCTGAACGGCGCTGTACTCGTTCACGTAGCCTGCCACACCCAGACTGGCGAGCTCGCGTACCTCTTCCGCGGAGGCAATCGAGCCGCTGAAGACCAGCACCGGGAGCGTTTCCCCGTTGAGCCCGCGGATCGACCGGACCAGATCGACTCCCGTCGATTCGAGTAGTTGCAGGTCCAGGACGACGAGGTCGATGTCCGCATGGTCCGTCTCGAGGCGGGCGAGAAGCTCGGGTGCGCTCTTGACGCCGATGGCGCGATGGCCCGCCCCCTGCAGAGCCGCCGTAAACCGGTCGCGGACATAGGCAGTATCGTCCGCGACGATGACGGTTTTGGGAGTCATGGCGGCGGGACCCATCTCCCTACTGTATCGGCGAGCCGGCGTTGCCGGGATAGGGCGATCGGCCCGGCCGGCTGTGTGCCGGGCGCTGGCAGCGACCCTACGATTGCGGCGCGAGCCGGCTTCTGACTATAATCCGGTCCCTCCTGGCCATGGCCACCTGTCCGGATTGCGACGCCGAGATCGATGTCGACGAGTTCGACGTCGACCGGGGTGACGAGCTGAGTTGCCCTGAATGCGGCTCGAATCTGGTGGTCGTGGCCGTGTCGCCGGTGGAGCTGGAGCCTGCCACTGGCGACGACGACGACGAGGACGACGACGACTCCGCCGCCAACAAGAACCACGGCGACGCCGAGGAACGTGACCGCGACGACACGGAAGCCGAGTCGGAGGAGTGATCGCCGTGCCTGACCCTCAGATAGCGGGCGAAAAGGCGGAACTCCCACAATTGACACAGTTTGGGCAAACTTTGTAAGCTCAGCGCTCAACGCCCGATGGCCGCGTTCGAGTCGTCTCCGGCACCGTTGAGACGGCACGAGGGGCACCGAATCTGTAGCAGGAGAGTTGCAACATGAAATCTGCTTGGCGAATTCTCATGGCTATCGGCTTGACCGTTGTGATGGGCCTTGGAGCCGCGGCGTGCGCCGACAACCCTCCGCCGGAACCACCGCCGCCGCCACCACCGGCTCCCGAAGCGCCGCCGCCGCCGCCGCCGCCACCACCACCGCCGCCTCCGCCTCCGCCTCCACCGGGGCCGCTCAGCCCACAGGAGTTGTTCTCGCGGATGTCGCTCGAGGAGCTGAACAGCACCTCGCCGCTGGACCCCGTCTTCTTTAACTACGACGAGGCGGAGGTTCTACCCGAGGCGCGATCGATTCTTCAGCGCAACGCGGAGTGGATGAGAGAGTGGCCGTCGACGCGCATTCGCATCGAAGGTCACTGTGACGAGCGAGGCACAAACGAGTACAACTTGGCGCTCGGTGATTCGAGATCAAATGCGGTCCGAGAGTATCTCGTCAGCCTGGGCATTCCTGCCAATCGGATCGCTACCGTGAGCCGCGGCGAGGAGTCACCCTTCTGCGCGGACAGCCACGAGGGGTGCTGGTCGCGGAACCGGCGCGGGCACTTCCTCGTCACTGCCAAGTAAGCTTGCGCGCGACGCCAGTCGATCCCGGCGATTGCAGGATCACTCCGTCTCTGTATGCCGCAGCAGTGCGAGGAGTTGGTCCATGGTGGCGTGGGTCCGCGCAACAACCTGTCCATCGCGCATCAGCACCGGGATCTCGCTACCGAACTGACGGACGAGCTCCGCGTTCGACGAGATGTCGACCTCTTCCAGCCTCACATGGTGGCGTTCGTCCGTCCGATGGATGAGCGCCTTCATGTCGCCGCACAGGTGACAGCCGGGTCGAGTGAGCAGCGTCAGGCGAATCATGCGGAGGAGATCTCCGCGCAGATCGCCTCGGCCGCGGCGCGGGGTGAATCGGCCGCGATGATGGGGCGCCCGACCACCAGGTAGCTGGCGCCGGCGCGCACCGCGGCTTTGGGGCCGAGCGTTCGGGACTGGTCGTCGTCTGCCGCCCGCTGGCGTATCCCTGGCGTGACGATCAGGAAATCGCGATCGTACCGCGCGCGGAGACGGCCGAGCTCCAGCGGCGACGCCACGACCCCATCGATGCCGGCCCGCAACGCCAGACCGGCGAGCGCGTCGACGTGGTCAGCGACCGGGCGTGTGATTCCCACCTCACCGCATGCCGCGTCGTCGAAACTTGTGAGCACCGTGACTCCGACCACACGCATCCCGCCGGGTGCCTCGGCGGCCGCCGCCTGTGCCGCGCGCATCATGGCGACTCCCCCTGACGCGTGCACGGTCACCATCCAGACGCCAAGTGCGGAGGCGGCACGGATGGCGCTCGCGACCGTGCTGGGGATGTCGTGGTACTTCAAGTCGAGGAACACGCGATCGCCGCGGTCGACGAGTCGGCAAACCAGTGTCGGCCCCTCGGCGGTAAACAGCCGGCTCCCGATCTTGAAGCCGCCAGCGACATCCCGCAGCTCGTCGGCCAGTGCCATCGCGCGTGCGGACGAGTCGACGTCGAGGGCGATTAGGAGCTGATCCATGCGGCGTCGTGTCCTCCGAGCTGGACGGTCCCGATGATATCGGTGACGGCGGCGTGGCCGTGACGCTCGAGGTACGCGGTGAGGCCGGCTCGAAGCGTCGTCCAGATCCCCGGGTTCTCGAAATTGGCGGTGCCCACCTGCACCGCCGTGGCTCCCGCGACGAGAAACTCGACGACATCGTCGGGACTGGCGATACCGCCCATCCCGATGATCGGGATCTCGACCGCCGCGCGACACTCGTACACCATCCGTACCGCGATCGGGCGGATTGCCGGTCCGCTCAGCCCACCGACCACGTTGGACAGCAGCGGCCGGCGGGTTTCCACATCGATGGCCATGGCGAGAAACGTGTTGACCAACGACACTGCATCCGCGCCGGCGTCCTCAGCGGCCTTGGCGAACGCCGCGATATTGCTCACATTGGGCGTGAGCTTGGGGAACACGGGCAGGCTGGTGACCCTGCGCACCGCGTGCACCACGTCGTGGGTTCCCCGCACGCTGCACCCGAACGTGATCCCGCCCTCCTTGATATTGGGGCAGGAGATGTTGAGCTCCAGCGCGGCCACACCGTCAGCATCGGAGAGCAGGCGGGCAAGATCCGCGTATTCCTCGACCGTCGTCCCGCAAATGTTGACGATGACGACCGCACCCTGATCACGGAGCACCGGGAGCTTCTCGTCGACGAACCGCCGTGCACTGATGCCCTGCAGGCCGATCGCGTTGAGCATGCCGCTCGGTGTCTCGACGATGCGTGGCGGCGGGTGCCCATCGCGCTCCTCGAGAAAGAGCCCCTTGACGGCGATGCCGCCGAGGGTCGCGAGCTCTACGACCTCCGCGTACTCCACCCCGTAGCCAAAGCATCCGCTGGCGGCGATGAGCGGGTTGTCGAGACGCAGACTGCCAATCTCGACGCTCAGGTCAGGTCCGGCCATGCGACCTCGCTGCCCGCGAACACGGGGCCCTCCACACATGATCGGACGAGTCGCGGTGGCGACGCGACCCCGTTCGCGCGGATCGGCACGACGCAGCTGTAACAACCGCCCAACCCGCAGCCCATGACCGGTTCGAGCGAGACCTCCGTGCGGCGGCCGCTTCGCCCGCCCAACGCGGCGACGGCGCGCATCATCGGCGTTGGTCCACACGCGTAGATCATCACGCCGGTGTCCGCGACGTCGTCCAGCGCGCGCTCGAGGGGACCGGTGATACGACCCTGCTCTCCGCGACTGCCATCTTCCGTGGTCACGACGACATGCACCCCGAGGCGTTCGAAGAAGGGCACCCGATAGATATCGGCGGCGGACCGTCCACCGTAGAACAGTGTCGTTTCGGTGCCCCGTGCTCGCAACGCCTCGGCGAGCGAGGCGAACGGCGCGAGTCCGACTCCGCCGGCGACCATCCACGCGGCGGTCGGCGGGTCGACCACCGAGAACGCCCGGCCCAGCGGACCGAGGCATCGGAGATGGTCGCCGATCTCCAGCGCATACAGGTCGCGCGTTACGGTGCCGACCTGCTTGCTCAGGAGTGATAGGCCAATCACCCTTGACCGGTCGTCGCGTAACACCTCGAACACCGAGAAGGGCCGGCGCAACAGCGGCTCCCGACCGAGCGCCCGCTTCACCATGACGAACTGGCCGGGGTGGGTTACGGCCCCGATCTGGGGGGCGGCGAGCTCGACGACGTTGTAGGTCTCTGAGAGGCGGTGGTTCGACAGGACGAGCGCGTCGACGTCGACCGGAGCAGCCACAGGCGGATCGACGACCGGACGAGCCACGAGCCGAGTATACCTGAGCGTTCGCTGCGGCTCCGTGGACGGTTATCATGACCTGTCTCTCGCGATGCGCTATCTCCGCATGCTGACCAACGCGGTGCTTGCCGGTCTGTTGGCCGCGGTGTACCTCGCGATCCTGTTCTTGCAGTTGAACCCACACCTCCCACTCAACCCGTTCCGGTTGTGGCCCTTGCTGGCGATCGTCGGCGGCTTCTACGCACTGCACGCGGCCGCGGCCTTCTATGCACTCATCGTGGTGCGGCAGCTGGTGTCTCGCGAGCTGCTGTCACCCGGCTGGCTCAGCCTGCGCCTGTTGTCGTGGCTCAGCGCGGTCGCGGCCGGCGGCGCGGCCGCGCTCATGTGGCTGAATCTGTTTGGCTTGCGTACGGCGCTGGCCGAGGAGACCGCCCGCCGGTTGGCGGTCGGGGCCGCCGCCATGAGCTTGTGTGCCCTGGCGCTGTTCGCGATTGCCGTCGTCCACTACTCGTTTGGTAGACGCGGCAGTATCGTCGGGGCGTCGCTGTGCGCCCTCGCGGTCATCGCCTCGGTGACACTTCCGCTCGCGGCGCGTGGTCCCTCCCCCGCGCGGGCGCTCGGCAGTTACCCGCTCGACGTCGGCAGCTGGATGGTTCCGCCGACCGCGACGTCGCGGGTCCGGTTGATCTCGCTCGATGGTGCGTCGCTCGATTACATCTCGCTCGCGACCAGCGAGGGCCGTTTGCCGAATCTCGGGCGCATGCTCGATAGGGGCGCCGCGATGCACCTGGCGACCCTGCGTCCGACCCAACCGGGCCCCGTGTGGACGGCGGTCGCGACCGGGAAGTACCCGCCCAAGCACGGAGTCATTTCGGCATCGACATACCAGGTCGGGACGGACCTGCCGGCGGTCGAGTTGCTGCCGGATCACTGCTTCGCGCAGGCACTGGTCTTCCTGGGGTTGCTTCGGGAAGCGCCCGGGTCGTCCGCGTCGCTCCGCGCGCGACCGCTGTGGAGCATTCTCAGCGGTCAGGGGGTGCCGGTCGGCGTCGTCGGGTGGCCGTTGACGCACCCGGTGCAGCCGGTATTCGGATTCCTTGTGAGCGACCGGTTCCACTTGATGGCGCATCCAACGGTGGACCCGGACGCCCTGGACGCCGCGTTTCCCGCCGAGGCCGTCTCCGTCGGCGCGTGGGTGATGGAACAGACCGAGACGCCGCGTCGGGCCAGCGCCTTTCTCGGCGACGAGGCGGTGGTGCCGCCACCGGCGCCCGCGCCCATCTGGCGCGATCAGGTGTACGGCGAGCTCGCCGGTGCCCTGCACGCGCGTTTCGACGACGTGCGTCTGCTGGCCGTGCGATACCGTGGACTCGACGTCGCCGGGCACAACTTTCTCTCGCCCGGCGCGGCCGTGCCGTTCCGCTCCCCGGCGGATGGTGAGACCGGCGGGGCGGAGCGCCTGGAGCAGTTCTATCGCCAAATGGACACCGAGGTCGGCGCGGCGCTCGACGAGCTCGGCCCGGACGACCTGCTCCTGATCGTGTCTGGGTTTGGGATGGAGCCGGTCGGCCCGGTCAAGCGCGTGCTGGCCCGGCTCGTGGGTGACCCCGCCCAGACCGGCACACACGAGAATGCGCCGGACGGATTCATGCTGGCGTACGGGTCCCGCGTCGAGGCGGGTCGGCGTATCCGCGGGTCCGTCGTCGATGTGGCGCCGACCATCCTCTACTACTTGGGTGTCCCGGTGGCTCGGGATGTGGACGGCCTCGCCCGCACGGACATCTTCACGGCCGAGTTCACAGAGAATCGTCCGATCGCGTTCGTCCCGTCGTATTGATCCTTAAGACGGGGCTTCGCCCCGAACCCCACGCGGTCGCTGATGCGGCGTTGACCTGCGTGCGGGCCGTCGATAAGATCGCCACAACTCTTTAAGAGCGGCCCGGTGAGGTCGCGAAGAGGTGCCCGGTGAGGCCGTCCCCGATACCCGCCCGATCTCTCACGTCCCCACAGTCGCTGCTCCGTCACCACGGGCTGCTAGGACACACGAGGCTCCGATGCCGGTCGTGATGGAGGCGGACCGCATCGCGCGCACGCTCGTGCGGATCGCGCATGAAGTTGTCGAGCGCAATCGCGGGGCGGGCGATGTTGCGCTCATCGGCATTCGCACACGCGGCGTGCCCATCGCCCAACGACTCGCGCGCAACCTCGTCGAGATCGCCGGGCACGAGGTCCCGACCGGCAATCTTGACATCACGCTGTATCGCGACGATCTGATGCGTCATCCAGTTGGACCCCAGCCCGTCTTGCGCCGGACCGAGATTCCGTTCTCGATCGACGACCGGCGAATTCTCCTCGTCGACGACGTGTTGTATACCGGGCGGACGGTGCGGGCCGCGCTCGACGCGCTCATCGACTTCGGCCGTCCGCGAAGTATTCAGCTCGTCGTGCTCGTCGATCGCGGACATCGGGAGCTCCCGATCAAGGCCGACTACGTAGGCAAGAATCTCCCGACGTCGCTCGGTCAGAGCGTCCAGGTGCGTCTGGCGGAGATCGACGCCGTCGACGAGGTGGTCCTGGACGACATCGCCGAGAGCGATATGGGGGATGTGGCCCCGCCCGACCTTCGCGAGGAGCGCGGATGAGCGTGGCGCCTGGTCCGGCGGGTGCGGTGCGGGACGCGGCTCCGACGAATCCGCACGTGCGGTCGAAGCACCTCTTGAGTGTGGCGGACCTTACTCGTGACGAGGTGGGGCTCATCCTCGACACGGCGGAGGCGATGAAGGAGATCGGCACCCGCCGTATCAAGAAAGTGCCGACCCTCCGTGGCCAAACGGTCATCAACTTGTTCTTCGAGCCGAGCACGCGCACGCGGACGTCGTTCGAGATCGCCGAGAAGCGGCTCAGTGCCGACACGCTCAGCATCGCCGGGGCGACATCGAGCATCGTCAAGGGCGAGACGCTCGTCGATACTGCGCGCAATCTCGAAGCGATGGCGCCGGACTTGATCGTGGTCCGGCACTCGTCATCGGGGGCCTGTCATCTGCTGGCTGACAGCTGCGACGCGCGCGTCATCAACGCCGGCGATGGCATGCATGAGCACCCGACCCAGGCGCTTCTGGACGTCTTCACGATTCGGGAGCACAAGGGGGCCGTCGAGGGCCTGAAGGTCGCCGTCGTCGGCGACCTGTTGCATAGTCGCGTGTTGCGGTCGAACATCCTTCTCCTACGCGCGCTCGGGGCCGACGTGTGGGTGTGTGGCCCCGCGACGCTCATGCCTCCCGGTATCGAACGGTTCGGTGTGCACGCCACCACGAGCGTCGACCGGGCCGTCGACGACGCCGATGTCGTGATGCTGCTGCGGGTGCAGCTCGAGCGGATGCACGGGCACTTCGTCCCGTCACTGCGCGAATACTTCGAGATGTTCGGGATGACGACCGAGCGTCTGCGCCGCGCCAAGCCCAATGCCATTGTCATGCACCCCGGTCCGATGAACCGCGGTGTCGAGATCGCATCGGACGTTGCGGACGGCCCCGATTCGGTCATTCTCGAACAGGTCGCGAACGGGGTCGCCATCCGCATGGCCGTGCTCTATCTCCTGGCCGGCGTCGAGGGTGACGAGGAGACGGCGTGAGCGAGCGAGCGGTGCTGTTGACGGGCGGGCGCGTGATCGACCCCGCGCAGGGGCTCGACGGACTTCACGACGTGCGTGTGGAGGGCGGTACGGTTGCCGCCGTCGGTAAAGACCTTCCGGCGGACGGTGCCGCAATCGTCCGGCTGCCTGACGGTTGGGTGGTCTGCCCGGGATTTCTCGATATGCACGTGCATCTCCGAGAGCCAGGACAGGAGCACAAGGAGACCATCGCGAGCGGCGTGGCCTCAGCGGTTGCAGGTGGGTTCGTGGGCGTGGCGTGCATGCCCAACACCGATCCCGTCAACGACCATGCCGGCGTGACCGAGGAAATCGTGCGCAAGGCGAAGGCCGCGCAGCTCGCGCGGGTGTTCCCGATTGGCGCGGTGACCGTCGGGTCGAAGGGTGAGCGCCTGGCCGAAATCCGCGAGCTGCGCGCCGCGGGGTGCGTGGCCGTGTCGGACGACGGCCATCCCGTTGCCGACGCGTTGATGATGCGGCGTGCGCTTGAGTACGTGTCGATGTTCGACATGCCGCTCATCAATCACTGCGAGGACCCGTCGCTCAAGGGTGATGGCGTTGCGCACGAAGGCTATCGCGCCGCGGCGCTCGGGCTGCGAGGGATTCCCGGCGCCGCCGAAGCCGTGATGGTCGAGCGAGACGTCAGCCTGAGCGAGCTCGCGGGCGGAGCCGTGCACATCGCGCACATGAGCGCGCGAGAATCGCTGCGCGCCGTCCGAGCCGGCAAGGACCGTGGCGTCAACGTCACGTGCGAGGTGACGCCCCATCACCTGATCCTGACCGATGAGGAGCTGGTCTACGACACGAACTTCAAGATGAACCCGCCGCTACGCGCCGTCGCCGATCGCGACGCGATGCTGGAGGGACTGGCTGATGGCAGTATCGATGCGATCGCCACTGACCACGCTCCGCATCATGCCGACGAGAAGGCGGTCGAGTTCGACCGCGCGCCCTTCGGCATCATCGGTCTCGAAACCGCCGTCTCGCTCGTCCTGGACCGTCTCGTGCATCGCGACGTCGTGTCGTTGAAGAGGCTTGTCGAGCTGCTGGCGCCGAACCCGGCGCGGATTCTGCGCGTCGAGGGCGGCACGCTGGCGCCAGGATCGGCTGCGAACATCACCGTCCTGGCGCCCGACGCGACGGTCGAGATCGCGGCCGCGCGCTTCCGGTCGAAGGCGCGCAACACACCGTTTGACGGCTGGCGGCTCCGCGGCGCGGTCGCGGCGACCTACGTCGACGGCCGCGCGGTCTACACGAACGACGCCGTACCGGGGGCTGGCGACCTCGCGGCGGCGCCGTGAGGCCGGCGCTCCCGGCGTCTGCCGGGCCTGCCCTCGACGATCTCTACACCCGATTCGAACGGCGCAGCGACGTGGTCGATCCCGTGCATCGCGTGCGGAGATACCCCGACCCCGCCGACCAGGAGGTCGTCGGGTTCTGCGCGGCGGCGCTGGCCTTCGGGCGTGTTGCCAGCGTGCTGCGGTCGGTCGACGCACTCCTCGCGGTGATGGGTCCGTCGCCCGCCGCGTTCGTGCGGCAGTTCGAACCGGCGCACGACCGTGCGGGGATCGGCCGGATGACACACCGCTGGACGCGAGGCGTTGACCTGGTCGCGCTCCTCTGGATCCTCCGTCAGATGATCGAGCAGTGCGGCTCAGTGGAAGGCTTCTTCCTGGACGGCTATCGGCCGGACGCCGAGGACATCGCACCGGCGCTCGAGTCGTTCTGCGCGCGCGCCGTGACGATGAATCTCGACGAGATCTACGGCTCGGACTCGCGCCGCGGCGTCGCCTATTTCTTTCCACGGCCGTCCCGGGGGAGCGGCTGTAAACGAATGAACCTGTTTCTTCGCTGGATGGTCCGGCGCGATCGGCTCGACCTGGGTGCCTGGCGTCGCGTCGACCCCGCGCATCTCATCGTGCCGCTCGACACCCACGTGATCCGTGTGGGCCAATGCCTCCGACTGACGCGCTATCGCAGCCCGGGCTGGGCCATGGCGCGCGAGATCACCGCGTCGTTGCGGCGTTTCGATGAGGCCGACCCCGTCAAGTACGACTTTGCCCTCTGCCACCTCGGGATGATGGAGTCGTGCGGGTTCAATCAGCCACACCGAGACGCGCGCTGTCCGCTGCGGGGGTTCTGCCGACCACGTCCGCGTAGACCGCCACGGTCTCGTCGACCATCCGTGCCGCGCTGAAGCGAGCGCGAGCCCGCGCCCGGCCGGCGTCACCGTAGGCGCGCCGGAGCGTCGGGTCGCCGAGCAGCCGCACGACGGCAGCCGCGAGCCGATCAGGGTCGCGCACCGGCACGAGCAGGCCGGTCTCGCCGTCGACGACACTCTCGGGAATCCCGCCAGCGCGCGTGGCGACAACCGCACCGCCGCAGGCCATCGCGTCGAGCACTGACGTTCCCAAACCCTCCGTCACGGAGCTCATGACGAACACGTCGAACCCCTTGAGGAGGGAGAGGACGTCTGGCCGGAACCCGGTGAGAATGACGTGGCGTTGGAGCTCGAGGCGCTTGATGTGGCTGGTGAGGTTCGCCTGCAGCTCTCCGGCACCCACGATGAGGAATCGCGCATCCGGCACGTCCCGCACGACGCGGGCAGCGGCCTCAATCAGGTACCGCTGGCCCTTGTGAGGCACGAGCGCTGCGATGTTGCCCACGATGGGCGCCCCGTGTGGAAGCGAGAACTCGCGATGGAGGTCGAGTAACGGCGCCGCGGCGATGTGGTCGAGATCGACGCCCTCGTGCACCACCGTCACGCGCGCGGCAGGCACGCCGTCACCGACCAGCATGCGGCGAATGGCGTCCGAGGCGCAGATGAAGCGATCAACCTGGCGATACTTCCAGCGGGAGAAGGCGTTGCGCCGGACGTGGAAATCGACCCGGCGGGAAGCGGCGAAACGCGCGGTGAGCGACCCACCACCGAGCGACAACGCCAGCGAGGCGACTGCCACCGCGTGGGCGTCATGAGCATGGACGAGGTCGGGCGCGAGCCGTCGGACGAGTCGGGAGAGCTGCCAGGCTGCATGGAGGTCGACCTCGTGCCTCGGCGCCAGCGGGTAGAGATCCGGACCCTCAGTCGCCCGTCGATACAGCTCTCCTTGCGGGTGCGCGACCAGCGCGGCCCGGTGTCCGCGGGCGCGGAGCCCCAGGACGGTCAGCCACACCTGGCGCTGCCCACCACGCCAGGTCCGCGCCGTGTCGACGTGGATCGAGAAGATGGCGCGGCTCTCGGTGGACACCAGTCGGGGTCAGGGTTCGCGGGTGCCGGCGCGCTGCAGCTCCCAGAGCTTCGCGAACTTGAGGAACACGTAGTAGGAGTTCAAGACCGAGACGATGAACCCCGGGCGACCGTCGAGGACGCCCCGTCGCGCGACATAGTTGCGGAGGAATGCGAGCGGAGGATGCACGACGGCGTCGAACCACCCCATGCGCCGCCCATCGGCGAGCATCTGATGCGCCGCCAAGGTCGTATAGCGGTCGATCGTCGCCAGGTGATGCGAGACGTCGCGATAGGCGCGATGCTCGATCTCCGCCCGGAGACGGCCGACCTGACCGTCGACGTTGACCGACTCGTGCACGCGACGGCTGTTCCACCGGGCCATGCGCCGATCGTAGAGCCGTAGCTGAGGGTCCGGATACCAGTCGGTCGAGCGGATCCAACGACCGAGGTAGTGCGTCACGCGCGGGATGCGATATCCGGGCCGAGCCGGTCCGGCTTCGAACAACGCCTGGAGCTCGCTCGCCAGCGCCGCGGACACGCGCTCGTCCGCGTCGAGTGACAGCACCCAGTCGTGCGCCGCCAGCGTCGTCGCAAAGTTTTTCTGAGCGCCGTAGCCTTCCCAGGCGTGGGTGACCACGCGGTCGGTGTATCGCTTGGCGATTGGGACCGTGTCGTCCGTGCTGCCCGAGTCGACGACCACGAGGTCGTCCACCCACCGGACCGAATCGAGCGCGGCGCTGATGTTCTCGGCTTCGTTCTTCGTGATGATGACGACCGACAGCTTCATCGCCTCGCGCACTCTATCATCATCGCCCGCCGATGCCGGCTGCTCCGCCGACGGGCGCCTGACCCGCCCCGGGCGCGACCGCGCCGGCGGTCGTGGGGGCGACGCCGCCCACGCCCAGCCCCCCACCGCCGGCGAGCGGGACCTCCTGGACCGCCTCGAAGTCCACGAGCGACTTGATGTAGTCGAGGATGGCCTGCAACTCGCTGTTTCGCGACTGGGACAGGTCGCGCTGCGCCTGAAAGACGAGGAAGCTCGTCGACATGCCAACGTCGAACTTCTTCTGCTCCGCCTCGAGCCGGCGTTCGGCCAACTCTGTCGCGATGCGCGTCGCATCCACACGCTGCAGGTTCGTCGACACGCGCCGACCGACCTCGCGCACCTCGCCGGTCACGCGAACCTCGACCTCCAGGAGGCGCGCTTCCGTTTGCGAGCGCTCGAGTCGCGCGCGCGCATGGTTCGCGTCCGCGGTGCTTCGGCCAAGCGGGTATCCGATCCTGACACCCACGCTCCACGTCGGAAAGCTGTTCGAGAAGAGATCCCCCAGCACCTCGGAGAACGCGCGCTCCTCCTGGCCGACGATAGGGCCGGGGAAACCAAGACCGCGGATGAACTCCGTGCCGCCGAGCCCGGTCAGTGCATAGTCGACTTGCAGATCGACGTCGGGCAGGCGCTGATTCGAGAAATAGGCGATGTTGACGTCGGTGTTCGTCATTTGCGCGCGCAGCTGATCCAGGTCGGTGCGCCGGTCGAGCGCCGTGCGTATCGCCTCATCCACATCGATCTGGCGGGCGCGCAGGAGCGGCTCGTCGGTCGGTTCGATCCGCACGGACCAGAAGTCGGGGGCAGCGGGATCGAGAATCAGGGTCCGCAGGACGTCCTCACCCTGTTCGATGGCCGTTTCGGCAATGATGACCGCTTCCTCGTTCCGCGCGACCTCGGCTTCGGCCTCGACGATGTCGATCGGCGCCATGGTGCCGACTTCGACCCGCGCGCGGTTGTTCCGCAGCGACTCCTGGGCGAGCGCGAGTGACTGTCGCTGCACTTCGAGAGAGGAGATCGCGAACACCAGGTCCCAGTAGGCGTTCCGCACGTTGCGCTCGGTCGACACGATGGATTGGCGGAGGCCGACGTCCGCGATCTCTCGATTCGTCGTCGCCACCTGGACCTGCTGGCGAGCCGCGTCAATCGAGAAGTTCCGGAGCAAGGGCTGGACATAGGACAGCTGCATGTTCGATTGCAGAATCGGATCGAACGAGCTGAAGAAGTTCGTCGTGCTCGACCGCGATCCGTCCCACCCGACGGTGTATCTCCCGCCCGCCCATGGCATCTGCTGGTCGACGGTGAACACGTTGTTGAACAGCTTGTCGATGATCTGGTCGTCGCCACCGGCCAGAAAACTCGACGCCGGGTTCGTCGCGTTGTTGCGTAGCACGTCGACGGAGAGGTTGGGGAGCCACACCGAGCGCGCATTCGCCACCACCATGTCCTGAATCTGGGGGTTGAATCGCTCGGACCGGATCCCGAGGTTGTGGTCGAGGGCGAGCTCGACAGCCTCGTTGACCGACACCTGCCGGACGGGTCCGCCCGATGCCGGTTGTAGGCCTCGCGCTGGCAGGAGGACCCCCTCGGTCGTGGCGGCATCGATGCGTCCCAGGATCGGGCCCTGGGCGTTGACGATCGTCCCAGCCGCGAGCGGCACGACCAGCATGCATAGCGCGACAGACGTGTTGGATGGCAAGTTCATGACGTCCTTCCGTTGACCGAGAGACGTACCGTCAGACGCCGGTGGTGCGGCGTCGCTGGCGCCCGAGTGGACAGGCGGCGGTCCCGTTTCCTTCGAATAGACGAATGGGCGCGGTCGGCGGTTCGCTTCTCGATTGTATACTGGCGCCGTTCGCGGCCGGCAGATCGTGGCGCGTCCCGGAATCACGACTACAGGACGCGGGCCAATTCGGACCAATGACGATGCAGGCAGACGAGGTGATCGCGGTATTTCGACAGTGTGACGCCCTGCTCGACGGCCATTTCCAGCTGTCGTCCGGCCTCCACAGCCCGGGCTATCTCCAGTGTGCCCGCGTGCTGCAGCATCCTGCGCACGCCGAGGCGCTCGGCGCGGCGCTCGCGGCGCGCGTGGCGTCGCTCGATGCGACCGTCGTACTGTCGCCGGCGCTCGGCGGCATCGTCATCGGGCACGAGGTCGCCCGCGCCGCCGGCTGTCGGGCGCTGTTCGCCGAGCGGCGCGACGGCCAGTTGTCGCTCCGGCGCGGGTTCCGGCTCGACTCGACCGCGCGTGTGCTCGTCGTCGAAGACGTCGTGACCACCGGTGGGTCGACGCGCGAGACGATCGCGGTCGCGCGTGGCTCGGGCGCCAGCGTCGTCGGCGCCGCGGCGATCATCGACCGCGGCGACTCACCCGCACGCTTCGACATGCCGTTTCACGCGCTGGCCCATGTCGTCTGGCCCGCGCACGAACCGGCCAGCTGCCCGGGGTGCGCCGCCGGTGTGCCCATCACAAAGCCGGGGTCGCGGCGAGCCGACGGGTGACCCCTTCAGACACGCGTCCGGCGTAGACCGTCCCCCGGTCATGCGCACGCTCAAGCTGACCCTTGCCTACGACGGCTCCGCGTATGTGGGCTGGCAGCGGCAGGACAACGGCCGATCGATCCAGGGTGAGCTGGAGGCGGCGTTGGGCGACATCGAGGGTCGGCCCGTCTCCGTCGTCGGTGCCGGCCGCACCGACGCTGGCGTGCACGCGCTGGGCCAGGTGGCGAGTCTGCGAATCGCGCATGCCATCGATGCCCCGGCGCTATTGCGCGCGCTCAACGCAAAGCTGCCAGCCGACATCCGCGTGCTGCGGATCGCCGTAGTGCCGCGGGAGTTTCACGCACGCTACGCGGCGGCCGCGAAGACGTATCGCTATTACATGAGCACGGGCGCGGTCGCGCAGCCGTTCTCGTTGCGATACGCCTGGCACGTCCCGTTCTCGCTCGACGTGGACGCGATGCGCGACGCCGCGCAGCAGCTCAGCGGTCGACACGATTTCGCGGCGTTTCAGGCAACCGGGAGCGACGTCGAGACGACAGTGCGGACTATTAGGTCGATGGCGGTCGCGCGTCAATCCGCATGGGCGCCGTGGGACGGCGAGCCGACCGCGTCGACGTCGATCGTGGCTGTCGAGGTGACGGCCGATGGGTTTCTGCGACACATGGTGCGCGCGATCGTTGGGACCTTGGTCGAGGTGGGCCGAGGGCGGCGCGAGGTGAGCGACATGGTCCCGATCATCGCGTCGAGACGACGCGCGCGCGCGGGCGCGACGGCACCGGCGCGGGGTCTGTATCTCGTCCGCGTCGTGTATCCAGACCCTTGAACGTCTCGCTAACACCTTGTATCATCGAGAGTTAATGAGCCTTGACAGCGCGCTGGCCTGGCTGCCGGCTGGGTCGCCGCAAGCGCTCCTCGCCCACCAGGTCGACTTCACGCGCTTGCCGGCTCACGTCGCGGTCATTATGGACGGCAACGGTCGGTGGGCGGCCCAGCGTCATCTTCCACGAGTCGAGGGTCATCGCGCCGGCATCGACTCGGTGCGCGACGTCGTCGAGCTGTCGGCGAGGCTCGGCATCGAGGTGTTGACGCTCTACGCCTTCTCGGTCGAGAACTGGAAACGCCCCCCGTCCGAGGTGTCGGTGCTGATGGGACTCCTCAAGCGGTACCTCAGAATCGAGCTTGGCACGCTGATGACGAACGATATCCGCATCCAGGTGATCGGGAGCCAGGCGGAGCTGTCGCCAGACGTCAGATCGGAGCTGGACCTCGCTCAGCAGAAGACGGTCGCCAACACCGGTATGCGGTTCAACATCGCGCTCAATTACGGTGGGCGGGCGGAAATCGTTGCGGCGGCCCGCCGAGCCCTCGAGTCTGGCATCGAACCGGCGCGGCTCGATGAGCGCCGGTTCGCTGGGTTTCTGTATACGGCGGGCCAGCCGGACCCCGACCTGCTCATTCGCACGAGCGGCGAAATGCGCATCAGCAATTTCCTGCTGTGGCAGATCGCCTACGCGGAGATCTGGGTAACGGACACCCTGTGGCCGGATTTTCGTGCGCGCCACCTGCTCGAAGCGGTCGTCGCCTTCCAGAAGCGCGACCGGCGCTACGGCGGGATCAATGAAGAGCCGGCGGCCGTGGGACGCTAGTCCACTAGTCACCGCCATCGGAACAGATGACGCGGATGGCCGGTACAGTCCACTTGTGACGCGTCTGATCAGTGCGCTCGTCATCCTTCCAGTCGTCGCTGTGACGATCTGGCTGCTTCCACCGCTGGCGACCGTGGTGCTCGCCGAGGTCGTCCTTCTGGTCGCGGTCCTCGAGTATGCAGGGCTGGCGGCGCGCGCGGGCATCGACGTCCCGCGAGCGCCGCTCGCGGCCGTCTGCCTCGCGACTGCAGCCACGGTCGCCCTCGCGCCCGATGCGCTGCCGGTCGTCCTGATGGCGGCGGGTCTGGTCATCGCCGTCACGCTGCTCGTCCCGGGTCGATCCGGCGGTGGGCTACCGGAAGTCGGCGCCGCCGCGTTCGCGCTGGTCTACCTGGCTGCCCCGATCGGCGTGCTCGCCGCCCTGCACGTCGACCACGGCCGAGAGACCGTCGCGCTGCTGCTGGCGACGGTCATGGCGAGCGACACGGCACAGTACTATGTCGGTCGCGCGTTCGGGCGCCGGTTGCTTGCGCCGACGATCAGCCCGAAGAAGACCATTGAAGGGGCGGTGGCCGGGGTCGTGGCCGGCGTCGCGGTGCTCGGGGTGGTCGGCACATGGTGGCTGGCCGCGGTGGCCGTCGAGACACGGCTGCTGCTCGGCGGAGCGGTCGCCGCCCTTGGCATCATGGGCGATCTGTTCGAGTCCCGGCTCAAGCGCGCGTCTGGAGTCAAGGACGCGTCCGGCATTATCCCGGGGCACGGTGGCGTGTTGGATCGTGTCGACGGGTTGGTGTTCGCCACACCGGTCTTCTACGTCGCGGTGAGGTTGGCCGCGTGAAGGGCGTGGCCATCCTCGGCTCGACGGGGTCCATCGGCCAGAGCGCCCTCTCGGTCATCGACGCGTATCCCGACCGGCTCCAGATCGCGGGACTCGCCGCGGGGGAGAACGTCGATCGATTCGCCGGGCAGGTGGCGCGGTATCGACCGGCCATCGTGTCGCTCGCAACGCCGGACCGACTGGCGGCACTCGAACGACAGTGCGCGACGGACGATATCTCGACCGGCTGCGGCCCGGACGGTCTCGCCGCGGTCGCGACGCACCCGGCGGTTGACATCGTCCTGTGCGCATCGTCGGGCACCGCCGCACTCGGCGCCACGCTCGCGGCCATCGAAGCTGGCAAGACCATCGCGCTCGCGAACAAGGAAGTGCTGGTCATGTCCGGCGGCCTGATGGTCGAGGCGGCGCGGCGGCATGGGGTCTCCATCCTCCCCGTCGACAGCGAGCACAATGCGATTCACCAGTGCGTCGATCACCGTCCGCGCGGGGACGTCGCGCGGCTCATCCTCACCGCGTCGGGGGGGCCGTTCCGGGAGTGGCCCACCGCACGGATGGCGACAGTCACGCGGGAGGACGCCTTACAGCATCCGACCTGGTCGATGGGTCCCAAGATTACCGTCGATTCGGCGACGCTGATGAACAAGGGGCTCGAGATCATCGAAGCGCGATGGTTGTTCGACATGGGGCCGGAGCGCATCGACGTGGTGATCCATCCGCAGTCGATCGTGCACTCGCTGGTCGAGCTGCGCGACGGGTCCGTGCTCGCGCAGCTTGGCGTGACCGACATGCGCCTGCCGATCCAGTACGCGTTCTCCTATCCAGAGCGCTGGGTGTCGACGCTGCCGCGGCTGGACCTTGCTGGTTGTGGCGGGCTGGCGTTCGACGAGCCGGATCTCAACCGGTTCCCTTGCCTCGGCCTGGCGTATCAGGCGCTCCGCGGGGGGGGCGCCCTGCCCGTCATTCTCAACGCGGCGAACGAGGTCGCGGTGGACGCATTCCTCACCGGACGGCTGGCCTTTACCGCAATCCCGACCGTCATTGAGGACGCGCTCGACGCTGGTGCCGGGCGGTCCATGACCCCACCCGACTCGCTGGCGGACGTGCGGGCCGTGGATGGGTGGGCGCGGGACCGGTGCACAACCGCGATTGCCGGGGTAAGATCGAGTGCGTAGCGCCATTGCCTGACAGGCCACTTCGCAGCAGGGTGACACCGTGAACCTGAACACTATTCTCGCGTTCCTGTTCGTGCTTGGCGTGCTCGTCTTCGTCCACGAGCTCGGCCATTTCTTGGCGGCGCGCCGGCTCGGAGTGCGCGTGCTGACCTTCTCCCTGGGGTTCGGTCCCAAGCTTCTCAAGTTCACGCGCGGGGATACCGAGTATTGCGTGTGCCTCTTTCCTCTCGGCGGCTACGTCAAGATGGCCGGCGAGAACCCGGAAGATACGCGCACCGGCGCCAACGACGAGTTCATGTCGAAGTCGAAGTGGGAGCGCTTCCAGGTGCTCGTCATGGGGCCGGTGATGAACGTCGTGCTCGCGGTCATCGTGATGTGGCTCGTGCTCTTCCAGGGTGCGGAGGTCCCGGCGTACGAGGAGCAGCCACCGGTCATCGGCCGCGTCGTGGACGACTCGCCCGCGGATCGCGCCGGCATCGGTGTCGGCGAGCGCATCGTCAGCGTGGCTGGCCGCACCGTCGACACCTGGGATGCGCTGCTCGTCGCGGTGCTGCCGCGGGCCGACAGGGAAATCGACGTCGTGGTGCGCAACGTGGACGGTCGAGACCGCACCTTGCAGATTACCCCTGCGGCCCAAACCCAATTCGAGATGGGCGATCTCGGGGTCGGTCCCGTGATGCGTGCCCAGATCCTGGAGGTCTCCAGCGACACGCCGGCCGAGCGTGCGGGTCTCGCCGCGCGCGATGTCATCGAGGCCGTCGATGGCGAGGCGGTGAACAGCGACGAGCTTTTGGAGCGCGTCCGGGCCAGCGCGGACGTACCGCTCGTCTTGACCGTGCGTCGCGGCGATGCCCGTCTTGACATCACGGTCACCCCCGAGGACGACGATGGCGTGCCGCGCGTCGGGTGTCTCTTCAACCAGTACGAAACCCGCACGATCGAGCCCGGGTTGGTCGAGGCGTTTCAGATGAGCCTCGAGCAAAACTACGAGTGGTCGGGTCTCATCTTCCAGACCCTCTGGGGCCTGTTCACGACGGAGACGTCGCCGCGTCAGCTCGTCGGACCGGTGGGTATCGCACAGCTGTCGGGGAGCGCGTTCGAGCTCGGATGGGTGGCGCTCTTCAGTCTCATGTCGATGATCTCCCTGAACCTGGGCATCCTCAACTTGCTGCCCATCCCGATCCTCGACGGCGGGCACATCTTCATCATGGCGATGGAGGGTGTCTCTCGCCACGACTTCAGCATGCGGGTCAAGGAACGGATGCTGATGGCTGGGCTCGTCGTGATCTTGACGCTGATGGTGACCGTCATCTACAACGATCTGACCCGTATCCAGTGGATCGAGGCGTTGATGCCCTGGCGGTAGTGGGCGGCACCGCCCGCGCGCACCGTTCGAGACTCGACCCCACTCGTTGCGGGAGCAGGCGGTCGTTGGATACAGCCGCTTCTCCCGCGTTACATCGCCGCTGAGTGAGTCCGGTCCGCGGGTACGGAGCCTCGGTTCCGCCCGCGAGCCAATCCCACCATGGACCTCCGTCGAGAGATCCGTCCGATGGTCGCACTCGCGACGCCGGTGGCAATCGCCGAGGTCGGATGGGTCGCCATGCAAATCGTCGATATCAGCATGGTCGGACGCCTCGGCCCGGAGGCCATTGGAGCCGTGGGGGTCGGCAGCGCGCTCTTTCTGGCGCTCGGCGTCTTCGGGATGGGGCTGTTGCTCGGGCTCGACCCGCTCGTATCCCAGGCGTTCGGCGCGCGTCGCCCAGTCGACTGCCAGCGCTGGCTGCGTCACGGCCTGTGTCTTGCCGTGGCGCTCACGATACCGCTGACGCTGCTCGGGCGTGCCGTGGGCGCCTATCTCGACGGATGGGGGTTCGATGCGACTGTCCTGGAGCTGACCCGCCCGTATTTCGGCATCGTCACCTGGAGCCTGCTGCCGTTGCTCCTGTACGCAGCGTTGCGACGGTATCTGCAGGCGATCAATGCGGTCAGGCCAATCATGATCGTGCTCGTGTCGGCGAACGTGGTCAACGCAGTCGCGAACTGGGTTCTTGTCTTCGGGAATCTAGGGGCGCCGGCTCTCGGGGTCGATGGCGCGGCCTGGGCGACCGTGGTGTCCCGCGTGTACATGACCGCCCTGCTGTTGCTGGCAAGCGCGCGGCGTGGGGGCGTCATCTGGCCGGTGTGGGCGGGCGTCGGAACCAGCGGGCTGCGGCGCCTCCTGTCGCTCGGCTGGCCCGCGGCGGTGCAGACGACGCTGGAGTACGGCGTGTTCGCCGCCGCGACGGCGCTGGCGGCGCGGCTCCAGCCGTCGATGCTCGCCGCCCACCAGATCGTGCTCAACCTTGCAGGGCTGACGTTCATGGTGCCACTCGGGATCTCTGCTGCGGGCGCTGTCCGCGTCGGCCAGGCCGTTGGCCGCCGCGACGCCGCCGGTGCGATGCGAGCGGGCTGGACCGCGCTTGCGCTCGGCGCAGGCTTCATGACGACGGCCGCGGTGGTCTTCGTGGCCTTGCCGCGTCCGATTCTCGGGCTCTTTACCGCCGACGCCTCGGTCATCACAACCGGCGTCACGTTGCTGCTCCTGGCCGCCGTGTTCCAGCTCTTCGACGGTCTGCAAGGGGTCGCGACCGGCGCGCTACGCGGCCTCGGCGATACGCTCACGCCGATGCTCTTCAATCTGGTCGGCCATTGGGTGATCGGCCTGCCGGTGGGCTACGCGCTCTGCTTCGTCTTCGGATGGGGGGTCGCCGGGCTCTGGGTCGGCCTGTCGGGCGGCTTGATCTTGGTCGGGATCGTGCTCGTGGCGACGTGGCGGCGCCGGGTGCGTGCCCTGGCCGCCGCGCTCGGCTAGTGCTTGTGACGGGCTGCTAGGACAGCGAGGCGTCGCCGAGGGCGATCGATCGGATCGCCTCGGCAAGGCCGCCCTCGTCGTGGGTCGCGGTGATCGGCCATCCGCGGGTCTTCAGCTCCTCGACGGCGTTCCCCATGACAATCGGGCGACCGGCGAACTCGAGCATCTCTCGGTCGTTGAGGTTGTCACCCACGGCCATCACGTCGGCCCGGTCGAGGTGGAGCCTCCGGGTCCAGGCCGCTAGCGCCGCGCCCTTCGACCAATCGACGGCGATGATGTCGAGCAGCGAGAAATCGCGCGCCACGTACTCGGTCAGCGTGACGGTGGCGTCGGTGGCGACCGGGAGCGCGCGCACTGCGGCGGCGAGCGCCCGCATCTCTCGCACTCCGCCGGTGAAGGCCACCTGCGCCGGGTCTTCGGTCAGCGCCGCCTCGAGAGACGGGACCTCGGTCATGAAGCGCCGGTTGCGCTGGTAGTACCACCCGCGGTTCGGATGGGTCCAGTCGATGCCCTCGAAGACGTATTGGCTGGCATCGAGCCGATCGAAGATCAGCGCCGCGCCATCGCGCAGCCCCCGCGTCTCGGTGACGATGGCACGAGCCGTGGCGCGCGGGAGCAACCGGGATTCGACGGTCGTCCCGTCCGGGCGCTTCGTGATGGCGCCGTTGCTGACGATCAACACGATGCGCTCGGACAGCGCATCGGCGATCGGCTTCGCGTGATGAAACGCCCGGCCGGTCACGAGGGCGACGTCGATGCCGGCGTCGATCGCGTCGCGCACCGCTTGTCGGTTGGTGGGTGGCAGATCGCCGCGGCTGTCGAGCAGCGTGCCGTCGATGTCGATCGCGATGAGGCGGATCGGCACTAGCAGCCCGTGGTGAAAGTCCCGCGTCGCACCGAGACCCCGCCAGATGGATGCCGCGCCCGGCCATGACAAGGCACGAGGAAGGAGAATACTCCCAGTATTTGACCGACGAGAGCCGCCGTCAGGCGGGATGCAGCGCCGGCCGAATGCAGCGGGACTTTCACCACGGGCTGCTAGGTTACGGGCTCGTGACCGGCCGTTTGCCGTAGTTGGCCTCCACGTAGTCGTCGACCAGCTGCCGAAACGATTCAGCGAGCTCGGTCTTGTTCCCGCGCAGCGTCGTGGCGTGCCGTCCGTCGATGTAGACCGGGCAGGTGGGCGCCTCGCCCGTGCCCGGTAGGCTGATACCGATATTCGCCGCCTTTGACTCACCCGGCCCGTTGACCACGCACCCCATGACCGCCACGGTCATCTCCTCGACGCCCTCGTAGCGCGTCCTCCACTCGGGCATCATGCCGCGGACGTAGCTCTCGATGCGCTCGGTCAGCTCCTGAAAGGTCGTGCTGGTCGTCCGGCCGCAGCCGGGGCAGGCGGTCACGCTCGGCGCGAACGCGCGGAGCCCCATCGCCTGAAGCAGCTCGCACGCCGCATACACCTCTTCGCGTCGGTCGCCGCCCGGTCGTGGCGTGAGCGAGACGCGGATCGTGTCACCGATGCCCTCGTTCAGGAGGATGCCCATCGCCGACGCCGACCACACCAGCCCTTTGACGCCCATCCCGGCCTCAGTAAGCCCGAGGTGCAGCGGCTGCCGCGTCCGCTGCGCCAGCTCGCGATACACGGCGATGAGATCGCCGGGGCGCGACACCTTGCACGAGATGATGATCTGGTCGCTGCGGAGCCCGCTCTCGAGGGCGAGCGCGGTCGATTCCACCGCCGAGACGATCATGCACTCGTTGATGATGGCCTCCGACGACTGCCCCAGCGCCCGGTCGGTGTTCTCCTGCATCTTGGCCATGACGAGCTCCTGGTTCAGTGAGCCGCCGTTGACGCCGATGCGCACCGGCTTGCCGTGGTCACGCGCGACGCGGCAAATCGTTTGGAACTGCTCGTCGCGTCGCGCTCCGGTCCCGACATTGCCGGGGTTGATCCGGTACTTGTCGAGCGCGCTGGCGCAGGCTGGATGTCGGGTGAGCAGGAGGTGACCGTTGTAGTGAAAGTCGCCGATGAGGGGGGCGGCGCATCCGGCATCGAGGAGCCGCTGCTTGATGTCGGGCACGGCGCGCGCCGCATCGTCCTGGTTGACGGTGATGCGCACGAGCTCCGATCCCGCGTCGGCCAGCTCGAGGCACTGGGTGGCGGTCGCTTCGGCGTCGGCGGTGTCGGTCAGCGTCATCGACTGGACCGCGATGGGCGCGCCACCGCCGACCTGCAGCCCGCCGACACGAACGCCGATGGTGCGGTGCACGCGCGCGACCGACATAGCGCACGCATCATACCAAGCGGCGAACTCGACGGCCGGGGGCCGGAGCCGCTGCGGGGAGTTATAGTCGCGGCGCGGTGTTCCGCCGCGCTGCGCGCCTCACCCACGTGAGTTCTGGGGTTACATGACCGATCTGACCGGCGACGCCGTCAGCCGGATGGTCGCCCGCGCCAGCCAGGGCGACGA
Source organism: Vicinamibacterales bacterium (assembly GCA_965249175.1). Classification (GTDB taxonomy): domain Bacteria; phylum Acidobacteriota; class Vicinamibacteria; order Vicinamibacterales; family UBA8438; genus CAZYFH01. The sequence goes on from OZ252227.1 coordinate 441,990, forward strand.
GCGAGCGCTCTCCCAGTTGATGCCGCTCGTCTACAACGAGCTACGTCGGCTGGCCCGGGGCTACCTGCGACGTGAGCGGCCGGGCCAGACGTTACAGCCCACGGCGCTCGTCAACGAGGCCTATCTCCGTCTCGTGAAGGACAAGAAGCAGGATTGGCAGACACGTTCTCATTTCGTCGCCATTGCCGCGATCTCGATGCGGCAGATCCTCATCGAACGGGCCCGCGCGCGGGGCGCGCAGAAGAGGGGCGGTGACCGGGCGCGGGTGACGCTGGACGAGGGGCTCGTCGCCGGTCAGGAGCGATCCGTTGATCTGCTGGCGGTCGACGCGGCGCTCACCAGATTGGCCACCATCGATTCCCAGCAGGCCAGGCTCGTCGAGCTGCGGTTCTTCGGCGGTCTGACGATCGAGGAATCCGCCGAGGCGCTCGGGATCTCGCCGGCCACCGTGAAGCGGCACTGGGCAATGGCCAAGGCCTGGTTGCAGCGGGAGATCACTGAGGGAGCGGCCAGTGGATCCTGATCGCTGGGAGCGACTCAATGCGCTGTTTCACCAGGCTCTCGAACGCGACCCGGCCGATCGCGACGCCTTCCTCGGGGAGGCGTGCGTGGGCGACCCTGCGCTCGCCGCCGAGGTAACGGCGTTGGTCGCCGCCCATGCGGGGGCGAGCGTCTTCGATCGGCCGGCCTACGAGGCGGATCCCGACCTGCCACGCGACGCCGGTGGCACGCTGGTCGGTCACCGGCTCGGTCCGTACCAGATCACGAGCCTGCTCGGGAGAGGCGGCATGGGTGTCGTCTATCTCGGAGAGGACACGCGGCTCCACCGCCCGGTCGCCATCAAGGCGTTGCCCGCCGCGTTTACGCACGACGCGCAGTTCCGTGCCCGCCTCAAGCGCGAGGCGATGACGACGGCTGCCCTGTCACACCCCGGCATCGCCACCGTGTTCGCACTCGAGGAGTTCGACGGCCATCTCTATCTCGTCCGCGAATACGTGGCGGGGCGCACACTCCGCGCGGAGATAGGCGAGGGCCCGCTACCGCTCGCAACGGTGCGCTCGATGGCCGTCGATGTGGCGCGGGCGTTGGCGGCCGCCCATGCGCGAGGCGTGATTCACCGCGATCTGAAGCCGGAGAACGTCTTACGGACCACGGACGCCGGTATCAAGGTGGTGGACTTCGGCCTTGCGCGCTTCGCGCGGGGAGATGCTGCGGTCGAGGAGCGGCTGACCAGAGCAGGCGGGGTCCTCGGCACGCCGGGGTACATGTCGCCGGAAGCGCTGCGCGGCGACGCCGTCGACGCTCGGGCCGATCAGTTCTCGTTTGGCGTCCTGCTGTACGAGCTGGTGACGGGCGCGCATCCGTTCGACGCCGGTGACGAGGTCGCGACGATCGCGCGCATCCTCGAGTCGGAGCCGGCGCCGGTGACCGCGCTCCGGCCCGATTGCGCGGCCGATGTCGTGCGGATCATCGCTCGGTGTCTGGCCAAGCAGCCGATCGATCGCTACGAGCGCACCGAGGCGCTCGCGGCGGATCTTGCGGCCGGCATGGATGGCGGGCCGACGTCGCGTGTGAGGCCGATGCCAAGCGCGCCGGCGCCGGGGCGCCTGTTCGCCATTGCCACGCCGGCGGCGCGCTGGTGGTGGCAGTTCCATCACGTCGCGATCAGCGCGCTCTATATCGGCATGCTCTACCCCATGTGGTACGTGCGCGGCTGGATGCCGGCGAGCTGGGGACTGGCCGCGTTCGTCGCAGCGGTCGCCGTGGCGGGTGTCTCCGCCAATCTCCGTGTTCATCTGTGGTTCACGTCCTACGTGTACCCGTCCGAGCTCGCCGAGCAGCGCCGACGCGCGTCACGCTGGAAAGGTGGGGCTGACACACTCTTCGCCCTGCTGTTGCTCGTGACGGCGACGGCGATCGCCGGTGCGCACGCTGAGATGGCGGCCCTGTTCGTCGGGGTCGCGGTGACGAGCGTCATCGGTGCCCGTCTCGTGGAGCCGGCCACCACGCGTGCCGCGTTTCCGATTCGCGATCAGTCGCCGTAACTCGAGATCATCCACCGCACGTCCGGTGGGAAGCCCCGGAGGGCCGGCCGGCCCTCGACGTCCAGCGTCACCCGCATCTGCTCGGCCGGTTTCACGTCGGGCACGCGCGTGCGCGCCACGACCACCTCCTGGGCGGCGCGACGTTGGAACTGAACCCAATGACTGTCTCTCCGTGTATGGCTGCGCATGTGACCTCCTTTAGTGACGGGTGGCATGGAGCGGTTCGGCTGCCTGCGGGACGAGCCGCGCGCGCATCGAGGTCAGCGTCCGTGCCATCGACTCGCGGGCGGCGCTGTTGATCATCGGTGTGACCATCCAGCGGACGACCGAGGGTATCGACCGGCTCAAGCTGATCGATTCGCATTCCACGATGACGCCGCCGTCCACCTCCTGATAGCGCCAGTACGAGTTGAGCCGCCACAGGAATCCGCGGTCGTTTCCGATCGGCTTCTCACGTTCGCCGGCGGAGCCGACATCGACCAGCTCGGCGATTCTCGTCGCCACGCTCCGGCTAGAAGCCTTCTCGGCTCCATGGCGTGCGTAGTCCATGACGTGTTCGGTGCCGTAGTAGACCGTCACGAACTTCTTCCGTCGCAGCTTGAGATACACGCGCATCGAATCGCCGTCGCGCTCGAGGACTCGCGACTCGAGCACGTCCTCCTGCAGGTCCTCCTGGGTGAGCGGCGTCTGGACGCCGTCCAGGACCGTGGCGAGCGTGATGTCGCGGATGAAGATGCTGCCGCGCCAATGATGGATCGCGCCGTGTGGGATGGCGATTCCGTCGCCGCCGGCGTGGCGCGTGCGCATCTTGTCGACCAGGATGTCCCCACCCAGCACCGCGCGGCGCGCGGACGCGGCGTCGTCACCGAAGTCCTGAACGAGGAACGCGCCACCGTCGCCGTCGAGCTCCGCGGCGATGCGCCGCTCGGTAGCGTCGACATACCGGGTCCAGGCCGCGATCGTCTCCGTGTGCAGCTCCGCCGCGGCGAGCCCCGCGGCGCCGGTGCCGGCGAGACTGGCGGTGAGCGCCAGGCGAGTCAACGGCTGGCCTGACCATGCATGTCGTCTGGAAGTTGTCATGTGGTGGTCTCCTCATGCAGTCCACGAGCCGGGCACGCAAGGCCTCGTCTCAGGGGCCCCGACGCGTCGGAACACGAACCGATCGTTCGCCAGGAAGGTGAGCAGAGAGCACGACGCGATCGCCATGAGATTGGCGACCGCGTAGTGCACGTCGAAGGCCGTCACATACACGCCCGTGAGGACGACGTTGCCGCTGATCGACAGGGTTCCGCTCACCAGGTTGAACCACGCCAACCGCCGCCATCGTCCGCTGGCACGACCGCCGACCCGGTCGCCCCACGTCCATCGTTCGTGCCACACGAAGTTGTGAAGGATGGCGGTCTCGACAGCGATCGCGGTTGCGACCAGATAGTTCAGGTCGAGCGCCTCGATGAGGGTCATCAAGGTGGCGAGCTGGACCCCGGTGCCCATGACACCTACCGAGTTGTAGGTGAGCCAGCGCAGCAGCGTCCCAACGCTGTGCTTCACAGTGATGCTCCCGCTCATGACTCCGTGCCTTGTGCCCATGGGTTCACCGGGGAATCGGCTCGGCTCGATAGAGCGCGAGCGTGTTTCGAGCGGTGGAACAGAGCAGGGCACCGAACATGCCGGCGATCGCGACGGTCCCGCCGACATCGAACAGCAGGTAGCGCGCTCCGAACAGCTCCACGACGGAGGTGCGAAACAGATACAGCGTGCCGATCGCAAGGATGATGCGAAGCTCGGTCGGCCCGACCTTGAACATCGAAATGCGGAAGACCCCTCGCGCGTGCGTGGCGAGGTAGACCTCGGCGGAGACCATCAGATAGGCCACCAGCAGCAACAACGCGACCACCGGACTCATATACGGGGAGAGCCCGAGCCCGCCAAACAGGAACAGCGCGCTGAGAATATCGATGACGTGATCGACGTAGAAGCCGTAGTTGGGACGCTGCTGGTCGCGGACGCGCGCGACGGTGCCGTCGAGGCTGTCGCCGAACCAGTTGACCGCCAGACCGGCGACCACACCGAGCAGCGCGAGCTGGCTCCATGTCGACATCCAGAAGGCGGCGCCGGCGCCGACCATCGCCAGCAGTCCAAGCCCCGTCAAGTGATCGGAGTTGACCCAGCGGGGTAGCCGCTCGGCCATCCAGATGAGGGCGCGTTTCTCGCTGTGCGCGAGGACGCTGCCGTGTGCCCGAACATGACCGCTCGCCTGTCTATCCACCATTGCTCTCCTGGCCCGCGCTGGGCCGTGCCGTGCCGTCATCTGGGAGTGTGCAGACCGGTCGGAAACCGGCTCAGTGCACCAGCCGGCGGGCGCGCGAATGCGACCCAGCGCACCGGCCGGCCGCCGCGCGAATGCGACTCAGCGCACCGGCCGGCGGGCGCGCGACCGCGTCACCGCTGCGGCGGAGTCTGTTCTGCGTTAGAGTGATCCGCTTTGGGCAGAGGCTCGGTTGAACCGGTGTCGTTTTCTCGAAGGGGACAGGTCATGCGGTGGACGCGGGACGTGCTCATGACCCTGGCAATCATGGGCGCGGCAATGGTGCCGATGCGTGCGCAGGAGGCGGCCGAGACTCAACCGGCGCGCGCGTGGACGAACGCCACGGAGCTCAGCCTGGTGGTTGCCAGCGGGAACGCGCAGGCCGAATCGATCGGGTTTCGCAACGTCTACGAGTACCGCTGGTCGGAGGCGACTCTGACCTGGGAGACGGGCTGGGTGCGCGCCGCCTCGCTCGATGGCGACCGCGTGGCGGTGGCCGAACCGGGCGGCGGCTTCGCGGTCGTCGATCCCCAGCCCGAGATCGACAGTCAGCGGGTCTACAGCAAGCTCGGTTTCCGACACGAGATCAGCGGCCCGCATTTCTGGTTCGCCAACTATGACAGCGTGCGGGACGAGCCATCGAACATCACACGACAGCTCGTCGGTGCCGGGGGGTTCGGCACGGAATGGGCGGATCGTGACGCGCTCGGGTTTCGCACGGAGTACGGCGTCAGCGTGACGAGTGAGGCGCTCGAGCTCGAGGGCGCCGACGCCTTTGGCGGCTACCGGCTCGCATATGCGCTGAACGCGGGTGTCACGCGCACGCTGACGGTCGACAGCGAGCTCACGTTCGATGGGAGCTTCGATCAGCGCGACGATATCCGGTCTGACTGGCTGAATGGCGTGACCGTGTCGCTCAGCGCCCGGATCGCGCTCCGGTCCAGTGTCCGGCTGCTGTTTCGCAACCGACCGGCGCTCGAGGCGATCAACCTCGTGACCCCTTCGCGCGACGCGGTGACCGGTACGGTCGAAATCTCGAAGAGGAAGCTCGACACCAGCTTCACGACGTCGCTGGTCATCAACTTCTGACGGACGGCGTCTAGTGTCCCGTTACCGTAGTTCGCGAAACAATTCCCGGACGGGGCATCCCGCCTGGCGGTGTTGCTCCTCGGTCACATATGCCCCATATGCTCCCTCGTCGCGCCTTGCCAGCCGGGCGCCGCGCCAGGGACTTATTCCACGATCTACGGTAACGGGACACTAGGTGCGAGCTCGTCCAGCGCGGCGCGCGCCGCGCGAATCGTGCGGTCAATGTCGCGTTCGGTGTGCGCGGCCGAGAGGAACCACCCCTCGAATTGCGACGGGGGCGGATAGATGCCCCGGCGCAGCATTCCGTGAAAGAAGGCCGCATATGCGCCGGTATCCGATCCGGTCGCGGCGCGATAGCCGGTGACCGGCTGCTGGCTGAAGAACGGCGTCAGCACCGATCCGACGGAATTCACATGAAGCGGGACCGCGGCGTCTCGCGCGGCCGACCGGAGCCCGGCAGCCAGACGGGTCCCAAGCCGGTCAAGACGGCGGTAGAGCGGCGCCGACAGCTGTCTTACGGCCCAGATCCCGGCCGTCATCGCCAATGGGTTGCCGGACAGCGTGCCGGCCTGATAGACGGGCCCTGTCGGCGCCAGCTGATCCATCAGATCGGCGCGGCCGCCGTACGCGCCGACAGGCAGGCCGCCGCCGATGATCTTGCCGAGACAGGTCAGGTCCGGTCGAACGCGGAGGCGCGCCTGGGCGCCTCCTTTCGCCACGCGGAAACCGGAGATGACCTCGTCGAAGATCAACAGCGCGCCGTGGCGATCGCACGTCGCGCGCAATCCGGCAAGAAATCCTGTCGCCGGCGGCACCACCCCCATGTTGCCCGCGATCGGTTCCACGATGATCGCGGCGATCTTCCCCCGATGCGTCCGACACAGACGGGTCACCGAGTTGAGATCGTTGTAGTCGGCGATGAGGGTGTCGGCCGCTGTCGCTCGCGACACACCGGGACTGGTGGGCACGCCCAGGGTCGTCGCACCGGAACCCGCCTGCACCAGGAAGGCGTCGCCATGGCCGTGGTAGCAGCCGGCGAATTTGATGATTTTGTCCCGGCTCGTGGCCGCGCGAGCGAGACGGACGGCACTCATCGTCGCCTCGGTCCCCGAGTTGACGAACCGGACACGGTCGATCGACGGGACCAGCCGACAGACGAGCGCGCCGAGCTCGAGCTCCAGCGTCGTCGGGGCCCCGAAGCTCGTCCCGCGTCTCGCTGCCTGCGCCAACGCGACGACGAGACCGCGCGGCGCGTGTCCGTGAATGAGCGGGCCCCAGGACATGACGTAGTCGAGATAACGCCGCCCCTCTACGTCGACAACCTGCGCCCCGTGGCCATGATCGATGAACAGCGGAGTCCCGCCTACGGCGGCGAACGCGCGCACCGGGCTGTCGACGCCGCCGGGGAGCACACGGCGCGCACGCGCGAACAAGCGAGCCGAGGACAGGGGCGAAGACGCCATGATGGGCGAGAACCTTACCACGCGGGCGGCGGCGAGGATAATGGATCGGTTCTCCGATGACCGACGCCTGCGACATCTGCCAGACGCTCGACCCGATGACGCCGAAACTCGAAGTCGGCCTTGTCGGCGTCGGCCCCGTATGGATCCATCGATGCGCCGGATGCGGCTTCAGACAGGTCCGCCCGCGTCTGGGGCCAGCCGAGCTCGAGGCGATCTACGGCGTCGACTACTTCGACCCGTCCGTGTCCAGCGGCTTCGCGGAGTACGCGAGGCAGTACCAGCGTTACGAACGCGAGGCGTACTTTCTTGCCCGGCGGCTCAGGCGCCGGCGACCGCGCGGCCGATTGCTCGAAGTCGGAAGCGCGCTCGGGTTCCTCCTCAACGCGCTGGCGCGCGCCAGCGCATGGCAGGTCGAGGGCGTCGAGCTGTCGGCGTTCGGCGCGTGGTATGCGCGCGAGCGGTTTGGGCTGACGGTCGCGCACTCGACGCTCGAGGGCGCGAGGTATCCCACGGAGGCGTTCGACTTCGTGATCCAGAAAGACCTGCTCGAGCACGTCACGCATCCGCGTCGACATCTGGAGGAGACGCGACGCGTCATGCGGCGGGGCGCGCGTCTCTGGCTCGTGACGCCGAACGGCGAGACGAACGTCCGGCCGCTCGAATCACGTGCCGCCGATCTCGATGACGGGGCGGTGCCGGTGCTGGACCAGGGGCATCTGTCCTTCTTTTCGAAGGGGCACCTTCTGCGGCTCGCCGCGGACGTGGGGTTCCGGTGCGTCCGGTTCCGCAACATCGGGATCCGGCGGGGGATGCGCGCGCTCGGCTATCTGCCCGGCCGGCGCGGAAGGCCAACCGCGGTCTCCCGACGCGATCTCGTCGCGACACGCGGCCCACGGGCGCCGGACGCGTCGGCGCCTCAGCCGGATGTGGTCGACGCGCACCGGGCGGTGGCGGCACGCATCGATCGCGAGATCGAGTCACGTCAGCGACGCGTGCGCGCGTCCATCCCGTACTTCTACTACCGGCGCTCGATGAAACGCCTCGATGCGCTGCCGGCCGCGTTCACTGTCGGACAGGACTTCGAGGTCGAGCTCGAGAAGGTATGATCGACGCGTGGCTCACCGGGCGCCAGGCCTCGCGGGCGCGGAGTGGAACCCTCGGGGTCCCCGCGGAGCGCCCGCGCGGGTTCGGGGCGAAGCCCCCGTCTAGATAGAGATCGGAATTGAGGGTGCGCATGCGCCGGTGGGTGGTGACGGTCGGCGGGTGCCTCGCGGCCGCGGTGATCGCCGGGGAGCTCACCGGGCCGGCGCGACACGTGGCCCGTGCGGAGGCGCAGGCCGCGCGGTCGGTGGCCGACGGTGTCTACACCGACGAACAGGCGCGTCGTGGACGAAGGGAGTACACCGACAAGTGCGCGACGTGCCACGCCACGACGCTCCGCGGCGGAGAAATGGGCCCAGAGCTCGTTGGCCAGACCTTCCTCGGCGGGTGGCGGGGTCAGACGCTCTGGTCGTTGTTCGACTTCACGCTCGCGACGATGCCGCAGGACAATCCGGGTAGCGTGTCGCCGGCGGCGCTGAACGACATCCTGTCGTTCGTCCTTCAGCGCAACGACTTTCCCTCCGGATCCGCTGAGCTCGAGCTTGACCCCGCCGACGAGGGCGACCCGATCGCCATCGAGTGATTCGGGCTAGCTGCCGGTGGTGAGCGCGCGCGCCGCTTCCCGGGCGTAGTACGTGATGATGATGTCGGCGCCGGCTCGCTTGATGGCGGTCAACGTCTCGAGCATCGCGCGCGGCTCATCGATCCATCCATTCCGGGCGGCCGCCTTGAGCATCGCGTATTCGCCGCTCACGTGATACGCCGCGGTGGGGTAGCGGAACTCGGCTTTCACGCGCGAGATGACGTCGAGGTAATGGAGCGCGGGCTTGACCATCACGAGGTCTGCGCCTTCCTCGATGTCCAGCGCCACCTCGCGAATCGCTTCATCGATGTTCGCCGGGTCCATCTGATGCGTGCGCCGGTCGCCGAATGCAGGAGTTGAGTCGGCGGCGTCACGAAAGGGACCGTAGTAGGCGGAGCAGTATTTCGCCGCGTACGCCATGATCGCCACGTCGTCAAACCCGCCAGCGTCGAGTTCTTCACGGATCGCACCGACCCGGCCGTCCATCATGTCCGACGGCGCCACGACATCGGCACCGGCTTCCGCATGCGAGACCGCGGCCAGCGCGACGCGCTCGACGGTGGGGTCGTTGAGTATCGCGTCGCCCTCCACGAGGCCGCAGTGACCATGCGTCGTGTACTCGCACAGACAGACGTCAGTCATGACGACCAGATCGGGCAGGTCCGCTTTGAGTGCGCGGATCGCCCGCTGGACCGGTGCGTCCGGGTCGTGGGCTGCACTTCCCGTGTCATCCTTGGTGTCGGGGAGCCCGAAGAGGAGCACCGCCGTGACCCCGTCGCCCGTGGCGGCCGCCGCCTCCGCGAGCGCCTCGTCGACGGAGAGCTGATACACCCCGGGCATCGATGACACCTCGCGGCGGACGGCCGTACCTTCGCAGACGAAGAGTGGGTAGACGAACGACTCTGGCGTCAGTCGGGTCTCGCGGACGAGACCTCGAATGGCCGGGGAGCGCCGGAGGCGTCGGAGGCGATGTGTGAGCGCGAGTCCCGTCGTCGACGTGCGGTCACGCGTCGATGACGGCGTGAGAGTCATGGACAAGTCTAACCCCAGCGCTCACTTGGGTTGAGACGGCGCGGCCAGCCGCGCCCGTCCTATATCGCGGCGAAGTGGTCCGCGATTGCCTGGGCCAGGGCCGGCACGGTGTACGTCGACGGCATGATCGTTGTCTGGATACCGAGTTGCCGCGCCGCCTCGGCCGTGACCGGCCCGATGGACGCGACGAGGGTGGTGCCAAGCAGGTCGGCCGCTGGCTCGGCTCCGAGCAGCGTGACGAAATTTCGGACCGTGGAGGCGCTCGTAAAGGTCACGACGTCGACCCCTTGATCCAGCAGCAGCTTGTAGATGTCGACGCCCGATGAGCTGGAGACCGGTACCGTCCGATACGCCGTGACGGCGACCACGTCGGCGCCCGCGCTGCGCAGCTCGTTCGGCAACAGTGGTCGCGCCAGGTCGCCGCGGGGCAGGAGAATGCGCGCGCCACGCACCGTGTGATCCCGTTGAAGCGCGGCACCGAGGGCCTCCGCCCGGTGCTCCGACGGCATCAGGTCGACCTTGAGACCGTAGTGACCAAGGCGGGCCGCGGTCGCCGGTCCGACCGCGCAGAGACGGGCGTTCTTGAGCGCCCGCACGTCGCGCGGACCGGCGAGCAGCTGTTCCATGAAGGCGTCGACGCCGTTGACCGAGGTAAAGACGATCCAGTCGAACGTCGAGACCGCCGCGCACGCCTCGTCGAGCGCCGTCTCATCCTCCGGTGGCGCGATGCGAATCGTCGGCGCTTCGATGGGGTTGGCGCCGAGGTCGGATAGCAAGTCAACGAGCTCGGCGGCCTGGTCCCTGGGCCGCGTGACGAGCACCCGCTTGCCAAACAGCGGACGGGAGTCGAACCATCGCAGATGCTCGCGTAGCCCCACCACCGGTCCGACCACCAGCACCGCCGACCCACGCCGCTGCGCGTCGCGGACGACCCCCTGGATGTCACGGAGCGAGCCCTGGATCGTCCGCTGCGTTGGCAACGTGCCGTTCAGGATGAGCGCCGCCGGCTCCTCGGCCGGTCGGCCGTGTTTCAACAGCTCATCGATGATGACCTCGAGCTGCGGCCCGCCAGCATAGCTGACGATGGTGCCCGACAGTGTGGCGACCCGACTCCAGTCGACGTCAGGTGGTGCGTTCGTCTCCGCCTCGTGACCGCGGATGAAGAGCAGCGCATCCCCGGCTTCCGGATACGTGATCGGCACGCCCGCGAAGCAGGGCCCGCCGATGCTCGGTGGCACGCCAGGGACGACCTCGAACCGGATCCCGTGCTCGTGGAGGAACAGCGCTTCCTTCCCGCCGCTGTCGAAGACGAACGGGTCGCCCCATTTCAGTCGGGCCACGGTCTTGCCTTCCCGAGCCTTGTCGCCGAGCAGGATGTTGATCGCGTCCTGCTGGAGCGGCTGGGGCGCGGCGGCGCCCACGTCGATCCGCTCGGCATTCGCACGCATCGTCTGCACGAGGCGGGGGTGTACCAAGTGGTCGTACACGACGACGTCGGCGCGTTGAAGGTGTCGCTGCCCCTTGACAGTGATCAAGGTGGGGTCGCCGGGTCCGGCGCCGATGAGATAAACGATGCCAGCGGTCATCGTTCACCGAGGCCGGCGAGCACCTCGTCGGCGCCGTCCGCGAGGAGGCGCGCGGCGACCTCCCGACCGAGCGACGCGGCATCGCGCGCGGGCGCGCTCGCCCGGTGTCGCAGGAGACGGGCGCCATCGGGCGAAACGACGACACCCACCAGCGTGACCGCATCGTCCTCGAGTGTGGCCAACGCGCCGACGGGAACCTGGCAGTCCGCCCCGAGGGCGGACACCAACGCGCGCTCCGCTTCGAGGGCCACGGCGGTAGCCGTTTCGCCGAGGTGTGCGATCAGTTCGCGCGTCGTTGTGTCCGCGGTGCGGGTCTCGACGGCCAGAATGCCCTGACCGGGGGCCGGCACGCAGACATCGGTCGCCAGTCTCGCGCTGATGCGATTGGTCAGCTGCAACCTGGCGAGGCCGGCCACGGCGAGCACAAGCAGATCGTAATGGCCTTCGTCGAGTTTGCGTAGGCGGGTGCCAACGTTGCCACGAACCGGCGCGAGCTCGATGCCGGGGAACGCTCGGACCAATTGGGCAGTGCGCCGGACACTGCCCGTTCCGACGCGCGCCCGACGACCAGCTGCGGCAATCAGACGACCAGCTGCCGCGATCAACGGTCCCGCTTCCGACGGTGGCGCCTGCGTGGTGAGGGGAGCAATCAGCGCGTCGCGCGGGTCCTCACGCCGGAGCGCCGCGTCGATCCGCAGGCCCTCGGGCAGGACGGCGGGCAGATCCTTGGCGCTGTGGACGGCAAGGTCGATCTCGTTGGTGAGCAGCGCCTCTTCAATCTCTTTCACGAACATCCGCTTGCCGCCGGCCTCCGACAGCGGTCGCCGGGAGAGGCGATCGCCGGAGGTGGCGATCGTGACGATCGCGCACTCGGGGCCGCCGCTCGCGCGGATGGCAGCGGCCACCTGCTCCGCCTGCCAGCGCGCGAGCGGGCTGCCCCGCGTCCCAATCCGCGGGACGCTCAACGATTCCTCGGCCGCGACGAGGTGGGGGAGGCCGGGACTGCCTGTGACGGCTCCTCGTCGTCAACCGGCTCGGTGGAGCGGTCGGCTCCCGGAAGATCCAGCTCGAACAGACGGGCGAGCGCGTCGGCATAGGCCGCGACCGTGTCCTCGTCGCGCGCCGACTTGAGCTGTTCGGTGGGGGTCGCCAGCAGTTTCTCGAAGAGGAGCCGCGTGACCTCGTCGACGCGGGCACGGGCGTTTGGCGGCATCGATGCGAGCTTCGGCGCCAACCGCGCAAGTTCGGCTTGCCGAATCTCCTCGAAGCGACGCCGGAGGGCGATGACCGTCGGGATGGCGCCGCGCGACCGTAGCCAACGCATGAACAGGTCGACTTCCTCGTCGACCATCAGCTCGGCGCGGTCGACCTGGGACTGTCGCCGAGCCATGTTCTCGCGCACAATGGTCCGCAGATCGTCGATGTTGTAGAGAAACACCTGCTCGATGTCACCGGCCGACGGCTCGACGTCACGCGGTACGCCGATGTCAATGAGAAAGAGCGGGCGATCGCGACGGGGCTTCATTGCGGCGGCGACATGCGCTCGTGTCACCATCCATGTCGAGGAGCCGGTTGCCGTGACGACGATATCCGTCGACGCAAGCTCGTCGATGAACGCCTCCCACGGCACCGCGACACCCTGGACCTTCGCCGCGAGCGACTCGGCGTGACCCGCCGTGCGGTTGGCGACGCCAATCCGCCGCACGTCCTGCGCGCGCAGGTGGGTGGCCGTGAGCTCGGCCATCTCGCCGGCGCCGACGATGAGGGTGCGGAGGTTGGCGAGACGACCGAAGATCTTTCGTGCGAGCGCGATGGCCGCGTAGCTGACAGAGACCGCCCCTTCGCCGAGACCGGTTTGTGACCGTACGCGTTTCCCGACCCCGAACGCCCAGTGAAACAGCCGGTGAAGCGCCGCGCCGGTGTAACCGCGCTCCGATGCGAGGAGATACGCGTCCTTGACCTGACCGGAGATCTGCGGCTCGCCCACCACGAGCGAGTCGAGACCGGATGCGACCCGGAACAGGTGGCGGGCTGCGTCCGCATCGGTGCGGCTGTAGAGATGCGGTGCGAGCTCCGATTCCGGCACATCGTGGAACGAGCTCATGAAGCCCGCCAGCGCGCGGTGGGCCTGCGCAGGCGCCTCCGACATCGTATAGATCTCGGAGCGGTTACACGTCGAGAGGACGACCACCTCGGCGGCGCCGGGGGTCTGGGCTAGCCCGTCCAGCGCTTCGGGGATCCCACGACGGGAGAAGTCGATCCGCTCGCGAAGGTCGACTGGCGCGCTGTGGTGACTCGCCCCGAGGAGACACAGGTGCATGGGAGTCAGGCCGCTGTAGACCCTCACGGCAATGACGGCTGAGGGTCAGGTGCCGCGGGCCGGCGCGACTAGTAGAAGTTGTGACTCTGGGTCCCGAAGTACCCGATCGGCACGAAGTTCAACAACAAGATCGCAAACCCGAGCGTCGACAGCCACGCGGCGCGCCGGCCGCCCCACCCCACGCGCCGGGCATAGAGCTCGAACGTGTAGACGAGCCAGCACAGCAAGACGGTGAAGATCTTCGGGTCCAGGAGCGACATCGCCTGCACCCGCGGGTCCGCGGCGCTCGGTTGGACCTGCACCAGCCAGATGGCCCCGACGCCGAGCCCGAGGGTCAAGAAGATCCATCCAAAGGCCACCGCGCGGCGATTCATCACGTCGAGCACTTGGAGCGACGGCAGGCGCGCATAGAAGACCCCGAGGTGCTTGGCTTTCAGCTCCTTGAAGAGCAGCACGTAGGTCACGCTGACGACACAGGCGAGTGCGAAGCTTGCATAGGCAACCAACAGCGACGAGACGTGGAGCTCGAACCACCGGCTCTCGAGCACCGGTGGTCGCGACGCGACGCTGTTGCTGACGGCGGGAATGACCTGCAACACCACCATCAACGGAACGATGAAGATGCCCATGGCTCGTTCGTCGGTCGTCATTTCCGTGTAGAGGTAGGCGAGCGCCAGAAGCCACACGAACGCCGAGATGGCGCCGGTCGTGCCAACGAACGGGATGTGTCCCACCTGCATCGTCTGCATCCCGATCACGAACGTGTGGACGAGCGCGCCGAACGCGAGGGCGACGGTCGCGACCCGGCCGGTGAGGGGGCTGCGTCTCGCGAAGTGGATGGCGTACGCGGCACCCGCCGTGGCGTACAGCAATAGAGGAAGAGTGTTCATCGATCGAACCTGAGCTGATTACCCCAGAGCTCACGTGGGTTGACCACGTGAGCTCTGGGGTTCAGGGGCCGTGTCATCTGGTCGGTCCGTAGTAGCCCTGCTTGGTCCGGGCGCGGACGTTTTTTCGATCCGCGCGGACGACGATGCGTCGCCACTGACCGTTGCGCAGCGGGTTGGCTGAGATGAAGCCGATCGAGTACTGGCTCGAGAGCTCCTCGGAGATTTGTTGGTAGATGCTGTCGAGCTTGCTGGCCCGGTCGGGGAAGAACGCTTGCCCCCCGGTCTCCTGCGCCAGTTGACGCAGGACGAAATCGGCTTCGCGAAAGCCGGTTCGCGACCGGCTGTCGTCCGATTGCAAGCCAATCGAGTAGATCGCCGTCTCCGAGCGTTTGGCGAGCTCGAGCACCTCTTCAAAGCTCACTAAGCTCGACGTGTCCTCGCCGTCGGAAAGGACGATGATCGCTTCGCGCCTGACGTCCGCCTCGCGCAACGGTGCTTTTGTCAGGTCTTTGAGCGAGACATAGAGCGCGTTGTACAGCGAGGTCGACCCACCCGCCGAGGTCAGGCGGATGGCGTCTTCCAGCTTGTCCACGTCGTTCGTGAAGCCTTGCAGGACGTCGGCGCGGCTGTCGAAGTCGATGATCTCGGCGAGATCCTCCGGTCGCAGCCGCTGGGAGAACCCGATCGCGGCCTCCTGTGCGGTCGACATGCGCTCGTCCATGCTGGCACTCGTGTCGATGAGCAGCGCCAGCGCGATCGGCAGTTGCGTGCGCGTGAAGAAGGCGACTTCTTGCTGGACCCCGTCCTCGAAGACCACGAAGTCGCCTTGTTCGAGATCGGTCACGAATCGCTGGTCGCGATCGGTGACCGTCACGTTGAGCGACACGACGTCAACGCCGGCACGGAACGCGGGTGTTTGCGGTGGCGGTTGCTGCTGCTGTTGGGCGTCGATCGCGCGTTCGACCACCAGCCAACCGGCGCAGGCGATACACGCGGCGACCGCCGCCCCCCGTCCGGTGCGTGTGTTCCCCATTACTCGTTCGCCCTGAGCGGGGTCCCACGCGCGGTGAGTCCAGCCGTTGTGACGGCGACCTCTATGCCGTCCGGGGGGATGAGCGTGTCGGGTCGTGAGTAGGTGACGAGATACTGGTTGCGGAGCTCCGTCGCGAGGCTCCGAAGCGCGTGTCCGACGGCCGTGCTGGTGAGGAGGTTGCGACGCGCTCCGCCGCTGTCGCGCGGTCCGCGCTCGAGCACAATGTTGCGATCGATCTCGAGACGGCGCAGGTCCGACGGCGACAGGCTTGGGTCGGCGGTCAACCCGCTGCGTCCAAGCACGACCACCGTGTAGACGGCCGCCCCGCTCTCCTGCACGCGCTCGAGGACCCGCCGGGAGCTGGCGTTGCTGTAGTCGAGTCCCTCCGTGGTCAAGGCCACGAGGATGGGGCGGGCGGACTCCCGGCGTTGGAAGCCCTCGGCGGCCTGCGACATGGCATCGAGGAGATACGCCGCGGTCCCCGGGAACCCGAACACGTCGCCGACGCCTTCGCGCAGCCGGGCCAGACTCGTCGTCGATGGCACGAGAATCCGCGGGGGGCCGCCAAAGCCGAGCAGCGAGATTTCGTTGCCGTCGTGCATCGCCTCCAGGAACTCGGTCAGGCCTTCTCGAAAATCGCTCACGGCGTCGGTCGCCGCCTGCGACGTATCGACGAGCACGGCGATCTGGCGTCCGGCCCCAGCGTTGTCCGCGCGAAGGACTTCGCGCGCGGAGCCATCCTCGCGCACGACGAAGTCGGTCGGCCTCAGTCCCTCGACCGGTGCGCCGTCGCTGTCGAGCACGGTCACGATCAGTTGACGCTCGGTCGACTGGGCGGCCAGGCTCGCGTGAGCGGTCACGCCGACCAGTGCCAACAGGCACGCTGCTGAGTTGAGGCGAGGGGTGAGTTGCATGAGGTCGGAGTCGGCCCAGTGCCGTCGAAGCCGCTCTGGCGCAGTATAGCAGCCTGTGTCACACGTTCCGGTGCGGCCGAACGGCCTCGAAACCGTCTCCGACGGCGCTACGGCTTCCCCGCGACCGTCATGCGCCCGTCCCACCTCTGTCGACGGGCGGCGGCTTTGAACATGTTGTAAATGCAGGGTTTCCACCGCCGTGTTGCTCGACGGGCCGGCCAGCGTGTTCCTTGACACCCCCCGGGGCGCGTGCAATAATCGCCGCGGTTTTTCGGCCCGCACGTCGCGCAGTATCGCGGGAGCCGGGTCGCGCCGCGTGTCAGGGTTCCCGCAGCGACGATGCTAGACTCCTACGTCCCGATTCTCCTATTCACTCTCGTCGCCATTAGCTTCGCCATCGGAATGACGATGGTGTCGAGGCTGGTGCATCCGACCAAGTACAACAAGGCCAAGTTCGAGCCGTACGAGTGCGGCATCGAGCCGGCGACCGACGCGCGCGATCGATACAGCGTTCGCTATTACTTGGTGGCGATGCTCTTCGTCATCTTCGACGTGGAGACCGTTTTCATGTTCCCGTGGGCCGTCATCATGGACGAGCTGGCGCTGTTCGGGCTCATCGAGATGCTCGTCTTCCTGTTCATCCTCGTCGTCGGCTACGCCTACGCCTGGCGAAAAGGCGCGCTGGACTGGGCGTGATCGTGATCGAGGTCGGATGACTGACGAGAACAAGCCCGACGCCGCCGCCGCGGGCGGTCCGGCTGCCGCAAAACCGGCCGTTGCAGCCAGACCGAAGCCAAAACCGAAGCCACCGCCGGAACCGCCGAAAGGGCCACCCGATCCGGCACCGCCCGAGGATATGGCGCTCTCCCCCCTGGTCACGGCCGTGCAGGACGGCGTCCCGGGGGCTGTCCTGCAGGTGTCGTATTGGGTCGGTGACTGGACCATCATCATCGCAACCGACCGCCTGCTGGACGTGATGGGTTTTCTCAAGGACGACGAGGGGACGTCGTTCGACTATTGCTCCGACGTCACCGCGACCGACTGGCCCCCGCGCGACAAGCGCTTTGACGTCGTGTACTGCCTCTATTCGACACGACGCAGACACCGGATTCGCGTGAAGCTGCGCGCGGGCGAATCAGATCCCGTGGAGTCGGTGACCGGCCTCTGGCCGGGTGCCAACTGGCTCGAACGCGAGGTGTTCGACCAGTTTGGGATCAAATTCGTCAACCATCCAGACCTGCGGCGGATCCTGATGCCCGACGAGTGGCAGGGGTTTCCGCAGCGGAAGGACTATCCGCTCGAGGGACCGGGGGAGCTGTTGATGGAGAGTCCGCAGGACTGGCTGCGATTGCGCAACCTGCCTGATGAGGCCGGTATCGACGGCGACTCGGAGATCGAATAGCCGAGATGTTGGGAACCTGAGCCTGTACGCCCTGAGCCCCAAGCGCCCCATGACTCTTCCAGTCGCTCGCGCCAGCGCCTCCCAGTTCGACACGAACGAGCTGGTCATCAACATGGGGCCTCAGCACCCGAGCACGCACGGCGTGCTGCGGGTCGTGCTGAAGCTCGACGGCGAGCGCGTGGTGGAGGCGGATTGCGTCATCGGCTACATCCACCGCGGCATCGAGAAGCTGTGCGAGAACCGGGACTGGACACACATCGTGCTATTGACGGACCGCATGGACTATGTGGCCGCGGCGACGAACAACCTCGGCTATGTGGAAGCGGTCGAGAAGCTGATGCAGGTCGAGGTTCCCCGACGCGCGCGATATATCCGCACGATCCTCGCCGAGCTGCAGCGCATTGCGAGCCACTGTCTCTGGCTCGGCACGCACGCCATGGATATCGGTGCGATGAGCGTCTTGATGTACGCGTTTCGCGAACGCGAGCTCGTGCTCGATCTGTTCGAGGAAATGTGCGGCGCGCGGCTGACCTACAACTCGATGCGGGTGGGTGGGCTGCCGCTCGACCTGCCGCCGGGATGGGACCAGCGCGCCCGGGTGTTCTGCGATTTGATGGAGAGCAAGCTCGACGACTACGAGATGCTGCTGACCAACAATCGCATCTGGTTGCAGCGCACGAAGAACATCGGCGTGATCTCCGGGGATGAGGCGATCGGGCTTGGCCTGTGCGGCCCGCCGCTCCGGGCCTCGGGTGTGTCCCGCGACCTGCGGAAGGACGAGCCAAACGCCGCGTACGCCGAGTTCGACTTCGACGTGCCGCTGGGCACCCATGGCGACACCTACGACCGGTATCTGATTCGGATGGAAGAGTTCCATCAGTCGATCCGGATCATTCGTCAGGCGCTCGATGGGATACCGGAGGGGCCGATCATGGGCAAGGTGCCGCGCCTGCTCAAGCCCCCCGCCGGCGAGACGTATCATGCCATCGAGTCACCCAAGGGTGAGCTCGGCTACTTCCTCGTGAGCGACGGGAAGTCGACGAACCCGTATCGGTTCCGGGTGCGGCCGCCGTCGTTCTGCAACCTCCAGGGGCTCAAGCGGCTGGTCGAGGGGCACCTCGTCGCGGACGTCGTCGCGCTCATTGGCACTATCGACATCGTGCTGGGCGAGGTCGATCGGTGATCACGAAACCATGATCGACATCGTCGTCATCCCGCTCCTCAAGGTCCTCGTTCTGTTCAACGCGATCCTGATGTACGTGCTGTTCATGATACTGATGGAGCGCAAGGTCATCGGGTGGGCGCAGTCGCGGCTCGGCCCGATGCGCGTCGGTCCCTACGGCATCCTGCAGGCGGTTGTCGACCCCATCAAGCTGCTTCTCAAAGAGGACATCACACCGGTCAAAGCCGACCGCTACGTCTTCTCGCTCGCGCCGGTCATGAGCCTGGTCCCAGCGCTTGCGGTGTTCGCGGTGATCCCGTTCGGGCCCGGCGAGCTGTTCCGCGTCACGGACATCAACGTCGGACTGCTGTTCATCATCTCCGTGACGTCGATCGGGGTCTACGGGATCATTCTGGGCGGCTGGGCGTCCAACAGCAAATACCCACTGCTGGCGAGCCTGCGCGCGTCGGCGCAGCTCATCAGCTACGAGATCGCCGTGACGATGACGTTGGTCAGCGTCATCGTCACCGCCGGGACGCTGAGCCTCGTCGAGATCGTCGAGGCCCAGCAAGACCGGGGCATCTGGTTCGCGTTCTGGCAGCCGGTGGCGCTGGTACTTGTGTTCATCGGCGGCCTCGCCGAAACGAACCGCATCCCGTTCGATCTGCCGGAGGCAGAAACGGAGCTCACCGGCGGGTTTCACACGGAGTACAGCGGCTGGCGCTACTCGATGTTCATGCTCGCCGAGTACGCGAACATCTTCGTCATCTCGGCCGTGGTGGTGGTTATCTTCTTCGGCGGCTGGCTTGCGCCGTTCCCGAACGTCACCTGGCTGTCGTTCCTTGGTTTCGTGCCGGCCTGGATCTGGTTTGGCGGGAAGATCTTTGTGATTCTCTACGTCTTCATCTGGCTACGGGCCACGTTCCCGAGGTATCGCTACGACCAGCTCATGGCGCTTGGCTGGAAGGTCCTGATCCCGATCGCGATCGGCAACCTGGTCATCACCGGTGTTGTGAAGGTCCTCCTGTAGGACGAATGGCAATGGTGGACGCAATCGTTTTCTACACGTTGGCCGCGTTCATCCTTGGGCTCGGCGTCCTCGTGATCTCGGCACGCAGCGCGGTGCACAGCGTGCTCTTTCTCGTCATGGACTTTCTCTTCGTCGCGATGCTGTATGTGACGCTGGCCGCCGAGTTCGTGGCGGTGATCCAGGTGCTCGTCTACGCCGGCGGCATCGTCGTCCTCTATCTGTTCGTCGTGATGCTCGTCAACCTCAAGCGCGAGCCGGAGCGGCATGCCGACACGCGTCGTCTCGGTGTCTCGGGGATGCTGCTGGCGGGCGCCGTGCTGGTAGAGCTCGTCGGGATCGCCGTCTACACGGCGTCGCGGGATAGGGCCCCGGCGGTGGCGGCCGCAGCCGTCGAGATACCTGTCGAGGGCAACACCGAGCAGCTAGGGTGGGTGCTCTATACGAGCTATCTGATCCCGTTCGAGTTGGCCTCGATGCTGCTGCTCGTCGCAATGGTCGGCGCCATCGTCCTCGCGAAACGATTCGCCTGACACTGACCGCTGGAGACCGGAGTGCTGGAGATAACCCCGCTTCACTACAGCCTGTTGTCGGCCGCGCTCTTCATCATCGGGGTCATCGGCGTCCTCGTGCGCCGCAACATCATCATCATCTTCATGTCGATCGAGCTCATCCTGAATGCCGTCAACATCAATCTGGTGGCCCTGTCCGACCAGCTTCAGGATCTCTCGGGACAGGTGTTCGTCGTGTTCGTCATCGCGGTCGCGGCCGCCGAGGCCGCAGTGGGGCTGGGCATCATCATCGCCTTCTACCGCAACAAGGAAACCGTGAACATCGACGAGATGCAGATCATGCGGTGGTAGCCCGCGCGGCGTAGACCCTCATGGATCTCATCTGGCTCATTCCGCTCCTGCCCGGCGTCGGCGCGGCCCTCAACGGGCTGCTAGGGATCCGCTTTTTCAGCAAGCGGACGTCGGGACTGCTGGCGTCGACGACGATGGCCGCGGCGTTCGTGCTGTCGGTGAACGCATTCCTCCAGCTCCTCGGGTCCGAGGAGCGCTTTCACCAGGTGACGGTGGCGAGCTGGATCCCGGCGATCCCGCTGGAGACGGTCGACGGCATCGGCGCGTTCGAGGTGCCATGGGCCTTCACGCTGGACCCGCTGTCGGCAATGATGTTGTTGATCGTCACCGGTATCGGGTTCCTGATCCACATCTACTCGATCGGGTACATCGATCACGAGTCGCGTGGCGGCGTCGCGCGCTTCTTCTGCTATCTCAACCTGTTCTGCTTCTTCATGCTGATCCTGGTGCTCGGGAGCAGCTTCCTCGTGATGTTCGTCGGGTGGGAGGGCGTCGGGCTCAGCTCGTATCTCCTCATCGGCTACTGGTATCACAAGCAGAGCGCGACCGACGCCGGGAAGAAAGCATTCATCGTCAATCGGGTCGGTGACTGGGGATTCATCGTCGGCATCTTCCTGATCTTCTTCACGTTCGGCACACTCGATTTTCGAGGTGTCGCGGTGGCGGCGGCGGCGATGCCGATCGAGACGAGCGCGATCGGGTTCGGCGTGCTATCGCTCATCTGCCTCTGTTTGTTCATCGGTGCGACCGGCAAGAGCGCCCAGATCCCGCTCTTTATCTGGCTCCCCGACGCGATGGAGGGCCCGACACCGGTCTCCGCGCTCATCCATGCCGCCACCATGGTCACGGCCGGCGTGTACATGGTGTGTCGCAACGCGGTGCTGTTCACCCATGCCCCGATGGTCATGCAGGTCGTGGCCGTCGTCGGCGCGTTGACCGCGCTGATGGCCGCGACGATTGGCCTCGTCCAGACGGACATCAAACGCGTGCTCGCCTACTCGACCGTCTCGCAGCTCGGCTACATGTTCCTGGCGACCGGCGTTGGGGCGTTCGCGGCGGCCGCGTTCCACCTCATGACCCACGCCTTTTTCAAGGCGCTGCTGTTTCTCGGAAGCGGTTCCGTGATTCACGGGATGAATGAAGAGCAGGACATGCGCCGAATGGGCGGTCTGAAATTCTACATGCCCGTCACGTTCATCACGATGTTCATCGGCGCGCTGGCCATCGCCGGTGTCCCCGGCCTCTCCGGTTTCTTCAGCAAGGACGAGATTCTCTACCGCACCTTCTTGCAGAGCCCGGCGCTGTGGGGCATCGCGGCCGTGACCGCGGCGATGACGGCGTTCTACATGTTCCGGCTCATCAACATGACGTTTTTCGGCGCCTATCGAGGGCCGGAGGGGGGCGACGCCTGGCACGGACCGCACGAATCGCCACGCTGGATGACGGTGCCGCTGATGGCGCTCGCGCTGGGGGCGATCGTGGCTGGATACGTGGGGATCCCAGCCGCGCTCGGCGGCAGCAACGCGATCGAGCATTTCCTCGAGCCGAGCTTCACGGTCGCCGGGGCAGGGCACGCGGAGGAAGTGCACCATCTCTCGCACACGGCCGAGCTGGGGCTGATGGGGCTGTCGGTCCTCATCGCGCTCGGTGGCATCGCGCTCGCGTATCGGCAGTATGTCGTGCGTCCCGAAGCCGCGGCGCAGTGGGCGACCCGGTGGGCCGGTGCGCATCGGGTCCTGACCAACAAGTACTACGTCGACGAGCTCTACGATGCCACGGTTGTGCGCGGCACGATGGGCGGCGCTCTGGGGTTGTGGACCGTCGATCGTCGGGGCGTGGACGGTGTGGTCAACGGTACCGGGTGGGCGACGATCGCGGCGTCCTGGTTCTCACATGTGCTCGACAAATACGTCGTCGACGGGATCATCAACCTGACCGCCTGGGTCATCGGCGAGGGGAGCTACGTGCTTCGCCGATTCCAGACCGGTCTCCTCCAGAATTACGCGTTCGCCACGCTCCTCGGCGTGTTTGCGTTCGTGACGTGGTATCTCATCGTGCGGTGACCGGATATGAGCCATGAGTAACGCCGACTTTCCGCTGCTGTCGCTGATCATGTTCACGCCACTCGTGGGCGCGGTCATCCTGCTGTTCGTCAGCAAGCACCAGACCGACCTGATTCGGTGGATCGCCAACATCGTCGTGATGGTCGGCTTCCTCGTCTCGCTGCCTCTGTGGTTTGCCTACGACTCGCAGAACCCGGATTGGCAGTTCGTCGAGCGTCTGCCGTGGATCCCGTCGATTGGGGCCGAGTACTTCCTCGGCGTCGACGGCTTCAGCTCGCTGCTCATTCTGCTGACGACGATGGTGGGGGTCATCGCCGTGCTGTCGTCGTGGACCGCGATCACGATGCGGGTCAAGGAGTACTACATCTTCCTGCTGATCCTGCAGACCGGTATGATCGGCGCGTTCGTCGCGCTCGACTTCCTGCTGTTCTTCTTGTTCTGGGAAGTGATGCTGGTGCCGATGTACTTCCTCATCGGCATCTGGGGCAGTGACAACCGCCTCTATTCGGCGATCAAGTTCTTCCTCTTCACGCTGGTCGGCAGCGTCGTCATGTTGCTCGGCATCCTGGCCGTCTACTTCTACAACTACGAAGTGACCGGTGTGCTGACGTTCGACATCACGCAGTTTCAACAATTGGGCATACCGCCCGAGATGCAGTTCTGGATCTTCCTGGCGTTCTTCCTCGGCTTCGCCGTCAAGGTGCCGATGTTCCCGTTCCACACGTGGCTACCTGACGCGCATACTGACGCGCCGACGGCCGGCTCCGTCATCCTGGCCGCGGTGCTCCTGAAGATGGGCACCTATGGGTTCATCCGGTTTAGCCTGCCCATCCTGCCGGAGGCGACGCAGGCGGCGGTCTGGTGGGTCGCCGCGCTGTCGATCGTTGGCGTCATCTACGGCGCGCTGGTCGCAATGGCGCAGCGCGATTGGAAACGGTTAGTGGCCTATTCGAGCGTGAGCCACATGGGGTTGGTCATGCTCGGGATGTTCGCCCTGACGCCGGTGGGGATCACGGGCAGCATCGTGCAACAGCTCAACCACGGCATCTCGACCGGCGCGCTGTTCCTCATCGTGGGCATCGTCTATGAGCGGCGACACACCCGACTCATCTCGGAGTATGGGGGCCTGTCGAACGTGATGCCGGTCTACGCGACGATCTTCCTCATCATGACGATGTCGTCGATCGGGCTCCCGACGCTGAACGGGTTCATCGGCGAGGTGCTGATTCTGCAAGGGGTCTTCGTCGTCAACAAGATGTGGGCGTTCGTGGCCGCGAGCGGCATCGTGCTCGGCGCCGCGTACATGCTCTGGCTCTACCAGCGGACGATGTTCGGCAAGGTCACGAACCCGAAGAACGAGGCGCTGCCGGACCTTACGCTGCGGGAGTTCGCGACCTTCGTGCCGCTGCTCGTGCTGGCGGTGTGGATCGGGTTGTATCCCAAGCCGTTCCTGGATCGGCTGAGCACATCGGTCGACCGCGTCGTCGCGCGGGTCAACAGTGACTACACACCACGGTTCGCCGTGACCGACGTGACCATAGACCCGTCAGACGGCGCCACGGGCGGCATCGACGCGCCGGTCCGCGGCGGAGCCCGGTAAGCCCTCATGCCCGCCGGACTCACCGTCGCCGATTTCTACTACATCCTGCCGGAGATCCTGCTGACCGCCGGGGCGCTCCTCGTGCTGGTCGTCGACATGCTGTTCGCCGGTCGCGACAGCGCGGTCTTCTGGACGACCGTGGCAACGCTCGTGGCGACGGGCGCGGCGGTGTTGTCGTTTGCCGGTGTGGACGTCACGGTCTCCGCCGGGTTGCTGTCGATCGACGGTTTCGCCCTGTTCTTCAAAGCAATCTTCTTGCTGTCGGCGTTGCTGACGGTACTGATGGCGGCGCCCTATCTTCGCGTGGAGGCGATGCGCTCCGGCGAGTTCTACTTCCTCGTGCTGTGCGCAACGCTCGGCATGATGTTCATGGCGAGCGGTGTCGACCTGATCACCCTCTTCATCGGTCTCGAGACCATGGCGGTCGCGTTCTACATCCTGGCGGGGTACCTGAAGCCGAGTCGGCGGTCGAACGAGGCGGCAGTGAAGTACTTCCTCCTCGGGGCCTTCTCGCTGGGCATCCTGCTCTACGGCATGTCACTCCTCTACGGGGCCACCGGCACGACGAACTTGAGCGCCATGGCCACCGCGATTGCCGGCGGCGAGCGAACCGTCATGCTCGCGCTGGGGCTGATCCTGGTCGCCGCCGGAATGGGGTTCAAGCTGGCCGCCGTGCCGTTTCACATGTGGGCGCCCGACGTGTACGAGGGTGCGCCGACACCAGTGACCGCGTATCTGTCGGTCGGTTCGAAGGCCGCCTCCTTCGCGATGCTGCTGCGCATTCTGCTCGAGGGACTCCCTGGGTTGGTCGCCGACTGGCAGGCGTTGTTCGCAATCCTGGCGGTCGTCACCATGACCGTCGGCAACATCGCCGCCATCACGCAGAGCAACATCAAACGGATGCTCGCGTACTCGTCGATCGCGCATGCCGGGTACGTGCTGATCGGCGTCGTGGCCGCCGGCAGCGTGACGCGCGGCGTGACCGCCACGCTGGTCTACCTCTGGGTCTACCTCTTCATGCAGCTCGGTGCGTTCGCCATCGTGGCGATGCTGCGGCGGAAGGACGTCGTTGGCGACGAGTTGAAGGACTTGAGCGGGCTCTATTTCCGGAAACCGGTGGCCGCGGTCGCCATGCTCATCTTCATGCTGTCGTTGGGGGGGATACCGCCAACGGCCGGTTTCATGGGCAAGTACTGGGTGTTTAGCGCCGCCATCGACGCCGGCTTCATCTGGCTCGCGGTGGCGGGCGTCGTCAACAGCGCCATCTCGCTCTTCTACTACATCCGCGTGGTCGTGTTCATGTGGCTCAAGGAGGAGACGATCGGGTCACCGATCTCGATCGGTCCGGCGATGGCGGTGGCGCTGACCATCGCGGTTGTCGGGTCCCTGCTGTTCGGTGTCTATCCCGAGATGCTCTTCGATCAGGCCCAGCGCGCCGCTGAGACCCTCGGCGCCGGGGTCTCGACCGCCGCACTCCGCTGAGCATTCGGCTGCCGATGCATCCCGCTCCGCTACGTTGAGCCTCGGTCACAGACTCCCGGTCTGCTCCCTCGCCGCGCCTTGCGGGAGCGGGCGCCTCGACACCCTCGGTGCCGTAACGCGGGGGTTCGGGGCGAAGCCCCGTCTCGGGAGAGGCCGATTTACGCCTGTTGGGACTCGACCTGTTTGAGCGCGTCGTCGATGAGCGCTTCGTTGTCGGCCTTGGTGAGATTGCGGCGGATGAGCTTCGACGCGATCATGAGCGATACGTCGACCGCCTCCTGTCGGACCTGCGCCAGCGCTCGGTCGGTCTCCAGCTGAATCTGCCGCTCGGCATTCGTGATGATCGACTGTGCCTCGGCCTGGGCTTTCTGCCGGAGCTCCTCGCGCAGCCTTGCGGCGTCGGCCCGAGTGTCCGAGATGATGCTGTCGGCCTGGACGCGCGCCTTGTTGACGATCGCCTCGGACTCCAGCTGGACCTCCGCGAGCTCCTTTGTCGCCTGCTCGGCGTCGTCGATCGCCTTGCGAATGGTCTCCTGCCGCGCATCAAGCATCTTGAGCAGCGGGCCCCACGCGAACTTCCACAGCAGCCCGAACAGGACGAGAAAGGTTAGCAGGGTCCAGATGAACAGCCCTGGGTCGAGCTGCACCAAGGGGTTATCCATGCGTCATCCCCCTTCCCCGGAGGAACACGAACACATCGCGTTCCTTAGGTGGTCAACACGACGACGAGGACCACGACCTCGCCGATGATCGCCACGCCCTCGAGCAGGAACAACGGCAGGTTGACGGCGCCCGAGATCTCGGCCACGGCGCTCGGTTGCCGGGCAATCCCCTCCGCCGCCGCCGCGGCGAGGCGGCCGATACCGAGGCCCGCGCCAATGACGATCAATCCGAGACCGATACCCGCGCCGAAATAATTCAGCCCTTCCATTCCGTCACCCTCCGTTTGCCTAGTGATGCACGTTGATAGCCATCCCGATAAAGGTGGCCGTCAGCAGCGTGAATACGTATGCCTGCACACCCACGACGATGATCTCGAGCGCCGAGATCCCGACCGCCAGCGGGATGGACACCGCCAGCCCGACGCCGATGCCGGCGGCCGCGCTCTCGAACAGCTCATTGAAAATGAAGACGAACGACAGGACCGCCAGGATCGCGATATGTCCGGCCGTCATGTTGGCGGCCAGCCGCATCGTCAGGGCGAACGGCTTGACGAACATGCCCAGCACTTCGATTGGTATCAACAGGATGTAGATGGCCGAAGGGAGCCCGTGCGGCACGAGGTTTTTCCAGTGCTGCACGAAACCATGGGCCTTCGAACCTGCGATGATGATCGCGACGAACGTGATGGTGGCGAGGGCCGCCGTCACATTGAAATTCGCCGTGATGGTCGTGCCGCCGTGCAGCACCTGCTTGAGAAACGACTCCTCGCCCGTGTGCAGCAGCGTGTGATCCACGAGACCGAACACCTCGAAGAACGGGATCAGCCCGACGGCGTTGCTGACGAGGATGAAGCAGCCTAGAGTCAACACGAGCGGCGCCCAGCCGGCGACGTACTTCGCGCCAACGTTGGGTCGGACGATCCCGTCCGTGATGAACTCGACCACCGCCTCGAGGGCCTTCATGAAGCCGGTAGGGATCGGCCGCTCCTGTCGCAGGTAGCGGCGCACGGTCAGCGTGACGACGAAGAACATGACCGCGGACACGACCCACAGCATGAACACGTGCTTCGTCACGGAGAAGTCGATCCCGAAGACGTGCGGCAGATGAATCAGCGGATGGTCGATCGGGCTGTTCGCCACGTGCTCGATGATCACTTCGCCGGCGTTGAAGCCTTCATCGGCGTGGTCGGCGCCCGTTGCGGCGTGCTCGGGTTGGGACATCGGACTCAGCTCGACGGCGTCGCGGCTACCAGCCGTCGCAGTTGCGCCGCCTCCAGCACGTGCAGCGCCACGAAATAGACCATGAAGCTCGAGATGAACGGCACCGTGTCCAGCGCCAGCACGCGGAGACCAACCGTCACATACGCCCCAAACAGCAGGAGCTTCAACGCGAACGCTCGGATCATCGCGCTGGTCAGACGCGCCGGGTCACGGTGAAACGTCCGTTCGACGAACGCACACGACACGACCGCGATCGCGAGTGGCGCGATCATGCCCAGGAGGACTTCACGCCCGGCCTGCGGTACTACCCAGGTCGCGACGACGAGTGCCGAGACGAAGCTGCCAGCCGTCATGTACCCCGCGGTGCGCATCTGCTTACGGCTTCCAGACGATCTTCGCCAACGCGTAGAACCCGACGACGATCCCCAGGAGCAAACCACCCAACAAGAACCAGTGCGCCGTCGCCTGCCACAGCCAGCGGTCGACCAGATGTCCACCCCCGCCAAACAGCAGGATGGCGCCGATCAACGAGTAACTGGCCGTTGCTGCCGGTCCTGCTCTGCGAATATTGTCTTGCAGCTGCTGCAGGGAACGCGCCAGCACCGGGTCACGCTCATCGGGCATGCGAACCCTCGCCGGTGGCGCGTGTTCGGGTCGGCCCCCCCTCCCGAAAGGGATGGGACACACGACCGTCTCCCGAGGCGATTCGAACAGCCAATAATAGCAAACGCGTTGATGATGAGGCAACGGCGCACAGATGCATGGACTCTTCGGCTGACGCCGATCGACGCGTTGCTCCTGCTGCTCGTCGTGATCTGGGGCACCAATTTTTCTGTCATCAAGGTGTCGATCGCCGAGATCCCGCCACTCGGCTTCAACGTGCTCCGGCTCGTGGTCGCGACCGCAGCCCTGCTCGTCGCCCTCGGTCTCGCGGGCGCCGGCGCGCCGGCGCGTCGAGAGTGGCGGCCGCTCCTCGCGCTCGGCCTCGGGCTGGCCTGCTATCAGCTCAGCTTCGTCACCGGACTCGCGCGCACCACCGCGACCAACGGCGCGGTGATCCTCGGCTGCATGCCGGTGGCGGTGCTGCTCCTCAACGCCGTCAGCCGGCAGCGCGAGCACGTCAACAGGCTCCAGTGGGCGGGGGTCGCTCTCGCGTTCGTCGGCGTCTATCTGGTCGTCGGCGCGGGCGCTGGCGCCAACTGGGCCACCGTCGATGGCGACCTGATTATCGTGATCTCGCTCTGGTGCTGGGCGTGGTACACGGTCGGGTCACGCGGGATCCTCACGCGCTGCTCCCCGCTGCAGGTGACCACCTCCGCGATGGTCGTCTGCACGGTCATCCTCCTTCCAACCGGTATCCCGGACCTCGTCCGGCTCGACTGGTCGCGCGTGAACGGGTGGGCCTGGGTCGCGACCGTGATGTCAGGGGTGCTGGCGCTCTCTGTGTCTCATATCATTTGGTACACCGGTGTACAGAAACTCGGCAGCGCGCGCACATCGATCTACTCCAATCTGGTGCCGGTCGCCGCCATGATCGTTGCCGCGTTCTGGCTGCGGGAGCCGATCGGCTTGATGAAGGTAAGTGGCGCGGCGCTCGTCCTGAGCGGCCTCCTGCTGGCCCGCGTCGAGCGAACCGTTGTGGCCAGCGCGTGATGGGGCCCGCGTGAACGAGGAGACCAGTCAATGCGCGTGAGGATTACCCAGGTCGATGCTTTCACCGACGAGCCGTTCGCCGGCAATCCGGCTGCCGTGTGTGTCCTTCCGGAGCCGGCCGATGAGACCTGGATGCAGCAGCTGGCCAGCGAGATGAATCTGTCCGAAACCGCGTTCCTGACCAGGCTGTCGGCCGGCCGGTTCGCCCTCCGGTGGTTCACACCGGCTGTTGAGGTCGACCTTTGCGGCCACGCGACGCTGGCGAGCGCGCATGTCTTGTGGGAGGAGGGACAGGCCGAACCCGACACGGCCCTTCGCTTCGAGACGAGATCTGGCGTGCTGGGAGCGGAGCGCCACAACGACTGGATTGCGCTCGATTTCCCCGCCGAGCCCGAGGCGGCTGTCTCACCGCCGCCAGGTCTGCTGGAGGCGCTCGGCGTCGAGGCGCGCTACGTGGGCCGGAATCGGTTCGACTATCTCGTCGAGGTCGACTCCGAAGCCACGCTGCGCGCGGTGGCCCCCGACTTCGCCAGATTGCGGGCGGTCGACGTCCGAGGGGCCATCGTGACGAGTCTGGCCGACACCGACGGGTTCGACTTCGTCTCGCGCTTCTTCGCTCCCGCGGCGGGAATCGATGAGGACCCGGTCACCGGGTCGGCCCATTGCTGCCTCGGACCGTTCTGGCAGCGTCGCCTCGGACGAGACGAGTTCACCGCCTACCAGGCGTCACGCCGCGGTGGAGTGGTGCGCGTGGGACTTACGGACGACCGCGTTCGGCTCGGTGGCCAGGCCGTCACGGTCTTTCGGGCCGAGCTCACCAGACCGTGAACTCGTAACAGCCCGGGGTGACGAGCAGACGCGTGGCGTCGGGGAAGGACAGGCTCGACGCCTGGAGGGGTCCGGCGCCCCGGAGACGGACCGTCCTGATCTTCTCGCCGCTGGCGTCGTAGACGTAGACGAATGGCACCGCGAGCGCGACCCACAGGTTGCCGCGACGATCGAGCGCGGCGGTGGTCACATTCGGCGGAATGAACGGTAGCGTCTGCCCGTCGCCTACCGCTCGGCTCGGCCAGGTCGTGGGCAAGCCGTTGATGGTCGCGTCGAGCTCGGGGCCTTCGATATGGCGCTCGAACACCAGCTCGCCTCGGGCGTCGTACTTCCGGATGACCGGGGCGCCCGTCTGAAACACGAAGTAGAAGCCGCCGTCCGGAACGGCGAGCGGGATCCCGCTGTTTAGCGCCAGGTGCACGTCGCGGTCGACCTCGTGACCCGTGCGTCTAAAGATGCCAAAGGTGTGAAACGGTTGGCCCCGCAGGCTGAACCGTGTCATCAGCCCGCCGAGCTCGGGCTGGTTCATGATGATCTCGCGTCCGGTGAAGTGCAGCGTGCCGACGCCGCTCAATACCGTGTTGTTCAGGATGACCCGGGGCGACGCTCGGCCCGGCAGCGCGAATCCACCGACCCGCATGCCATCGGTGTCGAAGATCTGCACACGCTCCCGTCCCTCGGGGGCATCGGCGACAACGAAGTGCGGAGAGGGGCCCGGCCCGAGGTCGAACGAGCTGCCACCGAGGATGCGGCCTGACTCGGGACCGATGTCGACCAGGGTGGTGGTCTCGCCGGCGCCCGAATCGACGCGATGAACGCGGTGGCCACGCCGGTCGAAGACGAAATACCGACCATCGGGCGCTTGCTGGAATGCAGCTGGCTGGCGGAACTGGCCGACGACGTCTGGCGGGAGACCGCCCGTCGCCTGCAGCACGTCAACATGGTTCGACGCACGCGGTGCGACGACGACCGCCCCGATGAGCCCGATGAGGATGACCAGGAGGAGCACCATACGCGGCGCGGGTCGAACGCCTCGCGGGGACGGGAGGCGGCGGCACACCGACCGAACGCAGCGGTCCGGCTCAGGGGGCAAAGGTGAAGGCTCGGACTCCGCGAGACACGACACTAGTATCGGGCGATGTCTCGGATGGCCTGCAGGACATCGGCCGCTTGCGGCAGGATGGCGGCCTCGAGGACCGGGCTATACGCGACGGGGCAGTCGAGCGCCGCGACGCGCTTGACCGGCGCGTCGAGGTGGTCGAACAGCTCGTCCGCGATCCGAGCCGAGATCTCGGCCCCGAATCCACAGGTCAGCTGATCCTCGTGCGCGATGATCACCCGATTGGTGGCCGCGACGGCCCGTGTGATGCCATCCCAGTCGTACGGGGCGATGGTGCGCAGGTCGACGACCATGACGTCGATGCCCGCCTCGCGCGCCTGCTCCGCCGCCAGAAGCGACCGCTGGACGAGCGCACCCCACGTCAGGACCGTGACGTCCGTTCCGGTGCGTCGGACAACCGCTCGACCGAAGGGGAGGGTGTAGTCGGCACCGGGGTAGGCGTCCTTGCTGTAAATCTGGCGATACAAGTGCTTGTGCTCGAGGAAGAGCACGGGATCGTCGCATCGAATCGCGGTCCGCAGCAGGCCCGCGGCATCGCTGGCGCTGGACGGAAAGACGACGCGGAGACCTGGGCAGTGGGCGAAGATGCTCTCGCCCGACTGGCTGTGATACAGCGCGCCGCCGCGGACATATCCGCCGATCGGTACACGGATCACGACAGGGCACGAAAACGCGTTGTTGGAGCGATACCGGAGCATCGTGAGCTCGTCACGGATCTGCATCATCGCGGGCCAGATGTAGTCGAAGAACTGGATCTCGACCACCGGTTTCAGACCGCGCAACGCCATCCCGATGGCGCGACCCACGATGTTGGCCTCGGCCAGCGGCGAATTGAAGACACGGTCGCGCCCGAAGGCGCGCTGCAGTCCCAGCGTGGCCTTGAACACGCCGCCCTTGCCGGTGACCTCCGTGAGCAGCTCCGCGCGACTCACGTCGGCCACGTCCTCGCCGAAGACGATGATCCGCGCGTCGCGCGCCATCTCGTCCTTGAGGGTGCGGTTGATCGCGTTCACCATGGTGTCCGGACTGCCCTCGGGCGCAGGGGACTGTTCGAACGCTGATGACGTGGGGTCCACCGTCGGCGAGTAGACGTACAACGCGGCGCTCGCTGCATCAGGCTTCGGGGACGCAACGGCGAGGTCGACCGCGTCCTCGACCTCGCGGTCGACCTCGGTGGCGATCGCGGACAACTCCATGCCAGATGCGAGTCGACCTGTCTTCAGAAACTCGGCGAACTGCGGCAGCGGGTCGCGCGCCGCCTCGGCGTCGCGCTCGGCCGCGCTCTTGTAGTGGCGCTCGTCGTCGGACATCGAGTGCGAATACGGCCGCGTGACATGCGCGCGCACGAGCACCGGACCGGAGCGCGCGCGGGCGTGTGCCACCGCCTCGGTCATCGCCCTGAAGCTCGCCATACCGTCGGTGCCGTCCACGCGGAGGACCTTCAAACCCGGGAAAGATTCGACGAGCGCAGCAATGTCGCCGCCCGGCGTTTGGACCTCCACCGGGACAGAGATCGCGTAGCCGTTGTCCTCCACGAGATAGATCACCGGCAGGCGCCGGTTGCAGGCGGTGTTGAGCGACTCCCAGAACTCGCCTTCGCTGGTCTGCCCGTCTCCGAGGGTGACGAGGACGACTTCGTCCGGATGAGCGGGCGCGGTGGGCGCCAGCTCCGGTATGCGCTGGTAGATCTCGCCGGCTTCGGCGGCCCCGACCGCGTGGAGACACTGGGTCGTGCAGCAGCTCGATGGCGAGACGATGTGGAGTCGCGGTGAGCTCCAGTGGGTCGGCATTTGCCGACCGCCGGAATTCGGGTCGTCCCTCGACCCCACCGCGTTCAGCAGCATGTCGGCCGCCGTGATGCCGAGCGCCAGGCAGAGCGCCCGGTCGCGATAGTACGGAAATACCCAGTCGTAGCCCGGGCGTAGCGTCAGCCCGGCCGCGACCTGAATCGCCTCGTGGCCGGCGCCGCTAATCTGGAAGTAGCTGAGACTCTGGTTCTTGAGCTGCAGCTCCTTGTCGTCGAGCCGCCGCGCCAGCAGCATCGTTCGATAGAAGGCGTGCAACTGCTCGCGCGAGAGGCCTTCCGTTCGCGAGCTGACATCGGACGGCGAACGGGGAGGCGCCGCGTTGGTAGCCGTCGACGTCTTCATGCTGCAGAATCCTTGGATTGATCGAACGTCGTAGACCGTCGGCCCCGAGAAGTGGCACGCACGACGTCGCTGATTATACCATGTGTGTTGCCGTGGCAAGGGCCGTCTGGAATCGCCGTAAGTGTAATAAAATCAATACGTAAGGTCACTCGACCCAACCCAGAAGAACAGGGGAAAGCGATGCCGTCGAAGGCCGCGGTTCACCGGTGGGAGACGCTCGATCTCGAGAAGGTCACCGAGATGATTTCACGCAAGATCGTGACCGGCGAACGCCAGATGATGGCGCAGGTCTACTTGAAGCGTGGGGCCCAGGTGCCGATGCACCAGCACCCAAGCGAACAGATGACCTATGTGCTGCAGGGGCTGCTTCGCTGCCGCATCGGAGACGAGGAACTCGTGGTCGGTGAAGGCGAGGTGCTCCACATTCCGCCCGGTCGCCCGCATCAAGCCGAAGCGCTGGACGACACATTCGAGATCGACGTGTTCAGTCCAGCGCGGGAGGATTGGCTAGCAGCCCGTGGTGAAAGTCCCTATTAGGGATCGACACGATCGATCCCGCGTACTACACTGTCGCGCATGGCGATGGGCAAACGACGACGCCGGGCGCGGCAAGCATCGATGTGGGTTCCCACCAGCGACCTGCCTCGCAGTGCGGCGCATCCGTTCTATCAGCGATTGAATCGGATCCTCGATGACACGGGCTTCGACGCGTTCGTCGAGGCGCAATGCGCGCCGTTCTACGCGGACGGCGTCGGTCGTCCGAGTCTGGCGCCGGGGCGGTACTTCCGGCTGCTGATGCTCGGCTACTTCGAAGGGCTGGACTCGGAGCGGGCGATCGCGTGGCGGGCGGCCGATTCGCTGAGCATCCGGCAGTTTCTGGACCTCGAGCTGCACGAGGCGCCGCCGGATCACTCGACGCTGTCGCGCACCCGGCGCCTGATCGACGTCGAGACCCATCAAGCGGTGTTCACGTGGGTGCTGCAGCAACTGGCCGACGCCCAGCTCGTGACCGGGCGGACCCTCGGCATCGATGCCACGACGTTGGAAGCGAACGCCGCATTGCGGAGTATCGTGCGCCGGGACACGGGCGAAGGCTACGAGGCGTTTCTGACCGGGCTGGCCGAGGCGTCCGGCATCGTCACGCCGACCCGCGCTGAGCTGGCCCGGTTCGACCGGAAACGGAAGAAGAAAGGCTCCAACGACGACTGGACGCATC
Organism: Vicinamibacterales bacterium; assembly: GCA_965249175.1. Taxonomy (GTDB): domain Bacteria; phylum Acidobacteriota; class Vicinamibacteria; order Vicinamibacterales; family UBA8438; genus CAZYFH01. Next base: position 476,800 of record OZ252227.1, read on the forward strand.
CGCAGGATCCGGACGCGAAGATCACGAAGCTGAAGGACGGGCGCACGCACTTGGCGCACACCGCGGAGCATGCGGTGGACCTGGAGACGGGGGCCATCGTCGGCGTCACCGTGCAGGATGCCGACGACGGCGATACGACGACGATGGTCGAGACCCTGATCACGGCGGCCGACCACGTCGAAGCCGTCCTGCCGGCCGGCGCCGGTATCGCCGAGGTCGTCGGGGACAAGGGGTATCACAGTAACGAGACGATGGTGGCGTTCGCCGCGCTCGGCGTGCGCAGTTATGTTTCGGAGCCGGACCGCGGGCGACGCAACTGGACAGGCAAGGCGGCGGCGCGCGACGCCGTGTACGCGAACCGTCGGCGCATTCGGGGCACGCGTGGGCAACGGCTGCTGCGACGGCGGGGCGAGTTGCTCGAACGCCCCAACGCGCATCTCTACGAGACCGGGCGGCTGCGCCGGGTGCATCTGCGTGGGCATCCCAACATCCTCAAGCGCGTGCTTGTGCACGTCTGCGGGTTCAATCTTGGGCTCCTCATGCGGCAGCTGACGGGCGTCGGCACGCCGCGGAGCCTCCAAGGCCGCGCGGTCGCCGTCTTCGAGGCCTTGATCGCTGATCTTGGCCGCCTCTGGACCCTCGTATCGCCCGCGTGGGCGCGAGATGCGCAAGATCTGCCGCACTCGTCGTTTCTCGACCTTATGACACGGTGTCACGAACACATGCCCCTCGACCTACGAAAGGGCGTTTTCACCACGGGCTGCTAGTGCCCGGTGCGGGCCACTAACACGTCATTCGCCCGATCGGCGAGTCGGGCTAGTGAATCCGATCCTCCCAGTTGTCGCGGCCGCCCGAGTGGACATCGAATCGCTTGCGGAGGCGGCCCATCTTCCATTTGACATAGCGGTATTTGATGTTGGCCATGACGCCGAGGCGGCCGAACCCGAGCCGCCCGCCGGAGAGTCCCCGTAGTTGCTTGAGGTAGAGATACCCCACAACGAGGCCGCCGAGATGCGCGATGTGCGCGACCCCCGAGCCCTGGGGGACCGAGAGAAACGCGATTGCGCCGATGATCATCACGAAGTACTTCGCCGGAATCGGAAACAGGAGAAACAGCAGGATCGGCGTCTCGGGGTAGTAGATCGCGAACGCCATCAGGAGTCCGTAGATGGCGCCCGAAGCCCCAATTGTGACCGCGAGGTAGGTCGGGTCTCCAAATGAGAAGGGCAGCAGACCCGCGAGAATCGTGCACAAGCCGGCGCCGATGCCGGTCACGAAGTAGTAGCGCAAGAAGAAACGGGAACCCCACAGCCGCTCCAGTTGCACGCCGAACATCCAGAGGACGAGCATGTTGAAGAGGATGTGGGTCAGGCCGCCGTGCAGGAACATGTAGGTGGCTGGCTGCCAGATCCAGAACCGCGTCACCACGAGCTGGGGCGTCAAGCCAAAGACGCGGGTGACCCAGAAGAACACGGACGGCAGCAGCGCAGTCAGCAGAAACACGCCGACGTTGGCCCAGAGCAGCGTCTTGACTGCCGGGGTCATGAGCCCCGGGCCGAACGAAAACTGGCCCGGACCGCCGTACATGGTGCGACGCATCCCGGTCATCGTACCACCTTCGCGGAACCGCGTCCCACGCGTGCGAGCAGTTGGCGAAGGGCCTGATCGAACTCATCGATGCGCAAGAGGCGCGCGCAGCCCACCAGCGCCACGATCCCGACGACGATGCTGCACGACACCCGTCCGAGGCGAACCAGGAGTCCGGCGCCGGTCCAGGCGGCCGACAACAACTCATGGGTCGCGAAGACCGCGATCCCCATGACCAAAGACGCTGTTGCGATCTTCAGCGCCGCCCGCCGGAGCCGCGCGACATCCAGGCCGCCCAGGCGCCCGTGAAGCAGCACGAGGAGCGTCAGCGCGTTGACGAGCGCGGCAACGGAGGCGCCCAGCGCGAGACCCCGGAATCCGATGACCTGCACCAGTAGCAGGTTGAGCACGACGTTGATACCAACCGACACCACGCTCACGTAGGCGGGCGTCAGGCTGTTCCGCAGCGCATAAAAGCAAGGGACCGTGATGCGAACCGCGGAGTAGCCGAGCAAGCCGGGTGCGTAGAACAGGAGGGCGGCCGCCGTTGCCGATGTATCCGAGGACGCGAAGTTGCCGTGCTCGAAGATCAGCTCGACGATGGGGTGCGCGAGCACCATGAGTCCCACCATGGCGGGCACGTTCAACATGAGCATCAGACGCATCGCGCGCGAGACCGTGTCCCGGATGCTGGTGAGCTCGTCACGCGCGGCGTGTTGCGAGACCGTGGGTAGTGCCGCGGCGGCAATCGAGACGCCAAATAGTCCGATCGGCAGGTACATGATGCGAAAGGCGTAGCCGAGCCACGACACCGCACCGGTGCCCTGACCCGTCGCCAGCACCATGTTGACCAGCAAGTTGATCTGCACGGCCGCGCCTGCCAGCGTGCCCGGGCCCATGAGCCGGAGCACGTCGCGCAGCCCCGGGTCAGCGGGGTTGAGCCGCGGCCGGTACCGAAAGCCTTCGCTGTAGAGGGCCGGCAGCTGGATCGCCACCTGACCGATGCCTCCCAGCAACGCCCCGATGGCAATGGCCACGATTGGATCGAGACCGAGACCGGGCATCAGCGGCACCAGCAGCGCGGCGCTGGCGATGACGCCGACGTTGTACATGGCCGGCGACAGCGCCGGCACGAAGAACCGGTTCAGCGAGTTCAACATGCCCATCAGTGCGGCGGCCGCGGCCACGAGGGTCAGAAACGGGAGCAGGATGCGCGTCAGCGTGACGGTGAGCTCGAGCTTGCCGGGGACGTCGGCATAGGAGCCCGCCAGGAGACGGGTCAGCGGGCCCGCGAACACCATACCGGCCACGACCAGGAGGCCGGTCGAGACGAGGAGCGCGTTGATCAACTGATTGCCGAGCTGCCAGGCATCGGCTCGCCCGCGCAGCGTCAACCGCTTCGTGAACGTCGGCACGAACGCGGCGCTCATCGCGCCTTCGGCGAACAGGTCGCGCAGCAGGTTGGGGATTCGCGCCGCGACGTTGAAGGCGTCCATCGCGTTGCCGGCCCCGAAGAGGTGCGCCAGGACCTGGTCTCGCACCAGTCCAAGGAGGCGACTCGTCAACGTCGCCGACCCGATGATGCCGGCTGACGCCGCGAGACGTCCTGACGCGGAGCTACCGCCCGAGGCCGCGGGATGCCTGGATGAGGATGCTGCCGACGGCGGATTCGACCGCGACGCCCCCGTGGGCGCCCTCCGTTCCGCGGGGGCCATGACTGGCGGGGAGCGTAGCATACGCGCTGGCGCCGTTTTCACATCCGAGCGCGACCGGGGTTTTACGAAAGACATCGGTTGATTCACATGTCCACACCGTCGCACAGCTATCCGACCTTCGGCGCGCTCGTCGATGCCTTCGAGGTCGAGGTGTATCGCTACCTGCTTCGACTGACCGGGCATCCGGCCGAGGCCGACGATCTGTTCCAGGAGACGTTTCTCCGCGCGCTCAGGGCCTTCAACCGACTGCGCCCGCGTTCCAACCATCGCGCCTGGCTCTATCGGATTGCGACCAACGCATTCCTCAACGCCTGTCGGGCAGCGCGTCGTCGACGGGAAGTGGCATTGCCCGCGGAGCTGGTCGGCGGGCGCGACCATGACCAGGACCACGGCGCCCGCCTAGACCGAGCCGCCGCGGCGGCGCGTTGCATACGTGCCATCACCTCTTTGCCGCCGCGACAGCGGGCGGCGTTCGTGCAGCGTGCGCTCGAGGGGCGCGCGTATGCGGAGATTGCGGCGACGCTCGGCTGCAGCCAACCGGCGGCGCGGGCCAACGTCTATCAGGCGGCCCGGCGACTCCGGGGCGTGTTGGGTTCCACCGAGAGCCGGCGCGAGAGGCCGACGAGGAGGACGCGATGACCTGTCGGGAGTTTGATGACCATCTGGACCGGCTGCTCGCGCGCGACGTGCAGTCCGCTTCTTCCCACGATCGCAGCATGAGTCGTCACGCCGTGGCCTGTCCCCGCTGTCGGGCGCTGTTGCGCCAGGCGCGACCGCTGACCCGCGACACACCCGAGCTGATGACGCGGCGCGCCGTGGCCGGCGGCACACGTGCGGCTCGCGACCGGCTGCGAACGGCGTTCACGCGAGCGGGACATCCTCCGGTCGCGTTCAGTTCGCTTCGGACGCCCATCGGTCGGGTGTTCGTCGCGACGTCGGATCTCGGGGTGTGCGACATCACGTTCGATGCGGCGAACGAGGACCGGTATCGCGCGCGGCTCGCGGCGCGCGCGCCGGAGATCACACGCGACCGTGACGCGGTCGCCTTCGCGCTCGAGGAGCTCGACGCCTATTTCGCGGGCACGCTGAACCGGTTCACTGCCCCGATCGACTTGCGGGGTGTCACCGACTTCACGCGGCGTGTGCTGGGGGCGACCCGAGGCATCCCGTTCGGCCGACTGCGCAGCTATGGTGAGGTGGCGCGACGCATCGGATCTCCCGGCGCGAGCCGCGCGGTTGGCGGAGCGCTCGGCCGGAACCCGGTCCCGATCATCGTCCCGTGCCACCGGGTCATCGCGGGCGGCGGACGGATCGGCGGGTTCACCGGCGGCGTCGCGACGAAGCGTGCGCTGCTTCGCATCGAGGGGCACGAGCCGGCGTAGAAACCGCGTCGATCGCCGGCGCCGGCGCCGACTCGATCTCAGAAACTCGAGTTTCTGCAACACATGCGCGATGAGGCGAAGACTAGCCAAACGGGCCAAACAACGCGGTCCGCGCTTCACGGATCATGAGAAACCGGTCGTCCGGGCTCACGTGATACTGCCGTGGGCCGCCTGGCGTCGAGAAGTACGAGCCTTCGAACAGCACACTCGGCTCTCCAACGCGCAGCGGTGGGTCGGTCTGGATGGTCGCCACCATCATCGCGGGACCGACGCGGTAGTACAACTCGCTGCCATCAGCGGACCACACCGGACCCTCACCGGCCCCAACAACGGTCCGAGAGCCGAGGCGTGGGTAGCGACCAACATAGATCAGCGACTCCCCAGACTCGTTCGACCAATACGCCAGCCAGCGCCCGTCGGGTGAGAGCGCCCCGTTGGCTCGGATGAACGGTCCCTGCAGGACTGGCGACGCGGCGTGGTCGCGGTCTAACGAGAGCCCAGATTTCGCGGTGTGTGCAGGATGAGGCGAAGACGGCCACGCGACCTCAACAATCGCGGGCCGTGGCAAGGCGAAACGGGTGGGTTTCTGAGACGCAACATGTCCTCACTCGCATTGCTCCGGACGAGACGACGTAGCGCAACGGAAACCGTGGGAAAGCTGTGTCATAGAATGCCGGGGTGCGCTCGTCCGACACAGTGGCCCGGTCAAGGCTCGCACCTCGGGCAGGGTTCGCCACGACACACTGGAGTCTGGTGGTCTCGGCCAGTCGCCCCGACGAACCCGACGCCCAGCAGGCACTGGCCGAGTTGTGCCAGACCTACTGGTATCCGCTCTATGCCTACGTCCGACGGCGTGTGCCGAACGCGCACGACGCGCAAGACCTAACGCAGGCGTTCTTCTCGCACCTGCTCGAGAAGCGGACCATCGCGCGGGCCGACCGCACGCGGGGCCGATTCCGGGCGTTTCTGCTCACCGCGCTCAAGCACTTTCTGCGCAACGAGTGGGAGAGGGCGCGGGCGGAGAAACGTGGCGGTGGCAGCCCGGCGCTCTCCCTGGACTTCGACTCGGGCGAGTCCCGCTATCAGATCGAGCCCACCGACGAGGTGACGCCGGAGACCCTGTATGAGCGCCGCTGGGTCCTGACTCTGCTAGACCTGGTGCTCGCACGTGTACGCGCCGAGCTGACGGAAGCCGGAAAGGGCGCCCACTTCGAGCCTCTTAAGCCGGCCCTCACTGGGGACGCCACGGCGGCGGACTACGAGAGCGCGGCTGAGCGGCTGGGGGTGACGGTCGCTGCCGCTAAACAGGCCGGCTACCGCTTGCGGAAGCGTTATCGCCAGTTGTTTCGCGCGGAGGTGCTCCGCACTGTGGCCGACGCGGGAGAGGTGGACGACGAGATTCGACGGATCCTGGCGGTCCTGGCTGGATGACGAGGCGACGGTGTTACCGGACCCCGCAGAATCTGTAGGGGACAGTAGAGGCCGCGCGTCCCAGTGGAGCCAGACACGATGAGCGAGACACCGCAGTGCAAGTCATGTGGCGCCCCGCTCCCCGACGACGCGCCCGCCGGGCTCTGTCCCACCTGCTTGGTGAAGGCCGGTCTCGAGAGCGCCGCGCCCGCGGAACCACCAGTCGACCGTTCAGCCGCAGCCTCGGGTCCGAGATTCGAGCCACCCTCGATCGACACCGTGACGACACTCTTCCCCCAGCTCGAGATCCTCGAGCTGCTGGGCGCAGGCGGCATGGGAGCGGTCTACAAGGCCCGACAGCCCGGTCTCGACCGGGTCGTGGCGCTGAAGCTCCTGCCCCCGGAAATCGGCAGCGACCCGGCGTTTACCCAGCGTTTGCCCGCGAGGCCCAGACCCTGGCCCGCCTCAACCATCCGCACATCGTCGGCGTGTACGAATTCGGTCAAGCGGGCGACACGTCATTCATCATGATGGAGCACGTCGACGGAACGAACCTGCGCCACACGTTGGAGTCCGGTGCCCTTGAGCCGAAGCACGCCCTTGTCCTAGTGCCGCAGATCTGCGACGCCCTCCAGTACGCCCACGACGAGGGCGTCGTGCATCGGGACATCAAGCCGGAAAACATTCTGTTGGCGACAGACGGTTCGGTGAAGATCGCCGACTTCGGTATTTCGCGGGTACTGGGGAACGAAAACCAGCCGACAATGCTCACGGGCACGCAGCAGATCATGGGGACGCCGCGGTACATGGCTCCGGAACAGCTGGAGGGCGCTCGCAGCGTTGACCACCGGGCCGACATCTATTCCTTGGGCGTCGTCTTTTACGAAATGCTGACTGGTGAACTTCCGATTGGACGTTTCCAAGCGCCGTCGCAAAAAGTCGAAATCGATGTGCGGCTTGATGAAGTTGTTCTGCGAACGCTTGAGAAGGAGCCGCAGCGTCGATATCAGCATGCAAGCCAGATTAAATCTGACGTGCAGACCATTACGTTGACGGATAATCCTGCGCTTGCACGGGCCATCGTTGGCGATGCAGATCGGCCGGTGAGCGAAGCGGGTGCAGCCGCGAGTCTGCAACACCAGGAACTGGCTGGCAGAGCTCTTCTGACGCGGCGGCAATTGATGGAACGAGTCGAACACTCGCTGCGCCCGCTATTTCGATGGCAAGTCCTGCAAGTACTCATCGGTGTGGCACTCATCGTTCTCGGCGCGCAGTGTTGGGCGCGAAACACGCACGTGCCCCACCGGCTTGTCTGTGGATTGATTGTCCACGTTTACGGCGTGCTCGTCATTGGTACCGCCGCAAACGTCTGTACAAAAATTAGACGGATCGATTACTCAAAGCCGGTCGACGACATTCGCAACAACCTCGGCACAGTCCGCACTGCCTACCTTCGCAATGGTCATATCATCGGATTCCCGTGGTGGCTGATGTGGATCCCCGTTTTCGTCGCGTTCGGGATTGACGCGGTACTGCTTCCGAATGTGCTGATTCCGTCGTTAATTGTCGGGGTGGTTGGGCTGGCTGTCTGCGGATTCCTCTATGCGAGACTCCTGAGTTCCCGCAACCAATCTGCGGAGAAGTGGAGAATGCAGTTTTCCGGAAGCAGTATTCGGGTTGCATATCGTTCGCTCGACGAAATCAAGACGATAGGAATTCATTAGACGGGGTGCCGCTCCGTTAACGTAAGGTCCGTTCTCCGACACAGCGGCCCAGGACGCCCACATCGCCGGCGGCGGATCCCAGCGCTGTCGGCCGCGCGAAGGAGAGAACCGGAGGACACATGAAGACACCGATCACCAGGCTGGTTCTGATGCTCGCCGTCTCCAGTCCCGCCACGCCCTCTGCGCAGGAACCCGACGGCGCGGCGCTGTTCAGGGACCAGTGCGCGCGCTGCCACACGCCCCCCGGCGTGCCACGCGCTCCTATGCTCGAGACGATGCGAGCGCGCGCGCCCGAGGCGATCGTCACCGCGCTGACAACCGGCACGATGGCCCTCCAGGGCCTGGCGCTCTCGATCCTCGATCGCCGCGCCGTCGCGGAGTTCATGACCGGGCGCGCCGTGTCCGGCGATCCGATCGGCAGGAGCGCTGGTGGCTGCCGCGAGGCACGGGCGCTGATGGACCCGCTGGGCGGCCCGCACTGGAGGCGCGTGTCTTGAATGTGATCGAGGTCGATGGACTGGTTAAAAGCTATGACGACAGAGTCGTCGTCGATGGAGTGTCCTTTTCTGTGGAGGAAGGGGAGATCTTCGCAATCCTCGGGCCGAATGGAGCTGGAAAGACCACGACGGTGGAGTCGATCGCTGGGTTGCGCACGCCCGACTCGGGTCGGATACAAGTGTTCGGCTTCGATCCGCTCGAGGACCGAGCCCAGGTGCGGAGCCATCTGGGAGTTCAGCTCCAGGAGAGCAGGTTCCAGGATCGCGTGAAGGTGAGCGAGGTGGTGGAGACGTTCGCGGCATTGTATCCGGATCCTCTCGACGTCTCGAGCCTGCTCGAGCGTCTCGGCCTCAGCGACAAAGCCGACACGCGATACGCCCGTCTCTCCGGTGGCCAGCAGCAACGTCTCTCGATCGCGGCCGCCCTGGTCGGACGACCCCGGGCCGTCATCCTCGATGAGCTCACCACGGGTCTCGACCCGCAGGCCCGCCGGGAGACGTGGGGACTTGTTGAGGAATTGCGAGATAGCGGGGTCACGGTTCTCTTGGTGACACATTTCATGGAGGAGGCCGAGAGGCTGGCGGACCGTTTGGCTTTGATCGATGAGGGGCGCCTCGTCGCCCTGGACACTCCGCAGGGCCTCATCGACAGCGTTGCGCTGGAGCAACGCATCTGCTTCACGACCTCGGAAGCCGTCGAAGATGACTGGCTGATGGCCCTCCCCGAGGTGACTGGGATCTCTCGCTCCAACGGCGAGGTCGTCGTCACTGGCAACGAGAGATTGCTCTTCTCGGTCGTCTCGCTCTTGGCCAGGCGCGGGATCGTCCCCGCTCGGTTCCGGGTCGATCAGACCACTCTCGACGATGCGTTCGTTGCCTTGACCGGACGACGGCTGGCCACCGCACATGAGGAGATTGCGTGATGTCTGCGTTTGCTGCACTGACCAAGACCCAGTCCAAGGTCTTTCTCAGAGAGCCGTTGGCGGTCTGAGATATAACCAGAAGTTGTGGATCGGCAGTCTGAAGAAGGCGGCGTATCCTTTCGCGTGAGCAACGCGAAAACTCCGGCTGGCAGGCCGGTGAAAGGAGCCGCCACCCATGCTGAAGGTACTCGACAACGATGGAGCAGACAACGAAGTTCCGCCGGAAGAGCGCGGTGCGCAGACGGTGGACGAGCTGGCCCGGGAGGGAGCCCGGCGGATGTTGATGACGGCCCTGGCGGTGGAGGTCGGGCAGTACATCGAGGCCCACGGCGAGGAGCGGGACGCGCGGGGACGCCGGCTGGTCGTTCGGAATGGTCGGGCCCAGGCGCGGAAGGTGACGTGCGGGGCAGGTACGCTCGAGGTGCATGCTCCTCGGGTGAACGACAAAAGGGTCAACGGCGCGGGCCAGCGGGAGCGGTTCACGAGTCGGATCTTGCCCCCCTACATGCGTCGCTCGCCCAAGGTGGCGGAGGTGCTGCCGATCCTCTATCTGCGCGGTCTGTCGACGGGCGATTTCCGCGAAGCGCTGCCGGTGCTATTGGGGGATGACGCGGCCGGCCTCAGCGCGACCAACATCGCGCGCCTCACGGCGGTGTGGGAAGAGGACTACCGGCGGTTCCGCCAGCGGGACCTGGCCGATCGTGACTACGTGTACGTGTGGGTCGACGGCATCCATTTCAACATCCGGCTCGAGGACGATCGGCTCTGTACGCTGGTGATCATCGGCGTACGGCCCGATGGGACCAAGAAGCTCGTGGCCCTGGAGGACGGCTACCGCGAGAGCACCGACAGCTGGGCGACGGTGCTGCGGGACCTCCAGCGGCGCGGCATGCGGGCCCCGGTGGGGGCGGTCGGCGACGGCGCCCTGGGTTTCTGGGCGGCCGTGCGCGACGTGTGGCCGGACACGCGAGAGCTCCGCGACTGGTGTCACAAGATGGGCAACGTGCTCGACAAATTGCCAAAGCGATTACAGCCGAAAGCGAAGCGCGCGCTCCGCGAGATCATGTACGCCGAGACGCGGGCACACGCCGAGGAGGCCATGGACGTCTTCATCGCCGAGTACGAGGCCAAGTACCCGAAGGCGGCGGCGTGCCTGGACGCAGACCGCGACCGCCTCCTCACGCACTTTGCCCTGCCAGCTGAGCATTGGCAGCACGTGCGCACGAGCAACGTCATCGAGTCGCCATTCGCCACGGTCCGACTCCGGCAGCGCGTGACCAAAGGCGCGGGCTCGCGCACCAAGGGCCTGTTGATGGCCTACAAGCTGCTCGAGATGGCACAGCAGCGCTGGCGTCGGCTCAATGGCGCGCATCTGCTGCCACTCGTCCGCGCCGGCGTGACGTTCATTGACGGGGTACAGCAGGAGCGAAACAACGAGGGAGATCGGAAGGTGGCCGCCTGATCACGCTGATGACCGATCCACAACATTTGACAATATCTCTGGCGGTCTTCTTCGGGCTGGTGTTCCCTTCCGTACTGCTCGTGGTCATTGGCACCGCGTTTCCCGGCGCCACGGATCCCGCCCCCGCCTTCGATGGGAGGAGTCTCGTCGACGTGTACGCATCGACGAGCATCGTCCTCGGGCTCGCGACCGTGGCCATCTTCTTGCTTCCCGTCGCCCTGGGAGGGGATCGGGAGCGTGGGATCCTCCGTCGGCTGTCGACGACGCCGGTTCACCCCCGAGCGCTGGTGACGGCCCATCTCACAGTGCAGTTGGCTGTGGTGACGGTGGCGACCGTCGCCGCGGTGCTGATCGGGATGCTGGTCTTCGGCATCGCCTTCCCGGAGAGCCTGGGTTGGTTCGTCGTCTCTTTCGTTCTGGGCGCCGTCTCGCTGCTCGCTGTCGGGTTGTTGATCGGCGCCTTTGCGCCTACGGCGAACTCGGGACAGGGCATCGGGATGATCCTCTACTTCCCGCTCCTCTTCTTCGCTGGCGTGTACATACCTCTCCAGGTGGCGCCCGAAGGGGTCCAGACCATCAGCGGCTACACACCGGCCGGAGCCGCGGTCCAGGCTCTCTCGGACAGCTGGGTGGGTGGCGTTCCCCCGACTTCTAGTCTCCTGGTCATGGCGGCGTATGCATTCGTCGCCGGTTCGCTTGCTGTCTGGCTCTTTCGCTGGGACTGAGCTCGAGAGATGCCAGTGGTCTGAATATCGCCAGACGCAAGATGCCGGCCACCCGGGTCAGGACGATAGCATTACACGGGGTGCCGCTCCGTTAACGTAAGGTCCGTTCTCCGACACAGCGGCCCAGGACGCCCACATCGCCGGCGGCGGATCCCAGCGCTGTTGGCCGCGCGAGGAGAACCGGAGGACAGATGAAGACACCGATCACCATGCTGGTTCAAAAAGCCCTTTTCTGCGATGACCTTTGGATGAGGCGAAGACGGCCCCGCGCCCTCAATGTTCGCGGCCTTGGTGGGGCGAATCGGGTGGGTTTCTGAGACGCAACATGTCCTCACCCGCACTGCTCCGGACAAGACGACGTAGCGCAACGGAGATCGTCGGAAAGCGGTGCCATAGAATGCCGGGGTGCGCTCGTCCGACACAGTGGCCCGGTCAAGGCTCGCACCTCGGGCAGGGTTCGCCACGACACACTGGAGTCTGGTGGTCTCGGCCAGTCGCCCCGACGAACCCGACGCCCAGCAGGCACTGGCCGAGTTGTGCCAGACCTACTGGTATCCGCTCTATGCCTACGTCCGACGGCGTGTGCCGAGGGGATGTCCCAGTAGCTGTTGAAATTTGAAGCGGCGGCTCTTCACTGGTCGTGCTATACGACCGGTGACTAAACCGAGGTGCAAGCCTCCCAGCAAGGAGCCGCCATGAAGCAGCAGTCTCGCACAGTCACTCGTCGTCGCCAATCGGAATCCCCGTCGGTGCGCCACCTCCCGTTGGTCGAGATCCTGATGGATACCGAGGCTGAGCTCCAGGAGCTGGTCGTGGCCTCGGGCCTGAAGGTGCTCGAGGCCATGCTCGAAGAGGATCGGGCGGCGGTGTGTGGGCCACGGTATGCGCATCAAGCGGCGCGACGGGCGTACCGGGCCGGGCATGCCCCCAGTCAGGTCGTGTTGGGCGGGCGCAAGGTCGCGATTCGGCGCCCGCGTGCCCGCCGCGCCGGCACGGAGGTGCCGCTGCCGACCGTGCGGGCGTTCACGGATGCGGACCCGCTGAACCGGCGGGTCGTCGACCAGAGGCTCATCGGCGTCGCGACCCGCCAGTATGCGCGGAGTCTCGAGCCGCTCGGCGCGGAGATCACCACGCGGGGCACGAGCAAGAGTGCGGTCAGTCGACGCTTTGTGGCGCAGACCCAGGCGCAGTTGGACGCGTGGCGCGCGACGCCGCTCGACAACCTCGACCTGGCCGTACTGCTGATCGATGGGGTGCACGTCGGCAGCCATTGTATCGTGGTCGCCCTGGGCATCGATAAATCGGGCACCAAACATCCGCTTGGCCTCTGGGAAGGGGCCACCGAGAATGCGACGGTCTGTCAGGGGCTGTTGACCAATCTCATGAGCCGCGGACTTCGCACCGACCGGAGCCTCCTGGTGATCGTCGATGGGGCGAAGGCCCTCGACGCCGCGGTGACCCAGACGTTCGGCCGGGCGGCCGTCGTGCAACGGTGTCAAGTGCATAAGGGCCGGAACATCCTGGAGCATCTCCCCGAGGCGCAGCGTCCGTGGGTGCAGGCGATCCTCACGCGCGCCTATACGAACCGCCACGTCAAGACGGCGACGCGTCTGCTGCAGGACCTCGCGCGTCGCTTGGACACCGACTACCCGAGTGCAGCCGCCAGCGTGCGGGAAGGACTCGACGACACCCTGACCGTGCTCGGCCTGGGGCTGTCGGAGCGCCTCCAACGATCGCTCGCCACCACGAATGCCATTGAGAGTCTGCTCAGCCGCACCCGCCATGTGAAACGGAATGTGAAGCGTTGGCGCGGTGGGACGATGGTGCTGCGCTGGGTGGCCGCCGGGGTGCTCGAAGCGGCGAAGGGGTTCCGTCGGGTGAAAGGGTGCAAAGATATGCCGGCCCTCGTCGCGGCCCTCCGAGCGCGCGACGCGCGGCTGGGCCTCGGGGAGTCGTCAGCGATGGTTGCGTAGTCGTGAACCGAGCCGCCGCTGAGTTTCAACAGCGCACGGGACATCCCCTGTGCCGAACGCGCACGACGCGCAAGACCTAACGCAGGCGTTCTTCTCGCACCTGCTCGAGAAGCGGACCATCGCGCGGGCCGACCGCACGCGGGGCCGATTCCGGGCGTTTCTGCTCACCGCGCTCAAGCACTTTCTGCGCAACGAGTGGGAGAGGGCGCGGGCGGAGAAACGTGGCGGTGGCAGCCCGGCGCTCTCCCTGGACTTCGACTCGGGCGAGTCCCGCTATCAGATCGAGCCCACCGACGAGGTGACGCCGGAGACCCTGTATGAGCGCCGCTGGGTCCTGACTCTGCTAGACCTGGTGCTCGCACGTGTACGCGCCGAGCTGACGGAAGCCGGAAAGGGCGCCCACTTCGAGCCTCTTAAGCCGGCCCTCACTGGGGACGCCACGGCGGCGGACTACGAGAGCGCGGCTGAGCGGCTGGGGGTGACGGTCGCTGCCGCTAAACAGGCCGGCTACCGCTTGCGGAAGCGTTATCGCCAGTTGTTTCGCGCGGAGGTGCTCCGCACTGTGGCCGACGCGGGAGAGGTGGACGACGAGATTCGACGGATCCTGGCGGTCCTGGCTGGATGACGAGGCGACGGTGTTACCGGACCCCGCAGAATCTGTAGGGGACAGTAGAGGCCGCGCGTCCCAGTGGAGCCAGACACGATGAGCGAGACACCGCAGTGCAAGTCATGTGGCGCCCCGCTCCCCGACGACGCGCCCGCCGGGCTCTGTCCCACCTGCTTGGTGAAGGCCGGTCTCGAGAGCGCCGCGCCCGCGGAACCACCAGTCGACCGTTCAGCCGCAGCCTCGGGTCCGAGATTCGAGCCACCCTCGATCGACACCGTGACGACACTCTTCCCCCAGCTCGAGATCCTCGAGCTGCTGGGCGCAGGCGGCATGGGAGCGGTCTACAAGGCCCGACAGCCCGGTCTCGACCGGGTCGTGGCGCTGAAGCTCCTGCCCCCGGAAATCGGCAGCGACCCGGCGTTTACCCAGCGTTTGCCCGCGAGGCCCAGACCCTGGCCCGCCTCAACCATCCGCACATCGTCGGCGTGTACGAATTCGGTCAAGCGGGCGACACGTCATTCATCATGATGGAGCACGTCGACGGAACGAACCTGCGCCACACGTTGGAGTCCGGTGCCCTTGAGCCGAAGCACGCCCTTGTCCTAGTGCCGCAGATCTGCGACGCCCTCCAGTACGCCCACGACGAGGGCGTCGTGCATCGGGACATCAAGCCGGAGAACATCCTGCTGGACCGGAAGGGGCGGCCGAAGATCGCGGACTTCGGGCTGTCCAAGCTCAGACACGACGAGGATCATACGCAGGCGTCGCTGACCGGCACCCACCAAGTCATGGGCACCCTCCGCTACATGGCGCCCGAGCAGATGGAGGGCACACGCGACGTCGACCACCGCGCGGACATCTACTCACTCGGGGTGGTCTTTTACGAGATGCTGACCGGCGAGCTCCCGCTCGGTCGCTTCCAGGCGCCGTCGCAGAAGGTTGCCGTCGATGTGCGCCTGGACGACGTCGTGTTGCGGGCACTCGCCAAAGAACCGGAGCGCCGCTATCAGCACGCTAGTGACGTGAAAACCGCGGTGGAGTCGATCGCCGTCACTGAGGGACCACCCGGACAGGCGACGAACACCGCATCCGCGCCGATCTCGGGGTCCGACCGTGAGGCTCCACTCGACCCACGGACACACCAAAACACCCTAGCGCTGCTGGCCCTTCGAGACCGAACGATGGGACGCGTTCGCGCGCGACTCCGCCCGCTGCGGAGGGGACAGATCGCCCTGTTCTTCACGGGCCTGGTCATTATGTTGCTGGCTGGGCTGACGTATAGCGTGAGCATCCCGGTCGGCGACTGGCCCCGGCTCGCGGCCGGCGCGATCATGAATATCTACGGCGTCAGCGCCCTCGTGGCGGCGTCGGTCACGCTCGCGAGATACCGGGCCATCGACGACGCGGAACCCGTCGCGAAGATCCAGGAGCGGCTGGACCGGCTGCGGCTGTCCTACGTGCGGACAGATGCGTGGCTCGGGTTGTCCTGGATCGTCCTGTGGATTCCCTTCGTGATGATGGTGGGCATCCCCCTCCCCTTTATCCTTCCCTCCATCCTCCCCCCCGTGACGTGGGGCTTCTTCGTGTACGCGGCGATCAGCCTGATCGTCCTGATCGGCTACCTGGCGATTCAGCACCGGAAGAGCGGTACGCGCTCGTTGACGGAGATGTGGCTGGAGAACGAAGAGAAATGCGCCAGCGTGGTCAAGGCGCAGCGGGCGCTCCGCGAGCTCGAGCAGTTGGACCGCACGGTAGAGACCCGTTAGCGCCAAGCGAACGCATGCGCTGTCGGTTTGCACGAAGAAGAGAGCCGGAGGAGAGATGAAGACACAGATCGCGATGTGGGTGCTGATACTCACAGTCTCTAGTACCGCCACGCCCGCCGCGCAGGAACCCGACGGCGCGGCGCTGTTCAGGGACCAGTGCGCGCGCTGCCACACGCCCCCCGGCGTGCCACGCGCTCCTATGCTCGAGACGATGCGAGCGCGCGCGCCCGAGGCGATCGTCACCGCGCTGACAACCGGCACGATGGCCCTCCAGGGCCTGGCGCTCTCGATCCTCGATCGTCGCGCCGTCGCGGAGTTCATGACCGGGCGCGCCGTGTCCGGCGATCCGATCGGCACGAGCGTTGGTGGCTGCACTGAGGCAGCGGCGCCGATGGACCCGCTGGGCGGCCCGCACTGGAGCGGCTGGGGCGTGAACGCCGAGAACCACCGCTTCCAGCCCGGGGTGCATGCAGGATTGCGTGCCGACGAAGTGCCGAGCCTCACTCTGCAGTGGGCGTTCGGATTCCCGGAGTCGACGCAGGCCTGGGCGCAGCCGGCGGTCGCGGGTGAGCGACTGTTCGTGGGGAGCCAGAACGGCGTGGTCTACGCCCTCGACGCAAAGACGGGATGCAGTCACTGGACCTATGTCGCCCGCGGCGGTGTGCGGACGGCGATCTCGATCGGCGCGCTGAACACGGGCCACGCGCTCTACTTCGGCGATACGGCCGCCAACGTCTACGCGGTCGACGCGTCGACCGGCGCGGAGTTGTGGCGGCGAGATGTGGAGGACCATCCCGGTGCCCGGATCACGGGCGCGCCCACGCTGCACGCGGGTCGGCTCTACGTGCCCGTCTCGTCGATTGAGGAGGCGCTCGCGACCGATCCGGGGTATGGGTGCTGCACGTTTCGGGGCAGCGTCGTGGTGCTGGACGCAGCAACCGGCGCGCACATCTGGAAGACCTTCCTGATACCGGAAGAGCCGGTGGCGCGCGGCACCGGACCGCACGGTACGACGCTGTCGGGTCCTGCGGGGGCCGCGGTCTGGGCATCGCCCACCATCGACGCGAGCCGGGGCCTACTTTACGCTGCGACGGGGAATGCGTATACGGAGCCGGCCGCGGCGACGAGCGATGCGATCGTGGCGCTCGACCTCGGCAGCGGCGAGATCCGGTGGTGGAATCAGTTGACTCCCGGCGACGCCTTCGTCATGGGATGCCAGGGTACGAACGCCAATTGCCCCGAAGACGAGGGGCCCGACCACGATTTCGGATCCTCACCCGCGCTCGTCACGATGACGAACGGGCGCGATCTGCTCGTCGTCGGGCAGAAGTCGGGCATGACCTACGGCCTCGATCCAAGCCAGGACGGCGCCATCGTGTGGCGCTACCGTGCCGGCGACGGGAGTGCGCTGGGCGGCATCGAATGGGGGTTCGCCGTTGATGGGGACAAGGCCTACTTCGCGGTGTCGGACCTGCTCACACCGGAGCCGGGTGGTCTGGCCGCGGTACGATTGACGACGGGCGAGCTGGTCTGGTTCGCCGATCCGCCTCCACCCATCTGCGCAGAGTCCGGCATCCGCACGGGGTTCCTCAGCGGCTGCGACGCCGCGCTTGCGGGGGCGGTCACGGCGATTCCCGGCGTCGTGTTCTCGGGGTCCAACGACGGTGGCCTGCGGGCGCACTCGGCCGAGACGGGCGAGGTGATTTGGACCTACGACACAAACCGAGCGTTCGAGACCGTCAACGGGGTGCCGGCCGCCGGAGGCTCACTGAACGCGTCGGGGCCTGTGGTGGTGGACGGGATGGTCTACGTCAACAGCGGGTACGCCTTCATCGGGAGCAGGCCGGGGAACGCGCTGCTGGCGTTCGGGAGGGACTGATGACACCGCCTCAGGCCGCGCTAGTTCGGCCGCACAAGGGCGACCGGATCCGAGCACCTTCGGCTCATTGAGCAGCTCGGACCTGGTCGACACGAGAGCAGCGAGTCGAGCGCGGAGCAGACGGCTGATCCGCTGTTTCAGCGTCTCTGGACTCGTCGATTAGCACGTGCGCGATCTGGCCTGGCCGCTGGACAGCGCGCACGGATCGGCTGACACGAGTCGATCGAGAGATGCAGAGCCGGGAGCAAGTCAGCCGGCGGGGACATCCCCCGGGCAGACGTGGAGGCCCGCCGACAATTCGCGATATCCGACAACTGCGCCGGAGCGACTCCCAGGCGATCACGGTCTCTGTGATCCGTCTTCCCGGATAGCCCATGGCGCGGATGGCAGCCGCACTCGCGGCCACCAACCACCCGTTGATGGCCGCCTCCGATAGCACGGGGGCAAGCGCAGGCGCAGTTTTCCGGCGGGCCGACTCCGGCTGCCCGGGGGGATGTCCCCGTCGGCTGACGCCTCGGGAGCTCTTCAAGCTCGTCGCGCAGAGAGCACTCAGCTTGCCGGCGTGGAGCACCCTCGTGCGACGTACGACTACGAGTGAGCTCAGGAGACCGACCCCGGCCAGTTCAGCGGGTAGGCGTGAACGGGTCCCCGGTCGGAGGCCGCACCGGGGCGGGCCGCCCCCGTCGTGGCGGCGGCGCGTTCTCCGGGGCGACCAGCATGCCGGGACGCGGCATGGTCTGCGGCGTCGCGGCGGGTGCGTCGGCGCGACCGGCGGGGTTGGGCTGAAAGAACGGCGTGGTTGCCACGGGCGGTTGCTGGAGCAGTTGCTGTAGCTGCTCTAGTTGCGCGGCTTCGTCCGGCGTGACGTCCATCGTCGGGTTCCGCGGCTGCGCGGCCGGACTCTGGCCGGGCGTGCGGAAGAAGGGTGTCGTCTGAGCGGGCGGCCCGGGGAACGTCGGAGCCGCTGAGGTCGCGGTGGCCGCGCGCGGGGCGCGCGGCGTGGCAAGAACCACCACGCGATCGAATGTCGAGGCGCCAGGGGCCCCCGCGGGGCGAGGCGCGGCCAGATAGCCGGTCGCGGAGCGGAGCAGCGTGCGCAACGCGTCGGCCTCCGGCACGTCGACCAGCTGCAGCGTGACCGGCGGCCCGGTCAGTTTGTCCGCGTCGACGAAGTGCGTGTCTCCGACCTCGGCCCAGGCGGCGAGGATGTCGCTGAGCGGTGCATCGGCCGCCGTCAGGGTCACCCGCCCACGCTCGATTGACAGCTCGATCTCGTCAGCGCGGGCGACGGCTGGTAGCGCCAGACACAGCGCCCCGAGTGCCGCGGCGAGTCGCGCCCCGCGCGGAGGGGTTGCCACGAGCCCAGTATACGTCGAAGGCCGGGCTGCTAGCCCGTTGGGAGCTTCGCGCGAGCGTGGCTGACGACCCGATTCAGAATCTCCGTCAGGCCGATCTGCGGAGCCCATCCGGTCAGCGCGCCGATCTTGCGGAGGTCGGGCACGCGCCTCGGCATGTCTTCGAACCCCGCCTCGTACGCCTGGTCGTACGGCACCATCACGATCTTCGACTGACTGCCGGTGCTCGCTTTGACCTGCTCGGCGAGCCGGTGTATGGAGACTTCCTCGTTGTTGCCGATGTTGAACACCTGACCGACGGCACGCGGTTCGCCGGCGAGGCCGACGAGGGCGCGTACCACGTCTGAGACGTCAGCGAAGCTACGCGTCTGCGTGCCATCACCAAACACGGTGATGGGACGACCCGCGAGTGCCTGCTGCACGAAGTTCGGAACGACCATGCCGTAGCGGCCCGTTTGGCGCGGACCCACCGTGTTGAACAGCCGCGTGATCACGACCGGTTGCCGGTGCTCCTTCCAGTAGGCAATGGCCAGGAACTCGTCGATCGCCTTGCTGCATGCGTATGCCCAGCGATGCTGCTGCGGCGAGCCGAGGACCAGATCCGAGTCTTCGCTGAACGGGACGACCGTGCGTTTGCCATACACCTCCGACGTGGAGGCGATGATCACCAGCTTGCGCTTCTTGCTCGCGTGACGCAGCACGACTTCGGTTCCGTGCACGTTGGTCTCGATGGTTCGGACGGGCGCCTCGACGATCAGCTTGACGCCGACCGCCGCCGCGAGATGAAACACGACGTCGGCGCGGTCAACGTGCTCCGCGATCACGGGCTCGTTCGTGACCGAGTCGATCGTGTACGCGAAGTCTGCACGCGTCTTGAGGTGTTCGATATTGGTGATCGAACCGGTGGACAGGTCGTCGAGGACCGCGACGGCATGACCGTCGTCGAGCAACCGCTCGGCCAGATGCGAACCGATGAACCCGGCGCCGCCGGTGATGAGCACGTGCATGAGTACCGGTCCTCAGGTTGCAAACCGGACGTTGATGACGTCGCCGTCGCAAACCACGTAGTCCTTGCCTTCGAGCCGAACCTCGCCCTGGCGTCGGCACGCGCCGAGCGAACCCCGCGAAATCAGGTGATCGTAGTCGACGACTTCGGCCCGAATGAACCCGCGCGTCAAATCCGTGTGAATCTCGCCGGCCGCGGCCTGCGCGACCGTCCCCCCCGGGATCGACCAGGCGCGGCACTCGTCTTCACCCGTCGTGAAGAAGGAGATGTAGCCGAGCAGGCCGTATGCCGCCCGGACGACGCGATCGAGTCCGGTCTCCGTCAGGCCGAGGTCAGCCATGAACGCCTGCGCATCATCGCGATCGAGCTCGGCGATCTCCAGCTCGATCTTGGCGCAGACGCTGACCGCCCGCACCTTGGCGCCTTCCTGCGCATCGCTGAGTCCGGCGTCCTGGATCACTTCATCGAGGTCTCGACCGGCGTCCCGCTCGTCGACATTGAGCACGAGCAGGAGCGGCTTGGCGGAGAGAAACTGGAACCCGCGTAGCAACTTCGCCGCGGACGCCTCAAGCTCAACGGCACGAAGCGGTCTGCCGGACGCAAGGGCCTCGGCGCATACGCGGAGCACACCGAGCTCGTCGTCCGTCGCCGCCGCCACGCCCTTCTTCCGGTCGCGTTCGAGACGCTCCAGCCGACGCTCGGCAACCGCCAGATCGGCGAGGATCAACTCGTCCTCGATCGCGTGGGTGTCGCGCGCCGGATCGATGGACCCGGACGGGTGGGCGACGCGTTCATCGGCGAACGCCCGCACCACGTGTAGCAGCGCGTCGGCTTCTCGATAGGGTGCGACGTTGACGAGCGCCTGCCCCCCCGTAGACGGCCCGGTATGGGTCCCCATGTCGGCGAGCGTCACGGTCGCGGGGACACGCTTGCGCGGACGAAACAGTTCCGTGAGCCGATCGAGACGGTCGTCGGGCACGTGCGCCACACCGATACTGGCCTCGCCTCGACCGGAGGTCCGCTCGGTCTCGATCGCTGACCCCGTCAGGAGCTGAAACAGCGTCGTCTTGCCCGTCGACGGGAGCCCGATGAGTCCGGCACGCATCACGACTACTCCGCGACACCGAATGGCCGACGATACGTCCGGGTGAATCGTCTCATCGCTCTCTGATCTTTGATCTTCGGGCCCGCCACAAGGCCGGTGCGGGGATAGCTGTCGGGGGATTATGTCGCGAATTGTTCCTGACCGGACCGGGGCACCCCTGGCACCGCACGGCGGGGAAAACGAAAAGCGAATATTAGACGTAAGTCGTTGACTCGACAGATTATGGCGTTGACAATCTCACCGGCCGTTGCCTACGATGGCGGTGGATTTTTATGGGATTAAGTGGAGCCTAAAGGTGCTCCGGGGCAACTACTCCGCGAAGATCGATGACAAAGGCCGACTCAAGATTCCGACCGCCTTCCGGATGCTGGTCGAGGAGAACTATGGGAGCGGCTTCTTTGTCACGAGTCTTACGGGCGATTCCGTTCGCCTATACCCGATGCCGGTGTGGATCGGGATCGAGGAGAAGCTCGCCCGTGTTCCGATGACCCATCCCGCGCGTCTCAAGTTTTTCGACCGGGTCAACTACTTCGGACAGACCGCGGAGCTCGACAAGCAAGGACGCGTATCGATTCATCCGCGTGTGCGTGAGACGGCCGGCATGGTTGGCGAGGTCGATGTGTTCGGTCAGTACGACCACCTGGAGGTCTGGAACCACGAGCGCTTCGTGGCCAGGCTCGAGAGCGAGCCGTTCACCGACGACGACGCGCGCGCCCTCGCCGACTTTGGAATCTGACGCCGCATATGGATCAGCAACCACCGGCGCACACACCGGTCATGTCGAAAGAGGTGGTCGCGCTCCTCGATACCGCTCGCGGCGGCCTGTTCGTCGACTGCACCGTCGGCGCGGGCGGTCATGCCCAGGTGCTCCTCGCCGGGGGCGCCGACCGCGTGGTCGGCCTGGATCGCGACGCGACCGCCCTGGCAACCGCCTCCGGCACGCTGGCGCCGTGGGCTCGTCGTGTCGATCTCGTGCACGCTGACTTCCGGCGGCTGGACGACGTCCTCGACGCCCGCGGTATCACGACGGTCGATGGCGCGCTCGCCGATCTGGGGGTGTCCTCGCTCCAGCTCGACGTCGAGGGCCGCGGCTTCAGCTTTCGACGGGACGAGCCGCTGGACATGCGCATGGATCAGTCCCTCGGCCCGACGGCCGCAGACGTGTTGCGCGACGCGTCCGAAACGGCCCTCGCCGACATCATCTACAAGTACGGCGAGGACCGGCACGCGCGGCGCATCGCACGGGCGCTCGTCGCCGGTCGTCAGCGCGAGGCCGTGACGTCGACCGGGCAGCTCGCCGCACTGGTGCGGCGCGCCGTGCCACGACGTGGACGCCCGCGCATCGATCCGGCGACGCGGACGTTTCAGGCCCTGCGGATCTGGGTGAACCGTGAGCTCGAGGGGCTGGACGACTTCCTCGCCACGCTCTGCCGTCGGCTGAAGGCCGGCGCACGCCTCGCCGTCCTGACGTTTCATTCGCTCGAAGATCGCATTGTGAAGCACACGCTCCGCGGGATGGAACGAGACGGCGAGTGGGCCGTGCACGTGCTCACGAAGCGGCCGATGCGGCCGACCGCGGACGAGGTGGCCCGCAATCCACGAGCACGGAGCGCCAAGCTGCGCGCCGCCGAGAGGCTCGCATGACCCACGAGGACTTTGAGTACGCGATCAAGAAGGACGTACGCAACAACCCGATCGTGCGCGAAGTCGATCAGGCACGCCAGCAGGAGCTGTGGCGCTCCGCCGTCATCGGCGTCGTCCTTGTCTCGGTCCTGCTCTTCTCCGCATGGCAGCACTTCGAGCTCCTACAGCACGGCTACCGCGTCGAGCAGCTTCAGCAGGAGCGCGCCAGCGAGCTCGAGATCAATCGTCACCTTAGGCTCGAGATCGAGACGCTGCGGTCTCCAGCCCGCATCGAGCGCATCGCCACAGAGCAGCTCGATCTCGTCGCTCCGACGAGCGATGAAGCCATCGTCGTAGAACGCGTTCGCGCCGCGCCGGCTCCGGATCGATCCGTGGTCGCGGCCCGAGGGGAGCACGCACGTGAGCAAGCTGGTCGACGCCAGTAGTCGCCTCCGCCGGCTGCACGCGCCCGAGCGGTCCGGCGCCGTGAAACGGCAGCGCGGGTCCGACGTGTTCGACTGGCGCGGCACCATGCGGCGGCGGCTGTGGGTCGTGGTGGCCGGGTTCGCGCTCTGGAGCGCGGGTATCGAATCCAAGCTCGTCTATCTCCAGGTGTTCCAGCACGACGACATGCTCGTGCGCGCCGAGCGGCAACAGCAACGCACCGTCGAACTCCATCCGAAGCGCGGCGAGATTCTCGACCGGGACGGTGCCGTGCTCGCCTACAGCGTTGACGCGGACACAGTCTATGCCGTGCCGAGTAAAGTCACCGACGCGGCGGGAACGGTGGCGGCACTCTGCGCGGCGTTCGACGAGTGCCCGGCCGACCTCCAGGCGGCGATCACGGACCGGCTGTCGCAGTCCGGCCAGTTCGCGTACGTCCGACGTCAGGTGACGCCGGACGAGGCGCGCCGCGTCGCGGATCTCGGGCTCCAGGGTGTGGGCTTTCTGAAGGAGAACCGGCGGTACTACCCGAACAAGGCGTTGGGCGCCCACCTGCTCGGGTTCGTCGGCATCGATAACCAGGGACTCAGCGGGATCGAGTCGACGTATGACGCCGAGATCAGCGGGCGTCCCGGCAAGATCCTCGTGCAAACCGACGCGCGGCAGCGGGCGTTCAGCCGAGTCGAGCGTCCACCGACCGCCGGCGCAACACTCGAGCTGACCATCGACAAATACCTGCAGCACATTGTCGAGCGGGAGCTGCGAAGCGGGATCCGCGCGTATGGCGCGGACGCCGGCGCGGTCGTGATGCTCGACCCGCTGACCGGTGAGGTCTTGGCTCTCGCGAGCGAGCCCACCTTCAACCCGAACGTGTTCCGCCACGCATCGCTGCCCGAGCTTCGCAACCGCGCCGTCCAGGACATTTACGAGCCCGGGTCGACGTTCAAGGTCGTGACCGCGTCGGCGGCGTTCGAGGAGCAGGTGGTCGAACCGGACGAGATGTTCGACGTGAGCGCCGGTGCGATCCGGGTTGGCGGGGACCGGATCCAGGATTTCCACGTCTACGACCAGCTGTCGTTTACCGACGTCCTGGTCAAGTCGAGCAACGTCGGTGCGATCCTGGCGGGTTTGCGGCTCGGACCCGAGCGCTTGAGTCGCTACGTCCGCCGGTTCGGATTCGGGGAGGCGCTTTCGCGCGATCTGCCGGCCGAGAGCCCGGGCATCGTGACACCGCCCGCGAAGGTGACCGAGCGCGCACTGGCTTCGCTGTCGATGGGCTATCAGGTGGCGGTCACGCCGCTTCAGATGGCCGCGGCTGCGGCAGCCATTGCGAACGGTGGCGAGCTGCTCGAGCCGCGTGTCGTGCGGGCCGTGCATCAGAACGGTCGGCGCGCGCAGTCGGATCGTCGTGTCATCAGGCGCGCCATCACGCGCGAAACCGCCGCCGAGCTGACGACCATCATGGAACAGGTCAGCCAGCGTGGGACCGCACGCCGAGCCCAGGTGCCCGGGTATACCGTCGCCGGCAAGACCGGAACTTCGGAGAAGCTGATCGACGGACGGTACTCGGATACCGACCACAACGCGTCGTTCGTCGGCTTCGTGCCATCGCGACGCCCCAGACTCGTGATCCTGGTCATGGTCGACACGCCGCGTTCGGCGATGGTGAACGGGGTGCGCCAACGCGTCTACACCGGTGGCGCAGTGGCGGCGCCCATCTTTCAGCGCATCGCGGAGGCCGCGCTGCGGCATCTCGCGGTGCCACCCACAGTCAACCCGAGCCCCGCCGTCGTGGTCGATCGCGGGCGGCGCCCGCGCGCGATCGGCGTGTCGACAGCGTCCCCGCGCCCCCCCACGGTCGCGCGGGCGACAGGCACCCGTGCGGTCGGCGGCCCGATGCCGGATCTTCGCGGCATGAGCGCGCGCGAGGCGCTCGAGGCGACGGCGTGGTTGGGCCTGGCAGCGCGGGTAGAAGGTGATGGGGAGGTCGTGCGGCAGGACCCGGCTTCCGGCGCGGCGGTCGAGCGCGGGGATGCGACCACCCTGTGGCTGCGTCGGCACCCGGCAACGCTCGATCGCCAGGTGGGTCAGTGACCATGCCGATACCGCGCGACTCACCCGGGGCTCCGGACACGACGACCCTCGGCGTGCTGCTCGAGCGCGCCGGAATCGAGTCGCCCGCTGACCCGCTGACGACTGGGCTGGATGAGGCGGTCACCGGCGTGGCCTATGACTCGCGGACGCTGGCGCGCGGTGCGGTGTTCGTCGCCGTGCGCGGCGATCGGTGGGACGGGGTCACCTTTGTCGACGAGGCGTGCGCGCGTGGCGCAAGCGCCATCATTGCGGAGTCGGAAAGCCCGCACGGCGTCAGCGTGCCGTGGGTGCAGGTGCGCGACGCGCGCGCGGCACTCGGCAGCTTGGCGGCTGCGTTTCACCGGAACCCGAGCCAGTCGCTCGCGGTGATCGGCACCACCGGCACGAATGGCAAAACGACCACGACGTACTTGATTGCGTCGATTCTCGACCACGCCGGTATTCCTACGGGGCGCATCAGCTCGGTCACCAATCGTATCGCCGCCGACGTGGACGAGCGGCCAGCCGAACGCACGACACCGGAGGCCGCCGACATCCAGGCGTTGCTCGGCAGCATGCGAGACGCCGACGTCGGCGCATGCGCCATGGAGGTGTCGTCGCATGCGCTCGCACTGCGCCGCGTCGACCACGTCCGGTTCGCCGCCGCGGTGTTCACCAACCTGACACGCGACCATCTCGACTTTCATGGCGATATGGAGCGGTATGCCGCCGCAAAGCGGCGCCTCTTCGAGATGCTCCCGGACGGGGCACCGGCCGTCGTCAACGCCGACGACCCTCAGGGCGCGTCGCTGGTGGAGTCGTGCACCAGACCCTTGACGTATGGCATCGACAGTCGGGCGGACGTGGCGCCCGAGCGGTTCGAGATGTCGGTCGATGGCGTCACCCTCGACACCCGCACGCCGCGCGGGGCGCTGCAACTCCAGTCGCCGCTGCTCGGTCGACCGAACGCCTATAACGTGCTGGCCGCGGCGGCGACGGCTGTGGCGCTCGATATCCCGTTTCGTGCGATCGAAGAAGGCGTCCACGCGCTGCGCGCCGTGCCGGGGCGGATGGAGGTCGTGTCCGGATCGATCGACGACGTCACGGTCATCGTCGACTTTGCCCACACGGACGACGCCCTACGGGGGGCGCTCGAGACGGCCCGGTCGCTCGGCCAAGGACGGCTCGTCACCGTGTTCGGGTGCGGCGGCGATCGCGATGCGAGCAAACGCTCGCTGATGGGCGCGGTCGCTGCGCGTCTGAGTGATCGTGTGGTGATCACGTCCGACAACCCACGGTCGGAAGACCCCCTCGCCATCATCGCGGACGTAGAGCGCGGCATGGCCGGATCAGAGACGGCGCGGCAGGCGATCGTCGACCGCGAGGAGGCCGTGGCGCGCGCGATTCGGGACGCGCGGCAAGGGGACGTCGTGGTCGTGGCCGGAAAAGGGCACGAGCGCCATCAGGTCATCGGTGCGCGGCATCTGCCGTTCGAGGACGGGTCGGTCGCGCGCGCGGCTTTGGCGCGCCGGCGTGCCGGCGCGCGGGTCGGATGAGAGGAGACGGTGGCAGAGGCCGGACCGGTCGTGCTTCGCGCGGACGAGCTCGCGACGGCGGCCCGGGGTCGGCTCGTGGCGGGGTCGCCGTCCGCGACACTGGGCGGGTTTTCGATCGACAGTCGACGCGTCCGGGCCGGCGACGTGTTCTTGGCGATTCGGGGGGATCGAGTTGACGGACATCGGTTCGTGGCGGAGGCGATCGAGAAAGGAGCCGCCGGCGTGATCGTCAGCGACGTCTCCGCGCTGCCGCCTCGACACGCGGCGATCGCCGTCGTCGTCGACGACACCGTGTCCGCGCTCCAGGGCGTTGCGCAGGTCGTGCGTCGGCGGTCCGCCGCGCTGGTCGTCGCCATCACCGGCAGCGTCGGCAAGACGACGACCAAGGAGCTGACCGCGACGTTACTCGGCGGCAGGTATCGCGTCTTTCGCAACGAGGGCAACCTCAACAACCACATCGGGCTACCGCTGTCGCTCTTGGAGCTCCGTCATCGGCCGGAGGTTGCCGTCGTCGAGCTCGGCATGAACCACGCCGGTGAAATCCGAACGCTCGTGCGGGTGGCGGAACCCGAGATCCGGGTGTGGACCAACGTCGCGGAGGTGCACGCGGCGTTCTTCGATTCCGTCGAGGCGATCGCGGACGCAAAGGCCGAGGTGCTCGAGGGCGCCACGTCCGACACCCAGCTCGTGGTGAACGCGGACGACCCTCGAGCCATGGCGCGCATCGCCGGGTTCGCCGGACGCGTGACGACGTTCGGCGTGGCGACGACCGCAGACGTCAGGGCAACCGATCTCACCGACCTGGGACTCGACGGCGCCCGGGCACGCGTCCACACGCATGCAGGTCACGGCACGCTCCGCACGTCGCTCCTCGGAGCTGGCAACGTGGCCAACGCGCTCGCGGCGATTGCGGTCGCGCTACGGCTGCATGTGCCGCTGGACACGCTGCTGACGTCCGTTGCGAGCTTTCGTGCCGGAGCGCGGCGCGGCGAGATCACGCGGCTCTCCAACGGAGTGACCGTCGTGGACGACTCCTACAACTCCAACCCGACGGCGCTGCTGGGCGCACTGCGTACGGTCGGGCGGGATACGGCGCACACGCGGCGCGTGGCCGTGCTGGGCGAGATGTTGGAGCTCGGCGAGCGGGCGGCGCCGCTCCACCGCGCGTGCGGCGTGGCGGCCGTCGAGGCTGGATTCGCGAGACTGGTCGTGGTCGGGGACGTTGCGGCGGAGTCGTTGGCGGCGGGCGCTCGCGCGGCCGGCCTCCCCGCGGGAGACGTCACGACCTGCGCGACGAGCGAGGCGGCGGCCGAGACCGTCTCGGATCTCGCCCGAGCCGGCGATCTCGTGCTGGTGAAGGGATCACGGGGAATCCGCACTGATCGTGTCGTCGATCGCCTCAAGGCGGACTGGGCCTGATGCTCTTTCACCTCCTCTATCCGTTGCGCGAGGAGCTCAGCATCTTGAACGTGACGCAATACATCACCTTCCGCACCGCTGCGGCGAGCCTGTCGGCCTTCGTGCTCTCGCTCGCGCTCGGTCCGTGGGTGATCCGCAAGCTCCGTGAGCTGCAGATCGGTCAGGTTGTGCGCGACGACGCGCCGCCAACGCACCAGGTGAAGGCGGGCACGCCGACGATGGGCGGGCTGCTCGTGCTCGTGGCGGCGCTGGTGCCGACCCTGCTGTGGGCGGATCTGAGGAATGTCTACGTCTGGATCGCCGTGCTGTCGACGGCCGCCTTCGGCGCGATTGGCTTCGCCGACGACTACCTCAAGGTGTTTCACCATTCGCCGCGCGGGCTCTCACCCCGCGGCAAGATGGTCGCGCAGGCGCTGGTCGGCACCGTCGTTGGCCTCGTGCTGTTGCGGCTGACGGCAACCGGGCTGTACAGCACCGAGATCAACTTTCCGTTCTTCGAGGAGTTCACCCCGGACATCGGGTGGCTCTACGTGCCGTTCGCGGTGCTCTGGCTGATGTTCGCGTCGAACGCCGTCAATCTGACCGATGGGCTCGACGGGCTTGCCATCAGCGTGTTCACCGTCGCGGCCGGCGCGTTCACGGCGCTGACCTACGTCAGCGGGCACGCGGTCATCGCCGAATTCCTGCTGCTGCTGCGCTTTCCACCGGCGGGAGAGCTCACGATCTTCTGCGGCTCACTCGTCGGAGCGGGGCTGGGGTTCCTCTGGTACAACTCCTATCCCGCTGACATTTTCATGGGGGATGTGGGCTCACTGGCTCTGGGCGGCGCGTTGGGTACCGTCGCGCTGCTCATCAAACAGGAGCTGCTGCTCCCGATCGTCGGCGCCGTGTTTGTCATCGAGGCCCTCTCCGTGATCATCCAAGTCGGGTCGTTCAAGTTGACCGGCCAGCGGGTGTTCAGGATGGCGCCGATCCATCACCACTTCGAGCTGGTCGGGTGGAGCGAGCCGAAGATCATCAGTCGGTTCCTGATTCTGGCCGTGGTGTTCGCGTTGTTCAGCTTGACCACGTTGAAATTGCGATGAGTCAGTTTTCCGTCACCGGTCTGCACGTGGTCGTGGTCGGCGCCGCCCGGAGCGGCGTGGCGGCGGCCACACTGGTCGCCCGACGGGGAGCGCGCGTGACGCTGAGCGACGCGGCCACGGGGGTCGTCGATGCCGCCTCCCTCCGCGGGGTCGGCATTGCGCTCGAGCTCGGCGGGCATCGAGCGGAGACCTTCGAGGCGGCCGACCTCATCGTCTTGAGTCCTGGTGTCTCCCCGCGACTGCCCATCGTCGCTCGTGCCCGGGCCGCGGGTGTGCCCGTCATCAGCGAGATCGAGCTTGCCGCGCGGTGGCTGCGCGGCCGGATCGTGGCGGTGACGGGCACGAAAGGGAAGTCGACGACGACGGTCTTGGCCGGACGGATGCTCGATGCGAGCGGGCGCCGCGCGGTTGTCGGCGGCAACATCGGCGCTGCGCTGAGTAGTCAGGTCGACGATTCGACACCCGACGTGATTCACGTGGTCGAGGTGAGCAGCTTTCAGCTCGAGCTCACCGACACGTTCCGTCCGTGGATTGCCGTGTGTCTCAACGTGTCGCCCGATCACCTCGACCGCCACTCGAGCTTCGAGGATTACGTCGATGCGAAGGCGCGCATCTTCGCGAACCAAACTGATGAGGACGCGATGGTCATCAACGCTGATGACCCGCGCGTTCTCGACATCGCTCGGTCGGGCCGCGCGCGGGCGCTCCGGTTCGCGGTGTCGCGGACCCTCGAGGAGGGGGTCCACGTCACGGCCGAGGCCATCGTTCACCGGGCGGCGGACCGTGAGCGACCGCTGGTCCCGCTGTCGGCTGTGCGGCTGACAGGGCGACACCTCCTGAGCGACGTCGTCGCGGCGGCGGCGGTTGGGACGCTGGCCGGTGTCGGGCCCGACGCCATGACGCGCGCCGTCCAGTCGTTCGTCGGACTCGAGCACACGCTGGAGTTTGTCGCAGAGCACGACGGCGTTCGGTTCGTCAACGACTCGAAGGCGACAAACGTCGCGGCGGCGCGGGCGGCAATCGAGTGCTACGGTCGAGGTCTCGTGGTCATTCTCGGTGGTCGGTTCAAGGGTGGGCGATTGGCCGATCTACGCGCGCCGCTTGCGGCGCGCGGTGCAGCCGTCGTCGCACTCGGGGAAGCGCGTCCGCTCATTCACGAGGCCGTCGGCGACGCCGCGTCAATCACGGACGTCGAGACGATGGCTGACGCGGTGGCCGCCGGTCGTCGTCTCGCGCGACCCGGCGGAACAGTGCTGCTGGCGCCAGCGTGCGCCAGCCTGGACATGTTCCGCGACTACGCGGAAAGGGGTCGGGTGTTCAAGGAGGAGGTGGACCGCTTAGGCCGTAGCGCCGGTGAGCGGTGAGCAGTCATCAGTCGGACTGTGCGGTGTCGAGCCGGCCGCTGGGAGCGCAGGCTGCCCCGGCCTGCGAGGCGGGTGTCTACACCCTGGTCTGACTGATGACTGCTGGCCGCTCTCCCGTGGGCGACTGCCCACGTTTCGGGTCGGGCAGCCAAAAGCTTTAGGACGCGGACGGAGCGAACGGGGAGTATGGCGCGAAAACTCAAATCCGACAAGACGCTGTTCCTGGCGACGCTAGCATTGCTCGGATCGAGCGTCGTCATGGTGTACAGCGCCTCCGCGGTGCTCGCCCTGGACCGGTTTCAGCAGCCCTATTTCTTTCTCTTTCGCCAGTTGACGTGGGTCGTGCTCGGCGGCGGTCTCCTCGCCGCCGTCATGCGGATTGACTACCGGCTACTCAAGCATCCGTTCGTCATCTGGGGGGCGTTGGGGGTCACGACGCTCGCGTTGGTCGCCGTCCTGTTCAGCCCGCCCATCAACGGCACGCACCGGTGGTTCGGCATCGGCGGTATTGGGGTCCAACCGTCGGAGCTCGCGAAGTTGGCGGTCATCATCTTCACGGCCGCGCTTCTCGAGCGACGCATGGAGCGCGTCGACCACGTGGGGTATGCGCTGCTCCCCATTGGAGTCGTCGCCGGGGGTGTCGCCGGGCTCATACTGCTCGAACCCGATTTCGGCACGGCGTTCACGCTGCTCGTCATCGTCGCGGCGATGGTCTTCGCCGCAGGGCTGAGCTATCGGTATGTGTTCGGCGTCGCGCTCGTCGCGTTGCCTGCGCTCTATCTCGTCCTCGCCAGCGCGGACTACCGCCGTCGACGCTGGGTCGCGTTCCTCGACCCGTGGGCCGATCCGCTCGGCGATGGATTCCAGGTCATTCAGTCCTTGATTGCCGTCGGCACTGGAGGGGTGTTCGGACGCGGTCTGATGAGCGGGGTGCAGAAGCTGTTTTACCTACCGTATCCGCACACCGACTTCATTTATGCGGTAATCGCCGAGGAAACCGGGTTGATCGGGGCGAGTGTGGTCCTGCTCTGCTTTGCGCTGATCACGTGGCGCGGGTTGCGGGTGACACTGCACGCGCCGGATCGGTTCGGCGCGTTTCTCGCGCTGGGGCTCACGACGATGGTCGCGTTGCAGGCCTTCATCAACATGAGCGTGGTGCTCAGCCTGCTACCGACGAAGGGTATCCCGCTCCCGTTCGTCAGCGCCGGAGGCTCGTCGCTGCTCATCAGCCTACTGGGAATGGGCGTGCTGCTGAACATTTCACAGCACGCGTCGGCCGAAACATGACCGGCCGATCGATCGCGAGTCACGAGGGCCGTGCAAGAGTCGACGGAGAAGTCGCTGAGGGTGGTGTTCGCGGGAGGCGGCACGGGGGGCCATCTCTTCCCCGGTATCGCGGTGGCGCGGGAGCTCGTCCGGCGACACCCCGGCGCCCGGGTCGTGTTCGCGGGAACGGGGCGCGGCGTCGAGGCGCGCGTCCTGGACCGAGAGGGGTTCGCGCTCGAGACGGTCAGAAGCGCGGGGCTGATGGGGAAGTCGATCGGTGGGGTGGGACGCGCGCTCGCGCTCGCGCCGCTCACCCTGGTGGACGCGGCCCAGGTGTTGCGACGGGCACGGCCGGACCTCGTTGTCGGTCTGGGCGGCTACAGTGCCGGACCGGTCGTCTTGCTCGCGGCGCTCCGGCGAGTGCCGACGATGCTCATGGAGCAGAACGCGGTGCCTGGCTTGACGAACCGGCTGCTGGCGCGTGTGGTGCGGGCGGCAGCCGTCTCCTTCGAGGCGACGCGGTCATATTTCGGAGCCAAGGCCTTCGTCAGCGGGAACCCTGTCCGCGCGGGATTTTTTCGAGCGCCGCGCGCACGCGTCGAACGCGCGACGGCATCCACGCACGCGTCGCGAGTGCTGGTCATCGGTGGTTCGCAGGGAGCGCACACGCTGAATCTCGCGATGGTCGAGGCAGCGCCGGTGCTGGCCGCCGCCCGGGCCGGGGTCACGGTTGTGCATCAAGCGGGTGAGCGCGACGTGGATCTCGTGCGTGCGGGGTACCGGAGGGCCGGCGTGCCGGCGCGTGTCGAAGCCTTTCTCGACGCGATGGACGAAGAGATGGGGGCTGCCGATCTGGCGGTGTGCCGAGCCGGTGCGACCACGCTCGCAGAGGTGTCGGCATCCGGGTTGCCGGCGATCGTGGTGCCGTTGCCACGCGCCGCCAATGACCACCAACGCCGGAACGCCGCGGCCCTGGCGGATGTCGCGGCGGTCGACGTCCTCGAGGAGGGCGCGTTGCGCCAGGAGCTCGCGCCCCGGGTCGTCGCGTTGGTGGGCGATCGGGAGCGGCGCGACAGGATGTCGACCGCCCTCCAGGCGACGGCGCGACCCGACGCGGCGCGTCTTGTCGCCGACCGCGCGGAGGAGCTGGTCGGGTGCGGTTAGCTGTCGTGACTGCGCGGGATGCGTCCACATGAGTAAGGCCGTCGGTGCGTGAAGGGGCCCGGCGGGTGCACATGGTCGGGATCGGCGGCGTCGGGATGTGTGGGATCGCGGAAGTGCTCGTCACGCTCGGGTACGACGTGAGCGGATCGGATATGACGGAATCGCCTGCCCTGGACCGGCTGCGTGCGGTCGGCGCACATGTGATGGTGGGCCACGATGCCGGTCACGTGATGGTGGGCCACGATGCCGATCACGTCGAGCGCCCGGACATGGTTGTCGTGTCGGCGGCCGTGCCCGGCGACAATCCGGAGCTCACCGAGGCAGCCCGCCTCGCAATCCCCATCGTCTCGCGCGGCGCAATGCTCGCGGAGCTCGCCGGTCGGAGACGAGCGATTGCCATCGTCGGATCGCATGGGAAGACGACCACCACATCGATGGTCGCGGTCGTCTTGGAGGCGTGTGGGGTCGACCCGACAGCCATCATCGGGGGACGGGTGAGCGCGTTCGGCAGCAATGCCCGTCTCGGCCGCGGCCCGTTCATCGTGGTCGAAGCCGACGAGAGCGATCGATCCTTCCTGCGTCTGTCGCCCGAGATCGCGGTGCTGACCAACATCGACGACGAGCACCTGGATGCCTATGCGGGGATGGCTGATCTCGAGCAGGCTTTCGCGGCGTTCGCGTCACGGGTTCCGCCACACGGATGTCTCGTTGCCTGCGCCGACGACGAGCGACTACGGCGCCTGACACGCGCCGCGACGCGGCCCGTGCTGACGTACGCCATTGACGAGCCGACGGCGTCGGTCCGCGCCCACGACGTAGTGCTCGGGGCGACCGGGTCACGGTGTCGCGTGACGGTCACGACCGACAACGCGCCAGTCGACTTCGAGCTCGACCTCCGTATCCCCGGCCGACACAACGTGCTCAACGCGCTGGCCGCGGTCGCAGTGGGCACGCAGATCGGCGCGGCCCCGTCGGTCATGAGCGCCGCGCTGGCGGGGTTCGTCGGAGCCGATCGACGGTTCGAGGTACATGGCGAGGTCGACGGGATCCGCGTGATCGACGACTACGGTCACCACCCGACGGAGATCACCGCGGTGCTCGAGACGGCGCGGCTGGGCCAGCCGCGCCGCGTCGTGGTCGTGTTCCAGCCGCACCGCTACACGCGGACCCACCGGCTGCTCGACCGGTTTGGGCCGGCGCTCGCCTTGGCCGACATGCTCATTCTCGCCGACGTCTTCGCAGCCGGCGAGGCGCCGTTGCCGGGGGCCACCGCCGAGGCCATCGCGGCGGAGGTCGCGGCGACCTCGCCAATGCCCATCCGACGCGTCGCGTCGTTGGACGAGGCGGTTGAGACCGTCATGGCGGTCGCGCGTCGCGGTGACGTCATCGTGACGTTGGGCGCCGGGTCGGTCGGACGAATCGCGCCCCGCATCGTCGAGTTGTTGAAGGGACGGGAATCCTGATGGGCGTGCGTACGCCGACGGACCGGGGGTTCCATCGGGCACATCTCAGGCCCGGTCGCCGGCGGCGCCTGGCCGCTCGTCGGCGGTCCCTCGTGCGCGCCCTTGTCGTGGCGGTCGTCGTCGTTGCCGGTGGGCGGTGGCTGATCGGCGCCGCCGAGCAGTCTGCCACGCTCAGGGTTGCGACGGTCGTCGTCGAGGGGAATCAGCGCGTGTCGCGGGGCGAGCTGCTCGCCCTGGTCGACTCGTTGCATGGACAGAACGTCCTCGTCGCCGACCTCGAAGCAGCACGGGCGCGACTCCTGAGCTCGGGATGGATTGAGGACGCCACGTTGCGCCGCGTGCTGCCGGCGACTATCGCCGTCGTCGTGACGGAGCGGGAACCGGTGGGCATCGCCCGGCTCGGATCGAGGCTCTACCTCGTCGATGCCCGCGGGGCTGTCATTGACGAGTACGGTCCGCGGTTCGCAGGCGTCGATCTGCCAATCATCGACGGTCTGTCGGCCAGCGACGAGGGCCGCGTGCGTATCGACCGCGGACGCGTCGCCCTCGCAGCCAAGGTGATACAGCAAGTCGGGGCCCATGAACGGCTGGCCGCCCGCCTCTCGCAGGTCGACGTTCGGGATCCCAGCGACGCGGTGGTCCTGTTGGCCGGCGACCCGGCGCTGATTCACCTTGGGACCGAACGGTTTGCCGAGCGCCTCGAGGCCTATCTCGATCTGGTCCCGACGCTTCGGGCAACTGTTCCAGAGATTGATTACGTCGATCTCCGATTCGATCGACGAGTGTATGTCGGTCCGGCGGGCGGCGACCCAGGCGGGGAGACGCCGGCGAACGTGGTGGCGCGTCGGATATCGGCGGGTCCGACCGAGTAGTGGGGAACCGAGTTCAACGGAGGCAGCGTGGCACGTAGCGAGCAATATCTGGTCGGGCTCGATGTCGGCACATCGAAGATCGCCGCCATCGTCGGCGAAGCCATGGACGACGGCAGCCTGGACATCGTCGGGATCGGGGTGGCCGACGCCAAGGGGATTCGCCGGGGGGTCGTGGTGAATCTTGAGGCGGCGGTCGAGTCCATCAAGAAGTCACTCGAAGAGGCGGAGCTCACGGCCGGCGTCGAGATTGACTCCGTGCACTTGGGCCTCTCGGCGGGGCACGCCAAGGCGTTCAACAGTCGCGGTGTCGTGGCCGTCGCTGGCAAGAACCGTGAGATCACCCGTGAGGATGTGCGTCGGGCCATCGACGCGGCGAAGGCGGTCTCGTTGCCGAGCGGTCGCGAGATCCTGCACGTGTTGCCACAGGATTTCGTCGTTGACGAACAAGACGGGATCGGCGCGCCCATTGGCATGACGGGCGCGCGTCTCGAGGTCAACGTGCACGTCGTGACCGGGAGCGCGTCGTCGGCGCAGAACGTCGTGGCCTGTGTGAATCGCGCTGGCGTTGTGGTTGTCGACACGGTGCTGGGGCAGCTGGCGGCGGCCGAGGCGGTGCTGACGTCGGACGAGAAGGAGCTCGGCGTGGCGCTCGTCGATGTCGGCGGTGGCACGACCGATTTCGCGGTGTTCGAGCGAGGCAGCCTTTGGCACACCGGTGTCGTGGCGCTCGGCGGTGATCACTTCACCAACGATATTGCGGTCGGGCTGCGCACGCCGATACCCGAGGCGGAGAAGACGAAACGACGTAGCGGGTGTGCGCTCGCCGGCTTGGTTGACGAAGAGCAGACCATCGAGGTTGCGAGCGTTGGCGGCCGGCAACCCCGGGTCATGTCGCGCCGGATACTCGCCGATGTGCTGCAGCCGCGTGCCGAGGAAATCTTCCATCAGTTATGGGACGAGGTGCGGCGGGCCGGCTACGAGCGGTCGCTGAACTCGGGCATCGTGCTGACCGGCGGCGGGTCGGTCCTCGATGGCATGCCGGAGATCGCCGACCAGATCTTCGACCTGCCGATCCGACGGGGCTGCCCCGTCGGCGTGGGCGGGTTGACGGACCATGTCCACAACCCAGCGTTCGCCACAGCTGTCGGGCTCGTCATGTACGCCCAACGCAATCAGATGATGGAGCGGGACCGTGCCGAAGGCGGGGCGTTCAGCCGGGTGGCCGGCCGGCTACGCGGGCTCTTCAAGGAGTTTTTCTGAAGCGGGACACGAGGCGTAGGTACCCACGTGTGCCGGCGCCGAGCGCTGTGTCGTCGCGCGAGAGGAGGATGTGAGGATGACGGACCCTCAGGGACCCATGGGTGACAACGCCGAGGCGCCACGCGACCTGCGGCTCACGCTAGAGGACAACCGCCGTCCAGGCGCTCGTATCAAGGTCGTAGGCGTCGGCGGCGGTGGCGGGAACGCCGTCAACCGGATGGTGGCTGCCGGGCTCGGCGGCGTCGAGTTCATCGTGGCCAACACCGACGCGCAGGCGCTCTCTCACAACAACGCGCCGGTCCGCCTGCAGATCGGCGAGAAACTGACCAAGGGCC
Organism: Vicinamibacterales bacterium; assembly: GCA_965249175.1. Classification (GTDB taxonomy): domain Bacteria; phylum Acidobacteriota; class Vicinamibacteria; order Vicinamibacterales; family UBA8438; genus CAZYFH01. The sequence continues at coordinate 513,840 of OZ252227.1, forward strand.
TCGGCGCCGGGGCCGACCCCGGCATCGGCCGGCAGGCCGCACTGGAGGACACCGAGCAACTGATCGCGGCGCTCGACGGCGCGGACATGGTGTTCGTCACGACCGGGCTCGGTGGTGGGACCGGCACGGGAGCTGCCCCCGTGATTGCGAATCTCGCGAGCGAGCTTGGCGCATTGACCGTGGCCGTCGTGACCAAGCCGTTCGCGTTCGAGGGCAAGCGCCGGTCGGATCAAGCCACTCGCGGTCTGGCAGAGCTGCGCGAGAGCGTCGACACCGTCATCGCGATCCCGAACGATCGGCTGCTCGCAACCATCGACCGCGACACCACATTGAACGATGCGTTCACGCTGGCTGACGACGTCCTGCATCAGGCGATTCAGGGCATCTCGGACCTGATCCTCGTACCCGGGCTCATCAATCTCGACTTCGCCGATGTGACCACGATCATGTCCGGCATGGGAATGGCGATTATGGGAACCGGCTATGGCGAGGGCGAGAACCGCGGGGTCGAGGCGGCCACGCGGGCGGTCTCGAGCCCGCTTCTCGAGGACTCGTCGGTCGAGGGTGCCCGTGGCGTCATCGTCAACGTCACAGGGGGCCCCGATCTGTCGATGCTCGAGGTGAGCGAGGCCACAACGATCATTCACAAGTCCGCGCATGAGGACGCCAACATTATCTTCGGGGCGGTTGTCGACCAGGCGATGCAGGGGAAGGTCAAGATCACCGTGATCGCGACCGGCTTCGGCGAATCCGGCAGACGGCAGGCCGCCAAGACCCTCGCGTCGGCGGCCGCCGAGACACCGGTCGATCTTACGAACTACGCGAGCAAACAGCAGGAGGCACCCGCCGAGCAGGTGGCCGGTGCTGCGATGGGCACGAGTTTCGCGATCTCACGGCGACCGCTCGTCGAGCTGCCCCTACCGGAGGCGCCGGACGCGGGAGTCGGCGACCTGGCCGACATCGAGCTCCCGCCGGCGGAGATGTCGAAGGACATACCGGCGTTCCTCAGACGGCGCAGCGAATAGGGTTCCTAACCCCAGAGCTCACTTGGGTTGCCAAACGTCTCGCGCAGGGCTGGGCGGCGAAGGCAAGGCGCCACGAGGGAGTGTGGCGGGCCCACATGACTGAGGAGCACCGCAAGCCTCGCCGTTCAGAACCAGCGAGAGGTGGTGACCCAAGTGAGCTCCGGGGTTAACGACCTGCCTCCGCGCCGGTGTCTTGAAACGCCCGGACGATGAGGTCGCGGAGCGCATCAGTGGACGCGGCCTCGCTCGCCGGCCGCACCAACAGGAAGCGACGGCGCTCGCCGTTCACTGCGTACTGCCGCGCTGGCAGCGTGACGTTGGGGCTGCCGTCGCGACCCTCCCACACCGCAAACCCTACGAGCTTCAGCCCGGCCAGCGGTCCGTCCTTGAAATGTAGCTCGGCGTCCGCCAGCTTGCCGGCCGGCGCGCCTGTGTCGTTCGGCACGATTCTCACCTGCATGATGTCCCTCCAGCCAAGGGCGTCGCAAAGCGCGTACCGGGCGCGAACGCTCGCCGGGACGGGCCGGCGCGCCGCGAGTCTTGGGAAGTGGACCGAAGAAGGAAACGGCCGTTGACGGGTTCGTAGGGCGTGCTAGCCCAGCATCACGACCTGCGCCATCGCCAGATCACAGGTGTGCGTGATGGTAACGAGTGCGCGGCCGGCGCCGAGACGGGTGAAGCGGCGCAATGCGCCCCCGCGCAACTCCAGTTGCGGGGGGCCGTGCCGTCGGACGATCTCGATGTCGCGCCACAGTACGCCCTGCGAGTGCCCGGTCCCGAGCGCCTTCATCGCGGCCTCCTTGGCGCAGAAGCGCCCAGCGAGATGTTGCGCGGGGGTGCGACGTCGCGTGCTGAACGCCGCCTCGCGTTCCGTGAAGACCCTCGACAGGAAGCGGTCGCCAAACCGACGTAGCAAGTCATCAATACGGGCGACCTGCTCGATATCGATCCCGATGCCGATGATGCGGTCGCCGGTCGTCGTCGCGACGGCGAGGTCGTTCGCCGTCAGGGTCGGCGCTGCAGCGGGTGTCGATCCACGCGCAGCGATGTCTCCGGGCGAGACATCTGCCCCGCTGGCGCCGTCCATCGCGAGGTTGGCCAGGGCGTCGGCACGCGCGTTGTCAGCCCGTGGCACATGCTCGTATCGCACGCGATCGAGCGCGGCGGCCAGCTCGTTGGCACGCGCGTGAAGCACGCGGAGTGCCGGGTGGCGCACGCGATACCGCCCCGTCATCTGGCGGGTCAGAAGCTGCGAGTCCGATCGGATGACGACGTCCTGGTGGCCGTGGGCGCCGAGATACTCGAGTGCCGCGACGAGGCCACGATACTCGGCCACGTTGTTCGTCGCTTCACCGATGGCGCCGGTGAGCTCCTCAAGCGCCGTGCCGTCCGCGGCCTCGATGCGGACACCGTACCCGGCGGGTCCGGGATTGCCGCGCGCGCCTCCGTCGATGTACGCGATGACGGGGGCGCTCATCGACCCGTGCCTATGACTGCGTGGTGGCGTCCGCCTCGAGGCGGAAGTAGAGAATGCGCTGACAGCTCTCGCACTGGATCAGCGTCTTGTTCAGACGGATGTCGTTGAACAGTTGCGGCCGCAGGCGGACCTGGCACGTTGTGCACCGACCGTCGCGGGCTTCCGAGACCGCGAGGCCCTTTCGGCCGCGGGCCAACGTCTCGAATAGGGCGATCGTCCCCGCCGCCACGTCGCTGGCCAGCGTGGCGCGGTCTTTCGCGTGCTGCCCAATCTCCCGCTCGAGCAGCTGTTGTTGTTGCTCAAGCGCGGCGCGCTCCTCGGTTCCCGCGGTCTGCTCAGTGGCGACGGCGCGCTTGGCGTCGTCGACGCCGGCAGCGAGGACGTCGGCATCGAGCATGCGTTCCAGCAGCCGGTCCTCGAGCCGCTCGACCACGGCTTCGGCGGCGGCGATCTCGGCCTGCACCGCGTGGTATTCCCTGTTGGTCTTGACCGCCATCAGCTGCTCTTTGAAACGGCTCAGCCTGGTTTGGGTCTGCGCGAGCTCGTTCTCCGCCTCCTGCCGCTCGGCCCGATGCTCCGCCAGTCGCCGCTGGCCCTCGTCCAGCTCGGCCTGCCGCGCGTCGAGACGCGCGTCGAGCGCGCCACGCTGAATCGGGATCGCCTCGATGGCCTCCCGGGCGTCGCTGACGGCGGTCTCTAAACGCTGGAGTCGAATCAGCCGTTCGAGATCCGGGAGCATCACCAAAAAAGCCCCGCGAGGGCGGGGCTTGGTGTCGTGCGGTGCGGGGCGCGACCACGCACAAGGGAAATGGTGGGCCCACCAGGATTCGAACCTGGGACAGACCGGTTATGAGCCGGCGGCTCTGACCGCTGAGCTATGGGCCCTGGTATCGGGATGCCCCGCCCGGAAACTGTCAAGGAATCTGAGAGACACGACACTAGGTGCCGCCCTCCAGGAACGCCCGTAGCTTACGGCTGCGGGACGGATGTCGCAGCTTGCGCAGCGCTTTCGCCTCAATCTGCCGGATGCGCTCGCGGGTGACCGCGAAGTTCTGACCGACCTCCTCCAACGTGTGCTCGCTCCCGTCGCCGACCCCGAACCGCATCTTGATCACCTTTTCCTCGCGCGGTGTCAGGCTCTTGAGGACCGATTCGGTTTGCTCTTTCAGGTTCAGGTTGATCACTGCTTCGGCGGGGGACACGACCTGCCGGTCTTCGATAAAGTCGCCGAGATGACTGTCTTCCTCTTCCCCGATCGGGGTTTCGAGCGAAATCGGCTCCTGGGCGATCTTGAGGACCTTGCGCACCTTGGCGACCGGAATGTCCATCCGGGTGGCGATCTCCTCTGACGTCGGCTCCCGTCCCAGTTCCTGCACCAGGGCGCGCGAGGTCCGGATCAGTTTGTTGATCGTCTCGATCATGTGGACCGGGATACGGATGGTCCGCGCCTGGTCGGCAATTGCTCGGGTGATGGCCTGACGGATCCACCAGGTGGCGTATGTGGAGAACTTGTACCCCCGGCGATACTCGAATTTGTCAACCGCCTTCATGAGGCCGATGTTGCCTTCTTGAATGAGATCGAGGAACTGAAGGCCGCGGTTCGTGTACTTCTTCGCGATCGAGACGACCAGACGGAGGTTGGCCTCGACGAGCTCCTTCTTTGCCTGCTCGGCCTGGATCTCTCCACGCTGGATCACGTCGAGAATGCGCGACAGCGCCACCGCCGTCTGCTCCATGTCGGTGACCCGCGCGCGCTGCAGCGCTCGCAGCTCGCGGAGCCGTCGCATCAGACGCCGCCGCTCTTCCTCCCGGAGTCGCGGCCGCTTCGTCCTGCCCATGAGCTGACGGTTGAGCAGATCGATCTCGCACTCGGTCCGCCGCACCACATCGACGGAGTTCTTGACGAGATCGATCAGGCGGCGCTTGACGGGTTCAGTGAACTCGATGAGGCGAATGAACCGCGAGAGCTCGACGCGTGCACGCAGCGCGCGCCACTGATAGCGCCGATACTTGCGCTTGTCCCGCCTCGAGATCGTGCCAAGTTTGGCGTCCTTCTTTTGGGAGTCGAGTCGGGCCTTCTTGACGGCCTCGACCTGGCGGAGCACCTGGCGTGCGCGGTCGGCGACCCGATCGTCCGTGAGCTCCTCATCTTGAAAGATGACGAGCTCGCGAATCGTGCGGTCGCCGGTTCGGAGCTGTTCGCCGAGCTGGATAACGACCTTGGCGATGGTCGGCGTGCGCGAGATGGCCTTGATGATCGACAGCTTGCCGCGCTCAATGCGCTTGGCGATCTCGACCTCCCCCTCCCGCGTGAGGAGCGGCACCGTGCCCATCTCGCGGAGATACATCCGCACGGGGTCGTTCGTCTTGTCGATCGCGCTGGGCGTGAGGTCGAGTTCTGCCTCGTCGTTGCCGTCCTCCGAACGTTGCAGCAACTTGCGCGCTTTGTACTTCTCCTCGGACTCGACGATCTCGATGCCGGCAGCGTTGAAGGTGCTGAACAGGTCGTCGAGATCCTCGGACGAGGCGATCTCGGCGGGCAGCATCTCGTTGATCTCGTCGAAGAGGAGAAAGCCCTTCTCCTTGCCGACCAGCATCAACTGGCGGATCTCGTCGAACCTTTCCTCGATGACCGGCGCCTTGGTGTCCTTGGCTTTCACGTCGTCGCGTGCTCGCGCCACGGTGGAGATTGTATATGCCGGCGACCGTTTGTGCTCTTGGCGCATCAGCGGACCAAGGCCTCTATGCGCTGGAGCAGATCTTTCTTTTGCTGCCAGAGGCCGTCGATCTCCGCGAGCGCCCCCGGCGTGCCATCGCGTTGCCGCTGATCGATCTCGTCCTGGAGCGCGGCGCGCTCACGTTCGTATCTCAGCCGTCGGAGCGCGAGACCGCAGTCGTTCACCAAGGCCGGAGCGTTGGCCTCGGCGGCAATCGCCGACACCAGCGCGGCCTCGTCCGCGCTGAGACGTTCCGAGAGCGTGCCGGGGACTGCGTCGGGTGGGAAATCAGCCAGCGTACGCGCGACCTGCAGAATCGACGCGGTGGCGAGACCGCGGAAGTCCTCGGGGTCCATATCGCTCAAGACAGCCTGCGCCGACGTGGTGTCGCGCATGGTGGCCCAGATGAGCCCCCTCTCGGCCGGTCGCACGGACGCCACCGGTGTGGACCCGGTCGTCGTGACGTCTGTGCGGCGGGCGACCGCCGCCTTCCGGATCTCGTCGCGCACGACCTTTTCCATGATGCGCGCCTTATGCGCGAGTCGGTCGGCGAACTGGTCGCGAGCGGCCGCGTCCGGGATGCGGGCGGCAACCGTGAGCATCTCCGCCAAGAACGCCCGCCGGTGGGCGTCGCGGTCGAAGTCGCGACCATCGGCGGCGCGGTGGAGGACGAACTCGAGGTAGGGCTGCGATTGCTTGAGCGATTGGACGTAGTACGCCGCGCCCCGTTCGCGAACGCAGGTGTCAGGGTCTTCTCCCGGCGGCAGGCGTGCGACGTTGACCTGGAGCCCCGCCGAGATCAGCAGCTCACCGGACCGGGCGGAGGCGCTCTGGCCGGCGAGGTCTGGGTCGAAGCTGAGAATCACCTTCGACGTGAACCGGCCCAGGAGCCGAGCCTGCGCGTCGGTCAACGCCGTGCCACACGTGGCGACGACTGGTTGGACACCGGCCTGCAGCGCCTGCGCGAGGTCGAAATACCCCTCGACCATCACGGCGTACCCGAGGCGCCGGATGTCCTGGCGGGTCACGTGCAGGCCGTAGAGCGTGCGGCCCTTCGTGTAGAGCGGTGTCTCGGGCGAGTTGACGTACTTGGGCTGCTGGTCCTTCGCCAAGGCGCGTCCGCCGAAAGCGACGACCGACCCGCCGTCGCGGCAGATCGGAATCATCAGACGATTCCGAAAGCGGTCGATGATCTGGCCGCCGCCGCGATCGACGACGAGACCGCTGCGGAGCAGCCGATCGAGTGGCTGCCCCGCGTCGAGGAGGTGGCGCTTCAAGCTCTCGCGTTGTGGCGGGGCGAATCCGAGCCGGAGCGTGTGGGCCGTGTCAGGGCGTACGGCCCGCGCATCGAGATGGGCGCGCGCGTGGACGCCCGACGGACCCGCGAGTTGCGCTCGGAAGTACACCGACGCCAGCTCGTGCACGTGCAGGAGTGCTTCGCGCTCGGCGTCGGCGGCGGCGTCCCGCTCCGGATCGCCTGTGGCCGGCACCTCGAGTCCGAAGCGCTGGGCGAGGAGGCGGACGGCTTCCGGAAAGCTCAGCTTCTCATAGAGCTCGACGAACTTGACCACGTCTCCGCCCGTCGCGCAGCCAAAGCAGTGAAAGAACCCCTTGTCCCGGTTGACGTGGAACGAAGGAGTCTTCTCCGTGTGAAACGGGCAGAGCCCCTTGAAGCTGCTGCCGACCTTCTTGAGCGGAACGGCATCCTGCACGACCTGCACGATGTCCGCTTGCGCCTTCAAGTCGTCGATGAAGCCTTGCGGAAAGCGTCCCACGGGCTCCTAGTCTTTGAGCTCGATGACCGTCACGCCGCCGCCACCGTGGTCGGGCGACGCAAGCGCGAATGTCGCCACCTGCTGGTGGTGTTCGAGGAAGCCCGCAATCGCGCGGCGGAGCTGACCTGTACCATGACCGTGAATGACCCGCAGTTGACGCTGCTCGCTCACGATCGCCTGGTCCATGTACTTCTCCACGCGCGATAATGCTTCATCCACCCGGCATCCGATGACGTTGAGCTCGACTGGGGGCTCGGACGGGCTCCGCACATCGACCGTGACACCGCCGCCCGCGTCTTCCCGCGCGGCAACGACACGCAGGTCGTTGCACCGCACATGGAGACGCTTGCCGCGGACCTCGACCTCGGCTTCGCGCCCGTGCGTTGCCACCACCTTGCCCTCGAGCCGGAGGCTCTCGACCACGACCCGACTGCCGATGGCGGGCGGGGCATCGTCGGTCGTGCTCACGGCGGGTGGCGCATCGGCCACGGCGTCCGACGCACCGGCGCGGGCTGCCACGGCGTGAAGGGCGTTGGTGGCTTCGCGCCGCAACGTTCCGGTCTCACCCGTCGAGAGGCGCGGGCGGCTTGCCGCCTGCTCCTCTAGTTGCGCAACGCGCGCGCGCAGCCCGTCCACGATCGCATCGACCTCTTGTCGCGCGGCGCGCAGACGCGCGTCGAGGCTGCCCGCAAGGCGGTCACGTGTGGCCCGCTCGCGTTCCTCGAGCGCGCGCTGTGCGGTGCCGAGATCTGCGCGTGCGCGGGCGATGTCCGCTCGCTGTTCGGCAACCTCGGCCTGACCCACCTCGAGCTCCCGCGTCGCCGCATCCATGCGTGCCAGGTGGTCCGCCAGTTGCGCTTCGCGGGCGCTCCTGCGCGCGCGCGCGTCATCAATGACATCCGTGGCGATTCCGAGCCGCGCGGCGATCTGGAGCGCGAGACTGCGGCCCGGTGTGCCATAGGTCAATTGATAGGTCGGCGCGTACGTCTCCGGGTCGAACCCGAAGCCGGCGCAGGTGACCCCATCGCTGGTCGACGCGTACGACTTCAGCACGTCGTCATGCGTTGTCGCCACGACCAGGGCACCACGGCCGCGGAATCGCTCGATGAGTGCCGCGGCCAGTGCCCCGCCCTCGGTGGGGTCGGTGCCGGCGCCGACCTCGTCGAGGAGCACGAGCGCCGGCAACGCCAGTCGACGGTCCATCTCGACGATGTTCGTGATGTGACCCGAGAATGTCGACAGGCTGCTCTTGAGCGACTGCTCGTCGCCGATGTCAGCGAACACCGAGCGGAAGACGGCGAGCTGCGCCCCCTGGCCAGCGGGCACGTGGAGCCCGGCCTGCGCCATCAGGACGAGCAGCCCGGTGGCCTTGAGCGTCACCGTCTTGCCCCCGGTATTCGGGCCGGTCACGACGAGCGCGCCGATGGGCGGCGCCAGTCGGATGTCCACAGCCACTGGTTCCGCGGCGACGGTCGTTGGGTCAGCGGCGAGCGAGCGCGTCCGAGCGCGGACCGCGGGAATCAGCAGAGGATGGCGGGCGGCGGGAAGCTCGATTCGCGGTTCGGGAACCAACCGTGGCTCGATGCCCCCATACAACACCGACGCACTCGCCCGCGCCTGGATGACGTCGAGGTCCGTGGCGGCGGTCAGGGTGTGCCGCAGATCGAGGCCGCGTTGGCGCAGTGCGTTGGCCAGGGCCAGGAGGATGCGCGCGACTTCGCGCGCCTCGTCCTGCTCCAGCGCCACGATGTCGTTGTTGATCTCGACCGTGCTCAGCGGCTCGAGAAACAGGCTGGCGCCACTACCCGAGCTGCCGTGCACGATGCCCGGAATCGCGCTGCGATGTTGCGATCGGACCACCAGCACGAAGCGTCCGTTCCGTTCGGTGACGATCTGCTCTTGTAGGTACTTGACGGTTTCTGGTCCCCGGAGATACGACTCGAGCATGCCCCGCAAGCGTCCACGCTGCTTGCGCAATCGGTCACGGATTGCCCGCAGCTCGGGCGACGCGCCGTCGACGACCTCGCCTTGATCGTCGAGTGCCGCCCGTATGTCGGCGACTTCGCGTTCGAAGGAGTGGCATCCGTCGACGAGGGCTTGCAACACGGGGAAGGGCCCGGCGCTCGCGCGGGCGACCGCGGCGCTCACGACGTCGACGGATGTGAGAAACGTCGCCATGCCGCTGAGTTGACGGGCGTCGAGCAGCCGGCCCTCGACCGCCAGCGCGGCGAGGATGTCGCCGAGGTCATCGGGGCCCTCGAGGGCCAACGGCGGGTTGACGTTCAGATAGGCCACACCCTCCGTCGTCGCGGTCAGGGCGGTCTGGATCGCGCGGGCGTCGGTGTGGGGACGCAGGGTGCCCAGCGCGTCGGCGCCGAGCGGCGTGAGGGCGAAGCTGCGGACCACTTCGACGATCCGGTCGAATTCGAGCGCCCGGAGCGCCGCGCCGTCGATCACTGATGCATCCTATGGCTCGTGTTACTCGAGATGGTTGATGGTGCTCGCCATCGCGGCGGCGCCAAAGCCGTTGTCGATATTGACGACCGCCACCCCTGCCGAACAGCTATTGAGCATGCCGAGCAAGGCTGTCAGCCCGCCGAAGCTCGCGCCGTATCCGACACTGGTCGGGACGGCAATCACTGGCGCGCTCACCAGACCCCCGATAACGGTCGGCAGCGCGCCTTCCATGCCCGCCACGGCGATGATCACGCGTGCGGCGCTCAGCCGGTCTTGCTCGGCCAGCACCCGATGCACGCCGGCCACCCCGACGTCGTAGAGCACCTCGACCTGGTTGCCGAGCGCTTCCGCGGCGACACGCGCCTCCTCCGCCACCGGCAGGTCGGACGTCCCGGCGGCCGCCACGAGAATCACGCCCCTTCCGGTCGGTTCCGCCGCGGTGGTGTGGGTGATGGCCCGTGCCGTGTCGTGAAACAGCGCGGCAGGGATCACGCGCCGCACGGCGGCGAAGGACGTGTGATCCGTGCGCGTGACCAGGAGGTTCTCGCCGGCGGCGACGATGCGTTCGGCGATTGCGGCCACTTGTGCCGGGGTCTTGCCTGCGCCGAAGACGACTTCGGGGAAGCCTTGCCGGACCGCACGGTGATGGTCGACCCGCGCGAACCCGAGGTCCTCGAATGATGCACCGCGCGCGAGGGCGACCAACCGTGGCTCAGCGTCGGTCGCCGAGAGGGTGCCGCGCGCGACGTCCGCCAAGAGCGCTTGCAGCTGCTCGTGATTCATACCGGGACGCCCATCGACCACGGACTCCCATGGCCGACTTGCGCGCCGTACGGTTCGGGATGTACCGTCGCCGCCTGATGTGTCCTTCGCCGAAGACGCTGGTTCTTGGCCCGCCCCGCGGCTCGCGCCCCCGGCGCGCCGCCTGCGGCGCCGACCGATGCGGTCTCGCGTATTTTTACACAAATGGTCGCGCGCGTACGTCGCGGCCACCTAAGCGCCGCTCCTCCTTAAGGATGTGCGGGGCCGATTGGTCGACGCTGGTCGTGTGTCCTCCGACCCGGTGACGGCACCCAACGCCATGCCACTGAAGCCGAGCACGGGAGCGGGTCTCGAAGGCGTTGTCGCGACGTCATCGGCGATCTGTCATATCGACGGTGGCCAGGGCGTGCTGTCCTACTGCGGCCACGACATCCACGATCTGGCGCGCGAGGCGACCTTCGAGGAGGTGTGCTACCTGCTCTGGCACCGGCGGCTGCCGACGCGGGCTGAGCTCGGCGATGTGCGGACCGCGCTCGCGGCGGCCCGAGCGTTACCCGAGGCGATGCTGCGCCACATGCGGATGTTGCCGCCGGGAAACCCGATGGATGCGCTCCGCACGCTCGTGTCGACGTTGGCGCACTACGACCCTGAGTCGGAGGATCGGTCCCCGGCTGCTGCGTATCGCAAAGCCGTGCGGCTGACGGCGCAGGTGGCCAGCGTCGTCGCCGCCTACGGGCGGATGACGGCCGGCGGCGGGGCGATCGACCCGGACCCGGCGCTGTCGCATGCGGCGAACTTTCTCTTGATGCTGACCGGCACCCGACCGTCGGGACTCACCGCGCGCGCCTTCGACGTGGCGCTGGTGCTTCATGCGGACCACGAGCTCAACGCGTCGACGTTCGCGGCGCGGGTGACCGCCGCGACATTGAGCGACGTCCATTCAGCCGTGGTGTCCGGAATCGGCGCGCTCAAGGGGCCGCTCCATGGTGGTGCCAACGCCGAGGTCATGAAGATGCTGCTGGCGATTGGAGAGGACGCCGACGACGCTCGGGTGGACGCGACGGTTCGCGGCATGCTCGCGCGCCAGGACAAGGTGCCCGGCTTCGGGCATCGCGTGTACCGAACCGAAGACCCCCGCGCGACTCACCTCCGCCAGCTGTCCCAGCAGGTCGGCGAACGCACCGGGCAGACTCGCTGGTTCGAGATGTCGCGGCGGATCGAGGCGGTGATGAAGGCGGAGAAGCAGATCGACGCCAACGTGGATTTCTACTCGGCGTCCACCTACCACCTGCTCGGGATTCCCATGGATCTCTTTACGCCGATCTTCGCGGTCAGCCGGACGGCTGGCTGGACGGCACACATCCTCGAGCAATACGCCAACAACCGCCTAATCCGCCCGCGCGCCGAGTACATAGGGCCCGAGTATCCACAGCCCTACGTGCCGCTCGAACATCGGTGACCTTTTCCATATAATTGTCGGAATCGGAATTGGTCCGGGGCGTCGCCCCGCTCGATCCGGAATCGAAGGAGTGCCAGTGAGGATGATGCGCGTCGCCATGCTGACCGGGTTTCTCGGTCTCTCGGGTGTCGGTCTGTTCGTCGTCGGCGCCCAGGAGGCGCCCGAGGTGGACGTCTACAAGTCCCCCACGTGAGGCTGCTGTATGGGGTGGGTGGTTCACCTGCGAGAACACGGCTTCAACGTGAAAACGACGGATGTTCCCAGCGTCGTTCCGTTAAAGCGCGAGCGCGGCGTCCCGCCGCGGATGTCGTCCTGCCACACCGCGATTGTCGACGGCTACGTCATCGAGGGGCATGTCCCCGCGACCGATGTGCTGCGGCTGCTCGAGGAGCGGCCTCCCGTCGTCGGACTCACGGTCCCAGGAATGCCGCAGGGTTCACCGGGGATGGAGGGGCCAAACCCTGTGGCCTACGACGTCTACACCTTCGACGACCACGGCAACGTCGAGGTCTTCGCGTCGCACGGTCCGTAGGCAACGGCGTGTGGCTGTCTGACCGGGGTGCTGGTCGTGCTCGATGAATCATCACCGCATCCGAAACTTCTCCATCATTGCGCACATCGATCACGGCAAATCGACGCTCGCGGACCGATTTCTGGAGCAGACCGGTGCGTTGCGGCCCCGCGAGATGGAGGCGCAGGTCCTCGACAGCATGGACCTGGAGCGGGAACGCGGCATCACGATCAAGGCCCACTCCGTTCGGCTGTCGTACGTCGCACGTGATGGACAGTCCTACGTCCTGAACCTGATCGATACGCCGGGCCACGTCGACTTCTCCTACGAGGTGACGCGGTCGCTCGCGGCGTGCGAGGGCGCGCTGCTACTGGTTGACGCCTCCCAGGGTGTCGAGGCGCAGACCGTCGCCAACGCCTATCTCGCCGTCGACCACGGTCTCGAGATCATCCCGGTCATCAACAAGATCGATCTGCCAGGCGCGCAGCCCGACGAGGTGGCCCTTCAGATAGAGGACCTCGTCGGCCTCGATCCCGCGGACGCGCTGATGGCCAGCGCGAAGGAAGGACAGGGGACGGTCGAGGTGCTCGAGGCCATCGTGACCCGCCTGCCGCCGCCCGACGGTGATCCAGAGGCGCCGTTGAAGGCGCTGATCTTCGATTCCTGGTACGACGCCTACCGCGGGGTCATCGTGCTCATTCGAGTCATCGATGGCTCGATCCGGCCAAAGACGAAGATTCGTTTGATGGCGGTCGCCCAGGACTACGAGGCGGAGCAGATCGGGGTGTTCTTACCGAAGCTCGAGACCGTCGATCAGCTCTCCGTTGGCGAGGTGGGATTCGTGATCGCCAACATCAAGAACGTCGCTGACGCCCGGGTGGGTGACACCGTTACCGAGACGGCCCGACGGACGGTGGAACCGTTCCCCGGCTTCAAGGAGCTGAAGCCGATGGTGTTCGCTGGCCTCTATCCGGTCGAGAGCCATCAGTATCCGGAGCTCCGCGAGGCGCTCGAGAAGCTTCGGCTGAACGATGCGTCCTTCTTCTTTGAACCGGAAACCTCGGCCGCGCTCGGGTTCGGTTTTCGGTGCGGTTTCCTCGGCTTGCTGCACCTGGACATCGTGCAGGAGCGCCTTGAGCGCGAGTTCGACATGGATCTGGTGACGACCGCACCCGGTGTGCTCTATCGCGTGACGACGACCGATGGCGAGGTGCGTGACATCGACAGTCCCGCGAAGCTGCCCGATGCTGGCCAGATCGCCAAGGTCGAGGAGCCGGTCATCACGGCGATGATCCTGACCCCTGCTGACCACGTCGGCGCCATCCTGCAGCTGTGTCAGGAAAAGCGGGGTGTGCAGAAAAACCTCGAGTACCACGCGTCGCACCGCGTGCTGATCTCCTACGAGCTGCCGTTCAACGAGGTGGTGCTCGACTTCTACGATCGGCTCAAGACGATCTCGCGTGGATATGCGTCACTCGATTACCATGTAACGGGGTACTGGGAATCGCCGCTCGTCAAGCTGGACCTGATGGTCAACGGCGAATCGGTCGATGCGCTGTCGGTCATCGTCCATAGGGACACGGCCTACGCGCGCGGACGTGCGTTGGCGACGAAAATGCGCCAGCTCATCCCGCGTCAGATGTTCGAGGTCGCGATCCAAGCCGCGATCGGCACCCGCATCATCGCGCGTGAGAGCGTGCGGGCGCTTCGGAAAAACGTGCTCGCCAAGTGCTACGGCGGGGATATCTCACGAAAGCGCAAGCTGCTCGAAAAACAGAAAGCCGGGAAGCGTCGGATGAAGCGAGTCGGAAGCGTGGAGATCCCGCAGGAGGCGTTTCTGGCGGTTCTCAAGGTTGGCGATGACTGACCCACGGGTCCCGGAGACATCGTTCCGCAAGTCCACTGTGCGGGAGTACTTCGAGTCCATCGTCATCGCCGTGATCCTGGCCTTCTTTATTCGGACGTGGGTCGTGCAGGCGTTCAAGATCCCGACGGGCTCGATGGAGAACAACCTGCTCATCGGCGATCATCTGCTCGTCAACAAGTACGTCTTCAGCCCGACGGCGTCGGCAGCGGAGCGAATGTTGTTGCCGACCGGCGGGGTGCGACGCGGGGACATCGTGGTGTTCAAGTTTCCCCAGGACCCCGACCGCGACTTCATCAAGCGGGTCGTCGGCTTACCGGGTGAGACGCTCGAGGTTCGTGAGAAGACGGTGCAGATCGACGGGGTGCCGCTCGACGAGCCATATCTGCCCAGTCACATGACGAGCCTGGAGGCGGGGGCGTTCGCAATCGACGGACGGGACAATTACGGGCCGGTCTCGATCCCGACAGGTCACTACTTTGTGATGGGGGACAACCGCGACAACTCAGAAGACAGCCGCTATTGGGGCACGTTGCCCCACGGCCACTTGAAGGGCAAGGCGGTCGTCGTCTACTGGTCCTACGACTCCCAGGAACCGGCGCTGTTCGCCGACACCGGTCTGGGCGCCACCGTCCGGCGGATGACGTCGGTTGTCACCCACTTCTTCACGCGCACGCGGTGGGACCGGATGTTTCGCCAGGTAGGTTGAGGGGCGTTGCGCGATGCGTACAGCCCTGCAGTGGCTCGTGTTCGCCGCGGTGGCGTACGCCTGCTGGCAAGTCGGACCGATCTACGTCCACAGCCGCCAGTTCGAGGAGCGGCTGGAGGCAATGGCTCGGCAGAGCATACATGACCCGGATGGCTTGGTCATCCAGCGCACGCTGGAGCTTGCTTCCACGCTGGCCCTCCCGCTGACCGCCGCTGGGATCACGGTGCGCCGGCTCCAGGCGCATACCTATATCGATGCCACGTACACCGCCGAGCTGAACGTGCGCCCCGGCGTCACCATTCCGTGGTCCTTCGAGGCGAACGTCGACGGTCACGTGATCGAGTCGCAAACTGCGAGCGACTTCATCCAAGATTAGATGGGGCTGCGCCGCAAGCCCCCGCGACCGCTGCGTGGGGACCCCGAGAGCCCCACTCCGCGGTCGCGAGGCGCGGCTGTGCGCGCCTTGATCAGCTGGGCGAGCCCCAAGACCGCGCGCCGTGCGCCACTAGGTCGCGGCGACCGCGACCAACGGCTCGTCCGTGGACGGTCTCGGGCGGTGGAGTCGAATCTTGTCTCCGCCGGTGGCGGGCTCCTGCGCGCGCACGAACTCGAGCGCATGGGTGAGCGCGCTGATTGATGCTTCGAGGGTCGTCTCCACGTCGGTGCGCTTCAGCCGCAGCTGCGTGATCTCGCGCTCGACCGTGTCGCGTCTGACCTGCGCGTTCTGCAGCGCCACGTCGGCGCGGCTCTGGGCGTCGCGCACGATCACCTTCGCGTCCTGCTTCGCGGTGTGCCGCACGTCGTCGGCCAGCTTCTGAGCCGTCAGCAAGGTGTTGCGCAGATTCGTCTCACGCTCGCGGTGCTCAGCGAGCTGCTCGTCCCGGCGCTTGAGCTCGTCTCCCATCTTGTCGAGCTCGCGCAGCGCCTGTTCATAGTCGTCGGCGGCCTCCGCGAGAAACGCCGCCACCTCCGCACGTTCAAAACCGCGGACGGACGACCGGAACTTGTGTTGTCGGAGATCGAGTGGCGTGACGTTCATGCTGTTGTCTCCCTCTCGGCTGGTGGAGTGCGGCGACCGAAGATAGCCGTTCCGACCCGCACCATCGTTGCGCCTTCTTGAATCGCGACCTCGAAATCGTGGCTCATCCCCATCGATAGCTCGCGGACGACGCGCGCATCGATTCCGTCACTGACGAGCTCGTCGCGGAGCCCGCGCAGTCGGCGGAAGTAGGGCCTGGCCTGCTCAGCATCGTCACTCCACGGCGGCATGACCATCAGCCCACGGACCTTGGCCGCCCGACATGATGGCGCGGCGTCGAGGAGGCGCCGGGTCTCGTCTGGCGACGCGCCGTGTTTCGCCGCCTCGCCCGCAAGGTCGACCTGTACGAGCAGGCGCGGCGCGGTTCCCCGCTCGCTGGCGACGTGGTCGATACGACGGAGGAGCGTGAGGCTGTCCACTGAGTGAATCCAATCAAACGCGGCGGCCGCGTGCCGCGCCTTGTTGCCCTGCAGGTGGCCAATCAAGTGCCATCTGATCTGTAGTTCGGTCGATTGCGCGATCTTCTGCAGGGCTTCTTGCACGCGATTCTCGCCAAGGTCGCTGAGCCCGGCCTCGACGGCCGCGTCGACATGGGTCTGGGGGAAGGTCTTCGAGACGGCTACGAGACGGACGTCCTCGGGTCTGCGCCCGGCCTGGTGCGCCGCCTGCCGGATCCGGCTCCGGACCGCCGCGAGGTTCCGGCGGAGGGTATCGACGAGCGCCGGATCTGCCAACCTACCGCTCCAGGCCCTCGGCGTTGAAGAAACGGTCGACTTCGGCCAGGTCGTGCGTCACCGGAGCCGGGGGCAGTGAGGCGATGAATCGTTGGCCGTAGCCTTTCGTCTGCACGCGCGAGTCCAGCAGCGCAAGCACGCCGCGGTCGGTGCGGTGGCGGAGGAGCCGCCCGAGACCCTGCTGGAGCGCGAGGATGGCCAGGGGCACTTGATAGTCCCCGAACGCGCTACCGCCATCATCGGCGATCTTCTCCATCCGGGCCGCGGTCAACGGATCGCCGGGCGACGCGAACGGCAGCTTGTCGATGACAACGCAGCTCAGCTGGTCGCCGACGACGTCGACTCCCTGCCAGAAGCTCGACGTCGCGAGCAACACGGCGTTGGGCGTTGATCGGAACTCACGAAGCAGCACCGTGCGTGGCGCTCTGCCCTGGACCAGAATCGGATACGGAAGCGTTGGCGCGAGACGCGCCTCCACGTCGCGGAGATTCGCGTAGCTCGTGAACAGCACGAAGGCGCGACCGGCGGTCACACGCAGCAGTCCCTCGACGTGCTGTGCGACGGCCTGTGTGAATGTCGGGTGCCGCGGGTCTGGCATGTCGCGCGGCAGGTAGAGCACCGCCTGTTCGCGGTAGTCGAACTCGGATGTCAGACGGAGCTCGCTCGCGTCCGCCACCCCCAGCCGGCCGCGCAGATAGTGAAACGAGGCATCCACCGTGAGCGTGGCCGACGTGAGGATCGTGCCCTGCATGCGGTCGAGGAGCAGCTCGCGGACGATACTCGATACGTCGATGGGCGATGCCCGCAAGAACACGCCTCGCCGACGCAGCTCGAGAAAGTAGACGAAATCTCGGTCGTCCGCGGCGAGCAGGAAGGAAAGCTGGCCGCCGATCTCCGTGGCGCGGCGGCTCAGCGCCTGCAGGTCTTCGGACGCCGCGTCCGCGGTCGACAACGCGCGCGCGAGATCATCGAGCGCCCGCGCCATCCGGCGACCCGGTTCCGCCACCGGTGCGATCGTCTCGGGCGTGAGTCGGGATCGATCGGTGGCGACGCTGGAGGCGGTGATGGCGCCGAAGAAGAACCGGGCGGAGTCGCGGACCCGGTCGAGGAGGTCCCGCAACTCCCGCAGGCTCGCCTCGTCCACATTGATGTCGGCGACATCGCCGAGCACGCGTCGCCCGTCGTGTTCGAGCTCGTCGAGGCGGTGATTGCTGACGGTGACGCCAAAGTACTGGGTCGCTACATCTTCGAGCTGGTGCGCTTCGTCGATGACTGCGTACGAACAGGCCGGAATCACCTCGCCGTAGTCGCTCTGCCGCACGGCCGCATCGGCGCACAGAAGGTGATGGTTGACGATGACGAGGTCGGACTCGGCGGCCCGTTGGCGCATCTTCGTGACGAAGCATTCCTGATACGACGGACACTCGGTCCCGATGCAGTTCTCCGACGTGGCCGAGACATCGTGCCAGACGGCGAGGTTGTCGGGGAGGTCCTCGATCTCCGCTCGGTCACCGGTGTCGGTCTGCTCGGCCCACTCGGCAATCTGGGCGATGTAGCCGGCGTCGGCGGCGGGGCGGGGCCCGTCGTCCCCCTGCAGGGCCGCGAACCGGTGGAGACACAGATAATTCCCGCGTCCCTTCATATACGCGGCCGTGAAGGGCGTCGCGAGCGCTGTTCGCAGCGCCGGGAGGTCCTTGTAAAAGATTTGATCCTGGAGATTCTTGGTGCCGGTCGAGACCAGCACACGCTGGCCGCTCAAAATGGCAGGTACGAGATAGGCGAGCGTCTTGCCGGTACCGGTGCCCGCTTCGGCCAGAAGTACCCCGCCATGCTGGAAGAGCTCTGCGACGGACGCCGCCATTGAGCGCTGGGTGTCGCGTGCCTCGAACGCCGGCAGCGCGCCCGCGAGCACGCCATCGTCCGCGAACGCCTCGGCGACGGCGTTCGTCAGCTCGGGATGATCGGGTACAGCGGGAACTTCCGGCACAGTGCTTCGACTTCGGCACGAACCATCCCCGCCACGCGCGCGTCGTCGGGGGCTGTCAGGACCCGTGTGATCAGCTCGGCGATGCGATCCATCTCCTGTTCCGTCATGCCGCGGGTCGTGACCGCGGGCGTCCCGAGCCGGATGCCGCTCGCGACCATTGGGGGCCGCTCGTCAAAGGGAATGGCGTTCTTGTTGACCGTGATGGCCGCGCGGCCGAGCGCCGCTTCCGACACTGCCCCGGTCAGACCGCGAGAGAGGACGTCGACCAGCAGCAGATGCGTATCTGTGCCCCCGCTCACGATGCGGAACCCTTCCGCGGCAAGCCCGGAGGCGAGACGCGCCGCGTTGGTGACGACCTGGCGCTGATAGTCGGCGAAGCCCGGTTCCGCCGCTTCCTTGAAGCAGACGGCCTTGGCCGCGATGATGTGCATCAGCGGTCCACCCTGTACCCCCGGGAACACCGCCTTGTCGAGGCGCTTGCGGTGGGTCTCCCGACACAGCGCGAGGCCGCCGCGCGGCCCGCGGAGCGTTTTGTGTGTCGTCGTGGTGACGATGTCGGCGTGCGGGACCGGGCTCGGATGTAGTCCCGTAGCCACGAGCCCGGCGATGTGCGCCATGTCGGTCACCATCGCAGCCCCGATCTCCGATGCGACCGCCGCGATCCGTTCGAAGTCGATGATGCGCGGATAGGCGCTCGCCCCCACCATGATCAGCCGCGGCTTGTGGTCCCGTGCGAGCCGCTCGAGCTCGTCATAGTCGATCCGCTCGTCGTCGCGCCGGACGCCGTAGGGAACGACCGCATACAGCTGCCCCGAGAAGTTCAGCGGATGGCCGTGGGTGAGGTGGCCACCGTGAGCCAGGTTCATGCCGAGCACGGTGTCACCGGGACTGAGCAAAGCGAAATAGGCGGCCATGTTCGCCTGCGCGCCCGAATGCGGCTGCACATTGGCGTGTTCCGCCCCGAACAGCGTCTTGGCGCGGCCTATCGCGATCGCCTCGGCCACGTCGACGCACTCACAACCGCCGTAGTACCGGCGCCCCGGATAGCCTTCGGCGTATTTGTTCGTCAGGACCGAGCCCATCGCGTCGAGGACTGCGGCGCTGACGAAGTTTTCCGAGGCAATCAGCTCGAGCCCTGAGTTCTGCCGCTCCACCTCGTCGCGAATTGCTTGCGCGATTTCGGGGTCTGTGTCGGCCACGCGCCGTTGGCGCGTGGACTCCGCCGGCGGGGTCTCCTGGACGGTGTTCGTCATGGGGTCGGGGCTTCCTCACGTTCCATCGACGCGATCTTGTCGAGGCGTCGCTGATGTCGCCCGCCAGCGAACGCGGTCGTCAGAAACGCGTCAACGATGGCCAACGCCGTGTCGGCGGCAAGGGTCCGGCCAGCCAGCGTGAGCACGTTCGCGTCGTTGTGCTCTCGGCTCAGACGCGCCGTGTCGACGTCCGACACCGGTGCGGCCCGCACGCCACTGATCTTGTTCGCGGCGATCGCCATGCCGATCCCGCTGCCGCAAAAGAGGATGCCGCGGTCGAATGCTCCGGACGCCACGCCTTCGGCGACCCGGCGCGCATAGTCTGGATAGTCCACCCGTTCGTCGGAGTCCGTGCCGAGATCCTCGTAGCCGACCCCGCGATCTCCGAGCGCGCGCTTGATGCGATCCTTGAGCGCGACACCTGCATGATCAGCGCCAAGCGCGATTCGCACGATGCGATTGTACTATAGGGCCCACGGTTGCTTGCGAGAACCTGCACAACAATGGCACGCGAACCGACGGCCGGAGCGCCCTCTGTGGTCGTCGCGCCGAGAGCGGAACAGCGCGTGCGCGCCGGTCACCCATGGATCTACCGCTCTGATGTCAAGCAGGTGGATGCCGATGCGGGCGACGTCGTGCGTGTTGTCGGCCGCCGCGGCCGGGCGCTCGGGTTCGGGCTGTTCAGTGATCGATCGGTGATCGCGCTGCGCATGGTGACCCGGGTGGATCGCCCACCCGACAGCGCGTTCTGGCGAGAGCGGCTGGCGGACGCTGTGCGCTATCGGGAACAGCTTGCCATCGATGCCACCGCCTATCGGCTCGTGCATGGTGAGGGCGATCGCTTGCCGTCGCTCATCGTCGACCGTTACGCCGAGACGCTCGTCGTTCAGACGCTGTCGCAGGGCATGGACCGGCAGCTGCCGCTCATCTGCGAGCTGCTTGCCGACATCGTGCGACCGCGCGGCATCCTCGCGCGGAACGACCCGAAGGTGCGCGGCCTGGAGGGTCTCGACCAGACGGTCGACCTGTGCTACGGCGAAGTGCCCGACGTGGTCGAGGTGCGCGAAGGGCCCCGCGGACCGGGCAGAAAACCGGCCTCTTCCTCGATCAGCGGGAGAACCGCGCGACGGCTGTACGCTACGCGAAGGGCCGGGGACTGGATTGCTTCAGCTACACGGGCGCCTTCGCGTTGCGGATGGCCCCATCCTGCGCGGATGTGACGGCCATCGAGGTCTCAGATGCCACGGTGGCCCGCGTCGCGCGGAACGCGGAACGAAACGGCATCACGAACATCCACACGATCGCCGGCAACGCGTTCGACGTGCTGCGTGATCTCGACCGCCGCGGCGATCACTTCGAGACGATTGTGCTCGACCCGCCGGCCTTCGCCAAGAATCGCGCCGCGACCGTCAGGGCGTACGCCGGGTATCGCGAGATCAACCTCCGGGCGCTCAAGCTGCTCACCCGCGGCGGCACGCTCATCACCTCCAGCTGCTCGTATCACGTCGATGAGCCCGCGTTCGGCCGCATCGTCGCCGAGGCCGCCGCCCACGCGCGGGCGGACGTCATCGTGGTCGAGAAACGGTGTCAGAGTCGCGATCATCCTGTGCTCGCAGGCGTGCCCGAGACGTCGTATTTGAAGTGTCTCGTCCTACGGAAGATCTAACCCACGTGAGTTCTGGGGTTACAAAACCGCAGGAAGGGCGCGTGCTATAGTCCTCGCACAGCCGCCAGGGGTATCCCATACCGGGATTGAGAGCGCGACCCTTGGAACCTGATCCGGTTGAAACCGGCGAAGGGAGCGCGGCCGTTAGTCTCCCCCGCCTGCCGGATCCGCCGAACAGCCGTCGCGGCTCGAAGGAGTGCGAATCATGGCCAGCCCGGTCCCATCGATCCAGACCGACACCTCCGACTTCACGACGGCGTTCCCCGGCTCGCGCAAGGTGCACGTGCCGGGTGCCCGGGTGACCGTCCCGATGCGTGAGGTCGCACTGTCCGGCGGCGAGCCGCCGCACCGGGTGTATGACACGAGCGGACCGCACGGCGTCGATGCGCGGCAGGGGTTGCCGCCGTTGCGCCGTGACTGGATCGATGGCCGCGGCGATGTCGTCCAGGCGGCGCGGCGTGGTAGCGCGCCGGCATCCGAGACCCCGGCGCCGCGCCGGCCTGTGGTGCGCGGGCGGGGCGCCGTGACACAGATGCACTACGCCCGGAAGGGGCTCGTCACGGAAGAGATGGAGTTCGTGGCGATTCGGGAAGGGCTCGAGCCGACGTTCGTGCGTGACGAAGTGGCGCGCGGGCGCGCGATCATTCCGGCCAACATCAATCACCCCGAGCTCGAACCCATGGCGATCGGACGCCGCTTTCTCGTGAAGATCAACGCGAACATCGGCAACTCGGCGGTGAGCTCATCGATCGACGAGGAAGTGGACAAGCTCCGCTGGGCCACGCTGTGGGGCGCCGATACGGTGATGGATCTATCGACCGGTCCCGACATTCATCAGACCCGCGAGTGGATCATTCGTAACGCACCGGTACCCATCGGGACCGTACCGATCTACCAGGCGCTCGAGCGCGTCGGCGGCCGGCCAGAGGATCTGACCTGGGACGCCTATCGCGACGTCCTCATCGAGCAGGCCGAGCAGGGCGTCGACTACTTCACCGTCCACGCCGGCGTGCGCCTGCACTACGTGCCGCTCACGGCGAACCGGCTCACCGGCATCGTGTCGCGCGGCGGCTCCATCCACGCCAAGTGGTGTCTGGCGCATCATCAGGAGAACTTCGCCTACACCCACTTCCGCGAGATCTGCGAAATCATGCAGGCGTACGACGTGGCGTTCTCGTTGGGCGACGGGCTGCGCCCAGGGTCGATCGCGGATGCGAACGACGAGCCGCAGTTCGCCGAACTGCGCACGCAAGGTGAGCTGACGCGGATTGCCTGGGAGCACGACGTTCAGGTCATGAACGAAGGGCCCGGACACGTGCCGATGCACCTCATCCAGGAAAACATGAAGAAGCAGCTCGAGTGGTGCGACGAGGCGCCGTTCTACACGCTGGGGCCGCTGACAACCGACGTCGCGCCCGGCTACGACCACCTGACGTCTGCCATCGGGGCCGCGATGATCGGGTGGTACGGGACCGCGATGCTCTGCTACGTCACGCCGAAGGAGCACCTGGGACTACCGAACCGGGATGACGTCAAGGCGGGGGTGCTGGCCTACAAGATCGCCGCGCACGCGGCCGATCTCGCCAAGGGGCACCCGGGCGCGCAGGTGCGGGACGACGCGCTGTCGAAGGCCCGCTTCGAGTTTCGCTGGGAGGACCAGTTCAACCTCTCACTCGACCCGGTGACCGCGCGCGCCTATCACGACGAGACGCTGCCGGCCGACGGCGCGAAGGTGGCGCACTTTTGTTCGATGTGCGGTCCCAGATTCTGCAGCATGGAGATCACACAGCAACTCCGGGACTACGCCGCCGAGCGCGGGGTGAAACCCGCCGAGGCGGTGGCCACCGGGCTCGTCGAGAAGTCGGCGGAGTTTCTCGAGGACGGCGAGATGTACGTCCCGACGAAGTGAGGCGGTCTCGGGACCGGCGTCACCGGCCGGGCGCGGTAGGCGGTGCGGTCGCGAACTGGATCAGCGTGATGAAGCGCTCGGGTCCGCTCCCGAGTGATGGGTTCAGATATCCGGCAGCGCCGTTCCATGTGTAGTCCTTGACGGTCACACTCGGCCGGTAGTCCATGTATTCGTCGCGGAAACGCGCGGTCTCGAACTGGTGCGTCGCGGGCGCGTCGAAGACACGGTCACCGCCGTCGTCGAGCATGGCCGCGTAGTAGCGGACCATATCGTCGAACGACGAGTTCGTGCCGAAGAGATAGAACCGTTGCCCGCGGCCTGCGTCGTAGGAGGCGAGATACTGCGCGGCCGGATAGATCGGCGCCCCGAGCATGGCTTCCGTCGGCGCGGTCGGGGGGTCGCTCGAGATTGTCGGCCCGGTGGCCGTGGGGTCGCTCGAGTGTGTCGGCCGTGCCGTCTCCGTGCGCGCGTCGCCGGGTTCGACCGGTGTCGGGAACGGTCGCGGCACCGGCTGTCTCTGCTGGGCCGCGGCCGTCGCGGCCATCGCTGACAGTCCAATCAGCAGCGCCACACCGCGAGCCGTCGATGTTGCGGACCGCACGCCCGTATTATGCCCTATGCGGACCTACCTCGACTTTTGCGAGCGCGAGCGTGACTGGCTGCTCGAGACCACCACGGCGCTGACTCGCCACGAATCACCCACACCCGACAAGTCCGCGGTTGATCGTTGCGGCCGCGAGCTCGGTCGTCGGCTAGAGGCAGTCGGCGCCACCGTCGAGACAATCGGGCAGCAAGACACCGGCGACCACCTACGGGCCGTGATCGGCAGTGGGTCCCCGACGGTGATGATCCTCGGGCATTTCGATACTGTGTGGCCCGTTGGGTCGGTCGAGCGGATGCGGATGCGCGAGGAGAACGGCAGGCTGTATGGACCGGGCGTGTTCGACATGAAGGCCGGTATCGCCATCGCGATGCTCGCGGCGCGGGCCCTCCAATCCACCGGCCGTCTTGGCGCTCGCCGACTTGTGATGGTCTTCACGGCCGACGAGGAGCGCGGCAGCGGGTCATCACGCGAGCTCATCGAAGCGGAGGCGCTCCGGAGCGACGCGGTGTTCGTGCTCGAGCCGTCCCTGCCTGGCGGCGCGCTGAAGACGGGTCGAAAGGGGTGTGGAGAGTTCGAGCTGCGTGTCACGGGGATTCCGGCGCACGCGGGCGTCGATCCGACAAAGGGCGCGAGCGCGATCGACGAGTTGGCGGCGCAGGTGTCGGCCCTCTGCGCGCTCCGTGATCCCGGCAGCGGGATCTCGGTCAACGTCGGGCTCATCGAAGGCGGCGAGCGCCCGAACGTTGTCGCGGAACACGCGCGAGCCGTCATCGATGTGCGTGCGGTCTGTCGCGACGACGCTCGGCGGGCCGAGAATGCGATACGCGCGCTGCGGCCCACCCTCGACGGGACGACGCTAGATGTCGTTGGCGGGTTCTCTCGTCCGCCGCTAGAGCGGACACCTGGCGTTGCGCGACTGTACGACCGCGCTCGGGAGCTTGCCGGTGAACTCGGGCGCCCACTCGGTGAGGGATCGACAGGGGGGGGGTCGGACGGGAACTTCACCGCCGCGTTGGGCGTCCCTACACTTGATGGCCTCGGTGCGGTGGGCGACGGGGCGCATGCCCTATACGAGCACGTCGAGATCGAGCACTTGACGTGGCGGGCTGCGCTGCTGGCCGGTTTGATCGAGCGTTTCGACGCACGCTAGTGTTGCGGCGACGATCGAGCGGAGCCAGTCGGGACCGCGCGTCACAATCCCAACGGCGTCTGGCGAGCAGGTTGCCATGCCTGATCGACCGATTGCGGCTCCTGTCGCCGCGCCGGGGCGGTGACGCCGTAACGCGCTTTCAGCGCACCCATCACGGCGCGGAACCGCCGCCCGTATGCCGCCGCCGCGTGTTTGCCGGCATAGAGTCGCCCGTACCCCTCGACCAGCTGGGGATAGTCCCGTGAGAGGAACTCGAGGAAGTGCTGGCGCGTCCCGCCCTCGAGGTGGAGCAGCATCGCGCCGATGCACGTCGCTCCGTGGTCAACGATGGCCTTCACCGTACGCTCGAGCTTCGAGGGATGGGAGCTGATGCCAGGCACGATCGGCGCCATCAGCACACCGGTGTCGACGCCTGCCTTCGTCAAGACATTGACCGCCCGCAGACGCTGCAGCGGGTGTGCGGTACCCGGCTCGAGCTGCTGCCACGCATCCTCGTCGACCGTCGGGAGGCTGACCGTGACGGTGACGGCGGTCTTCGACGCCAACTCGGCCAACACGTCAGCGTCGCGGATGACCAGCGGTCCCCGCGTGATGAGGCCGATGGGCGTCGGACGGTCGCACAGGACTTCGAGCGATCGCCGCGTGATTCGGGCGCGGCCCTCGATCGGCTGGTACGGATCGGTCGCGGTCCCGAAGGCAACAGACGCCCCGCGCCAGGTGGGCCGGGCCAGCTCCGCGGCCAGGACCTCGGGGAAGTTGACCTTCACCAGCACGAGCGAGGAGAAATCATCGCCCGGTCCCAACTCGAACTGATGCTGATATCGCCGAGCGAAGCAGAAATGACAGCCGTGCGCGCAGCCCCGATACGGATTCAGCGTCCAGCCGAACGGCATACCGGCGACCTTGTTGAGCGCCGTGCGGCACACGACCTCCTGGTATCGGGTGTCGCCGCCACGCCGGACTGCTTCGTCGAGGCCCGCGACGCCGGACACGCGTACCCGGTCGGCCACGTCGCGTGTCGTCGGCCTGCGGCCCAGGTCGAACAGTGTTGGAGAAACCTTAGACATTCGCTGTATGTTCGCCAATCATGGCCGACGCGGGTCGGGTCTGTCAATCCACCTAACCCCAGAGTTCACTTGGGTTGATTGCGGATGGCGCCGGACTGGGCGACGAAGGCAAGGCGCGACGAGGGAGTGTGGCGGGCCCACATGACCGAGAAGCAACGCCGCCATCGGCGTCCAGAACCAGCCAGGCGCAATCAACCCAAATGAACTCTGGGGTTAGCCCCAGTGAGTTCTTGGGTTAGGTGACCGTCCGTCGCCAGTAATGGAGGAGGTCGCGCAGGGTGTCGGCGAGCGTGATCTGCGGCTCCCATCCCACGTCCCTGCTGATGCGACTGCGGTCTCCAAGGACCAGGGCCGGGTCGTTCGAGCGAAGCCTGGATGGATCGAGCTTGACGGAGATCGGCACGCGAGCCAGGTCGATCAGACCAACGAGGACGTCGTGGATCTTTTGGCCCCGGCCCGAGCACACGTTGTAGACGGTACCCGGGGCCCCGGAAGCCATGAGCGCGCAATAGGCCTTCACGGTGTCCCGGACGTCCGTCAGGTCGCGCCGCGAGTCGAGGGAGCCCACCCGAATGGTCGGCTCGGCGTGACCGGCCTCGATGCGCGCGATCTGGTACGCGAAGCTCGAGACTGCGTACGACGGGTCCTGGCCCGGCCCGATGTGGGTGAACGATCGGGTGATCACCAGGGCCGGACCGTTCGGGTAGCCGCGGGCGAGCATCTCCTGCGCGAGCTTGCTCACGCCATAGGGACTGACTGGCCCGACGGGATGGTCCTCGGCGATCGCAACGTCGGACGGCTGATACACGAGCGCGGAGCCGGGGAGGAGCATGCGGGCGGTCGGACACTCCTGGCACAGGGCGTCCAGTACATGCTCCGTGCCGAGGACGTTGGTCTCGAGGGTCGTGACGACGTTGTTCCACGAGCCGCCCACGTCGGCAATGCCGGCGCAGTGGTAGACGTGGGTGGGGGCGACCTCGGAAATGCGGTGATGGACATCCGCGCGGTCAAGGAGGTCGACGTCCTGCCACACGACGGTGGGCGGTGGGTGATCCGCGCGAGCAGCGCGCGGCCCGCGTCCAGCCCCGTGCGGCCGTCGCCACGCGACAATGCGACGGGCCGGGTCGTGCGTGGCCAGCGCCTCGAGAAGATGGCCACCGACGAATCCGGCGGCGCCGGTCACGAGGACGGCGTTACGCATCTAGTGCACCGCCGTCGAGATCGGGTCACGCCTCGCGCTCGCAGCACACCCATCCGCGGCGGTGCCGTTCCTCGAAATACGTCCAGTATTCCTTCGTCGCGGCGCCGTGCGCCTGGGCGCGCTGCGACCCCGATCCGTGACCCGATCTCGGCGGCGGTGCACTAGCGCTACGAGGACCGCCCGCCGTACTGTGTTTCGTAGTAGCGCTGGAACGACGGATCCTGCTCCTTGATGGGGCGCCACCACCACTCGTTGTCGCGATACCACGCCACCGTTGCGCGCAGACCGTCTTCAAAGACTTCGCGCGGTTTCCAACCCAGCCCCTCGAGCTTCGACGTGTCCAGGCAGTAGCGCCGGTCGTGGCCGGGTCGGTCGGCAACCGGCTGAATGAGCGAGGGTGACCGGCCAAGTTCGTCGAGGATGCGGTGGGCGAGATCGATGTTGGTCACCGCGTTGCCGCCGCCGACGTTGTACACCTCGCCGGGTTCCCCCTGTTCGAGGAGCAGGTCGAGCGCGCGACAGTGGTCGGTGACGTGGAGCCAATCCCGGACGTTGAGGCCGTCGCCATAGAGCGGCACCGGCCGATCGTCGATGGCATTGGTGATGAACAGCGGAATGACCTTTTCGGGGAACTGGCGCGGGCCGTAGTTGTTCGAGGCACGCGTGATGATGACAGGTACGTCGTGCGTGGCCCAGTAGCTATACGCCAGCCGGTCCGCACCTGCCTTGCTCGCGGCGTACGGGTTCCGCGGCCGGAGCTCATCAGTTTCGGTCGAGGCGCCCGTCGCGACGCTGCCATAGACCTCGTCGGTCGAGATCTGAATGAAGCGGTGTAGCTTGGTCGCCGCACGCGCGGCATCCAGCAGCACGAAGGTGCCTTCGACGTCCGTTTTGATAAAGGCGCCCGCATCCTGGATCGACCGGTCGACGTGGGTCTCTGCGGCGAAATGCACGAC
Source organism: Vicinamibacterales bacterium (assembly GCA_965249175.1). Taxonomy (GTDB): domain Bacteria; phylum Acidobacteriota; class Vicinamibacteria; order Vicinamibacterales; family UBA8438; genus CAZYFH01. Next base: position 542,162 of record OZ252227.1, read on the forward strand.
GATGTGCGACTCGGCGACGAGGGGCGCCACCACAGCTGGGTCGGCGACGTCGCCACGCACAAAACGATGTCGCGCGTCGTCCATGACGCCGCGCAGGTTTTCCAGCCGCCCGGCATAGGTCAGCTTGTCCAACGTCGTCACGCGCCAATAGGGATGTGTCGCGAGCCCATAAGCGACGAAGTTGCTTCCGATGAAGCCCGCCCCACCCGTCACGAGCACGTTGACCGTCGGCGCTACCATTGGATGCCCACCTCCGAGTTGTCACCCAGCATGAAGCGATACGCCGACGGGGTGATCCGTTCCCGATAGATTCGCACGTTCTTGCCGATGAGGCTGTCCGTGACCCGACTGCCCAGGTCGAGGATCTCACTGTGTTCGAGCACGATGCAGTGCTCGATTTCAGAGTGCCGAATGCGGACGTTGTTCATGATCGATGTGAACGGACCGACGTAGGCGTGCTCGAGGTGCGCATGCGCGCCAATGATCGCTGGCCCGCGCACCACCGAGCTCTCGATCGTCGCGCCGGGTTCGACCACGACCCGACCGTCGAGGCGCGACCCGGCGTCGACCGTGCCGTCGATGCGCCGCTCCAGCGTGTCGAGAATGAGGCGATTGGCATCCAGGAGGTCGTCGAGCCTGCCGGTGTCCTTCCACCAACCCTCGACGATATGCGGACGGACGACGAGCTTGCGGTCGATCAGATCCTGGATGGCGTCAGTGATCTCCAACTCGTTGCGAAAGCTTGGCGTGATGCGCTTGACGGACTCGAACACCTCGGGGCTGAAGAGATACACCCCGACTAGGGCCAGGTCACTTTTCGGCTCCTTCGGCTTCTCCACCAGTCTCGTGACCTGGGTGCCGTTGAGCTCTGCAACCCCGAATCGCTGCGGGTCTGGTACGCGGGTGAGGAGGATCTGAGCCGCCGGACGGTGCGCCTCGAACTCCCGCACGAAGGGCGTAACGCCGCGCGCCAGCAGGTTGTCCCCCAGATACATGATGAACGGCTCTTGCCCTAGATAGTTCTCACTGATGAGGACCGCGTGGGCCAGGCCGCGCGGCGCATCCTGCGCGATATACGTGACCTCGGTCCCGAAGGCCGATCCATCCCCGACGGCGCGTTCGATCTCCGCCTGCGTGTCGCCGACGACGATGCCGATCTCCCGCACGCCCGCGGCCGCCAGGGCCTCGATACCGTAGAAAAGGATGGGCTTGTTTGCGACGGGCACCAGCTGTTTCGCGCTGGTATACGTGAGTGGCCGGAGGCGGGTCCCCTTCCCACCGCTCAGGATGAGCCCCTTCACGACGGGTGCTCACCGGTGACATCGGCCGGATGCCTCACTAGAAACCCCCACCGCCGAACGAGCCGCCGCCGGGCCCACCGCCGCCGCCGCCGCCGCCAAACGCGCCGAGGACGTTGGCGAACGTCCCGAGTCCGGCGAGGGTGAACGACACGTTGAAACGCCGGTCTTGCGGCACCGGTGCCCGGCTACCGAGACCCTCGAAATTGAACGACTGGTACTCGAAGCTCACGCCGCAGCACTGCGCATTGTAGTAGAGCATGATGCGCTGCAAGAGGTATCGGCTCCGCAGGATGTCGTAGTTGAAGCTATAGCTGCCGCCCACGGCGTTGCCCGGCGACCGCACGGCGGTGAACGAGTTGAGGTAGTGGTCGAGCCGACGCGGATCGTTGAAGCCGGGCAAATCCTCGATGAAGCGCCGTTGGCTCCAGCCGCCCCGTGTCTCTAGCCACGCACCGACCCCGTACGTGCCTTCGGCCCCGATGGTTCGCAGCGCCATGAACTGCGTGTCGTACTCGGCCCGGAGCGTCCCGGCGATGGCTTGCGTCGGCTCGGTCCGCATGATCAGCGAGACCGGCGAGTAGTTGGTCGGCGCGGCGCCGGCCCCGCTGAAACTGGTCCTGAACCGGCGATCGAACTCCGCGGCGCGCGAGTCGGTGTAGTAGCTCTGCATGATGGCGACGCTCAGGATTTCGCGCGCAACGCCCTCCGGGCCGCCCTCCCGACGTTTCGCGTAGATCCGATTGTCGAGACCGTACCGGATCTGTGTCACGTTGCCGACGACGGAATCTATCCCCTCGAGCTGCACGATCTGGTCGAAGTTGTCGATGGCGCTGAGCCGCTGGATCGACACCCACGGTTCGATGACGTGTTTCATGCGCTCGGCGTAGCCGCTGTTGGGGGTCTCCCAGATCTTGACGAACGAGGGTCCGGTGGCGCGCGTCTGGAGGTCGATATACGAGCGCCCGATGCCTTCCGGCACCTGCAGACGGTCTTCCAGCCTCTCGGTCCAATACGTGCCACGCCACTGCGCGGTCGTGTCGACGGTGAGGAAAGGCCACTTCGTGAACGGGATCTGGACGATTGGGTTGAAGTCGAAGCGGTTCAACCCGGCGTCGGCCTCAATGGTGTCGCCCTGGTTGAAGCGCCGGGCGACTCGAAGCAGACGCGCGTACTCCGCGTTGAACGAGTAGTACATCCCGGTGCCTGCGATTTCGCTCTTGCCACGCGCGGCGGAGACGCGTGGGCCCGATCCCCATCGCGTGGACTGGGTGTCGCCAAAGAAGGTCTCGTTCACATCCACCGTGGCGCCAATCTGATACGCATCGAACCGACCGGCGAGGTTGGACGAGAAGCTCCGTTCCCGACTCGAGGCTTCGTAGATGTTGTGCTGATAGGTCTGCTGGACAGTGATGTCGGAGAAGTAGTTGATCTGTCCGCGCGCGATCCAGGCGTTACTAATCCGCTGTGTCGCCTGCCCGCGTAGCTCGTAGCTGCGTCGCGCCGGAAGCGTGGTCGTGCCGCCGCCCGACGAAATCTCCGCCACCCGTTCGTTGAGGTAGTACGTGCGGACGTAGCCCTCCGAGCCGCCGCCGCGCGTGAAGCGGTACTCGCCGCCTAGCCCCTGTCCGGTCTGGGCGAACCAGTCGTAGAACACCGTTGCATCTTGACTGCGCGAAATCGCCAGGAAGAACGCGTTGCTGAGGCTGGTACCGCGATACGTCGAGGCGCCGTAAGTCGGCATGAGAAACCCGGTCGCTCGGCCGTCTTCCTGGATCGGGTAATACATCAACGGGAGGTAGAAGACCGGTACGCCCTTCACCTCGATCACGGCGTTGCGCATCAGCGCGTATTGGTCGAGGTTCATGGTCAGCGAGCTCACGACCACCTGCCACCGCGGGGTCGGCTGGATGCAGCTCGTGAAGGCGCCGTTCGTGAGCCGGTAGGTACGCGGTCCGAGGCGCTCGATCCTCTCGCCGTAGAAGATCATGTCCGGCTCCTGGGTGCCGAACATGCTCCGGTCAACCTCATCGCCCATGTTCACTGACCCGGTCGCACCATAAAAGACCGCGGTTTGGTCCTCGGTGTTGAAGTCGACGCGCTCGGCGGCGATGCGGGCCTCCGCAGTCGTGAAGACGACGTTGCCGGTGGCCACCAGCGCGTGTGTGTCCATGTGGACGTCGACCTGGTCAGCGATGCACTGCCACGCGTTGTCATCCGCGGACAGCTCGACCGCGCCGATGAGCCGCAAATGGGTCTCGCTGATCAGATCGAATGTAAAGGACTTCGAGTCGAACGGAAGATCGGGAAACTGCGCGCTGGCGGTGCACGGGGCGAGGAACACGAACGCCGTGAGTAGGAGAAGCCGCTTCATGCAGACTTCGATTTTACCCCGGGGTGTCTTAGCAGCCCGTGGTGAAGGTCCCGCTGCATTCGACCGGCGATGCATCCCGCCTGTCCGCGGTGCTCATCGGTCAAATACTCCCGGTATTCTCCCTCTTCGCGCCTTGCCAGCCGGGCGCTTCACCGGTCTCGGTGCAACGCGGCACTTTCACCACGGGCTGCTAGGAGCCGGATGAGCTCGCCGACGAGATACACCGAGCCCGAGGCGCAGACGAGTGGTCCTCTGGTCCATGCCTCGGCCAGTGCCTCTTGCGGCCCCGCCGCCACCGAGACCGGCACGTCCGGCCGGGCCTGTTGCACCAGCGCTGCGAGGTCGGCGGCTTTTCGGGCCCGGGTGGTGGCCACCGGGGTGCACACGAATGCCGTCGCGGCCGCACCGAGCGCGTGCACCATGCCGACCACATCCTTGTCCTCGAGCGCCCCGAAGACGAAGGGCAGGCCGCCCGGAGCCAATTCCCGCACGTAGGCGCCGAGCGCGGTTGCGGCGGCGACATTGTGGGCCGTGTCGAGCAGGACCTGTCGCGTGGGATCGCAGGTGAGCAGCTCGAGCCGTCCACGCCATCGCACATCGGTCACCGCATCCCGGATCGCGGCCGGAGGCACCGGGAGGCCCGCCGTTTCCAGCGCTTCGAGGAGCCGCACAGCCACGACCGCATTTCGGATCTGGTGGCCACCCCGCAGGGCGAGTGTCAACGGGCCGTACCTCGCGTGCGGTGTGGCCAGCGTTTCCACCCAGCTCACGCCATCGTGCTGGCTCACACGGAGCTCGGTGCCTTCTGCCGCGTCGATGAACCGCGCGCCGCGTTGCTCGGCGGCGCCGTGGAGGACGTCGCGCGCCGCCGGCTTCGTCTCGCCGGTGACGACGACAGCCCCCTCGCTGATCACCCCTGCTTTCTCGAACGCGATCGCCTCGACAGTCGTCCCGAGGTAGCGCTGGTGGTCGAGGTCAATCGTGGGTAAGGCAACCGCGACCGGCGTCACGATGTTGGTCGCATCGAAGCGGCCGCCCATCCCGACCTCGAGGACCGCTACGCGCACCTGCGCGGCCCGAAACGTCGACAGCGCCATCGTCGTCGTCGCCTCGAAAAACGTCGGTGGCGCATCGAGCCGACCCTTGCGCACCAGCGTGTCCACCGTTCCGCGCACGTCGTGGGCGGCTGCGGCCAGTGTCATGCCGTCGACCGGTTGCCCATCAATCGCGATTCGTTCCGCGAGATCGACGAGGTGCGGCGAGGTGTAGAGACCGGTGCGATAGCCGGCGGCGCGCAAGCCCCGTTCGAGCATCGCAGCGACCGACCCCTTGCCGTTCGTCCCGGCCACGAGGACCGACGTGAACGCGTGCTCCGGGTGGTCCAATGCCGCGGTCAGTGTTCTGATGTTGGATAGACCGAGTTTGATGCCGTATTGCTCGAGGCTGAACAGGTAGGTGAGTGGGTCGGCGCTTGAAGGCGGACGCGGAGCCTTCACATGCTAGCCGTTCGTGCGCGGCACGTAGTAGCGCGTGCCGTGCTGCATGTCGTTGAGCTGCTTGACGAAGTCGTCCATGGCCGTCTCGCCCCATTCCACATCGAAATGCGAGGTCTCCACGACGAGCAACGGCGTCGCTGTGTAGTGAAAGAAGAAGTGACTGTATGCCCCGTTCAACTCACCGAGATACTCCGGGTCTGGGAGCGCCGACTCGTCGCCCCCTGGTCGCGCACGTGCGCGCCGCCGCAACACGTCGGTGGGCGTCTGCAAGTAGACGACGAGGTCGGGGCTGACCACGTCCTGCGCCAGCAGGTCGTAGAGGCGCTGATAGATCAACAATTCGATGTCGTCGAGGTTCAGATAGGCGTAGATCTTGTCCTTGGCGAACAGGTGGTCCGAGACGGTGAGTTGGTTGAACAAGTCGGCCTGCCGCAACGCCGCCTGTTGTCTATGACGCGCAAGCAACGAGAAGAGCTGGGCTTGAAACGCGGCACCGGACCGTCCCGCGTAAAAGTCGCGCAGAAAGGGGTTGTCCGTATCGTCGAGCACGGTGCTCGCGTCGAGACGGGCGGCGAGGCGCTCAGTGAGCGCGCATTTGCCAACGGCTATCGGACCCTCGATCGCGATGTAGCGAAAGTCCAACATGGCGCGAGTATAGCCAAAATCACTGCGTGCTATGATGGCTGCGGCGATGTTCACCGCCAGTGTGTTTCGCCTGCGCCGCACCTCCGCACTCTCTACGTTCCTCGCCGCGTCACTCGCCGCGAGCGCCTGCGCGACCGCGCGGCCCGTCGTCGTGGCGCCGCCGCCCCCGCCACCGGCGGATCTGAAGCTCTCCTGGATCCTTCGGCTCGAGGACCAGCGCGTGCTGCGGGACCCGGTGCCGGAACCGGTGACGGTTCAGGCGCCCGCAAGCGCGCCCACCGGCGCCGCAACACCGGTGCTCGCCGTTCCTCCGCCGCAACGTCCGGACCTGATCGCGTTGCTTGCCGACCCCGAGGCGAGGCTCCGCCGGCGGGCGGCGCTCGCGCTGGGTCGCGTCGGCCTCGTCGAGGCCGTGCTGCCGCTCGTCGAGCGGCTCGATGATCCCGAGACGGAGGTGCGCCAGATGGCCGCCTTCGCACTTGGTCTGATCGGCGACGTGTCGGCTGCCGGCCCACTGCAGCTGGCGCTCGAGGACCCATCGGCGAAAGTGCAAGGTCGCGCGGCGCAGGCGCTCGGCCGTGTTGGGGACAGCGCGGCCGCCGCTGCGATTGGCGCGCTGGTCGAGCGCCACGTCCCGGCAGCGTTCGACGTCGACCCCGAAGACCTGTCGTACCCCCAACGCGACGAGGTCGAGGCGTTCCGGCTCGGGCTCTACGCGCTTGCCGATCTGGGCGCGTTCGATCCCCTCGCTCGCGCGATCATCGAGGAGGACCAACCCATTCTGTGGTGGTGGCCGGTCGCCTACGCGCTCCAGCGATTGGAGGATCCTCGCGCGCTCGAGGCCCTGACGACGCTGGCGGGTGTGCAGGGGAGCGTCGGGGTGGCCCTTGCGGCGCGGGGACTCGGCGCCATCGGCGACCCGCGAGCGGTGGCTCCGCTCGTCGCGCTCCTCGACCGCGACCGGCGCGACGATAGGGTCGTCGCGAGTGCAATCCAGGCACTCGGCGCCATTGACGACGACCGAGCCGTAGCAGCGCTCGATGCCTTCGTCCGCGCGCGTGATCTCGATCCCCGGCTCCGTCTCGAGGCGATCGACGCGCTCGGGCGTCTCGCCAGCGGACGATCGGTGGACGTCTTCACGGAGCTCCTATCCCACCCCTGGCCGCCGCTGCGGGCGGCCTCTCTTCGCGCGCTGGCTGCAGCGGACCCCGAGTCATATGTGCTCACGCTGTCAGGCTACGGGTCCGACTCGGACTGGCGCGTGCGGGTGGCGATCGCTGACGGCCTTCGCCACATCGACCCCGACGCCGCGCAATACCGCCTGGCGCTGATGCTGACCGACGAGGACCCGCGCGTGGTGCCGAGCGTGCTCGAGGCGCTCGTTGTCGTGCGCGCGCCGGACGCTGCCGCCACGTTGACGGAGCACCTGGCATCGCCCGACGTCGTCGTGCGACGAACCGCGGCGCGGCTGCTTGGCGAGTTGCAACCCGAGGGCGCGGAGGCGACCCTCGCAGATGCGTATCGCGCCGGTCGATCCGACGCGTCCTATCTGGCGCGGAGCGCGGCACTCGAGGCGCTGGCGGCCTATGGAGGTCCGCTCGCGGTCGAGACGCTTCGGTCCGCCATCGCCGACGCCGACTGGGCAGTGCGGGTGCATGCCGCCGAGCTGCTCGGCACGTTGGAGCCGGGCGACGACTACGAGGGGGCAATACGACCGGCGCCGGAGCACCGCGGTGTCGACTACGCCGCAGCGCACCTCATCAGGCCGACGGTTTCCCCCCACGTCTACATCGAAACCGTGCGTGGCACGATCCAGATCGAGCTCGCGGTCATCGACGCGCCGCTCACCAGTGACAGCTTCGTCACGCTTGCGCGTCAAGGCTTTTTCGATGGGCTGTCGTTCCACCGAGTTGTTCCGAATTACGTGGCGCAGGGCGGTGACCCACGGCATGACAGCGAGGGGGGGCCTGGCTACACGCTGCGCGACGAGCTGAACGAAACGCCCTATCTGCGCGGCACCGTCGGGATGGCGCTCGATTGGCGAGACACGGGTGGGAGCCAGTTCTTCATCACGCACTCACCGCAGCCGCAGCTCGATTCGCGATACACCGCGTTTGGACGGGTGGTGTCGGGTATGGACGTGGTCGACGCGCTCCAGCCGGGCGACCGGATCGACCGCGTGCTCGTCTGGGACGGCGAACAGCCGCTTGGCGCCGATGCGCGGTAGCCGCGGCGTACATAAAAAAAGGGGGCTGATGTAGCCCCCTTTTCGCGCGAAATTCGCGCTAGCGCTTCTTGGCGCCCTTCTTCTTCGTGGCCTTCTTTTTAGTGGCCTTCTTCTTGGCTGCTTTCTTCTTCTTTGCCATGCTTCCTCCTTGGAATGTGGCTGCTCAGCTTGGTTGCCGGCTCCGAAGTGTCACTATAGGTGGGCTGAGCCGTCCACCCTCATACCAGATGTAGATTATGGATGAGAAGAATGGCGTGTCAAGCACAAAATACACGGAAAGTCAAAAATAAACCTCGCTCCCACGTGAGAACGTATCGGTTCCTTGGCCCAATCCTTTATGTCGTTCGTGCGCACTTCCGTTGACGAGTCACTACTCACGACGTCGGACGGGTCGTGCGCAACTGCTGTTTGCGCGCGTGACGCGCGAGGGCGAGATCGATCAGCCGATCGAGCAACGCGGGATAGCGAAGGCCGGATGCTTCCCACAACTTGGCGTACATGCTGATGGTGGTGAACCCCGGAATGGTGTTGACCTCGTTCAGGTACAACCGCTCATCGTCGCGAGACATCAGGAAGTCGACGCGCGCCATCCCGGCGCAACCGACCGCTCGAAATGCCTCGACCGCCAGCGTGCGCAGCGTCTCGGTCTGCTGCGGCGCGAGAGCCGCCGGGATGATCAGACGCGACGCTTCGTCAACGTACTTGGCGTCGTAGTCGTAGAAGTCCCCCGACGGCACGATCTCGCCTGGCACCGACACCTCCGGGGACTCGTTCCCGAGAATCGCGCATTCCAGCTCTCGGGCGTTCGGTACGGCGGCCTCCACGAGGAGCGTGTCGTCGAACTCGCGGGCCAGTGCCAAGCCGCGTCGAAGCTCGGGCTCGGCCGCTGCCTTCGAGACACCGACGCTCGAGCCAAGGTTGGCCGGCTTGACGAAGACCGGGTAGCGCAGCCCGGCCTGGAGTCGGTTGACGACGGCGTCAGCGTCGGTGTCCCAGGCATGACCGGACACCACCTCGTGCTCGACCTGCGGAAGCCCGTGTGCCGCGAAGAGCACCTTCGCCACCGTTTTGTCCATCGCCGCCGCGGACGCGAGGACCCCCGCGCCGACATACGCGACGTTCGCGAGCTCGAGCAGCCCCTGTAGGGTCCCGTCTTCGCCATACGGGCCGTGAATGACCGGAAAGACCACGTCGAGCGCGAGTCCGCTGACCGTGGCCGTCCCGGGTCCGGCGGGTGTGGCGCCGTGGGTCTCCCTGCGCTCAATCGTCACGATGGTGTCCCGTGTCGGGTGGGCGACAAGGTGGGCCTCCGGGCGCGCGTCGACGGCTTCGCCTTCCGGCATCGACCGTTGCCGGATGACGTCGGCCGCGGAGAGTGCCGTCGGCGCCTCGTCCGGGATCGACCACCGACCGCGCCGGTCGATTCTGATTGGCAGCGGGTCGTAGCGTGCCGGGTCGAGGTGGCGAAAGACTGAGGCGGCGGAAGCGAGCGACACTTCGTGCTCGCTCGAGCGACCACCGTAGATCACGCCAACGCGCAGGCGCTTCACTGTGGATGTGTACTATACCGCAGTGACCGCGACGTTCGGGTTTCGGGTCACGCATACGGACGGCGTGGCACGCGCGGGAGAGCTGACGACGGCGCACGGGGTCGTGGACACGCCGGCGTTCATGCCCGTCGGCACGCGTGGGGCGGTCAAGGCGCTGACGCCCCGTGACCTGCACGACCTTGGCGCGCAGGTCGTGCTCGCCAACACCTATCACCTGTATCTCCGGCCGGGCGATGAGCTCGTCGCCCGTCGCGGTGGCCTCCACACGTTCATGGGCTGGGCCGGTCCGCTCCTGACCGATAGCGGCGGCTATCAGGTGTTCAGCCTCGGGGATCGGCGGTCGATCGACGAGGACGGGGTGTCGTTTCGCTCACACCTTGACGGGAGCGCGCATCGCCTCACACCGGAAACGGCCACCGACATCCAGTGCAGGCTCGGGGCTGACATCGCGATGGCCTTCGACGAGTGCACGCCGTATCCGGTCACGATGGACGAGGCCCGGGTGTCGATGGAGCGCACGCTGCGGTGGGCGCGTCGTTCGCGCGAGCGGTTTCTGGCGTGGCGGTCCGGGGCGCGCCCCCTGCCGCGGACGACGACGCCGACCCAGGTCCAGTTCGGCATCGTGCAGGGTGGTGTCTTTCCGCAGCTACGGGAAGAGAGCGCCCGCGCCACCATCGCCATTGGTTTCGACGCGTACGCGATCGGTGGGTTGAGCGTCGGGGAGCCGTCCACCGTCATGTACGACATCGCCGGTCGAACAGCGGTGCTCCTACCGCCCGAGCGCCCCCGATACCTCATGGGAATCGGCATGCCCGACGATCTCGTCGAAGCGGTCGCACGCGGGATCGACCTCTTCGATTGCGTGCTGCCGACGCGGAACGCACGCAACGGGCAGCTGTTCACCGGCCGCGGCCCCATCTCCATCAAAGGAGCCGCGTATGCTGAGGACGATCGCCCCGTGGACGAATCCTGCGACTGCTACACGTGCACGCATTTCTCGCGCGCCTATTTGAGGCATCTCTACCTGGCCAACGAGATCACCTCCGCTACCCTTAACACGCTGCATAACCTACACTTCTACCTTGACACGATGCGCCGGATCAGGGAGGCTATCGCGTTCGGCTCGTTTGAATCATTCAGGCAGGCCTTCCACCGGACGTACTCCCGCCGACCGAGGCACGAGTCCCCAGGCGATTGATGCGCGCTTTCGACGTCACCGCGGTGTTCGCCATGGCCCAGCCGGCTGGGCAGCGGCCAAGCCTGCTCGTGCAGTTTCTGCCGTTCGCGCTGATTCTTGGGATCTTCTACTTCATCATCCTGATGCCGATGCGACGGCGCCAGAAGAAGGTGCAAGATTTTCAAGGCGCGCTGAAGGTCGGCGACAAGGTCGTAACGACAAGTGGCATCTACGGCGCCATCACCAAGCTGAAGGACAAGTCGGTGCAGGTCCAGATCGCCGACAAGGTGCGAATCGAGGTCTCGCGCGCCGCCGTCGGCGGCTATCAGGGTGAGGAGCCGGTCGTACAGGAATCGAGCAACTAGCCTTAGGCCTCAGACGATGCGCAAAAACCTGCAGTGGAAGATCCTGGCGATTCTCGCGGTCACGGCGCTGGCCGCGTGGGCCGTCTACCCGCCCGAGGAACGCATCCGGCTCGGGCTCGATCTCCAGGGCGGTGTCCATCTCGTGATGCGCGTGCAGACCGACGACGCGCTGAGCGCCGAGACGGAAACCGCCGCCGAGCAGCTCAGCGAGCAGCTCTCCTTGGTGGGGATGGACGCGACCACCGTTCTTGCTATGGATGCGACGACCATCCACGTCGAAGGCGTGCCCTCCGCTCTCGATGCCGAGTTTCGCCGGATCGCCGACGAGCGACTTACGGCGTCCTACGACCGCGACACTGGGCCCGGCGGCAGCTATGACTATCGGATGCGGACGCCGGTCGTGTCGTCCCTCCGCGAGGAGGCTGTGCGCCAATCCCTCGACACGATCGAGCGACGGGTGAACGAGCTGGGCGTGGCGGAGCCGGTCGTCGCGCCCTACGGCATTGGCGACCAGATTCTGGTCCAGCTGCCGGGGGTCGCCGACGTCGCCCGCGCCAAGGAGCTCATCGGCTCACCGGCGCTACTCGAGCTGAAGATCGTCGAGGAGGGGCCGGCGCCAAGTCGAGAGCTGCTGCTCGAAGGGCGAAACGGGGTCGTGCCGCCGGACATGGAGGTCGTGACCGAGTTGCCCAACGCGCTCGTGCCCGGCGGGTCGACGGAGCCGTTCTACTACCTCGTACGTCGTGTGGCCGCCGTGACCGGCCGCGACCTGCGGAACGCCAGTCCGTCGCTGGATGAGTTCAACCAGCCGGCGGTGAGCTTCACGCTCAACCGAGAGGGCGCGCGCAAGTTCGGCGACATCAGCGGGCAGAATATCGGCAGGCAACTCGCCATTATCCTCGACGGGCAGGTGCAATCGGCGCCGGTCCTACAGGGGCGTATCACCGATCGCGGTCAGATCACCGGGGTCTCACAGCAGGAGGCCGAAGACCTGCAGATCAAGCTGCGTTCGGGCGCGCTTCCCGCGTCGCTGACCTACCTCGAGGAGCGTACCATCGGCCCCTCGCTGGGCGCCGATTCGATTCGCGCAGGGGTCACGGCGTCCGTGGCCGGGCTGATCCTGGTCGCGTTCTTCATGCTCGCGTACTACAAGCTTGCCGGGATCAACGCCGTCGTGGCCGTCGGAATGAACCTGCTGATCCTGACGGCCTGTATGGCCTACATCGGCGCGGTGCTGACACTGCCGGGGATTGCGGGGTTCATCTTGACGATCGGCATCGGCGTCGATTCCAACGTGTTGATCTTTGAGCGGATCAAGGAGGAGCTGCGGTCGGCCAAAAGCGTGAAGGCCGCCGTCGCGGCCGGGTTCGACCGCGTCTTGCTCACGATCATCGATACCCACGTGGCGTCGCTCATTGCGGCCGCGTTCCTGTTCCAGTTCGGGTCGGGTCCCATCCAGGGGTTCGCCACCACGCTGTTTTTTGGCCTCGTCTCCAACATCTTCACCGCGGTCTTCGTCTCGCGCACGATGTTCGAGGCGATTCTGTCCCGTCGCCACGCGGCGACGCTGAGCATCTAGCACTCCCCAAGCGTGTCCATGGCGATCTTCAAGACTCCCAACTTCAACTTCCTCAAGTGGCGCTGGCATGCCTTTGGCGGGTCGATGGTGATCATCGCCGCTGGGCTGGCGATGCTGGTGGCCCGCGGATTGCCGCTCGGCATCGATTTCTCGGGCGGCACGTTGATCATCGTCGAGTTCGAGCAATCGACCGCGGAAGGTGCGGTTCGAGCCGCGCTGTCCGCCATCGAGGAGAAGGACGTCCAGCAATTCGGAACCGCCGCGGAGAACCAGGTCCTGGTGCGACTGCCGCAGTCGGGTCCCGAGCAGGGCGCGAGTCTCGAGGAAGGCGCGAACGCCGTCCGCTCCGCGCTGGATCAGAGCGACCTCGGGGCGTACCAAGTGATCAACCAGGAGCTCGTCGGACCGCTCATCGGCCGCGAGCTGACCCAGCGCGGCAGGAACGCGTTCCTCTTCGCGATGGTCGGCATCCTCCTCTACATCGGCCTCCGGTTCCGGTTCAGTTTCGCAGTCGGTGCCGTGGTTGCCGTGGCCCACGACATCCTCATCACCGTGTCGCTGCTGATGTTCTTCGGCTACGAGCTCTCGCTCAACGTCGTCGCGGCCATGCTCACCATCACCGGCTACTCCGTGAATGACTCCATCGTCGTCTTCGACCGCGTGCGCGAGAACCTCCGAGTCATGCGCCGGGACACGTTCGACCATCTCGTCAATACGAGCATCAACCAAACGCTTGCCCGGACGATCATCACGTCTGGGACCACCGGGTTCACCGCGCTCGCGCTGTATGTCTTTGGCGGTGAGGTGCTGCGTGGGTTCGCGTTCACGATCCTGGTCGGCGTCATCAGCGGCACCTACTCGACGATTTTCATTGCGGCGGTCATTGCCGTGGCGATCACACAGGGCAAGGCCACGAAGCGGAAGAAGGCGGCGCTGACGACGCCCGCGAGCCCGCCACAGCGTTCGAAACGGCAGAGCCGGAAGGCGCGCGCGTCCTGACCGCCGTCCAGGCCGCGTTGCTCGGGACGGTCCAGGGGCTGACCGAGTTCCTGCCCGTATCCAGCTCCGCTCATCTGATCCTGGCGCGGACATTTCTGGGATGGGACGTGGCCGGAGAGTTGAGCCTGGCCTTCGACGTTGCGTGCCACGTCGGCACGCTCGCGGCGGTGGTGGTGTACTTTCGTCACGACCTCGCCAGCCTCGCTGGCGCGGCGGCAACGCGGGCGACCTGGTTCACGGGTGGCGATGATTCCGCCCGGATGCTCCGGTGCCTGGCCATCGGGACCGTGCCGATCGCTCTGGTCGGAATCACGATGGGGGACTTCATTACGGATTCGCTCAGGACCGCCGAGGTCGCGGGCGTCAGTCTTGCGGTCGGCGCGGTCGTCATGCTCGCGGCGGAGCGATCCGGCGGGCCCCGAACCCGGGACGAGAAGAGCCTCGGCTCCATCGGGGCGCTGGGGCTCGGGCTGGCGCAGGCGGCGGCGCTGGTTCCAGGCGTATCGCGGTCCGGCGCCGTGCTGACGGTGGCCATGTTGATGGGCATGCGCCGGGAGCGTGCGGCTCGGTTTGCCTTTCTCCTCGGCGTGCCGGCCATCGTCGCGGCGTCCGCGAAGGCCGCACTGGACCTCGGGCCGGGCCTCCCGGAGGGGGCAGCGGTCCCGTTTGCCATCGGTATCGCATCATCGGGTGTCGTGGGATACCTCGCAGTGAAGTACTTCATTCGCTATATCTCGCGGCATTCGCTCGACGTCTTCGCCGTCTACCGGCTCGGCCTGGCGGGCTCGGTCGTCGTGTGGGCCGTGCGGTCATGAGCGTTCGGGCGAGGGGATTCGATGCAGTGGCTCCGGCGTAGCGCGGTCACTGGCTTCGTCGTGACCGTGCCGCTGGTCATCAGCGTCGCGGCGTTCGTCTGGTTGTTTCAGCTGATCGACGGCGTCATGGGACCGGTATACGCGCGGTGGCTCGGTCGGGAGATTCCGGGCCTCGGGCTCGCGACGTTGCTGGTGATTGTCGTGATGGTGGGGGCCGTCGCGACCAATGTCTTCGGGCGTCGCGTCCTGGAGCGCGGCGAAACCTACTTGCTCCGGCTCCCGGTGTTTCGCGCGGTCTACGGACCGGTCAAGCAGCTCGTCGCCGCCTTCTCACCGGACAACCAGCTCGGCTTCAAGCGGGTCGTGCTGGCGGACGACCCAAAGCGCGGGCTGATCCTCGGATTCCTCACCAAGGAGTTCACGCTCGAAGATCGCGGCGGCGCCGAGGAGTTGGTCGCCGTCTACGTGCCGACGAACCATATTTATTTCGGTGACATCCACATCTATCCACGGACGGTCGTGGCCTTTCCGGAGCTGACCGTGCAAGAAGGCGTGCAAGTCTTTCTGACGGGCGGGATGGCGATGTCAGAGCGTCTGCGTGTCGAGCGCGCCAAGCTCCGACCGAACGCGTCTTGACACATCGAAAACGGGGTTGCTAATCTGCCGGGTTTAGCCGGATGAGCGAGAAGGTGAATGGGGCAACAACTATATTTCGTGCTCGGTTGGGGGGCGCCGGTTGCGGCCGCGCTCTTCGCCGTATTCCTGATCCGGACCATCAGTCGGCAAGACGCGGGCACCGACCGAATGCAGCGCATTGCCGCGCTGATCCGTGCCGGTGCGATGGCCTTTTTGCGGACCGAGTACACCGTGCTCGCCGGATTCGTCGGGGTCATGTTCGTCATCCTGTGGCTGTTCCTGCCGGACAATGCGCTGCTGACGGCGGTCAGCTTTCTCGTGGGCGCGCTGCTGTCGGCCACGGCCGGCTGGATCGGGATGCGGACGGCGACCGGGGCGGCGGTGCGCACCACGCAGGCGGCGACCCAGAGCCTGTCGGGCGCGTTGCGTATCGCGTTCTCGAGCGGCGCGGTGATGGGGCTGACCGTGGTCGCGCTCGGGACACTCGGCGTTTCGGTCCTGTACTTCGCGTACGGCGGGTTGCGCGGCGAGGGTCCCAGCGCGATCGAAGCGCTGTTCGGGTTCTCGCTCGGCGCGTCGTCGATTGCTTTGTTTGCTCGTGTTGGTGGCGGGATCTACACGAAGGCGGCGGACGTGGCCGGCGACCTGTCGGGCAAGGTTGAGGCCGGCATCCCGGAGGACGACCCCCGAAACCCAGCCACGATTGCGGACAACGTCGGTGACAACGTCGGCGATGTCGCCGGCATGGGCGCGGATCTGTTCGAGTCCTACGTCGGGAGCATCATCTCGTCGATCGCCCTCGCCTGGCTGCTCGGCGCACCCGCGGCCCTTGCGCTGTGGGGGGTCGAAGAGGCGGCGTTCGGAGCGCTCCAGTCCAACCTCGTGCTCTTCCCGCTCCTGCTCGCCGGGGTCGGCATCGTCGCGTCGATCCTGGGCACGTTCGTCGTCAAGACCGATGACGAACGCAAGATCGGGACGGCTCTCGAGCGAGGCCTGTTGACGGCGTCGCTGCTCGTGTTCATCGGCGCCGGTGTGCTCGTCGCGCTGCTCGAGATCCCGCTCGCGGTGCTGTGGTGCGTGGTGTTCGGGGTCGTGGCGGGCGTCACGATCGGCCGATTGACGGAGTACTACACCGGGAAGGACAAGCCACCGGCACACCGGATCGCGCAGCAATCGGAGACCGGTCCCGCGACCAACATCATTGCGGGGCTGGGTGTCGGCATGATGTCCTGCGCCCTCCCGATTGTCGTCATCTGCATCGCCATTTTCGCGAGCTATTCGTTCGCCGAGCTCTACGGCATCGCGATCGCCGCCGTCGGCATGCTGTCGACGCTCGGCATCAGTCTCGGCGTCGATGCATACGGACCGGTCGCCGATAACGCGGGCGGCATCGCCGAAATGAGCAAGTGCGAGCCGTTCGTCCGGGAGCGGACCGACGCGCTCGATGCGGTCGGCAACACGACGGCGGCGATGGGCAAAGGGTTCGCAATCGGGTCGGCGGCGCTGACGGCGTTGGCGCTCTTCAGCACGTTTCGAGCGAAGGCTGGCGAGGCCGTCGCCGAGGCGGGCGGCGAGGGTGCGTTCGACCCGAGTTATCTCAGCCTGGCGCTCGACAACCCCAACGTGCTGATCGGCATGCTGCTCGGCGGCATGTTGCCGTTCCTTTTTTCCGCATTGACGATGAACGCCGTGGGCCGGTCCGCGAACGCCATGATCGAGGAGGTCCGCCGCCAGTTCAAGGAAATCACCGGATTGATGGAAGGCAAAGCCGAGCCCGATTCGGCGCGGTGCGTCGAGATTTCGACGAAATCGGCGATCCGCGAGATGATCGTGCCCGGGCTCATTGCCGTGTCGGCGCCGGTGCTCACCGGGTTCCTGCTCGGTGTCTCCGGGCTCGGAGGCCTTCTCGCGGGCGCGCTGGTCACTGGTGTGCTGATGGCGCTGATGATGGCCAACGCTGGTGGGGTCTGGGACAACGCCAAGAAATACATCGAAGAAGGGCACCACGGCGGCAAGGGTTCGGAGCCACACAAGGCGGCGGTTATCGGCGATACGGTCGGGGACCCCTTCAAGGACACCTCGGGACCCAGCCTCAACATCCTGATCAAGCTGATGACGATCGTCGCCGTCATCTTTGCGCCGCTCGTCGTGTCCTGGATGAGCTGACCGCATCAATAAATCAGTGATTGACTGACGCTGATGGTGCGGGTAAGATGCCCCGTTTTAGCGCGCAGCCCGGCAGTGAGCGTGGCCGTCCCAGCGGTATCGGAGCCGACGCGTGAAGCTCGCCGACGTCGCTGATGGAAAGGACCTTTTTCGCCCGATCGGTGTCGAATCTAGGGATGAAGCGATCGGGCGGTTCGGTTCGTTGACACCGGTTTTTGGCCTGCTATAATCGTCGCTCCTGTGGCGGCGCCCGCGCTTCGCGCAGGCGAGGAGGGGACACGTGGCGGACACGAAGAAGAAAGCGACCGCGAAGCCGGCACCCGCAAAGAAGGTCGAGCTAACGATGTTCGGCGAGGTGTCGAATCCGTCGATCACGCTCGGCAGCAAGAAGTGGTACACGGTGCCAGTGTCGATCGCCGCGCACGTGGCCGTGATCGGCGCGGTCGTGATCGTGCCGCTGATGGCGGTCGACGCGTTGCCGACCCCGAGCTCGATGATGGCGTTCGTTTCGGCGCCCCCGCCCCCGCCGCCCCCGCCCCCGCCGCCTCCAACGGCCGAGGCGGCACCACCGCCGCCGGTCATCGATGTGAATCCAAACGCCGCGCCGATCGTCGCGCCGGAGGAAATCGTCGAAGAAACGGGGTTCGACCTTACCGAAGTGCGCGGCGTTGAAGCTGGCGTCGCCGGTGGTATCGTCGGCGGCATCGTCGGCGGGCTACCGTCAGCGCCGCCGCCGCCGCCGCCGCCGCCGGAGCCGGTTCGTGTCGGCGGCTCAATCACCGCGCCCACGAAAACGCGTGACGTTCCGCCGCGCTATCCCGAGGTGGCCCGTGCGGCACGCGTGCAGGGCGTCGTCATTCTCGAGGCGGTCATCGGGCCCACGGGGGCCGTGGCTGAAGTCAACGTGCTGCGCTCGGTGCCGCTGCTCGACGAAGCAGCGGTGACGGCGGTGAAGCAGTGGCAGTACACGCCGACGCTGCTGAACGGCGTACCGGTCCCGGTCATCATGACGGTGACGGTGAACTTTACGTTGCAATAGACCGGGAACACGGTTCGGCCGGGTCCTCAAGGAGACACAGATGGATATTGATTATCTCGAGATGTGGGATCAGATGAGTCTGCTCGTCAAGTTGCTCATGGGTGTGCTGGCTGTCATGTCGATGTGGTCCGTCGGTGTTTTCTTCGAGCGCCTGTTCACGTTCCTCCAGGCAAAGAAGCAGTCGATGCTGCTCGCGCCGCAGTTGGCGAAACACCTCAAGGACGGCAAGCTCAAGGACGCGATCGCGGCATCGCAGTCCAAAAGCTACAGATACAGCCACGTTGGCAAGGTCATTCTTGCAGGCCTCCAGGAGTACCAGTTCCAGCTGGATACTGGCGTGCAGCTAGAAAAGGACGACGTCGTGGACGCCGTCCGGCGCTCGATCCAGCGCGCTGCCGCGCTGACGTCCGCCGACCTCAAGAGAGGGATGGGCGCGTTGGCGACCATCGGCTCCACGGCGGTGTTCGTCGGCTTGCTGGCGACGACGTTCGGCGTCATCAACGCATTCCAGGGCATCGCCGCCACCGGGTCCGGTGGTCTGGGCGCCGTGTCGGGCGGGATTTCGGAGGCGCTCATGGGCACGGCGTTCGGGCTCGTCGTCGCTATTCCGGCCGTCTGGTTCTACAACTACCTGACGGGGCGCCTCGAGTTCTTCACCGTCGAGATGGACAACTCGTCGACGGAGATGGTCGACTACTTCATCAAGAAGTCCTAGCTCGCCCACGCACGTGTTGAGGAGGGTTCTTCACCATGGGAATGCAGGTTGGCGCGAAATCGGGCGGGCTTAACTCCGAGATCAACATCACGCCGCTCGCCGACGTGATGCTGGTCTTGTTGATCATCGTCATGCTGATCGCGCCGCTGTTGACGGCCGGTGTGCAGCTGACGCTTCCGGATGCGTCCAACACGAGCGACAAGCCGGACAACGACGACAACACCGTCATCGCCGTGACGGCCGACGGCCGTTACTTCGTGGACAACATCGCGACAACACAGTCGGAGCTGCTCAACTCCATCAATCGTGCGATGGATCGCAAGTTCGAGCGGATCCTGCTGATCAAGGCCGATGTGAGTGCTCAGTACTCTGCGGTGATGACCTTGATGGACCAGCTCCAGCGGGCCGGGATCGAGGACATCGGGCTGATTACCGAGCGTGACATCGGTAGCGCGGCGGGAGGCTGATCATGGCATCAACTGCACGCAAGCATCACGGCGCCGAAGACGTCATCGAGGCGGAAACGCTACATTCCAACTCGGATATCAACATCACGCCGTTCATCGACGTCCTGCTGGTGCTGATCGTCATCTTCCTGGCGGCGTTGCCCCTCGGACAGCGCGGGCTCGACATCAACCTGCCACTCGAGACGCAAGGCTCGCAACAGGCTGCGACGGACAGCACCCAGATCGTCCTCGAGTACACGGCAGATCGGCGAATCTCGGTCAACCAGCAGCCGATGGATCCCGGCACGCTGCAGTCCGAGTTGCGTTCGATCTTCGAGACCCGCCGAGATAAGACGATGTTCATTGCCGGCGCCGGCTCGTTGACCTACGGGGAGATCATCGACGTGATCGACGCCGCGCGTGGTGCTGGTGTCGAGAAGGTCGGGATCGTCACCGAAGGGATGCGTCGCGCCGCCGGAGCCCAGGCACTCTAAACGGTCTGCATTGCTGATTCAGGGGCCGGGATTCCGTGAGGAGCCCGGCCCTTGTTGTGTACGCGACCGCACGTAGCCGGGGTGGCTCACTGGACGCCAATGGCCGGTACGCACGAAGAGCCGGTCGCTCATGCGAGCGGCCGGCCCTGTCGTGTGCGCCGCTTCCTCTTGGGCGGCAGCGGCCTTACTGACCGGCCGCGCCGCCTCGCTGCTCGTCCTGAAGCCGCTGGGCCAGGTCCCGCAACTCGTCGGCCTCGGCGAGCAACGCGTCCTGCTCGTCTACGTCCTCGCTCATGTTCGCCTGCATCCGCAGCAGGATGTTCTTGTAGACCAGTGCGTCGATGTAGCGTGCGTTCAGTCCGAGGGCGCGGTCCGCGGCCTCGAGACCGGCCATCACGTACTCGGCCTTCACCTCCTGGGTGATCCGGAAGTCACGGAACGCTTTCTCCCAGTACTTGGTCGAGATGGTGTAGTAGGCCTCGGGGTTGTCCGGCTCGACGGTCGCGCGCTGCTCGAGTTGCTCGATGGTCCGGTCGAAGTCGCCAGCCCGGTCGTAGAAGCCCGCGAGCTGCAGGTAGACCGTCGTGTCGTCCGGTCGCAGGTTTCTGACCTCGAGCATGACCGCCTCGGCATCCTCGAACAGGCCGGCCTCCTCATAGAGCCGGGCGAGCGCGAAGTAGTTGTCGGGGTCCGCCGGGTCGAGCTGGATCATGTCGCGCAGGATGGGTTCGGACGAGCCCGGGTCGTTCTTGCGGTCCGCCCCGTACGCCGCGACGAGATACTGCATCGACAGCTTGCGATAGGCCGGGTCGCTACTGCGCTCGCTCGCCAGCCGGTAGTATTCGACGGCCTCGTCGAGAAAGGCATCGTTCTCAGCTTCGCCGCGCAACGCCGGCTTGTACAGGTTGTCGTAGCTGTTCGCGATGAAGAAGTAGGCGGTGGTCATCTGCTGCGCCAGATCGCTTTCCGGGTTCGCGGGGATCAGGCTGAGCACCTGCTCGTACGCCTCGATGGCCGCGTCGTAGTTGGCGCGCTGGTATTCCGTATTGGCGTCCCTGAACGTCCGCATGGCGGTGAGCTCGTCAAAGAATGTGCAGGAGACGAGCGGCATCGTTGCAACGGCGATGATGGCCACTCTCGCGAGGCTCGGTCCCGTATTCATGGCGTTCCCCTTTCAGCCGGTCTGTTCGATGTGCCGGTACACCTGGGAGGTATGGGTGCTGACGCTCGATTGCATGGTGCCCGGGCCCAGCCGGTCGCGTATCAACCCCTGGAAACCGGACCAGTATAGTGAAGCGAAAAAGCGCAAGTCAAGGATCAAGATGTCGCCGTATTTCCTTATGTATCAGTCTGTTGTACGTAGTCGCCCGCGCCTGTGTTGAAACGACCGAGCTGGCGTTCGCGGCACCTGAACGTGGGCGCTGCCGGCAGGCCTTCGGTCGCGATGGCCGCGTTCTTGACCCTCTCCCGGACGGATCCATATGATGGGTCCAGCCGCGGGGCGATCCCCGTATCTTCTTGCTTAGACACCAGTTTTCATGATCAGGTTCGACGATCTCCTGGCCCGGGTTCGGTCCACCGACCCCGAGGCCGACACCGACCTGTTGCATCGCGCATACGAGTTTTCCGCCCTGGAGCACGCTGGCCAGACGCGCCAGTCGGGCGAGCAATACATCACCCATCCGCTCGAGGTGGCCGCGCTCGTCGCGGACATGAAGCTCGACAACGTCGCGATCGCGGCCAGCCTGCTGCACGACGTCGTGGAAGACACGCTCACGACCATCGAGAACGTCCGGGAGCTGTTCGGTCCAGAGGTCGCACACGTCGTCGAGGGCGTGACCAAAATCAGCACGATCCCGTTCTCGTCGAGCGAGGAACGCCAGGCGGAGAACTTCCGAAAAATGCTGCTGGCGATGGTCGACGACGTCCGCGTGATTCTCGTCAAGCTCGCCGACCGGCTGCACAACATGCGGACGCTGGATCATCTGAGTGAGGATCAGCAGGTCAAAATCTCACAAGAGACGCTGGACATCTACGCGCCGATCGCGCACCGACTGGGAATGAGCAAGGTCAAGAACGAGCTCGAGGAGATCGCATTCAGGCATCTCGACCCGAAGACGTTCGAGACGTTGCGCGCGTGGGTGGATGAGCGCCGGCGTGCGACGGAGCACACGGTAGCGTTGCTGAAGCGGACGCTCGAGGAGAAGCTACGCGAGTCACAGGTCCCGATCGTGGCGTTGGAGGGTCGAATCAAACGGCTCTTCAGTATTCGCCAAAAACTCAGACGCCAGAAAATCGGTCTCGAAGAGGTGTACGACTTGATCGCGCTGCGCGTCATTACGCCGTCGGTGCGAGATTGTTACGGGGCGCTCGGCATCATCCACCAGACGTGGGCGCCGGTTCCTGGCCGGTTCAAGGACTTCGTCGCGATGCCACGCCCGAACGGCTACCAATCGCTGCACACCTCGGTGGTGAGCGATCGCGGCTTTCCGTTCGAGGTCCAGATTCGCTCGGAGCAGATGCATCAGGTGGCGGAGGAGGGCATTGCCGCCCACTGGAAGTACAAGGAGGGACGAGTCGGCGCGGAGACCGACGAGCAGTACTTCCAGTGGCTGCGTCAGTTGCTCGAGTGGCAGAAGGAAGTACCCGACCCACGCGAGTTCATCCACAGCCTGAAGCTCGATCTGTATCCGGAGGAGGTGTATACCTTCACGCCCAAGGGCGAGGTCAAGGCGCTCCCGCGTGGCGCCACGCCGGTCGATTTCGCATACACCATCCACACGGACGTCGGGCACACCTGCGTCGGCGCGCGGGTGAACGGTCGGATGGTGCCGTTGCGGACACGTCTCCAGAGCGGCGATATCGTCGACGTTGTGACTGCGGCCGGTCACACGCCCAGCCGCGACTGGCTCAATTTCGCCGCGACGTCACGCGCGCGCAACAAGATCAAGCACTTCATCCATGCAGTAGAGAAAGTGCGGGCGGTCGAGCTGGGGCGGAAGCTCCTCGACAAGGAAGCGCGGCGCTTCGACGTGAAGGCAAAGGCGCTGGTCGATGCCGAAGCCCTGGCCCGGGTCGCGAGCGAGCTCGGACTGTCCAGAGCCGATGACCTCTGCGCGTCGATCGGTTACGGCAAGATCTCGGCTCGGGATGTGCTCGGCAGACTGGTGCCACGGGAGCAACTGGGCGAGAAGAAGAAGGAAACCGCGATCGCATCGGTCGTGCGGCGCGTGCTGCGGCCGAACCAAGACACGATCAAGGTGCGTGGCTTCGACGACCTCATGGTGTTTCGCGCCGGGTGCTGCAACCCGATTCGCGGCGAGCAGATCGTCGGGTACGTCACCCGGGGCAAAGGCGTCTCGGTCCACGCCGCGTCGTGTCCCAATGTCATCAACCTGTTTTACGATCCCGAGCGCCGGATCGATGTCGTCTGGGACAAGGCCGGCGACGCGTCGTCGTTCACCGTCTGTCTCACCATGCAGGTGGAAGACCGGCGTGGAATGTTGGCCGACGTCACATCGCGCATCGCGGATAGGAAGATCAACATACGCAAGGTCGAGGCGACGACCAATGAAGGTCAGCGCGGCCGCATCAGCGTCACCATGGAAATCAACGACCTCAAGCACCTGCAGCGCGTGATCAAGGTCGTGCGCGCCGTCCCCGGCGTGCTCGACGTCGAGCGTGTCCAGCGCCAGCAGTAGCGGACGTCCCCCGGACGCTTCTCGTCTCTGGAGAGTCGGTTCTAGTTTGGAAGGGCGGCGACGGCGTCGATTTCGACGCGGGCGTCCTTGGGAAGCTTCGCGACTTGAATCGTCGCGCGCGCCGGGGCCGGAGCTCCGACATAGGTCGCGTAGACCTCGTTCATCGCCGCGAAGTCGTCCAGATCGACCAGGAAGACGGTCGTCTTCACGACGTCCTGGAACGAGGCGCCGGCCGCGACGAGGATCTCGACGAGATTACGCATGACGCGATGAGTCTGCACCGCGACGTCGCCGTCCACGAGCACCCCACTCGCCGGGTCGAGGGCCACCTGGCCCGAGACAAACAGCAGGTGCCCGGTGCGAACGGCTTGGGAGTAGGGACCAATCGCGGCGGGAGCGTTCTCTGTGTGGATGGCTGTCCGCATGGTCCGCGGCCGCGACGCCCCGGCAGTCGAGAGGCTGCTAGGCTGCTTTTGTGATCTTGTTCGAGCGTATGCAGCGAGTGCAGACGCGCACACGCTTGACGCCGCCGTTGATGACGGCCCGAACGGTCTGGATGTTCGCCTCGAATCGGCGCGGAGTCACGTTGTGTGCGTGGCTGACGTTTCGACCGACGACCGGGCCCTTCCCACAAATCTCGCAACGCTTCGCCATGGCTTCACACTCTCACTCAATCCAAGCCACAGAGTATAGCACCGAGGTCCCTGCTGGGAGGTGCGCCAGAGCAGGCCTGGAGTCGCCCTACCCCGGCACGATCAGGCGCGAGCCGGCATCTGCGGCCTCCGCGCCTTTGCCGGAGTCCGCCGCGTCGGACGTGTCGCGCGGCTGCAACACGCGCTCGAGCAAGGTCAGATAGGCGTTCGGTCCGCCACCGAGCTCGGTCTGTGCCTCGCGTGCTGCCGTCTCGATGCGGCGCAATGCGATCGCGACATCGGTGTCGGACAACCGTGCGCCGTCGCGGCGATGCGTGTCGATTCGCTCCTTGAGGTTGGCCGCCAGACGTTGGGCGGGCAGCGACGATGCGTGGTGCTCGTAGACGATGCCGCGGCTCGCGGTTTCGAACGTCTCGGCCATTGCCTTGGCCGCCTCCTCCACGTCTGCATCGGACAGCGGCGGCGGCTCCGGCCGCTCGGACCGCAGGAATGTCTGTAGCAAGAAGGCGATCTGTTGTTGCCGCTCGGTGAGGCCACCGAGCAGCGGTACGAGGAACCGGAGGTCGCGCTCCTGTTGCCGCTGGACCACAGCCGGAGGGTGGTCGTGCGAGGCTCGGAGATAACTGCAGTCCGCCGTACAGGTGATCTCTACGCCGCGTTTGGTCCCGCAACAGACAGCGCAAATGTGCCGATCGAGCGACGGACAGAACCGCCGCGCCCGGCGGCGAGTGCAGAGAGGGCAGGTCGGCTTGGCCATTGTGTGAACTGTCCCACCAGAATTCTATAGCGTGCCCCGTGCGGCGCGGTACAACATCGTGACACGGGTTGACACGAAGTGGCACCCACTGTGCGGACGGCTGGAACCTGATGTCCCCTGCGGAGGGCACCATCGGTGGGGAATCTGGAAACCGAGAGACGTGTTCCGACGTCTAAGAGAATGAACGCGCCGCGGAGGGCGGATGCAATGAATCGTGTAACACGCTTGTGATGAATGCGTTACACCGGATGAGCCAGGACGCAAGGGGACCGTAGCGGCCGTTTCGTCAGCGTTGCTTCCCTAACACTCCCTCCTCGCTCTTCCCGGGCAAGTAAGCGTTCGCGTTGTCGGCAAGCAGGTGTGCCTACCCCTTGGGGGCGGGCACCTTCGACCAGGAATCGGTATAAGTCTTGCATGTGCGTAACGACGTGTTGAGTAGAAGTGTTGGATCCGAGAAGATCCGCGCGTCCGCGCGGGGGGTCATGACGGAAGGAGCCGTCATCATGAGGACAGCAAGCACGAAGACCAAGAAGAAACCGTCCCGTTACGAGGAGCTCCGCAACATACTGGAGGAGCGCCGGCTCGAAATCATCGGCGAGGTCCAGCACAAGATGCGTGACGTCCGCACTGAGGGCGCGGCCGTTCCTGCGCAAGGTGTTCGCGACGAGGCCGAGCACTCAGAGGCCGAGATCCAGGACGACATTGAGTTTGCCCTGATCCAGATGAAGGCCGAAACGCTCAAGAAGATCGGCGACGCGCTGACGCGGCTCGAGGAGGGGTCCTTCGGCGACTGCTACGAGTGCGGCTCTGAGATCGCCGAACGCCGCCTCCGCGCGCTTCCGTTCGCGGTGCGATGCACGTCGTGTGAAGAGGCGCGTGAGGTCGCACGACAGCACGACCAGCTTCACGGGCCGCGGCGCGGCGCGGTATCATTGTTCGCTGACTTCGCGGGCTAGGATCGTCGTGCGAGTTCCGTCCGATTCGACCGGTGTCGCCCCGCGCATGGGGCGGCGCCGGGATTGGAATTGGCAGGGTCGCCTATGCTTGACGTGCGCCGCCGCGCGTGGCCGAAGCGGGACGGGGCTCGGATCGGTGGTGGCCTCGGCGCGCCGCGCGATACTCAGGATGCATCGCTAGAACGCAACTGGGACGAGTGTCGGCTTCTGTTCGGCCCCGCCTCGCGCGGGGCGTCGTGTTTCTGGGAGATACCCTGATGAGCGACGAACACGTGGAGCTCGTGAGCGACCCGGGTGACGGGGAGCGACCGGTCTCGGTCCCACCGGAGCTACCGATTCTGCCGCTTCGAGATACGGTGCTGTTCCCCAACTCATTCATGCCGTTGGCTGTGGCGCGGCAGAGCTCGATCAAGCTCATCGACCAGGCGGTGGCTGACGGTCACCTGGTGGGCGTCTTCACGCAGCGGGAGGCGGCGATCGAAGAGCCGGAGAAGGATGATCTGTACGCCGTCGGTACGCTCACGCACATCCACAAGATGTTCAAACTGCCGGATGGCAGCCTGCGCCTCATCGTCCAGGGGCTGGCTCGCGTCGAGCTCGACGGCATCGTGCAATCGCAGCCGTTCATCATCGGGTCCGTGCATGAGGCCACAGAGCTCGTGCACGAGGACGACCGGCTCGAGATTGACGCGCTGCAGCGCAACATCAAGAACAACTTCCAACAGGTCGTGTCGCTGTCTCCGTTGCTGTCCGACGACCTCCAGGCGCTCTCCGGCAATATCGGTGAGCCGGGGAAGCTCGCCGATTTCATTGCGTCGAGCCTCACCACTATCCCGACCGGCGCCAAGCAGCAGGTGCTCGATACGCTGGACGTCCGCACACGGATGGACGATCTCAACCGCATTCTGATCAAGGAGCTCGAGGTCCTCGAGCTCGGGTCGAAGATTCAGTCGCAGGTCCAGTCGGAGGTCGGCAAGAACCAACGCGAGTACCTGCTGCGGGAGCAGCTCAAGGCGATTCAGAAGGAGCTCGGTGAGACCGACGATCAGACAAAGGAGATGGAGGAGCTTCGAGAGAAGATCGAGGCGGCCGGCATGCCGGAACCCGTCAAGAAGGAGGCGATCAGGGAGCTGGACCGGTTGTCGAAGATGCCCGTCGCGGCGGCGGAATACACCGTGTCGCGAACCTATCTCGACTGGCTCGTGGCGCTGCCGTGGGACGCGCGCACGGATGAGGTGATAGATCTCAAGAAGACGAAGGACACGCTGGACGCCGACCACTCGGGGCTGGACAAGGCAAAGGACCGCATCCTCGAGTATCTGGCGGTGCGGAAGCTCAACCCCAACATGAAGGGGCCGATCCTCTGTTTCGTGGGACCGCCGGGCGTAGGCAAGACGTCCCTCGCCAAGGGTATCGCGACCTCGCTCGAGCGGAAGTTCGTGCGTGTCTCGCTCGGCGGAATGCGAGACGAAGCGGAGATCCGTGGCCACCGGCGGACCTACATCGGCGCGTTGCCCGGTCAGGTCATTCAGGGGCTGCGGCGCGCCGAGTCAAAGAATCCCGTCTTCATTCTCGACGAGATCGACAAGCTGGGGATGGACTTCCGGGGAGATCCCGCGTCGGCGCTCCTCGAGGTGCTCGATCCCGAGCAGAACAACACCTTCCGCGATCACTATTTGGACGTGCCGTTCGACTTGTCTGAGGTGCTCTTCATCACGACCGCGAACATCCTCGACCCCGTCCCGCCCGCGCTCCGCGACCGGATGGAGGTGCTCGAGCTGCCCGGCTACACCGAGGACGAGAAGTACGTCATCGCCACGGAGCATCTGGTCGCCCGGCAGGTGACGAACCATGGGCTGACCGACGAGAAGCTCCGATTCACGGAGGACGCGCTGCGCGCGGTCATTCGGGGCTACACACGTGAAGCCGGCGTGCGAAATCTCGAACGCGAGGTCGGGGCGCTCTGCCGCAAGGTGGCCAGGCGGCACGCCGAGGGTGACGAGACGGCCGTCGAGGTGACGGCCGACACGGTCGTGGAAATGCTCGGTGCACCGAAGTTTCTCGATGAGGAAGTCGCAGAGCGGACGAAGAAGCCGGGTGTCGCCATCGGGCTGGCGTGGACGCCAGTCGGCGGCGACGTGTTGTTCGTCGAGGCAACGCGGATGACGGGCGGAGGCACGCTGACACTGACGGGTCATCTCGGTGACGTGATGAAGGAATCGGCGCGTGCCGCGCTATCCTGGTTCCGCGCCAACGTCGATCGGTTCGACGTCGACCCGGCGTTCTACAAGGACGCGGAAGTCCACCTGCACGTGCCGTCCGGTGCGATTCCGAAGGACGGGCCGTCTGCGGGCGTCACGATGGTGACCGCGCTCGTCTCGGAGCTGACGGGTCGACCGGTGCGAGGTGACCTCGCGATGACCGGCGAAATCACGCTGTCGGGCAATGTGCTGCCGGTTGGCGGCATCAAGGAGAAGGTGCTTGCGGCCCGTCGCGTCGGCATCGTGGAGGTCATCCTGCCCGCACAGAACGAGAAGAACGTGAACGAGGATCTCAGCGAGGATCTTCGCCGTGAGATCAACGTGCACTACGTGTCGATGGTCGACGAGGTGCTGGAGTTGGCGTTGACGTTGCCGCAGGTGGCCACGAAGCCGCCGCGCACCGATGCGCCGACCGACGCCGCGCCGGTGCACGAAACCGTCCAGTAGGCGCGTGTGCGCGTCGTCTACTCCGAGCGCTACCACATCGCGATCGGTCCACATATCTACCCGACGGACAAGTACGCGCGCATCGCCGAGCGGCTCAAGCAGGATCGAGTGATCCCGGAAGACGGGTGGCTCGTTCCCGAGCCGGCCGCCTGGACCGACCTCGGACTCGTCCACACGGCCACCTACCTGGGCAAGCTTCGCGACGGAAGCCTCTCCACGATTGAGGCGGCACGGCTCGAGATCCCGTGGTCCGAGGCGATCACGACGGGTTTCCGGTTGATGACGGGTGGCACCGTCACGGCCGCTCGCGAGGCGTTGAGTCGCGGCGGCGCCGTGCATGTCGGCGGAGGGTTCCACCACGCGTATGCGGGACACGGGGAGGGCTTCTGCATGTTCAACGACGTCGCGCTGGCCGTTCGCCGCCTTCAAGAGGACGGGATTATCGCGCGGGCCGCGGTCGTCGATTGCGACGTACATCACGGAAACGGCACGGCCAGCATCTTCGCCGACGATCCGACCGTGTGTACACTCTCGATGCATCAGGAGCACAACTACCCGGCGGACAAGCCCCCGAGCACGCTCGATGTGCCGCTGGCCGATCGGACCGGCGACGACGAGTATCTCCGGTTGCTCGCCGAGTCACTGCCGGTGGTGATGGCGCACAGGCCGGATCTGGTCGTCTATGTGGCCGGCGCGGACCCGTACGATCGGGATCAGCTCGGCGGGCTCGCCTTGACGAAGGACGGGCTACGCCAGCGAGACCGAATGGTCTTCGCCGCCGTGACCGAAGCGCGGATCCCGTTCGTGGTGACGTTGGCTGGCGGCTACGCCGTGGATCTCGCCGACACGGTGGATATCCACGTGGCGACGATCGAGGAGGCTATCGCCACGGAACAGGCTGGAGGCTCACAGCCGGGGTCTATGGAATGAGAGTCAGGCCCAGCGCGGTCTTCATGTCGACGATCTTGCCGTCGGCGACCAGCCGTCGCGCGTCGCTCACTGACATCACGCGCGGCTCCAGGATCTCGTCGGGATCCAGCCGAGCGCCGGGCGCCGGCGTCAGACCCGTCAGCCTGTAGAAGATCATCTCTTCGTCGCAGTAACCCGGCGTCGGATAGAACGAGCAAAGCCGCTCGACGCTCGATGGCATCTGGCCGGTCTCCTCGGCGCATTCGCGGCGCGCCGCGCCGTCGGGATCCTCGCCCGGCTCGGTGTTACCCGCCGGGAGCTCCCAGATCCAGCGATCGATCGCATACCGATACTGTCGCACAAGCACGACGTGCTCCGGGTCCGGCATCGGGACGAGGATGACGGACGGGACGTGTCGGATGACGTCCATTGTCGTCTCCCGGCCGTTGGGGAGGCGCACCCGATCGGTTGTAATCGTGAAGACGCGCGCCTGGTGCACGGTGCGGTGGTCGAGAGTCGCTGCCGGCGTTTCCTGCATATGATGACGCTAGCATTCTCCAGCGCGACCCGTCCGAATGAGCGAAAGCCCACCACGCGCAACCGTCCGTTCAATCGCGGAAGTCCCGGACGGGCCAGACCTTACTGAGCTACGGCGCCACCTGCTCGCGGCGGTCGGTCGCGTGTGCCCGCGCTGGCTGGCCGACGCGCGCGAAGACATCGTGCAAACGGCGCTTATACGCGTCACCCGCATCGCGAGTGAGAAAAGCGAGCCTCTGGGGCGTCCCTATATATGGAGGGCCGCGTATACGGCGACCGTCGACGAGATCCGGCGACGGCAGCGCCGTCGGGAGTCGCAGCTCGACGTGGATGCCGATGGGCATGCGTCGCCAGCGCCCGTGTCGGATCCTGAACGGCAGATGGAGTCCCGGGACATCGGCTTCGCGATTCGAGACTGCCTGCGTGACGTGACACGCTCCCGGCGGCCGGCCGTGACACTTTACCTGCTGGGGCACAGACCGAGAACCAGAACACGGCCGTTGGGCGGGACGCGGCCTCGGCCAATGTGAGTGGCAGCCAGCTCACGGCGGTGGGCTTCGAAGCCCTCAAGGCGACCACGACCGGCAGCAACATCGCGGTGGGGCACCAGGCGCTCGTCGCCAACGAGACCGGAGGGAACAACACGGCGGTCGGCATGCTGGCGTTGGTGAGCAACGTCAGCGGCAGTGACAACACGGCCATCGGCCATCGCGCGGGGATGTCCGCGACCGGCAGCGACAATGTCTACATCAATAACCTCGGCGTGATCGGCGAATCGAACACGACGCGAATCGGAAACGCAGGCGATCATGGCAGGACCTTCATCGCCGGCATCCGTGGCGTGACGACCGGTCTCGCCGACGCCATCTCGGTCCTCGTCGACGCCAACGGCCAGCTTGGCACCGTCTCTTCTTCCCGTCGCTATAAGGAGGATATCCGCGACATGGCCGACACGAGCCGCCTCCTGGACCTGCGCCCCGTCACCTTCCGCTACCGGCAGGCGTATACCGATGGCAGCACGCCGATCCAGTACGGCCTGATAGCGGAGGAGGTGGCCGAGGTCTATCCCGACCTGGTCGTGTATGCGGGCGACGGCCAGGCCGAGACGGTTCAGTACCGCAAGGTGAACGCGATGCTGCTCAACGAGCTACAGCGGCAGTTCCGGCGACGACATGCGCTGGTGGGTCAACTCGAAGCCTTGCTCGCGCGCGTCGCTGAGCTCGAGGGAGAGTGAGCCCGGACCGACTGATTACCCCGACCGTGTGCGACGCGGCGCGGCGATTCGCAGCGCCGCGATCACCGCTTGGAGGTCGCTCGATAGCTCGCTGGTGAACGCCATGCGCCGC
Organism: Vicinamibacterales bacterium; assembly: GCA_965249175.1. Lineage (GTDB taxonomy): Bacteria > Acidobacteriota > Vicinamibacteria > Vicinamibacterales > UBA8438 > CAZYFH01. The sequence goes on from OZ252227.1 coordinate 573,750, forward strand.
CCGTCACGCGGATTGGTGAACACCAGCCGCGCGGCATGGAGGAACGGTCGGGCGAGTTGCTGCACCGCTCGAAGATGACCGGCCGGGTGGCGCTTGCGGCCGCCGTATTCGGAATCGCCGACCACGGGATGGCCAATGGCGCTCAGGTGGACCCGAATCTGATGCGTGCGACCGGTCGCAATGGTCACGTGCAGCAATGACACGCCGTCGAGCTGCTCGGCGCGTGTGACCCGCGTCACCGCCTCACGCGCCCGGCGTGACCGCGCCGACATCTTCTTCCGGTCGACCGGGTCGCGGCCGATCGGCAGATCGATGCGCCGCCCTTGTTGCACGAGGCCCCAGACGAGCGCGACGTACTCCTTCTCGACCTCGCGTTCCTTGAACTGACGCGCCAGCTCGGCGTGGGCCTGGTCGTTCTTCGCGACCACGATCAGCCCGGACGTGCCGCGATCGAGGCGATGGACGATCCCGGGACGCAGCTCTCCGCCGATGCCGCTCAGATCCGTGACGTGGTGGAGGAGCGCGTTGACGAGTGTGCCCTCGGCGTGACCCGCGGCCGGGTGCACGACCATGCCGGCCGGTTTGTTGACGACGACGAGGTCCGGGTCGTCGTGGACGATCTCGAGCGGGAGCGCCTCCGCCCTCGGCGTCGCCGGGGCCGGCGGCGGGATCTCCAATGCGATGACGTCGCCTGGGTGGACCGGCGTGCTGGCGCGCCCGACCTTGAGGCCGACGCGCGCTCGCCCATCCTTGATCAACCGCTGGATCTGCGACCGCGATCGATCCCCAAGCTGACCGGCGAGGAACTGATCGAGGCGCACGCTCGCGTGCTCGGCGGGGACCTCCAGACGCACGTCGTCCGTCGGGGACACTCTGGGGTTAGGCGGCGCGTGCGCGCCGCACCGTCGCCGTCGGCTTCGGTTGCCGCGCGCGGCCGAGCACGATGAGCATGACGATGCTGAGGGGGACGAGCAGCACCGAGATGAACTGCGACGTCGACAGCAGATCGAAGACGGTACCGCGTGGATCTCCGCGATAGAACTCGATGAAGAAACGGGCCGTCGGGTACATGAGGAGATAGGCCCAGAACGTCCGCCCCGGAAATCCCTGGCCGCGTCGCTCGAGCAGCAGGAGCACGCCGAGAATCCCCAGCGCCGCGACCGACTCGTACAGCTGGGTCGGATGGAGGCTGACCTCCAGCGGTGTTCCGACGTTGGCGGCTGCCAGCGTGTTGGTGAAGGTGATGCCCCACGGCAGGTCGGTGTGCGTGCCGTAGCAACACCCTGCGAGCAGGCAGCCGAGACGGCCGACCGCCTGCGCGAGCACGATGCCGGGGGCGAACGCGTCACAGGTTGTCCAGATCGGCATCGCGTGGCGGCGCATGTACCAGAACGCGACGCCGATGGCGAGGAGGAATCCTCCATAGAAGACGCCACCCGACCGAACCAGCGTCCAGAGCTCGCGCGGGTCGTTCCGGAAGTGGTCGAACTCGACGACGAGCAGCAACAGCTTGGCCCCGATCAACGCGCTCAGAATGCAGGCGATACCGAGGTCCATCACGCGGTTGCCGTCGAGCCCCCGACGACGACCTCTCACTACGCCGACCTGCAGCGCGATGAGATAGGCGGCGACCAACATCAGCCCATAGCTGAAGATGTTGATCGGACCGATGTCAAACAGTTTCGGATACATGTCGGTTCACGAACGTCATGTCGATGATCAGCGCGCACGCGCCGGTCGTGATCGAGGCATCCGCGACGTTGAACGCCCAGAAGTGCCAGGTGCCCCAGTAGACATCCACGAAGTCGATGACGTAGCCGGCGGTGATCCGGTCGGTGAGGTTGCCGATCGCGCCGCCGAGAATCAGGGCCAACCCGAGCCGGGACAGTGGCTCCTGAGCCGTGACGCGACTCGTGTAGATGGCAATGGCGATCAGCGCGACGAGCGCGATGGCGGTCATCAGCGCCGGCTTGAACGGGATGTCGACGGCGTTGAGAAAGCCAAACGCCGCGCCGGTGTTGCGCACATGGGTCAGGTCGAGGAAGCCGCCGATGACGCTGACGCTGGAATGCAACGGAACGTATTCGCGGACGAGCGCCTTGGTCGCTTGATCGAGAACCACGACTGCCACCGCGAGGCCCACCGTCAACCGTCCGCTCGGAAACGCCGCGCGCGCCGCGGCCTCTACGACCGCCGTCGTGGGCGTGTCCGGCCCGGCGCCGGGAGTGGCTGTCGCCGCCGGCCGATCGTCAGCTGACACGGGCCATCGTCTCCGAGAGCGCGTCGACACAACGGGGGCACAGGCCGGCAGGATCCGTCGCGGAGACCGCGGCGACATATCGCCAGCACCGCTCGCACTTGACCCCGCTGGCACGCCGGGCCGTGATCACCGCCGCGCCGCCAGGCTCGACGAACTGCGCGCCGGCTGTCCGGGCCGTGTCGGCATCGGTCGAAAGGTCGGCCGCCGGGGTCACGGCGACCTCAGAGACGATGCACAGCATCGGGAGGTCGTCGCGGTAGCGCTCGACCAGATCGGCGGTGACGCCGCTCGCGCGGATGGTGACGGCCGCTTCGAGCGACGTCCCGACCGTCTTCTCCGTACGCAGCTGCTCCAGGACGACGTTGACCGCCTCACGCACGCCGAGCAGCCGCTGCCATCGGGTCAGGAGGTCATGGTCGACGAGCGTCTGGCACCCTGTCGGAAACTCAGCCAGGTGGACGCTGTCCTCTCGCTGACCCGGGAGATGGCTCCACAGATCGTCGGTGGTCACCGGCAGAATGGGCGCGAGGAGGCGCGTCAGACCGTCGGCGATCGTGTACATGGCAGTCTGGGCAGACCGCCGCTCGGCGGAGCCGGCCGCGAGTGTATAGAGCCGGTCCTTCGAGACGTCGACGTAGAACGCGCTCAGGTCCACCGTGAGCAGGGCGTTGATGGCGTGCGAGATGGGCTGGAACTCGTAGCGGTCGTAGGCAAGGAGCATCTTCGACGCCGCCTCACCGTATCGCGCCAGCGCGTATCGATCGACCTCCTGGAGCTGCTCGGTCGGCACGCGGTCGTTGGTGGGGTCGAAGTCGCTCAGGTTGGCGACGAGGATCCGTAGCGTGTTCCTGATTTTCCGATACGCCTCGATGACCCGCGCGAGGATTTCCTCGCCAAAGCGCATCTCTTCACGGTAGTCGACCATCGCCGCCCACAGCCTGAGCGTCTCGGCGCCGTTCTTCTTGATGATGGCCGCGGGGTCGACGCTGTTGCCCTTCGATTTCGACAGTTTGTGGCCTTGTTCGTCGACGACAAAGCCGTTCGTGACGACCTGCTTGAACGGTGCCGCGCTGCGGGTGCCGAGTCCGACGAGCAAGGAGCTGTGGAACCAGCCGCGATGCTGATCGGAGCCCTCAAGGTAGAGCGTGGCAGGCCACGTCAGCTCGGGGGTGGTCGCGAGCACCGCCTCGTGGCTCGAGCCCGAATCGAACCAGACGTCCAGAATGTCGCGCTCGCGCTCGAACTCGCGGTTGCCGCAGCCCGGACAGGCGAAGCCCTCGGGAACGAACTCCTCGAGCGCGCGCTCGTACCATGCGTCGGCTCCGTGTTCCGCGAAGACCGCGGCTGCCCGCTCCGTGAGGGCCGGGGTCAGCGAGGCCTCCTGGCACGAGGTGCAATACAGCGCCGGGATCGGCACCCCCCAGGATCGTTGACGCGAGATGCACCAGTCCGGCCTGCCGGCCACCATGCCATGAATCCGTTCCTCACCCCACGCGGGAAACCATTCGACTCGCGCGATTGCCTCGAGGGCGCGCCGTCGCAGATCGTTGTGGTCCATCTTGATGAACCACTGCGACGTCGCGAGAAAGATGACCGGCCGGTGGCAGCGCCAACAGTGGGGATAGGCGTGCTCCATGTTGGCGCGGTGCCACAACCGCCCGCGCTCGGTCAGCGCAGCTTCCACTTTCGGATTCGCGTCAAAGACGCCGACGCCGGCGAACAGGGGCACGTCGTCCGCGAAGCGTCCGTCCGATCCGACCGGCGCGTAGATGTCGAGCCCGTAGCGCACACCGGTGTGATAGTCGTCTGCCCCGTGTCCAGGCGCCGTGTGTACAGCGCCCGTCCCCTGCTCGAGTGTCACGTAGTCGGCCACCACGGCGACGGAATCCCGGTCGTAGATCGGATGTCTGAAACGGAGGCCTTCGAGCTCGCGCCCCGCGAACGTCGCGAGCGCGGCCCCGAGCGGGCGTCCGATCTCAGACGCGACCCGGCCCGCGAGCTCCGCGGCGACGATGACGGCACGGCGACGGTCGCCGGTCGATTCGATCTCGTGGACGGCGTAGCGCAGCGTAGGATGAAACGCGATCGCCAGGTTGGACGGGATGGTCCACGGCGTCGTGGTCCAGATCAGCACCGAGACATCGATGTCGGCGAGCGCAGGGACGAGCGTGATCAGAGTGGCCGCGCCCGCGGTGGCGACCGGAAACTCGACGTAGATCGACGGTGAGGTGTGCGACTCGTACTCCACCTCGGCTTCGGCAAGCGCCGTCCGGCAGTGGATGCACCAGTGGACCGGCTTCTTGCCGCGATACACCCCACCCTGTGCCACGAACGCCCCGAGTGCGCGGACGATCGCGGCCTGATAGGCGAAGTTCATCGTGAGATACGGGGTCGACCATGCGCCGAGGATGCCAAGGCGCTTGAAGTCGTCTCGCATGACGTCGACATACTTCTCGGCGTATCGACGGCACTCCCGGCGCACCTCGGCGATGCTCATCCGCTGCTTCTTGGACCCGAGCTCCCGGTCGACCTGGAGCTCGATCGGCAATCCGTGGCAGTCCCATCCCGGGACGTAGGGCGCGTCGAAGCCCGCCATGGTGCGCGCCCGGACGATGAAGTCCTTGAGAATCTTGTTGAGGGCTGTTCCGAGATGCACCTTGCCGTTCGCGTACGGTGGTCCGTCGTGCAGGACGAACTTCGGCGCACCGGCGCGCGCGCGACGGATCCGCCCGTAGAGGTCCGTCTCCTCCCAGCGAGCGATCGCCTTCGGCTCGGTCGTCGGCAGGCTCGCCTTCATCCGGAAGCCGGTCCGCGGGAGGTTGAGCGTCTCTTTCCAGTCAGACATGGGCAGCGGATGTGCGGGAGAGTCGGCCGAGGGCGAACGGCACGCCAACAGCCATTCTCACCAATTGTAGTGCAAATATAATGACTCGATGGCTGCCGACGCTTCGATGATGACCACCCACGGCGACGTACGTGTCGCGAGACTCGACAACGGATTGACGGTGCTGCTGCGCGAAGTGCACACCGCGCCGCTCGTCTCCGTCTGGTGCTGGTACCGTGTCGGATCGAAGGACGAGGGCCCTGGTCTCATCGGGGTCTCGCACTGGGTCGAGCATATGAATTTCAAGGGCACGACCCGGATCTCACGCGACGACATCAAGGGCATCGTCGATCGGCACGGCGGCTTCTGGAACGGCTATACGTGGATCGATCAGACGACCTACGTAGAGACCGCCACGCGCGACGCCCTCGACCAGATGCTCTTCATTGAAGCCGAGCGGATGAGCAGCTGCCTCTATGACCCGGCAGACTGCGACTCCGAGCGGACGGTCATCATTTCCGAGCTACAGGGGGGCGAGAACGACCCTGACACCTTGCTCGAGATGGAGCTGACGGCGACCGCGTTCAAGGCGCACCCGTATCGACACCCCACTATCGGCTGGCTGTCGGATCTCGAGACGATGACCCGGGACGATCTCTATGGGCACTATCGCCGCTACTACGTGCCGAACAACGCCACGCTCGTCATCGTTGGCGACGTGGAGACGGATGACGCCTGCCGGCGCGTGGAGCGAGCGTTCGGCGGCATCGCGCCAGGCGAGGTGCCACCACGGATGCGGACCACCGAGCCGGTGCAGCTCGGTGAACGCCGTGTAACCGTCCGACGCGACGGCACCACCGCGTATCTCAAGATTGCCTATCACGCGCCGCCGGTCGGACATGCTGATTTCGCGCCGATGCTCGTGCTCGATGCCGCGCTGACGGGCGCGAAGGGGCTCAGCGTGTGGCACAGCTTTCGCGGCGCGCCGCCGCAGCGGCGGTCGCGTCTCTATCAGGCGCTGGTCGAGCGTCGACTGGCCTCCGCGGTGGGTGGCGAGTTCGCGCCGACCGCGCAGCCGTACCTGTTCACCGTCTCCGCGACCGCGGCCACGGGGACGCCGACCGAAGATGTCGAGGGAGCGGCGCTCGCGGCGTTGGACGCGGTGCGGGACAATGGGATCACCGAGGCGGAGCTCGAGCGCGCGAAGCGCCAACTGCGCGCGCGGATGGTGTTCGAAAACGACAGCGTCACCAACATGGCTCATCAGCTCGGGTATTTCGCGACCGTGTCGAGTCTCGACACTTACCTTGGCATGCCGGCCCGCATCCGGGCGGTCACGACCGATGACGTCGCGCGTGTCGCGGCCGCCACACTGACCGCCAGCAACCGGACCGTCGGCTGGTTCGTGCCCGAATGACGACTCAGCGCGCGAGCTTGGCGCCGATCAGGAAGCGCCTCCCCAACGGGGCCACCGTGCTCGTCAACGAAGCGCGGACGACGCCCGCGGTGAACATGAGCGTGTCGCTCGAGGCCGGGAGCCTGTTCGATCCCGCGGACACGCACGGACTGGCCTACTTCCTCGGCCGCATCATCGATCGCGGCACCGTCCACCGGACCGGCGACGAGATCGCCGAGACGCTCGACCTTCGCGGTGTGTCGCTGGGGGTGCACGTCACCCGCCACCGGCTCGCCCTCAGCTGCACGTGCCTGTCGGAGGATTTCCAGGCGGTGCTCGATGTCGTGGCCGAGATCGTCAGGGAACCGGCCTGCCTCGAGCATGACGTCGTGACCCGACGCGGCGAGATCCTGACGTCCATTCGGCAGGACGATGACAATCCGGCCGTCCAGGCGATCGCGCGCGTCATGGCGCTGCTCTACGGCGCCGATCACCGCTATGGCCGTCGGGGCAAGGGCACCACGGAGTCGGTCGGTCGGATCGAACGTGCGGCGCTGCTCCGATTCCACGCGGACCGAGTCGTTCCCGCGACGTTGTCCGCGGTCATCGTGGGCGATGTCGACGCATCGGCGGCGGTCGACGCGGTGGCGCGGGCGTTCGACGGGTGGCAGGTGTCGGCCGCCCCGTCGCCCCCGCTCGATGCGCCGGAGGCGGCCACCGGCCGGCGGCGCGACGTCCTCACGATGATGAACAAGGCGCAGGCGGACCTGGCGTATGGCTTCGTCACCATACCGCGCGCGGACCCGGCCTATCACGCGTACTGGCTCATGGCCAATGTCCTTGGCCAGTACGGGATGGGCGGACGGCTCGGCAACAGCATTCGCGAGCAGCAGGGGATGGCCTACTACGCGTTCTGCAGCTTCGAGGCCGATCGGTTGCCTGGCCCCCTGGTCGTGCGCGCCGGCGTCAACGCCGCCAACGTCGACCGCGCGCTCGAGTCGATTGACGGCGAGATTGCCCGTATGGGCGCGGAGGGGGTCACCGACACGGAGCTCGACAATTCCAAACGCTATCTCACCGGATCCCTTCCACGGACGCTCGAAACGAACGCGGGGATTGCCGGGTTCCTGCAGAGCATCGAGCGGTTCGACCTTGGGCTCGACTACGATCGACGGCTGCCCGGCCTGCTCGAGGCGGTCACGCGTGACCAGGTCAACGCGGCAGCCGCGCGGACGCTGTCGCCCGAGCGTGCGGCGGTCGTGATCGCGGGCCCGTATGAGAACCGAGAGGCTAGCAGCCCGTAGTGAGAGTCCCGCTGCATTCGACCGGCACTGCATCCCGCCTGACTGCGGTGCTCGTCCGTCAAATACTGGGAGTATTCTCCCTCCTCGCGCCTTGCAATGGCCGGACGCGCTTTGGAACCAACGGGGTCTCGGTGCCACGCGGGACCTCACCACGGACTGCTAGGCCGTCATGAAGGCGGTGTTCTTCGACGTCGATTTCACGCTGATCTATCCCGGCCCAACGTTCGACGGCGGCGGCTACACGCGGTTCGCGGCTCGGCATGGCGTACAGGTCGATGCGTCGCTTTTCGACACCGCGGTTGGCACGGCATCGGTCGAGCTCGATCATGCGCAGGACGCCATCTACAGGTCCGAGCCGTTCATCCGGTACGCGAAGCGGGTGTTGCGCGAGATGGGCGGGGACGGACCGGGTGTGGAGCCGTGTGCCCGAGAGATCTATGACGAGTGGGCGGCGTGTCACCACTTTGCGCTCTACGACGACGTCGTCGAGACGCTCCGCTGGCTCCACACGGCAGGCTATCGGATCGGTCTCATCTCGAACACCCACCGCTGCCTGGCGTCCTTTCAACGCCACTTCGAGCTCGCCCCGTTTATCACGGCTGCTGTCTCATCATCCGTGCACGGCTTCTTGAAGCCGCATCCCAGCATCTTCCGCGCGGCACTCCACTTGGCGGGCGTCGGGCCCGAGGACGGCGTCATGGTGGGCGATAGCGTGACGCACGACATCGAGGGAGCCATGCAGGTCGGCATGCGAGCCGTGTTGCTGACACGCTCCGGCGAACCGTCCGCGGCCATCGCCGGTGTGCCCGTCATCCGGTCGCTGGTGGCGTTGCCGGGAGTGCTCGGGCTCCTAAGTTAGAGACAGGAGGGGCGCGGTGTGGCGACAAATCGGTGTCGCGCTAGGCCAAGCGACGGGCCGGCGGGGAGCGGCTACCCGGGCGGCCAGGCCAGCGATCGGCCGGCGAGCAGGTGCAGATGGATGTGAAATACCGTCTGGCCGGCCATCTCGTTGCAGTTGAAGACGGTGCGATACCCCGCTTCGGCATGTCCGAGCTCGTCGGCGATCGCGCCCGCGCGACGGACCATCTCGCCGACCAGCGCATCATCGTCCGCCGCCAGGTCGTTGAGCGTGCTGATGTGCTTGCGTGGAATGATCAGGATGTGCGTTGGCGCCTTGGGGTTGATATCCCGGAACGCCATCACCCGGTCGTCCTCGTAGACCGCGTTCGACGGGATCTCACCGCTGGCGATCCTGCAAAACAGACAGTCGGCCGCGCTCATGTCAGCGGCCCGTGGCGCGCATCCCGTGTCGCTCGCGTCAAACGCAGCTGAACTCTTGCCATGGGATCTTAGAATTAGTGCCTGCGTATCACCGCGGCGCGTGGAATGCCGCTGAGGTCGCCGACGATGCTCAGTAACTGGAGATCTGGCGTCGCCGCGAAGAGCGCGCGCGCCGCGTCTTCCTGTCCCGCGCCGAACTCGACGACGAGATGACCCCCCTCGGCGAGATGAGCCGGCACCTCACGGACGAGCGTCCGCAGCGGGTCCAGCCCGTCGTGGCCGCCGTCAAGCGCGACGAGCGGCTCATGGTCCTTGACCTCGGGACTCAACACCGTGGTCGCGGCGGACGGGACGTAGGGGAGGTTGGCCACGATGAGATCGGCACGCGACGGTGCGTCGCCTGCGAGGCCGTCGAAATACGACGCTTGGATCCACGTGATGCGCGCCGACACGCCGTGGGTGTGCGCGTTGCGCCGCGCGACGTCGAGGGCGGCAGACGACACGTCGATGGCGGTGACCCGCGCCGCGGGGAGCTCGCGCGCCAGTGCAATCGCCAGACAGCCCGACCCGGTCCCCACGTCCACGACCCACAGCGCCGCGTTGCGATCGGGCACGAGTGCGAGCGCCTCCTCGACGAGTAGCTCTGACTCCGGCCGTGGCGTGAGCACGGCTGGCCCGACCTCGAACGACAATCCCCAGAACTCGCGGTGCCCCGTGATGCAGGACACCGGCTCCCGATCCGCGCGGCGTTGCACCAGAGGTCGGTAGCGGCTTTCAAAGCGGGCCGGCGCTGGTTCCTGGCGCCGGCAGAGATACGTGGCCAGGTCCCATCCCAGCGCATGGCGCGCGAGCACTTCCGCATCAAAGGCCGCGTCCTTCGGCCTGAGTCCCGCCCCGACCAGATGGCGGCGCGCCGCGCTCACTTCGTCAAGAAGTGTCACGATGTGGTGGCGACCTCGGCGGCCTTCAGGCGCTCCGACTGGTAGTGCGTGACGAGGGTCTCGACGATGTCGGTCAGCTCGCCGTCGAGCACCGCCGGCAGCTTGTGGGTGGTGAACCCGATTCGATGGTCCGTGATCCGGCTCTGCGGGAAGTTGTACGTGCGGATCTTTTCAGAGCGTTCGCCGGTGCCCACCTGCCCCCGCCGGTCTTGCGCGATCTCCTCCCGCTGCCGCTGCAGCTCCATCTCGTAGAGTCGGGACCGGAGCACCTTCATCGCCTTGGCTTTGTTCTTGATTTGAGACTTTTCGTCTTGCTGCGAGACGACGAGCCCCGTCGGGAGGTGCGTGATCCGCACCGCTGAGTAGGTCGTGTTCACGCTCTGACCTCCAGGCCCGCTGGAGCAGAACGTGTCGATACGCAGTTCCTTCTGGTCGATCTGCACGTCGACTTCTTCGGCCTCCGGTAAGACCGCGACCGTGGCCGTCGAGGTGTGGATCCGGCCGCTCGCCTCCGTGGCCGGCACGCGTTGGACGCGGTGCACGCCGCTCTCGTACTTCAGACGGCTGTAGACCTTGCGGCCCTCGATGAGCGCGATGATCTCTTTGATCGCACCGACGCCGGTCTCGTTGACCGACAGCACCTCGACACGCCACCCTTGCGCTTCGGCGAAGCGCGCGTACATCCGATACAGGTCGGCCGCAAACAGCCCGGCCTCATCGCCGCCGGTCCCAGCCCGGATCTCCAATACAACGTTCTTTTCGTCATTGGGATCCGTCGGCAAGAGCAAGAGCTTGATTGCCGCCAGCAACCCGTCGCGTCGCGAGTCGAGAATCTCGAGCTCCTCGGTGGCCAGCCCCCGCAGGTCGACGTCATCGCCGTCGAGTAGCTCGTGCGCCTGCGCCGCCTCGGAAACCACCGCCTTGTATTCGCGGAATCTGTCGATCAGTGGCTGGATCTCGGACAGCGCTTTCGCGTGCGTCCGGTATTGACTCTGGTTGGCCTGCACCACCGGATCGCTGATCAGCGACATCAGCTTGTCGTATCGTTCCTCGATTGCCTGTAGCTTGTCGAACATAAGGGTGTGCTACGCAGGTAGCGCAACGGGTCTTCTATGATGCACGATTGCCATCACCCTCCCGAGACGGGAGGCAAAAAGGCGATCTCGTCGCCGTCGGCGAGTGCAGCGTCCATGCGCGAGTACTCCGCATTGACGGCAGTCGAGACCGCGTCGCGGTAGGCGACGAGATCGGGGTACTCGCCCGCGAGGTCGTTCCACAACGACCTCGCCGTTGCGCCACTCGGCAGATCGCGCTCGAGGTCGCCGGCGCCGACGATGTCCCGGAGTCGAGCGAAGAGCCGGATGCTTACACGCATGCTCGCCGCAATGCGTCCTGGCGGGCCGCGTCATCGTCGGGGTCGGCGGTTGCGCCCTCGACCCAGACGTCGCCGCCAACGAAGAACTCGTGCTTCCAGATAGGCGCGATCTGCTTGATCCGCTCGATGGTGTAGCGGCATGCCGCGAACGCATCGGCGCGGTGGGGCGAGGCCGCGGCGATCGCCACGCTGGTCTCCCCGATCCGCAGGGTCCCAAGTCGATGATGCACGGCGAGATGGGCCTCGGGCCATCGGTCGGTCGCTTCATCGGCGATCCGCTCGAAGGCCTTGACGGCTAACGGCTCATAGGCCTCGTATTCGAGGCGTTCCACGCGACGTCCTTGGTTCTCATTGCGCACCATGCCGATGAACGACGCAACTGCACCCGCGCCCGGTTCCGCCTGTTCACACGCGGAGGTCACGAGCGACGTGAGCCTCTCGACGCTGAGAGGCTGGGTGGTGACCGCGAAGCAGGCGTCGGCCATTTTTCTGAGTATAGCAGCCGCTCACCGACGGCTAGGCGCGCAAGAAATGCAGCAATTGCCGGCTGCCTCCGCCGAGGTCCGGGCCGTGGCGGATGGCACTGGCGACGTAGCGCTGCGCCGCACGCGCGGCCTCGACGAGCGGTTGATCCAGGGCGAGCGCCGCGGTGATGGCCGCGGCGAAGGTGCATCCCGCGCCGTGGATGCGTCCGCCCGAGAGTCGAGGCTGGCGGTGCTCGGTCAGGTCGTGACCGTCGTACACGATGTCGATGACCTCATCGGTGTGTTCGCCGAGGTGCCCGCCCGTGATGACGACGGCACCCGGCCCGAGGTCGTGGATCCGACGCGCTGCCTCGCGCGCGTCCGCCAGCGATCGAATCGATGTGTCAGCCAGACGCTCCGCCTCCATGCGATTCGGCGTCACGGCGCAGGCGCGGTTCAACAGCGTGTCCTTGAGGAGCGCGATGCCGTCGTCGTCGAGCAGGCGGTCCCCTCGACCGCTCGTCAATACTGGATCCACGACGAGCCGCGGAATGCGTAGTCGGTCGACGGACGCGGCGACGACCTCCACGATGGCCGCGCTGCCGAGCATGCCGGTCTTGGCGGCGGCAACGGGGAAATCGCCCATCCCCGCCTCGATCTGAGCCACGACGACCTCGGCAGGGAGCACGTGGCCTGCGCGGACGCCCAGCGCGTTCTGCGCGGTAACCGCGGTGACGGCGCACACGCCGTGCACCCCATGTGCCGCAAACGTCTTTAGATCCGCCTGAATCCCGGCGCCACCGCTCGAGTCGCTACCGGCGATCGTCAGCGCCGCGTTCATCGAGAGGACTGTTCCACGAAGACGAGCAGGTATTGATAGCGGAGGGAGTGCTCTTGAGAGAGCAGGCGGAGACCGGCGGTGCGTGCGTCACGGATCACTGCGTCCGGCTCGATCCGATCCTCGAGCGGTGGGCCAGGTCCCCCACCGTCCAATTTGTAGTCGACGATTCCGACTCGTCCACCCGGCTTGAGTCGTGGCACCAGGTTGCGTAGCAACGTCACCGGATCGGCGACCTCGGCGTAGACGTCGACGATGAGGACCGCGTCGATCTGAGAGGGGATCTGAGGGTTGCTCGGCGTGCCACGGATGGGCAGCACGTTCTCGAGCCCCTCGCGGAGGACCCGGCGGTTCAGCGACTCGAGCATCTGCGGCTGAATGTCCTCGGCGTAGACGATCCCGTTGGGGCCGACCCGGCGCGCGAGGCGCACCGTGAACCACCCGCCACCAGCGCCAACATCGGCCACCGTGGCGCCGTCGGCGATGCCGAGCAGGTCCATGATCAGCTCAGGCTGCTGCCACGCGTCGCGATCTGGCCCCTCGAGCAGTCCGAGGTCTTCGGGAGGGAACAGGCGCCCGTGTGGGGCACGGTCCTGGCCCGCCGCCGCGCTTGCCAGCAGGACGACCGCGCACGCGCCGGCGGCGAGAAGGCTCCGTACCGGCGGGATCGGCATCAGTTTCATAGTATGTCATGCGGGGGTGGACGCGATGTGTCTCCCGTCGCGCGACCCAGAAGACGAGGTAAGTGCTTAAAGTAGAACGCCTTATGTCAACGCGGCGATCCGTTGATGACCACCACGTCTTGAAGGGGTGTGCACCGGGTCGCTATAATCTGGGGTAAGAACGGAGATAACCGACGTGACCAATATGACAACAGTGGCGACCGGGCCGATCACGGTGACCTCGGCGGCGGCCTCCAAGATCACGACCCTGCTGTCCGAAGAGCGGAAGCGGGAAGCCGGGCTGAGGGTGTTCGTGCAGGGGGGCGGCTGCTCCGGGTTCCAGTACGGCCTGATGATCGAGGAAGGGGTGGGCGACGCCGAATCCGATCGGGTGTTTCTGTCGAACGGCGTGACGCTCTTCGTCGACCCCATCAGCATTCGCTACCTTTCGGGCGCCGAGGTCGACTTCGTCGACAACCTGACGGGCGGTGGGTTCACGATCAAGAACCCGAACGCCAAATCGACGTGCGGTTGCGGCCAGTCGTTCGGCGTCTAGTCCTACGTCTAACCACTCACGCGCGGCCGGCGGGGCACTCCGCACCCTTCCTGCCGGTCCGGCACCCGGTCGAGAGCCGGTGCGACGGTGATGGAGCCTCGATCCGACTACGTCGAACGTCTGCGTCCACCAGGCGGCAAGCGATCGGGGAAGCGCGACCTGATCGTGAATGTCTTTCTCCGTCAAGAAGGGCATTTGAGCGCCGACGACCTCGTGGACATTATTCGCCGCGAGGACCACAAGATCAGCCGCGCGACCGTGTACCGGTCGCTCCAGTGGATGGTCGAAGCGGGGATCGCACGGAAGGTCGATTTCGGCGAAGGCCGTTTTCGCTTCGAGCATTCCTACCGGCACCCGCGGCACTTCCACTTGATCTGCAAGAGCTGCAATCGCTCGTATGAGTTCCTCTCGTCGGATATCGAAGCGCTCATCGAGGAAATCGCGTCCGCCCGCGGGTTCATTGGACGCCAGAGCGTGCTGCAGATTTATGGCACCTGCGAGGAGTGTCAGACGGGTCGCCGCCAACCCGGCGGCGAGGTGAGCACGGAGTTGCTCTTCGCGCGCGACGCCCTGCGGATCGCCATCGCCACGGAACGGAGCGGTCTCGAGTTCTACACGCGCGCGGCGCGTCTGACGAAGGACGCCCGCGGGCGACGGGTGTTTCGCAAACTGGCCGACGAGGAGAAGGAGCACCTGACCAAGCTCGAGGCTCGCTATGCGGAGATCCTCGCCGAAGATCCACAGTTGGAGTCGCGGCCGACCTTTCTGTTCTTCAAAGGCGCGGCGAACGGGCTGTTCGCGTCTGGGGCTGACGAGCTCAGCCGCGGCGCCGACGACAAGCAGGCGCTGAAGATCGGCATCCGGTGCGAGCGCGGGTCGCATCAGTTCTTCAAGCGCTACGGCGAGCGGTTCGAGGATTCGGAGGGCAAGCAGATCTTTCTCGAGTTTGCCGATGAGGAGCGCGAACACCTCGAGCTCTTGATTCGAGAGTATCGTTCGTTGGCCGCGCGGCAGTCGAAAGCCAAGGCGCGGCGGCGGGCAACCAAGCGGCCCGGTCGGGCCAGTGCGTAGCCAGCCCGTGCCGCACCCCTGCTGGTTCACGCCACGATGATCGACTTACATATGCACACGACCGCGTCTGACGGGACGCTCGCCCCGTCCGCGTTGGTCGATCGGGCGCGCGGGGCCGGCATCCGCACGATGAGCGTCACGGACCACGACACGATGGCCGGCGTCAAGGAGGCGGCCGAAGCGGCGGCAGGGCACGGCGTGGAGTTCCTGCCGGGCATCGAGATCACCGCTGTCGTCGACCGTCGCGACGTCCACATGCTGGCCTACTTCCTGGACGCGGATCCCCCGGGACTGGCGCCATTCCTTCGCGACCAGCGCCAGGATCGGTCGCGACGCGCTCGGGAAATGGCATCAAAGCTCGCGGAGCTTGGCGCGCCTATCGAGATCGACGGATTGATCGAGGCAGCCGACGCCTCTGGTCGTGCCGTGGCGCGGCCCGTGGTGGCGCGCGCACTCGTCGACGCGGGCCACTGTCGCACGGTGCAGGATGCCTTCGACCGCTGGTTGGCCGATGGCGGGGCCGCGTATGTTGCCCGCCGAGGCCCGTCACCGAGCGACGTCGTCAGGCTCGTCGGGCGCGCGGGAGGCGTTTCGGCCCTGGCGCACCCGGGCTTGCTCGGGAGAGACGAGCTGGTGCCGAGTCTCGCAAAAGCCGGGCTCGGGGCGATCGAGGTGTATCACAGCGAGCATGACTCGGCAGCCGAGGCCCACTACGCCCGGATGGCCGCGCAGCACGGCCTCGCGGTTAGCGGAGGCTCCGACTACCACGGCGACGACCATCATCGCGCGAAGCGATTCGGTCGGGTCGGGCTCCCACGCGACCATTTCATGACGCTGCTGCAGCGCCTGCTTCACGCGCACAGCGTCGTGCACGGCGAGTCGACGCCGTCCTGATCACTCCGCTGCCATGACCGCCGCCCTGATCACGGCGACGCTGCTAGGTGTCGGTGGCCTTGCCTATTGCACACTACTTGGCTTTGGAGCCGCGGCCCCTGCTGACGTCCTCCGTCACGCGTCGTTCTCCATTTTTTTCACGTTGGTGACGCTGGCCGCCCATTCGATGACGATGTTCTATCTCATCGGCAAGGGCAAGGCGATCCGCGAAACCGTCGCCGAGGGAGGATTGCCAACCGACCACTACACCGCGGTCGCTCGGGCCCGTCGTCCGGTCTTCTCGGTCGGCACGCTCGCAATGGGGGTGACGATGGTCGCGGCGATGCTCGGTGCTGGCGCGGATACCGGCGCCATCCCGACCGGTGTCCACACCGTGTTCGCGGTGTCGGCTCTCGTCGCCAATGTACTGGCGTTTCGTGTCGAGCTGACCGCGCTCCTCGTCGCCGCGCAGGCCGTCACCGACGTGAATCAGCTGCTTCAGCGACGGGATTCGCCGGTCGGACCAGCAGCCCGGTGAAGGCTGGGTCGGTGCGTCCGCGGCTGCTGCTGTTCGATGTCGACGGCACGTTGCTACTCTCCGGAGGCGCGGGCAAGCGAGCCCTCAACCGCGCGTTCGCTGACCTGTTCGCGGTCGCCGATGCCTTCGACGGCATTCCGGTCGCAGGGCGGACCGACACGCTCATCTTTCGAGACGCGCTGGCCCAAACGGCGGTTGCGGCTGACGCGGCTGCCCGGACGGCGTTCTACACGCGCTATTACGCGTGCCTGGCCGAGGAGATTCAGCGGCCGGGACCCCGCAAGGGGCTGTTGCCGGGCGTCGGCCGCCTCCTCGAGCGGCTGGCGGACGAGACGCATCTGACAACCGGGTTGCTGACCGGCAACTTCGCACGCGCGGCCCACATCAAGCTCGAGCATTTCGGCCTGTGGCGCTACTTTCGCTGCGGCGCGTATGGCGACGATGCGCCGGAGCGAGACGATCTGGTGCCGATCGCGATCGCGCGCGCGCGGCGGGCCGGTGTGCGGGTCGCCGCCGGTTGCGATGCAGTCGTGATCGGCGATACACCGCTCGATGTGCGCTGCGCGGCCGCCGGCGGCGCGCGGTCGATCGCGGTCGCCACCGGCGGCTACGACGAGGCGGCTCTACGCGCTAGTGGAGCAGATGCCGTCCTGCCGGACCTGGAGGACGCCGATCGATTCCTCGCCGCGGTAGGGTGAGGATGTGGCGGAAGCGCCTGGGGGTCGAACACGCTTGAGGCGTTGCCTGGCGAGGCGCGGGAACGGGGTCAGCGCGACTGAGGCGGCTCGACCCAGTCGCACCCAGGGGTCGCGTCCGGACCCGCGTCGTAGCAGGCGCGAATCGCCGCGTAATCGTCAGCCATGGTCCCGGGGGCGTGGGGCGGCATGAACTCGTTGACGTCGAGCGGGCCAAAGCCGAGGAACCGATCCGGGTCGGGCACCCGATGACAGGCGGTGCAGCCGTTGCCTTCGATATGGACGGTGCGGCGGTCCCAGTCTTCGCCACCGATGATGTGGTAGGGAGAATCAGGGCGAGCCAACTCGGGGATGACCGGCTGGCTCGGATCCTCGGGCAGCCGCGCGCCGTCGATCCAAGGGTCGTGGATGAATGCGTCCGCTTGGTGGCAGTGCGTGCACTGGATCGGCGGAGGCATGAAGGCATCGTCGAAGGCGGAGTCGTCCGGGCCCGGAAACTCGCCATCCAGGAGGCCGTTCTCGTCGAACCGGAGCAGGTCCGGTTGCGGATTCGGCCGGCTGGCGTCGGCGTCCGGCGCCTCGAAGAAGGCGGTGGCGCCGGTCTGCCTGTTGTGCCCGATCATCTGGACCGACACGATGCCACGCTCGAACCACTCCCTGCCGGCCGACCGACAAAGGTAGACCCACACGACGTCCGGCATCGGCGCGCCGGCCGCATCCTGACCCTCGAGTCGGCCAACGCGCGAGCCGACGTTGCAGCCCCCCTTGAAGTCGGGGTTGTCGCACGCAAGCGGCTCCTGATCCTCGAAGACCTCCACGCCGTCGATGAGAATCGGCACCCGCACACCCTCGCCGCAGTCGATCCTGGGCACCACCCCGAGTTCCGGCTCCACGAGGCGAGCGTACCCCGACGCGGTGGCGGGCATGCCGTCCGCCGTACGGATGGGGTTCTGGCCACCGAGCCCCACCATGGCGAGCGCCAAGACGAAAAGGACGGCCACCGACCGCATAGAGGGTTTCTGCATGGGATTGGCTCTAGCAGCCCGTGGTGAAAGTCCCTATTAGGGATCGACACGATCGATCCCGCGTACTACACTGTCGCGCATGGCGATGGGCAAACGACGACGCCGGGCGCGGCAAGCATCGATGTGGGTTCCCACCAGCGACCTGCCTCGCAGTGCGGCGCATCCGTTCTATCAGCGATTGAATCGGATCCTCGATGACACGGGCTTCGACGCGTTCGTCGAGGCGCAATGCGCGCCGTTCTACGCGGACGGCGTCGGTCGTCCGAGTCTGGCGCCGGGGCGGTACTTCCGGCTGCTGATGCTCGGCTACTTCGAAGGGCTGGACTCGGAGCGGGCGATCGCGTGGCGGGCGGCCGATTCGCTGAGCATCCGGCAGTTTCTGGACCTCGAGCTGCACGAGGCGCCGCCGGATCACTCGACGCTGTCGCGCACCCGGCGCCTGATCGACGTCGAGACCCATCAAGCGGTGTTCACGTGGGTGCTGCAGCAACTGGCCGACGCCCAGCTCGTGACCGGGCGGACCCTCGGCATCGATGCCACGACGTTGGAAGCGAACGCCGCATTGCGGAGTATCGTGCGCCGGGACACGGGCGAAGGCTACGAGGCGTTTCTGACCGGGCTGGCCGAGGCGTCCGGCATCGTCACGCCGACCCGCGCTGAGCTGGCCCGGTTCGACCGGAAACGGAAGAAGAAAGGCTCCAACGACGACTGGACGCATCCGCAGGATCCGGACGCGAAGATCACGAAGCTGAAGGACGGGCGCACGCACTTGGCGCACACCGCGGAGCATGCGGTGGACCTGGAGACGGGGGCCATCGTCGGCGTCACCGTGCAGGATGCCGACGACGGCGATACGACGACGATGGTCGAGACCCTGATCACGGCGGCCGACCACGTCGAAGCCGTCCTGCCGGCCGGCGCCGGTATCGCCGAGGTCGTCGGGGACAAGGGGTATCACAGTAACGAGACGATGGTGGCGTTCGCCGCGCTCGGCGTGCGCAGTTATGTTTCGGAGCCGGACCGCGGGCGACGCAACTGGACAGGCAAGGCGGCGGCGCGCGACGCCGTGTACGCGAACCGTCGGCGCATTCGGGGCACGCGTGGGCAACGGCTGCTGCGACGGCGGGGCGAGTTGCTCGAACGCCCCAACGCGCATCTCTACGAGACCGGGCGGCTGCGCCGGGTGCATCTGCGTGGGCATCCCAACATCCTCAAGCGCGTGCTTGTGCACGTCTGCGGGTTCAATCTTGGGCTCCTCATGCGGCAGCTGACGGGCGTCGGCACGCCGCGGAGCCTCCAAGGCCGCGCGGTCGCCGTCTTCGAGGCCTTGATCGCTGATCTTGGCCGCCTCTGGACCCTCGTATCGCCCGCGTGGGCGCGAGATGCGCAAGATCTGCCGCACTCGTCGTTTCTCGACCTTATGACACGGTGTCACGAACACATGCCCCTCGACCTACGAAAGGGCGTTTTCACCACGGGCTGCTAGGTTGTTGGACTCGACCAACAACCTCCGCTCACCAGCTTAACCCAGGTTCGCTATCGCGTTGGTTCTTCGGTGGGCAGGACCACTGTGTGATCGGGTATTCGGCGTCAGGTTGTTCGCTGATGCTGGTCCTCTAGTCCGCGCCCAAGGCGTCCCACACGGAGGGGCGCACCCCTCTCTTCGCCCACGTCTTCGTGATCGCCGCGTGGCGACGCTCGGCCCGGCGCTTCAGCTTGTTCAAGGAGGCGAAGGGGAACGGCGAGTGCGGCTCGAGCTCTCTGACCAGCTTGGCGGTGAACAGGCCTCGGTTGTGGGCCACGGCCTGTAGCAGCAGGTGGACGCAGTTTCTCCGGATCGCCGTCCACAGGCTTCGACAGCGAGCACCGTCGAATCGCACCGCCCCCGCCTCGAGGACGCGATCCATGAAGTTCAGCAGTCGGATCGCGACCGGATCGAGTGGCCGACCGTCGGCGACCCGAGAGAAGATCGTCACGTGCCCGGCCGCGCGGTCCGCGGTGACGTCCTGAAGGTCGTCGAGGAGCTGGAGGAGCGTGCCGTAGCCGAAGAGGAACTCGGCTTCGGCGTTGGTCAGCGAGCCGGCCACGAGATAGCCGTCGGCGAGGACCGAGCTCCCGCCCTTGGCGAGGCTGATGCCGAGAACGTCGGTGTCACCCCACGAGGGGCCACCCTGCTGATCGAGGCTCCGGCACTGGCCGCGGTGAATGGCCAGGAGGCCGAGGTAGACGTCGGGGAAGACGGGGCGGGGGTACTGCCCTTCGATCATCTCCACGAGCCGGAACACTCTCTGCTCGTTGGCGTCGGTCGGCTCAAGTCGCACGCCCCAGAGTCGTCGCGTCAGCCGCTCGCTCGTCGCCCACTTGGCCGCGGTATCGATGTCCGGGCTGTCGAGCGGGTTGTCCGTGTAGGGGTAGAGCAGGCTGTAGGCCAAGACAGCCGGCGTCAGTTCCAGCGGTCGATCCAGCATGATCTGGATCCCGTTCATAATCCAGAGGTTGCGCAGGGCCTGGAAGAGCGGTTCGAGCGGGACGTCGGCATCGAAGAGTCGCGCCTGGCGCGCGAACGCCTGGGTGACGCGGAAGGCATCGTCGGCGAAGAAGAGCTCCCGCTCTCCAGCCGACCAGCCGAGGCACTCGTCCGCGTACTCGCGAATCCTCTCCCGAAGCGACTCCTTCAAGGTGTCCCTGTCGGCGTCGGCTTCAGGAAGCGCCCGAACGGCGTCGCCGACGGTATCGATGAGCGCCCTCGTGCGGCGCTCGTTGCGGTGCTGCCGGGATCGGTCGACGGGATCGCCGAGCCGCAGTGTCCGGTCGTCGGTGGTGCGCCAGAGGCGTCGGTGCGTTTCCTCCAGATCGGTGAGACGGAGCCAGAAAGCCCGTTCGATATCGTCGTGCGGGCCCTTGCGCGGGTCATGCTGGACCTGGGAGGGGGGAAAGGCGATCACCGCAGCGGCTCCTCGTCTTTCCTTACGGATTCCGACGCGGACAGGTTCGAGCGCGACCTCTGGGGAGGGTGCGGCCCGCCTGGGAGTCGAACCCGATCGTCACCCTCCCTCGTTGTTCACCCCGGTATCGTTGCGTCATCCTTCGTATGCTGCGGTCCCCTCCTGCCGCCCGACGCTGAGGGGATATCCCTGAAGTCACGGTCGACGTGAAAGGGATTTAGCGAGAGTCTCCACACCGGCGTTACGGCCGATGTCACATAGGGACCAACGGGTTCCACTACACATGGCGATCTGCCGCCGGGAATCGTGCCTGTCCAGGCCCACAGGAGGGCGTTACCAAAGTCACATCGATCGCGGCGTCCAGACCTCGCCTTCGAGGCGACTGATCTGCTCCCCGCGTGGGAGGTCCTGGAACTCGTCGAGGTGCTGGCTCATGACGAGGGCTGAGACTGTTGCGTCGAACGCATCGTCGGAAGCGATGGCCGAGGCACGATGGGAGCGCAACAGGTCGGGCCAGTGGGCGGCGAGGTGCTCGGCTCGCTGCGCCGCTGAGCTCTTGACGATCGGGCCCGTCAGCAACCGAGGGTAGATCTCGCCGACGAGGGGAAGCGTGGGTAGGTCGAAGGGCCAGATGGCGACCCCGGCCTCGCGGAGTTGTGCCAGGTGAGGGATCCCTCGGATCGACCCGGTGCCGACCGCGCCGGCCCCAGCGATCTGAAAGCACGACTTGGGTGTCAGACGTCGGGTCGCGCGCAGCTGCTTCTCGGTGCGTCGAAAGAGCTCCACGTCGAGCGGCATCTTGGTCCCGCGTCGGCCCCAAAACGGCGGGTCACACGCTGCGAGCCAATCCTCACCGTCGCGCGCAACCACCGACCAGAAGTCGAACGCCGTGGACACCCCGCATGACTCCAGGAACCAGGCCGGGTAGGAGAACGAGAAATCCAAGCCGGCGACCGACGA
The DNA here is from genome assembly GCA_965249175.1 of Vicinamibacterales bacterium. Classification (GTDB taxonomy): domain Bacteria; phylum Acidobacteriota; class Vicinamibacteria; order Vicinamibacterales; family UBA8438; genus CAZYFH01. Next base: position 595,758 of record OZ252227.1, read on the forward strand.
TGGGTCCGCGTGCAGGGCGTCGATGAGACGGTCGATAGCCTCGGCCCGTGTCTGGCACGGCTCGAGCGCGTCGAGACGGCCGTCCCGTGCAGACGCCATCCAGATCTTGCCGGCGGAGTGCTTCGCGCCGGACCAATCGATGGCGATGGCACGCACGACCTCCGCCGTCGAACACTGCGCTTCGCGCACCTCCTCAGTGGGCGCCCTGCCGTGGCACTGGCTCCATGGGTGTGACGACGTGGAGACGCACGGTCCGGTTAGCGTATGCCGAAGAACAGCTTCAGCCAGGACTCAAGGTCGTCGAACGCAACCGCTTTTCCGGTTGAGTGCAGGTAGGACACGAACTTGTCCGAGAACCCCTCGCCAGCGAACACGACAAGCCCTGGGATCGGCCACGCGGCGAGATCCTGAATCGTGGCGACGATCTTTTCTTCCGCGCTTCCCCCGCCTCTTTGCGCTTTGCACTCCAGACCCAGGGTGCGATCGCCGTCCTGGCGGGTCATGACGACATCGATGTGTCTGACAGCACCCCACAGTCGGCGTCCGACCTTGACCTGCATGCGGACGCCCAGACCAAGACGCTCGCCCAGATCGGCCACCGCCTTCTCCAGCGCCTTGCCCGACTCGAACGCGGCTGACTTGCCTGGCATGCTGATCAGTGCTCGGTGTCTCGTGGGACGTTGCTGATGAGATACTCCGACACTTTGCCACGGGCAGACGCCTTGGAGTTGATCGCGCGCCTGGCCGATACCCGGTACGCTCTCAGGCCGACCGCTTCCGCGGTCCGATTCCCGTCGTACAGATCAGCGATCTCTGGAGCAGTGGAGTTGCTCAGCACGACCCAACAGCCGCGGCGAGCGAGCTCCACAACGACTCTTTGAAGGCGCTCTTGGTCAGCCTGGCCAAAACCAGTGGCGGTGTACGACGTAAACAGCGCCGTGCGACTGAGAGGCGCGTATGGCGGGTCGAAGTACAGAAAGTCTCCAGCTACCGCCCGGTCGAGCACTGATTCGAATCCGGCCTGGGAGATATCCGCGCGCGCGATCGACAGCGCCTGCGCCACCAGCCTGAGATTCTCCCGGTCGCAAATCAACGGGTTCGCATAGCGACCGATCGGCACGTTGAAACGCCCTCGAGAGTTGAGCCTAAAGAGCCCGTTGAATCCCGTGCGGTTCAAGTAGATGAGCTTGGCTGCGAGCGCGGGAGTGTACCGGGCACTCTGCGGTGCGTCACCGTTAAAGATGCGCTGTCGCCGAGGATTGAACTGTTCGTCCCGGATGCGATAGTAGTGCGCTTTCGGATCCTGCGCGTAATCCCGCGCCAGTTGCGCCAGGTGCCGGATCACGCGGTCGATGTGATCGCGGACCATGAGATAGCACCCGATCACATCGGCGTTGTTGTCGATAAGAGTTGTTCGGCGATCAGCAATGCGCCCTCGGTTGTACAGATCGAAAAAGACGGCGCCGCTGCCAAAGAACGGTTCGTGGTACGCGCGAAATGTCGTCGGGTAGAACCGGCTGATGTTGGGAAGCAGCTGACGCTTTCCCCCTGCCCACTTCAAGAACGGCTTGACGGCCTTTGATCTGGGTTCGGGCGAGGTCTGCTTCGTAGTGTCGACGGCGTTCGTGGTGGGTGACATGCTCGAAGACCGGCGAAATCATAGCACTGCATCTTTACGGCACGACGGAGTTGCACACCGCCTACGGCTTCCGTGGCCACCGCGCTATGATGACCCCCTTCCATGTCCCTCGCTCCCGGCTCGACCCTCGGCCCGTATGAGATGGTGTGCCCCGCACTCAGAGAGGTCCGATAAAACATGGGAGTCTTTCAGATCGCACTGATCGCGGCCACGTTGCTCTGTTCCTTGGTGGCAGGCTTCGTGTTTGCGTTCGCCGTTGTGGTGATGCCGGGCATCAAGGGTTTGAACGATCGGGGGTTTATCCAAGCCTTTCAGGTCATGGACCGCGTGATTCAGAACAATCAACCGCTGTTTATGTTCGTCTGGGTCGGTTCGGTTGTGGTGTTGGTGGTGTCGGCCGTGCTTGGCTTCGGACAACTGGACGCGAGTGGGCGTCTGCTCATCATCGGCGCCACCGCGCTCTACGTTCTCGGCGTCCAGGCGCCCACACTGAGCATTAACGTGCCGCTGAACAACAGACTGCAAACGCTCGATGTCGATGCGATGACCGACACATCGCGCAGAGACGCTCGCGCAGACTTTGAGCCGCGGTGGACCCGGTGGAACTCGATCAGAACGGCCGTGGCGAGCTTGGCATCTGTTCTGTTGATGATTCTGTTGTTGAGGTTGTGACGTTGGGATTGCGGGAGACCCGGGCTTCACCGGACCAGGTGGGACAGTGGGTAGCGAGGTCATCAAAGGGCAAAACGAGAAGATGAGGGTAGATCTTGAGGCAGCCGCCCGCGTCCAGCAGTCGCTCTTGCCCAGTACGTTGCCGCGGACCAGTCGTGCCCACTTCGCGTGGGCCTATCGACCGTGCGACGCACTGGCCGGGGACACACTCAACGTCGTTCAGATCGACGACCGGCATGTTGGCCTGTATGTGGTCGACGTCAGCGGACATGGCGTGTCATCAGCGCTACTATCGGTATCCGTGGCGAGGAACCTCATACCGCACAGCGACCGTTCGTCACTTGTTGTCGAGCCGGATGCCGACGGTCAGGAACACGTCGTGGTCGGACCAGCCGACGTGGCGTCGCGGCTGAACGAGCTCTACAAGATGGACGCGAGCAACCGCCAGACTTCACTTTATACTCCGACGGCGTCACCGAGGAATCAAACCACCTCGACGAGCCGTTCGGGGACGAACGCTTGCTCCACGCGCTCGATGAAACGAGGGGGTTGACGCTGGACGAGAGCGTGGAATCACTGGTCGGCTCAGTGTTGAGCTGGCACGGAGCGACGCACTTGAGTGATGACCTCTCCGTGCTCGCCGTTGAAGTCTTCCGATAGAGACGAGCTATGGGCGCCAAGAGCGGCAAGGCGCACGAGCACGAACGCGGCACGCTGAGGCGGAGCCCCACGCGATGCGAGGCTACAAGCGCCTTGATCCTGCGTCGGTCGTTCCCTGACAGCTATGGCCCTGACCGTCGGCACCCGCCTCGGCCCGTACACCGTCACCGCCCAGATCGGCGCCGGCGGGATGGGCGAGGTTGACCGCGCCCGCGACACCAAGCTCGACCGCGACGTGGCACTCAAAGTCCTGCCCGAGGCGATCACCTCCGATCCCGACCGCCTGGCCCGCTTCGAACGCGAAGCCAGAGGCAGATTGTTGTCAACCCGACGGTGGTTCTGAGGAGTCAACGCGTGCCTCCCAATGTAGCTGTACCGTTGGCGTTGCTTTTCGTGCTGGGATGGTCGCCACCGGCCGGCGGGCAACCCGCGATCGCTAGCGATCGCCCTGGCCTCGGCACCGGCGCGTTCGTGCTGGAGGCCGGGACGGTCCAGCTCGAGGCCGGGGCCGAACTCGCGATCGATGACGAGCGGCGGTTCAGCGCGGGGCAGATGGTTGTGCGGTGGGGACTGCCGTTTGGTGAGCTGCAGGCGCTCGTCAACTCCTTCGTCGTCAGCCGGTCGCCGGAGGAGGCCGCGCGAGGGTTCGAGGATCTCGGCCTTGGCACCAAGATTCCGCTCGTGGCGCGTGAAGACAGCCTCCATATCTCGATGCTCGCAAGCCTGAGTCTGCCGACCGGATCCGGGTTTCTCACGACCGACGAGGCTGTTCCAGCGGCGGCCCTGCTCGTGGACCGCGCCGTGTCTGAGCACTGGAGCGTCTCGACCACCCTCGGATACACCGCCGGCCCCGATGCACAACAGGACGCGCTGTCCGTGACCCTGACGCCGGGTGTGACGGTGCCCGGACCCCTCGATCTAGGCGCCTTTGTGGGCTACGCTGGGTTCTTTGCCTCCGGACCGGATCGCCATGTCGTGGAAGCGGGCCTGACGTTCGGGGCCAGCTCGGACCTCCAGCTCGACGCCAACGGGGGCATCGACGTCGACACCGGAGACTACTTCGTCGGCGTCGGGTTCGCGAGACGATGGGGGTGGCGCGGTCCGAGTCCCGAGGTCGGGTCGCCCTAACCCGGTCAGCCGGGTGTCACTGCCCACATCGGCGCCGACGGCACGGGTGAAGCGGGGCGCGCGCGCGACACACTATTTGACCGAGAGACCTACTTCATGAGGAGGATTCATGGCGAGTCGGAGTGACAAGGGGGTGACGGACGCCACCACAAAGTTGGGTAGGGCCATAGCCGAGGCACTACGTTCGTGGGCGCAGGAAGTCGGAGCAGACGACCTCGCCAGCGATTTAGTGGATCGTGTTCGTGAGGGTTTCGATGTGGTTCTTGACCGAGCCCACGAAGCGACGGGTAAGGCCCACACGAGGGCCACGAGCCGCGCCAAGAAGGCAGCCGCGAAGGCGAGCAAGAAAGTCCGCAGTACCGCCAAGAAGAAGGCACCCCGAAAGACGCCGAACAAGAAGAAGAGTGTTCGCGAGAAAAAGTGAGTCGTTTCAGGCCAACATGCCCCTCACCGCTGGCACCACGCTCGGTCCCTACGAGATCCTCTCGCCCATTGGCGCTGGAGGGATGGGCGGTCTATTAGGCCCGCGACACCAGGTTGGACCGCACCGTCGCCATCAAAGTGCTCCCCGAGCACGTCGCCGCCGACCCTGATCTCAAGCAGCGGTTCGAGCGCGAGGCCCGCACTATCGCCGCCTTGAACCACCCACACATCTGCACGCTGCATGACATCGGCAACCAGGACGGCATCGACTTCCTGGCCATGGAGCATCTCGACGGGGAGACGCTGGCGCACCGACTCGACCAGGGTGCGCTGCCGCTGGATCTGGCGCTCCGGATCGCCATCCAGATCGCGGATGCGCTGGACAAGGCGCACCGGCAGGGGATCGTCCATCGGGATCTGAAGCCGGGGAACATCACGCTGACCAAGGCGGGGGCGAAGCTCCTCGACTTTGGGTTGGCGAAGTTGAAGCCGGTCGGGGGTGAGGTCGGGGTGACCGGGCTGCCGACACAGAGTGCCGGGCTGACGGGGGAGGGAACCATCCTCGGCACCCTGCAATACATGGCCCCCGAGCAGTTGGAAGTGAAGGATACCGATGCCCGCTCGGACATCTTCGCATTCGGCGCGGTCGTTTCTGAGATGGTGACTGGCCAGAAGGCGTTCAAGGGGGACGGCCAGGCCAGCCTCATCGGGGCGATCTTGAAGGACGAGCCGCCGCCCGTGTCCACGCTCCAACCGATGGCGCCTGCCGCGCTGGAAAACGTCATCAAGACCTGCCTGGCGAAAGATCCGGACGATCGGTGGCAGTCGGTCGGGGATGTTGGGCGGCAGGTGCTGGGGATTCTCGAAGCGGGCTCATCGCCATTGGCGGTGTCGGTGCCCGTGGCGGCTGCGCCTGGGCCAGTCGGGTGGCGGCGCGCGCTGCTGTGGGTCGCCGGCATGGTCATCGGGGGCTCGGTCGTTGGCGTTGCCGTCTGGAACCTGAAGCCGTCTGACCCGCGTGCTGTCAGCCGTTTCATCATCACGCAGGAGCAGGGCGCACACGAGGCTCTGGGGGGAGGGCCCTCCGGGTACGACCTCGCGTTTTCGCCCGATGGTCGGCACCTTGTCTACGCTGGAAGAAACGGGGGGCTCGCAGAACTCTTCTTGCGTCGAGTGGACAGTTTCGAGGCCACCACCATTCCAGGGACGCAAGGGAGTTACGCGCCCTTTTTTTCGCCGAACGACCAGTGGCTCGGTTTTCTGGCTGGCACGGCGCTCAGGAAGGTTCAACTTCCGTCGGCTTCGTCGAGGGCGGGAGTCGGCTGTACGTAAAACCCGTCGGCGGGAGCGGCGACGCCGACCTGATCTGGGAAAGCGAGCGCCAGATCCAGCTCGGCGATTGGTCGCCTGATGGTGACTCGCTGGTGTTGGTGCGGTTGGGGGTCGACGCTGGCTTCGATCTGTTGAGGCTCTCCCTGGTTAGCGGGGAGGTCGCACCCTTCGTAGAAGAATCGGGCAATGACGTTGCACCGGTTTTCTCACCTGACGGTGGTTTCATCGCCTACACGTCGAACTAAGCGCCGCGAAGTGTATGTCCGCGCGTTTCCGCGGGGCGATCGCAAGCTGCTGGTTTCGACCGGTGGCGGCACCCATCCACTGTGGCCGCGTGCTGGAAACGAGCTCTTCTATTGGAATGGCGTCCGAATGACGTCGGTCGCCATCGAGACGCCTGATCTGAGGCTCGGAACACCGGTGGAGATCTTCCAGGACACTTGGGATCGCAGTAGCGAAGAGGCCCTCAGTAGAGCGTATGACTACGACGCTGTCGGCCAGCGATTCTTGATGGCTCGGTTGGCCGGCGAGCCGGTCGCACGTCAGATCAACGTCGTCCTGAACTGGGCCGAGGAGCTGACCGAGCGGGTACCGGTCGACTAGCACTCCGCGCCTCGGTTCGCGCGCTACCTCGCTCCCGTTTCGGCTTCTTCGGCGCGCGCTCCAGCGAGGATGCCCTCCATCGCGTAGTTCCCTTCGTGGCACGCGTACTCGAAGATCGAGACGCGGTCCGCGATCCGCGTCATCGGTCGTGACACCGTCCAGGCTCCGGTGAACGTGTGCGGATCGTCGATCGTGAACTGGTAGTCGATCGTATCGTCGTCAAGGCGTGTGTAGCGTTCGACCAAGTGCAACGTGTCGCGTGACCCTTGATAGCCCGTCTTCGGATCGAAGTTCGTCGTCTCGACCACCAGCGTCGAGCCCTCCCAATGGCCGCGCGAGTCGCCCATCCACTGCCGGATGGATCCGGGAAGATGCGGACGCCCATCCAGCGGAATAATGCGGGCTTCGTGGATCAGTTCCTGGAAGACCACGACGTAGCCGGGACTTTGAAAGATCTGGTAGTTGCTGCTGTACCAACTTCCGATGCCGTTCCACCCGCGTGAGATGCAGCGGGTCCACTGGCCGAGGTCCGCGTAGGTGTCGGGGGAGGTCGACGGCCCCCGGGTCCTCCGCTCGGCGCGTTCAGCCGCGATTCTCGCCTCGCCTTCCGGCGACAGGGAAGGAATCCGCCCATCCGGTGGGTCGATAATCAGCGACGTACGGGTCAAGGCCCTGCCGATGTCGCGCCAGAAGGCGTTGTAGTTGCCCACGCTGCCGGCTCTCGGCGGGAGATCGAAGTTCGCACGATTCGTCGATTCCCGCGTTTCCGCTTCCTCGACCGTTAGTGCGTCTCTCCGCGCAAGCGGTCCCTCAAGCGGGCGCTGGAGCGGCGTTGACGTTTGGCTGTTCCATTGCCCCTGGAGTTCTGGATCGCCCCACGGCGTCAGGGGCGGTGTCCACGTGTCCGCCGTGGATGTCTGGGTCTGACTCGCGGCAGGTCCCGAGCACGACACGAGCGCGAACACGGTCAATACCGTTGCGAGCCATCGATGGCGCATCTGACCCTCCTACCTCGCTCTGCTGCCCTCGTTCACGTGCACCGCATGATCGCCCGCGTGGGGCGCATGTGCAACCTGTGCAGGACGGTTCAGCCGACCGCGTACCAACAAACATCTGTTTTCCGGGACGCGGAGACGCCACGGATCCGACCAGCAGTGATGGGGCAAAGTCTAGGCCTACTCGGCGGGGTTGTCCGGGACAGCTACGATAGGCTGTGATCTGTTAGCCATGCCCCTCCGAGAGTTGGCTGCGGACCTCTACCGGCGTGATCAGGTCCTCGCGATCACCGGCTGGGCCCTGTTGGCGATGCTGACGGCGATCGTGTTCGTGGCGCCCTTCGACGATCGTTCCATCCTGGGGCTCAACCCGTGGATCAAGCCGAGTAAGTTTCTCATCTCCGTCGCGATCTATGTCTGGACCGTCGCCTGGGTGCTGGGCTACATCCGCGAGGCGCGGACCGCCCGCCACGGATCAGCATCGGTGTGGCGACGGTGATGGTCCTGGAGATCGCATGCATTGTCTTGCAGTCCGCGCGCGGCGTGCGCTCTCACTTCAACGCGGCCACAGCGTTCGACCAAACGGTCTTCGCGCTCATGGCATTTGGCATCTTCGTCAACACGGCGTTGCTCGCGCTCCTCGGCTGGCTGCTGTTCTCGCGGCACGGGGACCTCCCCCGGCCCTATCTGTAGGCTGTTCGACTCGGCGTCTTGCTGATCCTCCTCGGGAGCGCAGGAGGCTTCGTGATGATCGGCAGCGGTGGGCACGTCATCGGCGCGATGGATGGAGGGCCTGGCCTGCCGTATGTCAACTGGAGCACGGTCGCGGGCGATCTGCGGATCGCGCACGGCGTCGGCCTGCACGGCTTCCAGCTCCTCCCGCTGTTTGCCTTTGTGCTCAGTCGCGCCCGGCCTCAATGGACCGAGTCGGCGCAGTTCGTTGTTGTCGTGGGATTCGCGGCGATCTATATGAGCGTTGGCCTGCTGGCGTTCATTCAGGCGCTGGGCGGCCATCCGCTTGTGGCCCTCTGAAGGGTGCCGGGACAGGACCCAGCGCCCACACATCACGCCCTCGTTGTCGCGTTCAACCACCGGTGAGCGGTCGACCGGGACACCCGGAGCCTGCGAGCGGCCTCTCGAATTGGTAGTCCCCGCACGGGCGCCAGGACGCGCTCGGGCACCCGCTTCTTGGGCCGCCCAAGCCGCGTCCCGTTCCGCCGCGCTTGGGCCAATCCAGCGGCCACCCGCTCCGCGATCCGTGCACGCTCACACTCTGCCGAGCCGCCAGCACATGGAGCTGTAGTCTCCCGGCTGGTGTCGTGCTATGAACACAGGGGGTAATGGCGGAAGCGCCTGGGAGTCGAACCCAGCCCCCCCGCCTTAGCGGGGAGCGACCGGTTTTGAAGACCGGGAGGGCCACCGGGCCCCGTTCGCTTCCAGGGGCTCCATTATCGCCGATGCGCGCCATGACCCGCCCTCGCCGACAGGAGGGGCGGATCCGCGGCGCGCGCCAGTCGGGCAGCAGGTGGGGTGTCGTTAAGCCTGCGCGGGGCTGCTGGGTGGGAAGCCGCCACACGGTGCGGCCGGACGCGGGCGCTAGCCCTCGATCAGGCGAACCTCACCCGCACGCGGTCCCTTCTGGGATTCCTCGGGGGTGAACTCGACGCGCTGGCCTTCCCGAAGCAACTCGAAGACGGCGCTGCGAACGGCACTGCGATGAAAGAAGTGCTCAATCCCGCCTTCGTCTCGAATGAACCCGAACCCCTTGTCAATCAACAGACGTGCGATCGTGCCGCTCGGCATACCGTCCCCTCCGGTGGTCCACAACGCGTGCCCCACACTGGGCAGCGCTGCTTCCCGATGAGCGCCGCGCCCGTCCCCTAAGGCCCGTATGACAGCGCCGGACCCTTGCCGCTGCTGGCTCCGCATGAGCCCGCGGGATGCCTGGGGACGGAAACCCACCGCTCGAAGGTGGCCAGTCTAGTGAGGTCTCCCCGAGATGTCAAGCACACTCGACGCCCCGCGAACGGTCGCAAACGACGATGGATTCTGGGGTTTCACGCTGACGGGACGGTCGGCGTGGGCTTCGGCTTCGGCTTCTTTACGGGCGGATAGGTCGTCCAGAAGTTGCGCCCGCAGGCCGGGCACGTCCAGAACTGGTTCGGGGGCCATGGCTGCCCGGGCGCGGGGTCGCGGAGGTCCATCTGCTCGCCACACCGCTGGCACCGTACCTGCACGTCGGGGTGCTCGACGTCGCTCATGGTGGGATTCTAGTGTGTCATCCCGGCAGGTTCAATTTGAATCCGGCGAACCAGTACCATGTACGCGTGATCGTGCCCGGCGTGATTCTGTCGGGGGGACGCTCGACCCGCATGGGGCGCCCCAAGGCGCTGCTGCCAGCCGGTGCCACCGAGACGTTTGTGGCACGAATTACGCGCACACTCCACGACGGCGGGGTCGACGGCGTCGTTGTCGTCGCGCCGGACGAAGAGCTGGCAGTCGAACTGCGGCGTGCGGTCGAAGCCGCGGAACATCCGACGCGGGTCGTCGTCAATCCGGACCCGGCGCGAGGGCAGCTCTCATCGCTGCTCATCGGTCTCCGCGCGATAGACCGGCCTGGTGTCGATGCCATGTTGGTCACGCTGGTGGATATCCCGCTCGTGTCGGCAGACACCGTTCAGCGGTTGATCGAGGCGTACCAGCGCTCCCGCGCACTCGTGGTTCGACCGGTGCAGGCCGGCCTACCCAGTCATGGACACCCCGTGCTCTTCGATCGGGCGCTGTTTGCGGAACTGCGAGGCGCCGATCTCGCGACCGGCGCAAAAGCGGTCGTGCGAGCGCATCTGGACGACGTCCTCGACGTTCCCGTTGACGACGCCGGTGCGTTTGTGGACATCGATACACCGGATGCGTATGCGCGGGCGTTCGGCACACCGATTCCCGATGACGACCGCAGCGCTCGTTGATCGGTCCGCTCAGTGCACATAGAATGAGATCCCTGGGCCAGTGGCGCAGTTGGGAGCGCGCGTGAATGGCATTCACGAGGTCACGGGTTCGACCCCCGTCTGGTCCACCATTCTTCAGTACTCGTTGAACATCCGCTGAATCTCGGCGCCGTCGCGGGTGCGTGTGAGCGCAAGCATCAGTAGAATCCGCGCTTTCAACGGCGCGAGGTCGTCCGCCTCGATCCGAAGCGGTGAGAGCCGTGGGTCGTCGGGCTCATCGTCCTCCCCGGCACGAGGTGTCCGCGGCGGCACCCGTCCCCCACCGGTGCGCGTGGTGATCACAATGGGGAGTCCGCGCTCCAGAGCCGCTTGGAGCGCCTCCCGCTGCGCGCTGGTCGTCGAGCCAGCGCCAGCCGCGGCGATGACGATGCCCTCCGCACCGGCGTCGACCGCCGCTCGCACCAGATCGCCCGGCGCGTCGAGGTAGGTCATCACGATGTCCACGCGCGGCAAGCCGCCGACGCGAGCGAGGTCGAATTCGCTGAGTCGCGTATGGCGGCGGCGCGGGCGCCGGACGTATCTGATCCGGTCGTCGTCGACCACGCCAAGCACGCCGCGGCTCCCCGCGCTGAATGCCTGCAGCCGTTGCGCGTTCGTCTTGGTGACGTCGCGCGCGCCGTTGATCTCGTCGTTGAGCACCACGAGCACGCCGCGCCCGCGTGACGCCGGATCGGCCGCCACCCGAAACGCCTGCAGCAGGTTGGCTACCCCGTCATATCCGGGAGCGTCCGGCGGGCGCATCGCGCCAACCACGACCACGGGGCGCTCGGTCCGCACCGTGAGATGGAGAAAGTAGGCCGTTTCCTCCAGCGTATCGGTGCCACTCGTGACGACGATGCCGTCAAGGTCGGCGCGTTCGGCGAAAAGCTCGTTGAGCCGTCGCGCGAGGCCGAGCCACTGGTCGAGTGTCAAGGCGCTGCTCGGGATGTTGGCGAACTGCTCGGTCTCGACGTTGGCATAGCGGTCGAGGGAGGGGACCGAGGCGATGAGCTCCTGCGCAGTGAGTCGATCGCCGGGGCGATTCGAGATGGTCCCGCCGGTGGCGATCAGTCGCAGGGTCGGCAGGTCCGGATTCTGCGCGACGGCAGGATGGGCGGGGCCGGTCAGGCACCAGAGACACGCCAGGATCGACGCCCTGAGTGCACCAACTCGAGAAGGCACGTGGGTTGATGGCGAAGGGCGTTGAGGCACCCTACTCGGCCAGCGCTACTATACCGAATTCGTCGTAGCGTGATGGGCGAGCGACAGCCAGTGCGAAAGCTGCTCCGCTGCCTCTTGCGGCGTCGCGCCATAGAAGGGCATCAGCGCAGTCGGTCCGCCGGGCACGCGGATGAGGTAGGCGCGCCAGCGGTCCTTGTGCACCAGCATGACCTCGATCGCGTAGCGTTGTCCGTTGATAATTTCGTCGAAGCGATGAACGGTCACGGTGTCGACGCCGGTGGACTGTCTGTCAAAAGGGGAACCGCAAAATTCTACATCGTTGGCGATGGGCGTCAAGCGAAGGGAGACGCGAAGACGACGACCACAGAAGCGCGTCACGCGAGCGCCGAGCCAATCCGCTCGATTACGCGATCTGATCACGTTGCCGTCCACACCTCGTGCACAGTTTTTCCACATGACTTTCCACAATGGCACAGGCTCGTGGTCGCTGAAGTTGACCGGTTATGGCGCGGGACCTACATTGGAGATATGGCGCTGCGCGTGATCGCGTCGTGTGTCCTGGCACTCCTGCTCGTTGTGCCATCGACGGCCTCGGCACAGTCGCTGCCGATTCTGTACCGCATCTTCGTCGAGGGCGGCGACGGACTGACGAGCTACGGTGACTACGCGCGGGTCGGTGACCGCGTGATCTTCTCGTTGCCGGTAGCGCTGCGGACTGCGGGCATCGGATACCGCACACAGCTGATGAGCCTCCCGTCCTCGCGTGTTGACTGGGAGATGACGGAGCGCTACGCGGAGTCTGCGCGGTATGCGCACTACGCCGAGACGCGAGGCGAGCGAGACTATGCGGCGCTCAGCGCCGAGGTCGCCGAGTCGCTCAATGCGCTTGCGCATCCCGGCGACCCCGCGCGGCAGATGCTCACGGCCCGGGCCACTCGCGAACGGCTGGTGACGTGGGTGCGCCGAAACCATGGGTATCGCGAGCACGACATCCGCGAGATCGTGTCGCTTCTGGATGAGGCCATCTCGGGTCTCGCGGTCGTGGCCGGCGAGAACAGTTTTCACTTGAGCTTCGTGGCGGTGACGGAGCGGCTCCCGCGACTTCCGCTTCGGGCGGAGCCGACACTGCAGGGCATCATCGACGAGGTCCTGACCGCGGCGCGGCTGACGCCGGTGCCCGCCGAGCGTCTCTCGGCGCTGCGGACCGTCATGGCGCTTCTCGATCGCGGGGGCGACCCAACGGGGCTGCCGCGCGAGTGGGCGCGCCCCACGCGGCGGGCCGCCGAAGAGGCGCTCGAGGCGACCCTCCGTGACGAGCACGCCTATACGGCGCTGACGCGATCGAGTCTCGAGCGCGCGGCGACGCGCGCGCGGCGCGCCGACGTGCGAGGAGTGCGTGCCGTGCTGGCGCGCGCGCACGAGCGCGACGCTGAGCTCGGACACGCGCGGTCCAATCGCATGAGCGCGTTGATCGACGTCCTGGAACGACGGATCGACGACGCCCAGCGGTTACAACTGGCACGCGACCGCTGGCGTCTGTATGTTGACGTCTACCGCGGGTATCGACGTCAGATCGATGAGGCGCTCGACCAGTTCGACCGCGCACGCGACGCGCTCGAGGACATCGAGCTCCTCGCCGGACCTGACACCGACGCACTCGACAAGGCACAGCGCCGACTGCGCGCGGCGGCCGGTGGGCTGGGGCTGACCTACCCGCCCGCGGTGCTCGGCGCGGTGCACGACCTGCTCAAGCGATCGCTGGCGCTTGGCCTCCACGCGGCAGAGCTGCGCCGCCGCGCCGTGAGTGCAGAAGACCTCGCCGCCGCAAGGAACGCGGCTGCCGCCGCCTCCGGGGCGCTCATGCTGTTCGAGCGTGCGACCACGCAACTGCACGACGCGCTGACCTTCCCCGAGCTCACGTTGTAAATCGAGGCACAATACGGCGTGGTCACCCCGCGTCGTACCTGCCTCATTCGGGTTCCAACACTCCAAGCCCTTCAGCAGGTCGTTCACCGCGCAATCGTGGATGTGGGCAATACGCGCGGGGCCGACGCCGCGGTCCTGGTGCCCTCGCGGGCGGCCGCCGTGCAGCTGCGACGCACCCTTGCGGGCGCCGGGCCGACCAGTGAACGAGTCCCCTCGGTGCCACTGCTGACCCGCGAGGAATGGCATCAACAGCTGCATGCGCGACTGGATGGCGCACCGCCACTCCTGGCCACCGTCGAACGCGAGGGACTCATGCACGCCGGGGCGCGCGATGCGGACGCGGCGGGCGCCGCGCCGCCGTTTCGGCTCCGACCCGGGCTCATCGGAGCCATGCTGGCGTTCTACGACGAGCTCCGGCGGAACGGTCGACCGGTGGAGACGTTCGAGCGGTTGATGGTCGAGGATCTCGACGCGAGCGCGGTGGCCGACCGCGGCGCCCGCCGCCTGCTACGCCAGACGCGCTTCTTGGCCGCGGCGTTCCGGGCCTACGACGAACGGGTCGAGGCGGCTGGGCGATTCGATGAGCACCGCTTGCGACAGCGGCTCCTCGATGCTGAGGTCGAGCGGCCGTTGACGGACCTGATCGTGACCGTCGCCGATAGTGTCGCGCAGCCAGCCGGACTCCACCCGGCCGATTTCGACCTGCTCGCCCGGTTGCCCGGATTGGCGCGGGTCACACTGATCGCGACCGACGCGGTCCTCGATTGCGGGTACGCGGAACGGCTCGACACGCTGCTCCCGGGGATTGACCATGACCGGCCCGCGGTCGACGTGCGACGGCCCACGTTGGTCATACCGCCGGCGTCGGATGCGCGGTCGCACTTCGTGTGGCGCGATCGCGAGGAGGAACTGCGCGAGGTGGCCCGCGCCGTCGCTCGCGCCGAGGGGCCGCCGGGGGAGTGCCATCACGCGCGCACGGCGGTCGTCGTCGCGCGACCGCTGCCCTATCTGTATCTGGCCGCGTCGGTGTTCGCCGAGCATGGTGTTCCCCTCGAGACGCACGACTCGCTGCCGCTAGCGACCGAGCCGTTCGCCGCCGCCGTCGATCTCGTGCTCGCGTTCGTCGGCGCGAATTTCGACCGGGCGTCGACGTGTGCCTTGCTTCGGTCTCCCCATTTCGTGTTCGTGGCCGGCGAGGACCCGATCGGCCCGGCGGACGTTCGCGCCCTGGAACGCCGTCTCGAAGTGCACGGCTACGGCGGGGGCCGGGAGTCTCTCCGCCGGCTGGCGACTGAGTGGTCGGCACGCCCGCGTCAGGGTCCTCGTCCTGGCCGCCAGTCGGACGCGCGCACCGCGGTGTCATGTGCGATCGAGCTTGCGGACGAGCTCGCGCCGCTCGGCGACCCTGCACCAGGGAGCCGCCTCCTCGCGGTGCTGCTGTCGTTCCTCGACCGCCACGCCGGCCCATCGCCCGCCGGTGACGTCGGAGCGCGCGAGACCGCCTCGCGCCTCGCCATTCGGACCGGACTGGAGCGATTGCAGCGTGCGGGACGCGCGCTCGACGACGCCGAGCCACCGACGGACCTGGCAGGCCTCACGGCGCTCGTGCATCGATGGATCGAGGGCCAAACCGCGCCCGCCCGCAGCGGTGCCCCAGGGGTGCAGCTACTTGATACGGAGGCGGCGCCCTACGGTCGGTTCGACGCCGTGTTTCTGGTCGGTCTTGTCGACGGCGAATGGCCCAACCGGCCGGGTCGCAACATCTTCTATCCGCCCGGCATGCTTGCGGATCTCGGATGGCCGCACCCGCGCGCACGGCTTCGGGCATTCCGGGCTGGGTTTCGGGACCTGATCAACCTGGCCCGCGGGCGCGTGCAGCTGTCGACGTTCGCGCTGGAGGACGACGCGGTGGTCACCGCATCGACCTTCCTCGACGATGCGGCGGAGGTCGGTCTCGACCGCGAGGTGACCGACATCGTGGCGATCGACCCCGCGGCCGTCGATGTGTCCCAACCGGGACCCTCCGGGGTGGCGTCCCAGTGGCTGGCGGTCCGGCTCGGGCGGCACGCGCGCGATGCTGACTTCCATGGGTTCGTCGGCGCAGAGGCGCGCGGACCGTACGCCGTCAGCTCGCTCGAACGGTATCTCGAGTGTCCGTTCAAGTACTTCGCGCGGCGGACCCTCGCTCTCGAAGAAGAAGCGGAGGACGCGCGCACGCTGACACCACAGCAACGCGGGCTCTTTCTTCATCGCGTCTTCGAGGCGTTCTTTGCTCGCTGGCAGGCGGATGGTGAAGGCGCCATCACGCTGGCCAACCTCGAGTCCGCGCTCGCCCGATTCCACGACGTCGCCGACGCGGAGCTCGACCGGCTGCCGTCCAGTGACCGCCCCGTGGCTCGGACGTGGCTTCTCGGCTCAGCCGCGGCGCCGGGGCTGGCCGAGCGTCTCTTCATGACCGAGGTCGAGGACCCGGCCGAGGTCATCGAGCGCCTGCTGGAATTCCGCATCGATGGCGAGTACGAGCTGAGTGATGGAAAGACGCGGCATCGGATCGCGCTGCGCGGGACCGCCGATCGGATCGACTTGCACGCGGATGGGTCGTTCCACGTCATCGACTACAAAGCCAACCGACCGCCCCACCCCGCACGGGCGCTCCAGCTGCCCGTCTACGCTCAATGCGCCGAGCAGCGGCTGTCCACTGGACGTGACGGCGAGTGGCGAGCCACACATGCGTCCTACGTCGCGTTCGGCGACCCACGGCTTCGAGTGTCGGTGCCAGGTGGCGACATGACCGGGGCGATGCGCGACGGGGAACGGCGGCTCGTCGACGCCGTGCAATCGATCGAGCGCGGCGACTTTCCGCCCCGACCCGCCGAGATCTTTCGCTGCCAGTTCTGCGCGTATCCCACGGTGTGCCGCAAGGACTATGTCGGAGTCGAGTAGCGAGCGGCAGCTGCCCTTGTTCTACGACGCCGTGAGCGCGGACGACGCACCGGTGCGTGTCGTCGCCACGCCTCGGGACAGTGCGGCGCGCGCGCGCGCCGTGGATCCCACGCGCAACGTCGTGCTTGAAGCCTCCGCCGGCACGGGGAAGACATCCGTCCTCGTTGCCCGGTATCTCAATCTCATCCGCGCTGGAGTCGACCCGGGCAACGTCCTGGCGATGACCTTTACACGGCAGGCGGCGGCCGAGATGCGTGAACGGATCATCGCCCAGCTGAGAGCTGAATCGACTGGCTCGGCGCCGGCGCAGGCGCGATGGCACGCGTTGCGCGATCGGCTGGCGGATATCGCGATCAGCACCGTCGACGCGTTCTGCCTGTCGCTGCTCAGGGAGTTCCCGCTCGAGGCCGACCTCGATCCTGGTTTTGGGATGGCGGATGAGACAGAGATACCGCGTATCATCCAGCAGGCGGTCGAGCACGCGCTCTCGGTGTGCAGTGCGATCGCGCGCGAGGACGCCAACCTGGCCATGCTGCTCGCGATGCTCGGGCCCTGGCGCGTGCGGGTGGCGCTGACCCATCTGCTCCGTCGGCGACTCGCGGTGCCTCCGGCGATTCATCGGTTTCTGGCGGCCGCGCCATCGGCAATGACGGGCGACGAAGCATGCCGCCGCGCAGTCGGCCGGCTCGCGGATCGCCTCACCGGACATCGTTCCGCGCTCGAGCGGTTCTCGACGGACGGTCCTGTCGACCAGGCGGCGTTTGCCATCGTCGCGGCCGATCTGGCCGCCGTCGACGCGCTAGAAACGGCCGACGCGCCCCGTGTGCGCGCCGCGCTCGATCGCCTGCGTGAGTACTTCCTCACGCGCAAGGGGACACCCCGCAAGACGTTCCCCGCTGGTCGGTTGAAGGCGGGCACGCCCGCTCATCGACGCTTTCGCGACGCCGCGCTCGCGCTGGCTCCCGTCGTGCACGACGTGGTGCGGGCCCTCGACCGCGACCTCAACGTCGCGATGGTGCGCGGTGTACAACGCCTCTTCGGCGTGGCGGTGACGGCGTACCGTCGCCAGCTCGAGTCGCGCGCGCTTCTTGATTTCTCCGATGTCCTCGAACGGGCGGTCGACCTGTTGCGGCAGATGGACGAGTTCGCACGCTCCCGCTACCGCCTGGAGTCGAGATACCACCACGTGCTGCTCGACGAATGCCAGGACACGAGTCGCACCCAATGGGAGCTGGTGTCCCTGTTGGTGCAATCGTGGGGCGAAGGCAGCGGCCTTGTACACGAAGCGCCCTTGCCCCCGTCCATTTTCATCGTCGGTGATCGCAAGCAGTCCATCTATCGATTTCGAGACGCCGATGTCTCCGTCATGCAGGACGCGGTCGACGACGTCGCCGCGCTGCGCTCGGACGGGGAGACGGATGGCGCCGACGTGCGCCAATCGATCTCGCACAGTTTTCGCGCGGTTCCGACGCTACTTGGTTTCTTCAACGACCTGTTCGCCGCGGTGCCGAAAGCGCCGGCGCGCCGCGACGGCTTCCGGTTCGACGCGGAAGACCATTTCCCGGCCGACGTGCCCGCCGGCGCCACCGCGGCCGCCGACCCGCCGCTCGGGGTTGTCGTTGGAGCGGATGTCGAACGTTGCGCCGCTGGAGTCGCTGCGGAGGTGATCCGGCTCTTGGAGGCCGGCGTCGTGCGCGATCGCCACACGGGTGAGCCGAGGCCCGCGCGGCCGAGCGACGTGGCCATCCTGTTCAGGTCTCGCGAAAGCCATCGTGAGTTCGAGCGCGCGTTGGGGACGAGCGGGGTGCCGGCAGCGGTATACAAGGGCATCGGCTTTTTCGATGCCGACGAGATCAAGGACGTGCGCGCGCTGCTCCGGTATCTGGCGCACCCGCATTCGGAGCTTCGGGCGGCGGCGCTCCTCCGGTCCCGCCTGATACGCGTGTCGGACCCCGGGCTCGTGCACCTGGCCGGGCACCTGGCGGAGGCGCTCATCGCCGAGGAGCCGCCGTCGGCCGTCAGCGCGTTGTCGGCCGATGACCGGGGTGTG
This sequence comes from Vicinamibacterales bacterium, assembly GCA_965249175.1. GTDB lineage: Bacteria > Acidobacteriota > Vicinamibacteria > Vicinamibacterales > UBA8438 > CAZYFH01. The sequence continues at coordinate 614,295 of OZ252227.1, forward strand.
CTCCTGCAAGCCAGGGTCAGCATCCCCGGATGGCTTGCGCTCGTCGATCGCCTGCCGCCGGCCGAGGTGCTCGACCGTGTGCTCGAGGAGGCAGCGTACTCGGCCGAGCTGGGAACCATGCGTCGGGTCCAGGCGCGTGAGAACGTCAAGAAGATCCGGAGCCTCGTGCGCCGGGTCCAAAACCGCGGCTACGCCACGATGGCCCGTGTGGCCGAGCACATCGACCACCTGTCCGGCGATGTGTCGAATGCCATCGTCGAGGCCTTCGAGGCCGTGCAATTGATGACGATTCACGCCGCCAAGGGCCTGGAGTTTCCGATCGTGTTCCTCGTCGACGTGGGCCGGGGAACCGGCACGCAGGTTCCGGCGATCCGTGTCGTGACCGGGGCCCGTGATGGCACGCCGTCCGTCTCGGTCTGGCCATACCGCACGGCCGCGGACGAGGACGAGCGCCTCGGCGACCTGGAGGAGACCAAACGTCTGCTATACGTCGCGGCGACCCGGGCGCGAGATCGACTGTATCTCGCTGCAGTCACCCGGGACGAAAAGGTCGCGGTCAATCGCGGCAGCCTGGGGGAGGTGCTTCCTCCCGACTTCACCGCGACGCTCGAGCGTGCGATCCAAGCGTCGGCGACGCGACTCGAGTGGACGGGGTCGAGCGGCCACACCCATGTGCTCGTGCTCCACGCGGGCGCCGCCACCGCCGCCGATCGTGAGGGACGAGGACCGTAACCGGACGCATTGATGGCCCGACGGCAGGTCCGCGGGCGCGGCGAGCTCCGCCGCCGCGCCGGTCGGTCGTCAATGGTCGAGCGGAATCGTGATACCGCGTGAAGTTCCTTGGGCCAGACCCCCTGTGGGTGCGCGCGACGTCGCCCGATAATCAATCTCGAAGGTCAGAGACGCTCATGAACACGGTCCACGCGCCCGATGTGTCGTCACCCTTCGAACTGCAGATGCTGTCGTCGCTTCCGTGCGGGTGCGTGGCCGCCGACTATCGCGCGCCCACGCTGGCTGTTGACCTGATCGCGCTCGAGGTGAAGGGCCCACACTGCACGGTACCCGACCATTGGGCCGGTGGCGTACTGGGTCTCTGCGAATCGATGGATGACGAGCCCGCGGTCAGACGGGACGCCGCGTGAAGGCGGCCGGATCCTAACCCCAGAGCTCCCTTGAGTTGATGCGCCTGGCTTGTGCTGGACGCCGATGGCCGCGTTGGTTGAGCTCTGGGGTTATTAATCTCGGAGCAGGCCCGGGTCGCTGTCGAGACGCTCGACCCACAGCGCGGCGTGGGCTTCGGCCTCTTGTTGCGTTTGGCCGACGAGGACGGCGGCGCCGGCCGGCTTCTCCTCGGCGTTTCGTGTCGCCCACGCGACCCAATGCCCCCCGCGCGCCTCGCTGTGAATCTTGTAGCTGGCTTTCATGATGACCCAGCGATCGTACAACAGGCGAGCACGCTTTCGGCGATCTCTGGTACAATTTCGTGATCGGCTGACCGCGGAACAGCCCGCCGAGAGGAGTCGCGGACGATGGCGTTAGCGTGCCCGAGTTGCGAGAACGAGAAAACCTTTCAAGTCAAGACGTTGCAGCTGCACTTGCTGCAGGTCGGGGAACTGGGATTCGACGTTGGAGAAGAGGGCAAACCGGTCGTCCTCGAATTGCTCTGCGACGAGTGCGAAACGTCGATCGAGCTCGCGGAGATCGATCTGGAAACGAGGCAGGAGGTGCTTCTGCGCCTTGGCGCCCGCGCCTAGATTATTGCGGTAGCGGTCATCGACGCACGGTTTCGGGCTGCGGTCTCGGCTCCCGAGGCCGATGCGCGGCACCCGTCACGAGTTCTCTGATCGCGGCGCCTCGTCTGCCTCCGACGCCTCCTCGAAGTAGTCACACTCCGGGCACTCCCACTCGACGAGCATGCGGCGCACGGTTTCCGACGTGCCCGGAATCGCCGAGATCTGTTCCCGCTCACGCAGCCGCATGAACTCGGTGCACATGGGGCACTCGCGCTTCATATGTAGTCGGGGCTTCGCCCCGAACCCACGCGGCCGCTCCGCGGGGACCCCGAGGGCCCCACGCCGCGGCCGCAGGACGCGCATGTGCGCGCCCTGGTCCGTGAGTGCCAAGGACAGGGTCAGTCACGGTAGCCGCAAATCAAGCATTGCCACCGTTGCGGCTTTGGAGCCTGCGGGCCGGTGCCGGCCGCCAAGGTGACGACTGCTTCCCAAGAGGGCTGGGTCGGCTCGAGGATGCCCCCGCAATCGGGACACAGACGCAGGGGATTGTCGACCGAACCGCGCGCGCGCGGCGGCTGCGCATCGGGCATCGGCACACAATCGTAGCACCCGCCCACCACCTTGACAACGGCCGGAACGCGCTCCTATCGTACTGATCGTGTCCGACTACTATCGGATTCTCGGCGTCTCCAAGGGCGCTGATCTGTGTGAGATCCGGCGTGCCTACTGGGCGCTTGCCAGACGCCTACAGTCTGGTCCCGACAGGGAGATGGGAGGCGAGCGTCTCCGCAACGTACGCCGCGCCTACCACACCCTCGGTGACTGGGGCCGGCGCCGTGCGTACGACGGCCACCCCGTCGGTGGGATCGACGGCCACGGTGTGCGCATGGACCGCCAGGTCGTCGCGTTCTCGGACGACGTCGCCCTCGACTTCCCCGCGATGGGGGAGCTCGTGCATCGGATCCGCGAAGCCTTCTTTGGTGCGGACGGCGATCCGGCAGCCGCAACACAGACGACCCAGGTTGAGCTGACGCCACGCGAAGCCGACCATGGGACCCAGGTGCCCGTCGCGCTGGAGATGTCTCAGACCTGCCCGGTGTGCGGCGGGCGGGGCGAGATGTGGGCAGAGGCGTGCGGCGTGTGTCGCGGGACCGGCTGCGGCCGTTTGTCTCATCAGATGCAGTTGCGCGTGCCGCCAGGCGTTCGCCACGGCACCCGCCTGCGTTTCTCGGTCAACCCGCCCTATGCTGCCGAGACCTTGGTCGAAGTTCGGATCGCCATCCAGTAGGCGGGTCACCGCGGCGGCGGATCGTTGGTGCCCGGTAACGTCCAGGGCCCGCAGCGCGCAAGGCGCCTGATCGCCAGCCCGGCGCCTCTCACCCATCCGAACTCCCTCACCACCGCCTCGCCATACCGACTGCAGGTCGGCGTGAACCGGCAGGTCGTCGGAAACATCGGAGCAATCACACGTCGGTAGCCGTGTATGCCGACGATGGCCAGTGTTGCTCCCAACTGGCGGCTCGGGGCACGACTCGCGTCAATGCTGAGAAGGGCGATCGCGGTGAGGAGCACCACGCCGGCCACGAGCTTCTGTCGCACGGCTCAGGGGATTTAGAAGCGGTCGGCGTAATGGCTGACGTTCGGCACCAGGAATCGTGTGCCCTGCAGCCCTTTGGCGATGCAGACGATGTGCAGACCCAGAATCGCGACCTGCACGAGGGGCAAGAAGAAGCACCCCAGAAAACCAGTCAACGCGCTGAGGATGCTCAGCGCGAAAAACACGGCGATCTCGGCGCCAAAGAGCACCAACCCGTGCTTGGCGTGCCACTGGACCTCCGGATCGTCCTTCTCGACGAGGAGCGGCACCAGCGCGAGCAACCACAGATAGGCGAGCACGATCATGATGCCCCGGTTGGGCGAGGCGGTTCCGCTCGGCGGTGGCGGTGGTGTCGCTGTGGGCGGAGGTGGACGCGGTGGGGGCTGCGGGACTTCAGGTGCCGGCTCGTCGCTCATCGACTGGCAGTCTTACATAGGCCAGTCGTTCTTGTCACTCGGATTCAAAAGTCGATAAGCTTGTCGCGCATGCCAGCGGTGTCCGATCAAGCCGTGCTCGACGCACTCACAGCGGTGACCGACCCGGATCTCGGCCGGGATATCGTCGGCCTCGGGTTCGTCAAGAACCTGACCGTGCTCGATGGGCGCGTCGCGTTCACGATCGAGCTCACCACGCCCGCCTGCCCGGTCAAGGACCAGATGCGCGACCAGGCGCAGGCCGTGGTGTCTGCGCTCGACGGAGTCACCGACGTGGCAGTCGAGATGACCGCCAGCGTGCGCGCCGCATCGCCCGAGAGCGAGCGGGCGCCGATTCCCGGCATCAAGAACATCATCGCTGTCGGCGCCGGCAAAGGCGGTGTCGGCAAGACAACGGTGTCGGTAAACCTCGCCGTGGCACTTGCGCGCTACGGGGGCCGCGTCGGCGTCATAGATGCCGATGTGTACGGACCCAACGTGCCGATCATGCTCGGCATCGACTCCCAGCTCGAGTCGGACGGCAAGAAGATCGTGCCGGCGGAGCGGCACGGTATCCGGGTCGTGTCGATGGGGTTCTTGACCGATGCCAGCGCGCCGATCATCTGGCGTGGTCCGATGCTGCACGGTGTTGTCCGCCAGTTCTTTCAGGATGTCCGGTGGGAGGAGCTGGACTATCTTGTGGTCGACATGCCGCCGGGCACCGGCGACGTCGCGCTGAGCCTGAGTCAGACCGTGCCGGTCGCGGGCGCTATTGTCGTGACGACGCCGCAGGCGGTGTCGCTCTCCGACAGCCGACGTGCGGTCGGGATGTATCGCAAGCTCAATATCCCCACGCTCGGCATCATCGAGAACATGAGCCACTACGTCTGCCCGAGCTGTGATCGCGAGAGTGATCTGTTCGGCAAGGGCGGCGGCGAGCGTCTCGCGACTGAGCTCGAGGTGCCGTTCCTCGGCCAGATTCCGCTCTACGCGCCGATTCGCGTTGGGGGTGACGCCGGCGTGCCCATCGTCGAGGCCGAGCCCGAGTCGCCAGCAGCGCGTGCCTTCTTCGCGGTTGCCGAGCGCGCTGCGGCGCAGCTGTCGATCGCAAGCTTTCAGCCGGCTGTCCAGACCGCGTCGTAGCGGCCTCGCGAGCCGGCTGTCCAGACCGCGTCGTAGCGGCCTCGCGAGCCGCCGACCAACGCGTCAGGTTACCGCCGATTCGACTGCGCTTCGCCGGTCATCGGCACGAACCGCACCGGCAGCGTGTCCTCCGTCGTCGCGCCACCGACGCCCTTCGTGACAATCGTTAGTGCCTGTCGGCCGCCGACCGGTCCCACGGGGAGGACCAGCCGCGCGCCGACGGCAAGCTGGTCGACGAGCGCCGGCGGCACGTGGTCCGGCGCGGCCGTCACGACGATGGCGTCGAACGGCGCGTGCTCGGGCCATCCACGATACCCATCGCCGTGCACAACCTCGACGTTGTCGTAGCCGAGCTCGGCGAGCAGCGTGCGGGCGCTTGCGGCGAGCTCGGGCACAATCTCCATGGTGTAGACCCGGCTGGCGATCTGCGCGAGCACGGCGGCCTGATATCCCGAACCGGTGCCGATCTCCAGGACCGTCGCGTCACTGGGAAGCGCCGCCGCCTCGGTCATGTAGGCGACGATGTATGGCTGGGAGATCGTCTGCGCGTAGCCGATCCGCAGCGGGCTGTCTTCATAGGCCGCGGCAACGGCGGACGGGGGGACAAACCGATGTCGCGGCACCGCCTGCATGGCCGCCAGCACTCGCGAATCGTCGATGCCCCGCCGTCGTATCTGGTCGTCGACCATCGCGCGGCGCCTGTCCATGTACGCACGCCTTGAATCCGTGTCGGGCTGCCGTGGGCCCGGCTCCGCGAGGCAGCCCGTCAGCACGCCCGCAAGCGTGGACACCACAATAGCGGTCAGCGCACGGGCTAAACTGTCGGACACACGATGTTCTGGTTGCTGATTGCCGCGGGGTTCGGGCTGCTGTCGCTGTCGCACGTGGCGCCCTTTCCCTTTCTGCTCGATGCCGTGGCGCCGGCGCCCGCGCTCTGGAGCATGCCCGCCGACACGACGTCCCCGACAGTCTATTTGACGTTCGATGACGGCCCGAACCCGACGGCGACGCCGGAGCTGCTTGACGTGCTCGACGCGCAGGGAGCGACCGCCACGTTCTTCATCATCGACCGACACCTGACGGCACGCACCGCTCCCATTGTTCGACGCATCTTCGACGACGGCCATGCGGTCGCCCTGCACACGCATACGCGCGCGCTGATGCTGATGACGCCCGCGCAGGTGGCCGACACATTGATGGCCGCCGCCGATCGTATCGAGCGGCTCGCCGGTCGCCGGCCGTGCCGCGCGTTTCGACCGCACGGAGGTTGGCGCGGCGGACAGATGTACGCCGGGTTGGCGGAGATCGACTTTGCGCTGGTCGGATGGGGTTGGAGCTTGTGGGACTTCAACTGGTACCGCCCGCCGGACCCGGCCGGATTGGCAGACCGGCTCGCCCGACGCGTGTCCGCGGGGGACATTGTCGTGATTCATGACGGTCATCACGAGAATCCGAGAGCCGACCGCCAGTACGCTGTCGAGACCGCCGCGTTGTTGATCCCCGCGCTTCGCGCCAACGGGTACGCGTTCGGGACAATCTGCTAGGGGGCCGGAAGAAGCGATTCGCGCTCGCCGACATAGATGGCGGTCACGGTCTCGTCGGCGAGCTCGAGCGCGGAGGGACGGCCGCTATAGGCGCTCAACAGCATGCCCGTGTCGATCAGAAAGACCTGACCGTTGAATCGTGACGTGATGCGCCGAGACGCAGTTACACTGTGACCGACCACCACTCGAGACGCGCCAAACCTCCGAAGCACCTTCGCAATCCGCGGCGGTCCCTCGTCCGGCGACCAGCGAGCGAAGCCGCGGAACCAGAGCGGGCCGTCTTCCCGAAGCACCGACCATTCGCCCATCGATTGCAGCTCGATCAAGATGTTGATGTGCGCGAGTTCCGCCCGGGTCGGGGCCGCGGCCAGCGCGGTCCGCTGCTGCGGGTCTAGCCGCTCGATCCAGGCCTCGAGCTCTTGCACGATGGCTACCACGATTTCCTGGTATGTCGAGAAGGGCAGGATGACCCCGCGGTCGATGAGGTGCTGCCGGTGGTCGTCGAACCGCTCGAGCTCGTCGCGAGCGCGGTCGTTGACCCCGTCGACCGACGACTCGTCGCTGTCCGGGTGAAGCCCGCCGTGCAGGAAGATCGTGCCACCGACCTCCGCCACGACCGGCTTCGAGCGTAGCCATTGGCCGTACGAACCGTCGGGACCGAACGCGTCCATGTACTCGACGAATCCCAGGGGGTGTGCCGTCATCCAATGCTCGCGGGTCTGCGGATCGCCCGGCGGGTGTCCCAGCTCGGCCGTTCTGGTCTCGACCCACGCGGCGTAGGCGCGAAACGCCTCTTCACGACGCTCGGCGGCGTTCGGAGTCGCGAAGCTCCTGAAGATCTCGGCCGAGACATCACGAACGTTGGCCATCATATTCATGGTCTCGTGGTTGCCCAGCAGCACCTGGACCCGGCCGCCGTCGGTTTCGGCCTCCCGCTCGATCTTCATCAGAAGGTCGATCACCGCTCGCACGTCGGCGCCGCGATCGGTGAAGTCGCCGGTCTGCACGAGCGTCGAGCTCCCGCCTGCCCAGCGTCCGTCCGCGTCGAGCAGATTGGCGGCTTGCAGCAACGCCCGGAACTCCGCACCGGCGCCGTGGATGTCCGCGATCGCCACGACACGCCCAACGGGTGCCGTCTCCGCACGTGGCGGCGGAACGGCAAGAGGGAGCCCGACGACCAGCACGATCGCCAGTGCGTGGCGACCGTGGTGTCGGGCTCGCGCGCGCACCATGCGTTGAGGCTACTACAATCCGCTACGAGGGGCCCGATGACCCGATCAGTCGGGTGCGCCTGGCTCGGCGGCGGCCACGGCCGCCCCGAGGAGCGCCGGATCATCGGCGCGGATGACGGCCACCGGCATCTCGGACACGAGCCGTTCCATCGGTCCCTTTGCGCGAAACGCCTCGAGAAACGTTCCCGACAGGAGCGCCGGGATCAGGCGCGGCGCGATTCCGCCGCCGATGAAAACCCCGGCCGTGGCCATCGACCGCAGCCCGTGGTTGCCAGCCTCCGCCCCCAGCGCGCCGACGAAGACGTCGACCGTCTCCGCACAGCGCGCACATTCGCCGGCGAGGGCCGCGGCCGTGATGGCAGCCGGCAGGTTGGCGCTATCGTGCTCGTCGGCGACGGCGCCGCACGGGGCGCCAGCGTGCGTGACCGCGTGGATATACGTGAGGCCGGGGCCGGACAGCACGTGCTCGTACGACGCGCGGCCAAACCGCGCGGTCAACGCTTCGAGCAATCCGACTTCGCGTGGTGTCCGTGCGGCAAAGTCGGCGTGACCGGCCTCGGATGCGATCGGCACGAACTGGCCCGCGACGCGATACAGGGTTGCCACGCCGTAGCCGGTACCCGGCGCGAGGAGTCCGGCGTTGCCGTCGGCGATCGGGCGTCCTGCCTGGAGGACCGTGAGCTCGTCGTTGGTCAGCACGGCGACCGCGTGACCCATGGCGGCCACGTCGTTCAGGAGACGGACTCTCGGAATCGAAAACTGCTCGGCGAGCTCTGTCGCATCGACCCGCCACGGGACGTTCGTCAGCTGGCAGACCGTGCCGTGAACCGGGCCGGCGAGGCCGAAGGCCGCTGACTCGATTGCGCCCTGGGCGCTGGTCTCGCCGATGAACTCCGCGATCATCGCGCCGAGGTTGGGGAAGTCGAGCGTCGGGAACCGACGCGTGCGGCTGGCGATCGGTCTCGCGGCATCGGGTTCATAGAGGCCGAGGAGCGTTTTCGTTCCGCCGACGTCACCGGCCAACAGCATCGCCCGCACCTCTGCCCGCGCGCCGACCGTGATCCCGTTCGCGACGGCGCTGCCTTCGACCGCGAACTCTTGACTTTATGATCAATCTCCTGCATCTTTCCAACGGTCGAACGGAAATGTGCATCCCGTGCGCGGTCGTCACACGCCGAGCGCGAAGCGACACATGACCTTGCTGTCTCCGCAGAACGATCGCCCGCCGCCCGCTCCTCCCTTTGCTGGTCACACTGTCGTGTTCACCGGAAAGCTCGCGTCGCTCGGACGACGCGACGCCAAAGCGCTGGTCGAGCAACTCGGCGGTGTCGCCGCACCAGAGGTCACCGGGCGCACGACGATGCTGGTCGTCGGCGCCGAAGGCCACGCCGCGTCCCCGACGGCCACCGGCGGGCCAGCGACCGATGATTCCGGCGAGGAGAAGAGCAGCAAGCTGCGCAAGGTAGAAGAAGTCAACACCCGTGTGCCGGGCCGCGTCGCGATTGTGGGCGAGGACGAATTCTGCCGGCTGGGCGGTCTCCGCAGCAACGACTCGTTGAAGCGGCGTTATCACGGCCTGAGTCAAATTCGCGAGCTCTACCCGTCGGTCCGAGAGGGGCGCATACGCCAGCTGGAGAAGTGGGGGCTGGTTCGGCCGATCGTGCGCACGAACGCCGAGACGTATTACGGCTTTCACGACGTGTCGGTCTTCAAGCGGGTCCACGAGGAGCTGGAGCACGGTGGGTCGTTCCGCGCGGCGGTGCGGGGCGTGCTGGCCGCTCGCGACGGGCAGCTGGCGCTCAACTTCGCGACGGTGCGTGGCGAGGTGCATCCCGCAAAGGTGATCGCATTACCGCGCGCGCGACCGGCATCCGGGAGCGGGGCAACAGCGGGGCTACGGTCCGACCCGACCAGCGCGCAGACCACCCTCGCCGCTCGTTTCTTTCTCGAGGGTTCGGAGCTCGACGAGGGATCAGACGCCGACCAGGACCGCGCGCGCGTCGCCTATCGGAAGGCGTTGTTGCTCGACCCCAACCTCGTTCCGGCGATCGTCAATCTCGCCAACATCCACTACGCAGGAGACGAGCTCGTGGAGGCGCAGGCGCTGTATGAACGCGCCCTCGGGCTCGATGCGGATTGCTTCGAGGCGTACTTCAACCTCGGCAACATCCACCACGATCTGGGCCGCTACAACGAGGCCGTGGCGTACTATCGGGACGCGCTCCGGCTCCAGGCCGGTTATGCCGACGCACACTTCTATCTCGCGGTGACGCTGGAGAAGATGGGTAGGTCATCGGACGCCAAGGCCCACTGGCGCTCCTACCAGAGGCTGGCGCCTGATGGCGAGTGGGCAGATCTCGCGCAGGAATTCAGCGAGTAGCGTGCGGCCGCGGCGTTTCCCAGGGGCGGGCGGCGTGGCCTTCAGGGATCAGTAATCGAGATCCGGATCCCGCTTCTTGACGGTGCGGCGAAGTTTATAAAACTTGCACTCGAGACACCACGACTCGGGGCTGAAACCGTTCCTCCCGGCGTACGGCAACACTTCGCCGTGCATGCAGTACTCCGCACCGTCCTTCTTTTCGTGCCACCGGCACGACAGGAACCGCGTCACCGCGGGATTTGTCGGCGCCGAGTCCGGCGCTTCGGACGAGTCTACGATGCTGGGTGATCGGGAGTCGTCGAACATCTTTGCACCAAGTGTATCAGCTGACGTTGCCGCACCGGCCGGAGACGTTCGTCACTACGCCAACGCTCTGACGGCGTCCTCGACGTGCTGCGCATTCACGCGGTAGTCGTCGCCGGACAACGTGAGCGGTGCGCCGAACGTCACGCGGGCGCGACCCGGCCGCGCCATCCGCCACGACTGATGCCAGATGCGGTCGATTCCCTCGATGTGGACCGGGACGACCGGGACACGCAGCCGTGACGCGATCATGCCGATGCCGGGGCGGAAGGGCGCGATCTCGCCCGTACTGGTGCGCAGTCCCTCCGGGAACAGCAATACAGAGGACCCGTCGGCGACGAGCTCGCCGAAATACCGCATCGCGTCGCGCGCGCCCGCTTCGCGCTGTGGCAGCGGTACGACGTTGAAGCAGAGGACCGCGAGTCCGTAGCTCAGCCCACTTGTCATCCGCGCGAGCCAACCAAATCGGTCCGGATGGAAATGAGGCGAGAACCACTCGAGCGCGGCCGCCGTGGCCAGCGTGTAGCGCCGCGCCGCAGGTAACGCCGCGAGGATGACCGGCGCATCCAGATGACTCTGGTGGTTCGCTGCGAACACGACGGGTCCGGAGACTGCGTCGAGCCGATCGAGCCCTTCGACTCGGATCCATGCGAACACCCGGGTGAGCGGAAGGAGGAGCATTGACAGCGCAAGACGCCGAACCACGGACACCGGCCGGCGACGGCTCCAGGTCGGAAACGTGATCGGCTCGGAGACCGGCGACGCGGCGGTTGCGGCCGTGGCGGGCGGTGCGCCGTCGCCCGCCAGCAGCGCGCGCACGTCGGCGATCGTGCGGGCCTCTGCGAAGGCCATCTCGTCGATCGATCGATCCAGCCGGCGCTCGAGCGCCATCATCAGCTCGATCCGATCCAGTGAGCTGAGCCCCAGCTCGTCGAGTGTCGTCGTATCGACGATGCGCCGCCCGCACGCGAACTCCGCGACGACGGCGTCGACGGCGTCGACGGAAGGCAGCGACACCGTCCGCGCTCCGTTAGGCGGAGCGGCGCCGTCCACCCATCGCTTCAGCTCCCGACGACGGAGCTTCCCGAGCCCCTCCGTACGGGGCAGCGACGGCGACGGCCAGACGGAACACGTTCGGACGCGTTGATGTTCCTCCAGGCGGCCGTTTGCCTCGCGGACGATGGTGTCCGGGTCGGTTCCCGGCTCGAGCACGACGACCGCATGGACCTGTTCCTCGCCGCGTCTCGACGCGCCGATCACCCCGGCGTCCCGCACGCCCGGCAGCGCTGTGAGCACGCGCTCGACGTCCTCCGGGAAGACGTTGCGCCCATCGGCCGTCACGATCATCTCTTTCTTGCGGCCTCGGACGGACAGGCGGCCACTGGCGTCGACCGAACCGACGTCCCCCGTGTGGAACCAGCCATCACGGAAGGCTTCGGCCGTTTCCGCAGGCGCGTTGTAGTAGCCGCGAGTGACGTTGGCGCCGCGGACCAGGATCTCGCCATCGTCGGCGATGGACAGCTCGACCCCCCCGATTGGTGTGCCGACCGATCCCTGACGGGCGCGGAAAGGGTGATTGAGGGTGACGATCGGCGCGGTCTCCGTGAGCCCGTACCCCTGGATGACCAGGAAGCCGAGCCTGGACCAAAACTCTTCGAGCTCGGGATCGAGCGGCGCGGCGCCGACGACGAATGCCCAGAACTTGTAGCCGAACAGACGATGCACGCGGCGATGACGCCACCAGCGGACGGCGACGTGCGGCTTTACCGTCGGCATGGCCGCGGTTTCCGGTGCCACGCGGATGAGATGGTCACGCAGCACTTCGAGGATCTTCGGCACGCAGACCAGCACCGACACGCGACGCGTGCTGATCTGCCGCACGATGTCGTTGGGGTTGTATCCACGCATGAACACCGTGACGCCGTGCATCATCGGCGGCACGAAGGTCGCCATCGCCTGACCGAACATGTGGCTCAGCGGTAGCAGATTGAGGAATCGGAGCGGGAAGAAGGGCCGCCCGTACGTGAGGTATTTTCGAACCTCGCGCTCCACCGGGACGATGTTGGCGAGAATGTTGGCGTGGGTAATCTCGACCCCTTTCGGGTCCGCCGTGGCGCCCGACGTGAAGATGATCTCCGCGAGGTCGTCCCGGGTGCCTCTCGCGGCGGGCGCGTCCCGCTGACGGCCGTTCGGTTCCGACAGCAGCGTGTCGAGTCGCCAGTGGGCGGCCCCGGGGGTGGCCGGGGCCGACGCAATCTCGTTGCCGACGATGACGACCGATGCGGCCACGATCTCGACAACGCGGGCAACGAGGTCGGGCGATGTGCGGAAGTCGAGCGGGACGACGACTGCCCGTGCGAGGAGGCACCCCCAGAACGCGACGATCCACTCCGCCCGGTTCTCGCCCCACAGCACGACGTTGTCGTTCGGCTGCACCCCCGCGTCATCGAGACGCGCCGCACATCGACCGGCCGCGTCGCGGATTGTCGCGTAGCTGTACGCGTGCGCGCGATAGCCGTCGTCGTAGATGATGAAGGTCGATCCGGACCGAACGCGCTCGTCGAAGAAGTCAAGCAGCGTGTCGCGCGCCATGAGAGCATTATGGTCGCAGAAGTGGAGGGGACGAGGGGTCGCGTGGCACCCCGGAACCGCGGCGCGGGGGTTACTTGAACGACGCCCCGATGCTCAGCACCATAATGGTCATGCGTGGCGACCCTGGGTTTTCGTCCATCTGCGGGAGCGGGCTGATCGCGTAGAAGCGAAGGTCGACGGAAAACGCGAGGTGCTCGCGGTTGAACCAGCGGGCGCCGCCACCGTAGTTCAGCGTGTTGGACGAGCGCTCCATGGGGGCCTCGGTGTCCACACTATGCAGGAGCAGCCGTGACGGTCCCAAGCCGCCGCTGATGTAGCTCCAGCCGTTTCGACCGCCGAAATTGAACGAGAGCTGGGACGCGAACGCGGTGAACCGTTTGCGGACACCGGGACCGTCGGGATCCGGGGAGCGCTCGCCCGGACGCTGGTTGGCCGACGAGGTATGCACGCTGCCACCCACCCCGAATGTAATCGCCTTCCAGCGGAAGACGTAGACATGGGCGCCGGCTTCGAATCCACGACCCGGCCCGGGCGTCTCGGGCCCGGTGAAGCCGCGCAACTCGGCGAATTCCTCATTGCGGCCGAACGGGACGAACGAGCCGCGCAGGTCGAGCACGAAGCGTCCGATGGGTTCGCGAGGTTGGGCAGTGACGGTGCGCGGCACGGCACACGCCAACGTCGATACGATTCCGAATGCGAGGACCGAGCGGCCGGCAGTCGACACCCACACGGACCATCAAGTATATGACCCGGGCAGGCCACGAGATGCATGCGCTGACGACCCTCGCCGACATCGATGCGGCGGCAACACGCATTCGCGGAGCGGTCGCGCGGACGCCGCTCGTCGATGTCTCGACCCGCGCAGGTTGCCGGTTGTCGCTGAAGTGCGAGAACCTGCAGGTGGCGGGCGCGTTCAAGATTCGCGGCGCGTTCAACTTCATCACGCAGATCCCGGACGCGGAGCGGGCGCGTGGCGTAATCACGTACTCGTCCGGCAACCACGCGCAAGCGGTCGCGTACGCGGCGCGTGCGCTCGGGGCGCCGGCCGTCGTCGTCATGCCGGAGACGGCACCCGCGGTCAAGGTGGACGGTGCGCGATCGTACGGAGCCGAGGTGATCTTCGAGGGGACAACGTCCCTCGAACGCAAGGCGCGCGCAGAGTCCGAGGCAGTCCGCCGCGGGTTGTCTATGGTCCCGCCGTTCGATCACCCAAACATCGTCGCCGGCCAGGGCACGGTGGGGAAGGAGATCCTCGAGGACGCGCCCACCGTTGACGCCGTGTACGTGCCGATTGGTGGGGGCGGCCTGATCGCCGGCGTGGCCGCGGCCGTCAAGCACCAGCGACCAACGACACGTGTGATCGGCGTCGAGCCGGTCGGCGCGGCCGCGATGGCGGCCTCCGTTGGCGCCGGCGAACCGGTCACACTCGAGTCCGTCGGGAGCATCGCCGACGGGCTGCTCCCGGTACGGCCCGGCGATCTGACCTTTGCGCATGTCCGCCGCTTCGTCGACGACGTTGTGACGGTCGATGACGACGCGATCGGGCAGGCCGTCGTCTGGCTCGCGCGTCACGCGAAACTGGTCGTGGAGCCGAGCGGTGCGGCAACCGTCGCTGCGCTTCTGTTCGCAGGGACGGAGGTCGCGGGTGGGGCCACGGGGGACGCACCTGGACCAGACATGGAGACGGTCGCGGTGGTGAGTGGCGGCAACGTGTCGCTCGACACGCTTGCGTCGCTCGTCGCGCGGTACGGCTAGTTGGTCGAGCGTCCCTCGATGATCGCGTGCGCGGCGGTCGTGGCGTCCTCGAGCGATCGGATCTCGCCATCGAGTTGCCGCTCGTACACCTGACGAAGCACGTCGCCGACGCGCGGCCCGGGTGTCATGCCGAGCCCGAGCAGATGCCGCCCGAGCAGCAGCGGCTTGGGTGCCTCATGGTGCACGCCGAGTGCTCGTGCCCGTTCCAGAAACCAGTCCATCGCTGAGCAGTCGAACTCGCCCGTCCGGCCCAAGCAGTCCGCCTTGGCAAGACGCGCGAGCAGCTCCAGGTCCACCTTGCGGGCCAGGCGGCGAAACGCGCCGTCCCCGACGCCATCGCGCGCCGTGCGCCACATGCCGGGTTTCAGGTGGTTCGCCACGAGTCCGAGCACGTGCCGCCGCACGTCGTATCCGTCGAGCGTGTGTATGTTGATCCGGTCGAGGAACGCGGTGGCCGGCGCGACGCCCATCTCCTCGTGGTTCAACGATCGGATCCGCCCATCGATGGTCGCGGTCGTGGCCGGCTTCCCCAGGTCGTGGCAGACCGCGCCCAGCATGATCGCGATCTGGGCAGGTCGAGTAAGCCCCTCGATCCGCTCACGCGCCTGGTCGATCACCAGCAGCGTATGCACCCAGACGTCGCCCTCGGGATGCCATTCCGGCTCCTGCGGGCAGTCGACCAGGGCCGCGAGCTCCGGGAACAGCCGCTCGATCACACCCAGCTCGAGCGCGAGGGTAAAACCGACGGACGGTCGCGTGGCCCCGAGGAGCAGCTTCTCCAGCTCGCCCCAGATCCGCTCAGCGGGCAGGTCGTCCAGCGCGATCGTTCTGCACAGTGCCCGTGTCGCTGCGTCAAGCTCGAGATCGAACCGCGCCACGAACTGGAGCGCCCGCAGAACACGGAGGCTGTCGTCGCCGAATGTCGCGGGATCGACCGCGCGCAGCACACGCCGTTCCAGATCGTCCCGCCCGCCACACGGGTCGAGGTAGTCCTCGGTCAGCGGGTCCCAGGCGACGGCGTTGATCGTGAAGTCGCGGCGGCGCGCCGCCTCCTCGAGCGCGAGGTCGGGATCCCCGCTGACCGAGAACCCGCGATGACCGCGCCCGGTCTTGGATTCCCGCCTGGGCAAGGCGACATCGAGCGGCCCGACCTTGTAGACCGTGAAGCTCTCGCCGACGGTGTTGACCGGGCCGACGCGTGCGAGCAGCGCGCGGAGCGATGCGGCCGGCACGCCGTAGACCTCGAGGTCGATGTCCTTCGAGTCGCGCCCGAGCAGGCGATCTCGCACCCACCCCCCGACGATGAGGACACGCCCTCCCACGCCCTTGACGGCCCGCGCGACCTCCAGGGCTAGCGCCAGCTCGGCCATGATCATCCGCGGCCATCCCGTCTCACGGTGCGAGCAGTTTGACCGACGGGAAGTAGGTCCGGTATCGGCGTGGGTCTCGCGTGACGAGTGGCAGGCCGGCCACCGCCGCGTGCGCTCCGATGTAGAAGTCGGGAAGCAGGGAACGCTTGCTCCCGCCTCTGCGCCGGTACCGCATGAAACACTTGCCAGCCAGGAACGCCGCTTCCCAAGGGAGCGCGGCCCGCTCGAAGTAGCCGTCGGCGAGCGCATCCTCGACCTCTTCGATGCGTGCGAATCCCACGGAAATCTCCGCGTAGATAATCGGGTTGATCACGAGCGTCCCTGTCTCGGCGCAGTCGGCCAACGTGTCGGACGACCACTGGCCCCATGTGGGATCGTCGGTCACGACGTCGAGGATGACGCTGCTGTCGACGAGCACGCGCGCCACGGCGATCACCCTCGCGTGAGCGCGAGGATTTCGTCGGTGCTCATGCGGACCGTGCCCGCTCCCCGCAGTTTCCGAACCAGCCGCTGCCCGCGTCTCAACGTCCGCCGCGCTTTGCGAATCTTTACGGCGTCACGCTCGATCTGAAACTCCACCTCTGAATCGGGGAGCAGACCGAGCTTTTCGCGGATGTCCTGCGGGATGGTCACTTGCCCTTTGGCCGTGATGCGCATGAAGTCACTCCTGGAGTATTACTTCTTCCAGTATGACTCCTACCGACGGCGATGGCAACCACCACGATCGGCATGCAAGCGGTCCGCCCGCCTCAGCGGTGCGATTCGTCGCCGACGGATCTGACGACGCGAAATCCGTAGTCGGTATAGCGAAACGATGGGTCGAGCTTGCTCCGCGCGGAGCAGCGACTGATCGTCACGGCGTGCCGCCACGAGCCGCCCCGTGACGCGCGTCGCACCCCAGTCGCGGGGCCGGCCGGGTTGCGCGACGCAGCGCCGGCCGCGTAGAACTCGCGCGAGTGCCAATCGGCGCACCACTCGTGAATGTTGGCGGCGATCCCATGAAGCCCGAAGTCGTTGGACGGCCCGAGGGTGACCCGCCAGGGGGACTCGAGCGGGCCCTTGCCGGCTTTGGGGATCCACTCGGGGATTCGGTCCCCCCACGGGAACCGTTCGGCTTCACGGCGGCCGCGCGCAGCACGTTCCCACTCGGCCTCGGTCGGCAGGCCCATCATGTCGCCCTCTGACGACCGCCAGAGGCAGTAGACGACCGCGTCGTTCCAGCTCACACCGACCACCGGGAGCGCGGGATCCGAGAACGCGGGGTTGTCCCACTCGCGGGGATCCGCGCGGCGGGTCGCATCCTTGAAGTCGGCGTATTCCCGTCGCGTCACCGGGTAGACGGCCATCTCGAACGCGTCGACCCAGACGCGGTGGGTCGGCCCCTCGTCGGCCTGACCCTCGTCGCTTCCCATGAGGAACCACCCGGCGGGAATGGTCGCAAAATCGGCCACAGCGCGGATCATGACACGGTTCTTCCGACCGTTCTGCGGAGCTGCCCGCGGTCGTCGTAACCAGCCGCGACGTTCCCGGTAGTATTCCGATAGGGTGCACCGCGTCGAGGCTGGCCGCCGCCGGCGACGTTGTTCGATTGCGCCTGCCGCGGAGTTGTACCCGTTGGGCGGCTAGATTTCAGCCAGCAGGAGCCGTTCGATGCTTCGTCGCGGGACGTCCACGGGGACAGGAGAAGGATTGAGCACCGGAAAATGTTCGGAACCCAACAATTGGCGGCAGAGGCTGGTGCAATGTCTCAGGGACTCCGACCCGGCGGCGTGCTGTGCCCGGTCATCGCGCTCGTGCCTGGTGCCAGCGACGCCATCGCGGCGGCGAACCCGGCCGCCACCGTGGCCGCCGACGGGTCGACGCTAAAGGTCACGGCCCCGACCCCGGTGTCGCCCACGAACAACCAGGTCGTCGGAACCTCGCTCATGCCAATGCTGACAGCCGCAACCGCTGCCGGGCGGTTCGTGCCCGGCGCGTTGTCAGTGGCGCGTCCGTGCCGTGCGCGTTGCGACGGTATCTGGCATCGGGCTCTTGACGACGGTGGGATTCGGCTCCACCGAGGTGAGCGCTCGTTTCCAGGAGCTGACCACAGCGGTGAACGTGACAGTCGTCTCCCCTTGCACCATGACGCTTGCCGGTTCCGCCGCGACGTTCAATCGTCACAGAGGTACCGGGACGGTGACTGTTCAGACTGGGGGACAGTGTTTCTGGTCAGCTGCCGCTGATGTGGGGTGGATGACCGTCGTTGCAACCTGTTCCGCCAATCACCCCTGTGAGGGATTGTCCGTCGCCGCGGGAAGCACGAGCACGGCCGACTTCCATGGTGGTCAATACGGTGAAGGCCCAGGGCGAGTCACCTACGTCGTCGACCCCTCGCCAACGGCTCGTCTCGAACAGGTCGGATCACGATCGGCGAGGAGTCGATTGTGATCCAGCAGGAGAACACGGAGGGACCCGAACCGCCATTCAGGTATTACGTTACGCCCGAGAGCCGTGCCGCGTCGTCGTACGGCGGGTCGTACACCGTGACCGTCACGCCGAGCCGCCCTGATGCCCAGTGGACTGCGACGTCCGATCAACCGTGGTTACCTCGATCAGCGCCCTGTCCCCCGCACACGAGGGCACACCCGGCACCGGCGGGGCCGCCGTGACCTATCGTGTCGAGGAGAACCCACTGAACGTCGAACGCACGGGAACAATCAGCGTGGAGGGGTTGAGCCATCAGAATCCGACAGCTGTTACATACCGTAAAACAGCGCGGCAAGTTTTGAGCGCACCGCCAGTCGCACCGGGTTGGCGTCTCCAAGCTTGGACGGCGACGAACGGATGCGGCGACGACGACGCTCGGCGACTTCGAGCTGTGGATCAGGGGTGCTATGTGAGCGGGTTTCGCGTGCGCAGTCCGGGGAACCGGGCGAAGTCTCGGTCGAGCGTCCAGATCTCGCGCACGCCGTGCTCGAGCGCCAGCGCGGCAATGTGCGCGTCGTGCACGAGGTTCCCCGTCGTCCGGCCGCCGTCCACCATGTGCCGCAGATGGGAGGCGTGGGCTGGGCCCTCACCGAGCATCACAAGTGAGGGCGATGCGAGGAGCGATTCCAGATCCTCCAGCGCGCGATCGAGATCGGTCGGCGGATCGAAGACACGTGGGTGGGTGATGACCCGGAGGAACTCGTACACGCACGGCCACGGGAGCGCCCACGGTTCGTCGCCATGGGCCAGGCCTTCCAGAAGCCGACGTGCCTCGCGATGTTGCGAGACCTCCTCGCGCCTTGCGTAGACCAGCAGGTTCGTGTCGAGTGCGATCACCGACGACCCTCCATCAGGTCGAACAAGGCGTCGCGGTCATCGAGCTTTACGCCGGCCTGTAACTGTCCCCGCTCCGTTCTCCAGCGCAATCGATAGCGGGCTTGTCTGACCGGCCGCTCGAGCTGCGTCCGCAAAGCGCGTTCGACGAGGTCACGCAGCGTGGTGCGTTCCTTTGCAGCTTGGCGCTTCGCCTGACGGAGGAGCTCGTCGTTCAGGTCGATGGTCGTGCGCATGCATTAAAGCATATCCTTCGACACGTAAAGATGCATCACCGAATCACCGAATCAAGGGACATGGATCTGCTGCATCACGGCGCAGGCGCGTCCCACACCATCCGCCCGTCGAGATCGACCCAGTCGTCCCCGTCGAGACGCTTCACCGGGGTCCTCCCGATGACCTCGAGGAGCGCGCGCCGATCGTCGTCCGAGAACGTCAGATCGACAGCGTCGACAAACCAGCGCACGAAGAAGTTGCCCGGTCGAAGTCGGAACACGACCGCCGGGCGGCCGTCGCGTTCAATCCTCTCGCGCAGGGCGATCTTGAAACTGACGATGTCGCCCCTGAACATGACGACGAATCGAATCGGCACCTCCTCGCCCATCATCAGCAGGTCCCAATGCGTGCGAACATAGTCGGGGAGCTGGTCGATGATCACCGTGTTCGCCGACCATGCCTCGTCGCTCTCCCTCGTCTCCCCGTCACGGGTGACCTCGAACCGCACGCGGTCGTCGACGACATCCAGGGTGTATCGCTCATCAACCTGATGCTGATGGGATTCGTAGCGCGCCACGGACCCGCGCTTGTAGACGACGCGTTCGTACAGCGCCAGGCCGCCGTCGGCGTCGCGAAACCGGACCTCCACTTCGGTGTCGTCGCCCACGGTGCGCGCGGCGCGCTCGAATGTGAAGAGGGGTACGGCGGACCCGTCCACGCCGTAGAGCGAGGCCGTCTCCCGCGTCTCGTTTCCGAGCTGGGTAGCCGACGCCAACACCGCGAGCGCTACGTGCAAGCTCAGTGCGAATGGACGGCGCATGTCGATCCTTTCGGGCCCGTTCGGTGCACGTCAGTGGGACAGTGGAGCCGGTTCGGGCTGATATGATCATGGGTCCGGGACGCGCTCGGGGTCCAATGTGGGTCGAATGACTGGGAAACATCGATGGCTGCCTCGCATCGCGCTGATGACCGCTGCGGTCGTGTCGGTCCCGGGGTGCTCGTTACGCTCCATGGCCATCAATGCGGTGCTCCCCGCTCTCTACAACCCCACGGTCTACCTCTCCGAGGAAGACCCGGAGATCGTGCGCGAGGCATTGCCGTTTCTCCTCAAGACGATTGAATCGATCCACGCGGCCGATCCAGAGCGGCAGGACGTGATGGGATACGCCTGTCAGGGCTTTACGATGTACGCGAGTGCCTTCCTCCAGCCCGATGCCGACCTGGCTGAATGGGACGACTACGAGCGTGCCGCCGAGCTCGACGAGCGGGCGCGCCGGATGTATATCCGGGCACGCGACTATTGTCTGCTGAGCGCGGAGGTCGATCATCCCGGCATCACGGCGCGGCTGCGGGCCAATCCCGAGGACGCGGTCGCGGTGTTCGAGGCGGACGACGTCGACACGTTGTTCTTTCTGGGCGCATCGTGGATCCTGGCGATCTCGGCCGGTCTCGATCGCCCGGGACTGGTCGCCGACTTGCCGGCCGCCCGAGCGTTGCTCGATCGGGCGTTAGCGCTCGACGAGGGATACAATCGGGGCGCGCTGCACAACGCGTTCATCACGCTGGAGTCGCTCCCGGCTGTGATGGGGGGGTCGTTTGACCGCGCGCGGATGCACTTCGATCGGGCGGTCGTGCTCTCCGAAGGGCTCGACGCCGCGCCGTATGTGGCGCTCGCGACCGGCGTCGCGGTTGCCGAGGACGATCGCGCCCGGTTCCGGGAGTTGCTCGACGCGGCGGTCGCGATCGATCCGGACGCGGAGACGAGCAATCGACTGCTCAATGTGATTGCCCAGAAGCAGGCGCGTAGCCTGCTCGACCACGTCGACGATCTGTTCTTCGAGCCGCTGGACGAGGAAGACGAGGAGAATCACCGATGAAACCGCTACGTATTGCGCTCGCTGCCGTGGTGCTGTTGAGCGCGGTGATCGTGACGGCCCAACGTGGCAGCTTCGATCTCGCCACCATGGCGCCGGCCAACTCCGTGTGGGACCGTCTCTTCAAACAGATGGCGTCGGAATGGACCAAGGCCACCGACGGCCGGGTCAAACTTCGGATTCGGTCCGGTGGCTCCGTTGGCGATGAAGCGGTCGTCATTCGGCGCATGCGAAGGAATCGGCCGCAGGTCGCAGCTCTGACGCTGTCGAGTCTCGGGGACGTCGACGCGGATTTCGGCGTGTTCGGTATTCCGTTCTTTCTCGAGTCCGACAGCGAGGCGCGCCATGTGCTCGAGCGGCTGACACCGCGGCTCGACCGCAAGCTGGCCGAGGGGGGCCTGGTCCGCCTGGCATGGGGACACACCGGCTGGACGCACATCTTCTCCGCCGACCCCGTGAGCACCCTGGATGAGCTGAAGGCCACGAAGCTCTTCGTTCCGGCCGGGGACGACGATAGTGTCCGGTGGTATAAGGAGAGTGGCTTTCAGCCGGTGCCGCTGGAGATCACCGACGTCCTGGTGGGGTTGAACACGGGGTTGATCGACGCGTACCCCAGCCCCCCGTCCATTGCCCTCCTCCTTCAATGGTATCGAGAGGTGTCGCACATGCTCGACGTGCCGCTGACTCCGCTCTTCTCCGCAACGGTTATCACCGCACGAGCGTGGAGCGGTCTCGATCCTGCGGACCAGACGGCTATCCGTGAGAGTGCGAAGGCGGCCGAGGAGCGCATGTGGGCGGAAGTGCCGCCCCTGGATCGTGAGGCGGTCGATCAAATGCGGACCCGCGGCCTGACGGTGCACACCGTCGACGCCTCGACCACCCGCCGTTTTCGGACCCTGGCGGACGAGCTCACTTCATCATGGCGCGGTCAGCTCGTGCCAGCCGATGTGTACGACCTCGCGTTGCGCGAGCGGAACGCGTACCGCGCCAACCGCGGCGACCAGTAAGCCACCCCGTGGTCGGACCGCGTAGATGAGCGCAGCTGAGCCGGCCGAGACGCCTCGCCCCGGCGCGCGACTGCTCGGTATCGTTCACTCCTCTGAAGAGCTGCTGGCGACGTCGGTCCTCGCCCTGATGGTCTTGCTGCCGCTGGCCGAGATCGTCATCCGTCCCTTCGCAAGCGGTGGCATCCCTGGGTCTATCCCGTTCGTCCAGCACTTCACGCTGCTCGTGGCCTTCCTCGGCGCGGCCCTCGCTGCGCGCCAGGGCAAGCTGATCGCGCTGGCAACCGCCAGCTTCATCCCCGAGAGCGGTGCGCGCCGCGCGGCCGAGCTGTTCTCCTCCGCGGTCGCGGGGATGGTCACTGGCGGCCTTGCCGTGGCGTCCGCCGACTTCGTCGCCGACGAGATCGAGTTCTCACAAGAGATAGCCCTTGGCGTCCCGACCTGGCTCTTCGCGCTGGTGTTGCCCGCGGCATTCGCCGCCATTTCAGTGCGGCTTGCGTGGCGCGCTGGTGGCTGGCCGGCGCGCGCGGTCGCAGGGGTTGGTCTGCTTGCCGGCGTGTGGCTCACGCGGTCGTTCGAGATTCTCGACGGGACGGCCGGCTGGCCGTGGGCCGTGCTCGTCGTCGCGGCTGCGCTGGCCGGCGCGCCGATCTTCACGGTGCTCGCCGGGGCGGCGTTGTTCCTCTACATGACGATCGCCACGGATCCCGCAACGATCGCGATCTACGCCTACGACCTCGCAACCGAGCCGATTCTGCCGGCCATTCCGCTCTTCACCCTGACCGGGTTCATCCTCGCGCAGGGGCACACGTCGCAGCGGCTGCTGCGCGTCTTCCGCGGGCTGGTGGGCTGGGTGCCGGGCGGCACGGCCGTGGTGTGCGCGGTGGTCTGCGCGTTCTTCACGATCTTCACCGGCGGCTCCGGCGTCACGATTCTCGCGCTCGGTGGGCTGTTGTTGCCGGCGTTGCTCCAGGACGGCTATCGCGACCGTTTCTCCGTCGGCCTTCTGACCGCGTCCGGCTCGCTCGGCCTGCTCCT
This sequence comes from Vicinamibacterales bacterium, assembly GCA_965249175.1. Classification (GTDB taxonomy): domain Bacteria; phylum Acidobacteriota; class Vicinamibacteria; order Vicinamibacterales; family UBA8438; genus CAZYFH01. The sequence goes on from OZ252227.1 coordinate 637,792, forward strand.
CCCGCCGGCGATGCCGCTCATCCTGTACGCCATCGTGGCGCAGACGGCGCCGGAGAACCTGTTCATCGGCGGTCTGCTGCCGGGGGTGCTCTTGATCCTCCTCGTCGGCGGGTGGGGCATGCGCGAGGGGATCGTCACCGGCGCGGGGCGGCACCCGTTCGCCGGCCGTGAGGCGGCCGCGGCGCTCTGGGCCGCGAAGTGGGAGATGGCGCTCCCGCTCGTCGTGCTGGGGTCGTTCTTGAGCGGGCGGGCGACGCTGGTCGAAACCGCCGCGCTGAGCGCGCTGTACTCAGCGTTCGTCAATGTAGTCGTCCATCGTGACTTCCCGGTGGGCCGTGGGCTGCGGCAGGCGTTCCGGGAATGTGTGGTCTTGATCGGCGGCGTCCTGATCATTTTGGCGGTGGCCAAGGGATTCACGGCCTACATGGTCGACGTCGACATCCCCTTTCGCTTGCTTGAATGGACGCAGGCGAACATCGAGTCCCCATTGCTGTTTCTCCTGGCGCTCAACATCTTCTTGCTCCTCGTCGGATGCGTGATGGACATCTTTTCGGCCATCGTGGTGGTCGTCCCGCTCATCACCGAGATCGGCGCCGCGTACGATATTGACCCGGTGCATCTCGGCATCATCTTCGTCGCCAATCTGGAGCTGGGCTATCTGACGCCGCCGGTCGGCTTGAACCTGTTCCTGGCGTCCTACCGGTTCGACCGGCCGCTCTTGCAGGTCTATCGCGCGTCGTTACCTCTGTTAGTCATCCTGGGGATTGGCGTCCTCATCATCACTTATGTACCATGGCTCACCCTGGGGTTGTTGGAGCTCGTCGGTCGCCGGTAGGCGGCGGGTGACGCGTCTCAACTACCGTACGCACAACGGGGCTTTCACCAGAGAGAGGACGGACCCGTCATGTCGAGACGCCAGTCGTATCGGTTGATCCTCGTGGGCTTGCCGCTGGCCGCGTCGTTGGCCTGTGGGTCTGCGCCTGAGGAGACGGCGGTCGCGCCGCCGGCCACTCCTACCGGGGGCGCGGACGTGGGCGAGACGCACGTAACCAATCTCCGACAGCTTACCCATGGCGGGGAGAATGCCGAGGCGTACTTCTCGTTCGACGGGACCGAGCTGATCTTCCAGACGACGCGGGACGGCGTGCCGTGCGACCAGATTCATAGGATGCGACTCGACGGCTCGGACCTGCAGTTGGTGAGCACCGGTGACGGTCGGACGACGTGCGGTTTCTTCTACCCGGACGGCGAATCGATCATCTACGCGTCGACGCACCTTGGCGGGGCGGAATGCCCCCCGGCGCCGAGCTTCGAGATGGGCTATGTCTGGGCCATCTACGACAGCTACGACATCTTTCGGGCGGCGCCCGATGGGAGCGGGTTGACGCGGCTGACGGACACGCCCGGCTACGACGCCGAGGCGACGATTGGCCCGGATGGACGGGTTGTCTTCACCAGCGTCCGGGACGGGGACATGGAGATCTACTCCATGAACGGGGACGGCTCCGATGTCCAGCGCCTCACGCACCGGCAGGGTCCGGACGGCGGACCGTTCTTCTCGCCTGACGGCTCGAAGATCATCTTCCGCGGGCGTGAAATCCCTGACGGGGAGGAGTACGACGACTTTAAACGTCTGCTCGACCAGGGTCTGTGGCGCCCGACCGCGCTGGAGCTCTTTGTGATGGATGCCGACGGCAGCAACCTGCGGCAGGTCACCGACCTCGGGGGCGCGAGCTTCGGGCCCTTCTGGCACCCCGATGGCGAGCGGATCATCTTCTCCTCCAACTGGCACAACCCGGAGGGACGGAACTTCGACCTCTTCATGGTCAACCTCGATGGATCCGGTCTGGAGCGGATCACCTTCAACGACACGTTCGATGGCTTCCCGATGTTCTCCCCCGACGGCGCCCAGCTCGTCTTTGCCTCCAACCGCGGCGCCCGGTCCGAAGGCGACACCAACGTGTTCATCGCGGACTGGGTGGAGTAGTAACTGCACGACACCCTCGGCCTCTTGAAAGACCTGGTCGCGATCGACTCGGTGAACCCGAGCCTCGTGCCCGGTGCGGCGGGTGAACGGGCCATTGCAGAACGCGTCGCGTCGGAGCTCGATGTGGCGGGGCTCGACGCCGAGGTTGACGATGCGGCGGCAGGGCGCCCCAACGTCGTTGGCGTGATCGAGGGTCGTCGCCCCGGCCGCGCGTTGATGCTGTGCGGCCACCTGGATACCGTCGGGGTCGCCGGTATGGCCGCGCCGTTCGTTCCCACCGAGCGCGAGGGCCGGCTATACGGGCGCGGCACCCAGGATATGAAGGGCGGCGTTGCCGCGATGGTCGGGGCGGCCGCCGTTGTGGCGTCGCGTGGCCTCGCGGCAGGGCGCTTGATTGTCGCCGGGGTCGCCGACGAGGAATACGCCAGCGTCGGCGCAGATGCGCTCGTGCGGCACTGGACTGCTGACGCGGCGGTCGTCACCGAGCCAACCGATCTTGCCGTCGCTACCGGTCACAAAGGGTTCGCCTGGGTCGACGTCGAAACACGGGGTCGCGCGGCTCATGGGAGCCGTCCCCGCGACGGGCGCGATGCCATTCTCGACATGGGCCGTGTCCTCGCGCGTCTCGAAGCGCTCGACCGCGCGCTCCAGGCTCGGCCGGCGCACCCCCTGCTCGGCACGGCCTCGCTTCACGCGTCGATGGTTGCAGGCGGGCGCGAGCTGAGCGTGTATCCGGACCGCTGTACGCTGAGCGTCGAGCGACGGACGCTGGTCGGCGAGCCGGACGGCGTGGCGTTGACCGAGGTCGGGGATATTCTCGAAGCGATTCGCGCCGACGACCCGGTATTCGACGCGTCCGCGCGGCTTTCGTTCGAGCGGCCCGCGTATGAGCTGGCGCCAGACCACGCGTTGCCGCGAGCGCTCGCCGCCGCGCTGATTCGCCAGCGCCGCCCGGCGACGATGGTCGGGATGTCGTTTTGGACCGACGCCGCCATCCTTGGGAGGGCAGGTGTCCCGTCGGTCCTGTTCGGACCGACCGGGGCAGGTCTCCACAGTGTGGAGGAGTACGTCGAGATCGCGTCGGTGCTGACGTGCCGCGACGTGCTGGCCGATCTGGCGACGGCCTACTGCGCGGGATGATCCGTTCACGCCTCTGGTCCGATGCGATCGCCGCCACCAAACGTGCGCTGGTCTCCGAGCTGCTCGTAGAGCAGGCTACGCAATACGAACAACGCGTTGGCCGGTCGCTCGGCAAGACGCCGCATGAAGTACGGGAACCAATCGGCGCCGAACGGCAGATAGACCCTCACCGCGTAGCCTTGTGACCGCAGCGACGCCTGCAGGTCGCGCCGGACGCCGTACAGCATCTGAAATTCGAACTGGTTCGGCGGGACATGTGCAGCCGTCGCCTCGGCGCAGGTCCGATCAATCATTCGCGGGTCGTGCGTCGCAAACGCCGGCCCGGTGCCCTTCGCCAGCAGGACGCGCATCAGGCGCACGAAGGCAGCGTCGACGTCACGTTTGGATGGGTAGGCGACGTCCGCCGCTTCCTTGTAGGCGCCCTTGACCAGCCGCACACGTATCCCAAGACGGTTCACGCGCTCGAGGTCCGCGTCCGCCCGACGAAGCGCAGACTGCAGGACGACGCCGACGTTGTGCGCGCCCTCTCGCCACAGGGCCTCCACGACCTCGAGCGTCGGGTCCACCAGCCCGGAGCTCTCCATGTCGACTCGGACGAAACAGTGCTCACCGGCCGCGGCCTGCAGGATGCGTCTCAAACCGGCGGCGCATCTGTCGGGAGCGATCTCCAGACCGAGCTGCGTCAGCTTGACCGAGAGGCTGCAGCTCAGCCCCGCAAGCCGCACCGTCTCGATCACGGTGATGTAGGCCAGGGTCGCCTGTTCGGCCGCGTCGAGCGAACGGACGTGCTCGCCTAGATAGTTGAACGTGTGGAGGAGACCGCGCTGCTCCAGCGCGCGCGCGGCGCCAATGGCCTCGTCGACGTCGCGACCACCGATGAACCGACGTGCGAAGCTCCGAGGCCCGCGCATCCCGTAGCGACCTACGGTGCGCCGCAGGGTCGCGCTGTCGGCGAGCGTCAGGAAGAGACGGCGTGAAAGGGCGTCCAGCACGTTTGCGTCCGTCCGACGCCCACTCGTTAGGAGCCCAGGATCAGTGCGTCAGCCCGGACCCGCCTCGATGCTTGAGCAAATGGTCGATCGTGCGGGCGTAGTACCTGAGGACGTTGCGCTCGCGCACCCGATAGCGGTCGCCCTCGACTACGACGATGCCGCGCGTGGTCAGCAACTCGGTGGCGGCATCCACCGCGGCGCGACCGGTGGTGACGTCGAGGTTGGCTTCCGCCGACCGAAGAATCTCGATCATCTGGTCGATCCGGTCCTCGAGCTCCGCGCGCCCGATGGACGGGCGAATGGCGGCGGCGACGAGGGCCGTCGGCACGACCTTGTACAAGCGCCCGACCGCTTCGCGAACCCGTAGCCTCAGCCGCACCATGTCGCGTCGGGCGTCAGGGTCGTAGTCGCCGAGCTGGATCGGCCGGCCGAACGTGACGATGCCACGGGATTGATAACCGACCGCGTATCGCACCATCTCGGCGAGCTCGCGGCGGAACGCGCGTTGGGCGCGCTTGACGCGCTGCCGTGCGAGGGCGAAATCCTCCAGCACCAGGTCGTACGCGATGGCGGTCGGGATGATGACGAGGTCGCTTCGCTTGGACTGGACCGCCGCGTGAAGCAGCCCGGTCTTGAACGGTTTGAGCTCGCCGCTGTAGCTCCGCCCGCCCTCCAGGTAGAGAAAGAGGTCGTGGCGCTGCAACAGCTCGGTCACATACGCCTTGAGTGTCACCAGATATGCTGGGTCTTTCGTCTCGCGACGGATCGGGATCGCGCCGATGACGTGACGCTGGATCAGCCCGAGCGCCCCGCCGAACAGGTTGATGCCCGCGGCAATGATGGGTGGTCGCACCCCGTTGTCGTCGAGCACCAGTGGCTCGATGAGGTAGTCGGTGTGGCTCTTGTGATTGGAGGCGTAGATGACACGACCGGCGCGCGTCGCGGCTCGAACGGTGTCGATGCCCTCCTGGACGCGCTCGATCTTGCGAAGGATGGGATAGAGCGGATGTTGCAGCGCCCGGTACATCCGGTAGCGTTGCGTCGTGCGTAGCTCGTCGAGGTAGCCGTGGATGGCCGCGTGCGCCTCGTCGGGCGTTTGGCCGGCGCCGCCCTGGAGGTAGCGGACGACTTCTTCACGGGAAAGCACGGCTTCCGTGATGTCGTCCTGCTGCACGCGCGCACTATAACACGCAGGTTTGGAGCAGGTTAGACCCCGTGGGGGTCCCCGCTAGCGCTCGACCGTGACGCTCGTGGGACGCGAAAGTCGGACGGTCACCCTCGAACCGGCAGGCAGTGTGGCCGGGTCGGTGTCGCCGGCCATCGTGGCCGCCGTGCCGCCTGCGGCGCCCGCTGCGCCACCGATGGCCGCACCGCGGCCTCCGCCGAAAATCGCGCCGAGGATGGCACCGCCGATAGCGGCACCGCCGATCTTCGCCGCGCTCTGGCCACCCTTGGAACGGCTCTCGCGATACACGGTCTCGGTGACGACTGGCACCTCGACGCCGTCGTCGAGCACCACCGTGTGGAACCGGACCCCGAGCCGGGAGACGCCCTTGATCTTACCGCCGTGCTCGACGAGCACGACCGACCCCATCACGAGCGTTCCGGCGGGAATGGCCACCTCGTCGGCGACCACGACGTCGCGCGTCACGCGGGCCTCGACGTCGTCCTCGACCCTGGCGTGCTCCGTCGTCACGAACGTATCGACCTGAAGCCCGATGACGGAGTCGGCGGAGAGCACGAGCTCTTCAATGATCAGCGGGACCGGCGCCGTTTCCCGGGTCGCGCCGGTCCACGGTGGATCGACCGTGGCCACGGCGACCTGCTCGGCCTCCCGCGGGCCGCGAGTCGCTGTTCTGGGCGGGTCCACGCGCTCCCAACCGTCAACTTCGGGGAGGTCATCGTCGGCCGCGCGGGGACGCGTCGGTACCGGTCGCGACTCTAGCGGCGCGCTATCGGCCGCCTGTGGTGCGGAGGCGATCGGCGCGGGGGGCGGTGCCCGCTCCTTGACCCGCTCCTCGATTGGCGCGGGCGGCGGGGGCGCAGCAGGCGCCGTTCGCGGGACGGGGACAGGGGTCGGTTCGGGCGGTGGCGCGGCGACGGCGGCGTCAATCGCGTCGTCGCTGGGCGCAACGACCTGCTCCGTGGCGTCAACGGCCTCGGGCCCCGGCACCGCTGAGGCGTAGACCAATGCGTCCGAGGCGCGAGACGTGGCCCCCGTCATCGAAGCGTCGTCCGTCGGCTCGGTCGGCGCGTTCTGGCGCACTGCCAAATACGCGCCGGTACCGGCGGCGAGAACCACCAGCGCTGCGACCACCAAAAACGCGAAGGGTTTCGTCACCATTTAGAACGCTCCTCGGCCAACGAGGAACAGAGCAATAGCCGTGCCGGCATCGACCCTGCGATTATTGCAAAATCTCGCCGATTTTCAAGGGGACGCCATCCACTGTGTCCCCGGGCTGTCCGTTCCTGAGACATTCCTCGTCATCGGAAGAGGACCACGTCGTCCCCGGCTCGCATCTCCCGGTGTAGAATGTGCGCGCTCGGAGACGATTTGGCCGCTGCGTCCCAACCTCGTCGCCCGCCCGTTCCCATCTTGCCCCGAGCCGCCGCGGCAGTCCTGCTGCTGTTCGTGTTTCTCCTGGGAGTCAAGGGGCTCGGCGACGGCTTCAAGCTGCTCGGCGGGGATCTGATTCAGGGGTTCTTCGCAGCGACGGAAGATCCGTTCGTCGGCTTGATCATTGGCTTGCTGGCCACGACCCTCGTGCAGAGCTCGTCGGTGACGACCTCGATGATCGTCGGTCTGGTCGCGGCGCCGGAAAACCCGCTGCCGCTCGCCAACGCAGTGCCGATGATCATGGGCGCCAATATCGGAACGACGGTCACGGCGACCATCGTGTCGCTGGCCCACATGGGTCGCCGCGAAGAGTTCGAACGTGCGTTCCCGGTGGCGATCTGCCACGACATCTTCAACTATCTGAGCGTGCTGGTGCTGTTGCCGATCGAGATCGCCACGGGGTTCCTGCGCAGCACCGCGATACTCTTGGCATCGTCGCTCGAGGGCGTCGGCGGTTTCGAGTACGAGAGCCCGCTGCGCGCGATGCTGAGCGCCGGGTTCGCGCCGTTCACGGGGTTCGCGGAGTCGGTCATCGCCACCGATGGCGGGCAGGCGGCGTTCCTGATCGGCGTGAGTGGTCTCTTTATTTTCTTCGCGCTCTTTCTCCTAGTGCGTGTCATGCGGCAGCTCGTGCACACCCGCGTCGAGAGCATCGTGAACGAGGTCTTCGGCTCGAGCGCCGTGCTGGCGATCCTCGTGGGCATCGTTATGACCGTCATGGTGCAGTCGAGCTCGATCACGACGTCTGTGCTCGTGCCGCTCGGCGCCGCCGGCTTGCTCAGGCTCGAGCAGGCGTTCCCGATCACGATCGGCGCCAACATCGGTACGACGGTGACGGCACTCCTCGCCGCCCTCGGCGTCGCCGGCCCGAATGCGCTCGCCGGTCTGGAGATCGCGCTCGTGCATCTGATCTTCAACATCAGTGGAACTCTGCTCATCTATCCAATCAAGGCGATTCGGAGCGTGCCGCTGATCGCGGCGCGGGCGGTGACGCGCGTGGCGCTGCGGTCGCGAAAGATGACGGTTCTGCTGGTCGCTGTCTTGTTCTATGGCGTGCCGGCCCTCATTCTGCTGTTGGCGCGGGTCCTTGCGTGACCATGAGGTAAGTCGATGTTGAACGAGCTGCTCAGCATTCTTCGAACGAGCGATCCACTCCGGGCGATCGGCGAGAACTTCGCCACGATGGTGACGACGACGCACGAGATGACCGTGACGGCTGGGGACATGTTGTTCGAGGGACGCGCGTCCCCCGAGACGCGCACGGAGCTCCGCCGGCAGGACCGCAAGGTCAACCAGATGCAGCGCGCGATTCGCAAGAAGGTCGTAGCCCACATGTCGGTGCCTGGCAACAGGGTCGACGTGCCGTACTGTCTGCTTGTGATGACGCTGGTGAAGGACGTCGAGCGCCTTGGCGACTACGCGAAGAACGTCTCGGAGATCACCGACATTCGGCCGGAGCCATTGCCGGACGACGAAATCACTCACGAGCTGGTCGAGATTCGCAAGGGTGTCGAGGCGGCGTATCAGCACGCCCTGGACATCTTCACCGCATCCAATGAGGAGCGCGCCATCGAGCTCATCCGGGAGGGGCGAGACATCGCACAACGATGCGATGACTTGGTGCGTCAGATCAGCCGGAGCGCGCACGATGCGGCGACCACGACCGCGCTCGTGCTCGGGACGCGGTACTACAAGCGCATCGGCGGCCATGTGCTCAACGTGCTGTCCTCCGTGGTCATGCCGCTGCACAAGGTCGACTACTACGACGAGGACGAGATTCCCGTCCCCTGAATAGGGACTAGAACCCATCTCATAAACCCGTCGGCTCGCCTTCTCGGATTGGCTTGGCGCAACGGGGCGGGAGCGCTACGATGGTGGTGCCTCGCTGCCCGCCTGCCGCCGTACGTGGTTCGGAGGCTATCCATGCCTGGTCGTTGCATCTCCGTTGCGGTCCTCGTGCTGTCGCTCTGGGGTGTGACGCCTGTTCGCGCCGTCACGCTCGGCGAAGTCGTCGCCCTGACGGAGGCGGGGCTCAGCCCGCAGGTGTTGGTCGCGCTCATCGAAACCGGGGGCCGTGTCTACGACGTCGGTACCCAGGACCTCGTGCGACTCAAGCAGTCCGGCGTCGACGACCGCGTGCTGGTGGCTCTGATTCGCAGAAGCCTGCGGTCGGTCGCGCCCGGGTCGCCCGCCCCTGAGCCCGTTGATGCGTTCGAGCTGGCGGGACCGCTGATCATCGGGCGGCGGGCGTCACGCGTCTCGGCTCCGCCACGGTCGGGTGGTTTCACCAGCGTGGCCCCAGATCCGGCGCTGTCGGTATTCAACAGCTTCAGCGCCGCGTTCGGGCGGGAGGCGGTCGTGGCTGCACCGGCCGCCGCCAGACCAACGTACTGGGGTTGGGGCGGCACACTGCGGCCCGGCGCCTGGGGGCGTTAATTAGACGGGGCTTCGCCCCGAACCCCCGCGGGCGCTCCGCGGGGACCCCGAGAGCCCACTCCGCGCCCGCGAGGCGCGCCGTGCGCGCCTTGGCCCTAGACGGGGCTTCGCCCCCAACCTCCGCGGGCGCTCCGCGGGGACCCCGAGACTCTGGGATCCGCCTCTCTCAGTGGTCTTCCAGACGAAGGGCGTCCAGCCCAGGTGCTAGACTTCTCGGTTGGACGGGTGACGGGACACGGTCGCTGTGGAACGAATGCCGCATGCTGTGGTTGTCGGCGCCGGGATCGTCGGGTGTGCCGTCGCCTATGAGCTCGCCAGGCGTGGTGTGAAGGTAGAGGTCGTCGAACGGCGCGATGTGGGTGCCGGCGCGACGCAGGCGTCAGCGGGTGTGCTGGCTCCGTTCATCGAGGCGCACGACCGAGGTGCTCTGCTCGACCTCGCCGAGCGGAGTCTGGCGCTCTACGACGAGTTCGTCGCGCGCGCCGTCGAGGATTCCGGATCGACAGTGCAATACGTGCGTTCGGGTACGCTCGAGGTGGCGCTCGACGACGCCGCACTCGAGCGGCTCGATGTTGTCGGCAAGGTCTGCGCCGCCCACGGGGTTCACGCCGAGCTGCTCGACGCCAAGGGCGTGCGAGCGGCAGAGCCGCAGCTCACGCCGACGGTGGTCGGCGGGCTGCTCGTCGAGCTGCATGGGTTTGTCGGCGCCGCAGATCTGACCGCGGCGCTACGCCGCGCATCGGCAGCCCACGGGGTCTCGTTCGTCGCGTCGACGACGGCGACACGAATCGTTGCGGACGGTCCTGGCGTCCGCGTCGAGACCGCCGGCGATGCGCTCGCATGCGACGTGGCGGTGCTGGCGGCGGGCAGTTGGACCGGACGCGTCGACGTCGACGGAGCGATGCCGGTGCCCGTGCGTCCCGTCCGCGGCCAGCTCCTGCATCTCGGGTGGCCGGCGCCGCCGCCGGCACGTGTCGTCTGGAGTCCCGGCTGCTACCTCGTGCCGTGGAGTGACGGCTCGGTGTTGGTCGGTGCCACGGTCGAGGAAGTGGGATTCGACGAGCGGGCGACGGTGGCCGGCGTCCGGGAGCTGATCGACGCGACGTGTGAGGTGGCTCCACGGGCTCGCCAAGCGTCGTTCAAGACGGCCCGCGTCGGATTGCGGCCCGCGACCCCGGACCACTTGCCGGTCATCGGCCATTCGGCCGCGGTCCCAGGTCTGGTCTACGCCTCCGGCCACTTCCGAAATGGCATCCTGCTGGCGCCGCTGACCGCGGCCCTGGTCGGCGATCTCATCGTCGATGGCCGGCACGATGACGCGCTCGAGGTAACGGCGCCCACGCGGTTCGGGGATTGCTAGAGTGGTCCACTGAGTGAAGCTGAAGCGGAGTTACAGCGCGCGGGAAGTGACGGCGCTGACCGGGCTGTCGGCCAGACAGCTCCAGTGGTGGGATTCGCACCGCCTGCTGTCCGCCACGATCGCATCGCGCCGTACCGCTGCTGGAGGGTTCACGGAACGCCGCTACTCACCAGTCGAGCTCTACGAGCTGCTGGCGCTCGCCGACCTGCGCCACCGTGGGTTCTCGGTGCAGAAGATCAGGGCCTTGTTGAATTCGCTGGACGAGCAGTTCGGCGTGCGGCTCTACGACACCCTCGGCGAGGACGGCAAGGTCACGCTCCTGACGGACGGCCGGGAGATTTACGCACGTACGAGCGCCGGCGAGTTCTTCAACGTGCTCCGCGCGCCGGGCCAGCCGTTGCTGGTCGTCGGCGGCACGCCCGAGCTCAAGGGGTTGAGCTCGCGCGTGAAAGCGCGCCGGAAGAAGGTCGCTCGGAAGCAGGGCGCGCGAAAGACGCCCTAGTAGTTCTTTCCCCTCGCCGCCACGGGCAGAGTCTCGATCACGTCGTTGCCGTCGATCAGCCACAACACGTCGGTCAGGTTCGTGACCACGCAGGCGTGATTCGGGATGACGCGTACCCGGTCGCCCGGCGCGAGGCTCGGTCGCCTATGGGCTATCGAGACGGCGACGACGGCGTGTTCTTCGGACAGCCGCTCGATGACGAGATCTGGCGAGAGCCGAGTCGCGCTCCAGTCGAGGCACACGCCGCCGTAGCCTGCGCGCGCGTCCGCTCCGCGCGCGACGTCGGAGGACAGTGTCTTGCTTCCGGCATCGAGGATGACCCGGTCGCGGGATGGCGTGCTCACGACCGTCGCGAGCACGCTGAGCGCGCAGTCATCGACCGCCGCGGCACCGAGCGCGACTTGCGTCAGATCGAAAAAGACGTAATTGCCAGGGCGGACCTCTGTCAGCCCCGGCTGACCGAAGCTGTGGCGCGCGGTTGGCGTTGAGCCGACGCTGATCTCCTCGACCGCAGGGCCACCGGCGCGCACCCGGTCCGCGAGTCGCAGCAGCGTCACGGCCTCATCGCGGGCGATGTTCTCAATTTCGTCGACCGATGCGGCGCCATAGCTTTGGCCAGCGTGGCTCAGGAAACCACGAAATCGAAGGCCTGGCAGCGCGGCAACGCCGGTGATGAAATCGACCGCCGACTTGCCGCCGGGGTCGATCCCACAGCGATGGAAGCCCACGTCGACCTTGACCAGCACGTCGAGGATGCGCCCAGCGTCGATCATGGCCGCCGACCAACGCGCGGCGACCGCTGAGTGGTCCACGACGATCGACACGCGCGCGCGTTCCATCAAGCGGATCATGCGTGGCGCCGCGGCTGGTGCCACGGGGTACGCGAGGCGGATGTCGGTCACACCCGCGTCGGCGAAGACCTCCGCCTCGCCGACCTTGGCCACGGTGATTCCGGCGGCGCCCGCCTCGAGCTGCCAGCGCGCAATCGCGGGGCTCTTGTGCGTTTTCGCATGGGGCCGCAGCCGCAGGTCGTGCCCGGCTGCCTCGGTCTGCATACGTGTGATATTGCCGTGGAGACGCGCCCGCTCGACCAGAACGGCCGGTGTCGGGAGATCGGCGAGCTGCACCCCGTCATGCTACCAGCGCCGACCGCGGTCCGGCCGCGGTCCGGTTTCCTTCGACAAAGCCCGGTGCACTACTCTTACGCGACACCACGAAGGAGCTCGTCGATGATCAACGCCCGCGTCCGCGTCCCCACACCCTCGAACGAGCCGGTTCTCAGCTACGCGCCGGGTACCGAGGAGAGACAATCGCTGACCGCGAAGCTCGACGAGCTCGCCGGTCAGACGGTCGAGATCCCGCTGATCATTGGTGGCCGAGAGGTCACGACCGGCAACCTCGGGTCGTGCGTGCTGCCGCACGACCATCGACGCTCTGTGGCGACGTTTCACAAGGGGAGCGCGGACACGGTGAACCAGGCCGTGGCCGCCGCGGCTGCCGCCCGGCCGGAGTGGGCGGACATGCCGTGGGAAGCTCGTGCGTCGATCTTTCTCCGCGCGGCGGAGCTGCTCGCCGGCAGGTATCGGCAGACCCTCAATGCCGCCACAATGCTGAACCAGAGCAAGACGTGCTTTCAGGCCGAGATCGACGCGGCGTGCGAGTTGATCGACTTCTTCAGATACAACGTCTCGTATCTGCCGCAGATCTTCGAACAGCAGCCCGACAGCTCGCCCGGGATATGGAACTACGTCGAATACCGACCGCTCGAAGGCTTCGTGTTCGCCGTCACGCCGTTCAACTTCACGTCCATTGCCGGCAACCTGCCGACCAGTCCGGCGCTGATGGGAAACACCGTGGTCTGGAAACCGGCGTCAACCGCCGTGTACTCGGCCTACTGGCTCATGCAACTCCTCAAGGAGGCGGGTCTGCCGGACGGCGTGATCAACCTCGTGCCCGGGAGCGGCGGCGACATCGGCGACCCGGCCATGCACCATCCCGATCTCGCCGGGGTGCACTTCACCGGGAGCACGGCTGTGTTTCAGGGGATGTGGCGGACCGTCGGCGCCAACATCGCGGGCTATCGGAGCTATCCACGCATCGTGGGTGAGACCGGCGGCAAGGATTTCGTCTTCGCGCACGCTTCGGCAGACCCGGACGAGCTCATTACGGGGCTGATCCGCGGTGCGTACGAATACCAGGGGCAGAAGTGCAGCGCGGCCAGCCGCGCCTACCTGCCAAAGAGCTTCTGGGACGCGCACGGCGACCGGTTGTGCGAACAGGTCGAGGCGATCACATACGGCGACATCACCGACCTGACGAATTTCATGGGTGCCGTGATCGACCCCTCGTCGTATGCGACGAACAAGGGCGCGATCGACGCCGCCCGTGAGGCCGGCGACGCCGACGTCGTCTGCGGCGGTCAGTGTGACGATCGCACGGGCTACTTCATCTCGCCGACCATCATTCGCGCACACGATCCGCACTACACGACAATGGAGGTTGAGCTCTTTGGCCCGGTGCTGACGGTCTACGTCTATGACGATGCCGACTATGAGCGGACGCTCGAGCTGTGTGACAGCACGTCGCCTTACGCACTGACCGGCGGGATCTTTGCGACCGATCGCAAGGCCATCACGCAGGCGCACGACGCACTGCGACACGCGGCCGGCAACTTCTACATCAACGACAAGCCGACCGGCGCCGTGGTCGGCCAGCAGCCCTTCGGCGGATCGCGCGCGTCAGGAACCAACGACAAGGCCGGGAGCTCCCTGAACCTGATCCGCTGGGTGAGCGCACGGACGACGAAGGAAAACCTCACACCGCCGCGCGACTACCGCTACCCTCACATGCGGACGGAGTAGGCGAGTGGGCAGTAGCGAACCCTAGTCGCAGGGCTGAAGCCCTGCGCTACGGTCTGGTGCGTTCAGGCCGTCCGCCTTACTTGGGCTGGGGCACGATGCGGATATAGGGCAGCGGCGACTGCCAGCCGTCCGGATACTTCTCCTTGGCCTCGTCGTTCGACACGGCGGGAAGGATGATGACGTCCTCGCCCTGCTTCCAGTTGACCGGTGTCGCCACCTTCTTGGTTGCGGTGAGCTGGCAAGAGTCGAGCAGGCGGAGCACCTCGTCAAAGTTTCGGCCGGTGCTCATCGGATAGGTGAGCATCGCCTTGATCTTCTTGTCCGGGCCGATGATGAACACCGACCGGGCGGTCGCGTTGTCGGCGGGGGTCCGTCCCTCGCACGTGTCGCCCGCGTCCGCCGGTAGCATTCCGTACGCCTTGACCACCTTGAGCTCGGGATCCCCGATCAACGGGTAGTTGACCGCGTGGCCCTGCGACGCTTCGATGTCCTTCGACCACTTCTCGTGGTTGCTGACGCCGTCGACGCTGATGCCGAGAACTTTGCAGTTCCGCTTGTCGAACTCTGGCTTGAGGCCGGCCATGGCGCCGAGCTCGGTCGTGCAGACCGGCGTGAAATCCTTCGGATGCGAGAACAGCAGGGCCCAACCGTCGCCCATCCACTCGTGAAAAGTAATAGAGCCCTCGGTCGTGTCGGCCGTGAAGTTCGGAGCGTTGTCGTTGATCGTGAGCGCCATATCGGTCCCCCGGGAAAACGGAAACATTGAGTGTATCGATTTCCCGGCTCCGGTGTCAGGTCATTGTTGGCGAACGCACGACGCTACAGCCGACCGAAACGGTCCTCGAGCACCGCGCGGCTCGCGTGCCTGCCGGAGGCGCCCGTCACGCCGACACCCGGGTGAGTACCGGACCCGCACAGATAGAGTCCGCGAATCGGCGTCCGGTACCGGGCCCACCCTGGTAGGGGCCGCATCGCGAACAGCTGGTCGAGCGCCAACTCGCCGTGGCGGAGGTGCCCCCCGGACAATCCGTAGGTCGCCTCGAGGTCGGCCGGCGTGAGGACTTGTTGGTGCACGATGGTCGACGCGACGTCGGGCGCGTACTCCGACAACACACGCAGGATCGCCGCGGTCAGCTCGTCCCTGGCGTCCTTCCAGCGCCGGCCCCTCAGCGCATGCGGCACGAACTGCGCGCGGATGGACATGACATGCCGCCCGGCGGGCGCCATCGTTGGATCCGAGACCGACGGCAGGGTAATGTCGAGGATCGGAGCGTCCGAGTACTGGCCGTACTTGGCCGCGTCGGCGGCGCGCTCGAGGTAGTCGATCGTCGGTCCGAGATGTATCCGCCCTGCAAGCGCGTGCGCCCGGCTGTGTTCATCCATTGAGCGGAGCGCGGCGAACGACGGCAGCGTGTCGAGCGCCAGGTTGACCTTTGCGACGGTCCCGACCGAACGATAGGACTCCAGGTCGCGGCGGACGCGCGGCTCGAATGTGTCCGGGTCCACCAGGCGCAACAACGTGCTGCGCGGGTCCGCGTTCGAGACGATGACCGGCGCATCGATCTGGTCGCCGCCTGCAAGCACAACCGCGCGGGCGGCGCCGTGTTCGACCGCTATACGCTCGACGAGCCTGTCAGTCCGGATTTCGGCGCCGGCCGCGGTCGCCGCCGCAGCGAGTGTTTGGGTGAGGGCGCCCGGCCCACCGGCGACCGCCGGCTGCGACGTGGCGGCGTCCCCGTTCGCGGCGGTCTGCAATAGGAGGTTCAGTCCTGTGCCACCGGCACGTGGGCCGACGGCGACCCCCTCAAGCCCGCGAGCCGCCAGTGCGCCCTGCAGCAGGTCGGATTCGAACCGTTCTGCGACGAGGTCGGCAACCGGCTGCGTCAGCCATCGCAGCAGGCGGCGCCGCGTCGTTCGGCTCAGTCGATAGAACGCCCCACCAGCGATCAGCAGGGATCGGAGGTCGCGGATTCCGATCGCCTCGATGTCCGGTGGAGGGGAGGCGGCGAGTCGGCGCACGACCCTGTGCATGGCCGTGACCTCACCGTGCCAGGCGGCGTATTTCTGAGCATCGCGCCGTGAGACAGCGCCGATCGACTCAGCCGATGTTCTTGGGTCGCGGTCGAGGACAAGGGCGCCACCATCCGGGGCGAGGGCAACAAGCGCACGCGGCCGTCCGAGCCACCGCAGCCCGTGGCGCGCCAGTCCCAGGGTCGTGGCCACCCCCTCGGCCAGCGGCCCGACAACATGCTCGAGCGTCGGGCAGCGAAACCCCGGGCATAGCTCCTCGGTGACGGCGATGCCGCCGACGACCGGCCGCCGCTCGAGCACCAGCGGGCGCAGACCCGCGCGCGCCAGGTAGCCCGCGCAGACGAGGCCGTTGTGACCCCCGCCGACGATGACCGCGTCGTATCGTGGCACCTAAGCCCTGTCGGCGATGATCGCCCGGGCGGCGTTCAGCCCCGGCGCACCCATGAGCCCGCCGCCGGGGTGTGCCCCGGAGCCGCATAGGTAGAGACCCCGGATCGGCGTCCGGTATCGCGCCCACCCCGGCGTCGGGCGCAGGAAGAACAACTGGTCCCGTGACAGCTCCCCATGGAAGATGTTGCCCTCGGTGAGGCCGAACTGACGCTCCAGGTCGAGGGGGGTGAGCACCTGACGGTGGAGCACGATGTCTCTGATGTTCGGTGCGAACTCGGCCAGCGTGTCGATCACACCGTCGCCGAATCGGTCACGGGACGTGTCCCAGTCGCCGCCAGCCAGCGAGTACGGCGCGTACTGTACGAAGCACGACATGACGTGCTTGCCCGGGGGAGCGACGGTTGGATCGCTCAGGCTCGGAATGACGATGTCGAGATACGGGCGCCGCGAGTACGCGCCGTACTTGGCGTCATCGTAGGCGCGCTCCATGTAGTCGAGGCCAGGGGAGATGGAGATGGCGCCTCGTAGGTGCGCGCCTGCGCCCGGACGGCACGGAAACTCGGGCAGGGCGTCGAGCGCGAGATTCACTTTGCCCGACGACCCGCGGAACCGATAGCCCTCGAGGAGGGAGCGGAACTCGTCCGGCAGGTGACGCGGTCCCACGAGCCCGAGAAACGTCCGGCGCGGGTCCACTCCCGAGGCGACCGTCGCCCCCGCGATCGACTCGCCATCGTCGAGCACGACGCCGGTCGCGCGACCCTGCTCGATGACGATGTGATCGACGCCCGCATCCGTGCGAATCTCGACGCCGGCGGCGCGCGCAGCGCCCGCGAGCGCCGCCGAGAGCGCGCCGGTTCCTCCGCGAGGCAGGCCCCACGCTCGATACGCGCCGTCGACCTCTCCCATGTAGTGATGGAGCAGCACATACGCCGTTCCCGGCGATCGGACGCCGAAGCAGGTGCCGATGATCCCCGACGCCGCCAGGGTTGCTTTCAGCGCGTCGCCCTCGAACCAGCGGTCGAGGAAGTCGACTGCGCTGGCGGTCATCAGCCGGGCGAACTCCGAGCGGGCGGTGTCCCCCAGCATCCGGAATCGTTGCGCCTCGCCCCACAGCTGAAGCCACGCGCGCGGATCGGGGATGGTCGGGTCGCGCGGCGCCATCCTGAGCAGCGGCGCGACGAAGCGGGCCATGTCCGACATCGCCCGACCGTAGTCGGCGTAGACGTCGGCGTCGTGTGTCGAGTGCCGGGCGATTTCCCGGCGGGTCTGTTCGGCGTCGTCCACGCGCCACAGATAGTCGCCCGGCTGGGTGCCCAGCGGCGTGAACGTGCCGTCGACCGGGAGCAACTCGAGCCCGTGGCTCGGGAGGTCGAGGTCTCGGATGATCTCCGGTCTCAGGAGCGAGACGACGTAGGAGCAGACCGAATAGGTGAAGCCCGGATGGATCTCGGCGCTGACTGCGGCGCCGCCGACGACTGAGCGCCGCTCGACGACGAGGGTGCGGCGGCCGGTGCGCGCGAGATACGCGGCGGCGACCAGCCCGTTATGTCCGCTCCCGACGACGATCGTGTCGTAATGGGCGCTCATCGCCTGTCTAGCAGCCCGTGGTGAAAGTCCCGCTGCATTCGACCGGTGATGCATCCCGACCGGCTGCGTCGCTCATCGGTCAAATACTCCCGGTATTCTCCCTCTTCGCAACTTGCCAGCCGGGCGCCTCGCCGGTCTCGGTGCGACGCGCGACTTTCACCACGCACTGCTAGGGTCCACGGGCGCGGCGATCGGGTGCCGGCCCTGCCGCGTCTTATCCGTCGTCCGCCGGATCGTCGCGGCCGAGAGTGATATCCTATGCGCGGTTCGACGGCCATACGGGACCGCCTCCATCTGCATGACCGCGAGGTAGACGTCCTCCCCGGGTTGAACGGAGCAGGGACATGGATCGGGTGCAGATCGCGATACCGGTGCGGGGCTTTGGCGAGACGTCACGACCGGACGCCTGGTGGGTTCAGCCGCTCTCTGTGTTCACCGTGTTGTCGGGCTTTATCGCCTACGCGACCTGGGCATCGTATCAGGGCGCCGACTACCGGTTCGGCCCTTATCTGTCGCCGCTCTATTCCCCCGAGCTCTTCGGCGATCCGGAGCATGCGTGGTTCGGCGGCAAGCCTGGATGGTGGCCGCTGTGGCTGCGCTTTTCGCCCGCGGCCCTCGTCATGTGGGCGCCGATCGGCTTCCGGATGACCTGTTACGACTACCGAGGGGCCTACTACAAGGCGTTCTGGGCGGACCCGCCGTCGTGCACGGTCGGCGAGCCGCGCAACGCGTACCGGGGCGAGAATTCGTTCCCGTTGCTCGTCCAGAACATACACCGGTACTTCCTCATCTTCGCACTCGCGCTCGTGGTCTTTCTGACCCACGACCTTTGGGAGGCGCTCTGGTTTGCGGACGCCGACGGCACGACATCGTTCGGCGTTGGTATCGGCACCCTGGTGCTGGCCGTCAATGTCGTCTTGCTCAGCGGCTACACGTTCAGTTGTCACTCGCTGCGTCATCTCGTCGGCGGGCGTCTCGACTCGTTGACCGGGCGTCCGACTCAGAAGCTCGCGTACGACTGCGTGAGCTGCCTCAACGCGCGGCACATGGTGTTCGCGTGGCTGAGCCTCACCTGGGTCGCGTTCACCGACGTGTACGTTCGCCTTTGCGCGACCGGTGTGTGGACCGACTTCCGGATCATCTGACCTCGGAACCCTGATCCTCGCACATGGAGTATCAATCGTTCGAACACGACGTCCTGGTGATCGGCGCCGGGGGTGCGGGACTGCGAGCTGCGGTCGAGGCGTCCGCCGGGGGCGTTCGTGTCGGGCTCGTCTGCAAGTCGCTGCTCGGCAAGGCGCACACCGTCATGGCGGAAGGCGGGATAGCCGCCGCGCTCGGCAACGTCGACGATCGTGACGGGTGGGAAGTCCATTTTGCCGACACGATGCGCGGGGGCCAGTACCTCAACAACTGGCGGATGGCGGAGCTGCACGCGAAGGAGGCCCCCGACCGCGTGCGCGAGCTCGAGGCGTGGGGCGCGCTCTTCGACCGCACCAAGGATGGTCGCATCCTGCAGCGCAACTTCGGCGGGCACAAGTATCCGCGGCTCGCCCACGTCGGGGATCGCACCGGGCTCGAGATGATCCGCACGCTGCAGGACTACGGCGTGCACCAGGGGATCGACGTGCACATGGAGTGCACCATCGTCGAGTTGCTCAAGGACGGCGACCGTGTCGTCGGGGCGTTCGGCTATGACCGCGAGCGTGGGCGATTCCGCGTTTTCAGGGCCAAGGCCGTTGTCCTCGCGTGCGGTGGTATTGGCCGCGCGTTCAAGGTGACGAGCAACAGCTGGGAGTACACCGGCGACGGCCACGCGCTCGCCTACCGCGCGGGCGCCGAGCTCATCGATATGGAGTTCGTCCAGTTTCACCCGACCGGCATGGTCTGGCCGCCGTCGGTCAAGGGCATTCTGGTCACGGAAGGCGTGTGCGGCGAGGGGGGCGTGCTCCGCAACAGCGAGGGGCGTCGCTTCATGTTCGATGACATCCCGGAGCTCCATAAGCACCAGACGGCCGACAACGAAGAGGAAGGCTGGATCTACACGCAAGGCGACAAGGAGGCGCAGCGACCACCCGAGCTGTTGACGCGCGACCACGTCGCGCGCTGCATCGTCCGGGAAATCAAGGAAGGGCGCGGGAGTCCCCACGGCGGCGTCTTCCTCGACATCGCCTGGATCAAGACGAAGCTGCCGAACGGCGCGGAGCACATCCGGAAGAAGCTCCCGAGCATGTATCACCAGTTCAAGCAGCTGGCCGGAATCGACATCACCGAGGAGGCGATGGAGGTCGGTCCCACGACCCACTACGTCATGGGCGGGATCCGCGTGGACGCCGACACGCAGATGTCGGCGGTGCCGGGCCTCTTCGCGGCCGGCGAGGTGGCTGCCGGGCTGCACGGCGCGAATCGGCTCGGGGGGAACTCGCTGTCCGATCTACTGGTCTTCGGCCAGCGGGCTGGCGCCCATGCGGCGACGTTCGCGCAGGCGCAGACCACCGCCGCCGTCGACGCGTCGCAGGTCGACGAGCTCGCGCGCCTGGCGCTCGAGCCGCTCGAACGCGAGGGCAGCGGCGAGGCGCCGTATCAGTTGCAGTACGAGGTGCAGGACGTGATGCAGAGCCTGGTGGGCATCGTGCGGAATGACGGCGAGCTCGGTCAGGCGCTCCAGGCCGTACACCGTCTCCAGGAGCGGGCCAAGCGGGTGCAAGCGCCGGGCAACCGTGAATACAACGCCGGGTGGCACACGGCGCTCGATTTGCGCAACCTGATGCCGGTCGCCGAGGCGGTGACGCGGGCGGCCATCGAGCGCAAGGAGAGCCGCGGCGCCCACTTCCGCGAGGATCATCTCGGGAAAGACGACGAGTGGGGGAAGACGACGCTCGTCATCCGCCGCGCCGGAGATGGGTCGATGGAGATGCGGCGCGAGACGCTGTCGCAGCCGCGTGCGGATCTCCAGCGGATCATCGAGGAGAGTCAGAAGTAAGGCGATACCGGCGAGGTTCCAGCGTTCAGGGTTCGATCCGGGGATTGAGGGAGACGCATGGCGAGCGCAACGTTCAGGATCTGGCGCGGTGACGCGAACGGCGGGAGCTTCGAGGACTACTCCACCGACGTCACGGAGGGGATGGTGGTGCTCGACGCCGTTCATCAGATTCAGGCGACCGATGCCAACGACCTGGCGGTGCGATGGAACTGCAAGGCGGGCAAGTGTGGGTCGTGCTCGGCGGAGGTCAACGGCAATCCGAAGCTGATGTGCATGACCCGGCTGAGCGCGCTGAATCTGGAGGAGCCGGTCACCATCGAGCCGATGCGCGCGTTTCCGCCGATTCGCGACCTGGTCACCGACGTCTCCTGGAACTACGAGGTCAAGAAGCGGGTCAAGCAGTTCAAGCCGCGACCGGCGGACGCCGAGGACGGCACGTGGCGGATGGCCCCGGAGGATGCCGAGCGTGTGCAGGAATTCCGCAAGTGCATCGAATGTTACTTGTGTCAGGACGTGTGCCACGTGCTGCGCGAGCACCGGCTGCACCACGAGTTCATCGGTCCGCGGTTCTTCGTCTACGCTGCCGCGCTCGAGATGCACCCGCTCGATGTCGAGGAGCGGTCAGAGGATCTCGCCAACGACTTCGGAATCGGCTACTGCAACATCACGAAGTGCTGCACGAACGTCTGCCCCGAAGAGATCACCATCACCGACAACGCGATCATCCCGCTCAAGGAGCGGGTGGTCGACCGCCTCTACGACCCGCTGAGTCGATTGCTCCGAGTCTTCCGGTCCTGATCAAAACCGCACGACGGCGGCGATGTGCGGACGGAACAGCCAGTTGTTCTGCTGTAGCTCCTCGACGACGAGCCGCTTCGTGATGTGCAGCGTGAAATCCCAGCTCAGCCCAGGCAGGAGCATCCATGACGTATTGATCATGTGAAGGCGGATGTTGGTGCCCGGCATGTCGCTGAAGACGAACGCCGAGGGGGTCACGTCCTGCTGGAGCCAGCCGTACGTGTAAGAAGCCTCGAACGATCCGGCCCCGCTCGCCGACCCAAACTCGGCCTCAGTCCAGAACCCGCGGTCCCGGTCGTTGGCGGCGCGTGTATTGCGCGAGTATTCGGCGAGCAGCCGCACGGGGTAGCTGTCCTCGCCAAACCGCAATGTGGCCTGGCCGATGACATCGACGACGTTGAACCGTGAGGCGTAGCCGATCACCTGGCCACCAACGTCCCGGATGACGGCGTTGGTCAGAATGCTGCTCAACGGCCCCACGGCGCTTCCGATCGCAATCGGGTCGGGGTTGCCCCATCCGTAGTTGGCGGCCGAGAGCTGCACCGTGGAGCGACCCAACGCGAAGTTGATCTCCCCGTAACCCGCCATCATGTACGTGTCGTCACCGCGCGAGACCTCGTTCACGGCCGTCTGGATCGCGATCAGGTTGACCCCGACCGTGTCGCTGAGATTCCACTCGACCTGCTGCCACCCCCCCTCGAAATTCAGGTCGTCGTCGAAGATCATCTGTGTGCGAGTCTGCGGAAGGCCAAGCTTTCCCATTCCCAGCGTCATAGCCGAAGCCGCTTGCGGGTTGTACGCGACGAATGCTCGATCCAGATTGAACGGCTTAGGCCGAAAGAAGCTGGTGAACGTCTGATTCGTCGACACGGGCGTCCCCGGGTCGCCGCTTGCGACCTGGATGTTCAGGCGGGTGTCCTCGTTGATCTGGCTGTCGAACCGAAGCCTGAGTCGGAGCCGACTGCGATTCCGTGTCGGCCGGCCCTCCTGGTAGAAGCCCTCGTAGCGGGATCGAAAGTCCCCGCTGAATCGGATGCGCTGCCACCAGGGGAGCGGCTCGGATTCCTGCGCTTCGGCAGACGTGGACTCGGTCTCGCCCTCCTCCACCGGCGACTCACCGGCACCCCGACCTTGGGCGATCTCGACGGCCGGGATGGATTGCGCATGTGCGGGGTAGGCCGCCGCCACGAGCGCCGCGACGAGGACAAGTGTCGGTGCGATCGGGGTGCGAGCGGTGGAAGAGAAGACGATGTGACGTAAGAAGCCTCGCATGCGCCGACGGTACCTCCCGTCAAATGTTATACATGTTAGGGTCGGGTCAAACTTGGCTACGTCGTGGCCCTCATCGCCTCGTGCTTCCCTTTTTTCACCTGTTTTGCTCGCAGACCCCACACGTACCGATACGATGCCGGCGCCGGGTGTGCTAAGGACCCTGACCGACATAAGGTTGCCATCCGAACGCCGACGCATCCCGCGCTTCAACGTCCAGAGTTGGCAGCCTTATGTCGGTCAAGGTCCTTGCGAATCGTGATCTTGCTAAAGGCGTGGTTGCCGTCGCGCCCGACGTCGAACACATACTCCCCGATGTGTCGGGCGAAGCGTCGCTTGGGGCTGGGCGGCGCAACGACGATCTCATCGTACTGGTGCTCTGAGTCGAGATACTGCGTCTTGTCGATGATCGTATCTGTGCCGCAGACCAAGATCGTCCCCTGCTTCGTGTGCGGCTCTATCACTGTGTTGAAATCCGACTTCCGCTGTTGGCTGATGCTCCCGTACCAGGGGTCGTAGAGAATCCCGTCGTATTTCCGATTGGTCGGGATGTCGGTGTACCAGTCGCCTTTGACCGCGATCACGGTCGGTTTATCACGTGCCCATTCGGAGAGCTGACCGAAGATGTAGTCGTCGATCTCCACGATGGTATGCGTGTTGACATCGTGCTCTTGGATGTACGCGGCCGCTGTGCCAGCGCCGAAGCCGATTTCCAGAATGTCGCCTCCGTTTTCTGTCACGACGTCGGCGCACGTCCGGTAGAAGTGATTCAGACGGTGGGTGCTGTTGCAGAACCTCAGCACGTAGAAGGCCACTCGGCTCCTGAGGGTAGGACCACCGAGCCAGAAGGACGAGAAGTGCGGGGAGCATGAGAACGAAGCGGGCGATGGACCCGAGGCGTCGGGCGACTCCACTTGGGCGAGGCTTTTTTGGTGGTCATCAACTCGTCTTGCGCAGACGGCATGCGCGACAGCGCCACATCGCCTGCGTGCCGGTGGTTCCGCCCATCGCTCGGTGACTCAGGACGTGCTGGTCGTCTCGGCAGCGGACCAGGTGGGCGCGGTCTCTGCGAGCGTCACCGCGACACACACCGTCACGTTGACGCCGAGTGCGGCGACCCCCGCGTGGAGATTCCAAAGTTCAGGCAGCCCGGCCAGTAGCAGACCAACATACGACGTAGTGCCAGCGAACATGCCAGCGAGGGCGGCCCGTGTCGTCAACCGCCGCCACGTGACCCCCAGGACGAACAGCGGTGCGACCTGCGCAAGGATCTCCATCTTGATCTCGGTCAACCCCCACAACGTGATCCGCGGGTTCAGCGCGATCAGCACCAACACGACGACGATACCCCAGGACAGCCGCTTACCGACCCGCGTCAGCCGTTCCTCGGACGCGCCCCGCAGGAGAGTCGTGCCGAGGACGTCCTTGGCGAGAATCGATGACAGGCTGAGCAATACGGAGTCGGCCGTCGACATCACGGCAGCGACGATGGCGGTGATCACCACGACACACAAGCTGTAGAGCAACACGGAGCGGGTGCTCCACGTTGTCAACAGCATCGGCACCACCTGGTCCGGATCTTCCACACCGCCGAGCTCCCGAATCGCGAGGATGCCGACCATGAAGACGACCCCGGTCGTAACCAGCGGGAGAAACACCATGACGCTGAAGGCCCGCTTCAACGTCCGCGTGTCACGCGCGGCGTAGATGCGCTGGATCGCGTGCGGATAGACGGCCCCCGAGAAGCCGATCAGGATGAGCGTGCTGAACCAGTTGCGGCTGATCTCCCAGGAGGGCACGGCGACCTTCTCGGGCGACTCAGCAGCGATCGACAAGGTCAGCTCCGCGAGATGCCCGGGCGTGGGCGCCACCGCCACGAGGAGCCCGACCAGTCCGACGACGAGCATGATCCCCTGGACGCAGTCCGTCCATGCCACCGCACGCATGCCGCCGATGGTTTCGTAAATGATGACCACGAGGGACAGCAGGACGACACCGACCCAGTACGGCACCACGCCGCCCGACAGTCCCTCCGTCACGTGCCCCATGGCCATCAGCTGGGCCAGCAGGTAGTTGGAGATCGCGGTGACGAGCAAGACATTGGCGAACAGCGTCAGCGCCGCCGAGTCGAACCGGTAGGTGAACCAGTCGCCAGGGGTCACGAACGCATGCCGTCGCGCGAGCCGCTGGAGCCTCGGTGCGAAGAGGAGGTAGACGACGATGATTGCCGTCATGAAGCCGATGCTCATGACCCACGCGTAGCCGAGGCGGAACGCCTCGCCGGGGTAGCCGAGTAGCGTGTTGCCGCTGTACTGCGTCGCGTAGAGCGTCAGCAGCAGGACGAAGCCGCCAAGGCTGCGACCGGCCAGGTAGAACTCACCGAGCGCCGCTTGCGTACCGCGGCGGCGAGTGGCGTACCCGACCGCGACGAGCACGAGCAGGTAGAGGCCCACCGCCGCGCCCGCGCCGACGGCCAGGCTCACGTCGCGCCGTCCTCGGCATGCGGCGGCGCTTCGTCGTCCGGGGTGTCCGACCAGAAGCGCGAGATCACGAACACGGTGAAGAGCGCCACGCCAAGGCTCGCGGCGATGGAAATCACGACCCAGTGCGGAAGCCCGAACCACAAACGCAGCGGGCCGCCGGACGGGAGATACCACGGCACAGATCCACCGAACAACACGACGTACACGGCCCAGATCCACGGGCGGGACCGCGGTTCACGTGTTTCGTAATTGGCCACGGGTCGGGTGGGGTGCTGTGACGCGCACATCCGGAAAGAACCAACCGACGAACCGCCCTATGATAGTTCCGATAGAGTGGTGAACATGGCTGCGATGGTGACCGGAGAGCTGCGTCGTGCGGTGCCATGTCTGGTGCTTGCTCTCGCCCTGGTCTCGGTGGTTCGAGCCCAGAACGACGACATCTCCCTGGCCGGGGTGATCGACCTGCACTTTCACACTGGCCCCGACTCACGACCGCGGTCGGTGACCGACGTCGAGGCGGCGCGACTGGCCCGGGACGCGGGGCTGCGCGCCATCCTCCTGAAGAACCACTTCACCATGACCGCGGACCGAGCCGCGCTGGCGATGGAGCACGTCGACGGCATCGAGATCTACGGGGGGCTCGTCCTCAACCGGGCAGTGGGCGGTATCAATCCGGAAGCGGTGCGCCAGATGGTCCAGTTCACCGGGGGGCGCGGCAAGGTGGTGTGGCTGCCGACGTTCGACGCGGAGTACTACGTCACTGCTGCGGGTGGCACCGAACCCTTTGTCTCGGTGATGGCGGATCGCGCGCCGGTGCCCGCGGTGCTCGAGGTGTTCTCGCTCGTCGCAGAGCACGATCTGACGCTCGCAATGGGGCACTCCTCCCCCGGTGAGGTGCTGCGTCTGATCCCGGAAGCCCGGCGGCGCGGCGTGCGCCGCATTCTCGTGACGCACGTCTTCGGCCAGGAGGCGACGCGGGAGCAGATGCGGGAAATGGCCTCGCTGGACGCGCTCATGGAGATCGACTGGCTCGCGGTCTATTCAGGCAGCCTCCAGATCGAGGACTACGCGTCGGCGATTCGCGAGATCGGTGCCGACCGCTTCGTCATGTCGTCGGATCTCGGGCAGGCCGATACGCCGTTGCATGTCGACGGTCTGCGCGCCTATGTGCGAGCGTTGCGCGGTGCCGGCATCTCGCAGGACGAGATCGACGTGATGGCGCGTCGCAATCCGGCGCGTCTGCTCGGGCTCGATCCGTGGTAGGGATCGTGGAATGGTCCAAGTGTCCTGTCACCGTAATTCGCAACATAATCCCCGGGCGGGGCATCCCGCCTAGCGGCGTTGCTCCTCGGTCACATAGGCCCACTATGCTCCCTCGTCGCGACTTGCTAGCCGGGCGCCGCGCCGGGACTCATGCAGCGAATTACGGTGACAGGACACTAGCAGCCCGTGGTGAAAACGCCCTTTCGTAGGTCGAGGGGCATGTGTTCGTGACACCGTGTCATAAGGTCGAGAAACGACGAGTGCGGCAGATCTTGCGCATCTCGCGCCCACGCGGGCGATACGAGGGTCCAGAGGCGGCCAAGATCAGCGATCAAGGCCTCGAAGACGGCGACCGCGCGGCCTTGGAGGCTCCGCGGCGTGCCGACGCCCGTCAGCTGCCGCATGAGGAGCCCAAGATTGAACCCGCAGACGTGCACAAGCACGCGCTTGAGGATGTTGGGATGCCCACGCAGATGCACCCGGCGCAGCCGCCCGGTCTCGTAGAGATGCGCGTTGGGGCGTTCGAGCAACTCGCCCCGCCGTCGCAGCAGCCGTTGCCCACGCGTGCCCCGAATGCGCCGACGGTTCGCGTACACGGCGTCGCGCGCCGCCGCCTTGCCTGTCCAGTTGCGTCGCCCGCGGTCCGGCTCCGAAACATAACTGCGCACGCCGAGCGCGGCGAACGCCACCATCGTCTCGTTACTGTGATACCCCTTGTCCCCGACGACCTCGGCGATACCGGCGCCGGCCGGCAGGACGGCTTCGACGTGGTCGGCCGCCGTGATCAGGGTCTCGACCATCGTCGTCGTATCGCCGTCGTCGGCATCCTGCACGGTGACGCCGACGATGGCCCCCGTCTCCAGGTCCACCGCATGCTCCGCGGTGTGCGCCAAGTGCGTGCGCCCGTCCTTCAGCTTCGTGATCTTCGCGTCCGGATCCTGCGGATGCGTCCAGTCGTCGTTGGAGCCTTTCTTCTTCCGTTTCCGGTCGAACCGGGCCAGCTCAGCGCGGGTCGGCGTGACGATGCCGGACGCCTCGGCCAGCCCGGTCAGAAACGCCTCGTAGCCTTCGCCCGTGTCCCGGCGCACGATACTCCGCAATGCGGCGTTCGCTTCCAACGTCGTGGCATCGATGCCGAGGGTCCGCCCGGTCACGAGCTGGGCGTCGGCCAGTTGCTGCAGCACCCACGTGAACACCGCTTGATGGGTCTCGACGTCGATCAGGCGCCGGGTGCGCGACAGCGTCGAGTGATCCGGCGGCGCCTCGTGCAGCTCGAGGTCCAGAAACTGCCGGATGCTCAGCGAATCGGCCGCCCGCCACGCGATCGCCCGCTCCGAGTCCAGCCCTTCGAAGTAGCCGAGCATCAGCAGCCGGAAGTACCGCCCCGGCGCCAGACTCGGACGACCGACGCCGTCCGCGTAGAACGGCGCGCATTGCGCCTCGACGAACGCGTCGAAGCCCGTGTCATCGAGGATCCGATTCAATCGCTGATAGAACGGATGCGCCGCACTGCGAGGCAGGTCGCTGGTGGGAACCCACATCGATGCTTGCCGCGCCCGGCGTCGTCGTTTGCCCATCGCCATGCGCGACAGTGTAGTACGCGGGATCGATCGTGTCGATCCCTAATAGGGACTTTCACCACGGGCTGCTAGTGCAATCTGTAGTTCCTTCTGTGCTCCTCCCATTCTTCATCCTCCGCGCGTTCCTCGTCCTCCCACCGTCGCCGTCGCGCGGCGCGTCGACGTCGGTGACGCCAGATCGCCACGAGTGACAACGCGGTCATCGCGCTCCACAACGTGTACGGGCTGGCTACGAACGTCAGCCACTCCTCCCAGCCGCCCGCGCTTCGCCAGAACAGGCGCGCGGCCCGCGACACGGTCGTTCCCGTGACCGTGATGAACGCCTGGTCGAACGTGTCGCCTGCCGCCACACGTGCGAGGATCGCGCGGACCGCGCCGGGGCCGAATCGCTGGAGGAGACTACGGACGAACGCGTGCGAGAGCACGTAGGCGCGTGCGGATTCACGACGACCTTCGCCGAACAGGCCCTCGAGCTCGGTGACCGAGACCTCGCCGGCCACCACGGTCTCCCAGATGAACCGTGACCGGTTCGCGAGACTCCAGCTCCGTTCAGCGGTGCTGGCGACTCCCTCGTTGAACCAGCGCGGGAGGCGCCCGCCGCCGGCAGCGCGCGCCGAGAGGATGTGGGCCACCTCGTGGTGGACAACAACCTCGAGCGAGTCGTACGGATAGGTGCCGATCCGATCGGGGAACAGGACGATGAGATCGCGCCCGGCGTCCGCAAAGGCGGCGACCCAGGGCGCGGTGTCGCGCGCGATGCGGGAGCGTTCCAGCACCAGCACGACTCTAATCGCGCGCCCTGGGACCGTGAGCCCCGTGAGGCGCATCACCGCGCCAAGCCGTCCCGCATCGAGCTGTCCGATGCGGTCGGCAACGTCGCTCAGGTCGTCCGGAGCCTCGACGACCAGCTCGGGCAACGCCGCCGGCTGCGCAAGGGCAGCGCTCGGCAGCCCGATTGATGCCCAGACGGCAAGCGTGATGATCGCGCCGCCAGTCGCCCAGGACAAAGACGAGGACGAGGACGAGGACCAGGATAAAGACACGCCGGGGCTCGGGGGGGTGCGGGGGCGCAGCCCCCGTCTTAGATCACGAGTGAAGGGACTTCCATTTCGCCCTTCTTGAAGGCGACCAGGAAGGCCTCGACTACCTTTGGGTCGAACTCGGTGCCGGCGCCTTTCGTGAGGATCTCGCGAACCTCGAACGGCGACATGGCTTTGCGATACGGGCGGTCGCTGGTCAGCGAATCGAACACGTCCGCCACGGCGATGATGCGCGCCTCCATCGGGATGTCCTCGCCGTGTGTCGGGTGATATCCCGAGCCGTCGTACTTGTCGTGGTGCGACAGGATGATCGGCAGAATGCGGCGCAGTGATCCGCCGACCGGCTCGAGCATGGCGATGCCCTTCTCGACGTGCTTCTGCATCTCGATAAACTCGGATTCTGTCAGCCGCGCCGCCTTGTAGAGGATCTGGCGGCTGATGTCGAGCTTGCCGATATCGTGCAGGAGCGCAGACGCACGAATGTCCTCGATGCGCTCCGAGTCCATCTCCAGCTGGGCGGCAATCTTCGTGGCGTAGACGGACACCCGATAAGAGTGATTTTCGGTGTATTTGTCCTTCGAGATGAAGTGCCGGAGGATCATCAAGATTCCGTGATAGGTCTCGCGCAGCTCCCTCAGCTGCGCGTCTTTGGCCTCGTAGAGCGTGCCCATCATGTAACCGGTCACGATGAGCGTGCCGCCCCACACCGCGATATCGAGCCACTCGCCACCCGGCATCGCCGCCTGGCCGGCCCCGGTGAAGGCGAAGATCAGGGGATTGAAGTAGACGAGCAGGACGACGATCAGGACGCTCGCCGTCGCGGTGAGTGTGGCGTGGCGCCGGCCGTACATGTAAGCGGAAAAGACGGTTGGCAGCGTATAGAACGCCAGCACCATCCGCTCGGCCGACACGAGGTTGATCAGGAGCGCGATGACGAACAGCGACAGAACGAGCCAGAGCTCCTTGTTGACGCGCTCGAGTTGCTGTTGTACGGACACGCTCGCCTCCGCCCTCTGGGGACCCTACGTCCTCGCCCGGACGGGGTCCGAGCAACACGCGAGGATCGGTTGCCGGGAGCGAAGCGAGCAGCCGTGCCAAATCCCCGGCCGGCAGCTTGCCGGCCGGGAGTCGGTCCGCGCTCGAATGTCGGGGCACCTTCATACGTACGTCGTGACGTCGGTCAACCGCTTCCTGGTGATGCGGGGCACGACCGCGTCGTCGCGTGGGTGACCGACCACGAGCATCAGAAACGGTCGTTCGGTGGTGGGCCGATCGAGCACTTCGGCAAGGAAACCCATCGGGCTCGGTGTATGGACCAGCGACACCAGGCCGGCCTGGTGGACGGCGGCGACCAGAAGGCCGGTGGCGATCCCGACCGATTCGGGGACGTAGTAATGCTTGACGCGACGTCCACCCGGATCCACGTGATACGGCTCGGCGAAGACGACGATGAGATACGGGGCGGTTTCCAGATACGGCTTGTCGTCGTCGGTGCCGAGCGGCGCCAGCGCGTCGAGCCATGCGCGCGGGGCGCGTTCGGCATAGAACGCGCGCTCCGCCTTCTCCGCAGCGACACGGATCCTCCGTTTGACCGCCGTGTCGCTGACGACGACGAAATGCCATGGTTGCAGGTTGGCGCCGCTCGGTGCACTGGCCGCCGCGTCCACGCATCGTTCGATCACCGTCCGTGGGACCGCGCGCTCCGAGAACTGCCGAACGGTGCGCCGGCGGCGCATGCAGGTGGCAAACGCGTCCGCCCTGCGGAGCATCTCAGGCTCCGGATAGGTTCGATGCCCCTCCAACGGGGCGAATCGCGCCTGTCGGTTGCCTTCCGTCATATCCCTCCCTCACTCCGGTCCGCCGCGCTCGAGGATGGCGACGGTGGCCCCGAGATGAGATTCGGGGGCGTCGGCAAACGCGCGCACGAGCGGATGGCGTTCGAGCGTAGCCTGGACGATACCGCGCTGCACTCCGGTGCCTCGGCCATGGATGAGACGCACCTCGGTCACCCCGGCCTGGACCGCGGCTCGGACATACTCGTCGACGACGGACTTCACGTCGCGGGGTGAGAAGGCGTGGAGATCGAGCACGCCGTCGATGGGCACGACCCGCGCGCTTCGGTCGTCACCGGTCACAGGTCATCGTTCGTAGGTGGCCGTGACCTCGGTGCTGATGCCGCCACGAACCGAGAACGCCCCCACGACCCTCATCCGACGGGGTTCACAGGCTGCGACCAGGTCGTCGAGGATCAGGTTCGTGACCTGCTCGTAGAAAATACCGCGATCGCGAAATCCGGTCAGGTAGTACTTCAACGCTTTCAATTCGACACACCGTTTATCCGGCACATACGTGATGACGATCTCCCCGAAGTCCGGCAGACCGGTCTTGGGGCAGACGGAGGTAAACTCCGGACATCGGATCGCGATCTCGTAATCTCGCTCGGGCTTTGGGTTTGGAATCGTCTCGGGTAGGGGGTCCGCCATGTCGTGATTCTAGCAAGGCGATAGCCGCGCCGCCGTTCGTCTCGGAGGGCGATTTGACAGAGTCATTGACACCGGCATACCCGCGCGCTAGGATACGGCGCGTTTTCATTAGGGTTTTCTTCCCCGCTACGGTCGTTCGCGCGCGCGGCCGAGTCGGCGGGTGCATTCAGCGCGCTTAGAGCCAGGGGGACGCCGATGGCCGACGCCCGAAGAATGGGCAAGACGGAGCTTTTCTCACATTTCGCGGAGCGCTTCGATATCAAGCGCACACAAGCGAGGGAGTTCTTCGAGGAGCTTCAGCAGCTCTCGGAGAAAGAACTGAAGCGCTGTGGGGAATTCGTGCTTCCGGGAATGACAAAGCTTGTCGTTCAGAAGCGCAACGCGCGGATGGGGCGCAATCCCGCAACTGGTGAAGCAATCAAGATTCCGGCCAAGACCGTCGTCAAGGCCCGTATCGCGAAACAGCTCAAAGACTCCGTGCTGCCTCGCAAGTAGGCGGTACCGCGGCTGTCCCGCGCCGTCGTCGGGGCTCTGGTCCTGGGCGGCGCGGGCGTGAGATCGTCACGCCAAGCCGGCACGTCTCGTCGCGAGCATCCGACTGTATACTGAGGCGGCGACGAGGTAGGCGATCTTCGACTCCAGCCCTTTGACGGAGTCGTCGTCCAGGATCACCCGGTCCTCCGGTCCCAGGATGACTTCCGACGAAAACCGGCGTGCGCCGTGAATCGTCTGCGCCTCGTAGTAGCGCACGGCGTACTTCTGTTCCGCGACATCGACGTCACCTGTCTTGATGAGCCTGCGATACATACTTCCCCCCTTTTCTAGCTGGCGGCGACCGCGGCCGGAAATGGGCGCCTCGCCGTCTGTGGAAACTCGAGCGCGAACGTGGTCCCCTCGCCTACTTCGCTGTCCACCGCGATCGTGCCGTCGAGCTGCTCGACGATCTTCTTGGAGATCGCGAGTCCCAGCCCGAGACCGCGGCGCTTGGTCGTACTGAAATCTTTGAAGATCGCCGCCAGACGCTCTGGCGCAATGCCCAGTCCGGTGTCCGCGATGCTCACACGGACGGTCTCGCGGCGGATTTCGGTGGCAATGGTCACCGCGCCACCCGGCGACGTCGCTTCGATCGCGTTGAGCATGAGATTGCGATAGACGCGGCCGAGCGCGAACATATCGCCGATGACGTATGGGCTCTCGGTGCTCAAGCTGGCGTCGAGTGTGACTCCGGCCGACTCTGCCAGCGGTTGAATCGATTCCAGCGCATCGCCCACCGAGCGGTTGACATCGACGGGAAAGTGCTCGAGCGGCATCGGTCGGGCCAGGTTGCGTAGGTCCTCGATGACGCGCTTGATCGTCGCGAATTCCCGATCGACCGTGCGACGAAACGTGTCCCGATACTCGGCATCATCGAACAGCTTGACGATGAGCTTGCAGCTGTTGCCGATGTTCTGGATCGGGTGTGAGATGTCGTGGACCAGACCGGCGGCAACACGCCCGAACATCGCCTGCCGCTCCTGTTTCCGCACGTCGTCCTGCAGCTCCACCAGCTTGTCGGCCATGCCGTTGAAGGCCTCCCCGAGCTCGTGGAACTCGTCGGTGCCGGCGATGCTGACGCGCTCGTCGAGCCGGCCGGCCGCGATGGACTGGGTGCCGCGCATCAGCGCGAGGATCGGACGGATGAACGACCGGCCCCAGTAGTAGCCGATGCCGACCGTCGCCGCCGAGGACGAACTCGCGCTCGTTCTGATCGGCCACCTGCGCGCTCAGCGAGATGACCTGGCGGCTCAAGTCTTGGTGTTCCAACGCGTTGCGCACGAGCGAGCGCAATCCGTCGTAGTCGAATTCTTTCGTGATGTAGTGATAGGCGCCGGTCTTCATCGCCTGAACGGCCACTTCTACCTCGGTCACCGCCGAGACCATGATCACCTCGACCAGGCTGTAGTTCTCGCGGACGATTTTCAGTACTTCGAGGCCGCCGATGCCCGGCAAGCGGACGTCGAGGAGCATGAGGTCGACGTCCTCCTTCTTGAGGAGGGTCAGCGCCTCCTCTCCCGTGGCAGCGAGGAGCACTTTGTGGTCGCGCTTGAGGATGGCGCAGAGCGTGTCGCGCATCCCCTCGTCGTCGTCGGTGATCAGAACAGTTTTGGTCTTTAAACTCATAGAGATAGGGGGAGCGAACCAGCATTGTAGGCACCCCGTTCGCAGGATTGCAAGGAGACATACCCAGGCGGGATCAACTGCCATCATGGGTGCTCGATCTCGGATCACGGCCGCGGTGTAACATCCTCCTGCGCAGTGGATTAGGCGATGTGAAGGTCGGCGCAGCTCAGATCTCGACTCCAAGACGGCTACGGCCCATCTGACTCATGACGACCAACGTCCTGATGCCCCAGCTCGGCGAGTCGATCGCGGAGGGCACCCTGGTTCGTTGGCTCAAACGCGTCGGCGACCGAGTGCATCGCGACGAGCCCCTCTTCGAGATTTCAACGGACAAAGTGGATGCCGAGGTGCCTTCGCCAGCGGCGGGCGTGCTGGCCGATGTGCGGGTGCAGGTTGGCGAGACCGTTCCCGTCGAGAGCGTCGTTGCGGTGATCGCCGACGGCGCCGACGTTGACGATGACGATGCGGATGGCGCCGATGATGACGACCTAGCGCATCAGACTTCCCACGAGCCCGAGCGCACCTCGAGTGCGGGGCGGGCGCAGGACGCGTCGGCCGGGACGCCGCGGTCGACCGGACCGCGCGGTCGAACCGTGTCCCCGGTTGTGCGCAAGCTGGCCCGCGAGCACGGCATCGACGTGGAGAGCGTGACCGGCACCGGGAGTGGCGGGCGGGTCACCAGAGGCGATCTGCTCAGTCACGTTGAGGCCGGCAGGGTCTCACGCAGTTCAACGGCGCCGTCGAGCGACGGTGCCCACATCGACGCCGGGACCCGGCTGGAGGAGATGTCGGTCATGCGCCGGCAGATCGCGGAGCACATGGTGCTCAGTCGTCGCACGGCGGCGCACGTCCACACCGTGTTCGACGTTGACTTGTCCCGTGTGCGGACATTGAGGGATCGGCGCCGAGCGGCCGAAGAGCGGGACGGCGCCCACCTGACCTACCTATCGTTCATCGCCAAGGCGGTCACCGCGGCCATCGCCGAAGTGCCGGTCATCAACGCGTCGCTCAGCGAGGAGGGCACGCGCATCATCCACAGGGCCCATGTAAATCTGGGTATCGCGGTGGCGCTGGACCAGGGGTTGATCGTGCCGGTGATCCGCGAGGCGAACCTGAAGAGCCTCGTGGAGATGAGCCGCGCCATCGCCGATCTCGCGGAGCGTGCACGATCCAAGACGCTCGTGCCGGATGACGTCCGGGGTGGCACCTTCACGATCACCAATCCTGGCGCGTTCGGATCGATCTTCGGGCTACCGATCATCAACCAGCCGCAAGTCGCGATCCTCTGTGTCGGTGCCGTCGAGCGGCGACCCGTGGTCGTCGACGAGGCCGACACCATCGAAGTGCGGTCCCGCGCCTATCTTACGCTCGGCTTTGACCACCGTCTGATCGACGGCGCGGTGGCGGACCGCTTCATGATGACGGTCAAAACGAAGCTCGAGTCCTTCGACGCGGATCTCGTCTGAGGATAGTCGGCAGGTGCAAGCCCCTCGGCTCGAGGTGCGGCGTCTCGGCGTCGTGCCCTACGCGGAGGCCGAGGAGCTACAGCGCCAGCTGGTGCGCCAACGGCAGGCAGGGCACGTGGGGGACCTCCTCCTCCTGCTCGAGCATCCGCACGTCATCACGCTCGGTGTCGCGGCGCGTCACAGTCGCGCCAACGTGTTGGCGGGCCCCGGAGATCTGGAGCGCCGAGGTGTCGAGCTTCGCGACGTCCGGCGCGGTGGCGACGTGACCTATCACGGCCCGGGCCAACTGGTGGGCTATCCCGTGATCAGCCTGAAGCCAGACCGATGCGACGTTCATCGATACGTGCGCGACCTCGAGGAAACCCTGATTCGGACCGCGGCGCGCTTCGGTGTGGCAGCCACCCGGCGGTCGGGGTTGACCGGTGTGTGGGTCGGCGACGAGAAGCTCGGGGCGATCGGCGTCCGCCTATCGCGGTGGGTGACCAGCCACGGGTTCGCGCTCAATGTCGCCACCGATCTCGACTATTTCGGCCTGATTCGTCCGTGCGGCCTGAGCCTGGTCGACCAGGGTGTGGCGTCGTTGGCGACCCTGACCCGCTGCCCGCCATCGGTCGGAGCGGTCGCTGACGTGGCGGCCGCTTGCTTCGCCGAGGTTTTCGGTCGGCGGATCGCACCGTCGTGACCCGATACAGGCCACTAGTCTCTCAGCGCGTTGTCGAGCTGTACTCGCTCGTGCGTGCTGAGCACGGGTTCGACGACGCGCGCAATGCCGAGGGTGTTGAGCTCGACCGGGACGGACGCCGCCCGGCGGGATATGCCGAGCTCCCCCTCGAGTACGGCGAAGCAGGCGGGCGTAAGGACGGTGCGGTCAACAAGGGATGCCGCAACTCGTCCGGCCGCAGCGGCGAGTGCGTACGGACCTAGGGGCCAGAGCCGCGTCGTGCGCTCGCGGACGCGCGCGAGTTGGGCCACCGGCAGCCGCTGCTCGAGGCTCAATCCGGCGACCGTCGCCTGGCTCCAGGGCACGACGGTGTGCCGCGGCGGGATCCCGAGGACCGTGAGCGCCACCTCTGACGCAGCACATCCAACGTCGAGGGCCAGGATGGCCCGCAGCGCGGCGCGTAGCGCCTCCGGCGCCGAACCAAAAAGTCCCCGGCGGGGCACGCCGAGCTCCCGCACCCCGCGCTCGACGAGGCTGCAATGCGAGCCGCCGGCGCAGACGAGGACAGGACACCGACGGCCGCTGGCCAATCGCTCGATCAGTGCGAGTCCGGCGTCAGGCGCGTAGTCCGTGTCGTCTCCGCCTGCCGGCCCTGCGAGGATGACCACGTCCGCATCCGCCGCCGCCCCGACGTCGCCGGACGCGCTGACTACGGTCCGAAAACTCTGGACCGGCGCTGCTTGCTGAATATCGAGTGCCTTACCGGCGGCAATGTCACGCGCCTCGTCGATCAATCGCACCTCGCGAAACCTGTCGCGCGTCGCGATCGTGTGTGCGATCGCTCCGCCGAGCGTGCCCGACCCGAGGATGGCTACGACCGGCATGAAGCTCGCGGTATTCTAGTGCGGTCCAGTGGCCGATACTTCGCGATTCTCGGGTAAGGTCGCCCTCGTGACCGGTGGGTCGCGAGGCATCGGTTTCGCCGTCGCCGAGGCGCTCGTTGCGGGCGGCGCGATGGTCGTGGTGACCGGCCGAGACCAGGCGGCGTTGTCCGACGCTCACACGCGGCTGGCGGCGCTCGGCTCGGGCGCGGCCGATAGGGTTGCGATCGCGCGAGGCGACCTGCGCGAGGAGTCGACGTCCGAGTGCGCCGTCCGCACCGCCATCGAGCGGTTCGACGGCCTCGATGTGCTGATCAACAACGCCGGGGTCGGACGCTTCGAGGACGTCGCGACCTTGTCTGGCGACGCGTGGCGTGAGGTTATCGAGACGAACCTGAACGCCGTCTTCTATTGCTGCCGCGCGGCAATCCCGCTCATGCGTCAGCGGGGTGGTGGCTGGATCGTCAACATCAGCAGTTTGGCGGGGAGTCACCCGTTCGCCACGGGTGCCGCCTACTGTGCGTCGAAGGCTGGCCTCGACGCGTTCACGCTGGCCCTGATGCAGGAGCTCCGGCATGACGATATTCGGGTGAGTGTGGTGGCGCCCGGCTCGGTCGGCACCGCGTTCGCCGGTGGCGACCGACATGCGGCCGCCCCGTGGAAGCTGACGGCGGCGGACGTTGCCCGGACCGTCATCGATCTGCTGAGCCACGAGACGCGGAGCCTGCCCAGCCGAATCGAATTGCGGCCGTCAAAGCCACGCAAATGACGCTGAAACCGCCAAGGCGCGCTCCTGACTAGAAAATGCTAGGCAAGCTCGACCACTTCAACCTCATCGCGGAGGCCGCGGGCGGTGGTCTCTGGCGAGCTTACCGCGCGCGCGACACGGTTCACGGACGGACCGTGCTCATCAAGGTGGCACCTGCTGAGTTGGCGGAGCCGGGTGCACGCCGCGAACGATTCCTGACCGCCGCGCGGCAGGCCGCGTCGCTCTCACACCCGAATCTCGCCACGGTGTTCGATGTCGGGGACAGCGTCGACCCACCGTACCTCGTCATCGAGTTCGTGCCGGGTGAGACACTCGCCCAGGTCATGGCCGCCGGACCACAACATGTCCGCGCCGCGGTCGATCTCGGAATCCAGCTCGCCGATGCGCTCGCCGAGGTGCACGGGCACGGGCTCGTGCACGGTGACGTGCGGCCCGATACGATTCGTGTCAGCCCGAAAGGCAACGCGAAGCTGCTCGAGGCCGGGCTGTCGGCGTGGACCCGAGGCGGCCGACTGCGTCATCCGGCGGCCGCCCGTGCCGAAGCGGACGCTGCGGTTGCGCTGGACACCGTTGCTTACTTCTCGCCGGAGCAGGCCCGTGGCGACGCTGTCGACGAGCGCTCCGACCTCTTCTCGCTCGGGGCGGTCCTGTACGAGATGCTCACGGGCGTCACCGCGTTTCGCAAGGGCAGCGTCGAGTCCACGCTGGCGAGTGTCCTCGACACGCGGCCACGCGAGCCGAGCGAGATCGATCCGAGCATTCCGGAGGACCTCGACGCCGTGGTCCGACGCGCGCTCGCGAAGGCGCTAGACGAACGATTCCAGAGCGCCGCCTCCTTCGCCGCCGAGCTACGCGGCGTGGCCGCGATCCTCGACATTCGCAGTGGCGACAGCGAACCACCGGTCGTCATCGGGCGGAAGCGACGCGGATGGCAGGGGGCCGGTCTCCGCGCGGTTGCCGGGACGACGGCCGCCGTCATTGGCATCGGACTGGTCTGGTGGCTGGCCGGAGATGTCCTCCGTCGACAGGTCGACCAATGGCTCGGGCCGCCGCCGGCCGCGATCGTGGCGGTGATACCGCTCGAATTCGACGCCGACGCCTCAAGATACTACGCCGATGGGCTGAGCGAAGATCTCGCGGTGCGAATCGGTCAGCTGCCGGGGGTGTCGGTGGTCGGCCGCTCCGGCATGAGGGAGCGCCGCGGTCGTCCGCCTGCGGTCGTCGCCGAAGAGCTCCAGGCAGCGGTGCTCGTGCGCGGATCGGTGCGAACGAGCGGAGACGCCGTCGCAGTGGAGCTCGAGCTCATCGATGCGACCGATGGGAGCTCGGTGTGGAAGGGCAGCGAGTCGGGTTCAGCCAGAACGATTCTGGCGACGCAGACCACGCTCGCCGAATCTGTCGCCGAGGTTCTGGGGGTCGAGCTCGCGCCGAGCGCGGCACGCGCACGCAAGAAATCGCTGCCGGTCAGCGAGGGTGCCTACGACCTCTACCTCCGCGGTCGTGACGCCGCCGCGCAACAGGACACCGGGCGCGCCATCGCGCTCTATGAGAGCGCGATCAGCGACGGCGAGGGCTTTGCCGAGCTGTACGCGGCATTGGCCTATGCGCTTCACGCCGAGACCGGGTCCGACGGGGCACACAGCGAACCAGGTCGCGTCCGCCTCGATGAGGTGGCAGCGTTGGCCGCCGTGTCGGACCGCGACCTGCCACACGCGCAGGTGGCCCGGGGAATGGCCGCCAGGAGTCGCGGGGAGGCCCTGACCTACTACCGTCAGGCAGCGGAGCTCGATCCGTCGTATGCCGTGCCGTACGCGATGATCGCGGTCCAGTTGGTCTCCGTCGACCCGCGTCTGTCCGAACGATTCGGGGCGCGCGCGGCTGCGCTCGATCCCGAGCTGACGAAGGTGCCCGTAACGGGTGACGCGCGGGTTCACGACGTCGACGACGGAGGCGGGCTGGGTGACTCCGAGCGGCAGCTGCTCGAGTCGCTGCTCGCGCGCGCGGTCCCGGGCGCCACGCGGTAACCCCTATGCCTACCATGTGGATCCTGCGGTGCGCCGACGAGATGCGCGACCAGACGTTGCGCCTTCCCGCCGGGGCGATCAAGACGGTCGGTCGCGGCCCGCGTGCGGATTTCGCGGTTGAGGCCACGCTCCTGTCGCGGGTGCACTGTCGGCTCACTTCAACGACGGACACCCTCGTCGTGGAAGACCTCGAAAGCACGAACGGGACGTTCATCAACGAACGCCGAGTGAGCCAGGCGGAGCTCGCCGAGGGTGATCGGGTCAGGATCGGACGCGTCGTTTTCGAAGTCTCGAAGGAATCTTAGGACCCTGACCGAAATAAGGTTGCCAACTCTGGACGCTGAGGCGTCCGGCTGGCAAGGCGCGAGTAGCGCGCATACCGGGCGTATGTAAGCGACGAGCAACACCGCCAGGCGGGATGCATCGGCGTTCAGATGGCAACCTTATTTCGGTCAGGGTCCTTAACGGAACACTTGCCTCAGCCAGTCGGCGAGCGACTCGACGACGCGCGGGGCCACTTGGGGGTCGCCGGAGCCCGCGCTCGGTTCGACGTCGGCGGAGGACGCCGACGTCAGCCGATGATCGATACCCGCGAGCCGGACCACGGCCACCGTTGACTCGCGTCGTGACCGCGCGGTCGCCGTTCGAACGAGGCGGTCGGCGTGGTAGGCGGGGACCCGCTGGTCGAGCTCGCCCTGGACCACGAGCATCGGCTGCCGCACCCGGCGGATCGCCGCATCTGGCTCGAATTCCAGAAACGATTTGAACGACGGCGTATCGGCTTGGCGCCGCAACGCATCGGGCACGTCGTCCCACGATCCGTCGCCGGTTACCGCCGCGTGGATGCGGCGCTGCAGGTCGCTCTTCTGTTGGCGCTCGGTTTCCGAAACCGCGAGACGCGTCAGTTCGCTCTGCTGCTGCTCGAGGACGAGATCGGCGCCGCCGATTCCCGGCGTCGCGAGCAGCGCGACGGCGGCGATCTTGTCCTCGCGTGCCGCTGCCAGGAGGCCGACCCAGCCGCCCTCGCTGTAACCCACGACGGCGATCTGATCGCGGTCCACATCATCGCGGTCGTCAAGATATCGGACGACCTCGCGCAGGTCCTCTGCGTAGTCGGCCAGCGTGGCGGATTCAGATCGGCCGCCGCTCTGCCCGATGCCGCGCTTGTCGTATCGAACGACGAGAAACCCGGCGTCCGAAAGACCGCGCGCCAGGTGACCGAAGATGGGAACGCCGAACATCGTGGCATCCCGATCGACTGGCGCTGAACCGGGTACCAGCACGACGGCCGGCCAACGACCGCCGGTAGGTGGATCGCGACCGCCGGGCGTGGTCACCGTCGCGGCGAGGCTGAACCCGCTGGATGGCACGCGCACATCCTCGTCGCCGGGCAATTTCAGGCTGGTCAATCGAGTCGAGACCGTCACGACGTCGTCCCGGGCGACATCGAGACCTACGGACGGCAAACTGACCCGCAGCAGCCGTCGCCCCTCATCGGCCCAGACCTCGGCAGCAAGGGGCTGCTGTGGATCCATGAACGTGATGCGGTGGATCCGGGCCTCCAGCGTTCCCTCGGCCGTCTGGATATCTCGCACGAGCACGTCGTCGACGCGCACGCTGATCTGGCCGGTCGGCGCGATGTAGACTGGCAACTCGTCGCCAGCCTCGGTCAGGCCAAGACGGACGGCGAGCGCTTCATAGCCGGCAAAAAAGAGCGGGGGGAGAGCCACCGCTTCGGGGTCGACCACATCCTGGCTGCTCGTGTGGCGAGCGCCTTGATCGAACTCGTTGGCCGCGGTGCCGTCGGCGAAGGTCGTGCGGAGCGCAAACGTCGTCTCCGACCGCGTGCCTTCGATCGTCAGCCGCCGAGGACGCCACGACGCGTCGTACACCGCCTCGAAGAGCCGGGTCTGGAGGTTGATCGGTGCGAGATCTGACCGGTCGCACGGATGGTCCAGCCGTCGCGGGTCCGGCTCACGACGGTACGTTCGAAACCGACGGGCGTCGAGCGAAGAAAGACGTTGAACGTCGCTTCGCCCGCGGTCGGCTCGAGCGGCGGCTGCGCGGAGGCGACGGCCGTCACGATCAACGTCGCGCACACGACGCCGGTGGCCGGAAACCGCACGTCGCTCAGCATATCATTGCGTTCGGCACGGCTTTCGGGATGCACGGACAGGTCATGGAACCGCCACGCGGCTATCACAGCCTCCGGGAGGACGTCGGTCTGGTTGACCGATCGACGCGCGGCCTCATCGAGATGCGCGGCGGCGACCGAGCCGCCTTCCTCCAGGGCCTACTGACGAATGACATCGAGCGCATCGCGGCTCACGAGGGTTGCTATGCGCTCTACCTGACGCCCCAGGGGCGTATGATCGCCGATCTCGACGTCCTCAACGTCGGAGACTGGTTGCTGCTCGACGTCGACGGCGGTCTCACGAAGAAGTTGGTCGATCGGTTCGACGCGCTCGTATTCGCCGAGGACGTCCGCGTCGCGCACCTGCGCGACACCTGGACCAGCTATGGCATCTACGGCCCCGGCGCCGCGCGTCTGCTTTCGGAAGTGTCCGGCGCACCGATATCCGAGCTCGCTCTTTATCAGAGCCGTGCGATCACCGTGGGTGATGCGACGGCGCTCGTCGCGCGAAGCGACGCGATCGGGATTGCCGGTTATCACGTGCTGGGCGCGCGGGGCGCCGTCGCCGCGATTCGTGACGCGGTCAGCGAGGCCGGGGCGGCGGCGGTGGATCCGGCGGCCGTCGAGGCGGTGCGGGTGGAATCCGGGCGGCCGCTGTTTGGTGCGGACATGGACACGGAGGCTATTCCGCTGGAAGCCGGGGTCGAGGACCGTGCGATCAGCTTCGACAAGGGGTGCTACGTCGGCCAGGAGGTGATCGTCCGGATTCTGCATCGCGGTCAAGGCCGCGTCGCGCGCCGGCTTGTCGGGCTGACGCTGTCCGCGAGTACCGAGGCCGATTCTGCCGGCGCGCCACGGCCGGGCACGACGCTGTGGGACGGCGAGAACGCCGTAGGACGGGTGACGAGCGCGGTGATCTCGCCCATGCTAGGTGTGCCGATCGCGCTGGGATATGTCGCGCGGCAACTTGCCGAGCCGGGCACGGAGGTCGAGGTCGGCGACGCCGGTACAATGCGTGGCGCGGTCGTGACCGCGCTGCCGTTCGTTAGTCCTAGTCAGGGTTGAACGGGAACGATTTGCAGATCGGCCGCATGGGACAGACGAGACACCGTGGCTTGCGCGCCACGCAGACCATCGCTCCGAGATCCATCAACGCCTGATTGAAGTCGAACACGTTGCGGCGTGGGAGCAGGGCTCTCGACAGGTCCCAGAGGCGCCGCCGCATTGCGTGAGCCGACGGATTGCCCCGCCCTACGAACACTCGAAACAACACCCGCGCCACGTTGGTGTCGACGATCGATGCTCTCTGTCCAAACGCGAAGCTTCGGACCGCTCCAACCGTGTAGTCGCCGAGACCCTTGAAGGTCCGGAGCGCGGCTGCATCGGAGGGTAGGGCTCCGCCATAGTCAGTCACGACCTCGCGGGCGATGGCGTGGAGTCGCTTGGGACGCGCGTTGTATCCGAGCGGGTACCAGGTGTGTGTCGCCTGCTTTTCGGT
The DNA here is from genome assembly GCA_965249175.1 of Vicinamibacterales bacterium. GTDB lineage: Bacteria > Acidobacteriota > Vicinamibacteria > Vicinamibacterales > UBA8438 > CAZYFH01. The sequence goes on from OZ252227.1 coordinate 681,187, forward strand.
TGCCGCGGCGAGCGCGTGGAACGAGGGGAATCGATCGAGCCACTCAGCGTATTTCGGGAGGACCCGGTCTACCTGTGTCTGCTGCAGCATCACCTCCGACACGAGAATCCGGTAGGGGTCGCGGGTCTTTCGCCACGGCAGGTCCCGTCCGTGTCGACCGTACCAACCGAGCAGTCGGCGACGAAACCGCCGGCGAACCGCCGGGTCCGGCAGTGTGGTGGATTGACCGCGCATGTCGTGCCTTGAACGGGGAACGGGGAACATCGATAATCGAGGCCGTGCCACTCTACACCGGCGCCGGAGATCGCGGTGAGACGTCGTTCTTCGCCGGCGCGCAGGTCTCGAAGGCGGATGCGCGGGTTGCGGCCTACGGCGAGGTGGACGAGCTGAACGCCGCGCTGGGGATAGCGGTGTCGTTCGGGATGGACTCCGACCTGCGGGAGATCGTGATCGCCACGCAGCACCACCTGTTCGCGTTGGGTGCGCGACTCGCCGACCCTGGCTCCCGCATTGCCGCACGCGTTGCCAAGGCGAACATCACCGAGGCCGACGTCAAGCAGCTCGAGCAGTGGATCGACGAGCTCGACGCGGCGGTGCCCAAGCTCAGGAGCTTCATTCTTCCCGGTGGCATCCGCACCGCGGCCTCGTTGCATCTTGCGCGAACAGTCTGTCGCCGGGCGGAGCGCTGTATTGTCGGGTTGGGCGTCGATCTCGTGGATCCGGTGATGTTGAAGTACATCAACCGGCTGTCGGACTTGCTGTTCGTCCTCGCGCGTGCGGCCAACCACAGGGCCAATGTCGCCGAAGTGGAGTGGTAGCATTCGGCGGCCGATGCATCCCGTCCTGCGGCGTTGCTTCCTCGGTCACAGACTGCCTGTCTGCTCCCTCGTCGCGCCTTGCAGGACGGGCGCCTCGACCGCCGAATGGAGCGGCCGCGGGGTTCGGGGCGAAGCCCCGTCTAAGTAGGCGCCTCGTCGCTGAAGAGGTAAGAGAACGCCCCCGCGCGGGTTGGCGCGGCACTGGGCGGCTCCGCCATGTCGGCCCCGAGGGCCAACAGATTCCCGACGATGTCGTCCGGGCCCAACGACCACGCCGCGCCGGTGAGCCCGAGCGAGAACGCCGTCGGCTGATTCCAGACGCTGCCGGCGCTCGCGAGGAGCTCGGCCGACGCTTCCGTCATCCGCAGCTGGCGTTCGAGCAGCGAGGCCTGCTTCGTCATCCGGCGAATCGACGGTTTGATGGACGAAGCCGCGGAGGTTGCGGGTGAAGCGTTGATACGCCTCACGGTGCTCTCCCCGGAACGTGAGCACCTCGTCGATGGGAACCGCGCTCTGGTCGACGCCCACCGGTTGCATGTCAAGCGACACCACAGGGGCCAGCTCCTGGTAGATGATTTCCGCCAGCCCGCCGTCGCTCATGTATCCGAACTGGGAGTACGCGAGCGCCTGAAACGCCGTCGGCCGCGCCGCGAGCTCGTCGAGCGCACCCGAGGCGATCAGGTCCGTCAGCGCATCGGCAACCGTCTTCGCCCCCGGGGGTCGACGAACGCACTGAGATCGACGATCTGCAGCAACCCGTCCTCTTGGAGACGCGACGCGACATTCTCGTCACCCTCGAATGGGCTCGCGCGCGCGAACTCGGGCGAGAGCAGCACGATGCCGTCGAAGAAGAGGATCAGGTTCTTCAGCCAGTTGCTCTTCGACCAGACCGGGTTCGGATAGTAAAAGGCCCACTCTGGCAGCCGATCGGTCATCGCGCTCATCGATCGCCCGACTCTATCGTGCCCTTCACCGCGCCAAACACGCGGCGCGCCAGATCCTGGGAGATCCGCTCTCGAATCGCGCCGCACTCCACCAGTACGGTGTCATCGCCCGTGTCGATGGACACATCCCAGCGGTCGCGGGACAGGCCGTCAGGCCGGTCCTCGACCACCTCGGCCGGCAGCACGTTGCCCTCGTACCCTCGCGCGATGCTCGCGGCGATTGGAGCCCCGTTGATCAGCACGCGGGCGGCTTTGATCGTTGGTTTCGGGATGGACCGGTCTCCGTAATGGAACGCGCCGGAATCTTCGGTGAACAACGTGAGGCCGTCGTCGGTCGGGATCTCAGCCAGGACGATCTGACCGCGCGTCTGGACGTCGCGTAGTTGCCGTTTTCGATTCCGGCGATCCCTGGTCAATGACGTCGCAAGTCTGAGCGCGACGATCACCAGAAAGATGGCCAGCACACCGGCGGCGATGTCGCGCATGCCGCTTCATCGTACCAGACGCGTACAATGGATCCGGCGGCGCGCGCGACGTCAGCGTGCGTTCCACGGCATGGCGGCGACGTATATCCTCGGCATCTCGGCTTTCTACCACGACTCCGCGGCTTGCCTGCTGTGGGACGGGGAGATCCTCGCCGCCGCACAGGAGGAGCGGTTCTCACGCAAGAAACACGACCATCGGTTCCCGCGTCATGCCGTGGCCTACTGCCTGTCTGAAGCCGGGATCACTCCAGGTGATCTGAGATTCGTCGCCTTCTACGACAAGCCATGGCTGAAGTTCGAGCGGTTGCTCGAGACCTACTTGGCGTTCGCGCCGGCCGGCTTGCCGTCCTTCATGAAGGCCATGCCGCTGTGGCTCAAGGAGAAGCTCTGGATGGGCGACATGGTGAAGGCTGCCGTCGGCTTCGATGGCGAGCTGCTGTTTCCCGAACACCACCAGTCTCATGCCGCTTCCGCGTTCTTCCCGTCGCCCTATCAGCGCGCAGCGGTCCTCACGATCGACGGGGTTGGGGAGTGGGCGACCGCGTCATGGGGGACTGGACGAGACAACCGCGTGGAGCTCGAGTTCGAGCTGCGGTTTCCGCACAGCCTCGGCCTGCTCTACAGCGCGTTCACCTATTACACCGGGTTCAGGGTCAACTCGGGTGAGTACAAGATCATGGGGCTGGCCCCGTATGGCGAGCCAAGATTCGTTCGGACCATTCTCGATGAGCTCATCGACCTGAAGGACGACGGATCCTTCCGGTTGAACATGAAGTACTTCAACTATTGCCAGGGCCTGACGATGACGTCGTCGGCCTTCGACGATCTCTTCGGCGGCCCGCCGCGCCCACCCGAGTCGAAAATCACGGCGCGCGAGATGGACCTGGCCCGTTCGGTGCAGGACGTCACCGAGGAGGCCGTCCTGCGCATGGCGCGACACGTGCGTGCGAAGACCGGTGAGCGGCGGCTGTGTCTCGCCGGCGGTGTCGCGCTCAATTGCGTCGCCAACGGCAAGCTGCTCCGCGAGCGTGTGTTTGACGACCTCTGGATCCAGCCGGCGGCCGGCGACGCCGGCGGCGCGATCGGCGCCGCGCTCGTTGCGTGGCATCACGTGCTGGACCAGCCGCGCGAGGTGTCCGGTCCACGCGACCGGCAGAGCGGGTCGTATCTGGGGCCGCGCTTTTCGACGGATCGCATCTCGGCCTGGCTCGAGCAGCAAGGCTACCCGTTTCACCTGAAACGCGATGGGCAGTTCTCGTCCGATGTCGCGGAGCTGCTGGCGAGCGGTAAAGTGGTCGGCTGGTTCAATGGGCGGATGGAGTTCGGACCGAGGGCCCTTGGGAGCCGGTCGATCCTTGGAGACGCGCGTAGCTCGACCATGCAGTCCGTCATGAACCTCAAGATCAAGTATCGCGAGTCCTTCAGGCCGTTTGCGCCGAGCTGTCTCGAGGAGGACGTCGGCGACTACTTCGAGCTTGATCGCCCCTCACCGTATATGCTGCTCGTTGCCCCGGTGCGGGCGGAGCGGCGTGTCGGCATGAGCGACGAACAAGAGCGGTTGTTCGGCATCGACAAGCTCAACGTGCCGCGCAGCGATATTCCGGCGGTGACCCACGTCGATTACTCAGCGCGGATCCAAACCGTCAACGCGGAAGACCACCCTGCGTATCATCGACTGATTGAGGCGTTCAAGCGCCGCACGGGTGTCGGGGTGATCATCAACACATCGTTCAACGTGCGAGGCGAGCCCATCGTCTGCACACCCGAGGACGCCTACCGTTGCTTCATGCGGACGGAAATGGACGCGCTGGTGCTCGAGGATCTGCTGCTCCTCAAGCCCGAGCAGCCACCGATGCCGGATGACGACGACTGGCGGTCAGAATATGAACTGGATTGACGTGCCGCCGGCTCCGGTCGACCCGAACGCGCGCCGACGCGTGCTCAGGAACTTCGGGTTCGTGATGGCGGGCGCGTTCGGTGTGATTGGCGGACTCGGCCTCTGGCGCGATCGCTCGTTCGCGCCCTACGTCCTGGTGCTCGCCGCCGCGTTTCTCCTTGCCGGGCTGGTCGCCCCGCGAACGCTCGATGGCATCGAGCGTGGATGGATGAAGCTGGCTGGTGTGCTGTCCGCTGTGATGACGCGGGTCATCCTTGGGCTATCCTTTCTGTTGGCGATCACGCCGGTCGGGCTGTTACGGCGGCTGGTCGCGGGCGATTCGCTCGGCTTGCGGCCCGACCCTGCGGCGACGACGTACTGGATCGAGACGGAAAAGGACGGGCCGGCAAGTCGACCGGACAAGCCGTATTAGGCGGTCGCGCGGCGCTGAATATGTCACTGAGATCGAACCTGGCGATGACGTGGGATTTTCTCCGCGTCCGCAAGAAGTGGTGGCTGGCCCCGATCATCATCTTCCTGCTGCTCGTGAGCCTCCTCATCGTGTTGTCCCAGGGGAGCGCGGTGGCGCCGTTCATCTACACGATCTTCTAGCTGGAGCGCGGGGCCGTTGGCCGGGGGACGGTCCAAGAATCAGGGTGGCTGACGATCCTGTCCTGCGGCGTGCCTACGCCAGTTGCCAACGCCTCGCCCGGCGTCACTACGAGAACTTCCCAGTCGCGTCTCGGCTGCTCCCGGCCGCCATCCGACCGCACATCGCCGCCGTCTACGCTTTTGCCCGTTGCGCCGACGATTTCGCGGACGAGGGTACGCGGGCCCCTGCGGAGCGGTTGGCGCTGCTCGACAGCTGGCAGGCCCGGCTGCTTGCGTGCCGGTCCGAGGGTGCGGGCGACGAACACGCGCCGCCAGACCACCCGATGGCCAACGATGTCTTCCGCGCTCTCGGTCACACGATGCGCCGATACGACCTGCCGCCGGGGTTGTTCACCGACCTACTGAGCGCGTTCCGCCAGGACGTGACGCAGCACCGCTACGAGAGCTGGGTGGAGCTTCTCGACTACTGTGGCCGGTCGGCGAATCCCGTCGGTCGCATCGTGCTGCGTCTCAGCGGACACCGCGACGATCGGCTCGATCGCGCGTCGGACGCTGTCTGTTCGGCGCTCCAGATCACCAACTTTCTTCAGGACTTCCGGCGCGACTGGGGCCAGGGACGCCTCTATGTGCCCGCCCAGGTCTACGAGGCCTGCGGCGCGCTCGTTGCCGACCTCGATGAGGCGCGTCTGACCCCGGCGTGGCGAGCAGCGCTCGCCGCATGCGCGGATCGCACCCGCGCGCTGTTCAGTGACGGCCGGCACGTCTGCAACGGCGTGGGTGGGCGTCTGCGGCTCGAGTTGCGGGTGACCTGGCTCGGCGGGATGCGCATACTCGATCGGCTCGAGCGAACGCGGTACGATCCGCAGACGGGCCGTCCGACCCTGGGGCTTGCCGATGCCGTGCCCCTGTTCTGGAACGCGCTCGTGTGGACGTGAGCCGCGACACAAATTTCTACTATTCGTTTCTGGTCCTTCCAGCGGAGAAGCGCCGCGCGATCGTCGCGGTCTGGGACTTCTGCCGCGCCGTCGACGACGCAGTCGACCGACCGACGCCACGCGACGCCGGTGGGCCGCCCCCCGACCCGACGCGCGAGCTCGCTCGTTGGCGGGCCGAGCTCGACCGGTGCTACGGTCGAGGCACACCCGAGACGGTGCAGGGAATCGCGCTGAAGCCATATATCGAGCGCTTTGAGCTCCCGCGCGCTCCGTTCGACGACCTGGTGGACGGCGTCGCCATGGACGTGACACGGCGGCGCTACGAGACGTTCGACGAGCTGTATCAGTATTGCGTCCGGGTGGCGTCGGCGGTTGGTCTGATCTGCATCGAGATCTTCGGCTATCGCAATCGTGGGACCCGCGACTACGCCATCGCGCTCGGTGTCGCGCTCCAGCTCACCAACATCATCCGTGACGTCCCGACCGATCTCGACAGCGGGCGAATCTACCTGCCATTGGCCGATCTGCGGCAGTTCGGGGTGAGCGAAACCGATCTCGCATCGGGTCCCTCCGCCGGTGTGCGCGCGCTGCTGGCACACGAGTGCCACCGCGCGCGATCGTTCTACGCGAAGGCGCGCGCCGCGCTGCCGCCAGAGGATGCGCGGCGGCTGGTCGCTGCCGAGATCATGGGCGGCATCTACCTTGCCATCCTCGGCCGCATCGAAAGGCGCGACTACAACGTCTTCCGTGAGGTGGTCCGGGTGCCGCGCCTCCGCCGCGCGCTCATCGCCGCGACAGTGTGGGCGCGGGTCATGGTCTCTGGGACGGAACGATGAGACGACCGCCCGAACCTGCACGCGAGCGACAGGGACCATGCCAGACGCGATCGTGATCGGCGCGGGGTTCGCCGGCCTCAGCGCGGCGGTTGGCCTGGCCGCGCGCGGGGTGGACGTTCTCGTGCTGGAAAGCAGGCCACGGCTCGGCGGCCGCGCGACGTCGCTGCGCGATCGGACAACAGATGAGCTGGTCGACAACGGCCAGCACGTGCTCTTCGGCTGCTACCGGGAGACGTTTCGGTTTCTCCGACGATTGGGCGTCGACGGCGACGTTCGGATCCAGCCCACACTGGGTATCGATTCGATCGACCGTCACAACCGTCTGACGCGGCTCGAATGCCCGCATCTGCCCGCGCCGCTCCATCTGCTCGCCGGGGTCCTCGAGTGGGACCGGCTGCCGGTTCATGAGCGATTCGCGACGTTGAGACTGCTGGCGCCGCTCCGGCAGGCGCGCAGAGAAGCCGCGGGCGGCCGCCTCTCCGAAACCGCGCCCACTGGCGAGACGGTGCGACAGTGGCTGATACGGCATGGCCAGGGACCACTCGTCAGGGAGTTGCTGTGGGAGCCGCTCGCACTTGCCGCGCTCAACCAGCAGCCGGATCACGCGGCGGCCGCGCCGTTCGTGCGTGTCCTGGCCGAGCTGAGCGGGCACCGGGTCACCGACGCGGCGATCGCCGTGCCGTCGCGTCCGCTCGAGTCGTTGTATGCGGAACCGGCGCGGCGCTTCATCGAAGAGCGCGGTGGCGTCGTTCGCACGAGATCGCCGGCCACGGTTCACGTCGACGGCGACCGCGGGATGCTGCGTGTGGCGACCGGGGGGGAGCTGCTCGACTCGCGGGCAGTCGTCTCGGCCGTCCCGTGGTCCAGCTTCGCGCGTCTCTTCGACGCCCCGCCGCCGGCGCTCGGGCCGACGATCGCGACGGCTGAAGCGATGGATGGCTCGCCGATTGTGACGGTCAACCTCTGGCTCGACCGCCCACTGCTGCCCGCGCCGTTTCTCGGATTGCCCGGTCGAACGATGCAGTGGGCCTTCGACAAGCGCGCGGCGTTCGGTGGCGCCGCCTCGCACCTGTCGATGGTGGCCAGCGGCGCGGCCGAGCTGCTCGGTCTACAGAACGACGCTCTCGTCGCGATGGCGACCCATCAGCTGCGCGACGCGTTGCCCTCGCGTGGTTGGCGCGTCAATCACGCCAGCGTGATTCGTGAGCCGCTCGCCACCTTTTCGCTCGCGCCGGGCCAACCTTCACGGCCTGGCACGACGACGCCGGTCAGCGGCTTCTTCCTCGCGGGCGATTGGATCGATACTGGTCTGCCGGGTACGATCGAAAGCGCCGTGATCAGTGGCCATCGCGCCGCCGACGCCGTGTTCCGGACGCTGTCCGGCGCCACACCTTGAGCCCTGAGGCATAGGCCGCGCCCGGCAATCGCGGAACCTCAACATGGATACGGATTCGGTCATCGTCCACTACCAGGAGATCGCGCTCAAGGGGCGAAACCGCTCGTGGTTCGTCGAACGGCTGGTGCGCAACCTGCGTGATGCCACCTCCGATCTCGGCGTCGTCCGCGTCCGCGCGCTCATGGGCCGCATCGAGCTGACGATGGGTCCGACCGTCGTGTGGGACGAGGTGCGCGAGCGTGTTGCGCGGATCTTCGGCATCGCCAACTTCGCTCGTGCCCGCAGCACCGGACGGGACATCGAGGAGATCGCAACCGCGATCCTCGGCGATCTGAATGCGATTCACGGTACGGCCAGCGAGGGCGGCCCGGCCGGCCTCGGTGCCGTGCGGAGTTTTCGCGTGCGCGCAAGCCGCGCGGACAAGATGTATCCCCTCACGTCACCGGAGATCGAGCGGGAGGTTGGGGGCCGGATCAAGGCGGCGCGGGGCTGGCCGGTTGACCTGACACGGCCGGCGCTCGACGTTCACATCGAAGTACTGCCGGACCGTGTGTTCTACTCGCTCGACAAGCAGCCGGGCCCCGGCGGCCTCCCATCGGGGACCAGCGGCCACGTGTTGTGCCTGCTGTCCGGTGGCATCGACTCGCCGGTGGCGGCCTACCGCCTGATGAAGCGCGGCTGCCGCGTCCGGTTCGTGCACTTCCACGCCTACCCCATTCTCTCGCACGCGTCGCAGGAGAAGGTCCAGGAGATCGCGGAGTTGCTGACGCGACACCAGCTCTCGTCGCGTCTCTATGTCGTGGCGTTTGGCGAGCTGCAGCAGCGGGTCGTCGTATCGGCACCGCCGCCCCTGCGGGTCGTACTGTACCGGCGTCTGATGGTGCGCATCGCCGACCGGTTGGCAAGAACATCCAAGGCCAAGGCGCTGGTGACGGGTGAATCAGTCGGGCAGGTCGCCTCGCAGACGATCGAGAACCTCGCCGTGATCAACGACGTCACGACGCTGCCGGTGCTGCGCCCGCTCATCGGGTCCGACAAGCAGGAGATCACGAACGAGGCGAAGGCGCTTGGTACGTACCCCATCTCCATCATTCCGGACCAGGACTGCTGCACGCTGTTCACGCCGAAGAATCCGGCCACGAAAGCGCGTCGACAGGACGTGGAGCGTGCGGAGGCCGCTCTGCCGATTGCCGAGATGGTCGATGCTGCGGTTGCCGGTGTCGAGCGTCACGATCTGTCATTCCCGACCTAACTCTTCGCCAGCACCTCGGTGCCCTCGATCGACCGAGGCAGCTCGTGCCCGTGTAACTGAGGTGGATGGCGTCATCGACGAGGGTGGCGGTTCCGGACAGCGAGAAGCTGCATGACGCCGTCCCAGGGATCGACGCGGTGCCGTCGCGCTGATGTTCAGGACGTTGCCCGTCAGCGTTCCGGTTGCGGTGCCGTCGAGCACGATGCCGCCGGCGCATGTCGCCCTGAACGTCCCGGAGTAGGTCGCGCCGTTCTGCTCGGTGATCGCCCACTCCAGCTCGGTGCACGAGCTGGCCGGCGGGAACGACGTCGACGTTCCGGCGCTCGCGACGGCCGCGCTCGACGACCAGGTGCCGAGCAGCACCGATGTAATGGTGACGCTTTCCGGGATCGCCGACGGGTCGATCGGATTGACGCTTCCCCTGCTTTCGAAGTCGCAGCCGGCTACCAGAATCGTCAGCCCACCCACAAACGCCGTAATCGCGACAGTCTTGCGCATGCCGATCTCCACGCGTTCGGGGAGCGCGTAGCGATCGGTGCAACTTGTGGGCCAGTCGAGGACTGGCCGCTAGTTAGCGGTTTCGATGGATGCCGGAATCTTGCTGACGACGAAACGGGTTAGCTGAACCTTGTCGCTCGCGTTATCGATGTCGATTCCTACGAGGCGACCCGACTGGTCGTAATCGAGCACGACGCCGTCGGAAGTCTCCCGACTCTCGCGCGCTCGGTTCCTCTGACAGGTCGATGTACAGCGAATCCGTCTCGGGGTGGTAGTTGTCCCTCATGGCTTGAACCGCCTGTCGAGGAAAGCGTTGTGGATCGGTAAGAATAGTTCAGATACCAAAACGACCAGCGCCGCGGCGCCGAGTCAGCGAGCTCAGTCGGTCGAGGAGTGCTGGACGCCCTTTAGATGATCTCGCAGGGCATCGTGGGTACTGCGGAAGGCAAGCTCGTCCCACGGGATGTCTGCCACGTCGAACCAGGCCGCCTCGAGCGACTCGTCGTCCGCGCGCAGCTCACCATTCATGACCGTCGCCGCATAGACGATGATGATCGGCACGACGCCCGCATAGGCATACAGGTTGATCAGCCCGTCGAGGCGGATCTTGAGGTTCGCTTCCTCTTTGGCTTCGCGGAGCGCGGCGACGGTTGGTGGCTCGCCCCGGTCGACATAGCCACCCGGAAAGACCCACTTGCCGTATCCCGGCTCGATCGAGCGCCGGACCAGCGCGATCCGCCCGGCGTCATTCCTGATGATGGTGCCGACCGCGACCTTGGGGTCGAGGTACACGACGTAGCCGCACGCGCTGCACACCGGTCGGTCCGGCTCTCCCGCCTTGACCAGCTTGGTCTCCAGTCCACCGCCGCAGACGGGGCAGAAGCGATAGATGGACGCGTGGGAATGGGAGGTGGTCACGAGGTCACCCGGTCACGAGCACGAGCCGCCAGACGCGCGACGACCGTAACGTATAATCCGAATCGATGTCCATCCTGAAGGTCGCGCGGATGGGGCACCCTGTCTTGCGTGCCCGCACGCCGCCGCTCGACCTGGATGAGCTGGGGACGCCCGCGATCCAGCGGCTCATCGACGACATGTTCGACACGATGCGCGAATACGAAGGCATTGGACTGGCTGCGCCGCAGGTGCATGCGGGCATTCGGTTGTTCGTTGCGGGTGTCGATGAGCCAGACGCCAAGCTGCGGCCCGTCGTCATGATCAACCCGGAGATCGAACCGCTTGGCACGACTGTCGAAGAGGACTGGGAAGGGTGCCTCAGCATTCCCGATCTTCGTGGTCGCATCTTGCGGCCGGCCGAGATCCGTGTGCGCGCGCTCGACCGGCACGGTCGCCAGCAGCAGATGACCGCGAACGGATTCCCGGCCCGCGTGATCCAGCACGAGACCGACCACCTCAACGGCGTGCTGTTCGTGGATCGGATGACCTCGTTCGAGAGCCTGACCTTCCTGGAGGAGTACGGACGCTATTGGGAGAAGCCCGCCGAAGAGGTTGAGGCGGACCCGTAGGGTCGCGCTGGGTCCAAGACGCCACACCGACAGTGACCACCGAGCAACGCAGTCGTCGGCGGAGGCGGTCGACACGGGCGCCGGCGCGCGCGTCGCGGCTGGAGGTGTCGATCCTGGTGGTGGGATTGGTTGCCGCCGTCGTATCCGGTATCGTCGCCTACCGCCTCGGTGGGCCGTACGGGGAACGGTTCGACACCGCGCGGGTACGTCGGGTCTTCAACCAGCAGACCGGAGAGCTCGAGACGCTCATCTACGACGTCGACGGCGACCTGCGACTCGATAACTGGACCTACTGGGAAAACGGCCACCGCGTGCGACATGAAATCGACGACGACGAGGATGGTCGCATCGATCGTTGGCACTTCTTCGACGTGAATGACGCTGAGGATGCCGTGCCGGAGCGAGAGGGCTTCTCATCCGTAGACGACGGCGTCATGGACGCGTGGCGCTACTTCGAGAAGGACGGGGAGCTCGAGCGGATCGAGTTCCTCAACGGATCGAGTGATCGCGTCGTCAAGACCGAGTTCTACAGCAGGGGCGCCCTCATGCGTACTGAGGCGGACACCGACGGCGACGGCGAGGTAGACGACCGAGTCGTCTTCTTCGAAGATCCGTCGCGGCAACAGTAGGTCAGGCCAAACCGCCGTGCAGTTTATAGACCTCCAACGTCAGTACCGGGCCTACCAGGCTGACATCGACGCGGGCATGCATCGGGTGCTCGAGCATGGCCAATACATCCTGGGCCCGGAGGTAACGGAGCTCGAGGGGCTCCTCGCACAGCGCGCCGGCGTCACGCACGCGATCACGTGTGCCAACGGAACGGCGAGCCTCGAGATCGCGTTGCGGGCGCTCGGGATCGGTCCGGGCGACGAGGTCATCACCACGCCCTTCACCTGGATCAGTACGGCCGAGGTGGTCAGGCTCGTGGGGGCGACCCCACGGTTCGTCGACATCGACGCCAAGAGCTTCAACCTGGATCCGAGTCGATTGGCCGATGCCATTACCGACCGGACCCGGGCCGTGATCCCGGTCAATCTCTACGGGCAGATGGCCGACTACGAGCACATCCGGGCCATCGCCAACGCCCACGGCCTGACCGTTATCGAAGATGCGGCGCAGAGCTTCGGCGCGTCGCGAAACGGCACGGCGAGTTGCGGCGCCGCGCCGATCGGCAGCACCAGCTTCTTCCCGTCCAAGACGCTCGGTTGCTACGGGGACGGCGGGGCGCTCTTCACGAGCGACGAGGCGGTGGCCGAGCGCATCACCGCGATCCGGACGCACGGCGCCCGCCGGCACGAGCATCGCTATCTCGGAACGAACGGCCGCTTCGACACCCTACAAGCCGCCGTCGTGCTGGCGAAGCTACCCAACTTCGACCGGGAGCTGTCGACACGGCGTCGGATCGCCGATCGCTACACGGCCCGACTGCGCGATGTGTGTCACACGCCGGTCGTCTGCCAGGGCAACACGCACGTGTATTCGTACTACACGATTCGTGTGCCTCATCGCGATCGCGTCGTCGAGGCGCTGCGCGATGACGGAGTGCCGACCAAGGTGTATTACCCGCGGTGCCTCCACGAGCAGCCGGTGCTCTCCGATCTCGGCTACAGCCTCGGGGACTTCCCGGTCGCCGAGCGCGCCGCGCTCGAGGTGATCAGCCTGCCGATGCATCCGTTTCTGACGGAAGAAGATCAGGATCAGGTGGTGGATGCGGTGCGGCGCGCGGTCGAGCACGTCGAGCCCGCCGTCACCGAGAGTCGCTGACCGGGGCCGCGCCGCCTGCCCGCTTTCGCTCATTGGCGCGCTCCGCTTCGAGCCGCTCAAGCTCGACCGCCGAGTGATCGACGAACGTCATCGCTTCCGCGATGGCCGTGTGACCCGCCTTGCGCGCGATCAGCTCGTGCATCTTCTGGCAGACGCGTCGATAGGATGGATGGCCCTGCGGCGCCGTCCTCAGCTCGAGTACGTGCATTGCTTCCCGCGCATTCATCCGCATGTAGTAACGGATGCGATACGCCATCGACACGCCGTACTGCGCGACGAGCGGATGGTAACGCGCTGTGAGCCTGGCTTGCAGGGCAGCCGAGTCGTCCATGACGCGTCGCCAGTCGTCCAGCGCGCGCACGTCCTCGATCGCCTCGGGCATCGCATAGCCGTGTCGCGCGGTGAGGTCCTGCCAGTCGATCGACAGCATGCGGTGGCGTTGGAGGTCGCGGAAGGCGCCGTAGTCCGAGAGCACGTCGAAGCAGTACGACGCCCGCTCGAACGCGCGCCCCGGGCGGTGCCGGCGGTTGGACCGTTCACCGACATAGGCCCCTAGGACACGCACGCGGTCCTCGGTCGACATTGCGCGGGCCGCCGACAGGAGCTGCGTCTCCGATAAGTTGGAGCTGGCATAGAGCGCCGCCGCCACCACCTTGACCTCGCCGTCCGGGTCCCACTCGGTCAGCTCGACCTCCGGCGACGCATCGGGCTCGGCGTCGGCGAGGAGGCGCTCGGCCACCTCGCGGGTGGCCGCGCGCCGCTCGGCCAGGTACTCGCTCCACCGCACGCCGCGATCCTCGCGATCGACGCGCGAGAGAAACGCGGGGATGACACGCCTTAGCTCGGGCAGAATCGATGCCGCCGTCTCCCGTGCCTCGTGCAACGGGTGGGCGCGCATGTTCAGCAGGAGCGCCTCGTAGGCCTGTCCGGACCCGAAGATCCCGACATTGGAACGGGTGGCGGCGGGAAGCAGGCCGCGCAGCGTATCGAGTGCCTTCGCCCTGATCACCGCGCGGTAGACGCCATCTGAGTCGGCGTCGGACTGTGGATGCCGGGCGCGGAAATGCGCCTGCATCGGCTCGATCCAGCGCGCATAGGTCTCGAATGCGCCGTCGAGCGCGGCCGTGTAGTCGGCGGCGAGGGCATCGTCATCGGCGATCTCACTCGGCACGACATACTTCCACTTGCCACCGGGTCGATCGGTGTACGGCACGTAGCGCGTCGACTGCTCGAGATAGGCCATCAGACGGCCGCGTTCGAGGATCTTGGTGAGGACGTTGGACACGCCCTCGCAGGCGAGGTGTGCGCCGCCGAGCTGGGCGACCGAATCATCGCCGTACCCGCCGAAGACGCGCGCGTAGAGGCGCTCCGCCCGCTCGACACCGACCTCCGCGGCGTTGGCGGCATTCTGGAGCGTCGGCACGCTGCCCTGGAACTCATCGAGAAACAGGCGGCGGAGCGACTTCGCGGAGCGTGAGTATCGTGCGAACAGTGCGCCCTTCACGACTTCAGGGAGGTTGGTCAGCACGAAGACGGGTCGGTCGACGTTCGAGAAGAACGGCGACAGCGCTTCCGATTCGTTTGCCGTGAACGTTTCCGAAGCGGGAAGTGCAGAGGGCACGCGGTATAATCGCCGCGCCCTCATCGCACCGTCAACATGCCGCCGATGTGACGCCCGCGTTCACCGACCGCATCACGCTGATCCCCGGCTTCAACCCGGGTCCCTACACCGGCGACGGCAACAATACCTACCTGCTCCGGGGCGCCGAGCCGACGCTCATCGACGCGGGGGTTGGTCACGCCCGTCACCTCGACGCGCTTGCGTCAGCGCTCGAGACCGACGGCGCGGAGCTCGTTCGGGTCGTGGTCACGCATGGACATTCGGACCACGCATCGGGAGCGGAAGCGATCGCCGAGCGCTGGCCCGGTGCAGAGTTCCTGAAGATGCCGTGGCCCGAACGAGACTCGCGATATCGCGTCGACTGGTCGCCGCTACGGGACGGCGTTCAGGTGAGGGCCGGCGACGCCATGCTGCGCGCGGTCCACACACCGGGGCACGCACCCGATCACCTCTGCTTCCTTCACGAGGAGAGCCGGACCCTCTTGTGCGGCGACCTCGTCATCAAGGGTGGAACGGTCGTGGTACCGGGCAGCGGCGAGGGCAGCCTGCGTGCCTACCTGGCGTCACTCCATCGCGTGCTCGAGCTCCGACCGACAACGTTGCTGCCGGCTCACGGTCCCGAGGTCGACGCTCCGGCGGCCCTCATACAGCACTACTTCGACCATCGGCGCCGGCGCGAAGAGCAGATCGTCGCCGCGCTCGGTGACGGCTGTCGCACCTCGGAGGCGATCGCCGACCGCATCTACCAGGGGCTTGCAGCGAATCTGCGCGGGGCCGCTGTCGAGAGCGTGCTCGCGCATCTTGTCAAGCTGCGAGAGGAGCGGCGGGCGGTCGAAGCACCAAACGCCGAGTGGGAGCTGGTGTGACGGGGGTGCTCGATCGGCTGTTCGCGCTCTCCGAGCATGGCACCTCGGTGCGAACCGAGGTCCTCGCCGGGACGACGACCTTCCTCACCCTCGCGTACATCATCTTCGTCCAGCCGGCGCTCCTCGCCTCGGTCGGCATGGACTTCGGCGCCGTGTTCGTCGCCACGTGCGTCGCCAGCGCTCTGGCGACGCTGATGATGGCGTTCTTCGCCAACTATCCCATCGCGGTCGCGCCCGCAATGGGGCACAACTTCTACTTCGCATTCACCGTCATCGTCGCGATGGAGGTGCCGTGGCAGGTCGCGCTCGGCGGTGTGGCTGTTGCCGGTCTGCTCTTCATCCTGACGGCCGGCGTCGGCTTGCGAGAACGACTCATCACCGCCATACCGACGTCGTTGAAGCACGCCATCGCCGTCGGGATCGGGTTGCTCATCGCGATGGTCGGGCTGCAGTGGGCCGGAATCGTCGTCGACTCGCCCGGCACGCTGGTTACGCTGGGAGACCTGACGCGACCACCCGTCATCGTTGCGCTCCTCGGTTTCATCGTCGCGGCTGTCTTGACGGTGCGCGGGGTTCGAGGCGCCCTTCTGGCTGGCATCCTCGCGTCCGGCGGCGCCGCGTGGGCAACCGGCATGACGACGTTCGCCGTCCATCGGCCCCACGCTGCTGCAGCTCGACCTTGCCGGAGTGTTCCAGCCAGACATGATCGCCGTCGTATTCGTCTTCTTCTTCCTTGCACTGTTCGACTCGGTCGGGACCCTCGTCGGCGTGGCGGAGCAAGCGGGGTTGAGGCGTGACGGCACGCTCCCACGGGCGGGCGGTGCGCTCAGGGCGATGCCGTCGGCACCGTGGTCGGTGCCGGTCTCGGGACGTCGACCGTCACCGCGTACATCGAGAGTGCCACCGGCGTCTCGGCCGGGGGACGAACCGGTCTCACTGCTGTCGTGACGGCCGGGCTGTTCGTGGCGGCGCTCTTCTTCTCGCCGCTCGTCTCGATGTTCGGCGGTGGCTATCAGACACCCGAGGGGGTGACGCTCTACCCGGTCATCGCTCCGGCGCTCATCATCGTCGGCACGTTGATGATGAAGGGCGTCCGGCTCATCGCCTGGGATGATCCCACCGAGGCGGTGCCGGCCTTTCTCACCATAGTGATCATGCCGCTGAGCGTCAGCATCACCGACGGCATCGCCTTCGGGTTCATCGCGTTCACGGTGCTCAAGCTCGCGGCGGGACGCCATCGCGAGGTGCACTGGCTAGTGACGCTGTTCGCCGTCCTGTTCCTCCTCCGCTACATCCTGCTGGTCTAGATTCAGATACGAACTCGTGCTGCCCAACGGCAAGTGCTAACATGATGCTAGCACCGCGATGCTTCAGGAGGAATGATGCGAGCGAGAACGATGGTCTACCTTGAGCCCGGACAAAAGGATGCTCTGAAGAAAAAGGCTCGCCGAGAGCACTTGTCGGTGGCGGAGCTCATACGGCGAGCGGTGGATCGATATTTGAAGCCAGAATCGGCGAGCCCGCGAGTACGGCGCGAAGCCTACGAGAAGTTGGTCGGCATCTTCTCGAGCGGACTGACTGACGTGTCGGAGCGCCACGATCACTACATCGGCGAGGCGTTGTACCGTGACCACATCGAGCATTCTGATTGACACCGGCGCCTGGTACGCGCTGGCGGATTCCACGGATCGCCACAGCCGTGAAGCTAGCGAATACCTTGAGGCTCACGCGGAACGGCAGGAGCTCGTCACGACCACGCTTGTCGTCGGCGAGACGTGGGGCTTGATCACGTCACGAGGCGGTCGGCAAGCTGCAATGCAGTTCTGGGACGGGTTGCGTGAAACGAGAGCCGAGATCGTCGGGGTCGAGTCTCGCGACCTCGACGCGGCGTGGCGCATCGCCAACAGCTGGTCGGATCAGGACTTCAGCCTGGTCGACTGCTCGACGTTCGCGGTCATGGAACGGCTCGGAATCACCGACGTCTTCGCCTTCGATTCTCACTTTCTCGTCTACCGCTTTGGCAGGGACCGTCAGCGGGCGTTCCGCCGTCTTCCGCGCTGACGTCTACGACGAACAGTCGGGGATTCGCGCCGCTCGGCGTTCTGGTTTCTGGAATTCTTCGGCCACCCGGATGTGCGGCTCCTCGATGGCGGCGTGCCTGCGCGGCGAGCTTTCACGACGACGGAAGCCGCGCCGCCGGAGCGCGGCGGACCTGTGGCACGGCGCATTACTGGGGCCGGCAAGGCCCAGGCGCAGGGCCACACGGTCACGCTGCTGCCCCCCGCCTATGTCCGCCCCTATGTGCGACCGAGCAAGACGGATCGCGCCGATGCCGCGGCCCTGCTCGAAGCGGTGCGCTCGGGGCAGGTCCCCCGGGTGCCGGTCACACGCGTGGAGCAACAAGCTCTCGTCGCGCTGCACCGCATTCGGGCGCAGTGGGTGACGACCCGGACCGCCCGGGTCAATGCGCAGCGCGGCCTCTTGCGCGGTGGCGAACGAACTCGGACGGCTCGTCTGGGCCGTCTGGCACTATGACGCCCCGTGCGCGCTCCCGACTGCGCAATTGATGCGCCGCGACGATTCCCTCCATCCGAGATGCTGAGGGCGTTGGGATTCCGTCAGGGCGTGTGGCGCGTTTTCTGGCGGTCTCGGCGCCGGCCCATCCAGTCAGCCAGCACCACGATACCCGCGACCAGCAACATCATTCCCAGCATCACTAGCTCGGTCGCCATGAGCCCTCTCCTTGCAAGAAAACGGCGAGCATGAAGGAGCCGACCCAGATCCCGGCACCCGCCAACGCCACGACAAAGGAGAATCCTCGCCCGCTTACGACCTGGCCGAAGATGAGAGCGTCAGCTGCCAGGTTGCCGATGTCACAGAACTTCTGCGCAAGAAGCGCTCGCTGACTTGAGTTCAATCTTAGCATCGTGAGCCGCAGCCGACGGTTGCAGAAACAGGCACGATCCTGCGATTCGCGACCGCTCGCACTGGAGCGAGCAAGACTGGTACCCGGTAGAATCGTCACGCACGCTGGTCTGGGCGCAGCCCCTGAAGAACGACTCCGATGGCAGACAAGCCCAAGGGTTACACCAACCCCGAGCTGCTGATCACGCCTACGGAGCTCGCGCACCAGCTCGGCGTGCCGTCGGGCTCGGCCGCGGGGCATCCGCTCGAGACGAGCCGGCGGACACCGGTCGTCCTCGATCTGCGCCCCGCGGAGGCGTTCGCCGCCGGGCACATCCCGGGCGCCGCACATCTCGATCTGTTCGGCCTCAGCCTGATCGACACCGACCCGGGGCCGCTGGATGCGTTCCTCTGGATGATCGCGCACCTCTTGACATCGCGCGGCGTCTCGGCAGACCGGCCGGTGGTCGTCTACGATGAGCAGTCGGGGATTCGCGCCGCTCGGGCGTTCTGGTTTCTCGAGGTCTTCGGCCACCCCGATGCGCGGCTGCTCGATGGCGGCGTGCCAGCGTGGGAGCGCGGCGGGTACTTCACGACAACGGAGGCCGCGTCACCGGAGCGGGGCAAGTGGAGGGTCGATCGTCGCGACGAACGGTTGTCCACCTGGCGCGATCTCCGCGACAAGCTCGGTGCCGACGGTGTCGCCATGCTCGACACTCGGAGCGACGGTGAGTACTGCGGCACGACCCTTCGGGCGAAGCGGGGCGGATCGATTCCGGGGGCGGTTCACATCGAGTGGACGCGGAACCTCGGTCGGGACGGTGCGTTCAAGCCCGCCGACGAGCTCAGGAGTATGTACGAACATGCCGGAGTGACCCCCGACAAAGAGGTGATCTCCTACTGCCAGGGGGGCTATCGCGCGGCCCATAGCTACCTCGCGCTCAGGCTGCTCGGGTATCCGCGGGTGCGCAACTACATCGGGTCGTGGAAGGAGTGGGGGGACAGGGAGGACCTGCCGGTCGAGATCCCCGACTCAGCGTGAGAATCCACACCGGGACCCAAGACCTAGAGACTAAGGCCAGGAGTGTTCGTGGAAAATGTCATCGATTTCATCAATACGAACCGTGACCGATACATCGACGAGCTGAAGGCGTATCTGGCCATTCCCAGCATCAGCGCATTGCCGGAGCACGCGGAGGACGTGAAACGGTGCGCCGAATGGACGCGCGAGGAGCTGGTTCGCATCGGCTTGGAAAACGTCCGTGTCATCGACACGCCGGGCAACCCTGTGGTCTACGGCGAGTGGCTCCACGCGGACGGTGCGCCGACCATCCTCTTCTACGGCCACTACGACGTGCAGCCGGTTGACCCGCTCGACGAGTGGGAGTCGCCCCCATTCGAAGCGACCGTCCGGGAGGGCGAGATCTACGCGCGCGGCGCGGCGGACGACAAGGGTCAAATCTTCATGCACTTCAAGGCGATCGAAGCCTGCCTGAAGCAAGACGGCCGGCTCCCGGTCAACCTGAAGGTCGTCCTCGAGGGCGAGGAAGAGGTGGGTAGCGAGCACCTCGACGGCTTCATCCGCGTTCACCAGGCCGAGCTCGGTGCCGACGTCGTCGTGATCTCAGATTCACCGATGTTCGATCGGGGCGTGCCTTCCATCTGTTACGGCCTCCGCGGGTTGACCTACTTCCAGGTCGACCTCAGGGGAACCACGACAGATCTCCATTCCGGGTCTTTCGGTGGCGCGGTCGCGAATCCGGCGTTCGTCCTCGCGCTGTTTCTCGGTCAGATGAAGGACCGGAGCGGCCGGGTGAAGATCCCGGGTTTCTACGACGATGTTCGCGCACTGACGGACGCCGAACGGGCCGAGTTCGCAAAGTTGCCGTTCAACGAGCGCCAGTATCGGAATGCGCTCGGGGCGCCGAAGCTCGCCGGTGAGACGGGCTTCACGACGCTCGAGCGTCTCTGGGCGCGGCCAACCTTCGAGGTCAACGGCCTGAAATCAGGATTTACCGGGGAGGGAGCCAAGACGGTCATCCCGGCAGTGGCGATGGCCAAGGTCAGCATGCGGTTGGTTCCGGATCAGGATCCGGACAAGATCGCCGACCTGTTCGAGGCCTACGCGAAGAAGGTCGCGCCGAAGACTGTCGACCTGTCGCTGACGAGAATGCACAGCGGCAAGCCGTGGATGACGGCGTTCGACAACCCGTTCGTCCAAGCCGCGGGACGAGCCATCGAGCGCGGGTTCGGGCGGCAGCCGGTCTTCAACCGCGAGGGGGGATCAATTCCCGTCGTGTCCACCTTTCAGGAAGTGCTCGGCTTGCCATCCGTGCTCTTTGGTGTGGGGCTACCAGACGAAAATGCCCACGCTCCCAACGAGAAGCTCGACCTGTCTAACTTCCACAACGGCATCATTGCGTCCGCTGTCCTCTATAGCGAAATCGGGAGCTTGGCGCATAGAGCCGGGACGCTCCAGCGAAGCGATCCGGTCTCAGGAGCTCCGTCGTGATACGCGCCGGGTCCTGCGCCCCAGGGTTCTCTTGGACACTTGATTGCGAGAGAATTCTCGCAGGAGGTGTGTCGAGATACGGAAGCAGAATCAGGGAGCGCGACGGGAAGGGGCGGTTCTCGGCCCGGCGGAAGCGGGAGACGGTGCTGCGCTTGCTGCGGGGTGAGGATCTCGAGTCGGTGTCGCGGGAGTTGGGCATCACGGCGGCCCGGGCCTCGTCGGCTGCGGGCCAAGATCGGCGAACTGGTAATGGAGAACGAGTTGCTCTACGCGAAAGTAGATCAGCTGGAGGCCGGCGCCCCTTTGGCCCGGCGGAGGTCGACGCGATGAGTGGCGCCCACTCGATCTCCACGCGGCGGGCGTATGGCGTGCAGCGCGTCTGCCGCGTGTGGGCGCGGCCGCGGTCGAGCGTGTACGCCCAGCGTCAGGCGCCGGCGACCTGCGCGCGCGGCCGGCGCCGCGGGCCGGTCGGCGCGGCCTCAGACGAGGTCCTGGTGACCCACATCCGCCGCGTGCTCAACGCGTCGCCGTTCCATGGCGAAGGGTATCGGAAAGCCTGGGCCAAGCTCCGAGTCGAGGGGACGCGCACCTCCAAGGAGCGGGTGCGCCGGCTGATGCGGGAGCACGACCTGCAGGCCCCGCACCGGGTGGGCCACGCGCACGGGCCGAAGGCGCACGACGGGACGATCACCACCGAGGCGCCCGACCTGATGTGGGGCACCGACATGACGGCGACGGTGACGGTGGGCGAGGGAACGGCCTGCGTCTTCGTGGCCGTCGATCACTGTACGACCGAGTGCATCGGCCTGCACGCGGCCAAGAGCGGGAATCGCTTCGAGGCCCTGGAGCCGATCCGGCGGGGCGTTCGGGAACACTTCGGCGGCATCGGTGAAGGCGTCGCTCGCGGCTTGCGGCTGCGGCGCGACCACGGGTCGAACTACCTCGCCGATGATTTCCAACAGGAGATCGCGTTCTTCGGCATGGAGAGCTCCCCAAGCTTCGTGCGGGAGCCTGAAGGCAACGGCGTGGCGGAACGCTTCATCCGCACGCTCAAGGAGAATTTGTTGTGGGTGCGGAGCTTCGAGACGATCGAGCAACTCCGCCTGGCGTTACTCGCGTTCAAGCGGACGTACAACGAGCAGTGGATGCTGGAGAAGTACGGCTATCGCAGTCCCGCCCAGGTACGACGCGACCTCGTCGCGCTGGACGCGGCAGCGTAGACACGATTACCGTCAAATCACTGTCCAAGAATCCAGGGGCGATACACGGGTCCACTGTCGCGGTGAACAAAGCTAGTCGGATCGTCGTAAGCATTTTATAATCAACGTCTTGCGGATGACTATTCAGCCAGCCTTCTCGCCCACCCGGATGCTCTTTGGGCGTGTCGCGGTCGGTTTTCGCGCGTCGCGTTGTTGTAGCCCGTGGGCCCTGGTCTGCGAAACCGGGACGTCAAACCACTGGCGATTCGGGGCGAAGTGCGGTCGCTCATGTGAGCGACAGGGCGGTAGCTTGAGAGCGCGAGGATGGCTCGGCGTGCCAACTCCGTCACGGCCGCAGCCGCGGACCCTGGCCGGATGAAGACGCGCCCCGCCCATCCGATCACACCCATCGTCGGCGACGTGACGGACATGACGCGTCTCGAGGATGCGATGCGACGCGAGACGCCGCAGATCGTCTTCCACGCGGCGGCCCACAATCACGTGCTGATGATGGAGCTGAATCCCTGTGAAGCCGTGAAGAACAACATCAGCGGCACGTGGATGACCGCGAAGGCTGCCGAGAAGTTTGGTGCCGAGCGGTTCATCTTGATCTCCAGTGACAAGGCCGTGAAGCCCACGAGCGTGATGGGGGCGACCAAACGCATCTCTGAGCTGATCATCCAGGGGTTGGCCGCCCGGAGCGCTACGACCTTTACGGCGGTGCGTTTCGGGAACGTGCTGGGGAGCAGCGGGAGCGTCGTTCCGATGTTTCTCGAGCAGATCAAGCGCGGGGGGCCGGTGACGGTCACCCACCCGGACGTCCGGCGCTACTTCATGCTCACGTCCGAGGCGGTTCAGCTCGTGCTGCAGGCGGCGGCAATCGGCCACTCTGGCGCCATGTTCGTCCTCGACATGGGGGATCAGATGAAGGTCGTCGATATGGCGCGCAACCTGATCCGCCTGTCTGGGCTCATACCTGACAGCGACGTCGAGATCGTCTATATCGGCTTGCGCCGGGGCGAGAAATTGAGCGAAGAGCTTGTCGGGAGCGACGAGGTTGCGGGGCCGTCCGGCGTCGTGAACATCGCGCGCGTCCAAAACGCCACGCCGGTCGAGATTGATGAGCTGACCAGGCAGATCGTTGAGCTGGAACGCGACGCGGCATCGTCGGATCCGGTCGCCGTCATCCACAGGCTGCGTGAGATCGTGCAGACGTACAGACCTGATTCCGCTGGCGTCGCTGATCTCGCCGGAAGCCTTCCTGTCAGTTGATGACCATGACAGACGTGCCACGGTGCGTGCTCATCACGTCGGTGCCGTTCGGCCGACACGATCCGACATCGCTGGGCCAGCTTCGGGATGCCGGGCTTGAGTATGTCATCAACCCCTTCGGACGCCACTTGAGCGAGGAGGAACTTGGGGATCTCATCGCGCCCTTCGGTGCGCTGATCGCCGGCACGGAGCCGATCACCTCGGCGGTCATGGACAACGCGCCACATCTGAAGATCATCGCGCGGGTCGGGATCGGCCTGGACAACGTCGATCTGGTCGAATCGCGTCGCCGGGGCATCGCGGTGACGTATACCCCGAATGCGCCGGCGCCCGCGGTCGCCGAGCTCACGTTGGGAGTGATCCTGTCGCTTCTTCGGGGGATTCATCACGCCGATCGCCAGATGCGCGGCGGCGCCTGGTCTCGTGTGATGGGTCGCCGGCTGGCCGGATCGACCGTGGGTGTAATCGGTGTCGGCCGCGTTGGCACCCGATTGATCCGGTTGTTACGCGGTTTCTCCGAGACCAACGTACTTGCCAATGACATAGCGCCGGACCGCGAGTTCGGGCGGTCGCACGGTGTGTCGTGGGTCGATAAGGAGACCCTCTTTCGGGAATCGGATATCGTGAGCGTTCACGTGCCGCTGACCCTCGAGACGCGTGGCCTCGTGGCGCGCGAGGAACTGCGCGCAATGAAGCCGACGGCACTCCTCGTCAATACCGCCCGGGGGCGCATCGTGGACGAGGCTGCCTTGGCGTCGGCGCTTCGAGAGCGCAAAATTGCTGGCGCCGCGGTCGATGTCTACGAATCGGAACCGTACACCGGTGAATTGACGTCGCTTGAGAACTGCCTGCTGACCTGCCACATGGGATCGATGTCGGAGGATTGCCGGCGACAGATGGAGCAGGAGGCCGCCGACGACGTCATTCGTTTTTTCGCCGGGAAACCGCTGGCGCGACCGGTGCCGTCCGATGCGTATGATGTCGCGGCGATGGCGCTCCCATCGCGATAACTCTGCGCGGGACGCCGCAGCCGGGGCCGGCAACCTGACCGTTTGATGTCATGAGCGCCATCGCACCCCCGGTGCCACGCTTGCGTGTGCCTTTCTTCCGGCCCGATATCGGCGAGGCGGAGATCGCCGAGGTTGTCGCGGTCATGCGATCCGGCTGGCTGACAAGCGGACCCCGTGTGCGCCGGTTCGAAGAGGCGTTCGCACGGGCGGTCGGGGCTCGCCACGCGGTCGCCGTGAGCTCCGCCACAGCCGCGCTGCATCTGGCATTGGACGCGGTGGGTTTGCAGGCCGGGCAGGCCGTCCTCGTGCCGACGATGACGTTCGCTGCGACCGCTGAGGTGGTTGGGCACTTTGGGGCGTTTCCGATCCTGGTGGATTGTGATCCGGTCACGCTGGGGGTCGACCTGGAGGATGCGGAGAGGAAGTGTGCGGCGCTTCGGGAGGGCGTGCTGTCGGATCGGATCCTCGCCGACGCTCCGCTCGTGGGAGTTATGCCGGTCCACGTGGGTGGATGTATGTCCTCCTACGATGCCCTGTGGGAGTTCGCAGAGGGCCATGGACTGTGGGTTGTCGAAGACGCGGCCCACGCGTTCCCCTCCGCCTGGCGACGCGGTGGCGATGCCCCCTGGGTCCGCTGCGGCGAGGACACGGCGTCCGTGACCTGCTATTCCTTCTACGCCAATAAGACGATTACCACCGGTGAAGGCGGGATGGCGGTGACGGGCGACGCGGAGGTCGCGGCGCGAATCCGTCGCATGTCACTGCACGGGATGTCTCTGGACAACCCGGCCGGCCCGGAATGTCTTGGGAGCTGGGAGTATGACATCGTCGCACCCGGCTACAAATACAACCTCACGGATCTGGCTGCGGCCATTGGTATTCATCAGCTAGCCCGGGCCGAGGAGATGCGCTGCAAACGAGAGCGGATTGCGGAGGCGTATCTGAGCGGCTTGGCCGACGTCGGACAGCTCGAGCTACCGCCCGTGTCGAGCGATCGTCTGCATTCCTGGCACCTGTTCACCGTGCGTCTGCGCCTCGAGTCGCTGACAGTCGACCGGCGCGCGTTCGTACAGGAGCTGGGGAAGCTCGGTGTGACCTGCTCGGTGCATTGGAAACCCCTGCACCTGCATCCGTACTACCAGGCAACCTACAAGTGGGACCCCGGTCAATTCTCGGTGGCCACCGATCTCTGGCGTCGTCTCGTCTCCCTGCCCATCTTCCCGACGATGTCGGATGCTGAGATGGCGCATGTCGTATCCTCGGTGCGTGCGCTGTGCTCGCGTCTCGTGTGCTAGGAGAGACTGGGCAGGGTGCGGTCGAGCAGCCCCAGGAGGGCCACTCGGTCGCTCAGTTCAGGCTCGCCCCGCCACACGGTTGCGGAGCTCTGTCGTGGCGGACGGGTTGAGTGTTTGTCAGATGAGCTTGGCGAGGACGTCGTAGGGCACCGCCGAACGGAGGTGCGGGTACGATTCGAGAATGCGAGCGATATCGGCGAGGTCTTTCTGGCGCTTGCTGGCACGGCGGTTGGGATCCTGGGCGGCCCAGACTTTGCCCTCGAGCAGGTCCTCGAGAACGGCGACTGGCATGACGCGGCCCAAGATTTCGCGTGACAACGCCCGCTCGACAAACGGCCGATATCGCGGATCGAGCTGCACTTGAATGCGGAGATCCGAGTCCGGTTGGGAGACGTTGAGGCTGTGCGGAAACCGCTCCGCGGTAAACGCGCGGCCGAGACGCTCGTCGAAATCGTCCAAGTGCGCGGTAGCCACAACGACGTCTAGATCGAGACTGACAACCGGCTCGACATACGCATTGACGGCCTGGCCCCCAATGATGCAGTAGCGAAGGCATTGCGCGTCTAGCCAGGTCAGAAAGCTCTCGAGCAGGTCGCTCTCGTCCACCGTGACGGTCTTCCAGAAGGTCCTGGCCTGCACTCCTGCATCATACCGCCCGATGAGGCCCGACTAGTGCTGTAGTCTTCGCTATACACACTTACGCATAATACAGAGCTATGGAACATACCATTAGGACTACAGACCTTGCGCGGAGCCTTGGAGACGTCTTAGCCAAAGTCCGGTATCGCCATGACTCGTTCGTTATCGAACGGAACGGCACGCCGGTGGCGCGCGTGGTGCCGATGGAGCCCTCAGGCGCCGCGGCCACGGTGGCCGAGGCCCTGACAGCCTGGGTCGAGGGGGCGCGCGGATCGCACCTTTGCGGACGACCTCGATAAGGTCGGCGGGGCCGACCGCCCGCCGGCGAATCCATGGGGGTCGTAGTCGACACGAGTGCGCTGGTCGCAGCCGAGCGGCATCGGGCCGCGGACGCGTCGCCGTCTCCGGCGGTGTCGGACAAATTTCTTGGTCGTCTAGCCGCCGAGACTGCCGTGCTCCCGGCCGCCGTGTATGCGGAGCTGCTCGCCGGGGTACTGCTTGCAGACAGTCCGAAGCGCGCCGCCGCGCGACGGACTCGTATTGACGCGCTTGCGGTGCGGATCCCCGTCGTCGAGTTCGGTGTGGCGATCGCCAAGGAGTGGGCCCGGCTGTTTGCGACCCTCAGCCGCGTCGGTCAGCTCATTCCGGCGAACGATCTGGCGGTCGCCGCGACGGCGACGCACCTGGGCTTCACAGTCCTGGTCGGGCCGTCCGACGAACGTCACTTTCGCAGGGTGGAAGGGCTTGGCGTCGAGGTGCTGCGGATCGGTGAGTAAGACACTCTCGTGGCATCCGTGCCAACGCTGGGTCGTCCGCTCAGTTCAAGCTCGCCACACGCCGCCTGAGCGCCTTGACGTGCTCCCAGATCTCGGCGTGTTCCTCGTTCCCGCTCGGCTCGTCGTCGTCTCCCGCCTCCTCACTCACGCTGTTCCGGCGTGACGTGAACCGTAGGTAGTCCTCCAGATCCCGCAGCGCGGCTGAGAAGTCGTTCAGGTGGTAGGCCAGGAGGCCACGGTCGCGGAGCTCTGTCATGGCGGACGGGTTGATCCCGAGGAGGAGCTCGGTGATAGTGCGCGCCTGGGGGAACGAGCGCATTCGGACGTAGATGCGCTTGAGGTTGACGAGCATCCTGACGAGGATCTGCTGCTTGCTCGCGCGCATGAGCAGCCGTTTGTCGAACGCGGCGTCCTCGCCGGCGTGTTTGCGGAGCAGCTTGCGGCAGTCCACCTCGGAGAGCACGGCACCGGCGTGAAACGGGTCGACGATGACGTGGTCATCGATGTCGAGCGCGACGCGTGGCGGTTGCGGGAGCCGCAGCAGGAAATGACCCGGGAAGTTGACGCCGTCGACGCGCACGCCGGCGCGTCGCGCGACCTCGATATAGACGAGCGCCAGCGTGATGGGGATGCCGGTGCGGCGCTCCAGCACCTGGTTCAGGAAGCTGTTCCTCGGGTCGTCGTAGGCGTTCGTGTTGCCTTCAAACCCTTCCTGTTCGAAGAGGTACGCGCTGATGGTCTCGACCTGCCGCATCGGCGACGCGTCCTCGCCGAGCTGTGCGATCCGGGTCGCGGCCGCTCGGCCCATCGCATCGAGCTGCGCGAGATACTGCGTGGCGTCCAGATTCGGGTATTCGAGACGAGCGATGAAGAGGGCCGCCGGCGCCAGATCAGGGTCCGGTCCCTTGGCGATTTCGGTGAAGCGGTGAATGAACTCGGAAGAGAGCACGACGGTCCAGTCCTTTATCGCATATGTGTCCGCCCGGCGTCTAATACCCTCGTCGTCTCGTCAAGGGTCACCGGAAGCGCATGCTAGTATCGGCGTATGGTCAAAAGTGGGGACCTCCGCGCGCTGTGCCTCAGCTACGGACTGGACGCAGTGTACGCGTTCGGGAGCCGGGGAACGGAGCTTGCCGCCTTCCTTCGGGGAGAGAGCACGCTGGATCCGGCGAACGCGGCCGACTTTGACCTCGGCGTACTTCCACAGATCGGTCGCGTTGTGGACGTCCAGGGTCGCGTGAATATCACGAGGGCCCTGGAGGACCTGTTCAGCGGCACACGCGTTGATCTGGTCGTACTCCCAGGAGCGCGCCCGTATCTGGCCCTCGACGTAGTGTCCGGGGAGTTGATCTGCTGCCCGGACCCCATTCGAGAAGCGGAATACCAGCTGTTCGTCCTTCGCCGGGCTGGCGATCTGGCGTTCTTCGAGCGCGAACGGCGGCGCATGGTCCTCGCGGGGATCGCACCGTGACGCCGACAGGCATCAAGGAGAAGATCATCGCCGAACGGGCAGGTTGGATAGAGGAGATGCTCCGGGGCATCGCGGCGCTGCAACTCGAGTCGTACGAGCAGTTCATCGGGACCCGCGCAATGTGGCAGCCGCCGATTCCTACCTCGGACGCTCGCTCGAGGCGTTGATGGACCTCGGCCGCCACATCTTGGCGAAGGGGCTGGGCCGGGCCGCCAGTGAATATCGTGAAGTGCCTCGACAGTTGCACGCCGCGGGGGTCCTTGATGAGGCGACGAGTCGTCGCATGAGTGACATGGCGGGCTACCGGAACCGGCTGGTGCACTTCTACGACGAGGTGACCCCTCGGGAGCTCTACGAGATATGTACCCAGCGCATCGACGAGATCACCGGGGTCACGAACGCTCTGATGTCCTGGGTACGCTCCCACCCCGAAGTCGTCGATCACTCGCTCTAACAGAGCTGCTCGAGCAAGGCGCGGTCGATTGCCGATAGGTCTGGCAAGACTCGGGTCGCGAGACCCAGTTCCTCGGCCGGGTAGGTGTGGGTTACGGCGACGCACGGGAGACCGGCGGCGGCCGCCGCCTCGATTCCCCAGCGCGAGTCTTCGACAGCGACGAAGCTTGACGGCGACACCTGTCGTCCCAGGCCCGCACCGAGGAGCTCGATGGCCCGGGTGTAGGAGTCCGGCGCCGGCTTGGGACGCTCGACGTCGTCGGTTGCCACGATACAGGTGAAGCGGCGCCTCAAGTCGGCCCGCGTCAAGATGAGGTCGATCTCGTCATGCAGTGCACCCGACGCTACCCCGAGCGTCAGGTCGGCGGAGAGCCGTTCGACGCACGCTCTCGCTCCGGGGAACAGCACGTCCTCGGTCCCGAGCAGCTCGAGGAACCGCTGCCCCTTGGACGCGATCAGGCCTGCCAGATCGTTTGGGCTCAGGGAGACGCCGCTGTCTGTGGCAGCGGCCGTGAAGACGCCCATGTCGTCGAAGCCGAGGTAGCGATCGTAGTACGCCGCGCGGTCGAGCGCCATCGTGCCATCGGCGAGTACGTCCTGATACGCCCGCAGATGGAGAGGCTCGGTATCGGCGAGCACGCCGTCGAAGTCGAAGATGACGCCGAGCAGCGACACCGATCTACGTTTCCGATTCTTGACCTTGACCCGCAGGGTCTTCGGTCGGCGGCTCGGGCAACGTGAGCGGGATGCGGCGCTCGTCCTCGGGCGGCAGCTTCTCCCCGGCCAGCACCTTCGTAGCGAGACGGTTCTGTGGCGGGGGGTACGGACATTCGTACTGCTCGTCGAAATAGCAGTCCGGGTGATAGGCACGGTTGAAGTCGAGGTCGTAGATGCCGGTCGAGCTGAACGGGAGATCGAGGTAGCGACCGGCCGGATAGGTCTCGTCACCGCTCGTCTCGTCCCGAAACGGCACGAAGAGGCCGTCGCCTTCCGAGACGAGTGCTGCCAACCGGTACTCATCGCCTTGCAGCACGAACTCGAGGTGACCGATGTGTAGCATCTCTCGCATCTCACCCGATGATGTTGGCACGTCGACAATCGGTTGCTCGTCGAGAAAGTCGAGCTGGGCCGGAACGCGGTACGAGAGGTCGGGATCGTAGTATCGAAGAGGCACCATCCACGACCGGCGGTCGAGCGGGACTCGCGAATCTGGACTCGTCTTGAGAAACTCGTCCTTGTATGCCCGGTCGTCGACCAGGCGGGCAAAGTAGTCGCCGTCGTCCGGCGCCGACGGACCGCACGCCGCCGTCAGGATCGGCAGCAGCAGAAGTCCAGCCAGCCAGCGCGTCACGCTGATTCGCACGGCGGCGTTCCGCGGTCCGGGGCCACTCGATCCCATCCTGCCTATTCTCTCTATCTCCGATGCGTGTGGGCAAGGCCGCAACACATCCGGCAATCAGAAGATATACCCGGCGCGCTCCACGGACTTGTCGGCCAGCGCCCGCCGGATCGCAACCGTGTTGATCGGCGTGACCTTCAACAACCGCCGGAGCGCGGCCAGGTGGATGCGGAGCGTATCGCCTTGGGTCATCGCCGCCAGGGCGGACCGGGCAGCGGCGTCGATTCGGACCGCGGCGTCGTTGACGTAGGCTCTCGCCGCCTCGGCCTGGAGGTCGGGTTCGCGCCCGCTGGCGGTGGGGGCCTGCAGTGCGCGAAGGACGACGCTCTCGGTAGCGAAGGCGTCCATCAGGATGTCCGACGCGTATGAGAGCACCTCCTGTTCGTCCGAGAGCTTGTTGCCGTAGGTCTGGAGCGCCAGCCCGAGCACCGCGAGCGCGACCTTCTTGAACATGCCGACGGCCGCCTGCTGTGCCTCGAGCGGTCCGTCGCCAGGCGGGACGCTCGGCGCCGGGGTCATGATCTCGTCCTGCAGCTTCTTCGCCGCTTCAATGAGCGGCAGCCGGCCCTGTCCGGCGCGCTTGACGAGCATGCCGGGAATCAGGAGGCGGTTGATCTCGTTCGTGCCCTCGAAGATGCGGTTGACGCGCGAGTCGCGGTAGTGCCGCTCGGCGGGGTAATCCTTCACGTAGCCGTTCCCGCCATGGATCTGGACGTTCTCGTCGAGCACGTAGTGCAGCGCTTCGCTGCCCGCCACCTTGAGCATTGACGATTCGATGGCGTACTCTTCGAGCGCAGCCAGGAGCGCGGCGTCGTCACCGCTGGCCGCGTCTTCGAGCGATGTGTCGATGAGGCCGGCGGTCCGGAAGACCATCGACTCGATCGCGTAGGCGCGGATCGTCATCTCGCCCAGCTTGTGCTTGATGGCGCCAAAGCTGGCGATCGGCTTTCCGAACTGATGCCGCTGGGCGGCGTATTGCGCCGACTCGCGGATGCCGGTCTGCGTGCCGCCGACAGTTGAGGCGCCCAGCTTGAAGCGGCCGTAGTTCAAGACATTGAACGCGACCTTGTGGCCCTTGCCGACTTCGCCGAGCAGGTTGTCGGCCGGCACGCGCACGTCCTGGAGAATGACCGGCGTGGTGGAGGATCCGAGCAGCCCCATCTTGTGCTCTTCGTTGCCGCTCGTCACGCCGTCGTAGGCGCGCTCGACGATGAATGCGGTGAACTGCTCGCCATCGACCTTGGCGAACACGATGAAGACGTCGGCGAAGCCGCCATTCGTGATCCACATCTTCTCGCCGGTCAGGACGAAGCTCCCGTCCGCCTGGCGCATCGCGCGCGTCTTGGCGCCCAGCGCGTCCGACCCCGAGCCGGATTCGCTGAGACAGTAGGCGCCGACGACGTCACCGCTCACGAGCCCCGGTAGGTATTTGCGCTTCTGCGCCTCCGTGCCAAAGGTGCGAATCGGCATGATGACCAGACCGGTCTGCGACCCGAAGGCAGAGCTGAACGAGCCGGCCTGACCGAGCCGGCTCGCGATGATGGCGGAGCTCACCTTGTCCAGCTCGACGCCACCGTAGGTCTCCGGCACGTCGGTGCCGAGCAGTCCGAGCGCGGCACAGCGCTGGAGCATCTGGCGCGCGAGATCCCAGTCCTTGGTCTCGAGCTGGTCGTTCCGCTCGACGACCTCGTTGGTGACGAACTCGTGGGCGGTCTGATCGATCAGCCGATGCTCGTCGGTCATCCGTTCGGGTGTGAAGACGGCGTCCGCTGGCGTCGCGTCGAGGAGCCAGCTGCCGCCCGTGAGGGTCGCTTTTGTCGCGGTGGTGGTCATTGGTGCCTCACATCAGTCCGGTTGGAAGGTTCCAGAGATCGCAGTGTCGCGCGCTCACATGCGCTCGAAGATGCCGGCAGCGCCCATGCCACCGCCGACACACATGGTGACCATGCCGTAGCGACCGTTGCGTCGCTTCAACTCGTAGAGCATCGTCGTCGTGAGCTTGGCACCGGTTGCGCCAAGCGGATGGCCAAGGGCGATCGCGCCGCCGTTGACGTTGAGCTTGTCCGGGTCGATCGGAAACTCGCGCAGGCAGGCGAGGATCTGTGCGGCAAACGCCTCGTTCAGCTCCACCACGTCGATGTCATCAATGGTCAGACCTGCCAGTTTGAGCGCCTTCTTCATGGCAGGCACGGGTCCGATCCCGAACAGCTCCGGCTTGACGCCAGCGGTCGTGTAGGTCACGAACCGCGCCAACGGTGTCAGGCCGGCCGCCTTCGCCCGCTCAGCCGACGTGACGACCACCGCGGCGGCGCCATCGCTCGTCTGCGACGAATTGCCCGCGGTCACCGAGCCACGGACGTGGAAGACGGGCCGGAGCTTGCCGAGCACCTCGAGCGAGGTGTCCCGCCGCGGCCCTTCATCCGTCTCAAAGCTGAACTCGCGGATCTCGGGTCGGTCGCCGTTTCCGTTCGCCGCGTCCGCCATCGACACGGTGAGCGGCACCGTCTCGTCAGCGAAGCGCCCGCCATCGATGGCCGCTACCGCTCGTTGGTGACTGCGGAGCGCGAACGCGTCCTGTTCTTCACGCGAAATCTCCGATTGGTTCGCGTGGTTTTCGGCCACAAGGCCCGTGCTGAGATAGACGTCGGGATAGTGCGCGACGAGCTCGGGATTCGGGGCCACCTTGTGACCGCCCATCGGCACCAAGCTCATGGACTCGGTCCCGCCCGCCACGATCGTGTCGGCAGACCCGCAGATGATGCGCTCTGCGCCGAACGCGATCGCCTGGAGGCCGGACGAGCAGAATCGGTTGATGGTCACGGCGGATGCCTCGACCGGAATGCCGGCGCGCAGGCTCGCGATGCGCGCGACGTTCATCCCCTGCTCGGCTTCCGGCATGGCACATCCGAGGATGACGTCGTCGACCTCGGCGGCGTCGATTCCGGGCGCGCGACGTAGCGCCTCCTCGATAGCGACCGCGGCCATCTCATCGGGGCGGGTCGTGCGGAGTGTGCCCTTGGGGGCCTTACCCGAGGGCGTGCGAACGGCTGACGCGATGACGGCTTCACGCATGGGTTACCTCGTGCTCGCGGTTCCAGGGTTGAGAGCTCACGGTTCGCGTTCCAGGATTCCAAGGTCTCCACCCGTGCAGGGTCACGATTCCTGCGCTGCGACGGTGTGGAAATCGCCCAACAGGTCCTCGATGGCGTCGCCGACCTCGCTGACGTGCCCGTCGAACAGATGATTGGCGGCATCGATGACGACGAGCTCCTTCGGCTCCGCCATCTCCCCGTAGACGGTCCACATCCGCGTGAGCGGGATCAGCTCGTCGCGCTCGCCGTGTATGAGGAACTTCGGCTTCGTGCTCGCGACGACCGCCGAGAGATCGTATTCGGGTTTCGTGTCGACCGGCGGCGCGATGCCGATGAGCGCCGAGACCCGTGGATCGGCGGCACCGACGGAGAGTGCGATCCAGGCGCCGAAGGAGAAGCCCGCCGTCCAGAGCTCGGCGTGTGGATATCGTGTCGCGGCGAAGTCGAGCGCGGCGCGGTAGTCGTCCTGCTCGCCCCGTCCGTCGTCCCAGACGCCGGCGCTGAGGCCGACGCCTCGGAAGTTGAACCGAAGCGTCGCGCATCCGATACGGGCAAACGCTTTCGCCGCCTGATAGACCACCTTGGTGTGCATCGTGCCGCCGAACTTCGGGTGCGGATGGCCGAAGACAACGGCGCCGCGCGGGTTCGGCGCGTGACCATCCGGCCCGACGACGGGCTCGGTCAGCAGGGCCTCGAGGGGGCCGACGGGCCCGGGAATCTGACGCACCGTCGGCGCGCGGTCGATGCTCACGCTGGCACCTCCAGCGGAGTATCCACCTCGGCGTGCGCCGCAACGAAGTCGGCCACGGCGGTGGCGAACCGTTCCGGCTGGGTCACGAGCCCCAGATGGCCGGTGCCGGCCAGCGCGGTGTAGCGCGCGCCCCGGATCGCTTCGACATACTGACGCGTGCTGGCGACCGGAACAACGCGGTCGAGGCCCTCCTGACCCGTCACCACATGGGTGGGCGCCGTCACGCGCTCGCAGTCAGCCAAGAAGTCGACCTCCGCCGTCCCCCGCATGCGCTCGGCCATTCGTGACGGCGCGAACGGATACCGCGTGACGCGTCCCAGATGACGCGCCGCGAAGGCCAGACGGTCGCCGAGCTCGGGACGGGCGGCGGCGATCTCCGGATACACCCTGAACGGCGACGACAGGGCGAAGATCGGCGAGAGCAGTCGTGGCGCCCGCAGATACCACTCGACCCGGCATGTCGGCCGCCAGGTCGGTCCGGGGGTCGAGGCCAGCGTCAACGAGACGACGCGCTCGGGCCGCGTGGCCGCATAGTGCAGCGCGATCCAGCCGCCGAAAGACACGCCGCAGAGTGCGGCGTGTTCCAGCGACGCTCGCTCGAGGAGCTCGTCGACCCACGTGACGTGGTGCTCGAACCCTGCCGTCGGGTCGAACGGCCGCATCCCGCCGTCGTCTCCGGCGAGCGACGCGGTGATGACCCGGCACCGTGCGGCGAGCGCGTCGACCGCCGGCCCCATCCATTCCCAACGCCCCTGAATGCCGGGGATCAGCACGAGCGGAGGGCCGATGCCTTTGTCCACCATGGCTCGCGTCAATTCCTCAGCGTCTTGCCCGTCTTCAGCGTGTGGGCCATCCGCTCCTGTGTCTTCGGTTCTCCGCACAAGCTGAGAAACGCTTCCCGCTCCAGATCGAGGAGGTGTTGTTCTGTGACCGACGTGGCGTGCGGGACGTCCCCGCCTGCAAGGATCCGCGCTAGGGCGCGTCCGATGAGCGCATCATGATCGCTGATGCGCCCGCCGCGCCACGCCAGGTGCACACCGAGCGCGAGCGCCGCCCGGATGCCGTCGCCCCCGACGGCGATGTCGCGCCGCGGCGGCGGCGGCTGGTAGCCCGCGCGCGCGAGCTCGAGGGCTGCCGTCTTGGCGTCGCTCATCAACCGCTCCCGATTCATCGTGAACCCGTCGACGTCGCGGAGCAGTCCGAGCCGGCGGGCGTCGGCGCCACTCGTCGACACCGTGCCGAATCCGATCAACTCGAACGCTCGCTGCACGAACGGCAGCGGGTCCGCCGTGCCTGTCGGGGCCCGGTCCCCGAAGCGCGCCAGCAGCTCCTTCGTCCCGCCGCCGGCCGGCACCAGTCCAACACCCACTTCGACCTGTCCCATATAGGTCTCGGCAGCGGCCTGGACCCGGTCGCCGTGGAGCACGATCTCGCAGCCTCCGCCCAAAGTCAGACC
Source organism: Vicinamibacterales bacterium (assembly GCA_965249175.1). Taxonomy (GTDB): domain Bacteria; phylum Acidobacteriota; class Vicinamibacteria; order Vicinamibacterales; family UBA8438; genus CAZYFH01. The sequence continues at coordinate 716,845 of OZ252227.1, forward strand.
GGCGGGGGCGACGATCACTGGCACGTCGGCGTAGCGCAGGCCCACGACCGCTGACTGGAACGCGCGGACCATCAGGTCGATCTCGTCCCAGTTCTCCTCCTGGGCTTCCAGGAGCATGAGCATCAGGTTGGCGCCGGCCGAGAAGGCCGCGGCGTCGTTCCCGACGACCAGTGCCTCGAAGTTCCGTGACGCCTCGGCGACCCCTGCCGTCAGCATGGCGACCGTGTCGCCGCCGATGGCGTTCATCTTCGAGTGGAACTCTATGGCCAGGACGCCGTCGCCGAGGTCGACGAGGCTCGCGCCGGCGTTCTGCTTGACGATCGACTGGCGTTCTTTCGCGCTCCGGAGCAACTGGAGGTCGCCGGACGCCGGTGGGACCACCCCCGAGCGGAAGCGCGCGCTGGCGCCCCCCCCGTTCTTCGGGGCCGCGGCGCGGAGATTGCGCACGAGCTCCGGCGGATCGGTCACGTTGCAGGCCTCGATCACCGACTCGACACCGATGGCGTCCCACAGCTCGAACGGTCCGAGCTCCCAGCCGAAGCCCCAGCGCAACGCGCGGTCGACGTCGTCGATCGAGTGGGCGATCTGCGGCGTGACGCGCGCCGTGTAGACGAGCGTCTCGCCCAACGTGGCGCGCAGGAGCGCCCCGACGCGGTTGTCGCCGAGAAAGAGTGTACGGACGCGCTCACCGACGTCCTCGATGGCCATCGCGGCGTCGAGGGCCTGCAGTCGAGGCGATTGTCGCGCGCGATACGCCATGGACGCGGGATCGAGCGTCAGGATCTGGCTCCCCCGCGCGTCGCGGTCCTTCTGGTAGAAGCCACGCCCTGCCTTGGCGCCGATCCAGCCGCGGTCCACCATCTGACTCAGCAGCGGGGGCAGCGCGAACAGGGCCTGCTCGTCTTCCGCGAGTCGCTCGGTCAGGTCTCCCGCGACATGCGCCAGGACGTCGAGGCCGGCGATGTCCATGGTGCGTAGCGTTGCCGATTTCGGCCGGCCGATAGCGGGACCGGTGATCGCGTCGATTTCCTCGACCGTGTAATTGCCGTTGGCCAGAAACTTGAGTACCCGCATCACGCCAAAGATCCCGATCCGATTGCCGATGAAGCTGGGCGTGTCCTTGGCGACAACGACGCCCTTGCCGAGCATGCGGTCGCCGAACCGCACGATCGCGTCCACGACCGCGGGGTTGGTATCGGGCGTCGGAATGACTTCGAGCAACCGCAGATAGCGGGGCGGGTTGAAGAAGTGCGTGCCGAGCCAGTGCCGGCGAAAATCGGCGCTTCGTCCCTCCGCTATGCTCGCGATCGGTATACCCGAGGTGTTCGATGTCACGATGGCATCGGGCGCCCGGTGCGGCTCGACCCGCTCGAGCAGCTGCTGCTTGACGTCCAGACGCTCGACGATGGCCTCGACAATCCAGTCGCAGCCGGCGAGGCGGGGAAGGTCGGTGTCGAAGCCACCGACGGTGATTCGCGCTGCGGCGTCCTTCGTGAAAAACGGATCGGGACTCAGCTTGCGCGCACGCGCGAGGCCGTCGCTTGCCGTTTTGGCGTCGAGATCGAGGAGCAGCGCGGGGAGCCCGGCGTTCGCCACGTGGGCTGCGATTTGTGCTCCCATCGTGCCGGCACCGAGTACCGCAACAGAGTGGATGTGGTTCATGGGTCTAGCTGCGCCTCATCCCGTTCACAAGCAGATCCACGACTGCGTCGGCGTCGTCCACCAGCGCCTGCCGTCGATTGCTCAAGATCCAGTTCGTGGCCATCTCGTCGAGTGCGCCGAACACCGCCTTTGCGGCGAAGGTCGGACTGAGGTCGGTGCGGAACAGCCCGGCGGCTTGCGCGTCGGCGATCGTGTCCCGCAACTGACCCAGATACGTGCGGAGCTGTGCGGCAGAGAAGCGCTCCATGAACTTCGTCGACTGGCGAAGCTCGACCTGGAAGACGACGGCCAGATCGCGGTCGCGACCGAGGCCGCCCAGGTGGACGCGTGCGAGCGCGCGCAGGCGCTCGATGGGGTCCTCGATGCCGTCGAGCGCCGACTCGGTCTTCTCGAGCAATCGTGCCATCGACCGCTCGAAGATCGACGTCAGTAGATCGTCCTTGCCCCGAAAATACAGATACACGGTGCCTGCGGCCACTCCGGCCGCGCGCGCGACGTCGGCCACCTGTGCGTTGAAAAAACCGTGACGGGCAAACACCTTGGTCGCCGCCCTCAGAATGACCTCGCGCTTGTCGGCTTTCTCTGGGGTGGCTGAGCCCCGCGGAAGCGCGGGCCGGTGGGTGGCGGTGGTGGCAACTGCGCGCATTGTCACTCCAATGAATGAACGTTCATTCATTATGGGCGACCGCGAGGCCCTCCGTCAAGTCGACCCTGTAGGACGTTTAAATACTGTGCTTCGTATGATTTACGGTGGTCGTTGTCGTGTGTGAAAAAAAGAAGGGGGGCGACGTTGTCGCCCCCCTCGAATGCCCGTACGCAGGGCTAAAGCCCTGCGCTACGTACCGAAGTCCGACTAGAAGCGGAAGCCGAGCGCCACCTGGAACGTGCGCCCGCCGTCGATTCCAGGAATGTACTGCGGGAAGTTGTCCACCGACTCGGCCTGGCCGAAATTCGGGTCATTGATGAAGGTCGTCGGAATACCGAGGGCGTCGACCGGACCCGCGGTATTCGGTGTCACCGACGTGTTAAAGCCGATCAGCTTGTCGTTGTTGAGGACGTTGTAGATCTCCGCCTTGAACCACGGCCGCAGCGACTCCCACACCGGAATCTGGTACTGGATCGAGAGGTCGAAAAGGCCGTAGCCCTCGAAGTTCTCCGAGCCGCGCCCCTGCCCGTAGTAGATCGTCCGCGAGGGCGGGAGGCCGGCGTAACCCAGAGCGCTGACCATTGCCGCCTGCGTCGCATTGACGCTCTGACCACTGGAGCGGAGGCTGTAGCTCAGTCCGGAGTTGTAGCGCCAGATCCCGCCGACGTCGACGCTGCCCGCACCGCCGAGGCCGACGTTGTAGATCCCCCAGATCCGGGCCTTGTGACGCTGGAAGTCGTCGAGACGTCCGAACGGGAAGTGCCGCGCGGCAGGGGTGACCTCCGGGAAGTCAAAGGCCGTCGAGCCGATACCAGGCTGGTTCGTCGCCTCGCCCTCGAAGTTCCCCTCGTTGTTGATCTGTCCGGTGTAGCTGCCGTCGATCAAGAAGTTGCGCGTCACCCGATAGCGGCCGTCAAACTGGATGGCGTCGTAGTTCCGTTCGAGGCCGTCGGCATTCCGGAAGGTCTGATTGTCGAAGGTCCCGAAGTTCTGACCGTTCTCGATGATCGTCGTCTGACCCCCGGCGATGTTGAAAAAGTCCTCCACGAACCCGTCGGTCTTCCGCTTGATGTAGGTGGCCTTGATGTGGCCACCGGTTCCGAGCGTGCTTCCCGCCGATACCGTGAACTCCTTGGTGACAGGCGACTTCAGGTTTTCGTCGTTGAAGACGCTTCTCGTCGGGAACAGACCGAAGAAGGTGAAGTAGTTGCTGGTGTCGAACCCTGGTGCGAAATCACGACCCTGCCCGGCTGGCCCGGTGTAGACACCGAACAGAAAGTCGGGGTTGCCGACGTTCGTGTTGTTGGCGAACTGCGACTCGCTGTATTTCCCAGAGTAATGACTGTAGGTGCTCTGGATCGTGTACTGCCCGTCGCCGACCGGGTCGTACGCGATACCAAGGCGGGGAGTGACCGCGCTCGTGTCGACCGTGGTGATGTTGCCGGTCGCGTTGCTATCGACGATCTCGCCGCGCACGCCGATATTCGCCGACAGGTGGTTGTTGATCGTCCAGTCATCGTTCACGTAGAACGAGGTGGTGTTGATATCGATCGTCGCGCCCCGGACCGGGATCCAGTTCTCGATCAGCGTGGCGCCCGGCACGAAGACCGGCTGGAGGCGTCCGGCGCCGTCGAGCAGCGGCGACCCATCGAGCCCGACCGCGTAGTCGGCGTCGAACACGTAGCTGGTCGAGGACTGCGAGTTGCCGCCGACGCGCGACGAGGTGAAGCGCTCGCCGCCGACCTTGATGCTGTGGGTCCCGGCAGCCGGCGTCGACGCGAAGTAGGTCAGGCTTCCCGAGAACTGCTGGTTTTTCCGGTCCTCGGGGTCGGTCGCGTCGAAGTAGGGCGCGTTGTAGTGGCCCAGGCTCTGCGTCAACGTGATGAACGGCGAGTCGAAGATGTCGAGCGACGTGCCGCCGTTCTCGCCGAAGCTGAACTTGCGTCGTGAATACTGCGCCTCCACGAAGATGTTGTTGCTGACCGCGCCCCGATAGTTCGTGACGTACAGATCGTTCGGTCTCACCTGGTTCGTGACGGTGACCGGGTCGATGCTGAAGCTGAACGTCGAGCGGTTACGCGTCGTTTGGTTTCGCAGGTAGCTCCCGGCGACTGTATGGCCGGGTGCGATGGTGCCGGTCAGCTTGAGCTGGTTGCGGTCGTTGTTGGTCGTCCGGTCGTACTGGAAAGCGGTCTGCGGCAGGGTGGCATTCGAGGCCTCCCGCTGGACCCGGTTGGCATAGAAGAACCAAAGGCGATCCTGCACGATGGGACCGCCGACCGTTGTCTCGTAGGTCGTGTTGTCTTTGAGGTTGCCTTCGCGATCGTTGCCAGCAGCGATCTCGAAGGGCGTTTCCTTGGTCCATTGAGGCTTGTAGAGGTTGGACCGGAAGCTCCCCGAGAATGTATTGCCGCCGCTCTTGGTGATCATGTTGATCACGCCGCCGGAGAACCGCCCGTACTCGGCGGAGATTCCGGACGTGAGGACCTGGGTCTCCTCGATCGCATCCTCAATGAAGAGGTTGTTCGCCGTGCCGAACAGGTTGTCGTTGATGTCGACGCCGTCCATCAGGAAGATGTTGTCGTAGGCGAACGACCCGTTGACCGTGACCTGGCCCGCGTTTGGAGTGTTGTTGGTCAGACCGGGTTGCAGCTCGGCGATCCGGAACGGGGTGCGCCCGACGGGCAGCGCATTGATCTCGTCGGCCGTCGTGTTCGAGCTGGCTTCAGTGGTCGCGATCGGCGACGGGACGACCGCGACGACCTGGACCGTCTCGGTCACGCCGCCGGGCGTCATCGAGCCATTGACCTCGATCGTCGCGCCGAGCGGAACGGTCGCCATGTTCTCAACGTCGGCGAAGCCGTCGAGCTCGAATACGATGTCGTACTCTCCCGGCGGCAGGCCGAGGGCCTCGTAGTTGCCATTGAGATCGGTGAAAGTGCTACGCCGTCCCTGCATCGCGGGCGAACTGAGGTTGACCGCGACGCCCGGCATGACGAGCCCTTGGGCGTCGGTCACGTTGCCGCGGACCGTGCCGGTCCGGCGACCCTGCGCCAGCGCGTCAGTATTCAGCGGGCTCAGCGCGAGCACCAGCATGGCGCTCAGCGCCAGCACCGTCGCCTGTCTGAGCGCGACCAGCGTTGCGAGCGGTCCAGCCGCCCTGGTATATCCCCGTGTCATTGTGTCTCTACTCCTTGGTGTGTGGTGTGTGTCGTGCCCCATCCCAGTACAACGCGCAGCGAGCGACGATCGCACGGCCGCGCAAAGATTTTTCTTGGCACTCCCGCAAGGGTAACGCAAGTCGCGCGCCAACGGCGCGCATGCTCCACGAATATGGAGCGCTGCATTATAACTTCAAATATACCGGGACTTCAACGAAACAGACGCGGCTCCGAAACTCGCAATGAGCGACAACGAAAACGATATATTGTAGCAATTATCCACATAATTGGATATTAGCAATAGTGATTATTGATCGACGTGTTATCGAGAAACTCGAGCCCCACGCTGGGTGCGTCGATTTCCACAACAACGTTGGAACAGTGCTGGGCGCGGCAGCGCTGACACAGCGTGCGAGGGTGTCAAGCAGGAGTGACGACGAGCGTGACGTCCACGGAGGCGTAGCCCGTCACGGCAGCGCGCTCAGTGTTGCCTTCGACTGCGCGCCCTCTTCGGAGTCCGGGTCGACATCCACCACCCTCTGGAGGAACTCCTTCGCCGTCTCGGTATCACCCTTGTTCAGTGCCACCAGGGCCAGCTTGAAGAGCGGTTTGCCCCAGTTCGGGTCGACCATCGACGCCTTTTCGTACCAGCCCGCGGCCGCGTCGACGTCGCCCTGAGCGAACTCGAGCTCACCGAGGTTGTAGAGGTCTTCCTTCTCCGCGTCGAGACCAGACGCCGCGGCCTCGAGCTCGGCCGAGGCGGCCTCGAAATCACCCATCGACAGCTTGGCGCGAGCGATGCCCGCCTTCGCGTCGCCGTTCTCCGGTTCTTCGGCCAGAGCGCGTTCGTATGAGGCGATGGCGTTCTGATACTCGTTCTTTTGCGTGAGCGCGTTGCCGATCTGCACGTGCAACATGGTGAACGCCGGCACCTGGGCGAGGAGCGACGTGTACCCCGCGATCGCCTCGTCGTAGCGCTGGTCGTTGAAGGCCTCGTCCGCCTGGTTGAGCTCGGCCTCGAGCGCCACCGGATCCAGTCCCTCGAAGGCCTCCTCTCCGAGCGCGAGCTCCAGTGGATGCTTGATTCGCGCCAGTATCAGGTTGACCGGCTGGTTCCGACCCTGAGTGACTCTCCAGTTGGCCGCGACCGTCTGATAGCCGTCGAACTCGGCCGTAAACAGCCACTCGCCGCTGAGGAACCCGATGATGGAGAAGCGCCCGTCGCTGCCCGTCTTGGTCTCGAAATCCGCTGCACTCCGTTCGGCGGCAACAACTGACGCGGTGATCGACACGCCTTCCATCGGGTTGCCTTCGTCGTCGACGATGAGTCCGACGATGCGCCCCCCCGCCTGGGCCCATACCGGGGCCGCGACTGCGAGGAGCAAGCCGGCGACGAGGACTGATCGGGTGGCGCCGTACTGACGCAGAGTCATGACAAAACCCCTTGTTATCAATCGGATTTGCCCGGAAAGCAACAACAGTATACCGCATGGGTCTGGAGAAGGGCACACCGGTATAGACTCGAGCAATCCGCAGAATGCGTGCCACGCCCCTGCTCGCGGCCGCCTGCACCGCCCTCGCGGCGGGGGCCGCGCTTGCCGCGGTGGTTGCCCAGGTCCCGGATGCACCCAGCGTCGACACCGCCCGGCTCGCGCTGATCGACGCGGCCATCGGCGAGGCAATCGAGGACGGCCACCTCCCGGGGGCGGTGGTCCTGGTGTGGCACGGCGGCCGGACCGTCTACAGCCGAGCATTTGGCCACCGGGCGCTGGTGCCGTCGCGCGAGGCGATGACGCTCGATACCGTCTTCGATCTCGCGTCGCTGACAAAGGTCGTCGCGACGACCACGAGCGTGATGGCGCTGGTGGAGGATGGTCGCCTTCGGCTGACCGATCCCGTGGCGCGCCATCTGCCTGGGTTCGAGCGCCACGGAAAAGACACCGTCACCATCGAGCAGTTGCTGACCCACGTCTCCGGGCTACGCCCCGACTTGCCGCTCGAGGATGCGTTCTCTGGCTACGAGACCGCGATCGCCCGGGCGCTGGACGAGCGCCTCGTCGCGGCGCCGGGGACCACCTTCATCTACAGCGACCTCAATTTCGTGCTGCTTGGCGAGATCGTGTCGCGGGTGAGCGGCGTGTCGCTCGATGTTTTCGCGCACCAGCGTGTGTTTGAGCCGCTGGGCATGCACGACAGCACCTTCAACCCGCCCTTGGCGCTCAGGCCGCGCATCGCGCCAACCGAGGCGTGCACGCCGCTCGGATGGCCGTGCGGTGGGCCGGGTGCCGTGATGCTGCGGGGGACCGTGCACGACCCGACGGCACGGCGTATGGGCGGCGTCGCCGGGCACGCGGGTCTATTCGGCACGGCGGCCGACCTCACTCGCTTCGCCGCCATGCTGCTCTCGGGCGGCCGGCTCTCGGCTGAGACACCGCGGATTCTGGCTCCGCTCACCGTAGCGCGTATGACCACGCCGGCCACGCCGCCCGGGGTCGGCGACCGGCGGGGGCTCGGCTGGGACATCGATTCCCGATTTTCCGCGAATCGCGGCGATCTGTTCTCGGAGCGCTCGTTCGGCCACACGGGGTTCACCGGTCCGTCGATCTGGATCGATCCGCTCGCCGATGCCTTCGTCATCTTTCTCGCACACCGCGTGCACCCGGCAGGTGAGGGCAACATCACGGCGTTGCGTGGCCGTGTGGCGACCCTGGCGGCCGGCGCGCTGCTCGACGTGCCGCTCGACCCGGTGCGCGCGGCGGGGAACGATCCGGGCGTCGTGGGTGTGCGTGGAACGGGGGTCGACGTGCTGCGGGCGGAGCGGTTCGCGCGTCTGCGGGGCCGGCGCGTGGGCCTTGTGACGAACCAGACCGGACGCGCCCGCGATGGCCGCTCGACCATCGACCTCCTGCACGAAGCACCGGATGTCGAGCTGCGGGCGTTGTTCAGTCCCGAACATGGGATTCGCGGAAACCGTGACGGCGCGGTCGATGATTCGCGGGATGAGGCAACCGGGCTCCCGATTCACTCGTTGTACGGCGCGACGCGGCGACCAACGGCGCATATGCTCGACGGACTCGATACACTGGTTGTCGATCTGCAGGACGCCGGGGCCCGCTTCTACACCTATGCCACGACGATGGCGTACGTGATGGAGGAGGCCGCGCGCCACGGTCTGTCGATCGTGGTGTTGGACCGGCCGAATCCCATCAACGGCGTCGGGGTGGAGGGGCCGCTCCTGGATGACGATCCGTCGACACGCGGGTTCACCGGCTACTTCCCGATGCCGATTCGTCACGGGCTGACGATCGGCGAGCTGGCGCGACTCTTCAATGGCGAGCGCGGCATTGGCGCCGAGCTCGAGGTGGTGGCCGTTGAGGGGTGGTCCCGCCCGCACTGGTTCGACGAGACCGGTCTGACCTGGATCAATCCGTCCCCCAATCTGCGCTCGCTGAACCAGGCGACGCTCTACCCCGGGATCGGGGCGATTGAGGGGACGAATGTCTCGGTCGGCCGCGGGACCGACACCCCGTTCGAGCAGCTGGGTGCGCCATGGATGGACGGTGTGGCGCTGGCGGCCGCACTCAACGCCCGGATAATTCCCGGCCTGCGGGTGTATCCCGTGCGCTTCACCCCGGAATCGAGCCGATACGCCGGGCAAGTCTGCCACGGCGTGTTCCTCCGCGTCACCGACCGGGCGCGCTTTCGTCCGGTGCGCGCCGGGGTGGAGATCGCCGCCGCGCTCGCGCGCCTCCATCCGGTCGAGTTCGAGATCGACGCGACAGTGCGGTTGCTCGGATCACATGACGTCGTGCGGCGGATCCGCGCCGGGGACGATCCCGCGGCGATCGCTGCCAGTTGGGTGGCGGGGGAGCAGGAGTGGAGAGCGCTCCGAGAGCGCTACCTGCTCTATCAATGATCCCTATTTCGCGGCGACCTTGTCCTCGTACATCCGCTGGTCTGCTTCTCGAACCCGCTCCATGACGTCGTCCTCTGCCGACACCACCTCCGCGTAGCCGACGCTCAGCCCAACGCCGGACGGCAGGTCGGCGGTGGCGCTCCGCACGGCGTCCGCGAAGGTGTGTTTCAGCTCGGCGGCTTTCTGCTGGGCGGCGTCGAGGCCGCACGAGAGCAGGAGGAGGAACTCGTCGCCGCCCCACCGGAACACGTAGTCCGCCTCCCGCACGTTGCGGCGGAGGAAGAGCGCTACGTATTGCAGCAGCCGGTCGCCCGCCTCCTGTCCGAGCGTGTCGTTGACGTTCTTGAACCGATCGACGTCGATGAACAAAAACGACATCGGAATGGCATAGCGCGCGTGACGCTGCAGCTCGCGGCCGATCACTTCATCGAAAAAGCGGCGGTTGTGGCAGCCGGTCAGCGCGTCCGTGGTGACCGGCTCGCGTAATCCATCCTGAGCCGTTCGCAGTCGTCGGTTGGCGACGCGAAGTTCGTAGGTCATGTCCTCGAAGACGAAGATGTGCATGCCGAGGGCCGCGAAGAGGTACAGCAGGGCGTTTGCGATCATCAGTTCCGGTGGGACCATGGCCTGCACATCACGAGACACCGCGACCGCAATCCAGAGGTGCGACGCCGCCAGCAGCGCGAACGTCACTCCGGTCACCCCGGCCCCGAGGAGGCGCACGCGCCGCAGCAAGGCGAGGAAGGCGACGGCGCCGGTCCCGAGTGCGGCCGCGCCGATCAAGTACCCCGGCACGAGTGCCGACCGGCTCCCGAGCACGACCGGCGCCAGCGTGAACCAGATGACGAGTGGCAGCAAGCCGACGAAATATCGCCGACCCAGCCACCGTCGCTCGTGGTACGTGTCCGCGCCAAGGACCAGCAAGAGAATCGCGACGATGCCAAAAAAGCGCGAGAGCCCGAGCATGGCCAGCGCTACGGGTCGCATCGTGTAGTCCAGCGCCACGAGTCCCTGGCCCGTCGCCAGCACGAGCCACCCGAGCATCCAATGCAGGATGAATCGCTTGCGACGGTAGCCGTACAGCAGGAGGAAGAGCGCGGCCAATACGGCCGCGCCAAACGCGGCCGTGCCGGGACCCGTCGACGGCGACCACGGACCGAACGGAGTGGTGCTCCCGTCGGTCACGACGACGTCAGGTTGCGCCCACAGCGGCGCCGCCGTCACCACCAGTAGGAGGAGGACCGGTCCGAGTGCACCGCGCGGTGCGAGCATAGCGATGATGCCTGTGTTGGACCCTGGGTCGCCGAGCCGGGGAGGCTATTCCGGATGGTAGCAGACCGCAGCCGTCACCGACCCATTCGGTACAGCATCCAGTAGACGACGACCCCGGTGACCGACACGTAGATCCACACCGGTAGCGTCCAGCGGGCAAGCGCCGCGTGACGCTCGAACTGGCGCCGGAGCGCGCGAGTCAGCGTCATCACCGCCATCGGCACGATCAACGCGGCCAGCACCACATGGCTGATGAGTACGGTGAAGTAGACCACCCGCACGCCACCCTGGCCGGTAAACGCCACCGAGCCAACGTTCGCGTGGTAAATAACATATGAAACGAGGAAGAGTGCCGACGTCGTGCACGCGGTCACCATGCACGCGCGGTGCAACGCGACGCGGCCGCGCCGGATACACCCGTACCCCGCCATGAGGAACAAGGCCGAGATGCCGTTCAACGTCGCGTTGACGCCGGGGAGATCGGTCAGCTCCATTCACAATCCACGATCACATGAACCGCTCCGCGATCAATGACGCCCACAGCAGCGGCAAATAGGCGAGCGATCCGCGAAAGAGCGCGCGCGCTCGGCGAGATGACGGGCTCAACAGAAAGCCGATGGCCAGCCCGACGAACCCGGCGCCCAGCAACGACGCCAGCGCGAGGTACGGCCACCCTGCCATCCCGATGAGCGCGGGCGCGAGGCTCATCGGCAACAGTGCCGCTGCGAACGCGACGGCATGACGCGCGGTGCGCCGGCCGTCGGTGTCGAGCGTCGCCACCAGCGGTAATCCGGCGCGCCTGAAATCGTCCCGATGCAGCCACGAGAGCGCGTGGAAGTGCGGCAGTTGCCAAAGAAAGACGATGCCGAACAGGACCCAGGCCTCGATCGTCAACCCGCCGCGCGCGGCGGCCACGCCGATTACCACGGGTAGTGCCCCTGGCACGGCGCCGACGACGGTCGCCCAGGCCGTTCGCCGTTTCAACGGTGTGTAGATGCCAACGTAGATCGCGAGTGTGGCAAGTGCGACCGCGGCCGCGTTCACGTTCGCGCCGGTGGCTAGCTCGACGAGGCCGACGACGCCGAGCGTGACCGCGAACGCCCGGCCTTCGCGCGGTGTGACGCGCCTCGTGGGTAATGGGCGTCCCCGCGTCCGATGCATCGCTTCGTCCAGGTCGCGTTCCGCTATCTGATTGAGCGCCGCCGCGGCACCGGCGACCAGACCGGAGCCGAGCATGACGTGCAGTGTCGTGGCGAGGTCGAGCGGCGCCGGTGCGCCCAGGACGTAGCCGACACCGGCGGTCACGACGACGAGCGAGTTGAGACGCGGCTTCGTCAGTGCCAGAAAGTCGGTGACACGCCGCTGGTCGGGCGCGACCGCGATTGCCTCACCCTTCATGACCCCGCTCCACTCGGCGCCGCGCCGATCGCGGCAGCCATACGCGCGACGCGACCGGCTGTCACATCGGAGAACCGATGCCGGTGCACGCGTAGGGTCAGGACGGCGGCGGTGACGAGCAGCGCGCCGCCGGTCGTCACGTGGGCCGTGTTGATCGCGACGTGCTTCGCGCTGAGCACGGTCCAGGCTCCAAGCCCGATCTGGGCCAGCACGAGCGCCACGAGCAGCACAGCCGGTCGGGCCAGCTCACGGCGCGCGCCGTGGTGCGACAGCACACGACCGGCCGTCACGAAGATGGCGGCCGTGACGACGACGGCGCCGACGCGGTGCGCGAAGTGAATCCCGATGGCGAAGCTCCATGTCGGCGGGAGGAGGTGCCCGAAGGCGAGCGGAAAGTCCGGTATCGCCAGTCCGGCACCCGTGTGGCGCATCGTGGCCCCGAGCAGAATCTGCCCGAAGATGATCGCCGGAGTCAGCAGCGCCAGCCGCGCGAGGGTCCCGTCCCCCACCGGTGCGGACCGATCGTAGTGGGCCAGCCACCCCGGCGAGGTGAAGATGGCAAGGCTGACGATCAGCACGAAGAAGACCTGGGCCAGTGCCGCGTGGCCGATCGAGATGGGCGCTGGCAGGAAGAAGAGCACGGTGAGGCCGCCCAACGCCCCCTGGACGATCACCGCCCCGAGTGCGGTCCACCCGAGCCGTCGCACCCACGGACGAGGTTCTCCACGCGAGAGCCACACCGCCAGCCCGATCGTGAGGAGACCGACCGCGCTCGCGATCAACCGGTGGCCGTGCTCGTAGAAGATCCCGCCGACCATCATCGACGGCGGGAACGAGAACATGAAGTAGCCGTACGTGTTCGGCCAGTCGGGGACGGAGAGACCGCTGCCGGTGCTGGTGACGAGCCCCCCCGCGGTGACGAGCAGGAGCGATGCCACCGCGAGGAGTCTTGTATACGGATGCAGCCAGCGCATGGGCATGGCCGGTCGCGCTGCGAGCGGACGGCGGGCGCCGGCGGGCTGTCGACCCGCCGGCACCACCCGGGATTACACGATGTGCTAGCCGACGGTAAAGGTGAACGAGACGTCGGCCGTGGCCCCTTCGCCAACAGTGACGTTCTGCGTCTGTGTGCCCAGTTCCTCGTGCCACGCCTCGACGACGTAGTCACCCGGCGGGAGCGTGCTGATGTCGAACGACCCGTCGCCGCCGCTCACGGCGAAGAATGGGTGATCGACCACTCCCACGTAGGAGTTCATCCAGCCGTGCACGTCGCATTTGAACGGGACCATCACCTCAGCGGTGTCGAACGTCCGGTCGAAGGTCATGCCCTGGATCGGCTGCCCGGTGTTGAACTCAGCGTTCGCCGTCGGCGTCGCGTGGATGTTGTGCAGCGTCGGGTCGCCGTTGTGGACCTGGAGCGTCTGGCCCACCTGGATACCAAACACATGCGGCGTGTAACGGCAGCCCTTCTGGTCGAGGACCACCGTGTCGGAGGCCGCCGGGAACGACCCCGTGAGCCCTTCCTTCACGTAGACGAACACGTTGCCTAGGCCGCCGCTGCCACCCACGACGTAGTAGTTCGTCTCGGTATTCGTCGCTTCCTTCGAGCAGACCGGATCCGAGTTCATCCGGATGGTCTCGGCCGCGGGAGGCGTTCCCTCGAGCATGATCGACCCGGTGATGTTGCCCGCCGTTGCGGGATCGAACGCCGGGGCGGCCGGCGCTGCCGGCGCGGCCGGAGCATCCGACCCACCGCCGCCGCAAGCGACAGCGGCGGACAGCGCGAGGATTAAGACGAACGCCCAGATGGGTCGGTGTTGCATTGCGCTTCTCCTACACGAAGAGTGGGAATGAGAGAAGCCTGCAGGACGGTGCGAGTGCCTCTCTCACGATACGTGTCTAACCGAGCGATTATACGCGAACTGGACCGGGAAGCGAGCAGCTCGCTGCCGGAGCCGCCGGCGGGCTGCTAGCCCGCCTCGCGGAGTTTCCGCAGCACCCGGTCCTCGATCCAGTGCTCGTCCCACCACTCGACAGGTGTCACCGGGCGCCCGTGCAGCAGCATGGTGAAGTGCAGGTGGTCGCCTCCCGCAAGACCCGTCTGTCCGCTGAGCCCGATCGGCTCGTCCTGGGTCACGTCGTCGCCGACGGTCACATCGATCGACGACAAATGGGCATACAACGACTGCAGCCCCATGCCATGGTCGATGATTACGCAGTTGCCGAAGATGCCGAGGTAGTCCGCGTAGACGACCCGCCCGGCGTTCGCCGCGTGGATCGGGGCGTTGGCCGTCGACGCGAGGTCGAAACCGAGGTGCACCTGCTGATCGACTTCGATGCCGTCATGGAGATACGTCCGATGATCCGCGAAGCCCGATTCCACCTGCGAGTTGGTGAGCTGCCGAAACGGGCCGTTCCACAGCCAGACGTCTGCCGTCGTCGCGGCTATGGCGGCAATCGTGTCGCGGTTAAGGCGCCGGAGCTCGCCGTTGACGAACAGATAGACATCGAGCAGGTTCGCCTCGTTCGACCCGGCATCGACGTCCTCGTCGGCCAGCTCCGGCGCGCGCGCAGCGATCTGCGGCACCACGCGCCGCAGGAATCCCTCGCTCACTGGGATGCGCGACCGACGAAAGCGCTTCTCGAAGATCCGGTAGTCGAAGTCCGCACGCGCCTCGTTGCCCGCCGGGTCGCGGGCCCAGAGATCGATCGGCGTCGCGAGATCCTGGTCGTGCGACAGCGCGAAGAACGCGACGCGTAGGTTATCGTCGCCGTCGAGACCGGCGCCCGCGGCCGGATACCCGGGATAGTGCCGGTCACCGACGCGCACTCCCGACTCGGCGTCGTCCGGTGTGACGCGATACACGATGAACTCGGCACCGCCGTGGTTGATGTAATGGAACCGCGACAGCGGCATCAGCCTGGGCGGGTCGAGTCGCACCTCGACCTCGACCGCGGCTTCGGACGAGCGTTCACGCCAGCCGAACAGCACGGGTCTGGTGGCCGTGACGATCACGCGCGCCGCGCCGGCGCGGAGGTCGGGGTGGCTTTCGCGGTCGAAGCGTCGTGTGATGCGGATGCGCGTCTCGCTGTCCTGGCGGACGGCGGCGGCCTCTGGCGGCCCATCGAGCGAGTACAGGGGATACCGAGCACCGTCTTGCTCGACAACCGCGTCGAGCGCCGTGAGCGCACCGTCGGGCGCATCGACAGTCGCCTCGAAGCTGGCCGAGCGGCCGATGAATCGATCGGGTTGGGCGATCTCGATGGTGGGTCCGTCGGCCCGGCCGGCCGATACCCAGACGGCGCTAGCGAGAGCGACGACGAGGGCGACGATCAGGCCGCCGATGATGCGAGCCACCGGCTCTAATCATAGCGCCGGTCATTGACCCGAAAAATTGTTGGTTGCTAGAATTGACGTCTCGCGCGGTCTGTGGCGGTATCGTCTAGGGGTTAGGATACGTGGTTCTCAGCCACGGGACCGGGGTTCGATTCCCCGTACCGCTACCAACGCTTTTTTTATTTGGGGAATCCCCCAGAAATACTTCTCCAGCGTCGCCTGGCCGGCGAACTCGTACCAGCGGTCCGCTCCGTCGGACCGTGGAATAAAGGCCAGCCGGTCATCGAGCACCTTTCGCAGCAGCTGCCGCGTCAGCGCGGTGCTCTGCCCGAGCAGGCCGCGCCACTCGTCGAGGTGGCGGAGCGCCTCGGCGCTGAGGGCTTCGGGCTTCTCCGGACAGGGCGGCTCGTCGAGCGCCCTCAGCTCGGCGTCGACGTGCTCGCGTTGGGCCTCGCGCTCCCGGATGGCCGAACGGAGCGAGTGGCTCGCCTCGCCCTCTGCGATGGCGGTCGTGAGCCGCACCAACTCGGCGTCGAGCTTCCCGAGTGTCGCCCCTAGCCGGCTGCGCCGCGCCTCGGAGTCTGGCGACGGCTCGTCCCCGCGCGCAAACATCCGCTCGATTGCGGCCTCGACGACTTCGGGCGTCAGCAGCTCCTTTTCCACGGCGTCGAGCACGGCCGCGTCGGCCATGTCCATCGGTATCTCTAGGTCGTTCGCGCACACCGTATCGCCACGTCGCCAGTTGGCACCGCAGGTGTAGAAATAACCGCGCCGAGAGCCATAGCGGCGCGGGCGGGCCATCAGCCCGGAGCCGCACTCCCCGCAGACCGCCATCCCGACCAGCAGGTAGTTGCTCTCCACGCCGTTGGTTGGACGGCCCCACACGCGACCGTCTGTATGGCGGAGGTAGGCGCGGCGCGATGTCTCAAGCCGGTTGTGGGCAGCGGTCCACTCGTCGTCGGAGACGATGCGGAGTTCCGGCGCCGAGGCGCGGACCCATTCCGATTCCGGGCGCGGCTGTGATTTCTTTTGCCCCCACTTGTCCCGCTTTTTGGTCTTGCCCCACACAATCTCGCCCCGGTAAAGCGGCCGGTACAGGACTTCGCGGACACTCGACGGCGCCCAGCCGCGGACATGGCCCCGTCGGGGCTGCGGGTTGGGAGCCCCCTCCGCGTTTAAGCGCTTGGAGATGCGCCGCAAACCGGCGCCGCGAGCGCAGGCGCCAAATATGTCCCGGACAACTTCGGCTTCGGCGTCCTTGATGTGCAGCCGGACGCACTGTCGGACCCGTTTACCCGCCGCATCCGGCTCGCCGAATTCCTCAACGCGGTCGTAGCCGAACACGGTGCCGCCACACCAGTGCCCGCGGCGGGCCCGTTGAGTCATCGCGTCGGTCACGCGCTGGCGCGCCTTGTCGCGCTCCAGCTCGGCGCCGAACGTCTCCAGCGCCATCATCGCCTTCTCGATGGGCGAGTCTAGCGTCCGCTCCTTGTCGTCTAGGTAATAGAAGACGCGGACACCGGCCGTGACAAGCTGCTTCAGGGCTCCCATCGTCTCGACCATCTCGCGGCCGAGCCGCGACTCCTCCGACATTACGAGTGCGTCGAACGGCACCTGCGGAGTCAGGACGTTCATCAATCGCATGAATCCGGGGCGGTTCGCGAATTCTGCGCCAGAGACGCCGTCGTCGACGTAGACATGGTCCTCGGCGACGGTCCAGCCCTTCTTCATCGCGTAGGCCTTGGCGTGCTCGACCTGTCGGGCAACCGACCTGGTCTCTCCAGCGACGCCGCCCTGGTCCGTGCTCTTGCGGGCGTAGATGGCGACAATCATGGCGTGCTCCTCGACGAGAGTCAGGACGCTAGGTCCTCAGGATCTCCGGCGCCCTTTCGCGGGCGCTTTCCGCGGGAGCTTCGCCCTCAGGTCCGTGCGGGTACCCCGGCGTTCGTCCCAACGTGCGCTCTTGCATCGCGGGCATAACCGAACGTCGGCCTGCCGCGGCACCCAACTATGCTGGCACCGGAGGCACGTCAGAATCGGAACACGGACCTTTACCACCCTCTATAAGTTTACCTATGAGTACACTCAAAGGCAAGCGAATGTGTCCGCCTAAACGTTGTATGAGGCTCTTTAGAGTCAGGCGGAGACGGCAGAGCTAAACGGTGGCGGGGGCCGCGTTACGTGTCTCTTCCCGAGCACGACTCCACCGGATTGCTTCCGGGCGGGTTCCCCAGCGACGTCGTGACGCTCGATGGTGGCGTGCTGCAATTGATCTCGGGAGGGGACTCGACTAGGTTGATAGGGTCTCGCCGTCTACGTCGACTGTCCAGCGGACCGAATCTTGCGCAGAAGCCTTCGAGCGCAGCCCGAACGCGGCGGCACGGCCGGTGTCGTCAGGTGAAGCGAATGGCACAAACGGGATTCCTCGCGCTACGAAAGGACACTGTCAGCCGCCTCGGCCCCGACGATCTAAGGACTGTCCTACGAAGTCGGCCCGGCTTGCTCCTAGGTCCAGAGTTCACAATGGGTAAAGGAGCGTTAGAGAGTCTTGATACGAATCTGGCGACGACCTTTGATGTGCCCATACAGGACAACTACTGCTCGACTGCGGACATCGCGCTCGACGGGGGCCACTCCGAACAGGCAATCAAGACCGAGATTAGGCGCTTTATCGCCGGGCTCAGCCCGCACGGCCAGCTCCACCGCCTGACACAGGTTCGGTGGACCGCCGTGATCTCGGCGTGCCTGGACAGCTTCTTCGACCAGGCGTTCCAAGATGCCACAGACCAACGGCCGACGGCTCAGGCCGTTACCGTGCTTAGTGAGCCTTCTCTGTCGTTGCCTCCCAGACATATTCCCGTCATCAAGCTCCTCGGCAGCGTTCATCGCGACGACTTCGTCTTCTCGACCGTGTCCTATACAACGAGACGTTCGTCATGGCAGCGAGCCGCGCGTCTGCTTGCCGACAGGCTGCGGGGCGCTCCTCTGGTCACCCTAGGAATGAGCGAGTGTCCGTGGGTGCTCGTCGACTTGCTGGGTGTGATGACTGCAGAACAATCCTCGACTCCGTCTACGCTCATCTTCACGGAAACCGACTCGCTGAGTGAAGACTCTAACGTCCGACGATTTCTAGTAGACCGTGCGAGCTTAGTCCTGGCCCCGTCGATTGCGGCGCTCGTCGGTTCGGCAGCCGCGGCCGAGGACGCGGCGCGGCAGGATCGCCTTCCGTACGAAGAACCGGAACACGCCGTCGCGAGAGCGCTGACTGGGTACGCTGACTTCGTGACGGTCGTCAACGCGCAGCTTCGGAGTGCTGTCGCACTCGAGGAAACGAACCGACTTCACGACCTGCTTTTCTCGCCGTCAGTTCCAAAGTGGGATCCTTGGGTGCATCGACTGGACTTCGAGCGAACCGTGACTCGGGAATTGGTTGCCGACGTGCAACTACTCTCCGCGTCAAAAACCGCTGGTTCCAGCGCGTGCGTCCTTATCGGGGCGTCCGCATCGGGCAAAACGACGGTGCTGAAGCGAGTGGCTCTTGAGTTAGCTCGACAAGACGAACTCGTACTGTGGCTCACTCCCTGGTTCTTTCAAGACACGGTTCACGTGCTTCTCAACGTTTTTCGCGCTATGGCTCAGTCGCTTAGCCGAGGAGCCAACAGGGCGGTCATAGTAATGGACGACCCCGTGGCTTTCGGAGCGTTAACACCAAGCGATGTCATCCGCACGGCCGAGTCGGTCCAGCTAGAGGTCGTGTTGCTCGGAGCCGCAAGGACTAGCGACTGGGAAACCCGTGACGAGCGAGAGTTCGGCGGGCCGGTGCCGGTAATTCGCTACGAGCTCGCCGACACGTTCGACAACGACGAGTGGGACGCGCTCCCACCCTACTTGGCGAAGCTGGGAATCTTTAGTTCAGAGGACAGTGCACGAACCGCGGTTGGGGCCCGAACGTCAAGGGAGGCCCGGGACACGCTGAGTCTGCTGTACTTGTTCCTTCCGGGAAGCCAGGCGGCGATAGCATCGTCGATTAGAGACGAGTACTTTAGGCTTGGCGACTCCTCGCCTATTACTAGGGTTCTGGTTGGAAATGTCGAACACTCGTCTGAGTTGGCCAAACGTGCGTACGAATGTACGGCCGTAGCGGGTCATTACAATTCTTCGCTACCCGTAGAAGTGCTCGTGTCCACGTTGGGAGTAGGCTATGACGAGTGGCTAGAAACCGCGTCGACCGAGGGCCCGATCTGGGGACTCCTGTACGCTGACACGAGCCCGCGGGAGGAAACCCTATTTTACAGAACAAGGAATGCGGTCGTCACAAGAGTAGTGCTCAACATCCTGAATGGCGGAACCTTTAGCCACTCCGGTGAGGTGCGGGTGCTCACGCATCTACTGAGTTCATGTACCGGCTCGTTGCCGGCCTACAGGGAGTTCTGTGTTAGGACTCTAGTCCCTAACGACAAGCTTCGACGTTTGGAGTATGACGAAGGGCTTCGGCTGTACGACGCTGCGCTGGATGCGCTGCCGCTCGATGACCGAACTTTGCTGCACCACAAGGGATTATGGATCAAAAATCGGGGCAGTGACCCCGTTGAGGCTCGACGGATTCTGCTTAGCGCCCTCGAGGCGAAGGAACATCCGTACGCGTCTAAAGGCGAACCTAGCGAGCATATCTACACTAGCCTGGCAGCGAATGAATTGGACGCACTCGACCAGCGGGCCGTTTCTTTGGGGCTCTTCGTCGATTTGAGTACAGCGATCTGAGGTGATACCCGGCCGCCTGCGCGGGCCGCAATTGAGGTGGGCGGCCTGCTCGACGGCCTGGACGAAAGAACGCGATCCCACTTGCACCGGACCACCCGGTGTTGTTCTCTCTTGATGTGCAACCAAGAAGGGAGGACACGTGGGATCGCAACGGGATTGTACCTGGATCTTGGGCTTGTCGGGCTTCCGAGTGGTGCGCGTCGAACGGGAGGACGACGGGGTGGAGAGTCGCCTGCGGTTGCAGTTGGAGCGGCGCGGGATACGGCGCTATGTGTGCAA
The DNA here is from genome assembly GCA_965249175.1 of Vicinamibacterales bacterium. GTDB lineage: Bacteria > Acidobacteriota > Vicinamibacteria > Vicinamibacterales > UBA8438 > CAZYFH01. The sequence goes on from OZ252227.1 coordinate 737,277, forward strand.
CGGCTGTGGACGCCGCACCGGCCGCGTGCGCGCCGCGCGCGAGCGGACGTGGGACGATCTGCCCTGGGCACGGCATCCGGTCACGTTGGTCTACCGGCAACGACGCGTGATCTGTCGCCACTGCGGGGTGCGCACGGAGCGGATCGAATTTGCCACCCCGAAGGCCCGGGTCACGCGCCGCTTGCGCCAGCAGATCGGCCTGGATTGCCAGTCGATGCCGACCAGCCACGCCGCCGTGCGGCACCGCGTCAGCTGGGGCAAAGCCCGGCGCGCCGAGACGGCCTTCTTGACCGAGTGGGATCGCACCCGCCGGAAACGGCGACCGCGGCACATCGGCCTCGATGAGGTGCAGCGCGGGAAGGGCCAGCGCTTCTGGACTGTCCTGTCGGATGTGGTGCGCGGCGAGGTCATGGGCTTGCGTCAGGATCGCACAACGACTACCGCCACGACCTTGCTCACGGAGGATCTCGACCCGCATCAGCGGGGCGCGATTCACGCGGTGTGTACCGACATGCACCGGCCCTATCTCAATGCGGTCACGCAGGTGCTGCCGCAGGCCGACGTGGTGTTCGACAAATTCCATGTCCTCCAGCATGCGAGCGCCGCGCTCGACGAGGTCCGCCGCCAAGAGTTCTTCCGCGCCGGGGCCGTGATGCGTGCCCATGGGCGCGGGAAACGCTGGTTGCTGCTCCGGCGCTGGAAGACGGTCCGCGGCTCGAAGCGCCGGGAACTGCAGACGTTGTTTGCCGCGAATCGCCGGCTGTTCAAAGCCTGTCTCCTGCGCGAACAGCTCGACCGCCTGTGGACGTATCGGACGCCGATGGGCGTGGGGCACTTCCTCATCGGCTGGGTGACCGCGTTGCGCTGGCAACGGCTCCCCGAGATGGAGCGCCTCGGCGCGTTCCTCGTTCGTCATCTCGAGGGCATCGCTGCCTACTGCTTCCACCCTGTTCGCTTCGGCGTGGTCGAATCGATCAACACGACCATCAAGGCGGTCCTCCGCCGCGCACGCGGTATGCAGAATGAACAACTGCTCTTGCTCAAACTGAAGTGGGCCACGGCTCATCCGATTCGATCGTCTCGCGACCTGGCGCGCTTCTTGAGCCTTCAACCCTTGTACTCAAATCGGTGAAGAGCCTTCTTTGGTCGATGCTAAGCAGTCAGTTCTAGGCCATCTGCGACGCTCCCGTTCTGCAGCGTTCTTCAATCCGAGGGCTGTTCATGGAGTCAAGCCCATTCTTAGTTGAAACTCTCCACGGCTCCCGATGGCTTACGCGGCCTGCTTCTTCGACGTCGTCGTGTCGATCTTCAGTTCTCGCTTCAATGCGGCCCGAAGCGTGGGAAGGTGGCGGTAGCCCCTCACCCTTCGTAAGCGCGGTTCGATGTCCAGGAGGGCGGTCGCCAGCCAGCGGTGGCGTTGGCTCGAGCTCTGCCAGTGATCTACCTTCGCGCAGCGTTCCTCGACCAGCGCATTGACCGACTCCAGACAGTTCGTCGTCTTCAGCGACCGGCCCAGCACTCCGTACACGCCCAATCGATGTAACGTCAGGGTTTCGTCCAGGCCTTCCGCCAAGCTGTCAGCCGCCGACTGGTTCCGCTCGTCCAACTCGCCGTGGAGCGTCTCGAGCGCACCGAGGGCCTCGTCGTAGTCCGGCCGGTTGTACGCTCGCTGGAGACGCTGACGCCACACCGCCTGCTCGTGCTTGGCCAGGTAGCTCACCACGTTCTCGCGCTTGTGCCACTGGCACCGTTGGACCAGGGCCCGGCCCCGGAAGGCCTTCCGGACGGCCGTGCGGAGCCCCTTGCCGCCATCGAGGATGACCAGCACACCCTGGGAGAGGTCGAGGCCCCGCTCGACCAACGACCGCAGGAACGGTGTGAGCACCGTCGCGTTCTCCGTGTCCGTTTCGACGAAGCCCAGGAAGCGTTTCTCCCCAGACAGCGTGATGCCTAGCGCGATGACCATCGTCGCGTCAGCGAACGTCTTGCCGTCCAGGAACACGGCCACCACGTCCTCATCGGATAGGTCCCGCTCCTGGAACGCCCGTAGCTGCGCCGCGCTGGCCTGGATGAACCCCCGGGACACCGTCGAACTCGACAGCCCGATCGCCCCGGGAATCGCCGCCGCGGCCGCCGCGTAGTTGCGGCACGAGATCCCGTAGAGCACCCGTCGCAGCAGCGCGTCGTCCACCTCGCGGTCGTCATGCAACGCCGCATACGACCGCAGCGGAATCTCGCTCCCTGCGAGGCGACGAATCCGGGGCACGCGAATCGGCACGCGCTGCCCCGCGAGACCCACCGTCCCAGGGTTACTGCCGTGACGGCGTCCACCGACCGACGCGTCCTTCCGGACGTAGCGCTCGCTCGCCAGCGCCGTCACCTCCTGGTCGAGCAACTCCTGCACATGCATCAGGCCCAGGGGCACCAGCGAGCGGATCAGCTCCACCTTCGCGTCCAGCTCCAGATCCGCGTAGGCCTCGCGGTGAATGATGTTGACCGAGCCCAGCTTGCGAACTTTCTTGCGCTTCCTGACAGCACGTAGGCCACTCATCGTGGCTCCTCTCTCTCGTGGGGTGATGTCCGTCTTTTGCAACGTCATCACACCACAGGGTCTGGAGCCGTTTCAATTTTCAACTAAGATTAGCTCACCCTCTGTTCATGTCGAGGCTCGCCTTATCCTAAGACTCGCTAAGGCGATGTCCGGTGAATCGGGCGTCGACCGGTGCGCGCTGATCACTGACTCGCTGGCTAGTATTGATCGGACACTCTTGACATTAGCGAAACGATCCCCCAGCACATCGGTGCGACTTGCGGATGACATCCAGTACTTGGAGCAAGTCAGTGACGAGCTATTCGAGGTTGCCAACGTCGGAGCGGACCTGGAAGCCTACGCTCGCAGCCTCTGGACGGAGTTCGGCAATCAGACGGGATTTGCGCTGGCAGGCCGGGCCATGTACCGAAAGGCTAGGGCGTCGGATAAAGGCGCGGATTACGTTGCGGCCTACGACTATTGTCAGGCACGAATCTCCGAGGTGCAGGCTCTCGGAACAGCAGTTGCCGTCAACCTGTTCGAAGTGGCGGTCACTATCTACTATCACTGGCGAGTGAGCCGCTCCGCGCCGATGTCGCGCGGGCGGCTCAACTGGGAGCTGATCAGAGACTACAGTGCTAAGGCTCTCTCCGCCGAGCACGTGGCGGACCCTAGCTTCTATCAATACCTCCACTCGTTGGCGCTGGCCCATCTAGGCGAGTGGACGGACGCCAACGGTATATGGGCGGAGCTGCGTCGGTCGCGAATTCCGAGGGGGATCCTCTATGAGCCGCGTGACCCGCTTCTTGACGAGCACGGTCAACGCCAACGTGTGCAGGGTGTCGTTCGGGAGGGTGGCCAGCGGGGTTTCCTCCACGTCGAGACGTTGCACAACGACTTTGTGCTCTCCCGGCGGTCCAATTGGCCACGAGATGGCGAGATAGCCCACGCTCACATAACGTTCTCCTTCGGCGGACCAACAGCCGTGCGGTCAGATGAAGTCTAGCGTCGGTGGGTCGAGCACTTCGACGAGCGGGTCATCTGCGAAATCAGCGAAGTCAGCGTGAGTTGCCCCACGAGTTGTTGCAATATGATCAAGGAGATTTGCGAAAAACACTGCCGTTCCGAGGCCTCCGCAACGAAAGCCACTTATACGCTTGGTAGGGTTAGCCTCGGATGCACCGATTGCCGCGTAATTGATTCGGTATACGAACTCACGAGAAGTCGCAAGTAGATCTGGCCCGGTTGGTTCTGGGTGTCTCCGTGTGATTGAGGACGCACCCGTAGCCGCGCTCGCGACGGCGGACTTGATGACCTCGTACATCGATTCCGTCTTGCTCGCTTCCTCCTCGAAAAAATACGCGCCGCACCAAATGCGAGAGTTGTCAAAGCCTGAAGAGGCAGCGACCGCCCTCACTGTGCCCAAGCCCTTGACTGAATCGCGCACCCCAGCAGGTGTCAGCCTAGTTTTTACTGATATCGCTCCCAATATGGTGCCCGGTAGGGTGACCATTAGCCCGCCCTGATTGAATACAGGAGCCTCGTGCGTAGTGTCCGCAATGAGAATGTCCTGTTCGGTGCTGCAGGTGTCGACGTCGCTCGCACTTACGACGAACCCCCTCCGCGCAATGACTGAACCTGGGAAATGTCTTTCAAGAACGCTCGCCAGCAAGTACTCCTTGTGGTGGCCGTCACTTAGCCAATGGCGGTCGCCAATCAGATCGCGCACTCGTTTGGACTGCGCGTGCACTTCCTCCGCTATCGAAGCCAGGTATCGGTGTCGGTTCGGGCGCACAGGTGCTACCAATCTCTGAGGGTCGCTGCTCCGGGCGTGCGCCGCCAGAGCCTGCGAGATCCTGCGCCGGTTCGTGCACAAATGCAAACGAGTGATGAGTACCGTCAGTCGCGACGATTGGAGCTGGCTTCGCCCACGGCTTCGGCGAGACCGGCGCCTGCAGCCGCTCCCCCCGGAGTCGGTGCTTCTGGGCTGGCCCCTGTGCGCGGAGCCAGCTTGGAGCGCGAGCCACGCCGTCGGCCACGGTTGAAACGCTCTACCGCTCCAACCGTTTCGGCCTGGCCCCTGTAAGCACTGGCCTTTGTCTCGGCAAGGGTCTCCGCCGCGGCGGCCATCGTCTCGGCCGAGAGCGGGCGGGTTGCCGCCCCTAAAGCCACGCATCGACTCGCCACCGGGCGCGCGAGCCCACGTGCGCGCTTCGGGGGATCCGGTGCCGGGTCCGCCGGACGAGACTGTGGCCATGCGCGTCCCCGCGACGATGCCATTCCGCCACTCACCCCGACAACCGCGCCTCGTCGTAAGCTGCCAGCGTCTCGACTGAAATTGGGACCCTCAACGCCAAGCGCAACGCCACCGCGCAGCGCCAGCACCGACCGAAGCGAGTCCCCGGCACGCCATCGCCGCAGCTGAAGCACAGGCTCAGCGTGTAGGGCACGCCAGGTCGGAAGAGCAGCGCCGGGACCAGCACGCCCGGGTGCGGTGCGTCGAGCTGTTGCCGGAAGGCCTCGCGACGCTCCTGGACGCCGGCGTCAAACACGCGGCGGAGAAGCGCCCGCAACGCGTCACAGTGGGCCACAATCTCGCGCATGCGCGCGGGTGTTAGCCGGGAGCGCGGCGCGATGCCGACCCGCCCATCAGGTCGCAAGTCGACCCGGAATCCGTCCCGCTCCAGTTCGCACACGATGGCCGCGACCGGTGACTCAAAGATGTCGAGACTTACACGAGCCATACGTCGTCCTGTGGTGCGGGGTCAGCAGCGATTGCGACAGCCGACGCAGGGGCAGCACTCGCGGATTCCGGCGTTTCGTCTTCGCTCTCACTCACAGGGGGCAGGAATCGGTCCCACGCTTCCTTGAATGCCTCGGCACGATAGGCGCGCTCGACCTTTCCGAAGACCCGGGTTGGGCCGGCGGAGCGAATGCCAAACTGTCGCAGTAGACGGGCGAACGCGTGTCCCGTCATCTTTTTGCCGCTCCGGCCCCAGGCGGCCCACGGGCGGTCTTCCATGTCGTGGAGCGCGCTCAGGATGTCGTGGCTCGGCAGCACGTCAGGGTCGCCCGCCGCGGCGAACACCGTGCGTACGTCGGCAAGGACCTGGACCCCCAACTCTTCGTCCTCCACCTCGGTCGAGCCCGACAGCGCGAGCGCTGCCTCCCGCGCCCAGCGGGGCCAATCGCCGCCGGCCTCGTCAGCGATGGCGAGGAGTGGTCGCCAGTTGTCCTGGGCCCGGTCGTCCAGAGCGGCGGGCACGTCAGGGTCCGCCTCGGCCAGCGCCACGAAGTGGTCGACCGCCCACCGCGCGCACTGACGGCGGGGCGCATCGCACACGGCATCAATGCGGTCGAGGCGCACGCGCTCGACCGCCTCGTCTGGTCGCCGACGTTGCATCCGTATCTCTATCGCGCGGTCATGGAGAGTTGTCGCCAACTTGCCGATGAGGGCGATAGCTTTCGCGCACCAGGTAGAGAACATCCGGGGTTCGTGGTTATCGCCCACGCAGCGCACGACCTGCGCGAGCGGGCGCGTGTGGCCAGAGTTCAGGACACCACGCAGTTCGTCTTTCCCTTTGAGGAAGGTGTCGGCCTCGTCCACGACGAGCGTCGGCGTGAATTTCTCGATTGTGCGGAAGAGCGCGGCCGGTGTGATATTGCTCGCGTTGAGCCGCCGCGGGACCAGTGCGCCAAGCACGACCAGCAGCAGGCTTTTCCCACAGCGCTTCGTCGCCGATGTCACCGCCAGAATGGGTGACAATTGAAACGCGTTGAGCAGGTAGGTGTGGAGAGTCCAGAGGGCCAATGCGATGGACGCGTGTGCGGGAAGAACGAGGTGTCTGGCAAAGACGTCTTCCAGGTCCATCAGCAGCTGGGCGCCGACCACGGGGTGCGGCCATGGTTCGGGGTCCTCGATAAGCGGCGGCCGTCCGACCGGGGCTATCCGTTTGGGATCTGATGGACTTGCCTCTGCGGAGTTGAGTGTCTCGGCCGGTGACGCGGACGGCGATCTGTCGGCCGGCGAGGGTGCCTGATTCACGACACCCTCGCGCTCAGCCTGCATGGCATCCAGCTGGACTCGGGCGTTGGCGCGGACGTCCTCTACGCTTTGGGGTTGGGTCATTTGGCCACCTCCCGGCGGTTCGCATGGCGTAGCTCCAACAGTTGCTTGCGCAATCGCACACCTTCGTTTCCTGTCCTGTGCGCGATGTCGAGCGCCACCGACAACACTTCGCGAATCGCTCTCAGCTCCTCGTCGCGGTCGGCGACGGAAAGCGCGAGCTGCTCGATGAGGTCGGCGGCAATGTCGTCGTCGATGATCGACAACACCTCGACTACGAGTGCGTGCAGTCGGGCCGACGACGGAGAGGTAGCGGCCGCAAGGCTCCCGCGAATCTGGAAGTTGCCGACCTTGTCGAGGATGCTGCTATCCATCACCGTCCTCCGGCAGGGTCGCGGCGACGAGACGTCGAAGATAGGCGCTTGGTGCACGTTCGTCCGCATCAGCCGCCCGCTGGATGCGTGCGGCAAGCTCCTTCGAGCAACGAAATGCAACGGTGGTGTCTGTAAGGCGAGGCCGAGCCATGGGCTAGCTCCTTTCGTTTAACTTCGTAAACGATAGGAGCCGAAATAGCGGGGAGCCTATAGGCTCAGCGCGGTGTATTCTTGGCGGGGCTGCCGGACAGGTATGCGAGGATTGTCCGCGTACCGATGTCGGGGAACAGCACAGTATGCAGACGACGGGCCATGGCGGACCGGGTGAGGCGCTTGTTGCCAGCGCGCTTGCGCCGGACGTCGATTTTCGCGGCCTCCGCTCGGACTTCTCGCCGATTAGCTACACCCTGCTTGCTCCGGGCCCTACCGCCAGCCTCTGCGGCCTTGCGCCGGTAGAACGTCGCGTTCGCGGAGTCGGTCAGAGCGTTGCCGCTCATCGGCCCAAGGTCTAGCAGCCCGTGGTGAAAGTCCCTATTAGGGATCGACACGATCGATCCCGCGTACTACACTGTCGCGCATGGCGATGGGCAAACGACGACGCCGGGCGCGGCAAGCATCGATGTGGGTTCCCACCAGCGACCTGCCTCGCAGTGCGGCGCATCCGTTCTATCAGCGATTGAATCGGATCCTCGATGACACGGGCTTCGACGCGTTCGTCGAGGCGCAATGCGCGCCGTTCTACGCGGACGGCGTCGGTCGTCCGAGTCTGGCGCCGGGGCGGTACTTCCGGCTGCTGATGCTCGGCTACTTCGAAGGGCTGGACTCGGAGCGGGCGATCGCGTGGCGGGCGGCCGATTCGCTGAGCATCCGGCAGTTTCTGGACCTCGAGCTGCACGAGGCGCCGCCGGATCACTCGACGCTGTCGCGCACCCGGCGCCTGATCGACGTCGAGACCCATCAAGCGGTGTTCACGTGGGTGCTGCAGCAACTGGCCGACGCCCAGCTCGTGACCGGGCGGACCCTCGGCATCGATGCCACGACGTTGGAAGCGAACGCCGCATTGCGGAGTATCGTGCGCCGGGACACGGGCGAAGGCTACGAGGCGTTTCTGACCGGGCTGGCCGAGGCGTCCGGCATCGTCACGCCGACCCGCGCTGAGCTGGCCCGGTTCGACCGGAAACGGAAGAAGAAAGGCTCCAACGACGACTGGACGCATCCGCAGGATCCGGACGCGAAGATCACGAAGCTGAAGGACGGGCGCACGCACTTGGCGCACACCGCGGAGCATGCGGTGGACCTGGAGACGGGGGCCATCGTCGGCGTCACCGTGCAGGATGCCGACGACGGCGATACGACGACGATGGTCGAGACCCTGATCACGGCGGCCGACCACGTCGAAGCCGTCCTGCCGGCCGGCGCCGGTATCGCCGAGGTCGTCGGGGACAAGGGGTATCACAGTAACGAGACGATGGTGGCGTTCGCCGCGCTCGGCGTGCGCAGTTATGTTTCGGAGCCGGACCGCGGGCGACGCAACTGGACAGGCAAGGCGGCGGCGCGCGACGCCGTGTACGCGAACCGTCGGCGCATTCGGGGCACGCGTGGGCAACGGCTGCTGCGACGGCGGGGCGAGTTGCTCGAACGCCCCAACGCGCATCTCTACGAGACCGGGCGGCTGCGCCGGGTGCATCTGCGTGGGCATCCCAACATCCTCAAGCGCGTGCTTGTGCACGTCTGCGGGTTCAATCTTGGGCTCCTCATGCGGCAGCTGACGGGCGTCGGCACGCCGCGGAGCCTCCAAGGCCGCGCGGTCGCCGTCTTCGAGGCCTTGATCGCTGATCTTGGCCGCCTCTGGACCCTCGTATCGCCCGCGTGGGCGCGAGATGCGCAAGATCTGCCGCACTCGTCGTTTCTCGACCTTATGACACGGTGTCACGAACACATGCCCCTCGACCTACGAAAGGGCGTTTTCACCACGGGCTGCTAGGGCATGCCTGACCGCTCGGGCCGCGTGGGCTGACTCCCAGGGGCCTTCAATCGCATCCAGCATATTTCGCACCTCGCGAAGACGCAGCAGCCCGATGTACGCCCGCCGGACCTTGTAGCCGACGCTCGCCGGGTTCTTGCTCTCACCGATTGCGGTCTGCAACCGATGCCACGTTTCGTCGGAGTCCGCCCCGTCTGGGTCGGTAGGGTAGTCGTGTGCTGTAAGGGTCCGGACGTGCTCCGCCTCGATACGAGCAAGGAGTTCAGCTAGATACGCGCTCTCGCTGTCCATGGATCCGGCTCCGCTTGACTGGGTTTGGCGGCAACGTAGCGGCACCCCAACCGTCGCATTTGGGCTTGCCCCGGTTAACCGGTTAACGGTCATGCGTTGAATCAGGCCAGGAGACCCTCCCAGAGCGTTGCAGCGTAACAAGCCCCCCGGCCCGTTGGGCTCTCCACAGAAGCCAAGCGTAACGCCTGGGCAGATGTGCTACACATTGAAAAGGTGACTTCGGTCCGTCTTTGTTGGTCGTGTTACGTTGTAACGCTTCAACAGCCCGTTCTGCGAGTCAAGCCCATTCTTAGTTGAAACTCTCCACGGCTCCCGATGGCTTACGCGGCCTGCTTCTTCGACGTCGTCGTGTCGATCTTCAGTTCTCGCTTCAATGCGGCCCGAAGCGTGGGAAGGTGGCGATAGCCCCTCACCCTTCGTAAGCGCGGTTCGATGTCCAGGAGGGCGGTCGCCAGCCAGCGGTGGCGTTGGCTCGAGCTCTGCCAGTGATCTACCTTCGCGCAGCGTTCCTCGACCAGCGCATTGACCGACTCCAGACAGTTCGTCGTCTTCAGCGACCGGCCCAGCACTCCGTACACGCCCAATCGATGTAACGTCAGGGTTTCGTCCAGGCCTTCCGCCAAGCTGTCAGCCGCCGACTGGTTCCGCTCGTCCAACTCGCCGTGGAGCGTCTCGAGCGCACCGAGGGCCTCGTCGTAGTCCGGCCGGTTGTACGCTCGCTGGAGACGCTGACGCCACACCGCCTGCTCGTGCTTGGCCAGGTAGCTCACCACGTTCTCGCGCTTGTGCCACTGGCACCGTTGGACCAGGGCCCGGCCCCGGAAGGCCTTCCGGACGGCCGTGCGGAGCCCCTTGCCGCCATCGAGGATGACCAGCACACCCTGGGAGAGGTCGAGGCCCCGCTCGACCAACGACCGCAGGAACGGTGTGAGCACCGTCGCGTTCTCCGTGTCCGTTTCGACGAAGCCCAGGAAGCGTTTCTCCCCAGACAGCGTGATGCCTAGCGCGATGACCATCGTCGCGTCAGCGAACGTCTTGCCGTCCAGGAACACGGCCACCACGTCCTCATCGGATAGGTCCCGCTCCTGGAACGCCCGTAGCTGCGCCGCGCTGGCCTGGATGAACCCCCGGGACACCGTCGAACTCGACAGCCCGATCGCCCCGGGAATCGCCGCCGCGGCCGCCGCGTAGTTGCGGCACGAGATCCCGTAGAGCACCCGTCGCAGCAGCGCGTCGTCCACCTCGCGGTCGTCATGCAACGCCGCATACGACCGCAGCGGAATCTCGCTCCCTGCGAGGCGACGAATCCGGGGCACGCGAATCGGCACGCGCTGCCCCGCGAGACCCACCGTCCCAGGGTTACTGCCGTGACGGCGTCCACCGACCGACGCGTCCTTCCGGACGTAGCGCTCGCTCGCCAGCGCCGTCACCTCCTGGTCGAGCAACTCCTGCACATGCATCAGGCCCAGGGGCACCAGCGAGCGGATCAGCTCCACCTTCGCGTCCAGCTCCAGATCCGCGTAGGCCTCGCGGTGAATGATGTTGACCGAGCCCAGCTTGCGAACTTTCTTGCGCTTCCTGACAGCACGTAGGCCACTCATCGTGGCTCCTCTCTCTCGTGGGGTGATGTCCGTCTTTTGCAACGTCATCACACCACAGGGTCTGGAGCCGTTTCAATTTTCAACTAAGATTAGCTCACCCTCCGTTCTGCGGGCAGAGCCGAGTTGAGCGTCGGGGGACAGGGTCCTGAGCGAGGGCCGGACTCGGACCGACCCGGACACCTAGGCGTCAGGCGCGACCCCACCCGTACTCAGCCGGAAGCGCTCAGCGGCTAGCTTGTACGGAAGCACCTGCGATCCCTTGATGATCGGAGTGCCGTCCGGCTTCATCACAGTGGCCTTGAGCTACGTCACCGATAGCCTCTGGCTGAGTGAATCGCCCTCCGTCAAATGTTCACCCCGCGTGCGTCAGGACATCACGATGCAAGCGTTACAGCGTAACAAGCCCCCGCCCGTCGGGCTCTCCACAGAGCCAAAGCGTAACGCCTGGGCTGTGGAGGTGCATGTCAAACGGCGAGTTCGGTCCGTCTTGCCCGTTTGGGCCGACCTGACGCGGGCGAATCTCGGGATTGCCCGACCAGTTCCGGCACCTTGCATGGTGCCGGTGATGGCTAGGATGTCTGGTACTGGCGTAGCTCGGCGTGTCAGCTTGAGGGTGGCTTCTGCGGCTCAGCCGAAGGCTCGGAAGGTGCTTCTTCCGGATAGAGCGCGAGGCAGTGCGGGCACGGCGTCGTTCAGATCGGTGAAATGTCGGCCGCAGGCACGGCACTGGCTGCAGTATCTCCACCGTGGCACAAGGCTGCTCTACACTGAGATCGTGCGGTGCCCTCGTTGTAAGCGATTCGGTACGCACGGCAATGTCCGCAATCCGATCGAGGACCCCAGGCGGTGCGCTGGGGATGGTCACCGGCAGGCCGCTTGAAAGTAACAACCCGACTCAGGAAGGAGTACACGGAGTGTTTCCAACAATCGATGAAGCCTACGAGGGCGTCATACAGGAGACGGGTCAGGTCTCGGGCAGCATCGCCGGCATGACCTACAGAACAGGTGTACTTCAGGCTGCGGTGACGAAGAGTAACGCCGAGCTTCAGCAGAAATCAATGACCGCGCTCGAGGCAGCCATGCGCGCGTTCACTGACGCCAGCAACAAGGGCAGCGAGGCCCTGACCAAAGCGACGAACAAGCTGGTCGTGGCTACGTGGGTCCTGGGTGTCGTGGCGACAATCCAGACGCTGGTGATGATCATTGGCTCTTGATCGGTTGTGCCACCTTGGGAGCTGGTGACCCAACCAGTGGTGAAGCTCTGCCCTGTTGACAGGACGTCTGGTTCACGCTGGGGCTGATCGTCCGAAGGTCCGGCGCTGTGCCCCCGCTTGTTCGGAAGTTCGCCACAGTCGTACGTGTGTTGTCGAGACTTAGCTGCGCGTCGGCTGGCCCCCGTTGCCGCTCCCCGACGGCTCCTCGGCCACCACCTCGCCCTCGACCACCGTGCCCGGCACGTGCGGGCCCAGCAGCTTGTCGATCTCCGTGAGCCGGTCGCTGATCTGCTGGGCGGTCCACTCGTGGTAGGGCCGCGTCTCCGAGATATCCTTCGGCGTGACCTTGATGGGCGCGTCCAGCCCCAGCAGGGCGCTCAGGCGCTGGCTGATCTTAATCCGCGTCTCCAGGCCCCGCCGGTACTCGTCGAACGCGAGCGGCTCCGTCACGACCTGGGTGATGCGCTCCGGCTTGCCGTTCGCGGCCTTCACCTTGACCGTGCGGATGAGCCGCCGGTTCCGCCGCACGCGCATCTGCCTGTTCAGGTCCAGCAGCGCGTGCTCGAGCCGGATGCGCTCCTGCTCGCGGTAGCGGTCCATGCAATCATCCGTCCGGTCAATCGTCGTGTTGAGGACGGCGTGGTAGTCGTTGAGTGCCGTGACGTCCGAGCAGCCCAACTCCTTCCCGATCTTGGCGAACGAGGCTCCGGCCGCCTTCAGCTCAACGACCCGCTCCCGCCGCAGCGCGATGCGCAGGTCGTCGGCCGCCGCCCGCCGGGCGCGTTGTGGGCCTCGGCCGGCCCGGGTCCGCTTGGAACGGGATCGTGGCACCGACTCCGGCCGCCTGCTCATAGGAGCCCTAGCAGCCCGTGGTGAAAACGCCCTTTCGTAGGTCGAGGGGCATGTGTTCGTGACACCGTGTCATAAGGTCGAGAAACGACGAGTGCGGCAGATCTTGCGCATCTCGCGCCCACGCGGGCGATACGAGGGTCCAGAGGCGGCCAAGATCAGCGATCAAGGCCTCGAAGACGGCGACCGCGCGGCCTTGGAGGCTCCGCGGCGTGCCGACGCCCGTCAGCTGCCGCATGAGGAGCCCAAGATTGAACCCGCAGACGTGCACAAGCACGCGCTTGAGGATGTTGGGATGCCCACGCAGATGCACCCGGCGCAGCCGCCCGGTCTCGTAGAGATGCGCGTTGGGGCGTTCGAGCAACTCGCCCCGCCGTCGCAGCAGCCGTTGCCCACGCGTGCCCCGAATGCGCCGACGGTTCGCGTACACGGCGTCGCGCGCCGCCGCCTTGCCTGTCCAGTTGCGTCGCCCGCGGTCCGGCTCCGAAACATAACTGCGCACGCCGAGCGCGGCGAACGCCACCATCGTCTCGTTACTGTGATACCCCTTGTCCCCGACGACCTCGGCGATACCGGCGCCGGCCGGCAGGACGGCTTCGACGTGGTCGGCCGCCGTGATCAGGGTCTCGACCATCGTCGTCGTATCGCCGTCGTCGGCATCCTGCACGGTGACGCCGACGATGGCCCCCGTCTCCAGGTCCACCGCATGCTCCGCGGTGTGCGCCAAGTGCGTGCGCCCGTCCTTCAGCTTCGTGATCTTCGCGTCCGGATCCTGCGGATGCGTCCAGTCGTCGTTGGAGCCTTTCTTCTTCCGTTTCCGGTCGAACCGGGCCAGCTCAGCGCGGGTCGGCGTGACGATGCCGGACGCCTCGGCCAGCCCGGTCAGAAACGCCTCGTAGCCTTCGCCCGTGTCCCGGCGCACGATACTCCGCAATGCGGCGTTCGCTTCCAACGTCGTGGCATCGATGCCGAGGGTCCGCCCGGTCACGAGCTGGGCGTCGGCCAGTTGCTGCAGCACCCACGTGAACACCGCTTGATGGGTCTCGACGTCGATCAGGCGCCGGGTGCGCGACAGCGTCGAGTGATCCGGCGGCGCCTCGTGCAGCTCGAGGTCCAGAAACTGCCGGATGCTCAGCGAATCGGCCGCCCGCCACGCGATCGCCCGCTCCGAGTCCAGCCCTTCGAAGTAGCCGAGCATCAGCAGCCGGAAGTACCGCCCCGGCGCCAGACTCGGACGACCGACGCCGTCCGCGTAGAACGGCGCGCATTGCGCCTCGACGAACGCGTCGAAGCCCGTGTCATCGAGGATCCGATTCAATCGCTGATAGAACGGATGCGCCGCACTGCGAGGCAGGTCGCTGGTGGGAACCCACATCGATGCTTGCCGCGCCCGGCGTCGTCGTTTGCCCATCGCCATGCGCGACAGTGTAGTACGCGGGATCGATCGTGTCGATCCCTAATAGGGACTTTCACCACGGGCTGCTAGCTTACTAAACACCCAATGTCACTTAATTGCGCACCGTCTCGTGGCGTGCGTCTGGCCTCACGGTGGCGACCGACACTGCCGACTCGCCTTCCGTAACCGGTCTCCCGATTCCAGCCGTCGGCGGAGCGGGCCGACCGTAATCCCCGCGATGGCAAAGCCGAGCCTCTGGCCGGCGGAACTAGGTGACGTCGGGAACACGAATCCCTTCGACGAATCAAGCCGCGCGGCGCGTCGTCCCCTCCAGGGCAAGGTCCAAGTACATATCTAAGCTACCCGTTGACAGACCACACCCGTGCGCGGCCCAGCGCCGCCCCACCCCAATCGGTAGAAACGGTTCCGATCCCGGCCTGCGGAAATCGAATCCGAGTCTCAGCTCCTCCCCTGCCACACACCGTGTTGCACCGGGCCCGCACGTCGGCCGGGCTCACCTAGCCACCCACCAGGGGCTGTCTCCCGGAATTCCCGCCGGAGACACCCCACTTTCGCCCCATCCCCATTGCCCGCGGTGACCGACGATTGGACGTGGCGAAATGAACTGGTTTCGGGACGCCCACCGGGGTTCCACCCGCGACGTGGGAAGCCGCCGCAGGCCCACGACGCGCTGCTCAAGGTGCATCCGTTCGGGAACCCGAGTGATCGCGACGTGGCGCTCTGCGTCTACAACTGGCTTCGGGGAACCTGGCGCCGTCCGGTGTTTCCCGATTCGACGATGCCCAGGGTTGAATCGCCCGCTCGGCGAGGTCAGACTGTGGTGCAGAAGCGCGCGATTCCGAGGGGGTAGGCATGTTCGCTCGCCGATCGACTTTTCTGATCGCTCTAGTGCTCGCCGCATGCGGCCACGCCTCAGCCCAGGACGAGATACGAGTATTCGTGACAGACAGTGACTCCTGGCAGACGGCGGGCGGCTTCGCCTCGATCACTGACGAGGGAGCCCGTGGGGGCGTTCACCGGTGGAGCGAGACCCCAGACCGCCGAAATCATGAAGACCGTCGGTGATCGGTGCCCGCTCGTCACCGTGACGATCAGGGCAGACCGAGCTGACTACGTCTTACTCCTGGAGCACGAAGGCGGCAAAGGTTGGGCCCGAAAGGACAACAAGTATGTGCTCTTCGACAAGGAGGGCGACATGATCGACGCCGGCTCGACGCGAGCACTCGGCAACGCGGTTGAGGACGCGTGCGAGGCTCTCCTCCGCGACGTGGGCTGTTAGCACGGTGCCCGCTGTTAGCCCTCCTCGGCGATGCGCTAAAACCCTTCATCTAGCAAGCCACAGTAGAAAACCAGGGCGGCGACCGGGACGAAATGGCCGGTCGGCCCGTCGTAGGACAGGCCGAAGATGCGGGCGAAGAAGGTGGCCGAGGCGTCCTTGTCGAGGGACGGGACGATGGTGTGGTTGAGGTCCATCGATCCGGGTGGACCGGGGTATCAGTCGACTGGCACCCGCCGGGTCAGCTCGTCGTGCCAGTTCACCACAACGACGATCTCGGGCTGGGCCGCGTCCGCGTCCGGTTTGACCGCCAGGAAGCGCCCATCGACCGATACGTCGTAAGTGCGGATGTCGGCCAGTTGGCGATAGGGCCAATCCAGAAGGCGCTGGCGATTGACCACGACAAAGGTCCCGACTGTTTCCAGGTAGGACACTGAGATGAGTTGGGGTGGGATTCCGGGCTGCAGGTAGAAGAGCTCGCTTCCGTCCCGTGACCAGCCGGGCATGATCCCACCGTCGCTAGACACCGGCACGAGGTCACCGTCGACCTGCGGGAAGGGCCGAACGTAAATCTGAAATGCGCCCGATTCGTCGGACTGATACGCCATCCAGCGACCGTTCGGGGACAGCGCCGCACTGAGTTCATTGTAGGCACCGTTCAACTCCCAGACGGGAACCGTCGGGGCGTCCATCGAGATCATGATGAGGTCGTCGCCTGTGCCGGGACTGTCCTCATCGTGAAACACGACCGCCTTCCCGTCGGGCGTGAAGAAGTAGGGACCGGCGGAGGCGCTTCCCTCGCTCCCGGGCTCTTCCGCAAGTAGCTCCTGGGTGCCCGTGCTGTTTGACGCACGCCAGAGGATGCGTCGACCTGCCGGTAAGCGTATAAACGCTACCTGCCGGGCGACCGCACCCCGTCCCTCCCCTGCGGCCTCGCGGGGCAGCGCCAGCCGCCTACCGGGCCGTACAGCCCATCGCGGTGGACAGCGGTCGCCGCCGCATCTGCGAGGGGTGGGCCCTGGCCATCGTTAACCGGTTAACCCCGTGTGGGCGTGGCCAGCGCGACGGCATCGCCGTCGAGCCACGGCCGTCAGGCGAGAGCCGCCGGCACCTGGGCGGATCTGAGGGACCGGCCGATCATCGGCTCCTGATCGCGGGCGCGGCACCAGGGCGTAGGGAGACAGAGGTCGGGGTCTGTCTGGGGGCCGGATCGGGGCGGATCAGTTCGCGGGCACCCGCTGGGCCGTAGACAATATGTCCGGTGGATGAGTAGCGAGGAGCGCTACCACCAGAGACCAGCACCTCGTGTTCTCCTGTGTCGAGGTCCAGGACCGCGACCTGGGCGTTGTCGATCGGACCGTCGATGAGGATGGTGAACAGCACGGCGCGGCCACCAGGCAGGATGTGGGGCCAGGCATGGTTCACGTGGCCTCGGTCGAGGGAGGTGATCTCCATGGGCACACCACCGCTGGCCGGGATCTGCCACAAACCGCTGGCGCTACTGCTCCCGAACATGATTGCGTCGTCTTCTCCCCAGCTCGCCCCATGGTATCCACATGACCCATCTCGCCGCGCCGAGTTGAGAGCGGCTTGGACCCAGCTCGAACCAGGCGCCAATTCTCGTGCTCCACACCGATCGGTCAGCTGTCTTTGGCACTCAAGTTGAGGCCGAGCACGATACCGAGACCTGTAAACACCAGGATCATTGAGAAATATGCCGTTACGGCGTCGACCGGCGTGAACTGCGACATCAGGTTGCCGAAGAGCAGTCCAAGACCCACTCCGACAAAGAGCAGGGCGATACGCAGCAGAGGTTGCGTGCCAACTCTCGTAGCAGGCGCAGCAAGGGGTGACCCGGACGCTTCCTCGATTTCTGTCAGTCCGTCGCCGATGTCCCGCAGTCGACGCTTTGGATCCTTCTCCAGACAGCGTCTGAGGAGTTTGCGAAGACCCGGCGAGACGTCTGCTGGTAGGACCGCATCGTCCGGTGCCCTCGCCAGAACTGACGCGAGGATTTCAGACACCCCGTCTCCAAGGAAGGCCCGTCGGGCAGTCAACATCTCGAACAGCACGCATCCGAACGCCCACACATCGACTCGCTTGTCGATCGCCTCGCCTTTGGCCTGCTCGGGAGCCATGTAGGCAGCGGTCCCGATCACGACTCCCAGTTGGGTCGCGGCAGTCGTCAACGAAATCGTGGGCGACATTGGCGCGTTAGCGTCGCTTGCGTCTGCCTGGAACGCTTTCGCCAGCCCAAAGTCCAGCACCTTCACCGTGCCGTCGGCCTTCACCTTCACGTTGGCCGGTTTCAGGTCGCGGTGGATGATCCCCTGCTCATGCGCCGCTTCGAGGGCTTCCGCGATCTGCTTGGCGATCGGGAGTGCCTCGTCGATCGGGATCGGCCCGTCGGCGATGCGATCCGCCAGCGTCGGCCCCTCGACCAGTTCGAGCACCAGCGCCTTGGTGCCCTCGGCTTCTTCCAGCCCGTAGATGTGCCCGATGTTCGGGTGGTTCAGCGAGGCGAGGACTTTGGCTTCCCGCTCGAAACGGGCTAAGCGGTCGGGGTCGGACGTGAAGGCGTCAGGCAGGACCTTTAGCGCGACATCCCGATCCAGCTTGGTGTCACGCGCTTGGTACACCTCCCCCATCCCGCCGGCACCAATGCGGGCCGTGACCTCGTACGATCCGAGCCGGTCACCGGGGGCCAGTGGCACGGTCCTCCTCTACGATCCGAGCCGCGCGCTGGCGTGAGATGGCTCGTTCGCTTTGTCGCGCGTGTCGATCGGCTACGGCGCGGAGTCACGCCCACCTCGCCGATAGCCTCGCGGGGCACGCAACTACTCAAGGGCGATAACTATTCGCTCGTTCTTTTCGTGCGCCTCGATTTCGACGAGGGTGCCATGAGCGTCCGGATTCTGCGAGGCCTCGATGATCTCCTTAAGATCCATCCCCGTCTCATTGAGCGCCGCCGTCGCCTGTTTTGGAATGAGCTTGGACGCGATCTTGAGAACACCGACGGGAACACTCACCGTTGTCGTTGGCTCTGACTTGCCATCCTTGAACACCCGAATCTTCAGCGCAGCCACGATGCCCTCCGTTTCTGACAGTTGCCCTTACTTGAACACGGACAACACCCGGAGCGCCACACGTCGCGGTCGAACTTGGTGTCGCGTGCCTGATACACCTCCCCCATGCCGCCGCTGCCGATTTTGGCGGTGACCTCGTACGATCCGAGCCGGACACCGGGTGTGAGTGGCACGGCCTCCTTGGGCTCTGGGGGAAGTATCGGGATTGTAGTCCGTCAGCAACGGGATCGGCGTCCCCGAGGCTAGCGGCGATGCGCTCTGCGAGAGAGGGACTTCTCGGCACCAAATCGGGGCACTTTCCCTCGAGACGACCGAAACCCCGTCTGGGGTGCCGCTCGGCCCGATCTGCCCCGGAGAAGTCGCCCTCTCATAGGGGATTCTTGCGGTCTGGTGCGCGTCCCCGACCGCCGCAGGACCGGATGCGGTGAGGGCAGGCGATCAGGGTCGGCCGTGAACGCCCCGGGCAGTACTCTGAGCCCACGTCGCGGTCGAGCTTGGTGCCGCGGGGCGCCGTAGACCTGGCCCATTCGGCTTCGCTGATTCTTGGGGGGGTGTCGCGGCGGGGAGGGACCGAGAGCAATGCGGTGACAGCGAAACATCAGTCCCCAATTCGTGACAACTGTGTCTCCTCAGACAAGATCCAGGACGCTCCTCCGTCCCGTGAGCCTTCTGAGCGATACGTGAAGCGATCCTCGCCGATGTTGAGAAAGGTCTCACGAACAAGATAGGGCCCGAACTTTGACATGACTGTGACTGTCCCATCGTTAACCTGAACACCTCCAACCTCCGCTTGGGAGATATTGTCAAATGTTGTGGATCGGTCATCAGCGTGATCAGGCGGCCACCTTCCGATCTCCCTCGTTGTTTCGCTCCTGCTGTACCCCGTCAATGAACGTCACGCCGGCGCGGACGAGTGGCAGCAGATGCGCGCCATTGAGCCGACGCCAGCGCTGCTGTGCCATCTCGAGCAGCTTGTAGGCCATCAACAGGCCCTTGGTGCGCGAGCCCGCGCCTTTGGTCACGCGCTGCCGGAGTCGGACCGTGGCGAATGGCGACTCGATGACGTTGCTCGTGCGCACGTGCTGCCAATGCTCAGCTGGCAGGGCAAAGTGCGTGAGGAGGCGGTCGCGGTCTGCGTCCAGGCACGCCGCCGCCTTCGGGTACTTGGCCTCGTACTCGGCGATGAAGACGTCCATGGCCTCCTCGGCGTGTGCCCGCGTCTCGGCGTACATGATCTCGCGGAGCGCGCGCTTCGCTTTCGGCTGTAATCGCTTTGGCAATTTGTCGAGCACGTTGCCCATCTTGTGACACCAGTCGCGGAGCTCTCGCGTGTCCGGCCACACGTCGCGCACGGCCGCCCAGAAACCCAGGGCGCCGTCGCCGACCGCCCCCACCGGGGCCCGCATGCCGCGCCGCTGGAGGTCCCGCAGCACCGTCGCCCAGCTGTCGGTGCTCTCGCGGTAGCCGTCCTCCAGGGCCACGAGCTTCTTGGTCCCATCGGGCCGTACGCCGATGATCACCAGCGTACAGAGCCGATCGTCCTCGAGCCGGATGTTGAAATGGATGCCGTCGACCCACACGTACACGTAGTCACGATCGGCCAGGTCCCGCTGGCGGAACCGCCGGTAGTCCTCTTCCCACACCGCCGTGAGGCGCGCGATGTTGGTCGCGCTGAGGCCGGCCGCGTCATCCCCCAATAGCACCGGCAGCGCTTCGCGGAAATCGCCCGTCGACAGACCGCGCAGATAGAGGATCGGCAGCACCTCCGCCACCTTGGGCGAGCGACGCATGTAGGGGGGCAAGATCCGACTCGTGAACCGCTCCCGCTGGCCCGCGCCGTTGACCCTTTTGTCGTTCACCCGAGGAGCATGCACCTCGAGCGTACCTGCCCCGCACGTCACCTTCCGCGCCTGGGCCCGACCATTCCGAACGACCAGCCGGCGTCCCCGCGCGTCCCGCTCCTCGCCGTGGGCCTCGATGTACTGCCCGACCTCCACCGCCAGGGCCGTCATCAACATCCGCCGGGCTCCCTCCCGGGCCAGCTCGTCCACCGTCTGCGCACCGCGCTCTTCCGGCGGAACTTCGTTGTCTGCTCCATCGTTGTCGAGTACCTTCAGCATGGGTGGCGGCTCCTTTCACCGGCCTGCCAGCCGGAGTTTTCGCGTTGCTCACGCGAAAGGATACGCCGCCTTCTTCAGACTGCCGATCCACAACTTCTGGTTATATCTCAGGCACCTAACGTCGCCGTTCACCCGCCGGCGGAGCCGGTCCGCTGCAACGGCTTGTTTCCGTATTGTAGGTACAACGGAGTGGATCGGCGAGGGTTGGGCCTTCGACCAGCTCCAAGACGAGGGCCTGGGTGTCACCGCTCTTCTCGATGCCGTGGATCTGGGCGATGTTCGGGTGGTTTAGGCTGGCGAGGACCTGCGCTTCCCGCTGGAACCGTGCCAGCCGATCCGGATCAGCGGCGAAGGCGTCGGGGAGATAGGATGAAGCGGCTGGTCGTCCCCACGTGGTAGCTTGCGCTCCACATTTTTCAAACGCGCTCAAGGCGCACAGAGGGAGACCAGCCATGGAGCATATTGGCATCGACGTCCATAAGAGAGAAAGTCAAATCTGCATCCTCACGTCCGAGGGCGAGATCATCGAACGACGGATTCAGAGTACGCGGCAGCAGTTCACGAAGATGTTCGGGAGCCGACCGTGTGCCCGGGTGCTCCTCGAGGCGACGACGGAAAGCGAATGGGTGGCGCAGACGATCGAGCAGTGCGGCCACGAGGTCATCGTGGCGGATCCGAACTACGCCCCGATGTATCCCGAACGGCGCCGGCGTGTGAAGACGGATCGGCGCGATGCGCGGATGCTGGCCGAGGCGGCCCGACTCGGTTCCTATCGCCCGGCGCATCGCGTGTCGGCCGCCCAGCATCGGGTGCGGCGCCAGCTCCGGGTGCGCGACCTGCTCGTGCGGACCCGCGGGCGCACCATCGCCTTGGTGCGGGCGCTGGTGCGGCGGGAGGGACTGCGCGTCCGGGCCGGGGATGCCGACCGATTCGGTACGTATGTGACGGAGCTGGAGCTCCCCGACGAGTTACAGGCGGCGCTCCAGCCGCTGCTCGCCCTGTGGGAACAGTTGACCGCGCAGCTCGCCGTGGCCGATGCCCAGGTCATCGAGACGGCGGCGGCCAACCCGGTGGTACAGCGGTTGACTACCGCCCCCGGGGTAGGCCCCCTCATCGCGACGGCATTCGTCGCGACGCTGGATGAGGCGGGGCGCTTTGGCGGGGCCCACCAGGTCGAGAGCTTTCTCGGCTTGGTGCCCAGCGAGGACAGCTCTGCGGACCGCCACCGTCGGGGCCACATTACGAAGGCGGGCAATCCGCGCATGCGCTGGTTGCTGGTGCAAGCCGCGTGGGCCGCGCTCCGGTCTCGCCGGGCGGAGGCCGCGGGCCTGCGCGCCTGGGCCGAGCAACTGGCCACGCGCCGCGGCCGGCGCATCGCCACCGTGGCCGTCGCGCGCCGGTTGGCGGGGATCCTGTTTGCGATGTGGCGGGACCAGACGGTCTATGACGGGCGCCGCGTCGGGGTCCCAGTGCCGCACGGGATGAGCGGGTAAGTCCTTGGTGGTGCGGTCGGGCCACTGAGTGAGGTCCGGGGTTGCAGGGTTGGTGGGTGAGCACGTGAAGATCCTTGGTCGCACGCGAGGCCGGCAGGGAGATGGTGCCGCCCCCCATTCGGATCGTCTCTTGCGCCGGCGATCAGAGATCGCCCTTGTCGAGCGCGAATAGAAGGATGACGCACCTCGCGGCTTCAGCCCGGCGCGTCTAAGCAGGTTGTTACCCTAGCGACCGAAATCCGGGCCCGTGGACAGCACACCGAGCTGCCGACCCGTTCGCGCGCGCCCCCCAGCTGGGTGCGGGGACGGCGCGCTCACTGGAGGGTGTATCGGAGAGCGTGAGAGCTTCGACGAACAACGAGGTGACTTGACAAGCCGCTTCATAGAAGGATCTTCAGCGCAACATCACGGGCGAGTTGGGTGTCGGTGGCGCGATAGACCTGCCCCATCCCGCCTTCGCCGATGAGGGCGGTGACGTCGTAATGGCCGAGGCGGTCGCCGACGGTCAGGGCCATAGACTCCGCAAGACGTTAGGGCAGCGCAAACACGAAGAGGTTGTTGCCAACGCTCGGGTGTAACTCGGGCGTCAGGGTGAGGAAGCGCGGTGTGCCCGTGCTCGCGGCGACGTACTGGCGTCCGTCGACGGCGAAGGTGATTGGAAAGCCGCTGACCGACGAGCCGAGGTTGATCTCCCACAGCACGTCCCCAGTCTCGTGGTCCAAGGCCCGGAACCGCCCATTGACATCGCCCCCAAACACGAGGCCCCCTCCGGTCGCGACGAGCGACATGGTGGCGGCCCGCTGTTCGTACGCCCAGGTGATCTCGCCGGTCTCGGCGGAGATCGCCTGCACGGTGCCGACTTGATCGGTCCCCGGCGTAATCTGGCTGCGCCACGCGAGCGAGTAGAGCTCGTTGCTGATGTCGTCGCCCTCGGTGGTCGCGAGCATCCGCGCACAGACATTGCGCAGCGGCATGTACATCATGTTGGTCAGCGGACTATAGGCGCCGGCCTCCCAGTCCTTTCCGCCACTGGCGTGTGGGCAGGCGAGGACCTCCTGGCCGCTGCCCGTAAAGACGAGCTCCGAGTTCTCCGTCACCGCCCCCGTCGCGCCGTCGATACTGCTGATCACGTTCTGCGTAATCGTCGGAGTCGCCCACAAAAACTCCCCGGTGGCCCGGTCCAGGGTGTACACCACGCCCGTCTTGCCAGGAATCCCCGTCACGACCTGCCGCCGTTCCCCTGCTTGGAGCCGCGGATTGATCCAACTCACCGCCGCCGCGTTCGGTGCCACCACCGTGTCGACCAACAACCGCTCGAACGGATGATCGAGATCCCAGTGGTCGTTGAGATGTTGGTAGTACCAGACGATCCCGCCCGTGTCGGCGTCCAGTGCGAGCGTCGAGTTGTGATACAGGTGCTTGTTGTCGACGCCGCCGAGCATGAACTTCGGGGCGGGCGAGGTGACCGATGTCCCGATGTAGACGAGGTTCAGGGCGGGATCGTAACTGGGCACCATCCAGGAACCGACGTGTGCTCGCCTCTCGTACGGCACGTCGCCCCACGTCTCGTCCCCCGGCTCACCTGGGGCAGGAATCAGGCGCCTGCGCCACACTTCTTCGCCCGACATCGCATCGTGCGCCGTGATGACGCAGGCGTCCGGGCCTCCCTGCGGCATACATCCTCGACCTGAAATGACCTTCCCGTTGGCAATAATCGGGCCGGAGGTCTGATGGGCGGGGTTCTTCGTGTAGTCCAGGATCTGGGTTTCCCACACCAACCGGCCGGTCGCCGCGTCGAGCGCGAAGACGTGGTCGTCGGAACTCGTGTCGATGATCAAATTGCTGTAGATGGCGATGTTCCGGTTGGCGGACGAGATCGGGACGAAGTCCTCGAGATCATCCGGGCGCTCCCGGCGGTATTCCCAGATCAGGTCGCCCGTGACGGCGTCAATCGCCTGGATGACGTCGCGCGGGTTGGGCATGAACATCACACCGTCATAGACCAGCGGCGTCCCTTGCTGGCTCCCCTCCGTCAGGCCGCGAGACCAGACCATGCGCAGATCGCCTACGGTCTCTCGGGTGATCTGATCCAGCGGGCTGTAGCCCCAGCTGTCGAGCGTGCGGCGCCACATGAGCCAGTCGGCGGGATCGGGATTCTGCAAGACCGCGTCGGTAACAGGCGTGAGGGACTCGACTTGCGCCTGGCCGGGAACCCCGGCTGCGACGACGAACGCGGCGCACGCGAACGTCGCAAGGCATGCACGGAACGGCGCCGATGCAGATGCACGCATGGGCCCTCCTATGTGGGGGTATCCGGAATGGCTGATTATGCCACCGGCCGGGCGGATCACGGCCTCGGAGGGGCAGACCGTGTGCAACGCCCGTGGTCTTACGAGCTGGGCCGTATCGTGACCACGAAGCCGTCTGGCAGGTGGTACCCGCCACCGATGTAGTCACGGCCGATATCAGTGACCCAGAGCGAGTCGTCGGCAAAGGCCATCCCGTACGGCGACCCGAATCCCGAGGCCACCAGGTGTGCCTGCCCGTCGGCGGCTAGACGGTAGACCTTTCCGCTCGCGAGTCTCGAGCCTCCAGAGTTCGCGGTGAGGAACAGCTGCCCGGCATACGCGCCGAAGGTCGATGGGGCGATGGCCAGGGTGAGTACGCCTTCCCCCGGTACGACAACGACCGGCTCCGAGTCGATTGTGCCGTCAGGCGCGACCGCGACGATCGCGCCATCCACGGGCGCTCCGCCCGCTCCGACTCCAAGGCTGCTCCGCACGGTCACGAGCATCCTCGTGCCGTCGACCGAAAACGCCAGGTTATTTGGCGTAAACCACGGACCGGCAAACGTGACGAACGGTGCGCACGTGCCGTCGGACGTCGCCTGGTAGACGGTGCTATTCGCCAGCGTGACGGCGAACAGCCGGTCACCGAACGGGCTCCCCGGCGGCGCGAATCTCGCGGCGAGGCCGGCGCCTGCGTTCCCGTTGCCCAGCGTTCCGTTCGGAGGGAGCGTGCAAAACGGCGTGGCTTCTTCGCCGGCGTCGGGATCGAGATGCAGAATCACGTGGTTCTCGAGCATTCCGGGGGGACCCGCGCGCGGTTGCGTGAGGACAAACACCTCTCCTGCGAAGTCGCCGAACGTCGTAGGCGCGATATCGAAGCCCACCGACGGCAGGAGGCGTGGCGTATCGACGAGGGTCGACACGCCGCCCGCGTAATCCACGGACCAAATGCGTCCACCCCGCTGGCCTACCTGGCGTCCGTCATCGACGATCCAGACGGCGCCGTCGCGGGGCCGCAGCCCCAGAGGGTCGTACATGTCCCCGGGGGGAACGAGCAGCGTGGAGGCGAAGCCCGGTTCCACCGCGATCGATGGAGGCGCCAAGGCCTCTTCAACGAGGATGTCGATTTCGCGCTGTCGCTGGGTACCCGCCAACGGCTCTCTGGACTCCGCCTCCTGACCACTCGCGGGAAGATCCTGAGGCGATCCACAGCCAGCGGCCAGAACGGCAACAAGAGACGAGCGAACCGCCGCTGCCGCAAGAACCCTCATCTTAGACCTCCGGCGGTGATGGTTCGTCGTGTCCGCATCTCTCCGGCCTTGCGAGACCAACCGAACGCACGCCGACGCCGTCGCGCGCGTGGCCCCTCCTGTGGGGGTAGAAAACTGGGCTGATTATGCCACCGGCCGGGGCTGATCACCGCCTCGGTCGGGCAGACGGTGTGCAACGAGCGGACAGGCGAGAGTCGGGGAGCCGCTGGACGCCGTCTCGGGGAAGTGCATGCGGCGGAGGAGGGCTTGGAAGCCAGCACCGTGTTAGGCCACGCGCTCGCCCGTGGCAGAGCACCATGCCATTGATCGAGAGCTGAATACGGGTCTTCGAAAAGTGGGCGGCCGCCAGCGCGTCCAGGTGCTCCTGTTCAGTCATGTAGAGCGCAGTACTCGCCGGAGCCTCATCGGGTGGAATGTGATCGCAGATCATGATGAATCCGGGAACGGCGAGGACTTGGTGGATCTGCTCGTACAATCGTGGTGCGTGCCGCTTGTGGCGCAACTCGTGCACGGCTTGCATCGACAGGACACAGTCAAACCGACCCACGACGCGGCGCGTCCATTCCTCGGACTTGAAGCTCGCGAGCACGAAGGACGCTGCGGAAAACGCCGCCAGCCGTCTCTGGCTCAATGCCTGCATCGGTTCGGAGAAGTCCAGGAGGGTGTAGCTCTCCAGGTGCGAGCACCGCTGCAAGACCCGATGAGCGAGCAATCCTGGTCCCGAACCAAGCTCGAGAACCCGCGTGCCCGGCGGCCGCATCGCGACCAGGCCGGCGATATGGTCTCGAATCTGTGACCGCCAGGGTCGTTTCCGGTCGGACGTCTCGGCCCAGGCCGCCACTTCTGCGGCGCTGTCCCAGTCGTCGCCGTAAGGCACATCGTGTTCCTGCAATCCATCCATCTCGATGCCCAGTGCCCGGCGTCCTAGAGACAGCACTATCGTGTCACGGGCTAGGCTGATTTTCCTCCGCCACTCTGGTCTAGTTTTAGTCCGCCCTTGACATACGTGCCGTTTGAACGGCGCCTGGCAGGACTCTGAAGGTCGGGTGGCCGGCGGGCGAGTGTGCTCTTGCAATAGCCAGACTAAGCGTTCCTACGCTTAGAACCGCTGCTTCAGGTCGGGGTCGGCGGCGACGTGCTCGGGCAGAACCTTGATGGCGATGGTGCGGTCCAGGCGGGTGTCGCGGGCGCGGTAGACCTCGCTCATGCCACCGGCGCCGAGGGGGGCTTGGATCTCATAGGGGCCGAGGGTGGTGCCGGGCTGCAGCGGCATGTGTATCGCGATACGTTACCGAGATCGAGGGGACCGCTCGGACACCAGCTCAAGACTGCTCAGCCCGACCAGAATGGCGACCAAGGTCCAGAGCACGAGGCTCCCCCGAAGTGGGAGCTGAAGCCCGCCACGGATCAGCCAGCCGGCGAGCGTCAACCCGAAGCAGAGGTTGATGACGAGCGCCCCGGTGAGACCCAGGCCCTTCCCCGCGCTCGCCGCAGTGCGCTGTTCGAGCAGCAACGCGATCCCGATGCCGATCAACACCGCGCCGAACACACTCGCGTAGAAGGCACCACCGTCGGGGAGGCCAAGCCACGCCGCGACCGCCATGGGCGCCACGAGCAGAAGCAGGCCCAAGAACACGTTGCCCACGCCGTCGAGGAAAAGGAGTGCCTTCCGCATGTGCATTCCCCAGGCGCGCTCCGTTCACGGCACCGGCACGCGCGCTTTGAGTTCCTCGAACCAGTCTTGGACGAAGACGATGTGCGGCTCCGCCGCCGTCCCGTCCTCGGATGCGCCTTCTTTGATCATGAGAAATCGTTCGCCGTTCGGTGACGGATCGAACTGACGTGGTCGATCGGACGTCGCACGGAGGTATGGAAATGCGAACAAGACCTCGGGGTTCCCGTAACTGAAGGTTGACGCGCTCTTCACAGCGACCACCCTCATCTCCTGGGTGGTGAAACCGCGAAAGAACAACTCCTGCCCGTTGGGCGCCCACACTGGCGAGATGCTATTGTCGCGCGAAATCTGCCACAGCCCTTCATCCACGTTCGGGAACCGCGGACGTAGACCTCGAACTGCCCCGATTCGTTGGATACATACGCTATCCAACGGCCGTCGGGGACACCTGGGGATCGAACTCAATGAACTCTGACTCGATCAGTCCTTCAGTCCGGTCCTCCGCCCCAAGCGAGATCGTCTGGAGGTCCCATGGGCCAGGATTCGTAACGATCAGCGTCTGTCCATCGCCCGACCACGAACCTGGCCATTGAGGGACGTCGCTCGTTGTCACCCGATCGGCCTGGCCAGTGCCGTCGGCCGCCTTCGCGTAGACGTTCATCGGCCCATCCCGGTCCGAGGCAAACAGCACCCGTTGACCATCCTGGGTCCAGATTCGGTACCGGTCCGCGCCCGGATCGAACGTCAGCCGGGTCGGCGTGTCCCGCTCCAGGTCGTAGATGGTGATGTCGCTGTTCTCGGGGTTCCTCACCTCCACCGCGACAGACTGCCCATCGGGAGACACCCGTGGGGACTCGTACGGCGCCGGCGGCGCCCCAAGGGGTTCTTCTTGTCCTTGGCGGTCGACCCACACCAAGGTGCGGGCTTGCGTCGTCGCCGGCGCCCCGGGCACGTAGACGAGGGAGCCGTTGGCCGACACACCAAAATCAGCAGCGCCCCCCGGCTTGGTGATGACACCGTCGAGCACCGGAACAGGGTCAGTCGTGACCTCCAGGCGTTCGAGATCGAATCCCACCGCCCGCAATGTTCCCTCGACGCCATACACGACATGCCCGCTACGGACGTAACGTGGGTGGCTGCCGCCGGGAATGAGAACCCGCCGGGTACCAGTATCCAGGTTCAGGAGCGCGATCTGCGCGTCCTCGACCGGGCCACTCGCTGGAAGGACCGTAAACAGCACGGCCCGGCCACCCGGCAGGATATCTGGCCAGGCGTGGCTGCCCTCGCCCTGCTCAGCGTCGGGACTGGTCAGCACCTCCGGCTCACCTCCGCCGACGGCCACCCGGAACAAGCCGCCGGGCGCACGAGTGCCGAAAATGATCGTGTCCCCCACCCAACTGCCCCCCCTAGCGACCGAAATCCGGGCCCGTGGACAGCACACCGAGCTGCCGACCCGTTCGCGCGCGCCCCCCAGCTGGGTGCGGGGACGGCGCGCTCACTGGAGGGTGTATCGGAGAGCGTGAGAGCTTCGACGAACAACGAGGTGACTTGACAAGCCGCTTCATAGAAGGATCTTCAGGGCGACGTCGCGGCCGAGTTGCGTGTCGGTGGCGCGATAGACCTGGCCCATCCCGCCCTCGCCGATGAGGGCGGTGACGTCGTAACGGCCGAGGCGGGAGCCGACGGTCAGGGCCATAGAGCAGAACTCGGATCTAGTTAGGCGGCGTTGGGTGTGGCGATAGTTCGGGCATGTCCGTCCACTGCACGGATCAGTATGCGAACAACCGCGCCGAAGTCTCGCATCAACCGACTCGACAACGGGAGCGCCGCGGCGGTTGCGGCGGGTCAAGTCGGCTGCGCACCTGCAACGCTTCGCCGCGGTGCTCGGCGTGGTGCAGAATCTCTTTCGCGTCGGCCGGCATCTGCTGCGGGCGACGCATCACCGTTTTCTGCGAACACGGGCCTTCATCGAATGGCAAGCGGTGACGTGTGCCTACCAATAGAGGATGACAGGAGTTCGTCATCCCGCCCAGTTATGCGCTGCGCTCGTCAACTTGACAGTGCCGCAACCACCGCCCGCGGTAGCCGTCGAGCGTGTGGAGATGTCCGTCCAGATCCGTGAGGCGGAACGGGATGGCCGCTCGGCCCAGCAGGGTCACCCGCCCGCCCCCGTATTACTGCCCGCCGCCGATCGTTGTCTCGATGGCCGGCACCTCGAACGGATACCCGGGCGGCCCGTACTCGTAGTACGCACCCAGGTCGTCGATCTTGTCCATGTCGGGATAAAGCACCCCGAACGCCGGTGCCTCGCGGCTGCCGCGTGGCGAGTACCAGACCGCGCCGTCACGCGTCACCTGGATCTTCGGCGAGTCTGCGTGCCGCTGCGGCTTCGGATAGAAGGTGAACTCCTCGGTGCGCGGGTTGAACCGCCAGATCGAGGCGCCGTAGTCCCCGTCGGTCCGCTGGCCGACGTCGGGCGCCCAGATGTTGCCGTCGGGATCGGGCGCGACGTCATACGGCTCGGCGTTCTGCTGCGGGATCGTCCACTCGGTCATCTTGCCGGTCGACTGGTCGAGCTTCACCAGCTTGCCGTCTCGCTTGCCGGCCGAGTAGATCCCCCACCAGATGTTGTTGTCCTTGTCGACGTTGAGCCGCCGCGTGTGCGCGGGGTAGGTCGTGGTGGTGTACTCGGTCCAGGAATTGTTCGACGTATCGAACTTGACGATCTTGCCGCCGCTCCAGAGCGCGATCCAGATGTTGTCGTTCTTGTCGGCCACCACGCCGTAGGGAACGGCGTGCGGCGTGGGGATGCGGAAGACTGACACCTCCCCGGTGGCGCGGTCGTACTTGCTGAGCGCGCCCCCCATGATCCAGCCGACGTAGATGTTTCCCTTCGAGTCCATCGCCAGCGACTGCAGGAACTTGGTCGGGTTGCGGACGACGTTGTCCGGGTCCATCGGGATTCGGTGGGTCCACTCCTCGGTCTTCGAGTTGAAGCCGAGCAGCCGCTTCTCGGCGTCGCCGGTGCGGCCGCGATGCTCCGGCAGCCAGATCATGCCGGACGGGTCGATCAGGATCTCGTGGTTGCCGTTCCGCGGATCGGGGTAGAGCCACTCCCTCTGCTGGCCGGTGCGTGGATCGAGCTTGACCAGGCGGTGCGGGACGCCGCGGTCGACGAGCCAGACGTTGCCTTCGGCGTCGAACCGCGGGTCCTGACCGTAGCGCCCGACGCGGTCGCGCGCCCATGGTTCCGCGTTCACCCCCTGGTTCGGGCCGTCGACGGCGAGGTAGTACTCGATATACATCGCCTTGCCGAGCGCTTCCTCGTCGACCGGCGTCTGCTTCTCGATGGCCACTCGACGCGGTTTGCTGTCCGGACCAAAGTTCTTCACCACGTACCCCAGGAGCGCGTCTCGGTCCTCACGCCCGAAGCGGAACGTCGACGCGCGGAACGAGAGGAGCCCCTGGCCGTAACGGGTCGGATCCTGCTCGCCGAGCGTGCTGCCGACCATATGGTCGATCCACGACATCCACTGCCGCTCGGTCCCCGGACGCGTCGGGAAGAAGTTCTCGCCGTGGCAGACCATGCAAACCTGCTCCGCGACTTCCTTACCCGGGCCCGGCGGATAGATCTCGTCGTAGCTGGCGTACTCGAGCGTCCCCGAGGAGCCGCGCTCCATGGCCGTCCGACCGGCCGGGATGACGAGCGGCGGCGCATCGCCCGAGAGCGGACTCAGCGAGAGATTGACCTCGGCCGTATCGCCCGCGCTGACGGTGACCATCTGCGCGTCCGACTCGAAGTGTTTCGTACTGGCGCTCACCTCGTAGGTTCCCGGGAAGATCGCGACCGCACGGTAGCGTCCCTGGTTCGTGTAGACCATGTAGACGATGCCGTGGTCGACGTTTCTGATGTAGACCTGCGCCGCGGTGAACGACTGCGAGGCGCTGACGGTGCCCGACAGCTCGCCAGTGCCCGGCACCTCGGCCTGAAGGCTAACTCCGCTCAGCGCGGTTACGACGATGGCGATGGCGATGGCGACGAGGCGCGTCATGGGCTACTCCAGTGGACGTAAACAAGTTGCGTACGAGAAGAATGCGCGCTGTGGTCCGGGAGGTCAAGTGCTGACCGGTCGCCGGTCCTACCGTGCCATCCGGCCGCAGCTTGATGTTGGCCGGCTTCAGATCGCGGTGGATGATCCCCTGCTCATGGGCGGCTGCGAGGGCTTCGGCGATCTGCTTCGCGATGGGGAGCGCCTCATCAATGGGGATCGGCCCCTCGGCAATGCGATCCGCCAGCGTCGGCCCCTCGACCAGTTCGAGCACCAGCGCCTTCGTGCCCTCGGCTTCTTCCAGGCCGTAGATGTGCCCGATGTTGGGATGGTTTAGCGAGGCGAGGACTTTAGCTTCGCGCTCGAAGCGCGCGAGGCGGTCGGGGTCTGAGGTGAAGGCGGACATCTCGCACCGCCCCGGACGGGTGGACAAAGAGCATCGGTTGAGCCGGGGGCGGTTCTTGACGTTCTTTGCCACACAGCCGACGGCCACGGTGCTGCTGGAAGCCTGCGGGTCGGCGCACCATTGGGGGCGGGAGCTCGAACGACTCGGCCACACCGTGCACCTCTTGCCGCCGCACGACGTGCATCGCTATGTGCGACGCAGCAAGACCGACCGCGCGGATGCGAAGGCCCTGCTGGAGGCCGCGCGCAACGACGAGATTCACCCGGTGCCGGTCAAGACCGTGAGCCAGCAAGCCGTCGCCTCCTCCATCGCATTCGCTCCACCTGGGCAAGGGACGCGGACGGCCCGGCTAAACATCCTGCGTGGCCTGTTGCGTTAGTTTGGAGTGACGATCCCCGTCTGCGCCCACCACGTCGTCCCGCACGTCCGCGCCCTGCTCGAAGACGCCGACGCACCGCTCCCCCCTGAGCCTCCGCCCCACCCTGGCGGCCTTGGGTGACGAGATCCGCACGCTCGAACAGCGGATCCGTGAGGTCGAACGCCACCTCGCCGCCCTCGCCGAGCAACTCCCGCAGGTCGCCACCTTCCAAACCATCCCAGGGATCGGCTTGCTCAGTCCACGGCATTGGTCGCGTGTGTGGGCGATGTCCGCCGGTTCCCGTCCGGGCGACACTTCGCCAGCTATCTGGGCCTGACCCCGAAGGAACACTCGAGCGGGTCCCGCCGACGGCTCGGAGCCATCAGCAAGCAGGGCGACCGCTACCTCCGCACCCTCGTCATCCAAGGCGCGCGGTCCGTCTTGTTTCACAGTAAGGCCCGCTCAACGACCACCGCGTTTCGCACCTGAGCCGTGGCGGTCGAACAGCGCCGCGGCCACAACATCGCGACCGTCGCGGTCGCCAACAAACTCGCGCGGATCGTATGGCGCGTGTGGCAGGGTGACCGGCCCTTTGCGGCCGAGTGGCCCGTCGCCGCGTAGCGAAGACCACGCAACACAACTCACTCCAGGAGGACTGCCGCGAGATCAATCAAGAGATGGCACACCGGTCGGAACCGGCGTGGGAACGGGCCGATACAAAGCTTGGCCACCAGGGCCGTTCAAACGCGATTGGCATCCCACGCGCGCGAATTTCCATTGTGGCCCGGAGCACGCAGCGCTCCCGACAGAGGCCGAAGATACGACTGCAGTCCGATCACCGTGCCGTTTTCCGACATCACGCGAGCACTTGACGGGAGGAGTCCAGATAGGCTTTGTACACCTCGCCCATCCCGCCCGCGCCGAGCGGGGCTTGGATCTCATATGGGCCGAGCGTGGCGCCTGGGGCAAGGGACATCGGTAACGGGGTCAATTGTAGTTCGCTCGTGCACCTGGCGACTCTGTAAGAAGCCCACCCTGGAGCTGCTCCTCAGTCGGGCAAGGCGAACACGAAGATGTTGTTGCCCGTGCTGGGGCGGAGCTCTGGCGTCAGGGGCAGGAGGAGGTTGGTGGTGAGGGCGGTGCCGGTGCTCACCGCGACGTACTGCTGCCCATTGACGGCGTACGTGATCGGAAAGCCGGTCACCGCCGAGCCAAGGTTGATCTCCCACAACGTATCCTCGGTCTCGTGGTCCAACGCCCGGAACCGCCCGTTGCCGTCGCCGCCGAAGACCAGTCCGCCGCCGGTCGCGACGAGTGACGTGGTGGCGGCCCGCTGCTCAACCTTCCAGACGGTCTCTCCCGTCTCTGCCGAAATCGCCTGCACGGTGCCGACCTGGTCAGTGCCGGGAGCAATCTGACCGCGGATGATGAGCGAGTAGAGATTTCGGGCCTCGGACGTCGCCATCGTCCGCGCGCACGTATTGCGCAACGGGAAATACATCGTGTTGGTGAGGGGACTATAGGCGCCGGCCTCCCAATCCTTGCCGCCCACGGCGTGCGGACACGACAGGACCTCCTGACCCTCCGCGCTGAACACCACCTCCGCGTTCTCCGTCACGACGCCCGTGGCGCCGTCGATATGGCTCACCACGTTCTGCGTCACGGTTGGCGTGGCCCAGAGAAACTCGCCAGTTTCGCGATCCAGGGTGTAGACGATCCCGGTCTTGCCCGGGATCCCGGTCAGCACCTTTCGCACCTCCCCGGATTGCAGCCGCGGGTTGATCCAGCTCACCGCGCCCCGGTCGGGTGCCACGGCCGTGTCGACCAGCAGGCGCTCGAAGGGGTGATCGAGATCCCAATGGTCGTTCAGGTGCTGGTAGTACCACTCGATCTCGCCCGTGTCGGCGTCGAGCGCCAGGGTCGAGTTGTGGTACAGGTGCGTGTTGTCCGTGCCGCCGAGCATGAACTTCGGCGCCGGCGAGGTGACCGACGTCCCGATGTAGACGAAGTTCAGCTCGGGGTCGTAGCTCGGCACCATCCAGGCGCCGACGTGTTTTCGTTCCTCGAACGGCACGCCGCCCCAGGTCTCGTCACCCGGCTCGCCTGGAGCGGGGATCGTGCGGCGGCGCCACAGCTCGGCGCCGGTCCGGGCGTCGTGCGCCGTGATGACGCAGGCGTCCGGCCCGCCCCGCGGCAAGCAGCTGCGCCCTGAGATCACCTTGCCATTGGCGATGATCGGGCCGGAGGATTGTTGAGCGGGGTTCTTCGTGTAGTCGAGGATCTGAGTTTCCCAGGCTAGCCGGCCCGAGGTCGCGTCGAGGGCAAAGACATGATCGTCCTTGCTGGTATCGATGATGTGGGACCCGTAGATGGCGAGGTTCCGATTGGTGTCGGCCCGGATGTAGTCCTCCAAGTCACCGGGGTGCGCCCGACGGTATTCCCACAGCAGGTCGCCTGTGACGGCATCCATCGCCTGAATGACATCGCCCGGGTTTGGCATGTACAGGATCCCGTTGTACACGAGCGGTGTTCCCTGCTGGCTGCCTGGCGTCAACGCCCGCGACCAGACCATGCGCAGCTCGCCGACGTTGTCGCGGGTGATCTGGTCGAGCGGGCTATAGCCCCAGCCGTTGAGCGTCCGGCGCCACATCAGCCAGTCGGCTGGATCCGGATTCTGCAGCACGGCGTCGGTCACCGGCGTGAAGGTCTGGACTTGCGCCTGGACGGGAACCCCCGCCGCGACGGTGAGAGCGAGGCACGCGCACGTCGCCAGGCAGGCGCGAAACATGGCCGACGCATATGCACGCATGCCCCCTCCTCCTCTGGAGGATATCCGTGGGTTGGTCGGCTGACTGTACCATCGGCCGGGGCTGATCGGTCGACGGCTCACTCACCGTCATGTGCGTGGCGCGCCAGGCGCGCACCGGTGAGCCACACGCCGTCGATTTCCGCGAGTGCCGCGATGTCCTCGGTCGGATTGCCTCGGACCAGGAGCAGATCGGCGCGTTGCCCGACGGCGATTCGCCCGAAGCGCGCGTCCGGGTCCAGAAACGCGGCGGGTGCACTCGTTGTCGCGCGAAGGGCCTCGATCGGTCCCATGCCGAGCCGCACGAGAAGGCCGAGCTCCCGGTGTAGCGATGCTCCCGGAAACACCCCGAGGACGCCCGAATCGGTCCCGACGAACAACCGGGCCCCGGCCGCGAGCTCAGGCCACGGATCGCAAACCAGCGGATCGGCCGGGGAGCATCGCGCGAAGGAGCGAGGTCGGATGACCACCGGGCCCTGTCAGGCCGCTCCCGGACGTGTAGAAGTGCGGGAGCACAGCGGCTCCGGCGCGACCGGCCTCCCGCAGGGGCGCCAGGTCGACGGGACTGGCGGTGACGAGCAGCGTCGTGACGCCGGCGTAGAGAAATGCCCTCGCGATCGCCGCCTCATCGGGCGGTGAGCGGCGCTTCTCGCCGGCGGACATCAGATGCGCGTGGCTATCGATCAAGCCGGGCAGGAGCGTGCGTCCCGTGCCGTCGACGATGACGCCTCCGCGCGCCGCGTCGACCTTCCCGGTCGCCTCGACCGCCGTAATCGAGCCACCTTCGATCAGCACGTCTCGATGGTGGTGCACGTCGACCCCGTCGAACAGCGTCACGTCACGAAAGAGCGTGGTCTCGGGCTGGTCAGCCTCACGCGTGACCGAGGCAAAGTCCGGCGGGCCGCACGCGGCGAGCCCGACGGTGATGACGACGGCACCGAGCATCCGCGTGGTGGTGGACGTCATGTCTGTCCTTCTCGGTCGAACTTGACACACTGTCAAGTTGTTGAGAGAGCAGAATATTAGTAGGTTGACACTGTGTCAAGATCGAAAGACACGCGGACCAGGATTCTCGAGGCGACACAGACCGCGCTCGCTGCGCCGCCGCACACGGTCAGCGTCACGCGGGTCGCCGAGCTCGCGGGTGTCTCGCGCCAGGCGCTGTACCTCCACTTCGCCAGCCGAGCCGATCTGCTGATCGCCGCGGCTCGGTACATCGACGAGTCGCTCGACCTCGACGCCCACACGGCGCCGCTCCGTCAGGCACAGTCGGCGGAGGAGCTGGTGCGGCGCTACGCGGAGTTCCTGGCCCGATACAACCCGCTGATTCATCCCGTGGTGCGCGCCGCCGACGCCATGCGGGTAGGGGACGACGAGATCGCCGCGGCCTGGAGCGATCGGCTGGCGAATCGGCGTCGCGGAGCTTATCAGACGGCCCGGCAGCTTGCGGCCTGGCGCCGTCTTCGGCCCGTGTGGACGCCACGGACGGCGGCCGACTGGCTGACGGTACAGGCGTCGGTCAAGGTCTGGGAGGAACTGGTCGTTGACCTCGGGTATTCACCGCGGCGTTTCGTCGCCATCATGACGCGGGCTGCCACGGAGGCCTTGCTGACTCCGCGACCGTGAGACGGCGCCCGTTCATGCGCCGACCGGCCAGTGCTCGACCTCCACCTCCTTCATCGGAAAGTGCAGTGGGTTGCCGGTCACGAGGCGGGCCGCGAAGATAGTCGATGAGGACGGTGCTATCGAGCAGAACGCTCCGTACCGGCTACTGGGGCCCGGGCACAGCAGCCCAGTCTTCGAGACCTGGGAGGCGGAGTGCTTGGCTGGCGCGATACTGTTCGAGGTTGGCGCGTAGGCGGGGCACCTGCTCGTCCTCCCCGTTGCTCTCCGCCTCCGCGATCAGCTGCGATTGAAGGTCCTGGGCCTCGTCGAACCGTCCGGATTCGGCGAGCGCCATCGCAAGAATTTCGCCGAACCGCGCGGACGGCCTCGCCGCGAGCAGATCCTCCGCCAACGTCACGGCGAGGGCACCGTCTCGCGCCCCGACATCAGGACAGGTGGCCAGCAGTCGCGCGAGCGCCTCGGCAAGACCGGCCGAGCGCGGCATGTCACGTCGGCCAGCATCGAGGCGCTGCCGCGCCGCTGCGCAGTTTCCGAGACGCCAGAGTGCCTCCACCTCGCCGAGGCGGGCGGCGGTCGATTCGGGCTGTACCTCGACGAGCGCGCCGTAGGCTGTTGCGGCCTCCCGATACCGTCCCGCCCTGATCAGAGCGATGGCGCGGAAATCGGCCACCGAGGCGAACCGCGGATCGATCTCGAAGAGGGCGTCATAGTGCCCCGCGGCCTTTGGCCACCGACCGAGCCCCGCCAGCGCCTGGGCGAGGTTGAAGCGCGCTTGCTTGAAGTCAGGTGCGTGCCTGAGCGCATCGTGGAAGAGGCGAACGGCCTCTTCGAGGTCGCCGTGCTCACCGGCGATGTTCCCCAGGCTGACCAGTGCGGCGGTGTTCCCGGGCTCGCGCGCGAGGATCTCGCGGAACTCTTCGCTGGCAGCCTGCGTGTCGCCGGACTGGAGCAGCGACACGGCCAGATTGTGCCGGGCGGCGAGGTTGGCAGGGTTGGCTTCGACCGCCGCGCGGTAGTCGTCGAGCGCGTTGGGCCCGTCGTCCACTCGGTGAAGGCTGGCGACGATGGGGTCGTCGAGCCTGATCGGCCCTTCGCCGCCGTCTCTCAGGTGGCGCCGTGCCTGCTCGAGATCGCCGGCCCCACGATACGCAAGGCCGAGCGGGTAGTGGACGCGGGTCGCGTCGGGCTGGTCGCGCAGCATCGCCTCGAACTCCTCGATGGCCATCGAGAAGTCGCTCTGCGCTGCCGCCGCCCGTCCCAGGCCGAAGTGGGCCGCCGAGAAGGATGGGTCGTCCCGAAGAATCCTCGCGAACGACTCCTGGGCGTCTGCGGGACGGTTTCGCGCCAGCTGAGTCTCCCCGAGGCGATAGCGCGCGGGCGCGTAGGCTGGCTGCACATCGAGGACACGGGCGAAGCTGTCGGCCGCGTTCTCCATGGAGCCTGCGCCTTGCCAGATGTAGCCGGTGAAATACGGCCAGCGGATGTCGTTGGGCGCGTGCTCCGCCGCTTGCGTGAAGCAGGTGATCGCCGCGTCGATGAACTCGTGGGCGTGGTAGAGCTGGCCGAGTTGGCCGATGGCATCGGCGAGGTCGGTGCTCGATGTCGCCGCACCGCCGCTCAAACGCTCGACGAGTGCGCGTTGCTCCGCGATGCGGCGGACGTCGTCCGGGGGGAGCGTGATCGTGTCGGGTCGCGGGAGGCCGTCGAGTACGGCCGACGACTGCGGTGGTGCCTGGTCGCAGCCCAGCGGTCCGAGCGCCGCGAGGCAGAGTGCCGCGAGCGCTGCGCGTAACGGCCTAGTCATCGGTCAGGGGTCAGGGTCATCGGACCGGTGTGCCCGTGCCCTTCTCGAGCGCATTGTAGCGAGCGGCCGTGACCCCGGAGAACTCCTCGACGGCGCCGTCGGGCCACGCTACCCGTGCCAGAAGCGCGCTGGTCTCGCGCTGTTCGAGACTCATCACGACGCGCGGGTCACTCGCCGACGCGTAGCTGCCGGCGGTTGTCACGCGCCGCCACGTCAGCCGTCCATCCGCGCGAACGAGACCCACGCGAGCGCCGAGCGCGTCATGACCGGTGGTTGCGTCCAGCGCTCTGAACCCGATCCAGCCCCGGTCCTGGCCAATGTTGTTGATGAGCAGACGACCCGGTCCGCTGTTGTTGACGAGCAGGGCGTCTGGGTCACCGTCGTTGTCGACATCACCGATCGCGACGCCGCGGCCGACCTCGAGCAGGCCGAACGTGGCCCCGGCTCGATCCGAGACGTCCACAAATCCGCCGCGGCCATCGTTGCGGAAGAGTTGGTTCGCCTGTCCGAGGGGGTAGCGGCTCCCGCTATGCCACTGGTCGGCCAGGGTGGTGACCGCGCCGTTCGCGATCAGGACGTCGAGGTGCCCATCCAGGTCGTAGTCGAGCCACGCGGTGCCGAAGCCGGTGCCTGCCAGGCTTGGCGCCGCGAGCCCGGTTTCGATGCTCGCGTCCTCGAAGAACGCGTCGCCGTCGTTGCGATACACCGTGTTCGTTTCACCCGCCAGATGGGTCATGAAGAGGTCGACGTCGCCGTCGCCATCGAGGTCGCCGACATCGACGCCCATACTCGCTTCCGGCACCCCGTCCTCATTGACGGCCACGCCGGCAAGCAACGCCTCGTTGGTGAAGGTACCGTCGCGCTGGTTGATCCACATCTGGTTGGCCATGCCATCGTTCGCCACGTAGAGGTCGGGCCAGTGGTCGCCGTTGAAGTCGGCGTCGATCGCGCCCATGCCGTTGCCGAACGCGCTGGCGAGCCCGGCTCTCACGGTGACGTCCTGGAACGACCCGTCGCCTCGATTGCGAAACAGCGAGTCTGGCTCCGGTCGAAAGCTCGATGGCCCGCAGTGCTCCGACCCGCCGAGCGCGGTGGGACACACCTGATGGGTGCCGAGGTTGAAATCGACGTAGTTGCCGCAATAGAGGTCGAGCCAGCCATCGCGGTCGTAATCGACGAACACGGCCGCGATGCTCCACCGTCGGTCGTCGACGCCAGCCTCGACGGTCACGTCACTGAACGTGCCATCGCCGTTGTTGCGCCACAGCTGGTTGGCGCGCAGGTTGGTGACATAGAGGTCGACCCATCCGTCGTTATCGTAGTCGCCGGTCGCGACCCCCATGCCATATCCCGTGGCGCGGATCTGGCTCTCTTCGGTGACGTCGGTGAAGCGCAGGCGGGGGGCGGAGTCGTCACCCGATGCCAGGTCGTTGCGGAAGAGACGGTCGCCGAGCGGCAGCCGCCCCGATGGCGGAAACACCGCGTCCGCCGGCGATCTCCCATCGTCGACGAAGTTGCCCTGTACCAGATAGGCGTCGAGATCACCGTCGTTGTCATAGTCGAAGAGCGCCGCGCCGGAGCCGTTGATCTCCGGGAGGTAGTACTCCCCGGTCATCCCGTTGAACTGGGAGAAGTCCAGCCCCACCTCACGTGCGCGATCGGTGAAGATCTCGTCGGTCGGGGCGGCGCGGTCGCTGACGTTCCGTGCGCGCGGATCCGCGGCTCCACCGCCGTTGGCACCACAGCCCGCGAGGCACATCAGCGTCGCGAAGAGGACGCACGCGGGTTGAGGGTAAGGCGACTGCTTGCGCATTCCCCCACCCACCGGTAGAATCCGACCCGCTCTCGTCATTTCTGTCGAGTCGATGACGCCAGGCGACTTTCACGGGCACGCCGGACTGGGTCGGATTGATGACCCCGCGGGCGGTGCGCCTCGTCGACGAGATGTCCTCGTCGCCCGACGCAACACTACCATCCAGAAGCACATCCTGGTCGCGGAGAAGGCACTGGCGCGGGGTGCTCCAGGCGTCGCGCTGAGCGCTGCCGAGCAAGCCGGCCTCCTCGATCCCGACAACCCTCGGGTCCTGGCGATCTTGGAGACGGCGCGGTCCTTGCCGGGAGGCCGCGGAGAACCGTCACGCCCGCCAGGGGGGTTCGTGGGACCGGCTTCCTGGTCGAACGGCACGCCGTTCTCCGGCACACCCCGCAGCGCGGGGAGCGCGTTATCGGTTGCCGTGTCCATCGCCGGCCACGTTGTCATCGTCACCGCGGCAGTGATCGCGCTGATTCGCGTGGTGCCGGCCATCGAAGTGACCCCGATGATGCTGCTGGAGCTCCCGGCCGCGATGGCGGGCGCTGCCGTCCCTCCCGACGCCCTCGAGCCGGACGTGCCCGAGGAGACGGTCGAGGAGGAACCTGAACTGACGCCCATCACGGCCAACACCCCGCTGTCGCAAATCCCGTTCGACGTCGAGCCCGTCCGGCGGCGCGCGGTGACCTCGAGCGTGTCGCTTCGCCGCACGCGGTCATCGAGCCGTCGCGGAGTGCCCGGATCGTTGGGGCGCGCGAGCAGTCTGGTGTCAGGGCGAGGCCCCTGGCAGGACGTCGAGGCGGATCGGCCGCCTCTCCTCATCAGGGCGGTGCCACCGCTCTACCCACAGACGGCGTTCGACGAGGGCTTTGAGGGCATCGTCGTCGTCATCGTGCAGGTCGTGCTCAACGGCGAGGGCGTGGTCGAAAGGACGAGCATCGTCGAGGGCTTGCCGTTGCTGAATCAGGCGGCCCGGGACGCCGTCCAGCAATGGGAATATCGCCCTGCACGGCGCAACGGGTTCCGGGTGCCTTCGATCTTCACGGTCTCCATCACGTTCGACTTCAGGTAGTTGCCGTGGGAAAGCGCTTGATCGGGTCGATAGCCGGGGCTACCGCCATCGTGGCCGTGCTCTGGCTGAGCGTCTCCGCCCAGCAGCGGTCGCGGCAGGCGGTCATCTTCGACATGGTCCGGCTGAGCGCGGTCGTGACCGATCCGGCGAACCTGTACGTGGCCGGGCTCGACCCCGCAGATTTTCAGGTGCTGGAAGACGGCGTCGAGCAGCAGATTCAGATCTTCAATGCGCCCGACAGTCCAATCACGTTCGCCGTGCTGGTCGACGGGTCGGTATCGATGCAAACCCGGCTCCCCACGGTTCGTCTGGCCGTCCGGGAGCTCCTGCGCACCCTCGGGCCGGATGACTTCGTCCAGATCGTCCAGTTCAACGATCGCGTGTCGGTCCTCGAGGACTTCAGCGACCGCCGCGATGCACTCGAAGCGGCGATCGACAGCTTCTCGAGTGCCGGTGGCACCGCCGTCCTGAACGCCGCATATCGCGCACTCCGCGAGATCGAAGCGCAAGCCCGTCAGGAACGCGATGAATCGCGGCGTCGCGCCATCGTGTTGTTGTCCGATGGGGTCGACTCGACCTCGTTCGTCGACGCGGATGTTCTCTTGTCCGAAGCGCGTCGCAGTCGAGCGAGCGTCTACTCGGTTGGGCTCGGTCAGAATCTCAGCGTACGGCTTGCCGCCGGGGCCCAGGCGGCGCGCGGCGCGGAGCTGCTTGGGGCGCTGAGCCGTGCGACGGGTGGCCGCGTCATCCAGCCGGAGTCGTTCGACGATCTTCAGGCCGCGTTCTCGGAGGTGGCCGAGGAGCTACGCTACCAGTACGGCTTCGCGTATGTGTCGGACAACGTGACTCGGGACGGCAGATGGCGGCGGATCGAAGTGAGCGTGCGTGGTCGGCCCGAGCTGCAGATCCGGCATCGCGAGGGCTACTACGCGGGGCTTTAGTTAGACGGGGCTTCGCCCCGAACCCCCGCGAGCGCTCCGCGGGGACCCGAGAGCCCCACTCCGCGCTCGCGCGGCGCGCCGTGCCACTCAGCCGCCCACTTGCCAGGTCAGCCTCGTGGCCTCTTCCAGGGTCCTGCCGCTGACATCCGTGATGCCCGGCCGCAACAGGATCTCGAACTGCCGCCCGTGTTCGAGCGCGGTGCCGGGATCGACGTGTAGCGTGCGCCGCTCCTCCGAGTACTCGACGCTCACGGTCGTGAAGCCCCCGTCGCTGGACGCATCCGCATACCGCAAGACGACGTTGCCTTCGAACGTGGCCGGATCAATCGGCTTCGTGAACTGAATCACGAACTGGCTGTCCGGTTGGGCTCCCTCGAACGCGATCGGTAGCGTGAACTGGACGTCGGGTGGCAGCGTGCCCCAGCCTACGGGGCCCGGGGACGCGGCCGTTTGGGACGAT
This sequence comes from Vicinamibacterales bacterium, assembly GCA_965249175.1. Classification (GTDB taxonomy): domain Bacteria; phylum Acidobacteriota; class Vicinamibacteria; order Vicinamibacterales; family UBA8438; genus CAZYFH01. The sequence goes on from OZ252227.1 coordinate 780,144, forward strand.
TGCGGCTCGGCCGGCGCCACGTTCGACGCGAGCAGGTAATACGTCCCGTTATCCTCGCGCAGGCGACCGCGCACACGCATCCATGTGGCGGTGTCGCGCTTGTTCCGTAGGTCGAGACCCCATCCGTCGCCTTCGGGTCTCAAGCCGGTGATCCAGATGGCAGCGTCGCCATCCCGGAGGATCCAATCATCGACGCCGTCGCTCAAACGCGTGCGCGGCGGTAGGTCGCCGAAAAGATTGCTCCCGCGAAACTGACCGATCACGTCGACCGGCTCATCGGTCGGGACCGCCGTCATGGCGAACAGGTCCGACAGCGTGCGTGACTCGCGGTTCGTGGAGGTCAACACCTCGGACGATGCGCTCCAGAACGAGATAGAGTACATCGGGGACGCGTCGTTTCCCTCTGTCGCGGCGGCGGGTCGACGTCGAAACACGCCGGTGACGGTGAGCGCGGCGCCGTCCAGGGTCGCGGCGTTCGCGTCAATCAACGCCCGGCTCTCTGGGGTCGGGGTCAGGTCAATGACCGCGTCCTCGGCGACCAACGAATACGTCCGCGTGGTTGCGGTGACCGCAGTGGCGAATCGTCCGCGCGTCATCACCGCACGGCCGTCGTACGCGGACGGTATGTCGAGGAGCTCGGCTGCGTCGATATCCACAGGCGTCCCGTAGTAGAACCACGTACTCGCCGGCGGTCGACCCAGGGCCGTGAGGAGCTCTCGCACCGCCAGGCGGGTCGCGACCGTCTCCGCGCCCGAGAGATCCAGGTGGCTGCGGCCGTCCGAGCCCCGTTCGAACCAGCCGCGGTACGGCCCGGGGATGAACACCAGTCGTGTCACATCGCCGGAGCTCAGGTGGACGACGAATCCGCCCTCTCTGGCGGCGCCCACGGACTCAATGTCATCGAAGGGTACCTGGAGCGCCGTCGGACACCCCGTACCGGGGTCTGAGGGGTTCCACGCGAACAGCCTTCGCGACCCGTCGACCTGCATCTCACCAGGGCACCGCTCCTCCGGTCGCGCGAGCGCGAGTTGCAGACGCAGACGATCAGCGCTGCTCGAGAGCCAGACCGACGGGTCAATCGGCGCGCCACGGTTCTCGGGCGGAACATCGCTGGCGTCCGCCACGGCGACGGGGGCGGGCCGCGGCGCCGCCGTCGGTCGCGCGGCACCACCGCTCCCCGCGGCCTCCCAGAGACGAATCACACGCCTCGGAAACTGAGCCGACGTCGGCACGAACTGCGGGTCCTGCTGGCGCGCGTCGTGGAAGCGCGCGGTCGCGCTCGCCTCATCGGCGGTATACAGGAGTGCCCACCCGAGATACAGATAGGCGCGGGCCAGCTTCGAACGGCTGTCGGGCTCGCCGCCCAAGAGGAACGTCACTGCGTCCAGGATCTCGGCGGCGGCCTCGAAATCGCCTTCCTCGATGAACCGGACACCGACAGCGAGGCCGTCCGTCGGTTGGCTCGGTTGACCGAGGGACACGGCGCCGCCGCAGACGGTCAAGACGAGCGCGCAGGTCGCACTGGTCGCACGCATGGGTTCTCCTACTGACTCAACGGCAGCCCTTCGTCCTCGAGGTCGACCTCCAGTGTCGCGGGCGCGTCACCGGCGATGTTGACCATTCGCCGGAACTGATACCCCTCGGACTCCAGGCGGATCTGGTGGCGGCCCGAGGGGAGCCTGAGTACCCCCTGGGCCCCCGTGCCCACTGCGACGCCGTTGAACAGGATCGTGGCGGCTGGCTCGACGCGCAAGGTGAGCATGCCGCAGGCGGAGCCTTCGTTGCACAACCGGGCGACGACCGTCGGGGCGGACGCCTGAGCTGCACCCGATGCGTCGCGTCGGGCGCCCGCGACCGGTGCGGGACGGGTGGGCGCGGCGTTCGTGGGTGCCGGCGGCGCGGGGACGGCCGCGGTCGCCGGGTCTGGCTCTCCCTCGGGCGCGACGTCGGTGGCGTCCGCGTCGGTTGGGCCTTCCGTATCGGCCTCCCCAAGGCCCAGGTCGGTGCGCACCTGGCCCTGCACGGTGCCGAACGACTGATTCGCCTCTCGGGCACGCGCGCTCAACGCCTCAATCGTCTCCCGCCGCTCCGCTTCCAGAGCCGCCGCTGCGACCGAGACGGCGGACGCCGCGGCGGCGTTCTCCGGATCCATGCGGAGCGCCTCGGAGTACAACGCCACGGCCTGCCGGTAGCGCCCCGCGTCCATCGCCTGCTCCGCGCGCTCCAGCGTCGGACGCACCGCCGCAAACGGGTCCGCCGAGCGCAGCAGCGTGAGGGCGGCGGCCGCAACGAACAGGGTGCCGACTGCGGCACCGGCCGCGAGTCGCCACACGGTGCGCGCCTGGTCAGCCGCGCGCAGCCGCTTGCGGACGTCGTCGCGGAGCTGGACGGCGGCGTCCGAGTCCGGCATGACCTCAATGGCATGATCGATGAGTTGCGCCGCCGACTCCAGCGATCGATTCTTCACCTGTCGCCGCGCGTCGCGCAGGAGCGCATCAACCCATGCGGGGCGCGCTGCATCCATGCGCTCCCAGAGCGCGAGCACGCGGCCGTCGTCTGGATTGAGCAGGGTCGCCTGATCGAGCGCGTCCTGCGCTCGCTCGTATTCGTTTTTCCCTTCGAGCGCGCGGGTCGCGGTTGCGAGGAAGTCCGCGAGCTTCTCCTCGCGCCGCTGGCGTAGGTCGTCGCGATCGATTTTTCGTCCCTGTTGGGATGACGGTGAGGAGCTCATCTATCGAGTCAATGTGCGGTTCCCGCGGGAGCGGCCGCGTGGGGTCTGCGGCGAAGCCCCGACAAAGTCTAGACGACGTCGACCGCCAGATCTACACCCGCGTCGGGGGCCTGGGGCACCGTGGTCGTCAGCCGAAAGCGCCGGGGCAGGGGTGGCGGTGACTACCCGGGGAGGGCCGTCACTCCGCCCAGACCAGGACGCGTCCGTCGCGCGGCGCGTCATAGTCGATGATCAGGCCGGGTCCGTGGCGATCGAGGTCGGCGACGGTGAGGTCGAGGTCGCGCAGCGCGGCCTCGTCGTCGAGATCGTTGAAGTTGAGGTCGACGGCGTCTTCGTCTCCCAGTCGCAGCAGCCAAAACGGAATGCTGAGGTTGACCAGTCGCTCGTCGTCGGTCTCCCACGCCATGACGCGGAGCGTCCGGGGCTTCGCGTCCGCGCTCGAGGGGCGGCGGTTCACCGACCATTCGTGATCGGCAAGGCTCAACAACGGCGTCTGTCCGGCGAATCGCGCCCGAGCTTCATCGAAGCTCCGGTCGGCATCGGCGGCGGACGCGTCATCGATATCGACGTGCTGGAAAAACACGTAGACACCTGCACCGCCGACCGCAAGCACACACACCCCGACAAACGCCACGATGCCGATCGTGACGCCAACCCAGGTTTTGATGGCCACTGTCGATTCTGACGAGCCCGCAATCGGCGAAGTTCCCGCGGCGCGGGAGTCCTTGTGCCGGGGGCCATTTAGGGGCCGGCATAGGGGTGGTCGCGGAGCGCTTTGGCCGCGGTCACGCAAGCCCGGTCCCGGGCGTCATCGCACAGCCTACGACTACGGTCGTACGCCTCGCGCGCACCGGCGCGGTCCCCGCCCAGGTCTGCGATCTTGCCAAGCTCGAGATGGGCCCGTCCCGTCACCCAACGCTGGCCTTCTGCGTCAACAGCCGCGCGGAGGTCCGTGGCGGCGTCGGCCGGCCGGCCGACCGCGACGCGGGCTGTCCCACGTGTCAGTCGCCAGACCGCCTGTTCGCCGAACATCCGATCTCGGTCATCGGCTTCGAGCTTTCGAAAGCCCGGGACCAGCGTCAACTCGGCCATGAGCGGTCGGTCATCCCGAAGCCACGTCGCCGCTGACTCGAGCCAGACGAGCCGGTTGCGCGGGTAGCGGCGCTTCAGGTCGGCCATCACGCGCTGCGCGCGTGCGTAATTCCGTTCCCGGTTGTAGAGGAGCACGAGTGCGAACTTGGCCTCGGCCTGCGCCTCGCTCGGGTACGCCGCCGCCTCTTCCACAAGGCGAATGGCCTCCAGCCTGCCGCCGTCGAAGCCGACCAGATACGCCATCATCCGGAAGGCGCGCGGCAACAAGGAGACGATATAGCGATAGATCCCGAGCGTGAGTTGGGCGTCCTTCCGGCTCGGGTCGAGCGCCAGCACCGTTTCGTGCGCCTCGTACGCGCGCTTCGCATCACGCAGCGCCCGTAGCGATTCTCCCTCTATCGATGCGCGGTAGGAAGCAGCGAGCGCGACCGACGCGCCCAGCTCGTAGTGCGCGTTGGCATCGTCGGGCGCGCGCCGCACATAGTCCTCCGACAGTTCCACGGCGCGCGCAAGGTGGGTGTGGAACAGCTCGTCGAGCTCCGGCGGTGGCTTCTCGAGCTTGCCGCCCGGACGGGTGACGGATCCCGTCATGTAGTTGTCGACGAGGATCCCCCCGCGGAGGTACAGGATCCGCAGCCAGGCGATCGCCGCGGTGCCCCGATGAGGGGCTGGGTCGTCCGGACGCTCGGCGATTGCCTGACGTAGCTTTGCGATGGCAGGCTCGTGGTCGAGGTTGTACGCGAGATCGAACCCCTCCGCGAGGAGGGGATCCATGGCCTGTTGCGCTCCTAGCGGCGCCGTGAGGAGCGCGAACGCGAGCAACCCAGGCACGACGCGTCGTGTCATCGGGGGCTCATCATAGACCGAGACCGGTCGCGCGCCGGTGTAGAACCCATCTCATAAACCCGCCGGCATTCGGCCGCCGATGCATCTCGCGCGGCCAGCGCTGGACCATGACTCAGCGGGGTCACATACGGCCCGGTATGCTCTCTCCTCGCGCAGGGGCGTGCCGGTCGCGACGCTGCGCAGCGGGCCCTCGGTGCTACGCTGGGTTTATGAGATGGGTTCTAGGCTGAGGCGCTAGCCGAAGGACGCAGTTGGCCCCCCCCCCAGATGATCCGTCGTATCAAGACCATCGACGCCCACGCCGCCGGTGAGCCGCTGCGGCTCATCGTCGACGGGTTCCCCACGCCGCCAGGAGCCACCATGCACGAGAAGCAGGCCTGGGTGCGTCGCCGCCGGGACCGCGTGCGCCGAGCCTTGATGCGGGAGCCGAGGGGGCACGCCGACATGTACGGCGCAGTGCTGACCGAACCGGTGAGCCCCACCGCGCAGGCGGGCGTCCTCTTCATGCACAACGCTGGATACAGCTCGATGTGCGGCCACGGCATCATCGCGATCGCGACCATTGCCCTCGAACGCGGCATGCTGCACCCGTCGGACTCGGCCGGCGACCTTGTCTTTGACACGGCGGCCGGTACGGTTCGGGCACGGGCCACCGTGCGCACCGTCGCGGCGACGGACCGGCGTCACGGCGGGCAGCGACTCCGAGTCGACCGCGTGTCCTACAGCGGTATCCCATCTTTTGTGCTGGCTCCAGGTCTGTCGATCGCGGTCGGGACCCGCGTCCTCAGGGTGGACGTCGCCTTCGGTGGAGCGTTCTATGCAATCCTCGACGCCGAGGCGGCGGGTATTCCGATTCGAGGCGAGCGGTTGCCGGATCTGCGGGCGCTTGCGTCGCAGATCAGGACATCGGTCGAGCGGGCCGTCACGGTCGTGCACCCGGTGGATGGCGGCCTGACGGGTGTGTATGGAACGATGTTCACCGGGGTTCCTGACCGCGAGGGCGCTGATCTGCGGAATGTGACCGTGTTTGCGGATGGGCAAGTCGATCGGTCGCCCTGCGGCACCGGTACGTCAGCTGTGATGGCCGTGCTCGACGCGATGGGTCTGTTGTCCGAGGAGCGCCCGTTCGTGAACGAGAGCATGATCGGCACCGAGTTCAGTGGGACGGTGGATGCTCGGACCACGGTCGGCGAGTACGCCGCGGTGATCCCGCGGATCGAGGGCAGCGCGTGGATTACCGGTGAGCACGAGTTTGCGATCGATGACGACGATGCCTTGAAGGACGGGATAGTGCTCTAGGCCCGCGGCACCCCTCTTGACCGACCAAATTTGTCGGGGATAGACTGGATTCCCTAAAACTGAGAATCATTCTCATTATCGAGAGCCGCTTCCATGCTCCAATCCTTTGTTATCACCCTGCGCGAAGGTCTCGAGGCGTTTCTCATCATCGCCATCAGCCTGGCGTATCTCCGCAAGAGCGGGAACGACCATCTCGTCCCGGCCGTGCGCTGGGGCATCGGCGTCTCGATCGTGCTCAGCGTGATCGCGGGCGTGGCCTTCGCTCGGGCGGCGAATCAAGCGCTGTGGGAAGGCGTGCTCGCGATGGCGGCGGCCATCATGGTGGCGTCGCTCACCGTGCACATGTGGCGTGCCGGGCGGCGCATGAAGGCGGAGATCGAGGGCAAGCTACGTGCATCGACGCTCAGGGCGGGCACCGGTGCCTTCCTCGGCGTGTTTGGGTTCACGCTGCTCATGATCACGCGCGAGGGAATGGAAACGGCGCTCATGATGAACGCGCTGCTGTTCCAGGTGAGGTCCGCGGCGCTCATTGGTGGGGCGGTCGCCGGCATCTTGTGTGCCGCGGGTGTCGCGCTCCTCTGGGCGCGGTACGGCCACCGTGTCAACCTTGGGCAGTTCTTCCAGGTCACGGCCATCTTCCTGCTCGTGTTCGTCCTCCAGCTGTTCGTCTACGGCTTCCACGAGCTGACCGAGGCCAACATCTTCCCCTATAGCGAGACGCTGCATTGGGCGACTGAACCGTATGGCCCGGACGGCCGCTACGGCCGGTACTTTACCTATCTGCTCGTGGCACTCCCGCTGGGCTGGCTGGCGTATTCCTCGCTCGGCGCCCGGCGCGAAGGGCCACCGCGCGCCGCGTGAGACCGGGTCAATAGCCGACGGCCAACCCATCCTTGCGCGGATCGGATCCGCCCAACAGCACGCCGCGCTTCGCGTCGATCTGCACGCCCTGGAACCCGCCAAAGCCGCCCGGCTCGTCGATGAGCCGGTGGCCCCGCGTCGTGAGTCCGTCCCGCGTGGCGGGCGCGACGCCCGACTCCAGTGCCACGCCGTCGCCTGTCCAGCGCGCGCGCGCCGCGTCGCCCGCCTCCTGCACGTTCATGCCGAACGCGAGGATGTTGGCGAGCACCTGCGCGTGGCCCTGCGCCTGCATGTCACCGCCCATGACGCCGAACGCGAGCGCCGGACGCCCGTCCTCGAGCGCCATGGCGGGAATCAACGTGTGGAACGGACGCTTGGCCGGTCCCAGGCAATTCGGATGCGACGGGTCGGTCGAGAAGAGGCTGGCGCGATTCTGCAGGACGATGCCCGTGTCGCCGGCCACGACACCCGACCCGAACGCCCCGAACAGCGACTGGATGAGCGAGACGACCTGGCCGTGCCGGTCCGCGGTCGCGAGATAGACGGTGTCGCCTGTTCCGACGCGCGGAGGCGGCGCCGCGGCGGCGCCTCGCCACGGAGCGTATCCGGCCGCCGAGCGTTTCGGGTCGATCTCCGTCCGGCGGGCGGCCCCGTAGCCTGCCGAAGCCAGGTGCTCGACCACGTCCGCCGGTACGGCGGCCGGGTCGGCGATGTGGGCCGCGCGATCCGCAAAGGCGATACGAATCGCCTCGATGAGCAGGTGGAGATAGGCAGGGGAGTTGTGGCCGAGCGCCGGCAGGTCGTCGTTGCCGATGAGATTCAGGATTTCGAGCGCCGTGAGCCCCTGTGTATTGGGCGGCAGCTCGAGCACCTCACGCCCGAGGAACGTCGTCCGCAGTGGTGTGACCCAGTCGGATCGATGCTCGGCCAGGTCGCGGGCCCCGATCCAGCCACCGCGCCGGTCAGCGTCGGCGGCGACCCGTTCGGCCACTGCCCCTCGATACATGGTCTCGGCTCCGTCGCGGGCGAGAGCCTCGAGCGTTGCCGCAAGTCGTGGGTTGGCGAAGACCTCGCCCGCTCTCGGCGCGCGGCCCTGCGGGAGAAAGGTCGCCGCGGCGTGCGCATCGGTGGCGAGGAGGGAGTCGACCGCGCGCCATTGGCCGGCGACGACCTCGCTGACCGCGAAGCCGCTGCGCGCATAGTCGATGGCCGGGGCGAGCGCCCGGGCGAGCGTGATGGTGCCGTGCCGCGCAAGGAGCTGATCCCAACCGTCGACGGCGCCGGGAACGCTCACCGAGAAGATGCCGGCAGCCGGCATCAGCGGGCTCTCGGTGAAGCGAGCACGAAATGCTGCGATCGTGGCCCGGCGGGGCGCGCGGCCGCTCGCGTTGAGCGCGTGCACGGCGCGGCCGTCGTGAACCAACGCAAACAGGTCGCCGCCGATGCCGGTCATCGTCGGTTCGACGACCGAGAGGGTTGCAGCCGCGGTGACGGCGGCGTCCACCGCGTTGCCACCCTCCATCAGCATCTGGAGGCCCGCCGAAGAGGCGAGCGGCTGGGACGTCGCGACGACGCCGTTACGGGCCAGCACGACGGACCGCGAGGCGCGAGGGCGCGCGGTCCGTCGCTCGCCGGGACGCCACATTAGCGCAGTGTCTCGGAGACGCCGGCCGCGGCGACCGTGAAGGTCTCGAGCTTCCGCCCATGCTCGTCGAGAATCGTGTGTTGCCAGCGGTCACGCAGCAGGTCGTAGACCGCGCGCTGGTACCACTCCATCGCGGCGAGTCCCGCGGTAAACGCGGACGCGAACGCGGCGCCCTCCGAGCGGAGTCCCGCGACCATGTTCGAGAGGTTGTGAATCTTGTCGGCGGAGGCGACGGCAAGCGACCCGTCCCGCGACGTCACACGGAGCTGTTCGATGTAGGTCAGCTTGCGCTCGCGCCAGGGTGCCGGTCGTGGTGGCTCCGAGACATCTTCGACCATGGCGAGCACATGTTCACCGAACCTGGTGCGGATGACGGACGGCGCGAGCTCGGTGTCCTCGAGCGTGTCGTGGAGCAGGGCGGCGATGAGCGTGTCCTCGTCGAACCCGTAGTCGCCGACGATCATCGCCACCGAAGCGGCATGTGCGGCTTCGTACCCGCCGCCCGCCTTGCGATGACGGAGGCCATGGGCTTCGAGCATCGTCGTCAGCGCGAGCTGGACGCGTTCGGAGTACATCGCGACCGGCGTCGTCGGTTTACCGACTTCTCTGGCCGGTTGTGGGGGGATCGGACGGCGCGATGTAGCTGCGACGGGCCCGAGCCCGCATCCCGCGCGGCTTGAGTCGCACCTCGAGCTCATGCAGCTTGCCGTCGCGGTTCTGCGGTGCAAACCCGAGGACGTACTGACTGTGCAGCTCCTGGGCCACCCGCGTGAATGTCGGTCCCAGCGCCGCGGTCTCTTCGAGCTCGAAGTAGCCGCCACCGGTCTCCTCGGCAAACTTCTTCAGGTTGCCATCGGGCCGGCTGCGAACCTGGCGGCGCCCGTTGAAATAGTCCATCTCGAGACCGATCGCGTAGATCATCACGTCCTCGGCGACGGCTCGATCCATGACGTCGCGTGATCCGGCGTCGCTGGCCGTATCGTCGCCATCGGTGAAGACGAGGACGACCCGCCGGCCATCGACGGCCTGAAGCGCGTCGAGCCCAGCGATCACTCCGTCAAACAGACGTGTCGGGTTGCCGAAATCGAGCAGCTGCAACGAGTCGATGAGCTCGTCGCGGTCGCCGGTGAACCCCGCCGGCTCGACCTGCACCTTGTCGTTGAACGCGCCGACTCGGCCTCGGTCGTCCGGAAGCATTCGGATCAGGAACTGCTCCGCTCCCGCTTTCAGGAGGTCGAGACTCGGGGTCATGCTGGCGCTGGTGTCGAGCATCACGACGACGGTGATTGGCCGCACCTCGTTCTCGAACAGCACGAGCTCCTGAGGCTGATCGTCGTCGAAGATGGCGAAGTCCTCGCGAGTCAGGTCGGGTACGAGCCGGCCGCTGCCATCGGTCACCGTGACGTACAGGTCGACGAGCTCGGTGCCACTCCGGAACAAGGGCTGCTGCTGCTGAGCGAGCCCGGCCGAGGTGAGGATAGCCGTCGCCGCCAGGACGGCTGCAACGGTCGTCCGCGTGCTCATGAACCGAGCTTACCGTATCTCGCGAAGCACGGTAAGATGGCGGGTGACTCCGGTTGGGGGGCGAGGAATGAACAGAGTCTGGCTTGCGGGTCTCTTGACCATCGTCAGCGTCATCGTTATCGGCGCACCGGCGGCCGCCGCCGTGGCGGATGGCATCGCAGCGCCGTATCTGCACATCCAGCTTGCGCTGGCGAACGATTCGACCGACGGGGTCCCCGAAGCTGCCAGGGCCATTGCCGCGGAGGCTGCGACGATGGGGGACTCGGCGAAGAGAATCGCTACGGCCGCCGCGGCCGTTGCCGGCGCGACCAACATCAAGGTTACGCGCGCGGCGTTCGGCCCGCTAAGCGATGCGCTGATCGCGTACGGCGAGGAAGTCGGCTTCGGCGATCTCAGGGTCGCCTACTGCCCGATGGTCCGCAAGTCGTGGGTGCAAGAAGCCGGCGACCTGCGGAACCCGTTCTACGGCTCTGAGATGCTGACCTGCGGTAACTTCACGAAGTAGCCCCGCCCCTCGGCCCGAGCGTTTCGGATCCGCGGTCTGCCGATTCCCGCAACGCGCGGACATGCCACCGGCTCGTCATTCCACTGACGTGGGCTCGCATCGTGCGACCTCGTCCGCGAGAGTCCTTGACACATTAAATCTGTAAATATATATATATAGATATGCTCAGCGCGAGCGGCCTGTTCAAGGTGTTGGGCGATGACGCCAGGCTGCGCCTGCTGAGACTCCTGGCCGAGGAGCGGCTGAACGTCACTGAGCTGACGGCGATTCTCGGGATCGCGCAGTCAGGCGTGTCGCGCCACCTCGGCTTGTTGCGGGAGGCCGGCCTGATCAAGGAGGAGCGCGAGGGTGGATTCACGTACTATCGGGCGGCCCGCGAGCACGGAGGCGCGCGGTCTGGTTCGGTATGGGATTTCCTCGCCGAGCAGTTCACCGACGCCACGGCCGACGACGTCATCCGCGCGGACGACACGCGTCTGCGGGAAGTTCTCCAACAGCGGCGCGAGCGACGGGATGCACATGGCATCGGCAGCGACGGCGACCCGCGCCAGCTCGTGCCGGGACGAAGTTGGGCCGCCTGGTCGCGCGCGCTCGCGATGCTGCTGCCAGAGCTGCGGGTCGCCGACCTCGGCTGCGGCGAGGGATTTCTCACACTGGAGGTGGCGCGCTGGGCGAGTCGGGTCGTGGCGGTCGACCGATCGGCGCGCGTGCTCGATCGGGCGCGCGCGGTCGCTCGCCGGAGCAGCGTGTCGAACGTCGAATGGAAACGCGGGGAAATCGAGCAGTTGCCGTTGGACGACGCCACCGTCGACGTGGCGCTGCTGTCCCAGGCGCTGCACCATGCAGAGGTGCCGCTACGGGCGCTGGCCGAGGCATCCAGGGTGCTGGTTGACGGCGGCCGTGTGCTCGTCCTGGATCTCGTCGCGCACGAACAGGCGTGGGTGCGGGATCGGCTCGGCGATCGATGGACCGGCTTCACCCCTGGAGCGCTCGAGGCGATGATGCGCGATGCCGGGTTGCGGGACGTCACCGTGCAGCCCGCGCTCCCGGGTGACCCGTTCGCCGTGCTGACCGCCGTCGGCACGAAGCAGACATCGTGACCAACCAGACCACACACGCCAGAGTGGCCGATGTGCGCGCGATCATCGACGACACGCTCGCGCGCCGGATCGTGATCCTCGACGGCGCCATGGCGACGATGATCCAGCGCCGCGGCTTCGAGGAGCGTGATTTTAGGGGCGAGCGGTTCCAGGACCACCCTCGCGATCTCCAGGGTGACAACGACGTACTCGTGCTGACGCAGCCCGCCGCGATTGCTGCGATCCACGAAGCGTATCTCGCGGCTGGCGCCGACATCATCGAGACCAACACCTTCAACGGCACCGCCACCGCGCAGGCGGATTACGGGTTGGAGCCGGTGGTCTACGAGATCAACGCGGAAGCCGCCCGGATCGCCAAGCGCGCGGCGGCGGCGTGGACCGCGCGCACCCCAGACCGGCCCCGCTTCGTCGCCGGCGCCATGGGGCCGACGAACAAGTCGCTGTCGATCTCGCCGGACGTCGACGACGCGACGTTTCGGGCGACGACCTTCGAGGCGCTCCGGGCATCGTATGCGGAGCAGGCACGGGGTCTGATCGACGGCGGCTGCGACCTGCTGATGCTCGAGACCATCATCGACACCCTCAACGCGAAGGCGGCGATCGTCGCCATCCAGGACGTGTTCGACGAGGGGGGCGTTGACCTACCGCTGATGATCTCGGTCACGATCACCGATCGCAGCGGCCGCACGCTGTCGGGCCAGACGATCGACGCGTTCTGGGTGTCGATTGCCCACGCGCGGCCGTTCTCCGTGGGGCTCAACTGTGCCCTGGGTGCACGTGAGATGCGTCCCTACCTCGCCGAGCTCGCGCGGGTTGCCGACACGTGGATGAGCTGCTACCCGAACGCGGGGCTCCCCAACGCGTTCGGGGAATATGACGAGCAACCCGACGAGACCGGTCGCTTGCTGCGCGAGTTCGCGGACGCCGGCTTCGTCAACGTCCTGGGCGGGTGCTGCGGAACGACACCAGACCACATCGCGGCGGTGGCCGCGGCGGTCGAGGGCGTGGCGCCGCGCCCGCGGCCCGACCGGTCCGGCCCGCGGTACACCGAGCTCAGCGGCCTCGAACGCCTGACGATCCGTCCCGACAGCAACTTCGTGATCATCGGGGAGCGGACGAACGTGACCGGCTCGCGGCGGTTCGCGCGGCTGATCAAGGACGGGGACTACACGGCGGCCACCGCGGTGGCGCTCGATCAGGTGCACGGCGGCGCGAACGTCGTCGACGTCAACATGGACGAGGGGATGCTCGATTCCGAGCAGGCGATGACCACCTTCCTCCACCTGATCGCGACCGAGCCGGACATCGCTCGCGTCCCGGTGATGATTGACAGCTCGAAGTGGTCGGTCATCGAGGCGGGGCTGAAGTGCGTCCAGGGCAAGGGCATCGTCAACTCGATCAGCCTGAAGGAAGGGGAGGCCGACTTTCTCGCCAAGGCGCGCCTCATCGGCCGCTATGGCGCCGCCATGGTCGTGATGGCGTTCGACGAGACAGGGCAGGCCGACACCGTCGCGCGCAAGGTGGAGATCTGCCGGCGCGCCTACGCGCTCCTGACCGAGCGGGCCGGCGTCGATCCGCATGACATCATCTTCGACCCGAACATCCTGGCGATCGCGACCGGGCTCGAGGAGCACAACGACTACGCGGTCTACTACATCGAGGCGACGACGGCCATCAAGGCGGCGTGCCCGGGGGCCCTCGTCAGTGGTGGCGTCAGCAACCTGTCGTTCTCGTTTCGGGGGAACGACGTGGTGCGCGAGGCGATGCAATCGGCCTTCCTTCTCCACGCCATCCGCGCTGGGATGGATATGGGGATCGTCAATGCGGGCCAGCTCGTCGTATACGAGGACATCCGGCCTGACCTGTTGCAACACGTCGAGGACGTCATTTTCAACCGTCGCGCGGACGCGACCGAGCGGATGGTGCGGTTCGCCGGCGGGGTGACGGGCGCGGGTCAGAAACGGGAGGTCGACCTGGCCTGGCGCGATGCCGGGGTCGACGCCCGACTGTCGCACGCGCTGGTGCACGGGATCGTCGAGTTCATCGAGGCCGACGTCGAGGAGGCACGCAAACAGCACACCAGGCCGCTCGACGTGATCGAAGGGCCGTTGATGGACGGGATGAAGATCGTCGGCGATCTGTTCGGGGCCGGGAAGATGTTTCTGCCGCAGGTGGTCAAGAGCGCCCGCGCCATGAAGAAGGCCGTGGCGTATCTGCAGCCGTTCATGGAGTCGGAGCAAGACGGTGGGCGAACGAGTCAGGGCACGATCGTGCTGGCGACGGTCAAGGGCGACGTGCACGACATCGGCAAGAACATCGTCGGCGTGGTGTTGCAGTGCAACAACTACGACGTGATCGATCTGGGCGTGATGGTGCCGTGCGACAAGATTCTTCGCACAGCCGTGGATGAAAAGGCCGATCTCGTCGGGTTGAGCGGGCTCATCACGCCATCACTCGACGAGATGGTGTTTGTCGCCAAGGAAATGGCGCACCGTGGGATGACACTGCCGCTGCTGATCGGCGGGGCGACGACGAGCCGGCAGCACACGGCCGTGAAGATCGCTCCGGCGTTCGCGGAGCCGACGGTGCACGTCGTCGATGCGTCGCGCGTCGTGGACGTGGTCGCCCGGCTGCTCAACCCGACCCAGAAGCAGGTCCTCGACGCGTCGAACCGCAAGGACCAGGCCGTCTTGCGCGAGCAATACGCCACGCGCCGTGACCGGCCGCTACTGGCGTACGACGCCGCGGCGGCCAACGGGTTCCGATCGGACTGGTCCGCGGTGGACCGCCCGGAGCCGGCGTTCGCCGGCCGGCGCCACGTGTCGGTGTCGCTGGACGAGCTGACGCCGTTCATCGATTGGACGTTCTTCTTCGCGGCATGGGAGCTGAAGGGCCGTTTCCCCGCCATTCTCGACCACCCGCAGCAGGGTCAGGCGGCACGGGAGCTCTACGACCATGCCGAGACGCTGCTCCGGGAGATAGCCACCGGCGGTACCATCACAGCACGTGGTGTCTACGGGTTTTGGCCGGCCGTCTCGGACGGCGACGACGTGGTGCTGTTCGAGCCGGGTGCGCGACCGTCCGGCCCCCACCCCGACCCTGCTGCGGAGCTTCTACGCTTCAACATGCTCAGGCAGCAGGAGGCGTTCGGCGGAGACCGGCCACATCGCTCGCTCGCCGACTTCGTCGCGCCGGCCGGCATGGATCGGACCGACCACGTCGGCGCGTTCGCGGTCACGGCCGGCATCGGCGTCGACGATCTCGCAGTCGGCTTCGAACGGCAACACGACGATTACCGCGCCATCATGGTCAAAGCGCTGGCCGACCGGCTCGCCGAGGCGTTCGCCGAGTATCTCCACGCTCGGGTACGCCGCGAGTGGGGTTACGAGTCGTCCGCTGCCTCCCACGACGACCTCATCGCGGAGCGGTATCGAGGCATCCGGCCGGCGTTCGGGTACCCCGCGTGTCCCGACCACAGCGAGAAGTTCAAGCTGTTCGAGCTACTGGGCGCTGGCGACGCCGGGATGGCGCTGACTGAAAACGCCGCAATGACTCCGGCCGCCAGCGTCAGCGGGCTCTACTTCTCGCATCCCGAGGCGAGCTACTTCACCGTCGGCCGCATCGGGGCGGACCAGGTCGCCGCCTACGCGTCGCGGAAACGGCTCTCGATCCCGGAGGTCGAGCGCTGGCTCACGGGCAACCTTGCCTACGAGCCGGCTGACGCGCGCGCCTGACCGCACCGCCCCATCATCGTCATGCACGAGCTGTCGGTCCTCCGCGACCTGGCGATCATCGTTGGTCTGGCGATCCCGGTCGTCGCGCTCGCGCATCGGTTGCGTCTGCCGCCGCTCGTCGGATTCCTGCTCGTTGGTGTCTTCATCGGTCCCCACGGCGTCCGGTTGATTCCGGACCCGGACGCCGTGTCCGCACTGTCTGAGATCGGCGTCGTCCTGCTGCTGTTCGCGATCGGCCTCGAGCTGTCCCTGTCGGACGTGCTGCGGTGGGGCCGGTCGGTCCTGGTCATGGGCGGCGCACAGGTGACTGGGATGATGGCGCTGGCGCTGCTGCTCGGCGCGATCATGGGCGCTCCGCTCGGCCGGACGGTGTTCTACGGTGTGCTGGCTGCGATGTCGTCGACCGCGGTGGTGACCAAGGCCTACGCCGATCGCGGCGAGCTGGACACACCGCAGGGGCGCCACGTCGTCTCGATACTGTTGTTCCAGGATCTCTGCATCGTCCCCCTCATGTTGCTCGTGCCGCTGCTGGCCGGCGACGGGGGGGCGACCGCGGGCGATGTGTGGGTGCGGCTGCTGGTCAGCCTCGGGGTGATGGCGGCACTCATCGTCGGCGGGCGGTCCATCGTGCGCTGGACGCTCGACAGAATCGTCCTGCTACGCGACCGAGAGCTGTTCACCATGTGCGTGGCGTTCTTCGCGATCGGGACCGCGCTCGTGAGCGCGGCTGCCGGGTTTTCGTTAGCCATCGGCGCCTTTCTCGCCGGGCTGATCATCTCCGAGTCCGAGTATGGACAGCAGGCGCTGTCCGACGTCCTGCCGTTTCGGGCGGTGTTCAGCGGGGTGTTCTTCACCTCGATCGGCATGCTGCTCGATGTCCCGCTCGCGTTGAGCCAGCCGCTGGTCCTCGGCGGAGCCACGATCGCGCTGATTGGCGTGAAGGGCGTCGTGGCCGCCGGCGCGGTGTTGCTGCGGGGACGGGGACTGGAGACCAGCCTCATCAGCGGGCTGAGCCTGGCGCAGGTCGGCGAGTTCTCGTTCGTGCTGGCGGCGGTCGGGCTGCCGTTGGGTCTGTTCGCGGGTGACGACTATCAGGCCTTCTTGTCCGTGGCGGCACTGTCGATGATGGCGACGCCGTTTCTCATCGAGCGCGCTCGTCCTATTGCGGAAGCGGTTGGCGGGCGCCTGCGCGGGACGGCGTGGCGAGACCACGACACCGAGGCCGAACGGGGCGGTGCAGCCGACGCGGGCGATCTCGTCGACCACGCGGTGGTGATCGGTTACGGGATCGCGGGCCGGTATCTGGCACGCATGCTCCAGGCGGCCGGTATCGCGTGCGTCGTGATCGACCAGAACGCCGAGCTCGTGCGACTGGCGCGGGGGGATGGTCTCACGGCCGTGTATGGCGATGGCACGCGCCACGCAATGCTCGAGCGCGTGTCGTGCACGCGCGCACGCTTCATCGCCTTCGCGATCTCATCTCCCGTCGAAGAGAGGCGTGGCGTCGCCGTCGCGCGCGAGGTGAATCCGTCAGCGGCGATCATCGTGCGCACGCGGTATGTGCGCGCCATCGACGATCTGATGCGACTCGGCGCAACCGAGGTCGTCGTCGAGGAGTTCGAGGCATCGCTCGAGCTGTTCGCGCACGCGCTCGAGAGCTACGAGATTCCTCCGAGCCGCATCGCGCACGAGCTCGGGGCCGTACGCAGCGAGCACTACGGCCTGCTCCGGGGCACGGCGGCGCCGAACCTGACCCTCGACGCCCTGAAGCATCTCGGCATTCACGACGCGCTGGAGCTCGTGGAGGTGGAAGAGGGCGCGCAGGCGGTGGGTGAGAACGCGCGAACCCTGAACCTGCGACAGGTGACCGGAGCCATCCAGGTGGCGGTCGTGCGCGGCGGCAAGCCGATCTATCGGCGCGACCAGAGCTTCGTGTATGAACCCGGCGACACCGCGGTGCTGGTCGGCGATCGCGAGGCGCTCGACCGTGCCGGGGCGTTATATCGGGCAGCGTAGGCCCCGGTCGCGCCGGTCGTGCAATCCCTCCAGAAACCGCTACGACTCGGGTTGCGGTCGGGCGGCTTCAGGGGCGGCGGTGGCTCGGCTTCGGACGGTTTCTTGCGGGATGTGCACGTCCGGCGCGGCTGCCTGACGGGACGTTACAGAACCTCCTTCACAGGCTCGTCGCCACCCCGCATGTCCTCCCACGCTTCCAGCGTGCGCGGCCAGTCCCGCTTGAGCAGGCGCGACATCGCGCGGTCTGCGAGGAGCTTGCCGTCGGTCTGACAGGTTGCACAGTAGTTCGCTTCGTTCTTCGCGTACACGATCCGCTGGATGGGCGCGCCGCACACCGGACAAGGCTTCCCGTAGCGACCATGCACCGCCATGTCGTCACGAAAGGCGGTCACTTTTTCAGGGAATCGATCGCCGATTTCCGTGCGAAGGCGGTCGATCCAGAGCTGGAGCGTTGCTTGGGCTGCGTCGTGGAGCCGCGCGATCTCATCCGCGGTCAACCGGCTGGTGAGTCTGAGCGGCGACACCCGCGCCGCGTGCAGGATCTCGTCAGAGTAGGCGTTGCCGATGCCGGAGAAGAGGCGGGGATCGGTCAGACTCCGCTTGACCGTGTGGTTCTCCCGTGCCAGCGCGGCGGCGAACGCCGCGCGGTCCGAACCGAGCACCTCGAGCCCGCCGCGGTCGTGCGCCCGGAGGGCAGTGGCGCCCCGGACCACGTGGAGCGAGGCACGTTTGTGTGACCCCGCCTCGGTCAGTAGCAAGGTCCCGGTCGAAAAATCGAATGCCGCCAGCCCGAGCTTCTTCGGAATCGCCGTGTCGCGTTCTCGCCAGCGCAGCCGGCCCGCGACCATGAGATGCACGACGAGGAACAGGTCATCCGTCAGGTCGAAAACGATGCGCTTGCCGAGGCGCCGTACGGACCGGACGGTCTTGTCGTGTGCCTCGTCGATGGCCGGTGTCACCGACCGCAGCACGAACGGGCGGAGCAGGCGAATGCGTTCCAGGTCGTGCCCCACGACGCGCGGTTCGAGGCACGATACGTAGACCGCGACATCGGGAAGCTCGGGCACGACGCCAGTGTATGATGACAGTCGCCCCCGCGATGGAGTATCACGTCCGCCAGTACAGTCTCCAACAAGGCGCGCTCGAGATCGAGTACATCGAGGAGTACTTCGGCGAGTTCCGGCGCAAGAAAACCGCCAGCGAGGTCATCGGGCGGCTCGGGAGTCGCGACCATCAGATCCTCATGGCCGAGGCGCCCCTGCCTCACGATCCCGGCACGGTGGTGCCAGTCTCGTACAAGGTGTCCCACGAGTTGCGTCTGGACGAGCAGGACACCAAGCTCGCCGATCTCGTCGATCGACTGGGCGCATCCGTGGAGTTCCACGATCGCAAGGTGCTCTATAGCTGGATTGGCGGGACCCGCCGCGACTGGCGTGGGAAGGGCTTCTTTCGCGCCCTGACCGAGGAGCAGGAGGCGTGGGCCCACGACAACGGCTTCGACGAGATCATCGTCAAGACCAAGAATCGCCTCTACGGCATGCGCGGGACCCTTGATCACCTCGAGTTCAACGTCGTCAAGTTCGAGCCGAACGACGAGGACAATCGGGAGTCGAAGGTCTACCTGAGCAAGAAGCTCGGCCTCGAGGTGCTCGATCGCCACCGGAGCAAGCGCTCCGTCGTCCGCGCGCCTGGCTAGTCCACTAGCATGCGTGGGCGACGTGCCCGTCATCCCCATCGACACGCCCGACGACCCCAGGCTTGCCGACTTCAGCGCCGTGCCCGACCCGACGCTGTTGCGCGAACGCCATCAGTTCGTGGCCGAGGGTCGTTTCGCTATCGAGACATTGCTTCGTTCGCGCCGGTTTTCCGTTCGCGCGCTGCTGCTGACCCAGAGCACGCATCGTGCGCTCGCCGACGAGCTCGCGGCCGATCAGACCGCGGACGTCGACGTCTATGTGGCGTCGGCCGCGCACTTCAAGATCGGCGGGTACGACTTCCATCGCGGCTATCTGGCGCTGGCCGACCGGCCGGACGCCATCACGCCAAGCGCGCTGATCGCCGAGGCGGCGCCGGGGCGCCCCCTGCTCGCGCTCGAGCGCATCGGCAACCCAGACAACATCGGCGGTATCTTTCGCAACGCCGCCGCGTTCGGCGCTGCCGGCGTCCTCCTCAGTCCCGGCTGCGGCGATCCGTTCTACCGGAAGGCTGTCCGGACATCGATTGGCGCGACGTTGCGGGTGCCGTTCGCGACATCGGCTGAGTGGCCCGGCGACGTTCGCCGATTGCGTGCGGGTGGCTATACGGTTGTCGCGCTTACACCCGAGCGATCGGCAACCGAGTTGTCGGACGGCGCCGAGTCAGGATGCCTGCGCGCGCCTGTGGCGTTGCTATTGGGCGCCGAGGGTGACGGGCTCAGCGCTGGCGCCGTGGCCGAGGCGGACCTGCGCGTGCGGATCACGATTGACCCGTCGGTCGACTCCCTCAACGTGGCGACCGCGTCGGGCATCGCGCTGCATCACCTCGCAAGCCTCTGAACGGATGTCCGCGGTCTACTGTCGCTCGTGCGACCGCCTGCCCCGTAGGTCTTACACTGGGCCGCCGACCCGAAGCAGCGCAAGAACTGCCACCCTCGGCGGCCCTTTCCGTCACAGACGCCCACGCTGGCCAGGGGCCGCCTCCCCAGGGACATCCCCGGTCGCTCCGACCGGCGTGCGCCTGTATGTGCCCCTCGCCCCCTTTCGTCGTCCTTGACACGCCTGCTGCAACGGCCATAATCCGCGCGCAGCGCCAATCAGCCCTGTGTTCGCGGGATCTGCCGCTGGCGACGTCGGCGTCTCCTCGCTGGGTCGGAGAACGGACCTTACGTTAACGGCCGGCACACGTCTAATACTTTCTTCTATGTCCCTATGGTGAGAGAAGGAAGAACGAGAAAGCTTGGGGGGATACGCGCAGGACGATACTCAATGACACTAGATGCGAAACTATTTACACGATGGTCGAGATGCTCATGCCCGCAGCGGCGATCCTGGTGTCGATCTTTGCGGTTCTGTTGTCGTGCCGCGCTGACCGGAGAAGCTCGTCAGCCCACCAGCTCAGCGCGACCGCTACGTACGCGACACGACGGTTAGAGATGATGACAGCCATCGCTGACGCCCGCGGCTACCTTGCCCAGATGTGGTTCGAAGCCGTGCTGCTGGAGGTGGGCGAGCAAGACGCGAACGTTGTCCAGTTCGTTCCTGAAGCGATCTCTCAGTGATAGAGGCCGGCATGGAAACGCTCGATACAATGGAGGCACACGCCCATCGTCGCTTTCCCGAGACCGCCCCGCCAGGGGATGATGACTGCATCCCCGAAATGGCTGCGCTCATTGCTGATGTTCGCGCCGCGAAGGCAGAGACACAGAAGGCGGGCGCGATTGTGGCGATAGCAAAGAGAGCGCCTCCCAAGCCGCGCTGAGATATAACCAGAAGTTGTGGATCGGCAGTCTGAAGAAGGCGGCGTATCCTTTCGCGTGAGCAACGCGAAAACTCCGGCTGGCAGGCCGGTGAAAGGAGCCGCCACCCATGCTGAAGGTACTCGACAACGATGGAGCAGACAACGAAGTTCCGCCGGAAGAGCGCGGTGCGCAGACGGTGGACGAGCTGGCCCGGGAGGGAGCCCGGCGGATGTTGATGACGGCCCTGGCGGTGGAGGTCGGGCAGTACATCGAGGCCCACGGCGAGGAGCGGGACGCGCGGGGACGCCGGCTGGTCGTTCGGAATGGTCGGGCCCAGGCGCGGAAGGTGACGTGCGGGGCAGGTACGCTCGAGGTGCATGCTCCTCGGGTGAACGACAAAAGGGTCAACGGCGCGGGCCAGCGGGAGCGGTTCACGAGTCGGATCTTGCCCCCCTACATGCGTCGCTCGCCCAAGGTGGCGGAGGTGCTGCCGATCCTCTATCTGCGCGGTCTGTCGACGGGCGATTTCCGCGAAGCGCTGCCGGTGCTATTGGGGGATGACGCGGCCGGCCTCAGCGCGACCAACATCGCGCGCCTCACGGCGGTGTGGGAAGAGGACTACCGGCGGTTCCGCCAGCGGGACCTGGCCGATCGTGACTACGTGTACGTGTGGGTCGACGGCATCCATTTCAACATCCGGCTCGAGGACGATCGGCTCTGTACGCTGGTGATCATCGGCGTACGGCCCGATGGGACCAAGAAGCTCGTGGCCCTGGAGGACGGCTACCGCGAGAGCACCGACAGCTGGGCGACGGTGCTGCGGGACCTCCAGCGGCGCGGCATGCGGGCCCCGGTGGGGGCGGTCGGCGACGGCGCCCTGGGTTTCTGGGCGGCCGTGCGCGACGTGTGGCCGGACACGCGAGAGCTCCGCGACTGGTGTCACAAGATGGGCAACGTGCTCGACAAATTGCCAAAGCGATTACAGCCGAAAGCGAAGCGCGCGCTCCGCGAGATCATGTACGCCGAGACGCGGGCACACGCCGAGGAGGCCATGGACGTCTTCATCGCCGAGTACGAGGCCAAGTACCCGAAGGCGGCGGCGTGCCTGGACGCAGACCGCGACCGCCTCCTCACGCACTTTGCCCTGCCAGCTGAGCATTGGCAGCACGTGCGCACGAGCAACGTCATCGAGTCGCCATTCGCCACGGTCCGACTCCGGCAGCGCGTGACCAAAGGCGCGGGCTCGCGCACCAAGGGCCTGTTGATGGCCTACAAGCTGCTCGAGATGGCACAGCAGCGCTGGCGTCGGCTCAATGGCGCGCATCTGCTGCCACTCGTCCGCGCCGGCGTGACGTTCATTGACGGGGTACAGCAGGAGCGAAACAACGAGGGAGATCGGAAGGTGGCCGCCTGATCACGCTGATGACCGATCCACAACATTTGACAATATCTCAGCCGCGCTAGGTTTCAAGCCCTCCCAACCGCGTCTGGCTGTTGCTGCCTGTCTTCCCCGGCGTATCGCTGCGCTTCTTCGATGGGGATCCGAATGTTGCGCCCGCCTGGCCCGCAGCGCCTCGCCCGCAGTGCGCCCGTCGCGATCTCGCTGTAGATCACGCGCGTGCTGAGCCCGAGGTAGTCGGCCAGCTCGGCGACAGTCACGAACCGCTGCTCGCACGTCGCCAGGCTGCGAATCGTCATCAGCGCTCAGCTTGCCCTCACGTCACCGTAGCCCTCAACGGGTCGCCTCGAACACGGTCGTTGACAGAACGACCCTAGTGCGCGATCCTGTCAATGTGAGTGCGGGTGGTCCGTCCAAGACGCATTACCGCTGGGTGATCCTCGGCGCTGCTTATTGCACGATTCTGACGTCGATCGTTTTCGCTATCGGCGCACGCCGTTTCGGTTGCGCCATCCCTGACTGAGCTGGTTCGCTAGGGCGCAACCGAACCAGCTTCTCTCTTCTCTTTTTTTGTCTGAGTGGCCAATAAACTGGCTGGTCGGTCGAGTGCTTGCCTGACCGGAATTGCTGCTCGGCTGATCGGAACAGCACTCGCGGATGTGTCGGGCATTTGGGTACGATTACCGGCCGAGTCCGCCCGCTAGCACTCTCTGGTCCGCACCACGCGTGCCTTCTTCCGCCCGAGCGCCACTTCGTCGAACGCCCCGGCCGCTGAATCCGCGCAGTCGTCGTGCTTCGCGAACGGCACCCCGGTCGACAAGGAAGCATTGAACGAAACCGCTGCGCGGTAGACGCTCCCTCGGTACGCTGATCAGAGGCCGCGCGGGCGGTCTGCCTCGGCCTTCTGCCCTTCCCTACGCTTCTCTGCGATCGCCTGGCATGCCCCAGGGCCGCTCGTGGAGGAGCCCTCATGACCCCACTGCGCTGTGTTCGCGGGATCCGCGCCGCGGCCGACCTCGGCGTTTCGCCCTCCTGGGTCCGGGGAAGGGCCTTACGTTAACGGCTGGCACTCGTCTAATACTTCCTATGAGGTCCCCGCCTCACGGCCGGCGCGGCGTGCGGCTCACGTCATCTTGCGGATCCACTTCTCGAGGGACCGGCGGCTTCTACTCACGGACTTGAGGTCGACGTGCCCATTGGCGTCCCCCTGCTCTTTCGCTGCGACTGCGCGCTCGAACCATGACCGGGCCTCATCGTACTCCCCGGTCGACGCAAGACAGAAGCCGACCTGGTGGAGACTCTTGCCAAGGCTCTCATGATCGACGCGCCCGTGGATGTCCCCTTGCTCCTTCGCCGCGAGGGAACGCTCCAACCACGGCCTGGCCTCGTCGTGCTGCTTGGTAGACGACAGACAGAACCCGATCTCGTGGAGGCTCATGCCGAGGCTCGCGTGGTCGACGCGCCCGTGGATATCGCCCTGCTCGGCCTCCGCCACGGCGCGCTCGAACCACGGGCGGGCCTCGTCGTGCTTCCCGGTCCGCACGAGGCGGACTCCGACGTGGTGGAGGCCCGTGCCTAGGCTCTCGTGATCGACCTGCCCCTCGACATTGCCCCGTCCTTCGCCGCAACGGAGCGCTCGAACCACGGCCGGGCCTCGTTGTGCTTCCCGGTCGACATGAGGCAGAGCCCGACCTGATTGAGGCTCTTCCCAAGGCTGGTGCCATCGACGCGGCCCTGGACATCCCCGTGCTCCTTGGCCGCGACTGCGCGTTCGAACCACGGCCGGGCCTCGTCGTACTTGCCGGTCGATGAGAGGCAGAAGCCGACCTGGGAGAGGCTTGCGCCCAGACTGTCGTGATCGACGCTGCCGCTGACATCGCCCTGCTCCTTCGCCGCGACGGCGCGCTCGTACCACGGACGGGCCCTGTAATGCTTCCCGGTCATCGAGAGGCAGAGGCCGACGCGTTGGAGGCTCGAACCCAGGCTCTCGTGGTCGACGTGCCCGTCGGCGTCCCCCTGTTCCTATGCTCTTGCCGCGGGCTTGCACCACGGCCGGGCCTCCGCGAAGCGTCCGATCTCGTACAGGCTGATCCCGATCTCGTGCAGTTCTGCGGCCTGGAATCGCCCGGTGCCATCGACCCAGTCCCACGCCGGCCAGGACACCAAGCAAACGAGCAGCACCGCAACGCGGTTTGCATCGGCGGGATTAGCCGCAACGGCCACCGCCGCCGCTTTGAGGTTCTTCGCTTGCCGGTCGGCGACCTTGTCCAGCAGCTCGGCGTCGTTTGGCCCGGGGCCCGCGCTAGTCACGAAGCGGCCGGCCAGCTGGTGCATCCGGAGCTGCTCGGTCCCGGTCAGCAGGAGGTGTCGAGGCAAGCATCGATCGCCTTGTCGAGCCGCGCGCTCGACCAACCGCCCTCGTCGCCGATCAGCCCGCAGAGGCGGTCGCGCGGGATCCGGTCGAGGCTGAACATCGCGGCCGCCAGCATGACGAACCGCGCGTCGGCATCCAGGCGATTCCACACGCCGGCAAAGGAGCTCCGGCTCTCCTCGGCCAGGGTGACCTCGAACGATGCGAGGCGACCACGCCGGCTCGCGCGACCGAGCTGCCGGGCCGAGGGGCAGATCTGCACCGGCAAGCCGCCAGCGGTCGCGATGATCCGGATGCCGTATTGGTCCGCCAGCTCGCGGCTCGAGAGGTGAGCGACGAGGTCGATCGCGTCCGCGGCGCCGAGCGGCGGGACCAGGAGCGCGCGCCAGCTCGCGTCCCAGTCTTCCCAGGTCGTCGTCAACAAGACGTGGCACGGCATGCCCGCCGGGGGGAGCCACTCGGTCACCGTCTTCGATTCCGGCACGTTGTCGAGAATCAACAGCGTCGGGTTCTTGCCGAGCGCGAGGAGTGCCCGCACGCACTGATCCCGCAACCCGAGTCCCTCGGCGACCGGCAGGCCGAGGACGTTGCGGCCGATCCAGGCGAGGTCGACTGGCGGTCCGCTCGACCCGGCATCCACGAAGAACGTGCCGCCCGGGTACCGGGTGCGTTGTCGGCGCGCGTACTCCAAGGCCAGCTCGCTCTTGCCGACGCCCGGTTGCCCGCGCAGGACGAGCACGCGGCGCTCGCGTGTGTCGCCGAGGTTATTCTCGATCTCGCTCAACAGCATCGCGCGCCCCACGAAAGGTGCGTTGCCACGTGCACGGACATTGGATGCGAACAGCCCGGTCCCGTCGCCGGCCGGCTGCGTGATGGCCACACGGCGGAATCCCCGATCGTCCAGGAGCCCGATCAACGCCGCCACGTCGCGTTCCCAGTCGTCGAGCCGCAGCGGCGTGCCCTGCTGATCAGCCAACGGTCGGAGATCGGGCAAGTTCGACAAGGCGTCGGCTGGCACTGGTTTGGCGCCATCCACCAACACCGGGATGGTTCTGCCGGTGCGACGCAGCGCCGTCGCGATCTCCCGCCGCACCCAGTCGTCTTCCCGGTCGAGCCGCCGGCGCCCGTATTCATCCTGCTCGGTGAGCCATCGCCGGCCGATCAGCGCCAGCACGACATCGGCGCGGGCGACGTCCGCCAGGCGCGCGCGCCAGTTCTCGCCGGCCTCGATGGTGTCGCGATCCAGGAAAACGTCGCCCAGCTCGAGCGTCTCCCGGAGGTCGTCGGCGAGGCGCAGCGCGACGCCCTTGGTGTCCGCAATGCGGTAGCTGATGAAGACGAGCGGCTGCGTTGGCGAGGTCGTCACTCCGCGATCCTCGTTCGCGTCATCTGCCCTTGCGCCTGAGATGGGCCACACGGGGTCACGGCCGCCGCCCGGTGCCTTCCGTCAGCGTCGTATATACCGATCGACCGGCAGGTCGGTCCACACCTCGACGCGCCCGCTCGGCCAGGTGACGCGGACCATGGGCTCATCTGCGGAGTCGCCGAGGCCGACCACACGCGTGGGTCATTCGCGGACGCGTAGCTCCCATGGGCGCGTGCGCGGCGCCACAGGGGCGTGCCATCCGGACGCGTGATGACGACGCGCGCGCCGACCATGTCGCGCGGGGTATCTTCCCCGACGAGTCGCAGCCCAAACCAGGCACATCCCTGGTCGCTGCGTCCGGCGTGCGCCTGCATGTGCCCCTCGCCCCCATTCTGGCCCTGTGCTCGGGAGGATCCGTCGCCGGCGCCGCCGCCGTCTCGCCGCTGGGTCGGAGAACGAGCCTTACGTTAACCGACGGCACTCGTCTAATACTTCCTGTGGCTATGATCCCCCACCCGTCGCGTGCCGCCAGGCGATTCTAATCTCGGAGCCGCGGAATCGATCCGCGCGTCCCTGTCACGGTGGCACCTCGCTTGCCTATTACGGAAGGCGACCGGCCCCCCTCACCACAGGCTGCTAGAGGTCGATTGCTGCTATATTCGGAGGTAGGCGAGACCCACCGGTGGAATCGCTCGACCGGGCCCGGGAACATTGAATCTAGCGCTCGTCCCCTACATCAAAGAGGTACTGCACATGAGCAGCCGATTGGTTCCCGTTGCGGTGCCCGTATGGGTCGTGACCTTGTTGCTCCCTGCGTCGGTCGTGGCACAGAGCGTTCCGCGTACACCCTGGGGCCATCCTGATCTGGCGGGGGCGTGGACGAACACCACCACGACACCGATGGAACGCCCGGCCGACCTGGCTGGGAAGGAGTTCCTCACGGAAGAGGAGTGGGCGGCCAGGAATCCGGGGTCCGGCTTTTCGGCGGAAGCCCTCTCATCGTTCATGCCGACCGGCGCGTACAACGACTTCTGGCTAGAACAAGGCGAGTTGTCCATGCGCACGTCGTTGATCGTGGATCCGCCTGACGGGAAATACCCGCCGCTGACGCCGGCGGCCGCGCGGCGGAGAGGCGAACAGCGCGGCTCCTTCGCCAATGGCGGATTCACCTCATACGAGGACTTCAGCACATACGACCGCTGCCTGACACGCGGCATGCCTGGCGCGATGTCGCCTGGCTTCTACAACCACAATTACCAGATTCTTCAGACACCGGATCATGTCGCCATCCTCGTCGAGATGATTCACGACGCTCGCATCATCCCGCTGGACGGACGGCCTCACATTTCGAGCGAGGTCGGACAATGGTTGGGGGACTCCCGCGGCCGCTGGGAGGGTGACACGCTCGTCGTCGAAACGGCGAACCTCCCCAACTCGGATCGCGTCGTCGAGGAACGCTTCACGCGCGTCGACGGCGACACGCTCGACTACCGAATCACCGTCACCGACCCCGCGGAGTGGGCAGGTCCGTGGACGGCGTTCATGCCCATGAGCCCGACTGCGGGCCCGCTGTTCGAGTATGCCTGTCACGAAGGCAATCACTCAGTGCCGAACATGCTGTCCGGGTCCAGGGCCGAGGATGTGAGATAACAGCGATAATCGCCCCGATGCAGCGAAAGAGGGCGGAATCGCGGTGACCCGTCACGCTACGGTAGTCGCGGCTGTAGTGGTCGCCTCCGGCGTCATCGTCGGGAACGGTGCCGCTCGTCCCGCTGCACTCGCGGAAGCGCAGCAAGGACGCCGCCAGGGCATCTATCCGGCGCTGCAGCGTCCGCCTGGTGATCCCGCGTTGATTGCGCGCGGCCGGGGGCTGTACGACCTCAACTGCAGGGCCTGCCACGGCGTCGACTTGCGTGGCGGGGATCTCGGTGGGCCCAATCTGCTTCGCTCGCAGCTCGTGCTCGGCGACCGGCAAGGCGAGTCGATGTGGCCGGTCATGCGGGACGGCCAATCGTCGTCAGGTGGAGGGTCGATGCCGCCGCAGCCGTTGACCGAGGATGATGGGCGCGCGGTGGCGGAGTTCATCCACAGTGTGCTGGCGTCGGCCAGCCCCCAGGGCGGACCGCCCCGAGGCGATCGCGTGGAGCTCAACGTGTTGGTGGGGGACGCGGTGGCAGGAGAGGCTTACTTTGCCGCGACGTGCGCATCGTGTCACTCGGCCAGTGGAGACCTTCGGGGTATCGCAACCCGGATCCCGGACGCCAAGCAATTGCAGAACACGTGGGTCCGCGGTGGGGCGCGGGCCGCCACTCGACCGCCCGTGATGGTGACGGTGAGCGAGCCATCGGGCGAGCGCGTGGAGGGTCGGCTCGACCGACTCGACGACTTCATCGTCGTGCTCACGACGGCCGACGGCCGGCATCGGTCGTTCACTCGGCGCGGCGGCGTGCCCCCGGTGGAGGTTGCTGATCCAATGGCGCGTCACCGGTCGTTGCTCCCCGAGTACACCGACACTGACATCCACAACGTCACCGCGTATCTGGCCACCCTCCGATGATTCTCAAAGACGTAGCGCTCGTCGTGGCGGTATGTGGCGGCATCGTCGGCGTGGGCGGGCCGACGGTGCTCACTGCCCAGGAGCGGGGTGGTGTGGATCCGGCGTCGCTGCTGGAGCCGCTGGAAGACTCGTGGCCGACGTACTCCGGCGACTACACCGGGCGGCGCTATAGCCGCCTCGCCCAGGTCACCACCGAGACGGTGACACGCCTCACGCTCGCGTGGACCAGGCAAGTCGATACTGGTATGCCGTCGCTCGACAGCAGGACGGGCGGCCGCGGCGGCGCGCCCACGTTTGTCGGTGGCGAAGGGACCGGCGAGTTCACGATCGGCGGCCAGCGCATCAAGGGCAGCATCCTGCAGGTCGGCGACCTACTGTACGTGACGGCGCCGGATCACGTGTGGGCGCTTGACGCCCGCGACGGCGGGGAGCGCTGGCACTACTTCTGGAAGACGCGCGGAGGCCCCCATATTGGGAACCGCGGCGCGGCGTTGTGGCATGACTACCTCTTCTTCGAAACTCCGGACAACTACCTCGTCTCCCTCGATGCGCGGACCGGCGAGGAGCGATGGCACACGCCGATCGCGAGCTTCGAGGAGCAGTACTTCTCCACGATGGCGCCCATCGTGGTCGGCAATCACGTGCTGGTGGGAACTGGCAACGACCTCGACGCGCCAGGGTTCCTGCAGTCGTTCGATCCGGAGACGGGCGAGCGGCAATGGCAGTTCTACACCGTCCCGATGAGCGCGGACGATCCCGGGCTCGACACGTGGCCCAGCCTCGACGCCGCCCGCCACGGCGGCGGCCAGGTCTGGGTGCCCGGGGTCTACGATCCGGACACCAACTACTACATCTTTGGCACAGGCAACCCGACGCCCGGCTATACCGGCGTGGCCAGACCGGGCGACAACCTGTTCACGTGCACGCTCATCGCCGTCGACGTCGACACGGGTGAGATGGGGTGGTATTTCCAGACTTCGCCCCACGATACGCATGACTGGGACTCCGCTCAAACGCCGGTCCTGATTGACGGCATCATCAACGGCGAGCCCCGCAAGCTCGTGTCGACCGCGGCGCGGAACGGGTACTTCTTCACGGTCGATCGCGTGACCGGCGCGCACATCGCGACGAGTCGATACGGCGCGACATCGAACTGGGCCAGCCACATCCGCGACAGCGGGTCTCCCAATCCGAACCCGGACAAGGAGGCGATCATTCCCGGCGCGCTCGTCTCACCCGTCGAAGGGGGCGTCGCGAATTGGCAGCCGCCGGCGTTTAGCCCCGACACGGGGCTCTTCTACACGCAGGAGAACAACGGGTTCAACTTGCTGTATCTGACCGATCCGGATCCGCGCGGTTCGATGGGACTCGGCGGCAAGGACCGGGTGCCCGTCGGCTCGGGCGGTAATGCCTTCTCGGCGATCGACTACCGGACCGGTCGCACCGTCTGGCGCCATCCGTGGCCACCGGGCGGCGGTGGCGGGGCCGGTGTGCTGACGACCGCCGGCGGTGTCGTCTTCACCGGCGACGGCAGCGGCAACTTCGTCGCGTTCGACGCGGCGGATGGCCGCCTCGTCTGGCACACGCGCATTGGCAATATCTCGAACGCTCCGGAGACGTATCGGATCGACGGGCGCCAGTATGTCCTGGTCGCCGTCGGGGACCGTCTGTTCGCGTTCGTGCTGTACTGACCCGATCGGGCCACTGCCCGAATCACTCGGGAGCGAGGAAACACGATGCAACGGACCGGGATAGTGATCCTG
This sequence comes from Vicinamibacterales bacterium, assembly GCA_965249175.1. GTDB lineage: Bacteria > Acidobacteriota > Vicinamibacteria > Vicinamibacterales > UBA8438 > CAZYFH01. Next base: position 810,389 of record OZ252227.1, read on the forward strand.
GCGATGGCCGCCGCGTTCGCGTTTGCGGCAATCCCCGTCGCCGCACAGCACGGCGCCGCCAACGGCGAGTGGCGGAGCCACGGTGGCGACATCGGTGGCACGAAGTACTCGCCGCTCGATCAGATCACAGCAGACAACTTCAGCGACCTCGAAGTCGCCTGGCACTGGCGCACCGTCGATACGCATCTGGCGCGCGCGGCGGGCCGCGGGACCTCGCTCGTGGCTGCGGACACGCTGTTCGACTTGCTCGAGGCCGAGGAGCCGGATCGCTGGTCGTCGTGGGACGGCGTGACGCGGTCCTCCACCCGACCGTCCATCCGCGCGCTGGTCGCCACACCGCTGATGGTCGATGGCGTGCTGTATCTGAGCACGGCCCTGTATCGCGCGGCGGCGATCGATGCCCGGAGCGGCGAGACGTTGTGGGTCCACGACCCGCGCGCCTACGAGTCGGGCACGCCACCCCCGCTGCCGTGGCGACATCGGGGCGTGGCGTACTGGGAGAACGACGGCGACGCGCGAGTGGTCTGGGGCACCGGGGACGGCTTTCTCATCGCCGTCGACGCGCAGACCGGCTTGCCGGCCGAGGACTTCGGGGAGCACGGGCGCGTCGACCTCACCGAGGGACTACCGCGGGCCACGCGCGGCCAGCGCGATATCGTCAACCTGGTGAAGCTGTCGTCGCAATCGCCCCCGATCGTCGTGCGGGACACCGTCATCGTCGGCTCGTCGATCAACGACCGTGTGTTGACGAAGGAGATGCCGCCGGGGTGGGCGCGGGCCTTCGATGTGCGGACCGGCCGGCACAAGTGGGACTTCCATACCGTGCCGCAGAGCGCCGACGAGTTCGGCTCCGACACCTGGCTCGACGACGCGTGGCGTTACTCGGGCAACACGAACATCTGGTCGATCATGAGCGGCGACGAGGAGCTGGGCTTCGTCTACCTGCCCGTCGGCACACCGACCAACGACTACTACGGCGGGCATCGACTCGGGGACATCCTCTTTGCCGAGAGCCTGGTGGCGGTCGACGTCGAGACCGGCCAGCGCCAGTGGCACTTTCAGATGGTGCACCACGGGTTGTGGGACTACGACAACCCGGCGGCGCCGAACCTGCTCGACATCACGGTTGATGGACGTCTGGTGAGGGCCGTCGCGCAGGTCACCAAGCAGGGGTTCGTCTACGCCTTCGACCGGGTGACCGGTGAGCCGATCTGGCCGATCGAGGAGCGGCCGGTGGCGACCGACACCGATCTGGTGGGCGAGGTGGTGTCGCCGACCCAGCCGTTTCCGACGCGGCCTGAGCCGTTCGAGTATCAGGGGACGTCGATCGACGACCTGGTCGACTTCACGCCGGAAATTCGGCAGATGGCCATCGACGCGGTCGAGGGCTTCCGGCTGGGCCCGCTCTACACGCCACAGATGCTGGCCGGCACGGTGATGCGCCCCTCCGTCGGCGGCGGCGCGAACTGGTCGGGCGCGGCCGTCGATCCGGAAACGGGCTATCTCTACGTCCCGTCGGCCAACCGTCACTCGACCATCCGACTGACCGAGCCCGAGCCCGACGAGCCCGCCACCATTCGCTACGTGCGGAGGTCGCTATCCGCCGGTCCCGTCATGCCGCGGGGATTGCCGCTCTGGAAGCCACCGTATACACGGATGACGGCGATCGACATGTCCACCGGCGACCATGCGTGGATGACCCCGACGGGGGACGGCGACCGGATACGCAACCATCCGATGTTGCGCGACCTCGATCTTCCTCCGGTCGGGGGTGACGCGGGCAGTAGCGGGCCGCTGCTGACGAAGACGCTGCTCATCCACGCGCTGGCAGCTGGAGGGGCGGACGGCGGGCCGCGTCTAGTGGCGTACGACAAGGCCACTGGCGAGGAGCGCGCCTCGCTCGATCTACCGGGCGGCGCGCTGGGCGCGCCGATGACCTACCTGCTCGACGATCGGCAATACCTTGCGATCACGGTGGGGGGCGAGGTGCCGGGGCTCATCGCGTTCAGCCTGCCCGAGTAGCGCGCGCCTTCGGTCAGCGGGCCTCTCCGCGGGACTAGTCCCTCAGTCCCTCGCCGCGTAGCGCTCGGTGTGGCCGGTCCGGCTATTGGTGACCGTGAAGCTCCCGTCGCTCCCGGCGGACAACTTGGTCCAGTGCGCGGGGCCCATGTGGACGGGTGGAGTCTCCGCCGGAGTTCCATCGCCACCATCATCGAGGTTCGCGATGAATCGCTCCGGGCGGTTGTATGAATCGCCGCCGTCTACGGAGTAGTGGTTCTGCCACAGGTGTTCGAGGCTCGCCGTCGCGCGGAGGATCTCGAATGTCCGCACGGCGCCGCCTTTCCGTGGACCGTTGTTCATCAGCGCGGCCCGGGGCTGCAGCGCGCTCACCAGTGCCTCGGAGCCAGACGTGTCCGAACCGTGGTGCGAGACCAGATACGCATCGACCGTCCCGACCTTGTTGTCGGGGCACATCAGGTCGTATTCCTTGTTCCACGTCAGGTCGCCCATGATCACGGTGCGGAATCGCCCGAAGCCCACAGACGCGCTCACCGAGAGCTGGTCGTCCGCGTCGCCGAACCGGCTGGTGATGTCGTCGCCGTGAAACGCGAAGCCGTCGCACAATGGGTTCGGCTGACCCGCGCCCGCGAGCGGCGCCGCAAGGACGTCGCCGCCAGAGGCGATGATTCGCACGTCGAGTCCAGCGATCGGCACGACGTCTCCGGGCCTGACCGCGAGGTGCGTCCCCGTCGCGCGGAGGGTGGCGTAGGCGTCGAACGCGTCGCGACCTGCACCACTGAGTCCAGAGCCCGCGCCGCGGTCCACGAAGTGTCGAATCGGAAGCCGCTCGGCCAGCGCTAACGCGCCACCCATGTGATCGCGATGGAAGTGCGTCACGAGCAGGTAATCGATCTGGTGGACGCCAGCGTCGGCGGCCGCCGCGGCGATGCGGGCGGCGTCGCGTCCCTCGAAGTCCGGCCATCCGGCATCGACGAGCATCGACTCGCCCGACGGTGACACGAACAAGGTGGCCTCACCGCCCTCGACGTCAATGACGTAGATATCGAGCCTCGCGGCCGTGTCGCGCTGGGCGGCGGTCGCCGCGCACACGAGCGCGAGACAGAGCAACAATACCGGTGGCACTCGCACTCTCAGCTCCTCACCCTAGTGATCGGCGTGGGCGGAACGACCGAGACACTATATGTCAGCCGAATTTACAGAACTATTACATTGATTTCGTCGATCTGGCGGCCGATGACTGATAGCGTGACCGGAGGATGACGCACGTAGAGCAGACGCTTGAGGGCGTTGGCGGTTCGGAAGAGTTCGGGTCCCGCGACGGCATCAACTGGTTGACGCTCGTGACGATGGTGGCCTTTCACATACTCGCCGTCGCCGCCGTCTTCTACACGACGTGGCAAGCCGTGGCCATCGCGTTTGCCCTGCACTGGGTGTGTATCGGCTGGGGCATCGGTATGGGGTATCACCGGCTCCACACGCACCGCTCGTATGTGGTCCCCAGGCCGCTCGAATATTTTCTTGCGGTGTGCGGAACACTGACACTCCAGGGCGGACCCATCTTCTGGACGGCGGTCCACCGCGTGCATCATCAGAAGTCCGATCACTCCGGCGACCCGCACACCCCGCGCGACGGCCGGTGGTGGTCTCACATGCTCTGGACGCTGTTCGGCCGCTCACTGCATTCGGACACGGCCCTCATGGGTCGGTATGCGCCGGACCTGATGAAGGACCGGTTCTATCGCGTGCTCAGCGGTTGGCACTGGGTGCCGCTCGTCGTGCTCGGCCTGGCGCTTCTTGTCGCCGGCGGGCTGCCCTGGCTGCTTTGGGGTGTGTTCCTTCGCGTCGTGTTCGGCTTGCACTCGACGTGGCTCGTGAACTCGGCGACACACCTGTGGGGCCGGCGACGGTTCGAGACGCCTGACGATTCCAGAAACTCGTGGTGGGTCGCGCTCGTCACCTTCGGCGAGGGCTGGCACAACAATCATCACGCGCATCCGACATCGGCCCGGCACGGGCTCGTCTGGCAGGAGTTGGACCTGACCTGGCTTCAGATACGGTTGCTCGAGAAGCTCGGGCTCGCCTGGAATGTCCGGGTGCCCGCCGCCAACCGGTTAACCGCCCGGATGCCCCTCGCCGCCGACGGTCGCTGACGACCCACGCGTCCGTCCACATTCCGGTCACGGCAGCCGTGCATGCCGATTCTCGTGCCGTGCGTGGGGCTGGCGCGCTTCGCGTCCAGCGGCGTCTCGAGGCCGCACGCGACTCCACGATCAGCGGCCAGAAGGGTATTCTAGGAGCGATGATCCTGAGCGGGACGCGGAAGCGTTCTGTCGTCCTGGTCGCGTTGCTCGGGGCGGTGCTCATCGCCGTCGCGATCGCGCTGAACATCAGCTGGATCGTCGTCAACTGGCGGACCGGGCTGCTCCTGCTCGTCGGGATCGTGAGCTTTGCCGTGTTAATCGCCGGTCTAGCGCTCAACACCGCCTTCCTCATTCGCGAGATCCGCCGCAGCGATCGGCACGATGCCTTTATCCACGCAGTCACCCACGAGCTCAAGACGCCCCTTGCCTCCATCAAGCTGCATTTGCAAACCCTCCGGTATCGCGACCTGGTCCGCGACCAGCGGCACGAGTTCATCGACATCATGCTCGACGACTCGGAGCGGCTCCAGGCGCGTATCGACCAGATCCTGCTCGCCGGCAAGACGCGCGCAGCGCGGCGGATCATCGACCCGACCGACGTCGACGTGCCCGATGTCGTACGCGAGTGCGTGACCCTCGCCGGCAAGCAGCACCACCTCGATGACGGGGAGCTGCAACTGTCCGATCGACTGGCGCAGCAAGACGACGTCGTCATCCTGGGTGACCGTGACGAGCTGAAGGCCGCGGTGACCAACCTGATCGACAACGCCGTGAAGTACTCGGGTGAAACGGTCCGGGTCGGTGTGGAGCTAGCGCTGGGTGCTCGCAATGTCGCGATCAGGGTGAGAGACCAGGGCACCGGCATCACGACCGAGGAGTTGAAGCACATCTTCAGGCGCTTCTACCGCATTCCCAGCGCCCTGACGTCTCGCGTTCGGGGCACCGGGTTGGGTCTCACCATCGTGCACGCCGTCGCGCGCCGACATGGCGGCCGTGCGTACGCGGTGAGCGACGGGCTCGGGAAGGGGAGCACGTTCACGCTCGAGCTGCCGCTGAAGCAGCCATGACGCGCGTGCTGATCGTCGAGGACGAGGAGCACCTCGCGGCCGGTTTGAAGTTCAACCTGGACGCGGAGGGCTACGACGTCGAGGTGGAGGACAACGGGCGGGCCGCACTCGATCGGTTGAGCGCCGCCGACGCCTTCGATCTCGTCCTCCTCGACATCATGTTGCCGGGCCTGGATGGGTTCGATGTGGTCCGGCGCCTCCGTGACGCTGGCAATTTCGTCCCCGTCATGATCCTGACGGCGCGCGGGCAGACCGATGACGTGCTGCAAGGGTTCGAAGTCGGAGCCGATGACTACCTGCCGAAGCCGTTCGACCTCACCGTGCTGCTCGCCCGCATCCAGGGGCTGCTGCGGCGCAAGGAAGGGCTCGGGCGCCGCGCGAACGGCGGGGAATCGGAGGAGCCCAACGAATATCGCTTCGCCGGTGGGCGTATCGACTTCTCGCGACAGCTCGTCGAACGGAATGGCCGCGAGCAGGTCTTGACCCTGATGGAGACCGCATTGCTACGTCATCTGGTCCGCCATGAAGGGACCACCGTCACGCGCAACGTGCTGCTCGAAGAGGTGTGGGGCGTGCGACAGGACACGGACACGCGCACGGTCGACAATTTCATCGCGCGTTTGCGGCGGCGCCTCGAGGACGAGCCGTCGAAACCGCGGCACCTGCAGACCGTGCGCGGCGTCGGCTACCGGTTCGTCGCAGACCCTTCCTAGGATCAGGCCAGAACGGCGTCGACGACCTTCCCGTGCACGTCGGTCAGGCGGAAATCCCGTCCTTGGTACTGGAACGTCAGCTTCGTGTGGTCGATGCCGAGCAGGTGCAACATGGTGGCGTGCAGATCGTGGATGTGCACCGGGTCTCTGACGATGTTGTACGAGAAGTCGTCCGACTCGCCGTAGCTCATGCCCGGCTTGACGCCGCCGCCAGCCATCCAAATCGTGAAACAGCGTGGATGGTGGTCGCGCCCGTACGTCTCTTCCGTGAAGATCCCCTGGCAGTAGGCGCTGCGGCCGAACTCGCCGCCCCAGATGACCAGCGTGTCGTCGAGCATGCCGCGGCGCTTCAGGTCTTGCACCAGCGCGGCTTGCGCCTGGTCGACGTCCTTGGCCTGTCGCTCGATCCCCAGCGGGAGTCGCGTGTGCTGATCCCATCCGCGATGGAAGAGCTGAATGAACCGGACGTCGCGCTCGGCCAGACGCCGGGCGAGTAGGCAGTTGCGTGCGAACGTCCCCGGCTTTCGCGAATCCTCACCGTAGAGCTCGAAGATGCTGTCCGGTTCGTCCGACAGGTCCGCTAGCTCGGGTACGGAGCTCTGCATCCGATACGCCATCTCGTACTGCGCGATGCGCGTGCCGGTCTCGGGATCCCCGAACTCTTCCTCTTTCTGCCGGTTGAGCTTCTCGAGATCGTCCAGAAAGCGCCGTCGTGTGCCCTGGTCGACGCCCGGCGGGTTGGACAAATACAACACCGGATCGCCGGTGGCGAGAAACTTGACGCCCTGATACCGCGTCGGGAGGAAGCCGCTGCCCCACAGCCTGTCGTAGAGCGGCTGGCCAGCCTGCGCCGACCCCTTCGAGATCATCGCCACGAAGGTCGGCAGGTCGGCGTTCATCGTGCCGAGACCGTAGGACAGCCAGGCGCCGATGCTCGGCCGTCCCGCAAGCTGCGCGCCGGTCTGGAAGAACGTGATCCCGGGGTCGTGGTTGATCGCCTCGGTGTGCATCGACTTGATGAAGCAGAGGTCGTCGACGATCTTGGCGGTGTGCGGCATCAGGTCGCTGACCCACGCCCTAGAGTCGCCATGCTGGCGGAACGGGAACTTCGACGGCACGAGCGGGAAGCTCGTTTGCGATGCCGTCATCGTGGTCACGCGCTGATTGCCACGCACCGACGGTGGCAGATCGTCGCCCACCATCTCTGCGAGCCGTGGCTTGTAGTCCCACAGCTCGTGCTGTGACGGCGCGCCGGACTGGAACAGGTAGATGATGCGCTTCGCCTTGGGCGCAAAGTGCGGCAGTCCTGGCAGCCCCCCGGCCGCCGTGCCGGGGATCCCGGGCGCCTGCGCCGCGAGGTCGGCATTGAAGAGCGTGGCCAGTGCGGCCGCCCCGATGCCCGACCCCGAGAGCTCGAGAAAGCGCCGGCGACTGAGGAGATGCTCGAGATGTTGAAGCGGATCCATCGCTGCTATTCCTTTGTGATCGTCCCGTCGAGGTTCAGGATGAGGCTGGCCGCCATGGTGTAGGAGGCGAGCTCCGCGACATCCAGCGTCTCATCGCGTGGCGATTCGCCCATGCTGATGAGCTCCAGCGCGGCGGCGCGGTCGCCCTGGTAATGCGCCATGTGGCGCTGGAAGCCGTCGACAAGCACCGCGTGCGCCTCGGGTCGCGGACGGTGCGCCGTCGCCGCGTGGTAGCCGTAGGCCAGGCGCTCCTCGGGGGTCGTGCCACCCTCGGCCATCATCCGTTCGGCCAACCGGCGCGCCGCCTCGACGTAGGTGACGTCGTTCATCAGGTTCAGTGCTTGGAGCGGCGTGTTCGTCCGTCCCGTTCGCACGATGCACGTCTCCCGTGTCGACGCGTCGAACGTCATCATCGTCGGCGGCCCGAGCGTTCGCTTCCAGAAGGTGTACAGGCTCCGGCGGTAGAGGTCGTCACCCTCGGCCTCGACGTAATCGCCATAGCCCCCTTCGACCATATCCGCCCACAGACCCTCCGGCTGATACGGCTTGACCGACGGTCCGCCGAGCTTCTCGACCAGCAGGCCGGAGACCGCGAGCGCCTGGTCGCGGATCATCTGTGGCTGCAGACGCAAACGCGGTCCGCGCGCGAGCCGCCGATTCTCCGGGTCGGCTTCGAACACATCCGGCGTGACATGCGACGCCTGCCGATAGGTTGCGCTCGTCACGATCGAGCGCTGGAGCGCTTTGACGTCCCAACCCGAGTCGATGAAGGTCGTCGCCAGCCAGTCGAGCAGCTCGGGATGGCTTGGGCGTTCGCCCTGGGTGCCGAAGTTCTCGGCCGTTTTCACGATGCCGGTACCGAAGTACATCTGCCAGAAGCGATTCGCTGTGACACGTGCCGTGAGCGGATGGTTCGGATCGACGAGCCACCGGGCGAGACTCAGGCGGTTCGGCTCCAGTCCGGCGGGCAGCGGCGGCAGCACCGCCGGCACACCCGGGCTCACCGGGTCGCCCGGGTTGTCGTAGGCGCCACGAATCAGCTGGAACGTCGGTCGGCGGTCCTCGAGCTCTTCCATCACCATGACGGTCGGGAAGCTCTCCCACAGTGCCTTGCGCTCGCGCTCGAGCGCGATGACCTGACGCCAGGCCTCGTGGATTTTGAGCGGCGCGTATTGGTCGAGGAAGGCGAGGCGCATCTTGTCCGCCTGCGCGTCCGACCTCTGGTCCGCGGGGATGTCCGCAATGTCGCTGAGCGAGTCTGCCGTTCCCACGACCGCCGCCTCGTCGGCCGTCAAGACGGCCGCGTAGATGCGCACATCGTCGATGTGCCCCTCGAAGCGCGGCTTGTCGGAGCCGCTGGCCCCGATGCGCAGTGGCCACCGCAGCCGGAGGCGGTTGCCGACCAGGTCGTTCAAGCCCGTCAGCGTGTGTGATGCTCCGTCGAGATAGACGCGGATTCCGTCCGGCGTCTTCGATCCGTCGTAGGTGGCCACGACATGCTGCCACTCGTTGAGGCGAATGTCGTCGACGGTTTCGGCAGCCACGCCGTCGTCGAGCACACGGGTCGACATGTTGAATCGGACCTTGCCGTCCTCGAGATAGAGGCCCCAGCCGACCTCGCCCTGGTCGCCGGCCGTGGCTCGCGACACGATCACACCGTCCTTCGCCGTGGGATAGATCCACGCGGCGAGCGTCCACTGGTCGTCGTAGGAGACGTCCGGGTGGTTGCCCGCGTTGATGAAACGTCGTCCGTCGAAACTGGCGGCGACACCGACCTTGCCGTCGACGAAATGCGGGCGGCCATCCTCGAGCATGACCTTCACCGGCTCGGCGGCCTGCACGACGCCGGCGAGGTTGCCATCGAGCGGGTGATGAACCAGCAGGTTGTCGCTCAAGACCCAGTCGATCGGTAGCGATGCGTCCAGCGTGGCTTCCCAGGTGGCCTGAGCCTCGGCGGCGGCATCCTGCAAGGCGCGGAACGCCTCACGCGCGACACGCAGTCTCCCGTCGAGCTCAGCCAGTTCGGTGTCCTGCGCCTCGGTCGGCGCCGTGATCAACGGCGGCGAGTTGACGTACTTGAACCCCTTGCCGCGGTCGGGCACGTTGTTGAAATTGGCGAGGAACTCGTAGAACTCCCGCTGGGTCAGCGGGTCGAACTTGTGGTCGTGACAGCGCGCGCACCCGAGCGTCAGCCCGAGCCACACCGTTGACGTCGTCTGCACGCGGTCGACGCCGTACTCGATGAGAAACTCCTCCGGCACGATGCCGCCTTCGCTGTTCTGGCTGTGATTGCGGTTGAATGCGGTCGCGATCCGCTGGTCGCGCGTCGCGTTCGGCAGCATGTCGCCGGCGATCTGCGCGATCGTGAACTGGTCGAACGGCATGTTGTCGTTGTACGCGTCGATGACCCAGTCACGCCAGCGCCACATCGTCCGCTCACCGTCGGTCTGGTAGCCGTTGGTGTCGGCGTAGCGCGCGGCATCGAGCCATTCGGTGGCCATCCGCTCCCCGTAGCGCTGGGACCCGAGCAGGCGGTCGACGGCGTTTTCGTACGCGTCGGGGGAGTCGTCGTTGAGGAACGCGCCGACATCGCCCGCCGTCGGCGGCAGCCCGGTCAGATCGAGCGTGACGCGGCGCAGCAGCGTGGCGCGGTCGGCTTCCGCCGAGGGGGTCAGCCCGTCCCGCTCGAGCTGGGCGAGGACGAACGCATCGACCGGGTTGCGTATCCAGTCGCGGTCGGCGACGGGTGGCAGCGACGGTCGCTGGGGTGGGATAAACGCCCAGTGAGATGCCCACTCGCTGCCCTGATCGATCCACAGGCGGATCGTCTCGATCTCGTCGTCCGAGAGCGGATCGCCGCCCCGGGGCATCCGGTCGCGCACGGTGTCGGCCGTGATCCGATGGAACAGCGCGCTCCCGGCCGCGTCGCCCGCCACGATGACGGGACCGCCGAACTGGCCGCGGTCCGCGAACGGGCCGGTCTGCACGTCGAGCCGGAGACCACGCTGTCGACTCTGCGCGTCTGGCCCGTGACACGAGAAGCAGTTCGCCGAGAGGATCGGGCGCACCTCGCGGTCGAAGTCGACGACGCGCGCGGTGGTTGCCGTGGCCCCGATGTCCGTTGCCGCGAGGTCGCCCTCCCACACGGCGCCCGCATCGATCCATCGCCGCACGAGGTCGATCTGGTCGGCAGTCAGGGAGCGTCCTGAAGACACCGGCGGCATGCGCCCGATAGCATCGCCGGTCGTCAGTCGTTGAAACAGCGGACTGGCCTCGGCGTCGCCGGGCACGACCACCGTTTCGATGAACGCACTCGTGTCGAAGCGGAGGTCGGCTTGCCTGGTGGTGTCGTTCGGACCGTGGCAGCTGAGGCAGGCCTCGGCCAGCACCGGCCTGACATCGTGGCCGCCGTCCGCGGGTTGAGCAGCGCCTCGCGCGGATGCGATGCCGGTATCGCGCGTGACCTGTCCGCTCAATAGGACCACGAGGACAGCCAGGGGTAGCGCCGCTGCCCGAAGGATGGTTGTCATATGCGTCCTCAGTACGCCATCGCGTAGCAGTCCCGACGCGGGTCGCCCGCCGCCAGTCGGTTGCCGGTCGCCGGGTCGATCATCACCACCGTCGCACAGCCGGACACGCCGAAGGCCGGAACCTCGGTGACCTCGTGCCCGCGGCTGCGCAGCTCGCGGAACACCTCGGGCGAGATGCTCGATTCGACGTCCATCTGGTTGAAGCCCGCGGCGTGTGGCCAGAACGAACCGTGCAGGTGCCGCGTGCGGACCCGTGGCCAGGCGATTGCGTCGTGGAGATTCGGGTACCAGTCCGACCAGAACTCGACGATGTTGAGAAACGCCTGCAGGATGGTCTGATCCTGGTTGTCGCCGCCGGGTGTGCCGATCGCCATGAGCGGCTCGCCGCCTCGAAGCACGATGCTCGGGGTCAGCGTGTAGCGCGGTCGTGCCCGCGGTCGGATCTGATTGGCGCGATCCGCGTCGAGCCAGAACTGCTCGCCGCGGGTGCTGAGCCCGATGCCGGTGTTGCCGAGGATGACCCCACCGCCAATCCAGCCGCCGCTCGGCGTGCTATCGAAGACATTGCCGGCGTCGTCGATGACGGCGATGTGCGTCGTGTCCTTCAAGCCGCCAGCCGACGGCACGAACGAACCTGGGGCATCCTCTTTTGTTGCGTCAGCATCTTCGAGGTCGGCGATCCAGAACGGCCAGTCCTGCACGTCGGGATCGTGGGGCAGTGGGTTGCCGGCCGTGAACGCCAGCGACGCGCGCGCTGGATCGATCGTCGCGGCGCGTGCCGCGCCGTAGGCCTTCGACAGGAGCCCGGTGGCCGGCACATCCACGAAGTCGGGGTCAGCGTAGTAGGTGTCGCGGTCCGCGTACGCGAGTTTCATCGCCTCGATCAGGGTGTGCAGATAGTCCGTGCTGTTGCGCCCCATTGATCGGAGGTCAAAGGTTTCCAGGATATTGAGTGTCTGGAGCAGCACGGGCCCCTGACTGCCAAAGCCCTGCTTGTATACCGTGTACCCGCGATAGTCGGTCTTGGTGGGCTCCTCGATCTTGGCAAAGAACTCGGCGAAGTCCGTCGCGTCGAACGGTGCGTCGTGCCCCCGGAGAAAAGCCACCATCTCCGCGGCAATGTCGCCCTTGTAGAAACGGTCACGCGCCGCCGCGATGCCCTCGGCGCGTCCTCGGTGTGCCGCCTCGCGCTCGGCGTCGACCATTTTCTCGAGCGTCGCCGCAAGCGCCGGCAGCCTGATGTTCTCGCCCGCGGTGTAGAGCGTGCCGTCGGGCTTGAGCCAGACGCGTTCGTTGTCAGGCCACGCCTCGATGAACTCCAGGTTGGCCTCGATGGCCCGCGCGGTCAGCCGCCGCAGGGGAAACCCGTGTGTCGCGTAGTCGATGGCGCGCGACGAGATCTGTGCGAAGCTCATCGTGCCCCACCGTTCGAGGACCGTCAGCGCGCCGTGGAGTGCACCCGGCACGACGGCCGGGTCGAGCCCTTCGCCGAACAGGTCCCGGTTCCGCGTGCGATACCACTCGAGCGTGGCGCGTTTCGGCGCCCAGCCCTGGCCAACAATGGATGTGACCCGTCGCTCCGCCTGCGGATACACGAGGATGAGCGCCTCGCCGCCCAGACCGTAGAGATCCTGCTCGACGACGCCACCAACGAGCAGCGCCGTCACGCCGGCATCGAACGCGTTGCCGCCGAGGAGCAGTGTTTCTAAGGCGGCGGCCGACGTCAACGGATGACCGGTCGACACGGCGGCCGTGCGACCGGAGACCGCAGGCCGCTGGGCGCCCAGCGGCGCGGTCATCAACGCACCGATCACGCCCACGCCGGCAACGGTCAACGCACATCGGCGTCGATGGCCCTCAGACCCGCGAACACCGGCACGTGCGTGACGCGATCGGTGGGGTGTCATTGTGTGGCCTCGGGGTGGAACACCCGATTATACGCTCGCGCGAGCGCGCCGACGGCCTTGCACCGCGCGATACCGGAAACAGCCGACGAGATGGTCATTCACCATCCCCGTGGCCTGCATATGCGCGTAGCAGATGGTCGGCCCGACAAACTTGAACCCGCGCCGCTTGAGGTCCGCACTCAGCGCATCCGATTCTTTCGTGCGGGCCGGCACTTGCGAGAGTGTCGTCCAGGCGTTACGAAGCGACTGTCCGTCGACAAACTGCCAGATGTAGCGGTCGAAGCTGCCGAACGCCTCTTGCACGGCGAGAAACGCGCGGGCGTTGGTCACTGCGGCGTTGATCTTCAACCTGTTACGGATGATCTGGTCGTTGGCGAGCAGCCGCTCGATCTTGCGCGCGTCGTATCTGGCGATCTTTAGTGGATCGAACCGGCTGAACGCCCGGCGGTAGCCTTCGCGCTTCTTGAGGATGGTGAGCCAGCTCAGCCCGGCTTGGACGCCCTCGAGCAAAAGCATCTCGAAGAGTTTCGCGTCGTCGTGCTCCGGCACGCCCCACTCAGTATCGTGATACGTGATGTAGAGAGGGTGTGTGTCCCCCCACGGGCACCGTGTGCGTGTCGCCATTAGCTCCCGGCGGGCGTCAGGCCGCGGGCGAGCCGCTCGCGCGCTTCGGTCACCTCGCGGTGAAAGACGAAGAGGACGTCGGCGTTGTCCGCGCGATCCGTGAAGTTGTAGGTCCGGCCGTCACGTTGCGTGATCCGCAGATTGTGCTCCAGATAGTCGACCTCGAACTGCTCGAGCTCGGAGAAGGCCAGTGTGAACGCGTCGTCGTCGTCCGTCTCGAACCTGATGCCGTCGAGGTTGGCCACCAGGACGCCCTCGCAGTCGCCGAACCGATGCTTGTGCATCACCGACACGCGTGCGTCCAGTCGCACCACCTGGAAGCGCACGTCCACCTCGGTGAGGTTGTCCGCTTCGATCTCCACTTCCTCGAGCTGTGTCTCGTAGCCGGTCGCCGAGACATTGATGCGCCGCCGACCAGGCTCGACGTCGGAGGATTCGAACGGCGTGCGGCCGACGAACTGCCGGTCGATAAACACGTCGGCCGTCTCGACGTCGGCCGTCACACGCAAACGCACCGGATCCGGGGCCGCCGAGGTCGGTCGCGCCGGCGCAGGCTCCGTCTCGGCGGGCTCGGGCGCCGGCTCGGGTTCAGGCGCCGGCCGTGGCCGCGGGGGTGGTGGCGCGACGTCGACGGGCGCCCGTGCGGCCACCGGCCGCGCAGCCGCGTCGCTTCGGGCGTCTGGTTCCGGGGGTGGCGGCGCGAACGAAGGGCGGAGGACATATACGCCGACCGCCGCGGCGCCGACGATCACGAGCGCGGCGAGCCAGCGCTTCGGGCGTCGCGCGGGCCGCGCATCGGGGTCCAGCAGGCTCATCGGCACATGATACTGTCCGACGAATGACCCGCCCAGTCGGTCTTCTGGTCTCGTGTGTGGTGGTCGGTGCGGTCGTGACGCTTGGGTCGCAAACGCCGGACGCGCCCTACGTCACGCCGCTCACGCTCGACGAGATGACCGGCAAGCAGTTACTGCTCGACACGGATCGTGGTGAGATCGCGATCGATCTGCGGCCCGACCTCGCGCCGAATCACGTGGGCCTCGTGATGAAGCTAGCCGACGAAGGCGCGTACGACGGGACCATCTTTCATCGGATGGTGGCGCACGGCATCATCCAGGGTGGCGATCCGCTCACGACGGACCCGGCGCGCGCGGGCGTCTATGGCCGTGGCGGTCTTGGACTCGTGGATGCCGAGCTCGGCGACGCCCCGCACCTCCGTGGTGCGGTCTCGGCGGTGCTCGTTCCCGGCCAGCTCGATAGTGGTGGCGCGCAGTTTGTCATTTGCGTCGTCGCCCAGCCCTCGCTCGATGGCCGGCACACGATCTGGGGTCAGGTCGCCGACGGAATGGACGTCGTCACGAAGATCTCCGAGACGTCCGTCGACGCCGAAGGACGAGCGACGGACCGGGTGACCGTGCGCGCCGCGACCATCCGCGACACGCCGCCGCCCGAGGTGGTCCCATTTACAACGGAGACCGACGCCGAGCTCGCTGCCTTCCGCGCCGTGCTCGAGACGGACGCAGGCTCGATCGCGATCGACTTCTATCCCGATCGCGCGCCGAGACATGTTCGCAACTTCCTGCGCCTGGTGGCCGCCGGCGTCTATGACGGCATGACGTTCCATCGCGTCGTACCGGGGTTCGTGATTCAGAGCGGGCACCTCCCGACACGCCGCGAGGCGCTGACTGATCGGCAGGCGCGTCTCATCGAGACGCTCGAGCCCGAATTCAATGACACGCCGCACGTGGCGGGCATCGTGTCGATGGCGCGCCTCGACGACCCGGGCAGCGCGTCGATGTCGTTCTTCATCTGCACGGACGCGGCCAGCGAGCTCGATGGGCAGTACACCGCGTTCGGTGTCGTCGTCGACGGACTCGACGTGGTCACGGCGATAGAAGCGACACCGACTGATGCCGACGAGGCGCCGCTCGAGCGGATCGAGATCCGGCACGGGCGCGTGGTTCGGCGGTAGCGGAACCCCGCTTCTCTTCGCCGGTGCGCGGAGCGGCCAGAACGAGCTCTGCCGGGATCTCGAAAGCAGCTTCGGATCGGTCCGCGACACGCTAGTGCACATCCTGTCGGCGGAGTGCGTCTGGTGCTCGCGATGGCAGGGGCACTCACCAACCGAGCACCTGGACGCCGAGGAGTTCGGGGGCGTTCCAGCGGTGCGAGCGCGGTGGGTCGAGCACGAACGGAAGGTGCGCGCCTTTATTGCGACATTGGATGACGGTGATGCCGACCGGGTCTTCGATTACCGTGTGTTCAGCGGTCAGTGGACGTCCTCGGTTCTCTCAGAGATGCTGCAGCATCTCGTCAACCAGCAAGCTACCATCGCGGTCAGGTCACCGCGATGCTGCGGCAGCTCGGTGCCGCGCCACCGAAGAGCCAGGACCTGATCACCTTTTATCGAGACCGCAGCCGCTGAGCCCGCCGGCACGCGGCACCAGTGCACTAGTATGGGCTCTCGTTGCTCGCACGCCGGGCGATGCCAAGCTGCACGGTGCCGGCGGCGCAAGGAGGAGCCAGATGCAGAGAATCGCGATTGCGACGGTGGCCGGCGCGCTGGCCTTTTTCGTGCTCGGCTTCATCCTCTACCAGCCCATCCTGGGGGGCTTTTATGAAGCCAACCTCGGCTCGGCGACTGGTGTCGTGCGGGAGTTGCCAATCGCATGGGCGATGGTGGTATCGCAGCTGGGACTCGCTGGGGTCGTCACGTACGTGTTCCGCCATGCCGGTGTCGTGACAGCGTTCCACGGCCTGAAGACTGGTGCCGTCTTCGGTCTGCTGTACGGAATTGCGCTCGCGTTCAACCTGTACGCTGTGACCAACTGGTCCAACATGGCCGTCGCGTTCGTCGAGCCCGTCGTCACGGCGGTCCGGTTATCGTTCGGCGGCGCCGTGATCGGTTGGGCGCTCGGCAGGGGAGGTAACGGGTGAGGAGTCGGTCCTATCGACCGGTTCGGCACGTGGCTGAGGGTGCTCCGCTTACGAGAGGCTACCGACTTTAACGCTGGGGGCTACATCCGCAACAGCGTGTTCGCGAGCCTCACGTAGAGATCGACCGCCGCGTGTAACTCGGCGATCGACACATGCTCGTCCGCGGTGTGCGCGACGTGCACCGAGCCTGGACCCACGAGGAGCGGCTTGCCCCACGCCGTCAGGAAGGGAATATCGGTCGTGAACGAGAAGACCTCGGTCTCGAAGTCGGGCACCGTCGTCAGCGTCACCGGCGGCACCGTCACGATGTCCTGCAGCGCGACGTGCGCACGGAGCGGCGCGAGGCTGCTCAGCACGTCGACGGCCGGGCCGACGGTCCGAAAGTTCACGTCGGCGTCCGCGACCGGCGGAACGACGTTGGGGGCGATCCCGCCGGACATCAGCCCGACGGTGTAGCTGGTCCTGCCGAGCGCCGGGTCCTCCGGCAACCGGAGGGCGCGCAGCGCGATCAGCGCGTCGAGCAGCTTGTCGATCGCGGATTCGCCGAGCTCGGGGTAGGCGGAGTGCGCGGCCCGCCCACTCGCCTGGAAACGCACGCGATAGGCGCCGCGTGTCGCCGCGCCGAGCCGGTTGCCCGTCGGTTCGCCGTTGATGAGAAAGCGCGACGTCGAGGCGATGGTGTTTGCCGCCTGGGCGCCCTGACTGCCGCGCTCTTCCCCGACGACGACCAGGAGGCCGACACGCGTCTCGCCGGCGCCGCGCAGTCGTTCGAGGGCCAGCAGCATCGCGGCCAGGATGCCCTTGGCGTCGCAGGCGCCACGTCCGTACAGGCGGTCGTTTTCCTCCCGGCTCGGAAAGAACGGCGGCACGCAGTCGATGTGCGTGGAGAGCACGACCTCAGGCTCGGTCCCGTCAATCGTCGCGATGATGTTCGCACGGTGCTCGGCGACAGGCTGCTCGACGACGCTGTAGCCGCGGTCCCGCAGCCAGCCGGCCACCCACGCCGTCGCGTCCGCTTCGCGTCCGCTGGTCGAGTCGATGTCGATGAGCGCACGGGCGGTGTGGACGAGGGTTACCGAATCCATGCCTCGAGCTCGGTGCGGGTGTCGGTCCGGTCGTCTCGGTACTTGACGATGACCGGTGTCGCCAGCGACAGGCCCCACTCGGGCCCAGGCGCTGCGGTCACGGCACGCGCGCCCGGCACGACGACGGCGCCCGGTGGGATGATCGTGGGTTGTCCACGCTCCGGCCTGATGAGCCGCCGCTTGGGTAGGTCGTAGATCGGTGTTGAGCCGGTCAGGACGGTGCCCGCGCCGATCACGGCGCGTCTCTTTACGACGGCGCCCTCGTAGAGCCCGGTGTTGCCACCAACCAGCACCTCGTCCTCGATGATGACCGGTAGCGCGCCGACCGGCTCCAGGACCCCGCCGATCTGGGCGCCCGCGCTCACGTGCACCCGTTCGCCGACCTGGGCGCAGGAGCCGACCAGGGCGTGCGAGTCGATCAGGCTGCCGTCGCCCACGTAGCCGCCGATGTTGATGTACATCGGTGGCATGCAGATGACGCCGCGGCCCAGATACGCCCCGTCTCGCACGGACGATCCGCCCGGGACGATCCGGACCCCGGCACTCGTGTCGAGGGATCTCAGCGGCAGCGTGTCCTTGTCGAGAAAGGGCGCCTCTGTGCTCGGCGAGTCGTAGGCCACGATCTCGCCGCAGCGGAAGCCGACCAAGATTCCTTGCTTGACCCAGGTATTGACTCGCCAGCCGGTTGCCGCGGATTCATCGGGCTCGGCGGCCCGCACTCGACCAGCCGACAGCTCTTCGCGCAGCTGCGCGAACGCGGCGCGCGATTCATCGCGGTCGGCGTCGGCGCCCCGGTCGAACAGGCGCTGGATTTGCTCGGCGAGCGGCGAGCCAGTCGCGGTCATCGCGAATATTCCCGCTCGTCGCGCCTTGTCATCCGAGCGCCTCACCGGTCTCGGTGCGACGCGGCACTGTCACACCGGCTCCCAGGTTGGCGCGGGGAAGACCTAGCTGCTTGAGGACCTCGACGATTTGGGCCCGTGACGCCGGTCGGGGAGGCACGAGCGGCAGCCGGTACACCTCTTCGATCAGGCCCAACTCGGCCATCGCCGCCTTGACCGGGATCGGATTCGACTCGACGAAGTTCACCTGCATCAAGGGGAGTAGGCGTTCGTGCATGGCACGGGCGGTCGTCAGGTCGCCGGCAAGTCCGGCGTCGACGAGCCGGGCCATCTCGGCCGGGGCCTCGTTGGCGGCCACCGAGATGACGCCGACACCGCCGAGCGCCATCAACGGGAGCGTGAACGCGTCGTCCCCCGAGAGCACGTTGAAGCCGTCCGGGACGATGCGACAGATCTCGCACATCTGCGCGAGATCTCCGGAGGCTTCCTTCACCCCGACGATATTGGGAATGCCCGCGAGTCGGACGAGCGTGGCCGGATCGATATTGACCCCGGTGCGCCCGGGGACGTTGTAGACCACGATCGGCAGCTGGGTCGCGTCAGCGATGGTGTGGAAATGTTGATACAACCCCTCCGGCGTCGGCCTGTTGTAATAGGGGGTGACGGAGAGCAGACCGTTCGCGCCGAGCCGTTCCAGGTCGCGGGCGAGCTCCACGATCGAGCGTGTGTCGTAACCCCCGGCGCCCGCGAGGACCGGCACCCGGCCAGCCGCCGCCGCGATCACCAGCTCGACGACCCGTAGCTGCTCGGACCGCGAGAGGGTGGGGTTTTCCCCGGTCGTGCCGCACGGCACGAGAAAATGCACCCCGCCCTCGATCTGCCGCTCGACGAGCCGCGCAATCGCGGCCTCGTCCAGCGCGCCCGCGTTGGTGAACGGAGTCACCAGCGCGGGTCCGCAGCCTGCCCACCGCCTCTGCATGTCCGTTTGTCCTAGTCGAGTCCGAGCACGTCCCGCATCGTAAACCAGCCGCGCCGCCCCTTGACCCAATGTGCCGCTTCGAGCGCGCCACGTGCGAATGTCGACCGGTCGCGCGCCGTGTGCGTCAAGGTCAGCGTCTCGAAGGGCCCGTCGTATCCGACGCTGTGGGTCCCCGGCATGCTGCCCGCGCGCGTCGACGACACGTCGATGCCGCGCTGGTACCCCGCGCCCCGCATCGCCGCCTTCAGCGCGAGCGCGGTACCGGAGGGTGCATCTTGTTTGGCGGCGTGATGACCCTCGTGAATCCACGCCCCGAAATCATCGTGGCGGGCGAGCAGTGTGGCGCTGCGCTCGACGACGGCCTGGAACAGGTTGACGCCAAGTGAAAAGTTGGCCGCGTGGACGACGCCGATCCCCGCAGTCTCGGCAGCCTCGCGCACCGCGTGCTCCTGGCTGTTCCAGCCTGTGGTGCCGATGACAACGTTGATGCCCAGCGCCGCCAGCTTCGTCACGTTGGTCGCCACGGCGCTGGCGAGGGAGAATTCGATCGCCACGTCAACGGCGTCGAGCCGGTTGGCCGAGATGCCTGCTCCGTCGGCGTTTTCGTCGATGTCGAGTCGGTCGACGATGTGGCAGTCATACGCCTCGCTCAATGCGTCGATCGCCTTCCCCATTCGGCCGTATCCGATGAGCGCCACCCGCAGGCTCATGATCGACGGTCCGGTTGGGTCCGATCGCGGATGACCTTGCGAATCAATATCGCCGCCCGGCGACGCTCGTCCGCCGTGCGAAAGCCGAGCAGCGCCGCGTAGCGGGCCCCGACCACCTGGGCGGACAGGAAACGGACCTTGATCCCGGTCCACGCGATAGCGCTCGTGACCGCAAAGACGAGACCCGGCCGATTCGCGCCCTCGACAAGCAACGCGGGGGTGGGGGAGCGGCTGAACCCGGCGGCACGGGCCACCAACCCCGCGCGCCTCCCGGCGCCGGGCAGTATCTCCACGCTCGCGCGCGTCGACCGTCCCGGCATGTTCTGCTTGATGACGGCGCGGAGATCGATGCCGGCCTGCGCGAGCGGCTCCAGCACGGCGTCGAGCGCGCCCGGCCTGTTCGGGACCTCCGTCCGCCACAACACCACCCGCGCGATCTTGACGGTCATGTCGATTGGTATAACGGAACGACGGCGGAGAGCGTGACGCGATTATACCCGCTCGCCCCTAGCGCTCCCGCTCATCCCGGTGCGCCGCGACGGAGTCGGCGTTGTATAGTCGGGCGCCCAGCACGGAGGGAACGGATGGCAATACCAGCAACCATGAACGTCGTCGAGATCACCGCCCCCGGTGGTCCTGACACACTCGCGCTGAAGACGCGCGCTGTGCCGGAGCCCGGCGTCGACGAGCTGCTGGTCAAGGTGGCGGCCGCGGGCCTCAACCGCGCCGACATCATGCAGCGCGAAGGCAACTATCCACCACCCCCCGGTGCGTCGGACCTCCTCGGTCTCGAGGTGTCGGGCTCGGTCGCTGCCATCGGGCCGGGGGTGACGGATTGGAGCGTCGGCGATCACGTCTGCGCGTTGGTCACGGGCGGCGGCTACGCGGAATACTGCGTCGCGCCTGCCCCACAGTGCTTGCCGGTGCCGGAGACGGTCACCGTGGTCGAGGCCGCGGCGCTGCCAGAGGCCTACTACACGGTCTGGACCAACGTCTTCGAGCGAGGGCGGCTGGCCGAGGGTGAGAGCTTTCTCGTGCACGGCGGGTCGAGCGGCATCGGGACGACCGCCATTCAATTGGCGCGGCGGTTCGGCGCCCGCGTGTTCGCCACCGCGGGCACGGAGGACAAGTGCGCCGCCTGCGAGCGTCTGGGCGCCGAGCGAGCCATCAATTACAAGGCCGCCGACTTCGTGGTGGCCATCAAGGAGGCCACCGGCGGACGGGGCGTCGATCTGATTCTCGATATGGTCGGCGGTCCGTACCTCATGCGCAACCTGGACTGTCTGGCGATTGAGGGACGCCTGGTCGTCATCGCGCTGATGGGCGGCGCCCAGACGGAGATCAACCTCGCCGCGTTGATGTCGCGCCGTCTCTTTGTGACGGGTTCAACCTTGCGCGCCCGATCGGTCGCGCAAAAGGCTGTGATCGCCAGCGCGCTCCGCAGCAAGGTGTGGCCGCATCTCGTCGCGGGCGATCTCCGTCCCGTCGTGCATGCGACCTACCCGTTCGCCGGCGCCGCCGAGGCTCATCGGTTGATGGAGGCGAGCACGCACATTGGGAAAATCCTGCTCGTTCCCTGATGCGCGGGATGTGCCCTACTTCCGGCCGGCGGTCATCAGCGTGATGTCGTGCTCGCGATGCTCCGTCGCGAGCATCATCAGCAAGTAGTCGCGCACGTGGCGCGTCGTGAGGAAATTCTCGCGGACGTGCTGATGGCCGTTCTTCCCAATCGACAGGCGGAGCTGCTCGTCGCCCAGAAGCTCGATGACACGATTGGCGGCGCCCTCGGGTGAGTGCACGAGGAAGCCGGTCACGCCATTCAGGATCTGCAGCTTGATGCCGCCGACCGCGCCGCCCACGACCGGCTTTCGTTTCCAGAGTGCCTCGGTCACGGTGAGTCCGAAGCCCTCCCTGAGGGATTTCTGCATCACGACCGTCGAGCCGCGCACCAAGGCATTGATCTCGAGATCGGCGAACGGCGGCAGCAGCAGGACGTGAATGTCCGGGTCATCCTGGGCGGCGTCGCGCACTTCCTGGAGGACCTGTTCGCCCTCAGGGTCGTCGCTTGCCCCGCCACCCGCGAGGACAAGCTGACAGTCGTAGCGACGTTTGACGAGTCGATACGCTCGGATGACGCCGAGCGGATCCTTGAGTCGATCGAAGCGCGAGATCTGCGTGAGCACGGGCCGAGCCGGATCGATCCCATGTTTCTCGAGGACGGCGGTGACCTCGCTCTCCGGTAGGTCCCGGTTCTTGTCGGCGAGCGGGTCGATCGAGGGGGGCACCATGAACTGCGGAATCGCGAGCTTTTGCGCGAACGCGGGCATCGAGAAGATCGACGCGTCGTACTGATCCACGAACTGCTTCAGGAAGCCCCACACGGTCGGATCCGGGGTGGCCACGTCGATGTGGCAGCGCCACAGCCAATGCCCGCTGGTTCCCTGCTTCTTGGCGATCAGCGCCGCCGGCTGCGGATCGTGAACCACGACGAAATCGCCGTCGTTCCCGAGGTCGTGGAGGTTCATGTCGGTCGTCTGACGGTAGACGTCGAACATCTCCTGGGTGATGACTTCGGTGCCGCCGTGGAGCGCGTTGTGAAATGACTTGGTGACCTCGAAGAACGCCTGGTCGCCCTTCATGACGTCCCAGGTCGTCTCGATGCCCAGATCACGGAAGAGCGGCACGAGGCGCGTGAGCAGCTCGGCCACGCCGCCGCCCACGGATGTCGAGTTGATGTGCTGCAGGCGCCGGTGACGTACGCGATCGGCAAGGAGCACGAGCTCGTCGATCGCGGCCGACCCGGCTACTCGGCGATAGTCCTCGAGGGTTGCGCTCATCGCTCGTCCGCACCCAGCCGGATGATGGCCTGCTTGAGCTCATCCAGCGTCCGGCTGTAGGGGTTGAGCGCGTCGATCGCCTTGGCGAGGTCGTCGCGCCCCTGATCCTTCAACCAACGGGAGAAGTCATTCGTGCGTCGGCCGAGACGCAGTCTGGCCTCGAAGAAATGGAAGTAGAGCGATGCGTTCGAGATGAGTGGCAGTTTCGCGAAGAACTCCTGCACGTCGTGGGCGACGATGCCCGTCGGTAGCACGAAGCTCTTCGACCGGCAGAATTGAAACGCCTCGTCGGGACGGCACTCGTATGTCGGCCGGTCCAGGCTGGCGACATACTCGTCGATGGTGGCGCCAATCGTGTCGCGCAGCTCGCGAATCGTGGTGAACGCGAGCAGGTCGATCGCCGCGAGCTTCTCGGCGAGCGCCTCCTCGCGGAGCGTCTGCGACACCCAGATCGCAAAGTCGTTGTAGTAGACCGGCTTCTGGAAGTTGTGGGCGAGGTATTCCTGATGGGTGTGGAAGAAGACCGACGACCCGGGCACCTTCGCCAGCGCCTGTCGCAACTCGTCGAGGGTGTGTACCTTGACACCGGTCAGCACCACGAGCCGAAGCTCGGTGTCGAAGAGAAAGGACTTCTGGTTCGGTTGACCCATGAAGACGTCCGTCCGGCCGGCCAACAGTATAGGACAGGCGCTGGCGGCTACGCGCGACCGGCGCCGAAGACGCGGTCGAAGTTGTCGGAGAAGATGGCCCGCTGCGCGTCATCGTCCACGCTGAGTGTGGCGAGCGTCTCGCGTTGCGCCGCGTAGACCGGCTGCTGCCAACCGCGCGGAAAGAACGAGGAATCCGATCCAAACAGGACGCGCCCGGCCCCCACGACGTCGAGGGTCTGGCGAAACGCGTCGGCCAGAGTGATCGGTGTCAGATACCGGGTCCAGGCGTTCGAGCTCGAGGTGTCGATGTGGATGTTGGGGCAGAGGTCGGCCGCCATGAGCGTTTCACGGAGGAACCCCGCGCCGAAATGAGGGATGATCGTCGCGACGGATGGATACGCGCCGGCGACCTGCGCGAGCGCCAGCGGATCGCCACGCCTGATATCGAACCGCGACGGGAGCCCGAGCTTCTTTCGCACGCCGACCGACAGCACCCCGCAATGGACGAACACTGACGCCCCGTGTGACGCGGCCCTGTCGAAGATAGCCGCGACGCGGTCGTCGTCGGGCGCGAACCCGTGCATAGCCGGAAACAGGCACGCGCAACGCAGTCCGAGCACCGAGAACGCGTGCGCGGCGCGCGCCGGCGCGTCCGCGCCCGTCGGGTCGAGCATGAACGAGCCGACGAGGCGTGTAGGATGGCGCGCCACGGCGGCGGCGACGGATGTTTCGTCCCCCGGGACGCTCGCCATCACGGCGGCACGCGACACATCGTGCCGATCGAGCTCCGCAATCCACCGGTCGGCGAGCGTCTCAACCGAGCCCGGCGCCTCCCAGCCGAGCCGCGCCGGCAGGTCGATCGCCGGGTCGTCGACGCTGGGCGCCGCCGGGTCGGTCGCCAGCGCCGCGAAAAAGCCGGCGGAGAAGAAGTGGCAGTGCGCATCGTTGACCATGGCCGTGCAGTATACTTTCGTCGCTCTAGCAGCCCGTGGTGAAAGTGCCGCGTTGCACCGACGGTCGAATGCCGCGGGACTTTCACCACGGGCTGCTAGGCTCGTAGCAAGGGTGGACGACCATGGCAACTGACAAGGTCGGTCGCAACGACCCGTGCCCGTGCGGCAGCGGGCGAAAATTTAAGCAGTGCTGTGCCAATAAGGCCGAGGGACGGTCGCATCTCGGGATGTATGCCTTGCTCGTCGCTTTGATAGCGATCGCAGCGGTCGTGGTCTACAACGTCACTGGTGAGCGTGGCGCTGGGCAGCGTCAGGTGTGGGACCCGGTTCACGGTCACTACCACACGGTCCCCTGACGCCGGCGCGCGTCGCTGATGCAGTACATCAACCTGGGTTCCACCGGGCTCAAGGTCTCGCGCATCTGCCTCGGCGCCATGACCTTCGGGTCGCCCACGTGGCGTGACTGGGTGCTGCCGGAGGACGAGAGCCGACCCTTCATTCAGCGCGCGCTGGAGGTCGGCATCAACTTCTTCGACACCGCCGACATGTACTCGCGTGGCGCCAGCGAGGAGATTCTCGGCCGCGCCCTGGCCGAGTACGCCACGCGTGATCAGGTCGTCGTCGCGACGAAGGCGTTTTTCCCGCTCACCGATGGTCCCAACACCAAGGGGCTGTCACGCAAGCATCTCCTCGACGCGATCGATGGCTCGCTTCGTCGTCTCGGGACCGATTACGTCGACCTGTATCAGATACACCGGTTCGATTACGAGACGCCGATCGAGGAAACGCTCGAAACGCTGAACGACATCGTCCGCTCGGGAAAAGCGCGCTACATCGGCGCGTCGAGCATGTACGCCTGGCAGTTCGCGCACATGCTCCACCTCTCGGAGCGACGCGGCTGGGCACGCTTCGTTGCAATGCAAAACCACTACAACCTCATCTACAGAGAAGAAGAGCGCGAGATGCTGCCGCTCTGTCGGGCGGAGGGTGTCGGTGTCATTCCGTGGAGCCCGCTCGCGCGCGGGTTTCTGGCGGGCAACCGGCGCTCGTCGTCCGAGGATTGGGGTGAGACGCGCCGCGCGCGCACCGACGAGTACGCGCACCGGCTGTACTACGAGTCGTCGGACTTCGCGGTGGTCGACCGCGTCGTCGATCTCGCCGCCCGGCGTGGCGTGCCAACGGCGCAGATCGCGCTCGCGTGGCTTCTCCGTCAGCCGGGTGTCACGGCGCCGATCGTCGGCACCACGAAGCTCGACCATCTCGACGCGGCGGTCGCGGCGCTCGAGGTGACCCTGGAAGACGATGAATGCCGGCTCCTCGAGGAGGCGTACGTGCCGCACCAGGTACTGGGGCACGAGTAGCGGTGAGCCCTCGACTCGTCTAGTCCGCCAGCCGCTTCATTCCCCGTTCGAAGATGGTGCGTACCGTTCCGGTGATCACGCGATAGCGATCCAGCAGCGCGGTCCCGGTCGCCGGGTCGATCGAGAGACGGCGCGCGATCCGGTCGAGGTCTGCGGGGCTCGTCGAGATCATGCTCACGCTGGCGTCGGCCTCGATACGCACCGCGGTTTCGAGCGCGCGAAGAAACAGATGCGCGTCGCGCAGCGCGTCGGCATCGACGCGGTCGATAAAGGACGTGTCGGGCCACGCACGCAACAGCTGTCGCGTACCCACGCCTCGAAACTCGTCGTTCTTCGGTCCTTCGCGAAGCTGCAGCGTCTGCACCAAGAAATCGATATCGACCAGGCCGCCACGCCCGCGCTTGAAGTCGAGCCGATCGCCCTGGGCCTCGTCCGACAGCTCGCGTTCAATCCGTGACCGCATGTGGCTCGCGTAGGCCGGAATCTCGCTCGACCATGTGGCGTAGACGAAGTCTGCCACCGTCGCACGGACCTCATCCGCGAGCGCGGCGTCACCTGCCACAACGCGGCATCGTGTCCAGGCCATCCGCTCCCAGATCTCGGCGCGCTCGTCGAGGTAGCGGCGAAAGGCAACGAGCGGCACGGAGAGCGCACCTTTCTTGCCCTCGGGCCGTAGACGCGCGTCGAGCGCGTATGCCGACCCGAACGATGTCCGTGCCTCGAGGAACTCGTGCAGCGCGCGGATGAATCTCTGGTGTCGCTCGAACCGCGCGGCGTCGCCGGGATCTCCCTGATAGACGAACACCAGGTCGAGGTCGGAATGCACCGTGAGCTCGCGGCCGCCCAGCTTGCCGAGCGCAAGGACGACCCAGGTGGCGTCGCCGGCGTCCGGCAGTCGCTCGGCAGCGGCGCTGTGCGCCGCCGTGTCGACCGCCACGTCGGCGAGGGTCGACAGCTTGTCCGTGAGCCGGTCGAGTTGACCGACCGACAACCACTCGACGAGCGCCTTGAACTCCTCGATCGTCTTGATCCGCCGCAGCGGATCCCTCGACGTCTCCAGCGTCGCGTCAGGACTGGCCAGCTCGCCGAACGCCCTTCGCACCGCCACGCCGAACGCGTCCGGATCGAGTGGCGGGACGACCAGCGAATCGAGCAGCTCCGGAAACCGCGCCAGTCGCTCTGCGAAGAGGTCGCCGGCGTTGAGCACGGCCAGGAGCCGCGCGCGCAGGTCGTCGCTTTCGAGCAGGCTGCGGTAGAGCGTCGCGGCCGCGCCTGAGCGATCCACGATCGTTCCAAGTCGCATCAACGCTGTCGGCGACGTCACGCCACTCGCGACGTCTGGGAGTATCGATGCCAGCAGGTTGGCCAGCAGGTTGCGTGTGGTGGACCGCGAATGGGCGTGCGAGGGCAGGTCGTCGAGCGCGCGGATGGCCCTGAGGGCGTCGTCGGCGACGGCGATGCCGCCGGCGCGCAGGTGGTCAATCGCATCGGACTCGCTCATTTCCCCGGCGAGGAGGCGGAAGAGCTGGCGGGCTTGGAACCCCGCATCGTCGCTGCGACGCTCGAGCAGCCTGGCATAGATGTCGTGCACCCGGTCGCGGTGACGATCGAGCTCGGCCGTGAGGCGTGGGGTCGTCTCGAGTCCGATGCGTCTGGCGAGAAGCTGCAGCTCTCGGTCGCTGTCCTTCAGACTGTGCGTCTGGGTCTCCTGCACGATCTGCAGCCGGTGCTCCACCTTGCGGAGAAACTCGTAGGCGGATTGCAGGTCCACGCGCACCGCCTCATCCACGAACCCGAGCCTGTCGAGCGTGGCCAGCGCCGACAACGTGTTGCCGTCCCGGAGGTCAGGCGCATCCGCTCCGTAGATCAGCTGGAACACCTGTGTGAAGAGCTCGATCTCCCTGATGCCGCCGCGACCGACCTTGACGTTGCGCTCGGTGGCCTCATGACGCGCGTGCTCGCGATCGGCACGCGCCTTGTAGCGCGCGAGCTCTTCGATCGCGGCGTGGTCGAGGTATTTGCGATAGACGAACGGGTGTACCATTTCTACGAAGCGCTGACCCAGCGCGGCGTCGCCCGCAACGGGCCGCGCCTTGATCAGCGCGAACCGCTCGAACGTCTCGCCCATGCTCTCGTAGTACTGCGCGCACTGCGCCAGCGAATAGACGAGGCCGCCGCGTTGTCCCATCGGGCGCAGGCGAAGGTCGACCCGATAGAGATAGCCTTCGGCGGTATGTTCACCAAGCAGCGCGGTGAGGCGCCGCCCGAGCTTCTGGAAGCGCTCGTGGGACGTGCCGTTGTCCGGTTCGGCGGGCTCGTAGATGTAGATGAGATCGATGTCGGAGCTGTAGTTGAGCTCGCGTCCGCCGAGCTTGCCCATCCCGATGACGGCGAAGACGCCCGGGAGCGGATTCTCATCGCCGAGCTCGGCCATCGCCACGCGCAGCGCACCATGGGCCACGGCGTCCGCAAGATTCGACAGCTGCTCGGTCGTGGAGCGGAGCGTGTCCTTGCCGAGCAGGTCGCGGCCCGCGATCCGGAGCATGTCGCGCCGCTGAAACCGGTTCAAGGCGTCACGCCGTCGCGTGTCCGTGCTGTCCTCGCTCCAGAGCCGATCGAGCTCACGGTCGTACTCGATGCGGTCGGGCGGCGACCCATCGAGCTCTCCCTGGAGCCAATGGAAGTACTCGGGACTGCGGATCAGGATTTCGCTGAGAAACGGCGAGCTACCGAGGAGGACGGCGAGCACCTCGAGCGCTCGTGGGTCATCGAGCAGGTAGCCGAGGAAGGAGCTCCGTGGCGTCCTGGTCGCCATGTAGCGGCAGAACCCGACGAGGGCCGCATCGGGGTCCGGCGCCGCGCCCAGATGCGCGAACAGCGATTCCGCGAGCTCCCCTAGCGCAAGACGTGTGGGCAGGTCTTCCGCCAGCTGCTGGAGGTGCCGGTCGGCCGCTTCCGGGTCGCCGAACCCCTGCGCGCGGAGGAACCGCGCCGCCGCAGCCTCCGACAGATCGCGTGCCAGGAAGACGTCCCGAGGCTGTACGGCGGACGCCGCGTCATCCGGCATAAGAAGACAGGGATGACCCCTGGGCTGCGCCGTCGCAGCCCAGGGGTCGCCGAACGGTCGAGCGCTCGACTAGATATCGAAGTAGAGCGCGAACTCCCACGGGTGCGGCCGCAGGCGGATGGCATCGACCTCGTTCTCGCGTTTGTAGGCGATCCAGTTCTCGATCACGTCGCGCGTGAACACGTCGCCCTTCAGCAAGAAGTCGTGATCGGCCTCGAGCGCGTCGAGCACTTCGGACAGGTCCGCGGGCGTGCCGGCGATCTTCGAGAGCTCCTCCGGCGGCAGGTCGTAGAGGTCCTTGTCGAGCGGTCCCGGCGGCGTCATCTTGTTCTGGATGCCGTCGAGGCCGGCCATCAGCATCGCGCTGAACGCCAGATAGCCGTTGCAGGTCGCGTCCGGGAACCGGCACTCGATGCGCTTTGACCTCTCGCTGCTCGAATATACCGGGATCCGGACCGCGGCACTCCGGTTCCGCATCGAGTAGATCAGGTTGATTGGCGCCTCGTACCCCGGAACCAACCGCCGATAGGAATTGGTGGTCGGGTTGGTCAGCGCCAGAAGGGCGGGCGCGTGCTTGAGGATCCCGCCGATGTAATAGAGCGCGGTCTTGCTGAGGTCGCCGTAGGTGCCGGCCTCGAAGAACTGGTTCCGCTTGCCCTTCCAGATGCTCTGGTGGACGTGCATGCCCGACCCGTTGTCCTGGAAGAGCGGCTTTGGCATCAGCGTGACGACCTTGCCGTGCTGGCGGGCGACGTTTTTGACGGCGTACTTGTACTTGAGGAGCTTGTCGCCCATGCTCACGAGCGAGTCGAACCGCATATCGATCTCGGCCTGGCCGGCGGTGCCGACTTCGTGGTGATGGACCTCAATCTCGACGCCGATCGACTCAAGCATCAGCATCATCTCGGTGCGGAGGTCCTGCAGGCTGTCCATCGGCGGGACCGGGAAGTACCCCTCTTTGTACCGCGGCTTGTACCCGAGGTTGTGCGACGCCCCGGCGCCGTCGGGGTTCTCGACGCGGCCGGCGTTCCAGAAGCCCTCGGCGGAGTCGACGTGGTAGAAGCCCTCGTTGTAGGTCTGGCCGAAACGGACGTCGTCCAGGATGAAGAACTCGGGCTCGGGGCCGAAGTACGCCGTGTCGCCGATGCCCGTCGACTTCAGATAGGCTTCGGCCTTCTGTGCGATGTGGCGCGGATCGCGCGTGTACGACTCCCCGGTGATGGGATCCTTCACGTTGCAGATCAAACACAGGGTCGGGGCCGCTGCGAAGGGGTCGACAAAGGCCGTCGCAGGGTCCGGGAACAGCAACATGTCGCTTTCCTGAATCTGCTGGAATCCGCGAATACTCGAGCCGTCGAAGCCGATCCCCTCATCGAATACGTCCACGGCGAACTCCTTCGCCGAGACCGTAAAGTGCTGCCAGAGACCAGGCAAATCGACGAATCTCAGGTCGATGGCCTGAATGCCCTTCTCCTTGATGAGCGCCATGACATCTTTCGCTTTCATCCGGTGCCTCCCAAAGTGTACGTGTTGACAACCAGGGTTTCTCGCTCTTCACGCGTACCAGCGTTGAACGGTGACCTCCGTCGACTCACACCACGTCCCGCTCGCCGGTTCGAATGACTCGGCTTTGCTCGACCGGGATCACGAACACGCGACCGTCACCAATCTCGCCCGTTCGCGCGGATTCCATAATTGCGGTGATCGCCACCTCGACGGCCTCGTCCGGCACGACGACCTCGATCTCCATCTTGGGCAGCAGGCTGACCTCGTATTCGCTCCCACGATACACGGGCGAATGCCCGCGCTGCCGCCCGTGGCCGCGCACTTCCGTCACCGTCAGGCCCGCGATCGCGTTCTTGGCGAGTGCGTCCTTGATGTCGTCGACCTTGTTCGGGCGCACGATGGCCTTGATAAGTTTCATGGCGTCGGCTCCGGGGTCAGCGCGGTTTCCAGCTCGGCCCTGAGCTGCTGTTGAGCCGTCTCGGAGAGCTTCCGGCCGGCTTCGGTGATGTGAAAGACATCGATTGCGCGGCTACCTCCGGTCGAGATCAGGACCAGGTCGATGTCGCACCGTCGGTTCGAGATAGCTCGGCTGACGCGATACAGGAGCCCCCACGCGTTCTCGGCGACGATTTCCACGACGGTGAAGCGGCGCGAATGGTGGTTGTCGAAATGGACGACCGGACGAATGCGCTGCGTGCGTGAGGAGCCGGCGAGCGCGCGGGCCCGGCCGCGGAGCTTGGTATCGATATCGACCTTGCCGGCAACGACGTCGCCGAGCAACTGGGTCAGCTCCGTTGCGGCGGTCTGGTGCAGCCGCAGAAAGTCCTCGTGATCGGCGAACTGGAAGAGATCGAGGACGACACCGCCCTGGTTCGTCATGGCCTGACCGCGCAGGATATCCATCCCGAAGTAGGACAACACGCCGCAGACGTCGGCAAAGAGCCGCGGCTGGTCGAAGGCGATGGCGCTCAGCTCCCACGCCGATCCCGTCTCCTCGAGGGCGGAGTGGACCTCGCCAGGGCGAATGTCACGGGACAGGCGCACGTGCCCGTAGACGCGTGGCCGGTCGACCAACCGCAGATAGCGTTGCGGATAGCCTTCGAGAAACGTCGTGAGCTCATCCTCGGGGACATCGTCGGGACACCCGGCCACGATCTCGTCGATCGTCGCCACCGTGTCGTCGATCACGTCGTCCCCGTAGCCCAGTGTCAGACGGTTGTACGTCTCGACATACAGCCGCCACAGCATCTCCTCCTTCCACGGCGTCATCACATCGGGGCCGACCGCCTCGACGTCGACGAGTGTCATCAGGCACAGGAGCTTGAGCCGTTGTTCCGTGCCGACCAGCCGCGCGAACTGCGTGACGACATCCGGATCGGTCACGTCCCGCTGGAACGCCGCGAGCGACATCTGCAGGTGATGTCGGATCAGAAACTCGACGTCGGCGATCGCGTGCTCCGGGACCCTGATCCGTCGAAGCGCGCCGACGGCCATCCGCACGCCCTCCTCCGAGTGATTGCGGTTCGTCCACTTGCCCACGTCGTGAAACAGGAGGGCGAGCACGAGCAGCTCGGGGTTGGGCAGCTCGCCAAGGATGTCGCCGAAGCGCTCCCGGCTCGGCGTGCGCGGCGCGCCCAGGCGCTCGAGGTTGCGGATGGTCAACAGCGTGTGCTCATCGACCGTGTACTTGTGATAGAAGTCGCGGATCACGAGGCAGTAGATCTTTTGGAACTCGGGGAACATCCGTCCTAGCAGGCCGCTCCCATGCATCTCGGAAAGCCGGTCGTAGAGACCGGGGCGTGGGCGCAGCACGCGCATCAGTCGGTCCCGCTCCTCCGTAGACGGGAGAAACCGCTCGGGCGCATAGCGCTCGCCGTGCCGTTCGATGCACGTCAACACCTGATCCGAGACGGGCAGCTGCGCGTCGAGCGCCGCTTCGAACGGACGCAGCCACGTATCGGGGCGTAGCGACGCACACGTCCCGTCGGTGAAGCGGATGCCGTCCCACGCACGTTCCAGGTGGTTGCCGAGCGCGGTCGCCGCCGAAGTCGCCGGCGCCGCCAGCGAGTTCATGGCGGCCGCCAACGAGCGGGCGATGAGACGCGCGTGGTGGAAGTACGTGCTCATGAGGGCTTCCACCTGGCGCCGCGGCTCCTCGCCTGGGGACGCGAACAGCGTCGCCACCGTCTCCTGGAGCTCGTGGCTCAGATCGTTGAGGTTCCTCCCACGTTCAAGATGCAGGATCGACCGAATGCGGAGCAGGAAATCCTCGGCCTCTTCCAGACGTCCACTGTTGCTCGTGGCGCGTGCGCCGTGGTCGGCGAGACGCGCCAGCAGCCGGATGGCGGTCGCGTCGCGCAGCGAGCCGGGAGCATCCTTGATGTCGGGCTCGAGGTGAAACACCGTCCGGTTGAACTGCGCGTGGCGCTGCGCTGTTAGCTCGAGCAGCGCTTCGCGCATCGGCGCGCGCCAGTCCGACTCCTCGCCCAGGCAGGCAGCGACGAAACGCTCGAAGACCCCGCGATCGCCCGCCAGGAATCGCGCCTCGAGGATGGCGACGAGGTACTCCGGGTTGTCGTCCTCGATGTGGTCGAAATCGCGGAGCTCGCGCACCTGATGACCGACGTCGAGTCGCAGATCCCAGAGCGGATGCAGCACCGATCTGAGGAACCGTTCCTCGGCCGCTGCGATGGGCCCGCCAAAGACGACCATGAGATCGATGTCCGAGTGGAGGCAAAGTTGCCTCCGGCCGTAGCCGCCGATCGCCAGCAGTGCGACCGGCGTCGTGGTGTCGTCGCGCGCCGCGGCGTGGATGCCCTGAATCAGCTCGTCGACACGCGTCGAGTAGCGGTCGACTGCCGACAACCCCGCGTGCGCCAGCCGCGCATCCGCGGCGAGCGCGGCACGCGCGGCGTCGAGTTGCGATCCCCACTGCTCAGACGCCATGGCTGTCTCGGCGGGGTCGACGCAGACCGCGGACATGGTGGTTGTTGGCCTTCCGGTGTTCGACGTGACTCCAGCTCGACATCGGGTTAGGAGCCCGTGGTGGAAGTGCCGCTGCATTCGACCGGCGATGCATCCCGCCTGCCTGCGGTGCTCATCGGTCAAATACTCCCGGTATTCTCCCTCTTCGCGCCTTGGCAGCCGGGCGCCTCGCCGGTCTCGGTGCGACGCGGACTTCCACCACGGGCTCCTAAGCGCGCCGCGCGCGGTGTCGTCACGACCCGGGTCTCGCCCGACAGCTGCGCGGTTGCCGCTGTTCGACCGAGGGGACGGGCCTCGGGTCGAGGAGACGGTTGTGTAGCCGAAGCCGAGTGGGTTAGTACCCGATGCTGAAGCCGAACGATCCGACGACCTGAAACTGGTCACCGTCATTGATGGCCTCGAGGTAATTCCCGAGCGCCAGCAGATGCACGCCTCCGGTAAGCACCCAGCTCCCCACCGACTCGGGCACGCCGAGCGGGAAACTCCCGACCGCGCCGACATCGACATACCCGAAGGTGTCGTTGAAACCGGCACCATTCTCATAGTAGTTATTGAGGCTCACGCCCAACGTGACGGGGAACCCGACGGACGCCCGGCCCGCGAGAACCTGCAGGCCCGGCTCGACCCCAAGCTCGAGATACGCACCTTCGCTGGCGCCACCGTCCGCCTGGCCGCTCAGCTCTATGGCGATCCCGACGTGCGGGGCCAGCGCGAAGCCGTTGAGTAGCTCGCTGTCGTCCATGCCCAGCGACAGGCTGAGCTCTTGAATCGTCCCGAACGAATCATTCGGGCTGAGATACGACGTGTACACGACGCCGGCCTCCCAGTTTTCGAGGCCGAGCGTGACGCCGGTGAAGAAGTCCGATTCGTACCACGAGGCGACATTCGCGGCCGGACCGTCCGCGCCGCTCGGGCCAGAATGGAGGCTGTTCCATTGCCCGATCGTGAGGGTCACGTTCGTGAGGCCCTCGCCCCCCTCGAACAACGTGAACGACGCGTCCGCGAAGGGCTGCAGAACGATGCCCTCGCGTTCCTGCTTGATGCCGCGGAAGAAGTAAGCGTGACTGGCATCGACTCCCATCGACAACGAAGGCATGCCGTCGTTGCCCTGCGCCTGTGCCGGCTGTGGCACCGTGATCAGCGCCGCGCTCCAGAGCGCGACCACCGCATAGGGTCTAGCCAGTTTCATCGAGGCTCTCCGTGGTATGTCGCGCTGCGTACTGGATCGCCCGCCCGTGCGACCGACGTATCTTACAAGATCTTTCGCCATGCTCGAGCGTTCCACGGAGCACCACGGTGGGAGCCGACGCGCGCGCCGGCTCCCACGACCGACATCCGATCATCAGTACCCCAGACTGATACCGAACGTCCCGATTACTTTGTTGTCTTCGCCGTTGATTGCCTTCAGGCCGTCACCGAATGCGAGGAACTGGACGCCGAGTGCGAGCTCCCAAGAGCCGTAGTCGGACGGAATACCGCTCAGGGGTACGCCGAGGCTTGCGCCGACGCTGAAGAACCCGAACGTGTCGTTGATGAACGTGAGGTTGGCGAGGGAGAACGCCTCGTAGTAGTCGCTCAAGCTCAGCCCGACCGCGACAGGGAACGACAGGTTGAGGTCGGTATCGCCGAGGCCGAACCCTGGCTCGACGCCGAGCTCGAGATAGGTGCCTTCGTTCAATCCGCCATCGGCCTGCCCATCCACCTCGAATGCGAACGTCGCGTACGGCCCGAGCATGCCGTCGTCGTAGGCGAACCCGAGCGCCACTTCTTTGACCGTGCCAAAGCTCTGGTTCGGGCTCATGTACGCGGTGTAGGTCACGTCGATGCCTACATCACCGGCCGCGAACCCGACGCCAGCGTAGAAGTCGGTCTCGTACCACATCTCCGGGTCGCCACCCTCGGCCGCCGAGTGCAGGCTGTTCCATGTGCCGGCCGTGATCGTCGCCTCGCCAAATGTGATGCTCCCCTCGAGGAACGGCTGCGCGATGAACCCGTTGGTTTCCTGGACGATGCCGCGGAAGAAATACTCGGACGCGAAATCCACGCCCGCCCCCAACGCGACCGCGCCGGAGTTGGGCATGTCGCCACCCTGCGCGGCCGCTTCGACTTCGGCATCTTCAGTCGCCGATTCGATTTCGAGCACCTGGGCCGCTGCGGGGACGGACATCCCGAGCGCCACGCATGCGGCGAGCGGTAGTGAGAGCCAACGAGAGTTCCAGATCTTCATGAGTACGCGCTCCTCCCTCGAGTCGTGATGGTGGCTGGCGAGATCGACGTCCAGCCACGTTTCTGTAGCGGTCAAAAAGCAAGAGACATGCCATTGCGATCCGGATATGGTCGGGTGAGCCCACTACCGTTTGTCGCTGGTTTCCGGCCAGTCATCGCTTTCACTCGATTCGGAAGCTGCCGGTAGCCTTTTACTGGATATACATAAATGTTGTTACTTGGTGGGTCATCTTCATTTATGGCTCTTCCGGCTTTTGGGTGGCGGACGACGCCATCGAGGGTGGGCGTGAGTAGATGTAGCATCCCGGCATGCAGGACCGTGACTTGTATGCCCAGCTTCTCGGACTCGAACCACCATGGGAAGTCGTCGAGGTGGACATCTCGATGCAAGACCACTCGGTGCAGGTGTTTGTGGCCCCCAGGCCGGATGCATCGACGCCGTGCCCGGAGTGTAGTGAGCCCTGCCCGCGCCACGACACCCGGACGCGGTCGTGGCGACACCTTGACACGATGCAATACAAGACCATGCTCGTGGGGGAGATTCCTCGAATCGAATGTCCGTCGCATGGGATCAGACAGCTGAAGGTGCCCTGGGCGGCCCCCCGGTCTCGCTTCACCGCCCTCTTCGAGTGTCTGGTCATCGAATGGCTGCAGCACGCCAGTATAAAAGCCGTCGCCGAGCTGCTCGCCCTGAGCTGGGACCAGGTGGCGGGCATCATGGAGCGCGCGGTGGCCCGCGGTCTCGCCCGCCGTCAGCTCTCGGTGCCCAAGGTCGTGGGCGTTGATGAGACCTCGTTCCAGCAGCGGCATGAGTACGTGACGGTTGTGTGTGATCCCGGGCGGGCGGCGGTCCTGTTCGTCTCGGACGGCCGCTCGGCGGAGTCGCTCAGCGGCTTCTTCGACCCGCTCACCGCCTCGGAACGGGCCCGCATCGAGGCGGTCGCGATGGACATGTCGGGCGCCTACCTGAGCGCGGTCACCCGGGCGTTGGGGCCGGCCGCGCACGAGCGGATTGTCTTCGACAAGTACCACCTCGCCAGCCTGTTGGGCGATGCGGTGAACAAGGTCCGGCGTGAAGAGCACAAAACGCTGCTAGAGCAACACGACGAGCGCCTCAAGGGCACGCGGCATCTCTTCCTCATGAATCCCTGGAACATGTCGCGGGCGCAGACGGCCGAGCTGACGCAGCTCAAGTCCAGCAACCTCAAGGTCGCCCGAGCCTGGGCCATCAAGGAAACGTTTATGGACGCCTTCGCGTTTCGCCAACCCAAACGGGCGGAGCGGGCGTTGAAGGAGGTACTCGCCTGGATGGCACGCTCGCGCCTGGCACCCATGATCCGCGCCGCACGGACCGTCCGACGACATTTCGACGGGGTCATCAACGCCATCATCAGCGGCATCACGAACGCGACCGCCGAGGCCATCAACTCACGCATCCAGTGGATCAAGAAACAGGCCGCGGGCTTTCGCAGCCGGGAGCGGTTCCGCCAGGCCATCTACTTCCACCTCGGACGCCTGGACCTGTACCCGGATGAAGCACATACTCTTGCCCACCCGAATTCCTGAAGCGCCTCATTTATGTCTACGCGCACCACACATCACGTGCGCGCAGCGATCGTGCTCGTCGTTGTCGGCTACTGGTGAGTGATCTGGAAGCCGCCGTATGCCTCCATTCCATGCTCACTAACGTCGAGACCCATCCGTTCCTCTTCAGGGCTCACACGCAGGCCTATCGAAGCCTTCAGCAGGAAGAAGATCAACAGCGCGGCGGCGAAGGAAAACGCACCATACGCGCCGACGCCAATCACCTGCGTCATGAACGAATGGTCAGCGCTGAAGATGCCAACGGCCAACGTGCCCCAGATACCGCACGTGAGGTGCACGGAGACGGCGCCCACCGGGTCATCGAGATGGGCGCGGTCGATTGCGAGCACGGACGCCACCACGATGACGCCGGCGATGAGCCCGATGAGCATCGCCTCGTTGACGCTGACCACGTCGGCTCCGGCGGTGATGCCGACTAGTCCCGCCAGCGCGCCGTTGAGCACCATGGACAGGTCGGGTTTGCGTTGTACCATCCACGACGTGAGCATGGAGCCGATGATGCCCGTGGCTGACGCCAGGCAGGTGGTCACGAACACCAGCGAGACGAGCGCCGGATCGGCGCTGAGGACCGACCCGCCGTTGAACCCAAACCACCCCAGCCAGAGCAGGAAGACGCCGATCGTGGCGAGTGGCATGCTGTGACCGGCGATCGGTCTAATCTGGCCCCGGACGTATTTTCCGAGACGCGGGCCGAGCACGATGACGCCCGCGAGCGCGCCCCAGCCGCCGACCGAATGGACCAGCGTCGAGCCCGCGAAGTCGTAGAAACCCATCTGATCGAGCCACCCGCCACCCCACTTCCACGAACCGGCGATCGTGTAGATCAACGCCACGTAGACGGTCGTGAAGACCAGAAACGACCCGAGTTTGATGCGTTCGGCGACGGCCCCCGAGACGATGGTGGCCGCGGTTGCCGCGAACATCGCCTGGAAGATGAAGTCGGTCCAGTAGGTATAGGCGCCGTCGGCGTAGGCGACGGTGTTGCCTTCGGCCCCGGGGTCCAGGCCGAACCCGGCGAAACCGAAGAACTGGCCGATGGAGAAATCACCCGGGTACATGAGGTTGAACCCCACCACGGCATACGTGATGAGGCCGATGGCGACGACGCCCGTGTTCTTGAACAGGATGTTGACCGTGTTCTTGGCCTGCGTGAGCCCGCTCTCCAAGCACGCGAAGCCGAGGTGCATGATGAACACCAGGAACGTGGCGACGAGCATCCACGTGTTGTTGACCGTGAACAGCTCCTGCGATACCTCTTGGCCGAACGCGATGTCGGGCGCCAAGACGAAAAGGAGCAGGGCCGCAGCCGCGGCCACGCGTGTGATCGATCGACGATATCTATTCTGCATTGACGTTTTCCTCCGTCCTTCCCCGAGCTAGAGGGCTGCCGGTCCAGCCTCGCCGGTCCTGATGCGAACGGCCTGGCCCATGTCGCTGACGAAGATCTTCCCGTCGCCAATCTCCCCGGTCCTTGCGGACGTCGTGATGGCCTCGATCACCGAGTCGACCTGGTCGTCATCGGCCACGATATCCATCTTGACCTTGGGCACGAAGTCGACGGTGTACTCGGCGCCGCGGTAGATCTCCGTGTGACCCTTCTGACGTCCGAATCCCTTGACTTCGGTGACGGTGAGTCCCTGGATGTTGGCCTTCGCGAGCGCGTCGCGAACCTCGTCGAGCATGTGCGGTTTGATGATGGCCGTGATGAGTTTCATGAGTTGGTCTCCAACGAGTCCCGGAGCCGAAGTCGATTGCGGAATTCTTGGAGAGCAAGACGCGAGCCACATCCGAAACGGCGCCACGCGGTCGACGAGGGATGCTAAAAGCCGGGGTGAATCACGTTGCCGAGGAGACTGACGCCAGCTGAAACATACGAAAATGTTGAATCGTGACTCCAGATCGACAGTTACGTTGCCATCGTCAGCAGCGCAATTCGTCTGCAAGTATGCGTACCGCCCGCCAGGCGCGCGTGACCGAGGCGTTCATCGAACGCCGTTGAGGAGTGGGACTGACGGAACGATGGTCGGGCACTTCGTCGGACAGAGGAGGGTGAGCTAATCTTAGTTGAAAATTGAAACGGCTCCAGACCCTGTGGTGTGATGACGTTGCAAAAGACGGACATCACCCCACGAGAGAGAGGAGCCACGATGAGTGTCCTACGTGCTGTCAGGAAGCGCAAGAAAGTTCGCAAGCTGGGCTCGGTCAACATCATTCACCGCGAGGCCTACGCGGATCTGGAGCTGGACGTGAAGGTGGAGCTGATCCGCTCGCTGGTGCCCCTGGGCCTGATGCATGTGCAGGAGTTGCTCGACCAGGAGGTGACGGCGCTGGCGAGCGAGCGCTACGTCCGGAAGGACGCGTCGGTCGGTGGACGCCGTCACGGCAGTAACCCTGGGACGGTGGGTCTCGCGGGGCAGCGCGTGCCGATTCGCGTGCCCCGGATTCGTCGCCTCGCAGGGAGCGAGATTCCGCTGCGGTCGTATGCGGCGTTGCATGACGACCGCGAGGTGGACGACGCGCTGCTGCGACGGGTGCTCTACGGGATCTCGTGCCGCAACTACGCGGCGGCCGCGGCGGCGATTCCCGGGGCGATCGGGCTGTCGAGTTCGACGGTGTCCCGGGGGTTCATCCAGGCCAGCGCGGCGCAGCTACGGGCGTTCCAGGAGCGGGACCTATCCGATGAGGACGTGGTGGCCGTGTTCCTGGACGGCAAGACGTTCGCTGACGCGACGATGGTCATCGCGCTAGGCATCACGCTGTCTGGGGAGAAACGCTTCCTGGGCTTCGTCGAAACGGACACGGAGAACGCGACGGTGCTCACACCGTTCCTGCGGTCGTTGGTCGAGCGGGGCCTCGACCTCTCCCAGGGTGTGCTGGTCATCCTCGATGGCGGCAAGGGGCTCCGCACGGCCGTCCGGAAGGCCTTCCGGGGCCGGGCCCTGGTCCAACGGTGCCAGTGGCACAAGCGCGAGAACGTGGTGAGCTACCTGGCCAAGCACGAGCAGGCGGTGTGGCGTCAGCGTCTCCAGCGAGCGTACAACCGGCCGGACTACGACGAGGCCCTCGGTGCGCTCGAGACGCTCCACGGCGAGTTGGACGAGCGGAACCAGTCGGCGGCTGACAGCTTGGCGGAAGGCCTGGACGAAACCCTGACGTGACATCGATTGGGCGTGTACGGAGTGCTGGGCCGGTCGCTGAAGACGACGAACTGTCTGGAGTCGGTCAATGCGCTGGTCGAGGAACGCTGCGCGAAGGTAGATCACTGGCAGAGCTCGAGCCAACGCCACCGCTGGCTGGCGACCGCCCTCCTGGACATCGAACCGCGCTTACGAAGGGTGAGGGGCTACCGCCACCTTCCCACGCTTCGGGCCGCATTGAAGCGAGAACTGAAGATCGACACGACGACGTCGAAGAAGCAGGCCGCGTAAGCCATCGGGAGCCGTGGAGAGTTTCAACTAAGAATGGGCTTGACTCGGACAGAGGGGAGACCCTAGAACGACGTTATCGTCTTATCGTCGCTGTATAGCAACAAAAATGTAAACACGTAAGTCTACCGAAATCGTCGGCAGTCGATACCATGTTTCTTCACTTTGTAGCTGACGATGCGTTCCGTCGAGTCGAGAAGCTTGGCGGCCTTGACCCGGTTGCCGCGCGTGGTCTTGAGCGCGTCCTGCAGGAGATCCTTCTCATAGGCGCCGACGGCGTCGGCCAGCGAGACGTTGGTGGTCGTCCCCGAGGCTTCCCCGGTTTGCAGCGAGGGCGGCAGGTGGTGGGCATGGACGACGTTGCCGTCGCAGACCAGCACCGCGCGCTCGATGGCGTTCTCCAGTTCCCGCACGTTGCCAGGCCAGTGATAGGCCATGAACATATCTATGGCTGGGGTCGAGATGCGTTTGACGCTCTTTCCGTGCTCGACAGAGTACTTGTCGAGAAAGCTGTCCGCGAGGAGTAACACATCGGTCTTTCGCTCCCGGAGCGGCGGCACAAAAATCGTGAACACATCGAGCCGGTAGTGCAGGTCCTCTCGAAGGGTCCCAGCGGCGATGGCCTTCTCGAGGTCGGCATTGGTCGCGGCAATCATCCGCACATTGACCTTGACGGAGGCGATGCCGCCAAGACGCTCGAATTCCTTCTCCTGGAGCACCCGGAGCAGCTTGACCTGGGTCGAGAGGTTGATGTCGCCGATCTCGTCCAGGAAGACCGTGCCGCCTTCGGCCAGCTCGAAACGGCCCTTTTTCCGCATCGCCGCGCCCGTGAAGGCGCCCTTCTCGTATCCGAACAGCTCGGATTCGATGAGGGAATCGGGGAGTGCCGCGCAGCTCACCTTGACGAACGGCTTCTTGGCGCGCGGCGAGTTGTAGTGGATGGCGTGTGCGATCAGCTCCTTACCGGTACCAGACTCGCCGCGAATCAGGACGGTGGTGTTGGTTGCGGCGACACGCGCGATCTGCTCGTAGACCTGCCGCATGGGCCCGCTCGTCCCGATGATGTGGGAAAAGTCGTAGCGTTGTTTCAGCTCCTCCTTCAGGTGGATGTTTTCGTCGAGCAGCCGCTGACGCTCGGCCTCAGCGGCCTGTTGGAGGCGAATCGCCTGACCAAACATGGTCGACACGACGCGACAGACATGCAGGTCGCGATCGTAGTTACGCGTCTTCTCGAACAGGAAGTCGACGTTCAGCGCGCCAATCGACTGCCATTCGCCTGGGATCGGCACCGACATGAACGTGATCTCCGAGCGCGTCCCACGCTGCCGTCGTCCGGTCCGGTGGAGAAACATCGGTTCCTGGCTGATCTGCGGCACGACGACCGGCTTGCCGCTGGCGACCACGCGCCCGGTGATCCCTTCGCCCATTTCCCACTCCGCGTGCCGGCCAGCGCCGGTCAGGCCGGCTGACGCCTCGACCCGCAACCGTCCCGTGTCCGGGTCGGCGAGCACGACCGCGCCGCGAATCACGCCGTAGTCGTGGTCCAGCAGCTCGAGCGCGCGCTGGAGACCGGCCCGCGGGCTTTGTGCGACGGTCAGCGCCTGGTTGATCTCGGCGAGGATCGCCAGCGGTCGGACGTCGTCGGCGAGCGTCTTCAGGTTCTTCATCGTCCGTGTCTTGGCGGCCCTGGAAACCATGGCCGAACCCGTTCCAAAGAACGTGCCAAGTCAGGGAACGCAGGAACTACGCTAGACAGGCGCCGGGAGGGTGGATGTGCCCATGAGATAGGCATCGATCCCCCGCGCGGCGCTCCGCCCCTCGGCGATCGCCCACACGATCAACGATTGACCGCGCTGCATGTCGCCCGCCGTGAAGACTGCCGGCTCGCTGGTCATCCAGTTCGCATCCCGCCAGACATTGCCGCGATCGGTCAGCCGCACCCCGAGCTCGGCCAGCATGCCCGGGCGCTCGGGTCCCAGGAACCCCATCGCTAGTAGCACCAGGTCGGCGTCGACCTGAAACTCACCACCCGCGACGGGATCGAACGACGGCCGCCCGTTCCGACGGGTCATCTCGACGTTCGTGCCATAGAGCTTCTCGACCCGGCCGTTCTGCCCGCCGCCGAATCGCTGGGTCGATACCGCGTACCGGCGATCGCCGCCTTCTTCGTGGGCGGCCGAGACGCGGAAAATGTGGGGCCATGTCGGCCAGGGGTTGTCCCCGGCCCGCGAGTCGGGCGGGCGTGGCAATAGCTCGAACTGCGCGACAGATCGGGCGCCTTGCCGGTGCACGGTGCCGAGGCAATCCGCACCGGTGTCTCCGCCGCCGATGATGACGACATGCTTGTCCCGCGCCGTGATCGCGCCCTCGTCGGGGACCACGTCTCCCTCGCAGCGGCGGTTCTGCTGCGTCAGATAGTCCATGGCGAAATGGACACCCGTCAGCTCGCGCCCGGGCACGTCGAGATCGCGTGGACAGCCGGCCCCGCCGGCGAGGAGCATCGCGTCGTGCTCGCGGCGGAGACGCTCGGCCGGCGTGTCGATCCCTACGTTGACGCCCGTGCGGAAGCGGACACCCTCCTCTTCCAGGACCTGGAGGCGACGGTTCAGGAACCGCTTCTCCATCTTGAATTCGGGGATGCCATAGCGCAAGAGCCCACCGACCCGGTCCGCTTTCTCGAAAACCGTGACGGTGTGGCCGACGCCGTTGAGCTGGTCTGCGGCGGCGAGACCGGCCGGACCAGAGCCGATGATGGCCACCGTCTTGCCAGTGCGCACGGCCGGCGGTGTCGCGCGAATCCACCGTTCCTCGAACGCCCGCTCGATGACCGCCAGCTCGATCGACTTGATCGCGACCGACTGACGGTCGATCGCCAGCACGCACGATCCCTCGCATGGCGCCGGGCACAGCCGTCCGGTCCATTCGGGAAAGTTGTTCGTCTTGTGCAGGCGGTCGATGGCCGCGCGCCAGTTGCCGCGATACACGAGGTCGTTCCAGTCGGGAATCAGATTGCCAAGGGGGCACCCCTCGTGGCAGAACGGGATGCCACAGTCCATGCAACGAGCCCCCTCCGCGCGGACGTCGGGTGCGGGATGCGGCAGATAGACTTCGCGCCAGTCGGTGACGCGCTTCGACACCGGGCGGGTCGGTGCCGTCTGACGCTCGATGTCGAGAAACCCCTTGAGTTTTCCCATGGGTCCCGTCTACTCGGCGCCGATCAGCTCGCCGAATTTCGGCTCGCGCGATTCGGCACGCGCCCGAGCTTCGGCGGCCAACACCCGCTTGTAGTCGCGTGGCATGACCTTGACGAATCGGCCACGAGTCGACACCCATTGATCGAGCACGCGTTCCGCCACCGCACTGGCCGTGAGCCGCGCGTGACGCGTGAGGAGGCCCCGTACGAGCTCGTCGTCGTCGTCGTCCAGCGACTCGAGGTCGACCATCCCGGTATTACAGTGCCCCTCGAAGTCGCCTGTCGCATCGAGGACGTACGCGATGCCGCCGCTCATTCCCGCGGCGAAATTTCGCCCGGTCGCGCCGAGAATGACGACGCGGCCACCGGTCATGTACTCGCAGCCGTGGTCGCCGATCGCCTCCACGACCGCATGGGCGCCGCTGTTGCGGACGGCGAATCGTTCGCCGGCCACGCCTCGCACGAACGCCTCGCCGCTGGTCGCCCCATAGAGCGCCACGTTACCGATGATGATGTTGTCCTCGGCGGCGAACGTGGAACGAGCCGGCGGGTAGATGACCAGCCGTCCGCCGGACAGCCCCTTGCCGAAGTAGTCGTTCGCGTCACCCTCGATGGTCATCGACATGCCGCGCGGCACGAACGCGCCGAAGCTCTGGCCCGCGGAGCCGGTGAATTTGATGCGGATCGTGTCGTCCGG
Organism: Vicinamibacterales bacterium; assembly: GCA_965249175.1. Classification (GTDB taxonomy): domain Bacteria; phylum Acidobacteriota; class Vicinamibacteria; order Vicinamibacterales; family UBA8438; genus CAZYFH01. The sequence goes on from OZ252227.1 coordinate 854,914, forward strand.
TAGGCCCGCGGCCCCCCATCGACGTGTGATGGCCGAGCCCAGCATCGTGCCAACCGTCCGGTTGACGTTGCGGATCGGCAGGTCGATCTCCACGGGTTCACGCCGGTCCAGCGCCGCTGCGCTCATGTCGATGAGCGTGGTATCGAGCGCCCGGTCGAGCCCGTGATCTTGTGGCCGCGTGCATCGGCGGCCGACGGTGTCCGGGACCCGTGGTTGATACAGGATGGACGTCAGATCGAGCCCCCGCGCCTTCCAGTGGTCGATGGCCCCTCGGACGTCGAGGCGATCGGTCCGCCCGATCATCTCGTCTATCGTGCGGAACCCCATCTCGGCCATCAGTTCGCGGATCTCCTCGGCCACGAACCGGAAGTAGCGCTCCACGAACTCAGCCTTGCCGGTGAAATGCTTGCGCAGGTCGGGGTTCTGTGTCGCCACACCCACGGGACACGTATCGAGGTGGCAGACGCGCATCATGATGCATCCGGACACGACCAGGGGCGCGGTTGCAAAGCCGTACTCCTCGGCGCCGAGTAGGGCAGCCACGACGACGTCGCGGCCCGTTTTCATTTGGCCGTCCACCTGCACCACGATCCGATCGCGCAGGTCATTCAGCACGAGCACCTGCTGCGTCTCGGCCAGTCCGAGCTCCCACGGCACGCCGGCGTGTTTGATGCTCGTCAGCGGCGACGCCCCCGTGCCGCCGTCGTGGCCCGAGATCAGCACGACATCCGAATGAGCCTTGGCCACCCCGGCGGCGACCGTGCCGACGCCCATTTCGGCCACGAGCTTGACGTGAATCCGGGCCTCGGGGTTTGCGTTCTTCAGATCGTGGATGAGCTGCGCCAAGTCCTCGATCGAATAGATGTCGTGATGCGGCGGCGGCGAGATCAGGCCCACCCCGGGCGTCGAGTAGCGCACCTTCGCAATCCACGGGTAGACCTTGAAGCCGGGCAGCTGTCCGCCTTCGCCTGGTTTGGCGCCCTGCGCCATCTTGATCTGGAGGTCGTCCGAGTTGACGAGATACTCGCTCGTCACGCCGAAGCGGCCCGACGCGACCTGCTTGACAGCGCTCCGTCGTAGATCGCCGTTGGCGTCCGGAGTGAATCGTGCCGGGTCTTCGCCGCCTTCACCGGTGTTGGACTTGCCACCGAGGCGGTTCATCGCGATCGCCAGCGTCTCGTGCGCCTCCGCGCTGATCGACCCAAACGACATCGCGCCGGTCGCGAACCGCGGGAAAATCGCTTCCGCCGGCTCCACCTGGTCGAGCGGCACCGGCTCCGCCCCGGGCCGCAGCTCGATCAGTCCGCGCAGCGTCGCCCGGTTGCGACTCTGATCGTTCACGAGGGCGGCGTATTCTCGATATACGTCCCGCTGCCCGCTTCGGCTGGCGTGCTGGAGCTTGAAGACGGTCTCCGGGTTGAAGAGGTGGTACTCGCCGTCTCGCCGCCACTGATACTCGCCGCCCGTGTCGAGCTCGCCATCCTCCGGGCCACGTGCCGGGAATGCCCGGGCGTGCCGCCGGATGACTTCCTCGGCCACAGTGTCGATGCCGATGCCGCCAACGCGTGACGCGGTCCAGGTGAAATGGCGCTCGACAAAGGCCTGGTCAAGACCGACGGCCTCGAAAATCTGCGCCCCGCGATAGCTCTGTAGCGTCGAAATGCCCATCTTCGACATCACTTTGAGCACGCCCTTCGTGCACGCTTTGATGTAGTGACGGATGGCCTGGGCGAGCTCGAGGTCGTGGAGCTCGCCGCCCAGCAGCAGCTCCGCGATCGTTTCGAAGGCGAGGTAGGGGTTGACGGCGGCCGCGCCGTAGCCGAGCAGCAGCGCCATGTGGTGGCACTCGCGCGCCTCGCCGGTTTCGATGATCAACGCGCACTTCGTCCGGCTGCCTTCACGCACGAGGTGATGGTGCACGCCCGCTGTGGCCAGGAGCGCCGGGACGGGGGCATGCGTGCGATCCACGCCGCGATCCGAGAGCACGATCAACGTCGCGCCGTCGGCCACCGCCGCGCTCGCCTGCTGGCACATCGCCGTCATGGCCTGTTCCAGGCCCGCTGTGCCCGAGCCAGGGTCGAACAGCATGTCGAGGGTGGCGGCGCGGAACCGAGGGTCGGTCAGATGGCGGAGCTTCGCCAGATCGTCGTTGTCGAGGACCGGGTCGTCGATCTTGATGTGGTGACACGACGCAGATTCGGGCGCCAGGAGATTGCGTTCGGCACCGAGCGTCGATCCCATGTCAGTGACCAGCTCTTCGCGGATCGCGTCCAGCGGCGGGTTCGTCACCTGCGCGAACAACTGCTTGAAGTAGTCGTAGAGCAGTCGGGATCTGTCCGACAGCACGGCCAGGGCCGTGTCGGTGCCCATGGAGCCGAGCGGCTCGGTACCGTGCTGGGCCATCGGGGCAATGAGAATCCTGAGGTCTTCTTCGGTATAGCCAAACGCGCGCTGCCGCCGGCGCACCGTGTCGTGCGACGGAGGCGGGGCGTACGGCGCGGCCGGGAGGTCGTCGATGTGGACGAGATCCGCGCTCAGCCATGCGGCGTATGGGTGCTCAGCCGCGAGCTTGTTCTTGATCTCCTCGTCGTCGATGATCCGGCCCTGCGACGTGTCCACGAGGAAGATGCGTCCGGGGTGCAGCCGTTCTTTCACCCGCACGGTCTCTGGTGGGATGTCCAACACCCCGACCTCCGAGGCCATGATGACCATGTCGTCGGTCGTCACGTAGTACCGAGAGGGGCGCAGGCCGTTGCGGTCCAGCACCGCGCCAATCACGGTCCCGTCGGTAAACGCGATGGATGCCGGTCCGTCCCACGGCTCCATGAGCGCGGCGTGATACTGGTAGAACGCCCGGAGGCTCGGAGACATCGATTCGTGGTTCGACCACGGCTCCGGGATCATCATCAGCACGGCATGGGCCAACGGCCGCCCGGTCTGCACGAGGAACTCGAGCACGTTGTCGAAGCTGGCGGTGTCGCTCTGGCCCTCCCTGATCAACGGGAACAGCTTGGTGAGGTCGTCGCCGAACAGCTCCGAGCGACACAACGCTTCACGCGCCCGCATCCAGTTGATGTTGCCGCGCAGCGTGTTGATCTCGCCGTTGTGCGCGATATAGCGATAGGGGTGGGCCAGCGGCCATGACGGAAATGTGTTGGTGCTGAACCGCGAGTGCACGAGGGCAAGCGCCGACTCGACATCCGGGTCGGACAGATCCGGAAACATCGTCTCGAACTGGTCCGCGATGAGCATGCCCTTGTAGACGATCGTGTTCGACGACAAGCTGGCGATGTAGAACAAATGCCGCTCGGCGAGCCCCATGGCGTCGGCGTCGAGCGTCACGCGTCTCCGGATGACGTACAAATCGCGCTCGAACCGGACGCGCGGATCGGGCCCACCGGCGCGCGCGGGACTGCGGCCGATGAAGATTTGGCGGATCACCGGCTCGCCACTCCGCGCCGTCGTGCCGAGCGGCGTGTCGTCCGTCGGCACGTCACGCCAACCGAGGAACTGGTGGCCCTCGTCACTCACGATGCGGGTAAAGAGCTCCTCGATCAGACGGCGCTCCGCCGGGTCCCGTGGCAAGAAGACCATCCCGACCCCGTACGCTCCCGCGTCAGGAAGGTCGATGCCGAGCCTGCCGGCGGCCTTTTTCAGGAACGTATGCGGCAGCTGCAGGAGCATGCCGGCCCCGTCCCCGGTGTTGGGCTCACACCCGCAGGCGCCCCGATGCGACAGGTTGAGGACGACTTCGAAAGCCTGTCGCACCAGCTTGTGCGACCGATTGCCTGCGACGTTGACGACGAAACCGACGCCGCACGCATCGTGCTCGTTCCGCGGGTCGTACAGACCCTGGGCTGGCGGCAATGCGCCGGGGAGCTCGCGGGGGAGAGGAGGAGGTCCGCTCATCTGGTCAGCTCGCGCTCCGGCCGGAAACGGCGGCGCGCGATCGGCTCGCGCGGCCCGACTCCGCGCGCCGCCCGTGTCGTGCCGCCTGCCCACCCGATTGGCGACCGGCCGCGGCGGCACTAGTCGGGGCGCACAGCACCTTGATGAACTCGGTGACGGCCGGGTTGAGGCGTCGCTTGCGGCGGTGGATGATGGTCAGGGGGCGGACGAACGGGGTATCTCCGGCGGCGGTTCGCAGCCCGACTTTCACGAGTGTGCGCTGCTGTACCTCGCGTCGCACGGTCGGTTCGGGCAGGATGGCGACGCCGGCACCATCCTCGATCGCCTGCTTGATGTTCTCGATGTTGTCGAACTCGGCCGCGACCTGTACGTCGGCGTCATGCCGCCGGAGAAACCGGTCAATCTCCCGGCGCACCGGTAACCCCCGGTCGAACGTCACGAAAGCCTCACCGGCCAACTCTTGCGGTCCGAGCGCCGTTTTCTCCTGCGCGAATCGATGGGTGGGCAGGCAGGCGACCACCATTGTCTGGCTTTGCCAGGGGATCGCCGTCAGCTCGCGCCCGGGGGTTGCAAACGAGATGAGGCCAAGGTCCGATTGGTCGTTGAGCACGCGCATGTAGATCTGATCCGGATGCATGTACTCGAGATCGACTCCCACGCCAGGCACCGATGCGCGGAACTGGTCGACGTACTGGCTGAGATCGTGCAGCCGCACCGAGTAGATGGACGCGAGACGGACCGTGTACCCGGAGGGGTGCTGCCGTCGTTGCACGGCCTCCTCCAGCTCGTGATAGCGGTCGACGATCTCCTGACAGCCCTTGAAGAACAGCTTGCCTTCCGGTGTCAGCAGCCAGGGGCGCTTGGAGCGATCGATGAGCTGTGTCCCGAGCCGTTTCTCGATCTGACGGACGGCCTGGCTGGCCGCGGACTGGCTCACCGAGTTGGCCATCGCGCCGCGTGAGAAGCTCTGGTGACGGACCACGTCACAGAAAATATTGAGGGCCTCGAGATGCATGGGCAGACACTTTACCCACCATAGTCACTAATGGCAAGTCGTCGCTATATTAATGTTTATGATTCAGAAGATCCATTGTCGTGGGGTCGCCACGGGGGGTGGTAGAGGCACGTAAGACTCTTTAAATAATATAGTTACAACGATTCCAGAAAGGCAAGAAAGTGGGGCGAGTGCCCGAATGTCGCGAGCACCCGTCGTTCACTTCGCACGGAGCCTCGTCGACGCCCGCACGCCACGACAGCACTCATGACGGCGTGATGATGACTTTTCCGAGAGTGTCGTCCTCGATCATGTGCCGGAGCGCCGCGCGGAACTCGCCGAGCGGGTAGGTGCTATCGATGACGGGCGTGATCTTTCCGGCTTCGAGGAGCTCCCTCAGTACCGAGATCGTGTCTTTCTTTGTCGGCAGCGGAATGCCTGGGCCTCGCAGCTGCTTCACAAAGCGGGACAGGAACACGAGTCCCAGGAACTGCGGGAAGATGCCCAACGCACGTGTGCCCGACGCCCCGAAACCCTCATGCCCGATGAGCACGTATCGTCCGTCCGGTGCGAGCACGCGCTGGCAGGCGGAGAAGGGGTGGTTCCCGGGCACATCGAAGATGAGATCGTAGCGATGCCCGTTTCGGGTGAAGTCCTCCCGGGTGTAGTCGACGACATGATCTGCCCCGAGCGAGCGCAGCATGCTCAGCTTGCTCGTGCCGTCCACGGCGGTCACGTGGGCCCCGTAGGCCTTCACGATTTGGAGGGCGAGGGAACCCACACCGCCCCCGGCGCCGTTGACCAGCACCCGCTTCCCGGGGAGTGATCGGCTCGCCCCGCGGAGGTTCTGCAGGGCGATGAATCCGGATGCGGGAACGGCGGCGGCCTGTGCGAAGGTGACGTTGTCAGGCTTCAGCGCCAGCTGGTCCTGTCGCACGGCCACGAATTCGGCGTAGGCGCCGCCGTTGGCCCACTGGCTCGGCGTGCTGGTTTCCCCGAAGACCTCGTCACCTTGCCGAAAGCCCGTCACGTTGGCGCCGACCGACTCGACGACTCCCGACATATCGGTCCCTGGGATCGGGTTCTTGGGTCTGGAAAACCCGGCTCCCATCAGACGAAGCACATAGGGGCGCCCCGTCACGACGTGCCAGACGTCTGGATGGACCGACGCCGCGCGTACCCGCACCAGCACGTCGTCAGCGCCGACCGACGGCTGGGGGACGTCGCGGAGCTCGAGCGTGTCGGGAGAACCGTATTGCGCTTGAACGACCGCCTTCATTGCCTTCCTCACGCCCTCACGACGCTGGGCCGCCGGTGGACGGCCGGTATCCTCGAGAGCGCCTTGGCCGGTTTGCCCCCGCGGCTCGAAGCTAGTGTCCTGTAACAGTGGTTCGCGAACAGTTGTCATACTGGGTGTGCAGCCAGCGTTCGCCGAGCAAACCGGGCGATTTCTCGCAAGGATGTCGTCGGCACTCTTGGTCCAGACGAACGGCTTCGGTTGCTCATTGGTGACGTCGATGACTCTTGGATCGCGCGTTCGAGGGCGGCGACGCTACGGTGGGAACCGCGGCGGAGCTGCTTCGTCGTCGCGCTGCGAACCACCGTTCGACCAGGTTCATCCAGGACCCATAGGTCGGTGTGAAGTGCAGGTGGGCTCGCGGGCGCTTGGCTCCTCTGTTCGCGATTATGGTCGTTGCAGCGGCTGTTCGGTCGGTCACGGCTGGGCCACGGGCAGATAGATAGCCTCGCGTTTGCGTATCAGCAGGTCCGTGACACATCCGGCTACGCCACCCCAGAATGCACCGCCGACAGTCCCAAGCACCGCGCCCTGACCGCATTCGATGCCTGAACGAGGGCAGGCGAATCGGTGGTCCTGCCTGCCAGGAATCCAACGAGAGCGCCAGTTCCGAGGCCAATGAGTAGCCCATTTCGCACGGAATCTCGGCGCCGCTGGTCGATTCGTTTGACAGCACCCTCAAGAAAGTCGCGACGAGTCCCGTCGACGGTCAGCGTCAAGGAGACATCTGAGAGCGTTGCGATTCGGCCTCTGGTTTCCAGGTCCGAATTGTTAATGACGTAGACCGTGTCTCCGATCTTGACGCGCACCTGGAGTTCCCCGAACGACCCGGCCGCTCGCTGCGCCAACGCCTCGACCGGGAAACAGAGAGCAAGTAGCCATCCGACGCCGACCGCCACGAGAGTCTTCGCGTCACCAGTGAGAGCCATCTGTCGGTCTCCCTTCTTGAGACTGTCGGTGAGGTCGGTTCGTGCGCTGATTGCCATCCGCCGCACCGTCCTGTGTTTCAGCTGCGGCGGCCGGAGCAACCACTGGCCGCCGTCCGCTGCAAAAGCTTGTCGGCGGCTTCTCACGCGACAATGTTCAGTGCGAGCTTCGGCTAATTCTAAGTGCGCTGATCGCGGACCAAATGTCGGCCGATCTACTCTCTATCTGTTGACCATAGGCCGCAATGTCAAGTTGGCGCGCGAGCGTTCGTTGGGCGCCGTCGCCTTGGAAAATACTCAGGCACACGCGGGACAAATGGCTCGCCGCGCTTGCCGGATCAGCCAAGAGCTGCGATACCTTCGGTTCTCCAGCCCCGGGGATTCCGAGAGTCGCACCTGAGTTCGTGCGCATAGCGAGAAGACGTCGATCCGCCACGCCAGTGCGATTCATAATCTTCTTGAACGTCCAATAGAACCCTGGTGGCTGGGTCAGCCTTTTGTAGCGCTCGTCGAGCGCCTCATTGAGCCAAGTCATCGGATCGGTACCAAGCAAGTGCAATCGCCCGAAAGGTGCCAACGATGTAAGGGTGTTTCGGGTTGTCAACAGATTCAACTATTTCCTCCGCTATCAGATCTGCTGGAGCGAGAGTGAGCCAGAAGAGGAAAGGACTGTATATGTTGTGGAAGGCAGTTTTGAGATATTGTCAAATGTTGTGGATCGGTCATCAGCGTGATCAGGCGGCCACCTTCCGATCTCCCTCGTTGTTTCGCTCCTGCTGTACCCCGTCAATGAACGTCACGCCGGCGCGGACGAGTGGCAGCAGATGCGCGCCATTGAGCCGACGCCAGCGCTGCTGTGCCATCTCGAGCAGCTTGTAGGCCATCAACAGGCCCTTGGTGCGCGAGCCCGCGCCTTTGGTCACGCGCTGCCGGAGTCGGACCGTGGCGAATGGCGACTCGATGACGTTGCTCGTGCGCACGTGCTGCCAATGCTCAGCTGGCAGGGCAAAGTGCGTGAGGAGGCGGTCGCGGTCTGCGTCCAGGCACGCCGCCGCCTTCGGGTACTTGGCCTCGTACTCGGCGATGAAGACGTCCATGGCCTCCTCGGCGTGTGCCCGCGTCTCGGCGTACATGATCTCGCGGAGCGCGCGCTTCGCTTTCGGCTGTAATCGCTTTGGCAATTTGTCGAGCACGTTGCCCATCTTGTGACACCAGTCGCGGAGCTCTCGCGTGTCCGGCCACACGTCGCGCACGGCCGCCCAGAAACCCAGGGCGCCGTCGCCGACCGCCCCCACCGGGGCCCGCATGCCGCGCCGCTGGAGGTCCCGCAGCACCGTCGCCCAGCTGTCGGTGCTCTCGCGGTAGCCGTCCTCCAGGGCCACGAGCTTCTTGGTCCCATCGGGCCGTACGCCGATGATCACCAGCGTACAGAGCCGATCGTCCTCGAGCCGGATGTTGAAATGGATGCCGTCGACCCACACGTACACGTAGTCACGATCGGCCAGGTCCCGCTGGCGGAACCGCCGGTAGTCCTCTTCCCACACCGCCGTGAGGCGCGCGATGTTGGTCGCGCTGAGGCCGGCCGCGTCATCCCCCAATAGCACCGGCAGCGCTTCGCGGAAATCGCCCGTCGACAGACCGCGCAGATAGAGGATCGGCAGCACCTCCGCCACCTTGGGCGAGCGACGCATGTAGGGGGGCAAGATCCGACTCGTGAACCGCTCCCGCTGGCCCGCGCCGTTGACCCTTTTGTCGTTCACCCGAGGAGCATGCACCTCGAGCGTACCTGCCCCGCACGTCACCTTCCGCGCCTGGGCCCGACCATTCCGAACGACCAGCCGGCGTCCCCGCGCGTCCCGCTCCTCGCCGTGGGCCTCGATGTACTGCCCGACCTCCACCGCCAGGGCCGTCATCAACATCCGCCGGGCTCCCTCCCGGGCCAGCTCGTCCACCGTCTGCGCACCGCGCTCTTCCGGCGGAACTTCGTTGTCTGCTCCATCGTTGTCGAGTACCTTCAGCATGGGTGGCGGCTCCTTTCACCGGCCTGCCAGCCGGAGTTTTCGCGTTGCTCACGCGAAAGGATACGCCGCCTTCTTCAGACTGCCGATCCACAACTTCTGGTTATATCTCGGCAGTTTTCAGCAGGAGGTGAACATGGTCACTTGTCGGCTGGACGTGCTGGCGTTCCGCGTAAATGCGATAGTAGATCGCCTCATTGAAGACAAAGGAGTCCGACGATCCGGAGAGCAAGGCGTTCGTGTCGAGAACATTGTTAATCTCGTTGAACAGACCATCCGATAGTTCTTCGTGGAGCAGCACGCCAGTCGCCTGCCCGGGAGCTCGGGTCACACGAACCGCGGGTGCATTGGGATCGTCCGTGAGCCGAGCGACGGTCATCGTGGTTCCGGCGCCGCCTAAAGAACCAGGGGACGCGCGTCCCGTGGTTCCGACCGCGACAGGAACTTCGCGGATCCGTCTAAGAAGCTCCTCCCGCAAGCGGTTCGTGTGCCGCTCCACGATCCGTTGGTGCTGAAGCGGGGTCGCGAGGGCTGACTTCGCTCCTTGCCGGTAGTACACCGCATACTTCTCGATCAGGGTCTTCTTGACGGCTCCGGATTCCCTCTCCACAATCGTCTTGGTCGTGACGTGCGGGATGAGTCCACTTGACGGTATGTGCACAACCGCAAGTTTCCTGTCCGATTCGGAGAATTCCGCGTAGTTGATGGTCGGGATCTCCGGAAAGACAACACCGTTGACGAGTTCCGTGACTTTCGCCGGATCAAAGTGGGAGAGCACCTCATCCGTGAGGCCTTCCCAAGTTCCGTCGGGATGTACGCCGAAGAGCACGAAACCCCCATCGGCGTTCGCGAAAGAGATCGCGGCCTTGACGGCGCGATACTTTGTGCGGGTAGTGACGGTTAGGCCGAAAAGACCACCGCGTTTCCACTCTAGATGGCGACCTTCTGCGGTCGCGGCCCGCAGTCTGGCGACCAGCTGATCCAAGTCCTGAAGCGGATCTGCAGCGGACGCCAGGGCGGCGAGCGAAGGTGCGAGTTTCCCCATACTCCCTGAGTATCACCCTTCAGGAAGAGCGTGCACATTGGATCTCCGTGTAGCCTAACAAGGAGTCTGCCGAACTCGATAGTCTGATACGCGACCGGGGTACGCAGCATAGACGCCGCAGGCCGACCGATCAATTCGCTTGCAAGTACGGGCCTGGCGGGCGGCTTCCGCCGATCTTTGCAGAAGGCGCCCGGGCTGATATGAAGAACTCGATAGCCGGAGAAGACGCCGCAGCATATCCGGCCGTGAGGTCATTGTCCGTCGATTCCAAAGCTCACTTAGCGGCAGCCGCATTGATGAGGGCGACGTCGTGGCTGCGGGTATCGATCCGACAGCCGTGGAGGCACGCCGCTGGGGACAGTCCGAAAACCGCTCCGGAGCGCCCGGCAGGCGATCACGGTCTCTGTGATCCGTGGCCCACAGGCAACCCGTGGCGCGGATGGCAGCCGCGCCCGTTGTCTCCAACCACCCCATGATCGCCGCATCGTTGGTGATGGGCGAGCGAAGGTGCGGTTGTCCGGTCGGCCGACCCGGCTGTCGGATTGATACCCGGAGCCGCGACGTCGGGGAAACTCTAGCCGCCGAGCCTGCCCAGAAGCGTTGCCAATGGTGCGGCCTGCGGGACCGTGACACTGAGTGCGAGGCGGTCGTCTTCGCCGGTGTTCCTCGCGACTTCGCACACCTGCCCATCGAACAGCGTGGTGGCGAACGCCAGCAGCGCCGTCTCTATCGCGCGCGCCGTCTCGTCCGTGTTCGGCGCCAGCAGTCGGTCGTTCGTCATTAGCTCGATCGCGTTCCCGCGGAACGTCACCGGCGTGTCGAAGGACTGCTCCATTTCGAGGAGTCGCGCGGCGCCGAGCAGCGTCCGGCACACGGCACCGAGCCGGTCGGCGAATGGTCCGTCGAGCGGCTGTTTGCGCGTGTAGACCAGGCCTGGCCGTCCGCCGCTCTCATCGATCCCGTAGTTGCCCTCGTGGGCCACGAGCACGACGCGGGGGCCATCGGTGAGGTGCGCGTAGTCCGCGACGTCGATCAGAAGGCCATCGACGGCGCCGTCCTGGATCCAGCGATGGAAAACGGGGATGTACGCGTGCGGTGACACGACTGCGACCGCGTCGACGAAGAGCTTGAGCCCGAAGCGTTGCAGGCGCTCAACCATCACACCGGTCGCGCTGCCAACCGTGCCTGGCAGGCGTGGCTCGCCTCGAGGAAGAGCTGCGCCTCTTCGACGAGTCGGTGCGCCGCCTCGGCGGATGGACGCGGCCCGCTCTTGTGCCTCCGGAACAGATACATCGCGAACTTGCCACCGGCGTATTTGTCGAAGAAGAGCTCGGTATCAAAAAAACGCCTCCGGAACTCTCGCACGATCACGTCCGTGTCTTCGACGATGTCGGTGAACTCCGTCTTGATGAGTCCCTTTGCGGCGAGGACCATCCCGTCGTAGGCGAGCGCATCGGCCCTGGCCGCGTCGCCTGCCTCGAGCTGGAGCTGCGCCTCGAAGATCTGCGCTTCCGCGGCCGCGAGGTCGAACTCCGTCAGCGAGACCACCTCACCGGCGCATTCGCCGATCCCCATGTCGCCGAGGGTGAACTCGCGTGGATCGCCCCAATCCGAGTAGAACTCCGGGCCATCGTCGTGGGCCGGTACGGGCACCAGATCGTCGAGCATCGCCTTGAGCGCCCGCTTGCCGATGCGCCGCGTGAAGTCCTGGAACGACTCCGTGCCCTCGCGGTCGCGGACGAAACGCTCCGTGATCCGCGCGACGACCTCAGGGATGCGCTTCGAGGGGATCGCCCCTGACGCCAGCCCGTATGCGGCGGCGTTGTCGACCCACTGACCGCCGAGCACGACTTGGAAGTGGGGCACCGCGTAGCCGCCGATGTTGCGGCTGACGCCGTAGAACCCGAGGTCGGCGATGTGGTGCTGGCCGCAGGAGTTGAAGCAGCCGCTCATCTTGATCCGCAGCCCTTCGACTGCCGGATCGAGTCGGCCGGCGGTCGCTGCCAGCCCGGACTGTAGCTCCGCCGCCAGTCCGCGAGACGAGGCGATCCCGAGCTTGCATGTGTCGGTGCCGGGGCACGCCGTGATGTCGGCGATGGTGCCCGCGCCCGGCTGTCCGAGCCCGGCCGCCACGAGCTCGCCATACAGCTCCGGGAGGTCCGCGGCGGTGACCCAGCGCAACATGACGTTCTGTTCGACGGTCAGCCGAATGGCGTCGCCGACGTATCGCCGCGCGATGACCGCCAGCCGCCGCGTCTGTCGGGACGTGAGATCGCCCAGCGGCAGTGTGACGGTGACCGCAGCGTATCCCGGTTGCCGCTGGTGGTAGACGTTGGTGCGGGCCCACTCGTCGAAGCCGTCGGATCGGTCGCCGTTGAGGGGAGCCGCGGGCTTGAGCGGCGCTTCGACGACGGCGGGGGCGTCGACCAGGTGCGCGGTCCAGCGGTCGTCCGGCGTCAGCGCGGCCCGTTCCTCGAGCACGAGCCGCTTGAACTCCTCGAGCCCAAGCTGCGCGACGAGAAACTTGATGCGCGCGCGCGCGCGGTTCCGTTTTTCGCCGAGGCGCGCGAAGACCCGCGCGATCGCCTGCGCGAGCGGCAAGAGCTCCTCGACCGGGAGGAACGCATCGAACAACTTCGCCTGATGCGGCACGGCGCCGAGGCCGCCGCCCACATAGGTCTCGAACCCACGCCGCTCCCGTCCGTCCTCGATCCGTGTGACCGCGATCAGGCCGAGATCGTGCATCGAGACGAGACCGCACGCGTGCTGGCGGCACCCCGAGAAGGCGACCTTGAACTTCCGCCCGAAATCCTGGGCGTCGGGATGGCCGAGCAGGAATCGCATGCAGGCCGTCGCGTAGGGCGTGACGTCGAACGACTCGTCGTGGCAGACGCCCGCCAGCGGACAGGCGGTGACGTTGCGGACGGTGTTGCCGCACGCCTCGCGTGTCGTGATCCCGACGGCACCGAGCCGCCGCATCAGGTCGGGCGTGTCGTCGATGTGCACGTAATGGAGCTGCACGTCCTGCCGCGTCGTGATGTGGCACACGCCGTCGCTGTATTCCTCCGCGAGGTCGGCCAACACCTCCAGTTGCGCCGGGATCAGCGCGCCGAACGGGATCTTGATTCGCTGCATCCCGGGCGCATCCCACACGGTCTCGGGGCCCTTGGTCAGACCATTCGACGGGAACGCGAGGTGTTGCGGACCGGTGCCGTCGTGCCGCTGCCCGTTGTCGTACCGCTGACCGTAGACGCCGCGCCGCAGACGCGTTTCGGCAAAGACCTTCTCGTCGATCTTGCCCTGCCGCCGCAGCGCGATCTGGCGTTCGAATGCGTCAATCTCGGCCGCGAGATCGGGCGGTATCCGGTCCGCCAACTCCGTGGTCCACGTCACGTCGAGTCCCTCTCCGTTTCTACTGTCCAGGCGCCAGCGCGAGGACGGTTTCCGCCACGCCGTCGTCCGCCGCGCGGCTGCCGAGGGCGACGACATCGCCGATCACGATGGTACCAGGGATGCCGCCTCGGTCGACCGGGGCCTCGCCAAGTCCATCGAGGCGCCCGACCCATCGTTGTTCCTCCGGCTGCGATGCGCCGGTGACGACCGCAACGGGCGTATCAGGTCGCCACCCGGCGTTGAGCAGGGTCTCGGCGAGGTGGCCGCGGGTGCGCATACCCATCAGCACGACGAGCGTCATGGCGTTGGGCACGAGGGGCTCGACGAGCGGACGAAACGCCTCCTCCGCGTGTCCCGACACGACGGCAAAACCAGACGCTAGGCCACGGTGAGTGAGGGGTATCCCCGCGGCCTGCGGTGCGGCCACCACGCTCGTGACCCCCGGTACCACCTCGAACGGAATCGCCGCCGCTCGCAGCGCGAGTGCCTCCTCGCCGCCTCGGCCCAGCACGAACGGATCACCGCACTTGAGCCGGACGACCCGCTTGCCCCGGCGTGCGCCGCGGATCATGAGGCGGTGGATGGTCTCCTGGTTCACGGCCTTCCGGCCGGCACGCTTGCCGACGGAGAAGCGCTGCGCGCGCGGCGCGAGCGCGACGATGGCGCGCGGCACGAGTCCGTCATAGAGCAGCAGGTCGGCGGTTTCCAGCCTGCGGGTTGCCTTGACCGTCAGGAGCGAGGGATCCCCCGGACCGGCGCCGACCAGTGACACGAATCCCCGCGAGGCGGTGACGATCGCGTCAGCGGCGGTTCCGGTTGCGGCCGGCGCGTCGCCGGCGTGGAGCCGCACCAGCGCGTCGAGGAGTTGCGGACGACGCTCGGGAAACGGGGCCCCTTCCGCGCGCCAGGTACGTCGCAGACGAATGGCTTCGGCCATCCAGCGCTCGAGCTGGCCCGCCGGCATCAGCGCGTCGAGCGCCTGTCGGAGCAGACCGGCGAGCGCTGGCGCCCGTCCGTCGGTCGAGATCGCGAACGTCACGCCAGCACGCCGGACCACGCCGCCGAGATACAGGCTTGCGTTTGGCGGATCGTCGACGGCGTTGACGAACACCCGTCGATGTTCCGCGGCGTCGGCCACCTGCCTGTTGACCTCGGGTGTCGCGGCGGCGACGGCGAGCCAGACCCCGTCGAGATCCGCCGGCTGGAAGGGCCGGCGCGTGATACGCACGCCGGTCTGCTCAGCTGCGGCGCAGACTGCCGGGGCCACGACGGTGACGTCGGCGCCGGCGTCCGACAATGCGCGGATCTTGGACGCGGCGACACGACCACCACCGACCACGACGACGCGTCTGCCCGCCAGTTTGAGAAAGGCGGGGAAGAGCGGCATGCCTAGGAACCCGTGGTGAAAGTCCCGCCTCGCACCGAGACCGCCGAGGCGCCCGGCTGACAAGGCGCGACGAGGGAGAATACCGGGTGTATTTGACCGAGGAGCAACGCCGTCAGGCGGGATGCATCGCGGGTCGAATGCAGCGGGGCTTTCACCACGGGCTCCTAGACCTCGATGGCCCCGGGCTCCACATGCACAGAGACAGCCGGACCGTGGAGTCCACACTCGGTTTTGGAGATGCCGCGCCAACGCCCGGCCCGGTCGTCTTCGCCCGACCCCACCTGGCTCGTGCAGGGTTGGCAGCCCACGCTCGGGTATCCCTGGTCGTGCAGCGGGTTGTACGGCACGTCGTGTTGGATCAGACGGGCCCAGACGTCCTTCTTGGTCCAGCGCACCAGCGGATTCACCTTGGCAATCTCGAACTTAGCGTCCCACTCGACGACGTGCGCGTTCGCGCGCTGCGGCGTCTGGTCACGCCGGATCGCCGTGATCCAGGCGTCAACCCTGGCGAGCTCCGTGTGCAACGGAAACACCTTGCGCATCCCGCAGCAGCGGTCCGGTGCGCGCTCCCACAAGCGGTCCCCGTGAGTGAGTGCCTGGTCGGCGACCGACCGCTCTGGCTCCACGCCTCGAATCGTGAGCCCATATTTGGTCTCGAGGCGGCGCCACAACTCGTATGTTTCGTCGAAGAGCAGCCCCGTGTCGAGCGTGAAGACGTCGATCGGAAGCCCATGGCGACCGATGAGATCGATGAGCACGCACCCCTCGGCGCCGAATCCGGTCGCGAAGGTCAGCCGACGACCAAACCGTGCCGCGGCCCATCTCAGGATCTCCGCGGTGGACGAGGCCTCGAGATCGCGGGCCGCGGCCTCGAGGTCGCGGCGCGTGAGACCGGGGAGGGTGGTGGTCGCGGGATCGAGCGTCACCGTAGCCATCAATCAAGCCTCATGCGATGACCGACCTGCCGTTGCTCCCGCTGACGGCGTCGTCGGAATTGCTTTTCGAGCCGGTGGTCGTCGGCCCAGATGGCTTGGCGGCGGGACGCCTCCCGAACGTCAGCCGGTTCCAGGCCCGTTCGTGCAAGAAGTACAGTCCCATTTTTGCGACCGCTTCGAACGCGCCGACAGTGAGGGCGAGGCCGACTTCCCCGGTGAAGAGCCACACGAGCAGCGTCGTCGTCACCGTGGCCACGACCCGCCAGGAGACGGCCTTGACGATCGATCGGATGGGGCTTTCTTCGAACATGTGTCGTCCTCACAAGAAAAAGGCCCGGGGAGCGTCTGCCCCCCGGGCCTTCGGTCTTTCGCGTCTACCAGAGTGTGTCTAGTGTTGAAGTGCAGTCAACGCGGCACGACCGTCGGCGCGGGGGCCCGCATGGGCCTCCATACAACCGCAACAAGTAGCTCGCGCGCGTGACCGACTCATCTGACAGCACATTCTAACAGGCAGAGCACCGGACCGGTCAAGGTGTCCGTCCGGGACCCCTAGCGGACGTATCCGAGGCTGCGAAGGCGTCGGAGCTCGTCGGCCGAGAGCGTCGACGACAGCTCCTCGTCGGACGGGAGACGCGCGGCGTCGGTCTGCTGGCGCCAGCGGTCGAGCTCTTTGGCAAGTCGTTCGACCACGTCGGGGTTCGTCGCCGCGACGTCCTCGAGCGCCAGGGGATCGTCGCTGTGCCGATACAGCTCGAACTCCGCCGCGGGGTCATCCTCGGGCATCTTGACGTTGCGAATGAGGCGCCACCCATCGAGCAACAGGGCGTACGACTCGTGTTCGTCGTCCTCGCCCATGATGTGCTCCTCCGCCACGACTGGTCGGGCAATCCAGTCACCCGATGTGGCGTCGCGGCTTTCCTGAGCGACGAAGAGAGGCGTGAGCGACTGTCCCTGGGCCGCCTCCGGCGTCGTCAGGCCCGCGATCTCGAGAACCGTCGGCATGAGGTCGATCGTCCGGACGGTCTCCTCGATCGCCGGACCGGATGGGATCGTGCCGGGTTGCCACAGGAGGAGCGGCACGTTGGTCAACTCCCCGTAGACCGAGTGGCCGTGCCACATCTGCCCGTGCTCATGAAATTCCTCTCCGTGATCGCCAACAAAGGCGACGAGTGTCCGTCCGGCCAGACCCAGCGCGTCCAGGTGCTCGATCACACGGCCGATCTCAGCGTCCATCCCGCGGATCGACCCGTCGTACCAGTCCTTCGCGTACCCGATGAACTCGCCCGCGTCGACCTCGGCCGCGGCGAGCTCGTCCAGCGTGGCCATGCCCTGGTTTCGCATGAAGGGGGTCTCGATGTGCTCGCGCACCGCGGCCAGCTGTTCCTCGAATCGTGGCTTTTTCTCGGGTGCCGCCCACATCGTGTTGTACGGCGGGCGCGGCTCGAACGGGCTGTGGGGATCGAAGATGTGCACAAAGGCGAAGAAGGGCGTGTCCTGGTGCGCGTCGATCCAGGGGAGGAGCCGGTCGACGTACTGGCGCGCCGACTTGCCCCGTTTCTCGCCGGTGCGCGACCCCGCCTCGTGGAGGACCTCGAAGCCCTGATGCAGGTTGGAGGATTGTCCGGTGAACGTGACCGACGAGAGCGAGAGGGTTGCGTAGCCTGCGGTGCGGAACACCTCCGCCAGCGTCGTTGCCGCGCTCGGGAGCCGGTCGGGCACGGTCTTCACCGTGTGCGACGCCGGATACATCGACGTCAAGATCGACGGGGTAGACACCTTGGTCCAAGTCGCCTGCGAGATGGCGTCTCGGAAGAGCGCGCCCTCCGACGCGAGACGTGACAGCACCGGCGTCGTGTCGCGAGCGTACCCGTAGGCTCCGAGATGTCCGCGACGAATGGTGTCGGCCATGATCAAGACGACGCCTTGTGGCGGAGGGTCTCCGGAGGCCGTCTCGCCCGGCGCCGCTGTCCCGTGATTCCGAATGGCCGGTGAGCCCCAGAGGCCGATCGCCCCGTCACGCGGGCCCCTCAGACCAAGCTCGAGCGTCGCCTGCTGACCGGCAAAGCGGTCGAGCTCGATGGGCACGCTCTGCCAGGCATCGGGGGTGGTGATGGTTCGTTCCAGCAGCGTGTTGCTGACGCCCGCGACGGTGACCACGACCCGAAACGTGAGCGGACCCTCTTCGAACGTGCCGATCGCGAGATCCAGCCATGGGTCGTCGGGCAACGTGATGGGAACGTGGATGGTCTCGGGCGCCTTGGCGACCAGCGACTCGTGGTAAATCTCCGCCAGGCCGTGCCAGCCGACGCCCGACGGAGTCTCGGCCAGATACTCGCGCTCGAAGAGCAGCCGCACCGACGCGATCTCGAACGTCGCCCCAGCTTCGTCCGTCGGACGAATCGCGATCTGTCTGATGTCGGACGCGTCCGTGTTGCCGTCGTTGGGAATGCTGTACGTCTGCAACTCATCGCCGGCGATGATCGGCGTGTTGAGGCCCCAGTCTTCCGTGTCGAGTGTGTCGTCCTCGTCGAGCAGGTCGACCTCGAGGTTGGCGCCGGCCGACGCGCGCAGCTCGATCTCCACGGAGCGCAGACGGTCGTCCGCACCCGCGGCGCCGTCCCAGTCGACACGGATCACGGGCATCGCGCTGGTGGCTTCGCCGGTCAAGAGGCCGTCGTCGGCCACGCGCAGATCGGCGACGCCTTGCTCGCTCGCCCAACCGCCCAGCGCCGGCTGCACGTCCGGCCCACCGTCGAACCTCCACGCGGCGCGCGGGGCCAGCGTGAGATCTGGCGAGTCGATGACTTCGGTGCCCGCCTGGTCGAAGAGATCGACGAGGCGCTGCGTGGGCGACGTGTCTGCCGGAGGGTCGCCGCTGCAGGCGACTGCGAGGAGGGCACAGCAGAAAGCGATAGCCGCGCGTAGACGAGACTGGCTGGCGAGGCCCATGGCACTCTCCTTTCCCGCGATCAGATCTCGACGCCGAGCACGCCCTTGAATGCGAAGCCGAAGGCCATCGACAGCACAAAGAACGCGACGAGCCAATCTATCGTCAGTCCGAAGACCCGCATGTCGAGGCCAGGGTAACCGACCTCGACCGCCTCGATGACATGGCTTGCGTCGATCGGGCGATCCCCCGAATACAGCAGCAGGTCGATGGCGCCTCGGCCCGTTCGCAGTTGTGATACGACGCCCCATCTGGCGCCGGCGATGAGGTGCGTCTCGATCGACTCGTCGCCAACGTGTACCACGAGACGGTGCGTACCGGCGGTCGCGGCCCGCACGCGCCATGCGACTTCGCCCGCGGTGCGCATCCGGACGGCTGGCGTCTCGACCGTCACGCCCGCGTCGGCTTCAAGGCTGGCGATCTCCGCAAGGATCTCTGCGTCCCGGACGAGGGCTTTCACCACGGTCGGCTCACCGGGCGCAAGCGGGCGGACGGCGAACCGGAGATTGAGCTGCGTCATGATGAGGAGCACCGGCACGAGGAGCACAACCAACGGCACAAGCGCCAGCTTCATATACCGGAATGTGTCAGCGAAAATGCGACCCTGGAGCTTCAGGACGACGCCGATGTCGCTCTGAAACAGCCGCACACCGATGAGGTTGCCGCGAATCTGCTCGCGGAGCGCTTTGATGGTGCCCTGGTCGGATATTTTCCCGAAGATCCACACCATCGCCACGCCGCTGATCAGCGAGACGAAGGCCATCGCCCAGATGGGGGGCAGACCGAGAAACGGCCAGCAGAGAACGTCAAACAGTGGGGTGAGCGCCCGATGGACGAGATCGACGAGGGTGACCATTAGGAGATGTAGCCGAGTCCTTTGAGCCGCTTCTTGATTGCCTCTTCCGAGTCGGCCCCCTCGAGCTGGGCCATCTCCTTCTCCAGCGCGTGGTTGATGAACTCCTCGACGTTCGAGTAGCCGGCAATGCCGGCGAACCGCGTGGCTTTCTCGAGGAGCGCCTTGTCGATCTTCACTTTCGAACCAAACATGCGCACACCTTTCCGACTTAGCGTCCGTCTTCGTAGGGCAAGGCTTCAGCCTTGCCACGCAGGCCTGGGCTACGACTCCATGCCCACAGCGCCGTTCACTCAATCCTCAATTGCATCCTCGCCGATCATCTCCGGCAGCGGCGCGAGACCGAACTCATCCAGCACGGCGACGGTGACGTCGTACAGCGCCGGCTGGTCGATCGCGATCCGTCGGTTGGTGAGGAGCACGCCCGGCACGAGGCGATAGTCGTTCATGTGGTCGCCGCTCCACGCCTCGTCGTTGTCGGCGAAGATCTCCCGCGGGAACTCGCCGAGCGGACTCTCCCAGGAGCTCCGGTAGCCACGGCTGTAGCCGACGATGATGTCGGGCGCTTCGTCGACAAACGGTCCACTGAGCTCGTCCCGCGAGCGGTATGCCAGGGCGACGGGCGATTGCCCGTTGCGGTCGTCCACCATCCCGAGCAAATCGGCTTCGAGACGATCCAGCAGTGCGTCGTATTCCGCTCCCGCCGCCACGATCCCGTCGTTCTCGCGACCCTGGAGATTGACATACACGGCGTTGAATCCGACCGAGTACGCGGTCGTCTGACTCCAGTCGACGTTGAGGAACAACGGTGACGCCCCCTGACGTGAGGGGTCCTTGAGGGTCACGTAGCCTTTGTCGACGAGCCACGAGTTGAGGTTGACCCCCCAGTGCCACGGCGTGAAGCCGTGATCCGACATCACGATGAGGGTGGTGCGGTCATCGCCTTCGACTTCTTCGAGGACGCGGCCGAGCGCCTCGTCCATCTCCTCGTAGAGCGTTCGGATCCCGTCCGCCAGCAAGTCGTCCCTTACGAATGCCGGGTGATCTGGCACCGAGAAATGGTGGAGCATGTGGCTCCCCTGATCGACACTCGAGAAGTAGAAGAAGAGCAGTCCGTCGTCGAACGACTCGAGCATGTAGTCGAGTGCCCGGCGCCGCTCCTGGTAGATGAACTGCGCTTGGTCCCAGAACTCGCGCGCGGTGAAGATGCCGTCGAGGTAGGCGTCCGTGTCTTCCGGTATCTCCTGAGTGTAGAAGCGGCCGATGGCCTCGGTGATCTCGCTGCCCCAATCGTCGGGCGTCGAGACCGGGAGCGCCGGGTTTGCCGGGTCGATCTGGAACGGTGTCACGTAGAGCCTGAAGTCCGGGCGCACCTCCTGAAGATAGAAGCGTGCCGCCGCGCCAATGCTGACCAGATACGGCACCGCCTCGAAATCGAAGGCGACCCAGTCGCTCCACTCGCCCTCGTTGAGGACGAACTCGTTGTCCTGGACGACGAACTTCGCCGCCGGTGCTTCCGGGTCGAGCAGGACCTCGAAGTCGACGGTGAGCTCTGGGTTCTCGTACTCGATCTCGGCGTCGCGGGAGCGCGGCGCGCCGTCATCACGCGGGAATCGACGGAACGTGTTTGGCGGTCCGATGAGCTGGGCGCTCACACGGTCGTTGATGACCTCGACGAGTTGTCCGCCTGTCCCATCCGCCAGATCGTTCATGTTCTCCGGTGGGTAGTCCGTGTAGTACGAGTAGGTGCCCGCGCCGCCCTTGATATCGGGGGTGCCCATTCCGGAAAAAGAACGGCCACCGGATTCGACGGGCGGGAAGTTCATCGGCATCCGGAAGATCGTGGTCGGGATACCTGCGTCGTCCAGCAGCGTCCACAGCGCCGGGCCCCGGCGAAAGAGCTCGATGTCGCCGCCGGTGAGCGGGAAGTCCCACGACCCGAAACTCAGGCTTCGACTAGTTGGCAGCACGCGGTACGTCGGCGGATACATCTCGCGGGTGTCGGATTCGCGATGCAGGAAGTCGAACACGCCATGCCCGCCGGGATTCATCCCGGTGATGAAGTTTGACCAGGCGACCGGGCTGAGCGGCGGCATGCTCGTCTCGAGGGGGGCGAAATCGCCCTCGGACGCCAGGCGGCTGAAGTTCGGCAGCAGTCCCGCTTCCATGAACTGCGCGAGATAGGTCGCGTCCATCCCGTCGATGCCGAGGACGATGACCCGGCGGTCAGCCGACCCGCCGGCCGGTCGACACGCCGCGATGCTCACCAGAAGAAGGCCGCCTGCGGTCAGGATGGTTCGGCGACGCCGGGTCACGATTCGGCCTCGGCGTGTCGCGCCGTAGCCGGCGCCGCGACGGGAGCCGTCTCAGTCCGCGGTGGCGTGGCCGGCATTAACGAGGTGCCATCGCAATGCGGTGGCACCGGCACACCGAACAGATCCAACACCGTTGGTCCGATGTCCATGATGCTCGGTGTGGCGGTGGCGATCTGGCGATTGCAGAAAAACATCCCGGGCACGTCGGGCGGGTTGAAGTTGTGGTCGCCGCTCCAGGGCCGTACGTTGTCCTCGAGCACGTCCTCGCTCACGCCGCCGGTGACGGAGAGCCACCCGACGCGGTGTCCTGGGCGGCAACCGACGATGAGGTCCGGGGCATCGCTGACGTACGGACCGCTGTAGACCTCCGTCGCGTCATAGACCTCTCGTACGGGGTGCGTCTGCTCCTGCTCGTCGTAGAGCGCCTTCAGACCGTCCTGGATCGCGCGCTTCGTCGCCGCCGCCTCATCGCCGGGGGCCACGATGCCGTGGGCCTCGCGGCCCTGCACGTTGAGGTAGATGCCGCCGAAGCCGACCGCGTAGGCCTTTGTGCGCGACCAGTCGACGTCCTGGAACATATCTGCGCCGGTCGGCGCGCCGTTCTTGAGCGCCATGAACCCGTGGGTGTAGAGCCAACTGTTCAGGTTGACGCAGCGACGGAACGGTTTGAACCCATGGTCGGACATGACGACGAGGACGTCGTCGTCCGCGAGACGGGCCATCGTCCGTCCGACGAGATCATCCATACGCGTGTAGAGCGTCTTGATCGCATCGCGGTGTTTCGTGTCGCGCCCGCGGTTCGCCGGGTGCGTGTCGTCCAGGTGTCGGAAGAGCATGTGCTGTACCCGGTCGGTGATATCGAAGACACACACCACCGCGCCACGAGCGGTCTTGGCGAGCGCGTCGAAGAACATGCGCTCGCGTTCCTCGTGTATCAAGTAGGTCTGGTCGAGAAACGCATCTTCGTCGACGACGCCCTCGTTCAGCGAAGACATGTCCTCAGCCACCCCGAGCGTGGAATAACGACCCTGCGTCTTGGAGAGATAGACGGCGTACGTGAACGGATGGGAGATGGGCAACGCGGGCTTGTCAGGATCGATGTTGATCGGCGTCATATACAGCTTGACGTGCGGTGTGCACTCGAGGAGATAGAAGCGCACGATGCCGCGGACGCTGACGCCAGGCGCGGCCCGGAACCCGAGCTCGATCCATGGTGTGTAGGTGCGCTGCTTCAGGTCGTACGTCGCGTCGCCGATGGTCAGCGTGGCGTCGTCGCCGTTCACGCCGGCCCGCAGCTCGAGTGGCAGCTGCAGCTCGCCGCCACCGGCTCGCATCGTGTTCTCAGGCCCCGGGATGGCGCCTCGGGCCACACCGTCCGCGAGGGTCAGCGCGATTCGCTCCCCGTTCTTCATTGAGGCCGCCAGCCGGTCCGCCTCTTCGGTGTCGCTGCTGAAGTAGTAATAGGTGCCCTGACTGCCCTTGAGGTCGGGGACGCTCATCGCGGACAACAGGACGCCGTTGAATTTCTCTGCGGGAAACGTAATCGGGACCCGGAGAATGGTGCTGAAGACCCCGTGGTCGCCGAGGATCTTCCAGAAGGGCTGGCTCCGGCGGCCCGCTTGGATGAGCGGTTTCCCGAGCGGAATCCTGAACGGCCCGAGTCGCAGTGTGCGCTTCGGCGGGTCGACGCGCGCCGAGCATAGTTCGGGGAGGTGCGACTTACGGTTGGGTACGAGGAAGTCGAAGATCCGGTGCTTGCCGGGGTTGCATCCGGTCTGAAACGACGTCCACGCGACGGGTGACTCCGCGAGCAGCGTCGTCGCGAGCGGGCGAAAGGTCCCTCGATCGCGCAGGCGGGCGAGGTTCGGGAGTAGCCCTTCCGCCATGAACTGGTCGGTGAGCTCCGGGTCCTGACCGTCGAGACCGAGGATCACGACGCGGCGGACGCGCGCCGACGCCAGCGCGCGGCTGCCGCGAATGCGCTGTACCACCCACCTGATCGGCCAGGTCAAGAGGGTGAGGATCGCGAGAAACATCGTGAAGATGATGATGAACAGCGACGAGACGAAGGCGAATCCTGCACCGGGACCGACGTAGGCGAGCGCCGGCTCCGGCGCGCCCATGACGAGCAACAGTACGGCGCAGATGACTCCGCCCGTCGACCCGAATCCTGGAACCCTGGAGCGCTGGACGTGTGGAACCATAGGCATCATCCTAGGCTCTGTTCCGATAGAGCGCGGTGTCCACGGCCGCGGCCATCGCCTCGACGTCGAGGTCGCCACCGAGGAATTGGCCGATCTGCCCGGCGACGACCGCCGGTTCCGACACCGCGTGCCGATGCTCCACATAGAGCACCTCGCAGTCGGCTCGGTTGGCGAGCTGGGTCTCGACTTTCTGTAGGTGAGCGGTGAACAGGTCCGCCATGTCGGCATCACTCGTCTCGCCGGGCGGTTCGCCCCGGCGGTCGAGCATCTTCTGTTGGGAGGCGAGCACCTCCGGCAGACTGCGCCGCAGAAAGATGACCCTGTAGTCGTAGGTCGGCGGGAGGTGCTGCAGGAGAAACGAGATGACCTTGAGGCCCTTGCCGCGCGTGTCGGCCAGCCACGACGTGTCCGTCGTCTTGTCGAGCTCTTTGACCCGCTCGAGCTCGTAGTAGCCCTTGGGATTGTCCGCGTCTGCTCTGCGGAGGCCGTCGACCACCAGCTCGATCCCGCCCGCTGCCAGCATGCGCATCAGCATCGAAGTGCCCGATCGGGGCAGGCCCGACACGATGATGATCGGCTCTCCGGACGAACGTGCGCCCCACAGGCGCTTCAGGAAGCTCATGACGGCTCCGATGGTGGCCAGTTTCAACCGATTCCCCTAAGGGGTCAAGCGGTGAGGACACGGACGCATGCTATCCTCACGGGTTCTCTGGTTCGTTCGTTCCGTTTCCTAGCTAGGAGTGACCTTGTGTCCGACCACCTCATTGCCCCGCATGGCGGGACGCTCGTGGACCTGTGTGTCGACGATGCGCGCGCGGCCGCCGTCAAGGCGGCGTCGCGCGATTGGCCGTCTCACGACCTGACGGCGCGACAGCTCTGCGACCTCGAGCTGCTCCTGACCGGAGCCTTCTCGCCGCTCAGGGGCTTCATGGGTCAGAAGGACCATGAACGTGTGTGCGCCGAGATGCGGCTCGCCGATGGCGACGGCACGCTCTGGCCGATCCCGATCACGCTCGATGTGTCCAAAGAGCTCGCCGGGACACTGAAGCCTGGGTCGAACCTGGCGCTACGCGACGAGGAGGGTGTGATGATCGCCGCCCTCGCCGTGGAGGACGTCTGGCAACCCGCTCGCGAAGCTGAGGCCGAAGCGGTGTTCGGCACCGCGAACCGCGAGCATCCGGGGGTGGCCTACCTCCTCGACCAGGCTCAGCCGTTCTATGTTGGCGGCCGGGTGACCGGTCTGCAGCCGGTGACTCACTACGACTACACATTGCTGCGTCATCGACCCGCGGAGCTGCGAGCCGAGTTCGCCAAGCTGGGGTGGACGAAGATCGTGGCGTTTCAAACCCGCAACCCAATGCACCGAGCCCACCAGGAGCTGACGCTCCGCGCCGCGAAAGAGGTGGAGGCAAGTCTCCTCATCCATCCGGTGGTCGGGTTGACCAAGCCCGGCGACGTCGACCACTACACCCGGGTGCGGTGCTATCAGGCATTGCTCCACCGGTATCCGCGGAAGACCGCGATGCTGTCGCTGCTGCCGCTGGCGATGCGCATGGGCGGTCCACGCGAGGCGGTGTGGCACGCCATCATTCGGAAGAACCACGGGTGCACGCATCTCATCGTCGGCCGTGATCACGCTGGACCCGGTAGCGACTCGAGCGGGACCCCGTTCTACGGTCCATACGACGCGCAGGAGCTGCTCCGCCAGCACGAGGCCGAGCTGGGCGTCGCGATGGTGCCGTTCAAGATGATGGTCTATGTCGAGGACCTCGATTCGTATGTGCCTATCGATGAGGTCCCGGACGGCAAGCGCACGCTGAACCTGTCGGGAACCGAGCTGCGTGGACGTCTCGCCAAAGGCCAGGACGTGCCCACGTGGTTCACGTTTGCCGACGTCGCGCACGAGCTCAGACGGAGCCACCCACCGCGGCACCGCCAGGGGTTCACAGTGTTTTTTACCGGCTTGTCCGGGTCGGGAAAATCGACCATCGCGAACGCCCTCCTCGTGAAGTTCCTGGAGATGGGGGGGCGCCCCGTCACGCTGCTCGACGGCGACCTCGTCCGGAAGAACCTGTCGAAGGAGCTTGGCTTCTCAAAGGAACACCGTGACATCAACATCCGCCGGATCGGCTACGTGGCGTCGGAGATCACCAAGAACGGTGGCATCGCCGTCTGTGCGCCGATCGCACCCTATGACGCGGTCCGAAGGGACGTGCGCTCGATGATCGAGCCCACCGGCGGGTTCATGCTCGTCTTTGTCGACACGCCGATCGCGGTGTGCGAGGAGCGAGACCGAAAGGGTCTGTATGCCAAGGCCCGCGCCGGCATCATCAAGGAGTTCACTGGCATCTCGGATCCGTACGAAGAACCGCCTGACGCCGACCTCGTCGTCGACACGACGGCGCTGACACCCGAAGAGTCGGCGCAGCAGATCGTCCTGCACCTCGAAAAAGAGGGGTACGTCGGCGCGGAGGACGACGACTGACAACGCAACCGAGTCGGTTCGAGCGGGCCATCGTGGGATTCGACGAGGCCAACGCCCACGATCCGAACCGCGAGACCGTCGACGGCGTGTCTCAGCCGAAGGAGCTCGCCTACGCCCGTCGCATGACGGCCGCGCTCGAGCGGTTCGCTCCCGGGGCGTCCGAGGCTGTCCGACTCGCAGTCCGCTGCCAGCACGTCCAGCGCTGGACGATTCCGCGGTCGACCTACCCCGATGGCCGCGACGGGTACCGGTCGTGGCGGACGGACCTCGGGGCGTTTCACGCCGAGACGGCCGGCGCGATTCTGCGCGAGGTCGGCTATGACGACGCCACGATCGGTCGGGTCTCGTCGCTGCTTCGCAAGGAGCGGTTAAAAGCCGACCCGGACGTGCAGCTCTTCGAGGATGTGATCTGCCTGGTGTTTCTCGAGCACTACCTCGCCGACTTCGCGACGCAGCACGACGAAGAGAAGCTCGTGGATATCCTGCGGAAGACCTGGCGCAAGATGTCCGATGCCGGGCGCAGCGCCGCCCGCACGCTCGATCTCGCGCCCGAGGTAGCCGCGATCGTGGGGCGCGCAGTCGCCGCCGATCCTTCCACGGGTGACTGACGCACGACGCTACGTGCTGATCGAGCCGTCGTCGTGGTCTCGCGGGCCGGTCAGCGCGGACCTCGAGCGCCAGAGCGCGGCCGCCGCGCTCCCGACCAGCGAGTGAAAGACCGCCGAGATGGCGCTCGGGACGGCGACGAGCGGATTGGCGAAATTCTGCTGCGCCAGGACCACGCCAAGCCCGGAGTTCTGCATGCCGACCTCGATGGCCACGGTGCGCGACGCCTGCTCGCGCCCCAGCCAGATCCTGCCGGCGCCATAACCGAGCACGAAGCCGCCGGCATGCAGACACAACACGGCCAGGACGAGTCGTACGCCCGCATCGATGACCTGTTGCCGGTTGCCCCCGATGACCGAGCCGACGATCAGGACGATCGCCGCGACCGCGACGAGTGGTGCCACGGGAAGGACCCGCGCGCATGCCGTCGGGAAGCGCCACTTGAGGAGCGCGCCGGCAGCCACCGGGACAATCACCACCTGTACCGTATCGAGCAACAGGCCGGCGGCGGGCACGTCGACACGATTGCCCGCCAGGAGCGCGGTCAACGTTGGCGTCATGAGAACGGCGAGCAGTGTCGACGCGGTCGTCATCGTGACCGAGAGCGCGACATCTGCGCGGGCGAGGAAGGTGATGACGTTGGACGCGGTGCCCCCTGGGCAACAGGAGACGAGGATGAGGCCAACGGCGAACGGCGTGGGCAGCCCGAACAGTGCGCCGAGACCCCACCCGAGCGCCGGCATGAGCGTATATTGGAGCGCGACGCCGGGGAGCACGCTCGTGCGTTCGCGACCAATCCGGCGGAAATCGGCAAAGCCGACCGTCATCCCCATACTCAGCATGATGGTCGCCAGCCCGATCGGAATCAGTGGACCGCTGAACCAACTGAAGAGGTTGGGACGCAGCAGCGCGGCGCCGGCGGCGAGCAGCACCCACAGCGGGAACGCGTTGGTGAGAGCGGTCAGGACTCGCACAGTGCCGAAATTGTAAGGGTTCCAAGCCCAGGGACCATCGGAACCGCTGAACCTCGAAAGATGGAGCCGCAATGACGTTTCAGTCGGATGTGCTCAAAGGCAAGACCGCGTTGGTGACCGGTGGCGGCACCGGCATTTGTCGTGGCCTGTCGTTGGCGCTGGCCGCACACGGGTGCGACGTGGCGATTACGAGCCGCAAGGCTGACCGTCTCGAACCGACGCGCGCGGTGATCGAAGCCCAGGGCGTTCGTGCGTTCGCGGTGGCCGGCGACGTCCGCGATCCGGCGTCGGTCGAGCGGACAGTGGCGGAAACGGTCGAGGCGCTCGGCCGGCTCGATATTCTCGTCAACGGCGCCGCCGGTAATTTCCTGTGTCTGGCCGAGGACCTGTCGCCAAACGGCTTCGGCACGGTCGTCGACATCGATCTGAAGGGCACGTTTCACATGTGCCGAGCGGCGCTCCCGCACCTCAAGGTGAACGGCGGCGTCGTGCTGAACATCAGCGCAACGCTGCACTACGTCGGGACCGTGGCGCAGCTTCACGTGTCGGCGGCCAAAGCCGGGATCGACGCGCTCACGCGTGTGCTGGCCGTCGAGTGGGGCCCGTACGGCATTCGGGTCAACGGCATCGCGCCCGGCCCGATCGCCGACACGGAGGGTGTGCGACGGCTCCTCGTCGGCGCGGCCAAGGAGCGCGCGGAGCAGATGACGCCGCTCAGGCGGCTGGGTGAGATTCAGCACATCGCGGACGCGACGCTGTTCTTGTGTTCGGACGCCGCGGCGTTTATCAACGGGGTGACGCTTGTCGTCGACGGTGGCCTGTGGCTCGCGTCGAGTCGGATGGCGGAGGCGTGGGCGGAGAGCGTGGGTGAGGCGGGGAAGGCGTAGGACTCGGGCTGTCCCCGTGCGCGCCGGTCCTGCACATCCCTCCAGAAACCGCTACGCCTCGGGTGGCAGTGGTGCTGCTTGCAGGAACGGCGCCAGTTCGGCTTCGGACGGTTTCTTGCGGGATGTGCACGACCAGCGCGCACGACCCCTGAGCGGAACCCTGATCTTGCCCGGGAACCTGGAGCCTAGGGACCCTTGGAAACCGGTTTCGTAGCGCAGGCCTTCAGGCCTGCGAAGCAAGGATGAAAAGCCTTGCCCTACGAACACGCCAGGGGCGAACTCGTCCGCGATCACCTCGAGACGTTCCTCGCGCAGGCGCGGCACCAGCGCGACGGCGGCGGTGTGCCCCGGTTCGTCGACCAAGAGTTTCGCGACTTCCTGCGCTGTGGCTGCTGTGTTGATGCGGGTGGGCGGTTCATCCCCTGCCCGACCTTGATGCCGTGGATGTGGCCGAGGTGCTGGGGACTCTCGTGGCGGCGTATCCGGCGGCGCGGCGACGCGACCGAGGAGGCCGAGGCAGCGGGACCCGGGCCCTGTCCTGCCCGACAGCACGGCTTCGATCTCCACGCCGCCGTCCGGATTCGCGCCGGCTGCCGGGATCGACTCGAGCGTGTGATCCGGTATGCCCTCCGCCCGCCCATCGCCGCGGACCGACTCCGGCTGACGCCGGAGGGCCAGGTGCGGCTCGCGCTCACGCGACGATGGGCGGATGGCACCACCCATCTGGTGTGCGACCCGACCGAGCTGCTCGAGCGGCTGGCGGCCATCACACCCCGACCGCGAATCAACCTGATCCTCTACTACGGTGTGCTGGGACCACGGTCGGCGCGGCGGGCGCAGGTCGTTCCCACCCAGCAGGGCGGCGACGCCAGCGAAGCGCTCGAGGACGCACGCACCCCCTCGCGCTATCTCTGGGCGCGTTTGATGCAGCGGAGTTTCGGCTTCGACGTCCTCGCCTGCGTGCGGTGCGGCGGCCGGATGCGCCTGGTCGCGCTCATCGACCAGCCGCCCGTGATCCAACGCATCCTCCGTCATCTCGGGCTCCTGACCGCGATCCCCGAGCCACGGGCAGCGCGCGACCCGCCGCTACTGGATCCCGGGCTCCCCGAGCCACGAGCCAGGGTCCATCGCCCCTTTCGATTTCGGCGCCTGACCAGGGACCAGCCCGGTCGTTGCGACGGGCGTGCGCCTGGCTGTGCCCCACGACGTCCCCACGACGTCCTTGATCCGCTTACTACAGGGCCATGATCCGCGCGTAGCGCCCAGTCGGCCCTGTGTCGCTGTGTCGCGGGGGCTCCGTAAGCCGGCGACGCCGGCGTCCTGGGCCGCTTGGTCTGAGAACGGGCCTTGCGTTAACGGACGGGCACCCGTCTAATGCTGCCTATCAACCGACCGCGTCGAGACGGCGGTCGAGCTTCTGATCGAGATGAATGACCATCTCTCGCAACTCACTGAGTCCCAGAGAGCGCTCTTGCACACGTCCCTCGAGAAACGCGACGCGCTCGTCGAGTGTCGGCATCGGGTGCTCCCGGCCGGCAGCCGGTCACTTCATTGGAACCGCGGCTCGCTCGGTCCAATGACCACGGTGCACCGCGTATGCCGATGTCCGACGTCGCTGATCTGAGCCTTCTCTCGGTGAGAGGTCGTTGATTCTGCGCGGTCAGGTCCCGCCCGTTGATGCAGGATCCCGAAGCCTCGATTAGCGCAGGCCGCCTGAGGCGACGTCAATTCGCCGGCAAGGCAAAGGCGATGATCTCGTCATTCGTGACCTCCGACCCCGTGAGTCCTCCGCCGGTGCTGACCACGGTGACGAACTGCCGTCCATCGGCTCCCAGGTATGTGATGGGCGTCGCTTCCACCGACGACGGCAGCCTGATCTCCCACAGCTTCTCGCCGGTCGCGGTGGCAAAGGCACGGAACCTGAAATCATCGCTGCCGCCCACGAAGGTGAGTCCGCTGGCGGTCAGCACGACACCGCCCGTGCTCGGGCGGCCAGTGTCCTGCATACCGGCAGGCAACATGTCGGAGACGCCAAGCGTCTTGCGATAGGCGATATCGCCCGTCTCCATATCGACCGCGACGAGCTCGCCCCATGGCGTCGGCCCGCACGGTAGACGCCGGTCGGGGTCGCCGAAGCGGCGGAGACCGGCGAGCGGCCCTGAGTTGACCCACGTACCGTTTGGCCGCTGGATGAGCCGCATCGGTTGGAATAAATTGGTGGTGTTTGAAACAAACAGACCCAGCTCGGGGTCGTAGGCGGGTCCCCAGTAGTTGATACCGCCCGCCGGACCCGGCGGTGACATGCTGTACCGGTTGACCGCGATCGGCATATAGGGCCCACCCAGCTTCATGTCGTTGTCATCGACCATGGCTTCGCAATAGGCCTGATGCTGCGGCTCGCCCTTGTAGAGGTTGTCGCGGGAGACCGTGTTCTGCGTGAGCGGCTCGGGCTTCGTCGGGAACGGTTGCGTCGGCGACGCATACTCGTCGGCCAACTCGCTCTTCGGCACCGGGCGCTCCTCGACGCCGAAGATCGGCTCGCCGGTGACGCGGTTGAGCGTGAACAGCAGTCCGGTCTTGTTGACGATGAGGACGGCGGGGATGGTCTCCCCGCCCCGGGGCAGGTCGACGACCAGGGGCGCCGCCGGGGCGTCGTAATCCCAGATGTCGTGGTGGACCAGCTGGAAGTGCCAGAGATACTCGCCGTTGTTCGCATCGACCGCCACCACCGAGGAGGAGAACAGGTTGTCGCCGGGACGGTCAACGCCGACGCGGTCGTCGTTCGGAGCGCCCAGCGGCATATACAGGATGCCGTGCTCCTCATCGAGTGACATGTAGCCCCAGACATTGACGCCCGACCGGTTTCTTGCGCTGTCCCCACCCCAGGTGTCATAGCCGAATTCGTCGGGTCCCGGCACGGTCTGGAATGTCCACACCAGCTCGCCGGTCCGGGCGTCCCACGCGCGCGTATCACCGGCGGGTCCCGTGCCGTTCGGAAAGCCGCGTCCCTCTCCGGTTCCCGCACCGGTGATGACGAGGTTCTTGTAGATGGCCGGAGACGACAGCAGCGCGTAGCCCGCGTCCATGAAGTCCCGCATCACCTCGGACGTCTTGAGGTTGACGATGCCGCTCTCACCAAAACCAGCATTGAGCGTGCCGTCCGAGGTCGTGATGGAGTACAGCCCTCCGGAGCTCCCACCGAAGAAGAGCGACGGTGGGACGTCGCCGTCGCCCGGCCAGTAGGAGATGCCGCGCTTCGAGGGCACCTCGTTCTCGGGCAGCTCGAATCGCCATTCCTCAGCGCCGGTGGTGGCGTCGAGTGCAATCACCGCGCCATAGGGTGAGCCGAGATACATCGTCGTGCCGATCACGAGAGGGATGGATTGGTCCTCTCGCAGTCGACCGGTGAAGTCGCCCGGCTTCAGATGGACGCTCCAGACCCGCTCCAGCGTGGCGACGTTGTCGGCGGTGATCTGCATAAGCGGGCTGTAGCGGTTGGCGCTCGCCGCGTAGTTGGTGCTGCGCCAATCGGTTGCGCCCTGCTGGGCACTCACCGCAATCCAGCCCGCTCCAAGCGAGAGTACGGTCACGCTCAGAGCGAGTCTCGAGGCTAGCAGCCCGTGGTGAAAGTCTCGCTGCATTCGACCGCCGATGCATCCCGCCTCACTGCGGTGCTCATCGGTCAAATACTCCCGGTATTCTTCCTCTTCGCGCCTTGTGAGCCGGGCGCCTCGACGGTCTCGGTGCAACGCGGCACTTTCATCACGGGCTGCTAGTCCAACCATGGTGCTGTTCCTCCAACGATGCCGCCTAGGAGCCACGGGCTCCTAGCGGTTTCAGCGCCCATACTAGTGCAGGGTCCGCCTCACGAGCATGAGAGCAGTCGGTGACCAGACGTAGAATGAGCCGAATCGAGGGGTCTTGCATGCGACAGAAGACGATGTGGAGCCGGCGCGATTTCGTTGCGTCCGGACTGGCGGGGGTTGGTCTGACCGCCACCCTACCCTCTGTCCTCGCAAGCAGCGGGGCACGACAGGAATCTGGCCAGGGCTTGAGAATCCCGATCACGATGTGTCACGGAGTCACGGACCGACTCACGCTGGAGCGGTTCGAGCGGTATCTCGGAATCGCTCGCGAGCTCGAGTTCTCCACCATCAACTATGACCGGCTCTACGCCTGGCTGACCGGCACCGACACCCTGCCGGACCGGCCGCTGATGATCGATGTGGACCACCCCGTTGGCAGCGTCGCTGAAGACATGTTCCCGCTGATGGAGCGATACGGCTTTACGGGCAATCTGTTCGTCAACACCGGCTACTTTGAGCAACGTTGCAGCTCCTCTGTGGATGCCGGGCAACCGCTGTGCGCGAACTGGGATCAGATTCGGCAGTTGATGGCATCCGGTTGGACCATCGGCGCCCACACGCACAGCCACCCCAACCTATCCGAGCTGTCGGTCGACGACCTGGACGGGCAGGCTATTCGGGAAGAGATGGACACGAACGACGCGCTGTTGGAGGAACAGCTTGGTCAGAGACCACAGTACTTCGCGTTCACCGGCAATCGGACGGGGTCCACCTGGTCAACCGTTGCCGATAGAGAGGCGAAAAAGCGCTACAGACTTGGCCGGCTCTGGATCATCGGGGACAAGTGCGAAGTCGACGGAGAGGTTCAACGCTACGCCGATTTCGTCGGCGCAGCGGGTCCAGATGAAGCCGACGGTGGCCCGCCCCACGCGGTTCGCTATATCACGCGCCAGACACCGTTCTTCAGACTGCCTTCGATGGAGCTGGAGTACCTGATCTACGAAGCAGAAGCATTTCGACAGTATCTGACTCGGGCGCTCGTCTAGTGCTCCCTTCGTCGGTCAAGACCCAGTTGCGACAGTCGGCGCGCACGTCTTTGTCCGTCTGGAATAGCGACCTATGAGAGAGTCGGCCGCGGATTCCTGGGGAGTGGATCGTGCTGGTACGAGTGGGACTCTCTGCCCTCCCGCGATGGCCGGTGCGGCTACTGGTCGAGCTGCCTCCTCTCGAAGAGCCGCACGGCCGACGCCGGGCCGCGAGACACTGAGGGAGGCGCTGGCTCCGGGGGGATCGGGGCGCTCGAAGACCACACGGTAGCGGTTCGCCGCCTCGTCGTGGAGCGTGCCCATGTCGGTCGCGGCCTTCTTCATCGCGCCTTCCAGGGCGGTCGCCGTCGCGATGGACTTGAACCGGCCCCCAGTGTTCCCGGTGATGTTGAAGGCGAGGCTGGTCATGCCGCTCCCGCCGCGAGTGCTGATCTGAATGGCGTGAACGGTCACGCCCCTCTGTCTTACCCCTTTGGTCCACGCGAGGAATCGGTCGTCGGTCATGAAGGCGCTGCCATGGGCCCCGTCGGTCAGCACCATGACAATGACCGGCCACGCCTCGTCGCCTTCGTATCGACGGTCCAAGGTCTCGCGAACGCCGTCGAGGAGTACCGTGTTGCCTCTATCGGGAAAGATGTAGTCCGCCGCTTCGAGCAGCTCCGCCTTGTCCGTCGAGAAGTCAGCCCGCCGCTGGACGTGGCCACCGATGGTGAAGATGCCAATGGCGTGCCCGAGGGGCAGCGTCCTTTATGAGCTAGCGCACCGCGCGCTTGTGGTCCGACGTCTCAGCGAGTCGCCTGGACCGGTTTTCCGACTATACCCCCGACCGGTCGCATGCGTTTCGAACCAGGTCTGACTCGACGATCATCTTGGACAGCTGGTGGCGGAGCTCACGCCAGGTGGGGCCCTCGCGGGGCGCCACGTACAGATGTGTGGGCACCTCGAGGCTCTTCAACGCGCGGTGCATCTCGCCGACCGCCGGGGCCCGGAAAGGTCGAACACGCTCCCAGAGTGCGACCAAGAGGCCAGTCAGCGCGGCGCGGATGGCGGCCGCGCGGCGTTGGAGGCTCCGCGGCGTGCCGATGCCCGTCAGCTGCCGCATGAGTAACCAGAGATTGAAGCCGCCGACATGCAGGAGCAGGCGCTCTAGGATGTTGGGATGCCCGCGCAGATGCGTCCGGCGCATCCGCCCGGTCTCGTAGAGATGCGCGTTGGGACGTTCGAGTCGAGGCCGGGAACATTGGCCGGTTCGCCTCCGTCCTCGTTTGCAGGAGCGTATGACACGCCAAACGCCCCGGTTGGATTCGATGCGGAACGCGGTCGTTCCGCTCGTCGCATACGGACTACAGCCCATCCTCTTGGTTGGCTCACTGGCGATTTGGTTCCTGCTCGGGCAAACGAGAGACGCGTTGCTCGTCGTCCTGTTGATCTCCCAGGTCGTGCTTTACGTCTGCGAACGATGGTTCCCGGCCCACGACCAATGGGCGCAGCGCCCCGGCGAGCAAGTCTCGGTGGCCACCGTGTCGTTTCTCGGCTTCATCGGCCTCGGGGTCGTGGCCGGGCTCGCGGACCTCGTGTTATCTGATGGGCTATGGGCGGTTCGCCAGCGGCTCGGGGTCACGGTGTGGCCCGATCAGTGGCCGATCGTCGCCCAGATTCTGCTGGTCTATTTTTCGAGCGAGTTCATCTACTACTGGATCCATCGCGGCATCCATCGACACCAGATCTGGTGGCGTCTTGGCGGGCATGGGTTTCACCATTCCTATCACAACCTCCACGCCATCAACTTCATCACCTCGCATCCGTTTGAGCTGGTCTTCCTGGCGGTGCCCTCCGTCGTGGTGAGCCACCTCCTGGGAGCGCCGCCGGCGGCCAGTCTTGGTGCCTTGATCCTGCTCACGGTGAACGGTGGCGTCGCGCACGCGAACATCGGGATGAATTCCCGGCTTATCGGTCTCCTGTTCACGACGAGCAGCCAGCATGTCCGTCATCATTCCGCTGTGTACGAGCATAGCAACTCGAACTACAGCTGTAACGCCATTGTCTGGGACCGCGTGTTTGGCACCTATGCGGCCGGCGATGTGAGCCAGACCGGCATCGGTCCGAAGGAGCCGACGCTCGTCGAGAAGCTGCTTTTGCCCGCGCGTGAACCTGACTACAGCCGAGTCGCTCCCTCTGGATGACTCGACTGACACGGGACGTTCACCACGGGCTGCGATCCTGACCACGCCCGGCCAAATAATCCGCCCGTCCGATCCCGGTGTTGGCCGGCGAGCGGCTTCCAACAGCACGTGGCTGAGGCCATCACGTGGGTGCCGTGAGCCCACAGATGACGTGCGCGCTCAATTCCCTTACGGTTAACCAAAGACATGTTGCTAAACGGCATAGGGTTAAGGGTGAGATGCCCGGAGTCAAAGGCCGCTCTGGCGGCCACAATGCGAAGACGCGCCGCCAGCACAAACTCAGCAGCGCATATCGGAAGTCGCGGCACGCGGGCCTCCGCAATCCGGAGCCGCCTGAGGGCACGCCGAAGTGTCCAACCAACCTGACCGGTGAGGCACGCGCGGAGTGGGCATGGTCGACCGGCTCGACGCATCACGGTTGCCCCGTCACCCGTCGACGACGGCGTGCTGTACCAGTACGACCGGTGCGCACGGCCGGTGTATCGATACCGCCAGCAACCTGGAAATCTTGGAGCGCTACAGAGTCAGACCCGCTGGAGGTCTGGTCTCCAGTTCTGGATCGCCTGCTTGATCGTCTTTTGATCCGCGTTCTCGTCGAGCGCTTTCTTGACGAGCGCTGGGAGCTCCTCGTCGCTCGCGAACCGCAAGGCGACGCACTGGCCTGTCGTGACGTCGTTGATGCGCGGCTTGAGGTCGTCCGGCAGCAGCGCCTGCATTCGCAAGCGCTCTTCGAGCCGGATGACCCGGTCCTGCGCCCCGAGCGCGTTGATGCGAGCGAATAATCCAATCGACACGAGACCCGCCGCCACGATGAGCGCCATGATCGACTCGACGTGTAAGGCCTGAAACACGCGGTAGACCGAGTAGACCAGGTTGACGAGCAGTAGCGGCATCGTGACGAAGTGGTACATCGGCATCCACCGGGTGTGGTGTGCGTAGGATTGCGTATCGGCCATGGTTTCTCCCTCGACTTATGAGCGGATGAGAACGGCTCCACTATACGCGATGTATGCTGACGACTGAGCGATCACCGAGGAGCATTCTGATGAGTGAATTGGCCGCGAAACAATGCGTTCCGTGTCGAGGCGGTGTCCCGCCCGTGAAGGGCGCCGAGCTGGAGGCGCTGCGTGTGCAGCTGGGCGGGACCTGGCAGGTCATCGAAGAACATCACCTCGAGAACATCTTCAAGTTCGACGACTTCAGGCAAGCGCTCGACTTCACATCCCGCGTCGGCGAGATGGCCGAAGTGCAGGACCACCACCCGGACATGTATCTGACGTGGGGTCGGGTGAAGGTGACGATTTGGACCCACAAGATCGACGGCCTGACGGAGAGCGATTTCGTCTTCGCGGCGAAAGCGGATGCGCTGAGGTAGGCTACGCGGATGCCACAGCTGACGGTCGAAGGTTACGGTACGTTCGAGGTGCCCGCGGGGAAACGACTGGTGCTTGCCGTCGAGCAAGACGCCGGCGTTGACATCATGCACGCGTGCGGAGGCAACGCCCGCTGCACGACGTGTCGGGTCGAGTTCGTCGACCAGGCGCCGTCGAAGATGACGGTAGCCGAGAAGACGGTTCTCAGTGAACGGGGTCTGACTGGTGTCCGGCTCTCGTGCCAGATCGTGTGCGACCAGGACATGACAGTCCGCGCGATCAGTCGACTCGAAGGCACCGGTCGACCTGACCCGGGCAGGACCCCGGCCGACGACATCACGCCGCCGCCCGAGTGGGTCTAGCGCGGTCGGCGCCTGCGGTCACGGGGACCCCGCCGCATCCAGGTACCGGTATTCCACGTGTGGCGTCTGATCTCAATCAAAGAGGGGGCCGAATTGCATCGAACGCACAACCTGAGGATGACCGCGCGGGCGGCGCTCATCTTGCTTCTTGGAATCGGTGGTGGTGCTGCGGAGGCGCAGGTTGAGGTCACGCCTGACCAGACATATCTGCTCCTGGCCACGGAGAGCACCGGCACGATGGAAGAAGAGCTCGGCCAAGCGGCCGCGCTCGGGTTTCGCGTCGTGACCGGCGCGCCCACCTCCGGCAACGAGATGGTGCTCTTCCTGGAGCGGGCAGCCGAGTCCCCAGGTATGTACACCTATCGACTGCTCTCGACGACACGCACCTCGACGTTGCAAGAGGAACTGGAGGCGGCGGCGGCGGAAGGATTTCGGTTCTTGTCGCGAACGCCGCTCTGCAAGAGTCGAAGATTCGGAGGAGATGAGATCGTGGTCATCCTCGAGCGCGGTCCAGAGGCTAGTGAACGATACGAGTATCTGCTCCTGGCCACTTCCCGAACGTCGACGCTACAGGACGAAGTGACCGAGGCAGTGGCGACTGGCTTCACCATGTCAGCGATCGTGAGCTGCTCCGAGCACATTGCACTGATGGAACGGCAGGCGCCGTAGCTAGCGTGGTGGGCGCTGGACGGACTCGCGGCTCGAGGGAATGCGCGAGGCCCGCGCGACGATGAAACGGCACGCCAGCCTCGTCCCGCTGTCGCGCGACCACCACGATGGACTGGTGCTCGCGCAGCGGCTCATCCTCGGACGGTCCACTAATCCGAGAGCCCCCTGGCCGAGGGAACGGACAGACCAGGCCGGCAGGCTCATGGCTTTCTTCGAGGACGTCCTGCGCAGGCACTTCGAGACGGAGGAGGCGCACGTGTTTCCTGTCGTGATGGGCCGGCCAGGTGAGGCGCGGCAGGTCGCGCGGCAGTTGATCGTCGAACACGACGAGATGCGCGCGCGTATCCGCAGCTTGGAAGACGACCCGACCACACGGCTGGATGAACGACTGACGGCGTTCGGCGAGCTTCTCAAAGCCCACATCCATAAGGAGGAGCGAGTGCTCTTCGAAAGGATGCAAGCCGAGCTGACGGCTGACGAGCTGGAGTCGATCGGGGTCGAGATCGATGCGTACGCGGCCGGCTCGGCCTGCCGGACCTAGTGGAGAATCCTGCCCGGCATCTCGCGACGATGACGCTGCGGCGAATCCGGCCGCCTCCCAGCGGCGACGTCCGGTCGCCATCCCGGAGCGCGCGCCTGTTTGGTGTAAAATCCGGGGTTGATGACGGCCCAGACGACCCCGTTGGAAGACCGCGCCGCCGGTGCGCGCAGCGCGCTCGACGCCTGGGTCCGCGAAGTCGTGGAGTGGCACTTCGATCCCGCGACGGGCTGTCCGTTCTGGTTGGAGTGGGCGGAGAAGTCTGGCTGGGATCCGCGCAGCGAGGTCGAGAGCTTCGACGATCTCCGCAAGTTCGGCCATTTCGAGGACGAATGGCTCCGGGGCGGCCCCGTGCGCCGCTGGGTCCCGAAGGCGTTCGCCGATCGGCCCGTGTATGTGTTCGAAACCGGCGGGACGACGGGCATCCCGAAGAGCCGCGTTGCGATCGACGATTTCCGGACGGACTACGAGCTGTTCTCCGACACGCTGCCCGACGAGTCCTTCCCGAGGGGGGCGAATTGGCTCATGCTCGGGCCAAGCGGCCCGCGGCGGCTGCGGCTGGCGGTGGAGCACCTTGCCCACCATCGCGGCGGCATCTGCTTCTGCGTTGATCTAGACCCCCGCTGGGTGATCAAGCTCATCAAGAAGGGATGGATGGATCACCTCAAGGCGTATCAGGCGCACGTCATCGATCAGGCGGTGACGGTGCTGTCGGCAGGGCACGACATCAAGTGCCTGTTCTCGACTCCGAAGCTGATCGAGGCGCTGGCCAATCGGCTCGAGGCGGACGGGTCGAGCATCAAGGAGACCGGGATCACCGGTATCTTTGCGGGGGGCACCGAGTTCACGCCGCAATGGAATCGGTTCGCGAACGAAGAGCTGCTGGAGGGCGTCTATATGACGCCAACGTACGGGAACACGTTGATGGGCCTGGCCGCGAGCCCGCCGAGTGGCGCGGCCGAAGGCTACAAGATCACGTATCACGCGCCGCAACCGCGCGCCGTCCTTCAGGTCGTCGACCCCGACGACGCCGATCGGATGATGGAGTACGGCGAGACAGGTCGCGTGATGCTGACGACGTTGACCAAGGAGTTTTTCGTCCCCCGGTTCCTCGAGCGCGACGAGGGGGAACGCGAACCCCCCTGCGAGCTGTATCCCTGGGACGGCGTCAGCGGCGTGCGCCCGTTTAGTGCACTCGGGTCGTCGACGACGGTGGGAGTGTACTGAGGACGCGGGCGCCCGAGGTCTAGCACCTAGGAATCTGGATCCGACAACCCCGAGAGTGTCGAGCAAGGAGAAAGTTCAACCCATGCGATTCGAACAGCAACTCGGTGGCCGAATGCTTCTGGCGTGTATGGTTCTGGTGCCGCTCGTGACCGTTGTCGCCTGCGGCGGAGGCGACATGCCGGCCGAGCCGGCAATGGAAGAGGAAGAGCCGATGAGTGAGCCGGCCGATGCGGCCCCGGCCACCGGCGGCGCCCCCCGGGTCTTCTTCGTCGCGCCGGATGATGGCGCCACCATCTCCAGCGATTTCGACCTCCAGATGGAATTCGGGAGCGAGAACTATGAGATCTCCCCGATCCCTGAGGAATTCGAGACCCCGCGGCCTGACGTTGGGCACTTCCACGTCGGTGTCGACACGGACTGCTTGCCTGTCGGCGAGATCATTCCGCAGGGCGAGGGGTGGGTCCACTTCGGTGACGGCTCGAACACGTTCGCTCTGCAGGTCGAGGCGGGTTCCTACCAGCTGAGCCTGCAGCTCGGCGACGACGAGCACCGAACACTGGAAGGCCTCTGCGAGTCCATCCGCGTGGAGATCGCGGACGGCGTCTGACACGCTGCGGACACAAGCCAATAGACGAGGGGAGTCGACACCGCCGTGATTCATTTTCCCGTCCTCCGCTGGGGCCAGCCGTATCAGAGTCTCGAGACCGAGCGCGTCGTGCACTTCGACACCGGTGAGCCGGTTGCCGAGGTCAGTCAGGCCAACCCCGGAATCGTGGCGCGGGATATGCGGAAGGCGGCGCGCGCGCGCGAGGTGTTGCGTGACATCCCGGTCGCGGATCTCCTTGGCATGGTCAAGAAAAGTGCCGAGCTCTTCTCCTCTGCCGAGCTGCCGCTCGGCGATGGCAGTCAGACCCCGGAGCAGTTCGTCCGACAGCAGTCGGCCACAACGGGACTCCCGGAGCACATGTGCCGCATGAATATGGAGAAGCTGCGGTACGTGCTCGATCACATCGACGACATCCTCATCTCGCTGACACGCCGTCTGGATCCGGACATCCTGTCGCGTGGCTACGGCGAGGAGGACGGCGTCATGCGCAGCTATCAAGCGACGACGCCCGTGCTCGGGATGGTGCTGCCATCGAACTCGCCTGGGGTGCACAGCCTGTGGCTGCCGATCATTCCGCTGCAAATCGGGCTCGTGCTCAAGCCCGGGCCACAGGAGCCGTGGACGCCGTGGCGTATGACCCGGGCGTTCATCGAGGCGGGGGTGCCTGGCGAAGCCATCTCGCTCTACCCCGGGCTCGGGGAGGTGGGCGCGGCCGTGCTCAACAACTGCTCGCGGAGTCTCATCTTCGGTGGCACCGCGACGGTGGAGCAATACGACGGGAACCCGGGGGTGCAGGTGCACGGGCCAGGGTTCAGTAAGATCCTGATCGGGGACGATGAAGCGGATAACTGGGAGCGGTATCTCGATCTGATGGTCGACAGCGTCCTCGTCAACAGCGGACGCAGCTGCATCAACTGCTCCGGTATCTGGACGCCGCGGCACGGCAAGGCCATCGCCGCCGCACTTGCCGAGCGACTCGGGCCGATCGCGCCGCTGCCGCCGGATGACCCCGACGCCGCGCTGGCCGCGTTCACCGTTCCAGGCCAGGCCAAGGCCATCTCGGACGACATTGATGCCGCATTGACCGAGTCGGGTGTCGAGGAGGCCACGGCCGGGCACCATGCCGACGGGCGCCTGGTCCCGCGCGAGCGGTGCGACTACGTCAGGCCGACCGTTGTCTACTGTCCGTCGCCCGACGTCGCCATGGCCAAAAAGGAATACATGTTCCCCTTCGTCACCGTGGTCGAGTGCGAGCAGTCCAAGATGATCGGCTCGATTGGATCGACGCTGGTCGCGACCGCGATCACCAGCGATGCCCCGTTTCAACGCGCGCTGCTCGACGCACGCAACGTCGACCGGCTCAACCTCGGTCCGATCCCGACGATCAAGCTCAACTGGCTCCAGCCGCACGAGGGCAACATCGTCGACTTCCTCTTCCGGCCGCGGGCGTTCCAGAAAGCGTCGTAGGGCGCGGAAGGGGCGTTCCCCTTGCTCGAAGTCAGCAATCTCACGAAGCAGTACCCCACGGCCCGTGGCCCGCTGCCGATCTTGACGGAGCTGTCGTTCTCCCTGTCGCGCGGCGAGGCCGCGTCGATCATGGGGCCATCGGGGAGTGGGAAGAGCACACTGCTGTACATCATCGGCGCGCTGGAGCCGCCGACAAGCGGCACGGTCAGGCTCGAGGGCGCGGACCCGTTCGCGCTCGGCGAACGCGAGCTCGCCGGATTTCGCAATACCAAGGTCGGATTCGTCTTCCAGGACCACCTGCTGCTCCCCCAGTGCACCGTGCTCGAGAATGTATTGGTGCCGACGCTCGTCGGCGATCCGAGCGCGTCTGTCACCGACCGCGCGGTGTCCCTGATCGAGCACGTCGGGTTGCGGGATAGACTCGACCATCGGCCCGGCGAGCTGTCGGGCGGCGAGCGTCAGCGTGTCGCCCTGGCGCGCGCGCTGATCCAGGAGCCGCCGCTGGTCCTTTGCGATGAGCCGACCGGCAACCTCGACCGGGATTCAGCCGAGGCGGTCAGCGCGCTGCTGTTCGAGCTGCATCGCGCACACAACAGCGTCCTGCTGATCGTGACGCACAACGCGGAGCTCGCGGCGCGGTGTTCCCGTCGCTACCGGCTGAACAACCACCAGCTGGAAGCGGAAGAGAAACGGAGCCCGACCTCATGACCTTGTCAGCGCTCGTCAGGCGCAACCTCACACATTTCTGGCGTACCAACCTGGCCGTCGTCGCGGGGGTGGCCGTTGCGGTGGCTGTTCTGGCCGGCGCGCTCCTCGTCGGGTCATCCGTCCGCGCCAGCCTGCGGGCGCTGGCGCTCGAGCGACTCGGTGCCATTGACCAGGTTGTCACCACCCAGGGGTTTGTCCGGGAGGAGCTCGCCGCGGAGCTGATGGGCGCGGATGGGATGTCCGCGGCGTTCAGCGGCGCTGCGCCGATCGTGGCGGTGGAAGGGTTCGTGACCCATCAGAGCAGTGGACGTCGCGCCTCCAGCGTCCAAGTGTACGGCGTGGACGAGCGGTTCTGGGCCTTCCACGGGCTCGAGCCTGAAGGCTATGCGCTGAACCGCAACACGGCGTTCGTCAGCGACGGCCTGGCCCGCGAGCTGGGGGCCGGGGATGACGACGCGCTGTTGATTCGAGTGGAGAAGCCGTCCGCGGTCCCCCTCAGCTCGCTTCACGGGCGACGCGACGACGTTGGCCGTACGCTGCGGCTCGGGATCGGGCGCGTGCTACCGGGCGGCGAGCTCGGGGAGTTCTCGTTCCGCCCGCAGCAGGGATTCGCGCGCTCCGTGTTCGTGTCACTGGCCCGGCTGCAGGGCGAGCTCGAACAAGACGGGCGCGCCAACACCGTGCTCCTGGGAATCAGGGGTGAAGGTGCAGGCGCGAGGGGAGCAGCGGCGCGGCTTGCGACGGCCGAGGCCGCCGTGCGGGCCACGGCCCGACTCGACGATCTGGGGCTGCGGGTGCGCACGTTGGCGGACCGGGGTGCGTTCGCCGTCGAGGCGGCCGCCGGTCTCCTCAACGATGCCACCGCCGCGACGATCGAAGCCGCCGCCGAACAGCAGGGTGTGCGGGTGGAGCCGGTGCTCACCTATCTGGCCAACGCATTGCGCGTCGGCGAACGGGTGGTTCCGTACTCGCTCGTGACCGCGTTCAATCTGGACCTGGTCAGCTCGGCACCGCGCGATGACGACGCCGCGCAGCCACCGGTCGTCCTCAACGGCTGGGCGGCCGAAAATCTCGAGGCGGCGGCCGGCGACTCGCTCACGCTGGAGTACTACGTCTGGGAGGACGAGGGCCGGCTGAGCACGCGCGAGACCGAGCTGCGCGTGGCTGATGTCGTGCCGTTGGCCGGCCCCGCGGATGACCGCGAGCTCGCCCCTGACTACCCAGGCATCACGGAAGCGACCAACGTTGTCGACTGGGACCCGCCCTTCGAGGTCGATCTGAGCCTGATCAGACCGGCGGACGAGGAGTATTGGGACGAACATCGGACCACACCGAAGGCGTTCATTCCGCTCGGGGCCGGTCAGCAGATGTGGGCATCGCGGTGGGGACAGCTGACCTCAGTGCGGCTGTTCCCGGCCGACGTCGGCCAGGATGTCGGCGCACTCGACGCGGCGCGCCAGCAATTCAGTGATGCCCTTCGCGCGTCGATCGACCCTCTCGCACTCGGGTTCGTAGTCTACCCGGCACGCGCCCTCGCGATTGAAGCGTCGGCTGGTGCCACGGACTTCGGCCTCTACTTCATCTACTTCAGCTTCTTCCTGGTCGTGTCGGCCTTGCTGCTTGCCAGCCTGTTCTTTCGGCTCGGCGTCGAGCAGCGGCTGCCGGAGCTCGGCCTGCTGCGCGCCGCCGGGTTCGACGCGCGGGCGATTCGGCGGGTGTTTCTCGGCGAGGCCTTCGTGTTGTCGGTGGCCGGGAGCGTGGTTGGTGTCGCGGGCGCCATCGGCTATGCCGACCTCATCATGTGGGGGCTGCGCACGTGGTGGGTAGACGCGG
This sequence comes from Vicinamibacterales bacterium, assembly GCA_965249175.1. Lineage (GTDB taxonomy): Bacteria > Acidobacteriota > Vicinamibacteria > Vicinamibacterales > UBA8438 > CAZYFH01. Next base: position 899,908 of record OZ252227.1, read on the forward strand.
TCGGCACGACCCGGCTCGCGCTCCATGTATCGCCATGGATGCTCTCGGTCGGGGTCGCCGGCGGCATCGTCTCGGCATTCGCGTCCATCGGCTGGACGCTCAGGGCGCTGGCCCCCGCCTCGCCGCGCAGTCTGCTCGCGGGCGCAGTTGCCGAGATCACCGGCGTGGTCGACGCGGCGGCCGATGCGCCCCAGACCCGGTCGCGCGTCTGGGCGGTCGCTCTCGGGCTGACCGTGCTCGGTCTCTTGCTCGTCGGTCTGGCCTCCACCGAGGTGTTGGCCGCGACTGCCGGCTTCTTCGGCGGCGGCCTCGTCCTGCTGTGCGCGATGCTGGCGTTCGCGTCGGCCTGGCTCCACGGCCGCCCGGCCCGCGACACCGCTGGTCGGTGGTCGCTGTCGCAGGTCGGTTTTCGCAACGCGTCGTATCGTCCTGGCCGCAGTGTGCTGTGCATCGCCCTGATCGCGTCCGCCGCGTTCATCATCGTCGCGGTCGATGCGTTCCGAATCGAGGGCGGGGGCGTCGAGCTCGATCGGCAGTCGGGGACGGGCGGATTCACGTTGCTCGCGGACACGCTGCTGCCGATCGTGCACGATCTGTCGACCGACGTCGGCCGGGACGCGCTCAACATCGGCGATCTCTATGACGCAACGGGGCCGCTCGCGGGCGTCGCGATGCAGCGTTTTCGTCTACGACCTGGCGAGGACGCGAGCTGCCTGAACCTCTATCAGGCCAAGGACCCGCGCGTCCTGGCGCCGACGGCGTCCTTCGTCGAGGAGGGGCGCTTTGCGTTCGGTCAAAGCCTGGCCGAGACCGCCGAGGAGACGGCCAACCCCTGGCTGTTGCTCGATCGCGTGTTCGAAGACGGCGCCATACCGGCCATCGCGGACCAGACGTCGCTGAGCTACGCGCTGCATCTGGCCGTCGGTGACGACCTCGTGCTGAACAAGGACACCGATCGGCCGATCCGTCTCAGGATTGTCGCCGCGTTGTCGGATAGTATTTTTCAGCGGGAGGTCCTGATCGGCGAGTCGCAGTTCGAGCGGGTCTTTCCCGATTACGACGGCTACCGCTTCTTCCTCATCGATGCGGCGCCCGACCGAATCGCCGACGTCAGCGCGGCGTTCGAAGACCGCATGGCGGACTTCGGATTCGACGTCGTCTCCGCGAGCGAGCGGCTGGCGGCGTTCCATCGCGTGAACAACACCTACCTGGCGACGTTCCAGACCCTTGGCGGGTTGGGCCTCATTCTGGGGACGTTCGGCCTGGGCGCGGTGCTGCTTCGCAACGTCCTGGAGCGGCGTCGGGAGCTCGCCCTCCTCCGCGCGGTTGGTTACAACGCGGGTCATTTGTCGTTGATGGTGCTCGCGGAGAACGCGTTCCTGCTCGGTGCCGGCCTCGCGGCGGGCACGGCGTGTGCGATCGTGGCGATTGCGCCCGCATGGCTCGAGCGGGGCGGCGGCGTGCCGCTGCTCTCGCTAGGCGGACTGCTGCTCGTGGTCGTCGCCACCGGCTTGTTGGCGTCGCTCGCAGCGACCGTGGCGGCGGTGCGGTCGCCGCTTCTGGCGGCGCTCCGGTCGGAATAGCGCGGCCACGTGGTGTTCGGGGCGTAGCCCCACTGATCGGTATTGCCGATGTTCGAGACAGAGACACGTGACGGTGTGGCGGTCGTGCGACTGGCGCACGGCAAGGTGAACGCGTTCGACCTGGAGTTCCTGGAGGGGTGGACGGGCCAACTTCGCTCGCTTGCGGGCGACGACACGACGGCCGTCGTCGTCACCGGCACGGGCAGCGTGTTCTCCGCCGGCGTGGACCTCCGGCGCTTGACCGCCGGCGGTCGGGACTACGTACGGGCGTTCCTCCCGCTGATGGCCGAGGCGTTTCACGAGACGCTGACGTTCCAGAAGCCGCTCATCGCCGCCGTCAACGGTCATGCCGTGGCGGGGGGCTGCATCCTGGCGTGCGGCTGTGACTACCGCGTGATGACCGACGGGTTCGGGCGCATCGGGACCCCCGAGCTGTCCGTCGGGGTGCCGTTTCCCAGCGTCGCCCTGGAGATCCTCCGACTCACCGTGCCCGCTCATCGGTTACAGGCCGTGATCTACCAAGGCAAGACGTACGAGCCTACCGAAGCGCTCGCCGAAGGACTCGTCGACGAGTTGGCGCCGGCGGCACGCCTCATCGACCGCGCGGTCGAGATCGCGTCGCGGCTCGGTCGCGTGCCCGCGGCCTCGTTCGCGCTGACGAAGCGCCTCGTCCGCCAGCCAGCTACGGACCGACTGGCGCGTCTCCAGCCGTCCATCGACGAGGACGTCCTCGCGGCGTGGATGTCGGCGCCGGTGCTCGACGCGGTCGGCGCGTATGTCGACCGTACACTGAAGAAGTAAGTACGGAGGAGGAGCCGATGGTGGGACGGATCCGGGTCGGGGTCGTCGGAGCCGCGTGTACGGCGGCCATCCTGTGCAGTGCTGCGCTGGCGCCAGCGCAGACCAAGCTCCTGCGCTTTCCCGACGTTCACGGTGAGCGCGTCGTGTTCAGCTACGCCGGCGATCTCTGGTTGGCGTCAGTCGACGGCGGTGATGCCCGTCGCCTGACCGCGCATCCTGGTGTCGAGCTGTTTCCGGCGTTCTCCCCGGACGGCTCGCAGATCGCGTTCACCGGCCAGTACGACGGCGATGAACAGGTCTACGTGATCCCCGCGGCGGGCGGCGTGCCGGTGCAGCTCACCTACTATCCCGCGCGGGGCCCGCTGGCGCCGCGTTGGGCTACGACAATCAGGTCTACGACTGGAGCCCGGATGGTCGCGCCGTGCTGTTCCGGTCGCTTCGCTACAGCACCGATCTCTCGGATAGCCGTCTCTATCTCGCATCGGTCGACGGCGGGTTGCCGGTGCCGCTCGCGATGCCCGAGTCGGGGGCCGGCGACCTGTCGCCGGACGGGACCCGCGTCGTCTACTCGCCGCTGTTTCGCGACTTTCGCACGTGGAAGCGCTACGAAGGGGGATGGGCGCAGGAGCTCTACATCTTCGACCGCGAGACGCACGTCGTCGAACGGGTGACCACCCACCGGCGTGCCGATCGCGACCCCATGTGGATCGGCAACGCGATCTACTTCACCTCGGACCGGAGCGGCACGCTGAATCTCTACAGCTATGACATTGCCACGCGAGAGACGACGCAGCTCACGGAAAGCAGCACGTGGGACGTCCGGTGGCCGGGTGACGACGGCGCGAACCAGATCATCTACGAGCTGAACGGCGAGCTCGAGATCTACGCCATCGACACCGGTCAAACCCGACAGATCGCCATTCACGTCCCGGACGACGGGCTTGCCACGCGCCCCTCGCGAATCTCGGCGGCCAGCCTCATCGAAGATGCCGAGCTCAGCCCGAAGGGAGAGCGCGCGCTCTTTGTGGCGCGCGGCGACATCTTCACCGCGCCGATCGAGCAGGGTCCGACGCGCAATCTCACCCGGAGCTCCGACGCGCACGACAAGTGGGCGCGCTGGTCTCCCGACGGGCGCTGGATTGCCTTTGTCTCCGACGCGACCGGCGAGGACGAGGTCTACATCGTCGCGCAGGATGGATCGGACGCGCCACAGCAACTGACCAGCGGTGGCGGCGCGATGCGCTACGCGCCCGAATGGTCGCCGACGGGTGACCATCTGGCCTTCAGCGACAAGGATGGCCGGCTGTTCCTACTCGAGGTGTCCACGAAGGCGCTGACCGAGGTGGCGGATGAAGCGCGCGGACAACTCCGCGACTACACCTGGTCGCCGCACGGCGGCCATCTGGCGTTCTCGATGACCGATCCCACCGACTTCAGCTCTGTCTATATCTGGAGTCTGGCGGACCAGGAGCTCCGCAAGATCACGAGCGACTACTTCCACGAATGGAACCCGGTCTGGGATCCGGCCGGCGACTACCTCTATTACTTGTCCGATCGACAGTTCGCCCCGCAGCTCGGCTCATTCGAGTGGAACTACCTCGTTGACCGCGAAACGGGGATCTACGCGCTCGCCTTACGAACGGATGTGGCGCACCCCCTGCCACCCGAGAGCGACGAGGTGGATCTCGAGGCCGACGAAGACGACGATGCGACTGACGACGGCGAAGCGGAGGGGGACGAATCGGACGGCGACGGCGTCGACGCGGACGGTCCGATCGACATCCACTTCGACGGGCTCGCCCAACGTGTCGTCCGCCTGCCGGTCGACTTCGACAACTACTCCGGGTTGAGCGCGGGTGATGGACGCGTGTTCGTCATCCGCGGTGGTCCGCAGTACTACGGACGGAGGGCCGACGTGCGCCCGGCGCTCCTGAGCTTCGTGCTCGCCGACCGCGAGACGGAGACGCTGGCGGACGGCATCGGCGGATACGCCGTCTCGGCGGACGACGAGCACGTGCTGGTGCGTGAAGGTGGTGAGTGGAAGGTGTACCCGGCTGCCGGCGGCGACGCGAAGACCGTATCGACGAGCGGCCTGATGGTCGACCGGGTGCCCGCCGAGGAGTGGGCACAGATCTTCGACGAGGTCTGGCGGCGATTCCGCGACTTCTTCTACGTCGAGAACATGCACGGCTATGACTGGGAGGCGCTCAGGCGCCAGTACGAACCGCTCCTCGCGCACGTCGCGCATCGGTCTGATCTGAACTACGTCATCGGTGAGATGGTCGCCGAGCTCAGCGTCTCTCACGCCTACATCTCGGGTGGGGATTGGGAGACACCGGAGCGACCGACCGTGGCGCTGCCGGGCGCGGTCTTCGAGCTCGACCGTCAGACCGGGCGGTATCAGATCGTCGAGATCTTTGCCGGGCACAACGAAGAGCCGACCTATCGCTCACCGCTCACCGAGATCGGCGTCGACGCGCGGGTCGGGGACTACGTGCTGGCGATCGACGGCGAGGAGCTGTTGGGGACGGACAACCCCTATCGGCTGCTCCGCCATCGTGCCGACCGGCCCGTGCGGTTGACGGTGAATGCCGCGGCGACGTTGGACGGAGCGCGCGAGGTGACGTTCAGGCCGCTCAGGGCTGAACGGAGCCTCCGGTATCTCACCGAGGTCGCGGCCAATCGGCGCAGGGTTGCCGAGCTCACCGACGGTCGCGTGGGCTATCTCCACGTCCCCGATATGGGGGCCGCCGGGATCCAGGAGTTCATCAAGTGGTACTACGGCCAGATCCGCAAGGAGGGCATCGTCATCGACGTGCGCGGCAACGGTGGCGGCAATGTCTCGGCCATGCTGATCGAGCGGTTGCGCCGGACCGTGCTCGGCACCCGCTTCGCTCGGACCTTCGACACCCCGGACACGTATCCGTCGACCACGTTCAACGGTTATCTCGTCTGCCTCCTCGATGAAGACTCCGCGTCTGACGGCGACATCTTTCCGTATCGGTTCCGTGAGGCGGGGCTCGGTCCGCTCATCGGGAAGCGGTCGTGGGGAGGTGTCATCGGTATCACGAACCACGGCCCGCTGATCGACGGCGGCGCGGTCAACGTTCCGCAGTTCGGGACGAATGCCGCCGATGGGAGCTGGGTGGTCGAGAACGTCGGTGTCGAGCCCGACATCGAGGTCGACAACGATCCCCGGTCGGTCATCGCCGGTCGGGATCCCCAGCTCGAGCGGGCGGTCGAGGAGATCCTGAGCATGATCCGCGATAACCCGAGGCGTCTCCCGGAGCGGCCCGCCGCACCCGTGAAGACGCCGTAGCGCCCGCCGGCATGTTGCCCCCCGTCGCACCGAAGCGCCCGCATCGCCTCGAGAAGCACGGCGACGTGCGCATCGACGACTACTACTGGCTGCGCGAGCGGGACGATCCGGAGGTCGTTGCCTACCTCGAAGCCGAGAATGCCTACCAACGGGCCGCGATGGCCGGGACCGCGGACTTCGAGACGCACCTGTTCGAGGAGATCAAGGGCCGCATCAAGCAGACCGACATGTCGGTGCCGTATCGCGAGGGGGACTACCGGTACTACCGGCGCGTCGAGGATGGCCGGGACTACAAGATCTACTGCCGGGCATCGATTGGATCCGAGGTGGAGGAGATCCTGCTCGATGTCAACGCAGTCGCCACTGGTCACGAGTTCTGCGACGTGGGTGCGCGTCGCGTGAGCCCGAGCCAGCGTCTCCTGGCGTATGCGGTCGACACTGTTGGCCGTCGCCAGTACACCATTCGGTTTCGCGACATCGCGTCCGGCGGCGAGCTTCCGGACGTCATCCCCGATGCCGCGGCCAATCTCGCCTGGTCCAGTGACAGCGCGACGGTCTTCTACACGCGCCAAGACCAGACCACCCTCAGGCCGTTTCAGATCTACCGCCATCGGCTCGGGACGGATCCCGGCGGCGACACGCTGGTGTACGAAGAGCGAGACGAGACGTTCAGCTGCGCCATCGGGACCAGCCGATCGAAGCGGCTGCTTCTGATCGCGTCGTATCAGACCCTCTCGACCGAGTTTCGATTTCTCGACGCGAGTGATCCGACCGGCCAGTTCGAGGTGTTCCTGCGGCGCGCGCGCGGGCACGAGTACGACGTCGACCACTATCGGGGTCGGTTCTACATTCGCACGAATGCCGACGCGAGGAACTTCCGGATCATGGAGACCGATGAGGCGCGGCCGGCCCGCCGTCATTGGCGCGAGCTCGTAGCGCATAGGGACGACGTCCTGATCGAGGGCTTCGAACTGTTCCTGGACCACCTCGTGATCGAGGAACGGCACCAGGGCCTGACGCGGCTGCATGTTCGTCCATGGAGCGGCGCCGGGGCGCACGACGTCGCGTTCGACGAACCGGCGTACGACGCCTACATCGACACCAACCGCGAGCCGGAGACGGGTGTGCTCCGCTACGGCTACACGTCGATGACCACGCCCGTGTCGGTCTACGACTACGACATGGCGACGCGTGAGCGGACCCTGTTGAAGCGCGATGAGGTGGTCGGCGAGTTTGATCCCGCGGGCTACCGGACGGAGCGCCTGTTCGCGACGGCTGCCGACGGCAGTCGCGTGCCGATCTCCCTGGTCACACGGCGGGACACCCCGCGCGACGGCACGGCTCCACTGTTGCTGTATGGATACGGGTCCTATGGGATCAGTATGGAGGCGGCGTTTCGATCGTCACGTCTGAGTCTCCTCGATCGGGGCGTGGCATTCGCGATCGCGCACGTGCGCGGGGGTGAGGAGCTCGGACGTCGGTGGTACGAGGACGGCAGGCTCGGGAACAAGCGGAACTCCTTTACCGACTTCATCGCCTGTGCAGACCATCTGGTCGCCGAGGGGTATACGGCGCCCGAGCGTCTCTTTGCCATGGGGGGCAGCGCCGGCGGCCTCCTGATGGGCGCAGTCATCAACATGCGACCCGAGCTCTTCCATGCGGTCGTCGCACAGGTGCCGTTCGTTGACGTCGTGACGACCATGCTCGATGAGAGCATCCCGCTCACCACGGGCGAATACGACGAGTGGGGCGACCCGAACGAGAAGGGCGCCTATGACTACATCCGCTCATATTCGCCCTATGACAACGTGGTGGCCGTGCCCCGCCCGCATCTGCTTGTCATGACCGGCCTGCACGATTCCCAGGTGCAGTACTGGGAGCCGGCGAAGTGGGTGGCAAAACTTCGTGCGCTGAAGGTCGACGACCGGCGCCTGCTGCTCAGGACGAACATGGACGCCGGCCACGGAGGCGCGTCAGGCCGGGACCGCCAATACCGGGAGACCGCGATTCAGTACGCGTTTCTGCTGGACCTCGCGGGGCGCGCCGACTCGCGCCCCGCCGGCGAGTCCAAACGGGCGTCCCGCCCCGACTAAACCCAGAGGCCGAGCACGACCGCCATGATGGTGATGGACGCGACCTGATACCCGGCGTCGATGGCCCACAACCTGAGCGGCTTGCCCGAAAAGCGGTTGGCGGTGAGGCCAACGGTGGCGGAGAACCCGAACCACAACAGCAGGCCGATGTGGATCATCCCACCGACCCCGTCGGCGAAGTGCGGCGCGACCAGGGCCAGCGCGGTGGCCATCACGAGCCAGCAGACGAACGAGATCGCGTAGCTCGGGCCCGCGCTCGCCTGCATATCCTTGAGCTGCTCCGACGTGTAGCCATGAGCGGCCATCCACGGCTTGCCGAACAGCACAGGGGAGTACCACAACCCGCCTAACGCGAACGCAAGTACCGTCGCCAGGCCAACCGCCAAGTAGTTCACTTCCGCGAGCGACATCGGTCCCTCCTCTCGCTCGAGCTTAGACGACGAAGACGCATCAACTCTCGACCTGAGTCGAGAACCACCACGTATTGCCGCCGGGATCGGTGATGCCGCCGCGTCTGTCGGCGTCCCCCTCCCGACGAGTCGGCTCCTGGACTGACGTCGCCCCGTTCGCCAGCGCCACTTGATACGTACGGTCGACGTCCTCTACGTAGACATGCAGATGGCAGGGGACCGCGGATGACTCCTCCCCGACCTCGCCCATCATCACCACCGTGTCATCTATCCGAACCTCGGCATGGGCGATCGACCCGTCGGGCTTGTCGAATCGCCGGAGCGGCGTCGCGCCGAGCGTGGCTCGCAAGAAGTCGATCAGCTGCTGGGCGTCCCGAGTGATGAGATACGGCGCGACGGAGGTGAAGCCAGACGGCTTCCATGCATTCGCCATCGTCTCTACTCCTAATCATCTTCATCCACGGCCACCGTCAGCCGCATCTGACGGCAGTCCCCGTTCGCACGGAGCCGGACGCCGCAACCACTGCGTAAACCCCAGCACACGGAAACAAGCCGATGTCACCGACTTGAATCCGATTGTGCTGCGCGAGCGTCTTGAGGATGTCGACGTCGTTCGTCAGATTCCCTTGAGGCAACGTCGTCATCACGCACCGCGGGTCGGGAAGCGCGACGCCGAGCCGGACGGCATCTAGCGCCAATGTCTGGCCGACCCAGTCATTCTCGAGAAAACCTGACTCCCTCGTGGCGACGATCACGTTCATGCGGAACCGGCGCGGCTCAACGGTGCTCGCCGGCGCCAATTCACGTAGACGCCCGATCGTTGACGTCGTCATCACCGAGATCGGAAACAGGTCGAAGAAGGCTCCCGGAGGTACCGGTGACGGCTGGCCCACTGCGGCGAAGAGGGCCGACCCAAGGGGCTGCTCAACCACCGTATTTCGGTGGTCCTCAGGATCAAGATGGTCGATGTCGGGGTGATATTGATCAATCGTGTAGCTATCGGGGGCCGCACGAGACAGCGAGACGGGGCGGTTGAAGAACGATGACAGTGCCTGGTCGATGTCTGCGGAATCACTCGTCACCGAAGAGCCGTCGGCCAAGCCGATGCGGACGGGTGGCAGCTCTTGGCCCAACGTGGGAGGCTCGAGATACGTCGCCCGGCAATTCAATATCCCCGGGAAGAGTCTAGTGCTCTTTCCACTGACAACCTTCTTGGTCGCAGCGTCGATGAGTCCGTATCCACGATCTCCCACGAGCCCTCGATCGGTGAATGTGGCTTCTTCAAGTTGCTCTCCGGCCATCGACTTGACCGGGAACCGCCACAGTTCAGCCACCGAGCCAACGTCTCTGTTTTCCATTCCATGCTCCAGCGTCACCGTACGCAGTCTCTTTCGACCCGAACGTCTTGAATGAGCTACGGTTGGGGGTGTCGATTCTGATGATGTACATGATAGTGTACATTCTGCTATGCCTCACACCTACTCCGTCGCCGAAGCACGCGCCCGCCTCCGGGTCATCGTCGACCAAGCTGAGGCCGGACTCGAAGTCGAGCTCACCCGCCGCGGGGAGCCTGTGGCCGTCGTTCTCTCGTGCCGCGAATTGGAGCGCCTCCGTGGCAAGCGCCCCCGCTTTCGCGACGTCTACAACCGCTTTCGCGACAAGTATTCCTTAGATCAGGTCGGCCTCGAAGACGAATCCTCGAATGTCCGGGACACTACGACCGGTCGGCAGGTCTCGTTGTGACGCTGCACTATCTGTTGGACGCCACCATCGTGTCGAACCCGGCGTCGCGCACGCCGGACACGCAGCTGCTGAAACGCCTCGACGCCGAGGGTCACGCGTGCGCCATCGGCGCCCCGGTCTGGCACGAACTCACCTTCGGTTGTCGTCGACTCCCTAGGGGTCAGAGGCGAGCCGCGCTTGAGCACTATATGGAGGACGTGGTCCGCCGATCGTTTCCGATCCTGCCGTACGACGAGGTCGCCGCCGGGTGGCATGGGCGCGAGCGAGCACGGCTTGAAGCGCTCGGTAAGCCCGCCCCGTTTGTGGACGGTCAGATCGCGGCGATTGCCCAGGTCAATGACCTAATACTCGTCAGCGCCGACACAAAGGACTTCGGCCGGTTCCGAGGGCTCAAGGTCGAGAACTGGCTGCGGCGGTCACGTCGGCGTTGACGCCGCCGTATCGTGATCAAGTCCGGTCTTCGTGATTCGTCCACGCAACGGTTTGCCGTTCACCTACCGCCAGCAATTTAGCGACCGGCGGTCAGGTGCAATGGCAGGTTAGGTGGCATCTGGTGTGAAACCCCAAGACACGGGTAACAGATCTCGCGCTCTCTCGCGGCAAGAACGCCTAGGGTGGAGACGCGATGACGAAAGTAGAGCAAGCACGGTTAAGGGCATGGCGATTTAAGGTGTTGCAGCAGGCAGCCGACGGCTCGCGCAACGTCGCACGCACATGCCGGCATTTTGGGATCTCTCGTCAAGCGTTCTACCGGTGGAAACGACGGTATGACGCGCAGGGCGAGGCGGGTCTCTGGGACCGGCCCCGGACGCCGCATCGATCGCCCAGAGCCACGCCGCGGGAGGTGGTGAGCAAAATTCTGTATCTTCGCCAGCACTACCACTTCGGTCCCGGAAAGATCGCCGACTACCTCCAGCGCTTTCACCACGTCTCAGTGGCCGCGTCGTCGGTCCACCGCATTCTGCGGCGGCACGGGATGAACCGGCTGCCCGCCAATCAGAAGCATCGGCCGCACGCCACACGCTGGAAGCGGTACGAGAAGCGACAGCCCGGCCAGCGGCTCCAGCTCGACGTGAAATCCCTTGAGCGGATCCCAGGCACGCACAAGCGGTTCGATCAGTTCACCGCCATCGATGACTGCACACGGATTCGAGTGCTCACGGTCTACGACGCGTGGAACCAGAAGACGGCGATTTGTTTCGTCGACGAAGTGCTCCGGCGGCTCCCATTCCGCGTCCGCGTCATTCAGACCGACAATGGAGCCGAGTTCCAATCGCGCTTCCACTGGCACCTGGAGGCCTTAGATATTCGCCATGTCTACATCCGGCCTCGGACGCCGCATCTGAACGGCAAGGTCGAGCGGTCACATCGGATCGACGACCAGGAGTTCTACCAGCTCCTCGACAAGGACGGCATTACGGATGACGTGCACCTCTTCAACGAGAAGCTACGAGAGTGGGAGGGCTACTACAATTACGATCGGCCGCATGGGGCACTCGATGGACAGACCCCGTACGAGCGGCTGATTGCAAAGCTGAGAGCGGGAATGTCACCAGCGTCTTAGGACTCTACAACCTTCGCTATCCCGGCACCAACGCCAGGCACGCCCCCACCAGATCCTGAACCACCGCACATGCGTACTCCTCATCGTTCCCTCGTGTCGCCTTGATGATCTTTCCCCCTTCCTCCCGTACGCGACGGACACTTTCGGCGAGGTCGCCAACGGGGAGGTAGATCAGCCAGATGGGCGGCCGACCCAGGTTCACGCCGCGCGAATGGCAGACGCCTGCCGCCGGCTTTCCATCATCACCGAACATGTTGTAGTCGGCGTAACGCCCGCTTGCGTCCTCCATCTCGGCGTCCTGCACCGACCAGTCAACAACCTGTCGATAGAAGTCACGTGTTGCCGAGGCGTCGGAGACCGTCAGGTCGAGCCAGGAGATGAGACCCACACGCGCCGCGGCGCCGTCAACCGGGGGGACCGCCTCCGCAGGAACGACTGGGATGATCCCGAATGCCGCCCCATTCGGATCAAGGAGCCCCGCCCATTGACTCTTCCCATCGTCGTCTTTGGCATGCATGAGCTCGCTCCCGCCCAGATCGAGCGCACGCTTCACGCTGGCGGCGACATCAGCGACCTGAATGTGCGGGAACCATTGGAGCGGAAGGTGAGCGTATTCCGCGCTGCGCGCGCCCAAGCCGATGACCGGCATGCCCAGGTTGTTCATCAGGTCCTCGCGCCAAAGCGGGTTCTCGCCCGTGGTGAGTACGCGTGAGTAGAAGCGCACTTCACGTTCGTGCTCGGGAACGGCGATGTCGGCGCTGAGTATTCCGCCGACGCGCGGGACAAGGGGGTCACTCATGGTTCGCGTCCTGGTTGGCGTCACGTTGGGTGGCGCGTGAAGGCTCATTTGCCAGCGTAGTTCTAATGGGCTCGCAATCGCGAGCAACGATTCTCGAAGCAGAGGCCCAAGACCTTCTCGAGGAGTCGTGCGAGGTGAAGTTACATTTCGCGCGCGTTGATCCCGAGCGGCCTAACGTCGGGGATGAGCTCAGGCCAAAAGCGGCGCGGCCCTTGCTCTTCCCTATTGCAAGGGACGTGACGGATTGGACTGTCAGCTCCGTCCCATTGTTAGGCGGCACGTGTGGGTATTCTTACGGGCGAACGCTTCTGAGAGCCAAGATACGCGCCGAGAAACGCACCGGCTACTTTTACCGCAAAGGAAAGACCTACCGGCAACGTAAACGTAGCCGATATGGGCAAGCCCATCATGGGCAGCGTGCTCAGATCAACTATGGCGTAGAGCGCGATGGTCGCCGCCGCGAATAGCATCGCATTGCGGTCGGACGAGCGTCGGGCGAACCAATAGTTGAAACCCAGGAACACAAGTGGCCCGAGGACATGGGATGACCAAGGCGCTATCCATTGAGCTGCCTCATTGTAGAACTCCTGTGGATGCCCAGGCTCAATGACAAAAGCGTAGAACGCTACCATCGGAAAGCTCGCTGCCACTGTAATGGCCAAGGTTGCGATCGCGACACCGAGTGCCTTGATAAAGTCAATGGCTTTCATGTCTCCCTCGTTCGTCGTTTTCGATTCTCAAAACCGCTTCCGATACTGCTGACATATCAGTGCCACCTAACGCTTGGCGTTCAGCTCCGACTCGCCCGCGCACGTTTGGTCTTCTTGCGCGGGCGGGTCGTCGGCTGCAACGCCTTGTTAGACAACGAACCTCGACTCGTTGACGACCGCCACTCCGCTGCAACCCGCTCGGCGACGAACAGCTTGAGCAGCGACTGATACGGCACGTCGCGTTTGTTGGCGAGGGCCTTCAGGTCGTTCAGCAACGGCGCTGGCAGCCGCAGCGAGATCGTCTCCGTGGACGGCTTCAAGTTCGGGAACGCGGCGCGCTGCGCCCTCGACCAGTCGATATAGTCGACCGAATCGTGTGTCTCCCAGAACTCCCGCTCCTCGGCCTCGGATGAGAACTCAGGAATCGGCTTCAGGCGCCGCTTTAGTTTGGCCATAGATTCGTCGCTCCGTCCGGCTCATCGGCCGCGCCGAGATGACGCGAACACGATCACCGCGCACGGTGAAGACGGTCGTGAGGTGCCTACCACGATCGGTTCGGCCCAGGGTGACGAACCGCGGCTCCCGTTGGGAGTGTCTCAGATCGACCGCCACGACCACCGGCCGGTTGAGCAAAGCCTGTTCTGCCTCGGTCTGGCGCACCTGATGACTGAGCCAGCTCTTGTCCGAATTCCCCTCGTCCCACTCGAAACCCTTGAGACCAGCGAAAAACTCATCGAGGACGCCCACAACTCAACTGTATATTGATGTAATATACGGCTGTCAAGGTCCGCAGCGGAAAGGCCTCAGTCTGCGCCGAGTTGTCTAGACGCAATGGCTGTCAGCCATGCGGCGGTCGCTCACTCGGTGGCCGCCGGCGCCGCCCCTCGCTGGATGAAGGGGCGGCTCGGCGGCAGGCTCGGCGTCGAGGCACGCTGAGATCGCCATTGGTAGTGACCTGCCTCTTGTTCCATCGTGGATTATGCGCAGTCTACGCCGCGCACAGTGCCACACAACAAGGAGGCAGGTCATGGCGGAACGTAGCACGTTCGTTGGCTTAGATGTGCACAAGGATTCGATCGCGGTGGCCGTCGCCGAGAGTGGACGCGGCGGCGAGGTCCGGACCTACGGCACCATCGGGGGCGACCTGGACGCCGTGGAGAAGCTGCGACGTGGGCTCGCGGCCCCCGGACGCACCCTCCGATTCATCTACGAGGCGGGCCCCTGCGGGTTCACGATCTATCGGCACCTCACGGCGAAGGGGGTCGACTGCGCCGTGGTCAGTCCCTCACTGATCCCGAAGCGGGCGGGCGACCGGGTGAAGACGGATCGCCGCGACGCGGTGACGTTGGCACGACTCCACCGGGCGGACGAGCTCCGGCCGATCTATGTGCCGAACGAGAACGATGAGGCGTTGCGGGATCTGGTCCGCGGCCGCGAGGATGCCGTGGTCGTGGGGCGCCAGGCGAAGCAGCGGCTCAAAGCCTTCTTGCTCCGCCACGGGCTCCGCTACCGGGGCCGCGCGGGCTGGACGGGCCCGTATCGGCGCTGGCTCGCCGACCTCGCGCTAGGCGACCCGGCGCCGCAGATCGCGCTCCAGGAGTACCTTGCGACGGTGGAAGAAACCGAAGCGCGCGTCGACCGGCTGACGGGTCAACTCCACGAGCTGGTACCGGCCTGGCGCTGGGCCCCGGTCGTCGACGCGTTGCAGGCGCTCCGGGGGATTTCCTTTGTGACCGCCACCGGCCTCGTCGCCGAGATCGGCGATATCCGGCGCTTTACCCGGGCCCCGGAGCTCATGGCCTATCTCGGCCTCGTGCCGTCCGAACACTCGAGTGGGCCGACGCGGCGCCAGGGCCAGATCACGAAAGCGGGCAACGCGCACGCCCGCCGGCTCCTGGCCGAAGCGGCGTGGGCCTATCGTCTCCTCCCGCGCGTGTCCCGGCACCTCCTGCAGCGCCAGGAGCACCTGCCGGCTCCCGTGCGCGCGATCGCGTGGGATGCGCAGCTTCGGCTCTGCGGGCGCTTTCGACGCCTCACTGCCCGCGGGAAGCCGCGCGCGGTGATCGCCACCGCGATCTCGGGTCCGCCGCACGCGCGGCATCGCTGGCAAGGTGGAGAACCCTCGCTGACGTTAGGGACATCGGCCTCGGTCAACACGTCCGTGTCTAGGGCGAGGACGCTCCGCGATGCACTCGAGTCTGGCGGTAGCCAATCCGCGGATATCAGCAGATCAACCATCGCTCATACGCGATGCCGCGCGTGCGACGGATCGGAAGGGAACTCACACGACCACAAGAGGCAGAGAACGATGCGGCGGGAAAGCTGTGCTCGCTTGACACATGACAGCCATATCAACGTCAGGGTTCAGCCGCGCCGGGTCGAGTGAAACGGCCGGCGTCGGCTGCAGCCTGTGTTAGGCGTCTTGTACTCTTTGTATCGGGCTATCAGATTCGTAACGCCGTCAAAGCCGTACACTTCGATGTAGTTGTTCAGTGCGACCAAACGCTGTTCGTCATCGGAGGCGTCCTTGATCGATAGGTGTTCGAGCCAATAGTCCAAGTATGGCGCAACGTCCTCGATTTCGACGAGGCGAGCTACGATGAAGGTTTCGAACCTGTCCAACCCGCCAAGGAACCCATCGAACGCGTCTCGGATCGCAGCTTCGGCATCAGTGAAATTTCCGAACCGATCTTGATGATCGGCGTGATGCATCAGTGCCTGACTTACCATCTCGTCAGTCACGATGACATGCTGTTTCTCCGGATCCGGATGAGTCGGAAGCAAGAGCACGTTTATCTCGCTTTGCCCGGTGCGTAGGTACCGGTCCAGCACTGCTCCCCAGCGGTCTGCTTCTCTCATTGTCTTGTGCAGCTAACGGCTCCGAATGAGCCGCGAGCCGAGAGCGATGGGGTCGGCTCGTCGGCTCCATTCGGTGGTTAGGCAGAGGATCTTTACTTCCTACGCCGCGAGCACAGGGGCCAGGTCAGTCTCGCTTGCCGGAGGGTGCCCAAGTTCCCCCAGAACGGCATTCAGCGCCGTAAGGGAGACCTTAGCCGGCGTCGTAATTTCGATCCCGATCGCCTGGCCCTCGGCTGCAAAATCGATGACCAAACCGGGTTCTACCCGTCTGGTTCGCACGCTCTTCTGATTGGATTCCCGGGGAAGATAGTAGTACGCCGCGATCGGTCGGCCATGTCGAAACGTGACTTCGAGATAGGACTCTTTCATGACTTTGCCTGATCCAGAGGATACGCCGTAATCACGACGACGAGTTGACGTATTTCATCCGGCTCCACAACGACCTCCCACATCTGGCCCGTGTGCCGAGCTTCGATGACGAACCGCCCTTCGATAATGTCTGGACGGCGAGCGCTCCCGTGCTCGAGCATGCGACGCAGATCAACTTCGTTGAACCGCGATCCTCCATGCGTTTCAAAAGATGGGCGCTCAACTCGAGTTCCCATGTCCACCACGTTGGCCATTGTCCGCTCGCCAGGATTCCTCCGGGGTTCTTTCAGTTCTGCCTAACGTTAGGTTTCAGCGGCGCCGGCTGAGCTACTCCCTGCCGGCGTCCGCTGCAACCTGGTTATCCACGTTGTTGATCATGTAAGTGACCCCGGTCAATCCGATCTCGCGTGGCTGCGACGATTCGTCCGATAGCGGATTTCAAGAGGCAGGAGTCGCTTGACTCCGCTTTACCGTCGTAAACTCGTCCAGCAGCACGGATTGGAGCGTGCCATGAAACGGGCATTCGATCGAGTGCCCAGTCCGCTGCGGCGCGCTTAGACACGACTACATTCTTGATCTCGAGGCTGTAGATGATGCGACAAGCGTTCCAGACCATGAACGCCGTGTGGCCAGCATCCTGTCGACCTTCTTCCACCAAGCGTTCGATGTGGAGGAGTTCGTTCTGAAGGGCCTCATAGAGCTCGCCCCAGCTTGGCCGCCGTACAAGATCAGCAGGCGTGCAGCCGTGGAGACGGACGTACTGACCGCTCAACCAATGGGCACGGTGCAAAGCCCAAGCGTCGTCAACCAGACCTTCTCGAAGCATGTGGCGTGGCGGCCGCCGATCACGCGCATGGCTCTCGAGGACATACCAACTGTCCCACTCGATCTCCAATTCGAGAGCAATAGAGTCGTGAATCTCGCTGATCGAAGCCGCCCTCTCACCGTCAGGCGTACGACTCAGAAACGCGTACGTATCAACATCGCTCAGCCGGTTCGATCGGTCGGGGAATGTCAAGGCGCCAAAGGCCCACAAGGCAGTCAGGTCAGCGCCAAGAACGTCCTTCAATCTGCTCCGCAGCTTCTCGCAGGCGATCCTTGCATCATCTGGCAAGGTATCGATCGGTACGCTCTTCATTGGTCTGGCCTAACAAACAGTGTGCCGGTCGGCCTAGACCGGTACCGCGTCACTGGCGGTCAACCTAGCACAAAAGCTGGCAGGACAGTAACCTCGCCGTCCTGGCGCCAACCGGGTCATCATCGCTGGGCTGTCCTGAATTATGCGGACCGGCATAACGCAATAATGATGCGTCAGCCTAGTTCGTCGCCGACTCTCGGGACGACCTCGAGGAACGCGCGACCGAGACCACACCGCATCGGCGGCGAGGGCTGGCGGCGCCAATGGGCGTCAGCTATTCCCGCCGTCGAGCGGACTGCGGACGCCGAGCGACCCGCGATTCAAGACGTGCGTGTAGACCATCGTGGTCGAGACATCGCGGTGACCGAGCAGTTCCTGAATGGTGCGGATGTCGTACCCCGCCTCGAGCAGGTGGGTGGCGAAGGAGTGCCGAAGTGCATGGCACGTCGCCGGCTTGGTTATGCTGGCAAGCCGCACGGCCGCCTTGAACTCGCGCTGCAGGACGGTCTCGTGCAGATGGTGCCGACGGCGACGCCTAGTGACCCGATCGGTGTACATGCGGGTCGCTGGGAAGATCCACTGCCAGCCCACCTCCCACGGTGCTCGCGGGTACTTTGCGTTGCAGCGCGTCCGGCAGCGCGACGCTACCGGCGCCACAATGCCGATCAGCGTCATGCTGCCGGGTAACCACTGCCACATGGCGGACGAGCGGCGCTCGGAGCGATTCCGGCAGCATCGTGACACGGTCGCGTCGCCCTTTTCCGTCGCGTAGGCGGATCTCCGCGGCTTCGAAGTCGACATCCTTGATTCGGAGTGTGCAAAATTCCATGAGGCGCAGGCCGCTGCCATACAGCAAGGACGCCATCAGCCAGCAGGGCCCGCTGAGGTGGCCAAGGACCGTTGCGACCTCTCGGCGGGTCAGCACGACCGGCAACCGAGTCGGGCGCTTCGCCCGAATGAGTCCGCCTAGCTCGCCCATCGGTCGACCGAGGACGGCGCCATAGAGAAACACGATCGCGCTGAGCGCCTGATTCTGTGTCGATGCGCTCACCCGTCTGTTCGTCAAATCGGCGAGAAACGCTTCGAGGTCGGTGACGCCCAACTCGCCCGGATGGCGACGTCCATGGAAAATGATGAAGCGCCGGAGGGTGAGCTAATCTTAGTTGAAAATTGAAACGGCTCCAGACCCTGTGGTGTGATGACGTTGCAAAAGACGGACATCACCCCACGAGAGAGAGGAGCCACGATGAGTGTCCTACGTGCTGTCAGGAAGCGCAAGAAAGTTCGCAAGCTGGGCTCGGTCAACATCATTCACCGCGAGGCCTACGCGGATCTGGAGCTGGACGCGAAGGTGGAGCTGATCCGCTCGCTGGTTCCCCTGGGCCTGATGCATGTGCAGGAGTTGCTCGACCAGGAGGTGACGGCGCTGGCGAGCGAGCGCTACGTCCGGAAGGACGCGTCGGTCGGTGGACGCCGTCACGGCAGTAACCCTGGGACGGTGGGTCTCGCGGGGCAGCGCGTGCCGATTCGCGTGCCCCGGATTCGTCGCCTCGCAGGGAGCGAGATTCCGCTGCGGTCGTATGAGGCGTTGCATGACGACCGCGAGGTGGACGACGCGCTGCTGCGACGGGTGCTCTACGGGATCTCGTGCCGCAACTACGCGGCGGCCGCGGCGGCGATTCCCGGGGCGATCGGGCTGTCGAGTTCGACGGTGTCCCGGGGGTTCATCCAGGCCAGCGCGGCGCAGCTACGGGCGTTCCAGGAGCGGGACCTATCCGATGAGGACGTGGTGGCCGTGTTCCTGGACGGCAAGACGTTCGCTGACGCGACGATGGTCATCGCGCTAGGCATCACGCTGTCTGGGGAGAAACGCTTCCTGGGCTTCGTCGAAACGGACACGGAGAACGCGACGGTGCTCACACCGTTCCTGCGGTCGTTGGTCGAGCGGGGCCTCGACCTCTCCCAGGGTGTGCTGGTCATCCTCGATGGCGGCAAGGGGCTCCGCACGGCCGTCCGGAAGGCCTTCCGGGGCCGGGCCCTGGTCCAACGGTGCCAGTGGCACAAGCGCGAGAACGTGGTGAGCTACCTGGCCAAGCACGAGCAGGCGGTGTGGCGTCAGCGTCTCCAGCGAGCGTACAACCGGCCGGACTACGACGAGGCCCTCGGTGCGCTCGAGACGCTCCACGGCGAGTTGGACGAGCGGAACCAGTCGGCGGCTGACAGCTTGGCGGAAGGCCTGGACGAAACCCTGACGTTACATCGATTGGGCGTGTACGGAGTGCTGGGCCGGTCGCTGAAGACGACGAACTGTCTGGAGTCGGTCAATGCGCTGGTCGAGGAACGCTGCGCGAAGGTAGATCACTGGCAGAGCTCGAGCCAACGCCACCGCTGGCTGGCGACCGCCCTCCTGGACATCGAACCGCGCTTACGAAGGGTGAGGGGCTATCGCCACCTTCCCACGCTTCGGGCCGCATTGAAGCGAGAACTGAAGATCGACACGACGACGTCGAAGAAGCAGGCCGCGTAAGCCATCGGGAGCCGTGGAGAGTTTCAACTAAGAATGGGCTTGACTCAAGCGCCGAATCCACTGTCGGTACGCAGTTTCTGTCCGCGGACTGTAGTGGCGCATGCGCATGACCGAGCGGACGCGGTCGAGGAGCCGCTGTGGCCGCGGCCGAGGACGGGGACCGGGCGGAATCGGCACGCCCCTGAGGAAGCTAGAACTCTGCCAACTAGCGGACGTCGCGGCAGACGCCCGGGTCGAGGCGCTGCCTGAACCGTCCTTGAGTTCGGCTGAACGCGGCGGTCAACATCCGTATAAGGCACTCACCCCAAACGTGTTGCGTAGATACGACGCCGGTCGTGAGACGTCAGCCCTACAGGGTTCCCGCCGTTGTGCCGAAAAGTGCAAAAGCGGGCAACGCGATGTCACATGTCTTGTTCCTCGTCTTCATGCTGACCGGGGCGACGTCCCTCATCTTCCAGGTGGTGTGGACGCGTCTCCTGCTGTTGTCCGTCGGGACCACGCCGACCGCTATGAGCGTCGTGCTGGCCGCGTTCATGGGCGGGATGGCGATCGGCGCAATCGTCGCGGGTCGCTGGTTGACCCGCTACGACTCGGTGCGCACGTACGCCTGGCTGGAGGGGTGGGCCGGGTTCTACGGGCTCGCGACGCCGGCGCTCCTGGCGCTGGTCGACGCCGCACCCATCGGCGTGCAGATCGTGGTCGCGACGGCACTGCTGCTTCCGGCCACGATCGCCATGGGCGCGTCGCTGCCGGTGCTGTCCCGCGCGCTGGGTGAGGGGGCCGACCGTCCTGCGGTCACCGTAGGATTCCTGTACGCGGCCAACACCCTCGGTGCAGTCGCCGGCCCATTACTTGGCGTCTTCGCGCTCTTTCCCGTGCTCGGGTTGCACCGCACCCTCGTGACCGCCGCGATCGTCAACCTTGCCGTCTGCGCGCTGCTGTTGGTCCTTCGCGCCGGTCGCCCGAGCGACGCGCCGGCGCGCACGCCGCCCGTGGAGGAGGGTGCGCACGCGCGCACGCCGCCCGTGGAGGAGGGTGCGCACGCCGGAGCGACGGTGTTGGTGGCACTCGCCGGGTCCGGCGCAGCTGCAATGGTCTACGAAGTGGCGTGGAGTCGGACGTTGTCGATGGCCTTCGGGTCGTCCATCTACGGCGTGTCGATCATGCTGTCGATGTTTCTGCTCGGCCTGGCGGGAGGCTCGTGGATCGCGTCGCTGATCTTGGCACGGCTCCGGCGGGCACCCTCATCGTTGGCGCTCGCGTGGCTGCTCGTCGGGTCGTCGACGACCGCCTTCATCAGCCTGCACCTCGGCCGTGTGTTGCCGTTCACGTTTCTCGAGCTGTTCCGCGACCTGCCCAACTCGCCGGCCGGCGTGCACGCCATCCAGGTGATCTTGTCGTTGGCGTTGATGCTGCCGACGACGCTCTGCCTCGGGGCGATGCTGCCGACCGGGGTCGCCATCGTCGGCGGCCGGAGTCAGGTGGGACGCTCGGTCGGCCGTCTGTACTCCGCCAACCTCCTCGGCTCTTCGGCGGGCGCCGTCGGGGCGTCCTTGCTGCTCGTCGCCAGCATTGGGATCGAGGCATCGGTGCGGATGGCCGCGCTGGGCGCCTTGTTCGTCGCGTTCGTGCTCGTGGCCCGCCAACCGCGCCTCCCGGTGGCCACCGCTGCGGCCGCCGCGCTCCTGGTCATGGTGATGCTGACGCTCGACGGCTCTCCGGCCCGGCTCGCCCAGACCTTCGGCATGTATGCGGCCGCGCCGCAGTACGTGCCGTATGACGCGAACGGGATGCGGCAGGTGCTGTCCGTGCACGAGCTGCTCTACTACGAAGATGGACCGACCGCCACCGTCGCGGTACAGCGCGTCGACAAGTACCACCTGCTGAAGATCAACGGGAAGACCGATGCGTCGAACGGCGCGACCGACGTGCAGACGCAGACGCTGGTCGGGCATCTGCCCCTGATGGTGACCGACGCCGAACGGGTCGCGGTCGTCGGGTGGGGCAGTGGGATGACGGTCGGCGCCGCGCTGACACATCCGATCGACACCGTGGATGCCTACGAGATCGAGCCGGCGGTCGTCGAGGCGTCGCGATTCTTCGAGCCAGGCAACGGGTCGCCGCTTCCTCATAATGGTGATCCGCTGAGCGATCCGCGCCTGACGATGATCCTGGGTGATGCGCGCGGTGAGTTGCGCCGGCAGACCGACCCGTATGACGTGATCATCAACCAGCCCTCCAACCCCTGGCTCACCGGCGTCGCCAACCTCTTTACGCGGGACTTCTTCGAGCTGCTCGCATCGAAGCTCTCGCCGCACGGCGTCGTGTGCCAATGGGTCCAGACCTACGGGATGTCGGAGCAGGCGACGCGGACGCTCTTGGCGACGTTCCGCAGCGTGTTTCCGCACGTCGTCACATTCACCGACCGCGACCTCATCATTCTGGGGTCGTTCGAGCCGATCCGTTTCTCTGCCCCGCGACTCCGTGAGCGGTTCCGCAACCCGCGCATACGTGCGAGCCTGCGCTTCGCGTTCGTCGACTATCCCGCCGACCTGATCGTCAAGCTGGGACTCGACGACCAGGGCGTGGACGCGTTTACGGCCGACGCTCCGCTCAATACCGACGACAACATGCGGATTGAGCTTGCGGCGCCGCGCACGCTCTATACGGACCATCAAGACGCGATTTTCGCGGCCCTCGCCGAGCACCCGGCTATGCCCCTCGATCTCGTGACCGACTACGAGTCGGAGGCGGAGGTGAGCCTCGAGCTCGCGGCGTCGTTCTTCACCGATGGACGCGATGACGACGCGCTCGCGCTCGCCGAGCACGCACTCGCTCTCGAGCCGTCATTTGACGGTCTCAAGCTTCTGGGACAGATTGCCCAGCGGCAGGGAGATACCGGCCGCGCGCGCAACGCCTGGAGTCTCGCGCTCGCCATGGGCGGTGACGAGTCCGGCCGTGCCTTCGTGCGCGGCTTGCTCCAGTCACTCGACGCCGCCGTCCTCTCGAACTGACCACCGGGGGGGGCCGACTGGGCGAAGCGCCCGGGATGTGGCCGTCGTCTCTATTTTCGACATACGATGAGTCCGGCCTTCGGAAGGAGACAGTTGCGAAATCGACGATGTGCCGCGATGGTGCTCGGCGTGACGATGCTGGTCGGTGACCAGGTCTTCGCCGAGAACTGGCCTCACTGGCGCGGACCGACACGCGACGGCGTGAGCACCGAAACCGATCTTCCGACCGAGTGGGACACGGAGACCAACATCGCGTGGACGTTGGAGCTGCCGGCGTGGTCGGGGTCGACCCCGATCGTCTGGAACGACTGGATCTTTCTCAATGTCGCAATCGACGACGAGACCATCGAGCTGTGGTGCCTCGACCGGGATACCGGGGAGCCGATCTGGCAACGCCACCTGAGCGACGGCAACCGCCGCGCGCGCAAGCAGAACATGTCCTCGCCGTCGCCGGTCACGGACGGCGAGCGCGTGTGGGTGATGACCGGAACCGGCATCCTCAAGGCGTTCGACGTCGAAGGGACAGAGCTCTGGACGCGCGACATCCAGGAGTCGTACGGCGCCTTCGGTCTGAACTGGGGGTATGCCTCGTCGCCGTTGTTGCACGACACCGCGCTCTACGTCCAGGTGCTACACGGGATGCGGACGGATGACCCGTCGTATGTGCTGCGGATTGACCGGGACACCGGCGAGACCGTCTGGCGGGTCGAGCGGCCGACCGAGGCGCGGCGCGAGTCGCCGGACTCGTATACGACACCGGCGCTGCTCCAGTATGACGGCACGACCGAGATCGTGATCACCGGCGGCGATGCCGTGACCGGCCACGACCCGGACAGCGGTCAGGAGCTCTGGCGTGCCGACGGGCTCAACCCGACGCGGAACGGCGCGTTTCGGATCGTCGCCTCGCCCATCGTCCAGGGCGAGATGATCTATGCGCCGACCCGCGTCGGCCCGCTGCTCGCGCTGCGGGCGGGGGGCCGTGGTGATGTGCTCGACTCACACGTCGTCTGGTCCACCCAGGACGGCCCCGACGTGCCGACGCCTGTGACCGACGGCGAGTACTTCTACGTCGTGAACGACCGAGGCATCGTGTTCGTGTTCGACGCGCAAACCGGCGACGAGGTCTACGGCCAGCAGCGGGTGCAGACGGGGACCTACAGCGCCTCGCCCGTGCTGGCGGACGGCAAGATCTACGTCACAAATGAACGCGGCACGACGACCGTCTTCACGGCGGGTCCGACGTTCGAGGTGCTCGCCGAGAACGTTCTTGATGACTACTGCCTCAGCTCGCCGGCGATCTCCGACGGGCAGATCTTCATTCGGACGACCAGCCATCTCTACGCGATCGGCGAGCGCCGGTCCGGCTCCGCCGATTAGCTCCCTACACGACCCCCTTCGATCGGAACGAGCGGATGTCGTCGTCCGCATACCCGGCCTCGCGCAGGACGCTGTCCGTGTGCTCGCCCAGGAGCGGCGGCGCCGTGTGGATGCGGCCGGGCGTGTCGCTCAGCTCGATGGGCAGGCCAATCATCCGGACGGTATCGGCCGTCGGATGCGGAAGGTCGACGACCTTGCCGCGTTCGACGAGTTGCGGATTCGTGCAGACCTCGGCGATGTTCCGAATGCGGCCACAGGGGACACCGGCGCCGCCCAGCAGGTCCATCCACTCCTGCACGGTCCGTCGCGCGGTGATCTCGACGATGATCGGAATCAGCTCGGCGCGGTGCTCGACGCGTTGCGGCGCGGTGCGAAAACGCGGGTCGTCGCCGAGGTCGAGGCGGTCGATGGCCTTGCAGTAGCGCGCCCACAGCGAGTCGTTCGCGACCCCGAGGTTGATCCAGCCGTCCTTGGCGCGCAGCGTCTGATACGGCGCAACGGAGGGGTGGTCGTTGCCGCGCCGCGTCGGGCTCGTGCCCGACGCGAAGTAGCTCCCGGTGTTGTAGGTGAGCAGCGACGCCACGGCGTCGAGCATCGCGACGTGCACCCGCTGGCCACGCCCGGTCGTGTGTCTTGCGTAGAGCGCGAGCACGATGCCTTGCGCCGCCATCGACCCGGACGTGAGGTCCGCGATGGCGGTACCGACCCGCGTCGGCGGGCCGTCGGCCTCGCCGGTCACGTCCATCAGTCCCGCCTCGCCCTGCACGATGAGGTCGTATCCGGGTCGCCCGGCGTCCGCCCCGGTATCGCCGAAACCGGAGATCGAGCAGTACACGAGACGCGGGTGGCGCGCCGCAACCATGTCGTAGTCGAAGCCGAGCCGTGCCATCACGCCCGGTCTGAAGTTCTCGATCAGGACGTCGGCGCTGCCGAGCAGGCGCCAGAGAATCGCCTGCCCGTCGTCGGTCTTCAGATCGACCGTGACGCTACGTTTGTTCCGGTTGACGGACAGGAAGTACGGCGATTCCCCGCCGAGGAAGGGCGGGCCAAAGGCTCGTGATTCGTCGCCGCGCGTCGGCTCCTCCAGCTTGACGACGTCGGCGCCCATGTCGGCGAGCATCATCGTGGCGAACGGCCCGGACACGACGCGGCTGAGATCGATGACGCGGATCCCGTCGAGCGGTGTCATGCGGCGAGTCGGTCCGCGAGGTCGGTGAAATCACGCACCTCGAGGTCGGGTTGGTGCGACGCGTTGCCGAACGGTCGCTGCCGGCGATTCACGTACACCGCACGCATCCCGCTCGCCTTGGCGCCGATACAGTCGAACGGATGCGCGGCAACGTGGCAGATGGCGCCAATCTCGGTCGTCAACACCGCGGCCGTCGTGTCGTAAGTGACGCGATGGGGCTTGAACGCGCCGGCCCGGTCGACCGACACGATGGCATCAAACGCCACGCCGTGGTGGCGCGTCGCGTTGTGCAGCATGTCGGTGTCGCCGTTCGAGAGGATCGCGAGCCGATAGCGCCCGCGAAGGCGCTCCATCGCGGCCGCCACGTCGGGAAACGCTGGCAGCCGCTCGATGGCCGCGACGAGCTCGCGGGCGTCCTGGTCCGTGAACGGTACACCGGCTCGCGTCAGGGTATACGACACCGCCCGGCGGCCGATCTCGCGATACGGTGTGTGGGTGCCGGCGATCAGCGCGTCGATCATCGAATCCTGATAGTGCGTGCGGCGCCACCATGTGACGATTGAGTGCGCACTACCGGTGTAGCCCTTCGCGGCGAGAAATGGCGTGATGGTCTCGACGAGCCCGCGCTGCATGTCGACGATGGTGCCGTAGAGGTCGAACGTCAACACCTGCACGCCATCTGGAAACGTCGGCGTCATACGTATCAGCGTGCCGCCGTCATGCGGCCGGTCGGAAATACAGCACCATCGCCGCGCCCACCGCCGTGATCAGGAACCCGACAAAGATCATCGGGTTGGGCGCCTCCTTCGGCGGGTGGATCGCCATCGACACGAGGACGTTCACCAGCGGCGCGCCGCCGAAGACGAGCGGCATCACGTAGAACGGGCGCCCGCCGGTCATGAACGAGAAGGTGATGCAGGCAGCGCCGATGGCGCCGAGCGCGCCCGCGCCGGTCGCCCACGTCGTGCCGGTCACGTTGAAGCTGGCGGCGGTCAGCTGACCCTGGACACCGAGCGTGACGGCAGGGATCACGACCGCGATCAGAAAGTACGCGACGCCGACACACAGCAGCGCGCGCAGCCCGCTTCCGAGCTCTACTTGTCCCGTATGCAACGACGCGCCGTAGGCACCCCACGACAAGACCGCTCCGACCACAAACAACACCCACGTCATAGGTTGATCTCCTTGAAGTAGTGGAAAGCGTGTGTATTGTCCGGTGGGCGGCGCCCGGCTGGCAAGGTTGTATGCTTGACCGCGCATGACGCGTTGGGCCCTCGTCGTCGCTGTGGTCGGCCTCTATCTGCTCCATCAGGACATCTGGTTCTGGGACGTGGCGCGACCGCTCGTCCTCGGATTCCTGCCGGTGGGGCTCTTCTATCACGCGGTCTACTCCCTTGCCGTCGCGGCGCTCATGTGGGCGCTCACCCGGTTCGCGTGGCCAGCGCACCTGGAGCACGAGGCGGAGGCGGCCGATACGCCGGCCCCGCCCGGGCGAGACGCGTGATCCCCGCGCTGGTCGTCTTCGCCTATCTGGGTGTCGTGCTCTACATCGGCATCTTCGCGTTCCGGCGTTCGTCCGGTCCGGAGGGCGCCGAAGGCTACTTCCTCGCCAACCGATCGCTCGGTCAGTACGTGTTTCTCCTGTCGCTGTTCGGCACGAACATGACCGCGTTCACCATTCTCGGGTCGGCCGGTCACGCGTTTGCGAACGGCATCGTGACCTTCGGGCTCATGGGGTCGTCATCGGCGATTCTCATCCCGCTGATGCTCTACCTGTTTGGCACGCGCGTGTGGTCGCTGGGCAAGCGCCACGGGTTCCTGACGCCCGTGCAGATGTATCGCGACCGCTGGGAGTGTGGGCACATCGGCACGGCCATCTTCGCGATGCAGGCCACGCTGCTCGTGCCCTACATCGTCATCGCCGTGATGGGGGGCGGCACGACGCTCAACGCCGTGAGCGACGGCGTCGTTCCCTACTGGCTCGGCGGCCTCATCGTCGCGCTCGTCGTCATGAGCTACGTCTTCTTCGGCGGCATGCGCGGCACGGCGTGGGTCAACACGTTTCAGACCGTGTTGTTTCTCACCTTCGGGGCCGCGGCGGTGATCTTCATCAGTGTGAGCATCGGCGGTTTCCCCCAGGCGATGGAGCGTCTCCTGGCGTCACCGGAGACGGCCCCGCTGCTGACGCGCGAGCGCGTCCCGCCCAAGTTCTTTTTCAGCTACATGCTGATCCCGTTGTCGACGATCATGTTCCCGCACATCTCCATCTTCTGTCTCACGGCGCGCAAGATGGGGCAGTTCAAGAAGACCATCATCTTCTATCCGCTGGCCATCCTGGCGATCTGGTTGCCGTGCACGTTTCTCGGGGTGGCAGCGAATGCCATGCGCGACGTGCCCGGGATCGAGACGAAGCTGGAGGCGCGCGCGACGCTCGCCGCCGAGCGGGACGCCCTGCCGGCCGAGGAGATTGCCGAGCTGCAACGCGCGGCAGCCGGAGATGACGTCATCATCCTCATGCTCGAGCACTATGCCCCGCTGTGGCTGGCTGGGCTCCTCGGCGCCGGCATCATGGCGGCGGTGATGGCCAGCGATTCGCAGATTCTGGCGCTGTCGACGATGTTCACCGAGGACGTCTTCGCGTTCTACGGCGGTGGCAACCGCTTCGGGCCGCAGGTGCAGGTGCAGACCGGACGGCTGTTCGTCGTCCTGATCGCGCTCGTGGCGTTTGTCATCGCGCTGCGCGCGCCGCCCGGCATTTTCGGCATCGCCGTCCAGTACGCGTTCTCCGGGTTTACATCGCTCTTGCCCCTGTTGGTCTCGGCGCTGTTCTGGAAAGGGAGCACAAAATGGGGCGCGCTTGCCGTCGTGGTCTGGACGGCCGCCACCGTGACGGGCGTCGCCGTGCTCCAGGCGGTCGTGCCGGCGCCACTGCCCGGGACCATGGTGCCGATCTGGACGGCCGGTGGGGTCGATATCATCACGCGCACGCCGGGTGGCACGGACGTCTGGGGGTACATGCCCGTGCTCCCGATGTTGGTTGGCTCGACGCTGCTGATGATCGTGGTGTCCTGGCTGTCGCCAAAGCCACGAGCCGCGACCCTCGCGCGGTATTTCTCGATCTAGTACCGGTTGCACCTCCGGCTGTCACCGCGCGCAGCGGCCTAGAGCGTCCTCTGCCGGATCGTCCGCGATCGCCTCGAAACGTCTTCTCGCACAGGCTGCTCTTTGCGCGACGGCGGGGGAGTGCCCGGCTTCGTTGAGCAGGAGTTCCGCGACTTCCTGCGTTGTGGCGGCGGGCAGGACACCGCTGTTCCGGTTCAAGGAAGACGGCACGTTCGAGTTCACGGACGCCGCCGGCGAGGGCACCTACGGCATCGTCGAGGAGAGCGGCGTCCTGGTCGTGCGTGACTACGACGGCCTGAGGACAAGTGCAGCATCTCGAGACCCCTGGTGGTGGCGTTCTCCGACTGCCTTGCTCACCTCGATGACGCACGAGGTGGTACAGTTGTCGAAGAAGTAGGCCGCGGTCAGCCGCCGAACGCGTATCGGATCCCCACCAGGAGGCTGTGGTTGTTGTCGTCGCCCGAGCGGTCGGTCAGCGCGACCGAGCCGACGCCGGCGATCGTCGCCGTGCCGGTGAACGTACGCGTGCCGGCGAGACCCAGAAAGAGATACTCACCGGTCGCGGCCAGGCCGGGAACCCGCCGAATCGTCCACGCCACCCCGACGATGGCCTGATACGCGACCGACCCCTCCGTTTGCGCGGGCACGGCGATGGCGCCGACACCGCCGCCGACATAAGGCGTGACGCTCGCCGTTCCGAAGTCGTAGAGCGCGTTGTCCATGACGCCGTACTTCGTCTCGGTGCCGGTGACGTCGCCCTCGTCGCCGAAACCGGTTTCACCGGTGATTCGGTTTAACCGCAGGTTGCCCTCGACTTCCGCGCGAAGGCCGCCGCGCAGCCGACGTCCGAATGCCACTGTCAAGGCGGGACCGACCGCCAGCTTCACCTCCCCATCAGTCGCTGCACCCGCGACGTCTCGAGCGTCACATCCGCGCCCTCCGACGGCATGAGGTTGGCGCCGCCACTGACACTCACGTACGGACCGGTCGGGGGTTGCGCGGCCGCCGGGAGCGTCGCGAGGAGGCAGAACGTGGACGCCAGCGCCAGCGGGTTCGTGCTGACCCGCACGCCTCGAAGGGTCTTGGCGGTTCGGCGCGGCGGGGCACCGGCGCGCTGCAGTTGGTTCGTGGCCATCGTTCCTCCAGAGCATGCGGCGGGCGTGGCGAGTTCTCGGGCCGGTCTTGATACCGGACGGCCCAATTGGCTCGCTGATGCGTTGAGAACGGTCGCCCCGCTCAGAAGCGGGCAGTCGCGCCAAAGAAGGCTCCAACTCGCCCGGGGCGCGTCGTCGATTCGCTCGCTTCGCTCACCCGCCGCGGTGAACGTGTCGAAGTCGAGGGACGAGTACCACAGATGCTGGTACTGCAGGAAGGCGTCGATCCTGTCGTTGATCGTGAACCTGAGCCCGCCGCCACCGGCCACGACGGGCCGGAAGACCCGCACGTCGTAGGCCGACGAGGTCGGAGAGGTCTTGATTTCACGCACGCGCCCGGTCCCGCCGCCGAACTCGCCGAACACCGCGACCCGGTCGCCCAGGTGCACCTCCGGAACGACGGTCAGGAGGGCGGTGAAGGGCAGGGCGTAGCGCAGCTCGGCAGGCTCGTCCGGAAGCGACAATGTCCATTCGAACCAGTTGACGCCGATGGCGCCCTGGTAGGCTAGCGAGAACCGTCGGCCGAGACGGAATCGCTGGCCCGCGAGCAGATTGAGCTGAGGCCCGGTCGCGCGGTTGACGAACTCATCGGTGTTGCCGACGTCGAGCTCGTCGCCGTCGTAGTAGGTCAGCCGGGGAGTGAAGCGCGTCCCCTGCGCCGAGACGCTCCCGCCGACATACCACGCGTGGTCCTGGGCGGCGGCCAGGGCGGGGCCTCCGGCCAGACACAGTCCGACGAGAATCGAGATGTTGAGGGTCTTCATCGATGTGCGTCCGCCGTCGCGACCGAATGACGATAGCACGAGACACGCGCCGGCTGCCCCGGTGGCCTGCTCAGGGCTGGCCGGTCTGGACACGCATCGGACGACTTGACGCCCGTCTAATGCTTCCTTGTATCTTCCGATCTGTCGGTGTCGTGGCTACAGTGAGCTCCGAGACGGACGGTGACGGGCAACAGCTCGAACGTCCTATGGTCACCCAGACCGGACGATAGCGTGAGCGTTGCCCGTCCGATAATCCGAGCCCGAACAGTGGCGCGGGATCCAACCCGCATCCGCAAGGTAGGGCCAGCTTGTCACGCCGTCCGGTGGAGGTACAGGATGACGCCCCCAGGACCCGTTGTTGGCATTGACGTCGCGAAGGCCGAACTGGTCGTGGCCGTGCGTCCCAGCGGCGAACGGTGGACCGAGCCGAACGATGAGGCCGGCGTGGCCCGCCTGCGCGCGCGACTCCAGCAACTGGCGCCCATCGTCGTGGTGCTCGAGGCCACGGGCGGTTACGAACGGGCGGCCGTCGCGGCGTTGGCGGCGGTGCAAGTGCCGTCGTGGTGGCGAACCCGCGCCAGGTGCGCGACTTTGCCCGGGCGACGGGCCAACTGGCGAAGACCGATCGCATGGACGCGGAGATGCTGGCGTTGTTTGCCGAGCGCGTCCGCCCGACGCCCCGGCCGCTGCCCGACGACGCGTCTGTCGCGCTGGATGCCCTGCTTACGCGGCGCCGGCAGCTCGTGGGGATGCTCATCGCCGAACGGAATCGGTTGGAACACGCGCCGGCGGCGGTGGGCCGTGGGATTCGTACGCACATACGGTGGCTCGAACGCCAGCTCGGCACGGTCGATCGAGACCTCGATGACATGATCCACCAGAGTCCTGTCTGGTGCGCCAAGGAGGACCTCCTCCGCTCAGTGCCGGGGGTGGGCCCCATCGTGAGTCGTACGCTCCTGGGTGAACTCCCGGAGCTCGGCCGGCTGAACCGGCGACGCATCGCGGCCCTTGCTGGCGTGGCGCCATTCAACCGCGACCGTGGCACGCTCCGCGGCCGGCGGATCGTCTGGGGCGGCCGCGCCCCAGTGCGCGCCGCGCTCTATATGAGCGCCCTCGTCGCGACGCGACGTAACCCGGTGATTCGCGCCTTTTATCTGCGCCTGGGGGCTGCGGGTAAACCCAAAAAGGTCGCGTTGATCGCGTGCATGCGCACGTTGCTGACGATCCTCAACGTGATGATGCGTACCAACACCCCGTGGCGTGATAGGAATCAACAACAGACCACTTGACTCTGAAGACAGTTGCTATCGTCCTATCGTCAAATGTCCACATCCGGGTATGGCGGGCGACTTTGATCGGTTGGCTAACTTTCGCCCGGAAGCACGACGGAGGACCATATTGAGCACTGGTATTGTGACTGGTATGCTGTACTGACATGCCTAAACGCAAGATCACCGTAGAAGTGCCCGACGCGTTGCTCGAGCGAGCCCAGGAAGCCAGCGGCAAGGGCGTGACCGCAACAGTTCGTGACGGCCTCCGTCTCATGGCGGCCGCAGAGGCGTATCGAGGGCTGCGCCGACTACGCGGCAAAGTAACACTCTCGGTCACCCTCGACCGACTCCGTGAGGACCGAACGTGATCGCGCTCGACACAAGCTCATTGGTCGCGTATCTAGATGGCTCCTCGGGCAAGGACGTGCTCGCCGTTGACCTCGCCCTCGAGCAGCACCAGGCGGTGCTGCCCCCAGTTGTGCTCTGCGAGCTGCTGAGTGCTCCACGCCTCCCGCGGCGCGCCCGAACGCTCTTCGAACAACTTCCTCTGCTCGAGATTCTGGACGGCTATTGGGAGCGGGCGGGCTTGCTGCGAGCCCGCGTCCTCGCGAAACGACGCAAGGCGCGAATCGCTGACGCGCTGATTGCGCAGAGTTGTCTTGACCACGACGTGCCGCTGGTCAGCCGCGATCGGGACTTCCGCCACTTCAGCGGACTCGTCAGGCTACAGATAGTGGAATAACACCGGCTCACCCCGCCTCGGCGCGCAACTGCCGCATCAGGCCGTGGAGGTCGCCGAGCACCCAGATGTCGGCGATTCGCCCGCCGCGCGTCTCGAATCGGGCCGCGCCCTCGTACGCGACCACGCGACCGGTGGCCGCCACACCGAAGAGCTCGCCGTCGTGCGTTCCCTGATAGTGAAGACGCGCGAACGCCGACTGCCCGACCGCGTCGACGATCAACTCATCGATGCGGTTGTGAAAGTCGGGGAACGCGTCGTGAATCAGGTCCATGTAGGCGCCGAAATCCGCGTGGCCAACCGCATGGCGCCCTAGCGACCCTCGAAACGTGACGTCGTCGGTGAGCAGTGCCGGGATCAGCGTCTTGTCGAACCGATTCCACAGCTCGTCATAGAAGCGACGGACCAGCGCCTCCGTGGTCAACGATCCTGCACCGGGTCGCGCAGGGCATGGTAGAAGCACGTATCGAGTCCCTCGAGCTCGCCGCGGCGCTCGAAGGTCATGAGGTGGTCCAGAAGACCCCGCGACGCCCGGTTCGCCTCGTCGGTCGCCGCGACGACCTCGGCGAGGCGCAGCGTTCCGAAGATGTAGTCGAGTGCGGCGCGCGCGGCCTCTCTCGCGTAGCCGTGACCCCACTCGCGACGTGTGAATCCAAACAGCAATTCGGGTGCATCGCGCCACTCGGCGTGGCGGTAACCACAAAACCCAATGAGCGGCTCCTCGACAGCCGGGTGCACCGTCCAGATCCCGTAGCGCCGCGTGTTCCACTCGTCGGTGCTGCGCTCGACCGCCTCCGCGACCCGACTCCGGGGAATGACCATGTCATCCCAGAGGTAGCGACGGACGTCCGGCTCCGTCCACAGCGAATGGAGCGCCTCGATATCGCCGGGTCCCGCCGGCCGCAGCGTCAGTCGTTGGGTGCGAATCGTGGCGTCAGTCTCGTGTGCCATCGCCGGTGTCGAGCATTCTGCGCGCGGCCTGGCGCGACGGGGCCTTGAAGGCCGGTCGGACGACGAGCCGTCCCCCCTCGTACTCGATGTCAACGTCCCCGTCGTCCTCGATCTTCGCTCGCTCCATCAGCTCCTTCGGGATCCGGATCACCCGGCTGTTGCCCATACGGACGATACGCGTTCTAAATGACACGGTGCTCGGATTCCGCGGCGGCTACCCCAACAGGAACGCCACAGCGACGATCGCCACCATCGACACCACGAGGGCGAGTTTGCCCGCCGTCCCGACGACCAGGCCGATCCACGCCCCAACGCCGGCCCGCGTCGCTTCTTCCAGATTACCGCGGCTGAAGTATTCGCCGGCCACCGCGCCGACGAAGGGACCGACGAGCAATCCCGGCAGTCCCAGGAAGAGACCGAGCACCGTGCCTGCGGCGGCGCCGGCGATTGCCCATCGGCCAGCGCCCGACCGCTTGGCCCCCAGGGCGGTGGCGCCGAACTCGACGACGTAACACCCGACCGTCAGCAGCACGAGGATGACCACCGTCCCCGCGCCGGCGTGGGTGAAGCCGTCGAGCCACAGCAGCCAGACGAGGCCCACCAGCACGAACGCCGCTCCCGGCAGACCCGGCAGCACGGTGCCGATGACGCCGACGATCACGACGGCGACGGCCAGCGCGACAAAGAGATAGCTCACGCGCGTTGCTACGTGTTGGCGGCTAGGCGCGGGCAGCTGACGGTGACGCGCCCAGCGTCCGCCTCGATTGCAGCACGACCTCGGCGATGACGAGCGGCACGGACCAGCAGATCCACGCGGACGCCGTGAGCTGTTCCTCCAGCGTGCCGACACCCGCGACTTGCAGGGCGCCGACCGAGACCCGGAACAGCACGAAGGCAAAGGTTGTGACGTAGCTGCGAATCATCCACTCCTGATGCTGCGCGATCTGCCTGCGCCGAATGGCCACGTAGGCCATCCCGGTGGTGAGCAGCCACACGACGCCGAGCATCGCGAGCGCGAGTCCGAACACCCATCCGAAATCGGTCAGGACGGCCAGCCGGAAGGCCGCGAGCGAACCGAGGCCCACAGCGATCATGTAGGCGATGCCCATCGTTCGGTGCAGCGCCATCCGCCGGCGCGCGAACCCGAGCCAGAGCTGGATCGGCCCGGTCAGCAACGCGACCGTGCCGAACGCAACATGCGCGACGACCCAGCCGCGGCGCAAGTCGTAGCGACCGAGGAACTCCTCGTTGAACGTCAAATACGGGACGGCGATGAGCACCCAGAACACCAGGGCTGAGACGAACACGGCGCCGAGGCCGATGGTGCGGGCCCTCGACGGTCCGCGCGACGTTCCGGGCGCTTCGAGCGCGACTGCCGGTGTGGCCATCGTGTCTCCTTCCTACGCTGCGGTCACAGACGTCTGCCGAAACCCGCCGAGTCCGGCGAAGCGCGCCGCGTCGCCAAGCTCGTGCTCTATCCGGAGGAGACGGTTGAACTTGGCGGTGCGTTCGCCCCGGCACCCCGACCCCGTCTTGATGTGGCCGCATCCGGTCGCGACCGCGAGGTCGGCAATAAACGTATCCTCGGTCTCGCCGGACCGGTGCGACATGTACGCCCCGTACCCGTGCTGCTGCGCGAGTCGCACGGTCTCGAGCGTCTCTGAGACGGTGCCGATCTGGTTGAGCTTCACCAGAATCGAGTTACCGACGCCGCGGTCGATGGCCTGCCGAAGAATCGTCGGGTTGGTGCAGAAGATATCGTCGCCCACGAGCTCAATCCGGTCACCCAGCGTTCGTGTCAGCAGTTCCCAGCCGTCCCAGTCGTTCTCGGCGAGCGCGTCCTCGATCAGCACGATGGGATACTGATCGACCCAGTCCCGCCACAGCTCGACCATCTGTTCCGTCGACCGGGCCGACTGGTCCGATTTGAACGCGACATAGTGCCCGTCCTGCCACATCTCGCTGGACGCCGGGTCGAGGCAGATCGCGATGTCGGTCCCCGGCCGATAGCCGGCGTCCTCGACGGCGGTGAGAATGAGGTCGATCGCGTCGCGATTGTCCGCGAGATCGGGTGCGAACCCGCCTTCGTCGCCGATGCCCGTGGATTTGCCCTGGCTCTTCAACAGCGCCTTGAGCGCGTGAAACGTCTCGATGCCCATGCGCAGCGCCTCGGCGAAGGTCGGAGCGTTGTGCGGCGCGATCTTGAACTCCTGAAAATCGACCGTATTGTCGGCGTGACGGCCCCCGTTGATGACGTTGAGACAGGGGACGGGGAGGATGGCCGCGGCGTCGCCGCCCAATCGACGGTACAGGGGCACCCCAGTGGCGTGTGCGGCGGCGCGCGCTATCGCCATCGAGACGCCGAGGATCGCGTTCGCGCCAAGACGCGACTTGTTGGGTGTACCGTCGAGGTCACGCATGCGCCGGTCGAGTGACGCCTGGTCGTCGACGTCGTGCCCCGACAACGCGGCGTTGATTTCCGTGTTGACGTTGGCGACCGCCCGGAGGACCCCCTTGCCGCCGTATCGTGTGCCGCCGTCGCGAAGCTCGGTCGCTTCCCGCTCGCCGGTCGACGCGCCCGATGGCACCCGCGCCTCCGCTATCGTCCCGTCTTCGAGATGCACGCGGGCCTCCACCGTCGGGTTGCCACGCGAGTCGATCACCTCCAGCGCATCGATCGTCCGAATCCGCATGACCGGTCGTCCCTCCTGTTCGTCTTCGTCTTCGTCTTCGTCTTCGTCTTCGTCAAGAGATCGTAACAGGTGCCGGAGTCGGTGCCTGGTATGATCACGCCACCATGTGCCGCAACATCAAGACCTTGTTCAACTTCGAGCCGCCGGCCACCGACGAGGAAGTTCGTGCGGCGGCACTCCAGTTCGTGCGCAAGCTGAGCGGCTTCACAAAGCCGTCACAGGCCAACCACGAGGCGTTTGACCGGGCGGTCGACGAGGTCGCCGTCGTGGCGCGTCAACTCGTCGACGACCTGACCACCTCGGCGCCGACGCGCGATCGCGACGAGGTCGCGGCCCGCGCGAGAGCCCGGGCCGCTGAGCGCTTCGGCACGCCCGCCTAAGGTTAGACCCCGCTCGTCGACCTATCCGTGGGCGCGCGCCACGACGTCGTTGAGCGTGACGCCGATGCCCGGGCCGTCCGGCACCGGGAGGGCGCCGGCCTCGAACCGCTCGGGTGGGTCGACGAGCTCGCTCCGCCACGGCACCTCGTTCCACTGGTATTCGAGGATGTCGAAGTTCGGCATCCCGGCACACAACTGGGCCGATGCCGCCGTGCTCACGGGACCGCTCGGGTTGTGCGGCGACACGAGGACGTCGTGAACCTCGGCGATGGTCGCGATCTTGCGCAGCTCGGTCACGCCGCCGCAGTGTTTGACGTCTGGCATGATGACGTCCACGGCGCGCTCGCGGCAGAGCGGCGCGAACCCGGCGGTCCCGAACAGGAACTCCCCGCCGGCCATCGGCTGGGTAATCGCGTCGTGAATTGTTTTCGTGCCATCCAGATCGGTCGGCGGGACCGGCTCTTCGTACCACGACAGCTGCTGCGGTTCGAGTCGTCGCGCCACGTCGACGGCGAGGTCGACGTCGAAGTTGCTATGGACGTCGATCTTGAGCGCGACGTCGGGACCGATTGCCGATCGCATGGCTTCGATGCAGGCCGTCCCGAGGTCCCTCGCCCGCGACACGTCGTCCGCCGGCGCGTCGAGTGAAGGGAATCCGTCGAACGGCGCCGCCTTGACCGCGCGGAAGCCGTCCTCGACCGCCTGCCGCGCCGTGGCGGCGAATCCGCGCGGCGAACGGTCGGTCGTCGCGCGATTGATGTTCGCGTACACCGGCAGCGAGCGCTGGAGCTCGCCGCCGAAGAGATCGTAGAGCGGCGCGTCGAGCGCCTTGCCGACGAGATCCCACTGCGCCTGCTCGATGGCGCTGAACGCGGTCGCCAGCCGGCGGTCACCGGTCCCCGCGGACCCTAGTCCCCGCGCGCGGTAGCGCTCGATCTCGAACGGCGAGGCGTCCCGGACGAGCGAAAAGTATCGCTCGAGCGCTGGGAGCTCGGTCAGCCGCCCCATCGAGGCTTCGCCGAGCCCGGTCAGGCCGATGTTGGTGGCCAATCGCACGAAGAGCCAGTTCGTGCGTCGCGTCGCGCGGACGACGATCAATTCCATGCCGGTGATGCGGATCGCCCGTTCGGCCTGGCCTATCGTGAATCGGCCGGCGGCTGGACGCGCGATCGAGCACGGGAGGCCGATCAACAGCGGGAGTGCGCCGAGAAAGACGCGCCGAGTGCGAGTTCGTCCCATAAGCGGCTCACGCGCTCTTGACGCCTATTCTACGCCGGCACCCCGGAGCGCCACGGAGAGCGCGCGTGCCAGGTTGCCACGGCGTCCCACCGTCACATCCTCCAGACCGTGCCAGGTGGCCAGCGCGCCGAGCTCGGTGGCGAGCCCGTGCGCCACCGCCGGGCGTGCGACGCCCGGCTCGGCGTAGGCCGCCAGCACGCGCAGGCGTCGCGAACGACGGTCCGCTTTCAGGTCAACGCGCGCCACGAAGCGGTCGCCGAGTAGAAACGGCAGCACGTAGTAGCCCCACCGGCGCTTGGCAGCCGGGAAAAAGATCTCGATGCGATAGTCGAACCCGAACAGACGGGCGAGACGGGGGCGATACCAGACGACCGGGTCGAACGGCGACAGCAGCGCGCGCGCGGCCACGCGCGGCGGCCGACGCGCCCCCCGCGCCAGGAATGCCGGTTCACGCCAGCCCGGAACGCGCACCTCCCTCAGGTCGTGCGCTTCGACCAGTTCCGCCAGC
The DNA here is from genome assembly GCA_965249175.1 of Vicinamibacterales bacterium. Taxonomy (GTDB): domain Bacteria; phylum Acidobacteriota; class Vicinamibacteria; order Vicinamibacterales; family UBA8438; genus CAZYFH01. The sequence goes on from OZ252227.1 coordinate 938,225, forward strand.
CTGGGCCGTGCGTCATGGAGTGACATCCGGAAATAGTCAGCGAGATCGGCCGCCGTGCCGATGCCATAGGCGCGGGCGGCCCGGCGCAGAAGCTCGCGTATCGCGTCCGCGCGTGCGAGCCGACGACTGTGGAGCGCGCGCGGCACGACCCGCTCCGCCAGATCGAACACCCGCACGAAGCTCGGGCGCCGATCGGCGACGGCGAGTTGTCCGTGGCCGAAGTGTGCTTCGAGCATCGCCCGTGGCACGGTGCCGATCGAGGCGCCCTCGATGCGGCGCGCGACACCCGGCGGGCCGTCCAGCTGGTCTGCGGCGAGGGGTCCACGCCGGGTGATTTCCTTCAGCACCCACGCGGCGTAGTCGGGGTGGCGCGCGAGCAGCGTGTCGAACGCGTGCGGTCGGTTACGGTGCGCCGATCTGCGGTGCGCCAACAGGGGCCATACGTCGATGGGGACGATCGACGCCTCGTGCGCCCATTGCTCCGTGAACTCGCGACGCCGATAGGTCAGATCGTGCAAGACGTCGCGGCGGTACGGGCCAAGCCGCGAGAACAGCACTTGGTAATGCGACGGACCGAGGACATTGACGTAATCGAGCTGGAGCACCGCCAGGCGCCGCAGCGCGCGGCGAACGTGGCCGCGTTGAACCGGCCCGCGCGGGCGAGGTCGGTCGAGCCCCTGCGCGGCCAACGCGATGCGCCGCGCTTCCCCCGCGGACAGCACCGTCGGCGTCACCTCCTCTCACCGTCCGCGACGACCGAGCGCCGCACCGGTGTGCGCAGGAGCGCGACATCGGTGGTGGGGAGCTCGAGCGTCACTCCCCAGCGGGTCGCAATCCAGTCGAAGGTCGCCGTGTCGTAGAAGCCGACGTGCGTCACGTCCCGCGCGTAGCGCGACCCGTCGAACGATCCAATGCTGCTGACCCACCTCGTCATGACGGCGAGCCAACCGCCAGGCACGAGTGCGCCGAACAGGCGGTCGAGCTCGCGGGTGGGTTCGTGCAGGTGCTCGATCACCTCGCTGGCCGTGATGAAATCGTAGCGGCGATCCCACACCGAAGCGTCCGGCGCGTAGAAGGCGTCATAGAGGTCGACCCTCATGCCGGCTTCGCGCAGCATGTGGGCAAGCGCGGGCCCCGGTCCGCAGCCGAAGTCCAGACCACGCGCGCCGGGCGCGATCCGGTCGAGCAGCGGCACGGCCACCGCCGAGAGAAACCGCCGGTAGCCGGGATCCGATGGATCGTTGTGATGCTGGTCGTAGCGCGCCTTCTCCGTCGCGGCATCCGGATAGTCCTCGCGCGCGACGAAGACGAGCGCACACCGATGGCAACGCCAGAAGGCGCGGGCGCGCCCGCGATGATGCGGCGTCGGCCCCGATGCGCGACAGAGCGGGCAATCGGGCGGGGCACTCACCACGGGACGCTACTGTCGGGCGGGAAAGCCAGCGGACTTACACACGTGACGGGCCTGTGCGAGGTGTCGTAGCGCGGGCCTTCAGGCCCGCGGGGGTCGCGCCGCCGCACAGTCGAGGCGAGGCGCGACGCTCAATGGCTCATCGTGTGGACCAGGACGTTGATGCCCAGCCCGTAGCCATCTGGAGAGAACTGTTCGAAGTACCGCGGATCGTCCCCCTCGCGCTCCCACGCGTCGGCCACATCGGTGTTGTGGGTCATCACGACCAGAAAACGGCCGTGCTCGTCGGTGATGGCGCGCATGTGCGCGACCTCGCTGTCGGCGCCTCGCTCGGACGTCGTGCGCCCGCGGTTTCCGTACCAGAACTGAATCGCGGTGATTTGCGGCACCTTCGTGACGTGGGTGAGCGCACGAAAGACCGGGTGGTCGAGCGGCACGTCCCGAATCGGATACTGCGACGGGGGCAGCACGCGCGCGATCTCGCTCTCCCAGTGGCGCCAGGCGCGCGTGCCCCAGAAATCATCGACCCAGAGGAACCCGCCCTTGAGCAGGTACTCGCGCATCCGCGCGGCTTCCGCTGGGCTGAACCCGATGGTCCCGACGTCCGATGCCATCGTGAACGGGCAGTTGAAGAGCGCGTCGTCGGTCATCTGCACGACCCAGTGGTTCGGGTCGCCACGTTGGTCCGTGCTGATGCGCGTGGTCGTGAGGTCCTCGAGACGCAGCATCAGGTTGATGCCGGCGTAGGGGTAGTCGGTCGACCATCCCATGCCTAGCGGCTCCGTGCGGACCTGGTCGTACATGATCTTGCAGAAGGCGAAATCCCGGTCGGGGAATGACGGCGGCGGAAACCGCGGGGGCATGTTGCCTTCGCCGACGCCCCATCCCCACTGGGCATGGCCGACCGACAGCAGGCCGAACAGGACGAACGAGACGGCGAAGGCCGCGATGCGTCGCGTCATCATCATCATCCTCGTCATCATAAGACGACGCCTACAGAATACCCCACCGCCTCGTCCAACGCGACGGTCATCGCGTATGATGGCGCCGAACGCGAACGAGCCAGGACGAGACTATGACGAACACCAGTCCCGCGACCTCAGGTAGGGCTGAAGCCCTGCGCTACGTACTTGTGTGACTTTCCGCAGGACTAAAGTCCTGCGCTACGTACTTTGGTTTCGGGGTCAGCCGATCAGCGCTGGGTCCAGCACGACGTGCGCGATCCGCTCGCGCTTCCACGTGTAGGTCACGTGGACACGGCCGTCCCTGGCCTGGATCAGCGCCGGATACGAGAACTCGCCCTCGGCATCCTCTAGCATCAGGATCCGCTCCCAGGTGCGTCCGTCTGTGGATTGCGCGATTGCAAGCCGCCGCCGGCCTTCGGTCGTTGGGTTGTAGGCGAGCCAGTAGCGTCCGTCCGCCAGTCGCACCGCGTCGATGCCCGCGCTCGGGTTGGGGAGCGCTGTCGCGGTCATCGGCGACCACGTACGCCCGCCATCCTCTGACCACGCCGACGTGACGACGTTCTCACGGCTCCGGCAGAGCACCTGGATGCGCGTGGGTGAGTGGACGAGGATGGTCGGCTGGATCGCTCCAAACTCGCCAGGGTCGTTCAGCGGATCGGACCGTCGCCACGACGCTGGGGATGCGAGTGCCGCGAGGCTCCAGTCGCCGGGTCGTACCGGCTCGAACCGTTCCATGTGGGCGATCCACCCATCGTGCTCGGTGCTTGATCCCGCCAACAGCACCCCAGACGGGAGCACGATGGGCTTCGCCCGAATCGGGCCCAAGATGCCGTCGGGGAGACGCACCGACGCTGTCCAGGTGAGGCCGCCGTCGCTCGAGGTGCGCACCTGCCCCCACCACTGTCGCGGGCTCGGGCCCACCTTGTAGAAGAGCAGGAGCGGGCCGGAGGGGGGCTGGACGAGCACCGGGTTCCAGCACGGATACCGTCCGCCGTCGGACTCGGCGCCGTTCGCGACCTCGACCGGCGCGGACCACTCCGCACCGTCGTGACGCGAGAGCCAGATCCCGACGTCGGCATGGCCCTCGCCGGTACCGCCGAACCACGCCGCCACGAGCCCCCGTTCAGTCTTGACGATCGTCGACGCGTGGGCTGACGGAAACGATGCCTCGGCGTAGATGTGCCCGGCGTGGACGACCGCATCGGCCGGCGGCTGACCTGCGGCCACGGATGCCGCCGACATCGCCGCGGCCAGCACGACCAGCGCCGGGCAGACACGCGTGTGTCTCATGCCGACTCGCGCGCCGGACGAGATCTACTTCAACATTGAGTAGTCGGTCGCGTCCATGAAGACTTCATCGACGTTGGCGACAATGCGCCCGTCGCGTTGAGATTCCTCCGCCACCTTGCGCCACTCGGGGTCGGCGCTGAATTCCTTCCAGTTGTTGTCGGCCGCCTCGCGGCTCGCGTGCGAGATGATGTAGATCAAGGTGTTGTCGGCCATCGGCGAGTCCTGCGGGACCCAGTAGCCGACGTTCTTCATGCCGTGCTTCTCGAAGATCCGCGTCGTGTGATTGCGGAATCGGGCGTTCAGGGCATCGAGACGGCCCGGGTTCGCGGTATACGTCCGCAGCTCGAACACCTGGCCCGACTGCGCTTCGGCGACGCTCCCGAATTGCACCACGTTGCCAGCCGCGAAGCCGATGACAAACACGATGACACCGAACGCAACCAGGACTCGCTTGTTCTTCAGCATGAGATCTCCTTGAAACACGAGGCGTGCGCGGTTTCAGTCAACTGGCGCCCATCATAGCCTCGTCGGCGCCTATCGGGAAGGGTAGCGGTCGATCAGCCGCGTGCGGTCCCTCTCGGTGAGCCGCATGTACTCCGGCGTATCCGACGCGAGCCCCGAGGTTCGACACGGGCCACACATCAGCGACGTGGGGTCGCGATTATGCGTGAGCCCGAGCGTGTGCCCCAGCTCGTGGGCGATCACATTGCGCGCGATGTTCGGGTTTCTCGCCATCGTCTCGCGATCGGATTCGATGGCGACGAAGTGACCCGTGTGTCGCGGGAGGGGCCACGCGAACGACATCAGGTTCTGACGCGACAGCAGCAGGACCACATCGGCCTCGATGTCGGTAATCTCATTGGGAGGGGCCGGTTCGGAGGGGCCGCCCCGGAGGCGTCCGGCGCGCTGGGAGATGGAGCGCGCGTAGTTCTCCAGCGTTCGCGTGATCGGCGATCCGATGACGATCTCCTCCACGAGGCGCATGTCGAGCTCAAGATCGGCGGTAGTGGCATTCCAGAACTTGACCGCGTCGAGTGTCATCGGCAGGCGGACGTCGTTCGTGTCCGGGCTGAAGATGAGCACCCGCACGTCGTGACTCTGCGCGTGCCCGACGAGTGGCGTGAGCGCGAGCGCCGCCGCGACGACCGCGTGAGGAGCGCGAGGGAGTCGCAAGCCTGAGAGGCTATCACGGGGTGGGACGGACGGGCGCGGCGGGCTGGCACGGCGGCGTCGCCGGCCGCCATCACGTCTCAGCGCGGGAACGACACCTGGGTGTCGAGCAGAGCGATGAGCAGCTGCGCGCGGGCCAGCGGTCCATCCAGCTCGAGCAAGTCCTGTCGATCGAGCGGGTCGATGTCGGCATATTGCGCGATGCCGTTGACGAGGTTTTCGTCCGGCAGTGCCTGTGGCGGGGGATTGGAGCTGGGCGCGATCGCCATGAGGAGCGTCGTGAGCTCCGCGCGCTGTTCGGCCAGGGCCGCGCGGTCCGCGTCGTCGGTGCCCTCGGGGATCGCTTCGACATGGGCCATCCGGTAGGGCTGACTGTCATCCTCGCTCGTGACGCGAAACTTCATCAGGCCGTGGAGGAGGATGTTGTAGCGACCGTCGGGCAGTGCTTCGACGTTGGCGATGTGCCCTACGCATCCGACCGCGTAAATCTCCGGCCGCCCGTCGTAGTCGGGCTCGAATCCCGGGCGCAGCATCACCATGCCAATCAGGCGGTCGCCCTTCATCGCGTCGGCCACCATGGCGCGATAGCGCGGTTCGAAGATGTGGAGTGGCCGTGTCATCGAGGGGAAGAGCATCACGTCGGGCAGCGGGAAGATCGGGATCGTCGCCGGCAAGGTCTGCGCGGGCGGCGGCGCGGGCTGCGCGGAGCCGTGCACCGGCACGCCCAGCGACGCCGCGAGCCACACCGTGCAGACGACGATTGGCAGCCTGATCGGCATGATTCCGCTTGTCCGCGAGTCCACTAGGTGGCGGCTGGGCTCGGTCCAGTGCCCGTCATCGCCCAGACCACGATGGCAGCGGCTACGACGTGCATCACCATCAGCACGACCACCGCGGTCACGCTCGCACCAGGAAACTGCGCGGCCGCCCCGTCGCTCCAGAGCCAGACGTCGGGCACGAGCGACAACGCGAGCGCGGCGGCGGCCACGAAAGGAAACGTCCGGACCGGATGCTCGGCAAACCGGCGAATCAGGGCAAACGTCACCACGCCACCGAGGACCCCGACAGTCGTGAAGAAAATCGTCGGCGCCGGGCCGATCAGCGGGGGAAACTCCGGAGGAATGGCGAGAGCGGCGTTCGACACCCACCAGAGCGCGACGTTGGCGACCACCGCGGCTACGAGCGCCGTGAGGCCGGACCGCCACAGCGGCCGGCTGCCAGGGTTCGCTTTCATATGGGCGACCTCCTCCTTTACGAGCCTAGCTTTACGAGCCTAGTCGACTCTAACCGTGCACGTCGTCAAGGTCTCGTGCACAAGATGCCACATCACACGTCGGCCAGCGTGAGTGGTCGTGGCAGCTGGCCATCCGTATCGATGAACCCGTAGTCTTGCGCGACCGCAGCCGCGACCAGTACACGGCCCGCCCAGCGTAGGGAATCCGGGTCGTGGGCCAGCGCGGCCACCGCGCGGCCGACGAATTCCGGACTCTCCGAATTGCTCAGGTCGAACACACCGGCCGCGAGCACCCCCTCCGTGCGCACCAGTCCAGGATAGAGCGAGACGACCGTGACCTGGTGCGGCCTCAACTCGTGCGACATGTCGGTCGTCAGCTTGTCCGTCGCGGCCTTGGACAGGCCGTAGAGCAGGTTGCCCATGGGCTTTTGCGCCGCCCAGTGCGAGATCTGCACGATGAGGCCCCTGCGCTTCGGCACCATGAGGCGCGCCGCGTGCTGGCTCGCGACGAACGCGGCGCGGACGCCGGCCGTCATCATCGCGTCCCACCGCCAGCGCGGCTGCTCCCAGAACGGTGCCGGCCAGGTGAACGTACCGTCCTCCACCATGCGCTCATACCCGCCCCAGGCGTTGTTCACGAGGATATCGAGCCCGCCGCCGTGCTGCTCTATTTGATCGAACACGCGAGCCACCTGCTCGTCGTCGGTGTGGTCGCAGGGAATCGCCACGATCGGCGCCGCCAAGTCGGCCTGGGCAATCGACCGCCCGGTCGCATAGACCGTCGCGCCGGCGTGTGCGAGCGCCAGTGCCACGCCCTTGCCGACCCCGCGGCTCGCGCCCGTGACCAGTGCGACGCGGTCGCCCAGCGTATCGTCCATCCCGTCGCTCTCCTTCACACGGCGGCGCGAGACTGGACCGACCTCACGGGGAGGCTCTGGCCCGTCACGCTTGGGCCCGGTCGCGCGACCGCGCCCGGGCAAAGCCGGACACCAGCACCACGGTGGCGGCCAGGATGGCGAGCGCGCCGGTCGTCAGGCCCACGGTGACGATTTGCTCCTGCCACGCGGCGCCCGAGAAACCCTCGCCCGCGATCGGGTTTGCCGCGCTTGTGCCAAAGACGGCGCCGAGCAGCGTAAACGCCCAGATGCCATACATCGCATAGAGCAGCAGCCACGTGGTCACCCGATCGAGGGTCGGAGACGCGAGGCGAGCGTAGGGCCATGCCATGCCCAGGATCAGGGTGAGCATGCCGTTCATCACGCCGCCAAGGTGCGCCGACAAGCCCATACGGGGATTCGTCACGATGGGCAAGGCGGCGCCAGTGAGCAAACCGAGCAACACGAGGACCGTGCCATGGATGAGCAAGACGTGTTTCGGATGAGGCGGCATGGCGACGAGTTTACTCCGGCCTGGGGCGCGACCTGCGCGCCACGAAGACGGTGCGCCCCGGGTACGATGCGTGGCGGTCATATGCGGCCATCGAACTGACGGCGAATCCCGCGGCACGCAACGAGGTGGCCACCCGTTGCTTGTGGTAAATCTGCACGACATGCACCTCATCGGATCGCCGGTACCGGCCGCGCACCTCGCGAAACGTCGTGATGCGCCGCTCGAACCGGTCTCGGACCCGCCCCCGTCGCGTCTCCCAGAACACAGCCCAATCCGAGCCCATCCGCGCACCCCGGCTGGGGGCCAGCTTCGCGATCGGGCCCGTGACGAGGTCGAACAGGAAGAGACCGGACGGCACGAGGCATCGCCGGACGCGCCGAAGCGTCGTGGCGAGCGGCGGAAGGCGGCGTCCGGCGGGAACATAGCTCAGCGGCTCCCCGGTAGCGGTGACAATCGCACACGTTGGAAATGTGGCCGTGTACAGCGATCGCGACCGGAACCGCGCATCCGGCGCCGTACGCCGGGCTAGCGCGACCATCGCGGTCGACGCGTCGATCCCAAGGACCGACCGTCCGCTGCGAGCGGCTGCGGCCGCGAAGATGCCGGACCCGCTGCCGAGGTCGACGATGGCGCCGTCCGGAACGGGATGCGCGGAGAGATACCTCAGGAGCCACCGCGCCGCGGCCTCTGCGACATCGCGAAATCCAACGTGGTGCACAAACGCCAGGTCCTCGCCGTAGACGGCGCGCGTTCGTCCCACGCGCTGCTGGCGATGGACCATCCTCAGGGCTTCGCTCGGTACGCCATCTTCATGTACCGGTCGCCGCGTTCCAGCTCGGCGAGCATCTGGCCCATCCGCCGTCGCTTCGTCGCCTCCTGTTTCGCGCGCGTGATCCACCCCAGGTAATCGTTGCGCTGATACGGCGGACGTTGACGAAAGGCGTGCATCAATCCGACCTCCATCAGTGCGTCGCGCACGAACCGGGGCATCGGGTGCCGAGGCCGCGTGAGACGGGAGGTCATCACGAGCTAGACGGGGCTTCGCCCCGCACCCCACGCGGCCGCTGCGCGGGGACCCCGAGAGCCCCGCTCCGCGGCCGCGGGGCGCGCACGTGCACGCCCTGGCCGCTACCGGCGGTCCCGAACGAGCAGACGATTTGCAGCACTGCCGTCATACGGCCTAACTGGCGGTGGCGGGTCGCGGGCCGTGCAGCGCGAGAATCGACCCGAACAACACGACGCCGGCGACATCGAAGAGGGGCACCGTCACACCCGCGAGGCTGGCTGTCGGTCCGGGCACGAGGAGGAGGGCAGCTGCGGCGAACACCGCCAGACGCAGGCCGAGCGCCAGCGGATGTCGAAGCTGGCCGGCGATGCCGGCGGCGAAACAGGTCACCCCAAGCGTCGCGATGCTCACCGGCACCAGCATCGCCAGCCATCCGGCCGGCTCACCCGTCGCCGTCAGCATCAACAGCTCCGGGCGATACACGAACATGTACGGCAAGGTGAACCCGACGAGCGCGAACCGGAACGCCGCGAACGCGGTTGGCATGATCTTCGTCCCCGCGATCGAGGACGCGGCATACGCGGCCAGCGCCACCGGTGGCGTCACCATGGACATCATCCCGAAATAGAAGATGAAGAAGTGCGCCGCGAGCGGGACCACGCCCAGGTTGAGGAGCACCGGTCCGATCAGCGTGGCCATCAACAGGTAGCACACGGCTGACGGCAGCCCCATGCCCAGGATGATCGACGAGACCATAATGAGCACCAGCGCGAGAAAGAGACTCTGCTCGGCCAGCGGAATGATGGTTGCCGGCAACCGTGTCCCGACACCGGTGAGCGTCACGATGCCGATGATGATCCCGACGCAGGCGGCCGCAGCGACCAGCGGCACGACATTGCGCGCCGCCACGGCGAGGCCCCGAAGCGTGCGCCCCAGCTCGAGCCGGGTCGTCGGGTGCACGCTGCTCGTGAGGATGATCGCGGCAAGGGAGAGCGTGACCGCGCGGAACGCCGTGTAGCCGAGCACGAGAAACAGAATCAGGCTGCCGAGCGCGGCTGCGAACACGAGCCCTGCGGCGCGGTTATTCACCGCGTCCGACGTCGCGGTCTTCGGCGCGTCCGCCGTGACGCCCTGGCCCGTCGCCGCCATGCGGCGCGCGTGGAGGTGCACGATGAGCAGCAACGACAGGTAGTACAGGATGGCCGGGATGAGCGCGGCCCGGACGATCTCCAGATAGGTCACCGGCGGTGGGATCATCTCGAGCATCATGTAGGCGCCGGCGCCCATGACCGGGGGCATGAGCGCGCCCCCCGAGCTCGCGGCGGCCTGGACCCCGGCCGCCGTCACCGGCTTGAAGCCGGCGCTGCGCATCATCGGAATGGTGAACGTGCCGGTCGTTGCGGTGTTGGCAACGGCGCTCCCGGACAGCGACCCCATCAATCCGCTGCTGAGCACGGCGACCTTGGCGGGCCCGCCCGGGCTCCGTCCAAACACGCGCTGGGCGAAGTCGACGATGAACCGGGTGGCGCCGGTGGCTTCGAGAAAGGCGCCGAAGATCACGAAGAGGAAGACGTAGGTGAACATGACGCCCAGCGCCACGCCAAAGATGCCCTGAGCGTTCAGAAATGTCTGCGCGACGATCCGCGGGACGGGGTACCCGCGGTGGGGAAAGAGCCAGTCAGGGAATGCCGATCCGAAGTAGGCGTAGAGAAGGAACGTGAGCGAGAGCAGCGGGAGGGCGAGGCCCAGCGCGCGTCGGGCCGCCTCGATGACCAGGAGGAGTCCCACGACGCCGATTGCCGTGTCGAGCGCGGTCTCGAAGCCGGCCCGGTTCCCGAGCGACTGCCCGTCGATCCACCATGCCTCGAACAACGGGTCGGTCTGCACGAGAATGAAGCCGCAGCAGAGCGCGGCCAGCACCGCGAGCAAGACGTCGGTCATGCGGGCCACGGGCCAGTGCTTCCACGATGGATGGGCCGGCACGTTGAGGAAACACAGGACGAGGCCGAGCATCGCGAAGAGGGCGAGCCGGCTCTGCGGCGCCATCAGCGGATAGTTCACCTCGACCAGCGTGAACACGCATAGCAGCACGCCGAGCGTGTTGCTGACCAGCTGGCGGCCATCGGCCGCGTTCGAGTCGGATGCGGACGTCACGGAGTGACCCGGGCTGTTAGCAGCCCGTGGCGAAGTCCCGCGGCGCTTTCACCAGGGGCTGTTAGGGCCAGATTCCGATCTCCCGGTAGAAGCGGATGGCGCCTGGATGGAACTCCGTACCGGTGTCACGCACGACGTTGGTGGGGTTGATGGCGCGGCCGGAAGGATGCTTCTCGACGACGAGTTCGCGGTTCTCGTAGAGGAGGCTCGTCAGGTTGTAAATGAGATCGTCGGGTGCGTCCGCGGAGGTGATGAGATGCATCGAGCCGACGTCGAGACCCTCGAAGGCGTCGGCCTGCCCCCGATACGTGTCGGCGGGAATTGTCGCCGCGCGAAAGAACACGTAGTCGTCGATGAGCGTCCGTCGTTCCGCGTCGCCGAACGGGACGAACCTGATGTCCATCGACGCGGCGGCCTGTGTGATCGATGGGCTCGGCATGGCGCCGCCCAGGAAGGCCGCGTCGGCGGAACCGTCGGCCAGCATATCGACGGCCGCCTGTTGCGTCGCCTCGAGCGGCGAGAAGTCATCGTATGTGACACCGTGGGCTTCCAGCAGGGGTCCGACGAAGTACTCGAACCCAGCGCCAGGTACGCCGACCGTGACCCGTCGCCCCGCGAGGTCCGCCAGTGTCTCGACGCCCGATCCCGGCTGCGTGATGAAGAGCGCGACATTGGCCGCCAACGTCATCATCGAGCGGACCGGGTAGGGGCGTTCCCAGGCCCCCTCGCCGCGGGCAGCGAAGTAGGTGATCGCCGAGTTCGAGAGCGCAAAGTCGAGCTCACCGCTCGCCAGTCGCCGGATGTTCTCCTGCGACCCGCTGGTCGCTTCGGCCGTCACGCTGTAGCCGAACGCCGCCCCCGTCTCGTTGACCGCCTCGGCCAGCGCACTGCCGATGACGAAAAAGGTGCCGCCGGGAGGTGCGGTTCCGGCACTGAGGAACTGGCGGGCCGGCGCAGCCTCACCAGTATCGCTGCCGCCGCTGTCGCCGCAGGCAAGGACCGTCATGGCGACGGCAAGGGACGAGGCGCACAACCACGTATGCCGCATAGGAGTGATGAATCCTTGAAACCTGTGACCTGGAACCCCAGATCCTACTATGCCTTCCGCTCCGGTCCGAAGACGGACAGCAGGTGACCGTCGGGGTCCCGGAAATTGGCAGCCCAGGAATCGCCGGTCACGTTCATCGGCTCGCTCATGAACACGACACCGCGCGTCTTGAGCTCGTCATAGGCCTCGCGCACCCCGTCGACCGCGAGCACGACCTCCGAGGCGCCGGCAATCTCCCCAAGCTTCGAATGCGGTTCGCTCAGGCACAAGGTGACGGCACCCGTGTCGAGAAAGGCGAAGCCGGGCGTCTCGGACTTCACGCGAAAGCCGAGCGACTCCCGATAGAACGCCAGCGAACGTGGCATATCGGACGTGCCGAGCATGATGTACTTGATGCCGGAGAACGTCACCGTCATCCCCCTCCTGTTGCGGGCCCGTCGACGACGAACCGTCGCGCCTTCATGTCGAAACGCGGAAGCGTGCCCGTCTCGACCGTCGTGACCGGCACCGCCAGTCCGAGCGCCTCGCGCAACTCGGCGGCCACGCGTGCGGCCGTCGATGGGGCGGACGCCGATGCCGCGACCTCGATCTCCACTGACAGCGAGCGCAGCGACGCGGTCGACCGGACCATCGAACGATACTCGATCACGTCGTCGAAGGTGCGTAGCACGGACTCGATAGCGGTGGGGTAGACATTGACGCCTCGGACGTTGACCATATCGTCAACCCGCGCCATCACGCCGCCCACCAACCGGGCGAACGACCGACCGCACCGGCAGGGGTCGACGGTGCGGACCACCAGGTCGCCGGTGCGGTAACGGACGACCGGGCTGGCCGTCCGGCCAAGGGTGGTCACGACGAGCTCGCCCTGCTGGCCGTCCGGCACGGCGGCTCCGGTCTCGGCGTCGACGACCTCGATGACGTACTCGGATTCGTTGACGTGGAGGAAGCCGGGTACGTCCCAGCATTCGAAGCTGAGCGGCCCGACCTCGGTCATCCCGTGGTGGTCGATGACGCGGGCGCCCCAGCCGTCCTCGATCCGACGACGCGTGGCCGGAATGCTGCCGCCGGGTTCGCCGGCAACGATCAGCACCCGCACGCCGGACTGCTGCAGCCCACCGCCCCGTGTCTCGCGCCACACGTCGAGCAGGCGGAGCGCGTAGGTGGGGGTACAGCACACGACGGTCGGACGCAGTGCGTCGATGAGGGCGAGGCGAGGCTCGGTCGTCATGCCGCCGGCCGGAATACAGTGGGCGCCGAGCTGCACCCCCGCATCGAACGCCGTCCAGAACCCGAGAAAGGGGCCAAAGGAGAACGGGAAGAAGATCCGATCCTCCGCCGTGACCGTGGCGGCGCGATACACAGCCTTCCAGCAGTCCAGCATCCACTGCCAGCTCTCCGGCGTGTCGAGCCAGCGCAGTGGGCGCCCCGTGGTGGACGAGGTCTGGTTGTAGCGAGTGTAGCGATCGAGCGGTTCGGTCAGCGCCGTGCCCCACGGGGGCGACTGTGCCTGATCGGCGATCAGCTCCGCCTTCGAGGTGAACGGCAGTCGCTCGAGGTCGCGGGGAAACTGTAGCGAGTCGGCGCCGAGACCTGCGGCCTCCAGCTTGTGCGTATAGAACGGGTTGCGGTCGATGAGCGTCCGGACCAGCCGGGCGAGGCGCTCACTCTGCGCGACGACCAACGAATCGCGGTCTCGGCATTCGACGGCGGGCGCGCCGGCCATCGTGCCGGCCATCAGGACCTGTCCTCGCGGTCGGCGTCGGGCGCGGCCTCGAACCGCGCGGCGATCTCCGGTGGGATCCTGGTCGACGTCAACGGCTCGCCCGGGCGTTTCGCCACGCAGGCCACGGTGAGGCTGCCCGTCGCGATCGGCGCCCCATCCCGTGTGACGTAGGTGGCGTACCGAATGGTCTTCGCTCCAATCTCCGCGATTCGGATGTGGACCTCGAACTCGTCCTCGAACCGCAGTGGCCGATGGAAATCGAACGCGGCCGCAACACGCGGAAACCCGATGGTCGCGCCGGGCGGCGCGATGCTGAGGCCAGCGGCGCGCCATAGCGCATGCTCGGCCTCTTCCATGTACCTGTAAAAGCAGCTGAAGTGGACGATGCCGGCGGTGTCGGTTTCGTAGAACTGCACCCGGCGTGTCAGCCGGTATTCGCTCTGCACCCCGGTATTGTACGGTCGCGCCCGCCGTGGCCGTGACTAGGCCTTCGCTGGCGCTCGGTGGGACGACGTCCGCGCCGAGAACTCCTCGAGGGCGAGGAAGAGCGGCTCGAGGTCGGCGAAGACGTTGCCGACCAGCGCGTCGACCAGCCGCGGATGGAGGTCCGGGTGGGCCTCGAGGAATGCCCGGAAGCTGAACGTCTGGTTGTAGAACGCCAGAACGAGCTGGCGAAACTGGTCGAGCGCCCAGCGGACCTGCCGACCGTAGTCATCGAACGTTGCGGCCGTGACCGCGCCCGCGTTCAGGCCCGCATGGATCGCGTCGGCCGCCAACTCTCCGCTCTTGAGCGCCATGAAGACACCGGTCGAAAAGACCGGATCGAGAAACGAGAACGCGTCCCCGGCGAGGCAGAATCCATCGCCGCCGACCTCGGTCGACCGGTAGCTGAACTCGCCGGTCACGCGCACCGGTTCGACGCGCGTCCCTGGCGCCAGATGGTCGCGGATCCACTGGCACGCCTTCGCCTCGCGGAGAAAGATCTCAGTTGGGTCGCGCGTGTCGCGGTACAGGTAGCTGGCATCGGCGACGACTCCCACGCTGACCGTGTCGTCCACCAGCGGGATGTACCAGAACCAGCCCTTCTCGGGGATGTAGGCGACCGTCGTCGCGCCCGCGTCACGACCCGTGTCGCGCCGCGCACCCTTGAAATACGTGAAGATCGCGATCTTGTCGAGATCGGCGTCGCGTCGTTTCCACCCAAGCTTCGACGCCAGCACGGCATCGCGACCCGATGCGTCGACGATGGCGTCGGCGTACACCGATTCGCTGCCGCCGCGCCGGACATCGGCCCGCACGCCAACCGCCCGCCCGCCCTCCGTGATGAGCTCGCGGACCGCGACGCCGTGCCGGATCTCCGCCCCCTTGGCGCGGGCGTTATCGAGCAGCATCCGGTCGAAATCGCTGCGAATCACCTGCCACGTCGTCGCGCACGGGTGCTTGATGGTCTCGAAGAAGTAGAACGGCTGCGACACCTGGCCGCGTGTCGACACGAACTGGACGCTCTGCTTCCGTGGGCACGCCTCCGCCTCGAACCAGTCGAGCACACCGAGGCGCTCGAAGGTGAACCAGGTGTATGGCATCAACGACTCGCCGATGTGATAGCGCGGGAAGGTGTCGCGCTCGAGGACCGCGACACGGCGGCCATGCATCGCCAGGACGGTCGCCGCGGTCGCGCCGGCCGGCCCACCGCCAATGATGAGGCAATCGTAGTGGTCGGGACCGGCGCTCATCGAAACACCATCGGCAGCACCTCGACGATGTCGCCGATCTTCCCGCCCTGTCGAATGATCTCCGTCCGTCGGCCGTAGAGTGTCCGCGGCTCGCGCATCCAGAACACGCCCATCATCTCGGGGTTCGGGGTGACGGCCAGAAATGCCTTGGCACGGCTGCGATAGTCGAAGCGCCCGTCGCGCAGGATGCGCCCGAGCGGCACCTCGTTCCCGAGCACCTTGGCCCGGAGTCGTTGAGGGAACGCGTCCAGTCTCATCCGGATCGCACCCATCTCGACCGGGCGCCCAGCGTATTCCTGGACGAGCAGCACACGTCGGAAATACGAGCGGCCGGCGGTGAACGTGGAGAGTGGCCGGAGGACGACCCGGCCGCCGAAGTGACGCTCGAGCGTCAGCGTCATGTCGTCGTCGTGGACCAGCAGTGACCGGTAAGGCAGCGGGATGTCGTGCGGCGAGACTTCCTTCACCTTGGGGAGCGTGACGCCGGCGCGCGCGTAGACGAGATCGAGCGGGTAGAGCACCCCGCGGACGCTTGGCCGAGGGGCGGCGCGTCGCGCCGGTGTTGTGGCCCGAGTCGATCGGCGGGACGTGGCCATGCGTTGGACGCGCTCTAGGTGTAGCGGATATCCGTGTGGGCGGGCAGAAAGAAGCGCGGTAACAGGCTGTCGACGCGGAGCAACCCCTGGCGCGACAGACGTACGATGTCGGCGCTCGCTTCGGTCACGAACCCGTCACGGCTCAACGAGGCAAGCGGTGCGCTGAACCGCGAGCGCACATCGACTCCGTACTTGTCATGAAAGTAGTCCGGTCGGATGGAGCCGAGCTTGAGTTGCAGCACGAACTCGCGAATGAGCCGCTCATCCGCGGTCGGCCGATACGCGCGGGTGAACGGCAGGCGGCCGTCGTCGATCGACGCGGCGTATGGACCCCACGCGTCGGCATTCTGCATGTGCACGCCGTTGACGTGACCGAACGACGCCACGCCGAGGCCGGCGAGGTCGGCCCCTTGCCACAATCGGTCGCGATAGCGGAACGCCGTGTCGGTGGGTTCGCGCACGGCCGTGTACGCGCTGCCGACGGTGTATCCGGCGCGCTCAAGCGCAGCGAAGGCCTCGTCGACCCAGCGCCGCTTGGCGGCCCATGGCGCGACGGCCTCGCCGAACTGTCCTGTCTGCTTCAAGATGTCGCTGCTGATGGTCGTGTTGTACGGCAGCTCCATCTGGTAGATCGTCACGCTGTCTGGTGCGAGGGCGATGGTCCTCTCCACGCAAGCTTGCCAGTTGGCGTCGCTCTCGCCGAGCATTCCGGCAATCAGGTCGATGTTGATCTGTGGAAACGCGATGGATCGCGCGAAGTCGTAGGCGCGAAAGATCTCGGCCGAGCGATGCGCTCGCCCGTTGACCTCCAGGATGCGATCGTCGAAATTCTCGACGCCCAGGCTCAGTCGCGTGACACCCAGGTCGCGGATGGCCGCCAGTTTTGATTCGGTCAACGTGCCCGGCTCACATTCGAACGTGATCTCGCCCGCCGTGTCCCACGGCGTCACGCCGCCGAGTCGGTGCACCAGCCCGGTGAGCTGTCGGACCGAGAGAAAGGACGGTGTGCCGCCCCCGAAGTAGACAAAGTCGAGCGGTCGACCCGCGATGGCCGGTTGCGCCGCGTGTAGCTCCCACTCTCGGGCGAGGAGGTCGAGGTAGGTCTGGACCTCGCTGGCGTTCCTGTCGGTGTAGACGCGGAAATAGCAAAAGTGGCAGCGCTTGCGGCAGAAGGGGATGTGCAGGTAGAGACCGAGCGGCACGTCGGCGGGCGCGGTCGTCAACGCCGGCCGCGCGTCCTGCTCGACGGCCTCGGTCGTCCACACCGAGAACGGCGGGTAGTTGGCGACGAAGTAGCTCCCGACCTCCGTGTCGGTCGTGTCGGCCGTCACAGCCGGCGCGCTGTCAGCCATCGCCTCACTATACCTCGCGCCTGATCGTGGCCCACGCTACCCGAAGCAATACAACACCCCGTCCTGCGATCCGATCACCACCTTGCCGTCGGCGATCGACGGCGACGCGGAGAGCGGCGCGCCGGTATCGAATTCCCAGAGCTTCTCGCCGGTCTCGAGGTCGAGCACGTAGAGCCGTCCGTCCCCCGAACCGATGTAGACCCGCCCGTCGGCGGCCGCGGGCGAGGAGTCGACCCGCGCGCTGGTCATGAACGTCCAGAGCGCTTCGCCGGTCCTGTCGTCGATCCCGTGCACCATCCGGTCGCGTCCGCCGATGACCACCTTGCCGTCGACGTGGAGGGCGGAGGAATAGAAGGGAAAGTGACGGACTGGATGCTCGTAGCGCCACACGACCTCGTGTGTCGAGAGATCGAGGCCCAATACCTCGTTGTCGAACGTGCCGAAATAGGCCCGCCCGCCGCTGATGGCCGACGACGCCGCCGTGTAGGCGCCGGCCGAGAGGCTGACGACTTCGGTGCCGTCGCTGATGCGAACGCCGTGGAACGTCTCGTCGCACCCACCGAAGTACGCGATGCCGTCGGCGATCGCCGGGGTCGCATGGACGTAGTTCTGCGTTTCCACGCGCCAGAGACGCTCACCGGTCGTCGCGCCCAGGCCGTAGAGATACCCGTCATACGACCCGATCAGGACGCGATCCCCGACCACCGCGGGCGATGACTTGATCTCGCCCTCGGTGGCATAGGTCCACGCGGCTTCGCCGGTTGCGACGTCAACCGCGTGCAGCACGCCGGCGAGGTCGCCCACAAACACCAGGCCGTGCCCCACGGCCGGCGACGATTCGCCGATGCCCATCTGTTCGCTGGCCCGATACCGCCACTTGAGCGTGCCGCTCTCGAGGTCGAGCGCGATCAGCTCGCCGGTATACGTGCCCACGTAGACGACACCGTCGACGATGGCCGCCGACGAATCGATTGACTCACCCGCCTCGAACGTCCAGAGGAGCTTCGGCTCAGCCGGCACCGATGCGGACGACGCCCCGGTGAGCGCGGGCGTGCCGCGAAACTGCGTCCAGGCACCGGCGGGCGCAGCGTCCGTCACCGCCGAGCCGGCCTGTCCGCGTGCTGGCGTGGCGACCAGATGGCTGCCGAGCACCACGACCACCGCCGCGACGAAAAGTCGATCGATCAGAACGCGCACTGATATACCTCCAGGGCATCGCTGGCACCAAAGGGACGAGGATTAAAGGTCGCGGTCCACTGCCTGCCGGCATCGTCGGCGAGCTGTGGGAGATCGCCTTCCGGAACCCCGACGTCACGAAGCGCGCTTGGCAAGCCGGCCGCGGCGGTGAGATCGGCGATCCATTCGGCGAGGCGTTCTCCCGTATTGCCATCCGACGGCAAGTGGTTGAGCGCCAACAGCAGGGGCAGATAGAGCTGGGGCGAGGTTGCCGAGTTCCAGCGCACGATATGCGGCAGCAGAATCGCGAGCGCCATGCCGTGGGTCGTGCGATACCGCGCCGTCAGTGGATTGGCGCATGCATGCGCCGCGCCGAGCATCGACTGTTCAATGGCCAGCCCGGCGTAGAACGACCCGAGCTGCATGGCCTCACGTGCGTCGAGCCGATCAGGGTGTGTCATGACGCGGGCGTAGTTGGCGCTCAGTAGTCGCCAGGCCTCCCGCGAGAGGCAGTCCGAGACGGGGTTTCGTCGCGTCGTGACCGACGTCTCCACGGCGTGCGCAATCGCATCGAAGCCCGCGGCGGCCGTGATGGGGGCCGGCTGAGACAGCGTCAACTCTGGATCGAGCACCGCCACCCGGAACGCCGCTTTCGGATCCCCACATGCGATCTTGAGATGTGTCGTCGAATCCGAGATGACGGCGTAGCTCTGACCCTCCGATCCGGTACCAGCGGTTGTGGGAACCGCGATCATCGGCAGCAGGGGTTCGCTGGCCTTCCCGTAGCCACGGTAATCGGCCATTGTGCCGCCGTTGGTGAGCAGGAAGTTCGCGCCCTTGGCGCAATCCATCGAGCTGCCGCCGCCCAAACCGACGATGGAATCGACCCCGAGGGGCGCCGCGAAATCGCGCGCCCGGTCGATCATGGACGTGTCCGGGTTGACGTCGAAGTCGTGAAACGCCGTGACGGACATGCCGGCCCGGTCCAGCTCGTGCACGGCGCGCTCCACGTGGCCAGCCTTCACGAGGCCTTGGTCGGCCACGAGGAGCGGGTGTCGAAAGCCCAGCTCACGGGCGAGCGGTCCCAACCGACCGATGGTGCCCGCACCGAAGACCAGGCGTGTGCGCAGCTCGAAATCGAACGGTTCCATCTCAATGCGGCGTCGATGTGACGACGGCGAGCGGGCGGATCGAGCCGTGGCATCGCCGAGCCATTGGAATGCGTCTGCGTCTCCTGGGAAGTGAAACTGAGCTACTCCGAGACCGCAACCCTATGTTATCAATGATGGGCGCCCCGTGTACGAGGACTACTACCGCTTCACTCGCCATCCGTTCAGCCTCACGCCGGACCCGGAGTTTCTCTACAAGAGCGAGGCCCACGAGGCCGCGCTCGAGCAGCTCCGGCGCGGCATCCGGCGCAGCGAGGGCTTCTTTCTCCTCACGGGCGACGTGGGCACCGGGAAGACGACGATCTGCCGGACGCTGGTCCAGCAGCTCGGACGCAACGTATTCAGCGCACTGGTGCTCAATCCTTTCGTCACGCAGGAAGAGCTGGTGCGGGCCATACTCCAGGATTTCGGCGTGGTCACGCACGAGGAGGCGCGCACCGGCGCCTTCGCGTGGGCCACGAAGCAGCAGCTGATCAACACGCTGAACGATTTTCTCGTCTCGCTTGCGCAGATCGGCGCGTCGGAAGTCGTTGTCGTCGATGAAGCGCAGAATCTTTCTCCGTCACTCCTTGAGGGCATCCGACTGCTGTCGAATCTCGAAACCGACGACCGGAAACTGCTGCAGATCCTCCTGGTCGGCCAACCGGAGCTCGTCACCACGCTCGAAGCTGACGGGATGCGCCAGTTTGCGGCAACGCGTCGCGCGTCGCGCGGAGCTCCGTCCTCTGACGCGCGACGAGGTCGAGCAATACGTCGCCTACCGTTTGCGTATTGCGAGCGGGGCATGGGGCACCATCTTCAACGAGCGGGCGCTGGATCTTGTCTACGAGTTCAGCGGTGGGATACCGCGGAAGATCAACCTCGTGTGTGATCGCGCGCTCGAAGCTGGTTTCGCCGCCGCTGGCGCCGGCCATCAACGAAGACCTCGTGCTCAAGGCGGCGGAGTTGTTGCAGCTACGGCGGGAGGCGCGAGCCCCGCCAGCCCCGAGGGCGCGCGAGCTGCCGAGACCCTGGCGCCCGCGCCGAGCGTGGCGTCCGGGGCCGTCGGCGCCTGGGACAACCCGCGCCGTCGTCGTCGCGGCGAGCGTCGCGGTCGGTCTCTCCGTCGGTGCCGGGATTGGGGTCGGCGGTGTGCGGATTGCCGCGAGTTGGCTTCAGGCCGACGCGCCTCGGCCCCCGTTGCCACCATCCCGTCAGGCGGCGCTCTCCGTTCCACGGGCGGTAGATTTCGGCCGGGCGATACTCGGGTCGACCGACGTCACGCAACCGGAGGAGTTCAACGTGCACGCGGCGCTGTTTCCGGATCGAGACAGCCCGATGCGACGGCGGCCATGTTGCGCGAGTTCGGGTTTCGGGCCGGGATCGGGACGGCGTCCGTGGCCGGGGTGCCGGTCGTCGTCGGGCCGTTCACCACGCTTGACGGCGCACGTGTGGTCGAGGAGGACCTGCAGACACGACTCCGGTTCCGCGACGCGCGTATCGTCGCGGGCCGCGCGCCGTAGCACGCGGCCGTTGTGTGGGTTGACGGGCAGAAACCGCGTGCTCGTGCGCCTCCACGCGGCACACTCCCCAGTTTTTGCTCGTTGCGTAGAGTGGCATGGGCTCTGCGCGTCGTGGGGCGTGCCCACGCCATCGACGACGTACTAACCACGGCATCCCGCGCGCGGCGGTTGTGTACGTCAAGTTGTGCAAAAGCGGTTTCATGGCTGAGGCCGCTGTCGTTGTCGGTTAGGCGGCGGTCCGCATGAAGTCCTTCTTCTGTTCCTTCCAGTAATCCATGTTCAGGTAGCGGTGATCCTCCAGCCAGCCCTCGTGCGTCTCGGCACAGAGGGCCCGTACCAGCCGGCGGCAGCTGTCCGCGTTCGGAAAGATCCGCACCACGCGCGTGCGGCGCTTAATCTCCTCGTTGAGCCGCTCGCGCATGTTCGTGAACTTGAGATGCTTGTGGTGTTGGCGCGGCAAGCGATAGAAGTTCAGCGTTTCCCCGATCTGCGCCTCAACCCAGTCGGTGAGTTTGGGAGAGCGTCGCTCCCAGCGCTTGAGGCCACGCGCGCAGATCCTGCTCGGCTTCTTTCAGGTTGCGCCGGTCGTAGAGCCACCGCAGCTCCTGGCGGCAATCGTCGTCGGCCTTCCGCGGCAGATAGTCGAGCGCGTTGCGTAAGAAGTGCACGTAGCACCGCTGCCAGACCGCCGCCGGCAGCAGCTCCCGAACCGCGCGCTTGAGCCCCGCGTGATCGTCCGACACCACGAACTCGACGCCGTGGAGGCCGCGCGTCTGCAGCCCGGTGACGAACGCCTTCCAGCTCGAGCTCGACTCGCGATTCGACAGCTCCACGCCCAGGATCTGGCGTCGCCCCTCGCGATTGATCCCGATCGCAATGAACACGGCCTGCGCCTGGATCACGCCGTCGAGCCGCACCTTCTCGTACCGCGCATCCAGGATCAGATACGGATACGCCTCGTCGAGCGGACGCTGGGCAAAGCGCCGCAGCAGGGCATCCAGACCCTTGTTGATGCGGCTGATGGTGCTCGCCGAGCACGTGTGCCCGCACAACTCTTCCGTGATGGCCTTCACCTTCCGCGTCGAGACGCCTTGGACCTACATCTCGGCCAGCGCACTCACCAGGGCCTGCTCCGACCGTTGATACCGGTCAAACAGCTCGGTCGAGAAGCGGCCCTCCCGGTCCCGCGGCACCCGCAGCTCCAGCTTCCCGATCCGGGTCACCAGCCCCCGCGTGTAGTAGCCCGAGCGATAGCCGTGCCGGTCGGCGGTGCGCTCGCCCGGCCCCGCCCCAACCGCCGCTGTCATCTCCGCTTCCAGCACTTCGTGGAGCGATTCCTTCACGAGGGTCTTGAGTAGCGCCCGGTCGCTGCCGATCAGGGCTTCGATCGTGGTGGGCTTCGCGGGACGCTTGCGTCGGGTGGCCATGGCTGCACTCCTTTGTGCGTAGGTCGACTTCAACAATCAACCTCTTGCCATGACCGCCCGTTTTCCTCAAGCGGTTTTGCACACTCTTCGCGACACTACCCGCGCGGCGTCCTATCAGATGGTGCACGATCACTTCGAGACGTTCGGGCGCAGACGATCGACCTTCGCGACGGAGAAGGATTTCCCAGCTCCGTCGAGCAGGAGTTCCGCGATTTCTTCGGCGCGGGTGGCTCGGCAGCGGATTCGCGCGGTTCCGGTGTGCAGCGTGCGGTTCGAGCGGCTGGTGCCGTTCTCCTGCAAAGGGCGTGCGTTCTATCCGAGCTGTGGTGGGCGGGGCCCGGCCGAGGGTCGAAGAACGGATCTTACGTTAACGGGGGTCCAATATTTCTATCGTCCCTGTCACCCATCGACTACGAGAGGAGACAACCGCAACAGAGCGCCTGAGACCTAAGTCTGTACCCGTCCACGCAAGCGGGTTAGTACCACATTGGCATTTGGGAGACGTTGGGGCGACTGACGGCACGTGGACCTATATATTTGGCGCATCCTGTTCTGAACCGCGCAGGACGTACTGCTTCGAGCAGTAGCCGACTGAAGCCGAGCCCAATGCCTGTGGCACCGCCTCGCTCCTTCGCAGCTCGCCGGTCCGCGCGTCGAAGCCCCGGACGTGGCCGGGTGGCGACTCCTTGAACCGCGGCTGGTCGGAGACCGCCGAGCCGACGATGATGACGTCGTTGCAGACCACCGGCGGCGACGTGACCGAGTAGTTGATTGGCGGCGGGTCGCGCCGCGCGCGCGGGATGCCCGCATCAGGTCGACGCTGCCGCCGTCGCCGAACTCGCGCACCGGCTCGCCAGTCCGAGCATCGACGGCATGCAGCTTGGCGTCGCCGGTGGCCCAGACGATCCGATCCTGCCGCCCATCGGTCCAATACGCCAGACCGCGACTGCTGAACCCGAGCACTATGATCGGGATGCCGGCCGCGTAGCTCTCCGGGTCATACACCCAGCGGGTCTCGCCGGTCGCCGCGTCGATGGCAGCCACCTGCGACAGCGGCGTGCTGAGATAGAGCGTGTCACCGACCATCAACGGGGTGCCCTTGAGCCCGTTGATGCTGACGTTGGCGGTGTCGTTGCGACCTTCAGCGCCGGTACCACGCGCGGAGCGCGTCGAGATCGAGCCTCCCTCAATCGACACCCACTGCCAGGCAACGGCGAGCTCGCCGACGTTCTCCGGTGTGATCTGCGCCAGCGGTGAGTACTTGGTGCTCCCGGCGTCCTCCGGCGTAGCTACGCCACTCGCCGCCGTCGGCGCCGTTCTGGCCCGCCGCGACCGCCGGGGCGACGGCGCGCGCCACCAGCGTCGCGCACGCCGTTCGCATGATCCGACGTGCGACCGTCATCACAATCTCCATCTACCGGCGACCCGCTACGGCGACGTCAGCGCGATCAGCTGTTCGGTGGCGTCTCCGCCGCCGATCGCCAGCACCATGTACTGTGTGCCAGCCGTATCAGGTGCGGTGAATCTCCCAGGCCTCCGTTTGTGAGACGTGCTTCATACATGCATACTTATGCATATGAGAACGACGCTCAACATCGATGATGAACTGCTCAAGCGAGCGGCCACGTTAACGGGCACGAAGGAAAAGACTGCGCTGGTGCGGCGCGGATTGGAGGCATTGATCGCGCTCGAGAGTGCTCGCCGCCTTGCGATACTGGGCGGAAGCGAGAAGACGCTCAAGCCCATTCCGCGGCGCCGGACCCCGGCGGCCTGACGATGACACTTGTGGATACGTCGGTCTGGGTCGACCACCTCCGGCGCGGTAACAACCAGCTTGCGGGCTTGCTGGACGACGGGAGAGCTTTGTGTCACCCGTTCGTCATCGGGGAACTCGCCTGCGGCAACGTGGCCCACCGCGAACGGATCCTCACGCTGCTGGGTGCCCTCCCGGAGGCGCCAGTTGCGGAGCACGCCGAAGTACTGGACCTCGTTCGGTCGCGGAGGCTTCACGGGCAGGGCCTCGGCTGGATAGACATGCATCTTGTGGCTTCGGCACGTTTGGCCGCGTGTTCACTCTGGACCTTGGACAGACGACTGGATACGGTGGCACGCCGGCTGTCTGTCGGACGCCAGTGACGGTAAGGACACCGATGCTCTTCGCGACCCGGTTCCGCGACGCGCGCATCGTCGCGGCCCGCGCGCCGTAGGACGGGGTCCTACACGCGCCCGCCCACCAGCGAGTCGACGACGCCCGGGTCGGCCAGCGTTGACGTGTCGCCCAGATCATGGACGTCGCCCTCCGCGATCTTGCGGAGGATACGGCGCATGATCTTGCCAGACCGCGTCTTCGGGAGCCCGTCGGTGAACTGGATCTTCTCCGGCGAGGCGTGCGGTCCGATGTCATTCCGCACCGCCTTGACGATCTCGCCTTTCATCTCCTCGGTGGCGGTCTCGCCCGTCTTCAAGGTGACATACGCGTAAATCGCGTTCCCCTTGATCTCGTGCGGATAGCCGACGACCGCCGCTTCGGCCACCGTCGGGTAGCGGCCGATGGCGCCCTCGATCTCCGCCGTGCCGAGGTTGTGCCCCGAGACGATGATGACGTCGTCCACGCGTCCGGTGATCCAGTAGTACCCGTCCTTGTCGCGTAGACAGCCGTCACCCGGGAAGTACCGGCCGGGGAAGCGGGCGAAGTACGTGTCGAAGAAGCGTTGCTTGTCGCCGTATATGCCGCGCATCTGGCCGGGCCACGACTCCAGGATGACGAGGATGCCGCGGACGTCGTTCCCCTCCAGGAGGTTGCCCTCGTCGTCGACCAGGGCCGGCTTGATGCCGGGGAGCGGCAACGTCGTAGATCCCGGCTTGGTCGGTGTGGCACCCGGCATCGGCGAGATCAGAATGCCGCCGGTCTCGGTTTGCCACCACGTGTCGACGATGGGGCAGCGCCCACCCCCGATAACGTTGTGGTACCAGGTCCACTCGGGTGACTTGATCGGCTCGCCGACGGTCCCGAGCAGGCGCAGGCTGCTCAGGTCGTACTTCGCCGGGAAGTCGTCACCCTCCTTCATCAGCGCCCGTAGGGCGGTCGGCGCGGTGTAGATGGTGTTGACCTTGTGCTTCTCGCAGATCTGCCAGAACCGGCCCCAATCGGGGTAGTTCGGGACCCCCTCGTACATCATCGTGAGCGCGCCATTGGAGAGCGGCCCGTAGGTGATGTAGCTGTGGCCGGTGACCCATCCGATGTCGGCGGTGCACCAGTACACGTCACCCGGGTGGTAGTCGAAGACGTAGCTAAAGGTGGTCGCCACGTAGGTCATGTAGCCGCCGGTGGTGTGGAGCACCCCCTTCGGCTTGCCGGTCGACCCGGACGTGTAGAGGATGAAGAGCGGATCCTCGGCGTCCATCGGCTCGGGCGGGCAGGTCGCGTCCGCCGCCGCGAGCGCGTCGTGCCACCAGACGTCGCGGCCGTCGACCATCTTGACGGCGGCGTCGGTGCGCTTGACCACCAGAATCTTCTCGATGCTCGGCGTCTGCTCGACCGCCTTGTCGGCGTTCGCCTTCATCGCGATGTCGAGCTTCGTGCCGCGCACGCCGGTGTTCTGCGTAATGATCGCCTTGCACGCAGAGTCGTTGATCCGCGTCACCAGGCTGTCGGCCGTGAAGGCGCCGAAGACGATTGAGTGGATGGCGCCGATGCGAGCACAGGCAAGCATCGCGATCACCAGTTCGGGGATCATCTGCATGTAGATGCAGACGCGGTCCCCCTTGACGATGCCGAGGTTCTTCAACGCGTTGGCGGCGCGCTGCACCTCGGCGTGCAGCTCGGCAAAGGTGTAGGCCTTGCTGTCGGCTGGGTCGTTCCCTTCCCAAATCAGGGCGGTATCGCCCCCGCGGCCGGCTTCGACGTGCCGGTCGACGCAGTTGTAGCAGGCGTTCAGCTTGCCGCCGAGATACCAGGCGATCTCAGCTTTGTGAAAGTCGTACTGGCGGACGGTGTGCCACTTCTCGAACCACGTGATGCGCTGCTCGGCCTGCTCGGCCCAGAACGCCTCCGGATCGGCGACCGACCGGTCATACAGCTCCCGATACTCGTCGAGCGATTTCACGGTGGCCTTGGCGGAGAACTCCGCCGGCGGGTGGTACAGGGGGACTCGGTCGGACGTGTCAGGCTTGTCGGCCACGGGCTTCTCCTGTTGGCGGTTCCGTGCGAAACCGGAGCATACCCTAGAGCGACCGTTGACCGCCGGTCATGCTGCGCCGGCGGGGCAACGGTCGAGCAGTGGCAGGTCGGGCTGTAGTACGGGTCTGACTGGCGGTGAGCGCGGAGACCTACCTCCGGTCGGTCGGATCCCTGCCGTCTCTCGGCGCGCCGGTGCCAGACGAACCGAGAAACAGCTTGCTCCCATCGGCGAACGTGACGTCCCTGCCGTTTGCCTTTTGCGATCCGTCCTTCGCCCGAAAACCCGCCACAAAGATCTCGGTGCCAGCCAGCAAGGACTCTTTTGTGAATCCTCTCCTGAGTAGACTGGTCGGCGGACCCCCTTCAATCATCCAGCGTTCCTCCTCGCCGTCCGGCTGCGCCACGTCGATGTGAATCCACGTATGGGGATTCACCCATTCCATCCTGACGACCGTGCCGCTCAACTCGACCGGGCTGGCCGCGTCGAATTCTGCGGCGAACGCATGATGCGCCAACACCGGAGCGACGGCAACCATCACGAGTAACCCGACGCCGACACCCACGAACACTAGCGCTGTTCGCATCGGACGTGCCTCCCGCTCTCGAATCCACGTGGTCTCATGTCAAGGTCTCAGCGACCGTTCGGGTTCGTCTCTTCCCAGGTCTTCAAGAGCTCCCGCTTTTCCTGCAGCTCTCTTTCGCGGATCGCCGCCTCGCGAGCGGCTTCGTCCAGCGCCCACTGCCGATCGCTGCGAGCGGCTCGGATGGCATTCACCATGCCGTAGTTGTGCTCGTGACACGCATACTCGAAGAGCCTGTCTTGGTTCCCGGCGGTCGCCCACGGATCGAGCGTGAAATAGTTGACCGTGCTCCACGGTCTCACGAACACGCTGGGATCTTGGACCGTGTAGCGGTACTCGAGCGTGTCCGCATCGATCCGTGTGAAGCGTTCAGTCAGGTGGAATGTCTCTCCGGTTCCCGGGTAGTAGTGGACGTGCGCCGACCCGCCGAACGGTCCCCCGTGAGCCGGAACTGCGTTCTCCACGGTGTTCTTGAAGTTCGCCGTGTCGACCACCAAGGTGTCGCCTTCCCACCGGCCGCGCGAATCCCCATTCCACTGGCGGATGGCTATTCCTAGCGGGGCGTGCTCGCTCACGGGGATGATTCGCACATACCCGTATGGCATCACGATGCTCACATACCCCGGCGTCTGCACGATCTCCTTGAGCGGCTGCTGACCACTCCCCAGCATTTCGCCCGGTAGGCCGTTGCGGGTGATGCATCGCTCCGACAGACCCCGGTCCTCCCAATCATCGGCCTGGCTGCGCCCACTCCGCGCCTGCTCTCTCGCATCCCAGATCGCCAGGGCTTCGCGGGTCAGAGGCGGCATCCGCCCATCTGTCGGGTCCACGATTTGTGAGGTGCGCAGGGAGAGCTTTGGCGAAGTAGGGTCGGCACTCCAGAAGGCGTTGTACTCGGCGCCGGCAATCCGAAACCCTGGTCGGCCATCGTCCGCGGCGTCGGACCGCGCGTAGCGTCTCACATCCTGTTGCACGAGCTCGACAGCGATGGCGTCATCGTCGTCGTCGCTCACGACGCGGCGTAGCCCGAGGCGCTCCCGTTCGGCGACTTCTTCTGGAGTCATGAACTCCCGCATACCGAACTCGGCCGGTCGCTCGAGCGGTGTGTAGGTCCGCGTGTCCCACATGCCCTGTAGATCCGGGTCGCCCCACGGGGTGGTCGGCGACATGTAGTCGGGCTGCCCTTGGGATTGGCCCACGATCGATACCGGCGCCAGACCTATCACCGCGAACGCGACGACAGATACGCCTGCTCTTGCGAACACTCGACAGCTCACCGTGCACCTCCCCCACTGCCTGACCCTTCGACGAGGCCCCCATAGACATACTCCTCGGCCAGATCCACGCACTTGAACTCCAGCAATCGCACGTCCTCTTCGATGCGACGATAGAGGGGCATTCGCATGCTCCATGGTCTCGTGAAGACGTTTGGGTCTTCGATGGTGGCTTCGTACATGAGGTGGTAGGGGCTGATGGGTGTGTAGCGTTCGACAACGTGAAGCGCGTCGCTGTGGTAGTTGCCGGCGCGGTCGAACCACGCCAGGCCATTGAAGCCCCTCACGTCGACCACCAACGTATCCTCCTCCCAGTGTCCGTTCGACCACCCCATCCAGCTATCGACAGGCGCCGTCGTGGGCCGGCCCAAGGGGATCGTGCGATTGGCGCTCGCGAACTGATACGCGATGACGACTTTCTCCGTGCTCTGAATGATCTGAAACGGAAATGGGAGATACGTAGCGCGTGGCACCCCGGGCAGATAGCACTTGGCCTCCGGGTCGCCAACGGTGTTCACGTTGTCGTGATCAACGGTCAGCCGATTCTCGAAGTTCTCGCGCCTCTTCGCCAGCGCCTCCGGGCGGTACGGGATCTCGTTGCCGTCCACGACGCCCTGCCCCGCCGGCTGAGCGCCCCACACGCCGAGGCGCGCCACAAACGGCCCCGGCTGCACCCCATGGTCCTGAATGTCCCAGTTGGCCGTGGCGAAGGCCTGCCAGATGCCGGTGAGGTCCGGGTGTGACGTCCCGGGCAAACGTGGTGCGCGATAGGACTCGGTCTGTCCGACGGTCGTTTCGACAGACAGCGATAGACCCGCGACGACGGCGGCCGCCAGGGTTGCCATCGCAACGATCCAGCCTCTGACCCTCTGCGAATTGCTCATTTGGACACCAACCCCCGGCCCCACCTGAACGCTCCCCGCGCGAATAGGCCAAGCTTACGTAGTTGTGAGATTGCCATCAACCGAAAACGCTTGATGGCCGCAGGAGATCGCGCACGGTGCCAGGGTTCGGGATGACGTGTGCGATCATATGGGGGTGAAGACCATGAAGACCATCAGGAACCGCACCACCGTTGTTCTCACGATCTCGGGTTTCGTCACGCTCGTCAGCGCCTGCGCGGAAGCCCCCACGGCGACCGTGGAGGCCGCCCGAGCGCGAGTCGCGGCCGTGGCCGCCGAAGGCCAGGTCTATGCTCCGCAGGAATACGCTGCGGCCCGCGACGCTGTCGGAAGACTCGATGCCGAGCTGCAGGCCCAGAACGACCGGTTCGCGCTCACCCGGTCCTACGACCAAGTCACCCAGCTTGCCGCCGAGGTCGACACCGCCGCCACCACGGTCGAGACGGCCATCGAGGCGGAACAGGAGCGTCTCCAGATGGAGACTCGCGGGCTGGTGGCTGATGCCGAGGATGCGCTCGACGATGCGCGACCGGCTATCGACGAGCTCGATGACGAGGACGCCGACGTGCTGCGTGCAGACGTCGCGCAAGTGGAGTCATCACTCGCCACCGTGGAAGCGGACCTTCGGGCCGGAGATTATGCGGGGGCCAATCAAGGCGCCCGGTCAGCCGTAGCCGCCGCACGCGGCATCGGGACCTCCTTGGCGGCAATGGCAACTGCCGAGGAGCCAGTCGACGAGGATACGGTGACCCGCGCGGTCCGCGGGGGCTTCGACTTACCCCGCCGGGCGTACGCGACCGGCCAGCCGCTCGAACCGGGTCCTTACCGCGTACGGCTCACCGACGAATCGGCGCCCGTCGTCGACCAAGAGCCGCCCACGGCCACGCGCTGGGTCGAGTTCCTTCACGAAGAGGACGGGGCCGTCGCCGGCAGGGCGCTAGCCGCCGTCGTGCCGGACTCCGAGATTGAAGACATAGCCGTGGACTGGGTGCCGCGTAATCAGGTCCGAGTCGACGAGCTGCTCGGAGGCGACTACGTCCGCGTCTGGCTCAACCGCGGTGGGTCAAGCTACCTGGCACACATGCCGACATCTGCGCCCTGAGGCTTCGCTCCGCCGACCAACGCATCCGTATGGCAGACACACCGCTCTACAAGGCCGCTTCCGCGTATGCCGACGATGTTCTTGCGCTGCCCGTCAAGGACATCGAACAGGCCGCGCAGTGGTACACGAAGGCCTTCGGACTGAAGGAGGTCGAGAGGCGGACTGAGCCCACCCCGACCGTCATCCTGGAACGCGACTGTGTACAGCTCGGTTTTGCAGTGAACGGTGGCGACCCTGCACAAGACGGTGCAGCTGTATCGGTGACCGACATCCACCGAGCCAAAGCAGAACTCGAAGCGAACGGCGCCGAGATCTCGAACTGGCGTATTGACGAGCGCGACGGCCAGAAGCTCCAGGTCTTCTTCGTCGTCGCTCCCGATGGTCTCTGCTACTACTTCTACCAGCCCCTCGAGGAGTAGCGACCACCCCGGGCCGCTGCGGCCGACGTGCGCCTGCGTGTGCCCCTAGCAGCCCGTGGTGAAAGTCCCTATTAGGGATCGACACGATCGATCCCGCGTACTACACTGTCGCGCATGGCGATGGGCAAACGACGACGCCGGGCGCGGCAAGCATCGATGTGGGTTCCCACCAGCGACCTGCCTCGCAGTGCGGCGCATCCGTTCTATCAGCGATTGAATCGGATCCTCGATGACACGGGCTTCGACGCGTTCGTCGAGGCGCAATGCGCGCCGTTCTACGCGGACGGCGTCGGTCGTCCGAGTCTGGCGCCGGGGCGGTACTTCCGGCTGCTGATGCTCGGCTACTTCGAAGGGCTGGACTCGGAGCGGGCGATCGCGTGGCGGGCGGCCGATTCGCTGAGCATCCGGCAGTTTCTGGACCTCGAGCTGCACGAGGCGCCGCCGGATCACTCGACGCTGTCGCGCACCCGGCGCCTGATCGACGTCGAGACCCATCAAGCGGTGTTCACGTGGGTGCTGCAGCAACTGGCCGACGCCCAGCTCGTGACCGGGCGGACCCTCGGCATCGATGCCACGACGTTGGAAGCGAACGCCGCATTGCGGAGTATCGTGCGCCGGGACACGGGCGAAGGCTACGAGGCGTTTCTGACCGGGCTGGCCGAGGCGTCCGGCATCGTCACGCCGACCCGCGCTGAGCTGGCCCGGTTCGACCGGAAACGGAAGAAGAAAGGCTCCAACGACGACTGGACGCATCCGCAGGATCCGGACGCGAAGATCACGAAGCTGAAGGACGGGCGCACGCACTTGGCGCACACCGCGGAGCATGCGGTGGACCTGGAGACGGGGGCCATCGTCGGCGTCACCGTGCAGGATGCCGACGACGGCGATACGACGACGATGGTCGAGACCCTGATCACGGCGGCCGACCACGTCGAAGCCGTCCTGCCGGCCGGCGCCGGTATCGCCGAGGTCGTCGGGGACAAGGGGTATCACAGTAACGAGACGATGGTGGCGTTCGCCGCGCTCGGCGTGCGCAGTTATGTTTCGGAGCCGGACCGCGGGCGACGCAACTGGACAGGCAAGGCGGCGGCGCGCGACGCCGTGTACGCGAACCGTCGGCGCATTCGGGGCACGCGTGGGCAACGGCTGCTGCGACGGCGGGGCGAGTTGCTCGAACGCCCCAACGCGCATCTCTACGAGACCGGGCGGCTGCGCCGGGTGCATCTGCGTGGGCATCCCAACATCCTCAAGCGCGTGCTTGTGCACGTCTGCGGGTTCAATCTTGGGCTCCTCATGCGGCAGCTGACGGGCGTCGGCACGCCGCGGAGCCTCCAAGGCCGCGCGGTCGCCGTCTTCGAGGCCTTGATCGCTGATCTTGGCCGCCTCTGGACCCTCGTATCGCCCGCGTGGGCGCGAGATGCGCAAGATCTGCCGCACTCGTCGTTTCTCGACCTTATGACACGGTGTCACGAACACATGCCCCTCGACCTACGAAAGGGCGTTTTCACCACGGGCTGCTAGAAGAAAAAGACGAAGGAATAGTAGATCCAGACGCTGGCGAATACGAGATTCAAGAAGCCGAACACACGGAGGGCCTGGGTGCTGAACGCCTCCAGAATGAAGAAGACCAACTGCATGGGGAACCTTGGTGCGGTCATGAACACGATCATCCAGAAGACGAGGGCCAATCCGATCACAAAGACCACTACGGCCAGCGTCCCCGCCGCACCCGAAGCCGACACGCTCATTGCTAGTCCTAGAGCGCCCATCACAACGCCCAGAATTCTGCATTTCTTATCCGAACGGGAGAGTTGTCTGTAGAACTGGAGAGTTCCGGCCGGCGCGAAGAGGTAGGGACCGCGACCCGCCATGACAAGCACGCCGAATAGCACGCTTGAGAGCAGCAGCATGTTCATGATGAGAGCATAGGCCGCGTGGGACTAGAGATCTCGAGCCGCCGGGCCCGTAGGATGGGGCCTGCACTACGGATTCGGCATGTCCTCGACTGCACTCGCCGGCAACCACTCTTGATGAGCAAGTCGGGAATACCGTGAAACATGTGTCACGCGTCGCCCATGTTTAACTGGGCGATATTCGGATTGCTTGTGGCCATCTGCATGCCTGGGCTCGTCATCACCGCGCCCAGGCTGGTTGCGGCACTGCGGACGACGATAGAGGCCAACCTACGCCCGGGGCAGAAGATGCCGTCGCAGCCCGTTCTCGTTGGGCTCTCTGTCTTGCAGAACGTCGTCATCATCACCATCGCCGCCGCGATTGGGACAGCACTGGCACCTCGTGTCGGCCTCACTGCACCGTTCTTCGAAGCGCTGGTTGCCAGGGGACCACTCTGGCCCGCGTTGGCGCCCCAACTCGTGCCTACGCTCGTGGTGGGTATCGGCGGTTCACTATTGTTCGTTGCCGTTTACTATTCGATCGTTCGCCCAAGGCTGGACGAGGATACGGTCAGGCACGCCGAATATTTGCGAATGACGCTCGGCGTCTCGGGTCGCCTTCTGTACGGCGGAATCGTCGAGGAAGTGCTCGTTCGTTGGGGCCTGATGAGTCTCTTGGTTTGGGTAGGGGCCTCACTCTTCGAGACCCCAACACCTGGCGTCGTGTGGATGGCGATTGTGACGACCGGTGTCTTATTTGGGCTCTTCACCGATTTGAGTACAAGGGTTGAAGGCTCAAGAAGCGCGCCAGGTCGCGAGACGATCGAATCGGATGAGCCGTGGCCCACTTCAGTTTGAGCAAGAGCAGTTGTTCATTCTGCATACCGCGTGCGCGGCGGAGGACCGCCTTGATGGTCGTGTTGATCGATTCGACCACGCCGAAGCGAACAGGGTGGAAGCAGTAGGCAGCGATGCCCTCGAGATGACGAACGAGGAACGCGCCGAGGCGCTCCATCTCGGGGAGCCGTTGCCAGCGCAACGCGGTCACCCAGCCGATGAGGAAGTGCCCCACGCCCATCGGCGTCCGATACGTCCACAGGCGGTCGAGCTGTTCGCGCAGGAGACAGGCTTTGAACAGCCGGCGATTCGCGGCAAACAACGTCTGCAGTTCCCGGCGCTTCGAGCCGCGGACCGTCTTCCAGCGCCGGAGCAGCAACCAGCGTTTCCCGCGCCCATGGGCACGCATCACGGCCCCGGCGCGGAAGAACTCTTGGCGGCGGACCTCGTCGAGCGCGGCGCTCGCATGCTGGAGGACATGGAATTTGTCGAACACCACGTCGGCCTGCGGCAGCACCTGCGTGACCGCATTGAGATAGGGCCGGTGCATGTCGGTACACACCGCGTGAATCGCGCCCCGCTGATGCGGGTCGAGATCCTCCGTGAGCAAGGTCGTGGCGGTAGTCGTTGTGCGATCCTGACGCAAGCCCATGACCTCGCCGCGCACCACATCCGACAGGACAGTCCAGAAGCGCTGGCCCTTCCCGCGCTGCACCTCATCGAGGCCGATGTGCCGCGGTCGCCGTTTCCGGCGGGTGCGATCCCACTCGGTCAAGAAGGCCGTCTCGGCGCGCCGGGCTTTGCCCCAGCTGACGCGGTGCCGCACGGCGGCGTGGCTGGTCGGCATCGACTGGCAATCCAGGCCGATCTGCTGGCGCAAGCGGCGCGTGACCCGGGCCTTCGGGGTGGCAAATTCGATCCGCTCCGTGCGCACCCCGCAGTGGCGACAGATCACGCGTCGTTGCCGGTAGACCAACGTGACCGGATGCCGTGCCCAGGGCAGATCGTCCCACGTCCGCTCGCGCGCGGCGCGCACGCGGCCGGTGCGGCGTCCACAGCCGTTGCACACATAGCGCCGTATCCCGCGCCGCTCCAACTGCAACCGCAGGCGACTCTCCACCCCGTCGTCCTCCCGTTCGACGCGCACCACTCGGAAGCCCGACAAGCCCAAGATCCAGGTACAATCCCGTTGCGATCCCACGTGTCCTCCCTTCTTGGTTGCACATCAAGAGAGAACAACACCGGGTGGTCCGGTGCAAGTGGGATCGCGTTCTTTCGTCCAGGCCGTCGAGCAGGCCGCCCACCTCAATTGCGGCCCGCGCAGGCGGCCGGGTATCACCTCAGATCGCTGTACTCAAATCGACGAAGAGCCCTTATTTGGGCTCGGACATTTGCCCAGTCACTTCGCCGTCGGCTGCCGGAAGACGCCGATGTTTGTCGGGTCGGTCATCGGGCTCAACCTATGGGCGTCGCTGATCTTTGGCTGGTTGTTTTGGCAGCATGGTTTGCTCGCTGCGATCCTGGCGCACATACTATTCCACCTGATCTGGCTGCCATTCGACGTGCGACACCTACCGTCCCAGCCGACTACGCGCGCGAGAGATTCTGGTTCTTGATGGGAAGATCGCGTACCCGAACACCTGTCGCCGCGAAAATAGCGTTGGTGACCGCCGGTGCGATCGGCGGCACGGCCGGCTCGCCCAGCCCGCCGATATGCGCATCGGACCGGATGAACTCGACGCTGATCCCGGGTGCATCGGCCAGGCGGATCATCTGATGATCCCGGAAATTGCTCTCCACGACCCGGCCCTCCGCGATCGAGATCTCGCCCACCATGGCGGCGGACAGCCCGAAGATGATGCCCCCCTCGATCTGCGCGGTCGCGGTATCGGTGTTGACCACATCCCCACAGTCGACGACCGCGCAGACCTGACGGACTCGGAGTTGCCCCTCCCGAGACACCGCGACGTGCGCCACCTCGGCGACGATTGAGCCGAAGCTTTCGGCGATGGCGATCCCGCGTCCTTCGCCCTCCGGTAGCGAGGCACCCCAGTCCGCCATGTCGGCCACACGCTCGAGCGCTGCGCGGAAGCGTGGATGCTCGACCATCAGATCATGCCGGAATCGATACGGGTCCTGACCGGCCGCATGGGCCATCTCGTCAATGAACGATTCCTTGAAGAACCCATGCTGTGAGTTCAGTACCGAACGCCACGCTCCCAGCCGGATGGGGTGAGACGCGTCCCTCGCGTCCGCTCGCATGTCGGCGATGGCATACGGCATAAAGACGGACTCGCGATCGCCGCCACCGGCATAGGAGGAAGCGACGGCGAGCGGTGTTCCACTCGCGTCCAGCGCGCCGGCGTATCGCGCCATCCCGGCGGGGCGATAGTAGTCGTGCTGGATGTCGTTCTCGCGGCTCCACACCAGCTTCACCGGCGTCGGCGACATGGCCTTCGCGATGCGGACGCCGAGATCGATGTAGTCGAAGTTGAACGGCAGACGCCGACCGTAGCCGCCACCCAGCTGCAGGTTGGTGAGGTGGACCTGCTGGTCATTCAGATCCAGGGCGTCCGCCGCCGTGGCACGCGCATTGAGCGGATCCTGGACGCCAGCCCACACCTCCGCGCCGTCGCCCTCGACGCGGGCCGTGCAGACCATCGGTTCCATCGTCGCGTGGGCGAGGAAGGGCACGCGGTAGTCGGCGGCGATGACCTGGGCCGCGTCCTCGGGCATGTCCGGCGCCGATCCGAGCGCTTCGTCGAACGCCGCGAAGATGGACGCGCTGGAGATGTCGCCATGGCCGGCGTCGTCGTACTGAGGCTTGAGTGCGCCGAGCGCCTGACGGGCCCGCCAGTAGCTATCGGCAACGACGGCAACCGCCTCGTCCAGCTTCACCACGCGCTTCACGCCTGACATCGCCTCGGCCGGCGTGGTGTCGACCGACACCAACCTCCCGCCCTGGACCGGCGCAATGTCGACCGCCGCGTAGAGCATGCCGGGCAATGTGAAGTCGATCCCGTAGACCGCACGTCCATCGACCTTCGGCGGAATATCGAAGCGGGGACGGGCGGTGCGGCGGATCGTGTAGTGGTCGGGATCCTTGAGGACGGGGTTGTCCGGCACGGGACGACTCGCCGCCGACCGGGCCAACTCACCAAAACTGGCACTCTGTCCGGACGCCGAGTGGGTGACGCGCGAGCGAGCGGCGGTGCACTCGGACGCGGAGACACCGAACCGCTCCGCCGCGGCGGCAATCAGCATCTCCTTGGCGGCGGCGCCGGCGACGCGCATGCCGTAGTGGCCCGTGCCGCGTACGGCCGTCGAGCCCCCGGTGGCCTGTGTCCCGAACCAGCGGGCCAGGCGGTAGGACCCGTAATCGATGGCGCGACCGAGCGCCTCGGGCACTGCATCACCGGTGAACGCACGCAGCAGATACGCGTTCGCGTACTTGCCCAGCGCCGGGGCCTCTTTGATCCGCACGAGGTCCCACTCGGCCTCCAGTTCCTCCGCCGCCATCATGGCAAGCGCGGTCTGCGACCCTTGGCCCATCTCGCAATGGGGTATCAGCACCGTGATGAGGTCGTCCGGCGTGATGGTGATCCAGGTGTTGAGCTCGCCCTTCTCACCGGCATCGGCCGACACGACACTGTGCCGGCTGGGCGAAAACGCCACCCCGGCGACCCCCAAGACGAACCCGCCACCGACGAGCGACCCGGTGCCGATGAAGGCGCGTCGTGTCCACTTTCGCATTACGCCCCCCTCTCGCCGTCAGCGATGTCATGGATCGCGCGGCGGACCCGCGCGAAGGTGCCGCACCGGCAGATGTTGGTGACGGTGGCGTCGATCTGATCGTCGGTGGGATTGGGGCGCTGCTCGAGCAGCGCCGAAACCGCCATGATCATCCCCGACTGGCAGTAGCCGCACTGGGGGACCTGGTGGGTGATCCAGGCCTGTTGCACCGTGTGCAGGGTGCCGTCGTCCGCCAGGCCCTCGATCGTGGTGATCGCCGTCCCCTCGGCCGCCGACACCGGAAACGTGCATGTCCGGACGGCGCGACCATCGAGGTGCACGGTGCACGCACCGCACGCCGATATGCCGCAGCCGAACTTCGTGCCGGTCAGGCCGAGCGTGTCGCGGAGCACCCACAAGAGCGGCGTGTCCGGCTCGACGTCAACCGAATGGACCCGACCATTCACAGTCAGTGTGATTGCCATGAAAGC
The DNA here is from genome assembly GCA_965249175.1 of Vicinamibacterales bacterium. Lineage (GTDB taxonomy): Bacteria > Acidobacteriota > Vicinamibacteria > Vicinamibacterales > UBA8438 > CAZYFH01. The sequence continues at coordinate 975,983 of OZ252227.1, forward strand.
CCCCGATATCGCCTTGTCTCGAACTCAATACTCTATCTCATCGATGCCGCGCGAGGTGCATGAAGAGCGGCACGGTCGCGAGGGGTGCGAGGGGCAGCACGGCGAAGGCGAGCAGGCGGCTGCGCGTATGGGAGCCCAGATCCTCAAGAAGCCTCCGTCGGCATAGCCATCCAAGCTCAGCAACGTCGAGAAGCCAATGAGCAGGAACGGTAAGGCGGCGAGGGCGATCAACAGGATGCGCGTCTCGACAAGGTCTCGCCGGAACGCAGCGTAGAACAGATACGCGCACCCTGCGAACAGCAAGAACGTGCCGATCCAGAGGGCGGGGGGCGACACTGGGTCTAACCTTAGGCGAGTGTCATCAAGCCCTGAGATGACCCACAGAAGAGCGGTGCCAGCTCCCAGGAGCGACAAGAACGCCGCGACGTTGCCGAACCATTGGAGGCACCAGACGGCCGCGAGCGCACCGCAGAGGAGGACCGCGGCGACGCCGATGCCGCCGAGCCCGGTGGAGCTCTCGATAACCGCAGGCACTCCGGTGGAGTCCTCGACACGTGCCATGAGCAGCACGGTGACGACGTAGGCCAGGACAAACGGGACCAGGCTGGCGACCGAGCTGCGCAGTGCGACGACGACCCGCGCAGTGGCGAGCGTCTTCGTCGACACGGGACGAATGAACAGAAACGTCTTCTGTGGCCCGGTCTGTAGCCGATGGTTCTGAAAGAAACAATACGCTCCGAACAGCGCCGCTGTGATCCCGAGCGCATTCAAGAACGCGACTGAGATCCGTCCGCTAGCGAAGACCAGCGTCGTACTCCAGGCGGACGGCCCAATGCCCGGTCCGGCCACGGTGAGCGCGACGCTCCCGAGAAACAACGAGCCGCCCAGCACGAGCACGGGCAGCATCCGCGCCTGACGCCGCCACTCGAACCAGCGCATCGCTTCCTCGGGCGACGCGAAGGGCGGACGGTCGACGTCGCGGTGACGGGCGAGCCTCGAGAACAGTCCGGTCGGTATCGCGCTGATGTCGAGACCGTCGCGGCGGCGGATGCGCACACCGGCATACGCCACGAGATACGCGCCCGCCAGCGTGGCGAGGACGCGTGTGGCCGTGTAGCGGCTCGCGTCGAAGGGCTGGGTCGGGAGCTCCCAACCGAGCCAGATGGCGAAGAGCAGGAAGACCGGCTCTCCGACGAGCAACGCCAGGATGCCGTGGCCGCCGAAGGACCACGCGAGCGCCTGGAGCACCGCGACGTCGTTGTCGCGATCAGGAACGGCGACCAGAACGCGAAATGCGTCTCCACGGCCGCCAAAGACCAGAAATTGCAGGCCCGAGCTCCAGATCGAGATCACCCCCACGCACAGCAGCCCCCAACTCATCCGCCACACGACCAGGTCGACGTGCGAACCGGCAATCGAAGCAGGAACGTCGGCATCGTCATCTTCAGGTCGCGTTCGTCGCTGTGGCAGTACAGCAAGGCGATGATGACGAGCCCGATCGGCATGATGACCATCTCAGGGGAGCCATCCGCGTCGGACACGCGGCCCTCCCATACCGCGACCATGTACTGGAGCAGGCACAGCGCGGTGCTGACCACCAGACCGACAAGGACGATCGGGAGTGTGCGCTGAAACTGCTCGCGCAGCATCGCCGTGGCGATCGAGAGGCTCATTCCCCCGCTCTCCGGGTGAAACCCGATGTCCGTCGCGACGCATGCGCGACGAAGATCTCTGGCTCTTCCGGCTTTTGGGTGGCGGACGACGCCATCGAGGGTGGGCGTGAGTAGATGTAGCATCCCGGCATGCAGGACCGTGACTTGTATGCCCAGCTTCTCGGACTCGAACCACCATGGGAAGTCGTCGAGGTGGACATCTCGATGCAAGACCACTCGGTGCAGGTGTTTGTGGCCCTCAGGCCGGATGCATCGACGCCGTGCCCGGAGTGTAGTGAGCCCTGCCCGCGCCACGACACCCGGACGCGGTCGTGGCGACACCTTGACACGATGCAATACAAGACCATGCTCGTGGGGGAGATTCCTCGAATCGAATGTCCGTCGCATGGGATCAGACAGCTGAAGGTGCCCTGGGCGGCCCCCCGGTCTCGCTTCACCGCCCTCTTCGAGTGTCTGGTCATCGAATGGCTGCAGCACGCCAGTATAAAAGCCGTCGCCGAGCTGCTCGCCCTGAGCTGGGACCAGGTGGCGGGCATCATGGAGCGCGCGGTGGCCCGCGGTCTCGCCCGCCGTCAGCTCTCGGTGCCCAAGGTCGTGGGCGTTGATGAGACCTCGTTCCAGCAGCGGCATGAGTACGTGACGGTTGTGTGTGATCCCGGGCGGGCGGCGGTCCTGTTCGTCTCGGACGGCCGCTCGGCGGAGTCGCTCAGCGGCTTCTTCGACCCGCTCACCGCCTCGGAACGGGCCCGCATCGAGGCGGTCGCGATGGACATGTCGGGCGCCTACCTGAGCGCGGTCACCCGGGCGTTGGGGCCGGCCGCGCACGAGCGGATTGTCTTCGACAAGTACCACCTCGCCAGCCTGTTGGGCGATGCGGTGAACAAGGTCCGGCGTGAAGAGCACAAAACGCTGCTAGAGCAACACGACGAGCGCCTCAAGGGCACGCGGCATCTCTTCCTCATGAATCCCTGGAACATGTCGCGGGCGCAGACGGCCGAGCTGACGCAGCTCAAGTCCAGCAACCTCAAGGTCGCCCGAGCCTGGGCCATCAAGGAAACGTTTATGGACGCCTTCGCGTTTCGCCAACCCAAACGGGCGGAGCGGGCGTTGAAGGAGGTACTCGCCTGGATGGCACGCTCGCGCCTGGCACCCATGATCCGCGCCGCACGGACCGTCCGACGACATTTCGACGGGGTCATCAACGCCATCATCAGCGGCATCACGAACGCGACCGCCGAGGCCATCAACTCACGCATCCAGTGGATCAAGAAACAAGCCGCGGGCTTTCGCAGCCGGGAGCGGTTCCGCCAGGCCATCTACTTCCACCTCGGACGCCTGGACCTGTACCCGGATGAAGCACACACTCTTGCCCACCCGAATTCCTGAAGCGCCAGATCTCTTCCAAGGTAGGGGTCGCCTCCTCCAGCACCCTCGCGTGCATCGTCGCGATTGCCCGTTCCACGCCCGCCCGATCACCGTTGCAGAGGACCGTCCATTCGCGCTGCGCCCCGTGCACGCTCAGCGCCCCGTCGAACACCGGCACACGGTCTTGTGGCGTGTCGAAACGCACCACCAACCGGTGATGGGTCGTCTTGACCGTCTCCAACCTGTCACAGAGGACGACCTCTCCCTCGGCGACCATCGCGACGTGATCGGCGACACGCTCCACTTCGTCGAGCAAGTGAGACGAAAAGAAGACGGTCCGGCCCTCATAGGCGACGGTGCGCACGATGGCGCCCAAGATGTCCCGCCACACGACCGGATCCAGGCCTGACGACGGCTCGTCCAACACCAGCAGCTTTTGTCTATGGGCCAGCGCGACCAGCAGCCCGGCCAGCGCCCGTTCGCCCCGCGAGAGGTGCTTCACCTTCGCGTCCGGATCGAGGCGGAACATGTCGCGCAACTGCTCCGCATACTGCGCGTCCCACTTGGGATAGAACGCCCGGATGTATCGAAGCAACTCGCGGATACGCATCCACGTCGGCATCTCGCGATCCTCGGACAGATGCCCGATATCAGCCAGCACGCCAACGGGGTCGCCCGCCGGGTCCTTGCCGAAGACCCGAACCCGGCCGTGTTGGGGCTTCAGCGCTCCAAGCAGATGCCTGATGAGCGTCGTCTTGCCAGATCCGTTTTCGCCCACGAGCCCAAGACGCACCCGGCCGGCACGTGCAGCGTCACGTGCTTCAGCGCTTGCTTGCGTCGGAACGACCGCGAGAGATTCTCCACTTCGATGACGGCGTTGGATGGACTGTTCATGGCGTCTACTCCTCACGCGGCGTACGTGCCCCCAGGGCGTCATGCTTGCGTCGGACGAGGTCGACGACCGCATCCACGCCCACGCCCAATTGCTTCGCCTCCGCCACGAGGCCGACCGCGCGTTCCCCCAGGATCCGCATCTTCTCTGCGCGGCTCAGCGGCGAGCCGTTGTTCGCCACACGCGTGCCCGATCCGGGTCGTGACACGAGCACGCCCGCGCCTTCCAGGTCGCGATAGGCGCGGGCCACCGTATTCGGATTGATGAGGAGCTCCTCCGCCAGACGCCGAATGGGCGGCAGCTCGTCACCGGGACCGAGACGCTCGGCGGCGACCAGGTACTTCACCTGATTGACGATCTGCCGGTAGATAGGCACCCCGTCATGCGGCGATATGTGGATCTGCATCTGTGCGTCCGGGCAACGAGTGTATTACTACATTAATACACTTTGGCTCGATGTCAAGGCCCGCTGATGTTGTGGGCGATCCAGTGCTCGAGCGCCGGCCGCACGGTCGAGTCAAGCACTGCGCCGATCTTGGGGTTGTTCAGCCGATCCTTGTTGGGGTCCGAGCCTCACGTGCCTCTGCTTCCGAGCGACTACCGGCGGAACCTGCCTTCCTCAGCCGCGTCTCCCCGTGCAACACCTCCCACATGCCGGACGGTTCCCCCGTCGTGCTTCGCTTCCTGCGTCACCGGGCTCGTGAGGCCGGCGTCGGTGACCCGCGCGGGGGCGCAGTGGTCATCGTCCAACGCTTCGGCGGGGCGCTCAACTTGACGTCCACCTCCACGCGCTGGTTCTGGACGGATGTTTCGACGAGGGGGGGCGGTTCCATCCCCTGCCGGACCTCGATGCCGTGGATGTGACCGAAGTACTGGCGACCATCGTGGCGGGGGTCCGCCGGCTCCTGGCGCTAGGCGCGCTTGATGCAACGGAGTTTCGGCTTCGACGTCCTCGCCTGTGCGCGGTGCGGCGGACGGATGCGCCTGGTCGCGCTCATCGACCAGCCGCCTGTGATCCGTCGCATTCTCGGCCACCTCCGGCCTCCCACGGAGGTCCCCGAGCCACGGCCCGCACGCGACCCGCCGCTACTGGATCCCAACCTCCCGAGCCATTTGTCCGAGTCCGGCGCCCCGTTCGAATTCGGCGCCTGACCAGGACACCCCCGGTCGCTGCGGCCGGCGTGCGCCTGCGTCTGCCCTCGTCCCCATTCCGTCGTTCTAGACACGCCTGCTGCAGCGGCCATAACCCGCGCGTAGCGCCAATCGGCCTGTGTTCGGGCGGATCCGGCGACGGTGACTTCGGCGTCCTGGGCCGCTGGGTCTGAGAAGGGCCTTACGTTAACCGGTCTAATACAGTTGCTATCGTCAAAGCGAGGGAAGTGGGATCGCCCGGATGACCATCGCATCTCGAGCCATCCGTGTGAGGTTGGAGGCTTCGTGAGCCTACTGCGCCTTGAGCAAAGCCTCCAGTCGGGCCAGCCGGGCCTCGAGGTCATCCACGTCAGCCAATTGTGCTTCGTGCTCTTGTAACTTCTGCTGCTGCTCCTTGGCCACCTTGGTGAGCACCGCCACGACGTCCATGGCGCTTAGACCTTTCCTATCATTCCGGGCCACCACCTCAGGTACATCTTCGGCTACGAAGCCAACGTGTTTCTCCTCGTCCCCATTCTTGTACTGGTAGGTAACGGGTTTGAGATCGGAGAGCGCCGAGAGGGCAACGGCTGCAGAGAGTTCCTGGATGTCCTTCTTTAGCTCTCTGGAGCACGCGTCGGTCCATGCTCCACCTGCCGTTACATGCGCCCCCGACGCCATGTGCAGCGGGTGAACCGGACTCGTCGTGCCGATGCCGACCTGGCCGAAGGTGTCAATGGTAAGGCCGGTGCTGTTTGAACTTGTATCTTTTTGGGGAGCAATGCGGAATTTGCTGCCTACATCCCTGTCCAGCGCCATAGACCACTCTTGTGGTGTCAATTGGCCGTCACGGAGGACAATGCTCGCGTCTCCTGCTGAAGGCGCATCGTTGTTCGTATTCTCAATCAGAATACCAGCGCCGTTAAGGCCACCGTTGTTCTTGTCTTTTCGTATATGAAGCTGTTGGCTTGGGCTTGCCTGGCCCATGCCAATTCCAACATTGCCAGACGTCGTCGTATCGCTGGTCACATTGTCACAGACAATGATCTTCCCATCCAGAGCATCATCGCCATCGAACAGGCCAATCGTAGAAACGCAATGGTTCCGCAACACGAAGACCGGTGCGTGAATCGGTGTGTCGATAAAGATGCTATTTCTTACCCTGGCATCGTCAGACATACAGTAGTTCTCTGTGACGCTGATGTGGCCGCCGTTGTTTATCAGGATGTCGTAACGCTGAGGGAAGGGGGTGGGGCTTTGATCTCCCATTCTCTTGATCACGTTCCCGTGAATACGGACATGATCCTGGTTCTGATTACTGGACTCGTTGATCTCGATGCCCGTGCAGTCGTGAACGTCCGCCTGACCAATGATGCCATTTCCTTCTATGTTGATGATGGTCTCGATCGTCGTGGACAAGCCTTTGCCCCTTATTCCCACTAACGAATCCGCTTTACTCATTATGATGATGTTGTTCTTGATATTGAATCCATATTGCACCGTCTCGAAGACAATCCCTTCTTTCGCAGAATCAAAATCATTGTCATTGATGTTCAACACATTGCAAAACATCGCGTCGACGCTCCTATCAAAGCCAAGCACATAATTGTTTGTGAATTGAACGCCTTCGGACGGCTCGTCTCCTCCTGTGAAAGGAAACTTGTCCAACACCACTCCTGTCCTGGGACCATTTCCCACGAGGGTGAGCTAATCTTAGTTGAAAATTGAAACGGCTCCAGACCCTGTGGTGTGATGACGTTGCAAAAGACGGACATCACCCCACGAGAGAGAGGAGCCACGATGAGTGTCCTACGTGCTGTCAGGAAGCGCAAGAAAGTTCGCAAGCTGGGCTCGGTCAACATCATTCACCGCGAGGCCTACGCGGATCTGGAGCTGGACGCGAAGGTGGAGCTGATCCGCTCGCTGGTGCCCCTGGGCCTGATGCATGTGCAGGAGTTGCTCGACCAGGAGGTGACGGCGCTGGCGAGCGAGCGCTACGTCCGGAAGGACGCGTCGGTCGGTGGACGCCGTCACGGCAGTAACCCTGGGACGGTGGGTCTCGCGGGGCAGCGCGTGCCGATTCGCGTGCCCCGGATTCGTCGCCTCGCAGGGAGCGAGATTCCGCTGCGGTCGTATGCGGCGTTGCATGACGACCGCGAGGTGGACGACGCGCTGCTGCGACGGGTGCTCTACGGGATCTCGTGCCGCAACTACGCGGCGGCCGCGGCGGCGATTCCCGGGGCGATCGGGCTGTCGAGTTCGACGGTGTCCCGGGGGTTCATCCAGGCCAGCGCGGCGCAGCTACGGGCGTTCCAGGAGCGGGACCTATCCGATGAGGACGTGGTGGCCGTGTTCCTGGACGGCAAGACGTTCGCTGACGCGACGATGGTCATCGCGCTAGGCATCACGCTGTCTGGGGAGAAACGCTTCCTGGGCTTCGTCGAAACGGACACGGAGAACGCGACGGTGCTCACACCGTTCCTGCGGTCGTTGGTCGAGCGGGGCCTCGACCTCTCCCAGGGTGTGCTGGTCATCCTCGATGGCGGCAAGGGGCTCCGCACGGCCGTCCGGAAGGCCTTCCTGGGGCCGGGCCCTGGTCCAACGGTGCCAGTGGCACAAGCGCGAGAACGTGGTGAGCTACCTGGCCAAGCACGAGCAGGCGGTGTGGCGTCAGCGTCTCCAGCGAGCGTACAACCGGCCGGACTACGACGAGGCCCTCGGTGCGCTCGAGACGCTCCACGGCGAGTTGGACGAGCGGAACCAGTCGGCGGCTGACAGCTTGGCGGAAGGCCTGGACGAAACCCTGACGTTACATCGATTGGGCGTGTACGGAGTGCTGGGCCGGTCGCTGAAGACGACGAACTGTCTGGAGTCGGTCAATGCGCTGGTCGAGGAACGCTGCGCGAAGGTAGATCACTGGCAGAGCTCGAGCCAACGCCACCGCTGGCTGGCGACCGCCCTCCTGGACATCGAACCGCGCTTACGAAGGGTGAGGGGCTACCGCCACCTTCCCACGCTTCGGGCCGCATTGAAGCGAGAACTGAAGATCGACACGACGACGTCGAAGAAGCAGGCCGCGTAAGCCATCGGGAGCCGTGGAGAGTTTCAACTAAGAATGGGCTTGACTCTTTCCCACCTCCAGTCCTTTGACTATCTTGTTGCGGGTGATGTGACATAGCAGGTTCCTTCCTATTAGTTCAATACCGCGACTAACGTCCTGTATCCAGTTGCCTACAATCGTGAGAGTTCTCGCCTGCCTAAAGTGCATTCCCACCTCGAATCCGCGAATGAGGCAGTTCTCAATGGTTATGCCATACACCTCGTCGGTCTCAACGTAGGACACTACATTCTCAATTCCAATCTTACCTGCGCCATTTACGCCCTCTATGTTAAGGTCTCGCAGAACGCTGTTTCCAAAACTCGTCTTATCTGCAAACTTGATTGCGGCAGTAAAAGTGGGATTGAGTTCGGCCTTAATCACCGACGAACGGCCACCGCTTCCGTTCAGGCTCACACTTTTCTTCATGTCCAGGGACTGGGTGATACGATAGGTTCCTGGGGGGAGATTTACTACTCCACCTTCAGGGTCAAGGCCTGCCACGTAGTTGATAGCGGCTTGGATTGCGTTCCAATCGTTGGACGATCCGTTTCCCCTCGCGCCAAAGACCCGGACGCTGATCCCTCCCTCGGTAATGCGCCGCCAGCCGGCCGAGTTGGCAAAACTCTTGTTTATGGTCGTTCCCTTATTGTCTGCTGCTGATGCCGAGTCCCAATAGAAGATACCGCCGCCAGCATCTCCACGAATGTTGTAGCCAAAGAGAACGGCGACCCACCCCACAGACCCACCGTCGATGTTTCTCAGTTCAGTTACCGTGTCAGCGTACTTGACGGTGCCACCGCCACTGCTGGCTGCCTGAAGGCGGCCGATGGCGTCGGCTCCCAGTTCTGCGTCTCGTGGGTTGGTGGGGTTACTCATGGCCGCCTCCTTACTGTGTGACCTGTAATCCGGGATTTCCGTATTGGCAGCCCGGATCGGGACCCTAATCTTAAAGCTTGTACGCCGCCATCCGTCCACTCGCCCTTCATCGTTCACGCTGTCGCCAGCGAAATAGCCATGCCCCTTCAGCAGACGCTCTATACTCCGCGTCTCGTAGAAGCCAGCCGCGTCCCGCACACAGAACAATGAGGGTCTTCGTTTAACGGGTATGAGCTTATCGCGGCAGGTCTTGGAAGGCCGGAGGGACGATCGAACCTTCGCCGCCACCCGACAGTGTTCATGTGTAGGGTTGACGTCTAACGTTTGGGTTCAGCTGCGCCGGCGCGGGTGTCCAACCGGCGTCGGCTGCAACCCATGGTTAGACGTCGTCGTGGTCCGAAGAATCCTCGTTCTGCTCAGATGGCAGATTGACGGTCACACGGCCCTTGTCGTGGGACACGTTGACTCCGAGCATCGAGAGTTCTCGGTCGAAGCAAGACACGATCGAGTCGGCGAATCGGAGGAAAGCGGTCGCCGCAATCACACCATTGGCCAAGATCGCATCGACCGTAGTGTCTGCAGGGTCGTTGCCGCCCAAGCTGACCTGGTGGCCCGTGACCGTCCCATCAGAGCTCCTTGTTTCCTTCCACCGCGGTCCATCTCGATTGAAGGAACCGACACCCTCCACACGCGGTGGCTGGTTGTGCACCGAATCAGATCGATACTCGAGCGCTGCGAACCATTCGGGGCAGTCCGAGAGGTCGAGCACGGCAGTCGTGATCGGGTGTCCGGGTCGTTCTTTCTTTAGGTACCGAGCAAGTCTTGCCTGTCTGCTTATGCGGTGGCCTCGACTCGCGGCCGCTCTGAGGTTGGCCTCTGTCAGACCGAGCAGGTACAGAATCGCTGCCGCTATGTGCTCACCCGCCGAGTACAGTCGATGTGCGGCGTTGGCCACGTAGAATTGCGCCTGAACTACTGCTGTCTTCTCGTTTCTGGCGTCTCTCCGCCACACCGCTAAGCCAACGGCGGCCTGAGCTAGCGCGTATCGTGCCTCGCCAAGTGCGATCGACGTATCCTGAAGGCATACTCCAGCTTGCGGCAGATCTTCTCGGCCGCTGCCTGGCGGGCAACACATGGCGAGGACGTCCGGGTGGTAGTCCAACACCGAATGTCTGAACGCTCGCGTATCCGGCAGGCGGTCGTTGATCCGTTCCAGCTCGGCACGAGTCAGTCCACGTCCGAAGTACGCTAGTTCGGTCTCCGGGTCCAACGCTGCCATTCTTCGATTCTCGGACGTCCAACGTCAGGGTTCAGCGGCGCCAGTCTGAGCACATCGGGCTGGCGTCCGCTGCAACCCGTTGATGCTCATACAGCCCTCCCCTTGCTCCTACTCCCGTGAGTAGGCTGAGCGCAGGGATAATGCGCACTTCTGCGCAGGAGGAGAGCCAGATGACATTCTACAACTGCCACCGCCATTACTGCGGAATCGATCTGCACGTGAAGACAGATGTATCTCTGTGTCCTGGACGCCACCCGTCAGGTGATCTTCCATCAGAACGTGCCGTCCACTCCAGTGGCCGTGCTCGTGGCCCTCGCGCCGTACCGAGACGATCTGGTCGTGGCGGCCGAATGCATGTTCACGTGGTACTGGCTGGCAGACCTCTGTGCCATGGAGGGGATCCGGTTCGTGCTGGGCCACGCGCTGGCGATGAAGGCGATTCATGGCGGTAAAGCCAAGAACGACAAGCTCGACTCGTACAAGATCGCGCACCTCTTGCGCGTTGGCCTCCTGCCGCAGGCCTACGTGTATCCGGCCGGAATGCGGTCGACGCGCGACTTGCCGCGACGACGCCTTCACCTCGTGCGCAAGCGTGGACAGCTGCTCGCGCACATGCAGAACACACGGGCCCAATACAACCTCCCGGCCTTCGCCCCCACTCTTCCTCAGCCGCGTCTCCCCGTGCAACACCTCCCACATGCCGGACGGTTCCCCCGTCGTGCCGGCGGATTCCGACCGGCACGGTTCGTGCGCACTCCACTCCGTGGCTTCGCTGTCGTCCGCCTACAGGCCGCGCGCTCCCGACGGGAGTGTGCTCTACGCGATCGTCCGCGATCACCTCGAGACCTTCCTCGCGCAGGCCGCTCACCTACGCGACGGCGAGGGGGTCCCCCGGTTCGTCGAGCAGGTGTTGCGCGACTTTCTGCGCTGTGGCTAGCTCGCCGGGGGCTTTGCCCGCTTTCGGTGCGGCTCGTGTGGTACCGACCGGCTGATTGCGTTTTCCTGCAAAGCCAGGGCAGTGTGTCCGAGCTGCGGCGGGCGGCGGATGACCGAGCGCGTCGCGCACCTCGTCGATCATGTGTTTCCTGACGTCCCCGTGCGCCAATGGGTGCTCTCGCTTCCACACCGGGTGCGGTACGTGCTGGCCTGGGACCATGACGTGTGTCGGGCAGTGGTGGCCGTGTCCATGCACGCCGTGCTTCGCTTCCTGCGTCACCGTGCTCGTGAGGCCGGCGTCGGTGACCCGCGCGGGGGCGCAGTGGTCATCGTCCAACGCTTCGGCGGGGCGCTCAATCTCAACGTTCACGTTCACGCGCTGGTTCTGGACGGGTGTGTTGACGAGGGGGGGCGGTTCCATCCCCTGCCGGACCTCGATGCCGTGGATGTGGCCGAAGTACTGGCGACCATCGTGGCGGGGGTCCGCCGGCTCCGGGCGCGCCGTGGCTTGGCGGACGACGACGAACGCGGCGGGTCCACAGATGCGTGGGTCGAGACCGAGCCCACGCTCGCTGGATGGCGGCCGCGTCGGTCGAGGGCCGGGTGGCGCTCGGTCCGCGAGCGGGGCGGCGTATCCGGCGGCGCAGCGACCCGTCCGAGGAAGCCGAGTCAGCGGGACCCGGGCCCTGTCATGCGCGACAGGACGGCTTCGATCTCCACGCCGCCGTTCGCATCCGCGCCGGCTGCCGGGACCGACTCGAGCGTGTGATCCGGTATGCCCTCCGTCCGCCCATCGCCGCCGACCGACTCCGGCTGACGCCGGAGGGCTAGCAGCCCGTGGTGAAAGTGCCGCTGCATTCGACCGGTGATGCATCCCGCCTGGCGGCGTTGCTCCTCGGTCAAATATGCCCGATATTCTCCCTCGTCGCGCCTTGCCATCCGGGCGCCTCACCGGTCTCGGTGCGACGCGGCACTTTTCACCACGGGCCGCTGGTGCTACTCGCGCTCAAGCGGCGATGGGCGGACGGGACCACCCACCTCGTGTTCGACCCGACCGAGCTGCTCGAGCGGCTGGCGGCCATCACGCCCCGACCGCGGATCAACCTGATCCTCTACTACGGTGTGCTGGGAGCACGGTCGGCATGGCGGGCGCAGGTCGTCCCCACCCAGCAGGGCGGCGCCGGCACCGAGGCGCTCAACGACCCACGCACTCCCTCGAGCTATCGCTGGGCGCGCTTGATGCAACGGAGTTTCGGCTTCGACGTCCTCGCCTGCGCGCGGTGCGGCGGACGGATGCGCCTGGTCGCGCTCATCGACCAGCCGCCTGCGATCCGTCGCATTCTCGGGCACCTCCGGCTTCCCACGGCGGTCCCCGAGCCACGGCCCGCACGCGACCCGCCGCTACTGGATCCCAACCTCCCGAGCCATTTGTCCGAGTCCGGCGCCCCGTTCGAATTCGGCGCCTGACCAGGACACCCCCGGTCGCTGCGGGCCGGCGTACGCCTGCCTCTGCCCTCGCCCCCATTCCGTCGTCCCTGACACGCCTGCTGCAGCGGCCATAATCCGCGCGTAGCGCCAATCGGCCGGTGTTCGGGCGGATCCGACGACGGTGACTTCGGCGTCCTGGGCCGCTGGGTCTGAGAAGGGGCCTTACATTAACCGGTCTAACGCTTCCTTCGTCCCGGGTTGTGGAGCCGATCCTTACTCAGGCTGCCTCGATTGGGCGAATCCGTCCTTCCGCCTGTGGCCAGATGTCTCGCTTCGCCCGACGCAGGTCGTAGTCGACCTGCAGCCCCGTCCAGAGCTCCGCGGATGTGCCGAAGTACTTGCCCAGGCGCAGCGCGGTATCCGCCGTGATCGCACGACGTCCCTGGACGATGTCGTTGATACGCGCCGGCGGCACGTCGATGCCCGGGCTAGCGCCCCGTGGTGAAAGTGCCGCGTCGCACCGAGACCGGTGAGGCGCGCGGTTGGCAAGGCGCGAAGAGGGAGACTACCGGGAGTATTGGACCGATGAGCACCGCAGACAGGCGCGATGCATCGCCGGTCGAATGCCGCGGGACTTTCACCACGGGCTGCTAGACGTCCAGTCCCTGCGCGTCCTCCGCCCGATCCATGATGAAGCGGAACCGAGCGGACGCGTCCTTTCCCATCAGTTCGTTGATCACGCGGTCGGTCAGGATCTGATCGCGCACCTCGACCCGCAGGAGCCTCCGGGTCTTTGGATTGAGCGTCGTCTGCCACAGCACTGCGGGCATCATCTCGCCGAGCCCCTTGAAGCGGGTGATCTCCGGCGTCCCGCGCCCGTTGCTGTTCTTCGCGTTCGCGACGAGCCGTTGCTTGTGCTCGTCGTCTAACGCCCAGAAGGTGTCCTTGCCGATGTCTACGCGGTACAACGGCGGCTGCGCGAGAAAGACCTTCCCGTGCGCAATCAGCTTCGGCAGAAAACGGTAGAAAAAGGTCAAGAGCAGCGTCGCGATGTGGTTGCCGTCCGAATCCGCGTCGGCGAGGATGATGATGCGCCCGTAGCGGAGCTTCCGGATGTCGAAGTTCTTCCCGAGCCCACAGCCGACCGCGGTCACCACATCCGACAACTCCTTGTTGTCGAGGACTTTCGCCAGCGACGCGCTCTCGACGTTGAGCACCTTGCCACGCAACGGGAGGATCGCCTGACGGTGCCGGTCGCGGCCTTGCTTGGCCGACCCGCCGGCCGAGTCCCCCTCGACGATGAACAGCTCGCTGTCCCTCGCGGCGGTGCCGGTGCAGTCGCTCAGCTTTCCGGGCAGGGTGAGGCGGTTCGCGATCGCGCCCTTGCGTGACACGGACTGCTGCGCGGCGCGGCTGGCTTCGCGCGCGCGGGCCGCCAGGATGATGCGCGCGACGATGGCCTCGGCGGCGCTGATGTTGTGGTTGAGCCAGTGCTCGAGCGCCGGCCGCACGGTCGAGTCGAGCACCGCGCCCATCTCCGGATTGTTCAGCCGATCCTTGGTCTGCCCTTGGAACTGCGGGTCCGGGATGAAGACGCTCAGCACGCCCGTCACGCCCTCCCGGATGTCATCCCCCGTCAGCGTGACGCCCTTTGGTGTCAGGCCATGGGTGTCGATGAAGTTGCGGACCGCCTTCCCGAGACCGGCGCGCGCCCCGTGTTCGTGCGTGCCGCCGGAGCTGGTGGGGATGCCGTTGACGTAGCTCCGCAGGTGCTCGTCGGTGGACTCGGTCCAGCGGAGCACCGCCTCGATCTTCGCGCCCGACTCGGTGTGTTCTCTGGCGAGCACGAACGGCGCGTCGTGGACCGGAGTGTCGTTGCGGTCGCGGATGATGTGGGCGAGGTAGTCGACCAGGCCGTCGCCGTGCTGAAACACCTCCTTGGTCTTCAGCACCTCGTTGTCGAAGACGACCCGCACGCCCTTGTGCAGGTAGCTCGCGATCTCGAGCCGCTCGCGGATCAGGGCGCTGTCGAACTCCGTCTTCGGAAAGACCTTCGGATCGGGTCGGAAGAACACGGTCGTACCCGACGCGCGCGCACGGCCTAGCTTGCGGAGCTTGCTCGTCGGCTTTCCCTGCTTGAACGACTGCTGCCAGCGGTGGCCGTCGCGGGTCGACGTCGCGATGAGCTCTATCGAGAGTGCATTGACCACGCTGGCCCCGACCCCGTGCAGCCCGCCGGCCGTCCGATAGGTACGGTGCTCGAACTTTCCGCCCGCGTGGAGCGTCGTGTAGATGACTTCGAGCGCGCTCTTCCGGCTCTTCGGGTGCTTGTCGACCGGAACGCCTCGACCATCGTCCGTCACCGTGATGGATGTGCCGTCCGCATGCAGCGTGAGGTGGATATTGGCGGCGTGGCCGTTCATCGCCTCATCGACGGCGTTGTCGAGGATCTCCCACACGAGGTGATGCAATCCCGGGGCGCCCACACCCCCGATATACATGCCCGGCCGCTTCCGAACCGGCTCGAGCCCTTCGAGGACGGTGATGTCTTTGGCCGTGTACGTGCGCGGCATTGGGTGTCTCTCGTGTAACAGGGCCGAATTCTATCGTTCCTCGTCGAGTGCCGGGACCGATACCGCCGGACGGACGATGCGCGTGAACTGACCGCGCTGGAGGAGCTCGCGCCCTTTGCCGCCGCGGCCGACCACCTCGTATTTCGCGGTGCTGATGTTCTGCATGGCGCCCCGACTCGTCTCGACGGTGAGCAGCTCGCGGTCGCCGCTCGAGGCGACGAAGCCTAGAACATGGTCGTGCCCCTTCCGGAGCTTGATGAGCAGAACGCCTTTCCCGGGACCGGACAGGTAGTTGATCTTGTCCGCCGCGCAGATCATGGCTCGGGCCTCACGTGTGGCGGCGATGATGGTGTCCGACCCGGTGATCGAGGTCACGCCGACGATCTCGCTTCCCTTCGCTGGACGAGCAACACGACGGCCGGCGCGGGTGCTCGGCTCGACCAGCGGCTCGAGGCCGAACCGGAGGGCATAACCGTCGCGGCTGACCGCCACGGCATGTGTCGGCGGCTCCGGGCGCCGCTTGGTCGGGCGAATGACGCCGATTACCCGGGGATCGAGACTGAGCGCCGCTACGACGCGCTCCCCATCTTTGAGTTTGAAGAGCCGCTGGATCGGCTCGCCGTAGCCGGTGGTGGCCGGCACGTCGATCAGGCGGCAGCTGTAGGCCACGCCGAAGTTCGAGAAAAAGACCGCCGTCGCCCGCGTGCTGCCCGCGATCGCGGCCAGCAGTGCGTCACCTTCACGCAGCCGCGTGGTCGACAGGTCGCGCACTTCCTTCTGGCGCTTGACCCAGCCGTCCTGTGACACGAGCACGATCGCGTCTTCATCGACGATGAAATCGTCCGCGCTGAACTGGACGTCGGCGACCGCGCTGTCGATTACGGTGCGGCGTGGGTTGGTCTTTGGGTCGGCGTAGGCGCGCTGCACCTCGACGATCTCCTCGCGCACGAGCGCCCAACGGCGGCCCTCGTCGCGGAGCAGCCCGGTGATGCGTCGCGACCGCGTGCGCTTGGTCGCAAGCTCCTCGCGGATGATCAGGATCTCGAGTCGGGCCAGCCGGTAGATCTTCAGCTCGAGAATCGCGTCGGTCTGGTCGGCGTCGAGCGTGAAGCGGCGCATGATCTGGACCGCGGCATCCGCCTTGCCCTCCGAGCGCCGGATGAGCGTGATGATCGCGTCGAGCGCGTCGAACACGCGCTCGAATCCCTCCAGGATGTGGATCCGCTTCGTCAGCGCCGCGAGCTCGTGGTCGAGGCGGCGCGTGACCACCTCGAGCCGGAAGTGGAGGAAGTGCCAGAGCATGTGCCGCAAGTCGAGTCGTTCCGGGCGCCCGACGTCCGGTTGCTCGGTCGGCACGAGACAGGTCAGGTTGACCGGGAACGTCGCCTGCAGCGGCGTGTGCTTGAACAGATACGCCATCACCATCCGCTCATCCACGTCGCCTTTCAGCTCGAGCGCGATACGGACGTCCTCGGTCGAGACGTCCTTGACGTCGAGGAGCTGCGGCAGCTTGCGGGCCAGGACGATCTCGGCGATCCGCTCGACGACCTGCGCTTTGTTGACGGTGTAGGGCACACTCGTGATGTGGATGGTCTGCGACGAGTGGAACGACGGACCCTTCTCCCACGTCGCGCGCACGCGAAGCGTGCCGCTGCCGGTGCAATAGATCTGCGTGAGCTCGTCCGCGGTATTGATCAGGTGCCCGCCTGTCGGAAAGTCGGGACCCTTGATGTATCGGGCAAGTCGGTCGCTGGTGAGGTCGGGATTGTCGAGCAGCTTGAGCAGCGCGGTCGAGACCTCGCCGAGGTTGTGCGGCGGGATGTTGGTCGCCATCCCGACGGCAATGCCCATCGCGCCGTTGATCAACAGGGTGGGAAGCCGCGCGGGAAGGACGACCGGCTCGGTGCCGGACCCGTCATAGGTGGCGCGAAAATGGACGGTCTCACGGTCGATCTCCGTCAATAGCTCCGTGCTGACGGGTGCCAACCGGCACTCGGTGTAGCGCATGGCGGCCGCGCCGTCGCCGTCGAGCGAGCCGAAGTTGCCGAGGCCTTCCACGAGCGGGTAGCGCAGCGAGAACGGCTGGGCCATCCGCACGAGCGTGTCGTAGATCGCGGAGTCGCCGTGCGGATGAAAGCTGCCCATCACGTCGCCCACGACCTTGGCGCACTTCCGCGGCTTCGCGCTGCTCGTCAGTCGCTGCTGCCACATGGTGTAGAGGATGCGCCGCTGGACCGGCTTCAGGCCGTCCCTGACGTCCGGCAGCGCGCGCGACGTGATCACCGACAGCGCGTAGTTGAGGTAGCGCGCCTGCGCCGCTTCGTGCAACGCAACCACGGTGTCGCCGGCATCCGGTCGCGACACGACGTCGATGCCGCCTTCCGCCGCATCGAGGAGTGGGGCACTCCGGCGTGTGCGCGTGGGTTTGCGTGTCCGTTTGACGGTGCGCTTGGCCATCGCGTGAGGTGCCTCCGACGTGTGTCGTGCGAAGCGGCGTCTGGGATGGCGCCGCGGGGGGGGGGTGACCGGCGGAGGACGAGGCGATCGACTGTGTGGTCAGGCTACCACGGATCACGCGGTAGCCTGCCGAGGACGCCGAGCAACTCGGCCAGGACCATCGCGGTCGCGCCCCAGACGCGCTCTTGCTGTATGGCGAAATACGGCACGTGGTAACAGCGGTCGCCTCGCCACCGCGTGCCACGCCGGAGGTTGCGCGGGTCCTGGAGGTCCGTCAGCGGGACCTGTAAGACCCGGCTCACCTCGGCGGCGGCGGGCCGCAGGCGTGGGGCGTCATCGCTCAGCCCGAGCACGGGATGCAGCGCGAAGTCGCTCACCGGGATGTAGAGCGTCGACAGCGCGCCAAGGATGCGCACACGAGCGGTGTCGATGCCGACCTCCTCAGTGGCCTCCCGCAGCGCGGCGTCCCGCACGGTTTCCGTCCCTTCGACGCCGCCGCCCGGGAGCGACACCTGCCCGCCGTGCTGCGTCAGGCGACCGGCGCGCACGGTGAGCAGCACGTGCGGTGTGTCGTCGAGCGGGTAGAGCAGGAGGAGCGCAGCGGCCGCGGTCGCTCCGGACGGGACGTGGTCAGGTTCCCAGCCGCGTCGCGGTCGCGGCGCCAGCAACAGGTGGGCATGCCGACCCGGGAGTGGTGCCCGCAACGCGGACTGGATCTGCGCCTCGATCTGATAGAGTGACGAGAATACTGACGCCACGGCAGTAGCTTACTGCGGCCCTCACCGACCCCCTCCCGCGTCCACGCATGAGCAAGAGCGCTCGGCCGGCCAAGACGTTCGACCGTGCCATTGTCGACGGGCCGCTCGGCCGGGCAGTGTGGAAGCTCGCGTGGCCGACGATGCTGCAGAACATCATCGGTGGTCTCCAGGGCATCGTCGACCAGGCCATGGTCGGGAACTACGTCGGGCACACGGGCAATGCTGCGATCGGCGTCAGCATGCAGATCTTCCTCCTCGTCATCGTGTTCGTCGCCTCCGTCTTCAGCGGGATGGGCGTGCTGGTCGCCCGCTTCGCGGGCGAAGGTGATCACGCCAAGGTCAACCGGACGGTCTACCAGGCGTTCCTGACGGCCGTCTTCATGGCGCTCGGCGTGCTTGCTCCGATCGGGTATTTCGTGGCGCCGGCGATGCTCGACATGATCAACGCGGCGCCCGAGGTGCAGGTCGAGGCCCTGCCGTATATCCGGGTCATGTTCGTCTTCAGTATCGGGATGCTCATCTTCTTCATGATGAGCGGTGCGCTCCGCTCGGCGGGCGATGCGCGCACCCCGCTGCGCCTCGGCGTGGTGATGACCGTGCTGAACATCGTGCTGAACGTCATTCTCATCCGCGGCCTCGGTCCGATCCCTGCGTTCGGCACCCTCGGTGCGGCCATGGGCACCGCGATCGCCAGTGGGATCACCGGAGCCGCATTCCTCTGGCTGCTGTTTTCGGGACGGCTCGTGATTCACTTCACGCGGAACATGTCGTTTGCGCCTGACTGGGGCATCATCCGCGAGCTGTTTCGGTTCGGGCTCCCGACCGGCTTCCAGGGCATCGCCATGAACATCGGTGGCGTCCTGTTGCTGCGCTTTGTCGGCTCGCTCGAGTACAGCGCCGAGGCGCAGGCGGCCTACACCGTGGGCTACACGGAGCTGTTCGCCCTCATCACCTTTACGTCGGTCGGGTTGATGGGGGCGACAGCGGCGGTGGCCGGTCAGAATCTCGGTGCCGGTCACCCGGAGCGCAGCAAGCGCGCGGCGCTCGTCGCCGCATCGATTGGCGTGGGCGTGGCCTCCGTCGTCGGCCTGGTGTTTGTCTTCTTCCCGAGACCGCTGTTCATGGTTTTCGGCATGGGCGACGGCGTGCAATTCGAGCTCGGCCGGCAGTTGCTGAGCTATCTCGCGGTGTCCGGGCTGTTCGTGACGGTCGCCCTGACATATACGGGCGGCCTCCAGGGCACCGGCGACACGCGCAGCCCGCTCTACATCTCGATCGTCTCGCAGGTCGTCGTCCCGATCGGGCTCTGCACGTTCATCCAGGCCACACGCGGGCTCAACCCAGCGGACATCTGGCTGGCCATCGTCCTCGGTCACATAATGCGCGCCACGCTGAGCGTCCTCCGATTCAGGCAGGGGAAGTGGCGACAGATCACGGTCGATATCGGCGAGGCGCGGGCGTGAGGCGCGTGTGCCCGACCCGTTGAACCCGTCCACGCTCGCCGCGCAGGCGCTCGGGCGGATCGAACCGACCACCCGCTCGCTCGTGCCGCCGATCTACCCCTCCGCACCGTATGAACGGGCGCCGGACGGAAGCTACCCGGGCGGTCATACCTACACGCGCGATCAGAACCCGACGTATGAGCCTGCGGAAGCCCTCTTGGCGCGTCTCGATTCAGGCTGCGCCGCGCTGCTGTTCAGCTCGGGCATGGCCGCCGCCACCACCGTGTTCGAGACGCTGGATCACGGGGATCACGTGGTGGCGCCGCAGCAGATGTACTGGACGATCCGCCGCTGGTTGGAGGAGCGCGCGGCGTGCGGTCGGATCGCGGTCGATTTCGTGCCGAACGGCGACCTCGACGCCCTCGGCGCGGCGGTGCGACCGGGGGCGACAAAGCTGGTCTGGATCGAGACGCCGGCGAACCCGATGGGGGCGATCACCGACATCGCAGCGGCGGCCGCGGTCGCGCATGACGGCGGTGCGCGTCTCGTCGCGGACGGCACCCTCGCGACGCCGGTGTTGTGTCGCCCGCTCGAGCTGGGGGCCGACCTCGTCATGCATTCGGCGACCAAACAGCTGAACGGGCACTCCGATGTGCTCGCCGGCGCGCTCGTCACGGCAAGAGAAGACGAGATGTGGGCGCGCTGCGCACACGAGCGCGCATACCGTGGGGCGGTGCTCGGCCCGTTCGAAAGCTGGTTGCTGCTGCGCGGGATGCGGACGTTGTTTCTGCGCGTGCCCGCGTCCGCACGGAACGCGCAAGACGTGGCCGAGGCCCTCACGCGCCAGCCGTCGGTGACCGCGGTGTTCTATCCCGGTCTCATCGATGACCCCGGTCACGCCGTGGCCGCCCGCCAGATGCGCGGTGGCTTCGGGATGATGGTGTCGTTCCAGGTCGCCGGTGGCGCCGACGCCGCCCGGCGGGTCGTCGGCGCTCTTAGGGTGTTCCGGAATGCGACCTCGCTCGGTGGGGTCGAGAGTCTGGCGGAGCACCGTGCGCCGGTCGAGGGACCCGGTACCAACGTGCCGTCCGATCTGGTCCGCTTGTCGCTGGGTATCGAAGACGCGGGCGATCTCATCGCCGACCTCGAGCAGGCGCTGGCCGTCCTCGCCGATGATGCGGCACTCACCGGTCCAGCGCGGTGAGTCCGGCCCCCCGGAGGTAGTCGTCCAGGATCGTGCCGATCAGGCGGTGCCCGGCCACGCTCGGGTGCCCCTCGCAGTCTCTGAACCACTCGCATACCGCGTCGACGCCCTCCCGCTCCACCATGGCGGCTCCCAGATCGACGAGATGGTGGAGCCGGCTAGAGACCTGCGTGACCAGCGGCGCGTATGGCCACTGCCCGTGATCTCGAAAGTAGATGACGTCATCGGCTGTCGGCAGCACTACGACCACGCCGATGACGCCGCGGTCGGTGGCCTCGGCGGCGAATCGCTCCAGGATCGCCGCGGTTACGTGGAGCGGCCCGGAAGGGTGATCGGCGCGGTAGAACGCCAGGTGGCCTGGCTCGCCACGCAGCGTCGCTTGCACGCGAAAGTGACCGAGCGCACGGATGAGAGCGAGGGTGTACGGTGGTGCCGCCCGCACAGTGCCGGAGTCTCCGCCCGGTATGAAGTACTCGTGACTCAAGTGGTGGTCCGGTCGCTCCACGACCGCCGCGAGCTCGCGCGACGTGAGCGCGGGCCGTGGGATCAGACGCAGCACCGCGCGCTGGCGCCCAGCGTCGTCGAGCACGAAGCGGGGCTTCAGCAGGGGGCCGTCGTGCGGGTAGATCAAGTTGCGGAATCGGTTGACGTTCCGCATGACGTTTTTCGGCCTGGTGCGCCAGTACCGCGATGGGTGCGTCATCGTCGCTGCGTCGAAAGCGAAGGAAGGCCTGGTCTGTGCCATATGCGCCGACGCCGTAGTTCGCCACGCGGCATCTGAGACGTCGAGCGAGCTCTTCACCCCACGTGTCTGTCGCGGCGATGCCGGAGCCGAACGTGAACGAGTCGCCGTAGAGCGCCACGCAGCCCTCGCCGTCGGAATCGGGGAATGCCGGCGTCACGCGGGCGTCGCGGGCATCACGACTGGCGGCGATGCGCGGCGTGCGTGTCGCCGGCCAGCCCAGCACCGGATGCTCGTCAACGACGTCGAGACCCCCCGTGATGTAGACGACCCCCCGCGTCGACAGATATCGCGCGGCGGCACACGCGCCGGTTTCCAGGACCAGTCCCAAGCCGCCGATCAGGATCGCCGCGTTGAGGAGGGACCTGTTCGTCACGTCTGCCCTTGATGATGATGATGATGATAGTGTGGCGCTCACTGGATTTCTGTGAGCAGCACCCTCCATATCGACCGGGCCACCAACGAGGATGTCGCGCTTCTTCTCACCCTGATCAAGGAGCTCGCGGAGTACGAGCGGATGGGAGACCAGGTGGTGGCCACGGAAGCCGATCTGCGTCGGGCGCTGTTTTCCGAGCCGCCGGAAGCGGAGGCGATCATCGCGCGCTCGGGCGGCGCGCCGGTCGGGTTCGCGCTGTTCTTTCACAGCTTTTCGACCTTCATGGGACGCCCGGGTCTCTATCTCGAAGACCTCTACGTGCGGCCGGCGCATCGGGGCCGCGGCTTCGGACGTCGGCTGCTTGCGCATCTCGCCCGGCTCGCGGTCGCACGCGGCTGTGGTCGTTTCGAGTGGTCGGTGCTCGACTGGAACGAGCTGGCGATCACGTCATACCGGCGCGCGGGGGCAAATCCGATGGACGAATGGACGGTGTATCGCCTCACCGGCGATGCTTTGGAGCGACTTGCGCTCGAAGCCGGGGGGTGAGATCGGAGGATGGTTCTCGACGCGACGGCACGTGCGCGCACCGACGACGACGCGGTTCGGGAGCAAGTCGCCTACTATCGGGCGCGCGCGCCCGAGTATGACGACTGGTTTTATCGCCGCGGCGACTACTATCGTGGCGACCGCCACACTCGGCGCTGGCGGGCGGAGGTCGAGGAGGTGCGCGCCGCCCTCGTCGCGGCGGGGCCGTCGGGTCACGTGCTGGAGCTGGCCTGCGGGACCGGGTTGTGGACCCAACGACTGGTTCCGTGTGCGAAGGCGGTGACCGCCGTTGATGCCTCGCCCGAGGTGATCGCCCTCAACCGGACGCGCGTGGCGCCGGCCGCCGTCGATTACCGGGTTGCGGACCTGTTTTCCTGGGAACCAGATCGCCGCTACGACTTCGTGTTCTTCGGTTTCTGGCTCTCGCATGTTCCGGCGTCGCGGTTCATCGCGTTCTGGAGCCTGGTCGCGCGCTGCTTGACGCCCGGCGGCCGGGTCTTCTTTGCCGATAGTCGGTATCACCCGGAGTCGACCGCGGCGGATCATGTCTCGGGCGACCCTCGATTGACCCGCAGCCGGCGACGCCTACGCGATGGGCGCGAGTTCGAGATCGTCAAGATCTTCTACAAGCCGGCCGACCTGGCGGCGCAGCTCGAAGCGCTGGGTTGGCGTGCGACAGTTCGAGGCACGGCGAACTTCTTCCTCTACGGCACGGCGTCGAGGGACCGCGCGTGAGACGAGAGGTCTGCCGCGGCGTTGGGACCCGGAGGCGTGATGATCAGCTATCAGTTGACGGATTACGGCCAGCCCTTGAGACGCGTCGAGACCGAGCCGCCCGAACCAACAGGCACCGAGGTCCTGGTCGCGGTCGAGGCGTGCGGTGTGTGCCACAGCGACCTGCATCTGTCGGACGGCTATTTCGATCTCGGCGACTCACGCCGTCTCGACCTGACGAAGGGTCGCGAGTTGCCGTTCACCCTTGGGCACGAAATCGGGGGGGTCGTGGTCGGGTGCGGTCCGGCGGCCGACGGTGTGGCGGTCGGCGACCGGCGCGTCGTATACCCGTGGATCGGATGCGGCGCGTGCGACCGCTGCCTGGCCGGAGAGGAGCACGTCTGTCTGAAGGCGCGCGCGCTTGGCGTCGCCGTCGCGGGGGGGTTCGCCGATCACGTGCTTGTCCCGCATCCACGCTACTTGTTCGATGCTGGCTCGGTTGCCGTCGCGACGGCGGCCACCTATGCCTGCTCCGGGCTGACCGCGTATAGCGCCCTCGCGAAGACCGCGCGCCTCGGTGACACGTCGTCGGAGGTGCTGGTCGTGGGGCTCGGCGGGGTGGGGCTGGCTGCGCTCAGCCTGGCGCCGTCGCTCGGCGTGACGGCCGTGATTGGGGCTGACATCGATGAGCGTCGTCTCGAGGCCGCCCGCGCGCGCGGCGCCGTGGAGGTCGTGAACACGACCGCACCAGACGCCGCGAAGCGCGTCAAACGCCGGACAGGAGGCGGGGTCACCGCGGCCGTGGACTTCGTCGGGTCGGCCCGGTCGGCGGCCTTCGCGTTGAGCGCGCTCGGGCCGGGCGGAATGCTCGTTGTCGTCGGACTGTTCGGCGGCGCCTTGCCGCTGTCGCTGCCGCTGCTGCCGCTCAAGCAGCTCACCCTGTGCGGATCGTATGTCGGCAGTCTCGCGGAGATGGCCTCGCTGATGACCGAGGTGCGGGCAGGGACGATTCCGCCGCTCCCGATCGAAGAGCGGCCGCTGGCCTCGGCGCAAGCCGCGCTCGACGATCTGCGCGCCGGGGAGGTGGTCGGCCGGGTGGTGCTGCGGCCCTGAGGCCGAGATCAATCTTCCCCGACGTGCTCTGAAATAAACGCCCTCGCCTCGTCCCGAAGCCTCACGATCTCGGGCCAGTCGCCACCGGTGGCCTTGAGCGGTTCGCCGAAGGTCACACTGATCGGACCCGGCCGTAGCATCCACGTCTCTGCGGGCCAGATGTGCCGCGTCCCGCGAATGGCCACCGGCACGACGGGGCACCGGCTGTCGACGGCCGCGCGAAACGCGCCGAGCCGAAACGGCAGGAGCTGCGGCGCCACGTCAAAGGTTCCCTCGGGAAACACAAACAATGACTCGCCGGCGCCCAAGGGGGCCAGGATGTCACCTGCGCCCTCGATCCGCTCCGAGAGGTGGCGTTTCTCGAGGCGGATATGACCACCCTTCCTGATGGCCATGGCGAGGATGGGATAGCGCGACAGGCGACCCTTGACCGCGAACCGGGCACCGATGGGGAGGAGCCCCATCACCAACGCCGGGTCGAGGAAGCTGGCGTGATTGGCGACGAGCACGCACGGCTCGTCCAGGGGCACCCGGTCGCGGCCGGCGACCTCCACGCGGCATCCGGCGAGCGCGAGCACCAGGCGCGTCCAGCGGCCAACCAGACCATCGATCCAGCGGCCGGACGGGCCAAGCGCCATCACGCCGAACGTGGGGAGTCCGGTGGCCATGATCACGCAGGCGACGTAGGCGGTATAGAGGCCCTGCGCGCATGTACGCGCGCCGCGGGAGCCCGCGCCGACCGCCGCGACGCCGAGCAGGCGGAGCCATTGCCCGACGACCGATGGCGGCCGTCGATCGATCCGATTCGCGACGAAGGCGTCGCGTGTCGCGGACCGGCGTATCTTGCCGCTCGAGGTCTTCGGCACCGACCCGGGCGGACCGAGCACCACGCGATCAGGCGCGAGACCGAGCGCATCCGTCACTCTGGCGATCACCGCCGACTGGATGGCGCGGCGCTCCTCGGTGTCGCTAGCTCGGGTTTCGGCCACGATCACGAAACGCTCGGTGCCGCGTGTCGGGTCGGTGACCCCGAACGCCGCGACGCATCCGGTGCGCACGCCCGAGACGTCGCCGACGATCTCCTCGACTTCGTGCGGATGGACGTTGCGACCCCCGGTGATGATGAGGTCTTTCCGACGTCCGGTCAGAAACAGCTCGCCATCGGCGACGTAGCCGAGGTCGCCGGTTTCGAGCCAGCCGTCGCGGCCGATGAGCTCGCCGGTGGCGTCGGGGTTCCGGTAGTAGCCAGCCGTCGCCGACGGTCCGCGAAAGCGAATGCGCCCCTCCCGGCGCTCGGTCGTTCGCGCCCCCTCCGTGTCGACCACCCGCACCTCGTGATCCGGCAGCGCGCGCCCACACGAGACGAAGCGAAGCGCCGTCGCGTCGCCGTCCGGCGCGGGCGCCGCGTGCCCGGTGCGTTCGAACTCCGCGCGCGCAATCCGATCCACACGCGTCGGTCGGCCGACGGGTGGCATCGCCAGACCGACGGCGCACTCGGCAAGACCGTAGACCGGCATCACGGCTCCTGGATCGAGGCCGTAGGGGGCGAAGCGCGAGGTGAAGCGCTCGAGGGTGTCGGGCGACACCGCCTCGGACCCGTTGAGCAGCACGCGCACTGCGCTGAGGTCGAGGCCTTCGAGCTCCGCGTCGGTGACACGATGCGCGCAGAGGTCGTAGGCGAAGTTGGGTGCCGGCGACAACGTGCCGCGGTGGGCGTGCAGCGTGTGCAGCCACCGTGCCGGCCGCGCGAGAAACGCGAGCGGCGACATCAACGCGAGCGGCGTGCCGCAGTACATGGTGGCGAGCCAGGACCCGATGAGACCCATGTCGTGATAGAGCGGGAGCCAGCTGACCCCGACATCGTGAGGTCCGATGGCCAGACCCGCCTGGATCGCGCGGATGTTCGCGAGGAGGTTGTCGTGAGACAGGAGGACGCCCTTCGGATGCCCGGTGCTGCCCGACGTGTACTGAATGAGCGCCGGGGCGTCGCCGGCGACGCGGCGCGGCGGTGCGCCGGTGTCGGCGGACAGCTTGTCCACGGTCGCCACCGTCGTGAGCTCGGTTGCCTGGCCGACCAGCATGCTGGCCACGCGCTCGACTTCGGCGAACGTGATCATCACGCGGGCACCCGCGTTCTGGAGGATGCCGATCTGTCGGCGCACGTACTCTTCAATCCGGTCTGCCCGAAACGGCGGATACAGGGGGACCGGGATGGCCCCAGCCATCAATGCGCCAAAGAACGCCGGGAAAAACGCCGGCTCCGTGCGCAGCATGATCGCCACGGTGTCACGGTGCCGGATGCCGTGATCTGCGAGGCCGCGCGCGACCCGGCTCGCCTCGTCCCACAACCATTGGTAGCTGAGCGGTGTTTCGTCTGCGTCCTCGCCGCGCAAATGGATGTGGACGCGCTCGGGCGTGCGCTCGACGTGCCACGCGAGCGCCTCGACGAGCGTGTTCGCCGCCGGCGGAGGGACCGCGGTGGCGTCGCGCTCGGTGCGCGCGGCGGGCACGGCATCGGCGGCGCCAGGGTCCGCGTGCGTGATCGCGAGCGCGAGATCGCGTGACGTCTCCGCATCGGCCATCGCCGCGTCGCCGAGGCGGACGCCGAAGGCGTGCTCGAGACGGACCAGGAGCTCGACCCGTTCAAGACTGCTGATGCCGAGGTCACGCTCGAGCCCGTCGTCGAGCCGGGCGTGCGTCGGTGCGCCCGTGCCGCGCAGCTCGCCGACCAGCTCGGTCACGACCTCGAGCACTCGGTCCTCGACGGTGCTCAGGGCGGCCGTTGGCGGCGGTGTGGGCATACGTAGCAACTCTAGTGCACCGCCGTCGAGCTACGCCCTCAACGTCGGGCCCGCAGCACACCCATCCGCGGCGTTGCCACTCCTCGACAGACGTCCTGTCTGCCTTCGTCGCGGCGCCTTGCGGCCGGGCGCGCTGCGAGCCCGACGTTGGGACCGTAGCGCGACGGTGGTGGTGCACCAGCGCACGCCTTTGGGCCCACGGGGGTTCGAGGGCGGAGCCTAGTCTTCTACGCGTCGGATCGTGGTGATGCGCACCGTCTCACGGGGCACATTGTCCATGTCGTTGGCGGTGTGCGTGGCGACTCCCCGGATGTCGTCGACAACGTCCATCCCCTCGCTGACCCGTCCGAACACGGCGTAACCGAACCCCCGCTGGGTGGTATTGCGGTGATCGAGCGAGCCGTTGTCCTCCACATTGATGAAGAACTGCGAGCTCGCGGAATTGGGTGCCGCCGTGCGCGCCATGGCGACCGTGCCACGCTGGTTCTCGAGCCCGTTGGTTGCCTCGTTGAGGATGCCGCCGCGCAGCCCATCCATCTTGCGCTCCAGGTCCTCCGTGAGGCCACCTCCCTGGATCATGAAGTTTCGGATGACGCGATGGAAGACGGTGCCGTCGTAGTAGCCGGCCTGCACATAGGTGAGGAAGTTGGCCACCGAGACCGGCGCGGCGCTGCGCAGCAGCTCGACGGTGATGTCGCCCATCGATGTCTCGATGACAACCCGCGGGTTCGCTGGAGGCTCCTGCGCGGCGGCCCCACTGGGCGCGCCGGCGAGCCACATGGAGACGAGGCACGCGGTGACGGTGAATCGCATGTGTCTCTCTTCCACGACCGGCTATTGCTCGGTGACCGAGTTGATGATGACCGCGTCGACCGGGACGTTCTGATGCGGCCCCTGGTTCGTGACCGAGACCGCCGCAATCGCATCGAGGACGTCCAAGCCGTCCGTGACCCGCCCGAACACCGCGTACCCATAGCCCCGCGGGTCGGTGCTCCGGTGATTGAGACTCCCGTTGTCGACCGTGTTGATGAAGAACTGCGCCGTCGCGCTGTCCACGGCGGGCGTTCGGGCCATGGCAATCGTGCCGCGCTCGTTCCGGAGACCGTTGGTCGCCTCGTTCTTGATCGCGGCCCGGGTAGCCTTCTCGCCCATATCGGGCGTAAACCCGCCGCCCTGGATCATGAAGTCCTGGATGACACGGTGAAAAATCGTCCCCGCGAAGAATCCGTCGTTGGCGTACGTCAGAAAGTTCTCGACGGAGATCGGGGCCTGATCGCGAAACAGCTCGACCGTCATGCTGCCGAGACTTGTCTCGATGACGGCGACCGGGTTGCTCTGGGCGGACGCGTCAGCCGCGGTTCCACCGGTCATCGCGGTCAGGACTCCGGTAACTAGCAATGCGCGAGACGACATGTAGGGAGCCCCTGGCGGCCTCCGACGATCGCGTAGTTGGATTTATCCAATATCATGAATCTTGAATCCAATGAACCGGGATTTCGTTGGCCTGGCGGGACTGCGTTCCGCGATGAGGCTCGCGTGTCTCGCACGGTTCCAACGAAAGTTAAGCCCAAAAGTCGGTCCCGAGTATGCATAATCTCCCACAGGCTGTCCACCCTGCGCCCTATGCCTATGAAGCTGATCGAACGGTTCCGCACACAGCCCGAATGGCAGAGTGACGACCCGGCGATGCGCGCGAGCGCCGTGCGGGAGCTCGCCGACGGGGAGCAGGGGCTGCTGGGCGAGATCGCGCGCCAGGACGACGATCCGGGTGTACGCCAGGCGGCGGTGGAGCGCTTGACGGACGCCGCAACCATCGCCGACCTCTTGGCGGCGGGCGCCGAGCACGACGAGGGGGTGCTCGGCGCGGCGACGACCGCCGCGCGAAACCTGCTGATTGCCGCGCCGGATGCGACGAACACCGATGCGGTCCTGGCGGTGTTGAGCGATGAACGCGACGTGGCGGCCGTGGCCAGGTCCGCGACGACCGAAGCGGTGAGCCGCGCAGCGGCGTCGCGGCTCACCGATGACAAGGCACTGGGCGCGGTCGCGCGCCGCGCGCGGCACGCAGGCGTCGCGCGAGAGGCGCTCGAGCGGCTCGTTGACCACGACGAGCTGTCGGCGATTGCGCTGAAGGCGGACGACAAGACGGTTGCGCTGGCAGCGTTTGACCGACTCGTGGCGGGCGACAGCACGCCCGCGGCAGGAACGTTGGAAGAGATCGCGCGCCGCGCTCGGCACAAGGCTGTGTCGCGCCGCGCCCGTGCCGCCCTGACTGCGCGGGCGACGGACGATGTAGAGCCACCGATCGTGGAGGATGCGGCTTCGGCGCTGT
Organism: Vicinamibacterales bacterium; assembly: GCA_965249175.1. GTDB lineage: Bacteria > Acidobacteriota > Vicinamibacteria > Vicinamibacterales > UBA8438 > CAZYFH01. The sequence goes on from OZ252227.1 coordinate 1,005,721, forward strand.
GCGAGGCTGTCGACGTGCTACGGGCGACCAGCGATCTCGACGCGGGCCGGCACGAGCTCGATCGTGTCGTGCAGCGTTGGGCGGCACTCGACGCACCCATCCCGCCGGCGGTCGCGTCACGGTTCGCCCAGGCGCGTCGGGCGGTCGAGGACCGATTGCTCGGACTCGAGCTCGTCGCGACCCAGACCCGGCAAGCCGACGCCCAGCGGGCCGCCGCACTCGCGCCGCTCGTGTCCTTGTGCGAGCACGTCGAACAGTTGGACGGCCCACTCGCACGTGACCACGTCGTTGAGGCGCGGGTACGCTGGGAGGGCCTGATGCTCGCCGACGCGGCCCAGACGACGGTCGACCCGACCGACCGGGAAGAGCTCGCGAGGCGGTTCGCGGACGCCGGGGTCGCATGCGAACGCCGGCACGACGCGTGGGTGGCACGGCACGAACGCGTGCGCCAGCTCGACTCGCTCATCAACGACATCGAGACGGTGGTGCAGACCGAAGATGTCGCCCAGATCAAAGCGCGGTGGCCGGTGCTGGACAAGACGTGGACCACCCTGATGGTCGCCGCGGCGGAGATACCGGCTGGCGATGCGGAGACCGCTGCGGTGGTGACGGCGCTCGAGCAGCGAAAGGCCGCGGCGGAAGCAGCCCGGCGGGCGCTGTCGGCGCGCGCGCGCGCCGACCGCCTTCGCCAGCAGCAGCACAACCTCGCGGCGCTCGACCGGCTCGCGGCCGCCGTCGATGCGTCGGTCGCGGACGATGCACTTCGCCTCGGGGAGGCGGAGCGGCAGCTTCGCGCGGCGCGTCAGGCGCTCGACAAGCTCCCGCCCGTGCCGACGCGCAATGACCGAGACCACATGACGCAGCGGCTCCGCCGTGGACACTCTGCGCTGCTCGGACGCGTCCGCGAGCTCCGCGATTTCGCCGACTGGCAGCAGTGGGCGAATCTCGGTCTCCAAGAGGAGCTGTGCCGGGAAATGGAGGCGCTGTCGGCCGCGCCACCCGACCGCCCTGAGCTGGACGATGCCCAGCTGGCGGGACGATTCCGTGACCTCATGGAGCGGTGGCGCAAGGTGGCCGATGTCCCAAAGGACAAGGGGGACGCGCTCTGGCGGCGATTCAAGCAGGCGCACGACGCGGTCTACCCACGATGCCAGGCCTATCTCGATGCGAGGCGTGCCACGCGGGCAGAGGGGCTCGCGCGTCGGCAGGCGATCGTCGCTGAGGCGGAAGGTCTCAGCGCGTCCACGGATTGGATGAAGACCGCCCAGCGGCTGACGGCGCTGCAGGCCGAGTGGAAGGCGCTCGGGCCGGCGCCCCTGAAGGACCAGCGCGCGCTCTGGAACCGATTCCGGACTGCCTGCAGCGGCTTCTTCACGCGCCGCAAATCCGATCTCGCCGAGCGCAAGAAGCTCTGGACGAAACACCTCGAGCAGAAAGAGGCGTTGTGCGCCCGCGTCGAGGTACTCGGCAGGGCGGACGACCTTGGATTGGCCACGGAGGAGGTCAGACGCGCCCAGGCCGAATGGAAGACGATTGGGGCGGTGCGGCGGACACGCTCCGAGGCGGTATGGCAACGCTTTCGTACCGCTTGCGACGCGGTGTCCGAACGGGTCCAGGACGGTGCGCGCGAGGCGGCCGCAGAGCGGATCGCCACACGAGAGGCGCTCTGCGCCGAGCTCGAATCCCTGGCGGCCACACGCGAGGGGGCAGGCGATGCGTCGCCGAGCACCGCGCCAGCGTCGGACGTGCTGATCGACACCGTCCGCGACCTCCAGAACAAGTGGCGACAGGCGGCCGAGGTGCCGCCTGACATCCGGCGACAGCTCGCAACGCGGTTCGGCCGGGCGGTGACCAAGGTGGTCGCCGCTCACCCCGAGGCCTTTCGAGGGACGGATCTCGATCCAGCACGATTTCTCAAGCGGCTGGAGGCCCTGTGCACGCGAGCCGAGGCGCTCGCGCCGACCGCCGCGCTCGACGACGCGGGCGCCTCCCCGTCAGAGATTCTCGCGAAGAAGTGGCGCGAGCAGCTCGCCAGCAACACGATGGGAAGCCGCGGCGACGACACGGCCCGACGACGCGCTGCGGTGGAGGACGTCAAGCGGTTGATGCTCGAGCGGCGCAAGCTCGGCCGGGTGTCCGGTCAGGACGCGCAGACGCTGGATGAGCGATTCCGGCTGGCCTGTGAGCAGGCGTTCCAGCAGAACCAGGCGCAACGGCCCGGCTGAATCAACCGTATCCGCAGAGGTAATAGTGCCAGGCCATCCGCGCGGCGACCGATCGCCAGGGACGCCACGCGGTCGCAATGCGCGCGAGGCGCACCTCGTCCGGCACCCGCCGGAGCCGTTTGAGACGCATCACTGATTTCGTGAGGGCCAGGTCGGCGACTGGCCACACATCCGGCCGACCGAGCGCCATGATCAGATAGATGTCGGCGGTCCACGGGCCGATGCCCACGACGGCGGTCAGCGTCTCGCGGACATCGGCGTCGCTGAGCCGGCGGAGGCGCGTGAGGTCTACACGACCTTGTGCCACCCCGTCGGCCAGCTCGCACACGTAGCGCGCCTTTTGCCGTGTCAAGCCGGCTGCCTTGAGACCTCGGGTGCCAAACTCCAGCACGCGCTCCGGCGTGACCGCGCCGGTGCGTCGCTGGAGCGCGGCGAACGCTGCCCGGGCCGAGGCGAGTGAGACCTGCTGTTCCAGGATGATCCGCACGAGCGTCGCGAAGCCGGGTCGGCGCGCCCAGAGCGGCGGTGGGCCGTGCAGCCGCTGCACACGCGCCAGATCCGCGTCGGCCTCGGCGAGCCGCGCGCTCACGTCACGTAGCGTGGCTTTCGTGATCGCCGGTGTCATGGGTAGGGCGTAGACTAGTGGACTGTAGCAGTCCACGAGCAATGTTCTCCCGATGCACGGCTTCCATCCCCTGACGACCGAGTGGTTCGCCGGCCGATTCGCCGGCGCGACCGAACCGCAGACCGCGGCGTGGCCGGAGATCCAGGCCGGTCGAGATGTGCTGATCTCGGCCCCGACAGGATCGGGGAAGACGCTCGCGGCGTTCCTCATCTGTCTCGACGGTCTCGTCGTGACCGCGACCGAGACCGGGCTCGCCGATCGACTGAGCGTCGTCTACGTGTCGCCGCTCAAGGCGCTCAGCACCGACATTCACAGAAACCTCGAAGTGCCGCTCCAGGAAATCTCGTCGCTGGCCGCCGCGCGTCACCGGTCGTTCTCGCCTGTTCGCGCCGCGATTCGCACGGGTGACACACCGACCTGGGATCGCGAGCAGATGGTGCGCACGCCGCCGCACATCCTCGTCACGACGCCCGAGTCGCTGTTCATCCTGCTCACCGCCGAGCGCGGCCGGCGGATGTTGGCCACGACTGAGACCGTCATCGTCGACGAGATTCATGCCCTCGTCGACGACAAGCGTGGGTCCCACCTGGCGCTGAGCCTCGCGCGGCTCGACGATCTTGTCCAGAAGAACGGCGGATCGAAGCCCCAGCGAATCGGACTGTCGGCGACCGTCAAGCCGATCGAGGACGTTGCCGGTTTTCTCGTCGGTTCCCGCGACGCGGCGAAGGGCCGCACCGCCGAGCCTCCAGCCACGATCATCAACATGGGGCACCGCCGAGATCTCGATCTGGCGGTGGAGGTGCCGCACGAGGAGCTCGGCGTGGTTGCGACGAACGAGATGTGGGACGAGATCTACGACCGCATCGCCGAGCTCGTGCGTGCGCATCGAACGACGCTTGTGTTCGTCAACACGCGCCGATTGTGCGAACGGGTTGCGCATCATCTTCACGAGCGTCTCGGCAACGAAGCCGTGCTCGCGCATCACGGCAGCCTGTCGCGGGTGCTACGCCAGACGGCCGAACGCGAGCTCAAGGACGGACGACTGCGAGCGGTGGTGGCCACGGCGTCGCTGGAGTTGGGCATCGACATCGGCTCGGTCGATCTCGTGTGTCAGGTCGGCACCCCGCGCTCGATCGCCGTGGCGCTGCAGCGCGTCGGCCGCTCGGGCCACAGGGTCGACCGCACCTGTCTGCCGAAGGGCCGGTTCTTCGCGACGACCCGGGACGAGCTCGTCGAATGCGCGGCGCTCGTCAGGGCGATGGGTCGCGGAGCACTCGACGCCCGCGAGATCCCGCCGTGGCCGCGTGACGTGCTCGCCCAGCAGCTCGTGGCCGCGGCGGCCAACGAGTCGTGGACGGAGGAGGATTTGTTTCTACTGGTCCGCGGTGCGTTCCCGTACCGCGAGCTGCCTCGCCCGGAGTTCGATGCCGTGCTGGCGATGCTGTCCGACGGCATCTCGACCCAGCGCGGCCGTGCGGGGGCGTATCTGCACCGCGACCGGGTGAACGGTATCGTGCGGGGGCGGCGCGGCGCCCGTCTGGCCGCGATCACGTCCGGCGGCGCCATTCCGGACAACGCGAACTATCTCGTTGTTGCCGAACCCGACGGGACGACCGTCGGCACGGTCGACGAGGACTTCGCGGTCGAGAGCATGGCAGGGGACATCTTCCTGCTCGGCACGACGTCGTGGCGGATCCGGCGCGTCGAATCTGGCCGCCTGCGTGTCGAGGATGCGCACGGCGCTGCACCATCGGTTCCGTTCTGGCGTGGTGAGGCGCCGGGCCGCACGCGCGAGCTCTCGGCCGAGGTATCCGAGGTTCGCGCGCGCGTCGCCTCGCCGAACGGCGACGCGGTGGCCGACCCGGTGCGGTTCCTCGTCGAGGAGTGCGGCCTCGATCGGTCCGGCGCGGATCAGGTCGTCGCATATCTGCGTGCCGGCGCCGCGGCGCTGGGCGCGCTGCCGACGACGGAGACCGTCGTGGCCGAGCGCTTCTTCGACGAGGGTGGCGGGATGCAGCTCGTGCTGCACGCCCCGTTTGGCGCGCGGATCAATCGGGCGTGGGGACTCGCGCTCAGGAAGCGGTTTTGTCGCAGCTTCAACTTCGAGCTGCAGGCGGCGGCGACGGACAACGGCATCGTCATCTCGCTTGCAGAACAACACAGCTTCCCGCTCGAGGTCGTCTTCCGCTTTCTCAATCCCGACACGGTCGAGGAGGTGCTGACCCAGGCGATGCTCCCCGCGCCGATGTTCGGAGCGCGCTGGCGGTGGAACGCCTCTCGCGCGCTGGCCATCCTCCGGTTTTCCGGAGGGCGCAGGGTGCCGCCACCGATCTTGCGGATGCGGTCCGACGACCTGCTCGCATCGGTGTTTCCCGATCAGGCGGCTTGTCAGGAGAATCTGGTCGGCGAGATCCGGATCCCGGATCACCCGCTGGTCAACGAGACCGCGCGCGACTGCCTCCACGAAGCGATGGATCTCGACGGGCTCCGGCAGCTGCTGGCCGGCATCGAGGGTGGGACCATCACGACCCGGTCGATCGATACCGCCGAGCCGTCACCGCTCGGACACGAGATCCTCAACGCCAATCCCTATGCGTTTCTCGACGACGCGCCGCTCGAGGAGCGTCGCGCGCGCGCCGTGCAGCTGCGGCGCACGCTGGGCGACGATGCCGGCGAGATGGGCGCGCTCGATGAGGCCGCCATCGCGGAAGTCGCGTCTGACGTGTGGCCCGTCGTCCGCGACGCGGATGAGCTCCACGATGCGCTGTTGACGCTGACGGCCGTGCCGCCGAATTCGGTCTGGCGCGAGTGGTTCGAGGAGCTGGCGGATGCGCGTCGGGCGATGACGCTCACCGTGGGCGTGGCGCCGTTCTGGGTCGCCGCGGAGCGCGTGGCGCTCGCGGAGGCGGTCTACCCGGCCGGCGATGCGGACCGCCACCTGCCGCGCGTTGAGCAGCTGGTGCCCGAGGGCCGTGAGGCGGCCGTGACGGAGCTGCTTCGCGGATGGCTGGAGTCGTCCGGTCCGATGACAGCTACCGACCTGGCGGATCGGCTGGCGGTGCCGATCGATGACATCGCAGCGGGTCTCGCGCGGCTCGAGGGCGAGGGTCAGGCGCTGCGTGGCCGCTTTTCGGTGGCCTCGCGCACGCAAGGCGCCGAGGTCGAATGGTGCAACCGCCGCGTGCTGGCGCGAATCCATCGACTCACGCTCGGCCGCCTGCGCCGCGAGATCGAACCGGTGTCGACGTCGGTGCTCGTCCGGTTTCTCGCTCGCTGGCAGCACGTCGCGCCGGGCACGCAGATGCACGGCACCAGTGGTCTCCTGCAGGTACTGCGTCAACTGCAAGGCTACGAAGTGTCCACTGCGGCGTGGGAGCGCGACGTGCTTACGCGTCGCGTCGTCAACTACGATCCCGAGACCCTCGACCACCTCTGCCTGTCGGGCGAGGTGATGTGGGGCCGGTTGTCGCCCCATCCGGCGTTCGAGCCCTCGGATGCCGGTCCGACTGCCGGGCCGAACGGAGACGGTGCTCGTGCGCGCACGCGGCGGGTGCGGCCGACCCGGGTTGCGCCAGTGGCGATCTTCCTCCGCGAGGACTGCGCGTGGCTGATGTCCCCGTCGGCACCGGCCGTCGGGGGCGACGCCGATTCGGTGTCCGTGCTGTCGCACCCGGCGCGGGACGTGCTGGGGGCGCTCGGCCGGCGCGGTGCGTCATTTCTCAAAGAGCTCGTGCGCGAGACGGGCCGTCTCCCGAGCGAAGTGGAGGACGGGCTGTGGGAGCTCGTCGCGGCCGGCCTGGTGACCGCCGATGGGTTCGACAACTTGCGCGCGTTGGTTCACCCGAAACGCCGGCGTGGCGAGGGACGGTATCGCGCGGCGCGTCCGCGCCATGCGGCGGGGCGCTGGGCGTTGTTGCGGCCGGACGTCGGGGACGACCGTGCACACGATGACGATCTCGCGGCGACGGAGCGGCGTGAACACGCGCGCGCGGAAACGTTCGCGCGCCAGCTACTGGCGCGATGGGGCGTCGTCTTCCGGGATCTCGTGCGGCGCGAAACCAACACGCCGCCGTGGCGCGCGCTGCTCGCCGCGTTTCGGCGGCTGGAAGCGCGCGGCGAGATTCGAGGGGGGCGATTCGTCGCGGGTTTCATCGGCGAGCAGTTCGCGCGCCCTGATGCGGTGGAGCTGCTCCGCATCGTGCGTCGCGAGGGCGGCGCGCGGGACGCCGTCCTCGTCTCCGCCGCGGACCCGCTCAATCTGGTCGGGATCGTCACGCCGGGCGCGCGGGTCAGTGCGCTCACGGGCGGTGTTGTCGACGTCCTTCACTCGGCCGGCGGTGCGCGTCCCGAGCCGCTGGCAGCCACCGCGCCCTGACGCAGGTCAGCGCCGCTGGCAGCCACCGCGCCCTGCCGCAGGTCAGCGCCGCTGGCAGCCACCGCGCCCTGCCGCAGGTCAGCGCCGCTGGCAGCCACCGCGCCCTCTCAGCACCGCTGGCAGCCACCGCGCCCTGACGCAGGTCAGCGCCGCTGGCAGCCACCGCGCCCTGACCCGGGTCAGTATCGGGTAGAGTGATCGCGATGTTCGGTTTCCACGCCCACGCGCCGCGTCGCGATGCCCACTGGTCGCGCCCGGTCAGGCGTGGTGTCTGGCTGACGTGTGCAATCCTCGTTGCGGTTGCCTCTGGTGCGGCGCAACAGCCACTCTCGCCAGACGAACCGGAATCCGAGGACGCTCCGGGCCCGCCGCCCGTGCCACCGGGGGCGCTGCGGCTCGTCAATTTCACGTGGCACAAAGGCCGCGTCGCGATCTGCGCCGAGGAGCCGGGCCCGGCCATCGAACGCGGCACGCGGCTCGTGCCCCGCACCCGAGTGTGGGTGCGCGACGGCACGAAGACGCTCCAGGTGGCGACCGCATCCGGGACGTGCGATCCCTCGTGGTCGCCCGACGGTCAGCGCGTGGCGGTCGTGGCGCCCGACGGGCTGTGGGTGCTGTCGTCGGATCTGCGTACGACCACCCACTTGGTCGATACCCGGCACACCCAGACGCCGGCCAACGAGTTCGACCTCCGCACGCTCGCCGATCCACAGTGGGCGCCCGACGCGTCCGCGATCGCGTTCGTCGTCTCGAACGGTGGAACCGCGTGGATCGAAGCCGTCAAGGTGCATACCGGCGAGCGATTCTTCACCTCTGAACCCGAAACCTACGAGTTTGCCTGGGAGTCGGACTCGCGCGCATTGCGGTTTGGCTCCCGTGTCGTGCGTCTGCCGTGACGCCGCTCCGCTGCAGGCCACCAACGAGGGAATCGATGACTGGACGCGTGATCGCCGTTTTCCTGGCGGGTGCAGCGGTCGCGTGTAGCGCACCGCCGACCCGAGACATTGACACCCGCGCCGTCGTCACGCGGCTCGCCGCGGATGAGCTCGAGGGTCGACTGACCGGTTCCGCCGGTAGCCGGCTCGCCGCCGACTATCTCGTTGAGCAGCTCGACGCGATCGGCGCCGAACCGCTGCCGGGACAAGCGGAGTATCGACAGGCGTTCGCGTTTACGTCCGGTGTGAGCGATACGGGGACCACGCTCGAGGTTAGCGCGCCCGATGCCGAGGCGACCCCTTGGGGTGCGGGGGACGTCCGGGGGCTGGCGTTCTCGGATGCCGCGTCGGTCTCCGGGCCACTCGTCTTTGCCGGCTATGGGTTGTCGGTGCCGGAAACCGACGGGTTCAGCTATGACAGCTACGCCACGCTCGATGTGACGGACAAGATTGTCCTCGTGCTCAGATACTTCCCCGAGGACGCGGAAGGCGACGTGCGTGCCATGTTGAGCCGCAATTCAGCGGCGCGCTTCAAGGCGACCGCCGCGAGGGCGCGGGGCGCGAAGGGCTTGATCGTCGTCACCGGTCCGCGCTCACCGAACGCCGGCGAGCTGGCGGCGCTGACCTTCGACAGCGCGATGGGTGATGCCGGCATCGTCGCGGCCACGGTCACGGGAGCGCTCGGCGAGGCGTTCATGCAGGGCGTCGGAGAATCGCTCGAGGACGTGCAGGCGTCGCTGGACACGGCGAACCCACACGTCACCGGGTTCGACCTACCGTTCACGGTGTCGCTCGACGTCAAACTCGAGCGTGAGGAAGGAACCGGATACAACGTGATCGGCTACCTGCCACCGGGCGTGGCCCCGGCGGCGGAGGTCGCGGAGCCGTACGTGATGCTCGGGGCCCACTACGACCATCTCGGGCATGGCCGCGGCGGCGACTCGCTCGCCCGGGCCGAGGAGTCTGGCGAGATTCACAACGGCGCCGATGACAACGCGTCTGGCGTGGCCGCCGTGCTCTCAGCCGGAGCGCAGCTCGCGCAGCATGCCGATCGCAGTCGCGGGGTCGTCCTCGCATTCTGGTCCGGTGAGGAGCTCGGCCTGCTCGGCTCGGCGGAGTTCGTCGACCAGGCGCCGGTGCCGATGGACGAGATTGCCGCGTATCTCAACTTCGACATGGTCGGTCGTCTGCGTGACAACACGCTCACCGTGCAGGCGGTCGGCTCCAGCACGATCTGGACCGAGCTGGTAGAAGAGCTCAACGAGCCGATCGGGTTTGACCTGCAATTCGTCGCCGACCCTTATCTACCCACCGACGTCACGAGCCTCAACGCCGCCGAGGTGCCGAGCCTCGCGTTCTTCACCGGGAGTCACGAGGACTACCACCGGCCGACCGACGACGCCGATACGGTCAACTACCCGGATCTCGACCGCATCGCCGCGCTCGGGGCGAGCGTGGCCGCGCGTCTCGCCTCACGGACCGACCCGCCCGACTTCATCAGGGTCGAGCGGAGCGTCCAGAGCACGGGGCAGGCGACCATGCGTGTCTTCACCGGCACGATTCCCAATTACGCGCAGGAGGCTGACGGTCTGCTGCTCTCGGGTGTCATCGCCGGCGGTCCCGCGGAAGCGGCGGGTCTGATGGGCGGCGACATCATCGTCGAGCTGGCAGGCCAGACGATCGGGGATATCTACGACTACACCTACGCCCTTGACTTGCTCAAGGTCGGCGAGCCAGCAATGGTCGTCGTCAATCGCGACGGCGAGCGGGTGGAGATGGAGCTGGTTCCCGAGGCGAGAGAGTAGCGATCCCGGGAGCCATTGCACGAGTCAAGGCGTGACCCGCCGGTACACCCGCACACACAGCAACACGCCGGGGTCGTTCTTGTCGAGGGTCAACCCTTGCTCAGCGCACAGGCGGTCTATTGCGGCGAGGGGGTGGATGAACCCCTGGAACTCCCAGCGGAGCACGTTGCGGATGACCCAGTTGCCGATGCGCACGACCGCGCGGACCACCTGGCCGTCCCGCGGGACGACGATGCCGTAAAACCTCGTGGCCTTCGCCGCCGACGCGCTCACCAGGGCCGGCAGATCCGGATAACAGCAGATCACCTTGTCGAGCGTCACGACAGTGGACGGTTCGACCTCGCCAGCGACATCCGCGAAGTCTCCCTCTACGCGGATCTGCCGCGCTTCGTATCCGCGCTCGGTGGCAGCCCTCTGCAGCAGCTCGAGATAGGGTTGCGACGCATCCACCGCGGTCGTCCGCGTCGCCCCGCTCCCGGCGAGCTCATGCTGCAACACGCCGACGCCGCCGCCAATGTCGAGATGGGTGAAGCTATCTGAGCCGCTCGCTCGGAGGGACGCTCGCAGGGCGTCGAGCAGTCGTCGCGTCGCGCCGCGCGCACCGCGCTTCTCGTACGCCCGAAGCTCCTTGTTCGCCGTGCGGGCGTCGAACATCCGATCGTAGTTCTGGCCCTTGCAGCACGGCACGAGAGCAGACTACCGGCGAGCGAGGCGGCTGTCCACGTCAGGTCGACGCAAGGTTGCGGCGGAGCTCACGATATCGGGCAGTGGCCTGGACCGAAGGCACTCCCTTCGCGCAGAAGCGCAATCGTTTGCACTCTCGGTGCGGCCGTTCAACGACGATCCGGCCCCGCTCGTCGAGATGCGCTTCTAGCACTCGCACGGCCTCGGTGTATCTGGCATCACCCGCTGCGCGCGGAAAGAACGAGAGCACGTATGCGTAATAGAACAGGTTATAGCGCAGGAATGGATACTCCACCTGCATGAATCGACTGCCAATGCCCCAGTGGCAGGGTCCGGCCGGTGTCCGCGTCTCCCAGTGACGTAACAGCGACTCGACTGCCGCAGCGACGACCGTGGCCTCGTAGTGTTTCGGGAAGTGCCGAAGCACATCGAGCGCGTTGAGCGTCGCGCCCGGATTCGCACAGGTGGTCTCGGGTCCGCGACCAAACTTGGTAAAGCTGCAGCGCCAGCCACCGGAATCATGAGTGGCTTGTAGTAGATACGTCACGCTCCTCTGCACCGCGGGGTCGTCCGTCAAGCCGTACCGACAGAGGACGCGCGCGGCCTCTGCCGTGTAGCACGGATACATGGGCGACCGGGGCGCGACCCTGATTCGTCCATCCTCGCGACACGCGTCGAGGATCAGGTCAAGGCCACCGCGTACCGCCTCGTGGTCGCGCGGCAGCTTCAATTCGTGAAGGAGATTCAGGGAGCCAATCGTGCTAAACGGGTTCCCGACGTAGATCCGGCCGTCCGTCGTTGCCCAGTAATCCGCGCCGTTGTCATGGCGCCTACTGAGAATCTCCTCGATGTCTGCCTGCTGCCCAGGCATCCGTTGGTCCTCCTACACAGGACGGTCGGCGGTGCGGATGCCAGCAAGGTCGACGACAGTCGCTGACCAACCCGAGCCGGTTCCATGCTCTCGTCAGGCCCACCCGAGCTGCTGGAGGCTGATCCCGTCGTGCCAGATCTTCGTCATGTGACGGATCTTGTCACCCTCGAACTGCATCACATACACGTAGTCCGCTTCTACCTGCTTTCCAGTCGGAGGCACTGGCCCGCCCTGCCCGGTGTGCGTACCCCGGAACACGGCGTACGCGGTCACGTTGTTGCGATCCTCGTCCACGGCGAATGCCCGCAGTTCGTACCTGCCATCGGGAACGGGCGTCAGCAACCCCTTCATCCAGTCGGTATACGCCTGCAACGAGTTGACGTCAGCAAGAGCGCCCGCCTGGGCCGAGAACGACGCCCCGGGATGGCAGTACTGCTGGCATCCTTCCCAGCCCGCTCCTGTCTCGCAGGCATCGAAGAACTGCTCGGCTGTCGCTTTGATCGAACTCATAGCAATCTCCTTTCACGTCTCTCAGGTCAACGACATTGCGTGCTCTCGGTATCAGACGGCCGGGCTGAAGTAGAGGGGCTGACCCACGGCTAGGCGTCCACACCGAATCACGGTGCCGTAGACCCCGGCCTTGCCGTCCCTGTCGCGAACCACCGCTTTCAGCAGCTCCGGGGCAGGCCGCGCCGAGTCCGGGTCGACATTCACCATCGAGCAGCGCTCATCGCGATTGGTGATCCCGATGGTGGCCGCTTGGTCGCCTTCTCCGAATGTGAGCGAGCCTCCCACCCATGCGTCCTCCTCGAAGGGGTCGGATCGCAGCGACGAGACAAGAATGTTGGGTCTGAATCTTCGAACGTCTGGTCGGTGCCCGACGAGTGCTGCGATTCCGACGACCGTGGCTGAGGTAATCACCGAGACACTCGCTTCGTCGAAGATGCCACGGTCGAGGTGCGTCATCTCGACCGGCGATCCATGGCGACCGCTGACGGCGGTAGCGAGCTGCTGGCCAAAAAGAGCAAGTTCCTCGCCCTCCGGCGTGCGAACGTGCGTCGGGAGACCCGCAGCCGTCTGACGCACCGGAGCGAAGAGCATCAGCTCTGGAAGCTTGGTGGCGGTCAGCCAGGGGAACCCGCCGCGATCGTCAATCCGACGGAGCGCCAAGCGCCTGTCGCCATCAAGACCGTGCCACCCAAGCTCGGTGGTTATCAGAGATTCGCCGCTCATGGACTTCACCGGGTACCGGTAAAGCGCCTCCAGCTCACCAATCTTGATAGCCATGCTCGACGCGTCCGCCCAACGGCGGGTTAGACGGTTCGCTTGTAAGCAACCCACCTCGCACGCAGCAAGCGCTTCCCGAGGCGAGCCAGTGCCTGGAGGGATGTGCGCGAGCCGATCGGAGAGATCGCGTTAGAACGGCTCCGACTGCGCGCCGTCCTGCAGTGCCCACAGCCGGTTCCGGGTCAGCACGTACAACACGCCGTCGTGCACGACCGGCGTGCAGTAGACCGCGGCGCCCATGTTGTATTCGCCGAGCAGCTCCATTTCCTTGCCGGCGCGCAGCACGGCGATGTCACCGTCCTCGTCCCCGAGATAGACCTTGCCGTCGACCACGAACGGGGAGCCCCAGACCGCGGCAAACGTGTCGTAGGTCCAGAAATGCTCGCCGGTGTCTGCGTCGAGCGCGTGCAGAAAGCCCGACAGGCTCGAGATGTAGAGCACGCCGTCGGCGATGGCGGCGGTCGACATCGTGCGATAGAAGTCCTCGCCGTCGCGGGACCACACGACGTGCGTGTCGGTCACGTCCCCGGTGCCGGTCGCGTCGATGGCAAAGAAGTGGCCGGGCGCCTCACCGTGCTCGGGGTCCTGTCCGACGCCGATATACACCTTGTTGTCGTAGATCACCGGCGTCGCGAGGACGTTGTTCCTGGTCCCGCGGCCTCCCAGGATCCATTCGGAATCCTTCGGATTGCAGTCGAACTCCCAGATGACATCTCCTGTCGCGGCGTCGAAGCTGTAGATGACGCCGTTGCCGCCGGCGAATATTACTTGCGCGCGACCGTCAATCTCGGCGTAGGCGGGGTTCGTCCACGCGCCGTGGAGAATGCCCTCGCCAACGATGACCTGTTCCCAGAGGAGCTCGCCCGTGTTCTTATCGAGCGCGATGAAGTCGGGTGAGAACGGCGACGGGACGTTGACATGGCCTTCGTCCACCCCGTTGCTCGTGGCCGTGTAGAGGATGTCGCCGACGATCAACGGCGAGCCGGTGGCGAGGTTGTGCGGGAAGACATCGAGCTCGCCGATCATGTCGTACGACCAGATGATGTCGCCCGCCGCCGACCCGGTCTCGATCTCGTCCATGAACGGTCCGTCGTTCTCGCCGTCGGTGAACCCGCTCGCATCGAGGCAGACGACATGGGCTTCGTTCGAGACGTAGTAGATCCGGCCATCCTCCATGAACGCCGTCGAGCAGACGCCCTGTAGCGGCCAGTCGTTGACCCGCCCGGCCGAGAGCTTCGGGTGGACCATCTGCCAGATGAAGCTGCCGGTGTCCGCCTCGAACGCCATGACGACGCCCTTGTCGCCCTCGATCGCCGGGTCTCGCCGTCCTTCGTTGTTCGTACCGACATACACGCGGCCATCCGCCACGACGGGACCGCCGTAGGCCTGCGACCCGACCGGTTGCGACCAGAGCACGTTGCTGCCGGTCGCGGCGTCCCATTCGGCGACGACGCCGGTGGCGTCCGACACCATGTTGCGCGCCAGCGTGTTCCCGAACATGGCCACCTCCTGCGCGGAGGCGATACCGGTGGCCGCCAGCAGCGATGCAACGATGATCGTGAGCGACTGTCGAGTCATGGGTTCTCCGTCACGCTGACGTTGTCGTAGTAGATGTCGATCGGCGAGTACCCGATCAGACCGGGGCTGCCTTCGCCGACCGGCTCCGGATCCTCGACGGTGAGCGTCCAGTCCGCCGGTTCGGGTTCGCCACGCCGCCACACTTTGCCCCGGATGAGCGCGCGATCATCGTCGGCCTCGACCTGGAGCTTGAGTGTGTACCAGACGTCCGCCTCCCACTCGAATGGGAACTGCTCGGCCATGCGGAGCTCCGCCGCCCACGATCGCACCTCAATCCGCTGGTGGTTGCCCTGCAGGTCCATCGTGTAGCCGCTGTTGATGAGCCCGATGTCAGGGCGCCGCCGGCCCTTCTGGGTCGACAGCACGTCGGCCTGCACCGTGTAGCCGGACATATACGAGGGGCCGAGATAGATCGCGTGACGATGGATGCCAGTCCGCGAGGGTCCCTTGCGAAAGAGCTGCTCCCCGCCCTCGTCGACCGCCTGCAGGCTGCCGCCGCCGCCGATCCAGTACGGCGGGCGACCGTTCTCGAACGTCTCGGCCCACGGCAGTGGGGAGAAGATGCGGACACGGGCGGCGGCCGAGAGATTGCCGACTGTCGCGATGACACGTCCCGCCTGATTCGTCGAGTCGGGCGGTGACGTGAACTCGCCGTTCACGCGTAGGCGTGAACCGGTGAGCCCTTCCAGCGTCCACGTAGCGTCGCGCGCGCCAAGCGCCCGCCCGTTCGCGTCGAACGTGAGTACGCGGAAGTTGATGGTCTGGCCGGCCGCCCCGATGACCTCGGCTGGCACGACCTGAACGCTCGCCACGTCGCCACCGGCGGGGGTTTCGGCGCCGAGCGACGGGGTCGTCCCGGGCGAGGCGGCGAACGCTCGGCTCGCGTCGCCAATAGCGTAGACCCCGGATTCGGCCGTCACGTAGAGTCGGCCGTACGCGGGCGCGAACGAGCCGTAGATCTCGGCGTCTCGTCCGTCACCGGGGATCTCGATTGACTCGCTGTCGAGCACCGTGGCGCCGCTGGCGCCGGGCTCGAGGATGTGGACGTTGCCGTTCACCTCGGTGACGTAGAGCTTGCCGTCGGCCCAGACCGGCGATGATTTGCCGACGGTGCCAACGCTGTGCTCCCACGCGACGCGGCCGCTGGCCGCCTCGACGGCGACGAGGTTGGCCGAGTTGTCAATCACATAGAGTCGGCCGTCCTTGATCATCGGCGACGAGAAGCCGACCGCCAGCTCGTTGATGCGCCATCGCTCGCCGGTGGCGGTGATATCGCCGCTGCCGGTGGCGTCGATCGCGACGACGCGACCCATCGTGCCCTCGTCGACATTCTCCTCACTGTGGGCGACGAAGACAGTCGTGCCATCGATGACCGGTGAGACGTTGATGCCGCGCTTGCTCAGCTGGAACTGCCACACCTTGGCACCGGTTCTCGCCTGCAGTGCGTAGATGTGACCGTCGGCGTTGCCGTCGATAATGAGACGCTGGCCGTTCACGACGGCGACGATCGGGACGGACTGCGTGTTCATGTCCGCAGGGCGGCCACCCGGCGTCGAAATCCACTGCACTCTGCCGCTCTGTTTGTCGAACGCCACATACCGATGACGCGGCGGGCCGCCAAGGTCGCCCCACAGGGAACCGATGATGCCGAGGATGAGACGATCTTCGTCGATGATCGGTGTCGAGGTGCGCCCGCCATACCCGGACGCGCGCCCGAGATCCTCCGAGAGCCGCACGCTCCACACGACGTCGCCGTCGCGGTCGAAGCAATGGAGGTGGCCGTCGATGTTCAACGCATAGAGGTAGCCGGTGTCCGGGTCGCCGGTCACGTTGCCCCAGCCGACGCGGTTGAACGGCACCGTGGTGTTGACGACGCTGAAGCTGTGCTCCCAGAGCTTGGCGCCGTCTTCCGCGTTCCAGCAGGTGACGATCTCCTTCTTGGCGACGTCGTCGCCGGTGCGCCCGTTTGCACAGACCCGGCCGTCGAAGACCGCCGGTGTCGACCTCGCGACGTACTCCTGGAACCAGATCAGGTTCTCGCCATCGGTCGACCAGCTCGACACGAGCCCGGTCTCGTCGGAGACGCCGTTCTGCGATCGGCCGCGCCAGCTCGGCCAGTCACTGGCGGAGGCCGCGCCGGCGATCAGGACCAGGCAGAGACACAGAACGGCCACGGACGCAGCTGAGCCGTGAGCAGCCTTCCTCATCCGGTCTTCCCTCGCTGAATGTTGAGCGTGCCTGCGTGTACACCGAGGCGCCGACCGAAAATCATAGCATGGGCCCTTCGCCTTCACCACGGGCTGCTAGGGCGCCAGCGCCCGCTGCGCCGCCCAGATGAGGCCGATGCCCGCGATGCCCGCCGACAGCGGTATCACGACCCTCCGGCGATACCACGGGCGGGTTCTGAACCATCCCAGAGAGATCATCGCCCCAGCAATGACCAGGAGCTGACCGAGCTCGATGCCCACGTTGAAGCTCATCAGCGCCAGGAGGCGCTCGTCGCCGGGGAGCCCCAGGGAACGCAACACGCCGGCAAAGCCGAGCCCGTGCAGCAGACCAAAGACGAAGACGACGGCCGGGCGCCACCGATGCAGCCGGTCCGTCAGCATGTTCTCGATGGCGACGTACGCGATTGACAGCGCGATGAGCGGCTCGACCACACGTGGTGAGAGCGCGAACGCGCCCAACGTGGAGAGCGTCAGCGTGAGTGCGTGGGCCAGCGTGAAGGCGGTGACTTGCCAGACGAGTGGACGGAGCCGGGTGCTGAGCAGATAGAGCCCGAGCACGAACAGCACATGGTCGATGCCGCTGGGAACGATATGCGTGAAGCCGAGCCCGAGATAGCGTCGCGAGACCGCTCCTGCGCTCGCGGGCGCGATCGGCCCGGCCAGCTCGAACGGATCGCTGCGTGCGCCGCGCTCGAGCACTGAGCGCACAACGACATCGCGCGATGCGTCGACGATGGTCAGGTGGACGACGGCGAACGACCGTGACGCGAAGAACTCTACCGACGTCGCGGCGGCCGGGATCGCGCCGGTCAGGCGTGCGGTGAGCCCCAGCATGGTGGGGATCTCGGCGTCGTCCGCTCGGGCGGTTCCATAGTCGGGGAATCGGACCTCGAACGCCGCCGGCTCGCCATCGAACCGCAGGCGGACGCGCCGGCTAAACAGCTGGCGCAGCCGGTCAATGCGGCGCTCGAGCTCCACCGGTGGCAAACTGCCGAGCGTCGCAACCAGCGACGCGTCGTCCGCTTCCTGCGGGGCGCCCAGGGCGAGTGCATCGAGATCCACCACGAGATCGATGGTGAAGACCTGGTCGGCACCGAGCGTGAGGGTCGTTTCCGTAAAGGTGAGCGGATGCGCCGATGCCGCCAGCGGGGAGGCGAGCAGGACGCCGGTCACCACGACGCGGAGCATGGTCCCCACGCCGGCGATTCTACTCGTCCGCGCCGGCGATTCTACTCGTCGCGCGCCGCACGCTGGGGTGCGCGCTACTGGCGGAGCGTGACCCGATAGGGACGCCCGCGCCGCAGGAAGTTGACGACCGTGTCCTGGGTCGTCTTCACGAGGGCCAACCGCTCGGCGGCCGCCTCGGCTGTGTCCACGTCGACGCCACCGACACGATAGATCACGTCGTCTTGAGCAAGTCCGGCGGTCTGCGAGATGCCCGGCACGTCGAGCGTGGTGACGAGCGCGCCCTCGCGCACCTGGAGGTTGTCCTCCCCGGCTCGGCTGGTCAGCGCCGCCGTCGGCTCGGCGTCACAGAGTCGGGCGCCGACGAGGGCCGCGCGCGCGTCGGTGCCCTCGGCGCAGGCATACAGCGCCGTGTCGTCCGGTTGCGCTAGACGACCACTCGCCACCGGGGTGGTCAGGCCGGCGACCCACAGACACGGCAGTAGGGCGCGCCAGCACGCGGTAGACAAGGTGCCCATCGGGCTCAAAGTATACGCGCGCAAGACATCAAAAAAACCGCATGGAATACGTCGCCTTGATCCCGCGTCCGATCTCCGGCGCGAGGTCTTTGATGAACGACGTGTGGTTGCGATACAGGGCGTTCGTCAAGTTGTAGCCACGCACACTGAAGATGTGCGCGGCGTGCGCGCGCGGCCAGACATAGGACGCGCCCACGTTCAACACCGAGTAGCCCGTGGTGGTCGTCTCACCCCGAAACACCCGCGCCTGATCGGCCGCCCAGATCCACTCCGGGCGCACGGTGAACCCGCGATATGGGATGTCGGCGCTGACGCGCCCTTGAAACGGCGGGATGTGCGGCAGCGCCTCGTCGGTGGCCGTCAGCTTCGCATCGACGAACCCCAATCCGATGTTGAGCCAGACCCGCTCGACGATCCGCACGCTCCCGTCCGCGTCGACCCCGAGAAAACGGCTGTCACCCTGGAGAAACTCCGCCACGCGCAATCCGTCGACGACGTCGCCTCGCAGAGCCGGAAACACGAAGTCGGTGATCCGATAGACGTAGGCGTTGACCTCGCCGCGCGCACGCCCGGACCGGTGACGCACGCTCAGATCGAAGCCGAGACTCGACTCGCGCTCCAGGTCCGGATTGCCGATCTCGAATGACAGGTTGCCGACGTGTGGACCGAAGTTGTACAGCTCCTCCAGGGCCGGCGCCCGATACGAGCGGGTGAGGTTGGCAACCACTGTGCCGGTCGCGCCCAGGTCGACCTGCACGCCAACGGAACCAGACGTGCCGATGAAATCACGATCCCGCACCGGCGGCGTCGCCGGCGCACCGCCCACCGCACCCGCCCCGGCCCGCGGACCGACCCGATAGCCGTTCGCTTCGACGCGTCCGCCGAGCTGAATCCGATAGCGGCCATAGTCGAGCTCTTCGTAGCCGAACGCGGCGAACGCCTGCTGCGTCGTGGGCGGTGACAGCGCCTCTTCGCCGAGGGAGCGGTAGTCTCGATGCAGGGTCCAGACCCCCATCTTGCCGGACAGCGGGCCTCTCGGCTGCTGGTCGATCTCGACTCGCGTAACGATCGATTCGTTGTCGTACGTCGTCCCGATCACGTCCGGGCGACCCTGCATGTCTTCGATCTCCTCGTGATGCCAATCGAGGTAGCTCACCGCGACGCGCACGGCGTCGATCGCCGGGTTGTCCAGATTGCGGGCGCCCACATCGAACCGCGTGCCGTAGCGGCGGTGATCGAGGTCGATGCGTGGCGGCGGGTTCTCGCGACCGGCGCCCCGCGATTCCGACCCGCCGAGGAGCGCGCCGAGCTGGCCGGCGAACGGCACGCCGTAGCGGCCGTCCTCGATCTGGACACCCGCGCTGAAAAACAGCGTCTCGCCCGCGTATCCGGCGCCAACACGCCCGTTCGCCAGCCGGGTGGCCGAGTTGTCGACCGGGCCGTCGGGCGCGTCGTAGTCCTCGGTCCGCCGAGCGCCGCCGCCACCCCACAGCATCCAGCGTTCGCGACCGAACTGGATGCTCGCGTTACCGGCGGTCTGGGCGTTGGCCGACCCGGTGTCGCTGGTGACCTGTCCGCGGAGGCCGTCGGTGGCAGAGTTCAGGAACGTCTCATGCGGCGTGATCGCGTTCACGACCCCTCCGATCGCGTTCGATCCATAGAGCAAGGTGGCCGGGCCCCGCACGATCTCGAGCCGCTCGAGGCTCGCCGGGTCGATCGACACGCCGTGGTCGCCCGACTGCGACGACAGATCGCCGGTCCGGATGCCGTCCTGCATGACCAGCACGCGGTCGCCGTCGAAGCCGCGAATGATCGGCCGGCTCGTGCCCGGCCCGAAGCTGCGCTTGGCGACCCCGGCCTCGTGTTCCAGCACCTCCCCGATGGTGCCTTCGATGTTGGTCGCGAGGTCGAACGAGTCCAGCGTCGTGATGGCGTTGAACGCCTCGAACGTCGTCTCGGTGCCGCTGGGGCTCGCGGTGACCGTGACCTCCTCGTGCACCGGCGAGAGACCGAGCTCGAAGCGGAGCGTGACGGAGCCTCCGCCGACTAGGGTGATGGTCTGGCGGCCCGCGGAGAGGTGCTCCCGCTGCGCGAGGACCTCGTAGGTCCCGGCCGGGACGCCGTCAATCTGAAACCCGCCCCGCTCGTCGGTCAGGGCGACCAACCCGGGACCGACCACCAGCACGACGGCACCGTGGACGCCAGCAGCGTTCTCGATCAGCGTCACACTGCCGCGCACGGTGCCGGCCTCTTGCGCCGCCAGCGGATCGACGCCGAGCACGACGGCCAGTATCAGGCAAGCCCATTGCGGTCGCGCGGCCATTCATCCCGCCAAGATCGCGATTGCGCTGGCGGCTAGGCGTCCGACGCCTGTGCCAGTCTCTTCGTCGCAACGAGCAGATTACGAGTCTTTCCGTCCGCCGTCATGACATAGTCCCACAGGACCGCTTCACGTTGAAAGCCAAGATTTCTGAAGACCGCTTGTGTCGAGGTCTGGTCGAGCGTCATCCGGGCTGTGAGCATGCGGAGCCCCAGCGATGTGGAGATGGCCTCGATCTCGGCGGCCAGCACACGCGCCAGCCCCTGCCGCCGGGCGGGCGGCGCGATCTGGATCCGTATCTCGCCGAGATGACGGGTCCAGCTCGTCCTGTTGTACAGCAAGCTCGCCTCGCCCACGACCTCGGCCTCGGCTTCATCCAGCGCCAGCACCGTGATCGTGCGGCCCGACTCGATGTTGTGGACCCAGCGCTGGACGACGCTCGGCTCCGTGATGTTCACCCGGAGGAAGAGCAGATCGTCCGGGTCGAGTGCGCGCGCGAACGCCAGGACCGCGTCGACGTCGCCCGGTCCCATGAGCCGCAACTGGACGGTGCGGTCATTCCCGAGGCGGACCTCGATTGGATACCGGCTCGCGAACTGGCCGGCGGCCTGTGTCATCAATCCAGACGCTGGTAGGCGCCGAGCGTCAGGAACGCGTCAAGGGTGTCTCCCGAGACCAGGCTATCGAGCAGGGCGACCGCCTCGCCCAGGCGCCCGTTCAAGCGCCCGCCCAGCTTGTCGATTTCCTCGTCCCGCACCTGTTCGTAGAGCGCGAGGTCGACGGCTCGGCCGTCGTCGAGTTTTGCCTCGTTGTGGACCCACTGCCACAGCTGCGAGCGGCTGATCTCGGCCGTGGCAGCATCTTCCATGAGGTTGTTGATGCTGACGGCGCCGTTCCCGTCGAGCCACGCGCTCAGGTATTGCAGCGCCACGCTGATGTTGTTCCTGACGCCGCCCAGTGTGATCTGACCGCCGGGCACGTGTAGGGCGATCAGGTCACGGCCCGCCACCGTGGCCTCCGGCGCGCGATGCTTTTGATGGTCCTCGCCCGCGAGCGCTTGCTCGAACACCGGGTGCGCGACCGGCACCAGGTCGGGATGCGCGATCCAGGTGCCGTCGAATCCGTCGCCGGACTCACGCACCTTGTCCTCGGTCACCTTCGCGAGCGCGACCTTGTTGACCTCGGGGTCCTTCCGGCTCGGGATGAATGCCGCCATCCCGCCGATGGCGTGCGCTCCGCGGCGGTGACAGGTCTGCACGAGCAGGTGGGTGTAGGCGCGCATGAACGGCACGGTCATCGACACCTGCACGCGGTCCGGCAGCACGAGGTCCTTGCGTGTCCGGAACTTCTTGATCAGGCTGAAGATGTAGTCCCACCGCCCGGCATTCAGACCGGCCGAGTGCTCGCGCAGCTCGTAGAGGATTTCCTCCATCTCGAACGCGGCCAGGATGGTCTCGATCAGCACGGTCGCGCGGATGCTCCCCCGGGGGATGCCGAGCGCATCCTGGGCGTGGATGAACACGTCGTTCCAGAGACGCGCCTCGAGGTGGCTTTCGAGCTTCGGCAGGTAGAAATAGGGGCCGCTCCGGCGCGCGAGCGTCTCCTTGGCGTTGTGGAAGACGAACAGCCCGAAATCGAACAGGCTGCCCGAGATCGGCTGGCCGTCGACGAGGACGTTCTTCTCGATGAGATGCCAGCCACGCGGGCGGACGAGCAGCGTCGCGATCGAGTCCTTGAGCCGGTACTGCTTCGTCTCGGTTTCGAGGCTCAGCGTGCGGCGGACCGCCTCGATCAGGTTCTGCTGTCCTTCGACGACGTTCTCCCACGTCGGGGACAGGGCGTCCTCGAAGTCTGCCATGAAGACGTCCGCCCCGCAATTGAACGCGTTGATCATCATCTTGCGCGTGACGGGGCCGGTGATCTCCACCCATCGCCGCTCGAGGTCGGCCGGCGTGGCGGCGACTTGCCACTCGGCCGCCCGAACCTCGGCGGTGTCGGGGAGAAAGTCGGGCTGGGTGCCGGCGTCGAGCGCGGCTTGTCTGGTGACGCGGTCGTCGAGCAGCGCCTCGCGTCGCGGGTTGAAGGCCGCGTGGAGATCGGCCACGAAGGCCAGCGCCTCAGGCGTCAGAATCGCGTCGGAAGACGGCGTCGGTTTCCCGGTGACGGTGCACGGGCTTTGCGTCTGGGGCATCCGCGGATCATAGTCTCAGCCTGTCGGCGCTTTCAACAGACGTGCCGGTGGACAGGCCGGGGCGGGCGAGTATGCTCTTCGAGGCCACCGCGGGCTCCTCGAGCACTCACTCATGTTTCCGGATCTCCGTACGTTCATCGACCAGCTGAAGCGAGACGGAGACCTCGCCGTCATCGACGCCCAGGTCGATGCGAACCTCGAGGCGGCCGAGATCCACCGCCGGGTGATTGCGGCCGGCGGTCCGGCGCTCCTGTTCACCAACGTTGCCGGCGCCGCCTTCCCGCTGGTCACGAACCTCTTCGGGACGGCGCGCCGGGCGGAGCTGGCGTTCGGCACGCGGCCGCTCCAGCTCATCAAGCGCGTCGTCGAGCTGGCGGAAACACTGATGCCGCCGACGCCCGCCAAGCTGTGGGCCGCGCGGGACGTGGCCGGGGCATTGCGTACCGTCGGCACGCGACGGCGCCGCCGGGGACCGGTCACGGACGTGGTGACCGATGACGTCCGACTCGGCCAATTGCCTGCCCTGACGAGTTGGCCGGACGACGGCGGGCCCTTCGTCACGCTGCCGCTGGTCTACACCGAGCATCCGGACCGGCCGGGCCACAACCTCGGCGTGTATCGCCTCCAGCTCCACGACGATCGCACCACCGGCATGCACTGGCAGATCGGCCGGGGCGGCGGCTTTCACTACGCGGCCGCGGAGGCACAGGAGATGCCGCTGTCGGCGACCGTCTTCCTGGGCGGGCCACCCGCGCTGATCCTCGCCGCGATCGCCCCGTTGCCGGAGAACGTCCCGGAGCTGCTGCTGGCGTCGTTGATCGCCGGGCGTCGTCTACCGGTCGTCGATGGCGTCGGGCCGCATCGTCTCATCGGCGACGCCGAGTTCGCGCTCATCGGGTCGGTCGCGCCCGGCACGCGGCGTCCAGAGGGACCGTTTGGTGACCACTACGGCTACTACTCATTGAGGCACGACTATCCGGTCTTCTCGGTCCAACGCATGGCCCATCGGCGCGACGCGATCTATCCCGCCACCGTGGTCGGCAAGCCGCGACAGGAGGATTTCTTCATCGGCGACCTCCTCCAGGAGCTGCTCTCGCCACTCTTTCCGCTCGTGATGCCAGGTGTCGTCGACCTCTGGTCGTATGGCGAGACCGGCTACCACGGCCTGGCGGCCGCCGTCGTGCGACAGCGGTACGGACGCGAAGCGATGGCGAGTGCGTTCAGGATTCTCGGTGAGGGGCAACTGTCGCTGACGAAGTTCCTGCTCCTGACGGATCAATCGGTCGACCTCAAAGACTTCAGGCGGACGCTCGTCCACCTGCTGGAGCGCACAAACCCTGAAACGGATCTATACGTGTTCTCCAACCTCTCGATGGACACGCTCGACTACACGGGTCCGGCAGTGAACGAGGGCTCGAAGGGGGTCTGGCTCGGCCTCGGGCCGCCGGTACGGACGCTACCGGCGGAGCCCCGAGTGGCGGAGGTCCCACGCGGCGTGACCGCGATCCACCCCTTCTGTCCCGGCTGCCTCGTCGTCGGAGGACCTGACTACGTGACGGAGCCGCGCGCCGCGGAGCGTCTGGCGCGGGACCCGGCCTTTCGGGATTGGCCGCTCGTCGTGTTGTCGGACGAGCCGGCGCGCGCGGTGGCGTCCGACATGAACTTTCTCTGGACCACCTTCACCCGGTTCGAGCCGGCCGCCGACATCCATGCCGCCGAGACCCGCGTTGTCCGTCACCACCTGTCGTATACACCGCCGATCGTCATCGACGCACGGCTCAAACCGTCCTACCCGAAGGAGCTGTCCTGCCGACCCGACATCGCCGCGCGCGTGACGGAACGATGGCGGGAATACTTCCCGGACCGCGGTGTCGAGATGGGCGACGCCGAGAAGGCGTCGTTGAGTTGAGGAGGTCGTGCGCGACCGCCAGCGAGCTCAGTGTCCTGTAACAGTGATTAGACGGGTCCTGTGGTTAACGGAAGTTCCGCTATTCGACCCAGGCTAACCCGCGACGCCAAGGGTGCGGGGCACACGTGGCAGTTTCGGACCCGCTTTCGACGTCATGCCTTCGGCTGGCGGTCGCAGCCGGCCATCAGGCGGATCAAGGAGGCCGTCTCCGAGATCAAGAAGGTCGGTCGCAAGGACACGATACTCGCGGCCGAGGGGGCGGTGCTCTTGCTAGAGAAGGTCTCCCCGGCGCTCGAGGACGTGGACAGCTCGTCGGGTGCCATCGGCACCGCGGTGAACCGGGCCATCGCTGCGCTGGTGGAGATCATTGCGTCGGCGCCAGCCGACGGGCCGACCCGTGACCACTGGCTCGCGCGCCTGTTCGCGGCCCATGCAGAAGACCAGATCCCGTACATCGAGCGAGTCGCCGACCACTGGGGCGAGCTGTGCGCATCACCGGACGTGGCGTCGCGGTGGGCGGACCAACTCTTGGAAACCTCCCGGATGGCGCTGAGTCCTGACATCGAGACCCGCGGTCACTTCCACGGTACCGCGGCGTGCCTCAGCGCGCTCTATACCGCCGAGCGCTACGATGATCTCGTCGACCTGCTCGAGGCGGAGCGCTTCTGGCCCTATCGCCGTTGGGCGGTGAAGGCGCTCGCCGCACAGGGCAAGAAGGCGGAGGCGGTCCGCTCTGCTGAGCGCTGCCGGGACCAAGGGGGCGACCTGGCCATTGACCGGTTCTGCGAAGAGATCCTGCTCTCCTCAGGTCTCGTCGACGAAGCCTACGCGCGATATGGGCTCAGGGCGCATCGCGCCGGCACCTACGTCGCATGGTTCCGCGCGCTGGCACGGGCGTATCCGCACAAGAGACCCGCAGAGATTCTCAACGATCTCGTCGCCGAAACCCCCGGCGAGGAGGGCAAGTGGTTTGCCGCGGCGAAGGACGCCGGGCTCTTAGACGAGGCGATCGCGCTCGCCAATCGCACGCCCTGCTCGCCGCAGACGCTCACGCGCGCTGCGCGCGACTTCGCGGAGAAGAACCCCGCGTTCGCGGTCGAAGCTGGCATGACCGCGCTTCGCTGGCTGGTCGACGGCTACGGCTACGAGATCACGGGCCTCGACGTAGCCAATGCCTATTCGTTCACGATGCAGGCCGCCCGGCATGCCCGATGCGAAGGCGAGACGCATCGGCGCATCCGCGTCCTTGTCGGCAGGGAGACATTCGGCGAGCGTTTCGTCACCAAGGTGATCGGCCAACACCTGGGGCTCGGATGACGGCTCGTAGACGCGTGCCGACGCCTGCCCCGGACTCCTCGGCGACCGCGGCGGCGCTTGCCGCGCTGGATGCCGAGGAGCTGAGAGGCTTGATCCGGGACCTCATCCCGCGGCTCGACGAATCGTCGCACGCTCGCCTCGTCAACGCTCTCATCGATCGGACGGCTCGCAACGAGTCTGCCTGGGTCCCCGCAGGGCCGACCGACCAGGCCGTGGCCGACATCGTGTCGTTCGCGCAGGCGGCCACGCGGGTGGGCCACGCGGACCCGTCCGATGTCGACGACTACTTGCGGCAAGGCTCGAACGCCTTTCTGCGCAAGGACTACCGCGCCGCGTCCGAGATCTTCCGCGCCCTGTTGATCCCGATCGGCGATGTCGACATCGATCTTGGGCAGCACGAGATGCTGGACGAGGTGCTCGGCGTGGATGTCGCGGCCTGCGCAGCGCAGTACGTCGTGTCCGTCTACATGACCGCCAGGCCTCAGACGCGCGGTGAGGCCGTGCTCTCGGTCATCGATAAGCTGCGAGGCATCTGGCGTTTCTGGGAGCCGCTGCGCGAGATGGAGAGAGTCGCCGTCGAGCCATTGCCCGAGTTCGACGGCTTTCTGTCCCGCTGGCGCGAGCTCGTCGAAGCGCGGGCCGGCGCGTCCCACGATAACGACTGGGCCACGGACGAGGACCGCTGGCGGCGTGAAGTGGTCGGCCGCCTGGAAGGTGCCGAGGGAATCGCCAACCTCGCCCGCTCGACCAAACGCGCCGATGACCTGGGCGCCTGGTGTCGCCTGCTCGTCGAGGCGAGGGACTGGAAGGCAGCTCAGGCAGCCTACGAGGAGGCCGCGGAGCTCGTCACCGACAAGAAACCGTGGCGCGGCGAGTTCCTGGACGGCGCCGCGCTCGCGGCACAACGGCTCGGCCGTGCGGACCTTCCAGATCGCCTCGCACGCGCCTGGCAACAGGCCCCGAGCCTGGTGCGCCTGCGCCGGTGGCTGGGGTCGTCGACCAGTAAGAGAGAGCTGGGCCGCCGGGCGACCGCGGCGCTGGACACCTGCCCGAAACAGGTCCGGCGCCAGCGAGCACTGCTGCACATCCTCGTTGGCGACGTCGAGGCCGCGGCGAGGCTACTCTCGGTCGCACCCGGGCTCGGATGGTCCAGCGAGGAGCATCCGGGGCACCTGCTGTTTCCGCTGTTCTGCGGCTTGCTTGGACGCGTCGAGCTTCCCACCGAACCGGCACGCGATTTCGATGAGTTGAACGCGCTGTCGGACGACGAGCCACGGTTGAGCACGCCTGAAGTCGGCGAGCTCCTCGAGCTGGCGTGCGTCGGTGCGCCGGACGACAGCAAGACTCGCACAGCCGTGCTCAGGGCCATGCGCACGGCGGCCGAGAAGCGCATCAAAGGCGTGACCGGACACAAGCGCCGGCGGCACTACAGTCACGCGGCCTCTCTGGCGGTCGCATGTGTGCGGGTGGATGACTCACGCAAGACCGCGACGTGGCTGGCGACCATCCGCGACACGTATCGGAGGTATCCGGCCCTCCAACGCGAGCTGGCTCGTCGTGGAGGAGCATGACGTCAAGGAAGCCCGAGGTGGTCGGCTTTGTGACGACCGAGGACGGCGATGACCTGGTCGTGTCGTTCGCGCTCGAAGGGGACGAGCCGGGCGAGGTCGTGAGTCTGATACTGCTCAGAACGCCCAAGTACGAATCGCTGCGTCCCGATGAGGAACGTGGTGTGAGCGTGTCATACGACGCTGACGCTGAAGACGAAGGTGAATACCTACGGCGCGTCAGACTGGCCGAACCGGTATCCACGATCGAGTCCACGCGCAGACGATATGAGCTGAACCTGTCGCAGGTGGATCGCCAGGAGCTGGCGGCAGCACGGCGGATCCTGGCGCGGATGAACTTCGACCGACGGTTTGTCCTGGAGCTCGACCAAACAGGGGGAGTACGTTCCAGGTGACCACGAGGCGGCGTGCTGGCAGAGCCAGCTGGGGGTCGTGCAGCGCGACGCGTCGCGCATGCGCTGGCCGCGGTCGTTCATGAGGGAGTCCGCCGAGAAGCTCAAGGTCCTCGTGCTCACCTGCCGCGCGCAGAGGCGTACGCATCAGCGGACGCGGGGAGCGACCTCGGCTGGGCCGCACCCCAGGCGCAGGTGAGGCGTCGCGACCCGATCGGTCAAGGGGGCTCTGCTAGAATCGCGCAACGATGGCGAAGGCGAGGGCGACGAATCGCCAGAAGCGTGGTGCAAGCAAGGTCGCAGAAGGGTACGTGCATCCGGATCAAGCACTGCTCATGCGGCCCGAGGTGGGGACCCAGCCGAGCTTCAGAAAGAAGAAACCGCCGGTCACCTATCGCTACGACTCGTCGCTGTCGCCGGCGCTGGACTGGGACGGCGACCACGGTGCGCGCGAGCTGGGCGAATGGTTGGTGGCCGTCATCGAGCAGACGGCACGTCTTCCGGCGCCGCACACACTTCCGGCAGCCGCCGAGTTTAAGGTCGCAGACGGTCACGTCGTCGCCTCGGTTCGCTCGCTCCAGGAGGCGGTCGATCAGCTCAAACGCCTGAGCAAGCCGTTTCTCGATTGGACCGGCAAGGCCGAGCGGCTCTCATTCGACGTCCCGACACTCCCGCTGTTCGTCCACGAACGCCTGTCGACGCAGGCAATCGTGCAGACCCTCGTCGGGCACAAGTCCGACAAGCAGAAGGACTTCTGGGAGCTGCTCGGCGATCCACGGCACTCGATCACCGACCAGGTGCTGAAGGCCTACGAGTACCCGGACAAGTGGGTGAACCGCCTGATTCTCGGCGACTCCCTGGTCGTGATGAACTCGCTCTTGCACTACGAGCGGCTGGGCGGTCAGGTGCAGATGATCTACATCGACCCGCCGTACGGCGTGAAGTTCGGGAGCAACTTCCAGCCTTTCGTCCGCAAGCGGAACGTGGCGCACAACGACGACGCCGACTTCACGCGCGAGCCGGAGATGGTGAAGGCCTATCGCGATACGTGGGAGCTTGGCCTGCATTCCTATCTCACGTACATGCGCGATCGGCTGCTCCTAGCGCGCGAGCTCCTGACGCCGAGCGGTAGCGTGTTTGTCCAGATCAGCGACGAGAACCTACACCATGTTCGCGAGCTAACAGAAGAAGTATTCGGCGCTGAGAATCTCGTAGTGACGGTCGTCGTAAAAAAGAAAGGCACACAGAAGAGTTCGCTACTTGATCCGATTAACGACTACATCCTATGGGCGACGAAAGATAAGGAGGCGGCTAGGCGGCGATTTAGCCGACTCTTCACCAAGATTCCTCTCGACGCAGACACCTTGTCGACGTTTCGTTGGGTTGAACTTCCCGATGGGAGAGAAGTGTCATTGGCCGCATTGTCTGAGGAGACGGGCCGGGATTACCGGCTCAACGTTAGACAGCTATTCAAGGACTATAGCGGGGCCAGACTGTTCACTTCGGAGAATCTGACGAGTGGAGGCGTCAGGAGAAACCAGTCGGTGGTGTTCTCCTACGAAGGAAGAAGCTTTGACCCTGGGATCGATCGCGGCAACTGCTGGAAGCATACGGCCAGAACCGACAACGACACGCCTTCTGGAATGGACCGTCTTGCGACTGCCAACCGCCTCTTCATCGGAGACGAGCAACTTCGATTCAAGCGCTACCTAGACGATTTCGGGTTTCGCTCGCTGACGAATGTGTGGGACGACGTTGCCGGGGCGTCAGAGCCTCTCTACGTCGTTCAGACGACTCCGGAGGTCGTTCGCCGGTGCGTTCTGATGACTACTTCCCCCGGAGACCTTGTACTTGATCCAACGTGTGGGTCAGGAACCACCGCGTACGTGGCAGAGCAAACTGGGCGCCGTTGGATCACGGTGGATACGAGCAGAGTGCCATTGGCATTGACTCGGCAGCGTCTTTTGACCGCGACCTACCCTTGGCACGTCCTGCAAGACGCGTCTCACGGTCCCGGCGGCGGATTCGTCTACAGTGAAGAAGGAGGAGGTATCGTCAAGCATCTAACCTCCAGCACAATCGCCAATGACAAGCTTCCAAGCGACGAAGTGATCGTTTCCAATCCCGATCAAGACCGTCGTCTTGTCCGCGTGACCGGTCCCTTCGTCGTCGAGGCGACGATCCCGACGCCTGTTGACTGGGAGGGCGACGGCGTAGATGACTCGGGCACGGAGTCGGTCGAGTCGTACGGCTCGTTCGTCGAGCGGATGATCGAGGTGCTCCGGCGGTCGCCGATCCTGCATCTCAAGGGTGGGAAGACCGTCGAGCTGGGCAACATCCGGCCGCCGGCCAAGTCACTCTCGCTGTCGGCGGAGGGCTTACTCGTCAGTGACGAGCCGAAGCGGGTCGCGTTCGTGTTCGGACCGGAGAACGGCGCCGTCAGTGAAAAGCTGATTCACTCGGCCTTGCAGGAGGCGCAGCTCAAGGGCTATGCGCACCTGTATGTCATCGGCTTCGCCATCCAGCCGCATGCCCGGGAGCTCGTAGAGAAATCGGTCGACATGGGCCTTGTTCCGGCCACCTACGTCCAGGCGACCCCCGACCTGCTCATGGGCGATCTGCTGAAGCATATGCGGTCGAGCCAGATCTTCAGCGTGTGCGGCCTGCCGGACGTCAAGATTCATGCGGCGACGCCGGCGGCCGCCGGCGGGCCGCCCCGGTTCGAGGTGGAGCTGACCGGGCTCGACACGTTCGACCCGACGACGATGGCGCCGGAGCACCTCCGGGGAGACGACGTCCCCTGCTGGATGCTGGATACCGACTACAACGACCTGTGCTTCCGAGCATCTCAGGTGTTCTTTCCACGCACGGCCGCCTGGGATTCGCTGAGAAAGGCGCTGAAGTCCGACTACGACGACACGGTGTGGGAGCATCTGGCCGGCGCCCGCAGCGCGCCGTTCGAAGCGGGTGACGAGCGGCAGGTGGCCGTCAAGGTGATCGACGACCGCGGCAATGAGCTGCTCGTGGTGAAGCCGCTCTCCTGAGGCCGCATCGCGTGCCGACCCCCATACGCCGGGTGCGCATCGAAGGGTTCAAGCGCTTCGAGGCCGTCGAGTTCGTCCTTCCCGGTCATGTCGTGGTCGCCGGTCCGAACAACACCGGCAAGACGACCCTTCTACAGGCGATCGCCGCGTGGGATCTGGCACTGACGCGCTGGAAGGCACTCAACGACTTTCACCGGCACGGGGGGCACTACACGAAGGCGCCCCTGGCCCGCCAGGCGTTCTCGGCCGTCCCTTTGCGCTCATTCGATCTCCTCTGGCGAAATCGCGACTATCGAGGCGACGTCGAGATCACGATCACGACGGATGCGTGGACGCTCCCGATGCGCCTAGAGGCGGACAGCACGGAGCAGATCTACGTGCGGCCGACGCCGGTGGATCCCGATCTAGTCCGGCGCGCCGGCCTGACCACCGTCCTGGTGCCGCCGATGACGGGGCTCGGCGTCGACGAGCCGGTCTACCAGCGCCCGAAGCTCGATCAGTTGCTCGGCCAGGGGAAGCCGGGCGACATGCTCCGCAACCTGCTGGTCGAGACGCACCAGTCGGCCGCGTGGGATCGGTTGCAGGAATCGGTCGGGCGGCTCTTCGGGTATCAGCTCGATCCGCCCGATGCGACGGGGGCGCACATCGTCGCGGATTACGGTGAGGTGGCGGGTGGGCCGCGATTCGACATCGCGAGCGCCGGGAGCGGCTTTCAGCAGGTGCTGATGCTGCTCACGATGCTGAACACGCGGCCCGGCGCCGTCCTGCTCCTCGATGAGCCCGACGCGCATCTGCACGTGATTCTGCAGGACGCAATCTACGGCGAGCTGCGGTCCAGCGCCGCGTGGACGGGCGCACAGCTCGTCATCGCGACACACTCCGAGGTGATCATCAACGCCGTCGAGGCGCGCGAGCTCTGTGTGCTCCTGGACCAGCCGCGGATGCTGGCCGACGACGACGAGCGCCGGGCGCTCATCGAGTCGCTCCGGGTCCTCTCGAACGACGACATCATGCGGGCCCTGCAGGCGCCCGGTGTGCTGTATCTCGAGGGGCACACGGACCTGGAGATCCTGCGGGCCTTCGCCGGCGTGCTGGATCACCCGGCGCAGCCTCTGCTGACGGGCGACCTGTTCTGGAAGCCAACCGTCGCCGATACGCAGCTCGGTCGGCCCGGCATCCAGGCCGAGGAGCATCACGAGGCGCTCAGCCTGATTCGCGGGATTCCGGGCCTCAAGCTCGTCGATGGGGACAGCCACACGGGCGTCGGGTCGACGGAGATCACCGGCGCAGGATTCCAGCGGTGGCGCTGGCGGCGATACGAGATCGAGAGCTACCTCGTTCATCCGACGGCACTCGAGCGGTTCGTCGCGCGGATGGTGGGCGAGGGCAGCGCTCCTACGCACTTGGCCGATCTCCGCGGTCATCTCTCGTCCACGCTGCCACCAGCCGTCGTCGACCGACCACTCGATGCGCATACCTATCTCAACGACGCGAAAGCGCGAACGGACATCCTGCCGCAAGCGTTGACGGCGGCCGGTCTGCCGGGTTTGCCCTACACCCGGTATCACGAGATCGCGGCGCTGATGATGCCGGAGGAGGTGCATCCTGATGTCCGCGAGACTCTCGACGTCATCGTGAGGGCCTACGGGCAATGAGCGACTTCGAGGTTCCCGAGGCGATCATCAGCTCGCCCTTCGAGGAGCCGTGGCATCACTGGCATCTGGAGGAGGGCGCCGAGCCGGAGAAACGGCCGGGCCGGCGCGCCGCCGTCTACTTCTATCCGGATCCGCCGTCCCCGGATGGAGGACAGGCCGGCGTCTCGACCGGCACGGCCATCGAGCTGAAGCTCGTCAACCTCGTGCGGTCGCGGGTCGCGGAGTGGCGCGCCGCCGGGTACCCGGGCGTGACCGCCACCACGTCGGCGCTGCTCAGCTACTGGCGCCGGGACGGCCGGTCGTTCCGGTTCTTCTTCGCCCAGCTCGAGGCGGCCGAAACGGTCATCTTCCTGAAAGAGGCCAGACGCGATTTTGTCCAGGGGATCGCCATCCCGTCCGATGAACCGAGCGACCAGCAGAAGGCCGACCTCGGGTACACGGCGTTCCGGCGCTACGCCTGCAAAATGGCCACGGGGTCGGGCAAGACGACCGTGATGGCGATGCTCGCGGCCTGGAGCATCCTCAACAAGGTGCAGGACCGGTCAAACGCATGCTACTCGGACGTCGTGCTGGTCGTCTGTCCGAACGTGACCATTCGGAGCCGGCTGGACGAGCTCGACCCGAGGCTCGGCGATGCGAGTCTCTATCGCAAGGCTGACGTCGTGCCGACGCATCTGCTGCCCGACCTGACGCAGGGAAAGGTCCTCGTGACCAACTGGCACGTGTTCGAGCCGCGGACCTCGCACGCGGGCGGGGTGAGCGCGCGCGTCGTGAAGGCCGGGCGCCTCGAGCTCGTCCCGGAGTTCGTGCACATCGGACAGAAGACGACCGTCGCCAGGGGGCGCCGGTATCTGACGCGCGAGGAGTACGCGCGCCAGGTATCGCTCGGGATGATCGTCGTGCTTGATGAGGAACACGACCGCGACGGCCACGTGAAGTACGCACGCGTCACGCGCGAGCGGCACGTGGAGAGCGACACGGCGCTCGTCAGGCGGATTCTCGGGCGGGAGGTGGGTGGCAAGCGGAACATCCTGGTGCTGAACGACGAGGCGCACCACGCGTACCGCATTCGCAGGGCGGAGCCGGACGCGGAGGAAAGCGACCTGTTCGGCGAGGAAAGTGAAGCCGACGACTTCTTGACGGAAGCGACCGTCTGGATCGATGGCCTCGATCGCATCCACAAGCTCAGGGGCATCAACTTCTGTGTCGATCTCTCGGCCACGCCGTATTTCCTGGCGCGTGTAGGCCAGGACACCAATCGACCGTTCCCGTGGGTCGTGAGCGACTTTCCGCTGACCGACGCGATCGAGTCGGGACTGGTCAAGATCCCGCAGCTCGCGGTTCGCGACACGACCGGCGCCGAGATTCCTGGGTACTTCAACATCTGGCGCTGGATCCTGCCCCAGTTGACGTCGTCCGAGCGGGGGGGAAAGAAGGGCTCGCCGAAGCCCGAGGCGGTCCTCAAGTGGGCGAACACGCCGGTCACGATGCTGGGTGGCCTGTGGGAGGAGCTGCGAGCGGCGTGGGGTGCGCAGGACGAGGACCCCCGTCCGCCGGTCTTCATCCTGGTCTGCAAGAACACCGCGATCGCCAAGGTCGTCTACGCCTGGCTTGCGGAGAACCAGCCGCCGATGGGCGTGCCGCCCTCTCAGATCGCCGGCTTCCAGAACGTCGACGGCCGCGTCAACACGATTCGCGTCGATTCGCGGGTGGTCAGCGAGACGGATACAGGGCACGCCAAGTCCGACGAGGTACGGTGGATGCGGCTCACGCTCGATACCGTCGGGCGGACGGCGTGGCCAAGCGACCAACAGGGTCGTGCAATCCTTCCGGAAGGCTTCGAGGACCTTGCGCGGAAGCGGGGACAGCCGCTTCATCCGCCGGGTCGTGACATCCGCTGCATCGTCTCAGTCGGCATGCTGACCGAGGGCTGGGATTGCAATACGGTGACGCATATCGTTGGCCTGCGGCCGTTCATGTCGCAGCTGCTGTGCGAGCAGGTCGTTGGCCGTGGTCTCCGGCGGCGAACCTACGAGCTGAACGATCGGGGGCTCATGACGGAAGAGGTGGCCAAGGTCTTCGGCGTGCCGTTCCAGGTCATCCCGTTCAAGGCGAACCCGACCGTGACGCCGAAGCCACCGGCGACGCGCCACCACGTGCACGCGCTTCCGGGCCGCGCCGGGTTGGAGATCCACTTTCCTCGGGTCGAGGGATATCGGCAGGCGATTCGTAACCGCGTCGCCGTCAACTGGGGCGACGTGCCGGGCCTGCTGCTGGATCCTTCAAGGATTCCACCGGAGGTCGAAGTCAAGGCGGCGCTACAGACCAACCACGGGCGACCCTCGCTCACCGGGCCGGGCGCGATCCAGAGGGTCGACCTCAATCCGTTTCGTGCCGGTCGGAGGTTGCAGGAGCTGGTGTTCGAAATGGCTGGCGATCTGACACGCGAGTATGTCAAGAGCGAATCGTGCGAGGTACCTGCGCACGTGCTGTTCCCGCAGTTGGTTCGGCTTGTGCAGCGGTATGTTGACGAGAAGGTGACACCGATGAAGCCGGCCGAACGGTTAGACCTGTTCCTGTCGCCGTACTACGGGTGGGCGATCGAGCGGCTTGTCGAGTCGATTCGCCCGGATACGTCTCAAGGTGAGGCCCCGGAAGTTGCACGCTATGAATCGAGCCGCGGCCCCGGTTCGACGGCGGACGTCGACTACTGGACCAGTCGGGAGGTTCGGGAGGTCACGCGCAGCCACGTCAACTACGTGGTCGCCGACACGGCGAAATGGGAGCAGCAGGCTGCATACATCCTGGACACGCACCCCCTCGTCGACTCGTTCGTCAAGAACGCCGGTCTGGGTTTCGCGGTCCCGTACATCCAGAACGGCCAGCCCCACGATTACGTGCCGGATTTCATCGTCCGGATGAACGGGGATCGGACCCTACATCTGATCATCGAGACGAAGGGGTTCGACGATCTCGCCGAGGTCAAGGCGGCGGCGGCCCAGCGCTGGGTCGAGGCGGTGAACGCGGACGGTCGGCTGGGAACGTGGCGCTACTCGCTCGCACGCTCGGTGGACGACGTTCGGCGGACGCTCGACTCGTGCTCGACAGCCCGCATGCGGTAAGCCCAAGTATCTTTCTTTTCCGCACACGATTCGCACGAACGGCCGATCTTGGCTAGATCGGCGGATTCTGGCGAATGACATAGGTCATTGCAGGAGAGTGAGAAAGGGTGGTGAC
Source organism: Vicinamibacterales bacterium (assembly GCA_965249175.1). Classification (GTDB taxonomy): domain Bacteria; phylum Acidobacteriota; class Vicinamibacteria; order Vicinamibacterales; family UBA8438; genus CAZYFH01. The sequence continues at coordinate 1,041,670 of OZ252227.1, forward strand.
GCCGTCGGCCGCACTTGGCGCATCCATCTACCAGCGCCTCACCGCGTGTCCAAGAGGTACCATCGTGTGTGCTCGTCAGGGGACCAGCTGCATGAGTCATCGGTTGCATGCGGTGGGCGCCGTCGGCGCGGTGGTGCTGTTGATGCTGGGCTGCGGCCGCGCCACGCGGGCCAGCGCCGAGCCGCCCAGCATCACCATCGCCCTTCCCGCTGACGCGGGAGACGCCGAGCGCGCGGGGGCCGAGGCATTCGAGGCCGTGGTCGAAGGCCTGTCCAGGGGCGCCGTGGCGGTAGAGCTGTCCGGGGACGGCGGGCTCTGCCTCGATACTGCGGACTGCCTGCGCGCGCTCCAGGCGGGCGAAGTCACGCTGGCGCCGGTCACGACGACGGCGCTGGCCGAGCCCTTCCCGGAGCTCCAAGTGCTCGACCTGCCCTATCTCTTCGAGAGCGCCGCCGTGGTCGACCGGGTGTTCGACGGTCCGTTCCATGCGCGGTTGCGCGATGCGCTTATTCACCGCCTGGGGTTGAGGCTGATGGCCGTCGGTGGAGGCGGTGGCTGGCGCGCCCTGGCTAGCACGCAGCGGGAGGTGCGGACGCCGGACGACATTAGAGACCAAAGGTGGTGGACGTCTGGGTCGGCGATGGACACGAGTCTGGTCGAGGCGCTGGGCGGCACGACCGATCGGCGGCCGCGCGCAGAGCTGGCGAGCGCACTCGCAACCGGCGCCATCGATGGCGTCACGACCTCGGTCGCCGATCTCGTGGCCCTCGGTCTCCACGATCGCGTGCTCTACGTGACGCTCGACAGGCACAGCTATGGGTCGGTGTTCTGGCTGATCAACGACGCTGCCTATCAGGCGCTGCCCCAGGCCCAGCGGCTGCTCGTCGAGGCCGGTTGCGTCGAGCTCGAGCGGTTGGGTCTTGCGGCGCCGGCGACGCGCGAGGCAGAGGCGGTGGGCGTCGTCGAGGCGGCGAGCGGAACCGTCCTTGCGTTGACCGATGACGAGCGGAAACGCTTTCTGATGGCGGCCGGTCGGGTCGCGACCGGTTACGTCGAGGAACACGGCCCCGACTGGTTGGTCTGGCTCGAAGGCGCCATCGCCGAGGCGGAACGAGAGATCGAGCTGACGGAAGACCGCCCGGATTGAGGGGCTGGCGGCTATCGCGGTCCGGCGACTGAGGTCGCGTCTCCGACCGCGCCGCTCTCGCCGAAATCGTTGTAGTGCAGGATCGTGTTGAAGAGCATGCCGAACTCGCCGTGGTTCTGCCAGCGGTAGCACGGGTTGGTGGCAAAGAGCACGATGCGGCCATCACCGCGCGGCACGTCGACGATGGCCGGCCGACCTTCGGTCTGATCGCTTTCTCGCATGTGACCGCTCATCACGCTGCCCGAGAACGCCATCAGAACCCAGTCGTCGCGATGACGCGGCGGCACGCGTAGCAGCGGCCGGTTCGCGTAGCGGACCGGCACGTCGGTCTCGTCGTAGCCGTAGAAGATCGGATGGTCGGTGGCCCGAATCTCCGCCTCGACGACCGGTCCCGGGGCATAGAAATCGGACCCCGGACGGCGAGCGTCGATCTCTTGGGTCAGTCCGTACTCTGGTGGGACGTAGCTGGCAGCGCCCAGCGTCACGAGCACGCCGCCTGCCTCGACGAACCGCTGGAGCTCGAGCACCCCGGCGAGGCCCATCCCCCCTGTGATGTCGTCCGACGATCCGTAGTCACCCAGGAACCGGTAGCGGTCGGTCTTCGTGTACGGGCGCGGTCCGCCCTGCGGCTCGACGTCGAAGACCAGGCCCTTCGCCGTTCGCCCCTGGTTCGGGATCAGGATGACGTCGTAGGCCTGCCGCAAGCTGCCGGCGCGCACGTGCTCCTTGAAAATCAGATCGAACGGGATCTCGAACTGGTCGAACGCGTGCCGCACCCAGCCGACGTCCTGTGTGTCGCCCCATGTGCTGAAGATCGCGAGCCGGGGCAGATCCACCGCGTGCATCGCCACCTCGGGCCGCTGACCCAGCGGCGCGGCGGACAGCCCGAGGGCTTCGATTGCCCCGTGGACCCGGCCGGCCGTCGCGGGCGTGACGGGGATGATGAACGAGCCAGCGGGAAAGGTGCGGCCGCCAATGTCGAACGACGTGTCCGCCGCATCTACCGGAAGATCGGAAAGCCGGTAGCGCAATGTCGTCAGATGGTTTGACCCGACATGATCGACCGCGTAGCCGAACGCGGGCGTGCCGGCGTCGACCCGGCCGACGTGGCGCGCCTGGTCGATCGGCTCGACCGGAAGCGCGAGCACGTCCTCGTCGTCGATGGCAACGATCTCGGCGCGGTGCATCAGGCCCATCGTCCACCCGGTGTCGTCGTAGGTCCGCAGCTCCTCGTCGGGGAATTCCTGCGTGCCGAGGAGGATCTTTGCGAGGCGGAAGTATGGCTGGTCGCCCTTGATGACGAACGACCCCGTCGGGTAGGTCGCGCCACCGAGCACGACCTCGGTGTCGGCGCGGCCGATCTCCACGCCCTGGATTCGCAGCTGGTTCACCAGCGTCACCACCCGTGTCATATCGCGCTGGCCTGCTGGGATGACGAAGCCATGCGGCGCGTTCCGCGTCCCGTCGTTGACCGCGTTCCGCGACTTCCGGTAGAAGTTCTCGAGGATGACCCGCGGGTTGCTCGCGACCAGCTGCAGCGCGCTCAACGCCGCCGTCTGGCTGTAGTTCGTGTTGTTGCGCATCGACCATTCCACCTCCTCGTAGGGAGGGAGCGGTCTGTACCACTCGCGGCTGGTCCGCGCCTGTTCGGGCGTGTTGTCCTCCGTCTTCAGGTGGCGCGTCATGGTCGTGGCGCCCCCGTTGCCGAAAGTCTCGTAGAAGCGAATGAGCCCGTTGTGATTCGAGGCCATGAAGCCCAGATAGCCGGGAGACCACATGTCGACGAAGCCATCGTGGAAGACGTATTTCCCCCAATACGGCGGACCACCGATGCGATCTCGATCGTCAGTGATGTCGATCAGGTGACGGTAGTACCAATCGACGTATCGATCCCGGCCGTCGGGTTCGGCCGCGGGCGTGAGGGTGACGATGACGTTGTCGCGAATCTGATCGAAGAGCGGACCCTCTTCGACCGCCAGCCGATAGGCCAGCTCCATGAGCATCTCGGGCGGCCCGGTCTCTCCACTGTGCAGTCCCGCCAAGAAGTGGTACGCCGGTTTGCCTGACCGATGATTGCCTGCGCGGCGTCTTCGGAGAGCCCGCGTGGGTCCGCGAGTTGCCCCAAGTAGCCCTGGTAACGCTCCAGCTCGCCGATCGTCGCCTCGTCGGCGATGACGACGACTACCATCTCCCGGTCCTCGTCGGTCCGCCCGATGGGCACGACCACGACCCGGGAAGACGCGGCCGCCAGTGCGCGGTAGTACGCGAGGAGCTCGGCGTAGTAGGTGAGCTCACGCGGCGCGCCTGCGTGGTGTCCGATGATCGCGCGCGGCGACGGGACGCCGTTCACCACCGGCAGATGGTCGACCAGGGGGTTCAGGAACTCCTCCCGGGTGGTCCACTCCCGGACACGCTCGGCAAAATCCTCGTCCATCCGCTGAGGGGTCTGGGCGAGGAGTGCCCGATGAGGCGCCGGACCTGCGAGGCCTGCACCGAGGAGGATGGCGCCCACGAGCGACACCCCGAGCACCCGCGGGCGGGGAGCATCCCTCATCCTTCCAACTCCTTGGCGATGAAGCAGATTCGAGGGTCGAGGCCGAGTAGACGCGAAAACGACGACCGTCTTCGCCAGAAACCCGTTGAGATCTTACACGATAAGCCGTTATTATTCGCGTCTTTAGGGGGAATCGAGGGCCTTCAACGCCATGATCAATGTTGCCGCCATTCGGATGCAGCAGTTCGGGGTCCGGTTCTATCAAGCGTCCTTGACCGCGAGCGACATCGACAAGCTGGTGCGCTTCGAAGTGCTCAGCTACGGCGAGCAGCGCGAGCCGCCGCTCCGAGGCGGCAAGCGTCGCTCGAGAGCGGCCAGGGTCAACTGGGACCTGCTCGAGCGCCGAATCGCGTCGAGTGAGCGCGCCTATCAGCGTCACATCATCCGACGCAAGATCGACGAGCTGGTGCAGTACTACGAGCAGTGCCGTCAGGCACAGGACCTGCCGTCGATTCCTGGCGCGGTCATCATCTCGTGCGACGAGCCGCTCCGTTTCGACGCGGTCGAGGACGGCTCCGAGCTGGGTCATCTGCGGGTCCCCGAGCGGGAGGGCATCCTGCGTGCTATCGACGGCCAGCATCGCCTGCTTGCGCTGCATGCGGACATTGAACGGTTCGCCGGACAGTCGTTCGCCGTGCCGGCCGTCGTCTTCGATCGGCTGCCCGACGATCACCTGGTGCAGATGTTCGTCACGATCAACGCCAAGCACACCCGTTTGAACCCGTCACATTTGGTGTCGCTCTCCGGCCGGCAGCTCTACCGCGACGACAACCTGGCGGCGGCGCATGATGTGGTCCGCGCGCTGAACGACCGGGAGGGCTCGCCGCTGCACGACTAGATCAAGCTGCTCGGAGTGGGGCACGGCAAAGTCGCGCAGGCCCCGCTGGCCCAAGAGCTCAAGAGGCAGTTCGCGAGCGGAGCGTTCGGCAGCGACCGGCGCGTGCGCGCGATGCGCGAGAACGCCGCGCGCTTCTTTGTCAACTACTTCAAGCAGACGGCCCAGGTGTTCGGCGCGGCGTGGAACGGTCGCAAGTACTCGATCAAGACGCCCTCAGCCCTCCGCGCGTTCATCCGCGTCGCGCCCGACGTCGTGCGGCGCCTCGACCAGGAGCACGCGGATCGGGCGGACTATCGAGCCATTGGCCGGGTCATTTCCCCATGGGGTCGTCGCATCGGTGACCTGCGTTTCGAAACAGAAGGTGCCTGGGGGATGCGCGAGACCACCGTGGACTCGCTGGCCAAGGAGCTTCGACTGGCATTGCAGTATCCGGAGGGCGCCGGGCTCCAAATTTAGACGGGGCTTCGCCCCGGACCCCAGGCTGAGGTCCGCGAATTTCGGCTTCGTAAGTCGTGTTTCAGTCCTGTCGCCGTACCGGCGGTCCGGCCGCAATGGCGCTCCGTTTTGCCGCGGCAGCGCGTCGGCACAGCGCTTGCTTGATCGTTGGTGGACGGTGGCCTGAAAAACGGCGTGGAGCCGAAAAGTGCTGGGGAGCCGGGCCACGGTTTCAAGGGGCGCCACACGGGTGGCGCCCCTTTCCTTTTTTTTTGGGCGCGCGGTCCCGGGGCCTGTACCCTGAAGCGGCATGCGCGTCGATCTGAATTGCGATCTGGGCGAGTCGTTTGGTCCGTACACCATCGGTGACGACCGCCACGTCATGGCGCACATCACCTCGGCCAACGTCGCGTGTGGCGCGCACGCGGGCGATCCTGGCGTCATGCGCGCGACCGTGCGCCTGGCCCGGCAGGCCAACGTCGCCATCGGCGCCCACCCCGGCTTTGCCGATCGCACGGGATTCGGACGCCGCGAGATCCGGATGGAGCAGCGCGATGTGGAGGATCTGGTGCTGGTCCAGATCGGTGCGCTCGCTGCCATCGCGCGCGCCGAGGGGACCCGGCTGCGCCACGTCAAGCCCCACGGAGCGCTGTACAACATGGCCGCGCGCGACCGTGGGATGGCCGACGCGGTAGCACGTGCGGTGGCCAGCGCCGACTCCGGGCTCGTTCTCGTCGGTCTCTCGGGGTCCGCGCTGCTCGAGGCTGGACGCGCCGCCGGCCTGCGCGTCGCCTCCGAAGTGTTTGCGGATCGTGCCTACGATGCCTCCGGCGCACTGCTGTCGAGGACCGAGCCGGGCTCCGTGATTCAGGACGCTGCGCGGGTTGCCGAGCGCGCGGTCGCCATGGTGCGGGACCGGGCGGTGACTGCTCTTGGCGGGGACGTCGTTCCCCTGGCTGCCGACACAATCTGCGTGCACGGTGATACGCCAGGGGCTGCCGATCTGGCGGGCAGACTCCGCGCCGCGCTCGAGGAGGCCGGCATAGACGTGACGCCGATGGAGTAGCCCCGTCTAGTTTTAGTGGACCGTGTAGGGTGCCGACAGCCCGAACGGGGCGATCGCGGCGTCGAACCGCTCTCCGCCGGCGGTCACCATCTGGTAGCTGCCGTGCATCGAGCCAAACGGGGTTCTCAGCCGGCACAGTGACGTGTATTCGTATGCCTCACCCGGTTCCAGCACCGGCTGGCGACCGACCACGCCCAGGCCCTTGACCTCTTCAACCGTGTTCGACGCATCGGTGATGATCCAATGACGGCTGATGAGCTGGACGGTGTCCGTACCCTCGTTTGCGATGGTGACCGTGTAGGGAAACTCCCACCGGTCGCGCACCGGCTCGGAGCTATCGGCCGAGTATCGCGCCGTCACCTTCACGCGGACGCCCTTCGTGACGGCTTGGGACGTGAAGTTCGGAGGGGTGGTCTGGTGATCGGGCACGCCTCACATATACCCCATTTCGAATGATCCCCACCAGCACTCTCCTCGGTGCCTACCGGACCGGCTTCTTCCCCATGGCCGTTGGTGGTCGCATCCGGTGGTTCTCCCCCGACCGCCGGGGCATCGTGCCGCTCGACCAGTTCCACGCGCCACGCCGTCTGCGGCGAATCGTGCGTCAGGGCCGCTTCGAGGTGAGCGCAGACCGCGCGTTTCGAGAGGTCGTCGTCGCCTGCGGGTCGCGCACCGATCCGGCCGGCAACTGGATCGACGACGAGATCGTGGAGAGCTATACCGTCCTACACGCGGCGGGCTTTGCCCACTCGATCGAGACCTGGTGTGACGGGTCGCTCGTCGGTGGTCTGTATGGTGTGAGTCTTCGCGGCGCGTTCTTCGGCGAATCGATGTTCCACCGCGTCACCGATGCCTCCAAGGTCGCGCTCTGTGTGCTCGTCGAACGGCTGCGCGCGCGTGGATACGTCCTACTGGATATTCAGTGGCTGACCCCGCACCTCCAACGGCTGGGCGCGATCGAGGTGCCGAAGCGCAGATACCTCGAGCGGCTCGCCGAGGCCATGCAGGTGGAGTGCCGGTTCGAGTGAGAGGGGCCTTAAGCCTCAGGAGCTCTGCGAACCTCCGCGCTGGCTTCCTCGATCTGTTCCACCAGTGTGTCGACCTGGGCTTGCCGCGTCCGGAAGCTGAGGATGCAGACCCTCGCCAGGAATCTGCCGCTGACGGTACACCCGGTCAACATCACCCTGCCGCGGTCGCGAATGCGATCGACCAGCTCGCGTGTCGCCCGGTTCTCAGCGTCGAGTCCACCCTTGACGTGCGTCAGATGGAACGCAAACAGCGACAGCTCGGGTGGCGCCACGACCGTGACACCGGCGATGCGGGCGATCCGCGCCGACGCCTCTACCGCCAGCTGGCGCTTCTCAGCGATGGCGGCCCTGAAACGGGCCGCGCCGAGCAGCTTGACCGACAACCAGACCCGCAGACCGGGGAACCCGCGCGAGAGGTCGGGTCCATGCTGACTCGGGTCGTAGAATTCCGCGCCGTCCGGTCGCGCGGGGAGATAACTCGCGTCGGCTGCGTGCACTGCCCGCAGCGCCGATCCGTCGCGGACCAGCAGGGCACCGGTCCCGTATGGCAGGAACAATCCCTTGTGCGGATCGAGGGTCAGCGAATCGGCCCGATCCAAACCGGACAGGAGGGGGCGGAGCTCGGGACAGGCATGAAAGAACGCGCCGTAGGCGCCGTCGAGATGGAACCAGATGCGCTCGCGCGCAGCGACATCGGCGACGTCGTCGATCGGATCGACAGCGCCAGTATTAATGGTGCCAGCCGACGCCACGACGAGGAAGGGACGCAGACCGCTCGCGCGATCGCGGACGATCGCCTCTTGCAGATGGGCGATGCGCATCCGGAATTGGTCGTCGACCGGGATGCGTCGAACGCGGTCCGGCATGATCCCGGCAAGCTTCGCCGCCTTGAAGACAGAGTGATGAGCCTGGGTCGAGACGTACGCGACGCCGGGTCGGAGGTCGGGTCCCAGATGGCGCTCGCGCGCGCAGAGCATCGCGTTGAACGTTGCCATCGAGCCGCCCACGGTGAGCAGACCCGCTGTCGAGGCGGGGAACTGCATCCACTCCCGAAACCACTCGAGCACGTTGGCCTCGAGCTGTACCAGGGCCGGCGCCGCCTGCCACACGCCGGTGAAGCGGTTCGTCCCATCGGCGATGAGATCGGCGAGCCCCGCTGGATAGAGACCGCCGCCCGGCACGAACGCCATGTAGCCCGGTCCTGCCGGCGTGAACGAACGTGGGATCCAGTCGTCGAACAGTCGCGCGAGGAGCGGCTCGAGGTCGGTCCCGGATTCGGGCGGCGGTTCGCGCATCGAGCGGCAGAGGGTCTCCGCCCGCACGTCTCCGCAGATGGGCTGGTCGGGCAGGCTTGCGATGTGCGCGACGACCCGGTCGAGCGTGGCCCGACCCATGGCGGTCATCTCGTCGGGTGTGAACTCGAGATTCGCTGGATCTGCTGGGTCCATGGGGTTCCCCGGCTTAGCCCCAGAGCTCACTTGAGTTGATGCGCCTGGCTTGTGCTGGACGCCGATGGCTGCGTTGCTTCTCGGTCATTTGGCCCACCAAACTCCCTCGTCGCGCCTTGCCGTCGGCGCGCAGTCCTGCGCCATCCGCATCAACCCAAGTGAGCTCTGGGGTTAGGGCTAGGGCATTAGAGCCCTAATTCAGCGCCGGCCGGCCATCCGCGTTCGCCAGGTTCCAGCCCAACTCGTGGACCCACTGAACGACGCGCGCCATTTTCTCGTAGTCCAGCGTCTCGGGACGATCGCGCTCCGTGTGGTAGTCCGGGTGAAGCCCCGTATGCACGAAGAGCGCGGGCACCCCGGACGCCAGAAACGGCCAGTGGTCGCTTCGGCGCAGCAGGTTCGAGGCGCTGTCGTCGTAGCGGAAACGGACGGTCACGTCCCCGGCGTCGGCCGCCGCGGCCGAGCGCCGGAGGTCGTCGCTAAAGCTGTAGCCGAGGACGTTGACCGCGTTGCGGTTCGAGGCCGCGGTCTGGGCCGGGAGGCCGCGAAAGCGTCGTCCGCCGCGCGCCGGCACAGCTTCGTTGCGGCCGATCATGTCCATGTTGAGAACCGCGACCGTGTCGGAGAGCGGTGCAAGCGGGCGTTCGGTATACGCCCACGCCCCCAGCAGACCGCGCTCCTCGGCGTTCCACGCGGCGAACAGAATCGAGCGGCGTGGCCGGATCCCGGCGCGTGCCGCGCGGGCGTAAGCCTCGGCGATCTCGAGCAGACCAGCCACACCCGACGCGTCGTCGTCTGCACCGTTGAACACGCGCGCGCCGTCCACGCCCTCGTGGTCGAAATGGGCGCACACGATCACCCATTCGTCGCGCAGCTCGGGGTCACTACCGCCGAGCAGACCGACCACGTTGTGCTGCGTGACGCGTCCTCGCGTTATCTCCGCCGCGACCTCGATCTGGGTCTCGACGGCGACTGCACGGAATCCGTCCGTGTCGGCGCGCCGCGCGAGCGATTCCAGCCCGGCTTGCGTCTCGGTGAGCGCACGCGCCGCGACATCGGGTGAGATCCGGACCACCGGAATCCGGATGGCGTCGACCCACGTGCCGAGCTCGTATGCCGGCACGCGTCGCGGCTGGGCGGGCCACGTGGTGTCCATCAGCGTGCCGAGTGTCGGGCCGCTCTCGTGGTTGTGGACATCCGCGACGACGAGGACCGCGACAGCCCCGCGCCGCTGCGCCTCCAGTGCCTTCCGGGTCGTACGCCCGTGCTCCGACGCCGCACGACCCTCGAACGGGCTGCCCGCGTCGAACTCGCCCGGTTCATGGCTCAGCAAGACGACGACGCGGCCGGTCACATCAACACCGGCGTAGTCGTCGTGGCCGAGGTCGGGGGCGGAGATGCCGAAGCCGACGTACACCAGTGTGCCTCGCGCGCGCGTCGACCCGCTGATTCGTTCGGGGAAGAAATCGCGTCCGAGCGTCATCTCCCGAGCCTCACCCCGCACGCGTATGTCGAGTGCGTGCGCATCGTCGGCGTCCATCGCGGGAACGATGAGATCGAACGGCATCAGGTAGCCATCGTCCGTGGCAGGAGACAGGCCCAGCCGCTCGAAGCGCGCGCGGATGAACGCCGCGGCCAGCCGATTCTCCCGACTTCCCGCGAGACGGCCGCGCATGTCGTCCGACGCCAGGAACGCGACGTCGCTTCGCAGGTCGCTGGGGCGGATCGACTCGCGCTCGGGCGCGCCTGTCTGGGCGGTCGAGGAAACGGTGGTGCCCACCAGCAGGGTGACGACGAGCAGCACACCAGACGCAGCGGTTCGTGGGTTCATCGGCAGGGCGCGGGCATGTCGGCGAGCATCGGGCGGCGGGACGCGAGCGGTAACGCGGGCCGGAGAAATATCTGACGCATCGGGTTCCGGAACACTATCATTTCCCCTCGCAGGTCGACGGTCACACGGGCTGCGCATAGGGAGGCTCTATGACAGCGTCGCGTCTCACAATCGTTGTGGTTGGTTGCGCGGCGGCCGCCTGCGCTGAAAGCACGCCGCACGGCTTCGATGTGATGGAGACGTCGATCCGGGAGCTCGGGGTCGCGCTCGACGACGGATCGGTCACATCCGTCGACCTCGTGGACTTCCATCTCGCCCGGATCGATGCCTACGATGCGCGCGGACCGGCGCTCAACGCCGTGATCACCGTCAATCCCAACGCGCGAGCTCGGGCTGCCGCGCTCGATACCGAGCGCGCCGCCGGAACTGTGCGCGGACCGCTGCACGGTATTCCCGTCGTGGTGAAGGACAACTACGACACTGCGGACATGCCGACGACGGCCGGGACGCTGGGGCTCGCGACCTCGGTGCCACCGGACGATGCGTTCCAGGTGCGGCGATTGCGCGACGCGGGCGCCATCATCCTGGCGAAGACCAACATGCACGAGCTCGCCCGGGGGATCACCACGGTCGCGTCGCTCGGCGGTCAGACCCGCAACCCCTACGATCCGGCACGCAACCCGGGAGGCTCCAGCGGCGGCACGGGCGCCGCGATCGCCGCAAGCTTCGCGACCGTTGGCATGGGTAGCGACACGTGCGGCTCGATCCGCATCCCGTCGGCGCATCATGCCTTGGTCGGGCTACGTGGGACGCGTGGTCTGGCCAGCGGCGACGGCATCGTTCCGCTGTCGACGACCCAGGACATCGGCGGCCCGCTTGCGCGGTCGGTCGAGGATCTTGCCCTCGTGCTCGATGCGACCGTCGGGTTCGATCCCGCCGATGAGACGACGCGACTGAGCGATGGTCACATCCCCGCCACCTATACGACGGCGCTCGTCACCGACGGACTGGCGGGCGCTCGGCTGGGGGTCATGGCCGCGCTCGTGGGGGAGGGCAACGCCGACCGGCCGGTCCGCGAGGTCATCGAGGCGGCGGTCGAGCGCATGCGGGAGCTCGGAGCCGAGGTGATCGAGATCGACGAGCAAGAGGTCACCCCACTCCTGGCGGAATCGTCGGTCATTGGGCACGAGTTCAAGTTCGACCTCGACGCCTACCTCAGGGAGACGCCGGGCGCGTTTGTCCGGTCGCTCGATGACTTTCTCACGACGGGTCTGTATCACGGCAGCCTCGAGCGCGGTCTGCGGGCATCGCAGGAGGTCGAGACCCTCGACAACGAAGAGTATCGGGCGATCATCGCCAAGCGGGACGATATCCGCGCGGCGGCGGTCGATCTCCTGGATGCGCATGAGCTCGATGCACTAGTCTATCCGACCATTCGGCGGACTGCCAGACCGATCGGCGAGCCCCAGCCCGGGAGCAACTGCGCCCTGAGCGCGCGCTCCGGACTTCCGGCCATCACCGTGCCGGGCGGTTTTGCCGAGGACGCCATGCCGGTCGGCGTCGAGATGCTTGGGCGCCCCTGGGCCGAGCCGCGGCTCCTGGAGCTCGCGTATGCCTTCGAGCAGGCGACGCACCACCGGCGCCCGCCAGACTTCACGCCGAGCCTCTGGGCGGGTCCCTTGTCGATCGCAGTGGACACCGTGGTGACGGTCGAGGCGGGGGTCTCTGTTCTGGCGAGCCTCACCGTCGATCCCAGCACCCGCGTGTTGCGGCATGCGGTGTCGGTCTTTGGTCTGCGTGATCCAGACGTGCTGTCCATCGACCTTCATCGACGCGACGATGACGCCGAACGCGGTCCGATGATCAGGTCAGTTGCCGGACGCGGGTCCACCCGGACCACGGGGGAGTTTCGGTTGACCGGCCAGGAGTGGCAGGGCCTCGGCGAGGGCCGACTCTATCTCGATGTGCACACGGTCGAGCATCTGGCGGGCGCCGTCCGTCTCGACCTCGCTCTTCCGAATCACTAGTGGACTGTCCCAGAGAAACGTTTTAGCATGGCAGGGTCGTCTTCTCTGCATGCCATTACCGGTCGCCGGGTTCGCTTGACTCCCACACAACGCACTGAGCTGGAGGAGATCGCGCACCCCGGCAGGCTCCCCGCGGGGTTCGTCCAGCGCGCCCGACTGATCCTCCTGTTGGGGCACGGGGTGTCGTACCGGACGATAGCCGCCAAGATCGATGTCTCGGAACCAACGATCGCCAAGTGGAAGGCCCGGTTTCTGCGGGACGGCATCGCTGGCTTGGACACAAAGTATGCCGGCCGACCGGCGTCGACGCTGACGCCCCGCCTCCGGGCGCGCATCCTCAAGGCCACCGGCCGCAAGCCGCGCGACGGGTCGACCCATTGGTCCTGCCGCAAACTGGCGAAGGAACTCGGGATCACCAAGAACCTGGTGCATCGCGTCTGGCGCGAAGCGAATCTGCGGCCCCATCGGTTGGAGCGGTACAAGGCTTCGCCCGATCCTGATTTCGAGACCAAAGCCGCTGACATCCTCCGCCTCTACCTCGACCCGCCGCGCCATGCGGCGATCTTCTGCGTGGATGAGAAGTCCGCCATTCAAGCGCTCGATCGCCGCGACCGCGTGCTGCCCTTACCGCCCGGCCGCGTGGAACGCCATGGGTTCGAGTACAAGCGGCATGGCACTCTGTCGCTCTACGCGGCGCTGAACACGGAAACGGGAGCCGTCCACGGAAAGACCAGCCGCCGCCACACTAGTCAGGACTTCGTGGACTTCTTGACCGAGGTCGTCGCGACGTGTGCGGTGGAGGCGTTCTTGGCGGCGCATCCCAACGTCACACTGCACTTCACCCCGACCTATGCCTCCTGGCTCCACCAAGTCGAGCTCTGGTTCTCCAAGGTGCAGCGCGATGTCATCGCTCCGGCATCTTTACCTCCACAGCGGATCTCGCCCGGAAGCTACGCCGCTACATCACCGCCTATGGCAAGCGAGCTACGCCGTTTCGATGGAAGTACTCCAAACCCGAAGCGACGCATCCGCCATGCTAGATCTTTCTCTGGGACAGTCCACTAGACAAACGGCGAGATGATTAGCTGCTGAAGGAGGAATTGTCGCAGGCACATCTACGGGTTTAAATGTGTTGGCAGCCCTTAAAATTGGCTCTTCGTCGATTTGAGTACAGCGATCTGAGGTGATACCCGGCCGCCTGCGCGGGCCGCAATTGAGGTGGGCGGCCTGCTCGACGGCCTGGACGAAAGAACGCGATCCCACTTGCACCGGACCACCCGGTGTTGTTCTCTCTTGATGTGCAACCAAGAAGGGAGGACACGTGGGATCGCAACGGGATTGTACCTGGATCTTGGGCTTGTCGGGCTTCCGAGTGGTGCGCGTCGAACGGGAGGACGACGGGGTGGAGAGTCGCCTGCGGTTGCAGTTGGAGCGGCGCGGGATACGGCGCTATGTGTGCAACGGCTGTGGACGCCGCACCGGCCGCGTGCGCGCCGCGCGCGAGCGGACGTGGGACGATCTGCCCTGGGCACGGCATCCGGTCACGTTGGTCTACCGGCAACGACGCGTGATCTGTCGCCACTGCGGGGTGCGCACGGAGCGGATCGAATTTGCCACCCCGAAGGCCCGGGTCACGCGCCGCTTGCGCCAGCAGATCGGCCTGGATTGCCAGTCGATGCCGACCAGCCACGCCGCCGTGCGGCACCGCGTCAGCTGGGGCAAAGCCCGGCGCGCCGAGACGGCCTTCTTGACCGAGTGGGATCGCACCCGCCGGAAACGGCGACCGCGGCACATCGGCCTCGATGAGGTGCAGCGCGGGAAGGGCCAGCGCTTCTGGACTGTCCTGTCGGATGTGGTGCGCGGCGAGGTCATGGGCTTGCGTCAGGATCGCACAACGACTACCGCCACGACCTTGCTCACGGAGGATCTCGACCCGCATCAGCGGGGCGCGATTCACGCGGTGTGTACCGACATGCACCGGCCCTATCTCAATGCGGTCACGCAGGTGCTGCCGCAGGCCGACGTGGTGTTCGACAAATTCCATGTCCTCCAGCATGCGAGCGCCGCGCTCGACGAGGTCCGCCGCCAAGAGTTCTTCCGCGCCGGGGCCGTGATGCGTGCCCATGGGCGCGGGAAACGCTGGTTGCTGCTCCGGCGCTGGAAGACGGTCCGCGGCTCGAAGCGCCGGGAACTGCAGACGTTGTTTGCCGCGAATCGCCGGCTGTTCAAAGCCTGTCTCCTGCGCGAACAGCTCGACCGCCTGTGGACGTATCGGACGCCGATGGGCGTGGGGCACTTCCTCATCGGCTGGGTGACCGCGTTGCGCTGGCAACGGCTCCCCGAGATGGAGCGCCTCGGCGCGTTCCTCGTTCGTCATCTCGAGGGCATCGCTGCCTACTGCTTCCACCCTGTTCGCTTCGGCGTGGTCGAATCGATCAACACGACCATCAAGGCGGTCCTCCGCCGCGCACGCGGTATGCAGAATGAACAACTGCTCTTGCTCAAACTGAAGTGGGCCACGGCTCATCCGATTCGATCGTCTCGCGACCTGGCGCGCTTCTTGAGCCTTCAACCCTTGTACTCAAATCGGTGAAGAGCCTTAAAATTGCAAGACAATTCGGACCCAGTGGAGTTGTGGCAACAGTGGCTTGTGATACCGACTTTATCAATTGTTTCCATAGGAGAATTAGATGGCAAAAAAAAGAAAACACTACATGAAAAACAAAGGCGGAACATACAAAAATGGTCAGCGTATATCCGAACAAAAAGGAAAGACACTAACCTACTACTTTCAGACGGGCGAGATCAAAGCCAAGGGGAAGTCTATAGATGGTGTAATGGAAGGCAAATGGATCTTTAACCGCGAGTCAGGACAACGTTGGGGGACCGGAAGCTTTAAAAACAATACAAAGCATGGCGAGTGGATCCGTTACGATAAAACAGGTACGAAAGAGTACCACGTTAAATTTTCCAATGGAAAACAACTGGAAAAGTTACTTTAGCGGAATTAGTCGACACGCACCTCCCCTGTAGCCACATCATATAGAGCATCCGCAGGCGGCGACGTGGCATCATGGGCCGCTGTGTCGGAGAACGGGCCTTACGTCGAACCCGGCGACCGGTAAATGGCATGCAGAGAAGACGACCCTGCCATGCTAAACGTTTCTCTGGGACAGTCCACTAGTGCACCGAGTCATCTGGGTGCTCGGTGCGCCCGAGCGCGAGCCACAACAACACGACGCCGAGCGGTAGTGCGAGCGGACCCTCGCTCCAGGTCCAGTCGGCCGGCATGCCCGCGTTGAGGTCGATCCACAACAGAACCGGTGCCAGGGCCACGATGGCTCCGGATAGCAGCAGGATGGCCGGCCGATAACGCGACACGTTGGTCGAAAAGAGCAGCGCCAGCATCCCCCCACCGGCGTAGAAAGCGGACAGCGAGCGTGCCAGGTACTCGGTGATCGGCCCGCGCGGGAACGAGCCGAGCCCGAGCGATTCGTGGATGGCCGCCATCCATGGCGTCGGGATGAACACGAAGGGCAGCGCCAACAGCGTCATCCCGCCGAGGAGACGCAGCAACCAGACGAGCGCCGTGCGTCGTGAGCCGAGGATAAGGCGTCCGTGAGATGCCATCGGTCACTATTCGAGATAGAGTCCCGCGCCGGGGCCGACGGGGAGCCCGAGCAGCATCCAGACGACGAGCATAGCCGACCAGCACGCCATGAACACCACCGTATACGGGAGCATCGTGGCGACGACGGTACCGATCCCCGACGACTTGTCGTAGCGTTCGAAGAACGCGACGATCAGCGCGAAGTAGGACATCATCGGCGCGATGATATTCGAAGTGCTGTCGCCGATCCGGTAGGCGGTCTGGGTCAGCTCCGGCGTATAGCCGAGCAACATGAACATCGGGACGAACACGGGCGCCATCACCGCCCACTTGGCGGACGCGCTCCCCATGAACAGGTTGATGACCGACGACAGGACCACGAAGCTGAGCATCAGCGGAATACCGCCCAACCCGGACGCGCGCAGCGTTTCGGCGCCCTTGACGGCCATGATCAGGCCGAGATTGGTCCAGTTGAAGTACGCGACGAACTGCGCGGCGAAGAAGACCAGCACGAGGTAGGTGCCGAGCGTGCTGATCGTCTTGCCCATGCCGTTCATCACGTCGGCGTCGCTCGAGAACTTGCCGGCGCCCACGCCGTACGCCACGCCGAGCCACGTCCCCCCGAGAAAGATGAACGCCACAATCCCAGACAGAAACGGGGAACGGAGCAGGCTGCCGGTGTCGGGATTTCGAAGGAACCCGTCGGCCGGCACGGTGCCCCAGAGCAGGACCGCCCCGAACAGCGCACACGCGATGGCGGCGAAGCGCAGCCCCCGCCACTCCGAGGCGGAGAGGCGATCGAGAGCCTCCTGGCGTTCCTCTCCGCGGTAGACGCCGAGGCGGGGGATGACGATGCGCTCCGTCACCCACGTCCCGGCGGTCGCGACGACGAACGTCGACGCCACCATGAAGAAGTAGTTGGCCGCCGGATTGACGCGATAGTCGTCCTGGACGATCCTCGCGGCTTCTTCCGACAGACCGGCGAGCAACGGGTCGATGGTACCGAGCAACAGGTTGGCGCTGTAGCCGCCCGACACGCCCGCGAACGCCGCGGCCAGTCCCGCGATCGGGTGACGCCCCGCGCCGAGAAAGATGATGCCGCCGAGCGGCACCAGTAGGACGTAGCCGATCTCGCTGGCGGTGTTCGATAGCACACCAGAGAGCACGATGACGAATGTCAGCAGACGCTTGGGGGCCGACAGCACGAGCAGACGCAGCGCCGCGCCGATGAGCCCGCTCGCCTCCATGACGCCGATGCCGAGCATCGCGACCAGCACGGTTCCGAGCGGCGCGAAGCTCGTGAAATTCGTGACCATCTCGACGAGAATGCGATGGAGGCCGGCAATGGTCAGGAGACTGACAGGGCGAATCGTCTCGCCCGTTCCAGGATGGACGACCTCGAGGCCGGTGCTGGCGGCAATCCCGGACAGGACGACGATGACGCCGGCGAGGATCGCGAAGATCGTGGCCGGGTGCGGCAACGCGTTGCCGCCCCGTTCGACGGTCGCGAGAAAAACCGACGTCCAGTTGTTGAGAAAGGCCAGGCGTTTCGCCATCACGTGTCCGGTTGCAGGGCACCAACTCTGGACGGGGCTTCGCCCCGGACCGCCGCGGGCGCCGTGCTATCCTACGTGCCCGAACGCGGGATGATCCACTCTCGAACCCGCCATCATGAGCGAGACCGCGTTCTCCAAGGGCAGTGCCCCGAGCCAGCGGCTGGCGGCGAGTTCGGTTGGCGTCGATTTCGCCAGCCGCCACATCTTTCTCTGTTGCGACCAGACCAATCCGAAGTGCTGTGAGAGAGACGAGGGCTTGGCCTCGTGGGCATTTCTGAAACGACGTCTCAGGGAACTGGGGCTGTCAGAACGCGGCGGCGTGCTCCGATCCAAGGCGAATTGCCTGCGGGTGTGCGAAGGAGGCCCCATTGCCGTTGTCTATCCGGAGGGCGCCTGGTATCGCCGCTGCGGTCCCGAGGTGCTCGAGCGCATCATCCATGAACACCTCCTGCAGGGTCACGTGGTCGCGGACTACCTGATTTGCCAACAACCCTTGGACGCACGGCTTGGCGCGGAGGACGCGACGTCGGCCCGAGAATGAGCAACGTAGCCCGACCAGTCGCCGTTCTGGCCCTCGCGCTCGTCGCGGTCACTCACCCGCTCGCGTCACACGCTCAGCAATCGACGGCCGCGGCCGAAGTTGGCCGCGAGCTCACGCCGGCCGGGTATCCACTCGCGCGCGCGCGGCGGGTCGACGGCGTTCCCGCGATCGACGGTGACGTCCTGGGTGATCCGGCATGGGCCGACGCAACGCCTGCCACGGGGTTTCAACAAAACACCCCCGACGAGGGGCAGCCCGCGTCGGAGCGCACCGAGGTCTACGTCATCTATACCGACGACACCCTCTACTTCGGGATTGTCTGCTACGTTCGCGACGCGAGCACGATTATCGTGGCGGATAGCCGTCGCGATTCATCGCTGCAAGAAACCGACAGCTTTCAGATCATCCTCGACACCTATCAAGACCGCCAGAACGGCTTTATCTTCGGGACGAATCCGGCCGGCGTCGAATACGACGGGCAGGTGACCAACGAGGGACAGGGGAGCGGGCGATCGGGGGGGTTCGTCCGGCGCTCCGGCGGTCGACAACAGCGGGGGTCGGGTGGCGGCTTCAACTTGAACTGGGACGGCGTGTGGCAGGTGGATGCCCAGGTCTCCGACATCGGATGGACGGCCGAGATCGCAATTCCCTTCCGGACGCTCCGGTATCCGACGGGCGAGGTGCAGACCTGGGGGGTGAACTTTCAACGCAACATCCGGAATCGAAACGAGGAAGCCTATTGGGCTCCGCTGCCGCGTCAGTTCAACCTGAACCGGCTGTCGCTCGCCGGCGAGCTTCGTGGGATCGAGGTGCCGCGACAGCGGAATCTCAAGGTCACGCCGTATGTGCTCGGCGAAGCGGTGCGGCGCGACCTGGCTACGACGACGACCGCGCTCGGCGATGTCGGTGCCGACCTGAAATACAGCGTGACGCCGAGCATGACGCTCGACCTGACCTACAACACCGACTTCGCCCAGGTGGAGGTCGACGATCAGCAGATCAATCTGGACCGGTTTAACCTGTTTTTTCCGGAGAAGCGACCGTTCTTTCTCGAGAACGCCGGGCTCTTTTCGGTGGGGCAGCCTGGCCAGCTCGAGGTG
Source organism: Vicinamibacterales bacterium (assembly GCA_965249175.1). Taxonomy (GTDB): domain Bacteria; phylum Acidobacteriota; class Vicinamibacteria; order Vicinamibacterales; family UBA8438; genus CAZYFH01. Next base: position 1,060,851 of record OZ252227.1, read on the forward strand.
TTCTTCAGTCGGCGCATCGGGATCGGTGCTAGCGGCGAGCAGATCCCGATTCTGGGCGGTGGGAGGCTGTCCGGCAAGGTCGGTAGCAGCACGAACGTCGGCCTCCTGAACATGCAGACAGAGGCGGTGGGCTCGAGCGCCGCGGCGAACAACGTCACCGTGGCACGCGTCCGGCAGGATTTCGCCAACCGCTCCAACGTCGGCGCGATGGTCGTGAACCGGTCGGCGACCGGGAGCCTCGCCGGCACCGATGACTACAATCGGAGCTACGCGGCCGACGGGCGGCTGGGGATCGGGGAGAAGGTCACCGTTTCGGGTTTTGCGGCGGCGACCGAGACGCCCGGCGTCAACACCGACACGCATGCCTACGCCGGTCTCGCCGACTTCGACTCCGCGCGATATCGGTTCGGCGGTGGCTTCTCGGAAGTCGCTCCGAACTTCAACCCCGAAGTGGGGTTCTATGCGAGACGCGGGTACCGCCGGATCGACGGGCGCTTTCGGACCGCGTTCCGGCCGGACAATTCCTGGGGGATCCACGAGCTGACCCCCCATGCGAGCCACTACACGATCTTCAACTTCCATACCGGCCAGCAGGAAACGCAGTACACCCATCTCGACAGCAGCAGAGGGTGAGCTAATCTTAGTTGAAAATTGAAACGGCTCCAGACCCTGTGGTGTGATGACGTTGCAAAAGACGGACATCACCCCACGAGAGAGAGGAGCCACGATGAGTGTCCTACGTGCTGTCAGGAAGCGCAAGAAAGTTCGCAAGCTGGGCTCGGTCAACATCATTCACCGCGAGGCCTACGCGGATCTGGAGCTGGACGCGAAGGTGGAGCTGATCCGCTCGCTGGTGCCCCTGGGCCTGATGCATGTGCAGGAGTTGCTCGACCAGGAGGTGACGGCGCTGGCGAGCGAGCGCTACGTCCGGAAGGACGCGTCGGTCGGTGGACGCCGTCACGGCAGTAACCCTGGGACGGTGGGTCTCGCGGGGCAGCGCGTGCCGATTCGCGTGCCCCGGATTCGTCGCCTCGCAGGGAGCGAGATTCCGCTGCGGTCGTATGCGGCGTTGCATGACGACCGCGAGGTGGACGACGCGCTGCTGCGACGGGTGCTCTACGGGATCTCGTGCCGCAACTACGCGGCGGCCGCGGCGGCGATTCCCGGGGCGATCGGGCTGTCGAGTTCGACGGTGTCCCGGGGGTTCATCCAGGCCAGCGCGGCGCAGCTACGGGCGTTCCAGGAGCGGGACCTATCCGATGAGGACGTGGTGGCCGTGTTCCTGGACGGCAAGACGTTCGCTGACGCGACGATGGTCATCGCGCTAGGCATCACGCTGTCTGGGGAGAAACGCTTCCTGGGCTTCGTCGAAACGGACACGGAGAACGCGACGGTGCTCACACCGTTCCTGCGGTCGTTGGTCGAGCGGGGCCTCGACCTCTCCCAGGGTGTGCTGGTCATCCTCGATGGCGGCAAGGGGCTCCGCACGGCCGTCCGGAAGGCCTTCCGGGGCCGGGCCCTGGTCCAACGGTGCCAGTGGCACAAGCGCGAGAACGTGGTGAGCTACCTGGCCAAGCACGAGCAGGCGGTGTGGCGTCAGCGTCTCCAGCGAGCGTACAACCGGCCGGACTACGACGAGGCCCTCGGTGCGCTCGAGACGCTCCACGGCGAGTTGGACGAGCGGAACCAGTCGGCGGCTGACAGCTTGGCGGAAGGCCTGGACGAAACCCTGACGTTACATCGATTGGGCGTGTACGGAGTGCTGGGCCGGTCGCTGAAGACGACGAACTGTCTGGAGTCGGTCAATGCGCTGGTCGAGGAACGCTGCGCGAAGGTAGATCACTGGCAGAGCTCGAGCCAACGCCACCGCTGGCTGGCGACCGCCCTCCTGGACATCGAACCGCGCTTACGAAGGGTGAGGGGCTACCGCCACCTTCCCACGCTTCGGGCCGCATTGAAGCGAGAACTGAAGATCGACACGACGACGTCGAAGAAGCAGGCCGCGTAAGCCATCGGGAGCCGTGGAGAGTTTCAACTAAGAATGGGCTTGACTCCAGCAGCATGGAGTGGCGCAATGGAGCTAGGCTGGCGACCGCCTTCAACATGACGAAGGAGGGTGTGCTGGAGCCGTTCGAGATCTTCCCCGGTGTCGACGTGCCGGTCGACACCTATGCCCACAACGAGGCGCAGCTACGGTTCAATACCAACCGCGCAGCCCCGCTCAGCTTCGAGATCCGCGCGGTCGCTGGCGGGTTCTTCGGCGGCGAGCGAATGCAGGTGGGCCCACAAGTGAATATGCGCGTCGGCGAGACGATCAATGCGGAATTCGGGTGGGACCGGAACGACATCACGCTGCCGAGCGGCGCCTTCGTGACCAACCTGACCCGCATGCGGGTCAACTATTCGTTCACGACTCGGATGTTCGTGCAAGCGCTGCTGCAGTACAACGACCGCGACAATCTGTGGTCGTCGAACGTCCGCTTCGGGATGCTCTCGGACGCGAACACCGGCCTCTTCATCGTCTACAACGACATCCAGTACTTCGAAGACATCCTCGATCCTCGCCGCGTGACGCCGACTGGAACGGGCCGCACCCTCACGATCAAGTACAGCCAGGTCTTCGACGTCCTGGACTAAATTGGAGTTGGCAACGTGTGCCAGAATCCGACCGAGGGTCCGGACCTCTTCGGTCGGTTGGAAGCTATAGAGATCTTCCGGGACCAGCTCGGCCGTGGCGGTGATCGCCTGCTCCATGAATGAGTGAATACCGGCCAGTGACGAGACAACCTGACCGGAGGCAAGCGAAGGTGCTAGAGCGAAAAGACCGACGGCAGTGGCAATCATGTGCTTCTTCATCGTGAGTCTCCGTAGTAGGGGGGTGAAACCACAATCTCCGCAGTGTGATCGCTATGAACGCGCGGCTCGCACGAAACGACGATCAGGATGCCCTACTTGTTCCCTTTCCAATGCAATCAGCGCTGCTGCGAGCGGATCTCATATGGGCCGAGCTGGGCTCCTGGCGCCAGGGACATGGAGGCGCTGATCATAGCGCGGGCGCTGGGCCGGCCGAGGCGCATCGCACTCGACCCGGCGCCGACCGTCGGGGCGGTGTCCCAGGTGGCATAGGAGATCTGTAATTCTTCCCACACCGAGCGCGAAGGATTGACAGAGAGAGTTGGAGAAAAAGGGCTCTTCACCGATTTGAGTACAAGGGTTGAAGGCTCAAGAAGCGCGCCAGGTCGCGAGACGATCGAATCGGATGAGCCGTGGCCCACTTCAGTTTGAGCAAGAGCAGTTGTTCATTCTGCATACCGCGTGCGCGGCGGAGGACCGCCTTGATGGTCGTGTTGATCGATTCGACCACGCCGAAGCGAACAGGGTGGAAGCAGTAGGCAGCGATGCCCTCGAGATGACGAACGAGGAACGCGCCGAGGCGCTCCATCTCGGGGAGCCGTTGCCAGCGCAACGCGGTCACCCAGCCGATGAGGAAGTGCCCCACGCCCATCGGCGTCCGATACGTCCACAGGCGGTCGAGCTGTTCGCGCAGGAGACAGGCTTTGAACAGCCGGCGATTCGCGGCAAACAACGTCTGCAGTTCCCGGCGCTTCGAGCCGCGGACCGTCTTCCAGCGCCGGAGCAGCAACCAGCGTTTCCCGCGCCCATGGGCACGCATCACGGCCCCGGCGCGGAAGAACTCTTGGCGGCGGACCTCGTCGAGCGCGGCGCTCGCATGCTGGAGGACATGGAATTTGTCGAACACCACGTCGGCCTGCGGCAGCACCTGCGTGACCGCATTGAGATAGGGCCGGTGCATGTCGGTACACACCGCGTGAATCGCGCCCCGCTGATGCGGGTCGAGATCCTCCGTGAGCAAGGTCGTGGCGGTAGTCGTTGTGCGATCCTGACGCAAGCCCATGACCTCGCCGCGCACCACATCCGACAGGACAGTCCAGAAGCGCTGGCCCTTCCCGCGCTGCACCTCATCGAGGCCGATGTGCCGCGGTCGCCGTTTCCGGCGGGTGCGATCCCACTCGGTCAAGAAGGCCGTCTCGGCGCGCCGGGCTTTGCCCCAGCTGACGCGGTGCCGCACGGCGGCGTGGCTGGTCGGCATCGACTGGCAATCCAGGCCGATCTGCTGGCGCAAGCGGCGCGTGACCCGGGCCTTCGGGGTGGCAAATTCGATCCGCTCCGTGCGCACCCCGCAGTGGCGACAGATCACGCGTCGTTGCCGGTAGACCAACGTGACCGGATGCCGTGCCCAGGGCAGATCGTCCCACGTCCGCTCGCGCGCGGCGCGCACGCGGCCGGTGCGGCGTCCACAGCCGTTGCACACATAGCGCCGTATCCCGCGCCGCTCCAACTGCAACCGCAGGCGACTCTCCACCCCGTCGTCCTCCCGTTCGACGCGCACCACTCGGAAGCCCGACAAGCCCAAGATCCAGGTACAATCCCGTTGCGATCCCACGTGTCCTCCCTTCTTGGTTGCACATCAAGAGAGAACAACACCGGGTGGTCCGGTGCAAGTGGGATCGCGTTCTTTCGTCCAGGCCGTCGAGCAGGCCGCCCACCTCAATTGCGGCCCGCGCAGGCGGCCGGGTATCACCTCAGATCGCTGTACTCAAATCGACGAAGAGCCAGAAAAAGGGGCTCTTCACCGATTTGAGTACAAGGGTTGAAGGCTCAAGAAGCGCGCCAGGTCGCGAGACGATCGAATCGGATGAGCCGTGGCCCACTTCAGTTTGAGCAAGAGCAGTTGTTCATTCTGCATACCGCGTGCGCGGCGGAGGACCGCCTTGATGGTCGTGTTGATCGATTCGACCACGCCGAAGCGAACAGGGTGGAAGCAGTAGGCAGCGATGCCCTCGAGATGACGAACGAGGAACGCGCCGAGGCGCTCCATCTCGGGGAGCCGTTGCCAGCGCAACGCGGTCACCCAGCCGATGAGGAAGTGCCCCACGCCCATCGGCGTCCGATACGTCCACAGGCGGTCGAGCTGTTCGCGCAGGAGACAGGCTTTGAACAGCCGGCGATTCGCGGCAAACAACGTCTGCAGTTCCCGGCGCTTCGAGCCGCGGACCGTCTTCCAGCGCCGGAGCAGCAACCAGCGTTTCCCGCGCCCATGGGCACGCATCACGGCCCCGGCGCGGAAGAACTCTTGGCGGCGGACCTCGTCGAGCGCGGCGCTCGCATGCTGGAGGACATGGAATTTGTCGAACACCACGTCGGCCTGCGGCAGCACCTGCGTGACCGCATTGAGATAGGGCCGGTGCATGTCGGTACACACCGCGTGAATCGCGCCCCGCTGATGCGGGTCGAGATCCTCCGTGAGCAAGGTCGTGGCGGTAGTCGTTGTGCGATCCTGACGCAAGCCCATGACCTCGCCGCGCACCACATCCGACAGGACAGTCCAGAAGCGCTGGCCCTTCCCGCGCTGCACCTCATCGAGGCCGATGTGCCGCGGTCGCCGTTTCCGGCGGGTGCGATCCCACTCGGTCAAGAAGGCCGTCTCGGCGCGCCGGGCTTTGCCCCAGCTGACGCGGTGCCGCACGGCGGCGTGGCTGGTCGGCATCGACTGGCAATCCAGGCCGATCTGCTGGCGCAAGCGGCGCGTGACCCGGGCCTTCGGGGTGGCAAATTCGATCCGCTCCGTGCGCACCCCGCAGTGGCGACAGATCACGCGTCGTTGCCGGTAGACCAACGTGACCGGATGCCGTGCCCAGGGCAGATCGTCCCACGTCCGCTCGCGCGCGGCGCGCACGCGGCCGGTGCGGCGTCCACAGCCGTTGCACACATAGCGCCGTATCCCGCGCCGCTCCAACTGCAACCGCAGGCGACTCTCCACCCCGTCGTCCTCCCGTTCGACGCGCACCACTCGGAAGCCCGACAAGCCCAAGATCCAGGTACAATCCCGTTGCGATCCCACGTGTCCTCCCTTCTTGGTTGCACATCAAGAGAGAACAACACCGGGTGGTCCGGTGCAAGTGGGATCGCGTTCTTTCGTCCAGGCCGTCGAGCAGGCCGCCCACCTCAATTGCGGCCCGCGCAGGCGGCCGGGTATCACCTCAGATCGCTGTACTCAAATCGACGAAGAGCCGAAAAAGGGGAAGATCCTAGGACGGTGGCACCTGGCAAATCCGCGCCGACGAGGTCGACGTCTTTTCCGACGAGTCCCGGCTGGTGGCAACCGGCAACGTCGTCGTCACCTCGGAAGACGGACGCATCGAAGCCGAGCGGGTGGAGTTCGACCTCGAATCGGAGACCGGCAAGGTCTTTAAGGTGACGCTTGGCGGCGCGAGCCCGTAGTCGCGCTCGTGCCCTCTGTTCGGGTAGAGGCCCCTCGCGGGGCCCTTCCTTTGTACGTCGGTCACCGACACGCTCAGCCGAGTTATGGGTCGCCGGACTCTTGGGACAGGCACCGATGGGCCGTCGAGCGCGAGATTCCCAACCGGCGGGCCGCCTGACGCGTTGAGAGGCCCCTCACAGACGCGACCTGCGCCGGCGTGAGCGTCACGCGTGGCCGACCGATCGCCACCCGGAGGTCGCGGCCGCTGATGTCCGCGTCAATCTGCTGCAACTGCAGCAGGTGCTGTCGGCACGGCAGTCAGGCCAGGTGCCGGTGGAACACCAGCAGCAACCACCGCCCGCGGTAGGGAGCCAACGAAACGACGTAGAGGATGCGCCTGAGCGGTCACCAGCGACGCCCCAAGAACCACGCAGCCGCGACACCCACGATCTTCATTCCAGCCTTTGTCTCAAGCCCATGCGCCGTCGACGGATTCGCGATGCTGTTGTGACCCGCATCAGCGGACGATACATTGCGTTCGGGCCGAACTTCGTTGCAGGGTCGACGTCGGGAGCTTCCCCTCCCCGATGAGGGAGGTGACGTCGTAGAGCCCGAGGCGGTCACCTGGCTCGCGTGGCATCGGTTCTCTAACTCAGCTTCACCTTCAGGATGCCGAGCTTGATGAGCAATCCGGTGAAGTCATAGATCCGTCGTTCGTGCGCGATGTGATCGTCCCCGAGCGTTGGGAGAAACGCGCCCCGAAACTCCACCCGCTTCCCCGTTCCCGGCAATCCGAGAAACTCGCCTCGATGGGTCCCAGCGGCATGGAACGCCACCGACACAGACGACTCCGACGCGACAATGCCTTCCGACGTGAACTCGAGGTCCGGGAACGAGGCAAACCAATGGCGGTATCCCTTCGTGATCGCGTCACGACCCTTGTGCGTTCCGACACTCGGACTCTCAACGGTGGCGTCTGCCCTGTACATGCACGCGAGCGCCTCAGCATCGCGGGCCTGATGGCACTCGATGTAGCGACCGACGAACGCCTGTACCTCGTCGGGCGTCATGGCGCCTCATCGTACGAATAACGTCACCGAGGTGACCAACGGTCGGGCCATGTGTCTGTCGTCCGCAGTGGTTCCGACGCCACGCTCACGTCGATCCCGCTGCCAGGTTGCGAACCGCCTCTTCTTCCGACCCGAAGACCTGGATCACCGACGGGAGTTGGGCGATCGTCATCAGCCGCTCGACCTTCTCCGTCAGGTTCGCCACATGCAGCGTGCCGCCCTGCCTCCGCAGGGTGACGAAGCCGCTGACGAGTTCTCCGAGACTGGTGCTATCCATGTACGACACCGCACCCAGGTCCAGTACCACCTTGCGCCGACCCGCGGCGACCAGATCCTCTACTCGCCGTTTCACCGCGCCGAAACTCTCATCTCGCGTCATCGGGCCGGACGGCGCCAGGACCGTCACTTCGCCGACGACTCGTTCCTCAAGCCGCATCATCTGGGTCGTCGTGTCATGTAATCCGAGCCGAGCCGTACGCGGACGCAGTCGCGCGCATGGTCCCTCCCTGTGGGGTAGGAACTGGGGCTGATTATGCCACCGGCCGGGGCTAATCACGGCTTCGGACGGGCAGACGGTGTGCAACGAGCGGACAGGAGGGTCGGGGAGGCCGCTCTACGGTCGGATCACCGGTTGCAAAGACACGGGCTGAGCCGACTGCTGCGACGACGCCGAGAGGCTCAGTACCGGAACAGATACGAGAGCTTCGTGAAGAACGCCCGGTTCGTTTGTTGGAACTGCCGCGTAGGGAACCGCACCGCGTCGATCAGGTCGCCCTGCTGGTAGTGGTCGTCGTAGCCGACGAAGAACACCGTGCCGGCATTGACGCGGTAGGTGACGAGGAGATTGGCCCCGAGCGTCTTACTGAACGTGTTGTACTCCATGATGTTGCGGAGGAGAAGTCGGTCGGTGAACTGGTACGTCGTGAAGGTGCGGAAGATCTTGACGTCGAAGATCTCGGTGTTGGTCGTCGGCTCCTTCAGGCGGCTCGTGATGACGTTGATGTCTGCGTTGAGCCGGGTCATTGGCCGAAGGGTCAGGAAGAGGCCGGCCGTGAGTGACTTGCCGAGGAACGGGGTGTCGCTGAAGAAGATCTCGTCGCCCCAGCTGACGAGCCCCCCAACCCGGATCCGGCGGCTGGTGTTGATGCCGGTGCCCACCGAGTACCGCGTCTTGAAGAACGCCGTCCCCAGGAAGCGCTCCATATCGCGGTTCACATTGGCGATGCCCGTGATGCTGTTCGCCAGCATCGCGAGGACGCTCAGTGTGGCCTGCTCGTCCTGCAGGATCCCCGCGAAGTCGTAATTGCGGCCATAGCTGGGCCATCGGTCCCCAGTTGATGACCCAACTCTCGGGCCACCAGCGATACGACACGTTGGTCCGGGCTATCCGCGTGTCGACGCGCTGCACGAACCCGGTATCAGTCCGGAAATCCGGGTCGACCGTGTCCAGCGACGCGCCGTAGCTCAGGTTCCGCCCGCGCCGGGTGTACGCGACGTGGGTCGTCACACCCGCGCGCTCGACGCCCTCCTCGTCCCGGTGCTGGGAGCCCGCGTATTGCAGACTGAGCGAGGCAGTGCGCCCCAGGCGGAACCGCGCATCGACGCCGCCGACTCGGCTATAGCCGTCGAGAAACTCCCGATCGGTCGCGATCACGCCGACATACGACTCGGCGTACAGGTCGTACCGCGCCCGGCCAATGAAGAACTGTGCGGTCTGTCCGAACGCGGGGTCGCTCAGCTCGTCACGTTTGCCGGGCGCTTCATCGTTAGCAAACAGCACCCCCACCGTCGTGTCGCCGACCTTGCCGGTCAGCTTCGCGCCATAGCGGGGGTCGACCAACGTCCGCGTGTGGACGAGCGTGACCGGCCCGGGCACGCTGAAGATCTCTTGTCCCTCGAGAAAGAACGGCCGCAGCTCGGGGAAGAAGAGCGGGAACCGTTGGTTGACCTCGATCTGGGGCCTGTCAGACTCGATCTGCGAGAAGTCGGGGTTGTAGGTGGCGTCGAACGTGACGTTCGACGTGATCCCATACTTGACGTTCACCGCCCCTTCCGGCTGAGTCCCCGTGGTGAACGCCCCTGAGTCCGTCTCGAGCGCGCCGAATTGGATCGCCGTGACCGTGGGCAGGATCTCGAGGTTGCGGCTCGTCGACAGGCCCGTCAGGCCCTCGAGGAGTCCCATCTGCGGCAAGAAGCCCGCGACACCCCGGGAGATCGGGGCCCACACATCGGTCTCGTCCTTGCTCGCGATCGACCGCGCGATCTGAAACCCCCACCGGTGGGCCTCACCAGACCCGCGCGAGGGATACCGCAAGCTCTTGAACGGAATCGCCAGCTCGGCGGTCCAGCCATCCTCCACCAGCACCCCGCTCGACGAGAACAGCGCATCCCACGAGGAGTCGCCACTGGGGGTCCCGCCGCTAAAGCTCCCGCCACCTCCACCGCCGCCGCCGCCGCCGCCCGACGGGATGCCCCCACGGAACCCACCCCCCGGGCCACCTCCACCTCCGCCGCCGCCGCCACCGCCACCGCCCCGGGCGTTCATGATCGAATCACCCTGCACGCCATACCCGTTCACCGAGAAGACATACGCCCGCTGCTGATCGAGGAACGGGTCGAAGTAGACCGCCACCGTATCGTCGCTCGACGTCTGGTCCCGATCGGCCCGATTCGCACGCATGAGCCCCGTGTCGGAGTAGTGCGCGTACACGCCGAAGTAGAGAGTGCCGCTGTCAAAGGCGATGTAGACCTCAGTCGCCTCGGTGGCCGGGGCCCCCTCGCGCGGCTGCCGCTGGACGAACGCGTCGATCCGCGTGGCCTGCCGCCAGACCGCGTCGTCCAACCGGCCATCGATCTGCGGCGGCGTCGACGTCTCGGTCGCGATCACACTGGGCCGGCCGGTCAGGATGCCGGCTTCACGCGCAACGCCGACGCCTGCGCGCTCGCCGACGACGATCCCGCCAGTCACCTCGCCTGAAGCCGACGGTGGCCCCGGGGCCGCGCCCGTGAAGTCAAGATCGGCCACGAGCGCGGCCACGAGACGATCCTGCAAGGCGAACAGGTCGTCCAGCGCCCCGTCCACGATGGTCGTTCGCCACACCTCACCGGAGGGGATGTCGACCAGCCGCGCGGTGATGCGCAGGTGATCCCCGAGTCGCTGATAGCCCCCCGAGACGACCCAGCGCGCCCCGAGGTGCGCGGCCGTGTCGCTTGTGTCCGGCTCGCCCGCCACCGCCCCCACCAGCGCGCGCGCGAGCACAGGCAGCCCCCGTGCCTGCAGGTCGGCGCGCACCGTCTCGGCGATCCCCTCACCGATCCAGTCGTCCGCCTCGTGCTCGGCGATGTTCGTGAATGGGATCACCGCGACCGAACCGGACACGGTGGCGTCGTCAGCCCCGGCGGGTGGCGCTGCCTGGGCCCGCGGCCGGCTCGACGACGCGTGCGCCGACACTGGCACGGCGGCGGTCGCGGGCGCCGCGCACGTCGTGAGGGCCAGGGTGGTGACAACCGCGTGCCAGCGGATGCGCATAGCGTCTCGTTCCGGTGCGCGAGGAGCGCCCCTGTCGACGTCCGGCCTGTTCGACGGGCACGCGCCGCACGATGTCCGCTCAGACTATCAGTCTGAGACGGTGACCATCGCACGAGCGCGTCTGCCGACCGGTACCGAGGACGGTCCGGACCGACGTGGCGTTTACGAGAAACGAGAGCGCCCGTCGGCTGTCTCCTTGATTTCGTGGATGGTGTAGATGTTCGGGTGGTCGAGGGCCGAGGCCGCCTGAGCTTCCTACCGGAAACGCTGCTTGGCCGTGGCGTCGGGCGGCAGGAGCTTGATCGCGACCTGGCGCTTCATCTTCGTGACGCTGTTCATCGACATCCTCGGGGATCGGCATCATCATTCCGGTCCTGCCGGAGCTCATCAAGGAGTTCCTGGGCGGGGATGTCGCACAGGCTGGGCGCTACTACGGCGTCATCATCTCAATCTATGCGACGATGCTGTTCTTGTGCGCCCCGATCCTCGGCGCGCTGTCGGACCGGTATGGTCGGCGACCGGTCATCCTCGTATCGCTGTTCGGCCTGGGCACCGACTACCTCATCCAAGGATGGGCGCCGAGTCAAGCCCATTCTTAGTTGAAACTCTCCACGGCTCCCGATGGCTTACGCGGCCTGCTTCTTCGACGTCGTCGTGTCGATCTTCAGTTCTCGCTTCAATGCGGCCCGAAGCGTGGGAAGGTGGCGGTAGCCCCTCACCCTTCGTAAGCGCGGTTCGATGTCCAGGAGGGCGGTCGCCAGCCAGCGGTGGCGTTGGCTCGAGCTCTGCCAGTGATCTACCTTCGCGCAGCGTTCCTCGACCAGCGCATTGACCGACTCCAGACAGTTCGTCGTCTTCAGCGACCGGCCCAGCACTCCGTACACGCCCAATCGATGTCACGTCAGGGTTTCGTCCAGGCCTTCCGCCAAGCTGTCAGCCGCCGACTGGTTCCGCTCGTCCAACTCGCCGTGGAGCGTCTCGAGCGCACCGAGGGCCTCGTCGTAGTCCGGCCGGTTGTACGCTCGCTGGAGACGCTGACGCCACACCGCCTGCTCGTGCTTGGCCAGGTAGCTCACCACGTTCTCGCGCTTGTGCCACTGGCACCGTTGGACCAGGGCCCGGCCCCGGAAGGCCTTCCGGACGGCCGTGCGGAGCCCCTTGCCGCCATCGAGGATGACCAGCACACCCTGGGAGAGGTCGAGGCCCCGCTCGACCAACGACCGCAGGAACGGTGTGAGCACCGTCGCGTTCTCCGTGTCCGTTTCGACGAAGCCCAGGAAGCGTTTCTCCCCAGACAGCGTGATGCCTAGCGCGATGACCATCGTCGCGTCAGCGAACGTCTTGCCGTCCAGGAACACGGCCACCACGTCCTCATCGGATAGGTCCCGCTCCTGGAACGCCCGTAGCTGCGCCGCGCTGGCCTGGATGAACCCCCGGGACACCGTCGAACTCGACAGCCCGATCGCCCCGGGAATCGCCGCCGCGGCCGCCGCGTAGTTGCGGCACGAGATCCCGTAGAGCACCCGTCGCAGCAGCGCGTCGTCCACCTCGCGGTCGTCATGCAACGCCGCATACGACCGCAGCGGAATCTCGCTCCCTGCGAGGCGACGAATCCGGGGCACGCGAATCGGCACGCGCTGCCCCGCGAGACCCACCGTCCCAGGGTTACTGCCGTGACGGCGTCCACCGACCGACGCGTCCTTCCGGACGTAGCGCTCGCTCGCCAGCGCCGTCACCTCCTGGTCGAGCAACTCCTGCACATGCATCAGGCCCAGGGGCACCAGCGAGCGGATCAGCTCCACCTTCGCGTCCAGCTCCAGATCCGCGTAGGCCTCGCGGTGAATGATGTTGACCGAGCCCAGCTTGCGAACTTTCTTGCGCTTCCTGACAGCACGTAGGACACTCATCGTGGCTCCTCTCTCTCGTGGGGTGATGTCCGTCTTTTGCAACGTCATCACACCACAGGGTCTGGAGCCGTTTCAATTTTCAACTAAGATTAGCTCACCCTCTGGGCGCCGAGCATCGGCTGGTTGTTCCTTGGACGCCTCATCGCGGGCGTCATGGGAGCCAGCATCACGACTGCCAACGCGTACATCGCGGACGTGTCGACACCGGAGACGCGGGCCCGAAACTACGGCCTCGCTGGCGTCGCCTTCGGCCTCGGTTTCATCTTTGGACCGGCGCTGGGCGGACTGCTGGGCGGCATCAGCCTGCGGCTGCCGTTCTTCGTCTCGGCCGGGCTGGCGCTCGTCAACTGGCTATACGGGTTCTTCGTCCTGCCCGAGTCGCTGGCGCCCGAGCATCGCAGCACCGTCTCCCGGCGGAAGATGAACCCGCTAGCCAGCCTACGGCGGCTGCGAGCCTATCCCCTTGTCGGTGGGCTGGCGATCGGGTTTCTCTTCGCGTCACTGGCACAGCGCGGAATGGAAAGTGTCTGGGTCCTGCACACTGGTTTCCGCTACGGGTGGGACGAACAGACCAACGGACTGACGCTCGCGCTCGTCGGCGTCATGGCGGTGCTCGTCCAGGGGTTGCTCATTAGGCCGGTCGTCGCGCGAATCGGCGAACGCCGGACAATCGCGCTGGGCATGACGGTGTCGGTCCTGCACCTCGTCTCGCTGATTCTCCTTGTGCGGCTGTTTCGGCGGCTGCCGGCGCGGCGACCTGCCCAGGAAGCACCTTAATGGTAACGGTGCGATCCTGGCGCGGGTCGTGGGCCTGGTAGACGACGCCGCGAGCGGATCTCATACGGCCCAAGGAGACCACCGAGAGATCGGGTTACGATGGGTCGTTGTAGACCCTGACTGGGGGCGAACGGCTACCAACCGCGCCGGATCGCAGTCCAAAGGATGATTCCGACGACCAGGCCAGTCACGACCAGCGATACAACGCTGGTGGCGAAATACGGATACGCCAGGAAGACCAGCCCAGCATCCAACTGCGGCCACCGTTCTTGTTTCTTCCCGTACACGAACAGCACGAATCCGATGCCACCTGCGATGAGCGCTAGAAACAGCCACGTCGGATCGAGAGACACGGTTTCACTAACTGGGCCGGCGTCACGGCAACTCGTCTATCGGAATCGACGATCGTCTCTGAATGACACCTCTTCAGCGCGACATCGCGGCCCAGTTGGGTGTCGGCGGCGCGATAGACCTGGCCCATGCCGCCTTCTCCAATGAGGGCGGTGACGTCGTAGTGCCCGAGGCGGGATCCGACGGTCAGGGCCATGTGTCTGTCTATCCGGTCGAGAGTCTGGATCTGATCGAGACTGCCACGCTCGGGCGAAGAGCCACAAGCGACGACTCGACCGCCTAATTCAACCCCATTCCAATGACGAGGCCGACCGCGATGCCAACGGCGACGAAGATGGATCCGACCACGATGCCCACGGCGACGTTGCCCTTCCGTAACTCCGCTCCTGTTTCGAACGGCGTCAGCCGGTCGAAGACGCTGTAACCCGCGGCCATGAGGCCGAGCGTGAAGACGGCCCCCAGCAGCGCGTACGCGAAATTAAGGAAGAGGATCGAAAACTCCATCCACACTCCGATGCTGGCGTGCGCCTACCTCAAGGCCGGCTTCACGTCGAAGATCTGTCTGATGTAGCGGCGCGTCTCGCGACTGCGCCGGCCCGTCACCTCCGGTAGCCGGGCCTCGATGTCCGACCAGCGTGTCCCGTTGAGACCATCAGCAAGCGCAAGCCGCTGCGCCCGCAGAATGTTGCCACGCCCCGCATTGTAGGAACCGAACATGAACTTGATCTTGTCCACCACGGGCCGTGACGCCGTCCAGACGACAAAATTCTGACGGTCGTACCAGATGCCAGCGGCAATGTTCCAGCGCGGCTGCTCGATTCTCCCCTGAATGGCCGGGTTGCGCTGACGGATCTCCTCGAACGTTTGCGGCATGACTTGCATGACCCCGACAGCCCCGGCTTCCGAACGGGCGTCTACCTGCAACCGAGATTCGGCGATGGCTTGGGCCTTGAAGTAGCGCCAGTCGAATGCCGGACCGAAGTACCGCTTGCTGTACTTCGAGAAATGACGATCGAACTCGGTGAACTGGTTGTAGGGCGCGTACGGCTCGCGAGGCGACAATGTCGCTTGGACGAGCACCAATGCGATGATGACGAGGTTCATTTCGCACTCGGGACGGGTCGGGTTCTTGTCAGGACACAGGCTCCCGAACCTGCGCTTCCCGCCCGAACCGGACGAGCCGATCCGGATCAGCCGCGAAGGCGTCCGGGAGATAGGATGAAGCGGCTGGTCGTCCCCACGTGGTAGCTTGCGCTCCACATTTTTCAAACGCGCTCAAGGCGCACAGAGGGAGACCAGCCATGGAGCATATTGGCATCGACGTCCATAAGAGAGAAAGTCAAATCTGCATCCTCACGTCCGAGGGCGAGATCATCGAACGACGGATTCAGAGTACGCGGCAGCAGTTCACGAAGATGTTCGGGAGCCGACCGTGTGCCCGGGTGCTCCTCGAGGCGACGACGGAAAGCGAATGGGTGGCGCAGACGATCGAGCAGTGCGGCCACGAGGTCATCGTGGCGGATCCGAACTACGCCCCGATGTATCCCGAACGGCGCCGGCGTGTGAAGACGGATCGGCGCGATGCGCGGATGCTGGCCGAGGCGGCCCGACTCGGTTCCTATCGCCCGGCGCATCGCGTGTCGGCCGCCCAGCATCGGGTGCGGCGCCAGCTCCGGGTGCGCGACCTGCTCGTGCGGACCCGCGGGCGCACCATCGCCTTGGTGCGGGCGCTGGTGCGGCGGGAGGGACTGCGCGTCCGGGCCGGGGATGCCGACCGATTCGGTACGTATGTGACGGAGCTGGAGCTCCCCGACGAGTTACAGGCGGCGCTCCAGCCGCTGCTCGCCCTGTGGGAACAGTTGACCGCGCAGCTCGCCGTGGCCGATGCCCAGGTCATCGAGACGGCGGCGGCCAACCCGGTGGTACAGCGGTTGACTACCGCCCCCGGGGTAGGCCCCCTCATCGCGACGGCATTCGTCGCGACGCTGGATGAGGCGGGGCGCTTTGGCGGGGCCCACCAGGTCGAGAGCTTTCTCGGCTTGGTGCCCAGCGAGGACAGCTCTGCGGACCGCCACCGTCGGGGCCACATTACGAAGGCGGGCAATCCGCGCATGCGCTGGTTGCTGGTGCAAGCCGCGTGGGCCGCGCTCCGGTCTCGCCGGGCGGAGGCCGCGGGCCTGCGCGCCTGGGCCGAGCAACTGGCCACGCGCCGCGGCCGGCGCATCGCCACCGTGGCCGTCGCGCGCCGGTTGGCGGGGATCCTGTTTGCGATGTGGCGGGACCAGACGGTCTATGACGGGCGCCGCGTCGGGGTCCCAGTGCCGCACGGGATGAGCGGGTAAGTCCTTGGTGGTGCGGTCGGGCCACTGAGTGAGGTCCGGGGTTGCAGGGTTGGTGGGTGAGCACGTGAAGATCCTTGGTCGCACGCGAGGCCGGCAGGGAGATGGTGCCGCCCCCCATTCGGATCGTCTCTTGCGCCGGCGATCAGAGATCGCCCTTGTCGAGCGCGAATAGAAGGATGACGCACCTCGCGGCTTCAGCCCGGCGCGTCTAAGCAGGTTGTTACCCTAGCGACCGAAATCCGGGCCCGTGGACAGCACACCGAGCTGCCGACCCGTTCGCGCGCGCCCCCCAGCTGGGTGCGGGGACGGCGCGCTCACTGGAGGGTGTATCGGAGAGCGTGAGAGCTTCGACGAACAACGAGGTGACTTGACAAGCCGCTTCATAGAAGGATCTTCAGCGCGACATCGCGGCCGAGTTGGGTGTCGGTGGCGCGGAGAACGCGTCCCATGCCGCCTTCGCCGATGAGGGCGGTGACGTCGTAATGGCCGAGCGTCGAGCCGAGGGTCAGTGCCATCAGTGTGTCTAGCAGATAGCGTTGCTACCTCGACCCCGCTCGCGAGGCGCCGGCCGCCTGCGCCTCGAGGTTGCGAGAGATCTCGAGGATGTGGCGGATGTCGTGGTTGCCCTCGTGGCAGGCGTACTCGAACATCGGTCCGTCTGTTTTCACCATCGGCACCTCGGCGCTCCACCGGCTCACCCACGTGATCGGGTCAGTGACCGTGAACTCGTAGTGGATGCGGTCGGGGGCGATACGCGTGAAGCGTTCCACCACATGCAGGGACCCGCTGGAACCCCGGTAACGCCTGCGTTCGGAGTAGTTCCTGGTCTCGATGACCAACGTATCCCCCTCCCACCGGCCACGCGAGTCGCCGGCGAACTGCCGGATCGCGTCGGGAACGTGCGGGCGCTCGTCCAGTGGGATGATGCGCGGGGGGTTAGCGGCCAGTTCGGAGAACACCACCAGGTGATCCGGTGTCTGGAAGATCTGATGGATGTCGTTGTACGAGGGCGGCAGCATCGGCGGTTCCCTCGTGCGCCCAGACGATGCACCGCTCCGAGAACGGCCGGGTCTCGTGGCTATCGAAAGCGCTCGGCCGCAGGCTCGCCTCGGCCTCGGCTGCGCGACGCGCAGCGGCGGCCGGGGTCAAGGCGGGGAACCGACCGTCGGGCGGATCGGTGATCAGCGATGTGCGGCGGCTTGACAGTCCTTTGGGCACCGGCGTCCTGAGCCAGATCGCGTTGTCGTAGTGGATGTGATGACGCTCCTCGCGCGTCCGGTCGGCCTGATACTTGTACCGCTCGATCTCTTCCGGATCCCTGGAACCAGGGTCAACAGGCTTGCGAGCAGGATAGGGCGAGCAGACATGCCGCTCCCATCTCGCTTCTCGGAAACTGTGCGAGCCGTGCCGCACGCCGACGCAGACCAGCTCATGGCCCCTCCTGTGGGGATGTTTCGGGAGTTGCAGGCTGATTATGTCACCCTCCCGGGCTGATCACGGCCTCGACTGGGAGATCGGCGTGCAACTATCCTCTTAGCGCGTGTCCCCGCGCCGTCCGAGAGACGCCAGTGCAAAGCCCTGCAACGTCCACACAATGCCGAACGACACGATCAACGTCGTGAAGCTGGCGTCAAAGAAACTACTCGTCAGCCGCCTCAAGACGACTCCCACGAATACGACCGTGGCCAGCCAGACGAGCGGCACGGCCGCGATAGCCATTGGAGGGAGACCATCCCAACTGGCCCAAGCGCCGGCGAGGATAGTGTTCCGGCTGAGCACGAGGAACCCAGCAGACATGAAAAGCAACGATAACAAGAGCACCGGCGACGCAAGACCCCCTCCTGCGAGCACGCTACTAAACTTGTAGCCAAAAGACGCCAATACCAGCAGCACACCGCCGGTCATTGTCACGAAAAGCCCCGTCCGTTGCGGGTGGTGAAGTCGGCCCCCGTAGCATCGAAATAGTCCGGGCAACGCAGCCGTCCAGAGGAGCGGGCCAGTAAACAGCAGAAAGTCGAAGTATCCGTACGCACGGTTGCCGGCAGCACCCCACGGGTACGCTGCATAGACAAGCGGTATCCACACCCACTGCGCTCCGCCGTGGACACGGCGCCTAATACCAGCACGAGCTCTTGCCAGCCGGCGCGACAAGATCCTGTACCTGTTGCGTCAAGGCGACCGAATTGCCTGATTCGAGCCGAGCCGCGCGCCGGCTGACGATGCGACCGGCCGGGCTGATCACGGCCTCGGAGGGCGAGGCAGTATCAGCTAGGCCCATGGGGCTGGCGCTACGCGGGTGGCTTGTTTCCCCGGAGCGTGACACGCACGAACTCCGAGTGGGCGACGAGCGGTTCCCCAGCAGCGCCGGCAACAGCCTCTCGAAGGCGCTGCAAGCCACCCGTATAGGCGTGATCGGGAATCGCCAGGAGCTGAGACGTTCGGTACCGATCGGACACGTACGACTGAAACTCGCCCACGTCCTCTTCTCTCGACAGGTCCTCTCGTGTCACGTGGACGTCCTCAAACCCTGCGTCCTCCATCAGCCGGACCAGGCCGTCCACGGAGACACAGTCCTGGCGATCCAAGTCAAACGCTTCGGGGAAGTACTGATAGACGAGCCCACCCCGGCATGGCCCAGGGGTCGATATGCGTGATCACGAAACGTCCGCCCGGTGTCAGGATTAGGATAACCTCCCGAATGAACTGTGCCGTCCGACGGATGTGCGGGTAGGAAAGCCATTCCGTGGAGCATAGAATCTCGGTCGTGATGTCCAACGACCAGGAGCGCATGATCGCCACACCTGACCGCACAACGCCGCTCGCCAGGAGGCGGCCATCTGATTACCATCATGGCTCACGGCCACCTCATGACGACCGGTGACGATTTTCGCCGACTCGCGCTCGCGCTCGACGGTACCGAAGAGGGCGCCCACATGGGATCTCCCGACTTCCGCGTTGGAGGTCGCATCTTCGCGACGCTGGCGTCCGCCTCCGAAGGGTTCGGCAATCTGATGCTGACGCCCGATGCGCAAGCCACGTTCGTCGAAGAGGCCCCCGACGTCTTCGAGCCGATCGCCGGCGGGTGGGGACGGATGGGCGCGACTCATATTCGGCTGGCCGCGGCCGATGAAGCCACGCTCGCCGGCGCGCTCCGCACGGCGTGGAAGTTGCGGATCGAGAAGAACGCGAAGACGAGCCGTCGCAAGACGCGCTCGAGAAAGAACTAGTCCGCGTCGCAATCTGTTCAAGACGGCTGTCGCCCATTATCGCCCACCATATGCACGGAATGACTCCACTAACCGTTTAAACGGTTGCTGGCGTCAGTCTGCGGGTGGGACGGCGGTGATCGGTTGGACCAGCAGAGAGAAACCTGGCCCAAGCGCAGACTCCGCGGCGTGATGAGCATCGGAGCAACGATAATGCCGCCTATCGTCCGATGAAGCCGAACGATCACAACAGCCGCGAGCGCCACCACTGCGCAACGATCACGCCGATACTGCCCCGAACCAAGACAGGCTGTTCTAGTGGAGTGCGTCAGACTGATGGGGCATTATTCAGGGCTCGTCTCGCGCGGGTGACCTTGGCGAGGATGTCCGACGCCTTCTTCGTCCAAATGAACGACTTGGGGTCGTCGTTGTGCTGAACGATGTACGCGTCGATCGCGTCGATGACGTCCGGCACGCTGCGGAACACGCCGCGTCGCAAGCGCTTGTCCGTCAGGTCGCGGCAGAAGCGCTCGACCATGTTTAACCAGGAGGCACTGGTCGGCGTGAAGTGAACGTGAAAGCGGCGGTGCCGGTGGAACCACCGTTGCACGCGCTCGTGGGTGTGGGTCGCGTAGTTGTCGCAGATCAGGTGCACGTCCAGGTCCGTCGGGACCTCCGTGTCGAGGAGATTGAGGAACCGGATCCATTCTTGATGCCGGGGGCGCGTCAGGCAGGTGCTGATGACGTGGCCGGTCAGCGTGCAGAGCGCGGCGAACAAGGTCGTCGTCCCATGCCGCTTGTAATCGTTTGTCATCGTGCCGGCCCGCCCCTTCCTGATCGGCAACCCGGGCTGCGTCCGGTCGAGGGCTTGAATCTGACTCTTTTCATCGATCGAGAAGACGAGGGCGTTCGCCGGCAAGGTTGAGTGGGCAAGGTCCGGTGCTGGCGCTCTCATCAGACGGACAGGTGGTGGTCTATACCGCGCGGCGTGGGACGGAATCGCAACTCTACCGACGCTCCATGGATCGACTCGAACCCGTTCCCATTCGAGACACCGTTGGCGCAGGGGCGCCGGCCATCTCGCTGGACGGTCGGTGGGTCCTGTTCAACGACGATGAAGGAGCCTTTGGGTTGAAGAAAGTCGCGCTCGCCGGCGGAGAGGCGATCAGCATAATCGAGCGGCCAAGCGTGCTGGGATCAGGGTGGGGCCCTGACGACGCGGTCGTCTTTGCCGACGCCGATGCAGGACTGTTTCGCGTGTCGGCGAATGGCGGCAGCCCCGAGCAGCTTACGACGCTCGGTGCGGGCGACGAACGACACTGGCGTCCGACGTATCTCCCGAGCGGGTCCGGGGTGCTGTTCACCGTCACACGGGGCCCGAGGGAACTGACCAGGGGCGCCGTTGCGGTCTACTCCTTTACGATGAGCTCTTGGCATGAGCTGCTGGAGGGCTCGGTTCCCCGGTACTCGCTGGGTCATCTCGTTTTCTCACGAGGGGACTCGGTCTGGGCGGTGCCGTTCGATCCCGAGCGACTCGAGACGACCGGCGAGCCGTTTCTGGTGGTCGATGGGGTAGCAACATTCCCAGGCCTGATGCTCGCGGCCCATTTCGACGTGGCGGCGGAAGGCACGCTTGCGGCGGTTGCTATTGCAGCGGATCGACTTTGAGACCGGCCTCAATACGGTGTGGATGCACGACCCCGACCGACAGCTCCTGTCGGCGTTTTCCATCGATCCGCCGTACAACGGGTTCCCGGTCTGGACCCCCGACGGGAGCGGGCCTGTCGCGGTGCTCCTGGACAAGGAGCACCCGCAGCGTCCGCACTCGTGGTCGCCTGAGGGCGACGTCCTGCTATTCGACGAGCGACATCCGGAGACCGGCACGGACCTCTGGATCTTGCCCGCGGACAGCGTGCCTCGGCCGTTTGTCGTCACCCCGGCGAACGAACAGGCGGGTGAGTTTAGAGGATGGGCTTGCGATGTCGGCCTCACTCGAGGCGACCGAACCGGTAGAGCTCGGCGCGCCGCAAGAGTTGTTCGACAACCGCGGTCTGTTCGTGATCACGATCGACCCGCATCCTGACGGAGAGCGGTTTGCGGTGCTGAGCGAGAGTTCCGGGCCGACGAAGACCACGGTTGTGCTGAACTGGTTGGAGGAGCTCGAGCGACCGGTCCCTGCGAACTGATGCCCCTCACAGCCGGCACCATTGGGAAGCCAGACGAGTGGATAGCCGCGAAGAGGCCGCTGGCGGTCTACTGAGTAACGTAGTTAGGAGGCGGACGAGTGCTTCGATTCGATCCCAAGGCGTTGTACGCGGCACTTGATTCCGAGCGCCAGTCTCGCGGGGTGTCTTGGAAGCAGGTCGCTGCCGACACTGGTGTTAGTGCATCCACCATCGCCCGCACCCGCCAGGGCGGGAGGATGGAGGTCGACGGTGTTCTGGCGCTTGTCGGTTGGCTCGGAGTTCCCGTCGAGAGGTTCACACGTGAAACGCAGTTCTGATCCCTTTTCGGCCTTGACTGCGCTTATCGGCATGCTCAGCATGGGACTGGGTGATCGCGATCGCGCCATATTGGTATCAAACGGTGTCTTCGAAGCAGAGTTCGTTCTTTGGAGGATTTGTTGACGTTGATTGATTGATATTCTGATGTCTTCGACCGAAGGCCTTCGCAGTCGCCGCTTGAGTTCTATTTTTTCATATCTCGGAAGAGGGTGAGCTAATCTTAGTTGAAAATTGAAACGGCTCCAGACCCTGTGGTGTGATGACGTTGCAAAAGACGGACATCACCCCACGAGAGAGAGGAGCCACGATGAGTGTCCTACGTGCTGTCAGGAAGCGCAAGAAAGTTCGCAAGCTGGGCTCGGTCAACATCATTCACCGCGAGGCCTACGCGGATCTGGAGCTGGACGCGAAGGTGGAGCTGATCCGCTCGCTGGTTCCCCTGGGCCTGATGCATGTGCAGGAGTTGCTCGACCAGGAGGTGACGGCGCTGGCGAGCGAGCGCTACGTCCGGAAGGACGCGTCGGTCGGTGGACGCCGTCACGGCAGTAACCCTGGGACGGTGGGTCTCGCGGGGCAGCGCGTGCCGATTCGCGTGCCCCGGATTCGTCGCCTCGCAGGGAGCGAGATTCCGCTGCGGTCGTATGAGGCGTTGCATGACGACCGCGAGGTGGACGACGCGCTGCTGCGACGGGTGCTCTACGGGATCTCGTGCCGCAACTACGCGGCGGCCGCGGCGGCGATTCCCGGGGCGATCGGGCTGTCGAGTTCGACGGTGTCCCGGGGGTTCATCCAGGCCAGCGCGGCGCAGCTACGGGCGTTCCAGGAGCGGGACCTATCCGATGAGGACGTGGTGGCCGTGTTCCTGGACGGCAAGACGTTCGCTGACGCGACGATGGTCATCGCGCTAGGCATCACGCTGTCTGGGGAGAAACGCTTCCTGGGCTTCGTCGAAACGGACACGGAGAACGCGACGGTGCTCACACCGTTCCTGCGGTCGTTGGTCGAGCGGGGCCTCGACCTCTCCCAGGGTGTGCTGGTCATCCTCGATGGCGGCAAGGGGCTCCGCACGGCCGTCCGGAAGGCCTTCCGGGGCCGGGCCCTGGTCCAACGGTGCCAGTGGCACAAGCGCGAGAACGTGGTGAGCTACCTGGCCAAGCACGAGCAGGCGGTGTGGCGTCAGCGTCTCCAGCGAGCGTACAACCGGCCGGACTACGACGAGGCCCTCGGTGCGCTCGAGACGCTCCACGGCGAGTTGGACGAGCGGAACCAGTCGGCGGCTGACAGCTTGGCGGAAGGCCTGGACGAAACCCTGACGTTACATCGATTGGGCGTGTACGGAGTGCTGGGCCGGTCGCTGAAGACGACGAACTGTCTGGAGTCGGTCAATGCGCTGGTCGAGGAACGCTGCGCGAAGGTAGATCACTGGCAGAGCTCGAGCCAACGCCACCGCTGGCTGGCGACCGCCCTCCTGGACATCGAACCGCGCTTACGAAGGGTGAGGGGCTACCGCCACCTTCCCACGCTTCGGGCCGCATTGAAGCGAGAACTGAAGATCGACACGACGACGTCGAAGAAGCAGGCCGCGTAAGCCATCGGGAGCCGTGGAGAGTTTCAACTAAGAATGGGCTTGACTCTCTCGGAATTCCGGAGCGAGTCACATGGCGCCACCTACGTTCCTCGTCCGTGACATCGGTGCAAAAAGCTCCCCCCCTCTGATCTGCTTTGTAACCGGTGGAATGTCGCACAACTGGGCCCTGGTCGATCAAGACCTGGCCGACAATGGCCTGCGGGTCATCACATTCAGTGCTCGTTTCACCATCGGGGCCCCGTACGAGACTGAGTGGGACGGTGCCCACGACGCCGCCCACTACTTCGGGGAGATGGGGAAGGCCTTCGACCCCGCTGGGCCGGACTACGACGCGCCCTACTCTTTCATGGACTGTGTTGCGGACTACACCGCCGTCTTGGACCAGATCGGGCTGGAAAAGGCCTCTGTCCTCGGGTTCAGCACTGGCGGGATGATGGCGCAGATGGCTGTCACTTTCTTTCCCGAACGCGTTGTCTGTGGCGTCTGCTGCGCGTCATGCTACGACCCTGTCGCGGTCGCCAAAGACATCGACGAGGTGAAGGAGAAGATTGCGAAGAACTTGGAGCGGATGGCGAATGCACCGAAGGTCGTGGCCGGTGACGTGGAGAGTGTCGTCAGGAATCGCGTTGTCAGTCTGGGCGTTCTAATGGACGCGGAGGAGCCCGAGGAAAGGGACCCGCGCGCGGGCTATATCGCGGAACGCGCGAGAGACGACTTTGCGAACGGCCTGGTGGACTTCGGAGGAATGGGAGAGCCGCGTTCGGCCCTGGCCTGGGCCTTGTGGAGGAAGAACGGGGGCCTGGAGGACCACCACAAGAAGATGGAGGAGAACAAGGTGCCGACCCTCCTTGTTCACGGGAGCGCGGACCCTCTCGTGCCATTTGACCAGGCCGCTGTCCTCCAGTCTCACTTCGCAAACAGCGAACTCCTGACGCACGACAATGGGCACATTCTCGGACCCGCAGAGAGCCAGAAGGCCCTTGCGAGAGAAACTGCGGCGTTTGTTAAGAAACATCATGAAAGATCACGTTGACCCCGGCCGTCATCTTGGGTGCAACCACTGTGGTCCCCCGATGGTCGGGAAGTGTTCTACGGTGAGGGCGGTCAGCGAATGATGGCGGTCAGCATCGACCAAAGCCCCCCCGTCACGCCGGGGACGCCAGAGATGTTGTTCGAGGAGCCATACGAGTTTGACGCCGACTACACGAGCTATGACCTGCACCCGGATGGCGATCGTTTCTTAATGAAGAAGCTCAACGATCGTTTCCGGCGGCATGGGCGAGGTCTACCGCGCCTGCGACACCAAGCTCGGGCTGATCACGCTGATCGCCCGATGAGCCAGTGTTTCTCGGTCCGGCCGCTTCTCCAACCACAAGATCGGTCGAGACGTGCCAGCCTCGCCATGGTAGTTTTCCTGTTCGTGGCGATACGACTCGATGATCTCCTCCTCTCGCAGCCTGATCAGGCCAGCGATTCTCGGCTGGACACGATCGCCGCCCGGACAGGCCGGCCGGCCGGCAAACTGCTTCGGGAGACCTGAGATGTTCAAGAAGACAGACATACCGAAGGCCATCGGTGTCGCCCTCGTCATCATGGTGGTCAACGTCGCGATCAGCTCCCCGTCGTCGCCGTGTACGCATACTTGATTGAGCCCGGCCACGATGCGGCGTATTACGAATCGTCGGCTCAGCGAATCGCACCGTGGTCGAGCGTGGTTGCCGGTGTCTTTCTGTTTCTCGGCGCTCTCTACTGGCTCACCCGCCGAACACCCGCACGGCACGCTATCGGATTCGCCCTCGCCGTCTCTTTCGCGTATGCCGCGTTCGACTTGGCGATTCTCGCGGGCGCGGGCTCGCTGCCGTCGATCGCAGGCATCGTCGCGTTGTCGTTGACCACCAAGTTCGCCGCAGCAATCGCGGGTGCTTCGCTGGCAAGCCGGTCGTCAGTCCATCCATAGGAGGTCCAGAGCGTATTCTGTCGGCGGGCGCGTGTCGGCCCGACGAACCAAACGCGCTGGTCGCCGCGCTTGCACGTGGGCTGGGTCCGGGATCGATAAACGCCGTGTCGATCTCCGCCGTCTGCAACCAGCGGAGCAGGGCGGTCGCGCCAGAGCCGATACGCGCGTTCGACACTCATGGGTACCCGCGCCGCGCGAGAAAGATCCGGATCTTCCGGTAGCCATACCGCGGGTACTGGCCCGCGAGCTCGCGCATGACCGCCAGCGCCGGCGCATCACGTGCTGCGTGCGCCGACCATGTTTTCGCGTGATCTCCTTGAGCACGTCGATCTCCAGATCCCGATCGGCCACCATCTTCTTCAGCCGGCCGTTCTCCTGCTCGAGCTGGCGCAAGCGCTTGACGTCGGCGGGTTCCAGCGTGCCGAAATGCTTGCGCCAGCTGTAGATCGTCTGCGCGCTCACGATGTGCTGCTTCGCGACCTCCGGACACCGGCCGCCGGTCGGCCTCCCGGAGAATCGTCACCATCTGCTCGTCCGTGAACCGGGTCTTCCTCCTGGCTCCTCCTTGCCCGGAGGACGCCATTCTCTCAAGTCTCAGCCGGTCCGGAAAACGGCAGGCAGGTCAGACGGGTAAAAGAATGAATCGGTCTGACTGCACTCTCATTGGGTCGTCTGCGCGCAACTGATCTCCCACGGAATCCCGAACTGATCAACCAACATGCCGTATGCTGCGGACCAGAAGGTCTTCTGTACGGGCATCTCAACTTCACCGTGGTCCGCCAGCGTGTGAAATACGCGCTCTGTCTCAACAGGATCGTCCGTGCTGAGCAATACGTAGAATCCCTGTGGCTGCTGGTAGTTCTCTGGGAGCACGTCGGCGCCAGTCAACTCCGTGTCACCCAAGGTCAGGGTCGCATGGACAATCTTCCCTCGCATAGCCTCTGGTACCTGATCGGCCATTGGGGAATCACCATAGGTGAGCATCGTGGCAACCGTGCCGCGAGATATTGTCAAATGTTGTGGATCGGTCATCAGCGTGATCAGGCGGCCACCTTCCGATCTCCCTCGTTGTTTCGCTCCTGCTGTACCCCGTCAATGAACGTCACGCCGGCGCGGACGAGTGGCAGCAGATGCGCGCCATTGAGCCGACGCCAGCGCTGCTGTGCCATCTCGAGCAGCTTGTAGGCCATCAACAGGCCCTTGGTGCGCGAGCCCGCGCCTTTGGTCACGCGCTGCCGGAGTCGGACCGTGGCGAATGGCGACTCGATGACGTTGCTCGTGCGCACGTGCTGCCAATGCTCAGCTGGCAGGGCAAAGTGCGTGAGGAGGCGGTCGCGGTCTGCGTCCAGGCACGCCGCCGCCTTCGGGTACTTGGCCTCGTACTCGGCGATGAAGACGTCCATGGCCTCCTCGGCGTGTGCCCGCGTCTCGGCGTACATGATCTCGCGGAGCGCGCGCTTCGCTTTCGGCTGTAATCGCTTTGGCAATTTGTCGAGCACGTTGCCCATCTTGTGACACCAGTCGCGGAGCTCTCGCGTGTCCGGCCACACGTCGCGCACGGCCGCCCAGAAACCCAGGGCGCCGTCGCCGACCGCCCCCACCGGGGCCCGCATGCCGCGCCGCTGGAGGTCCCGCAGCACCGTCGCCCAGCTGTCGGTGCTCTCGCGGTAGCCGTCCTCCAGGGCCACGAGCTTCTTGGTCCCATCGGGCCGTACGCCGATGATCACCAGCGTACAGAGCCGATCGTCCTCGAGCCGGATGTTGAAATGGATGCCGTCGACCCACACGTACACGTAGTCACGATCGGCCAGGTCCCGCTGGCGGAACCGCCGGTAGTCCTCTTCCCACACCGCCGTGAGGCGCGCGATGTTGGTCGCGCTGAGGCCGGCCGCGTCATCCCCCAATAGCACCGGCAGCGCTTCGCGGAAATCGCCCGTCGACAGACCGCGCAGATAGAGGATCGGCAGCACCTCCGCCACCTTGGGCGAGCGACGCATGTAGGGGGGCAAGATCCGACTCGTGAACCGCTCCCGCTGGCCCGCGCCGTTGACCCTTTTGTCGTTCACCCGAGGAGCATGCACCTCGAGCGTACCTGCCCCGCACGTCACCTTCCGCGCCTGGGCCCGACCATTCCGAACGACCAGCCGGCGTCCCCGCGCGTCCCGCTCCTCGCCGTGGGCCTCGATGTACTGCCCGACCTCCACCGCCAGGGCCGTCATCAACATCCGCCGGGCTCCCTCCCGGGCCAGCTCGTCCACCGTCTGCGCACCGCGCTCTTCCGGCGGAACTTCGTTGTCTGCTCCATCGTTGTCGAGTACCTTCAGCATGGGTGGCGGCTCCTTTCACCGGCCTGCCAGCCGGAGTTTTCGCGTTGCTCACGCGAAAGGATACGCCGCCTTCTTCAGACTGCCGATCCACAACTTCTGGTTATATCTCCCGTGCCGCCAAGAGCACGCTCATAGAGCCTGAATGCCTCTTCGCATCGACCATCGAACGTGAGATGTGGACATACCGTCAACATGAACTCCTTGGCCGGATGCTTCTCAACCACACTGCATAGTCGGACCGACGGCGCCAGGGGAGTTGAGGATAGCAGTGCTCCGCCGACGCTGCCTGATGGGGTCGGTGTGCTGCTGATGGCTAGGGAACGGGCACTCGTTTTTGGGTTCTTGGAACCGATTCCGCGTCAATGACGACCACGGAGTTCATTGGCTGTGCGCAAGGATGCCGCGAGGACCGGTTGCAAAGGTGTGATCTCCCGTGATGTTCAGAAGGTCTCATGAATGAGATACGGCCCGGCTTTCGACATGACCGTGACCGAACCATCGCCGACCTGGACTCCGTTCGGAGCTAACGCCTTTACGTGCCGCTGCCCATCCCAAGCGTCCACCCGATCACCGCGCCCCCGAGTGCCATTTCGGACCGCTGTGACGACAGGTTCGACAAACGCGACCGTCACATTGGACCAGTTGGTCACGGCGTAAAGATTAAACGCCATCGCGATTCCGTACAGGAGACCGAAGACCGCTCCTGTCTGAAGGCCGGCACCCGCCGTCGAGACATGTGCATGACGGAACACATAGGTGACGACGGCCGCCAGTCCCGACTGAGACACGACCATCGCCCAGGCGACTGGCACCTCCCGAACGACATCAGTCGCCGACTCCAGATTGGCTCCATAGAAGCTGCCGAGAAGGACTTCGTAGATCAGGTAGCCAAAGACAAAGAACGCCAGCCCGCCAGCCACGGTCGCAACAAGCATCTTCTTCATCTGTTCAGGTCCTCGTCACGACGAGTGGTTTGTCGCGCACGGGTCATGCCCCGCGGCTCCCGACACGCGATGCGGCGGCTTCGTGATGTCCGGCTCTGATCGGGGCGAGGCGGCCGTAGCGGACACGTCCAGCAGGATCGTCTGCGCGACGTCGCGGCCCTTCGGTCCATCGATCTGGTGCTCGACGCAAGATCCGGCCTGAGTATTTGGGGGCATCGACCCGCCTTCCCCGACCGTCGCTACTGCGTCCTTCTGATCACGAACTCAGACCGTTGACCATCCCTCACGCTTGTCAACGTGATCTCGTCCGCCTCAATGACTCCCGTGTAGGACAGCGTGAAGGGTCCGCGACCGTAGTCAACCCTCACTGAGAAGGTCGTATCACCGCCAGGTCGCGATCAGGGTCCTTCCGCCGGACCTGACGCGCGACGACACCGCGAAGCAGCGATTCCTCCAGGAAGCCCAGGCGGCGTCACCCCACACCCGCTTGGCGCGCGATAGTCATACCTTGTAGCCTGTTTTGAAGATGTCAGGCGCGAGCTATCGAGCATGGCGGTGACCGTGACCACGAAGACGTGGTCCCGTTTCAGCGTGGCAGGCGCACTGCTGGGCGGGCTGGTCTCCGTGCTGACGCTGACGCCGCCGAGCGATATGACGGCGCGACAGCACACCAGCTACGCGCGGGTGACCGACCAGCGGTTGCTCGCGCCCGAACCGGGCAACTGGCTGATGTACCGCCGGACCTACAACGGATGGGGGTATAGCCCGCTCCGTCAGATTACGTCGCTGAACGTCGTTGACCTGACGCCGGTGTGGGTGTTTTCAACCGGAGTCTACGGGGAGCATCATCAAGCGCCTCCGATCGTCAACGAGGGCACCATGTTCGTCACCACGGGCGCCCACGTGATCGCGCTCGATGCGAAGGACGGCGATCTGCTGTGGCGATATGTGCGGGAGCTGCCGGAGGATCTCCAGAAGCCCCACCCGACCAACCGGGGTGTCGGGCTTTATGACGACAAGGTGTATGTCGGGACGCTCGACGCGCACGTCGTCGCCTTGGACGCCACCTCGGGCGCGGTCGTCTGGGATCGGGCCGTCGAGGACTACCGGCTCGGGTACTACATCACCATGGCGCCGCTGGTGGTGGACGGCAAGGTGATGGTGGGAACCTCTGGCGGAGAGGGGGGTATCCGCGGGTTCGTCACCGCGCTCGATGCGAGGACCGGTGACGAGGTCTGGAAGAGTTACACGATTCCCGCGTTCGGTGAACCGGGCAACGACACGTGGCCGGGTGACTCGTGGCGGACCGGTGGCGCACCTGTCTGGCTGACCGGCACCTACGACCCCACGCTGAACCTCACGTACTGGGGGACGGGGAACCCCGGCCCGTGGATGGGCGACGCCCGGCCCGGCGACAACCTCTACACCAACTCAACTATTGCATTGGACGTGGAGACGGGCGAATTGCGGGGCTATCACCAGTATCACTGGAACGGTTCCTGGGATTGGGACGAAGCCAACGCGCCGCTGATCGTGGACATCGAGCGCGGCGGCCGCACGATCCCCGCGCTCGCGCATGTCGGGCGGAATGGCTACCTCTGGCTCCTGGAGCGGCACGCCGACCGCATTTCGTTTCTCGACGGCCATCCGTACGTTGATCAGAACGTGTTCACGAGTCTCGACCCCAACACCGGGCGTCCGACCTACGACCCCGAGCACGTCCCAGGCATCGGCAAGCGGGTGCAGTTCTGCCCGTCGCTCGCCGGCGCCAAGAACTGGCCGCCCGAGGCGTACAGCCCGCAGACGGGGCTTCTCTACACTCCCGCGAACCAGAACACGTGCTCGATCATGGAGGGCCGAGAGGTCGACTATGTACCCGGCCAGCACTTCACCGGCGCGGACTTCGAGTCGTTCATCGTCGACGGGGCCGACCACGTCGGGGAGCTGCAGGCCTGGGATCTCGAGAGCGGCGACAAGGTGTGGACCCACGAGTTCGCGTCCGGGACCGATGGATCGGTCCTCGCGACAGGCGGCGGCTTGGTCTTTCTTGGGGGAGGCGACTTCCAAGCCTTCAACGCCCTGACCGGCAAACGGCTGTGGCAAATCCGGACCAACTACGGCCGCACCGGCGTGCCGACGACGTACCTGGTCAACGGGGTGCAGTACATCGCCGTCCAGTCTGGTGCCCACCCCGCGGACGGTCCGCAGGACGGCCTTCTCTGGGTCTTCGCGCTCGACTGTCAGTGTTAGACCACCCATCGCCCCTCCTCCGCCGCATGAACTTCCGGGAGACGGCGGCTGACGGCTAGCCCAGCAGCCAAAGAGAGGAACGCCCAGGACTTGTGGCGGTCAGCGGGCGGGGCACTACAGCGCCAGCTCGTCGCCGAAGATCATGTCCTTGAGCTTGAACTTCTTCTTGATCTCGCGGTCGGCGCCCAGGATGGTGATGAACTCGACGACCGTGTCCTCCATCGTAATGGCGTCGGTCTTCGGAAACTGGTACTCGATCAGGATCGATTGGTCCGCATCGCTCATGAACAGCTGAACGTGCTCGGGCACGATCGGCTCCCCGTTCTTGCGCTTCAGCATCGTGTGTGCTTTGACCGCGTCGATCGTTGGCTCCAACGCGGCGAACGGCGGCGGCAATCCGACAAGGATGATCGTGTAGAAGGGTTCGTCGCGCGTCAGCGCCTGCTGCTCCTCCGGCGGGATCGGGGCATCAAAACGGATCAGTCGTCGGACCAGCGCGAGCTTGATCGGCAAGGCGCTGCTCCAGGTGACCGTCACGTTCACCCACCGGATCCGCTGGAATTGCTCGCCTCCACACTCGGGCTCGGGGGCAGGACCAGCGCCTGCCGGTCCACCCAGACTACGACCCGCTGCGATCAGCCCGGGACCAATTTGAAAGGTGGAGTCCGCACCCGCGGTGAGGCCGCCCATCAGCATGGTCGCTCGTCGAGCCCACGGCGAGTCCGTCAACATCTTCTCGACGTCCTTGTCGGACCACGTCGCGAAGTCCGTGTCTTCCCAAAAGTCGGCGGCCAGCAGGGCCGCGCACGCCAGGAGCCAGACGCCACCCGTTCCCACCAGTTTGCGCATTGCTTTGCCTCCCTTGGCTCCTCGGGAAATGGGCACCTCGGGTTGGAGGTCACGTTGGTATCACATGGCCACGCCGCTGACCAGTGCCGGTTGCGGCGGGAGAGGTGATCAGCGCGCTCCCCGTCCCTTCTGTCCGCTCGTTGCACACCGTCTGCCCCTCCGAGGCCGTGATCCGCCCCGGCCGGTGGCATAATCAGCCCAGTTTTTCCACCCCCAAAGGAGAGGCCATGCGCGCGACAGCGTCGGCGTGCGGCTACCTGTTCCAGCACACCGAAGGAAGAGGTGCGTCGATGAAACGTTTGTGTCTCCTGCTCGCCTTCGTGTTCGTCGTCGTGCCCGCCGCGCACGCGCGCGCCGCAGACCACTTCGATGCGAACGGCGTCCAGATCAACTACACCGATCACGGGACGGGTGAGCCAGTCGTGCTCATTCACGGATTCACGATGTCACTCGACCCGGCCTGGAACGCGCCTGGCATCATGGCGGCGCTCGACGCGGCCGGGTATCGCGTGATCGCCCTGGACTGCCGGGGTCACGGGGCGAGCGGCAAGCCGCACGACCCCCAGCAGTATGGGTTGGAAATGGCCACCGACGTGGTGCGCCTTCTCGATCATCTGAATATCGAGCGTGCGCATGTGGTGGGCTACTCCATGGGGGGGTTGATCACGAACAAGCTCCGGGCCATGCATCCCGAGCGCCTGCTGACGGCCACCCTCGGCGGCGTTGGATGGGCCGGGGAGAACGGCGAGGGAGCGGGCGCGATTTCGTTTCGCGAACTGGCGGAGGCGATCGACAATAACGACTTCGGCCCGCTGTTGCGTGCGTTGACGCCCCCGGGTGCACCGGAGCCGACGGACGATGCGGTGGCGGCGACGAGCGCGACGCTGCTGGTGCGCAATGACGCGAGGGCTCTCGCCGCCGTCGTCCGAGGGTTCGCCGCTCTGTCTCAGGTCTTCGCTGAGAACCTGCGAGCGAATACAGTTCCAACGTTGGCCATCGTGGGCGATCTTGATCCCCTGAGCGCCGACGTTGAGCGGCTCGCGGGGGTGATGGTCAGTCTCGACGTGGTCGAGATTCCCGGAGCGACGCACGGGACCGCGTTCAGCGACGCCCTGTTCATCGAGAGTCTCGTGAAGTTCCTCCACTCCTACAGCAGCAACTGACGCGAGACGCAGGCACCCGCATGGCTCTGACCGTAGGCTCCCGCCTCGGCCATTACGACGTCACCGCTCCTCGGGGAAGGCGGTGGGGCCGGTCAGATCTCCGTTAACGCCGAGTGAGGAACATCTCGATGACAACACGAGGCGACGACTCGGGACGGGAGATGGACGCCGGCAGCAGACTGGCGCTCGGTGTTGGTCTGGGCATCGTCTTTGGCGTGCATTTGGTTCGGCGTTCGGCGACGTCGGCGTGGGCGTTGCCCTCGGCATCGTCTTCGGCGCGGCCATCGGGGTAGCGCTTGGCAGTCGCAAGGGGGCGGAGTGACGCGACGCGCTCTCCCCGGATCAGGCGCGGCGCACCCACGGTCCTCACAGCCACAGCCCATGCCCCTGAACGTCGGCTCCCGGCTCGAGCATTACGCCGTGACCGCCCTCATCGGCGAAGGCGGCATGGGCCAGGTCTATCGCGCCATCGACACGCAACTCGGCCGCGACGTCGCGTTTGAAGCTCCTCCCGCGCTGATGACCGATGTAGGTCGAGGCGTTTGCAAACGAAAGACTCTATCGCGCCACCGATACGCAGCTCGGCCGCGACGTCGCGCTGAAGATCCTGCCTGACGCCTTCGCCGCGCCCCCGCACACTAGCGGCAACGGGGCGTCGAGCTGCCGCACAGCTCGGACGGCTCGCGTTAGTGCGCCCGCGCCACGTGCTCCCGCAGCAGATCGCGGCCAAGGTCGCCGTCGAAATCGCGGAACGCGGCGTGGATATGGTTCGGATTCTCTTGCGTGTTGTCGAACTCGATCAGGAAGTGCCGCCCCTGTACTCGATAGTAGGCCACCTTCCCTCGCTCGGTCGGGCCGGCCCAGGCGAAGTAGATGTCGTCGACGCCACCGTTCTGCACTTTCGCCTTGCGTAGCGACGCGATGTCGACGGCCATCACGTCGATGTAGGAATCGATGACCGCCATCAGCTTGTCGCGTTGGGAGGGCGAGAGGTCGCCGCTCCGAACGCCGATCGGATCGAGCGGGCTCACCTCCAGCTCGGCGCCTGTGACCACGTTAGTCGGTGCGACGTCGTCGAATACCGCCGTCTCGCGCTGGCTGGCGTCGAGCGAGGCCAGGAGCTCGCGTGCCGTGTCCTCCTGCGCTCTCATCGGGCGCAGGCCGCGGCGCGGTCCCTCGGGGACATTGGCCGGGTTGGCGCCGAGGAACGTGGGCGTGCTGACGGTCATCGTGCCGTCGACGACGGTGAAATGAAGTGAGAGATGATGCCCCTCCCATCGCCAGCCCCACGTCCCCGAGGTCGACGGCGTTCCGAACACGGCGATGAAGTAGTCCTCCTGGTGTCGGGCGAACTGCCGGTCGGGCCCCTCCAGGACGGCGAGGATCCCCTCCACCTCCATGATCTGCTGCGCGGTGAGGTAGCCGCGCTGGCTGAGCCCGGAACGGAGGAGGTCGAGCGCACGCACCTTCTGCTCGGCGTCTAGGTCCTTCAGCACGACGCCCTGACGTGGGAACACCTCGGGCGGGATGAAGTGGTGCCGCGACCGTTCTTCGGCGTCGAACGCGAAGGTGGCCCGGCCTCGCTCGAAGCTGCTCAGCGAGTCGAGGAAGTCATCGGCGGCGCCGGTCATTTCCTCGACGGCCCCACGGGGCTGCAGCGTTGGCAGGGCCACGAGGACGGTCACCCCGAGAAACAGCATGGCGACCCCGAGGCGAGGACCGCGCCGCGGGCCGCTCGGTCCGTCGGATTCACGAGAATCGTGCATGGGAACCTCCACGTAGTGACGCCAGCATTATGGCCACCCTCGCGGGCGCGTCAAGATCGCCGACCACCTGTCTGAGCGGGACGCGCCGTTTGAAGCTCGGCTGGGTGGGCCTCGGGCCTGCACATGAGTGCCTGGCCAGCGAGCAGTGGGTCATCACGTCGCACGTGCGCGCCAACGCGGTCGAGTCGGCGGTGGGACCCCCCCGCTAGTTGATTCGCGCGAGCAAGCGTGCAAACGCTACGCTGAGCCGTTCTGTACAGTGCGGTGGAGCCATTCGCCGCTGACGGCTACAATCGCGGGGATCCGCGTCGATAGACCCACGACAACTGATGGCCCTTGAAGTCGGCTCCCGCCTCGGGCACTACACGCAAATGGGGATGGTCATCGGGACTGCCGCGTATATGTCTCCCGAGCAGGCGGGCGGCAGACCGGTGGACAAGCGCGACGGTCCGTCGAACGCGTCTCCGCTGATGCGATCCCACAGGCTCCACGTTTCCTCGTCCGTCATCACCGCAAGCCCGTTGGCGATGCCACACACGCCGAACCAGTGCACGGTGTCGGTGTCCAGATCACGTGTCTTCAGATCACGTGTCTTGCGCGCGCCGCTCATCACCGCCGCCGAACAGGTCGAAGCGGTCTTGCCGGCCGGGGCTGGCATCACCGAGGTCGTCGGAGACAAGGGGTACCACAGTAACGACACGATGGTCGCGTGCGCGGACCTTGGGATCCGGAGCTACGTCTCGGAGCCGGATCGCGGGCGACGCAACTGGATGGGAACGCTTGACTGCCTGGGTGTGAAGGTCGGCGCGAACGTGAACATCGGGCACGGCACGGTCGCTGAGCTTTCCGACTACTGTCTCTCGGCGTCTGGCAGCTACGACTTCGACGTGTTGGGCGCAAAGGGAAGCGGTGATTGGTCGGTTTCGATGAAGTCGACGGACGGCGGAGCAACCTACGCCGTCGACGTCACGTTCACCGGAACGTTCCACGGAAAGGAGTCCTATACCGCAACCGCGACCCTCTCGGGCTCACCCGACGACTGCGGGGGCACGATCTCGTACACGGGAGGAAGCCACGACGTCGAGCAGTCCTGTCAAGAAGACACGCCGTTCCAGAAGGCCAAGATTTGGTTCAACACCACAGTCGATAATAGCCACCGCGAGCTGTACTTCTACAGCAGCAACGAATACGGGAGCTGCTAGTGTCTTGTCACCGTGATTCGCTGCATGAGTCCTGGCCCGCGGCGCTTTGGCAGAGGTCCTGCACTTCTTCGAATGGGATTGGCCGGGAGCCGAACGCGAGTATCGTCGTGCCCTGGAGTTGAATCCAGGAGACACAATCTCTCGATCGCGCTACGCGGAGTTGCTCGCCCAACAGGGCCGGACTGACGAGTCGATCGCCGAAGCGCGATCCGCCGTCGAGCGCGATCCTTTGTCCTCCTTCAGCCGCTTTCTTCAAACAGCTGCCACCGAAACTCGACCCGCTCAGACAGGCTCTCGTGCGGGCAGGGAAGAACGCCCTTTAGCGCGGTAGCGCGAAGAGGTCTGGGCGCGATCTGGGGATGAACCCCAGGCGCCGCGACGGACACATGCCCGAGACGACCGGTCCTCCACCGTCGTGGTAAATCCACGGCTTGATCGACGGGGCCGGCCTTGGCGGATCGAATCGCGCAAGAGCCGATCCCCGTCGACTGTCCGGGTCGCGTTGACGCTCCCCCTGAGTCGGCCGAGCGGGCGCGCTCGACCTCGGTTGGCCGACGACACAGACCCGGTGGCCTGAACCGGGTCTCCGGATTTGGTCGCGGCGCATGGGGTTCATCCCCCAAAAGGTCGGCGTCGCCGGTCGAGCGCAGCCGGACGTCAAGGCGCACCGCCGCCCTCGTCGTTCAGAACAAGCCGGACATGGCAACTCATGTGAGTTCTGGGGTTGGAGTCAGCTGTCGCCACTGGCCGGTGACATAATCAGCCCAGCCTCTCCAGGCTCACGAGTGGAACGGACGCGGCGCGACATAGATCGGCCGCCCACCGCGGGGTGCGACGTTCATCGTCCAGGAGCAAGGAGCTCGTCATGAGCACTCACTTCGCCAGGCCGTCGGTGCTCGTCGGCATGCTGGTACTCGCGATCGGAGCGCTATCCCAGTGCCGAGCGGCCAGCCAGGAGTCGCCGGAACCGTCGCCGCTGCCCGGCACGCGGCTGAGCGTCGGCGAGCTCGAGGCCCAGTTCACACGGGTGAGCGCCGGTCGCCGGCTCAAGCCCGAGTCGTGGCCCGATGGTGGGCGGGTGGCTGTCGCCCTGAGCTTCGACATCGACAATGCCGCCGGGAACCTGGCGCGTGGAGACCTCCGTCCGGAGGCGCTCTCGAGGGGCGAGTACGGCGCGATGGATGGCTTGCCGCGGGTGCTCCGCGTCCTCGACAAGCACGCGGTGCCGGCGACGTTCTTCATCCCGGCGGTCAGCGCCATCTTGCATCCACAGATGATCCCGGACATCCTCGCCAGAGCGCGCCACGAGATCGGCGCGCATGGCTGGATCCACGAGAACCTCGCCGAGATGGGGAGTGAAGCGGAAGAAAAGCGTCTGCTGGATCAGTCCATCGACTACCTGACCGAGGCGACGGGCCGGCGGCCGGTTGGGTTCCGTTCACCCGGCGCGAATTACAGCCCGTGGACATTCACGCTCTTGCACGAGGCCGGCTTCCTCTACGAGAGCACGCTGATGGCGAGCGACGATGCGTACGAGCTGCTGCTCGACGGCGAACCCTCAGGTATGGTCGAGCTGCCCATCGAATGGCTCCTCGACGACTTCCCGTACTTCCAGAACACCCTCAACGGGTCGCTCCCCGACCCGGAACAGGTGTTTCGCGTCTATCGATCGGAGTTCGACGTCGCCTACGAGGAAGGCGGGCTGTATGTGCTGACGATGCACCCGCATGTCATCGGGCATCGCTCGCGCGCCGCCGAGCTCGACACGCTGATCGCGTATATGAAATCGAAGGACAGCGTCTGGTTTGCGACGCACGAACAGGTCGCGCGATACGTCTGGGAGGAAGCAGGATGAGAGCCACGACTCCGACGCGCGTCTTCTTGCCGATCTTCGCGCTGATGGCCCTGGTGGTTGCGACACTCGGGGTTCCGCCGGATGCTGTGGCGCAAACCGAGACGCGGCAGGTGGAAGGGCTCGCCGAGCCGGTGGAGATCCTGATCGACCGCTGGGGCATCCCCCACATCTATGCCGAGACGGAGGCGGACCTCTTCTTCGCCCAGGGGTTCAACGCCGCGCGGGATCGCCGGTTCCAACTGGAGCTGTGGCGCCGGCAGGTCACCGGGACGGTGTCGGAGCTGCTGGGCCCCCGTACCCTCGACAAGGACATCGGCGCGCGCCTGCTCCGGTACCGCGGAGATCTCGATCAGGAGCTGAACCACTACCACGAGCGCGGGACGACGGTCTTCGAGGCGTTCGTCCGAGGGGTGAACGCGTATATCGCGCTGACGGAGGAGGACCCCGAGCTGCTACCTCTCGAGTTTCGGCTGCTAGGGACGACCCCCGGGAGCTGGACGCTCGAGGTGGTCGTGTCGAGGCTCAACGGGCTCTACAGCAACGTCACCAGTGAGGTGCGGAACGCACAGCTCCTCCAGGCGATGGATGCGGACACCCTCCGCCGCCTGTCCGATTTCCGGCCGCGCAACCCCGACCTGTCCGACCACGGCGTCGACCTGTCCTTGATCACGCGGGACGTCGTGAAGCTATATCTCGCGGCGCGGGCGCCGGTCGATTTCGTCCCGGCGGACATCGCGCCGGCCTACCGGACACAAGAGACGGATACCGGCGCCTCGCAGGCAGCCGCTCTCCTGCCAGGCACCCGGCTGACGGATTGGGTCGCCGAGGGATTCGGCAGCAACAACTGGGTCGTCAGTGGCGACCGGACGCTTTCCGGTTCCCCGATCCTCGCGAACGATCCTCACCGGGCGGTGTCGGTGCCGGCGTTGCGCTACGTGGTCCACCTGGTCGGACCGGGGTGGAACGCCATCGGCTCGGGCGAGCCGACCGTCCCCGGCGTGTCGATGGGACACAACGAGCAGGGCGCCTGGGGGCTGACGATCCATGGGCGCGACATGGAGGACCTCTACGTCTACGACACGAACCCGGACAACCCCAATCAGTACCGATACCAGGACGCGTGGGAAGACATGCGGATCGTCCGCGAGACGATCCCCGTCAGAGGCCGCGACGCCGTGCCCGTCGATCTGAAGTTCACACGACACGGACCGGTGTTGTCCGAGGACCCGGACCACAACAAGGCCTATGCGCTCCGGGTCGCGTGGCAGCAGACGGGCGCGTCGCCCTATCTGGCCGACCTGCGATACGGCAGGGCGACCACATGGGAGGAGTTCCGCGAGGGCGCGTCGTATCACCTGGGGCCGGCGCACAACGTCGTCTGGGCGGATGTCCACGGCGACATCGGCTGGCAGGTCACGGGTCTCGCGCCGATCCGGAGCTGGAGCGGGCTCTTGCCGGTGCCGGGCGATGGCCGGTTCGAGTGGAGCGGGTCGATGCCGGTCAAGGAACTCCCGCACGTCGTGAACCCCGAGGGCGGGTTTTTCGCCACCGCGAACGAGGCCAACGTGCCGGACGACTATCCGCACGTCTTCTCCTATAGCTATGCTGAACCGCTTCGCTCGGCCCGCATCCACGAGCTGCTCGGCGACTCCCGGAATTACTTGACTGTCGCGGACATGCACGCGATCCAGCAGGACCAGTTCGCGATTCCCGCCCGCGTCTTGCTTCCGCTGCTCGACGGGCTCGGCTCGGACGATACCGAGGTGCGCCACGCGCTCGATCTGCTACGCGCCTGGGACAAGCGGCTCGACAGGGACTCGGCGACCGCCGCGATTTACATCGCGTGGGAGCGACGTCTGCGCGCACATGCCGAGCGGATGTTCGTCCCCGCGGCCGCGCGCATGAACGTGCCCACGGTGCGGCTGCTCGACTGGTACACCGCGCCCGATGGCCACTTCGGCGATGACCCGATCAAGGGGCGGGACACGCTGTTGATCCAGAGCATGCGGGAAGCGCTGGACGATCTGGAGGAGCGGCTCGGGGCCGACATGACCGTGTGGCGCTACGGCGGTCCTCGCTACAAGCACCTCGCTATCCGCCACGCAATGAGCGACGTCGTGAACACGGAGACGCGCGCGAAGCTCGATGTGGGTCCGGCGCCGCGTGGGGGGACGTCCTATACGGTCAACCCAACGAGTAGCGGCGACAACCAGTCCAGCGGTCCGTCGTACCGGATCATCGCCGACACGTCCGACTGGGACAACTCCGTCGCCACGATCAACGTGCCCGGGCAATCGGGCAATCCCGAGAGCCCACACTATCGCGACCTGTTCGAGCTGTATGCGGCCGGCAAGCACACGCCGATCTTCTTCTCCCGCGAGAAGGTGGAATCGGTGACCGAGCGGACGTTGCATCTGGTGCCGGCTCGCTGAGGCCGACTAGCTGGCTCCGGCAACGCTTTTCGTGGCACTGTCACGTTGACGAGCGCAGCCGCGTTCGTCTCGACGCCGCCGGCACCACGCGGGATCAGGGCTGGGTCGCCGACCCCTCGAGCCGCAGGTCGAGCTTGTCCACCGTGTAGTCGATCCTCCCGTTAAACATCTCGTCCCAGCTCTGCTCGTCCCAGTAGACCTCTTTGTCCGGAGCGGGGTTGTAACGATTTCGGATCGAGTTGTCGAAGTGGCCGATCGTCTTCAACGTGCTCCCCGCGGGTATCTTGAGGGGCTCTTCGAGCTCGTATGGCAGTTGCCAGTTGAAGTCGTAATTGGGCACGTGCAGGAGCACCTCCTCACGGCCGTCGGGATAGGTGACGACGAAGGTCATGTCCTTGCCGCGGAGATGCATGTGCGGCCACAGACTGTAGAGCGTCACGTCGTCCCGGAAGGCCGTGGTACCGGTGATCGCCCAGTCGGGATCGCCCGGCGGGATGACCGGGATGCGCGGATGGCCGTCGCGTTCGTTGTCGAGGTTCGAGGCCACCAGCTCCGTGCGCTCCGCGATATGCGTCTCGCCGACGCGACGGGACAGCACCTCGTGCGTCATCGGTCGTTTGTGTAGCCACAGGCCGGCGCGGTGCCGGTCGGTCTCCGGCACCCCGGTGCTGTTGTAGTGGAGACCCCAATTGAGGTAGTCGTCCGGCTCGATCCGCTTTCCGATGCCCGCCGGCCAATGCAGGAAGCCCCCAGCCGGGACGTAGAAAACGAGGAGCGAGGTGCCCTGCACGGCGAACACCTCCCGCTCGCGCTGGGCGCGGCGCGCGTCCTCGGATTCCTCTGCCTGGTGTTCGCTGCGGTCGCCGGAGTTGTCAAAGCTGTCGTCCTCGTCGATCGACACCGGGACGTGGTCGATGATCGGTCCCCCCGGGAACGCGGGTCCCCGACCGAGCCGAGTGCCCGCCGGCAAGCGGCGCGCTCCGAGACTCGAGTGATGCGTCGCGCGCGGATTGCCGGGCAGGAGCTGGATCGCCTGGAGATCAACGACCTCGTCGAACGGGTTCTCCTGGTAGATACTGAAGTTCTCGCTCTGCCCTTGGGCCGGGATCTCGTACTCGATCGGCATCTCGATGACGAAGTCCGGATCCTGACCGGACGGATGCATCCATCCCTCGGCGAACGTCGGGAACCGAGGCGCCTCGCCAGCCCCCTCCGGCGCGCCGGCATCGACCCAGGCCACGATCGTGTCGATCTCCTCCTCCGTGAGCGCCGTCTCGTTGCGGAAGGTGCCGTAGCGCGCGTCTGCGTACCACGGCGGCATCTCACGAGCCACAACCTTCCCCTTGATCGCGCGGGCCCACGGACGCGCGTCTGTGTAGGACGCCAGCGACATCGGCGCCATCTGTCCGGCGCGATGACAGCTGGCGCAGCTGTCATACAGGATGACCGCGACATCCTCGTTGAAGGTCGGCGCCTCCGCCTCCGTTGCCGCCAGCGGATGCGACAGCGAAACGGCCCCGCCCATCACCGCGATACCGACCGACGCGGCCCACCTTCGGCGAGCGGGAGAGGTGTTCGCCTCGAGCGAAATGACGTTAGACACGTGCATGCTCTCTTTCCCTCCGCGACTTGACGAATCAGCCACAGCGCTCGGTGAGACCGATCACGGAAGTCAGGTTGATCCGCTCGTGCTCGATAAAGAGCCCCTTCACCAATACTCGGTGGCCGGTCACCAGTGACCCGGTCGAGTTGACCGAATCGGCGGTGGTGAACTCGGCACGCTGAAACTGCCCGAGCAGCGCCTCGGGCGCCAGGAACTCGGTCACGCCGATGAGGACGTACGTGCGCGAACCGAGTGGCGTGCTCTTGGCAACTTCGATCTCGGTGCCGCTCGAAAACGGCGCGTCGGTAGTGAGGGGTTCGGACGCCTGGGTCAGCGTCCAGCTTGCTCCGTCCTTCGTGGCGCAACCGACGGATGAAACGATCTCGATCGCCGGCTTCGTCAGGTCCTGGTGCTGAGCGCCCGCGGGCGCCGGAACGATCGCGACGCCGAGCAGCAGCGCAGCCGCGATGGACGTGTCCTGCACCAGCCGCTCCGCCTGCGACAGCTCGGACCACTGCTGGGACTCCTCCGCGGATTCACCCTGTGCGAGCGCAGGCGCTCCTCCGGCAACGAGAAGGAGCCAGACGGTGAGGATCACCACGCGTTCGTGCTTCATCTGGGCCATGTGCGCCGAAGGTACTGGGCCTTCTGGAGGACCCGTGCTGACCCTATCACGCATATTCGGTTACCCAACACGCGAGCCTCGCTAGGCGCCTCACGGCTTCGCCCGTGCGCCCCATTACGAGGATGCTGCGGCCGTCTCTGTTTGACCGAAAGGCGATGCGCTCTCCATTCTAGTGCTCCTGAGTCCTCTGGAATCGACCCGGGTCGTGGAGAGATAGCGGAGTGGGTCGCCGCGGACCGACGAATTAATCGCAGGCAGCAGTGTGGCCGTCAGGTAGACGCTCACGAGATCACGGGCAGGGGAGACCGCGATCAGTCGATCGGCACCCGCTGGGTCAGCTCCTCGAACCCGTTGACTCAGGGCGTCGGGACGAGGCGCTGGAGTTCGTCTGACCAGTTTTGGACGAGGATGATCTGCTGGGTGTCCTACTGAGGAGTGATGAAGTTCGACCGTTCAGGGTACATCTGGCCTGGGATCGCCGACAAATGCATCGCGATTCGGCATCGTGACCATCGGCAGGGTCGTCCGATCCATCACGGCGCCAGCGGGAACGATGTTGTTCTTCCACAGCAGCCAGGCCGTAACGGCATAGACCTCTTCGTCGGTCAGGGAACCGGGCGCATCGAATGGCATCGTTCTCCGAACGTAGTCGAACACCGTCGTCGCGTACGGCCAGTAGCTCCCGATGGTCTTCGTAGGCTTCTGCCCTCCGACGAGGCGGTCGTACGGGCCCCCAACGCCTTCCACACCGTGACAGTATGAACACTTGTCGCCGTACACACTCGTC
Organism: Vicinamibacterales bacterium; assembly: GCA_965249175.1. Taxonomy (GTDB): domain Bacteria; phylum Acidobacteriota; class Vicinamibacteria; order Vicinamibacterales; family UBA8438; genus CAZYFH01. Next base: position 1,104,168 of record OZ252227.1, read on the forward strand.
CCGTCGTCGACCGTGCCGCTGCCGGCTGGAAGCCCCTCGCCGTCCGGGGCGACGGCGATGTCGACTGCGGCAATCTCAGCCTCCGTGGGTCGGCTTCCCAACCCCAGTGGTCCCTGCTCGGGCGTCCCGGCCAGACCTAGCGAAACGCCGAGACACAGACCGACGCTCGTCAGAAAAGCAAGGCGGACAGGTTTAGGCGTGAACATTGTGGATGCTCCCATCGGCGGCGACTCTCCAGCTTTGTATGGCGTTGTAATGGTAGAAGGAGCCGAACTGGCCGTTCAGGCCCCGAACGTCGACCAGGGCTGTCCGCGTCGGCTGGACGTAGCCGGCTTCGTCGGTGCAGCGGCTCTGCAGAACGGTCTCGCGGCCGTTCCATCTCCACGGGTAACGGAAGACCGTCAACGACTTTGACATGACGGGTTCCTGGAGCTTGGCCTCCTGCCATGTTTCTCCGGCATCCGTGCTGACCTCCACGCGGGTGACCTTCCCCCGCCCGCTCCAGGCCAATCCGCGGATCTCGACGAAACCGGGGCCCCGAACCGGGAATTGAGCAGACGGGTAGTTGATCACCGACTTCGCTTCCATCACGAACGTGAACTGGCGCGCCACGCCGTCGGCCATCAGGTCCGTGTACTTGGCTGTCTCCTCGCGGGTCTGGTATGGCCGGTCCGTGACCTTCAGGACGCGCAACCACTTGACGTTGCAACTGCCCTCCCAGCCGGGCAGCACCAGCCGCATGGGGTACCCCTGGGCCGGACGCACGGCTTCGCCATTCTGGCCGTAGACGATCATTGCGTCATCTTCCGCCTTTTCCAGGGGAATGCTCCGATTCATTCGCGCGCCATCCGCCCCTTCGGCGACAATCCATCTTGCGGTGCTTCTCACTCCCGCTTCGCGTAACAGGGTGGACAGCAGCACTCCTGTCCACTCCGTGCCGCTGATCAGTCCGTGCGTCTGCTGAACATCGGCCAGCGTCGGCTCCACCCACTCGGTCAGAGTGTTTCCCGAGCACTCCGTGAAGCAGATGCGCGAGACCGCCGGAAAGTCCATCAGATCCCGTACGGACAGCTTGAGTGGCCGGTCGACCATTCCGAACAGGAACAGTTCGTGGTTGGCAGGATCGATATCGGGAATGCCGGCGTGGTGCCGTTCGAAATGCAACGCGGAAGGGGTAATGGTGCCGCGCTGGTCTTGCAACGGAGACATGGTCCATGAGGACTCGTCGGTGGGCGTCTGGTATTGCCAGCGCTGGACTCCGGCTTCATGGCGGGATCGTTCGCCATAACCCGATACGGGACGACCCAACTGCTTGGTGGGGTCCGGCCGGCTCCCCTGTCGGAGAGTTTCCGCCAGTGAAGGCTCGGCTCCCAGACCATTCACCGCCAATCCACCTGCCAAGCCGGCTAACCCCTTGAGAGCTCCCCGACGCGTCATCGGCGGTGTTGGGTTTGGTTCTCCGACCTCACGCATCGTCCGACTCGGGTCGCCAGCGATCTCGGGCTTTCTCTTTGTCAAATACATATCCATGTGTCTCCAACACGGAGGTGTCCGGGTCTTTCGCCGGGCAGGTGGTCACCACGTGATCCAACGCGGGCGCCGTGATCGGCTGAAGGGTCGAGGGCACCGGAGGATCGACGTGCATGATCGCGGCGGCGAGACTGGCTTGGCTCTTACCCTCGAACGTCTTCGTCCCCGTCGTCATCTCGTAGAGCACGGTCCCAAACGCGAAGATGTCCGTCCGCGCATCCGCCTCCTTGCCCTCCAACTGCCCCGGCGCCATGTATTGCAACGTGCCGAGGATCGCCCCCTCGCCCGTCAGCCCTGCGCTCTTCGTCGGCAGCCCGGTCAGTCCGGCGTCCCCACCCGCTGGCTTCAACTTTGCCAACCCAAAGTCGAGGAGCTTCGCCCCCGCCTTCGTCAGCATGATGTTCCCGGCTTCAGATCTCGATGCACGATCCCCTGCGGTGCGCCTTGTCCAACGCATCCGCGATCTCGATGGCGATCTGGAGCGCCTGATCCAGCGGCAGCGCACCCGTCTCCAGCCGCTGCGCGAGCGTCTCCCCATCGAGATACTCCATGACCAGGAAGTTGATGCCGTCCTGGGTGCCGATGTCATGCAGCGTGCAAATGTGCGGGTGGTTCAAGGCGGCGACGGTGCGGGCCTCGCGCTCGAACCGCTGCTTCAGATCGGGGTCGGCGGCGACGTGCTCGGGGAGATAGGATGAAGCGGCTGGTCGTCCCCACGTGGTAGCTTGCGCTCCACATTTGTCCAACGCGCTCAAGGCGCACAGAGGGAGACCAGCCATGGAGCATATTGGCATCGACGTCCCTAAGAGAGAAAGTCAAATCTGCATCCTGACCCCCGAGGGCGAGATGATCGAACGGCGGGTCCACAGCACGCGGCAGCAGTTCACGAAGATGTTCGGGAGCCGACCGTGTGCCCGTGTGCTCCTCGAGGCGACGACGGAAAGCGAATGGGTGGCGCAGACGATCGAGCAGTGCGGCCATGAGGTGATCGTCGCGGACCCCAACTATGCCCCGATGTATCCGGAGCAGCGACGCCGCGTGAAAACGGATCGCCGGGATGCCCGGATGCTGGCGGAGGCCGCCCGGCTCGGCTCGTATCGCCCCGCCCATCGGGTGTCGCCCACGCAGCGCCAGGTGCGACGCCAGCTCCTGGTCCGCGACCTGCTCGTGCGGGCGCGGGGGCGGACCATCGCGCTGGCCCGCACCCTCGTGCGGAGCGAGGGGCTCTGCGTCCGGGCGGGGGATGCCGATAAGTTTGGCACGTATGTCGGGGCCCTCGAGCTCCCGGACGCTCTCGAGGCGGCGATCCAGCCGCTGCTCGCGCTCTGGGCCCAGCTCACGGAGCAGCTCGCGGAGATTGATACGGCGCTGGTGGCGAGCGCGGCGGCCAACCTGGTGGTGCAGCGGTTGACGACGGCGCCGGGCGTCGGCCCGGTGATCGCGACGGCCTTTGTCGCCACCCTGGATGAGACCGGGCGCTTTCGCGGGGGGCCATCAGGTCGAGAGCTATCTCGGCCTCGTGCCCAGTGAGGACAGCTCGGCAGACCGCCACCGCCGGGGCCACATTACGAAGGCCGGCAACCCGCGCATGCGCTGGCTGTTGGTGCAAGCCGCGTGGGCGGCGCTCCGCTCCCGCCGCGCCGACGCCGCCGGCCTGCGCGCCTGGTCGGCCCAACTGGCGCAACGGCGAGGCCCCCGGATCGCCACCGTGGCCCTGGCGCGCCCGTTAGCCGGCATCCTGTTCGCGATGTGGCGCGACCAGACGACATTCGACGGCGGGCATTGCCGCGCGCCGGGCCCGGCCTAACTCTCAGGCGCGGGCCGCGTCGCGCGTCTTGACGCCGTTCCGGGTCGCAGGTTGGTGGGTGAGCACGTGAAGGTGCTTGGTCGTTCGTGAGGCCGTCAGGCAGATGGTGCCACCCCCCGCTTCGTATCGTCTCGTGCGCCGGCGATCAGTGCATCGCCCCTGTCGAGCGCGAATCGAAGGATGACGCAACTCGCGGCTGTCGCCCAGTGCGTCTACTCGTGGTAGAACCGGCGACCCGGCCGGCTGAACGTTGGAACGTGGCGTTCGTGACCCGTTCGCGCGCGCACCCGGCTGGTTGAGGGGGCGCCGCACGCTCACTAGAGGTGTGTCTGGATAGCAAACGCGCTTCTTACGAACACCGGGGTGACCTGACAGGCCGCTTCATAGAAGCACCTTGAGGGCGACGTCGCGGTCGAGCTTCGTATCGCGGGCACGGTACACCTCGCCCATGCCGCCAGCGCCGATTTGGGCGGTGACGGTATACGGGCCGAGGGTGGTGCCGGGGCTCAGAGTCACTCGTTCACGACCACCACCGTCGGTGCCCCAGTGAGGCTATCGGACCAATCAGAATGACTCGTTCAGTCGTCAGCACGGAACTCCTCGTGCCAGTTCTGCACCACAACGAGTGGAGACTCGGTGCCACTCTCGCTAAGCAGATGCTGGACGGCGACAAAACGTCGACCCTCGCTATCCACGTTGTGGTTTGGATAGTCTGGCCTGCCTTGCTTCAGATCGGGATCAGCGGCGATGTGCTCGGGGAGCACCGCGTTCCCACGCCCCACCCGGTGGCGGTATGCTTCGGGCACCGCGCGACGTGCCAGGAGAGAGGAGGGGCCACCATGAGACTCAGAGCACCCGTGCTCATCGTCACCCTCGCCTTGCTCGCCGCGCCGCTGACCGCCGCCGCGCAGCAGGCGGCCAATAAGTCAGAGCTTGTGCATCCCAGTACCGATTATTCACCGGGTGAGGTGATCCGGGTTCAGCTCGAAGCGCTCGCTCATAACGACGACCTATACAAGGATGCTGGGATCGAAGTCGTCTTTCGATTCGCCTCACCGGCCAACAGAATGGTCACCGGTCCACTCGCCCGTTTCATCCGAATGGTTCACAATCCGGCCTACCGCGCTTTGCTCCATCACCAGGCAGCGTACTATGGTGAGCTTGAGGTTCAGGGCAATAAAGCGAGGCAATCAGTTAGCGTGACTTCGACCAATGGGGAGCAGGTGGGGTATGTATTCGTCCTTTCCAGGCAGAAGGGTGACCCCTGCGATGAATGCTGGATGACCGACAGCGTAGTTAGCCAACCAGTCGGCAGAATGAGGCTTGTTGAGGACGTAGATTTCCCGGATGATGAGTTCCTCGCTGTCCAGGGCCCCGGTGGGGCAGCCAGCGAGACAATGCCGGCTGTCGATCTCTTCTAAAGCTGCTTTTCCTGTTGGTTTGCGTCGGCTTCCTGTTTGAGATATTGTCAAATGTTGTGGATCGGTCATCAGCGTGATCAGGCGGCCACCTTCCGATCTCCCTCGTTGTTTCGCTCCTGCTGTACCCCGTCAATGAACGTCACGCCGGCGCGGACGAGTGGCAGCAGATGCGCGCCATTGAGCCGACGCCAGCGCTGCTGTGCCATCTCGAGCAGCTTGTAGGCCATCAACAGGCCCTTGGTGCGCGAGCCCGCGCCTTTGGTCACGCGCTGCCGGAGTCGGACCGTGGCGAATGGCGACTCGATGACGTTGCTCGTGCGCACGTGCTGCCAATGCTCAGCTGGCAGGGCAAAGTGCGTGAGGAGGCGGTCGCGGTCTGCGTCCAGGCACGCCGCCGCCTTCGGGTACTTGGCCTCGTACTCGGCGATGAAGACGTCCATGGCCTCCTCGGCGTGTGCCCGCGTCTCGGCGTACATGATCTCGCGGAGCGCGCGCTTCGCTTTCGGCTGTAATCGCTTTGGCAATTTGTCGAGCACGTTGCCCATCTTGTGACACCAGTCGCGGAGCTCTCGCGTGTCCGGCCACACGTCGCGCACGGCCGCCCAGAAACCCAGGGCGCCGTCGCCGACCGCCCCCACCGGGGCCCGCATGCCGCGCCGCTGGAGGTCCCGCAGCACCGTCGCCCAGCTGTCGGTGCTCTCGCGGTAGCCGTCCTCCAGGGCCACGAGCTTCTTGGTCCCATCGGGCCGTACGCCGATGATCACCAGCGTACAGAGCCGATCGTCCTCGAGCCGGATGTTGAAATGGATGCCGTCGACCCACACGTACACGTAGTCACGATCGGCCAGGTCCCGCTGGCGGAACCGCCGGTAGTCCTCTTCCCACACCGCCGTGAGGCGCGCGATGTTGGTCGCGCTGAGGCCGGCCGCGTCATCCCCCAATAGCACCGGCAGCGCTTCGCGGAAATCGCCCGTCGACAGACCGCGCAGATAGAGGATCGGCAGCACCTCCGCCACCTTGGGCGAGCGACGCATGTAGGGGGGCAAGATCCGACTCGTGAACCGCTCCCGCTGGCCCGCGCCGTTGACCCTTTTGTCGTTCACCCGAGGAGCATGCACCTCGAGCGTACCTGCCCCGCACGTCACCTTCCGCGCCTGGGCCCGACCATTCCGAACGACCAGCCGGCGTCCCCGCGCGTCCCGCTCCTCGCCGTGGGCCTCGATGTACTGCCCGACCTCCACCGCCAGGGCCGTCATCAACATCCGCCGGGCTCCCTCCCGGGCCAGCTCGTCCACCGTCTGCGCACCGCGCTCTTCCGGCGGAACTTCGTTGTCTGCTCCATCGTTGTCGAGTACCTTCAGCATGGGTGGCGGCTCCTTTCACCGGCCTGCCAGCCGGAGTTTTCGCGTTGCTCACGCGAAAGGATACGCCGCCTTCTTCAGACTGCCGATCCACAACTTCTGGTTATATCTCTTCCTGTTTGGTTCCACTCTTCTGATTGCGTCGGCCTTCCGAATGGTACAGAAGCCGCCGGCGGTGATCTGTCACTGTCTCGTCCTTCAGCCGCACCTCACTGAGCGTGGCCGTTCCCGCCGCTTCGCTGCCGGAATGAGATTCGACTTAAACGCTCGCCGTCGGGGGCGACATCGTAGCTGCGGCCGCGCGTGGATGGGGAGTCTAGAATCCCCTATCGTCCATGCGACGGAGCATTGTTGAGCTGAGCGTGCCGTAGCAGGAGGTAGGCGGCGAAACCCACCGCAACACCGGGAATGATACCGATCACCAGACAAACCCAGCCGTGTCTGGTGCCCATCGCTCGGGCTTCATAGAGCACCCATATCCCGAGGATCAACCAGCATGAGATGACGTCGGCTGAGTACCCTGATGCATACGGGTTAACGAAGCCGGAAGCAAAGGCGCCCAAGATGTCCGGATCAACGAAAAGGGGCGGGAGTACGACGAAAGAAAAGAATCCTGTAAACGCTGCTGCGACCGCGATCAGCAATGTTCGGAATCGTCGTTCTGACATTGGGCGAGCTCCGTAAACGAGTGAGACGACCTACTACCCACGTTGTAGAGGATTCGTTGTGTCGTGCGAGTGATGTCAGACTTCCCAGGTGTCCCGTCGTCGATTGTCACAGGCAGTCCGGTGACGCGGCATCCGTACGGCCGACTCACCCTGCTACCCGGAGCTGCTGTAGTCACGAACACGACGGCCTCACGTTCGGGAATGATGAAGGGCCACAGGTGCAGTTTCACCCTGCTCAGCGTCCAGCGTCGTGAGTACCTCCGGTTCCCCGCCGCCACCGGAGACGCGAAAGAGACCGGCACCTCGTGTGCCAAAGATGATCTGGTGGTCCGCCCCCCAGCTTGCGCCGTAGACTGAATTCGGCGACTCGGTCAGCTTCACCGGCGGACCACCGAATACCGAGACCTTCTGAAGAGTGTTGGGGTTGGCAAGGGACCCAATCCAATCACCCTCGGGGGACACGAATGGTCCTGCGCCTACCCCGCCGCGCAGGGGCGCTCCAACAAGCTGGTCAACGGGCCTCAGACTCAGCTGACCAGGTGGTCCACTGCTGCCAGGCCCGTGGTAGACGACTTGCGTGCCGTCGCGGGTGATCGCGAGGTTGGCGGGTGCCTCCGAAGCCGAAGGCATCAGGGCCGGGCGGGACGATGGTGAACCGCATCAAGTCCTCCGGCGCGGGACGCATCAACGTCCAAACAGCAGAACTCGCCGCGACGGTGCTGACCAACACCAAGAGGGTGATTGAGATCGGCCGCTGCCAGACCCGAAGCCGGGGACCAGCGATCCGGGGCTCCGGTTCGACTCGCGGGGGGGACGGCATATCGAACCCGCCTGCCATCGCCAGCCGCACGTCACCGATGTCGCGCACCCGTTCCTTCGGTTCCTTTGCCAGGCAGCGGGTGAGGTAGGCCGTGAGCGCGGGTGACAGCCCCTCGGGAAGGAGACCCAGATCGGGCTCGAAGGTCATGACCGCCGCGAGGGTCAGCGACACCTCATCACCCTCGAAGGGACGGCGGCCGGTGAGCGTTTCATAGAGCACCACACCGAACGCGAAGATGTCGGCACGCCTATCAACGAGCTTTCCACGAGCCTGCTCAGGGCTCATATACGCCGCCGTCCCGATCACCATCCCCATCTGCGTCGCCGCCGCCGTCAACGAGATCGTCGGCGACTCTGACGCACTCGCTCCGCTCGCCTCCGGCTGGAACGCCTTCGCCAACCCAAAGTCCAACACCTGCACCGTGCCGTCGGCCTTCACCTTCACGTTGGCCGGTTTCAGATCGCGGTGGATGATCCTCTGCTCATGCGCCGCTTCGAGGGCCGCGGCGATCTGCTTGGCAATCGCGAGGGCCTCCTCGATCGCGATTGCCCCCTGCGCGATGCGGTCCGCGAGCAACAAGCTCGAGGACGTTCGAGGGCACCCGTGTCGAATCGCCGCGCGTCAGCCGGGCGCGCTTGGGATTCGTCACGCCCATCCCGATGTCCTCGATGTCGACGACGTCGGCGTCCCGCATGAACTGCTCGATCTCCGCGGTTGCGCGGCGAACGTGGAGAAGTCGCGACAGGCCATCCCAGCGCCGTTTCCCACACAGATTGACACCTTTCTGCGGCGGCGGTAGCCACTGTTGAGCAGGCCACGCAGCGCCTCCGCGTAGGCGGTCCCCTTAGTAAGGGCCGCATCACTCTCGTCGCGGAAAAGGGTAGGGTGCTCGGCGTCGATCTTCCGCACCAGTACCATCGCCACGATGCGCGCTCGTTCTCGTGAGCGGCCGCCGCGAATCGATAGACCGCCGCGCGTGCCTGCTCGTTGCATGCCGTCTGCCTTCCGACGCCGAGATCAGGCCGGTGGCATAATCACTGCACCGCGGGTCCGTGGCCTGAAGGTGACTATGCCGCTCCCAGGGCTGCAGACGTCGCGAGCAAAGGATGGTGTTTCACGGGTCAGCGGAGAGGTGAAATGAGAGCAGTGATCGTCGCCCTCTTGGTTTTCTCGGTGTCGTCCACGAGCGCGCTGGTCCAGACTCCGACAGCAGAATTCAACCCGCTCCTTGGCACCTGGACTCTCAATGTCGCGAAGTCCAGTATCGATTACGCGCCATTGCCACGAAGCGAAAGGCGGACCTACCGAGCCGCGCCGAACGACGGGATGACCTTCAGCGTAGAAGGGACTGACGGAGACGGAGTTTCGTATGCTTATGGATCTACCGCCGCGATCGATGGCGGAGAATATCCGATGCCGGGAACTGGAACCCGTAACGGCGGTGACGCTGTCTCTTGGCGGCTTGTCGACCCCAAGACTGTCTCTGCGGTCGTGAAGAAGTTAGGTGACGTCGTGAACCGAGTAGAGCTCTCGGTATCGAACGACGGCAGGGTATTGACGATTACGGAGAACGGGACGGGCCCAGATGGGGTGCCGACGCACGGGGTGAGGGTCTACGACAGGCAGTAGGTGCCGCCGTTCCTTGGCCGACCTTAATCGCGCACGCTGCCCTGGTTGCCGCGCCCGTGCCTGCCGGTGGCCTGCTCGACTATCGTCGGGAGTCGACGAACTCACGCGGGCTCTGCAGGCCCCGTGAAGGTGGCCTCGGCGAGGCCGAGTGTCTCCGAGCGGGCTGTCACTCGGCGCCGCGCGGACGTCACCCCCGCCCTGCTCGACGACGGTCCCGCCCTGTCCGATGCCGGGCGGGCGTCGGCCCAGCCCTCTAGGGAACCGCCACCTCCGGCGGGCACGGGGTGTCGCAGGGCCCGGGGCGGTCCCCACGCGCCCACGAGCACAAGCTGGCCGGCCTCGAGGCGATGACCGTGGCGCGCCAGCTCGCGCACCAGCCAGGGCACGGCGGAGAGCACATCGTCGGGCCAGCGGCGATCCGACCACGCATCGACACTGGCACCGTCGAATTCCAGCGCAAGATCCACTACGGTTTCCGCCGGCGGGGGCTCGATGCCTGCCGAGCGTACGACGCCGGCATGGATCGCGTTGTTGGCGATCAGCTCGGGACCGGTCGGGTCACTGCCTCGCAGCACCAGGTTGTGGAGCTCGACGGCCACCACGACCTGGGCAACCGCGGCCACGACTCCGGTCACCCCACGCACGTCGCGGCCCACGTCACGTCCTAGCGTGACGCCCAGCTCGGCCTCAACGGCGACGTTGGCAAAGTCCCCTTGTGGCAGGGTCGTCCCGCTCGGATGCTGCTCGCTGGACCACAGGCGCCCCCACACGGGATGGGAGAGCCCGCGTCGGGCCTGATTGACGGGCGCCACGCAGCCAATCTTGTAGCCCACCACCTGCTCGTCCCGCGCCTCTCGCCGCTGGGCGACGCGTGACTGGAGCTGATAGGCCTCGTCAATCGACAAGTGGAGACCGTCGGCGAACGGCGTCCCGGGGGTGTGCCGGTCGTAATCGCGGAGCATCCGCGTCGCGAGCGTATCGAGGTCGAGCATTGCGCGCTTGTTCATGACCAGCGAGGGAGCACGCCAGCCCTCGGGAATTCTACCCGCGGACCGGCTATCATCCCGCCATGTCCAGGCTCACCGGCATCGTCGTGCTCCTCGCTTGCGTCGCGTGTGGCGGCGAGTCGTCTCCCGAATCGCCTGCCGAAGTAGCCAGCACGTCAGGCTCGGAGACGGCCGTCGCGGCGACGACGCTGAAGCTCTATCTCTTCGACTGCGGTCACCTGGCCTTGGACTCGCTGGCCCGCTTCAGCATCGAAGACGGCGAGACGGACGTCCGTGAGCTGATCGTGCCGTGCTATATCGTCGAGCACCCGGACGGCCGGATGCTCTGGGATGGCGGGCTGCCATCGTCCTTCACCGAGCCGCCGAGTCATCGTCCCAACGCCAGGATCGACGTCCCGCTCGCCGATCAGCTCGCGGCCCTGGACCTCGACATCGATCTCGCCTCTCTCGACTACGTCGCCTTCTCGCACATGCACTACGACCACGTCGGGGTGGCCAACGAAATCGAGGGCGCCACGTGGCTCGTCCAGCGCCCCGAGCACGAGGCGATGTTCGCCCCCCAGGCGGACGGATCACCGGCGGAGCCCGAGCTCTACGCCAACCTGCGTGGCGCGGACACGATGCTCCTCGACGGTGATCACGACGTGTTCGGCGACGGGCGCGTGCGGATTCTGTCGGCCCCGGGGCACACACCGGGCCATCAGGTCCTGTTCTTGGACTTGGCTGAGACCGGCCCGCTCGTGCTCTCGGGCGACCTCTACCACTTCCGGCTGAGCCGCGAGGATCGGCGTGTCCCGACCTTCAACTTCGACGAGGCGATGACGCTGGCCTCAATGGACACGGTGGAGGCCTTCGTCGCCGAGACCGGCGCGACGTTCTGGATCGAGCACGACTTGGCACTGTTCGAGACCCTGGACAAGGCCCCCGCGTACTACGAGTAGGGTCGAGGACTCGGGCAGTTCGCCGACATCAGTCGGGGAGCGTGAACGTGACGAGCATGTTGCTCCCGATCGGCGCTTCGAGCTCGGGTGCGTAGTTGCGCATCTGGAAGATCGCCGCGCCTCCGACCGGCACGGTGAGATATTGGCGCCCGCCGGCCCGGTAGGTGACCGGGAACCCGGTGATCTGGCTGCCGAGGATGGTCTCCCAGAGCACGTCACCCGTCTCCGCGTCGAACGCGCGCAAGCGGCGATTGAGGTCGCCGTGGAAGACGACGTTGCCGCCGGTCGCGAGCGCCGACCCGGCGTTCGGGGCCCGCTGACTATAGCGCCACACCTCGCGGCCGGTCGACACGTCGATCGCCCGCAGCTCGGTCAGGTCGCCGTTCTCCTCCAACCCCGGCTCGGGCATCGTGAACCGCGGCCCCGTGCCGGTCGCCGTCCGTTCGTTGGCGGTCTGGTTGAGGCACGACCGGTTGATCGGGATATAGAGCAACCCGGTCAGCGGGCTGTGCGACCACGACCACCACCCCTTGACGTTGTGGCCGCAGATGATGTGTCGCTCGCCAACCGCCTTTGCCACGAGATCCATGTTGATCTGGACCTGTCCGGTCTCGACGTCGATGTCCCGAATCACGAATCGCTCGGTGGAGTCATAGGGGAGCGGCGTCGCCCAGAGGAACTCGCCCGTCTCCCGGTCGTTGACGAACAGCCCGCCCGGTTCTCCCATCGTCACCACGATCTTGCGTTCTCGGGCAGTCCCCGCCACCGATGGATTGATCCACCGCACCGCGTCCGGGTCGGGACTGACGATGGTGTCGATCAGCGTCCGCTCCTGGACGAAATCCTGATCCCAGTCGTCGCACGGGAGGTGCTGGTAGTACCAATCCAGCGCGCCGGTCTGGACGGAGAGGGCGACGGTGGAGTTGGTGTACAGCTCGCAGGGTGTGCGGTCACCGACATCCCACGTGCCGTGCCGCATGATCCGCGTATACGGCATCGGGACCGCGATCCCCCAGTAGACGAGGCCGAGCGCCGGGTCGTAGCTGCCCGGCACCCCCCACGGGGAGACGTGGGCTCGGCGCGACGTCGGGACGTTGCCCCAGGTCTCGCCGCCAGGATCGTCGGCGCCCGCCGCGGTGTAAAAGCGCCAGTCTTCCTCCCCCGTGGCCGCGTCGTGCGCGGCGATGAAGCAACGCGCCGACTCCCCGCACGTGCGGCCGCTCATGACCCGCCCATCGATGATCATCGCCCCCGATGAGTGCGTGATGCCGTCCCGGTAGTCAGCGAGTCGACTCTCCCAGCTGAGCTCGCCGGTGCGGGCGTCGACCGCCACCAGAAACGCATCGGCCGCGAGGTGGAGGATGTTGGTGCCGTAGATCGCCAGGCCGCGGGTACGGTTGCCGATCTGGGCATACTCCCGCAGATCGTCGGGCGGCTGCCGCGCGTAGTCCCAGATGAGGTCCCCGGTCGTGGCGTCCAGCGCTTGCAGGTGATCGCTGCCCGGGTGGGCGATGTACATGACGCCGTCGTAGACGAGCGGTCGGAGCTGCTGCGGCCCCTCGTTGTCCATGGCGCGCATCCAGGCCAGCCTCAGCTCGCCGACGTTGTCCCGATTGATCTCGTCGAGCGGACTGTAGGCGTGGTGGTCGTAGGTCCGATGGATCATCAACCAGTCGCCCGGGTCGGGGTTGCGTAGCATCGCATCCGTCACCGGGACGAACTCCTCTTCCGCCGCCTCCTGCGCCTGAAGGGACGCAGGACATAAAGGAAGGGACACCACACCGAGCCACGCCACCATCTTGGGTTCAAGGGGTCGTCGCAACACCGCGTTGTGTGATTGAGCATAGGTGATCGCCAAGCGCCTCCGCAGGTGTCTTCCAGCCGAGGGTCTTGCGGGGGCGACTGTTGAGAGCAGCGGCAACAGCGTCAAGGTCATCACGGGAGTGCCTGGACAGGTCGGTGCCCTTGGGGAAGTACTGACGCAGCAGCCCGTTGGTGTTCTCGTTCGTGCCGCGTTGCCAGGGGCTGTGGGGGTCGCAGAAGTAGATTGGCAGCCGGGTATCGCGTCGGAGTTGCACGTGTTGAGCCATCTCGGTGCCTTGGTCCCATGTCAGTGAACGGCGAAGCTGCGTGGGCAACGAGATGATCGATGACGCGATGGCGTCTCGGACGGCCTCGGCACCATGCCCGGCCAGTGCGGGACCGTTCTTGATCCGAGGCTGCCCATAGTCATCCATGCGGGGCAGATGCAGCAGCATCGTGAATGGCGCTTCAGGAATTCGGGTGGGCAAGAGTATGTGCTTCATCCGGGTACAGGTCCAGGCGTCCGAGGTGGAAGTAGATGGCCTGGCGGAACCGCTCCCGGCTGCGAAAGCCCGCGGCCTGTTTCTTGATCCACTGGATGCGTGAGTTGATGGCCTCGGCGGTCGCGTTCGTGATGCCGCTGATGATGGCGTTGATGACCCCGTCGAAATGTCGTCGGACGGTCCGTGCGGCGCGGATCATGGGTGCCAGGCGCGAGCGTGCCATCCAGGCGAGTACCTCCTTCAACGCCCGCTCCGCCCGTTTGGGTTGGCGAAACGCGAAGGCGTCCATAAACGTTTCCTTGATGGCCCAGGCTCGGGCGACCTTGAGGTTGCTGGACTTGAGCTGCGTCAGCTCGGCCGTCTGCGCCCGCGACATGTTCCAGGGATTCATGAGGAAGAGATGCCGCGTGCCCTTGAGGCGCTCGTCGTGTTGCTCTAGCAGCGTTTTGTGCTCTTCACGCCGGACCTTGTTCACCGCATCGCCCAACAGGCTGGCGAGGTGGTACTTGTCGAAGACAATCCGCTCGTGCGCGGCCGGCCCCAACGCCCGGGTGACCGCGCTCAGGTAGGCGCCCGACATGTCCATCGCGACCGCCTCGATGCGGGCCCGTTCCGAGGCGGTGAGCGGGTCGAAGAAGCCGCTGAGCGACTCCGCCGAGCGGCCGTCCGAGACGAACAGGACCGCCGCCCGCCCGGGATCACACACAACCGTCACGTACTCATGCCGCTGCTGGAACGAGGTCTCATCAACGCCCACGACCTTGGGCACCGAGAGCTGACGGCGGGCGAGACCGCGGGCCACCGCGCGCTCCATGATGCCCGCCACCTGGTCCCAGCTCAGGGCGAGCAGCTCGGCGACGGCTTTTATACTGGCGTGCTGCAGCCATTCGATGACCAGACACTCGAAGAGGGCGGTGAAGCGAGACCGGGGGGCCGCCCAGGGCACCTTCAGCTGTCTGATCCCATGCGACGGACATTCGATTCGAGGAATCTCCCCCACGAGCATGGTCTTGTATTGCATCGTGTCAAGGTGTCGCCACGACCGCGTCCGGGTGTCGTGGCGCGGGCAGGGCTCACTACACTCCGGGCACGGCGTCGATGCATCCGGCCTGAGGGCCACAAACACCTGCACCGAGTGGTCTTGCATCGAGATGTCCACCTCGACGACTTCCCATGGTGGTTCGAGTCCGAGAAGCTGGGCATACAAGTCACGGTCCTGCATGCCGGGATGCTACATCTACTCACGCCCACCCTCGATGGCGTCGTCCGCCACCCAAAAGCCGGAAGAGCCTCGTGAATCGCGTGGTGCGTTCCACGAGGGTCCCAATCGCAGAGCTACCCAGTCCGACAATCAGGTCACCTTCCCAGTGTCCTGGCACCGCCCGATCTTCTGCTTCGGCAGGGCGCTTGCTGATCAGGATGTCGGATTCGACAAATGCCTTGCCGCGTCCTCGTGTACGTGCCCTTGGAACCCGCAGCGCCCGCCCGGTCCGCAGGCACGCCACCAGTTCGCGTCGCAGCGCACCTCGTCCTTGCACGTAGAGCGCCTGGTAGATGGCCTCGTGGGAGATCCGCATCGATTCATCATCGGGGAAGTCGACCTTGAGTCTGTTGGCAATTTGCTCAGGACTCCATGAAGCCGCCCAGCGTCGGTCTTGGCGGCGACCGTGTCGGCGACCGTGCCAGGGCACATGGGGACCAGGCACGGGCGTCCCGTCCTCAGCCATGATCGTGCCTGCGAGGCGGTCCTGCACGTAGTGCCTCAGCTGGTCGTTCGCGGCCAGCTTGGCCATCTTCGGGCGCTGGGCACGTCGGTCGCTGTGCCACTGCGCCGTCGATGCCCGATACCCCAGACCGCCGCTTCGAGTCGCAGCGTTGCGACGCAGCTCTCGCGAGACCGTCGACGGGGCCCTACGGAGCCGACGGGCAATGTCGCGCACCCCGGCACCCCGCGCTCTCAGGATCGCGATCTCTTCCCGCTCGGCGAAGGACAAGTAGCGAGCCGATCGGGGCGCCAAGCTGATCGGCGGCATACCACCGCTCGCACGGAACCAACGACCACCCACGGGCGGCGACACACCACATGACACAGCGGCATCCTCACTTGATACCCCCCGGGCGATCGCCTTCCAGAACCGTTGCCGCTCCTCACGCCCCGCCACCGGCGGCCGACCAGGCGAAGGCATCGCAGGGCGACCCGCGCGGTCGGACCGTCGCCGTTTCCGTTTCTGCATCGCAGCACCTCATCATCAAGGTGTTGCGACGACCGGTTGAATTCACCCATCCACACTTGCCCGCCGAAGCCTTGGCGAAGGCGGGACGCGGGCGTCTGTTTCATCTTCCACACTCCTGACCCATTGCCGAATGGGAAGTCGGCTTGCTCGAACCGCTATCACCACCAGAGTGATGGCGCTTCGATCCGGCCTACGGTAGGGCTAGCGCGACCCATTCGCCTCCGCCGGCCTGAGAGCCGACTGGCACCACGATGTACTGCGCGCCCTCGTGCATGTACGTCATGGGCGACCCCGTGCTGCCGGCCGGGAGTGTGGTCTCCCAGACCACGTCACCTGACACCTTGTCGTAGGCGCGGAAGCCTTTGCCGGCGCCTGGACCGCCGCCGGGCGGCGTCCTGATCATGCTCGGGTCTCCCTCGGTGACGAACAGCAGGCTCTTGGTCAGCAGGGTCATCGCGCGGCCGGGCTGGCCCAGCCGGGGCAGATCGAGGTGCGCGATGGCCGGGTGGTCGCGCGGGCCGTCACCGTTTGGCACCATCCAGACGTGTTCGCCGGTGTTCATATCGATCGCGGTGATCCGCCCGTAGGGCGGCTTGAGCAACGGCAGTCCCTGCGGCCCGGGGATCATCTCTCGGAGGCCCCGGGTGTAGCGCACGTTCATCGTGTCTGGGTTGCCCGGTCTCAGGTCGGCGCCGAAGGTGCCGGTGACCGAGGGTACATACAGCACGCCGGTCTCCGGGTCGTACCCGGCGCCGCCCCACTCGGCCCCGCCCACGACGCCGGGCACCTGCAGAGTGCCCTTCCGGTCGCCGTCGCCGTCGCCCCGAATCGAGGGCGGCGTGAAGATTTCTCCCATGGCGTAAGACGCCGCGATGTCGATCGCCTCTTCACGCAGCTCGGGGGTGAAGTCGGTCAGCGAGTCGACCGAGATGCCGTGCACGTCGAATGGCGCCGGTTTGGTCGGAAACGGTTGCGTCGGGGAGATCCACTCCCCGGGCGTCTCCGATCCCGGCACGGGACGCTCCACGATTGGCCAGACCGGCTCGCCCGTGACCCGGTCGAACACGTACGCCATCGCTTGCTTGGTCAACTGCACGACCGCCTTGATCGGGCGGCCGTCCACTGTGATGTCCATCAGAATCGGCGCGACGTTGTTGTCGTAGTCCCACAGGTCGTGGTGGACCATCTGGAAGTGCCAGACCTGCTCCCCCGTGTCGGCACGCACACAGACCAGACTGTTGGCATACAGGTTGTCCCCAGGGCGATGTCCGCCGTACATGTCATTCGTGGGTGCGCCCGTCGGGAGATACACGAGCCCGAGTTCCTCGTCCGCACTCATCATCGTCCAGACATTCGACGTTCCCGAGTACTCCCACGAGTCGTCCAGCCAGGTCTCGACACCGGGCTCGCCAGGCTTCGGAATCGGGCTCCAGGTCCATCTGAGCTCGCCGGTCCGCACGTCATACGCGCGCACATAGCCGGGCCGCTGCTCCTTGACCGGTGGGTGGTCGTCCATGAGTGACCCCACGATCACGACGTCGCGCACCACCAGCGGCGGCGAGATCACGAGGTGGTCGATCAGCTCGGCCGTGTCGGCGTACACCCGCAAGTCCACCTTGCCGGCATCGCCGAAATCCGGAATCAGTCGACCAGTGTCGAGGTCGGTGGCCAGTAGATATGGTGCGTGCACTGAGAGAAGGCGACGAGCGGACCGGCTGTCGTCTTCCCAGTATCCGACGCCGCGACTGGCCGTGCCCCGCGGGGTCTCATCGCCGAGGAACGGCAGGTCTTGAACCCAGATAGTTTGGCCAGTCGCCGGGTCAAATGCTTCGACCAGCCCGATGCCGTTCGAGGCATAGAGCACCCCGTCGATCATCGAGGGCGTCGACCGCAGATTGTTCGAATAGCGAAGCTCCGGCCATCGGGCCAGCACCGTTTCATCGACCGGTGGCCGTCGCCAGGCGATGTCGAGGTCGTTCACGGTGTTCGCGTTGATCTGGTCGAGCGGCGCGTACCGCGTGTAGCCGTTGTCGCCGCCCTGCACGTGCCATTCGCCCGTGGTACCTGTCTGGGCACCCGCCGGGCCGGCCACGCTCGAGACCAGCACAGCCACCGCAACCCGCGCGGCGCTTGCGGTTCGCGATCGGTGTGTCGTCCTTTGTGCCATCGTTGCCCGGCCATTCTAGCTCACCGTCATCGCGCGGCGGTGCACGTCCGGGGGCCGATCCCTCACGCTCCTGGCGGCCGGTACGGTCCCAGCTGGTACTGCACGTTCAGCGAGAGCAGCCGACCCTCCCGGAACACGATGAGCTGGTACGACGCGGGCGTCGACCGCAGCTCGCGCAACAGCCAGTGGTACAGCCTCGCGGCGCCGCCGCGGTCCGCGAAGAAGATCTCGTGCCCGAAGCTCACGAGGACGTCGCCGACTCTCAGCCCCGCGGCCGTCGCAGCGCCGTCCGGTGCCACGTCGGTGACGCGGAGGGCGACCTGCTCGGGAGCCGCCCGGACGTCGGCGGGCAGGGCCGCCTCCACCGCATCGAAGCCAAGCGTCGGGAATCGCTCCTCCAGCGACCGCACCGCGTGGGTTTCCCAGAAGGACAGCCTGCCCTCGGGATGCCGTGGCTCCAAGTCCTCGGCAAGCGTGGTGGCCACGGCGATCGATGCCGGGGTGTTGGGCATCGGCAATCTGAGGCGCGCCGCGTACGTGCGGCCTTCGTCGTTCCAGCGCTTCGCCTCCTCGAGCGCGACCTTCGCGGAGCGCTCGACTCGGCCCGAGAAGACCACTTGGTCGTTCACGCGGATCGTCACCGGGCGATCGAGATCCACCAGCCCGTCGTTGAGCAGCACGGTCACTGATCTGGCCCAGCGCACCGTGACATCGATCTCGCCAGGACCGGTGACCCGCGCCCTGACGAGCGCCTGCCGGGTGTCGGCTTCGATCCAATGGACCCTGCGGCTCGTCGGCACGATGCCGGCGTGGGGGACGCGAAAGACCTCGGGCGGTGTGGTTTCCCGCGGTCGCTCCTCCAGCCAATCGAGCACGTCCGGGTAGTGATCCCGAAAGCTCTCGTGCGCACGGTCGGCAAACTCGTGATACGCGAGGTCGTAGCCGAGGCGGGTCATGATCGCATCGAGCGCCCGCGGGCCACCGACGCCACGGATGTTGCGGTCCTGCGCGCCGTTGAGCACGTAGGTGGGCACCGGTGCGAGGTTCCGGAGCAGCCATTCTCGCGACTCGCCTTCGGTCGACACGGGCACGATGGCACTGAACCAGTCGGGGCGGGCGGCCGCATGGGCAATCGAGAAACCCGCGCCGAGCGAGATGCCGGTCGAGACGATACGGTCCGGATCCACGCTGAAGCGGGCCCGTACCGCGTCGATGACCGCTCTGGCCTCCTCGGGCTGAAAGATCTCGTATGGAACTCGCTCCTGGGTCTGGCCGTCGTGGAAGACGACGTCGACCATCGCGGGCGAGGCGACGATCCATCCGGCCGCCTCTGCGGGGCCCGCCCACAGCTGGAGCATGTCGACCGCGCCCCCCAAGGCGTCCTCGACGCTGGCGGGCGGTCCCCCGTGCAGCGCGAGCATCAACGGCCAGCGCTGGTCTGGCGTATAGACGCTCGGGAGTCGAACGAGCGTGGGCACCTCCCTACGGCCGGGTGCCGCGATCAGCAGCTGGTGCACTGTGTCGCCGACTCCCGCGGCGGCCTCGAGCTCCGGGCCGGCGCGCATCCAAGCCTCGAGGCGGCTCATGGCCTGGCGGTCGAGGCCCGAGAGCGATGGAGCCTCATCCTCGAGCAGCCCGGCCGCGCGTGTGAGCTCCTCGTCCGACGCTGGCCACAGGTAGGACCGAACCAGGTCCTGGCTGAGCTGCGCAGCCGCCGGGCTCGCAAGGCCGGCTGACAGGATCGCCGCCGAGAGTAGGACGCGGGTCGTGCCCAAGGCAGTGAGCCCCGTTCTCCCGATCGTCATGGACGATGTGCTCACGGCTCCACCGTGATCCTTCTGTTGGTCGAGTTGTTCGGGACCTGGCGAGCCCATCCTACCGCTGGCGGGCCTGATCTCCACCCAGGTGTCCTCGTAGACTGTGCAGAGAGAGGTTGCCCATCCTCTTTATGAGGGAGCTGGGCTCGTTAGCCCGAGAGGCTATGCACCGCACTGCGTCGGCATGCGGCTCCGTTCAGAGGAGCGTGGCCGCCCTGTTTATGGTCGCGCTTGCCTGCGGTGCGTGCAGCACGCCCTCCCTCGAGGCACCGCCACAGCCGGCCCACGAAGCAGAGCTGCAGCCGCGCCCGGACTGGCCGCAGTGGCGCGGACCCAATCGTGATGGAACCCTCGCGACCTTCGTGGCGCCGTCCTCGTGGCCGGAACGTCTGACACGTCGGTGGAGGGTCGCCGTCGGCGATGGCTATGCCACGCCCGTGCTGGTGGGCGGGAGGTTGTACGTGTTTACCCGTCAGGGTGAAGATGAGGTGCTGAGGGCGCTCGACGCCGACACGGGAGGCGAACTGTGGCGTTCCAGCTATCCAGCGCCATTCTCGTACGATCCCGTCGTCGAGCCGACCGGCCCGGGACCGAGGGGGACGCCGACGTTTGCCGAAGGGAAGGTCTACACCCTCGGCCTCGGCGGGGTCGTCACGGCCTTCGATGCCGAGACTGGCACCCAGATCTGGCAGATATCCAAACCCACGGTCACGCCGCCGTATGGCACGGCAGTCTCCCCGCTCGTCGACCGCGGCCTGGTGATCGTCCACGTGGGCGGCCAGGACCACGGGGCCTTGACGGCGTACGATGCCCACACGGGGGCGGTTCGGTGGACCTGGGCGGAGGACGGGCCGTCCTACGCGTCTCCCCTTGTGGCCGACCTGCACGAGACCCGCCAGGTGATTACGCTGAGTCAGGGGCACCTCATGGGCGTGTCGGCGTCTTCCGGGGAGCTCCTGTGGCAGCGGCCCTTTCGCACGCCATACGAGCAGAACGCCATCGACCCCATCGTCGCGGAGGACACAGTCATCGTTGCCGGCTTTCAGGAACCGACCTCCGCGTTCCGCGTCGTCAGAGACCGCAACGTGTGGATGACCGAACGCGTGTGGGAGAACCGGGACATCTCGCTCTTCATGAGCAACGGTGTCCTGATCGAAGGGTTGTTGTTCGGATTGTCGCAGCGATCGAGTGGGCAGTACTTCCTTCTGGACGTCGGCACGGGTGAGACCGTCTGGACCAGCGCGGGACGGCAGGCCGAGAACGCGGCGATCGTGAAAGCTGGCGAGATGCTGTTCGTGCTCGCGGACGATGCGGAGCTCATCCTGGGAAGGGCAAGTCGGACCGGCTTCGAAGAGGTGAGACGTTACACCGTCGCCGAGACTACGACATGGGCGCAACCGGTGATTTCCGGCAATCGGGTGTTCGTCAAGGATGCGTCGTCGTTGACGCTGTGGACATTCGATTGACAACGGAGGGCGGCCGGCGACGAATGGGTCAGCATGCTGGCGCCCATCCGGCTGGACCGTGTGAGCCGGAGGCTACGGCGCTGGTGGAACCAACTGGGCGAGGTCAAGCTGGTTGGCCAGGTCGATAATCTTCGCATAGGCCCTGGTTGTGGCGGCGAGTCCGGCCTCAGGAATCGCCTCTGCCGTCTCGATGTTCGAGTGCATCAGCACCCCTGCATGCATCAACACAATCGACGGCACGAGCGTGCGAACCCGAGCGATCTCTCCTTCCGGCCCTCCCATCTCTGACCATCGGGGAACCCCGAATGCGTCGAAGGCGCGATTCGCGATCGACACCAGTTCGGACGAGCCGTGGATCAACCACGTGAACGGTCCGAGCGAGTTCGTCGGCCGAAGCTCGGCGGCCCACCGATCCACGAGCGCCTGCGACGAGTGCTCGGCATTGATCAGCAGTGCGACACGCTCGAGCAATCTGCCCTGGTTCTCCAACAGCCAGACGAACCCAGTGCGGGCGAGGTTGTGGTGCCCGGGCGTGCCGATGACCTCAAACGTTCGACGACGCTGGCTCCTCGGGACCTGGGCGTAATACCGCATCAGTTCAATGGCAGTGGCCACTCCCGAAGCGTTGTCGCCGGCTCCCTCGAAAAAGGCATCTCGGTGGGCCACGACAATGATCCGTTCGGCGTCTTCCGCGGCGGCTGGAACCTCGCCTCGCACGCTGGCGGTTCTTAGCCCGTCAACGTCCTCCACCTCGAGTCGGAGCCTCACGCGCGCCGGCCGTTGGGGGTTGGCTTCCGAGAGCATTCGCTGGAGGATCGCACCGTCGGCCGATCCGAGAGCCAACGTGGGTACCGAGGTGTTGACTTCATAGAGCGCGAATTGAGGATTGCCCGGGAGTTCCACGACCACGAGGATAGCGGCCGCACCCTGGGCGTCTGCCCGCTCGATGGCGCCGCTCCTCCCGGCGGAGTGCTGAATGACACCGGGTCGGGGAATCGAGTGGATGACCACCGCCTTGCCCCGCACGTCCCTGCCCTGGAAGTCCGTTTCCATTCCCAGGCCAACGTCGACCAGCTCGACCTCGATTCCACCCGAAGGAGTTCCCGGGGAGGCGTACGTTGGCCAGGCCGACGTCAGGGTGGCCATCTCACCAGCCAGTGCCGCCGACACCTCCCACGACCTCGGCATCCATTGGGGGGGGAGGTCGATCGGCTCCAGCCGTACGTTCTCTGCTCCCGCTTGACGAAGCTGGTCGGCCATCCACGATGCTGTGTCGGCGTCGGCTTCCGTGCCGAGGATCCGGCCCCAGTACTGATGACCTGCGTCTCGATAGCGCCGCGCGATTGCGGCTTGCTCGGCGACAAGGCGTTTCATCCTGGATCCATCTACCGCCAGATACGCTTCGTTGCCTGGTGCGAGCAGTCGCAGGTAGGACTCGTCCGACGGAAACGCGAGCGCAGGTGATTGGGCCGACTGAGCTGTGACGCGATGCATCCCCGCGCCCACGGCCACCGTGCAGGCGAGAGCCACCGCGCCCATTATCCGTGCAATCTTCATGGTCTGTCCTTGTGAGAGTGAGTACTACGACTGCGCGTTCTAGTACTCTGGAGGCTCTTCCAACCGTTGTATCCCACAGCCGGAACCGTTCACGGTCGTCGCGCGCAGCAGTGTTACACCGCGGCTCTCGAAGGCATCCATGTCCGAGCAGCGCACGTAGGTACGGCGCAGGTCGAGTTCGTCACCGCGTCCGATCCCCTCGTTGGCCAGCAGGGGTTGTACGTTGAGAAGCGAATCGTTGTGGGCGAGCCCCAGCTCCCTGAGATTGGACAGGTTCTGCAGCGGACTGACATCGGTGATCGCGTTGTTATCGAGACGCAGCACAACGGTGCTCTGCACCCTGTCCAGTGGGCCGATGTCCGCAATCGAATTATCCTCGAGAAACAGGTACTCGAGGCTGGTGAGTGCGTTCAGCGCGCTGATGTCAGTGATCCTGTTGTTGGCCAAGCCGAGCTGAAGCAGCTCCGTCATGCCGCTGACCGCGCTAATGTCCGAGATCTCGTTGTTTTGGGCCCACAGCAGTTTCAGCTTCGTGAGCCCTCTGAGCGGGCTGATGTCGGCGATCTCGTTGTCGTAGATGCGCAGATGCGTGAGATTGCTGAGCCCGGCCAAGGGACTGATGTCGGTGATGTTGTTGAGGTGAATGCGCAGTAGCTTCAGTTCCGTCAATCCGGCGAGGGGGCTGAGATCGGTGATGCCGTTGAACACCACATTCGGGTCGCGGCCGTCGTCATAGGCGAGGAAATGTTCCAGCTGATAGGGATAGAGACCGTGCACCTGCAGCCTGGTCAGTTTCGTCAGCCTGCGCAGCGGGCTGAGGTCCGCAATGGGATTCTCGCTGATGATGAGTTGTTCCAGGTTGGTGAGCTCACTGAGTGGGCTGATATCACTGATCCAGTTGGTGTGGAGACTGAGAAACGTCAGATTGGTGAGCGCGCTCAGCGGACCGATGTCCGTGAGCAAGCGGTTCATGATGCCGAGGTTGGTCAGATTCGAGAGATTCTGGATTCCTTCCAGGCTCTCGAACGGTTTCTCAGGCGACGGTCGCAACGTGCCGCCGTACACAACAAAGTCAGACTCGGAAGGCACGTTTAGCTGCGTCATCTCAGCGACTTTGCCGCAGGTGAGATCTTCCTCCGCCTCGACGGAGAGCGCAGCCCGAACGACTTCCTCGAGGTCGGAGTCGGCAAAGGTCACGATGGCGGTTGCCGACTGGTCGGTACAGTGATCAGAAGGCTCAAGTACCCGACGCGATTGTGCTTCGCCTGCTGAAGGCAACGCGAGTGGAAGGGCTACGAGCAGAAACGAACTGAGGGCGACGCCTTTCATATCGGTTGCTCCGTGATTAGGGGACTTTAGTCTATCAGGGGAATCGCGGTGCGAAGCCACGCGCAACGGCCGCAATGCAACCACCGTCACGTCCGAACGCCTCTGCCAGCGCCTCGGGCTCGTCGGTGCCAATGCGCACCCGCTTTACCGTTCTTCAGGTCAACTCGGCCGTTCGAAACCGCGCCACCCTGCGTCACTCGAGCGCCAAGGCGACGAGGCCCATGTCGTTCGCCGAGCCGTACGCGAGCACGATGAACTGCTTCCCGTCCTGCATGTAGGTCATCGGGGTACCAATCGGCGGGACGTCCAGCTCGACCGCGTGAATCGTCTCACCGGTTGCCTTGTCGAACGCCAGCAGCGCGGGGGTCGTCGGAAACGCACGCGGGCCTTCGGCGCCGTCGAAGGGCACGGGGTTGTTGTTGATCGGACTGAGCCGGAGGGTCAGGCCGAGGAACAGGAGCGTCCTGGTCAGGAGCGGACCGGTATAGGAGCCGCCACCGAGCGGCCCGGGATCGGGCACCCCGAGATCGATGACCCGGTGGCGCGGCCCGTCGCCGACCGGCACCATCCACTTCTCGGTCCCGTCATTCAGGTCGAACGCGCTGAGTCGCACGTAGGGCGGCTTCCAGAGCGGCAGGCCCTGCGGCCCCGCGAGGCCCAACTGGTCCGGCTGGTACCGCATGTCCGAATCGTTCGTATCGGGTGATGCGAGCTGGATGACCATCGGTAACGTGCGCGAGGGCACGTAGAGCCAGCCGGTCTCGGGGTCAACCGCGGCGCCGTGCCAGTTCGCCCCGCCGCCGAACCCCGGCATGATGATCGTCCCGCGCTTCCCGTCCTCCTCGACCCTGATCGGCTCGTACAAGGGCCCGTACGCGTAGTCCTCGAGGATCTCGAGCGCTTCGGCCCGCAGCGCCGGCGTGAAGTCGACGAGGTCGTCCTCCGTCACCCCCTGGCGATCGAACGGCGGGGGCTTCGTCGGATGCGGCTGCGTCGGCGCGTACCACTCACCCGGCACGCTGCCGCGGGGCACCGGTCGCTCCTCGATCGGCCAGACCGGCTCGCCGGTGACGCGGTCGAACACGTAGGTGTAGGCCTGCTTCGTCACCACCGCCACCGCTTTGGTCACGCCCGGGCGGCCGTCGACCCGGAGGTCCACCAGCGCGGGCGCCGCGGTCGCGTCGTAATCCCAGAGCCCGTGGTGGACGAACTGGAAGTGCCAGACCCGCTCGCCGGTCTTCGCGTCGACGCAGACGATGCTCTCGGCAAAGAGGTTGTCGCCGTGACGATGGCCACCGTAGAAGTCGTTCGTCGGCGTGCCGATCGGCAGATAGACGTAGCCGAGCTCCGGGTCGGCGCTCAGCATGCCCCACGCGTTCGTCGATCCGGAGTACTCCCAGGACCCGTTCTCCCAGGTCTCGTTGCCGAACTCGCCCGGCTGCGGAATGGTGTGGAACTCCCACAGCTCCTCACCGGTCCGCACGTCGAAGCCGCGCACGTCGCCCGGCGCGTCGAGCATGTTGCGCGGCCGGTCCATGATGACCGAGCCGATGATGACCACGTCGCCGACGACGATCGGCGCCGACATCAACTGGTAATCCTCGCGTGGGATCGGCCGGCGGAGTCCCTGCGTGGCGTCGATCGCGCCGTCGGCGCCGAAGTCGGCGATGGGACGACCAGTCCTCGCGTCGACCGCCCACAGATAGGCGTTGCCGGTCGGCAGGAAGATGCGAGACTCCCGGCCATCGGACCAGTACGCGACCCCGCGGGCGTTGTAGCCCATGTTCGCCGGCCGCTCGCCTTCCCAGACGCCCGGGTCGAACACCCAGAGCGTGTCGCCGGTCGCCGCATCGATCGCCGCGGCCTGTGAGAGCGACGTCTTGATGTAGAGCACGCCGTCGACCAGGATCGGCGTCGCCTTGAAACCGGCAGGCATCGACGGCAGCGTCGTCCGGTTGGCGGTCACGACGCTGTTGTCGGGGGACGACCAGCGCCAGGCCACCCGAAGCCGATCGACGTTGTCGCGATCGATCTGATCGAGCGGCGAGTATTTGGTGGCGGCGTGGTCACCGCCGTAGGTGGGCCACTGCCCCGGAGACGCACCCTGTTGCGCTGAGACGGACGACGCCGCGCACAGCATCCCCAACACGATGGTCGTGAACCGGTGCGACATAGAGTGCCCCCAATCCGCGTGCGCGCAGCTGACGACCCGGCGTCACTCGAGTTTCAGGGCGATGACTGTATCACCTCGTCTCATCCTCGCGGCGGTAGCGCTGTGTCCTCTCCCGCCGGCCGGGCGGTACAAGTTGAGCCGGAGCATCATCGACCCGGTGTAGAATCCGGACACGAGCAGATACGAGCCGCTCTCGACCGCCTCGGCGATCGTGGTCCCGCCCGAGCCCGTGAACGGCTCCTCCCAAACAGCTCGCCCGTCTCTGGGTCGAGCCGAGGCGACCCCCATCGGCTACCAGACGACGAGCTGGCGCACAGGCAGGCCATCCATGCAGAAGAGAGCCGGTCAACTCGCGCGCATCGGCGTGCTGAGCGTGTGCGTCGTCGCCACGTCACACGACGATCGCGATGCGGTCGTGCTGGCGCAGCCGGCGAACGCCACCCAGAACGGGGTCGTGACGGGTGAGCTCGTGATCGAGCCGCCGACCCTGATCAACCTCGGCTTCGAGTGGTTTATCCAAGGTGACGACAACCGGAACGCCGCGGTGCAGGTCTCCTACCGCAAGCCGGGCGAGACGGCCTGGTCGTCCGCGCTTCCGCTCCTGCGCCTCCAAGGTGAGCGCGTCTACGTGGGGCCGCAGTTCGACGTCGTCTCCCCGAACATGTTCGCCGGGAGCATCCTCGACCTGGAGCCGGATACCGACTATGAGGCGCGGTTCGTGATGACCGATCCCGATGGCGTGACCGGCGAGGCCACCCGGATCGTGACCGTGAGGACGCGGGCGGAGCCGGTCCCCTACGAAGACGGAAGGGTGCTTCACGTCTACCCTCATGGCTTCGAGGGCAACAAGCTCGAACCGTCCTTCGAGGGGCTGATCTGCGCTTACAACTCCTCATGCGGCGGCGGGGACTTCGCCACTGCGGGGCGTCCGGGGGTGCGTGCGGGCGACACCATCCTCGTGCACGCCGGTCTCTACCGGTACGAGCATCTCGAGTATGGGACGGGATCCAACCGCGCGTTTCCGTTCGAGGGCACCTACTACCTAACGGCTGACGGCACGCCCGAGCGGCCGATCGTCATCAAGGCCGCCGGCGACGGCGAGGTCGTCTTCGACGGCAACGGCAACTACACCCTCTTCAACGTCATGGCGGCCGACTATACGTACTTCGAGGGCATCACATTCCGCAACACGGAGTTCGCCATCTGGGCCGGCGAGCAGTTCATCGCGGGTTCGAAGGGGCTCACCGTCAAGCGCTGCCGCTTCGAGAACGTCGGGGTCGGGGTCTTCACCAACTACTCGGGGTCGAACAACTACTACATCGCCGACAACTGGTTCTACGGCCGGAACGACCCGGACCGTCTCATCGGCTGGAGCGACGCGCCGCTGTGGGGACGGTACGACGGCGTCGACGGTCAGGTCCATCCCCCCGTCATGGCTTCGTACGTGGCGGTGAAGGTCTACGGGCCCGGGCACGTCGTGGCCCACAACTACATCGCTGACTTCCATGACGGGATCAACGTGGAGACCTACGGGAACCCCGACGGCAGCGTGGCGTCCGCACCAGGAGCGCCCGACGGGCCCAGGTATCCGCCCCGCGAGTTTTGGGACCGACGTCCGGTCGCGATCGACTTCTATAACAACTACATCACCAACTCCCACGACAACCCGATCGAGACCGACGGGAGCCTGCACAACGTGCGTGTGCTCCGGAATATGTTCATCAACCACCCGTCGCACGCGTTCTGCAGCCAGCCGGTGCTCGGCGGACCCGTCTACTGGATCCGGAACATCGCCTACAACCTGCCGGGCGGCTCGAGCCGTTTCTTTGGCGCCGCCGGGGTCGTGTTCTACAACAACACCATCTTGTCGGAGACCACCGGGCTGCTGTCGAACACGCACTGGCGGAACAACCTGATTCTGGGGCAGAACGCGCCGGCCGACTTTCGACAGCTGCGTCCGAACCTGTTCGGGATCACGACGTTCACTAACTACACCTCATCCGATTACAACGGCTTCGGTCCCGCGCCGGACACGCCGCTGCCGTTCCGGTGGGAGAGCCCGCCGTTCGACGTGACCGCCGACTTCCGGGCCCCGGGTCACGCCCCGGCGTTCGAGCTGCGCGAGTTCGCCACGCTCGAGGCCTACAGCGAAGCGACCGGACAGGACCGAAACAGCGTGCAGGTGGGATACGACGTGTTCGTCAACGTGCCCGCGCTCGATGCGCGGGACGTGAGCGCGCTGCAGAACGTCTACGACGCCGACGATCTCGACTTCCGGTTGCGGCCCGGCTCGACGGCCGTCGACCGCGGGATGGTGCTGCCGACGGTGACCGACGGCTTCACGGGCCGCGCGCCGGATCTCGGAGCGCTGGAGGTCGGTGGCGCCGCACCGCGGTACGGGCCCCGCCGCTGACGCTCGTAAACGCTCATCGGTCCAGCGACCATCGAGGGGGAGGGGCGCGCTGTCGTCGTCAAGTTGACGATGCCCCCGACTTTGCCACGCTCGACCTCAACGTGACAATGCCGTTTATGTGTATGCTGTCGCGTAAGCTGTCAGCTCACGCCGCTGAACCACGGCGCTACACGCAGCGAGGCTGAACCTCACGAGACGCTCAGTCGACGGCGCGAGCCGGGAAGCTGAGGACGCACCTCGGCCGACGCTCAGCCGCTCAGCCATGGAGAGATCAATGAAGAACAGACTCGTGTACTCGATCACTCTCGTCGCGGTTTTTGCTCTCGGTCATTTGTCCGCGCGCTGGAACGACGGGGTCGCGCACGCGCAAGCGACTCCGGGCGAGAAGGCCGCCTATCTGATCGCGGCGATCGACCCGGTTCGGGCGCCAGCCGAGCGCCTCGCGAAGTATGGCGAGATCGCGCGTCCGTTGGCGCGTCAGGCCGGCATGAAGATGCTGGGCGCCGGTATACCAGGGAGCACGTTGCACGTTCTGGAAGGCACGTGGCCGTATGAGGGAAGGGTCGCCGTCGAGCAGTTCCGTTCCATGAAGGCGCTCCTAGACCTCTGGAACTCGGCCGAGTACCAACAGGCCAAGACGTTCCGGAACGAGGCAGACTTCATCATCGCCTTCGAAGCAGCGGAATAGAGCTGCCGGAAGCGCCGCATACGTCGGGCAGTCGCGCGCGGCTGGCGCCCGGCCCGACACGCCCAACCAGGAGTCTCGACATACCGCGACGCCTCTTCGTCCTCGTCCTGGCGACCTCGGCTATTGCCGGCGCCGTGGCTCCGGCGCCGGCCCAGCCGACGCGTGAGATCGTCCCCGTCACCGACGCGATGCTCCAGGACCCGGCGCCCGGCGACTGGCTGATGTGGCGCCGCACGCTCGACGGTGGGGCTACAGCCCGCTCGACCAGATCACGCGCGAGAACGTCGGCGAGCTGCGCATGGTCTGGTCGCGCGCGTTGACGACAGGCATGCAGGAGGGGACCCCGCTCGTGTACGACGGCGTGTTGTACATGCCGAACCCGAACGACGTCATCCAGGCGATCGACGCCGCCACGGGCGACCTCGTCTGGGAGCATCGCCGGGAGGTGCCCGACGACGTCACCGATTACCTCGTCGGCGCGTTCAGCGTGCTGTCGCAGAACAACCGCAACGTCGCCATCTACGGGACCTCCATCATCGACACGAGCGTCGACGACCACGTCTTCGCGCTCGACGCGGCGACCGGGCGGCTCGTCTGGGAGACCGAGGTGCTCGACTACACGGTAAACCCGGCGTTGCAAGGCTCGGGGCCGATTATCGCCAACGGCAAGGTGATCTCGGGGCGGAGCTGTGTCCCGAGGGGCGGACCGGACGCCTGCGTCATCACGGCCCACGATGCCGCGACCGGCCGGGAGCTGTGGCGCCGGCGCACCATCCCGGCCCCGGGCGAGCCGGGCGACGAGACGTGGGGTGACGTCCCCTTCGAGGAGCGGAAGCACGTCGGCGCCTGGATGGTGCCGAGCTACGACCCGGCGCTCAACCTCATCTACATCGGAACGTCCGTCACGTCGCCGGCCCCCAAGTTCCTGCTCGGGGGTTCCGACAGGAAGCACCTGTACCACAACTCGACGCTGGCGCTCGACGCCGACACGGGCGAGATTGTCTGGTACTACCAGCACCTGAACGACCATTGGGACCTCGACCATCCCTTCGAGCGCCTGCTGGTCGATACCCCGGTCTCGCCCGACGCGAGCGTCGTCAGCTGGATCAACCCGCGGCTGCAGCCGGGCGAGGTGCGCCGCGTGATCACCGGGATCCCGGGCAAGACCGGCGTCGTCTACACGCTCGACCGCGCGACGGGCGAGTTCCTCTGGGCGACGCCGACCATCACGCAGAACGTGATCAGTGACATCGACGGCGCAACCGGTGCCGTGACGGAGAGCTCCGAGCTGGTCTTCAGCAGCGAGGGACAGCAAGTGCTGGCCTGCCCGCATGCCACCGGCGGCAAGGACTGGGAGGCCGGCGCCTACAGTCCGCTGACCAACACGATGTACATGCCGCTGCGCAACGTTTGTGCCCGGATGCTGGCCACGACCGAGAACGAGGCGAACATCTACGCACTCACCTGGCGTGCCGAGATCGCGCCCGGCACCGACCAGGTCGGCACGGTGCAAGCGATCTCCGCGGAGACCGGCGCGATCACCTGGGTGCACGAGCAGCGCCCCGCGACGATGTCGCTCGTCACCACCGGGGGCGGGCTCGTGTTCGGCGGGGACGTCAACGGCCGGTTCCGCGCCTTCGACGACACGACCGGCGCGGTGCTCTGGGAGATCAACCTCGGCTCATCGGTTAGCGGGTTTCCGATCAGCTACGCCGTCGACGGCCGGCAGTACGTCGCCGTCAGCACCGGGTCGCAGCGGTTCCTCGACCTGACGCCGGAGCTGCGGCCGAGCGTGGGCAACAACCTGTTCGTCTTCGCCCTTCCGGACGAATGACCATCCGGAAGGGCCGCCCGACCGCCACAGCTCGCGGCCCTCGAGGTCATAGGACCGAACCACGTCGCTGCCCGCCGCATCTATCGGCCCCGACGGCGTCGCTGATCCCACGCCCGTCCTCTCTAGATCGACGGCGATCGGAACAGCGTGCAGGTGGGATACGACGTGTGTGGAGGTCGGTGGCGCCGCACCGCGGTATCGGGCCCCGCCGCTGACGCTCGTAAGCGCTCATCGGTCCAGCGTAGCCCCGGCGGGGTGGTATAGTTTTACGGTCGCGATCCACGCGGCGTCTGGAGGAATCATGCGGAGAGGGCTAGTCCTGCTGGCGGTGTTGGTGAGCGGCGCGGTGTCGATTGTGATCGCGGCGCCTGTCGCCCAGAACGAGCCGCCCCCATTGGACCTCGAGAGGCTCGAGGATAACCTCTACGTCCTCCACGGCGGGTGTGGGTGCGGCAACTCGACGTTCTACATCACGGATGCCGGCGTGGTCATCATGGACACGAAGGTGGCCGGTACGGGCGAAGCGATCCTCGAGCAGCTCCGAACCGTGACGGACAAGCCGGTCGTGATGATCATCAACACGCATACGCACTTCGACCACACCGGGAGCAACGCCGAGTTCGGCGCCGTCGACCGGATCGTGACGCACGCCAACGCCAAGAACAGCCTGATGAGGGCGACCTGCACCCCGGCTACCAACTGCGACGCTTTCAAGGGTGACAACGCGACGTACCTCCCCAATGTCACCTTCGACGACACGCGTACGCTCACGGTCGGCGGTGACCGGATCAACCTCCACCACTTCGGAGGCGGGCATACCAATGGCGATGCCTGGATCGAGTTGCCTGCCCTCCGCGTTGCGTTGACAGGCGACATGTTCTCCCATAAAGGCGTGCCGTTCATCGATACCGACAACGGGGGGACCGCGCTGGGATTTGGTGACACGCTTAACAATGCGACGGCCGCGCTCACGAACGTCGACACGGTGATCACCGGACACTTCGACGCCTTTCCCTTCAACGAGCTCCTCCGGTATACGGAGTTCCACAAGCATCTGAAGGAATACGCGCTCGCCGGCAAGGCGGCCGGGAAGCCCGCCGAGGAAGTCGCCGACGACTACGAGCCTCCGGCGAACCTGAACGATTTTGCTGCGACCGGCGGCCTGCTGAGCTCTTTCGTCCAGCTGATCTACGACGAGTCAGGAACCCAGTAATACCTGGCGCGGCCGCGGTCCACGCGTGGCTGGAGGCTTTGATGACGATATCGGCGTTGAGGCGATCGGCGGCGCTGTCGATGGCCGGCGCGCTCGCGCTGGTGCTGTCGGCGGAGTTGCACGGAGCGGGCCCGCAGCAGCCTGGCTCGGGCGCGGCGGCAGCGGCCCGGTCCCCGCAGCGGTTGTTGCTCGACCGGTACTGCGTCGCCTGCCATAACGAGAGGCTGAAGACCGCCGGCTTGACGCTGGACGTCCTGGACGTCGACGACGCGGCCGCCCATCCCGAGGTGTGGGAAAAGGTGGTGCGCAAGCTCCGGGCTGGCCTGATGCCCCCGGCCGGCCGGCCGCGGCCGGACCGCGAGGCGAACGACGGCTTCGCGGGCTGGCTCGAGGCTGAGCTCGACCACGCCGCCACGCTCGACCCCGACCCCGGCCCCTCGACGGTGTTCCATCGGCTGAACCGCACCGAGTACGCGAACGCGATTCGCGACCTGCTCGTCCTGGAGATCGATCCGACGGAATTGCTGCCGGCCGACGATGCGAGCTACGGGTTCGACAACATCGCGGCCTCTCTCCGGATGTCGCCGACGCTGGTCGACCGCTACCTGGCCGCGGCGCGCAAGATCAGTCGCGCGGCCGTTGGGAGCTCGGCGGTGCCGCCCGCTGTGAAGATCTATCACCTGCCACCCGACCTTCCGCAGGAGCGGCATCTCGAGGGGCTGCCGTTCGGCACGCGCGGCGGCACGCTGGTCCGGCATCATTTCCCGAAGGATGGCGAGTACGAGTTTCAGGCGAAGCTGGCGCTCGACATCGCGGACAACATTCCGAGGTACGACGAGTCGCACGATCTGGAGATCCTGCTCGACGGCGAACCGGTCGCGCGGTTCACGTTCGCAGGCGAGCCGGACCCCGATGAGGACCCCGAAGAAGATGAAGCGCTCAGGGCGGCGATAAACACATCCGACCAGTCCGGCTACCGGCGGAACCTCGACTCGCACTGGCGCGTGCGCCTCCCCGTGGCGGCGGGGGTGCATGAAGTTACCGCCGCGTTTCTCCAGAATGGGCAGCTGCTGACCGAAGCGACGCGGCCCAACACCCTTGCCCGGCTCCGCCTGGCGCTGGTGGAGCCATCTGTGCGCGCCTACAGCGGAGGATACGCAAACGACGAGACGCGCTCGGGTCCCTACCTGGCGCACCTCACGGTGACGGGGCCGTTCCAGCCCAGCGGGCCCGGCGATACCGAGAGTCGCCAGCGCATCTTCACGTGCCGGCCGACCGCGCCGGAGGACGAGGGGCCGTGCGCGGCGCAGATTCTTTCGACGCTGGCGCGGCGCGCCTATCGGCGGCCGCCGAGCGAGGTGGAGCTGGACCGCCTGCGAAGCGCGTACGGAGACGGCCGGCAGGCGGCGGGGTTCGACGCGGGGATCGAGCGGGCGGTGCGGCAGCTGCTCGTCGAGTCGGCCTTCCTATACCGCATCGAAGAAAGCCCACGGGACATCGCGCCAGATACGATCTACTCCGTCAGCGATCTGGATCTGGCCTCGCGCCTGTCGTTTTTCCTCTGGAGCAGCATTCCGGATGACGAGCTGCTCGACGTCGCGGAGCGCGGCCAGCTGCGCGACCCGGCGGTGCTGGAGCAGCAGGTGCGGCGGATGCTGGCGGACCGCCGGTCGGAGGCCTTCGTCACGAACTTCACCGGCCAGTATCTGAACCTACGCAAGTTGCCCGACGTGACGCCGGATCTCAAACGGTTCCCGGATTTCGACGCGACCCTACGGCACGCCATGCGGCGCGAGACGGAGCTCTTCTTCGAGAGCATCCTCCAGGAAGACCGGAGCGTGCTGGAGCTGCTGACGGCGGATCATACGTTCGTGAACGACCGGCTTGCCGAGCACTATGGGATTCCAGCGGTCAAGGGGAGCCACTTCCGCCGGGTCACGGTCGGCGACGGCAGCCGGCGTGGGCTGCTCGGCAAGGGGAGTCTCCTCGCGGCGACGTCCTATGCCCACCGCACGTCCCCGGTGCTGCGGGGCAAGTGGCTGTTGGAAAACGTCCTCGGGACGCCGCCGCCGCCGCCGCCCCCGGACGTGCCGGACCTCAAAGAGGACAACGACGAGGGTGAGGTGCTGTCGATGCGGGACCGGATGGTGCAGCACCGCGCCAATCCGGTCTGCGCGAGCTGCCATGCCATGATGGATCCGCTCGGCCTTGCGCTCGAGAACTTCGACGCGGTCGGGCGGTGGCGCACGCGGAGCGAGGCGTTCACGCCGATCGACGCCTCGGGCGCGATGCTCGATGGCACCACCTTCGACGGCGTGGACGGGCTGCGTGAGGTGTTACTGGGCCGGTCCGAGCTGTTCGTCACGACGTTGACCGAGAAGCTGTTGACGTATGCCTTGGGGCGGGGGGTGGAGCACGGCGATGCGCCGGTGGTCCGCCAGATCGTGCGGGCGGCGGCCGCCGAGGACTACCGCTTTCAGCCGCTGCTGATGGGCATCGTGCAGAGCCTGCCGTTTCAGATGCGGCGCTCGAGCGGGCCGCCGGCGGTGGGGTCGGCGCAGTAGCGGGGCCGGTCCGTCCGGCCGGCATCGACGAGAGGGAGCTCGCCGTTATGTTCATTACGAAGAAGACGTTGCCGCGGCGGACGATCTTGCGCGGGCTTGGCGCGACGGTGGCGCTGCCGCTGCTGGACGCCATGGTGCCGCCGCTCACGGCGTTGGCGCGGACGCCGGCGACGCCGGCGCGGCGGCTCGGCTTCGTCTACGTGCCGAACGGGGTCGCGATGAACCCGGAGGTGAATCACTGGAAGCCGATCGGCGAGGGGACGAACTTCGAGTTCTCGCCCATTCTGACGCCGCTCGCCCCTTTCCGGGACCACCTCACGATCGTGAGCGGTCTCGCGCAGCGGGCGGCGGAGGGATTCAACGAAGGCGACGGCCCCCACGCGCGCGCGAGCGCCGGCTGGTTGAGCAGCGTCCACGCGAAGAAGGCGCAGGGGGCGAACGTGCGGGGGGGGACGACGGTCGATCAGATCGCGGCGGCCGTGCTCGGGCAGGACACGCGGTTGCCCTCGCTCGAGCTGGCGGTCGACAGCTTTTCCAGCAGCCAGGTCGGCAACTGCGACAACGGCTACGACTGCGTCTACCTCAACACCCTGGCGTGGCAGACGCCGACGACCCCGCTGCCGATGGAGCGACACCCGGCGGTGGTCTTCGAGCGTCTCTTCGGCGAAGGGGGCACGGCGGCCCAGCGGCAGGCGGAGGTACGGACGGATCGGAGCATTCTCGACGCCGTGACCGGGGACATCGCCGCCCTGCAGCGGACGGTGGGGGGCAACGACCGCGCCCGGGTCGACGAGTACCTCGATTCGTTGCGCGAAATCGAGCGCCGGTTGCAGTTGACGGAGCGCGCGGCCGACCAGGAGCTGCCGCCGTTCGAGCGCCCCACCAGAATTCCGCTCGATTTCGCCGAGCACACGAAGCTGATGTTCGACTTGCAGTGGTTGGCGTATCAGGCGGACGTCACGCGGGTCACCACGTTCATGCTCGGCCGGGAGCTCGGCGGGCGGGCGTACCCCGAGCTCGGCGTGCCGGTGAATCACCACGGCCTCTCGCACCACCAGGACAACCTGGAGAAGATCGCGGACCTGGCGAAGATCAACATCTATCACGTTGAGCTGTTCGCCTACTTTCTCGAGAAGCTCCGGTCGACCCCCGAGGGGGACGGCAGCCTGTTGGACCACGTCGTCCTGCTGTACGGCTCAGGGCTCGGCGACCCGAACCAGCATTCGCCGTTTGACCTGCCGCTCGCGCTGGTGGGCAGCACCCCGCAGAACCGAGGCCGGCACCTGCAGTATCCGGAGACCCCGCTGGCGAATCTGCTGCTGGCGATGCTGGACAAGGTCGGTGTCCCCTTGGACCAGCACGGCAACAGCACGGGACGGCTCGAGCTCGAACCGCTCACGGGTGTGTGAGGGGCAGACGATGCGGACACACGCGGTGAGCCGGTGGACGGTGCTGGTGCTGGCGGTCTGCTCGCTCGGCGCCGCCGCGCGCGACGTGCCGCTCGTCGAGGCCGTCAAGACCGGATCCGCAGCGTCGGTCCGCGCGCTGCTGGACCAGCGGGCGGACGTGAATGCCGCGGAGGCGGACGGCACGACCGCCCTGCACTGGGCCGTGCAAGGGGAGGCGGCGGCGCTCGTCGGGCTGCTGATCGACGCCGGGGCCGACGTCGAGGCCGCCAACCGCTACGGGGTGACGCCGCTCTCGCTCGCCTGTCTCACCGGGAACGCTGGCATCATCGCCCGGTTGCTCGAGGCGGGCGCCGACGCGAATGCGGCCACGGCGGGCGGCCGGACGCCGCTGATGACGGCGGCGCGGACCGGGGACGTTGCCGCGGTCGAGGTGCTTCTGGCCCACGGCGCGGACGTGCACGCGACGGACGACAGGTACGGCCAGACGGCGCTGATGTGGGCGGCCGCCGAGAACAACGCGGGGGTGGTGGACACGCTGGCCCGGGCGGGCGCGGACGTGGGCGCGCGCACCAAGCATGGCTTCACCGCCATTCTGTTCGCGGCGCGCGCGGGCCGCATCGAGGCGGCGACGGCGTTGCTGGCCGCCGGCGCCGACGTGGACGACACCTTGTCGAACGGCGTCACGCCGCTGCTACTCGCGATCACAAACAAGAACTTCGAGCTCGCGGCGGCCCTTCTGGACGCGGGCGCGGATCCGAACTTGGACGCCGTCGGGTGGTCGGCGTTGCACCAGCTCGTCTGGAGTCGGCAGCCCCCCGTTGGGTTCGACAACCCCGAACCGGTGCACCGGGACGACGTGCACGCGCTCGACCTCGCCCGGCAGCTGCTGGCGCTCGGAGCGGACCCGAACGCCCGCATCGCGAAAGAATTGAAAGACCAGCCGCGGCAACGCAGCACGGGGGGGACGGGCGCGACGCCTTTCTTTAACGCGGCCCGGGTCGGCGACGCCGAGCTGATGCGCCTCCTCGCGGAGCACGGCGCCGATCCGTTCCTGCCGACCGACGACAACACGACGCCGCTGATGACTGCGGCGGGCGTCGGTGTGTACCCCGGGACGGAACCCGGCACGAACGAGGAGGTGACCGAGGCGTTCACGTTCTTGCTCGAGCTGGGCGGCAACATCCATACCGTGAACGCCAAGGGTGAAACCGCCCTCCACGGTGCCGCGACACGGGGCGCTAACCCGATCGTGCAGATGCTGGTCGAGCGAGGCGCCTGTTTGGATGCGACCAACGACGCCGGGCATACGCCGTTGGCGATCGCCGAGGGCGTCCCTCAGTTGGTGTTCAGACCGCAGCCCGAGACGGCTGCGCTCCTCCGTCGGTTGATGGAGGGTCGCCCACCCACCCCGCCCGACCGGCCGCGTTGTGGCGGGATGGGACCTGTGGCTGATTGACCCGAGGGGCGTGATCTGCGGTCCCAGAACGGCGAAGTGCTTACTTTTGTTTGGTTTGCTTCGAGTAGTCAGCTTGGCTCATGTGGGTCGAGTGTGGCTGCGGAATGTGCTGGCGGTAACGAGTAGTTGCCTGGTAGTGTTGCCACTACTGGTAGTGTTGTCACTAATTGACTGGCTAGTTGAAGGAGTGCAAATGCGTCGAATCGCTCTCGCCTCGCTGATCGGATTCCTATCATTGGTCGGAGTGTTACTGGTCCCGACAACCGCCGCCGCGCAGGCTGGCGGGTCGCTATCGGGCTTGGTCGAGGACACGACGGGCGGCATCCTGCCTGGCGTGACAGTCGAGGCGGCGAGCTCGGTCCTCATCGAGGGCACGATCGCCGCCTTCACTGACAGCGCCGGCCGCTACACGATCATCAACCTGCGGCCGGGCACCTACACGGTGACGTTCACGCTACCGGGATTCAACACGGCGATCCGCGAGGACGTGCTGCTGACGGGTGACAGCGCCGTGCAGATCAACGCCGCGCTGGTGGTCGGGGCGGTCGAGGAGACGGTGACGGTGACGGGCGAGGCGCCGGTGGTCGACACGCAGCAGGTGCGCCGCCAGGCCGTCGTCACGCGCCAGATGATGGACGTGCTCCCGCAGGGACGCACCCTCGAAGCGCGGCTCCTGCTGATCCCCGGCGTGCGCAACACGGGGATGGGGGACGGCTCAATGATTGCGAGCCAACATGGCTCGGACGCGTTTGACTCGCTGACGTTCCAGGACGGGATGCGCACGACCAACGTCTTTTGGGACATCAGAAACGGGTGGGAGCTGAACGACGCGGCGACGGCCGAGCTGACGTTCGAGACCGGCGGCTCCCCGGCGGAGGTGCAGGTGGGCGGCGTGGTCCAGAACGCCATTCCGAAGGAGGGGGGCAACACCTTCTCCGGAACCGTATTTACCTACTATGGCACTGAGAACTTGCAGGGCGACAACCGCACGGCAGAGCTCAAGGAGCTGATCCGGGCCGGCGACCGGCTACGGTATGACATCGACTTCAACCCGGCGTTCGGGGGACCGATCATCGAGGACAAACTGTGGTTCTTCGCGTCCCACCGCACCCAGAACAACGATTTCTTCGTCGCTGACCAGTTCTTCAAGCCCGAGGGGTCGGTGAACCGCCTCGGGCACGACATCACCTTCGGCCACGCGGGCGAGCAAGCCTTTCAGAAAACGACCCGCTACAGCGGGCTGCTGCGCTTGACCCACCAGGTGACCCCGCGCAACAAGTGGCGGATCAGCTTCGCGCGTAACGCCCGCGACCATCCGTTCTGGCGACCCTCGGCGACCGTCCCGCCGGAGTCGACGAGTCACCCCCCCCTACCGGTGGGCCACAACGCGCAATTGCGGTGGACATCGTCGCTGTCGAACCGCTGGCTGGTCGAGCTCGGGATGTCCGAGTTTTACGTCCGCTGGCGCCACGAGCCGCAGAGAGGGATGTTTGAGCTGATTCCGCAACTCGAGCTGACGACGGGCCAGTGGAGCGGGTCCACCTACAACCGTGGCACGCAGGGGGATCTGCGGTGGGCGACCAAGGCCTCGACCTCGTATGTGACCGGCTCCCACAACTTCAAGACGGGCATCGACCTCACCTGGGGCAGCCTCAATCAAGACACCGTGTACTTTGCCGACACGCATGCATTGTTCTTCCTCGCAGGTAACCCGTTCATTGCCCAAGTGGCCGCCGTCCCGTTGGGGAACTACGAAGTCCAGATCCAGCGCGACATCGGGGTGTACGCGCAAGATTCGTGGACGATCGACCGGTTGACGTTGAATCTGGGGGCCCGGTACGACCGGTTCCGTGGCGGCACGCCGCCGATAGAGGCCCCGGCGGGCACCTGGGTGGGGGCGCGTAGCCTCCCGGCCCTCGCAGGGCCGGATTGGCACGATGGCTCGGTGCGGTTCGGCGTGGCGTACGACCTGTTCGGGGACGGCCGGACCGCCCTCAAGGGCAACGTGAACCAATACATCTCGGCGGAGAATGTCCTGACCACGTTGGATGCCAATCCGTTCTGCTGCGACTTCAGGGTCTTCCCCCGTCAGGAGAACCGCTCCTGGAATGATCTGGACGGGAACGGGGACATCGTCGACAGAAACAACAACAACCGGATCCAGTTCGAGGAGATCGGCCCTTCCCCGCAGGGCGAGGACTTCGGCACGGCCACCGACGTCGTGCGCTTGGATCCGAATCTCCAGCGGGACGGCAACTGGGAATACAGCGTGTCGCTGCAGCACGAGCTGCTGTCGGGGCTCTCGGTGACCGGCGGGTGGTATGCCCGCGACTTCACCAACCAGTTCTGGACGGACGACCGGCTGGTCGGTCCATCCAACTACACGCCGTTCACCTTCACGGGACCGCTGGATCCGCGGCTGCCCAACGGCGGCGGCGAGTCCATCACCGGGTACAACCTGAACCAGAGCCATTTCGGCATCGGCAGGAACAGGTGGCTCGCCAATTCGGATCTCAACGACATTCGCTACACCGGCTACGAGCTGGTCGTTGACGGCCGGCTCCCGAACGGCGGGTTCTACGGGGGGAGCGTCACGACGGAGAAGAGCCAGGTAGACACCTGTGAGGTCGACGATCCCAACCTGCTGCGGCACTGCGACCATCCCCGCCCGTTCCAGACCCTGTTCAAGGTCCACGGGGCCTATCCGTTGCCGGGCGGTGTGACGATCAGCGGCTTCCTGCAGGGGATGCCAGGTCCGGCGAATAGCGCGACCTTCAACATCACGTCGCTGCCGGATGGGACCCCGCTCACGGGGGGGCAATCAATTGGCATCGATCTGATCGCGCCGGAGGCCCAGTTCCTCCCGCGTCAGACGAACCTCGATCTGCGGGTCTCACGGCGGTTCAACGTCGGGGGGACGTCGATTCTGCCGCTCGTCGACATCTTCAACCTCTTCAACTCCAACACGACGCTCGCATGGAACAACGTATACGGGCCGCAATGGCAGCGCATCACCCAGATCATGCGCCCCCGGTTCGCTCGCCTCGGCGTGGAGATCGATTGGTGATGGTCGCGTGACCGCTCGACGACGGCCCGATCTCCGGGCCGTCGATCTCGATCTGTGAGACGGGACCGGCCTTTCCGAGGGCCGGCCCCGTCCGTGCATGGGCAGCGCGTGAGTTCCGGGGTTAAGCCGTCCCGTCGTCCACGATGGACTCTTCAGGCGTGGACGGTGCTGTTCGCGCTTGCTGTCTGCGCCCCGGTCGACGGTCAGCGCCCGGTGTCCGGCCCCCGTTCACCGAGCACCGCGCGGATGGCGGAACGCCTCGAGGCGTTGGCCGCGGCGCGTGAATCCACGTTTTTCAACCCCTTCGCCAACGCTGCGCGGCTGGAGGTCCTGCTCGGCATGCCACCCGCCACCAGCCCACGCGAGCAGGTGATCTACCAGGCGTCCGTTGCCGGGGAGATGCTCAGGGCGGGCCGCACCCAGGAAGCGACGGTCGCATTCGAGCGGTTGCTCCAGCTCTTCGAGGCCGGCGGCAGTGCGGTGCCGAGCGACCTTCCTGACGGCTTCCAGCAAGGGATGCGCCGCTCGCTCGGCATCGCGTATATGCGGCTCGCGCAGCGCGACAACTGCCTTCGGCCGAACCCGGCCGTGCGTTGTGCCATACCGATTGATCCGGCTGACATGCACCCGCATCGGGACAGTGCCCGGAAGGCGGTGGCGTTGTACGAGCAGATGGCGGAGGACGACCCCACCGACCTCACCGTGCGATGGGTGCTCAACCTCGCGTACATGTGGCTTGGCGAGCACCCTGACGGCGTGCCGCCGGCGTGGCTGATTCCCAGGGCGGCGTACGGCTCACGTGCCGGGTTCTCGGGGTTCGAGGACGTCGCGCCGACACTCGGCCTCGATACCGTCGGCTTGGCGGGCGGCAGCGTGATGGAGGATTTTGACGCCGACGGCGATCTCGACGTCATGGCGTCGTCGTGGGGATTGCGGGATCAGCTCCGCTATTTTCGGAACAACGGCGATGGCACCTTCGTCGACGCGACGCTCGAGGCCGGGTTGGAAGGGATCGTCGGCGGACTGAATCTCGTCCACGCCGACTACGACAACGATGGCCTTGCCGACGTCTTGGTATTGCGAGGCGCGTGGTTGGATCAGCCGCACCCCAACTCGCTCCTCCGGGGGAACAGGGACGGGTCGTTTACCGACGTGACCGAGGCGGCCGGGTTGCTGCGGGACGCGCCCACCCAGACGGCCGCATGGGGTGACTACGACAACGACGGCGATGTCGATCTCTTCGTCGGCAACGAGTCGCAGTTCGACGCCACGTATCCCTCCCAGCTATTTCGCAACAACGGGGACGGCACGTTCACCGACATCGCCGACCGGGCCGGTGTGGCGGTGGTTGGCTTCGTCAAGGGCGTGGCATGGGGCGACTACGACAACGACCGCCGCCTCGATCTCTACGTCTCGCGCTTCGGGGAACCGAATCACCTGTTCCACAACGAGGGGCCGTCGCCGAATGGGCGGTGGTCGTTCCGTGACGTGACGGCCGCCGCCGGTGTCGTAGAGCCACGGGACAGCTTCCCGACGTGGTTCTTCGACTACGACAATGACGGCTGGCTCGACCTGTTCGTGGCTGCCCCATCCTCCATGAGTGCGGAGCTGCCAGAGACTGACCGTCTAGCCGATCTGACAGCGGAATATCTCGGGCAGCGCCGCCCGGCGGCGCATCCCCGCCTGCATCGCAACCAGGGTGACGGCACGTTCGCCGATGTCACCGAAGCCGTGGGCCTCGACAGGGTCATGCCGACGATGGGCAGCAACTACGGCGACCTGGACAACGACGGGTTTCCCGATGTGTATCTCGGCACGGGCAATCCGCACTTCGAGATGCTCGTGCCGAATCGGGTGTTCCGCAATGTCGGCGGTGCACGCTTCGAGGATGCGACGGCAGACGGATTCGGGTACATCCAGAAGGGCCACGGGGTTTCGTTCGGCGACATCGATCACGACGGAGACCAGGACGTGTTCATGGTCCTCGGCGGCGCGTTCGAAGGCGACGAGTCTCAGAACGTTCTGCTGTTGAACCCCGGCCACGGGCATGCGTGGATCACGGTGAGGCTGCGGGGCACCGCGTCAAATCGCCTGGGGATCGGTGCACGCCTCACCGTCGAGGTGGCGACGCCCGATGGAGATCGGGCGATTCATGCCACGGTCGGGAGCGGCGGCAGCTTTGGTGCCTCGACGCTCCAGCAGGAGATCGGGCTGGGCAATGCGACGATGATTCGACAACTGGAGGTCGTCTGGCCGGGCAGTGGGCGGCGCGACACTTATCGCGACGTTCCGCTGAATCACGTGGTCTTGGTCCGCGAGGGCGCCGCGGCGGTGGAGCCGGTGGAGGTCCGACCCCTCAGACTCGGCCAGACGCTGGACTAATCACGAGGGCCTTTCCAAGT
Organism: Vicinamibacterales bacterium; assembly: GCA_965249175.1. GTDB lineage: Bacteria > Acidobacteriota > Vicinamibacteria > Vicinamibacterales > UBA8438 > CAZYFH01. The sequence continues at coordinate 1,147,447 of OZ252227.1, forward strand.
GAGGTACTCAGCTCCTTTGGGCATTCAGGCGCACGCGGGCTGGCTGCGCCGGGTCGCCGCCGCGGCCATCCTGCTGTGTGGTCTGCCCCCCGGCGTGTCGGCCCAGTCCGCCGCGGAGTGGTTCACCGAGCGCGCCGAGGCCGTGGGGCTCGACTTCGTGCACTTCAACGGCATGTCGGGCGAGTACTATTTCGAGGAGATGGTCGGGTCCGGCGTCGCGCTGCTCGACTTCGACAACGACGGCGACCTCGACGTCTACCTCGCGCAAGGACGGATGCTCGGCGCGGGCAAGACGCTGGCCGACGCCGTGCTGCCGCCGCAGATGCCCTTGCCGCTGACCGATCGGCTGTACCGGAACGACCTCGAGGTGCACGCCGATGGCTCCCGCACGCTCCGGTTCACCGATGTGACCGAGGCGAGCGGCCTCGACGTGCGCTCGTACGGGATGGGCGTCGCGACCGGGGACATCGACAACGACGGCTGGGTCGACCTGTATCTGACCACGCGCGGGCCGGACCAGATGTTCCGCAACAACGGCGACGGGACCTTCACGGATGTCTCCACGCAGACGGGCACGAGCCAGCCAGGATGGGGCATCTCGGCCTCAATCGTCGACCTCGACCGGGACGGGTGGCTCGACCTGTACGTCGGCAACTACGTCGACTACGGTGAAGAAAGAACGTGCTTTACGAGCCTTGGGGCACGGGACTATTGCGGGCCGCAGGGGTTCTTGCCGGTGCCCGACCGACTGTATCGGAACCGTGGGGACGGGACGTTCGTGGACGTCACCGCTGAATCACAGGTGGCGCGCGACTACGGGCGGGCGATGGGGGTCGTGGCCGCCGACGTCGACGCCGATGGGTGGGTCGACCTCTATGTCGCCAACGACAACATGGAGAACCAGCTCTGGATCAACCAGCACGATGGCACGTTCAGGAACGAGGCGCTGCTGGCGGGGGTCGCGCTGAATCATGCGGGGAGCCCAGAGGCCGGCATGGGCGTCGACGCGGGCGACTTCGACGCCGACGGCGACGACGACCTGTTCGTGACCCACGTCATCCGGCAAACCAACACCCTCTACGTCAACGACGGAACCGGCCTGTTCGCGGATCGGAGTACGATGTCGGGACTCGGCGCCCCGAGCCTGCGCTATACCGGATTCGGCACGCTCTGGTTCGACTACGACAACGACGGCTGGCTCGACCTTCTGGTAGTCAACGGGGCGGTCACCACCCAGCTCGTGGTAGCGAAGGATCCGCATCCGCTGGACGAACCGAACCAGTTGTTCCGAAATCTGGGCAACGGGCGGTTCGAGGAGGTCACCGCCCGCGCCGGCACGGTCTTCGAGCTCTCGGAGGTCAGCCGGGGTGCGGCCTTCGGCGATCTGGACAACGATGGCGATATGGACGTCGTCGTGTCGAACAACGGCGGCCGGGTGCGACTCCTGCGCAACAACGTCGGCAACCGCAACCGGTGGCTCGGGTTGCGGCTCGTCGGCGGGAGTCCGCCCCGCGACATGTTGGGGGCGCGCGTCGGCGTCTTTCCGAGCGACGGCCCGCCGCGGTGGCGGCGCGCCCGGACGGACGGCAGCTACGCGTCCGCCCACGATCCCCGTGTGCTCGTCGGACTCGGCGCGGCGACGACGGTGCCGCGGGTCCGCGTCGTCTGGCCGAGCGGTCGGGTCGAGGAGTGGGCGGACCTCGCTGTGGATCAGTGGCTGACCCTGACCGAAGGGACCGGTCGCGAAGCACGGACCGGCCGAGAGGGCCTATGAGATTCGGTCTCGTCGCCCTGGTGGCCTCGATCACGTTGGGGCTCGTGAACGGGCCCGCGGGCGATGCGCGCGCGGCGGCACGACAGGGGGAACCGGCGGCGCAGCCGCTGCTGCCGGTGGCGCTGCCAGATGTGAGCCGCCTGCACCCATCCGTCCAGCGGCAGTTGCGCGAGGCGCATGCGTCGCTCCTGGCCGAGGCGCAGCGCCCCGACGTCTCGCCGCCCGCGCGCGCCGACGCCTTTGGCGACATGGGCACGCTGTTCCTGGCGATGCAGTTCAACGACGAGGCCGAGCGCTGCATTCGGAACGCGCAGCGTCTGGCGTCCGAGGACTTCCGGTGGCCCTACTACCTCGGACACGTCTTCAGGGACACCGGAGACCTGTCCGCGGCGGCGGAGAGTTTCGCGCGCGCGCGCGCGCTGCGCCCCACTGACTTGGCCACGCTCGTGTGGCTCGGCCGGGTCTACCTCGACCTGGCGCGGCCGGACGCGGCCGAGTCGCCGCTGACCGAGGCGCTGTCGCTCTATCCGAACCAGCCGGCGGTGCGGTTCGAGCTCGGCCGCGCGGCCGTCGAGCAGCAGGACTACACGCGGGCCGTGGAGCAATTGACCACCGCTCTGACGCTGGACCCCGAGGCCACCGTCGTCCACTATCCGCTCGCCATGGCCTTCCGCGGGCTGGGCGATCTCGACAAAGCCGCGCACCATATCGGGCGTCGGGGCGGCCGGGGGATGCGCGGGTACACGGCCGGCGTGGCCTACAAGATGCCGGACCCGTTGGTGGCGGCGCTGAATGCGTTGGTAGTCGAGACGCCGCAGTTCTACCGGGACCGCGGCCTGGATGCCGCCGCAACCGGGAACTGGCCCGAGGCGGTGACGAACTACCGGCGGGTCGTCGAAGCCGATCCGGACGACGCGGACATGCGTGTGAACCTCGGCACCGCGTCGAAGCGGGCAGGCGACGCGCGCGGGGCGCTGGCGCAGTACGAGGAAGCGCTGCGTCTCAACCCGCGGCTCGCGGACGCCCACTACGGCCTCGGCGACCTGCTCGAGCGCGGTGGTCGCGACCAGGAGGCCATCGAGCGGTACACGGCGGCCGTGACCACGGACCCGACCTTCGTCGCGGCGCGTCGCAAGCTGGCCGATGCGCTGCGCCGAACCGACCGTTTCGAGCCAGCGCTGTCGCAGTACCGGCAGATTATCGCGCGAGCGCCGGCTGATGCGGGCGCGCGGTTCGGTGAGGCGATGGCGCTCGTCCGTCTCGAGCGTTACCGTGCGGCGCGCGAACGCTTGACCGAGGCGATGACGGTCCGACCCGACCAGCCGATGTTCCAGCTCGCGCTGGCCCGGGTGCTCGCGGCGGCGCCCGACGATCAGGTGCGCGACGGCGCGCGCGCGTGGGCCCTGCTTGAAGCGCTGCCGGAGGAACAGCAACACCCGGCCGTCTTCGAAACGATGGCCATGGCGCTCGCCGAGCTGGGTCACTTCGACCTCGCCATCGAGTGGCAGGCCATCGCGATGACAGCCGCCGAACGCGCCTGGGGATCCGACAGCGCGCGGCGCATGGCGTCGAACCTGGCGTTGTACACGCGGCACCAACCATGCCGCACGCCGTGGCGAAACGACGACCCCGACCACCGGCCCGGCCCTCCGGTGGATCCTGGGCTGCTCGATCCGCCGGCGTCTGGTGACGCGGAGCCTCTGTGACAGTCCGTCCGGCGCGCACGCAGGGGGCCAGGCTACTCGCAGTCCGGAGCTAGCACGCGAGACGAAGGCGCGTAAAGTGTTGATCGACTGGGCTATAAGCTCCTTGACGCGGTTTCGATCCGGCTCATAGAATGGAGCCGTTTTTCTTGCGGACGCCGCCGTCGAGAAGGCGTCCGCCCCGTCCTGCGGGCCGGCCGGCGGGAGACACCCATGCGAACCAGATTGCTCGTCTTCGTAGCCATGCTGGCGCTTGGCGCCGCGGGCGCAGGGGCCGAGGCGCAGCGGGTGGGCTGCGAGCCTCGTGCCACCCAGGGGCCCACCAGCGGCGACGAAATGATGCCGCCATTCGATCCGCGGTATTTCCTCGGGGAGTGGGAGATCGAGTGGAATCCGCCCGAGACGGGGCTCGTCTCGCCCGGCAAGTGGACCGGCACCGAGACCGTCACCCACGTCAACAGCCGCTATCTCAAGATCGCAGTCGCGATGGAGAACGAGGACGGGGCGACGATGCGCGGCGACGGCATCATGTTCTACGAGTTCGGGCTCAACGGCCAGAGCATCACCCGATTCGTGAGCTATGATGCCGGCTTCTCGATCCTGCAGAACGGCCCGCTCGGGGGTGACCTCGGTGGCTACTACAGCACGTTCTGGGAAGCGCCCGAGATCACACACGACGACCATACGTTCGTGCTGAAAGGGCGGAGCTACTTTGTTTCGCCGGCGGCGTATCGGATCGACCAGCAGATTTCAATCGACGACGAGGACTTCCTCAACTTCGGGATCATGTGGCTGACCAAGAACATCGAGGCGCCGGCCGGGCTGCCGTAGGCGCCTGGACGGGCGGACCCCCCGCCGCGGTGAGCAGGGCCGGGCGTCAGACTACCCACATCGGCGACATGTCGCGCGGCCCAACGCCCCCAGATATGTCGACATGCTCATCCGCGGCTACGCCGTGTCTGGAACCGCCAGGCACGAGCGCTTGCCCGGGACCTGTCGCCGCCTTCGGCGACCTACCTCAGCGCCCGGCCCAGAGGTAGAATGGCCTGCGTGGCGCTGACAGCCGGGTGACGGTCGCGAAGAGTCGGCACGGCGTCAAGGCCTGCTGCGACCCGAAGCGCGACGCCTGCACACGATCGGGGTTTCACGACACCTGGGCCAAGGGGATCCAATGAGCACGAGCACAACGGCGGGGGGAGGACCTGACCCGTGGCGTGCGAGACACCTTCGTATCTGGCGGATGGGGGCGGTGCTGGCCATCCTCGTGGGGCTGGCCGCCGTACCCGACCAGACCGCCGCCCAGGTCACGTACACCGAGGAGCGAGGCACGCTCGCCGACGGCACGCGGTACGTGATGCGGGTGCCATCCAACTGGAACGGAACCCTCATCAGGGATCTGGACTATGCCGGGCGGCCCAACGCTCCCAAGTATGTCGACATGCTCATCCGCGGCTACGCCGTGTCTGGAACCGCCAGGCACGAGCGCCGTTGGGTCGGCAACTACGATCCCGCACGCGAGATTGCGCATCTCAATACGGTGCTCGATCTGTTCGAGGAGCGCTTCCGCGATCCGGATCGCGTCATCCAGTACGGATGCTCCGGAGGCGGCTTCGTCGCGCTCGCCGTGGCGGAGCAATTCGCCGACCGCATCGACGGCGCGGTCGCCCTGGGGGCGTATTCGCCGGTGTGGTTCATGAACACGATGCTCGACGGCTGGTTCGTCCTGCAGGCGTTGGTCGCCCCTGACCTGCGAATCGTCGATCACCCGCGCGAGCCGGGCCTCCGGCCCGCCTACGCACCGCTCGTGTTCGCCTGGCGCCAGGCGATCAACGCAGCGCAGGAGACTCCCCAAGGCCGGGCCCGACTCGCACTGGCCGCCACGATCGGACAGTGGCCGGACTGGATCGAGCCATCGGTTGGGATTGCAGACCGTGACGACGTCACGGCATTGCAGCGGAGCATGTATCAGACGCTCTATCGGTTTAGCGACAACGTCGGGGGGTTGTCCAGGTTCATGTTCGAGAGTGCGGCGGGTCCATGGTTGACGCAGCCGTCGTGGAACACCGACGTCGACTACCGGGAGTTTTTCGACAACGGCAATGAGTTTCACCGGCGCGCGGTTCGCCAGCTCTATGAGGCAGCCGACCTGGATCTCGAGACCGATCTCGAGCGGATCAACGCGTTCCCCCGCGTCGCGGCCGATGACCGCGCCCTCGAGTACTGGAGTGCGCCGGGACGCAACCTCCGGGGAGATCCGCAGGTCCCGGTGCTGCGAATCCACGACGTCGGAGATTCGGTGCTGCCGGTGAGCCTGGTCCAGGGCTACGACGACCTCGTCCGCGCCAACGGCAAGGACGCGCTGTACCGCACGGCGTTCACCCGTTCGGGCACGCACTGCGGGTTCACCGTCGCGGAAAGCGCGGCGGCGCTCGACACACTGGAACGCCGTCTGGACAGCGGCCGCTGGGGGCCTACGGACCCGGAGCCACTCAATGCGCTGGCGAAGCGGTTGGACGGGAGCAGCACCTCACGCTTCGTCACCATCGATGGGCACGGAGTCCGGCAATACAACCGTGCGTGGGCGCCCGACTGAGGATGGGCGCCTCTTGGGGCATCAGGGCAAGGCCAACGCAATCAGCTCGGGAGGCGCTCCACCGATCGTCAGCGCGATGTACTGCTTGCCCTCGACCATATAGGTCATGGGCGCACCCAGCGCTCCGGTCGGCAGGTCAACCGACGCCAGCTCCTCGCCCGTGGCCTTGTCGAATGCAACCAGGCGCGGTCCACCGCCCGTGCCACCGGCCGACATCGCGGTGACGAGCAGCGTCTCGGTGACGAGCGGACCACCCCGCCCGTCGCCGCCGAGCCGGGGGAGATCAAGATCGCGCAGCATCGGGTGGTTGCGGATGCGGTCACCACTACCGAGCGGCACCATCCATTCGTGCTCGCCGGTGTTCATGTTGATCGCCGTCATTCGCGAGTAGGGGGGCTTGAACAGCGGGAGGCCCTGCGGCATGACCGGCACGTCGCTCCCCCCACCCCCAGCGAGCATGACATCCTCCGATGCGCCGTGTGTGAACCGAAGATCGCCACCCTGGCCCTCGGGGCTATAGAACCTGACGACGGTGGACCGGTTCACCGACGGGACGTAGAGCAGCCCGGTGTCCGGGTCGACGGCCGCCCCCGACCAGCTGGCGGCGCCGCTGGCGGGCGGTCTGAAGATCGTGCCCCGCGTGACACCGGACATCGCACGGTCGGGCGGCGTGAACAGCGGTCCGAGGCGGAACCCCTCCACCGCCTGGATGGCAAGCTCACGAATCTCCGGGGTGAAGTCGACGAGATCGTCGATGGTGACGCCCTGATACTCGAATGGCGGCGGCTTGGTCGGGAACGGCTGTGTCGGGGAGGGGACTTCGCCTGGGATATTGGTCTGGGTCGGGACGGGCCGCTCTTCGATCGGCCAGATTGGTTCTCCCGTCACCCGGTCGAACGCATAGAGAAACCCCTGCTTGCTGACCTGCGCGAGCGCCTTGACCGGCCGCCCGTCGACGACGACATCGAGCAGGTTGGGGGCGGCCGGGAAGTCGTAGTCCCACAGCCCGTGGTGCACCGCCTGGAAGTGCCACACCCTGCGCCCAGTCTCGACGTCCACACAGACGATGCTTTCCGCGAAGAGGTTGTCTCCCAGACGGTGGCCGCCGTAGTAGTCGTTCGTGGGCGTGCCGGTCGGTAGGTAGACGTACCCGAGCTCATCGTCGCCGCTGAGGGTCGTCCAGACGTTCGCGTTCCCCGAGTACCGCCACGAGTCGTTCAGCCAGGTCTCGACCCCTTCCTCGCCCTCTTGTGGCACGGTATGGAAATCCCACTTGTGCTCGCCCGTTCTCACATCCCAGGCCCGGACCCAGCCGGGGACGGCCCCTTGCATGATCCGTCGATCCGCGATCGACGAGCCGTGAATCACCACGTCGCGGACGACGATCGGCGGTGACTGCACCGAGTAGAGCATGGCGTTGAGGTAATCGCGTTCGCTGCGGTCCGCGCGTGGCAGACCGACTGTCAGGTCGACCTGGCCTCCCTTGCCAAAACCCGGGCAGGCGCGCCCGGTCTTCGCCTCGACGCAGATCAGATATCCGTTCCCGGTGCCCCAGAAGATCCGCTCGTCGGTCCCGTCGGTCCAGTAGGCCACGCCGCGCTGCCGCCAGGTGACGGTCATGCTGGTCGTGCCCTCTTCATAGCTCTTGGGGTTGTACACCCAGAGCGTCTCGCCAGTGTGGGCGTCGACCGCCGCGCCCTGGGACAGCGCGGTGTTCAAGTAGAGGATTCCGTCCACCATGAGAGGGGTGGCCTGCATCGACGAGATCCGTGGCGAGTTGCCCCGGCGGTACAGATTCGGGGTCTCGGCCTCGATTTGCTCGACGATGTTCTCCAGGCTCGACGACCACTCCCCGCCACCAGCGGTCGTCTTGCTCGGGAACGCATCGATCGATTTCCATCGCCAGGCCAGATCGAGGTCCGCAAAGTTGTCGCCGTTGATCTGGTCGAGCGGCGAGTATTTGGTGCTTCCGTTGTCTCCGGCGTAGCTACGCCACTCACCGTCCGTCGCACCGTTCTGGGCTCCGGCTGGGCCGGCCCATCCCGTGAGCACGAGCAGCCAGGTGAGTGTCACGCCGAGATGAACTCTCCATCTCACGTCGAGTCCCCCCCCACAAGCGAAGAGCAAGAGCCGCATGGAACGGCTCATTGTCACATTCTCATCGCGACCCAGCAATCTGACTGGCGCGTTCGTCGAACCGAGGATCTTTAGTCCACTAGCGCTTGAAGACTATCTTGTCGCCGTAGTGATTCTCTCTGAGGAACCCTGCGTACGCATCCATGCCTCGCACGTACGTGTTGAAAAAAGCGAGAGCATAGGCGGCGGTAATGCTATGCGCCTCCTCCGCGTCGATATAGGTGAGCGGCTCACCGTTGGACGTGCGTGTGCCGGTGCCGAGGCCCCGGCCATACGCCGGGTTGTATTGATTAACGCTGGTGAACGTCAGGTGCCCTGCATCGAGTATCTCCACCAGGTAGCGTGGCCCTTGCGACTCCTCGTAGTAGTCGCGATTCCTTTCATTGCCCTGCAGACCAATCACCGAGTCTTCGGTGCCGATCACCATCATGATGGGAGTGCTGGCGTTCTTTCGCTCTTGTGTTGGTCCTCCCGGCGCCAGCATCACGCCGGCTCTGATTCGGTCGTCCTGGTTCAGGACATTGATGCTGGTGGAGCCTCCGAATGACATGCCACTGACCGCGACCTGATCGAGATTCACTCGTCCGGTGAAACGGCTATCGGCACCCGCATTCATCTTCGTCATGCTATCCAGCAGAAAGCTGATGTCCTTGGGCCGATCGGTTGCGGAGCTGTCAGCGCGCTGACCACCGCGTACGACCGGCTGACCGTCGAGGAAAGTAAACCGGGCATTACCAGTGTGATCGGCCGACACGACGATATACCCGTGGGACGCCATGTGTTCCACGAAGAAGATGTAGTTGAATCGGGTCCCGCCGCTGCCATGGGAGAACAGGATCAGCGGCCATTCACGATCGCGAACGCCAGCGTCGCGTGCCGCGATATTCTCAAAGGTCTCATCCAGCCAGGCGACAGTAATGCCTTCCCGATAGCCACCCAGGCCTTCTTCCGCCACTTCGATAAACCCCTCGCCTGCTCCGCGCAGAATGAACTCCGAGAATCTGTTCGGTGGAAGCCCACGTGCTCCATCGGCTGCGGGATACCAGATTTCGGTGAGCAACTGCCGAGGTCCGCCAGTTTCGGGATCGACGCGACGATGGTCATCCAGTTGTATCGTCGTCACGCCTACCGGGTAGGACCCAATCTGCTCTGGATCCGGCGCACGCTGAGCAAAGAGTGAAACAGCGCCAAATAGAAGAGCTACTGTGAGAACGCTTTTTGACATGATGGCTGGTTTCATGATGGGGGTTTCCTCCGTAAATTGTACTGATTCTCTTCACGACGATGGGACGTTTGTGGGACCCCCGATCGCCGAGCCAGGCCGTCGCCCACCCCTCGACGGAGGATGCTACTCCCAGTCGTAACGCTCATCGGCTTTCAATCGACGGCTAAAGCTGGCACATCTGGCCTTGACCTCGACCTGACGGGGCGGGCATGCTCGGCACGACGTCTTCGGACCGGGCCGTAATCCGCGTGTGACGAGCGCCAATCACTATGCCCGCGCGACCCGCGGTTTCGAGTCGCGCGGCGCCAATGGAGCGGCGCGTAACGCGCTAGCTGGCTGACCAGCGGTACCGGAGGCGGGACTGAGGAGTGAGAAGATGGGAGATCCAACGGGTGCGCGCGGACGAGGGGACGGCGGCAAGCGGTGGATCACGCGTTGTATCGCAGTCGTGAACGCGGGGGTCCTGGTCACAGGGGTCTTCGCTGCGGACGCCGGCGCGCAGACGCGAGCGCGCGTGCGTGGGGAGATAACCGACGAGTGGGGAAACGGCCTTGAGGGCGTTCGCGTTTCCGGACGGCTGGTCGTGGACGGCGAAACCGGACGCGCGATCGAAGACGGCGACCCCCGGGAAACGACGACCAACGACGACGGGCGCTTCAACCTCGCCAACGTGGCGTCCGGCGACTGGGTGATCGAGTTTCTGGCCGAGGGCTACGCGCCGATGGGCGTGGCGTTGCAGGTCCAGCAAGCCGACGCGTTCTTCGAGCAGCGCCCGCTCGAGATCGAGCTGGCGGCGGCCCCGCCGGGCAGCCGCCTCCGCAATGACGCCGAATTCGGCAGCGACGACGGCGGCCTCACGCTCAGGCTCAAGGCCGACGGCCAGTTCGAGTTCAGCGACGCCGAGGGCGATGGGGAAGGCACCTACGGCATCGTGGGGCTGGAGGGGGCCCTGACCGTGCGCGATTACGATGGCGACGACGACAAGTTCAGTATCACGGAACCGGTCGTCGTCACGTTCGCCGACGAGCTGTTCAATTCCCTGACCTGGGGTGAGGCGACCCTGAGAGAGAAGTAGCGCTCTCGATGGTCTCTCCGCGGAGCCGCCCGAACAGTGGCTTGCGGGAGGCCGATCGTAACTGGCACCACCGTGCGTCATCGAAGGGAGACGGACATGTGCATGTCGCGCGTCGCAATGGTCGGCGTGGTGGCTGGCGTGGTGTTGCTGTCCTGGGGGCAAGCGGCTCACGCACAGCTCGATACGCCATGGTTCGTCAACACATGGGCAGGTGTTGCGACGGCGACGGCCGATTCTTGAACCCGCGCGGGGCCGATCCGTCGATCCCGAACAAGAACAACACGACGCCGCTGATGGTGGCGTCGGGCATCGGGTACATCGAAGGTCAGGTGCGCGGGTCCAAGGCCGAGGCGCTCGCGGCGGTCGAGTTGCTCGTGGAGCGCGGGCAGTCGGTCATCACCACGAACGACAACGACGAGACCGCGCTACACGGTGCCGTCTACCGGGGCGCAAGCGCCATCGTCCTCTTCCTGGTCGAGCGCGGCGACAAGCTCGACGCGAAGGACGACGAGGACCTGATGCCCGTGCAGGTCGCCGACGGGTTCCGGCGCGGCGGCGGGTTCCGTACCCCGCACGAAGACACGGCGGCGCTGCTGATGGGCCCGGCGCCTCGACGTTCTTGGTCAGCCACATGATCCCGAAATTGAGGAAGTCCTCGTCGTCGATTGAAATCTGCTTGTCGATCCGATACGCCGCCGGCGAAACAAAGTAGCTCCGCCCTTTAGCACGAGCGTGTGGTCGTCGTGCGTGATCCCGGGCGCTTCCCATTCGGGCGGATTCCACTCATCTCCGAGCCAAGGAGCTAACAGCCAGTCGACCAACACCTTGTCGTCGTCTTGGCGACGTCCGTATGCTCGGCGGAGTCGCGTAAGACGATATCCAGCTCGTGACCGTGGTCGGCTGTTTGCGACAGGACTCCAGTGACCTGTCAGCGTCTGGTCCCAAACAGCGAGTAGGGCGCGGTCACTGCCGCGACGCGTACCCGAGGACCGTCGGCGCGTGATGCCGGTGGCTCTCGACGATGGCCTGCGACGCGACAGTGGCGAGGTCCTCTCGCACGTTGAGGTGACGGTACGACGTGGTCTGCATCATGAAGACCCCAACCATGTCTTCGACGGGATCGACCCACGACAGCGTGCCCCAGGCGCCGCCCCACATGAAGCTGCCGGGCGAGAGGTGATGGGTCGCCGTGCCGGGGTCGAGGAGGATGCCGTAGCCGAGGCCGAAGCCGAAGCCGGGGCCTCGGACGTAGACGGGCTTGTCGCCGACGTGATTGCTGATCATCAGGTTGACCGTGCGTGGGCTCAAGATCCGCACGCCGTTCAGCTCTCCGCCGTTCAGCATCATCTGATGGAAGAGAAAGTAGTCGGGTGCGGTGGAGTGAAGCCCTGCCACACCGCCGAAGTAGGTGCGCGGCGCGTGATATCGCGGCGCCATGAACAGCTCGATCCTGTTGTCTGGTCCGGCTGGGCGGTAAGCCGCCGCCACGCGGTCGACCTTCGAACGAGGCACGTTGTAGTAGGTGTCGTCCATGCCGAGCGGCTCGAAGAGCCGTTGGCTCAAGAAGTCGCGCACGCTCATCCCGGAGATTTTCTCGACGAGGATCGCGACGTAGTCGGTCGAAGCCCCGTATTGCCACTCCTCTCCCGGATGGAAGGCGAGCGGGACTTCAGTGGAGTTGTCGATGGCGTCGGCGAGAGTGTCAGGGCGCTCCACGCCATCCTCGGTCTCCGCGCCAGGACCAGCCCAGTTCGGCCACGTGGCATACTGGAGTCCGGACGTGTGAGTCAGCACGTGACGCACGGTGACGGGTCCCGCGGCCGCCTCGGGGGAAGTGCGGACGGGTCCTTGAAGCAACACGTCCTTGTCCGCGTATGCGGGTAGCCATTTCGAGATCGGATCGTCAAGTAGGAAATGCCCTTCCTCGTAAAGCATCATGAGTGCCACCGAAACGATCGGCTTCGTCATCGACATGAGCCTGAAGATCGCGTCCTCAGGCATCCGCTGCCCGGCAGCCTTGTCACGCCAACCCTGGGCCTCCAAGTGGGCGACCTTGCCATGGCGCGCGATCAGCGTGACCGTGCCGGCGACGAGGTCGTTGTCGATGTAGCGCTGCATCAGCGCGTTGACCCGGGTAAGACGCTCGGACGACAGGCCGACGTCATCGGGCGCAGCCCGTGGCAGGTCGGCGAGATCCGCGCCGCGTACACCGGGGCCGGTCAGCAGGAGCGCGGCGGCGATGACCGCGGCGGCGGTGATGAGGAACGTGATCTTCGAATGCACTGGCGTGCCTCCCACGCGACTCCGCTACTTCCTGGCCGAGCGTCCAAGAACGGATCTTCCGTTAGCCATGGACCAGTCTAATACTCTCTATCGTCCTTACTCGACGCGGTAGCGGATCTCAAGATACGTCACGGATCCCTCGATCTCGGGATACCAGTGCGGCGTGCCCGGCGGGATCACGACCACATCGCCCTGGCTCACATGGCGGCTCTCACCGCCTTCGATGGTCGCAGGACTGCTAGCGTTACTCGCGCCCGCCGGCCTGACCAGACGGCCGCCGGTTACGATCGTGCCGCGCCCGTCGACGATGTGATGAATCTCCCAGCTGGCCGCGTGCACGATGGCGCCCTGCGGCACGGTCCGGTGCAGCAGGTACATGTGAATGTCCTCGGTGTTCTCGACCTGCGCGCCCACCATCGGCGCTGGCAGCTGGTCGCGTATCGTCGCCTTCAGGGTCTCGCCGCTCACATAGGTGGCCGGCGGCATCGACTGCGCCGCCACGGGCGCCGCCATGGCAAGTACCAGAAGTGCCAATAGCCGTAACACGACGCGACGTTACCACAGGCCGTTGGTGTCCCGTCAAGTCGAGATTCTCCCGCGTCGTTTCCGGGTTTCTCACACTGAGGTTACTGTAGGCGGGCTTTTTTCGACACTTACGTGCGAGGCATGGATGCGTACGCAGGATTCCTGAGAGAGAACCAGAAATTGTCAATGATGTTTCTAACTCCACTGTAATTACCAGAAAAGGCGTCTGTATTGCCTCCCGAGAATACGGATCTCCCATATTCTCATCCAGCCATTGCAACGCACCGTCCACTAGTCGCGACCGGCGGCCTCCCTTCCTAGTCGCAGCGCATCAGTCGCTCCGGCGTTGAGACCTCCATCTGCGCCGACGGTGACGAAGCGAAAGCCTTCGTTGATGCGCTGCTGCACAGAACCCGCGCCGGTGGTGATCGCGCACGGAACGTCGTTGTCGAGACATGCCCGCAGCACCCTCTGGATAGCCGCTTCGACCTCGGGAGCCGCCGGACTGGCGTAGCCCATCGACGTGCTCAGGTCCGAAGGGCCAATGAAGATGGCACCCAATCCAGGAACTGTCACTATTTCATCGACGTTTTCCACTCCTTCAGCGGATTCAATGAACATCATTGACAGCAGTTCGCCCTGAGGGTCCAGTGGCCAGACATCCGCCTTCGCATGATAGTCACGAATTCCCCAATACCACTGGGCGTTGGATGGATTCCGACCGCGTAGGCCCTTCGGTTCATAGTCCGGCGCGCCATTGTATTGCGGGTAGCGAGTTGCTCTCACCGCCAACTCGGCATCTTCCCGCGTATGTATAGCTGGAAAAAATATGCCGAACACGCCGACATCCAACACCTGCTTGGCCTGTGCGATCAGCTCTTCCGCCCCACCTGCGGCAGGGATGCGCACGAACGGCACAACGTCAGGCTGTAGGTTCCCCTTTTCATTGATAGATCGCTTATTGGTCATGCCAAGCAAAAACAAACGCAACCGCTCGACGTCGAACGGCGCATGCTCCATCTCGACAAAGACGAAATCGAGACCGGAGCTTGCAAGCGCCCGGGCATTATTCAGGGAATAGTCAAAAGACAAGATTCCGAACGCCGGCTGGTCGTTCTCGAACAGCTCGATCACTTTGTTGAGCCGTGGGCCCTCCTGTGCCAGAACGGCTTCGGGTAGGCCAATCAGCGCGATGCCAACGTAGGCTAGAGTCTTGACTACTGCATGTGTCATTGTCTGCTCTCTCTGAATCTGTAGGACCGTCGTCCGCCTATAATGAGACGCCGGTGCGCTTTATCGGCATCGCCAGTCTGCGGGTCAAGGAATGCGACCGGATCTCGGCCTTGGCAGATGGGCTGAACCGAATTATACCTGCGGCGCCTGACGTTCGCTGAGCCCAGTGACGGCGATGTTTCGTGCTTTCGAAGACGAGGCATTGCTTGCCAATGCGTTCCGTTGCGGTTGAGGGAGGGCACGTCCATGCATCATCCAAGCGCCATCATCTTGGCGGCTGGTCTGACGCTGATCGCGTCCATTGCGGCCGCACAAAACGAGCTGCAGACATCGCCTGCGGCCCTGGGTCCGGAGGCTGCAGGAGTTCGCGTCTATCAGAGGTCCTGTGCCGTCTGTCACGACGGCGGGGACGAAACGGCGCCCCAAGTCGATCGGCTGCAAGCCCTCGGCAGGGACCGTGTGTTGAGCGCGCTAGGGCGCGACGGGCTCATGGCTGTACAGGCTGCGGGCCTGACGGAAGAGCAACGCGGTCAGGTTGCGGCGTTCGTGACGGCGAGCCCTGAGCGGCGCGCCGAGCTGGCGGCCGGCGTCAGCGACCGAGCGTCTGGCGCCGACCTGGCCGCGGCGAACTTCTCCTACCCAACGCGCCGCGTGCGCGACCCGCGCGACTCCTCCAACGTCCCTCGGGCCCAGACGTGGCCGGCCCCGGAGCTTGGCGAGGGGCCGTTCGAGGTTGAATCCTGGGAGCAGCGCAGTCTGCGTGCGGTGGTGGTCGTGCGAGGGCTCAATAGTCCCCGGGCGATCGAGTTCCTGCCGGGTGGTGATCTTCTCGTCGTCGAGCGCGCTGGCACAATACGGATCGTCCGGGACGGCGCGCTCGATCCGGAACCGGTGGCAGGGGTGCCCGAGGTCGCGGTGCTGGGCACGGCGACGGGCTTTATGGACGTCGCCCTCCACCCGAATTTCGCGTCAAACGGCTTTGTCTATTTGGCCTACCATAGGCCCGTATACGGGACGCTCGGCAGCAATACGATCTTCCGCGGTCGCTGGAACGGCAAGGCGATTGTCGACGGAGAGGAGATCTTCGTCTCTGACGACGTCGATACGCTCTACAGCCGTCTGATGTTCGCGCCCGACGGCAAGCTCCACGCCACAATCGGCGCGCCCGGGCTCGGCACGGACGACTCCCTCCTTCGCGCCCAGCGTGGGGACGACTATGCGGGCAAGACCCTGCGGCTCAACGACGATGGCAGCGTGCCAGCCGACAATCCGTTTGTCGGACAGGCAGGATTCAACCCAGAGATCTTCACCCTCGGCCACCGGGTCAACCTCGGCCTGGCCGTCCATCCCGAGACGGGCGAATTGTGGGTCTCCGAGCATGGTCCCAATGGCGGAGACGAGGTGAACATTCTGCGCAGCGGCCAGAACTACGGCTGGCCCATCCAAAACGCCGGTCGCTATTACGGGGGCGAGAAGGTCGCGGGGGGGGCCCATGCGGAAGGCACGACGCCGCCGCACATCTCCTTTGTGCCGTCAATCGCGCCGGGCAACCTGATCTTCTACACGGGCGGCGAGTTTCCGGCGTGGCGGGGCAATATCTTCATCGGCTCCATGCGGCTCGGCGAGGCGCCCCGCACCGGTCACCTGTTGCGGATCGTCGTCAACGACAATGGGGGGCACGTGCGCAGCGAAATGCTGTTGTTCGACCTTCATCAGCGGATCCGGGTCGTGGAGCAGGGGCCGGACGGATACATCTGGGTCACCACAGACGAGGGTGCGGACAGCGTGCTGATCCGGTTGGAGCCGGGCGAGGAATAGGGCCCGTCTTCTCGCTCGGCTCCAAATCTCGCGCGCTGGGACGAGGCTGCGACGTTACCTGCCCGGCACCATGATGTGGGCGGCCGACGTGCCGGCGTCCATGATCCACATGACCGTGGCGTTACCGCTATCCGGGATACCGAGCGAGGCAGCCGTCGCACCGGGGACGGCGATTGTGATGTGTGTGCCGGCGCTCTCGGGATCGTTCCCGTTCATCGTGTGCCAGACCGACCCGAACACGGGCGCGATCCGGGTGCCGTTCGCCTCGATGGCATCCAGGAGCTTCTGCCCCGACGCCCTATCACCGCCGTCGGCATACGCCTTGAGCGTCTGCTCGACGCGGTCGAGGTTGCCCGCGTCCGTGCACTGGACGGCAAAGGGGCGAGTGCCCGGATTGTCGGACCGGTCGTAGCAGACCATCTTGTTCGAGCTTTCCTTCAGGACGACGCGGCTACCGCTGGCGTCCCAGGAGACGACGCCTGCATCGGCCTTCGCCCGGTTGGGGGCGGCCATCAGAGCGCGGTCGACGGTGGCCTGGTGGCTCTGGGCGAACCCAATCGCGGTGCTCCCAAGTAGGGCGATGACGACGATCGAGATGCGTACCATCTTGGATCTCCTTTCCCGTGGGCACGCGGCGCCCGTCGCGCCGGTGGTCAGTATACGACGACCCCGAGTCACGACGTGGCCTACGACACGACCTGCAGGACGCGATGACGTCATGCGCACGTTCCGGTGTGTTCCGACATCCTTGCACTCGGTTACGTCCGGGTCCATCATGGGCGTTACTCGGAGTAACCCAGAAGAGCCGGGAGGAGGACCAGATGAGCGGTCGATGTCTTGCTGCGGCGTTCACAGTAGCCGCGGTCGTGTCGCTGTCAGGCATTCCTGTCGCGGCCCAGACTGCTCCCCGGACGCCGTGGGGAGCGCCAGCCCTGGGAGGCGTGTGGGATTTCCGGACCATCACGCCGCTCGAGCGTGCGGACGAATTCGCCGGCCAAGACGTGCTGACGGCGGAAGAGTCGGCCGCGCGCGAGGCACTCGCGATCGAGCGGAATCTCGATCGCCCCCCTCCACCTGGAAGCACCGGCGGCTACAACCGGTTCTGGGTCGACACACCGAGCTTCGTCGACAATACGCGGACCTCGCTTATCGAGGACCCGCCGGACGGGAAACTCCCGTCGCTCGTGCCCGGCGCCTCGGAGCAGCGTGGTACACCGGAGCCCGATCCGTCGGCGATCCGTCCCATTCGCTATCGCGTGGGCGGGAGTGGCGTCGACGGTCCGGAAGACAGAGGTCTGGCCGAGCGGTGCATCCTTGGATTCGCAAACGGGCCACCGTTGTTGCCCGGAGGGATAACCGGTGGGTATAACCAGAACATCCAGCTGTTTCAGACCCCCGACCACGTGGTCATCTTCAACGAGATGGTTCACGACGCGCGCATCGTGCCGCTCGACGGACGGGCGCGCCTGCCCGAACGTGTGCGGCAGTGGAACGGCGACGCGCGCGGCCACTGGGAGGGCGACACCCTTGTCATCGAGAGCACGAACTTCAGCGACAAGCGGGAGAGCTACAGTCCGACCGTGGGGAGCGCGGTGGGCACCGGCGCCATGCTGCATCTGACGGAGCGCCTGACGCGGGTGAGTGGCGACACACTGCGGTACGAGTACACGGTCCGGGACCCAGCGACGTTCAGCCAGCCATTCACGGCGGCTATTCCGCTGCGGTTATCCGAAGTTCCCGTCTTCGAGTACGCGTGTCACGAGGGGAACTACGGCCTGCGGAACATCCTGGCCGGGGCGCGGGCAGACGAGAGGGCCGCTGTAGAAGGGGCACGCTAGTCCACAGCCGCCACCGTGACGCTCGCCGCTTGAACAGCCGACAAAAAAAGGGGACGGGAGCCGATGCCCGTCCCCTGGAGTGGCTCGCGCCGACCCGCGCTCAGTCGTTTGTGCTGCCCTTCGATTTCTCCACGTCGACGCCGTACTCGAAGAACGGGTTGAACATCTCGTCCCAGCTCTGCTCGGCCCAGTAGACCTCTTTGTCCGGCGACGGGTTGTAGCGGTTCTTGACGGAGTTGTCGTAGTAGCCGACGGTGACGAGCTTTGACCCGGCCGAGAACACCATCGGCTCGACCAGCTCGTAGAAGGTCTGCCAGTTGAAGTCGTAGCGCGGCACCGTCAGCAGCGTCTGCTCGCTGCCGTCTGGGCGGACCAGCGTGTAAGTGAACCGCTTCCCTCGCAGATGCGCGTGGGGCGATAGCGAGAAGATCGTCGTGTCCTCGGGGAACACCTTCATCGTGACGATCTTCCAGTCGTCGGCAAACGGTGGGATGTTCGGCACCACCGGACGGCGCTGGCCGGCCTCGGCCACCACCTCACTGTCCTCGACGATCGAGATACCGTCGCTCGCCACGATTTCGTTGACGTCGGTGTCGACCGGCTCGTCGTGGAACCAGAGGCCGAGCTCCGACCGGTCGGTCTCCGGCTTCCCGGTCGGCTGGTAGTGCTGGTTCAGCACGAAGTACCACTTCGGCGGCAGCACTCGTCCGGCGCCCTTCGGATAAAGCTTGTAGCCCTTGCCGGGCGCGTAGCCGGTCAGCTTGACCGACCGCTGGGCGAACTCGAAGGAGGCGTTGCGATCGACCTCGATCGAGGCGTCGCGCACTGCCAGCCCCTTGTCGTTAAGCCGCGTGCCGGGCGGTAGCCCCGAGCGGATATAGGCCACCGTGTGATGGGTGGCGACTCGATTCCCCGGCTTCGACTCGAGCGCCCGGGCGTACTTCGGCTCGTCCCAGGGCACCGGGATGTAGTAGTTGGTCATCGGGAGCTCGCCGGACGCCGGAATTTCCTCGGCGACCGGCATGCGGATGATGGCATCCGGCTCACCGAGGTCGCGAATCTGCCAGCCGACCGGGATCGGCGGCAGCTCGGGCAGGTCAGCCGGGTTGCCTTCCGACGCCCCGCCGTCCGCCCACGCGGCGATGGTGTCCACGTCCGCTTGGCTCAGGCGTCGGTCGTTCTTGAAGGCGAGCGATCCCTCGGGGTCGGCGTGCCACGGCGGCATCTCCCGGCTGACGACCTTGTCCTTGATCGCCCGCGCCCAGGGACGGGCCGCCCGATACGAGGTGAGCGCCATCGGCGCGACCTCGCCCTCGCGGTGGCAGACGACGCAGTTGTCGAACAGGATCGGCGCGACGTCCTTGGTGAACGTTGGCGCCTCCGCCGCAGCGGCGGACGTGCTGAACGCCAAACCACCGAAGCCAACGACCAGGACCGCGCCGCACACAAGACTCAACCGCATCGCTCCCCCCTTTTCCGGCTCGACACCCGGCGCCCCTGGCGCCCGCTTCGGCGGGGCGACACTAAGTGCTGTCGGATCCTATCAAAACCGGCCCGTACTTGGGCCCTCCAGTGTCAATCGAATGTCCACAGCGTCAACGACGAGGCATCCTTGACGAACACCCGATTGCCGGAAATCGTCGGTTGCGCCCATGTCGCGGTCTCCGCAACGGTGTAACGCCCTACCTCCTCGAAGCCGGTCCGACTCGCCCGACCCAGGATGAGCTCCGCATCGTCCTCGAGCACGAACAGCATCTCCCCAGCCTTCACGATCGCCGCGTGCTCGGCCTGCCGTCCCGCGCTGGTCCAGACGGTCTCACCCGTGCCGACGTCCAGAAGGAAGTACTGCCCACTCGATCGCTGCGACAACCCGAACAACATCCCATCGATCAGGACGCCGTTGGTCGTAAAAAGCGAGATGTCTCGGTTCTCCCACACGCGTTCGGTCATCCACACGTTTCGGTCCCTGACGACCCGGAACGCCGAGATCGGTTCCTGAAAGCCGGCAACGATGACTGTGTCCTCCGCGACGATGGGGTCGATGGCGTTCTGCTCGTATGACGTGCGAAAGGGCCGCTGCCACAGGAGCTTCCCGGAAGACGCCGACACGGCCATAACGTGCCCCTGACTCAACGTAATCACCTGGCGGGTTTCGTTCAGGTCGGCCGCAAGGGGAGACGCGTAGGACGGCCCATCCTCCGCCCACGTCCACCGAACCGCCCCCGTGTTGGCATCGTACGCCGTCAAGGCCCCGTGGTCCTGGCTGCCGACGTGGACGATCACCAGGCCGCGGTCGACGAGCGGGGAGACCGCCGTGCCATACGGCGGCGTGACCGTGGGTTCGGATATCTGCCAGATCTGGGTGCCAGTCTCAGCCTCGAAGGCCGTGACGACCCCGCCGAGGCCCAGGGTGTAGACCTTCCCGTCGGCAAACGTCGGCGTCCCCCTCGGTCCCGGGCCGGTCGGGTCGGCGGCGGGATCGTACGAGAATGGCGCTGGATAGCTGGAACGCCACAGTTCGCCTCCCGTGTCGGCGTCGAGCGCCCTCAGCACCTCCTCTTCACCCTGACGGGTAAACGCGTACACCCGCCCGCCCACCAGCACGGGCGTCGCATAGCCGTCGCCGACGGCGACCCTCCACCGACGTGTCAGGCGTTCCGGCCACGAGGACGGCGCCACGAAGGTCGCTAGGGTTCCATCACGATTGGGTCCGCGCCACTGCGGCCAGTCCGGGCGCGGCGGCAGCGGTGCTTCGTGGGCCGGCTGTGGCGGTGCTTCAAAGGAGGGCGTGCTGCACGCACTGCAGGCAAGAGCGACTATAAACAGGGCGGCCAGGCTCCTCTGAGCGGAGCCACACGCCGACGCGGTGCAGTACATAGCCTCCCGAGCTAAGGATGAGTCCAGCCGCGAGACTCACGTCTCCGCGCTCACGACCGTCACCAGCATCGCGACCGGGGTGTCACCCTCGTTTCTCCAGGAGTGTTCGGTGCCACGTTCGACGACGAAGTCACCCGCCTTCAGCCTAACCTCCTCGCGGTCGACCATGTAGACGAGCTCGCCGGTCAGGACGAGGACGTACCCTACACCCCGTGTCTGGTGGAATCCGATCCGATTCTGGAGCGTCGGCATCGGGTCAGGCGACTTTTCCATTGTCGCGATATAGAAGGAACTGGCCCCGGTGGCGCGGAAGGCCGGTGCCGGCTCCCCGGCCGGACCCGCGCCGAGCAGCTGGTCCCCGCTCGTCCTCCAGAGCTCGCTAATGCCGATCTCCTCGTCGCTCGCAATGAACGACTTCCCCTGGCTGTCGCGGGCCGACACCACCCGGCGCAGCCGCCCAGTCGTCAGCGCCTGCTGAAGACCTGTCGGTAGCTGCGCGGCGCCTGCCTCGGTAGCACCACCGAAGCCAAGGAGCCCGGCGGCTAG
The DNA here is from genome assembly GCA_965249175.1 of Vicinamibacterales bacterium. Taxonomy (GTDB): domain Bacteria; phylum Acidobacteriota; class Vicinamibacteria; order Vicinamibacterales; family UBA8438; genus CAZYFH01. The sequence continues at coordinate 1,169,073 of OZ252227.1, forward strand.
CGCCGCACTGCCGGTTGCCGAGCGTTCGAGCAAGGCTCGGCGTCCGAGCCCCTCCGTCGGTCGATCGACCCGAGTCTGCTTGGACATTCGGATTCTCCTCTCTCCGCTCAACGAGCCGCCGAGCCGGCGTCCCCGCTCAACGTGCGGAGCAGATCTGCGCCTTTCTTGCGCGATTCCTGGTAGCTGCCTCCTCGCTCCGCGACCGTCAGCGGCGTCTGACCCTCTTCGTCCTCTGCGTCGACGTTGCCACCCTTGTCCGCCAGGAACTGAATGATTGTGCTCTCCCCCACGCCAGCGGCCCCGTGCAGGGCAGTTTCCCCGCTGTCGTTGGCTGCATTGACGTCGGCGCCCAGTTCCACCACCACTTTGACGGCTTCCAGAAACTGGCTTTCGCTAATGGTGCGCACGCGCGCGGCAATGTTCTGACTGAGTCCCGTCGCCGCCATCAGCGGCGTGGTGTTTTCCGCCGTCCCGAGGTTCGGATCCGCGCCGCCGGCCGCCAACGCTTGCATGATGTCCACCTCAGCGGCTCTGGCGGCTAGCCAGAACGGCGTTGCGCCGACGTCCCGATCGCGGGAGAGGATTTCGCCGCGACCATGAGGCGGCTCTTTCACAAGTTGGGCATTCGGATTTGCTCCGCGCGCCAGGAGCGCTTTCACCAATGGCAACCTGCCTGTTTCGACCGCGGCATGCAAGGCTGTCAATCCTCTGCTGTCGGCCATGTTCGGGTCGGCGCCTTTCTCCAGCAGGAATAGCGCGACCGCCTCGTGTCCGCTGGGACGCGGCACAACTCTAAAGCCACTGATCGTGATTGCCTCGACGCTGGCACTCGCCACCACCAGCGGAGGGCTGCTGCCATCCGCTGTTGCTGGTCTGCTCCCAGGCACGCGCGGTTGAGACGCCGTCGCGGTCTCATTCGGGTTCGCTCCCGCGGCCAACAGGACTTGGGCAGAGCCCAGATCGCCCTGCCGGGCCGCAAAGAGCAACGGCGTAAACCCACCGGTCGAACGGGCGTGGACGTCGGCCCCGTTCTCGAGCAGCGTCCGCGCAACCTCCGGATGTCGGTTCTCCGCCGCCCACATCAGCGCGGTCTGCCCCTTGGTTTCTCTCGCGTTGACGTTTGCGCCGTAGGCCAACAGCGCTCTCACCACCCCCGGATTGCCCGAGTGGGCCGCCGTCATGAGCGCAGTCTCGCCGGTCAAGAGGGGCGCATTCGGCGCAGCCCCGGCCTTCAACAGTCTCTCGACCATGGCCGCGTTCGCGTTGGAGCAGGCGAGCGACAGCGGACGGACGCCCCAGTCGTTCGCGGCGTTCACGTTGGCGCCCGCGCGGAGCAGGAGATCCGCCGTTTCCAGATCATCCCAGTGCGCCGCCCAGTGAAGCGCAGTCGCGCCATCGGGCTGAGGCGTGTTCGTGTCGACCTGCTGTTTCAGCAGGGCACGAACTGCCTCCGCATTCCGCGTCTCGACCGCCTCCACGAGCCTGAGGTCGTCGCCCGCTGCAGCAACGCTCGCGACCCCCAAGATCGGCGCCAGCCACCAACCACGCAGCCCTGTACCAATGATGCGCATCCGCACGTCTCCCTCGCTCACCTCGCCGCAGATTGATGCTCCCTCCGCTACCCCCACGCGGTCGCGGACTCAGACCAACGGTGGAGGCGATCAGACATCGGAAAGATGTTCCACCTTTCCGGTACTGTCGCCCATGGCCTCCGTGGGAACGCCCAGTTTATCCAGCAGGGTCAAGTACAGATTCGTTACCGGCGTTTCATGTGGATATCGGATGTGACGCCCTGCCTTGAGGCTGCCCGCGCCGCCACCGGCCAATAGAAGGGGGAGGTTGTGGTGGTCATGCCGACTGCCGTCGCTCATACCGCAGCCATACATGATCATCACATGATCCAGCAGCGAGCCGTCGCCATCGGGCGTCGCTGCAAGTTTCTCCAAGTAGTAGGCGAACGTCTTGACGTGATAGGCGTCGACCTTGGCGAGCTTCTGCATTTTGTCGGGATTTCGGCCGTGGTGCGACAGGGGGTGATGCGGCTCGACAACCCCGATCTCGGGGTAGGACCGAGCGCCGGTCTCGTGGCCGACCATGAAGGTGATGATGCGGGTCAGGTCCGCCTGATACGCGAGGAGCTGCAGGTCGAACATCAGCTTCGCGTGCTCAGTAAACGTGGGCGGAATGCCCTCTGGCCGCTCGACCGCCGGCAACTCCCGAGCGCTCTGTTCCTCGGCTTTCTGAGTGCGCCGCTCCACATCGCGAATCGCTTCGAGATACGCGTCCATCTTCGTTCGGTCGTGGGGACCGAGCGTCCTCTTGAGGTGAGCCACCTTCTGGGTGACCACATCGAGAATACTTCGGTCCTCCTCGATGCGGGCAAGCCGCGCCGCCACGTCCGTGCTGTCGGTACCGCCAAAGAGGCGTTCGAAGACCGCGCGCGGGTCGTTCTCCATCGGTAGCGGCGTTGTGGGAGTACGCCACGAGATCGTGTTGGCGTATGCGCAGCTATAGCCAGGGTCGCAGGCGCCCACGACATCCTTGGGCTCCAGCGCGAGTTCGAGCGACGCCAGCTGGGTATGCTCACCTAGCGCCCGTGCCGCGACCTGGTCCATCGTCACGCCCGCCTGTGGAGGTTCGGCACCCTCCGTCCTCTTCGGGTGAGCGCCCGATAGGAACGCACCGGACGCGCGCGCGTGATCTCCGGCGCCTTCGCCCTGCCGGGGGTCGGCTTCCTTATTGCAGAGCCCGCTCAGCACAAGCGTGCGATCTCGAAAGGGCGCCAGCGCCTCTAGAGTCTGCTTGAGCTCAAACGCGGCGCCCTCAGGGCCAGGCTCCCAGGCGTCTATCAAGATCCCGTTCGGCACGTACACCACGCCCAGGCGGCAGACCGGTCTCGCCGGGCTGTTGCGGAGGGCGGCAAAGGCCGGCACCATCCCGTCCAGCAGGGGCAACGCCAAGCTCGCGCCCACGCCGCGGAGGAAGGTGCGACGAGGTAGGTGCTTTTGGGTGATGATCATGGTTCTGATGAGCTCCTCATCTGAAAAGGCGTGCTCTTGACGATACCGAGAATCACTGCCGACCAGCGGTAATCACTCAACGCGGCCTCGCGTGCGATCGTGCGGACGGCCGGCGCATCGTAATACTCGAGCCCTCGCCCGAGCGCATAGGTGAGCAGCTTTCGAGTGATCGTCGCAACAAATTCTTCGCGACGATTCAGCAACGTCGTCCGGAGGCCAGCCGGACCCTGAAACTTGGTGCCGTCCGGCAAGACCCCTGACGCATCGATCGGGATGTTCCCCTCGTCGGTGCGCCACCTGCCGATGGCGTCGTAGTTTTCCAAGGCGAAGCCCAGCGGGTCCATCGCCGCATGGCAACTCGCGCAGACGGGATTTGTCCGATGTTGTTCCATACGCTCGCGCACCGAGCGCGACGTGCCATCCTCACTGCTGTCTTCCTCCAGAGTGGGCACGTTCGGGGGCGGCGGTGGCGGTGGCGCACCCAAGAGGTTTTCGAGCACCCATTTGCCGCGCACCGTTGGGGAAGTCCTGTGAGCATATGACGTCACCGTCAGAAGACTGCCCTGCCCCAACAAGCCGCCACGCGTGTCATCGCTGAAGGTCACGCGCCGAAAGTGGCTCCCGTACACGTTCGGTATCCCGTAGTGCCGGGCCAGCCGCTCGTTAACCAACGAGTAATTCGCCGCCAACAAGTCAACGAGGCTTCGATCCTCGCGCAGCTGACTCTCTACGAACAGCTCTGTCTCACGCTGAAAGGCTTCGCGCAGATTACCGTCGAAGTCGGGAAACAAGTCCGGGTTCGGCGAGTGTCCACGAATGTTGCGCAGCCACAGCCACTGTCCGACGAAGTTGTCCACCAGCGCCTTCGAGCGGGCGTCCCGCAGCATGCGGCGCACCTGTTGTTCCAAGACCGTCGAATCTCCGAGCTTTCCTCGAGCGGCAAGGTCGAGGAGTTCGTCGTCAGGGATACTGCTCCAAAGGAAAAACGACAACCTAGAGGCGAGTTCGACTCCGCTCAGACGATAGGGAGTCGCTGGTGCCACGTTCCCCGGATCGCGTTCGACGCGGTACAGAAAATCCGGGTCAACCAGTATGGCTCGAAGGGCGAGCTCGATTCCTGATTCGAAGCTTCCCTTGCCTCGGCCAACCGTGTAAATGCTGAGCAGCGTCCGGACGTCGTGAGCTGTCACGGGCCGGCGATACGCTCGCCTGGCAAGCGTGGAGAGAATCTGTTTTGCGCAGGCCTGTTCGTTCTCACGACTGATCGGGTAGCACACAAAAATCTGGCGGCGGCCGGGCGTTTCCCCTGACGCCGTGACGCCATAGGGCCCACTGATTTGGACGCTGTCAACGCCCATGTCACCTTCCCGATGGGAATAAAATGGGTAGCTGTAAACACCCAGCCGCGGCTCCAGCACCCCTTCTGGCGCGGAGCTTGTCTTGCGGAACGAGACCCCCAGCTGTCGGGTACCTGCCTTCACGGGAGCTCGGACTTCCAAGCCGGCATCCGCCGTTTGCTCGTATGACGAACCGGGCCGCAGAAGCGTCCACGGGGCAAGCGGCCCCTCACCACCAATCGTGAATACCTTGATCCGTTTGCGATCCAGGCGGAGCTCGACCTGATTTGGTTCGTCGAGACCGCGGATCTGGTTCGTGTGGGTCCTCTGCATCTTGATTTTGAAGACGTACTCGCCGTCGGCCGGGAAATAATGGCGGGCTGCGATGCCGCCCCGCGACCCGAACGGGAGCTGCTCGCTCATGCGGTCGCCCTGTAAGACCCCCAGCGGAACCGTGTAGGTCTGGATAACCGGACGGATGGAAGCATCTCCGATCGCGAGACGACTGATCTTGCCGGCGGCCAACATGTAGCGTTCCAGCAGCGCCGGAGAGACCGAGAGCACCTCCGCAATGTTGTCAAAGCCGTAGCCCAAATCGTCCGGAGGCAGCGATCCGGCATCAATGTCAATCCCCAACAGATCGCGGATCGCGTTGGTGTATTCGGCCCGGTTGAGGCGATGGACTGCCGCCTTCCTGCCGGGATTGGGGTTGGCCATCGCCGCGCGGTCGAGCGCCGCCTCCAGCCATGAGGCGATGGAGTCGTAGGCGGCCTTGTCTGGCCGCGGCATTCCGGCCGGCGGCATCGTGCCGCTGCGAATCCTGCCCACCACTTTTTCCCAGACCTGGGGGCTTTCACCAGCGGCCGCCACGTCGATCCGGTCCAGCATGAGCCCGGTGTCTTGGCCTGTCTTGGATCGCTGGTTGTGGCAGGTGACACAGTACCGATCGAGGAACGCGCGCTGCGGCGACACGGCCGCCGGTATGAGGGCCGAAGGCTGGTTGCGTACTGCTGGTCGGCTTGTGGACGACTGGCGCACGTTCCATTCACTCGCCTGAAGGGAAGCTCCCAGAGTCAACCCGATGCCGATGCAGCCTATGATCGCCCTGAACATTGTCGTCAACCTCGGGGCTCGATAATCCATGCTGAACCTAACCAACTCAAGGACTACAGTCTCACTATGTGACCGTCATATCAAGTCGTAGCTAGTACCATCTAATAGGTGGAGATCAGGGGCTCAGGCGCACCCGTTCCGAACAACTCGACCAACGGAAGGAGCGGAGGTGGGTAGACGCAACCACGTTCGTACGCTGACGGTCGTCGTCGCCATTACCGTCGCTATCAATGCCCTGACGGCCAGCCTGCAAGGTCAGGTTTATGACGGTCGTGGGTATCCCGCAGTGGACTGGCCGGTCGTTGGCGGCAACTGGTCGAGCTCGCGCCACTCAACGCTCACCGACATCACGACCGACACGGTCAGTCGGCTGGGCGGCGCCTGGACCACGCGGCTCGAAGGTGGCGCGTCGTCGCGGGCGACCCCGGTCGTCAAGGACGGCGTCCTCTACGTGACCGGCGGGGCCAACGTATTCGCCATCGACGCCCGGACCGGCGAGACCATCTGGCGCTGGCAGCCGAGTGACGACGAGGCCCGAAGGGTTCCGTCGTGGCAGGGCGCCGCGCTGGGTGACGGGCTGGTCTTCGTCGGGCTGCGCAGCGCGGAGGTGGCCGCGCTCCGGCAGGAGACGGGCGAGCTCGTCTGGGCCGAGCCGGTGGGCAGCGTGCCGCCGGAGGCGGGCGAGGCGGTCACCTCGGCGCCGATGTACGCGCGCGGCAAGGTGTTCGTCGGACTCGCGAACGGCGATGCCGGCGGGCAGGGGCGCGTCCTCGCCCTCGATGCCGCGACCGGCGAGATTCAGTGGACGTTCTTCGTCGTACCGCGGCCGGGCGAGTTCGGTCACGACACGTGGCCGCAGGACTCCAATACCTGGAAGCTCGGCGGCGGCGGCGTCTGGCTGGTGGGGACGGTCGACCCCGACCTGGGCATGGTCTACTTCGCGACCGGCAACCCGGTCCCGATGTTCGGCGGCGAGATCCGCGCGGGCGACAACCTGTTCACCGCCTCGGTGCTCGCGCTCGACATGGAGACCGGCGAGCGGCGCTGGCACTATCAGGTGGTCAGGCACGACGTCTGGGACGCCGATATCGCCACACCGCTGCTGCTCTACGAGCACGACGTCGGGGCGGGCGCCCCGCGCAAGGCACTGGCGGCGATGCGGGCCGATGGCCACCTCTTCCTCTTCGACCGGGAGACCGGTGAGCCGCTCGCGCCCATCGAGGACCGCGCGGTGCCGCAGGACGCGCATCAGCGGACCGCGCCGACCCAGCCGTTCCCGGTGACGGGCGAGAGCATCCTGCCCGACTGCTCCTACTGGCGCGACCGCGTGCCACCGCCGTTCGAGCTCAACTGCAGCGGCTTCACGCCGCCCTCCGTGAATGAGCACACCGTCGTGGCGCCCGGCGTGCCGGTCCCGTTGGTGCGGGTCTCGCCGATGTCGTTCAGCCCACAGACCGGCTTCATCTACGCGCAAGGACTGGCGATCGTCGGCCGCGCGCGCCGCTTCGAGGATCCGTGGCATTTGAGCTACGACCCCAACGAGCTCACGCTCCCCGACCCGGTCGGCATCCTGGCCGCCGTCGACAGCCGAACCAGCCAAGTCGTCTGGAAACACGAGGTGCCGTCGCAGGTGCTCGGCCCGATCGCCTTCACGAGCGGCCCGCTGACGACGGCCGGCGGACTGATGTTCCGGGGCTCCGCCGGCGGGCAGGTCGAGGCGTATGACGCGCGGACCGGCGAGCGGGCATGGACGTTTCGCACCAGCCCCGCCGGGGCGATGGTGCGGCCGGGACCGGCGAGCACGTACGAGCTCGACGGGACGCAGTTCATCGCGATCGCGATGGGGCCCGAGCTCTGGGCCTTCACGCTGGACGGCGCTGTCCCCGCTCGCGGCGAGCCGGTGCTCGACCCTTGGGCAGGCTACGAACGGCCTCAGCCCGTCGCGCGCGAGACCGACACCATCGAGACCGCGACGCTCATCGAGGGCGTGGGGAACCTGGGCGGCCAACGATACGGGTTCGACGAGCACCGGTTCAACCCGGTGCGCGCGCTCGTCACTACTGGCGCGCGGGTGCGGTTCGTCAACAACGGAGAGATCGCGCACACCATCGCGGCGCGCGACGGGAGCTGGAGCACGGCGACGCTCGAGCCCGCGTTGTCGGCCTATATCACCCTCGACGACGCCGGCACGTTCCTCTATCACTGCACGGACCACCCGTGGGCGATAGGCCAGATCACCGTGGAGCCGTGAGCAGAATCACTCCGCGAGGGGATGCGGGCGGATCTGGAAGTGGACGATCTCGCTGGTCATCCCCTTGCCGCCCTCGTTGTGCCAGTTGGCGATCGTGTCGTTGCTGGCCCACACACCGCGGCCCTTCCAGCCGGCGTTCGGGTCGTCGATACGCCCGTCGAGTCCGCGGGTGAAGAAGCCAAACGGATACGGCACCCGCAGCGTGAGCATCTCGCCGCTGTCGGGGAGCAACGCGATGAGGGAGTCGGAGGTGGTGCCGTTCACGATCGGGACGTTCGCCCCGAGCCCGAGTGTGTCGAACTGATCCACCCACATGTAGTAATGGAAGTCGGCGCTGCCGGCCGCCGTCACGTTCTTCATCTGCGGACCCGCGGTCGCGTAGAGGGTCCAGCCCTCGGGGCAGTGTTGCCCGGTGGCGGTCGGGCCGCTGGTCACTGCGCACCTCGTGCGGTCGAAGCTCGCGAGGTGCCCGCTCCCGGCGAGCGCGGTCCAGATGAGCCCGTTCCGATCGACATCGAGCCCGCGTGGGCCGTGCCCCCACTGGTCGGGGGGGACAGCCTCGGTTTCGAACGGCGGTTCGTAGACCTCGGTGATGCAGGTCTCCGGGTCGAGCCGCAGGATCTGCCCCGGCACGGGGTTCGGATGCGATCGCGCAAACCAGACCGACCCGTCCACCGGGTTCGGGATGATGCCGTATGCCCAGCCGTCGATGCGGGTGTCCTTGGTCGGGTCACGCGCTTCATTCGGCTCGACGTGCTCGCCCACCCCGCCGTCGCCGTTCGTGTCGAGAATCGTCGGACACCACCCCTGCGACGCGCGCTCGTCGCCCGTCTCGTCGAACAGCCTCGTGTTGATCCACCCCACGACGTTGAAGTCGCCGCTCATCCAGAGCGTGTCGTGCTCATCCTCCGCGAACTGTAGATGGTGCGTGCTGAAGCAGGTGTCGATCAGCGCGAACGTCTGGCTCTTGGTGTCGTAGTAGGACATCTGTCGGCCGGCACGTTGGAGCGGGAACCGCTTGACCGACGGGTGATTCGACTCCTGGCACCACGATGGGTTCTCGGGCGGCCGGATCGTGGAGGTCATCCAGACGCGGCCGCTGGTGTCCATCATCGGGTTATGGGGGTTGGCCGGCCCTGTGCGGGTGACCTCCTCCGTCCCCCAGTACGGCGAGGGCACCGGCTCGGCCGTCGGCGCGCCGTATCCCGTGCCCTGGCCGTCATCGCCACACGAGTCGGGATCTGCAGATCGAACGGCAGATCGAACGACTGATGCGCGACCGGGTCGGTGATCACCAGCTTGCCCAGCATGTCGACGCCGTAGACGGGACCGTTGGCGTACAGGGTCGGGTTCCGTTTGTCCGTGGCGATCTCGTCGTGGATGAAGCCGCGATCGGTCGACCAGCCCCACTGGGTCAGCACGACGTTGCGCTCAATCCCTTCTGGGCGGGGCGGCGCAGGCGGTACTTCGCCCGCCATGATCCGGTCCGTCCAGTCCGCGAACAGGCTCAACGAGCGGTCGCGGCCCATCCGATTGGTCACGGCGTTCATGCCCGCGCCGGACGATCCGATCAGCACCCTCTGGTCCCAGGCGTGACGCGTCGAATCGTAGTCGCTCACGTTGGGGATCGCGCGTGTCGCCAGGTTGCCCATCTGGTGGCAGACCTGGCAGCCGTCCTTCAGCCGGTCGACCCAGTGCGCCTGCGTGCGCATCTCCCGTCCGATGCCGTTGCCGCTCTCGCCGGTGCCCGGGAACTCGTCGGACGTCGGGACTTGCAGCAGCGAGTACCAGTAGTTGCCCGGATAAATTGCCGCCGCCTCACGCGGACTCGACGCCACCGTCGGGCTGAGCTCCACGGTCTCGCCAGGTCTCGCCGAGAGGGCGGCGGAGTCAGCGAGCCCGTAGCCACGTGCCCAGACCCGATACGTGGCGTCTGGCAGATCCGGCACCAGGAACCGGCCGTCATCGTCGGTCACGACGATCTTCCGGAACGTCGTCTCGAGGTCGTCCGTCTCGGCGATCACCCACACGCCGGCCTCGGCGCCGTTCGGGCCAGTCACGACACCACCGATGTCGTCGCCGGCGGCACGGAGCGGCTGCCCGGCCAGGCCGGTCGCCAGTGCCAGCAATCCCGCGATCGCGACGGCCGAACACGCCGAACCGAACGCGGTGGGGACCATACGCATGCCTGCCTCCTGGAGGTGGCGGGGCGCCACCGGTCAACGCCCGGAAACGCGCCGATTATAGGCCGATTTTGATAGGATCCGAACTCCCGCGCGGTTCCTGGGACTATCCGGGTGGCCCGCGGCGGCGAGAATACCATGACGGCCCGGCGAACGCTTTGCCGACTCTGGCAACGCCGGCATCCTGGACCTGGTGCTGGCACGAGGGGTCGCGCCACCCTGCTGATCAACACCGAACCCAGGCTGGTCGATGATCCGCGCGGCCCCTACCTGTCTCTGCTCGGCCCCTGAAGACGACCGCTGAGTTCGCGCGCTGCTTCTTCCGCATCCATAATGTTGGATCCATTCTGTTGGTGTATCGCAAGTCTCGAGTCTATGTGGGAGTCATCGTGGGTACAAAAGGGGTCAACAATGGACCTATTGAGCCAACTACAACGGCGGTTGACGGCAGTGGTTTTGCTTCACGCCCCGTAGCGTCCTTGTACGACGTCAATCTTGAGGAGGGGAAATGCGTCTATTCGCCGTCGCCACATTGCTCGGACTTCTACTGTTCCCCGCAACCGCCAGCGCGCAGGCTGGGGGGGCGATCTCGGGCCTGGTCGAGGACACGACGGGCGGGATTCTGCCCGGGGTGACGATCGAGGCGGACAGCCCGGTGAACATCGAGGGGACGCTGTCGGCGTTCACGGATAGCGCCGGGCGTTACACGATCATCAACTTGCGGCCGGGCACCTACACGGTGACGTTCACGTTACCGGGGTTCAACACCTTCGTGCGCGAGGACATCATCCTCAGCGGCGACGCGAACGTCCAGATCAACGCCCAGATGGCGGTTGGGGCGCTGGAAGAGACGGTGACGGTGTCGGGCGAGTCGCCCGTGGTCGACACCCAGCAGGTGCGCCGCCAGGCCGTCATCACGCGCCAGATGATGGACCTGCTCCCGCAGGGGCGGAGCTTCGAAGCCCGGACCCTGCTGATCCCCGGCGTGCGCAACACGGGGATGGGGGAAGGCACCTATAGGGTGAGCATCCATGGCTCCGACTCGACCGACGCGCTGACGTTCACCGACGGGATGCGCACGACCAACGTCATGTGGGACATCAGAAACGGATGGCGTCTGAACGACGCGGCGACGTCCGAGCTGACGTTCGAGACCGGCGGCTCCCCGGCGGAGGTGCAGGTGGGCGGCCTGGTCCAGAACGCCATTCCGAAGGAGGGCGGCAACACCTTCTCCGGAACCTTCTTTACCTACTACGGCACTGAAGCCCTACAGGGCGACAACCGCACGCCTGAGCTCAGGCAGTTGATCCAGGTCACCAACCGGTTGCGGTATGACATCGACGTGAACCCGGCGATCGGGGGACCGATCATAGAGGACAAGCTATGGTTCTTCGCGTCCCACCGCACCGAGAACAACAATAACTACGTCGCGGACCAGTTCTTCAAGCCCGCGGGGACGGTGAACAGCCTCGGGCACGACGTCACCTACGGCCAAGCGGGCGAGCAAGCCTCGCGGAAACTGTACCGCTACAGCGGGCTGCTGCGCTTGACCAACCAGCTGACCCCGCGCAACAAGTGGCGGATCGGCTTCGAGCGTAACAACACCGGCTATCCGTACTTCAACCCCTCGTCGACCGTCCCGCCGGAGTCGACGAGTCACGCCCCCGTGCCGCTGGGCCACAACTCGCAAGTGCGATGGACATCGTCGCTGACGAACCGCTGGCTGGTCGAGCTCGGGATGTCCGAGCTGTACACCCGCTGGCGGCACGAGCCGCAGCCCGGGATGTTTGAGTTGATTCCGACACTCGAGCTCTCGACGGGCCAGTGGGGCGGGTCCACCAACATCCGTGGCACGCAGGGCGATCTGCGTTGGGCGACCAAGGCCTCGACCTCGTATGTAACCGGCTCCCACAACTTCAAGACGGGTGTCGACGTGACATGGGGCAGCATCAGACAGGACACCGTCTTCTATAAAGACACGCGAGGATTGTACTCCTTGAATGGCAACCCGCTCCTGGTCCACGTGACCGCCGCCCCGTTGGGGAACTACGAAGCCCAGATCCAGCGCGACGTCGGTATATTCGCGCAGGATCAGTGGACGCTCAACCGGTTGACGTTCAATCTGGGGGCACGGTACGACTGGTTCCGGGGCGGGGTGCCGCCGCAAATGGCCCCGGCGGGCGAGTGGGTGGCGGAGCGTAACCTCCCGGCCATCCGAGGGGCGAATTGGCACGATGGCACGGTGCGGTTCGGCGTGGCGTACGACCTGTTCGGGGACGGCCGGACCGCCCTCAAGGGCAACGTGAACCAATACATCTCGGCGGAGAATATTCTGACCACGTTCGAGATCAATCCGCTCTGCTGCGACAGCATATTCCCCCGCAGCGAGACCCGCTCCTGGAACGATCTGGACGGAAACAACGACATCGTCGACAGAGAGACCGGGAGGGTCCAGCATGAGGAGGTCGGCCCCTCCCCTCAAGGCGCGGACTTCGGTCTGGCCACCGACCTCGCGGTACTGGATCCGAATCTCCAGCGGGACGGCCACTGGGAGTACAGCGTGTCGCTGCAGCACGAGCTGGTATCGGGGCTTTCGATTACCGGCGGGTGGTATCGCCGCGACTTCAACAACCTGTTCTGGACGGACAACCGGTTGGTGGGTCCCTCAAACTACTCGCCGTTCACCTACGCGGGGCCGATGGATCCGCGGCTGCCCAACGGCGGCGGCGAGTCCATCACCTCGTTCAACCTGAACCCGAGCCATTTCGGCATCGGCACGGACAGGTTGCTCGGCAATTCGACGCTCAACGACAGGCGCTACACCGGCTTCGAGGTGATCGTTGACGGCCGGCTCCCGAACGGTGGGTTCTTTGGCGGGAGCGTCACGACGGAGAGGACCCAGGAGGACACCTGCGAAGTCGACGACCCCAACAACCTGCGGTTCTGCGACCATGTCCGCCCGTTCCAGACGTTGTTCAAGGTCCATGGGGCCATTCCGCTGCCGGGCGACGTGATGCTCAGCGGATTCTTGCAGGGGATGCCAGGTCCGGCGGATAGCGCGAACTTAACCGTCGCGAGTCTGGCGGATGGTACCCCGCTCACGGGGGGGCAACCGCTCACCGTCAATCTGCTCCCGCCGGATAGCTTCTTCCTCCCGCGTCAGACGAACCTCGATCTGCGGGTGTCACGGCGGTTCAACTTCGGGGGGAGGTCTGTGCTTCCGCTCGTCGACATCTACAACATCTTCAACTCCCACACGACGCTCGGCTGGAACAACACATACGGGCCGAATTGGCAGCGGATCAACCGGATCATGCGACCCCGGTTCGCCCGCGTGGGTCTGGAGATCGAGTGGTGATGTTGGCGTGACCGCTAGACGAGGGCCCGATCTCCGGGCCGTCGCTCACGATCTGTGAGACGGGACCGGCCTTTCCCGAGGGCCGGCCCCGTCCACGCATGGGCTGCGCGGGCTCAGGCAAAAGCAAAGAGAAGCAGCGGCATGGAATAGGGACCGCGCGCACGATACCCTGCTCAACCGCGACGTTGCCCTGAAGGTTCTCCGCGACGCGTTCGCCGCTAGTGTCCTGTAACAGAAACAAGTAAACGGTTATGGCGACCTCGGCGGATCCCTCGATAGGAGGTGCACGTGAGAGGTCCTGCCCCGGTGACAGTCACAGTGAGTGAAGACGAACGGCAACGGCTCGACTCGTGGGCCCACCGGTCGCGGAGTGCCCCGCAGGTGGCGCGGCGCGCCCGCATCATCCTGGCCTGTGCGGCCGGCCGGTCGACGACCGGCATCGCCAGACGCCTCCACGTCTCGCGGACCACCGTGTGCAAGTGGCGCACGCGCTTTCTGCGCGACCGGCTGGAGGGGTTGATCGACGAACCGCGCCCGGGCACGCCACGGCGGATTACCGATGCGCAGGTGGAGCAGGTGGTGATTGCGACCCTGGAGACCACGCCTCGTGGGGCGACGCATTGGAGCACGCGCGATATGGTGAAGGCGACGGGCCTGAGTCACATGACCATCCAGCGCATGTGGCAGGCCTTTGGGTTGCAGCCGCATCGCAGCGAGACCTTCAAGCTGTCGCCAGACCCGCAGCTGGTCGAGAAGGTGCGCGATATCGTCGGGCTGTACGTCAATCCGCCGGACCATGCCCTGGTGCTCTGCGTGGACGAGAAGTCGCAGATTCAGGCGTTGGATCGGACGGCCCCCCTGCTGCCCATGCAACCCGGGCAGGCCGAGCGGCGCACGCATGATTATCGGCGGCACGGCACGACCTCGCTGTTTGCGGCCCTCGACGTCAAGACGGGCGAGGTGCTCGCCGCCATGCACCAGCGGCATCGCTCGATCGAGTTTCGCACGTTCCTCGATGCGATCGACGCGCACGTCCCCGCCGCCCTGGACGTGCACCTGATCGTGGACAACTACGGGACGCACAAAACCGCGATCATTCACCGCTGGTTGGCCAAGCGTCCGCGATTCCACCTGCACTTCACCCCGACCTATGGGTCCTGGATGAACCTGGTCGAACGGTGGTTCGCAGCGCTGACGACTACGCAGCTACGCCGCGGCGTCCACCAAAGCGTCGCGGCCCTCAAGCGCGCCATCCAAGCGTTCATCGAGGTCACGAATGAGCAACCGAAGCCGTTCGTCTGGACCAAGAGTGCCGACGAGATCCTCGCGAGCATCGCCCGGTTTGCTCACCGAACGCTGGCCGCACATCCAGCATGAACTCTGTTCGCGAATCACTGTTACAGGACACTAGGAGCCCGTGGTGGAACGACGACCCTGACCACCGGCCCGGCCCCACGGTGGAGCCTGGGCTGCTCGAGCCGCCGGCATCCCGGTGATGCGGAGCCTCGTTACTTCGAACCCGTCTTCGCGGCTTGTGCGGCGGCCTTTTCTTCCGCCCGCGCACCAGAGAGGATCAGCGGCAGGGAGTAATTCCCCTCGTGACACGCGTACTCGAACATCGGAGCCTGTGTCCTTGATAGGGGGACCACGGCGGTCCAGGGGCTCGTGTACGTCTCGGGATCTGTCACCGTGAATTGGTACTGAACAGTGTCGGAATCGACGCGTGTGAAGCGTTCGACGAGCTGTGCGTTCGGGCTGGTTCCTCGGATGGGGGTTCCTGCTCCAAGGTCGAGACCCTTTTGAAGGCCGAAGTTCTTCGTCTCGACGACCAAGGTCTCGCCCTCCCAATGGCCGCGCGACTCCCCCATCCACTGCCGGATCTTTCCATGGGGACGCCCGTCCAGAAGGACAACGCGCCGCGTGTGCGTCATCTCGATGAGCATCACCACTTGGTCAGGCGTCTGGAATACGTGAATGTTGTTGTTGTACGCGTTAGGGATAATAGGGAGTCCGGTCGTGAAGAGACAGCGATCCCCCATGGTGAGGTCGTCCCACGAATCGGCGCGGTGTTCACTGAGATACGCGCGCCGCGCCTCCGCTCTCTGCTCCGCCCCCGGCGTCAACGGGGGCATGCGTCCGTTCGGCGGATCCACGATCAGCGACGTTCGCCTGCTACCGACCGTGTTGGTCCCCTGGTCCAGCCAGTAGTTGTTGTAGCTACCGACATATCCTTGTCCCGGGCGACCGACTCCCCCAACCGGCAACGGCTCGGTACGGACGACACTGGGAGCGTTCGCACTTCGGTTGCGCTCGATTCTCTCCTCTTCGAGGTTCGCCGCTTCTTCAGCGGTTAGAAACTCTGTGTCCGCCAGTGCCTCGGGCCGCTGCAAGGGCGTAATGGTACGGAAGTCCCAAACGCCTTGCAGGTCCGGGTGACCCCATGGCGTCCGGGGCGACGCTGCGGAGTCCGTGGATTGGCCGGCGGCAAACATTGAAGACGTCGCGATCACCGCGATCACGCTGAACGCCGTAGCGAGACATCGATAGCTCATCAGATCCCTCCCTGCTCCTCGCCCCTCGGCTGTCGGTACGCTCATCATGGACCCTCGACGCAACATCGCGCAAGGACGGATGGCCAGGGAGCGATAGTTCATCACGACCAGCGCTCGCGAGATAGAATCCCGTATCGCTCCGTCATTGGACGGAGACTGGACGGCAAGTAGAGCGAGGAGCTTTGACATGCCCGATCCGCATCGTGCTGCTCGCGGCGCTCTGACCATCGCCATCGCGGTCCTGGCGCTGGCGTCGAGTCCCGTCACCGCAACCGCCCAGTCGTCGACCGACTTCGTCCCCGTCACGGACGCGATGCTGCAGAGTCCTGCACCAGCCGACTGGCTGATGTGGCGCCGCACGCTCGACGGGTGGGGCTACAGCCCGTTGGATGAGATCGACCGCGACAACGTAGGCGCGCTCCGCATGGTCTGGTCGCGGGCTTTGGCGTCGGGCCGCCAGACGGGCACCCCGCTGGTGTACGACGGCGTCATGTACATGCCGAACCCGAACGACGTCATCCAGGCGATCGATGCCGCCAGCGGCGATCTGAAGTGGGAGCACCGTCGCGAGGTCCCGGATGACCTCACGGAGTACATCATCGCCGGTCTGTCCGAGAACAACCGGAACATCGCCATCCACGGCAACCTGATCATCGACACCAGCGTCGACGACTACGTCTTCGCCCTCGACGCGACGACGGGCCAACTGGCCTGGGAGACCGAGATCCTCGACTACAAAGTGAACCCCGCGCTGCAAGGCGCCGGCCCCATCATCGCCAATGGCAAGGTGATCTCCGGGCGCAGCTGTATGCCGCGGGGCGGACCGGACGCGTGTGTCATCACTGCCCACGATGCGGCCACCGGCCGGGAGCTCTGGCGCCGGCGCACGATTCCCGCGCCCGGCGAACCCGGTGACGAGACGTGGGGGGGCGTGCCCTTTGAGGAGCGGAAGCACGTCGGCGCCTGGATGCCACCGAGCTACGACCCGGAGCTCAACCTCATCTACATCGGGACGTCGGTCACATCGCCGGCGCCGAAGTTCATGCTCGGCGGCGCCGACAACCAGCACCTGTATCACAACTCGACGCTCGCGCTCGACGCCGACACCGGCGAGATCGCCTGGTACTACCAGCATCTCAACGACCACTGGGACCTCGACCACCCGTTCGAACGCTTGCTGGTCGACACGGCGGTCGCGCCGAACGCGGCCGACGTGAGCTGGATCAACCCGCGGCTGCGACTGGGCGAGAGGCGAAAGGTCATCACCGGGATTCCGGGCAAGACCGGCGTGGTCTATACCCTCGACCGGGAGACCGGGGAGTTCTTGTGGGCGACGCCGACGATCACCCAGAACGTGATCAACCACATCGACGGCGCCACCGGGGCGGTGACGGAGAACGCGGAGGTCGTCTTCGGCAGCGAAGGTCAGGAGGTCATGGCGTGCCCCGACCCCCTCGGCGGCAAGGACTGGCAGGCGGGCGCCTATAGCCCCCTGACGAACACGATGTATTACCCGTTGCGCAATACCTGCGCGCGGATGCTGGCGACGAATCTGGACACCAGCGCGTTCTACGCGCTCACGTGGCGCAGCCAGATTGCTCCGGGGACCGATCAGGCCGGGACGGTACAGGCGATTTCCGCAGAAACGGGTGAGATCACCTGGACCTATGAGCAGCGGGCCGGCACCATGTCGCTCGTCGCGACTGGGGGCGGGCTGGTGTTCGGCGGCGATGTGAACGGGCGGTTCCGGGCCCTGGACCACGAGACGGGGGACGTGCTCTGGGAGATCAACCTCGGCTCGTCGGTCACCGGCTTTCCGATCACGTACGCCGTCGGCGGTCGGCAGTACGTGGCGGTGAGCACCGGCGAGGCGAACTTCGCCAACTACACACCTGAGCTCCGCCCGAGTGCAGGCAACACGCTCTTCGTGTTCGCCCTCCCAGACCGAGACTGAGTCGATGCGAATACCAGGAAAAACCCTGGTTTCATTGGGTTGCGGCGCCCGTTGTAGCTGGTGCTAAGGACTTGACTTGACGGACTGACCGAGGTCTAATCCCTGTGGGGCCGCTCCATGTCGGCGAGTACCAAATAGTGCCGGAGCGATGATAAGCGCCGTGCCTCCGGGGTGGTTCGCCATCCACAGGCACGGCACGCGGTCCTCACGGTCCGCGTGTGGTTGGAGGCTTCGATGACGTTATCTTCGTTGAGGCGATCGGCGGCGTTGCCGATGGCCGGCGCGCTGGCGCTGCTGCTGTCTGCCGAGCTGTACGGAGAGGCCCCGCAGCAGCCGGGCTCGGGCGCGGTGGCAGCGACACGTTCCCCGCAGCGGCTGTTGCTCGACCGATACTGCGTCACCTGCCACAACGAGAGGCTGCAGACCGCCGGCTTGACGCTGGACGTCCTGGACGTCGACGACGTGGCGGCCCATCCCGAGGTGTGGGAAAAGGTGGTGCGCAAGGTCCGGGCGGGCCTGATGCCCCCGGCGGGCCGGCCGCGTCCGGATCGCGATGCGTATGACGGCTTCGCGGGCTGGCTCGAGGCCAAGCTGGACGACGCCGCCGCGCTCGACCCCCATCCCGGCCCCTCGGCGGTGTTCCATCGCCTGAACCGCACCGAGTACGTGAACGTGATTCGCGACCTGCTCGCCCTGGAGATCGATGCCACGGAACTGCTGCCGGCCGACGATGCGAGCTACGGGTTCGACAACATCGCGACCTCCCTCAGGATGTCGCCGACGCTCGTCGACCGCTACCTTGCCGCGGCGCGCAAAATCAGTCGCGCCGCCGTTGGGAGCGCGGCGGTGCCGCCCAGGACGAAGGTCTATCACCTGCCGCCCGACCTTCCGCAGGAGCGGCATCTCGAGGGGCTGCCGTTCGGCACGCGCGGCGGCACGCTGGTCCGGCATCATTTCCCGCAGGATGGCGAGTACGAGTTTCAGGCGAAGCTGGCGCTCGACATCCTGGACAACGTTCCGAGGTACGACGAGACGCACTATCTGGAGATCCTGATCGACGGCGACCCGGTCGCGCGGTTCACGTTAGCCGGCGAGCCGGACGTCGTGGACCCCGAGGATGGAGAGATAGACCCAGAGACCGGGCTCACGAAAGCGGCCCGCTCGGCGGGGCAGAACGCCGTCGACCTGGCCGGCTACCGAGCGAACATCGACGCGCACTGGCGCGCGCGCCTCCCCGTGGCGGCGGGTGTGCACGAAGTCGCCGCGGCGTTTCTCGAGAAGGCGCAGCTGCTGAGCGAAGCGACGCGGACCAACACCTTTGAATCGCTCCATCTGGCGCTCGAGGAACCGTCGGTGCGCGCCTACGGCGGAGGATTCGCCATGGAGGAGACACGCTCGGGTCCCTACCTGGCGTACCTCACCGTGACGGGGCCGTTCCTGCCCAGCGGGCCCGGCGACACCGAGAGTCGCCAGCGCATCTTCACGTGCCGGCCGACCGCGCCGGAGGACGAGGGGCCCTGCGCGGCGCAGATTCTCTCGACGCTGGCGCGGCGCGCCTATCGGCGGCCGCCGAGCGAGGTGGAGCTGGACCGCCTGCTGACCGCGTACCGGGACGGCCGGCACGCGGCGGGGTTCGACGCAGGGATCGAGCTGGCGGTGCGGCAGCTGCTCGTCGAGCCGGCCTTCTTGTACCGCATCGAAGGAAGCCCGCGGGACATCGCGCCCGACACGACCTACGCCGTCAGCGATCTGGCTCTGGCCTCGCGCCTGTCGTTTTTCCTCTGGAGCAGCATTCCGGATGACGAGCTCCTCGACGTCGCGGAGCGCGGCCAACTGCGCGACCCGACGGTGCTGGACCAGCAGGTGCGGCGGATGCTGGCGGACCGCCGGTCGGAGGCCTTCGTCACGAACTTCACCGGCCAGTGGCTGTACCTGCGCACGTTGCCCGACGTGAAGCCGGATATGGAGCGGTTTCCTGATTTCGACGAGACCCTGCGGCGCGCCATGCGGCGCGAGACGGAGCTCTTCTTCGAGAGCATCCTCCAGGAAGACCGGAGCGTGCTGGAGCTGCTGACGGCGGATTATACGTTCGTCAACGAGCGGCTTGCCGAGCACTATGGGATTCCGACGGTCAACGGGAGCCACTTCCGCCGGGTTGCGCTCGACGACGCCAGCCGGCGTGGGCTGCTCGGCAAGGGGAGCATCCTCGCGGCGACGTCCTATGCCCACCGCACGTCCCCCGTGCTGCGGGGCAAGTGGATTCTGGAGAATCTGTTCGGCACGCCGCCGCCGCCGCCCCCCGAGGACGTGCCGGACCTCAAAGAGGACAACGACGACGGCGTGGTGCTGTCGATGCGGGACCGGATGGTGCAGCATCGCGCCAATCCGGTGTGCGCGAGCTGCCATGCCATGATGGATCCGCTCGGCCTGGCGCTCGAGCACTACGACGCGGTCGGGCGCTGGCGCACGCGGAGCGAAGCGTTCACGCCGATCGACGCCTCGGGCGCGATGCTCGATGGCACCACCTTCGACGGCGTCGACGGGTTGCGGGAGGTGTTGCTGAGCCGGTCCGAGCTGTTCGTCACGACGTTGACCGAGAAGCTGTTGACGTATGCCTTGGGGCGGGGGGTGGAGTCTGGCGATGCGCCGGTGGTCCGGGGCATCGTGCGCACGGCGGCCGACGACGACTACCGCTTTCAGACGCTGCTGATGGGCATCGTGGAGAGCCTGCCGTTTCAGATGCGGCGCTCGAGCGGGCCGCCGGCGGTGGCGTCGGCGCAGTAGCGGGGGCCGGTCCGTCCGTCCGGAATCGACGAAGTAAGGAGCTCGCAGTCATGTTCATTACGAAGAAGACGTTGCCGCGGCGGACGATCTTGCGCGGGCTCGGCGCGACGGTGGCGCTGCCGCTGCTGGACGCGATGGTGCCGCCGCTCACGGCGTTGGCGCGGACGCCCGCGACGCCGGCGCGGCGGCTCGGGTTCGTCTACGTGCCGAACGGGGTCGCGATGAACCCGGAGGTGAATCATTGGAAGCCGGTCGGCGAGGGGACGGACTTCGAGTTCTCGCCCATTCTGACGCCGCTCGCCCCCTTCCGGGACCACCTCACGATCGTGAGTGGTCTCGCGCAGCGGGCGGCGGAGGGGCTAAACGACGGCGGCGGCGCGCACTCGCGCGCGGCCGCCGGCTGGTTGAGCGGCATCGGCGTGAAGCAGGCGCAAGGGGCGAACGTGCGGGGGGGGACGACGGTCGATCAGGTCGCGGCGGCCGTGCTCGGGCGGGACACGCGGTTGCCCTCGCTCGAGCTGGCGGTCGACGGCTTTTCCAGCAGCCAGGTCGGCAATTGCGACAATGGCTACGACTGCGTCTTCCTCAACACGCTGGCGTGGAAGACGCCGACGACCCCGCTGCCGATGGAGCGACACCCGGCGGTGATCTTCGAGCGTCTCTTCGGCGACGGCGGTACCGCCGCTGAGCGGCGCGCGGAGGTGGGCAGGGACCGGAGCATTCTCGACGTCGTGACCGGGGACGTCGCTGCCCTGCAGCGGACGGTGGGGGGCAGCGACCGCGCCCGGGTCGACGAATACCTCGATTCGGTGCGCGAAATCGAGCGCCGGCTGCAGGTGACGGAGCATGCCGCCGACTACGAGCTGCCGCCGTTCGAGCGCCCCACCAGAATTCCGCTCGATTTCGCCGAGCATACGAAGCTGATGTTCGACTTGCAGTGGTTGGCGTATCAGGCGGACGTCACGCGAGTCACTACGTTCATGGTCGGCCGGGAGCTGGGCGGGCGGGCGTACCCCGAGCTCGGCGTGCCGGTGAATCACCACGGCCTCTCGCACCACCAGGACAACCTGGAGAAGCTCGCGGACTTGGCGAAGATCAACACCTATCACGTCGAGATGTTCGCCTATTTTCTCGAGAAGCTCCGGTCGACCCCCGAGGGGGACGGCAGCCTGCTGGACCACGTCGTCCTGCTGTACGGCGGAGGGATCAGCAACCCGAACCAGCACTCGCATGTGGACCTGCCGCTCGCGCTGGTGGGCGGCACGCCGCAGAAGCGAGGCCGGCACCTGCAGTATTCGGAGACCCCGCTGGCGAATCTGCTGCTGGCGATGCTGGACAAGGTCGGCGT
This sequence comes from Vicinamibacterales bacterium, assembly GCA_965249175.1. Lineage (GTDB taxonomy): Bacteria > Acidobacteriota > Vicinamibacteria > Vicinamibacterales > UBA8438 > CAZYFH01. The sequence goes on from OZ252227.1 coordinate 1,190,973, forward strand.
CCCGGTGGACCAGCACGGCAACAGCACGGGACGGCTCGAGCTCGAACCGCTCTCGGGTGTGTGAGGACCAATCAACGGATGACCACGACGACGACCGATGACTAGCAGCCCGTGGTGAAAGTCGGTTGACGGAGGAGAGGGGCAGAATATGCGGACACACGTGGTGAGCCGGTGGACGGTGCTGGTGCTGGCGGTCCTCTCGCTCGGCGCCGCCGCGCGCGACGTGCCGCTCGTGGAGGCCGTCAAAGAGGGGTCCGCGGAGTCGGTCCGCACGTTACTGGACCAGCGGGCCAACGTGAATGGCGCGGAGGCGGACGGCACGACCGCCCTGCACTGGGCCGTGCAAGGGGAGGTGGCCGCGCTCGTCGGGCTGCTGATCGACGCCGGGGCCGACGTCAGCGCCGCCAACCGCTACGGGGTGACGCCGCTGTCGCTCGCCTGTGTCACCGGCAACGCCGGCATCATCGCGACGTTGCTCGAGGCGGGCGCTGACGCGAATGCGGCCACGACGGGCGGCCGGACGGCGCTGATGACGGCCGCGCGGACCGGGGACGTCGCCGCGGTCAAGGTGCTCTTGGCCCACGGCGCGGACGTGCACGCGACGGACGACACGCACGGCCAGACGGCGCTGATGTGGGCGGCCGCCAAGAACAACGCGGGTGTGGTGGACACGCTGGTCCAGGCGGGTGCGGACGTGGGCGCGCGCACCAAGCATGGCTTCACCGCCTTTCTGTTCGCGGCGCGTGCGGGACGCATCGAGGCGGCGAAGGCCTTGCTGGCCGCCGGCGCGGACGTGAACGAAGCCTTGCCGAACAGCGTCACGCCGTTGCTGCTCGCGATCACGAACAAGAACTACGAGCTCGCGGCGGACCTGCTGCGCGCGGGCGCGGATCCGGACCCGGCTGCTCGCAGAATGAACTCGGAGAATTTGTTCGGTGGAAGCCCACGTGACGCCGTCGGGTGGTCGGCGTTGCACCGGCTCGCCTCGAGTCGACAAACTCCCCTCGGGTTCCACAACCCCGAACGGGTGCACCGGGACGACGTGCACGCGCTCGACCTCGCCCGGCAGCTGCTGGCGCTCGGAGCGGACCCGAACGCCCGCATCGCGAAAGAATTGAAAGACCGGCGCGCGCCGCGAGGGGGGACGGGCGCGACGCCGTTCTTTGTCGCCGCCCGGGCCGGCGACGTCGAGCTGATGCGCGTCCTCGCGGAGCACGGCGCCGATCCGTTCCTGCCGATCGAAAACAACACGACGCCCCTGATGGCCGCCGCGGGCGTCGGTGTCGGTGCAGGTTCGGATCCGGGCACCAACGAGGAGGTGACCGAGGCGTTCACGTTCGTGCTCGAGCTGGGCGGCAACATCCATACCGTGAACGCCAGGGGTGAAACCGCCCTCCACGGTGCCGCGTCACGGGGCGCCAACCCGATCGTGCAGATGCTCGTCGAGCGAGGCGCCTGTCTGGATGCGACCAACGACGCCGGGTGGACGCCGTTGGCGCTCGCCGAGGGGATCCCTCAATTGGTGTTCAAACAGCAGCCCGAGACCGCGGCCCTCCTCCGCCGGTTGATGGAGAGTCGTCCTCCAACCTCGCCCGACCGGCCGCGGTGTGGCGGGTTGGGACCTGTGTCGAGCCCTCCGGCCCCAAGGCGCGGGGCCTATGCGAGAGGTGCAGGGGGCTAGCGCGGCGAGCTACCTCAGCGCGCGCTGCAGCTCGAGGATGCCGTCGACGGCCTCGCGCAGGCTGGCAATCTCCGTCAGGTCAGGATGCACCTTCCCGGCGGCCGCCAACCAGTCTCGAGCCTCCGCATAGCGCTCGAGGCCGACGAGCACGTTCGCACCCTCGATCCAGGCGTCCACGCGCCGGGGGTCGATTCCGACCACGGAGTCGTAGTGCGACATCGACTCTGCCGGACGTCGCATCACGCGGAGGGTGTCGGCCAGACGTAGGTGTGCCTCCACGTAGTCCGGATCCTGTTCCACGGCAGCCGCGAACCGTGCGTGCGCATCGGCATAGCGCCCTCTGGTCAGGTAAACCACGCCAAGACCGAAGTGCGCTCTCGTGTACTCTGGCGACGACTGCACGATTGCCTCGAACTGCTCCATCGCGGCGTCGACATCGCCCATCTGATGCAACGCCGTGCCCACCTGAAGGGCCAGCGCCGCGTTCTCCGGCTCCAGCTCGAGCCCCTTGCGAAATAGCGCCGCCGCCTGTTCCCACTGGCCGCTTCCGAGCGCCTCGATACCCCGGTTCTGATAGGCGAGCGCGCTCTCGAGCAGCCCGTCGTACTCCTCCATCAACGGGTCGGCGAGGGTCGGATCGCCACCGCCCCGTTGCCGCAGATGCGCGTCGACTCGCGCCAGATCGCCGAGACCCCGATATGCCAGGGCCAGTGGGTAGTGGAGGCTCGTCGCCTGGGGCTCGATGCTCAAGGCCTGCCCGAGATACTGCGCGGCGCCCGCGTGGTTCTCTTGCGCCAGGGCGGCGCGTCCGACGCCGCCCAGCACCGCGGCCGATCGCGGCGCGATCGTGAGCGCTTCGCGGAACAAACGGTCGGCCTCGCCCGGGCGGCCGTGGTCGAGATAGATCTCACCAAGCCGGACGAGGGTGGGCAGGTCGGTCGGGCGAAGCGCACGCGCGCGCTCGAACGCCGCTTGGGCCTCGGCGTGCTCGCCCCTGAGGAGACGCAACTGCCCGAGGTAGTAGGGCCAGCGCGGGTCGTCGGGCGCCAGCTCCTGCGCGGTTGCGAGACTCTCCAGCGCAGAGGTCTCGTACTCCGCCGCCATCAGAATCAGGCCGACCTCGCCGTGCGCCCGGCCGAGCTCGCCGGGGGCTGGCTTCTCGTGTGCGAGACGCTCCAGGACGGCATACCGCTCGCGGACTTGATCCTGAATGGCCTCCGGCAGCCGCGACAGATCGGGCATCGGCACGGGAGGCACGACGCCGCCGGTCGTCGTCGTGCCGGCTCCCGATCCGGCCGGTGAGGGAACGTCGCGGAACTGATCGCAGGCGCTGACGAGGGCAGCGACGACACACACCGGCAGAGCAAGGCGCGCTATGCGAACCGGACGACGGCATCTCGTCATCGATCGCCCCGAGGACGTACGTGCCGTTGTGGCCGTCCTCATCTCGACAATTGCCTTACCACGCCCGTGGCTACTGGGAGAATGCTACATGATGCCTGGTTTCGTGATTCGCCTTCCCTCATCTGGCCTTGACCTCGACCCGCGGAGCGAGCATGCTCGGCACCGGGATCCTCGGGCGAGCCGTGATCCGCGTGTGACACCGGCGCCCAGAGGAGGGGTCATGGGTGCATCTGCGTCGGCTACGTCTGGTGCCTACCTGGCGACGTTCGCGTGCGTCGCTCTCACCGTCGCGGCAGGAATCCCCGGCCAGGCGCAGGTCCAGACCTTCACGCCGGTGACCGACGCTGTCCTCCAGGATCCCGATCCGGCCGACTGGCTGATGTGGCGCCGGACGCTCGACAGTTGGGGCTACAGCCCGCTGGACCAGATCACCCGCGAGAACGTCGGTGAGCTGCGCATGGTCTGGTCGCGCGGGCTGACGCCAGGCAGCCAGCAGGGGACACCGCTCGTGTACAACGGGATCATGTACATGCCAAACCCGGGCGATGTCATTCAGGCGATGGATGCCGTCACGGGCGACCTGCGGTGGGAATACCGCCGAGCGCACCCCGATGACTTGGAGGACTACATCCGGGCCGACACCAATCGGAACCTCGCCATTTACGGAACCCAGATTATCGATACCAGCAAGGACGATTACGTCTTTGCCCTCGACGCGACCTCAGGCCGGCTGGCCTGGGAGACCCAGATCCTCGATTACACGACGAACCCCGCCAACCAAACCTCCGGTCCGATCATCGCCAACGGCAAGGTGATCTCGGGGCGGAGCTGCCAGCCGGCTGGCGGGCCGGAGGCGTGCGTCATCACCGCCCACGATGCGGCGACCGGCGTCGAGCTCTGGCGCCGGCGCACGATCCCCGCGCCGGGCGAGCCGGGTGACGAGACCTGGGGCAGCGTGCCCTTTGAAGAACGCAAGCACGTCGGCGCCTGGATGGTGCCGAGCTACGACCCGGAGCTGAACCTGATCTACATCGGGACGTCGGTCACCTCGCCGGCGCCGAAGTTCATGCTCGGCGGCACGGACAACACGCATCTGTACCACAACTCGACGCTGGCGCTCGACGCGGACACTGGGGAGATCGTCTGGTATTACCAACATCTGAACGATCATTGGGACCTCGACCATCCCTTCGAGCGCCTGCTCGTCGACACCGCCGTCGCGCCGGACGCGACGGCCGTGAGGTGGATCAACCCGCGGCTTCGACCCGGGGAGGTGCGGAAGGTGCTGACCGGGATCCCGGGCAAGACCGGCATCGTCTACACCCTGGATCGCGAAACGGGCGAGTTTCTTTGGGCCACACCAACTGTGACGCAGAACGTGGTCAGCCACATCAACGGCGCCACCGGCGTCGTGACGGAAAACTCCGAGGTGGTGTTCCGCAGCGAGGGTCAGGAGGTCCTGTCGTGTCCGCACGCCGTGGGGGGCAAGGACTGGGAGGCCGGCGCCTATAGTCCCTTGACCAACACGATGTATTTCCCGTTGCGCAACACCTGCGCGCGGACGATGGCGACGTCGGAGGCCAACAACCTCTACTCGCTCATCATCCGCGGTCAGATTGCGCCCGGCACCGACCAGGTCGGGACGGTGCAGGCGATTTCGGCGGAGACGGGGAAGATGGTCTGGACGGTTGAGCAGCGGGCCGCCACCACGTCGCTTGTCGCGACCGGGGGCGGACTGGTCTTCGGCGGCGACGCCAACGGGCGATTCCGGGCGTTGGACCACGAGACGGGCGCCACCCTGTGGGAGATCAACCTCGGCTCGGCCGTGACCGGCTTTCCGATCACGTACGCCGTCAATGGACGGCAATACGTCGCGGTGAGCACCGGCACCGCCCTCACCACCAGACTCCTCCTGCCCCTGACCCCGGAGCTCCGCCCAAGCACGGGCAACAACATCTTCGTGTTCGCGCTGCCGAACTGAGGACTGTGCGTGGGGCTTGCTAGCCGTACCGGTGGCGGGACTGAGGAGTGAGCCATGGGTGGTCCAATGGGTGCGCGCGGACGACGGGACGAAGGCAAGCGGCGGTGGATCACGCGGTGTGTTGCGGTCCTGTACGCGTGGGTCATGGTCACTGGGGTCATCGTTGGGGACGCCGCGGCGCCAGGCGCGAGCTAGCGTGCGTGGGGAGGTGACCGACGACTGGGGGAACGGCCTTGAGGGCGTGCTCGTTTCCGGGCGGCAACTCATGGATAGCGAAACCGGACGCGCGATCGAAGGCGCCGACCTCGGGAAACGACGACCAATGACGACGGACGCTTCAACCTTCGCAACCTGCCTGGCGGCGACTGGGTGGTCGAGTTTCGGGCCGCGGGCTACGCGCCGATGGGCGTGGCGATGCAGATAGAGCAAGGTGACGCGTTGTTTCGACAGCCTCCGGTCGAGATCGAGCTGGCGGCGGCCCCACCGGGGAGCCGTATTCGCAACGACACCGAATGAGGCACCGACGACGGCAGCCTCACGCTCAGGCTCAGGGCCGACGGCACGTTCGAGTTCAGCGACGCCGAGGGCGAGGGGGAAGGCACCTACGGCATCGTGGGGCTGGACGGCGCGTTGACGGTGCGCGATTACGATGGCGACGACGACAAGTTCAGCATCACGGAGCCGGTCGTCGTCACGTTCGTCAACGAGCTGTTCAATGCCCTGACCTGGGGTGAGGCGACGTTGGAGACGAAGTAGCGGCCAGCGCTCTCCGGGCGGTGTCGACAATGACAACGCGTCGCTCCCTCCCGGGGGTGTCCGGTGCGAACCGCGAGGCTCTCGCTCACGATTCCCGCGAGAAGCTGTTTCACGCGGTTGCGTCCGGGTCTATGATGAGCGTCTTGGGAAGAAAGCGCAGAAGAGCGATGAGGAGGAACCGATGAGCCATCGATGTCTCGCGGCGGTCGTGACCGTGCTCGCGCTCGTGGCGCTGACGCCCATCTTGGCTACTGCACAGTCGACGAACACGGCAACGCCGCCCCGAACGCCATGGGGGCACCCTGACCTGCAGGGTGTCTGGGACTTCAGCAACCTTACACCGTTGGAACGACCGGATGACCTGGCAGGGCAAGAATTCCTGACGGAGGAGGAGGCGGCCAACCTCGAACAGCAAGCCGTTGACCGCATTGAGGCCGATGCGCGGCCGGTCCCGAGTGCCCCGCCGCCCCCGGGACCGTGGGGGCCCTCAACCTCTTCTGGTACCCCTCGATCACGAAGGTCGTCGAGAGCCGGCGAACGTCACTGATCATTGACCCACCGGATGGGAAAATCCCTTGGACGCCAGAAGGGGAAAACAGACGAGCCGCTCGCGCGGAGGTGCAGGAACGCCTCGCCCACGGCCCGGAGGACCGCACCGTAGCCGAGCGTTGCATCCTCGGGTTCAACAGCGGACCGCCTATCGTTCCTTTGGCCTACAACAACAACATGCAGCTGTTCCAGACTCCCGATCACGTGGTAATTCGGACCGAAATGGTCAACGACGCGCGCATCGTCCCGCTGGATGGGCGTCCGCATATCGGAGAGGACATCCAGCAGTGGAGAGGCGACTCGCGCGCCCGGTGGGAGGGCAACACGCTGGTCGTTGACACCGCGAATTTCTACCTTGAAACCTGGAATGCGGGATCGAGCCCGAATATGCATCTGGTCGAGCGCATCAGCCGCGTCGACGCCGACACGCTGCTTTACGAGTTTACGGTTGAGGATCCGACCACGTGGGCGAGCCCGTGGACGGCGCAGGTTCCCATGAAGAAGACGGAGGGTCCGATCTTCGAGTACGCGTGCCATGAGGGCAATCTCGGCCTCTACAACATCCTCGTTGTCGCGCGGGCGGAAGAGAAGGCTGCCGCAGAAGCCACAAATCCAGGATCCCGGTAAGGTCGGTGATCGCGCGCGGGCTGTCGGCGCGGCCGCGCCGTCAAATCACGGCAGCTCGTCTGCGGACCTGTCCGCGGGCGGGTCTACGGCCGCCTCCCGCGGCCAGCGTACTCTACTGCCCAGCGGGGAGGTCCGTCCGCCGTTCGACCCGAGCAGTTGCCCGCGAACCCGGCTCGGGTGCTCGCCAGATCTTGGTGATACACTCGCGGACACTGGAAGCGAGACCGGCGGCGACGGCGGCCGTCACATGCACGCCTGCGGTGGCTAACTGTCGTCGCGGTCGCAACGGATCTCGGGCATCGAGTTGACCACGCTCCGCGCCTTCGACAAGGACAGCGCACGAAATGCTTGAGTTGGCGCTGCTGGCGCGATCGTCTGCGACGCGACCACAAACCTGGCGGCCCACCACACGTCCATCGGGCGGGCGATCGGCGACGGAGACGACCATACAGCTGATCGCGTTGGCGCGGCCCGAGGAGCGTAGGAGCTGCAGATGGCGATGACACTCAGACGTCGGCTCACGCGGGCGGGGGGTGCGATCCTGCTCGCCCTGGCCGTCGCCCCGGCGGCCACGGCGGGACAACACGGCGCCGACGACGGCGAGTGGCGCAGCTACGCCGGCGACACCGGGAGCACGAAGTACTCGCCGCTGGCGCAGATCACCGCGGACAACGTCGGCGATCTGGCCGTGGCCTGGCGGTGGGTCTCGGTCGACGCCCGGTTCGATCTCGACGCGCTCCGCGAGCGCTTTCCGGCGCTCGCGATCGCCAACGATACTCCCAACGTGAGCATCAACGGGCTGAAAGGCACTCCATTGATGGTCGGGGACACGCTCTGTCTCAGCACGCCGTTTTCACAGGTGGCCGCCATCGACGCGGCGACCGGCGGGACGCGCTGGGTGTATGACCCGGAGAGCTACGCCTTCGGCATCCCGATCATGGTGCTTGGGTTCAGCCACCGCGGGCTGGCGTACTGGACCGACGAACGGCAGGCGCGGATCGTGTGGGCCACCGGCGACGCCAGGCTGCATGCCGTCGACGCGCGGACGGGCGAGCCGGTGCGCGCGTTCGGCGACGACGGCAGCGTCGACCTGATGCGCGGCATTCCGCGCGCGCGGCGCGACCCGCCGCCGATCAACTACTCGGTGACGTCGCCGCCGGTCGTCTGCAACGACGTCATCATCGTCGGCTCGGCGGTCTCCGATCAGCCGCGGTTCAAGGAGTCGCCACCCGGCCACGTCAGGGGCTTCGACGCGCGGACCGGCGCGCTGCGCTGGACGTTCCACACCATCCCCCAGCCCGGCGAGTTTGGCTTCGACACCTGGGAGGACGGATCAGCGGGCTACACCGGGAACGCCAACGTTTGGACGATGATGAGCGCCGACCCGGAGCTCGGCTACGCCTACTTGCCGGTCGGCAACGCCACGAACGACCACTACGGGGGGCATCGCCCGGGCGCCAAGCTGTTCGCCAATAGCCTGGTCGCGGTCGAGTGTGCCACCGGGAACCGGGCGTGGCACTTCCAGTTCGTTCATCACGATCTGTGGGACTACGACCCGCCGGCGGCACCGAACTTGGTCGACATCACCGTCGACGGGAGGCAAATTAAGGCAGTGGCGCAGGTCACCAAGCAAGCATTTACCTTCGTCTTCGACCGCGTGACCGGCGAGCCGGTCTGGCCGATCGAGGAGCGGGCGGTTCCGGCGTCCAGCGTGCCGGGAGAGTGGACCGCGCCGACGCAACCGTTCCCCACGAGGCCGCCACCCTTCGACCGGCAAGGTGTGACGGAGGCAGATCTGATCGACTACACGCCCGAGCTGCGCGCCGACGCGATCGAGATCCTGGACGATTACGTGCCTGGGCCGATCTTCACGCCGCCGTCGCTCATCGGCACCGGTCCGAACGACACGCGCGGCACCATCGCGCTTCCCGGTTACGGGGGCGGCGCCAACTGGACCGGTGCCGCGTTCGATCCGGAGACCGGTCTGCTCTATGTCCCGTCGACGACCCGGCCGATCATCCCGGCGCTGGTCGAGCTGGGCCCAGATCGCTCCAACCTGCGGTACTCGCGCGGTCGGATGCAGCCGCCCGGTGGGCCGGATGGACTCCCGCTGTTCAAGGGACCGTATGGACGGATCACGGCGATCGACCTCAACCGCGGCGAGATCGCCTGGCAGCAGGCCAACGGCCGTGGGTCTCCGGCCATCCTGAACCATGCCCGGCTGCGTGATGTCTAGCTGCCGCCGCTGGGCGGCGGTCGCGACTTGTTGCTACTGACGAGCACGCTCCTGTTCAGCGGCCAACAGGCACCAGGTGAGGGCGGCGGCTGGGTGCTGGCCGCGCGCGACAAGGCGACCGGCGCAACGCTGGCCGAGGTCCCGTTGCCAGGGCGGGCCATCGGCGCCCCGATGACATACGAGGCCGGCGGCCGGCAGTACATCGCGGTGACGGTCGTCAGCGCGCGCGGCGGCCCACCCGAGCTCGTGGCGTTGGCCTTGCCGTAAGAGCGTCGCGCCAGCGCCGCGATCACATCCGGGTCCCGACCGGAACCGATCGCGACGGCGACATACTCGGTGCCCCTTAGACAGGTCATCGAGAGCGCCCGGACCGTCGAGGGCAGCTCGATAGCCCGCAGCAGATCGCCGCGCCGGGGCGTCAGTCCACAGGGACGAGGCTATCCAGCCGCCTCAGTCGGCGACGATGGCCTGGTAGATCAGATTCCGAGACAGGCCACGTATCTCACCGATCGCCCGCTGCCCTCGATGCTGGATCATCCCGACGAACACCAGATCGGTCGCCGGGTCGATCCAGAACCATGTACCTGCCGCGCCGCTCCAGTAGTACGACCCCTCCGGGGTCGGGACGCCGGCCGCCGCGGCGTCGAGCACGACCGCGAAGTCGAGACCGAACCCTAGGCCAGGGGTCATCGTCGCTTCCGCCTCCGGCGACAGATGGCTGGTTCCCATCATCTTCACGGTGCGCGGCGCCAGAATACGCTCGCCGTTCAGCTCACCATTGTTCGCCAGCATCTGAGCGAACCGCGCGTAGTCCTCAGCGGTAGAAAAGAGACCGGCGCCTCCCTGCGGGAGGCTTGGCGCGATCGTCGGATCCGGGTTGAGCACGCCCATGCTGCCGTGCGGCGCGGGGCGGAGCTTTCCGTCATCGCCCACGGCGTGCACCGCGGCCAACCGCCCCAACTTCTCCTCCGGCACGTAGAAGGCCGTGTCGATCATCCTGAGCGGCTCGAAGATCCGATCATGGAAGAAGTCCGCCAGTGGCTGGCCGGAGAGCTGTTCGACGAGATGGCCCTGGACGTCGACCGAGGCGCTGTAGATCCAGCGGGTCCCGGGCTGGACCAGGAGTGGCATCGTCGCGAGCTCGTCGACCATGTCCTGGAGCGTGCTGCGCCGATCGAACCCATCCGCGTCCCGTTGAAGTCGCCCGTGACGAAGACCGCGCTCCCTGTACCGCTGGTCAACGTAGTGATCGCTGCCCCCGTACGAGAGCCCCCCCGAGTGCGTCATCAGCTGGCGTATCGTCAGCGGAGAGGCTGGCGCTTCGAGTCTCGGCTCCCCATTCGGGCCGTCTCCCGCATAGACCTGCACGTCGGCGAAGGCTGGAATGTAGTTCGCGACCGGGTCGTCGAGACGCCACTTGCCCTCCTCGTACAGGATCATCATCGCGACACCGGTGACCGGCTTGGTCATCGAGTAGATCCGGAAGATCGAGTCGGTCTCGATCGGATCGCCCTTCTCGACGTCCTTGCTGCCCGCGGCGCTGAAATGCACGATCTTGCCGTGACGTGCGGCGAGGGTCACGACACTCGCGAGCTTGCCGTCGTCCACGAACGCCTGCATGCCAGACTCGAGTCGTTCGAGACGGTCTGTGGCGAGCCCGACCGATTCCGGTGGGACGACCGCGAGGTCGCGCGCGAGCTCGGTGACGCGACTGGCCGGATCGGTGTCGCCGGCGACCGTGCAGGATGCCGACACGAGCGCGATCAGAAACAGGGGCACGACTCGACGCGTCAATCGATCTGACATGATGGCATCTCCTCGGGTTGTGTTCCGCCCGATGCGTGACGTCCAGCTCCGTTCACGCGATCCTATCAGCGGCGAAGGCGTCGGGGAGATAGGATGAAGCGGCTGGTCGTCCCCACGTGGTAGCTTGCGCTCCACATTTTTCAAACGCGCTCAAGGCGCACAGAGGGAGACCAGCCATGGAGCATATTGGCATCGACGTCCATAAGAGAGAAAGTCAAATCTGCATCCTCACGTCCGAGGGCGAGATCATCGAACGACGGATTCAGAGTACGCGGCAGCAGTTCACGAAGATGTTCGGGAGCCGACCGTGTGCCCGGGTGCTCCTCGAGGCGACGACGGAAAGCGAATGGGTGGCGCAGACGATCGAGCAGTGCGGCCACGAGGTCATCGTGGCGGATCCGAACTACGCCCCGATGTATCCCGAACGGCGCCGGCGTGTGAAGACGGATCGGCGCGATGCGCGGATGCTGGCCGAGGCGGCCCGACTCGGTTCCTATCGCCCGGCGCATCGCGTGTCGGCCGCCCAGCATCGGGTGCGGCGCCAGCTCCGGGTGCGCGACCTGCTCGGGCGGACCCGCGGGCGCACCATCGCCTTGGTGCGGGCGCTGGTGCGGCGGGAGGGACTGCGCGTCCGGGCCGGGGATGCCGACCGATTCGGTACGTATGTGACGGAGCTGGAGCTCCCCGACGAGTTACAGGCGGCGCTCCAGCCGCTGCTCGCCCTGTGGGAACAGTTGACCGCGCAGCTCGCCGTGGCCGATGCCCAGGTCATCGAGACGGCGGCGGCCAACCCGGTGGTACAGCGGTTGACTACCGCCCCCGGGGTAGGCCCCCTCATCGCGACGGCATTCGTCGCGACGCTGGATGAGGCGGGGCGCTTTGGCGGGGCCCACCAGGTCGAGAGCTTTCTCGGCTTGGTGCCCAGCGAGGACAGCTCTGCGGACCGCCACCGTCGGGGCCACATTACGAAGGCGGGCAATCCGCGCATGCGCTGGTTGCTGGTGCAAGCCGCGTGGGCCGCGCTCCGGTCTCGCCGGGCGGAGGCCGCGGGCCTGCGCGCCTGGGCCGAGCAACTGGCCACGCGCCGCGGCCGGCGCATCGCCACCGTGGCCGTCGCGCGCCGGTTGGCGGGGATCCTGTTTGCGATGTGGCGGGACCAGACGGTCTATGACGGGCGCCGCGTCGGGGTCCCAGTGCCGCACGGGATGAGCGGGTAAGTCCTTGGTGGTGCGGTCGGGCCACTGAGTGAGGTCCGGGGTTGCAGGGTTGGTGGGTGAGCACGTGAAGATCCTTGGTCGCACGCGAGGCCGGCAGGGAGATGGTGCCGCCCCCCATTCGGATCGTCTCTTGCGCCGGCGATCAGAGATCGCCCTTGTCGAGCGCGAATAGAAGGATGACGCACCTCGCGGCTTCAGCCCGGCGCGTCTAAGCAGGTTGTTACCCTAGCGACCGAAATCCGGGCCCGTGGACAGCACACCGAGCTGCCGACCCGTTCGCGCGCGCCCCCCAGCTGGGTGCGGGGACGGCGCGCTCACTGGAGGGTGTATCGGAGAGCGTGAGAGCTTCGACGAACAACGAGGTGACTTGACAAGCCGCTTCATAGAAGGATCTTCAGGGCGACGTCGCGGCCCAGATCGGTGTCGGTTGCACGATAGACCTGGCCCATGCCGCCCGCGCCGATGAGGGCGGTGACGTCATAATGCCCGAGCCGGGAGCCAACTTTCAGAGTCATGGGTCTGATGGTCGCGATTTAGGGGTCGCGCCAGGCGTCACGTTGACACCTCCCTGGAGCGACGCGTAGAAACCCAGGTCTGCTCCCGTCATCCGCTTCGTGGCCCAGATGATCTGCCCAGTATGCTCAGCAAAATGATCGACCGCCACGTAAATGGCCTGTAGCCCAGTCACGTCGTAGCCCTGAATGGTTCGGACCCGACGCAGCTCGTCCGGCGTGACTCGCGCCAGGATCTCGTCAGTCTTCACCATCACGTTCTGAAGTGTCTGGACCAGCTCCTCACGCGGCATCGGGTCTCGCCGTAGGAACTCGGCATCTCGGTCGCGGGACACACTCTGCCCTCCTACGCCGCCCAGCAGCCACTGCGTCACGTTGCCGCACAGATGCAGAACTAAGTTACCTACTGCATTCTCGACCTCGTGCTGGCGTGACCAGATCTGGTCCTCCGACAGCGCGGTGAGACACGCTTCAATGCGAGACCGGCGCCCTCGGAGTCGCCGCCGCGAAACGGACAGAAACTCCTGAGCAAGCGACGCGACCACGGGTCCGTCAGTCATTGCACTCGCACGGCCACATCCCTCCCTCTCCGATGAGGGCGGTCACGTCGTAATGGCCGAGGCGGGAGCCGACGGTGAGGGCCATGGGTTGTGCTGGATCAACCGACGCTGGTCAGGGCGATTGTAGTCCCGCAGAGCCGCCTGCTCCACAGGCCGCGCAGGATGGCTCCATGAGCCGTTTGAACGGTTGTTCAGAGGGTTGCGCTGCCGAACAGCCCGCCAACAGCCAGCTACGGCCAGCGAGGGCCGCAGGAAGCGTTCGCACGCTTGCTCGCGCGAACCACTAGCAGGGGCGTCCCACCGCCGACTCGATCGCGATGGAGCGCACGCGCGACGTGATGACCCAGTGACCCTCGATGTGGAACTCCAGGTGAAGGCCGATGCCGACCCAGCTGAGCTTCAAACAGCTACCACCGAAACTCGACCCGCTCAGGCAGGCTCTCGTGCGCACCGGGAAGAACGGCCCATCTTGAACCAACACTTCACGGGCGCACGGCTTGAGGATCGTGATCTGGTAGAGCGAGTTGTCGGTCCGCACCAACAGCGTCGTTAACGTGTCCACGTCGGTGAGGTGGATGCCCTCGGCCCGTGACGCCGCCTCGACGATGGCGTCAATCGTGCGTCGGCGAGAAACGGGTTCCGGTCCAGCGGCCTCGCGCGAGTGGGTCGTCCTCATCGGATCAGGTCCACGCTCCGTCGCCAACCGTCACTGAGGGCAGCACGGCGCAGATATCGTTCCGCAGGACCGAGTCCGCGCCAGGCGGACCACTCGTGGTGTGTGTATCGCATCCACCATCAGCACCGCTTGAGCGTTCGCATTCGCCGTTCTCACGAGAGAGCAGAGCAAGCGACATGCCGCGTCTCGGACCGACCGGAACCTCCCGCGACGGGCCGAGGAACGTGGGTCGCGGAGGGTCAGCCCCATCTCGCGGGCCGGTCCGTGTCACGACGCCGGACATCCACCCTCAGTTCTGTAACGGGTCGGGCACGCGCTGCGTGATACTGGCGCTACCCGTCAACCGCCGTCTCGGGGAAGTTCATGCGGCGGAGGAGGGCCTGGAAGCGGGGATCGCGCGAATCGGGTCAAAGGGAACCCAGAACTGCCAGCCCCCAACCCAAGTGTCCCTGCGTCAGCGGATCGCCGGGGGCTACGTTCGCCGCCGCTCTGAACGCCTTCACCGCTTCTTCACACCGGCCGAGACCAGCTAACGCCCAGCCAAGATCGAGGTGGAACGAGTAGTAGCTCGGATCCAGGTCAATGCCGGCCTGAGCCTCCTGAACCGCCGCCTCGAACTGCCGTGCGGTATACAACGCGACTGCGAGCATGTGACGGCCCACGGCAAAGAGGGGATCCCTGTCGATGGCGTATCTCGTCTCTGAAATCGCCGCGTCCGTCCGACTCAGCTCAATGGAGGGTGAGCTAATCTTAGTTGAAAATTGAAACGGCTCCAGACCCTGTGGTGTGATGACGTTGCAAAAGACGGACATCACCCCACGAGAGAGAGGAGCCACGATGAGTGGCCTACGTGCTGTCAGGAAGCGCAAGAAAGTTCGCAAGCTGGGCTCGGTCAACATCATTCACCGCGAGGCCTACGCGGATCTGGAGCTGGACGCGAAGGTGGAGCTGATCCGCTCGCTGGTGCCCCTGGGCCTGATGCATGTGCAGGAGTTGCTCGACCAGGAGGTGACGGCGCTGGCGAGCGAGCGCTACGTCCGGAAGGACGCGTCGGTCGGTGGACGCCGTCACGGCAGTAACCCTGGGACGGTGGGTCTCGCGGGGCAGCGCGTGCCGATTCGCGTGCCCCGGATTCGTCGCCTCGCAGGGAGCGAGATTCCGCTGCGGTCGTATGCGGCGTTGCATGACGACCGCGAGGTGGACGACGCGCTGCTGCGACGGGTGCTCTACGGGATCTCGTGCCGCAACTACGCGGCGGCCGCGGCGGCGATTCCCGGGGCGATCGGGCTGTCGAGTTCGACGGTGTCCCGGGGGTTCATCCAGGCCAGCGCGGCGCAGCTACGGGCGTTCCAGGAGCGGGACCTATCCGATGAGGACGTGGTGGCCGTGTTCCTGGACGGCAAGACGTTCGCTGACGCGACGATGGTCATCGCGCTAGGCATCACGCTGTCTGGGGAGAAACGCTTCCTGGGCTTCGTCGAAACGGACACGGAGAACGCGACGGTGCTCACACCGTTCCTGCGGTCGTTGGTCGAGCGGGGCCTCGACCTCTCCCAGGGTGTGCTGGTCATCCTCGATGGCGGCAAGGGGCTCCGCACGGCCGTCCGGAAGGCCTTCCGGGGCCGGGCCCTGGTCCAACGGTGCCAGTGGCACAAGCGCGAGAACGTGGTGAGCTACCTGGCCAAGCCCGAGCAGGCGGTGTGGCGTCAGCGTCTCCAGCGAGCGTACAACCGGCCGGACTACGACGAGGCCCTCGGTGCGCTCGAGACGCTCCACGGCGAGTTGGACGAGCGGAACCAGTCGGCGGCTGACAGCTTGGCGGAAGGCCTGGACGAAACCCTGACGTGACATCGATTGGGCGTGTACGGAGTGCTGGGCCGGTCGCTGAAGACGACGAACTGTCTGGAGTCGGTCAATGCGCTGGTCGAGGAACGCTGCGCGAAGGTAGATCACTGGCAGAGCTCGAGCCAACGCCACCGCTGGCTGGCGACCGCCCTCCTGGACATCGAACCGCGCTTACGAAGGGTGAGGGGCTACCGCCACCTTCCCACGCTTCGGGCCGCATTGAAGCGAGAACTGAAGATCGACACGACGACGTCGAAGAAGCAGGCCGCGTAAGCCATCGGGAGCCGTGGAGAGTTTCAACTAAGAATGGGCTTGACTCGCTCAATGAGCAGCATGGCGTAGTAGGGCCCCAGCGTCGCTACTGCACCGGGCGCTGCCGCGCGCTCGCGAGCCGGAACCGGCGCGCGTCGTCAGATGCACCCGTGGATCGCCCAGCCGGTGCAGCCGTCTCGCCGCTGTACACCGTCAACGAAACCGCTGAGGTGCTTCGGACGACGGGGGAGGGTGTCTACTCGATGATCGCCCGTGGACAATTGCCCGGCGTCACCCGCATCGGACGCCGCGTCTTGATTCGGCGCGATGACCTGCTAGGCTGGTTCGACGAAAGGCGTGCGCCATCGCCGGAAGGAGACAGGCGATGAGCGTAAGAGTCGTGCCGTATCGGACGGGAGGCTGGGAAGTGGATATCCGCGTGGTGCTGCCCGACGGATCACGGCGACGCGATCGCAAGAAGCTGGCGCTGTCGTCGAAGTCGGGCGCACGGCGATGGGCGGAGGCGCGTGAGCATGCCCTGGTGGCCCACGGTCCAGCCCAAGCCCAGGAAGGAGGTGCCTACCTTCGCGACGTTCGCCCCGCGATTCATCGACGGTCATGCGCGGGCGAACCGACACAAGCCGAGTGGGATCGCCGCGAAGGAAACGATCCTCCGCGTGCATCTCGTTCCTCGGTTCGGTCGGAAGAGACTGGACGCGATCACCAACGAGGATGTGCAACGCCTCAAGCTCCGGCTACAGACGTGCGCGCCGAAGACCACCAACGACGTGTTGGCGACCCTCCGGCGGTTGCTGTCCGTGGCGGTGGAGTGGGGCGTGATCGACCGGATGCCCTGCACGATCCGGCAGGTCAAGACAGCACGGACCGCGATGGCGTTCCACGAGTTCCCGGCCTACGAACAACTCGTCAACGCAGCCAAGGCGGTGGACGCCAACACGTATCTCATTGTGCTCCTGGGCGGTGAGGCGGGGCTGCGGTGTGGCGAGATGATGGCGTTGGAGTGGTCGGACGTGGATCTGGGCAAGCGCCAACTGCGCATCTGCCAGTCCGAATGGAAGGGACACGTGACCGCGACGAAGGGCGGGCGGCTGCGCCACGTCCCGATGACCGTGCGACTGGCAAGAGCGCTGCGGGACCATCGGCACCTGCGTAGTCCTCGTGTGCTGGTGGACGGAGGCCGAACCCTGTCACAGAAGATGGTCCAGGATCGGGTGCGCTGGGCCGCACGGCGAGCCGGCTTGGATCGGCAGGGTGTCCACATCCTCCGGCACACCTTCTGCTCGCACCTGGCGATGCGGGGGGCACCGGCACGGGCGATCCAAGAGTTGGAGCTCACGAAGGCGTTGACCGAGCGCCTCGATCAGAGCACCATCGGTCGCTGCAGAGCGGAGGTCACGGCACATCGCAGAATTGCTGCTGTGATGATCGGATCGTAGAACCTGCCTCGCAGGTAGAACTTTGGTGATAGGACGCGGGCGACAGGGGTTGGTACTCTTCTGCAAGAGCCCCGCCGCTGCGAAGGTACTGAAGCGTACTGGATACCGACAGCACGAGTCTCGGGATTGCCGTCACGGTTCGAGTTGAACGCGACCTGACGTCCGTCAGGCGAATACGCGGGCAGCCAGTTGTGGACAGACGCGCTGCCGCCCAGGGGCGCTTCGAGCCGGCCCTCGTAGATGTGCGAGATGGCGACGTCCTGCGGTCCATCGCGATACGTCGTGTAGGCGATGGATCTCCCGTTCGGCGCCCACGCCGGAGTGATGTTGAGCGAGCGGCCGACCGTCACGCGCCGAACATTGGCGCCGTCGTAGTCGGCGTTGTAGACCTCTTTGGTTTGGCGCTTCTCGACCAATCCGAGCACCGATTCGCTGTCACGGTCGGAGACGAACGCGATGTGCGTGCGCGCGATACCTTCGAGACCGCGCTGCTGCCGGTGAATTTCGTCGGACAGTTGGTGAGCATAGACCCGGGTGTTGCGTATCGATCCGGTGTACTCGACACCGAACGCCGACTCGAGCGAGCGGACGTTGAACAGCCGTGCCTGGACCCGAATCTGATCGTTCGGCAGCGCACTGACCGTGCAGCTAACAACCCCGTCTGCGCCCAGCTCGCGCCACGCGTCGAAGGGCAGGTCGGTCAACGTCCTGGAGCGAGGGACGGTGTCATAGGTGTCCGGCGCAAGCATCCGGAATTCGCGCTCGAACTCAAGATCGTCCCAGAGCACCTGCGCGATCGTCTGTCCGACCGTGACGAGGTCCGGCTCGCCGCGAGGCACCAGACAGTCGGGCACGGCGAACCGCGGCGGTGCGCCGATCCGGTCGCCGATGCTGAGATCAACCTCCGTGCGCTGTCCTGACAGCCGATCCGACGGCTGCTGCTGGGCGGCGACGAGTGCGCCTCCCACAAGCAGCGTCAGACACACTGGTGTGAGCGATCGAGGTGACTTCGTCATGGTCAATACTCGAACGTAAGACGCACGATCAGCCGACGGGGCACCTCCAGCACGAGCCCGATATCCTGGCCGCCCGCTTCCTTCAGCAGATCCATCACGCTAACCGCCGTCGAGATCAGCCGCGGTGAGATGAGGGGTGATCGGAGGGCTCACGTGCGGCACATGTTACGGCAGTCACGCGGCCGCCACAGCAGCATATACGTTGCCTATCCAGCGCTGAGATCGAACGTCCGGCGATCAGGTCTCACCGCACCCGCTAGACGCCGCGTAACGCGACGATGGGATCCGTGCGGCCCGCGCGGCTCGAAGGGGATGAACGACGAGACCAGCGCCACCGTGATCACACCGCGACCAACCCCGCGTTGAACGCGTGGTGCACGTTTCGCCACCGGGGACAGCTCGCGCCGGAGCCCCGTCCAGCAGCGGCTCGGCCACGCCAAGATCGAGATGACGCTCTCCGTCTACGCCCACGCCCTCCCGTCGATGCAGCAAGACGCGGCAGCCCGGTTGGCGGCACTGCTCTACGGGTGAGGTTTTCTAACAGTCTGCTAACGAACTCCGCTAGATGGGACGGTACGAGACCGCACGAGGGATGAACGATAGTCGCGAAAAGGCGAATGAAAACGGGCGGGACCGTACGAACCCGCACGAGACAGTACGGCCAGCGTGAAACGGTCCGTTTCCAGGCACAGAGAAGCAGGTTCCGCCGGCGCGGCCGGCGCGGGTTGGGTACGCACTCTCGTCACACGGGCCAAGTCGGAGATGTGCGGCGAGCCGTCTGCCGCTCATCACCAGCGGCCGGGCGGAGCCCCGAACAGGAGGATGCAATGCGCAGAGTTGATTTCGCCACAGAACATCATGGGCCCTGACTTGTTCGACTCGACTGGCGACACGTCTCACGACCGGAAACAGGTCGCTCGGGCGTTTCTCGCCGGCTGCATGCAGAACGATCTGAAGGGTCCGAGCGAGCACCCCGTCACGTCCCTTCGTGAGTTGCACGTCGTTCGCAGCCAGGGCCACGCCGACGAGAAAGTGAAGAGCGCGCAGCGTACGATCTTTCGGTCGACCAGCCGCGCATTCATTCGCGGGGGCGCTCATGACGACGAGACGAGGTCGAGGCGCACGTGGCAGCTGACCCGCTGACCCGGCGCGAATTCGAACACGGCGGTGGTGGTGATGGCGATCGGAATGATGGCGGCATCGGCACGGGGAATCCGCACGCGTCGCGTCTCACCGGGCTCGAGCGTCACCTCCGTCGTCCATGCGCCGGTCTGCACGCGGATGGCGTCGGGCACTGGAGCAGCGTTGGTGATCGTCACCTCCGGAACCAGGTCGCCGGGCGCGGTGACGAGGATGGTTCCCGTCGCGCGATGCCGGACCCAGAAGTGGTCTCCTCTCGGATCCGTGTTGTCGTCGACGAAGAACACGTAGGCGCCCGAAGTCTCGTCAACCGCCCAGATCTGCCGGATGCCGTCACGGGCATCGATGCGATCGCGACGTGGCACGACATCCGCTGGCACGACTCGAATCTCGTCGACGTATCGGATCGCGTCCGATCCCGGGAACCGTGCCCACACGGCGGGCAACCCAACCGGCAGCGTGAACGAGACGGCCGTGTCGGCGTTCGTGTCCGATCCCCGGGCGAGAATGCCCCGCATCCGGCGAAGGTAGTACGCCACCGACCACCGCGCCGTCACACCCGGCTCCCGATACACGACGTGCATCGTGTACGTGCCGGCGGGAAGGTCGAACGGACCGAACAGCACGTGCCCATCATCGAGGTCCCGCCGCGCATCCGCCGGCGACGTCAGCCAGCTCTCGGCAACGACGGCACTATCGTGGAGCCTGGCGATCGGCACGTACGACAGTCCCCAGAGCCGGTCGCCCTCGTACGCCATCAACAAGCGGGTGCGGCCGGCGTTGGCGATCTTCGCGCGCGCGGCATCGGGGATCAGGGGGTTGCCCAGGACGCTGCCGATGATGATGGTGCCGACGATGCCGACCGATCCGCCCCAGAACGCGCCGCCTGCGGCACTCGGCCGCCGCGCCACCAGCCGGGCGAGGAGGAGGCCACCAGTGGCGGCCGCGAGCCAGGGAACGAGCGCGCCCGCGGACGTCATCCAGTCGGCCTCGAAGAAGCTCGCCAGGGCGTTGCCTAGTGGCGCGCCGCCGGCCACGGCCTCGACGAGACGGCTGGTCCCGTCCCGGTTTTCGGGGAGCAAGCTCCGCCGATCGGATAGCAGCCCGGCAATGACCGCCATCACGCTCCAGACCGCTGTCACGCCGATGAGCGCGCGACCGGTCGGTCCGCGTAGTCGATCGATGGCGATGGCGATGAGCGGAGCGACGAGCGGCACGACCGGAAGGAGGAATCGCGCGGGCGGGCTGGAACCGCCCCACCACATGTAAACCTGGGTCACGGCGACGAGGAACACTGCCGCGATGCCCGCGTACCAGAGGGCCACCGGCCGGGGCTCCGGCAAGCGCAGCGCGTGCCACAGCCCGATGGGGGCGAGCACGTAGAGGGGCGTGAAGATCAGCAGCCCGAACTCCTGATCGAATAGAAGGCCAAGTAGGCCCCGAGGCACGTTCCCGAGCTCCAACCCGGCCCCGCCGCCATAGGCGATTGTCGGGTTCGGGTCTCCGTACATTACGTACGAGGTGAACATCCACGCCGCGATCGAAGCGGCGATTGGCGCCAGCAGCGTGAGGAGTGCTCGGCGGGCAGGCCAGAGCCGCACGATGAGCGCCAACGTCAGGCAGCCGAGCAGCACCGCGAACTTCGTGTGGAGCCACGGGAGCACCGCCAGCGCCGCACCGCGGCCGACCCAGACCCAGAGCCTGGCCACTGACGCCTCCGACGGTGGATCGGCGATCCAGCGGGCGGCCCATGCCACGACCAGCAGCGCGGGGACCTCCGGGTAGATCATCCAGGCAAGCGGCAGCAGCGGCACACTGAACGTCAACAACACCCAGCTCACCAGCGACACCGTCTGACCAGCGAATCGCCGCATGAGATCGAAGAGAGCCAGCGAGGCCATCGACGTCAGTAGAACCATCAACGCCACGGCCCCCGGGTACCCCGCCAGCGCGTAGGCCGGTGCGAGGAGGGCCGGCAGACCAGGCGCGTGAATCGAGTAGATCACACCATCGTGACCACGTCTGAGAAAGTGGGGCCGCAGCTCGCCGGGGAAGAAGCTCGTGTAGTCCTCCTGCTGGTGATTGTTCTCGATGCGCAGGTCGCCGTCCGCGACCAGGCTGTGCGTCACGACGAGGTAGTGCGGCTCGTCGCCGGTTAGCGCCTGGGACCGTGTGACGGTGAAGCCGAGCGCGGACAGGACAACGAGGGACACGACGAAGACCGCCCGCCGGTCGAGACGCGGGATCCGGTGCCACGAGACGCGGGCCACGAGCGGGAGGACCAAGCCGGCCATCGCGGCGGCCGCGATGACCCATCGTAACGGGCCAGCCAGCATGCTCAAGATGGGAAACCTGGGGGTCAGACCTGGGAGGTAGGGAACTACCCATGACCAGAGCAGCGAGAGCGGCGCGGCCGTGCTCGCGATCACCGCGAACGACGCGCCACCGAACCGTCGCGAAACGCTGACGACGGCGGTCGCCACTATCATGGCCGCGGTGAGAGCCAGCGCGAGATCACGCCACGGGGCGAGCAACGCCACCACGCGGGCGCTCTCGCCCTGCCAACCGATGATGTGCAGCGAGGCCGGCGCGAGCCAGAGGGCGGCCGCGGCGGCGGCGGCGCTCGAGCCCAGGACCGCTAGGCCAAAGATACGACGCGTGCGCTGGGCAACCGTAGAGGCAGACACTCGGGCAGCCCGCGGTGAGAATCCGGCCGCCATCGTGCGGCGCGCCCCGCCTCGCGGCGTCGCACCGGGGTCAGAGAAGCCCAATGCTCTCCTCGTCGTGCGTGCATCGCTCGGAACGGGCTTGGATCCCGCGGGCCCTCGGTGCGACGCTGGATTCTCACCACGGATGGTCACACATCCGCGGCGTCGTCTCCCATCCGCGGGCGCATCACCATAGAGAAGCGCGCAGTGCCTAGACTATGACTCCACGACCTGGGACACCGCGTGCGCAAGGATACAGGAGATGATGGCATCGTCGCATGCCAACTATGACGGGGCTTGGCACGGAGGGGTCACGCCCGGGGCTCGGGCGCCATCGTGAGTGCGGTCCAACCGTCCAAAGCGTCTCTGATGCCCGGCGGCTCGTCATTAAACCACTCGCAGAGCGTCAGTATGCTCGTCAACATAAGGACGACGAAGACGATAGAACCTGCGCAGGTTCTGCGGAAGGTCCCCCGCGAGCCTAGCCGACACTTGCCAGGGAGTCGGACCGCGCCGCGGCCGGTACCGACATCAGCGTTATCCGTTCGGCTTCAACCGGACCTGCGTCTGGCTCGGCGCCGATCGTAGCACCGCCGAATCCCGCACCCGATCCGTGCCGGTGGATTGTGGCGGGATCGGCAAGAGCACAGCCGCCAGGACGAGCCGGATCGCCCAGGTGATGCGCAGGCGACGGCGAGCCTCGTCGTTGCGCTCGAACGCGCCCGACGCGACAGCGAGAAGCGCCGCTCGGGTCCGGACGAGATTCGGAAGATAGACGAGGTGGCTGCGGAAGTCTCAGAAGGAGACACTCGGTAACGAGTACCGCATTGAGATCGGCAACAGCGAGTTTCGCTCCCACGCGGCCTCAGAGAAAATCGGCGTCATCATCGCCGGCATGGGAATCCAGCGCGGCGCCAGCAGCACGAATCGACAGGCCCTCGTATCCCTCGCGGTCTGTTACGGTTACGCGCAGCCGGAATATCACAAGGTGCACTCTAAGGCGGTGACATCGATGTCGAGCGTTCCGTTCCGTCTTCGCCCAGGCACGAACGACGAGGTCATCTACAACAGCGTCGTCACCCAGAACGAGTATCGGTTGCCGAACGAGCTCGGGCGCGACACGGTGGTCGTCGACATCGGCGCCCATATCGGCTCGTTCAGCCACCTGGCGCTCACGCGCGGGGCGGGATCGTTGTTCGGGTTCGAGCCGGAGCCGTCCAACTACGCCTGTGCGCGCCGAAACCTCGCGCCTTTTGGCGTTGGCGTCCACCTCTTCAACCACGCGGTGTGGCGATCGGACATTCCGGGGCAGCGCCTGCCGTTCTACGCCTCGAGTGACCGGGCCAACGGCGGTGGTGGAACGTTGATTTGGGAGACCGATGGTCCGCTCGTCGAGGCGGTGCCGTTCGACGAGATCGTCGACGCCGTCAGCCAGAGAGGGGCGTGCCGGATTGACGTGCTCAAGATCGATTGCGAGGGCGCGGAGTTCCCGATCCTCCTCACCTCACGGCTCCTGGACCGGATCGATCGCATCGTCGGCGAGTACCACGAGCTGCGCGCGCAGCTCCCATCGCACGTGCGCATTCCGGGCTACGACGAGTTCTCCATCGAGGGTCTGGCAGCCGGACTCGAACGGGCGGGCTTCACGGTCACCTGGGAGCGCCAGGCGACGGCGATGTTCGGCGATCTGGGCTTGTTCTTCGCAGAACGGCGTATGGAGCGCGTGCGACGACTGACCGACGGACGCTGATCGGTTCCCTGGGAGCCGTCCTCGTTGGCCTTCCCATAGCTCAGATAGAGCAGCCGATTGGTCGGGAGGTCCGGATGTGTAACCAGACCCATGAACCCACCCTACCGCGAGGTCGTTAAGGCTCGCCAGCACCTGCGCTTCCCGCTGGATGTTAATCGGCGTGGAATATTGACCCCCTGTGGGGGGTGATCGGCGTCGAAAACTGACCCCCTCAACGTGTGCGGAGAGTCAAGCCCATTCTTAGTTGAAACTCTCCACGGCTCCCGATGGCTTACGCGGCCTGCTTCTTCGACGTCGTCGTGTCGATCTTCAGTTCTCGCTTCAATGCGGCCCGAAGCGTGGGAAGGTGGCGGTAGCCCCTCACCCTTCGTAAGCGCGGTTCGATGTCCAGGAGGGCGGTCGCCAGCCAGCGGTGGCGTTGGCTCGAGCTCTGCCAGTGATCTACCTTCGCGCAGCGTTCCTCGACCAGCGCATTGACCGACTCCAGACAGTTCGTCGTCTTCAGCGACCGGCCCAGCACTCCGTACACGCCCAATCGATGTCACGTCAGGGTTTCGTCCAGGCCTTCCGCCAAGCTGTCAGCCGCCGACTGGTTCCGCTCGTCCAACTCGCCGTGGAGCGTCTCGAGCGCACCGAGGGCCTCGTCGTAGTCCGGCCGGTTGTACGCTCGCTGGAGACGCTGACGCCACACCGCCTGCTCGGGCTTGGCCAGGTAGCTCACCACGTTCTCGCGCTTGTGCCACTGGCACCGTTGGACCAGGGCCCGGCCCCGGAAGGCCTTCCGGACGGCCGTGCGGAGCCCCTTGCCGCCATCGAGGATGACCAGCACACCCTGGGAGAGGTCGAGGCCCCGCTCGACCAACGACCGCAGGAACGGTGTGAGCACCGTCGCGTTCTCCGTGTCCGTTTCGACGAAGCCCAGGAAGCGTTTCTCCCCAGACAGCGTGATGCCTAGCGCGATGACCATCGTCGCGTCAGCGAACGTCTTGCCGTCCAGGAACACGGCCACCACGTCCTCATCGGATAGGTCCCGCTCCTGGAACGCCCGTAGCTGCGCCGCGCTGGCCTGGATGAACCCCCGGGACACCGTCGAACTCGACAGCCCGATCGCCCCGGGAATCGCCGCCGCGGCCGCCGCGTAGTTGCGGCACGAGATCCCGTAGAGCACCCGTCGCAGCAGCGCGTCGTCCACCTCGCGGTCGTCATGCAACGCCGCATACGACCGCAGCGGAATCTCGCTCCCTGCGAGGCGACGAATCCGGGGCACGCGAATCGGCACGCGCTGCCCCGCGAGACCCACCGTCCCAGGGTTACTGCCGTGACGGCGTCCACCGACCGACGCGTCCTTCCGGACGTAGCGCTCGCTCGCCAGCGCCGTCACCTCCTGGTCGAGCAACTCCTGCACATGCATCAGGCCCAGGGGCACCAGCGAGCGGATCAGCTCCACCTTCGCGTCCAGCTCCAGATCCGCGTAGGCCTCGCGGTGAATGATGTTGACCGAGCCCAGCTTGCGAACTTTCTTGCGCTTCCTGACAGCACGTAGGCCACTCATCGTGGCTCCTCTCTCTCGTGGGGTGATGTCCGTCTTTTGCAACGTCATCACACCACAGGGTCTGGAGCCGTTTCAATTTTCAACTAAGATTAGCTCACCCTCTGGAGCTGGTGGGGTATGTCCAGCGCGCCGTGGGCTACAGCCTCACGGGGCTCGTCACGGAGCAGGTCTGGTGGCTCCTCCACGGCATCGGCGCGAACGGCAAGAGCACCCTGCTCAACGTCCTGAAGCACGTCTTCGGCTCATACGCGCGGACGATTCCCTTCAACAGCATCCTGTTGCCGGAGCGCCCGATCCCAGACGACATCGCCGTGTTGGTCGAGAGGCGCCTGGTCTACGCCAGCGAGGCCATCGAGGGCCGACGGTTGAACGAGGCTCGCATCAAAGTGCTGACCGGCGGGGACGCGTTCGCGGCTCGGCATCTCTACGGCCAGTGGTTCGAGTTCCAGCCCGTGCTGAAGCTGTGGCTCGGGTGCAACCACCTACCGACCGTCCAGGACACGAGCCACGGCTTCTGGCGCCGCGTGCACGTGCTGCCGTTCGAGCGCAAGTTCAAAAAGGATAAGACGCTCCAGGCGGCGCTGATCGCCGAAGGCCCTGGCATCCTCCGATGGATCGTCCAAGGGGCACGCGCCTGGCTCCGTGACGGCTTGCAGCCGCCCGATCGAGTTCTCCTCGCCACTGAGCACTACCAGCAGGCCTCCGACCAATTGGGCGAGTTTCTCGCCGATCGCTGCGACACGGGCTCGGGCCTGTCCGTCGGTGCAACGGATCTGCACCTGGCGTATGGCCACTGGGCAACCGATCGCGGCATTCCCCAGGCGGACCGCCTCACGATGACGGCGTTCGGCACGCGCATGGCGGAGCGCTTCACAAAGGCCCACACGCAGCTGGGCAACATCTATCGCGGCGTGGGCCTGAGGAACGCGCCATGAGGGGTGAAGGGTGTGAAGGGTTGGGACGCCTATTCCTTCCTATATATACCCCTCGCTTTCTCTCTCCACTAAGGAGAAACCATTCAGACCCTTCACTGGTACCGAGTGGAGGCGAAAGACACGGGCTGAATCGATGATCGCACTGTTCACCGAACTATTCAGCAGCCCGTCAGGAACCCTTCAGCACGGGTGCGAAGGGAACCACCGGCGGGATCTGGTGCCGTCAGAACATCCTGGTGACCGTTCATCGCCTTCACGATTGGGGAGCAACTCGGGCCTGGCGAGGGCACCTGTCGCAGCGTCACCCGCACCTCGACGAGGACCAGAGATGAGCGAGAGGTCGCGGGGGTCGGAGGGTCCACAAGGTGCAAGTCGGAGGACACCATGAAGATTCGCGTCGTCGTCTGGCACGGCAGCCTGATGCTGGTCGGCCCTGGTCTCTCGAAGCTCACACAGGACGTCAACTGGCGGTCGGCCGTCGCTCGGCTTACGTGCCCGTGCTTTCAGACGCTGACCGAGCGGGCGCTGGTGGTCGGCGACGAATTCGAGGTTGCGCATCGGCCGGACTGCCGGCTCGATCGGGGTTTGCGGCGCCACATGGCCGAGCATCCCGAGGAGGAGGGGCGGCATCTCACCATGCAGAAGTACGGGGACGACGGACTCATCCAGACGATTCGCATCGACCAGCCGGTAGCCCAGACGCCCGCCGTGGTCGCCCTAGGGCTGGAATCGATGGAGGTTCGACAGGACCCCGTGAGCGGGGCGGTCTCGCTGCGCTGTCCGACGTGCGGGGCGTCGTGGACCGCGCAGCCGATGCCGGGCGTGACGGAGACCGTGCTCACCCACGCACCGGGGTGCGCGCGGTTCGACGAGTACAGCGACGCGGATGGCCCCCTGGAGAGGTAGGACGCCGGGGCCGGGGTATGCCTACTCCCTGTGTTTTACCAAACGTACTGATGTGTGTTCTACCGAGCGTACTGACCGCCGTGGCTACTATCCCCTCTGTGTTTTACCAAACGTACGAGCCTCCATGCCTACTACACCCTGTGTTCTACCCAGACGTACACGCCCCCATGGGCACTACCTCCCTGTGTTCTACCCCCTGTGTTTTACAAAGCATAAAACCATGACACGTATACGTACCGCCGCTCAGATCGCCACGGCGCAGCCACCAACCCTCAATCGTGTGCCTGAGGCGCTGCGGGGGCACCACGCGTGGGTCGTGTGGCGTTTCATTGCCGGCGGCCCGCGTCGGGGCAAGTTGCCGTGCGACCCGCGCACGGGGCAGGCCGCGTCCTGTGCCGATCCCGCCACGTGGGCGACGTTCAGCGACGCCGTCACCGCCTACTGCCATGACAGCTACGACGGGATCGGGTTGCAACTGACGCCGCCGATCGTCGGTGTCGATCTGGATGCCTGCCGCCACCCCGACACCGGCGTGATTGCGCCGTCCTCCCTCGCCGTGGTCCATGAGCTGCAGAGCTACACCGAGATCTCACCCTCCGGGTGCGGCCTCCACGTCCTCGCGCTGGGCGCGTTGCCAGCGGGATGGCGTCGTCGTCCCGATCTCGGCATCGAGGCATACGACGGCGGCCGGTTCTTCGCCGTCACGGGTCAGCATCTGCCCGGCACACCGCGCACCGTGCAGGACCGACGTGATGTCCTGGCCGCGTGGCATGCGCGGTTGACGCCTCAGCGCCCACAGGCGGCGCCTGTCAGGCCCCAGGTGCCGCTCACCGTGAACGCCGCGGATGCGCTAACCGATGCGCACCTTCTGCGCCGCGCGATGGGGGCCGCGAACCGCGCACGGTTTGCGGATCTGTGGCGCGGGGATTGGTCTGGCGCCTATCCCTCGCAGAGCGAGGCGGACCTGGCGTTGTGTGCGCGGCTGGCCTTCTGGACCGGGCGGGACGCGCCGCGGATCGATCGCCTGTTTCGCATCTCGCGCCTGTATCGCCCGAAGTGGGATGCCGTGCACGGTGTCGATGGTCGGACGTATGGCGAGCGGACCGTGGCGATCGCCGTCGCCAGCGTCACGAGCGTATGGTCGCCGTCGTTCACGGGATCCGTTGCCGCGAGGCCACGCCACGCGCCGGAGAGGCCGTAACCGCATGGAATGCCAAGCCGTCGCCCTCCGTCGGCGGGCTGCCGCTGGGGACTAGGCGGACACGAGCCATGTCCGACATACACCCCGACGCTGATCGGCGCTCAAACGCCCGAACGTCGGCTTCCTCGGGGGCATCCTGTCGCGCGTGCGGAAGCCGGATCAGAGGGAAACGCACGAATGGCTACTGCAGCGACCGCTGTCGCATGCGCGCGGGGCGGGCGGCGCGAGCGGCGCGGGTGGAGGGATGGCTCGCCGACATTGAGATCCTGGTCACGAAAGTGCGGCACGAGCTTCACCCAAGCAAGGCCGGCGAGGAGGGTGAGCGCCCCTCGCGCAGGACGGAGCACGATGACGGCTCGTAGCGCGCCGCCGGTGCTCCTCACACCCGCCGAAGTCGCCGACCTGCTGCGGACGACCCGTAAGGCTGTCTACGCCATGACCGAACGGGGGCAACTCCCCGGCGCGACGCGGATCGGGCGCCGTCTGCTGTTCCGCCGCGACACGCTGCTAGACTGGCTCGACCAGAAGCGTGCGCCATCGCTGGAGGAGTAAACGGCGATGAGCGTCACCATCCGCGCGTATCGGAGCTGGGACAAGGCCCACGAGCAGAAGCGGACGGCCTGGGAAATGGACATTCAGGTCCTCCTGCCGGACGGATCGACATGGCGCGAGCGGAAGAAAGCGCCGGTCGCATCACGCTCGGCCGCCCTGCGCTTTGCACAGGCCCGGGAACGGGCGATCTTGCTCAACGGTCCCCCCAAGAAAACGAAGGAGGTGCCCACACTCGAAACATTCGCTGAACGATTCGTCGACGGCTACGCTCGGGCCAATCGTCACAAGCCGAGCGGCATCGCCGCGAAGGAGACGATCCTCCGGGTGCATCTCATCCCCCAGCTCGGCACGAAGGCGCTGGACCGGATCACCACGGAGGACGTGCAACGCCTCAAGGGCCGGCTCCGCGATAAATCACCCAAGACCGTCAACAACGTGCTGGCCACGCTGAGCCGGATGCTCACGGTCGCGGTGGAGTGGGGGGTGATCGACGCGATGCCGTGTGCTGTGAAGCAGGTCAAGACGGCGCGTCCTGCCTCGAAGTTTCATGACTTCGAGGACTTCGAGCGCCTCGTCACGGGCGCGCAGGCGGTCGACGGGAACACCACCCTCATCGCCCTGCTGGGCGGGGAGGCGGGTCTCAGGTGCGGCGAAATGATGGCGTTGGAGTGGTCCGCGGTGAATCTCGGCAAGCGCCAAGTGTGCGTACGGCTTTCCGAATGGAAGGGGCACGTCACGGAGCCCAAGGGCGGGCGGATTCGGTATGTGCCGATGACCGTGCGGCTCGGGGACGCGCTGCGGCAGCATCGACACCTGCGCGGGAAGCGGGTGCTGGCCGAGAGGAACGGTCGCTCCTTCACGCAGAAGATGGTGCAGGTCCGCATGCGACGGGCAGCTCACCGGGCGAAGGTGCCGGGCGGTGTGCACATCCTACGGCACACATTCTGCTCACACCTGGCGATGCGCGGCGCACCGGTCCGGGCGATCCAGGAACTGGCCGGGCACCAGGATCTGTCCACGACCCAACGCTACATGCACCTGAGTCCGGCCGCGATCGAAGGCGCGATCCGGCTCCTGGATCAACGCGCGCCTGGAGAAATACTGGAGAAGGGAGAATCGTCGATGTAGAAGTTCATCCTAGAGAACAAGATAAGTGGTGGAGGCGGCGGGAGTCGAACCCGCGTCCGAGAGTACGGTGCCGTAGGACTCTACATGCGTGTCCGCCCTTGAAGTTCTCGCCTCCGGCGTCGAAGGGCGGCGGAAACCGCCGGAAGCATAGCCCCGATGTGTCTCATCCTCGTGTGTCGGTGCCGCGCGCGAGGACCAGCCCACTGTATGACGCTTAGCCCCGGCCCGTGGGCGCTGCCAGGGTAAGCGCGCTACTTAATTAAGCAGCGAGCGCAAGTTGCGTATCCGCACTTACAGTGTTTTCCATCGGATTAGCGAGTCGATGGTGCTCGGCATGCATCCCACGATTCCTTTACCCCCGTCGAAGCCGTGTCGCCCCCATCTCGAGACAGGGCTAAGACCCTGCCCTATAAGCACTTCAATTATAATCCCAAGGCGAACATGACCTTGGAGCAAGACTCACAGACAACGGTTGACGCGCTGCTGGCCCGCCTGCGGGAGGCCATCGAGCGTGACGTCCGTGGTATGGCGAGCGAGCTCGTCACAAAGGCGGCAGGTGAGCGCCAGGCGCTGCTGGACGACTCGCGGCGCACCGCCGAGTCGGCGCAGGCGGCTGCGGTCGTCGAGGCCACCGCGCGAGCGCGGCAGGCGGCCGATGCCGAGGCGGCGGCGCGCATTGAGGAGCAGGCCGCGCGAACAAAGCGGGAAGCTGAGGACTCGGTGGCGGCGGTCCGGCGGGAATCGCAAGCCGAGCTGGCTGGGGCGCGGGAAGCCTCACAGGTCGAGCTGGCGCGTACGCGAGACGAGGCGGCCGCCGAGCAGAAGCGGGTCGTCGATGCGGAAGTCGTGAAGGTTCGCGTCGAAGCGGAACGCGTCCGGGTGTCGTCCTTGGCCGACGCGCAAGGAGCGGCGGTCGACGCCGCGGCGTCGGAGGCGCGCGTGACGGCCGAGCGTGCATTGGCCGACGAGATTGCACAGGCACGGGAAGAGGCGAGACGGGGCCAGCAGGCCGCGTTGGCGGCCGTCTCGCGGTTGCTCGATTCTGTGCGACGTCTCGACGCGCAGCCGACGCTGACGGACGTGCTCGACACGCTCACCGAGCTGGTTGCCGCGGAAGCCGGGCGCGTAGCCGTTTTCGTCGCAAGTGACGACGAGATGCGCGGGTGGCGACTCGCCGGATTTGGCCCGGAGGCGGGTGAGGCGAGGGACCGGATCCTGAACGGTGCGGATGCGGGGTTCCTGAGTCGCGCGATCGGCACGCGCCAAACGCGCGTGCTGCCCGCCGGGGGCGCGCGCACCGATGCGGACCGGCCGCCGGCGTTCACGGCGCTACCCAGAGACCGCAGCGCACTGGCGGTGCCGGTGCTGATTGGCGGCGAGACGATGGTGCTGGTGTACGCCGACGACGTGAACACGGAGAGCCGATCGATTCTGTCGCAGTGGTCGGACGCGGTCGAGCTGCTCGCGCGCCACGCCGGACGCCGCCTCGAGGCGCTGACGGCCGACCGCGCCGCCGCACTCGCGACGGGCATCGAGCCGGCGCCGCAGCCGGCGAATGCGCCCGGCGTCAGCCCGGCACCACCGCAGGGGGTCGGCGAATCGGAAGCCGACGAGGCGGCACGACGCTACGCTCGTCTCCTGGTCTCGGAGATCAAGCTCTACAACGAGGGCGCGGTGACCGAGGGGCGGGCCGAGCGTGACTTGAGCCATCGGCTGAAGGGCGAGATTGACCGCGCGCGCGACCTCTATGAAGAGCGGATTCCCTCCAGCGTGCGTTCGCGGCGCTTGTTCTTCGATCAGGAGCTCGTGCGAACACTCGCGGACGGTGACCCGAGCCTGTTGAGGACCTAGATCGGTCGACGTAGGGCTGAAGCCCTGCGCTACGTACTCCAGCTCCAGGGGTTGCTTATTGGGGTCGCGTAGGAATCCGCAAGCGCTGGCCGATCCGGATCAGCGTCCGTCCCGTCATGTTGTTGGCGACTTGAATCGCACGCACGCTCGTCCCGTGCCTGCGCGCAATGGCGCTGAGCGTGTCGCCGCTCTGGACCCGGTACGTGGCGAACGTCGGTTTTGGCGCTTCCGGTCGGACGCGCAGCACCATTCCAGGTGTGAGGGTCTCATCCCAGAACAGGCTGTTGTCGCGGATGATGCGCCATGGGGAGGACTTCAGACGCTCGGCCACGGTGCGCAGGTCGTCGCCCGCCTGGACCGTATAGACCTCGTGCTTGCCCGTCCACTCGAGGGGCAGGCGGAGGAGCTGGCCGGGCGGAACCGTCTGCAGGTGCCAGAGGTCGTTCTGCTCGCGAAGGTCGTCGCGGCTGACGTCAAGCACGAACGCCAGGTGGAGGTAGTTGTCTCCAATCCGCGCCCGGTATTCGAGGTGCTCGTCACCGGCCGACGCGAACAGCCCAGGGCGCGGCTCGCGAGGGTAGGCCACGAACTGCCCGACTCGGAGCGCCCGGGTCGCGAGAAACGGGTTGTGTACACGGAGCTGCAGGATGGACACGCCGGTGCGTTGCGAGATGGCCCACCAGTCGTCGCCCGCGCGAATCGCCTCGAGACGGATCGTCTCGGCGTGATGACGGATCGACCGCTCGTGCAGCTTCAGCGCCGTGCGATACGCGCCGACGGACAGCACGTATTGCAGGGTTTCGAGTGGCGGCCGGCCGCGCCGGGCGCGACCTGGCCCGCCATTGTAGGCGGCGACCGCGTAGTCCTCGCGCCGGAACTGGCGCACCATCTGGCTGATGTATTTGATCCCAGCCTCGACGTTAGAGTCGACTCGCAGCCCGCGGAACGTCGCCGGCATGACCTGGAAATAGCCGGCGGCACCCGCGATCGACGTCAGGTTGGGGTTGCCGCCGGACTCCTGGATCAGCATCGCGCGGGCCAGGTCGATGTCGACGTCGTACTTCTCCGCGTAGGTGCGGATGTCGTCCTCGATGGTCATCGCCTTCCGGAACATCCCGAGGAATTGCGGAGCGAAGTCGTCGAGCGGCAGGAGGCGCGTGTCGGAAACGGGCGCTGGCGGGGTCGGTGCCGCGGTGAGCGGCGGGGTGCTGGTGATCGCGACCACCGCCGCGACGATGCCGCCCGCTGCTAGCCACATCGCCGCGCGCATTGTTTGTCTGGGCATTTGTCTCCGGCTCATTAGACCACAGCGACGCGCGCCGTCGGGCCGCGCATCTTCCTATAATGACCCGCATGGGCACGCTCGCGGGATCGCAGAAGACGCGTCATTTCACGGAGTCGGTGATTCGAGAAATGACGCGGCTGTCGGACGCGCACGACGGACTGAACCTGTCGCAGGGGTTTCCAGACTTTCCGGCCCCCGACAGGGTGAAGGATGCGGCGTGCGCGGCGATTCGCGCCGACGACAACCAGTACGCCGTGACCTGGGGAGCCCCCGCGATGCGCGCCGCAATCGCTCGCGAGTTCACGCGGCGCTACGCGGTGCCGGTGGATCCGGATATCCATGTCACGGTCTGCTGTGGGTCGACCGAGGCGATGATGTCGACGATGCTGGCGCTGGTCGATCCGGGCGACGAGGTCGTCGTGTTCGAGCCGTTCTACGAGAACTATGGGCCGGACGTCATTCTGTCCGGTGCGACACCGCGCTACGTCACGCTGCGCCCGCCCGACTGGACGTTTGACCCCGACGAGCTCGCCTCGGCGTTCAGCAACCGCACGAAGGCCATCATCATCAACAGTCCGAACAACCCGACGGGGAAGGTGTTCACGCGCGAGGAGTTGGTCGCCGTGGCGCGCCTCTGCCAGCAGTGGGGCGCCGTTGCCGTGACGGACGAGATCTACGAGCACATCGTCTACGACGGCGCGCGGCATCTGCCCATGGCCGCCATCGACGGCATGGCGGAGCGGACGGTCACGATCAACAGCTTGTCGAAGACCTACAGCGTGACCGGATGGCGGGTCGGGTGGGCCATCGCCCCGGAATGGCTGGCCGGTGCGATCCGCAAAGTGCACGACTTCTTGACGGTCGGCGCCGCGGCGCCGCTCCAGGCGGCGGGCGCGGTGGCGCTCGCGTCGCCAGACGAGTACTACACGCACCTGGCGACTGACTATCAGCGCCGGCGCGATCTGCTGTTCGAGATCCTCCAGCGGCACGAGTTCACGTGCTACCGACCGCGCGGCGCGTACTACATCATGACCGACATCGGTCACTTCGGAGCGCCGGACGACGTGAAGTTCGCCCGACGATTGGTGACCGAGGTCGGCGTTGCGACGGTGCCGGGGAGCAGCTTCTATCACGATCCCGCGCTTGGGGAAACCCAGGTGCGCTTCTGCTTCTGCAAACGCGACGAGACGCTCCAGGCCGCGGACCAGCGGCTGGCCAAGCTCGCCACGACGACGTTCGACGGCACCGCCGCCGCGCCCTAAGGCCTAAGCACTACGACCTTCGGGACCTCCTAGAACCTCACCACCCCCGACAGATAGAAGCCGTCGAGCTTGAGGTCGCCGGTGTCGCGACCAATCAGATACCTGAAGTCCATCGATCGGTATCCGACACTGACGCCGACCATGCGCGACAGGTTGAGGGTGCCATAGAGGTCGATGTCGACATACTGCGCTCGATAGTCCCCCGCGAGGCGTTCCGGTAGCTTGAACGCGGTCACCTCCGCGGTGATGGGCGTGAACCGCGTGACGTAGACGCGGGCGATGCCACCGATGGCGGGGATCGGCGCCTGGGCTCTCGTGTATTCGTAGGCGAGGTCGCTTTCGATCTCGGCCAGAAGGCGCGTGTGCTTGGCCTCGACGATCAACCCAAAGTAGCCCCGGTCGCGCGCGATGACGTCGAACTCGTAGCCGACGCGCCACGCGTCCCACTTGAGCAACGACGAGACCGGGAGGCCGATGTCGTACGCGATGCCCTGAAAGACGAGTCGCCGCTCGAGCACGCTGTGCTGCTGATACTCGATCGGGACGAGTGAGACACGCAGCTTGTGACGACGTCCAGGCTTGAACGCCAGTCGAAACTCTGGGTGCCGCTGCCGGCCCATCCCGAGATCGTCGCCGAAATTGATGTCGCTGCCGAGAATGCCGAACTGCTCGCTCGACGCCACGATGACCGCATCGGGCGCCCACAGTCCGCCGCTTAGCTCGATCGTGTAGTCCTCCCCGACGCTCGTGCCGGACCAGAGCGAGCGATCGATCGACCAGAGATACTCCGCGTCTTGCTCCTGCGCGTGTGCCGCTCCGATCGTGAGGACCACGGCCGCGCAGACGCACCCCACCGCACGACGGGCTCTTATACTCGCCATCGTCTCCTCGCCCCGTGTGTATCGAGTGGTGAACGATGCGCGGTGCCCGGCGGGCGCCGGATTCGCGCACTACAGCCTGCTGGGATAGGCATATCGACCATAGCACAGTGCGACGGTCTGTACCAACGCCCGCAGGTGTGGCGTCCCGTTCGCAATCTGGTGGCAGACATCGGCCGGCGGGGCCCGTGCGTCGCGCGATGCGACGCCATCGTGGGCCGAATGACACAACTGTTATTCTAGGAGCCCGTGGTGAAAGTGCCGCTGCATTCGACCGGCGATGCATCCCGCCTGCCAGCGGTGCTCATCAGTCGAATACTCCCGGTATTCTCCCTCCTCGCACCTTGCCAGCCGGGCGCCTCCCCAGTCTCAATGCAACGCGGACTTTCACCACGGGCTCCTAGGGCTTGATGTCGCCCGCCGCGTCGAAGCTCCTTCCTTATCTCTTTCGGTATCGCCGTCGGCTCGCCGCGGGTGCGGTGTTCCTGGTGCTGGCCACAGGTATCCAGTTGATGACGCCCTGGGTGCTCAAGTATGCGATCGACGATCTAGCGGCAGGCCTCGCGCCCGGTGAGGCATCGACCGGCGGCCGGACGCTCGGGTTCTATGCCGGCGTCATCGTCAGGATCGCGTTCGCGGGCGGCTGCTGTCGGTTTCTGATGCGCCGCATGATCATCGGCGCATCGCGTGCGATCGAATACGACCTGCGCAACGATTTCTTCGCGCATCTCCAGCGATTGCCGCTGGCCTACTTCCAGTCCAGCCGGACCGGCGACCTCATGTCGCGCGCCACGAACGACCTGGCGGCCGTCCGGATGATGGCGGGTCCCGCCGTGATGTACACGGCGACGACGTCGATCACGTTCGTGGCGGCTCTCGTCCTGATGCTCTCGATCTCGCCCGGTCTGACGGTGCTGGCACTGTTGCCGCTCCCGATCGTGTCGGTCGTCGTGAAGCTGTTCGGCGCTGCGATCTACCGGCGGTCCGAGCGGATCCAGGCGCAGCTGGCCCACCTCAGCGCCGTGGTCCAGGAGGCGCTCGCGGGCGCTCGGGTGGTGCGTGCGTATCGACGCGAGCAGGTCGAGATCGAGCGATTCCGAGCGGCCAACCTGGAATACGTCGAGCGGAGCCGCGCCATGATCCAGCTGCAGAGCGTCTTCCACCCGAGCATGGCGCTGTTTCTCGGGCTCTCGGCGCTCGTGGTCCTGTGGATTGGCAGCCGGCAGGTCATCGATGGGCGGATCACGGTCGGCGAGTTTGTCGCGTTCAACGGCTACGTCGTCATGCTCAGCTGGCCGATGATCGCGTTCGGATGGGTCACCAACATGCTCCAGCGGGGCATGGCGGCATGGCGGCGGATGCTCGACGTCCTCGACGTCGAGCCGGCCATCCGGGATCCGGATGCGCCTTCGACCATCGCGTCGTCCGCCGACGTCCGCGGTCAGGTGGAGTTCCGCGATCTCACCTTCGCCTACAACGGG
The DNA here is from genome assembly GCA_965249175.1 of Vicinamibacterales bacterium. Classification (GTDB taxonomy): domain Bacteria; phylum Acidobacteriota; class Vicinamibacteria; order Vicinamibacterales; family UBA8438; genus CAZYFH01. Next base: position 1,228,177 of record OZ252227.1, read on the forward strand.
CGTGCGGTCCTGTCCAACGTCAGCGCGCGGGTCGAGCCCGGTCAGGTGCTGGCGCTCGTGGGCCCGACTGGGTCGGGCAAGTCCACGCTCGTGGATCTCCTGCCGCGCCTGTTCGAGCCACCGCCCGGGACGGTGTTCCTCGACGGCGTGGATGTTCGTCATCTGCCGCTCGACGTGCTCCGTGGCGCGATTGGCTACGTGCCCCAGGAGCCGTTTCTCTTCTCCGCCACCGTCGCGGACAACGTGGCGTTCGGTGTGCCGGTCGACGAGCCCGCGCGATCGATGCCGCCGGTCCCGTCGGCGCACGTCGGTGGCGAGCGAGTGGCCTCCGGCCCGGCGACGGCGCTCGGGGTCGACGACGCGCTCGACGTGGCCCGGCTGGAGGGCGACCTCGAGGCGTTTCCGCGCGGCCTGGACACGGCGGTCGGCGAACGCGGGATTGCCTTGTCGGGGGGACAGAAGCAGCGTGTCGCACTCGCCCGCGCGCTGCTCACCGATCCACGGGTCCTCATCCTCGACGACGCGCTGTCGGCGGTCGACACCCACACCGAAGACGCCATCCTGTCGCGGCTGCGCACGGTCATGCGGCAGCGACGGCGATTGTCGTCGCGCACCGGATCTCGACGGTGCGGGACGCCGATCTGATCCTGGTGCTCGATGATGGTCGCGTCGTCGAGCGTGGCACGCACGACGAGCTGGTGGCGCGCGGCGGCCTGTATGCCGGACTCCATCGGAAGCAACTCCTGGAGAAGGAGCTGGAGGCATCGTAGCCCCCGGACTCTGGGCGGATTGCGAATAGCGCAGGTGTCACGACACGAAACCGACGAGGTCCTTGGGAAGGCGTACGACGCGCGCCTGATGCGGCGGCTGCTGACCTATTTGCGTCCGCATCGCCGGGCCGTGGTCGTGTCGCTCGCCGCCATCGTCGGCTACTCCGGGTTGCAGCTCGCCCAGCCGTATCTGACGAAGGTCGCGATCGACGACCACATCACCACAGGCAACCTGGACGGCCTCGACGGGATCGCGCTCGCGTTCCTCGTCGTGTTGGTCGGCTCGTTCGCGCTGGAGTACGTGCAGACCTACACGATGCAGATGATGGGGCAGCGGATCATGTTCGATCTGCGCATGCAGATCTACGGCCATCTGCAGCGGCTCGATCTCCGCTTCTACGACCGCAATCCCGTCGGCCGACTGATGACCCGCGTGACGACCGACGTGGATGCGCTGAACGACCTGTTCGCGTCGGGGGTGATCTCGGTCTTCCGCGACGTGTTCACCCTGGTCGGCATCATGGTCGTGCTGCTGTGGATGGACTGGCGCCTGGCGCTCGTCGCCTTCTCGGTGCTTCCGTTCATCGCGCTCATCACGCACTGGTTCCGCACGCATGCCCGCGAGTCGTATCGCCGCGTGCGCGGGTGGATTGCCCGGATTAACGCCTTCCTGCAGGAGAACATCACCGGGATGGCGACGGTCCAGCTGTTCCGGCGCGAGCGCCGCAACTTCGCGCAATTCGATGGCATCAATCGCGAGCATCGCGACGCGAACGTCGACTCGATCTTCTACTACGCGACGTTCTACCCCGCGATCGAGTTCCTCGGCGCAGTCGCGACCGCGCTCATCATCTGGTACGGCGGTGGCCGGTCGCTCCAGAACGCGGTCCAGCTCGGGGCGCTCGTTGCGTTCATCCAGTATTCGCAACGGTTCTTTGGACCGATCAGCGATCTGTCGGAGAAGTTCAACATTCTGCAAGCGGCCATGGCATCGTCGGAGCGCATCTTCGGACTGCTGGACACGCCGGTCGAGATTGAGAGTCCTTCGCCGGCGACGGCGCAGTCGCCCAACGGGCGCGGACACCTCCGCTTCGAGGGGGTCTGGTTCGCGTATCGCGACGAGGACTATGTGCTGCGCGACGTCTCGTTCGACGTGGCACCCGGCGAGCGGGTCGGCATCGTCGGGGCCACCGGCGCTGGCAAGACGACGCTCATCAACCTGCTGATGCGGTTCTACGACGTCAATCGCGGGCGGATCACGATCGACGGCGTCGACATCACGCGGGTGCCGCTGGCCGATCTGCGGCGTCGTTTCGGTCTCGTGCTCCAGGACGTATATCTGTTCTCCGGGAGCGTCCGCGAGAACATCCGCCTCGGCAACGTCGAGATCGGTGATGCCGACGTCGATCGCGCCGCTGCCGCCGTGCATGCGGATCGCTTCATCGCACGGCTGGCGGGTGGGCTCGACGCTGAGGTGGCTGAGCGGGGCGCCACGCTCTCCGTCGGACAACGGCAACTGTTGTCGTTCGCGCGCGCGTTGGCGTTCGCACCCGAGGTGCTCGTGCTCGACGAGGCGACGTCGAGCGTCGACACGGACACCGAGCGGCTCATCCAGGACGCACTACGGGTCTTGATGGCCGAGCGCACCACCATCGCCGTCGCGCATCGCCTCTCGACCGTACAGGATATGGACAAGATCCTGGTCTTCCACAAGGGCGAGCTCCGCGAGGCGGGCAGCCATCAGGAGCTGCTTGCCCGGCGCGGCCTCTACCACATGCTCTACCAGCTGCAATACAAGGAGCAGGAGCGGACGGGGACCGAGGTGCGGACGCTCTCGGTGCCGCAGACGTCGTAAGGCGCGCGCGAGCTCTCAGCCTTCGGTCGATCGAAAGTGCTCGAAGCTGCCCGGTAGCGGCTCGACCGTGCCACCGCGTGCGAGCACGACGTCGCGCTCCTTCGTGATGACGCCAATCGGTGTCAGCACCAGGTCGCCGATGAGCCGGCGAACATGCGCCAGACGGCCGCGAAACGCCGGGGGCGCCGCGAACGCCAGCTCGTAGTCCTCGCCGCCCGTCAGCGCGGCCAACACCGGGTCCGCACCGGACCGCGTGAACCAGTCGCGCGCCTCCGGGTCGATCGGGATTCGATCGGCGTCGATCCGGGCACCGACGCCGCTGGCATCGGTCACCTGATGCAACGCGTCCGCCAACCCGTCGCTCAGGTCGATGCACGCACGTGCGGCGCGGTTCCGGCCTAGCGCGAGGCCGAGGCGCACACGCGGCTCGGGTCGAAGGAAGCGCCGCCGGCACCGATCGGTGGCCGGCGCTGGACCGCCATCGGCACCCCTGAGCGACGCGAGTCCGGCCGCAGCGCCGCCGATCTGCCCGCTGACATACACGAAGTCGCCAGGCCGCGCGCCACCACGTGTCAGCACCCGACGTCGCCTGACGCTGCCGGTGACAGTCACATCGATCGAGATTGGACCTGTCGAGCCGGCGATATTGCCTCCGACGAGCGCGGTGCCGTGTTGACCCGCGAGGACCAGCAACGCGTCGACGAGCGCATCGATGTCCGCGACCGGCGAGTGCGGCGGGAGCGCGAGCGAGAGCAACGCGTGGCGCGGCGCGGCGCCCATGGCAGCCAGATCGCTCAGATTGACGGCGAGCGCTTTGTGCCCAATATCCGCCGCGGACGCGAACGTGCGGTCGAAGTGGATGCCGTCGACCAGCGCGTCGGTCGTGATGACCGTGAGCGTCCCGCGGTCGGGAGCGACGACGGCTGCGTCATCGCCGATCCCGACGACCACCGACGACGGCGGCGGCGGGATACGTGCGCGGATGCGTGCGACAAGGGCGCGTTCGCCAAGATCGGCGACGGTGACGTCTGGCGCAATCGACTCGGAAATGGGAAGCATGGTCGGACGGAGCGCGAGCAGTCACCTACCTCGCATAGTCAATCGCCCGTGTCTCTCGAATCACCGTGACCTTGATCTGGCCCGGATACTCCAGCTCGTTCTCGACGCGCTTGGCGATGTCCTTCGACAGCCACACCGCTTCCTCGTCGGAGACGGAGTCGCTCTCTACCATGATGCGGATCTCGCGTCCGGCCTGGAGCGCGAACGCTTTCGAGACCCCCTTGAACGAGTCGGCGATGCTTTCGAGCTTCTCCAGCCGCTTGATATACGACTCCAGGATGTCCCGTCGCGCGCCCGGTCGAGCGGCCGAGATCGCGTCGGCCGCCTGCACCAGCATCGACTCGAGCGACGGCCAGTCGATGTCCATGTGATGGGCGGCCATCGCGTCGACGACCGCGGGGCTCTCGCCGTGCTGTTTGAGGAACTTGATGCCGATCTCCAGGTGCGTCCCTTCGAGCTCGCGGTCCATCGCTTTGCCGATATCGTGAACGAACGCGGCCCGGATGGTCGTGTGCGCGTCGAGTCCGACCTCGCGGGCCATGACGCCTGCGACGTACGCGACTTCCTTGGAATGCGCGAGCACATTCTGGCCGTAGCTCGTGCGGAACTTGAGGCGGCCCATCATCCGGTGGATCTCCGGATGCATGTCGTGCAGGCCCAGCTCGAACGCGGCGGCCTCGCCCTCCTTCACGGTCGCCTCGTCGACCTCTGATTTCACCTTCTCGACGACCTCCTCGATCCGCGCGGGATGAATGCGACCGTCGGCAACCAGCCGCTCGATCGAAACCTTGGCGATCTCGCGTCGATATGGGTCGAAGCTCGAGAGGATGATGGCGCCGGGCGTGTCGTCGACGATGAGCTCGACGCCGGTGGCGGTCTCGAGCGCCCGGATGTTCCGTCCCTCCCGGCCGATGATGCGACCCTTGAGATCGTCGCTCGGCAGGTCGACCACCGACACGGTGGCCTCGATTGCGTGCTCGGCGGCGCTGCGCTGGATGGCCTGGGTGATGATCTGTTTGGCCTTCTCCGCGGCGACTTCACGCGCTTCGTGCTCGAGCTTCTTGACAAGATTGGCGGCGTCCCGGCGGGCGTCGGATTCCAGCTGGCGGAGCAAGAGGTCCTTGGCCTCGTCGGCCGTCATGCCCGACACGCGCTGCAGCTCGCGCTGGGTCTGGGTGACCAGCTCGCGGCATCGCGCGTCTTCCGCCTCTGCGGTGTGCTCCCGCTTGCCGACCGCGTCCTCGCGTGTTCGAACACCGGCTTCGGCTCGCTCGAGCGTCGACTCCCGGTCGCTGACCAGCCGCGTTTTGTCCCCGAGCGCCGTGTCGAGCGCGGTAATCTCCTCGCGCCGCTTGTGCGTGTGCGTCTCGGTTTCACGCAGCAGCTCGTGCGCCTTTTCCTTGGCCGCCAGCACGGCTTCCTTGTGCGTGGCTTCGGCCTCGCGCTCGGCATCCGCCACGAGTCGGCGCGCTTCGTCGCTTGCGCGGCCGATCGTGTCGGCGGCGATACGCTTGCGTGTGGCGATCCAGATCCCGAAGACGATGAGCGCGCCAACGGCGGCCGCGAGCGCGGCGGCGAGGTACGGAAGGAGCTGCATGCGCGACCCCCACGGAATCGGCGCCGCATGCTGGGACCCTGGGCGAAACCAAAACCCCCGCGGACTGCCGTGTGGGGAGGTCGTATGAACCTGTCTAAACAGGTGGGGCCGCTAGGTGAAGCTTCGCCTTTAAGGCTTCCTCGCACGGAGGCATGCACACAGCAAAGCGTCGCGACTCTCTTCGATACAACAATGGCTCAAACGAGCCCCCAAACCATCACGCGCACCGCAGGGAATTCAAGATCACGCGGCTGCTGACGTCTGCCTCCGGGCAGTCGTCAACGGCCCCAACATCGTGCCGTTCTATGTAACGAACTTCATCTTAGAACGAAGCCGGCCGAGTGGCAAGATGGGACGGCCGCGGGCTGGGTCAGTCCGGGGCTGGGACGCTCTCGATCGCCCGATCGACGAGCGCTTCGAGCTCGATCGCGCGCTTCTGCACGTCGCTGTCGGCGGTCGCCCGGCCGTCTCGACATCGAAAGTACTCGTCGGCGATATTCAGCGCGGCGAGCACGGCGACGCGGACCGAGTCGCCGGCGCTTGGGCGGTCGGCCGCCGATTGCATCTTCTCGTCAACGTAACCCGCGAGCTCGGCTACATAGGACGCGTCCAGCTGACTTCGGATGGGATACCGCTGGCCGAAGATGTCGACCGTGATGACGCCATCGTCGTCATCGGTCACGGGCGAGACCCAGTCACAGATCGATCCCCTCCAACTGGCTGAGCATGTCGGCGGCGCGTGCCTGAATCTGCTCGCGCTCGGCGAGCAGTGTCTTGACCTCGGCGCCCTCGTTCTGCGCGGCGGAGAGCCGTTCGCGCAGCGTCTCCAGTTCGGTGGTCAGGCGGCCGTTGTCCGCACTCGTCTGGGCCAGCTCCGCGCGCGTGCGCTCGAGCAATCCCACGAGCGCCTGGATCTTCTCGGCGAGCCGTTCGAGTGTTTCGAGGTCGACTGATCGTGCAGTGCTGGCCATGTGAAAATGCTCCTCGCGACGCCGGTCATCTCAATGTGGCCTGGTGGGTGGTTTCGAGGCTGGTGACGATGGCGCTCATCGTCTGCTGCACCTCCGCGTCGGTCAACGTGCGGTCTGCATGGCGAAACGTCAACCGAAACGCCAAGCTGAGTCGGCCCTCCGGGACGCCCTTCCCTTCGTAACGGTCGAACTCACGCACGTCGATCAGCGTCTCGGGCGCGACCGCACGGATAGTGCCACGAACGGTGGCCGCAGGCAAGGACGCATCGACGACGATGGCGAGATCCCGGACCATCGACGGATGGCGCGGCAGCGCCGACACGCGCATCGCCGAGCGGTCGACCGCGACCTCCCCCAACACGTCCAGATCGAGCTCGGCCACGTAGACGTCGTCTCCGGCGACCGGCAATCCTCGCGTGGTGGCCAGCGACGGGAGGAGCTGGCCGAGGAACCCAAGTGTGCGGACCTCGTCGGACGCGGGCCGCACACCGCGCACGACGGCGGCGCGCCCGGGCACGAGCTCCGGGCGCGTGGTGGGCTCGATGTGCGTCGTCACGCCGACCGCCTCAGCGACGCGTTCGACGATGCCCTTGATGTCGAAGAGATCGGACGGACGCGCGCGTCCGCTCCAGTGTTCGACCATGCCTGCACCGGTCAGCGCGATCGCGACGCCGGCCGACTCGCCGCCGGCGCGCCGGAACCGGTGTCCGATCTCGAACAACCGGATGTCCCGGTGTTCGCGGCGACGATTGCGAATCAGCGCGTCGACCAGACCGGGCACGAGTGAGGGCCGCAGGACCGCGTACTTCTCCGACAGCGGATTGGCCACCGGTACGAGGGCGTCCGTCGTGTCCACGAACGGCTCCGCCGCGGCCCGCTCGATGAACCCGTATGTCGTCGCCTCCGAGCACCCGCTCGCGGTGAGCACACGCCGCAGCAGACGCTGTCGCCGGATGCCGGCGGCGACGGGAGCGGGCGGCCGGACCATCGCCGGGAACGTGGACGGCAGTCGATCGTAGCCGTGATATCGCGCGACTTCCTCGATGAGATCGATCTCCAGGCTGACATCGACGCGATGGGACGGCACGGTCACGCGCCATCGGGCATCGTCAGCGGACTCGACCGGTTCGACGCCAAAGCCCAACCGCTCGAGGGTCATCGCCACGACGCCGGCATCGACGTCGATGCCGAGGACACGGTGGATACGAGCCTGCCGGAGGTCGATGACGATCGCCGCGCGCGGCGCCGGGTATCGGTCAATAAGTGCGCCCTTCGGCTCGCCCCCGCCGATGGCCGCCAGAATTGCGTGGGCGCGGCGGAGCGCCGTGACGGGCGCGCCGATGTCGGCGCCGCGCTCGAAGCGATAGGACGCGTCGGTCGACAGACCCAGGCGCCGGCTCGTCCGGCGGACTGAGTTCGGCTTGAAGTACGCGCTTTCGAAGGCGACACGTGTCGTCGACTCGTGCACCTCGGTGTCCGCACCGCCCATGACGCCCGCGACCGCCTGCGCCTGCGCGCCGTCGGCGATGACGAGCATGTCGTCGGCCAGCCCGCGATCCTCGCCATCGAGCGTGCGGAGGCGCTCGCCGGGCCGGGCCCGTCGGATACGCAGCTCGCCGCCTCCAAGCCGGTCGAGGTCGAACGCGTGCATGGGGTGGCCAAGCTCGAGCATGACGTAGTTCGTGACGTCGACGATGTTGTTGATAGGATGCACGCCAGCCGCCTCGAGGCGCGCGGCCAGCCACGCTGGCGACGGGGCGACGTCGACCGCGGCGACCGCCGCCGCGTAGCGGGGACAGAGCTCGGCGTCCTCGATGGTCACGGCCAGATCAATGCCCGCGCCGTCCCCGGCTCCCGGCGGCTCGGCCAGCGCCGGCCAGGTCACCGCCGTGCCGTACATCGTCGCCACTTCCCGGGCGATGCCCGCCACGCTCAGACAGTCTGGGCGGTTGGGTGTGATTTCGAGGTCAAGCACCGCGTCTTGTCCGTCCGACGCGGGTGCCGGTTCGATTGCCGACACTTCGAACCCGCGCATGGTCAGCCCCTGGGCCAGCGTCTCGATGCTCGTCTCCACCGGCACGAGCTCGCGGAGCCACGACACGAGGATTCTCACGGGGGGAACTGCTCCAGCAATCGCAGGTCGTTTTCGTAGAACGCGCGGTTGTCCTCGACCCGGTACTTGAGAATGGCCAGACGATCGATGCCCACACCGAACGCCCATCCGGTCAACCGCTCTGTGTCGTAGCCGACCGCCTCCAGCACTGCGGGGTGCACCATGCCGCTGCCGAGAATCTCGATCCAGCCTGTGCGCTTGCACACTGAGCAGCCGCTGCCGCGACAAAACACGCAGCTGATGAAGACTTCGGCGCTCGGTTCCGTGTACGGAAAGAAACTGGGCCGGAACATGACCTGCGTGTCGGGATCGAACACCTGCTGCAGGAAGCACTCGAGCGTGCCCTTGAGGTGGCTCATCGTAACGCCTTCACCGACGAGCAGGCCTTCGATCTGCTGGAACATCGGCGAGTGGGTCTGATCCGGCGTGTCACGACGGTAGACGACACCGGGCGCGATGATCCGCACCGGTGGCTCGTGTGTCTCCATGTAGCGGATCTGCATGCCCGAGGTGTGGGTGCGGAGCAACGTCGCCGGGCGGCCTGACGCCGTCTCGAGCGGACCGTCGAGGTAGAGCGTGTCTTGCATGTCTCGAGCCGGATGCTCGGGCGGCATGTTCAGCGCTTCGAAGTTGTGGTAGTCGTCTTCAGCCTCGGGGCCCTCGAGGATTTCGAACCCCAGGCTCGCGAAGATCGTCTCGATCTCCTCACGGAGGACGGAGAGCGGGTGACGGTGACCCAGCCGAATGTCGCGCCCGGGGAGCGTCACGTCGACGGCCGCGACTGGTCCGGTGTCGGCGTCAAGGGTCGTGCGGCGGGCCGCGAGCTGGGTCTCGATGAAGCGCTTGAGGTCGTTCGCTCGCCGGCCGAGCTCGGGGCGCACGTCGGCCGGGGCCGACGCCACGGACTTCAGCAAGGCCGGCACCGCGCCGCGCTTGCGGCCGAGGTAACGGTGGCGGAGCGTCTGGAGGCCCTCGACCGCGGTGACCTGTTCCAGCTCGCTCAGGAATTCGCCGCGGAGGCCCTCGACGGTGGGGGGATCAGGTTGCCACGCGGGCATCTTTGGCCCGGGAGGCCAGATGCGCGAACGCATCCGGTTCGCGAACGGCCAGGTCGGCGAGCGCCTTGCGGTCCAGCCCGACGCCGGCGGTCTTGAGCCCGTTGATGAACTGGCTGTAGCTCAACCCGTGCTGTCGCGAGGCCGCGCCAATCCGCGTAATCCACAGGCGGCGGAAGTCGCGCTTCTTGCGGCGCCGCCCGATGAACGCGTAGTTGAGCGCCGTGTCAGCGGCTTCCTTCGCGGCACGATAGAGCTTGCTCTTGGTCTGATAGAACCCCTTGGTCCGGGCCAACACCTTTCGCCGCTTCGCGCGTCGTATCGTCCCGCGCTTTACTCGAGGCATCTTCTCAATTGCTCCAGGCTTATCTACTTGTACGGAATCATCCGCGCGATTCTCGCCGCGTCGGCGGCATTCACGAGCGTCGTGCCGCGAAGGCCGCGCTTCTGCTTGGTCGTCTTGCTCGTGAGAATGTGCCGCAAGAACGCGCGACTACGGGTGACCTTGCCGGTCCCGGTCTTGTTGAAGCGCTTCGCGGCGCCTCTGTGTGTCTTGAGCTTCGGCACGATGTCCTCTTCCTTGCGTCGTCCCTACCGTCCCTTGCGCGCCACGGTCTTGCTCGACAGGATCGTGTGCATCTGGTTGCCTTCCATACGGGGCACCGTCTCCTGCGTCGCAAGCTCCTGCAGGTCGTCGACCAGACGGTCGAGAACGTGCCGCCCATAATCGGGGTGCGCCATCTCCCGTCCGCGAAAGAAAATCGTCGCCTTCACCTTGTCCCCGTGCGCGAGGAACCGCTCGACGTGCTTCTTCTTGAACTGGTAGTCGTGCTCGTCGACCTTGGGCCGGAACTTGATCTCCTTGATCTCGATCGTCTTCTGGTGCTTTCGCGCCTGCCGCGTCCGCTTCTGTTCCTCGTACTGATACCTCCCGTAGTCCATGATCCGACAAACGGGCGGTTGCGCGGTGGGCGAGATCTCGACGAGGTCGAGCCCCTTGTCCCGCGCGACGGCGAGCGCCTGCTGCGGTGACATCACACCGAGCTGCTCGCCCTGGTCGTCAATGACGCGGATCTCGCGCACCCGGATGCGCTCATTGATCCGCGTGCGGTTCTGGCGGAAGTCGCGGCGTGGGCTTCGTCCTAAAGGAATACCATGCTCCCTTCTTCAGTCTACCGGTCCTAAGCTCGAAGACCTATCTTACCCCGTCGCCGGGGCGCCCTTCAGGCGAACCTCCGCGTGGAGGGCGTCGATGAGCGCGCTCACGGGCCGCGGTCCCTGGTCGCCGGCGGTGCGACTGCGCACCGCCACCGTCCCCTCGGCGGCCTCCCGGTCGCCCACGACCAGCATATACGGGACTTTCTGTAGCTGCGCCTCGCGAATCTTGAGCCCGATCTTCTCCTGGCGGACATCCGCCTCGGCGCGAAACCCCGCCGCGGTCAGCGCGTCTCGGACCCCGCCCGCGTGCTCCGCGTGTCGGTCGGCGATCGACAGGACGCGCGCTTGGACCGGCGCTAGCCACAGCGGAAACGCGCCGGCGTAGTGCTCGATGAGCAGCGCGATGAACCGCTCGAAACTCCCGAAGATGGCGCGATGGATCACGACGGGGCAGTGCTCCGCATTGTCGGCGCCCGCGTATTTCAGGTTGAACCGCTGTGGGATCTGATAGTCGAGCTGGATCGTGGCGCACTGCCATTTGCGCCCGATGGCGTCCGTGACGTGAAAATCGATCTTTGGCCCGTAGAAATTGCCCTCGCCCTCGGCGACCGCATACGTCTGGTCGGCCGCGGCCATCGCCGCCCGCAGCTGCGCCTCGGCATTGTTCCACGTGTCCAGCTCGCCGAGATAGTGCTCCGGGCGTGTCGAGAGCTCGGCTTCGTAGGCGAGCCCGAAGTCGGCGTAGACCCGACCGACCATCCGTAGCAGTCGTTCTACCTCGGCCCCGATCTGCTTCTCGGTGACGAAGCAGTGGGCGTCGTCCTGCGCGAACTGTCGGACGCGCGTCAAGCCGGAGAGCACGCCCGACGCCTCGTTTCGATGGAGCACGCCCTGATCCGCCAGGCGGAGCGGGAGGTCGCGATAGCTGCGGCCCTCGCTCGCGAACACGAGCATGGCGCCGGGGCAGTTCATCGCCTTGAGGCCGAACGGCTCGCCCTCGGACTCGACCAAGAACATGTTCTCACGGTAATGGTCCCAGTGGCCGGAGGTCTCCCACAGCCGCTTGTTGAAGACGAGCGGCGTCCGAATCTGGAGATAGCCTTCGGGTGCGAGGGCGTCGCGCATGTAGTCACTCAGCAAGGTGTACAGCGTCGCACCCCTTGCGAGCCAGAACGGCGCACCCGGCGCCCATGGGTGGAACATGAACAGCCCGAGCTCCTTGCCGAGCTTGCGGTGGTCGCGCTTCTTCGCCTCCTCGAGGCGCTGCAGATGGGTCTTGAGGGCGGCGTCCTTGAAAAACGCGGTGCCGTAGACCCGCTGCATCGGTTGGTTCTGCGCGTCGCCCTTCCAATACGCGTTGGAGCTCGAGAGCACCTTGAAGGCCTTCAACCTGCCGGTGGACGGCACGTGCGGACCGGTGCAAAAATCGGTAAAGACGTCGTCGATGGTGTAGCAGGAGACAACGGGGCCCCCTTTCTCCTCGATCAACTGGACCTTCAGCGGCTCGCCGCGCTCGTGAAAATAGGCTTTGGCCTCCTCCTTCGGCATCATCTTCCGTTCGTACCGAAGGTTCTGCTTCGCCAGCTCCGCCATCTTCTTTTCGATAGCCCGCAGATCGTCCGGCACGAACGGTCGGTCGACGACGAAGTCATAGAAGAAGCCGTCGTCGATCGCCGGGCCGATTCCGCATTGAGCTCCCGGAAAGAGCGCCGTCACCGCCGCGGCCAGCAAATGGGCCGTGCTGTGGCGATACAGCGCCAGCGCCTCGGGCGAATCCGTCGTGACGATGGTGACCACCGCATCCGCGTCGAGCGCGTGGGTGAGATCGACGAGGCGATCGTCCACAACCGCTGCCAGCGCTTGTTTGGCCAGTCGAGGAGAGATCTCCGCAGCGACGTCGCTGACAGTCGTGCCTGTCGGGACGCTTCGCGCCGACCCATCGGGGAGCGTGACGGTGACCTGACTCATGCGGTGGGAAGAGGAATCACACGAGAAGGGCTGATTGGATCATGGTAGGCACGGGCGGACTTGAACCGCCGACCTCCTGCATGTCAAGCAGGCGCTCTAACCAACTGAGCTACGCGCCTAGTCTTTATAATCAACAACTTACAGATATGACCCAAAGACTGCCAGCCGAAACTACCAGCCAATGCGTCAGTGACCGGCGCTCTCGCTGGTAGTCTCATGAGCATTGGGTGAAGTTCCAGGGCCCCTGTCCGGTTCATCGGACCCGCCGCCTGCAATCTTACCATTTTCATCACGGGGCCAAGGGCTGTGGCGGGAGCTCCCCGGCGGTCGGTCTCTCGTGTCACGACGCGACGGGACCATCGGCGTCCTTCACCAGCTGCAACCGGCGCGGCGGCGGCGGTTCCGGGTCAGGCGTGTCGGCGTCGACTAAGCGCTCAATGGCCGCCCGGTGCTTCGCGAGGGTGGGCGCGGCGTAGATCCGCGTTGTCTCGGCGTCGGTGTGTCCATACAGATCCCGAATGTCGGCGAGATCCGCGCCCGCGTGCCGGAGCCACGTCGCGAACGAATGCCGGATCTGGTAGACCGTGAACGGCGCCCGGTTCGCCCGGTGCGCGGCCGCGGCAATCGCCTTGTTCGCACTGGGGCACGACCACGGTCCGAAGGCGTCGGCTTCGATGAACGCCCTGGCCGCTGACAGCGCGGCCTCCACGAGCGGGACGGCCGCTAATCGCCCCCCCTTGCCACGCGGCACCGCCACATAGGGGATCGGATCGTCGAGGTGAAAGTCGGCGCGGGTCAGACGGCCCATCTGTGACGGGCGCATCCCGGTCCAGTGCATCAGCTGGAGGCGTGCGATTGTCTTTGACCCGGCCGTCAGCTGGGCCAGCACGTCGTCGATGTGCGCACGCAGCACCCATCGGGGCTGGGGCGGGGCCGGCGTGAACCGGATCAGATCGTCGAACTCGACCGCCGCCTTCCGGCCGTAGAGCAGCCGCACTAAGTGTCTGAGGGCCTGACGCCGATGGTTACAGCTTGAGGCCGCAAGCGTCGCGCGCCAGTCATGCAAGGTGGCATTGAGCCGCGCGAGGTGTGACGGCAGATCCAGCGTGTGCAGATGGCCGAACGTCGGGAGCCAGGCAGCCACGTCTCGCTGCCGGTCGTCGAAGCTCACCCGCAGCGTGTGTCGTACCTGATCGAGATACCGCCCGGCATCATGCGCCAGGGTGTGCCGCGCGCCGTGCGGCAGCGTCCGGAGGCTCACCCGCAGCTCGTCGCGTCGCGCCCGGATCGTCTTGAGCGGCGTGCCGGGCGGAAAGCGGACCTCGCGCTGGACGCCGTGCACCTTCACGGTGGCGGCCAGGCCGTAGCGGTCCTTGTAGACGCCTTCGGCCACGCGGGTACGGCGGCGCGTGGGGCGATCCGAGACGGGTGACATCGTGTGTAACGTCAGTCCTCAGTCAGCATCTCGACCTCGAACCCTGCCGCGCCCAACGCCGCAGCGCACTCGGCCTGTGTGCTGGCCTCGGGTCAGCCATGCGCCAACCCCGTCGGGCCGTTCAGTTAATGGTGACCGTATACGCACCTGAGCCAGGTTCATACGGTTTACGGTGCTACAACGCGCTCCCACCGGTCGACATTTCTGAGATCCAACTCCACCTGTTCAATCGGCGCCTGAATCAGTCCGCTCGCCTCGTCATTGCCAAACACCGCCGAGACCTCGTCGCTTGGGAAGATCTTCTCTGCAGTGCGCTCCCGGAGTCGAAGCTGTTGTCCGCCAACGCGTACGCTGAGCGTGTTGACGTTGTCGTCATTTCCAAGCTCAGCCGTTGTCGACAGCGTGGCAACCACGTCCAATTCCCGCTCGAACAACCGCTGCACGTCGAAACGCAGGGTGGCGACGCGCATTCCGTCGTCCGTGACCCCGTGAAAAACCGTGTCATCAGGGAAGGCCTGCGTCACGGTCGTGCGTGCTCTTTCCAGGCGTTCCTCAATGTTGGGGTGGGACGCAAACAACCCGCCGCCGCCACCGAACGGATCATGGGCATCGCGCGCGAACTTGAGCTTGCTGAACAAACTGATGAGCGGCTGATCGCCGATGTCCGAATTGTTGAGGTAGAAGCTTGCCAATAGATCGGCTTCTCGTTCACGGTCACGCCCATGCCCAGCCATGAACAGCTGTGCGGCGAAGGACGTCATGGTGGTTACGATGTCGTCAGCGACATTGTCCGTTGTACCGGCGATGGCCGCCGCGATTCCGGCAAACGCTGATATGTTCTGGGCGTTGCGCCAACGCCGGTAGCTGTGGCGACTCTCCACATGGGCGATTTCGTGGGCAAGAATCGCCGCCAGCTCGTCTTCCGTTTCGAGGGATTCCAGGAGGCCGCGCGTCACGAAGATATGACCGGTCGGCACTGCGAAGGCATTGATGTCGTCGGCGTCGACCACCCGAAACTGATACCGGTAGCCCTTAAGCGGCATTGGCCAGCCGTCCAGGACGCGCCCTCCTATACGGTCCACGTAGTCCTGTGGCCCACTCTCAGCAAAGGGGGCGTATGTAGCCTGCACCTGTCGCAGAGAGAAGAGCGCCAGCGCGCGCTCAGTCTCGTAGTCCGACACGTCGGGCGTTGGGACAAAACAGACGCCGCATGGGCGATAACCGCCCTCGAGCGCGGCGCGTTCTGTGTGAAACGGCTCATGTTCCGCCAGCGGTGGCAGGTGGTTTGCGCCTCGCACATGCAGCACGTGGCTCTGCCGATTTCCGATATAGCGGTAGAAGTCGGCATCGCTCGTGGTGATTTCGAAGACCTCGTCGAGCCACTGCTCGAAGTCCTCCGCTGTCGGGGCCGGGCCATAAAAGTCCACGCGGCCGTTGCCGAGACGGCTGCTTTGAAGTTCGAGTTCGATGTGGTCGTCTTCGGGATCCGCGTCGGTGATGCGGACGGGTTCGCTGTCGCGCAGGGGGAACAGTCGGTTGCCACGATGCAGCACGAATGCCTCACGATCTTCCCCGATGTCGATGTAGATCTTCCGTCGTCCCTCGACTGGGCGCATGACGAGTTCGCGGCCTTCGAGGACGTCTTCTAGATCGCTCCAATGTTGCGCCTGCGCCGGCGATGGCGCGAGTACCCAGACGGTCACGAGACTGATGCTAATGAGATGATGCATGAACCATTTTTCCTTTCTTCCTGCACTGTCCCGATAACGGCCACCGCGCTCCGATCGAGTAAGCTGCTCTACCATAGAAGCGATGTCTCGTGTCAGGAGAAGCGATGTCTCGTGTCAGGTCGAAGTCAGAAGAATCGCTGGAAGTCGTCGACGATGGCGGTCACGTCGGCGATCATGTCTCCGACGATGGCTCGAACGTCCGATTCGTCACACTTCAGCCCGGTTTGGTGGAACACTACACCAACCATCGGCTCAGCCTCCACTTTCACTTCGGTCTGAGGTTTGGTGCGGTCCCAGGGAATCATCAGTCTGATCCGGAATGGTTCTGTACCGAATTTCAGCGGTTGCCATTGAGGATGATTCGAGGGGGTCAAGACGTCTGTCTTGCCATCGACGGTGACTCTCAGGCGCAGCGCGGTGAAATGTGGGCGTGCGACGAACAACAGGCGGTGTTTGTCGATAATGTCAAGTTCCGAAAGGATCCAGAGCAGGTCGCTGGTTGGGTCAGCTGGTCGTCGCTGATACGGTTGCAGCGCCTTGATTGCTGCCTGAGCATTGGGACTCACCGGCCCGATCAACCGCTCGATACGCTTCACATTGTCCGACGTGTTCTGGGCAAAGATCGGAAACTGCGTTCGGGTGCAGGCCGCGGCGTTACCAGCCGCCATAGCAAGCTGACAGACCAAATGATCCAGACTCGACCGAAGGTTGTGGACGGCATCTCCGACAGGCATGGCCACATCTGGAGGCAGGTCGCCGGAAGCGATGGAGCAAATTGCGTACCGCCCTTCCGGCTGTTCCTCGATGGAGATGACCTTTACGTTCGTGGTAATGGGCGTATCGCCGGACAAGAATGCAGCATCAAATTCACTGAGGTGCTTTTTCGACCGGTCGAGCTTGGCGCGAACGCCGACGAGAGCGTGAGGCGCTAGGGGAATGAACGACATCCATCAGCAATGCCTCCACGTGTGTGGTGTCCGTTCATCGACAGCGACATGATTCTCACAACGTCCGCCCCGTCCACATCACCTGCCCGACCTGACCGTCGCGCGGCCACGTTACGGGCTTATACGCCTTGTTGTCGCTCACCAATTGCCAGCCGTTCTATCGATCCCTTGCTATTCTGGATACGGCGACTTGCGCGCGTCGGCGCTGTTTCGGTGCCGGAGATGGGGTTGCCGTAAAGGGGGAGCGCCGATGAGTCTGACGACGAACGAAGTCAAAGGGATCTTGACCGGGGGCGACGCGGCGGAGTCGATGGTGGAGCTGGATCGCTTCGGGATGATGCTGTTGCACGAATGTCTTGACCGCGCGAAGCACGTCGATGCGAAGGCAACGACGTTGGCTGGGTATGCGGGCGTGATGCTGACCATCATGGTGACGGGGCTGTCGTCCCGCCTGGAGACCGTCGCGTCTCCGGTGCTTGTCGCCCTGATGGTTGGTTGGATCTGCGTGGTCGTGGCCGCCGGGCTGGCCGTGTCGGTCTTGAGCCTCCGAAAACACGAGTGGTTCAGCGACGAAGACTGGCTGGCCCCCACGGCGATCACCGATCCGGTGCGGCTTCGCCAAGCGCATCTCGTCGCCCTGCATAGTTACAAGAATCAGCATGAGGACGTCAACGCCCACAAATCCCAGCTCTTGAGGTGGGCGTTTCGCATGCTCGGCGTCGGGATCGTCTGTCTGGCGGGGGCGTTCGCCATGTCAGGACTCCTCGTTCTCTGACGTCCTGTCGATCGTGATGGGTTTCGGGTCGGGCAGTGGCTCTGGCGGCGTCTCCTCGGCCTTGTCGATGATGTCCCAATCTCGTGGTTGAGGCGGCAGCGGCGATGGCCGCGTGGGACGTGGTGATGGCGTCGGTCGTCGATCGGGTGGCTTAGGTGTTTTCGGCAATGGTCTTTTCCTCGCTCTTTCAAAACGTTCGGGCGGCCCACTTCACCTCGCCGATGACTTCAGCGTTATCCCGCCACCGCAGCGTCGGCCACTCCTTCTTGTCCGGGTTGTCGCTCACCAGCTGCCAGGCACCCGCCCTGTTCTTCCCCGCCCGCTTGACGATCAGTCCGTCGCCGGTGCGGATGACGTAGAGGTGTCCCACGAGGCGGCTTCGCCGGTTGAGATCGATCAGGATCGAACAGCCGTCGACGACCGTAGGCTCCATGGATGTGCCCTTGACGCCGATCACCTTGCACTGACGCGCCACCAGGCCGTGCTTGCGGAGCCACGACTGGCGAAACCTGATCCGATCCTTGACGCGCTCGAAGTCGACGACGGCTCCGGCGCCGGCCGCCGTGTCGAGTTCCATGACGTCCACGCTGTGGCCGTCCTCCTCGTCCGTCGTCACCGCGCTCGCGTCGTCCAGCTCGTTCACCTTGGCCGCAAGTGTGGCGGCGGGCTCAGGGGTGTCCGTGAGGCCCGCCAAGTAGTCGGTTGAAACACCAAGCGCCTGAGCGGCCTGAACCCATCTCTTAGCCGAGAAGCTGATCCGCTTAGCTTCGACGTTGGTAATCAACGTCCTAGTGCAATCGAGTTCTACAGAAAGCTGGAATTGGGACATTCCAGCCAGCTTCCTGGCCGCCGCCAAATGCTTTCCAAACACCTCACAAATTGTATCGGCAAGATTGCTGTTGACACGTTACTGTGAGTAACCTTATAGTGACAATGTGATTGAGAGTAACGTCGCTGAGGAGTGGCTGGAGGAGGTGCGGAGCCGCCTCGCCAAGCTGGGCCTCAGCCAAGAACGAGTCGCACTGGCCGCCGGCTACGACCCGTCGCTGTTCAGCCGCATTCTGCGCGGCTTACGGCCCGAGCCCGCCGACTTCGCGCGGCGCGTCACGGCCGCCCTGGACAGGCTGGAACAGGCTGAGCAGGCGGCGGACACGGCCCGCCAGAAGGTACTCAGGCGGCCGGTGAAGGAACTGGGAGGGGCAGCGTGAGGCTAGGCGAGCCTGGCGTACGTCGGAAAGCTCGTCGGGGAGAATCGTACCCAGTGGCGCAGCCGATGGTGCCACCAGCGCACGCGCTGCATCTCGCCGGTGTCCGCGCCCATCGCCTGCGCCACGGCATTGTGGCACTCGGCGTTGAGCGCGTGATAGGTCGCCGGTTCGTCTCCCCAAATATCCAGCATCTCGGCGCGCCACCGGTCAACGGTCGCCGCGGTGGCCTCGTGGACGACGATGCGTTTCGCCAGGTCGTAGAACCGACGCGCCAACAGTTCGTGGTCCCGCGCTGTGTGTGTGAGGTTCCAGACCACACTGACGGCCCCGACGACCGCCGGGATCAGGGCGAGCACGGTGGCCCAGGCTGTTCCCAACCCGGCATTCAGGCTCGCTGCCGCCGCGCTCCCAGAGATAAGCACGCCGACCATCATCCAGCGGTGCCACCCGTCAAAGAACGCCCGGCGGGCCGTGTGATAGCGGGCGCTCCGATCGCAGTCAGACAACAACCCACGCGCGTCGGCGTGCCATGGCGTCAGTCCTGCTGTGGTGGCTGCTGCGGGGGCTCCGTCGGTGTCGGCTCCGACTCCGGCTTCGGTGGCGGTACGTCTCTCGGCGGGTGGCCCCGGGGCCCCGGTCGCGTGTCGCCGGGGATGTGGTTGGTCGTTCGACATGTCCGATTCTCCAAGTGTGCTCCTTGTCTGGTCGTCTCGGACGAGGAGAACGGACGGCTGAAGTTCCTGCTTCAGCCGTCCACCTTCGTATTTCACGACATTACCACGAACGACAGGAACGACAAGGCGCGCCAGAAGGTGCTCAGGCGGCCGGTGAAGGAACTGGGAGGGGCAGCGTGAAGAAGCGAGCGACGAACGTCTGTCCGCAGTGTGTCGGGTTTCGCGGGGATCCGCGCGGCCTGATGACGAGCTTCACGGTCGGCGGCGTCTGGCACACGGCCCCGGATATGTGGCTCGCGAGCCGCTCAACGCGGCACGGCGGCACCCTGGAGGCGTACAGGGCGGCGACGGCTGACTGGGCGGGTCAGTGTGCGCTGGCGGCGCGGTTCCAGGACGAGCAGCGGGTGCTAGGGAAAGGGGCGGTGGCGTGAGCACGTATACGAACGAGCACGGCCGGTTTCAGCTGCGTCTCGACCATGAGGCCGGTACCGCGTGGATGGTCATCGAGAACGTCAACCGGGCGGGTGAACACTGGCTCACGCTGGCCTCCACGGGCAGGCCGTATGCGCCGATTGGCTACCTGCGACTGCGGCCTATGAAACCTGATTCACCCATGTTTCAAGTTGTTGAAGTACGCCCGGCGACCGGACGACTGCTTCCCGCACCAACCGGTCCAGAAGCCCTTGCAAGGCCTTCATCGGCAGGGAGCGATACCACGGGGGCACGGCGTGACTGAGCGCCGCCGCCCGCAGCAGTCCGGCGTGCTCTTCCTCCGCGACGTGGCCGAACGGCTGCGCTGCTCGCCGGACACCATCCGTCGCCGACTGCGTGAGGGCCTGTTCCCCGTCGCGCCCATTCCGAGCATCGACCACCGCATGCGCTTTCCCGCCGCGGCCATCGAGGCGTTGATGGCGGGCCGCCTGGGCGACGTCTCGCTGCCGCGCCGGAGGGCCTCATGAGCGCGCGGCGGCCCCCCCTCGGCTGGCTGCTGTGGCTGACGGTGTCGAGCGAGACCGGCGGCTGCTCAAGACGCTCTACGTCCTGCGCGGGTCGCGCTGGATTCTGCGTGAGCTGCTGCGGTTGGAGCGCAAGCCACCGAGGACGATGCCGGTGAAAGCGAAGTTGTAGGGCCGTAACGAACGAATGGCCCGCGCTGGTGAGAACAGCCACGGGCCAGAAAGGACATCGAATGAACACGAACACTTTATCACACGCCGACACCCCCTCGGATGCGTGGCCCGTGCCGCCCGCTGTCATGTCCGTACGAGACGCTGAACGCCAGCAGGTGCTCGAGCGCATCGGTGCGCTGGCAGAGATGCGGCTGCTGATGTTTACCCATCCCGAGACGACCAGCACGGCCGACCGCGCGGACGTCTTGCGTTGGGCTACGCGGTTCTACTACGCGACAGAGAAGGCCGGCCGCTATGCGATGGCGGCAGCCGTCTCACGTGAGCGCGGGGTGCAGGCGGCACTGGACACGATGGAGGACTACACCTGCTTCCCGACGTCGCGCCGGCCGGCGAAGCAACTCCACCTCTACAAGCTGATGGCGACGAAGGCCATCACGGCGTTTCTCCAGGGACTTGAGGGCCTGCGCGGTCCTATCCGACCCTGACCTCATACCCAACCAACCACGACCAGGAGCACAAATGGCAGACATCAGGAACATGTTGAACGCGAGCAAGAACCTCAAGACGGCGGATCTCAAGGGCGGGGCGGTCACCGTCATCGTCGAGAGCGTGTCGGTCGAGAAGGTCGGGAGCGACGACGACGTGGAGAAGCGCCCTGTGATGCGGTTCCAGGGCAAGGACCGCGGCCTCGTACTCAACAAGACGCGTGGCCTTAAGGCGGCGGAAATCTTCGGGTCGAATGACTCGGACACTTGGGTGGGGCGCTCGATCACGATCTACACCGGGACGACGTCCTACGGCGGCGAGACGGTGCCGTGTATGGCGCTGCGGGCACCGGGTGGGATGCCCCAGAGTGCGCCACCTCCGCCTCCGGTTGCGGCGCAGCCGGACGAGCTCACCGTCGACGACATTCCCTTCTGAGTCAAATGGACCGCAAGTCAGATCTCTTCACGGCGGAGCAAGAGCAGCACGACCGCGACGGCGAGCGTCGGTGGTTGGCGGCGGATGTTTCCACCGGACACGCCACCACGCGTCGCCGCGTGCGGCCAGTGGCCCCACACGTTACGGGCATCGAGCAGCACCAGCAGGGGCCGGCGGTGCCGCATGTATGGATCACCGATCGCCTCACGCGGGAGTGGACTGACTCCCGGCCGGATCTGCGCGAGGAGCAGGACGCGGTGCGAGCCATCGCGCAGTCGCCTCGGTTGCAGCGGCGGGTGGTGCTGCCGTCGCGGCCGGCGCGGATTACGCGGAAGGCGGGGTGATGATGGCGGCACCGGCCATTGCGGCGCCGACGACGATCCGTGAGCACATCCGCGCCATCTCAGCCGAGGTGGGCCGGTCTGATCTGCTCCCCGATCGTGGCGCTGAGCTGCTCATGGAAGCGACCGCGCTCATGGGCAACGTGTCGGACGAGATCCGCGCGGCGGATGCGGACTACGCCCTTGTGCTGCTGACGTGTCTGGATGCCAACGAGGCGGCGAACCGCGCCAAGCTCCGCGCCGAAACCTCACCGGCCTATCAGCGGAAGCGCGAAGCCCACGACACGAACAATCTCCTCGTGGAGATCATCCGCAGCCTCAAGGTGGTGTTGCGGATGAAAACCGAAGAGATGCGGATGACGCGATGACGCTCGGTGCCTCTCATCCCGACCTCGCTCGCTGCCCGGCGCCGACGTGTGGGGAGGAGCGCCTGATCGAGTCCGAGCCGATCGTGGATCCGACGACGGGCAAGGTCCTCGGTCACCGGTGGGTGTGCAACGTCTGCTCGCACACCTGGACGACGTGATGTGTAGCCACGGGTTCTATCCCGTCCCGAAGCCGCGCCCACGGGCGTTGGACCGCCTGGCCCGGCACGCCGTGGTAGATGCCCGTTCGCGCGCATTGGCTGACGCGGTGGCTATTCGGTATCAGCGAGTCACGCGATGACCGTGGAGGAGTTCGCCGTTACGGCGTCCGAGTTGTCCTGCTGTCAATGCAACCGGGCGGGGCTCGAGACTGAGCACAACCCGAACAACAACGGCCTGCTTGTTGTCTGCCCTCATTGCGGGTGCAAGCGCCCCCTTGGGTCGATGCTCTATCTGAAACAGAACGCGAAGCGTCAGAAGCGTCGCCCGCCGGCTCCGCACGAACTCAATGAAGTGTGGGAGTTGTTCGGCAACGTCTGCGCGATGTGCGGGGCGCCCCGTGCCGCGCTCGAAGTCCTTGGTATCGGTCGACAAGCGCATCACGTGATGCCGTACGCCCAGCACGAGCATCGCGGACCCCTCATTCCTCTCTGTAGTCCCTGTCACGAAACGGCCACGGCGCGGCAGCGGGTCTTTTGGTGGTGGCATCGTCGATTCGAGGGCGCGCATGGCGAATCCGTTTCTCACCGCAGCGCTGGGCTATCACCAACTCGGCTACGCCCCCATCCCGTGCAGTCCGAGGGACAAGCGCCCGATCGTGCCGTGGAAGCCGTTTCAGACGGACATGCCGAGCACTGACCAGCTGCACGCGTGGTGGCAGCAGACACCGGACGCCAATGTGGCGCTCGTCCTTGGCCGTGGCAAGTTCGCAGTTGACCTGGATGGTGGGGCAGACGCGGAAGCGCTCCTCGCTTCCCGTGGCATCGCCTTACCACCGGCTGCACCGCGCAGTCAGACAGGCAATGGGCAGCACGTGTTTCTGAGTGCTTACACGCCCATCCCGGATCGTGTCGCCATGTTGTCGACAGACGGCGAGAAACCGCAAGTCGACATTCGTGGCGTGGGGATCGTGGTGGTGCCCCCGTCCATTCATCCAAACGGTGCGACGTACGCCTGGATCACACCGCTGTCGGACAAGCCCCCCCCTGCGCCGCTGGCGCTGACAGATCTCATTGCGACATCGGGCGGACTCGTCACGTCCACCACGGACTCCACTGTTCCGACCGGGCGGTTCTGGGTCGCAGATGCGCTCCGCGGCGTGGGGGAAGGGGTGCGTGACCAGACGTGTACGCGCCTCGCCGGCTATTTCCTCAACAAGGGGATCGAGCTCGAGACGGTCGTAGCCGTGTTGACGGCCTCATTTGCTCAGGCGTGCGACCCACCGTTTGACCCGCGCGACGTCGAGAAGTGTGTGCGCTCGATCGCGCGACGAGATGCCGGGGACACTGACCGGACGGTCGGGGTGCAACACGTGGGCGACGTGCTGGCTGCCCTCTCTGATGCACTCGCACGCGGGCCGGCACCGACGTTGTCCACACCGTTCCCGACGCTTAATCACTTTCTGACCGGAGGGTTTTCTCCGGGCGAGTTGATCTATCTGGGCGCGCGCCCTGGTGTCGGCAAGACCGCGCTCGGCTTGGAACTCGCCCGATGGGCCGCCAAGAAGGGCACCGGGGCGGTGCTCGTCGTGAGCCGCGAAATGACCAATCTCGCGCTGGGGCGGCGGCTCGTCGCGCAGGATGGCCGTATTCGGGCGAGCGCGTTGAAGCGCAGCGATCTGACCGACACGGAACGCTGGACGCTCGAGCAGAGCATCACGCGGCTGCGTGGCCTCCCGCTCTGGTTCACCGATGAGGCAGTGAGCTTTGGTGAAATCGAGACGCTGGTGACGTCCCTGGCCGACGAAGCCACGCTCGCCCTGGTGGTCGTCGACTACCTCCAACTCGTGCGCGCGTCCTCCGCCATCAAGGAGCGACGGCACCAGGTCGAGGCCATCAGCCAGGGGCTCAAGACGCTAGCGCTCAAGTACGAGGTGCCCGTGCTGTGCCTGTCATCACTCTCGCGCGGTGCGGCGGACGAGCGCGGCCGCCCACCTACCCTGGCCTCGTTACGGGAGTCAGGCGAGCTCGAGCACGACGCGGATGTGATCCTCCTGCTCCACCGGCAGTACCAGGACGCTGACACCCAATGCCTTATCGCCAAGAACCGAGACGGCCGCATCGGATCGGTGCGGTTGCTGTTCCGTGACGAGTACGTCGCCTTCGATGAGTACGCGGCAGATGACGACCGCTAGCAAGCCCTCGCCCGCCTTTCGCTTCTACGCCAAGGACTGGCTGACCTCGGAGCGTGTGCGTCTGATGGGGGCGGAGGCCCGCGGCTACTACATGGACCTGCTGAGCCACGCATGGCTCCAGCAGGGGCTCCCCGTCGCGCTCCGGGACATCGCAGCCCTCTTAGGTGTCGCCCCGCGAAAGATGACCCGGCTGTGGTCCTCCATCGGTCCCTTGTGGGTGGAGCGCGCGGGGCGCCTCATCAATGAGCGACAGGAACTCGAGCGGGACAAAGAGCGCGCGTATCGCGATCGGCAACGTGGTGCCGCGGGTAAGCGATGGCATACCCGTGGCAGTCCCACGGAAACACCCACGGGAGTCCCACGGGATAAGCCATGGGAATCCCTTTCGGTACCGGTACCGGTACCAAACGGCGGTGTACCGCCGTTATCCGCCTCGGCCCGAAGCAACCGACCGGTGTTCTCGGGGCAACGTCTCGTTGTCTTTGAGTGGATGTATGACGATGCGCGCCGCATGTTGGGTCCTCTCACGGGGAACTTCCACCTGGACAAGTGGTTCTACGCGCTCGATGCGGAGCTCGTGACGACCCAGGTGGTGATCCCTAAACGGGACGGTGGACGGTGGTTTTCGGAGCAACTTCTGGCCGAAGTTCAGCGCCGCGGTTTACCACTGTTTCGTGCTGGGGATGCGCCAACCAATGTCGCCCACGCGTGGCTATGCAAGACGTGTGGAGATGTTCACGAGGGGACGGCGACGCAGGAGGCTGGCAGGACGTGCCTGGCGGTCAAGACATGACGCCGCAGACGGTGAGCCAGGACGTGTGGTAAGTGGAGGCAGGGAATGACGACGGTGGGGAACACGACATGACCGTTCACGCTGGGACCATGACCGTGGATCGTGGACCGCACGCCGGGACGTGCTCGGGTCGCGCGGGAGCGCGGACACAGGGTGTCGCGGTGAAGCTGTCGATGCCGACGCGAAAGTCGCGTATTCCAGGCTGGCTGCGTCGGCGTGGCTATGACGGCCTCTGGAACGATGGGCCTGGAGGGTGCGCGTGCGAGCTGGGTGAC
Organism: Vicinamibacterales bacterium; assembly: GCA_965249175.1. Classification (GTDB taxonomy): domain Bacteria; phylum Acidobacteriota; class Vicinamibacteria; order Vicinamibacterales; family UBA8438; genus CAZYFH01. The sequence continues at coordinate 1,253,670 of OZ252227.1, forward strand.
CTGGAGCCGTGCGGTGAGATGCAGCCTGAGTGCCGCCCCGGCGACAAGGTGCCGTGCCCTGGACCGAACGATGAGAATGGCGGATGCGACCTCGGATGCCCGCCGTGGCCAGCGGGTTGGCATATCGCAGAAAGGAAGGGCGCGTGAGACGGGCCCACGATGCGTACTACACCCCGGCCTGGCAGACCCGCGCGCTGCTGGCGCACCAGGAGATCAGCGGGTCGGTGCTGGAGCCGTGCGCGGGGGATGGCGGGATTGTGCGCGAGCTGAGCCAGCCTCTTCTTGAGGGTCGAAAGACAAACAGAATCCAGTATGTAACCGCGAACGATATCGCCGTTGGGTGTTGCCATGAGCATATCTTCGACGCTGCGAGACACGACGTGTACTCGCTTCATGGCCCGTTTGACTGGGTCATCACCAACCCGCCCTACCAGATGCCGCTCTGCATGGAGATCGTCGCGAACGCAGCAAGGCACGCGCGGGTCGGTGTGGCGATGCTCCTGCGGCTGAGCTTTCTCGAACCGACCAAGGTCCGCGGCCCGTGGCTGGCGGAGCATCAACCTAATCGACTGATCGTGTTGCCGCGCTACAGCTACACGCAAAACGGAAGTACCGACAGTGTCACCACGGCCTGGATGATCTGGCTTATGCGACCACTGCGCGCGGACGAGTCGGCGATTCTGTCGCTCTATCGCGCCAACCGTCGGTAGAGCCGGCATACAGAGGGACATGGACCAAGGAGGCGTCATGTGGAAGCACCAGAAGGGCTACATGAAAGAGGTGCCCCTGGCCGGCGGGGTGCTCACCCTCATGGGGACGTTTAATCCGCTGGACCTCGTCGGCGACGAGCGCACGCTGGTCTTTGCCGTGGTGGATCTCGTGCGCGCGTTCGAGCGCGCGGAGCCGCACCCCGTGGAAGCTGATTCCGTGGAGCGGGCGAGAGAGGAACAGACTGATGGCTGAGCCCACGCCGGGACCGTGGCGATCGGAGAGTCCGTATGTCTCGGTGGCGGCTGGTGAGCACCGAAAGATCTGCCGCCCCTCGTGGACGCGCAGACTACTGTGACGCACCAGCCGACGATCACTGCGGCGAGGGCCGCTGCCAGGGCCGCCGCCGGGGCCGCCGCCGGGGCCGCCGCCAGGGCCGTCGCCTGGCCGCCGCCGGGGACGCCGCCAGGGACGCCGCCAGGGACGCGCTACAGCCGACGACTGCCACGCTGCAACGCTCGGGCGCTCGACTTGGTCGACCGCATGCTGGCGGAGACAGCGAGCGCCACGCCGGCACCGGAGGACGAGTGGCATGAACGACCTTGAGGCCGCGCTGGAGATCATCGATGAGCGTGACCGTGGCGAACCGTTCCGGTGTGATGTGGAGTGGGATGGGACGTTGTTATGTAAGCCGCATCAGTGTGAGAGGGGGATTGGTCACTTCGGTCCCCACATATGCAGTTGTGGGATGCATCGCCGAGTGTCCAATCACGATAGTGCTTTCCGTCTGCGCAAGTTCGTCAATCCCTCGGCGTCAAGCGGAGAGTGACCCCGTCTAATGCCGCGCCGCGCGCATCGGCTGGACGCGAATCAGGACGTGATTGTCAACGCGCTCTGCGCCGAGCCGGACGTATCGGTGTGCTCGCTGGCAGGCATGGCGGCAGGCTGCCCGGATCTCCTCGTGGGGATCAAGGGCGTGACGCATCTGGTGGAAGTCAAGGACGGCGCGAAGCCGCCCTCGCGCCGGACGCTGACGCCGGAGCAGCGGCGGTGGATCGAGCGGTGGCACGGCGCGCCGGTGGTCGTGCTCACGGACGACGCCACGGCGCGGGCCTGGGTGCGGCGAGAGGAGCGCAAATGACGGGGACGACACACGCGGAGTTCACACGGCAACAACAGAGTGCACGAGAGCGGGCCGCCATACGGCGGGCGCGGGCAGCCCTGGCCGACATCGAGCAGTACTTCGTCGATGTCGCGTCGTGGAATGACAACGCCACGGCGCGCCAGGAAGGCTGCGACCCGATCGCTGCACGCACGTCCTGCTGCTGCCGCGCTGGGAGACGAGTCCGGGCGCGGTGGCCGAGCGGGCGTATGCCGTGCAGATCGGCACACCGGTGATCACGTCGCTGGATGAGCTGAAGGCGACGTGAGGGGAAAGAACATGAGCGAACTCCTTGAACTTCAGCGCAAGTTACAGGACACGGCCTCAACAATCACGGAGCTTGAGCGGGCGCTCTCTGTTGAACCAGACTCGCTCGGCCTGCGCCTAAGTCTGGAATCGGTTGTCAAACGTTTCGATGAATTACAGGTCGAGATCGGCGGGCCGCTGTTTGTGGAGGCGGTCGAGACGGCCGAGACGGTGAGGTGACGCGCATTGACGCGCCGGTCATCACGTCGCTGGATGCACTGGATTGGCGATGCCGGAAAACTGGCCCTTCAGTCTCGGTCGGTCTTGCCGATCGGGATCAACACATCAGGGGGGTCGCGATTGTTGGCCGGCCGGGCTCGCGTGTCCTCGATGACGGGATGACGTTGGAAGTGACGCGGGTCGCCACGGACGGGTTCGGCGCTGTACGGCGCCTGTCGTCGGGCGACATTTGCCTTGGGCTATACGCGGCTTGTCACCTACACGCTTGCATCTGAGACCGGCGTGAGCCTGAAGGGTGCCGGGTATCGGCTCATCGGTGAAGCAGGTGGCGGATCGTGGTCGTGTCCATCACGGCCGCGCGTGGATACGCACCCACTACAACGCAAGATCCGATGGGAAGTGGCAGTGGTCGATGCCCGATAGCTGGCGCCTCCTCACCGGCGATTGTCTCGACGTGCTCGCCACGCTTGAGCCCGAGAGCGTCGACGCCTGCGCAACAGATCCACCCTCCTTAGGCCGCGTGGCGTTTCCGTTCGCGCTTAATGGTGAGCTTGGTCGTGAGCCCAACGCGGGCCGCCATGTTCACCAGCTTGTCGATCGTAAATTTGTCGATATGACCACGTACGAGATCACTGACCCGTGGGCGGGACACACCCAGCCGCGTCGCCGCTTCCTCTTGGGTGATCTTGGCGCGCACGATGTACTGCTCAAGTGCCATCATCAGCTGCGAGCGGAGCCGGAGGTTCTCAGCCTCGGCGGGGGTCTTCGCGAGCGCATCCCAGACGTTACGAACGCGCGCGTGTGTGTGTCTCATGGGGTCGTCTCCGGTTCGTCTCGCGGATACGTCCGAGCCGCAACTTTGCCACGGCCAGGTCCTTGCTTGAGGTCTTCCGCGTCTTCTTCTGGAAGACATGCAGCACATAGACGGCCTGGTCAGTGCTCGCGAGGTACAGACTGCGATAGGCGTTGCCGTCGTCGCGGACACGGATCTCCTGCACGCCTGCGCCCAGACTCGGTATCGGCTTCCAGTCGTACGGGAGTAGGCCGACTTGCACGCGCTCGATCTGGTAGCCCAGCTTATGTTGCACGCTCTTGGGAAAGGCGCGGAGCGCGTCGAGGGAATCACCAAGAAACACTGCGTCTTTCACTCCCTTAAATGTATCAAATATTATACATTTTGTCAAGCAGGATTAGGACGGTGCGATGACGCGCACGGAGGCGATCATGCGGGCCGTCCGCCAAGAGCTGGAGGCCCAGCGCACGAAGATCGACCGCGCCGACGATCTGGATATGCTGGTGATCAAGGTGCCGTTTCGACGGGGGCACCTGGTGCCCCGCGCCGTGCGGATCAGCACGGAAACGGAGACCGTGTTGGGCAAAGTGCGGTAGACTGCCAGTGACAATTTAACGTTCGCGCCGGCCGAAGTAGAGGAGCCCGGCATCCTGCCTGACCGCAGGGTGTCGGGCTTTTGTGTTGTACGGCCGCAAAGGAGACAGGCATGCACACACCATGGATGACGCGCCTCGTCGTGGGGCTCGGGGTGCTGGCGCTGGCGGGCCCGGCCGCCGCTCAGAGCCTCGGCGTGGGCGGCGCGGCGTCGGCGACGCACGTCGGCGGCATGGCGGTCGCTGACCACGGTGGGGGGTGGGTCGCGTTCGACCGGCCGCTCTCGCCGCACGTCTCGCTGGGCGGCTCGCTCGGCCTCGTCAGTGGCGCCCGCACGTACTGGGAGTCGCAGGCCCGGACGTACGTGCGGTTCACGGGAGGCGACGGGCCGGTGCGGCCCTATGCGCAGTACAGCGTCGGGCTGGGGCGGCGGCATACCACGACCGCGGCGGAGGCCCTGACGTCGACCGTCGGCTACGCGGGTCCGGGCGGCGGGCTGCTGTTCACCATCGGGACGACGCCCTGGTCGCTGATCACCGGCGTCGATCTGTCCGGGCCCCGCCTGGGCGGCTTCACGGCGACCGAGGACCTCCGGGTCACGGTGGGGTTTGTGCGGAGCCTGCGATGACCCCAGCGATGACACATACGGGGGCCTATGTGTCGGGCGTGCTGATCGCCTGCGTGCTGGCAGGCTGTCAGCGGGGCAATCCGCTGGAGCCGACGCCGCCGCTCCTCCCGGAGCTGCCGGGGCACACCGAGCGCGACCACACGGGCCGCGACCACGACCACCCCGTGCTGACCGTCACGATTCGGTGCGAGACGCACGACTGCGCCAGCCTGCGGCCCCGCGCGCGCGTCACGCTGCGGGCCACGGTGACCGGCGATGGCAGCGGCCACTACGGCTATCGGTGGTCGGCGAGTGCCGGCACGCTCTACGGCTCGCCCGGCCGCGACGGCACCATGCGCTGGGTGGCGCCCCGGCAGGCGGGGCCACACTACGTGACCGTGCTCGTGTCGGACACCGTGCTGACCGAGATGCTCCCCGTCGAGGAAGAGATCACGGTCGTGGTCGCCGCCGACCCGGAGCCGGACCCCGATTCCGATCCAGACTCGACGGCTCCGGCCGCCTTGACGGTGACGGTGTCGCCGGCGACGGTGGCGGCCGGCGGGCTGGCCGTGTACCTGCGCGCCAATCAGCCCGCGCGGTGGACGCGGCGTACGGGGGCCGTGACGGGCTTCTGGTGTGTCACGGGGCCCGACACGGCCTGTAAGGGCACGGACGACACCGGCGCCCAGGCGGGCCGCGAGGTCCGGTGGCGGGCCGACTCGACGTCGCCCGCCGGCATGGCCGTCTTTCAGGCGACCGCCGGCGGTCAGTCACGCACGGTCACGGTGACCGTGACGATTGCAGACGGCGGGTGAGGTGGTCGTGCGGAGATCAAAGACAACGGCGACGGTGAGGCGGGGCCGCTGGCGACCCTGGGCACGCGGCCTTGGCGTCGTGGTGGTCGGCGGCGTGTGCCTCGGGGCCACGCCGCCGACCCCCCACTGGCGCGGCCTGGTCGTGGCGCCGGAGGTGCGCTGCGCCCCCTACGACGCCGACGACTATCGCTACCCCGCGTCGGTGGAAGCCCGGATTGTCGCGGCGTTGGGCGGCGTCTATGGCCCCTACACCGGCCGGTGGTTTGCCTCGCCGCGCGAGACCGACATCGAGCACCTCGTGGCCAGGTCCGAGGCGCACGACAGCGGCCTCTGCGCCGCCGACGCCGCGACCCGGCGGCGGTTCGCCCGCGACCTGCGCAACCTGACGCTGGCGGGCCCGACGGTGAACCGGCACCAGAAGCGCGACCAGGACGCGGCCGAGTGGCTGCCCGCGCGGAACCGGTGTTGGTTCGCCGGGCGGGTGGTCGCGGTGCGGCGGGCGTACGGCTTGACGATCGACCGGCGGGAAGCGGACGCCGTGGAGACCGTGCTGGCCGGCTGCGCGTCCACCGCGCTCGTGCGCGAGGCCCGGCCGTGATGCAGCGGTTGGTGCCGATTGCCGGCACCTGGGCTCGGGCGCGCCATGACCACGCCCAGGCGTGGTATCGGACAGGCTCGCCCTTCGACCGACGCATGATCCGGCACGGCTATCAGCGGGTCGAGCAGGACCGGGACCCGACGACGCCGGATGACGGCTTCTGGTCGGGCGACGTCAATGGCCTGCTCCTCCAGCGCCTCGCGTGGTGGCGGGACCACCATCCGGCGTGGCGCACCGGCGGCGAGACGCTCCGACAGTTCCTCCGCGTCCGCATGCGCGAGCTCGGCGCGGCGGGTGGCGTCACGATCGTCGCCCACAGCCACGGCGGGCAGGTGCTCGCCTACGCGGTGGCCGCGCTTTCTGAGCACACCCGCGCGGCGCTGGGGCCGATCCACGTCGTGACGGTCGACATGCCCGTCCGTCGGGATATGGCCGGCATCTATGCGCAGGCGCGGGCGGCGTGCGACGCCTGGACGCATCTCTACAGCCAGCGCTGGCGCTGGAGCAGCCGGTTCCGGTTCTTCGGCAACCGCTTCGGCGCCCGCACGCTCGACGTCGCGGACCACAACATCGAAATCACCGGCGGCCACAGCGGCATCTTGAGCGACCCCGCGCACCTGCTGCAGTGGGACGTGATTCTGTCGGGGCTGCAGGACGGCCCAGCGCGTCAACGAGGGGTCGCATGAGTGCCCGCCCCCCGCTGGCGATCACGCCGTACTCGCTCGGCTGCCGCTTTCTCGGGATGCACGAGGTGCCCGGCACGACGGCCAACCCGGCGATCCTCGCCATGCTGCAGCTCGATAGCCGCTGGCCCACGGATGACGCCGTGCCGTGGTGCAGCGCCTGGCTCAACACGGTCTGTCACCTGCTGGGGCTCGAGCGCTCGAAGAGCCTGCGGGCCCGTTCGTGGCTCACCGTGGGCACGCCCATCGACGTGGCTGCCGCCGAGCCGGGCTTCGACGTCGTCATCCTCAACCGAGGTGGCGTGGCGGACCCGACGGTGATTGACGCGCCGGGGCATGTCGGGTTCTTCGATCACCGGGACGGGGATCAGGTCGTGGTACTCGGCGGCAACCAAGGCGACCGCGTGAGCGTCGCGCCCTTCCGGGCGGCGGACGTGCTCGGTGTCAGGCGGCTGTGAGCCCCATGGACCGCCGCCAGCAGGGATCGTCGCCCCCGCGACTGAACCCGCGGACGGGTCGGCCGTACCGCCGCGTCCGCGATCGCGTCAAGCAGGACCAGTCGCTCTGTCCTCTATGCGCGGCACAGGGCTTGACCGTGGCGGGCGAAGAGGTCGACCACATCGTCCCGCTCAGTCGCGGCGGTGCCGAGCAGGACCCGGCAAACCTCCAGCACCTCTGCAAACCGTGTCACGACGCGAAGACGCAGCAGCAACACCCCCGCCGCCGAGCCGGCGCGACCATCCACGGCGACCTCGTGAGGCCAGGGGGGGGGTGAAAGTACCAGACGAGGGCGTGACCGGAAACCCCTTGTCCCCTGAAATATTTAGTGCCGCGAAATTGAGCGATGCGAGGACGGAAGCCTAAACTGCGTGTCGTGAGGGAGTTAGAGGGAAATCCCGGGAAGCGGCCCCTGCCGCCGAAGGACCCGAGCGATCAGGCGCTGGGCCGGGCGCCGCAGGGGTTGACCGAGGGGGAGCGGGCGACGTGGCGGCGGGTGGCGCGGGACTGCCCGTGGCTGCGGCGGGCGGACCGGGCGCTCGTCGAATTGTTCTGCCGGTCGTGGTTGCAGCTCACGGTGGCGGACCGCCGCTTGGTCACGCTCGTGGTGGAGAAGGGGGACCTGCAGACGTTGGCTGGGCTGCAGAAGATGGTCGATCACGCCCGCGCGTCGTGCTTGCGGATGCTGGCTGAGATGGGGGCGACGGCGGCGAGCCGGGCGCGGGTGCTGGGTGGAACAGGGGCCTCGTCTAGCCAGGGTGATGCCCTGGCCCGGAAGTACTTCGCATGAACATTGAGCAGCGATCGCTCGACGCCGTGACGCCGTACGCGGGCAACCCGCGCCGCATTCCTGCGGCGGCTGTCTCGGCCGTCGCTGAATCCATCCGGCGCTACGGGTTCCGCCAGCCCATCGTCGTTGATGCTGAGGGCGTGGTGATTGTCGGGCATACGCGCCTTCAAGCAGCCAAGCAGCTTGGCCTACAGACCGTGCCCGTCCACGTGGCCGACCTGACGCCGGAGCAGGCGGCGGCCTACCGGCTGGGTGACAACCGGACGGGTGAGTTGGCGGCGTGGGATGACCAGGCGCTCGCCGCCGAACTCACCGCCCTCGTGGCCGCCTCCTCCATGGACGTCGCGGCCGTGTCCGAGATGACGGCGTTCGACACGCGCGATCTGGACCGCTTGCTCGGTCGTTCGAAGGGTCAGACCGATCCCGACGACGTGCCGGACCGGCCAGCCGAGCCGGTGACGACGCTCGGGGACCTGTGGGTGCTGGGCCAGCACCGGCTCCTCTGCGGACACGCCACGAGCGCCGACGATGTGGGGCGGCTGCTCGATGGCGTATCGCCGACCCTCATGGTGACGGACCCACCGTATGGGGTCCGCTATGACCCGACGTGGCGGGACGACTGTGGCGGCACACGACCCGCGCCCAGATTGTCTGGCGGAAGCCGCACTTCATTCTCAGCCGTGGGCACTACCACTGGCAGCATGAGCCGTGCTGGTACGCGGTCCGCCACGGTCGAACCGCCCACTGGGTTGGGGACCGCTCGCAGTCGACGGTGTGGGACATCGCCGGGATGAATCCCGCCGGTGGCGGTGGCGAGTCGAAGCTGGGCCACGGGACGCAGAAGCCGGTCGAGTGTATGGAACGACCGCTCCGCAACCACGAGGGCGATGTCTACGACCCCTTCGTCGGGTCCGGCACAACCCTTATCGCGGCCGAGCGGCAGCACCGCGCCTGCTACGCGCTGGAGATTGCACCGCGCTACGTGGATATGGCCGTGGCCCGCTGGGAGGCCTACACGGGCCAGACAGCGGTGCGGGCATCATGACCGATCCGGTGACGGCTTACGCCGCGTCGGTCGTCTCGGGCGAGACGTTGGCGGGGCCGCCCGTCCGCGCATCGTGCCTACGGCATCTCCGAGACCTGAAGCGCTCCGATCTCACCTTCGATGCGGCGGCTGCCCAGCGCGTGCTGGACTTCTTCCCCGAGGTGCTCCGGCTCCCGAAGGGCGACCACGCGGGTGAGCCGTTCCACCTGCTCCCCTGGCAGCAATTCCTCGTCGGCTCGCTCTATGGCTGGCTCCTACCCGACGGTCGGCGGCGGTTCCGGCGGGCCTACGTCGAGACGGGGCGCGGGACTGGCAAATCCCCGCTCGCGGCGGGCCTCCTGCTCTACGCGATCTCGGCGGACGGCGAACATGCCGCCGAAGCCTACTGCGTGGCGCGGAACGCGGACCAAGCGCTGATCACGTTTCGCCTCGCGGCGCAGATTCGGGACCTCGCCCCGGCCTTGGCCGACCGCGTGCAGAAGTACGGCGGCGAACGGCCGACGCGGCTGGTCCATCACGACAGCTGGTCCTTCGCTGAACGCACCACGACGTCTGACACCGGCGCGGGGAAGAGCGGGCTCAATCCGCATCTGGTCATCGTAGACGAGTACCACGAGCACAAGACCTCGACGATGATGGAGCGCTACGACGCCGGGATGAAGGACCGGCCGCAGCCGCTCCGCCTCTGCATCACGAACGCCGGGTCCGGCCAGGATATTCCCTGCTGGGACGAGCACCAGTATGCCGTGCGCGTCGCGGAGGGGGCGGTCACCGACGACCGCTACTTCGCGTATGTGTGTGCGCTCGATGTGGACGACGACCCCTGGGCGGACGAGGCCTGCTGGGTGAAGGTGAGTCCGTCCTTACCGGTTATTCCTGGGATGGACTACATCCGTGACCAGGTGGGCAAGGCGCTCGGCATGCCGAGTAAACGCTCGGAGGTTAAGCGGTTCCAATTCTGCCAATGGACTGACGCCGTGTCGCCATGGATCGAACCGGAAGCCTGGGACCCGATCGTCGTTGACACGCTCGATGAGGAGGCCCTCACGGGCGCACGGTGCCTCGTGGGGCTCGATTTGAGCCAGACACGGGACCTTACGGCCGCTGTTGCTGTCTGGTCGCTGCCCGAGGGCCGGTTCGCGGCGCGGGCGCATGCCTGGACGCCCAAGGACACCATCGAGCAGCGGTCGGACCTAGAGTCCGTCCCGTACAGCACGTGGGCGGCTGAGGGGTATCTGACCGCTACGCCTGGGGCCATCGTGGACTATGGATTCGTTGCCACGTGGCTCCGAGACCTGTGCGACCGTTACGACGTGCGCGTGTTGGTCTACGACGCGGTCGGGATCGCGCATTTCCGGGAGCGGATGTCACTCGTGGGCCTGGAGTTGACTGACACGCCGACTGGGGGTGGATTGTACGCCGTGCCGCACAAGCAGGGCTTTTTGCCAGGGAAGGCGGAGCCGGGTCAGCCCACGCTCTGGATGCACAGTTCGATTGAGGCAGTGGAACGCGCGATTCTGGAACGGACGATCGCGGTGGAGCGCAACGCGATGCTGCGGTGGGCGGCGTTGGGGGCGGTCACGATCGATGACGGCGCCGGGAACCGGAAGCTCTCGAAGAAGAAGTCACTCTCACGGACGGATGCGATGGTCGCCTTGACGATGGCCATGGGCTATGCGGCAGCGGCGGTCCCCGTCGAGAACGAGTCGCCCCTGGCCCGCTATTACGCCGCGGGGGGCAAGGTCGAGATCGTGGGGGTGTGATGACGGCCATCTTCGATGACCACGTCCCGTTCGAGCGGCCGCGGATTCTTCAGCTCCCGCGGCCCGACCCGGACAGCGGGCCACAGGCCTATACGTATGGCCGCGGGCTGGGGGCGTCGGCCCTGGCCGCGATCCCGGCGGCGCATCGCGCGATCGGGCTGCTCGCGTCGACGGTGGCGCGGCTGCCGCGGACGGCCGCGCGGCTCGAGGACCCCTTCGCCGACGAGTGGACGCCGGTGCTCGATCATCCGGTGACGGCGCTCCTGGAGGCCCCGTCGCGGCGGATGCCGGACCCGTGGCTCTTCTGGGAGTCGCTGTTTCGGGCGCTCTTCGCGTCGGGGAACGCCTATGCCTGGATTCGTCGCGATCCACGCACCCGACGGCCGGTGGAGCTCGTGCCGGCCGCGTGTCGCGTGACTCGGTGGGCGCCGGGGCCGGTGGCCCAGTACGACCTCATCTTGCTTGATGGCTTGCGCGGCCTCGGAGAGCACATCACGGTACTGGCGCCGGACGTGTTGACGCTCCATGGGCCGGGGTTCGATGGGTTGGAGAGTCCGAGTCCGATCCACTATGCGGCGCGGCAAACGCTGTCGGTCATGGCGCTGTCCGGGGAGCACCAGCGCGCGCTGCTGAGCGGGGTGAACCTGCGCACGGCGATCACGATTGCCATCGAGTTGCTCAACGTCAAGTCGATCAACACGGAGCAGATCCAGCAGTTTCAGAATGACCTCAACCAGAGCTACGAGGCGGCGCGGCGCAAGGGCCAAATTCCGGTCTTCCCGCCCGGCTTTGGGCTCGACACGGTTGGGGGGTTGAGCGCCGCCGATATTCAGTTGATCGAGCTCCTGAAGTATAGCGTCGAGGACGTCGGGCGGGCGTTCGGGGTGCCGCCGCGCATGCTCGGGCACTTCCACGAGGGCGCGAAGGTGGCGACGACCTTCGAGGGGCATGCGGTGGACTTCGAGCGGTGGTCGATTCAAGAGCACGTCCAGCGCGTGCAGGCGCAGTTGACGACGAAGCTCGTGTCAGCGGACGACGCTGCCGCGGGGCTGGTCGTGCGGATGCCGGCGGATCGCATTCGCGCGGGCTCGTGGACCGAGCAGGTCCGCGCGGTGGATCAGGCCGTCGCCAAGGCGGGGGTCATGACGATCAACGAGGGGCGGCGCCTGCTGCGGTTGCCACCTGTGCCCGACGGCGATCGGCTGCTGCAACCAAAGGGCGCGCCGACGCAGGAGACGGCCACCGAGGAGGACGCGCTATGACGACGCACGAAACGCGGCGCATTGACCTCGAAGACGTGACGGTGGTCGAGCTGGCGTGCACGAGCTGCCGCACGGCGATCACGATTCACCTGAGCACCTGGTCCTCGGGCTTCCCGGCGCGGTGTCCGAACTGCGACGTCGACTGGTATCTGCAGACCGGGCGCGTCACCGCCCTGCGGCGGTTGTGCGATGAACTCCGAACGGTCCAACGCGACGCGGACCGGGCGTATCACGTGCGGCTCGTCTTCGAGCGGCCGACAGCGAAGGGAGGCCGCGAATGACGGCGGAGACCCTGTACACGTTCACGGCGGCTGACATCACGTCGCTGATGATCGAATGCACGGCGTGCGGGCACGGGATCGTGATCACCAACCTGGAGACGTTCCCACGGCAGCCGGGAGCACTCCGGTGTCCAGGCTGCGACCGGGAATGGTGGCGGGTGCGCGACGGCGGGCCGCCCGTGCCGGAGCGCCGGTTGATTGAGGCGTTACTGGAGATCCGCCAGCGGGTCGGGTCCCCGCCGGCCACCGTCAAGCTGCTCGTCTCGACGGAGCGCACGAGCGCATGACGCCGACTGAGTTTCGGGACACCCGTCTCGCCCTTGGACTCTCGACGGAGCAACTCGCCGAGCAGCTGCACGTGGACCCCCGGACCGTCAGGCGCTGGCAGGATGGCAGCCAGCCGGTTCCGGGGCCGGTCGCGGTGGCGATGGCCTTCCTCCTCCGGCAGGTGTGGTAGTGTCTGAATCTTGCGTTGACGGCCACTTCACTGGATGCGCTCAAGTCCATGATCGATGAACTGGAGCTGCTTCGACGCGGCTCCGCCCTTGCCGGAGAACCGCTCAACGCGCTGCCTGGAGCTGATACGAGCCGCCAAGGCTCTGACAGACGACTTGCTGGCCACGGCTCGCGTGTAGCATACTTGAAGCATGCGTAGACGCCTAAACACGCAGCCGGCCGAGCCAGAGCCTGCCGATGTCGAAAGCGTCGTAGCGTTTCCGACACGAGCCCGAATGAAGAACCCGGCCGCCGTCGCCCTCGGGAAACTCGGTGGTTCAAAGGGCGGCACGATTCGGGCTGAGAAATTGTCACCTGAGCGGAGAAGAGAAATTGCCCAACGGGCTGCGCGGGCCCGTTGGGCGAAGGAACGAAACGAAACGTAAGGTCGGCGCGAAGGTTACGACTTCACGCCGTGAAGGTCGCAGCTAGCTGATATTGGGATTTCGATCACGATGGTTTCATCGCCGACTCGAATCGTGATGGTGACCGTCTTGACCGATGCCCTGACGACTAGGGTCCTGAGCACATATACACCTCCTTCCTGGTGCGCCGTTCTGCGAGCGGCGCACCGTTATTTCGCAGAATCCTCGATCTCGATCTTCAGGCCGCCCTCTCCATCGTTCTCGTAGATTAGGTCGAAGATCATGTTGGCCGCCTGGAGCCATTTATAGCGATCCAGCGTGGCCCAGGACATGGCTACACTTCCTGTTTTACACTCTCGTGTGAGGATTAAAAACAGGAAGTGACTTCGCCGTCTGGTTCGGCCATCACTCCCCGGCTGGAAAGGAACGGCACCGTGAGCGCAGAAAGACACGTCGTCGATGATCCCCTCAGTGTTCGTGCTCGACTTCGAGAACTCGGCCTTGAGGCAACTGACCTGACCGGGTCGCTGCTTGACGGCGCGAGCGCGATGGCGCTTTGCACTGGCAACCATCCTCCGATCTCTACAGCGAAGATGTTGATGCGTTGGTATTCGGGCTAAGCATGGTTAAGGTCAAAGCCGGCGGGCGGTCACTACCGAATGCCAAGGCGGACGACCTTAGGCGCACATTCAAGGTTTATTCGTCGTCGTGAGGAACTGAGGTAGTGTCTCAGTTTCAGCGGTCCAGCAGTCCGACTAATTCTTCTAGCTCCCAGACGTGATCGGCCAGACCTGCCTCGATGGCCGGCGTGACCCGCAGGCTCTTGTGAATCCGGCACCAGTTGTAGTGCGTGTAGTGGATGGCGACCGCGTGCGCGTGATTCTCGACCTTCTTGCTGAAGCCGTTTGACAGCCGCGTGAACCGGCGCGAGCCCATCCTGAGCGTAAGATTCGACCGCTCGATGTAGCTGGTGCTGATGTGCTTCGGGTTCGGATTGCCAGTGACAGTCCGTGCCTTGCACCCCAGGCACTTGGCCGGGCTGTACCGCTTCTCCATCTCCGGGTCCGCACCGTAGAGCTTGGTCAACGTGGCGTAGTCGATCTGCTCGTTGAACGCGCTCTCAACGGCTTCGATGTACGGCCTGTGGCCATCCGTGGTCAACTGGACGCGGGTCACGATCCTGTCGGCGACGTCGTGCATGAACGTGTAGGCCGCGCCGAGGTCGCGGGTGCCCACCAGCCAGGACGGGATGAGCTTGGTGTCCGCGTCGATGGCGACCCACGTCCACACATCGCCAGCCCAGTCAGGCGCGGCCTTCGCGTGCTCGACGTTCTTGGCCTTGGCGTAGCAGAACGCCCAAATCTCGTCACACTGAATCCGCCGGCAGCGCAGGCCCCGTACCGTTTCGTCGTGGAACTGGGCGCAGGCGGTCCCAAGGTCAACCAACAGCTTGGTCACCGTGTTGATCGACACGTCGGCCATTCGGCTTGTGGCCCGAAGGCTGTTGCCCTCGACCATTGCCGAGACGATCTGGACCCGCTTGGCCGTGCTCAGCTTGTTCACGATAAGTATTATGCGTGAGCGGTTACGCATTGTCAAGCATGAAACCAAACATAGATCAAACACCTGCCGGGGCAGGATCCACTCACGCTGGAGTGGATGTTTGATCTTTGCTGCGCTGCTTGCTAGACTAGGGAAAGGTTGCTGATGACCCGGTCAATCTGACAGGACAGCCGGGCCACCAGCGAGGCGGGAAGGAGGTGCCCCTTGAAAGGCTAACGCCCTTCGGGGCGAGGGGGCGGAGAAATCCGCCCCCTTACGTTCCTACCCTTTTTGCATTTTACAAGACGGAGGCACGAAGCGCAATGAACGCGGAACAGAAGCCCAACACGCTTGAAGGCGCTCTGGAAGAACTGCGTCGTAGACGGGACAAGCTGGACGTGGCAATCGCAGCGATCGAAGAACTGGTCGGCGGCGGGCAGGGACCGACTCAGGCCGCTACACCGCCTGCCGCCGCTCTGTCTGCCAAGCACCTGCCGACTGTGGGAACGCTGCCATCCGACGCCTTTTTCGGTATGAGCATCACTGACGCGGTCAGGAAGTACCTTGGGATGGTGCGGGCGAAGCAGTCACCCAGCCAAATCGCGGCGGCGCTAGAACACGGCGGGTTACACAACACCTCCAAGAACTTCCCCAATACCGTTCGGTCGATTATGGCCAGGAGTGAGCGTGGGGGCGGCGACATTGTTCGGGTCGGCAAGCTGTGGGGCCTTACCGAGTGGTATCCGGGGATGTCCCGGGCCAAGCGTGGCAAGAATGGTGCGGCCGAGGCATTCACGGAGATCCCACCAGCCGAACAAGCTGAGTAATCCGACGATGCCCGGCCAGCGGTCTTCGGAAGAGTTGTGTTTCGAGTGTCGTGCCGTCTCCGGACGGACGGTGAAGCTGTACAAAAACCGCTACTACAGCCACATTCTGCGTGAACACCCGGAGTTCGAGCGCGATTATTCATACCCGATCAACGAGATCGAAAGAGCGCTTACCCAAGCCGTCCGGGGGCCAATCCAGGGCAAAGGGCGGGCAGAGATGTACTACGGCCCGCACCTGACGCCACTCACCAACCCAGAACCAAATCAGATTTGCGTTGTCGTGAGGCCCGAAAACGGACAGACGGGCTGGTGGGTGGTTACGGCCTACCCGGTGATGGTGTTAGGGTGAGGCGGTGGCGCAGCGCAGAGAGCGCCTGGGGGCCGTACGTATCCAGCAGGTTCGCAACGAAATCGTGGGTGACCGCGATTGGTTTCTTCCCGAACAGCGCGGTACAATCGACAACTTCAAGCCCGGCTATTTCGTGCGTGTCCTGGCTAATTCTGATGACAACTCCAGGCGGCACCTCAACGTTGAGACAGGGCCTCGGCTCTCCAATGTGGCCGATCAGATAATCGAGATCAGCGTCATAGGTGTAGGTCAACGCACCCCCGCCGCCCCGGCTGGGCCTGAGCCCGAACCAGTGGAGAATCGCGAACGCGGGCCGTTGAAACGCCGAGAGCACACGAGTCATCAATGAAAGTGTCCCTTACTCAGACCCTGTTTCGTCAATGTGTTTTCGCTGTTTGCTCCAGCGGGCTTGAGCGGCCTTCCTGGCGCTCTCGCTACGCTGCTCCTTGCTCAGCTTATCGGCACGGGCACGACCGCCCTTGAGCCCCCCCCGACGCCCCAGCAATACCGCCAGTGGATCCTTCCCAGTGCCCTCTGTGGCATCGACAACGGCCTGGAGGGCCGCATACGCCGTCTGGTTGGCGTCTGGGGCCTCTACTCTATTTGTTGGACGTTTCCGGGCCGTCTTGGGTTTCGCAGCTTGTTTGCGTGACCGCTTTGGCACGCCTCAGCGTGGCACACTCTCAGCGATCCAGCAAGTCGGGGGCTCCTGAAACTGAGACACTACCGGAACTGACTTCCGCCAGCGCGCTGCTGCCGCTTTTTTCGCGATCTCTCGCCGTTTGCGCGCAGAGAGGCTTTTAGCTCTAGCTGGTCCTCCCTTGGCCCCACCCAGCTTGCCGAGTGCCACGGCTGCCGGGTTCTTGCCCTCGTCGGGGTTCGGAAGGGGGGAGCCGTCGAGCTGCTCGCCGATGGCCTGCTCGACCACGCGGCGGGCAACGACGGTGAAATCGTGGGGGGCGCCTTCTTGGGCAGGGGTTCTCTTTTTCGCCTTGCTTGAGCGTTTAGGCACGCCCCATTATCGCACGGGCCGCCGCCCGGCCCGAGGGCCAGCCGATTCAAACTGACCCACTACCTGATTGTGGAGGGTTATGGATGCAGGTTAGGTCGCTCTTACCAAGGTACCAGGCCCCAGGAGCAACCGAACGCGAGCCGGGCACCCTTTTCCTACCACCCAGCGCGGCGAACGCCTCAGAGGGGCGCTGTGAACCAGCGGACAAATTGCCCTAGGGCAATCTGCCCTTGTCGACGCGGTTGCGATTGTCCATGCTGGCGGTATGGATCTTCGCGCCCTCGTGGAGGCGCGCGCCGCCGCCTATCGCGCGATTCAGGCCCGCGCGGGCGTGTCGCTGCGCTGCCTCGATCCCGAGGCGTCCGAGGCCCCCCCGATCACAGCGCTCACCACCGACGGTGACGACGTGCGCGCCCTGACGGTGCGTGTCCAGGGGCCGCTCGATGACTGGTTTGGGTTCGACGTCCGGGCGCTCATCAGCGACTTGGACGAGGCCGATCCCCAGTCCATTCACCTGCTCATCGAATCACCGGGCGGCTTTCTCTCCGACGGCTTAGCACTCTACAACGACTTGCGCGCGCGGGCGCGGAGCGGCGTGACGGTCACGGCGGAGGCCCGCGGCGTGGTGGCCTCGGCGGCCGTCTTGCCCTTCCTCGCGGCCGAGACCCGCACGATGACCACGGGCACGGAACTGATGGTGCATAACCCGTGGTCACTGCTCCTGCTGGCAGGCCCCGCGGACGACATTGAGGACACCGTGACGAAGGTTGTCGCCGGACTTCGCTCGGCGGAAAAGACGTATCGGGATGTGCTGGTGGAGCGCACGGGCGCCTCACGCCAGCAGGTGACGGCGTGGCTCAAAGATGAGACGTGGTTCGCGCCGGAGGAGGCCGTCGACGGCGGGTTCGCCACGGCGGTGATGGAGGACACGGCGGCGGCAGCGACCGCCCAGGATGTACACGCGCGGGCCGTGGCTCGGCGCGTGTTGGCCAGTTGGCGGCTCAAGGCCCAACAGGAGGCAGCAGCATGATTCAGCCCATGAAACCCTTCGCCTCGGTGGACGAGACGAAGCGGAAGGACACCTTTACCGCGTGGCGTGGCAAGCCCGCCGCGGCGATCACGACGAAGCGGGACGAGGTCGAGCGCGCGATGAAAACCGCGTTCGAGCAGGCCGGCGACGATCTCGATCTCGCCAAGGTCACCGCCGTCGGCTACGGGAAGAGCCTGGCCGAGACGTGCGAGGCGCTGATTGGCGTCCACTCGGAGCTCTCGGGGCTCGAAGACGCGCTTACGGAGCGGACCGAGCTGGATCGCGTGGCCCAGGACATCCGGGCCGGCAATCGCGGCGGCGGCGTCGGCACGGCCGGCCCGGAGGCGGTGCAGCTCGTCCGACCGGCGCCGCGGGTGCGGCTCGCGGATCTGATTCGCGCGGACTTCAAGGCACACGGCGATCTCCCCCCGCTCGGCTCGGCGGCGTTCGCGAGTCAGATGGCGAGCCTCCCGCTCAAGAGCACCCTCTCGGTGCGGGACGACGCGATCCTGGCGACGCTGTTCAAGACCGACGCGGGCTGGGCGCCGGAGTCGGTACGCGATCCGGGCTACGTGCCCTCGCGCCGGCATCCGATCCAGTTCGTCGACATCCTGCCGCGGAGCTCCACCATCCAGGAACTCGTGCGCTACATGGAAGAGACGACCTACACGAACGCCGCGGCCGGGGTGGCCGAGGGGGCGGCGGCGCCGGAGTCGACGCTCGCGCTGACGCAGAAAGAAACCGCGGTCCGCAAGATCGCCACCCACATCCCGGTCACCCGCGAGGAGATGGAGGACGAGCCGCAAGTCGAAAGCTATCTGAACGACACGCTGCCCTTCATGGTGCGCCAGGCGGTCGACCTCGCGACGTTGAAGGGCGACGGGACGGCACCGAACCTCCGTGGCCTGCTCCAGGTGACGGGGATTCAGGACATCGACTGGACGACGACGGGCACGGGAACCAACGTGGTGCGCTCGAAACCGCTCAACGTCCTGCGGAAGGCGAAGACGCTGATCCGGTTTACCGGTCGGTCGATGGCGACGCACTACGTGCTCAACCCGAGCGTGTGGGATGACATCGTGCTCGCCGAGTCGAGCGCGGGCGGCTACTACTACGGCTCGCCGCAGAACGACTTTACGGAGCGCGTCTGGGGGCTCCCGGTGGTGCTCTCCGATCATCTGGTCGGCACGACGACGTCGGGTCATGTGAACGGGCTCATCGGGGACTTCTCGCCCATGTGGATTCAGCTGCGCCTGCGACGCGAGCTGGAAACCGAGTGGGGCTACATCAACGACGACTGGGCGAAGGAGATCATGCGGATCAAGGCCAGCATCCGCCTGGCGCTGGTCGTCAAGCGGCCGCAAGCCTTCGCCACGATCTCGATGCCGTAGGCCCGGCCCATGGCGACGACGGCGCTCGAGGTCGTGCCGCTCCTGGCCATGCGGCGCGAGCTGCGGATCGAGGGAGAGACCAACCCCGACGACGACGCCCGGCTGATCGGGCAGATCGGCGCGGCGGTCTCGGACGTGAGTCTCGACGCCAGCGCGCCGCTGGTCGAGCAGGACGAGACGATCGAGGCAGCGGTCCCGTACCACGATCACCCGGTGGCCTTCACCGCCACGGTCGTCCGCGCGGTCACGAAGGTGCGCTATTGGACGCCGGGGGCTGCGCTCCGTGACGAGCCTGACGGCACGATTGCGGACACGGTCCTCGGACGGCTGTGGTCGGACTGGCCCGCCACGCGCCGCAACCGGCTGTATCCGCCCGTGGGCGGCTGGGTGCCGGTGTTGGCGGGGTCGAGGCTCTGGCTCGACGTCACCCGCGGCGTGCCGTTTCCCGCGTGGGTGGACTGGCCGGGCGCCCCCCCCGCGGCCGACGCGGTAGAGACGGCTCAGAGCGCCTACGCCGCAGCCTACGCCGCCTACGCGGCAGCCGTCTCGTCGCCGCTCCACGGGTTGCGGCAGGCCGTGATCCTGCGGGTGCGCGAGCACTACAACGGCGACGAGCGCCGCGCGGGCTCGATGCGCAACGCCTACGACGCCTTGATCGACCGCTGGAGGCGGTACGACCGTGGCTGAGCTGACGTTGACGGACGTGGCGTTCGGAGTCGGGCTGCTGACGGCCGTCGTCGGCTTCTATGCGCGGTTCATCCGGCCCTCGGTGGTCTCGACGCTCACCTGGCGCAAGGACATAGAGAGCCAGGTCCGTGAGCAGCGCAAAGACTTCGAATCCAAGACGCGCGAGATCGAGCAGCGGATGGAGCGCATCATCCGGGAGTTGGAGCGGCGCTTCGAGCGCCACAGCGCGGCCGACGCGGAGCTGCTGGCCGCCGTGAAATCGATGGGTAAGGACCTCAGCGAGATCAAGACGCAGGTCGCGGTACTCGAAGAGCGGTCGCAGCGGTGGAGCACATCGTAGATGCCTGAGGGGAATCGCCAGATCGAGTTGCAGCGCGAGGACCCGCCAACGCTGGACGAGATCGGCCGGCCGCAGGTACCAACGTGGACGACGTACGCGACACCCTGGGCGCGCGTGACGCAGCCCCGCGGCCAGGAGTTTTTCACGAACGCCAACCAGGTACAGGGCCGGCAACCGGCCGTGTTCCGGTTCCGCTACGTGGCGGGGATCAAGGTCACCCACCGGGTGCGGTGGAACGAACGCCCCTATGACATTCACGCCGTGGTCGATGAGGGCGGGGATCACCGCTGGGTGGAACTGCACACGTCGGCGGCGGTGTAGGGATAACGATGCAGGTGACCTTCAGCGGCGGGCGCGAACTGGAAGCGGCGCTGCGCGAGCTGGGCTCGCTGCGGCGGGTGAAGAGCGCACTGACGCGCTCGGCGAAACGGGCCTTACAGCCGATTGCCGAGGCGACACGTCAGCGCGTGCCGCGGGATACCGAGGCACTGGCGAAGGGCGTGCAGGTGGTACGGCTCACGCGGCGGCAGGGCGGATCGGCGGACGCGGTGAGTCTCGGCGTGGTGTTCACGGGCCCGCACCGGACGCTGGCGCATCTCTACGAGTTCGGCTTTACGCAGCGGAATGGCCAGCCCTACCCCGCGCGGCCGTTTCTGCGGCCGGCGTGGGATGGCGGCCGGGATCAGGCGCTCGCGGACTTCGGCGGTGCACTGTGGGCATTTCTGGCACGGGCGGCGAAGCGGGCACGGAGGCACTGATGGAACGACACCTGGACCTGATCCGCACGATTCTGCTGGAAACCGAGCGTAACCCGAGTCCCATGCAGCCTATCGAGATGCGGGCGCCGGGGTATGCACCGGACCAGATCGCCTACCACGTCCGCTTGCTCCATGAGGCGGGCTATCTCGATGCGATGGACCTGACCAGTCACAGCGGGTTCGTGTGGCAGCCGAAGACGCTGACCTGGCAGGGCCATGAGTTCCTGGACGCCGCGCGCAACACCCGCGTGTGGCAGCAGGTGCAGACGCGGCTCAAGGACCGGGGCCTGGACGCGCCGCTGAGCGTGATTCAACAGCTGGCCGTCCGCCTCACGGCCTCCATGCTCCTGGACGGGTGATGTCGAGACGACGGCACCACCGGGAGGCGAACGGCGGCGTGGAGTCGATGCTGGCGGCCGGGGCGCACATGGCGCTGAGTGGCTATGTCGCGGAACTGCGCGCGGCGGGCGACGCGCTCGACACGGCAGCCCACGCACTCCGCGCCGCTGGGTTCGGCTCTGAGGCGAGCCAGGCGATGCAGGCGGCGCTCCGGGCGCGGGACGCGGCGGGACTGGAGGGCGCGTGACGCTGGAAGACGGGCTGTATGCGCACCTCGCGCAGGCGACGGCGCCGGTGGGCTCGGCGCTCGCCGCCGTGCGCACCCAGCTGGCCGATGCCGATCCGCTGGTGATCCGACGGCTCTGGGCGATCCAGCTCGAGCAGGGAGTCGACCGTTGGCCGGCATTGACGTATCAGCGGATCGGCGACGGGCGGCGCGTGTGGTCGCATACCGGTCCGAACGGGCTGGTCGAGACGCGCCTGCAGCTCGACGCCTGGGCGCGCGACACCCCGATCGCCCGAGGCGACGCGCTCACCGCGGGCCTGGCCGACGCGCTGCGGCGGGCGCTCGACGGGTTTGTCGGCCAGTGGGGCACGGTCAGCGTGCAGCAGGTGCGGCTCGACAGCGAGCGCGCCACGTATGACCCGGACACCGAGGCGCGGCTCTGGCGGCGCTCGCAGGACTACCTGATTTGGTACGAAGAAGACGTGACGTAAACGTCCAAGAAAGGAACAGCACATGCCAGAAACGCAAGCACAGATTGGCTTCGGGACCATCCTGGCGTATGGGACCCCCCAACCGGTCCCCACGGCCAGCGGCTACCTGGTCAACGGCGCGCTCGCCGAGAGCGCCACGACCATCGTCGTCGACACCGGGACGGGCACGATCCCGGCCGGCGCGACGGTGACGTTCGGCAGCGACACCACCGTCTATGTTGTGGCCACCGCGATCGAGAGTGGGAGCTTCACGCTCACCGAGGGCCTGGCAGCGGCCGTGGCCGACGACGCGGCCGTGGCGGTGACGCAGGGCGACGAAGTATTCACGTCGGTCGCCGAGGTCATGGGCGACATCTCGATCAATCAGTCGATGGACGAGGTCGAGGCGACGCATCACGGCTCGCCGGGTCGGAGACGCGAGTATGTGCCCACGCTCATCAGCGGCGATGCCTCGTTTTCGGTGAACTTCCTGCCGAACGATACGGGGCAACAGGCGATTCTGAACGGCATCTTTGCTCCCGGCGCCGTGCGGAACTGGCGGATTATCTACCCGGTGACGCCGCCCGCGATAGACCAGTTCAGCGCGTTCCTGACGTCGTTCAACATCACGGCGCCGCTCGCTGACAAGATGACGGCGGAGATCGGGATGCGCGTGACCGGGCCGGTCACGCGGGTGTAGCGCCATGGCGAATCCTGAACGCAGCGAAGTCGCCGTCACCATCGACGGGACGGACTATCTCCTGAAGTTCTCGACGAACGCCATCGTCGCGCTGGAAACAGAGACCGGGGAGCGAGCCATCCCATTCATGAAGCGGTTCGCCGATCAGGATGTGGGGATGGCGGACGTGCGCGTCATCGTCTGGGCGGGGCTGCTCGATCACCAGCCGGACACGACGCTGGAGGACGCGGGCGCCGTGATCGATGCCGCCCGCCACGAGGGCGTGTCGCTTGTCGAGCCGGTGATGGAGGCGTTCGGTCTCGCGCTGGTGGAGATGACGGGGGGAAACCCTCCGCCGCCGGCTCGTCACCGGCGGAAGAAACCGACGACGACAGCTGGGCGGAATTCTTCACCGCGGCGGTCGCGGCCGGCCTCGACCCCGCCCGGTTCTGGCGCCTAACGCCACGCGAGATCGCGCGAGAGGTGACGGCGATGCAGCGGCGGGAGCGTCGGGCCTATGCGCAGGCCATGAGCCTGGCGTGGCACGCAGCGGCCTTTCAGCGGGCGAAGCGGCTGCCGTCGCTCACGACGGTGCTCCGCCAGATCGAGGACGGCTCGTCGGCGCGTCCGCGCACGCCGGAGGAGGAGCAGCAGGCGTTGATGACGCGGCAGATGACGGCGTTCGCGAGCCTGCGTCACGGAGGCCAGGGGTAGATCATGGCGACCACGATCGGCGCCCTGCGCGTTGAGCTCTCGGCGAATATCGCGAAGTTCGAGACGGCCATGGGCAAGGCGGCCACACACATGGCCCGCACCCAGCGGTCGTTCGAGCGCTTTGGGAGCCGTGCGTCCGCGGCAGGGCGGTCGCTCTCGGTTGGGTTGACGGCGCCGCTGGTGGCTGTCGGCGCGCTCTCCGCGAAATCCTTCCTCAGCTTTGAACGGGGCATGAACAAAGTGGCCGCCGTCAGTGGGGCCACCGAAGCGGAGATGGCGGAGCTGACGGCCATCGCGAAGGACCTGGGCGCGACCACCTCGTTCTCGGCCGCGCAAGCCGCCGAAGGCTTGGGGTTTCTGGCACAGGCGGGATTCGACGCGACCGAGGCGGGCCGGGCGCTGCCGGGCGTGCTGCAACTGGCGGCGGCGGGCGGGATCGAACTCGCCGCGGCCGCTGACATCGCCACGAACGTGCTGGCCGGCTACGGCCTGGAAGTCGATCAGCTCGCCCGCGTCAACGACGTCTTGGCGAAGGCATCGATTAGCACGAATACCAACGTGCAGCAGCTGGGCGAATCGTTCAAGTTTTCGGGAGCGGTCGCGTCGTCGGCCGGGATCAGCTTTGAGGAGGCGGGCGCGGCGATGGCGCTGATGGGCAACGCCGGTATCCAGGCCGAGATGGCCGGGACATCCCTGCAACAAGCCATTTTCCGCCTCGTGAAGCCAACCAATGAGGCCGCCGGTGTCATGGAGAAACTGGGCATTCACGGCACCGATGCGCACGGGCGTCTCCTCCCCCTTGATCAGATCGTCGAACAGCTCGAACCTCACTTTAAAAACACGGCGGCGATGGCGACCATCTTCGGGAGCCGTGCGATCAAAGGGATGGGCGCGCTCGTGGCTGAGGGGTCTGACAAGCTCCGCGCCCTGACCACCGAGCTTGAGCAGGCTGGCGGCACCGCGCAGGAGGTCGCCGACAAGAAGCTGGCCGGGCTGACGGGCGCCTGGACGCGGTTGCAGTCGGCGACGGAAGGCGTGTTCATCGAAATTGGTTCGCGGCTCAGGCCCGTCCTGGAACGTCTGGCGGCGTTCCTCACGGATCGGGTCCTGCCGGCAGTGCGTGGGGCGCTGGAGGCCTTCGACCGCTTGTCGCCTGGCATGCAGACGGCGGTCATCGCCGCAACGGCCGTGACCGCTGCCCTCGGGCCACTCCTGATCGCGCTTGGTGGCCTGGTCGCCGTGCTTACGCCACTCGTGCCGCTGTTCGTCGCATTCGGAAAGATGACGGCCGTGACGACGGCGCTGGCGGCGCTCAAGACGGTGCTTGTGGCCGTCGGACTCGCAGCGCCCGCCGCCGCGGCTGGCGTGGTCGGCGTGGGCACTGCAGCGACCGGAACGACGGCGGCCGTGAATACCACAACCCTCTCGCTCGCACGGCTGCGCGTGGCGCTCCTCACCCAACTCCCGACGTTCACGCGGTGGGGCCGCGCCATCACGGGCGCGGCGGCCACGGCGGGAACCGCGATGAGCGGGCTGGCGGCCGGCGCGGGCGCGAAACTCGCTGGCGCCTTCGGGGGTCTGAAAGTGGCCGCCAGTGGGCTCGGCGCGGCGCTGGTCCCGCTCGCTCCCGCAGCAGCCATTGTGGCGACCGGGTTCGCGTCGTGGAAGCTCGGTCGGTGGATCGGCGAGACGACGGGCCTCACCGATGCTGTCGAGCGGCTGGCGCTCCGGCTCCAAGGATTCACCGACGAGGAGATCCGCACCGTCCAAGCGTCTCGACAGCTGGCGGCTGATCTCGACCGGCTTGATCAGGAGATGCAGGATCTCGCGGCGAGCGGGAAGCAGACCCGCGAGGAAATGGATCGGATCGCTCGCCAGGCCATCGAACTCAGAAACCAGGGACAGATGCTCACCACCGGACTCGCGCGCGTGGCGGACCGCTTTGAAGCAACGGCGCGGGGAGCTGAGCAGCTCAAGTCGATGCTCGACGCCTTGTCGAAGGTGACGTCCCTCGACTATTTGCATGACGTGACGCTGCAACTCGCCGAGAGTGGCGAGCTGTCCTCGGACGTCATGCGCGGGATCGCCAAGCGAGCGCAGGAACTTCAGGGCGAGGGGGACGCGCTGACGGAGGTGTTGCAGAACGTCGTGAACGCCTACGGCAAGGCCGCGACGGCAGGGAAAGAGTTTGGCGAGCGCACAGGGGCACTCGCCGAGGACGTGCAAGCGCTGATCGACACCTGGACCGGCGCGAACCTGAAATCCGACGCGTTGGTCGCCGGGTTCGAGGCGCTCACCGACGCGCAGCGGGGCAACGACCGCCTCATGGCTAAGGTGATCGGACGCTATGACTCCATGCGTGAAATCCTGGGACCGTTCCACGAGGAGTTAGAACAGCTGTGGCAGACCCACGAGCGCCTGAAGACGCCGCTCGAGTCCAACACGGCCCTGACGGATCGGTTCATGGAGGCGCAGATCGCGGCAACGCAGGCGCAGGCGGCGCTGAACGAGCGACTGGAGGCGCACCGCCGCGCGCTGCTGAACCTCCCGGCCGAGGAGGCCATCGCCGCGTTCGAGGAATTACGCACAGTCTGGGACACCTTGTCCGAGTCGGAGCGGGCCGATGCGACCGAGGCTTACAGCGCCGCCCTACAACAGGCGGCAGAGAGCGGCATCCGGTTGACGGCGAAGGAAGCGGCCCTGGTCGGGCAGGACGCGGGGATGAACTGGGTTGATGGATTCTTCGGGACGCTGTCGCGGGCCTTTGAGGGCGGCGGGGGGTTCGCCGGTGGCCTACAGTCCCTGGCGTCGCAGGGCCTTGGACAAACCTTCTCGTCACTGACCGGTGGTGAAGGTGGCGGCTTCACACAGGCGCTCGGCAAGATCTTCAGTGGCGGCGGCGTGCTCGGAAAGATCGGGAGCATCGGGACGAAGATCGGCAGCGGGATCGGCAAGTTCCTCAGCCTCGGCCTGAACGGCGTCCCGATCGTGGGGCCGTTTCTGGCCGCGTTCGGAGGCCCGCTGCTCAAAGGCGTTGGGAAGCTGTTTAAAAAGATGTTCGGAGGGCCGTCCGAGGCGGAGCTCGCCGGCCGGCAGGCCTGGCGGTCCTACACCGACGGCTTGGCCGCTGAGGCGAACGCCGAGCAGATCCAGCAGGCGCTCGGGGCGGGCTGGGCGAACGTCGAGGACGCGAAAGCCTGGATCGTGCTGCGCGACGCGGTGATGAAGGCCGGCGGCTCGGCGGCTGAGGCGGAAGGACTGTGGCACCGCTACGTGGCCGCGATCAAGCAGGGGCCCGAGGCGGTCGCCGCGGTCACGCGCGAGCTGGACGGCTGGCGGCAGAAGGCGGGCGAGGTGGCGCAGGCGGAAGCCGAGATCGCCGCCCGGAACACAGCGCTCGCCGGTTCGCTCGCCGGCCTGGTCGAGGCCGGACACGCCGCGTTCAACCCGGCACAGCTCGATCCGTATCTCGCCCAGATGGAGGAGCTGGGCCTCGTGACGGCGGCGGAGGCCGCCGCGCTGCGCCAGCTGGCCGATGACGCGCATGTGGACTGGCGCGCGATGGAGGAGAGCGCCACGCAATACGGTGTCGCCATGAAGACGGTCCTCGACGAGCACGGCAACGAGGTGCAGGTGTTCGACGAGTCGCTGCTCGGGCTCGGCCATGCGCAGGCCAAGCTCACCGACGAAGCCGGACAGCTCGCGGCGGCCTGGAGCCTCCTGACGGGCGAGGGGACCAACACCCAAGTGGCGATCGAGGGCATGACGGATGAGGCCCAGGGCTTCATCACGAAAGCCTTGGCGATGGGGATCGCGTTACCCGAGGCCATGCGGCCCATGCTGGACGCGATGGTCTCGCAGGGCCGCCTCACGGACGAGAACGGCGACAAGCTCACCGATCTCTCTGGGATCACCTTCGCGGCGCCGATCGCGGAGGGGTTCGACCTGCTGGCCGACAAGATCCAGCTGCTCATCATCACGCTCGGCGGGCCGAGTGGCCTCAGCAAGGCCGTCGAAGACATGGCCGCCTCGGCCAACCTCGACATCAAGGGCCTGGCCGGCGAGTGGGCAGGGATGACCGACGAGATGAAGACCGAGTTCGGATCGTTCGCCGCCTTCGTGGAGGATCGGGCGCTGCGGGAGATCGCGGAGTCCGCCGGGCTGAACTACGACGCGATCGCTGAGCGATGGAAAGGCATGACGGACGCGCAGCAGACGGCGTTTGGCAGCTTCCGGGACTTCCTCAAAAACGAGGAGCTAAAAAAACTGGCCGACGACGCCGGCCTGACGTTCGACGATCTGGAGCAGCAGTGGGAAGACATGACAGACGCCCAGCGGGACGCGGTCGGGAGCTTCCGCCAATTCGTCAATCAGGAGCTCGACAAGATCAAGAACAAGCACATCGTCGTCGACCTCGAGTATCGGCAGCGCGAGACGGGCCGCCGGCCTGACCACGCGCCGCAGCCGAGCGGGGGGGGGGCGGGCTTCCAGCGCGGCTCCCCCTTCCGCGACTTCGGCCGCGGCACCCCGGCGATGCTGCATGGCCTCGAACGCGTCATGACGGCGCCGGAAGGGCGGGGCATTGCCGAGGCGCTCGGGCGCATCACGGGCGGGCTGGCGGCCATCGCCGACTTGAGCGGCGTGCGATCGCTGGCGACAGGCGGTCTTGTCACCCGCCCGATGATCGCGCAGCTCCACCCGTCCGAGGCCGTCGTGCCATTGGATCGGATGGCGGAGTTCGGCGGCGGCCGGCGCGTCGAAGCCAAGCTCGATCAGCTCCACCAGGATTTCGCGCTGCTGCTCGACGAGTTCCGGCATGGCCTCGACCCCCGGCGCCGCGCGCGGGCGGTGGTGGCCGCGGCCGCCCTCAGCACCACGTGATCGTATGTCCCTTCTCGATCTCACCGTGGAGCTCGAACTCGACGGCCCGCAGCAAGGCTGGACCGACGTGACGCGCGACGTGCTCGTCCGCGGCGGCGTGTCGTGGGACTATGGGTTGCCCGGCCCGATGCCAGCCGACCACGCCGCCGAGATCGGCGAGTGCCGCTACCAGCTCGACAATAGCGCCGCGAATAGCGCGGGGATCGCGGGCTCCTACGCCCCCGGCCATACGCAGGCGCGCGTCGGGTTCGACCTCGGCATCGCCTGTCGGATCGGCCTGGCGCGCCCCTGGGCCGCGCTCGTCGCCGCCGCCACGCATCGGGTGGGCGAGGCCGGGGACACCGGCGTGCGCTGGACGCAGGCGTTCACCAGCTTTCTCAGCACCAACGCGAATCACGCCCAGCTCATTGGGACCTCGAATTACGCGACCTTTCCCGCCTTCGACCGAGGCGACGGCGTCGACCGCTACCTCCGCGTCCTCACCCTCCAGCACGACGCCGACGCCATCACGGTCAATCTCACCGACACGACCACGGGCGCGGGCGATCCGACGGCGGATCTCACGGACGACGCCGAGGCGCACTACGGGATTGCGTTCCGCGACCGGGACACGGGCACGGTGTGGGACTTTGCGTGTTCCACCGACACCGACGCCGCGGACCCCTACGGGTTGCCGACGACGCAGGCGACGCTGGATGCCATCCAGGCCGTGATCGACGGCGGCAGCACGCTGGATGTCCTCCTCTACGACGGCCGGCGCGTCCGCCAGCGCAAGCTCTACTACCTCGACAGTCTCGATCCGTCGTTTGGCCCCGCCGCCACGCGCGTGACGGTGTGCCACGGCGTCGACTGGATGGGGATCGCGGCGCGGACCCCCGTCAGCGAGATCCCGCTGCAACAGGCCCAGCGCACCGACCAGATCATACAGACCATCCTCGACGACGCGATGCCCGTCACGCCGCGCACCGTCGTGCTGGAAACGGGCCAGAGCACCCTGGACTATGCGCTCGACGATTTGCGTGGGGAACGCGCCACGGCGCTCGCCGCGCTCTACCGGGTCACGCTCTCCGAGCTGGGGTACCTGACGGCCGAGGGCGACGACGCGGACGGGGAGACCGTGCGCTTTGTCGATCGCACCTACCGGGCGCAGCGACCGGCGGGGCATCAGATCCGCCGGGCGCTGACCCTCGTCCTGCAGCGCTCGATCACGGAGGCCGTCGACCTGGTGCGGGTCGGAATTCCGCTCCGGCGGGTGGACGCCGGGACCACCACGGTGCTCTATCAGTTGGGGGACGCGGCGATGGCGATCCCCGCCGGCGCGACGATTCACCCCTTCGGCCCGTACCGGGATCCGGCCCAAGAAGCGCAGCGGGTGGGCGGCGCCGACATGCAGACGCCGGTCTCGGGCACCGACTACGTGGCCAATACGGCCGCGGATGGGAGCGGGACGAATGTCACGACCCGACTCACCGTCACGGCGAGCTTTGGCGCGTCGGGGGTGCGGTGGACGATCACCAACCCCGTCACGTCGACGGTGTATCTGACCACGCTGCAGGCGCGCGGCCGCGGCATCTACGACTACGCGCGGGCGTATCTGGAGGCCGCGCCGGCGTCCGTCTCCGCGGATCAGGCCCACAACATCCTGACGCTCACGCTGCCGTACGGGTCGGACATGAACGTGGCGCAAAGCGTCGCCGACGACTTGCTGGATGTCTACGGGACACCGCGCACGCGGGTGCAATCGGTGACGCTGATGGCCTCACGCAACGCGGCGATGGCGACCCTCGCCGTCAGCACCAGGCTGCACGAGTTGTGCGGCGTGGTCGACGAGCCCGCCGGGGTGACCACGGCACATCATGTGAACCGGCTCGCCTACCGCGTGGCGAGTCCCGGCGACGTGCGCGTGACGATCGACCTTTCGCACACGGACGAGACGGACGTCTGGATTCTCGGGACGAGCACGCTGGGTGAGACCACCCGGCTGGGATGGGGGTAACGATGCGACACGGAGTCATTGGCGGGATTACGGGAGCGTTCATCGCAGTGGGGATCAGCCTGCTGGCACAGGCGACGTGGACGACGCCCCGCACGTGGGTGACGGGGGAGGTCGTCGGCGCCGGGCAGGTCAATACGCATGTCCGGGACAACCTGACCTATCTCTACAACGCCCTGACGAGTCTGGACGCGAGCGACACGACCAGCGGCGTCTTCGACGTCGCTCGGATTCCCGATCTTAGCGCTGGGACGATCACCAGCGGGACGTTTGGGCAGGCGCGGCTCGCCGCGGACTCGGTCGGCACCAGCCAAGTACGCACAGCAATCGGCAGCACGACCGGATCGCAGGTAAACTTCGACGATGGCCAGGACGGCGACTCGGATGGCCAACCCCGCTACCTCGTTGCCCTGCACGACTATGCGTTTATGCCCTCCATTGCCTGTGCCGAGGCGGCTGATGAGGACGACCTCGCCGGTCAGCTCTACCCGTATCAGGAGGAGGGGTCGGGCAGCGCCCCCACCGACACCGTGGGGCGATTCTCGATGCGTGGCAACTGTAGTACCGTCCGGTGGCGCTATCTCACCTCGTCCGACACCCCGTCGATCTGGGTGGTCAGCGACCGCACGACCGGTGCGGTCCTGGCCGTGTGGGAAGCCGAAGACCCCCTGGTGCCTGGCGACACGCAGACCCCGCTTGTGGCGGACGACCCGACGCACCGGGTGGTGAACGTGGGGGTGCCCAGCCTGGCCGTCATCACGACGCTGTACGACGCGCTGACGACCGGTGCGCAGGCGGATCTGATCACGAAGATCGATGCCTACGTGGCCGGCGAGCGTGGGTGGCTCTCCGCCGTGACCACGCTCGCAGACGTCGCGACCATCGAGACGCGCTATGAGCCCTCAGGCCGGCAGTGGGCGATGCGGTTCCTGGCCGAGGTGCGCGGGATCAGTGTGACCGACCTGTATCGGACCGACCTGGCGGTGGACACGGCGACGGACACCTGGGTGGTGGCCAGCCGATGAGGAGGGGCCGCTCAGGCATACGCGGTGGAGCGCCTGTGCGAAAACCCGGCGCTCTCTCTACCAGCCGGACTGCCAGCCGTTTCTGCGTCTCCCTGCCTCTTTCTGCGTACTTCTGCGTGCCTCTGCGGCACGGTTTCCTCAATGAATACGGTATTTGTTGGGGTTTTGACATTTCGTGAAACGGGATGTCAAGCAGGCGCTCTAACCAACTGAGCTACGCGCCTATCTAAGCAGCCCGTGGTGAAAGTCCTGTTGCATTCGACCGCCGATGCATCCGGCCTCGCATCGTTGATTGTCGGTCGAATACTCCCGGTATTCTCCCTCCTCGCGCCTTGCGGGGCGGGCGCCTCGACGGTCTCGGTGCGACACAGGACTTTCACCACGGGCTGCAAGAAAACGCTGACAACACTGGTGCTTAGGGATCTCTACAAGGACGGACAGTATAGCAACGCGGGAGAACCAGGGTCAAAGTGAGGTCGACAGATGCTCGAGCGCGCGGTCGAGCACCGTGTCGTCGGTCGGCAACGGTTCCCCGAGCTCGGTCGTCGTCGGCTCGACGGCGACCGTCGGCTCGACGCCGTACCGGTGAATCGGGTCGCCGGAGGCCTTCAGGTAGCGGGCCCACGATATCCACAGACCCTGGCCCCCCGGAAGTCTGACCAGCTTCTGGATGCCGGTGCGGCCGGCGGTGCGCTGGCCAACGGTGTCGGCACGCTCGCGGCCGACGAGAGCGGCGGCAAAGAGCTCCGCCGGTCCGGACGTGCCGGTGTTGACCAGCACGATCGTGGGAGTCTCGATAGCGGCGCTCCCGCTGCTCGCCTCGATCGGCGTTCGCCGTTCACCGTGCTCTTCGCGAATGACGAGCGTGCCGTCGCCGACGAACAGCCGGGCCGCGGCAATCCCTTCTTCGAAGGTGCCTGTCGCGCTGTTACGGACGTCGATCAGGAGGCTCGATGCGCCGTCGGCGATGAGCGCGGCCGCCGCGTCGCGGACCGCGTCCGAGATGCCAGCACCGAATCCCGGCACTCGGACATACCCAACGTTGTCGTCGAGCATCCGCCGGCTCACGGCCGGCGCGGCGAGCCGTTCGCGGACTAGATCGATGTCGTATGGCTCCTGTGTGGCCCCGCGAATCAGCGAGATCGTCACGCTCGATCCAGGCTCGCCCCGGAGGTGCCGCTCGCCGACTACGCCGGACATGAAGCGGGTCGGCTCGCCGTCGATGGCTCGAATGAAGTCGCCCGGGAGTACCCCGGCGGCCGCGGCTGGAGAGCCGTCGACGGCCGCGACGATTTGTAGGTAGTAGCGGCGCGTGACCTCGACCCCGATACCACCGGCTGGGAGCGGTTCCCCGCTCTCGAGGCGGTCCGCGTCCTCGCGCTCCAGATAGGCGCTGTCGGCATCGAGTCCTTCCGTCAGCCCACGCAGCGCGCCGTCGATGACGTCGTCGAGGTCCACCTCCCCGACGTAGTTGTTGGAGATCAGGGAGACGACGTCCTCGAAGATGCGCAGATGGCGGTAGGCATCTTCACCGGCCGACACCCGGCCAAGGAAGCCGCCGACCACGAGGAACGCAATGACCGGGACGGAGGCGAACAGGACGATGAGTCGCGTGCGCGTTGACATGTGTGCCTTCGTCGCGGGGTCCACGGCGGGACCCTCGGGGGGTGTCTAGACGGGCGAGCCTAGTCCCGGAGCCATTCTACCGGATCGACTGGTTGACCGTCGACGCGCAGCTCGAAGTAGAGCGACGACGCCCCGGCTGGCGCGCGCCCGACGGTGCCGAGCGGCATGTCGCGATCGACGCGCGCGCCCCGCTCGACGTCGAGCGAGGCCAGGTATCCGTAGAGGGAGTAGGACTGTGTGCCGTGGTCGATAATGATCAGGTTGCCGAAGCCGGTAAACGTGTCGGCGTAGGCGACCTGGCCCTCGTGGACGGCAATGACGGGCGTGCCCTCGTCCGCCGAGATCTCGATGCCGTTCCGCTGGATCGTCGTGCCAAAGCGAGTTTGCTGCTGGCGCCCGAACGGTGCGGTGACGTCGCCCGGAACCGGCGGCGAGAGATCGCCGCGGAATGGTCTGAGTGGCAGGGCCAGTGGCGCCGCGGTCATGGCGCTCGCGCTGCCGGTCGCCATCGCGGTGAGCGACGACTGGAGCTGCTGGTTGGCGAGTTGCAGCTCACCCGTGAGCTGTGCCGTGAGATCGCGTCGCTCGTCTATGGAATCGACCAGCCTCGTTTGGGCACGAACCGCGCGATCGAGCTCGCCGCGGGTCTGCCGCGCCTCGGCCAGCAGCCCCGTCAGCTCGGCATGACGAGCCTCGAGGGTGCTTTGCGATTCGCGGAGTGCCACCAGCGTCTCCCGATGCTCGGTGATGCGCCGTCGGTCGAGCTCTGCCAGCTCCGAGACGAGCCGGTACGCGCGCCCGATCGACCGGAGATCCTCGACGCCGAGGAGTAACCGTGTGTAGCGGGGCTGGCCCAATTTGTACAGCTCGACGAGACGGGACTCGACCACCGGACGCTGCTCGACGGCCGCCGTTTCCAGCTCGGTGATGCGACCCGTTGTGTCGCCGAGCTCGGTCTCCGCACCCTGGATCTCCGTCTCGAGGCGCGTCAGCTCTTCGCGCTTGAGCTGCCGCCGGACCTCGAGCTCGCGAAGCTCGACCAAGAGCGACCGCTCACGCGATGCCAGTTCCGCGGCTTCCTCTTGGAGGGCGAGGATCCGTGCCACGGCGCGCGCCGCCAATTGCTCGAGGTGGCGCCGATCGGGTGCCGCGCCGTCGAGGGTCTGTGCCGCCAGCGAAGCCGCCCCCAGACGGGGGGTGCCCTGGTCATCGTCATGGTCAACGGTGGGAGAGGACGAGAAGAGGACGACCGCGACACCAGTCGCAGTAGCCAGTCCGACGGAGCGGTGGTTCCCAGATCTCCCTGATCTTGATCGACGCATCACACCTCGACGCGCCCCGGAATCTCCACCGTATACTGATTAAACGATTGAAACGACTAAAACGACCCTGATCGCTGGGAGCTAACAGGCTGGAACGGAAGTATAGCACGGCACAAC
Organism: Vicinamibacterales bacterium; assembly: GCA_965249175.1. Lineage (GTDB taxonomy): Bacteria > Acidobacteriota > Vicinamibacteria > Vicinamibacterales > UBA8438 > CAZYFH01. The sequence goes on from OZ252227.1 coordinate 1,287,943, forward strand.
ACTAGGCCTGGGCGGTTGCAAGGTCGGCGGTCCGAGGTGGTACCCTAGATGCTCATGCGCCTGCTCGGCGTCGACTACGGAGAGCGCCGCATCGGCATCGCCGTCAGCGATCCCACGGGAACGCTCGCACGGCCATGTCGGACACTCAGCGCCCGTGGATCTCTGGCCGAACGAGTTGCGACGGTCGCCGCGGAGGCCGACGCGCTCGCCGCGGAGGCCGACGGCCTGACGGCGGTCGTCGTCGGGTTGCCGCGGCGGCTCGACGGGCGTCCCAACGAGCAGACGACCCGCGTGCTGGCCTTTGCCGAGGCGCTTCGTGCGGCCACCGGGCTTCCGATCACCACACAGGACGAGCGCTTGACGAGCATCGAGGCGGAACAGCGCCTGGCCGAGCGCGAGGCGAGCTGGCGGCGACGCAAGACGCAGCTCGATGCCGCGAGCGCGGCCATCATTCTGCAGGACTACTTGGATCAGCGTATGGAGGCGCGGCGTTCGGGGTTCGAGAACGTGGAGGGATCGGGCCGATGAGACGCCTGTTGGTCGTCCTGACCGGGCTCGTGCTGGTGGCGGCACTGGCCGCGGGCGTTGCGTGGAGCGAGCTGAGGGCGCGCCTCGCGGAACCGTATCAGGGTTACGTCCAGGCCGGGGCGTTCGTCGATGTCGAGCCGGGCGACTCGACGAGTGTCATCGGCGAACGACTGGCACGAGCAGGGGTGGTGGTCGATCCCTGGACCTTTCGACTGGCGGTCTGGCGGAGCGGCCACGCCCGCGGGCTCCAAGCCGGCGAGTACTACTTCGACGCGCCGCTGTCCCCTGCGGACACGGTCCTCAAGATCGCCGCCGGCGACGTCTACCGGCGGTCCATCACGTTCCCCGAAGGCCTGACCATCGGCGAAATGGCGCGGATCTTCGAGGACGCGGCGTTCGGATCGGCTGAGGAGTTCATCGAGGCGGCGCGTCAGGTGACGCTCGTCGCGGCACTCGACCCCGACGCCGAGAACCTCGAGGGGTATCTGTTTCCCGAGACATACGCGCTGCCCCGGGACGCGACTGCCGACGATCTGGTGCGTGCCATGGTGGCGCAGTTCCAGTCGGTGTTCACTGACGAGCTTCGCGCGCTGGCCGCGGCGCGCGAGTTGACCGCCCGCGCCGTCGTCACGCTGGCCTCGATCATCCAGAAGGAAACGGGGAGCGCGGCGGAGCACGCGCTGGTGTCGGCGGTGTACAACAACCGGCTGCGAATCGGGATGCCATTACAGTGCGACCCGACGGTCATCTACGCCCTTCAGCGCGCGGGTCTCTACGACGGCAACCTGACGCGCGACAACCTGCAGTTCGACTCACCGTACAACACGTATCGATACGGCGGGCTCCCCCCCGGGCCGATTGCGGCGCCGGGCGGCGCGGTGCTCGATGCGGCGCTCCGACCGGCCGACGTCACGTACCTCTATTTCGTGAGCCGCAACGACGGCACGCACGCGTTCGCGAACACGTTGCGCGAGCACAACCGCAACGTGCGCGAGCACCAGGTGGAGTATTTCCGCCGCCGCCGCTCAGGACAGTTGTAGCGCGGGCCTTCAGGCCTGCGAGGCACGGCTGAAGCCGTGCCCCACGGAAGGTTGCCGACTCGCGCTCAGTGGTCGGCGATCAATCCCGCAGATAGTCCTGCCAGCCGTCGACTTCCGTGTAGAACAGCGGTGTCGCGTCGCGGTCGGTCGCCAGGTTGTGCTCGATCGTGGTGCCGTGGTGCGTTGCCGACCGTGCGGTGGAATCGATCGGGATCGGCTCGAACAGGATGCCGCCGAACGCGAGATACGCGGCGAGCAGGGTCAAGACCAGGTTGAAGACCTGGCCCGTGAGGTAGAGCTGGATCGGCCGGCCGCCGGAGGTCTGGCGGCCGAGCTCGCGGAAGCTCGACGAGAGCCCGATGCTGACGAAGGCGAGGCAAAACAGCCAGCCCCGGAAATCGGAGGTCAAGTCGAGGATCTCGCCGACGCGCGCCTCGCCCATGGCCGGGGTGAACACGAATGAAAAGACGAGCGATGCTGCGACGAAACCAATGATGAACTTCGGGAAGCGATACCAGATCTCCATCGCATTGGGCGTGCGCGTGGCACCCGTGGCCTCGACCCGGGTCACCCAGTAGACCGCGACGAGAAACGCGACGACACCGATCAAGGTGTTCTGGATCATCTTGACGACGGCCGCGATTTGTTCCGCCTGGTCCCCCAACAGCGCGCCGGCGGCGACGACTGCGCCGGTGGCATCGATGGTTCCGCCAATCCATGCGGCGCCGACGACGAGGTCCATGCCCGAGGCGCGGATGGCCATCGGCATCACCACCATCATCGCCACCGTGAAGATGAGCGACATGCCGACGGCGAGCGTCAGCTCGTCCTTCTTCGCCCGCGCTGCCGCGGCGACCGCGATGGCGGCCGACACACCGCAGACCGACGTGGCCGCCGCAATGACGATGACCAGCGAACGGCTCGTGATCTTCAGGATCCGCGTGCCGAACAAATACATGAAGAAGATGACGGTCGGCGTGACGAACCAGGCGACGAACAGCCCGGGGATGCCGAGGTTCAGGATGTTGCCGAACAGGATCTCGGCGCCCAGCAACACGAGACCGGTCTTGATGTAGAGCTCGCTCCGCAGCGCCGGTTTCATCCAGACCGGCGTCCCGATCGTGTTCGCAATGGCCAGACCGATCATCAGTGCCCAGAAGGCATAGCCGAACCCCGCGGCCCGGATACCGGCCTGGTTGGCGAAGGTGTAGGCGATCACAGCCAACAGGAAGAGCGGCGCGAACGCGCTCGCCTGGCGGGTGCCCTCCCGCGCGATGACCTGAACGGCCGCGGCAGTCAGCGCGAGGAGGCCGAGGCCCAGCACGAGGAGGCCGGCGCCGCGGCCGGTAAACGCCTCCGCGACCCCAGTGCTCCACCGGCCCACGCCTGGCACGGTCGTGATGACCGGCAGCGTGACGCCCGCGATCAGAATCGCCCCGAGCCAGACCGCCCACCAGTCTTCGGACGCCAGCAGTGGATTCCGTCTGTCGGTCATCGTGCGGATTTAGTGTCCTGTAACCGTGATTCGCCACATAATTCCCGGGCGGGGCATCCCGCCTGGCGGCAGGGCGCCTCGGTCACATAGGCCCACTAGGTTCCCTCGTTGCCCCTTGCCAGCCGGGCGCCGCGCGCCAGGACTTATGCAGCGAATCACGGTTACAGGACACTAGCCTGCGCGAAGGATAATACCTCTGGAGGGAGACGCGCGATGAGCATCAGACCCGGAATGTCCTTGGCGGTCGCGGCGATGCTTCTCGGGCTGAGCTCGGGCGCGCACGCCCAGCCGGAAACGCTGCGTGCCGAGGGACTCGTCGCGCCGGTCGAGATCGTCACCGATCGGTGGGGCATCGCGCACATCTACGCCGAGAACGAGCACGATCTGTTCTTTGCCCAGGGCTACAACGCGGTGCGCGATCGGCTCTTCCAGTTCGAGATCTGGCGTCGTCAGTCGACCGGGACGGTGGCCGAGATGCTCGGCCCGCGCGAGCTCCCCCGCGACATCGGCGCCCGCCTGCACAGATTTCGTGGCGATATGACGACGGAGATGCGCCGCTACCACGACCGGGGCGACACGATCATTCCTGCCTTCGTCGACGGCGTCAACGCGTATATCGATCTGACGGAACGTCACCCCGAGCTGTTGCCGCTCGAGTTCGATCTGCTCGACATCACGCCGCAGCACTGGACGCCGGAGGTCGTGGTTTCATGGCATCAGGGGCTCGTGTCGAACGTGACGTCGGAGCTCGACACCGCGCGCGCGGTGGCGGCACTGGGGGCCGCTCGGGTCAAGGAGCTGAACTACTACATCGGCGATCCCGATGTGTCGATCGATCCCGCCATCGACGTATCAATCCTCGATGACGCCATCCTCGCGCTCTACCGTGCGCATCGTCGCCCAATCCGCTTCCAGCCCGAAGATGTGTCCCTCGCCTCACGCGGTGACCCGGCGACGTTCGACCGTCTCGCGGCGGCCATGCCGGCCGAGATCGACATGCGCCGGGCCGATGTGGAGGCGATCGGCAGCAACAACTGGGTCGTGCACGGCAGCCGGACGTTGAGCGGTTATCCGATCATGGCCAACGACCCGCACCGGGCGCAGTCGGCGCCGTCCTTGCGTTACTGGGTCCATCTCGTGGCGCCGGGATGGAACGTCATCGGGGGCGGCGAGCCGGTATTGCCAGGTGTGTCGATCGGTCACAACGAGCAAGGCGCGTGGGGGCTGACGATCTTCGGCCAGGACAACGAGGACCTCTACGTCTACGAAACCAATCCCGCGAACCGGAACCAGTATCGGTATCTGGGTCGGTGGGAGGAGATGACGGTTCTCGAGGAGTCGATACCAGTGGAGGGTGAGGCGCCGCGGCGCGTCGAGCTCAAATACACGCGTCACGGTCCCGTGCTCTACGAGGACCCGGCCCACGACGTCGCGTACGGGTTGTCCGCGGCGTGGCTCGACTACGGCGCCGCACCCTATCTGGCCAGCCTGCGCATGGACCAGGCCACGACGTGGGATGAGTTCGTCGAGGCGTGCAGCTACAGCCGTATTCCGTCGGAGAACATGGTGTGGGCGGACCGGTCCGGGACCATCGGGTATCAAGCCGTTGGGGTCTCACCCATCCGACCGCATCACAGCGGGCTCGTCCCGGTGCCGGGCGACGGGCGCTACGAGTGGGACGGGTTCCTGCCCATCACGGCCCTGCCTGCCGTGACGAACCCCGAGAAGGGATTCTTTGGGACAGCCAACAACTACACACTCCACGACGTGCCCGAGCGCTACCCCTACTGGGAGGCGCTGCACTACACCTGGGGCGACCAGATGCGTGCGGCGCGGGTCGAGGAGGTGCTCTCGAACGGCCAGCATCTCACGACGGTCGACATGATGACCCTGCAGATGGATGAGGTCTCCGTGGCCGCCCGCAATCTGGTGCCGTTGCTTCACGATCTCCCGGGCGTCAACGGTCGAGCTGCGGAAGCCAGACATCTGTTGCTCGAGTGGGATCGCGTCGTCGGTCGCGATTCGATCGAGGCGGCGATCTACGTCAGCTGGGAGCGACGGCTCCGTCGCGCGGTGCACGAGGTGGTCGTGCCTACGACGGCCCGCGACTACATTCGCCGTGTCAACACGAAGCGGATGATCGACTGGCTCGTCGCGCCGGACGGCCGGTTTGGCGAGGATCCCATCGCCGGCCGTGACGCCCTCCTCCGCGACACTTTGACCTCCGCGCTGGACGATCTGGAGGAGCGCTTCGGCACCACCGAGATGACGACCTGGCGGTATGGGGGGGAGCAGTTCAAGCACGCGCTCATTCGCCACCCCATGAGCGGTGCGGTCAACGCCGACCTGCGTCGGCGCCTCGATGTCGGCCCGCTGCCACGCGGGGGCTACGGCGGCACCGTGCACAACACCGGTGGCGGCGACAACCAGACCTCCGGCGCGTCCTTCATGATCATCGCGGATACGGAGAACTGGGATAACTCCGTCGGCCTGAACAGTCCAGGGCAATCCGGAAACCCAGATAGCCCCCACTACCGTGACCTGTTCGAGCTGTGGGGACGCGACCGTTACTTCCCGATCTTCTACTCGCGCGACAAGATCGACTCGGTCACCGAGACGACGCTCATCCTGCAGCCATGACCCATGACGCGAGGCTCCTGGACAAGACAAGCCGAGCCGTCGCGGCGAGTTTGGGTTCGTCGTCCGAGGCTACACGCTGGAGAGCGGCTCCTGCGGCGTGAGCCCCAACGTGCCCGTTGCGTCGCCGAACTCGTCGGTGTGCACCCCGACACGTTCGAGCATCGCCAGCAGCAGATTGTTCATTGGCGTGTCCTTCGGATGCCGGAGGACACGACCGCCCTTGACGCCACCGGCGCCACCCACGAGCACAAGCGGCAGGTCGATGTGCGAGTGCTCGTTGGCGTCGCTGATCCCGCCACCGTGAAGGATGAGCGAGTTGTCGAGCAGCGTGCCATCTCCGTCCGGCGTCGACTTCAACGCGTCGAGGAAATGTGCGGTCAGGCCGACGTGATACTGGTTCACCTTCGCGCCCTGCTCGAACTTGACCGGGTCGTGCTGGTGATGTGACACGGCATGGTGGGCGGCATTGACCCCGAGGTCGGGATACGCCCGATTGGTCTGCTCCTTGCCGAGGGTGAACACGAACACGCGGGTGATGTCCGCCTTGAAGGCGACCGCCAGCAGGTCGAACATCAGCTTCGCGTGATCGTCGTACGATTCCGGCACGCCGATCGGACGGTCCGGGAGCTCCAGCGACGACTCTCCGTGCTGTCGCTCGGACACCTGGATGCGCCGCTCGATCTCGCGGACGGAATCCAGATACTCATCGACGCTGTTTCGGTCCGCGGCGCCCAGCTTCTTCTGTAGCTGCGTGATGTCGGCCGTCACCCAGTCGAGAATGCTGCGGTCTTCTTGGAGCTGCGCCAGCCGTGCCTCCGGCGTGCCGCCGTCGCCGAACATCCGCTGGAAGACGATGCGCGGGTTGGTTTCATGCGGGTTGGGCGTCGTCGGCGCGCGCCACGAGATGCTGTTCGTATAGACGCAGCTATAGCCGTTGTCGCAGTTCCCGATGAGATAGGTCTGCTCCATCGCGAGCTCGAGCGACGTCAGCGGCGTGTCGCCGCCGATATGCGCGGCGGCAATCTGGTCCGCGGTGGTACCGTTTCGCACATCGGCGCCCTCGGTCTCCTTCGGGTGCACACCGCTCAACCAGACCGTTCCGGCGCGCGAGTGCTCGCCGTTGCCATCGCCCAGCGCCTCGGCCTGTTTCTGGCTGAGGCCGATCGGCACGATGACCTGATCCTGGAACGGGGCGAGCGGACTCAGGGTGCGCGACAGCTCGGTGAGGGCTCCGTCGCCGGCTGGCTGCCAGGACGGCATCACCGCCCCGTTCGGGATATACACGAAACCGAGGCGACGCACCGGTGCCGCCGCCGTCTTGGCGAGCGCCGACGCCGCCGGCACCATGGCGTCCAGCAACGGCAGCGCCAGCGTGACTCCCATGCCGCGTAGAAACGTCCGGCGGGGCAGGGCTCTTTTCGTGATGAACATGCGTGTTCTCCTGAGCTGAAGGCGCGGCGAGCTACTGGCCGGTCTCCGACTGGTCCTTGGACGTCCTCATCTGGAACGGCGTGCTGTTCACGACACCGACGACCAACGCGGCCAACCCATAGTCGTCGGCTGACGCAGCACGAGTGATCTGGCGGACGGCGGGCGCGTCGTAGTATTCCACCCCGCGTCCGAGCGCGTAGGTCAACAGCTTCTCGGTCACGACCGTGGCGAATTGTTCCGGGTTTCTGACCAGCAGCCCGCGAAGATCGGACGGGCCATTGAACGCGGTGCCGTCGGGCATGGCTCCGGAGGCGTCGATGTCCGTCCCACCGGGCATGTGCGCTCGCCAGCGGCCCACCGCGTCGAAGTTCTCCAGCGCCAGCCCGAGTGGGTCCATCACGCGATGGCAGCTTGCGCACACCGGGTTCGCGCGATGCTGCTCCATCCGTTCGCGCATCGCCAGCGCTTTCCCCGAGTCCGTCTCGGGCTCGAGCTCGGGCACGTTGGGGGGCGGCGGAGGTGGCGGTGTGCCGAGGACATTCTCCAGGACCCATTTGCCCCGGCCCACGGGCGACGTGCGATCGGGATACGAGGTCACCGTCAAGATGCTGCCCTGTCCCAGGAGCCCCCGGCGGTTGGGCTCGCGGTGGGTCACGCGACGGAAGTCCGTGCCGTAGACGCCCTGGACGCCGTAGTGACGGGCCAGCCGCTCGTTGAGAAAGGTGAAGTCCGCGGTCAGCAACTCGGTGACGCGACGATCCTCGCGAAGCACGGCGTCGAAGAAGAGCTCTGTTTCTCGGACGAAGTCTTCTCGCAGGCTCTCGCCGAAGTTCGGGAAGATGACGTCGGAGGGCAGCGAGCCCGAGATATTGCGGAGCCGCAGCCACTGGCCAGCGAAGTTCTTCGCCAGTGCCTCCGACCGCGGGTCGGCCAGCATGCGCCGCACCTGGGCCTCCACCACCGCTGGCTCCCGGAGCTCCCCGCGCGCGGCGACGTCGAGCAGCTCGTCGTCAGGAATGCTGCTCCAGAGAAAGAACGAGATGCGCGACGCCAGCTCGAGGTCGCTCAGACGGTAGGGGCTGCCCGGAGCCACGCCGGTCGGATCGGTGACCGCGCGGAAGAGGAAGTCGGGGCTCACGAGCAGCGCGCGCAGCGCACGCTCGATGCCGGCTTCGAAACCGCCGCCGTTGGCCACCGCGCCTTCGGTGAAGAACGTCATCAGGCCGTCGACGTCCTGGCGAGTCACGGGTCGGCGATAGGCGCGCCGGGCCAGTCCACCGAGGATGTCCCTGGCGCACGGGACATCGTCGGTCGGGTCCGATGGCTGGCAGACGAAGATCCGGCGGCGCGACGGCGTGTCGCCCGCGCCCGTCGCGTTGAAAGGGCCAGTGATCGCGACCGTGCCCAGGTGCGGTTGATACAGCAGGTAGTCGCCCTCGCCGTGCGGACGATCGAACGGCTGCCGGACGCTTTCCGCGAGGGCGTCGGTCTTCTTGATGAACGAGGCGGTGAGCACTCGTGGACCCGCCGCGACCCGGGTGCGGACCACGAGCTCCTCGGGACCAACGTTGTAGGCGGCACCTTGATCGCGGTCCGGATCGGGCGGCATCAGATCGAAGATCGTGATCCGCTCGCCGTCGATGCTCACCTCGAGCTGGTGCGGCTCCCGGATCGGCGCGCCGGCGAACAGGTCGAGGAGCTCCAGCTTGATGTCGTACTCGCCATCCCGGGGAAAGTTGTAGCGCACGGACGCGCCGCCGCGAGTGCCGAACGGGAGTCCGTCGCGGTGCTGATACTGAGAGAGGTCGGAGACGACACGGAACGTCTCACCCGCCGGCGCGATCGCCGACGCGCCCACCGCCAGTCGGCTCACCTCGCGCGCGGCGCTCATGTAGCGTTCGAGCAGCGTCGGCGAGACCTTCAGGACCCCGGCGATGTTGTCGAACCCGTAGCTCTGGTCGTCGGCCGGCACGAGCGCCGCGGCATTGACGTCGAGATCGAGCAGGTCGCGGATGGCGTTCTGATACTCGGTGCGGTTGAGCCGATGCAGCGGTTCCGTGCGCCCCGGATTGGGTTGGGCTGTCGCGGCGCGGTCGATCTCGGTTTCCAGCCAGGCGGCCAGCCCGTCGGAGGTGGTCGTGTCCGGGCGCGGCCGGCCCGCCGGGGGCATCGAGCCCGTCCGAAGCTTGCGGATCACCTTCTCCCACAGCTCGGCTTCGGCGGCGACGTCGGTCAGGTCGACCGACTGGAGCGAGACGGGGACCGTGCCGCGGTCACGCAACCCCTCGTTGTGGCACGTGACGCAATACCGGTCGAGGACGTCACGGTGCTGAGCGACGGGTGGCGAGGTCGCCCCGGTCAGCTGCGCCGGCTGGGCGCTCGCCGGCGCGATGCCTGCGAACGCCAAGACCAAGACCAGGGGCACACCGAGGAGCAGGAACCGGCTCCGTATCATCGACTCATCGCCTCTTGTCAGTCCTCATCATCGTGTCACGAGCATCACTGCGCAAAACACGCCCCACTACAGGATCGTACAGCTTCCCACCCGGCTGTCAACCCGTAGGCCCCGGGTTGCGGTACCATACGCAGAACGGATTCGAGGAGACCCGCAAGATGCGCGTGAAACACAGAGCCGGGTGGTCGCTGGTCGTGGTCTCGCTGCTGACGTCGATCGTGCTGGGCGTGGACGCCACAGGCGAAGCCGCGACGGTCCCTCTGGTCGAGGCGGTCAAGGCCGCGGACCTGGCGACCGTGCGCGCGTTGCTCGCGGACCGGGTCGACGTCAACGCCCCGGAGGCGGACGGCACGACGGCGCTCCACTGGGCGACACACCAGGGCGACCTCGGCGCCGTGAACCTCCTGCTCCGGGCAGGCGCCGACGTCACGACGCCGAACCGGTACGGCGCGACACCGCTGGCGCTCGCATGCGGCCGGGGGGATGCGCCGATCGTGGAGGCTCTCCTCGACGCCGGCGCGGACCCGAACGGGAGCCTCGCTGAGGGTGAGACGGTGTTGATGACCGCCGCCCGGACCGGCAACGTCGACATCCTGCGACTGCTCCTGTCTCGTGGCGCGAATGTGGGCGCGCGGGAAAGCTGGCGCGGTCAAACGGCTCTCATGTGGGCGTCCGGCGAAAACCATCCAGAGGCGGTGCATGCCTTGATCGAGCTCGGCGCGCGTGTCGACGAGCGGTCGACCGCCGGATGGACGGCGCTGCTCTTTGCGGTGCGGGCCGGCGCGGACGACGCTGTTCGTGCGCTCCTTGAAGCCGGCGCCGACGTGAACGGCACGGTTCGTCCGGCGCCTACCGAGACCGCCGACGAGGGGTCCGCGGATGCGCCGGCGCGCCGCGGCGGGCCCGATGGCACCAGCGCGTTGGTGATTGCGGTGACCAATGCCCATTTCTCGCTCGCGACCTATCTGATCGAGCGCGGCGCGGACCCGAACGCCGCCGAACAGGGCTGGTCGGCGCTCCACCAGCTCGCGTACACACGCCGGCCGAATTCGGGGAAGGGCATGCCGCCGGTGCGGATGATCGACCGGCTGGACACACTGGAGTTCGCACGGTTCCTGCTGGAGAACGGGGCTGATCCGAACACGCGGCAGACTCAGCGGTTCAACAACGGTGAACGGAACGCCCTGAACCGGGTCGGCGCGACGCCGTACCTGCTCGCCGCGAAACACGCCGACCCGCCGTTGATGCGTCTGCTGGCCGATCACGGGGCCGACACACGTCAGGCCACGGAAGGCAACGCCTCACCCCTGATGGTCGCGGCGGGCGTCGGGATCTTCAACGTCGGCGAGAGCGCCGGGACAAACGAAGAGGCGTTCGAGGCGGTCAAGCTGGCCTACGAGCTGGGTGACCGCGACGTGGATGCCGCCGACGACAAAGGCTACACCGCGCTGCACGGCGCGGCGCTCCGGGGTGCCAACCCCATCGTGCAGTTTCTCGCTGACAACGGCGCCGACCTGCTCGCGGAGACCAGCGACTTATGGACGCCGCTGCGGATCGCCGACGGCGTGCAATACACCGGCACCGTCAAGCGGGCGGACCACACTGCCGAACTGCTTCGCCAGCTCATGAAGGCGAGGGATGTCTACGACGCGGCGCTGCACGAAAGGGACGTCAATAGCGTCGCGGTGGTCAAGCCGAAAGCGTCTCGATAAATCGACGAGCCAGCTAGGGGTTACGGTCCACACTCGGCGGCGACCATCGTCAGGGAACTGAGGTTGATCCGGTTCTCTTCCGGTCCCCTGATCAGAAAGCCCTTGGCTTCCATCTTGTGGCCGGCGTGCGGCGCCGGATCGGGGTAGACACTCATCAACGCGAACGTCTGCTCGCCGAGCGGCTGCGCGCCGAGGGTCGTCAGCTCGTCGGCCGTCGATGCTGACGGGTCGGCCGTTCGCACCGGCTCGGTACCACGGGTGAGCATCCAGCCGTCGCCAGCGAGCTGGGTCAGGCAACCGACGACCCGCACCAGGGCGAAGCTCGGCACCTGCCCGGGCCCTTCCCGGTCTTCGATTCGAATGTCCGCGAGCCCATCCGCGGCCAACTCGCGGCCGCCGTCGGGAAAGCCGTTGAACTCGAGGATGTACGCCACGCTATCGAGATAGGCGGCGTCGCTGAGCGTCGCGGGGTCGTCGAACGGCATCAACGACCGGACGCGCGTGAACAGGGTGTCGACTGTGTCCTCGCGCCAATCCTGCATGAATCGATTGCCCGCGAGCGGCCGGGCCTCCTGCGATCCGCTCAGATCGGCACCGTGGCAGCTGCCGCAATGCCGCTCGTAGACCGTCTTGCCACGCGCGGCCTGGTCGGCCGTGAAGACGCCGTCCCACACGGTGGCTCGCGTTGCTTGCGACGCCGCTGCTCGACCTTCGACTCCGGTGATCATCGGTCCCATGGCCAGCGCCAGAGTTGGCACCGTGGCGATCAGGTGTGTCGCTCTCGCCTTCACTCTCGCAGTTCCCCCAGTCGCGCCGCGGAGTATACCAGGGGGGCCGGCGTCGCGATGGTGCGCCGAACGCGCCTATACTCGGGCTGCGAGACCCGGCCGGCGCGAGCAAGCTGTGGGGGGGCGCATGCGGCGCGTGGGGACACGGCGGAGCGAGAACAGCTCGCGCCCGCTCTGGACCTGCCCCGAGTGCGGCCAACACTACGTCACCCGCAACATGTGGCACAGTTGCGGACCGCACACGGTCGACCAGCACTTCGTCGGCAAGCCGCCTCACCTTCGCCCGCTCTTCAACGAATACGTGCGACTCGCACGCGAGCATGGGAAGCTCATCATCTCGCCGAAGAAGACCTACATCGCGCTCCAGGCGCGGGTCCGGTTCGCCAAGGTCATCGTCCGCAAGAACCACATCGTGTGCAGCGTGGCGTTTCGCCGCCAGGTGTGCCACCCGCGACTCTGGTGCGCCCTCGAGGTCCAGGGATGGTGGGAGTATCGTTTCAGGGTGCAGACGCCGTCCGACCTCGACGCCGACGTCGACGCGTGGCTCCGCGAGTCGTATGCGGTGGGCGCGCAGCGACGACCTACGAGAACGGCCCGGCTAGTGGCCCGAAGGGGGCACTAGAGTAGCCGGGTCTACGCGATCAACCATCTCGAGCGCGTCGAAGTCGCGATCGGTCGAGAGCAGCCTGCGGATCCCACGGTCCTCCATCATCGCAACGTGGAGCGCGTCCCTGGGCGAGAGGCGACGATGCTGGAGCAGGAGGTCCAGGGCGCGGGCGGTGTGGCGTTCAGTGACCGGGAGGATTTCCGAGCAGAGCTCGGTTGCGGTTCCGTAGACGGTTCTCGCACTATCAGGTCGATTGATCGAGAAGAAGCGGTAGAGGATTTCCTGGAGTACCTCGGCGCTCGTGACGAGGGTCACGCGCTGGGCGACCGCGGCGCGAAGGGCCGCTTGACAGCGCGTGCGAAGGGGTTCGTCGGAACCCACCGCGTACATCAGGACGTTCGCATCGAGGAAGACCGCGTCATGATCATGGTTCTGGCGATTCGTCCTCGGCCGCATGCGGTTTCTCGATGTCGGTCTTGGTTTTGAGCGCACCATACGTTCGTTCCCACTCGGAGTACGACTCCGGCACCGGTGCAGGCTCGAGCGCAAAGAGCTCGGAGAGCGCCTGTCGCTTGCGCTGTTCTCTTTCCGGCTCGAGACAGTATTTCTCGACCGATTCCCGCACGACCGCCGCCAGCTTCTTCCCTTCGTGGCGAGCAACCTGCTCCAAGGCCGAGAACTGAGGGTCGTCGAAGGTGACCTGTACCTTGCGAGTCATTGCCATGAACGCAGGTACTATACATGACACATGTGTGAAACGGTATGTGTCACAGCGAACGAGTCAGCCGCTACCACGTCCGAGGTCGCTGCAAGATCGCCACGAGCTCCTCGCCACCGAACGCCGTGTTTCCCACCGTGAGGCTCATCACTTCGTAGCCTTCGTGTCCCGCATCGGCGAGCTCGTCGGTCAACGTCGATGTCTGCGATGTCGCCAGAAGCAGATACTCGACCAGAGGGCGCCGGTTGCCGACGTCGCGCTCGAGGATGACCACCACCTCTTCACCGCCGAACGCGCTGTCGAACACAGTCTGACCGCGATACCGAAACCCCTCCGCTGCCGCCTCGTTCAGCTCCCGCTCCATGGTCGAGGTCCGTGAGGTCGCCAGCAGCCGATAGGTGAAAGGACCCTCCGCAGCGTTGCCGCGAGAGACAATAGCAACCACTTCGCTGCCGCCGAACGCGGTGTCACCACCCATCACGGCGTGGAACTTGAAACCCTCTGCCGCGGCCGCATTGAGCTCGCCTTCCATCGTCGACGTCCGCGATGTCGCCAGCACGCGATGCGCATAGCTGTCACCGTCTGTGGACGCGACCCCACTGAATCGGGTGCCAGCGAGGCCGGGCGCCTGGGTCGCCGGTTGAGCCGCCGCCGGCTGGCACACCCACAGCAACTGAAGGAGAACAAGCGTGGTGCCGAGCGATGCCCTGAAGCGTCGTGGCATATCAGTCCCCTTTGTCGAGCGGCGAATTGCTTTCCAAGAATGCACAAACGATGCCACGCGGAATCCCGGCCCGCGGCGGTCAACTCCCGCGACATCCTGGGATGTGAGTCGTACGAGACGGTTCCCCCGTGAATCGAAGGACCGCGGTCGTCCCCTAACCCAAGTGAGCTCTGGGGTTACGTGCCCGGTGTCCAGAGGCGAGACTTCGGTTCGCCGGCCATCGTGAGCATGAGCTCGTTGAGGCGTTTGACGAACGCCGCCGGGTCCGCGAGCCGCCCACCTTCCGCGAGCATCGCCTGGTCGAAGAGGATGTGGCTCCAGTCACCGAACCGCGCGTCGTCCGTCTCGTCCTTCAAGCGCGCAACGATGGGGTGGGTCGGATTGATCTCGAGCACCAGTGGGACATCGGGGACCGCCTGGCCGGCGGCGCGCAGCACGCGTTCCAGGTTGGCGCTCATGCCGTCCTGCTCGGTCACGAGGCATGCGGGTGACTCCGTCAGCCGGTCGGTGAGGCGAACCTTCTTGGCCTTGCCACCGAGGGCCTTCTGAATACGCTCGAGCACCGGCGTGAACCCGGCCTCCGTCTCTTTCCGCTGCTTTGCCTCCGCCTCGTCCTTGGCCAGGTCGCCGAGATCGAGGTCGCCCTTCGTGACCGACGCGAGCGCGTGACCATCGAACTCCGTCAGATGCGCAACCAGCCACTCGTCGACCCGGTCGTGAAGCAGCAGCACTTCGATGCCCTTCTTGCGAAAGATCTCTAGATGCGGGCTGTTGCGCGCGGCTGCGAAGCTGTCCGCGGTGATGTAGTACACCTTGCCCTGCCCCTGGGCCATCCGTTCCACGTAGTCGGCCAGCGACACGTTCTGTTCGTCCGTGTCCATGCGGGTCGAGGCGAAGCGGAGTAGCCGGGCGATCCGGTCCTTGTTGCCGCCGTCCTCACCGACGCCTTCCTTCACCACGCGACCGAACTCGCGCCACACCGTCGCGTACGTGTCGGCGTCTTTCTCCGCCAGATTCTCGAGGAGGCCGAGCACGCGCTTGACGGATGCCGTTTTGATGGCCTCGACATCGCGCGAGTGCTGCAAGATTTCCCGCGAGACGTTGAGCGGGAGGTCGTTCGAGTCGATGACGCCACGGACGAACCTGAGGTAGCTGGGCATCAATTGCTCGGCGCCGTCCATGATGAAGACGCGGCGCACGTAGAGCTTGATGCCGTGACGCTGCTCGCGATCCCACAAGTCGAACGGCGCCCGCTGTGGCACATAGAGGAGCACGGTGTACTCCTGTCGTCCCTCGACCTTCGCATGCACGTAGGCGAGCGGTGCCTCGAAGTCGTGGGCGACGTGCTTGTAGAACTCGTGATACTGCGCCTCGGTGATATCCGACTTTTGACGCGCCCAGAGCGCCGACGCCTGGTTGACGGTCTCCGTTTCCGTCTCCTCGGCATCCGGCGGCGTCGGCTTGTTGAGGTCCGCGCCTGGCGGCGTCTCCTTCCGCATCACGATCGGAATCGTGATGTGGTCCGAGTACTTGTGCAGGATGGCCCGGAGTCGGTGGCCGGAGAGCAGCTCGTGTTCGTCGTCGCGCAGATGAAGCGTCACCTCGGTGCCGCGCGCGGTCTTCGATGCCGTCTCGATGGTGTAGTCGCCGTCGCCGGTGCTCTCCCAGCGGACACCGTCATCGGCCGGGAGGCCGGCGCGCCGCGTCGTCAGCGTCACCCGGTCGGCGACGATGAACGACGAATAGAACCCGACGCCGAACTGACCGATCAACAGCGCGTCCTTCGCCTGGTCGCCGGTCAGCTGCTCGACGAACTCGCGTGTGCCAGATTTGGCAATCGTGCCGATCTGCGCGACGACCTCGTCGCGCGACATCCCGACGCCGTTGTCGGTGACGGTGACCGTGTGCGCGTCGGTGTCAAAGCTGACGCGGATGGCGAGCTCGGGGTCATTGTCATTGTCATCGTCATCGTCATTCTTCAGGAGCGTGGCGTCGGTGAGCCCTTCGAAGCGGAGCTTGTCGCAGGCATCCGACCCGTTCGAGACAAGCTCGCGGAGAAAGATCTCCTTGTTCGAGTACAGCGAGTGGATCATCAGCTGAAGCAGCTGACGCGCCTCGGTTTGAAAGCTCAGGGTCTCTTTGTTGGCGGTGTCAGTCACGATGGGGGCTCCGAGAGTGAAGAGGGCAAACGAGCGGGATGCATCGGTGGCCGAATGCCACCGCAATTGCGAACAGGGCCACTTAGTCGATGGCGGTCTGAGCCGCACCGGAGATGTGCAGCGTGTCGGGATCTTGGAGAAAGACCACGGCCCGGAGGGCCTCGCGGCTCCAGTCGGGCTCGAGCGGCACACGAGCCTCGAAGCGGCGAGAGGACGCGTCCTCACGCGAGAGGGGACCCAGACGCTCCAGATGGCGCACGACGCCGGTGTGGCGCAGGCGGCGGAACATGTTCTCACCGGCCTTGACGTCGGTCACGAGTCGGTTCTCCGTGATCGCAAGCCAGACGTCGGTCCGCTCGGTCGAGCCCGCCGCCGGCGCACCGATCTCGGCCGCCATCAAGATCTCACGATTCCCGGGCGTGGTCGTGGCGTCCACGACGATTGGCGTCTTTGGTGCGTCAGCGGCCCGTCGGATCTCCTCGCCGGCCTGGCGACCGAGACTACCAACGAGCTCCACCCGCCCATCGATGACCAGTTGCGGGGTGTAGATGTTGCCGACATCGAGCGCCTCCGCGTACACCCGCTGGCGATCGGTGAACTGCGGCGACGAGAACCGATCCCGCCACCCGAGCCGGTCCCAATAGTCGACATGCTGGCTGAGCGGGATGATCACGACGCCCGGCACCGGCTGCATGCGTGTGAGGCTCCGCAGCAGCGCATCTGCCGGCGGGCAGCTCGAGCAGCCCTCTGACGTGAAGAGCTCGACGATGACCGGGGTGGACGCCACCGGCCCGCCCTGTGCCTGGGCGCGGACGCCGACGAAAACCGCCAGCATGATGCCGAGGGCCACCGTCGCGCGGGTCACGGGCAGTCTGGGTGCCATAAGGCCATCTCTGTATACTGACACGGGACGCACACGTCCCGCCAGACTCACCCACGAACCACCGTTCACCTGTCCCAGAAAGGGAGGCGCCATGCCCAGTCGGCTCTTCGCCATCGCGTGTCTTGCGGTCGTGGCGTCGCTCGTCGTGATGCCCGTCGGCGCTCGGGCCCAGCTTGCCCCAACGGAGGCATGGGTCTCGCATGTGTCGAACGAGTATCGCGTTGTTCCCAACGTCGCGTATCACACCGCCAACAACGTCGACAACAGCGTCGACCTCTATCTCCCACGCGACGCGCGCGGTCCCACGCCGGTGCTGATGTACATCCACGGTGGCGGATGGGTCGGCGGCAACAAGGAGGCCAACGTGCTCCGACTGCTGCCGTATCTGGAGATGGGATGGTCCGTGGTCAACGTGCAGTACAGGCTGGGCCGGGTCTCGCGCGCGCCGGCGGCGGTCGAGGACTGCCTGTGCGCGCTGCAGTGGGTGAAGCGCAACGCTGAGGAATACAACCTCGACGCGTCGCGAATCGTCGTGACGGGGAACTCGGCCGGCGGACACCTGGCGCTGACGACCGGAATGATCCCGAAGTCAGCCGGGCTCGATCTCGAGTGCCAGATCCAGGAGGAGCTCGGTGTCGCCGCGATCATCAACTGGTATGGCATCACCGATGTTGGCGATCTGCTGCAAGGCGAGAACACGAAAAGCTACGCCGTCCGCTGGACGGGCAGCCTACCGGACCGACTGGACGTGGCACGCCGTGTGTCACCGCTGAGTTACGTGCGTGACGGGTTGCCGCCGGTCCTCACGATCCATGGGGACGCCGACCCCGTCGTGCCGTATCAGCATGCCGTGCGACTGCACGCCGAGCTCCGAGACGCCGGCGTCGCGAACGAATTGCACACGGTGCCGGGCGGGGGCCACGGCGGGTTCGACCGCGAGCAGACGCTGCGGATCTTCGAGAAGATCCACCGGTTCCTCGACCGCCACGGGCTCGGGGACGCCGGGAGCACGTCGCAAGGACAGCCGTGACGGTGGCAGGTCGCGTGCGACCGAGCGTCGTCGACAGTGTCGTCTCGATCGGGGTTGTCGCCGGACTCGCTCTGGCCATCCCCGCGACCGGCCGCGCCGGCCAGTCGTCCGACGCCGACCTCGATGAGGCCTTCGCAGCGTTCTGGGCGGCCGCCTCGGACACCGCGGTGGCGGCAGCGACCGAGCGCGTGCTCGCCACCGATCCCGGCATCGAGGACATCTGGTCGCGGCTGCGTCGCGGCCGACCCTACGCGGCTGACGTGCCGATCGGGCGCCAGCTCCTCAGCCGCTCGAACCGGGATGGGGTGGAGCATGCGTATGTCCTGCTCATCCCGGAAGGCTACGACCCGTCGGTCCGGTATCCCGTCCGCGTCTACCTCCATGGCGGGGTGATGCGTCCGAAGCGCGACGACGGCTGGTGGCGGAACGAAGAGCGGGTGACGCGCGACGATACGATCGTCGTGATCCCGGCCTCGTGGGACGAGTCCATCTGGTGGCAGGATTCGCAGATCGAGAATCTGGCCGGCATCCTCACCGACGTCAAGCGGACCTACAACGTGGACGAGAACCGCGTGTATCTGCTCGGCATCTCGGACGGCGCGACCGGCGCGTACTACCACGCCTTCAAGGCGACGACGCCGTGGGCGGGGTTCCTGCCGTTCATCGGGCATTCGGTCGTGCTGGCCAACCCGTCGACGGGTGTCGACGGCGAGATGCACGTGACGAACTTACGCAACAAGCCGCTGTTCATCATCAACAGTGGGCGCGACCGCCTGTATCCGGTCGCCGCCGTCGTGCCGTTTCTGCGTCTGTTCCGCGACGCGGGCGTCCAGCTGGACTTCCGACCGCAACCGGAGGCCGGCCACGACACGAGCTGGTGGGAGAGCGAGGCAGCGGCCATGGACTCGTTCATGGACGACGTCCAGCGACGTCCACTGCCCGCGGCGCTGTCGTGGGAAACCGAGCGCGTCGACCGATACAACCGCGCACACTGGCTCGTCATCACAGAGCTCGGGTCGGTGGACGGCGAAAGCGAGCTCGACCCGTTCAACACCGTGGCCGACGCCGCGAGCGGGTTGCCGCTCGGCATCAGCACGATCGGCGAGCTGCAGGATGGCACCGGGCTCCGGGTGTTCGAGGTGGAGGACGATTCGATCGCATCGGCGGCCGGGATGCAATCGAACGACACGATCGTGGAGGTCGAGGGCCTGGAGGCCCCCAACGTCGAGGATCTGAAGAACGCGCTCACCGGATTTGCGCCCGGCGACCGGCTCCGACTCGTGGTCGATCGGAGCGGCGCGCGGACGGAGATCGTCTTCGTGTATCCCGAGTCGGCCGCGCCGCGCACGCGCCCGGCGTTCCCGAATCGCCAGCCCTCCGGCCGGGTGGACGTGCGCGTGGCCGGACGGAATCAGGTCAGGGTCGCGACCCAAGGCGTGCGGCGATACACGCTGCTCCTCTCGCCGGAGGAGTTCGACTTCACGGCGCCGGTCACCGTGGTCACCAACGGTGTCACCTCATTCGACGGGATGGTGGAGCCGGACATCGGGGCGCTCCTCCGGTGGGCCGCCATCGACCAGGACCGCACGATGATGTTCGGCGCCGAGCTCGCTATCGAGGTGACGCCCGCCAGGGTGACGCCCGCCAGATAGACAGGCTAGCCGTCGCGGAAACCGACCTCCGCGTGTGACCCGTCACAGAACGGCGTGGCGCGCGAGGCCCCGCAACGACACAGGGTGTAGCGCTCACGGGAGGCCCCCCCGGCCCATGTGCAGCCGTCGAGCTCGACCGCGCCGTCGACAGCCAGTGGTCCATCCTTGAGCACCGTGATCTTCGGCTCTTTGTCGGCGTCCGCCGCCGGCTCGTTCGCGGTCGTCGTGTAAGCGAGCGCGCCCGAGGGGCAAGCGCGCACGGCGGCGATCACCCGCTCCGGGTCGGCGCCGTCCGCCGCGATCCACGGCCTGCGACTCGTATTGAAGACCTCGGGGAGTCCCCGCGTGCAGTCGCCGGCGTGGGCGCAGATCGCTTCGTTGTATTGCACGGTGACCGTCTGTCCCGTGTAGGCGCGTCCCCGGGTCGCCGCGAGGTCGATCCGGGCCTCGCCAGTGAAATGATAGGGCCCGTGCGCTCCGTCGCAGAACGGTTTGGTGGCGGAATAGCCACAGCGGCAGAGATCCATGTCCTCTTGCACCGGCAACCGTTGACCGGCGGCGTCGTCGAGTCGCTCGAGCCCCGTGACGACGAAGGGGCCCCATGGAACCACCGTGATCTTCGGTTTCGCCATTCTGTGCCGCCTCACCCTCCCTCGATCGCGGGGACGATGTCGATCTCGTCGCCCGCACGGACCGGCGTGCCGAGGCGGTCGGCCGGGAGCTGCTGGTCATTGAGAAACACCACGATGACCGGGTTGACACGACCGTCGGACGCCAGCACGAGCGTGGCGAGCGCCGGGTAGCGGCGACCCACCTCGCGCAACGCCCCTTCCACCGTCGGTGCCGTCGTGTCGACGACGCCGACGCCCCCGATACGGTCGGCGAACAGCGCTGGCAGGCGCACACGGACACTCATGGGGTGGTGGACGTCCGTTCGAGGTCTGCGATCTCCCGATCGAACACCGCCCACACCTGCTCGCTCAGCTCGCCGAAGAACTCGCGGGTGATGAAGGGCTCGATCTCGAGCGCCGGATTGGGGCGGTCGAAGACCTCCGCGGGGAGCGTGTAGTCGGCGCGCGTGTACCCCTGCTTGCGCTCGAGCCACAACGCCCGGATGAAGGCGCGTCGGACTGCGGCGAGCAGCTCCTCTCGCGTGACGTGGAGCCCGACCTCTTCCGCCAGGGCGCGTGGCGCCGCCTCGGCGTTGAGCGCGGCGAACTTGCAGATGCCGAGCAGGTCGTCACGTACGAAGTAGAGCCCACGCTCGGTGATCGCCTTCACCCAATAGTCGACCGACCGGTCTTGCTCGAGTGCGAGCAGCATGTAGGTCGCCATTGACATGTGGCCGCCGGCGATCGCCCACGGATAGCCGGGGTTGGTATCCGGGATGTATGCGGGGAACTCGAGCCCCTTGCAGTGCATGGCGTACGCTGGCTCACCGAGGTGTTCCGACAACCGCTTGACCCCTCGTCCGACCTCCGGGCAGCGGCCGGTGCCGGCCAGTTCGATCAGCTCCGCTACCTTGTTCACCTCGCCGAAGCGGGCGCCGTTCAAGATGGGGGTGTCGGGATGTCGCGCGTTGTAGTCGAGGACGTAGCCGATCGTCGTGCCAATCGAAATCGAGTCCATCCCGAGCTGGTCGACCCTGGCCACGAGCGGCCACGCCGCATGCGGATCGTCGATGCCGAGATTCGTCGACAGGAGGTTGAGCGGCTCGTAGTCGAACTTGGCGCGGAACGCCCCGCGCGACCCGTCGGCCGTTCGCTCGTAGAGGTTCTTGTGGCAGTTGATGCCGCACTTGAAGCATGACTCGGCTTTGATGACGAACTCCGGCTCCACGGCGCTCCGGAACATCTTCTTCGCGCGGCCATCACCCTGTGGCCTGAAGTTGTGCTGGGGCACGAACGCGAACCGGTCGAGTGGCTCGTAGTTGGCCCACGTGCCGCCGAGGCCGCCACGGTTCGCTTCGCGAAACTTGCGCGAGCCCGGCCCGGTGGCGATGTCCTTGTTGAGGGCGCGGATCTCGGGCGACGGTGCCACGACCCGATCCGGCGCCTGGGCGACGATGCCGACCAGGTTCTTCGACCCCATCACCGAGCCCATCCCGCCTCGTCCGGCCCACCGACACTTGTCATCGCCGGTCTTCAGCAGGTTCTCCGTGCTGAGCGCGACAGCCCCAAAGTAGCAGGAGTCGAAGTGCTCGCCGGCCGGTCCGATCACGGCGAAATGGGCGTCCGGGTAGTCGGGCTGGAGCGCCAGGATCTTTCGAAAACATTCGAGACCAAGAAGCGGTGCCGCCGACACCAGCTCGGCTGACGGTCCCGCGTTCGTGCCGCGCAGGACGAGCACCACCGGTTGCGCCGAACGGCCTGCAATGACGATTTCGTCGACGCCCGTCCAGCGGAGCTTCGAGCCGAATTTTCCGCTCCCGGCCGACCACATCGCGGCGGGGAGCCCCGCGTTCGAGACCTTCAGCGGGCTGTAGGCGGAGAAGTACGCCCGGAGCCCGGTCATCACGTTGCTGCCGGTCAGCACCCCGGTGTTGACGACGAGCGGGCTGTCGCTGGCATACGCATCGGTGACCGTGTGTTCCGCGAGCAGCTGAAACGATCGACCGAAACCGCCGAGGACGTCTTCGAGGTTGCGGCACGCCACGTCTCCGAACGCGACCGCGCCTTCGGTGAGGTCGACGGTGCATCGGGTGTATCGCACCGACGTGGGGTCGCGGATCGGGCCGGTATCGTGCGGGGTGTGCATCGGTCGTGAAAATAGCACGCGTTCCGATCGGGCGCCAGAGGCGCGGTCGGAGAGATGTTCAATCTGCGGGTGGGGCGGGCAGTCGGCGGACCGCCAGCACTGTGAGGTCGTCAGCGAGCTTCGTATTCTGCGCGTACCGCTCGACCTCGGCGAAGATCGTCGCGCCGAGATCGTCGACGCCTTCGTTGCAGTGGGTATCGATCACGCTACGGAGACCGATCTCATCGAACGGTTGCCCGTCGGGATTCTCGGCCTCGGTCACCCCGTCGCTGTACATCACGAGCAGGTCACCCACCGCCAGCTCGAGCTCGGCCGACTCATACGTCGCGCCCTCGAACATGCCAAGCGCCATCCCGCCGGTCGTCAACCGTTCCGTCGTGCCATCGTTTCGACGCACCAGCGGCGGCGTCTGGCCGGCGTTGACGTAGGTACACGTGCCGGTCTGCGGGTCGATGACCACGAGAAAGAGCGTGATGAACCGCGACCCGGGGGTCTGGTCGTGGACGAGTCGGTTCAGCCGCGTCACGAGTCCCGTCGCGGGCAGGTTCTCGGCCGCCAGCGTGCGCAGCATCGCGAGGAACAGCGCCATCAGGAGAGCCGCCGGGCTGCCTTTCCCCGAGACGTCGCCGAGCACGACGAGCAAGCGGCCGTCGTCGAGCGGCAAAATGTCATAACAGTCGCCACCGACGGTGTTGGCGGGGCGCGTTCGGCCGGCCGCTTCGAGCCCCGGGGTCGCGTGGGTTCGTTGCGGCAGCATCGCGAGCTGAATCTCGCGCGCAATCTCGAGGTCGTTCTTCAGTGTCAGCCGGTCGGCCACTTCGAGTAGCACCAACAGGTTGACGAGGACGAATCCAAGGAACAGCCACAGCGTCCCCTCGGCCCAGATCGGTGCGGGCACGCCGATCGTGATGAAGAACGGTACGACCGGCACTTGTGTGAAGCCAAACCCTTCGAAGAGCTCGAGTACCCCGATGATGAACGCGACCAGCCCTATGCCGAAAATCAGTCGCCGCGCCGGAGAGAGCTTGAGGGTGAACGCCAGAAACACGAGGCGCGTACGCAACGCGAGGCGTTTAATCGGTGGGAGCCCCTGGAACGCCTTCTCGTCGATGTGGCGGGTGAAGAATTGGTAGGCGTCCCGTGCGTCACGCGTGAAGAGTCGCTGGACGTCCTCGGAGGTGAGGTCCTTCGTGTACGCCTGGAAAAAGTCGTTGTCAGCAGATCCTTTTTGGCCCCCCCGCGTTGGCATACTGAAGTATACGAACAGCTCGCGCCTCTGGATCCGTGATACGAGCCATTGATCGGTGTCTGACCTCAAAAGGATCTACCGGGCGCGCGTCCCCGGGGGCCGTACACGGCACGGGCAGGGTGCTCGCGCACCCTGCCCGTGGTGAGGCATGGAGGGTGGCCTCGGCCACCCAGGTCACGGCCGCGGGATCAGGTCCCCTTCGAAGGTTACCTTCTCGCCCGGGACGATGAGCACGTCGAGCTCGAGCGGCTCGTACCCCGGGTGTCGGACCTCCACGTTGTGCGGACCTTCCTCGAGCCGTAGCCGCTGGAAGATGCCGTCGTATTCGTTCACCACCCCGACGAAGTATCCATCGACGTACACCTCGGCGAACCTCGGTCGGACTTTCAGGCGGAGGAAACCGGTGTACAGCTGCGCCTCGCTGCGCGCGTAGCCGCCGTAGTAGCCGTACCCGCCGTAGGGGTAGCCATACCCGTATCCGTATCCGCCGTAGGGGTCACCGTAGCCGTAGCCGCCATAGCCGAGGTAGCCGTACGACCCGTACCCATAGCCGAGGCCAAACGAGAAGCCCGGGAGGTAGAAGTAGCTGCCATAGACGCGAGGATGCGAATAGCCCCCAAAGTAGCGGCCACCGTAGCCTCGGCTGAGGCCGAAGCGCCCCCCGTTCCGATGGTATCCATACCCGCCGCGAGAGCGGTACCCGTACCAGGAGCCGGGTCGGTTGCCGCGGTCGCGCCCGCGACCATAGCTGCCGCCTCGGCCGCCGTAGCCTGACGTGACGCCGCCTCGTGCCTGTGGGCGCGGGACCGCCCGTCGTTCGGCGTTACCCGGTGGGCGGCGATTCGGCGTCCTGCGGGCCACGCGCCCCGAACCGTTCGGTGCCGTGCCGGCCGCGCCGGCCTGGCCGGGCGATCGGCGCACGACGCGGCCACCCGCGCGTCCGTCGACGCGCGGCGCCTCGCCAACGCCACGATTGATCGTGCCGGGGTCGCGCCGTCGAACGGTGCCTCGTTGCCCGGACGTCGTGGGTCGGTCCGTCCCACGAGCGCGGGGGGATCGCCGCTGCACGGCGCCGCGAGAGGGAGGCTGCGCCGGGCGAGCCGATCCGCGCGCGCGGGGCGCTGGCTGTGAGCGCGGGGCGCGGCGCGGCGCGGCCGAGCGCGCCCGAGATCCTGACGATGACGGCGGGGCGGCTGTCGGAGCCCCGCCACTTCGGCGGCGGGCCTGTGGTTCGGCTTCCGCCAGCGCCTCGGGGGCGCCGAGGGTCAGCGAAAGCGCTGCCGCCACGATGGAGAGAGCTACGCGTCGCATGTGAAGCTCCTCATTGCAAGCAGGCTGGCGCTTCGTAGCGTAGCATGGACCGTGCCAGGCAAAACCCCTGGATAATCGTGACCGTCGCCGATTCCGAGCGGCTGCACTGTCCGCGACAGCGGGCAGGACAGTGTCACGTCGCGGGGCCACTCGAAGGTGCCAACGCCGGTGACCCACTATGAGACACGCTGAACGCACCCGTTTCCGGCCGATACTCGTTCGGAGGGCCCGGCGGGGGTGACGCGACCAGACAGACATCACGGTGTTCCGAATTCGGAAGCGCGAGGCGCGCGTCACGCTGACCTTGGTCAACGGACGGACGGCGCGTGGCGCCTTCTTCCTCTCGGACCGCCGCCGATCACGCCGGGCCGGAGCGGATCGACGAGCTCCTGAACGCCCCGACCCGGTTCGTGCCATTTCACGTCGACGCCGACACCGGCCGAGCGTCCGTGATCTTGCTCAACCGCGCCCAGATCCTGATGGTGGGCCTGCCGCCGTCGGAGGCGGATCTGGTGCACGACTCCAGCTATGAGATCGCGCGCCGGGAACCGGCGCGATTGGTGCTGTCGAACGGCGAGCGTCTGGTCGGCGAGGTCCACATCGCTGGGCTGTCCGACCACGCGCGCCTCAGCGATTTCGTCAACCTCCACATGTTTCTTCCCGTGGAACGGCCGAAACAGACGGTGCTCGTCAACGTCGACCATGTCGTCGAGCTGGAGCCGTTACAGCCGCAGCCAGGGCAACCAGATGGCTAACGTGATCGATACGTTTCTCGAGTTGGTTGAGGATCCGGCGGGCACGTTCGTGCTCGAGGTTGGCCGTCCGCCTCGCATCGTCGTGGGGGAGACCCAGAGCGATGCGCAGCCGATGGCCATGACGCGGCAGGATGTGCTCGAGCTGCTCGTCCCGGTGATTCCGGCGGAGGCCCGCGTCCGGCTCCGTAGCGATCCCATCGTCACGTTCGGCTACACATCGGGCGCCGGTCAGGCCTACGACGCCGAGATCCACCGAGACGGTCCGTCCATGGTCGTTCGCTTTGTCCGGGCCGCCGGCACGGCATCGACGGGTGGGCCGGCGCCGGGTGAGGACGCCTTGGCCGACGGCGCGCCACCGGGCGACCCCGGGGCGCAGGGTGTGCCGCTCGCGGATCGGGCCGTGGCCGAGCGGACGTCCACCCCACCTCCGGTCGCCGGGGCTGGTCACGCGATCGACGCGTTGTTCCGGGCCATGTGCGAGCGTGGGCATCGGATCTGCACCTCTCGGTCAGCGTGCCGCCGATGGTGCGTGTCGACGGTCGGATGGCACGCCTCGACGATGCCGCGGCGGCGCTGGCGCGCGATTCGATCGAACGCCTGGTCGGCGAGATCGTGCCCGAGGTGAACCGCGAGGAGTACGATCGGCGGCACGATACAGACTTCGCCTACGAAATCACCGGCCTCGGTCGCTTCCGCGCCAACGTCTTCGCTGACCGTAAGGGAATGGGCGCGTTCTTTCGCGCTATCCCCGCCGAGATCCTGACCGCCGATCAGTTGCATCTATCACCACACATCCTCCAGCTGTGCACGCTGAGCAAGGGACTGGTCGTCGTGACCGGCCCGACGGGTTCGGGCAAGTCGACGACGCTGTGCGCGATGATCGACCACATCAACAAGACCCGCGACGATCACATCATCACCATCGAGGATCCGGTCGAGTTCGTCCACGAGAACCAGCGGTGTCTCATCAACCAGCGGGAGATCGGCAGTCACACCGATTCGTTTCGTGACGCGCTCCGCGCGGCGCTACGGGAGGACCCCGACATCATCCTCGTCGGCGAGATGCGCGACCTCGAGACCATCGCCATCGCCATCGAGACGGCCGAAACCGGCCATCTCGTCTTCGGCACGCTGCACACGACGACCGCCGCCTCGACCGTCGACCGCATCATCGATCAGTTCCCTCCCGACCAGCAGTCGCAGATTCGCGTCATGCTGTCAGAGTCGCTGCGGGGCGTGATCGCGCAGAATCTCTGCCGCAAGATCGGCGGCGGCCGCGTGGCGGCGCTCGAGGTGCTCATCCCGAACTCGGCGATCAGCAACCTGATTCGCGAGGGCAAGACCTTTCAGATCCCGTCGATGATGCAGGTGGGGAAGGCGTTCGGGATGGTGATGCTCAACGACGCGCTGATCGAGCTGGTCAAGACCAAGACGGTCGAGCCGGAAGAAGCGTATCGGAAGGCGGTGGACAAGGACGGGTTTGTCACGATGCTCAAGCGTGCCAGCTTCGACACCTCGTTCGTCGCCAAGGGCTGAGCGCTCGTTTTGTCAGCCAGCCACTTTGGTTCACAATACAGCCTCGGCCGAACGACCACGACAACGTAAGGGGCGACGATGCTGACCATTTCTTCCTTCCCGCGGCGCCGGCGCATCCTGCCGCTGGCCGTGTTCCTGCTCGCGTGGGGCGCGACGCCGATCCTCGCGGACGACTGGCAGCAGTGGCGGGGCGCCGATCGGCTCGGCGTGTGGCACGAGTCCGGCATCATCGAGTCGTTTCCGGCCGAGGGGCTCACCGTCACATGGCGTGCGCCGCTCCGATCCGGGTATGCGGGTCCCGCCGTGGCCGATGGGCGCGTGTTCATCCTCGATTGGCTCGAAGACCCGGCGTCGCGGACGCTGGATGGTACCGAGCGCGCAGTCGCACTCGACGAGGCGACCGGGGAGGTGCTCTGGACGCACGAATGGCAGACGACCTACCGGATGCTCATGGGCTCGTATGCCGTCGGCCCGCGCGCGACGCCAACCGTGGACGACGACCGTGTCTACGTCGTCGGCGCCACCGGGCGCCTGTTCTGCCTCGACGTCGACACCGGCGATGTCGTCTGGAGCAAGGACTTCGTGGCGGAGTACGACACCAGCATCCCGACGTGGGGCACCACCAGCGCGCCGCTCGTCGACGGCGACAAGCTGATCACGGTCGTTGGCGGAGAACCGGACGCGCTCGTCGTCGCCTTCGACAAGCGCACCGGCGCGGAGATCTGGCACGCGGTCGAGGTGGTGGGTGAAATGGGCTACGGCCAGCCTGTCATCTACGAGGCGGGTGGGGCGCGTCAGCTCATCGTCTGGCATGCCGCGGCGCTGGTGTCGCTCAATCCGGAGACGGGCGACATCTACTGGGAGCAGGAATGGGAAGTCGGTGCCGGGATGTCGGTCGCGACGCCGGTGAGGAGTGGTGATTATCTGCTGGTGTCGCAGTTCTACAACGGGTCGATGATGATGCGGCTCAACCAGGATCGCCCCTCCGCCTCGATGCTCTGGAAGGGCGGTAGCCGGAGCGAGATGCCGGACCAGACCGACGGGTTGCACTCGATGATCACGACGCCGCTCATCATCGGCGACTACTTTTACGGGGTCGGGAGCTACGGTGAGCTGCGTGGTCTCGACGCGCGGACCGGCGAGCGACTGTGGATGAGCGACGAGATGACCGCGCAGGCGCGGTGGGGCACCGCGTTCTTCGTCCGACACGACGACCGCTACTTCGTCAACAACGACGACGGGCAGCTCATCATCGCGCAGTTCACGCCGCAGGGCTACGTCGAGCTCGACCGGACACGGCTCATCGACGCCAACGGCAGCTCCGGCATCGGCTCGGGTCCGACCAGGCGGTGGGATCGCCCCGTCAACTGGACGCACCCGGCGTACGCCAACAAGCACATCGTTCACCGGAACAACGCGGAGGTCATCCGCGTCTCGCTCGACGCCAGCGACTATTAAGCCCTACGCCCTACGCCAAGAGCCTTCAAGGAGCACCATGCCTTCACTGTTGCGTGTGACCGTCATCGCCATCGTCGGAACCCTCGTCTTGCTGCCGACCACCCTCCGCGCCGACGACTGGCCGGAATGGCGCGGCGCGGGCCGGCAGGCCGTCTGGGCCGAAGACGGGATCGTCGATCGATTTCCGTCCGGTGGCCTGAGCGTCACGTGGCGGACGCCGATCGAGGGCGGCTTTGCGGGTCCGGTGGTCGCGGACGGCCGGGTCTTCGTCACCGACTTCGCGTTCCTGCCCGAGACCAAAGTGATGGACGGCACGGAGCGCATCCTGGCGCTCGACGAAGCGACCGGCGACGTGCTCTGGACGCACGACTGGCCGGCCGCGTATCGCAACCTGCAGCTCTCGTATGCCACGGGTCCCCGCGCGACGCCGACCGTGGACGGCGACCGGGTCTATGTCGCGGGGGCCGGCGGGATGCTGCTCTGTCTCGAGGCGGCCACGGGGCGCCTGGTCTGGTCGCATGACGCGGTCGCGGAGTACGACACGACGATCCCGGTGTGGGGTGTCGCGAGCGCGCCGCTCGTCGAGGGCGACCTCGTGATCTACATCGTCGGCGGGGAGCCGGACGCGCTGGTCGTGGCATTCGATAAGCAGACCGGGGCGGAGGTGTGGCGGGCGATCGACGTCGTCATGGAGATGGGCTACGGCCAGCCGGTCGTCTACGACGCCGGGGGCGTGCGGCAGCTCATCATCTGGCATCCGAGCGCGGTCAGCTCGCTGAACCCCGCAACGGGCGAGGTCTATTGGGACGAGGCGTGGGACGTGCAGGGGTCGATGACCGTCACAACTCCCGTGAAGAGCGACAACTACCTCTTCTTCACACAGTTCTACGGCGGCTCGCTGATGCTCCGCCTCGATACCGACAGACCGGCGGCGGACAAGCTCTGGCAAGTCGCCGGCAGCAGTGAGATGCCCGACGGGACGGCGGCGCTGCATTCGCTGATCACGACGCCCATCGTCGAGGGCGACTACATCTACGGCGTCGGCAGCTACGGCGAGCTGCGCGGTCTGGATGCCACGACCGGCGATCGCCTGTGGGCGAGCGACCAGATGACGGTGCAGCGTCGTTGGGGCGCCGCGTTCATGGTGCGGCATAGCGACCGGTACTTCGTGAACAACGACGGCGGCGATCTCATCCTCGCCCAGTTCACGCCGGAAGGGTATGTCGAGCTCGATCGGACGAAGCTGATCGAGGCGACGTCGCGCGCGGGCTTTGGCCCACGCCGGTTCGAGGACCGGGCCGTCAACTGGACGCACCCCGCCTACGCGAACCGTCACATCATCACGCGCAACGACAACGAGATCATTCGCGTGTCGCTCGCCGCGGATGATTACTGAGCACCGCCGCCGACCCACAGCGGGTGAACGGGCCTTGATCATGCGACGAACGGGACGTCCGGGGATCTGTGGCTGTGTCCTTCTTGTGCTGGGAGCGTGGGAGACCGTGTGTCTCGGTCAGACGCCGAGCGCGCAGGCACCGACGTTTACCGCGGCGCAGGTCTCGGCTGGCAGCGCGGCGTATCGGCAGCACTGCGCGTCGTGCCACGGCGCGAGCCTGGAAGGCCAGCATCTGTCGCCGAGTCTGGCCGGCGCGCGGTTCGATCGGACGTGGCGCGGGAAGACGGCCGATACGCTCATGTTTCACCTCCACCGCATGCCGCCGGAACCGCGTGCGACGTCGGGCAACCTGGGTGACGACACCTACGCGAACATCCTCGCCTATCTGCTGCGCGCCAATGGCCACGAGCCTGCCGGTCGCGCCCTGCCGTCCGACACGGATGCGCTCGCCGCGCTGACGATCCCGCCACGCGAAGGAGCGGCGTTCGATCCCGACGCACCGGTCATCGGGTCGCCGAGCGAATCGGCGCTGTTGACGGGACTGAGCGCGGTCACCGACGACATGCTGCGCGACCCGCCGGCCGCCGATTGGTTGCAATGGGGACGCCGGTACGACGGCCAGAACTTCAGCCCGCTCGACGTCATCACGCGGGCGAACGTTCAGGACCTCCGGCCGGCGTGGCGCGTGTCGCTACGCGGCGGTACGAGCATGCCGACGCCGTTGGTGCATGACGGGGTCATGTTCCTGCAGACATTCCCGGACACCGTGCTCGCGATGGACGGGTCGAACGGGGACATCCTGTGGCGCTATCAGTACGCGACGACCTCCGGGTCGAGCCAGAAGATGGGCATCGCATTGCACGGGGACAAGCTGCTTGTGCCCACGTCGGACTTACACGTGCTCGCGCTGCGCGCCAAGACCGGCGAGCTGATCTGGAATCACGAGATCAGCGCCGACACCGTGACGGGACCGCGGGGCCAATACCAGTTGCGCAGCGCGCCCCTGGTGGTCGGCAACAAGGTCATCCAGGGTGTCGCTGCGAGCTTCGTGCCGAAGGGGGGATTCATTCTCGCGATCGATATCGATTCGGGCGATGAGCTCTGGCGATTCCACACCATCGCGCGACCGGGTGAGCCCGGTGGCAACAGCTGGAACGGGCTGGCCCTGGACGAACGCAGCGGCGGGTCGGTCTGGCACCAGGGCACGTACGACCCGGAGCTCAACCTCATCTTTTTCGGCGTGGCGCCGACGTACGACACCGGACCGCTCCTGCATCCCGTGGACGACGCGGGCGTCACCAGCGACGCCCTGTATACGAACTGCACGATCGCCCTGAATCCCGACACCGGAGAGCTGGTCTGGTACTACCAGCATGTCGCGAACGACCAGTGGGATCTCGACTGGGTCTTCGAGCGCCAGATTGTCGACATGACGATCGACGGCCGGCGGCGCAAGGTCGTGATGAACGTCGGCAAAATGGCGATTCTCGATGCGGTCGATGCCGCCACCGGCGACTACCTGTTTTCGGTCGATGCCGAGACACAGAACGTCGTGACGGACATCGACCCCGACACCGGCGCCAAGACCATCGATCCGGAGAGACTGCCCGACCTCGATCGGACCACGGTGTTTTGTCCTGGCGTCTCTGGTGCGAGAAGCTGGCCGCCGACGTCCTACAGTCGGCAGTCGACCTTGCTCTACCTGCCGTTGACCGAGTGGTGCAACCGCATGGGTCCGGAAGGATTCAGACTGCTCACGTCGGGCGTGGGGATCAGCTCGGCGCAACATCCGGACAGCGATGACGGCACGATGGGCCGCCTGCAGGCGATCGACATCGAGCGCCAGCAGTTGGCCTGGGCCCACCATCAGTCGGCCCCACTGTCAACGTCGCTGTTGTCGACGGCCGGCGGCGTGATCTTCTCCGGCGATCTCGATCCGGCGCTCAAGGCCTTTGACGCCACCACCGGCGAGTTACTCTGGCGTGCCAGCCTCGACGACCTGCCCAGCTCGACGCTCGTGACATACGGTATCGGCGACACGCAGTACGTCGCGGTGGTCGTTGGCCTGCGCAACAATCATGTCAGCGACCTGTCGAGGACCTACAACGCGTTCCGCGAGAGGCGAGGCGAGACGGACGTCGAGCCGCCCGAGGGCGGCGCCGCGATCTGGGTCTTCGCGCTGTAGGGGGGAGACGGAGCCGTGCTAGAACCGAAACAACCGGGTGAACTTGACGACGAAGGCGCGGTTCTCGAGAAACGGCGTGCCGCGGAGTGACGTGTCGCGCTGGTCGTTGTAGACCACGAACAGCTCGCTGCCCGGCTGATACTCCCAGCGGAGCCGGAGGTTGGTGCTGAGCGAGTTGCCGGCCGAGTTGTACTGCACCAGCCCGCCGAAGAACATCCGGGGCGTGAACGTGTAGGTCACGCGGCTTTGCACGAGCGTCGCCGTGAACTTCCCCTCAGGCAAGCTGATCCGATTGACCGCGATGCTCGGCTCAAACGAGAACTGCGGCGTGATCTCGATCCGGCCTCGCCGGTAGCCGTACGCCGTGATGTCCCCGTTGAAGAACCCGCCGCGTTGGATAGAGACGGTGCCCGAGAAGCGACGTTGCGTCCCCATCGAGTACGAGGCGAAGAAGTCCTGGAACGCGTACCCACCGACCGGGATCGTGACGTCGGACGCGATGGGAAACGGCTGCACCAGCAACTCGTAGTTGTCCTGGACGTCGAACCCGATCCGGTCACTGTTCTCGAACTCGGTGCTGAAGCGCGCCTGGGCGATGCGCGTTTCGACCTGACCCGCGCCGTTCTCGATATAGTCGAGGCTCCCTCCGAAGGTGAGTTGCCGCACCGATCGAATCGAGCGCGGCCGGGGGCTGTACTGGCCCGTGGTGAACGTGCGCCGAAAGTCGTCGCGTCGCAGGAAGCCGATCTCAGGGTTGAAGTTGTCGCCCACGAGCAGGTGGTCGACCTGGAAGGCATACAGATCGCCGGTGTAGGTGAACACCCCCTGGTAGCTGGCGTCGTCGTCGTCGAGGCCGGGGGTGGCCGTGCGGGCGAAGTACCCATTGAAGTTGACGTTCTCGTAGAAGGAGAAGGCGGCGTCGACGCCATACGCTTCATTCGATCCCGGCCCCGTTGTCGACACCGACCGGCCGGTGAAGATCCCGCCGATGGTGCTGCGCCGCAGGATGTCTCGTTTGACCCGCAGAACCGTGAAGTTGGTCGAGAGCGCGCCGACGCTCGGGGCGTTGTCGGTCTGGATGTTCAATGCGCCGAGGCTGAACTTGCCCGCCTTGCCGGTGAGGCGGCCACCGGTCAGGATCGGCACCGTCTGCCCCTGTTCGAGCCCGATCCGCCGGCTGAAG
This sequence comes from Vicinamibacterales bacterium, assembly GCA_965249175.1. GTDB lineage: Bacteria > Acidobacteriota > Vicinamibacteria > Vicinamibacterales > UBA8438 > CAZYFH01. Next base: position 1,321,635 of record OZ252227.1, read on the forward strand.
AAGATCGTTGGGACGTCGCCCCCGCCGGAGAATCCACCCCCACCGGGTCGCCGCGTCCCGCCGCCGCCGCCGCCGCCGCCGAAGCGCGCGCCGCGGCCAAAATCAAACGTGCCACGGCTCTCGAGGAAGAACTCGCGTTTCTCCGGAAAGAACAGGCTGAAGCGCGTCAGGTTCACCTGCTGCTCGTCGACCTCGACTTGAGCGAAATCAGTGTTGTAGGTCACGTCGGCCGTGAGGTTTTGGGTCAGGCCGTATTTGATATCGAAGCCGACATCTCCGTCGCCGTCGTTCGAGACGAGCGGGACCGCGTTGACGTCGGTGGCCAGCGAGCCGATCGCGTACGGTTTGACCTCGAATCTCCGGCTGCCCGGCGGCACCTCGACGCCGGTCAGCGTGCCGGCCGCCGAGATACGCATCTCGCCGGGGACGGACTGAATGGGAACCGGTGTGAGAAACGTCGATTCTGACTTTCGGCGAATGCGTCGCGCGAACTGCAGCCCCCACACCTGCGACGCCCCCTGCGGAAAACGGAGCGACTTGAAGGGGATCTCCATCTCGATCGTCCATCCGCCGGCGAAACGCCCGGTCCGGACATCCCAGATCGGATTCCAGTCGAGGTTGGGATTCCCCTCATCGGTGATCTCGAAATCGAGAAAGCCACCGATCGCGTTCGCCGTGAAGGCTACGCCGTTGCGCCGATCGTAGAAGGTGTCCAACACCACGCTGAAGAAATCGTTATTGACGATCTGGAATGAGTCGCGCTGCATCTCGTTGGCGATCAGCAGGTGGGGCGCAGAGTCCCACAGGCGTGCTGATACATAGAGGCGCTCGGTGTCGAAGAAGACCCACGCCTCGGTATCTTCCGTCGAGGCCGCGCCCTCATCGGGGACTTGCTGGATGAACCCGTCGACCGGCGGCACCGTCTCGTAGACACCTTCGTCGAGCGTGCCGTCCAGTCGCAGCGGTTCGGTGAGCCGGACCGCCCGGACGGTCGCGCGTCCCGTCGCATCGCGAGTGAGTGTCTCGGGCGCAACCGGAGGCGGGGGCCCGTCGATGATCGCGGCGGGTGCCGCCGCAAGGGCACCCCCGGGCCTCCCGGCGACCGGCTCGCCTCTAGGCGCGGACGAGAGCGCCTCGTCGGCAGGCTCGCGGGCGCGTGGCTCGCGCGCCCCGCGCGCGGCCACGGCGGCACGGCCCCCGTCGGTGACCTCCCGCCGAAGCTCGGCGGCGAGCCGGTCTTGCAGCACGAAGAGCTCCGCCACCGCACCATCGACGATCGCCGTGTGCACCACCCGGCCGGTCGCCACCTCCACGACGCGCGCGGTAATCCGTATCCGCTCGCGCAGCCGCTGGTAGCCACCATCGATCACCCATCGTGCGCCGAGGAGACGGCCCGCGATTACCTCTTGCTCCGCCGTTGCTCCAACGTCGCCGCCATCCTTGCGCAGCGATTCGAGCGCGCCGGTGACCGCCTGGCGCCCCACCACCGCCACACCGCCCGCACCGTCCAATTCAGCCGCGAGCGTCTCGGCGATGCCGACGCCGATCCAGTCATCCGCCGCTGCCGCGCTGATGTTCGAGAAGACGGCGATGGCAACTCGGTCAGCCGCGTGGGGCGCCACCACTGATTGCGCCGCGTGGACGGGTCGCGGTGTGTGAAAGCTGGACGCGTTGTCGCGCGCACACGGCGCAGCGGTCGTCACGGAGAGCAGGAGAATCGACGCGGGGATGATCACGCGGTTGCCACGAAGCTTACTGCAGGGTGTTAACCGGAGGGCGAGTGGTTCGCCTCCGCCACGGCTGCGCGCATCCCGGACGGGAACCGCGGTCAACCGCAGTGGACGGGGCACGACGGAGAACGACCACCGTCGTCTGTACTATACTGGCGGTCAGGAGGCGCACGATGCAGACATCGAGGAGCCGGCGGCGAGTGTGGGCGGCGACGACGGCGGCGCTCGTGGGCCTCGCGGCGGCGGGGCTCGTCGTGCCGTCGATGCGGGCGGCCGAGGACGTGGTGGTCGTCGAGCCAGAATCGGTTGGCATGTCGTCCACGCGGCTGACGCGGATCGACGCCTTCATTCAGGACTACATCGATACCGACCAGATCGCCGGTGCCGTCACGCTGGTGGCGCGCCAGGGTAAGGTCGTCCATTTCGAGGCGCAGGGGTGGAGAGACAAGGAAAACAACGCCCCGATGACGCGCGACACGATCTTCGAGATGTACTCGATGACCAAGCCGATCGTATCGTCGGCGCTCATGATGCTCTTCGAAGAGGGCCGCTTCCTCTTGGATGACCCGATCGCGAAATGGCTCCCCGAGTACGCGGACCACACGGTCCGTCTCGTTGACGACGGCGTCCGCGCCCGCACCGTGCCGGAGGCTCGCCCCGTCACCGTGCGCCACGTGCTGACGCACACATCGGGGTTGACGCTCAATCCGAACGGCCGGGGGCTCAGCGCGGAGCAGGTCAATTACGTCACCAACCATGGCAAGGGGTGGCCGACGCTGCAGCAGCAGGTGGCGCACGCCGCGGTCATCCCCGGAGCGTTCCATCCGGGCGACGAGTGGCAATACGGCTCCTCGACGGATTACGTCGCCGTCCTGGTCGAGAAGATCTCCGGGATGTCGCTCGATGTGTTCCTCGGAGAGCGGATCTTCGAGCCGCTCGGCATGACCGACACGCATTACTACGTGCCACGCGACAAGATGGCCCGGGTGGCCGCGGTGTATCGGCCCGACGAGAACGGCAAGATCGAGCTGGCGCGCGCCCCGGAGTATCGCGAGCCGACCCAGGTCTTCCGCGGCGTGTCTGGGTTGAACTCCACCGCGGCCGATTACATCCGCTTCGCGCAGATGATCGCGAATGGCGGTGAGCTCGACGGTGCCCGGCTGCTCGGGCGGATGACCGTCGACAACATGATCACGAACCATATCGGGTCGGGCAAATCGGTCTACGTGCGTGGCGGCGGGTATGGGTTCGGGCTTGGCTTCGGCGTGCTCACGAACCCGGCCGAGTCACTCGACGCGCTGTCGCCGGGCAGCTACACCTGGGGTGGTGCGGCCGGGACGCTGTATTGGGCGGACCCGGTGGAGGACCTCGTCGGGATCCTGCTGATTCAGATCCGCCCCTACAACCACATCAACATCCGGCCGATGTTCTCGAACGTGGTGACGCAGGCGGTCGTCGACAGCCTTGCCGACCAGCGACCCAAGATCCTGGGCTATGCGACCCCGCACTAGCTCAGGGCTGTCGGGGCGTGGCCGGTCCACGCGTGCGCGGGCGCAGTCGAAAGACGGGACGAAGGGCGACACTACCGCGTGCGGCCGTAGCGGGTCTTGAGGTCGGCGGCGAGGCGATCGGCCTGCTCTGCTTCCAGCTGCATCGCCTGCGCGTCCGTCGAGAGATCCGTCAACGCCCTGGCATCGCCGTCTTGCATGCCGCGCCGGACTTTCTCCATCAGCTGCACCCCGGCCTGCATCAGACGCAGCGTCGTCTCGTGATAGTCGCGCGCCTGTGATGGTACCGACATCTGACGCATCCGTGACAGATTGGTCTGTTGCGTGCGCGCGATCTCATCGAACGACGACCAGTTGCCGCTCGCGCCCTCGGCCACGATGGCCGTCGCCATCTGCTCAGGGTCGCTCATGCCGCCGCCGCCACCCATCGTGTCGATCGCCAGGAAATAGCCTCTGAGTGCGTCGCGTGTCGCCGCATCGGCTGAGGCGGGAGCCTCACTCGGGGGTCGCCGCGGGCGGCGCGGGGAACGGGGCGTATCGGGGTGATGCCGGCTCTCCGCTCGCGGGTTCGATGACGAGCGTTGCGTCAGGGGCAGGATCGCCGCCGGCCCCGATCCCTCGACCCACCAGAAACCCGATGGTGGCCAGCGAGATCATCAGCGCGCCGACGAGCGCGGCGAGCAGCGTCCGGGAGATCTCGATGCGTGGGGCCGACGATGCTGGCGGCGCGTCGTAGACGGTGACGTCGGGAGCCACCGGAGCGTCCGGAGCGTCCAGAGACTCCGGAGCCGCCGCAAGCGTGTCGGGCACCGGCTCCGGCTCCGGCTCGAGCCCATCGTCCTCCACGGGCTCCGGGCGCTCCACCCTCGGCGGCGGCGGCACCGGGACCGGTCTCCGCTTTGGCGCCACAATAGGATCATTATACTGAGGGACCGGTCCCGACTTTCGAGCAGGAGCACGCGATGCGATCCACCCACGGTCTCCGTTCTGGCATGCTGGCGACCGTCGCCCTCGTGGCGTCGGTCGCCACGACGTCCACTCAGGACGGTGCACGGATTTTCCCGTTTCCGGTCAGCGTCTTCGAGCTCGACAACGGCCTCCGGGTGGTCGGGGTCGACTACGACAGTCCTGGCATCGTCGCGTACTACACGGTTGTGCGCACAGGTTCACGAAACGAGGTGGAACCGGGGTTCTCCGGGTACGCCCACTTCTTCGAGCACATGATGTTTCGGGGGACGGAGAAGTACCCGACCGATGCCTACGGCGCGGTCGTGCAGCGGATCGGCGCGGATGCCAACGCCTTCACCACCAGCGATTGGACCACGTATTACATCGTCGCCAGTGCCGACGCGCTCGAGACGATCATGGACCTCGAGTCCGACCGGTTTCGTCATCTGCAGTACTCCGAGGAGGACTTCAAGACCGAGGCGGGTGCCATCCTGGGCGAGTACAACCTCAACTTCTCGAATCCGGTCTCGCTTCTGCGGGAGAAGCTGCACGACCTCGCCTACACCACCCACCCGTACAAGCACACGACGATCGGCCTGCTGGACGACATCCAGGAGATGCCGAACCATTACGACTACAGTCTGGAGTTCTACGACCGGTACTACCGGCCCGAGAACTGCATCGTCGTCGTGGTGGGCGATTTCGACCAGGCGGCGCTCGAGCGGCTGGCTCGCGAGTACTACAGCGAGTGGGTACGCGGCGACTTCGTGCCTGCTATTCCCACGGAGCCTCCGCAGACCGAAGAGCGGACGGCGCGCATTACCTGGCCGAATCCGACGCTGCCGTTCCTGACGATTGGCTATCACGCGCCCGCGTTTTCTGACGCGGGGATCGACATGCCCGCGCTCGACGTCTTCTCGCAACTGCTGTTCTCGCAGACCTCACCGCTGTTTCGCAAACTGTATCTGGAGGAACAGATCGTCGACGCAATTCAGGGCGGCGCGGTCGACAGCCGCGATGCGCCGCTGTTCACCATCACCGCACGCGTCACCGACTCGACCCGCACGGATGAGGTGCGCGCCGAGATTCTCGCCGAGATCGAGCGGATGAAGACCGAGCCGGTGGACACCGCCGTTCTCGCAAACACCAAGTCCCACATGCGCTACGCCTTTGCCATGGGGCTGGACAACCCATCGAGTATCGCGCAGACACTCGGCCACTACGTGCAGCTGACGGGCGATCCGGAGACGGTGAATCGTGTCTATGAGCTATACGACGCAGTGTCACCTGACGACATCCTGAGAGTCGCGAACACCTATTTCAGCGACACGAACCGCACCACGGTCGTGCTGACCCAGGAGGGGCAGTGATGGGGGTGGGCGGGCGCCGTCTTGTCGTGTGTCTTGTGACCGCGCTCGCGCTGGTCGCCATCGGCTGCGGCGGGGGAGGGGGTGCGGACCAGACGGCGATGGTGCAGGCCGTTGCGCTCCCGACTCCCAACTCGCCACTCGTCACGCTACGGATAGGCATTCGCACCGGGTCGGTCGATGATCCGGCAGGCAAGAACGGGCTCAACGCGCTCACGGCCCTCATGGTCGGGCAGGGCGGCACCGCATCGATGCCCTACGAGGCCGTCACCGAAGCGCTGTATCCGTGGTCGGCCACGATCGGCGCGCAGTTCGACAAGGAGATGACGGTCATCATCGGCGAGGTCCATCGCGATCACCTCGCACCGTTCTACGCCGTCTTTCGTGACCTCGTGACGTCGCCACGGTTCGACCCGGCCGACTTCGAGCGGAACAGGGAGTTCCTGACGAACGCGGTCGTCTCGACGCTGCGCGGCAACGATGACGAGGAGCTCGGCAAACAGACGCTGAACACGCTGCTCTACGAGGGCCACGGCTACGGGACACCGGAGCAGGGGACGGAGCGCGGCCTGGCCGCCATCACGCTCGAGGACGTGCGCGCGTTTCACGCCGCGCACTACACACAGGACAACCTCCTGATCGGGGTTGCGGGCGGCTATCCCGACGGCTTCGCGGCGGAGGTCGAGCGCGACCTGATCGAGGCGTTGCCGAACGGCACGACCGCGACGCCGGCGCTGCAGGAGCCTCGGGCGCTGGACGGCATCGAGGTGCTGCTCGTCGAGAAGGACGCGATTGCCACCGCCATCTCCATCGGTTTCCCGGTCGCGGTGACCCGCGCGGACGATGACTTCTACGCGCTGATGGTGGCGAATTCGTACTTTGGCGAGCACCGGACGTTCAACGGCCTCTTGATGAACAAGATGCGAGGGGATCGCGGGCTCAACTACGGCGACTATTCCTATGCCGAGAACTTCATTCAGGACGGCGGCAGCCGGTTTCCGATCCCGAACATCGCGCGCCGACAGCAGTTCTTCAGCATATGGATTCGCCCGGTGCCGCATCACAACGCGCACTTCGCTCTACGCCAGGCCATTCGGGAGCTTCACCGGCTCGTGGACGATGGGATGACGCCGGAGGCATTCGAGGCCTCGCGGGAGTTCCTGCTCAACTATTCCAAGCTCCACGTCCAGACCACGAGCCGGCGACTGGGCTATTTACTCGATGCCCGCTTCTACGGCCGCGATAGTCTGGTCGACGAGGTCCAGCGCCGGCTGCCCGCCCTGACGGTGGACGACGTGAACGCCGCAATTCGCCGTTATCTGCAATACGACGACCTGGCGGTGGCCATCGTCACGACGGAGGCCGAGGCGTTTCGCGACCGTCTGCTCGCGAACGAGCCGTCGCCGCCGACCTACAACGCCGCGATCACGGACGCCATTCGCGACGAGGATGCCGAGATCATGTCCTTCGAGCTGGCGATCAACCCCGACCGCGTGCGGGTGGTGCCGGTCGAGGAGATGTTCCGGGAAGCATCGTAGAATCGAGGAGATCCCATGACCGCACATCGTTCAGTTGTTGCCGTCGCCGGTGTCGTCCTGCTGTCGTTGAGCGCCCTGATGGCCCAGGAGCCGGGCGGTACAGTCGCAGCGGATCCTCGGGTCGAGGGCCGCACGTACACCTTCGAGGCGACCGGCGCCGAGGTCCCCTACGCGATCTTCGTGCCGTCGACGTACGACGCGACGCGCGAATGGCCGCTCATCGTCGGCCTCCACGGTCTGGGCCGGCCCTACGACTGGCTGATGAGCTACGACGGCTATGTCGACATGGCCGAGCGTGACGGCTACATCCTCGTGACGCCGAAGGGGTATCACCCGCGTGCGTGGTACGGCAGCCGCGGCCCGGGCGTCCCCCGGATGCGCGCGGACGACGACGTCGGCGCGCTACCCGACGATCTGGGTGCGCTGGCCGAACAAGATGTGATGAACGTGCTGGCGATCGTGCTCGAGCAGTACAACGTCGATGCCGACCGCATCTATCTGTGGGGCCATTCCATGGGCGGGGCGGGCACCTACCACCTGGCAGCGCGGTATCCGGATGTGTGGGCCGCGCTCGGTGTCGCCGCGCCGGCGCCGTCGGTCAGCCCCGACCAGCTGCGCGAGTTCCGCCACATCCCCATCATCGCGCTTCAGGGCGACGAGGACCGGCTGGTCGTGCCGATGCGCCGCTGGGTGGCGATGATGGAAACGCTCGGCATGGAGCACGTCTACGTCGAGATCGCGGGCGGGGACCACTCCCGCTTCATCAACAGCAACGCCGACACGTTGTCGAAGCTCTTCTCGTTCTTCAACATCGTTCGGAAGAATCAGCGCCCCGAGACGAACTAGCCGCTCAATGTCGTAGCGGACCCGCAGTACCCGGCCACCCGCCTGGACGCGGGGTCTAAGTGCGTGTGCGTAGCCAGTCGACCGCGCTGGTTCTCGTGTGCCTCCTCCTGACGGGCCTCCCGGTCCGGGCGGAGCAAAGGTCGGACACCACCGTCCTCGTCGATATGGCGACCGAGCCCTTTGCGGAAGCCAAGGCGGGCAAGGTGCTCCGCGCCCATCGCATCGTCGGGGATCCGCCTGACGTGGACGGCCGTCTAGAAGACGAGGCATGGCAACGCGCGGCCTCGATCGACGACTTCATCCAGTGGGAGCCGGACAACATGGCGCCACTCAGCGAGCGCACCGTCGCCCAGGTGGCCTACGACGATCGTCATATCTACATTGCGGTGCAGGCCTTCGAGAGCGTGCCGGGCGGGGTGACGGCCGGATTGGGTCGCCGCGACACGTTTCTACCCACAGACCACCTCGAGATCGGCTTCGACCCTCGTCACGACCACCAAACGTCGTATGTCTTTCAGGTCAATCCGTCTGGGGTGCAGGGCGACTTCGTGAACTTCGACGACCAACGCGTCGATCGCGACTACGACGCCGTCTGGGAGGTGAGGACGCAGGTGACGTCCGACGGGTGGACGGCGGAGTTCCAGATCCCGTTCTCGCAGATGCGGTTCAGCGTTGCGCCGGACCAGCCGACGGTGTGGGGCTTCATGGTGCGACGGGAGATCCACCGACGGGGAGAGCAGGGTCAGTGGGTGGGCCGGCCACGCGGCGAGCAGGGCACTGTGTCGCGTTGGGGGCACCTTGTGTTCGAGGCCCCGTTTGTCTCGCCGCCGCGCCGTCTCGAGCTGTTGCCATACGTGCTCGGGGGACGCACCGAGATCCCGGCGTCGGCGGAGGCCGATCAGCGCGGGGGTGCTGGTCTCGACCTGCGCTACGGGATCGGATCGGCGGCGACGCTCTCGGCCACCGTCAACCCGGACTTCGGGCAGGTCGAACAAGACCCCGCCCTGCTCAATCTGTCGGTGTTCGAGACCTTCTTCCCCGAGAAGCGACCGTTCTTCCTCGAGGACAGCCGCACGTTCGTGTCGGACCAGAGGCCATTCCGCCTGTTCCACTCGCGGCGCATCGGGCGGCGACCGGGCTACCTGTCGCTGGAATCGGGCGACACCGTGGTGGATCTCCCGCTCGAGACGACGATCCTTGGTGCGGGCAAAATCACCGGCAAGACCGGCGGGTGGACGTATGGGGCGCTCACGGCACTGACGGATCGCGAGTTCGCCGTGGTCGAGGCGGACCACGACGTAAACGGTATGTCGACGGGCCGCGCCCACGTCGACCGCCTCATCGAGCCGATGACCTCCTTCAACGTCGCGCGGCTGCAGCGCGACGTCGGCGCGTCATCCAATGTCGGCGGCCTCGTCACGGCCGTGGTGCGGGAGGGAGGCAACGATGCGTTCACCGGCGGCATCGACCACAACATCCGCTGGGACCGGAGCCGGTGGCATTGGAACGGTTCCTACGCGATCACGAGGGCGCCGGGCGAGGGCGGGGGAGCGCACTGGCGTCGGCGGCAGCGGCGGTCTCCGTTTCGCCGCGAAGCACTTCTCGTTGAACTCGCTCTACAACCACATCGGGTCCGACTTCCGGGTCAACGACGTCGGCTTCCTCTTCGGTCGTACCGACCAGACGCAGGCGGGCGTTGGGATCAACCTCGCCCAACCGGACCCCTGGTCCATCTTTCGCAGCGTCAGCGGCTTCGTGCAGCAGATTCGCCGGTGGAACGGCGACGGCCTCCGGATCAACCGGCAGACCGGTTGGGGGCTCGCGCTGCAGTTCCGCAACTTCTGGCAGGTCAACACCTTCGTCGGTCACGGCGCGCCGTATGAGGACGACCTCGATACCCGAGGCGGGCCTCCCATCCTGCGACCAAGATCGACGTTTCTCAACGTGTTCGTCAACAGCGATTCGCGCAAGACATGGCGCATCAACCTCGGCCTGGTCGGCCGACGGGACGACGCGGGCGGCTGGAGCGCGCGGTTCTTCCCGAACGTCAGCGTTCAGCCGTCACCGAGGCTGCAGGCGAGTCTCGGCGTCGGGTATGCCCTCGGCGAAGACGTGGCGCAGTGGATCGCCAACGTGGATGCGAGCGGCGACGGCGAGATCGACCACGTCTACGGACGGCTCCGTCGGGACGTCGTCGACATCACGGTCCGGAGCACCTTCGCGGTCCATCGCGACCTGACGCTTGAAGTGTTCCTGCAGCCGTTCGTCGCGGTGGGGGACTACGACGACATCAGGCGCCTCGCCCGACCACGCACGTTCGAGTTCGATCCGGTGACGCTCTCGTATGACCCCGACTTCAACAGCAAATCGCTCCGCGGTAACGTGGTCCTGCGGTGGGAGTACATTCGTGGCAGCACGCTCTTCCTGGTCTGGAACGTATCCACCTTCGATCTGGCGCGCCCCGGCGTCTTCGAGCCGTGGCGCGATCTCGGCGACGCGTTTCGCGCCGACGGCACGCACGCGTTTCTCGTGAAGATGAACTACTGGTGGAGCCGCTAGCAGCCCGAGGTGCTAGGACACCGGCGTCACCGTTGCGTCGTCGACAGGCGGGCCGGCGCGGCCTCGTTCAGCGAGCCCTGGCGGTATCCGCGCGGGTCGATTTCCACCTCGGCGAACCCAGCATCGCGGCACCGCGCTCGAACGGCGGACCAGATGGCCGGTTCGCGGAGCCGCGGCACTTCCTCGGGCGCCACCTCGATGCGCGCGGTCGCGTCGTGATAGCGGACTCGGCAGACGGCAAAGCCGAGCTCGCGTAGCGCGCGCTCGGATGTCGCGACCTGCGTCAACCGCGCTGGTGTGATGGACGTGCCGTAGGGGAATCGGCTCGACAGACAGGCCAGCGCGGGCTTGTCCCACACCGGCAGCGAGATCCGCCGTGCGGCTTCTCGGATGTCGGACTTCGTGAAGCCGAGCTCATCCAGAGGTGACCGCACCCCGTGTTCCTTCGCTGCGTGGCGGCCGGGGCGATAGTCGCCCCGGTCGTCGACATTGAAACCGTCGAGGACGTGTGGCACCCCGAGACGCGCCGCCTCGCGGACGGCCCGACCATACACCTCGGTCTTGCAGAAGTAGCAGCGGTTGACGGGGTTCTCGGCGTAGCGGGGATCGTCGAGCTCGTGGGTGTCGACGAGCACGTGCGGCGCACCGAGGCTCTCGGCCAGCCGCTTTGCCGCCGCGCCCTCTTCAGCCGCAAGGCTCGGTGAGACGGCTGTGAGGGCGACAGCGCGCTGATCGAGCGCCCCGACCGCCTCGGCCAGGAGATACGCTGAGTCGACCCCACCGGAGAAGCAGACGACGACGTGATCGAGCTCCGTCAGCAGCCGGCGCAACCGAATGATCCTGTCGTCCAAAGCCGTCATAATAAGTGTTCGACTCCGTACGGATAGTCTCTCACAGTCGCCCGATGCTCGAATCCCTCGCGGCGTCCGGTAGCGTGCTGCTCGGTACGGCGGCCACGCTCGCGATCGTCCATACCGTGCTCGGGATCGACCATTCGCTGCCCTTCGTCGTGCTGGGGCGGGCGCGTGGGTGGACCCTTCGGCGGACGCTGTCTATCACGAGCGTGTGCGGCCTCGGCCATGTCGCCTCATCAGTGGTCATCGGGACCGCTGGCATCGGACTCGGTGTGGCAGCTGATTCGATGCGGTGGCTCGAGTCGGCACGGGGCGAGCTCGCCGCCACCCTGCTGATCGGATTCGGCCTCGCCTATGCCGCCTGGGCTGTGTGGGCGCGCCTCCGCGGCCAGGCGCACTCCCACCTGCATGCCCACGCCGATGGGACGGTGCACACCCACCCGCACTCGCATGACGGGGAGCACCTGCATCCGCATGACGCCGGTCCGAGCCTGACGGCCTGGACGCTGTTCGTCGTCTTTCTGCTTGGTCCGTGCGAGCCGCTCATCCCGCTGATGGTCGTCCCCGCCATCGCGGGCGACTGGATGCTCGTGGCGGGGGTCGTGGCGGTGTTCGGGCTGCTGACCGTGTCGGCGATGCTCGTGACGGTGGCGCTCGCGTTTCGCGGGCTCGGCCTCGCGGGGATCAGGGGCGTCGGTCACTATGGGGACGCGCTGGCCGGCGTGCTCGTGGCCGCGAGTGGGGCCGCCGTCCTGTGGCTCGGGCTGTGAAGCTCAGTCGGGTCGGCGGCGAGCGGTGCGGCTGTCCCGGAACGGATGGGCCGTGGGCCCCTTGCTGGACAGGTTGCTGGGCGTTGCGGAAGCCAGTGACGAGCCGGTCCGCGGCGTCTGGCAGACGCGCTCCCAGGCTTCGATTCCCTTGCGCCGCTCCCGCTGGAGCTGGTCGAGCAGGCGGCGCCGATCAGCCATGGTCATGGTCTAAACGATCACTATGTGGCGCCTGTAGTGCCCCTGTCAAGGGAGGGCACCACATAGAGGGTAGCGACCCACAACCGAACCAACATGTCGCCCCCGACGTCACAAGGGTTGACCCAGCTGAGCCTGGGGTCAATACGACGATGCTGCGTGCGACACGTCCCCGTTTGGCCGGATTCGGCATGGCACCGTCCCGTGGTCGGCGCGTGGCCGGCGGCGTCCTGATCGCCTGCCTCGCCGGCGTCGGCTTGCTCGGGCCGAGTCTCCAGGCCCAAGACCACGACAACGGCGACGACGACGATGACATCGACCGGTTCATGGAGCGGGTGCTCGAGCGACGCGAAGAGAACTCGATCGCCCTCATCCAGTACGTGCTCGACGAGCGGGAGACGCTCGCGCTCAACGGTCCTGGACAGATGCTGCTGCAGGGCTTCCGGCACGACTTCACGTGGTACATGCGAGACGGGTATCTCATTCGCAGCCCCGTCGCGTTCGACGGGGTCACGATCGACGAGACCCGCCGCCGTGAGTACGAGGCGGACTGGCTGCGTCAGGAACGCCGCCGCGATGCGAGCCGGCAGCGCCAGACGCGACCGCTGAGCCGGCGCTCACGACGCTCGACCCGCGACAACGTCCGTCGGTCGATCGAACGTTTGTGGGGCGAAGAGGTCGGTTCGGAACTCCTTCGGTCGATCACGGAGGACGCCCGGCTGTGGGGAGACGACCGGGCCGCGATTACGGTAGCGGGTGATCGCATCCTCGCGGATCGGGGGGGTGTGCCCGCGGTCGGCTTCGGCCGTGCCGTCGCGCGCGCGCGCGACGCCTTCGTCATGCTCGAGACCGAGCGATTGGACGACCTCGAGGTCGCACGCCTGCTCGGCGCGCTCATGCCGGTGCTGGCGGCGGAGGCACACTCCGCGCCGGACGAGGACATCGCGCAGTTCGTGGAGCTCTTCGAGCTGTCTGCACGCTTTATGCTGCGGCTGGGACTGGACGATGCGACATGGGAGCGCGCGCGAGCGGCGCTGGTCGACGACCCTGAACGGTCGGTCGCGCTCGCGGCGGCCGCTGACGCCCTGCGCGCCGTGACGGTCACGGACACCGCGCGCGAGGGGACGGCCGCCGGCGTCGATGCGTCCGGCGGCTCGACGTCGAACGCCCCGGCCGACTTGCAGCCGCGCTTCGTCTCCGAGTCGTATTTCTTCGACTTCGAGTTCGAGCCTGGCAATTACTACCTGGCTGGGCGGGAGCGGCTCGCCGGTCGCGAGGTCCTTCGCATCGAGTACTACCCCACGCGGCTCTTCTCCGATGACGAACGCGACGGCGAGGACACCGACGGCCAGGTCGAGGTGCGGATTGACAGCACCGGGTTCGAGAAGACCAGCCTCGTCACCCTGTGGGTCGACCCAGCCGAATTCCAGATCGTCAAGTTCACCTTTGACAACGTCGGTTTCGACTTCCTGCCTGGCCGCTGGCTGGCCCGTCTCGACGACCTGACGGCGTCGATGACGATGGGGCAGCCGATCGCCGGTGTCTGGCTTCCGGAGCGTGTCGAGATTCTCGGCCAGGTCACGCTCGCCATCGGGTCGTTCGAGGTGTCTTACTCGCGCGCGTTTTCAGATTACCGCGAGGCCGACGTCGGCGGCCGGATCCGCTCGTATGGCCCGCCGCGGTAGCGCGCTGGCCGGTGCGCTCGCCGCTGTGCTGATCGCGGCCTCTCCACCCGCGGCGTCGGCACAGCCGGCGGCGGAGACCCTGGTCGAGATCCGCGTGCAGGGGAACTTCACTGTCCCTGACGATGACGTGATCGCCCTTGCCGGTCTGTCGCTCGGGATGAGCGTCGGACCGGCGGTCATCGCAGATGTCGTCGGCCGCCTCGAGGCGAGCGGTCGGTTCGACTCCGTCGACGTCCGCAAACGCTATCGCTCGCTGCGCGTCAACGACCAGGTGACCCTCGTCCTGGTGGTCCGCGAGCGCGCGGCGGCGGCCGGGTCGAACCCGTTCACGCGATCCCTCGGTGGTTTGGGCCGGCAGACGATGTTTCTGCCGATCATGAGCTACGACGAAGGCTACGGCTTCACCTACGGGGCGCGCACGAGCTTCGTCGAGGCGCTGGGGTCGGATGGGCGCATCTCGGTGCCGGCGACGTGGGGCGGCACGCAGCGCGTTGGGCTGGAATTCGAGAGGCGCTTCGCCGGGCGCGTGGTCGACGTCATCCGGGGTGGCGCGGCACGGCGGCGACGGGAGCATCCGCATTTCGGCGTCGACGACGACCGGGGCAGGCTCTGGGTCGAGGCCGATCGCCGACTGCCGGCGAGACTGCGACTCAGCGGCCACGGGACCTGGGAGGACGTGCGGTTCGCCGACCTGTCCGACCGGGTAGCGCGGTACGGTATCAGACTCGAGGTCGACACCCGCGAGGATGTGGCGTTTCCGCGCAATGCGGCGTTCGCGGCCGCCGGCGTCGAGTGGATCGCGATTGCCGGCACGTCGACGACCATCGCGAAGCCGCGCGTCGATGCCCGGGTGTACGTCGGCGGAGTCGGGCAGGCGGTGCTCGCTGTGCGCGCCGTCTACGAGGGCTCGACTGCGCCGCTGCCGGTGTACGAAAAGCTTCTGCTCGGCGGTGGCGGCACGCTGCGTGGCTGGCGGGTCGGTGAGCTGATCGGTGACCGGATGGCGGCCGGGACGATCGAGCTCCGGTTCCCGTGGAGCTCGCCGCTGTCGTTCGGCAAGGCGGGGTTCAAGGTCTTTGTCGACGTCGCCGCCGCGTACGACGTCGGACAGTCGATTCGAAAGACGCGGTTTCGCAAGGGGGTTGGTGGCGGGATCTTCCTCAGCGTCCCGTTCGTGCAGCTGCAGATCGATGTGGCGCACAACCTCGTCGACGGCGCGCGGGCGCACGTGGCTGCTGGCGTGACGTTCTGATGGACACGACCGGCCCGGGCTTCGAGACCTACCTCTTCGACCTCGACGGGACGCTCGTCGACTCCATCGATCTGATCATGGCGTCGTTCCGCCATACGATGCGCACGCACCTGGGCGCCGTGCCGCCCGACGAGGCGTGGCGCGCGGGATTTGGGAGGCCGTTGCGCACGCAGCTTGCGGCGTTTGCGTCCGAGCGAGCCGACGTCGATGCCCTGGTGGCGACCTATCGGGCTTACAACCACGAACACCATGACCGGCTGGTGCGGCCGTATCCCGGTATCGTTGACGCGGTCGTAGCGCTGCGGGCGCGCGACGTGGCGTTGGCGATCGTGACCAGCAAGGGGCGCACGCTCGCCTGGCGCGGGCTCGCGCGATGCGGCCTCGACGAGCACTTCGGGGTGCTCGTGGGGGTCGACGATGTGGGCGCCCACAAACCGGATCCGACGCCGGTGCTCGAAGCACTGGCCCGCCTGGCGGTGCCCGCCGCCGGCGCGGTATTCGTCGGGGATTCGCCCCACGATATCCGTGCCGGGCGCGCCGCGGGCGTGTCGACGGCGGCCGTCGAATGGGGCCCGTTCCCGCGCGCCGCGCTCGCCGCGGAGTCGCCCGACCGTTGGCTGGCTCGTCCCGCCGACATCGTCTCGATGCGGGCGCGATAGAATCCGTCGATATGCGCGCGCCGCTCCCTCCCGGGTATCAGCCATTCGACTACGAGGATCCGTTCGAGGACCACGTTGGCCCCTTTGGCTACAAGGTCGTCGACGGTGCGATCTCGTTCGCCTTTCTGGCGGACCGGCGGCACGCGAACACCGGCGGCACCTTGCACGGTGGCATGTTGCTGACCTTTGCCGACTTCGCGCTGTGTCTGGCGGCGACGTGGGATCAGCCGGGCGAGAGATGCGTCACGGTCTCACTCAGCAGTGAGTTCGTCGCGGCCAGCGAGCCGGGCGAGGTGATCGAAGCGACGGGCGAGGTCGTGCGGCGGACGCGCTCCCTCACGTTCGTGCGGGGACAGCTCTTCGTTGCTGACCGCGTCCTGGTCAACTACAGTGCGATCGTCAAGAGGCTCCCGGGCGCGAGGGGTGCCGCGCCGAGCTAAGCCGCGCCAGACGTAATTGATCGTACGCGAGGTTGGCCACGGACACTGTGACGTGCAGGAGAAACAGCGATGAAGCAAGTACAGCACCGTGGCCACGCGACCATCACCTCGTCCGTGGTCCTCGTACTCGCCATGGTCGTGGCGCCGCACGCGTCCGGACAGGACGGCGCGGCAAACGGGGAGTGGCGTGTCTACGGCGCCGATAACGGAGCGACCAAGTATTCGGGGCTCGACCAGATCTCGAAAGACAACGTCGGCAGCCTTCAGATCGCCTGGACGCGCCCGACCGTCGATCAGTCGATTCTCGATATCGTGCCGAACCTCGCCTACGGCAACGCCAATCGGTCCACGCCATTGATGGTCGACGGCTTGCTCTATGCCCCGAATGCCGTTGGCCTGGTCGAGGCGTTTCACCCAGGCACGGGTGCCACGGCGTGGGTGCAACGACCGGTCGGTGACGGGCCCGCCGCGTATCGCGGCGCGGGCGCTCGCGGCGTGGCGTATTGGTCCGACGGCACCGACCGGCGCATCATCGCCCACCGCGGTGAATGGCTCTATGCGCTGGACGCCAAGACCGGGGAGGCGGTGGACGGCTTCGGCGACGGCGGCCGCGTAGATCTGACACGCGGACTGGCGGACGGGGCACGCTACCGGTGGGGTGGCGCGCCGATGGTGGTTCGCGACGTCATCGTCATGGGCCAATCGATGACCGATACGTTCGTGACCAAAGAAGACATCCGTGGCGATGTCAGGGCGTTCGACGTGCGCACCGGCGAGCTGCGCTGGGTGTTTCACACCATTCCGCAGGCGGGGGAGTTCGGCACCGATACGTGGCAGGACGGCGCGTGGGAGTTCACGGGGCACGCGCCGGTCTGGTCGCTCTTCAGTGCCGACGCGGAGCTCGGCTACGTGTATCTGCCGGTCACGTCATCGACGAACGACATGTATGGCGGGCATCGCCCCGGCGATAACCTGTTCAGCCAGTCGCTCGTCTGTGTCGACGCCGCGACCGGCGAGCGCGTGTGGCACTACCAGCTCGTGCATCACGGTCTGTGGGACTACGACCTGCCAACGGCGCCGATTCTGATGGACCTGACTGTTGACGGTCGTGACATCCCGGCGGTCGTGCAGATTACCAAGCAGGCCTTCGCCTTCGCGTTCGACCGCGCGACCGGCGAGCCGGTCTGGCCGATCGAGGAACGGGCCGTGCCGCAGTCGCGGACGCTGGGCGAGCGGACGTCGCCGACTCAGCCATTCCCGACCAAGCCGCCGGCGTTCGATCGCCAGGGCGCGACCATCGAGAACTTGATCGACTTTACGCCCGAGCTGCGGGCGGAGGCGCTCGAGATCGTCGAGCGCTACACGATCGGCCCAATGTTCACGCCGCCATCGGTGCGTGGCGACGGACCCAACGAGAACCAGGGGACGATTCAGTTGCCTGGGTCGCAAGGCGGCGCCGACGTGCAGGGCGCGTCCGCCGACCCCGACACCAATTATCTCTATGTGCCGTCCATTACCTCGCCGTTCGTGGCCGACATTCGCGAGGGCAACCCGGATCGCACCAACCTCCGGTACGTGAAGGGCACGCGACAGTGGATTGGCGGCCCACGCGGATTGCCGCTCTTCAAGCCGCCCTATGGCCGTATCACCGCATTCGACATGAATAGCGGCACCGTGGCCTGGCAGGTCCCGAACGGCGTTGGCCCGCGCGACCACCCCGCGATCCGCCACCTGAACCTCGGGCGTCTCGGCAGCCCGGGCCGTCCAGGGCCGCTCCTGACGAAAACGCTGCTCTTCATCGGCGAGGGCACCGATGTCGGCGTGCGGGGGGATGGCCGTGTCCCGGACGGCATGCCGTATCAGATTGCTACCAACTTCGGTCTGCCGTGGTTCCGCGCCTACGACAAGATGACAGGCGAGGTCGTGTGGGAGATGGAGCTCGAGGCCGGCACCACCGGCGTGCCGATGACCTACATGCATGACGGCACGCAGTACGTCATCGTCCCGATCGGCGGGTTCGATGTCGCCGGGCAGTTCGTGGCGCTGAGCCTCCCCTGACCATCTCACGGGTCTGCGTCCCCGGCGGGTGGGACGACTAGGTCGTCGTCGCGCGTCTACGCGGTCGGTGTGAGCAAACGCAGGATGTCGTCCGCGCGGGCGGCGGCGTCGGCTTCGCCGATCTCGATCAACCGGCCGAGATACTTCGGGTCGAACGCCAGGAGACTCAGCACATCGGGTGACTTCGTCTCTCGCGAACCGAGGCCGCGGATCAGATGGCGGAAGACCCGTGGGAGCTTTGGCTCGAATTCCGCAACGAGACGCCCGAGGTCGACCGACGGTCGGATGACCAGCAGATCGATCGGGCGTAGCCCGCGGCGCTTCTCGGCGGGGAGATCCCTGAGCAGCAGATTGACGCGCTCGAGATCGACGGCGTCGCGGTCGAGGTCGTCGAGAAAGATCGCGTTGAGCAGCTGCCCGGAGATCTGGAGCGGCGGCGGATACGCGGGTGCCGAGTCGCCGGCGCCCGCGCGATTGACGCCGTGACGCGTCGAGATGGCGAGGATCCGCGTGGCCCCGAGATGAATCGCCGGCGAGCAGGGGGCCGTCAGGCGTATACCTCCGTCACCGTGCCACCCGTCGTCGAGCCGGACTGCCGGGAAGAAGAGCGGCAACGCCGCGGACGCCAGGACGTGATCGATCGTCATCTGCGTCGGACGGCTCTCGCCGTCGGGCCGCTGCCACGCTCGCACGTCCCGCCCCTGGATCCACACCAGGGACTGGCCGGTCCCGTAGTGGCTGGTGATGATGCTCAGCGCCCACAGGCGACGCCGCTCGATGTTGGGACCGATGCCGCTGATGATGCCGTCCTCGAACGAGAAGATCCCGCGCAGCGTGTCACGCAGTGGGGTGGTATCGACCAGGCCGCGGATATCGGGCGTCAGCGCGCTGCCGCCCGAGACCAGGCGGAGTCCCCAGCGCGCGACGTTGCCCATCAGCGACCGCGTATCGACCCGGAACACGCGGTCCACAGTGAGCTCGCTCCAGAGCCGGCACAGCCGTTCGACGGCGTCCATCTGCCGGTCGGGACAAGCGGCGAGAAAGGCGGCGTTGATGGCGCCCGCGGACACACCGGTGATGATGGGGAAATGCGCGTCGGGGATGTTGCGCGCGACCCACCGTAGGAAACCGACCTGATAGGCCGCGCGCGCCCCCCCGCCGGTCAGCACAATCGCGAGGTCGTTCGGCCCCGGTGCGCCGGCATCCAGACCCGACACGGGACGCTATGACTCCTCGAAAACGCGGCGGACGGCGCGACGGAGCGCCTTCGGCGAGAAGGGCTTCTGCAGGAGCGACGGGTCGTCGCGCAGCTCGATGGGCACATGCGGCGTCGTGTAGCCGGTCATGTAGAGCACCCGCGTCCCGCGACGTATGCGCGTCAGCTCGGCCGCGAGCTGCCAGCCGCTCATGCCCGGCATGACGACGTCAGTGAGCAGCAGGTCGATGCGGCCCCGATGCTGCGACGACATCAGCATGGCCTCGTCCGCGTTCGGCGCTGCCAGCACGTGGTAGCCCACCTGCGTGAGCATGTCGCCGATCGTGCGCCGCACGTGGGGTTCATCCTCGACCAGCAGAATCGTCTCGAGCGGCTCGCCGTCCGTGGTGTCGCGATCAGATTCCGCCACCGCGTCGTCTGGGAGACGCCGGAGATAGATGGCGACACTCGTTCCCCGACCCTCGGTGCTCTCGACCAGGACGTGCCCGCCGGTCTGCCGGATGATGCCATGCACGGTCGCCAGTCCGAGCCCGGTGCCGCGACCGAACTCCTTCGTCGTGAAGAACGGCTCGAAGACATGCGCGACCGTGTCCGCGGTCATGCCTTCGCCGGTATCCGTGACCGTCAGCAGGACATAGGGTCCGGGCGGCACGTCAGGGTGCGTTCGGTGAAACGCGTCGTCCAACTCCACGTTGGCGGTGGCGACCGTGAGTGTGCCGCCGCTCGACATCGCATCGCGCGCGTTCAGGATCACGTTGACCAGGGCCTGCTCGATTTGCCCGGGGTCAGCCTTGACCAGTCCTAGCCCCGACTCCAGCTCCGTCGACGCTCGGATCTGCTCGCCGATGAGCGGGGCGGCGACTTCGAGCGTGGTGCCGACCGCGACGTTGAGATCGAACTCCTTCGGCGCGAGCACCTGACGCCGACCGACCGCGAGCAATTGACGAGTCAGGTTCGCCGACTCCTCGGCCACGGAGAGAATCGCCTCGACGTCGGACCGGCGCGGGTCAGCCTTGCTGATCTCACCAAGCAGCAGCTCGCATCGGCCGCTGATGGCGGTGAGGGCGTTGTTGAACGCGTGGGCCACGCCACCTGCCAGCGTGCCGACGCTCTCGAGTTTCTGCGACTGCAGCACCTGGTTTCCAAGACGCAGCCGCTCCGAGAGGTCGAGTGCCACACCGGCCACCGCCGGCCGGCCGCGGTATTGGATGAGCGCGCCGCTGACCTCGAGCGGCACGATCCGCCCGTCCTTGCGTCGGATCCGCACCGTGTAGCTGCTCTCGTCCATGCCCCCGGTCATTCGGCGCTGGATGTTTTGAGACACGAGGGCGCGATCCTCCTCGACGACCAGATCGAGAATCGACAACAGCTGCGCCTCGGCGTCACGCGGGTACCCGGAGATCTCCGCCATCTTCGGGTTGATGTACACGACCTGTCCATCCTGGATGATGTAGAGCCCGACGAGCGACTGCTCGACCAGAAGGCGGTAGCGCGATTGCGCATCGTTGAAGCCTGGCGTCCGCTCGCTTGTGTTCCGTGATGTCGACGTACATGGCGCGTGTGCCGACGATCGCGCCGGTGCGGTCGGTCTCGGGCACGGCGTGAAGGAGCGTGTCGAGCACGCCGCCGTACTTCGCGACCAGCTGCCGTTCCGCTGCGTCGAGCGGACCGTCGATCGTCGCGCTCTGCAGGTCCTCGCGGGATTGCGGGGTGTAGAAATCGGCCAGCGGCGAGCCGATGACGTCGGCGCGCACATAGCCAAGCAACCGTAGGAACAACTTGTTGCAATCCTCGACCATCGGTTGCCCGTTGCGCCGGCGGATGGTGACGTACATCACGGGCGCCCTGTCGAACAGGTCGCGATACCGGCGCCCCGCCTCGTCGAGCTGAGTGGTCCGGTCGCGGACGACACGCTCGAGCTCGTTCAGCGCGGAGGCCAGCGACGCTTGTGCGGCCTTTTGGTCGGTGATATCCGTGGTCGTGCCGACGATCCGCTCCGGGTCGCCGGCTGCGTTCCGCGTTGCCGCGCCGCGCGAGAGAAACCACCGCGTTGATCCGTCCTTGTGCGTCATCCGGTGCTCGACGTCGTACGTGGGCCGTTCGTCGGCAAGAAGCGCGGCGGCCTCGTCGTCGACAATCGCGCGGTCCTCGGGATGCACACGGGCCATCCAGGCGTCGATGCGGTTTGGGATCTCGGCATCATCGCAGCCCAGCAGCGCCTTCAACACGGGGTCGATGAAGATGCCGCCGGTCGTCGGATTCCAGTCCCACACGCCGACTCGGCCAGCCTTGGCCGCCTGCGCGTACCGCTCCTTGGCGAGCGTGAGCGCCGCTTCGATCGTGGGTGACTGCGCCATGGGGTCGGTGCGGGGAAAGGATTATAGTCCGTCAGCGACGTCCCTTCATGCACGGATCCGATGCGTTGCCGCCACTCGAGCTACGGAGCGCCGTCGAGCGTGAGCTCGAGGGCGTGCCGCTTCGCGACCTGCGCGCGGCGGCTGAGCGCATGACGGCGGCCTATCGCGCGCGCAGCGCCCCGGGGATGACCGGCGGCGGGTCCGGGCCGGTTGACCGCCTGGCCTACCTCGCTGCGCGGATGCCCGCCACATACGCGGCGACGCGGGCCGTGCTTGGCGAGCTGCGGGACCGGCAGCCCGGGTTCGATGCGGTGAGCGTGCTCGATCTGGGCGCCGGACCGGCGACGGCATTGTGGGCGGCGAGCGCCGAATACGCCAGCCTTGCGCGCGCCACGCACGTTGAGACGGATCGGGGGATGGCGGAGCTGGGTCAGCGGCTGCTCGGGGCGACGGCGCTCGGCCGCCGGGTGCACTCGACCTGGCGCACCGCCGATGTGACCCATGTCGGCGACCTCCCGCGCCACGACCTGGTGCTCGTCGGGTATGTCCTTGGCGAGCTGGCCCCCGCCGCCCGCGACAGAGCCGTCGATGCGGCGTGGAGCGCCGCGGGCGGCGCGCTCGCCATTATCGAGCCGGGGTCGGCCGATGGCTCGCGTCGTATCCTCGATGCACGAGCCAGACTGCTCGATCACGGTGCGGCGTTGGTCGCGCCGTGTCCGCACGCGGCCCCGTGTCCGCTTGCCGCCGGCGACTGGTGCCACTTCGGTGTCCGCCTCAATCGATCGAGCCTCCACCGGAGGCTCAAGCGCGCGGCCCTCGCGTACGAGGACGAGAAGTATGCCTACGTGATCGTGGCGCGGGAACCGGTGGGGCTGGCGGCGGGGCGGGTGATCCGTCGGCCCGACGTGCGCGCGGGGCGCGTGCTGCTTCACGTGTGTGCGCCGGGCGGCGTGTCGGTTCGGACGATCACCCGGCGTGACGGCGGCCACTATCGCCGGGCGAGACAGGGGCGTTGGGGAGACGCGTGGGAGGCGTAGTCTAGCCCTTGTAACGCAACACCAGCGCCGTCATGTCGTCCGCCTGCAGCTCACCGACGGTGAACTCGTGGATTCGAGTGAACAAGGTGTCGAGCAGGTCGCTCGGCTCGTGGACGGCGAGGTTCGTCTCGAGGCATTCGATGATTCCCGCATCGCCGAACTCCTCGCCACCGTGGTTGGTCGCTTCCGAGATCCCGTCACTGAATATCACGAGCAGGTCATCGGGCGTCAGCTGCACGCTCTCCTCTTCGTACTCGGCCTCCTCGAAGAGTCCGACGATGAGGCCGCCGGCCTCCAATCGCCGGACGCCGTCCCGCGAGATGAGGATGGGCGGGTTATGACCGGCGTTGCAGTACCGGAGTCGGCCGTCCGCGGAGAGCACGCCGTAGACCATGGTGACGAAGCGTGACTCCAAGGACTTGCGAAGCAAGGTCTCGTTGATCGCGGCCATCGTGCGCGCTGGCGCGACGAGCTTCGGCCCCTGCGACAGAAAGATCTCCTGGATGCGCGCGCCTAGCAGGCCGGCCGGCGCCCCCTTGCCGGCGACGTCGCCGAGCGTGAACCCAACCGCGTCGTCCGCGAGACGGACGTACTCATAGAAGTCACCGCCGATCATGCGGCAGGGCTGCATCTCGGCCGCCGCCTCGAAAAAGCCGAGTCCGGGCGCCGCCCTCGGGAGCAGTGCTTTCTGGAAGTCCTTGGCCGTCTGCAGGTCGTGCTCGAGCCGTGCCTTCTCCTGCGCTTCGCGATACAGACGGGCGTTCTCGATGGCGTTGGACGCCTCGTTGGCCAGCGTCTCCACGGCGCTGCGAATCGCGCTCGACTTGAAGGACTTCCGTTCTCGACTATCGAGATACAGGACGCCGATGCGCCGTTCCTCGCCGGCGACTTCGTTGGCCTCAACCAGCTCGACGACGCGAAGCGGGGCGCACAACACGTTGCGAATGCCAAGCGCGATCGTGCCCTCGTGCCCGCCCGCCACGTCGCCGTCCAGCAGGTCCTCGATGAGCCGTGTCTCGCCGGTCGTGTAGACCTCCTCCGGAATCTTGCGGCTCACCTCGAATTGCGTGCCCGTCATCGCGACGCCGTCCCGCCGCCGCGCCATCTTGAACTCCAGCGCCCCCGCCGAGCCGCTCAGCATGATGAACCCGCGCTCGGCGCCAGAGATCTCGACCGCCGAATCGATGACCATCTCGAGCAGGTGGTCGAGCACCTTCGCGGTGCCCAGCGCGCGTAGGCCCTCCAGCAACAAGGCCGTCTGGCGCAGGTCCGTGATGGCGCTGGAGCTGGTGGTGCTGCTGTGCTCGCGTGTGATGACGTGCTCACCGGTAGCGAACGTCAGTTCGAGATGCGGACCGATCCGCACGCGGTCGCCGCCGACGAGTGGCTGTTCGCCGATCGGCTGGTCGTTGACGAAGGTGCCGGCGCGGGACTCGCAGTCGCGCGCGACGAAGTTCTCGCCGTCCCAGGTGATCGTCGCATGCTCGCGGGAGACCTCTGCGCTCGAGAGCGCCAGCTGATTGGCGTGACTGCGTCCGATACGGAACGGCGACTCGGTGATATCCACGACGCGGTGTCGACCAGCCACATCGGTGAACTCGAGCCGCGCCGCGTCCATTGGGCGATCGACTCCTAGGCCGGACGGGCCTTCAGCAGGCCGAGTTTCATGAGGAAGCCGGTGAAGTCGTAGATGCGACGTTCGTAGACGATCTGATCACTCTCCACGGTCATCACGTTCACTCCGCGAAACACGATCCGCTTGCCGGTTCCCTCCAGCCCGAACAGTGTGCCGGTGTGCGTTCCGGTGAACTTGAAGACGTTGGCCATCTGGTCGCCGTCGACGAGGACCTGCTCGCGTTCGAGTCGGATGGTGCCAAACGCCTCGAAGAGCGACGCATGCGCTTGTCGAATGGCCTCCCGGCCGACCGATTGCCCCGACATGGGGCTCTCCAGCACAGCTGTCTCTCCGTAGACCGCGGCGGCGCCATCGGCGTCGTGGTCGAGGATCGCCTTATCGCGGCGCTCGAGGAGCGCCAGCATCGCCTCACGCGTCACGATCTTGACTCCGGCTCTGGACGGGTCTGACGAGGCTCTAGCGGGTATGTCCCCCGGAGCGTGGCCCGATTATAGCCAGTTGGCCCCAGAATTCTTTTTTGCTCAGCCTGTTCGATTTTGCCCACGTGGACGTTATCTACGTATGAAGGGGGTCAGATGGAGACTATGCTGAGGCCAGACATGACGGCGCGACGCGAGAAACCCCAGCAGAACGCGGAGTCTCCGGTCCGGCCCGAGCCTGACTCCGTCGCCACCGACTCCACTGTGACCCTGTGGCCGCGGGCCAGCGCCGGAGACCGGAAGGCCGCCGATGCGCTTGTTAGCCGGATGCGGCCGTATTTGAGGCGGGTGGGTCGTGGCCGATTGCCGCGATGGGCCCGAGGCCGCGCCGAGACGGAAGACCTTGTGCAGGAATCGCTCATTCGCGCTCAATCACATCCCCCGCTTTGAGGGTCAGACGATCAGGGACTTCCGCAACTGGCTGCACACCGTCTTCCGCAATCTGGTCATCGACGAGACTCGCTACGCCCAGCGCGCGGGTGTTGAGGCCGAGCTGGCCGCCGACGAGCTCCAGGATGACGGGCTCTCGCCGGAAGAACAGGTCGCCGAGCGCGAGCACACTGACGTGTTCGACGCCGCGCTCGAGCGGCTCCGTCCCGAGGAACGCCTGTTCGTCATCCATCGCCTCCAGCATGGCCTGTCTTTCCAGGAGCTTGCCGACACGCTCGGGAAGCCTTCTGCTGCGGCTGCACGCATGGCCTACAACCGCGCGCTGGCCAAGCTGCGAGACGAGGTGAAACGCATCGTGCCGAACGCCGTGGATCACAGGGACAAGCGCCACTGACCCCAGACTGCGCTCCGGGGTTAGTTCCCACCCAGCACCGCCGGACCGGAGACCGCGCGCTGCCGATCGTAAGTGCAGCGCGCGACTCGGGCTCGGTGCCTACCGGAGCACCCGAATCCGGTGCGCCTCGCTGTCGCCGACGTAGACGACACCGGCGGTATCCGCCCAGATACCGTGCGGACGGTTGAGCTTGCACGCACGCGGGTCCGGCTCGGGACCGTCGCCCCGCTCGCCGCTTCCGAGCGCCGTCGTGATGACCCCCGTCGCCACATCGATGGCTCGGATGACGTGGTTCTCCGTATCGGCGACGTAGAGGGTTCCGTCCGTCGCGTAGGCGAGGCCCTTGGGACCGGCCAGCGTCGCGCTGCGGGCCGGTCCGTCGTCACCGGTATAGCCCTGCTCGCCCGTGCCGGCGACGTGGTGAATCGTCCCGGCGTCGAGGTCGATCCGGTAGATCGCGTTTCCTTCGCGGAGCGCGAGATAGAGATTGCCGTTCGGGTCGAGCGCCATCGCTCGCGGACCGTTCAGCGGTGTCCCGGCCAGTGGGGCGCCGTCGGGCGTCGGTTCCCGCTCGCCCGTGCCGGCGAACGTCTCGATCGTGCCGGTTCCCCGGTGTACGCGTCGGATGCGGTGGTTCCCGATATCGCAGATGAGCAAGTGGCCGTCGGGGTCGAAGACGATGCTGTGTGGCCGGCTGAGCATGGCGTCAGTCGCGGGGCCGCCGTCCCCCGAGAAGCCCGCTTCGCCCGTCCCCGCCACCGTTGAGATCGCGCCAGTCCGGGCATCGACGCGCCGGACGGCGTGGTTGTCCCGCTCGACGATGTAGAGGTGGCCGTCGCGGTCGAACTGAATCTCGTGCGGCATGTTCAGCGAGGCGTCGACCGCCGGACCGCCGTCTCCGCCGTAGCCTCGTTCGCCGTTACCGGCAATGGTCGTCGTCGCGCCGGTCGCCAAGTCGAGCCGCCGGATCCGCTGATTGTCGAGATCGCAGAAGTACAACGCGCCGTCAGGACCGATCACGACGCCGTACGGGTTGTTGACACGCTGGTCCGAGTATCCGAGCTCGCCGGTGCCGATCACGGTCGAGACGGATGGCACCGCGGTGAAGGTTTGCTCCAGGGCGAGCGCGATCTCCGCCTCCTCATCACGCGCGTTCACGCGCACGACGTATCGCCCGAGTGGGTCCTCCGGCTCGAGCACGATCTCCGCGTAACCCACCGAGAGCCCGAGGCGACCGGCTGGTGGCGCCGGCTTGTCGCGCCACAGCTCCAACCCCGCGCTGCGGAAATGCGACGAGCCGTCCGGCTTAATCACTTCGAGATCGAACGAAGCGGAGCAGAGGCCCTCCGCGTCCTGTTGGCAACCGATGAACAGGATGAACGGCGCGAGCGCCACGCCTCGCCGGAGACTGCTCGCGGCCCGAATCGACACGCCCGGCGTCTGTTGCGTCCACGCGTCGAGGAACTCGTCTGGCTCGGCGGACAGCACCACCATCGCGCCGAACTCGCCGCGCGACTTACTCCACGGCTGGTCGGGGAGCCGCTCGCCGTCCCGGAACCACTGGCCAGAGGGTGTGGCGCCGGCCAGACAGACCAGGAGCGCGGTTGCGAGGAGCCGGTGGCGGGTCTCGGATGCGGTCATGGCGGTCCCTTCTGACGGCCTACTGGTTCATGGGGACGCCACGCCCTGTCAGAACGTCGCGATCGGATTGAGCGGCGACCCCATCCCCTTCTCGATCCGCAACGGCGCAGCGGTGAACAGGAACTCGTAGCGCCCGAGCTCGCGCGCGATCTCGGCCACGCCATCGAAGTCGAGGTTGTCGAAAATCCAGACGCCGAGCGATACCAGCGCCAGCCGGTGGATTGGCAGGCGGATGTCATCCGAGAACTCGTGTGGGAACACATCGTTGAACATGTCGTGGCCGATGAACGACACGCCGCGCTCCTTGAGGAAGTACGCGACGTCGGCGTGGTAGCCCGCGACGCCCTCCGACGACCGCCAGGGGCCCAATGCGGCGCGTCGCTTCCAGCGCCCGGTGTGGAGCAGAATGACGTCTCCCGGCTCGACGCGCACGCCCTCGATCCGCTCCAGTTCCTCGAGGTCGGCGGCGCGGATCGGCGTTCCTGGCTCCACCCAGCCCCGTTCGTCCGCTCCGGGTAGCAGCGTGGCGTCGAACAGGATGCCGCGCGTGAAGACCCCGTCCCGCAGCGCGTGAATGCTCCCGCGGGGACATCCGTTGGCCGCCTCGACTTCTTCGGCTGTCACGCCGTTGTAGCCCTTGCCTTCGAACATCACGTGGCAATCGACCGAGTCGAGGTGGCTGTGGATCACGCCGTGATACGTGCCGGTGTACTGATACCGGTCGGAGGCGCCGTTGTCGCTGACGGCCATCACTTGACGGTCCAGGTACGACGGCCCCTCGAGCGTCTCTTCCTGGATGATGTCGTGCGCCAGCGAGACGCTCCGCCCTTCGGTCACGAGGGCTGCCGCCGCGGTCCGTTTCTCCGGCGTGATCAGGTTGGCCGCGCCGAGCTCGTCGTCGTCCCCCCAGCGTCCCCAGTTGGAGAGCGCCTCCATGGCGTGGCGGAAGTCGGCCTCCGTCGTCATGGCGCGCTTGTCCTGCGACTCGACTATGGTGCCGGAGCAGGCCATCACGCCGGCCGCGAGCGCGACGGCGCACGCGGTGAGCGCGATCCGTGTCCTCATCGTGTCTCCTCCACTGTTCGGTTGCCGTCGCAGTGTACCCGACGCGGTGACCGGTCGCGACCCGCCGCTCACCGGACGAGCTGGAGCCGTGTCGCCTCGAGCGTGGAGGTCAGCTTCTCCCGCGGAACGCCGTTGATGAACGGTCGGAGAAAGACGCTGAGCAGCAGCGGGATGCCCCGGCTGAGCGTGATCGACTCGCACTGCATGTAGACGTCGCCGTCGCGCGGGGCGAACGAGCAGTAGTTGTAGAAACGCCACATCGTGCCACGGTCGTTGCCCTCGGGCTTCTCGCGCTCGTCGGGGGTGTCCGGATGGTCGACCTCGAGAATCCGGGTCGAACGACTCGGGACGTGCACGCGGCCGTCGTCCAGGAACCGGAACTCGACCTCGTGCTCGGTGTTGAGGACCACGGTCCAGATCTTGTCCGTGAAGAACTGGAAATAGACGCGGAACCGCGCCCCGTCTTGATCGATGAGCCGTGCTTCGCGAACGTCGGGCCCGTAGATCTCCGCGTAGCGACCATAGTCCTGGACGAGGGCGATGGTCTCATCCAGCGTGACACCGGGGATGACGACCGTGCCGACCCAGTGGTGGACGGCGCCGTTCGGAATGTCAATGCTGGCGCGGCCGTCCCGTGTCTCGAGGCGCTCGATGACGACGTCGCCTGCCCGGAGCCTGGCGTGCGTCTCGTCGCGGTCATCGGCTGGGAGCCGGTCCACCCAGAGAAACGGCGCGTCTCCGGCGAGCTCGGTGCGCATGCGTGCTTCGGTCGCGGCCACATAGCGTTCGAAGGCCTCCAGGGTGTGCGGCTGGAGCTCCGCCGCGCCGAGGCGCACGACGACACCGAGCAGGAGGGCCATGAGGACGCCCACGCGGGTGCGACGCGGCGCGGCTGACCGACACATCGGTGACGCTCGACCTTAGCACGTCGCTCGGTTCGACTTCGCGTCCGGGCTGTGCGAGGATCCCGGGACTGCGTCGAGGATCCGGGGACTTGTGACGACACGACACCACCTTCGATGGCTGCTCTCCGGCACAGCGGTCGCGTTCCTGCTGTTCGGACCAGGGGTGCCAGGTCCGCGCATCGCCTCGAGTCAGCAACCTTCGTCGATCTACCCCGTCTACGACGGGTTCACCAGAAACGCCGACGGCACCCTGACCCTGTCGTTCGCCTACTTCAACCACAATCGGACGCCGGTGACGATTCCAGCCGGCCCGGCGAACGCCTTTTCGCCTGGGCCGCCGGACCGCGGCCAGACCACGACGTTTCTGCCGGGCCATCACCGCTGGCAGTGCATCATCGTCGTCGGCGACGGTTTCGACGGCGACCTGCGATGGACGCTGTCGCACGCCGGTGAGACGACGTCGACCAGCGCCGACATGCTCCAGTACAACTGGGAGTTCGACGCGTCGGGCGTGCGGCAGGTCCGGCGGGGCCTCGACGCGAGCGACGTCCACCACGACGTCTGTATCAACCGCCCACCGATCGTCCGGGTCTTGGGGTACGGCGGCCCGCGGGGGCCCCACGAGCTACGGGTCGCGCGCGGTGCGGAGCTGAAGCTGTTCGGCAGCGTTCGAGACGAGGGCCTGCCTAAGCACGTGGCGCTCACGTCAACGTGGCGGACGCTGAGTGGCCCTGGCACGGTGACGCTCGAAAGCGCGACCGAGCCACGGACGCGGGCCGTGTTCAGCCGAGCCGGGACCTACGAGCTGGAGCTGACCGGGAGTGATTCGGTGCTGGAGGCCAGCGTTCGGGTGACGGTCGTCGTCGAGTAGGCGTTACTGCCCGTCGTTCGTCGCGGCGCGGCCCTTCTGTTCCTGCCGCTCGATCTGATCCGCGAGCCGCCGCTGGTACTGCTCTTCGGTCATGAAGGCGATGTCGGTCCAGGCGTTGCCCATGTCATCCATGGTCCGGCCGCCCCAGCCCACCCACGACGTCGGGTCGGGGTTGTGCTTGTTGGCCGCCGTGTTGTCGTGCCAGGCGATCGAGTGGAGGATCGTGCCGGCGGGGAAGAGGTGCGGCTCCTTGTAGGCGTAGGTGAGCTGCCAGACCTGCTCGTAGTTCGGCACATCGGTCAGCACCTCGCGGCGGCCGTCGATGTGAATGGCCTCGAGCAACATTCGCTTGCCGCGGAAATGCATGTGCGGCTGGAAATTGATGACGATCGCTGGCTGCTCCAAGCGGAGGTAGCGCTCCGAACGGGCCACCGTGTTCGGCGGGATGCTCAGCTGCGCCAGGCTGTTCACCGCGTCCTCGTCGAGGAACGGCGCGAGCGGCGTGTCTCCTTCGAGCGGCAAGTCGTGGCCCCTGCGGAGCAGGAGGTCTTCCACCTTCTCGCGATTCAGCATCCAGTCGTTCCCCACTCCCGTGCGGATTCGATGTGACGTCACCTCGAGCTCTGGCACGACGCCCTTCGGGTAGAACTTGATGCCCACGCGCGAGATGTCGTGGACCTCCTCTCCCCACGGGTGGTAGTGGGGCGCGAACCGGAACTTCGACCCGGCCTTCAGCAGCTTGCCGACGCCATCCGGGAAGAAGTCGCCGTTGTTGCCCATCACGTACTCGGTCACGTGCACCGTCCCGGTGTTGTCGTCGCCCGTCTCTTCGCCCTCGACAAAGGCATAGACGTGCTCGTGGTGAACGCAGCAGCTGGCCGTGGTCAACACCTGCACCCACTTCATGTAGCGGTCTTCGGTCAGGCCGGAGTCGACGATCTCCGAGGGATAGAAGTCGGCACCCTCGGCGGGGACCGAGAACCCCTGCTCCATCGAGACGACGAGGTCCGGTTCACCGAACGACCACGCGTCGAGTGGGCCGAGCTCGAGCGGCGGCGGGGCGTCTTCGAGATTGCCGCGTGGCGCGCCGGCGTCGGCCCAGGCCGCGACCGTCGCGATCTCGTCGTCGCTCAGCGAAGGGTCGTCGAGATACTCGCCGATGCCGCGGTCGAGATGCCACGGCGGCATCTGCCGCTGGACGACCCGGTCCTTGATGGCCCGGGCCCACGGCCGCGCGTCTTCGTAGGTCAGGAGCGACATCGGCGCCGCGGTGCCTGGACGGTGGCAGGTCTGGCACGAGCGCTGGAAGATCGGCAGCACGTCCTTCGTGAAGGTGGCCGTCTCGTTCGCCTGCGCTTCGGCAGTGGCGGGGATGCTGGCAACCACGACAAGCGCCACCGCCATCGTGCCGATTAGAGCCTGTGCTCGAGTCACGGAGACCTCCTGATGGGTATACGCCATCCTAGTCCTGGTTTTCGAGCAGGCCATCGATCGCTGCTTCGAACTCGACCAACGGCTTGGCCCCGACGAGCGCCTGGACGGCGACAAGGGTGTTGCTCTCAGGATCCGTGCGGCCGATCAGAAACGTCGGTGTGGCGGAGATCCCGAGGGTCTCCCCCTCGGCGATGCCGGCGCGCACTGCCTCGGCATGGTCGCCGTCGTCGAGGCATTGCCGAAACGTCTCGACGTCGAGGCCGAGCTCCTCGGCATGCTCGACGAGCTCTGACGAATCGAGGGCTGTCTGATTGGCGAACAGGGTGGCGTGCATCTCCCAGTACTCGTCCTGGTCACCGGCGCAGTGAGCGGCCTCATGCGCCTTGAATGCCTGGGGGTGCAGGGATTCGATCGGGTAGTCCCGGAACACGTGCTTGACCTTGCCCAATTCCACGTACTCCGCCAGTTCGGGCCAGGTCTCGTGAACGTGTCGCGAGCAGAAGGGACACTGGTAGTCTGAGACCTCCACGACGGTGACCGGCGCGTCTGGATCTCCGCGGAACGGCGCCCCACCAACGGTCACCGTCACCTCGCGTGGCGCCTCTACTGACGGCTCAGGCCGTTCCTGCACGAGACGCTTGATCTCCTGTACGTCCCGCTGCAAGGACTCCTGCAGCTCTCTGAGCTCCCGGATCTCCTTTGTTAGCGTCGCCAGCTCGTCGCTCGTCTGCGCTGACACCGGCCAGGCGATCGTCGCGCAGACCACGAGCACGGCGCCCCGAAGCAGACGTGCGACCGGTCTCATGTCGTGATCCTACGGGCTCACGCGCGGCGGTGTCTACCAGCGCGTTGCCCCGGGTTCGCCTATATGCTGCCGCGCATGTTCGAGCGCGGCGGTCAGCCGAACGGCCCGGTCTCGACGCCGCGCCGTGCGGCGTCGCGGGCAACGGGCCGTCACGAGCCGAAGTACGTCGTTCGGCCTGAGACGGCGCGACGCATCTTGCAGCTCATCCGACCGCACCTGACACTCGATGCGCACGGTCGGAACCGGGCCGGCGACGCCTACACCGTGCGCAGTGTCTATTTCGACAGCCCGAGGCTCGAATGCTTTTGGGCCAAGATCGGCGGGCAGCGGTTTCGCGAGAAGTACCGATTGCGCACGTACAACGAGAGGGGATCAGCCCCGCTGCACTTGGAGCTGAAGCAGAAGCTGGGCGGCGACTACGCGAAGCGCAAGATTCCGATCGACCACCGCGCCATCGCCCCGGACGCGGCAGGCACGATACTCGATTGGGTTCCGACTGCGTCGAGCGCCCCGGCCGATGAAGTGGCGCGCCAGCGCCTGATGTTCAGGCTGCGCCGCCGCGCGTATCGTCCAGTCGCCCTGGTGACCTACGACCGGGAGGCCTACACGGGGCGCTGGGACGGCACGACACGGGTCACGTTCGATCGTCATGTTCGGGCCGTGCCCTCACCACTGCTCTCGGCGATCCACGATGAGTCCGGCTGGACACGCCTGTTGGGAGAATGGGTCATCGTCGAGGTCAAGTTCACGCGCCTCGTGCCGCGGTGGATGGGCGTCGTGCACGGCCGTTTTTGGTTGAAAGCGCAGGCTTGCTCGAAGTACTGCACCGCGGTGGCCGCGCTGATGGGCGACATCGCTGGCACCCGCTTGGAGCGCCATGTCTAGTCTGCTCGGGCCGGTCAACGTCACCTGGATCAACGTGCTCACGTCGGTGCCGTTGGCGCTGGTCTTTGGTCTGTTCATCGCCGTAATTTACAGGCGGGCAATGACCAACCTCAACTACTCGGTGCCCATCCTGCACACCATCGTCTATCTGGCGATGATCGTCTCGTTGATCATGATTATCGTCGCCAACGAGCTGGTGCGGGCGTTCACGTTGCTCGGCGCCTTCGCCGTCATCCGGTTCCGCACGCCGATCAAGGACGCCCGCGACGGGGCGTTCATTTTCTGGTCGCTGGCGGCCGGGATGGGCGCCGGTGTCGGGCTGTACGTGGAGACCACCCTTGGGGTCGCGCTCATTGGGCTGTTCGTCTGGCTGATGCACGAGTCCAGGTTTGGACTGACTGCCGGCCGTGAGACGCTGCTGACGCTGACGGTGCCACAGGGTGGCGCCGGCGAGCCACCCACCTACACGCCGGTGTTCGAGACGCACTTGCGCGGACACGATTTGATCAACGTCCGGTCGGTCCAGGGCGGCGAACGACTCGAGCTGACCTTCTACGTACAACCCAAGCGGGACGTCGATCTGGTGGCGTTCTCCGCGGCCCTGGCGGAGCAACCGGACGTGACCGACGTCTCGGTGGTCGTGAGCGAAGACGATGAGATTCCCGACAACGTGCTCTGACGGCCGCGCGCGCGGTCGGCGCCCGTCGCGCTCGTGATGCCGCTGCATCGACCGTCGCGTCGCTGGGTCGTGGTCGTTGTGGCGGTCGTGGGTCTCGGCGCCGCGGCGGTGAGCCGGCTGCTGTTCGTGCCCGTCACGCCCGACGTGGCGGTGATCAACGAGGTGATGGCGTCGAACGGGAGTGTCATCAGTGACGATGATGACGACTTCGAGGACTGGATCGAGCTCTACAATCCGACCGCCGCGCCGATCGCGCTGGCCGGCTACTCGTTGAGGGACAGCCCGGCGCAGCCGAGACAGTGGGTCGTGCCGGATGTCGTGGTCCCGGCGGACGGTCACATGCTGGTGTGGGCCTCGGGCAAGAGCTACTGGTATCTGCCGGACCGTCATCCCGCCGACCCGATCGAGCTCGAGTTCGTCAGCGCCGGCCGGATGGACGGGGATACCGTCGAGCTCGTGGTCAACGGCGAGAACGTCGCTGGGGTGGAGGCCGGGCAGCACCTCGCGGTCGTGGAGCCCGATGGTACGGTCGCGGATGCACAGCGATTCGCCGTCCACGAGAGCGCCGATGAATCGGCCCGGCTCCTGGATGTGCTTCGTGCGCTGCCGGTCGGCCAGGCGGTGATGATGGCCGTCAAGGGCGAGGCCGCCACGCTGACCAATGACGCCGTGACGTATCTCCGGGAGGCGATGGGGAGCGCCTACGCGCATCGGTTGGACCCCGACGACGCATGGGGGTTGATCGCCGTGACCGGGGGCAACGTGCTGGCCGAAGACTACGCGGTGCCGGGTGACGGCGCGGCGGATGGCGACACGCGCAGCTCCGCGGAGCTGCATGCCGGGTTCCGGCTCCGTCAGACGGGGGACTTTCTCGGTCTCTACGGCCCCGATGGACGCCCCGTCGACGCGATCGGTCTCCTGCCGCAGACCCGCAACACCTCCTAGGGGTCGGCACCTCGACGGACGGGCAGGGTGGTGCTACTACGCGACGCCGACGCCACGGACGGCGAATCCTCCCTTTTGCACACCGATGGTCGACACGCCCGCGACCACGCGGGCCGCGGGCTACTACACCGAGCCGATCGAGATCTCGCTCGGCAACTCACGGGTCAGCGAGGTGCGGTTCACCCTCGACGGGTCGGCCCCCACGCAGGCGAGTGCGCTCTACAACCAACCCATCGCGCTCGAGGCGACCACGGTGTTCCGGGCCCGCAGCTATCGCGAAGGGTTCAACCCGAGCGATGTCATCTCACGCACGTATTTTATCGACGAGCGCGACGTCGACGTCGCCCTCCCAGCCGTCTCGCTGATCACCGGTCCGGCGAATCTGTCCGACGAGCGAACCGGGATCTACGTGGAAGGACCGGACCCCGACGACCCCAACTACGACCAGCGGGGGATGGCGTGGGAGCGCCCGGTGACGATGGAGTTCTACGACATCGACGGCACCCATGAGTTCACGACGGCGGCTGGATTACGGATCCTGGGCAACACGTCGCGGGAATTTCCGAAGAAGAGCTTCGTGTTGTATTTTCGGCCGCAGTACGGCGCCGACGCGCTCGACTATCCCTTGTTCGACGCCACCAACCGGGAGCGCTTTCAGTCGCTGGTGCTCCGAATGGGTGGCGACGATGGTGCCCAGGATCTGCCGCGCATGCGCGACCCGCTCATGCACACGCTGTTCGGCGAGGCAGGCGGGTATGGTTCGGCCGCCCGACCGGTGTTCCTCTATCTCAACGGGCAGCCGTGGCATCTACCACCTGCGAGAGCGCATCGACGTCGACTACCTGGCGGAGCACTTCGGACAGGCGGACGTCGATCTGATCCGCGAGTCGGACGACGTGCGCGCGGGTGACCTCCGTCATTGGGAAGAGACGCTGGCGTTCTTCGAGACGGCCGACCTGAACTACGCCGAAGATCTCGAGACGGCGCGGCAGCTCATCGACGTCGACAACTTCGTCGACTACTACGTGTTTCAGATCTACGCCGGCAACATCGATCTGGTCGAGGCCAACCTGGTCAAGTTTCGGCCACGGATTGAAGGTGGACGGTGGCGCTGGCTGATGTGGGACGTGGACGTGTCATTTGGGTTGGCGTCATCCAGCCCGGTCACCCACGACACGCTGGCATGGTTCACGCGGGACGGCGCTCGACCCGACCTTGGCTTCTACAACGACGACGGCGCCGACTCGCTGTGGGCGACCCTGATCCTCCGCCGCCTCATGGACGCCGACGTCACGCGCTACGACGTGCTCAATCGACTGGCCGATCATCTGAACACGACGTTGAGCCGCGACCATGTCGTGGACCTCATCGACGAGTTCGAGGCACGGCTCGACACCGACATCCCCTACGACCTGGACGTGTGGTCCGAGGAGTGGGACGGCTCCCACGAAGGATGGCTGGTCGAGGTCGAAGAGCTGCGTGAGTTCGCGCGCGAGCGTCCGGGCGTCCTGCGCGGATATGCGCGCGACCACTACGAGCTCGAGGACGCGGTCCTCACCGTCGAGGCCGGGGTCGGGGGGCGGGTGAGAGTGAACTCGCTGGAGGTCGATCGATCGACGTGGACCGGTCTCAATTTTCGGGAGGTGCCAATCACGCTCGCGGCGCTCCCGGACGACGGATTCGTCTTCTCAGGCTGGAGCAATTCCGCCTGGCCGCAGACGGCGACGATTCGGGTCCTTCCCGAGCGGCGAACGAGCGTCCAGCCTCGCTTCGAACCGGCGCCCGGGCCGTAGCCTGCGCTGTCGTCCAGGCCCCTACCCAGCTCGACACGCCGCATCGTCTTCTGCTCGTGCCAGGGTTGACGCTCGCAGCCTCCTTCTCCTCGAAAAGGACGCGCACTAGTACCCCTCCAACACCGGGAACCGCTCGTCGTCCGGGCGCGGCTGCACGCCGTAGGCATTGAGCGTCATCGAGACCATGCGATACCGTGCGGCTGTCGCGGCGATGCTCATCATCTGGTGCGTGTCGTAGCGCTCGGACAGCGTGGCCCAGGTGGCATCGGAGATCATCGTGTCGCGATACATCTCGTCCGCCGCGTCGATGAGGGCCCGCTCGTTCTCATCCCAGCCGCGGGCGTCTTTCCCCTGCGCGATCCACAGCGGCTCGAGCCCGTGCTCGCGCGCGCGGCCGACACTGCCCACGTGCTTGGCCCACTCGTAGACCGCCTGCGCGTTCCACCCCGTGCGGAGAATCACCAGCTCGCGGTCGTGCGGGGTCAGCCGCGATCGCTCAGGGTTCAGAATGTACCCCGGATTCGTCGAGCGGGCCTCCGTCTGCGCCGGATGTCGTCGGAAGGTCCGTGACACGCGCAGCCCTTGACCGTCGACCGGTTCGATCCGCGGCGCGATGAGCGGCGGCTCGCGGTCCGGCACGGTGATGCGGTAGGCGACGTCATCGGTCGGGATACGGGCGGTGGCGTCGGCGTCGGGCTGGATCCCGAGCGAGTTGAACAGAATCGCGTGCGACGTCGTTTCGTTGACGGTGACGACGGCGTCCATCATCTGGTGGAGGGCGTACTGCTCCGAGAGCGCTGTCCAGGTCTCGCCGGTCACCGAGGCGTTGCGGAACAGCTCGTCGGCCAGCCCAATCAGAATCGCCTCGAACGCGCTCCATCCGTCGCCCGGCCCCTCCGCAACGCGCCGCACCTCGTCGTCGGTCAGCACGTTCGACTCACGTGCGCGGCTCGCATGGGTGGCCCAGAGGTTGGCGCTCTGTGTGAGCCATGCGGTCCGCAGGAACAGGAGCGCGCGATGACGCGGCGACAGCGTCGAGTCGTGCTCGAGGTACTGCATGAACGGAAACACCCGGTCGGCGAGCGCCGGCACCCGCATGAGGGTGCGCAGGGCGTTGCCCGGATTGCCGTCGGGCGCATACCGCTCGACGAGGGCGCGCTGTTCGTCGGTCCACTCCGTCGTGGGGAGCGGCGGGACGCGCGCCTCGGTCAGACGATCGACAAAGATGCGGCTGCCGGGGGGATCGGCAATCGCGTGTGCCGGCTCGATGCGGAGCAAGACCGCCTCGTCTTCGTCGGTCAGCACGTAGAGATACCCGTCGGGTCCCTGGCGGACGTCGCGGATCCGCTGCTTGAGCTCGGCGAGCAGCCATTCGCGGCGGACTTCCTGTCCCCGCCGGTTGAAGACGATGCGATCGATATGCCCGGTGCGCGGCATCCGGCCGACCATCATCGATCCGACGAAGAGGTTGCCCTGCCAGGCGGGGAAGTGCTCGCCGGTGTAGAACGTCAAGCCGGACGGCGCGATCGACGGCCACCAGAGGACTTCGGGGTCCACGAACTCGGTGCGCCACGGCGCATCGCTCACGCGGACACCGGAATACTCACGGCTATACGAGGCGATCGGCCAGCCATAGTTCTCGCCCGGCCTGATGATGTTGGCTTCGTCGCCCCCCTGCGGGCCGTTCTCGGTGGCCCAGAGGTCGCCGGTTTCGGGGTGGAAGGCGAGGCCGAGCTGGTTCCGGTGCCCCATCGAGTAGATCTCGGGGAGGTAGTCACTGTTGCCGGCGAACGGGTTACCGTCGGCCGCGTTGCCGTCGTCGTCCAGCCGCATCAGCTTGCCGAAGTGCGTGCCTGGATCCTGGGCGTAGCCGCCGGTGTCCGCGAACACGTAGGAGCCGCCGACCGTCATGAACAGCGTCCCGTCTGGGGCGAAGATCACCCTCGACGCGGCGATGCCCGTATCCAGTCCCTGGGCGACGAAGATGTCACGTACTTCGGTCAGCGCGCCGGCATCCAGACGACCCCGGGCCAGCGCCACCGTAACCCCCGGCTCACCGTCGCGTTCTATCGGCTTCGAATATGTCAGGTAGACCACGCGGTCGTCATCGGGATGGACGGCGATGTCCATGAGCCCGGCGCGGCTCACGCCTTTCACGACCTCGGGGACGCCCGGGATCCCCTCGTCCAGCAGTTGGCCGTCGCGAATCACCCGCAGCGTGCCGGTGTCGCGCTCGGTAATAAGGATGTCGCCGTTCTGTCTGAACGCCATCCCCCACGGGTGGGAGAGACCGTGCGCGATCGGCACCACCCGGATCCGGGGCACCTCCGCGGTGTGGAGCACCATTGGGCCGGAGGGCGGCGACAACCTGGGCACGCCCCGGAGCGGCGCTTGTGCCGAGATCCTCGCCCCCGCGAGGGCCAGACCAACCACGACCGCCAACGGGACAATCGACCGTGCGACACGAGACGGGTGTCTCATCGAATTCCTCCGCATGCGTGTAACATCAATCTACCCGAACCCGTGTCCGCGTGCGAAATAGATTACGCTTGAGCAGGTTGCGGCTGCGGCCCCGAGGGAGAGAACGACCATGAGCTTCTGCGAGCACTGTGAAGGCCAACGATTCGATCGGGCGCAGGTCCTGCGCGCGCTCCGTGCGACGCGCAAGGGGCTGCAGACCCAGGGCCGCGTCCGCGGAGGCGACGAGGCGCTCGCGCTCGCTATTCAAGCGGTCCACGCGCTCGAGATTCCACATCTCGAGCCGTTCGATCAGGTGGCCGAGGGCGAAGTGATTCATTAGCGCCGTGCGCGCCTTGCCCACGCGGGCCTAAAGGCCCGCGCTACGAATCCTCTACACATCCAGCTCGGTCAGGGGCCCGGTGCTGTTCCCAAAGGTGTCGGCGGGGACCCCCATGCGCTGGAGCAACGACAGGTGCAGGTTGGCCAGGTCGGTGGGCTCCGCGAGCTCGAGCGCGCGCCCGCTCCTGATGGTCCCTCCGCCGCGGCCCGCGACCAGGGTCGGCAAATCGTTCGGGTCGTGCTCGTTGCCATCGCCGAGCGTCGCCCCGTAGACGATCATGCTGTTGTCGAGCATGGTGCCGCCGCCCGGTTCCTCGATCGCGCTCAGGCGGTTCAGGAGGTAGGCGACCTGTCGGTGGTGCCAGCGCACCACCTCCGCATACATGGCCCGTTTCTCCGCGGGCGTGTCCCACGACGTCACGCCGTCATCATCCTCGGTGTTGCCCGAGGCGTTCTTGTAGTGCGACAGGGCGTGCCACGTGCCGCGAACGTTGGGGATGAAGTTGAAGTAGCGGTTCGATTGTCCATGGTCGAGCATGAACGTGCAGACACGCGTCGCATCCGACTGGAAGGCCGCCACGACCAGATCCAGCATCAGCCGCACGTATGCCTCGTGGTCTGTGGGGATCCCGGGCGCGGGCGTCGTCAGTGTGTCGGTCAACGCACGGTCGTCGCGCATCTGGTCCGAACGCCGCTCGGAGAACTCGATGCGCCGTTCCAGCGCGCGAATCGATTCGAAGTACTCGTCGAGACGGTACTGATCCGCGTCGCTGGCCACGTGACGGAGTGCGGCGGCATCTTCGAGCACTGCGTCCAGCACCGATTGGCGGCTGGCCCCGCCCGAGGGTGGTCGGAACAGGCGATCGAACACCGCGCGCGGCTCGATCTCGCGAGACATCGGCCGGTCCGCCGCCGACCACGAGATCGCGTTGCGCGGTAGCGAGCTCGAAAAGAACCCTTCGCCCTGCAGCGATAGCTCGAGTGAGGGAAGTAGTGTCGTGTCGCGCAGATGTCTCGCCGCGACCTGATCCGCGGACATCCCTCCCGCGCTGACGGCTCGCCGGTCATAGTCGAACCCGGTCAGCCAGGTTGGCGTCCCGCCCACGTGACCGTTCCCGAGTGGTGTCCAGATATTTCGCGGAATGACGAGGTCGCCCTTGAATGGCTCGAGCGGGCTCATCCATTCGTTGAGCCTCATGAGCCGCCCGTCGGCGGCGGTCTCGCTCGGGTGCCATGTGCCTCGGGCGATTCCATTCGGGAAGTAGAGATAGGCCAGCCGCGTGACCGGCGTCGCTCGGCCACCGGCCTGCCCGGCCGCGGCGAGCGCCGGGTGCATGACATCGAGCCATGGCACGGCGAGTGTCGCACCCAATCCACGGAGCACCGTGCGCCGGGAGATCCGCCGGTGCGTCATCGGCTCGGCTCCTCGTCCGGGTGCTTTTTGTACTGGAACGGATAGCTGGCGACCACGGCCTGCAGCAGGGTCTGGAACCGGTATCCGTCACCTTCGAGGGCCGCGATGATGTCTCGCACGGCCGGCTCGTCGTAGTACTCCAGTTGCCGGCCGAGCGCGTAGGCAAGCGTCTTCGACACGGTCTGGCGCACGAGGTCGTCGTGGCGTTCGCCGAGTAACGCCCGCTTGAGCCCGGCGGGCCCGGTGAAGGTCGTGCCGCTCGGCAGTGCGCCGTCCGCAGCGATGGGCGTGCGTATGGTCGTGTAGTACCGCTTCTCGGCGAACACGTTCGTGTCGTCGACCACGCGTACCTCGTCGGCTTCCGCCTCGGTCTCCACGCGGGTGCGGAAGTCATAGCTGTCGCGCCAGCGGCCGAAATAGTCGAAGTTCTCGAGCCCGAATCCGATCGGGTCGATCTGGCTGTGACACACACGGCACGTCTCGTTGCCAGAGTGCATCTCGAGCTTTTCCCGAAAGCTCTTGTTGCGTAGGTCCGCGACAGCGTCGTCCAGCACGCCGGCGTTCGGCGGCGGCGGTGGCGGTGGCGTGCCGAGGAGCGTGTCGAGCACGTAGTGGCCACGCTTGACCGGGCTCGTGTCCTTGTAGTTCGAGGTCACGGCGAGGATGCTGCCGTGACCGAGGATGCCGCTGCGGTCGGGGTCGTCGAGTGTCACGCGGCGCATCTGCTCGCCGACGACGCCCTCCAAGCCGTAGAGCGTCGTCGCCAGCTCCGCGTTGACGAACGTGTAGTTGGCGTCGATGAGCCGTCGGATCGGCTGGTTGTCCCGCAGCAGCGACATGAAGAACATTGACGATTCGTCCCGCATCGCGGTCATCAGCGAGTCGGTGCACCACGGGCTGTCGATCGGATCGAGCCAGATGCGGGTGCCGACGTGCTGATAGCCGAGCCACTGCGCGGCGAACACGCTCCCGAGCGTGTCGGCCCGGGGGTCGGCCAGCATCCGGTCGACCTGGCGCGCCAGCGTGTCAGGGTCGCTCAGCGTGCCCCGGTCGGCCAAGTCGAAGAGCTCGTCGTCCGGCATCGACGCCCAGAGAAAATATGACAGGCGCGAGGCGAGCTCCCAATCGCTGATCTGAAACGCCTGCGCACCGTCGCGACCGGCTTCGACTCGGAGGAGGAAGTGCGGCGAGACCAAGACCGCCTGGAGGACAATCTTGATCGACGCGTCGAACCCGTGCCCGGAGCCGAGTGCCCCCTCGAATTGAGCGGCCGCGCGTGCCACCTCGTCCGCCGCTGGTGGTCGCCGGTAGGCGCG
This sequence comes from Vicinamibacterales bacterium, assembly GCA_965249175.1. GTDB lineage: Bacteria > Acidobacteriota > Vicinamibacteria > Vicinamibacterales > UBA8438 > CAZYFH01. The sequence goes on from OZ252227.1 coordinate 1,364,105, forward strand.
TCGCAAAAACCGGCGCAGGATCGCGTCCGCGGCCCGTGGCGGTGTCGTCTCCGGACCCGGCTCCGCGACGAAGATGAGCGCGCGTGCGCGTCGTTGCTCGGCGGTCGTTGGCGTGTCCGGCAGTGCCAACTCGATGACCCGCTCGGCCGCGGCAATATACCGCTCCATCAGGGTCGACTGGAGAAAGAGCGTGTTGGCCGAGTTGTCGAAGCCGCTCGCACCCGTGAGCTCGGCAGGGAACCGCGCCGCAGGCCGCAGGTCGATCCCGATCAGATCGCGCAGCGTGTTGTCGAACTCCCGGTGCGTGAGTCGACGCATCCGCTCGAAGCCCGGGTCGTCGATCGTGGAGTAGTCAAATCCCTCAATCGCGTCGGTCAACGCGGCGACGAGCGCGTCCCGTTCGCCCCCGGATGGCTGCGGCGCCCCGGCGGGCGGCATCTTGCCGACGTCGAGGGCGCCGATCACGCGGGTCCAGGTCTCACGATTGCGGACCAGCGGCCGTTGGTCGACCATGGCCGCCAGGTTGACGCCCGCCGTCTGCGTTTGCGCCCCGTGACACGCGAAGCAGTACTGCTCGACGAGCGGCTGGATGGGATGATGGTCGCTTGGCGCCTGGGCGCGCGTCGGCGAGGCGAAGGAGCTCGCGAGCGCGGCGATACAGACCATTCGCGGCAGCACGCTCATGGCATCGGCTCGATGCTCACCGCCCGATATATTCGTCGTCGCTGACCGGGCCGAGCCAGCTCGTTTCGCCGCTGACGAAGGTCAGCTGCACCACATGCTCGTCGGGCGCCGCGCCGTGCCAGTGCACGAGGCCAGGGCCGGCGTAGACAGCCGTCCCCGGCGTCAGCTCCTGAATTGCCTGACCACGGACCTGCGTGCGTCCCCGTCCTTCTTCCGCCGCGATGACCTGCCAGTTACCATGGCTGTGCCAGTTCGACCGGGCACCCGGTTCGAACCGCAGCCGCAGCGCGCGGATGTCCGAGGAGTCGGGGCGGCTTGGGGGGTCGCCGACGAAGTTGCTCTGCGCGGCGGTCGTTGTCGACTGCTGGCCCAATACGACCCATGCGACGGCCGTCGCTGTGACGATCGTCAGGAACAGGCTGATGCGGGTCCGCACACGTACGTCCATGCTGTTCTCCTCTCAGTGACCGCAGCGCCGTGATCTTCGCTATTCCACGGTCCAGAGCGTCAGCGAGCTGATGTCCTTGACGAACACCCGGTTTCCGGACAGCGTGGGTGCCGTCCACGTCTCGCTCGTCGCCACCTCGTACCGCATGATCGGCTCGAATGCGTCGCGGTTGTGCCTGATGACCACGAGCTCGGCGTCAGCCTCGAGCGAGATGATGGTGTTACCCGACCGCACGATCGACGCATGAGACGCCTGGCGCGGCGGGCTCGTCCAGAGCACGTCACCCGTGTCGAGGTCGAGCCCGAAGTACTGGCCGCTGTTCAGGTGCGAGAGCCCGACCAGCACACCGTCGACGATGACGGCGTTGGCCATGTGCAGCGAGACCTCGTCGGTGTGCCAGACGTCGTCGGTGCGCCAACCGTTGCCGGCCTGGACGACGCGAAACGCGGTGACGCCGTTGCCGCGGCCAGCCTCGATGACCGTGTCGCCGTGCAAGAGCGGCGTTTGTGAGGTGGTCGTCGAGCCGGTCACGAACGGGCGCTCCCAGAGCAGCGCGCCGGTCTCGATGGAGACGCCGACGAAGTGCTCCTGCGTGAACGTGACAATCTGCCGCGTCCCGCCGAGGGTGAAGAGACGCGGCGATCCATACGCCGGTCCATCGCCGTCCCATTCCCAGCGCACGCGGCCGGTCGCGGCGTCGAACGCGGTGAGCGCGCCGGCGTTGTGCCCTCCAACGTGCAGGATCACGAGGTCGTCGACCACGAGCGGTGACATCCCCGTGTGGTAGAGCGGCTCGACCGGTGGCGCCGGCTTTTGCCAGAGGCGCTCGCCGGAGCTGGCGTCGAAGGCCGAGACGATGCCAGTGATGCCGAGCGTGAAAAGGCGGCCGTCGGCGAACGCAGGTGTCGACTTCGGTCCTTCACGGTGTGGCGCCGTCGCCGGGTTCATCATGAACGGCGCCGGATAGCTGGTGCGCCAGAGCGTCTCCCCGCTCGCGGCGTCGAGGGCCTGCATGACCTCGTCGTCGCCTTCCCGTGTGAAGAGATAGAGCCGGTCGCCGATCAGGATCGGTGTGGCGTAGCCGAGCCCGACCTCCCGGTTCCATTGCCGCGCGAGTCCGCCAGGCCAGGTGGCCGGCACGCGAAACGACGTCACCGTGCCGTCGCCGGCCGGTCCGCGCCATTGAGGCCAGTCCTGCGCGACTGCCGAGGTGGCGAATGCCGTTACCATGGCCACTGCGGCGAGGCACGCGAACCTGAACTTGTCATTGGCCATCTTGTTCTCCGACTGCAATGGGACTGTCACGGGCTTCTAGATGCGGATTATAGCGGGTCGTCGCCTTCGGGCGGGCCGCTCTTCATCGCCGGCTGATGCCACTCCATAGCGCTGGTCTGACCGTCGCCGTCGCGCTCGCGGCCGGCGTGCTCGCGCAGTCGCTCTCCCGTCAGCTGCGCCTCCCCGGTATCGTGCTGTTGCTCGCGACCGGTGCCGTCCTGGGGCCGGAGATGGCTGGGTGGATCGCGCCGGACTCGCTCGGCGACGGACTCTTCGCGCTCGTTGATTTCGGCGTGGCGATCGTCCTGTTCGAGGGCGGGCTCAACCTCGAGTGGTCACGTCTCCGGCGCCAGGAAGCCGTCATCCGGAAGCTCATCACTGTGGGCGCGCTCTGCACGCTGGTCGGTGCGAGCGGTGTGGCCTGGCTGGTCCTCGATTGGGGGTGGCAGCTCTCCCTGCTGTTCGGCAGCCTCGTGGTCGTCACCGGTCCGACGGTGGTGGCCCCGCTGCTGCGCGATATGCGGCTACATCCTCGGATGCGCACCATTCTCGAGGCCGAAGGCGTGCTGATTGACCCGATCGGGGCGCTGCTGGCGGCGTTCGTGCTCCAGGTCGTGGCGGCGCCCACCGTCGGCACTATCGCGGCGCAGGGGTTCGGGGTCGCCGCCAGCATCGCGTTCGGCCTGGCCGCCGGCGCTGCCGTCGGGCTCATCCTGATCGGCGCGCTCCGATATCGGTTCGTCGTGGCGACCGGCTACGAGAACATCTTCACGCTGGCGGCGGTGGTGCTGGCCTTCCAGCTCTGCGACGCGGTGATCGCGCACAGCGGTCTGACGGCGGTCACGGTCGCCGGCATCGTCGTCGGCAATGTCGAGACCCGCGTTGGCCGCGACTTGCGCGAGTTCAAGGACCGACTCACGGTCATGTTGGTCGGTCTTCTGTTCGTGTTGCTGGCGGCGGACGTGTCGCTCGACGACGTGCGGGCGCTCGGCGGCGGCGGACTCGTGGTCGTCGGCGTCCTGGTGCTCGTGATCCGGCCCGTGAGCGTCTTGGCCGCGACGAGCGGCGTCAACCTGACGTTGCGCGAGCGCGGCTTCATCGCGTGGATCGCGCCGCGCGGCATCATTGCGGCCGCGATCGCGTCGATCACCGCCGCGACCTTGGACGCCGAAGGGATCGACGGCGGCGGCGCGCTCCGGGCGCTCGTATTTCTGACGATCGCCGGTACGGTCGTGTTGGCGGGAGCGACGGCGCGTGGGATGGCATGGACGCTCGGGCTCCTCCTCTCGCGCCGCGACCGTTTGGCGATTTTGGGTGCGACCGGCCTGGGCCTCGCTCTCGCCACCGAGCTGCGGCGTGCCGACGTGAAGGTGGTCTTTCTCGAAACCGATCCCAAACGCTCGCGAACCGCCGAGGAAGCCGGCTTTGCGGTCGTGTTTGGTGACCCGCTCGAGGAGCGGACCATGCTTCGCGCCCAACCGACGTTGGTCGGGACGGCCGTCGGCACGACGTTCAACGAGCACCTCAACAGCCTGTTCGTCCGCCAGTCGCTCGAGCTGTTCGATGTCCCTTCGGGATATGTGGCCATGGACGACCTCATCGGCGACGGGCCGGCGGCGTATATGGCACATGGCGCGGCGGACGTGCTGTTCGATGGTCCGCACGACGGCGAGCGATGGGATGTCCGCTGGAGGCACGGTGACGTGCAGATCGAGCGGCTGGTGTACGAGCCACCGACCGCGCCAGCGCCCGGGGCGGGCGATCCGCGCTCGGTCGCACCCGTGTCACGGGGCGGGCCGGCGCAGGAGCGCTACGTCATGCTGACCGTGTCGCGCCGTCAGCAGGTGTCGCCGATGCGGATGGGGTTCAGCCCGCGGCCTGGCGATGTCGCGGCCGTGGCGCTGTACGTCGCCGAGCGGGTCCAGGGCCTCGAGACTCTGGCCACCCTCGGGTGGGTGCTGCGAGACGCACCACCCGGCGGTGCCGACGGTCAGCGCGACGTCAAGGCCGCCACGTAGCGTCGGATGCGATTCGCGTTCGCGCCCACGTCGCCACCGCCGACGCGGGAGAGCGACCGGACGTCGATACGGCTCCCGTCTCCGTCCGCGGCCACACGGATGACGACGTCGTCCTTGAAGCCGAACCAGAACGTTGTGTCCGTCGCCTCGATCCGCCCCGTGGCGGGATCGGCGTCGACCAGCTCCCAGCCCATCTCGTCGACCGCCTCCATGGCCCGCGCGAAGGCCGCCGCGGGCGGCATGGCCAGCGTGACGGGCCGAAGATCCGGGTAGGCCGCGCGTTGCTGGGAGGCAATGGCCTCCCCCTCGTAGACGGTGCGCCCCGGCGTATTCAATGGCACGACGGCGACGAACTGCGGGGGGGTCGCGGTGTCGGTGGTGATGTCGTGAATCGGCGCGGCGCCGCCGCCGATCAGCAGGCTGGCCGGAATGGTGACGCCGACCGCACCGACGACCGCACTGATGAGGGCGATCCGGGTACCGCGCCGGGCAGGGGCGGGCCGTCGCAGCGAGAGGACGAGCCCGATGAGCGATAGCAGCGTCGCGACGGCCGCGCCCAGGACTCCGAGCGCGAACGTGAGTAGTCCAACCCCGAGCGGCGCGAGGCCAAGTCGAAACCCGCCGAGCCCCAGGAGCACCAAGGCGCCGGACAACAGCAGCAGTCCGCGCCCAAAGCGGACGGCGCGCGAGATCGTCGGTGTGGCGTCGTTCGTCATTTGGCGTTACTCCCGGTCGGGGCGAAAGAACCCCCAGGACTCCAGCGTGTCCGATATACGCGCGTGACCGACGACCTGGTAGCCGAAATGCCGGTAGAGCGGCACGTTGCGTGGGTCTTCTGTTGTCAGCGTCACTCCCGCCGACTGCGGATCGCTGCGTGAGGTGTCATGCAACGCATCGAGCAGGCGACGCCCGACCCCTCGACCGGCCCACTCCCGGCGAACGCCGATCATCGAGAGATGGTAGTTGGGCCGGTCGACCGCGAACGCCGCTGTCGCACTTCCGTAGGTGTCGTACCGGAGCCGAGCGTCCGCGCCGAGCTCCTGCCAGACCGCCTCGCGTTGCGAGCCCAGGACCATCGGCGTGGGGAGGGTGCCGGGAAGCCTGGAGTTGGCGACTCCAACGACGTTGCCGTCTGCCGTGACCGCTCCCGTCACGAGCTCGTTGCGGACGAAGCGCGCCGAGGTGAAGAACACGAGCAGTGTGCGGAGACGCGCGGCGTACGCGTTGCCGGCCGCGCCGATGACATATCGCATGACGGGGTAGTCGAAGAACGCATCGCTGAGCACGTCGACCGCCTCGTCGAGGCGGTCGGGAGCCAGTTCCCGCATCGAGAGCGTCGGCGTCAGCGACTCGACGGGCACACACCCATCTTATCTGGACGCGGGCTTCGCCCCGAACCCCACGCGGCCGCGATTCTCGATCCCTCCTCCGACGCCGTGGCCGCGGGTATCGATCCGACTGCCGGTGTCGGCCTGCCGGCAAACCGCACCTTCGCTTGCCCTACTTCGCCCCTGCGGCGATCAACGGGTAGCCAGCGACTGCGGGCGCGGCTGCCTAGGCGGGTTGCGGGTCGTCCGAACGTTCGGATCACAGAGGCCGTGATCGCCGGTCGAGTCGCTACGGAGCGGTTTCGGCCTTCGCGATGCGGCAGGCCTCCGACGGCTGTCGGATCGATACCCGCGGCCACGGCGTCGACTCGCCCACTGACACTCTTTGGGCACACTTTGGGCACACCCGTATAATCCGGCAGTCCGCTCATTCATCCACCGATAAGCCCAGCAATGGCCCTGAACGTTGGCTCTCGACTCGGGCATTACGACGTGACCGCCCTCATCGGCGAAGGCGGTATGGGCCAGGTCTATCGCGCCACCGACACCCAACTGGGCCGCGATGTCGCGCTGAAGATCCTTCTATGAAGCGGCTTGTCAAGTCACCTCGTTGTTCGTCGAAGCTCTCACGCTCTCCGATACACCCTCCAGTGAGCGCGCCGTCCCCGCACCCAGCTGGGGGGCGCGCGCGAACGGGTCGGCAGCTCGGTGTGCTGTCCACGGGCCCGGATTTCGGTCGCTAGGGTAACAACCTGCTTAGACGCGCCGGGCTGAAGCCGCGAGGTGCGTCATCCTTCTATTCGCGCTCGACAAGGGCGATCTCTGATCGCCGGCGCAAGAGACGATCCGAATGGGGGGCGGCACCATCTCCCTGCCGGCCTCGCGTGCGACCAAGGATCTTCACGTGCTCACCCACCAACCCTGCAACCCCGGACCTCACTCAGTGGCCCGACCGCACCACCAAGGACTTACCCGCTCATCCCGTGCGGCACTGGGACCCCGACGCGGCGCCCGTCATAGACCGTCTGGTCCCGCCACATCGCAAACAGGATCCCCGCCAACCGGCGCGCGACGGCCACGGTGGCGATGCGCCGGCCGCGGCGCGTGGCCAGTTGCTCGGCCCAGGCGCGCAGGCCCGCGGCCTCCGCCCGGCGAGACCGGAGCGCGGCCCACGCGGCTTGCACCAGCAACCAGCGCATGCGCGGATTGCCCGCCTTCGTAATGTGGCCCCGACGGTGGCGGTCCGCAGAGCTGTCCTCGCTGGGCACCAAGCCGAGAAAGCTCTCGACCTGGTGGGCCCCGCCAAAGCGCCCCGCCTCATCCAGCGTCGCGACGAATGCCGTCGCGATGAGGGGGCCTACCCCGGGGGCGGTAGTCAACCGCTGTACCACCGGGTTGGCCGCCGCCGTCTCGATGACCTGGGCATCGGCCACGGCGAGCTGCGCGGTCAACTGTTCCCACAGGGCGAGCAGCGGCTGGAGCGCCGCCTGTAACTCGTCGGGGAGCTCCAGCTCCGTCACATACGTACCGAATCGGTCGGCATCCCCGGCCCGGACGCGCAGTCCCTCCCGCCGCACCAGCGCCCGCACCAAGGCGATGGTGCGCCCGCGGGTCCGCACGAGCAGGTCGCGCACCCGGAGCTGGCGCCGCACCCGATGCTGGGCGGCCGACACGCGATGCGCCGGGCGATAGGAACCGAGTCGGGCCGCCTCGGCCAGCATCCGCGCATCGCGCCGATCCGTCTTCACACGCCGGCGCCGTTCGGGATACATCGGGGCGTAGTTCGGATCCGCCACGATGACCTCGTGGCCGCACTGCTCGATCGTCTGCGCCACCCATTCGCTTTCCGTCGTCGCCTCGAGGAGCACCCGGGCACACGGTCGGCTCCCGAACATCTTCGTGAACTGCTGCCGCGTACTCTGAATCCGTCGTTCGATGATCTCGCCCTCGGACGTGAGGATGCAGATTTGACTTTCTCTCTTATGGACGTCGATGCCAATATGCTCCATGGCTGGTCTCCCTCTGTGCGCCTTGAGCGCGTTTGAAAAATGTGGAGCGCAAGCTACCACGTGGGGACGACCAGCCGCTTCATCCTATCTCCCCGACGCCTTCGCCGCTGATCCGGATCGCCTCGCGCGGTTCCAGCGGGAAGCGCAGATGCTCGCGAGCCTCAACCACCCCAACATCGCCGCGATCTACGGCATTGAAGAAGGGGAGCCGTCATCACAACCAGATGTAGCGCAGGGCTCAGCCCTGCCGTCAAGGCGCTCGTCCTGGAACTGGTCGAAGGGCCGACCCTCGCCGACCGGATTGCCAAAGGTCCGATTCTACTGGATGACGCACTGCCGATCGCGAAGCAGATCGCGGAGGCGCTCGAAGCCGCGCATGAGGCCGGGGTGATCCACCGGGATCTGAAGCCCGCCAACATCAAGGTGCGCGAGGACGGCACCGTCAAGGTGTTGGACTTTGGGTTGGCAAAGGCGCTCGATACGACGCCGGCGGGAGATCCCAGTCAGTCCCCGACGTTGACCGCCGCCGCCACGCAGCTGGGCGTGATCATGGGGACGGCCGCGTATATGTCGCCGGAGCAGGCACGCGGAACGCCCGCTGACGCCCGCGCCGACATTTGGTCCTTCGGCGTGGTGCTCTTGGAGATGTTGACCGGACAGCAATCGTTTACCGGTCCGACCGTGAGCGACTCGTTGGCCCGGATCCTCGAGCGAGCCCCCGATTTCGGCGCCCTGCCTCCGGGCACGCCGCAACCCGTGCGCAGACTGATCCGCCGGTGCCTGGAGAAGGATCGACGGGAGCGATTGCAGCATGTGGGCGATGCCCGTGTGGAGTTGAAGGAGGCGCTCGAGAGCTCAGAGACCGAGATCGACGATGTTGCCATTCCACCAGAGGTCACGCCGGGACGCCGAGGACGGCTGGTCGCGACCCTGGTGATGGGCGCGTTGGCGCTCGTGGTCGCGTTCGGCTTAGGGAGGATGACAAGTGACGCGCCACCCGCGTCAACCGGGACACGTCGATTCCAGCTGCCCTTGCCCGGCGATCACATCGGTTTCGGTGCGTCCAGCGCAGTTCCGTTTGCGTTGTCCCCCGATGGCGGCACCGTGGTCTATGCCACAGATGCGAGGGGCGGCGCGCCGCTTTACCGCCGAGACGTGTCCACCCTCGAGACCGCGCCGATTCCTGGCACCGAAGGTGTTCGTCGCCGTTCTTCTCTCCTAACGGCCGGTGGGTGGCGTTCTACGCCGAGGGAGAATCAACGCTGAAGAAGGTCTCACTGTCGGGTGGACAGCCTGTGCCACTCGCCGGTCTCGCCAGCTCGTTCACGGGGGGGAGCTGGGGGACCGACGACGCGATCGTGTTCAGCACGCTCGCGACGGCGGGGCTGGGGACCGTACCCGCATCGGGAGGGGAGACGACGCCGCTCACAGTCGTCTCAGCAGGGTCGCTCACTCACGCGTCCCCTTACCATCTTCCCGGTGCGCACCACGTACTCTTCGTGATCACGGATGGCGTCGATGCGTCAGGAGAGATCGCCGTGGTATCGACACAGAGCGGAGAGGTGCACCAGCTCGGGGTCAGAGGGCTGAGCCCGCGCTACCTCCAGGGCGGCACGACTGGATACCTCGTCTACGGTCAAGCGAACGACCTCGTGGCTGTTCCGTTCGACCCGGAGAGCTTGCAGATGCGCGGTGTCCCGGTGTCTGTGCTTTCCTCGGTCCATTCAACGCCGCGCGGTGCCGCGTATGCAGCGTTCACCGAGGCTGGGGCCGCGTTCTACGCAGAGACGGTGTCGCTCGGGCAGCGCCAGGCAGTGTGGGTTGATCGCCAGGGGACGGTGAGCCCCATCGATCCACTCGCGACTCGGTTCGGCGCCGGACTTCAGCTCTCGCCGGACAGCCGGCGCCTCGCGTTCAGTGAGTCGGCGCCAGAAGGTCCCCAACTGGTGGTGCACGATTTCCAGACGGCCGACACGTTCCAGGTCACGTTTGGCACGGGGGGGAACATCTACCCGGTATGGTCGCCCGACGGGACGCGGCTCGCCTTTGCTTCCAACCGGGCCGGACCGGTGTACCAGCTGCACGTGCTCGACGTGGATGGTGGCGGCGAGCCGATGCTGCTGCTCGACACGACCGGGGTGTCGCTCCCGATCTCTTGGTCTTCCGGTGGAGAGACCCTCTTCTACTACTACTACGACACCGGCGCGGAGACGGGGCGGGACATCCACGCCTATTCCTTCAGCGACGACCGTGCCGTACCGATCCGACCGACACCGGCGGACGAGCGGGCGCCGGTCGTGTCTCCAGATGGGCAGTGGATCGCCTACCTGAGCGATGAGTCGGGCCGCTTCGAGGTCTACGTCCTTTCGTATCCCGACCTCGAGGTGAGACGCCAGGTGTCGCGCGGCGGCGCGGCCGAGCCGGCGTGGTCGCCAACCGGTGACGAGCTCTACTATCGTTCGAGCAATCAGACGATGATGGCGGTGGCGTTTCAAGCGACACCAACGCTGGCGATCGGTAGCCCGCAAGTGCTGTTCGAGGACGCCTTCGTGCGTGAAGAGTTCCTCACCTTCGCGTATGACGTGGGAGCGGACGGGCGGTTCCTGATGGTGACCGAGGGTGGCGACGCAGAGACCACTGTGAATCTGCAGGTCGTGCTCGGTTTTGCCGACGAAGTCGATCGGTTGGTTTCCGCGCAGCAGTAGAGTCCATGCCCCTCGAGCCAGGCAGCACCCTCGGCCCCTACGCCGTCGCCGCCCAGATCGGCGCCGGCGGCATGGGCGAGGTCTACCGCGCCCGCGACACGAAGCTTGACCGCGACGTGGCGCTGAAAGTCCTCCCTGATGCCTTCACATCCGACCCTGATCGCCTGGTCCGCTTCGAGCGCGAAGCCAAAGTCCTCGCCTCGCTGAACCATCCCAACATCGGCCACATCTACGGGCTGGAAGACACAGGGGACACCCGTGCACTGGTGCTCGAACTGGTCGAGGGGCCGACCTTGGCGGATCGCATCGCCGAGGGGCCGATCCCCATCGACGAAGCCCTCCCCATCGCGAAGCAGATCGCCGAGGCCCTCGAAGCGGCGCATGAGCAGGGGATCATCCACCGCGATCTGAAGCCAGCCAACGTAAAGGTGAAGGCCGACGGCACAGTGAAGGTGCTGGACTTTGGGTTGGCGAAAGCGTTTCAGCCGGAGGCCCGCGGGGCCAGTGCGTCGGAGTCGCCGACGATCTCGCTGACGGCGGCGGCGACCCAGATGGGGATGGTGATCGGGACGGCGGCCTACATGGCGCCGGAGCAGGCACGTGGCAAGCCGGTCGATACGCGCGCCGACGTGTGGGCGTTCGGCGTTCTCGTCTACGAGATGCTGACTGGCGCCAGGCCGTTCGGCGGCGACGACGTCTCGCAGACGCTGGCGCGGGTCATCGACCGCGAGCCGGAGTGGGAGGTGCCAGATACCGTCCCGCCAGGTCTGAGCGGTTATCTCCGCCGCTGCCTCGACAAGGACCCAAGGCAACGCATCCAAGCAATCGGCGACGTCCGTCTGGCGCTCGACGGGGCGTTCGAGACGGCCGTGGGACCGCGCACGGACGTTGTCGAGGCGCAGACCGTTCCCAGGCGATCGCCGCTGCCGGTGATTGTCGGGACGGCGGCCGTCACGGCGCTCGTCGCAGGCGCCGCCGGGTGGAGTCTGCGCGCGCCTTCCGTGTCGAACGCGTCGCCGGCGCGGTTTTCGGTCGGCGCCACTGCCGGCGAGATCATCGGCATCGGACCTCGCCATCGGCAGCTGGCGGTGTCGGCCGATGGCGCCTTCGTCGTCTACGTCGCGATTGAATCGGAGTCGTCACAGGGCCAGCTCTATGTTCGACATCTCGACCAGCTCGAAGCGGCCCCACTCCGAGGCGGAGAACGCGGCGGCGCGCCGTTCATCTCGCCCGACGGAGAGTGGGTTGGCTTCGTGCCGTTGGGCTCGAATACCGTGATGAGAGTGTCGATTCTCGGCGGCCCGCCGGTGACGATCGCCGAACACGATGCCTCCCTCAACGGCGTGACCTGGGGCGCGGATGACCAGATCGTGTTCGGCACGCTCGGCGGCAGCCTCTACCGCGTGCCAGCGGGTGGCGGCACGCCGCAGCCGCTCACCACACCCGATGATTCCCACGGGCATTCGGAGCCGTCCGCGATCGCGGGTGCCGACGCCGTGCTCTTCGTCGATTCGGACGATGCGCCGCTCCAAGCCGGGCAGCTTGCGGTGCTCGACCTCTCCACCGGCGCAACGCGACATCTCGGCCTGGCTGGATTCAGTCCCCGCTATGTGTCCACTGGCCACCTCCTCTATGCCAGCGAAGACGGGTCGGTTCGGGCGGTGACGTTCGATGCCGACGCGCTCGAGGTGACCGGGACGCCGGTGCCGGTCCTCGAGGACGTGACGGTGCGCACGGGCGGCGCCGCCGACTTCAGCGTCTCCGAGAACGGTCGTCTCGCCTACTTCTCCGGTGATGGGGCGTCGTCCCGGCGCACCCTGATCTGGGCCGACCGGGACGGCGGGCAGGAGGCGATCGACGTCCCGGAACGTGCCTACACCTACGCGAGGCTGTCGCCGGACGGCACGCGGATCGCGCTCGATATTCGTGATCAGGAGAACGACATCTGGGTCTGGGACATCGGCCGCGAGGCGCTGACTCGCGTGACCGTCGACCCTGGGTTCAATCGCGGACCGGAGTGGACGCCAGACGGGGCCCGCCTCGCATTCACCGCCGACAGCGACGGCGCCGAGACGATGCACTGGCAGCGTGCAGACGGCGCCGGCGTCATGGAGAAGATCGCGACGGAGCCGGAACAGTTTCCGACCTCGTTTTCTCCCGACATGACCCAGCTCCTCTTTGGGCGACCGCTTTCCGGACCGGGAGACATCGGGGTGATGACGCTCGACGGCGAGCGTCACGCGGACATGCTGCTAGAGACGGCATTCGACGAGAAAAATGCCACGTTTTCACCCGACGGTGCGTGGATCGCGTATGAATCGGACGAATCGGGGCGAGACGAGATCTATGTCCGGCCATTTCCTGACGTCGATTCGGCGCGCTACCCGGTGTCGACCGAGGGGGGGACCCGGCCGCTCTGGTCGAGCGACGGCCGCGAGCTTTTCTACTATCGCCAACCGGACAGCATCATGGTCGTCGCGATCGACTACGAGCCCGACTTTCGCGTCGGGCGTCCGGAGGTCGCGGTGCAGGGGCCATACGCGCGCCCCGTCAGAGCCGGACGCCACTACGACGTGACGGCCGATGGACGGCGCGTCCTGCTGCTGGTCGATCAGCGGACCTCAGGTGAGGAGGTCGAGCGCGAGATGACGGTGGTGCTCAATTGGTTTGAGGAGCTGAAGGAGCGCGTGCCGGTCCCGTAGCCCATGCCATCACTCGATCCGCACCAGCTCGACGCGCCGGTTCTGCTGGCGGCCTTCCTCGGTGGCGTTGTCGCCGACCGGTTGGTCGGCGCCGAAGCCGCCCGGCTGGAGACGCCCCCGGTCGACGCCGTACAGCGCGAGCGCGCTCACCACGGCCTCGGCGCGCTCGAGTGAGAGCTGGCGGTTACGCTCCGCCGAGCCGGTCGAATCCGTGTGCCCCTGCACCTCGATTCGAAGCGGCGGATTCGCCTTGAGAATCGTGGCGATCGTGTCGAGCACCTGCCCGCTACTCGGCCGCAGGTCGGCCCGATCGACGTCGAAGAGGATGCCGTAGATCGCTACGCGTCCGTCCCGGTCGAGCGCCGCGAGCAGCGCGTCGGCATCGAACTCGACGCTCAGCGTCAGCGACGCTTTGTCGATGATCTCCAGCTCGTAGGCGCCGTTCGACCGCGCGTCGAGGCGGCACCAGGTGACACCGCCACCGGGATGCGTGACGCGAAACAGGAGGCGTGTCGCCCGCCGGTTCAGGACCTCGCCGCCGATGCGCTTGGCTTCCGACTCGTAGTTGGCGAGGATCTCGTCCCTGCTGGTGTCGCGGTCCTCGAGTTGATACTCGAGGTGCCACGCATGCCCCTCGACCTCGCGTCTGACCGACTGGCTCCCATCACGGTAGCTGACGGTCAATCGGCCGAACTCCTGGCGCGTCGACCCCGGATCGACCGTGGCGCCGGTCATCGGCTTGATGACGGGGTGCTCGGGGGGCGCGTCGGCGTCGGCGTCGGCGTCGTCTTGGGCGGCTGCGACGGGTGTCAGTCCAAGCGCGATGACGGTCGCCAGGACGCATGACACCGCCGATGGGTTGCCGATCTTTGAGTCATCTTACTGTCTGCCGTCACTCGAGGGTGGGTCGTTCACCTCGAGGTAGTCCTCGGCGAAGACGTCGACGATCTGCAGTACGACCTCCTCTACCTGCGCCAGATTCGCCCCACCGACGGTACCCAACCCGGCGCGGTCCCATGTGTCGGCCAGGGATCGAAGGCGGTTGCCCTCGATCGTCACCATTTGCTGAAGGGACACCCGCACGCAGTAGGCATAGAGGCCGGTCGATCCTTCATGCGTGGTGACGTTGACATACAGCTCGGCGCCCTGGCGCGACCGGCCGACCGGTACACCCCGTTCGGCCAGGCGCTCCTCGACGGCGTCCTCGAGCAGGCGCTGTGTGAGGCCCTGCGCCTCGGCGTCGGGTGAGATCTCCTCGACGCGAACGGCGATTTCTCGGATGTCGGTCAGGTTTTCGCGTTCGACGTCGTCTTGCGCGAACACGGGACCCGCGCCGCCGGTGAGGCTGAGGCCGACCACTAGGCCTCCCACGAGCGCGTGCGTACTTCTTTGCATGGCAAGCCTCCTCGTGCACCCCCGCCGACTTGCGAGCCGGGCGGTGGCACGGACTGCGTCAGCTCGGTGGGCCCGCGCCGTCGATCACCTCACGTACGGCCGCCGACGCCAGAAACGTTGCCCGGAGCGCATCGTCGTCCACGTGGCCGGCGATGCCGTGAATGATGGCGGCCGCGGCGTCGAACGCCGTCGTTGCGCGGTGGACGTCGCCGATCTGTCGGCACACGCGTCCGAGCGTCGCGTTGATCTTCCATGCCACGATCGGACAGGGATGGTCGCGCAGCCGATCGAGGGCCGCGTCCAGGTGGCCGACGCCCCCTGTGAGATCACCGCGTGCGATCGCGGCCTTCGCGCGCAGGCTGTCGGCCACCGCCACGTATTTCCACGCCTCGTAGCCCAACGCGATGTCCCGGAGGCGGCGCGCCGCATCGTCCGTCTTCCGGTGCGCGTCCTGCGTCATCCAGTGCTCACCCAGTCCGGCCTGCAGCCTCATGTTTGTAGCGCCACCGGTACCAGGCGTCGCGGGCAAAGATCGCTTCGACCTCATGAAACACAGGCAGTGTGTGACCGTGACGACCGGTATCGGTGTAGTCGAGACCGAGGTTGATGAGCGAGTTCGCCTGGGCCTCGAGCACGGCATGTGCCTTCCCGACGTCGAGGCCCTCCTGGTCCCTGGCGGCAGCAGCGTCGAAGTCTTGCAGCTCGCGGTGGATCCAGCCTATGCAGTTCGGCAGACGCGGCCCCCAGAAGAGGTCGCCGTTGCGCTGCGCCATGGCCGTCGCCTCGCTCAGCGTCTCGAGCGCTTCGGACATCCGACCCTGGTTGCCGCGGCTGAGCCCCCTGAAGAACAGTGACGCAAGCAGGTGAAATCCGTCACGAAGCTCCGCGTTCAGTCGCACCGCCTCGCCGAGGGTCGCGTCAGCGGCCTCGTAGTCGCTCTGGAAGAAGTAGAGCTGCCCACGCCAGGTAAGCGCCTGCGCCAACGCCGGCCCGCGGCCGATCGTTTGGGCGAGGTCGACGGCCTTGTCCAACCCTGACTTTGCATCGTCCAGTTCGCCGTAACACAACTGCTTCAGACCGACGAGGCTCAGCACTTCGACCCGCCGCGTCGGGCTCGCCGACCGCTCGGCGACCTCGAGCGCTTCGGAGGCTCGGTGAGCGGTTTCCTCGAGGCGATGTGAATAGAATAGCGCCTGGGTGAGTCCGCGGAGCCCGGCGAACTCCGCGTCCGCATCGCCGGTCGATCGCGCCTGGTCCACCAACCAGTTGAAGTCGTCCACCGCGTCGGGAAAGCAACTCAGCGCCATGTTGACCGTTCCCCGCTTCTCCCGGATGGTTAACTCCCTTCTGAGCCGGATGTCGGGTTCGAGACGGGTGACGAGGCGGAGCGCGCGGCCGTAGAGCTCCGCGGCTTCCGCGTTTGCGTACGCTTGCCTGGCGTTGTCGCCGGCCTGGAGGAGGAAGTCGATCGCCCGTGCGAAGTTCCGGCCGCGCTCGAAGTGCGTCGCAAGGGGCGCCGCGATCCGAGGTGCCTGGTCCCCGTAGTGCTCGAGGAGCCGCTCGCCGATCTGCTGGTGGAGACGGACGCGCCGTATGCTCACCAGTCCCTCGTAAAGCACGTTCTGGTAGAGCGCGTGGCGGAACCGATACCGGACGGTCACCTCTCCGTCCGGCAGCTCCTCTTCACCCAAGGTATCGATCAGGCGGTCGACCTTGTCGAGCCGGTCGAGTCGCTCTTCGAGCTCCAGGTCGTCGATACCCAGCAGCCGCGCCAGCACCGTCGAGAGGAACTCCTCACCGCCGACGCTCGCGTACTGGAGCGCGCGCCGCGCATCCTCGTCGAGCGCGTCGAGCTTCTTGCTGATGATGCTGCGCACGCCCTGCGGCGTCTCGATGTCGTCGTCGGACAGCGAGCCGTCGAGTGTCCAACGACCGTCGCGTTGGACGAGATCCCCGCGCTCCAGCAGCAACTGGATGAGCGAGGTGGCGAAGAGCGGGTGCCCGTCGGTCTTCCGCTCGATCACATCGGTCAGCGGTCCGACGAAGTCGTTCGGGTTGAACCGGGCATTGAGATAGCCTTCGAGCGACGCGCGCCCGAGCATCGGCAGCGCGATCTCCTCGCACAGCGCGTGCGCCGCCATCTCACGGCGGTAGCCCTTCAGCGGATGGTCGCCGCGCTCGACCTCCTCGGGCCGGAACGTCCCAAGGATCGCGAGACGCTGGTCGCCGATCCGTTGACAGAGATGGCGCAGCAGGTCGACGCTCGGCGTATCCGCCCAGTGCAGGTCCTCGAGCACGAGCAGCACGGGGACGCTCACGGTGAGCGTGCCAAGCGCGTCGCCAAGCTCTCGCAGCATGCGGTCCTTCGTCGCGCCGATCGTCTCGCGCTGGAGCTGTTCCTGGGTGGCGCTCGACCCGAACGTGGCGGGTAGCTGCAAACACCAGGTGGGCGCGTGGCTCCGCAAGACAGCGGCCACTCTCGGGCCGCCAGCGGTCGACAACAGCGACCCGAGCGCGTCGAGAAACGGGAGATAGGCCTCGCCGCTGCCATACTGCTCGACGCACCGACCGCGGCCGACCAGTAACGCCCCGACGCGCGCTGTCGCCCGGCGCATGAACGCGTCCGCGACCGTGGTCTTGCCAATCCCCGGTTCGCCCGTGAGCAACACCGTGCGCCCTCGACCCTCGACGGCCCGTGACAACACCTCGTCGAGCCGCCGGAGCTCGGGCTCGCGGCCCACGCACTGCCACGGCTCTGGATCGGGCTGGGACGCGTCGGGCGCGGCAGCGGTGGACGGTCCGGATGCGGTACCGCTGCGCAAGAGACGGAGCGCCTCGGTCAGCTCCGCCGCCGTATACCGATGGACGCGGTCCTTCACGAGCGCGCGTTGAATGACCACATCGAGCTCGATAGGCAGCCCGTGTCCGGTGCTACTGGGCGGCGGCGGGTTGACCGTCGCGATGTCGTGCATGATTGCCAGCGCGCTGGGTCCGTCAAACGCCCGTCTGCCGCTCGCGGCTTCGTACAGCACGCACCCGATCGAGAACGTGTCGCTGCGTCCGTCGAGTGGCGCCGCTTGTCTGCTCTGGCGACATGTAGGGAATCGTGCCGACCCGGTGTCCCACGACGGTCAGCCCCATGGTCGTCGACGGCTCGACGACGTCGCCCCCCGGTTGGGGGGTGTCGGGCTTCGCCAGCCCGAAGTCGAGGATCTTGAAGCGCCCCTCCGCCACGGTCATGATGTTGGCGGGCTTGATGTCGCGGTGCACGATGCCCGCGGCGTGCGCCGCCGAGAGGGCGCTGCCGGTCTGGATACCGAGATCGAGCGCGTCCCCCAGCGGCAGCGGTCCGCGAGCGACCGTGTCACGCAGGCTTTCGCCGTCGAGATACTCCATGACGATGAAGTCGAGGTCGTCCATCGACTCGATCGCATGAATCGTGACGATGCCCGGGTGGTTGAGCGCGGATGCGGCGCGTGCCTCCTGCAGAAACCGGCGCTGCCCAGTCCGATCCTGGTCACCCGGCTCCAGGAGCACCTTGATGGCGACCAAGCGGCCGAGCTTTGCGTCGCGGGCCCGATACACCTCGCCCATTCCGCCCGCGCCGACTTGCTCGATGATCTCGTAGTGGAGGAGCTGCTGTCCGTTGCGGAAGACGCTCACAAGCTACTCTTGCATTCTTGACGCCTGGAACTCGGTCAGCTGCCAACGGCCGTCCCGCTTCACATAGACGTCGATCGTACGGATACGGAGGTCGATGGGGTCTTCGCGACCGCTGACGGTGATCGTCTGACGGATCTCACCCGCGACGATGCCGACGTCGCCGTAGACGCGCGCCTCCATCCCACTGGGGTGCATATCGAGCCAGCGAATCCGGCCGGTGCGCACGGTGTCGAGGAGCGTCGCCTTGGTGTCGACTGAGCCCGTGGTGTGGCAGTAGCGCAGCTCATCCGCGAGCATCTGTTCGAGCGCCGCGGTATCTTGCGCCATCGCAGCGGCGAATCGCGCTTGCTGTCGCTCGAGCACCGCTCGCTCCGCGCCGGACGATTGTGCCAGCGGCGTGGCCGTCGTGCCGGCGGTCAGGACCGCGAGCAGCCCTATGAATGTCGTTCGCGTTACCAATCCCATTGCTGTGCCTCCTCGATCCACCAGGCCCAACAATCCTGGCTGACGCCGGTGTCCAAGATCCAGGCCGGCAGGCGGGACGTTGTGTCCGTGTGTGTGACAAGGCGGTCGTCCGCATACCAGGAGGACCGGACGATCCCGCGATACGGCGTCGCCGCGTCGTCGTATGGCTCGATGGCGGTGAACTCGATGTCGACCCTCCAGCCGACGTCGAGCCCGCCGGCGTCCTCCCGCACGAACGTCAGCTCGCGATCCCGGCGCTCGAACTCGCGCACGAGCTCGACGGTGGCGATCTGCTCCGCGAATGAGTCCGTCAAACCGTCCTCGCTGAACACGGTCCCGCCGCCGCATCCGGCCAACACCGCCACGCCCAGGACCACGACGCCCACGACGCGTGCCCGGCCCGACTGCACGATTGACATCGACATCATCACCGTCACGTGCCGCTCCCCGTCGCCTGCGCAGACGCTCACAGACCCGCCCGCATGGCGCGCCAGCGGTCAGTGCCGGTGGGAGATTCCGCGACACCCTCGATGGCGGAGTGCGTTACGCGGCCCCGAAACCTGGTCTCCCCCGCGAGGAAGCTCAACGCGTCGCCACGCAGCCGACCGTCGCGGATGTCGTGGCGTTCGCCGTTTAACTGGACCGTTCCTGATACCGTCTGGAACGCTTGGCTCAGCACCAGCTCACCGTGGGGCGAGTGCCAGGTCCCACCGACGCGGGCCGGCACGATCCACAGGTGCGAGGTGCACCAGGTCGGGCAGGGATCGAGCACGACCGTCTCGTCAGGGGTCCACGCTCCCAGGTCCCAGGTGTTGGATACCAGACGCGTGCCCGGCTCCAGCTGCAACAGCGTGGGTCGCAATGTCAGGTTGATATCCGGCAGCAGGAACATCGTGATCACGGTGGCGGGCGAGAGGTCGACCTCGAAGAGATCGCCCGACACGAACGCCGCCCGGTCGGCGACCCCCGCCGACGCCGCACGCTCCCGTGACAGCTCGACCAGTCCGGCGTCGTATTCGACACCGATCGCGCGCGCGCCGCGCACAGCTGCCGCGATGACCGCGCGTCCGTCGCCCGACCCGAGATCCATCACGACATCGCGCGCCGTCACGTCCGCCATGTCCAGCATCGTTTCGATTAGCTCGGGCGGCGTCGGCACCCACTCGACATCCTTGCCGTCCTGACCGATCTGCGGGGCGTCTTGTCCGAGCGCGGGCAGGGCCGCGAGGAGGCCGTAGGCGAGCACAACGAGGGAGAGGGCACAGCGTTTCATCGGACGGGACTCGATCTCGCCAAAGGCGGCGGCCCAGTGTTCACGATTATAGCGGCCTCACCCTGCATGCTTGTGGCGGCGCGCCACGTTGAGGCCGATGACGGACTCACGGTTTGCACAAAGCTGCGCCGGGGTCTACCCTCAGAGCTCACGTGGGGGCTCTGGGGTCAAGGTGGCGAGTGCCGCATCGTGACACACACGGCTAGGAGGCTGAGATGAACCGTGGATCTATTCCGGTCGCGCTGATGATGCTCGCGCTGCTTGCTCTCGCCGCCGCACCCGCCGTCGGTCAATCGGCCTGGACGGCCCCTCGCACACCGGATGGCCAGCCAGACCTGCAAGGCATCTGGGCGAACAACCGCGCGACGCCGATGGAACGACCGGAGCAACTGGCGGGCAAGGCCACGCTCACGGACGAGGAGCTGGCCGATCTCACCGCGCGTATCCAGGGGTTCCGTGACAACGAGCAGGCTGGCGATCTGCTCGGCGACCGGCTCATTCAGCAGGCGCTCGGCGACGCCGAGTTCCAGGACTTCGACGTCGTCACCGGCAACTACAACGCGTTCTGGCTCGTCGAGCGTCAGCTCGACAACCGTACGTCGCTCGTCGTCGACCCGCCCAATGGGAGGATCCCGGAGCTCACCGAGACGGCACAGACGCGAGCGGCAACGCGTCGCGCGTACGCGAGCGCTCATCCCTCGGATGGTCCCGAGAATCGCAACCTGGGCGACCGTTGCCTACACTTCGCAGCGCCCCGCATGGGGTCCGGGTACAACAGCTACTTGCAGATTGTCCAGACGCCCGGCCACGTGGCCATTCTCCAGGAGATGGGCCACGGGATCCGCACGATTCCGCTCGATGGTCGCTCACATCTCGATGACGATATCCAGCTGTGGGATGGCGATGCGCGCGGCCGATGGGAGGGCGACACGCTGGTCGTCGAGACCCGCAACTACTCGCCAGAGGCCCGCTTCAATGGGGCGACCGAGGGCCTCCATCTGGTCGAGCGATTCACGCGCATCCGTCCCGACGTCCTCAAGCATGAGATCACGCTCAACGATGCGGCGACCTGGACGCGCCCGTGGACCGTCGAGCTGTTGCACACCTCCACCGAGGATCCGATTTTCGAATACGCCTGCCACGAAGGGAACTACGCGATGCCCGGCATTCTCGGCGGGGCGCGTCTGGAAGAGCGGCGAGCTGCGGAGGGCTCGCGGTAGGTCGGCCCGCCCTGTGTTCAGAAACGGTCGGTGGTCGCCGCGTCCCGCCCCGTCTGCGGTCGAAGCACGCGGTTCCACCACATCAGCGCCCCGGTGACGAAGAGCGCCGCCGGCAGCAGCCCGACGATGGCCCACAGCAGCTTCGTGGACCATCCGCCGAATCGGCCGAAGTGCACCCGCGCCACCCAAGCGAGCACCTCGTCGACCGTCCGCGGATCGAAGCTCTCCTCGTCGTAGGGTTCGATGGCGTCTGCGAGCGCGGCAAAGGGTTCCGGGAACGTCAGATAGACCCCGGTCACGCCCCACATGAAGACGAACGCCACCGTCCAGAACCCGAGTGCGCTGTGGAGACTCCAGTTCAGCCGGCGCCAGTTGGCCCTGAAGTCGACCAGCAGGCTCCGGCGCCATCCCCGGATTCCCGGCCACCAGATCACCGCGCCGGTCAGGCTCAGCAGCGTCAAGAGGATTGCACCGACCCCGTTCGCGCGTCGCCCGGTGTCCGAGTAGAGCAGGTTGTCGTGCAGGTCGAGGAGCCACGTCGTGAGGCGGTAGGGGACCGGTAACTGGTGACCGAGGTCAGCGCCGGTGTAGGGGTCGAACAGCATCTGTCGACGGTGGCCGTCTCGGTCGAGCGTCACGGTGGCGGCCCGGGCAGGGTCCTCGCGCTCGATGACCCGCGACACGGTGTGATCGGGATAGGCGCGTAACGCAATAGCCGTCAGCGCCTCGATCCCCAGGCGCTCGCCGGACACCGTCACGAAGCGGGGCTGGGGCTCGAAGGTCTGGCGCAGCTCGCTGCGATAGACCAGCACGCTTCCGCTGACGCAGATGACGACGATGTAGAGCCCGACCCCGATGCCGGACCAGAGGTGTATCTGGAAGAGCGCCTTCCGCAGCCACACCGATTGGGGGTGGCGCAGCCAGCGTGTCCAAACCGTCACCACGGGCTCCTAGTGGACTACCGGTGCGGGTTCGAAGAGGGGAGGAGCGTCACCGCGCCCCGGCGGAGCCGCCAGGACGCGGTGTGCCCGTGGAACAGGTGTCGGGACGCCGGCGTTAGCGTGCCGGCTCGGTCGCGTCGCGACCGTCGCGCGGCGCGCCGGTGCCGGACGAGCCCATGAAGAACTTGCGGCCGTCCTCGAACGTCACGTCGCGTCCGTTGGCGCGGGCCGTGCGGTCCTTGCTCTGATAGCCATCGACCACGATCATCATGCCCGGCGTGATCGAGTTCCGCTGCAGACCCCGCCGCAGCAGCGTGTTCGGCGTGCCGCCCTCGACCATCCACACTTCCTTGGTGCCGTCGTCGTCGGTCACCTCAAGGTGGATCCACGTGTGTGGGTTCACCCACTCGACCTTGACCACCGGTCCGCGCAGGAGGACCGGCCGATTCGGGTCGAACTCGGCGCCGAACGCGTGGTGCGCGATGACCGGTACCGCTGCGGCCATCACGATCGCCGCGACGCCGACCAGGAGGAACGCCTTGATACCCCGTGTGATGTGACGATGTGGCTGCTTGCGCATGGGATGCACCTCGTGTTGTCTGACCTATCTGCTTTCCGTAACCTTGCCATCGCGAACGTCCTGCTCGAGAATCCGTGCGCCGCCGAGAATGCCCTGGAACGAGTAGTTCGCCTCGTGGCAGGCGTATTCGTAGACGCGGTTGTCGCTCGCCGGCCACGC
Organism: Vicinamibacterales bacterium; assembly: GCA_965249175.1. Taxonomy (GTDB): domain Bacteria; phylum Acidobacteriota; class Vicinamibacteria; order Vicinamibacterales; family UBA8438; genus CAZYFH01. Next base: position 1,386,970 of record OZ252227.1, read on the forward strand.
ATACTCGCCGCTCCAGGGTGCTGACCACACGTTGGGATCCTCGACCGTGAACTGATAGAGGAGGGTGTCGGCGTCGAGCCGGCGGAAGCGCTCCACCACGTGGAGATCGCGTGTGGCCTGCCTGAGCGCCGGGGTGTCGTTGAAGTTCGTCGTATCGATGACGAGCGTGTCGCCTTCCCAGTGGCCGATCGAATCGCCAAGCCACCCGCGAATCTCGGGCGGCGCGTGCGCGTCGTTCATCCGGATGATGCGCGCGTCGTGGACCATCTCGACGAGGATCATCACGTAGTCGTCGGTCTGCACGATCCGCTTCAGGTTGTTGTAGAGCGCCGGCAGCATCGGAGGGCCGCCGGTCGAGCTGAAGCCGAGCAGACAGCGCTCGGCGAGCGGCCGGATCTCCGGATCGTCATATGGCCCGGGGGCGTCCGGGCCGTTCTCGATCATCCAGTAGGCGGTGCCGGTGTTGGGGCGGAACAGCGTCCGCCGCGCGGCTGCGCGCTCCTCGGCGTCGGTCGTCATCGCCGGCCGACGTCCGTTCGACGGGTCGGTGATGATCGACGTCCGCCATTCGCCGTTGATCTTGAAGGCTCCCGACCCGGGGTCGATCCAGAACGTGTTGTAGCCGCCGACGTTGCCGGAGGCGCCAGGCGAACCGTCACCGCCGGTCGGCGGCGCCTCGCGATTCGGGTCGCTGTCCTGGTTCCGCTCCAGGTTGCGGTTGAACGCCTGTTCGGCGATCGCAGCCGCTTCTTCATCCGACAGCACGAGTTGATCACTGTAGCGCTCGGGTCGCTGCAGCGGCGTCAGCGTCGCCGTGTCATAGGAGCCCGACAGATCCGGACGGCCACTCGCCGTTCGCGGAATGTCCTGATCATGGTCTTGGGCGTCGGAGGCGACCGGCGCCAGCACGATCGCCAACGCGAACAGGCTGAGAACCGCTGCTGTGCGACGTCGCATGTCAACCTCCATCGGCAGACCAGGACACAGGGACGCTATCGGCCTTCCAGGACGTCCTGTTCGAGGATCCGCGCACCACCGAGAATACCCTGGAACGAGTAGTTCGCCTCGTGGCAGGCGTACTCGTAGACGCGGGTGTTTCTGTCCGGCCAGGGATATTCGCCGCTCCAGGGGGCCGTCCAGACATTCGGATCCTCAACGGTGAACTGATAGCGCAGCGTGTTGGCATCGATGCGGCTAAAGCGCTCCACCACGTGCAGGTCGCGCGTGGCCTGAAACATCCCGGGCGTGTCGTTGAAGTTCGTGGTGTCGACGACCAGCGTGTCGCCCTCCCAGTGGCCGACAGAGTCGCCCAGCCATGTCCGGATTCCCGGTGGCGCGTGCTCCGCGTTCATCCGGACGATGCGCGCGTCGTGCACCATTTCCGCGAGGATCATCACGTGGTCGTCGGTCTGGACGATCCGCTTCAGGTTGTTGTAGAGCGACGGCAGAAACGGGGCAGTCGAGCTGAAGCCCAGGAGACAGCGCTCCGCGACCGGGCGGATCTCCGGGTCGTCGTACGGCCCGGGCGCGTCGAGGCCGTTCTCCGTCAACCACCAAGCGGTGCCGGTGTTCTCACGGAACAGGGTGAGGAACGCCGCCACACGCGCCTCTCCCTCCGGCGTCATCGGCGGCTGCCGTCCATTCGCCGGGTCGGTGATAATCGACGTCCGATACTGACCGTCGAGTTGAAAGCCCTGTGTTCCAGGGTCCACCCAGAACGTGTTGTAGCCGCCGACGTTACCGGCCGCGCCCGGCGAGCCATCCCCGCCGCTGGGCGGCGCTTCGCGATTCGGATCGCTGTCCTGGTTCCGTTCCAGGTTGCCCTCGAACGCCTGTTCGGCGACCGCCGCCGCCTCCTCGTCAGACAGCACGAGCTGGTCTCCGTAGCGCTCGGGTCGCTGGAGCGGCGTCAGCGTCGCTCCGTCGTAGTGGCCAGATAGATCCGGGCGCCCGCTCGCCGTTCGAGGGATGTCCTTATCATGGTCCTGAGCATCGGCGGTGGCCGGCACCAGTAGGGCACCTGTCACCGCGAGCACGCCGAGAACCGCTGCAGTTCGACTTCGCAGGTGGACCTCCCTCGGCAATCGTTGAACGTGAGCGCTCAACGCCCTTCCCGGACGTCTTGCTCGAGAATCCGTGCGCCACCCAGAATGCCATGGAACGAATAGTTCGCTTCGTGGCAGGCGTATTCGTAGACGCGTTGGTCGGTCGCCGGCCAGGTGTATTCGCCGCTCCAGGGTGCGCTCCAGACGGTCGGATCCTCGACGGTGAAGTGGTAGCGGAGCGTATCGGTATCGATCCGAGTGAACCGCTCCACGACGTGCAGGTTCCGCGACGCCTGACCGAGCCCGGACGTGCCGGTGAAGTTCGTCGTGTCGACCACCAGAGTGTCGCCCTCCCAGTGCCCGACCGAATCCCCGAGCCAGAACCGCATCTCCTCGGGGGCGTGCTCCTGGTTCATCCGGACGATCCGCGCGTCGTGCACCATCTCGGCGAGAATCAGGACATTGTCGTCGGTCTGCACGATCCGCTTCAGGTTGTTGTACAGACCCGGCAGCATCGGGGTGGTCGAGCTGAAGCTAAGGAGGCAGCGCTCCGCCATCGGTCGGATCTCCGGATCATCATACGGACCCGGCGCATCGAGGCCGTTCTCGGTCAGCCACCAGGCGGTGCCGGTGTTCGGTCGGAAGAAGGCGGCCAACCCGGCCCGCGCCTCCTGGGCCTCTGGCGTCAGCGGCGGATAGCGACCGTTCGGGGGATCGGTCATGATCGACGTCCGCCACTTGCCGTCGATCTGGAAGGCCCCATTGCCGGCATCGAACCAGAACGAGTTGTAGCCGCCGACGGCGCCGGCCGCACTGGTCGAGCCGTCGCCGCCGACCGGGGGCGCTTCAGTCGGGGGCCCGGTCTCCTCGTTCCTGTCGAGTGGGATGTTGAAAGCCGCGAGACCGACTGCGGCCTGTCCCCCCTGCCCGATGCTGGCGGCTTCTTCCTCGGTCAGCTCGAGCCGATCCCCGTACTCCTCGGGGCGCTGCAGCGGGGTCAACGTGGCGGTGTCGTAGGTTCCGGAGAGATCCGGGCGGCCGCTCGCGGTTCGCGGGATGTCCTGAGCGGTGGCCACAGACGCCAGCGCCAACGCGACGACCGCGACGGCAACAACACCAAGCACGCGTGTCTGTCGACTAATCATGATGCTCCCTCGTTATCGCTCCAGCGGGTTGCGACGCAGGTGGCCAAAGATGAGCTCTTCGACGAACTCGACGCACTTGAAGTCCATCAGCCGCGCGCCCGCTTCGACGCGCCGGTAGAGCGGCATGCGAATCGTCCAGGGGCGCGTGAAGACCGTGGGGTCGTCCATCGTCGCCTCGTACTGGATGTGATTGGGGCTCATGAGCGTGTATCGCTCGGTGACGCGCAGCTGGTTCGTGTGATGGCTCCCGGACCGGTCGAACCAGGTCTGGTCGCTCTGGCCGGTGACCTCGACGACCAGCGTGTCACCGTCCCAGCGGCCGACCGACTGTCCCATCCAGGAATCGGTCTCCGCCGGTCCCACGTCTTCGAGGTAGATGTCGCGGACGGCGCCTGCGAACTCGTAGGCGATGAAGACCGAACCCTCGTTCTGAAAGATCTGGAACGGAAAGGGCAGGTAGGTCGCACGTGGCACACCGGGCATGTAGCACTTGATCTCGGGATCGCGGTCGAGCCAGTTCGCCTGGTTTTCTTCCTTCAGCGCGCGCGCCTCGGGCGTGTAGGGGATCGTGCCGCCGCCGTCGATCCAACCCATGCTGCCCGGCACGGCGCCGACGGCACCGAGCTGCACGACCGGTGCGGCGGGCAGCGGACCCTGGGGCCCCTCGCGCAGCGCCATCGCATGACGGGCGATGTGGGGCTCGAGGTCATAGTTGGCGGGGTTCAGCGCCTGCCAGATACCGTTCAGATCGGGGTTTCCATTCGACAGACGTGGCGGATCAAAGGACTGCGCCTGCACCGGCGATGTGAAGACGACGCACACGAGCGCCAGCGCTGTGGCAGCGCTCAAGATTACCTTCATGCTCTCGCTCCTAAGGGACTCCGGATGCGCCGGACACAGCCTGACGCGGGAACATTGTACGCCCTCCGTCGCTTCCGGGCCATGCTCGTTTTGATCCGGCTCGCTCGGCGGGTGCCCGAGGCGGGACGGTCGGCGAGTGGGGCCGCTCGCTCTGACGGGTCGGGACGCGCGTCCGGGCGCTCGGCGGAGACGAGGAGGTGGTGCTGTATCAGGCCTGACGTGCGGCGCGGGCGCTGTGGGCGAGCCGACCCCATCGGTTCCTTCCTGACCGGCCGCGTTTGCTGCGCGATTTCGCGGCGTCGTCGTCATCGCTGTCGTCGCTAGAACGATGCTTCCGGGAGTCCCCGGAAGACCCATCATCCCGGCCGCGCCGACGGCCACGGTCGTGGTCGTCTCGGTGCCCACCGCGCTTCGACCGGAAGCACACCGTGGAGTCGAAGCGCGCGGCGTCATCGACGCTCGGGTGGTGTCGGCTGAGCGGCACCGATACTGACACCGCGCCGGTGCACGACGCGCCAGCATTGTCAGTCGCCGTGAACGCGATCGAGTACACACGCCCGTTGCCGCCGCCGCGGCGCCGTGCGCGAATCCGTTCGGCGCGCACGGACGGCGTTGGCGTTCCCACGCCACGGCCGTCGGGCGCGTAGGATTTGCCGTTGCGCCGGCCAACCGGCTCATCCTGCCGGATGCCGTCGACCGTGACGCTGACAGGGTCAGCCCGATCGGCGCCAATGACACCTTCGATGGCGATCCGATGGAATCGTCGGTTCGGCGGCCACAGCTCCGCGGGACTCGCGTAGGCCCGGGTGCACACCGGTGGCGGCGTCGAAACGGCGGCATCGTGGATCAGCCACCAGAAGCTCGACCGCTGGGAGCCCCCTTCACCATCTGCCACATCCACCTCGACACGGTAGCCGTGAGGGTCGGGCTGGTGTTCCGCGGCCCCGTGACCCACGACACCGCCGATGACACCGTACGAATCCATGCTGAGCCCGTCGGGCACCTCGGCTGCATCGGTAAAGGCGTAGTGGAGCCCAGTCGGACAATCGGGGTCGGTCACGATCGGGTCGCCGGGGTCGGCCATCCCGCAGTCCGGGTCCATGGCATAGTGCGCCAAGGGGAACCGGATTGCATCACCTTCCGTGCTCTCCATGCCGACGGGCGGAGCGAGCATCGGAGACCGGTTCTTGTTCCACACTTGCCAGGTGAATGCTCCGCGTGACACAGCGCCAAACCGGTTGACGAACACCTCGATGTCAGCGTTCATCGGTGCGCGCACACCCGCGGCGTCGTGGGAAATCCGACCGGTCACCAACCCACCGGGAGAGCCGTTCGGGTCACCTCCAGGCGTGATGGACAGGCCGAGGGCGCGCAAGGCCGGGGCCGAGTACGTCCAGCGCGCGTCCGCTGTTGCCGGTGCGAGGTTCAGGTGGACGGGTCGTTCTCGGTGTTCTGGATGGTGTTGGTTGGACCCGTGCACACTTGCGCGATCCCGTCTCGGTCCTCGTCCAGCTCGTTCCCACACACTTCGACATCGGTGACCAAGTTGCACGTCGGGTCGTTCACGTCGTGCAGGCCGTCGAGATCTTCATCGACCAGGGGTGTGTTGCAGCTCTCCACGGGGCGACATGGGATCGGTTCGCCGGCGTTGTTGAAGCAGCCGTTCACGGGATTGGCCGCAGCAACCGCCGGCAAGTACTCTCGATGCACGCACAGACTCAAAGCGCCGTCGAGCCCGAGGTCGACCGGTCCCACTTCGACCTCGCCGGTCGCGAGGCCCATTGCCAGCTTGTAGACGCCACCGCTGGTGACCGGTGGCTCGTGAAGTCCGTTGACAGACACCGGGTTCCCTTGCACGTGCGGCAGGTCGAAACCGAGGAGGCGACGTTCGACGATGCCTCCGTAGAAATCCCCAAAATAGTCGTACGTGCGGATCCATAGTCGGCGGTCGAGGCCCATGCCGTCGACGGCCAGTGCGTTCGGTGCCGATGGGCCGCCCTGCGGGACGAAATCTGCTGGTGTGATCCGCGACACGATGTTCCTCACCGTCGGTGAGCTCTCCGCCGAAGGGACGCCGCTGAACTGCGTAACGTACTGATACGAGTCGGCGGTCCACAGATTCCCCGTGACCGGATCGGAGATGCACGCGGCAGCAAACCCGTCGACCGAAGGGTCTTCGGGAAAGCCGCGGGCCGGGTCTGCTACGTCGCGCACCGCGATCCCGGGAATCGAGTAGCCGAGCGGGTTGGTCAGGAGGTCCTCCTCCTCCTCCCTCAGTAGGACCCATTCCCCCGGGTTGGCGCCCGGCCACCAGCTCGCCGCGCCGATCCCGATAAACACGTCACCGACCTCCCAGTCGCCGAGAAAATCCGGTGTGTTCTGCCAGGGGTCCGGCACGGTGGCGCTCCACGTGGGCCAGCCATAGCCGGCGAAGCGGAGCGGCGGTCCAGACGCGTGTCGGCCGTCTGTGAGCGCTGTCCTCCGATCGAGGCGGGTTCACGTGATCCGGTCCGAAGATTGCACACACCGTGACGACGCACGAAAAGCGTCGCCGATGTTGTGATTGACCGTATGACGTCGCTTGGCACTAGCCACGGACCCGGGCGGTCGACCATCGACCGACTGGTGACCTTGGCACTTCGGGTATTCCGTGCCCCGAATGCGGGCTCGTATCGGAGCCCGACGAGCTGGCAGTTGTGGCTGCCCGACTTCGGGCCCTCAAAGCGGTGCTCGACCTGCATTCAGGGAGACCGGCGAGCCGCCGGGGGTCGCTGGGGAGTGATTCGGAGCCCTGATGAACAAGACGGGACGCTGCTCGGCGAGCGACGTTCAATCCAACGGACTCCGATGAGGCGTTCGCACGAGAAGCCCTCCGCTACCATGTCCAACCCAGAACCGCTCACGGTCGCGATGTGCACGACAGCACGGGGTTCCGCCCATGACGTCGTCGAAGCCTGGTTCGACGGCCTCGAACGGCGATCGGACGTGCACGACGAGACGGGCCGTGTTCGTCCGGCCCGGCCGCCGGTGCACACCGTGCCGCGCGACCAACTGATCGACGTGATGAAGGGGCTGACGGCAGAAGTCGGGGCGCTGCGTCGGGACGTCGAGGTGACGAGGACCTTCGCGTCAAGGATGGGTGTGCTGCGTAAGGAAATCGATCAGGTCAAAGAGTTCCTGACGCGGCTGCACGACCTGGCCAACGCTCAGGACGGGTCGCGAGGCGTGTGTGCCGACGCCCGGGTGTCGAGAGGGAGCCATGCGTTGAACCGCGGTCGCGCCGAAGACCGCGGCGATCCCCGCCCGGCGAGCCGTCCGCCGAGTGACGCGCGTGCTCAGTCTGGTTCGTTGCCAGACATCCGTCATCCGCGGGGTTGGGTTTCGGAGGCCTGCTAACGGTGGTGTGCTCGAACACCGTTTGGGCAAATCAGCCAGGCCACATGGCACCGATGCCGGTGCGGTTGCGGCGACGTATGGAAGAGGATCGGTACTTCGTCGTGCGTCGGCAGGATGAGCGGACCTTCGGGACGCTCCACGAGGTGTTCACCCAGAAGCGAGGCATTCCCGTCCTGTGGGACCGGCGCGTCGGAGAGCGCCGCCACGCGCGTGATCGGCGCCGGTCGAGACCGACTCCTGGCCGTCGCCAGACCGAGCGCCGCGGTCCCCCACCGATGAGCTGGACCGAACGGGGCTTTATCTACGTCGCACCGCGCGCTTGATCCCGCACCCTCGCGGAAAGGGTGAGGCAGGCCCTCAGAATGGCCCGTTCCCGTGGGGCGCGGCCATCGATCCAGCGAGATGGGCTCCCAAGCCAGCCCCTACGGACTACGGACGAATCGCTGGACGCGCTTGCCCTCCAACGTCTCGCCCACGTAGATGTTGCCGCTCGCGTCGACCGCGAGGCTATGTGCTGCCGTGAATCCGCCGGCGAAATGCCCGCCGAAGCCGAACGACCCGACGATGTCGAGGCTGGCGCGCTCGACGACCCAGACCTTCTGGTTCATCCCGTCGACGTTATAGAGGTACTGCTGGTCGGGGTCCGGCGAGAAGTCGACGTCGAAGGCGGAGCCGAAGCCGAGGGTGCGTTGGGCGATGACCACTTCGTCGACGAAGGTGCCGTCTTTCTGGAAGACCTGGATGCGATCGTTGATCCGGTCGCAGACGTAGAGGAGCCCGTCGTTGGCGAGTGTCGCGCAGTGGACCGGTCGACCAAACTGTTGCGACAGCGGCGCGTCCGGATCATACGTGTACGCGTCGTCCGTCGGCTGGTTCCCATACGCGCCCCAGTGCCGCTTGTACTCGCCGGTGTCCGCATCGAACACCGCGACACGACGATTGCCGTAACCGTCCGCGATGAAGACTTCGTTGGTCTCCGGGTCGATGTCGATCTCGGCCGGCATCCCGAAGTTGGCGGTGTCGTTGCTGCCCTGACCCTGACCGTGGCGGCCGATCTGGAGCAGGAAGTCACCGCTACGCGTGAACTTCAGCACGTGCGCGTCCTGACCGCCGCTCCCGGCCAGCCAGACGTTGTCCATATGGTCGATGAAGATGCCGTGCTCCGAGTCGGGCCACTCGTATCCGTCGCCCGGTCCCCCCCAGGCCTGCACGACGTCGCCCTCCTGGTTGAACTCGATGACCGGTGGCGCCGGATGACAGCAGTCGGCCAGCGGCGGATCGTCGGCGGCGCCGCGTTCCTGCGGCGTGAGGCTGCCCGGGCGTTGGACGATCCAGACGTGGTCGCGCGCATCGACCGCTACACCGACGACATTGCCCACCGCCCAGTTGTTCGGCAACGGCTTCGGCCACATCGGGTCGAGCTGGAACGCTGTGGGGCCGCTCGCCGTCGGGGTGTCAGCGGCGCTCGTGCTGGCCGGGGCCTCCGCGGTCGCCGGCGCACCAGGGCCGCAGGCGACGGTTGCCGCGATGCCGACCAGGAGCGCGGTAAGAGCCGGCGTGGGGCGGTGTGCCATTGGTGTCCTCACTTTCCGTCCAAGCGCGAGCTCAGATTTCATCCACGTCGATTTTGCGGAACTCCAACAAGCCGTGCTCGCCCTGAATGCCGATATGCCCGGTCAAACGCTTGATGCTGGTCGCCGTGGTAATCAGCACACCGTTGAGATGAACCGTCAGGTTCTCCCCCTCGGCCTTGATGTCGTATGTGTGCCACTCGCCCGCCGGTTTGTAGGCTCTCTTCAACGCGTCGATATCAGAGTGATGCTCGAACGGCGGCGCGCCATACGGGATCAGATGGGCGAGTGGGGTGCCGGTGAGCGTATCCATGCATTGCACCTGATACCCATTGTTCGGCCAACCGTTCTCGTCGTCGTTGCTTGTCGGACCGGTACGGACAAAGATGCCGCTGTTCGCTCCCTCTTCCAGGAAGCGGAATTCCATCGTGAGCACGAAATCACCAAAGGTGGCGTCCGAACGCAGCCACCCGGTGCCGCGATTGACTGTGAGCACGCCGTCCTCTACGGAAAACTGGCCGTCGTTGACGATGTCCCAGCCGTCCAGATTCCTGCCATTGAACAGCGCGGTCGTTGCGGTGACCGCGTGGGTCGGCTGACCGCTGGTGAAGAGGATGCAGCCAAGGAGGACACCGAGCACAGCGATTCTCATATCTTTCTGAGACGCTAACGTCCCAGCTCCTCGTAGATCGCCTGGATGGCCGCCGGGACGCGGTTGGCGGCGTAGTCGGGATATCTGCCGCTTAGATCGATCGCTGCGGCCGCCTCCTCCGCGCTCTGGCCGTCGGCGATGGCCTGCCGCGTTGCCGCGAGTAGGTCGGCTGTGAACCGCTGAAACTCCTCGAGTGCGGCCGGTGTCGTGACCGGGATGTGACCCGGCACAACGGTGTCGACGTTGTCGATGGTCGCGAGCAGCTTCGACAGCGTGTCGGGCATCGCCACGCCGCTGCCGCCGTTGCTTCGGTCGAGGAACGGTGCGTCCTTCCAGGGAAACATGTCGCCCATCTGCAGGACGCGGAGCGCCGGGTAGACAATGACGGTGTCGCCGTCGGTGTGGCCGGCGCCGAAGTGATAGAGCTCGATCCGGTCGCGTCCGGTGCCGAGCGTCAGGCGGTCACGATAGGTCCGGCTCGGCAGGAACGTCGCGTTCTCGCCGGCGAACGCCTCCATCCGCTCCATGTTCGCGCGGGTGTTGGCGTGGGCGACGATCTCGACGGTGTCGGGGAAGAACGCGTTGCTGCCGGTGTGGTCCCCGTGGGTGTGCGTGTTGATGATCCGGACCACCGGTGTGTCGGTGACCGTCCGGATCTTGTCGAGCAGGTGCTGTCCCCAGCCTGGCAGCTTCGTGTCGACGACGGTCACGCCGGCGTCCGCGACGAACACGCCGGTGTTCCCGCCGCTGAACGCCTCGCGGTTCGTGACGTCGGAGCCGGTGATGACGTAGAGATTGTCGCGCACTTGCTCGATCCCGGTCGCGCGCACGGCGGCCGGGGAGAGCGACTGTGTGGCGGCGACCGACATGGAGAGCGCGGCAACCGCGATGACCGCACCGAGCGTGACGAGCCGTGTCATGGCGTCCTTGTCGACTACCGATGTTCAGCGAGGTAGGCCTGTGACGCCGCGGCGTTCATGAGCGGCACCACCTCGTCGGGGTCGACGCGCACCATCATGTAGGTGATGTGATCGTCGATGTGCGTGAACTCGTGCCCCGTGCCGGCCGGGATCACGAAGACGTCGCCCTGCTTGAGCTGGTGTGTGGCGCCGTTGCGCACGTCTTCGGCATTGTTGCCCGGTCCGTTCAGGAACTGCACGGCGCGGTTGTCGGGCGGCCGTCGTACCTTGTTGACGAGATCGGCGCCGGTCAGGATCGTCCCGCCGCCGCTCATGACCACGTAGACCTCGGTCACCAGATCGTGCTCGGCGACTCGGCCCCGGCGCGACGGGAGCGCGCCACGATGGGCGACGGCGATCTGCACCTTGGATTTGCCAATGTCGATCGAGCGCACCTGTTGATCGACCAGCCCGGCCGACCGTCCGACGAACGCGTATTCGGCGAGCTCCTCCGCCGCGACGTAGGTCGCCGGGCACATGGGGCAGGACGGCTGGACATCCTGCGCCGAGAGCCGACCCAGTGCGAACGCGACGACGACGGCGCCGATGACCGCGAGACCGGTGCGCATGAGCCTCTCCTCGTTGCCTGATGGATAGTCGCCCGTCGACGTTCCGCGGCGGCAGCGTCCCTGCCGCCGGAACCAACCACTCGTGCGGCTACCATAGCATCTGGCAGCGGGTGGGCAATCGAGAAGGGACGACAGCATGAAACTGGGCTTCATCGGTCTTGGCACGATGGGGCGCCCGATGGCGCTCAACCTGATGCGGCACCGACATGTGCTGGGGGTGTACGCGCGGCGGCCCGAGTCACTCGCACCGCTGGTCGAGCGTGGGGCCACGCGCTATGAGACGCCGGCGGCGCTCTCCGCCGACTGCGAGGCCGTCTTCACGATGGTGACCGCCACGTCCGACGTCGAGCAGATCGTGCTCGGTGAGGACGGCGTCATCCACGGCGCGCGACGCGGAACGCTCGTCATCGACACGAGCACCATCGATCCGACGGCCACGCGCGCGATGGGCGCACGGTTGGCCGAGCGCGGCATCGACATGCTCGACGCGCCGGTGTCGGGTGGCCCGCAGGGCGCACGAGAGGCGACGCTGTCGATCATGGTCGGCGGCTCGGCCGCCGCGCTCGACCGCGCGCGGCCGCTCTTCGAGTGCCTCGGCACGAACGTGCTCCACATGGGCGACGCGGGCGCCGGGCAGGCGACGAAGGCGTGCCACCAGCTCCTGCTGCTCGTCACGGCGCAGGGGGTCGCCGAGGCGCTGACGCTGGCGAGGCGCAGCGGACTCGACGTCGGGCTGGTGCAGCAGGCGATGATGGGTGGGATGGCGTCGAGCCGCGTGCTCGACTTCTTCGGCAACCGAATGGCGCGGCGCGAGTTCGAGGCCGGGATCGAGACCCGGCTCTATCACAAGGACCTGAACACGGTGATGACGCTAGCGCACGACCTCGGCGTCGCGCTCCCCACAGGCGCCGTCACGATGCAGCTCATCAACGGGCTCATGGGCCGTGGTCATGGCCGAGACGATCTCTCGACGCTCATCACGGCGGTAGAAGACCTCGGGCAAGGCTGAAGCCTTGCCCTACGGGGGGGCGGCTACGTACGGATCTAGGGTAGGCGACGGCGGTCGGCAGCCGATCGCCGCCGCTCTACGCGGTTACTGGCCGGTGTCCGCCGGCTGGTCGACCTCGACGGCCCGGCTCTTGAAACGCCAGCCGTTCGATGTCTTGACGAGCTTGTCCCGATAGATCCCCGTCACCATGAGGGTCTGAGGACGCGTGCCGGTGTTGTAGAGGGAGAGGTAGCAGCTCCCGTCGGCGCCCTCGGCGGTCGGCTCAATCATGATTTCGTTGTTCCAGTGACGCGTGCGCCCCTGGTTGCTCTCGTGGAAGCCGTTGGCGAACTCGATCAACGCGGCGCGTCCGGTCGAGTTGCCGAAGACGCCGTCCGATGTGAAGGTGTCCGCGTATCCTTCGGCGTCACCGGCATCGATGGTGCGGGAGTATTTGATGTAGAGCTGCTGGATCTCCGCGTAGTCGTCGGCGGAGAGCTTCGACTGCGCGGCGGCGGTCCCCGCCATCGCGAGCGTGAGCACGAGTACGGTCACCAGATTCCATCTCGACATTGCGTTCCTCCGTGTAGTGCTGATGTCGTTCGATTGAGAAGACTCGAGCGGGGATGGACCAAGAATTCTCCCACAAAACTACGTGCGGTGTCCGCATGTCGCCGCCGCGCCTCACCGCGTAGCGATCCGGGCCTCCACGAGTTGGGCAATCGCCGCAAGCGTCGTCTGGGCCGCGTTCAGGCCCAAGCGGAAGTCGTCATCCGAGAACGTGGCGAAGACGTCGGTGGGTTGGTGCCAGTGCGGATCCCAGCCGGCGCCGATCTGCGCACCGCGCTCGTGCTCGCGGAGACTGATTGCCGGGACGATGTGCATGAACGGCGTCGAGTCGGTGTTCGTCATGTGCGGCCCAACGGTCGCCGGGTAGTCGGTGGCGTAGCGGTCGTTGGCCGCCTTGAAGACATACGCGAGCGCGCGGGCCTCGTCCGCCAGATCGGCGGTCGACTGGAACTCGATGTTGACGTCCGCTTCCGGCCGCTGGTCGCGGCTCACCGTGCCGTCGGCGTGCGGGGCGCCGTGGTCGAACAGCATCATGTCGTGCTGGATCATGCCGAGCCAGCGGGGCTCGGGATACCGTCCCGATCCCGGTGGGTCCTCGCGTCCCTGCATCGCCTGCCGCTGCTCGACGTAGGCGCGGCTCCCGTTCAGCCCGGTCTCCTCATTGTTCCAGAGGATGAAGCGGATCGAGCGCCCGGTCCGCACGTCGGGCGCGTTGAAGACGCGCGCAAGCTCCAGGACCAGCGCGGTGCCGGAGCCGTCGTCGTTCGCGGCCTCGCCCCAGCCGTGCCCGTCCATGTGGGCGCCGAGGATGTACATCTCCGACGGATGCGTGGTGCCGATGGTCGTGCAATAGACCTGCTGCCGCGGGCCCGGCGTCGAGGGCTCCCGGTTCAGCTCGCGCAGCCGGGGATCAGCCTGTGCGGCCGGATCCGTATTGACTCCGGTTCGAGCTCGGTAGCCGAAGATGCTGCTGCCACCGGGACCGGAGCCGTTGCGACCGATCCGTCCGCCGGTCGGGGTGCCGTCACGCGGGTCGAGGTCGCCGGTCTGTCGCCGTCCACTCCGTTGTCGTGGCACCGCGTCGTACACGTAGTCCAGGCGCGCCGTGGCCGTGCACCCGACGTCCTGCAGCCGTTCCTCGATCCAATCGATCGCGTCGCGGTTTCGTTGTGTCCCCTGGCGCCGATCGCCGAACTGGGTCAGACCCTGGAGCGTCGATTTGTAACGCTCGAGGGTCAGACGTCCGACCAGCGTGGCCACCGTACTATCGTCGGCGTCGTCCGGTTGGCGCGCACTCTGTGCCGTCCAACCGCTCAGCGCCAAGGCGAGCAGCCCGGCCGCGGTGACGATGGTGACCTTGGATCGCATACCTCGCTCCTCTCAGAGCGTCAGACCATAGTCCGGAGTGAACGGCCTCAAGACGATCAGCGTAAACTACTAAGAAGTCGTTCGGCACCTCAAGACGCGAAGGCATTCATGAGCACATACGTTCCGCCTGCACCAGCTACCACCCTCGACATGACGAAGGCGGCCGCGATGCCGGCCGTCGTCCCCTGGTATCTCTGGGCGGTCGCCTTTGCGTCGACCAGCGTGCTCGTCGGCGTCATCTGGGACATCTCGTGGCACCGCACGATCGGACGGGACACGTTCTGGACACCGGCGCATCTGGCCATCTATCTGGGCGGAGCGGTCGCGGGGCTGTCGTGCGGTTGGCTCGCGCTCAAGACGACGTTCGCGGGCACGTCGGGAGAGCGCGCCGGCGGCGTGTCATTTTGGGGATTCCGCGCGCCGCTCGGGGCGTGGGTATGCATCTGGGGCTCGTTCGCCATGATCACCTCCGGGCCATTCGACGACTGGTGGCACAACGCCTACGGCCTCGACGTCGAGATCCTGAGCCCCCCGCACGCGGTGCTCGCCGCTGGCATCCTGGCGATCCAGATCGGCGCCATGCTGATGGCCCTCGCCTGGCAGAACAACGCCGGCTCGCCCACCGACCGTGGAACGAGCGCCCGGTCGTTGCTGTTTCTCTTCGTCTACGCGGGAGGGGCGTTGATCGTCATGCTGGCGACGCTCGCCACCGAATACATCACGTATCCAAACGACCAGCACGGGCCGCAGTTCTTCCTCGTGAGCGCCGGGATCTTTCCCTTCCTGCTCATCGGGGTCTCGCGGAGCGCGCGGTTCCGGTGGGGGGCGACGGCGGCGGCAGCCGTCTACATGGGCGTCACGATGGTCATGATCTGGATCCTCCAGCTCTTCCCGGCACAGCCGATGCTGGCGCCGATCCTCCGGCAAGTGGATCACATGGTGACGCCGGCCTTTCCGATCCTGCTCATCGTCCCCGCGCTGGCCGTCGACCTGTTGATGAACCGCGTCCCCGACAGCGCGGGGCGGGCGCGGCGGTGGGCAACCGCTGTTGGCGCCGGCCTCGTCTTGATGCTTATCCTGGCGGCCGTCCAGTGGCCCTTCGCGAGTTTCCTGCTCACCGACGGCGCCCGGAACGCCTTTTTCGCCGCCGATGTTTTCGACTACAACTCGACGCCCGGTGACTGGCAATACCAGTTCTGGGGCGATTCCATGACGTTCGCTGCCGCACGCGTGATGGTGCTGATCGCCTTGGCGTCGGCGACCGCTGGCCTCTGGTGGGGCAACTGGATGGCCCGGGTGCGGCGGTGACCGGCGCCATCCGACGTGTGGCATCCGTCGCGGTCGTGCTGGGTGCGGCGCTCGCTCTGTCGGCGCACGTCGGCACCTCCAACGCGTACTTCGAGGGTCCGGCGGGTCCCTACGGCATCCGGGTGATCGTCCGTACGCCGGACGTGATCCCCGGGCTTGCCCAGATTTCCGTCCGTGTGACGCGCGGCGATGGCGTCGAGCGCGTGACCGTGCGTCCCCTGCGATGGGATGTCGGCCTCGAAGGCGCCCCCCCGCCCGATCCGGCGAGGCCGGTGGCCGGAGACCCCACGCTCTACGACGCCGAGCTCTGGCTCATGACGGCCGGCTCCTACAGCGTGCACGTCGATGTCGCGGGGACGGAGGGGCAGGGGACCGCGTTCGTCCCGGTGCTGGCGGTCGCCGAGAGCCGGCTCGACATGAACCGTGGCATGGCGGCGGCCCTCATCGGGGCCGCGGCGTTCCTGTTCGTCGGCGCCATGACGGTCTTCGGGGCGGCGGTACGTGAAAGCGTGCTCGCGCCAGGGACTGCTCCCGATGCCCGCAGGCGCACACGCGGCCGTCTGGCGACAAGCATCGGCGGAGGCGTGCTCGCTCTGCTGTGCTGGGGTGGATGGGCCTGGTGGGGCGCCGCCGACGCCGCGTATGTCAGTCGGATCTATCGTCCGCCCAGCACGGTGTCCAGCATGGAGGCGAGCGCCGGCGGGTCGCGCCTCAC
This sequence comes from Vicinamibacterales bacterium, assembly GCA_965249175.1. Taxonomy (GTDB): domain Bacteria; phylum Acidobacteriota; class Vicinamibacteria; order Vicinamibacterales; family UBA8438; genus CAZYFH01. The sequence goes on from OZ252227.1 coordinate 1,403,117, forward strand.
GCTGAGGGTTGACGACCCGAGCTGGGGGGGGCGGACCTGGTCACCGCTCATGTCGGACCACGGCAAGCTGATGCACATGTTCCTGATCAAGGATGGCGATCTGTCGGCGTTCGCGCACGTGCATCCCCTACGTGTCGGCGACGACTCCTTCACCGTGGCGTGGCCGGACCTGCCGGCGGGCGACTACCGCATCTACGCCGACATCGTGCACGAGTCGGGGTTTGCGCAGACGCTCGTCGACCGGGTGCACGCGCCCGCATCACAGGCCAGGGCGGAGGTGGCACCGGCGACCGTGGCCCAGGCCGGGGCGACCGCGCTCGCGCGCGATCCCGACGATTCATGGTCCACCCTGCGCCCGTTGGGGAACGCGGGGTCCGATTCGTATGGCCTGCGGAGTGGGCGCACGATTCGATGGGAGCGCGACGGGTCGGCAGTTGCCGACGCCGAGACCTCACTACGCTTCGCGGTGATGGAAGCCGACGGCGTCGCGTCGGTCCTCGAGCCGTATATGGGGATGATGAGCCATGCCGCGGTGCGCGACGACGGCTCGGTCTTCGTGCACCTGCACCCCTCGGGCAGCATCAACATGGCGGCGCAGCAACGGTTTGCGAGCGCCGAAGGAGCCGAGGGGGCCGGGGGACGCCCGATGCACGGGATGCAGCACGCTCTCGCGCCGGAGAACCGGGTGGCGTTCCCGTTCGTGTTTCCCGAGCCGGGCGCCTATCGCGTGTTCGTGCAGGTGAAGGTGGGCGGCGCGGTCGAGACCGCGGCCTTCGACGTCGATGTCGGAGAGGGCTAGCAGCGAGCCGCTAGGGCTGGTCGAGCGGACGTTCCCACCAGACCGTTCCAAAGTTGATGAAGGGACCACCGTCCTCTGAAATCCGCGTCTGGACCCGGTAGGCATACGGCGACGTGATGTATGTCCGCCCCGTCAGGCGCACCTGTGTCCCCTGACTGGTGACCGCCGGCACTTCCCAGTGGTGGGAGTAGAAACCGCCCGGGTCGCCGCCCACGCGACCGGACTTGAGCAGCCGAAGGCCGCGGCTGTCGTCCTCGAGCCTCACGAGATACTTCGAGCGTCGGTCGTAATACATGAGCGACGTGGCCGTGAAGGGCGTGTCGCCGATAGTGGCCTCGATGGTGCTCTGGTACGCACAGCCTCCGACATGACGGACCGTCTCGGTGCCGACCATGTCGCCCGATTCGCCGAGCGCGGATCCGGGGACGGGGCCGTCGATCTCCCAGGTGCCGATGAAGTAATGGGGATCGAACGGCATCACATCGTCGCCATCGCCTTCTTCGAGAGTCTTGACTCCTTCAGGGCCGACGGTCGGTCGACTCAGCGCATTGAGTCCGGCCGTCAAATCCAGCTCTTGTCTGGTGAGGCACTGACCCTCCACGACCGTCTCCCCGGATTGCAGCTTCACCAGGGGCTCCGCCTCCACCTGCGCCGGCGTCTGCGCGGCCAGCGGCGAAGCTGCGACGACGAGTAGCGTGGCGAACACGATGTGCTTGGCCATGACGGACGACTCCTTGACCGCGCTATCACTCACAGGTGTCGGCGAGCCCAACTACCGCCACCAGGTTGATCCGTGGCTCACCATCCGGATCGATGAGCAGCCCCTTGACCAGTACCGTGCGGCCCTCGCGCAACTCACCCGTCGCGTTGATTTGCTCGGGTGTCGTAAACAGCGCGCGATCACCTGACCGCAACAGACCCTCGGGGGTCAGGAAGTCGGCGACCCCGATGAGGCGGAACTCGCGCGACCCGCGCGCGGTCTCCCGTGCTTCGTCGACCTGCGCCGTGTCGAAGACCCCGAACCGGGTCGTTTCCGGGTCCGCGGCGCGCGTGAGACGCCAGGTGTTCTCGCCGGCGCCCCGCTCCACGCAGCCGACGGTCGTGACGATCGCGGCCTGCGGTTTGGTGCCGCTGGCGCCCCCTCGCCCTCGCTGCTCGCCTGCGACGGGGAGCGGTGACCACGCCACGGCGATCGCCAGACTCCCCAGCGCGAGCGTTCGTTTCGTCATGACCCGAGTCTCCAGACAGCAAAAAAAAAGGGCCGACGGCGTGTGCGCCGCCGACCCCTGGTCTTCGTGTGCTACCGCCGAACTAGTCGTCGTTCGCGCCTTCCTCGTCCAGGACGTAGTTGGCGGTGGTGAGGAACATGTCGTCCCAGCTCTGCTCCGACCAATACGTCTCCTTGTGCGGCGCGGGGTTCTCCCGGTTCGCTCGAGAGTTGTCGTAGCGCGCAATCATCTTCAACGTGCTGCCGGCCGGCACCTTCAGCGGCTCCGCCAACTCGTACACGAACTGCCAGTCGAAATCGTAGTTCGGGACCCGAAGGATGATGTCCTCTCGACCGTCGGGGTAGGTCATGACATACGTGAAGTCCTTGCCGCGCAGGTGCGCGTGGACGAGCATGCTCTGCAGGATCGAATCGTTCTCGAACCCGCCGATGCCGGTCACGGTCCAGTTTCCGTCGCCCGCCGGGATCGGGTCGAGCAGCGGGTTCAGTCCCTGTGCGATCTGGCGTGCCTGCCGCGCGGCCCGCCGTTCTTCCGGCGTGAGTGACGGCGCCACCAGTTGCTCGCTCTCGGAGGTGGTCTCGTTGAGCACGATCGTGCGCTCATACTTCGTCACGCCTTCGGTCGCGAACCAGGCGCCGATCGACGGGCGCGCCTTCTCCGGCTTGCCGGTGGCCTGGTAGTGCATGTTCCACACGATGTGGTCGAAGAGGTCACCGCGAATCTCCTTGGCCTGGCCCGGCTTCGCCAACTCGGCTCGGATCCCCGGGATGTAGGGGCCGAACCCGGTCCGCGCGCGCCCGCGCTCTTCCCGTGCCTCGCGTTCCTCGGACGTCTCTGTCTGGTCGAACTCTCCCTGCCCCGAGGATTGCGATTCCCTCAACTTGGCCAACACTTCGGGATCGGCGTCGGCGTCGGGGACAATGGCGTAGTCCATCGTCGGCCCACCCGGCCATGCGGGTCCGGTGCCCAGCTTCATCCCCGGAGGCATGCTCATGAGGGCCGTCGTGATGTGGTGCGTGGCGGCGTAGTTGCCGGGACGCACCTGCGTCGCGGACACCCGCATCACGTCGTTGAACGGCAGCGGCTGATAGAGGTTGAAGTTGGGAAACTCACCGTCGGCGGCGACATCCCATTCGATCGGGAACTCGATCACGTAGTCGGGGTCCGTGCCGTCCGGGTGGCCCCAGCCGGCCGCCGAGAAGTGCGGTGGCTGCGGGGCGACACCGTCGCCTTCCGGCGCGCCGCCATCGACCCACGCGACGATCGTGGCAATCTCCTCGTCGCTCAAGCTGATGTCGTTGGCGAACTCGCCGAACCGCTGGTCAGCGAACCACGGCGGCATTTCGCGCGAGACCACCTTGGACTTGATCCCTCGCGCCCACGGCCGGACTTCCTTATAGGACAGCAGTGACATCGGCGCGATCTGATTGGGCCGATGGCAAGTGGCGCAGTTATCGAGCATGAGCTGCCCGACCTCGCCGTTGAATGTCGGTGTATCTTCGGCCGCGCTCGCGGGCGCCGCGCCCATCGCCATGGCCAGCGCAAATCCGGCCACCAAAATGACCACACGCTTCATGATGAGTCCCTCGCTATATGGAGTCCCGCCAAAATGTCTCGTTAATGCTCGCTGATAATCCGCAGCATGTCAACGACTTCGGTCGAATCGCCCAACGCGCGCACGGCGCGTGGGGTGTGGGGCGAAGCCCCATCTAAAAACGAAACAGGCGGGTGAACTTGACGATAAAGGCGCGGTTCTGGAGCAACGGCGAGCCGCGCAGCCCGGTGTCGCGCTGGTCGTTGTAGACGACGAACAGCTCGCTCCCGGGCTGATACTCCCAGCGCAGCCGGAGGTTCGTGCTGAGCGAGTTGTTGCCGTTGTTGTATTGCAGCAGACCCCCGAAGAACATCCGCGGGGTCAGGGTATAGGTCAGGCGGCTCTGCACCAGCGTCGCGGTGAACGTCCCCTCCGGGAGATCGATCCGGTTGAGCGAGATGCTCGGCTCGAACGAGAACTGCGGAGTGATCTCGATCCGCCCGCGCCGGTAGCCGTAGGCCGTGATGTTCCCGCTGAAGAACCCGCCGCGCTGGATGGAGAAGGTGCCGGAGAACCGCCGCTGCGCACCCATGGAGTAGGAGGCGAAGATGTCCTGGAAGGCGTAGGCGCCCACCGGGATGGTGACGTCCGAGGCGATCGGGAACGGTTGGACCAATAACTCGTAGTTGTCTTGAATATCGAAGCCGAACCGGTCGCTGTTCTCCAGTTCGGTGCTGAAGCGCGCTTGCGCGATCCGAGTCTCGACCTGGCCCGCCCCGTTCTCGATGTAGTCGAGGCTGCCGCCGAAGATGAACTGACGCACTGCTCGAAGCGACCGTGGCCGCGGGCTGTATTGGCCCGTGGCGAACGTGCGCCGGAAATCGTCCCGCCGCAGAAAGCCGATCTCCGGGTTGAAGTTGTCACCGACCATCAAGTGGTCGAGCTGCAAGGCGTACAGGTCGCCGTTGTACGTGAACACCCCCTGGTAGCTCGCGTCGTCGCCGACGAGGCCGGGCGTCTGCGTGCGGGCGTAGTAGCCGTTGAAGTTGACGTTGTCGTAGAACGAGAAGGCTCCGTCGATGCCGTAGACCTCGTTCGATCCTGAGCCTGCCAGCGCCTCTGATCGGCCGGTGAAGATACCGCCGATGCTGCTGCGGCGCAGGATGTCGCGCTTGACACGCAGGACCGTGAAGTTCGTCGACACGGCGTTCGCGCTCAGCGTGTCGTCGGTCTGCATGTTCACGGCTCCGATGCTGAATTTACCCACTTTTCCGGTGAGGCGGCCGCCGCCGAGGATCGGTACCGTCTGCCCCCCCTCCAACCCGATGCGCCGGCTGAAGAAGATGGTCGGCACGTCGCCGCCGCCGAAGAAGCCGCCCCCGCCTGGTCGGCGGGTGCCTCCACCTCCTCCGCCCCCGCCGCCGCCGAAGGGCGCTCCGCGACCGAAGTCGAAGGTGCCGCGGCTCTCGAGAAAGAACTCGCGCTTCTCGGGGAAAAAGAGGCTGAACCGCGTCAGGTTCACCTGCTGCTCGTCCACCTCCACCTGCGCGAAGTCGGTGTTGTAGGTGAAGTCGGCAGTCAGGTTCTCGGTGATGCCGTATTTGACGTCTAACCCGAAGTCGCCGTCACCGTCGTTCGAGATGAGCGGCACGGCGTTGACGTCGGTCGCGAGCGATCCGATGGCGTACGGCTTGATCTCGAACGTCCGGTTGCCGCTCGGGATGTCGATGCCCGTCAGCGTGCCGGCCGCCGACATCCGAAACTCGCCTGGACCGCCGGAGATCGGAACCGGGCTCAGATAGACCCGTTCGTTCTTCCAGAGAATGTTCCGCGCGAGCTGCATCCCCCAGACCTGCGACATACCCTGTCGAAAGCGGAGGGATTTGAAGGGCACCTGCATCTCGACGGTCCACCCGCCGTCGAACCGACCGGTCCGGACGTCCCAGATCGGGTTCCAGTCGACGTTGGGGCTCCCTTCATCGGTGATCTCGTAATCGCCGAACCCGCCAATGGGGTTGACAAAGAAAGAGAGGCCATTCCGCCGGTCGTAGAAGGTGTCGAACCCAACGCTGAAGTAATCGTTGGTGATGAGCTGGAACGAATCGCGCTGCATCTCGTTGGCGACCCACTCCGACTCCGGCGCCGAATCCCAGAGACGCGCTCCGACGTAGACGCTCTGGTCGTCATAGAAGACCCACGCCTCGGTCCGTTCGGTTGCGGGCGCGCCTTCATTGGGCGCCTGCTGAGTGAAGCCGCCGAACGATGGCACCGTTTCGTAGGCCCCTTCGTCCAGCACGCCGTCCAATCGGAGCGGTTCCGCCACCCGGACCGCGCGCACGGTGGCGCGACCCGTCGCGTCGCGTGCAATCGTCTCGGGTGCGACCGGTGGCGGCGCGCCATCGATGACCGTCGTCGGTGCGGCGGCAAAACCGCTGCGGCCGTCGGCGATCGGATCGCGGAGCGCTGGCGGCGAGGGATCAGGGGTTGCCAGTGGCTCGGCGGCCGCCGGCGGAGGTGCCGCCGCACGGGGCGCGTTCGCCGTGCGCGTCGGTTCGGCCGTGTCTCCCGATGGCAGCCCCCGCCTGAGCTCGGCGGCAAGCCGGTCCTGCAACGCAAAGAGCTCCGGCACCGCGCCGTCGACGATCGCCGTGTGCACGACCGCGCCGGTCGCCACGTCGACGATGCGCGCGGTGATCCGCATCCGCTCGCGCAGTCGCTGGTATCCGCCGCTGATGACCCAATGTGCCTCGAGGAGGCGGCCAGCCGCCACGTCCGGTTCCGCGGTCCGTGCGTCCTGTACCTCGGCGTCAGCGTCAGCGCTTAGGCGCTCGAGCGTGTCCGACACTGTTTGGCGCCCAACCACAGACAGGCCGCCGTCACGCTCCAACTCGGCCCCGAGGCTCTCGATGATGCCGGCGCCGATCCACTCGTCCTCAGCCAAGCCGGTGATGTTGACGAAGCCCACGACGGCGACGCGCCTCTCCGAAGCGGCCGACTGCGCTTCCGCACCGGTCGTGACCGTGGCCACGATCGACAGCGAGAGGAGCAGGGCAGTCGCGGCGGTGGTGGTGGTCGAAGACGGCATGTTGGGACCTCTGTCCGAATACACGCGCGGCGACGGATTCGTTGACGGTGGGTCCGGGGGTGCGTGTGATTGTGACATAAGGATCGTGGCGACAAGCGGCACCGCCGCGGTGGTGTGCAACCGTGTGAAGGGCGGTGTTGGAGGAAGGTGTCGGAGCGGGCCGCGTCGGGCCTGGGGCGACGGCCTTCTAAAAGCGAAACAGGCGGGTGAACTTCACGATAAAGGCCCGGTTCTGGAGCATCGGCGTGCCACGCAGTCTTGCCGTGTCGCGCTGGTCGTTGTACACGACGAACAGCTCGCTGCCCGGCTGATACTCCCAGCGCAGCCGGAGGTTGGTGCTGAGCGAGTTGTTGCTGTTGTTGTATTGCACCAGGCCGCTGAAGAACGTGCGCGGCGTGAGGGTGTACGTCACCCGGCTCGTCGCAAGCGTCGCGGTGAACTCGCCCGCAGGGAGGTCGATCAGATTGACCGAGATGCCCGGCTCGACCGACAACTGCGGCGTGACCTCGATGCGGCCGTTCCGGTAGCCGACCGCCGTCAGGTGACCACTGAAGAACTCGCCACGCTGGATCGAAAACGTGCCTGAGAATCGGCGCTGCGCGCCCATCGAGTACGACGCGAAATAGTCCCGAAAGGCATAGGCGCCGACCGGGATGGTGACGTCCGTCGCAATGGGGAAGGGCTGCGCCAGCAGCTCGTAGCTGTCCTGCACGTCGATGCCGAGCCGGTCGCTGTTCTCCAGCTCCGTTTCGAACCGCGCCAGCGCGATCCGCGACTCGAGCTGTCCTGCCCCGTTCTCGAAGTAGTCGAGGCTGGCTTCCCACGTGAACTGCCGAACGGCGCGAATCGACGCGGGCCGGGGGCTGAATCTCGCCAGCGTGAACGTGCGCCGGAAGTCGTCGCGACGCAGGAACCCGACCTCGGGATTGAAGTTGTCACCGACGAGCAGATGGTCGAGCTCGAAACCGTAGCGGTCGCCCGTGTAGTTGAACTTTCCCTGATAGCTCGTATCGTCGCCCTCCAGGCCGGGGGTCTGCGTCCGGGCGTAGTAGCCGCTGAAGTTGACGTTGTCGTAGAACGAGAACAGCGCGTCGAGGCCGTAGGCCTCATTCGATCCAGGGCCAGCTGTCGAGACGGACCGGCCCGTGAAGATGCCCCCGATGCGGCTGCGCCTCAGGATGTCGCGTTTCACTCGTAGGACCGTGAAGTTGGTGCTGAGCGCGTTCGCACCCAGTGCATCGTCGGTCTGCATGTTTACCGCCCCGATGCTGAACTTGCCGACCTTGCCGGTCAGCCGGCCGCCGCCGAGAATCGGCACCGTCTGCCCCCGCTCCAACCCGATGCGCCGGCTGAAGAAGATGGTCGGGACATCGCCGCCGCCAAAGAAGCCGCCTCCACCACCCGGTCGTCCTCCGCCACCGGGGCCCCCACGAAAGACCGTGACACCGCGGCCGAAGTCGAAGATCCCCCGTCCCTCGAGGAAGAACTCGCGCTTCTCGGGAAAGAAGAGGCTGAACCGGGTCAGGTTGACCTGCTGCTCGTCGACCTCGACCTGGGCAAAGTCGGTGTTGTACGTGAAGTCCGCCGTCAGGTTCTTTGTAACGCCGTATTTGACGTCGACACCGAAATCGCCGTCGCCCTCGTTCGAGACGCGCGGCACGGCACTGATGTCCGTCGCGAGTGAGCCGATCGCATAGGGCTTGACCTCAAACGTCCGGGTGTCCTGCGCGACTTCGACGCCGGTCAGCGTGCCGGCCGCCGACAGACGGAACTCGCCAGGCCCGGCGGAGGCGGGCACTGCGTTCAGATAGGTCCGTTCGTTCTTCCACCGGATGTGGCGCCCGACCTGCAGCCCCCAGATCTGCGACGCGCCCGGTCGAAAGCGTATGGACTTGAACGGGATCTCCATCTCGACCGTCCAGCCTCCGTCGAAGCGACCGGTGCGCACGTCCCAGATCGGGTTCCAGTCGGCGTTGGAGAACGATTCGTCGCTGACTTCGAAGTCCATGAAGCCGCCGATGGCGTTGGTCATGAACGTGACGCCGTTGCGGCGGTCGTAGAACGTGTCGAACCCGACGCTGAAGTACTCGTTGTTGACGAGCTGGAACGAATCGCGCCGCATCTCGTTGGCAATCCACTCCGACTCGGGTGCCGAGTCCCAGAGAGAGTCAAGCCCATTCTTAGTTGAAACTCTCCACGGCTCCCGATGGCTTACGCGGCCTGCTTCTTCGACGTCGTCGTGTCGATCTTCAGTTCTCGCTTCAATGCGGCCCGAAGCGTGGGAAGGTGGCGGTAGCCCCTCACCCTTCGTAAGCGCGGTTCGATGTCCAGGAGGGCGGTCGCCAGCCAGCGGTGGCGTTGGCTCGAGCTCTGCCAGTGATCTACCTTCGCGCAGCGTTCCTCGACCAGCGCATTGACCGACTCCAGACAGTTCGTCGTCTTCAGCGACCGGCCCAGCACTCCGTACACGCCCAATCGATGTCACGTCAGGGTTTCGTCCAGGCCTTCCGCCAAGCTGTCAGCCGCCGACTGGTTCCGCTCGTCCAACTCGCCGTGGAGCGCACCGAGGGCCTCGTCGTAGTCCGGCCGGTTGTACGCTCGCTGGAGACGCTGACGCCACACCGCCTGCTCGTGCTTGGCCAGGTAGCTCACCACGTTCTCGCGCTTGTGCCACTGGCACCGTTGGACCAGGGCCCGGCCCCGGAAGGCCTTCCGGACGGCCGTGCGGAGCCCCTTGCCGCCATCGAGGATGACCAGCACACCCTGGGAGAGGTCGAGGCCCCGCTCGACCAACGACCGCAGGAACGGTGTGAGCACCGTCGCGTTCTCCGTGTCCGTTTCGACGAAGCCCAGGAAGCGTTTCTCCCCAGACAGCGTGATGCCTAGCGCGATGACCATCGTCGCGTCAGCGAACGTCTTGCCGTCCAGGAACACGGCCACCACGTCCTCATCGGATAGGTCCCGCTCCTGGAACGCCCGTAGCTGCGCCGCGCTGGCCTGGATGAACCCCCGGGACACCGTCGAACTCGAGAGCCCGATCGCCCCGGGAATCGCCGCCGCGGCCGCCGCGTAGTTGCGGCACGAGATCCCGTAGAGCACCCGTCGCAGCAGCGCGTCGTCCACCTCGCGGTCGTCATGCAACGCCGCATACGACCGCAGCGGAATCTCGCTCCCTGCGAGGCGACGAATCCGGGGCACGCGAATCGGCACGCGCTGCCCCGCGAGACCCACCGTCCCAGGGTTACTGCCGTGACGGCGTCCACCGACCGACGCGTCCTTCCGGACGTAGCGCTCGCTCGCCAGCGCCGTCACCTCCTGGTCGAGCAACTCCTGCACATGCATCAGGCCCAGGGGCACCAGCGAGCGGATCAGCTCCACCTTCACGTCCAGCTCCAGATCCGCGTAGGCCTCGCGGTGAATGATGTTGACCGAGCCCAGCTTGCGAACTTTCTTGCGCTTCCTGACAGCACGTAGGACACTCATCGTGGCTCCTCTCTCTCGTGGGGTGATGTCCGTCTTTTGCAACGTCATCACACCACAGGGTCTGGAGCCGTTTCAATTTTCAACTAAGATTAGCTCACCCTCCCCAGAGACGCGCCCCCACGTAGACGTTCTCCGCGTCGTAGAAGATCCACACGTCTGTCCGCTCGGTCGACGGCTCGCCTTCGGCGGGGAGCTGCTGGATGAAGTCGCCGAAGGGTGGCACGGTCTCGTAGGCGCTCTCGTCGAGCGTGGCGTCCACACGGAACGGTTCGGAGAGCCGGACGGCGCGGACTGTGGCGCGTCCGGTCGCATCGCGCGCAATCGTTTCGGGTGCCGCCGGCTCCGGCGCCCCGTCGATGAGACCCACGGGCACCGCTCCGAAGCCGGCGCTGCCCGGTGCTCCGGGTAGGGCTGCCGGTGGTGTCGAGCGTTCGACGCGGGGAGCACGCGCGACCGCCGCCATGTCGGCGCCTGCGGCCGTCAACCCGCCTCGGACGTCCGCCGCGAGCCGATCCTGGAGCGCGAAGAGCTCCGCCAGCGTGCCATCGACGATCGCTGTGTGCACAATCGACGCGGTCGCCACGTCGCCGATGCGCGCCGTGATACGCATCCGATCCCGTTGCCGCTGGTAGCCGCCGCTGATCACCCACCGCGCGCCTACTCGCCTCCCCGCCGCGATGTCGGGCGGCTCGCGGTTCGCGTTCAGCGCGGCACTGACGTTCGGGAGCCCACCCGACGACGACTGCCGTCCGACGACTCTCAGATCGCCGCCCCGCTCCAGCTCGGCCGCCAGCGTGGCCGCGATGCCGGCCGCAATCCACTCGTCCTCCGGCGCTCCGGAGATGTTGGTAAAGGGGGTGACGACGACGCGGTCGTCCATGACCTCCGCCGTGGCCGATCGGGTCTGTGCGCCGAGCCCGGCTGCGGCGGCGGCGACGAGCGACAATGACAGTGCGGTCCGGGCGGCAATGGCAGCAGTCGAAGTCAGCATGGATTGGGCCGCACTGGGGAGCCCGAAACGAGGAGTATGCACTCGTTCGCGGCCAAGGCGCGCACGGCGCGCCTCGCGGTCGCGGAGTGGGGCACTCGGGGTTCCCACGGAGCGGCCGCGTGGGGCTTGGGGCGAAGCCCCATCTAAAAACGAAACAGGCGGGTGAACTTCACGATGAACGCGCGGTTCTGGAGCATCGGCGTGCCACGCAGCGTGGCCGTGTCGCGCTGGTCGTTGTAGACGACGAACAGCTCGCTCCCCGGCTGATACTCCCAACGAAGCCGGAGGTTGGTGCTGAGCGAGTTACTGCCGTTGTTGTATTGGAGCAGGCCGCCTAAGAACATGCGCGGCGTCAGGGTATAGGTCACGCGGCTCTGCATCAGCGTCGCGGTAAATGTCCCCTCCGGGAGGTCGATCCGGTTGAGCGAGATGCCCGGCTCGAACGAGAACCGCGGTGTGATCTCAATCCGGCCGCGCCGGTAGCCGTAGGCGGTGATGTTCCCGCTGAAGAAGCCCCCGCGCTGGATGGAGAAGGTGCCGGAGAACCGACGCTGCCCCCCCATCGAGTACGAGGCGAAGAAATCCTGGAAGGCGTACGCACCCACGGGGATAGTGACATCCGACGCAATCGGGAACGGTCTGACGAGCAACTCGTAGTTGTCCTGGAAGTCGAACCCGATCCGGTCACTGTTCTCGAACTCGGTCTCGAAGCGCGCCTGCGCGATCCGCGTCTCGACCTGCCCGACGCCGTTCTCGATGTAGTCGAGGCTGCCGCTAAACGTGAACTGGCGCACCGCCCGAATCGAGCGCGGGCGGGGGCTGTACTTGCCGGTAGTGAACGTGCGCCGGAAGTCGTCGCGTCGCAGGAAGCCGATTTCCGGGTTGAAGTTGTCGCCGACGAGGAGGTGATCGAGCTGGAAGGCGTAGAGGTCGCCGTTGTAGGTGAAGACCCCCTGGTAGCTGGCGTCGTCGCCCACGAGGCCAGGCGTGCGTGTGCGCGCGTAGAACCCGTTGAAGTTCACGTTGTCGTAGAACGACAACGTCGCGTCGATACCGTACGCCTCGTTCGAGCCGGTCCCGGTCGTCGAGACCGACCGGCCGGTAAAGATGCCGCCGATGCTGCTTCGGCGCAGAATGTCGCGCTTGACCCGCAGCACCGTGAAGTTGGTCGATAGCGCATCGGCGCCCAAGGCGTCGTCGGTCTGAATGCTCAGTGCCCCGACGGTGAACTTGCCCGCCTTGCCGGTGAGTCGGCCGCCACCCAGAATCGGCACCGTCTGCCCACGCTCCAGCCCAATCCGCCGGCTGAAGAAGAGGGTCGGGACATCGCCGCCACCAAAGAAACCGCCGCCTCCAGCTTGTCGGCGTGTCCCGCCGCCGGGACCACCCCCGCCGCCGCCAAAGGCCGCGCCGCGACCGAAGTCGAAGATCCCTTGTCCCTCGAGGAAGAACTCGCGTTTCTCGGGGAAGAAGAGGCTGAACCGCGTCAGGTTCACCTGTTGCTCGTCGACCTCGACCTGCGCAAAATCCGTGTTGTACGTGAAATCCGCCGTCAGGTTCTGCGTCACGCCCACCTTGACGTCGAAACCGAAGTCACCGTCGCCGTCGTTCGAGACGAGCGGAACCGCGTTGACGTCGGTGGCGAGCGAGCCAATCGCGTACGGCTTGATCTCCAGCGTCCGGTTGCCCGGCGGGACCTCGACGCCGGTGAGCGTGGCGGCGGCCGATATGCGAGCCTCTCCCGGGCCACCGGAGATGGGGACCGGGGTGAGATAGGTGGCCTCGTTCTTCCAGAAAATATTTCGCCCGAGCTGGAGCCCCCACACCTGCGAGGTGCCGGGCCTGAAGCGGATTGACTTGAACGGAATCTGCATCTCGACGGTCCATCCACCCTCGAAGCGTCCCGTGCGGACATCCCAGATCGGGTTCCAGTCGATGCCGGAGAATCTCTCGTCGGTGACCTGGCCGTCGTAGAAACCGCCAATCGGGTTGACGAGAAAGCCGACGGCGTTCCGGCGGTCGTAGAACGTGTCGAACGTCACGCTGAAATAGTCGTTGCTGATCAGCTGGAACGAATCACGCTGCATCTCGTTGGCCACCCACTCGGACTCAGGCGCCGAGCTCCAGAGGCGCGCCGCAACAAAGACGTTCTGCTCGTCGTAGAAGACCCACGCTTCGGTGCGCTCCGTCGAGGGCGCTCCCTCGTCGGGGGTTTGCTGGATGAACCCACCGAACGACGGCACCGTTTCATAGACGCCCTCGTCAAGCGTCCCGTCCGGACGCAGCGGCTCGGCAAGCCGGACCGCGCGCACCGTGACGCGTCCAGCCGCATCGCGGGCGATCGTCTCCGGCGCTACCGGTGGCGGGGGGCCATCGATGACGATCGTCGGAACCGCGGTGAAACCGCTTCGGCCGGCTCCGGCCACGGGCTCGGCGCGCGGGGCGGCCGGTCGCGCCGCGGCGGCGGGTGCAGGCTCGCCGCGGGGCTCGCGCGCGGCGCGCGCCGGCGCCGCGCGCTCCCCTGCTGTCAGCTCACGTCTGAGGTCGGCGGCGAGCCGGTCCTGGAGATCGAAAAGCTCTGCCATGGTGCCGTCGACAATCACCGTGTGTGTCACCGCGCCAGTCGGCACCTCGACGACGCGGGCGGTGATCCGCATCTGTTCCCCGAGCCGCTGGTATCCACCGCTGACGATCCAACGCACCCCGAGGGCGCGCGCCGTTTCGATGTCGTTCGGATCGACGACCGCGTCCGGCGAGGCGCCGTCCGCACGCGCGGACGTCTGGTCCACGACCACCGACAGGTCGCCACCCTGCTCCAGCTCGGCCGCGAGAGTGGCGGCGATGCCGGCGCCGATCCACTCGTCCCCCGGCGTTCCCGAGATGCTGGCAAAGGGGATGACCGCGACGCGGTCGACCCCCGCGGGTTGCGCGGCCGCGGGCTGGGCCGCGATCGAAACCGCGAGCACGGTGACCAACGCGGCCGCGGCAACCGTCCTCCGGCAGCCCCTGCAACAGTGCGCTTTCATGTCGATTGCCCGCAGTCGGTGTGGCCGGTGACGCTCGGTTGCACGAGCGTCCCCCATGGGCGAACATGGAGTCTATATCGATGTTCGTTTCTGAGTGGGGAGGTCACATGATCCACAGGTCCATGGGCAGCGTTGGCGTGTCGTCGATCGCCGCGATCGCGTTCGTCTCTTTGACGGCGGTCCCAGCGATGGGGCAGGACGCGCGCCGCACCTCCTGGGGGGATCCGGACCTGCAGGGCGTGTGGGACTTTCGCACGCTCACACCGCTGGAGCGACCGGCCGAGCTAGCGGACAAGGCGTTCCTGAGTGCGGAGGAGGCCGCCGCGTTCGAGGCGCAGACGCTCGAGGCGAGGGACGCCGACCGGCGCGATGGCGCCGAGAAGCCATTCGGGATCGGGAGCGACGTCGAGCGTGCGTACAACCAGTTCTGGTGGGACTACGGCACCAACGTCACCGACGACAGGCGCACGTCCTTGATCACCGATCCCGCGGACGGGACGATCCCCTACACGGCAGCGGGTCGGGAGGAGGCGGGCAGGTTCTTCTCGGTCCTGTTCGGGAACGTCGCGGCCGGCCCAGAGGATCGCGCGCTCGGCGAACGGTGCATCCTCGGGTTCAACGCCGGCCCGCCGATGCTGCCGAGTGCCTACAACAACAACGTGCAGCTGTTCCAGACGCCCGACACCGTCGTCATCCTCAATGAGATGGTCCACAACGCGCGGATCGTGCCGCTGAACGGCCCGCCGCACATCCCGTCCGACATGCGCCAGTGGGTTGGTGACTCACGCGGCCGCTGGGAGGGGGAGACCCTCGTGGTCGAGACGACCAATTTCCTGGGCGAGACGAGCTTTGTCGCATCGACTGAGAATCTCCGCCTCGTCGAGCGGTTCACGCGCACCGCTGACGATACGCTCGTGTACGAGTTCACGGTCGAGGACTCGACGATGTGGACGCGACCCTGGACGGCCGCCGTTCCGATGACGAAGAGCGACCTGACGCTGTTCGAGTACGCCTGCCATGAAGGCAATTACGGCATGACCAACCTGCTTGCGGGCGCGCGGTTCGAAGAGAAGGAGGCGGGCGTCAAGTAGGACAGACCCGGTCTAGTCTGGTCCGGGCGTTGACGGTGGCGGCGGGCTCAGCAGATAGCGCTGAACGCGCAGCTCATCGCTCAGCCGCTCGTAGCGTAGACGCCACGCCTCGAAGCGCCGCGCGATCGCACCGAGCATCTTGGCTTTGAGCGACGTCTGTTCCTGCGCCGAGGCTCGGGCGAAGAAGCCGGCCCCCAACTCGGCGTACCAATGGATGTTGTGGCGCCGTCGCATTTGCCGTGCGAAGAATCCTCCCAGCAGCAGACACTGCGCGCCGGCGGTCTCCATCATCAGGCCATCGTGCGCGAGGGTCGAGTCGATCACGAAGTGGTCGAACACCTCTCCAAGATCGGCAGGCGCAGGGAGCTCGACTGTGGCCCGTGTCGAGACCTGCGCGTAGTGGGCGAGGACGCTCGCGTTGTACAGGAGCTCCTGTCGGTCCACGGAGGGCTCCGACACGTCGAGCAGGCCGCGGATGAAAAACTGCAGCGCTTGCCGTTGATCCGTCGCCAGTAGCTCTCCAAGTGGTCCGACTCGCATCGTTTTTCAGACGGGGCTTCGCCCCGAACCCCACGCGGCCTCACGCTACTATTTACATCGGCCCCGCTACCCCCAAGATGAGCAAGTCGTGTGCCATCCCGGCGACCACGGAACCGAGCCGCACGGCACCGCTGCGGGTGCCGGCGTTGTCCCATTGGGGGACACCGGTGTCAGTTGTGTGGGTCGACACTGACCGGGCGATCCGACCGACCACAGTTTCGAGATCGCCGCGGGATCGCTAGGGGAGCGCGAAGGCGAGCACGGTGTTGGTCGCGATCACCGCGACGTATTGCGTGCCGTTGACCTCGTAGGTGAGCGGGCTCGACCGAATCGGACGCGGCGCGTCGTGCTTGAACAGTTGCTCGCCGGTCGCGGCGTCGAACGCATAGAACCCGCCATCATCGGCGCCCTGGAAGACGAGATCGCCCGCGGTGGCCAGGTTGCCACTGGCCCCGATGGGGGTGGCCGCCGGCAGCACCTGCTGCCAGACGTCCTCTCCGCTCGCCGGCTCGTACGCCGTCACCGTCGTCGTCGGCGTGTACGCCGGGATGCGGCTCAGCTCCTCGAAGCTCTCGGTGTGGCCGCGACCGTCCGGTCCCGGTTCCAGCGTGTCGCCGACCGGACTGACGGTGAGCGAGACCGCCGCGTTCTTGCCGGTGACGTAGAGGAGACCGGTGCGTGGGCTGAACGCGGGGGAGCCGAAGCTGGAGCCGCCGTGCGCGACGATGTAGTGCTCGTTCGTCGAATACGGCGTATACATCTGTCGTGCTTGCGCCTGGAGCTCGGGATCGTCGAGATCGATGAACGTGGCGCAGAACGGGGTCATCGGGACGCCGCGCGCGTTGTGCGGCATCGGCTGCGTCGGCCACACCTGTTCACCCGGCACGTTGGTCTCCGTCGGCACGAGCGTTTCGACCATCGCGTTGATCGGCTCGCCGGTTTCCCGGTCCCAGAGATAGAGCAGGCAGTTCTTGCCCGCGGCCCCGACACCCTTGACCGTCCGGCCGTTCCGCGTGACGTCGAAGAGCACCGGCCCGGTGACGTTGTCCCAGTCCCACAGGTCGTGGTGAATCGTCTGGTAGTACCACTCGAGCGCGCCAGTCTCGAGGTCGAGGGCGATCGTGGCGTTGCTGAACAAGTTGATGCCGGGTCGAGCAGAGCCGTCGTAGTCCGGCGACGGGTTCCCCGAATTGATGTAGAGCAGCCCGAGGTCGAGGTCGATCGCCGGCTGCGTCCAGATGCCGCCACCGGCCCGCGCCCCGTCGCCCCACGTGTCCCGCGCGATCTCCCACCCCTCGTCCTGCGGGCGTTGCGGAATTGTGTTGAACACCCATTTGATGGCGCCGTTCGTCGCGTCGGTCGCGATCACCAGGCCGCCGGGGATGTGGCCTTCGGAGAGCGCGGCCCCAAGGTAGAGGGTGTTGTCGTGATACGCGGGCGCGCTCGTGATGCGATACCCAATCGTCGTGGGATCGAGCGTCGGCGGGTAGATGTCGGGGTACTTGGCCTGCAAGGCGAGACCCACCACCGGCAGCACGCCGCCGTCGCCGAAGGTCTCGACCAGCTCACCGGTCTGGGCGTCGGCCGCGACCAGGTCGGCGCCGTTGTAGGCGTAGACCTTGCCGTTGGCATAGGTCGGACCGCGGACGCGGTTCCGCGCCGCCGAGTCGAGCTCTAGCGTCCAGACGGATTCGCCGGTCACGGCATTGACGGCGAACACGCTTGCGCCAGCGTGAAAGTACATCACCCCGTCGACGACGAGCGGCGTCACCTGCGCGACATCGGTTCCCGCGGGCACGACGAACGACCAGCGTTCGCTGAGACCCGCGACGGTTGTCGTGTTGATCTCGTCCAAGTCGGAATAGCGACTGTTGTGCAGGTCGAGGTTGTGGCTCGTCCAGTTGGTCTGGCCACCAGCGCTGATATTCGGCGGTGAGGCCTGACGCGTGGTTTGGGCTTGGCCGGCCTCCGCGCTCGTCACCACCCCTCCGGCGACGGCGGCGCAGATGCACCCGTAGGCAACACGGAGGACTCGGCTCGCTCGGCTCCCGGCTGGTGTCATGGATGAATCTCCTCGCGCGCCTATTATCCCGGTTGCGGAGGGGCGCGCGCGACCGGCGCCTTACGAGTGCGCTCCGGGGTCAAGGCTCGTCGACGTCGATGAAGATCGGGTTCGAGTAGAACCAGAGGTCGGCCCACGGGTTCTCGCCCCGCGCATCCATGACCGGCTCGGGGTCCGACGTGCTGGTCCCCCGCACGCGGATGTAGGCGTTCCCTTCGATCGCCGTCAGCGCCGTCACGATCGTGTAGACGTCCCCGTCTCGGCTCCAATCCGCTTCCGTGAAGCGGGCAACCACGCGCGTCGTGTCGTTCGTGTCGACGCTCGGGTCTCCGACGGGCCCGCGAACCTCGCCACGGATCAAATCGACGCGGCGGACCGTCGGGCGGTCGCCGTTCGCGTTCGTGTCGTCCGGGTCGCGAAACCGGATTGTCACATCCACCGGCTGGCCGGTCGCGACGGCGAGCGTCCCGCCGATGGTCGCGCGGCCGGTCGGCACCGACGCGACCACATCAAGCTCCGTGACGAGATCACCGGCGACGGCGAAGATGCGACCGGCGCGGAGGCCATCGAGCACGTCGTCGTAGGTGGGTCGCGCGTAGACGTAGGTCTTGTGAAACTGGCCCGGCCAGAAATCGCTTCCCCGGCGCGACGTCTCCGTGAAGTGCACGTGGGAGTCGGAAGTGGCCACGACCCAGAACCGCCGGCCCTCGCCCAACATCGAGTCCCAGAGCCCGCCCACGATCGCCGTCATCTGATCGAAGCCACCCAGCGTTCCGGCTCCCGCATTGCCGTACAGCCCGCGCGGGCGTGGCGGCGGCATGGTCCCGTCGGGTCTGGCGATCACGGGCGTCAGGGTGGCGGCCTGGTGCCCCGGCGCGCCCTCCATGCCTCGGTAGACCTCGGGCGCCTGGTCGTTGTTGCCTCGGAGCTCCCACGGGTCGTCGGCGCCGTACACGCCGATACCCGTCGCCGAGCGCGACGGGTGATTCGCGAAGAGCAGCGGAAGCCGGGCCAACCGCGTCATATGGTCGAGGGCGAGGCGCCTGGCCGTCTCGGTGTCCCGTGCGGGGTCGACCGGCCACACCTCGAGCTTGTCGAACTGATGCTCGATGTCGAACAGCGCCGACGCCTCGTCCTCGGCGTGCGGAATGATCAGCGTGTGGTGATCCATGCCCGGCATGTTGAGCTCCATGCCGTAGAACTGGAGCACGTCCGGCACGTCCTGGCGTGACCGCAGCAGCTCTGGATAGGCCTCGGTCATGCTGAACTTCGCGTGGTTCGGGCCGCCGTGGTCCGTCGTGACCATCCAGCTCAAGCCGAAGCGCCGCGCCATGGCGGCGTTCTCCGGCGTCGAGTAGATCGCCTCGCGGCCCTTGATGTATGCGGGCGGCGTCTTCGTGCGGTCATACCCCGCGCTCCAATGGCTATGGATGTGCGAATCGCCCGCGAGCCAGCGCCGCTCGGTATCTGAGGCCGAATCCGATGGTGGCGGCGCTCCCGCGCAGCGCGTCATGACGACGGCGGCCGTCACGAGCAGGACCGCGCAGACACGAAAGCGGTTCACGGTGGGCATGTGCAGCACGAGCAGGGCGGGCCCGGTAGGGCGAGTCAAGGAGAAGCTGGCGACGGCTTTACCATGACCGTCACGTCGATCGGCGTCGTCACGATCGAGTCGTCGGCGTACGCGCGGAGCACGTAGGTGCCCGCTTCACTGAAGCGCGCGGTCGTCACCGCCTCGCCACCGCGGCCGCCCTCGACCGGGATGCTCATCGGGTCGAACGTCACCGCGCCCGGTCCCCGGTAGTGTGTCCAGATCACCGCAAGACCGGTCTCACCGGCGACCTTTGCGTCGACGATCGCCTGACTGTTGGGGCTCGGTCGGCTGGCCCGCTGCCGCTGCACGGCGGCCTGTTGCGGGTCGTCTGGCTCGGGGCGTGGTGGCCGCGGGCCGGGCACGCCGTCATCGCTCACCTGCGCCGTCAACGTCAGGGACTCCGGTAGCGTCACCGTCAAATCCGTGCCGCCCGACAGCGTGATCGCGGGTCGCTGATTGTCTGCGGGGGCACCCTGCAGACCCATACCGCGATTGGCTTTGAGCACGCCCTCATCGATCTCCCACGTCGCCCAGAGTGAGCCGACGGCCTGGTCGGTTCGCCCCTGGTGGGTGAGGGTCCACACGACGTCCTCGTCCTCGCCCCACTCGGCGGGCACGTCCACAGTGAAGACGAACTGCTGCCGACGCGTGTAGAAGTGCGTCGGCTGGCCGCGATCGGCGGGGCCCGGCTCGAAGAAGTTGTTCGAGCCGATGGCGACATGCGGCATCTCCTCGTAGTTCCGGTTGAGATAGCCGAAGTACATCGTGAAGGTGCCGTCGGGGTTGCGTTCCCACCCTTCATAGACCGGTGCGACGTTCTGACCGCGGTCCCAGCGCACCTGGGCGCTCGCGGACGTGGCCGCGACCAGAATCAGGATCAGGGCCAGGCCCACCGTCAGCGCGGAGAGCGATCGACGGGTGGCGCTCGTCATGACCGGTCCTTAGTTGTCTGCGGGGCTAGTTGTTGTTGTCGGTCAGCTCGCGCCGCTCGTCGAGCGCGGCCTCGAACTCCTCGTCGTCGAGCTCGTACCAGCTCGTCCACGTGAAGCTCATGTCGTCGCTCGAGCGTTGGCCGTAGCCCGCCCAGTTGCGTGGGTCGGGGTTCCAGCGGTTGGCACGCGAGTTGTCGTGCCACGTGATGGTGTGCAGGATGGTGCCCTTGGGTAGCAGCGGCTGCACGTCCTCTTGGTAGTTGTAGACGATGTGCCAGCCGAAGTCCCAGTTGGCGCAGCTCAGGGTATCGACGTCGCCCGCTGGGTAAATGGCCTCGATGCACTGTCGCTTCCCGCGGTTGTGCAGATGCGGTTGGAAGCCGGTCAGCCGCACGTTCTCGTTGAACGTGTGATACCCGTCGTGACGAATGTTGTCCTCGCCCGGCGGGATGTCGAGATCAAAATTCCAACCGAGGCCGCGCGAGAACAGCTCGTGCTCCGGCTCTTCGCCCTTCGGGTAGAACTGCAGGCCGACGCTGGTGCGGTCGGTGCGTTCTTCGCCGATCGACGCGTAGTGCATGTTGAAGCGGATGGTCGAGCCGGCCTTCACGAGACGGCCGGTGCCGGGCGGGAACGCGTCGCCGTTCTTGCCCTGCGCGTACTCGTTGAGGAAGTCACCCTCGTCGGCATCCGCCGTTTCCTGCAGCCGGGTCACGGCGTGGTGTACGACGGGGAAGCCCTGGGCGGATGGCTTCGTCTCGACCGCCTTGATCCATCGATCCTCGGTCAGTCCGGAATCCGAGAAGAAGTCGCCCCACCAGTTGGCGCCGTCGGCCGGGACGACGAACGGCTCGGGAATCGGCACGATCCAGTCCGGCTCGCCGATGTGCCAGATGTCGCGCTCGGCGAACTCCACCGGGGCCGGCAGGTCGGCGGGGTTGCCGCGCGGCGCGCCGGTGTCGACCCAGGTCGCGATGGTCTCGATCTCCGTGTCGCTCAGCGACCGGTCGTATCTGAAGCCTTGCACACCGATGTTCTTGTCGATGTACCACGGGGGCATCGTGCGGGTCTGCACCTTGTCCTTGATCGCGCGGGCCCACGGCCGCGTTTCCTCGTATGTCAGCAGCGACATCGGGGCGATGGCGCCCTCGCGATGGCATGTCTGGCAGGAGCGCTGCAGGATTGGCGCCACGTCCTTCGTGAATGTGATGTCCCCGGTCTGGGCGACAGCGGTGCTTGTGGACGCGATCGACACGGTGAGCGCCAGGAGCACAACCACGCCGAGTGAACCGATCAGCGAGCTACAGCGTCTGGGCGTCATCACTCATAGCCTCCTACCCGGATCTCCATGCCAGACCCGTCGAACGGGTCGTATACGCCTACTAATGTGCAGCGCTGCACCCGCGTTGTCAACCGCGTGGCGTTCGGAGCGCGGCGAGATAGGCGGCAAAGTTGTCGTTGAAGAGCGCTCCGGGCCGCCGGGCCCGCAGCCGCTCGACGGTCTGCGGTCCCGGCATGCCCAGCTTGTGCAGGATGAGTCCGGCCACCAGGGCCGACCGGTTGAACCCCATGCCGCAGTGAGCCAGCACGCGATGCCCCGTTCGGACCAGGTCGGCGCCGAGATCGGCGAGCCCGTCGAGCTTGTCGAGGTTGGGCAGGTTGTCGTCGTAGATATGGAAGTAGACGTACAGGATCTGTTCCGGCTCGGTCGGCACTCCCAGGTCGAGCCCGCCCTCGAGGTCGATCACGGTATCGATCTTGCGACGTTCGACCTCCGCCCAATCGTGAATGACCGGCGCGATGAAAAGATGCCCGTCCTCGTCGACCTGTGTGATCTGATTCAGCGCGGCGAGCGCATCGTCCGCCGAACCACCAGTCTCGGTCATGCGTGTGTCTCTCCTCTCCTCTCCTCTGCCACTACCCTTGGCCAGGGCGCGCACGCGCGCGCCCCGCGGTCGCGGAGTGGGGCTCTCGGGGTCCCCGCGAAGCGGCCGCGTGGGGTCCGGGGCGAAGCCCCGTCTGGCTAGGGATGTGTGCCCCAGATCAATTCGGCCACGAAGCCTGCCGGAATGCCGACCACGAGCAGCGCCAGGCTGATGAGCAGGAACCGGCCGTAGATCGGCACCTTCAGCGCGCGATGCGTCAGCTCGACGCGTACCGCCTCGCGTTCATCGATCGCCTGATAGGCCCGTTCGAGGCTGTCCTGGTCCGTGACGTCGAAGTAGTCGCCGCCGAAGTCCCGGATCCGCTCGATCAACGGCGGCGTAGCCGACACTTCCAACCGGGCCGCACGCGCGTCGGTCGTGTTGATATAGATGACATACGGCACGATGTTTCGCTGGCTGAGCTGGGCGAACTCCGCCTCGGGCATCTCGTCCACGTCCGCGTCCGTGATGATGAGCACCGCCCGATGGGCCGTCGCCCGCGTCCCGAGGACGGCCTCGTCCCGATCGAAGTGGCGCATGACCGATCGGAGGGCCCGGATGATGTCCGTGGTGCCTTCGCTTGGGATGATCTGGACCTTGTCCTGCGGCACGAAGTAGCGCTCGCGTGGCGTGCCGGGCTCGGTCGCCAGGATCTTTACCGTGACATACGGCGCGTCCATGACCTGGAAGTAGTAGAGCTCGTCGTCGATCACGAAGTCGTCGACCATGTACGGATAGGACGAGAACAGCCAGAGCGACACGCGGTCGTTCTTGTTGCTGCGCATCTCGAGGAACTGCAGATGTGCCTCGCGCGCCACCTCGGCCCGGGAGCGCTCGCTGTTGGAGAACTCCCATGCCATCGACAGCGACGTGTCCACCAGGTCGATGCGGACCCTCGACTCGACGTCGCCGGTGATCTCCTCGGTCGCCGTCAGGAACGGATCGGACACGGCGACCAACAGACCGATGACGGCGAGCGCCAGCAACAACTTCGGGATCTGATACAGCACGCGGGCGAACAGACGGCGTTGAAAGCGCCGACCGATCGTGTGCCCCGAGTGCTGCCGTGCATGCGAGCGTCGCGTGAGCAGGAGCCGCGCAAAAGTCAGCAGCGCGGCGAGGGCCACGACCATCGCCAGCAGGGTGGCCATACCGATGTCGCCGTAGCGGACCTGTGCGAACTCGGTCGCTACCAGCTCCTGGATGCGCAGCCGGAGAAACGCGGTGAACTCAGACCATTCGACCAGCATGGATCAGGGTGCCATCAGGCGCGGAGCGCGTCGACGAAGGCGTCGGCCAGCGCATCAGGGGTGGTCCGGTTCCACGTTTCGTTCACGGTCAGCAGGAACTCGGCGCCGTCTCGGCGCGGGGCGCCAAGGTCGACGCCGCGACTCGCCAAACGCGCCCGGAAGCCCGCCGGGTCGGCGTGTAAGACCCGCAACCGAAAGATGTTGGACCCGGCCGGGATTCGCTCGATCGTGAAGGCATCGTGGCGCGCCACCCGATCGATCCACGCCTCCGAGACCGCCACGGCCTCGCGGAACCGATCGATGAAGCCTGGCGCGAAGTGCTGCGCGATGGACGCGAACGGCCATGCCCCGGGCAGACCGGCGCCGAACATGCGGCGCGTGTGATAGAGGTCGTCGAGCAGCGCCCGGGGGCCGGCCAGGATCGCGCCGGACGCGGCGTTGAAGTACTTGTAGAGAGACACGTAGACGGTGTCGAACGCGCGCGCGTAGTCGGCGACGGAGCGCCCGGTGTACGCGCTCTGGAGGAAAAGCCGCGCGCCGTCGAGGTGCAAGCGGATGCCCTCTCGCCCCGCGAACGACGTGACGCGGTCCATCTCGGCCTCGTCGAAGGTTTCGCCGAAGCGTCGCCGCACCGGCGTTTCGAGCGAGATCACCGACACCGGTCGCGCCACGCGCCCACCGGCCGTCCGCGCGATGACGTCGCGGACGTCATCCAGTGTGAACGTTGCGCGTCCTGGCCCGATCGGCATCAAGGTGATGCCGCTCAGGGTCTGAACGCAGTCGCCCGAGTCGTTGAACAGGTGGCTCTCGGCCTGCACGATCGCGCGGCCGGTGCCGCCGGCAAGCGCTCGCACCGCGAGGTGATTGGCCAGCGTTCCGGTCGGCATGAAGACGGCGCGCTCTTTTCCGAGGACGGTGGCGAAGTGCGCTTCGAGCTCGCCCACGGTGCCGCCGATGGAGTAGGCGTCACGCTCTATCGTTTCGGATTCGGCCAACGCGGTCCAGAGCGCGGCCGATTCGGCGGGCGTCAGGCCGAGACCATCACCCACCATACGCACACGCCGGGCGGGGGTGTGCTCGGAGCCCGCGTCCTTCTGGGCCAGTGTTGGCGTTGGTCGCGCCAGACCGACACCCACGCCGAGGGTGCCCAGCTGCAGAAAGCGGCGCCGATCGAGGCTCGTCGTGCTCATCGCAGGTCTACTCCACGCAGGAGGATATTACGCCGCGCCTGTTCCGCGCACGAGGCTTCGACTATTCTCTCCCGATTGGAGGACGGACCGATGACACGCGCCCTCGCTCGGATGTGTCTCGCGGTGGGAGTGGTGGTCGCGCTCGTCTCGCCGGCGTGGGCACAGAGCGCTGACTGGCGGCTCCACAACCTCGATCTGGCGGGCAGTCGCTATTCCACCCTCGATCAGATCACCCGCGACAACGTCGGCACGCTGACGCCGCGATGGCTCTTCCAGCACGGCGTCATCGACGGCGTCAGCAATCAGACGACCCCGGTCATCGTCGAGGGAGTCATGTATGTGACCGACGCACGCGGCAGCGTCTACGCCGTCGACGCTGCCGACGGTCACCTAGTGTGGACGTATGACGTCACCGATCTCCTCGGCGGCGCGCGCGAAGCGGGCTACATCTTTCGCCATCGTGGCGTGACGTATGAAGACGGCGTCGTGTATAGCGCGGCCGGCTCGTTCGTCTTTGCGCTCGACGCCGAGACTGGCGCGCCGATCGACAGCTTCGGCGACGGCGGTCAGGCAAGCGTGATCCTCGACGTGTTGCGGCAGCGGTACCCGGACGTCGAGACCGCGATCTCGAAGGGGTACTGGTTCACGACGGCGCCGCAGATTCACGACGGGGTGCTCTACGTCGGCTCGACCCGTAGCGAGAGCCGCATTCCGGGTGGGCACGTGCTGGCGGTCGATGCGGGGTCGGGCGAGGTGCTCTGGCACTTCAACACGATTCCGCAGGACGAGAACGATCAGGGCTGGGACATTGCCGGACCCACGTGGGTCGGCGGTGGCCGCGAGGGCGGGGGCATCTGGGAGACGCCGTCGATCGACCCCGACCTCGGGCTCGTCTACGTCGCGGTCGGGAACCCGTTCGGCGACAGCACCATGCGATCGGGGCTGAATCTCTTTAGCGATTCGGTGCTCGCGCTCTCGCTCGACACCGGTCGGCTGGAGTGGTACTACCAGCTCGTCCATCACGACGTCTGGGACTACGACAACGGGAGCCAGCCGATCCTCTTCGACATGGAGGTCGATGGCGAGCCGGTCAAGGCGCTGGCGCAGGCGAACAAGAACGGGTGGCTCTACATTCTCAACCGTGAGACGGGGGAGCCGGTCCATCCGATCATCGAGACACCGGTGCCGACGGCGACCGACCGCGAGGGCGAGCAGCCGTGGCCAACGCAGCCGATCCCCCACAAGGCGAACGGCGAGCGGATGGAGCCCGTCTCGCCCGTTTTCCCGGAGGAGATCCCGCCCGAGCATGCGGAAGGCAAGACGCTCGTTCCGCAATTCACGCCGCTCGGCCCGGATCAGATTTTCGCGCCGGGCTTCGGTGGCGGTGCGAGCTACGCGCCGCTGGCGTTCAGCGCGCAGACCGGTCTGCTCTACGTCAACGCTATCGACCGGCCGTCCGATGCCGGACGTGGCCCGCGGGGGTTCGTCTCCGCCTACGACCCGACGACGGGCGACCTCGTCTGGCGGCAGATCTTCGAGGGCTACGGGCAGTCGGGGCCCGTCGTGACGGCGGGTGGTCTCGTCTTCGTCGGCGCCGGCAGCAACATTGCGGGCTACTTCTATGCCTATGACGCCGCGACCGGAGAAGAGCTGTGGAAGTTCAACACCGGGTCCGGGATCTTCGCCGGACCCTCTGTCTACATGGTGAACGGCGAGCAGTTCGTGACCGTGGCGTCAGGCGGCGGCAGCCGCGGCCGGCGGGGTGGCGATCTCATCCTCAGCTTCGCGTTGCCGCGCCCGTAGCGGCGCGACACGCCGGCTGGTCGCGCACATCCCTCCAGAAACCGGCTCGCTTAAGAACAGGTTGGTTCGTAAGCGAGCAGGGGAGCCTCGGCCACGCGCCGGGGGTGGGCGTTGGTTTGTACAGAGGCGGGCCCGCGCAGCCTACGACCGCCGCAGTCTCACGGAGCACAGCAGGACTTGACAGGCGCGGCTCAAGACCGCTGATATGCTCGAAGTTCTTACGCCTCGGGAACATCACGAGATGCGTGGCGGCCATCCGATGCGCAACACAAGGTACGACGTTTCGCGACCGGCGCGTTGGACCGATTCACGCAACCACGGCTGTGAGGGGGTCACCATGATCACGCGACGAGTCGCGGGCGCGCTCGTCGGTCTGCTGCTGTCGGTGGCTCCAGTGACCGGACAGGCGGTGACCGCCATCACCAACGCGCGCGTCATCGACGGGTTGGGTGGGGCGCCCATTGCGGACGGTGTCATCGTCGTCCAGGGCGGGCGGATCGAGGCGGTGGGCGAGGCCGTGACGGTCGCGGTGCCGGCCGGCGCCGAGGTCATTGACGTCCGTGGGATGACCGTGATGCCGGGACTGGCCGACATGCACGTCCACCTGGTCGGCGGCTGGGACGGCGAGACGACCGACATTCTCGGATACCAGCGCTACCTGAACGCCCTGCTGTACGCCGGCGTGACGACCGCGCAGGACGTCGGTGGCCTGCTGCTGCTCATGCAGCAGATGCGCCAGGAGGTCGAGGCGGGCCGGATCGCCGGGCCACGCCTCCTCTTCGTCGGTCCCCTCCTCGATGGTGTGAGCCCGGTGTGGCCACCGATCTCCTATCGGATCGTGTCCTCCGAGCAAGTCGCGACGGTCGTCGACCAGCTGGATGCCGGCGGAGTCGACGCCCTCAAGGCGTACGGCAGCCTGGACGATGGTCTGGTGGCGGCGCTGGTCGCGGCGGCGAAGGAGAAGGCGTTGCCCGTGTTCGCCGACCTTGGTTCACGGAACGGCTCGATGGCCGTGGCGGAGACCGGGATCCGCGGCTTCGCGCACGCCGGCACGGCGCCGATCGAGGACGACGTCATCGCCTTCATGGCCGAGCGCGGTGTCGCGACCATCACGACACTGGCCGTGAGCGAGTCCTTCGCGCGACATCGCTTCGAGAATCTGGCCTTTCTCGAACAGCCGTTGCTGCGTCGAACGATGCCGCCCTGGTTCCGCGCGGCGCTCACCACTCATGCGACGCGTGAGCTGACCGCCGCGGAGCGCGGCCGCGCGGAGCGGGCCGCCGCAGGGCTCGCGACCGGCACGTCCAATGTGGGGCGTCTTCACGACGCCGGGGTCCTGCTCGTCGCGGGGACAGACTCGCCCTATCCGGGTGTGTTCTTCGGAGAGGGCCTGCACCGGGAACTGGAGCTGCTGGTGGAGGCCGGCCTGGCGCCGCTGGAGGCCATCTCGGTCGCGACGCGGAATCCGGCAGTCCTCATGAACGCGGAGCGTGAATGGGGCACGCTGCGGCCGGGGTTGGTTGCGGACCTCATCGTGGTGGATGGACGCCCGGACCAGACCATCAGCGACACACGCCGGATCCACCTGGTCATGCAAGGCGGTCGCGTTATCGACCGGGACGCCTTGGAGTTCGACGCATCCGTCGATCGCGGCTTTCGCGCGTCGGACCCGCTCCGGACGCGACGCTAGTTGACACAGGCGGCGACGCGACGCCGCCGATGGAGACCAGGTTCATGGACGAACGACCGCCGACACGGGACGATGCTGGACTCCTCGTACCCCGACTAGCCCTGATCGCGATCGTGGGATCCGGTCTGGCGTGTGGTCAGCCGGGTACGGATCTGGAACCCGCCGACGGTGTGACGGGCGAGCGTTACGCCATCACGAATGTCGACGTCGTGCCGATGGAGTCGGACGCGGTGCGACACGACCAGACCGTGCTCGTGGACGGCGGTCGGATCATCGCGCTGGGCAGCACCGACACGGTGGAAGTTCCGGCCGGGTATGAGCACATCGATGGCTCGGACCACTACCTGGCGCCCGGGCTCGCCGACATGCACGCACACCCGATGACACAACAGGATCTCGACCTCTATCTCGCGAGCGGCGTGACGTTCATCCGGGCGATGTGGGGCGAGCCCGTGGTCCTCGACTTCCGCGACAGCGTTGCCTCCGGCGCGCGAGTCGGGCCACGGATCCTGGCGGGTGGGCGGATTGTCGACGGCGAGCCGGTGATTCACTACGGCAGCGACCTGGTGATCACCGACGCGGACGCCGAGCGCATCGTGGCGACGCACCAGGCGGCCGGCTACGAGTTCATCAAGGTCTATTCCAACCTGAGCGTCGACGCCTTCGACGCCATAGCGACCGCGGCCAGGCGCAGCGGCATCCCGTTCGCCGGGCATATTCCGATGGCCGTGCAGACCGAACATGCGATGCGCAGTGGCATGCAGACGGCCGAGCACCTGATCGGGATCTCCACCGCGACGTTTGCGGACGGTGTGACGCCGGTCGGGCGTTTCGACCCGGCGTTTGGCGAGTTCGCGTCCAGCGTCGGTCGAGGCGACGTCGACCTCGACGAGGTGTTCGACCGGCGCAAGCTCGAGGCGCTGGCAGATCTCGGCGCCGAGTCCGGCATGTGGACGGTGCCGACGCTCACCGTGCTGCGGGGCCAGGCGCTCTCACCGGAGGCCATCGGCCTGGAATGGGAGCGACCCGAGATGAGGTACACCGGTTTCGCCGTGAAGGAGTTCTGGCGGCAGGCGACGCTCTTGAGTTCGGGACGGTCGGACGACTTCCATCGCGGCGTCGATCGCATCTTCGAGCACGAGCTGGCGCAGGTGAAGGCGTTTCATGACGCCGGCGCGCGACTGCTTGCCGGCACCGACGCCCCGAATCCGTTCGTCTATGTCGGCTCCAGCCTCGTTGAAGAGCTGGAGCTGTTCGTGCGGGCGGGCCTGACATCCTACGAGGCGCTGCAGACGGCCACGACCAAGGTCGCGGAGTTCGTGGGCGAGCCTGGCGAAACGGGCGTCGTGGCGGACGGGGCGCGGGCCGATCTCGTGCTGCTGGAAACGAATCCCCTGGAGGACGTCGGCGCGTATCGACACATCGTGGGCGTCATGGCCGGCGGGCGGTGGCTGGACCGCGCCGATCTCGATACACGTCTGACCGGCGTGATGGCGGTCTCGGAGCAGAAGGCCGCCGTGGTCGGTCGTTTCGCCGACTGGCCGATCGACGTGGGTGAGCAGGTACTGGTCAGTGCGGCGTTTACACTCTCGGAGGGTGGTCGGGACATCGGTGCCGAACGCGTGGCTCTGGTGCCATCGTCCGGCGATGGCCGCACGATTCTCGGGCAAACGGTCGGCGCCGACGGCGCGAGGCGCGCGTATCGACTGGAGCTCGACCCCGCCGGCAACGTTCGGCGTTGGGTGCGGCGCGAGCAGGCGGGCGGGACGTCGAGCGAGACGATGATCGTCAAGGACACCGATGGGTATCAGATTACCGCCCCCGATGGGCAGCAGTCGGCCGCCGACGGTCCGGCGGGACTCATTCTGACCAACACCGCGCTCGACTGGCTCGCACTGTCTCCCGCGCTCGCGACGATGACGGATGGTGAAACCCGCCAGCTCGGTGCGTGGGGCCTGGGCCAGGACGGCGCGCTCGAGGAACAGACCGTGACCGTGACCCGGCACCCGAGCGACGTGATCGTCGGGCACTTCTATTTTTCGGGCGTCAATCCCCACGATGTCGCGGTGGAAACGTCGAGCGGCACGACCACCATGCGGGTGTGGATGGGTGGCGGCTTTTATGCGGGATGGCCGCTGAGCATCGCGGTGGAACCGGTGGCCGGTGCAGGGCCGCCGACCGAGTACATGCGGATTCTGTGAGCTCCGTTCGACCGAGATGGCACGCCGCTCCGTTCCGCGCTCAGCGTTCGTCGGTCGGCCCAGGATCGGGCGTGGGGACGGCCAGGATGAGCAGGCATCCCAGCGTGACGAGGAGGCCGATGACGAGGAGCGGCCACCGGCTCCCGTCCCGGAGCACGCCCGCTGCACCGTAGAGCGCGACCGCGTTGCCGATGAAGTTCAGCGTGAGCCCCCACGCGCGCAGCGACCAGGGGCCAAGCGGCTTCGCGAGGTCGATCATATCCACCAGCCCAGTCGGTTGAAGACGAAGAGAATGGCGACCGCGTTGAGCAGCGTGATCTGGAGCAGGATCCCGAGGTTCCAGAAGTACGAACGCGACCGATCCGCCCCCAACACCCGCCGATCGTTCAGCAGCAGAAAGAACGACCATCCGACGATGTTGTTCGTCAGGGACAGAAACGCGCCGATGGCGATGATCAGCCAGATGGGATTCGGATACCAGACGGCCAGAAACCCGATCTGCGGGAAGAGCGCGCACACCCGCCAGCGCCAGGAGCGCACGTCCGGCTTCCAGCCCAGCGCCGCATGCAGCGCCATCGCGCCCGCGATGCTCATGCCGACGGTGGTCGTGATGGGCACCGCCAGGAAGCCCACGTAGAACACCAGCGGCGCCCACGTCGGGCCGAGCAGCGGCACGAGTGCGGCGGCCAGCTCCTCGGCGGCGTCCGGTTGCCCGCCCCGTCCGAAGAGGGTGGCCGCGAACACGCTCGCGACGATGAAGTTCACCAGGATGAACGGGATCGCAAGCCCGGCGACGATATCGAAGCGCGCGAGGCCCTCGTGACGTCGGCCCCACCCGCGTGCCAGGCCGGCGTAGTTGAAGAAGAACCAGTCCATGACGCCAACCGCCGCCGCCGACGACGCGATGAACAGATCGAGACCGGGCCCGCCCGGCGGCAGCCAGGGGACGACGAGCCCGCGCAGCGCCGCTGGCCAGTCCACGCCGACCACGACCAGGCAGATCCCGAAGCAGACCAGCATGATCGCGATGCCCACCTTCATGGCGCCCTCGACGAACCGAGCGCCTCGGCCGGCCCGCTGGCCGTAGCTGAGGACGAGCCAGCTCGTCACGGCGAGGTAGAGCACCCAGTTGATCTGACGCGGGAACTCGAACCCCAGCAGGGGAGTCAGCGATTCCACCAGATGTGCGCCCAGGCTGTACTGGCCGAAGTTGAAGGCGACGGCCACGAACACGGTACCAACGAGCGCGGTCATGAGAGAGCCGACAATCCAGCCGTGATAGCGGTTCTGGGCGTCGACCACGGCGATGCCGCCGCGACAGACGAACCGCGCCATCGCCATCATCATGAAGACGCCGAGCCCCATCGAGACCCAGGTGAGCCACATCAGGCGGTACCCGAAGGTCGCTCCCGCCAGCATGGTGGCGGTCAGGGTGCCGGCGCCGAGTGTGAGCGCCGCGTTCATGAAGCCAGGGCCGCCAAGCCGGAAGTAGGCCGCGAGACGCCGAGGGAGCGGCTGCCCGCGGAGCTGTGCGAGCTCCTGCGATTCGGCGTCGAGCACCGCCGGTGGGATCCGCTCGGCGAGCGGGTACCGATGTCCGGGGTGTGTCGGCTCAGCGCTCACGGAACCAGGACCACCTTGCCGAAGACCTCCCGGTCCTCGAGCAGGCGCTCGGCCTCTCCGGCGTCCGAGAGCGGCAGAACTCTGTCGATCACGGGAGCGAGCTCGCCGTCCGACACGAGCTGCAGGAGCGCTTCGAGATCGCCACGCGTCCATCCGTCCGATCCGATGATCTGCTGCTCGAACGTCCATACGTACCGGAGGTCGATCGTTGGGTCGAAGCCGGCCGTCGCCCCGCACGTGAGCAGGCGTCCGCCTTTGGTCAGACATCTCAACGAGTCGGCCCAGGTGCTTCCGCCGGTGAAGTTGACGACGACGTCGACCCCGCCGCTACCCACGACCCGTGGCCGGCCGAAGATGCGCGAGATCTCCTTGCGGAAGTCGTGCTCCGCGTAGTTGATGAGATGGTCGGCGCCGATGCCCCGGAGCCGTTCCAGCTTGGTGCTCGAGCTCGCGCAGGCGATCACCTCGCAGCCGGCGAGCTTCGCCAGGAGGACGCACGCGGTGCCGACCCCGCCGCTCGCCCCCAGAACGAGGACTGTTTCTCCGGACGTCACCGCACCTCGCCGCACCATCATCCGGTGCGCCGTGCCGTAGGCGAGGGGCAGACAGGCCGCGGCCTCGAGGCCGACGTCGTCCGGAACGCGGATGAGCTGCGATGCGGGCACGGCCAGCAGTTCCGCCCGCCCCCCGGGGGCGGTCTCGCCGATCATGCACGGGCGGCTGCCGTCCAGACGGATCGGATCCACGAGCACGCGATCGCCGATGCTCCAGCCCTGGACCGCCGTGCCCAGGTCGCGGATTTCGCCCGCGACGTCCGATCCGGTGATGAGAGGGAAGTCGATCGTGATCCCGGGCATGCCGCGACGCGTGAAGATGTCGTGGAAGTTCACGGCGGTGGCGGCGACGCGCAGCACGATGTCGTCCGGGCCGGGGACGGGGTCGGGGTAGTCGGTCACGTGCCGGATCTGGCTCCGGTCACCGTGCGCGTGAAGGACGGCGGCGTTCATGAGTCGCTGCTGCCGTTTCGAGCCGCGGCGGTTGGCAGCGTGACAGCTCATTGTAGACTTGCCCGCGATGGAGCCTGACCGCACCGGACGCATGAGCCCGCGCCCCGTTCGCCTCCGCCTCCGACCCCTCGGGGTGGCGTTGGCGGTCGGGTGCGCCGCCGGCCTGGTCGGCGCGGCCCAGTCCACCGAGCGGACCTCACCCGTGGCCATCGAGCAGGTCTCGGTGATCCCCATGGATGGCGCGCGCGTGCTGCGAGACGTCACCGTGCTCGTCGACGACGGCCGGGTGCGCGCGGTGGGAGAGGCGGACCGGATCGCCGTCCCGTCGGGCGCCACCCGGGTCGACGGACGCGGACGGTTCCTGATCCCCGGGCTCTGGGACATGCACGTGCACTTCGACGGCCCGCCGGAGCTGCTCGGCATGTTCCTGGCGGCCGGCGTGACCGGGGCCCGGGTGATGTGGGGCTCACCGACGCACCTCGCGTATCGCGACCGCGTCGCCGGTGGCGAGCTGATCGGTCCCGAGCTCTACGTCGGCGGGACGATCGTGGAGGGAGAGCCACCGCCGGAGCTTCGCGACGTGATCCCGACCGAGGGACGCGCCCTGGTCCGGGACCGCGCGGACGGTGTGTCCGTGGTCCGCCAGCAGGCGGCCGAGGGCTACGACTTCATCAAGGTCTACAACAACGTCCCGCTAGATGCGTATCGTGGGATCGTGGCCGAGGCGCGACGGGTCGGCCTCCCGGTGGCCGGACATGTGCCGTTCGCCGTCGGCCTCGAGGGGGTGCTCGATGCGCGGCAGGCGTCGATCGAGCATCTCCGTGGATACGTCTGGCACCTCGTGCCAGTCGACGGACCGCGACGACCCGGCGCCGACCTCCGGTCCCGCACGCTGGCGTGGGCGGACGGCGACCTCTCCCGCGTCGGTGAGGTGGCGACGAGGACCCGCGAGGCGGGAGTGTGGAACGTGCCGACGCTGGCGGTGCGCCTGGCGATGAAACCCGAATCACATATCGACACCCATCTGGCGTCAGAGGAGGCGTCCCACCTGTCGGACGACATGCGGGCCTTCTACACGGAGCGCCGGGACATCCCGTGGTTGAGCAACTTCACCGATGCCGATTTCGCCACCG
This sequence comes from Vicinamibacterales bacterium, assembly GCA_965249175.1. Lineage (GTDB taxonomy): Bacteria > Acidobacteriota > Vicinamibacteria > Vicinamibacterales > UBA8438 > CAZYFH01. Next base: position 1,437,305 of record OZ252227.1, read on the forward strand.
CCATGGACGGGTTCGCCGTGGGCGACGCGCTCATTCGCGCGCTGGTTGACGTCGGGGCCGGAATCCTGGCGGGAACCGACACACCGCCGATCGGGTTCGCGTTGCACCGCGAGCTGGAGGAGCTCGTGACCGCCGGCCTGACACCGTATCAAGCGTTGGAATCCGCCACGCGCAACCCGGCGCGCTTTCTGGGTCGAGTCGATGGCAGCGGGATGGTCGCCGTGGGAAGCCCTGCCGACCTGGTTCTCCTGGAGGGGAATCCCCTCCAGGACATCCGGCAGACGCGGCGGGTTGCCGGACTGGTGCGACGGGGTGAATGGTACGATCGGGCGAGGCTGGACCGACTCCTGACCGAGGCGCGAGCGCGGTGACACGACGTGGCTGCCGCACTGGCGGGGCGGCGAGCTGACGATGCGCACATGGCCGACCGTCGCCCAGCAGTCTGGCTCGACCACGTCGTCGTCGGGATCGACGACCTCGACGCTGGCGTGGCAGCGTTCGCGGAGCTGACTGGCGTTCGTCCGGTCTACGGCGGCGCGCACCCCACGCTGGGCACCCACAACGCGCTCGTGGCGCTCGGCTCTGGACGCTACCTCGAGATCCTGGCGCCGCGCCCCGGCGCCGTGCTCGATCCGCTGGTTCGCGACGTGGGCGACACCGCCACGCTGACGCCGTTCCTCTGGGCGCTCGCCACGGACGACCTGGTCGCCGTGCGTCGAGCGATACGCGCCGCGCGCTTCGACGCCGGGGAGCAGTCGTCGGGGTCGCGTGTGACGCGCGGCGGAGCGACGCTCCGCTGGTCGATGTTCATGATGGGCCGGGCGAGTCCCGTCAACGCGCCGTTCTTCATCCAGTGGGCGCCTGGCACCCGCCATCCCTCCGTGAGCGCGCCCGGGGGGTGTGCCCTGGAAGCGTTCACGGTTGCATCGGTGGACCCCGATCCGCTCCAGTGGCTGCTCGCCGCTGTCGGCTTCGCGACATCCGTGGTCGCGGGCCCCACGCGCGTGGAGATCGTGCTCGCCACGCCGCGCGGGACCGCGACTCTAGGGTGAGATACGATGCCTTCCCTTCCCGACAACCTGGGCTATCTCTTCGACGGCCCGCTCGCTCTGGACCCCTCAGCGGTCGCCGTGATCCAGGACGACCGCGAGGTGAGCTATGCGGAGCTCGACGACCGATCGAATCGCATGGCCAACGTGCTCCGTACGCTGGGCACTCGTGGGGGCGACCGCGTTGCGTTGCTGTTCGACAACGACTTCCGCTTTCTCGACTGCGGCTTCGGCGCCATGCGGATCGGCGCGGTGGTCGTCCCGCTAAACACGCGTCTGGGTGACGACGCCCTGGCCTTTGCCCTCGAGGACTGCGAGGCACGGGTCCTGGTCGCGGGTGCTGCGCTGGCCGCACGCGCCCGCGTCCTGGCGTCCCGCGTGCCGCGGATACGCGATCTGGTCGTGGATGAAGCGTCACCCGTCGGCGCGGTCGCGTATGAGGCTGCGCTGTCCGACGCCTCACCGGAGCTGCCGCGATCGCGGCTCGACGCGAACAGCATCTGCATGCAGCCGTACACCTCGGGATCGACCGGCACACCCAAGGGTGTCCTGCTGACCCATCACGGCCAGATCTGGAACACGCATGTCGTTCGAAGCGCGTTCGGTATCACCGCACGGGAGCGGGGGCTGGTCGCGGTGCCGCTGTACCACAAGAACGCGATGATTGGCACGGTCAAGCCGTTCCTCCTCGCCGGTGGGTCGTTCGTGGTCCTGAACGGTTTCGACCCCGTCCGGGTCATCGAGGCCATCGAGCGTCATCGCGTGACCTACATGACCGGGGTCCCGGCGATGTTCAAGTTGATCCTGTCGGAAGGCGACGCCCTGGCCCGCCACGACGTCAGCTCGGTGCGATATGTGGTCTGCGGCTCGGCGGAGGTTCCCGACGAGCTGTGCACCGAGTTCGAACGCGTGTTCGGAGCGCCGATGGCCGAGAGCTATGGGCTCACGGAGGGCGGTCCGGTCCCGATCATCAACCGCCGTGGTGCCCCGCTGAAGCGCGGAAGCTGCGGGACGGCAATTTCCGGCTGCGAGGCGAGGCTCGTCGCGGAGGACGGCGAGACCGAGGTCGGCGTCGATCACCCGGGTGAGCTGGTCACGCGCAATCCCGGACTCGCCGCTGGCTACTGGAAGCGGCCCGATGTCACCGCCGAGAGATTTCGTAACGGGTGGCTGCACACCGGCGACCTCATGCGTCGCGATGCCGACGGATACTTCTATTTCCTTGGCCGGCGCGATGACATGATCAACGTCGCGGGCGAGAACGTGTATCCGAAGGAGGTTGAGAATCTCCTGCTACGCCACCCCGGTGTTCGCGACGTGTGCGTCGTGCCGGCACCCCATGACGTGAAGGGAGATGTTCCGGTGGCCTTCGTCGTGGAAACCGAGTCCGGTGTGTGCACGGGCGACGAGCTGAAGGCGTTCGCGCTCGCTCATGGCGCGCCGTACGCCCATCCCCGGCAGGTGTTCTTTCTCGACGCGCTGCCGCTCGGCGGGACCGGCAAGGTCGATCGGTCCGCGCTGATCCGGCGCGCCGCCGAGCGCACAGCCTGAGTCGCGTCTCGCTACGCCACGACCTTACCGAGCGCGAGCGTCCCTCCTCACGGCAGCACGAGGAACTGATACGAGTCGATGTACCCGACGACATCGTGAGTGCCCGGCTCGGTCGGCGCGCTAATCCAGGTGTAGGCCGCGGGATTCACGCCCGCGAGCGGCACGTCGTCGAAGACGGTGACCGTCTGGTCGACCGTCGCGTCGCCCCAGACGATGAACGGCTGACGGCAAAAGCTGTCAGCTTCGCGTTGCCGCAGCGCTAGCTCCATTCGCCCTTGGGCCGCCCTGCGGCTCGGGGCCCTACCGGCTTGATGCGAGCCACTCCAAGATGCGCGGTGTCACGATCTCGGGCACTTCGGTGTGCGGTCCGTGGTTCACACCCGGCAGGACCTGCACGGTCAGCTCGTTGTCGACCCAGCGCCACATGTCGTTCAGCGTCCCGTTCTTGAACGGTCCGCTGTCCTCCCCGTAGATGAGTAGGGTCGGCGCCTGTACGTGCGGGAACTTGTCGATACTGAAGCCGAAGCCCTCGGTCTCGAGCGTGAACGGCGGCCGCGGCCAGTTCGCCTTGTAGAAATTGACGATGGACTCCCCGTCGAGCCGGCCGAAGGCTTCCACGCGCAGCTGGCCAAGCGGGTCCTCGGGCGACGCCGGGGCGCTGCGCATCTGCTCGGTGAGCTGGGTCCCGGCGTTGGGGTTCTCCTGCATGCCGCGCTGGAACGTGCTCGCCTGTTGCTGTTCTGGGTCGGACGCCAGCTCGCGGATCAAGCCTGCGGGGTGTACGGTGCCGAGCGAGATGAGCCGGTCGGTCTTGTCGGGATGGGTCATCGCGAAGTGCCACGCGTAGAATCCGCCGCTGTCCTGACCGACGAGAATCGCCTTTTCCTCGCCGAAGTGGTCGATGATGGCGGCGATGTCGCCGGAGATCTTCGCCATCGTGTAGTGCTCGACCCCCTGCGGCTTGTCGCTCTTGTCGGTGCCGCGTGTCGACATGGCCACGACGCGGTAGTGTTCCGACATCGCCACCATCTGATTCTGCCAGTCGAACCAGGGGCCGAAGATGCTGTGGACGAAGACGACGAGCGGGCCTTCACCGGCGGCGTGGTAGACGATCTTGACGCCGTCCGAGTCGACCGCCCCTTCGGTGGCGGTGACCGAGGCGCCGCGCCAGTCTCGGATGGTGACGTCGGCGCTCGCGAGCGCCGGCGCAAGGCCGACGATGAGCGCCGCGAGCAGTGCTGTCGTTCCGATTCTCATCCGTTCCCCCTCATGCGCGTGCGTCGGTCTGTTGCTGAACGCGAAGCGACCCTACCGAGCAGCCACCGGCCTGTCAACGACAGCCCCGCGATCGACCTGTGCCAGCTGCTGCCCCAGGTAGGCCGCAATCGCGCGCATGCCTGACAGCTTGGTCACGGATTCGGCGGCGCTGTTGTAGTTGGTGTTGGTGTTGACGTCGTAGGTAAACGGCACGCCGTGCCGGTCGACGACGAACTCGACTCCGGCGATGCCGATGCCGTTGTCGGCCAGAAAGCGCTCGTATGGATCAACCAGCGGGTGGCTGAAGCGCTCGACGATGCGAAACAGGGAATCGGCCGCCTCGCCGGTCGGGCAGAAGTCGTCGTCGACGCGACACGCGTCGGCGGGGCAGAGCTCGAACCCCTGACTGGTGTCGACCCGCACCGCATACAGCAAGCGCCCGCCGACGAACTCGACGCGGGTGATGTACGGTTCCGGCGCCTCGATGTAGTCCTGCAGGAGCGTGACGCCGTCCACCGACGGTTCGAACGCCTCGCTCTCGACATAGCGCTCGAGTGCGTCAGCGTCGTGAAAGAGCCGCACCCCGAGTCCCTTCCCCGCTCGGTTGTGCTTCGTGATGAACGGTGGGGGGAACCGTCGTCCGGCCTCGATGAGCGACTCGCGTCCGAGCGCGGCCACGGTATCCGGTGTCCGAATACCATGCGCGTTCAGGGCGGTGTATTGCGCGACCTTGCTGAGCTCGAGCTGCAAGGCGCGACCGCTGTTGATGACGCGGCGACCATGGTGCTCGAGCCACGCCAGCACCGCGGCAGTGTGTTCAGGGGCATAGCGATGGCCGCGGGTATGCGACGAGGCACTCATCCGGTTATAGAAGACCCCCTCGGGTGGCGCCTGCGTGAGGTCGAGCGTACCGGCACCGAGAAACCACTCCTCGAACGGGACGTCGAGCGCATCGAATGCCGCACGCAGCGGCTCGACCCACGCGTCGTTCTCGTGAATAACGTAGACGCGAGGCATGGGTTGTCAGCGCTCTCCGTGCTGTCAGTCGGCCGGCGTCGTGTCGTCGTCGGTGGCGTCGTCCGCGAGGCGGAGCTCGCCGCGCTCGGCCTGGGCAAGCAGCTCGCGGGCGGCGTCAGCCTGGTCCGCGGGTACGAGAATCTCCACGGCACCCAGACCGTCGAGTGTGAGCCCGTGCGTGTTTCGCAGTGTTTCGCCGCGGGTCTGGGTCGGAATGCCGTTGGCCTCGAGAAACGCGCGGAGCTGGCTCTCGTCGAACTGGCCCTGCGCCGTCGAGACAACGACGTACGGATCGTTCACTGGCGCACCCCCGGCTGGACGATACCATGCTGCTGTCGCCGCTCCAGGGGCGGTGCCGGGCGTGCGTCCTCGGATACAATGCGGCGATCCAACGCGATGGTTGGGTGGGATGCGCGAGCAAGGAGGTCTGACATGACGGTTCGATGGTCCGTGTTGTCGTTGACGGTGGTCGCGCTTCTCACACTCACGACCGTCGCGGTCGCGGGCCAGGCACAGTCTGGCGCGGCGAGCGGCGAACCCGCGCTTCGCACCGCGTGGGGGCAACCGGACCTACAGGGTGTCTGGGATTTCCGCACCATCACACCGATGGAGCGGCCGGACGATCTGGCGGGCAAGGCGTTTCTCACGCCGGAAGAAGCGGCGGAGCTCGAAGAGACCCGACGCGCCGAGAACGCGGCGCGCGACGGCGAGGTGCCGGCCGATATCGTCGGGAACTACAACACGTTCTGGTTCGATCGCGGGAGCTCGGTTGTCGGCACCCAACGCACGTCACTGGTGCTCGATCCCCCGGACGGGAAGATCCCTCCGCTGACACCCCAGGCCGGGCGCTTGCGCGCGGCCGAGGAAGCGGCGCGGAGCGACACCGGACCGCATCAGCCGACACCGGGTGGCTGGGTGGACGACCTCGGTCCAAACGGCCTGCAGGTGCGTTGCATCACCGGCTTCAACTCGGGCCCGCCGATGACGCCGAGCGCCTACAACAACAACGTGCAGCTGTTTCAGACGCCCGACCACGTGGTGCTGCTCAACGAGATGAATCACAACGCCCGCATCGTGCCGCTCGACGGTCGCGCGCACGTCAATCTGCCGCAGTGGACCGGCGACTCGCGAGGGCATTGGGACGGTGACACCCTCGTCATCGAGACAGTCGGCTTCCTGCGTGAAACGAGCTTCATGCGCGGCGGGTCGAGCCCCGATCTTCGCCTGGTCGAGCGATTCAGCCGCGCCTCGCACGGCGTCCTGGAGTACGAGGTGACGGTCCACGATCCGCGGACGTGGACGCGTCCGTGGACCTACACCGTGCCGATGACGCGCAATGCCGAGCCGATGTACGAGTACGCGTGTCACGAGGGCAACTACGCGATGGAGGTCATCCTGGCCGGCGCCCGCGCCGAGGAGCGGGCCGCGGCGGCAGGCTCGCGGTAGAGGTTGCCGGCTCTCGAAGGGGAGCAACTGATCGTGCCGTAGCGCAGGCCTTTAGGCCTGCGAGGCGAGGCTGAAGCCTCGCCCTACATCGGAAACCGACGAGCCCCGAGTCTTCAAGATACGGGGGGGATGCTCCCGGACGCGCTCACGCGTATGCGATATAGCCCGGTACGCGCCGTCATATAGAGTGTGCGCCCGTCGTCGCCCCACGCGGCATTGGCCGGCACCTCCGTTGGCTTGATCGTGCCGAGGTGCCGCCCCTCGGGGGTGATCACCCAGACGCCGCCGGGGCCGGTCGCCCATAGGTTGCCGTCGTCGTCCACCTTCAGCCCATCGGCCGCCCCCGGCTCCTCCGAGCTGCTGGCGTCCAGCAGCACCTCTCCACTGCCCAGCGAGCCGTCGGCCGCCAGGTCGTACACCATCCACAGATTGGCCATGCTGTCGGCCACGTAGAGACGCGACTCGTCGGGTGACAGCGCGATGCCGTTGGGTCCCTGCAGATCAGCAAGCAGCGTCACGGTGCCGTCGGGGTCGAGACGGTAGATCCCGTTGACATCCTGCGCCCGATCTTCCGGGCTCGGCAGTCCGTATGGCGGATCGGTGAAATAGAGCGACCCGTTGGTGTGGTAGGCGAGGTCGTTTGGGCTGCTGAACCGGCCACCCTCGTAGCTGTCGACGACGACGCTCCGCGTGCCGTCGGCACTCACCTGAGAGATGCGACCGCCGAAGTGCTCGGTGAAGACGATGTCGCCGTTCGGGCCGACCGTGATCCCGTTCGAGCCGGAGAGTCCGCCGCCTTCGCTGTCACCTTCGAAGACCGGATTGAGGAAGTCGCTCACCTCGCCGTCGGGCGTCCACTTGATGATGGCGTTGTTGGGAATGTCGCTGAAGAGCAAGAACGGACCTCCCGCCTCGACCCACACCGGACCCTCGGTGAACGCGAATCCGCCCGCGAGGTGCTCGATGACGGCGTCCACGGGGACGAGCGCATCGAACGCGGGATCGAGCCGCTCGATCACGCCGGCGCTCGGCTGGCTGTCAGCCGCGGGCATCGCGTCGGATGTCGCCTCGGGCATCGGCGCCTCAGTCGGCTCCGTCGCTCCGCCACACGAGACCGCCAGTATCACGACCGCCAGCAGCATCCACGTTCGTCTCACGGTGCCCCCCTTTGTGTCGAATTGCGCTCGTAGAGAATACGTCGAATCGTCACGCATGAGCCCACCCCCCGGGTGCTATGATTCAGCTCACTGAAGGGAGCGCCATGCCGCACTCGAGCAACGTTCTCCGTTGGCACCGAATCGCGCGCCATCTCACAGTTGCACTGACGCTCGTGGTTGGGAGTCTCGCGACTGTGGCTGCCCAGGACGATGACGATGACGATGTGGTCACCCGTGGCGCGGCCATCGGCGATTCACCGGTCGTCAGTCTGGCCGACGCCGCGCGCAACGCCGATGCCTACGCTGACCGGTCGGTGATTCTCGAGGGCCAGGTCGTCAAGGCGTGCCAGAACAAGGGCTGCTGGTTGGAGCTGGTGCCCGACGGGGCCGAACGGGGCGTTCGTGTCACGTTCAAGGACTACGGCTTCTTCGTGCCAAAAGACTCGGCCGGCCACGCGGCCCGGTTGGAAGGCACGTTCGAGAGCAACGTCTTCTCAAAGGCTGACGCCGACCACCTGATCGCCGAGGGAGTGGCGCTGACGCGGAACCCCGACGGCACGGCGACCGAGCTGAGCTTTGTCGCAGCGGGCGTTGAGCTGCGGCCGGCGGCGGCTGGCGGCCAGTAATCCTGCGCGCGGGCAGCAACGTCTCGCGGCCGGCTCGTTGCTTCGGCGCGCACGCCCAAGGGGACGGCTCAGCGCGACCCTTGCGCCGCCCGTTCCTCCTGCACTCGCTCCCCGGCCAGGATCCCCGCCATGCCTATGTTCCCCTCATGGCAGGCGTATTCGAAGAGCGTGTCCTGGCTTCTCGACATCGGGACCATCGCGGTCCACGGTCGGGTCCAGATGGTCGAATCGGTCACCGTGATTGCGTATGCCAGCGTCTCGGGCCCGGCGAGCGTGAACCGCTCGATGAGATGCAGGTTGTCGGATGCGCCGCGATACCCGCTCTTCGGCGAGTAGTTCGTCGTCTCGACCACCAGCGTGTCGCCGTCCCAATGCCCGCGCGAATCGCCGTGCCACTGCCGGATGGCGCGCTCGACATGGGGATGATCGCTGATGGGAATCACCCGGGCGTCATGAATCATCTCGCCCAGCATCACGACGGCGTCCGGCGTTTGGAAGATCTGGTAGTAGCTGTTGTAGCCGGCGCCCAGACCGCCGACGCGCGGGATCCCGTATGTGATGCAACGAACCTGGCGGCTCAGGTCTTCGGGCCCATCGGCGGGACGGGCCTCGCGGTGTTCCCTGGCGGCCACCTGTCGCCGCTCGGCCGCCGCGGTCGTCGGCGGCAGCTTCCCGTCGGCCGGGTCGGTAATCAGGGACGTGCGGTTGTCGAAGTCGCGGTCCACCATCCACACTGAGCTGTAGTTGCCCGTGCCGCCGTCGCGCGAGACATTGCGTTCGATGTTGGCCAGGACGGCGTTGAAGACGCCGTCGCCGAAGGCGGCGTCGTCGGCGCCGCCGAAGAGCCGCCCGGCCGATTCCCGCAGCGCCGCGACCTCTTCGTCGGTGAACGACGCCTTGCCGGCAAGCGAATCCGGTCGCTCCAGTGGGGTCGCGCTGTTGTTGGCCCACACGCCTTGCAGGTCGGGACGGCCATCGGGCATTCGTGGCGCCGTCCAGCTGTCGTCGGACGATTGGCCGGCGGCCAGCGCTGGCAGCAGCACGGTCAGACCAACCACGACAATGAGCGAGTGCATGCGATGGTGACGCATCATGATCTCAAGGACCTCCCGTCCGCGCGCGGCCCATTATGGAGCTACGACCCTGTGAAACGCTAGAATCCCTACCTCACATGACGCAGCCCCGTCTAGCAACCAAACGGAGATGATCGATGGACACGCAACGCTTTCTGATCACCGGCGGTAGCCAGGGCATCGGGGCAGCCCTCGTCGCCCTCGCGCGCACCGCCGGGCACGAGGTTGTGTTCACGGGTCGGAACGAGTCGCGCATCGCCGAGGTCGCGGCCGACACCGGTGCGCACGGGTTCCGCGCCGACGTGTCTGATGGCGGCGACAACGCGCGCACCGTCGACGTCTGTCGCGAGCGGATGGGCGGGGTCGACGTCCTCGTCAACAACGCCGCGTTCGGGTACATCGCCGGCGCTGGCGAGATCGACATGGCGTCGATGCACGCGCTGTTCGAGACCAATGTGTTCGGCCTCGTCGATCTCACCAATCGGGTCGTGCCGCTGCTCAAAGCGCAGCAGGGCGGGGCCATCGTCAACATCGCCTCGACCTCCGGCATGAAGGGACAGAAGGGCGGCACCGTCTACGCGGGGAGCAAGTGGGCGGTGCGTGGGATCAGCCAGTGCTGGCAGGCGGAGCTTCGGCCGCACGGCATTCGGGTGACCTGCGTCTGCCCGTCCGAGGTCCAGACCGACTGGATGGGCCGGACCGGCCGCAACAACCCTAACAAGCTCTATGCGGCTGATATTGCCGAGACGATCATGGCGGTCCTCGCGATGCCCCCGCGGGCTCTCTGGCCCGAGCTCGCGGTATTTGCGAACAACCCATGGAAGGAGGACTGACATCCAACGGGCGTTGGATTCGGCGCAAGATGTTCCGCTTGCGGCACTTGGGCCGATGTGGTACAAGTCGCGGTGGCATGGTGTACTCGTGCCGGTGCCAATTGCAACGGCGTGTTGTTCGTGCCCGGAGTGACCGTGGCAGGGGGAGCCCACTGATGAAGAGTCCAAATTCAAGTCCATGTTCATGGCTCGTGGCAGTGACGATGCTCGTCGCCCTTGCGATAACGGCGCCCGCGTCCGCGGGCGAGAACGACAGCGACGTGACCTACTACAAGGACGTCCTGCCGATCATGCAGGAGAACTGTCAGACCTGCCATCGGCCGTCCGGTGAGAACATCAGCGGCCTCATCGCGCCGATGTCGTTCATGGACTACACGGAAACGCGGCCGTGGGCGCGCGCGATTGCCCGCAAGGTTGAAGCGCGTGAGATGCCGCCCTGGTTCGCTTCGGCGCCGAAGGGCGTCTTCGCGAACGAGCGTGGCCTGACCGAGGACGAGATCGACACGCTCGTCAATTGGGTCGACGAAGGCGCACCCGCCGGCGACAAGGCCGATGCCCCACCAGCCATCGAGTGGGCCGAAACGGCCAACGACGGTTGGACGTACGGCACACCCGACTTCGTCGTCAAGATGCCGGAGCCGTATCACATCGAGGACGACGTCTACGACCTCAACATCACGTTCTACACGAAGCTGACCGAAGCCGACCTCCCCGCGGATACCTGGGTGAGAGGCTGGGAGTTCAGGACCGGCGACAACCGGGTGACCCACCACATGTGCTCGTCCGTCATCCCGCCCGGCGCGCAGGTGCGGGCCGACGGAAGCGCCGTCGAAGGCGAGGGCGCCGATGTGGCCGGGAGCGCCTTGCTGAGCTGTGTGGCCGAGGGCGGCGAGTCGGGCCTTCTGCCGGAGGGGTATGGCGTCTTGATCGAGAAGGGCTCGATGATCTCGTTCAACATGCACTACCACAAGGAACCGGCCGCTGGGTCGGCGGTCACGAGCGAGGCCGAGATTGGGTTCTTCCTGGCTAAGGGACCGGTGCGGCACAAGGTCATCAACGACTCGCTTGCCAACCGCGGATTCTCGATTCCGCCGAACCATGCCAACTACCGCGTCGGGTCGTCGCGGGTCCTCGAGAAGGACACGCGCGTGTTGACGCTCTGGCCCCACGCGCACACGCGCGCGGTCGCGGCGCGCTACACGGCGTTCTATCCCGACGGCACCGAGGAGCTGCTGCTCGACGTGCCGAACTACGACCAGGGGTGGCAGGTCACGTATAAGTACAAAGAGCCAAAGTTGCTCCCGAAGGGAACGCGCATCGACGTCGACTTCTGGTACGACAACACGCCCGAGCGCGCCGCGCGCCAGGAGTTCGACTCGAACCGATTCGTCGGCCACGGGCCGCGCACCGACGACGAAATGTCTCTTGGGTTCATCGGTTACGCAGAGGTGGAGCCCACCGCGGCGTCGACCGACAACGACAACTAGTGTCCTAGCGGCGCGCGCCGCCGCGTCGTTCCGATTCACGAGGGCGGGGTGCAATGGCCCCGCCCTTCGCTTTTGGCATGCATCACGGACGGTTGACCCTCGGCGGCCACGTCGTCGCGGCAGTGTTGTTCTCCGGCGCGGCTGGCGCGCAGGCGCCACAGCCGACCGACGGAGTCGACGGACTGCTGCACGCCGCGCTCACCCTGGACGCCCAGAACATCGACATCGCCTTTGCGCCGGATCTGGCGGCCGGGACCCAGGGCCGCGCGCTGCTCGCCGGCCAGCTCGGCGCGCGCGTGCGCGTCGGCACGCTCGAGGGGCATCGGGCATTGCGTCTCGGCTCGATCGCCCCGGATCTCACACCGCCGCCGGCGCCCGCGCCTTCGACCAGTGACGACGACGACGTCGTCGTCGACACCTCGGAAGACGAAGAGCCCGACGCTGACGAGGCAACCGACGACGAGCCGGAGCGTGCCGGTCCGACGACGCCGCGATACGAGCTGTGGCTCGTGCGCCAGTCACCGGGGTGGACGCTGGAGGCCCACGCGAGCGACGGCGTGGCCGTTCACGACATCCCACTGGGCCACCGTGCAACGGAGACGCCGTCGCCGCAGTTCACCGCGTCGGTCTCCGCGACGGCGGCCGAAGCGGGCCGTCTCGTGCTGCGCTGGGGTCGCCACGCGTGGAGCACTGACTTCCGCTTCGAGGAGCTCCCACGCCCGCCGCGCCGGCCGCGGGTGTCCGGCCGTGGACAGGAGCGAGAGGCCGACACCGATACGACGGACATCGCGCGCCGTAACATGCTCGCCGAACGGAACGAGACGGCGGTCGTTCTGGCGAATGGCGCGCGGGTCGGCGTCCTCTATTGGAAGGGGATCGATGTGGAGGACGAGGACTTTGGGCACCTGTCCCAGACCGTCGATGGCGCAGTCGTCCAGCTGATTCGAGCAGCGCCGCCACGCCTCAGGACCGACGTCACGCTTCGATTCGGCGAGACGGCGCTGTCCACCGGCAATCTGGCCGCGGGGTTCCCGGGCGTGTATGCGGTCTGGCTGCGCAAGGTCGCAGACGGGTGGCGCTTTGTGTTCAACAACGAAGCGGACTCGTGGGGAACGCAGCACAACCCGTCGTTCGATGCGGCGGAGGTCGATGCCGAGTATTCACGGTCCGACGCGTCGTTTCGACCGCTCGGCGTCACGCTGGTGCCGGTCGGCGGCGCCGGCGGCCGGTTGGTCGTGCACTGGGGCCCGCACGCATGGGCCGCGGACTTCGTTGTCACCGACTAGTGGACTCTAACAGCGATCTGTGGAGTGAGGTCCGAGCCGCGTCGGACCGGCTGGCAAGGTGTGACGAGGGAGCATATCGGGCATATGTGACCGAGGAACACCGCTGCCAGGCGGTCCGTCCCGGCCGGAGATCGCTCTACAGATCGCTGTTACAGTCCACTAGCATCGTCACCACAAGAAAGGACCAGCGTGCCGAACTCGCCTCCAAAGAGCGCCGTGGAGCTGGTGATGGAGCGGCTCAAGCAGCAGGACGCCGCGTCCGGTGTCGACGCGGCTCCGCTGACCGAGGCCCAGACCTCGGCGATTGCCGAGGCGAGGCGCGCGTACGACGCAGGCGTCGCCGAGTGCCGCATCCTGCGCGACTCGGCGCTGCGGACCACCTTCGACCCCGAGGCACTCCAGGGACTCGACGCGAACTACCGGCGAGACCTGGCTCGGTTGACCACGGATCGCGACCGCAAGATCGATAAGATTCGGGGCGCGCCCGACGCGCGCTAGTCGTCCCGGTGCGCCGTGAGTGCCAGCACCGCATAGGCGGTCGCGGCATCGCGCATAAAACGCCCTCGGTCGGACGCCGGGTCATGTTGTCGGTTGAGGGACGAGGCTGGCCACGATCCGTCCGGGCTCTGATTCCGCTCGAGCCACTCCAGACCGCGCGCGATCGCTGCCTGTGCTCGCGGCTGGCCTGCCGTCCGCAGCGCCAGCGTGACGAGACCGGTGGCATAGCCGTCACTCGTCTGGTCGACGGCTGTCTCGTCGCGTCGCTCCCACGACCCCAACGTCGACAGGCTCCAGCCACCGTCGGGCCGCTGCCGACCGACGACGTCGTCGATGATCGCCGATTGCTGCTCGAAGGTCAGCGTTCCGGGGAGTGCGGTTTCGGCCCAGACCGCCATCACGCGAGTGAAGGGAGGCTCGGCGTCGACCCGCCGCTTGAGATAGTCGCGGAGGCGCGCGACGTGGTCCCGAATCTCCGGACGCGCGCGGTACCCATCCGGTGCCAGACCGACCGCGACGGCGGCCAGCGCGGCCCCATGGTAGGTCCCCTCATCCGATTCCCACGGCGCCAGGTTGAAGTGCAGCCACGGCCACGCACCCTCCGCCAGCCCGCTCGTCTCCTGCAGCGCCCAGAGGTGATCGAATGCCCGTGCTGCCGTCTTGCTCAGCGTGCTACTCCCCGAATCACGCCTGGCGAGGATGAGCGCGTTGAAGATGGCTTCCGTCCCGCGGGATTCGCTGGTCTTGGGTGACCCGTAGCGCTCGTCGGTGTAGAACGGCCCGATCTCACTCCAGTGTGTGACCCGCGCCGTCACGCTCGTCAGGAGCGTCCGCTCGTGTTGGGTCGGTGTGTCCGCGGCGTCGCCGGAACGCAGCATCGGCCTGGCGAGGCCGTAGGGTCCCGTCGTGTGGCACGAGATGCAGAACGTCCCTCGCTCGCGCGCGGCGGTCTCCCAGCCGGACCACCATTCGAGACGCTGGTCGAGGTAGGCGGCGGCGGCCTGCGGGTCCCACGCCGCGGGATCATCGCTTTGGGCGTAGACGGTTGCCGCACCTAGCATGCCGCACGTCGTCATCACCGCGAGAGTCAGCTTCTTCATATCAGAACCCCGGCTTGAGGGTGCCCTTTTCGCGCGCGACCTCTAGCAGCGTCGGATAGAACTGCACGAACGTCCGCTCCACGGCGGTGTGCTCGGTATGACACTCGATGCACGGAGCTACTTGCGCGCCGGCCAGCGGTGTGGCGACGTCCGCCAGTGATTGCGCCGTGCCGAAGTCGTAGAACGCCCACCCGTCCGCAAACCGGTCGTCTTTTACTTCCGCTTCGAGCGCGACGAGGTCGGACTGGAATTGTCCGGTCCCCGTGATGGCGCCCTCGCTGCTGGACTGCCGGATCTCGAGGACAAACATCGTCTCGTCGGGCCACCTGCCCGTCTCCATGAACCCTCGATACGACGACGGGTTCACGAACACGTTCTGGAAGAGCTGCGGCTGCGCGTCACCCGGCGGCTGATAGCTCATGTTCAAGCTCGAGCTGAGGAACTGCCACTCACGGTAGTGCGTCGGGCGGTTCAGGTTCGTCCCATCGCGAAAGCTGGGCCCACCCCGAGGCTCTTGGGCCCAGGCGGTCAACGACAACAGGATTGCGATGGAGAGGCACGCGGCGCACGCCAGGAATGTCGTCTTCGTTGTGTTGGTCTGCATCGAGAGCGCTCCGTTGAGGTGTGGCGGACGCACGTATTACATCACACTCACGCCGGCGCTCACGGCGGGAGCCAACGTCTTGCTAGGGAGTCGGGTGGTCTGCCGGCCGCTCGGTCCGTTCCCGGAGCGCTTTCCCGACGAGAAACGCGCCGAGGATCATCGGGGCGAGGGGCCACCAGTCTTCGACCCACGCGAGCGACACGCCGAACCGCGTGTTCAGCAGCAGGATGAAGCCCGTCACCATGATGGCCACACCGCCACCGATCGACCCACCAAAGGTCGGTAAGACGAAGCTCGCCTCCTGTGGCAAGTCGAGCCCCTCCACCCCATCGAGGGCGAGGTTGTAGAACATCGCCCGGCGGGCGGCGTCGACGACGTTGTAGACGAAGAAGAAGGCGAGAAAGATGGAGAGGAGCGGAATGACTGCGTTGGTCGCGTAGGACGCCAACAAGACGATCGTCCCGGCAAACACGATGTTGTGGATGAAGCCGATCATGTAGTACCCGACATAGACCTGTCCGACTCCGGGCAGCAAGGACAGCACGCCCGCCAGGAGCGGCGATTTCCGCGGGGGGCTCGGCGTCCAGCCGGCGGGGCGCGTTTGTGCGCGCGCGCCGCCGGACTGGCCTGTGTCGTGCGGCGGCGGCGCGTCCGGTGGCGCGGCAGCCTCCGCGGGGTGGTGGATGTCAGGGGTGTCGACGTGTTCGGATGAGCCGTTCATTACGTGCTCCTTCAGCGTCAGTGTCATTCCGGTTGCTCACCGGTCGTGGGGGATGTGAGCTGTCGCCTGATGCGCTCGGCGCGATCGCTCAGCCAGCGCATCGCGCGCGCACCCTGGCGGACGCTCCGATCGAGGATGCCGGCGTCGAGTCCTTCGCCGTCCGCCGCAAGCTCGGGCAGCCGCGCGGCGATCCGGGTGTACCGCTGACCGACGGCGGACCGTGCCGCCCCTGCCGAATCGAGGAGACGACCGCCGGTCGCGTCCCAAGCCCGGCCGCCGGCGCCGGCCAGTCGAGCGACCGGGCCCTGCTGGACGGACGACAGCGCCGCGAGCGCCTCGACCGGCGCGGCGCGCAGCGGTGACCACGATACCCCGAACACGAGCCACAGGACCACCGCTCCGATGTAGCCGGCCTCCCAGGCGATGCGCGGTCGCACGAGCAGACGCTCAAAGCGCGGGTGCGCCTGCTCGAGCAGACGCTCAATGCGCGCGGGCGCCTGCTCGAGCAGACGCTCAACGCGCGGGAGCGCGGCCACATGGCTCCGCCACCACGCCACGCGCGGTCGGGTGACGGCCAGCACATTCGCGACGAGCTCCGCCGGCGGCTCGAGCTCGGCGAACGCCGGCAGCTCATTCACGAGTCGGGCCAGCGCCACCGCCGTGGCCGCGCAGTCGGGGCAATGTTCGACGTGGTCGTGCACGAGCTCGTGGTCGAGGCCCCGAAGCGCCCCGTCGACGTAGTCGACGAGCCGCTGACGCGCGGGGCCGCAGGTCGATCCGCTCGTGTGCTCGAGAATCGTCGCGACGAGCCCGTCCGGCGCGTCCACAGGCGCCGCCGGCTCACTGCGCAGCACGGCGAGGAGCTCCCGACACCGTGGGCAGCGTGCCAGGTGCTCCTCGGCGGAGCGCCGGTCGTCAGACGAGAAGGTCCCGTCGACGAACGCCGCCAGCCGTGCCTCGAAGCGGGCGCAGGCCATCGCGTCGTTATCCACTGAGGTCACTGACGCATCTCCGGGCGATGGGTTCGCCTCGAGGCGCCGTATGACGGATCGATCGCGAGCACCTGCCGCGCCAGCTCCACCCGCGCGCGATGTGAGCGCGACTTGAGCGTCCCGACCGGGACGCTGAGCAACTCGGCGATCTCGTCGAAGGTCAGCCCCTGGATGTCCTTCAACATGATGATCTCCCGGTTTCGCTCCGTCATCCGTCCGAGCGCTTCGTGGACGAGCCGCTTGCTCGTATCCGCCAGCCACGCCTGCTCCGGGTCCGGCCCCGCGGCAGCGAGCGTGTGCCCGTCATCCTCGACCGGCACGTCTTGAGCCGGCGGCCGGGCCTTGATACGCCGGAGCCGGTCGATACAGAGGTTGCGGGCCAGACGCAGGAGCCAGGGGAGGAATGTCTGTCCGCTGAACGTATCTATCTTTTGATAGACGCGGACGAAGATTTCCTGGGCGAGGTCGCGCGCCGCGTCGGCGTCGCGGACGTAGTGATAGGCCAGCGCGTACACGCGTCCCTGGAACGTTCGAACGAGACGTTCCCAGGCCAGGTCGTCGCCCTGGCGACAGCGGTCAACGAGCTCTGCGGTTTCCGACACCGGCATCGCCAACGCAGGCGGTCCTTAACGCCAGAGCTCTCTTGGGTCACCCACGTGAGCTCTGGGCTTAGTGGAAAGAACGCACGCCTGCGCGGAAAGTTCGGTGCGCCGGTTCACCGCCCGTTCGTCGCGGCGGTGTCGTCGGCCTCCTGCAGTCGCGCGCCCCGAAGGGTGTTCGCGATGGCGTAGTTGCCCTCGTGGCAGGCGAACTCGTAAATCTGGCCGGTCCCGGGGGCCGGCCGCATGAAGATCTGCGCGGTCCACGGTGTCGTCCACGTCGTCGGATCGTGCATCGTGAACTCGTATTCCAGTGTGTCCGGTCCGGTCCGGGTAAACCGCTCGACGAGACGCAGATCGCTGGAAGCGCCGCTGAAGTTCGTCGCGCGCTTGAGGTTCGTCGTCTCGACCACCAACGTGTCGCCGTCCCATCGGCCCCGCGAGTCGCCCAGGTTGCCACGCAGTTGGGACGCCGCGTGCGGTCGCCCGTCGAGCGGGATGATGCGCGTCTCGTGCATCATCTCCATCAGGATGGCGACGTAGCCGGACGTCTGCACGATCTGGTAGTTGCTGTTGTAGCCCCGACCGGTCATCGGGACGCGCCCACCGGAGCAGCGCAGCCCTGTGCCCAGATCCTCGGGTCCGGTAGGGAAGCGTGGCCGCGGCCGCTCGCGCGCGGCGTCGCGCCGGCGCTCGGCCTCGGGAGTCATCGGGGGCAAACGCCCGTCGGGCGGATCGACGATCAGCGACGTGCGATTGTCGAACCAGCGACCGACGAGCCAGAAGTGGTTGTAGTTGCCTGTGCCCTCGGGGGCGGTGGCGCTGACGCCGTCGCCGGACTTGTGCTCCGTCGCGTCAGCCAGCGCGGCGCGGAAGACGCTCTCGCCGAAGGCGGCATCCCCCGCGTCATCGCCGAAGAGCGTCGCCGCTCGCTCCCGGAGCGTCGCCACCTCCTCGTCGGTCAGCGTTGTCTTGTCCGCGAGCTCGACCGGTCGTTCGAGAGGAGTCGCGGAGTCACTCGCCCAGATGCCCTGCAGATCCGGCTGTCCGTCGGCGGTCCTGGACGGCGTCCAGGGACCCGGCGCACCTTGCGCGGCAGCTCCCGCAGGGGCCGCTAGTCCGAATGCGATCAGCGTGACCGACACCGCGAGGAATCGCTTGCTCATTGGCTCTCCCTGGACCGACATCTTGCTCCACACCATAGGCGTCGGTGTGGCTTTGTGCAAGGAACACGAGCGAGCGTGTTCGTGCGACCGCCAAAGAGGGGCAGGCAGTTCGCGCAATCGTCGTCCGAGGCCACCGGTATAATCCGGACATCAGTGGATCGTTCATGACACCCGAAGCGGAACGCGTCTACGTGAGGCAGTGGGCCGAGACCGGCCGCCTGCTTGAAGCCAAACGCTGGGACGACCTGAAATCGCTGGACGACGCGAGCGCGCTTCGGGCGTCGAGCGCATTGATCGAGGCAGCGCTCAAGATTCCCCTGCCCGCGCGGCGGCGTGGGTGGTCGGGTCTGGTCGTCCTCCAGGATCGGCTGCATGGTCGTCGCGACGGGACACACCCGTGAACCCGTTGTTCGCGGCCGCCGTGGACATCCAGCGGTTCTGTTCCGAAAGAGGCTGGAAGGCCACGGTCATCGGCGGGCTTGCGGTTCAGCGCTGGGGCGAGCCGCGCCAAACCCGCGACGTGGATCTCGCGCTGTTGAGCGGTCTCGGGGGCGAAGAACGTTTCGTCGATCCGCTGCTGGATGCGTATCGTCCACGCATGACCGAAGCTCGGCAGTTCGCGCTCGAGCGACGCGTGGTGCTCGTGGAGACGATCGAGGGCGTTCCGCTCGACATCACCCTGGCCGGCTTGCCGTTCGAGTCCCGCGTCGTTGATCGGTCCACACCGTTCGCCTTCGAGCCTGGCGCGGAGGTCGTGACCTGCTCGGCCGAGGATCTGGTCGTGCTGAAGGCCTTCGCCGGCCGGGTGCAGGACTGGCTGGACGTCGAGGGCATCATCGTGCGGCAAGGCGGGCGCCTCGACCGCGCAGGCGTCGTCGAGGAGCTGCAGCCGCTACTCCGACTCAACGACGACGACGTCGCCGAAAGGACGCTGCAAGCGTTGTTCGCGAAGCACGCGGGCTAGTTCGGCGCGAGCGGCGCGGCGCCCGTAGCGACGTCCATGATTAGCCGCGTCAACAAATAGAGACGCGGTTCGATCGAACGCAGGTCGACGTACTCCGCGGCGCTGGAGTGGGCCCCGAAGCCCTGGAGGCCGAGGCCCTCGATGACGGGCGCCGCGGTCTCCAGCGCCGCGAACGCCGCGTCGGTTCCCCCGCCGGAGGCCGCTTCAGTGACGCCGAGCGTGCGGCCGATTTCCCGATAGACCGCCTGCGCATGCCCTGCCAGGGCACGCGAGGCCGCGGTCGCTTCGAGCGGCGGGCGCCGGCGCTCGAACTCCATCGTGACGCGCGTGTCCGGAATGAGCTGGTTCCGCAGGCGATGGCGCACCTGCTCCTCGATCAGCTCGTAGTCGGCGACGGTCAGGACACGCACGTCGGCTGTCGCGCGCGCGTCATCAGGGATGACGTTCCGTCGGGCGCCGGCCGACGCCACGGTCCAGTTCATCTTGATGCCGGTCGCCTCATCCGAGAGGTCCCGGGTCTGCATGATCTGGTGGGCGAGCTCGTAGAGCGCGTTGCGCCCCTCGTCGGGGGCCGCGCCGGCATGCGACGCGCGCCCCTCCACCCGCAGCCTGACGGATCCGATCCCGGCGGTCGTCAACGCGAGGCGGTCGTCTGCCCCGGCGCCCTCGCACGAGAACACGACGTCGTGCTCACGGCCGAGCCGCGTGATCAACGCGCGCGATCCGGGTGAGCTCACCTCTTCATCCGCGTTGATGAGCACGGTGATCGTCTCGTAGTTGTCGACGTCAAGCTGCTGCAGGATCGACAGCACGTGCAGGATGACGGCGATGCCATGCTTGTCGTCGGCAATCCCCAGGCCGTATGCCCGGTCGCCGTCGACGCGGAACGGTTGCTCGGAGAGCATCCCACGCCGATAGACGGTGTCCATGTGGGCCAAGAGCAGGATGCGCCGCGTGCCGCTCCCATGGAAGCGCGCCAGCACGATCTCGCCGATCGTGTCGGGCGTGTCGCCCATCCGATAGATGTCGGACGGAGGCACCATCTCGACGGTGCCCCCCAGCTCCCGTAGCCGGCGCGCGATGGCGTGGCCGATCCGATCGAGTCCCTCGGGGTCGGCGCTGCCCGACTCGATGGCGACGAGCTCGCGCATCGTCTCGATGAGCGGTGCGCGCTCAGACCGGACTTGCGCCAGGACCGCGTCTGCGACCTGCGCGTCGAGTACGGCGCCGCTGCTGACGAGCACGATGACGACGACTGCGGCGGTTGGCTTCGTCATTGCTGGATGCGGCTTCACCAGTCAACTGTAGCGCGGGACTGTAGCGCGGGACTGTAGCGCGGGACTTCAGTCCCACGACGGCACGGCTGAAGCCGTGCCCTACGAGTCGCGACGCACGTGAGCGCCGAGATTACCGGTCCTGCGTCCACCGCACGAACGAGGGGCCTGCCGGGCCCCGTTCCCGTGCACCATGTTCGGGATAGACCGATGCCACGAAGATGTCACCGGTCGACGGGTCGAACGCCATCTGGTGCACGTAGACGTCCGCGCTTTCGATGCGCTCGATCTCCCGGTCGGTTTCCGCGTCGACGATCACGACATCCTGTCGCCCCCGCTCGGCGCCGGTCGTGCCGGCGTAGATCCGGTCTCCGTAGGCGGCGATGCTCAGCGTCAGCGCGCCCTCGACGACGGACCACGGGCCCTCGTACGATCCGTCCTGGCCGAAGACATCGAAGCGGCTCCTGCAGCCCGCGATGGGACGCAGCCGCTCCTCCGCGATCTGGCCGGGGACCGTGACATACCGGTGCAGCGCGCCCCCGCAGACGTTGGCGACCAGAAGCCGGCCGCGCGCGTCGACTGCCACGGCATGCACCACGCCAAGCTGCCCGGGCCCGTTGCCGTACTCGCCGACCTGCTTCAGAAACCTCCCGTCCTTGTCGAACCAGACCAGCCGCGAGTTCCAGTAGCCGTCGGAGATCACCACGTCGCCGTTCGGCAGGATTGCCACGCCGGTCGGCCCGTTGAAGTGCGAGGCGTCGTCGCCGTACGTGCCGTATTCGCCGAGCGTCAACACCGGTGTGCCGTCGGGCGTCAGCTTCTTCACCTGATGCCCATCGCGATCGACGACCCAGACGAAGCCGTCACCGTCGACGTAGATGCTGTGCGGACCGATGAACGCCTGGTCCTCGGCGAACTTGCCGAGAAACGCGCCGCCGCGGTCGAACATCCAGATGGAGCCCTTGCCGCGATACCGGGTCATCGCCAGCGGATGAGACGCCCAGTGGTCCACGTCGCGCGAGATCGCGTAGACGACGCCGCGAGCATCCACGGCGATGCCCGTGCCCATTTCGAATGTCGCGCCGGGCGGGTAGCGGGGCCAATCCTCGACGAGGCGATATCGACCGTCGGCCTCCTGCGCCGACGCGAGGTCGCCAACGGACCACACAGCGACGAGCGTAGCGAGGGCAAGTCCCATCCCGACCAGTGCGGCGCCTCCTGGCTGTCGTCCTCGCATGACTGCTCCTCGTGATGCCGGCGCGGTCGTCGGCCGGCCGCGCGTCCGTGCGCGGGTCGGGCTCCAGTGTAGCCCTGTGCCGCGTCTCATGGGACCAGACTTGCACCGCGGACGGCAGTGCGCGATCATGAGCATCGCGCCACGGCGATGCGTGCCTGGAGGACTGAGATGGCTGGCCGACTTTGCGCAACGATAGTGACAGCGGTCGCGGCGGCGTTGCTGGCGGTCCCGGCGTCTGGCCAGAACCAGGCGCAGAGCGGCGCTGACCCAGATGCGACCTGGACGTTGCCGCGCACCCCGGAGGGCCGGCCTGACTTTGGGGGGGGATTCTGGACGACGCAGACCTTCACCCCGCTGGAGCGACCCGAGCACCTAGCCGACAAGGCGTTCTACACCGAGGAGGAGGCCGCCGAGCTCCAGCAGCAGCTGACCGCCGAGGGCGTCGATCCGCTCGCGCGCGACGCCATCAACCTCGAGGATGCGGACGCGCGGGAGCAGCGGCTCTTTCAGACCAACCGCGACGCCGAGTACGTCCACTACGACAATGAGATCTGGCTGCGCACGCGGGTTCCCAAGGGGATCTCGACTCGGCGCACGTCCCTGATCACCGATCCCCCGAACGGCAGAATTCCGCCGCGGACGGCTGAAGCCGACAGTCGCGCGGCCGCGCGGGCCGACGCGAGACGGCAGCACGGCCCCTTCGACGGCTACGAGGTCCGACCGCTATCGGAGCGGTGCGTGGTCTGGCCGCACAACGGCCCGCCGATGTTGCCCCCGGCCTACAACGATATTCATCAGTTTCTTCAGACGCCGGGCTACGTCGTGTTGCACACCGAGCTGAGCAACAGCCTTCCACGCATCATTCCGATGGACGGGCGTCCGCCCCTGCCGGATGACATCCAGATGATTCCCGGAGACTCGCGTGGCCGCTGGGAGGGTGACATGCTCGTGGTCGAGTCCGGGAATTTCACCGACAAGACGCGCTTCCAGGGATCCACCGCGGCGTTGCACGTCGTCGAGCGATTCACGCGCGTCAGCGAGGACATGATCCGCTACGAGTTCACGGTCGACGATCCGACCTCGTGGACACAGCCGTGGAGCGCGGAGATTCCGATGCTGAAGACAGACGGGCCGATGTTCGAGTACGCCTGTCACGAAGGCAACTACGACGTCCGCCACATTCTCGAGGTCTACCGGAACCTGGAGAAGCAGGCGGCCGAGGGCGCGCGATAGGTCAAAGCACGTAGCGCAGGCCTTCAGGCCTGCGGGCCAGGCTCAAGCCTGGCCCCTCCGATCGGTTCCATGAGCTCGGACTAGTTGGTCGCGAAGCAGTAGAACAGACCGGCGCCGCCGGTACCCACCAGATTCTCCTGGCTGCATCCGCGACTCGGGTGTGACGAGTTCCACGACCCGTTGCCGCCGCCCTGCTTATCCGAGTGACCTACCTGTGCCGAGCCGTCCCCGTTGCCCGTCCAGTTGTTACAGGTGTGGTCCATCCCATCCGTGAACGCGCGGCCGTCCGGCATCGTGCCCGTGAGGATGTCGTGCTGGTTGGGCGAGTCGCCCACGCCGTTGACCGGTTCTCCCGTTTCGGTGAGCGAGATTACCTTGCCGAGCGCGTTGCCACGCCGCGCTTGCTCATGGGTGTCACCGTGAAGCTCGCCGACATCCTGCGCCGCCCGGCGGCGTCCGCCCGACGCGTACCACGGGCCGCCTCCGATGCGGTCGCGCGCATTGATCGCGTTGGGCCCCTGCGTGCTGAGATACGCCCGCCAGGTGGAGTCGCCACGCCCGGCGGCGGCGGCGAGGCTCTGACAGTGCGCGTCGGCCCCAGCCAGGCCACCGAGATTGGCGCCGTCGCCCAGGCCGACGCTCGTGACGAAGAACGACATCGGCTGCGGCGCCTGCTGTTGCGCGATGGCCGCGTACGACCCGACGGCCATCAGAGCCGCGAGCCCGGTTCGTGTCCAGAGTTGCTTGCTCACCATCATGACTCTCCTGACTCTCCGCGTGCTCGTGATTCGAGATGCCCACGCGACGGGGCGTGGGAACGGGACGTATTGTACAGACGCGCGCCTATACTTGCAGTGGAGAGCCATGGGACAGACCCCTCACACGTCCACGAATCACCACACCGCGATCACCCGTCGCCAACTCATGGGCCTGGCGGCCCTGGTGCCACCCGCCGCGCTGGCGGTCGCCGGCGGTACGACCGTGCGGGCCGCATCCTCGCAGGCGTCGGTGGCGACCATCGGACCGTACGACGAGCGCGTCCTGCCGGCAGGGATTCGATCGCGCTTCGTGTCGGACGTCAACGGCCTGCGGATGCATCTGCTGGAAGCGGGCTACTCGAGGGGCCGACGGCCGCTGGTGCTTCTCCTGCATGGCTTTCCCGAGCTCGCCTACAGCTGGCGCCACGTGATGGTCCCGCTCGCCGCGGCGGGGTATCACGTCGTGGCGCCGGACCAGCGCGGCTATGGGCGGACGACGGGCTGGGACACCGGCTACGACGCCGATCTCCACCCGTTCCGGCGCCTCAACGTGGTGCGGGACGCGCTGGGCCTCGTGTCTGCGCTCGGCTATCGCCGGGTGGCCGCCGTCATTGGGCATGATTTCGGGTCGCCCATCGCGGCGTGGTGCGCCGTGGCGCGGCCGGATGTGTTCCGCTCCGTGGTGCTGATGAGCGCGCCGTTCGGCGGGACGACGGCGTTCCCGTTCGCGACCACCGGGGCGGACGCCGGGCCGAGCATCTATGAGGAGATGGCCAGGCTGCCGCGACCACGCAAGCACTATCAGCGGTACTACAACACGCGCGACGCCAACGCGAACATGCAGCACGCCCCGCAGGGGATCCACGCGTTCCTGCGCGGCTATTACCACTACAAGAGCGCCGACTGGTCTGGGAATCGTCCGTTCCGTCTGCCGTCATGGACGGCCGCGGAGGTCGCCCAGATGCCGACCTATTACATCATGGAGCTCGACAAGGGGATGGCGGAAACCGTGGCGGACCACATGCCGTCAGCGGCCGAGATCGCCGCCAATAGGTGGCTGCCCGAAGACGAGCTCCGCGTCTACAGCGAGGAGTTCGGGCGGACCGGGTTCCAGGGCGGTCTGCAGTGGTATCGGTCTGGCGGGGAGGGTCGTGTCGAGATGGAACTCTTCGCGGGACGGACGATCGACATCCCATCCATGTTCATTGCCGGGGCGAGCGACTGGGGACCGTACCAGCGGCCCGGCTCACTCGAGCGGATGCAGGAGCGCGCCTGCGCCGATATGCGAGGCGTGCACTTCGTGGAGGGTGGCGGTCACTGGGTGCAGCAGGAGCAACCGGAAGCGGTGAGCCGCCTGCTCACCGCGTTCCTGCAGCAGCGCGCGTGACGCTGGCGTTCCCGCACCTCGCAGCTCGGCGCGCCGTGAGCCGCTACCGCGCTTCCTGCGCGCGCTGCCCGCTCAGCGAGTTGGGCACGGCGTAGTTCCCCTCGTGGCACCCGTACTCGTACTGCACGTAGGCGTTGTCCCGCTTGTAGTTGAACGACACCGCCCAGGGGGCGGTGTAGGTGTCCGGGTCGTCGACGCGCAGCTCATAGCGCAGCGTGTCGGCGTCGAGGAGCGTGAATCGCTCGACGACGCGCCGCGCCTCGGTCTGCGGCGCGCGTGATCCCGGCCCCCGCTGGTTGGCCACCGGCTTGAAGTTCTTCGACTCTACGACCAAGGTCGTGCCGTCCCAGTGCCCGCGCGGGTCGCCGTTCCACTGACCGATGCGTTCGTCGATGTGCGGCCCAGCGTCGATCGGGATGATCCGCGAGTTGTGGATCATCTCGCTCAGGATGACCACGTGACCGGGGGTGTGGAAGAACAGCTTCCCGTTGTTGTACGCGGTCGGCATCATGATGCCGTAGGTGCCGCGCGAGACGCAGCGGTCGCCTGATTCCATCGTCGAATACGAATCGTGCAGGTGCGCGCGATGATAGGCGACGCTCTCCTTCGCCTTCGGGGTCATCTCGGGGACCTTGCCAGTGGCCGGCTCGGTGAGGAGCGCCAGCGCGTCGACACCGGCGGGCTCCTTCCAGTACCAGTCGAACCAGTAGTTGGCGTAGGCGCCGACACCGCGACTGTTCTCGTGGCCCTGCCAGGTCACCGACTTGCGCGCGTCAGACCGCTCCTGGACCAGCGCCCGGATGTCCTCGGGTGACAGCGTCTTGCCAACGAGCTCGTCCGGCAGCTCGAGCGGGATGTGCGCCGCGCCGACGTTGTTCCACGTCCCGTTGAGATCGGGTTGTCCGTCCGCCAGGTGGGGCAGCTCCGACGCATGGGTCGTCTGCCCGGTCGCCTGTGTCGCGCCGCCGAGCGTCAGCACCGCGGCGGCGCACAGGGCCAACAACGATATCGAGCGATCGACCATCAGGACCTCGCTTTCATCCGTGGCGACGAGAGGGTGGGACGCGGCCCACTCGGTGTCGCGTCAGTTCGATCCGCCCGACGACGCCTCCAAGGCGTCCAGCACGCGCGCACCCGACAGGGAGCTGGCCATCGAATAATTGCCCTCGTGGCATGCGTACTCGTAGAGCGGCTCATCCGTCCGCGTCATCCGCACATCGGCGGTCCACGGGCCCGCCCAGGTCGTCGGATCGCTGACCGTGAACGCGTAGCGCAGCGTGTCGGCGTCGACGCGCGTGAACCGTTCCACGAGGTGCAGGTTGGCGCTCGATCCCCCGAAGGAGGTCTCGCGCAGGAAGTTCCGCGTCTCGACGACCAGCGTCGGGCCGTCCCAGCTCGCCCGCGAATCGCCCACCCACTGGCGAAGGCTGGCGGGGAGGTGCGCGCGCCCATCCAGCGGGATGATGCGCGCGTTGTGGACCATCTCGTTCAGGAGGACGACGTGGTCCGCGGACTGGAACAGCTGCATGTTGTTGTTGTAGACGCTCGGTGTCATCGGCGGACCCGAGTTGAAGCCCAGGAGACACCGTTCCGACACGCCGCGATCTTCAGGACCGTGCGCGTGACGCGTGCGAAGCAGGCGCGTCAGTGCCCGCTGGGCGTCGACCCTCGGCCGCACCGAGGGAATACGACCGTCCGGCGGGTCGACGATCAGCGACGTGCGCTGCTTCTCGAGCGAATCGCTCTGCTCGAACCAGATCGCCTGCTCGTAACTGACGCGAGACTCAGCCGACGCCGTTGGCGAGGTCGAATCACCGGCACGACGCCGTTCGGCCAACTGCTGCTCCCACTCGGCGGCTTCCTCGGCGGTGAGGGTCTCCTTGCCGGCCAGCTCCTCGGGTCGCTGCATCGGCGTGGCCGTCGAGAAGTTCCAGACCCCTGCAGATCGGGTTGGCCATCGGCCGTGCGCAATTCCGCTGTCTGACCGACGACCACCGACGGTGCGACGACGGTGACGGCGAGCGCGCACAGCAACGAACGCGCCGTGCGCGAGACGCGCAATCGGTCAACCATGCCAACCTCCGTGCTGTATGATGCCACGAATCAGGAACACTACGTGATGACGCCCTTGTGTCGCGTCGTGTCGAGCGGGCTGGCGCTCGCATTGGCCGTATCGGCCGGCTGCGGCACCCCATCCGAGTCGGTCGTCGATGCTCCCCAGGAAGCCGACGCGGGACGTCCCAACATCGTCTGGATTGTGTCGGACGGGTTGCGCGCGCCATTCAGCGGCCACGTCGCGACCGTGGCCGAGGCCGGCGTGTCGCTCACACACCTCGCGATCGATGCCGCCGTGCCGCGGTCGGTGCGGTCGGCGCTCCTGACCGGAGTCCCGGCCGGTGCGCTCGGTCTCGCGGACGCCGGCCTCTCCGCACCGCCGCCACCCGGAATCATGGTGCTGCCGCTGGAGCTGCGCAGGGCCGGCTACTACACGAGCCGCGCGGGGCGCGCTGGGCACAATCTCTCGGTCGCGGGCGTCGCTGACGCCGAGGGGCGTCCCTTCGCGCAACCGGGTCTGCTCGGTGCGTGGGACGCGTCGGGTCGCGAGGCCGACTGGCGGGGCCGGCTCGTCGACTGGGAATCTCCCTGCACGGTGTCGTTCGGGTGCGGAGCCGTCGGCGTCGATCGCTCGCGCCCGTTTTTCGCGCTCTTCAACGTTGCCGCTCCCGACAGCGCCGCGATCGATCGTGAGATCGGCGCGATTCTCGCCACGCTCGACGAAGACGGGCTTGCCGACGAGACCGCGGTCTTCATCGTCGGCCTCGACGTCGAACGCGGGTTCGTGATCGCGCGCCGTCCCGGGGACCGTGACGCAGGTACGACGCGAGACGATCGGGCGAGCATCATCGATCTCGCTCCGACGACGCTGGCGCTGGCGGGGGTGCCCGTTCCCGCGCACATGACGGGGCGCGTGCTGTTCGACACGGGCGTGCCGGCGGAGCCGACCACGGGCCCGATGGTCGCGGACGCTGCCCCTTCGACTGGGTGGCGGGCGCCCGACCACGTGTCGCCGCCTGGGGCCGCGACACCAGCCGGCTATCCGACAGGTGGCCTTTTCCACGTGGCGCCGCGGGTGCAGTTGTCGTGCGACACCGAGGGGTCGACCATCGTCTACACGACGGAGCGCGAGGCGCCCTTCTACTGGCGGCTCTACACCGGTCCCTTCCGGATGCGCTTCTGGACGCTCCGCTTCCAGTGCGGTCGTCTGGGCTATCGCAACAGCGACATCGTCACGTACGACTTCGACATTGAGTAAGGTTGGGCTTCGCCAAGCCCCCTGGCGCCCGTCACGGCGCCTTGATGAAGCTCCCGTCCCGCAGCTCGCTGAACGCCCGGTGCAGTTCTTCTTGCGTGTTCATGACGATCGGCCCACGCCACGCGACCGGTTCCTCGAGCGGCTTTCCCGACACGAGCAGAAAGCGGATGCCATCGTCACCCGCCTGCACCGACACCTCGTCGCCCGCATCGAACAACACGAGTGACCGGTTCCCGGCGTGATCACCGATCTCGCCAGCGGGGGACACCGACTCCGTGGCGACGGGGCGCGGCGTCGACGCATCCCTGAACGAGCCCGAGCCGGCAAAGACATACGCGAAGACCTGTTGCGCGCGATCGACCGGCAGCCGTGTGCGGTGGCCCGGCGGGACCGAGACGTCGAGATACCGTGGGTCGGACGCGACGCCGTCGACGGGGCCGGTCTTGCCCCAGAAGTCACCGCACACCACACGGACACGCGTCCCGTCGTCGTCGACGACCTCGGGGATGTCCGTCGCCGCGATGTCCTGATAGCGCGGCGCCGTCATCTTGAGCGACGCGGGTAGATTTGCCCACAGCTGGAACCCGTGCATGCGCCCGCGGTCGTCGCCCTGCGGCATCTCCTGATGAAGGATGCCGCTCCCGGATGTCATCCATTGCACGTCGCCGGCGCCGAGACTCCCGCGGTTACCCAGGCTGTCGCCGTGGTCCACCGTGCCGGCCAGCACATACGTGATGGTCTCGATGCCTCGATGTGGGTGCCAGGGAAACCCGGCGCGGTAGTCGTCCGGGTCGTCGCTTCGGAAGTCGTCGAGCAGGAGGAACGGGTCGAAGGCGCCGGGATCGCCGAAGCCGAACGCGCGCTCCAGGCGCACGCCGGCGCCCTCGCGCGTCGTGGTCGTGCCGCTGATCCTCGTGATTGGTCGGATTGACATAAATGACCTCCAGACCACTGTACCGGGTTGAGATCAGATGCTGCCTTCGCACCGAGGCGCCATTGTCCACGCCATGTCGTGTTTTGACATAGAACACAACGTGTCCCACGAGTGTTCATAAATGATGCACTCTGTGCTCAAGCGTGACGCTTGACAGCACCTCGAGGCAGGCGTGATTCGTTGGCCCGCCCCGTAACTGCCGTGTAGACCGCCGGTTGCAGCTTCGCCCCGCTTTAGACCCGAACGGCGAGCGCTGTGGGCACGGCGCTTGCGTTTATGCGTGCGATTTCTGCATACGGCATCGATTCGCACGCTGTCCACGTCGTTGACCGTGTCGACGTGCGCCCTGGGGCAAGAGTACCTCGTCGTTGCAGTCTGGAGGAGACGCCCAATGTGTACGACGCGCGATGTTCGTCATCGCTACGTGTCGCGCGTCCTGGTCGCCAGCGCGCTTGCGCTGGTCACGGGGCACGCGTCGGTTGCTTGGGCCCAGCCAACGTTCGGCCCACCAATCGGGACCCCGGTTGTCGAGACCGAGTTCCAGCAAAACCTGCCTGCTTTGATGGCTGCCGGGGATTTCAACGAGGATGGAATCCTGGACGTGGTCGTGACGTCCGGTGGCGAGGATGTTCATATCATGCTGGGTGATGACGACGGCCAGGGGAACGGGGATGGCTCGTTCACGCAACATGACGTTCACTACGAGGGTGACAACCCGGGCGACGTGACCGTCGGAGATGTCGACAACGACAACAATCTCGACATCGTTTGGTCCGACAACGCGAACGATGGCTCACGGTCGCGCGGGGCGATGGAACCGGCGGCTTTGCCAACCCGGCCGAGCGTTATCCGGTCTTCGGTTTTATGCGTTCGGTGGCGTTGGCGGACTTCGACGGCGACGGATACCTTGACATGGTTGGCGGCAACTGCTGCGGCGGGGTCGCCTTCCTCCTGAACGACGGCGTCGCCTCGCCGGGCACGTTCGGGTCAATCAAGGTCTTCCCGGGCGAGGGCGATGTAGGCAATCAGTCTCGGGGCCCCATCGAGGTCGCCGACCTTGATGGAGACACCAGACTGGATGTGGTCATCGGCAACCAATCTCCAAATATCTCTGTATTCCTCAATATCCCGAGCGTGGGTGCCCCGGGCGTTGCGTTCTTCCGGACCCAGTTGATCCCCAATGAAGACGCGCCCTTGGTGAATCCTTCTTCGGCCAACGGATTGGCGGTGGCCGACCATGATGGCGATGGGATTCCCGATCTGGCAGCCAACTCATTGATTTCTGGAGTCCACGCGTTCAAGGGTATCGGCGCCGGGATCTTCCTTCCGGCCGTTACCTACGCGGCCGGGTCGTGTCCGGGCATTCCGGCTACCTTCCAGGTCAAGGCAGCGGACTTTGATGGTGACGGCAATCAAGACCTGGCGGCATCAAACTTTGCGTGCGACACCATCTCCGTGCTGGTGGGCGATGGCCTAGGCTCCTTCAGCGCGCCGTTGAACCTGCCGTCCCCCATCGATATCAGCGTCGTGAACGGCCCAGGTGTAGTCCTGACGGAGGACGTCAACGGCGACAGCAAGGTTGACCTGCTGATCCTGGCCGGCCAATCGAGAACAGTCGCCGTCCTGCTCAACACCACCGTCACCGGTCCGACGCCGTCGAATATCGACCTGGGGCCGACCTTCGCGACGAACGACGTCGACGAGGACCACACGGTGACGGCCATCGTCAGGTCGGACACGGGCGAACCGGTGCCGGACATCACCGTCGACTTCGTCGTGACGACGGGACCGAATGCGCCGACGAGCGACAGCGCGGACACCGACGCGAACGGCGAGGCGTCGTTTACCTACACGGGGAGCGGCGGCGCGGGCGTCGACACCATCTTTGCCAACATCGAGACGCTCGTGTCCAATCCGGCCTTGAAGCTCTGGGTGCTGCCCAACGACCCGCCGGTCGCGATTTGTCAGGGCGTCACGGTCGAGGGGTGCGCGGCGCAGCCCGCCGCGGCGAGCATCGACGGCGGCTCGTTCGACCCCGACGGGGCGGGTGACATCGCGTCGATCGTGCAGGCGCCGCCGGGACCGTACGGCGTCGATACCCTCGTCACGCTGACCATCACCGATCTGTCCGGAGCCTCCGACGTCTGCCAGGCGACCGTGACCGTCGTCGACACGGCGGCGCCGGCGGCGCCGGTCTGCAATGCGCCGGAGACCATCCACCGGCGCGAGACGCCGATCTCGTTCACGGCGACGGCGACCGACGCCTGCAGCGAGGTGACGGTTGAGGTCACCGGGTTCGAGTGCGTCAAGCCGAGGCGGCGGGGCGGCAGCAGCGACAGCAGCAGCGGCAGCAAGAGCGACAGCAGCGGCCGGCGCGGCTGCCGGGTGGAGGCCGACGGCGCCACCCTTTCGATCCTCCGGCCTGGCGGCAACGGGACCATCATCAATTGGACAGTGACCGCGACCGACGCCAGCGGCGACAGCAGCACGGCGGCATGCTCGACCCAGGTGGTCAAACCGCCGAAGGCCAAGAGCATCAGCAGCAAGTCGACGAGCTCCAAGAGCGGGAGCAAGGTGAAGAGCGACGACAGCGACGAGAAGAAGAAGAAGAAAAGGCGTCGCAACCGTCGCGGCAGGAGGGGCCGCTCGTAAGGCCTGTGACGCGCACGAGGACGTCAGGGGGAAGCCTTCGGGCTTCCCCCTTTTTTCATGGCCAGCGCGCGCGCGTCATCGCGCTTGCCTCATCCCTCGCGAGCCTCGATAATCCGCGGATGGACAGAATTGGAAGGTGGCGGACGTGAGACGAACGCTGTCGCTGACGCTGCTCACCGTGGCCGGTCTCGCGTTGACGACGGCGACCTATCAGGCTCGCCAGCCGGCGAGAGCGCCCATCACCGGTATCCAGGAAGTCGCGGACAACCTCTATTTGATTGCAGACTCGGATCCGTCCGACCGTTCGACGTGGACGGGCGGGAACACGGCGGTCTGGGTGACCGAGTCGGGCGTGGTGCTCGTCGATACGAAGCTGCCGGGCTATGGGCAGGACATCCTCGATCGTGTGAGCTCCGTGACCGACAAGCCGGTCACGATGATCCTCCATACGCATACGCACTTCGACCACACGGGGAGCACGACCGAGTTCCCCGAGACGGTCCAGGTCATCGCGCACGAGAACACGGCGGCCCACATGGCGCGGGCATCGTGCGAGGCCGTCACGAACTGCGACGCGTTCAAGGACGAGAACGCCACGTACATCCCGAAGCGGACCTTCGCGGTGCGGACATCGCTTTTCAGCGGCCAGGACCAGATCGAGCTCTATTACTTCGGCCGAGGCCATACGAACGGCGATGCCTTCGTGGTCTTTCCCGCCGTACGGACCGTGCACACCGGCGACATGTTCCAGCGGAAGGCCCTTCCGTTCATTGACGTCGATGCCAGCGGCGGGAGCGCTGTGGAGTTCGGCGAGACGCTGACGAAGGCGGTCGCGGGCCTGCAGAACATCGACACGGTCATCCCGGGCCACACCAACGCGCCGGTGACGTGGAGCGAGTTCACCGACTTCGCCGGCTTCTATAACGACCTCGTACGCGTTGCGCAAGAAGGGAAACAGGCGGGTCGCAGCGTAGACGAGGCGGCCAGCGCGTATACCGTGCCGGATCAGTACAGCGACTTCGCCGCCGACCCCGGTACGGTACGGACCATCATGGAGCACATCTACAACGATCGGTAGAGCGTCAAGACTGATGCGCTGGAGCGTGAGACTCGTCGGTGTCGTGATCGCGGGCCTGGTGGTGGCCGGTTGCGGCCCCGCGGACCTGAGCGAGTCCCTCACCCTGCTGCGTGTTCCCGACGGGGGACGCCTCCCGCAGGCGGTCATCGACGACGCCGGTACGGTACACCTCGTCTATTTTCAGGGCGAATCGCGCGCGGGAGATCTCCTGTATGTCACGCGTGCACCGGGCGCGCACGACTGGTCGGAGCCGCAGTTCGTGAACAGCCAGCCGGGCACGGTCGTCGGCATCGGGCCGATCGACGGGGGGCAGATCGCGCTCGGCAAGGACGGGCGTCTCCATGTCGTGTGGTTCAAGCTCGGCCGCACAGAGTTCCTGTACACGCGGACCAACGATGCCGGCACTGGATTCGAGCCGCAGTTCGCGCTCGCGAGCGGCGTCGGGGTGGAGGCGGGTCCGTCGGTCGCCGCCGACCGGGCCGGCAACGTCTATGTCTTCTGGCACACCGGCATGCCGCCCGACGCCGAACGCTCCGTCTACATGGCCGTGTCGCACGACGACGGACAGATCTTCGAGACGGCGCGCCCGGTGGGCGCGGATGCGGCGGGTGTGTGCGACTGCTGCGGGCTGCACGCGATGGCCGACAGCGCAGGCGCCGTGCACGTGTCATATCGCGGCGCCGGCGAGAACGTCAGGCGGGGCCAGCGGCTGCTGACGTCCGTGAATGCCGGCCACTCCTTTACCGACGAGCTGATCGATCCATGGGAGATCAACGCCTGCCCCATCTCCACGACGAGCCTCACGGCTGGGCCGGAGGGGATGCTGGTGTCGTGGGAAACGGCGGGACAGGTGTATGTCAGCGACGTCGACGCCCTCGCGCACCCCGTCTCACCCGCGGGTAGCGCGGCGGCGCGACGCAAGAACCCGGCGGTTGCCATCAACGATCGCGGGGAGAAGCTCCTCGTGTGGGGCGACGGCATCAGCTGGCAATCGGGCGGCACGTTTCACTGGCAGCTCTTCGACGCCTCGGGTGCGGCGACCGCCGATCACGGCACCGGACCCGCCATCCCGGACGGCAGCGTCCCGGCGGTCGTGGCCGAGCCCGACGGCAGGTTTCTCGTCATCTTCTGATCGCGTCCACAGGGAAACCCCGGATATGCGCACACGATGCTGGCTGACACTCCTGACTCTGGGCACGATGGCGCTGGTTGTGCCGCTCCCCAGCGCCGGACAGACCCGGACGGACGGTGACGCGCCGCGCACGGGTTGGGGTGACCCCGACCTTCAAGGGACGTGGTCATACGCGTCACTCACGCCGCTTCAGCGACCCGCCGACTTGGCGGACCGGGAGTTCTACACGCCCGAGGAGGCCGCCGCCCGCGACGTGTCCGTGACGCGGGACGTCCCGCCGCGGCCGGGCGAGGTCGGCGCCTACAATGCGCTGTGGTTCGACCGAGGGCGGGTCAGCCCGGACCGGCGCACGTCGCTGATCGTCAATCCCGCAGACGGCCGGCTCCCCGTACGACCGGAGACCGAGCAACGCGCGGCGGCGCGGCGTGAGCATCGACGCATGCACCCGGCCGATTCCTGGCTGGATCGCAGCAACTGGGACCGGTGCATCACGTACCATGGCGTGCCGCCGGTGTCCACCGGCTACAACAACACGTATCAGATCTTTCAGGCGCCCGGCTTTGTCGCCATCCTCGTCGAGAACATCCACGACGTGCGCATTATTCCGCTCGACGGGCGCCCGCAGCTCGACGACGGCATCCGCCAGTGGAATGGGAGCTCGCGTGGTCGCTGGGAGGGCGACACGCTGGTCGTCGAGACCGCCAACTTCAGCGACCAGACGCAGCATCGGTTTCCGTCATCGCCGAACACGCGCGCGGTCGAGCGGTTCACACGTGTCGGCGCGAACGCGATCGAGCATCAGTTCACGATCGAGGACCTGACGGTCTACACGCAGCCCTGGACGGCCGTGCGGACGATGCCACGGCTCGACGACTACATCGTCTACGAGTACGCCTGCCATGAGGGGAACTACGCGATGACCAACATCCTCAGCGGCGAGCGTTCGGGAGAACGCGCCGCCGCAGGGTCCCGCTAACAGCCCGGCATTCTTCTACTTCGGGTCCTCGTGGGTGTGCATGCGCTGCTCGCCGGCGGCGACCGCAAGCCGGCCCGCCGCCAACCGGTGGATGTTGGTGACGCCCTCCCAGCATGCTTCCTCGAAGAACTCGTAGCCGCCGGCGGCATTCTGACCGATCCGCCCCATCGTGAAGGCCAGGGTCCACGGTCTGGTGAACACATTGGGATCCTCGATGGTGGCTTCGTAGCTGATCGTCCCGCCGTCGACGAGCCGCCAACGCTCGACGACATGCAGCGCCTTGCTGTAGAAGCTCCCATGCGAGTCGAGCCAGATCTGGTCGTTGAAGTTCGTGACGTCGACGACCAGTGTGTCGCCCTCCCATCGCCCGCGTGAGTCGCCGTTGAACATCCCAATGTCCTGGCCGACGTGCGCGCGGCCGTCCGTCGGGATGATGCGATACGCGTGGGCCCACTCGTAGAGAATCACCACGTAGCCGGCCGTCTGGCGTATCTCGAGGTCGCCGCGGTAGTTGCTGCGCGGCGCCCCGAGCAGCAGGCAGCGATCCTCCGGGTCGATATGCTTGAGCTCGGTCGGGGTCTCCATGTCGATCAGGAACTGGTTCCGTCTCGCCGCCGCCCACGGCTGGTACGGAATCCGCCCGTCGGGCGGGTCGATGATGAGCGGATCGGCCAGCCCGAGCCGATCGGGCCCGCGGCTCTGCATCCGGGCGTGGATCGCGTCGCAGCACCCCTCTTCGACGCTGTGTGAGGCGTTGACGGGGCCTCCGTCCCAGTAGCCCTGGAGATCCGGCTGGCCGTCGGGTGTGCGCGGCGGCGTCCACGATTGCGCGGCGACTGGCATCGACGCCAGCAGCACGATCGTGGCGGCGCCCGCCGATAGCAGCCCGTGGTGAAAGTGCCGCTGCATTCGACCGGCGATGTATCCCGCCTGCCAGCGTCGCTCATCGGTCAAATACTCCCGGTATTCTCCCTCTTTGCGCCTTGCCACGCGGGCGCCTCTCCGCTCTCGGTGCGACGCGGGACTTTCACCACGGGCTGCTAGGCGCCAGGTCGTTCGCTTGCTCATCGTGTCCTCCGGAAGACGGGCGAGGTCATTTCTCCGCTGCCAGCTCCCGCTCGGCGTATGCGTAGCACTCGTATTCGAGCAACTGCACGTCGGCCTCTTGTCGGCGATACAGCGGCATCCGCATCGTCCAGGGTCGCGTGAACACCTTGGGGTCCTCGAGGGTGACCTCGTAAGTCAGGTGGTCGGGACCCGCGGGCGTATAGCGCTCGATGACGTGCAGTGCCTCGCTGTGGAAGTTGCCCGCGCGGTCGAACCAGGTCTGATCGTTGAAGTGAATCACATCGACGACCAGGGTGTCGCCCTCCCAGCGGCCGCGCGAGTCGCCCATCCAGAAATCGATATGGCCGTCGGGGTGCGGGCTGCCGTCGGTGTAGATCGTGCGCGTGACGTGGATGTACTCGTAGAGGATCAGCACACGGTCGGGGAACTGGAGGATCTGGAACGGGTAGGGCATGTACGTGATGCGCGGGACCCCGGGCATGTGACACTGCGATTCGGGGTCAGCCGTGAGGCGGTTCTCGAAGTTGTCGCGCTGCTGCGCCGCCGCCCACGGCTGATAGGGGATCTCGTTCCCGTCGACCACACCTTGCCCGGCAGGGATGTCCCGTGAAGCCGGATGGTCCTTGATGTTCCACGCGGCGGCGTTCACCGCTTGCCAGATGCCCTGCAGGTCAGGCTGGCCGTCGGGTGTGCGCGGCGCCGCGTACGCCGGCGATGGTGTCGCTTGGGTCTGCCCGGTCGCGGTGACCGCGACGATGAGGCATGCACCGGCAGCGGCTGCCGCCATCGACCACCGAGCCATCGTGGCTATCGCTGCGGGGTCGGTTCCGGACCCCCGGTGCCGGACGACCCGGCGAAGAAGTTGCGGCCGTCGAGAAACGTGACGGTGATGCCGTTGGCCGTCGTCGACCCGTCCTTGGCCCGATACCCTTCGACGACGAACTCAATCCCCGGAGGGAAGTCGCTCTTTCGGAGACCGCGTCTCAGCAGCGCGGTCGGGTTGCCCATCTCGACCGCCCATTGCTGCATCGTGCCATCCGTGCCCGGCACCTCCATGTGAATCCACCCGTGGGGATTGACCCACTCCAGCTCTGTGAGCGTGCCTTGCAGCGTGATCGGCTGCTCGATGTCGAATTCGGCCGAGAACGAATGATGCGCCGCGAGCGACGCGGACAGCGCCAGCAGACCGATACCGACGGCGCCTGCACGTAGATGTGTCATGGGCGTGACCTCCCCGGTTCCGAGGCGACCGCCTACGAATTCGGAGGTTACACCCCGGACTCGCCTGGCGCAATAATGGAAGGAGGAGGAAGCGCGCATGATTCTCACGACCACACCGAGCATTGATGGGAAGACCATTCGAGATTACCTCGGCATCGTGACCGGGGAGGCCATCGTCGGCGCCAACATCTTCAAGGACTTCTTTGCCGGCATCCGCGACATTGTCGGCGGTCGTTCGGGCGCCTACGAGCAGGAGCTGCAGAAGGCGCGGGAGATCGCTCTGTCGGAGATGGAGGAGGTGGCCCTCCAGAAGGGTGGAACCGCCGTCGTGGGTATCGACCTCGACTACGAGGTCGTCGGGCAAGGTGGGAGCATGCTCATGGTCACGGCCAGCGGAACGGCTGTGAAGACGGACTGAAGTCACGCCTCCAGGAGCGCGGCGGCCCGGTGCTTCAGCACCTGGGTCCAGAAGATCGAGAAGAGGCAGTAGCCGAGAAAAAAGTAGAACCCGGTGCCGAGCGTGGAGGTGAGGTTGGTCATCATGTTGATTTCGAGCTGCTGACCGAGGAACGCCACCTCGAACACGTTGGCCTGCGCCTGGTCCTGTGTCGCCAGAAACGCCAGGAATATCCCCACGACAAACACGTCGGCCATCGACCACTTGCCGATCAGATCGACGATGTAGACGAGCCACTCCCGGACTCGCCTGCTGGCCGAGAAGATGGAGCCGAGGAGCATCGTGGCCTTGGTCAGGGGCACGATGACGCTGAAGAACAGGATGAGAAACGACACGAGATAGTTGCCCGTCTCGGCCAGCTCACGGACGGCTCCGAGAATCGACCGGGTGCGCTCGTACACGGTGCCCTCGAAGCTCACCAACCCCCCCGCGTCCACCGCGGACGTGATCGCGATGCTGTAGATCGGTTGGGAGACGCCTGGCACGAGCAGCCCGATGTTGACAAGCGTCAGAAGTACGATCGCTAACCTCATCGAGAGCTCCCGCCGAACCGGATCCGTTGCGCGCGTTGGGTGCGCCTGTCGCGGGGCGAAACCCGTCGGCACGGATCATACTGCGGGCGGTCGAAATCTAGCTGGCTAGCAGCGGCGAATCGATAGAATGCGAGGTAGACGCATGGGTGAGGTTCTCGTGGTCATCGTCATCGCCGCCATCGTGTTCGGCCCCATGTGGCTCTCGTCGCGGCGGGGCCACGCGTCGAGCCGAGAGGCTGGCCACACGGCGGGCCTGGCGCTCGGTGAGGGGGGCGCGGTGCGTCCGCTGCAGCTCGTCAAAGCGGTCGTTGCAGGCGGTCTGGTCGCCAATGTGCTGGACACCGCAGTCCACGGCTTCCTCTTGGGCTCCCGCTACTACGTTCGGCAGACGGGGCTCTTCGCCAGCGGTTCCGTCGGCTGGCTCGTCCTCAGCAACGTCGTGGCCGTCGCCGTGTTCGTGGGGGTCTATCTGCGTGTGCGGCAGAGCTTTAGAGGCGGCGCGATCGGCGGCGCGACGTTCGGGCTCTATGCCGGAGTGCTCATCGGTTTCCCGACACACATCGCGCTCAACTTGACCATCGTCGACTTCCCGTACACCCTCGCGTGGGCCTGGACCCTACACGAGGTAGTGTGGACAGTGACCGTGGGCGCGATTATCGGTCCGTTGGTCGACCGTGGGGGCCGGCGACCGGTTGCCGCGGTTCGGTGAGCCGTGGGACCGCGAACGCGGCGCGGTGATTCTCCGGACGGGCTCCCGGTGGCGTGCACGGTGGTCGTGGTGGCGATCTCAGCCTATCCGCATGCGACCAAACCACCAGGTGCGAATCGAAGAGGCGATGGCCGGTGCGAACGGCGACTCCCAGATCCAGTTCGTCGAGATGCGGATGTTTTGGCCTCCATTCAGAACTGCTGGGGACCGCTTCTTCGGGGTGAACGAGACGCGCAGCCGCGCGATGCTCGTCTTCTCGGACGCCGTCGGGCGCTTCAAGTTCCCGGAGAACCCCCGAGCGGCAGCCCGGCACGTTCTCGAATCTGAACTCTCAGTTCTCGATTCAGAACGCACCGACGCCGACGAACTTCAATGGCGACACGTTGACGATCCCGATCACCTCGCAGGCGACGCAGGGCGAGGCGTTGTTCAATCAAGAGTCGTTCGGGGGGAACGGCCGCACGTGTGCGTCGTGCCACGTGGCCGGTCTGAACGGTGGGCTGACGCCGGCGAACATCACAACGCGCTTTGGGACGGTGTCCACCACCTTCGACCCGCTGTTCGTCGGCGAGACAGCCGCGACCGGCTTCGATTTCAACCTCAGGTCGATGACGCAATCACCCTGGGGCCGACACCAGCGACGACGACTGCAACACGCTGACGCTCACCGCGAGCTCGCAGCACCAGTCGGGGACCGACTTCGGCAGCGCGCGTCCGGAGGCGACCTGCAGGGCGTCGTCACCAGCGCCGGGCTGCCCAAGGGCAGGGTGCTGGGGCGCGCGAATGGCTCGTATCTGATCTACGGCGGCTTCTCACCCGCGGTGGCCGGTACCGTCACCGACGAGAACGGGAACCAGGGCACGGTGAACACCGTGGTCCAGGGCGGCCTGAACGCGCTCGAGACACCGAGCCGCATGCGGACCAGTGCGAGCGCCAGCTTCCCGCAGGGCCGAGGCTTGATTCTCGAGAACATCGACGGCTTCGCGAGCCGGCCGGTGTTTCGGAGATCGGGGCGGTCATGCAGCACTTCCCACGGACCCTGGCCCGGCTGAGCACCGGAGGCAACCCCGACTTCCGACTCCCGACGGCGGCCGAGCTGGCCGCGATGGAAGCGTTCATGCTGGCGGGGGACTTTCCGCCCGGCAACGATCCGAACAAGTTCGACCTCGACCGCTTCGCGCTGACGGCGCAGCAGCAGAGCGGCCGGACCGCGTTCTTTGGCGCCGCCAAGTGCTCGCAGTGTCACGGCGGGGACGTGCTCGCGGTGACGACCGTCGACATCCTGGGCAAAGGGATCGGGGTGAACGCCGCTTTCAACACGGGTGTGGTCAACGAGCCGATCAACGGAGCCGGCATCGACAACCTGCCGTGCGAGCCGAGCGTCGGAATGTGCGGGACCCGCGAGTTCAGCACACCCCAGCTGTTCAACGTCAAGAACCTCGCGCCCTTCTTTCACGATGCCTCCGCGGCGACCCTCGCCGAGGCGATCGACTTCTACAACTCGCCGCGGTTCAACAACTCGCCCGCGGGCGTCGCCATCGGCGGGATCGCGATCACGGCTGGCACCATCGCTGACATACAGGCCTTCCTCGAGGGCCTCGTCGGGATTACCGGCATCGTGCCCGCCACCGGCGACGTCGGCGGTGGGACCGCGGTGACCATCTCCGGGACCAACTTCGTCAGTGGCGCCACAGTCTCGATCGGCGGTGGCGGCGACCAACGTGGTGAGGGTCAACATGACCACCATCACCGCCACGACACCCGCCCGCGCCGCGGCGCTGGTCGATGTCGTGGTCACGAACCCGGGCGAGACGCCGCTCACGCTGACCGACGGCTTCACATTCGCCGCGACCTCACCGACCGTCTTCTCGATCGTGCCGAGCTCGGGGAGCACCGCGGGCGGAACTCTCGTGACGATCACGGGGACCAATTTCGTCAACGGGGCGACCGTGTCAATCGGCGGGGTGGCCACGACGGGCGAGACGGGAGCGGAGACGACGAGCCTGGCCGTAATCAACGCGACGACGATCACGGCCGTCACCGGAGCGCGCGCCGCCGCCACGGTCGACGTCGTCGTCACGAACCCGGACATGCTGACCGGCACGCTGACGAGCGGTTTCGTCTATCTCGCGACGGCGGGGACCGCGTTCACCGATGATCCGCTAGGCGCCCCGCACGCCCATCAAGGCTGGTCACTTCACCGAGCTCCGAGAGCGGATCAACGAGCAGCTGCAACGCTTCCTCCAACCGGTTCAGTCGTTTACGAACGCGATCACCGTGGGTGCGATCGTGCGCGCCGTGGATCTGTTGGAGCTCTACACCGGGGTCAACGACGCGCTCGCCGCCGCCGGTCAGGCCACCATTTCCGTGCCTACGATCATGCCAGGGG
The DNA here is from genome assembly GCA_965249175.1 of Vicinamibacterales bacterium. Classification (GTDB taxonomy): domain Bacteria; phylum Acidobacteriota; class Vicinamibacteria; order Vicinamibacterales; family UBA8438; genus CAZYFH01. Next base: position 1,479,082 of record OZ252227.1, read on the forward strand.
TGACCACGGACGACCGCTGCGCACATCAACGATCTGCGAGCCGCGGTGTTGCTGTTGGTAGCACTGTGACCGTCCCTGGCGGGACGTCGTTTGGCCGAAACGGGTTCCCCTCGCGTCGGCGTCATTATTGAGCCGCGGGCCTCGAGCCTCGGGCAGGCCGAATCCGGTACACGCAGCGGTCGCCGTCCGACAGTAGATGCTCGCTCCGCTCGACCCGGACGCCGCGACCAAGACTCTTCTGGAAGACTTCCAGCTCGGCGCTGCACAACCCCGTGCAGCTCGTGGCTGCCTCGCAGATCGGGCAATGGTGCTCGACCAGGAGGTATCCACCATCAGGGCCCCGCCGCATCTCCGCCATGTAGCCTTCGGCGGTCCGCTGCGCCGCGAGAGCCCGGACTTTGTCCTTGAGGGCCGGTGCCCGCGCGAGCCGATCGCGATAGGCTCGCGTTTGCTGCCGCGCCCGCTGGGCGACGATTCGTTCGAGACCTTCCTCGCCGAACGCGGCACGTGCCGCGCTGATGAGGTCGACCGTGAGATCGCCGTGGCGGTCGGGGAAGACCTCGTCCGCCAGGGGCGTGAGCGACCACACGATCGACGGCCGACCGCGGCCTACGGGTGCCGGTGTCGACGACGTGACCAGGCGCCCGCGCTCGAGTGCCAGCAGGTGCTGTCGGACGGCCACCGTCGTGAGTCCGAAAGAGCGGGCCAGCTCGCCGGCCGTCGCGTGGCCGGTCCGCTTGAGGCGCTCCAGCACTCGACGCTTGGCAACCGTCAGCCGATCTCGTTTCACACCAGTAGTTTAGCTGGCGACGCTCTATTTGACCAACTATTCGCTTTCATAAATTCGGACTTGTGGCCATAATTAAGAAATATAGTACTTTCGTAAAGGAGGCACCGATGTTCCTGGAGCACGTCAACATGTCCGTGCTGGACCTCGAGCGGACGATCGACTTCTACCACCGCATTCTCGATCTCGACGTCCGGTGGCGCGGCACGACCACCGACGGCACACCCGCCGCGCATGTCGGTGACGACCGGTGCTACCTGGCGCTCTTCGAAGTCGGGGCCGGGGCCGAGGCGTCCGAGCGATACGACCAGGCCGGGTTGAATCACTTTGGCTGGGTTGTCGACGACCTCGAGGCGGTGCGGGAGCGATTGGCGGATCTCGACGTGCGGCCGCACATGGAAGCGGACTACGAGCCGGGCCGCCGGCTGTACTTCCTCGATCCGAACGGCGTCGAGGTCGAGCTGGTCGAGTACGACCTGCCTAGTGCGTCACGACGAAGCCAACGGACATCCCACGGCGCTCGTAGAATCGACGCGCTCCCTCATTCGTAGATTGCGCCTTCCGGCGGCCCGCTTCAGGGATTGGCGCGAGGAACGGCGATGCTGCTCCGCGGCGTACCCCGAGAACATTCCCACGATGACGCTGTCACGTTCTGCGAACGTCACATTCTGGTAGGAGAGGTCGTGGTCGGGCTGGGCGAACGCCGTAGCGATCATGTGCCGGGCGCGGCGACCGAGCATGAAAAGGAAGACTGCGTGAGCTGTCCATTGGCATTTCGCCGTTTCGAGACGAGAACAGTCCCGGCAGCCTTGTTGGCCAGGAATCCTCCCGGTCATCCAGACAGAGGGTCCTTGCACGCACGTGGCCGCGTTGGCGCCAACAACAATTTCTGGATGGACCGGGGCACGCAGACCATCGGGACCCGGCGCACGTCGCTGATCGTGGATCCGCCGAACGGCAGGATGCCATCGACGACACCGGCCGGACAGCGTCTCGCGGATGCGCGGCGGGGGTATCGAGCGGCGCACCCGGCCGATTCCTGGGTGGACTTCAGTTCGGGCGTGCGATGCATCCTGGGCTTCAATGCCGGACCACCGATGACGCCGAGCGCGTACAACAACAACATGCAGTTGTTCCAGACGCCGGACCACGACGTGCTGGTGCACACGGCTCGCATCGTTCCGCTCGACGCGGGTCCCGGGCTTGATCAAGATATCCGCCAATGGTCGGGGGACTCCCGCGGGTGCTGAACCCGGAGCCGATCTTCGAGTACGCCTGTCACGAAGGGAACTACAGCATGGCGGTCATGCTGGGCGGAACGCGGGCGGCAGAAGCGCAGGCGGCAGCAGACGCCGCAACGGAATCTCGGTAGGTCGACGCGCGGGACGACGCCCTCAACGTCGGGCACACCCGGAGGACATCAGGCCGACCTCGGTCAAACGGGGTCGGCTTTCTTTGTGTTTGGTCGACCAGGTCCGCTCGTGGTGCCGCGTCCCGGGACAAAGTTTCACAGGGCGCGTTGCGTGAGGCGGGCAGTTCAACACATCACGGACGGTCGGCGAGTCTTTACCGTTCGCGGTACGTGATGAACCCGCGGGTCGGGTCGTACGGGGACACGCCCACTTTCACTCGGTCGCCGGGGACCACCTTGATGCGGAACCGGCGTATCCGACCGCTCAGCTGCGCCAGCACTTCGTTGCCGCCTTCGCACTCCACCCGATAGATGCCCCCGCTGTGAACCGCAGTGACCGTGCCCTGGATGTCGATGAGGTCGTCCTTCGCCACGAATGCTCCTTTTCTGGGGCTCCGACTATACCGCGACCGAGCTGACCGACCGGCTGCGGCGGGAGAGCGCCAAGGCACAGCCTGGATGAAGAGGCGCTGCACTGACAGCTAGTCCCGCCAGGTGGGCAACTCGTCGGACGGATCTCGGAAGGCGATCAGGATGATTCCGACCGCAAGCGGTATGCGGTCATGACGATCCAGTAGAGCCATGTGTCGCCCTTATTCCTCAGATACACAAGTGTGCAGACCGCGCAGTCTCGACGCATCCGAGGGTGAGCTAATCTTAGTTGAAAATTGAAACGGCTCCAGACCCTGTGGTGTGATGACGTTGCAAAAGACGGACATCACCCCACGAGAGAGAGGAGCCACGATGAGTGTCCTACGTGCTGTCAGGAAGCGCAAGAAAGTTCGCAAGCTGGGCTCGGTCAACATCATTCACCGCGAGGCCTACGCGGATCTGGAGCTGGACGCGAAGGTGGAGCTGATCCGCTCGCTGGTGCCCCTGGGCCTGATGCATGTGCAGGAGTTGCTCGACCAGGAGGTGACGGCGCTGGCGAGCGAGCGCTACGTCCGGAAGGACGCGTCGGTCGGTGGACGCCGTCACGGCAGTAACCCTGGGACGGTGGGTCTCGCGGGGCAGCGCGTGCCGATTCGCGTGCCCCGGATTCGTCGCCTCGCAGGGAGCGAGATTCCGCTGCGGTCGTATGCGGCGTTGCATGACGACCGCGAGGTGGACGACGCGCTGCTGCGACGGGTGCTCTACGGGATCTCGTGCCGCAACTACGCGGCGGCCGCGGCGGCGATTCCCGGGGCGATCGGGCTGTCGAGTTCGACGGTGTCCCGGGGGTTCATCCAGGCCAGCGCGGCGCAGCTACGGGCGTTCCAGGAGCGGGACCTATCCGATGAGGACGTGGTGGCCGTGTTCCTGGACGGCAAGACGTTCGCTGACGCGACGATGGTCATCGCGCTAGGCATCACGCTGTCTGGGGAGAAACGCTTCCTGGGCTTCGTCGAAACGGACACGGAGAACGCGACGGTGCTCACACCGTTCCTGCGGTCGTTGGTCGAGCGGGGCCTCGACCTCTCCCAGGGTGTGCTGGTCATCCTCGATGGCGGCAAGGGGCTCCGCACGGCCGTCCGGAAGGCCTTCCGGGGCCGGGCCCTGGTCCAACGGTGCCAGTGGCACAAGCGCGAGAACGTGGTGAGCTACCTGGCCAAGCACGAGCAGGCGGTGTGGCGTCAGCGTCTCCAGCGAGCGTACAACCGGCCGGACTACGACGAGGCCCTCGGTGCGCTCGAGACGCTCCACGGCGAGTTGGACGAGCGGAACCAGTCGGCGGCTGACAGCTTGGCGGAAGGCCTGGACGAAACCCTGACGTTACATCGATTGGGCGTGTACGGAGTGCTGGGCCGGTCGCTGAAGACGACGAACTGTCTGGAGTCGGTCAATGCGCTGGTCGAGGAACGCTGCGCGAAGGTAGATCACTGGCAGAGCTCGAGCCAACGCCACCGCTGGCTGGCGACCGCCCTCCTGGACATCGAACCGCGCTTACGAAGGGTGAGGGGCTACCGCCACCTTCCCACGCTTCGGGCCGCATTGAAGCGAGAACTGAAGATCGACACGACGACGTCGAAGAAGCAGGCCGCGTAAGCCATCGGGAGCCGTGGAGAGTTTCAACTAAGAATGGGCTTGACTCACGCATCCTGAACCACCCGGCGAATACGCGGCCACGACCGCAATTCGGGCACTTCCGCCTGACACCCCGGCCGAGCGCTGTCCACGGCTTCGGCGTCCGACTCTGGCCCGGCGCCCCTCGCATCGATCGCCTCTACTGTGGTTGAAGACTTGAGGTCTCTATGGCCGACGCCCTGCTCGTGGGCGGCTTCTAGACTGAACAGTTTCGCTTTAGTGTTGACAGTCTCGGCTGTCTGACAGCGGAGATAGAACGAGGGCCAAGTGGCCTATCCTTCCACGCAGTTTCTTTGGACCAAGAAGCGCGAAAGGAAGGTACCCAATGACCCTCGACGACAGCATACAAGGGTTCCGGCTGCGGGTTCTGCGGGCGGCGCAGCGCAGTGGCAACGTGAGCGCGACGTGTCGACGCGACGACGTGTCGCGGACGGTGTTCTATCGATGGCGGGCTCGGCTGACGCGCGACGGGGCCGACGGGCTGCAGCCGAAACGGCGGACCGCCCGGCGGGGGCGTGCCCCCGAGCTCAGCGTGATTGACGAGCGGCGGGTGATCGCCGAAGCCTAGGCCTGGCCGACCCGCGGGCCGCAGTGGGTGAGCGACCGACTGGCCCGGCAAGGACACGCCATCGCGCCGGTGACCGTCTGGCGGGTCTTGCGCCGGGTCGGGCTGAATCACCGCCTGGCCCGGTTGGCCGTGCTCGAGGAGCACCGTGCCGCCACCGGCCTGCTGACCGAACGCACGGTGCGGCGGCGGCGGCGGGGCCGCCATGTCGTGGCGGAGCGGCCGGGCGACCTGTGTTCGCTCGACAGCATCTACATCGGGAAGCTGAAGGGCGTGGGCAAGGTCTGGCAGCTGACGGCGTGTGATTGCGCCTCGTCGTACGGGTGGGCGCGGATCGTCGTCGGCGAGGTCACGGCGGCCCTGATGGCGGCCTTCCTCGTCGAGGTGGTGCTGCCGGGCTACCGGGCGGCGGGCTGGCAACTGCGGCGTGTGTTGCCGGACAACGGCAAGGAGTTCAAGGCGGGGTTCGTCTCCGCGAGTGCGGTCCACCAGGTGACGCACACCCGGACGAAGCCGCGCCATGCCTGGACCAACGGATTCGTGGAACGGCTGCAGGGAACGATCCTCCATGAGCACTGGCGCGTCGCGTTCCGTCGGCCCTACTTCACCTCGGCCCGCGCCCTGCAACGGTCGTTGGACCGGTTCTTGGTGTTCTACAACGGGCACCGACCACATCGTGGCTATCGCCTCCGAGGCCGGACGCCGGCCACGGTCTTCCGAGGGGCCGTTGCCGCTTGAGCGAGCACGCCGGCCTCACCCGATGGGGCCGGCGCGCGCAGCGAACACGTGGTTGGAACTGTCAACACCTTTGCGGAACTGGACAGCCTAGACCTGCCCGATGCCCCCTGGTTCAGGCCGGACAAGATGAAGTGCACCGCTCCAGGCGGCATGGCAGTGAGGGTGCCCGCCTGAACGCCGGCGGTGATCCGTGCCAGAATCTCGTCTTCGGGGAGGCCCTCCGCCTTCAACCGCCCATATTCGACAAGCGCCGTCGGCCTATCACCCTGCAAGAGACCTCCGTCGGTGCAGCTCCCTGGAATCCAGGAGCCGGACCATCTGGGCGACACACCATCGCGTTCGCGCCTTCGCGGAGCACACGTCGATTCCCATTGGCGTCCGTCACGATCACCGTGGCGCCGTCCTGCAACTGTTCGGGCAGCGGTGACGTCGCTTCCGCGATCAGCTCGACGTCTGACCGCGCGAGGTCGGCCGGCGCGCACGCCTTCCACCCAAGCTCTTCGCTCAAACGTGAGGCGTGGGCCCAATCATGATGTGCGCCCGAGGCGTGCCCGGACACATCAGCCAGGCTCTGTCGTCGGTGGGCTCCTCGGGCAACCCGGTTGACAGACCTGTGGCGAAGGGACCCAACACCCCGACCAGGGGGGTGAGATCGGCGCGTGATTCGCCAGACAGGATCCAAATCATCCCGCCAGGCCGGGCTGTGTCCACCGTGCCGGCCTTGGCCGCCACCGTCACGGCGTCCATCGCTTCCCGGGGCGATATCCCTGGGCGAGATACTGTCTGAACTCATGCAGCACCGGACCGGAACTGTCATCGATGCACACGACCAGGAACCCTAGACCGGGACCATCAGGAGAGCACCGAAGCGCCGTCGTCTCCTCGCGGAGGACGCGCAGCCGACCGCGCTCATCCGGCACCGACACCGTCGCCGCATCCTTGAGATAGTCGGGAAGCGGCGACAGGGCTTCCGCGATCAACGCGGCGTCTGACTGTGCGCCAGCGATGGAGGGCACGACGAGTAACAGGCACGCGAGGACCGCTTTCGTCATGGGCACTACTCCTCAGCTCTGTGCTCACCGAACTGGACCGTCGAGCCGCACGCCGACGCAGTCGCGCGCATGGCCCCTCCTTTGGGGTGGAAAGGCTGATTGGCCACTGGCCGGGGCTGATCACCGCCTCGGAGGGGCAGCCGGTGTGCAACGAGCGGACAGGAGGTGCGGGTTCAACCGGTCGACGCCACAGCGGGCGCTGTGGGCCAGCCTGGAACGGGTCTGGCCACCATCTCAGGCGGCGTGCCGGCTCAGCGCCTGCGCCGTGATGTCGTAGTGCGACGTGTGCCACACGCAGCGTCCGTCGCGGATGACCAAGACCTGGGGGGACGCGTGCGGCACGGCAAGTCGGGTCGCGACCGTGTCGGACAGGTCCCGCCGTTCGATGACCTTGATCAGATACACCGGCCAATCGGGATGCGCCTCGCCGAACCGACGCACTTCGTCGACGACCACGGCGGACACGGGACAGCTCGTGCTGTGCTTGTAGAGCACGGCCCGGTCACTCTCCAGGGCTTCGTTCAGCGTTGCCTGGTCACGCACCTCACGCACGCTCGCCGTGGACGCGAGTCGTCTATTGGATCGGACGACCATGGCGTTACGCGCGAACAGAAAGAGGCACACCGAGAAACCCACGACTGATGTCGGCCAGCTCCCTGGGTTGGTCACCAACGTCACGCCGAAGTAGACGAGTCCGGGGAGTGAGACCGCGATGAACGCCGTGGGCATGGCCGCTCAGGTCCCCGTCTGAATTGAAAAATTGAGGCGTCGACCTAGCCGAAGGGCGCCGTCTCCGGGAAGTTCATGCGGCGGAGGAGGCCTTGGAAGCCGGGGGGCAGAGCGCAGGGGGTCGAAGGCGGGGAACGTCGGCCGGTTCCGTACGCCCAACCGAGAGAGGACAGGTAGAGAGGTGACCCTGCCGTAAGCGCCGCCGCTCGGTTCAGCCCAGCAATGGCCTCTTCGAACCGTCCCGTCACGTTGCAAAACGCGGCCAAGCGATTCGACCGGCAGCGGAAACTTTGTAAGGCAATCTAAGATCGCTCCCGATCCCGCCCAAGCAACGCTCGTCAGGGAAGCGCCAAACCCCGCTAAGTCGTTGAATCGAAGCTGGTGCGGAAGGGGGGATTTGAACCCCCACGCCCTTGTGAGGCACAAGCTCCTGAGGCTTGCGCGTCTGCCAGTTCCGCCACTTCCGCATTCTATGAGCGACGTCGGTCCTCGAGCGGAGACGGCGCTGCGATGGATCGCGAACGCTTGAGCGCCCAGCGTCGACTCGGTGCGCAGCGAGAAGGGCCAGTATAGCAGAGCGATTCAGCGGGTCTCCGGCAGGGACCGGCGCATCGAAACGCCTGTACTGAACCCCATATACTCGGGGGGACCCGTTTCAAGGAGATCGACAGTGGCACTCTCCCGAGGCGCACGCTTCATCCTGAGCTTCCTCCTGGTGGCCGTCCTCGTCTCGATGGCCGGTGTGGTGGTGACCTACGTCTTCAGCCGCGGCGGTCCGTCGGTCGAGACCAACTCGGTCTTGTGGCTCCGCGTCCCGTCGGCGCTGGGCGAGCGGGAGCCTGACAACGTGTTCGGCCAGCTGGTGGGCCGTCGAGATACGGTCGGCTCGGTGGTCGAGGCGCTTCGCAAGGCGAAGGTGGACGACCGCATCTCGGCGGTGGTCCTGCTGCCGTCCTATCAGCCCGCGCTCTGGGGAAAGATCCAGGAGATCCGCGACGCGGTACTCGACTTCAAGGAGTCGACCAAGCCCATCGTCGCGTATCTCGAGTACGGCATGGGACAGGCGTATTACCTGGCCACGGCGTGCGACGAGATTTTCTTGACCCCGTCGAGCCCGCTCAATCTCGTGGGCGTGGCGAGCTACGAGCTGTTCCTGCGTGAGGCGTTCGACAAGGTCGGCGTCGAGGCCGACATGATCGCCGCGGGGGACTACAAGACGGCGGTCAACCTGTATACCGAAACCACGATGACACCCGAGCAACGTGAGATGGCCGAGTCGCTCAACCGCGAGTTCTACGACCAATTGGTCGAGGGGATCGCGGAGCAGCGGGAGCTCGAGCCGTCGGTCGTGAAAGCGCTGATCGACGACGGTCCCTTCATCGCCGAGGACGCGCAGCGGCGCGGGCTGATCGACGCCATCGTCTACGAGGATCAGGTGCTGGACGGGTTGCCGGTCGGCGACCGGCCGCGGGTGGTCGATTTTGCGTCGTATCGAGATGTCGCGCCCGACGGGCTCGGCCTGAACACGGGTCCGCGGTTGGCCGTCGTCTACGCGGAAGGGACGATCAACTTCGGCGGGAACGCCGTCGATATCCAGGGCGGCCAGACGGTCGGCTCGGAGACGTTGGTGCGTGCGGTGCGCGCGGCGCGCGACGATCCGTCGATCGAGGCGATCGTGCTGCGCATTGACAGCCCGGGCGGGGTCGCCATTGCGGCCGACATCATGTGGCGTGAGTTGGTGCTGGCCCGCGCGGAGAAGCCGCTGATTGCATCGATGTCAGACATGGCGGCGTCGGGCGGCTATTACATCGCGGCGCCGGCGCATGCGATCGTCGCGCAGCCGGGGACGCTGACCGGGTCGATCGGCGCGTATGGCGGCAAGTATGTGCTCGGTGGGGCGTTCGACAAGGTCGGCGTCAACATGGAGGCGGTGACCGACGGCGCGCAGGCGGATCTCTTTTCGCCGGCGACACGGTTCTCGGACGTCGGCCGCGTCGCCATGCAGAGTCAGCTCGATGCCACCTACGAGCGATTCCTCCACGTCGTCGCCGACGGGCGCGGCATGACGCGCGACGAGGTGCACGCGGTCGCGCAGGGCCGGGTCTGGACCGGACGCCAGGCGAAGAAGAACGGGCTCGTCGACGAGCTCGGTGGGCTGCGCGATGCCGTCGCGCTGGCAAAGGAGAAGGCGGGCATCGCCCCGGAGCGCGAGGTGCGGCTGGTGCCGTTTCCGCGCTCGCGGACGTTCTTCGAGCAGATCAACGACTCGTTCTCGATGACGTCGGCCGCCCTGGCGGCGGGTTGGCTGGCCTCGCCTTCCGCGCGTCTGGCGCAGCTCGCGCTGAGCCACGCACGGCTGCTCGAATCGGGCGCGCCACTGGCACTACTCCCACGTGTCATGGCGCCGTAGAGGACGCAGGGCTGAAGCCCTGCGCTACAAGGGATCGGGGCACCGGCGCCGGGCCGCTCGCCGGGCGATGGAGCGGAACCTGCACGGGCCCAACGCGCTTGCTAGACGGGCGCGAAGGCTTCTTCGAGAGCAGCGAGATCGATGCTGATCTCCAGCCGCTCCTTCACCTTGTTCATGTAGGCGCCGAAGAACTGTCCCTGGCGAGTCGCGGTCAACTCGTCACGCAGGGTCTGACGGGCATCGGGGAGGTCGTCGGTCGGCGCGTCCTCGCGCTCCACGACATGCACCACGGCCGCGGTGTTCCCGGTCTCGATCGCTTCGCTCACCGCGCCAGGCTCCAGCTCGAATGCCACGGCCTCGACAGCAGCACTGATGCCCACCTCGGGTAACGCCGATCCGCGGGTCACCAGCTCGCTGGTCCCGACCGAATACTCCGCCTCGGTCGCGGCCGCGACAAAGTCCTCGGCGGCGCGCAAGGCCTCGGCGGCTTCGGCCGCCCGCTGCTGGGCCAGCGTGAGCGCCTTCTTGCGGATGACGTCCTCCTGCACCTGATCGCGCACCTCGTCGAGCTGGGGTGTGTACGGATCCTGCGTGTCGACGACAGTCACGAACGCGGGGCCGGACGGCGTGCCGATGGGCCCTTCCACCTCGCCCTCCGCCAGCTGAAATGCGCGGGCCGAGACCTCCTGCGCGAATCCCAGACCGAGAATCGGCTCGCCGGGCGCCGCAAAGCCCGATTCCTGCAGCTCGTAGCCGCGGGCGGCGGCGGCCTGCTCGAGCTCGGCCGGTGTCGTGACCTCGGCGGCGATCGCCTGCGCGAGCGCGCGGGCCCGCGACGATGCGCGCTCCTGCTTGAGGATGTTCTCGACGCTGGTGCGCACGTCGTCGAGCGTCTGCGTGGTCTCTTCCTGCTTCTCCGTCACCTTGATCACGTGATACCCGAACGTGCTCTTGACCGGCTCGGAGATCTCGTCGGGCGCCATGGCAAACGCCGCCGCTTCGAACGCCGGCACCATCCGGCCGCGACCGAACAACCCCAGGTCCCCGCCCGCTTCGGCGTTTGTCTCGTCTTCAGAATGCACCTTGGCCAGCTCGGCGAAATCGGCGCCGGCGCGCGCCTGCATCGAGAGCTCGGTGGCGCGTGCCAACACGTCAGCCTCGTCCTGATCGTCGACACGGAGCAGGATGTGGCTCGCGCGCACCTGCCCGGGCGTCTGATATCGGTTGAGGTTCGAGCTGTAGTAGTCCTCGACCTCGTCGCTCGTCGGCGTCACGGAGTCGAAGATGGCGGATTCGTCGACCAGTAGAAACCGGAGCTTGCGCTTCTCGGGTACCTGATACGAGGCCGATTCCTGCTCATACTGCAGCGCGACGTCCGCGTCGGTTGCCTCGACCTCGTCCCGATAGTCGTCGGCCCGGAAGGCGACCACGTCCACCTTGACCCGCTCGTTGCGCCGGCGGTGCTCGTCGCCGACTTCCGAGTCCGACACCGACACCCACCCCGTCACGGCCGTCTGCAGCCGCTCCAGCAGGATGGACTTGCGGATGTCATCCTCGAATTGCTCGGTGGAGATCGGCGGGGTTTGCTGCTGCAGCACCAGCCGGTACTGCTGCTCGCCGATGAACTGACCGTCGATCTGGAGCCCAGGAAGCGTCACGATACGCTCGCGGACTTCCGCATCGCCGACTTCGAGGCCCAGTCGATCGGCTTCGGTGAGCGCGGCGTACTCGTCGATGAGCTGCTGGAGAATCTGGCGGTCGATGCCCAATTGACGAAGCACGTCTTCGCTGATGTCGCCACCCGATTGCAGCCGATACTGTTGGAGTTGGCGCAAATAGATCTGCCGGAACTCCTGCAGCGTGATCTCGTAGTCACCCACCTTGGCGAGGACGTCGGTCGGCAGCCCGGTATCGCCCCCCATCGGGCTCAGCCCGACCCCGGGGATCAGGGCGACGAACATCAGCGCAACGACTCCCAGCGCCAGCTTGAGGATCCAGCTCCGTTTGAACCGGCGCATCACGTCAAGCATGGTCATAGTGCAGTCATTCCTTTGAGAAGGACACCGGAGTGCGCCGAACACGCCATTCTACCGATAGCGGTTCGAACGCGGCAAGCGAGCCGAGGCGGCGGGGAGGGGGGCCCTGGGGGCGAGGTCGGTCGCTCCGGACTGCCGATGCGATCGCCGTCGGAGCACAGTTTCGCACAGGCCCGTATGATATATTTTGTGGTGACTTAAGGACTTAGGGGACCTGACAGAACGTCGGTCATCGATGGCTTCGCGCTCTCCTCGTGCCACGACCCGTCGCCGCACTTCCGCCAACCGCGCCGTGCTCCGCCTGGTTGTCTATCACGCCAGCACAGACGTCCAGCCGCAGATCGCGCCTCTCACGCGTACACGAAAATTCAAAGTGGCGTGCTACCCACAGCGCACGGTCCCGGTTCGCCCGCCGGCGACCGCGGTCGACGCGGTCCACTGGGAGCTGTCACCAGGGCGACGCCCCAACTGGCAGCGGCTCAACGCCATCGCGCGTGGCACGCCGATCGTGCCGTACTCGGCGACCGAAAGCACAACGGTCATCGAACGCTCGCGCGCGATGGGGTTCGCCTGTCATCTCAGCGCGCCGCTCACCGGCGTCGAGATCGAGCACCAGGTCGCGCTGGCGTCGCCCGCTGACCTGGCGACGCGGTTCAGCCAGTTCCAGCCGGCACTGCGCCGGTATCTCGCGCGCGTCGAGACGGTCGGGGAGATGATGCGATCGGTCAGCGTGTCGCTCGACCCGAATCGTGTCGCCGACGCGGTCGTCGCGCGCGCAGCCGCGTGGCTCCCCGCTCCGTGCTGGGTCGTGGTGGGACCCGATTCGACCGGCGCGCCGAAGATGATGGCCGAGCGTGGCTTGATCGCCAACGCCGAGATGGCCGTCCGGGCGCTCGGCGCGTGGGTGCTTCGGCATTCGCAGGAATACACCTCGGCCAATCTCCACCGCGATCGGCGAACACCTGGGGCGCCGGAAGTGGCGGCCGTGGCGTTCCCGTTGGTGTGCCGGGGCCGGACCATCGCCGCGCTGGTAGGAGTGGATCGCGGGGCCGCCCCGACCGCCCCCCGATTCGCGGCGCCCATGCTGAGCGCGCTGCACGCGTTGCTCGATCCAGCCGCGTTGGCGCTCGACAACGCGTTCCGGGTGCAACGGGCCGAGGCGTTGTCCGTCACCGACGATCTGACCCAGCTCTACAACTCCCGGTATCTCTCGTCGGTACTCAGACGCGAGGCAAAACGCGCGTCGCGGACCAGCCAGCCGCTGTCGATGCTGTTCATCGACCTCGACGGCTTCAAGGGGGTCAACGACATGCACGGGCACCTCTACGGGAGCCGGGCGTTGGTCGAGGCGTCGGCGATCATTCGGGAGAGCGCGCGTGAAACGGACATCGTGGCCCGCTTCGGCGGCGACGAGTTCGCGGTAGTGCTGCCCGACACGCCCAGCGAAGGGGCCGTCGCGGTCGGCGACCGCATCCGCGACCGCGTGTCCAAGCACGTGTTCTTGAAGGACGAGAGGATCAACTTCCAACTGACGGCCTCTGCCGGGGTTGCAACGCTGCCCGACATTGCCACATCGGTCGATGAGCTGCTGCAAGCAGCCGATGACGCGATGAACTGGGTCAAGGCACATGGCAAGGACGGCATACAGCTGGCGGGAGTAGTAGGCTAGTGGACGGCCGCGGGCATGCGACATCGTCGTCGATACGTAAGGATGTGCAAGCGTGAGTCTGCGGTCGGTGTTCTCGCTGTTTTCGAGTGACCTCGCGATCGATCTCGGGACGGCCAACACATGCGTGTATGTGCGCGGTAAGGGCATCGTCGTCAACGAGCCCTCCATGGTCGCCATCAACAAAGTCAGCGGACGCATCGAGGCGGTGGGTCGGGAAGCCAAGGAGATGCTCGGCCGCACACCGGGCAACATCGTCGCGATCAAGCCGATGAAGGATGGGGTCATCGCCGACTTCGAGGTGACCGAGAAGATGATCTCGTACTTCATCAAGAAGGCGCACAACCGCACCGTCTTCGTCAGGCCGCGCATCGTCATCGGCGTGCCGTCCGAGATCACCCAGGTCGAGAAACGCGCCGTCAAGGACAGCGCCTATCGCGCCAAGGCGAGCGAGGTGTATCTGGTCGAGGAGGCAATGGCGGCCGCCATCGGCGCCGGGATGCCGATTACCGAACCGTCGGGCAACATGATCGTCGACATCGGCGGCGGCACCACGGACATCGCGGTCATCTCGCTGGCCGGCATCGTCTACAGCAAAGCGGTGCGCGTGGCCGGCAACGAGATGGACGAAGCCATCATCCAATACATCAAGAAGACGTACAACCTGCTCGTCGGAGAGCGGACCGCCGAGCAGATCAAGATGCAGGTCGGGTCGGCGTATCAGCTCGACGAGACGATGACGCTCGAGATCAAGGGGCGCCACCTCATCGAAGGCATACCCAAGACCATCACCGTGACGGATGAAGAGATCCGCAAAGCGCTCGCCGAGACCGTCAACGTGATCGTGGATGCCGTTCGCGTGGCGCTCGAGCGGACGCCGCCCGAGCTCTCGGCCGACATCGTCGATAAGGGCATCGTGATGACCGGCGGCGGATCGATGCTCCGCAACCTCGACAAGCGACTGCGCGAGGAAACCGGGTTACCGCTGGCGATGGCGGAGGACCCGCTGTCGTCCGTGGTGCTCGGGGCGGGCAAGATGCTCGCCGATTTCGGTTTGCTGCGAAAGATTTCGATCGATTGACCGTCGTGGATAGCCGCCAACGCATGCGCTATGTCGTGCTGGCCGTCGTCATCGGCCACGTCATCCTGATCTCCGCGCAGGTCAACGCGCGGCCGGGCGCGAACGTGCTCGAGGCCGTGGCGTTCGGGACGCTCGCGGAGGCGCAGCGGTGGGCCACTGCGGGGGTCGTCGGCCTGCGCGACGTCTGGACCGGATATGTGTCGCTGCGCGGTGTGCGCGCGGAGAACGCGTCCCTGCGCGATGACGTTGCCGCGCTCGAGCTGCGCCTGCAAGAACAGCGCGCCCTCGCGACACGCGCGCGGGGCCTGCAGCAGCTGCTCGAGCTACGCGAGTCCGTCGATCTACGCACGGTCGGCGCGCGCGTGATTGCCACCGATGCCACACCGTATTTCCGCACGCTCACGGTCGATCGCGGCACCGGGGACGGCGTCCGGCCAGACCTGGCGGTGATCGCGCCGCGGGGCGTCGTGGGTCGTGTGATCGGCCTGCCGGGCGCGCGCGCGGCCAAGGTGCAGCTGCTGATCGATCGGAACGCCGCAGCCGGCGCGTTGATCGAACGCACGCGTGCCGTGGGCGTCGTCGTTGGGACCGACGACGACGCGACGCTGGGTATGGAGTACGTGTCCAACCTCGAGGACGTCGTCGAGGGAGATGTCGTGGTCACGTCGGGTACCGACGACATCTACCCGAAGGGGTTCGTCATCGGTGTGGTCAGCCGCGTCGAACGTGGCACCGGTCTCTACAAGGCGATTCAGATCGATCCGGTCGTCGACTTCGTGCGGCTCGAGGACGTGCTCATCGTGATGACGCCGCGCGACGATGAGGCGACGGCTTCGCTCGTGGCTGGGGGATACGAATGACGGTGCCGCGGATCGCGCTCGTCATCGCGTTCGCGCTGGCGGCGCAAACGACCGTGACCCGCCTGGTCGGTGTCGCGACCGATGTTGACTTCCTCCTGATCGCCGTCGTGTTCGTCGCGCTATCGCGTGGACCCATCGTCGGTTTGTGGGCCGGCACGGTTGGGGGACTCGCGCAGGACCTGCTGTCAGGAGGCATTGTCGGGGTCAGCGGCCTGGCGAAGAGCCTCGTCGGGTTCATCGTCGGGTGGCTCGGCGTGCAGTTCCTCACGTCACGTGCCTGGCACCGCGTGCTGATCTTGTTTGTCTCCACACTGGGTCACGCCGCCTGTTTCGTCGGGGTCTACACGCTCATCGGGCCCGCCGCGCCGCTTGCCGCGTGGACCGACGTGTTGACCCAGGCATTCGCCAATGCCCTGGTCGGTATCGTGGCCGCTGCCGCATGCGAGCGTGCCCCCGTGATGTGGGAGCGCGCCCGGATTCGTCGCGGCGGCTTCGCGACCCGCCGCTGGCGGACGAACTGATGGAGCACCACACCTCCCCCATCGACCACGGTAAGAGACGGCGCCTCCTCGCGCTGTTTCAGGTCACGGTGGCATTGGTCTTCGCCGTCCTGCTCATCAGGTTCTGGCATTTGCAGGTAGGCCAGCACGCGCGGTTTCTCGAGATGGCCGAGAACAACCATCAGCGCCGCATCGCGTTGCGTGCGCCGCGTGGCGTCGTGTTCGACCGCGACGGTGAGGTGCTGGTCGAGAACCGCTACTCGCTCAACATCTCGCTCGTGCGGGAGCAGGTCGAGGACCTCGACCGGTCGATCGACCTGCTGGCCGAGGTGACCGGCATCGATAATGCCGCCGTGCGGGGCGTCGTCGAGCGCCACCGCCGCGACCCGGTCTATCGGCCGATCGTCATCATCCAGGATGCCTCGCTGGCCCAGGTAGCCGCGGTCATCGCCCGGAAGCTGGAGCTGCCGGGGGTGGTGGTCGAGCAGATACCGGCCCGCTACTATCCGACCGCCACGCTGGCGGCGCATTCGTTCGGCTACGTCGGCGAGATCACCGACGCGCAGCTCGCCATCTCCAGCGGCGTGGGCCTCGCGAGCGGGGACATCGTCGGTCAGTCCGGCATCGAGCAGGCGTATAACGACCGTCTCATGGGCACGGACGGGTCGCGTCATGTCGTGGTGAACAGCGTCGGCCGGGAGATCGAGACACTCGGCGAGATCGCGCCCGCCGAGGGACAAGCGCTGAAGCTGACGATCGACTACGACCTGCAGAAGGCGGCCGAGGACTCGTTCAGGCTCTGGGGGTTCGAGGGCGCGGCCGTCGTGCTGGATCCGCAAACGGGCGAGGTGCTCTCGCTCGTCAGCCTGCCGGCCTACGATCCGAACGCTTTCGCGACTGGCATCGATGGGGCGACCTGGACCGCGCTCAACACGGACGGGCTCAAACCGCTCCAGAACCGCGCGATCCAGGGCCGCTATCCGCCCGGGTCGACCTTCAAGATTGCCATGGCGGTTGCCGCCTTGGAAGAGGGCGTCGCCACTCCAGACTTCACGGTGACCTGCCGCGGACGCGCGTCCTTCTACGGGAGCTTCCGCAATTGCTGGAAGAGTCACGGCACCGTCAAGATGGACCAGGCGATCGAGCAGTCATGCAACACCTACTTCTACACCCTGGGCGAGAAGCTCGACGTCGACCAGATTCACAAATGGTCCACCGCGCTCGGGCTGGGTGAGATGAGCGGGATCGACCTGCCGCACGAGGTGCGGGGATCGATCCCGTCGCGCGCCTGGAAACGCGAGCGCCACGCCGAGCCGTGGTATCCAGGCGAGACCATCTCCGTGGCAATCGGGCAGGGACAGGTGTCGGTGACGCCGATCTCGCTCGCCGTGATGATGGCGACGACCGCCAACGGGGGCCGGCGTGTCGTGCCTCGGCTACTGAAGGCGTTTGACGACGGCATCGGCTGGCGGCCAGTGCCGCCGCCCGCCACAGCCTCGCTGGTCCGTCTCCGGCCGGAAACGCTTGAAACCGTGACGCGCGGCCTCTGGATGGTCGTCAACCAAGCCGGCACAGGGGGGCGCGGGCGGATCGACGGACGGGATGTAATCGGCAAGACCGGAACCGCGCAAGTCATCTCCCTCGAAGGGAAAGAGGCGGCCGGCGACACCGACAAGGACCTGCGCGATCACGGCTGGTTCGTCTTTGCGGCGCCGCGCGACAACCCGCAGATTGCGGGGGTGGTGTTCGCGGAACACTCGGAGCACGGGTATCTGGCCGCACCGATCGCGCGCCACGTGATGGAGACCTTCTTCGCCAAGCGCGAAGGGCAGCCGTTGCCGATGCTGCCGCTGCCGGCACGTCCGCCGGCGGTGCCGCCCAGGGTGCTGCCCGTGACAGCGGCGGCGAACGGCGGTGGGAACGAGTAGTCGAGGCCATGTTCGAGCGCCGGCTCTACACGTACATCGACTGGACGCTCGTCGCGGCCATCGCGCTGCTGTGCGTGATGGGCCTCGCGATGATCTACAGCGCCACCTACGATCCCACAACGGAGCAAGTCGGGGCGCAATTCAATCGCCAGATCGGCGCGCTGGCGATCGGCTTCCTCGCATTCGTCGTCTGTCTGATGGTCGACTACCGTGTGCTGGCCCAACGGTCGCTGCTCATCTACGGCGGCTTGACGGCGTTGCTGGCCTACACGCTGTTTTTCGGCGACGTGGTCGGCGGGGCCCGCCGGTGGATCGGCTTCGGTCCGGTCAACCTCCAGCCGTCCGAGTTCGCCCGCATCGGCCTGGCCATCGTGCTGGCGACCTTTTATGCCCAGTCGCGACGCGGCCCGCGGACGGCCGGCGACTGGCTGATGGGTGGGGCGTTCGTCGCAGTCCCCTGCGTGCTCATCGCGCGGGAGCCGGACCTTGGGACCGCGGTCACCCTGGTGCCGGTGTGTCTGGGTATTATGGTCTTCGCTGGGTTGCGGCTGCGCTACCTGGCCGCGATCGCGGTCGTCGCGATCCTGGCGGCACCGGTTGTGTGGGCGTATGGGCTCGAGAACTACCAGCGCACGCGGATTGCCAGCTTTCTCGATCCGGAGCAGGATCCGCGCGGCGCGGGCTACCAGCAGATTCAGGCGCAAATCACGGTCGGGTCGGGCGGGCTGACCGGACGGGGCTTCTTGCAGGGCACGCAAAGCCAGTACAACTTCCTGCCCGTCGCGCACAATGACTTCATTTTTTCGGTGTTGGCCGAGGAGCAGGGGTTCCTCGGTGTGCTGTTTACACTTGGGCTGTATCTGTTCGTCATCCTCCGATCGCTCGACGCGGCCAGGGTGGCGAAGGATCGTACCGGTGCATATCTCGTGGTGGGGATCATGTCCGGGTTCGCGTTCCAGGTGATCTACAACGTCACGATGTCGGCGGGACTGGCCCCGGTCAAGGGGCTGACGCTACCGCTGCTGAGCTACGGCGGCTCGTCGATCATCGCGACGTTGATGGGCTTCGGTCTCATCCTGAACGTCAGGATGCGCCGATTTACGAACTGATGGTCCTGTCCGCACGCTGCGCCACGAGTAGCACCGACCACCCCGAGATCGTCGGTGTGGTCAACCACCCCGAGATCGTCGGTGTGGTCAACCACCCCGAGATCGTCGGCGTGGTCGACGCGCGCCGGCAGCCGCGACACGATGTCGAGCCCCCCCGAGGGGTCGGCGTCGCGGCGGCCGTGTCGCAACGCGTCTGTGTGGCGTGCGAGGACCCACGGGAGAGTTGCACGCATGAACAAGGAGATGATCGTCTCCTCGAACGGTCACGAGGTCGTCGCGGCCATTCTCGAGGACGACCAAGTGGCGGAGATCTACATCGAGCGAGAGCAACAGCGCGGTGTGGTCGGGAACATTTACAAGGGCCGTGTCAACAAGGTGCTGCCGGGGATGCAGTCCGCCTTCGTCGACATTGGGCTCGAGCGCGACGCCTTTCTCTACGTGTCCGACGTTGTCGATACGCTCGAGGAGTTCGACCGGCTCGAATCGGGTGACGGCGACGACGGGGGCGACGGGCGAGATCACCCGCGACAGGGTCACCGCGGCAACGGCCGGGATCGGCCGACCCAGAAAATCGATGAGCTCCTGACAGCCGGCCAGGAAATCCTGGTGCAGGTGGTCAAGGAGCCGCTCGGCACCAAGGGTGCCCGCATCACGTCGCACGTCAGTGTGCCGGGTCGCTTCCTGGTGTTCATGCCGACGGTCGACAATATCGGCGTCTCGCGCAAGATCGACACCCGCGAGGAACGCAGTCGGCTCCGCGGCATCGTGCGTCAGTTCCGTCAGGACCAGGGGTTCACCGGCGGCGTCATCATCCGCACCGCTGCCGCGAAACGGCCGCGCGAGGACATCGACGGCGACCTGTCGTACTTTCATCAGCTCTGGACGGAAACACGCGCGAAGATGGACACGAGTCGCGCGCCAGCGGTCATCCATCAGGAGGAGAGCCTGGTCGCGAAGCTGCTTCGCGATTTCCTCAACGACGACTACTCTGCGATTCGGATCGATGACAAGAATGAGTACGCGCGTGTGCTCCGTCTCGTCGAGCGGATCATGCCGGCCCTGGTCCCACGCGTGCTGCACTACACGAAGGAGTTCCCGATTTTCGAGGAGTACGGTGTCCAGGCCGAGCTCGACAAGGCGCTCCGGAGCAAGGTGTGGCTAAAATCCGGCGGCTACATCGTCATCAACCACACCGAGGCGCTCGTCGCCATCGACGTCAACACCGGTCGCTATGTCGGGAAGCGCACGGGCCGGCTCGAAGACACCATCGTCAAGACCAATCTCGAAGCGGCCCGTGAGATCGTCCGGCAGATCAGGCTCAGGGACCTGGGTGGCATCATCGTGCTCGACTTCATCGACATGGAGGAGCGCAAGAATCGCCAGAAGGTCTATCAGGCATTCGAGCAGGAGATCCGGCGCGATCGGTCGCCGTCGAAGGCGCTGCAAGTGTCGGAGTTCGGTCTCATCGTGGCAACGCGGAAGCGCGTCAAGCAGAGCCTCGAGCGGACGCTGACCGACCCGTGCCCGTACTGTTCCGGCAGCGCCGTGGTGAAGTCGAGCTCGACGATCTGCTACGAGATCCTGTCCGAGATGCGCAAGGTGGGGAGCGAGCTCAACGGCCAGGCGGTGCAGATCCGTGTGAACCCGGACATTGCGCGGGCGCTCAAGGAAGAGGAAACTGGGGTGCGGCAGGAGCTTGAGCGCGTGCTCGGTCGCCGCGTCACGATCAAGTCGGACATCCAACTGCACCACGAGCAGTTCGACGTCATGGCCCTGTGAAGCTGGTGGCCGCGGAGAGTGGAACGAGGAACCTGTCGCACTGAATCCGAACGTGCGCCGCGGAGACCGGTGAGGCGCCCGCCTGACAAGGCGCAACGAGGGAGCAGACTGGACGTCTGTGACCGAGGCGCAACGCCGTCAGGCGGGATGCATCGCCGGTCGAGATCTTCAGCCGACCGAGAGGTGGATCAGGTAGTGCGTGCCGTCCTGGTTGATCCACACGCGCAGATACTCGTTCTCGCGCAAGAGCTCGACACGCGACATCCCGGCGCCGGGCGGTGCGCTCTTCGCCACGTCGGCAATCTCGTTCTGCGGAACGATCGTCACCACTTCACGGCCCTTGACGTCGCCTTCCTGCCGAAACTCGACCCATCGCTCGAGCACGCCTAGCGCGCCCACGGCCGACGGAGAGGCGGATTGCCCGGTCAGCTGGACGTCGTAGCTGCCGGCGTCCAGACCTCGACCATCGGCCATCACGCGGCGGGGCAACTCGACCGTGCCGAGCGCCGCATTGCCCTGAGGCACGCTGACGCTGCCGCTCAGTTGCTGTGCCTCGACGGGCGAGCCGACCAGCGCCGCGACCGCCACGAACGCACCGGCCAGCAATCCCACGACAAACAACTGTCTCATGGCGCCTCCACGCTATTGCGACATGATAGCACTACCGCCGCCAACGGATCTCTCGGAAGCCACGCAGTCGGTCGCCGGTCACGCGGATCCCTTCGGCGCGGAGGAGCGTGCGCTTGATGAACAGGTCGCCGTAGCCGCCGAGTCGACCGTGTGCGGCGACAACGCGGTGACACGGCACGCCCGGCGGCGCGCTCGTCCGCATGATATTGCCCACGGCCCGCCACGCCGTTGGGCGCCCAGCCATCGCCGCGACGTCGCCGTAGGTGGCCACGCGCCCGGCGGGGATCCGCCGGACGACGGACAGGACGCGTCGAGTGAAGGGGGTGCTCACGAGTACCCGAGGCCACGGACGTCGCTTCCGGTCCCTTAGGACCCTCACCGAAACAGAGTTGCCATCTGAACGCCGATGCATCCCGCCTGGCGGCGTTGCTCGTCGCTTACATACGCCCGGTATGCGCGCTCCTCGCGCCTTGCCAGCCGGGCGCCTCAGCGTCCGGAGTTGGCAACCCTATTTCGGTCAGGGTCCTCAGTGCCCCGGCGTCTTTCTCCAGATGTCGTCGATGGCGTCCGCCTTGAGGAGTTTTGTCGCGAAGAGGATCTGACCGGTGTGCGTGGCGTAGTGCACCAACTGCAGTCCGATGATCTGCATGTATGTCGACGGCTTCGGCGACCGCTCGGCTGACTCCAGCAGGCGACGTGGATCGAATGCGCCGAGCACCTGGTCGGCCTCGGTGGCGGCAAGATCGAGGCCCGCCAGGAGCTCGGCGCGCGGGATCTCGCGGCGTTCCGCAAACTCCGCGTCGCGGTCACGCACGAAGCTGGTGTTGCCGACAACGTGGCCGATGTAATAACGGGTCGAGCCCGCACAATGCAGGACCAGGTTGCCGATGGCGTTCGACGCCTCGTTCGGGCGCCACCACACCTGCTGGTCGTTCAAGGCCTCCAGGCAGGTGCGGATCTGAGCGGTCATGTGCACGACCAGACGGGTCCGTGCGATGTCGAGGAATGTGGAGTCGACGGAGTCTGACATTGGGTTCCCTCACCTTATCGGCGCAGGACGGGCAGATAGCAGAGTCCCGCGACCGCCACGTCGTAGATCGCGCAGGCGGTCGGGTACCACATCGGCGCGATGGCGGCGGGCAGCAGGTCGGCGGTATGGGCCAGGTCGACGACCCCGTGCGCACCCCACGCGATCGAAAGGGCCGTTAGCGCGCGGACCGGCTCCCATGTCGTGACGAGGCCGGCCACCATGAAGAAGCCGATAGCCAACGCGATGTCGAGACCGGCGCCGGCCACCTGCTCGTTGGCAATCGCCAGTCCGACGTAGACGGCGGCAGCGAGCGTCAGGAGCAACGCCGAGAACTGCGCGAGGCGAAGCTCTGCGATCAGCCGCTGCGGTGATGCGGCATCAGCGCGCGTGGCGAGCACGGCGAGCCACGCCAGCGCGCCACCGAGCGCGATTGCGCCCACGACGAGCGCGCGAAGGGCTTCTGTCAAAGGGGCTCCTAGGACACTGGGCGTCAGCGTGCGCCGAGCGTGGTCGGCGCGGGATGCCGCCCGCTCATTGCCTGGCCATAGAAAATCGAATTAAAAAGCAGCTTGAACGTCCCCCACGTCTGCCCGCGATGCTGCACGCGAAATGTGTGCAGGATGATCCGGCCGAGCCCGACAGGAGCGTCGATCACGGCGCCGGTGCCGCGAAGGCGCTCCTCGCCACGCATCCACCCACTCCGCACGAGCGGCGTCTCGGGATAGCGCACCACGGTCGTCGCGGCGGGATTCGTCGACTCAGTCGTGGGTACCCACGCGCCGTTGTCGACGAACATGACGTCCGCCTCGGGCGGCATTCCGTAGGCAATGGGATGGCTCGTGTCGACCTCGACGCGCAGGATCGACCCCGGACCAAAGAAAGCGTCCTGACTCGCGTCTCGCACCGCGTTGGCGATCGGAACGCCGAGGTAGTCGGCGGCGAAGGTCGCGCTATTCCCCAACGCGATCACTGCCCCGCCGTCCTCGACGAAACGCTGCAGCGCGCGTACTCCGGTGGCGCCGATGCCGCCGCGATACGCTGGTCTGATCATCGGCCCTTGCAGACCATGCAGCAGATCAGCAGAGCTCAGCTCGGGCAGGATGATGACGTCAAAACGGTCGATGAGGTCGGGTCGTCTGAGGTCGGCGCTGCGCAGCCGCTGATACGGGAACTCGTGCTGCTCGAGCACCCACCGCGTCCATCCGGCGTCCCGGTTGCCGCCCCAGGGCTCGACGACGCCGAGGCGAGGCCGTTGGATCGGCAGGACCGCGATGGGGTCCGGCGGGACGGTGGCGTAGAACTCGAGCCCGAGATCCCGGGCGATCGTCGTCACCAGATCGGGGTGCACGTCCTCGACGAGCACCGTCCCCGGTTCCACGCGGTGCGACGCGCCCGGCGACCCGACTGCGAGCTCGAACGCGTCCCGCGTCCACGCGAGCGTCGCGCCTGCCGAGAGCAGCCGGTTGATCGCCACGACGCTCTGGGTCGACGCGGACGGCAGCAGGTAGCTCCCCATGGCCAGATCTCCGCGGACCCCGCCCTGCGGTCGCCTGACGGTGTCGGTCAGCGCCGTGAGCCGCGCCTCGAAGGGCCGCTCGACGCGAATCGTCTCGACTCCCATGAGCATGCCGAGCGACCACGCCGTCACGTCGTACGGCCGGTCGAAGGCGGCATCCGGCGACGGCCATCGGTTGTCCGGGTATTCCTGCGCTTCGAGGATGTCCTTGATCCACCGACCGAATGGCTGGGCTAGCGGCAGGACATAAGTGCCGGCAGCGTACTCGCGCCCGTCGGCCGTAAAGGGCTCGGCGGCGACGTGCACCTCGGCGGCCTCCGCCTGGAGGAGCTGCAGCAAGTGGGTGGCGGCGGCCGGGTCGTGCTGGTCCACAGGTGCGGGCACGAGATACGCGTAGGGCGACCCCTCCGCGAACCGATCGATCGTCCGGCGATTCATCAGGTAGAAATTGCGCTTCAGCATCGCCCGGTTGTTGGCGACGCCTTCGAGGAGACCGCGCGTGGCCAATCGCTCGTACTCGACCACGTCGGCCAGCGTCCACCGGCCACCCATCCAGGGGCGCGGGTAGTTCATGCGGTACTGCACATCGGTCGGGGGCGGCATGGGCAGGCGACCCCGCCTCGCGCGGGCGCCACGCCTCGCGGGGCGGCGCCGTGCGCCCGTACCCGCGCGATCCTGTTCGACCGGCGTGGCGAGCCGGGCGCTCGCCGTCTCGGTGAGTAGGGACACCATGTTGTGCCACCACGGATTGGTATTGTTGGCCCCCTGCCAGTAGGCGCTGTAGATCTCGCCCCAGATCACGCCGGGCTTGTCCGCTTCGTGCAACCTGGCGGCCATCGCTTGCCCGAGGAGGTTGACCTCGCTCCACACCAGCGGGTCGACGTTCGGATTGGGCGGGTCCTTGAACGGCGGCACGAACATGCGAGCGAAGTTGTTGCCCATCTGATGCTTGTCGACATACACCTCGGGCAACCACTCGTGATACAGGACGCGGTTGAGATGCTGCGTCTCTACCTGGGTGAGCATGTAGCTGTCGCGGTTGTTGTCGTGCCCGGCGTACGGGTGATAGAGCTCCGGCAGCGGGGAGCCCTCGTATCGCGTGTCGAGGTTGCGGCGATACCAGTCGACGACCATCCGCTGCCCATCAGGGTTCTGCGACGGGATCAGCAGCACGATCGTGTTGTCGAGCACGTGTTCGACCCACGGCGACTGCTCGGTGGCCAGCTGATGGACCAGGTCGTTCATCATCTGGTTCGTGCCGATCTCGGTCGCGTGCACGTTGGCGCCGATCAACACCACCGCCTTGCCGGACCTGGCGATCTCGTCAGCGGCGGCCTGGCTCGTGCGCCGCGGGTCGGCGAGCGCTCGCTGCATGGCCCGATACCGCGGGAGCGTGGCGATCGTGTCGGGGCTGGAGATGGCAGCGAGGATGTACGGTTGGCCGCGTGTCGACTTGCCGAGCTCGCGGACGGCGACGCGGTCGGACCGATCCGCGACCAGGGCGAAGTAGTCGACGATCTGATCCCAGTGGGCGAGCCGCCGTTCGGTGCCCATGGCAAAGCCGAAGAACTGCTCCGGCGATGGGATGGCCGCCGCCTGCTCGGCCCGCGCCGGGACCAGCAGCACGCTGGCGGCAATGGCCACACCGGTGGCCGCCAGGATCGTATGTGCACGGAGTGGATGCACGGTTGATTCGCCGCAGGCGCGGTGTCGCGCGACCGGCCCGCCAGTATACCCGACGGGCGAGGCGCGCACGGGGCGCTTTGGGCGAAGCCCCGTCTACATCCAAATGAAATCCAGCGGATCGATGCCGTGCTCCGCGGGATCGAGCGGCGAGTCGACTTTCACGTCCGCGGCGCCCTCAGCGGCCTTCTCCCACAGGTTGCGCTCGACCGGGACGCCGATGACCTGTCCCTCGGGGTCGAGCAACGCCCGCACCTTCGGCCGATAGGGATCGGGGGCGTGCACCTTGAGGACGACGGCGACTTCTCCGCTGGAGAGTCGGACCAGCGTTCCCGGCGGATAGATGCCGATCAGCTGGACGAAGCGTCGGACCAGGTCCTGGTCAAACTCGCCACCCTCGTTCCGTTGGAGCACGGCCAGAATCCGGTCCGTCGGAAACGCCTGCTGATAGGCGCGCTGCGAGCGCATTGCGTCATACACGTCCGCGATGCTGCACAGCTTTGTCCCGAGATTGAGTGTCGGTCGCTTCACCGGGGGATACCCGGTGCCGTTCTGCCTAAGGTGATGCTCGAAGGCGACGCTTGGCGCCAGGATCGGCATCTCCGGCGTCTGCCGGAGGATCTCCGCTCCATCGACGACGTGGCGCTTCATGATGGCGAACTCGTCGTCGTCCAGCTGGCTGGTCTTGTTGAGGATCTCGAGGGGCGTCGGACCTTCCCGATATCGTGCATCAGGGCCGACAGCCCGAGCTCACGCAGTAGCTTGCCGTCGATGCCCAGCGACCGGGCCTGCGCCATGGTCAGGATCGACACGTTGACCATGTGGGTGAACGTGTAGTTGTCGTAGCTCTTCATCGCGGTCAGCGCGATCAGCGCCGTGCGGTTCTCGGTGATGCTGTCGGCCAGGCCGTCGACGGTGTCGACGGCGGCGTTCAACTCGGGTTGCCCCTCCGTCTTCGCGGCGTCCCACACGGTTTCCGCGGTCTGACTCGCGTCGCTGTAGAGGCGCTGGATGGTCGCGATGTCGCGGGCGATGCCCGCCGCGCCGGCGCCGCCCCCGCCGATGCGCCCCACGGTGATATGGGGCAACGTGGGGAGGGCGTCCGCGCGCTGAGCGGACTGGTGGGTCAGCTCCGCCACCGCGCGTATGAACGACCCGAGCTCGTCGACGGTGAGCCCTCGTGCGAACGTCACACGCTCGATGCCAGCGGTCTGCAACCGCCTCAGTAGCTCGCCGAGCGACGCGGTGGCCTTTGGCAGCGGCGTGTCACAGACGACGAGCGCGCCCCCGATGACGCCGATGGCGACCATGTCGTCCTCTTTCAACAACTGTGCCAGCGCGTCGAGGAGTGCTTCCAGGTTGCGCACGATGAGCGGGTGGTCCGCGGCGTAGAGCTGCGTCCCGCGCAGTGCGGAGGCAAAGCGGCGCGCGAGGTCGTCGTAGAGGGGCAATCGGCGAGAGAGCTCAGCCATGGTGGGTCACCGTGTGAGTTGGGTCAGCTCGACCCGCGCGGCGCGGCGGACCCCGCGCGAACCTGAGCTGGCGGCCTCGCGCAGGACGGCGCGGCCCTTGTCGTTTTTCGAACGCCGGAGCGCCAGCGCCGCGGCTTTGCGCAGCGCGCGCGTCCGGAGTGGAGCCCACCATTCACCGCTGTACAGCACCTCGCGCAGCGGGGACACGGCCTCGTCGCTCCCGATGTTGCCGAGCGTCTCGACGGCCGCCATGAACACGTCGGCCAGCGTCCGGTGATCGATGTTCGCGATGAGATAACTGCACAACGCGACGGCGCGTGCATCACGCTGCGAGGTCAGTTGCTGAATGAGCGTATTCGTATCGGTCAAGACGCGGACGAGCGCGCCGTACGTGTGCTCGTCGCCGATCAGCACGACGGCCCTGATGGCCTCGCGCTGGACCAACGGCTCCGAATCGGTGAGCAGGCGCTCCAGCTCCGGCAGTCCTTCGGTCCCGCCGAACTCCTGTAGCAGGAAGGCGGCGGTCTGCCGCACCTCCCAGTTCGGCGCGTTCAACAGCTGCCGGACGGCCTCGCGGCCCTTCTTGCCAAACCCCAGCAGGATGTCGCGGATGCGTCGCCGCGTGCGCGAATCCTGTTCCGATGCGAGGACTTCGGCGAGCGAGGTCACCACGGCCGGCCCGAGGACGGTGCACAGCGTGCCGACCGCGGTCGCGACCTCCTCCGCGTCGTCCTTGAGATGTCCGAGCGCATGCCGCATCGCCGGGCCGGCGGCGATCCGCTCGAGCGCCTGCAGGGCGAAGGCGCGCTTGGATTCCTCGTCCGCCGGGACCTGGTCTGCGTCGCCCCGTTCAGCAGCAAGCCGCTCGACCAGTTCGACGGCGATGGTGACATCGCCGCGGCGCGTCAGCTCCTCCACGGTCTCGGCCGCCGTGACGGTCAAATCCCGCCATCGGAAAGCGTCCGCTTCGAGCTCCAGCAGGTCGAGCAGCAGGTGCAGGTCGAGGTCGCGCAGTCGTCCGTCATCCACCGTCTCAAGCCAGCTCGCGACCCGCTCTGGTGGATCGTCGTTCAGCGCATCGACCTCCACGGCCTGTTCGCGCGCCTGGGACAGCTCGCGTGCGTACTCGGTGCCGACGTATTGCTCGTCGCGATACGAGGTGAGCATCTCCTCGGTGCGTCGCCAGACGTCGGGGAAGTCCTCGTCTGTGCCGACCGGCGATTCGGACACTTGATGTTCGGCGAGTGAGAGGAGCTGCCGTCGACTGTCGATGTCGGGCACGAGCGCGGAGAACGCCTCGGCCAGGCGCTGCGTGGCGCCCCCCTGGGCGATGACCGAGCTGGCGACGAAGTTCGCGATCGTCTCGTCGCTCATGTGGCCGACGGCCGCGCTCACCACGTTGATGCCGCCGACCGTGGCCTCGGGCGCGCTCTGCCGATCGAGCAGCTCGGTCATGCCCTCGGCGGGAAGATCGCCCACCACGGTCGCCAGGTTGCCGAAGGCCTTGTCGACCTGAGCGGGGTCTGACGGGTCTAGGACCGCCGCCGCGTTCGTCATGAACTGAAACAGGACGCCCGCGTGTTTCGTGGCGTCCTGATCGCCGGCTCGGGCCCGCAACTCAGCGGCCACCGCGGCTAGCTTGGCTTCGCTCCCAAGCGCGTCGATCATGGCCGCGCGGGTGGCGTCGTCGAACTCGAACGGTGCGTTGCCAAGGCACCCCTCGATGAGGGCCTCGAGCGCCGTCTCGCCGTCGCCCTGGCTGCGAAGGATCCGTTCGTAGTCATCGCGTCGAGCCGCTGCACGGTGGCGTGCAGGTGCGCGACGACCGTCGCGACCTGCGGATGATCAGGCGGATAGAGCGATGCGGTCTGCACTCCCGACACGAGCGCGCGCGCCAACGCTCCCACCTGCTCGGTGACCGTCGAGGCAGACGAGATCTCGGTCATACGACCGATTCGATTACTTTACCAGAGGGTCCGGTGACCAAGGAGCGCGGGATCACACGGTTCTGCACACTAGAATATAGAACCTCCGTGACGGCGATCGTGATCGCACGGAAGGCATCCACCGGTCGCGGCGCGCGATCCGTACTTGAGTTGTGAGGGATACACCACCGTCCGGCGGTTGGCGTCTACGACTCGCCGCGGGTCTCATCGCGCTGGTCCTGGCCGCCGTCGCGTTCTCGCTGCGAGATGTCCTGCCGGCGCGTGTGCGGGCGGTGATGGGCATTGTCGCCTTCATCTCGCTGCTCGTGAGCTGCTCGTCCAACGTCGCCGCGATCCGTTGGCGTACGGTCATCTGGGGCCTCGGTCTGCAGGTCGCCTTGGCCGTGCTCATCTTCAAACTCGCCATTGGTGGGGTGCGGCCCGGTTACGCGGTGTTCTCGGTGCTTGCCGCTGTCGTGACGCGGTTTCTCGATTTTACCAGTGTGGGCGCGGAGTTCGTCTTTGGCGTGCTGGCCAGCCCGGACGAAATGGGGCGGCTATTTCCGAATGGTCTCGTCCTCGCGTTCTCCGCCCTGCCGATCATCATCTTCGTCTCGTCGGTCTTCACGGTGCTGTATTACTTCGGCGTCTTGCAGCTGATCGTCAAGCTGATGGCGCGGGCGATGATGCCGCTCATGGGCACGAGCGGCGCCGAAACGCTGTCGGCGGCGGCCAACGTCTTCATGGGGCAGACCGAGGCGCCGATCATCGTCAGACCGTACATCGGTCGGATGACACAGTCGGAGCTGTTGACGCTGATGACCGGCGGCCTCGCGACCATCGCCGGGAGCATGTTCGCCATCTACGTCAGCCTCGGTGCCGACCCGGTCGCGATGCTGACGACCAGCGTGATGGCCGCGCCGTGCGGGCTCTACCTCGCCAAGATTCTCCTGCCGGAAACCGAACAGCCGGCGACGGCGGGGCGCGTGACGGTGGACGTCGAGCGCAAGCACGTCAACATCATCGACGCGGCATCGAGCGGGGCCGCCGACGGCATGCGTCTGGCGATCAACGTCGCGGCGATGTTGATCGCGTTTCTCGCGTTCATCGCCATGATCGACTTCGGTCTCGGCGTGTTGCGGCCGGGCCTGACGATGGCGGGCGTGTTTGCCGTGGTGTTCGCGCCAGTGGCCGCGCTGATGGGGGTTCCCAGCGCCGACGTGCCCGCGGTGGCGGACCTCCTCGGCACGAAACTCGTGACCAACGAGTTCGTCTCGTATGTGAAGCTCGAGAGCGAGTATCAGGGCGTCATCAGCGACCGCGGTCACGTGCTGGCGACCTACGCGCTCACCGGATTCGCCAACTTTGGATCGGTCGGCGTGATCCTCGGCGGCATCGGTGGCATGGCGCCGGAGCGTCGCTCGGATCTGGCCCGGCTCAGCTCGCGTGCCCTGCTTGCCGGGTTCACGGCCACCTTGATCAACGCGTCAATTGCCGCGGTGCTGTTGTGAGCCCGTAAGCCCGAGGGCCCTCGGTCCGCCCCTGTATCATCTGTTCCATGTTGCCGACCGTCGACTGGCGGGACGACCACGTCGTGATGGTCGACCAGCGCAAGCTCCCGTCCCAGGAGGTGTACGTCGAGTGCCGCACGGCTCACGACGTCGCCCGCGCAATTGAAAAGATGGTGATTCGAGGCGCACCCGCGATTGGGGTCGCCGCCGCGATGGGGCTGGCGCTCGGCGCGATGCGCAGCAAAGCGAAGGGGACAGGGGCGCTTGCGGCGGAGTTCTACAAGTTGTGCGACAGATTGGCCGCGACGCGCCCGACCGCGGTCAATCTCTTCTGGGCGATCGAGCGCATGAAGGCGACGTTTTCCCGCGCGGCCCGTGCCGGGGAATCGCCAGACGAGATCAGGACGCGGTTGGTCGCCGAGGCGCAGCGCGTGCACGACGAGGATGTCGCCAGCTGTCGCGCGATGGGGAAGCACGGCGCCACCGTGCTGCCGGATGCCGGGCGTGTCCTCACACACTGCAACGCCGGGGCACTCGCGACCGGCGGCTATGGCACGGCGCTCGGCGTGATACGCGCGGCGGTCAGCGGCGGCAAGCACATCGCCGTCTACGCGGACGAAACGCGGCCATTTCTCCAGGGCGCTCGTTTGACGGCATGGGAGCTGCTGCGGGACGGCATCGAGACGACCGTCATTACCGACAGCATGGCCGGACCACTCATGCGCGACGGAACCGTCGATGTCGTCGTGGTCGGGGCCGACCGCGTGGCCGCGAACGGCGACGTCGCGAACAAGATCGGCACCTACACCGTCGCGGTGCTCGCGAACGTGCACAAGATTCCGTTCTACGTCGCCGCGCCGACCTCGACCATCGACCTGTCCACCGTCGACGGCAGCGCCATTCCGATCGAGGAGCGCAATCCTCGCGAGGTGACGCATCTGGGAACGAGACGGGTTGCGGCCGAGGGCGCCCATGTCTGGAATCCGGCCTTCGACGTGACCCCGCAGCGCCTGATTGCCGGCATCATCACCGAGCGCGGCATCTGTCGCCCCCCGTATCTCGACAGCCTCCGGTCGATCTGCGAGTCCCGTGAGCCCGCCCGATGACCGTCCTGGCGATCGAGACCTCGTGCGATGAGACCGCCGCCGCGGTTGTGTCCGAGACGGGCGACGCGGCGCGGCCGTGGGAGGTGCGATCCAACACGGTGGCGTCGCAAGTCGATATCCATCGGGAGTGGGGCGGTGTCGTGCCGGAGCTGGCGTCCCGACAACATCTACGTGACATCTGCGGCGTCGTCGAGCGCGCGCTCGCCGACGGTGGGGCGACCTGGTCCAATCTGGATGGCGTGGCGGTCACGCAGGGACCCGGACTCGTTGGCTCGCTGCTGGTTGGTGTGGCCTTTGCCAAAGGGCTGGCCGCGTCGCTCGATGTGCCGCTCGTGCCGGTCCACCACCTCGCCGGCCACATCGAATCCCTCGTCGTCCACAACGGCCGCATGCCTCTGCCCGCCGTGGTGCTCGTCGTGTCCGGCGGGCACACCAACTTGTATCTGGTCGAGGCGGAGCGGGGGTATCGACTCATCGGCCGCACGCGCGACGACGCGGCTGGGGAGGCGTTCGACAAGGTCGCTACTGTGCTCGGGCTGGGATACCCGGGCGGTCCTGCCATCGATCGCGTTGCCCGGGCCGGCAACGACGCGGCCGTCGATTTTCCAATCGCGCGGATGACCCATGCAGACAGAAACACGCACCCGGAGCTTGCCCGGCCGGCGGGCGTGGCGGCGGCGCGGCGCGCCCGACGGCTGGAGTTCAGCTTCAGCGGGCTGAAAACGGCCGTGAAGCGCCACGTCGAGTCCCGGCGCCGCGAGACGGGAGCCGCCGGCCCGCTCCCGGCCGCCGAGGTCGCCGATATCTGCGCCAGCTTTCAGCGCGCCGCGGTTCGCGCGTTGCTCGATCGCACGATGTCCGCGGCGCGATGGTTCGGGGCCCGTGGGATCGGGATCGCGGGCGGCGTGTCGGCGAACTCGCGGCTGCGAGGCGAGGCGGCGTCGCGGGCGGCCGCGGCAGACCTGCCCCTGTTCCTCCCGAGCCTGGCGCTGGCCACCGACAACGCCGCGATGATCGGAGCAGCCGGATTGCGGCGCTTGCGGGCGGGCATCGTCGGCTCGCTCGATCTGAATGCGCAGGCCTCGCTGGAGCTCACCAGCGACGCGAGCTAGGAGCCCGTGGTGAAAGTCCGCGTTGCACAGAGACCCCGCTCGACCCGAAGCGCGCCCGGCCCTTACAAGGTGCGAAGAGGGAGAATACCGGGAGTATTTGACCGATGAGCACAGCCGGCAGACGGGATGCATCGCCGGTCGAATGCAGCGGGACTTTCACCACGGGCTCCTAGGTACCGCTCATGCCCTGGCACCGGCAGACACACTGGCGCATCCTCATCGCGCTCGGGCTTGGCCTGATCTACGGTGTGGTGGCGGCCATGGCCGGCTGGGGCGACTTCACTAGGGACTGGATCGCTCCGTTCGGGACTATTTTTTTGCGCCTCCTGCTGCTCATCGCCGTCCCGCTCGTGCTGGCATCGCTCGTGACCGGTATCGCGTCGTTGGCCGATCTCCAGAAGCTCTCGCGCATCGGCGGCAAGACGATCGCGATCTATCTAGGCACCACGCTCATCGCGCTGGTCATCGGCCTCAGCGTGGTCAACGTGCTCCGACCCGGCGAGACGATCCCCGACGGTCTGCGGGCGCGGCTTCAGGAGACCTATCAGGACGACGCCGCTGACCGGCAGCTGGTGGCTCGCGCCGCGATGGACCGCGGACCGCTGCAGCCCTTGGTCGACATGGTGCCCGAGAACATCATCGGCGCAGCGACCGACAACCGCAACATGCTCAACATCGTCTTCGTGGCGGGTCTCCTCGGCGTCGCGCTCATGCTCGTCCCACGGGAGCGGGCCAAGCCCCTCCTCGATCTGTTCGAGAGCGTCAATGCCGTGATCATCAAGGTGGTCGAGATGGTCATCGGGTTCGCGCCGCTTGGCGTGTTCGCCCTGATCGCCGGCACGATCACGAGCGTCGCGGATGCGTCCGACGTCGTCCAGCTCCTCGGCGCGCTGGGGTTCTACAGCTTCACCGTCCTCCTCGGCATGGGCATTCACATGCTCGTGACCTATCCTGCGCTGTTGCGGATCTTCACGCCGCTTGGCGTGCGCCCGTTCTTTTCCGGGATCGCGCCGGCCCAGCTCGTCGCGTTCTCGACCTCATCGAGCGCCGCGACCCTGCCCGTGACGATGAAGAACACGCAGCGCAACCTGGGTGTGTCGGAGGAAGTCGCGTCGTTCGTCTTGCCGCTCGGCGCGACCATCAACATGGATGGCACGGCGCTGTATCAGGCGGTTGCAGCGGTCTTTATTGCCCAGACGCTGGGCATTGCGCTCGACCTGTCAGCGCAGCTCACCATCGTCTTCATGGCGCTGCTCGCCTCGATCGGCACCGCGGCGGTCCCGAGCGCCGGGGTCGTCATGCTGGTCATCATTCTGGAGGCCATCGGCGTGCCGATTGCCGGCATTTCGCTCATTCTCGGTGTCGACCGGATTATCGACATGTGCCGCACGGCGGCCAATGTCACTGGTGACGCCACGGTGGCAGCGGTGGTCGCGGCCAGCGAGAATCAGCTCGTGGCGACCGCCTCCAACGGGCTGGTTGCGCCAGTCGATCTGGAAGCTCCTAGCAGTCCATGACGCCAACACGTGAGGACGCGTGGGCGCTGCTGACGGAGTACACGACCGGTGAGAGCCTGCTCAAGCACGCCCTGGCGGTCGAAGCGGCCGTGCGCGGTTACGCGCGCCGATCCGGGGCGGACGAGACCGCGTGGGGCGTCGTCGGCCTCATCCACGACTTCGACTACGAGCGGTGGCCGGCGCCCGCGGATCATCCCCTCCGCGGTAGCGAGATCTTGCGTGCGCGCGGGTACCCGGAGTACATGATCCGCGCCATCCTGTCGCACGCCGACTACAGCGACGTGCCGCGGGAGTCGCCGCTGGAGCACACCCTCTTCGCGTGTGACGAGCTGGCCGGGTTCGTCACCGCGTCCGCCCTAATACGGCCCAGCAAGAGCGTGCTCGATCTCGAGGCACGGTCCGTCAAGAAGCGGATGAAGGACAAGGCGTTCGCCCGCGCCGTGAGTCGCGACGATGTGCGTCGGGGGGCCGACGAGATCGGTCTCCCGCTCGACGAGCACATCGCCAACGTCATCCTCTTCATGCGCGAACACGCGGAGGCGCTCGGGCTCAAGGGCAACCTGTGAGCCTGCCGCGCACCACGTTTCCCGGCGGCGACGCAGAACGCCCGGCGCCACGACTCCGTATAAGAGGGGGAGATCGCCACCGCCACCCGTCTCCGCAGCGGTGTGGCGGTCCACGAGCATGCCAACCGCGACGTCCGAGCCCGCGACCGCGATGAACGCATCGACACCGTCTCCACCGACGGCGCCGGTGGCTCAGCTCGACCGCGTCAGCGTGACGTACGGCCGACAGGCGGCGCTCCGCGAGATCGTCGCCGACTTCGCACCTGGTGCCATCGGGCTGCTCGGCCCAAACGGCGCCGGCAAGAGCACACTGCTGAAAGCACTACTTGGTTTCGTGTCTCCCGACGGCGGGACGATGCGCGTCCTCGGTCTCGACGTCACCCAGCGCCCACTGGAGATCCGAGCCCGCATCGGGTACATGCCGGAGAGCGACGCGCACATTCCAGGCATCAACGCGGTGACATTCGTCGCCTACTGCGGCCAGCTCGCCGGCCTCCCGCGCATCGACGCCATGCAGCGTGCACATGAGGTCCTCTATTACGTCGGCCTGGGTGAAGCGCGCTATCGCAACGTCGAGACCTACTCGACCGGAATGAAACAGCGGATCAAGCTCGCGCAGGCGCTCGTGCACGATCCAGATCTGCTGTTTCTCGACGAGCCCACGAATGGGATGGACCCCAGGGGTCGGGATGAGATGCTCGCGCTCATCTGGGACCTGGCGCACAAGAAGGGGGTCAACGCCATCGTGTCGTCGCACCTGCTGCCCGATGTCGAGGCCACCTGCGACAGCGTCATGGTGCTGCACCACGGCAGCATTGTCGCGCAGGGGCCGATCGCAGAGCTGAAGGGGCCGAGCCGGCGTGTGTTCGAGATCCGGGTCAAGGGAGACGCCGATCGGTTCATCGCGGAGCTACGCGACTCCGGCGCCGATTGCCACGAGACGGACGCCGACATGATGCGTGTGTTGATTGGGGACGACCGCGACGCGCGCGATGTGTTTGCGATCGCCACGCGGTGCGGGGTGCAGGTCCGACACCTCCGACCGAGCGTGCCGACCCTCGAGGACGTGTTTGCGAAGGCGATCGGGGAGGAATAATCCGAACCCATGCCCATTCACGATCAAAGCTATCGGCGGTATAGCGGCGCGCGCGCCGCGCCCGGCGCCGCGTGGAGCGTGATCGCCTGGACCGGCATCCGCGGCATGCTGTCGTTGCGCCTCTACCTGGCCGTGCTGCTCTTTGCCTGGCTGCCGTTCGTCGTCCGCGCCGTGTTCTTCTACCTCTCCGCCAACTTCCCCTCGATGGATATGATCGCGCCGAGCCCGCAAACGTTCCGTGACTTCTTCGAGCAGCAAGCGTTCTTCGTCTTCGTCGTCACCCTCTACGTCGGTGCGGGCCTCATCGCGAACGACCGGCGCGCCAACGCGCTGCAGATTTACCTCTCGAAGCCGTTGACCCGCGCCGAGTACGTGGCCGGTAAGTTGGCCGTCCTCATGGCCTTCCTGTTGTTCGTGACCTGGGTGCCAGCGATGTTGCTGCTGTTCCTGCAAGCCATGTTCGCCGGGAGCACGGCGTTTCTGCGGGAGAACCTGTTCCTCATCCCGGCGATGACCATTTTCGCGTTCCTGCAGGTGCTGCTCGCGTCGTTCGCCATGCTGGCGCTGTCGTCGCTGTCGAACAGCGCCCGCTTCGTCGGGATGCTGTACGCCGGTGCGCTCCTCTTCAGCGAAGCGATCTTCCAAACGCTCCGCGGCGTGACTGGGTCGACCGGGCTGTCGTGGGTGTCGTTCAGCGCGAACCTCGCGCAGGTCGGCGACGTCGTATTCCGAATGGAGCCGCGGTATTCCACGCCGTGGGGCGTGTCGCTGCTGGCGGTGATGGTGCTCCTCGGCGTCTCGGTGTGGATCCTGGATCGGCGCGTGCGTGGCGTCGAGGTTGTGACGTGACACGAGCGTCGAAGCGGTGGGTCGTCACGTGACGG
The DNA here is from genome assembly GCA_965249175.1 of Vicinamibacterales bacterium. Taxonomy (GTDB): domain Bacteria; phylum Acidobacteriota; class Vicinamibacteria; order Vicinamibacterales; family UBA8438; genus CAZYFH01. Next base: position 1,515,845 of record OZ252227.1, read on the forward strand.
CAGCGTCGAAGCGGTGGGTCGTCACATGACGGACGCGGTCATCGCGGTCACCGGACTCTCGAAGTGGTACGGCCAGGTCATCGGGCTCAACGACGTGACCGTCTCGATTCCGCCCGGCATTACCGGATTGCTCGGACCCAACGGCGCCGGCAAATCGACCTTCATGAAGCTCGTCACGGGACAGCTCAAGCCAAGTCAGGGTCAGGTCAGTGTGCTCGGCGCGCCCATCTGGGCCAACCCCGGCGCCTATGCGGCGATCGGCTATTGCCCCGATCAGGACGCGTTCTACGAGCGGATGACCGGCCTGGAATGGGTGTCCGCCCTGGCTCGGCTCAGCGGCTTCGAGGGCGATGCCGCGACGGACGTCGCGCGGAAGGCGCTCGAAACGGTGTCGCTCACGTCGGCAGCCGACAAGAAGATTGGCGCCTATAGCAAGGGCATGCGCCAGCGGGTCAAGCTGGCGCAGGCGGTGGCCCACAACCCGCAGCTCTTGCTGCTCGACGAGCCGCTCGCCGGGATGGACCCGCTCGGTCGGCGCCAAACGATACAGCTGATCAAGGACTGGTCACGCGCGGGCAAGAGCATCATCGTGTCGAGCCACATCCTGCACGAGATCGAGCTGATGACGTCGAACATCCTCTTGATCAACAACGGGCGGATTCTGGCAGAGGGCAACGTGCACCAGATCCGCGATCTCATCGATGAGCACCCGCACAAGGTGCAGATCAAGTCGTCGGATCCGCGCGCGCTTGCCCGTCGGTTCCTCGAGTACCCGCACGTCATCAGCCTCAATTTCGACGAGGACGTGGTGGTCGTCGAAACGAATCGCCCGGACGCGTTCTATACCGAGCTGACGGCGCTCGCGGCACACGACGCGACGGGCGCGATCGACGAGGTCACCTCACCCGACGACAATCTTCAGGCGGTGTTCTCATATCTGGTCAAGCAGTAGGAGACGACCCGCAGCCAGTGGGGCCAGTGGGGCCAGTGGGGAAGGATCTGCACCAGCCCCCGACGTTCCTACGCGCGGCGATGCGCGTCTTCGACCTGAGCCTCGGCGAGATGCTCTGGTCGAGGCGGACCGTGTTCATGGCGCTGGTCGTTGGCGGCCCCGTCGTCATTGCCGTCGCGTTGAGAGCGCTCGCCACGTTCGACATGGTCAGCTTCGGGGGCTCGGTCAACGGCCGACCGTTTGCCTTGAGTGGGCCCGGTGTCTTCGGCCTGATGATCTGGGCGTTCTACCTGCGCTTTACCGTGCCCGTGCTCGGCGTGTTCTACGGCACCGCGCTCATCGCCGATGAGGTCGAGGACAAGACAATTACCTATCTCTTCACCCGGCCAATCGCCCGAGGGGCTGTCCTGGTCGGCAAATACCTCGCGTATCTCGTCTGCACGTCGCTCGTCGTGCTGCCGTCGGTGGTCATCGTCTATTTCCTGGTGGTGCCGATGGTCGGCGGCAGCGTCGGCCGGAGCTTCCCGGACCTCGTGACGGACCTCGGGCTGCTCGGTCTCGGGCTCGCGGTCTACGGCGCTGCGTTCGCGCTCGTCGGCGCGTGGTTCAAGCGCCCCTTGCTGACCGGGTTGGTGTTCGTCTTCGGCTGGGAGCCGGTGGTCGTCGTGGTGCCCGGCTACATGAAAAACCTGAGCGTCGCCTACTACCTCCAGGGCCTCGTGCCGCATGCGATGCCGCAAGACGGGGCGATGAGCCTGCTGCAATCGATTCTGCAGACGTTTCAAGCGGCGCCTTCTGCCTGGAGTTGCCTGGTGTCGCTGGCGCTCATCTGGGCCCTGACGCTCGGCGGGGCGGCCTGGGTAGTGGAGCGGCGCGAATACGTGCTGGAGCAATGAGCGGTCGAGACCCGGCGTGGAGCGGGCTGGAGCCCGCTAGGAGCCCGTGGTGGAAGTCCGCGTTGCACCGAGACCGGCGAGGCGCTCGGCTGGCAAGGCGCCGAAGAGGGAGAATACCGGGAGTATTCGACCGATGAGCAACGCCGCGAGGCGAGATGCATCGCCGGTCGAATGCAGCGGCACTTTCACCACGGGCTCCTAGAGGGGGCGGCGGGGGCTGGACCGGCGACAGATGGAACTTTTCGCGCAGCGCACCGGTATACTCCCATAGGCTGAGATGCATATGACCGTTCAGACGCGCTATGCGCTCGTCGGTGCAAGTGGGGTGCTGGCCTTGGGGCTGGCCGGGGGCCTCGTCGCCTACCTCCAGGGCGGGCTGCCGACAGCCTCCGCCCAGACCCGCCCGGACGCGTTCCAGTATGTGCCGGCCGCCGCCAACGTCGTGGCATTTGCCAACGTCCGCGACGTCATGTATTCCGATTTCCGGCAGCGAATGCGGGAATTCGTGCCGGACGGCGCCGGCCAGGCCGAGTTCCAGGAGCGCACGGGCATCAACCTCGAAGACGACATCGACACAGTGGTGGCCTGCCTCGTGCCACGGGGTTCGGAAGACCCGCAGGGGTTGGTCGTGCTGAGCGGTCGCTTCGACGTCGCGCGGCTGGAGGCGTTGGCCCGCGAGCATGGCGGCACGGTGTCCGAGTATCAGGGGCGCCGGATGCTGACGACGACCCAGGGTGACGACACCTTGGCCATGGCGTTCGTCGAGCCCGGGGTCGTGGCCCTTGGATCAGACGCGCTCGTGCGGGAAGCGATCGATCTCCCGTCCACCGGCAACGACGTCACATCGAACACGCGGCTGATGGGGCTCCTGAGTAACATCGATACCAACAGCAACGCGTGGGCGATCGGTCGGCTCGATGGGCCGGGAGCGACCGACTGGTTGCCGGACGAGGTCCAAACCCAGATTCCCCAGGTGGCCGCGTTCGCAGTCGGCGGTCGTGTCAACGGCGGTTTGAGCGGCACCGTCGTGGCCGAGGCGCGCGACGAGGCAGCCGGTCAAAACCTGCGTGACATCATCCAGGGCTTTCTCGCGCTCGCGCGCATGCAGACCAACTCGCGCCCCGAGCTGGCGTCGCTGCTCGACTCCTTCCAGCTGAGCGCCGTCGGCACGAACGTCAGCCTCTCGTTCGCCCTCCCGACGGAGGCTATCGTGCAGCTGCTCAGCGGCCTGGCGAATGCCGCCGGCGCCGACGCCGAGACCCCGCAGTAGTCCCCAGCTGGCTGTCGCACGGACTCACCGTTTCCGACGTGTCCTAACCCTAGAACTCAAGTGAGTTCCGGGGTTACGGCGCGTCGCTTCCCACGCGGTCTGATTGAAGCGCGGAGACGAAGTTCGCAATGATGGCGGCGACGTGATCCGACGGCTCGACGAACTCCACACCTGATCGATACATCACGTGCTCGTGCTCGACGTCGCTGATGCTCGAGTGCACGATTCGCCCTTTGACGATGATCGAGTCGCCGCCGAGGGTCAGCCGGAGGTCGTGGAGCGAATCAAGGTGCAGGGGAAACGGCGTGTCGATCTGGGCACCGCCAGACGAGATCTGGGCGATCTGCATCGGTTGAAAGACCATGACCTCGCCCTGAAGCTCGCCGAGAATGTCGACGCGTCCAGTGTCGCGTCGATTTTCGGCACCCATGGTGCGCGCACTATAGCATGGTGACTTTGCTATGATCGGGTGTTTTGGTGGACGGTAAATGGACTGACAAGGTATGGCATCTCACACAGTCGGTGTTGTTGGGTGCGGCTTGATGGGCTCCGGGATCGCGCAGGTGAGCGCGGTCGCGGGGTTCCGGACGATCGTGCGCGAAGTCGATCAGGCGCTCGTCGATCGGGGCCTCCGTCGCATCGAGGATTTCCTCACGGCGGGTGTCACGCGCGGCAAGACGAGCGCCGAGGAAAAGGATCGCGCGCTGGCCAACCTCTCCGGCACGACCCGGCTCGACGCATTCGCCGACTGCGACTTCGTGATCGAAGCAATCGTGGAGAATGTCGAGGCCAAGCGCGAGGTCTTCGCGGCGCTCGAAGAGGCCGTCGGTCCCGAAGCGGTGTTCGCGTCGAATACGTCGTCGCTGTGTATCACGGAGCTCGCAGCGGCGACGAAGCGGCCCGATCGGTTCGTCGGGATGCACTTCTTCAGCCCGGTGCCGGTGATGGGGCTGGTCGAGGTGATCCGCGGATTGACGACCAGCGACGCGACGTACGAGCGCGCGTTCGACCTCGGCAAGCGACTGGGTAAGGAGCCGGTGACGGCGCCTGACCGACCGGGGTTCATCGCGAACCGGTTACTCATCCCGTATCTGCTCGACGCCGTGCGCGCCTACGAAGCCGGGGTCGGGACGCTCGAGGACATCGACAAGACGATGACCATGGGGTGCGGCCATCCAATGGGGCCATTCACTTTGCTCGACTTCATCGGGTTGGATACGACGTACTACATCGCCAATATCATGCACGACGAGTTTCGCGATCAGATGTACGCGCCGCCGCCGCTGCTCAAGCGCATGGTGCTGGCCGGTCGGCTCGGACGCAAGAGCGGGCGAGGCTTCTATTCCTACTGACGCATCGCTGATGCCGGACATCATGAATTACGAGCGGGTGCGCGACGCCGTTGGCGTGCTGCTCGCGGAGATGGGGGAGGACCCGGCGCGCGAAGGGCTGGCGCGAACTCCCGCGCGTGTCTCGAAAGCGTTGCGGTTCCTGACCAGCGGCTACCGGCAGGACGTCGACGTCGTGCTGAATGGCGCCCTCTTTTCCGTCGACTACAGCGAGATGGTCATCGTCAAGGACATCGACTTCTACAGCTTGTGCGAGCACCACCTCCTGCCGTTTTTCGGAAAGTGTCATGTGGCCTATCTGCCGCGCGACAAGGTGGTGGGGCTCAGCAAGATCCCTCGACTCATCGAGGTCTTCAGTCGGCGCCTGCAGGTGCAAGAACGGTTGACGAACCAGATCGCCGAAGTGCTGCTCGAAAAGCTCAACCCGCTCGGAGTCGGGGTCGTGATCGAGGCGACCCATCTGTGCATGCTGATGCGCGGCGTGGAAAAGCAGAACTCGTCCGCGCTCACGAGCGCGATGCTCGGGTCGTTCCGATCGAACGCCCAAACACGGACGGAGTTTCTGGAACTGTTGCGGCAGCGCGGCGACGTGCGCACCTCGCTCACGCAGTCCGACGCGGGTCGGGTTGTGGACCGACGGGAATCCGATTGATGATGGTCCGGCTCCTGCTCCTAGCGGGCGCCGCGCTGGTGACCCCCGCCGCCGTCGCCGCCCAGGATCGCCGGATCGAGCCGGCGGAAGTACGCTGCCCCACGGTACTCGGCGTCGGCGTCAATACCGATCTCGCGTTCTGCGACGTGCTCATTCAGCAGGATGCGGATCTGGGGGTCGTGGTCATCGTGCCACCTCACCGCGGGGAAGCGACGCTGTCGTTAAATTTGCACAATCGGCACACCTACTCCGCAGAGGAAGATCGCGGCGGGCGGGCGTTCGCGGAGTACACGGCGGAGATCGCCGTGGCGTCCGTCGACGGCGATGTAGTCGGGCGCCGGTTCATCCTGAGTGAGTTTCGCACCGCTGACGATCTCATCGATCGCGTGACGGGCGGGGCCGGTCCAGGCGGCATGAAAGCCGTGGCCCCGACCGGCGTCGAGCGTGTGTTCATCGCTGTCCCGGACGACCTCGAGATCGTGTCCATCGTCGGCCAGAGCCTGGAGGTCGTGCGTCTCGACGGCCGCGAGACTATCCGGTCCGTCGGTCGCCCGGTAGCCGTGATCAGTGATGTCCGGGTCGAGTACCGCGAGCCGTAACGTCGCGAGAGGCTAGTCCACTAGTGACTCACGATCTCATCATCGTCGGGGGGGGACCCGCGGGACTGGCGACGGCGATTGCCGGGAAACAGGCCGGACTCGACTTTCGCATCTTCGAGAAGGGTGTGCTGGTCAACGCCCTGTTTCGGTTTCCCAGCCAGATGGTCTTCTTCACGACACCAGATCTGTTGGAGATCGGCGGTCTGCCGTTCGTCACGCCGCATGGTAAACCGACCCGCGACGAGGCGTTGCGCTATTACCGGCGTGTGGTCGACACGCACGAGATCGACATCGCGTTCGGCTCAACCGTGACAGACGTGACGCCCGGCGGCGATGACGCGCCGTTCACGGTGGGCACGCGTGACGCTGGTGGCGTGACTCACCGCTGGCAGTCGCGGTGCGTCGTCGTGGCGAACGGATGCTATGACCATCCGAACCGGCTTCGCGTGCCCGGCGAGGACCTGCCGCATGTCTCGCATTACTACACCGAGCCGCACGAGTTCTACCGAAAGCGCGTGGTCGTCGTTGGTGGGAAGAACTCCGCCGCCGAGGCGGCGCTGGATCTCTATCGCGCCGGTGCGAGCGTGAGGCTGGTGCATCGGCGTGCCGAGCTCGGCGCGTCCATCAAATACTGGGTCAAACCGGACATCGAGAACCGGATTCGCGAGGGGTCGATCGCGGCGTCGTTCGAGACGACGGTTGTGGAGATCCGCGACCGAGATCTTGTGGTCGACCGCGCCGGGACGCGGGAGACGGTGGCGGCGGATGCCGTGTTTCTGTTGACCGGGTATCTGGCCGATCTCGACTTCTTGCGCGGGTGCGGCATCGCGGTGGCCGACAACAACGTGCCACGCCACAACCCGGAAACGTTCGAAACCAACGTGCCTGGACTCTACCTGGCGGGCGCCGTCGTCGCGGGTGCCAATCGAGGCGAGGTCTTCATCGAGAACGGCCGCTTTCACGGTCGGGTGGTCGTCGACCAGATCGCCAGGCGGCTCGGTCGCGCACCGACGCACGCTGCGCTCGCGACCGCTCCGCAGCCCTAGGAGCCCGTGGTGAAAGTGCCGCTGCATTCGACCAGCGATGCATCCCGCCTGACGGCGTTGCTCCTCGGTCACATACAGCCCGGTATGCTCCCTCGTCGCGCCTTGTCAGCCGGGCGCCTCGCCGGTCTCGGTGCCACGCGGACTTCCACCACGGGCTCCTAGCAGCCCGTGGTGAAAGTCCCTATTAGGGATCGACACGATCGATCCCGCGTACTACACTGTCGCGCATGGCGATGGGCAAACGACGACGCCGGGCGCGGCAAGCATCGATGTGGGTTCCCACCAGCGACCTGCCTCGCAGTGCGGCGCATCCGTTCTATCAGCGATTGAATCGGATCCTCGATGACACGGGCTTCGACGCGTTCGTCGAGGCGCAATGCGCGCCGTTCTACGCGGACGGCGTCGGTCGTCCGAGTCTGGCGCCGGGGCGGTACTTCCGGCTGCTGATGCTCGGCTACTTCGAAGGGCTGGACTCGGAGCGGGCGATCGCGTGGCGGGCGGCCGATTCGCTGAGCATCCGGCAGTTTCTGGACCTCGAGCTGCACGAGGCGCCGCCGGATCACTCGACGCTGTCGCGCACCCGGCGCCTGATCGACGTCGAGACCCATCAAGCGGTGTTCACGTGGGTGCTGCAGCAACTGGCCGACGCCCAGCTCGTGACCGGGCGGACCCTCGGCATCGATGCCACGACGTTGGAAGCGAACGCCGCATTGCGGAGTATCGTGCGCCGGGACACGGGCGAAGGCTACGAGGCGTTTCTGACCGGGCTGGCCGAGGCGTCCGGCATCGTCACGCCGACCCGCGCTGAGCTGGCCCGGTTCGACCGGAAACGGAAGAAGAAAGGCTCCAACGACGACTGGACGCATCCGCAGGATCCGGACGCGAAGATCACGAAGCTGAAGGACGGGCGCACGCACTTGGCGCACACCGCGGAGCATGCGGTGGACCTGGAGACGGGGGCCATCGTCGGCGTCACCGTGCAGGATGCCGACGACGGCGATACGACGACGATGGTCGAGACCCTGATCACGGCGGCCGACCACGTCGAAGCCGTCCTGCCGGCCGGCGCCGGTATCGCCGAGGTCGTCGGGGACAAGGGGTATCACAGTAACGAGACGATGGTGGCGTTCGCCGCGCTCGGCGTGCGCAGTTATGTTTCGGAGCCGGACCGCGGGCGACGCAACTGGACAGGCAAGGCGGCGGCGCGCGACGCCGTGTACGCGAACCGTCGGCGCATTCGGGGCACGCGTGGGCAACGGCTGCTGCGACGGCGGGGCGAGTTGCTCGAACGCCCCAACGCGCATCTCTACGAGACCGGGCGGCTGCGCCGGGTGCATCTGCGTGGGCATCCCAACATCCTCAAGCGCGTGCTTGTGCACGTCTGCGGGTTCAATCTTGGGCTCCTCATGCGGCAGCTGACGGGCGTCGGCACGCCGCGGAGCCTCCAAGGCCGCGCGGTCGCCGTCTTCGAGGCCTTGATCGCTGATCTTGGCCGCCTCTGGACCCTCGTATCGCCCGCGTGGGCGCGAGATGCGCAAGATCTGCCGCACTCGTCGTTTCTCGACCTTATGACACGGTGTCACGAACACATGCCCCTCGACCTACGAAAGGGCGTTTTCACCACGGGCTGCTAGCCTTACGCCCTGAGCCGTGGGCCCGCGTCGACACCGGGCGCGGCTACTGGAGACCCGTCGTCGGGAATGTCTGCGCGGCGACGAGCATCCGCATTTCCAAGAGATCGATCAAGGCCTCGCATCGCGTCACGATGTCGCCGCGTTCCAGCAGGGCCAGCCTTTCCACAGGTTCGAGCTCCAGATACTGCGCCAGTGCGTTCACGAGGTCGCCGTCGGCCATCTCGCGCGGCACGGTCGTGTCCGACCCGGTCTCGGTCGAACGGCGCTCGAGCAGCGCCTCGAGACGCTGCCGCGCGCTACGAAGACGGGGTCGCGCGTCGGGGTCCACGGTTTCGGGAAGGGCATCGACCGTGGCCAGCCTGTAGGCCCGGGAGTGCTCTTCCTCCCGCACCCGGAACTTCTCGAACCCACGCAGCACGATGTTGTACCGGCCGTCCGCCAAGCGTTCCACGTGGGTGATCAGGCCGGCGCACCCCGTCGGATACACCGCGGGATTGACATCGGCTTCCCTGTCCCACCCCTCGCGGAGCAACACCATGCCGATGAGACGGTCACCGTTCAGCGCGTCTTGGACCATCTCGCGATAGCGGGCCTCGAAGATGTGGAGCGGGAGGAAAACGTTGGGAAAGAGAACGACGTTGGGCAGCGGAAAGATCGGAATGGTGGGCGGGAGCGTCGACATCGGCGGCACGTGACCAACGTCTGACACTAGTGGACCGTCTTCGTCTTCTTGTCCATGTAGTCCATGAGGACGTACTGCCCGAGCGTGAACGGCGTCGTGAAATAGGCCTTCCCGCGACAGATGGCCGCGACGCGCCGCACGAACGCCACGAGCTCGTGGTCGCGCGCCAGCATGAAGGTATTGATCATGATGCCGGCCTTGCGACAACTGGCCACCTCGGCAAACGTTTCGGCGATGATCATCGGGTCGAGGCCGAACGCGTTGCGGTAAATCTGCCCATCCTGCTGGGTCAGCGCCGACGGCTTCCCGTCGGTGATCATGACGATCTGGCGCATGTCCTTCCGCTGGCGCTCCAGGATGCGTCTCGCGAGACGGAGCCCTTCCCGGGTGTTCGTGTAGTAGGGGCCGACCCGCACCCGGGCAAGCTGCTTCAACGGGATCTCCTCGGCGGAATCGTGAAACAGCACGACGTTCAGCGCGTCACCCGGATACTGCCGGCGGATGAGATTGGCTAGTGCCAGCGCGACCTGCTTCGCCGGCGTGAAGCGATCCTCGCCATAGAGGATCATGCTGTGGCTGCAGTCGAGCATGAGCACGGTCGCGCACGAGCTCTGATACTCGCCCTGGGCCACCATGAGGTCTTCGTATTGCACGTCGATGAGGCTGCTCCCCACGGCTCCTCGGGCGCGCCTAACCGCATTGAGAATTGTCCCGCTGGCATCGATGTTGATCGTGTCGCCGAACTCGTACGGCTTCGACGTGCCGCTCGCCTCGACGCCCGTCGCGAGCTCGCGCGTATCGTGTCGGCCGAAGCTGCTCCGGCCGGTCGATCCGAGAAGGTCGCGGAGCGCGCGGTAGCCGAGGAAATCAAGGCTCTTGTCGGTCATCTCGAAGCGCGCCGCCGGCGTCTCCGGGCCGGACATTGACGCCCCGGCCTGCCCGTCGCCGCCGGGGCGCATGCTTATATACCCCTGCTCGGCCATTTGCTCGATGATCTGTTGGATGAGTTGTTCGAGCCCTGATTGACCCTCCGCCTGGTCGGCGTCCGCCGGGTCGCCCAGGAGCTGCTGCACGGCCTCTTCCGGCAGCAGGCCGCCGTTCAGGAGCGCATCGAGGATCGCGTCGTGGAGCGCCTGCACGGTATGGTCGCTGTTCTCGTCATCCTCATCAGGGGCTGCCAGCGGGTCGCCGTACGGGTTGTCGAAGCCGCTCGACAGGAGCAATTCGGAGAGCTTGGAGACGAGCTCCTCGAGGTCGACGCCGCCGAGGGCCTCACCGGTATACCGGGTGTAGCGATAGCGCATGATGGGTTGCGACGGTCCTGAGCCTTGAGCGCTCAGTTGTAATACTTCTTCTTGCGATCGCCGCGGACCCGTAGGTTCGGATCGAAGTACGGCTCGGTTCCACCCGTGTTGCGTCGCGGTTTCTCCACCGCACGGTAGCTCCAGTCGTCCGCGCGGCTGATCTTCTTCTGTGCGTACAGCCCCTCGAGGACGAAGTCGATCGCCGCGGCGACCGTCGGAGGAGCCGCGTCGGGCTCGGCACCGGCCTGCCGGGTCAGCTCGGAGAGCCCTTGGATCTCGGACACCTGCGCGATCAGCTCCGCGGACGAGACGGTATCGCTCCCCGGGAGCGAACCGCCCATGTCGAACCATTCGACGACGAGGTGCGTGTCCACACCGTCGAACCGCCCGTCGAAGACGGCCGCCACCGCAGACCGGATCAGATCGCGTGCGACGTTGTCCGCGCCGCGCAACTCCCCCTCGTACTCGAGCTCGAACTTGCCGGTGATAGACGGCAGCGCCGCGTAGATGTCGGTCACCCGCGCCGTCGGCTGTTCGCTGGCGGCGAGCGCGCGGCGCTCCGCGTTCGAGACAACGTTTTCCAGACAGGTAATGGGCAGGCGCTGGCTGACCCCCGATCGCAGATCGACTTTCTTGTTGGCGCGAGCCTGGAACGCCACTTCCTCGACGATTTCTCGCACATAGGCCGGGACCGTCACCCCGGAGCCGTCCGCTGCACCGGGGTCCGCGCGGTCGATCCACGCCTCCTGTGCGGTGATGGCCATCGCGTCGCTGCGCGTCTGTGGGTAATGGGTCCGGATCTCGGACCCGATGCGGTCCTTGAGCGGCGTGACGATCTTGCCACGCGCCGTGTAGTCCTCTGGGTTGGCCGTGAACGTCATCATCACATCCAGCGGCAGCCGCACGGGGTAGCCCTTAATCTGAACATCACCCTCCTGGAGGATGTTGAACAGGCCCACCTGGATCTTGCTGGCGAGGTCCGGTAACTCGTTGACGGCGAAAATGCAGCGGTTCGCGCGCGGGAGGAGTCCGTAGTGCACGGTCAGCTCGTCGGAGAGCTGCAATCCCGCTCGCGCTGCTTTGATCGGATCGAGGTCGCCAATCATGTCGGCGATGGTCACGTCCGGTGTCGCCAGTTTCTCCACGTAGCGCGCCGACCGCGGGAGCCAGGCGACGGGCAACGCGTCGCCTTCATCGCGGAGCCGGGTCCGGCAGGCGGCGCAGAGCGGATTCAGCGGATCATCGTTGATCTCGCATCCGGGAATGATCGGCACTTCAGGGTCGAGTAGGTCCGCGAGACCGCGAAGGAGACGTGTTTTCGCTTGTCCGCGCAGACCCAGGATGATGAAGTTGTGTCGCGACAGGAGGGCGTTGACGACCTGCGGCACGACCGAATCGTCGTAGCCGATAATCCCCGGGAACAGCGGGCGACCGTCGCGGAGTGCCGCGATGAGGTTGTCGCGCAGCTCGTTCTTGACGCTGCGATGGGCGATGTCACCCGCGTCAATCGCGCGACGCAGGTCACCAAGCAACGTCGGCCGCATTCATCGATCCTACATGAACTCGCGAATCAGCTCCCCACGTGTGTCGCCGTCGATCACGTAGCTTTGTTGCACAAGGGGCTGTCCCGTCAGCGCCGGGTCGAGAGCGTCGAGCGGCGGCGGCGGATCTGGGTTGCGATAGATGAGCCCGATGGGAATCCGGTCGCCCCATTCCAAGGCCCGGTCCATCGCCGCGTGGAAATTGCTCGTGTCGTGCTCCTCTTCTTCGAGCTTGTAGACGCGCTCGCGGAACCACGGGTAGGAGTTGTGCTTGTTGAAGGTGACACACGGGCTGAACACGTCAATGAGCGCGAATCCAGGGTGCTGGATGCCGTCTTTGTACAGCTGCAGCAGGTGCTTTGGTTGCGCGCTGAAGCCGCGGGCGATATAGCCGCAGCCCGAGGCGAGCGCGAGCGACATCGGGTTCAACATCCCTTCGATATTCCCGTGCGGCGTCGTCTTCGTCTTGATCCCGGTTTCGGTGGTTGGCGAGGCCTGCCCGGTCGTGAGCCCGTAAATCTCGTTGTTCATCACGATGTACGTCACATCGATGTTGCGGCGCATCGCCTGAACGAAGTGGTTGAGCCCGATCCCGTAACCGTCGCCATCGCCACCGGTAATGATGACGGTCATCGCCTGATTGGCGAGCTTGGCCCCGGTTGCAAAGGCCAGCGCCCGCCCGTGCAAGCTGTGAACGCCATACGAGCGGATGAACCCAGGCAGATTCGACGAGCACCCGATGCCCGACACGACCAGAAGATCGTGAGGCTGGATCTGCAGGTCGGCGCACGCTTGGAACAAGCTGCTGAGCACGCCGAAATCGCCACAACCGGGACACCAATCGGGCGGCGTTTCCGGTTTGAAATCCTTCGCGACGAGTGCTGGAGCTACCATCGCTATCTCCTCACGCCTCGGCTGGCACGCCCGGCTTCGTGACTTGGTTCAGGCCTTCCCACGAGCCGCTCGTGCCGGTGGGATGGTCCGTTCGCCAGCCTGGCTCGATCGATACCGCCTCGACCAGTGCTTGGCCTCCGATGACTTGCTTGACGCCTGCAACGATGTGCTTTGGCTCGAACGGCTCGCCGTCGTACTTCCGAATGTGCCCGTCGGCCACACGGCTGCTCTCGGCACGCAAGTGCCGCGCGAACTGCCCACTCTGGTTGTTTTCGATGATGATGACCCGCTTGCTCTTGTCCAGCACGGCGCAGATCTCGTCGACGTGGAGAGGGACCAGGGTCTTGACCTGGAGGTGGTTGACCGACACGCCCTCGGCGTTGAGCCGTTCCGCCGCTTCCTTGATCGCGCCCCACGTCGAGCCCCAGCCGAGCAAGGTCGTTTCCGCGTCGGCGGGCCCTTCGAGGATTGGGGCCGGCAGATGCTGGAGGATGTTCTCCATCTTGCGTGCTCGCTTGCGTGTCATTTTCATCCGACGGATTGGGTCGGTGTAGACGTCGCTCAACAGCACGCCATCCTCGTCGTGCTCGTCCGTGGCCGCCACATACAGGTGACCCGGCAGACCCGGGATGGCGCGCGGTGAGATCCCCGACGGCGTGTCCTTGTATCGGAGATACGGCTCGCCCGCGGGCGGTCCGTCCGCCTCTGTGATGAGCTCACCCCGGTCGATCGGGAACTCGACGTCGAGCAGCTTGGTGTCAACGGTCTCACTGCCTTCGCACAGGAGCAGGTCCGCAAGGATGATGACCGGGAGCTGGAAGCGGTCTGCGACATCGAAGGCCTCGGAGGGCGTGACGAAACAATCGGGCATGCTTATAGGCGCCAGCACTACCCGCTGGAAGTCGCCCTGGCTGGCGCCGAACGCCTGGTTGAGATCGGCCTGCTCGGTCTTCGTCGGGACACCGGTCGACGGTCCGGCGCGCATGACGTTGATCACGACGGCGGGCGTTTCGAAGATGCCCGCCATGCCGATCGCCTCGGTCATCAGCGCGAACCCGCCGCCCGAGGTCGCGCACATCGCGCGCACGCCCATATGGTTGGCGCCGATGCACATGTTCATGACAGAGATCTCGTCCTCGACCTGTCGCACGCAGATGCCGAGCCGCTGTGCGTGGGTGGCAAACCACTCCAGGACGTGGGTGGCTGGGCTCATCGGGTACGCGACATAGAACTTGCATCCGGCCAGGGCGGCACCCATCGCGAGCAGGTGGTTGCCCGACGCTTGCGCCCACGTCTGGTCCGTCGGTTCGAGCTTCGTACCGAGGGGCTGGAAGTTCTTGGCCGCGTAGTCGAATCCGTTCCGCGCGGCATCGACGTTCTTCTGGACGACCGCCGGCTTCTTTGCGAAGGTCGTTTCGAAGACCGACTCGAGTGCGGAGAAATCGAGCCCCATCATCTGCACCAACGCGCCGACAGCCACCGTGTTCTGCATGACCGGAAGTCGGGTCGCGTCGGGCGCCAGGTCGGGGATGGGGAGCGAGCAGAGCTGGACCCCCTGAGGCGGATCGTAGCTAGGGGCGAACTTGGCGCCGTTGTACAGCGCGATCCCGCCCGCCTGCAGCTCCTGCAAGTGCCGGTCGAGGCTGTCCTGGTTGAGGGCGATCAACGCATCAACCTGGTCGCCATGGTTGAGCGGCTTCTGCGCGGAGAATCGCATGCGAAGCCACGAATGCCCGCCCCGAATGACCGACTGGTAGGCGTTGTAGCTATACGCGCCGATGCCCTGCCGGGCCAGCGACAGTACCAACGTGTTTCCGGCGGACGCCGTGCCGTCTCCGGCCGCCCCGCCGATACCGACGATGATGTCTGGGTGCGACATATGATCCTCAGGTGACTGCGTGATCACCAACGAAAGGCCGCTCTCTCGGGCCGCGCGCCAAGAGGACATTATAGGCAGTGGACGGTCGGGTGCGCCAGCGGGCGGGAGTATGAGCGCGGCTTATGGCGTGGCCACTCGGTCGCGCTCCAGCGCCTCCGCAGTGGTGTACAACGGACGGATGTCGGTCGGGATCGCCTCCAGGCGATCGAGCACGCGCTGCACCTCGGGCCGCACCACCCCGAGCGTCTCCAGTACGGTCCGCGCGGCCTCGTAGTCGCCCTCGGCCTGAATCGTCAGCAGCCGGCGCGTGAGCGCCTCCACGGCCGCGCGAATCCGGGTGTGATCCACGGCGAAGGTCCCGTCATCGCCGACAGTGACGGCGCCGGCGTCGAGAAACGTGTTCAGCTGAATAGCCACGCCGCGGCCATGCGCTTCGTTGATACCGAAGCGAATCGAGCGGAACGTCGACGCGAGAAAGGTGGCATACATCGAGCGCTCGAGCGAGCGGTCGACGACGCCCTTGTCGATCAGATAGTGCAGCGCCCAGAGGCCAGAGATGTCCGCTTTGGCCTCCTCCATCGTGCTGTAGGTCTCTTGCAGCTCCTGGCGCACCGTGGTCGGGCGGTCGTTGACCTCTATCGCATGCGGTCCGAGGCCGTGCATCAGCTCGTGCATCAGGATGTGTGTGAAGAACGCCTCGAACGACAGCTCGGCCCGGTCTTGCGCCGGCAAGGCGATACGGGAAATAGGCAACAAGACGGTTTCGAACTTCGCCTCCTGCACGTTCTTCAGCATGACTCGCTTGGAGCCTTTGTCGCGCACGACGCGCTCGTCGTTCGGCAGGTTGAACGCCGCGGTCTGGACGCCGCTGTTGGCGTCACCGGCGGTGAACACGACGTTCACGACCCGGATCGGCGCCAGCGCCCCGAGCTGGGGATCGCGGTGCGCCGGGTCGATCGGCAGGTGATCCTCCAGATCTTGCAGCTCGGCTCCGAAGCGCGCGAGCTGGTTGGTCTCCGCGTCGTCCCGAATGGTCACGAACGCCTCGAACGCCGCCTTGTAGTTGAACCACTCGTCCTCGTACACCTCGTACGGTCCGATGGTCGGCTCGATCGCGGCATCGAGCTCCATCCAGGCGACGTCGCTGTCGTAGTAGTCGTTCGAGAGGAACGCGGTCGCCCGCGTTTCGAGATAACGGGCGAGAGTCGGCTCCGAGGTCAGCGCCGCGGCCTCTCGGAGGCGAGCAGCCGCGAGGGCGAGCGGGCCTTGATACTCGACGCTATAGGGCACCGCTCGAAACGCGCCGTCGGGCGCGCGCCGGATCGTCGTGAAGAACCCTGTCGCCTCCGCGCGTTCTTCTTCGGACAGTCCGTCGATCCATGCCACCACGTCCTCGCGCGACGCGCCGGCCGGGTAGTACGCGGCGCCCGGCGGCTTCGGCGGCACGCCAGCGACAAAGGCGGCGTTGTCCTCGAGTCGCGACCACGGACCCTTGTTGACGAGGAAGAACTCCAGGCGCGCGCGACCGCTCGGGGTCTGGTCGCGTTCCAGCTCGAGCAAGAGCGACGGGCTACCGGCCCAGACCTGTTCGAGAAAGAGACCGTCCATGATGCGGGCCGCGTCGAGGATCTTGGCGAGCGCGCGGATTTCGGACCGCGGGAGCGCGCGTGTGTCCGCGCCGATCTCGACGGGGGCAAAGAGCGGTGGCATAGCGAAATCTCGTTGTTGCGTCGCACTCGTGCCCGGCACCGCCAGGACACCGGTTGCCGCGACGACTGCGGTCAGCAGCGCAGCCGTCGATCGTGTCGGCGTGGATCTCGTCATCGGACCGAGCACTCTTCCGTCGAATCCCTATAGTAATGTAGACGGCTCATTATTTATGTCTGACACGACCCAGCTCGCGGTGATCGGGGCCGGTCCGGGCGGCTATACGGCGGCGTTCCAGGCCGCCGATCGTGGGCTGTCGGTCACGCTGATCGACGACGCGCCGCGACCGGGCGGCGTCTGTCTGCACCGCGGCTGTATGCCGTCGAAGGCGCTCCTGCATGCGGCGAAGGTCGTGACCGATGCGCGTGCCTCGACCCGCTGGGGCGTCGACTTCGGCACTCCATCCATCGATCCCGTCAAGCTCCGAGCGTGGAAGGACGAGGTGGTGGCCAAGCTCACCGGTGGGCTTGGTCAGCTCTCCACGCAACGCAAGGTCCGTTACGTCCAAGGGCGCGCGGCCTTTGCCGACGCGCACCGGCTCACGGTCGCGCCACCTGACGGGCCGGGTACGCAGACGGACATCGTGTTCGAGCACGCCATCCTCGCGACTGGCTCGCGACCCGCGCGCCCCGCCGCGCTCGCCCTCGACGATCCGCGCGTGCTCGATTCCACCGGGGCCCTCGACGTCGAGCGGGTGCCGAGCACGTTGCTGGTGATTGGCGGGGGCTATATCGGGCTCGAGCTCGGGACGGTGTACGCGGCGCTCGGCTCGGCGGTCACCGTGGTCGAGATGACATCGAGCTTGCTCCCCGGGGCGGACGCCGACCTCGTCCGCGTGCTTGCGCGACGGATCGGCCAGATTGCCGAGGCTGTCCACCTCGACACGACCGTGACCCGTCTTGCCCCGGCCGCGGACGGGATCGACGTGTCGCTCGCCGGGCCGGCGATCACCGAGCCGGTGCAGCGCTTTGAGTCGGTGCTGGTGGCCGTGGGGCGCGTCCCCAACTCGGACGTCGTGGGACTCGATCGCACCGGTGTCGAGCTCGACGCCCGCGGGTTCGTCCGCGTGGATGGCCAGCGGCGCACGGCCGAGCCGACGATTTACGCCATTGGCGACGTAGCGGGCGAGCCGATGCTGGCGCACAAAGCGTTTCACGAGGCTCGCGTGGCGGTCGAGGCGATCACCGGCGGCGAATCCGCCTTCGCGCCGCGAGCGATTCCGGCCGTGGTGTTCACCGACCCGGAAGTGGCGTGGTGCGGTCTCACCGAGGCGGAGGCGTCGGAGACCGGCAGGCCGGTCGCGGTGGCCAGGTTCCCATGGGGTGCGTCCGGCCGCGCACTCACGCTCGACCGCCCGGACGGCGTGACCAAGCTCGTGCTCGACCCGGAGACAGAGCACGTGCTCGGTGTGGGGATCGTCGGAACGGACGCCGGCGAGCTCATCGCAGAGGGCGTCGTGGCGGTCGAGATGGGCGCCACCGCGTCGGATCTCACCCGCTCGATTCATCCGCATCCCACGCTGTCGGAGACGCTGATGGAAGCCGCCGAGGTGTTCTTCGGCCAGAGCACGCACGTTTACCGCCCGAAGAAAGCCCGGTGACGCCCCGGGCTGCCGGCCGCCCACATCCCTCCAGAAACCGGCTCGCTCAAGAACGGCTTGGTGCGTAAGTCGGGCAGGGAGCTTCGCTCACCAAAGGCAGACGGTTTCTTCCGGGATGTGCGCGTCCGGCAGCCCGACCCGACCCTCGACGCCGTGACCCCGGTATCGCTCCGACAGCCGGGTCGCCTCGCTGTCGGTGAAGGAAGTGCCGTTGGCCGCGGCTCCCGCGCGTAATGGCCGCCAACTATTTCGGAACTGACCTCTGTAGGCGTTGTCCCAGACCAGGCCAAGGTGCCGACGAAGGGCCGGGCGAGACGCGCCAGGACGGCGGCCATCACAGGCTCGCTCTGAATGGCCTCGCGGCTATCTGCAGAGTGCGAAATCGACCCTGCCTTGATGGTACGATCCATAGCGCTCGGGGCGCTCGCGCGCCGCTGGCTTGTTTGTGCGGTCGTGTTAGCCGCGAGCAACGTCAACGTCTAATCAATACTGGTTCGATGGACAACACCAGCCAGAGGCGACAGGATGACCGACGTCAAGCTGCTTCGCGTATTCGTCGCATCACCGAATGACGTTCAGCCCGAGCGGGACGCCTTGGCGGACGTTGTGAAGGGTGTGAATGCGACTCTTGCGGGTCTGGAACCGGTCCAACTCCGGCTGGTCAGCTGGCAAGAAGACGTGGAGCCAGCGGTGGGCGGAGATCCACAGGCGATCGTCAACTCGCAAATCGGTACCAACTACGACGTCTTCATTGGCATCTTGTGGAAACACTTCGGAACGCGGACACCGCGTGCCGAGTCTGGAACTCAGGAAGAATTCCAGCGCGCCGTGGAACTCCAGCGAGAGCGACCTTCCTCAGTATCTGTCATGTTCTACTTCAAGACGGCACCCGTACCCGTCGAGGTGGACACTAAGCAACTCGGGCGAGTCCAGAAGTTCCGCAAGGAGTACTCCGATTCCGGCTTGTACGGAACATTCGAAAACACGAGTGACTTTGCTTCAAAGCTGCAGATCCGTCTCTCTCGCCTGGCGTTGAAGTGGAGTCGGGAAGGCTCCGCGCCGGATCCTGCCACGGCAGTGCCCCCCGAGACACCCGCAGAGACGGCACGCGGCGCTACGGATGACGCCGAAGAGGAGGAGACACCCGATCCCCCTGACGAAGACGCGGGATTCCTTGATCTTGTAGAAGAAGGCACGGCGAGCTTTGAGGAGGTCACCACTTTGAGCGGACGGATAACGAATCACATCGAGCGATTAGGTTCTGACACCAAGCGCGCAACGTCAGACCTCGAATCCGCCCGCGATGGAGGCGGGACTCTGCCGCTTGCGGACGTGAAGCGCGTCTCCAATAGGGTTGCTTCCAGCATGGATCGCTTTGCGACTCAGCTTGAGGCGGAGCTTCCTCCGTTCCGTCTGGCGTATGACCGCGGGATTCGAGCCTACGGTCGTGCGGCGACTTTATTGGGCTCTTCACCGATTTGAGTACAAGGGTTGAAGGCTCAAGAAGCGCGCCAGGTCGCGAGACGATCGAATCGGATGAGCCGTGGCCCACTTCAGTTTGAGCAAGAGCAGTTGTTCATTCTGCATACCGCGTGCGCGGCGGAGGACCGCCTTGATGGTCGTGTTGATCGATTCGACCACGCCGAAGCGAACAGGGTGGAAGCAGTAGGCAGCGATGCCCTCGAGATGACGAACGAGGAACGCGCCGAGGCGCTCCATCTCGGGGAGCCGTTGCCAGCGCAACGCGGTCACCCAGCCGATGAGGAAGTGCCCCACGCCCATCGGCGTCCGATACGTCCACAGGCGGTCGAGCTGTTCGCGCAGGAGACAGGCTTTGAACAGCCGGCGATTCGCGGCAAACAACGTCTGCAGTTCCCGGCGCTTCGAGCCGCGGACCGTCTTCCAGCGCCGGAGCAGCAACCAGCGTTTCCCGCGCCCATGGGCACGCATCACGGCCCCGGCGCGGAAGAACTCTTGGCGGCGGACCTCGTCGAGCGCGGCGCTCGCATGCTGGAGGACATGGAATTTGTCGAACACCACGTCGGCCTGCGGCAGCACCTGCGTGACCGCATTGAGATAGGGCCGGTGCATGTCGGTACACACCGCGTGAATCGCGCCCCGCTGATGCGGGTCGAGATCCTCCGTGAGCAAGGTCGTGGCGGTAGTCGTTGTGCGATCCTGACGCAAGCCCATGACCTCGCCGCGCACCACATCCGACAGGACAGTCCAGAAGCGCTGGCCCTTCCCGCGCTGCACCTCATCGAGGCCGATGTGCCGCGGTCGCCGTTTCCGGCGGGTGCGATCCCACTCGGTCAAGAAGGCCGTCTCGGCGCGCCGGGCTTTGCCCCAGCTGACGCGGTGCCGCACGGCGGCGTGGCTGGTCGGCATCGACTGGCAATCCAGGCCGATCTGCTGGCGCAAGCGGCGCGTGACCCGGGCCTTCGGGGTGGCAAATTCGATCCGCTCCGTGCGCACCCCGCAGTGGCGACAGATCACGCGTCGTTGCCGGTAGACCAACGTGACCGGATGCCGTGCCCAGGGCAGATCGTCCCACGTCCGCTCGCGCGCGGCGCGCACGCGGCCGGTGCGGCGTCCACAGCCGTTGCACACATAGCGCCGTATCCCGCGCCGCTCCAACTGCAACCGCAGGCGACTCTCCACCCCGTCGTCCTCCCGTTCGACGCGCACCACTCGGAAGCCCGACAAGCCCAAGATCCAGGTACAATCCCGTTGCGATCCCACGTGTCCTCCCTTCTTGGTTGCACATCAAGAGAGAACAACACCGGGTGGTCCGGTGCAAGTGGGATCGCGTTCTTTCGTCCAGGCCGTCGAGCAGGCCGCCCACCTCAATTGCGGCCCGCGCAGGCGGCCGGGTATCACCTCAGATCGCTGTACTCAAATCGACGAAGAGCCCTTTATTGGGCGATTTCGGTGCAGACACTTCGGGACAGTTGTCGTCGGCGAAAGAAACGACTGTGAACCTGGAGGAGTCGGTAGCGGGGAGTCAGGAAAAGCTTCGAGAGTTCAAAATCACTATCGAAGGTCTCCCGCGAACGACGTCGCGATTCAATCGCGCCCGAAGGCGCGTCGTTGAGGCCCTCGATAGTCTGGACTTGGCGATGACCTCTGCACGAACGGCGTCAAGGGACACTCTTGATCTTTTGGAGGAACTACTGCAGCGCGCCGGCAAGGCTCAACCGGCAGAGACCAACTAATGTCGGTCGGGGTGCCGCGGAGATCGATTCCTGTTCGGCACGTGCACGCTGACGAATGACGGGTCGCAAGCCGTCGAACCAGCCGTTGCACCTGACGGCCGTCGGAGGAGCGCGCGGCCGCAGGTGAACGGCAATCGTTAGGCTTGCAAACAGATTGGCTGAGTCAAGCCCATTCCTAGTTGAAACTCTCCACGACTCCTGATCGTTACGCAGCTTTCGTCTTCGCCGTCGTCGTGTCGATCTTGAGTGCTCGCTTCAGCGCGGCACGGAGCGTGGGCAGGTGGCGGTGGCCCATCAGCTTCCGCAACCGTGGCTCGATGTCCAGGAGGGCGGTGGCCAGCCAGCGGTGGCGTTGGCTGGAGTTCTGCCAGTGGTCGACCTTGGCACAGCGTTCCTCGACGAGTGCGTTGACCGACTCCAGGCAGTTGGTCGTCTTTAGCGATCGGCCCAACACCCCGTACAGCCCGAGGTGATGCAGCGTCAGGGTCTCGTCCAGGCCTTCCGCGAGACTGGCGGCCGCGGATTGGTTCCGCTCCTCCAGCTCGCGATGGAGCGTCTCGAGAGCCGCGCGGGCCTCCTCGTACGTCGGCCGGTTGTAGGCGCGCTGGAGGCGCTGCCTCCACGCGGTCTGCTCCCCTTTGGGCAGGGAGCTCACGACGTTCTCGCGCTTGTGCCACTGGCACCGGTGGACCAGCGCCCGGCCGCGGAAGGCCTTCCGGACCGCCGCCCGCAGCCCCTTGCCGCCGTCCAGGACCACCAGCAGCCCCTGGGCGAGGTCGAGGCCCCGCTCGACCAACGACCGCAGAAACGGCGTCAGCACCTGCGCGTTCTCCGTCGCCGTTTCGACGAAGCCCAGGAAGCGTTTCTCCCCGGCCATCGTGATGCCCAACGCGACGACCATCGTCGCCTCGGCGAACGTCTTGCCGTCCAGGACCACCGCCACGACGTCCTCGCCGGCCAGGTCCCGGTCCTGGAGCTTCGCGGCGCTGGCCTCAACGAAGCTCCGGGACACCGTCGACCCCGACAGCCCGATCGCGCCGGGAATCGCCTCGGCGGCCGCCTCGTAGTTGCGACACGAGATCCCGTACAGCACGCGCGTGAGCAGGTGGTCGTTCACCGCGCCCTCGCCATGCAACGACTGATAGGCACGCAACGGAATCTCGCTCCCCGCGACACCGCGCACCCGCGGCACTCGAATCGGCACCCGCTGCCCGGCGACGTGCACCGTCCCGGGATTGCTGCCGTGGCGGCGGCCTTCCAGCGACGCCGTCTTGCGCGCGTAGCGCTCACCGGCCAGGGCCGTGACTTCCCGGTCGAGTTCTTCCTCGACGTGCATTAACCCCAGCGGGACCAGCGATCGGATCAGCTCCACCTTCGCATCGATCGCCAGCTCGGCGTAGTCCTCGCGGCGGATGATCTCGACCCGAGTCAAGCCCATTCTTAGTTGAAACTCTCCACGGCTCCCGATGGCTTACGCGGCCTGCTTCTTCGACGTCGTCGTGTCGATCTTCAGTTCTCGCTTCAATGCGGCCCGAAGCGTGGGAAGGTGGCGGTAGCCCCTCACCCTTCGTAAGCGCGGTTCGATGTCCAGGAGGGCGGTCGCCAGCCAGCGGTGGCGTTGGCTCGAGCTCTGCCAGTGATCTACCTTCGCGCAGCGTTCCTCGACCAGCGCATTGACCGACTCCAGACAGTTCGTCGTCTTCAGCGACCGGCCCAGCACTCCGTACACGCCCAATCGATGTAACGTCAGGGTTTCGTCCAGGCCTTCCGCCAAGCTGTCAGCCGCCGACTGGTTCCGCTCGTCCAACTCGCCGTGGAGCGTCTCGAGCGCACCGAGGGCCTCGTCGTAGTCCGGCCGGTTGTACGCTCGCTGGAGACGCTGACGCCACACCGCCTGCTCGTGCTTGGCCAGGTAGCTCACCACGTTCTCGCGCTTGTGCCACTGGCACCGTTGGACCAGGGCCCGGCCCCGGAAGGCCTTCCGGACGGCCGTGCGGAGCCCCTTGCCGCCATCGAGGATGACCAGCACACCCTGGGAGAGGTCGAGGCCCCGCTCGACCAACGACCGCAGGAACGGTGTGAGCACCGTCGCGTTCTCCGTGTCCGTTTCGACGAAGCCCAGGAAGCGTTTCTCCCCAGACAGCGTGATGCCTAGCGCGATGACCATCGTCGCGTCAGCGAACGTCTTGCCGTCCAGGAACACGGCCACCACGTCCTCATCGGATAGGTCCCGCTCCTGGAACGCCCGTAGCTGCGCCGCGCTGGCCTGGATGAACCCCCGGGACACCGTCGAACTCGACAGCCCGATCGCCCCGGGAATCGCCGCCGCGGCCGCCGCGTAGTTGCGGCACGAGATCCCGTAGAGCACCCGTCGCAGCAGCGCGTCGTCCACCTCGCGGTCGTCATGCAACGCCGCATACGACCGCAGCGGAATCTCGCTCCCTGCGAGGCGACGAATCCGGGGCACGCGAATCGGCACGCGCTGCCCCGCGAGACCCACCGTCCCAGGGTTACTGCCGTGACGGCGTCCACCGACCGACGCGTCCTTCCGGACGTAGCGCTCGCTCGCCAGCGCCGTCACCTCCTGGTCGAGCAACTCCTGCACATGCATCAGGCCCAGGGGCACCAGCGAGCGGATCAGCTCCACCTTCGCGTCCAGCTCCAGATCCGCGTAGGCCTCGCGGTGAATGATGTTGACCGAGCCCAGCTTGCGAACTTTCTTGCGCTTCCTGACAGCACGTAGGACACTCATCGTGGCTCCTCTCTCTCGTGGGGTGATGTCCGTCTTTTGCAACGTCATCACACCACAGAGTCTGGAGCCGTTTCAATTTTCAACTAAGATTAGCTCACCCTCCTCGACCCGACCCAGCGTGCGACCCTTCTTGCGCTTCCGAACGGGACGTAGGACACTGCTCATCTCGGCTCCTCTCTCCGTGGGGTGATGTCCGTCTTCAGCAACGTCATCAAACCACAGGGTGTGGGAGCCGTTTCAAATTCCAACTAAGTTTCGCTCACCCTCGATTGGCTCGATTGCGGTGAACAAAAAGAAGACAAGAGTTGGTCGGGAAAGACGTTTAGACTGCGTCCGCCGGCGATACAGTTGAGCAATGCGGGTGAGCGGCTGGAACGGCAGGACGACCGCTGGACAGTGACGTCCGTCTCGGATACCACAGCCGACATCCGGAACGACAGAACCGGGCATAAGCACTCATTGGGACTCGACAACGTTCGGGAGTTCAGAACCCCGGATTATCTCCTCCTCCGCTGCCAGCTGACGCTCTCGGGAAAAACGGTACATGCGGAGCCGCTGATCATCACAACGGTCGACAACAACCTGAGTCAAGCCCATTCTTAGTTGAAACTCTCCACGGCTCCCGATGGCTTACGCGGCCTGCTTCTTCGACGTCGTCGTGTCGATCTTCAGTTCTCGCTTCAATGCGGCCCGAAGCGTGGGAAGGTGGCGGTAGCCCCTCACCCTTCGTAAGCGCGGTTCGATGTCCAGGAGGGCGGTCGCCAGCCAGCGGTGGCGTTGGCTCGAGCTCTGCCAGTGATCTACCTTCGCGCAGCGTTCCTCGACCAGCGCATTGACCGACTCCAGACAGTTCGTCGTCTTCAGCGACCGGCCCAGCACTCCGTACACGCCCAATCGATGTAACGTCAGGGTTTCGTCCAGGCCTTCCGCCAAGCTGTCAGCCGCCGACTGGTTCCGCTCGTCCAACTCGCCGTGGAGCGTCTCGAGCGCACCGAGGGCCTCGTCGTAGTCCGGCCGGTTGTACGCTCGCTGGAGACGCTGACGCCACACCGCCTGCTCGTGCTTGGCCAGGTAGCTCACCACGTTCTCGCGCTTGTGCCACTGGCACCGTTGGACCAGGGCCCGGCCCCGGAAGGCCTTCCGGACGGCCGTGCGGAGCCCCTTGCCGCCATCGAGGATGACCAGCACACCCTGGGAGAGGTCGAGGCCCCGCTCGACCAACGACCGCAGGAACGGTGTGAGCACCGTCGCGTTCTCCGTGTCCGTTTCGACGAAGCCCAGGAAGCGTTTCTCCCCAGACAGCGTGATGCCTAGCGCGATGACCATCGTCGCGTCAGCGAACGTCTTGCCGTCCAGGAACACGGCCACCACGTCCTCATCGGATAGGTCCCGCTCCTGGAACGCCCGTAGCTGCGCCGCGCTGGCCTGGATGAACCCCCGGGACACCGTCGAACTCGACAGCCCGATCGCCCCGGGAATCGCCGCCGCGGCCGCCGCGTAGTTGCGGCACGAGATCCCGTAGAGCACCCGTCGCAGCAGCGCGTCGTCCACCTCGCGGTCGTCATGCAACGCCGCATACGACCGCAGCGGAATCTCGCTCCCTGCGAGGCGACGAATCCGGGGCACGCGAATCGGCACGCGCTGCCCCGCGAGACCCACCGTCCCAGGGTTACTGCCGTGACGGCGTCCACCGACCGACGCGTCCTTCCGGACGTAGCGCTCGCTCGCCAGCGCCGTCACCTCCTGGTCGAGCAACTCCTGCACATGCATCAGGCCCAGGGGAACCAGCGAGCGGATCAGCTCCACCTTCGCGTCCAGCTCCAGATCCGCGTAGGCCTCGCGGTGAATGATGTTGACCGAGCCCAGCTTGCGAACTTTCTTGCGCTTCCTGACAGCACGTAGGCCACTCATCGTGGCTCCTCTCTCTCGTGGGGTGATGTCCGTCTTTTGCAACGTCATCACACCACAGGGTCTGGAGCCGTTTCAATTTTCAACTAAGATTAGCTCACCCTCAACAACCTGACTGGATTCGAAACGCTGCTCCGCAACTCCTGGGTCAAGGAGTGCGTCGGTCAGCGGGAAGTCTGGCTTTCTGAGGTTGATAATCTGTTTCAAATCGATGTCGGCGAGCGTCTGGACGACTTCACTGAAGAATGGACGCAGCGTTTCCCAGACAAGTACGGGTCTGCGAAATACTCCGTGAAATTGAAAGTCAAGGGCGTCGTCATCAAAGAACTGACGTTCGTATCGTGTGATGGTGCCCGGATCTTCGTTCCAATGCCAGACTTGGTATCGAGTAGTGAAGGCGCTCGAAGTACATGTACGACCGGAACAGCCTCGACTACAAGGTCGGGCAAGTGATTGGACAGTTCTACATCTACGTCACGCTGGAAGGCGTAGCCCGTCGAGCGGGCATAACTGTCAACTGAACGGCCGGGCACATCGTTAACACCGTAGTCCGGGGACATCCTTTACACCTTCGGGTTCCTCATCCGTCTTCCGAGCGAATCCTCGACCTTGAGTAAGCGCTCGTCCATCTGGCCCAGTCTGACGGTGCTGTAGTAGACATCCCAGATCCCGTCATCGACTTCTTCGAGTCCAATGTACTGCCCTTCGAGCAAGTGGGACAGGGGCACTCGGCGACTCGCCCATCGGAACCCACCGTTGCGACTCATGAGGCGCGTTTCGAAATGCGCGGGGTATGCGATGGGCGGGAGCCGGGCTGGGAGGGTTCGCGGCGACGGCGTGTAGTGCGAGGCCGGCGTCTCCTGGTCGAGTGCCTCGTGGGGCCGCTCCGTGTTGAACTCAGAGCGGAATCGATCGAAGCGTCGTTGCTGCCCACGGAACGTGGCAGCGGAGGGCCGCGTGGTCTCCTGCTTGAGCGTCTTGTGCATCCGCTCGTGGCGGCCGTTCTGCTCGGGATGGCCGGGCTCGATGAGCTCTGGGTAGATCCCCAGCCGGATCCACCAGATGGAGAGGCGGCTCAGGCGTCCGATGGCGGTGGTGGCAAAGGGCACCCCGTTGTCGGAGCGAATGAACGTTGGCAAACCGTAGGTCTGGAAGAGCCGGTGCATCACGGGTTTCGCGCGCTCGTGGCTGGTCGAGCGGAGCCCCTGGCACCCCAGGATGAACCGGGTGCAGCCGTCGGTGACGGTCAGGGGGTAGCAGTACTGCCCATCGCCGGTCTTGAACTCGCCTTTGAAATCGATGCACCACGTATCGTTCGGCGCATCCATCGACTGGGTGGGCTTGCCGGGGTGGCCCGGGTAGGTCCGGCGCGCTTCTGCCCGATCAGACCGTGGCGTGACAGCAAGTCGCCCACAGTCGACCGGGCCGGCCACGACACCCGAGGGTGCCGCTTCGTCAAGATGGTCAGGAGCTTCTTGGGCCCCCAATAGGGGTGCTTGCGGCGCAGCTCGAGAATGGCCTCGGTGATCTCGATGGCGGTCTCGTGCGAGCAGCCATGCGGGCGCCTCGACCGCTCCTCGAGACCGGGCACGCCAGCGGCCTCGAACCGGTCGACCCACTTGTAGCCGGTCGGCCGGCTGATCCCATAGCGCCGACACAACTCGGCCAACGCGAACGCCCCCCGGTGGTAATCCTTGATGAACAGTCGCTTCTGATCCATCGTTGACGTCTCACTCCAGGGCATCGGAGGCCACCTCCTGGCCACCCATGCTCTGTGAGGTGTAAACGATGTGTCCGGACTGATGTGTAAAGGATGTGTCCGGTCCGTACCAACGTAGAAGCCTAACCGCGGGTTGCAGCGGATGCCGGCACGTGGTGCTCAGCCGGCACCGCTGAACCCTAACGTTGATATGACTTCATTTGTCAACGTTAGAGACACGTTTCCCCCAGGCGGCCCGGTGCCGCCGCAGAGTGACTGGGTCAGGGAAGAGGCGAGGCCAGTAATCGCGACGGTTGATCCTGCTGATATCCGTGGGTTGGCTACCACCTTACTGACATCCGTCCGGCGCCGTCCTCTGTCTAGGCTCGAGGGTCGGCCTAAGCCGCCTCCTAACGTTGCCGAGGATTACGCCAAACCGCGGCCGCGCCTCTTCCCTCACTCGGCAGGGCAGGCCTGCCGTCCGCTCAGTGAGCGAGCGGCACCTCCCGTGCGATGGCCCATAGGAACGCGAGGATCTCTCGCGCGATGGCCGTGACGACCACGTTCGCGTGCTTCCCGCGAGCCACCAGCCGGCGGTATCGTTTGCAGAGTCGCACCTGCGCCTTCCAGGCGATGTCTTGGATTCGCTTCGGACACCCCTCAAGCCGCTTCTGCAGGTGTGCCGACACCTTGGCGGGATACCGATACGCCCACGCGGCCTCGACGAGCGCGCGGCGTGCGTGGCCATTGCCGGCCTTCGTGATGGGCCCGAGGCGCCGCGAGCCCCCGCTCGAGTACTCGCTCGGGATCAAGCCGACGAAGGCGGCGAGTTGCCGCGGGTTGTCGAAGCGCGTGAGGTCGCCGAGCTCGGCGACGAGGGTCACCGCCGTCTGGTTTTGCACCCCGCGCATCGCCTGGAACGCCTCGACCACGGGCCGGAGCCGCCAGGTCGCCGTGACCTCGACCAGTTCGTCGCCGAGCCGCTGGACGCGATCGGTCTGTTCGCTGACAGCCCGCAACGACTCCTGAAAGACCACTTACTGGGCGGGCGTGGGACAGACGACCCGCGCCAGATAGCGCAGGTGAGCCGCGCCCCACGTCGCCCGCCCGGCGTAGTTGAGCCCGTGGCGCAAGAGAAACGACTTCAGGCGTCGCTTCGCGTCCTTCAGCACACCGCCTGCGGCCTCCCGCGCGCGGGACAGATCGCGGACCGCTTCATCATCGATGGTCGGCACGTAGACCGCCGTCAGGTCGCCGGCGCGGAGGAGTCGGGCGAGTTGGGTGGCGTCCCGCCGATCGGTCTTGACCCGCTCGCCGGGCTTCTTCGGAATCAGCGAGGGCGCCACGACCTGACACGCGATCCCTTTGTTGGCGAGCGTGCGATACAAGCCATACCCGCACGGGCCGGCCTCGTAGGCGACGACCAGCTTGGCAGCGCGACTGTGCAGCCGCCGCAGGAGCTTGTCGAGGTCGGATTCTCGTGTGCCGATCTCGCCGACATAGACGACGTCGGACGCGCGGTCGGGGCTGGCGTGGGCGACCGCGATGGATGTTTTGTGGACGTCTAGGCCCACGAAAAGGGTGGTAGGCTCCGGCATGGCTGACCTCCGTGCACGTGCGTTGACGGTGAACTCAACGGGCGGCTCTGGCCCAACGCAGGCTCACCCGCGATACCGCCGGAGGTTAGCCTCGTTCGCACTCAGCGGAAGTCATTCTGTCTAGGCAGCTTACCGAGACAGAGGAGCGTTTTCATGATCGAGAGTGTGGAAGGGTTGGAGCGGCCGCTTGAGCCTGGCGGGTCAAGGATGCTCACGATCTGGTCGACCTTTGAACGGCTTCACGTCGGAATTGTCTGCTACGTAGATCCTCCAGGGACATTCCAACCTTGTCCGGAATGCGGTGTCTTGGAAATTGAATCTGGTCGGCCTTTTCCTGTTCAGGCTAACAGAGAGAACTTCATGAATGGCGGCGAGTTGCGTCTTGAAGTGTCTGAACCAGACGGGACCGAGACGACTCTGGCGCTACAGGTAACTCGGGTCGAGGATGAGAGCCCACCGCCATTGATGGAGGCCTGAGGCTGATGGATGAAGTAAACGGAACATCGGCCGGAGACCCGGTCGCGTTCCGACAAAAGCAGTTTGTCCAGTTATTCGAGTCAGCGGAGGGCGCAGCGCTGGAACTCAAGAGACGCGCAAAGGCTCGTCGCTTTGCAGCCTATTCCTTGAAGGGAGTGTCCGTCTTCGGCGGCCTCGCGGTCACGTACGGCTTGCCCGGGCAGTGGCCCAAGATCGTGGGGTTGGCCATTAGCGCATGTGTGGCACTCGACGCGTGCTGTCAAACCACAAGAGATTGACTGGGCTCACGGAAGCCCAGTACGCCTATGAGAGGGTTGTCGCAGACGCGAAAGATCGACACACTCGAGAACTGGGACCGATTCTGGAGCTCAGGGCATCAGGAAGTCCGGAAACGGAAAGACAACTCGGCAACCTCCTGCAGGGGCTGATTGAAAGCCTACAGGCCGAGATCAGATTGATCAGGGCAGCGCTCGTGAAGCTCGACCTGCAGGCCCTGCGGACACTTAAGCCCGAGCAAGCCGATGCGACTTCAGCCGACTGATAGGCAGCCTAACAGGCAATGCAGCGGACCGGCTACGCCTGCCGCTGATTGCTGACGTTATGCTCCAATAAATAGGGCGTAAAGCTTGTACAACCTGTTCGTCTCAGCTGATCCCAACTCTTGGAACGGTGACCCGTGGGTGATCGAAGTGGGCCGTTGCATCCGGGAGTATACGGACACCCACCTGACGGCTCGCTTTGGCGACTTCACGCCCTCGCAGGTCGATGAGCTGCGGCGTCTTCGAAGTGTCTTCTCCTACGAGTCACAGTGCAATAAGGCGCCACACTTTGGAGTCATCCGAGCTGCGTTCAGACGCCGGCAAAAAGTACGGATCGAATACGACCTCATTCCACTGGACCGCTTCCTGACCGCCGCAGAGCTCGTTGACCTTGAATTCGAGCTCGACATCTCCAGGTGGGAAATGAACCGCACGCACTGGGCCGTCAAGGACGTCAACCTCGGGAAGGAGCTGCACGCCAAGGGGATTTCGCTGCCGCATTGGGCGCGGTCGGCCACAAAGGCCGTCGATATCACTACCTGCCAGTTTGATGTCGCTCTCTCGTTTCCGGGTGAGATACGGGAATACGTCGAAGCAGTTGCCGCGGAACTCGAACGAATCCTAGGTCCCAACTCGTACTTCTACGACCACAACTACGTTTCGCAGCTTGCGAGGCCGAACCTCGATGTTCTTCTGCAGGAGATCTACCGAGACCGATCTGCGCTCGTCGTCGCATTCCTCGGTGTCGAATATCAGCGCAAGCAATGGTGTGGGCTCGAGCTTCGTGCGATTCGCGAACTTATCATGGAACGTGACGAGCAGAAGGTCATGTTCGTGAGGATGGACGACGCAGTCATTGACGGTGTCTCGAAGGCCGACGGATACGTTGATGGACGACAGCACGAGCCTCGAGATATCGCGCGATTCATCCAGGAACGTGTTGTCTTGATT
This sequence comes from Vicinamibacterales bacterium, assembly GCA_965249175.1. Lineage (GTDB taxonomy): Bacteria > Acidobacteriota > Vicinamibacteria > Vicinamibacterales > UBA8438 > CAZYFH01. Next base: position 1,546,989 of record OZ252227.1, read on the forward strand.
GGTCGTCCGACACCTGGATAGGTAGCATAACAATCGGTTGCAGCGGTCGCCGCCTCGCGGCGCCGCTGAACCGAAACGTTGATATGACTTCATTTGTCAATTTCAGAGACACGTTTCCCCGGGCCGCCTCGGTGGCGCTGAAGGTGGTGGTGGGGTCAGGGAAGAGGCGAGGCCAGTAATCGCGACGGTTGATCCTGCTGATATCCGTGGGTTGGTTACCACCTTACTGACACTCGTCCGGCGCCTTCCTCACTCTCTAGGCTCGAGGGTCGGCCGAAGCCGCCTCCTAACGTCGCCGAGGATTACGCCAAACCGCGGCCGCGCCTCGTCCCTCACTCGGCAGGCTGCTCCTCCTGTCCGCTCAGTGACCGATCGGCACCTCCCTGGAGATCGCCCATAGGAAGGCGAGGATCTCTCGCGCGATGGCCGTGACGACCACGTTCGCGTGCTTCCCGCGAGCCACCAAGCGATGGTATCGCTTGCAGAGTCGCACCTGCGCCTTCCAGGCGATGTCCTGGATAGGCTTCGGACACCCCTCGAGCCGCTTCTGCAGGTGTTCCGACACCTTGGCCGGATAGCGATACGCCCACGCGGCCTCGACCAGAGCCCGGCGTGCGTGGCCGTTGCCGGCCTTCGTGATGGGACCGAGACGCCGCGAGCCACCGCTCGAGTACTCGCTCGGGATCAAGCCGACGAACGCGGCGAGTTGCCGCGGGTTGTCGAAGCGCGTGAGGTCGCCGAGCTCCGCGACGAGGGTGACCGCGGTTTGGCTCTGCACCCCGCGCATCGCCTGGAAGGCGTCGACGACGGGCCGCAGCCGCCAGGTCATCGTGACCTCGACCAGTTCGTCCCCGAGCCGCTGGACGCGCTCGGCCTGCTCACTCACCGCCCGCAGCGACTCCTGAAAGACCACCTGCTGGGCCGGCGTGGGACAGACGACCCGCGCCAGATACCGCAGGTGCGCGGCGCCCCACGACGCCCGCCCGGAGTAGTGCAGCCCGTGGCGCAGGAGAAACGCCTTCAGGCGCCGCTTGGCGTCCTTCAGCACGGTGACCGACGCCTCGCGCGCCCGGGAGAGATCGCGGACCGCTTCGTCGTCGACCGTCGGCACGTAGACCGACGTCAGGTCGCCTGAGCGGAGGAGTCGGGCCAGTTGGGTGGCATCTCGCCGATCGGTCTTGACGCGCTCACCTGGCTTCTTCGGAATCAGCGAGGGCGCCACCACCAGACACGACACCCCTCGGTCGGCCAGCGTGCGATACAGGCCATAGCCGCACGGGCCGGCCTCGTAGGCGACGACGAGTCTGGCGGCACGACTGTGCAGCCGTCGCCAGAGCTTGTCGAGGTCGGCTTCCCGGGTGCCGATCTCGCCCACATAGACAACATCGGACGCGCGGTCGGGGCTGGCGTGGGCGACGGCGATGGACGCTTTGTGGACGTCTAGGCCCACGAAAAGGGTGGTAGGCTCCGGCATGGCTGACCTCCGTGCACGTGCGTTGACGGTGAACTCAACGGGCGGCTCTGGCCCAACGCAGGCTCACCCGCGATACCGCCGGAGGTCAGCCTCGTTCGCACTCAGCGGAAGTCATTCTGTCTAGACGGACGAGGGAACTGGGAGAGCGCGTGACTGAAGCGACCGACGCGAGCAAGCCTGGCACTGATTCTGTGTTTGCGCGCGACCCAAAGTCAGACTTGGAGCTCTGGAAGCACTATGCAAGTTTCGGTGGCGAAGACAAGAACCGAATGGTGACGATCAACTCCTGGCTCCTCGGGTTGTCTGCTGCCACACTCGGGTACATCGTGACGCGAACGATTGCTCCTGATTCGGCGTCTCTCGATGAGCCGATTCGGGCATTTGCGCTGGCTGTACTTGGTCTCGGTGTTTCGGGATTCGCTGGTTTCCTGGCAGTGCTTTACGGTGGGTATGCCAATCGAAACTGGGAAAGGGCCGACCAGATCGCGGACGGTCGAGGATGGACGGACCTTCTGCCGCCGCCTGTTCGTGAAACACGGGGGCCAGGTTTGAACGGGTTCGCCAAGCTGTGGGCTCGGCCGTGTAAGCCGAAGGACGAACTCGGCCTCGTGTTCATGGCGTTCAGTATTCTGGCGTCACTTTCGTTTCTTGCGCACTTCGGGGTTCTCATCTGGTCCGCAGTTGCTATCTGGGCTACCTGAGCCAGCACCGGACGGGTCGCCGTCCAACAACGCGTTGCACCTGTCAGCCGCCGCTCACCCGTAGACCCGGCCGCGTTGGATGAATGGCGACCGTAGGTGAACGTGAAGGCGTTAGACCGGCGAGCTGAATCCGGCGGCGGACTGCAAGAGAGCTGACGGCTGTTTCCGGCGAGGGTCGAGGGACGGCGTTGCGACTGGCTCGTCTGCGTGAGAGGATCACGGTATGCCTGCCTCGCCGCTATCGGCCATCCTCAAGCTACCGGCCAGCGAGCGCGCGGACCTGGCCATGGCGCTGTGGGAGAGCCTCAGCGCCGCCGACCGGGATGCTGAGCTAACGCTGGCTCCCGAGCAAGAAGCGGAGCTCGACCGTCGATGGGCGGAACACCTCGCCGATCCGAGTTCTGCGACCCCATGGGAGGAAATCCGGCGGAAGCTACTGGCCCGGGAGTGACGCGCCGGGTCCGATTTCGGCCGCAGGCCGAGGCTGAAGTCCTCGAAGTCCGCGGTTGGTATGAAGAGCGGCAGCAGGGGGCTCGGCACCGAGTTCGGCGCGGCCGTTGACACGCTCGTCGGTCGCATCACGGAGAATCCGTTGGCTTTCCAACGGGCGCATGGTGAGATCAGGCGTGCGACATTTCGCCGCTTTCCGTACGCCGTCTACATTTCGCCTGTCCGGCGACGACATCATCGTGTTGGCGGTCCACGGTCGGCAGCATCCACGCCGGTGGCAACGCGCGGGACGTTCTCCGTGAGCCAACGCGCGGTTTAACCACCGAATGGAGCCGACGCGCGACGAGTCCGGACCGCGCGCGAGTCAAGCCCATTCTTAGTTGAAACTCTCCACGGCTCCCGATGGCTTACGCGGCCTGCTTCTTCGACGTCGTCGTGTCGATCTTCAGTTCTCGCTTCAATGCGGCCCGAAGCGTGGGAAGGTGGCGGTAGCCCCTCACCCTTCGTAAGCGCGGTTCGATGTCCAGGAGGGCGGTCGCCAGCCAGCGGTGGCGTTGGCTCGAGCTCTGCCAGTGATCTACCTTCGCGCAGCGTTCCTCGACCAGCGCATTGACCGACTCCAGACAGTTCGTCGTCTTCAGCGACCGGCCCAGCACTCCGTACACGCCCAATCGATGTCACGTCAGGGTTTCGTCCAGGCCTTCCGCCAAGCTGTCAGCCGCCGACTGGTTCCGCTCGTCCAACTCGCCGTGGAGCGTCTCGAGCGCACCGAGGGCCTCGTCGTAGTCCGGCCGGTTGTACGCTCGCTGGAGACGCTGACGCCACACCGCCTGCTCGTGCTTGGCCAGGTAGCTCACCACGTTCTCGCGCTTGTGCCACTGGCACCGTTGGACCAGGGCCCGGCCCCGGAAGGCCTTCCGGACGGCCGTGCGGAGCCCCTTGCCGCCATTGAGGATGACCAGCACACCCTGGGAGAGGTCGAGGCCCCGCTCGACCAACGACCGCAGGAACGGTGTGAGCACCGTCGCGTTCTCCGTGTCCGTTTCGACGAAGCCCAGGAAGCGTTTCTCCCCAGACAGCGTGATGCCTAGCGCGATGACCATCGTCGCGTCAGCGAACGTCTTGCCGTCCAGGAACACGGCCACCACGTCCTCATCGGATAGGTCCCGCTCCTGGAACGCCCGTAGCTGCGCCGCGCTGGCCTGGATGAACCCCCGGGACACCGTCGAACTCGACAGCCCGATCGCCCCGGGAATCGCCGCCGCGGCCGCCGCGTAGTTGCGGCACGAGATCCCGTAGAGCACCCGTCGCAGCAGCGCGTCGTCCACCTCGCGGTCGTCATGCAACGCCTCATACGACCGCAGCGGAATCTCGCTCCCTGCGAGGCGACGAATCCGGGGCACGCGAATCGGCACGCGCTGCCCCGCGAGACCCACCGTCCCAGGGTTACTGCCGTGACGGCGTCCACCGACCGACGCGTCCTTCCGGACGTAGCGCTCGCTCGCCAGCGCCGTCACCTCCTGGTCGAGCAACTCCTGCACATGCATCAGGCCCAGGGGAACCAGCGAGCGGATCAGCTCCACCTTCGCGTCCAGCTCCAGATCCGCGTAGGCCTCGCGGTGAATGATGTTGACCGAGCCCAGCTTGCGAACTTTCTTGCGCTTCCTGACAGCACGTAGGCCACTCATCGTGGCTCCTCTCTCTCGTGGGGTGATGTCCGTCTTTTGCAACGTCATCACACCACAGGGTCTGGAGCCGTTTCAATTTTCAACTAAGATTAGCTCACCCTCCCGCGCGCGGCTCATTCGAAAACGTTAGCGGGATCATCACGAATCACTGACACGATGAATTGCGACATTGAGTGAAACGCTCGAACAGATACAGGCGCTGGTGGAGGGCGACAACATCCGCATCTCGCTCCACGGCTACGACGAACTGACCGACGACCGGATCAGCGTGCGAGAGATCGTGGGCGGGCTGAAGGACGCGATTCTGATCGAGGACTACCCGGACTACCCGAAACGGCCTTGCTGCCTCGTGCTGCAGCGTGATGGAGCGGAGCGGCCGATTCATGTAGTCTGGGGTATCCCCGCGGGTCGAATCTCTCCGGCCGTCGTGATCACGGCATATCGACCCAATTCCGCGAAGTGGGACGAGTCGTGGCAGAGGAGGCGGACATGAGCGACCGATCGACGAAGAAGCTCGTGCGCGAAGGTGACTTTGTCGCCGAGGTGGACGTGCGCCTCATCGAAGACGAGAGCGACTGGTCGCCGTACCTGTCTCCTGAGGACGCGTTCAAACTGGACGATGTCCGAGACGCACTGCGGGCGGGGGACATAAAGCGGGCGGCCCAGCTCGCCGCCCGCCTCTACCGGCTCACGCCGGTGGAAGCTTGACCACGAAAATACGACGGCGTTCGATTGAACGGCCGGACACATCGTTGACACGGTGGTCCGGGGGCATCGTTTACACCTTCGGGTTCCTCATCCGTCGTCCGAGCGCGCCCTCGACCTTGAGGAGGCGCTCGTCCATCTGGCCCAGTCTGACGGTGCTGTAGTAGACATCCCAGATCCCGTCATCGACTTCTCCGAGTCCAATGTACTGCCCTTCGAGCAAGTGGGACAGGGTCACTCGGCGACTCGCCCATCGGAATCCACCGTTGCGACTCATGAGGCGCGTTTCGAGGCCGATCTGCGGTCGCAGCAACCCGCGAGTCTCGAAGAATCGACGCCTAACTACTGCCTTGCAGCCGGCGCCGGGCGCAGGCGTCGCTTCGGACAAGGGAGTCGGGCTTGCGGACGGGCACATCCCGGAAGAAACCGTCTGCCTTTGGCGAGCGAAGCTCCGTGCCCGGCTTCTTGCACCAACAGCTACTTGAGCGAGCCGGTTTCTGGAGGGATGTGCCCGGCAGGGAGCCCGGGGCACGGTCGCTGTGCAAGGACGCTTCCGGGCGTAGGCCGGGGACCAGTCTCAATCGAGGAGTGTGCGCGCCTTCTCGAAGACGTCGGCCAGCATCGTCGGTGTCAGCTTGCCGGTGTTGGTGTTCTGCTGGCTCGGGTGATACGAGGCGACGAGCGCCGGCGCGCGCGTGGAGGCGTCGGCGCCATCAAAGACGACGCCGTGGGCGAAGCGCGGCTTTGGCAGCGGCACGATCCCCCGCTCGGCCATGAGCCGCCAGTAGGCATCGAAGGCCACCTTGCCGAGCGCGACGACGACGCGCACGCGTGTCAGGAGGTCGAGCTCCGCTTCGAGGTGGGGTTGGCAGCTACGGATCTCCTTCGGGGTCGGCTTGTTTTCCGGTGGTGCGCAACGCACCACCGCGCTGATGTAGGCGTCGCTGAGCTTCAATCCGTCCTTGGCGTGCTGCGCGGTCGGGATGTTGGCGAAGCCGGCCCCGTGCATGGCGCGCATCAGAAAGTCCCCCGACCGATCGCCGGTAAAGACGCGTCCCGTGCGGTTGGCGCCATGCGCGGCGGGGGCCAGGCCGAGCACCAGCACTCGCGCTCGGCGATCTCCGAAGCCCGGCACAGGGCGACCCCAGTAGACGTCGTCGCGAAACGCCGCCCGCTTCTCGCGCGCGACGCGGGCGCAGTACGCACGCAGCCGCGGGCAGCGCTGGCACGAGACGATCTGCCGTTTGAGCGTCGATAGCGACATCGTGCTTGAGCGGGCTAGATGGAGGCGGTGTCGACGCGGTTGACGCCGGCAGCTTGGGCTTGTTCGTGGGCGTGATACGAGCTCCGCACGAGGGGGCCCGACTCGACGTGTCGAAAGCCCAGCTCGATGGCGTGCCGCCTGAGATCCGCGAACTCGTCCGGATGGTAGTACCGGGCCACCGGCAGGTGGACCGCGGACGGGCGGAGGTATTGCCCGATGGTGAGGATGTCGCACCCGACACGCCGCACATCCTCGAGCGTGCCGAGCAGCTCATCCCAGCGCTCGCCGAGTCCGACCATCACACCTGTCTTGGTCGGTACCGCGGGCGCGTAGCGGCGGGCCTCGGCGAGGAGCGCCAACGCGCGCGTATAGCGGCCGGCGGGACGCGCCGTTCGATACAGGCGTTCGACCGTCTCGACGTTGTGATTCAGCACGTCGGGCCGCGCGTCGAGCACGGTGCGCAGGTCCGTGTCGCGACCCGCGAAGTCTGGAATGAGCACCTCGATTCGGCACGTCGGCATGCGCCGCCGCACGCGCGTGATCGCGTCGGCGAACACCGAGGCGCCACCATCCGGCAGGTCGTCCCGATCGACGGAAGTGACGACGACGTAATCCAGCTGTAGTCGCGCGACCGCGGTCGCAAGTCTCTCGGGCTCGTCGGTGTCGACGACGGCGGGTCGGCCGTGGACAACGTTGCAATACCCGCACGCGCGCGTGCAGACATCACCCAGGATCATGAACGTCGCGGTGCCGTGGTCCCAGCACTCGCCGATGTTCGGGCAGCCCGCCTCTTCGCACACAGTGTGGAGCTCGAGGTCGCACATCAGACGCTTCAACCGTCGGTACCCGGCACTGCCCGGTGCGCGTGCGCGGAGCCAGGGCGGCTTGGGCTGACGCGGTACCCCGCCGGCGCGTGCTTTTCTGCCCCGAATGAGTGGCACGGGGACGGGTGCGGTCATGGACCGGACGATGTTATCGTCTCCCTTCCATGTCGTCCAACGGGTCGCTGGCCATCACCTGGCTGGGTCATAGCACGTTTCTTCTCAGGTCTCCGGGCGGCATGCGGCTCCTGTTCGATCCCTGGCTCGTCGACAACCCGGCCTGTCCCGAGGATTGGAAACGCGGGGTGCAGACCGACCTGGTATTGGTGACCCACGGCTACGCCGACCACTTCGCGGATGTCGAGTGGGTGGCGCGCGACACAGGCGCCGCCGTCGTGGCCATCGTGGAAATCTGCCGCTGGCTCGAAGCCCGCGGGGTGCGTGCGCTGCATCCGCTCAACTTGGGCGGCGCGGTCACCTTGCGCGGCATCGAGATCGTCATGGTGCGTGCCGATCACAGCAGCAGCTGGGACGATGGCGGTCGGGCGGTGTACATGGGTGAAGCGGCCGGGTTCGTCGTGCGGTTCGAAGATGGCCTGACGGTCTACTTCGGCGGTGACACAGCCGTCTTCGGCGACATGCGTCTCCTCGGCGAGCTGTATGCACCCGACATCGCGTTCCTGCCGATCGGTGATCGGTTCACGATGGGTCCCGAGGGGGCCGCGCGCGCGTGCGAGCTCATCGGCGCTCGTCAGGTCGTCCCGATGCACTACGGGACCTACCCGGCACTCACGGGCACCCCCTCGCGACTGCGCGAGCTGGTCGAGCCGAACGGCGTGACCGTGCTCGAGTTGCGGCCCGGGGAGACGGCTGGATAGCGCGCCACCCTTCATGTCGGCCCGCGGGGCAGCGCCGAACAACCGCGCGACCTATAATGCGCCGGTGCCGGGCCGTCAGCGTCCACGCCGGACGTTTAGCCTCGCTGATGCCGAGCGGATGCTTCCGGACGTGCGAGCTCGGACCGAGCGGGCAGTCGATCGGGCGCACGGGCTGGCCGAAGAACTCGAGCAGCTGTCCGACACCGATCCTCGCCGGACCGCGATGCTCGAGACGCTGGATGGTGTCGTGACCTCGTGGTCGCGCGACCTCCGGACGATGGGCCTCGAGGTCAAGGGGTTGTGGCTGGTCGATTTCGATACTGGCGAGGGGTATTACTGCTGGAAGTATCCGGAGCCCGCTGTTCAGCACTATCACGGCTACGAAGACGGGTTCGCCGGACGAATGAAGGTGGTCTAGATGTGGCCCCTTGATCGCCCGCTCGGCGCCCGTGTATTCTTCTGATAGTACGGCGCCCGTGTATTCTTCTGATAGTACTAGGAACGATGGCGTAGCCGGAGGAGTTATGGCGTACACAATCGCGGAACCCTGTATTGGCACGAAGGACACTGCGTGTGTCGACGTGTGCCCGGTCGACTGCATCCATCCGCGGAAGGATGAAGACGAGTTCGAGGCGGAGACCAAGCTCTACATCCATCCGGAGGAATGCATCGACTGTGGCGCCTGCGTGCCAGCGTGTCCCGTCGAGGCGATCTTCGCCAACGATGAAGTCCCGGACCAATGGAAGAACTACATCGACATTGAGGTCCAGTGGTACGAAGGCAAATAGGCTGACGGCACCGTTATGGGGCTGATCGACCAACGCTTCGAAGACAATTTCATCACGACCAACCTCGACCGCGTGCTCAACTGGGCGCGCCAGTCGTCCTTGTGGCCGATGGGGTTCGGGCTGGCGTGCTGCGCGATCGAGATGATCGCGACGACCATGCCGCGCTACGACATCGCGCGCTTCGGCGCCGAGGTCTTTCGCGCGTCGCCGCGGCAGTCGGATCTGATGATCGTCGCCGGAACGGTGACGAAGAAGATGGCCCCGGTGCTGCGCCGGCTCTACGATCAGATGCCCGAGCCCAAGTGGGTGATCTCGATGGGGAGCTGCTCCAACGCGGGTGGTCCATTTCCGACCTACAGCGTGCTGCAGGGGGTCGACAAGATTGTGCCTGTGGACGTCTATGTCTCCGGCTGTCCACCGCGTCCGGAAGCGCTACTCTACGGGCTCATGCGACTGCAGGACAAGATCCGCAAGGAAAGCACCGTGCTGCGCAAGCGGCGGGTGATCATGGCGGGGCAGTCGGAGCCCATCCTGGTAGGGGATCGCGGATAGACTACCGTGCTGTTCCTGGGGAAGCTCTTCCGCACGGTCTTCCTGGTCGATCTCCTCAAGGGTCTGTGGGTCACGCTCAAGTACACGCCGCAACCCGCGTTCACCTTCCAGTATCCGGCCGAGCGTCGCCCGGTCGCCCCGCGGTTTCGCGGCGTTCTGCGTCTGCAGGTGGAGCCTGAAACCGGCGCGCAGACATGTATCGTCTGCGACCAGTGTGCGAAGGCGTGCCCGGACGATCTCATCAACCTGGGGGGGCACCGGGAGCCGGGGCACAAGATCAAGGTGCTCGACTACTTCGACTTCAACTTGTCGCGGTGCAGCTTCTGCGGGCTTTGCGCGGAGGTCTGTCCGACCAAGCCGGTGAAGGCGCTCATCATGAGCGAGGACTACGAACTGGGCACCTACAGCCGGGGCGATCAGATCCTGCGTGTCGACGCCATGTACGACGGCGTCCCCATCGAGCGGTATACGCGGTAGCGCGGCACGCCAGCCGTGCTGGCGCCGGTCCAGGTGATGGGGTGGCTCCTAGGGAGGGTGTGATGCGTATTGGTGTTCGAGGCGTGCTGGCGGCATTGGCCGTGGCGGTGGCGGTGCCGATCGTCATCGACGCCAATGCGACGCCGACGACGGCGCGCAGTGAGATCCGCCTGCAGTTGGCCGACCTCCTCTTTGGCGATGAACGCTACTGGGAAGCGATCAGCGCCTACGATCGCGCCAAGGAAGGCGCCACCGCCCCGCAGCTTCTCCGCGCGTCGACCGGGTTGCTCCGCTCGTTGCTCTTCGTCGCCGAGTTTGCGCGCGCCTATGAAGAGGCGCTGTTCCTCGACGATCTTGGCCCGACGGATACCGCATCCCGGGTGCTCTATGCCGACGCGCTCTGGGCCTCCGGGCTCTTTTCGGAGGCGGAGGCGATCTACCGGGACGTGCTCGCCGTCGAGCCGGGGGATGCGGGCGCCCGACACGGCGTCGCGCGAAGCCTTGCTGCCCGTGGCCGGCCGGAACAAGGGCTGACCGAGGCGCACGCGGCGATCGCTGACGAGGATCGCGCCGAGTTCTACCACACGCTCGGTTCCATTCATCGACAGCTCGGCCAGTATCCGGCCGCCGCCGCGGCCCTGGACGAGTACGTCGAACGACTCCCGCCCACCCGGCGCACGCAGAAATCGGAATGGATCCGGTCGGAAGTGCGGTTCCTCCGATCGTTCGGAGACCGTACCCCGTTCGAGATCGACGCCGATCAAGCCGATCAGGTCCACGTGATCCCGTTCCGTATCGTGCGGGAGAAAGTGGTGGTACGCGGACGCATCAATGGGGGCAACGAGATCGACCTCGTCGTCGATACCGGCGCCGAGCACATGGTGTTGTCGAAGCCGACTGCGCAGCGGCGCGGCGTGCGCCCCGTCACCAGTACGCTCAGTGCCGGCGTCGGTGACGTCGGCCTCCGCGGCCTTGAGATGGGTCGCGCCGACTCGCTCGAGATTGGGACGCTGCACGTGCGCAACGTCCCGGCGATCATCAAGAACCCGCCGTTGAGCGGAATGCCGGACACGCGCGTCGAGAACAGTATCTCGCCGCTCGCCTTGGGGATGTCAACGTCGATCGACTACCAAAACCACCAGCTGCTCATCGCGCACCAGCTCCCCGAGGCGCCAGCCGACATCGTGCTGCCACTGCGCCTTCACAGACTCGCGCTGGTTCGTGGCGTCGTCAATGGAGATCATCCGAAGAGCTTCATCGTCGATACCGGTGGCGAGGTGATCTCGATCAGCCTCAGCACCGCCAATACACTGAATGTCGTTCCGGCCCGCCACATTCCGCTCCAGGTGTTCGGCACATCGGGATGGGACCCGGACGCCTTTCTTCTGCCGGGCGTCCACCTCGCGTTCGACCGCATTCAGTACGAGAATTTGTCGGTGGTCGTGCTCAACCTGCATCGGCCAAGCGCGCTCCTCGGGTTTCACATCGGTGGCATCGTCGGCCACGAGTTCCTGGCGAAGTATCGCGTTGCCCTCGATCTACAGAGCTCGACGCTCCGCCTGACCGAGTTCTAGCAGCCCCGTCTTACGGGTAGGCCGCTGAAGCGGCACGATTGTGGGCCGCTTCAGCGCGGCCACGGCTCGCACGGCGCGGGCGCGGAGTGTGGCTCTCGGGGTCCCCGCTGAGCGCCCGCGGGGGTTCGGGGCGTAGCCCCGGTCTCACTAAAAATCGAATCCGATCCACATCTGGAAGCGGACCTTCCGAAAGACGTCGCTGCCGCGCAGCACGCCCTCCCGTGCCGCCTCCTCGGCGAAGAGCACGTCCTCCCACTGGCGATTGAACAGCGACAACCACGCCCAGTCGAAGTGGACCGGGAAGCCGATCGCCATGGTGGTCAGGCCGATACCGTAGGAGGCGCGCGCGTTCATGAGGCGGAAGCCGCTCACGGCGACCGGGTCGCCGAAGACTTCCTGCGGCTGCTGGGTGACCTGGTTGAAGGCGTAGCCGGTCACGGGGCGCACGACCACGGGCTCGCTTGTCCACGCGTTCATTGGCTGGCCGTCGAGCGCTGCCACGCCGAAGTTGAAGAAGAACGTGCCGCGGATGCCGCCCAGCACGCCGATCGGCGTCGCCATCGCCTCGATGAGCGGGAACCGGAGCTCCGCGTTGCCGAAGAACGCATTGTGGCCGAGGAACTGCAGATAGTCGTAGCCGCGCATCTCGGAATTGCCACCGAAGAACGTGAAGTCGGGGAACTCGCCCCAGCTCTTGAACAGGCGTGCGCGGAGCGCGAGCACGCCTGTTTCGGCGATACGCAGATAGGAACGTGCGTCGAGATCCAGTGTCTGACGTGACAGCAGCGAGCCCGCCGGTGGGGCGTACTCGTAGCCGAACATCACGGTGTTCCCCGAGATCGGGCCGAAGTCGCGGAAGACCGTCGTTTCCTGCACGTAGCGCGCGCCGAGCGGCAGGAACGTGCCGTCCCGGAAAATGGTGGTGCCGAACCGCTGCTGCTGGAACGAATTCGACTGCTGCTGGAGTGCTTCGTTGGAGTAGCCCTCCTGGTAATTGAAGAAGCCGACCGACAGCTCGATCCGACGGAACCGGTCGAGTGGATAGATGCCCGCCAGACTGCCGCCGCGCTGCGTCCGGGTGGCGAGCGCATCGTCTCGGTCGAGGAAGCCCAGGCCGGACGAGAAGGCCGAGCCAGGATAGAACCCGTAGAAGAACTGCTCCGATGAGATTCCCTGCGCCGCGAACTGAAAACGGCCGGCGAGGTTGGTATACGTAGCGCCGTAGGTACGGTATTGCGCGATCGAGAGCGCCATGATGCTGAAGTGCTGGTCGCCCAAGACGTCGGCAAAGGAGATCACCGTGCCGCCCATGAGGTCGCCGTTGTTGGACACGCCGAAGTTGACGGGTGGCGGGCCCTCCAGGTACATGTTTTCGAAGCGGCCCTTCTTGCGGGTGTTGCCGAGGTTCAGCATGTGCGTCAGCGGCGCCTGGAAGTCGATAATCGGGCCAGGTCCGCCGAAGTCGCTGGTCGACGCCGTGTAGAGCGGATCGTCGAGCACGATCGTGTGCAGCCCATACTCCGCCTTGGCATACGTGATGAACGCGATCCGGTCGCCCTCTTCGTCCTCATCCGGGCTCAGCAACACCGGGTTGGTGTTGCCGGTGGCGGTGTCCGTGAGCTGATGAAGCTCGCCGTCTTCGAGGTCGAGCGTCCAGATGTTGAAGATCTCTCCGTCCCGCGCCGTCTCGGGATCGAGCGGTTGCGTCGGATCGACGGCGGTCGACGTGAACACGATGGTGTTGTCGTCGAGGAACTGCCCCCCTGCCTCATCGTGCGTCCCGAACGTCAGCTGCGTGCGATTACCCGTCGCCCGGTCCAATCGGAACAGCTTGTCGTTGCCGCTGACTCGCGTCGTGTGGATGATGTAGCTGCCGTCGGGCGAATAGAACGGAGCGTAGTCTGCGAACTCGGTCTGCGTGAGATTCGTGATCTCATGAGTCGCGAGATCGATCTCGTAGATGTTGCCCACCCCGCCGTTCAGCGCCGAGAAGACGATGGTTCGCCCGTCAGGCGAAAAATCCGGAGATTCGGGTTCATCGACCGACTCCAGGTCGATCACCTCTTCGATCTCCCGCGTGGTGATGTTCTGGATGACGAGTGATTTGGTCTTCCCTCGCCGTACGAGGTAGGCGAGCTGATCACCTGATGGCGCCCACGAGAGCCATGGCACCGAATTGCTCCGATGGCCGTTTTGCACGATGTACTCGAAGCCGAAGCTCTGATCGAACCCGGACGTCAGATTGCGGACGACCTCACCGGTGGCCGACGACAGCAGCACGACGTCGAGCTCCCGGTCCTTGCGGTTCAGCGCCACGGCGGCGATCACTTCGCCGGACGGCGACGCCTCGAGCGAGATCACCACCGGGTATCGGCTGCGCAGCGGATCGGGCGCCAGGTCCCGTCCATAGTCCGACGGTCGCTCCTTGTCACGAAACGCTTCGAAGCGGTCGTCGAGGTACGCCTTGAACGCATCATCGAACTCCTCGGCAGGCAGGTCGAGCGCTTCCTCATAGGGGTCCTCGCCCGCGCCGATCGCGCTCCGCCGCAGTGCGAACAGGAACTGGCGGATTCCCTCCATGCCCCACCGTTCCTCGATGAACTCGAAGACCGCGTGTCCCAGGTTGTAGACGACACGGCCGCTCGCGAATCCGCCGTAGCCGTCGAACTCGGTCATCGACGGCACGATGTCCGAGACCGCGACGTCCCGCACCGTCATGAGATCGAGCGGCCGCCAGACACCGGCCATGAAGTCGGACAGCCCCTCATCGACCCAGAGCGGCACGTTGTTCCGGATGATGGACCTCGGGATGATGTCGAACTCGAACACGTGGGTCAGCTCGTGCGTGATCAGACGGTAGAGGCCGTCCGGCGGCTCGTCGATCGGCAGCACGATGCGATTGCGGTACGGCTCGGCGAACGCGCCGACGCCTTCGGGGCTTCCCCCGGGAAAGATGTTCTGTTGCTCGAACTCGCTATGCGTCTTGAACACGATGAGCGGCACCGCGAACGCAAGGTCGTGCTTCAGGTCTGAGCTGACTTGCTGATACGCGCTTTCGGCGTAGCCGGCGACGCGTTCGAGATGCTGTTCGAGCTCGGGGTAGTAGTAGATCTCGAAATGGTCCGTCGTATAGATGTGCCAGTCGAACTTGTCGTACTTGACCCGGTTTTTCCCGTAAAACGTGGCGAACTGGCCCTGGGCTCCGGCCTCGGTGGCCAACGAGACCACACAGAGTCCGAGCGCCACAGCCACCCATGGAGAAGCGCCCCGGCGGGGTTGTCTACGCGTCATCGTTCACCTCGTGGCGGTGGCGACGGAACTGTCATCGGGGGCTCCTTGCGGCCATCGGCAGGGCTGGCAGCGGACCGGATCGATCGAATTCATCTTATGCGAGCCAAGACGATTGCGGCAATCGTCCGGATCCCGAGAAAGCAAGGAACATGCCGCGGGTTGTGGGCCGAAAACCGCGCCGACACCGCAGCCGCCGGCGCTCCGCTGCCCGCTAGTGTCCTGTAACAGTGATTCGTGGATTAAGTCCCTGGCGCGGCGCCCGGCTGGCAAGGCGCGACGAGGGAGCACCGGGCATATGTGACCCCGCGGATCGGTGGTCCAGCGCCGACCATCGCGGGATGCCCCGCCCGGGAATTGTTTCGCGAATCACTGTTACAGGACACTAGCGTGGACACATCGGCGACTACTGGACTCGATTGACGCCGACACGCCGTCACACATCGCGCCCGAGACCTTGAGATCATGCGGCACGACGCGGTAATCTGGCAGTACACCGATTGACGGACGCGCGTGACTGTTCGACGAACGAGAGGACGGAGCGCCGAAGCTCCGGGCGAGGCACTATGACGACACGGTGGATAATCGCGATCGGCGCGGCGCTCGCGCTCGGCTTGCTGACGCTGCCCGGTGTGGGACGTGTCGCGTTTGAGCCGTTCTCATTGTTCCAGACGGAGGTGTCGGCCGCGGCCGCGTCGTGTGACGCCGACGCCAAGCCGGCCCCGCTCGATTTCACGTTGCGCGACATGAACGGCGAGGAGGTCAACCTGGCGTCGCTCGAGGGGCGCGTGATCCTCCTCAACTTCTGGGCGACGTGGTGCGGGCCGTGCAAGATCGAGATCCCGTGGTTCGTCGAGTTCCAGCGTCGATACGAAGACGAGGGGCTGGTGGTGCTCGGGGTGTCCCTCGACGATACGCCGGAGCAGATCAAGCCGTTTGCCGCGGAATACCAGGTCAACTATCCGATGCTCGTCGGACTGGGACGGGACGACTTTCAGGAGGCCTATGGGCCGCTCTGGGGAATTCCGGTTACGTTCCTCATCGATCGGGAGGGGACGGTGTGCCGCACGCACATGGGCATCGCCACGAAGGAGGAGTTCCAGAAGGACCTCGACGACCTCCTGTAGAGGGGGCTTCGCCCGTCGCTGCTAGCAGCCCGTGGTGAAAGTGCCGCGTCGCACCGAGACCGGTGAGGCGCCCAGATGGCAAGGCGCGACGAGGGAGAATATTGGGCATATTTGACCGAGGAGCACCGCCGCCACGCGGGATGCATCGCCGGTCGAATGCAGCGGCACTTTCACCACGGGCTGCTAGCCCCCGCGACCGCTTTGTGGGCGTCACCCCGGCTCCGCGAAGCGCGCTGTTCGACGTCGCGCTGTAGTATCATCTAGTCCATGCTCAAGGGATTCGAGCGCGCACGTCTCGCGTGTGGCTGCCAGATCCGCTTCCGCGAGGGCGTCGAGGGGAGTCCGGTCGCTGTTGTTGTCGACCGGAAGGCGCCCGGCTGCCGACTCTCGATCCACGTCGAGAGCATGCCGGTCTACGACTACCGCGAAGCGTTGCGGCGGTCGACGCGCATCAGTCCGCCGACCGAGGGCGAGTACGAAGAGGAAGGCTAGGCACCCTCGCTAGCCGTTCGGCATCGGCGTCCACCTTCAGATCCAGCGTCGTCGTCGTGCCCGCCTCGATGACTGCTTCCATACCGGCCGACGCAACCGCGTCGAAGTCCTCCCGGCCGGAGAGCTCGCCGGGATACAGCTCCTCGACGAGCGTCACCAGATAGCTGCCGGTCGGCAGACCCGCGATGTCGTATCGCCCGTTCAGGTCGGGGTACGTCAGTTGCACGTGCCGGCTTCCCGCGAATCGCAAGAACGGGTTGCGGGACACGACGACGACGGCGCGGTCCGTGACGGTATCACCGGCGTCGTTGGTCACCAGGCCGGTCAGCCGGCTCGACTGGTCGGTCAGGATCACGCGCAGCTCCCGGAGATTCGCACCTTGAGTGAAGTCGAGCGCCAGGTCGATCACGTCGCGACCTTGATACAGGACGCGATCGAGGACCCAGGGCGGCGGGAGCCCGCCGATGCGGATGACCCGAGGACCGGGAGGGCTGTCGAAGAGGAAGGTGCCGTCCGGACCGGTCGGCGCCGATGTCGTGCCCCGCGTCAGGGTGCCGTCAGCCATCGGGGCGCTCACGATGAACCCGGATAGATCGGTGGGCACAGGAGTGCCCCCGCGCGGCTCGAGCTCGATGCGACCCTCGAGCTGCGCGCCGGGGCTCAGCGAGAGGACGAGGTTCGAGACGTCGGTTTGTCCGACGGTGACGACAAACGATCCGAAGAGACGACCGGCCAGGCCGGTGGCGCTCGCCTGCGCGCGAACCCGGTAGGCTCCAGGTCTTACGCTGGGGAACGTGAAGGCGCCGGCTGGGGTGGCCCGCACGCCAAGCATCGCCCCGATGTTGGCGCCGTCGCCAGATTCCGGACTGAGAGCCACAACCCCCGAACGAAACTCGATCCCCTCAGCGACCGTCAGCTGGCCGCTGATGCGAGCGCTGGAGAAGGTTTGCATGGTGAATGTCGATGCCCGTCACCGAGCCGTTCCTGATAAGCCCGACGTGTGTGGCGTCACCCGGGGATGGGACGTTCGGGTGGAACGTGTGATCGGGGACCCCGGTTTCGTCGAGCGCGCCCTCGGCAGCGGGATCGAAGGCGCCGACGTAGTAGTCGCCAGGCGGCAGGCCGGTGATGGTGTACGTGCCGTTGGCGCTGCTCTGGGCGCTGCTGATCGGCACGAGGATGCGCTGGCTCCCGCGCAACTGGGGCCTGAGCGCCTCGATCTCGATCAGCTCCATCGGAGCGCCGGTCGCGTCGAGTACCCGGCCCCGAACCGTGGCGCCGCGCCGGAGGGCGAAATCGACGTCACCGAAGACATCCCCCGCCGACAGGTCGACGGTGACGCCGGCGTCGAGTGCGTGGCGCTGGCCGAAACGACGTCCTTTGTACCCGAGCGCGCTGGCGCGCAGCGAGTAGGATGCCTCGGCGAGCCCACCGATCTCGTAGCGACCATCCGGCCCGGACCTGGCGACCTGCTGCCAGCCACTGGTTTCGTTCGTCGCGACCACGAGCGCCCCTGCGATCGGCCCACTCGTGTCCCCGTCCAAGACGACACCCGCAAGAACGGCGCCCGCACGCGCGGCGGCGGTCGAGGATTCGGTCTGACGCGGAGCCTCGAGGAGCGCGGGCTCGACGGCGGTGGCCGGAGCCACCACGACCGCCACCAACGCTGTGCTGAGAGCCGCTCGCCACGGGCAACGCGCAGCGTGGCGCACGAACACCATAGCAAGTATGATAACAGGCTCCGCCAGCCGTTAACTAGTGACCTGTAGAGGTTTGTGATGGCTCAGCTCGGCTCTGAAATTGAGGTCGATTGCCCCGGCTGCGGGTCGACGCTCGTCATCGACGTCAACCTTCGGCGGGTCGTTTCTCACCGTGCGCCGGAGCGAGACGACAAGCCCGAGCTCAGTAACGCGCAGCGGATCCTGGCCGAGGAGGCCGCTCGGAGGGAGGCTGTCTTCAAGCGATCGGTCGCGGATGAGAAGGGCCGCAGCGACGCCTTGTCGAAGCGTTTCGAGGAGGCGCTGAAGCAGGCCAAGGAGGAGCCGCTTACCAAACCGGTCAGGGATTTCGATCTGGACTAAATTTAGATGGGGCTGCGCCCCAAGCCCCCGCGACCGCTCCGCGGGGACCCCGAGTGCCCCGCTCCGTGGTCGCGAGGCGCGCTGTGCGCGCCTTGGCGTGTCTGAGATGGATTCGAGCGATCATTCGGCAGTCGTCGCGCCCCGCTTCCGGGTGGGCACCTCCGGGTACAACTACCCGGAGTGGAGGGGAAGCTTCTATCCGGAGAAGTTCTCGCAGAAGAAAATGCTCCCGTACTATGCGGAGCGGCTCGAGACCGTCGAGATCAACTACACGTTCTACCGGCTGCCGACCGAGCGCCTGCTCGCCGGGTGGTCGGCGATCACGCCGCCCGGGTTTACCTTCACGCTCAAGGCGCCTCGACGGATCACCCATGACGCCCGGCTACGGAACTGTGAAGAGTTGACGCGCGCATTCTGTGAGGCCGCCGGGTCCCTCGGGCCCAAGCTGGGCGTGTTGCTGTTCCAGCTTCCACCGTCGTTCAAAAAGGACCTGTCGGTGCTCGACGGGTTCCTCGCGACGCTGCCGCCGGGCGCGCGCGCCGCGTTCGAGTTCCGTCACGACTCCTGGCACGATACCGACGTATTCGAGCGACTCTCGGCATCCGGTCTGGCACTCTGTGTGGCCGACAGCGCCCGCATGTCGACGCCGGTCGAGATCACCGCGCGATATGGCTACTTCCGGCTTCGCGACGAGGGCTACAGCGAGGCCGATGTGGCGCGGTGGGCCGGGACGATCACGTCGGCGGCGGCTGCGTGCGAAGAGGTATTCGTGTACTTCAAGCACGAGGACAAGGGCAAAGGGCCAGCGTTCGCGAAGCTGTTGGTCGACGCGCTCGCGTCGAGCCGTTAGGGTCCTTGAGCCCCCCCTGGACCGTCGTCGCGGCAGTGCCGCTGGGCGAACGCCACCGCCGTCCGTTCCGCCCAATACCCATCGAAGCCGTTCGATGGTTCGGCATAGAACCCGCAGTGGCCCCCGTGACGCTGGATGGCGGTCGTGACATGCCGGTTCCCGGCGACCGCGGGATCGCGAAACTGCGCGGGGGGGACGAACGGATCGTCGTCGGCGCTGAGGATGAGCGTTGGCACCATGATGCGGTCGATCACGCGGAGGCTGCTCGCCCGGTGATAGTAGTCGGCGGCGTCGCGGAAGCCGTGATGCGGGGCTGTGAACGCCTCATCGAAGGCGCGCACGGTCCGCACGTCGCCAAGCGGGCTCAGATCGAACAGCCCCGGGTACGCACGCGCCTTGCGCCGCATCCGGCGCTTGAGGTTTCGGACGAAGTTCCATTCGTAGACGAGGTTGCGCCGATGTCCGAGCGCGTCCACGCAGCGCGCGAGGTCCATCGTCGGCGATACCGCGCAGACCGCTCGCAGTGACGGGGGCGGTGAGCCACCGTAGTCACCGGCCAGCTTCAACGCCACGTTGCCTCCCAGCGAGTAGCCGACGAGGGCGATGCATGGGAGACCGTCGACCTCGGTCAATTCGCGGACGACGGCCGCTGGGTCGGCAGAGAGCCCGGAGTGGTAGAGACCACGCGAGAGGTGCTCGGTGCGCCCACAATTACGCTGATTGAGGAGCACGACGTTAAGGCGAGCCGCGCGGGCCTTGTCGGCGAGCCCACGCATGTAGTGCGCCTCGCTCGATCCTTCGAGGCCATGCAGCGCGATCAGCGTCGCGTGGCGTCGTGGCTGCGGCTGCCAGTGGCAGTGCGCGAGTACGCGCGCGTCGCGCGCGACGTCGAAGTACCGCCGCACGGCGGCCGGCAGGCGTGGGAAGGGGCGTGGACGACCCCAGGTGAACAAGGTCATGCGGTGTCCGCCGTCGAGCCCCGCGGCGGGTCGAAAGGTGTACTCGTCGGGTGCGGGCATGGGTGTCGCACGGCGTTGGCGACCGTGGCAGCACACCTTGGCAGGGAATGCGGGCGCGACGCAAGCCGCTGTCGATACCGAGACCTCAGTCTGCAGCCCTACGGGCAAAGGGCTGCTAGGCCGCCGAGCTCTGGGGTTGAGGTTAGTCGTCATCAGCTGACGCCTCGGCGCGCCAGTCGAGCCGGTTGTCGGACCGCAGATCGTACACCGTGAACCGGCCGTGTTGGTGCGCAGTGGGGAGGTCGAGCGGGCGCTCCGCGATCAGGTAGTCCAAGTCGTACCTGCGGGCGAGCCAGCGAGCCCGCGCGGGATCGAGCGCCGCGAAATCGCCGAGGTCGGCGATGCGCCTGGCGACGCGATGGGCAACGTCGCTGGAGTAGATGGCAATGCCGATGTCCTTCACCTCTTCCAGATAGACATCGCGGCCGCTCGCGGCCCTCACGCTCGACCCGTACCGCCAGGCGTGACCGGGATCCGCCAGGAAGTGCGTGCCGATCGGGCGTTGACCGGCCCAACGCATGACCGCGGTCCACTCCGTCGCCGGCAAGTCGATCTCGACGAGCGGATGGTCGGCCCGCTCCGCGAAGGTCACATAGCTGCCCCTGGCCAAGCCCGCGACGACGATCAGCGCCACCGCCGCGTGGCGCACCAAGAGACCGCGGCGCGCGAGGCCCCCGAGCGGACGTCGTGCCATAGGGCTTTCGACGAGGACCCAGACCGTGTACATGATGGCCAGGAGGTCGAGGATCCAGAAGATGCGATTGAGTTGCAGCTGTACGACGAACGCGATGCCGGCGTGAGCCAACGGCAGCGAGGCGAGAAACAGCAGCAAGAGCGTGGCCGCCCCTGCGACCAGGCCCGTCTCGCGGGCGTTGGCGAGCCCGTGCGTGCGCCGGTAGTCGTAGACGCCGGCGATGATGGCGGCGAATCCAAGATTGACGAACCAGGTCGACATCGGCCACTGCGTCGCCAGCAGATAGTCCTTCGATTGCAGCACCGCGCTCCACGTCGCATCCATCACGACCAGCTGCGTGCGGAGCTTGCTGGCGAGCAGCACGGCGCCAGCGGCCGCAACCGCGCCGGCGATCGACAGGAGTGGATGCCGCGCCTCGCGGTCGGCCACCAACGCGGCGATACCGATCAGTACCGCGAACCACAGCCCGGTCGTGGGATGAAGCAGGATGGCGGCCACGACCGCCGTAAGCCCGACCCACGTGCGCCCACGGAGAAACACGGCCGCGGCCGTCAAACCGGCGGCGAACGCGAGCTGGCGCGGGTGGAGATAGGACTCGAACGTGTTGACCGCCGTGTCCGGAATCCGGTGTCGGATGGCCAGCGCGGCGACGAATGCGACCACACCCCACCAGGTGGCGTACAGCGACCGCCCGATGCTGACCGCTGCGGCGTACACGACGCCGACGCCCGCGAAGTAGCTCAGGAGGAACGCGATCGGGAGGCTCACCCCGGTCAGGACGAGGAGCGGCGCGAACCAGTTGTCGAACGCGAAGAACTGGTTCTGTGCGTCGAGCAGCGGCGCGTCATACGGGAACAGGCGCGGTTCGAGTCCCTGGAGGACCACCGGCACGTAGAACGCCTGGTCGGAGACCCCATATCGGTAGCCGCCGACGTTGAGCAGCATCAGGGCGGTGAAGCCGATCGCGCCGAGGACGAGCGATGTCACGCGGGCCATGCAGCCGTTGTATCGACCGCTCGGCACGACTCGCGTAGTGGGTCATCGGCAGGTCACGTCGTGCCAAAGTGTGCATGTGTGTCTCGCCTTGGGGGGGGGAGGTGCGGCGCGAAGCCCGTCGATAGGGGTGTGCGACAATGCGCACCGTGCAACTTCGCGAGGTCAACGTCGGCTGCTTCGGTGGGGGGACCGGTCTACCCAGCCTGCTCGGTGGTCTCAAGCAGAACCCCTGGGTGCGCGTGAACGCGGTCGTCACGATGTTCGACAGCGGCGGCAGCTCGGGTCAACTCCGCGACCAACTCGGCGTGCTCCCGCCAGGCGACGTGTTGAAGTGCGCGCTCGCCCTGGCCCGAAACGAGGCCGAGGCTCGCCGGCTGCTCTTGTCCCGTCTGCCGGCACTCGACAATACCCGGCTCGGTGGTCACACCGGCGGCAACTTGTTGCTGTCGATGATGGAGCAGTACAGCGGCGACTTCCTGGCGGCCGTTGATGGCCTGCGCACGCTCCTCGACTGCAATGGGCGCGTCTGGCCGGTGAGCGTCGAGCACGCCACCGTCTGCGCGGAATACGCCGATGGGTCGCGCACGCGTGGCGAGGTCGAGGTCGATCGCGAGCAGCGTCACGGTCGTCGCGTCACCCGGGTGTTTCTCGATCCAGTGCCGAAGATTCATGCTGCGGTGGACCAGGCGATCCGCGCGTTCGACGCGTGCGTCATCGGACCGGGCAGCTTCTATACCAGCTTGATGCCCATCCTGCTCGTCCGCGGGGTGGCCGAGGCGGTCCGCGCCACGTCGGGTCCCATCATCGTCGTCACCAACATCCTCACCGAAGGTCGCGGCATGCGAGGCTTCTCGGTGGGAGAGGCCGTCCGCCGCGTCGGCGAGGCGATCGGGCGTCCCGTCGATGTCGTGCTGGCCAACGCCGTCGACGCAGGGAGCGGCGTGCCCGAGCGATACGCCGACGAGCACAAGGAACTTCTCCCGATCGGCGAGATCCCCGAGAATTGCGAATTGATCACCGGGCATTTCTGGCAGGGGCAGATTGCCCGGCATGCCAGACGGCGCCTCGCGTATGCGGTCTGGAGCGCGCTGGGGCAGCGGTTGCTGCAGTAGCCGCGCCTCGCTCGGGCGTCGCCTGATGTCCAGATTAACGCCGGCGTGGCTTACGTGGCGCAGCTTTCGTGCGCGTCGCGCGTCGCGGTGCGGACGTTTTCTCCCTGCGCGCAAGGATTTTCCCGGCCGCGCGCTCGATCACCGCTCTCGTCAGTGTGGCCGCCACGCCGCGACCCGACGCGGTCGCCGGACGCCCGGTGACCCATTGGTCCGGCATGTCCGCCGCGAGAATATCGTCGAAGTCCCCTTCGCTCTTGACGCTGAGCGGCGCGAACTCCGTGATGTCAACTGGCCCCGACCAGAAGTCGGCGTGCTTGATAAGGAGCCAGTTGCGACCCCGCTGTTTGGGCGTTGTGCCCTCGCGATCGCGTGTCCGGACCAGGACCCATGAGCCTTTCAGCTTGTACCCGTCGAGCGCGAACTTGAGGTCGCCCTTGGCCAGCGCGGCGCCGACGTCGTCGACTTCCGGGGTCCAGGTGCCCTGGTCCCACAGCATGACGATGCCCGCGCCGTAGCCTTCCGGGATCACGCCTTCAAAGCTGCCGTAGTCGTACGGGTGATCCTCGGTCCGGACCGCCATCCGCTTGTCGGTCGAGATGAGCGAGGGGCCCTTGGGCACCGCCCAGGACAGCAACACCCCGTCGTGCTCCAGCCGGAGGTCGTAGTGCAGGTGGCTCGCAAGGTGCTTCTGCACACAGAAGTAGGAAGGCTTGCCTCCGGGCTGCGTCCTGTGTCGCCGCGTCGGTGCGGCGCCGTCGCCGGCGGGCTCCGGTGTCTTCGCGAAGTCGCGTTTGCGCCGGTACTCGTCGAGCGGCATGGCTAGACCGGTGGTGAGGATCATACCGTCCGCGCGCCGATGGCGTGTCCTCGTAACCCCGTATGATGAACCGCATGCTCACGGCGGTCATCCTCTACATGTCCGTGCTCGTGCTGATTGGATCGTGGCGGAGCCGCCGCGTCAAGACGGGCGACGACTTTCTGGTGGCCGGCCGGACGCTGCCGGCGCGTGTGCTGGTCTTCACGCTGCTGGCGACCTGGATCGGGTCGGGGAGCTTGTTTGGCGGGGCGGGGCTCGGCTACCGATCCGGCTTCGCCGCGCTCTGGCAGTCCGCCGGCGCCTGGGCCGGCATCGCCCTGGTCTACTTCATCGCGCCGCGCGTCAGGCGACTCGCGCTCTACACGGTGCCCGATATTCTCGAGTTGCGCTACGGCCCCGCCGCCCGCGTGCTCGGGACGATCACGACGGTGCTCGCGTATGCGACGATTGCCGCCTATCAGTTCAGGGGCGGCGGTCGCCTGCTTGCCTTGATCGCGGACGTCGAGCCAGGCACCGGCGCGCTCCTGACCGCCGTCTTCTGCATCCTCTTCACGTCGCTTGCCGGCATGTTGTCTATTGCCTACCTCGATGTCGGCAACGGCCTCTTGATGACGTTCGCGGTCACGCTCGGGGTTGCGTTTCTCATCGGCGACGTCGGCGGCATCAACGCGGCGCTCGCGGCGCTCAGGCCCGACCAGGTCTCCGTCTTCGGCGATATCGGACCGCAGGCGGCGTTCGCGCTCTTCCTGCCCACGATGTTCCTGCTGCTCGGCGAAGCCAACATGTATCAGAAGTTTTTCTCAGCGCGCGACGAGCGGGCCGCGCGCCTCGCGGTCGTCGGCTGGATCGCCGGTACGATCGTGGTCGAGACGTTGATCGACTCGACTGGGATTTTCGGCAGTCTCGTCATCGGCGGGTTGGACACGGTGGCATCCGAAGAGATCGTCATCCGCGTCGCGACCGACGCGTTGCCGCCCGTGCTTGGAGTGCTGCTGGTCTGTGGCGCGGCGGCCATCGTGGTCTCGACGGCCAACAGCTTCCTCCTCACGCCGTCCACGAACCTGATCCGCGACGTCTACCAGCGATTCATCAACCCGGGCGCGACGGATGCGCAGATGGTGCGTTACACGCGTTTCATCGTCGTGGGGGTCGGGACGCTTGGCTATGTGGCCGGTACGTTCTTCCCGACGATACTGGCGATGGCCCTCTGGGCGTACACGATGTACGGTGCGGGCGTTACGCCCGCGCTCCTCGGGGCGCTGCTCTGGAAGCGCGCCACCAGGCTTGGCGGTGTGCTGTCGATTCTCGTCGGGATGGTCACGACGCTGGGATGGGAGGTCACCGGCCTCGCGCGCGCGACGGCGGACGGGACGCCGGTCTATCCGTTCGGCTGGCAGACGGCATATCCGGCGCTCGCGCTGTCGATCTCCGCTCTCGTCGTCGTCAGCCTGGCGACGCCGCCACCGACAGACGCCGAAGTGCAGTTGCGCGGGTCCGACTAGCCCTCATCATCATCATGCGGACAGTGCTCATCTCGACCTATGAGCTGGGGCGCCAGCCTTTCGGTTTGGCGTCGCCCGCAGCCTGGCTCAGGCGGGCCGGCGTCGACGTGACCTGTGTCGATCTGTCGCGCCAGCCGTTCCGCGCAGACATGGCTGACGCGGGGCTCGTCGCCCTACACCTGCCGATGCACACGGCGACGCGCCTCGCGGTGCCGGTCATCGAGCGTGTCCGGCGGCTCAACCCGGACGCCGCGTTGTGCTGCTACGGGCTCTACGCCCCGCTGAACGCCACGTTCCTACGGGGGCTGGGCGTGACCCATATCCTGGGTGGGGAATTCGAGGCGGACCTCGTCGACGTTGCCCTTGGTCGAGGTCGCCCGCCGAGCGCCGCGGGCGGCGCGGGCCGACCCGTGGGCACCGCTGGACCGACACCAAAGGGCCGCCTGCCGAGGCTCGCCTTCATCACGCCGGATCGCCGCGACCTTCCACCGCTTGGCCGATATGCGGCGTTGCGGCTGGGGACCGCGCGCAAGGTCGTCGGCTATACGGAGGCGAGCCGCGGGTGCAAGCACGTCTGCCGCCACTGTCCGGTGGTGCCCGTGTACGGCGGGCAGTTCCGGGTCGTACCGGCCGATGTCGTCCTCGCCGACGTAGAGGCGCAGACCCGTCGCGGCGCCCAGCACATCACGTTTGGTGACCCGGACTTCTTCAATGGCATCGGTCATGCGATGCGCGTCGTCGAGGGGCTCGCCAGGGAGAGCCCTGGGTTGACCTACGACGTGACCATCAAAGTCGAGCATCTGCTCAAACACGCGGATGCGCTGCCTCGGCTCCGTGACACGGGGTGCCTCTTCATCACGAGCGCCGTGGAATCGGTCGACGACGCCATCCTCGAGCGTCTTGACAAGGGGCACACCAGCGCCGACGTGGAGCGGGTCGTGGAGCTGTGCCGTGACGTGGGCGTGGCGTTGAACCCGACGTTGATCCCGTTCACGCCGTGGACGACACGCGATGACTATCGCAGACTCTTGTCGGCGATCGATCGCTTGCAGCTGGTCGATCACATAGCGCCAATCCAGCTGGCCATGAGACTGCTGGTGCCGAGCGGATCCCGGCTGCTCGAGCTTGCCGACGTGACGCCGCACCTCCGACCCTTTGACGAGACGCTGCTGACGTATCCGTGGCGCCATTCCGACCCGGAGGTGGATCAGCTCGCCACTGCCGTCGGTGATTTGGTCGGACGTCGCTTGACCGCGGAACGCCGCGACCTGTTCGCTGCGATCTGGGCGCTGGCGCACGAAGGCGCCAACGACGTGCGCGCGCTCAGCGAGCCGCTACAGACGCGCGCTGAGGTCCCGTTCCTCAACGAGCCCTGGTATTGCTGAGCGGAACCGACACCGGAGCAGGTGGCTCTGGTATGACGACGTCGAGTCGATCGCGCTGACCCGATGCCCCGCGTCCTACTGGTCTCGTCCACGACCGGCTATCAGCTTCGAGCGTTTGATGCGGCCGCTCGGCGCCTCGGGGTCCAGCTCGTCTGCGCCACTGACCGATGTCATCTGCTCGAGGATCCCTGGCGCGACGCGGCGGTGCCCGTGCGTTTCCATGACGAGCGGGCGTCGGTCGACGCCATCGTCGAGTCAACGGTCGATGGATCGATCGACGGTGTCGTGGCGGTGGGCGACCGCCCCGCGGTGATAGCCGCCCTGGCCGCCCAGGCGCTCGGCGTGCCCGCCAGTCCCCCGGACGCGGTGCGCGTCGCGGGCAACAAGCTCATGACCCGGACGCGGTTGCGCGCGGCCGGTCTCCCCGCCCCGTGGTTTTTCTCCAGCCCCTGCGGTGGCGTCGCCAACCTGACCGAACGCGTGCGCTACCCGTGCGTGGTGAAGCCGCTCCACCTCTCGGCGAGTCGGGGCGTCATGCGTGCGGATACGCCGGCGGATCTCGCACGCGCCCTGTCCCGACTCGAGCGCCTGCTCCGATCCCCCGACGTGAGAGCGCTGCGGGACCCCGCGCACGACGTCGTCCTCGTCGAGGAGTACCTCCCCGGTCACGAAATCGCCATGGAGGGCCTCGTGACGGATGGGGTGCTCGAGGTGTTGGCGTGGTTCGACAAGCCGGATCCGCTCGAAGGACCGTTCTTCGAGGAGACGATCTACGTGACGCCGGCCGGCTTCTCCGGCACGACCGAGCAGCGCGTCCGTACGCAGGTCGAGGCGGCGGTTGCCGCCATCGGCCTGACCGACGGCCCCGTGCACGCCGAGTGCCGCCTGAACGATATCGGTGTCTTCGTCCTCGAGGTCGCGCCCCGGCCGATCGGCGGGTTGTGCTCGCGGATGATGCGCTTCGAGTCGCCGGATGGCGACGCGGCGTCGCTGGAGGACGTCGTCCTGCAACACGCGCTTCGACGGGTCGCCACGCCGTGCCGGCTCGCGCCCGGGGCCGCGGGGGTCATGATGATCCCTATCCCCCACGAGGGGCGTTACCGCCGGGTCGATGGTCTGGACGAGGCTCGCCGATTGGCGCATATCGACGACGTGGTCATCGCCACGAAGGTTGACCAACGGGTTGTGCCGCTGCCTGAAGGGGCCAGCTACCTGGGGTTCGTTTTCGCCCGCGCGAGACACGCGGTCGACGTCGTGTCGGCATTGCGCCGGGCGCACGCGTGCCTGCGGTTCGAGATCACCCCGTCGATTGACGTCAGAGAGCGGCAGGGCTGAAGCCCTGCGCGACGGGTCGGGGACCGTCGAGGCTCCGTCCTCTCGACGCTATTGCTTTTCCTGAGGCGGGGTGTAGTCGGGGGGGAGCGCGGAACCCTCGCCGAAGAAGAAGTCCTCCATCTGTGTGGCCACCAGGGTTTGCGCCTCCTTTTGCCACGGCATCAACCGGTACTCGTTGAGGATCATCTTCATCCGCTCTTCCCAGAGCTTCCACGCTTCGATCGACACGCTCTCGTAGATTCGCCGCCCGAGCTCGCCAGGCCAGGGCGGTTCCTCGAGACCGGGCAGTTCCTTTTGGAACTTGACGCACGTGACGACATGTCCCCCCGTAGCCGGTGCGGGTCCATCGGTCTTCGGATCGTCACCTGACGCCATGGCTGATGCCTTCCTGATACCTGAAAAATGCTGGAACCCGATCAGTGTACCCGCTCTTGCCGCCGGTCGCCGGTCGACACTGAAACGCTTTGCCCGCCGATGTCGGCACTGACGATGCGCGCCACATTGACGCGCGCGTCGTTGAAGCAGGCGCCTTGGCCAAGGTCGGTCAGCGTATCCGGGGCCAGCGCGTTCGCGGTCGAGCCGTTCGCCGTGCTGCGCTGCCAGAGCCCTTTTGGGAGGCTGAGGACGCCCCGCTTCACGTTCGGATTGACGGTCACCGGACAGTGGACCTCGCCGCCCTCGTTGAACACCCGCGCCATATCGCCCGTCGACAGGTCGCGCCGCGCCGCGTCGTCCGGATGGATCTGCAGCGAGGCGAGTCGCGGACGCAGCTCGCCGAGCGTCGACGTGATGGTCTTGCCGCTGGCGGGGGAGACGAGTGCGAGGGGGTAGGCGTCGTTCGCCGGGTCCGCCCGGAAGCGATACAGGCCCTCTGGGGCTTCCCGTTCGAGCGCCTCCGGGAACAGGTCGACTTTGCGGTCCGACGTCCGCGGAAACACGTCCACGAACTGGATCGGCGTCGCGCCGCGCGCGTCCTCCGCGAGGCCCGTGGTGAGAAGCGCGTCGCGCAGCCCGTCGGGCAGCGCCTCTGCCACATGCATCAGCGCTTCCGGATCCGAGCGCAGACCGGGACTGACATCGATACCGACGCGGGCGGCCAGATCGCTGAACACCTCGACATTGGGGCGCGCCTCGGCGACGGCGTCAATGATCGGCTGGACGAGCTGCAGGTTGCCGAGCCCGTAACTGCGCGCCACGTCGTAATGCTCCAGGAACGTCGTAGCCGGTAACACGACATCGGCCCAGCGAGCCGTGTCGGTCATCACCTGGTCGAAGACCACCGTAAACAAGTCCTCGCGGCCAAGCCCACGCAGCACGCGGTTCTGATCCGGCATCGTCACCGCCGGGTTGCAGTTGTAGATCACGAGCATCTTGACCGGGGGGTCGTTGTAATCCGTCAGTGCGCGCCCCAGATGGTTCATGTTGACCAGCCGCGTCGGAGGCTCGTCCGCCTCGATCCACGAGGCGTCCGTCAGGCCAAGCGCGCCCGAGTTGCTCATCGAAAAACCGCCTCCGCGCACGCCGAACTTGCCGCCGACGGCCGGCAGCGCGAGGACCGCCATGGCGGCGTTGCCGCCGTTCCGATTCCGTTCGAGGCCCCAGCCGCAGCGGATGACCGCCGGCGACGACTCCGCGTAGAGCTCGGCCACCCGTTCGAGCAAGTCCACGTCGATGTCCGCGACCGTGGCCGCGCGCTCCATCGTCCACTCGGCCGCGCGTTCGCGCAGGTGCTCGGCGCCGCGTGTGTGCGCCTCGAGAAATGCCGTGTCCGCGAGGTCCTGCTCGAAGAGAAACCTGTGGATGGCAAGCGCGACGACCACGTCGGTGCCCGGTCGCACCGCGAGGTGGATATCGGCTTGCTTCGCCAGCGGCGTCCGGCGCGGATCGACCACGACGAGCGCCGCGCTGGCCTTCATGGCGGCGCGGATGTGCGGAACCAGATGGATCCCGGTCGTCGACGGGTTCGCGCCCCACACCACAATGAGCCGCGCCTGCTCGTAATCGCGATAGGTGACGCCGGGCATGGCACCGTACAGCGCTTGGCTGACGGCCGTCGTCGGCGCGGCGCAGACAGTCCTGGCGAGGCGCGACGTGCCGAATCGTCGGAAGAGCTGCGCATCCGCGGTGTCCTGGGTCAACAGACCGTTCGATCCCCCATAGGACACGGGTAGGATCGCCTCGCCTCCGAACTCGTCGCGGATCTCGCGCATGCGACGGGCGACCGCGTCGAGGGCTTGGTCCCAGCTGACCGGCGAGAAGCGGCTGTCGCCCTTGGCCCCCTTCCGCACCCCCGGGTGATGCAGTCGGTCTGGACCGTAGACGCGATCCCCAAAGCGACGCACCTTGCTGCAGATGTAGTCGCCAGTGACGGCCTGACGGTGCGACCCGTCTATGCGCGTGACCCGTCCCTGTTCGACCGACACCTCAAGGCTGCAGGTGTCCGGGCAATCGAGCGGGCACGCGGTCTCGACCGTCGAACGACCCCACGTGCTCTCGTCCCGTTTCGCCATCGGGGGAGTGTACCATGTGCCGATCGACGCACTCGCCATGCACATACGACTTGAGCACGTGTCGAAACGGTTCGATGCGACGACCGCCATCGATGACGTCAGCCTCACGGTGCGGGCGGGCGAATTCCTCACCGTGACCGGGCCGCCCGGGTGCGGCAAGTCGACGCTCGTGCGACTGATCGCGGGCATGGACGCGCCGTCGAGTGGCACCGTGCGCGTCGAGGGCGATGGCGACGCGGGACAGGCGGGGCACCGGCCGCCGCGTTTCGTCTCCATGGAGGAACTGACCGCCGCACCCGGCGGCGACACGGCCGCCGAGACGCGGCCGTGTGTGCTCTGTGACGATCCATTCGCGCACGTCGAGGGACAGGCGCGCACCGCTCGGCGCGACGAGATCCTGGCCCTGCATGCCACGATCGGGACGACGTTCGTGTGCGCGTCCGGCGATCCCGATGATGCGCTCGCGATGTCGAGTCGCATCGTGCTGCTCCAACGTGGCCGATTGCTCCAGTGTGCCTCGCCGACCGAGATGCTGGAGGCACCCGCGACTGAGTGTGTCGCCCGATATTTCGGGCGACCGGCAATCAACCTGGTGCCCGCAATCCTGGAGAAGGATGGTCAAGCCATCCTGCTGGGCAACCAGACCATCTC
Organism: Vicinamibacterales bacterium; assembly: GCA_965249175.1. Taxonomy (GTDB): domain Bacteria; phylum Acidobacteriota; class Vicinamibacteria; order Vicinamibacterales; family UBA8438; genus CAZYFH01. The sequence goes on from OZ252227.1 coordinate 1,578,220, forward strand.
GCTGCGCGGTCGCATCGACGAAGTGTTTTGTCGCGACATCACGGTCGGGGTCCGACCCGCCCATGTTCGTCTGGACACGGCCGGGGTCGGCTGGCGTGGCCGCGTCGCCTCGATCGAGCCGTACGCGGATGCCGCACTGGTCGAGGTCGAGGTGGAGGGCATCCGGCTCCGGGCTCTAATGGGTGCCGGTGCGGGTGCGCGACATCGGGCCGGCGACGCGGTCGGCGTGCGCATCCTGCCCAAGCACTACATCGTCTTCGACGACCACGGGGTACACCTGGCTCAGGTGTGACCACACGCGTGGTTAGAGTCCCTCGGGTGTCGCTGGCCGTCATCGGGACGGCCGTCGTCGCGGCGCTGGTGCCGACCCCGGCTGGCTGGGTCGAGCGGCTCTACTCGCATCAGGTCTATCCGCTCGCCCAGAACATGGTGACGCGGCTGTCGAGCCTCGTGGGGTTCGCCCTGTTCGACGTCGTGCTCGTGCTCGGGCTCGCCGGTCTCGGCGTCTGGTGGTGGCGTTCACTCCGTCGCCCTGGGCGCGGCGGTCGGACACGTGGACTCGCGTTCGCGCGCCAGGTGTTTCGGACGACGGTCATCGCTGCGGTCGTCTACCTGGTCTTTGTCGCGGTGTGGGGGCTGAACTATCGCCGCGTGCCGCTCGCGTCGAAGCTGGATTACGCCCAGTCGCGTGTCACAACGACGGCCCTGGCGGACCTTGCGGCCGAGTCGATCCGGCGGGTGAACGCGCTCTATGCGCCGGCGCGCGCCACGACGTGGACCGGCCTCGTCGAGTTTCCATCCGAGCTCGCACCGGCATTCGAGCTCGTGCAGCGGCGTCTGGGTGCGACACGGACTGCCGTGGCCGGGGTACCGAAGACGACGATGCTCACGGCATACTTTCAGCGCGCCGGCATCGACGGGATGTTGAACCCGTTCTCGCTCGAGGTGCTCGTCAACGACACCGTGCTGCCCTATGAACGGCCGTTCGTCGTCGCGCACGAGTGGGCGCATCTGGCCGGCTATGCGCACGAGGCCGAGGCCAGCTTTGTGGGATGGCTCACCTGTCTGGCCGGGAACGACCAGAGCCGGTACAGTGGCTGGCTCTTCCTCGCGCGCCGGCTGCTACCGGCGCTGTCGCCGGCGGCACGCGCCGACCTGTGGACCACGGTGGACGACGGCCCAAGAGCAGACATCCGCGCGATTGACGCACGGCTCGGACGCATCGTGCCGGTCGTCAGTCGCAACGCGCGCCGAGTCTACGATCGGTTTCTTCGCGCGAATCGCGTCGACGAGGGCATCGGGAGCTACGGGTTGGTCATCGACCTCGTGCTCGGCACTGACGGGACGCCGATCTGGCGCGGCCTCGCTAGTGGACTGTAACAGCCATTCGCTTAGCGATCTCCTGCCGGGACGCGCCACCTGGCAGCGCCGCTCCTCGGTCGCATATGCCCAATATGCTCCCTCGTCGCGCCTTGCCAGCTGGGCGTCGCGGCTCGGATCTCACTAAGCGGCTGACTGTTACAGTCCACTAGATGACCGAGTGGTATGATCAGCGCCCTCACTAAACCGGAGACGACGATGTTCAAGTTGGTCACGACCGTGCGCGGGGGGGCCGTGAACGCACCGGCGATCTCGGTGCGGTACGCATCCGCCGAGGATGCGAAGGAGGCCGCGAAACAGCTCATGCAGGAGTATCAGCGGGTCGTGCGTGTGATGATCGTCGAAGAACCGTCTCGCTTCGTCGAATGGATGGACCGGAGTTAGGCACGCTCCGAAGACGCAAGACCTAAGACAGGGTCGCTCTCCCTACGCCGACGCCAGCCTGTAGTCATGCACCGTCGCAGCGACGGTGGGCAGCATATCGGGCGCTTCTGGGTCCTCGGCGCGCACGACTTCACCGAGGCAGCGGACGCGGCTGACGGGCGATTCAGGGTTGATCGTCGGCAGCTCGAGCACGAGCTCGACGGGTTGTTGCGGTTCGGCGCGGATGTAGCGTCGGAAGAGCGGGCCGCTGTGCTCGGTGCGGAACAGGACGCCCGACTTACTGATATTTTCGGTCTGGCCCATTTCCCATTCGACCGTCCCGGCGAGCCGGTATCGCAACGTCAGCTTCACGGTGTATCGCTCGGCGCGGGCGACGCCGCGCGGTGGCCGACGGCTGGCGCGCCGCCTCGCCCCAGCGGCGCGGTGCCGGATGATCAGCTCGAACGCATCGACCCGGGGTCCCGTCGAGCGCCAGATGTGACCGCAGTTGTCGCACTGCAGCCAGCAGTCGCCCGTCGGCGCGCTGTCGAGCTCGTTCAAGCCGGTCGCACCGCATTCGGCGCACTGCGTCTCGGGCGTGAACGAAGCCATCTCGTGCACACGCTCCTACCGGTCGGATGAGATCCGCACGACTTCCTCGAGTGTGGTCGTGCCTGCCCGGACACAATCCAGCGCTTGGTCGCGGAGCGTCACGAGCCCGCCGGCTCTGGCCGCCTTCGACAGGTCGGCCTCGGACGCGCCGTCGAACATCAGCTTTCTCACGTCGTCGTCCAGCGTGAGCAGCTCGAAGACGCCGATACGACCACGGAAGCCGGTGCCGCGGCATTCCTCGCAGCCGACGCCCTTCCACACCTTGTCCGGCGGATTGCCGTCGAACAGCGGGCCGAGCGTAGGCGGCGCGGCCATCGGTTCCCGGCAGGTCTCGCACGTCCTGCGAATGAGTCGCTGTGCCAGGACGCCTATGAGGGCAGACGCGAGCAAGTACGGCTCGACGCCCATTTCCACCAGCCGGGTCACCGTGGCCACCGCGCTGTTGGTGTGCAGCGTCGAGAGGACGAGGTGGCCGGTGAGCGCCGCCTCGATGGCGGTTTCCATCGTCTCGGTGTCCCGGATCTCGCCGACCATGATGACGTCGGGATCCTGACGAAGCATGGCGCGCAAGCCACGCGAAGTCGAATCCGGCCTTGTGATTGGTCTGACCCTGGTTGACGCCGGCCAGCCAGTACTCGACCGGGTCTTCGATGGTGATGACGTTCTTGCCCATCTCCGCCAGCTCGGCCAGCGCTGCGTAGAGCGTGGACGTCTTCCCGCTGCCGGTCGGTCCGGTGACGAGGAGAATGCCTTCGGGACGCGTGATGAGACCGCGCATCCGCATCACGCCGTCGAGCGTGAGCTGCAACGTCGCCCGGTCGAGCAGTCGGAGGACCGCCTTTTCTCCCCAGAGGGTCGGGTATGTCGAGACGCGCATATCCAGGCCGCGGCCGCCGACCGTTGCGCTGAACCGCCCGTCCTGCGGGTTCCGATGCTCGGAGATGTCCATGCCCGACAACACTTTGATGCGGGCGATGACAGCCGGGGCGAGCGCCAGCAGCAGATGCGCGACCTCGTGAAACGTGCCGTCGATACGGAACCGCACCCGGAGACTGTTCTTCATCGGCTCCAGATGCACGTCACTCGCGCGGTCCGCCGCGGCGCGCGCGATGATGCGATCGACCAGCGAGGTGGCCGACCGTTCGGCTTGCTCGTCGTGCAGATCCAGCTGAGGACCCGGCACGTCGATCACGACCGTCTGTCCGGTGTCTTCCTGTTCGTTGGCCGTCCCGAATCGGTTGCCGTAGTACTTGTCGAGCGCTGACTGGATCTCCGTTTCCATCGCGACCATCATCTGCACTTCGCAGCCGGAGGCGAAGCGGAGGTCGTCGAGCGCGGTCAGGTTCTTCGGGCTCGTGATGGCGACGACCAGCGTCGGACCGCTCAGGGCTTCGAGGACCGCTTCCGGTGTCGTGAAGCCCATCTCGACCAGCACGCGACCGAGGCGTCGCCGCGTTCGCTTCTGGCGGTCCATCGCCTGGGTGAGCTGCTCCTCCGTGACGAGCTTGCGCTCGAGCAGGATCGCACCTAACGCTGGAGGGCCGGTTCGCTTGGCCGCTGGTGTTGGACGAGGCGTTGGTGCCGCGGTCGGCGGATCGGGTTCGGGAGTCACCGCGCCCTCGTCGGGTCCAACGCCACCGACAACCATCGTAGGGGGCGGTGGAGCGCCCGCGGAGTCGGACGGACAAGCGGACAGTGTGGGAGCGGCCACGGCTCTTGCCTTCTTGCAGCGACGGTTCGGCAATCGCCAGTCAAAAAGCAAGGGTCGCGCCAGACTGAGGAGTTCATGTCGATGGCACCGTAAGTAATTGGTTTGACGTGTCTTGCAACGCTGCTCGATTGCGGTTCGGACCGCGGGCCTTTTCCTGTCGATCCTACCAAGTGTCTCATTCTGAGACAAAATGTCAGTTTCGTGACGAGTTTCCCAGATGTGCGAGACTGCAACACCTGGAACCTATGTCCGGCCGCTGCCGTCTCGGTAGAATGAGACCTCATGCCCACGCCGAGGCAACCGCTTTTACACCGCATACAGTGTACTGGCCTCTGCGCCTGGCTGCTGGTTCTTGGGCCACTCTCCGCCCAGGATGCTGTCGAGATCGGCACCGGCGAGATGCCGGCGAGCGTCGTGGTCCTGCCGTTCGCCAACATCACCGGGCATGACGGCGATGCCTGGATTGGTGCGGGAATCGCCGAGACCGTGCGCTTACGCATTCAGCGGACACCGCGGCTCTCGGCCGTGGGTCACGCGGACACCGCGGTCGCGCGGGTCGGAGGGGAGCCAGCCTTCGATGCAGCCGCCGTCCTGGTGGTCGCGCGGGCGTCGGGCGCGCGCTGGTTCGTGTCCGGCGGGTATCAGCGTCTCGGCGATCGGCTCCGGGTCACCGGGCGATACGCCGACGTGGCGACCGGGCGCATCGTCCGGACGGTCAAGGTCGATGGCTCGGTCGAGGAGCTGTTTGCGCTGCAGGATCGGATCGCGAGCGACCTGATTGACGACCTCGCCTCGCGCGCCGTGGCACCCCCTGCGGCGCCGCCCGATGAGACGGCCGTCAGCACCACGCCGGACGAGACGGGAGAGCCGATCCTGGGCAATCCGCAAGACTTCCTCACGCGCCGACCACGGGATTGCTGCTAGTCCGCGCTCACGCAAGGCCAAGATTCTTCAGTATCGCGAGCGACGACCTAGACCGGTTGAGCGAGTAGAGGTGGAGTCCCGGAGCTCCGCCGCGCAGCAGCTCCTCGCATTGGCGTGACGCGAATTCGATACCGAACTCCGTCACCGCTTCCGTATCGTCTCCCAGCGCGCCGAGCTTCGCCGACAGATGGGCGGGCAGCGTGGCGCCGCAGAGTGCCGTGAATCGCGTGATCTGCGCGCCGCTGAGGATCGGCAGAATACCGGGCGTGATCGGCGCCGTGACGTGGAGCACGTTGGTCATGTAGTCGACGAACTCGAAGTAGTCGGCGTTGTCGAAGAAGAGCTGCGTCAGGATGAACTCGGCGCCATGCGAGATCTTGTTCCCCACCCGCTGCCAATCTACGTGTTTGCCCTCGGCGCAGGCGACATGACTCTCGGGGAAGCCGGCGGCGCCGACGGCAAATGGCCCGTGGGCCTTGATCATGTCGATCAGTTGAAACGAGTAGTCGAGCCCGTTCTGCGGCTGGACGAAGTCATCGTCCCGCGGGGGATCACCGCGTAGCGCAAGGATGTTGCGGATGCCGAGCGCCGCCGCCTCGCGGAGGTAGTCGTCGATCTGCGCTCGAGTCGAGCCGATGCACGTCAAATGCGCCATGCCGGGCAGTCCGTGCGCGCGCTGGATGCGATCGACGACCTGGAGCGTCTTCGCTCGCGTGCTGCCCCCGGCGCCATAGGTGACCGAGCAGAAATCGGGGTGCGCGGCCGCGAGACGGGGGAGCGTCCGGGAGAACAGCGATTCGTCGCCTTTTGGGGTCTTGGGCGGGAAGAATTCGATCGAGATGACGGGACGCCCCGCCGCCCGTTTCTCGGCGTAGATGTCCGGGATTGGCCGCACGCCACTGTTTTCGGCCCGAACCATGCCGGACCGTAGCATGCCTTGCCCATCGCTTTCTCGATGGCGTCGGCATCCAGTCGTCAAGGTGACAACCAGCCGGTCGTATTGCAGACTTACACGATGGAACCGACCCGTGGGACGTCGCCGGCGTCGTTCACCCCGTTCGTGCCCGAAGAGTCGAATCTCCCGGAGCTGACCTTCAAAGCCGTGGCCCTCGGGGCGCTCATGGCCATCGTCCTCGGCGCCGCGAACGCCTATCTGGGCATGAAGGTCGGCCTCACGGTGGCTGCGACCTTTCCCGCCGCCGTTGTCGCCATGGCCGCGCTGCGATTGCTCGGCGGCTCGATTCTCGAAGAGAACATGGCTCGGACGACGGCATCGGTCGGCGAGGCGCTCGTTGCCGGCGCCATTTTTACAATCCCCGCGTTCGTCATCAGCGGTGTGTGGGACGAGCTGCGCTATTGGGAGAGCACCGCCATCATGCTGGTGGGTGGTCTGCTCGGCGTGCTCTTCATCATCGTCCTGCGCCGCACGCTGGTCGTCGAGGCCGACCTGCCGTTTCCCGAGAGCGTGGCGGCCGCTGAGCTGGTCAAGGCCGGCCAGGGGGGGCAGCAGACCGGCGCCGCCTATGTCTTCCGCGCCATGGGGATCGCCAGCCTGTGGGAGCTGGTCAAGAACTCGAACGGCGTCACCTTCGTCGCGGACTCGGCCGCGACCTTCGTCTCGCTCGGGCGCTCGACGATCGAAATGCTCGGCCAGCCGATCAACTATGTGGGTGGCTTCCTTCTGCAGTCCCCGCAGGCGTCACCGGCCCTCGTCGGCGTCGGGTTCATCGTCGGCCCGCAGATTGCGGCGACGTTGTTCGCGGGCGCCGTGATGGGGTGGCTGCTCCTGGTGCCGCTGGGCCTGTTTCTCAACCCGAGCCTCGCCGCAGAGGCAACCGATCAGGCGAGCTTCATCACGCTGAGCACCGAGGTCTGGCGCCAGCAGGTGCGCCCCCTCGCGGTCGGCACGATGATCGTCGCGGCGTTCTTCACGCTCTTCAAGCTGCGGACCTCGCTCATGAAGGGCATCGGGAGCGCGGTCGGGGATCTGCGGACCGCCAACGCCGGCGGCGACACCAAGCGGCTCGACGTCGACCTCAGCTTCAAGAAGACGGGGATGGGGATCGTCGCGCTGTCGATCCCGCTGTTCGGCCTCTACTGGTACTTCAGCCAGAGTCTTGGCGGGGCGGTGTTGCTGACCGTGATGATGATCATCCTCGGCTTCCTGTTCGCCGCCGTGGCCGGCTACCTGGTCGGGCTCCTCGGGAGCTCGAACAACCCGATCAGCGGGTTGACGCTCAGCACGCTGCTGATCGCGGCCATCGTGATGGTGTTCATCGGGGTCACCGGTCAGAGCGGGATCCTCGGTGTGATCGGTGTCGCGGGCGTCGTCTGCTGCGCCTGCGGCATTGCCGGTGACATGCTGCAGGATTTGAAGGTCGGTCATATCCTTGGCGGTACGCCGTGGAAGATGGAGGTCGGCGAGCTGATTGGCGTGACGATCGCCGCGGTCGTCCTCATCCTTCCCATGATCGCGCTCGACCGGGTCTACGAGATCGGGAGCGCGGAGCTCCCGGCGCCGCAAGCCGGTCTCATGGCGCTCATGGCGCAGGGCATCGTCGGCGGCGAGATGGCCTGGCCACTGGTCGTGACCGGGATGGCGCTGGCCGCCGGTCTCATCCTGATTAACGCACCCTCGCCGATGTTGATTGCGGTCGGCATGTATCTGCCGTTCCAATCGACCTCGGCGGTCTTTGTTGGAGGGATCATCGCCTGGTGGCTCAACCGGTCGCTCAACGAGCGCAACGCGTCTGGCGAGGAGCGGACGCGGGCGACCAACACCGGCGTGCTGCTCTCATCCGGATTCATCGCCGGCGAGGCGCTCACGGCTGTCCTGCTCGCGTTCATCGTGCTCGCGAGCGAGGTGGTCCCGGGACTGGTCTTGCCGCGCTTCGCCGACAGCGCCCTGGTCGGCGCGCTCATCTTCATCGTGCTGTTCTACATGCTCGTGCAGGTCCCGCTCAAGGCGATGCGCTCCGGCGCCCCTGGCGTCAAGATGGAATGACGCTGCAGCCCACCGCACAACCGCGGCGACGTCTCTCATGGCGCGAGGAGCAGGGCCGCTGCGTCGTGCTGCGTCCGAAGTTCGGCGAGCACGTGCTCGGCCGATGGCTCGCGACCAAGCTGTCCGAGCCGTACTACCGGATCCGACTCGACGACGTCGGCACCGTCGTGTGGAAAGCGTGCGACGGCAAGACGCCGCTCGCGGTCATCGCCGAGCGGTTGCGGACCGAGTTCGGTGGTCGCGTCGAGCCCGCGGAAGCGCGCCTCGGTCGGTATGTGCGGACGATGCTCAGGTCGCGACTGATCGACGTGTGAACCTAGTGTCCTGTAACCGTAGTTCGCTGCATAAGTCCTGGCGCGCGGCGCCAGGCTGGCAAGGCGCGACGAGGGAGCATAGTGGGCCTATGTGACCGAGGAGCACCGCAGTCAGGCGGGATGCCCACACTGGCGGCGGTGCCGTCAGGCGGGATGCCCGCCCGGAAATTATGTTGCGAACTACGGTTACAGGACACTAGGTCGGCCGATACTGATTCGTGATCGGCAGGCGGCGGTCCTTGCCGAACGCGCGGGTCGAGATGCGGACGCCCGGGGGCGCCTGGCGACGTTTGTACTCCGCGCGGTCGACCAACTGCGCGACACGGCGCACAGTGCCCCGATCGAAGCCGAGCGCCTCGATCTCGGTCGGGCTTCGATCCTGCTCGACGTACGCCTCGAGGATCGCGTCGAGCACGTCGTAGGGCGGCAGGCTGTCGGTGTCGAGCTGGTTGGCTCTCAGCTCGGCGGTCGGCGGCTTGTCGATGATGCGCTGGGGGATGACCTCGCGTTCCCGGTTGCGCCAGACCGACAGCCGGTAGACCCACGTCTTCAACACGTCTTTGAGGATCGCGAACCCGCCAGCCATGTCGCCATAGAGCGTCGCGTAGCCGACGCTCATCTCGCTCTTGTTGCCGGTCGTCAGCACGAGCCAGCCGAACTTGTTGGAGAGCGCCATCAGCAGGTTGCCGCGGATGCGCGCCTGGATGTTCTCCTCCGCGACGCCCGGCTCGGTGTCGGCGAACGGCCGCGCAAGCGCCTCGCCGTAGCCGCCCACCAGGGCTTCGATCGGTGCCTCAAGTTGCGTGACGCCGAGGCGACGCGCGAGCTCGGTGGCGTCGTCGCGGTTGGCGTCGGCCGTAAACCGTGACGGCATCGACACTGCCGTCACCGCGTCCGGTCCGATGGCGTCAACCGCGATCACCAGCGAGAGCGCCGAGTCGATGCCGCCCGACAGCCCGAGCACGGCGCCGCGGAACCCGTTCTTGTCGAGGTAATCCGCCGTGCCGAGCGTAAGCGCGCGGTACACCTCGGCCTCGGGGTCGAGGCGCGCGGACAGCGCCCGTGGCTCGAGCGCCGGCCTGACCGCTCCGGGGCGGTCCACCGTGACGAGGCGGACGCGCTCCGTGCCCATGGTCGCCCCGCTCCTGTTCGCGCTGGATGATGCGGCGAGGTCGAGGTCGACGACGAGCAGCTCCTCGTCGAACTGGCGGCCACGCGCCAGCACCGCCCCGGTCGGATCGATGACGAGACTGTGGCCGTCGAAGACCAGCTCGTCCTGACCGCCGACCGCGTTGCAGAACGCGAGAAAGCAGCGGTAATCGGTACAGCGCCCGGCGAACAGTCGTTCGCGCTCCTGGCCCTTCGCCCGGTGATAGGGGGAGGCGGACAGGTTGACCAGCAGCCCCGCACCGCCTTCCACGGTCGCCCATTCGGCGGGACCGCCCGCCCGCCAGATGTCCTCGCAGATCGTGACCCCGACCCGTACGCCGCCGAGATCGAGCACGACCGCTTCGTTCCCTGGCGCGAAGTATCGCTGCTCGTCGAAAACGGCGTAGTTGGGGAGGAAGTGCTTGTGATACGTTGCGACGATGCGGCCGTCCGCGACGACGGCCGCGCTGTTGTGAAGACCGCCCTTCACCGATCGCACGGGCAGACCGACGATGGCGACGGTGTCATGCACGTCGCCGGCGAACGCCTCGAGCGCCAGGGCGGCGTCGTCAACGAAGCTCGTCTTCAGAAGCAGGTCTTCTGGTGGGTAGCCTGTGAGCGCGAGCTCGGGCAGGACGACCAGGTCGGCCCCCCCCGCGCGCGCGTCGCCGACCAGCCGCCGCGCGCGCTCGACATTGCCGTCGAGGTCGCCGACCGGCAGATTGGCCTGGCACAGCGCGACACGAAGGACCCCGCCCATCACGGGCCGCTACCGCAGCAGGACCGAGCCTCGCGGGAGATCGCCCAGTCCGATCGACAGTGCGATCTCCCTGATGGCGGCCTGCACGGTACGCAGGTTGTCGGGGCCCATCAGGAGCAGCTGCTTCTGGGCCGGCGAGAGCGACTGGAGCGAGTCATCCGTGTAATCGAACAGCGTCGCGCGCGGCACCAGCGTCGGTTGACCCTCGATCACCGGCGTCTCGAGCACGCGCGAGACGGCGCGATGAAACGTGTCGGTGAAGGCGACGTCCGGAGAGCCGAGCTCCGTGTACGCGTCATCCATCAACGGCAGCAATTGCCGATACAGCTCAGCCGAGCCGTTCGTGTCCAGCGAGACGACGATCTGTGTCAGGTCGTCGTAGCGGCGAAAGCTGGCGGTGTCGATCCGCAGCTCGGCGGCCTCGCCCGTCGTCTCGAGCCTGGAATCGGGCCGGGTGAACGGTACGTGCCGCGACGGGTTGGAGCCATCCGCGACGTTGTCGACCATGACGACGAACGTGCGGATCAGGTCGTCCGTGACCAGCCACGCCGCGAGGCCGGGGTGTGCCGAGAGACCGGCAATCAGGTCGCGAAGCACGCCGTCACTGTCGTCGAGCCCCGGGAGCACGAACGGCGCGGGGTCGGGCTCGACCGGCTCGGTCGGCGCAGGTGGCGCAGGACGCGGCGCCTCGACGGCCGCTTGGGGTGGCACGTCGGGTTCCGCGTCGCCGCGTCCGACATACCAATACCCCGCGACCGCGAGCGCCACAACCACGACGGCGGCGGCCCCGACGATCGGCCAGGGCTGCTGTCTGTAGTCCATTGTTCTAGTGTACCCCGGTGTCCTACGAGTCCTGAGTCACGCCCTTGCGGTCCCCATCGAGGGCTGCCAGCACCTCCGCGTTGTGCTCGCCCAGCGCGGGCGGCGGTCGCGTGATCACGGCCGGGGTGCGCGAGAGCTTGATGGGGTTCCCGAGTGTCCGGACGTGCCCGAGCTCGGGTTGCGGGATATCGACCACCATGTCCCGGGCCCGCAGATGCGGATCCTCGAGCGCCTCGGCGACGCTACGCACCTGGGTGCACGGCACGGTGTGAGCACGCAGCCGTTCGATGACTTCGTCGGGCGAGAAGCGCGCCAGGCGCCGTGTCAGCTCGTCGATGAGCGCGGTCCGATGGCGCATCCGCTCGGTGTTGGTCGCGTAACGCGCATCGTGCTCGAGGTCGGGTGCCTCGATAGCCTGGCAGAACTGTGTCCAGAGCCGCGGGTTGCCGACTGCGATGATGACGAGGCGGTCGTCGAGCGGAATCGCTTCGTAAGGCGTCAACGAATGGTGCTGGTTGCCTTCGCGGCCCGGCGCCGTGCCGGTATTGAAGTACATGAGTGCCGGCAGCGCGAGGGCTGACGTCATGGCATCCATCAGCCCGATGTCGACCTGCTGGCCGAGGCCGGTCGTGTCCCGATCCCGCAGCGCGAGGAGAATACCGTTCATGGCGTAGAGACCGGCCAGGTAGTCCGTGATGGCGACGCCGACGCGGGTCGGCGGACCGTCGGGGAAGCCGGTCACATCCATCAGCCCACTTTCGGCCTGGATGACCGCGTCGTAGCCGGGCAGGTCCTTCTTGGAGCCCGACTGCCCATAGCCGGTGATCGAGCAATAGATGATGCGAGGGTTGAGTGCGGCAACCGTGTCGTAATCGAAGCCGAGTCGGGCGAGGCTTCCCGGCCGGAAGTTCTCGACCATGACGTCGGCTGCGGCGACCAGGCGACGGAGGGCGCTGGCGCCTTCATCGCTCTTCAGGTCGAGTGCGACGCTCTTTTTGCTGCGGTTCAGGCCGAGAAAAAACGTGCTCCAGCCCGCCCGATGGGGCGCCCACGCGCGGGTATCGTCCCCATGGGTCGGCTCTTCGATCTTGATGACGTCCGCGCCCATGTCTCCGAGCATCATCGTGCAATAGGGCCCGGCGAGCACGCGCGTGAGGTCGATGACGCGGAGTCCATCGAGGGGGGGCATGCGCGCGGATTATAGCGTGGGCGCCGGGCGGGCCTTGCTGCCTCCGGTGCGAGTGAGTATGGTGCAGGAAACGCACGGCCCGAAGGAGACCTCAATGCATTTCGATACCCGTCGCGCCCACGCCACCATCGTCGCTTTGGCCCTGGCGTTCACGGCAGCGTGCGCCAGCTCGGCCGCCGACCCGCAGGATCCGTGCGCCGATCTGACGGCGCTCGACCTGATCGACATGCGGATCACCGATGCCGAGCGTGTGCCGGGCGGTGACGCCGGCCCCGCCCACTGCCGGGTCGCCGGCACCATCGAGACCGAAATCAACTTCGAGCTGTTGCTTCCGGAGTCCAATGACTGGAATGGCCGGTTCCTCATGGGCGGCGGCGGCGGATACGTCGGGAGCGTGCAGAATCAGGCGCGCTCGCTGTACGCGCACGGCGGGACGCCGCTCGAACGCGGCTATGCGACGGTAGGTACGGACACGGGCCATGTCGGCGGTGGTATCGAGGCGAGTTGGGCGCTCGACAATCCGGAGCGGCAGGAGAACTTCGGACATCGCGCTATTCACCTGACGGCAGAGGCAGCGAAGTCGATCATCAATCACTACTACACCCAGGCCCCCGAGTACTCCTACTTCGTCGGCTGCTCGCGCGGTGGCGGCCAGGCGATGATGGAGTCGCAGCGCTATCCGGACGACTTCGACGGCATCGTGGCGGCGGCGCCCGCCTATAACTGGACGGCGCTCACTGCCGGGTTCGTGCAGACCCAGCAGGCCATCTTCCCGGACGGCGACACGACCGCGCCGGTGCTCACCCCGGACAACCTGCGCCTCCTCGGGTCGAGCATTCTGGCGGCGTGCGATGCCGACGACGGCGTCGAGGACGGTGTGATGACCGATCCAAGGCGCTGCGGGTTCGAGCCGGAGGATCTGCCGCGCTGCGCCGGCGACGCGCCCGGCGCCGACTGCGTGACCGATCAGCAGGTCGCCGCGATCAACGCGGTCTACGACGGGCCCACGACCAACGGCGAGCCGCTGTTCTTCGGCTTCAATTACGGCGGCGAGGACGACCGCGGCGGCTGGGATTCGTGGGTGGTCGGGAGCGAGCCACGCGCCGCGCAGGGCGTGCCCAACGCGCACTATGGTTTCGGCACCGAGCTCTACAAGAACTTCGTCTTCAGCGACCCGGACTGGGACTACACGCAGTACGACTTCTCGACGTGGCGCGAGGACACAGCGTCGACCGCGGCGATCCTGGACGCTACCGATACGGACCTGGGCGGCTTCCGTGACGCGGGGGGCAAGATCATCTACTGGACCGGCTGGTCGGATCTCGCGCTGACACCGCTCGGGACCATCGACTATTACGATCGACTTCACGCCGGCGATGCTGCGGCGTCCGACTACTCCCGGCTGTATATGCTGCCGGGCGTGCTGCATTGCGCCGGTGGCCCCGGGCCCGACCGCGTCGACTGGGTCGAAGCGATCCGGGCGTGGGTCGAGGACGGTCAGGCACCGGAGCGGCTCGTCGCGTCAAAGCTCGACCAGACCGGCAGCGCGGCGGTGACCCGCCCCGTCTGCCCCTATCCGCAGGTCGCGGTCTACGACGGCGAAGGGAATACCGACGTGGAGAGCAGCTTCGCCTGCCGCAGTCCCGAAGCCGACTAACGCAGCGGGACTCTCACCACGGGCTAGCAGCCCGTGGTGAAAGTCCCTATTAGGGATCGACACGATCGATCCCGCGTACTACACTGTCGCGCATGGCGATGGGCAAACGACGACGCCGGGCGCGGCAAGCATCGATGTGGGTTCCCACCAGCGACCTGCCTCGCAGTGCGGCGCATCCGTTCTATCAGCGATTGAATCGGATCCTCGATGACACGGGCTTCGACGCGTTCGTCGAGGCGCAATGCGCGCCGTTCTACGCGGACGGCGTCGGTCGTCCGAGTCTGGCGCCGGGGCGGTACTTCCGGCTGCTGATGCTCGGCTACTTCGAAGGGCTGGACTCGGAGCGGGCGATCGCGTGGCGGGCGGCCGATTCGCTGAGCATCCGGCAGTTTCTGGACCTCGAGCTGCACGAGGCGCCGCCGGATCACTCGACGCTGTCGCGCACCCGGCGCCTGATCGACGTCGAGACCCATCAAGCGGTGTTCACGTGGGTGCTGCAGCAACTGGCCGACGCCCAGCTCGTGACCGGGCGGACCCTCGGCATCGATGCCACGACGTTGGAAGCGAACGCCGCATTGCGGAGTATCGTGCGCCGGGACACGGGCGAAGGCTACGAGGCGTTTCTGACCGGGCTGGCCGAGGCGTCCGGCATCGTCACGCCGACCCGCGCTGAGCTGGCCCGGTTCGACCGGAAACGGAAGAAGAAAGGCTCCAACGACGACTGGACGCATCCGCAGGATCCGGACGCGAAGATCACGAAGCTGAAGGACGGGCGCACGCACTTGGCGCACACCGCGGAGCATGCGGTGGACCTGGAGACGGGGGCCATCGTCGGCGTCACCGTGCAGGATGCCGACGACGGCGATACGACGACGATGGTCGAGACCCTGATCACGGCGGCCGACCACGTCGAAGCCGTCCTGCCGGCCGGCGCCGGTATCGCCGAGGTCGTCGGGGACAAGGGGTATCACAGTAACGAGACGATGGTGGCGTTCGCCGCGCTCGGCGTGCGCAGTTATGTTTCGGAGCCGGACCGCGGGCGACGCAACTGGACAGGCAAGGCGGCGGCGCGCGACGCCGTGTACGCGAACCGTCGGCGCATTCGGGGCACGCGTGGGCAACGGCTGCTGCGACGGCGGGGCGAGTTGCTCGAACGCCCCAACGCGCATCTCTACGAGACCGGGCGGCTGCGCCGGGTGCATCTGCGTGGGCATCCCAACATCCTCAAGCGCGTGCTTGTGCACGTCTGCGGGTTCAATCTTGGGCTCCTCATGCGGCAGCTGACGGGCGTCGGCACGCCGCGGAGCCTCCAAGGCCGCGCGGTCGCCGTCTTCGAGGCCTTGATCGCTGATCTTGGCCGCCTCTGGACCCTCGTATCGCCCGCGTGGGCGCGAGATGCGCAAGATCTGCCGCACTCGTCGTTTCTCGACCTTATGACACGGTGTCACGAACACATGCCCCTCGACCTACGAAAGGGCGTTTTCACCACGGGCTGCTAGGGCTCGAGGCTCGCGGTATACGCCGCGAGGTTGACGATGTCCTCGGTCGTGAGGTTGACGACGGTCGCATCCATGAGGTCCGACCAGGCGCCATTCCTGATACCCGTCTGCAAATCGTAGAGCTGGCGTGCGATGTAGCTCGGGGATCGACCAGCGAGCGCCGGCACCGGACCGAGACCTCTCAGCTGGGGGCCATGGCAGACGGCGCACGTCGTCGTCCTGCCATTGTCGCCGGTGGTCGCGAGGCGCGCGCCTCGTGCGACGGCGCCGGTGGGTACGTAGGCGATAAAACCCGAGGCGTCATCACGCAGCTCGGTTCGATGCAGATCCTCCGGCGTCTCGACCACACGCGTGCCGATCGGCTCCATCCCGCCGCCTTCGACCACCTTGTGGATCCAACCGGAGAACCGCGTCACGGGGACCATCTCGGTCTCCACGACGCGGATCCACGGCTTGAAGTCGATCGATGAGAAATACTCCGCGGCCACGCGAGCCTGGGCATCGGTGGCGGCCAGGCCGATCCGCTCCATGAAGGCCGGCGGGCCCATCCGCGGCTCGCCCGTCTTGCGTCGACCGTTTCGCCAATCCGTCATCTGCTGCACGATGTACTCGTATGGCTGCCCGGCGACGCTGGCGTTCTCCGGCTTGCCCTGTCCGTTCGGCAGGTGGCAGTAGCCGCACGCGACGACCCCGTCACCGCCGCCCTTTGCGACCAGCTCGGGCATCGGCGGGTGAGAGTCGGGGTGCCAGTCAGGCGGGCCATTGTCGAGGTTGATCGCGGAGCGCGGCATCGAGACGCTGGAGCCGGGGACCGTCACCACCTCGTCGGGATCCGGTGCGTCGGCGTTCCCTGACGCCGGCTCGTTCAGCACGTAGGCCCACGGCAGCACCGCGTTGGCGCCTTCGACTTCCTGAGCCTGCGCGCGGATCGGCACACTCAACACCGTGACGGCGATGGCAACCGCGATGAGCCGTGCGTAGCGAGGTGTCATAAGCCTCCTCCGAGCATAATGAATGATAAACGGCGACGGCATGACCATCGATCGGCTGGCTCAGCGGGGCTCTCGCGGCGTCGAACGGGTGTCCGCGCTCACCACGTGCAGATTGCCGCGGCCCGGTCCGGCAAAGGAGTAGAGCGCCATACCCGCCGTCGTCGCCATGTCGGCGGCGATACTCGACGCCGCCCCGACCGACACCATGATCGGGATCGCCGCCTTGAGCGCCTTCTGGACCAGCTCGAACCCCGCCCGGCCACTGACGACCAGGATCCGTTCTCGCAGCGGGACATCCGCGCTCAGCACGAAGTGCCCGATCACCTTGTCGACCGCGTTGTGGCGGCCGATGTCCTCGCGGACGCACAGCGGGGTGCCGTCGAGCGTGAACAGTCCGGCGGCGTGAATGCCGCCGGTCGCCTCGAAGAGCTGCTGTCGTTCACGTAGCCGATCGGGCAGCGCCTCGAGCAGCGTGGTCGAGAAGGGCGCGGGCTCGATCGCCGGCAGATCCTGGTGGAGATCCTCGATCTGCTCCTTGCCGCACACGCCGCAGGCCGCGGTGGCGCGGAATTCGCGCTCGACGGTCTCGACGGCGGCGCGTCCCGCACCGTCGCGGAGCCGTACGTCGATCCGGTCGCCGGCGAAGCTGGTCACCCGGATCTGCGCCCCGCCGTTATCGGTGCCCGTCTCCTCTCGACACGCCGCGATCTCTCGCCCGCTCGAGATGACACCCTCGGCAAAGAGAAAGCCGGCCGCCAGCTCCGCGTCGTGGCCTGGCGTGCGCATCGTGACGACCAGCGGCTTGCCGTCGACGCGGATCTCGAGCGGTTCCTCGACCACGACGAGGTCCTCTTCGAGCTGCTGCCCGCGCCGTCGCACCGAGACCGCGCGGACACCGGTCGTGTGAAGCTGCGGCACGGGTGAGGTCCTCTCCAATGGTGGGATGACCGGCAAGATCACTCCCGCTGGTCGTCTGGCGTGGGCGGTGGTCCCATCTGCCGCCCGCCGTCGCGGTACGGCACATGGCAGGTCTCGCACACGTCGACGATCCCGTTGCCCGCGTCGAGGACCGCGTCGACGTCCTTCGCCTCGGCGGCCGCGAGGGCCGCCGCGCCCGCGTCGACCAAGGCGCCGGCCATCTCCATCCACTCCTCCGCATCCCGGGCCCGGCCGTCGAGCATGAACAAGTTGCCGGCCTCGGTGAGAATCACGGCGGCATTGCGCACCACGGCCCACTCCGCGTCGGTCTGCGGCGCCGCCCGGCCGACGTTGAAGATGATGTCGGAGGCGGGCGAGACCATTGCTTCCTGAATCTGTTTGATGGAGGCCACCGGTCGGGCGGAGCGTGTCTGGGCGAGGCCGGCGGTCGCGATGCCGATGGCGCCGACGGTCATGAGTGCACACGTGCGTCGCATGTGGTGGCGTCCTCCCGATGCGAAGTGTCTCCCAGGGTGCCGCCTCGACGCAACGCCTAGCAGCCCGTGGTGAAAGTGCCGCGTCGCACCGAGAGCGGCGGGGCGCTCGGTAGACGAGGCGCGAAGAGGGAGCATACCGGGAGTATGTGACCGATGAGCACCGCAGGCTACCGGGATGCATCGCTGCTCGAATGCAGCGGGACTTCCACCGCTGGCTGCTAGTCCATCAGGGGTATGGTATATACATGTCCGGCCCCATGGATATTTCGCGTCGCACGTTCATCAAGGCCTCGGTCGTCGGTGGCGTGAGCGCCAGCGCGCTCGGGTTCGATCTGCGTCCCGCGCATGCGGCCGTGCGCCAGCTGAAGATCCGCAACGCGAAGGAGTACAAGACCGTCTGTCCGTACTGCGCGGTCGGGTGCGGCACCATCGCGTACGTACACGGTAGCGGCGGTCTGAACACGACGAACACCGTCATTCACGTCGAGGGGGACCCCGACAATCCCATCAATGGTGGCACGTTGTGTCCAAAGGGCGCCTCGCAGATGCAGCTTGCCATCAGCCCGCGTCTACGGCACCAGCCGTTGCTGCGCGAGGCGGGCGCGTCCGAGTGGAAGGAAGTCGACTGGGACTTCGCGATGGATTGGTTCGCGCGCAAGTTCAAGGGCTCGCGCGACACCTCGTTCAGCGAGCGTGATCCCGAGGGACGCGTCGTCAACCGCGCGGACGGCATCGCCTGGGTGGGGAGCGCGACGGTCTCGAACGAGGACGCGTATCTCATCACGAAAACCATGCGCGCCATGGGCCTGGTCTACATCGATCACCAGGCCCGCATATGACACAGCCCCACGGTGGCCAGTCTGGCCGCCACATTCGGCCGCGGGGCGATGACCAACCACTGGAAGGACATCAAGAACGCCGACGTTGTGCTCGTCATGGGTGCCAACCCAGCGGAGAACCATCCGTGTGGCTTCAAGTGGGCGCTCGAGGCGCGTGACAACGGCGGTGCGAAGCTTCTCACCATCGACCCGCGCTTCACTCGCACGTCGGCGGTCGCCGACCGGCATATGCAGATCCGACCCGGCGCGGACATCGCCGTCCTTGGCGGGTTGATTCGCTACATGCTCCAGAACGACCTGCACCACGCCGACTACGTCCGCGCGCACACGAACGGGTCGTTCATCGTCGGGGAGGACTACGGGTTCGCGGACGGGCTGTTCGCTGGATTCGACGAGGCCGCCGGCAGCTACGACAAGACCGCGTGGGACTACGAGCGCGGACCCGACGGCTACGTCCGCCGCGACCCGTCATTGGAAGACCCCCGGTCCGTCTTTCAGCTGCTCAAGGCGCACTACGACCGCTACACGCCCACCGTCGTGGCCGACATTGCCGGCTGTTCGGAAGACGATTTCCTGGCGATGGCCGAGATCATCTGCTCGACCGGGCGCGCCGATCGTGTCGGCACCATCATGTACGCCGTCGGCTGGACGATGCATACGGTTGGCAGCCAGATCATCCGGACCGCGGCCATTCTCCAGCTCCTGCTCGGCAACATCGGAAGGCCGGGCGGCGGCATCAACGCGCTGCGTGGCCATGCCAACGTGCAGGGGGCGACGGACCACGCGATTGTCGCCGGCATCCTCCCCGGGTATCTGAAGGTGCCGACGCCCGACCAGACGTCGCTGAGTCGGCACCTCGATGATTCAACGCCGCAGCCGCTCGTGGCGAACACCGTCAACTACTGGGGGAACTATCCGAAGTTCTACATCTCGCAGATGAAGGCGTGGTTCGGCGACCACGCGACCACGGAGAACGACTTCGCGTACGACTACCTGGCGAAGCAGGGCGAGGACGCCACCTGGCTGTCGCTGTGGGACAAGGCCCACAAGGGTCGGCTCGAGGGGTTCATCGCGCTCGGGTTCAACCCATTGCTCGCTGGGCCTGACGTTCCACGTTTGCTCGAGTCGATGACCAAGCTGAAGTGGAAGGTGGTCATCGATCCCTTCATGCTCGACTCGGCCGAGTTCTGGAAGTCGCCGGGGATGAAACCCGAGGAGATCGATACCGAGGTGCTCTACCTGCCCTCCTCGCACTGGATCGAGCGGGATGGATCGTTCACGAACAGCGGGCGCTGGGCACAGTGGAAAGAGAAGGCAATCGAGCCGCCGATCGGCGTCAGGTCCGACACCTGGATCCTCTCCGAGCTGTTCTGGCGGGTGAAGGAGCTCTACCAGGAGGAAGGCGGCGCGTACAACGAGCCGATCCAGCACCTGACGTGGGACTACCTCAACCCGCGCGAGCCGACGCTGGTCGAGCTGGCGGAGGAGATCAACGGGCGCGATCTGGCGACCGGACAGCAGCTCGCGTCGTTCGGCGATCTGCGCGACGACGGCTCCACGGCCGCGGGGAACTGGATCTACACCGGTAGCTTCACAGAGGACGGCAACCAGATGCAGCGCCGGGGCACCGCCGACCCGACAGGCCTCGGGATGCACCATGACTGGGGGTTCAGCTGGCCGGCCAACCGCCGCGTGCTGTACAACCGCGCCTCCGCGGATGCGGACGGACGGCCATGGGACAGCAGCCGCGCCGGTATCGCCTGGAACGGCCGTGAGTGGATCGGCGACGTGCCCGACTACGGCCGGACGACACCGCCCGATGCGGCGGGCGCCTTCATCATGAATGAAGAGGGGGTTGCGCGGCTTTTCAGCACGCATCTCGCCGACGGGCCGTTCTCCGAGCACTACGAGCCGGTCGAAAGCCCGACGACGAACCCGCTCCACGAAGGCGTGCCGGTGAACCCGGTCATCCGCTGGTACGACGGTGTGCGCGACACCCTGGCGGTGAACGGGGACCCCGAGTACCCGTACGCCTGCACCATCTATCGCGTCGTCGAGCGCGAGCACTTCGTCACGAGCAACGTGCCGTATCTCGTGGAGGCGATGCCCGATTTCTTCGTCGAGGTGCCCGAGGGGCTGGCCGAAGAAAAGGGCATACCGAACGGGAGCCAGGTCCGCGTTCGCTCGAAGCGTGGTGCGGTGCAGGGGACGGCCATCGTCACGAAGCGGATCAAGCCGCTCCGGGTGAACGGCAAGATCGTCTGGACGGTGGGGATCCCCGTGCACTGGGGGTTCGTCGGGCTGACGCAGGGCTCGATGGCGAACCTGCTGACGCCCTTCGTCGGCGACGCCAACACCCGGTGCCCGGAATTCAAGGCGTTTCTCGTCAACCTCGAGCGCGCATAGGCCCATGCCCGACACCCTCGCCATCCGCCGCATCTCGGCAACTCCTGGCGCGTTGATCCCGATGGACGCGCTCCGCTCGGCTGGCCCCACCTACGCCAAGCTGGTCGACATCTCCAAGTGCATCGGCTGCAAGGGGTGCGAGGTCGCCTGCAAGGAGTGGAACGACCTGGGCATCGAGCCAACGGCCAACTTCGGGAGCTATCAGAGCCACCAGGATCTGAGCCCGAAGACGTGGCTGTTGATGCGATTCAACGAGGTGGAGATCGACGGCAACCTGAACTGGCTGATCAAGAAGGACGCGTGCCTCCACTGCGAGGAGCCGGGGTGTCTGTTCGCCTGTCCAGCTCCCGGCGCGATCGTGCAGTACACGAACGGCATCGTCGACTTCAATCAGGAGAACTGCATCGGGTGCCAGTATTGCGTCACCGGTTGCCCGTTCAACATCCCGCGATTCGACGCCAGCACCCGCAAGGTCTCGAAGTGCAACATGTGCGTGGACCGGGTCGAGGCCGGGCTCGAGCCGGCGTGCGTGAAGACCTGTCCGACCAACGCGATCAGCT
Organism: Vicinamibacterales bacterium; assembly: GCA_965249175.1. Classification (GTDB taxonomy): domain Bacteria; phylum Acidobacteriota; class Vicinamibacteria; order Vicinamibacterales; family UBA8438; genus CAZYFH01. Next base: position 1,599,816 of record OZ252227.1, read on the forward strand.
GGGGGTCCAAGCGCGACATGCTCGCGCTGGCCGACAAAAAGATAGACACGCTCAAGGCGCGCGGCTACGCGAACGCGGCGGTGTACAACCCGGCCGGTGTCGGCGGCACCCACATGATGTACGTCGTGCCGCATGGCGACCGGCTCGAGGACTACAGCCTGCCGTCTGACCCGACGGCCAGCCCGACGCCGATGACCGCGCTGGGATTCTTGAAGCGCATTGGGGCCTACCTGCTCAGCTTCAGCGTGGTTGGCGCGCTGGTGCACTTGCTTGCGTACGGGCCGGAGCGGGTGGAGGAGTAGTGCCTGGTCACCGCGCCGCGCGGCGGTCTCGCGCCCCGCATGGGAATCGGGATGGCTGAGCCGCTGCTGAATCGCTTTACGTTCTTCGAGCGCATCCTGCACTGGGTCGTGGGCGTGGGCTTCGTCGTCCTGCTCGCGACGGGTCTGGCGTTCGCCTACCCGCAGCTCTTCTGGATTACCACGCTCGTCGGCGGCGGACCGGCCGCACGCGTGTTGCACCCGTGGATCGGCGCGGTGTTCGGCGCGGGCATGGTCGTCATGGTCGCGATCTGGATCAGGGACATGTTCCTGAGCGAGACCGACTGGCGCTGGCTCGGCGCGGTGCGGTACTACGCGACGCGACAGAGTGACAAGGTGCCGCCCGCGGGCAAATACAACGCCGGACAGAAGATGTTTTTCTGGGCGCAGGGCGTGCTGGCGGTCGTCTTCATCGTGAGCGGCGTGCTGTTGTGGTTTCCGGACTCGTTCGGTCCGTCACTGCTGGCCACGATGCGCCTTGCCCACTTCGCGGCGACGCTGGCCGGTGGCATGCTCCTCGTGCTCCACGTCTACCTCGGGACCGTGGCCTATCCCGGCACCGCGCGCGCCATGATCGACGGCACCGTCACGCGACGGTGGGCGCGGCATCACCATCCGCGGTGGTACGAAGAGAAGACGGCGAGCGAGCGTACTTCCGCTTGAGTCTCAAGACGCCCGGCGATCGGATCCTGACGAGCGACCCTGACGATCTCAGGCATCTCGCCGCCGCAGCTCACACGCGCGCCGCGATCGTCGCCTGTTGAAGCGAAGCCTTTTCAGCCGTGAGGATTCGGTCTCGTCACCACACCGTTCGCACCGGATACTGCGCGATTAGCGGGTCGGGGGTGAGGATCGTCATCCCGTGAACGATCGCTTGGCACACCAGCATCCGGTCGAAGGGATCCCGATGGAGGTTCGGCAGACGCCGCACGTGGAGCGCCGTCTCCTCGTCCAATAGCATGCTGCCCACACCATGTGCGTCGCGCTGGCGCGGCAGGAAGCGCTCCGGCGGTTCGGGGAGCGGCAGTCGTCCGAGACCATGTTTGACCGCGATTTCCCACGCCGACACGACGCTGAGCACGACGTCGTTGTCCGGGTTCGCAAACACGCGCCTCGCGTCGTCACTGAGGCGAGGGGAATCAAGGCATGTCCACAAGAACGTCGCCGTATCGAGCAGGACGTTCACACGTCCCCGTTGCCGTCGAAGGCAGCGATGTCGCCTTCGGGGAGGGGGTCGAAGAACGACTCCGGTATCTGGAACGTCCCCTTGGCCAACCCGATCGGCCGCGGCTTCGAGCGCGGCTGGCGAATCGCTCGGATCTCGGCTATCGGGACATTTCGTTTACACAGGACAATCGTCTCGCCGGATTGCACACGTTCCAGGTATCGGGAGAGGTGCGTCTTGGCCTCGTGAACGTTGAGTCTGACCATGGTCTAGATTTAAACTAGATAGTAAACTAAGTCAATCGATTGGACTGGAGCATTCGCGACGGCTACTCACGATTCCCCCTGGACACGCCGCCGCGACCGAGCCGAGCGGCTGCGCGCCGAGCGACCGCACGCCGAGGAGCTGCTCGCGTTCTACGTGCGCGTGCTCGATCTCCAGGAGCGGCTCTACCGCAAGGCGCAGCGGTCTGCGTGGGGGCGTGCGGTCGAACCGGCTGACGACGAGACCCCTCGGCTGCGACTCGACCGCCTGCCGGCGCGGGCGAGGGAAGCGGCGTTCGCGCGGTTCGTGCGTGACGTGGGCGGTGCCGCGACCGACGTGCTGTCGGCGATCGCCGCTCGTCTTGGGTCGGAGCCGACGACGGCGGGGGCGTTGCTCACCGCGTTCCTCGAGCGGGGCGCGCTGGGCGAGATGGCCAACAGCCTCGCCTGCGACGAGGCTCCGCTCGAGTTCTTCCCACGGGCGTTCCTCCAACCGATTGCCCAGGCGCTCGTGGATGGGATAGCGGCGGCCGACGCAGAGGGAGGCAGCTCGCACGGGGCGACCTGTCCTCGCTGCGGATCTCCGCCGCTCCTTGCCATGTTGCGAGACGAGCCGGAGGTCGCCGGACGCCGACTGCTGCTCTGCTCGCTCTGCTCATCCGAGTGGTCGTTCCTCAGGGGCCGTTGCCCGAGCTGTGGCGAGGAGCGACCCGACGAGCTGTCGTATCACGTCAGTGACGCCTGGCCGCACGTGCGCATCGAGGGATGCGGTTCCTGCCGGACCTACCTCAAGGCGATCGACCTGCGGACGGACGGCAACGCCGTCCCGGAGGTCGACGAGCTGGCCGCGGTCGAGCTCGATCTGTGGGCCGGCGAGCAGGGTCTGACCAAGCTGCAGAAGAACGTCCTCGCGCTGTAACGGGCCGCGGTGGGCTGCAGTTCAGCCACGTTCGGTAGGCCGTCCGCGTTCATGTCGCAGCGCCGGTATAATCCGCCGATGACAGACGCGTTCATCTACGACGGAATCCGCACACCGTTCGGCCGACACTCCGGCACGCTCTCGCCCGTGCGGGCCGACGATCTCCTGGGCGGCCTCGTTGGCGCGTTGGTCGAGCGGAACCCGTTCGACGGCGACCAGTTCGAGGACGTGGTCGCGGGCTGCACCAACCAGGCGGGCGAGGACTGCCGCAATGTGGCGAGGCGCGCAGGCCTGCTGGCCGGTCTTCCGGTCGAGGTTGGCGGCATCACGGTCAATCGGCTTTGTGCCAGCGGCCTCGCGGCCGTCGTTGATGCGTCCCGCGCCATTGCGTGCGGCCAGGGCGAGCTGTTCGTGGCGGGTGGCGTCGAGAGCATGAGCCGCGCGCCGTTCGTGATGGGCAAGTCCGACCGGGCCTACGGCCGGAAGGTGGCCGTCTTCGATACCACGCTCGGTTCACGCTTTTCCAATCCCGTCGCCACCAAGCTGTACGGCGACCATGCGATGTATGAGACGGCGGAGGAGGTGGCGCGCGACCTCGGACTGACGCGTGATGCGAGCGACCGGTTTGCCGCGCGCTCCCAGGCGAGCTACGCGAAAGCGAAGAGCGAGTGCTTCTATTCGGGCGAGATTCATCCCGTCACCGTTCCGGGCCCGACACGCGGTGAGACGACGTCGGTGACCGAGGACGAGCACCCCCGCCCGGGCACTGGTGTGGAGAAGCTCGCGACCCTGCGCCCCCTCGCCGAGGGCGGCATCGTGACGGCGGGGAACGCATCGGGGATCAACGACGGGGCGGCCGCGCTCATCGTCGGGTCGCGCGCGGCGGGCGAGAAGGCTGGCGCGACACCGATCGCACGGGTCGTGACGGCGGCGGCGGCCGGCGTTGAGCCCCGGGTGATGGGATTGGGACCCGTGCCGGCGACGAAGAAGGCGCTCGCGCGCGCCGGTCTGACGCTCGCGGACATGGACGTCATCGAGATCAACGAGGCGTTCGCCACGCAAGTGCTCGGCTGTCTCAAGCTGCTCGATCTCGACCAGGACGACACGCGTGTGAACCCGAACGGCGGCGCGATCGCCGTCGGCCATCCGCTTGGGGCCTCGGGCGCCCGCCTCGCGCTCACCGCGGTGCGCCAGCTACAGCGTGTCGAGGGGCGCTACGCGCTCGTCACGTTGTGCATCGGCGTCGGCCAGGGACTGGCCGCGGTCCTCGAACGCGTCGCCGCCTGAGGTGGCGCCCCGGCCTGCCCGGCTGATCGCCCTCGTCGCCATCTATCTCGTCATCGCGCACGTGCTGCCTGCCCCGGCGGGTGTTGATCCGCAGGGGTGGCGCATCACCGGCATCTTCTTCGCTACCATCGCCGGTCTGATGTTGCAGCCGATGGCGGGCTCGCAGGTCGTGCTGCTCGGCATCACGATGCTGGTTCTCGTCGGGCGCGTGCCGATGGAACGCGTCCTGACCGGGTATTCCGCCGCCTCCGTCTGGATGGTGCTCGCGGTGATGCTGATGTCGCGCGCCTTACGCGACTCCGGTCTTGCCCGCCGGACCGCGCTTTGGTTCGTGCGTGCCATCGGTCGGACGTCGCTCGGTCTGGGCTACGCGCTGCATCTCACTGATCTCACGCTCGCCACCGGCGTGCCGTCCATCACCGCACGCTCGGCCAGCATCGTCTTTCCGATCGCCCGAAGCATCAGCAGCCTCTACGAATCGGAGCCTGGCGAGACGGCGCCGCGCCTCGGGGCGTTCTTGATGGCGTGCATGTATCAGACGAGCGTGGTCGCGTCGGCGATGTTTTTCTACAGCAGCGCCGCCAACATCCTCCTGGGCGAGCTGGCGAACGAGTTCACGGGGCTTACCATCACGTGGGGGAGCTGGTTCGTCGCCGGGTTGGTGCCGGGGATCGTCTCGAGTCTCGCGGTGCCATGCCTCGTGCTTCGGGTCCTGCCGCCGGAAATCACTCACACCCCGGCCGCGCCCGCGTTCGCGCGGGACGAGCTCGCGAAGCTCGGGCCGATCCGGGGCACCGAGGCCGTGGTGGCCGGCGTGTTCGTGTTTCTCGTCGGGTTCTGGGTCGCGTCGTCGTATGTGGACTGGCTGTCCCCGGGACTGGTGGCGTTCATCGGGCTGGCGGTGCTGTTCGTGACCCGGGCACTGAGCTGGGACGCCGCGCTGAACGAGCGGTCGGCGTGGGACGTCTTCGTCTGGTACGGCGGGCTGCTGACGATGGGCGGCTTGCTGAACGACACCGGGTCGACCGCGGCATTTGCCACCTGGGTCGGCGCCTGGTTCACCGGCGTGCCATGGCTCGTCGTCTTCGTGCTGGCGCTCGTCCTGTATTTCTACACGCACTACTTCTTCGCGAGCACGACAGTACACGCGCTCGCGTTGTATGGCCCGTTCATCGTGTTGCTTCTCGGTGCCGGGGCGCCGCCGCCGGTGGTCGTCTACAGCCTGCTGTTCATCAACAACCTTCAGGCGGGGCTGACACACTACGGGACGACCACCTCGCCGGTGATCTTCGTCGAGGGTTACGTGAGCCTCGGCGACTGGTGGCGCGTCGGCTTCTATGCGTCGGTAGCCAATCTGGTGGTCTGGCTGGCCGTCGGGCTCATCTGGTGGCGGGTGCTGGGACTATGGTGATGACGAGACAGGAGTTCGGGGCGAGTGGTTGGGCGCACGTCCCTATGCCCGGCGGACGCTCGCGATGGCCGAGGTTTGGCGCGGTCGGGCTTGTGGCCGTATGCCTGATGGCCTGCGCGTTGGATGAGGCACCACGTGGTGCGGCGTCGCGCGCGGCCGGAAACGAATCGTTCGACCTGGTCATCGTGGGTGGACGGGTGATGGATCCCGCGAGCGGACTCGACGCCGTGCGGCACGTCGGCGTCCGCGACGGGGAGGTGGCGGCCATCTCCGACACACCGCTGACGGGGACCGACACCCTCGACGCGGTGGGCCTTGTGGTGGCGCCCGGTTTCATCGACCTGCATGCCCACGGACAGGATGCCGTCAGCCATGTCTATCAGGCCATGGACGGCGTGACCACCGCGCTGGAGCTCGAGATCGGCGTGTTTCCCGTCGCACGCTGGTACGAGCGGCGCGGCGGGCGAGCACTGATCAACTACGGCGCGTCGGTCAGTCACCAGGGCGCGCGACAGCGCGCGATGGGCGGTGGACTGGTCCGCAGCAACCCCGACGGCACGTTTTCGCTCGGCGAGAGCGGCGACGAGGCGCTCTATCGCGCAGCGACCGACACCGAGCGGTCGACGCTGGCGCGGTTGATGGAGCGGGGTCTCGACGAGGGCGGCGTCGGGTTCGGATTCGGTCTGAGCTATACGCCGGGTGTGAGCCATCGCGAGCTCCTCGAGTTGTTTGGGATCGCCGCCACGCGCGACGTGCCGTCGTTCGTCCACCTGCGATCCTCCGCCGCGTTCGTGCGCGGCGGGCCGCTGGCGCCGTTCCAGGAGGTGATTGCCAATGCCGCCGCCACGGGGGCCGCGGTGCACATCGTGCATCTGAACAGCACCGCGGGGTCGCGGGCGGAGGAGGCGCTGACAATGATCCGCGGTGCGCGCGCACGTGGGCTCGACGTGACGACGGAGGCCTATCCCTATACGGCCAGCGCGTCGCTCATCGAGTCGCCGCTATTCGACGGGTGGGTCGACCGCCCGGCCAGCGCCTACGCTTCCCTGCAGTGGGTCGACACCGGCGAGCGCCTCACGCGCGACAGCTTCGAGCGGTATCGCCGCGAGGGTGGATGGGTGATCATGCACGGGCGCTCGGAAGAGACGAACGCGTGGATTGTGAGTCAGCCGGACGTGATCGCGGCGAGCGACGGCATCCCGTTCAGCGATGGGCGCGCGCACCCGCGTGCGGCCGGCACGTTCGCGCGCATCCTGGGACGCTACGCGCGTGACCGGTCGACGTTGTCGCTCATGGATGCGCTGCGCAAGATGACCCAGCTTCCCGCCGAACGGCTGGCGAGCGTGGCCCCACACATGGCTACAAAGGGGCGCGTGGCCGTCGGTGCCGACGCCGACCTCACGGTATTCGATCCGGTGCGGGTCATCGACCGGGCGACGTATGACGCGCCGGATCAATACTCCGCCGGCATCGAGCATGTGCTCGTCGGCGGGACGTTCGTGGTGCGAGACGGCACGCTGGTCGACGGCGTCACGCCCGGCCGGCCAATTCGCGGCCGACACGGATCCTAGGCAAGGCGCGCACGGCGCGCCTGCGGGGGTTCGGGGCGAAGCCCTGTCCAAATTTAATGCGCCAACGGGTCTGGACGCACCTGGAACTTCACCAGGTTGCCTTCCGTGCCCTTGCCGCCTTCGGTGTGCCACACGGCGTTAGTGCCGTAGTCGGCCCAGACCGCGCGCCCCTTCCAGCCGGTGTTCGGATCGTCGATGCGGCCGTCCATGCCCCGCGAGTAGAACCCAAGCGGGTAGGGGACGCGCATGATGACGAACTCCTCGGCCTCGGGCAGGAATGCGAGCAGCGAATCGGAGGTCGACCCGGTCGCGATGGGCACGTTCTCTCCCAGGCCCAGCGTGTCGAACTGATCGACCCAGTTGTAGTAGTGGAAGTCGGCGCTGCCGTGGTCGGTGACCCCCTTCATCTGGGGACCCGGCGTCGCGTAGAGCGTCCAGCCCTCGGGACAGTGCTGGCCCGTCGCGGCCGGCCCGTTCAGCACGGCGCACTCACGCCGGTCGAACTTCGCGAAGTGCCCGCTGCCGGAGAGCGCCGTCCAGACCACGCCGTGCCGGTCGATGTCGATCCCTCGCGGCGAGTAGCCCTGGATCGGCGCGCGGGCGTTCTCGAACGGCGGCTGGTAGTACTCGGCGACACAGGTCTCCGGTGGGTTGTCCCCGATCGCCAGGCGCACGATCTGCCCCGGCACTCCCGCGGCCGCGCCCCACACCACGTTGTCCGCCGTCGGGTCGGGGACGATGCCGTACCAGCCACGCCCCATCTGCCGGTCCTTCGCCGGGTCCGGGTCGTCGCGCAGACCGGTCCATTCGGTGATGCGGCCGTCGCCGGTAGTATCGACGATCGTCGGGCACCACCCTTGCGAGGCCTGCTCGTCGCCGGTCTCGGCATAGACCCTGGTGTTGATCCACCCGATGACGTCGCTGACCGAGCTGAGGTAGAGCGTGTTGTCGTCGTCGAACCCGAACTGCAGATGATGCGTGTTGAAGCAGGTGTCGATGAGCTCCACCTCATCGTTGGCCGGATCGTAGTAGGCCACATGCCGCGCCGCGGCCGCCAGCGGATAGTACTCGGCGAACCGGTTACCCGCTTCTTGGCACCACGCCGGGTTGCCGGGGCCCCGAATCTGGTGGGTCATCCAGACACGGCCCTGACCGTCCATCATCGGGTTGTGCGGGTTCCCGGGGTTGTTCCAGATCACCTCGTCGCCGAAGTAGTAGGACGGGTTCGGCATCTCCTGCCGGATATACGAGCGGAAGTCGCCCTCACCGGGCGTGTCGCGCACCGGCAGCTGCACCTCTCGCGCCTCGTTCGTCGTCGGGTCGACCCAGACGAGCTTGTCGTTGGCGAACTCGACCCCGTAGACCGGGCCGCCCGCGTTGACGCGCGGGTCGCGCTTGTCGCTCGCGACCTCGTCGTGGATGTAGGCGGTGTCACCGCCCCACTCCCACATCGTGAGGACGACGTCGCGCTCCTTGCCCTGCGGGCGCGGCGGCTGCGCGGGGACTTCGCCGGCCGTGATCCGGTCCGTCCAGTCCGCATAGGCGGCCACCGCGCGCTCGCGCCCGAAGCGACCCAACGTGCCGGTCATATTCGAGGCGCGCTGGCCGGTGGCGATGCGGTGTGCCCACGCCGCCTCGGTCGAGTCGAAGGCGTCCGGGTTCGGGACCTCGCGTGTCGCAAGGTTGCCGAGCTGATGGCAGAGCTGGCAGCCCTGCTTGAGCAGGTCGACCCAGTGCGCCTGGGTCCGCACGCCGGTGGCGATGCCGTTGCCCTCTGGGCCGGTGCCGGGGAACTCGCTCTTGGGAGGCACCTCCATCAGCGAATACCAGTAGTTGGCCGGGTACACCTCGGCCGCTTCACCGGGCGTCGCGGCCGCGGCCGCGGTGAGATTCAACGCCTGGCCAGGCTCGCTCGTCACCCGCTCCGAGTCTTTCAGTCCGTATCCCCGCACCCAGATGTCGAAGGTCGCGTCCGGGAGGTCGGGCAACACGTAGCGTCCCGCGTCGTCGGTCACGACGATCTTGCGATACAGCGTGCTGAAGTCGTCGGTCTCGGCGATGACCCACACGCCGGCCTCCGGCCCGTTGGGGCCGCGGACCACGCCACCGATGTCGTCGTCATCGATTGCGACCGCCTGGCGGGCACCGACCGTGCCGGAGACGAGCGCGACGCCGACGGCCAGGATCGACGCCATGGCCAACAGTCCGAGCGTGCGAATGCGTGGAATGGTCATAAGATCCTCTCGCAACTGCGGGTGACGCGTGGACAAACCGCCGCATTGTACCCCGCTTTGCCGGACGCCGGAGGCCGCGGGTGCGCCGCCTCTGCGGTCACCGCACCGGCCACCCGAGGGCGCCTCGCATCGCCTCGGCATGTAGTCCCGGGGCGTATCGGTACGCCTCCATCCAGTAGGCCGAGTCGTGCCCGCCCCTGCGCTGGGTGAAGTCGAACGGGATATCGGCGTCAAGCAGCAGGCTGATGAAGGACTGCGTGGTGGGGAGGCCCGGGTCCCCCGTCCCGCAATCGATTTGGATGAACGGCAGCGTGTCGCGGGGGACCCGCATCACGAGCATGAACGGGTCGTGGGCGTCGGCTTGCTCCGACGTGACGAACGGCTGGCCGTTCGGCGTCCGGTCGGTCAGGCTGCTGAATCCGGGCATCCCGATGTTCGGGTCGTTCACCGTCCGTCGCGACTCGATCTCCGGTGCGTATCGTTGCGGCGGGTGGGCGAGACCTCCGATCCGGAGGCGTGCCGCGGCGGATCGCCCGTAGTCCAGCGTACCGGACTGGCTGCCGATCGACACGAACAGCTCGGGATGACGCAAGCCAATGACCAGCGCGCCGTAGCCGCCCATCGAAAAGCCGGCGATGGCGCGCCCTTCACGACGTGACAGTGCGCGGTAGTTGGCTTCGACATGGCCGACGACGTCCTCCACGATGTAGTCCTCCCACGCATTCGCGTGGGCGTCGTCGCTCCGGGCCCAGTTGACGTAGAAGGAGTTCCCCGCGTCGGGCATGACGATGATCAGCTCGTCGTCTCGCGCGACCCGGGGCGTGGGGAGCAGGTCACGCCAGGCCTGCGGGTTGCTGTCCGCCCCGTGGAGGAGATACAGGGTCGGGTAGTAGCGATCGACGCTGATGTCGTCGGCGTAACTCGACGGCAAGACGATGTTGTACCTCATGGTCCGCTCGACCGAGTCAGCGTGGAACTCGACCGTCTGGATCGGAGGGGGCTGCGCAGGGGCCGTCGTCGCTGTGCCCAGGGCGACCGCCGCCCACAGGCTGACCGCGAGCGCCGGCCGGCGCGGCGCCCCCGGCCGCCCGTCGCGTGCCGTCCCTCTGATTCGGGGCACTAGCTGCTCGTTGGTAGCGCCGGCCGCCGCCGGCCGAAGCCCGTGGTCCGCTCGAACGCATGGGCGAGCTGCAGCACGCCGAAGTCGTCTTGTTGGCGTCCGACGATCTGGATCCCGACCGGCAGGCCCTCCGGCGTAAACCCGCACGGCACGGAGATCGCCGGCAGCCCGAGGACCGAGATGTACGCACACGACCCCATCCAGTCGATATACGTCTCCATCTTCACGCCGTTGATCTCGGTGACATACGGCTCGGAGACATCGAACGGCGGGACCTGGCTGACGGGGAGCACGAGGAAATCGTGCTGGCTCATGAACTGCTGCACGCGCTCGAGCAGCGCGCTGCGCTTGCGCGCCATCTCGCCGAGCCGGGGTCCGGAGAGGCGGCGTCCCTCTTCGATGTTCCACACCACCGTGTCCTTGAGCGTGTCCCGGTGCTCCTCGAGCAACGAGCCGTAGCAGAGCTCGAAATACCAGGCGCGCCACACCTTGAACACCTCGTCGGCGTCCGCGACGTCCGGGCCCGCCTCGGTGACCTCGCAGCCAATCATCTCGAATCGCTCACGCTGTGCGTCGACGACAGCTGTGACGCGCGGATCGAACGGGAGGCCGCCGAAGTCGAGGCTCCACGCCACCTGCGTGCCGTCAAAATCGCGGGCAAGCGGCCGCTCGAAGACCGCGCCCGGTTCCGGTAGCGACAGCGGCGTGCGGGTGTCGGGGCCGGCGATCGCGCTCAAGACCAGTGCCACGTCCTCGACGGTTCGTGCCATCGGGCCCTGTACGCCCATTGGGAACCAGGAGGCCTGGCTCGGCCACACCGGCACGCGGCCGGCCGAGGGGCGGAAGCCGACGACGTTGCAGAAGCTGGCGGGGTTTCTCAGCGAGCCGCCGAGGTCGCTGCCGTCGGCGATGGGTACCATCCCGGCCGCCAGCGCCACCGCGGCCCCCCCGCTGCTGCCTCCGCAGGTCTTCGTCACGTCGTACGGATTGAGGGTGGCGCCGAACACGTCGTTGAACGTTTGCGACCCGGCGCCGAACTCCGGCGTGTTGGTCTTGCCGATCGTAATGGCCCCGGCGGCTCGGAGCCGCTCGACGATCAACGCGTCCTCGTCCGGCACGAAGTGCTCGAACACCTTTGACCCGAACGTCGTGCGGATGCCCTTGGTTCGCGTCAAGTCCTTGTGAGCCACCGGCAGGCCGTGGAGCGGCCCGACGGCCTCGTGGCGCGCCACCGCCGCATCAGCCGCCTCGGCCTGCGTGCGTGCCTCGTCCGCGAGCAGCGTCACGATCGCGTTCAGTGTCGGGTTCGCGCGCTCGATCTGCGCCAGGTGCGCGTCCATGACCTCCACGGCCGACACTTGACCTGACGCGATCAGCCGGGCGAGCTCCGCCGCAGACGTGAAGCAGAGCTCGGTTGGTCGGGTCGCCATGAGGCTACTGTAGGCTACTGCGTTGGATCATCCCGTGGTCGACATCACCATGCGGCGCTGTGCGGCCACCGGTCTGCTCGGGCTCGCCGTGCTCGCGTGTCCGCCGCAGGTGTTTGCCCAGCAGCGGATCGCCGACCCGGGACACCAGACGTCCATCGCGCGAGGCGCGATCGGCGTCGAGCGGTTCCGCAACGTGAATGGCGACCCCGCCGACGCGTGGATCGGCGACGGCATCGCCGCAGCGCTCGCTGTCGATTTGGGCCAGCGAGCATCCGCACCCGGCGTCGTGGGCGTGGGCGTGGTTCGTGGCGCCTATGAGCGGATCGGGGACAGGCTCCTGATCACGGCGGCGGTGATCGACGCTGAGACCGGGCGCACGATCCACGCGGCGGAGGTCGACGGCGAGCTGGCCGCGCTGTTCCAGCTCCAGGATGCCCTGGGCCTCCAGCTTGCGGCGGCGCTCGAGTCGCCGGGTGCAGCCACGGGGGGAGCTGTGCGCGCCGCCTCCGAGACTGTGGCGCCGGCGCCAGAGGCGTTGCGGAGCGCCCCGGGCAGTGCAGGACTGGCGATGTCCACGGTGGCGATCGACGGTCCGGCGCCACCGATTGCGCCGGACGTCGTGGCGCGCGACACCGCCGGTCGCGCCACGATGCGAGCGATCCGCCTCGAGGAGCCGCTCACCCTCGACGGTCGGCTCGACGAGCGTGTGTACGACACCGTCGCGGCGGTCACCGACTTCATCCAGCAGGAGCCGGACGAAGGCGCGCCGGCCACCGAGAAGACCGAGCTGTGGGTGATGTTCGATCGCGACACAATCTACTTCGCCGCGCGCTGCTGGAACTCCGAACCGGATCGGATCATCGCCAACGAGATGAAGCGCGACGCCTTCGGCATGTTCGGCAACGAGACCCTGGGGATCGTCCTCGACACGTTCTACGACCGGCGGAACGGCGTCAGCTTCATCACGAATGCGCTCGGCGGGCTGTTCGATACGACCATCACCGACGAGGGCCGGACCTTCAACATGGACTGGAACACGGTGTGGGATGTCCGGAGCAGCCGTTTCGAGCAAGGCTGGACGGTGGAGATCGCGGTTCCGTTCAAGTCGCTCCGCTATCGTCCGGGACCGGCGCAGATCTGGGGGATCAACGTCGAGCGCTACGTGGCCTGGAAGAACGAACGGTCGTATGTGACGCCGATCCCAGCGGCGCTCGGCTTCAGCGGCGCATTCAGGCTGTCGTCAGCCGCCACGCTGGTCGGCCTCGAGGTGCCCGCGTCGGGAACTCGGCTGGAGATCAAACCGTACGCGATCTCTGATGTGGCCACCGACGTGAACGCCAGTCCACCGCTTGCGAACGCGCTCGGCGGCGATGTCGGGTTCGACGTCAAGTACGGCGTGACGGAGGGGCTCACGGCCGATTTCACCTATAACACCGACTTCGCGCAGGTCGAGGTGGACGAGCAGCAGGTGAACCTTACGCGCTTTAGCCTCTTCTTTCCCGAGAAGCGCGAGTTCTTCCTCGAGGGCCAGGGGATCTTCGACTTCGGCGGCGGCTTCCGGACCGACCCGACCACGTACTACTTCAGCGGCGAGCTGTTCCCCGTCCAGGCGCCGATTCTCTTCTTCAGCCGCCGGATCGGGCTCAGCGGCGGGCGGGCCGTGCCGATCCTCGGCGGTGGACGCCTGACTGGAAAGGTGGGGCCGTACAGCGTCGGCGTGCTCGACGTCCAGACCGATGCGGAGCTGGTGTCGGGCGCCGCCCCGACGAACTTTTCGGTCGTGCGCGTCGCGCGCGATGTGCTGCGGCGCAGCTCCATCGGCGCGATGTTCACGGGGCGGTCGGTGTCGGCAGCGGGCCGGGGGGCCAGCTACACCTACGGCGTGGACGGCAACTTCTCCTTCTACGACAACCTGACCATCAACGGGTACGTCGCAGGGACCGACACACCCGGGCGCCGCGGTGACGATACGAGCTACCAGGCAAAGCTCGACTACGCCGGCGACCGCTGGGGCGTGCTCTACGATCATCTGGCCGTCGGCGCGCATTTCAATCCGGAGATGGGGTTCGTGCGTCGCGACGATCTCCGGCGCAACTTCGCGAAGTTCCGCTACAGTCCACGTCCGCAGTCGATCGACGCCGTGCGCAAGTTCTCGTGGGAGGGCAGCGTCGACTACATCACCGACGGCCGTGGCCGACTCGAGACCCGGCTGCAGCAGGCCCTGTTCAGCATCGAGTTCGAGAACAGCGATCGGTTCTTTGCGGGGGTGACCGACAACTACGAGCTGCTGCAGCAGCCGTTTTCCATCGCGCGCGGCGTCACGATCCCCGTCGGCCCCTATGCCTTCGTGAACACGCGGCTCGTCTACGCCCTGGGGTCGCAGCGGCGGATCGCCGGCGGGGTGACCTTCGACCACGGCGGGTTCTTCGGCGGCGACAAGACGAGCGTCGGGTATCTGTTCGGCCGCATCGGGTTGACGCCGCAGCTCTACGTGGAGCCGACGATCTCGCTCAACTGGGTGACGCTCCCCGCAGGCGACTTCACCAGCGAGCTCGTGGCGACGCGCGCGACGTACACCATCACGCCACGGATGTTCGTGGCCGCGCTGCTGCAGTTCAACTCCGGCACCGATGCGCTCGGCACCAACATCCGGCTCCGGTGGGAATACCAGCCGGGGAGCGAGCTGTTCGTGGTCTACACCGACGAGCGCGACACGCTGACGCCTCGCTTTCCGACGCTGCAGAACCGCGCGTTCGTCGTGAAGATCAACCGCCTCTTCCGTTTTTAGATGGGGCTTCGCCCCAAGCCCCCGCGCGCCGCTGCGCGGGGACCCCGAGAGCCCCACTCCGCGGCCGCGAGGCGCGCCGTGCGCGCCTTGGCCGTCCCGGCGCACCGCGGCCTTCCGAGATGGGGCTTCGCCCTCTGTGCTGCGGATAGAATGATCAACGCATGGCGACGCTTGCATGCCCAGAGTGTGGGCAGAATTCGGCGCCCGACGAGCTCGAGGCGACATCGACGGCCGGTGGATGGTTGCACTGCGCGAGCTGCGACCATGTCTGGCAACGTCCAGATGCGCCCACCGATGCGTTCTCGCTGATCGTCGGTAGCGCGGCGGCGGGTGCGATGCCTGCGCCCGGTCGGCGGCCTTCTGGGGGACCCCAGCGCGCGCTACGTTTCGATGTGCAGTTGCCGATACGCTTCCGCGCGATGGGCGCGTCAGGCTGGGAGCACGGCACGACCGTCAACATCAGCCAGTCCGGCATGCTGTGCCGCTGCGAGCGGCCCGTCCCGGCACGTACCGACGTCGAAGTGCTGGTCGAGCTCACGCCGTCGCCCGGCGCGACCGGTCCCGCCACCCTCATCCGATGCGCGGGGCAGACGGCGCGCTCGGTGCCTCCGGTGCGGCCCGGCGCGTATGCGGCCATGGGCATCACGGTCCGCGAATACCGCGCAGATTAGCGCTACGAGCGCGGCGGGCAACGGTCCGTTACGACTCCCCGATGCTCCTGGGCCCTTCGCAGCGACCGGAATACGTTCGCGTATCACGCGCCCGCGGTCACGACTCCCCGATGGCCAGCAGCTCGTCCGCCGTGCGGATGTACCAGTAGCCGTCGACCAGCGCCGGCGACGCGAGGGTCCGGGCCCCGATGTCGTTGGTGTGCATCAGCTCGAACTCCGGGCCCGCGCGCAGGACGAACGTGTGGCCCTCGTCGTTCGTGAAGAACACCTTGCCATCGACCGCGATGGGTGACGCCGAGAAGCTTTCGCGCCGGGCGCGCCCCAGCCGCTGTTGCCACATCACGCGCCCCGTCGCGGCTTCGAAGCACGTCACGATGCTGGCCATGTCGTTGACCGTGTAGAGGTAGTCGCCGTAGACGAGTGGGGACGGCACGAATGGCGATCCTCGGCTGGTCTGCCAGGCGACGTGCGTATCGGTGACGTCCCCGCGGCCCCCCGGTCGGATCGCGAGTGTCGGGCCGGCGCGCCCCGACGCGCAAAAGACGAGCCCGGCGCCGACAGCCGGCGTCGGGATCACCTCGAACAGGTTGCCGTCGCAGCTCCAGAGCTCGTCGCCGTTCGCGGGGTCATACGCGTTCACGCTCCCCTGGCTGCTGACGATGAGCTCGTCGTGGTCGCCGACCCGGAGAGCGACTGGCGTGCCCCAGCCGACGCTGGCGCCGCGAGCGGTGCGCCAGACCTGAGCGCCGGTTTGCGCATCGTAGGCCGCGACGAAGCCGCCGCCCCGCTGGTCCTGATAAATGATGACGCGGTCCTTGTAGAGCAGCGGCGACCCGGCCGGGCCGTGATAGTTGTCGATGGCCCCGAGCTCGGTTTGCCACACGAGTGCGCCGTCGAAATCGACGGCGACGAGACCCCGACTGCCGAACGACGCGTAGACACGCTCGCCGTCGGTCGTCGGCGTCGCGGGTGCGGGTCCATTCTTCTGATGCGCGTGGGCTCGACCGCCGGGTGCGACTTCGGTCTCCCAGAGCAGCTCGCCGTCCGAGCGCCGGAAGGAGAGCACCGAGAGTCGTCGGCCCCCGGTGCGGCCGGTGGTGAGAAAGATGCGGTCGCCCCAGACGATCGGCGAGGAGTTGCCGCGGCCGGGCACCGCGGTCCGCCAGACCACGTTGGTGGTCTCCGACCAGTGGTCCGGGTAGCTCGCGCCCTCCACGACGCCTTGACCCGACGGTCCTCGCCAGCGCGGCCAGTAGCGCGCTCCTTCGCCTTCGACGGCAATCATGTGGACCGAGTCTGGCTCCTGGACCTGGACCCTGACCTCCGCGACGGCCGAGAGGATGAGGCTCGCGACGACGACGCCGGGTATCTGGAACCGTGTCACGTGCCCTCCTGGCCCCCACTCGCCATCCTGCGGCCAGGTCGGCCACCGATCATGCGAATCGCTTGGGCTTCGGTTGCGGCGCTGTCGATGACCGTGTGCAGGTGCGTGAGCCCCAACAGTTCGTCGACCATGGGCGGCAGGCGCGTCAGCGTGAGATGACCACCGTCGGATTTCAGCATGACGTGCGCACGCACGATCTCGGCGATGCCGATGCTGTCGACGTACGACACGTCCGCGAGGTTCAGCACGATCTGTCGCCGTCCCTCGGCCACGAGCGCGCGGACCCGATCCTTCAGCAGACCAAAGGTTGCGACGCTCAATCGTCCGTGTGGACGGAGGATCACCACGTTGCCGTCGACGCCCTCCGTGAGCGTCACGCGCCACCGCCGCCGCGCTCGCGCGCCTTGACCACCATCAGACGGATATTGTCGCCGAACACGTCAGATCGTTCAGTATAATCGTTACCCGATTCACCCGATACGCGCATGCAGACGATTCCGGTCTCGGAACAGTTCTCGCTGGCGCCGCTCGAGCTGGACCATGCGGCCGAGCTCTTCGCGCTCACCGAGGCGAACCGCCTGTATCTGCGCACCTGGCTGCCGTGGCTCGACAGCATCCGTCGGATCGAGGACACACGCGCGTTCATTCGGGCCGCGCGGGCCCAGGCATCGCAGAACAACGGAGCTCAGCTGGCCATCAAGATCGACGGGAGCATCGCCGGCATCGTCGGGCACCATCAGATCGACTGGCGCAATCGCTTGACCTCGATCGGCTACTGGCTCGGCGAGGCGTATCAGGGACGCGGGCTCGTCACGACGGCCTGTCGTGCGCTACTCGCGCACGCGTTCGATGACGCGCGTCTCAACCGCGTGGAGATCAGGTGCGCGGAGGGGAATCACAGGAGCCGCGCCATTCCGCACCGCCTCGGCTTCCGCCAGGAAGGCATCCTGCGCGATGCCGAGTGGCTCTACGATCACTTTGTCGACCACGTCGTCTATGCGACGCTCGCTACCGACTGGCGTGCGCCGTTCGGTGGCAAGGTGCACGAGGCGGGGTCCTAGTGCACGGCGCGACGCGCGGCGCCGTGTGCCTCGTCGTGGCGACGGTGGCCGCGCTCTCCGTGCTCACCACGTCCCTCGTAGCCGAGGACTGGCCGCAGTTCCTGGGGCCGGGCCGCGACGGCCACTACGACGGCCCTCCGCTCGCGCGCGAGTGGGCCGACGGTGCGCCGCGTGAGCTCTGGCGTCGACCGGTCGGCCAGGGCTTCGCCGGCCCTGTCGTGGTCGGGGGCCGGCTCGTGTTGTTCCACCGCGAAGGCGCGGCGGAGATCATCGAGGCGGTCGATGCGCGGAACGGCGATCCGATCTGGCGCTACGAATATGCCACGTCGTATCGCGACGATTTCGGGTTCGACGAGGGGCCACGCTCGGCGCCGGTCGTCGCCCATGGTCGCGTATACACCTTCGGCGCGCAGGGCGCGCTGCACGCGGTGGACCTCGAGACCGGCGATGGCGTCTGGAGCGTTGACACGCGGGAGCGCTTCCAGTTTCGCAAGGCGTTCTTTGGCGCGGCGGGGTCGCCACTGGTTGAGGACGGTCGTGTGCTCGCGAACGTCGGCGGCGGGCAGGCGGGCATCGTCGCGTTCGACGCCGATTCGGGCGACGTGCTCTGGACCGCCGCCGGGGAAGAAGCGAGCTATTCGTCACCGGTCGGCGCGACGTTCGGGGGTGTGCGCCATGCGGTGTTCTTCACACGCAACAGCCTGGTGGGGCTCGACCCAGCCACAGGGCGCACCCGGTTCGAGCGGAGCTGGCGGGCGCGCAATCGTTCGTCCGTGAACGCGGCGACACCGCTCGTCATCGGCGACCGCATCTTCGTGTCGGCGCAGTACGGGACCGGCGCCGGGCTCTTCGAGGTCGACGGGCTCGAGCTGGAGGAGATCTGGACGTCCGACGACGCGATGTCGAACCACTACGCGACCAGCGTGCACCACGAGGGCTTTCTCTATGGCTTCCACGGCCGGCAGGAATACGGGCCGAGCCTGCGCGCCGTGGAGGTGGCGACCGGCGCCGTCGCCTGGAACGAAGATGGGTTTCAGGCCGGGACGGTCACCCTGGCCGGCGATCTGCTGGTCATCGTCCGCGAGACCGGCGAGCTCGTATTGGCCGAAGCCTCACCGAACGGCTTCGAGCCGCTGGCCCGCGCGCAGATCCTTCCACCCGTCATCCGCGCCTATCCCGCCCTCGCCGACGGACTGCTCTACGTGCGCAACCAGGACACGCTCGTCTGCCTCGACCTGCGCCCGGAGTAGCCCCGGTCACGACGTCGCTCCGTTGGCTGAGCGAAACACGCGAAGCTCTCCACGCCTAGCGTTCCAGAGAGCCGCGCGCCGCGGCACTTCAAACGAGCCGCTCGCCTTCGCCGCGTCGGCTCCACGCTGGTCAGGCTTTCTCCATTTCCACATTGGTCGACAGGACCTGCTCGATAGTTCTGACGATGTCTCCGAATCCTCGGTGACGATTGTTGCCGGCGAAGTATGTTGCCGCGAGGGGGATTGGACGACCACCTGTTCTTACCCGTCGAATCACGCCGCGAAGGTCCGCCACGCGCGGCGGCACAGGTAGCCCGAAGACCTCGGATACGGCCCTCAGTGGCACGTGACCGAGCGTCACTATTCTCTGCGGAGAAACGGCTTCAACGATTCTCTTCAAATGCCTTTCGCAATTCCGGATGGCCTCAATCGCCGGCGGTCGTTCTCTTTCGGCTTCTTCCGAGGGACACCGCACGGCCGGAAGGAGATAGAAGCCCACTCGTCGAAACCTCTCGATCGAATCAATTGACTCGCCTGTTGCCTCCGTCACGGCTCTCAGGAGTCCGTCTCGAAGTCGATCATCTCGAGACTCGTCCCAGAAGAATCCACCGCTCCAGGGGGGCGCGACTGCTACGAACAAAATACGAGTTGGGCGCGGAGGAGGGAGTGGGGGATGGTGTTTCGCTCCGGCCGGAACTCGAATCCGTCGCACTTCTTCGACCTCGCAGAGCCGACAGGCGTCGATTTCCCGGATCGGATCTTTCCAACGCATCCTGAAATCTCGTCAGGCCTAACGTCTGGCGTTCACCTCCTCTGTTGGCTGGAAGTGTCTACTTTTTCGAGGGAGCTTCTGGAGGGTGAGCTAATCTTAGTTGAAAATTGAAACGGCTCCAGACCCTGTGGTGTGATGACGTTGCAAAAGACGGACATCACCCCACGAGAGAGAGGAGCCACGATGAGTGTCCTACGTGCTGTCAGGAAGCGCAAGAAAGTTCGCAAGCTGGGCTCGGTCAACATCATTCACCGCGAGGCCTACGCGGATCTGGAGCTGGACGCGAAGGTGGAGCTGATCCGCTCGCTGGTGCCCCTGGGCCTGATGCATGTGCAGGAGTTGCTCGACCAGGAGGTGACGGCGCTGGCGAGCGAGCGCTACGTCCGGAAGGACGCGTCGGTCGGTGGACGCCGTCACGGCAGTAACCCTGGGACGGTGGGTCTCGCGGGGCAGCGCGTGCCGATTCGCGTGCCCCGGATTCGTCGCCTCGCAGGGAGCGAGATTCCGCTGCGGTCGTATGCGGCGTTGCATGACGACCGCGAGGTGGACGACGCGCTGCTGCGACGGGTGCTCTACGGGATCTCGTGCCGCAACTACGCGGCGGCCGCGGCGGCGATTCCCGGGGCGATCGGGCTGTCGAGTTCGACGGTGTCCCGGGGGTTCATCCAGGCCAGCGCGGCGCAGCTACGGGCGTTCCAGGAGCGGGACCTATCCGATGAGGACGTGGTGGCCGTGTTCCTGGACGGCAAGACGTTCGCTGACGCGACGATGGTCATCGCGCTAGGCATCACGCTGTCTGGGGAGAAACGCTTCCTGGGCTTCGTCGAAACGGACACGGAGAACGCGACGGTGCTCACACCGTTCCTGCGGTCGTTGGTCGAGCGGGGCCTCGACCTCTCCCAGGGTGTGCTGGTCATCCTCGATGGCGGCAAGGGGCTCCGCACGGCCGTCCGGAAGGCCTTCCGGGGCCGGGCCCTGGTCCAACGGTGCCAGTGGCACAAGCGCGAGAACGTGGTGAGCTACCTGGCCAAGCACGAGCAGGCGGTGTGGCGTCAGCGTCTCCAGCGAGCGTACAACCGGCCGGACTACGACGAGGCCCTCGGTGCGCTCGAGACGCTCCACGGCGAGTTGGACGAGCGGAACCAGTCGGCGGCTGACAGCTTGGCGGAAGGCCTGGACGAAACCCTGACGTGACATCGATTGGGCGTGTACGGAGTGCTGGGCCGGTCGCTGAAGACGACGAACTGTCTGGAGTCGGTCAATGCGCTGGTCGAGGAACGCTGCGCGAAGGTAGATCACTGGCAGAGCTCGAGCCAACGCCACCGCTGGCTGGCGACCGCCCTCCTGGACATCGAACCGCGCTTACGAAGGGTGAGGGGCTACCGCCACCTTCCCACGCTTCGGGCCGCATTGAAGCGAGAACTGAAGATCGACACGACGACGTCGAAGAAGCAGGCCGCGTAAGCCATCGGGAGCCGTGGAGAGTTTCAACTAAGAATGGGCTTGACTCAGCTTCTGCCGTCCGCTGGCTTTGCTTGTTAGCCGCTCCCTTACCCAGAATAGTGACGATCGACTATCCACGAGAAGAGCTAGTGTAGTGCGTCAGGCTGATGGGGCATTAGCCGATGTGCACAGGAACAGCGTAATCGTGGGCCTGCTTCCAACTTGCTCGCCCTTCGAGCATGATTTCGGCAGCTCTGACATGCCATCTATTTCTGACGCAATACACTAGCAGGTCCATGGGCACAATCGTCGGCCCATTGCGCACGCCGATCGCACGGTAGGTCCACCGCTCAAGGTCCAGGGCCCCGCACAGCGTGAAGTACCGCACGGTCCCAGGCGCGTGCCGCTGGTAGATGACGCCGTCCACCTCCACCTGCGTCCCGTGACTGGCCGCGATCGCCATCAGATCGCTCTGGAGAAACAGTCGCGTCGCCTCATTCGTGAGGTCTAAGGCCGCCACCTCACGCTCCTCACAGCTGGCGTCGGCTCCAACCGTCGCATCGATGGCCAGGCGAAGCACATGCGCGAGTTCCTCCGCCCGCTCTGACGCCTCGTTGCGCTGGACGGAAAACTGATGCACCGTACCCAAGATGCCTCCTTGGTTTCGCTTTGAGATTCTTGTGAGCCGCAAGTAAGCGTCACCACTGGAGGCATCTCTTTACTACCGCAACTCCACGTAAGTTGTTGTCTCAGAACCAGATCCCGACCCTCTTGGACTTTGATCTTCATGAGGCCCCATCGGATCATTCGACGCTGTCGCGCACGCGCCGACTGATTGACGTCGAAACGCATCAGGCGGTCTTCACCTGGGTGTTGCAGCGACTGGCGGACGCTGACCTCGTGCACGGGCGCACGATTGGGATTGATGCGACGACGCTCGAGGCCAAAGCGGCGATGCGAAGCATTGTGCGCCTGGACACAGGCGAGGCGTACGAGGCGTGGTTGACCCGGCTCGCCGCGGCGTCCGGCATCGCCACGCCGACGCGCGCCGAGCTGGCCCGGTTCGACCGGAAGCGGAAGAAGAAAGGGTCCAACGACGACTGGACCCACCCGCACGACCCGGACGCGAAGATCACGAAGATGAAGGACGGCCGCACGCACCTGGCTCATACCGCGGAGCAGGTCGTCGACCTCGACACGGGCGCCATCGTCGGCGTGACGGTGCAGGACGCTGATGACGGCGACACGACGACGATGGTCGAGACGCTCATCACGGCGGCCGAGCAGGTCGAAGCGGTCCTGCCCACCGGAGCCGGCATCGCCGAGGTGGTCGGGGACAAGGGCTATCACAGTAACGAGACGATGGTGGCCTTCGCTGACCTCGGCGTGCGCAGTTATGTCTCGGAGCCGGATCGCGGGCGGCGCCACTGGCAGGGCAAGGCCGCGGCCCGTGCCGCGGTCTACGCCAATCGCCGACGGATTCGCGGCGCGCGGGGGCAGCGGTTGCTGCG
This sequence comes from Vicinamibacterales bacterium, assembly GCA_965249175.1. GTDB lineage: Bacteria > Acidobacteriota > Vicinamibacteria > Vicinamibacterales > UBA8438 > CAZYFH01. Next base: position 1,622,416 of record OZ252227.1, read on the forward strand.
GCAGCGCGGCGAGTTGATCGAACGGCCCCACGCGCATCTCTACGAGACCGGGCGGCTGCGCCGCGTGCATCTGCGGCACCATCCCAACATCCTGAAGCGTGTGCTCGTGCAGGTGTGCGGCTTCAATCTCGGGCTGCTCATGCGGCAGTTGACCGGCGTCGGCACCCCGCGCAGCCTGCAAGGCCGTGCGACGGCCGCCTGTACCGCGCTGATCGGCCTCCTGGCCGAGCTATGGGACCGTGTAAGGCCTTCCTGGGCCGTGACACTCCACAATCCGTTCGACCGTGCGACAACGGCGTCGCGACACGTGAATTCGTACACTTGATCCTCAAGTTACGAATCAGCCCTTCTGCCACGGGCTGCTAGGGCAACGATGACTCCTGCTACGACCCGAGCGAGAAACCTCTTTAGTTGTATCTTGGCTTCGTCTCGAGAGTGTTTTTCAGCATCAGTCACACTTCTATTCTCTCTGCGCTTCGTGTTCGGTCGGCTAACGTCGCGTTTCAGCCGCGGCGGCCAGAGCGTTCACCGGCCGCCGTCGGCTGCAAACGCCTGTTAGACCGTTTCGTCTTCCGCTTCGTGCTTTGCTTCGTCTGATCTTGCCGCATTTTGGTCACATAGCTGCGGAGAACGCCATTCATGCGAGTTTGGTATCTTGGCCCGGTCTCTCGAAACCACTCCAGTACGTCTTGATCGACTCGCAGAGAGATCGCCTGCTTCGGACCGGGCACGACGACGGCCTCGGCCCAGAAGTCTGGTGGGAGGTCCTCCAGTTCAGGAGGGGACGTGCGTGCAATGTCGGTCTCAGAGGTGCGTCGGAGGCGCGCCAGATCCGCGTGCCCTCTACTCGGTTCCTGCGTCGCTCGTCGTCGCCGCACGGTAGATTTCTCGTTCACGCCGATTGCTCCTTCGGGCTGAGATGATTCGTCGGTGGGGACCATCGGGAGCACGACGGTCGGTGTAGACCACGGTCAGGTGGACTCCATCGGCCACGCCGATAGCGATCAACCGTCGCTCCTTGTAGTCCCGCCTGCGATCCTGCACCTCGACGGTCGGTCCGTCAAAGATTAGCGTCGCGAACTCGAAGTCGAATCCTCGCTCGTCGAGGTTGGCCTCACTCTTGGCCGGATCCCACGCGAACCGCACATGTCAGTATACGTTTGTATATACGTACTGGCAAGGCATCTCGGCCGGGCCCAGATAGGCGCTCAGAGGGACTGGGCGCTGATTCGTCGGTCTAACGTTGTATATCTGGACAGCGGGAATACACGACTATCCTGTTTGATCCTTCCGTGGACAGCGACCAGCGCGCAACGCCAGTTGACAGTCATCCGACGCGGGTGGCGTCGCGCGAACTCTCATCACCGCCTAGAGTTACCGACCTACAGCGCGAGATCAACTGGGAATTGCTGCGCGCGTGATAACCCGGAGTGTCCTGGGTTATCTAGACGGCGGAATCTGCACGGAAGGCGCGGGCGGTCGGCCACGACACGTGGAAATCGCCCTCGACCGCTCGTCGGAAGGCGGCGCCAGCTGGCACACGAGTAACGGGACACGTGGGTCGGCAGGCGCGAGATCGAGGCGTCGCTCCAGCAGTTCGGCGAGCTCTTGTTCAGGGCGCTCGTGACGGAGGAGACCGCTGCTCCCGGGGGGCGACGCCGTGGCCGGGGTGATCGATCCGATAGCCGTGGAGGCACGCCGTCTCCGCCAAGCCGAAAACTGCTCCGGAGCGACACCCAGGCGTTCACGGTCTCTGTGATCCGTGTCCTGCAGATAGCCCCTGACGCGGATGGCAGCCGCACCCGTTATCACGCGCCACCCCTTGAACGCCGCATCGAGGAATGAGGGGCAAGCGCAGGCGCAGTTTTCCGGCGGGCCGACCCGGCGGTCGGAGCGATCACCCCGGCCACGGCGTCGGGTCGCGTCCGAGGGTCGGACCGCTAAAACCGCGGTGCGGTACCGCTCGGCAGCTCGCGCTCGCCGAGTATCCGGCGGGGCCGCGGTGGGCGGCGCGCCTGGAGACCGAACTCGTCGATTGCGTAGCGCCGGATGTGCGCCATGGCCTCGTCGACGTCGTCGGTCGTCAGCCAGGTCTCGATCTCCCCGGGCTCAATCGCGCCCTCATCGACCATATTGCGAACGAGGTGGAGCAGACGTTTCCAGTAGTCGGTCCCCATGAGCACGATGGGGAAGTTGTGGATCTTTTTCGTCTGCACCAGCGTCAGCGCCTCGAACAGCTCGTCCATCGTGCCGAAGCCGCCCGGGAGCGCCACGAAGGCGTAGGAGTACTTGAACAGCAGCACCTTGCGCACGAAGAAGTACTTCACCGTCACCCATCGATCGAGATAGGGGTTCGGCGCTTCCTCGGTGCCGAGCAGGATGTTGCACCCGACGGAGCTGCCGCCGGCCTCCCGCGCGCCGCGGTTGGCGGCCTCCATCAGACCCGGCCCGCCGCCGGTCATCACGGTGAACCCGAGCTCGCTCACCGCGCGTCCAACCCGGCGACCGAGGTCGTAGTACTCGTGCCCCTCCGCGAAGCGCGCGGACCCGAAGACCGTCACGCACGGGCCGACGAACGCGAGGCCTCGGAAGCCGCTCACGAAGTCCCGCAGCGCGCCCGCGATCAGGTTGAGCTCGCGCCGGCGGGGCTGCGGGCCCTCCAGCAGCATGCGGTCCTGCCATCCGCCTGCCGTGCCCCGGCGGTCGGGCGCCGTTGGTGGCGTCATGCTCACGAGGCTCCAATCCGTCCGAAGCGCGGCGCCTCGCTCGCGTCGTATCGAATGGTCTCGTACATCGATGTGTCCCCTTTAGGAGCCTAGATCGGTCTCACGCCGTCGCAGCGTGAGCATGGCCGAAGAAGTGATCGTGCAGCCGCCTCATGGCGTCCGCCAGGTCGAGCTCCGCGATGACGAGCGTGATGTTCCGTCGGTTGGCGGATTGCGACACCATGCGGCAGTGGATGCCAGCGAGCGCGCCCACGACGGCGCCGAGCATGGTCGGGTCGTCGTGCAGCCGGTCACCCACGACGCAGAGGAGCGCCATGTCCGGTTCGGTGGCGACCGAGGCGAACGTCGACAGCTCGGCAGCCAATGCCTCGAGTCGTCCGGCGTCGTCGATGGTCACCGACACGTTGACCTCGGACGTCGTCACCACGTCGACAGCTGTGCCGAACCGATCGAAGACGTCGAACAGCCGTTTCAGGAACCCATGCGCCATCAGCATCCGCGCCGACGTGATCTCGATGACCGTGACCCCCCGCTTGCAGGCGAGCGCCGTCACGGACCCGGAGCGGGCAAGCGGAGTCGCGGTGATTGTCGTCCCGGCGCCCTCCGGCCTGCGTGCGTTGAGGATGCGGACCGCGAGGTCACGACCGATCGCCGGCTGGATGCTTTCCGGATGCAGCACTCGTGCGCCGAAATACGCGAGCTCGGACGCCTCGGCATACGACAGCTGCGGTACGAGCCTCGCCGTCGATACGATGCGCGGGTCGGCTGTGAGCATCCCGTCGACGTCCGTCCAGATCTGGAGCTCCACGGCGTCGAGGGCGACGGCGAACACGGCGGCCGAGTAGTCGGAACCGCCGCGCCCAAGCGTCGTCGTCACGCGGTCCGCCGTCGCACCTACGTAGCCGCCAACGACCCCGACGGCCCCCGCGGGGATTGCGATTGATCGGAGGCGCCCGGCCGTCGCGTCGATCTGTGGCAGGGCGCGACCATGGGTGGCGTCGGTCACGAGGACGTCGGTCGCGTCGATCCACGTGGAGCCCGCGGCCGTCGATGCGAGTGCCCCCGCCACGAGCCGGCTGCTGAGCCGCTCACCGAACGCGACGATGGCGTCAACGGACCGGGGCGTGAGCTCGCGAAGCACACCGACGGCGTGGATCAGCGACGCCAACTCGTCGCACGTCGCGTCGATCTCGTCGACCACCCGCGCGCGGACGCTCGGGCCCACGATCTGCGCGGTCAACTCGTGGTGGCGGTGCCGCAGGGCCTCGACCTCGGCGGCCGCGGTATCTGCCTCGGCGCGGCCGGCGGTGGTAGCCACGGCAAACAGCTGGTCGGTCACGCCGGACAGCGCCGAGACGACGACCAGCTTCGGACGTCGCTCGCCCTCGACGATTCGGCGCATCCGCCGGATGGCGTCGGCGTCGCCGATCGACGTCCCGCCGAATTTCATGACGACCGGCGCGTCCACGTCAACCAAACCTTAAGGAAAGACCCCGAGCTCGAGATAGGCCTGCGCGACACGGCGAATCGCCAGCAGGAACGCCGCTGTCCGTAGGTCCTCGAGCCCGTCGGTGTGGTGCAGCAGGTCGCGAATCTGGTGATAGGCGACCACCATCGTGTCTTCGAGACCCGAGTTGACGACCGTCAGCTCGTCGACCGGCTTCACGATCTCGGCGCGGTCGGTGTCGGTCAGCTTCTTGCCCGTCGTCGTTTCCATGGCACGAAGCATCCGACTATCGGCGTGCGCTTGATAGCGGGCTTCGAGCCGACCGAACCGGACGTGTGACAGGTTCTTGAGCCACTCGAAATACGACACGATGACGCCACCGGCGTTGGCATACACGTCGGGGATGACCAGAATGCCCCGCTGTCGGAAGATGTCGTCGGCTTCCGGCGTCGTCGGGCCGTTGGCGCCCTCGAGGATCACGCGCGCCTTGACCTGCCCGGCGTTCTCGGCCGTGAGCTGATTCTCGAGCGCGGCCGGGATGAGGACGTCGCAGTCCAACTCGAGCGCGGCGCGCGGGTCCTCGAGTGACGTCGCTCCGGGGAACCCCAGAATCGAACCGTGCTCGTGCCGAAATTCGCGGACCTTGAGCGGTGCGAGTCCGTTGGGGTTTGCGATCGCGCCGTCATGCTCCGCGACGGCGACGATCCGCGCGCCGACTTCGCTGCAGAACTGCGCGGCCCAGTACCCGACCTTGCCAAAGCCCTGCACGACGACGCGCTTGCCGTCGAGGCCCGTGGGCAGTCCGAGGCGTCCCATGTCGTCTGCCTGGGCACACGCCTCGTGCAAGGCATAGAACAGCCCGCGCCCCGTCGCCTCGAGCCGTCCATTGATGCCGGACAGGGACACCGGCTTCCCGGTCACGCATCCCTGCGCGTCGATCTGATCCGGATGGAGCGCCCGATAGGTATCGACGATCCACGCCATTTCCCGCTGCCCCGTGCCGTAGTCGGGTGCTGGGACGTCGACCGCCGGGCCGATGAAGTTCTTCTTCACGAGCTCGTACGCATACCGACGCGTGATGCGCTCCATCTGGTCGCGGTCGTGCCGCCGCGTGTCGACCTGGATCGCGCCCTTGGCGCCGCCGAATGGGACCTCGACGATTGCGCACTTGTAGGTCATCAACGCCGCCAACGCCATCACCTCGTCCTCGTCGACGTTCGCGCTGTAACGGATGCCGCCTTTGACGGGCAACCGGTGCTGGCTGTGTTCGGCCCGCCACGCGCGGATGACCTCGATGCGGCCGTCGCGCTGGCGCACCGGGAAATCGAAGCGATAGAGGCTGTTGCACCGCTTGATCTGATCGAGGAGTCCGGCCGGATGGTCCGTAAACGCCGCGGCGCGGTCGAAGTACGTGCTGACGTCGGTATAGAAACGCCGGTCGGGCATCACACACGCTCCTCGTCCGGACGCGTCGGACCTGGTTCGAAGACGAGCACCGTCAAAGGCGCGACGACGAGACGGAGCGTGGCCGTGCGCTCTGCCGCTCGGTCGGCACGCCGGCCACCCAGGTTGCCGCGGTTCGCGCCACCGTAGTACGCGGAATCGCTGTTGAGTCGCTCACGCCACCACCCGTCGGCGGTGACGTCTACGGGCACGCGCACGGCGTGATCCGCGAACAGACGGTCCGTGAAGTTGCAGACGAACAGCACGGCCTCGTGGCGCGGCCCGCCCCGGCGCACGAAGCTGAGCGGCCCGGAGTCGATGTCTCCCCCGGGTGTCCAGCCAAAACCGCCGGCGTCAAAGTCGCTCGCGTGCAGCGCTGGTGTCTCGCGATACACGCGGTTCAGGTCGGCGACCCAGCGTCGGATGCCGGCGTGGCGCGCCGACTCCGAGTCCGTCCAGTCGAGGCTGACGTCGTGATTCCACTCGGCTGGTTGACCAAACTCGTTCCCCATGAACAGCAGTTTCTTGCCGGGATGCCCGTACATCCAGCCGAACAACAGACGCAGGTTGGCGAATTGCTCGAATCGCGAGCCCGGCATCCGCTGCAGCAGCGCGCCTTTGCCGTGAACGACCTCATCGTGCGAGAGCGGCAGGATGAAGCGTTCGGCGTGGGCGTAGCCCAGGCTGGCCGTCAGCCGTGCGTGCATCGTGGGTCGCCCGGCCGGGGGCTGCGCCATGTAGTCGAGCACGTCGTGCATCCACCCCATGTTCCACTTGAGGTCGAAGCCGAGCCCACCGGACCGGGTCGAGTGCGAGACCTTCGGCCAGGCGGTCGATTCCTCGGCGATGATCAGCGTGTCGGGGAACCGGGCTTCGACCGCGTCGGTGAGCCGCTGGAGAAAGGTCACCGCCTCGAGGTTCTCGTTGCCGCCATGCGGGTTGGGAGTCCATTCGCCGGGGTTGCGGCTGTAGTCCAGATACAGCATCGAGGCCACGGCATCGACCCGAAACCCGTCCACGTGGTAGCGGTCGAGCCAGAACAGCGCGCTGCTCGCCAGGAACTCCTCCACCTGGTGGCGGCCGTGGTCGAAGACGAGGGTGTCCCAGTCCGGGTGGTGGCGCTGCCGCGGATCGCGATGCTCGTAGAGACACGTGCCATCGAAGTCGGCCAGGCCGTGGCGGTCGTTCGGGAAGTGTCCCGGGACCCAGTCGAGGAGGACTCCGACCCCGGCGCGATGCAGCGTATCGACGAACCCCATGAACTGGTCCGGGGTGCCGTAGCGGCTGGTCGGCGCGAAGTAGGACAGCGCCTGGTATCCCCACGACCCGTCGAACGGATGCTCGGCCACGGGCAAGAGCTCGATGTGCGTGAAGCCGAGTGTGGTCGCGTAGTCGGCTAGCCGTTCCGCGAGCTCCGCATAGGTCAGCCACGAGCCGTCCGGCCGTCGCATCCAGGAACCGAGATGGACCTCATAGACCGACACGGGTGCGTCGAGCCGGTTGCGCCGGTGCCGTCGCGCCATCCACGCGCTGTCGCGCCAGTGATACCGCGAGAGATCCCAGACGCGCGAGGCGGTGCCCGGCGGGCGTTCCGTGGCGAACGCAATGGGATCGGCCTTGTCGCACGGTGGTTCGATCGGCGGACCGGTGATCCGATACTTGTAGAGCGTGCCGGGAGCGACATGTGCGACGAAGCACTCCCAGACATCGTCCTCGGCGAGCCGATGCATCGGCGTGACATCGGCGTTCCACTCGTTGAACTCGCCAATCACCGACACGCGGACGGCCTGCGGGGCGAGGACTCGAAAGCGGACCCCCGGCTCCCCCCCGACCACCGAGAGGTGGGCGCCGAGCCGTTGGTCCAAGCGCCGTGGTACGGTCGGAGGGTCGGCGATGGGCGTTGGGCGTTGCACGGTCGTCACGGGGAATCGGGTGGAGCGGTCGGGACACGAGCGTCCACGCGCGTTTAAGGTGTCGTCCGTATTGTTTCACAACGGACTCAGGCATCGGAGATAGGAAGGGCAATGGCAGAGTTGATGGTCGTGGTCGCATTGGTCGTGGTCACGTCAGCCGCGTGCTCGCTGTTCGAGGCGGTGCTCTATTCGGTGCCGGCGAGCCGCATCGAGACGCTCGAGCGCGCGGGGCGACCGGCCGGGCGGATTCTGAAGCGCCTGCGGCGACAGGTCGATCAACCCATCGCGGCCGTGTTGTCGCTGAACACGATCGCGAACACGGGGGGCGGGGCGGTCGCCGGTGCGTTGGCGGCCAGCGCGCTCGGTCCATCGCGCATCGGGGTTTTCTCGGTGGCGTTCACGCTCGCGATCCTCGTGTTCTCGGAGGTGCTGCCCAAGACGATCGGCGTCGTGTACGCGCGCGGTCTCGCGCCGCTGATCGCCCGGCCGCTCCAGATGCTGGTGGTCGTCTTCCGACCGCTGGTATCGGTGACGCGGCTCGTGACCAGGCTCGTGTGGAGCGGACAGCAGGAGCCCCGGATGCCGGATGACGAACTGCTCACCATGGTCGGACTCGGGCTGCGGTCGGGCGATCTGAGCACGGCCGAAGCACGCGTCATCCAGAACGTCTTGTCGCTCGAGAAGCGGACGGCTGCCGACGTCATGACCCCGCGGCCAGTAGCCTTCACGCTCGCCGCCACCACGACCGCGAAGGAGGCGGTGGCGTTGTCCGAGCTCGAGAAGTTCAGCCGTGTCCCGGTCTACGACGGTGATGCGGAGGAGCTGGTCGGGGTCGTCCACAAGGTGGACATCCTGACGGCCGTGGCCAACGACCAGTTCGGCACGACGCTCGCCGAGCTGATGCAGCCGGTGCAGTTTGTGGTCGATACAGCCCCGCTCGATCAGCTCCTTCGCACGTTCCTCGAGCGCCGGCGCCACATGGTGGCGGTCATCGACGAGTTTGGCGGATTCGAGGGCATCGTCACGCTGGAGGACGTGCTGGAAGAGCTGATCGGCCAGGAGATCGTCGACGAGTTCGACCAGGAGGCCGATCTCCGCGCGTTCGCGCGCCGTCGCCGCGAAGAAACGCTCGGGCGAGGGTAGAGCCTCAAGCTTTTCGGGTTGGGGTCGATTCTCTAAAAGAAGGAGAGGGACGACATCAATGCCGATGCCGCACGCGCGCCTTGGCCGTCTGTTCCTCGTTCTAGGCGCGATCTTTGGGATCGGTACGGTCGGCTACCGCCTCATCGAGGGTTCAACCTGGTGGGACGCGTTCTTCATGACCGTCATCACGTTGACGACGGTCGGGTATGGGGAGGAGATCGCCCTCTCTGAGACGGGCGAAGTGTTTACGACGGTCCTGCTCCTTGCGGGGTGTGGCCTCCTGCTGTTTCTCGCGACCGAGGTCAGTCGGTCCGTCGTCGAGGGCGAACTGAAGCATTTTCTTGGTCGCGCACGGAGATCGCGCATGATCGAGCACATGTCGGGGCACGACGTTGTTTGCGGCTACGGTCGGATGGGAGCAGCGGTTGTCCGGGAGCTCCAACGCGCCGGTCGTCGCGTGGTGGTGATCGAGCGGCGCCTCGAGGTCGTGCAGGCGCTGCAAGAGTCGGGCGTGCCGGCGATCTCGGGAGATGGGACGTCTGAGGCGATTCTGACGGCGGCCAAGGTGCACGTTGCGCATGGCCTCATCGCGTGCCTTGACGATGACGCGCACAACGTCTACACAGTGCTCACCGCCCGGTCGCTCAATCCAAAACTGCTCATCGCTGCCCGTGCGACCGAGGACCGCGCGATGCAGCGCATTCGGCGAGCCGGTGCCGACCGTGTCGTCAACCCGTACCAGCTGGGTGGCGCGCGGTTGGCCGACATCATGGCCGCGCCGCCTTGCGACCATGTCCTCAATGCGTCGGTCGCCGACACAGCTGTGCTCGACCGCGCCTCCTAGTGCCCCGCACGCGTGACCGCCACCGCGATTTGCCAGCTCGGCGCCGGGCCCCGGCTTGGCACCCTTCGTGCTTGCTCAGTGTCCTAACTCGGCGGTGCGCAGGCTCGGGGTGGAGCACGTGTGGGGCAGGCGTCCCGATGGGCGCGGCCGTTGCCCTGTCGTGTCGAGACCCCGCCGAGGATGACGGCCGCCCGACGACGAGAGACGATGAGCTCCGACCCAGGCATGGAAGCAACACGCGGATGGAGCGGTGGCTCAGCTCGCTCGTTACGACTTTCGCAAGCCCGAGCGCCTGTCAAAGGACCAATTGCGCTCGCTGCAGTTCCTTTACGACCGTTTTTCGAGGCAGCTCTCGACCTCGCTGTCGGCGTATCTGCGCACGTCGTCGTCCGCCTCGGTCGTCCATGTCGAGCGGCTCACATACGCTGACTTCGTCTTGTCGCTCCCCGAGACGACCACGGTCTGGGCCGTTGGCCTCGATCCGATTGCGGGGACGGCAGCGTTCGAGATCAGTCCGGATGCCGCGTACTCCATCGTCTATTCCATGTTGGGGGAAGCGGCCCGAGCACGACACAGAGCCGCGCGCTCACGGAGATCGAGCAGAGCGTCGTGGAGAAGGTCGCGATCCTGATTCTGGAGGTGCTCGCAACTGAATGCCGGCCGTTTCGCGATTCGCGCCTGTTCGTCAAGGGACACGACACGCGGCCCCAAATGCTCAACATCGCCCCGCCAGGCGAGCCATTTGCCGTGGGGCGCTTCGACCTGGTCGTCGGAGAGACGAAGGGTCTATTCAATCTCGCGCTGCCCGCGTTCGTGTTGGAGGAGATTGGCCTCAACTCGACCCACGGCTGGCAGCGCGGACAACCCCCCCAGGCCGGGGTCGAGCGCGAGCAGTACCATCAGCGGCTCGCGGCCGTTCCCATGCCGGTGGAGGTGGCCGTGGAATCCAAGATTGCCGCTTCGGAGCTGCTCAGGATGAGTGTGGGGGCATTCATCACTATCGGGGCGCCGACGGAGACCGACGTCACACTTCGTGTCGCCGGCACAACGAAGTTCGTCGGCAAGCTGTTCTCCGTCGGGGGCATGGCAAAGCTGCGCGTCGAGTCCTCACTCAATCCCGAGCCCGCGGATCCGGTCCCTGGGTAGGACGCGGTGTCTGGGGCCGTTCCTCGGTCGTCACCATGCGGATAAACCGATCGACAAGATCCGAGCGTCGCCACCCGTGCGACACCTCCGCCTGGAGCACGCCGCACGCGTCGCTACGCGCGATGGCCCTCCGATACGGTCGGTCGGACGATCGGCCGGACCTGGCGGAATGAGTTGAGCTGACTGCACAACGCATCGCCGACGATCGTGTGACGCTGCATCAGCGTGCGCTCGCCCGGCAGCAGTGGACCCGGCTTGAGCAGTATCGAGTCGGGCACGGCGATCTTGCCGAGATCGTGCAGATAGCCGCTGCGATGGAGCACGCCGATGTCAGCTTCCGGCAGACGGAGCCGGATGCCGAGACGGCTGGCGTATCGCGCCAGTCGCTCGCAGTGCCCCTGGGTATAGGGGTCGCGGGCCTCGATGGTCAGCGCAAGGCTGCAGGTCACCTGGTCGGCAGAATCCAGCTGGTCCGTGTAGCGCTTTCGGCCCATCAGTGCGCGCACGCGCGCGCGCAGATGCGCCACGTCGATCGGCTTGGTCAGACAGTCGTCGGCTCCCACGTCGATCCCTCTGATTCGGGTGTCGTGTCCGCGTAGTCCGGTCATCAAGACGACCGGCAAGAGGCACGTCGCTGGGTCCTGGCGGATGCGGCGACACACCTCGAGACCATCGACGTCGGCCATCTTGACGTTGAGCAGCACGAGGTCGGGGCAGCCATCGCGAATGTGTCGTAGGGCCGAGGCGCCGTCGACGGCGATCGCCACGTCGTAGCCGTCACGGGTGAGGAAGCGTCTCGCTACCGTGGCTGCGGCGCGCTCGTCGTCCACGACAAGTACCGTGCCCCGGCGGTGCCCGGCCGTGGGTCGGCGTCGGGAGGGGCCGGTGTTCGCGAGGACATCATGTGTGACTCGGGCTACCCGATCCGGCCTCGTTTCCGAAGCCCCGCACGGCCAGGCCGGGCTCGCTTTGAACGAGGCGGAGCACGGCGCGTTCGTTGCGGGCCTCGGATGCTGGCCGTGACGCGCGCTCGTGCTCAGCGGCCTTGATCTCATCCAGCATCTGTCCAGCCGCCTGCAGGAGCTCGCGCGGCGTGTCGCCATTCGTGCCGAGCGCTGCGATGCTCAGACTGACGTTCACCGCCACAGTCTGTCCGTCCACAGGGATTGGTGCGGCAACGGCGGCCGACACACGGCCGGCGATGTTCGCGCCGACCGCATCGTCATCAGTCCCATCCAAGACGATGCTGAATACGTCACCGCCCAGTCGAGCGACGGTATCTGGCTCCCGGACAACCCCCCGCAGGCGCACGGCAGTTTCGCGCAGAACAATGTCGCCCGCCTCGTCTCCGAGTCTGTCGTTGACGCTCTGGAAGCGGTCGAGGTCCAGCAGCAGCAGAGCGCACGGTCGGCCGGATCGGTGGGCGCTAGCGACCGCGTGGGTGAGTCGCTCGAGGAAGAGTGTGCGATTCGCCACTCCGGTGAGCTGGTCGTAGTGCGCACGATGCCGCAAGGACTGCTCAGACCGCTGCCGCTCGATGCCGTATCGGATGGCCTGCTCGAGCAGTGGGCTGTCGAGCTGGGCCGTCGCAAGGTATTCGTCAGCGCAGAGTCTGATGGCCTCACGGGCCAACGGACCGTCCGCTGTTGGACCCAACACGATGAGCGCGGTGCCGAGGGCCGCCATCCGGATGCGCTTGACGATGCCCAGGGGTGTCGCCCCCGCGAGCGACAGGTCGACGACGACACAATCGGTGTCGGCTATAGTGAGTTTGCCCAACCCATCGCTCGGGCGCTCGACCTGTTGAACGGTGCACCCGCCCATCGTCTCACTTGCTAGACGTCGTCTCACAACCTCGGCGATCGCGGGGTCGTCTGCGATCAGGAGAATCTCCAGATCGCGGTCTGTCCCGGGCGCCAGCCGTTCGGCGCGCAGCCGCAGCGCCAATCGGACGGCGCGACCGAGCGCCGCGGCGCTCCATGGTTTTCGAATCACCGCCGCTACTGAGCCCTCGCACCCACGGTCGAGCCGGAGGTCGACGTCGAGACCCGTAACCATCACGAAGAACGTATCCGGCAATAGCTGTCGTACGCGTCGCACGACCGCGCACGCGTCGAGGTCGGGCAAGTGGTGGTCGACGACAACCGCGTCGTATGTGTGCCGCGCGGCGAGTCGGAAGGCGGCGGCCGCGTTGCCGGCCTGATCAACCGCGAGCCCACGCTCCCGCATCTCCCGGGCAAACAGATCGCGGATGGCCTCATCGTCGTCGACGAAAAGGATGCGGCGCCGGGGCTGGTCGACAGTACGCTCCAATCCGGTCGACGCTGCAGGGGGGTATGTCATGGGCAGAATGTCCGCCGAGGTAATCGACCGACGCAGTCAGTTCTTGAACGTGCGGATGCGTGAGGTGCGCCGTGCGGTCGAGCCGGGTTGGCAGGAAGGCGGATCGCCCACGCTGCAACCGTCAGCGCTTGAGCGGTCTGGACACGTCACGGCCGACGGGATCTGCGGCCCGGATCTCACCGAGCCGAGCCCGGCGTTGCGGCCCGGATCTCACCGACGCGAGCCGCCACTGTCCAAGAGGGTGAGAGGGGCCGAGTGGACGGACGTCAAGCGACCGACGCGTCCGGCTGCGCGCGTGCTTGCATCTCGTGGTTGGCCCGGACCCTAGTCTTAGTCCGGCGACTGGCCTTGTCTGTGTACATGCGCGCGTCGGCCTCCCTGATGAGCGACTCGATGTCGGGCGCCCGCTGTCCGAGCTGCGCGCAACCGATGCTCAGGCCAATACCGGGCGGGAGCGCCCAGCGCCGCGCGGATGCGCCGAACGCCGATTTCAGCTTTGCGCTCTTGCGCTTCGCCTCACGCTCACAGCATGACATCAGGACGACGAACTCGTCGCCGCCCCAGCGGAACACGTAGTCCGCGCAGCGGACGTGGCGCTTCAAGAGCTGCGCCAGATGCTGCATGAGGCGGTCTCCCATGGGGTGACCCAGGTTGTCATTCACCGACTTGAAGCGATCGACGTCGATGAACACCAGGGTGAGTGGGATGCCGTAGCGGTGATGCCGCTGCACTTCGTGCGCGATGATCTCGTCGAAAAAGCGCCGGTTATGACAGCCAGTCAGAGGGTCGGTGGTTGCCAGCTGGTGGAGCTGACGCTGCGCCGCTTCGAGACGCCGGTTCGCCAGCTGCAGATCCGCTGCCAGCTTGATGAGCGCGTCGGGCGAGATCGGGTCGCGGTCGTCCCGGCCCGAATCGGCCCGTCGTGGTGCCGTCTTGGGCGATTGCTCCTCTCGCAAGGTCAGCTCAACACACAGCGAAAGGGAAGCAAGACTCGCGCCATCCGCTCGCGTTCGGCGGACGGTCATCTGTCCGAGGGCACTGGCCCAAGCAGGTGCGAGACCCTCGAGTCGGGGTCGGATGGACGACGGACCGACCTGGGGTGTCAGGCTGCCGTCGCCGGTCCGCTTGAAGGCTTCTGTGTACTGGGTTGCGCAGCCAGGAGCTCCGTGATCCGTCGGAGGAGTGCAACCTGCGTGAACGGTTTCAGCATGTAGGAGTAGCCGCTCCGGCGAAGCCCACTGCGGACGAAGGGCGAGTCGTCGGCGTAGCCTGTCATAAAGAGCACCCGCGCCTCGGGATGCAGCGGCGCGAGTCTGCTCGCTAGCTCGAATCCGTCCATTGACGGCATGACGATGTCCGTCACGATGAGATGGATTGGTTCGTCGCGGGCCATGGCGACTTCGACGGCGCTCGCACCGTTGGGCGCTTCCACCAACTCGCAGTCCAACGTCTGGAGGACCCGCCCGAACAACCTCAGGAGAATCGGGTCGTCCTCGACGAGCAGAATCGTCCTCTGCGTAGCGGTGACGGCAGCGTGGGGCGATGGCGCGAGTTCGATCATGCGGGAACCACTGGGGCAATCGGCACGGCGTCGCGATACGTGAATCGTTACACCCCGCGTGTGCCGCTGGGGACGTGAGACGCCGCGTTCATGAGTTGGATGCACGTGTCGATTGGTCCAGTAGCGTTTCGCAGCCGCGGCCCGTGTTGGGCCCGGACACCGAGTGACAGGATGGGATCCCTTCCCCAGAGTTGGCCTGGCGGGCAGCCGTCCGCAGCGAAGACCGATACCGCGCATGACGTGTATGTCGCACGCCAGCCGATATTCGATCGGCGTCGCCGAGTGTTCGGCTACGAGCTGTTGTTTCGTTCGGGACTCGAGAACGTCTGTCGGGCTGTCGACCTCAACGCTGCCTCGGGGCAGGTCATGCAGGCGATGTGGCTCACGTTCGACCTGGACACGTTGATTGGTCAGAAACGGGCGTCGTGAACTTGACGCGCGATCTGCTGGTTGCCGGGTACGGGCGGACGTTGCCGGCACAGCTGACAGTCATCGAGCTTCTCGAGACCGTGACGCCGGACGACGCCGTGGTGGAGGCGTGCCGCGCGCTCAAGGCCAGTGGTTACATGATTGCCCTCGACGATTTCGTGTATCGGAGCGGACATGAGCGGCTGCTCGAGCTCGCGGACATCGTCAAGTTTTGTTTCCGCGATACGGACTACAAGACGCAGATCCAGCACGTGCGGCGGCTGGGTCCCAACGTGAAGCTGCTCGCAGAGAAGGTCGAGACCCGCGAAGAGTACGACCACGCCGCTGCGCTCGGGTGCGACTACTTTCAGGGGTACTTCTTCTGCCGACCGGAGATCGTCTCGGGGCGCGCGCTCTCCGGGTTCCGCCTGTCCTATCTCCGCCTGTTGCAGGCGGTGACGCGCCCTGACGTCAGTCTCGACGAGCTGGACAACGTCATCCGCAGCGACCTGTCGATCGCGCATCGCCTCATGAAATACCTGGCCACGATGCCGAAGGCCATCTTGACGGTCGGGACGATGATCGATAGTGGAGTGGCATCGAGCTCCGCGATCGCGCGAGAGATCGGCAAGGACCAGGTGCTTGCGGCCAAGCTCCTCAAGCTCGTGAATAGTGGTTTCTGCGGATTCCGATCGCCGATCGCGTCGATCTCCCAGGCGACGCTGTTACTTGGTCTGGACGCGCTCCGGATGCTCATCTACAGCACCACGGTGCTCGATCTGGCCAGGGCGGCGAACCATCGGATGAAGGGGTTCTGGGAGCACGCGGTCGGCACCGCGCGGACCTCGGCCCTCCTGGCCGAGAGGGTGGGTCTGCCCCACCCGGAGGAACTGGCCGTCGCCGGACTCATGCACGATATCGGAAAGGTGGTGATCGCACGGTGGTCCCCGACGAATGCGATCACATCAGACGGCTCGTCGCTGAGCGCGACTGTCTGCAGATAGACGTGGAGCGAGAGATTCTCCGCGTAACACATTCTCGACGTGGGAGCATGGTTCGTCGCGACATGGTCGTTGCCGGCGCGTTTGCGATACCCAGTCGCCTACCACAACGCGTACGACGACAACCAAGACCACGCCGACCGGACGGCGGTTGTGCACGTGGCTGACATCATCTGTCGAGCGAAGGGAATCGGATTTCCCGGCGATCGACGGATTCCGGCGATCAACCACAAGGCTTGGGCCGCGCTGAAGTTGTCGATGGATGACGTCGCCGACACGTGTGCGGATCTGGATGCGCTCGTGGAGAGTGGGGCGCTCTCGTGAACGGAAGCGAATCGGGAAGCCTTGTGTCGGTGCCGAAGCCGGTCGCGGTGATGTCATCCAGGCTTGTCTTGAGTTTCGCCAACGTCGCGTTCGCACTTCTGTTTGACCGTCCCGCTGGAGATCTCGCGCGCCTCTCGGCAGCCGCAAGAAACGACGCATCGTTTCGGCCATTAATCGAGCAGGCGACTGCGTCGTTGCTCGGTATTGGACGCACGACGGCGTTCGACTGGACCGGGTCCGAACGACGGCCGTTTTCACGTGCAGGTCACCAGAATGGCCGACGACACGTTCGTGGCGGTCCTCGACGACCGTTCCGAGCAGGTCGAGACGGAGAAGATACTCGGCGTCGTACGCTCGTATCTCGACGGGGTACTGAATCACCTCCCGCTCGGTGTCATGGTGCTGGACACCGATCTAAAGGTGACGCTCTACAACCGGACCCAAGATCGGCTCTTCGCGAGCCTCGGGCTCAATCTCACGCTCGTCGACGTTATCGGGTCGCGTATCTCCACGATCTATCCCGTGCTGTCCGCGTCAGCCTGGGGTGACGTCGCGCGTGCGGTGACCGGGAGCCACGAACCGGTGACCCGAGCCAAGGTCGCGTTTCCCACCGATCGACCCACTCACCACGTGCACGTCTCGCTTGTGCCGCTGACCGATTGCCACGGAACGTTGTCGGGTGCGGTGTGCATGACGGAGGACGCCACCCGTCTCGTGCAGCTCGAGGAGGACCTGATCAAGAAAGAGCGGCTCGCGGTGGTTGGCCAGATGACGGCCAAGCTGCATCACGAAATCAACAACCCGCTTGTGTCAATCCTCGGCATGGCCGAAACCCTGCTCTACCGTGAGTCACTCAACGCGGACGTTGTTCGCCGCCTGTCCAAGATCCGAAACGGCGCGCTTCGCATCGCCGAGGTGACCAAGAAGCTCAGGGACATTCAGGGAATCGGGGTGGCCCAGGAAACGTCAGGGTTGCCGGCGCTGCCAGATCTCACGCTGGCCCCTCGCGACACCGCGGACGACTACGCCGCGGCGAAGGACTAGGAGCCCGTGGCAAGAGTCAGCGTCGCACCGAGTGGGTTCACGGCCGTGCTCGGACACGGGTCGCGTGTCACGACGCCGGGTGGCCAGCCGCACGGCCGCTAGTGATTGACTGTGCGCGGCTCGGGCGCGAGGGCGTCCGCCGCGGCGCGCCAGCGGGTTCTCCGCGGGCTCGAGGCGGCCGGGACGACGTCGATCATGATGCACGAGCTTCGCTCGCGGAGCACCGCCGGTGCCGGCGGTGACCAGGACTACGGCTATCTCGCGGACTGCGTGCTGCAGCTGACGATCGTCGAGGAGGGCGGCGACCTGCGCCGATTCGTCTGCGTGAAGAAGATCATGGGGAGCGACCACGACAAGAGCGTGCGGGAGTACGCCATCGACCAGCACGGTATTCGAATCACCGGGTGTCGAGCGGACGTGACACCACCGATTGCGGCGGTGTCATGATCAGACGGGGCCGAACCGGCCTCCCGAGACGGGGCTCGTAGCAGGGTGAGACGCGGGATCGAGGGTCAGGCTGAGCGTTGCCGATCCCGGCGGGCCTCGCCGAACACATCGGCGACGGTCTGCGCGCCAAAACGATCGTCGAGAAACTCCATCTAGTCCGGCGCGACGAGCGACGGGTGCGTGACACCGCATGTATGGCTGAGCGCCAGTAGTTCCCGGCGGAGATTCACGAGGTAGTTCCCGAGTCGCACCGATTTCAGCGACGGATCGATGCCGCGCGTGAGCCATCGGTTCTGCGTGGCGATGCCGGCAGGGCAGTGGTTCGTGTGACACCGTTGGGCCTGGATACAGCCGATTGCCATTAGCGCTTCGCGCGCGACGTTGATCAGGTCACACCCAAGCGCGAAGGCGAGGAGCGCGGGCTGTGAGAACCCGAGCTTGCCCGATCCAATAAAGACGACGCGGTCGGCGATGCCCGCTGACGCGAAGATGTGGTGCACGCGGTGAAACCCGATCTTGAAGGGCAACGCGACGTGGTCGGCATAGACCAGCGGCGCCGCCCCGGTGCCCCCTTCGCCGCCATCAATCGTGATGAAGTCGACGCCGCGGTCGCCGCGTGCCATCCGGTGGACCAGGTCATGCCAGAACACCGACTCGCCGACGGCCGACTTGATGCCCACCGGCAACCCCGTCGCGTCGGCGATCGATTCCACGAAGTCGAGCAGCCCGTCCGCGTCGTTGAATGCCGTGTGGACGGACGGACTCGCGCAGTCCTGATCGGCTCGGATACCACGCATCTCGGCGATTTCCGCGGTGATCTTCTGACGCGGGAGAAAGCCGCCGACGCCCGGCTTGGCGCCTTGGCTCAACTTGATCTCGATGGCGCGGATCTCTGGGTGTCGCGCCACGTTGGCCTTGAGTCGCGGCAGGCTGAATCGGCCGTCCGGCTCACGGCAGCCGAAGTAGCCGGTCCCGATTTGCCAGATGAGCTCGCCACCGGGCAGGTGATGCGGGGAGACGCCGCCTTCCCCCGTATTGTGCAGGCATCCGGCCAGCGCCGCGCCGCGATTGATCGCCTCGACAGCCGGCCCGCTCAGCGAACCGAAGCTCATGCCCGAGACGTTGACGATCGACTGCGGGCGGAACGCGTGCCGCCGTCGACGCGCCGCACCAAGGACCTTGGCGCATGAGACGCGGTGGTCGGGGTCGTAGTCCGGATCGCCGGGCGCCGGAATATGCCGCGGAAACGTCTGGTGCTTGATGATGAGGTAGCCCGGATTATGTTCCATCTCGTTATCAGAGCCGAAACCGAAGTAGCTGTTCTGGCGCTTCGATGAGGCGTACACCCACCGGCGCTGGTCGCGGCTGAAGGGCCGCTCCTCGTGTTGTTCGTCACGATGTACTGCCGAAGCTCCGGTCCGACGGCTTCGAGCCAGTAGCGGACGTGCCCGATGACGGGGAAGTTGCGGAACGAGCGGGCCCATGGCGAATCAGCACCGTCGACACGCACGGCGTGAGTGGCCAGCGTCTTGCTTCTTTGCAGTGCGTGTCGACTGCTCCGATCAACGCCGCGGAGATTGCCCGGGTCGTCGGGTCGCGGTTCGACAGCAACCGTGACAAGGCGCTTACTGGCCCGGAGGCATGGGCGTTTCTCCGGGAGGTCATGAGCCGCCTCGAAGCGGCCGGGCTCGGGCGATCGGGGCTGACGGATCCCGGGCGCGCGCGCGGCGCCACAGAGGTGGGCGGTGTGCGCATCGGCGGCCTGCCCTTCCTGTTCCGAGGTCCGGAGCGCCCGTCAGGAGGCGACACCGCACCGAGCCCTCCGCACGAGCCGCCGGATGCCCTTCGCCACATGACGGATTTTCTGACCCTCCGATCGGCCGACGGCCGCACGCTGTACACACAGCTCTACGCAGGTTATTCGGCCTCGGACCGTGCGGCGGTGCGTGACGCGCTGCGCGCGCGCGGGTATACCCACATCTATCTGTACGTGGTGAACGAGGGTGACCTTGGCGGCGCACACTTCAACGGGTATCGGGACGCCGGCGGGTTTCGTCAGCTCCTTGCCGAGCTCGCCGACGACGGTCTCGCGCCAGTCGTCTGGTTGGCCCCCGACGACGCTCCGACCTTCCACAAGACGTCGGCGCGCGCGCTACCCGGTCTCTGGAATAGTTTTATCCCGGCGATCGACGATCTCGTCTCGTCCTACGTCGTCGGGCTGGAAATGGACGAGTACTGGAGCCCGGCCGTTCAGAACCGGCTGGGCGAGCACCTCGACGGTCTGACCGACTGGCCACTCTTCGTGCACTTCGGCGCCGGCGAATGGGAGGGTGCGCGGCCGTGGGTCGATGGGCTCATCTATCAATACGGGTTCCGGCTGAGCGAGCAACAAATCGTGGAGCGGACCCGCCAACTCGTCGCGCGTCTGCATGCGCTGGGGAAGACCTTCATTGCGGGTGAATACGCATATCGCGTATCGGAAGCGCACGCACGACGGCTCGGAGCAGCAGCGCTCCGCGCGGGGGCCGATGGCGCGGGCAACGGGGCGTAGCCCCGTCTGAATCAGGCCACGACGTCGATTCGCGCGCCGACCCCCTCCCGCCGTGGCGGCTTCCGCGAATCGGTATTCTTACCCGCGTCCGGCTCCCTCGGCTTGGTGGCCGGCTTCGACTTCTTGCCTGCGGAGTCCCGCCGCTCCCCGCCGCCTTGCGCCTGGTCGAAACTGGTCGGCGCTATCGCCGTGCCGAGTTCGGTGCGCTCTGGCATCCAACGCCTCCTCTATTAGGAGCTAATCGGCTAGCACCGGCACGTTCAACAGTGTGGACGTGATCCGGGGATGCCCGCAGCGTCGTCACCCCTCGGGTTTACCGCCAGTCCGCTAGGAATGCCTTGACGCGCGCGTCCACGTTGTCCCGGACGTTCACGTAGAAGAGGGCGTAGTCGTAGATGTGATAGTTGTCACGCCCGAGAGGCCGCTGTGCGTAGTTGTCTGAGCGTATCTCCGACACCCAGAGCCGCCCGTCCCGGCAGTGCGCGTCGGCGACCGCCGGTTCGGGGATCCCCCCGGCGTCGAAGCTGACGGCACCGGCGTTCGCCTCGTGGTCGGCCGCCGTCCCGTCGGCCTTCCACGTGAGCGGGTTCACGCAGATGTTGTCCGGCGACGCGAGGAACGACCCCGCCGCCGGGCCGACACTGTTCCATGTGACCTGGCATCCGGTTTGCCGCGCGGTCTTACAGACCGGAACGCCGTTGCTGCCGTCGATCTCAAAGCCGACCGGATAGGCGGCGATGAGGCGGTCGGCGAGCTCGGTCCCGGCGATCTCATCGGCCATGAGGTCGTCCGCGTGGCGTGAACCCTGGCTGTGTCCGGCTAGCACGAACGGACGGCCCTCGTTGAAGTGCGTCAGGTAGTACCGAAACGCGGACACGACGTCTCCATAGGCGAGGTCGAGCGCCTGGGGCCCGCTCTCGGTCGTGTCGAGGAAGGCATACAGGGTCGCCTGTCGATATCGCGGCGCGTAGATGCGGCAACACCCGTTGAAGACGCTGGCTTGCCCTTGCATCACGAACTCGTCGGTCATCTGGTTCGTGGCCGTGTCCTCCAGCGACTGGTTCCAGCCGTCCGACGAGAGATATGTCGTCGGATGGAGGAAGAACACGTCGACGGCGGCCGTGTCCTGCATGTCGGCGAAATCGCCGACCGGGACGCGGTCGGACCAGTCGTCGCGGTGCGGGAGCGCCGCCCAGTGGTCGGGGTTGTTGTAGTCGGGGGCCTGAGGTGGTGGGGCCTCAGAGAACGCGTGGCCGGGAGCGAGCGTCAGGCTCATGACGGCGAAGAGGAGGGTGTCGCGATACGTCATGCCCACAGCGATCAGCACGATCATCAGCGCCCCGGTCCCGAGGAGGAGTTTCTTCTTCACGGTCAGTCCAAGCCTCCGAGTCGCCTCATTATACGGCCCTCGCACCCGCTGTTTTCGGGCTACAATTGCGTCGAATCACGGGGCTGCATGGGCATTTTTAAGATGGCGTGGCGGAACGTCGGGCGCAACCGGCGGCGGAGCACCGTCACGGTGGCGGCGATCACGCTGGCGCTCTGGGTGAGCGTCGTCTACACCGGCCTCCTCCAGGGCCTCCTTGCCGACATGGAAACCGGTATCACCGAGCTCGAGATCGGTGACGTGCAGATCCACACCCTCGATTATTTGAGCAAGCCGTCGATCTACGAGCTGGTCGACGACGTCGACAGGCTGATCCCGGCGCTGGAGCAGGCCGGGTTCCGCGCGAGCCCACGGCTCGTCGGCGCGAGCCTCGTGGCCGCGGAGGAGTCGTCGGCGGGTGCGCAGTTGCGCGGGGTGGACGTGGCACTCGACGCCGCCGTCAGCCAGATCTCGCAACGCGTGACGGAGGGCCAATGGCTGGACCCCGCCGATCCTCGGGGGGTCGTGGTGGGCTACCGGCTCGCGGGTGCGCTCGGTTTGAGTGTCGGCGACGAGCTGATCGCCCTGAGCCAAGCGACAGACGGCAGTATGGCGAACGATCTTTTTTCGGTGCGTGGAATCCTGTCGATTGTCGGCGACTCCGTGGATCGGTCCGGCGTGTTTCTCAACGAAGCGATGTTCCGCGAGTTCTACGTGCTGCCCACGGGAGCGCACGAGATCATCGTGCGGCGGCCGGCCGGTGTCGATCTGGCGGTGGCTGCCGATACCGTCCGCGAGCTTGCCCCCGGCCTGGACGCGCAATCATGGCGAGAGCTGCTGCCGACGCTGGCGATCTACTTCGACACGGCGAGCCAGGCGCAGTGGATTGTCTCGGTCATCATCTACATCGTGATCGCCATCCTCATCCTCAACGCGATGCTGATGGCGGTGTTCGAGCGCATCCGCGAGTTCGGTGTGCTGAAGGCGCTGGGGGTCGAGCCGGGGCGCGTGATGTCGCTCATCTTCGTTGAGAGCGGTCTGCAGACCGGCATCGCCATCGCGGTCGGCTTGATATTCGCGGCACCCGCACTGTGGTTTATGGTGCAGGTGGGGATCGACATGGGTGCCCTCAGTGGGACGACGATCATCGGGATGACGTTCGGGTCGACCTGGAACGCGACCGTGACGCCGATCACCGTGGTCGCCCCGGTCCTGGTCCTTGTCGTGCTGGTGGGGCTCGCCGTGATTTACCCGGCGCGGAAAGCGGCGCGCATCAGCCCGGTCGAGGCGATGCGACATCAGTAACGTTGGGGAGGCGCAGATGACTGGCACGAGTCTGGCGAGAATGGCGTGGCGCAACCTCTGGCGGAACCGTCGCCGAACGTCGATCACGCTGTCGGCCATCGTCTTCGGTGTCTTTCTGGCCGTCCTGATGGCCGCCATGCAGGACCAGAACTGGAGTGACATGATCCAGCTCGCCGCCAGGCTCGGCGCGGGGCATGTGACGCTGCAGCACCCGGAGTATCTCGACAACCAGACGCTGTCCCGGTCGGTGCGTGACACCGATGGCCTTGTCCGTCTGGCATCGCGTGAAGCGCGGGTCACCCGAGTTACGCAGCGAATCTCCGGGTTCAGCATGCTGTCGACGGCGCGAGAGAACCTCGGGGCGGGGTTCCTCGCCATCGACCCCGAGCAGGAGGACGAGCAAACGCTGTCGTTGCTGGAAGGGCTCGTCGAGGGCGAGTTCTTCGAGTCCCCGAGCGACAGCGGAATCATTCTCGGCGCCATTCTCGCATCGAACCTCGACGTCGAGCTCGGGTCGAAGGTCGTGTACACGATGACGGACAAGGAGGGCGAGATCGTCAGCGCGCTGGCGCGGGTCTCGGGCATCGTGCGCACCGGCTCCGACAGCGTCGACGGCGGCATCTGCATGCTGCCGATCGATACGGTGCGGGAGCTGATTGGCTTCGCGCCCGCCGAGGCGATTCAGGTGGCCGTCTTCGTCGACGATCAGCGTAGCAGCGATGCGGTCGTGGCCGAGCTCGGTGGCGCGCTGCCGGACGGGGTCGCGGCGTTGCCATGGCACGAGCTCCAGCCCCAGCTGGCCACGTTCATCGCGCTCAAGGTGGGCGGCTCGTATGTCTTCATGATCATCATGGCCGTGCTCGTGGCGGCCGGCATCTTCAACACCCTCTTCGCCAGCGTGATGGAGCGGATTCGCGAGTTCGGCATCATGATCGCGGTCGGTTTCAGCCCGGGCCAGCTCTTCAGGCTGGTCATGTTCGAGAGCGGCTGGCTGGCCGTCGTTGGCCTCGTGGGCGCCGTAGCGGTCACGATCGGACCGTACCTCTATCTCTCATCGACGGGTCTCGATATCACGGCGGTGCTCGGGGACCAGGCCAACCTTGAGATTGCGGGCGTCGGCATGGGGGACACCCTCAAGGTCGGCATCTTTCCGGAGAACGCGATGCTCATCGGCGCCTCGGCGCTGGCCGCAGTGCTGTTGTCGGGGATCTATCCCGCCTGGAAGGCGGGACACGCCGACCCGGTGGAAGTGATCCGATTGGTGTAATGGCCAGTAACGGCGCCAAACCCGTCGTCGAGCTCGAAGACGTCGCGAAGGTCTACCAGCAGGGGGACCAGCACGTCGATGCCCTCCGCGGTGTCAGCATGACCGTGAAGAGCGGCGAGTTTACGGCGATCAGCGGCCCATCGGGCTCGGGCAAGACGACGGCGCTCAACCTGATCGGCGCGCTCGATTCCCCGACATCGGGAACCGTGCGCATCGATGGGACCGATCTGAGCACCCTGAATCGGAAAGAGCTCAGCCGCCTGCGCCGCGACCGCATCGGGTTCGTCTTCCAGGCCTACAACCTGCTGCCGGTGCTCAGCGCCTACGAGAACGCCGAGATCGTGATGGCGGTGCAAGGGGTGGATGAGGCGGTGCGGCGACCGCGGGTCATGGAGCTGCTAGCCCAAGTGGGGCTCGAGGGGATGGAAGATCGGCGCCCGGCGGAGCTTTCCGGTGGACAGCAGCAGCGTGTCGCGATCGCGAGGGCCATCGCCGCGAAACCGGCGGTGGTGCTGGCCGACGAGCCGACGGCCAACGTCGACTCGCACACCGCCGATCACCTGCTCGAGATGATGGAAGGCCTCAACCGCGATCAGGGCGTCACGTTTCTTTTCTCCACGCACGACCCTCGCGTGATGGAGCGGGCCCGCCGTGTCGTGCGCCTCGTCGACGGTCAGATCGAGAGCGACAAGGTTCGCGACTGAGCCGTGTTCGGCGCGTCACCCACGCTGGTGCGGGTCGGTCTCCTCGTCTCGGGTGCCGCGCTCTTCTGCGTGCTCGCGACGCAGAACGCCGGCGGCTACCGGTACGGCGTGCAAGACCAGGCGTTTTATATCCCCGCGATCGCACGCCACCTCGACCCGACCCTGTTCCCCCACGATACGGCGTTGCTCGACGCCCACGGTCAGCTCATCGCCTTCGACGAAGCGACCGCCCAGCTGCTGGCGGCGACGGGGTGGTCGCTGCCGCCGCTGTTCTTCGGCGCTCAGCTCGTGACCTTGGTCCTCCTCTTCGCCGGCGCCGCCGGCCTGGGTCGCACACTTTATCGCTCCTGGTGGACGGTCGCCGGCCTCGCGTTCGCGCTCACCATTCGCCACAACGTATCGGATACCGGTGTCAACACGCTGGAGGGCTATTTTCATCCGCGGATGCTTGCGTTCGCGTTGGGTACCGTCGCGCTGGCGCTGTTCGTTCGGCGTCGCCCGTGGCCGGCGCTGGCGGTCGCCGCCGCGGCCGGCCCACTCCATCCGACCATGGGCGTGTGGTTCGTGGTCTGGGTCGGCGTCGCCGTCATCGTGGCCGAGCCCCAGACCCGGCGTGTGCTCTGCGGCCTTGCCGTCGCCGCCGCGGCGGTGGCCGTGGTGTTCGTCTTCGCCGGACCGCTACGCGATCAGCTCGTCCTCATGGACGCATCCTGGACGGGCGGGCTCTTTTTCAGGGACTACCTCTTCCCGACGGACTGGCCGTGGGCGACGTGGGCCGCCAACCTCGGCTACGGGGTGGCCATCGGCGCGATGTATTGGTACCGGCGGTCGGCGGTCGGCGTGTCGTCGCGCGAGACCGGTCTCGTTGCGGGCTGCGGCGTGCTGCTGCTGATCTTCCTCGTGTCCGTGCCGCTCTCGGCGGCGGGCGTGGCGCTCGTCGTGCAGCTGCAGGTGGCGCGCATCTTCTGGATGCTCGACTTCCTCTTCACCGTCTACTTCGTCTGGCTGCTGATCGAACGCCCTGTCCGGGGACGGTTGGCGTCGGCGTCGGCGTCGGCGTCGGTGCGCGTGCGCTACGCGGGGTTGGCGCTGTTCGTGGTTGGTGCCATCGTCCGCGGCGGCTACGTCATGGAGGTCGAGTTTCCGGACCGCGCGTTGTTCGAGCCCCGCTTCGCGTCCGGCGACTGGCGGGAGGTGATGGCCTGGAGTGCGCGTACGCCCGCAGGCACCAACCTGCTGCTGCACCCTGGCCATGCCGGGCGATACGGGTCCAGTGCCCGGGCCGCGGCCAAGCGCGACGTCTATCTGGAAGACAAGGACGGCGCGTTGGCCATCTACTCGCGGTCTGTCGCCAGTCGCGTGAGCGATCGCCGGCGGGACCTCGGAGACTTTGCGACGTTGAACGCCTCGCGCGCGCGAGCGCTCGCGCGCCAGTACGACCTCCAGTATCTCATCACGATCCTCGACATCGACCTGCCCGTCGCGCACCGCAGCGGGCCGTTCACCGTCTACGATTTGGATGGCCTATGAGTGCGCCAACCCGGATCTGCGTGTGCTTGCGCGCAGGTGCGTTCGGGTCCATCATGGGCCTACACGGAGAGCCGAGCAGGGCGAGAAGAGGAGACCTAGATGAGCCATCGTTACGTTGCTAGTGTGTTCATGGTGATCGCGGTTGTGGCGCTGTTGCCCGTGCTCGCGGCGGCCCAATCGAGCTCCGCCGAGGCTCCGCGGACCCCGTGGGGGCAGCCTGATCTGCAGGGCATCTGGGACTTCCGTACCATCACGCCGTTGCAGCGACCCGCGGACCTGGCGGACAAGGAGTTCCTGACCGCGGAGGAAGCGGCCAACGCCGAACAAGCGACCATCGCCCGGAACGAGGAGCTCGCTCGGCGCGATGCGCTCCGCACGGAGTCCACCGCCAGCGTGGACCAGGGTGAGGACGGCGCCCCCGGCTTCTACAACAATTTCTGGCTGGACGGCGGCACGACGTCGACCGGGCGCACGTCGCTGATCATCGACCCGCCGAACGGCCGCATTCCTCCGTTGACCCCCGAAGCGCAACGGCTGGCGGACGCGCGGCGGGAGTATCTGGAGGACCATCCAGCGGATTCCTGGTCGGATCGCAACACGTCGGATCGGTGCATCGTGGGGTTCAACGCCGGTCCTCCCATCACGCCGCTCGCCTACAACCAGAACATGCAACTCTTTCAGACACCGGACCACGTGGCCATCCTGACCGAAATGGTGCACACGGCCCGTATCGTGCCGCTGGACGGTCGTGCGCCGGTCGACTCGGACATCCGTCTGTGGACGGGCGACTCGCGCGGCTACTGGGAGGGCGACACGCTGGTCGTCGAGACCGCGAATTTCAACGCCGAACGAGCCTGGGTCCCGCTGGGCTCAGCGCCTCCCGGGACAGGGTCGTCTGCGAGCATGAGGCTGGTCGAACGCTTTACCCGTGTTGACGACGGCACGCTCGAGTACACGTTCACGGTGATCGATCAGGAGACGTGGACGAGCGCGTGGACGTCGTCGCAGCCGATGCAGCGTACCGAGGTGCCGATGTTCGAGTACGCGTGCCACGAAGGCAACTACAGCATGGAAGGTATCCTCTCGGGCGCGCGGGCAGACGACAGAGCCGCTGCGCACGACGCGAGCCGGTAGTCGAGAACGTAGCGACGCGGTCGTGTTCGCTCCTCGACCGTGACGCGCGTGTGCCGATCGACGTCCTTCCGAATGCCGCCCCCAATCTCGACCGGTGCTACCACATGCTGGCACGTGCGGGACCGGCGTCCGTGGGGATGAATCCGTTCGCTGCCCCTCCGGGTAGGTATGATGGGTGCTCGCGATGAACATTCGGCACACCCTCCAGCTCAAGCTCAGCCACAAGCTGATCCTCACCCCCTCGTTGCAGCAGGCGATCAAGCTGCTGCCGATGACGACCCTCGAGCTCGTCGACATGCTGAACCAGGAAGTGGTCGAGAACCCGCTGTTGGAAGACGTGCCAGCCGAAGAGCAGTCACAGACCGACGCGGCCGCCCAGGTCGACCAGGCCGACCCGGATCCCCCGCCGACGACCGAGCGACAAGACACGTGGGACGACAAGGACTACGAGTATTTCTTCGGTGAGTATTTGCACGAGGGCTATCGCCCGCCGGTGCCACGGGAGATCAAAGAGCTCCCGCCGATCGAGAACACGCTGTCCACGACCAGCTCGCTCGCGGATCATCTCCTGTGGCAGCTGTCCCTCCGCACGAGCGATGACCTGCCGCGCGACATCGGGGCCGCAATCATCGGCAACCTGAATGAGGACGGCTATCTCGTGGCGTCGCTCGAGGAGATTGCCGCGATGGGCGCGTGGCCCATGCCGGAGGTCGAGCGCGCGCTGGCACTGGTCCAGACGTTGGATCCGGTGGGGGTCGCGGCGCGGGATCCCCAGGAATGTCTCCTCCTCCAGATCCGCCACTTGGGCCTCGCGGGCACGCCCAGCGAGACCATCGTCCAGGACGCGGCGTTATTGCGACTGCTGGAGACCGGGCAAGTGCCCGAGTTGGCCCGCCGGTGCGGGATGTCCATCGAGGACGTGCAGCAACATCTCGAGATCATCCGCCGTCTCGATCCGAGGCCCGGCCGCCGCCTCAGTCCGGTGGCGGCGCAGCACGTGATTCCCGACGTCTCGGTGGTGAAGGTCGACGATCAGTACGTGGCGGTGTCGAACGATGACGGGATGCCCCATCTGCGTATCAGCCCCGTCTACCGCCGGCTGCTCGACAAAGGCAGCAACCACTCGGAGGAAACGCGGTCCTACGTCAAAGACAAGTTTCGGTCGGCCCTCTGGCTCATCAAATCGGTGGATCAGCGGCGGAAGACGATCCACAAAGTGGCGACTAGCATCATTCAATTCCAGCGTGAGTTCCTCGATCATGGGATCGAGCATCTCCGCCCGCTCGTCTTGCGCGACGTGGCGAACGACATCGGGATGCACGAGTCGACGGTCAGCCGCGTGGTCAACAACAAATACATGCACACGCCGCAGGGCGTCTTCGAGATGAAGTACTTCTTCCACAGCGGGATTCACAGCTCGTATGGGGAGACCGTCTCGTCGGTCACGATCAAACAGCGCATCCGCACGCTTATCGACACCGAAGACACGCGGAAGCCGCTGAGCGATTCGCGCATCGCAAGCCGGCTCCAGGAAGACGGGCTTGTCCTGGCGCGTCGCACCATTGCGAAGTATCGCGAAGAGCTCAGGATTCCGACGTCGAGCCGGCGCAAGGCGGCCGTCTGACACGTCGAAACCGCGGGCTAGAATCAACCGGTGGTCGATTTCGGGATCGTCCTTGCGTACTTCGCCGTCATCTTCACGGTCGGCTTGCGCGCACGGGTCGACTCGACCGCCGGTCCCGAGGAGTATTTTCTCAGTTCACGCTCGTTGCGGTGGCCGTCCATCGCGATCTCCACGATCGCGACCAACATCGAGGCCGGCCATTTCCTCTCCGTGGCCGGCGCGGCCTACGTGGATGGCCTGGCGCAGGCGAACTTCGAGCTCAACGCCGTCTTCGGCATCGTGGTCGCGGCTTTCGTCTTCGTCCCCCTCTACCTCCGGCTGAGGGTCGTCACCATCAGCCAGTTCTTCGAGCAGCGGTTCGGGCCGACGATCGCGTTGGCGTACGCGCTGCTGATGATCGCGCTGTACGCGTGTCTCTACCTGGGCACGGCGTTGTTCTGGGCGGCGTACGCGCTCGACGGCATCTTTGCGGAGATGGTGGCGTGGATCAGCGACAGCCAGGCGGTGCGGCTCGTCGTCCTCATCGTGGCGCTTGGGGCATTCTCAGCGGTATACACGTATCTGGGCGGGTTGCGTGCGGTGGTAAGGACCGATCTCGCGCAGTTCGTCTTGCTTCTCGGCGGCGGTCTGATCACGGTCTTCATCGCCGTGCATCACCTCGGTGGCTGGTCGGCGCTCTTCGGCACGACAGGTCACCTCATGCACCTGCACCTGCCGCGGGACCACCCGACGGTGCCATGGACCGCCCTCATCGGGATCAACCTGTTGAACTTGAACTACTGGGGGGCGAACCAGGTCATTCTGCAGCGGGCCCTGGCGGCCAAGAGCCTCTGGCACGCCCAGGTCGGGCTGTTGGTGGGCGGGGTGCTCAAGTACGCCATGCTACTCATCATCGTCATCCCGGGGATCGCGCTGGCGGGGATCCTGGCCGACGAGCCACTCGACGATCCGGACACGGCGTACATCACCCTCGTCACCCGGTTTCTCCCCGCTGGGCTGCGCGGCCTGATCGCCTGTGGGCTCTTCGCGTCCCTGATGAGTACGGTCGACTCCATCTACAACTCCGTGGCCACGTTGTGGTCCATCGACATCTACAAGCGCCACCTGCGCCGGGATGCGTCTCCGAGGGACGTCGTCCGCGTGGGCAAGATGGCCATCCTGGGGGCCTTCGTGACCGGCCTGCTGTTTGCCTTCGCGGTGGTCGCCCTCAAGACCGGAAGTCTGCAGGAGGATCCCCTCACCCACTGGTTCAACGAGGTGTCCTACTACGTGAAGAACGGGTTCGTGGTGCTCGTGACCGCCGCCGTCTTCCTCATCCGGCCGTCGCGGCATCTTGTGTTGGGCACCGTGCTCGGCAGCATCGCCCTGTACTACGGCGCCGCGCTCCTGTGGCCGGAGACGAGCTACCTGGTGCGGTCGGGGTGGGTCATCGTGCTCAGCTTCAGCGTGGTCGCCGTGCCGACGATGCTGCGCCAGGGATGGCGCATCCCGTTGCGCGAGCTGATCGTGGCGCCCGACCGGGGTGTGGCGCGGTTCGGCGTGGGGCTGTTCGCCTCCCTGGTCGTCGCCCACATACTGTTCCACTGAGCTCGCGGCTGACGCCGCACATCTCGCGCGTCTGGCCCAGGCGCCTTGACAGGTCGCCTCAGCAGTGGCAAGCTCCCTGCGCTCACTGGTTTGAGCGCTCAGCACTGCCAGACCCTCGGTTTCGGCATTCAGCGCGCACCCCATGGCCATGTCAGACGCTCCGCATGTGACGGTCGAGGTCCCGCTGGATCCGGATGGCGGGGAGCGGGGCGGCACGCTTCGCTCGGGTGACCACTTCGCCGACGTGTCAGCCAGGTATCGACATCTGCGTGACCTGGACCTCGACGCGGTGCGGCTGGTCAGCGGCATCTTGGCGCGCGCCGCAGGTCAGGCCCGGCCCTTTCGGCTCCTCGACGTCGGCACGGGCACCGGGCGCTATCTGGACGCGGTCAGTGAGGACTTGTCCTCCACGCATGGCACAGACGTGTGCGGCATTGGCCTGGATCGGAGTCCGGCCATGGTGGCCGAAGCCCGCCGGCGCGCCGGTTACGCGTACCCCGGAGCGAGCCATCTCGTCAGCGCCGTCGAGACGCTCCCGTTCCGCGCCGCGAGTTGCGACGCCCTGACCTGCTTCAACGCGGTCCATCATTTCGACGTCGCCAGGTTCGCGCGCGAGGCGGCTCGCGTGCTCACCGCCTCGGGTCGGCTCGTGCTCTACACGCGGACCGCCGAGCAGAACCGGCGCACGATCTGGGGCCGCTACTTTCCGGACTTCGCCGCGCTCGAGAACCGGCTGTATGCCGTCGCCGCGCTTCGCGAGACACTCCTCGCCACGCGCGCCTTCGCGTCCGTGGATGTGCAGACGATTCCCTGGCGCGTGACGACCTCGCTGTCGAGACTGCGCGAGCAAGTCACCGCGTATCACTATTCGACGTTCAGGTTCTACGCACCTGATCGGCTGCAGACGGCCTTCCACACGTTCGAATGCCGCGTGCGAGCCGTCGTGCGCGACAGCTCGCGCATCACCTTTGACAATGACCACGTGCTGGTTGTGGCGCGGCGAACGGCTACGGTGTAGCCGGGACTGAGCCGGCCCGGCGTGGATCGCGCATGCAGACTCTCCCGCGGCACGTCGACGTCGCGCTTGACCTGGTCGTGTGCCCCGGTCGGCAGCGCTCCCTACGGCCAGGTGCTCGGCGGCGTCCGTCATGACCGCCGATGCCCCCGGTACCCGCACCTCGCCACGGGCAACCCGGAGGTCACGCTGACGCTGACCATGACGTGTGCGCATCGGCTCACCCCGGCGTCTCGGCACCTGCGAGGACTGCGTCGGCGTCACCTGCAGTCACCCGTTCAGGCGCCGCGTCAGCTCGGCGCGCACCGCTCACCGCGAATCGGCAGACCGTGATGGTAGCATCGCAAACTGGCGTCCCGTCGCGCGCACGCTGAGTGCCACGATGTTGAATACAGAGCAGGACGAGGTCATCGACCGGCTGATCGCCCTCGGGGCGGAGCAGGGGCAGGTGCTCCGAGAGGAGATCGACGCGTGTCTGCCCGCCGACGTCACGGCGCCGAGGGTATTGGACGACCTGCGCAGCCGGTGTCGTGACGCCGGGATCGAGATCGTGGACGCGGCGTCGGGGGCGCGCCAGGCGCGCTCCGACGAGATCGACGTTCCCTCAAGCCCCCCCGAGTCGTCCGGCGATGTGGTGCGCCAGTACCTCGCGGACATGAGCCGGGTACCGCTGTTGACGCGCGAGCAAGAAGTCACGCTGGCGAAGCAGTTCGAACGTGGCACGCGGACAGTGGTCGTGGCGGTCTCACATACGCCGAGCCTCGTGCAGGAGGTCATGCGACTGGGGGACGCCCTGCGGCGCGACGGCCACCTGGTGCGCGGCCTTGTATCGCACCACCAGGGAGACACGACCGCTGATCGGGTGACGCGTCGGGCCCAAGATGTCCTGGCGCATTTTGAGGCGATCAGCGCGGCATGGGACGACGTTGAGCGGTGTCGGGCGTCCTGGCAGCAGACGAGCAGACGAAGTCCGCACTCCGCTCGGCGCGCGCGGTGGGAGACAGGGCGCGCGCGCGCCCGCGTCGCTCACCTGGTACGGCGCATCGGGTTCAGCGACGCGACCCGACGCGGTCTCGTCGAGCGGTATCACACATCCGCGGCCGCGGTCGAGTCCGCTGCGCGAGCGGTCCAGCGTGCCGAGCGCCGCCTCGGCTCAACGACCGCGAGGGCACGGCTGACAGGAACGCCGCGACGGCGTGCGCGGCAGCGGCTGCAAGAGGTCCGCGCCGAGCTCAGCGATCTGACCCAGCAGCTGCAGCAAACACCCGCGGAGGTGCGACAGACACGCGCACGCATCGCGCGCGGGGAGGCACAGGCCGCGCAGGCGAAGCGTGCACTGGTCGAGGCAAACCTCCGGCTGGTCGTGTCGATCGCGAAGAAATACCGGAACCGCGGCCTGCCGTTTCTCGACCTCATTCAGGAGGGCAACATTGGCCTGATGCGCGCCGTGGACAAGTTTGAGTACCGCCGGGGGTTTAAGTTCTCGACGTACGCCACCTGGTGGATCCGGCAGGGGGTCACGCGTGCGATTGCCGACCGCGCGCGCACGATTCGAGTGCCCGTCCACATGGTGGAGCGGATGAATAGGCTCAGCCGAGCCTCCCACGCGCTGGTTCAGGAACGGGGCCGCGAACCGAGCCCCACCGAGTTGGGCCGACACCTGGGCCTGTCGGCCGCCCAGATCCTCGAGGCCCGTCGCATCGCGCACCACACCATCTCGCTCGACACGCCAATCGGGAGCGATGACGAGCGCGTGCTCCGGGACGTCCTCACGGATCCGCAGGCGCGGTCGCCGGCGGAGGAGTCGATCGTCACCGATAGGCGAGAGCGGACCGACGCCGTCTTGAGGACCTTGGCGCCGCGAGAGCGTGAGATCATTCGGCGGCGCTTCGGGATGGACGATGGCCAGGCGCAGACGCTGGAGGAGGTCGGGCAGGCTTTTGGCCTCACGCGCGAACGCATTCGGCAGCTGGAGGCGAAGGCGCTGAGCAAGTTGCGGCATCCGTCGCGGAGCCGGCCGCTGCGCACCTTCGCCGAGGGGTCGGCGGCGTCAGGTCACGATGCCTCGGTGCGGCGCTCGATGGACGGACCATGACCGTCGCTGATCACGTGACGCACATCATCGGGCAGCATCTGGGCGTGGATGACGACGACGTCGTGCCAGAGGCGTTGTTCCGTGACGACCTTGGGGCCGACTCGCTCGATGCCTTCGAGTTGCTACTGGCATTCGAAGACGCGTTCGGCATCGAGATTCCGGACACGGATGCGGGACTCATGCGATGTGTGCACGATGCAGTCGCGTATATCGAGGCGCACGTGGCGGCGGGTGGTGAACACGTCTCCCTCGACGCGCCGTCGAAGGACGGGTGGCCAGGCACCGGGTTGGTGCATCACTGAGGCGACCATGACGACAGCACACAAACTGAGGACGCTGCTCGCCATTCTCGAATGCGCGCCTGCGGCCCACGCAATGACGGTGTTCGAGAGCGCGGCGAGGAGCGGCAACCTCTCAGTCTTCTGGAAGGCGTACCGGTCGGCTCTCCGGACGTCGACGCGCCGTGATAAATCGCTGCCGGAGTCCGAGGGAGAGATCACCTTGGCCATGCTGGAACCGGCGATGAAGGCGGTGTATGACCTGCCGACGAGGGACGGTATGCGGTCTGTGACCGCGACGTCCGACTAGCACGGTGACCGCCCGTAACCGGTTGAACACAACCCGGGAGGACCCACATGGACCCCTTGGGATTCCTTCCGGTCATCCTGCGGTCATCCAAGCGGACCTTGCACGCAGGTCGGTCGGGGTCCATCATGGTGGGCGTACCCGGACGAAGGCAGGCAGAGAGAGCGGGGAGGGTCAGATGAGCCATCGATGTCTCGCTACGGTGTTTACAGTGGTCGCGGTCGTGGTGCTGTCGGCCAGTCCAGTCGCGGCCCAGACCGCTCCGCAGACGGCCTGGGGGCAACCCGACCTTCAGGGCATCTGGGATTTCCGCACCATCACGCCCATGCAGCGACCAGAAGATCTGGCGGACAAGGAATTTCTGACGACGGAAGAAGCTGCCAACCTAGAACAAGAAACCGTTGACCGGAACGACAACCTGTTGCATCGTGCCGCCGAGCGAACGGAGGCCAGCGACCAGGTGGACTTTCGGGAAGACGGATCACCTGGCTTCTACAACAATTTCTGGCTGGACGGGGGCACGAGGTCGACGGGACCCACGTCGCTCATCGTGGATCCACCGAATGGGCGCATGCCGTCGTTGACGCCACAGGCGGAGCGGCTAGCCGACGCGGGTCGGGCGTATCAGGGGGCACATCCGGCTGACTCTTACTTGGACAGGAGCACCTCCGATCGGTGCATGGTGGGATTCAACGCCGGTCCCCCCATCACGCCGCTCGCGTATAACCAGAACATGCAGCTCTTCCAGACCCCGGACCACGTCGTGATGGTCACCGAGATGGTGCACACGGCCCGTGTCGTGCCACTCGATGGGCGTCCCGCACTGAACGATGGTATCCGTCAGTGGTCGGGCGACTCCCGGGGCTACTGGGATGGCGACACGCTCGTCATCGAGACGGCGAACTTCAACTCTGAGCGCCGATGGAGGGGGTCGACCAAGACCATGAGGCTGGTCGAGCGACTGACCCGCGTGGACGCGGACACGCTCGAATACACCTTCACGGTGACCGATCCGGCGACATGGACGAGCCCGTGGACAGCGTCGATTCCGATGCAGCGGACCGACGTGCCGATGTTCGAGTACGCCTGCCATGAAGGCAACTACTCCATGGAGGGCATCCTCGCTGGGGCACGGGCAGACGAGAGGGCCGCTGCAGAAGGGTCACGCTAGGTTCCAAACGCGCCCTCACGGTGGGGCACCCCGGAAGCAGTTCACAGCCGACCTCGGTAAAGCGGGGTCGGCTTTCTTTCTGTTGGGCCGATCTGGGCCGCTCGTGGTGCCGCGTCCCGGAAAATGTTGCACAAAGTTGCACAGGGCGCGTCGCGTCAGGCGGGCAGTTCAACACGTTACGGACGGTCGGCGAGTCTTTACCGTTCGCGGTAGGTGATGAACCCGCGGGTCGGGTCGTAGGGTGACACGCCCACCTTGACGCGATCGCCCGGGACGACCTTGATCCGGAATCGGCGTATCCGGCCGCTCAGCTGCGCCAGCACTTCGTTGCCGCCTTCGCACTCCACCCAATAGATGCCCTCGCTGTGAACGGCAGTGACCGTGCCCTGGTGCCCTTAAGTCATTGAACCAATGGTGCCGGAGGTCGGACTCGAACCGACACGAGGGGTGAACCTCACTGGATTTTGAGTTCGATCCGGGCCTCGATCGGCGATCCTTTCCGAGCAACGACTTAGCGTAATCCTCCTAGAAACCGCACCCTTTCGCTGTTACGTCGTCTACGAGAATTACGAGGTGTTCGGTCCCGATAGGGACAATTCCAGGGACAGTCGTAGCCAGCCGTCGACACTGGCGTCCCCGGTGTCATGGCCGAGCGCCCGCGCTATGATCGGCCTTCCGAATGTCCCTGGCCCCAGGCGCTCAGCTCGGCCCGTATGCAATCCGCTCCCAGCTCGGCCAGGGCGGCATGGGCGTCGTCTACCTCGCCCAGGATCCGCGTCTTGACCGTCAGGTGGCGATCAAAGTCCTGACGCGGGACACCACCGCGAAGCAACGCTTCCTCCAGGAGGCGAAGGCCGCGTCCGCCCTCGACCATCCGAACATCTGCACCATCCACGAGATCAACGAGACGGCCGACGGCCAGCTCTACCTCGTGATGGCGCACTACCAGGGGGAGACGCTCAAGGAGCGGATCGGGCGCGGGCCGCTGGCGTTGGACGACGCCATCGACATCGCCACGCAGGTTGGGCAGGGGCTGGCGGAGGCGCACGTCGCGGGCATCGTGCATCGGGATATCAAGCCCGCCAACCTGCTGATCACCAAGAGCGGGACGGTTAAGATCCTCGACTTCGGCTTGGCGAAGCTCGTCGGGGTGGACAGCGTGACCCAGGCGGGCACCGTCGGCACAGTGGCCTACATGTCGCCGGCCCAGGCCCGGGGCGAGGAGGTCGACCATGGCACCGACATCTGGTCGCTGGGCGTCGTGCTCTACGAGATGCTCAGCGGACAGCTTCCGTTCCAGGGGGACAACCTGCTGGCGATCTCGAAGGCGATCCTGGAGCACCCGACGCCGATGCTGACGGGGGAGGGAGCGGCGCTGAACGGTGTGGTCGGCCGCGCCCTGAGCAAGAGCGAGTCCGCACGGCATCAGGCGGTTACCGAGCTGCTAGGCGAGTTGCGCAGTACCAGCGGGGCGGAGACTCCAACGACTGCCCATCCCGAGTTGCCATCGATCGCGGTGCTGCCGTTTCGCAACATGAGTACCGATCCCGAGCAGGAGTATTTCTGCGAGGGACTAGCCGAAGAACTGATCGATGCCCTGGCTCGTTTGGATGGCCTGCGTGTGGCCGCCCGAACATCAGCGTTTCAGTTCGGCGGGAAAGGCCACGATCTCAGTGAGATCGGGAAGAAGCTCAACGTCCGCACGGTGCTAGAAGGCAGCGTCCGCAAGTCATCCAACCGACTCCGCGTCAACGCGCAGCTGATCAACATCGATGACGGATACCATCTCTGGTCGGAACGTTACGACCGTGACATGGACGACGTGTTTGCGGTCCAGGATGAAATAGCCAGAGCAGTGGTCGACAAACTCAAAGGCGAGCTTCTCGGTCCTCAGCACATGGCGGCTGTCAGGCGGCCCACAGAGAGCCTGGAAGCCTACAACCTGTTCCTGAAGGGGCGCCACCACTTCGCGCGATATACGCGGGGGGCGCATGAGAAAGCGCGTGTGTGCTTTGCCCGAGCATTGACTGTGGAACCTCGCTATGCACACGCACACGCCGGTGTCGCTTTGGTCCAGGCGAGGCAGGCACTTCTGAGTTTCGCAGAGCCTCGGGTCACGATGCCAAGGGCGAAAGCAGCGGCACTCCAGGCGCTGGCGATCGACGAGACCGTCGCGTACGGGCATGTCGCGCTGGCCGTGGTGCTGCACCTGTACGAATGGGATTGGCCCGGAGCGGCTCGGGAGTATCGGCGTGCGCTCGAGTTGAACCCGGGGGAGACCGTCGCTCGCAGTGTGTATGCGCAGCTGTTGATGCTCCAGGGCCACGCAGACGCGGCAATGGCCGAGACCCGCGACGCGGCAGGACACGATCCGTTGTCAGCGTACAGTCGGCGTCGACTATCCAATCTGTTGTGGGTCGCCGGGCAATACGACGCGTCCATCGCAGAGGCCAGCGCGGGCCTTGAGCTGGAGCCGGGCTACCACCCGTTCCTGTGGGATCTCGGCTGCGCGCTGATGGGTCTGGGTAGACCCGACGAAGCCGTGAGGGCGTTCAGGCAGGCGACGGTCGTTGCCCCCGATGACCCAAGCTCGCTAGGGTTTCTCGGTTGGATGTTAGGGGTCGCCGGGGAGAGACAAGAGGCCGGCGCGATTTTGGAGACGCTGAAGCGACGCCGTACCGAGGAGTATTTCTCCGGTTGGGTAATGGCCCACGTCTGCCTCGGGTTGGGCGACCACGGGCAAGCCGTCGCTTGGCTCGAAAGGGCCGCCGAAGAACGCGATTCCATGCTGCCACTTTCGTACTTTCCGAGCCTCGACCCTCTCCGCGCCGACCCGCGCTTCCAAGCCCTCCTCCGCCGCCTGAACTTCCCCGAAACGGCGGCGAACGGCTAACCCAGCGGCCTCCCCGTCCCTCGTGTTCGCTCGTTGCACACCGTCTGCCCATCCGAGGCCGTGATCAGCCCCGGCCGGTGGCATAATCAGGCCACACACTCGGACATCCCTCATGGGAGGGGCCATGCGCTGGTCTGCGTCGGCGGCTGGAAGCCCAACATCATGACGACACGAGAGAGATTGTCCACATCGCTCGCGGTAGCGGCGCTGATCGGCGTGGCGATCACGTTCGTTTCCGCCGAAGCGCAGACCTCGGCCACTCCGCACGCCGCTCCGGGGCTGGCGAAGGCAACGTTCGCCGGGGGGTGTTTCTGGTGCATGGAGCCGCCGTTCGACAAGCTCGATGGTGTGATCTCGACGACCTCCGGCTACACTGGCGGGGAACGGCGACATCCGACCTACGACGAGGTATCGTCCGGCCGGACCGCGCACGCCGAGGCGGTCGAAGTGGTCTATGACCCGGCGACGATCACGTACGCGCAGCTCCTGGCCGTGTTCTGGCGCAACGTTGACCCGCTGACGCGCGACAGGCAGTTCTGCGACCGCGGCGCCCAGTACCGGACCGCCATCTTCTTCCACGACGCAGAGCAGGAGAGATTAGCTCGGGAGTCGAAGCGGCGCCTCGACGAGTCGAACCTCTTCGCCGCGCCTGTCGTCACCGAGATCGCCGAGGCCACCGTGTTCTGGGCGGCCGAGGACTATCACCAGGACTACTACCTGAATAACCCGCTCCGGTACAAGTGGTACCGGTTCGGTTGCGGTCGCGACCGCCGCCTGGAGGAGCTTTGGGGCGATACCAACTAGTGTCCGGTGAGCAGTGGAAAAGCGAGTCCGCAAAATAGCCTGCGTCGGAGTCGGCACACCCGAGAAGACAGGCTGATGCCCCTCGCACCTGGCTCCCGCCTCGGCCATTACGACGTGACCGCCCTCATCGGCGCGGGCGGCATGGGCGAGGTCTACCTGGCGCAGGACCCCCGCCTCGACCTGCTTGAACCCGCGCGCTGGCGCTAGACTGTTCGCAGCCGCCTAGCTACGGTCTGATCAACCGGGGTGAGCACCTGGGACCCTGCTCGGCGTTTCCGTTCAATGAACACATGGGATTGAGACAGCTCAGTTTCTTCACTTCGTGTGGGCCTTGTCGACGACAGAACTGTGGCGCTCGAAATGGGCTCAAACTCTAGCACGTAGGTGGGTTAGGGGCTGGTTGCCAATACTTGATTGCGGAAGCACCGTGATGGTCGCAGGCGCATTCTGGTTCGTTCAACGGGTCTTCTTTTCCGGAGGCATGGCATGAAAAGGGAAATGGCACTGGGGGTATTGGTACTGGGTGGCGCGCTGGTGATGT
This sequence comes from Vicinamibacterales bacterium, assembly GCA_965249175.1. Classification (GTDB taxonomy): domain Bacteria; phylum Acidobacteriota; class Vicinamibacteria; order Vicinamibacterales; family UBA8438; genus CAZYFH01. The sequence goes on from OZ252227.1 coordinate 1,662,378, forward strand.
CGTGCGCGGGGGCGGAGGAGGCCGAACCGGAGGAGGCGCCGCCGGCGGAGTCGCAGGCGGCACCGGCAGCCGACGCGCCGTCGGAGAACGTCGTGGAGGTGGAGCGGCTCGAGGACAACCTGTTCGTCCTCCGCGGCGGGGGCGGCAACTCCGCCGCGTTCATTACCAGCGACGGGGTTGTCCTGGTCGACACGAAGCTGGCGGGGTGGGGGCAACCGCTGATCGACGCCATCGGTGAGCTGACGTCGAATCCCATCACGACCATCATCAACACGCATGCGCACTTCGACCATGTGGACGGAAGCGTGGAGTTCCCCGCCACGGTCGACTTCGTGGCGCACGAGAACACGCAGCGGCTGATGCGGGAGAACAACCCCGTGCGTGGGCTCGGTAGCGAGCCGCGGCCGAGCCCGTTCGACGGTGACGACGCCAACGGCATCCCGGAGCAGACGTTCACCGACACGCTGACGCTGGGGAGCGACGACGACCGCGTCGAGCTGCACTACTTCGGACGCGCGCACACCGGCGGCGACGCCTGGGTCGAGTTCCCATCGTTGCGCACCGTGCACGCCGGCGACGCATTTCCCAACAAGATGGTCCCCATCATGGACTCGAACAACGGGGGCAGCGGGGTCGACTATCCGGAGACGCTGCGGAACGCCTCGGCGGGGCTCACCGAGATCGACCGGGTCATCACCGGTCATGGCCCGGTCATGACCCCGACCGACCTGAGCGACTACGCCGAGTTCGTGGCAGGCTTCGTGAGCGACGCGCAGGCGGCGAAAGCAGCGGGGACGTCGGCCGCCGACTTCATCGCCGGGTGGGAGCCGTCGGGCAACTTTGCCGACTACACGAAAGGCCCGGCCGAACGGCTGACGGTCTACATGCAGGACATCTACGACGCGACCCCGTAACGGCCGGCGCGCGGATCGGGATCCGCTTGCCAGGATATTCCGCGGTGACCCACGGCCCTGACGACTGCCGCCACTGCCACCCCCTGTTAGAGGGGTGGCATGGCAGTGAGGGTGGCAGTCGGAGATAGTAGGCGACCTGAGGAGCGAGAGACTGCCGTGAGCACCGCGCTGTGGATCGTCCAAGGGCTCTTGGCCCTGATGTTCCTTTTCGCCGGGGGCATGAAGGTGTTCGCCTATGACCGCTATCGGAAGCAGACCCAAGAACACCACCCTGACCGCGACCTCGGTCTTTCCAAAGGATTCGTGACGTTCATCGGCGCGAGCGAGGTAGCCGGGGGACTCGGACTGGTGCTCCCGTGGGCCACCGGCATCCTGCCAGCCCTGACCCCTCTCGCCGCGGTCGGCCTCGCGGTGATCATGGTCGGGGCAAGCCGCTTCCACATGAAGCGACAGGAGCCAGCGACCGTGACCATCGTGCTGACCGTGCTGTGTGTCGTGGTCGCCGTGGGTCGGAGCGTGACCTAGTCGATGCCCCTCCAGCCCGGCACCACCCTCGGCCCCTACGAGAGCCAAGCCCCCCTCGGTGCGGGCGGCATGGGCGAGGTGTACAAAGCTCGGGACACCCGCCTGGACCGCACCGTCGCCATCAAGGTGCTGCCGGAGCACGTTGCCGCCGATCCCGATCTGAAGCAGCGGTTCGAGCGCGAGGCCCGCACCGTCGCCGCCTTCTAGGGGTGTGACCTTGCGTCCTGAAACTGTTCGAGCCCGAGTGATAGAACTCGGGCGACACGCACGGCTGAATCCTGAAGACACGGAAACGCAGACTCTCGGTTGCCGACATTCCAACTCCGACGTCTGCGGGCGGAACGGCATGCCCGGTATCTGTGCGTTCGTTCGAGAGGACGGGTTATGTCTGGCTCCGCCCAAGACCTGGCCGAAACGGTTTCGGACGCTTCGACAGGCTTCCACCACCGGGAAGCCGCGGGCGGCGGGCGAATCCCTCTCCGCCGCATGAACGTCCCCGAGACGGCGGCCCCGAGCTAGGCACACCGGCTTCCCTGTCCCTCCTGTTCGCTCGTGGCACACCGTCTGCCCATCCGAGGCCGTGATCAGCCCCCGCCGGTGGCATAATCAGCCCGTTACAAGGGATATCTCCAAGGAGGGGCGTTGCGCTGGTCTGCGTCGGCGTGCGGCTTGGCTCGACTTACCCCCGGCGTTCTGGCGACCGCCGCGGCCGTGGTGTCATTGATGATCGTCCCCGTGGCGGGGCAGGCGCAGCCCGTCCCGGCGGACGCCTGGACGACGCTCCGGACGCCGTGGGGTGACCCAGATCTGCAAGGGATGTGGCCGAGTGGCACTGTGGTCATGGTGCCGTTCGAGCGAGCCGAAGCGTTAGGCACCCGCGCGGTGTTCACCGACGAAGAGTTCGCGGCGCACGAGCAGGGAATCGCCGCGCTGGAAGAGAGACTGGCCACGCGGGGCACCCAACCGAGCCTGGTCTTTAGCGAAGTCGGACGGCCACCCCCGCAGGCGTCGCTGGTGGTGGATCCCGAGGACGGGCGGCTGCCCCCGATGACGGACGACGGCGCGCGCCGGGCGAACGAGTGGCGGACGCGGTCCGCGCCGACCTACCCTCACGCCAGTGTCCAAGACTTCCGGCCGTACGAGCGCTGCATCTCGCGGGGTGTCCTCGGGTCCGCGTTTTCCCAATATCTACGCGTCGGTCATGTGGATTCTCCAAACGCCGGAGTTCGTCATCATCAACCACGAGATGGTGCGTGAGACGCGGGTCATCCCGCTTGACGGGCGTCCCCACATTGCATCGGGCATTCGCCAGTGGATGGGGGACTCGCGCGGACGGTGGGAGGGGGACACCCTGGTGGTGGAGACGACGAACCTCAACGGACGCACCGGCTCGTACGCGCGCAACGGCGACGGGAACCCCACGAGCCAGGCGCTGCGCCTCGTTGAACGGATCCGGTTACGCGACGGCGAGACGCTCGACTACGAGGTGCGGGTGGAGGACTCGGAGACGTGGACGCAGCCCTGGACGGTGGCATTCTCGCTGCCGCGAGACGACGACTACGTAATCTACGAGTACGCCTGCCACGAAGGGAACTACGCCCTGACCAACGTCTTGCGAACCGTTCGCGCAGCCGAACGCAGCGACGGACCGTAGACCACCGATACCAATGGCCCTGACCGTCGGCTCCCGCCTCGGCCATTACGACGTCACCGCCCCTCGGGGAAGGCGGTGGGGCCGGTCAGATCTCCGTTAGCGCCGAGTGAGGAACATCTCGATGACGACACGAGGCGACGACTCGGGGCGGGAAACGAACGCCGGCAACTTACTGGCGCTCGGTGTTGGTTTGGGCATCGTCTTCGGTGCGGCATTGGGCTCGGCATTCGGCGACATCGGCGTGGGCGTTGCCCTCGGCATCGTCTTCGGTGCGGGCATCGGGGTGGCGCTTGGCAGTCGCAAGGGGGCGGAGTGACGCGACGCGAACTGTCCCCGGACCAGGAGCGGCGCACCGGCGGTCCTCATAGCCACCATGGGCCAGGTCTATCGCGCCACCGACACGCAACTGGGCCGCGATGTCGCACTGAAAATCCTCCCCGACGCCTTCGCGGCTGACCCGGATCGCCTCGCGCGGTTCCAGCGGGAAGCGCAGGTGCTCGCCAGCCTGAACCACCCTGGCATCGCCGCGATCTACGGCATCGAGAAGAGCGACGATACGCAGGCGCTGGTCCTGGAGTTGGTCGAAGGGCCGACCCTCGCCGACCGGATCGCGAAGGGCCCGATCCCGCTGGATGAGGCGCTGCCGATCGCGAAGCAGATCGCCGAAGCCCTTGAAGCGGCGCATGAGCAGGGGATCATCCACCGCGACCTGAAACCGGCCAACGTGAAGGTGAAGGTCGACGGCACGGTGAAGGTATTGGACTTCGGGTTGGCGAAGGCGTTCCAGCCGGAGGCGAGCGGGGCCAGTGCGTCGATGTCGCCGACGATCTCACTGACGGCGGCGGCGACCCAGATGGGGATGGTGATGGGGACGGCAGCGTATATGTCCCCCGAGCAGGCACGGGGCAAGCCGGTCGACAAGCGCGCCGACATTTGGGCGTTCGGCGTGGTGCTCTACGAGATGCTCACCGGTGCGCGGCCGTTCCAGGGTGAGGACGTGTCGCTCACCCTGGCGTCGGTGATGAAGTCCGATGTCGATGTGAAGACACTACCGTCGGGTGTGCCCCGAACCGTCCGCACCGTCTTGGATCGCTGCCTCGAGAAGAATCCGACCCAGCGCATCCGCGACATTGGCGATGTGCGGCTGGCGATGGAGGGCGCGTTCGAGACGTCCGTCAGGGCACCGTCCGACCAGGTCGCTCAGCGGCAGCTTCAGGTCTGGCAGCGGCCCGCGGTAGTCGCTCTGATTGCTCTAAGCACGGCCGCGGTTGCAAGTCTCGCCGTCCGGACCATGATGCGACCCGATGTTGTGCCGGCGGACCTGATCCGCTTCACGATTGTTCCGCCCGACACCGCCCCCCTCGCCTTAGGAGGCACGCGCCAGGACATTACGATCTCGCCTGATGGCGCCCAGGTTGTCTATAGGAGTACAGCATCCCAGCTCAATCTGCGTTCCATTGACCAGCTTGTCGGAGCACCCCTGCGGGGCGGTGAGGGCGGCATCGGACCGTTTGTTTCGCACGACGGCGAGTGGGTGGGGTTCACTCCCCTCGGGAGCTTCACGACCCTCCAGAAGGTGTCGATCTTCGGTGGACCGCCTGTCACGGTGACCGAGTCGCCAAACCCGATCGTGGGTGCAAGTTGGGGGGCCGATGACCAGATCGTTTTTGGCACCCAAGGCGCCGGCCTGTTCCGCGTCTCAGGAGGCGGCGGGGAACCCGAGGCGCTGACGACGTTGGACGCCGAGAACGCTGAGACGAGCCACATTTGGCCGTCCATCATTCCAAGCCGCGAAGCCGTGCTTTTTGTGATCGGGACGGGCGCACCGCTGAACTCTGGGCAACTCGCGGTGCTCGACCTCGCCTCCACGGAGGTGATGCGCCTCGGTCTCGCGGGTGTCAGCCCGCACTACGTCTCGACGGGGCACCTGATGTATGCGGCCGCAGATGGATCGGTGCGAGCGGTGCAATTCGATGCGGCGTCTCTCGAAGTCACGGGTAACCCCGTCCCGTTACTCGAAGGGGTCCGCGTGAAGACCACCGGCGCGGCCAACTTCAGCATTTCCGACAACGGACGGCTGGTGTATGCGTTGGGCGCAGGTGGCGGTGGTTCTCAACGACCCGTGGTCTGGGTCGATCGGGACGGCCGCGAAGAACTCACCGCGGCCCCTCTCCGGGCGTACTCGACGCTCAGTTTGTCCCCAGACGGTACGCGCGCTGCGTCGGGCCACCCGAGTGGTGGAAATGTCGATATCTGGGTTTCTGACTTGGCCCGCGGAACGCTGACGCGCGTCACCACCGACGAGGGCTTCGACGGCAACCCACTGTGGAGTCCGGATGGGAGTCGAGTGGTGTTCCGGTCCGACCGCAATGGACAGCCAGAGCTCTTGTGGAAGTCGGCTGACAGCAGCGGGACGGCCGAGTCGTTGCTGACAATGGATGAATCAGTGAGCGATATCTACCCGTACGACTGGTCGCCCGATGGCAGCACACTGTTTCTGCACGCCGCCTTCGCAGAGACCGGCCGCGATGTCGGGATGGTGTCCGTTGAGGGTCCGGGCACCTGGGAACCGCTCATCCAGACGGCGGCGGCGGAATGGTCGCCGGTCATATCACCCGACGGACGGTGGCTCGCATATTCCTCCGACGAGACGGGCCAGAATGAAGTCTACGTGCAGCGATTCCCAGAACTTGAAGGCCGGACGGCGATCTCCGTCGGGGGTGGGTATCGTCCCACCTGGGCGCCGGACGGCCGTGAAATCCTCTACCTCCGAGCCCCAGCGGGGCCACCGGATGCAGCCATGCGGGTCACCATCGACATTCGAGGAGAGTGACCCGCCGTCGCTCATCGTGGGAACGCCAGAGCCTCTGTTCGACTGGCGGTACTTTGGGACGCCCAACTTGCGATATTACGACGTCTCCTCGGATGGGCAGCGATTTCTCGCCATAGGGACCGGAGCCGTCGCGGACAGCGGAGTAACGAGAGCGGAAATCACCGTCGTCCTCAATTGGTTCGAGGAACTCAAGGCACGAGTGCCGACGCCTTAGCACCTGTCCCAGAATCAGGTGTTTGTCCCAGGCCGAATCCGAGCCGAGTAGCACCCGGAGAGTCAGGGCGAAAGTCGCGCCGCCGTCGACGGGGTTTGTCCCACCCGTCTGAATCATCCGAGGCGGTGGGGACAGCGGGTGCGGCGTCCACCCGCCGGCCTCCCACTACCGCAGCACCCACTGCACCCCGGCGACAACGGTTGCGGCATTCACGCCGAGATTCTCACCCGCGGTCCCCGCGTTCGAGATGTGGTGATTGCGAAGTTCAACGATCCATCCTGGCCCGCGTGGTGGGACCACCCGGAGACCCAGGCCATAGATCAACTGAAAGTTGAAGGTGCGGTCCAGTTCAGGGATGTCGAGGGTGGTCCAGATCAGGCCGGCGATCCCGACGACATAGGGAGTCCATCCACGGTCGTTCCAGACGTGGTAGCGCCCGCCAATTCCGGCCAACCCCGCGCTGACTGCGACACTCGGTTGGTCGTACACGAGCAGTGTGCCCTCGCCAAAGAGTTCCAGATGATCAGTGACGAACCGCCCGAGCTGGGGATGAAAGGCAACGAATTGCACATCGCTTTCGGTCTTGCCGTAGCCGGGTGTCCACGAGTGCCCCCAGCCCCCCGCGAGCCCACGCGTCCAGTTGCCAGACGCCAAGCGACTCGGCTGGGCCGCGGCTCCGACAGATGTGAGAGCAAGTAGGAGGATGAGCCCGGCCGTTCGCCGAAGGCCGGCGTGCGAGGTCTTCACGCCCCCGCAATCATATTCGTGTTTCGGACGGAACACACCAGCCTTCGCTGGATACACCTAAGCGTAGGAACGCTTTGTTTGGCTGTTGCAAGAGCACACTCGCCCGCAGGGCCATCCGACGCTCAGAGTCCTGCCAGGTGCCGTTTGAACGGCACGTAGAGCCATTGTGTGCATCCAGTGGAGTGCCCGTCGCTGAGGACTACAATGACGGGGATCTGCGTCTCTCTAGACCCACGACAACTCATGGCCCTCACCGTCGGCTCCCGCCCCGGCCATTACGACGTGACCGCCCTCATCGGCGAGGGCTGAGGACTCGGTTAGGTCAGAGTGGACGCCGCCATGGGTGCACCTCGTATCGATCTCTACAGTGACACCCAAACCCGGCCGACCCCGGGCATGCGGCGCGCCATGGCCGAAGCAGAAGTCGGTGACGAGCAGCGCGGCGAAGATCCCACTGTCAATCGGCTTACACAAATGGTCTCCGCGTTGCTCGGCAAACCGGCCGCCGTGTTCCTGCCGTCAGGCACGATGTGCAACGAGATCGCATACCGGGTGCACTGCGAGTCGGGGGACGAGATCATCCTCGACAAGACCAGCCATGCACTGCACTTCGAGACCGGTGCTCCTGCCGGTTTGGCGGGCGCGATGACCCGCACCGTGGAGGGCAGGCGCGGGATCTTTACTGGTGAGCAAGTCGCGGCCGCCATTCGTCAACCCAGCCGCCACCATCCGCGCTCGCGCCTGCTCTCAGTGGAAAACACTTCCAATCTCGGTGGGGGGGCGGTTTGGCCCATCGAGCGTATTGGCGAAGTGACCACGGTGGCCAGGGAAAATGGTCTCGCGACCCACATGGACGGGGCCCGGTTGATCAACGCGGTGGTGGCCAGCGGTATTTCAGCCGCCGACTTTGCTGACCCGTTCGATTCGGTCTGGATCGATCTGAGCAAGGGCCTGGGCGCCCCGGTGGGGGGGGTGCTCGCAGGCTCCCTCGAGTTCATCGATCGTGCCTGGCGCTTCAAGCACCAATTCGGCGGCGCCATGCGTCAATCGGGCATTGTCGCGGCGGCCGGAGTCTACGCCTTGGACAAGCACGTCGATCGACTCGCCGACGACCACACCAACGCGCGCCGATTCGCGGGAGCCCTCGCCCAGATCCCGGGTATCGGGATCGACGCGGACCACGTGGTGACCAACATGGTGTATTTCGAGGTGCGCGAGAGCGGCCTGGACGCCGCGGAAGTGGCTAGACGTCTGCTGGAGCGTGGCGTTCGCATTGGTGCCGTCGGTCGATATCAGATGCGTGCGGTGACCCACCTGGATGTCGATCGAGCGGGCGTCGACGAGGCCGCCAAAGTGTTGAGCAAAGTAGTGGGTTCGTGACCGGTCAACGGTGGCACCGAAGCCCTAAGAGATCGGCCGCGAAACCCGCCAGAAAGTGGCGCCCGGTTCTGATCAGAATCTGTGCGCCGGGATCCGCCACTCGGTAGAATGACGCTGAATCTGCGCGGCACCCGATACCCAGGCTGATGGCTCTGACCGTCGGCGCGCATCCCTCACGACTTCAGACGAACCGCCGTGCGCAACCTGGTCAGGGCAGGAGTGCCTGAGCACGTCGCCATGATCCTGACGGGGCACAAGACGCGGTCCGTCTTCGACCGCTATGACATCGTGAACGAAGCGGATCTCAGGACTGCGATCACGCGGCTCGCGGGCTCGAACGGGGACAAAACGGGGACAATATGGCCGATCAGCAAGAATTCACTCGATCGGCAGATCGTCGTAAATCATTGAAACGATGGTGCCGGAGGTCGGACTCGAACCGACACGAGGGGTGAACCTCACTGGATTTTGAGTCCAGCGCGTCTGCCAATTTCGCCACTCCGGCGTGCTGCGTTTTCCTACCTAAAACCATACATTATCAACAACTTACCGGCTGTCTCGGCGATCGGGTATTTCGGTGTCTGTGAGTGCATTTAGGCCAGTATGAGTGGAAAAAGGTTACCGCTACGGTTACCGCTACGCCTTATCCTCCACCATCGCTGTACGCATCAAGGAGCGTGGCCGCCGTGCGTAGATCGCGATCGCTGACGATGTCGTACCGGTCGAAGACCGCGCGGGTCCGATGGCCGCTCAGGCGCATCGCCAGCCGCTCGGGCATGCCCGCGCGGACCATGTTCCGAATCGCCGTGCGACGGAGATCGTGGGGAATCCGCCCCGGCAGACCCGCCGCGGCGCAGGCCCGTCGCCACTCCCCTCGAAACGCTCGGATCGGCCGCCCGCGGCGGTGGAACACCCAGGGGCAGATCGTGCCGTCGCGCTGGACGCGATCAGTCGCGGCCCGCTGCGCGACGAGCAGCGCGCGCAGCGCGGTCGTCATCTGAAAGACCCGGCCGTCGCGGTTCTTGGTTGTCCCCGGATCGAGCCGGACGTCACCGCCCATGAAATCGACCTGACGCCACTCGAGGGGCAACACCTCGCTCTGGATGCGCCAGCCCGTGACGTAGGCGAAACGGATCACGGGCTGCACGGCCGGCGACAAATGCGGGAGCAGGGCCGCGAAGGCGTCCGGCTCGAAGAAGCCGCGCCGGGCATTGTCTTCGCGCAGCATCGGGATATACGGACGGTGGCTGATCAGGCGGGCCTGGATCGCGAGCGAGAACATCCGCTTGAGCGCGGCCAACTCCCGGTTGATCGTCGCGTTCGCCGCCCCTGCGGCGTGTCGCGCCGTCGTGTAGGCCCGGATCGCCGTCGTCGTCATCTTCGCCAAGGGGCGCCCACCGAACACCGGGGCCAAGTGGAGGCGAATCCGGCCTTCGACTTCGCGGCGTGAGCGGTAGCCCTGGATCTGGTAGTCGTTCAGGAGGTCCTGCGCGGCCTCGTCGAAGCGGACGCGGCGGGCGTCGAGGTGCACCGGCTCGCCCCGATCGATGGCCGCTTCGCGTTGTCGCAGCAAGCGCTTCGCCGCGGCCTTGTCAGCCGTGCGGGCGCTCTCGAAGATCACCTGCCCGTCGCGGTAGTACTTCAGTTGCCAGTGGCTCCGACCGGCCTGTCGATAGAGGTGTCCCATCGTGGTGGCCTCCCCTCCTCGCCTGCGTCACCGTACTCGCCCTGGCCCCTATTGGAGGCTCCGCGTGGATCTCGATTCGGTTTCACTAGCCTAGCTGCCAGGATGGCGGGATGGATCTGGAGCGCGCTAATACGGGACTATCGTCTCGTTTTTCGTTGGGTTTTCGCCCTACCCGGTATCAACGCGACTTCGAGCCGATATACTTGGTGTAGACTCCACGTGCTGGGAGACACGTATATGGCTCTTGAAAAAGAACTTGCGGTCTACAAGAACGGACTCCACGAATGGAAGGAGCATGAAGGGAAATTTGTGCTCATTCATGGAAACGACGTCATCGATTTCTTTTCCAGCTACGAAGACGCGATCAAGATCGGGTACGAGAAGTTTAAGCTTGAACCCTTCTTGGTCAAGCAAATCCAGACCGTTGAAGTGGTGCAGTGCCTCACTCGATTGATCACACCGCTGGCCCGTCAGACTGCCTAACGCAGCGTGCCTCATTTCACGCTTCAAATACCGCCTGGCGGGCCGCTCCTTACTGCCGTTGCCACGGTGAGTGAGCCTAGGCAGGATGCGCTTACAGCCGCTGGACAGCCGGTCCCAGCACCGCAACGGATCACGGCGCTCCTTGACACAGGCGCGAGTTGTACGAACATCGATCCATCCGTGCTGACTGCGCTCAATCTTCCGCCAACGGGGACGGCGTTGGTCCATACACCATCTACCGGGAATGCCCCGGTTACAGTTGATCAATACGACATCGGCTTGGCGATCTTCGCGGCGACTACCCAATCTCCGCTCCACCTGGCAACGGTTCCCGTGATTGCCTCTGAGTTGCTCCAATCGCAAGGTTTTCATGCGCTTATCGGTCGCGACATCCTGAGTCAGTGCATCTTCCACTACAACGGATCCGCTGGACTGTTTAGCCTAGCCTTTTAGCCCTCAAACGGTGCCTGCTTTCTGAGGGCCTCCGACAGGCCCGTCTCCTCACAGCGTCCGTCCCGTCCACATCACCTGCCCGAGCACCACGGCCTCTCGCGGCCAGGGCACCGGCTTATACGCTGGGTTGTCGCTCACCAATTGCCAGTTGCCTGCTCGACTCTTCCCCGCGCGTTTCACGATCAGCCCATCGTCGGTACGCACGATGTGGCCGACGGGGTGGGGGTAGCTCGTTCCGCTATCCGAATCGCTTCGCGTCGGCCGAGGCGTAGCTCGCCATGGCGCGGTCAAGTCCGACCGTCCCCTCGAGCCTCTCGACCACTTCCGCGAGTCTGGCACCCGGGATGACGCAGGTCATTTCCTCGGCCCGCATGCCGGTGCGCGAGCGGCTCAGCGCGCAGCCCACGCTGGCCGCGACCGTCTGCTGCTCCTTGGCCATCGCCACGATGTGGCACTGCGGCTTCCCTTCAATCGGCATGTCCGGGAACGCATCCTTCAGCGTCATCAAGCCGAGCCCGTTGATCCGGAGCAGCACGACGTCCGGCGCCACGCGGCTCTCGGCGAGCGGTCCGTAGACGACCGATGCTGGCTTCGTGGTGACGTGCGGCAAGCCCGTCACCGCCGCCTGGTCGACCCAGCCGGCTTCGAGGACCGCCTCGACATCATCCTTGGTCGCGGCTTCCTCCAGCGACAGGAACCCATGCGTGTAACTCCCCACGCTGCAATTGGCGTGATCCGGCGCTTCGGTCGCGAAGGTGTCAGCCGCTCCGTGAATCCAGAAGACACAGCCCGCCGGCACGTGACCCGTCCGCCCATGCTCGTTGGGGGGCGGATAGCTCGGTTTGACACGGGGTGCCGGTGGCGTCTCGCCCGGCGCGTGGAAGGAGATCGCCACTGGGGCCGCGAACGGCTTCAGCGTGGCAACCAGGCGGTCGTTCAGCGAGCGCCAGTCCAGGATCGGTGCGTGGTCGGTCGGTGTCATGCTGGATCTCTCCCTACGCGAACGTCCGCGCCGCCCACTTCACCTCGCCGATGACTTCGGCGTCGGCTGACCAGGGCAGCGTGGGCCATTCCTGCTTGTCCGGGTTGTCGCTCCATGAAACACCGCGCTACTGTAGTTGATTCAGATCGACATCTATGCCGGTGTTGTTAAGCTCCTTTGCGAGCTTCAATTTCCAACCCCCATCGTCATCCATGTGAACATAGATGACACCCTGATAATCGCTAGCGATCTCGACATCACCCTTTCGCAGTACACAGACCTTCTTTCTGCCGAGCTTGCCAACAAAGAACCCAAGTTCAAAGATCACATTCTGGCGCGCTCGTGGCCGAGACTTATTAGATGAGTCTGCAAGTCCACCCGTGTCGTCGGGCGTAAGAAGGACCACCGCGAAGCCTACGTCCGCGTTCCCCTCGAACTTCTCAATAACCGTCTGACCATCGTTCGGCTGTTCATCGAGGATCACCGGCTCAAGACCCAACTCATTTAGAAACGTGCGAACTTGATGCTTCGCTGCGTCGTCTCTCCCATGGACCACGAAGACCTGGCGGGTGTTCGCAGATGACTGGACCAAGGAAGTTGCGCCCGACTGGTCAACCTCCTGATCTGCTCCCAGGCATTCGCGTTTTTCTTCAAGAAACGAGATCCTGCCCTTCAGCATCGTGACCGTCTGAGGGATCTCCTCGGCGAACTCATCTTGGTGTTCCGCGTCACTCATCCCCGTTAGGACAAATCCGACAAACTTCGGAGAATGATCCGAACCGAACACCTCACGAAGGGTCTCATTTATGCGTAACGTGACATTCGCAACCGACTGATCGTCGTGCCGGACTTTGCTCGGATCGAGATCCGTCACCTCCTCAATGCGACGAGTTAACTTCTGGATGCCGCTGTCGATGGCTTCCGGCGTGAATCGCCGGTTCTCGACTGGCGGAGGCTGAGTGTTAGTTTTACGGCGCGCCCACCCCTTCCCCATCACAGCGTCCGTCCCGTCCACATCACCTGCCCGATCACCCGAGCGTCGCGGGGCCACGGCACGGGCGTGTACGCCCTGTTGTCGCTCGCCAATTGCCAGCCGTCCTCGTCCCGCTGGAGCCGCTTGACCACCGGCCCGTCCTCGGTGCGCACCGCGAAAATCTTGTGGTGTCGCCGCACGGTGCGCTGAAAGTCCACGAGCACGACTGCCCGGTGTTGCAGTGTCGGTTCCATCGATCGGCCACTGACGTAGGTCACCTGGCAGTGCGCGGGCTTCAGGTTGTGACTGCTGAGCCAGTCGTCGCGGAACGGCACGTAGTCCACGACGTATTCGTCGGCGGCGATGCCTGATCCCGCGGCCAGGGCTGCGGTGTCCTCGGTGAGCGCGATGCGGTGGATACCGGCATGCGGCGTGTCGGATCGGGGCCGCGCGCTCGCGTCGTCCAGCTCGCTCACCTTGGCGGCGAGCGTGGCGGCGGGCGCGGGGGTGTCCGTGAGGCCATAGAGGTAATCAGTGGAAACATCTAATTCCCGCGCGGCAAGCATTACGCCATCGGCGCGAAGTTCTCGCTGACCGGTCTCGACCATCGAGATCATCGATTGGCTGTAACGGTCGCCAAGAGCAACAGCCAGCTCGACCTGCCTCAAGCCTGCCCTCTGCCTTGAGGCTGCCAGGCGTTCCCCAAACATGACCCGAAAATATCACTACTAGTGGTGTTGACAAATCACCATGTGTGATTTATTCTTGGAATCACCATGAGTGATACACGGGGTTGGGCCGCCCGGATCCAAGGCCGGATCGCTGAAGCAGGCGTGCGTAAGGCAGATCTTGCGCGTGAACTCGGAATCGACGCCTCAGCGTTCAGCGCGATCCTCAACGGCCGCCGGACGCCCCCTGCCGACTTCGAGCGGCGCGTCACGGCCGCGCTGGACAGGCTGGAACAGGCTGAACAGGCAGCGGAGACGGCGCGGCAGAAGGTGCTCGGGAAGGGAGCGGTGGCGTGAGGCCAGACGTACGAATAACCGGGTCAATTGATGGTGTTGCGGTCGCGGCCCTCGTCAATCTCGGGGGCGCTCGCGGCGGCGGCGAAGCCCGCTCTCGCATGTCTGTCGGGCTTGAACTTGTGGGCGCGGCACCACGCGAGAAACAGATCCAGATCGAGTTCGATGCAGTGGACGACAACGCCGTCATCCCGAAGTTGCTTGACGGCCTGTTCCGTGCGCTGCAGCCAGTGTTCATAGGACGGCATTAAGGCCGCGTCAGAGCAAGCGCCTTTACAGCGGTCGTAATGGTCACGGTCGCGATACCACGGGAAGGACACAGACAAGGCATTAGGTGGCACCGGAGGGAGCTTGATTTTGGCCATGACGGCAAACCGTAGCACACGGACAGTGAGCCGATCCATCCAAGGCCAGCCGGACTTCGAGCGGCGCGTCACGGCCGCCCTGGACAGGCTGGAACAGGCTGAGCAGGCGGCGGACAAGGCCCGCCAGAAGGTACTCAGGCGGCCGGTGAAGGAACTGGGAGGGGCAGCGTGAAGAAGCGAGCGACGAACGTCTGTCCGCAGTGTGTCGGGTTTCGCGGGGATCCGCGCGGCCTGATGACGAGCTTCACGGTCGGCGGCGTCTGGCACACGGCCCCGGATATGTGGCTCGCGAGCCGCTCAACGCGGCACGGCGGCACCCTGGAGGCGTACAGGGCGGCGACGGCTGACTGGGCGGGTCAGTGTGCGCTGGCGGCGCGGTTCCAGGACGAGCAGCGGGTGCTAGGGAAAGGGGCGGTGGCGTGAGCACGTATACGAACGAGCACGGCCGGTTTCAGCTGCGTCTCGACCATGAGGCCGGTACCGCGTGGATGGTCATCGAGAACGTCAACCGGGCGGGTGAACACTGGCTCACGCTGGCCTCCACGGGCAGGCCGTATGCGCCGATTGGCTACCTGCGACTGCGGCCTACGAGACCTGATTCACCCATGTTTGAAGTTGTTGACGTACGTCCGGCGACCGGACGACTGCTTCCCGCACCAACCGGTCCAGAAACCCTTGCAAGACCTTCGATGGCACGGAGCGAATAGCGTGCATCAGGCGGCTTTTCTCCTCGGCGGGCAACTCAGACGAATCAATGCGGCCGACCAGAAGGGCCCGCAGATCGTCGGGGTGAAACTTGACTGTCACGGTGCGAAGCATCGCACTGACGCCGCCGTCATCCTCAAGGAAGTCCAGCCCTTCGGCCGTGATTTTCGGGCTGTAGATGGCCGTGGCGTCCTGCTGGGTCGGATTGTCCTTCGCCTCGATAAGTCCGAGCTCCCTGAGGTACCAGAGATTGGCGACCAACTCGGGATGGTCGGCGTCGGGCAATTGGCCCATGTCTACCCACATCGGGTACCCGTCGCGCAGCGCCTCCAAACTGCGAAGCTGCAACTCCCGGTCGATTTTCCGTTCATCGCTCACGAGTTCCTCCTGTCTGTGAACCGCGTTCAGGGGGATCGCGGGGCGGCTGTTCACGCAGCCGTCTCGCACTCTAGCAGCCCGTGGTGAAAGTCCCTATTAGGGATCGACACGATCGATCCCGCGTACTACACTGTCGCGCATGGCGATGGGCAAACGACGACGCCGGGCGCGGCAAGCATCGATGTGGGTTCCCACCAGCGACCTGCCTCGCAGTGCGGCGCATCCGTTCTATCAGCGATTGAATCGGATCCTCGATGACACGGGCTTCGACGCGTTCGTCGAGGCGCAATGCGCGCCGTTCTACGCGGACGGCGTCGGTCGTCCGAGTCTGGCGCCGGGGCGGTACTTCCGGCTGCTGATGCTCGGCTACTTCGAAGGGCTGGACTCGGAGCGGGCGATCGCGTGGCGGGCGGCCGATTCGCTGAGCATCCGGCAGTTTCTGGACCTCGAGCTGCACGAGGCGCCGCCGGATCACTCGACGCTGTCGCGCACCCGGCGCCTGATCGACGTCGAGACCCATCAAGCGGTGTTCACGTGGGTGCTGCAGCAACTGGCCGACGCCCAGCTCGTGACCGGGCGGACCCTCGGCATCGATGCCACGACGTTGGAAGCGAACGCCGCATTGCGGAGTATCGTGCGCCGGGACACGGGCGAAGGCTACGAGGCGTTTCTGACCGGGCTGGCCGAGGCGTCCGGCATCGTCACGCCGACCCGCGCTGAGCTGGCCCGGTTCGACCGGAAACGGAAGAAGAAAGGCTCCAACGACGACTGGACGCATCCGCAGGATCCGGACGCGAAGATCACGAAGCTGAAGGACGGGCGCACGCACTTGGCGCACACCGCGGAGCATGCGGTGGACCTGGAGACGGGGGCCATCGTCGGCGTCACCGTGCAGGATGCCGACGACGGCGATACGACGACGATGGTCGAGACCCTGATCACGGCGGCCGACCACGTCGAAGCCGTCCTGCCGGCCGGCGCCGGTATCGCCGAGGTCGTCGGGGACAAGGGGTATCACAGTAACGAGACGATGGTGGCGTTCGCCGCGCTCGGCGTGCGCAGTTATGTTTCGGAGCCGGACCGCGGGCGACGCAACTGGACAGGCAAGGCGGCGGCGCGCGACGCCGTGTACGCGAACCGTCGGCGCATTCGGGGCACGCGTGGGCAACGGCTGCTGCGACGGCGGGGCGAGTTGCTCGAACGCCCCAACGCGCATCTCTACGAGACCGGGCGGCTGCGCCGGGTGCATCTGCGTGGGCATCCCAACATCCTCAAGCGCGTGCTTGTGCACGTCTGCGGGTTCAATCTTGGGCTCCTCATGCGGCAGCTGACGGGCGTCGGCACGCCGCGGAGCCTCCAAGGCCGCGCGGTCGCCGTCTTCGAGGCCTTGATCGCTGATCTTGGCCGCCTCTGGACCCTCGTATCGCCCGCGTGGGCGCGAGATGCGCAAGATCTGCCGCACTCGTCGTTTCTCGACCTTATGACACGGTGTCACGAACACATGCCCCTCGACCTACGAAAGGGCGTTTTCACCACGGGCTGCTAGCACGCAGCTGCGGACCGAGCAGCGGGTGCTGGGAGGGGCGGCGTGACGCAGCGCCGCCGCCCGCAGCAGTCAGGCGTGCTCTTCCTCCGCGACGTGGCCGAACGGCTGCGCTGCTCGCCGGACACCATCCGCCGCCGACTGCGTGACGGAACGTTCCCCGTCGCGCCCATTCCCGGCATCGACAACCGCATGCGCTTTCCCACGGCGGCCATCGAGGCGTTGACGGCGGGCCGCCTGGGCGACGTCTCGCTGCCGCGCCGGAGGGCCTCATGAGCGCGCGGCGGCCCCCCCTCGGCTGGCTGCTGTGGCTGACGGTGTCGAGCGAGACCGGCGGCTGCTCAAGACGCTCTACGTCCTGCGCGGGTCGCGCTGGATTCTGCGTGAGCTGCTGCGGTTGGAGCGCAAGCCACCGAGGACGATGCCGGTGAAAGCGAAGTTGTAGGGCCGTAACGAACGAATGGCCCGCGCTGGTGAGAACAGCCACGGGCCAGAAAGGACATCGAATGAACACGAACACTTTATCACACGCCGACACCCCCTCGGATGCGTGGCCCGTGCCGCCCGCTGTCATGTCCGTACGAGACGCTGAACGCCAGCAGGTGCTCGAGCGCATCGGTGCGCTGGCAGAGATGCGGCTGCTGATGTTTACCCATCCCGAGACGACCAGCACGGCCGACCGCGCGGACGTCTTGCGTTGGGCTACGCGGTTCTACTACGCGACAGAGAAGGCCGGCCGCTATGCGATGGCGGCAGCCGTCTCACGTGAGCGCGGGGTGCAGGCGGCACTGGACACGATGGAGGACTACACCTGCTTCCCGACGTCGCGACGGCCGGCGAAGCAGCTCTACCTTTACAAGCTCATGGCCACGAAGGCCATCACGGCGTTTCTGCAGGGCCTCGAAGGGCTGCGGGGACCGATTCAGATAGGCGGTGATCGATGAAGGCTGGCGACGCATTTCCCGGCAACTACCTCAAGGCGGATGACCTCAAGGGCAACCGCGTGCTCGTGACCATCGAGCACGTGAAGCAGGAGACGGTGGGCGACGACCACAAGCTGCTGGTGACGTTCGTGGGGAAGGACCGCGGCTTGGTGCTGAACAAGACGAACTGCAACCGCATCATCGGCATCGCGGGCACGGACGAGACGGACGACTGGGGCGGGAAACAGATCGTGCTCTACCCCACGGAGACGGAGTACCAGGGCAAGACGGTGCCATGCATCCGCGTCGACAAGCCGGCCGCGGGCTACGCGCCGGCCGCGCCACCGCCGCCACCGCCAGAGCTCAACGCCGACGACATTCCGTTCTAGTCATGGACCGCAAGTCAGATCTTTTCACGGCGGAGCAGGAGCAGCACGACCGCGACGGCGAGCGTCGGTGGTTGGTGGCGGATGTCTCCACCGCACGGAAAACCACGCGCCGCCGCGTGCGGCCATTGGCCCCACACGTTACGGGCATCGAGCAGCACCAGCAGGGGCCGGCGGTGCCGCATGTATGGATCACCGATCGCCTCACGCGGGAGTGGACTGACTCCCGGCCGGATCTGCGCGAGGAGCAGGACGCGGTGCGAGCCATCGCGCAGTCGCCTCGGTTGCAGCGGCGGGTGGTGCTGCCGTCGCGGCCGGCGCGGATTACGCGGAAGGCGGGGTGATGATGGCGGCACCGGCCATTGCGGCGCCGACGACGATCCGTGAGCACATCCGCGCCATCTCAGCCGAGGTGGGCCGGTCTGATCTGCTCCCCGATCGTGGCGCTGAGCTGCTCATGGAAGCGACCGCGCTCATGGGCAACGTGTCGGACGAGATCCGCGCGGCGGATGCGGACTACGCCCTTGTGCTGCTGACGTGTCTGGATGCCAACGAGGCGGCGAACCGCGCCAAGCTCCGCGCCGAAACCTCACCGGCCTATCAGCGGAAGCGCGAAGCCCACGACACGAACAATCTCCTCGTGGAGATCATCCGCAGCCTCAAGGTGGTGTTGCGGATGAAAACCGAAGAGATGCGGATGACGCGATGACGCTCGGTGCCTCTCATCCCGACCTCGCTCGCTGCCCGGCGCCGACGTGTGGGGAGGAGCGCCTGATCGAGTCCGAGCCGATCGTGGATCCGACGACGGGCAAGGTCCTCGGTCACCGGTGGGTGTGCAACGTCTGCTCGCACACCTGGACGACGTGATGTGTAGCCACGGGTTCTATCCCGTCCCGAAGCCGCGCCCACGGGCGTTGGACCGCCTGGCCCGGCACGCCGTGGTAGATGCCCGTTCGCGCGCATTGGCTGACGCGGTGGCTATTCGGTATCAGCGAGTCACGCGATGACCGTGGAGGAGTTCGCCGTTACGGCGTCCGAGTTGTCCTGCTGTCAATGCAACCGGGCGGGGCTCGAGACTGAGCACAACCCGAACAACAACGGCCTGCTTGTTGTCTGCCCTCATTGCGGGTGCAAGCGCCCCCTTGGGTCGATGCTCTATCTGAAACAGAACGCGAAGCGTCAGAAGCGTCGCCCGCCGGCTCCGCACGAACTCAATGAAGTGTGGGAGTTGTTCGGCAACGTCTGCGCGATGTGCGGGGCGCCCCGTGCCGCGCTCGAAGTCCTTGGTATCGGTCGACAAGCGCATCACGTGATGCCGTACGCCCAGCACGAGCATCGCGGACCCCTCATTCCTCTCTGTAGTCCCTGTCACGAAACGGCCACGGCGCGGCAGCGGGTCTTTTGGTGGTGGCATCGTCGATTCGAGGGCGCGCATGGCGAATCCGTTTCTCACCGCAGCGCTGGGCTATCACCAACTCGGCTACGCCCCCATCCCGTGCAGTCCGAGGGACAAGCGCCCGATCGTGCCGTGGAAGCCGTTTCAGACGGACATGCCGAGCACTGACCAGCTGCACGCGTGGTGGCAGCAGACACCGGACGCCAATGTGGCGCTCGTCCTTGGCCGTGGCAAGTTCGCAGTTGACCTGGATGGTGGGGCAGACGCGGAAGCGCTCCTCGCTTCCCGTGGCATCGCCTTACCACCGGCTGCACCGCGCAGTCAGACAGGCAATGGGCAGCACGTGTTTCTGAGTGCTTACACGCCCATCCCGGATCGTGTCGCCATGTTGTCGACAGACGGCGAGAAACCGCAAGTCGACATTCGTGGCGTGGGGATCGTGGTGGTGCCCCCGTCCATTCATCCAAACGGTGCGACGTACGCCTGGATCACACCGCTGTCGGACAAGCCCCCCCCTGCGCCGCTGGCGCTGACAGATCTCATTGCGACATCGGGCGGACTCGTCACGTCCACCACGGACTCCACTGTTCCGACCGGGCGGTTCTGGGTCGCAGATGCGCTCCGCGGCGTGGGGGAAGGGGTGCGTGACCAGACGTGTACGCGCCTCGCCGGCTATTTCCTCAACAAGGGGATCGAGCTCGAGACGGTCGTAGCCGTGTTGACGGCCTCATTTGCTCAGGCGTGCGACCCACCGTTTGACCCGCGCGACGTCGAGAAGTGTGTGCGCTCGATCGCGCGACGAGATGCCGGGGACACTGACCGGACGGTCGGGGTGCAACACGTGGGCGACGTGCTGGCTGCCCTCTCTGATGCACTCGCACGCGGGCCGGCACCGACGTTGTCCACACCGTTCCCGACGCTTAATCACTTTCTGACCGGAGGGTTTTCTCCGGGCGAGTTGATCTATCTGGGCGCGCGCCCTGGTGTCGGCAAGACCGCGCTCGGCTTGGAACTCGCCCGATGGGCCGCCAAGAAGGGCACCGGGGCGGTGCTCGTCGTGAGCCGCGAAATGACCAATCTCGCGCTGGGGCGGCGGCTCGTCGCGCAGGATGGCCGTATTCGGGCGAGCGCGTTGAAGCGCAGCGATCTGACCGACACGGAACGCTGGACGCTCGAGCAGAGCATCACGCGGCTGCGTGGCCTCCCGCTCTGGTTCACCGATGAGGCAGTGAGCTTTGGTGAAATCGAGACGCTGGTGACGTCCCTGGCCGACGAAGCCACGCTCGCCCTGGTGGTCGTCGACTACCTCCAACTCGTGCGCGCGTCCTCCGCCATCAAGGAGCGACGGCACCAGGTCGAGGCCATCAGCCAGGGGCTCAAGACGCTAGCGCTCAAGTACGAGGTGCCCGTGCTGTGCCTGTCATCACTCTCGCGCGGTGCGGCGGACGAGCGCGGCCGCCCACCTACCCTGGCCTCGTTACGGGAGTCAGGCGAGCTCGAGCACGACGCGGATGTGATCCTCCTGCTCCACCGGCAGTACCAGGACGCTGACACCCAATGCCTTATCGCCAAGAACCGAGACGGCCGCATCGGATCGGTGCGGTTGCTGTTCCGTGACGAGTACGTCGCCTTCGATGAGTACGCGGCAGATGACGACCGCTAGCAAGCCCTCGCCCGCCTTTCGCTTCTACGCCAAGGACTGGCTGACCTCGGAGCGTGTGCGTCTGATGGGGGCGGAGGCCCGCGGCTACTACATGGACCTGCTGAGCCACGCATGGCTCCAGCAGGGGCTCCCCGTCGCGCTCCGGGACATCGCAGCCCTCTTAGGTGTCGCCCCGCGAAAGATGACCCGGCTGTGGTCCTCCATCGGTCCCTTGTGGGTGGAGCGCGCGGGGCGCCTCATCAATGAGCGACAGGAACTCGAGCGGGACAAAGAGCGCGCGTATCGCGATCGGCAACGTGGTGCCGCGGGTAAGCGATGGCATACCCGTGGCAGTCCCACGGAAACACCCACGGGAGTCCCACGGGATAAGCCATGGGAATCCCTTTCGGTACCGGTACCGGTACCAAACGGCGGTGTACCGCCGTTATCCGCCTCGGCCCGAAGCAACCGACCGGTGTTCTCGGGGCAACGTCTCGTTGTCTTTGAGTGGATGTATGACGATGCGCGCCGCATGTTGGGTCCTCTCACGGGGAACTTCCACCTGGACAAGTGGTTCTACGCGCTCGATGCGGAGCTCGTGACGACCCAGGTGGTGATCCCTAAACGGGACGGTGGACGGTGGTTTTCGGAGCAACTTCTGGCCGAAGTTCAGCGCCGCGGTTTACCACTGTCTGGTGCTGGGGATGCGCCAACCAATGTCGCCCACGCGTGGCTATGCAAGACGTGTGGAGATGTTCACGAGGGGACGGCGACGCAGGAGGCTGGCAGGACGTGCCTGGCGGTCAAGACATGACGCCGCAGACGGTGAGCCAGGACGTGTGGTAAGTGGAGGCAGGGAATGACGACGGTGGGGAACACGACATGACCGTTCACGCTGGGACCATGACCGTGGATCGTGGACCGCACGCCGGGACGTGCTCGGGTCGCGCGGGAGCGCGGACACAGGGTGTCGCGGTGAAGCTGTCGATGCCGACGCGAAAGTCGCGTATTCCAGGCTGGCTGCGTCGGCGTGGCTATGACGGCCTCTGGAACGATGGGCCTGGAGGGTGCGCGTGCGAGCTGGGTGACCTGGAGCCGTGCGGTGAGATGCAGCCTGAGTGCCGCCCCGGCGACAAGGTGCCGTGCCCTGGACCGAACGATGAGAATGGCGGATGCGACCTCGGATGCCCGCCGTGGCCAGCGGGTTGGCATATCGCACTGCGCGCGGACGAGTCGGCGCTTCTGTCGCTCTATCGCGCCAACCGTCGGTATGCAGGGGAGGAGTCCTCAGGATCTCTTGCTCGCGTTCGAACGCGCGCAGCAGCCTGCACGGGTAGATGCTGGCCCCGTGGGGAGAGTCCTGACGGTGTCCCAACACAACCAGCAGATGCGCGACAACCTGGAGGAGCCGACGGATGGCTGAGCCCACGCCGGGACCGTGGCGATCGGAGAGTCCGTATGTCTCGGTGGCGGCTGGTGAGCACCGAAAGATCTGCCGCCCCTCGTGGACGCGCAGACTACTGTGACGCACCAGCCGACGATCACTGCGGCGAGGGCCGCTGCCAGGGCCGCCGCCGGGGCCGCCGCCGGGGCCGCCGCCGAGGGCCGCCGCCGGGTACGCCGCCAGGGCCGTCGCCTGGGCCGTCGCCTGGGCCGCCGCCGGGGACGCCGCCAGGGACGCCGCCAGGGACGCGCTACAGCCGACGACTGCCACGCTGCCACGCTGCAACGCTCGGCGCTCGACTTGGTCGACCGCATGCTGGCGGAGACAGCGAGCGCCACGCCGGCACCGGAGGACGAGTGGCATGAACGACCTTGAGGCCGCGCTGGAGATCATCGATGAGCGTGACCGTGGCGAACCGTTCCGGTGTGATGTGGAGTGGGATGGGACGTTGTTATGTAAGCCGCATCAGTGTGAGAGGGGGATTGGTCACTTCGGTCCCCACATATGCAGTTGTGGGATGCATCGCCGAGTGTCCAATCACGATAGTGCTTTCCGTCTGCGCAAGTTCGTCAATCCCTCGGCGTCAACGGGCGCGGGCAGCCCTGGCCGACATCGAGCAGTACTTCGTCGATGTCGCGTCGTGGAATGACAACGCCACGGCGCGCCAGGAAGGCTGCGACCCGATCGCTGCACGCACGTCCTGCTGCTGCCGCGCTGGGAGACGAGTCCGGGCGCGGTGGCCGAGCGGGACTATGCGCTGCGCATCGGTAAACCGGTCATCACGTCCCTGGATGCGCCGGAGGCCGATGCCGGATAACTGGCGTTCGGGGCTCCGTCGTCGCCAATGAAGACGTCTCAGGATTGCGAACAAGCAGCCATGACGCGCACGGAGGCGATCCAATCAGCCCTCATTCGCTGGTTGGACACGAATAGCGCCCAGATTGATGCGATGCGCCGCGGCGAGAAACTCGCCCTCGAGGTGATCTGTCAGTCGGGTGGGGTGCGGTGTGATCCCCTTGTGCGCGGGGTCGTTCAGAGCCCCTTGTCGCAGATCGGGCGGCAACGAGTGGTAGAATAGTCGGCGGACACACAACTTCATAGGTCACGGGCCTGACACGAGACGCCCGGTTCTCTCACCGCGAGAGGGCCGGGCGTTTTTTGTTCGCGGAGGCCCCACCCCAAGGAGACAAGAGATGAGCAGACACCGTATCACCGGCCTCGTCGTGGGGCTCGGGGTGCTGGCGCTGGCGGGCCCGGCCGCCGCTCAGAGCCTCGGCGTGGGCGGCGCGGCGTCGGCGACGCACGTCGGCGGCATGGCGGTCGCTGACCACGGTGGGGGGTGGGTCGCGTTCGACCGGCCGCTCTCGCCGCACGTCTCGCTGGGCGGCTCGCTCGGCCTCGTCAGTGGCGCCCGCACGTACTGGGAGTCGCAGGCCCGGACGTACGTGCGGTTCACGGGAGGCGACGGGCCGGTGCGGCCCTATGCGCAGTACAGCGTCGGGCTGGGGCGGCGGCATACCACGACCGCGGCGGAGGCCCTGACGTCGACCGTCGGCTACGCGGGTCCGGGCGGCGGGCTGCTGTTCACCATCGGGACGACGCCCTGGTCGCTGATCACCGGCGTCGATCTGTCCGGGCCCCGCCTGGGCGGCTTCACGGCGACCGAGGACCTCCGGGTCACGGTGGGGTTTGTGCGGAGCCTGCGATGACCCCAGCGATGACACATACGGGGGCCTATGTGTCGGGCGTGCTGATCGCCTGCGTGCTGGCAGGCTGTCAGCGGGGCAATCCGCTGGAGCCGACGCCGCCGCTCCTCCCGGAGCTGCCGGGGCACACCGAGCGCGACCACACGGGCCGCGACCACGACCACCCCGTGCTGACCGTCACGATTCGGTGCGAGACGCACGACTGCGCCAGCCTGCGGCCCCGCGCGCGCGTCACGCTGCGGGCCACGGTGACCGGCGATGGCAGCGGCCACTACGGCTATCGGTGGTCGGCGAGTGCCGGCACGCTCTACGGCTCGCCCGGCCGCGACGGCACCATGCGCTGGGTGGCGCCCCGGCAGGCGGGGCCACACTACGTGACCGTGCTCGTGTCGGACACCGTGCTGACCGAGATGCTCCCCGTCGAGGAAGAGATCACGGTCGTGGTCGCCGCCGACCCGGAGCCGGACCCCGATTCCGATCCAGACTCGACGGCTCCGGCCGCCTTGACGGTGACGGCGTCGCCGGCGACGGTGGCGGCCGGCGGGCTGGCCGTGTACCTGCGCGCCAATCAGCCCGCGCGGTGGACGCGGCGTACGGGGGCCGTGACGGGCTTCTGGTGTGTCACGGGGCCCGACACGGCCTGTAAGGGCACGGACGACACCGGCGCCCAGGCGGGCCGCGAGGTCCGGTGGCGGGCCGACTCGACGTCGCCCGCCGGCATGGCCGTCTTTCAGGCGACCGCCGGCGGTCAGTCACGCACGGTCACGGTGACCGTGACGATTGCAGACGGCGGGTGAGGTGGTCGTGCGGAGATCAAAGACAACGGCGACGGTGAGGCGGGGCCGCTGGCGACCCTGGGCACGCGGCCTTGGCGTCGTGGTGGTCGGCGGCGTGTGCCTCGGGGCCACGCCGCCGACCCCCCACTGGCGCGGCCTGGTCGTGGCGCCGGAGGTGCGCTGCGCCCCCTACGACGCCGACGACTATCGCTACCCCGCGTCGGTGGAAGCCCGGATTGTCGCGGCGTTGGGCGGCGTCTATGGCCCCTACACCGGCCGGTGGTTTGCCTCGCCGCGCGAGACCGACATCGAGCACCTCGTGGCCAGGTCCGAGGCGCACGACAGCGGCCTCTGCGCCGCCGACGCCGCGACCCGGCGGCGGTTCGCCCGCGACCTGCGCAACCTGACGCTGGCGGGCCCGACGGTGAACCGGCACCAGAAGCGCGACCAGGACGCGGCCGAGTGGCTGCCCGCGCGGAACCGGTGTTGGTTCGCCGGGCGGGTGGTCGCGGTGCGGCGGGCGTACGGCTTGACGATCGACCGGCGGGAAGCGGACGCCGTGGAGACCGTGCTGGCCGGCTGCGCGTCCACCGCGCTCGTGCGCGAGGCCCGGCCGTGATGCAGCGGTTGGTGCCGATTGCCGGCACCTGGGCTCGGGCGCGCCATGACCACGCCCAGGCGTGGTATCGGACAGGCTCGCCCTTCGACCGACGCATGATCCGGCACGGCTATCAGCGGGTCGAGCAGGACCGGGACCCGACGACGCCGGATGACGGCTTCTGGTCGGGCGACGTCAATGGCCTGCTCCTCCAGCGCCTCGCGTGGTGGCGGGACCACCATCCGGCGTGGCGCACCGGCGGCGAGACGCTCCGACAGTTCCTCCGCGTCCGCATGCGCGAGCTCGGCGCGGCGGGTGGCGTCACGATCGTCGCCCACAGCCACGGCGGGCAGGTGCTCGCCTACGCGGTGGCCGCGCTTTCTGAGCACACCCGCGCGGCGCTGGGGCCGATCCACGTCGTGACGGTCGACATGCCCGTCCGTCGGGATATGGCCGGCATCTATGCGCAGGCGCGGGCGGCGTGCGACGCCTGGACGCATCTCTACAGCCAGCGCTGGCGCTGGAGCAGCCGGTTCCGGTTCTTCGGCAACCGCTTCGGCGCCCGCACGCTCGACGTCGCGGACCACAACATCGAGGTCACCGGTGGCCACAGTGGGTGTCTGAGCGATCCGCGCCACATGGACCAGTGGGACGCGATTCTGCCGGCGCTGCAGGCGGCCGCGTGAGCGCGCAGGCGCGATGACGATCGACCAGATCCTCGCCGACGTGATCCGCCGTGAGGGCGGCTATGTGCACGACCCGGTGGATCGTGGCGGGCCGACCACGTACGGCATCACGCAGCGCACGCTCCGGGCGTGGCGCGGCCAGGCCGTCACCGCTGAGGACGTGCGCCGCCTCACGCGAGACGAGGCGCGGGCGATCTACCAGCGCCGGTATGTGGACGCGCCCGGCTTCGCCACGCTGCCCGATCCCCTGCGCGCGCAGGTGGTCGATGACGGCGTGCTCTCGGGACCGCGCCAGGCCGTGACGGATCTCCAGCGGGCGATCGGCGGCGTCACCGTCGACGGCACGCTGGGGCCACAGACCCGCGCGGCCGTCGCTCGGCGTGGCGTGGCCGCGGTGCATGCGCGGCTCATCGCGGTCCGGGCCGCGCGCATCGGGCGGCTCGTCCAGCGCCGCCCGGAACAGGCGCGGTTCCTCAGAGGCTGGCTTGCGCGCATCACCGCCTTCGCGGAGGACCTGGCATGACGCCATCGGAGAAGCCGAACGAGGCCAACGCGGCGACGGCGGTTGTCGCTGTCGTGTCGATCGTCGCCGGGGTCGGCTGCTTCATGTATGTGGCATGGGCGCTGGGCGGCTGGACCGGTGTGGTGGCGTTGGGCGGCGTGCTCTGCTTCATGCTGGCCTGCACCGCAGCACACGCCTATGAGACGGACAGGACAGACTAAGCTGACGCGCTCACACCGCCGCTATCGTCAGCTTCGCGCGGGCGTTCGGCGTGACCACCCGCTCTGTGCCCACTGCGCCGCCCACGGGCTGACCGTCGCGGGCACCGACGTCGACCACATCGTGCCGCTCGCCCACGGTGGCCGCCTCATGGACCGCGCCAACCTCCAGCACCTGTGCGCCGCCTGTCACGACCAGAAGACACGCCAGCAGCAGGGGGGGGATCAAAGTACCAGCCGCATGCCGACAGGACACCAAGCGCCTCCGAATGTACACACGCGTAACCAGGTGCGCCGCCAACGTCAGGCGTGGCGGGCCTTCGTGGCGGAGTTGCGGTAGTGCCGAAACGGGATCGCGCGGCGTATATGCGGGGGTATCGGGCGCGGAAGCGGGCCGCGCGGCACCCGCCCACGACGCCGGTGCCACAGGCGGCGTCTGATCCGGCGGCGGTGGTGGCGGCCTGGGCGACGGCAACGCTGCAGGTGCCGGCGGGCTTGCTGCGTGGGCACCCGTTCGTGTTGGCCGATTGGCAGGTGGACTGGCTGCGGGGGGCGCTGGCGCCGGGCATTCGGGAAGCCGGGTTGAGCGTCGCGCGTAAGAATGGCAAGAGCGGCCTGGTGGCGGCACTCGTGCTGGCGCACCTGGTGGGGCCGCTCCGGCGTCCCGCATGGCGGGCGGTCGTGTGCAGCCTAGACGGCAAGACCGCGAAGGAGCTGCAACGCCAGATCGAGGAGATCGCGCGGGCGTCAGGCCTGTATGACGAGGCGGCGGCGGCGGCCGCACGCCCGCCTGGGGGCGAGCGCATCGCCGCCTACAAGACACCATATCCGGGCCGCATCGTCGGCCCCGACGGGGACGTGACATGCCTCGCGGCTGATCGGGCGACCGGGCACGCGGTGGGCGCCGACCTGGCGATCGTCGACGAGGCGGGGCTGCTCGAGGAGAAGAAGCGGGACCTGTGGAACGCGATGCGGTCGTGCGTGAGCGGACGCGACGGACGCGTGCTGGCGATCAGCATCCGGGGCGACGGTCCGATGTTCACGGAGCTGGCGATGCGCGCCGAGGACCCGGCGGTTTACTGGGTCGAATACGCGGCGCCTGACGGGGGCAAGCTCGACAATGAAGCCGCCTGGCGCGCCGCGAATCCAGGGCTGGGGTCCATCAAGAGTCTCGGCTACATGGAGGCCTCGGCGCGGGCCGCGCTCGCGTCCCCAGCGGACCAGGCCAGCTTCCGCGCGTACGACCTCAACCTGCCGCAGTCTCCGTCGCGCGAGCTGTTGTGCGACCCGGAGGATTGGCGGGCGTGTGAGGTCTCCACCCCGGCCGAGTTGCCGCCGCGAGACGGGTCGTGCGTCGTCGGGTTCGATCTCGGCTACAACGAAAGCATGAGCGCGGTGGCGGCGTATTGGCCCGACACGTACCGGTTCGAGGTCTGGGTGGCGTTTCCCGAGATCCCGGATCTCGCGACGCGCGGACGCGCGGATGGCATCGGGGGCCGCTACGTCCAGATGGCCGAGCGCGGCGAGCTGCGTCTCTATCCGGGCCGGGTCGTGCCCGTGTGGGCGTTCTTTGCGGAGGTTGCGCGCGCGTTGGACGGCGAGACCGTGGGGGCGGCCGCGGCCGACAGTTGCCGCCGTGCGGAGGTCGAGCAAGCCCTGGCGGATGCCGGGGTGGTCTGGCCCGTGACGTGGCGAGCGAACGCGGCCGGCGGCACGGCGGGGCATGACGGCAGCCACGACGTGCGCGCGTTCCAACGGGCGGTCATCCAGCGGGAGATTCGCTGCGTCGAGAGCCTGGTCATGCGGCAGGCCATCAAGGAGACGGATGTCAAGCGGCGTGGGATGGGCCATCCGTCGCTGGGGCGCCATCGGACGCGCGGGCGGATCGACGCGGTGGCGGCCGCGATCCTGGCGGTGGGCGCGGCCTCGCACCCCGAATCCAATCCGCTCGTCCGCTATTACGCCGCGGGGGGCAAGGTCGAGATCGTGGGGGTGTGATGACGGCCATCTTCGATGACCACGTCCCGTTCGAGCGGCCGCGGATCCTGCAGCTCCCGCGGCCCGACCCGGACAGCGGACCGCAAGCCTATACGTATGGCCGCGGGCTGGGGGCGTCGGCCCTGGCCGCGATCCCGGCGGCGCATCGCGCGATCGGGCTGCTCGCGTCGACGGTGGCGCGGCTGCCGCGCACGGCCGCGCGGCTCGAGGACCCCTTCGCCGACGAGTGGGTACCGGCGCCCGATCATCCGGTGACGGCGCTCCTGGCGGCCCCGTCGCGACGGATGCCCGATCCGTGGCTCTTCTGGGAGTCGCTGTTTCGGGCGCTCTTCGCGTCGGGGAACGCCTACGCCTGGATTCGCCGCGATCCGCGCACCCGACGGCCGGTGGAGCTCGTGCCGGCCGCGTGTCGCGTGACCCGGTGGGCGCCGGGGCCGGTGGCCGAGTACGACCTCATCCTGCTCGATGGTCTGCGCGGCGTCGGGGAGCAGATCACGGCGCTCGCGCCGGATGTGCTGACGCTGCACGGGCCAGGGTTCGATGGGTTGGAGAGTCCGAGCCCGATCCACTACGCGGCGCGGCAAACGCTCTCGGTCATGGCGCTGTCCGGGGAGCACCAGCGCGCGCTGCTGAGCGGGGTGAACCTGCGCACGGCGATCACGATTGCCATCGAGTTGCTCAACGTCAAGTCGATCAACCCGGAGCAGATCCAGCAGTTTCAGGATGACCTCAACCAGAGCTACGAGGCGGCTCGGCGCAAGGGCCAAATTCCGGTCTTCCCGCCCGGCTTTGGGCTCGACACGGTTGGGGGACTGAGCGCTGCCGACATCCAGTTGATCGAGCTCCTGAAGTATAGCGTCGAGGACGTCGGGCGGGCGTTCGGGGTGCCGCCGCGGATGCTCGGGCACTTCCACGAGGGCGCGAAGGTGGCGACGACCTTCGAGGGGCATTCGGTGGACTTCGAGCGGTGGTCGATTCAAGAGCACGTCCAGCGCGTGCAGGCGCAGTTGACGACGAAGCTCGTGTCAGCGGACGACGCTGCCGCGGGGCTGGTCGTGCGGATGCCGGCGGATCGCATTCGCGCGGGCTCGTGGACCGAGCAGGTCCGCGCGGTGGATCAGGCCGTCGCCAAGGCGGGGGTCATGACGATCAACGAGGGGCGGCGCCTGCTGCGGTTGCCACCTGTGCCCGACGGCGATCGGCTGCTGCAACCAAAGGGCGCGCCGACGCAGGAGACGGCCACCGAGGAGGACGCGCTATGACGACGCACGAAACGCGGCGCATTGACCTCGAAGACGTGACGGTGGTCGAGCTGGCGTGCACGAGCTGCCGCACGGCGATCACGATTCACCTGAGCACCTGGTCCTCGGGCTTCCCGGCGCGGTGTCCGAACTGCGACGTCGACTGGTATCTGCAGACCGGGCGCGTCACCGCCCTGCGGCGGTTGTGCGATGAACTCCGAACGGTCCAACGCGACGCGGACCGGGCGTATCACGTGCGGCTCGTCTTCGAGCGGCCGACAGCGAAGGGAGGCCGCGAATGACGGCGGAGACCCTGTACACGTTCACGGCGGCTGACATCACGTCGCTGATGATCGAATGCACGGCGTGCGGGCACGGGATCGTGATCACCAACCTGGAGACGTTCCCACGGCAGCCGGGAGCACTCCGGTGTCCAGGCTGCGACCGGGAATGGTGGCGGGTGCGCGACGGCGGGCCGCCCGTGCCGGAGCGCCGGTTGATTGAGGCGTTACTGGAGATCCGCCAGCGGGTCGGGTCCCCGCCGGCCACCGTCAAGCTGCTCGTCTCGACGGAGCGCACGAGCGCATGACGCCGACTGAGTTTCGGGACACCCGTCTCGCCCTTGGACTCTCGACGGAGCAACTCGCCGAGCAGCTGCACGTGGACCCCCGGACCGTCAGGCGCTGGCAGGATGGCAGCCAGCCGGTTCCGGGGCCGGTCGCGGTGGCGATGGCCTTCCTCCTCCGGCAGGTGTGGTAGTGTCTGAATCTTGCGTTGACGGCCACTTGTCAGTCCCGGCCCCAGCGAAGTACCGTCAGGCATGGATCACTGAACACGCCTCACTGGATGCGCTCAAGTCCATGATCGATGAACTGGAGCTGCTGATCGACGCGGCTCCGCCCTTGCCGGAGAACCGCTCAACGCGCTGCCTGGAGCTGATACGAGCCGCCAAGGCTCTGACAGACGACTTGCTGGCCACGGCTCGCGTGTAGCATACTTGAAGCATGCGTAGACGCCTAAACACGCAGCCGGCCGAGCCAGAGCCTGCCGATGTCGAAAGCGTCGTAGCGTTTCCGACACGAGCCCGAATGAAGAACCCGGCCGCCGTCGCCCTCGGGAAACTCGGTGGTTCAAAGGGCGGCACGATTCGGGCTGAGAAATTGTCACCTGAGCGGAGAAGAGAAATTGCCCAACGGGCTGCGCGGGCCCGTTGGGCGAAGGAACGAAACGAAACGTAAGGTCGGCGCGAAGGTTACGACTTCACGCCGTGAAGGTCGCAGCTAGCTGATATTGGGATTTCGATCACGATGGTTTCATCGCCGACTCGAATCGTGATGGTGACCGTCTTGACCGATGCCCTGACGACTAGGGTCCTGAGCACATATACACCTCCTTCCTGGTGCGCCGTTCTGCGAGCGGCGCACCGTTATTTCGCAGAATCCTCGATCTCGATCTTCAGGCCGCCCTCTCCATCGTTCTCGTAGATTAGGTCGAAGATCATGTTGGCCGCCTGGAGCCATTTATAGCGATCCAGCGTGGCCCACGTTGAACTCTCCGGCGGCAGTTGCTTTATCAATCCCTGGATCAGGTCGTGGCGCCCACCGCCACCGTTGCCGCCATTCGTCTTCCGTTCTTCGCCGGGAAGGCCCTCGCTTCCTCCAGCCTGACTCGAAGGCGCTCCACTCTTGCCACTAACAGAGGGCATGACGAGCTTCTCGCTGCCATACTGAAAGAAGCCTGCTTGCTCCGCAGACCGGTAGAACGTCTGCCTCGCTCGTCTGGTCTGCTTCTCCGCAACGCCGAGCGAGGACATCTCCTGCTCAAGAGCTGAGGCTACCGGGGGGAGCTTGATTCCCGTGTAACGCTTATAGAGACGCGCATACAGGGGCACGTGAAGAAACGCCTCGACTTTCGCGGATGCCTCCTGCGCCGGATCAACGATCCGTGATCCGAGCAGGGTTACACGAAGCGAGACCTTGTCGTACGTGACGAGCCCGAAGGTCTTCGCCGTCAGTGCCGAGGCTCTGAATCCCGCCGAAGTGACCCCAGTATTCAAATGTGCGGCGAGTTGCTCCCACTGACACGATGTCCCCCCGACAGCTTGGATCCCGGCCGCGATCTTCATCGCAGTGCCCAGGTTGCCATACGGGAACGTAATCGTCGAGCGGTCACGCTCGGGGTTGGCCTTCTGCGGAGCGTCGTGTGTCTCGTTGGCGGATTCAGCCATCTTTAATGCCTCCATTTCAGCAAGTATAGGCATTATACTTCTTAAACACGATCTAAGTCAATACCTAGAAGTGCCTAATAGTGCCATTGTGCATTAACTATTGCATGCTTTGACGACTAAGCATATAATGTAGCCACTATGTCGCATGAGAAATCGGCCAAACGTCAGGTGTGTGATGACTGCAGGATCACCGCCCGGACGGCCCTGCGGCTCGGCACGCTGTTCGGCACGACCGCCGAGTTCTGGATGGGGCTCCAGGCCGACTGGGAACTCTGGCACGCGCAGCGGGACGAGAAGAAGCTCAGGAGTGCATCGTAGACCTGGCGCTGACCTGCTGCATCGCCGTCCTGAGTTCCTCTAGCACCTGCTCGCTTGGCACAACATTTTCCGTATGACCGAGTGACGTGTGAATTTGGGTAGTGCTCAAGTTTGAACTCAGGCCGCTTTTTCAGTTTCTTCTGATTCCAGCAGCCCGACAACTTCCTCCAGGCTCCACACATGGTCCGAAATTCCGGCTTCGATAGCTGGAGTGACCCGTAACGTCTTATGTATCCTGGCAAAGTTGTAATTCATGTAGTGCAGAGCAACAGCGGCCGCATGGTTCTCAACCTTCTTGGAGAACCCGTTGGTCAGACGTGTGAAGCGACGCATGCTCATTCGCATCGTGAGATTCTGACGCTCTACGAAGCTCGTTGAAATGTGCCTCGGGTTGGGGTTTCCAGCAACGACTGCCATCTGAGAACTTGTAATCTTCGCTGGGCTGTAGCGACGCTGTGGCTGCGGGTCAGCCCTGTAGACCTTTTGAAGCATGGCGTAGTCGATGCCCGTATAGAACGCGCTTTCGACAGCCTCCAGATACACCTTGTATCCGTCGGTGGTGAGCTGTACCCGAGTAACCAGCCGGTCAGCAAGGTCATGCATGAAGTCGTACGCGGTCCCCAGGTCACGGCCACCGACGCGCCATGAAGGAACCAACTTGGAATCAGCATCCAGCGCGACCCAGGTCCACACGTCACCGTAGCCGAACTGGCCGCGCTTGTTCTCAGGGACATTCTTGGCCTTCGAGTAGCAGAACTGCCAAATCTCGTCACACTGAATCCTCCGTGCCCGGAGTCGAGGGTGAGCTAATCTTAGTTGAAAATTGAAACGGCTCCAGACCCTGTGGTGTGATGACGTTGCAAAAGACGGACATCACCCCACGAGAGAGAGGAGCCACGATGAGTGTCCTACGTGCTGTCAGGAAGCGCAAG
The DNA here is from genome assembly GCA_965249175.1 of Vicinamibacterales bacterium. Taxonomy (GTDB): domain Bacteria; phylum Acidobacteriota; class Vicinamibacteria; order Vicinamibacterales; family UBA8438; genus CAZYFH01. The sequence continues at coordinate 1,696,229 of OZ252227.1, forward strand.
AAAGTTCGCAAGCTGGGCTCGGTCAACATCATTCACCGCGAGGCCTACGCGGATCTGGAGCTGGACGCGAAGGTGGAGCTGATCCGCTCGCTGGTGCCCCTGGGCCTGATGCATGTGCAGGAGTTGCTCGACCAGGAGGTGACGGCGCTGGCGAGCGAGCGCTACGTCCGGAAGGACGCGTCGGTCGGTGGACGCCGTCACGGCAGTAACCCTGGGACGGTGGGTCTCGCGGGGCAGCGCGTGCCGATTCGCGTGCCCCGGATTCGTCGCCTCGCAGGGAGCGAGATTCCGCTGCGGTCGTATGCGGCGTTGCATGACGACCGCGAGGTGGACGACGCGCTGCTGCGACGGGTGCTCTACGGGATCTCGTGCCGCAACTACGCGGCGGCCGCGGCGGCGATTCCCGGGGCGATCGGGCTGTCGAGTTCGACGGTGTCCCGGGGGTTCATCCAGGCCAGCGCGGCGCAGCTACGGGCGTTCCAGGAGCGGGACCTATCCGATGAGGACGTGGTGGCCGTGTTCCTGGACGGCAAGACGTTCGCTGACGCGACGATGGTCATCGCGCTAGGCATCACGCTGTCTGGGGAGAAACGCTTCCTGGGCTTCGTCGAAACGGACACGGAGAACGCGACGGTGCTCACACCGTTCCTGCGGTCGTTGGTCGAGCGGGGCCTCGACCTCTCCCAGGGTGTGCTGGTCATCCTCGATGGCGGCAAGGGGCTCCGCACGGCCGTCCGGAAGGCCTTCCGGGGCCGGGCCCTGGTCCAACGGTGCCAGTGGCACAAGCGCGAGAACGTGGTGAGCTACCTGGCCAAGCACGAGCAGGCGGTGTGGCGTCAGCGTCTCCAGCGAGCGTACAACCGGCCGGACTACGACGAGGCCCTCGGTGCGCTCGAGACGCTCCACGGCGAGTTGGACGAGCGGAACCAGTCGGCGGCTGACAGCTTGGCGGAAGGCCTGGACGAAACCCTGACGTGACATCGATTGGGCGTGTACGGAGTGCTGGGCCGGTCGCTGAAGACGACGAACTGTCTGGAGTCGGTCAATGCGCTGGTCGAGGAACGCTGCGCGAAGGTAGATCACTGGCAGAGCTCGAGCCAACGCCACCGCTGGCTGGCGACCGCCCTCCTGGACATCGAACCGCGCTTACGAAGGGTGAGGGGCTACCGCCACCTTCCCACGCTTCGGGCCGCATTGAAGCGAGAACTGAAGATCGACACGACGACGTCGAAGAAGCAGGCCGCGTAAGCCATCGGGAGCCGTGGAGAGTTTCAACTAAGAATGGGCTTGACTCCGTTTGCGCGCAGAGAGGCTTTTAGCTCTAGCTGGTCCTCCCTTGGCCCCACCCAGCTTGCCGAGTGCCACGGCTGCCGGGTTCTTGCCCTCGTCGGGGTTCGGAAGGGGGGAGCCGTCGAGCTGCTCGCCGATGGCCTGCTCGACCACGCGGCGGGCAACGACGGTGAAATCGTGGGGGGCGCCTTCTTGGGCAGGGGTTCTCTTTTTCGCCTTGCTTGAGCGTTTAGGCACGCCCCATTATCGCACGGGCCGCCGCCCGGCCCGAGGGCCAGCCGATTCAAACTGACCCACTACCTGATTGTGGAGGGTTATGGATGCAGGTTAGGTCGCTCTTACCAAGGTACCAGGCCCCAGGAGCAACCGAACGCGAGCCGGGCACCCTTTTCCTACCACCCAGCGCGGCGAACAGAGGGGCGCTGTGAACCAGCGGACAAATTGCCCTAGGGCAATCTGCCCTTGTCGACGCGGTTGCGATTGTCCATGCTGGCGGTATGGATCTTCGCGCCCTCGTGGAGGCGCGCGCCGCCGCCTATCGCGCGATTCAGGCCCGCGCGGGCGTGTCGCTGCGCTGCCTCGATCCCGAGGCGTCCGAGGCCCCCCCGATCACAGCGCTCACCACCGACGGTGACGACGTGCGCGCCCTGACGGTGCGTGTCCAGGGGCCGCTCGATGACTGGTTTGGGTTCGACGTCCGGGCGCTCATCAGCGACTTGGACGAGGCCGATCCCCAGTCCATTCACCTGCTCATCGAATCACCGGGCGGCTTTCTCTCCGACGGCTTAGCACTCTACAACGACTTGCGCGCGCGGGCGCGGAGCGGCGTGACGGTCACGGCGGAGGCCCGCGGCGTGGTGGCCTCGGCGGCCGTCTTGCCCTTCCTCGCGGCCGAGACCCGCACGATGACCACGGGCACGGAACTGATGGTGCATAACCCGTGGTCACTGCTCCTGCTGGCAGGCCCCGCGGACGACATTGAGGACACCGTGACGAAGGTTGTCGCCGGACTTCGCTCGGCGGAAAAGACGTATCGGGATGTGCTGGTGGAGCGCACGGGCGCCTCACGCCAGCAGGTGACGGCGTGGCTCAAAGATGAGACGTGGTTCGCGCCGGAGGAGGCCGTCGACGGCGGGTTCGCCACGGCGGTGATGGAGGACACGGCGGCGGCAGCGACCGCCCAGGATGTACACGCGCGGGCCGTGGCTCGGCGCGTGTTGGCCAGTTGGCGGCTCAAGGCCCAACAGGAGGCAGCAGCATGACTCAGCCCATGAAACCCTTCGCCTCGGTGGACGAGACGAAGCGGAAGGACACCTTTACCGCGTGGCGTGGCAAGCCCGCCGCGGCGATCACGACGAAGCGGGACGAGGTCGAGCGCGCGATGAAAACCGCGTTCGAGCAGGCCGGCGACGATCTCGATCTCGCCAAGGTCACCGCCGTCGGCGACGGGAAGAGCCTGGCCGAGACGTGCGAGGCGCTGATTGGCGTCCACTCGGAGCTCTCGGGGCTCGAAGACGCGCTCACGGAGCGGACCGAGCTGGATCGCGTGGCCCAGGACATCCGGGCCGGCAATCGCGGCGGCGGCGTCGGCACGGCCGGCCCGGAGGCGGTGCAGCTCGTCCGACCGGCGCCGCGGGTGCGGCTCGCGGATCTGATTCGCGCGGACTTCAAGGCACACGGCGATCTCCCCCCGCTCGGCTCGGCGGCGTTCGCGAGTCAGATGGCGAGCCTCCCGCTCAAGAGCACCCTCTCGGTGCGGGACGACGCGATCCTGGCGACGCTGTTCAAGACCGACGCGGGCTGGGCGCCGGAGTCGGTACGCGATCCGGGCTACGTGCCCTCGCGCCGGCATCCGATCCAGTTCGTCGACATCCTGCCGCGGAGCTCCACCACCCAGGAACTCGTGCGCTACATGGAAGAGACGACCTACACGAACGCCGCGGCCGGGGTGGCCGAGGGGGCGGCGGCGCCGGAGTCGACGCTCGCGCTGACGCAGAAAGAAACCGCGGTCCGCAAGATCGCCACCCACATCCCGGTCACCCGCGAGGAGATGGAGGACGAGCCGCAAGTCGAAAGCTATCTGAACGACACGCTGCCCTTCATGGTGCGCCAGGCGGTCGACCTCGCGACGTTGAAGGGCGACGGGACGGCACCGAACCTCCGTGGCCTGCTCCAGGTGACGGGGATTCAGGACATCGACTGGACGACGACGGGCACGGGAACCAACGTGGTGCGCTCGAAACCGCTCAACGTCCTGCGGAAGGCGAAGACGCTGATCCGGTTTACCGGTCGGTCGATGGCGACGCACTACGTGCTCAACCCGAGCGTGTGGGATGACATCGTGCTCGCCGAGTCGAGCGCGGGCGGCTACTACTACGGCTCGCCGCAGAACGACTTTACGGAGCGCGTCTGGGGGCTCCCGGTGGTGCTCTCCGATCATCTGGTCGGCACGACGACGTCGGGTCATGTGAACGGGCTCATCGGGGACTTCTCGCCCATGTGGATTCAGCTGCGCCTGCGACGCGAGCTGGAAACCGAGTGGGGCTACATCAACGACGACTGGGCGAAGGAGATCATGCGGATCAAGGCCAGCATCCGCCTGGCGCTGGTCGTCAAGCGGCCGCAAGCCTTCGCCACGATCTCGATGCCGTAGGCCCGGCCCATGGCGACGACGGCGCTCGAGGTCGTGCCGCTCCTGGCCATGCGGCGCGAGCTGCGGATCGAGGGAGAGACCAACCCCGACGACGACGCCCGGCTGATCGGGCAGATCGGCGCGGCGGTCTCGGACGTGAGTCTCGACGCCAGCGCGCCGCTGGTCGAGCAGGACGAGACGATCGAGGCAGCGGTCCCGTACCACGATCACCCGGTGGCCTTCACCGCCACGGTCGTCCGCGCGGTCACGAAGGTGCGCTATTGGACGCCGGGGGCTGCGCTCCGTGACGAGCCTGACGGCACGATTGCGGACACGGTCCTCGGACGGCTGTGGTCGGACTGGCCCGCCACGCGCCGCAACCGGCTGTATCCGCCCGTGGGCGGCTGGGTGCCGGTGTTGGCGGGGTCGAGGCTCTGGCTCGACGTCACCCGCGGCGTGCCGTTTCCCGCGTGGGTGGACTGGCCGGGCGCCCCCCCCGCGGCCGACGCGGTAGAGACGGCTCAGAGCGCCTACGCCGCAGCCTACGCCGCCTACGCGGCAGCCGTCTCGTCGCCGCTCCACGGGTTGCGGCAGGCCGTGATCCTGCGGGTGCGCGAGCACTACAACGGCGACGAGCGCCGCGCGGGCTCGATGCGCAACGCCTACGACGCCTTGATCGACCGCTGGAGGCGGTACGACCGTGGCTGAGCTGACGTTGACGGACGTGGCGTTCGGAGTCGGGCTGCTGACGGCCGTCGTCGGCTTCTATGCGCGGTTCATCCGGCCCTCGGTGGTCTCGACGCTCACCTGGCGCAAGGACATAGAGAGCCAGGTCCGTGAGCAGCGCAAAGACTTCGAATCCAAGACGCGCGAGATCGAGCAGCGGATGGAGCGCATCATCCGGGAGTTGGAGCGGCGCTTCGAGCGCCACAGCGCGGCCGACGCGGAGCTGCTGGCCGCCGTGAAATCGATGGGTAAGGACCTCAGCGAGATCAAGACGCAGGTCGCGGTACTCGAAGAGCGGTCGCAGCGGTGGAGTACCTAAGATGATGTCCGTCCTACCCACCCATTTGCGCGATACGACGCGCCATCCAGCCTACGTAGGCGGTGCGCGTCATGCCACGCCGGGCGGCTTCGCCGTCGATGAACGCGGCCACGTCCTGATCCAACGACAGATTCGCGCGCACCCGGCGACCCGAGAGACGGATCAGCGGAATCGAGACGAGCATCTGGCCGTCCTGGACGTCGACCTGCTCCATCGCGGTGGGCGTCACAAGGGCGTCGCCATCCTTGTCCGCTTCCAGCGCATAGTCCTGCAGGGCTTCTTCCGCGTGTACCAGCGCGTCGTCGACGGTCGTGCCCATCGCCACGACGCCGGGCAGGTCCGGGAAGGTGACGCCATAGGCGCCCTTCGCGCCGTCGATCACTGCGGGATACCGAGTCATGGGGGTCTCTCCTTACTCCAGCCAACCGGCCTTCCTCGCAATCGACCGGGCGACGGCCGGGGTCACCCTTCGATGTCGTGGCAGCGTGATGATGCCGCGGATGCGCGGATGCCGGTACACGTCATGGTTGGCACCGTGGCGCGACAACGACCAGCCGTCCTGTTCCAGTCGGCGCTTGATTTTGGTCGTGGTTGTGTCCATGGCGTGGGCTTGTATATGTGTATATATTTGCACATATCTGGGTGGTTGTCAAGTGTTGATGTGTAAATACATGCACGTATTTCGGGTGATGGATGCCTGAGGGCAATCGCCAGATCGCGCTGCAGCACGTGACCGATGTGCCGCCGGACGAGGTGGGCCGGCCGGGCACGCCGACGTGGACGACGTACGCGAGACCCTGGGCGCGCGTGACGCAGCCCCGCGGCCAGGAGTTCTTCACGAATGCCAACCCGGTGCAGGGCCGGCAGTCGGCCGTGTTCCGGTTCCGCTACGTGGCGGGTATCAAGGTCACCCACAGGGTGCGGTGGAACGGGCTCGACTATGACATTCACGGCGTGGTCGATGAGGGCGGCGACCACCGGTGGGTGGAGCTGCACACGTCGGCGGCGGTGTAGGGACAACGATGCAGGTGACGTTCAGCGGCGGGCGCGAACTGCAGGCTGCGCTCAAGGAACTGGGCTCGCTGCGGCGCGTCACGAGCGCGCTGACGCGATCAGGGAAACGGGCCTTGCAGCCGATCGCCGAGGCGACACGCCAACGCGTGCCACGGGATACCGAGGCACTGGCGAAGGGCGTGCAGGTGGTACGGCTCACGCGGCGGCAGGGCGGATCGGCGGACGCGGTGAGTCTCGGCGTGGTGTTCACGGGCCCACACCGGACGCTCGCGCATCTCTACGAGTTCGGCTTTACGCAGCGGAATGGCCAGCCCTACCCGGCGCGGCCGTTTCTGCGGCCGGCGTGGGATGGCGGCCGGGATCAGGCGCTCTCGGGCTTCCGGGGTGAACTGTGGGCGTTCCTGGCACGGGCAGCGAAGCGAGCGCGGAGGCGCTGATGGAACGACACCTGGATTTGATTCGGACGATTCTGCTGGAAACCGAGCGGAACCCGAGTCCCCTGCAACCCATCGAGATGCGGGCACCGGGATATGCGCCGGACCAGATCGCCTATCACGTCCGGTTACTCCATGAGGCGGGGTACCTCGACGCGATGGACCTGACGACACACAGTGGGTTTGTCTGGCAACCGAAGACGTTGACGTGGCAGGGCCATGAGTTCCTGGACGCCGCGCGCAACACCCGCGTGTGGCAGCAGGTGCAGACGCGGCTCAAGGACCGTGGCCTGGACGCGCCGCTCAGCGTGATTCAGCAGCTGGCCGTACGCCTTACGGCCTCCATGCTCCTGGAGGGGTGATGTCAAGACGACGGCACCACCGGGAGGCGAACGGCGGCGGCGTGGATTCGATGCTGGCGGCCGGGGCGCACGTGGCGCTGAGCGGCTTCGTCGCGGAACTCCGCGCGGCGGGCGACGCGCTCGACACGGCGGCCCATGTACTTCGCACCGCTGGGCTCGGCTATGAAGCGAACCAGGCGATGCAGGCGGCGCTCCGGGCGCGGGACGCGGCGGGACTGGAGGGCGCGTGACGCTGGAAGACGGGCTGTATGCGCACCTCGCGCAGGCGACGGCGCCGGTGGGCTCGGCGCTCGCCGCCGTGCGCACCCAGCTGGCCGATGCCGATCCGCTGGTGATCCGACGGCTCTGGGCGATCCAGCTCGAGCAGGGAGTCGACCGCTGGCCGGCATTGACGTATCAGCGGATCGGCGACGGGCGGCGCGTGTGGTCGCATACCGGTCCGAACGGGCTGGTCGAGACGCGCCTGCAGCTCGACGCCTGGGCGCGCGACACCCCGATCGCCCGAGGCGACGCGCTCACCGCGGGCCTGGCCGACGCGCTGCGGCGGGCGCTCGACGGGTTTGTCGGCCAGTGGGGCACGGTCAGCGTGCAGCAGGTGCGGCTCGACAGCGAGCGCGCCACGTATGACCCGGACACCGCGGCGCGGCTCTGGCGGCGCTCGCAGGACTACCTGATTTGGTACGAAGAAGACGTGACGTAAGAGGACGAGAGAGGAACAGACATCATGCCACCAACCAACGCACAAATTGGCTTCGGGACCATCCTGGCGTATGGCGGTGGGCCACAGCCGGTCCCCACCGCCAGCGGCTACCTCGCGAACGGCGCGCTCACCGAGGGGGCGACGACCATCCCCGTCGACACCGGGACGGGCACGATCCCGGCCGGCGCGACGGTGACCTTTGGCAGCGACACCACCGTCTATGTCGTGGCCACCGCGCTCGCGAGTGGGAGCTTCGCGATCACCGAGGGGTTGGCGGCGGACGTGGCCGACGATGCGGCCGTCACGGTGACGCAGGGCGACGAGGTGTTCACCCCGGTCGCCGAGGTCATGGGCGACATCTCGATCAATCAGTCGATGGACGAGGTCGAGGCGACGCATCACGGCTCGCCGGGTCGGAGACGCGAGTATGTGCCCACGCTCATCAGCGGCGATGCCTCGTTTTCGGTGAACTTCCTGCCGAACGATACGGGGCAACAGGCGATTCTGAACGGCATCTTTGCTCCCGGCGCCGTGCGGAACTGGCGGATTATCTACCCGGTGACGCCGCCCGCGATAGACCAGTTCAGCGCGTTCCTGACGTCGTTCAACATTACGGCGCCGCTCGCTGACAAGATGACGGCGGAGATCGGGATGCGCGTGACCGGGCCGGTCACGCGGGTGTAGCGCCATGGCGAATCCTGAACGCAGCGAAGTCGCCGTCACCATCGGAGGCGCGGAGTACACCCTGCGGTTCTCGACGAACGCCATCGTCGCGCTGGAAACAGAGACCGGGGAGCGCGCCATCCCGTTTGTCACGCGAATGTTCACCGACATCCGAGCCCCACACGAACGACCCGAGACGAAGGGCAAGACGAAGGGCAAGACGAAGGGCAAGACGGGTGAGCCAGAGCGTGTGTCGGACATCGGGATCGGGGATCTGCGTGTGATCGCGTGGGCCGGTCTCCGGGACCATCATGCGCATCTCAGCCTGGCGGATGTTGGGGATCTGATGGACCAGGCGCGGCGTGAGGGCCTCGCGCTCGTCGATTCAGTCATCGAGGCATTTATGTTGGCGATGGCGGAGATGACGGGGGGAAACCCTCCGAGGCCGGCGAGGAGCCGGCGGACCAAGACGACGACAGTTGGGAAGCGTTCTTCGCCGCGGCGGTCGCGGCCGGCCTCGACCCCGCCCGGTTCTGGCGCCTGACGCCACGCGAGATCGCGCGGGAAGTGACGGCGCTGCAGCGGCGGGAGCGTCGGGCGTATGCCCAGGCGATGAGTCTGGCGTGGCACGCGGCGACGTTCCAGCGGGCGAAGCGGATCCCGTCGTTGACGACGGTGCTCCGCCAGATCGAGGACGGCTCGTCGGCGCGTCCGCGAACGCCGGAGGAGGAGCAGCAGGCGTTGGTGACGCGGCAGATGACGGCGTTCGCGATCCTGCGTCACGGAGGCCAGGGGTAGATCATGGCGACCACGATCGGCGCCCTGCGCGTTGAACTCTCGGCGAACATCGCCAAGTTCGAGGCGGACATGGGCAAGGCGGCCAAGCATCTCGGCCGTGTGCAGCGATCGTTCGCCACGTTTGGGAGTCAGGCGACGGCGGCGGGGCAATCGCTCTCGATCGGGTTGACGGCGCCGCTGGTGGGCATCGGCGCCGCGGCGCTGCGATCCTCGGTGGCCTTCGAGTCAGCGTTCGCGGGCGTCATCAAGACGGTCGACGACGCGACGGACGGTATGGGGCGGCTCACTCCAGTCGGGGAAGCGCTCCAGCAGGGATTCCGTGATCTCTCGCTACAGATCCCCATTGCGGCTACCGAACTGGCGGGCATCGGCGAGGTCGCGGGCCAGCTAGGGATCGAGAGCGAGAACATTCTGGGCTTTACCGAGGTCATGGCAAAGCTCGGCGTGACGACCAATCTGTCTGCGGAGGAAGCCGCCACCTCGCTGGCGCAACTCGCCAACATCACGAGCCTCCCACAAACCGAGTTCGAGCGGCTGGGCTCGACCGTGGTGGCGTTGGGTAACAACCTCGCGACCAATGAAGCGCAGATCGTGGACTTCGGCAAGCGCATCGCGAGCGCGGGCACGATTGCCGGCCTGACCGAGCCGCAAATCCTCGCGATTGGCGGCGCGATGGCCTCGGTGGGCATCGAGTCGGAAGCGGGCGGCACGGCGGTGCAGAAAGTCCTCAATGCGATGACCAAGTCCGTCGCGCAGGGCGGCGAGAAGCTGGAAATCTTCGCGCGCACGGCGGGCCTGTCGGCAGCCGAATTTCAGCGCGCGTTTCGTGAGGATGCCGCCGGGGCGTTTGCGTCGTTTGTGACCGGCCTGGGGCAACAAGGCGACGCGGCGTTTACGACCCTGGACGGCCTCACGCTGGGGAATGAACGTGTCGTGCGCTCGTTCCTCTCGCTCGCCGCCAAGAGCACCACGCTGACGGATGCCCTCGCGCTCGGGACGACGGCATGGGAGGAGAACACGGCGCTCGCCCGCGAAGCCGACATCCGGTTCCAAACGACGGCCTCGCAGTTGAAGCTGTTGGCGAATCAAGTGATCGAGGCGGGCCGTGCGCTCGGAGACATCCTGAAGCCCATCCTGCAGACCGTGGTGGGGATCGTGCGGGATCAGGTCGTGCCCTGGCTGAAGACGGTGGTTGACCGGTTCAAGGCGTTGTCCCCCGAGGTCCAGACGAGTCGCATCCTCTGGCTCGGGTTCGCGGCGGCGCTGGGGCCGGCGCTGATCGCGATTGGTGGCGTGGCGCGGGTGCTCACGCCGCTGGTGCCGCTGTTCGGCCGGATCTGGGCCGCGGCGTGCCGGATGAGCAACGTCCTGGTGAAGGCGCTGGGTCACCCGATCGCGACAGCGCAGGCGCTCCGTGCGCGGATCGTGACGCTCCGGGGCAGCCTAACTGGCCTGTCGCTGAGCGCACGGGCCTCGGCGGTGGGCGTGAAGCTGGCGAGCGTCGCGCTGACCGGACTGCGATTTGCCATTCGCGGCGTCATCGCGGCCCTCGGCCCGATGATCCTGGTGTTCGCGGCGTTCGAGTTCGCGGCGTGGGCGGCGGGGGCGCTGGATCTCGGCGGGAAGCTCAAGCGGCTCGTCGGAATCACGGACGACACGGCCGATGCGGCGCGCGACGCCGACGCGGCCTACGAGGGACTCAACGACACGCTCCAGGAGACGGCGGACACTGTTGAAACGGCGTGGGTACGGCGGATACAGGACTTGGAACAGGCGATGCTCACGGGCACCGCAAGCATCGAGCAGCTGGACGCCGAGATTCGTCGCGCGGGACAGTCAGTGAACACGACCGACGACGTCATTCTCGCGCTGGCCACGGCCATCCGCAACACGGCGGTCGCGGCCGGGGACGTGCTGACGCCAGCGATGCAGGAGATCATCGACCGCGCGGACGAGATTACCCGAACGGCGACGGAAAGCGCAGCTGGTATGGACGACCTCGGCGGTGCGCTTGGCGCGACGGGCGACGCGGCCGGGAACACCGCCACGGAGATCAGAACGCTGACCGGCGTGCTGCAGGGGCTGGACTTTGGCTTTGTCTCGGTGAGCGATCGGATCAAGACACTCGTCCAGACGCAAGGGATCGCAGCGGACGGCACACATGTCTTTGGCCAGCGGATCCGTCTCGCATCGAAGCCCCTGGACGTGTTCGGCGTCACGCTCGTGCCACGGGCCACCACGAGTCTTGGGCTCCTGAACAAGAAGCTGCAGCAAGCGCCGAGCGTTCTGGATCGATTCACGGGATCGCTGCGGTCTCTCTGGGAGGGGGTGTCCGGCGGGCAAGGGATGAGCGGCGTGTTCGCCGGGATCGGTGCGGGCATCACGCAAGGCCTTGGCAATCTCATCTCGGGTGGCTTGGCCTCGCTGGCGAACGTCGCCGTCCAAGGCATCGTCGCGCTCGGGAAGAAGATCGGCGGCTTCTTCACGCGGATCTTCGGCGGCCCCTCCGAGGCGGAGCTCGCCGGCCGGCAGGCCTGGCGGTCCTACGCCGACGGCTTGGCCGCTGAGGCGAACGCCGAGCAGATCCAGCAGGCGCTCGGGGCGGGCTGGGCGAACGTCGAGGACGCCAAGGCGTGGATCGTGCTCCGTGACAGCGTCCAGAAGGCGGGCGGCTCGGCGGCCGAGGCCGAGGCGCTCTGGACGCGCTGGGTCCGTGCTATCAAGCAGGGCCCCGAGGCGGTCGCCGCGGTCACGCGCGAGCTGGACGGCTGGCGGCAGAAGGCGGGCGAGGTGGCGCAGGCGGAAGCCGAGATCGCCGCCCGGAACACAGCGCTCGCCGGTTCGCTCGCCGGCCTGGTCGAGGCCGGACACGCCGCGTTCAACCCGGCACAGCTCGATCCGTATCTCGCCCAGATGGAGGAGCTGGGCCTCGTGACGGCGGCGGAGGCCGCCGCGCTGCGCCAGCTGGCCGATGACGCGCATGTGGACTGGCGCGCGATGGAGGAGAGCGCCACGCAATACGGTGTCGCCATGAAGACGGTCCTCGACGAGCACGGCAACGAGGTGCAGGTGTTCGACGAGTCGCTGCTCGGGCTCGGCCATGCGCAGGCCAAGCTCACCGACGAAGCCGGACAGCTCGCGGCGGCCTGGAGCCTCCTGACGGGCGAGGGGACCAACACCCAAGTGGCGATTGAGGGCATGACGGATGAGGCTCAGGGCTTCATCACGAAAGCCTTGGAGATGGGGATCGCGTTACCCGAGGCCATGCGGCCCATGCTGGACGCGATGGTCTCGCAGGGCCGCCTCACGGACGAGAACGGCGACAAGCTCACCGATCTCTCTGGGATCACCTTCGCGGCGCCGATCGCGGAGGGGTTCGACCTGCTGGCCGACAAGATCCAGCTGCTCATCATCACGCTCGGCGGGCCGAGTGGCCTCAGCAAGGCCGTCGAAGACATGGCCGCCTCGGCCAACCTCGACATCAAGGGCCTGGCCGGCGAGTGGGCAGGGATGACCGACGAGATGAAGACCGAGTTCGGATCGTTCGCCGCCTTCGTGGAGGATCGGGCGCTGCGGGAGATCGCGGAGTCCGCCGGGCTGAACTACGACGCGATCGCTGAGCGATGGAAAGGCATGACGGACGCGCAGCAGACGGCGTTTGGCAGCTTCCGGGACTTCCTCAAAAACGAGGAGCTAAAAAAACTGGCCGACGACGCCGGCCTGACGTTCGACGATCTGGAGCAGCAGTGGGAAGACATGACAGACGCCCAGCGGGACGCGGTCGGGAGCTTCCGCCAATTCGTCAATCAGGAGCTCGACAAGATCAAGAACAAGCACATCGTCGTCGACCTCGAGTATCGGCAGCGCGAGACGGGCCGCCGGCCTGAACACGCGCCGCAGCCGAGCGGGGGGGGGACGGGCTTCCAGCGCGGCTCCCCCTTCCGCGACTTCGGCCGCGGCACCCTGGAGATGCTGCATGGCCTCGAGCGCGTCATGACGGCGCCGGAAGGGCGGGGCATTGCCGCGGCGCTCGAGCGTATCCAGCAGGGGCTCGGGGCGATTGCCGATCTGAGCGGCGTGCGGGCGCTCGCGAAGGGCGGGCTCGTCACGCGGCCGACGCTGACCACCTTCGCCGAAGACGGTCCCGAGGTCGGGATCCCGCTGGAACGCCTCGAGGAGTTCGGCGGCGGCCGGCGTGTCGAAGCCAAGCTCGATCAGCTCCACCAGGATTTCGCGCTGCTGATCGACGAGTTCCGGTATGGCCTCGACCCCCGGCGCCGCGAGCGGGCGCTGGTGGCCGCCGCCGCACTCAGCACCACGTGATCGGTATGCCCCTCCTGGATCTCACCGTGGACCTCGAACTCGACGGCCCGGAGCAGGGCTGGACCGACGTGACGCGCGACGTGCTCGTCCGCGGCGGCGTGTCATGGGACTACGGGCTCCCCGGCGCGCGGCCGGCCGATCGGGTGGCGGGCCTCGGAGACTGCCGGTTCCTGCTCGACAACAGCGTGGCGAACCGCGCAGGGACCGCCGGCGCCTACAGTCCGGGCCACGCGGCGGCGATCGCCGGCTTCGAGCTCGGGATTGGCTGTCGCCTCACGCTCACGCACGGGACCACGCCGCGCCGGAAGCTGTACTACCTGGAGTCGATCCAGCCGACGCATGGGCCTGCGGCCGCGCGCGCCGTCGCGTGCACCGGCACCGACTGGATGGGCGTCGCGGCGCGCACGCGCATCAGTGACCTCCCCGTGCAACGCGACCAGCGGAGCGATCAGATTGTCCAGACGATTCTCGCGGCTCTCCCGGTGACCCCGCGGGAGACGGCGCTCCAGACGGGCCGGAGCACGTTCGATTACGCGCTCGATGATCTGCGGGGCGAACGCGCCACCGCGCTCGAGGCGCTCCACCGCGTCACCGTCTCCGAACTGGGCTACCTCACGGCCGACGCCGATGCCGCCGACGGGGAGACCGTGAGGTTTCTTGATCGGTATGCCCTGGCGCACCAGCAGGCGGCGCCCACCGCGCTCCCCGCGGTTGCCCAGATGGCGTTGGCGCGGGAACTCGCGGACGTGATCGACACCGCCCGTGTGGGCATCCCGTTGCGGCGCGTCGACGCCGGGACGACGACCGTGCTCTATCAGCTCGGGGACGCCGCGCCCGCGATCGTGTCGGGCGACACGATCCATCCCTTCGGGCCGTACCGCGACCCGGCGCACGAGGCGCAACGTGTCGGCGGGGCGAACATGCAGACGCCGGTCGCCGGGACGGACTACGTGGCCAATACGGCGGCGGATGGGAGCGGGACGGATGTCACGAGCCAGCTGACCGTCACGGCGAGCTTCGGGGCGAGCGGCGTGCGGTGGACGATCACCAATCCAGGCCCGGGGACGGTCTATCTGACGCGGCTCCAGGCCCGGGGGCGGGGCATCTATGACTACGCGCGCGCCTATCTTGAGGCGGTCGACCCGACGGCCGGCACGAGTCGCGGCGTGATCACGATGGACTTGCCGTACCAATCCGACCTGCGCGTGGGCCAAGACGTGGCCGACCACCTGCTCAACGTGTATGGGACGCCCCGGACGCGCCCGACGGCCGTCACGATCCACGCCGCGCGCGACGCGACGCTGGCGCAGGTGGCGGTGGCCGTGGGGCTGCACGATCGGATCGCTGTGATCGACGCGCCCACGGGGGTGGACGTCACGTCCCACGTGAACCGCATCGCCTATCGGGTGGGGGCGCCGGACGACGTGCGGGTCACGTATGACCTGGCACCAACCGACGAGGCCGACGTCTGGATCCTGGGCGTGTCGCGCCTCGGGGACACCACGCGCCTGGGGTGGGGCTAACGATGGCGCCACGCACCTGGGTCGCGGGAGAGGTCGTCACGGCGGCGCAGCTCAATACCGAGATCCGCGACGAGCACGCGGCGCTGGTGGCGGGCACGGTGGCCCTGGACGCCGTGACGCTGGATGGGAAGACGACGGCGCCGGCCGTCGCCCCGAGTGGCGAGGCTCGGATCTATTTCGACGCCGGGGCGGACCTCGTCAAGGTGTCGGTCGATGGCGGGGCGTATCGCCCGCTGGGCGCGGGCTCGGTCTGGCCGTTGGGCGGGAGCGCGACGTACCGGCAGACCAACGGGACCTTTACGGTCATCAAGTACGCCGAGGTCATGAAGCCGCCGAACGCCCTGAGCGGCAAAGTGCACGCGATGGCGCGGGTCGACGGGGGGACGGGGCAACTGCGGCTCTATAACGTCACCGACAGCGCCGTGGTGGGCAGCGCCTGGAATGTGACGGCGGCCACGGTGTCGTTGGTGGAAAGCGGGATGCTGACGCTGACGGCGGACACGGAGTACCGCCTCGAGACCAAGCGCGGCTCGACGTGGATCGTGGTGTACGGCGCGAAGTTCGTGGAGACGGTCTAACGGGAGGTAGGTCCATGCGAATGCACGGCATACTGGTCGCGGCGCTGATGGGGATCCTCGGGGGCTACGCGGGGGCGCTCATCGCCCAGCCGACGGGCGGGTTCGTGATCGACGACAATGTCCTCATCACCGACACCGCGGCCGACGCGCTCGACGTCTCGGGCGGGGCGCAGTTTGGCAGCGGCGACGTCGCGCTCGTCGGCACGGACGGCAAGATCAACGGGCCGCTGTCGAGCACGATCCTCGACGACCTCGACGGCGCCAACCTGACGGACCTGGATGCGTCGAATCTCGACAGCGGCACGATGCCGATGGCGCGGATGCCGGACAATGTGCTCGTCGACGCCGTGTTCGACACCGACAGCACGTCGACCAGCAGCGCGACGACCACCTGGGTCGATACTGGGCTCAGCCTCACGATCACCGTCGACAACGCGACCAATGACGTGGTGCTGATGGCGTGGCAGCACGTTTACGCGACGGGCGGCAATGTGGGCTGCCAGCTCCGGTTTGTGCGGGGGACGACGGCGCTGACCACCACCGCCACGGGGGCTGGGAGCGACGCCTTTAATGCCCCGCTGGCCTATGAAGACGCGAACCCCGGCACGGGCGCCCACACCTATAAGACGCAGCTCAACCGCAGCGGCAGCAGCGCCTCGTGCTATACCGAATTTGGCAGCAAGCAGTCCGTCCTGTGGGCCTATGAGGTGCAGGACTAAGGGGGGATGATGGCGGTCAGGTCCACGAGCTGGCTGGCTGACAGCAGCCTGACTTCCACGCTCGACGTGAGCGCCGAGGACGCTGCCCCCGACGTCGGAGGTTCCTCCTTGATGTCGCGGCAGACGTTCGGAATATTGGTACGTATGAGCGGAAAAAGGGTACCGCTACGGGTACCGCAGCCGCACGGTGGGCTTGTAAACCATTGATATCATTGATAATAAAATAAATCGCTCAGGATTTTGAGTCCAGCGCGTCTGCCAATTTCGCCACTCCGGCTTCTTGTTGAGTGGGCGGGACTTACGGATTCTATCGCAGCGCCGACCACGCCTGATCTTGAAAGATTCTTGAAACTTTGTCCGGTGTCGGTGCGCTTGACGGCTTCCTTGAGAACGTCACGGCGCCAACGATCGTACCGTCCCGTGGCTACGGCGCTTTGCGTGCAGGAGAATCGCGCGCCCGCGACAACGGTACTTGTGCTCGACCCGCCGCGCGGCGTACTCGCTTTGCGGTTCGTGGAAGCGTACGTCCCGGCGGAGCGTCCGCGGGGCGGGCTGGCCGGGCGTATGATCGACTCTCACCATGGATCACAGGGCCTCGGAAGCGATGGATGACAAGCCTCCCGTGGACACGTCGGCGCCGGCGGCCGCCGTGGAACACCTCACCGGCCCCTCCCACGGTACGGTGACGTGGCTCAGCGGGTCAGCCTTTGACATTTCGCTGAGACCCGATCGGTTCGTCCGCGTTCAGGAGGCGCGCCCAGGCGACACGCCGGACGGCCTGATCGCTCGGCTTCACCGCGCGGAAGACAGCTATGAAATCGAGGCTCTCGAGCGGCAGCCAATATGGGTGAACGGCGTGCGCATCACGTCCCGACGGCTCCAGCATGGCGACATGATCGAGCTCGGCGAGACTGGACCCGTGTCGCGCTTCTGCCTGTGCCGCGAAGACCAACCTGTTCGCAGAACGGCGGGTGACATCCTGAGCGACGCCCTCGCCTATCTTCGGGTCAGCCGCCAGCCGCTTGCCCGACGCGCGGTCAGAGCCCTCCGGGAAGCGCTGCGGCGACTCGCGCGTCAAACAACGATCTTGTTCCGGCTCAGTGTGGTTCTCGCGATCGTGGTGCTCGCGGCATTGATCTACCAGCAAAACCAGCTGAACGCGCTGCTCGAGCAACGCATCGAGAGCGGCGTGACGCGTCTCGACAGCTTCGCGCGTACGTTGGCCCGCGCCCGGGAGGAGGCCCTGACGCCGAATGACCTTCAAGCGCTGAGTCAGGAGCTCGGAAGCCGGTTGTCCTCGGACCGGCAACGTCTGGCCGCGCTTGAGCAACGCTCGCTGGCCAGCGGCCGGGTGATTGCCGAGTCGATGTCCTCGGTCGTGCTACTCCAGGGCGCCTGGGGGTTTCGCGAGACATCGAGTGGCCGGATGCTGCGACATGGAGTCAATGAGAACGGTCGCCGGTTGATCTCCCCCAGAGGCCAGCCCCTACTAACGCTCGAAGGCGACGGTCCTGTGGCCGAACGCCAGGTCATCGGCACCGGGTTCGCCGCCGGTGAAGAAGGGGTGATTGTCACCAATCGCCACGTCGCCGTGCCGTGGGAAGAAGACGCGAGCATCGACCTCCTCGCGGGGCAGGACCTGGAGCCGGTGATGATCAAGTTCATCGTCTATCTACCCGGCACACCAGCGGCGGGCCAGGTCGAGCTGTTGCGGGTGAGTGAAGACGCGGACCTTGCCGTCTTGCGCCGCACAGACGGGGCGTCGTCGCCACCGGGTTTACGCCTCGCCGACGCACCACCAGCCCCAGGGGACGAGGTCATCGTCATGGGCTATCCGACCGGCCTCCGCTCCATGCTGGCTCAATCGGGCGCCGCGTTCGTCGAAGAGCTCCAGAAGACCAACGACACTGGGTTCTGGAGCGTGGCAGCTCGGCTGGCCGCGGCAGGGCACATCGCGCCACTGGCCAGCCGCGGCATTGTCGGCCAGGTCACCCAGGCGACCATCGTGTACGACGCGGAAACGACGCACGGCGGTAGTGGCGGTCCCGTGCTCGACGTGCGCGGGGGAGTGGTGGCCGTCAACGCCGCCATTCTGCCCGAATATGGCGGATCCAATCTGGGCGTACCAGTGGAGAGTGTGCGGGCGTTTCTCGCAGCGGCCGGCCTACGCTAGCCGTTACAACCTTATACTCCCCGCACAATACTCCCCGCACAGGAGGCGGCATGCGCACCTCATCCCGACGGGCTACTCCGCCCTCAGATAGAACGACAGCTGCGATGCCCCGATCGCCGGTGGGCGCCTCCGACATGACGACCTCAACCCCCTCATCGGCGAAGGGGGCGAAGGCGGCACGGCTACTGACGGTGGCGGGATTACTGCTGGGGGCCGCCGACGCCGCACTGGGTCAAGAGCCCTCCCTCGACCTCGAGGCCACGCTCGCGCGGGTCGGCGCTCAATTGGAACGCCGGTACCAGCGGGTCCAGCGCATCATCTCGACCGAAACGGTGTGGGTGCGGTCGTTCACCCGCGATATGCAGTCGAACGGATCCCCACGGCAGCTGGAGTTCGAGCGCCGAGTGGAGTGGGGCACGTCCGAGGAGGACGGCGTGCCCACCGTGACTGTGTTCCGTGTGCTGCGGAAGGTCAACGGGCGGGAGCCTGGGCCGCGTGACCACGACGCGTGCCTCGTGCCGCGGTCGGAATCCGAGGATCCCCTGTCGGCGCTGCTGCCTGTGCGGCAGGGAGAGTACGAGTTTTCCTTTGGTGAGCTCGAGCGGGTCGACGGCCGGCGTGTGGCACGGCTCGACTTCCTGCCCGTGGAGGAGGGTCGTGCCGAGGTCACCTGGGACAAGGAGTGCGTCTCGATCTCACTCGACGGCCGAAGGCGCGGTCAGGCCTGGGTCGACATGGAGTCCGGTGTGGTGCTGCGGCTCGACGAGCGACTGACCGGGCGGTTCGAGTTCCGCGCGCCCGACGATCGGCGATGGGCGCAGCCGGGGCGGATGGCGCTCGAGCAGGACGATGTGAGTATTCGTTACGAGCGTGTCGCGTTCAGCGACCCGGCGGAGACGCTGATGCTGCCGCGCTCGATCGAGCGCAACTGGACGCTCCAAGGGAGCGGGTTCGTGCCCCGCTACTATCGTCTTCAGCAGTTCTCCAACCACCGCCGCTTCGTCACGGACGGTCGCGTCGTTGGCGCGACCGAATCCGCCAGCGATCCCGCGGCCCGGTAGCGCCGCACGGGCCGGATCGTCCGCGGGAATCACGATCACGCGACGGTCACGCAGCCGCGCTCAGGGCTCGATACGCGCGTCGAGAACCAGGCCTACGATCTGCCGCTCGATCTGGCGGGGGTTGGACGACGTGTTGCATAGCACCACGACTGACAGGTTGTCATCGGGGTAATGGGATGCGTAGGTGTTGAAGCCGTCGATGCCCCCGCCGTGCGCAATGACCGGATGCCCGTCCAGCGTGCCGAGCGAGAACCCATAGCCGTAGTCGATCGGCTCGCCATGGTTCAGGCTCCCCGGTGTCGTCATCTGCCGGTAGGAGTCCTCGCTGACCACGCGGCCGCCGTGGAAGGCCGAGAGCCAGATCAGCAGGTCGTGGACGCTGGATCCGAGTGCGCCGGCTGAGAACGGCTGCCGCATGCTCAGCGGGTCGTCGTTGAGCAGGGCACCGTCTTCCACCTTGTAGCCCTCGGCGCGGCGCTTCACGATCGGTGCGTTGTACAGGTAGTGGGTCTCCTGCAACGCCAGCGGGTTCCAGATCCGTTCCCGTAGCGCCTCGGCGTACGACCGATCGGTGAGCTGCTCGATGATGACGCCAAGCAGGTAGTAGCCGGAGTTGTTGTACAGATATTGCTCGCCGGGGGGGAAGTCGAACGGCTCGTCCTCGAACAGACCGATCAACTCGTCGTGGGACAAATCGAGCGTCTTCGTATCTCGCCAGACCGGTCCCAGCCCGGTGTAGCTACGGATGCCGGAGGTGTGGTTGAGGAGGTGTCGCACCGTCACCGTGTTGTCGTTCGTCGGATAGCCGGGCCGGAACGTGAGTCAAGCCCATTCTTAGTTGAAACTCTCCACGGCTCCCGATGGCTTACGCGGCCTGCTTCTTCGACGTCGTCGTGTCGATCTTCAGTTCTCGCTTCAATGCGGCCCGAAGCGTGGGAAGGTGGCGGTAGCCCCTCACCCTTCGTAAGCGCGGTTCGATGTCCAGGAGGGCGGTCGCCAGCCAGCGGTGGCGTTGGCTCGAGCTCTGCCAGTGATCTACCTTCGCGCAGCGTTCCTCGACCAGCGCATTGACCGACTCCAGACAGTTCGTCGTCTTCAGCGACCGGCCCAGCACTCCGTACACGCCCAATCGATGTCACGTCAGGGTTTCGTCCAGGCCTTCCGCCAAGCTGTCAGCCGCCGACTGGTTCCGCTCGTCCAACTCGCCGTGGAGCGTCTCGAGCGCACCGAGGGCCTCGTCGTAGTCCGGCCGGTTGTACGCTCGCTGGAGACGCTGACGCCACACCGCCTGCTCGTGCTTGGCCAGGTAGCTCACCACGTTCTCGCGCTTGTGCCACTGGCACCGTTGGACCAGGGCCCGGCCCCGGAAGGCCTTCCGGACGGCCGTGCGGAGCCCCTTGCCGCCATCGAGGATGACCAGCACACCCTGGGAGAGGTCGAGGCCCCGCTCGACCAACGACCGCAGGAACGGTGTGAGCACCGTCGCGTTCTCCGTGTCCGTTTCGACGAAGCCCAGGAAGCGTTTCTCCCCAGACAGCGTGATGCCTAGCGCGATGACCATCGTCGCGTCAGCGAACGTCTTGCCGTCCAGGAACACGGCCACCACGTCCTCATCGGATAGGTCCCGCTCCTGGAACGCCCGTAGCTGCGCCGCGCTGGCCTGGATGAACCCCCGGGACACCGTCGAACTCGACAGCCCGATCGCCCCGGGAATCGCCGCCGCGGCCGCCGCGTAGTTGCGGCACGAGATCCCGTAGAGCACCCGTCGCAGCAGCGCGTCGTCCACCTCGCGGTCGTCATGCAACGCCTCATACGACCGCAGCGGAATCTCGCTCCCTGCGAGGCGACGAATCCGGGGCACGCGAATCGGCACGCGCTGCCCCGCGAGACCCACCGTCCCAGGGTTACTGCCGTGACGGCGTCCACCGACCGACGCGTCCTTCCGGACGTAGCGCTCGCTCGCCAGCGCCGTCACCTCCTGGTCGAGCAACTCCTGCACATGCATCAGGCCCAGGGGCACCAGCGAGCGGATCAGCTCCACCTTCGCGTCCAGCTCCAGATCCGCGTAGGCCTCGCGGTGAATGATGTTGACCGAGCCCAGCTTGCGAACTTTCTTGCGCTTCCTGACAGCACGTAGGACACTCATCGTGGCTCCTCTCTCTCGTGGGGTGATGTCCGTCTTTTGCAACGTCATCACACCACAGGGTCTGGAGCCGTTTCAATGTTCAACTAAGATTAGCTCACCCTCCCCTATAATGGCTCTTCACCGATTTGAGTACAAGGGTTGAAGGCTCAAGAAGCGCGCCAGGTCGCGAGACGATCGAATCGGATGAGCCGTGGCCCACTTCAGTTTGAGCAAGAGCAGTTGTTCATTCTGCATACCGCGTGCGCGGCGGAGGACCGCCTTGATGGTCGTGTTGATCGATTCGACCACGCCGAAGCGAACAGGGTGGAAGCAGTAGGCAGCGATGCCCTCGAGATGACGAACGAGGAACGCGCCGAGGCGCTCCATCTCGGGGAGCCGTTGCCAGCGCAACGCGGTCACCCAGCCGATGAGGAAGTGCCCCACGCCCATCGGCGTCCGATACGTCCACAGGCGGTCGAGCTGTTCGCGCAGGAGACAGGCTTTGAACAGCCGGCGATTCGCGGCAAACAACGTCTGCAGTTCCCGGCGCTTCGAGCCGCGGACCGTCTTCCAGCGCCGGAGCAGCAACCAGCGTTTCCCGCGCCCATGGGCACGCATCACGGCCCCGGCGCGGAAGAACTCTTGGCGGCGGACCTCGTCGAGCGCGGCGCTCGCATGCTGGAGGACATGGAATTTGTCGAACACCACGTCGGCCTGCGGCAGCACCTGCGTGACCGCATTGAGATAGGGCCGGTGCATGTCGGTACACACCGCGTGAATCGCGCCCCGCTGATGCGGGTCGAGATCCTCCGTGAGCAAGGTCGTGGCGGTAGTCGTTGTGCGATCCTGACGCAAGCCCATGACCTCGCCGCGCACCACATCCGACAGGACAGTCCAGAAGCGCTGGCCCTTCCCGCGCTGCACCTCATCGAGGCCGATGTGCCGCGGTCGCCGTTTCCGGCGGGTGCGATCCCACTCGGTCAAGAAGGCCGTCTCGGCGCGCCGGGCTTTGCCCCAGCTGACGCGGTGCCGCACGGCGGCGTGGCTGGTCGGCATCGACTGGCAATCCAGGCCGATCTGCTGGCGCAAGCGGCGCGTGACCCGGGCCTTCGGGGTGGCAAATTCGATCCGCTCCGTGCGCACCCCGCAGTGGCGACAGATCACGCGTCGTTGCCGGTAGACCAACGTGACCGGATGCCGTGCCCAGGGCAGATCGTCCCACGTCCGCTCGCGCGCGGCGCGCACGCGGCCGGTGCGGCGTCCACAGCCGTTGCACACATAGCGCCGTATCCCGCGCCGCTCCAACTGCAACCGCAGGCGACTCTCCACCCCGTCGTCCTCCCGTTCGACGCGCACCACTCGGAAGCCCGACAAGCCCAAGATCCAGGTACAATCCCGTTGCGATCCCACGTGTCCTCCCTTCTTGGTTGCACATCAAGAGAGAACAACACCGGGTGGTCCGGTGCAAGTGGGATCGCGTTCTTTCGTCCAGGCCGTCGAGCAGGCCGCCCACCTCAATTGCGGCCCGCGCAGGCGGCCGGGTATCACCTCAGATCGCTGTACTCAAATCGACGAAGAGCCCCTATAATGCGGTCGCATGAATGCGGACGGACCCAACCGGTTGCGCTACCGCTACAGGCTCGACAGCGGGCGGCAGCAGGAGTGACGCCGACCTCTCCTCATGTCGGCACGGATGGCACAAATGGGCTCACGCCGCCGCTTCGGGT
This sequence comes from Vicinamibacterales bacterium, assembly GCA_965249175.1. Lineage (GTDB taxonomy): Bacteria > Acidobacteriota > Vicinamibacteria > Vicinamibacterales > UBA8438 > CAZYFH01. Next base: position 1,719,396 of record OZ252227.1, read on the forward strand.
CGTGACCCTCCAACCGGCAGCCCGGACCGCGCCACGGTGACCGACTGATGCCACGTCGCAGCAGGCCCCTTCCCTTCAAGCGGCGTGATCGATCCGCGGCTCGCGTCGAGTGGATCGGCGGGCGCCTAGCGGCGCCGTTCTACGTCGACGAGGGCGCGGAGCCGTATCGGCCCGACCTTGTCCTGTGGATCGAAGAGCCGACGGGCCTCGTCGTTGGCCAGGACGTGACGCGTGCCGATGCGGAAGGAGCCGTCGGTCGGTTGCTGCTCGCCGCGCTGGAGCAGCCGATGGCCGGCCCGCCTCGACGGCCAGACGCGATCCGGGTGGCCGACACCGCCCTCGCCTCGGAAGTTCGGGCGGCGGTGGGCGACGCGATCCCGACGACCGTGGCGCCGACACCCGAGCTCGAGACGCTCCTGGGCGCCATGCTCGAGACGATGCCGCCAGCGCCCGCCGACCACGAGAGCTATCTCGAGGGGGGGCGTATCCCGGCGGCGGCGGTCGGCCGGCTCTTCATCGCCGCGCGTGTGCTCTACGCGGTCGCACCCTGGAAGGCGGTCGACGATGATCAGGTCCTCCGTCTGGACATTCCCGCGCTCGGCGTCCGCGGGGCGTGCGTGTCCATCATCGGGAGCCTTGGCGAGGTCCTCGGCTTCATCATCTTTCCTTCGCTTGCGTCCTATGACGCGTTCGTGCAGGCGTCGGCGGCTCCATTCCGGGCGAGCAAGCGGCGAGATCTGGGCACGGACTGGATGGCGCTAAATTACGAACGTCGCTCCGACCTGCCAGCCGGCATGCGTCGCGAGGTGGACGCACACCGGTGGCCGGTTGCCGGCGACACTGCCTATCCGCGCGTCGATCGGCGCGACCGCGACGGCGTCGCGAGGCCGCTTGTCGCACGCGATCTGGAGGTCGCGTCGGCGTGTGCCATGTCGCTTGCGTCCTTCTTTATCAAGCATCAGGCGCGATTCGCTCGCGACGACGCCGAGCCACTCAGCGGGTCGTTCTTCGACGAGAACGACCTCGAGGTGCGCTTCACGTACCCCTACGAGGCGTTCTCGTTGTTCGAGGTCGCCGAGAGCGCGACGCCGGCACCGCGGAGTCGCGCGGCCGTCGGCCGCAACGACCCGTGTCCGTGCGGCAGCGGCCGGAAGTACAAGAAATGTCACCTGCCACTGGACGAGGAGGCGGCAGCCGGCGCGGGGCCGCGCGACACTCCATGAGCTGGATCGCGAGCTTCTCGACGAGATCCTCGACTTTGGTGCGGCGCGCCTCGGGCCCACGGCGCTCGGCGGAACGGCCGACTTCGTGGATGCAGCCGATGCCGACCAGCTGTCGTTCCGCTGGTCCGTCTACCACTATCGCCTGAGCGGGGCGACCCTGCTCGACCGTTTTCTCGAGACGCCGCCGAGACAGCTGTCATCCGCGGAGCGTGCCTTGCTGGAGGCGCAGCGCGCGGCTTGGTTCCGTCTGGGAGGTGACCGGTGTCGAGCCCGGCGTCGGCCTGACGCTCCGTGATCTGCTCTCCGGCGAGAACCGCTCGATCCGCGAATCGAGCGGTTCTGAAACGCTCGTGGTGCGCGATGCGCTTCTCGCACGCGTCCTCGATCTCGACGACGACGCGTTCCTCTGCGGTACGCACCCGCGTTCGCTCCCACCGATCGAGGCCGCCGACGTCGTGCGACGCGCACGCGGGCGGCTCCGCCGCAAGCGCGCCATCCCGGTGCAGCGTCTTCGCGACGAGGCGTTCGGCCGGTATCTGATCCGGAGCTGGGAGAAGGCCGTCGCGGCGCTCGATGACCGGGCGGCGACCGTGCCGGCGCTACAAAACACCGACGGCGACCCGCTGCTGATCACCACCGACCACTTCACGATCGCCCCCGGCGCAAGGCCGGCGATCGAGCAGGAGCTGGCCGCGCTGGAAGATGTCGAGCCGTCGGCGCGCGGCGAGGAGCCGGCGGTGTACGTCTTCAAGCAGCAGGGCAACCCGATGCACGCGAGCTGGGAGGCGACCGTGATCGGCCGCGGCGTCGTCTCCGACGGGGCGCTCGCGGTCGAGTCGAACTCCAGACGCCGCGCCGACGCCCTCCGCGCGCGGATCGAAACCGCCTGCGGCAATCGGCTCGTGCACCGAGCGCGCGAGCACAGCGATCCGCGGTCCCTGAAGGCCCCACACGCCGACGCCGGCCCGCCGCCCGAACCGCCGGCGGAAGCGCACGATCTCATCCGCCAGCTCAAGGCGCGCCATTACGCCGACTGGGCCGACCAGCCGCTTCCGGCCCTCGGCGGGAAGACGCCGCGGGCGGCGGTCCGTCACGCCGACGGACGCGCCGCGGTTGACGTCCTGCTGAAGGACATGGAGCATCTCGAGCAGCGTTCGCCGGGGGAGAGCGCGTTCGGTTTCTCCCGTATCCGCCGGGAGCTCAGGCTCGACGGGTGATCACCGATGGCGCTGACCGGCTTTGCCCATCTCCCCGCGGCTTCCGGAATCGTGACCTCCGGCCCCAGGTAGGCGCCTTCCTCGGCCGGCGATACACCCGCGCCCAGATGATCTATGACCTCCGCCGGCGAAGCGACGCCGTGTCCGGGCTGGTGTGCTAAGGTGATCTCGAGGCCGCGAATCCCCGTGATCCGCACTATCATCCACGCGCTTCTCGCGGTCGTGCTGCTCGCGGCGTCGCCGCTGCGAGCGCTGTGTTCCGACTCATGCGTGTCGGACACGGACGCGGTGCAGACCACCGGTCACGACGAGCCGGCCTGTCACGAGTCACACGAATCGTCGCCACCGTCCGATTCCGACTCGGATGACGGGTGCCGGCACGGGGACGAATCCCCCGCGCGGAGTCTGCGTCCGGCGCATAAGCCGGTCGACCTGTCGGCGGATTCGCGGGCTCTCCCGCATGTCGCCCCCGCCGGGGTGCACGACGGGATCCCGATGACCCCGCGCGTGGTCGCGTCGACCCTGCCGTTCCACGCGGTCCCGGCCCCTTGGCGTTTCCCCACGCCGCTTCGGATCTGATCCTTCCCGTCTTCACGCTCCAGCTTCCATTCTTCGGAAACGCCGTCACGCACCGAGCGTGACACCTTCGCCGTGGCGCCGCGCGTGTCGGTGCGATCTGCGGTGGATTGGAGCAGAGGTGATGGAGGATCCACGAGACTCTCGGGCTCCGACCGTCTCCGCGACGTCACGCCGCACGTTCGTCACGGGATTGGCGGTCGGGGGTGCCGCCGCCGGCCTCGGGCTCTGGCGCCCGTCGCTGTCGGCCTCGGCCGGCCGCGCGACGACGCCGGCAGATCTCGCCGGCACGGACTTCGATCTCGCGATTGGCGAGACGCCGATGGACTTCACCGGGTCACCGCGGGTCGCCGTGACGGTGAACGGCTCGGTCCCCGCCCCGACGCTGCGGTGGCGTGAAGGCGACACGGTCACAGTGCGGGTCGCCAACCGGCTCCGGGAAGAGACGTCCGTGCACTGGCATGGCATCCTGCTGCCCGCCAACATGGACGGCGTCCCGGGGCTGAGCTTTGACGGGATTCCGCCCGGTGAGACGTTCGTCTACCGCTTCAGGGTCCGCCAGGGGGGCACGTACTGGTATCACAGCCACTCGGCGTTCCAGGAACAGCGCGGGCTCTACGGCGCGCTCGTCATCGAGCCGCGCGACCCGGAGCCGTTTAGCTACGACCGCGACCATGTCGTGCTGCTGTCCGACTGGACGGACCAGAACCCGGCGCGCGTGTTCGCCAAGCTCAAGAAGCAGTCGGACTACTACAACTACCAGCGGCGCACCGTGGGCGACTTCTTTCGCGACGCGCGCCAGCGCGGATTCGGCGCCACGGTGTCCGATCGCCTGGCCTGGGGTGACATGCGGATGAACCCCACCGATCTGGCCGACGTCACCGGCGCCACCTACACCTATTTGATGAACGGTCACGCACCGGCGGGTAACTGGACGGGCCTCTTCCAGCGCGGCGAGCGGGTCCGCCTCCGGTTCATCAACGGCTCGGCGGCGAGCTACTTCGACGTGCGCATTCCCGGTCTGAAGATGACGGTGGTCGCGGCCGACGGCCAGTACGTCCACCCGGTCACGATCGACGAGCTCCGGATCGGGACGGCGGAGACCGTCGATGCCATCGTCGAGCCGTCGGGCCAGGAGGCGTTCACGATCTTTGCGCAGGCGCTGGATCGCAGCGGGTACGCCTGCGGGACGCTGGCCACGCGCGACGGCCTGGCGGCGCCGATCCCGGACCCGGATCCCCGGCCGCTGCTGACCATGGCCGACATGGGCCATGCCGCGATGGGCGACGGAAACCACGTCGGACACACGATGCCCGCGGCGGGCGGTCCAACCGAAGGCGACGGCGGGCAGCACCATCCGGCGAGTGAGCGCGGCAACCCGCTGGTCGACATGCAGACGATGACGCCGACCTCGCGGCTCGCCGATCCCGGCATCGGCCTGCGCGACAACGGGCGCGACGTCCTGACCTACGCTCGCCTGCGGAGCCTCTTTCCCGATCCCGACGGCCGCGACCCGTCGCGGACGATGGAACTGCACCTGACCGGCCACATGGAGCGCTTTGCCTGGTCGTTCGACGGTGTCAAGTTCGCCGACGCCGAGCCGATCAGGCTGACCTACGGCGAGCGGCTGCGCGTTGTGCTGGTGAACGACACGATGATGTCGCATCCGATCCATCTGCACGGTATGTGGAGCGATCTCGAGGACGACGATGGTCGGTTCCAGCTCCGGAAGCACACCGTCGACATGCCGCCCGGCACCCGACGCAGCTTCCGGCTGCGGGCCGATGCGCTCGGCCGCTGGGCGTTTCACTGCCACCTGCTTTATCACATGGAAGCCGGCATGTTCCGGGAAGTGCGAGTCGACGAATGACGAACCGCGCGCTCGCGTTCGTGCTCGGCGCGGGTGTGGTGGTCGCCACCCTCGGGTGGCCGGCATCGTCTGACGCACAGCAGACGACCGACGCGACGACCGGGCAGGAGGACGAGCCCCGCACACCCATTCCGCCCATCACCGACGCCGACCGCACGGCGGCGTTCCCCGACGTCACGCGCCACGCTCCGCACGGCGACGCGGTGCACGCCTTCGTGCTCTTCGACCAGGTGGAATGGCAGGGCGGAGAGGACAGCGCCCGGGTCAGCTGGGACACCACCGGGTGGGTGGGCGGTGACCGCAACCGTCTCTGGTTTCGAAGCGAAGGCACGGGCGCGGATGGCACGCTGGGCACTGCCGAGGCGCATCTGCTCTACGGCCGCGCGTTCGCGCGGTGGTGGGACGTCGTGGTCGGTGTGCGACAGGACGTGCGCCCTGGGCCCGCCCAGACATGGGCGGCGTTCGGCGTGCAGGGGCTGGCGCCGTACTGGTTCGATCTGAAGGCGACCGCCTACCTCGGCGAACAGGGGCAGACGGCGGCGCGTCTGGAAGCCGAGTACGAGCTGCTGTTGACGAACCGACTGATCCTGCAGCCGCGGGTCGAGGTCGACCTCTACGGCAAAGGGAACCGCGAACGGGGCATCGGCGCCGGCGTCAGCCACGTCGAGACCGGGCTACGCCTCCGGTACGAGCTTCGCCGCGAGCTCGCGCCCTATCTCGGCGTGCTGTGGGACAACGTCGTCGGCGACACGGCCGATCTGGCGGCCGCCGCGGGGGAGACATTGGACGGCGCGACGCTCGTCGCCGGGATTCGGTTCTGGTTTTGACGTGTGCGCCGGTCGTCCCGGCGTGGGTTCAGGGCCTTGCGAACCAACCCGATAGGATGGCGGCGAGACGCCGAGTGCTACTGTTTGAACAGGACCTTGTCCAGGATGAAGAACTTCGTCACCCAGACACACGCGAAGGCGAAGAAGTTCGTGCCCATGAGCACCAGGGTCGCCCCGCTATAGGTCTCGGCCACAGCAACAAGCATCGTTGACAGCACTAGCCCGAGGAAGGCGAGGCTCCAGAACGGCAGGACTTCCTTCCAAAGATGGTTCCTTCCTTTCTTCTGCCAGACCCAATAGCGACTCAGCACGTAGGCGGGGCCCGCACTGATACTTACGGCGAAGACGTTCGAGGCGACGAAACTCCATGCGAACCCGGCGTTGGCCAGCACGAGGAGGCTCTGCCCAAAGAACACGTTGAACGCCGAGACGGCTAGGAACTTCAGGCCTTTTGTGGCGTATTTGGCCTCGAGGTGTGCAGACGGCCGCGTCGCGGTGTCGTCTCGGGTCAAGCCGAGCGTCATGGCGAGCTCATCGTGGCAAGCCACCAGCGGTTGCCCCAGCCGTCCTGGACTCCGGCGCTGCGCTCCCCGTAGGGCATGTCCGCGGGCGCGAAGACCGACTGGGCTCCGGCGGCGATCGCCCTGTCGTACGTCGCATCGGTGTCGGGCACATAGATGTGGAGCGCCGCGATCATCGTCCCGAACGGCTCTCTCGCCTCGGACAGCTCGAGCACCGAGTCGTCGATCCGCACTTCGGCGTTGCCGAGCGTGCCGTCCGGTCGCTCGGCCCGGCTTGCGACCTCCGCGCCGAACACCTCCTGCAGGAACGACAGCAGCCCCTCGGCGTCCGAGACGCTCAGCGAGACGGTGATGGCGTGGAATCCCTCACGAATATGGCCGGGTGGCATGGCTGGGTCCTCCGTCCGACAAGATTACCCTCATCGCGTTCCCGGGCGTGCCGGCTCCGCGTGCTGCGCCGACCATTGCGTCCAGTTCCCGCTCACCAGCTCGACACGGCCGCTGCCCTCGAACACGAGCAGTCGAGTCGCCACCTTGTCGAGAAAGAACCGGTCATGGCTGACGACGACGATCGCTCCGGGGAAGTGCGTCAGCGCGCGCTCCATCACCTGCGTGCTCTTCATGTCGAGGTGGTTGGTCGGCTCGTCGAGGAGCACGACTGGTGCTCCGGATAACAGACAGAGCGCGAGCGCGACCCGCGCCCGCTCGCCACCCGACAGTGTCCCGATCTTCTGGTAGAGGTCCGCCTCCGAGAAGCCCAGCAGGTGAAGAAACCGATTCACGTGCTTGCGTGGCGCTCGATGCGCCAGCCCCTCGTAGTTCACGAGGCGGGTCACGGTCCGTTGGGGGTCGAGCCCGTCCAGCACCATGTTGTAATCAATGTATCCCTCGCCAGCTTTCCAGGTCACGCGACCGGTATCGGGTGGAATCTCCTCCCGCAGCACCTTCATCAACGTGGTTTTCCCGCACCCGTTCGGGCCAAGGACCGCCAGTCGGTCCCCCTTGTGGACCTCGAATCCCAGGTTCTCGAAGAGCGCATCCGCCTCGTATTGTTTCGAGACGTGTACGACCTCGCACAGGTCGTCGGCGGACCGGATGCCGGCATAGATGCCCGTCACGATGGTGTCGACCTCGCGCGGGGCGACTTCCTTCTTGATGTGGGCGAGGCGCCGCGTGAGTGAGGCGTTGTGGTTCTTCGCCGCTTCCTGCCGATCGTGAATGGCCTCGGCTTCGAACGCGAGCAGCTCCGCCTCGAAGCGGAACTGTCGCTCCCGCTGTTTGGTCCGCACGCGTTTCTTCCGGATGTACTCGGCGAATCCCCCCTCGTGCTCCTGAAAGCGATAGTTTTCGATCTCCACGACCTGGGTGACTACTTTGTCCAGGAAGTCCCGATCGTGCGACACGAGGATGACGGCCCCGTTGAACCGGGCCAGCCATCCCTCCAGCCACGACAGCCCCTGGAGATCCAGGAAGTTGGTCGGCTCGTCCAGCAGCAGGACGTTGGGCGCTTCGAGCAGAATCTTCGCCAGCGCCGCCCGGTTGCACCAGCCACCCGAGAGCTGATCGACGGGGAGCCGACGGTAGCCTCCAGCCGGAAAAAGACCTGTCGCAGCACCTGCCGGCCGTCGAACCGCTTCGAGACGTCACGCAATCGGATCACGCTCATGGATCGATCGCTTCAGGTCGTGCCTCAGGACGAACATGGACGCCGGTATGCGGCCCGAAACGAGAAGTCTGTACTCGCAAGGGACCGTCGGCAAACGGCCAAGGCGCGCACGGCGCGCCTCGCGGGCGCGGAGTGGGGCTCTCGGGGTCCCCGCGGAGCGCCCGCGGGGGTTCGGGGCGCAGCCCCGTCTAGGGAGGCCGGTGTCGGTCGCGTCGGCCAAGGCGCGCACGGCGCGCCTCGCGGGCGCGGAGTGGGGCTCTCGGGGTCCCCGCGGAGCGCCCGCGGGGGTTCGGGGCGCAGCCACGTCTAGCAGCCCGTGGTGAAAGTCCCTATTAGGGATCGACACGATCGATCCCGCGTACTACACTGTCGCGCATGGCGATGGGCAAACGACGACGCCGGGCGCGGCAAGCATCGATGTGGGTTCCCACCAGCGACCTGCCTCGCAGTGCGGCGCATCCGTTCTATCAGCGATTGAATCGGATCCTCGATGACACGGGCTTCGACGCGTTCGTCGAGGCGCAATGCGCGCCGTTCTACGCGGACGGCGTCGGTCGTCCGAGTCTGGCGCCGGGGCGGTACTTCCGGCTGCTGATGCTCGGCTACTTCGAAGGGCTGGACTCGGAGCGGGCGATCGCGTGGCGGGCGGCCGATTCGCTGAGCATCCGGCAGTTTCTGGACCTCGAGCTGCACGAGGCGCCGCCGGATCACTCGACGCTGTCGCGCACCCGGCGCCTGATCGACGTCGAGACCCATCAAGCGGTGTTCACGTGGGTGCTGCAGCAACTGGCCGACGCCCAGCTCGTGACCGGGCGGACCCTCGGCATCGATGCCACGACGTTGGAAGCGAACGCCGCATTGCGGAGTATCGTGCGCCGGGACACGGGCGAAGGCTACGAGGCGTTTCTGACCGGGCTGGCCGAGGCGTCCGGCATCGTCACGCCGACCCGCGCTGAGCTGGCCCGGTTCGACCGGAAACGGAAGAAGAAAGGCTCCAACGACGACTGGACGCATCCGCAGGATCCGGACGCGAAGATCACGAAGCTGAAGGACGGGCGCACGCACTTGGCGCACACCGCGGAGCATGCGGTGGACCTGGAGACGGGGGCCATCGTCGGCGTCACCGTGCAGGATGCCGACGACGGCGATACGACGACGATGGTCGAGACCCTGATCACGGCGGCCGACCACGTCGAAGCCGTCCTGCCGGCCGGCGCCGGTATCGCCGAGGTCGTCGGGGACAAGGGGTATCACAGTAACGAGACGATGGTGGCGTTCGCCGCGCTCGGCGTGCGCAGTTATGTTTCGGAGCCGGACCGCGGGCGACGCAACTGGACAGGCAAGGCGGCGGCGCGCGACGCCGTGTACGCGAACCGTCGGCGCATTCGGGGCACGCGTGGGCAACGGCTGCTGCGACGGCGGGGCGAGTTGCTCGAACGCCCCAACGCGCATCTCTACGAGACCGGGCGGCTGCGCCGGGTGCATCTGCGTGGGCATCCCAACATCCTCAAGCGCGTGCTTGTGCACGTCTGCGGGTTCAATCTTGGGCTCCTCATGCGGCAGCTGACGGGCGTCGGCACGCCGCGGAGCCTCCAAGGCCGCGCGGTCGCCGTCTTCGAGGCCTTGATCGCTGATCTTGGCCGCCTCTGGACCCTCGTATCGCCCGCGTGGGCGCGAGATGCGCAAGATCTGCCGCACTCGTCGTTTCTCGACCTTATGACACGGTGTCACGAACACATGCCCCTCGACCTACGAAAGGGCGTTTTCACCACGGGCTGCTAGGGAGGCCGGCATCGGTCGCGTCGGCCAAGGCGCGCACGGCGCGCCTCGCGGGCGCGGAGTGGGGCTCTCGGGGTCCCCGCGGAGCGCCCGCGGGGGTTCGGGGCGCAGCCCCGTCTAATCAACGATACGCCGTCGCCTGGATGCCGTAGAGCGCGGCGTAGTGTCCGCCAGCAGCCATGAGCTGGTCGTGGGTACCGACTTCGACAAGGCGCGCACCGTCGAGCACGACGATGAGGTCGGCCATGCGGACAGTCGAGAACCGGTGCGACACCAGTACGGTGACACGCCCGGCAAGCGACTCGGCCCCATCGCGCGCGGCGTCGGTCCGTCGCGACACGGCGGCATACCGCTCGAAGAGCGCGTGCTCGGTTTCGGCGTCCAGCGCGGCGGTCGGTTCGTCGAGCACGAGCAGCAGGGGCTCGTCGCGCATGAAGCCTCGGGCCAGCGCCAGCTTCTGCCATTGCCCGAAGGACACCTCGACGCCGTCTGGCCAGGTGCGACCGAGTTGGGTGTCGAGTCCCGACGTCAGCCGCGCGACGACGTCGCCCGCGCCCGCGCGATCGACGGCGGTCACGACGGCGGGCTCGTCGTCGACGCGAGGGACGTCGCCGACGCCGACCGTGCGTCGGGCGTGGAATTCGAAGCGGAAGAAATCCTGGAACGCGCCCGCCAGACGCCCCCGCCACTCGTCCGCCGGCATGCGGGCAAGGGCGACGTCATCGACGAGCACCGTCCCGGCGGTCGGCTCGTACATCTTGGCCAGCAGCTTGACGAGCGTGGTCTTGCCGCTGCCGTTCTCGCCGACGATGGCGACGACCGCCCCCGCCGGCAGGGACACGGACACGTCGTCGAGGACGAGCTTCTCGGTGCCGGGGTACGCGAACGAGACGTGATCGAGTCGGATCCCCTGCTCGAGCCGTCTCGGAACCGGTTGGTCGGCCGCGGCCACGAGCGCGGCCGCGTAGTCTTCGAGCCAGGCGAGGCGTTGAGAGCCGTCCATCCAGATCCCGCGGAGGAATCCGATTTCGCCGACCGCGGCCGCCACGTACGTCGAGAGCCGCCCGCCAGCCGCGAGCACCAACAGGACGCTGGCCGCCGGGGCGCCCAGGCCGGAGGAGACGAAGACGATGGCACCAACGTAGCCGCCGCCAAACACCGCCCACGCCAGCGTGTGCCACGCGGCCGAGCCCCAGCGGGCGGCCGAGACCGGCGCATACCACCGCTCCCAGGCTTCGCGGCGGTCGGCCACGAGGCGGTCACCGATGCCGGTCACGCGGACTTCCTTGCTCGGCGGCGCGGTCGTTGCGGTCGTGAACAGGTGCCGTGCCAGACGGTTTGCGGGGGCGGCGCGCTCTTCGACCTCGCGCTCCACACTGGGGCGCCACGCCGCCGTCAGAACGGTCGGCGCCGCGAACGCGGCGAGTAGCACCAGCGCTGGATGAATCGACATGAGCAGCGCGATGGTCACGCCGAGGCGCAGGATCCAGCCGCAGGTGGAGAACAGCGACATGTACATATGGTCGAGGACGAACACCTGATCGCGCAGGACGGACAGCCGGTCGAGATAGTCGGGTCGCTCCTGATGCGCGAGGGTCACGACCGATGCCTGCAGCTTGGCGACGTGCGACTCGAGCGCGATCGTCACGCGATCGCGGAACCGTCGTTGCACGCGGGTGCTGACCGTGCCGAGGAACCAGGTGGCGGCGGCGGACGCGGCCAGTCCGATCGCGGCCAGACGCATCAGGCCAGGCTCGCCGTCGATGACGCCAATCCCGAGCAGCATGATCCAGAGCGCCAGCAGGGCGTCCGGCACTGCGGCGACGAGCGCCAGCACGAACGCGGCGAGCATCAACCGCGGCTCGTGCTGATAGCCGAGTCGGCAGAGCCGCCACATCGAGGACAGCGCGGGCGGCAGGTCGTCGGCTGGCGTGCCGCGGCGCTCACGAGAGGACGTCAAAGGTCGCCCCCTCCTCGTCCTCGGTCGCCGTAAAGCGCTCGGCTTGCAGGTCGAACATCGTCCGGTAGCGGCCGCCCAGCGCGATGAGCTCGTCGTGCGTCCCGAGCTCCACGACGTGGCCCTGCTCCAGCACGCAGATCCGATCGGCGTGACGCACGGTCGAGAACCGATGGGAGATCAGGATCGTGGTGCACGCGCGCGTCTCGGCGAGGATGCGGTCGAAGATCTCCGCTTCGCCGCGGACGTCGAGCTGTGCGGTCGGTTCGTCGAGCAGCACGACACCGGCCCCGGTGCGCACCGCGCACAGCGCCCGTGCCAGTGCGACCCGCTGCCACTGCCCGCCGGACAGGTCCGTCCCGCCGGCATAGCCGCGCGCCAGCACGGTGTCGAGCTCGGCGAGCGATGCGGCGCCGGCCGAGTCGAGTGCCGCACGGACGACCGCGTCCGGTGCCCCGGCGGGCGCGACATTGTCCCGGAGCGGGAGCTCGAAGCGGATGAAGTCCTGGAAGACGGCGGTGACCCGCTCCCGCCACGCGTCGAGCGAGAAGTCCCGCAGATTAACCCCGTCGACCTCGATCGCGCCGGTCTGCGGGTCGTAGAGTCGACACAGCAGCTTGGCCAGCGTCGTCTTGCCGGCGCCGTTCTGGCCCACGATGGCGAGTGAGGATCCGGCGGGAATCGTGAGGTCGAGGTGCTCCAACACCGGTGGACCGTCCGCGTATGCGAATGTGAGGTCGCGAAACCGGACCTCGCGGGCCGGCGCGCCCGTGGCCGCGCGCGTGCCCGACGACAAATCCTCCAGACCCATGGTCGACTCGAGGCGGAGCACCGCCGCGACCGGCGCGGACGCGCCGTCGATGGCGAAGTTGAATCCGCCGAACGCGATCATCGAGGTGCCGATCGCCGTCTGGGCGAACACGACGACCTCGGCGAGCGTCAGCGTGCCCGCCGCCGCGGCACTGGCGAGCGACCAGAACACGACGACGTTGGCGCTGATCACGATCAGTAGACTCCACAGGACCGGCCGTTCGCGCAGACGGGTCGCCGCGTACTGAAGGTCGTGCAGCCGGGTGCGACTGGCGACGAACCTGGCGATCGTCCAGTCCGCGAGGCCGAACAGACGGAGCTCCTTGCTGGCCGGTGGGTCGACGGCCAGACGGTAGGCATAGTCGGCGTCGCGCTGGGCGCTGCGGACCTCGTCGGTGTTCCGGTCGCGCCAGACCGTGCTTTCCCGCAGCAGCCAGTGCGTCGCGCCCCACCCACCCGCCAGCACGATCGGCGCCCACCAGGCATACGCCGCGAGCACGACGGCAGACGACAGCCCCGCGATCAGCCCGACCAGACCGCCCGCGATGAAGTCCATCGAGACGAAGAGCGGCGGGCCGGTCATGCCGAGGTCGAACTCGCGCGCCACCGTGAGGTCGCTCGCGAGGGCCGGCTTCTCGAGATGTGCGATCCCGCGCGGGCGCGCGCACGCCTCGGTCAGGTGGTCGTATAGCCAGGCGGCCGTTCGGTCACCGAGGTTCGCGCTCACGGCCTGGTGAATGGGCGTGAGAATCTGGAGGAGAACGAACACGACGCCGACGAGCGTCAGCGCGCCTGCCAGCCCGGCGCCGGCCTGCACGGCGCCGACGAGGAGGCCCATCGCGATGGCGAAGGCGGCGGGGAGGCTGCCTCGCAGGAGGAGAACGGCCCACCACACGTAGGCGAGCGGGCCATCGGCCCGTGGCAGGACGCTGAAGAACTTCCACTCGTTTCGCGCGCGCAAACGCCGAAGCACTAGTGCACCGCCGTCGAGATCGGGTTACGGATCGGGTTCGCAGCGCGCCCAGGCGCAAGGCGCCGCGACGAAGGAATACTGGACGTATTTCGAGGAACGGCACCGCCGCGGCTGGGTGTGCTGCGGGCGCGAGGCGTGACCCGATCTCGACGGCGGTGCACTTAGTCCTCCGAGTCATCCAACCTCAGTCGTCGGGTCGGCTGGTCATTGTAGCCCCGCTCGGTCCGCCTGCTAGGCCCGCAACCGGTCATATATGCTCCGGGTCAGCATCTATCATCTATAAAACATCAGTATGTAGATCATCACTAAGAGTAATGAAACTGTAATTACTATAACCTTGACTGTAGGTGGACCAGGATTGATAGAATGTCTCGAGCAGGCGCGCTGGCGCCGAGGGAGTCATGACATTTTTGGGCACGCGGCCTATTCGCGTCATTCTCATCAGAGTTAGCACGGTCGGCGTCATGACGCCGGCCGCAAGCGGATGATGCACCCAACAGACAACAGTACCGAGGGACAAGGGCCATCATCCGACGCGGGTGATGGCTTTTTTGCGTTATGAGCAGACGACGTAGCGCCGCAATCACCGAGGGCCCGTCTCGCGCACCGGCCCGCGCCATGCTGAAGGCGGTCGGGTTTACCGACGCCGACCTCCGCCGCCCCCTTATCGGCGTGGCGAATACGTGGACCGAGATCGGCCCCTGCAACTACCACTTGCGGGAGCTGGCGGCGACAGTCAAGGACGGCATCCGAGCGGCCGGTGGCACACCGATGGAGTTCAACACGGTGTCGATCTCGGATGGCATCACGATGGGCAGCGAGGGGATGAAGGCCTCGCTCGTCAGTCGCGAGATCGTGGCGGACTCTATAGAGCTCGTGGCGCGTGGCAACCTGTTCGACGGCTTGGTGGTGCTGGTCGGCTGCGACAAGACGATCCCCGGCGGCGTCATGGCACTGGTGCGACTCGATATCCCGGGGCTGGTCCTCTACGGCGGATCGATTGCGCCGGGGCGGTGGGAGGGACGCGACGTCACGATTCAGGACGTCTTCGAGGCGGTCGGGACCCATGCCGCGGGCAAGATGACCGACGAGCAGTTGTGCGCCCTCGAGGACGTCGCGTGCCCGGGAGCCGGTGCGTGCGGCGGGCAATTCACCGCCAACACGATGTCGACCGTCTGCGAGCTGCTCGGCGTCTCGCCCATGCACGCCAATGGGGTGCCGGCGCTCGTCGCGGAGAAAGACGCGGTCGCGCGCCAGGCGGGCGAGCTCGTGATGCGGCTGGTCGAGACCGACCTCCGGCCCCGTCAGATCGTGACCAGCGCGGCGCTCGAGAACGCCGTCGCGGCCGTGGTCTCCACGGGGGGGTCGACGAACGCGGTCCTGCACCTCCTGGCAATTGCTTGCGAGGCGCGTGTCCCGCTGGCCATCGATGACTTCGACCGGATCAGCTCGCGGGTGCCACTGCTGGCCGATCTCAAGCCGAGCGGGCGTTTCGTCGCCACCGATCTGTATCGCGCGGGTGGCATTGGCCTGGTGGCGAAGCGTCTCCACGAGGCGGGCATTCTCCAGGCGGATGCCCTCACCGTCACCGGGCGGACGATCGGTGAGGAAGCCGCCGCCGCGTCGGAAACCGCCGATCAAGAAGTGGTGCGACCGCTCGCCGACCCGATAACACCAACGGGAGGACTGGTGGTCCTCAAGGGTAATCTCGCACCGGACGGCTGCGTGGTGAAGGTCGCCGGCCATGCGCCGGCGCGGCACCGGGGGCCCGCGCGGGTTTTCGACAGCGAGGAGGCAGCGTTCGAGGCCGTTGAACAGGGACGGATCCAGGCGGGCGATGTCGTCGTGATCCGATACGAAGGTCCGCAGGGCGGTCCCGGCATGCGCGAGATGCTGGCCGTGACGGCGGCGATTGTCGGTGCCGGTCTCGGGGAGTCGGTGGCGTTGCTCACCGACGGTCGTTTCTCGGGCGCGACCCGGGGGATGATGGCCGGGCATGTCGCCCCGGAAGCTGCCACAGGTGGGCCGATCGCCATCGTTCGCGACGGCGACTCAATCGTGTTCGACGAGCAGAACCGCGTCCTCGAGATCGAGGTGAGCGACGCGGAGATCGCCTCGCGGCTCGCGGACTGGAAAACGCCGGCGCCGCGGTTCACGACCGGCGTCATGGCCAAGTACGCGCGCCTCGTCTCGTCGGCGGCGACGGGCGCCGTGACGGGGTAGGGGACGACGACGGTAGAGCTGACAGCATGTCCAACATGAGAACGGGCGCCCAGATCATCTGGGAAGCGCTGGTCCGCGAGGGCGTCACGACCGTGTTCGGTTATCCGGGCGGCGCGATCCTTCCCGCGTATGACGCGCTGCTCGACTATCCCATCCGGCACGTCCTCGTGCGCCACGAGCAGGGTGCGACGCACATGGCGGACGGCTACGCACGTGCGGGCGGCGGTGTGGGTGTCGCGGTGGCGACGTCGGGTCCCGGCGCGACCAACATGGTGACCGGCATCGCGACGGCGATGCTCGACTCGTCACCGATCCTCTGCATCACCGGGCAGGTCGGCAGCAAGCTCATCGGGTCGGACGCGTTTCAAGAGACGGATGTGACCGGTGTCACGCTGCCGATCACCAAGCACAACTACCTGGTGACCGAGACCGAGGAGATCGCCCCGACCATCCACGAGGCGATGTACGTGGCGCGTTCCGGGCGCCCGGGCCCGGTGCTGGTCGACATCACGAAGGACGCGCAGCAAGGATCGGCCGAGCTCGAGTTGGATCTCGGCGACGTGACGCTGCCTGGCTACCGTCCCAACCTGCGGGCATCGCAGGCCGAGTACCGGCGGGCCGCGAACCTGATCAATCGCGCCAAGCGACCGGTGATCCTGGCCGGCCATGGCGTGCTGCTATCGGGGACCATGGGGCCGGTGCGCGAGCTGGCGGAGCGCGCCAACATCCCGATCGCGATGACGCTGCTCGGCATCGGCGGCGTCCCGGCCCAGCATCCCCTCAACATGGGGATGATGGGGATGCACGGCGAGTCGTGGGTGAACGCCGCCATCCAGGAAGCCGACTTGCTGCTGGCGCTCGGGATGCGGTTCGACGACCGGGTGACCGGTAACGTGAAGACGTACGCGCCGAACGCCCGCAAGATTCACGTCGATATCGACCCCGCGGAGTTCAACAAAAACGTCGCGGTCGATGTCGCGCTCACCGGCGATCTGGCGGCCGTCCTCGACGACCTCGGGCCGCTCGTCGAGTCGGGTGACCGCGCGGCCTGGCTCGCTACCATCCACGAGATGAAGGGCGACGTCGCGGTCCGCGACATCCAGAACATGCCCGACAGCGGGCATCTCTACGCGGCTCACGTGATCAACGACATCTGGCGGCTGACCGATGGGAAGGCGGTTGTCGTCACCGACGTCGGCCAGCACCAGATGTGGGAGGCGCAGTACTACCACCACAGCGAGCCGCGGACGCTGATCACCTCGGGGGGGCTCGGCACGATGGGGTTCGCGCTGCCGGCCGCGATCGGCGCCAAGCTCGCGCGCCCCGACGCCGAGGTCTGGGTCGTCGCCGGCGACGGCGGGTTCCAGATGACCATGGCCGAGCTGGCGACGATTGCGCAGGAGGGCATCAAGATCAACGTCGCCATCATCAACAACGGCTTTCTCGGGATGGTGCGGCAATGGCAGGAGTTCTTCTACGAACGACGCTACGCGGCCACGCCGCTGCTGAGCCCCGACTTTGCCAAGCTCGCCGAGTGCTTCGGCCTGGCCGGCGCGACGGTCAAAACGCGAGCGGCGGTCGGGCCGGCGGTGACCGCGGCGCGCGAGGACGAGCGGACCGTCGTCATTGATTTCCAGGTGGAGCAGGAGGACACCGTCTACCCGATGGTGCCGGCCGGCGCCGATCTGCACAAGATGATCCGGCGGCCGAGCGCGGCGCCGATCGTGGAAACCGCAGACGATGAGTGAGCGGACGCGGCACACCTTCGTCGTCTACGTCGAGGACAAGCCGGGCGTGCTCAACCGCGTCGCCTCGCTGTTTCGACGGCGCGGCTTCAACATCGATTCGCTGACGGTCGGCCACGCCGAGACGCCCGAGGCCTCGCGCATGACGGTGGTCGTCGACACCGACGCGATCGGCGCGCGGCGTCTCGAGGCCAACCTGTACAAGCTGGTCAACGTGCTCCGCGTCCGCGACATCACGTCGGTGCCCGCCGTCTTTCGCGAGTTGGCCATGATCAAGGTGACCGCGACCGCGGAGACGCGGACGCACATCATGCAGCTGGTCGATGTCTTCCGGGCCCGGGTGGTCGACGTGGCGCCCGATTCCGTCGTGGTCGAGACGACCGGAACGGAAGCCAAGATCAAGGGGCTCCTCGAGGTGTTGCGTCCGTACGGGATCGTCGAGTTGGTGCGCACGGGTCGAGTCGGGATGACTCGTGGGCCGCACAGCGTGATGGTCGATGCAGCGGAGGCGCCGAGCACCCGTGTTTCTGATGGTGACGTCGACGCGGACGGGGAGGACCCCAACGTGTCGTACTCCGTGTAGAACAAGGAACGTAACCCAAGGACGAGGAATGGCGACGATCAACTACGACGACTCGGCGGATCTCGGACTCATCCAGGCGAAGAAGGTGGCGGTGTTTGGGTATGGATCGCAGGGCCATGCGCACGCCCTCAATCTCAAGGACAGCGGCGTCGAGGTGCAAGTGGCGCTGCACGCGGGCAGTCGATCGAGGGCCAAGGCGCAAGCCGAGGGCCTGACCGTCGTGGCCGGCGGCGATGCGGCGGCGTGGGCCGACGTCGTGATGATGCTGACTCCCGACACGACGCAGGCCGGCATTTACACGGAGCAGATCGCGCCGCACCTCAGCGCCGGCAAGATGCTGATGTTCGCCCACGGTTTCAACATCCGCTTCAAGACGATTCAGCCGCCGGCCGACGTCGATGTCACCCTCATCGCGCCGAAGGCGCCCGGGCACCGCGTGCGCGAGGTGTTCCTCGAAGGCGGCGGCACGCCGGCGCTCATCGCCGTGGAACAGGACGCCACCGGTGGTGCCAAGGCGTTGGCCCTCTCCTACGCGAAGGCCCTCGGGCTGACGCGCGCCGGCGTCATCGAGACGACGTTCGCGGAAGAGACCGAGACCGACCTCTTCGGCGAGCAGACCGTCCTGTGTGGCGGCGTGAGCGCCCTCGTCAAGGCCGGGTTCGAGACGCTGGTCAAGGCGGGCTACCAGCCGGAGGTGGCCTACTTCGAGTGCATGCACGAGCTGAAGCTGATCGTCGACCTCTTCTACCGCGGCGGGCTGAACTACATGCGCTACTCCGTGAGCGATACGGCGGAGCACGGCGACTACACCGGCGGTGCGCGTATCGTCACCGACGAGACGCGGGCGGCGATGCAGCAGATTCTCACCGAGATCCAGGACGGCACCTACGCGAAGAAGTGGATAGCAGAGGACGAGGCGGGCCGGCCGTGGTTCATGGCGCAGCGCAAGGCGGAGCAGGAGCACCCGATCGAGGAGGTCGGGGCGAAGCTGCGCGCGATGATGCCGTTCCTCGACGCGGTAACGCTCAAGGAGCACGTGTAGTCGTAGCGCAGGACTCGAACCCACACGCTCCCGTAGCGCGGGACTTCAGTCCCGCGAACGCACCGCCGTCGTGATCCACCGGACGATCGCGTCCTGCACGACCGCATAGCCCTCGTCGGGCGTCGGGGACTTCGCACCGCGCACCTTCAGCGAGTGGTCGCCGCCCTCCACGACGTGGAGCGTCGCCTGCGAGCATCCCTCGATGACCGGTCGGAGCTCGTCCGGCGATCCGAACGCGTCGCGGCTCCCCTGCACGAACAGCATCGGGGAGCCGATTGACGGCAGGTGCGCCGCGCGCAGCCGTTCGGGACGGCCCGGCGGGTGCAGCGGGTATCCAAGAAAGACCAGGCCCGCGACGCCCAGGTCGTCGTCGGCCGCCGCGACGGCCTGCGACGCAATCCGCCCGCCCATCGATTTGCCGCCGACGATGAGCCGGTCCGCCGCGCTCCCGACCTCGGCGCGCGTCGTCGTGATCGCCGCCGTGTAGCACGCCTCGAGCCGCGGGGCCGGGTCGGGCGCGCGGCGTCCACGTTCCATGTACAGGAAGTTGAAGGTCACCACGTCGAGCCCGCGTTCGGCGAGGCCACGCGCGAAGGCGGTCATGAACGGATGGGTCTGCGGCGCGCCCGCGCCGTGGGCCAGGATGAGCGTCGCACCGATCGTCGTGCGTGCCGTGGCCGGGTAGGCGAGCGCCCCCACCGCGTCGCCGGACGGCAAGGCGATCGAGAAGGGGCTAGCCATTACTGTCGCGCCGCGAGGAACCGTCCCGCGGCCTCCCGAAACTCGTCGGTCCATTCGTGACCGCCGTCGAAGACGAGTGAGTCAACGGGCGCCTGGGCGGTCAGGAACGACAGGTCCGCGTCCATCTTGGCGTCGGTGTACCACTCGTCGGTGCGGCCGCGCCCGACCAGGACCGGGGGCCAGTCGATCGCCTGGTCGTGCCGGAGCTCCGGTGGCAGATCACCGCCGAGCACGATGAGGCCGTGGCACTTCTTCGCGACACGCGTCGCGGCGCGATACGCCATGGCGACGCCTTGTGAGAACCCCGCATAGACGAGGGGGTCGCGCACCTCGTACTCCGCGGTGACCTGCGCGAGGACCGCGGCGACATAGGCCAGGTTGTCGGCGATCGCCTGGTCGCGGTCCTGCCGCGTCATCCAGCTTCCGACGACGTGGTTGCGAGACGCGCTATAGAAGCGGTGGAGCGCCTGGACCGAAACCCGCAGCCAGCGCTCGCTTCCGGGTATCCCGTCGAGCTCCGCCAAGTGGCGCTCGGCGTGCTCGGCGTAGCCATGGAAGCCGACCAGCATCGGCGCCGGCCCAGTGCCGTCGGGCTGGCCGACGACATAGCGTCCATGCGTCGACGTTTCGATGAGATGGACCCGCGGCACGGTCGTCATCCCGCGCGCCTTCGTGTCGGTGGTCACGCCACGGTATTCTAAGGGGACTGGATGGCAAGGATGAAAGGAACGGCAGATGCCTCGGATTGAGTTCCAGCAGCTCCCGGAAGACGCGCGTGTCTGGATCTTCTCGGCCGAGCGCCCGCTCGATCGCGACGAGCAGGCACGGGTGATGGCCGACGTCGACGCGTTCATCGACCAGTGGGGCGCACACACCGTGCCGCTGACCGCGGGGCGAGAGCTGCGTTACGACCAGTTTCTGCTCGTGGCGGTGGACCAGCGCGCGGCCGGACCATCCGGGTGCTCCGTCGACGCGCTGGTGCGGCAGATGAAGGGACTCGAAGCGGAGCTGGGGGTCGAGCTCGTCAACCACGCGCCGGTGCTCTATCGCCGTGGGCAGACGATCGAACGGGTGCCCCGTGCGGCGTTCGCCGATCTCGCGGCCACCGGCGTCGTCAGCCTGGAGACGACGGTGTTCAACAACACGCTCACCAGTCTTGGCGACGTGCGCGCAGGTCGGTGGGAAGTGGCGGCCGCGGAGTCGTGGCACGCCCAGGCGTTCTTTGCTTGACTCCGCAGAAGGGTCTATCGCTTCAGGTAGCGGACCGCCGATCGGGCGCCGTCGATGGCGGCGCTCATGATGCCACCCGCGTATCCCGCGCCTTCGCCGATCGGGTACAGGTTCTCGAACCCGTTGGCCACTGAAGTGTCGCGGTCGCGTAGGAGACGGATCGGACCCGAGCTGCGTGATTCCAGACCGACCAGTAAGCCGGCTGCAGAGCTGAAACCGGAAATCGAACGCTCGTATTGCTGGAGGGCGCGCCCGATGGCGTCCCGGGCTACGGCCGGCAACAGCGTGTCGATCCGCCCGGGGCATGTGCCAAACGTGTAACTCGAGTGCCGTGGTCTGGCCGTGAGCCGTCCGGCGAGAAAGTCGTCGGCGCACTGCGCGGGCGCCGTGTAGTCGCCCCCGCCCGCCTCGAAGAAGCGGCGCTCCAGCGTCTCCTGAAAATCCTCACCGGCGAACGGCCCGGCACCGTACTCGTCCGGCCCGAAGGTGGTGACGAGCGCGGCATTGGCCCACGGCGACGAGTGCCTGGAGTTGCTCATGCCATTGGTGCACAACAGGCCGGGCACGTTCGTGCTGGCGACGATCTGGCCGCCGGGGCACATGCAGAACGAGTGGCTGGCCGGCGTGCCCTCGCCCGCCCTGCACACCAGGTTGTAGTACGCGGGACCGAGCGAGGCGCCTTCAGGTCCCTCGCCGTAGCGGCCGCGATCGATCAATTCCTGCGGATGCTCGATCCGCACACCGAGTTGGAACGGCTTGGCAGCAACCTGCACGCCCTGGGTGTGAAGCGCACGCACGCTGTCCCGCGCGCTGTGGCCGAGCGCCAGGAACAGCGCGTCGCACGGCATCTCGCCGGCGGACGTGCGGACCGCCCGCACCCACCGCGGGGCGCGCTCTGTGACGACCAGGCCGTCGAGCCGCGTGTTCCAATGGAACCGTACGCCGAGCGATTCCATCCGGCCTCGGAGGACGGGCAGGATCCGATGGAGGCGGTCGGTGCCGATATGAGCCCGCGAATCGTAGAGGATCTCGGGCCCCGCGCCGCAGGCGACCAGCTCTTCGAGGCATGGGACTTCTAGCGGATCGTCGACGCGCGTGTACAGCTTGCCGTCGGAGTAGGTGCCGGCTCCCCCCTCGCCGAACAAAAGGTTGGACTCGGCGTTCGGCTCGCGGGTGCGATGAAAGCGACCCACGTCCGCGCCGCGCTGCCCGATCGCGCCGCCGCGGTCGATCAGAGTAACGGCGATGCCGTTGGTGCCGAGGACCAGCGCGGCATAGAGACCGGCCGGGCCGGTCCCGACGACCACAACACGTTCCGCTCGACGTCCGGCCGTCGGATCCGTGACGAGGAAGCTCGCGGCCGGGGGAGCCTCGACGACACGACCCGCCCGTACCGCGGCGTCGAAACGGGCGCCGTGGTACGCCGTGTCGACCACCATGTCCGCGTGCACGATGAAGCGCAGGCGGCGGGTCGGCCCGTGCCGGCGAGCATCCACCGACCTCCGGGCGATGCGCACGCCGCGCACACGCTCCGGCTCGATGCCGCAGGCCGTGGCGGCTCGATCGCGGAGCACGCTCTCGGGTTCGTCCAGTCCCATCTCGAGGTTGAGCACGCGCCATGTGCGCGCGGGTGGGGTCACGTGACACCGTCCGCGAAACTTGGCCGTATCCTCGTGTCAGGGCGGATCATCGAGAAGGGCCAATCGGGAGACCCGACGAACCCTAAAAGAAATGGTCGGGGCGCCCGGATTTGAACGGAGGACTTCCTGCTCCGAAACAAGGGCCAACGCTGATCACAATAGATCAGACCGCGCTTTTACATGCGAATCCTGATCAGACCTGGTCAGTTCAAGACGCTACATTCGGAATCTGTCGCACATCGTCGCACACGGAGCCCGGACCAGACGCACAGGACTTAAAAAAGCTACACCGGGATCGACACTGGGCCGAAACTCCAACGTTTTGTTGGGGTTTCGGCCCTTCTTTTGGCTGGCGTTGGGTGCTCTTGGGTGGGGTAGCGACACTCTTTGGGCACACTTTGGGCACACCCGTACAATCCGGCAGTCCGCTCATTCATCCACCGATAACCACAGCGATGGGTATAGCCGTGCCCGGGCAGGCTGATCGAGATTCCTCGAACTCCGAGCGCCTCGCAGATGGGGGCGTAGAATCGCTTCTCGCTCAAGGCCTCGGGTCCCGAGCCGTGCATGTTCACGACGACCGGGGCGCTCGGATCGGCGCTGCCGTAGGTGAAGTACTCGATCTTCTGGCCGTCGTGGGAGGTCGCATACTTCCCACCGTCCGCATCGAGTCCTGCAGCATCGAACGGTGTCTGCCCTTTGTGCTTCAGATAGAGGCCCCAGAGCGTGAGGGCAAGGAGCCCGACGCTGGCCACGGCGACGATCCAGAGGATGATCTGAAGGATGGTTATCATTTTTCGTGGGTACTGCGCCCGAGACCGTTGGGACTTGGGTCGGCGGTCCGAGATCTGGATGAATCTGCAGAACCAGTGGGACCTCTGGCACGCCGCGCGCGCGATGCGCCGCGCGTCGTAGACCGCCTTATCGCGCAGCATTCACCAGCGTGCCGAACGCCGCTTCGAGGTTGGCGTTCGCGTCTTCTAGCTTCGCGCGCGTCTCGCCCAGCCAACGACGGCTTCCGTCGACCTCGGCGCGGTGGTCGCCGAGCATGCGCGTCACCTCCTCCGGCTGTGGACCGCCGAGACCGCGGCGGCTCGTCACCATCTCTTCCGGATCGAGGGCGGCCTGGATGAGTGCGACATCGATCGGCAGCGGCTCGCCAGATGCCTCTTGATAGAGGTGCCGCAGCTCGTCCGGCGTCAACTCCTTCGGTCGCTTGCCGTTTGCCCGCCCGTACTCGGTGATCTCCGATGCGTAGTGATGACCTTCGCGGAACGGAATCTCGGCATGGCGGAGGAGCGTGTCGGCCACCTCGGTCATCGTCGAATAGTCGGCGTCGACCTCGGCGAGCGAGCGCTCGGGATTGACGACCAAGCCGTTCACGATATCGGCGTAGAGCGTGTACATCTGCCGCGCCTTGGCGACCGTTTCGAGGAGCTGCGCGCCGCTCCGATAGTCGGTCATTCCAGAGTTGGTGTTGTGCGCGATGAGAAAGACCGTCTGAGCATCGCCGATGATCGTGCTGCTCAAACGGCGCAGCGCCTCGAGCGTGCTCGGGTTGCGCTTCTGCGGCATGATGCTGCTGATGCCGGTCAGCGACCGGTCGAGCAGCAGCCACGGCAACGGGTCGTGATACTGCGTGTGAACGTCCTCGCTGAACTGACCGACAGTCACGGCCGATATCGACAGTGCCGAGGCGACCTCGGTCTTCGAGTCGACGGAGGAGATGTGGTTGGCGTCGTACGAATTGACGACCGTGCCGTCGAAGCCGAGCACCTCGGCTAACCGCTCGCGGTCGAGCGGGAAGCCGGACGTGCCCAACGCCGCCGCGCCGAGCGGGCTCAGATTGACCCGGACGTACGCCTCCTGGAGCCGAGCCGCGTCCCGGTCGAGACCGGACGCTAGCGCCAGCAGATAGTGCGCGAGCGAGGTCGGCTGGGCCTGCACGCCGTGCGTGTAAGCCGGGATGATCGTCCCGGTGTGCTGCTCGGCGAGCGCGAGCAACGCATCGCGCGGCGCGAGCATCGCGTCGTACGTCTCCAGCAGCGCCTCCCGCGTGGCGAGCCGACGGAAGGTTGAGCCGATGTCCTGCCGGCTCCGGCCGGTGTGGAGCCGTGAAGCATCGCGCCCCGCTACCTCGACCAGCCGCGCCTCGAAGACGAGGTAGTCGGACGATCGGCGGGCGTCGGGCTTCGCCTGCTCATCGATGACCGTCTCGATGCCGGCCGCAATCGTCCCCGCCAACGGCGTCGGCACGAGACCTACCTCTTCCAGCATCACGATCGACGCCTTATTAATCTCGCCGAGGTGGTGGAAGTCGTCGTGCTCGGTCTGCGCCCGCGCAGGGCTGGCGATGGCGACGGCACCGAGGGCCACCGGAAGGACAACGGCGAGATGAAATCGGGACATGACGTCTCCTAGTTGCGCGTGACGTGCGCCGCGACCGCGAGCCAACGGCCATCGCGACGGGCCCACACGTCGGTGTAGCGCCCCGAGGCCGCGCTACCGTTCGCTGTCGTATACGTCGTCTGCGCGTGAACGATCGCGAAGTCGCCCATCACCTGAATCTCGACGTCGCGAGCGGCGAGATTGGAAATGGTGACCGGCTGCGCCGTGATCTCGAGAAACCGCGTCTTGTCGACGTATGAGCCGTCGCCGAGCGACGCGTGGAAATCGTCGGCTAAGATCTCTCGAAATCGGTCGACGTCGGAGTGCTGGACCGAGTCGATGTAGGCCTGGTTGAGCTCTCGCAACGCGTCGACATCGGATTGGGCGCTCACGCTTGAGACCCCCAGTAGACAAATGACCAGCAGGACGGCCATAGCCCGCATCATACTGCCGTGGGGCGGTCGCGACCGATAGATGCCTGAACCGATGGCGCAAACCCCTATGAGAAGGCGACTTTGCGGCCGTCGAGCAGATCGCATGTGAGGTAGAGGCAGCGATCGAGCCAGATCCGCGCGTGCGTCGCCTCGCGCACGAGGGCTCCGCCCGCGATCGACACCGCTTCCAGGCGTGCTGTATCGGCGAGGCAGATCGGACGGTGTACGAGTCCCTGCTTGGGAAGTATGTCCGGGAGGACGACGGCGAGCAGGGAAGTGGCACGCCGTCGGAGGACCCAGCGTGAGCGCGGTGATGGCACCACGGGACGGGGGACGGGCGGTCGGCCGCGATGTCTGCTCTGTTGCCCGCGTTGCCGCGTCGCCTGGCATGCCGCGCAGAAGGCGGCCACCGTGACGGCGCTCGTCGACCTCCTGACGCGCGCGTGGACGTTGGCCCACGCGCTGCAATGCGGGCCCGCGAGAGGGTCATCGGCGGACGGCTGATCCTCTATTAGAGACCGGGGCTCCCAAGCCCCGACGGGGACGCCGTCCCGATGTCTCTGGCTCCTTGGCTCGGCGCTCGGCCCGTCTGAGATCGCGGCCCAGGGCTGGACATGGGCGGTGCGGACGCGCCCCGACGGGACGCGGAGTGCGTCGTCGTTGGCCAGTGGGGTCACTGGTTGGCCGGGTCGTGATGCCGACCCTCCAATTTAGGGCGGGTCAGATTCCGTGGAACCTCATGGCGCCAGGGAGGTTGTCGCCTGCCCACGTCGGACTGCCCGCCTGGCACGACTCTTGGAAACGTTTCCGTGCTCCCCGCATCTTAGGGGGCCGTGTGTCCATCCATCACCTCACACCCGTTGACTCTGCACACGACGGGAAATTCGCTCACGCGCTGATCGCCGCTGGCGTCCGCACGCGGGCGCTCGCCGAAGAGGAACGGCCCGTCCCGCAGCCCCGGGCGCGTCGCTTTGCCGCCCGAGTGTCGCTCCGCTATCGGGTCCGTGGCGCTTCTGCGTGGTCGCCGGGTATCACGGACAACGTGAGCCGCACGGGCGTGCTCTTCCGCACCGATGCCCCGCGCTTGCCCCAGCCCGGCGCAGAGCTGGAGCTGGTGCTGGAAACGCCGACGCCGAGCCCGCCGGGGCGACCGGACGTGGTCACCGCCCGGGGCGCCGTCGTGCGCGTGACCCACGACCCCCGGCTGCCGGAGATGCTGCCGGGCGTGGCCGTGGCCGTCGAGTGGCGCGCCCCATTTGCGCGGACAGGCTGCCCGGGTCTACATCCGGCCGAGATCCCGGCCGATAGAGCGGGCACGACCCGTACGGTGACGGATGGATAGAATGTTCAGGCGACAAGCAGACCGCGCTCCGAGAGCCCGCCCGCTGAGGGTGGTCGAGCCGACACGGAGCGCACCGGTACAGGCCCACGAGGCTGGGCCAGCCACCAGGCCGACCCTTCGACTCGGCACCTCGATCGTCATCAAAGGACACCTGTCGGCCTCGGAGGACCTGACCATCCACGGCCATTTCGAGGGCGAGATCGAGGTGCGCGGGCATACGGTGACGGTGGGGAATGACGCGGAGGTCGAGGCGCCGATTCACGCCAAGGGCGTCGTGATTGAGGGCGCCGTGCGCGGGGACGTGACCGCCATCGACCGTGTCGAGATCCGAGGGTCGGGACGGCTGGACGGGGCCGTCCTGGCGCCCCGGATCGCCGTGGCGGCCGGCGCGCATGTGCGGGGGACGGTCGAGACCCGGGCCCTCGACGACGCCGCGCAGCCCCCGGAGAACGCGGCGCTACGATCGGTGAACGACCGTGGCCGCGCGCAGAAGAGCCCGGCTGCGTAGCTCCTGCCCCCGACGGCCCGTCCCGCAGCCCCGGGCGCGTCGCTTTGCCGCCCGAGTGTCGCTCCGCTATCGGGTCCGTGGCGCTTCTGCGCGGTCGCCGGGTATCACGGACAACGTGAGCCGCACGGGCGTGCTCTTCCGCACCGATGCCCCGCGCTTGCCCCAGCCCGGCGCAGAGCTGGAGCTGGTGCTGGACACGCCGACGCCGAGCCCGCCGGGGCGACCGGACGTGAATCGCCCCGGGTTTCCCGGAGGCTCCATTGTTTGGGAGGATGGGGCCCATGGGACGACCGAGCAGATACGCACCGGAGGTACGAGAGCGAGCCGTCCGGCTGGTGTTCGAACATGAGGACCAGCACGACTCGCAGTGGGCAGCGATCCGACCCGTGGCCGCGAAGATCGGCTGCACGTCGGAGACGCTGCGGCATTGGGTGCGCCAGGCCGAGCGGGATCAGGGACGACGCCCAGGGCTGACGACGGACGAGCGGGCCGTGCTCAAAGAGCAAGCGCGTGAGATCCGCGAGCTCCGGCGCGCGAACGAGATCTTGCGGAAGGCGTCGGCCTATTTCGCGCAGGCGGAGCTCGACCGCCAACCGAGGTAATGGTGGCCTTCATTGACGCACATCGGGAGACGTACGGGGTCGAGCCGATCAGCGCCGTGGTGCCGATCGCTCCGTCGACGTACTACGCGCACAAAGCGTGTCAGGCGAATCCCCAGTTGCGATCGGGTCGGGCGCAGCGCGACCCCTGGCTGAAGGCGCAGATCCGTCGCGTGCGAGACGAGAACTTCGCGGTCTACGGCGCGTACAAAGTCTGGCGCCAGCTGAATCGCGAGGGGATCGGTGTGGCTCGGTGCACCGTCGAACGCCTGATGCGGGAGCTGTGCCTGCGGGGCGCCGTCCGGGGACGCGCGTTCACCACGACGACCCGTCCTGACGCCACCCCGCGGCCGGCGGACCTGGTCAACCGGGCGTTTGTGGCCACGCGGCCCAACGAACTCTGGGTCGCGGACCTCACCTACGTGGCGACCTGGCGCGGCTTCGTCTACGTAGCGTTCGTCATCGATGTCTTTGCCCGGTGCATCGTGGGGCTGGCGAGTCTCCAGTTCCTTGCGCACCGACCTCGCCCTTGATGCGTTGGAGCGAGCCCTCTACGCGCGGCCAGCGGCTGACGGGTTGGTGCACCACAGCGACCGAGGCGGCCAGCTGCGAACCGCGATCGCTGTGATGCACGAGTTGGTCGGTCGTCGGCCGGGCATACAGCGCTTGCTCGAGCGCATCGAGGGCCAGATCGGTGCGCAACGAACGCGTCACCCGCCAGCCGACGATGTGCCGCGCAAAGACATCGATCACGAAGGCGACGTAGACGAAGCCGCACCACGTCGCCACGTAGGTCAGATCTGCCACCCAGAGCTGGTTGGGGCGCGTCGCGACAAACGCGCGCTTCACCAGGTCCGCGGGTCGTGTCGCCGTCGCATCGGGGACCGTCGTGGTCTTGAACGCGCGGCCACGCACGGCGCCGTGCAGCCCCAGCTGCCGCATCAATCGCTCGACCGTGCATCGAGCCGCGACGATGCCTTCTCGGCTCAGTTGCTGCCACACTTTGCGGGGTCCGTACACGGCGAAGTTCTCTTCCCAGACCCGCTGGATCTGCGTCCTGAGCCACGCATCGCGTTGGGCGCGCCGGGACCGCCGGTCCGGATCCGCCTGACACCGCTTGTGCCGAAAGTACGTCGCGGGAGCGATGGGCAGGACGGCACACATCGGCTCGACCCCGTACGTCGTCCGCTCCGCGTCGAGGAAGGCCACCATTACCTCGGTCGGCGGTCGAGCTCCGCCTGCGCGAAAAACGCCGAGGCCTTTCGCAGAATCTCATTGGCCCGCCGGAGCGTACGCACTTCACGCTCGAGTTCTTTCATCCGGACCCGCTCTTCGGTGCTCAGTCCGGGGCGACGTCCGCTGTCGCGCTCGGCCTGGCGCACCCAGTGGCGCAGGGTCTCCGCGGTGCAGCCGATCTTCTCTGCCACCGATCGCATCGCCGCCCACTGTGAGTCGTGCTGATGCTCGTGGTCGAATACCAACCGCACCGCTCGTTCCCGAACCTCGGGCGAGTACTTCCTCGGTCTTCCCATGGACTCCATCCTCCCAAGAAATGGAGCCTCTCGGAAACCCGGGGCGGTTCACTCGATCTCAAGCGCGCTTCTTTTGTGCCGCTTGTCAGTCGAGAGACAAAACAACGTGTGGAGCATTTACTTCCTCGGCTCGTGACGTGATGAAGGCCCATGTCCTCATGATGGGAAGCAACAATTTGCCGAGCGCGGAAGGACTCAACGTGCTATCAGGCGCGCTGCTTCAACCTACGTCCTAGTCTTTCAGCAGGCCGCCTCATTGCCTATGCTCATTGGAGGCAGGTACCCAGCCCCCGTGAACATTGCCGTACGCATTCGCGGCGGTCGTGCAGTGATATATTGCGTAGCCCCACGGATTGGCTTCACCTTTTTCCACGAACAGCCACTGCACCTTTCGCCGTACGTCAGCAATGATCTCTGTCCCGCGTGTCGTTGAGTCGTCTACCAGCAGTTCAAGCGTGATCACGCTCTTGCGGGGTGGCGACACGCGAGCGACGATTGGAAATGGAGGTTCCTCAGTATCGAACGATCCGTAACTGAGTGCGATGTGTTCGTCGTCTGGAGAAACCACTCCATCGACAATGTCGAGACGGGAACGCATCGCTGTCGCCTATGCCGACGGTAAATTTGACGCGAATCATCTTTTTGGTCGGCTCCGTTATCTCACACGAAATGTCGTTGAAGCCAGCACGCCCCCGCGCTAACCCCCGTCCCCGTTGAACCGCCTGGGCTCTTCCGGCTTTTGGGTGGCGGACGACGCCATCGAGGGTGGGCGTGAGTAGATGTAGCATCCCGGCATGCAGGACCGTGACTTGTATGCCCAGCTTCTCGGACTCGAACCACCATGGGAAGTCGTCGAGGTGGACATCTCGATGCAAGACCACTCGGTGCAGGTGTTTGTGGCCCTCAGGCCGGATGCATCGACGCCGTGCCCGGAGTGTAGTGAGCCCTGCCCGCGCCACGACACCCGGACGCGGTCGTGGCGACACCTTGACACGATGCAATACAAGACCATGCTCGTGGGGGAGATTCCTCGAATCGAATGTCCGTCGCATGGGATCAGACAGCTGAAGGTGCCCTGGGCGGCCCCCCGGTCTCGCTTCACCGCCCTCTTCGAGTGTCTGGTCATCGAATGGCTGCAGCACGCCAGTATAAAAGCCGTCGCCGAGCTGCTCGCCCTGAGCTGGGACCAGGTGGCGGGCATCATGGAGCGCGCGGTGGCCCGCGGTCTCGCCCGCCGTCAGCTCTCGGTGCCCAAGGTCGTGGGCGTTGATGAGACCTCGTTCCAGCAGCGGCATGAGTACGTGACGGTTGTGTGTGATCCCGGGCGGGCGGCGGTCCTGTTCGTCTCGGACGGCCGCTCGGCGGAGTCGCTCAGCGGCTTCTTCGACCCGCTCACCGCCTCGGAACGGGCCCGCATCGAGGCGGTCGCGATGGACATGTCGGGCGCCTACCTGAGCGCGGTCACCCGGGCGTTGGGGCCGGCCGCGCACGAGCGGATTGTCTTCGACAAGTACCACCTCGCCAGCCTGTTGGGCGATGCGGTGAACAAGGTCCGGCGTGAAGAGCACAAAACGCTGCTAGAGCAACACGACGAGCGCCTCAAGGGCACGCGGCATCTCTTCCTCATGAATCCCTGGAACATGTCGCGGGCGCAGACGGCCGAGCTGACGCAGCTCAAGTCCAGCAACCTCAAGGTCGCCCGAGCCTGGGCCATCAAGGAAACGTTTATGGACGCCTTCGCGTTTCGCCAACCCAAACGG
The DNA here is from genome assembly GCA_965249175.1 of Vicinamibacterales bacterium. Classification (GTDB taxonomy): domain Bacteria; phylum Acidobacteriota; class Vicinamibacteria; order Vicinamibacterales; family UBA8438; genus CAZYFH01. The sequence continues at coordinate 1,750,582 of OZ252227.1, forward strand.
GCGGAGCGGGCGTTGAAGGAGGTACTCGCCTGGATGGCACGCTCGCGCCTGGCACCCATGATCCGCGCCGCACGGACCGTCCGACGACATTTCGACGGGGTCATCAACGCCATCATCAGCGGCATCACGAACGCGACCGCCGAGGCCATCAACTCACGCATCCAGTGGATCAAGAAACAGGCCGCGGGCTTTCGCAGCCGGGAGCGGTTCCGCCAGGCCATCTACTTCCACCTCGGACGCCTGGACCTGTACCCGGATGAAGCACATACTCTTGCCCACCCGAATTCCTGAAGCGCCACCGCCGGGGATGTCCCGTGCGCTGTTGAAACTCAGCGGCGGCTCGGTTCACGACTACGCAACCATCGCTGACGACTCCCCGAGGCCCAGCCGCGCGTCGCGCGCTCGGAGGGCCGCGACGAGGGCCGGCATATCTTTGCACCCTTTCACCCGACGGAACCCCTTCGCCGCTTCGAGCACCCCGGCGGCCACCCAGCGCAGCACCATCGTCCCACCGCGCCAACGCTTCACATTCCGTTTCACATGGCGGGTGCGGCTGAGCAGACTCTCAATGGCATTCGTGGTGGCGAGCGATCGTTGGAGGCGCTCCGACAGCCCCAGGCCGAGCACGGTCAGGGTGTCGTCGAGTCCTTCCCGCACGCTGGCGGCTGCACTCGGGTAGTCGGTGTCCAAGCGACGCGCGAGGTCCTGCAGCAGACGCGTCGCCGTCTTGACGTGGCGGTTCGTATAGGCGCGCGTGAGGATCGCCTGCACCCACGGCCGCTGCGCCTCGGGGAGATGCTCCAGGATGTTCCGGCCCTTATGCACTTGACACCGTTGCACGACGGCCGCCCGGCCGAACGTCTGGGTCACCGCGGCGTCGAGGGCCTTCGCCCCATCGACGATCACCAGGAGGCTCCGGTCGGTGCGAAGTCCGCGGCTCATGAGATTGGTCAACAGCCCCTGACAGACCGTCGCATTCTCGGTGGCCCCTTCCCAGAGGCCAAGCGGATGGTTGGTGCCCGATTTATCGATGCCCAGGGCGACCACGATACAATGGCTGCCGACGTGCACCCCATCGATCAGCAGTACGGCCAGGTCGAGGTTGTCGAGCGGCGTCGCGCGCCACGCGTCCAACTGCGCCTGGGTCTGCGCCACAAAGCGTCGACTGACCGCACTCTTGCTCGTGCCCCGCGTGGTGATCTCCGCGCCGAGCGGCTCGAGACTCCGCGCATACTGGCGGGTCGCGACGCCGATGAGCCTCTGGTCGACGACCCGCCGGTTCAGCGGGTCCGCATCCGTGAACGCCCGCACGGTCGGCAGCGGCACCTCCGTGCCGGCGCGGCGGGCACGCGGGCGCCGAATCGCGACCTTGCGCCCGCCCAACACGACCTGACTGGGGGCATGCCCGGCCCGGTACGCCCGTCGCGCCGCTTGATGCGCATACCGTGGCCCACACACCGCCGCCCGATCCTCTTCGAGCATGGCCTCGAGCACCTTCAGGCCCGAGGCCACGACCAGCTCCTGGAGCTCAGCCTCGGTATCCATCAGGATCTCGACCAACGGGAGGTGGCGCACCGACGGGGATTCCGATTGGCGACGACGAGTGACTGTGCGAGACTGCTGCTTCATGGCGGCTCCTTGCTGGGAGGCTTGCACCTCGGTTTAGTCACCGGTCGTATAGCACGACCAGTGAAGAGCCGCCGCTTCAAATTTCAACAGCTACTGGGACATCCCCCCACCGCCTGTCGGTCCGCGGTAGGCTAGGCATCTCACCGTTCGTCGTCGTGGTCGGAGAATAGTGATGACTCGACGTTACGTGTACCTCATCGCGGTCGCCATGCTCGTGGCGGTTACCACTGTGCCGATCTACGCGCAGCAGGAGTACATCGATGAGCTGCGGGCGCTGGCAAACCAAGGGATTGCCGCCGCGCAAAACGACCTCGGGGTTAAATACGCCACCGGCGCCGACCACGACGCGCGCGAACCTCGCGGCGCACTGGCAGTGGCGATACAGCCGGCTCGAGAACGACTGTAATCACACGTACGACCTTCTCATCCAAGCGCTCGCCGACGTGCAGAGCTACCGGGAGATGACGCACGCGCTTCTCGACGCCCTGCACAATGCCAACAAATTGGCGAAGCGTCACCGCGACACCATGAACCGGCTGCGAAAGGAACGACAGGAAGGGCAAAAATCATGAAAACAGAACGGACTGAGTACATCCTCGATCCCGCTTTCTGCAGCACGGGGCTGCGACACCCTCCGCCTCGCCTCGCCTCGTGTTGAACGCCCCCCTCGTAGGCGGTAGAATCAGCGTCTCCGTCACATCGTCGCTCTTAGGAGGCAGCAATGACGAAAAGCCAATTCCGTGAGTTTTTGTTCGGAGCGAAACACCTTACCGGACTGCTGGTCGCAGCAGCTACGGTCGCCGTACTCCTTTTCATGGAAGTTGGTGCCGTTGGACAAGAAACTCAGTTCCCGGTCGACGGTGAACACAGTGTGTCGGCGCTGCCAGAGACTCAGGAGGCGCCGGGATATAACCCGACGACCCCAGCAAAAGTTGAGCTGGGAAGGCTGCTGTTCTGGGACCCGCTGTTGTCGGGACCCCAAGACGTAGCCTGCGCGACGTGCCATCATCCCATAAACGGCTATGCGGAGGACCGCGACCTGTCGCTCGGCGTGACGGGCACCGGCCGGGGCCGCTTCCGGCGTGACGGGCATCTCGTCAAACGCAATAGTCCGACGGTTCTGAACGTTGCTTTCAACGGCATCGATGAATCGGGCCGCTACGACCCGGCGACTGCGCCGGCGTTCTGGGACAATCGCATCAGGAGCCTCGAATCGCAGGCGCTCGAACCGCTCAAGTCGTTTGAGGAAATGCGAGGGGACACCTACCCGGAGGATGAGGCTCTCGCGAGAGTGGTGGCGAAGCTCCAGGCCAACGCCGAGTACCCGAGCCTGTTCGCCGGGGCCTTCGGCAGTGAACAGCCGGTCACCGCGGAAAACCTAGGCAGGGCGATAGCGGCGTTCATGCGGTCGCTGCTGGCCAACAACTCGCCGTTCGACCGCTACATGCGCGGCGACCGCAGCGCCATGACGACGGAACAGGTCAGAGGAATGCAGCGCTTCGAGGAGATCGGGTGCATCAGGTGCCACAACGGGCCCATGTTCTCCGATTACAAACTGCATGTCATGGGCGTGCCCGACAACCCCGCTCTTGCATCAGGTGCCACAACGCCCGCCTCCGACGGAGGCGCGCAGAACCCTCCTTGCCCGGCAGCTCCTGGGGAGCCGCGTACTGATGCGTCCCGAGCAGCGTGCGACAGCTATGCGTTTCGCACGGCGTCGCTGCGAAACCTCGAATTGACCTTCCCATACGGGCACAATGGCATGTTCAGGACGCTGAACGCCGTCGTGGGGTTCTATGAATCCACCATCGCCGGGGAGTCCCGGAACCCGAACGTCCCCTACGAGGAGCTCGATCAGCGGCTTCGCGAGTTGCAGAACGTGGACGAAGAAGACGTGGATCTGATCGAGTTTTTAATTGCTCTGAGCGATGGGTCGTTCGACCGGACGATTCCCGAGCGCGTACCGAGCGGCCTGCCCGTCGGCGGAAACATTCAATAGAGCAGAGTACGCGCCGTCGTGGTAGGCTGCGAGCTTTTAAACGCCCAAATTTTGAGGCATAGCGATTGGAGGACTCACATGAAACCGATCTCTCTGTTTGTACTCGGCGTAATGACGGTTGCGATGAGCGCGCCGGCGCAGGCGCAGGTCTATGAGGAGCGCCGGACCGATACGAAAGACCCCATCGAAAAGCCGTTGCTCGCCGCTCCGAACGCGGCTATGGCCAGGAACGCCACGGTCGTTAAGTGGATTCGGAATCCGGCGAAGAGTCCGGAGGATGACGTCACGGCTGCCGACTTTACGTTTGAAGTTTTGAGGCCCGGCCCCGGCCGTATGATCTGCTACGACCTGACCGGCTGGCCTGGAGAGCGGCCGTGGTCGGTGGAGTGCGTTAGCAGCGACGCCAACATGGCGCGCATCGCGCAGAATCGAGCGTTCGCGGAGATGGGGGCCAAGGCCCAGCCACTGCTGGCAGTGGCCAGTGGAGGCAGGGCCGCCGGGCGTCCTGTCTTGTCGAGCAGCGGCACCGGAGGGATTAGGGAGCTGGTTGTGGCCGCCGGGGAAGACGGAACGCGTGAGCTGCCCGAAGTCGGGACCATTTGGTATAACCTCCGGGGCGACAGCCAGGACACCGCCATCTGGCACACGTTTATCGGCATGCCGAACTTCATGGCGGACGAAGTCGGACTGCCGAATGTTCGCGACGCGGGCGGCGCCTGGCTGATGTTTGAGGGCACGCCGGACGCCCACATCATGATAAATGGCCGATAACCGGCAGAGAGTTTCTCGGCCTCGGGGTTTTTGACCACGAATCAGGGGAGGTGTGTGACACCTTCCCCTGATTTCCCGCAGGTTGGGAATGACTTCGCTTTGCGTGAGCTTTATGAAATATCTACTGATAGGTCTTCTTGCCTCCGCTCTTCTTGCCTCCGCCACGATGTTTGCAACCCAGAGCAGACAGACGTTCTCAGGCACGATCACCGATGACGAGTGCCCCAGCGCCGATCATTCCGGAATGCGGATGGGGTCGACCGACGCTGCCTGCGCCATCGCTTGCGTCGATGACCACACCGTCGAGTTCGTTTTGTTTGACGGCGAACAAACCTATCTGTTGAGCGACCAGGACAAATCAAGAGAGTTTGCCGGAATGAAAGTAGCAGTCGTCGGCACGTGGGACTCCACGACCCAGACGATCCAGGTCAATTCAATGGTCGCGGCCAACTGACCCATCGATCCTCCCGGCATCCACACGGTTTTCGAATATTTCCTCATCCTACTTGAATTCCATCATGACCTCTGGCGTCGGGGCACCGAAGCTCGTGCCGCGCTTGACCGCGCGAACTAGCGCCCTAGTTAACCCTGCCGGTGCATGGCCATGAATAAGTGGACCCCAGGACATGACAAAGTCGATGTAGGATTGGCCGTCTTCGTCCACCAAGCATGCACCGTGCGCCCGCCGGATAAACGGCGGGGTACCGCCTACTGCCGAGAACGCTCGGACCGGGCTGTCGACACCGCCTGGTAAGATTCGTTTGGCTCGATTCGACATGCCAAAATTGAGCCAGGCTGGTGTGGATGGGCGAGTGCCGGTGGATGGGGGTTGGCGGATGAAGAGAGTTGGAACTGCAGGGTGTGTCGGATTGATGGTGACGTGTGTCTCAGTATTCGGACTGGCAGCTGAGACAGGGACTGGTGTGGTAATCCGTACCGGCGTGCAAGAGGTAACCAGTTCAGTGCTCGATGGGGTGTTCACTGCCGCGCAGGCGCGCCGGGGTCGGCGAGTCTACAATAGAGATTGCGAATCATGTCACGGCCTTGAGCTGGAAGGCGGTGAAATGGCTCCTAGTATAGCTGGTAGCGAATTCATAGGATTTTGGACCGAGTTCCCGGTCGGTTCACTGTTCGAGAGAATTAAGGTGTCTATGCCAGAAGATGGGCCTGGGCGGCTCACGGATGAGGAATACGTTGACGTTGTGGCGTATTTGCTCGACGCTAATAGCTACCCGGCTGGCGATCAGGAACTGCCGGCTGAAAAGGTTGCTCTCGATGCAATCATGATTGTCGCGGCTGAGTGAAGAACTGTTCTTTGGATTTCTAAAACTTTGTGAAGGTTGGCAAGCTTCCGGTGGGGGGTGCTCTTAACTTGTTCGTCAGGTTCTCTGACAGCCTCGGGTCGCACCAGCTCAGGTGAGTTCATCGTTCCTTCTACGGACTCGCATTGCTGGGGGTAGGTGAGCGACGGGCGCGTGGCGCCGGCGGAGGAATCCGCCGTTCCCGAATCCACGAATCCCGATGCACGACACCCGGACAGACGGGCCGCTCCTGCCACGTGCGGCTTCGGCCCGCCACGTGTTGGATGTAGGTAGACTGTGGTGTAACTAGATGGACAACAAAGACTTAGCAACGCGTGTGGGGCTCACCAAGGATCTCAGCGGGAAGCGCCCCCGATGGCTCACCCGTCCGTCGCCGACGGGGAGCCGCACGGTCCAGCACCCGCAGCGGTCGCGCCGTCGGTCGGAGACTCGTCACTTCCCGACGGGACGTCCCCTGGTGCGATGACGCCTCGCTCTGCCGGCGAGCCAGACACGTTGCCGCTGACGTGGTGCAAGAAATGTGAGGCAGACGTCTTGCCCTCGGGCAAGGGGAAGTGTCCCCGCTGCGGCATCTTCCTGCGTCAGAACTTCGTCGCCCGCCGCCACCCAGTCAACGTCCTACGCCGCGATGCGTTGCTCGCGGAGCTGGTAGCGGAGTTCACCCCAGGCACAATCCTCGAACGGTCGAACTGTGCACACCTGGCCGCGACGTTGGAACAACTAGAAGTGATGAAACCCGGCTCGACGGAATGGCAACGGCTTGTCACCGTGGCGCAGACACTCGGCGCCACGCTGCACGACGAGCGGTCGCGTGAGCCGCGCACCCCGACCACCTTCGACGGGATGTCGGCCTCCGAACTCGCCGACCGCGCAGAGCAGGTGGCGACGCGCCTGCGGGAGATCGCCGACCGTGAGGCCGAGAGCGCGACCGTCGTGGCCAAGGCTGTCGCAGACGCCAACAGCCAGGACTGCCCGAGCACGGCACCACGGCCATCCTGAAGCGCCACGACGAGAAAGGACCCAGCCGTGGACACGACACGCGAAGACCTCATCGCCGAATTGGCTACGCTCGAGCAGATGCTCGAGCACCGCGTGGCCATCGTCCGGGTCATTGTGGACGGAACCGGCAACGAGATTGGCCGCCTACATCGCGGCGGATTCGTTTCACCCGGTGACTCGCGCACGAGCGAGTCGCAAGGTTCCTGAGGCTAGAAGGACCATCGGACGAGCCAAGAGCGGTCGTCGGAGTCGCAGACCGTTCCGGGTCGTCGCCGCAGATGGCGAGGCCGCCCGAGAGGTGTCGTCATCCGCCACGGCGGCTGCGAGAGCAGCGTCCCATCAAGGCGCCGGCGAGGGCGTGGCGATGGGAACTCACCGAAAGGGCCCCTTCCGTAACCGCCAACTATGGGGCGAGAATGTGTGGCGTAGAGATGGGGCCCGTTTGACGGCGCGTGGTAGACGAATCGGTAGGGTGCGAGGATCGCGGCCGCTTGGGCCGGGGTGAGCGTGCCGGTCCGAGACAACGGTTTCCCCAGGTCGGCGTTCGTGTAGACGCGCGACTGGCTGAAGACCGGGGACGCGACGAGCAGCGCGATGGCGAGTGGGGTGAGTCTCAAGCCCTGGTGTCCTCTGCGCGCTCACCTTAACCGGACAATAGCCGCAGGTGTCACGGCGTTTCCGACACCGCGACGAAGTGACGCCCGGTATTCGCGAAGGATTGTTCGGCCCTGAGCGGAATCTCGAAGCGAGCGACCGGCTCCGCTTCGGGTGGCGCTAGCCGCATCAGGCTCCAGGCGGCGAAGCCGGTGACAAGAACGGCGATCACAAGGACGCTGAAGGCCGCCACCGGTCGTTGCCAGAACTGCAACGGTTGGGCGACGACCGCTTCTGACGGCGTAGCGACCGATGTCTCGAACGCGCCCTCCATCGCCAGCCGCACGGCCGACATGTCCCCGGCGCGGCGTTTCGCGTCCTTGTGCAGGCAAATGCGGAGCGCCTGCTGCGTGCTGTTGGTCACGTCGCCCGGAAGCGCGCTCCAGTCGGGCTCGTCCCGAAACACCGACACCAGCGTGTCCGACACATCGTCCCCGACGAACACCTTCCGCCCGATCAGCATCTCAATGAACACCACGCCAAAGGCCCACACGTCGGCCCGTTTGTCCACGACCTTGCCTTTGGCTTGCTCCGGTGCCATATACGCCGCCGTCCCGATCACCATCCCCATCTGCGTCGCGGCCGCTGTGAGGGAGATGGTCGGTGAGGCCGAGACACCGGGGTTGCTTGCGTCCGGCTGAAACGCCTTCGCCAAGCCGAAGTCGAGCACTTTGACCGTGCCGTCCGGCTTGAGCTTGATGTTCGCTGGCTTCAAGTCGCGGTGGATGATTCCTTGCTCATGTGCCGCTTCGAGCGCCTCGGCGATCTGTCTGGCGATGGGCAGGGCTTCGTCGATGGGGATCGGTCCCTGGGCGATGCGGTCCGCCAGCGTCGGCCCCTCGATGAGCTCAAGGACCAGTGCCTGGGCACCGTCCGACTCCTCGAGCCCGTAGATGCTGCCGATGTTCGGGTGGTTCAGCGACGCGAGGACTTTGGCTTCGCGCTGGAACCGACCGAGCCGCTCGGGGTCGTTGGCGAACAGGTCGGGCAAGACCTTGAGGGCCACGTCCCGGTCGAGCTTCGTGTCGCGGGCGCGGTAGACCTCGCCCATCCGCCGGCGCCGATCTGGGCGGCGACTTCGTAGACGCCAAGGCGAACGCCAGGCGTGAGAGGCATGAACTGGTGCCGATTATAGCGGGGTCAACGCGGGCAGGCGGCGTATAGTAGACGGAGCGTCGGTCGTGAAACAGCACGAACCGACGCCCCTAAGCGCGTCAGCAGCGCCAACTGCCGACGGCCTGCCGCAGATTATCCCTCAGCACCGCAGACCGACGGCTCCACAGCAAGGAGGCTGTATGAGAACCCGAACCCTACCCAACGGGCGCTCCGTCAACGTGCGAGACAACGGCGGCTTGAAGAAGCGTTGCGGTTGCCCCCGCCGTCAGTGGTCGAAGTGTGCCCATCCGTGGCACTTCGGCTTCAAATACGACGGCAGAGAGTGGCGATACTCGCTCGACAAGATCGCGAGCCTACGCGGAGAGCGGAAACCGAGAGCGAAGAGCGACGCATTGGCGCTCGCCGACCGCCTACGGAGCGACATCCGAAGTGGCATCGACACGGTCGGACATCCGGCACCTGCGTCGCCTTCGACCGATCTGACGTTCGGGGACATCTGCGATCTCTATCTAGCGGAACACGTGCACGTCCCGACGCGACGCTCTCGTGCCGCCAGGGAGATCGAGTATCTGCTCGGTCACTGGCGACGAGCGGAGGTGCCTGCCGCAAACGGCGCGACCATTCGCGTCGAGGACAAGCCGCTCGACTCGATAACGACGGCCGACATCGAGCACGTGCGGAACGCGCGTCGCGCTGCGGCTCGGACGGCCCGTCGTGCCTGGGACATCTATCAGGCGGCGGTTGATCGGGGCGAGACGGCCGAGCGACCTGTCCTCCCGCGTCCCACTGTGAAGGGTGGCGAGGTTGCCACCAACCGGGCTTTGGGGCGGCTGCGCCACTTGTTCGGGTGGGCTATCAGGAAGGGCCACACGGACCACACGCCATTCAAGCGCCACGGGCAGACCGTGATCTCGCTGGAGAGCAAGGTCGAGCGACCCAGGCGACGACGACTAGAACCGGGCGAGGAGGCGCGGCTCCTTGAACACGCGCAGCCCCATCTTCGGGCGCTCATCGTCGGGATGTTGGAGACCGGGTGTAGACCCGGCGAGCTACTGGCGCTGACTTGGGGACAAGTCCGCTGGACGGAGAACGTGCTCTGTTTCTCCGACGACACCACGAAGACAGCCGTCGCCCGGACGATTCCCATCTCGCAGCGGCTTCGGGCCGAGTTGGAGATGCGTCGCACTGACCCGAAGGGCCAGTCGTTCCCGCCGAGCGCGTGCGTCTTCGGCAACGAGGTCGGAGAGCGCGTCAAGTCGGTCAGGAAGGCGTGGACAAAGACCTGCCAGCGCGCCGGGATCGACGGGCTCCACCTCCACGATTTGCGTCGCGAGTTTGCCTCGCAGTTGCAGGAGGCCGATGTCGTCTCACCGCATGAGGTCGCGACCTGGCTCGGTCATAGCAATATCAGCACGACGAGCCGGTATCTCTCTACGACGACGGCGGGAGGGTGAGCTAATCTTAGTTGAAAATTGAAACGGCTCCAGACCCTGTGGTGTGATGACGTTGCAAAAGACGGACATCACCCCACGAGAGAGAGGAGCCACGATGAGTGTCCTACGTGCTGTCAGGAAGCGCAAGAAAGTTCGCAAGCTGGGCTCGGTCAACATCATTCACCGCGAGGCCTACGCGGATCTGGAGCTGGACGCGAAGGTGGAGCTGATCCGCTCGCTGGTTCCCCTGGGCCTGATGCATGTGCAGGAGTTGCTCGACCAGGAGGTGACGGCGCTGGCGAGCGAGCGCTACGTCCGGAAGGACGCGTCGGTCGGTGGACGCCGTCACGGCAGTAACCCTGGGACGGTGGGTCTCGCGGGGCAGCGCGTGCCGATTCGCGTGCCCCGGATTCGTCGCCTCGCAGGGAGCGAGATTCCGCTGCGGTCGTATGCGGCGTTGCATGACGACCGCGAGGTGGACGACGCGCTGCTGCGACGGGTGCTCTACGGGATCTCGTGCCGCAACTACGCGGCGGCCGCGGCGGCGATTCCCGGGGCGATCGGGCTGTCGAGTTCGACGGTGTCCCGGGGGTTCATCCAGGCCAGCGCGGCGCAGCTACGGGCGTTCCAGGAGCGGGACCTATCCGATGAGGACGTGGTGGCCGTGTTCCTGGACGGCAAGACGTTCGCTGACGCGACGATGGTCATCGCGCTAGGCATCACGCTGTCTGGGGAGAAACGCTTCCTGGGCTTCGTCGAAACGGACACGGAGAACGCGACGGTGCTCACACCGTTCCTGCGGTCGTTGGTCGAGCGGGGCCTCGACCTCTCCCAGGGTGTGCTGGTCATCCTCGATGGCGGCAAGGGGCTCCGCACGGCCGTCCGGAAGGCCTTCCGGGGCCGGGCCCTGGTCCAACGGTGCCAGTGGCACAAGCGCGAGAACGTGGTGAGCTACCTGGCCAAGCACGAGCAGGCGGTGTGGCGTCAGCGTCTCCAGCGAGCGTACAACCGGCCGGACTACGACGAGGCCCTCGGTGCGCTCGAGACGCTCCACGGCGAGTTGGACGAGCGGAACCAGTCGGCGGCTGACAGCTTGGCGGAAGGCCTGGACGAAACCCTGACGTGACATCGATTGGGCGTGTACGGAGTGCTGGGCCGGTCGCTGAAGACGACGAACTGTCTGGAGTCGGTCAATGCGCTGGTCGAGGAACGCTGCGCGAAGGTAGATCACTGGCAGAGCTCGAGCCAACGCCACCGCTGGCTGGCGACCGCCCTCCTGGACATCGAACCGCGCTTACGAAGGGTGAGGGGCTACCGCCACCTTCCCACGCTTCGGGCCGCATTGAAGCGAGAACTGAAGATCGACACGACGACGTCGAAGAAGCAGGCCGCGTAAGCCATCGGGAGCCGTGGAGAGTTTCAACTAAGAATGGGCTTGACTCGACGGCGGGCCATCTGCATCACACGTTGAAGAAACTGGAGAAATCCCGAAAACGTCGCACAAACGTCGCACAAAGACCGTCGGAAAAAGAATCGGTTGACTCCGAGACGACTTAGAGCCAGCCGGAACCCCTTGCCGGTTCAAGGAGTTAAAGTGGTCGGGGCGCCCGGATTTGAACCGAGGACTTCCTGCTCCCAAAGCAGGCGCGCTACCAGGCTGCGCCACGCCCCGTCCTCCAGTCAGAATACTTGGTTCCCCAAGTCCTTGCCTGCAACTGGTTCCAGGTCCATCATGGGCGTACTTGGATGAGCGCGAGGAGGATCAGATGAGCCATCGATGTCTCGCTGCGTTGTTTTCCGTGATCGCGGTCACCGCGTTGTCAGCCATTCCTGTCGCGGCGCAGACCGCTCCGCAGACCCCGTGGGGCCATCCGGATCTCCAGGGCGTGTGGGACTACCGCACCCTCACACCCCTCCAACGGCCCGAGGAGTTAGGAGATAAGGAGTTTCTGACAGAGGAAGAGGCGGCGACCCTCGAACGACGCACCTTGGATAGAGAGGCAGAGCTGTTGAATCGCCCCGCGGTGAGAACCAGGGCGGGTGCCAACGTTGACGTTGGGGAAGAGGGGGCGCTTGGCGCGTACAACAACCTCTGGCTCGACCGAGGGACCACCGCAATCGGGACGAGGCGCACGTCGCTGATCGTGGACCCGCCTGATGGGCGACTGCCTCCCTTGACGGCGGAGGCGCAGCGCCTCGCCGAGTCGCCCGAAGCTCAGCGCATTGCGCTCGTGCGCCGTGGAGCACGTCCTGCCGCCATCTGGGCAGACCTCGACGCCGGGGATCGGTGCATCCAGCACGCCAAGGCCGGCCCGCCCATCAGCACGGGTGGCTACAACAACAACATCCAGCTGTTTCAGACCCCTGACTACGTCGCCATCCTCAACGAGCAAAACCATGATGTGCGCGTCGTGCCGCTGGATGGGCGACGGCACGTGAGGCCCCAGATTCAGCAGTGGATGGGCGACTCGCGCGGCCACTGGGAAGGCGACACGCTCGTCGTGGAAACCATCCACTTCAACGGAAAACACGACCAGATCGGGCGGCCACTGCTAAGTACCGGCGAGCACCTGTCGCTGGTCGAACGCTTCACGCGCACCGGTCCAGAGGCATTGCTCTACGAATACACGGTCACCGATCCCACGATCTGGACGACGTCATGGACTGCGCAGTACCCCATGAAACAGAACCCAGACTTGATCTACGAATTCGCGTGCCACGAGGGGAACTACGGTATGACCAACATGCTCGCCGGGTCCCGCGCGGAGGAGAAGGCCGCTGCACAAGCCGCAAAAGAATGATTGGTGCACTGCTCAATCTGGCACGGCGGAAAGCCAAACTGCGACTACCGATTATTGGGCTTCTTCCTGGACAGGCCCACGCCGATCACCAGGAACACGAACCACACCACATAGAGCGGGAACCACGCAGACCACCACGCGTCGCCACCAACCCCTAGGACGTACCGATTGAACAGGTTGAGAACCAGGGAGATCGACAGGCCGGTCGAGCCCATGAGGACGAACGGGTGTTTCTTTGCCATATGAGGTCACTCGTCTGATATCGGTCGCGTAGAGAGGCCCGGAGTAGGTAGACGGCATCGAGACGGCCGGCATCCCGAGACCCAAAGTCGCCGTGGTATGCGCGCGGCGACGTCACCAATCGGTAGTGTCCTACAGGACACTAGGTTGGGCGTTCGATACCCAACAGCATGAAGACCAGGAGCGGGAAGTCCGATGTGAAGTGCGCCACGATGAGGCCAAGGAGGTTCCGCCGCCACAGAAACAGTCCGGAGTAGAGAAGACCTGCGGCTGTCGAAGCGACGACCAGGTTGAGTCCACCCCACCAATGCATCGCCCCGAAGGCGATCGACGACATCAGCACGGCTGCCGTTACGCCCACGTGCTTCCTCAGCACGGTGATTGCATAGCCGCGCCACACAACTTCTTCGATTGGAGCGAACGCTGAGAGCAAGGCGAATCCGTAAAGCAGGGCTCCCCATCGGGGCATAAGCCCTGGCGGGGTTGAGGCCGGAATGATGGGCTCCAGAACCGTGAACAGCACGGCAGCGAACACGAGGATCCCCACCCCAAGTAGGACACCGAGGAGTCCTTCGCGCACCCACCCTCGGCTCGTCAACCCGATGTCGCCGAACGTCCTTCCGGACCGAGACAGCGATCGGATGACCACAAAGAGGATGAGGTACTGACTGGGTGCACCCGTCAGAAACGCAAATTTCTGATGGGTGGAAAACGAAACTCCGCTCAACAGAAAGAGCACCGGTTGGGTCAGTGGTACAGCGGCGAGCACGAGAAGTACGGTTCGCACCTCCGATCGCACTACCGTCTCTCGACCTCCCGGATAACCCCTCGGAATCACCTACGACGTCGAATGAACCGTCAGCTCGACGGCGTCGATGTCGACCGTGTTGGCGTTCTGAGTGAGTCGTACGCCGACGGCTCCGGCACTGAAATCGGCGGCACTGAGGGTGCTGCCCCACATGTCGGTGTCGCTGCCCACGCTCGTAAACGTGGTGCCGGCGCACCCGGTGGCACCGGACACCGAGGCGATGGATGTCGAATTGCCGATGAGCACCCCGCCGTCGGTCAACTGAACGGTGTTGACGCCGCCCGGGCTTTTGTATTTGACGCGAAGCAGAACGCCGACCACCGTCGCGCCCGCGGGAAGCGTGAACGGCGGAAAGGTGAAATGGGCCCACGAACCGGCGATGACACCGCCCGTACAGTTGCTGTTGGGTGGCCCAAGCGGGTTGGCGTTTGGCGGAAACGGTGTCCAATCCGCATTGTTCTTCACTGACCAACCGGACGCGTATTGCGCTTCCGACGATGCTTCCGCCGGCCCGCTCGACCCCCGTGTGAACCACCACCACAGGAAGAGCAGGAGCAGGATGAAGAGGATGATGATCGCAGCGATGCTCATGTCGTTACCCGTACCGAGGCCGAAACCAAGACCATCCACGGTCGATTCCGTGCGCGTCGTTGCGCATCGATCTTCCGTGCCGTGGGGTCCACAATAGCAAATCGCGTCTCACGCCACCACGTCGTCGCAGTCGGTCATGTCCCCTGTTCGACGCTGCTCGTGTCGGCGTCGCGCCGGCACAGCTTGTCGGTCACCCCGGCGGTGAAGAGGTCGCCGCAGACGTTCACCGCGCTACGCGACATATCCAGCAAACGATCCATCGGCAGGATGATACCGATCACGCCCGGCGGAATACCGAACAGCGTGAGCACATCCTGAATCACCTTCACGCTGCCGCCAGGGACGCCGGGGGTGCCGACCGAGTACAGCACGATCAACGCGGCGATGCTGACGAGCGTGCCGACCGTCACGGTGACGCCGGCGGACTCGCCGAACAGCGAAATCAGGAACACGATCGCCATGACCTGATACACGCTGGTGCCGTCCATGTTGACGGTGGCGCCCAGCGGCACAGTGGTGCGGGCGATCTCCGGGGCGACGCCAAAGTTTTCCTCGGCGGCCTTCATCGTGTAGGGCATCGCGACCGACGAACTGGCGGTGGAAAAGGTAATGAGCACCGGCTCACGCACGGCGCGCGCAATCTGCCGCAGCGTCATCCCGCGCATCACCTTGGTTGCCGCAGCGTAGAGGATCATCGGCGTGAGCAGGCCGATGTAGATCGCCAGCGCGAAACCGATCATGGCGAACATGGCCGTCACGCTCCGCTGCTTGACGATCGCGTCGAACATGAAACCAAACGTCGCGAACGGCACCAGGATCATGGTCCACGACAGCAGCCGGAGAAACAGGCCCATGCCGTATTCGGCCATCCGCACCGCAAGTCTGGCCCCCTCGACCATCGCGCCCTCCGCCATGTTGAGGATGGCCATGGTGCCCACCCCGACCGCGACCGCGATCGTGATGATCTGGAGCAGGTTGCCCTCCAGGAACGGGTTGATGAGGTTGCCCCGCGGGATCATCTCGCGGAGGATGGCCATCGCGCCCGGCGGGCCGGTCGTCACCGGCAGCTCACCCGCCGATGCCACCGTGGCCGCGACGAGTCTGGCGTCCACCATCGCGGTGGCGAGCGGCATCAGCACCGAGGCCAGCACCGCGCCGACGGTGACCGCCAATACCGTCGTGCAGGCATACGTGGCGATGGCGGTGAGCCCGACGCGCCTCACCGCACCCAGATCGCTGTTGCTCACGATGCCGACGAATACCGACAGCGCCACGACCGGAGGGACCAGCAGGTTGATGAAGATCAGGAACACGGTCCCGAACCTCAGCGTCACCCCGTTGAGCGCCGTCGCCGCTCGTGGGAACAGCCCCAGATCGAACGCCAGAAATCCCACCAGTGGCGCCAGCGCCATCGCGATCAGCGCCTGCTTCCACAGCTGGGCGGCGAGCATCCAGCGCACCAGCACGAAGAGCTGCTCCGGAAAACCACCAACCACACCCGCGAGGGGGTTGTCGCGCTTCTCACGCATTGCGGTCAACTGACGTCCACGGAGGGAGGGCCATCGAAGGGAGTGATCATACAGGCGGCATCATCGTGAGAACCGGACAGCCGACGGTTCCGTATACACCAGCGATGAAGGCCCACTCCCCGCTCCGCCTGCTGCCGGTTCTGTTCGCCATCGCCCTGCACGGCTGCGTGGACATCATCCTCGATCAGGAGAGCGTCTACGGGTCGGGAACGATCGGCGAGGAGACCTACACGTTCACCGATCTGGCCGGTGTCCACCTGTCGACGCTCGGCGAGCTGGACATCCGTCTTGGGGATCGGGAGGAGCTCAGAATCGAAACCGACGACAACCTGCTGCCCTATTTCGAGGCGGAGCAGGTCGGCGACGTCCTGAGAATCCGTGGCCGGCGAGGTGTCAGGCTGCGGCCGTCCGCAGAGGTCCGCTATACCCTCACCGTGGGGTCCCTCGAGCATATCGCGCTCTCCAGCAGCGGGAACGCGCACGCGCCTGCACTATCGGCGGACCGCTTCGAGGTCGACATCACCAGCTCCGGCGACCTGTCGATGGAGCGCATCGACGCCGATGCACTCGACATCGGCATCAGTAGTTCCGGCAACGTCACGATTCATGACGGCGCGGTCGAGGAGCAGGACATCCGCATCAGCAGCTCTGGGGACTACGACGGCGAATCCGTGCGGAGTGGCCATGCCACCGCCCGGCTGAGCAGCAGCGGGAGCGCGCGGCTGTGGGTGGAGGAGTCGCTCGACGCGAGGCTGAGCAGCAGTGGATCCGTCTACTACGCCGGTGAGCCCCAGGTATCCGACAGCCGCAGCTCGTCCGGTCGCGTGCGGCGCATTCGCTGACGGCCCCCCTCGTCAACCCTGATCCATCGCGGACAGCCCGGCCTATTGCGCTACGGCGCGACCAGGTCCATCATTGCCTAGGCCTACATGGGCGACGGTCGGATGTCCGAATGAGGAGGGTCAGATGAGCCATCGATGTCTCGCCGTGGTGTTGATCGTGATCGGCGTCGTGGCGCTTGCGCCGGTATCCGCAGCGGCTCAGTCCGCGAACACGACGGCCGCGACTCGGACGGCGTGGGGCGACCCCGCGCTACAGGGCATCTGGGACTTTCGCTCCATCACGCCGCTCCAGCGGCCCGAGGAGTTCTCGGACCGCGAGTTCCTGACCGCGGAAGAGGCAGCCAACCTCGAACAAGCGACCGCGGACCGAGAGGCTGAGCTACTGAATCGCCCGGCCCAACGGACCGAGGCCGGCGGCAACGTCGACCGCGGTGAGAACGGGGCGCTCGGCGCCTATAACGATTTCTGGCTGGACCGCGGGACCACGACCCAGGGGAACCGGCGCACGTCGCTGATCGTGGACCCGCCAAACGGACGGATGCCGCCGGTCACGGCGGACGCCCAGCGGCGCCGGGACGCGCGCGCGGAGTATCGCCGGGAGCATCCCGCCGATTCGTGGGAGGATCGCGGCCTGAATGACCGGTGCATGTTCACCACCGGATTGCCGATGGTCCCGAGCGCATACAACAACAACGCCCATGTGTTTCAGACGCCGGATCACGTCGCGATCCTCATCGAGATGACCCACACCCTGCGCGTCATCCCGCTGGACGGGCGTCCGAGACGCGACGAGCCGATCCGGCAGTTCGTGGGGGATTCGCGCGGCCACTGGGAGGGCGACACCCTGGTTGTCGAGACGATGCATTTCAACCGGTTGACCGGCGTGCGGGGATCCACTCCCAACGCGCGTCTGGTCGAGCGCTTCACGAGGGTCGGCCCCGACACCCTCGACTACGCGTTCACGGTGGAGGATTCCGACACGTGGACGAGCCCCTGGACGGCGCGGGTGGAGCTGATGCGGACCGACGAGCCGCTCTACGAGTATGCCTGCCACGAAGGGAACTACTCGATGGAGGGGATTCTCGCGGGTGCGCGTGCGGACGAGCGCGAGGCCGCCGAAGGCTCACGGTAGCCAAAGCGCGCACGGCGCGCGGGGGATTGGGCGAAGCCCCATCTAATAAGTGACGAGATAGTAACCGAGCTTGATGTACTCGTTGTTGACCGTGATCAGGCCGTCCTCGTGGCGCCACCAGTTCGTCGCGTCGAACGACGCGTACGGGGCCGGCGTCATCTGCAGGGTGTGGGGGGAGGCCTCGAACACCCGACCGAAGATCCAGCGCGCCCGCCGCGTATGGAACGCACTCGTCACGAGCGCGAGCGGTCCATCGGCGCGTCGCTCGTCGAGGTAGCGCTTGACGGTCAGCGCCTCGTCATAGGTCGACGTGACGCCGTACTCCTCACCCAGAACCACGATGGCAGAGCGCGGTACCCCGTAGAGCTCCAGCGTCATGACGAGTATCTCGGTGTGGCTCGGGAGGGGCCTGGCTCGCTGCGCCTCGGTCATCCTCACGTGACACACGAGCACGACCTGTGCGAGCCCCCGCTTGTAGAGCTCGGCAACCCGACGCGGGCGCTCTTCAGTGTCGCCTGCAAGCAATACCACGAACTCGGACGGCGTCAGCGCGTCCTCGACGACGAGGAACTCGGCCGCGGTTTGCAGAATGGCCGCGCGTGACACCCACAACGCCACAACGAGACCGGCGGCGACGGCTAGTCCAACCAGCACGGTTCGACGTCGAAACGGATTGAACCTGCCGCGTGTGGAGGGACTCGTCGTCTTGGGCCTCGCTGTCACCGATACAGTGGGTTCGGGTGATCGAACCGGCAACCCGCGTCCCATTCCGAACGCTGGTTGCCGTGGGCGGGCACTCCGCCCGCGTCCTTGAGCAGTCGCGCGAAATGCAGCAGGTTCCAGGTCATGAACGTGGTGTTGCGGTTGGTGAAGTCGTTCTCCGGCCCGCCCGAGCCCTCGTCGAGATACGAAGGCCCCGGGCCCGCCTCACCGAGCCACGCGGCGTCCGCCTGCGGCGGGATGGCGTAGCCGAGGTGTTGCAGCGAGTACAGGATGTTCATCGCGCAGTGCTTCGCGCCGTCCTCGTTCCCGGTGATGAGGCAGCCACCGACGCGACCGTAGTAGGCGTATTGGCCTTGCGCGTTGAGCAGATGCGAGGCCGCGTAGAGCCGTTCGATGGCCCGGGTGCAGACGGACGTCTTCTCGCCGAGCCAGATGCTCGACCCGACGACGAGGATATCGGCGGCCAGCACTTTCTCCAGGATCGGAGGCCACTCGTCATGGTCCCACCCATGTTCGCGCATGTCCGGGTAGACGCCGGGCGCGATATCGAAATCGACCGGTCGCAGGACCTCGACACGCACCCCGTTCTTCTCCATGATGGCGCGCGAGATCCCGATCAGGCCCTCGGTGTGAGACAGCTCGGGGCTCCGCTTGAGCGTGCAGTTGAGGAAAATCGCCGAGAGGTCCTGAAAGTCCCAGCGGCTGGTGGCGCACAAGCGCTCCTGCGCGTCGTTGAGCATGAGGGGCTCCTCTCCGTCAGCGCCGATGGTCGAAGACGTGCTCGACTTCGACCGTCATGATGCCGCCGCCAAGCTCGGTGACGTTGTCACCCGCGAGGCGCTCACCCAACGCGCCGAACCGGGCGTCGACCTCGGGTGGCTGTGGCGGCAGGGGAAACTGCACGAGGATGCGCACCTGACCGGTCGGCCACCTGAACGTGTTGATGCGCGTCCAGAACTGACCGTCCAGTACCGCCGCGCGGCCCGTCTCCATCAGGTTGGCCGCCGGCCATTCTTCCGCCGGCGCCGTCTCGGCAAGCTCGTGGGTTACCCGGTAGTTGACGTGGGCGCCATCCGGCAAATCCGTCGATCCCTCGACCCACAGCTCGCGCCACTCGGACCGATGGCCGACGTTGAGCTGGACCGCCTCGCCGCCTGTTCCCGCGGCACCGGCAGGCTCGCCGCTCTCGCTCGTCGGCCCGCACGCGCCGCCCGCGACGGCGGTCATCATCATGGCGAGACAGGCGAGGCGATCCCGGACGCGTCGCATCACGCCGGGGATTATAATCTCGGCGCTCACCTCTGTGCGCCAATCGTGGGCCCTCTGCCATGGTCGACAGACGTCCCATCGTCGGCGTGATGGGCTCGCACGACGAGCCTCACACGACGCGCGCCAGCCAGCTCGGCGCGTGGATCGCGCGCGAGGGATACCATCTGCTGACCGGTGGTGGCGCAGGCGTCATGGAGGCAGTGACGCAGGCGTTCGTCGCGGTGATGCCTCGCCGTGGCCTCGCGATCGGCGTCGTTCCTGGCCCCGCGTCGACGGAGTACCCGAATGCGTCGGTCGAGGTCCCCGTCTACACCCATCTCGACCACATGGGTCGAGAGGGTGACCACCCGGCGTCGCGCAACCACATCAACGTGCTCACGGCGTGGGTGGTCGTCATCCTGCCGGGCGGCGAGGGCACCGCGAGCGAGGCGCGTCTGGCACTGCGCTACGGGCGCCCGGTGATTGCGTATCTGGACCGGCGGTCGGATGTGCGGGGACTGCCCGCGGACATCCCGCTCGAGCCGCGCTTCGAACGGGTCCAGGCCTTCGTCAAAGAGGCGTGCCGGCGCTAGTCAGGTCGCCAGGCGTTTGCGCACCGCGGCCAGCTGCACTGCGGTCACGAACAGCGGCATCGCCCGGTCGATCTCCTCGAGCGACGAGAAGGTGGGTGCCAGCCGGATGTTGTGATCCTCGGGATCGCGTCCGTACGGGAAGGGCGCGCCGGCCGGCGTGAGCTTCAGCCCGGCCTCACCCGCCAGCCGCACCGTGTCGGTGGCGACCCCCCGCGGCGTCTCGAACGAGATGAAATAGCCGCCGCGCGGCGTGGACCACGTCGCGATGCCGTCGGCTCCGAGCCCGTCGCGGAGATGCCGGAGCACCAGCTCGAACTTCGGACGCACGATGGCGGCGTGCCGGCGCATGTGCGCGCGGAGGCCGTCCGCATCCTTGAGGAAGCGAATATGGCGAAGCTGATTCAGCTTGTCCGGGCCGATGGTCTGGACCGCGAGGCGCGCCGTGAAGGCGGCCAGGTTCGCCGGCGAGGCCGCCATGAACGAGACACCGGCGCCGGCCCGGGTGACCTTCGACGTCGACCCGAACACCACGACGCTGTCGGCTGTCCCCGCGGCGCGGCAGCGCTCGAGCACGTTGGCGAGCACTGGCGGGTCGTCGTCCAGGTCGTGCATGGCGTAGGCGTTGTCCCAGATAATGCGGAAGTGTGGTCCCGCAATCGTCGCCAGCCGCGCAAACCGGTCGACCACGGCGTCGGAGTAGACCTCACCTGAGGGATTGGAATACTTCGGGACGCACCAGATTCCCTTGATGTGGGGGTCCGCACCAACGAGTGCCTCGATCTGATCCATGTCGGGACCGTCGGCGCGCATCCGCACGTTGATCAGCTCGAAGCCCAGCTCCTGGGTGATCGCGAAGTGGCGGTCATATCCCGGCACGACGCAGAGAAACTTGAGGACGCCCTCCTCCCGGCGCCACGCGGTCTCCGGCCCGAGCGGCCCATGGAGCCACGCGCCCAGCAGGTACTGATACATCAGGGTGAGGCTGGAGTTCCCGCCGGCGATGACCTCCTCGGGCTGAACGTCGAGCAGGGCGCCGCCGAGGGCGCGTGCGCCCGCGAGGCCGGTCAGACCGCCGTAGTTCCGCGCGTCGACACCGTCCGAGATGAAGTCGCCGTCGATCACGTGCTCCATCGCATCGGAGAGCGCCAGTTGCTCCGCGCTCGGCTTGCCGCGCGTCAGGTCGAGGCGGAGACCGTGGCGGCGATGCTCGCCGTAACGCGTCGAGAGGGCACGCTGTCGCGCCGCGAGCTCATCGTGGCTCAGATCGTCGAGCATGGCGTGGTCCAAGGAGTGGTCACTATAATGACACGGCCATGACTGCGAACGATGTCCCGACACGAGAGCAGGTCGCGCAGGTGTACGGTCGAGGCCTGCTCGATCTCGTGCACGAGGCATCCGACGTCCATCGACGGCATCACGATCCGACAGAGATGCAGTGTGCGTCGCTGCTCAGCGTCAAGACCGGCGGATGTCCCGAGGACTGCGCCTACTGCCCGCAGTCGGCGCGGTATGCGACCGACGTCTCCGCCGAGCCGCTGATGAGCGTCGACGCGGTCGTCGGGGCCGCGCGCGCAGCCCAGGCCGGCGGCGCGGACCGCTTCTGCCTCGGCACCGCCTGGCGCGAAGTGACGGACGGTGCGGACTTCGATCGCGTGGTCGAGATGGTGGGCGCGGTCAAGGGTCTCGGCCTCGAGACGTGCGTCACGCTCGGCATGCTCGACCCGGGGCACGCACGCCGGCTCCGCGGCGCGGGGCTCGACTATTACAACCACAACCTGGACTCGGGGCGCGACTTTTATTCGCAGATCATCACGACGCGCACCTACGACGATCGGCTGCGCACGCTGCGCGCGGTTCGCGACGCCGGCATGAAAGTCTGCTGCGGCGGCATTCTCGGCATGGGCGAGAGCGAGGACGATCGGATCGACCTGCTTCACGAGCTGGCGCGGCAGACACCTCAACCGGAGAGCGTGCCGATCAATACCCTGGTCGCCGTGTCCGGGACGCCGCTCGAGGGACAGACGCCCGTGCCGTGGGATGCGCTGGTTCGCGTGGTCGCGACGGCGCGCATCCTGATGCCGCGGGCGAAGGTCCGCCTGAGCGCCGGACGCGTGCAGATGGGCGAGGTGCTGCAGGCGCTCTGTTTCCTGGCCGGCGCGAACTCGATCTTCCTCGGCGATCGACTGCTCACGACGCCGAACGAGCAACCGGAGGCCGACAAGGCGCTGCTGGAGCGTCTCGGCCTGCACGGTGCACAGACCGCGGCGCCCGCCTAGCATCCGTAGCGCGGGCCTTCAGGCCCGCGGGCGAGGCTAAAGCCTCGCGCTACGTACCTATCTATCTTCTCCACAAACGCGTCGAGGTCGATGGCGGCGCTGACGGTCGCCGCGGCGTGGGTGCCGTCTGGCACCGACGCGACCGAGCCGAGGCACGGCACGTCGGTGTGGCGGGCCAGTAGCGCGCCGTTCGAGTCAACGGCTGCATCTGTATGCGGCGTCGGGTGGTTGAGCACATATCCCAGCAGCGGCAGCCCGCGGCCTCGCGCGGATGCAAATGTCAGCAGCGCGTGGTTGATGGCGCCAAGCCGAGACGCGACGACGACGATGAGCGGCAGGCCCATGTCGCGTGCCAGGTCCGCCATCGTGTAGTCGTCACCGATCGGCACGAGGAGCCCACCGGCTCCTTCGACCAGCGTGACGTCCGCCGACTCCGCAATGACCCGCAGCCGGTCCAGCAAGACCACCGGGTCGATCGCGACCTTCGCCCGCTCGGCGGCCACCGCCGGCGCGAGCGCAGGAAGGAATCGGTAGGGGCAGACGGTGGCGAGGTCGGACGTGCTGCCGGCCGCGGTCATGAGCGCGGCGGCGTCTGCCGGGTGGAGCTCGCCATCCGCGCCGGTCTCGCATCCGGTCTCGATCGGCTTCATCACGCCGACACGCAGCCCGCGTGCGTGCAACGCGCCGGCTAGCCCACACGCGATGAACGTCTTGCCGACGCCCGTGTCGGTGCCCGTGACGAACACACCGGTCATCAGACGTCCGTGACGGCCACGATCGCGTCGCGCACCGCGTCGATGAGCCGGTCGAGCTCGTCGAGACGGATGCTCAGCGGGGGCATCAGCACGACGACGTCACCGAGCGGGCGCACGATGACACCCCGTCCGCGAGCCTCGGCGGTGACGCGTGCCCCGGTGCGGGCAGTCGGAGGATACGCCGCGCGCTGCTCCGCGTCGGCCGCGAGCTCGATGCCGGTCATGAACCCGCGCTGGCGCACGTCGGCGACGTGGGCGAGCGGCGCGACATCGCGCGCCAGTCGTGTGGCCAGATGCGCGACTTTCGGCCCGAGCCGTTCCAGCGTGCGATCCGCCTCGAAGAGATCGAGGCTCGCGAGAGCAACGGCACACGCCAGCGGGTTGCCGGTGTAGGTGTGTCCGTGGAAAAAAGTGCGCCCTTCGTCCGGACGCCCGAGGAAGGCCTCGTAGACGCGCTCGGTCGCGAGCGTCGCGGCGAGTGGCAGATACCCGCCCGTGAGCCCCTTGGCGAGGCACAGCAGGTCAGGCGCGACGTGCTCCTGTTCGCACGCGAACATTGTTCCGGTACGCCCGAATCCGGTCGCCACCTCGTCGCAGATCAGGAGGACGTTCGCCGCCGTGGCCAGCTCGCGCAGCGCCCGCAGGTAGCCGGCCGGCTGTGGCCACATGCCTGCCGCGCCCTGCATCACCGGCTCGACGATGAGCGCCGCGAGGGTGTCCCCGTGTGTGGCGAGCGACGCTCGCGCATCGGCGAGCGCGCGCTCGAGGGCCTCCGATTCGGAGAGTCTGCGCTCCCATCGCCACACGTGCGGCGGTGTCAGCCGCACTGGCTCCAGCAACACCTGGCGGTAGAAGCGATGGAACGCCTCGGAGTAGCCGACACCGACGGCCCCGAGCGTGTCGCCGTGATAGGCGTCGGTCAGTGACGCCAGACGCGTCTTGCGCGGGTGGCCGGTCATCTGCCAGAACTGCAGCGCCATCTTGAGCGCCGCCTCGACCGCGGTCGCGCCGTCGTCGGAATAGAAGACTCGTGTCAGCCCGCTCGGGGCCAGCTCGCTCAACCGATGCGCCAGCGTCACCGCGGGCACGTTTGTGAGACCGAGGAGCGTCGTGTGGGCAATCTCGTCGAGCTGGGCGGTGATCGCGGCGTTCAGCTCGGGGCGCCCGTGGCCATGTACGTTGCACCAGAGCGACGACACGCCGTCGAGGTAGCGGCGGCCGTCGATATCGATCAGCTCGTGCCCCTCACCCCGGACGATGACGAGCGGGTCGTGCTCTACCCACTGCCGCATCGCCGTGAAGGGGTGCCACACGTGCGCGTGGTCCCACTGTGTCAGCGTCTCGACCGGCCAGTCGTGTCGGACGGGCGCGGTCACGGCAGCACACCCGTGTCGCGCGCCGCGCCGACGATGGCGCCGAGGGCCGCGTCGAGGTCGGCCTGCGCGTGCGTGGCCATGGGCGCGATGCGGAGTCGCGCCGTGCCATCGGGCACGGTCGGCGGTCGGATTGCCGGGATGAGGACGCCGCGTTCGAGCAGGAGGCGGCTCATGCGCATGGCGCGCGCGGTGTCCCCGACCAGCAGCGGCAGAATCGGCGAGACGCTCGGGCCGAGGCGGAATCCAGCCACGCTCAGGTCGTCGCGGAGGTGCTCCGCGTGCGACCACAGACGCGCACGACGCTCGGGTCCGTTGATGACGAGGTCGACCGCCACGCGCGCGGCGGCGACGACGGGGGGTGGCAATGCTGTCGTGTAGACGAACGGCCGTGCTGCATTGATCAGCCAGTCGATCAGCGCCTGACTACCCGCCACGAAACCACCGAGGGCCCCCAGCGCCTTGCTCAATGTGCCGATCTGCACATCCACCTCGTCGGCCAGGCCGGTGTGTTCCACCAGTCCACCGCCGCGCGGGCCGAAGACGCCCGTGGCGTGCGCCTCGTCCACGATGACCCAGGCGTCCCGGCGTCGTGCCACCTCGACGATCGACTCGAGCGGCGCCAGATCGCCATCCATGCCGAAGAGCGTCTCGGTGACGATCGCTCGCTGGGCGGCCGCCGGCGACGCGGCCAACAGCGCATCGAGATGATCGACGTCGGCGTGACGATAGACGTGGATCGCCGCGCGCGACAGGCGACAGCCGTCGATGAGGCTCGCGTGGTTCAGCGCGTCGCTGAAGATCGCGTCCGCCGGACCCATGAGCGCTGGGAGCACGCCGATGTTGGCGTGGTACCCCGACGAGAACAGTACCGCCGCGTCGGTGTGCTTGAGGGCGGCGAGCGCTGCCTCGAGGTCGGCGTGCGCCGCGGTCGACCCAGCGATGAGCCGAGCGGAGCCTGCACCCGCACCGGCGGCGGCGGCCGCTTCGGCGGCGGCGCGCGTCACGGCCGGATGGGTCGCCAGGCCCAGATAGTCGTTCGAGGCGAGCTGAATGATGGGACGTCCGTCGATTGTCGTGGATGGGGCCGGCCCGGCGTCGAGCGTTCGCAGGCGCCGGCGCAGGCCGCGACCGTCCTGGGCCGCGAGCCGGTCGCTCAACACCCTATCGAGCCGCGACCGTGGGGGTGCTCCGATCATCGGCCGCATCGTACCACTGTGTTGGAGTCCCCCGGGGTCGATGGCGCAGCGCTCAGTGTGGGGTAGCGCTCGTCGTTGAGCAGCTCGCCAACCTGCAGCCGGTTCGCCGACCCCACCGCTCGTGCACTGTCGCGGGCGATGCGTTCGGCGCCACCTGTGTCCTTTCGGGCATGATAGGGACCGCGGCGGAGAGGGGAGGCAGCCATGACGAACAACGCGGGTCGCGTCGCGACGGTGCTGGTGCTGGCCGCATGGGGTGTGGCCTGCGCGGCTGCCGGTGCGCAAGGTGAGAAGCTTGACATTGACGAGCTGAAGCAGCAGCTCGACTCCGGCGCCACGATGCTGCTCATCGATGTGCGGGAAGAGCACGAGATCGCGAGTGGGTCCATTCCCGGTGCGATTCACATCCCGGTCGGCGACCTCGAAGCGCGCATGGCCGACATCCCGAAGGACATTCGGCTCGTCTTCTTTTGAAATGGCGGAGGCCGGAGCTCCCGGGCGAAGGAGCTCTTCACCGCGAACGGATACGAGACGGTCGAGTTCTGCGCGCTGAACGACTGGAAGGCGAGGGGCTACGAGCTGGGCGAGACGGCGAAGCCGAGGCCGGGGCGCATCCGGCCCTGAACGGTTTTGCAGTGAGCCCTGTTACCCGGGGCCTGCCGGCCGCGCACATCCCTCCAGAAACCGGCTCGCCTCGGGGCGCGTCGTGCCGCTTTCAGGGAGGCGGTGCTTCGTCTCGCCAAAGGCAGACGGTTTCTTCTGGGATGTGCGCGTCCAGCAGGCCCCGACACGGCCCCTGTGGGCTGCAGGACTGTCGTCATCCGGATACACTCCGTTGCCCGCCCTTCTGGACAGACGGCCTGGTCCGTTGCGCAGATCTGCACATGAACTGGGCTGACACGCGTGACGATAGTGGTTGGCAAGCGGTTTGCTCGAGTACGATGTCTCGATGCGAGCGTCGCGGGTCGTTACTGTCGTCATCGCCGTTGTGCTAGCCGCCGTCGGGGCCCGGCAGCTCCAGGGTCAGACTCCGCCTGAGGCGCCTGCCAGCATCGGCGACATGATTCCCCTCACGGCCCTTGCCGCCGATCAACACGGCTTGGCCCTGTGGAACAACACCGACGGAGTGCTCGAGGCGATGAAGACGGGGCACGACACGAGTTGGACGACATGTTCGAACTCCGCTCCGTTCTACCTTGCCACGCGCGATCACTCCACACTCGACGCGGCCTCATCGGCGGGCCTTCGTGCGGCACCGGTCATCGACGGTCTCGACGGATTGACGGATGCGCTGGCGACGAACGGCTTCGCGACGACCGATGTGACGCTCGGGTGGAGCGCGCAGTCCCTCGGCGCCGACATCGAGGGTGACGACTGGCTCTTCGATGCGACGACCGGGGTGGAGCGGCGCTACTACACTGGCGGTCTGCTGACGCTGAGCGTAGGCGGCGAGCCACTCGCGACCGCACCGATGGCGCGGACCACGTTCACCATCACGTACAACGACCTTGCAGACTGCACGGACGACACCGTGGCACTCGCGACAGACGCTGCGCTCCTCGAGAACGGCGCCGCGACCAGCACGGAACTGGTACAGGCGGTGGCGACGGCGCTCATCGACGACCTCGCGGGGAACGGGTTCAGCTTCGCGGTTGCCTCGCTGACAGTGACCGAGTCGGCGGCGACTGCATCGGCGTTCAGTGAATCGGGTCGCACCGGCGTGTTTCTCGAAGCCGCGTCCGGAAGCGCCGCGGTCAGCGCGCCCTGGTCGTGCGAGCTGGGCATTGACGAGGACGACTCCACGCACGACTGGACGCTCGTCTGGTCCGAAGACGAGCTGCCGACGAACGGCCCGCTCCAGCTGAAGGTCGTGGCCGTCACGCACCCGGACTCCGACGATGCGTCGGACGGGGATCCGGGCGAGGACGAAGGTGCGGACTCCACGCCCGGCAGGGTCACGCTGACCGTGTTCGATGACAGCGCGCCGACGACGGGTGTCGTGGTCGACGTGGACTTCCCAGCGGCGAAGGGCGAGGCCCGCGGGACCGTCGATCTGACGATACAACCGGGCAACGAATACCGCGTCACAGTGGGGCACAGTGGCGGCACCGGTCGCGACTATCAGCTCGGTGTGAGTCACGACGGATTACTCCTGGGCCAGACGGATCTGCGGTATTCGACCGGCCGTAGCCAGGACTGGGGCATCGAGGCGGGCGAGAACGCGACCGTCACGCTCGAGCTGGCAACCGACGCGGCCGTGGCGGCGGCCACGGTGACGTCTGCGCACGAGTCGTCCACGATGGCGACGTCCGTGTTCGTGACGATCATCGACCCAGCCACACGCGAGATCGTCAGCGGTCCCACCAACGTTGAGCTCGCGCCCGGCGTGCCGCAGAGCATCAGTGTCCAGAACGTCGGCGCGGCACGTCGTCTCATCGCGCAAGTCGACCCGGACGGCGTCTTCCGCATCCGGCGGACGGATGGCGACGGCAAGCTCTACACACGACCCTGTCCGGCGCGGACCGCGCTCGCCTCGGCCACGCTGTCGACGGTGCAGACCGAGATCTTCACTCCCATATGCTCGGGATGTCACGGCGGGTTCAATCCGCGTGGGGGCCTCAATCTCCAGGAGGGGCAGTCGTTCTCCAACCTGGTTAACATCCAGAGCTCGCAGACCGCTATGAGTCGCGTCGTGCCCGGCGACCCCGATGCGAGTTACATCGTGCACAAGCTCGAGGGGCGAGCGGGCATTGCCGGCAGCCGGATGCCGCAGGGCGGGCCGTTCCTCTCGGACGCCTTCATAGCGTTGGTGCGCGCCTGGATTCAGTCAGGCGCCGAGGACAACTGAGCGCGCCCCGCGTACGTCGTCGTAGGGCGAGGCTTCAGCCTCGAGAGGGTGAGCTAATCTTAGTTGAAAATTGAAACGGCTCCAGACCCTGTGGTGTGATGACGTTGCAAAAGACGGACATCACCCCACGAGAGAGAGGAGCCACGATGAGTGTCCTACGTGCTGTCAGGAAGCGCAAGAAAGTTCGCAAGCTGGGCTCGGTCAACATCATTCACCGCGAGGCCTACGCGGATCTGGAGCTGGACGCGAAGGTGGAGCTGATCCGCTCGCTGGTTCCCCTGGGCCTGATGCATGTGCAGGAGTTGCTCGACCAGGAGGTGACGGCGCTGGCGAGCGAGCGCTACGTCCGGAAGGACGCGTCGGTCGGTGGACGCCGTCACGGCAGTAACCCTGGGACGGTGGGTCTCGCGGGGCAGCGCGTGCCGATTCGCGTGCCCCGGATTCGTCGCCTCGCAGGGAGCGAGATTCCGCTGCGGTCGTATGCGGCGTTGCATGACGACCGCGAGGTGGACGACGCGCTGCTGCGACGGGTGCTCTACGGGATCTCGTGCCGCAACTACGCGGCGGCCGCGGCGGCGATTCCCGGGGCGATCGGGCTGTCGAGTTCGACGGTGTCCCGGGGGTTCATCCAGGCCAGCGCGGCGCAGCTACGGGCGTTCCAGGAGCGGGACCTATCCGATGAGGACGTGGTGGCCGTGTTCCTGGACGGCAAGACGTTCGCTGACGCGACGATGGTCATCGCGCTAGGCATCACGCTGTCTGGGGAGAAACGCTTCCTGGGCTTCGTCGAAACGGACACGGAGAACGCGACGGTGCTCACACCGTTCCTGCGGTCGTTGGTCGAGCGGGGCCTCGACCTCTCCCAGGGTGTGCTGGTCATCCTCGATGGCGGCAAGGGGCTCCGCACGGCCGTCCGGAAGGCCTTCCGGGGCCGGGCCCTGGTCCAACGGTGCCAGTGGCACAAGCGCGAGAACGTGGTGAGCTACCTGGCCAAGCACGAGCAGGCGGTGTGGCGTCAGCGTCTCCAGCGAGCGTACAACCGGCCGGACTACGACGAGGCCCTCGGTGCGCTCCACGGCGAGTTGGACGAGCGGAACCAGTCGGCGGCTGACAGCTTGGCGGAAGGCCTGGACGAAACCCTGACGTTACATCGATTGGGCGTGTACGGAGTGCTGGGCCGGTCGCTGAAGACGACGAACTGTCTGGAGTCGGTCAATGCGCTGGTCGAGGAACGCTGCGCGAAGGTAGATCACTGGCAGAGCTCGAGCCAACGCCACCGCTGGCTGGCGACCGCCCTCCTGGACATCGAACCGCGCTTACGAAGGGTGAGGGGCTACCGCCACCTTCCCACGCTTCGGGCCGCATTGAAGCGAGAACTGAAGATCGACACGACGACGTCGAAGAAGCAGGCCGCGTAAGCCATCGGGAGCCGTGGAGAGTTTCAACTAAGAATGGGCTTGACTCAGCCTCGACTCGCTAGACTGAAGTCCTGCGCTACGTACCTGGGCTCACGTCTTTGTTCGGGCTCGACGTCAGCAGCGTCGCCACCACTCCGGCGACCAGCGCCACCGCGAACGAAGGCGCCAGCTCTTCCGCGCGCGCCAGCAGCGGCCCCCACCCTGGAATGAGCGGCACCGCGAACTTGAAGAACGGGATCGCGACGATGCCGCTGATCATGGATGCCAGCGCGCCGTGGACGTTGTAGCGTGGCCAGGCCAGCGAGAGGATCATCATCGGGCAGAACGTGGCGGCAATACCGGAGAATCCAAAAATCACGTACCAGAAGATCGTCCGATCCGGCGCGACCAGCGACACGACGATGGCGATCGCCAAGGCGACGAGTCCGAGCCCGACGGTGACGCGGCGGGAGAGCCGGGTGAGGGTCCGGTCGGACCGCGTGACGCCGCCCACCTGCTGATAGACGTCTCGTGTGACCGCGCTCGATGCGACGACGAGCAGCGAGTCGATGGTCGACATCGTCGCGGCGAGGACGGCGGCGACGTACATCCCGATAATGGCGGTCGGGAAGAGGGAGCGCACCAGCACAGGCATGACGAGCTCGCCGTCCGCACCGAGCGTGACCGCGAAGCTCCCCCCGTCGCCGACGAGGATCGCGCGTCCGAACAGCCCGGCGAGTACCGCCCCGGTGTCAGTGAGCAGTGTGAACGCGATCGCGATCCACCGGCCGGTGCGGATGTCGCGGTCGCCGCGGATCGAGATGAAGCGCACGAACACTTGCGGCGAGCCCAGAAACCCGAGACCGATCGCCGCGTAGCTCACGAGCGTCAGCACGTTCGGCCACGTAGCCCCCCCCGGGCCCCAGAGACTGAGCAGCGTCGGATCGAGCGCTCCGATCGCCGTCTGGAGTCCGCCCTCGCCAAGGGACGCAGCGGCCGCGAGCGGCAGCACGACCAGTCCCACGAGCATGACCAGGCCTTGCACCAGATCCGACCAGGCGACCGCGAGGAATCCGCCGGACCACGTATAGGTGACGACGATGCCGAACCCGACGAGCACGCCGGCGTAGTAGTTCCACGCCAGAAAGCTACCAAACGCTTTGCCTGTGGCGTCGATCTGCGCGCTGACGTAGATGGTGACGAAGCCGGCGAGTGCAGTCGCCGCGACCCATCGGAGCGCGCGCGCCCAGCGCTCCGCGTCTGGGCCGCCCGCGAAGCGTCCGACCAGATAATCCGGGATGGTGATCGCGTCGTAGCGGTCGGCGGCGGCCTTGAACGGTCGCGCCATCAGGAACCACCCGCCCGCGACACCGAGGAGCTCGCCGGCGACGACCCACAGTGCGGGCACGCCGACCGTGGCGCCAAGGCCGGTCAGGCCGAGATACAGCCAGGCCGACTCTCCGGTCGCGCGCGCGGAAAACGCGGCAACCCAGGGCCCGAGCTGCTTGCCGCCGACGTAGTAGTCACTCAGCGTGTGGACGCGCCGCGAGGCGAAGAGCCCGATCAGCAGGAGGATGCCGAAGTAGGCGGCGATGACGACGTACTGCATAGGGCGGAGGTCGGAGGCTGGAGGAGTGTAGCCCGGGCTGCTAGGGATGAGGGTCGCCGACCTCGGCATCCGGATCGGCGGCTGCCGGCGGGTGGGGGCCGCGTGAAAAGCGGCCCGCCCGCCGGAGCGCGTCGCGCAGGACGAACTCGATCTGGCCGTTCAGACTGCGCAGGTCGTCGTTCGCCCAGCGCTGGAGCGCCTGAAGCACTGCGGGGTCGATCCGCAGGAGAAACGCCTTGCGTTGCGCCACTAGACTGCCGCTACTGATGAATCGTGCCGGTGTTCATCACCGGCTGCGTCGCCCGGTCGCCGCAGAGCACGACGAGGAGGTTGCTCACCATGTTCGCTTTCCGTTCCTCGTCGAGGTCGACGATGCGCCCGGCCGAGAGCTTCTCGAGGGCCATCTCGACCATCCCGACCGCGCCTTCGACGATGAGCTGGCGCGCCGCAATGATCGCGCCCGCCTGCTGGCGCTGGAGCATCGCCGACGCGATTTCGGGCGCGTAGGCCAGGTGCGTGATCCGCGCTTCGATGGTCTCCACACCGGCCGTGTCGAGCCGCGCCTGGATCTCCTTCTTGAGATGCGCCGCGATGTCGGCCGTGTCGCCACGAAGCGACAACTCGCCGTCCTTATGTGTGTCATAGGGGTAACGTGTCGCCAGGTCCCGCACCGCCGCCTCGCTCTGCACGTGGACGTAGTGCTCGTAGTCATCGACCTCGAACAGCGCCTCCGCGGTATCGACGACCTTCCACACGACGACCGCGGCGATCTCGATCGGATTGCCGTCCGTGTCGTTCACCTTGCTCCGTTCGGTCTCGAAGTTGCGCACGCGGAGCGACACCGCTTTCTTCGTGTAGAACGGGTTGGCCCACCGCAGGCCCGGGTCACGCACGGTGCCGACATACTTTCCGAAGAGCTGGAGCACGCGCCCCTGGTTGGGGTTGACGACGAACAGGCCCGCGAGACAGAGGACGTCGAGCACGACGACACCGATACTGCCAAAGACGAGCCCGCCCGAGCCGTCCTGGATGCCTGCGATGAAGAACAGGACCGCCAGCGGCAGGATCGGCAGCAACACGCCAAGCGGGAGCCAACCCGACATCGCCGTGAGGCGTTGTTCTCTGAGCATGATGTTCTCCTCCCATGTATATCCACACGAACCGGCGCATGCCGGGTGGTCAGTGTCTGCCCGCCTATCTCGCCACGGCCATGCTGCGGAGCAGTCCGTCCACGGCCTTTGTCGTACGTCGCTCGATCGCCCATCCGCACACCGGGGCGACGACGGCCCACGGCGCAACCCAGAGGAGGCTGAGCCAGGGCACCTGCATGCCGCTCAGGTTGGCGCCGACCAGGAGGGCCAGTGAGAGCCCCGGCGGGAAGAGATAGACGAACGCCTTCCGCCCTGGAGAGATTTCATATAGATATCATAATGAAATCTCTCGGACGCGTCAACCAAGTCATGCTCGCTGGGTCTGGGCGCGCGGGAGTGGCTCCGCCGGCCCTACCGTTGCGCAACCCCGGGTGGGCACCTAAGATTGCTCGCTGGCGACCCGCCGGGGGGCGCTACAGACGACGTTGGCTTCGGCGTCAAGTCAGGGAGATCGACAGATGGATGACAAGAAGGTTGAGGAGTTGGCCTTTCGCGTAATTGGTGACATGGGCGGTTCGTTTGTGATGGCGCTCGGTCACATCGGCGATCGGCTCGGGTTGTTCGCGGCGATGGCTGGCGCCGGGCCGCTCACGTCGTCCGAGTTGGCCGCGAAGACCAATTTGAACGAGCGCTACGTTCGGGAATGGGCGAAGGCGATGGTGGCCGCCGAGTACGTCGACTATGAGCCGGAATCCCAGCGATACGTGATGACGGACGAGCAGGCGTTCGTGCTGGCGAACGACGACAGCCCGATGTCAGTCGGTGGTGGCCTGCACTTCACCACGCCGTCCATGTACAACGTCCCGAAGGTGATGAAGGCGTTTCGCGAGGGTGGGGGAGTCTGCTACAACGAGATCGGAGACGAGATCCCGGAAGGAATCGAGCGCTTCTTCCGGCCGGGGTATGTCCATTTCCTGGCGAAGGATTGGATCGGGGCGTTGCCGGGTATGGTAGACCGCCTGACTCGCGGCGGCGCCGTCGTCGACATCGGTTGTGGTCGGGGGCAATCGACTGTCGCGATGGGGCGCGCCTACGGAAACTCGACGATCCTGGGCGTCGACAACCATGCTGAGAGCATCGCGTATGCGCGGGACATGGCCGCGCGCGAGGGGCTGGGCAACGTGACGTTTCTCGAGGCACCTGCCGATCGACTGCCAAGCGACCAGACGTTCGACCTGGCGTGTAGCTTCGACTGTATCCACGACATGGTGGATCCCGTAGGAACCCTCACCGCGATCCGTGGGGCGCTCGCCGACGACGGGATCTACTTCTGGTCCGAACCGAACGGGTCGGACAAGCCCGACGAGAATCGGAACATCCTCGGTCGTCTGTTCGCGTCGATCAGCCCGCTGCATTGCATGACCGTCTCGCTCTGTCACAAGGGCGAAGGGCTGGGCACGTTGATCGGCGAACGCGGCGCGCGGGCGCTGGCTGAGTCCGCGGGCTTCTCGTCCTTCGAGAAAGTCGCGATCGACAACCCGTTCAACCAGTTCTTCGCGCTCCGTGGCTAGCAGCCCGTGGTGAAAACGCCCTTTCGTAGGTCGAGGGGCATGTGTTCGTGACACCGTGTCATAAGGTCGAGAAACGACGAGTGCGGCAGATCTTGCGCATCTCGCGCCCACGCGGGCGATACGAGGGTCCAGAGGCGGCCAAGATCAGCGATCAAGGCCTCGAAGACGGCGACCGCGCGGCCTTGGAGGCTCCGCGGCGTGCCGACGCCCGTCAGCTGCCGCATGAGGAGCCCAAGATTGAACCCGCAGACGTGCACAAGCACGCGCTTGAGGATGTTGGGATGCCCACGCAGATGCACCCGGCGCAGCCGCCCGGTCTCGTAGAGATGCGCGTTGGGGCGTTCGAGCAACTCGCCCCGCCGTCGCAGCAGCCGTTGCCCACGCGTGCCCCGAATGCGCCGACGGTTCGCGTACACGGCGTCGCGCGCCGCCGCCTTGCCTGTCCAGTTGCGTCGCCCGCGGTCCGGCTCCGAAACATAACTGCGCACGCCGAGCGCGGCGAACGCCACCATCGTCTCGTTACTGTGATACCCCTTGTCCCCGACGACCTCGGCGATACCGGCGCCGGCCGGCAGGACGGCTTCGACGTGGTCGGCCGCCGTGATCAGGGTCTCGACCATCGTCGTCGTATCGCCGTCGTCGGCATCCTGCACGGTGACGCCGACGATGGCCCCCGTCTCCAGGTCCACCGCATGCTCCGCGGTGTGCGCCAAGTGCGTGCGCCCGTCCTTCAGCTTCGTGATCTTCGCGTCCGGATCCTGCGGATGCGTCCAGTCGTCGTTGGAGCCTTTCTTCTTCCGTTTCCGGTCGAACCGGGCCAGCTCAGCGCGGGTCGGCGTGACGATGCCGGACGCCTCGGCCAGCCCGGTCAGAAACGCCTCGTAGCCTTCGCCCGTGTCCCGGCGCACGATACTCCGCAATGCGGCGTTCGCTTCCAACGTCGTGGCATCGATGCCGAGGGTCCGCCCGGTCACGAGCTGGGCGTCGGCCAGTTGCTGCAGCACCCACGTGAACACCGCTTGATGGGTCTCGACGTCGATCAGGCGCCGGGTGCGCGACAGCGTCGAGTGATCCGGCGGCGCCTCGTGCAGCTCGAGGTCCAGAAACTGCCGGATGCTCAGCGAATCGGCCGCCCGCCACGCGATCGCCCGCTCCGAGTCCAGCCCTTCGAAGTAGCCGAGCATCAGCAGCCGGAAGTACCGCCCCGGCGCCAGACTCGGACGACCGACGCCGTCCGCGTAGAACGGCGCGCATTGCGCCTCGACGAACGCGTCGAAGCCCGTGTCATCGAGGATCCGATTCAATCGCTGATAGAACGGATGCGCCGCACTGCGAGGCAGGTCGCTGGTGGGAACCCACATCGATGCTTGCCGCGCCCGGCGTCGTCGTTTGCCCATCGCCATGCGCGACAGTGTAGTACGCGGGATCGATCGTGTCGATCCCTAATAGGGACTTTCACCACGGGCTGCTAGCACTAGCCGAGGACGGCGCGGATGGAATCGGCGAGGATATCGACGGCGCGGTCGAGCTGCTCGGTGGAGATGACGATCGGCGGGGCGAGGAGATAGGTGTCAGCCTTGACGCGGCTGAAGAGCCCGCGTTCGATCGTCGCACGGTTGACCGCGAGCCCGATTCCCCGCTTGGCCGGGAACGACCGCTTCGTGGCCCGGTCCTCCACCAGCTCGACGGCGCACATCAGCCCCCTGCCGCGAATGTCGCCGACGTGCGGGTGACCGGACAGCGCGGCGGTCAACCGGTCGAAGAGGTAGGTGCCCTTGTCCGCGGCCATTGCCGGAAAGCCCTCGTCGTCGATGATCTGGAGGGTCCGTAGCGCGACGGCGCACCCGACCGGGTGCGCACTGTACGTATACGCGTGCATCCACGGACGCCCGTCCTCGCGAAGCGTGTCCGCGATGGCGTCGCTGATGCCGATGCCGCCGAACGGGAAATACCCTGATGTGACCGCCTTGGCGAACTGCACGATGTCTGGTTCGATGCCCCAGTGATCGAGCGCAAACAGCCGCCCGGTACGCCCAAAGGCGGTGATGACCTCGTCCGCCACCAGCAGCACGTCGTGGCGGCGGCAGATCTCACGGATGCGCGGGAAGTAATCGTCCGGTGGCACGATCACCCCCCCGGCACCTTGCACCGGTTCGGCGATGAACATCGCGACGGTGTCCGCGCCTTCGCGCTGGATCAGCCGATCGAGCTCGTCGGCCGCGGCGACCCCAGGGCTCACCCCGGACGGTGCCTGGTAGCGATAGGGATACGGCGACGGGATGTGGAAGAAGCCGGGCATCCGTGGTTCGAACAGCGGCCAGTACGCGCTCAGCCCACTGGCGCTCATGGCCGCGAACGTGACGCCGTGATACCCCTCGAGGCGAGAGATGACCTTCGTCTTGGCGGGCCGTCCACGCAGCTTCCAGTACGCCCTGGCCATCTTGACGCTGCTTTCCGTCGCTTCGCCGCCGCCGCTCGTAAAGAAGAAATGGTTGATTGATGGGTAGCAGATGGCGGCCAGGCGCTCAGCCAATTCGATCGCTCGCGCATTCGAGCTGCCGGAATAGCCAGAGAAATAGGCCAGCGTGCTGGCCTGGTCGCGCATGACGTCAGCGAGCTCGTGGCGGCCGTGTCCGGCGGTGACGTTCCAGAGGCCGGAGAGACCGTCGAGATACTCGCGCCCATCGGCATCGGTGACGACGCATCCCTGGCCGGAGACCCACACGCGGCCGCCCTCGTGAACGGCAGCGTCGTGCAGTGGGTGGATCAGATGCGCGCGGTCGCGCGCCAGGAGCTCGGCGTTGGTGGTGGTTGGGATCGTCATCTGTCGTCCGGAGTGCCTGAATGGAGCGTTACCCCATGCTATCCTACCGAATCTTCACACCCGAACGAGGCCCGCGCGGTAAAGGAAGGGGCATCCCATGAGGCGCTTGAGTCTGGTCCTGGTCGTCACGTTGGTGGTCGTTGCTGCCGCGGCATCTGCGCACGCGCAGGGCGTCACGAAGTACGTCCGCTACGAGCACAATGGCACGACCTCGTATGGCGTCCTCGAAGGTGACACGATTCATCAGCTCAGTGGCAACGTCTTCGAGTCACCACAACGCACCGGCACGACGGTCGAGATGGATCAGGTGACGCTCCTTCCTCCGAGCGAGCCGCAAAAAGTGATTGCCGCGGGACTCAACTACCGCAGTCACATCGGGCAGCAGAACCCCGCGGAGTACCCTGGTTTGTTCGACAAGCATGCGACGTCGCTGATCGGGCACGAGGCCGAGATTACCTACTACGAGGATGCGACCAACCTGCACTTCGAAGGTGAGATGGTGCTGATCATCGGCAAGGAAGCGAAGAATGTCTCGGTCGCCGACGCCCCCGACTACATTTTTGCCGTGGCGCCGGGAAACGACATCAGCGAGCGGGTCTGGCAGGGAAGCGACCTCCAGTGGTTTCGCGCGAAGGGCGCCGACACCTTTGGCCCCGTCGGCCCGGTCATGGTGCGCGGCGTGAACTACGACGACTTGTTGCTCGAGACCCGGGTCAACGGCGAGGTCCTGCAGTCTCAGCGCACGAAGGACCTGCTATTTGACTCGTCGTTTCTCGTCAGCTACATCAGCCGGTATGTGACGCTGTACCCGGGGGATATGGTCTTCACGGGCACTCCCGGGAGCACCTCGGCCATGCAACCCGGCGATGTCGTCGAGGTCGAGCTCGAGGGCGTCGGCGTCCTCAGCAACCAGATCGGCCCCAAGGGCGGGCGACGGACGAACGAGCAGTAGGAGACGCCGCGCACGCGACGGAGTCGTCTGAAGGCGGTCGGGTTCGTATCCTCTGTTAGTATGGGTGCAGTATGGCTCCGTCTCGGGGCGCCTGTGCCCCGACCTATTCCGTGAGAGGTGGGCGTTGAAGATGTCATTTCCCAAGGTGCTCGCGATCGTTGTCACCCTCAGCCTCGGCCTCGGTGTGTCGGCGAGCGCAGAGGAGGCCGCCGGCGTGCCGACGTTCACGAAGGACGTCGCGCCGATTTTCTTCGACAACTGCGTGTCGTGCCACCGGACCGGCGAGTTCGCGCCGATGTCGCTGATGACCTACGACGATGCTCGCCCGTGGGCGCGCGCCATCAAGCAGCGTGTCGAGGCTCGCGAGATGCCACCCTGGTACGCGGAGCCGGGTCATCAGACCTACGTCAACGACGCCAGCCTCAGCGATGATCAAGTCCAGACGATCGCCGCGTGGGTGGACGGCGGCGCGCCGCGCGGCGACGCCGGCGATTTGCCGGTTGCGCCCGAGTTTGCGGCGGATTGGACGATTGGCGAGCCCGACGCTGTTTACAGCATGCTCGAGTCGTTCGACGTGCCTGCCGACGGGACGGTGCCGTATGTCTACTTCACCATTCCGACCAACGTGCCGCACGACAAATGGATCAAGGCAGTCGAGATTCGTCCCGGCGATCGGCGCGTCGTTCACCACGTCATCGCTACGATGCAGAGCCCCGACCCGGAGTTCCCGCCGTCGCCGGGGCCTCGGCTGACGCTGAGCCCAAGTGGTCGGGGTGGCAACGTGCTGGGGAGCAATTCGCTCGCCGGCACCGTGCCGAACAAGTTCGGCGCGACCTTCCCCGACGGCGTGGCCTTGAAGATGGAAGCCGGTACGGAGATCGTGTTTCAGATGCACTACACGACGATCGGCGAGGCCGCGTCCGATCAGACGAGCGTCGGACTGATTTTCCAGGACGAGGAGCCAACGTGGGAGGCCGGCGGCGGCATCGTCATCAACCCGCGGTTCGCCATCCCCGCCGGGGCCGAGAGCCACGAGGTGCGGGCGGAGCAGGAGTTGAAAGAGGACACATACCTCACCGACATGACGCCGCACATGCACTCACGCGGCAAGGCGTTCTCCTATACAGCCGTCTATCCGGACGGGACCGAGGAGATTCTCCTGAACGTGCCGAACTACACCTTCGACTGGCAGCTGACGTACGAGTTCGCCGAGCCCAAGCTGCTGCCGGCCGGCACGAAGCTCGTGGGGATCGCGCATTTCGACAACTCCGTCAACAACCGCGCGAATCCCGATCCGACCGCCGAGGTCCGCTGGGGCGATCAGACATGGGAAGAGATGATGATCGGCTTCTACGGCACCCTGAGTGCGGAGGACATGAATAAGCGCACCACGACCCAGAACCAGCAGTAAGCCGCTCGACCGCGAGAGTGCGGGCGAGCAGGTCCTGTCGAGGAGCCCGTTGCTGATGCCGATGACGAAGTCATTGAAAGTGACGCTCGCCGGAGCGGCCGTCGTCATAGTCGCGCTCCCGGGCGTCGCGGTCGCCGCGGAGGCTGCGCCCGCCGAAGCGCGCGCGGACGACGTGACGTACGCCGAGGACGTGGCGCCGATCATCTTCAACAACTGTCTGGTGTGTCACCGTCCCGGCCAGGTCGCGCCGATGCCATTCCGCGACTACAAGGAAACGCGGCCATGGGCGCGCGCGATCAAGGACAAGGTGCAGTCGCGCGAGATGCCGCCGTGGTTTGCCGATCCGCAGTACGGCGAGTGGCTGAACGACCGCCGGCTCAGCCAGGAGCAGATTGACACGATCGCCGCCTGGGTCGACGCCGGTGCCCCGATGGGCGAGGCGTCCGACATCCCGGAGCCGCCGATGTTTTCGGACAACTGGGCGCTCGGCGATCTTGGCGACCCGGATCTCATCGTCCCGATGCCGGTGACCGTCGAGGTGCCGGCTGATGGCGAGGAGGGCTACCAGCAGTTCTACGTGAAGAACGACCTCACGGAAGACAAGTTCATCAAGGGCATCGAGGTGCGGCCGGGCAATCGCGCCGCCGTGCATCACGCCGTCATCGACATGGCCAGGCTCCCGCCGTGCTCCGAGCTCGACGACCGCGGCCAGCTCACGCCGGTGCCGGACTGCGAACGGGACGACGGCGGACAACAGTTCGTCTTCTCGCGCGAGAGCTATAAGCTGATCGGCTACGCACCCGGTAAGGGCTTTCAACGATACCGCGAGGGCACGGGCAAGCGGATCAGCCCGGGGTGGTATTACCGCTTCGACCAGCACTACACGCCCATCGGCACGTCTCAGACCGACCGCACCGAGATCGGCTTCTGGTTTCACGACCAGCCGGTGCAGACGGAAATGATTCAGAAGATGGTGAGCGGGAGTGGCGCCTTCATCGCGGAGAGCACAGAGGTCGTCGCGTCCGAGGGACAGCGGCGCCCACGCGTGCCGAACATTCCTCCGAACGCCGGCGACTGGAAGCTGGTCGCGACCACCCCGTTCGCCGAGGACATCACGCTCTTCGCGTTGGCCCCGCACATGCACCTGCGCGGCAAGGACATGCGGTATGTCCTGGTCCGGCCGGACGGCTCGGAGGAGACGCTTCTGAGCGTGCCGCGCTACGACTTCAACTGGCAGCTCTTCTATGAGCTGGTCGAGCCGATCGCGATCGAGGCCGGCAGCAAGCTCATGACCGTCGGTCACTTCGACAACTCGATCAAGAACCGCTACAACCCGGCGCCCGACAGCGAGGTCTACTGGGCCGAGCAGAGCTGGGACGAGATGTTCAACGGGTTCTACGAATACTCCGTGGCCATGACCGCCAAGCCGTCCACCGAGAACTGACGAGCGACAACTTCCCCGGAACGCGCCCCATGACGCGGCGAATCCTGCTCGTCATCGCCTTGCTTGGTGCGTGCGCACTCTGGCTCCCGGCTTCGCTCGCCGCCCACCCGATGGAGGGCCAGAACGCCGCTTTCGTCCAGGGTGTCGATGGCCCGGTACCAGGTCCGTTCATGTATCTGGGCGCGAAGCACATGGTAACGGGCTACGATCACTTGCTCTTTCTGGTCGGCGTGATCTTCTTTCTCTATCGCCTCCGCGATGTCGTCCTTTACGTCAGCCTGTTCACAATCGGTCACAGCATCACGTTGCTGGCGGGCGTACTCGGCGGTCTGGAAGTGAACGCGTACGTGATCGACGCCGTTATCGGCCTCTCGGTCTGTTACAAGGCCTTCGAGAACATCGGTGGCTTCGAGCGCGTGTTCAAGATACGGCCGAACACGCGAATCGCCGTGCTGGTCTTCGGGCTGTTTCACGGTCTCGGGCTCGCAACAAAGCTGCAGGAGTTCACCGTGACGGCCAACGGTCTGGTGACCAACATACTGAGCTTCAACGTAGGGGTGGAGATCGGGCAGATCCTCGCGCTCACGGGCGTACTGATTGCGATGACGTACTGGCGCACCCGCCCAAGTTTCTTTCGCCACGCGTTTGCGACGAACGCCCTGCTGATGACGGGTGGGTTCGTCCTGACGGCCTACCAGGTATTTGGGTTCGTCTACTATCCCTGAGCATGGCTGACGCGCCGACGCCTCGAACCCAGCCGGCATCGGTCGGGAGAATTGCCGCTGCCGCGGTGGTGGCATTCCTCGTGGCCGCGCTGGTGTTCGTGGGCGCGGTATTACCCGCGGAGTACGGGACGGACCCGCTCGGTACCGGCGAGCTGCTCGGACTCCTCGCGTTGGCGCAGGTGGCGGCGATTTCCGCGGAAACCGGCGAGTATCGCCTCGATGCGGCCGAGCTCGTCGTGCGCCCGTCCGAGTGGGTCGAATACACGTATCGCATCGAGCAGGGCGCCAGCATGCTGTACTCGTGGGAAGCCACCGGCCCGGTGAGCTACAACTTCCATAGTGCGCCGGACGGGGCGCCGCCGGGGTACGCCGAGAGCTTCGACGCTCAGGAGAGCGACGCGGCGCACGGCAGCTACAACGCGCCGTTCACCGGCGTGCATGGGTGGTATTGGGAGAACCTCGGCGCGTCCGAGGTGACCATCACGTTGAGCACGGCGGGGTTCTACGCCGACGCGCACGAAGCGCGCGATCGCGTCGACGGGTATCATTCGCTCACGGATCTCCGTGGAAACCTGGTTCAAGACTGACCGATGCATCGAAGGGGAAAGCTCATGACTATTCGCACACCGCTCGCGTTGGGCGTCGCCGTCGTTGGCCTTGTGATCGCGAGTACCTGCGGGCACGGCCACCTGTCCGCGGCCGCGAATGCCGGCGTCGGGCCGGAGCTCGAGTCGACCGGGCCGATCACGTTCAGTCCTGACGGCACGCTGTTCGTCGCCGACAACCGCGCCGCCGCGATCTACGCCCTCGATTTGGCCGCACATGGGTCGGGGGCCTCGCCCGGGACAAAGAGCGTGCCCGCCGTCGATCAGCAGATTGCCGCGCTCCTCGGCACCGATGCGCGCGAGATCCAGATCGCCGATCTGGCGGTCAACCCCGTGTCGCGCAACGCGTTCGTCTCGGTGTCGCGTGGTCGCGGCGCCGGCGCCCGGCCGGTCCTCGTCCGGATCGACGGCGCGGGTCAGCTGGAGGTCATCGCGCTTGGCGACGTGGCGTACACGATGGTCGAGCTGCCGAACCCACCTGACGCGGCGCCCAGCGCCGACGGCGATCGGCCGGTGCCGCGACGTGACGGGAGTTGGCTCGCGAACGGTCGCGTGCGGATGCAGACGGTGACCGACATGGCTTACGTCGACGGGCAGCTCTTCATCGCCGGCCTGTCCAACGACGAGTTCTCGTCGAAGCTGCGCTCGGTCACCTATCCGTTCGGCGAGGCGAGCGCCGGCGCCAGCGTGGAGATCTGGCATGCCGCGCACGGGCAGTTCGAGACCGAATCGCCGGTCTACACGTTCGTGCCCTACGACGTCGACGGCGAGCAGAGCCTGATTGCCGGCTACCTCTGCACGCCGCTGGTCAAGTTCCCGATCGCGGACCTGAAACCTGGGGCCAAGGTGATGGGGAAGACCATCGCCGAGCTGGGCAACCGCAATCGGCCATTAGACATGATCGTCTACGAGAAGGGCGGCCGCGACTATCTGTTGATGTCGAACACCAGCCGCGGCGTGATGAAGATTCCGACCGAGGGGTTCGGGGCGTCGTCGGTGACCGAGCCGGTCGGCGGCGGTGGCACCGCCGGTGCCGCCTACGAGACAGTGTCGCAGATGACCGGGGTCGAGCAGCTGGACCTGCTCGACGACATGCACGCCATCGTCATCGCGCGCGATGATGCGGGGGTCGCGAACCTCGAGGCGGTGGCGCTCCCGTAGGCGCGGACGTCGAGAAGCCACGCGAGACGATGACTGGGGTGTGTCCCGGTCGTCGCATTCCACATGAGCTCGAGAGCCGTCGCTGCGTTGTGCGCGTTGCTGATTGGGGCGGTGAGCGTCGTGGACCCGGCCGCCGCGGGCCAAGGGCGGGGTGCGATCGCATCCGCGTATCGCGCGCCGCGCACGGCGGATGGACAGCCCGACATCTCCGGCATCTGGACCAATGACACGCTGACGCCG
Source organism: Vicinamibacterales bacterium (assembly GCA_965249175.1). GTDB lineage: Bacteria > Acidobacteriota > Vicinamibacteria > Vicinamibacterales > UBA8438 > CAZYFH01. The sequence continues at coordinate 1,794,493 of OZ252227.1, forward strand.
CTCGAGCGGCCGACCCGGCTCGGTGACAAGGAGAACATGAGCCCATACAGTCGCGGCATCACCCGCGGCGTGCCCGGCTCGACGATTCCGAACACCTACAACACTGGCAATCACATCTTCCAGACGCCTCACTACATCGTCATCCTCTACGAGATGGTGCGCGAGCCGCGCATCGTCCCGCTCGGCAATCGGCCGCCGCTCCATTCGGAGATCCGGCAATGGATGGGTGATGCGCGGGGGCACTGGGAAGGCGAGACGCTCGTCATCGAGACGACGCACTTCACCGAGCAGGGGTGGATCACACCCAACCAGAACGCGGGACGGATGCACGGTGTGCCGGTGAGCCGCCGGCTTCGCACGGTCGAGCGGTTTACCAGGGTCGCGCCGCACGTGCTCGACTGGCAGGTGCGTATCGAGGATCCCAACGTCTACACGCAGCCGTGGACGCTCCTGCTGCCGTTAAAGCGCGACATGAGCTACGACCTCTTCGAGTACGCCTGCCGTGAGGGGAACCGCGCGGTGACGGGGATTCTCGGCGGGGCCCGCCACGTCGAACGCCTGCAGGGGCGACGCTAGGCCAGGGCGGCCAGCGTGGCGACCAGCAGGCGATAAAAGCGGCCGACGGACTCGATCTGCACGCGCTCGTCCGGCGAGTGCGGGAACTCGATCACCGGGCCAAACGAGATCATGTCCATCCCCGTGATCTTCTGGCCGATGATGCCGCACTCGAGACCGGCGTGAATCGCTTTCACCTCCGGGGCTGAGCCGAGCTCCCGCTGATGCACCGTCTTCACGACGCTCAGCAGATGTGAGTCGAGGTTGGGCTTCCACCCCGGGTAGGCGGGGCTCTCGTGAATCGTCGCGCCGGCCAGCAGACCGGTCGCGCGAATACGGCGGCGGAGCGCCTCGAGGGCGGCGTCAATCGACGAGCGACTGCTCGTTGTGATCACCAGCGAGCCGTTGTCCGGCTTCACGGTTGCGAGGTTGGTGCTGGTCTCGACGAGGTCCGGGATGTCGTAGCTCATTGCCTCGACGCCGTGCGGGAGGCTCGTGACGAGGCGGAGCACCGTTGCCGTGGTGTCGGCGTCCCACGTGGTGGTGTGGGCGTCTCGGTTCTCCTCTTCCTCCTTCACTGCCAACTGCATGTTGGGATCGGCCGGGCGGTACTCATTCCGCACCCGCGCGAGCTCCGCCTCGATCGCCGCGACCACCGCGTGGCGCTCGCCACCATCGACGACGAGCGTGGCAAACGCTTCACGCGGGATCGCGTTGTGCGCGCTCCCGCCCTCCAAGCGCGCGAGCCGGAAAGGAGTCGTCAGATGGGCCGCCCAGAGCGCCCGTGCCAAGAGGCAGAGCGCGTTCCCGCGCTGGAGGTGGATGTCGCACCCCGAGTGGCCGCCCTTCAGGCCGGTGAGCGATAGCGTCACGCCCACGTCGTTGCTCGCGCGTCCACTGGTGGCGAGGTCGAGCGTCATCCGCGTATCGCCGCCGCCGGCACACCCCACGTAGAGGATGCCCTCATCCTCCGAGTCGAGATTGATGAGCTGGCGACCGCTGAGGAGGCCGGCGTCGAGCTGGGCGGCGCCGGTGAGCCCGGTCTCCTCGTCAATCGTGAACAGCAACTCGAGCGGCCCGTGCGTCACCGCCGTCGCATCGATGAGCGCGAGCATCGTGGCGACGCCGATCCCGTTGTCGGAGCCGAGCGTCGTGCCAGTCGCGGTGACATAGGCGCCGTTCCGCTGCGGGACGATGGCGTCGGTGGCGAAGTCATGGGCGACGTCGGCGTTCTTCTCCTGCACCATGTCGAGATGCGACTGCAGGATGGTGACCGCAGCGTTGCCGTGGCCGGGAGTCGCAGGCTTGCGGACGACGATGTTGCCGGTGCTGTCGATGACAGCGCTGCAACCGGCGCGTTCGGCGACGCCGACCACGTGCGCGCGCATGCGCCCCTCGTCCTTGGAGGCGCGCGGGATGGTGAGGATGGTGTCGAAGTGCGTCCAGAGGGGCGCCGGGTCGAGCGCGGCGACGAAGGTCATCACTATTGGCGACGCGTGAAGACGCCGTTCCCGAGCCTCCGGTAGGGTCCGCCGTCGACCGAGAACTCCTCGGTGATCCGGAAGGCCGTCTCGGAGGTCATCGAGAACACCCGGCGGAGCTGATACACGAGTCCGTCGGCCTCGACCGGGCTGGTGACGAAATCGATGGCAATCGGGCTCGACCAGTCGGCCACGCTCAAGAGCTCGGTGCCGGTCGACAGGGTCTCCTTGAATACCAGGAAGTGGCTGGTCTCGTCGTAGCCAATCACGATCCGCTCTTCGTAGCGCTCGCCGAAGACCTCGCCGGCGACGACGCCGTCGACGAACGGCGCGTCGCCTTGTGCGGTGAAGGTGACGACACCCGATCGGGTCCCAACGCTCAGGGGTGGAAACTCGCCGCCGGTGTACTCGAACTCCCAGGCGCCGAGGAAGTAGCCGAGACGCTGCTCGACCTGGGGCTGCGGTACGTCGCCCCGGCGCCGGCGTTTCAGCTCGAGATCGAACGGCGCGGTCAGCGTGCCGAGCCCGACATGCTGCGAGCCCGAGAGCACGTCGCCGTCCTCGTTCAGGGACAGCTCGTAGCGAACGCTGACGCGACCCAGGTCGGTATTGACCGAGGCGCCCGCCGTCAGGTGGCCGCCGTCGACGGTGACCGACGCGAGCGGGACGGTATTGCCGATCAAGCCGGAGACATGCCCGGTGTAGGCGCCGTCGTTCATGAACACCGCGAGGACCACGATCTCCGTGTCGCCGTTCGGCGCCGACGCGACGCCACGCCAGTTGCCGGCGACCGTGGCGGCGCCGCGCTGCTGTTGCGCCGTCGCAACCGACCCGCTCAGCAGGCCGACGGCGAGGACGAAACAACTCACTCCCATGCTGCGTCGTCGCATGACCGCTCCCTCTCCGTACGATGGTATCATCCGTGGCCATCGTGGAGACGCCGCTCACGCCCCTCGAATTCCAACGGCGCGCGCGCGCGCTGTACCCCGACCGGGAGGCAGTCGTCGACGGGCCGTTGCGCCTGAGCTACGGTGCGCTCCTCGAGCGGTGCGACCGCTGGTCGGCTGCACTGCAGCGCCTGGGTGTGTCGAAGGGCGACCGGGTCGCCTACCTTGCGCCCAACACGCACGCGCAGCTCGAGTCCTTTTTTGCCGTCCCGCAGATTGGCGCCGTGCTCGTACCGATCAATTTCCGGCTGAAACCGGATGAGGTCGCGTACATCATTCAACATAGCGGCGCCAAGGTCGTCTGCGCGCATGCCGACTACCTCGAGGCGGTCGACGCGGTCCGTGCGCAGTGCGGTGACGTCGAACAGTTCGTGGCCCTCGAAGGCGAGCAGGCCGGGTGGCTCGACTACGAGGCGCTGATCGCCGCGGAGGCGCCAGCGTTCGACACGCAAGCGATCGACGAGCGCGACCTGCTGACCATCAACTACACGAGCGGGACCACGTCGCGACCGAAGGGCGTGATGATCACGCATCGCAATGCTTATATGAACGTGGTCGGGACGCTCGTCCATTGGCCGATGACGTGTGCCGACCGCTACCTGTGGACGCTTCCGATGTTCCACGCCAACGGATGGACGTTCCCCTGGGTCGTGACTGCCGTTGGCGGGGCGCACGTCTGTCTGCGGCAGGTGGATCCGGCCATGGCGTTTCGCCTGATGCGTGACGAGTCGGTGACCCGGCTCTGTGCCGCGCCGACGGTCCTCATCATGCTGGCCAACGCGCCCGCGGACCAGCGCGGAGAGATTCGTGCCGGCGTTCGGGTCATGACCGCCGGCGCGCCGCCGGCTGCCGCGACCATCCAGCGGATCGAGGGCGAGTTCGGCTGGGACCTGCTCCACGTCTATGGCCTCACCGAGACCGCCCCGTTCATCACCGTCTGCGAGCCGCGACCGGAGCATCGCGAGCAAGGCCCGGTCGAGCGGGCCACGATCAAAGCGCGGCAGGGCGTCGAGCTGATCACCTCGGGCGAGCTGCGCGTGGTCGATGAAGACGGACACGAAGTCCCCCGCGACGCGCAGACCCTTGGCGAGATCGTCGTTCGAGGCAACGTCGTGATGCAGGGGTATTACGACGATCCCGATGCGACCGCCGAGGCGATGCGTGACGGGTGGTTCCATAGCGGCGATGCAGCGGTCGTGCACCCGGACGGCTACGTCGAGATCCGGGACCGCTTCAAGGACGTCATCATCAGCGGCGGCGAGAACATTTCGTCGGTCGAAGTCGAGGGCGTGCTGATGCGACATCCGGGCGTGCGCGAGATCGCCGTAGTCGGCATACCGGACGAGAAATGGGGCGAGACGCCGCACGGCTTCGTCGTCCGGAACGAGGCGGCGTCGGCCACCGAGGCCGATCTGATTGCGTTCGCGCGTGAGCACCTCGCGAACTTCAAGGCCCCCCGCAAGATCGCGTTCGTCGACGAGCTGCCGAAGACCGCGACCGGGAAGATCCAGAAATACGTGCTCCGGCGTGGACATAGCGCCATCGCGAAGCAGTAGGGCGAGGCTCGCGCGAGGAGACCGCTGACCCGTGAGGCACCAGGAGAGAACGATGCGAACAGTGGCTCGAGTGGCGGCCGTCGTCGGTGCTGTTGCGCTCGTTGGCGGTCTGCCGGCTTGCATCTCGGGCGATGCCGCTGACGACGCGTTCGGGATCACGGCACTGTCGAGCCGGCCCGACATGGTCACCGGTGGGGCCGCGCTCGTCGCCGTCGACGCCCCGGCCGGCGTATCGCTATCCGATGTGCGAGTGACGGCGAACGGCGCCGACGTGACCGCGATGTTTCGCGGTGACGATAGGCACCGTCGCCTCACCGGTCTCGTTGACGGGCTCGCGGCCGGTCGGAACGAGGTAACCGTGTCCCATACCGACACGGCTTCCGTGGCGACGGTGACGCTCATCAATCACCCGATCGAGGGGCCGGTCTTCTCAGGACCGCACGAGCAGCCTTTCATCTGCGAGACCGAGGCGTTCGCGCTCCCATCTGGTGACACACTCGGACCGCCGCTCGATGAACACTGCTCGGTGGCGCGGCGTGTCGACTACGTCTACCGATCGAGCGACGACGGTCAGCTCAAGCCACTAGGCGACTCCGGCGCCGAGCCGCGTGATCTGTCCCACACGACGACTCTCAACGGGGAAGAAGTCCCGTATGTGGTGCGCATCGAGACCGGGACCATCAATCGAGCCGTCTATCAGATTGCGCTGTTGCACGTACCCGGAACGGATCCGGCGCCCGATCCGTGGCACGCGTCGCCCGGATGGAACGGCCGTCTCATCTATACATTTGGTGGGGGATGCGTCAACGGATGGTATCGACAAGGCGCGCGCACCGGCGGGGTCACCGATGATGTGATGCTGCGGCAGGGCTACGCGGTCGCGTCGGCGACACTCAATGTCTACGGCAACAACTGCAACGACATTCTTGCCGCCGAGACGATGATGATGGTGAAGGAGCGCTTCATCGAAGCCTATGGTCCGCCGCGCTACACGATCGGCTGGGGGTGCTCTGGCGGGTCATATCAGAACCACCAGATCGCCGACAACTACCCCGGCTTGCTGGACGGCATCATTCCCGGCTGCAGCTTCCCGGACGTCACCTCGGGCACGATCCCGATGGTCACCGACGCACGGTTGCTGCTGCGCTACTTCGACACGACTGATGTCGGGTTCACACCCGAGGAGCAGCGCGCCACAGCCGGCTTCCTTAGGCTGGCCACGATGCCCAACGTCGCGCGGAACGCCGGACGCATCGCGATGGAGTTTTGTCCGGATGTGCTGCCCGAGGCGCTTCGCTACCATCCGTCGGACAATCCTGGCGGCGCCCGATGCGACGTGTACGATCACTACGTCAACGTCTTCGGCCGCGACCCGGCCACGGGATTCGCCCGCCGGCCGCTCGACAACGTCGGGGTGCAATACGGGTTGCATGCGCTCAACGACGGTGCCATCACCACGACGCAGTTCCTCCATCTCAACGAGAAGATCGGTGGCTATGACGACGACGGCGACTTCCGGTCGGAGCGGACCGTCGCCGACGTGGACGCCGCGCGGCTGGCCTACGAGACCGGACGCGTGACCAGCGGCGGGGGCGGGCTCGCCGAGACGCCGATCATCGACTACCGGGGCTACAGCGACGATCGCGAGAACGGCGACGTCCACGTGCGTTACCAGTCGTTCTCGATCCGTGAGCGGCTCCTGGCCGCGAATGGTCGTGCAGATAATCACATCATGCTGGTCGAGGACGATCGTCACGGGCTGTATAGCAGCCAGAGCCCAGTCTTGAGCAACGCGTTGTCACAGATGGACGCCTGGCTCGGGGCGCTCGCCGCGGATACCTCCGACGATCCGCGCATCGACAAGGTCATGCGCGCCAAGCCGCCCGATCTGGTCGACGCCTGCTGGTCGCGCGATGACGAGCCGGTCAAGATCGCCGAGGCGCAGCTGCGCGGAGCCGGGCAATGCGACGCGCTGTATCCGTCGCCCCCCGCGCCACGTGAGGTGGCCGGCGCCCCGCTCGCGAGTCACATCGTCAAATGCCAGCTCAAGCCGGTCGACGCCTCCGACTACCACGTGACCTTCACCGACGCCGAGGTGGAACGCGTCGGTCACATCTTTGCTGACGGCGTCTGCGACTGGTCGACAGCAGGGGTCGGTCAGACGGAGTTGAGGGGGAGCTGGCTGACGTTCGGGGCTGCCGACGAGTAGGAGCTCGAGCTTCGCTCGGCCGACCGCTGACGCGCGCGGCTCAGTACAGCGGGCTCTACGTCGCGAGTTGGTCTTCTCTGTAGACATTGAAATCGACATGGTCTACTCGAATTGCGAGCACGACAAACACGACGAGTGCCTGCAAGTACAGGCTCGAGAACGTATCGGTATGATGACGTAAGCCGAACAGAGCGAGCCCGAAATGCACGGCGAGAATCGTGGTCGCCGCGATGCTCGTCACAGCGAGTATTCTGACGATGAGCCCCATCTCCCGTCGTCGGTCTTGGTACGCCTGGTGCGGGTCCACCTTCTTGCCATACAGGCTCCGGAACGCGAATCCCGCGAAGAAGAGGTTGCCCGCAGTTATGACCGCGACATTCCAGTATCCAGCGAACCCCGAAAACGGGTCTTGTCGGATATAGAGCACGAGCAGGACGAAGGCGACGTAGGTCGCAACCGCCGCGCCGATGAGCGTAGGTGAGATGAAGTCGAGCAAGCGACGCGGGCGCAGTTCCGCTATTCGCGTAGTACGTGAATCGGCCCTTCTCATGAGCTTGTAGTAGTTGAGCATCGCCTGCGTCAAGAGCAGGCCCGGGGACATCTGGAGAAAGAAATAGAGCGTGAGGACGGATTGCGTGTCCCAACTGAGCAGTTCATCACCGCCTGAATAGATTCCCGACAGCAACAACCCAACGCCACATATGAGCGCGAAGATGTTCAGGTTCCGGTACTGACGTTGCGTCCGCGCGAGGGCGTCCATCGACACCGGATAGAGCTTTGGATACGTCTCTGGCGGATAGGTCTCGACCACATATCTGAGACGGCCCAGCACTCTTCTGGGGAGGTAGAACGAGAGAAGCAGAATCTGACTCGAAAACGCCAGGTAAAACCACAAGACATGCTCTGGCATGTGTATCTCCCTAGACGCCGCGACGGCTCATCACATCGGCGAACGCAATCCGGATCTCGGAGTCCGTGACCCCCGATTCCCTGAACGCCGCGACGGTCTCCCGCAGCCTCATCAACACCCACGTGTTCAGATCGACCGTGCTGTTCGCCCTGGCTTCCGGATGAATGAATGTGCCTCGATAGCCTCTCGTCTGGATGACTGAATCACGCTCCAACAGCCGATAGGCTTTCGCGACTGTCTTGTTGTTGAGCTCGAGGTCGTTTGCCAGCTGTCGGATAGACGGCAAGGACTCCCCGGGGGTCAAGTCACCGGAGAGCACCGCCCCCTTGATCTGTGCGATCACCTGGGCGAACAGGGGCACGGCATCGTCGATGTCGATGGCTATCTCCATGATGATTCGGCGTTTCCTACAGCGGCACTTTCACCACGGGCTGCCTGGCATCTCGTGCCCTGCATCCAGTTCAGGAGCGATCGGGGCCAACCGGAATCGGCGCCGTGTTGGAGGATGCGTTCGAGCTGCGCGGGATGAACGGATATGCGGCCACCCGTGGTCTGAATGACTGCGTCACGCTCCAACGCGCGATAGGCCATCGTCACCGTCCGATTGTCGAGTTCGAGATCGTTCGCGAGCTGACGGATTGAGGGAAGGGCGTCCCCCGGCCACATCTTGTCGCGGAGGACGGCCCTTGTGATCTGCGCAATCAGTTCAGCAGACGCATCGCTCGAATCGTTGATGTCGATGACTATTGTCCTGGTAGATGTGTATGTACCCATTGATATAAGGGTACAACTGGACTACTGAGAAAGCAAGTGCATGACCGCTTCTTCCCAGAAGGTTAAGTGGATACTCGCTTTCGTGTAGATAAAGATTTATATATACTTTTATCTACAGTCGATCAATTGGCAGCCCCATGAGCCTCGATCACATTCTGCTCGGCATGCTGCGGCGTCCCTTGACCGGCTATGACCTCGGGAGGGAATTCGCCGAGAGCGCACGGCACTTCTGGTTCGCCGAGAAGAGCCAGATCTATCCGGCGATGAAGCGCATGCGAAAGCGGAGGTGGCTCAAGACCTGGGAGGAGCCATCCGAGCGTGGTCCGCGCCGCAAGGTTCACCAGACGACAGAGGAGGGAAAGGCCGAGCTCCGTCGGTGGTTGAGAGACGGTCCCCACATCGGTACCGAGCGGCTCGCGTTCGTGGCGCAGACCTTCTTCCTGGGCGATCTCAAGAGCTGCGAAGAGTCGGTCGGCACCGTCGGAAAGATGCGAGCCATGTGGGAGACCAAGCTCTCCTACCTGGTGTACCAAGAGGGTCTTATCCGCGAAGAGTATGGCGACGTCTCATCGATGGATATCGACGGCGTGCATTACCATGCGGCGCTCCGTCTTGGGTTGCGCACGCTGCGGGCGAGGATCGCATGGGCGGACGAAACGATGAAGGTATTGGGAGCGCGGGTCGAGGCCGAGGCGCAACCCGCTGTCGCGGCCGGATCCGACGCCACCGGAAGGGATGCGTGAGCCGTGGATGTGTTGCTCAACGGCGCCCGATGGATCCACATCGTGCTCGGGTTCGTGGGGTTGGCGGCCTGGTGGGTGCCGATCCTCACCAAGAAGGGGGAACAGCGACACAAAACGTTTGGAATGGTTTTCGCCCTTTCGGCCTATGTCGTCGCCGGCACGGCGATGCTCACGCCGCCGCTGCACATCGGTCGGGCCCTGGCCTCCGGTGCGTCACTGACGGACGATCCGGAGAACTTTGGCTTCCTCCTCTTTCTGTTCTATCTAGGAACGGTCACTCTTGCGTTGACGCGGCATGCCGTGCAGACGATTCGCACCCGTCGCGATCCGGATGCGATCCGTACTCCCGGACACGTTGTGATCGGGGTGATCCCAGCGCTGGGAAGTCTGTGCGTCGTCATCTGGGCCATCGCCTTCTGGTCGGACCTCTCGATCGTCATGCTCGCGCTCTCGCCCCTTGGATTCTTCGTCGCTCATGACGTTCTGACCTACGTCTACCGGCGATCCCCCGAGGCGCGCGCTTGGTTCTACGCCCACATGGGGGCCATGTTGGGAGCTGGGATCGCCTTCCATACGGCGTTCCTGGTCTTCGGGTCTCGAATCGTCATCAGTCTCGACGTCTTTGGCCCCTTCAACTGGGTCCCCTGGGTGCTGCCGGGAATCGTCGGGACTATTGGTGGCCGTATCTGGGAAACGAAGTACCGGCGCAAGTTCGGAGACCTCGACGCGCCTGGAAGCGAAGCGGGCGCACAGGCGTAAGATCGTTCTGGACCAATGAGTACATACGAGGACGATCTTCCGCGGTGGACGAACCCCCATCCAGCGCGCGGGGCGCTCGCTGCTACGCGGCCGCTTCCGCCTCGGTGGCAGGCGCGGCCGTTGGCGACCGGCGGGAGGTAAAGAAGAGCGCGAACAGCACCAGGACTAGCGCGGCCCACGCGGCGGGCACCAGCCAGATCCGATCCCACGCGTGAGCGCCCGGGCTGCCAACGGTCTGGTAGAGGTCGACGACCCGCCCTGACAGCAGCGAGCCGATGAACATCCCGACGCCAAGCGTCGCGAACGCGATGAATCCCTGCGCCGCCGCGCGGAGGTCTGGTGGGGCCTTCGTGTCGACGTAGATCTGGCCCGTGACGAAGAAGAAGTCGTAGCAGATTCCGTGGAGCAGGATTCCCGCGTAGAGCATCCAGACGCCCGCGCTTGGGTCGCCACCGGCAAAGAGCAGGTAGCGCGCCGTCCATGCGACCATGCCGACGAGCAGCAGCGTCTTGACCCCGAAGCGGGCGAAGCACCAGGGCAACGCCAGCATGAACGCGATCTCGGACATCTGGCCGAGCGTCATCTTGCCGGCCGCGTTGTCGACACCGATCTCGTTGAGGAACGGATTGGCGAAGGTGTAGTAGAACTGCAGCGGCACGCAGACTAGAACCGACCCGACCACGAACACCGCGAACGAGCGGTCGCGCATCAGACGCAGCGCATCGAGCCCGAGCACGTCGCGGGCGGTCACCCGCGACGCGGTGCGCGGGCGGCGTGTGCGGCAGCGCCAGGCAGAAAACCGCCAGCAGCAGGGATGCGACGCCCGCGATCTGCATCGGTCGGGCTGTCGCTTCGAATTGGAGAAATCCGACGGCCAGACCGGACACGATCCAGCCGATGGTGCCGAATACCCGGATGGCCGGGAACTGTCGCCCAGGGTTTGACATCTGGCGGAACGAGATCGAGTTCGTCAGCGCGAGTGTCGGCATGTAACAGAGCGCGTAGAGCAGGAGCACGACGTAGAAGGCACCGAACGATCGTTGGGTCGACGCGGCGAGCAGCACGAGCCCGCCCACCGCGTGCAGCGCGGCCAGGATGCGCTCCGTCGGGAAGTATCGATCGGCCACCATGCCGACGAAGAAGGGCGAGACCATTGCCGCGACCGCCGTCGTACCGAAGGCCAGCCCGATCTGCTGACCGGGAAACTCGAGCGCGGTGCCGAGATAGGTGCCGAGCGGCACGGACCATGCCCCCCAGACGAAGTACTGGAGAAACATCATGAGGGAGAGCTTGAGTCGCGTCGAGGAAGGCATGCGCTGAGGCCTACACCTAAGACGGCGGTCGGTTCGGAACCCGACAGCCGACGCCTACTCGATGGTCCGTACTCTGATATTCCGAAACCACACGGGGTCGCCGTGGTCCTGAATGGCCAGGTGCCCGTTCGACACCGTGCCGTAGTGGGGGAGGTCGGCGAATTTGCTCGCGGCGACGCGGGCCTTCCAGTCCGAGTTGCCGCGCTCGTAGACGAGCAACTGCACGCCGTTCATCCAGTGTTCGACACGGTTGCCGTCGACGATGAGCCTCGCCTCGTTCCACTCACCCACGGGCCGCGTGACGTCGCGTACGGGTGGGTGGACGGCGTAGTTGCTGCCGGCGGATGTGATCGGCTGCTGTCCGTCGCGGTGTCCGGCATTGTGGAGGAGCTGGAACTCCGGGCCACTGTGCCAGACCGCGTCACCGTCCTCGGACACGCCGAAGAAGATGCCGCTGTTGCCGCCGCGCTCCACCTTCCAGTCGAACTGCAGCTCGAAGCTCTCGAATCGGTCGACGGTGATGATGTCGCCGGCTGGCCCGACGCGCGCGAGCGTGCCATCGACGACCTGCCAGCCGTCTGGGAGGTCCGGGCGCCGGTACCCACGCCACGCGGCGGCCGACGTTCCGTCGAACAACGCACGCCAGCCCGCTCCGTCGCTCGTGGTCTGGCCGGTCACGTCTACCCGCCAACCTCCCAGCGTCGCGACGACCAACGTCGCGGCAACAATGACAGTCGTCCGTCGCATGCCTGTGTCTCGCACTCCTACGATTCGAGCGCCGCCCGACAGTAGTCGAGACAGCGGCGCAGTTCGGTCACGGTGTCGCCGCCGTCGTACTCGTATTCGATGTTGGCGGGGATATCCCATCGCTCGTCTCGGAGCAGGCGCAGCACGTCGCGAATCGGCGCGTCACCGTCACCCCACGCGACATTCGGCCCCTGGTCGCGCTTGCGGTCCTTGAGATGGAGCGTGACGATCCGCTGGTGATGGTCACGCAGATACGCAAGCGGATCGAAGTTGGCAGCCGTCATGTGACCGATATCGAGGTTGATGGCAATCGGGGCGGGCCCGCCCATCTCGATGGCCTTGGCAAAGTCGTCCGGCGTCGCGAATTCGTTCGGGTCCGCGCGCGAGTGATTGTGCATCGCGACCGGCATCCCGTAGCGATCCGCCATCCGCGCGATGCGGCCGACGCTGTTCATGTGAGCCGATGCGGTGATCGCCGGGGCGCCGAGCGCCATGGCCATCTCGAAGCCCCGATCGATCTCCGCGTCGGAGAAGTGGTCCTTGAAGCTCAGGTTGTAGGCGCTCAGCCCGATCTCCGCCGCGTCGAACATGCCACGAATGCGGCGGAAGTAGTCGAGGGAGACGGTCGTGCGCCAGCGCCGCAGCCGTTCACGATTCTCCGGCCGGCGCAGCTCGCGGGGTTCGACGTGGACTTCCCACAGCTCACAGCTGCTCAACCCGAGCTCGCGCATCGCGGCGATGCTGGCCTCCAGATCCATGTCACGCACGCTGTAGCTCTGGAGCCCGATCAGGACGCCCGCGAACCGGGATTCCGCCGCCCAGACGCGGCGTCGACCCAGTGGGATCAGGCTGGCCGCCGACGCGCCGGCTGCGCCGAGCATCAGACGGTTCCATTCGCGTCGGGTGAGTGGTGGCATCGAGTCGCTCCGCTGCGCCGCGTGCCCCATTCTATGCTACGGGTCCCGCGTGTCACAGCACGACGACATCCGTCGTGCGTCAGGGTTTCGGGATCGGTGGGTCGGCGATCTTCAGCAGCTGCTTACCGATGTTCGCACCGCGGAAGAGCCGCAAGAACGTCGCCGGGATGTTCTCGAAGCCTTCCTGGACGTCGTCCCTCGACGTGATCTTGCCGGAGGCGAGCCAGGCGGACAGGGCACGTCTTGCCTCGTTGAACCGCGAGGCGTAGTCGAGAATGAGAAACCCCTCCATCCGGATGCGTCGCGTGATCAGCAGAAACATGTTCCGAGGGCCCGCCGGCGGTTGCTCGGCGTTGTATCCGGAAATCATGCCGCACGAGGCAATGCGTCCCCAGACCGCCATGTGACCGAGGACGGTCTCCAGGACGGCGCCGCCGACGTTGTCGAAGTAGACGTCGATGCCCTTTGGGCAGAGCTCCCCAAGCCGCGCGCTGATGTCGTCTGACTTGTAGTCGATCGCCGCATCAAGCCCGAGCTCGTCCGTCAGCCAGCGACACTTGGACGCGCCGCCGGCGATGCCGATCACCCGACATTGCTGCAGTTTGGCAATCTGTGCAGCGATGGAGCCGGTGGCCCCGGCCGCGCCCGAGACGACCACGGTGTCGCCCGCCTTCGGTTTCGCGACGTCGAGCATCCCGAAATAGGCGGTCAATCCCGTGCCGCCCAGGATGCCCAAATAGCTCGGCAGTGAGTGCACCGCGTCGATCCGCTGGACCGTCGCCGGTCCGCGTCCGTCGCCCACCGCGTAGTCCTGCCAGCCGAAGCCGCCGCCGACGATCTCGCCTGCGGCGAACTCCTCGTGTCGTGATTCGATCACCTGGCCGAGCCCCGAGGCACGCATGACGCTCCCGATCTCGATCGGCGGCATGTACCCAGGGTCGTCGGTCATCCAGCCGCGCAGCGCGGGGTCGAACGAGACATACAGGACCCGCACGAGGAACTGACCGTCGTCGATCGTCGGTTTCGGTTCCTCGCCATAGACGAAGTTCGACTCGGTCACCATGCCGGTCGGTCGCGAGGCGAGACGCCACTGGCGGTTACGCTCGGTTGTCATCCACACGTGCCATGTGCGAGTCGGCAGCACTATAGCCCGCTTTGCAACGATAATGATGGACGCATGGCACGCCGCGTCACCCTCTTCACGGGCCAGTGGGCCGATCTGCCGCTCGCCGAGCTGGCAGAGAAGGCTCAGGCGTTTGGGTATGACGGGCTGGAGCTGGCGTGCTGGGGTGACCATCTGGACGTCGACCGGGCCGCGTCAGACGTCGCCTACTGCCAGGCGCGTCGCGATCTCCTCGCCGAGCATGGTCTCGGGTGCTGGGCGATCTCGCATCACCTGGCCGGACAGCTCGTCTGCGACCTCAACGACGCGCGCTCCGATTCGTTCGCGCCCGACGACCTCGCGGGTGACCCGGAGGCAAAACGCCGTTGGGCCGTGGCCACGATGCAGAACACCGCGCGGGCCGCCAAGAATCTCGGCGTGCCGGTGGTGTGCGGGTTTACCGGGTCGTCGATCTGGCATCTGCTTTACTCGTTTCCACCGGTGCCCGCGGCGACGATCGAGCAGGGCTACCGGCAGTTCGCGGATCTCTGGAATCCTATTCTCGACGTGTTCGAAGAGTGCGGCGTGCGGTTCGCGCTGGAGGTGCACCCGACGGAGATCGCCTTCGATATCGTCACGGCGCACCGGGCGCTCGACGCGATCGGGCGACGTGAGGTGTTCGGGTTTAACTTCGACCCGAGCCACTTGGAGTGGCAGGGGATCGCGCCGGCCCGGTTCGTCGACGAGTTTCCCGACCGCATCTACCACGTGCACATGAAGGATGCCGCGGTGACGCTGGACGGGCGGAGCGGCATTCTCTCGTCCCACCTCGACTTCGGCGCACCGGGTCGAGGCTGGGATTTCCGGTCCGTCGGGCGCGGCGACGTCGACTTCGAGTCGATCATTCGCGCGTTGAACCGGGTGCACTACGCGGGTCCGCTGTCCGTGGAATGGGAGGATTCGGCGATGGATCGCGAGCACGGCGCGCGTGAGGCGTGCGAGTTCGTCAAGCGGATCGATTTCGCACCATCGGACGTGGCGTTCGACGCCGCGTTCGAGCGGTGATCACCCGACCCTCCACCTCGAAACTGCAAGGCGTGTCATTCCAGCTCGGTCGCCGTCTCAAGATGGGCATGGTCGGGGGTGGCCCGGGCGCCTTCATCGGTGATGTGCACCGTCGCGCGGCCTGCCTCGACGGTGATGTGGAGCTGGTCGCCGGCGCCTTTTCCTCCAGTGCACGCAGGTCGCGGCGGAGAGGACGCGAGCTCGGCCTCGAGTCCTCCCGCGTCTACGGGTCGTGGGAGACGATGATCGAGGGGGAGCTCGCGCGGCCGGCGGGCGAGCGCATCGACTTCGTGTCGGTGGTGACGCCCAACGACCTCCACGCGCCGGTCGCGAAGGCGTTTCTCGAGGCCGATGTGCACGTCGTCTGCGACAAGCCGATGACGCTCGACGTGCGCGAAGCCCGCACGCTGAGGGGACGGGTATCCGGCGTACGCGCACCACTGGATCCTCGGGTTCTCACAGGCGCTGGCACGGAGGTTCGAGGAGTTGAAGACGCATCTGCGCTGGATGGACGAGCGGGCGGACGCCGGCGTCAGTCGCTATCGGCCGTACGCCGCATGCATCCGATCGATTCGCGACTTCTGCCTTGTCGACCCGGACAGAGGACTGGCCCACGCGGAGGCGGGCCTCTCGGTGCCCCACGAGGCGTTCGAGGGGAGCTATCTGCTCGGGATGAAGACCAACCACTTGATGTTGCTGCGGCGTTACGAGGAAGCGGCGGAGAATATCGAACGACACCAGGAGTACCATCGCGACCGTCCCACGGAGTATCGCGAGTCGAGCATCCGGGCGCAGGCTGGCGGGGTGGCGGCGGTCCAGGGCGAGCCGGGAAAGGGGATGGCAGCCTTTCTGCGTGAGGTGGAGATGCAGGCCCGGCGCAACCAGCGATTCATCGATACGGTTTTTCACGTCTTCCTGGCGGAGACGTACGTCCGGATTGCAAATCAGGAGGTCGTCCCGCCCATCGGGGTGTTGCTGCGCAACCTGGGCTTTGTGTTCCGCCACGCGCTGCCGGCGAAGCGCCACGCGCGTCGATGCCTCGACTACGCACGTCGGCGCGCATCCGAGCATGGCCTGCACGGAATGGCGCCGTGGATCGCGTTCACGGCCGCTCGCGTCGCGCTCGTCGAGAAGCGTCCCGATGAAGCACGTCGAGAGCTCGAGGTCTGCATCGAGGGACGTCGCGCCGCCGGCTCCCCGGAACCTTCGACGCCTGTGCGTGATTTGATGAAGCGGGCCGGGACCGGATAGCGCCGGCGACGGGTCGCTCCGGTCACCCGCCCGTGTGGATCTTCGTCGGTGCGTCGGGGTGCGCGACCAGCGTCGCCTGGTCGCCGATGTCCACGGAGACACGTGTGGGCGCGGAACCGCCCGCGTCCGTCGAGGCGAGCTCGGGGAGGAGCTCGTGGAGGTAGGCCTCGAGCGCGACGTTCGTGGGGCCGAAGCCGTCGTGGTACATGAAGTACTCGAGGGCGTAGCCCATCTCTCCCGCCGACCGGTATCGGTCCTCCGGATTCCTTGCCAGCGCTTTCATCAGGATGGCTTCGAGCTCCAGAGGGACGCCCCGGTTGAGCGACGTGACGGGCGGCACCTCGGCGCGGACGACGTTGCGGAGCGTCGAGCCGACGTCGTCGGCTTCGAAAACGGACACACCGGTCAGCAGCCGGTAGAACACGGTGCCGAGGGAGAACAGATCCGACCGCCCGTCGGTGTCCTTGTAGTCGGCCTGTTCGGGCGACATATACGGCGCCTTGCCCATCAGCACGGCGCCTTCCCGGCTGGCGAGGAGCTTGTGCGCCTTGGCGACGCCGAAGTCTCCGAGCTTCACGACACCCTGGCCGGTGATCATGATATTCCGGGGGGTGACGTCGCGATGGACGACGCCCAGCAGATCGCCGTGTCGGTCGCGCTTCTTGTGCGCGTAGTCGAGGCCGCGGCAGACGCGGCTGACGATGAACGCCGCAAGGTCGACGGGGACCTCGCGCCCGACGTCCGCGTGGCGCGCCATGAACGCTGAGAGATCGATCCCGTCGATGTACTCCATGACGATGTAGAGCGTGGTGTCGGTGCGGTCGAGCTGATACACCTGGATGATGTTCTCGTGGACGAGGTCAGCCACCAGCTTGGCCTCGCCGATGAACATCTCCATGAAGTCGGCGTCCGAGCCCAGCGAGTCGATGATGGTCTTGATCGCCACCTGCTTCTGGAAGCCCTCGGCGCCATACTGGGTCGCCTCGTAGACAGCGCCCATGCCGCCTTCGGCCAGCTGGCGAGTGAAGCGGTAGCTCGTGTGGCCGGCGATCCGGTCAGGCAGTGGTGACCGGGTTGGTCCAACAGCATCACGCAAACTTCCGGCCCATCCACTCCAGGGTCACCCGGTTGAACTCGTCGGGCTTCTCCTGCTGGGTCCAGTGCCCACAATCGGCGACCACGTGTGTCTCGAGGTCGTCGATAAACGCCGACATGCCGTCGGCGGAGGACGGGCGCAGGATGGTGTCGTTCTCGGCGCCGACGTAGAGGCAGGGCACTTCGATCTGCCAGGCGAGATCCGACGAGGTGCCCCCGCCGCGGCCGATGTTGCGATAGTAGTTGAGACCGCCCCTGAAGCCGGTGACCTCGAAGGTCTCGACGAAGTAGGCGAGCTCGGCGTCGGTCAGAAACACCTCGCCGAGTGTCTCACCGCTCTCGATCATCCGAAGGAAGTCCATTGTCCGTTCGGCGGAGTCCTCCGGATACCGTCGCATGTTCTCGACGTCCCAGTACCATCCGCGGCAGATGACCACTTGAATGGAACGGCGGACGTCGCGTTCCAGAATGGCCTCGGCATGCCCCGGTGTCTGGAACGTGCGGACGTAGTAGTTGTCCGTTCGAACGATCAGCGGCTCCTCGACCGGTGCCGCTGCCGCGGTGCTTTGGGCGGGAGGACCCGAGGCCGGCGTGTTGACGCCGATGACACCCGCCACCCGCTCCGGGAACAGACGCGGCATCATCCAGACCAGCGCGCCCCCCCAGTCGTGGCCGCAGAAGACCGCCCGCTCGATCTCGAGCGCGTCGAGGAGGCCCGCGAGGTCGGCACACAGGTTGGGGACGCTGTAGCCGTCCACCGGCATCGGCCGGTCGGTCAGTCCGTAGCCGCGCAGATCCGGAGCGATCACCTGGAGACCGGCATCCGCAAAGGCGGAGATCTGGTGACGCCAGGAAAACGCCAGCTCGGGAAAGCCGTGGCAGAAAACGACTGGCAGTCCTTCGCCCGCGGTGTACATACCCATCCGGATCCCGTTCGTGTCGACAAAGCGTGGCGTGGGCAGGCCAGGCGCAGGTCGGACGGCTTGCTGTGCGGCGGTTGGTGAGCGCCGCCACAACGGCGCGGAGCCCAGCAGCGCGGCGGCCCCGTGAAGGAAACCTCGTCGCGTCACTGTCATTGGTGCACTCCGATGTGCTTCTGCTCCGCGTGTGGTGGACGCTAGCGCGTCTGCTCCAGGTACTTGAGCAGCTCGCTGTCCGTCCCCAGGATGAAGAACGTCTCCGGATCCATCGTCTGCTCGTAGGTCTCGAGCGACTTCGTGAACGCGTAGAAGTCGGCGTCGCGGCTGTAGGCTTCCGCGTAGATGCCTGTCGCCTCCGCATCCGCTTGACCGCGCAGCTCCTCGGCTTCCCGGTAGGCCTCCGATTGGATCTGCGCCAGCTCGCGTTCGCGCTCGCCGTCAATCCGCGCCGACTCGCCCTGGCCTTCCGAGCGGAATTCCTCGGCGAGCCGGTTTCGTTCGGCGATCATCCGGAGGAAGACGTTCTGCTGCACCTCTTCGATGTAGTTGATCCGCTTGAGACGCAGATCGAGCAGCTCGATCCCGAGGTCGGCGGTCCGCGCCGCGGCGGTCTCGAGGATGTCGCGCTGGATCTCCCGCCGGCCGCGTTCGATGGCCTCCAGGATGACCTCTTCCTCCTCGGACTCGATCTGCACGTCGACGGGGTCTCGAGTCGTGCTGCGCACCAGCTCGATCAGGTCATGCCGCGCGACCGCGTTCCGTGTTTCGCCGTCGAGGATGTCGTCGAGCCGCGACTGCGCGCCCCGCTCGTCCCGCAGGCGCTGAAAGAAGAGCAGCGGGTCGGTGATGCGCCACCGCGCGTACGTGTCGACCCAGATGAACCGCCGGTCTCTCGTCGGCATCTGGTCGGGGTTGCCGTCCCATTCCAGGAACCGCTTCTCGAAGACGTTTGGCTGCTGGATGAACGGCACCTTGAACTTGAGTCCCGGCGTGACGACGGGGTCGCCCACCGGTTCGCCGAACTGCGTGATGATGACCTGCTCGGTTTCGCTGACGGTGTACACCGACTGGCCCAGGACGACGAGCGCGGCGACGCCGATGACGATCTGAATCATGGTTGTGCGGTTCATTGGGGACCTCCTGCGGCGGCAACGGCGGCGGCGCCGGCGGCGGCGGGTCGCGGTGCGGTGCCGTCGAGCGACAGCAGCGGCAGCACGCCCGTCGTGTCCTTGTCGACAAATAGCTTCCGGCCGACCTGCGGCAGGATCCGCTGCATCGTCTCGAGATAGAGGCGGCGTCGCGTGACCTCCGGCGCGAGACGATACTCGTCGTAGATGGCCGTGAAGCGCGTTGAGTCACCCAGCGAGCGGTTCACCCGGTCGAGGGCATACCCTTCGGCCTGCAGCACGGCCTGCTGCGCTTCGCCGCGGGCGCGTGGAATCACCCGGTTGTACTCCGTTTGCGCTTCGTTGATCATCTGGTCGCGCTGCTGCTGCGCCTGGCTGACCGCATCCCACGACGGCTTCACCGGGTCGGGTGGGTTCACGTCCTGCAGCACCACCTGGTCGATTGTGATGCCCATCTCGTACTGATTGGTCAGCTCCTGGAGCGCGACCCCGACGGTCGACTCGACCTCCTGACGGCCGATGGTGATCACCTCGGCTACCGTCCGGTCGCCGACCACCTCGCGCATGACCGCCTCGTTCATCGCGCGGAACGTCTCCTCGATGTTGCGGACCTTGAACAGGTAGAGATACGGGTCCGAGACGCGATATTGCACGATCCACTCGACGACCGCCACGCTGAGGTCGCCGGTCAGCATGATCGATTCGTCACCGAACTGACCGCTGGCATACTGCGTTCGGACGCCGGCGTCCACGGTGCGGAACCCAAACTCCTGTTTGAGCTGCCGCTGGACCGGCACCTTCCGCACCGATTCGACGAACGGAATCTTCATCCGCAGACCCGGTTCGGTGTTGCGGACATGTTGGCCGAAGCGCTGCACCACACCCACCTCCTCAGGCTGGACTTGATACAGCGTGCTGAAGCCGACGACGAGCGCGACGACCACGGCGAGAACCACCGGTGCCGCGCCGCGCGGGATGCGCGGCATGTTGGGTATGTTCACGCGCTTGAAATCGACGATGGGTACATCTTCCATGTGGACACTCCTTCTACCGACACTCGTTGTGGCGAGAACACAGAACGATGTGAGACGGGGCGCGCACTGGTCGGTCCGCCCCGGACAGCTCGCGAGGCCCGGAATTCGGGTCGTGTTGCCGTCCTCGCGCAGGCGTTATGCCGCGAGACAAAGTCGAGGCTCGCCGTTGCGACGGCACACACAGGCACTCTCGTGTAACTACCACCGTAGTGGGTTTCAACGCGGAACACAACGCCGTGGTTGACGACCGGACGAGGCGCGGGGCGAGGAGGGGAGAGGATTTGCCGCCCTCTGTCGCACGAAGGCCTGAATCCCAACGGTCGTGCCGCTGGAGCAACGAATGTCGCGCAGCCGGGAAGAAGCGGCCCCCTCGCGCCTTGCGAGACGGGCGCGCGCTCCGAACACCGGGTGGCGCAGGTGATGGCGTCGTGAGACCCTGCTACGAGCAGCTGGCTCCCGTGCGCTCCCCGCGGACCCAGGACGCCAGCATCGCCCACTCGGGATCGTCGCGGGTCTGCCACCGTCGCGGTCCGTTGTGCGTGTACGCGCCGCCGCCATCCGGATGCAGCGGTTTCAGCAGAAACCGACTCTGTTCGGCGTTGCCAGGCGTGATCACCCGGGAGATCAATTGGAACGCCCGCTGCGCCTCTTCGTCGCTCCATGTATCCCCTCGCGCGGGAGCGGGCGCGAAGCCGATGATGCCGCCGGAGTGGCAATTGCTGCATCCGAGCTGGCCTTCACGTGGATTGGCGAAGACGGGCTGCACGCACGCGCGGAAGAACTCGAAGTCCAATTCGGGCTCGGCCGCCGGGACGTACGCGTCGTCCGGCAGGCTCTCGATCCACTCCAGGAGCGCGACGTATTCGGGATCCTCGCGCGATCGCCAGTATGTTCCCCCGGTGTGCGTGAGCCCCCCGGCATCACCGGAGAGCGGCTTCAGGAGCAGGCGGCTGCTCTCCGGGTCCGCGGTGTTGATCAGCTTGTTCACCACGTCGAAGTTGCGCATCGACTGCTCGGCGCTCCACCCGGCGTTGGAGTTCGGCGTTTCCAGGCTGAACCGCACGCTGGTTTGCCAGGTGTGACACATGACGCACGACGCATACCCTCGGGTGGTGCCTCCGCGATCGGTCATGAAGACGCTCTCGACCGTGTCACGGTATGCCTCCAGGTCGCCGGCGCCGAGAGCCTGAGCCAGGGCCGGCGGCGCCGCGAGAACGCCTGGGTTCACCGACGGCGACGCGGCCAGACCGAGCGCGAGACCGAGGCCAGCAGTCATCATCATCAAGGCGCGGGATGCCCACCTGCGCCAACGCGGTCGTCGCCTGACCATGACCCTTACTCCTCGGACCGCATGTTGGTGCCCTTTGGATTCACGCGGTCAGGCGGCAGGATCACCGTGCTGATCCGCGCTGGGCGAGCGCCGGTCGTGATCGTTGCCACCACCTCGAGCTCCTGCAGGTCGACGGCCAACGTGTGGTCCGCGCCAGAGACCGCCACGTACATGTAGCGACTGTCGGGTGTCGGCGTCATCCAGTTGGCGCTTGGGCCGACCTTGACACTCCCGATGTACTCCAGGTCGGGCAGGCTCCAGCCATAGATCCGGCTGTCGAGTCGACTCGACGCCCACACGGCAGAGCGATCGGGCAGCACTTGGACGCCGTGCATGTCGCCGCGCTGGATCCCGTCGGCATTCTTCTCCCAGAGCGGCAACTCGGGCGGCCACAGCATGTCGACCACTTCGCGCTTCTCCCAATCGAAGACCCACAAGGCGTTGATTGCGGTCGCTTGCGCGAACATCCGCTTCGTGGACCCGTCGTCGCCCGCCTCGAACGCCATCGGTCGCACCTCGTGGTGCATCCGACCGTACTGTTCGTATCCGGTGAGCTCGCCTCCCCACGCCAGGGTGTCCGTCCTCGGGTCGATCACCTGGAATGTTGGCTCACCCGCTTCGACCTCGCCTCTCAGACCCGCCACGACCCACTGCTCGTCCGGCGTCATGAAGACGTTGTGCACCGGCAGACGTACCTCGATGCTCTTGATCACCCGGTGCGTGTCAATGTCGATCACGTCCACGAGCGCAGGGAGCCGAGCAGAATCGTCCACCGTGACGCCAGGTCCGAGTGGCCGGGCCGACCGGCGCGAGATCCCCGCGTAGATCTTCCGGTGCTTCTTGTTGACCGCGACCTTGTTCGGCCGCTGGGAGAGCGCGATTTGCTCGACCAGGTCGAGGGTCTTCGTGTCGAACACGTCGACCGTGTGCTCCTGCTCGTTTGCGCAGTAGTAGTAGAGCGAATCGGGGTGGACCGTCAGGTTGTGGGGATTCGGACAGCCCCGGATGAGCCCCACGACCTCGTTGATGGCCGGATCGATCACGTGCTGGATGGTGCCGGCGTTGTTGCTCTGCAGGATCCGCACGGCGACGCCGTCGTAGGAGTCGAGCCTAGGCACGCTCTGTGCCTCCGCAGACGCGGCGAGAAGTAGGCTGCCGACCATGATCGTCAGTGCTCGGCCGATGAATGAAGCCGCCATCTGGACCTCCGTTGAGGACGCGCGTGCATGGTGCAGCGCGCGACGATTCGTGTGTGTGCCAGGCCCATTATACGGGGGGTGACTGATCAACGGGTCGTTGCCGAGCGGGGAATGGGACGCGATGAGATTCCGCACCGAGCTCAGAAAACTGGCGTCGACCCACGCGAACCGACATTCACCATGGTGGGGAAACTACCCGGCTTGGTGTCGATGGAGACCTCCGAACCCACATCGCCGTCGCGTACGGCCCACGGGATGTGACCGTCGTTCTTGCCGGCCACCGTCTGGTCACCATTGCCGAAGTGGACGTACCAAGCGAGGTCGCGGTCTGAAGAGTAGGATCTCCTCGACCAGTATTGATGCTCTTGGACGTTGAGAAACGGGCCGGGATTCGTGGACGACACCCCGTCGACGGTGAACAAGCGCCCCATCTCGCTGTTGGTGCAGGCAGCGCCCCTGCAGGATTCGTCAAAGGTGAGGGGAAGCCGCCAGGAAAAGCCGCCAATCGTCAGGTCGCTTGCCCAGGTACTGGCCTCTTCCCAAGTCATTTCTCCATCTGCGTCAAAGCCGGACGTCTTCGCCCAGTTCGCGTCACCGAGCCAGGTGAGGTGCTGGGTGCTATCGTAAATGAGCCTGACTCCGTCGTATACACCCCGGTCGATCAGTTCTCCTCGCGCATCGGCGACAAACCCGAGACTCAAGGCCGGTGTCGCGAGCGCCGTGACCCATCTGCGCGTTCTCCTCATCATGCCCCGCATCGACAGTCCGTAACCGACTGGCCCATCAGAGTCGGTATTGTGTCTTGAGCCCATGATTGGCAGCCTAGACACTATGGCTGTCAGCTAGAGACCTGCCTCACGTTGTACTCGTGGCTTACGCGTTGCCAATGACGGTGACGCGCAGCGCCACACACAACGGAGGCAGGCCATGGCGAAACGTAGCATGTTCGTAGGGCTGGATGTCAACAAGGACTCGATCGACATCTCGCTCGCCGAGGGGGGCCGAGACGGCGAGGTCCGCTACGAGGGGGTCGTGCGGGGTGACCTGGAGGCGGTCGCCAAAGTCGTCCGCGCGCCCAGGGTCGGCGTGCCGAAGACGAGCAGGCCCACGCCGAAGACCGACTGGACCACCGCGAAGATGAACACGACGAGGCACAGGACCAGAACACAGCCCTCAGCATAAGTGCTCGATCAGGCTGAGGGCGAGCATTGGGCGCGGGAGGGCGAAGGCTGGGAGACACCGTCGTGCACGGAACGTGCACGGATGTTGCGATCGTGCGGGCCGCGACCGCCCCGCGCTAACGCGACAGCAGATAGGTCATCTTGATAGCGAGCTGGCGATTCCGCAGCCACGGCGCGTGGCGTGCGTGCGGGTTGAGCATCAGCGGGTCGGTGTCCAGCCGCAGTTCATCGTAGGCGATGTAAATGTCGCTTCCCGGACTGTAGATCCAGTTGAACCGGATGCTCGTGCTGATCTCGTGCGTGGTCGAGTTGTATTGCGACAGCGTGCGCAGCGTGACATCGGGTGACAGCGCGAGGTCGAACGTCACCGACGCGACGTCGGCGATAAACGCGCCATCGGGGAGGTCGATATCGCTCCGGCTGAACTGCGCTTCGGCGGCGATCGAGCTGGTGACCCGTACGCCGACTGTGGCCCTGACGTCCCTCCGCGTGCCGCCAAAGAACGTCTGCGGCGAGTATTGCACGTCGGCGTAGAGACGCCGCGACGGGTCGGTGTTATACGTGAACCACCACTCGCCGAACCGATAGGTGCCGGCCGGAATCGTCACGTCGGGGCGGATGTGAAACGGGAGGTCGAGCTGTTCGAAGTTGTCGTTGTAGTACACGACGGCCGATGACCCGTCCTCGAAATACGTGCCCACCATGTTGTGCGTCCGGCGTGTCAGCAGACGGTTGTGCTGGTCGGTCGTGTAGGTGAGGTTCCACATCGGGTCGAACATCCGGATGTTCCACTTTCCCGGACGCACATCCCACTCGCCGTGAAACTTCGATGTGCGAATCCCGACGCGGGGGATGAAGCCGACTTCGGCGTTGAAGTTGTCCTGCAGGTCGATGTACTCGCCATAGATACTGAACGATGGGCTGAGCCAGGTCCCCCTGACATAGCTGGCCATGTCGCCGGAGGAGATGCCGGGGGTTTCGGTCTTGGCGATGAAGCCGTTCATCACGAAGTTGCGGTGCAGCGCCAACGTCGTGTCGGCGGCGATCGTCCGGTTGTAATGCGAGCCTCCGCTGACCTCGTCCTTGTTGATCACGAGGGCGCCGACCTTGGAGCGCGCGAGGATGTCACGGCTATAGCGGCCGACGAAGAAGTTCTCGCCCGGCTCGCCGAACGCCTCTTGTGTTGTGATGCTCATGACGGCGATGTTGTGCCGGTTGACCTTCCCAGTGAGGCGGGCGCCCCCGATGATGGGTACCGGCTGACCGCCGTTCGAGAGGCCGATCCGCCGGGTGAAGAACAGATCGGCGATCCGACCAAACCCACCTGTACGCGAGCCGATCGTGAACATCCCCGCGTTCTCGAGGAAGAAGTCGCGCTTCTCGGGAAAGAAGAGGGGGAAGCGGGTCAGGTTGACCTGCTGCTCATCGACCTCCACCTGCGCGAAGTCGGTGTTGAGCGTCAGGTCGAGATTGAGGCCGGAGGCCACGCCGTATTTCACGTCGAGGCCGACGTCACCGAAACCGCTGCCGTCGAGCCGGGTCACCGTACGATCGTGCCGGCCACCCGCCAGCACGTAGGGCGTGACGCGCAGGTCCAGACCGCGGCTGACCGAGCTGATGCCGGTCATGGTTCCGGCGAGGCTGAGTCGCGTGAGCTGGTACTCCTTCGAGATGGGTGCCCAGAAGACTTGTTCGTTCTTCCGCCGGATGTTCCGCATGAAGTTGACGCCCCAGACCTGCTGCTCGGCTTTTGGAAAGCGGAGCGTCACCATCGGGATCGCGATCTCCGCCACCCACCCATCGCCCGTGCGGCGCGTCGCGACGTCCCAGACGCCGTCCCAGTTCACGTTGATGTTCGAGCTGTTGCCGCGCCACCCGCCCTCTCCCTCCTCGGAGACCTGCTGTTCGAGCTTTGCGCCGAGCGGACTCGTCACGAACATATAGCCGGAGCGGCGGTCGTGAAACGTATCGAGGATGATCTGAAAGTTGTCTTCGTCGAAGAGCCGCTGGGAGTCGCGTCGTTTCTCGGTGGCGATCACGCCGTCGGGGTCGGAGTCGTAGGCCTCGACGCCGACGTACAGCGCGTTCGCGTCGTAGATCAGACGGACGACCGTCCGCTCCGTCGCGGGGTCGCCCTCTGACGGCTCCTGCTGCACGAAGTCGTCGATGATGGCCGCGGCCAGCCACACCTCTTCGTCGAGACGGCCATCGATGTCTGGACCTACCTCGACGCGACGCGGCTCGACGCGGTACCGCTCGGATGGGGGACGCTCGACGGCCTCGCCTTGGAGGACGAGCGACTGCGAGTCTTGGGCGGCGGCCTCGACCCCGGCGTGAGAGACGGGCTGGGACAGCGCCTGCGCCGACACGCCGAGCGCACAGGCACCCGCGAGGATCACGGCAAGCGAACGCATTCCAGCGAGTATAGCGCCCGATACCGACGCTGCTAGTCCACGGCCGCGGCGCCAGCCGGCGGCGGGCGCCGCGCGTAGCGCAACGCGCCCCAGGCGAGGGCGGCCGCGGCCAGCGTCACCAACAGCCACGGCATGATGCCGACGGCCAAGGCGCTTCCGATCGCCTCCCACGTGATCGGGTACTGGCTCAGGACGTCATACCGCTCGACCATCCAGTGCCAGCTCGTGTGCGCCACGAGGGCCGAGATCAGAATGATCCCGACGCGCTCCGCCACCACGAAGCGAAAGAGGACTTCCAACACGGGGACGCACAGCGCGATGACGAGGAGCTGACCCAGCTCGACCCCGACGTTGAACGACAGCAGCGATGTCAACAGATGAGCTCCCGCGAACTGCAGCGTCTCGCGGAGGGCGAACGCGAACCCGAAGCCGTGCACCAAACCAAACCCGAACGCCATCAGCCAACGTCGCGTGACGCGTCCCTGCGTGTCCGTGCCGGCGCCCACGATGTTCTCGAACGCCATATACACAATCGACACCGCGATGAGCGTTTCGACCAACGGTGGGAACCAGAGCGTGTTCGGCGCCAGGTCGTACGCGGAGGCGATGAGCGTCACCGAGTGCGCGACGGTGAACCCCGTGACGATCGGGACCAGTGCGCGGAACCGGCGAAACGGCACGACCAGGCAGAGCAGGAACAGGAGGTGGTCGGTGCCATCGAGGATGTGATCGAAGCCCGAGACGACGAACCGCCACGCGGCCTGGTGCCACCGCGGATCGAGCGTGACCACGCCGGGGTCGCCACGCAGCTCGAAGGCCCGCTCCGCGCCGGTCGGCGTGATGAAGCGCAGCACGGTGATGACGCGCAACCCCAGGCGCTCGACCCCCGGCCGGATCGAGAAGCTCGACTCGGCGGAGTCGATCCGATAGTCAAGCGCCACGTCCAGCATCGCCTGCCGCCAGATGAGCTGCGTGGTCCGCGCGAGTCGCTCGCCGGTCGTGATGCTGGCGAGGGCCGTCTCATAGGTTGCGAATGACGGGTCCGATGGCAGCGACAGACGGATGCCGGACAACTCGGGCTCGGCGAGAGGCCTTCCGTCCTCGAAGAGCTCGATTTCCTGTCCCAACCAGAGCATGGCGGCATCCGGCAGCATCGGCTCGGTGCCCTCCAGGTCGAGATATCCCGGGCCACTCAGCGGGAAATTGATGTCCAGCA
Source organism: Vicinamibacterales bacterium (assembly GCA_965249175.1). Classification (GTDB taxonomy): domain Bacteria; phylum Acidobacteriota; class Vicinamibacteria; order Vicinamibacterales; family UBA8438; genus CAZYFH01. The sequence goes on from OZ252227.1 coordinate 1,822,338, forward strand.
TCGCCTCGAGCGGAACCCGGACGAGGAGGCGAAAGCGCTGGCCCTCTGGTTTCGCGAAGGCCTGGATCGTGACATCGCCCGGGATGTCGTGGGCCGACGGCCCGGACGTCATTCCGACAACAAGACCGATGGCCGCCACGCCAACCAAGATCAAGCGCGCGTGGGGCCATGGCGTCGGCCCGCCGGTGTCGAATCTCTTCACTGTCGGTTTGCCCGCCCCGGAATATAGCGCACTAGACGGGACCGCGTTGTGCAGCCTCCGGTTTGCGGATGGCCGCCAGTTTCCAAGTATACTGGTGGCCTTCGACCCCCGGATTGCGACGAATCGTCTCTGCAGCTCGCGTTCGTGAGCCTGAGATTGGTCTGAGGAGGCACAGGATGAACCGGAAGTATGCTCTGTTCTTGATGGTGGGTCTCGTGGGCATCGCCGTCGCCTGCGGCGGCGGGATGGCGGAGGAAGCGCCGGAGAGCGGTGGCGCCGCGATGGCCGCGGCCGACCCGAACGCGGTGATGGCGCCAATGTTCGAGGTGGATCCGCTCTGGCCCAAGAACCTCCCCGACCACGGCCTGATGGGTGCGACCATCGGCGTCGATGTCGACTCGCGTGACAACATCTGGGTCCTGCACCGGAATACGCTCGACCAGTTCGTGGCCGGCACGGAGATCGGTGGCATGTTGGGGCTCGACCGCAACAATGACGGCGAGCCGGACCCACCGGTCAGCGAGTGCTGCCAGCCGGCACCGCCGGTCCTCGTCTTCGACCAGGAGGGCAACCTGGTCGACAGCTGGGGGGGGCCCGGGACCGAGACCGGGGACTACGTCTGGCCCGAGTCGAACCACGGCCTCACCGTCGACCACATGGACAACGTCTGGATCGGCGGCAACGGTCAGGGCGATGCGCACGTGCTGAAGCTCACCCGGAGCGGCGAGTTCCTGATGTCGGTGGGGCAGCACGGTGCGCGGCAGGTGGGCGAGCGCGACGGCCGTCGGATGTTCGAGCGCGACAGCCACGCCACCGATAGCTTCGGTCGGGTCGCGAAGATCGGGATCGACCCAGAGGCGAACGAGGCGTACTTCGCCGACGGCTACTACAACAAGCGGATTGCCGTCGTCGACATGGACACCGGCGAGCTGAAGCGCTACTGGGGCGCCTATGGCAACGAGCCGGACGACGACTATGACTTCGGAGGCCCGTACCAGCCGGGGAACGATCCCGCGCAGCAGTTCCGCGGCCCGGTGCATTGTTCCGAGATCTCCAACGACGGTCTCGTCTATGTCTGTGACCGCGCCGAGGATCGCATTCAGGTCTTCCAGAAGGACGGTACGTTCGTGGACGAGGTGCTCATCGCCACCCACACGCTGTCGCAGGGTTCGACGTGGGACATCGACTTCTCGCCCGACCCCGAGCAGCGCTTCATGTATCTGGCCGATGGGCAGAACATGAAGGTCTACATCATCGAGCGCGAGTCGATGGAAGTCCTCACGGCGTTCGGCGACGGCGGCCGCCAGCCCGGCATGTTCTTCGCCGTGCACAGCATCGCCGTCGACTCGGATGGCAACATCTACACGACGGAGACCTATGAGGGGTCGCGGGCGCAGAAGTTCGTCTACACGGGTATGGGGCCGGTGCCGGCCGGTGCCGAGGGCGAGAACAGCCAGGGCGTGCTCTGGCCTTCGCGCTAGGCTGGGCGGACTCGGTGACGGGCGCGGATGGCCCGTTGATGATGGACGATGATCGAAGGCCGGTTCGGGCACGCGCCCGGGCCGGCCTTCGTGTTGTACAGCCGCTACTGTAGGGCGCTCGGCTTGATCCGGAAGCCGTCAGCCGTTTCCTCGCGGAACTGGGCGTGGCAGGCCTGGCAGCTCTCGCCTAGCGCGGTCAGCCCGGCGGTCGCCGCCGACCTCTCCTCGGCGCCGGCAGCGCGTGAGAGGGCGCTCACGGCCTCGAGTGCCTGGCCGACGAACGCGACGGCGTCCGGTTGTTGCTGCGCCTTCCAGAACGTCTCCACCTTCGCGAACTCGCGCCGCAGCTTGTCGGTGTCTTCGCCCAGGTCTCCCCAGTAGCTCGCGTCGATGTGGATGTTCACGTCGCTCGCGAGAAAGCGGATCTCTTTCATGGCGGCGTCGTAGTCGGCTTCAGTGACCGCGTCCTGCGCGGCTGCACTGGCGAAAAGCGTGCCCAGGGCGAGCACGACACTGAACGCGACACGTCTTCGCATCTCTCACCTCGTTCTCCGACAGATGCCGATATCCTACCGCATGACCCGAGGGCGCACCGAGATGCTGTAGCCTGATGAGGGAGGAGATCTTCATGATGCGTCGCGTTGCGATCCTGATCGTGCTCTCGCTGACAGTGGCCGTGGCGTCCGGCCTCGCCGCGGACGACCGCTACTGGCCGCAGTGGCGCGGGCCGCTGGCGACGGGCGTCGCGCCCGGCGCCGACCCACCGACCGAGTGGAGCGAGACGCGCAACGTGCGTTGGAAGGTCGCGATTCCGGGACACGGCTCCGCCTCGCCGGTCATCTGGGGCGAGAGGGTGTTCGTGGTGACGTCGGTGCCCGCCGGGGCCGCGGAGTCGTCGAATGAGGGCTTCTTCGCGCGGCTGCGCAACCGGTTCACCGGCGCTGTCGGCTCGGGTGAGACGCAGCAGTTCGCGATCCTCGCGCTCGACCGGAGTGACGGCCGCATCGTCTGGGAGCAAACCCCGCTGACCGAGCAGCCGCACGAGGGTCGCCACGGGACCGGGAGTTGGGCCTCGCCCTCGCCTGTGACCGATGGCGAGGTGGTCTGCGCGTTCTTCGGGTCGCGCGGTCTCTACTGTTACGACATGGACGGCGCGTTGCTCTGGGATCGCGATTTTGGCGACATGACGATTCGCATGGGATTCGGCGAGGGCGCGTCGCCGGCGCTGCACGGGGATTCCATCGTCCTCCTCTGGGACCATCAGGGGCAGTCCTTCATCACGGCGCTCGACAAGATGACGGGCGAAGAACGGTGGCGCACCGAGCGGGACGAGATGACCTCGTGGACGACGCCGCTCGTGGTCGAGCACGACGGCCGTGCCCAGGTAGTGACCAGTGCGACCGATCGCGTCCGCAGCTACGACGCCGCCACGGGGCGCCTCTTGTGGGAAGGTGAGGGCGTGACCCTGAACGCGATTCCGTCGCCGGTTGCGGCGAACGGAATGGTGTATCTGATGAGTGGGTTTCGGGGGAACCAGCTATACGCGGTCGACCTCGCCCACGCCAGCGGCGACATCACGGGCTCGGAGGCCATCGTCTGGTCGCTCGATCGGGACACCCCCTACGTCCCGTCGCCGGTGCTCCACGACGGCATCCTCTTTTTCACGAAGAGCAACGCCGGCGTCCTGTCCGCTTACGACGCGGCGACCGGCCGCAAGGTGTTCGGACCGGAGCGGATTCCCGGGATCCGCGATATCTACGCGTCCCCGGTCGCGGCCGGCGGCCGTCTTTATGTCACGAGCCGTGACGGCGCAACGGTGGTGCTCGCCGCCGGTCGCGAGCTCTCCGTGCTGGCGACCAATCAGCTGGATGACGGGTTCGACGCGTCACCTGCCGTGGTCGGTGGCGAGATCTATCTGCGCGGCCAGCAATACCTCTACTGCATCGCGGCGAGCTAAGGGTTCCTAAGCCTCGATCCGTCCAGCGGACCTGACGCTATAATCCGCGCGTACGCCGATGCGAATTGTCTCCATCACAGCCGGGGCCGGCGGGATGTACTGCGGGAGTTGCATCCGTGACAACGCGCTTGCCAGGTCGCTGATGGACCTCGGCCACGATGTGGTCCTGCTGCCGCTGTATACGCCACCGCGTACCGACGAAGCGACCGTCAGCCAGCATCGCGTGTTCTTTGGCGGGATCAGCGTCTATCTCGAGCAGCACTCGGCGCTCTTTCGTGCGACCCCCTGGATGGTCGACCGGTTGTGGGAGGCCCCATGGCTGTTGCGAGCCGTCACTCAACGCGGGATCCAGACGCAGCCGGAGCAGCTCGGCGAGCTGACCGTCTCGATGCTGGAGGGCGAGCATGGGCACCAGCGGAAGGAGATCAACAAGCTGCTGCATTGGCTGCGCTCGCAACCCAGGCCGGATGTGGTCGACATCGCGTACTCGTTGCTCATCGCGCTCGCGCCCGTCCTGAAGCAGGCACTCGGATGCCCCATCTGCTGCACCCTGCAGGGCGAGAGCGTGTTCCTCGAACATCTCGCGGAGCCGTATCACACGCGCGCCCTCGAGCTGATCAAAGGGCATGTCGCATCGGTGGATCGCTTCGTCGCGGTGAGCGACTACTACGCCGCGCACATGAGCCGCTATCTGCAGATCCCGGGTGCCAAGCTCGATGTCGTGCCGCTCGGCGTCAACGTCGACAGCTACACGCCGGGCGACCGCGACCCGAGCGCGCCGTTCACGCTCGGCTATCTCGGGCGCATCGCGCCCGAGAAGGGCCTGCATCTGCTCTGTGACGCCTATCGTCGGCTCCGCGAGCGGGGTGACCTCGACGGCTCACGCCTCGAGCTCGCCGGGTATCTCGGGCCCGAGCATCGCGCGTATGTCGATGGGCTCCGGCGTCAGGCCCGCGAGTGGGGACTGGAGGCGGAGATCCAGTACCGGGGCGAGCTCGACCTCGACGGCAAGGTCGCCTTCCTCCAAGCGCTTGACCTTTTCGTGGTGCCGGCGACCTACGACGACCCGAAAGGGTTGGGCCTCCTCGAAGCGATGGCGTGCGGTGTGCCGGTCGTGGCCGCGCGGCGCGGCACCTACACGGAGCTCATCCAGCGGACCGGGGGCGGTGTGCTCACGCCGCCCGAGGACGTTGAGGCCCTCGCCACGGAGCTTGCGAGCTTGCGCGCGGACGCGGCACGGCGGAGGGAGCTTGGCCAACGCGCCGCCCAAGGCGTTCGAGAACACTACACGTCCACGGCCATGGCGCAACGGGCGATCGACGTCTATTCACGTCTCTGCGCACCTGCCTCCGAGCGGGCCGAGGCCGCTTCCTAGTCGCTTTGCCGGTGGTCACCCGGCACCGTCAGTGGCGAGTTCGCCACCACGTCCAGATCAGCCACACCACGATCGCCAGGCCGACCCAGCGCATCGGTCCGTCGACGAAGACGACCGCGCCGTTGACGATCATGAACAGGAACGTGCCCCGCAGCGTCCACGTCACGGGCGGCGGCCGGGCCGCGTGGCTCACGCGCCCGGTCCACCACCACACCGACTCGCCGATCCACAGGGCGGTGAACGCGTAGTTGATCCAGAGACCACCGCCGCAGTCGAGACCGACCAGGTCGGCCGTCTGGTCGGCGGTGTCGGCGTAGGCGAGGGCGTGGCTCCAGGCGTGGTACCAGTTGAAGGCGGCGGCCACGTGCAGAAGGTAGGCCAGGCAACCGCACGAAAAGGCGAGCCGGGCTCCACGGGCGCTGCCACCGCCAGCCCGGATGTGCTCCGCGAGCGCGTAGAGGACGAGCGCGACCCAGATCGGGACGCGGAGCAGCACTTCTCCAATCATTGATGTCTCAAGTGTAGGGTCAGGTAGGCTCGATCCGGTGACCCGGTGTAGGCTGGAAGCCGTGCGACGAGCCTGCGTGATCGCGTCCCTGGTCGCCGCGTCGCTGTCCTGTGACGCGCTCTCGCCTCCAACGCTGGCCGACTTCGGATACAGCGACACGCTGCCGGGCGCCACCGCGTTCGATGCCGCGCTCGGGGCGCGGCTCGCCCGTGGGTGGGGAGAACGGCCGTCGGATTACGAGCCGCGCACCAGACACGTCCAGGCCGACGGCACACCGACCTACATCAATCGGCTGTTCCTCGACGCGAGCCCGTATCTGCGCCAGCACGCCCACAACCCCGTGAACTGGATGCCGTGGAGCGACGCGACCTTCGAGCGTGCCGCCGCGCTCGGGCGACCGGTGTTGCTGTCGATCGGCTACTCGACCTGCCATTGGTGCCACGTGATGGAGGACGAGTCGTTCGACGACGAGGAGATCGCCGCCTATCTCAACGAGCACTACATCGCCATCAAAGTGGATCGCGAGGTCCGGCCCGACCTCGACTCGATCTACATGAGCGCGGTCCAGCTCTTCACGCAGGGCGGCGGCGGCTGGCCGATGACCGTCTGGCTCACGCCGGATCGGCAGCCCTATAGCGGCGGGACCTACTTCCCGGCGCGTGACGGCGACCGCGGGGTCTCGGTCGGCTTTCTCACGCTCCTCCAGCGGCTGAAAGCGGCGTATGACGAGGAACCCGACCGGGTCGCTGACGTGTCCGACCAGGTGGCCGAGCGGATCCGTGCCGCGCTGACCGCGTCGGAGACGTCGGGCACCGTCGATGCGTCACCACTCGACGCGGCGGCCGCGTTCTACCGCCAGCGCTTCGACAGCGATCACGGGGGCCTCGTGAGCCGCATGAAGTTCCCATCCAGCCTGTCGACACGGTTCCTGCTCCGCGAACATCGGCGGACCGGCGACGACCAGGCGCTCGGGATGGTGACGCGCACACTCGAGCGGATCGTGGCCGGCGGGATTCACGACCACGTGGGGGGCGGCTTTCACCGGTACGCCACCGATCAGGAGTGGCTGATTCCCCATTTCGAGAAGATGCTCTACGACAACGCGCTGCTGGTCGTGGCGTTTCTGGAGGCGTATCAGGCCACCGGACGCGACGACTTCGCGGAGGTCGCGCGGTCGGTCCTGCGCTACGTCGAGCGCGACATGACGTCACCGGACGGCGGCTTCTACTCGGCGACCGACGCCGACAGCCGCGGCCCCGATGGCGAGTCTGGGGAAGGCTGGTTCTTTACGTGGACGCCGGATGAGATTGCCGCCGTTGTGGGGCCCGACAACGCGGGGGCGGTCAATGCGTACTTCGGCGTGACGGACGACGGGAACTTCGAGGATGCGCGCACGGTCTTGCACGTGGCGCGGACTCACCTCGAGGTCGCGCGTGAGCTTGGGCTCTCGCCAACGGAGCTGGAGCGTCGGATCGACGATGCGCGCGATCTGCTCTACGCCGCCCGCCGCGAGCGGTCGGCGCCGCTTCGCGACGAGAAGATCTTGACCGCCTGGAACGGCCTGATGATCTCGGCGTTCGCGCGCGCCGCGCTCGTGCTCGGTGACGACGCCTACGCGGACCGGGCGGCCGCGGCTGCCCGGGTCCTGCTCGATCACCGGCAGTCGGACGGTCGGGTGGTGCGCGACGCCAGCGGGGTCACCGGACAGCTCGGGTATCTCGGCGACTATGCGTTCCTGATCGCCGGCCTGCTCGACCTCTACGAGGCGACCGGCGCGCCCGACTGGCTGCGCGAGGCGCTGGCGCTCGACGCCGTGCTCGAGGCGCAGTTCGAGGACCCGGAGTTCGGGGGCTTCTTCCTGAGCTCGAGCGATCACGAAGTGCTGCTGGCGCGAGAAAAGCCGCACTACGATTCCGCAGAGCCATCCGGCAACGCGGTGCAACTGCTCAACCTGGTGCGCTTGCACGAGTTCACGACGGACGACCGATTCCGCCAGCGTGCCGAGCGGGCGCTTGGCGCGTTTGCCGGCACACTGACGACGTCGCCGACCTCTGCGGCCGAGATGCTCCTCGCGGTCGACTTTCATCTCGACACGCCGAAGGAGATTATTCTCGTGGCACCGTCCAGTCGCGACGATGCTGGGCCCTTCCTCGATCGGCTCGCGACGACGTTTCTGCCCAACAGGATCCTGGCCGTGGCTGTGGAAGGGCGTGACCTCGCCGATCAGGCCGAGGTGGTGCCGTTGCTCGCGGGCAAGTATGCGATCGACGGGCGTACGACCGCCTATGTTTGCGAGAACCGCGTGTGTGACCTCCCGACGACCGACCCCGACGTCTTCGCGCAGCAGATTCGCGCCACGGGCCGGTAAACCGGTGTCCCCGAACCCCCGCGGGCGCTGAACCCTATCCCTCCGGCGACGCCTCGATGCAGAACAGCCGCTGGTCGGTGCGGATGAGCATGCGGGTGCCGACGATGGCCGGTGAGGCCAGCGTGCGTTCGTCGAGCCGGTTGCGCGCGACGACATGGGGTTCGCGCCCCGCCGACAATACGATCGTCTCGCCGGCTTCGCTCGTCAGATAGATGTAACCGCCCGCCGCGACCGGCGACGCGGCGAATACCCCACCCAGGCGCTCGCGCCAGACGACATCTCCAGTCTCGGCATCGGTCGCGGTCACGATGCCGTTCTCGGTGGCCATGTAGACGAGTCCGTCGTAGACGAGCAAGGACGAGACGTAGGGCGCCCGCGTCGGATGGCGCCAACGGACGCGGGTCGCCGATACGTCACCGCGCCCGCCGGCCGCGATGGCCAGATATGGCCCGCTCGCATACCCCCGGCTGGTGTAGATCACGCCGTTCCGATACACCGGCATGGGTAGGCCGAGGGGTACCGGCGCACCCGCGTGCCAGAGAGCCGCACCGGTTTCCGGGGCGTAGGCGGCGACTCGATCGCTCGAGTTCACGACGAGCGCGTCGCGGCCGTCGTGGGTGATGACGAGCGGCGTGCTGTAGGACCGGAGCCCGGTTCCGCGGTCGACCTTCCAGCGCGTTGCGCCGGTCTCGGAATCGAGCGCCAGGAGATACGCGGCTTCTGGATGATCGACCTGGAGCACGACCAGGTCTCGATAGAGCACGGGGGAGCTCCCGTGGCCCCACAGGACGTCGAACGGACCGTGGTCGCGGCCGAGGTGTTGCTGCCAGCGGAGCGTGCCATCGACCCCGAGTGCGACGATTTGACCGGTGCCAAACCACGCGACCACCACCGACCCATCGGTGACGGGGCTGGGCGTCGCGAAATTGTGGTTACGATGCACGTCTGGGAGTGGTGCCTCTGCTGCGAAACGGTGCTCCCAGAGCGGCCGGCCGTCAGACAGCGCGATGGCGTGCACGACGAGCGCGATGGCGGCATCCTCGCGCGCGAGACGTGGGGCCGCCCGTGTGCCGGGGAACTGTGCGCCGCGCTCATCGATCGCGCCCGAGCCGACCTGCGACGTCACGAATACCCGGTCGCCCCAGACCACTGGCGACGACGTGCCGGCCCCGGCGAGGTCTCGCGTCCAGCGGACGTGCTCGGTCGGGGACCAGGTCACGGGCGCGCGCGCGGTCTCTGCGATGCCGTCAGCGGTCGGGCCGCGCCACTGCGGCCAGACCTGGGCATCGAGCCGCGCGGCTGCCAAGACCACCACTATTCCTACCGCTGTCAGCAGGGGCATGCGAGTGCGATCTTGACACAGGGTCCGCGATCTCGAAGCATTGGCGCAGGAGGATGCATTGTGGCACTTGCAGACACGTTGATTCAGGAGATCGAACAAGAAGCGGCTACCACCAAACGCGTGCTGGAGCGCGTCCCGGACGACAAACTCGGTTGGAAGCCACACGCCAAGTCAATGTCGCTCGGTCAGCTCGCGCTCCACGTGGCGACCAATCCCGGCGGCATCGCCGAGATGTGCCAGCCGGACACCGTGCAGATGCCCGAGTTCGGCGAGACGCCGGCCGCGACGAGTGCCAGCGAGTTGGTCCCTACCCTCGACGCGAGCGTGGCGAAAGCCAAGGCGGTGCTCGGCGGGATGGATGACGCCGCGTTGGCGGCGACGTGGCGAGTCATGAAGGACGGTGCGGAGGTGATGGCCGTCCCGCGCATCGGGTTCCTGCGACAGATCATGCTGAACCACTGGTATCACCACCGTGGGCAGCTCTCCGTGTATCTCCGTTTGCTCGAGATCCCCGTGCCGTCGATTTACGGACCGAGCGCCGACGAGAACCCGTTCGCAGGTTGACCGGCCAAGGGGAGCACAGGAGCGAGGACGAACGCAGAGATGGGACGCCGGGCCCCCGCCGGCCGGCCGACCAATGACCGATCTCCCCAAGAAGTGTCTCGCCGAAGCGCTGGCGACCTTCATGCTCTGCTTCATCGGCGCTGGCGCCATCGTGGCCGATACGGCGTTCGGGGGGCTCGGGTTGCTGGCCATTGCCGTCGCACACGGGCTGGCGCTGTCGGTCGCCGTGTCGGCCACGATGAACGTGTCGGGTGCCCACATCAATCCGGCGGTGACCGTGGTGATGCTGGTCACTCGCCGGATCACCGCGGGGCATGCCGCGGTCTACATCGTCTCCCAGCTCGCTGGCGCGACCGTCGGCGGTGCGGCGGTGCTCACGATTTTTCAGGGGATCCCGGGCGGCGGCGACGCGATCGCGGCCACCGGTCTGGGGACACCCGTGCCCGGCGCGGGGGTGTCGGTCGGTACCGCGTTCCTGACCGAGGTGACGCTGACATTTCTGCTCGTGTTCGTCATCTTCGGCACGGCTATCGATTCCCGCGCGCCCGCGGTCGGTGGCTTTGGCATCGGTCTGGCGGTGGCGGCAAACACGCTGATGGGGGGGCCAATCTCTGGCGCATCGATGAACCCCGCGCGGACGTTTGGTCCGGGTCTGGTCGGCGGCGTCTGGGACGCCCACTGGGTCTATTGGGTGGGCCCGATCGTCGGCGCGCTGCTCGCCGGTCTGCTCTACCATCACGTCATTCTCGACGGTCGCGAATCCTGACTGCGCGCTATAATTCGGCCCGCTAGCCGCACGATCGAGCGGCGACGCCCTCAGGGCCGGGAGTCGGACAGATTCATGCGTAAGCTTGCGTTCGGTGTCGTGCTCACGTTGCTTGTTGCGCCGCCGACCCAGGCGCAAGAACCAGTCGATCTCATCGTCCATCACGCGAAGATCTTCACCGCCGACGAGCTGTTGTCGACGTACTCGGCGGTGGCGGTGCGCGATGGACGCATCGTCGCGCTCGGCTGGGACGGCCTGGTCGACCGATATCGCGCGTCCCGGACAATCGATGCCGGCGGCAAGCTCGTCGTCCCTGGCTTCATCGACACCCACATTCATATCAGCGGTGATGCCGACCGGCATGTGAACCTGACCGGACTGACATCGATGTCGGAGCTGCGCGCGCGCGTCAGCCGTAAAGCCGAACAGCTCGGTTCGGGCGAGTGGATCACCGGGTACGGATGGTCGGAGGACGAGCTCGCGGAGCAGCGGCGTCCGCTCCGGTGGGATCTCGATGACGCCGCGCCAGTCAATCCGGTCGTGCTGACACGCGCGGGTGGGCACAGCTCGGTCGCGAGCTCGCTCGCCCTCGAGGCCGCCGGGTTGTCACCCAACAGCGACACCCCGCCGGGCGGCATCATCGAGGTGGACGATCGCGGCGAGATGAACGGCATTCTCCGTGAAGGCGCCCAAGGTCTCGTCCGGCGACTGGTCCCGGACCCGACGCCGGAGGAGCTCCGCGCGAGTTTCGTCGACAACCTGCGCCGTCTGCTGGCGCTCGGGATTACCGGCATCATCCAGGCAGGGACCGACATCGAAGGCTACGCGGAATGGGAAGCGGTGTATCGCACCCACCGCGGCGAGTTGCCGCGCGCCGCGGTACAGTTTCGCGTGCCGCCGGACGCCGACCGGGCGATCGAGTTGATGACGCGCTTCGGGAAGACGACCGGTGACGGCGATGAGTGGCTTCGCGTCGGGCCGATCAAGTTCTTCGTCGATGGCGGCTACACGGGCGCCGCAGCCTGGACGCTCGAGTCGTATCGCGGTCAGCCGGGATATACCGGCACCGGCCCGTTGATCGATGAAGCCGGTCTCTTCCGGATCTCCAAGACCGCGCATGAGTCGGGCTGGCAGATGGGTTTTCACACCATTGGTGATGCCGCGATCAAGCAAACGGTCGACGTGTGGGCGCGCGTGATCGAGGCGTCGCCGCGGGCCGATCATCGGCACTACCTGAATCACTTCACAGTGCGGCCGCCGGCTGAGACGATGCGGACGATGGCGACGCACAACATCCACATCGCGCAGCAGCCGAACTTCACCTACACGCTCGAGGGCCGCTACGCCGAGCATCTCGACGGCGAGCGGTTGGCGACGAACAACCCGCTCCGGTCACCGATGAGTCACGGTGTGTTCGTCGCGCTCGGTAGCGACATTCTTCCGATCGGTCCGATGGTCGGGCTGTATGCCGCGGTCACACGCAGGGGCATGTCGGGTACGGTGCACGGGCCTGGCGAGGCGCTGACCATGCCCGAGGCGATCGTCGGCTACACGCGGCGCGCGGCGCATTTGACGTTCGACGAGGACCGCAAGGGCAGCCTCGAAGTCGGCAAGCTGGCCGACATGGTCCTGTTGTCGCAGGACCTGCTCACGATCGATCCTGCGCGCACGATGGACACCGAGGTCGACATGACGATACTCGGCGGACGGGTCGTCTACGAGCGAGGACGCTGAGGTATCCGATGCCGCGTGCACCGTCGATGACCGCGATGTGGACGCTCGCCGTCGTGGCGGTCGTCTGGCTCTGGGGCCCCGATCGACCGAAGGCCGCCGTCGTCACCCTCCCGCTCGACGTGAGCGAGGCACTCGCCGCTCAGGGGCGCGAGCTGCCTCGGCTCCGGAGCCTCCTCGTGTCGGTCGACGGTGATCTCGTCGAAGAGCACTACTTCAACGGCGCCTCCGCGCGTCGGGTGGCCAACCTGAAATCGGCGTCCAAGTCGATCATCTCGATCCTCGTCGGGATCGCGATTGATCGCGGCTACGTGGCCGGGGTTGACCAGCCCATCACGGACTTCTTCGCGGACGAGCTCGACGAGGCCGACGCCGTGAAGCGGACGATTACGGTCGAAGATCTCCTCACGATGCGGTCCGGCCTGGAGACGACGAGCAATCGCAACTACGGGCGGTGGGTACAGAGCGGGGACTGGGTACGACACGTGCTGACGCGACCGATGGTCGGCGCCCCGGGCGGCCGGATGGTCTACAGCACCGGCAGCACCCACCTCCTGTCGGCGATTGTCACGCGGGCGTCGGGCATGAGCACCCTGGAGTTCGGCCGGCGGTATCTGGCGCGTCCGCTCGGCATCACGCTTCCCGGCTGGATGCGGGACCCGCAAGGGGTGTATTTCGGCGGGAACGAGATGCAGATGACACCGCGCGACATGGTCGCGATCGGCGAGTTGTATCGCCGCGGCGGCGCCATCGGCGGCCGCGAGCTCGTGTCCGCGCAATGGATTCGTGATTCGCTCGTGCCGCGCACCCGCTCCCGCTGGAGCGGACGGTACTACGGCTATGGCTGGTGGATGCGCGCGCTCGGCGGGCACCCGACCCACTACGCGTGGGGGTACGGGGGGCAGTTCATCTTCGTCGTGCCCGACCTCGAGGCGGTCATCGTCGCGACGTCCTCGCCCAACCCTGGGGATGGCCGCCGTGAGCACCGTCGCCGTCTCGATGCGCTTATCGAGGGGCATGTAGTGCCCGGAATCCGACGGGCGCGACTTGCAAGTGACTGACGAGCCTGCCACATAGCCCGACACCTCACGCGAAAGGAACGCATGCCTAGGACCTTCTTGGCGGTGGTGATTGCCGTCGCGGGCGCGGCCGCCGCGTGCGGTGGGACCGATCCCGCCGCACCCGCGAGCGAACCGGCCAGCGCGATACCCGTTGACGCCGGCGCTGGATCCATCCTGCGGGTCGATCCGAGCGTCGACGCACTGATCCCGACCGACGCGCGCGTCGAGAAGCTGGCCGACGGCTTCGTCTTCATCGAAGGCCCCGTCTGGCTGCGGGGCGAGTCGCGCCTGCTGTTTTCCGATGTGCGGGGGAACACCATCTACCAGTGGACCGAAGCGGACGGCGCGAGTCCGTTCATCGACCCGGTGTTCGAGGGCGACGCGACCGGCAAGCGGTCGATCAGCTCGAACGGTCTGACCCTCGATGCGGACGGCCGGCTCGTGATCTGCGAGCATGGGAACCGTCGCATCTCCCGCGTGGAACCCGACGGTTCGCGCTCGGTCGTTGTCGAACGCTACGACGGGAGCCAGCTCAACAGCCCGAACGACGCGGTGTATGGGTCCGATGGCTCGCTGTACTTCACCGACCCGCCGTACGGGTTGGAGGGACTCGAAGCGTCACCGATGCGCGAGCTCGACTTCAACGGCGTCTATCGCCTCCGTCCCGAGGGTGAGCTCGAGCTGCTCGTGCGCGAGCAGAGCCGTCCGAACGGCATTGCGCTGTCGCCAGACGAGACGACGCTCTACGTGGCCAATTCCGACGCGGAGCACAAGGTCTGGATGGCGTACGACCTCGATGCGGACGGCGCGTCGAACGCGCGGGTCTTCTATGACGTGAACGACCAGACGGCGGAGGGCGCCACTGACGGCATGAAGGTCGACATGGCGGGCAACATCTTCGCGACGGGTCCGGGGGGCGTATGGATCTTTTCGCCCGATGGCACGCACCTCGGCACGATCCTGATGCCTGAAGTGACCGCGAACGTGGGGTGGGGCGACGACGGGCGGACGCTCTACCTGACCGCGAGCACCGGGCTGTACCGCATCGAGTTGACGACCCAGGGGACACTCCCCGGTCCATAGACAATAGACACGCACGTCACGTGGCGACGTGCTGAAAGGAGATCTGCTGTGCCCACAAACCGCGTGTGGCGACTTCGCCGGTATCCCGAGGGAGAGATCACCGACGGTGTCCTGAGCCTCGAGGAGGACGCCGTTCCCGAGCCCGCCGAGGGGCAAATCGTGTTCCGGCTCAACTATCTCTCGCTGGACCCCACCAACCGCGGGTGGATGAGCGCGGCGGCAACATACTTGCCGCCGATCCCGCTTGGCGATCCGATGCGCGGGCTCGTCTGTGGCACGGTCACGGCGTCGCGTCATGCCGACTTCAGCGTCGGCGATCTCGTGAGCGGGATGGGCGCGTGGGCCGACTACCAGGTCGCAGCGCCGGAAACGATCAACAAGCTGGATCCCGGTCCACTCCCGGTCGCGGACGCCTTCGGCATCTTCGCCGTCGTCGGGCCGACGGCCTATTTCGGCCTCCTCGACATCGGTCAGCCGAAGGCGGGCGAGACCGTGGTGGTGTCGGGCGCCGCGGGCGCGACCGGATCCATCGTCGGGCAAATTGCGAAAATCAAGGGGTGCCGGACCGTGGGCATCGCCGGCACCGACGAAAAGTGCCGCTGGATCCAGGATGACCTGGGGTTCGACGCCGCGATCAACTATCGAACCGAAGATGTCGCGGATGGCCTGCGTCGTCACTGCCCCGACGGCATCGACATCTACTTCGACAACGTCGGCGGTGAGATTCTCGATGCCGCCCTCGCCCAGCTGAACCTCAAGGCCCGCGTTCCGTTCTGCGGGGGCATCTCGCGTTACAACGCGACCGAGCCGATGCCCGGACCCTACAACTACTTTCAGATCCTGATGAAACGGGCGCGGGTCGAGGGCTTCATCGTGCTCGACTACATGGACCGGTATCCCGAGGCAATCGCAGCGCTTGGTGCCTGGATGGCCGAGGGCAAGATCAAGTATCGCCTCGACATCGTGGACGGACTCGAGCACGCGGACGCGACCGTGCGCAAGCTGTTCACCGGCGAGCACAAAGGCAAGTTGATGATTCGCGTGGCCGATCCGGGTTAGACGGAGACATCACCCGAACCGGCCCCACGAACCTCAGAAGATGGATCCTACCGGCACAGGCGACGACGCTACTTCCTCCACACCTGGCCGCGAATCTCTCCGCCGGGGTTGCCCGACGTGTGAATGTTGACGTAGTAGATGCCCTCGGGTAGTCCTTGGCCGAAGTCGTCACCGTTCGTGAGACCGTATTGCGGCTTCGGGCTGACGTCGTTCACATTGAAGTCGCATGGGAACATCGCATCGCCGCTGAAGGGAGTGACATCGAAGGGGATCAAGACCGGGCCACTCACACCGGGGCCGCCGAGGTGGATGTGGGCGGCGACGACGCTGTCCGGTGCGTTCCACACCGTGATGTCGCAGTCCACCCACCCTGTGTTTGGATTAAATACCATGCGGATGTCGACGTTGCCGAATGCCGCGGTGAGCACGTCGCCTCCGCGCAGCGTGGCTTGCAGCTGCATCTCGGCTAGCAGCCCGTGGTGAAAGTCCCTATTAGGGATCGACACGATCGATCCCGCGTACTACACTGTCGCGCATGGCGATGGGCAAACGACGACGCCGGGCGCGGCAAGCATCGATGTGGGTTCCCACCAGCGACCTGCCTCGCAGTGCGGCGCATCCGTTCTATCAGCGATTGAATCGGATCCTCGATGACACGGGCTTCGACGCGTTCGTCGAGGCGCAATGCGCGCCGTTCTACGCGGACGGCGTCGGTCGTCCGAGTCTGGCGCCGGGGCGGTACTTCCGGCTGCTGATGCTCGGCTACTTCGAAGGGCTGGACTCGGAGCGGGCGATCGCGTGGCGGGCGGCCGATTCGCTGAGCATCCGGCAGTTTCTGGACCTCGAGCTGCACGAGGCGCCGCCGGATCACTCGACGCTGTCGCGCACCCGGCGCCTGATCGACGTCGAGACCCATCAAGCGGTGTTCACGTGGGTGCTGCAGCAACTGGCCGACGCCCAGCTCGTGACCGGGCGGACCCTCGGCATCGATGCCACGACGTTGGAAGCGAACGCCGCATTGCGGAGTATCGTGCGCCGGGACACGGGCGAAGGCTACGAGGCGTTTCTGACCGGGCTGGCCGAGGCGTCCGGCATCGTCACGCCGACCCGCGCTGAGCTGGCCCGGTTCGACCGGAAACGGAAGAAGAAAGGCTCCAACGACGACTGGACGCATCCGCAGGATCCGGACGCGAAGATCACGAAGCTGAAGGACGGGCGCACGCACTTGGCGCACACCGCGGAGCATGCGGTGGACCTGGAGACGGGGGCCATCGTCGGCGTCACCGTGCAGGATGCCGACGACGGCGATACGACGACGATGGTCGAGACCCTGATCACGGCGGCCGACCACGTCGAAGCCGTCCTGCCGGCCGGCGCCGGTATCGCCGAGGTCGTCGGGGACAAGGGGTATCACAGTAACGAGACGATGGTGGCGTTCGCCGCGCTCGGCGTGCGCAGTTATGTTTCGGAGCCGGACCGCGGGCGACGCAACTGGACAGGCAAGGCGGCGGCGCGCGACGCCGTGTACGCGAACCGTCGGCGCATTCGGGGCACGCGTGGGCAACGGCTGCTGCGACGGCGGGGCGAGTTGCTCGAACGCCCCAACGCGCATCTCTACGAGACCGGGCGGCTGCGCCGGGTGCATCTGCGTGGGCATCCCAACATCCTCAAGCGCGTGCTTGTGCACGTCTGCGGGTTCAATCTTGGGCTCCTCATGCGGCAGCTGACGGGCGTCGGCACGCCGCGGAGCCTCCAAGGCCGCGCGGTCGCCGTCTTCGAGGCCTTGATCGCTGATCTTGGCCGCCTCTGGACCCTCGTATCGCCCGCGTGGGCGCGAGATGCGCAAGATCTGCCGCACTCGTCGTTTCTCGACCTTATGACACGGTGTCACGAACACATGCCCCTCGACCTACGAAAGGGCGTTTTCACCACGGGCTGCTAGATGGGCCCCTTGAACCTCTTGGGCCTGCATGTTTGTCGCGGCGCCTGCCGCCAGCGCGAGCAGGACCATCCCGCACACCAAAGCGTTTCTCATCGATGTTTCTCCTTATCTATGAACGAGAGCCCCCTTTATACACCCTCGCGAGCCCGCACCTATAATTGTCGGCGACCATGGATGCTGGCAAAACGGCGCAGAGGAGCTCGATCATGTTGAAGACCTGGCTGCATCGGTTGCTCGTACTGGGGTGGATTCCGACACTGTTGATCGTCGTCGGTCTCGACAGGATCGGCGACCAATCGGTGGCCGCCCAGGAGCGGACGCCGATCAAGGTGACGCGCATCTACACCGGTGAGGACGGCAAGACGCACGCCGAAGAGCTCGACGTCCCGCTTGGCCCACCTCGAAACTTTTCCGAGATGTCCGAGCCGGTGGCCGTGACGAACGTGCAGTTCCGTCGGTCGTCGCCGGACTACTTCATCGACTGGCACACCGCCCCGCGTCGACAGTACGTCATCACGCTGTCGGGCGAGAGCGAGGTGGTGATTGGTGACGGCTCGACGATCCGGCTCCACCCGGGACACATCCTCTTGGCGGAGGACACCGCTGGCCAGGGGCACATCTCGCGGGCTGTCGGCTCCGACGACCGGATCTCGATTTTCCTGCCACTGGCTGAGCAGTAGGCTCGCGCGGCCAGCTCGTCGTCGCGCGTGTGGCGTCAGGCCTGTGACGCGCGCTCCCGCTCGACGAGCTCGCGGCGCAGGATCTTGCCGGACGGCACCTTGGGGATCGCGTCGATGAACTCGACCTTCCGCACTTTCTTGTGCGGGGCGAGCTGCCCGGCGACGTGGGCCATGATCTCGTCCGCCGTCGCGGTGGCGCCTTCACGAAGCACGACGAACGCCTTCGGCACTTCGCCCGCCTCTTCGTCCGGGCTCGGGATGACCGCCGCATCGGCGACAGCCGGGTGCGACTGCACGGCCGCTTCCACCTCGGCCGGCGCCACTTGGAGCCCCTTGTACTTGATCAGCTCCTTCACGCGATCGACAACGTAGAGGTACCCCTCCTCGTCGACCCTACCGATATCGCCGGTGTGCAGCCACGCATCGGAGTCAATCATGTCGCGAGTCGCTTCGGGGTTGTTGAGGTAGCCCTTCATGACTTGCGGCCCGCGTACCCAGATTTCGCCGACCGCACCGCTCGCGGAGTCCGCGCCGGTCACAACGTCCACGATCCGGAATTCGGTGTTGGGCACCGCCGGTCCCACGGACGTGATCTTGATCGGCTGCCGGTCGTGCGGGTGCACATGGGTGACCGGGCTCGTTTCGGTGAGCCCGTAGCCCTGACGCACAACGATGCCGTTCCGCGTGGCCGCGGCGGTCGCGACCGGCCCGGGCAGCGGCGCCGCGCCGCACATGACGTTCTGGAGCTTCGAGAGGTCGTAGTTGTCGACGAGCGGGTGCTTGGCGAGTGCCAGGACAATCGGCGGCACGAGGTATCCCATCGTCACGCCGTGCTTCTGCAGCAACGCGAGGAACTGCTCGAGGTCAAAGCGCGGCATCGTCACGATGGTGGCGCCGTTGCGGATGGCGCTGTTCATGATCACGACCATGCCGTAGATGTGGTAGAAGGGCAGGATCCCGAGCAGCACCTCCTTGTCGGAGACGCTCTCCACGGCCTGCGCCTGCGCGAGGTTCGACACCAGGTTGTGATGTGTCAGCATCACGCCCTTCGGGAGCCCCGTTGTCCCGCTCGAATAGGGAAGGGCGACGAGGTCGTTCTCAGGGTCGAGGTCGACGGCAGGTGGCTCGCCGTCGGCCATGAGCGCCGCGAACGGCGTCGCGCCCTCGGCCTCGCCGAAGACGAACACCTCCGTCACCGCCGTGCCGGCGACGGCTTGCTGGGCTTTCTCGACGAATTGCGGGATCGTGAGCAGGAACTTCGCGCCCGAGTCCTTCAATTGCCGCTGCACCTCGTCGGCCGTGTACAACGGGTTCATCGTCGTGATGACGCCTCCGGCGGTCGAGATCCCATGGAACGCAACGGCGTACTCCGGCAGGTTCGGGCTGTAGATCGCAAAGACGTCGCCCTTGCCGAAGCCGCGTGCGGCGAGTCCGGCCGCGACACGCGTGACGGCGCCACGGAGCTGACCGTAGGTGACGGTCCGGTCCGTCGGGCCGTCGATCAGCGCCGGCTTGTCCGGCCATCGGTCCGCGTGCTCGAAGACGAACTCATGCAGCGGGGTGACCGGGATGTCGACCTCGGGAAACGGGCTCTTGTAGATCATCGTCCTCTCCGCCGTAGCGCAGGGCTACGGCCCTGCGGCGTCAATTCAGCAGCGTACCGCCGTCCACTGGGATCACTGCGCCGTTGGTATACGCGCCAGCGCGCGACGCCAGATAGACGGCCACGCCCGCCATGTCCTCGGGCCGTCCAATCCGGCCCAGCGGGCACGCCCGTTCGATGTCCTCGCGATAGTGAGCCAGCACGTCCGCGGTCATCTTGCTTTCGAAGAACCCGGGCGCAATGGCGTTCACGGTGATGTGTCTCGGGCCGAGCTCCACCGCCAGCGTCCGCGTCAGGTGATGGACGGCGGCTTTGCTCGCAGAGTACGAGAAGGTTCCGGTCTGGACGAGCTGCGGAACGTGCAGTCCGTCCATGGATCCGACGTTGATCACGCGCGCCGGATCGTCCGGCGCGGCGCCACGCTCGAGCATCGGGGTCAAATCGCGTGTCAGGAGGAACGGCGCCGTGACGTTGAGCGCGAGGACCTTGTCGAACGCCGTTTCCGGAAACGTCTCGTAGGGCGCGCCCCAGCTCGCGCCGGCGTTGTTGACCAGCACATGCAGCCGCTCCTCACGGTCGGCGAGCGCCTGAACCAAGCCAGCCCGTCCCTCGGCCGTGGCGACGTCGGCCGGGAGCGATACGCACGGGCCGTGGGCCGACAGCTCTTCGGCGACCTGGTCGCACACCGTCTGCTTGCGGGAAGAGATATACACGGTCGCCCCGGCCTGGAGATAGCCTTCGGCGATCATGCGACCGATCCCACGCGACCCACCGGTCACCACCGCGACGCGACCGGACAGTGAAAAGAGGGTGCCGACATCGATCTCCGCCATCAGAATCCTGATTCTAGTCCATGCATGCTCGCGGCTCAGCACGCAACCAACGATGAGAAACCTGAGATAATCTCGAGTCGACCGGCGTCCGAGGTCCCCGCAGGACGTCGGCGGTGGCGGGATACCGCGTGCCGCTGATATTCGAAGCCCAGAACCAGTGAGTGCCTCGCCCCGCTATCGCATCGCCGGCACGCTCGGGAAGGGCGGCATGGGAAGCTGCGAATACCAGGTGGCCCCAGAGTTCTCAGGTGCCAGGGTGGGGCCAGAGTATCCGAGGATTGACGGATATGACCAAATATAGTCATCATAAGGCCATGACGACCGCCAGGGTATCCGAGCTGAAGGCGAAGCTGAGCGGCTACCTTGCCGAGGTGCGACAGGGGAACACGATCACGGTGTGCGACCGGCAGACGCCGATCGCCCGCATCGTTCCGATGGATGCCGCACCCGGAGGACTGGAGGTGAGGGAAGCGACCGATCCAGCCGCGCTTCCGAAGCGGCGTCCGGTCCGCCTTCGCAAGCGGGTCGACGCCGCAGCGATCCTTCGAGAGGACCGTGACCACCGGTGACGGTGTACCTCGACACGAGTACGGTGATCCGTGCGCTGGTCGGTCCCGGAGCCGTGCTCCGGGGCTGGGGGCAGTGGGATGACGCCTACGCGAGCGAGTTGATGGGTGTCGAGGCGCGTCGGGTGCTCGACCGGCTGCGTCTCGAACGTGCCCTCGACGACGAGGGTCTTGCGACCGCGCACGAGGCGCTCGGCGCGATCGAGCGTGCGGTCGGCTCCATTCGCCTCACACGGTCTATCCTCCTGCGCGCGAGTCAACCGATGCCGACCGCCGTCAAGACGCTGGATGCCATCCACCTGGCGAGTGCCTTGTTGTTCGAGGAGCAACGCGGCGCTGGTATCGTCTTTGGGACGCACGATCGGCGTCAGGCGGTGGCCGCTCGGGCGCTCGGCCTCGCGGTCGTCGGCGCACCGTGAGTCCGCATGACGCCGAGCCCTAAGCCCTGAGCCAGTGAGCGATCCGCCCACCCGATACCGCATCCTCGAGAGCCTTGGCAAGGGCGGCATGGGCGAGGTGTTCCTCGCCGATGACACACAGCTCGACCGCAAGGTCGCGTTGAAGTTCTTGCCCGAGGCGTTGGAGCGCGATCCGCACGCACGCGCGCGCTTCGAGCGCGAGGCGAAGTCGGCCGGCTCCAAGGCTAGTCGCGCTCGGGCAGGTGTTGCTCAGAATCCGTATCTTACGTAACATGGGCTGATGCCGAAGCGACGCGCGCGCCCGGCGGCGAAGAACGACGTCGACGGCCGCGCCACCGGCCGTACGGTCACGGCGACGGAAGCGGCGAAGAATTTCGGCGCCATCGTGGACCGCGTCCGTGAGGACCGAGTCGTGTACACCGTCGAGCGCAGTGGGAAGCCGGTCGCGCAGATCGGCCCAGTGGCCTCGCGCCGGTTCAGCGTGCGCGATTTCGTCGAGTTGCTCGAGTCTGCGCCTAAAGCGGACGAGGAGTTCCGTCAGGCTGTAGAGGACGGGATCAAGCTTTTCAATCGCCCCACCGTCCCAAAGAGTCGATGGGGACGCTAGTCGATTCGAGCGTCCTGATTGCGGCGGAACGCGGCGAGGCGGAACTGCGGTCCCGAATGCACGCCGACGTCGACCGCGCCGTGGTGATCGCCGCCATCTCCGTTTCGGAGGTGTACCACGGTGTCCACCGGTTGAGCGGCCTCCGGAAAGCGCAGGCCCAGCAGTTGGCGGATCGTTGGTTCTCGGCGCTGCCAGTGATTCCCTTTGATCTACAGGTGGCCCGCACACACGCCACGCTGGCGGCCGAGCTGGGGCGCAAGGGCTTGCCGATGGGGGCGCACGACCTCATCATCGCCGCCACCGCGGTGTGGCTCGGCTATGATGTCGCGACGCGTGATCGCCGGAGCTTCCATCGCATCAAGGGGCTGACGGTGCTCCACTGGTAAGTCTTCGCTTGCGCTGTCCACACCACACTCGGAAAAGCGTCGGAGAGGGACCGGATGAAGCGAGCGGCGGTCGTGACCTGCATGCTGTCGATGGGCCTGGCGTCCGTTGCCGTTGCGCAGGAACGAATTGACACTCCGCGGATCCCTCCCCTTGAAGTCACGGCGTGGACCGACGAGGCGCGCGCCGGAATCGAAAGCTTCGGCGTTCACCCTGACGCGGCCTCGAACCTGCTCAAGACGCTCGCCCAGCACCCCCCGGCGCTGCACGGCATCGGCCCGCTGGCGGCCTATATTCGAGGCCGCTCGATGGTCACCGCGGTCGACCAGCTGTTGATGGGGTTGCGTGCCGCCTGGCTCTGCCGATCCGAGGCGCTCTGGGCAGAACTGGCGGACGAGGCGCGTTCCTTCGGTCTCGGCGCCGCTGATCTTCGCCGTATTGCCCAGGGGCCCAACGCCACGGACTGGGTGCGGTGGGACGCGACCCTCGTTCGCGCCGCCGACGAGTTGTACCGCGATGCGTACCTGGGCGATGCGTCGTGGCGACGGCTGGCCACCCGGTACGACGCCCAGCAATTGATCGACGTCATCTTCACCGGCGCCGAATACATCATGCTCGCGATGCTCGCCAACAGCTTCGGCGTGCAACCCGACGCGCGGTTTCCCGACCGTCTGCCGACGGACGTCGTCCGCACGATGATGCCGGCGCGGGCGACCCCAGTGAGTCTCGCCGAAACACGCCTCGATCCGATGCCGCGCGACGAATGGTCGAACGAAGTACGCGAGCTCCTCGACCCCGACGACACGGGTGGCCCGGTGCTTAATCTCTACGCCACGCTCGCGCGTCACCCTGATTTCTATCGTCCGCGGGCGGTCCAGTCAGCCTACATCCGCACGGGAGCCACGCTGTCGGATCGGGCACGCGAGATCCTCATCCTGCGTATTGGGTGGTTGTGCGGCGCGGAGTACGAGTGGACGCAGCATGTGCGGGCGGCGCGCCGGATCGGCATGAGCGATGACGAGCTCCGTCGCATCGCGGCTGGGGCCGAGGCGCGCGGGTGGGATGCGTTCGAGGCGACGCTCATCCGCGCAGCCGACGAGCTGCACCGAGACGATACGATCTCCGATCCCACGTGGCGGGCGCTGACCGACCGCTACACCACGGCCGAGGTGATCGACGTCGTGATCACGGTCGCCGGGTATCGGATGGTGTCGATCGCGCTCAACTCGCTTGGCACCCAACTCGAGCCGGACCGGGAGCGCTTTGATCCACGCTAACTGCTACGGGTGGCCGTGGGGACGTCCCAGCCCTTGAGGCAGGAGATACCCGCCCGGTCCACCCCCAGCGCCACCGTCCCCTTCACCAGGTCCCGTCCCGGCCCCGCCTTCACCGACGACCACCGAGCCTTGGAGTGAACCGTCGCCCGGATTCAAGTGATCGTGGAATCCGCACGTGGCCTCCACGTCAAAGACGCCGGTCAGAAGGCCCGCCCCAGGCGTCAAGGAGCCCAGCGCGTTCAGGGGCGGACAATCGGTGTGGATGGGATGTGGGTTTGACTGGATCACGTGGGTGCTCGAGCGCTGGTTCGTCATGAAGACCTGTCCGCCGACAGCGACGCTGACCGTCGTCGGCGTCACCCCGTCGTCGGTGATCGTCACGGTCGGAATCGTCGGGCCGTCACGCAGCGGACAGGCCAGGCTGTAGAGCAGCGCGTCGCCCCCGGTCTTCTTCATCCGAAACTCGCCGTCCGGCTCCACCTGCAAGAGGAGACGTCGCGCGTCCGCCGTGTTCACGAAGCTGACGGTTTGCGGCGTATCGGGCGTGAAGCTCAGGCTGACCGGACCGTGCACGCGGTCGTAGGATTCGAGATCGAAAACGGTCACGATCGCCGAGGTGGCCTGCGTCGAGCCGCCCGCCGCCGTGTCGGTCGCGAGCTCGAGGCTCACGTTCTCGTTCGCCGCGACGTCGATCGCCCAGTCCTGGCTGCGGGCCGGGAGGTAGCGCTGGTCGGACTGTCCGAGGCGGAGCGTCTCGGGACTCGCGCCGACCCGATAGTGCCGTCCTGCTCCAGAGTGCTGGATGGTGAATCGATAGTCCGTCCCCGGCAGAATGTCGAGCTCGACGAAGGCCTCGTTCGTGCCCCGGGCGTCGGGATACGTGACGTCCAGGATCGTGCCGACCGTTGGCGCGCGCTCATCGAACACGGTGAGGGTCAGGCGCCCCGATATCTCTCCTGCCGGCGGCGCCGCGAGCGTCTCGGCGACGACTTTCAGCCGGAGGGGGTCCTGCTCGGGGAGCGTCGCCTCGGGCCACCGCACCGTCCACTCGTGTGTGCTGTCCGAAGAGTTGATGCCGATCGGACACGAGCAGACCGCGGCGACTTCCAGATGGGCGGAGGTGACGTTCACTACCGTGCCGGTTCGGCTGCTTGTGGTGATGGTCCTGTCCGTCGCGCTGGCGCCGTCGACGACGACCCGGAGTCCATGACCGGCGAGATCGGCGATCAACGCTGCGGCAACGGCTTGTACCGGCGCCGAGCTATCAGCGGAGGTGTCCTGCAGGACCACCGGGTCTGAGCGGAGGGTGATTGCATCATCCGTGCAATCAGCGCGATCCAGGTAGTCGATACGCACGGCGGTCGGCGCCATCGCGCCGCCGACGAGCGTTTCGCCGTTCAGTCGCATCCCGAAGGTACCGCCCTGGAAGTACAGCGTTTCGATACCGGTGGCCTCGTCGAACAACCAGTCGGTGTCCCGCAGGTCATCTCCGAGGGACTGAGCCGTCCAGCTCACCGTGACGTCCGTCACGCTGAACCCGTTGGCCGTCAGCGCCCCGACAAGACCGGGGAAACCGACGACCGTCGACAGGCCCTGAAGACCGGTGGTGGCGTCGGTATCGAGGTCGTCGTAGTCGCGCGTCGCCGCGTACGCGGGGGCCGCGTCAGAGCAGGGGGTCCATGACCTCGGGTGACCGACGTGCTCCGGCTCTCGCCCGCCGGGGCCCGTGTTCCAGAGCGCGAGGCCGGCGTCGCTCGACGTCAACCCCTCGAGCGGAAGGCGGTCACCGAGGCCGGCTACGGCTGGCGACTGGCCGCGTACCCCGATGGCGATCCCGGTCACAAGCACGAGTGCGCACGACGCGGCCAGAGCGGATACTCGCTGGTTCATGGTGCGCCGGCCTTGCAGACGCGGGGTCGTGACCGACAGTAGCACGCCCGTGGCAGGCCCGGCTGTCCTAGTTGCCTCTCGGGAAGATCCGTTTCGTCTCGATCACGTCGAAACGTTCGAACACGCCGTGAATCACGTACGGGTCTTCGCTGTAGGTCGCCTTGGCCTCGGCCAGGCTCTCCGCCTCGAGAATGATCAGGCTGCCGACCATCTGATTGTGCTCGTCGATCAGCGGTCCGCCGTAGCGGAGGCGGCCGCCCGCGTCGAGGTGCGCCATATGCTCGAGGTGGGCCGGCCGATGCGTGGCTCGGTGGTCGAGGCCCGGGCGGTCGTGACCGATCAAGGCGTACAACGGCATCCTGTCTCTCCCCCCTACCCCAGATGCGCGTCGCTGGCCAGCGCGCGCACGCGCCAGGGTGGTGTGGCTTCGATCATAGTGACCGAGGCGTTCGCGAAGTAGATTCCACCGTCGCGCGGCTCGTCGAGCCGGAAGTGACGCTCGACGAGCGAGCCGCAGACAAAGCCGTGGGTGACGATGGCCAGCGCGCCGTGCGTCGCGTCGACGAGTGACCGGAGCGCGTCCCACACCTCCGCGACCCGCGCGTGAAATGTGAGCCAGCTCTCGCCATCGGCTGGCTCGAAATCGTCGGCAAACACCCGGTCACCCACCTCGGCGTATGGCTGCCCCCGGAGCTCTCCCATGTGGCGCTCGCGGAGGCGCACGTCAAACGTGAGCGCGGCCCGCGTCGCTTCGGATACCGATTCTGCCGTCGAACGCGCGCGCGCATAGTCCGAGGCCACGATCTGGGAGAGGCCCTCGTCGCGCAGGCGCGCGGCAAGACGGCCGGCCTGCCACTCGCCGCGACGGTTCAGCGGTGTGTCTGGCCATTGGACCGTGCCCGACGCGTTGAGCGCCGTTTCGGCATGGCGGATCAGATACAGACAGCTCATCGTGGGCCGTTTCGGCGGTATTGTATGCCAGGAGCGAGGTGGGAGTGAGCGCCGGCGACCCTGCGACCAAGACGAGGACAATCGCCTCGTGGTGTCTCTACGACTGGGCCAACTCGGCCTTCACGACGCTCGTCGTGACGTTCATCTACTCGG
Organism: Vicinamibacterales bacterium; assembly: GCA_965249175.1. Lineage (GTDB taxonomy): Bacteria > Acidobacteriota > Vicinamibacteria > Vicinamibacterales > UBA8438 > CAZYFH01. Next base: position 1,849,140 of record OZ252227.1, read on the forward strand.
CGTACTTCACTGACGCGTTCGCCGACGATCCGGGTCGGGGCACCGCCCTGTGGTCCCGCGGTATCAGTATCAGCGCACTCTTCATCGCCGCGCTGGCGCCGATCGCCGGGGCCCTGGCCGACCGCGGCGATCGGAAGCGCTATCTCGCGGTCTGCACCGTCGTGTGCGTCGCCGCCTCGGTTGCGCTCACGTTCGTCCGGCCGAGCCAGCCGAACGCGGTCGTGCTCGCCCTCACGATCTTCGTCCTTGCGAATGTCGGGTTCGAGCTCGGTCTCGTCTTCTACAACGCGTTCCTGCCCCGGATCACGACCCTGGATCGGATCGGGCGTGTGTCGGGCTACGGGTGGGGCCTCGGCTACGCGGGCGGTCTGGGCGCCCTATTGGTTGCGCTGTTCGTGTTCGTACCGGAGACTCCGCCGTTCGGGATTAGCACCGTCGAGGGGTTCAACCTGCGGGCCACCAACCTCCTGGTCGCGGTGTGGTTCCTGGTCTTCAGCATTCCGGCCTTGTTGTTCTTGAAGGATGACCAGGTCGCCCGCCGACCGCTGCGTATTGGTCGCGCCTTTGGCGATCTCGCGACGACATTCCGCCATCTGGGTCGATACCGCCAGACGGCGATGTTCCTGCTCGCCCGGTTGTTCTACAACGACGGCCTCGTCACGATCTTCGCGTTCGGCGGCATCTATGCGGTCGGCACCTTCGGGTTCACCTTCGAGCAGCTGGTACTGTTCGGCATTGTCATCAACGTTGGCGCCGGCATCGGCGCGTTCGCCTTCGGCTTTCTGGACGACAGGCTGGGTGGCAAGCTCACTATCCAGATCAGTGTCGTGGCGCTCGCGGTCGCGACAATTATCTCGGTTGTGGCGCAGACGCAAGCGCAGTTCTGGGTGTCCGCCGTGCTCGTCGGGATCTTCGTGGGGCCGAACCAGTCCGCGAGTCGGTCGCTCATGGCGCGGTTCGTGCCGAGGGCCCACGAGTCCGAGTTCTTCGGGTTCTTCGCCTTCACCGGCAAGGTGACGTCGTTCATGGGACCGGCGTTGCTCGGTGTGCTGAGCGACATGTACAGCCAGCGTGTGGGCGTCGCCAGCGTGTTAGTGTTTTTCCTCATTGGCGGTGTCCTGCTCTGGCGTGTCGATGAGCGGCAGGGGATCGCCGCGGCGGCCACGCCGCAGGGATGACGCCCTGCCCCTGTTAGGAGCTCTGATCTTCATGCGCCGAGTTCGTCGACCCGCACCCGTGGTGCTCGTCATCGCCCTCGCCGTGTTCGGGTCGGCGTGCGGCAGCGCCGATTCCACGCCCGGCGCCATCCGTCTCGTCGATCGCTTCGCTCCCGATGCCGTCGTCGGATCCCCGACCATCGCCGACGTGCCGGACGGCGTCGCCTGGGAGTTCGGAGGCGAGCCTCCCGATCTCGACGAGGATGCCGCGACATGGGGTTGGCGGGCAGGCCCCGACGTGGCGGAGCTTGAAGTGCGGGACGGCGCGCTGGCGGGTCGCGCAGCGGGCGCCTTTCCGGTGATCGTCGCCGAGCGAGCGAGCGAGGTCGACGAGCGTGACGGCCTCTATGCCGTTGAAATCCGGCTGCGCGTGTCGGATGGCGAGAATCTGTCGCTGGCGTTCGCCGGTGGCGACTCGGTCGACCTCGACGGCGTGCAGCAGCAGATGGCCGCGAGCCTGGGGTTGCTCTCGACGCCGCTACGCGCGGGCGACACGTTCGAGACCTACACGATCCTCCCGCAACAGAACGTCGGCATGGCGAGCGTGCGACATTTGCTGCTGCGACCCACCGACGCCGACGGTGCGACCTTCGAGATCGAGCATCTGCGCGTGAGGTCGCGCAAGGAGCACCTGGCCGCCGTCGCATCTGGGATCGGGTGGCAGGGGTTGGACGAGCGCTATCACGAGACGCTGGTTTCCCGCTCGCCGGAAACGCTCCGGTTCGACCTCGATTTGCCGTCCACCCCGTGGCTCGACCTGTCGCTTGGGACGCCCGAAGACGGTTCGGTGACATTTCAGGTCGCGGTCCATGCGGGCGGCGTCGAGCGGTCCGTGCTCGAGCAGACGGTCACGACGCCCTATCGGTGGGAGCGACGTCGCATCGATCTCGGCGACTTCGGAGGGGAGACGGTCACCCTCGCGCTCTCGCTGACGGCGGAGAGCGACGGGACGCTCGGGTTTTGGGGCTCACCGGTCGTCCGGGCCGGCGGGCAGACGGTGACGGCCGGGGCATCGCCGCTGGGGGACCGGCCGCAAGGCGTGATCCTGATCCAGGCCGATACGCTCCGGAGCGACCACCTCGACGCCTACGGCTACGACCGGCCGACAGCGCCGACACTGACCGCTCTAGCCGGCGAGGGCGTGCTATTTCGCCATACCGTGGCGCAGGCCACCTGGACGAAAGTCTCGACACCGTCGATCATGACGTCGCTCTATCCCCTGTCGCACGGCGTGCGTACCTGCAACGATCGGCTCCCGGCGGCCGCCACGACGCTGGCCGAGCGGTACAGAGACGCCGGCTACGCGACACTCGCTCTGTCGTCCGTGCTCTTTACCGGTCAGTTTACGAACCTGCACCAGGGGTTCGAGGAGCTGCACGAGTCGGGATCGGCCGCGACGCCCAGCCCGAAGACGGCCCGTGAATACGTCGACCGGGTGGCCGCGTGGTTGGACCATCACCGCGACGTGCCCTTCTTCATTTACCTGCACGTGTTCGATCCGCACGATCCCTACGAGCCCTATCGCCCGTACAACGCGCTCTGGGCCGACCCGGGGCACAAGGAAGAACACGAGACGCAGCTCGACGCCGTGCGAGAGATCATCGACGACCCGCTGCGACGCAATTTCGGCATGCCGACTCGCGACGAGCTGACGGCGGTCGATGTGGACGCCGACGCGTATATCGCCTACGACGAGGACTGGTATGACGGAGCGATTCGCGCGATGGACGTAGAGCTCGGGCGGCTTGTCGAGACGCTCAAGAGCCTCGGTCTCGATGACCGGACGCTCATGGTCTTCACGAGTGACCACGGCGAGGAGTTTCTCGACCACGGGCGGATGTTTCACGGGCAGACCGTCTACGGCGAGCTGACCCGGGTGCCGCTCGTCGTGCGCTGGCCCGGTCACATCGCGGGCGGCGGCGTGGTCGAGGAGCCGACCCAGTTGATCGACATCATGCCGACCCTGGTCGACGTCAGCGGCCTCGCGCCGGTCGACGAGATGCAGGGCCAGAGCCTCGCGCCGCTGCTTGGCGCGGGCGATCCCGCGAGCTGGATCGCCCGCCCGGTCTTCAGCGAGAAGGCCATCACCGACGACACCTTCTCGCCGCCGCCACGCGATACCGAGTCCTACGCAGTGACCGACGGGGATTGGAAGCTGATCCACAACCGTGTGCGGCCGGAGGGCGCACCGGAGTTCGAGCTATTCGACGCACGTGAGGACCCGCTCGACCTGACGAACGTTGCCGACGCGCAGCCCGACGTCGTGCAGCGGCTCGCACGCGAGATCGAGCGGTGGCAGCGGATCGCAGAAACCGAACGCCTGCCCGACGACGCTGAGTCGACCGAAGGGCTGACGCAAGAACAGCTCGAGCGGCTTCGCAGCCTGGGGTACATCAGATAGGTGCTCCGCCCCGTGGAGTCACTGTGATGACGTCCTATCGAAACCTCTTCGACCTCAACGGCAAAGTGGCGATCGTCACCGGCTCGACCAAGGGAATTGGGCGAGCGATCGCCGAGGCGATGGCGGCGTTCGGTGCGCGGGTCGTCATCTCGAGTCGGAACGAGGACGAGTGCCGCACCGTATCAAAGGGTATCCGCGCGGCGGGCGGAGCGGCGATGGCGGTGGGTTGCAACGTGTCCCACCGCGACCAGCTGCAGCAGCTCGTGGACCGGGCCACCGCCGAGTGGGGTCAGATCGACGTGCTCGTGTGCAACGCGGCGGTGAATCCTCACTTTGGACCGATGGTCGACGTCTCCGCCGAGGCGTACGACAAGATCATGGACACCAACGTCAAGCACGTGTTGTGGCTGGCGAATATGGTGATCCCGGGGATGGCCGCGCGCAAGGATGGTGCGGTCATCATCATCTCCAGCATCGGCGGATTGAAGGGCCACGACAAGCTGGGCATCTACGCCTTGTCGAAGGCGGCCGAGATGCAGCTCGCGCGCAACCTCGCGGTCGAGTGGGGTCGGAGCAACGTGCGCGTCAACTGCATCGCGCCCGGGCTCGTGCGGACGCATTTCGCCAAGGCGCTCTGGGACAACCCGCCGGTCCTCCGCGAGGCGCTCGCGTCGTATCCGCTGGGCCGGATTGGGGAACCGGAAGACATTGCCGGGGCGGCCGTGATGCTCGCCTCGAAGGCCGGCGCGTTCGTGAGCGGTCAGACGCTGGTCGTCGATGGCGGAACCACGATCTCGTCGGGGCGATACACGTAGTCGCCAAGCTTCAGCCGTGGCTCGGCAGGTGGTAGAGTAGCGGCATTGAGGCGGAGGGGGATGCCATGAGACCTGTGACCAGGCTCGTCGTTGTCATCGCCATCGCGGCGCTCGTCACCGTTGGCGCCTCGACCCGCGCGCTCGCCCAGGGCAACTGGATGCGCGTCGATATCGTACAGGTGCTGCCGGACAAGCTCGAGGACTACATCGAGCTGCAGCTCGAGGAGGTGAACCCCGCCCTGCAACGCGCGGACGTGCCGTATCGCTCGGCCTGGCGAACCGCGGAATTCGGCAACACCTACGAGCGGTTGTTCGTGACGCCGATCGCCAACCTCGCCGACTACGACACCGGCGGTCCGCTCGCGCGTGGGCTGGATCCGGATCGCCTCGCGCGGATCCGGGACCGCGTGCGCCGGTTCACCATGTCACGCCAGAGTTACGCCGTTCGGTATCACCCCGAGCTCAGCGTCGAGGTCGACAATCCGAGCGGGTTGTTTCTCGCTCGCGTCGCCACGATTCAAATCGCCCCTGGGCGGGGTCCGGAGTGGGAGGCGTTCCTGCGGGAGAACTTGCCGAAGTTCAGGGATGCCGACGTCGTGTTCGGCGTCTATGAACGCGTATTCGGACCCGGGCCGACATCCTGGCAGATCGTCGAGAACTACTCGAGTTACGCCGAGCTCGAATCGACGACCATCATCGACCGAGCATTCGGTGCGCAGAGCGGATCGGTCGCGGCCGCGTTGAGCGGTGTCGTCACGTCAGTCGAGCGAACCGTCCTGCGGTATGACGCGGAGCTCAGCTTCTCGGCGCCGGCGTCGAGCACACAGCAGCAGAACTAACACGACATGGCCTCCACACTCTACGAGACCTTTCTGGTTGTGCACCTCGTGGCGCTCTTTCTCTTGGCCGGGGTGACGTTTGCTGCGCTCGCGGCGCCCGCACCGGATCGCCGGCGGTTCTCGCTCATGTGGTCCGGAATCCTCTCCGTGGTGGTCTTCATCACCGGTTTCGGTCTGCTCGGCATCCGGCAGATGCCGTTCCAGGGGTGGGTCACGGTCAAGCTCGCGTGCTGGCTGGCGGTGGCGGTGATGGTGCCGTTGGCGTTTCGTCAGGTCGCCGGGAAGTCGTCGCTCGCCGGCGTGACGATCGGGGCGTTCGTCCTTGCGGTCGCGATGGTCATCTACCGGCCGTTTTAGCGCCGCTCGGGTGTCTCCATTTGCTTTGGGGTGTTCCTACTTGGGCGGGAGCTCGACGACCTCGATCCAATACTTGCCCAGCGTCTCCACGATTTCCAGTAGCCCCTCGAAGCTCGCGGGCTTCCGAATGAAACCGCTGACGCCGAGTTCATAGCTCCGCAGCACGTCTTCGTCGGCATTCGAGGTCGTGAGCACGACGACCGGAATACGTCGCAGGTCGGCATGGGCCTTCACCTCGGCCAGCGCCTCACGGCCGTCCTTCCGGGGCATGTTCAGGTCGAGCAAGATCAGGCCGGGCCGGGGCGAGCGCTGTGGATCGGCATGGGCCCCGCGCTGGTGGAGATAGTCCAGCACTTCCTCACCGTCCTCGACGAACTGCAGAGCACTCGGGAGGTTCGCCTGCTCGAACGCGTCCGCGATCAGCAGGCGGTCGTCGGGGTCATCATCCGCAACGAGTACCGTCGTCGGACGTCGCGCGGTCATGCGCCGGCACCCTCCACCGGCCTCTGCAGCGGGAGCGTCACGACGAACATGGCGCCTTGTCCCGGTTGGCTCGTCACGCTGATTGTTCCCCCATGGCGCTCCACGATCCGCCGGCTGATGGCGAGTCCCATCCCGGTGCCCTCGTACGCGGTCCGGCTGTGGAGTCGCTGAAACGGCGCGAAGATGCGCTCCCGGTACTTCTCGTCGAGTCCGATGCCATTATCTGACACCGAGATCCGACAGGATGCAATCGTGGTCTCGGTGCCGTCGGTTGGTGCGGGGAGCGGCCGCACCGTGACCACCGGCGCCGCATCTGGGCGGCAAAACTTGAGCCCATTGCCGATGAGATTCTGAAACAGCTGACGCATCTGCGTCGCGTCGGCCACGACGACCGGCAACGCGTCCACCAGGACGCGTCCGGCGTTGTCCTGGACGCGCGCGTCGAGGTCCGAGACGACCTCACGCACGACCGCGTCCAGGTCAGTTGGCGCGAGCGGTTCCCCCCTTCGTCATCACGCGGGACAGTTGGAGGAGGTCGGCGATCAACGCCTGCATGCGCTTGGCGGCGTTGAGCATCCGGTCGAGATAGTCCCTTGACTCCGTGTCAACCTGCGCCCCCGCGCGCTGCAGGCGCTCGCCGAACGCCTGAATCTTGCGCAATGGCTCCTGCAGGTCATGCGATGCCACATACGCGAATTGCTCGAGCTCGGTGTTGGAGCGCGCCAGCTCTGCCGTCCGATCGCGCACCCGTTGCTCGAGGTCGTCGTGGGCCGCGCGCAGTGCCTCCTGGGCCTGCTTCCGCTCGGTGATATCGCGAAGTACTAGCCGATGAAAAAGGAAACCGCGCTCATCAGTCACGCCGGTGACGTGCATGCTGGCTTCCAGAGGTTGGCCCTCGCCGCGGACCAATCGCAAATGGATGTTGCGGACGTCGCCGAGCTCGCCGGCGTTCTCGAGCGCCGCACGGACCGCTTCGTGCGACTCGGTGGCGAGAAGCGCAAAGAGAGACCGTCCGATGAGCTCGGTCCGGTCGACACCGATCACGCGAGCGAGCGTCTTGTTGCACTGGACGATGCGATGCGAGGACGGGTCGAGCGACGCGAACATGTCAGGCGCATTGTGATAGAGGTCCTGATATCGTGCTTCCGATATCTTCAACGCCGTTTCGGCCGCCTTCCGGCGCGTCATATCGTGCAAGATCAGGATGCTCTCGGCGATCCGACCCTCGGCATCGCGCGACCCGACCGACACGCTGACGTTCACGGGGACCGTCCCTCCGTCGCGCCGCCGCACCGGCACCTCCGCGTCGAACGAGGCGCCGCTCCGGACGAACGCACGAGACGGCCTTCGCGCGCTCGACTCCAGCAATGTCGTAGAGATCGAACACACTGCGTCCGACGAGCTCGTCTTTCGCGAAGCCCGTCGTGTCGATCAGGGCGCGGTTGCAATCGATGATGCAGGCCGTCTTGGCGTCAACGATCGCGAATATGTCGGGGGCAAGATCGTAGACACGACGGTAGGCGGCGGCGGTCGCCGGCTGGCCGTGCTGAGGTGCATCGCGCTTGACGGATGACGGCATTGCAAGGCGGGTCCGCTCGCCCGATAGCCACCGACGGCGGCTGTCTCGATTATGACGCGGGGGAGACGAGGATTGTTTGACGTCGGGGCGGGCTCGATGTCAAGTGTCAAATCCTCCATGGAAAAGTGAAATTCAGCAGGCCGGTGTGGATCGACGCCGTTCTCGACGAACCCGACGTCGCGAGTTAGGCTCGGTGACGAATACACGTCAGGCGAAGCCATGACACAGCCGGGGGGTCCGATGTTTGAAGGCAAAGTTGCCGTCGTCACTGGAGGGTGCCGCGGCATCGGTGCCGCGATCACGGAGTGCTTGGCGGCTGCAGGGGCGCACGTCGCGGCCGGCTTCAACCGCGGCAAGGACACCGCCGAGGCGTTGGCAGCGTCGCAAGCGGAACAAGGGCGATCGGTCTCGGTCCATCAGGGCAACGTCGCTGAGCCCGAGTCTTGTCGCCGCGTCGTCGACGAGGTGCTGTCCCAGCACGGCCGGATCGACTTCCTCATCAACAACGCCGGCATCAACGTGGACAAGACGGTGCGCCGGATGTCCGTGGAGGACTGGCACGCCGTGCTGCGCGTCAACCTGTCGGGCGGGTTCTACATGATCAAATCGGTCCTCGACAATATGATCGGGCGGGGGAGCGGCCGGATCGTCAACATCTCGTCCGTCATCGGGCAGACGGGCAACATCGGCCAGGCGAACTACGCCGCGTCGAAATCCGGTCTGTTCGGGTTCACGAAGAGCCTGGCGCTCGAGGTGGCGCGGAAGGGCGTCACCGTGAACTGCGTGGCGCCCGGGTTTATCGAGACCGAGATGTTGGCCTCGATCCCGGACGATATCCGCGAACAGATTATCGGTCGGATTCCCTTGGGCCGCCTCGGCCGATCGGACGAAGTGGCGCGCTGCGTCCGCTTCCTGCTGGAGGACGACGCCGCCTACATCACGGGTGCCGTGCTCACCGTGAACGGCGGACTGGAGATGTAGCTCGGAGGCTGACCAGCGCGACTTGCGTTGCGGCCTGATGTTCGACAGCATGGTGTGACATGGCGGCCAAGCGTCCTCCCCCCGACGCCGGACTCGGTGAGTTCATCCGGCGTCAACGCGAGCTCGCGCACGTCTCCGTCCGCCAGCTCGCGGACGCCTGCGGCATTTCCAACGCTTACCTGAGCCAGATCGAGCGCGGGCTGCGCTCGCCCTCGAGCATCATCCTCAAGGCGCTAGCCGATGGCCTCGAGTTGTCCTCCGAGACCCTCTACGCCCAGGCCGGCATCCTCGACCCGTCAGACGAAGCTGTGCCAGAGGTCGTCGAGGCCGTCCGACATGACCCGCACCTCTCTGCTCGCCAGCGAGAGATGCTCGTCGAGATGTACCAGTCGTTTCTCCGGGTGAACGACGCGACCGCGGGCTCGGAGCATTAGGTTGTGGGGCCCCCGACGGACCGCACCTCGCGTGCTTGCAAAAGTTAACACAGCCTGTTACCATCGCTCCCTCAGTTGACGCGGTGTGCCGGCAACTGATGAAAAACGAGCAATTTACGGGACACTCGCCGTAGGCGGCCCAAGGAGGGAATGATGATTGACTGGACCAAGCAGAGCGAGGACATCTTGCAGTCCTGGGCCGATACCCAGAAGCGGCTGCTAAAGAGCTGGGGAGAGACCGCGGAGAAGAACGCGGGACAGACCGAGGTGGCGGACACCTGGCGGAAGGCCGTGGACACCTGGGAGGGCGCAGTCAAGAGCGGCCTGGAAGCCCAGCTGGAGTGGTCGCGAAGTGCTACCGAGAGCCTCCGCGCGGTGCCCAGCGTGCCCAAGGACCTGATCGACTGGTCCGACCAGACGCAGGCGCTCGGCGATCGGTGGAACGCGGCACAGCGGCAGCTCTGGGAGACCTACTTCGGCATCGCGCGGCAGGCGGTCCCGGTCAAAATGCTCGGCACGCTGGACGACGAGAACCAGAAGCTCTTCACCGCCTGGCAAGACGCGGTCGAGAAGATGGTCGCGGCGCAATCCGAGTGGTCCCAGGCATGGTCGGAGCAGGCCGCACCGAAGGCGGCGTCGAAGGCGAAGAAGGCCGCGTCGGCCGCCGCCTAGCCGGCGTTTGACGCCGGACCGCTGGACGGTTCATCGCAATTTTCACAATAGTCCGCCGAGGGGGGGAACACTCCCGTTCGGCGGGCTATCGCCGCTGGACAGATATCGGGGGGGCATGACCACGCACATGGCGGAGCAGGCAGGCGACAGCCACGCATCGGAGGTGCACGCGGACTGGCAGGCGGAAATCGATCGCCATGTCCGGCGGGTGCGCAACGTCACGGAGCTCCTGACCGCGCCGAAGGACCCCGCGATCGGGCAGAGTCCGCGGACCGAGGTGTATCGCAAGCACAAGGCGCGACTCTTCTACTACCACGGTCCGCGGAAGCATGAGACCCCCATCCTGTTCGTGCCCAACCTCGGCATCAGCCGACCGACCATCTTCGACCTCCGGCCAAAGGCCAGCTTTATCGAGTACATGTGCCAGCAGGGGTTCGCGTTCTATCTTCTCGATTGGGGCGTGTTCGGCCCGGAGGACGACCATCTCACCTTCGCGGACTGTGCGACTCGGACGCTGCCCCGCGTCGCGCACAAGGTGCTGCAGCACGCCGAGGCACGCGAGTGTTCCATCGTCGGATACTGCATGGGCACACCCCTCGCGGTGAGCTTTCTCGGCACCCATCCGGAGTTCCCGGTGCGCAACTTCGTCAATCTCGCCGGGCCGGTCGATTTCTCCGAAATCGGTCTCTTCGGCTGCTGGTTGAATCGGAAGTATTTCGATATCGACAAGCTCGTCGACACGATGGGGCAGATGCCGTCGGAGATGGTGCAGCTCGGCTTCAAGCTGCTCCGACCGACGATGGACATGAGCACCGGTCTCAACCTGTGGTGGAACGGGTGGAACGAACAGTACCTGGAAGGCTTCACTGCCCTGAACAAGTGGGCCGGCGAGTACGTGCCGTTCCCCGGCGAGTTCTTCCGCCAATGGGTCCGAGACTTCTATCAGGGCAACCACCTCGCCCGTGGCGATCTGCAGCTGGCGGGTCTCCCCGTCTCGACCGAGCGGATCACCTGTCCGCTCCTGGTGGTCGGGGCGCGCGACGACAACATCGCACCGCCCCCGAGCGTGAAGGCGCTCATGACGCTGGTCGGGAGCACCGACACAGAGTATGTTGAGTTGAGTGGCGGCCACATTTCGCTGATCGCGGGCAGACGGGCGTCGACCGACTGCTGGCCGCGGGTCGCCGAGTGGCTCGGGTCGCGCTCGTAACGCATCCGTGAGGACACAGTTCTATGGCTGACCAGACGTCGAGTGAAGAGCTGTTCGCGCTGTGGCAGAAACAGATCCAAGCGGGCACGGAGGCGTGGGCCAAGGCGGCCGAGCAAGCGCAGGGGTTCGGACAGCGCCCACCGGCGGCGCCTGATCCAACGATGTTCTGGCGGCCGGTGCTCGAACAGCAGATGGCGGCCTGGGCGCAGATGCAAGGGAGCGGTCCCGTCAGTCCCGACGTCTTGGCGCTCTGGAAGAAGTTTCTCGACGACTGGATCGAGACGTGGAGCAAGGCGCTCGAACAGGCCATGGGTACCGACGCGTTCGCCCAGATGCTCGGCAAGACGCTCGACTCGTTCTTGAATGCGCAGGGTGTCGCGAAGAAGGCCGCTGCCCAGGCCAGCAAGGCGAGCATGGAGACGCTCGGGCTGCCATCGCGCGATCAAGTGACGGGCATCTCGCGACAGATCATGGACCTCGAAGATCGGATCGAGTGGCTCGAAGACAAACTGGTCACGCTGGGTGAGACGTCCGAGCGGTCCGGTCACAACCGGCACGCGACACCGAAGAAGAAAGCGCGATCCAAGCCGAAGCCGGGCGCCCCGCGTGCGACCCGCAAGCGGAGACCGGCGGAGAAGGCGTGAAGGGACGACCGATAGACGGCCTTGCCGTCGGCGACACGGCGGAGGTCACGCGCGTCGCATCCGCGGGTGACGTGGCCGAGTTCACCGACTCCATCGGCGACCACAACCCGATCCACCATGACCACGCGTTTGCCGCCGGCACACGCTTCGGCAAACCCATCGTCCCCGGCATGTGGACTACAGGTCTCGTCTCCGCCGTGCTCGGAACACAGCTGCCGGGGCCGGGATGCATCTACATCAGCCAGCAGGTCACGTTCACTCGCCCCGTGTACTTCGGCGATACGATCACGGCGCGCGTCGAGGTCGTCGAGCGCCTCGTCGAACGCAATCGCGTGCGCATCAAGACGGTCTGCCTCAACCAGGAGGGCGACGAGGTCATGACGGGCGAGGCCCTACTGAAGCCCCCGAAGACCGCTGTCGACTACGCGGAGCGGAAACTGGGCACCGCCGCCGCCGCACACTGGATGCTCCAGCCGTGGCTGTGGACGGCACACACCGCGAACGCCTGGGCCCGATTGAACACGTCCTTGTTGTCGCCATGGACGCGGCCGCCCGTCGAGGACTCCGACCGCAAGCGCTCATAGCCGTTCCCACGTCAGGGCGCACTCGCCCGCGTTCACCCCGTCATCACGGATCGACCCCGGCGCACGCGTCTCTGCAGATGGCGCGGTGCCCCCGGCCTCCCGGGCGGAAGTCTTCGGTGCTGTGGAATCCGTTGTTCGAGATAGGATCGGGGGTCCGTCCGCGTGAGACGAACCGAGTCATGCCATGAGTCGCGATTCCAATTACCTCCGGACGGAGCTCTACGAGCTCGTTCGGAACGACCCGGCGATCTTCGAGTTCCTCCAGTCCGGGTCACTCGACGGTATCTGGTATTGGGACCTGGAGCACCTCGAACATGAGTGGATGAGCCCTCGCTTCTGGGAGGTCTTTGGCCACGACCCGGCAACCAAGCAGCATCTGGCGTCCGAGTGGCAGGACATGATCGACCCGGACGACCTCAAGCTGGCTCTGGACAACTTCCAGAAGCACACGGCGGACGCCTCCTACCCTTATGACCAGCTCGTCCGCTATCGGCACCGTGACGGGAGCACCGTGTGGGTCAGGTGCCGGGGTCTGGCCGTCCGTGATGAGCACGGCAAGCCGATTCGGATGCTGGGAGCGCACACGGATGTCACCGCCCTCAAGACCGCCGAGGAGGATCTGCGACGGCAGGCTGCGGAATTGCGTGAGGCGAAGGAAGCGGCCGAAAGCGCCAACCGGACGAAAAGCGAGTTCCTGGCAAATGTCAGCCACGAGATCCGAACGCCACTCAACGGCGTGATCGGCACCGCCGAGCTGCTTGGCGATAGCGCGCTCACCCCCGCTCAGCGCGACCACGTGCACATCATCAGCGAGTCGGCCGAGGCGCTGCTCGCCATCATCAACGACATCCTTGACTACTCGAAGATCGAAGCCGGACGGCTGGATCTCGAGCATCGGCCACTGCGACTACGCGAACACCTGGGCAACACGATGAAGGCGCTCGCCTCGCGCGTCCGCCAGCGAGACCTGGAGCTGGTCAGCGACGTCCCCGCCGATGTGCCCGACGCGCTCATCGGCGACCCGGGGCGATTGCGGCAGGTCCTGCTCAACCTCGTCGGCAATGCGATCAAGTTCACGGAGCACGGCGAGGTCGTCCTTGGTGTTCGCCTCCAGGAGACCGACGGAGATCAGGTGACCCTTCGGTTCACGGTCACGGACACCGGGATCGGGATCCCTCAGCACAAGCAGAGGGTCATCTTCGACGAGTTCGTCCAGGCTGACGCCTCGACCACGCGCCGCTACGGTGGAACCGGACTCGGGTTGGCCATTGCGTCGAGGCTCGTTGCGGCCATGGGCGGCGAGGTTGGCCTCGAAAGCCAGGAGGGACAGGGCAGCACGTTTCATTTCAGCGCCCGTTTCGGCCTCGGGTCCGCGGCCACGGTCGAGGCGACCGACCCGAGTGCGGACCTGCGCGGTGTGCGAACGCTCATTGTCGACGACAACGCGACGAACCGGCGCATCCTTGCCGAAATGGTGCGCAGCTGGGGGCTCCGTGCACTGACGGTGCCGAGCGTGGACGCGGCGCTCGATGAGCTTCGGCGTGGCATGGGTGGCGGCGACCCCGTGCGGCTGGTGCTGTCGGACGTGCAGATGCCAGAAGCCGATGGGTTCGAGCTGGCGCGCGCGGTGAACGACGACCCAGCGCTCGGACATCCACCGATCGTCCTGCTCACGTCGGGCGGCTTGCCGGACGCCGCGACCGCGGACGCCGTCGGTGTGGCGGCGAGCCTCTTCAAGCCGGTGAAGCATTCGGAGCTCCTCGAGACGATCCAGGCGGTCATGGGCGTGGCGCCGGCGCGGACGCCGGCCGCGCCCAACGCGACCGCGAGCACCCTTACACCGATCACCGTGCTGCTCGCCGAAGACAGCCTCGCCAACCAGCGCCTCGCGGTTGGCATGCTAGAAAAGCAGGGACATCGCGTCACGGTCGTCGGCACCGGGGCCGCGGCAGTCGACGCGTGCATGGCGCAACCGTTCGATGCCGTCGTCATGGACCTCCAGATGCCGGAGATGGATGGATTCGAGGCGGTGCGCGCAATCCGCCAGCGCGAACGTGAAACGCATGCGGCGCCGACGCCGATCGTGGCGCTCACGGCCCGCGCGATGGCCGACGACGAGGCGGCGTGCCGGAGGGCGGGCTTCGATGGCTACCTCGCCAAGCCCTTTCGTTCGCGACAGCTGTACGAGGCGCTTGCAGGCATTGTGCCCTCCCCACCTGCGGTGAAGCCGGATGCGTCGCCGGCACCGGCGCGCGCCGATGACCGACTCGACTGGGCCGCCGCTGTCGAGGCGGTGGAAGGAGACCGAGTGTTGCTGGGCAAGGTGGTGCGCGGCTTCCTCGATCAGTATCCGTCGCTCGTGGCGGATCTCAAGGCGGGGCTCGACGCGTCTGATCTACCGGCGGTCCATCGCGTTGCCCACACCGTGGGCGGGTCGCTTCGGATGTTTGACGGAGCGCGGGTGGTGGACCTCGCGAGGCAGCTCGAGTCCGTGTGCAGAAACGGCGTGCTCGAGGAGGCGGCGCCGGCGTGGCGCATGCTGCGGGAAGAGCTCGATGCGGTCGAGCCCGAGCTCCGGGGCTTTACCGAGACGACATCGTAGGGAGGACACCGTGGCGAACATCCTCGTTGTCGACGACGCGGCGGCCGACCGTGAGCTGGCCGGACACGTGCTCGAAGCGCAGGACGGTTGGACCGTCGCGTACGCCGGAAACGGCGAGGAGGCGCTCACCCATCTCGGGTCCCACGCGGTGGACGTCGTGCTGACCGATCTGCAGATGCCGGAGCTCGATGGTCTCGGTCTCGTCGAGCGCGTCAAGGAGCATCACCCGCTCGTCCGCGTGATCGTCATGACGGCACAAGGCAGCGAGGAGATCGCCGTCAAGGCGCTCGAAACGGGGGCGGCGAGTTATGTGCCGAAGAAGACGCTGGTCCGTGATCTCGTGGAGATCGTGGAACGCATTCTCGCGGCCTCCCAGGAGCAGCAGAGCTACCGACGCCTCCTGGGTCGGCTCCGGGCCGCATCGTTCGTCCTCGAGAACGATCTCGACCTGATCTCGTCGCTGGTGAGCTACTGCACCGGGATCCTCCGCGATTCGGGCATGTTCGACGAGTCGGATTGTCACCGGATCACCACTGCGCTCGACGAAGCGCTCACGAACGCCTACTACCATGGCAACCTTGAGGTGCGCTCGGAGATCCGGGAGCACGATCCTCGGGCCTACCGCGCACTGGCGAACGACCGCCGCGCGCTCGCACCCTACCGGGACCGCCGGATCCAGGTGCGGACCCACTTGACCTCGGGCGAAGCGGTCTTCGTCATCAAAGACGATGGCCGGGGATTCGACCCGGGGCAGATCCCGGATCCGACACGTCCCGAGAACATCATCCAACCGTCCGGGCGCGGTGTGTTCCTGATGAAGACCTTTATGGACCACGTCGAGTACAACGATGTCGGCAACGAGGGTCACACTCACCAAACGGCGTCAGAAGCCGGTCGTCCGCGCCTGAGCTACCCCGGGCCGCGCCCCGGATCCCGCGCGCAGATCACGACGACGGTCTTGTCGTCACCCGGGTCCGGGTTGTCTTGCTCGAACCGTTGAGCCGCATCGCAGATGTGGCGCGCGAGGTCCTGCGCGGGAGCCGTGGCGTGGGCGGCGACCACGGCGTGAATGCCCGACTCGTCGAAGAATTGGTCCCGCCCGTCCTGGGCTTCCGAGACACCGTCGCTGTAGATGACGAGGCGATCGCCGTCGCCGAGCGTGACGGTGCGGGCATCGTATGTCGCTTGAGCGAAGAGGCCGAGCGGCGGGCCGGTGGAGGGCAAGAGCCCAACGTCGCCCTGGTGATACAGCAGCGCGCGAGGGTGACCGGCGCTGACATAACTGAATCTCCCGCTGCGTGCGCCGAGCAACCCGTAGAACAGCGTGACGAACCGGTTCTGGCCCCGGTCCCGGCACATTGCGACGTTGACCCGCGGGACGATGCTCAGCGGCGTGAGCGTCGACGCGATCTCGGCACGCAGGATGCCCTGCGCCTTCGCCATGAGGATTGCGCCGGGAATCCCCTTACCCGCCGCGTCGCCAACCGCCACGCCGACGCTCTCGCCTACTGGTCCGAAAAAGTCGTAGAAGTCGCCGCCGATCTGCCCGCTGGGGTGGAGATGGCCACCAAGATCGTGATGGGCGAGCGTCGGCACCGTCGTAGGCAAGAACGTCTTTTGCAGGAGCGCCGCCGCCTCCAGCTCGCGCTCGACGTGCCGTGTGCGCTCCGCGATCAACCGGTGTCGCTCGCGGGCGTATCGAATGCTGCGCACCATCAGGTCGGGCGTCGCCTGACCCTTCACGAGGTAGTCCTGTGCGCCGTGCTGCACCGCCTGGAGCGCCACGCCCTCGTCGTCGAGGCCTGTCAGCACGACGATGGGGGTGTCACGCGAGAGCGGTCCGATCCGCGAGAGGCTCTCGAGCCCTTCCGCATCTGGGAGCGACAGGTCGAGCAGCACGACGTCGAAGTGGTCCGCACGGAGGTGGGTCGTCGCGTCGGACGCGTCGGCGGCAACCGTGAGGCTGAAGGCGGAAGCGGTCGCCTCCCTCAACGCGGCGCGTACGAGGACGACGTCATCCGGGTCGTCCTCGACGAGGAGCACACGTGTCGCTTCCGTAGACATGATAGCGTGGCTGCGGTGTGTCGGCGGGTGCGCGAGAGGTCGCGTCGGCGCCAGGCCTTCACGCCAGAGCCCACGTGGGTTGATACCACTGGCGTGCCCGTGCGTAGGTCTGCGACGTGCTGCCAGACGCTACGAGGCGAAGCTCCCCACGGCCGCGTCCTCTGCGTCGAACACCATCTCGAGCTTGGTCGTGACCAGCAGATCCGCGATCCGCGCGGTCGCGTTGAGCAGCTTCAGGTGACCGCCGGCGCCCATGATCTCGCTGCGCTTCGACAGGAGTCCGCCGAGCGACGCGCTGTCGACGAAGGTCACGCTGCCGAGATTGAGCACAAGTTCACGGCGACCCGCGCCCCTGACGTCGTCGATGGTCTTGAATAACGTGTCGCCACCGTCGCCGGCGAGCTTGCCCGCCAGATCGAGAATCGTGACGGTCCCGACATCCCGCTGTGTGATCTTAATTGCCATTGTGTCTCCCTGACGGGGGAGTTTATCTCACTCCGAAAGCACGAACCACGCCTTCGCGATCAGGCCGTCGACCCGCCGGCCGAAGCGCTCGAACCGTTGATCCTGCGTCTGACCACGGACGTAGCGGACGTAGATCTGCTGCAGGATGACGATGAGCTTGAACAAGCCAAAGACGTGATACCAGCGGACGCGCGTGACGTCGAAACCCGTCCGGTCTGCGTATCTGGCGACGACGTCGGCGCGAGTCAAGCCCCCCGGGTGATGGGTCGGCATGGCCGCCGCGTCGATCCACGCGGGGTCGTCGGTCGCCTCCGCCCAGAAAATCAATAGATAGCCGAGCTCCACGAGCGGGTCACCACGCGTGGCCATGTCCCAGTCGAGCACCGCGACCGGCGTCGCCGGATCGGCGGTCTCCACGAGCATGTTGTCGAGCTTGTAGTCGTGGTGGAGCAAGGTGGCATAACGGGACGAGGGCACGTCCCGCTGCAGCCACGCCGCGAGGCGGTCGACGCGATCGTCGTCACCCGCCGCCGCGTGTCGGGCCGCCTGCCATCTCCTGACCCACCCGGTGAGCTGGCGCTCGAGGAACCCCTCCGGGCGTCCGAGGTCACCGAGCCCGACGCTCTCGGGATCGACGCCGTGCAGTGCGGCAAGCGTATCCACGATCGTCTCCGATAACCGTCGGTTCAGCTCGGGTTGGTTACGAAACGCCGGCGGCAAGTCGCGGCGGACGACGAACCCATGGCGCCGCTCCATGATGTGAAAATCGCACCCAAGGATCGAGTGGTCCTGGCATAGCGCGTAGCTGCGTGGGGCGAGGGGAAACGCGTCGACCAGTCGCGCGAGCACCCGATGCTCACGCCGCATGTCGTGCGACGTGGGCGCCACCGGCCCGAGTGGAGGGCGCCGGAGCACGAACTCGCGGTCGCCCAGACGGAGGAGGTAGGTCAGGTTCGCGTGACCGCCACCGAACTGGCGCACGACCAAGGGCACAGTCGCATCGACCCCGTCGAGATGGGTGCGTAGCCACCGGTCGAGCCGGGCCGCATCGAATCGCTCGTCGGGACGGACGTCGATGAGCTCCGGATCATCGTCGGCTGGATGGGTCATCGCGCGCGGGCCCTATACTATCCAACGCTGGAGGTGCGATGCGTGTGATCAACGGGTTGGACGAGCTCGAGTCGCTGGCCGGCGTCGAGCTCGGCGCGAGCGAGTGGTGTGCGGTCGATCAGGACATGGTGACGCAGTTCTCGGAGCTGACCGGTGACCACCAGTGGATCCACCTCGATGTGGAGCGCGCCAGGAACGAGCTGCCGTTCGGCGGCACCATCCTTCAGGGGTTTTTCACGCTGTCGCTCGTCCCGAGATTCAGAAAGCAGATCGCCGACATCCAGGGCGTCTCGCGCTTGATCAACTACGGCGTCAACCGTGTGCGGTTTCCAGCAGTCGTCCCGATTCCCGCGCGTCTGCGGGGCGTGCAGCAAGTCCTGACGACCGAACGCGCGGGCGCCGACCGCGTTCGCATGGTCAGTAAGTTCATCGTCGAGATCGAGGGGCACGCGAAGCCGGCCTGCGTCGCCGAGACCGTGACCCTCGCCTACGGCTAAGGAGCCGGTCACGGTCCTAAGGCTTCTTCTTCAACTCTACCCGGCCGATTGCGCGTTGATGCACCTCGTCCGGGCCGTCAGCGAGCCGTAGCGTGCGGGTGTGGGCCCACGCCTGTGCGAGCCCGAAATCGTCCGACACGCCGCCTCCCCCATGGAGCTGGATCGCCCGATCGATCACGCGGAGCGCCATGTTCGGCGCGACCACCTTGATCATCGCGATCTCGGCCCGCGCGACCTTGTTGCCGACCGTGTCCATCAGGTGTGCCGCCTTGAGCGTCAGCAACCGGGCCTGCTCGATCTCCATCCGCGAGTCGGCGATTGCCGCCGTCACGACGCCCTGCTCGGCGAGCGGTTTCCCGAAGGCGACCCGAGTCTTGGCCCTGGCGCACATGGCCTCGAGCGCTCGCTCGGCGACCCCGATCGTTCGCATGCAATGGTGAATTCTGCCCGGCCCGAGGCGGCCCTGGGCGATCTCGAACCCGCGACCCTCCCCGAGCAACAAGTGGTCGGCCGGTACGCGGACGTCGTCGAACGTGATCTCCCAATGCCCGTGCGGCGCGTGATCGTAGCCGAACACGCTGAGCGGACGCACCAACGTCACGCCGGGCGTGTCGATCGGCACCAGGATCATCGACTGCTGCTTGTGGCGCTCCGCCGCCGGGTCGGTCTTGCCCATGAAGATGAGGATCCGACAGCGTGTATCGCCAGCCCCCGAGATCCACCACTTGCGGCCGCTGATCACGTACTCGTCGCCGTCGCGCTCGATCGTTGCGCTGATGTTCGTGGCATCCGAAGAGGCAACGTGCGGCTCGGTCATCGCGTAGGCCGAGCGAATCTCGCCGGCGAGGAGCGGCGTGAGCCACCGTTGTCGCTGTGCCTCGGTGCCGTAGCGGACGAGCACCTCCATGTTGCCGGTGTCAGGCGCGGAGCAGTTGAACACCTCGGGCGCGATCGGCGAACGACCCATGACCTCGCACAAAGGCGCGTATTCGAGGTTGCTCAGCCCCGCACCATGCTCGCTGTCGGGGAGGAAGAGATTCCACAGGCCAGCGTCCCGGGCCTGTTGCTTCATCTCGTCCATGACCGGCGGCGACACCCATCGGTTCTCACTCGACTCGACCTGGTCGACATAGAGTCGCTCGTTGGGGCACACCACCTCGTTGACAAACGCTTCGAGCTCGGCTCGGAGTGCGGCGACGGTGGGAGGGAGTTGGAAGTCCATGCGAGTAGGCGCATTATAGGGGCTGGCGCATCGGCACCGCCGCCGGAGACCGGGCTCGACCATCCCGGTTCGCGCGACGTCATGCCGTCGGTTCGCTGGTAGAATGCGAGCGTGGTGGCCTCACCCCCCCTGCGGGCGGTGCCACGGCGTCGAGGAAGGGACGCCGGCATGATGACGCGTCGCCGCCGTATCGGCTGCATGCTCCTCGTCGCCTTCTCGGCTGGCGGCTGGGTCGCCGTGGCGCAGCCGGCCGAGCTCTCCCGGGACGAGATTTACCAGTTTCTCCTCACGGCCGAGATCATTGCCTCCACACGCACCGAGAAAGGCACCACGCGGCCATGGCGTCTGACGTTGAGCGATGGGACGCGTGAGCACGACGCGCAGTTCCAGGCGGTCGACCGTGACGAGGGGCCTCGACGGTTTGGCGACCGATACGAGCGGAACTTCATCGATTCCTATCGCTACAACGTCGCGGCCTACCGGCTCGCGGAGCTGGTCGGCCTCCAGGAGATGATGCCGGTCACGGTGGAGCGCACGTGGGATGGCGACACCGGTTCGCTCACCTGGTGGATCGACGACGTGATGTTCAATGAGGAGCTCCGCCTGCTCGAGCGACGGTGGCCCGAGGATATGCAGCGGTGGAGCGCGCAGATGTCGCGTATGCTGCTCTTTGCGGAGCTCGTTCAGGACACCGATCGCAACCAAACCAACGTCGTCTATACACGCGACTGGACGCTCCACATGATCGACTTCTCGCGTGCGTTCCGCATGGAGTCGACGTTGCAGCGACCGGGCGACCTCGCGAGGGTCGATCGCGCGCTCTTGGCGAGACTCAAGGACCTGACCAAGGACGCGATCGAGCGGCAGACGGACCCGTATCTCACCGGTCGGGAGATCGACGCCGTGCTTGATCGGCGCGATGCGATCGTCGACCACTTTGCGCGCCTCATCGAGACGAAGGGCCTTGACGCTGTTCTATATGAGTGATTCCGTCGTTGTAACGGGATAGGGGAGGAGCTCATGCACGTTGCACGACAGACATCGGTGTGGCTGCTCGCGGCGGCACTACTCATGTCGGTGCCAGCGTTGGCGCAGGACGCCACGCCTACCAGCGCGCTGACGTGGCTCGAGGATCCCGATGCATTCGAGGAGGCGATCCGCACTGAGGAGGTCGTCGAGCTCGTGGAGATCGGT
The DNA here is from genome assembly GCA_965249175.1 of Vicinamibacterales bacterium. Taxonomy (GTDB): domain Bacteria; phylum Acidobacteriota; class Vicinamibacteria; order Vicinamibacterales; family UBA8438; genus CAZYFH01. The sequence continues at coordinate 1,870,510 of OZ252227.1, forward strand.
ACGGGTGTGACCAACCCGATGAAGGCGACACTGACACCTGGCGGCCCTGTCGAGGCGTTCGTCTGGAAGGACGTCAGACCGGGTATCTACCAGGGTTACTGGGAGAGCTACAAGGCCGAGATCGCGGCCGAGTCAAGCCCATTCTTAGTTGAAACTCTCCACGGCTCCCGATGGCTTACGCGGCCTGCTTCTTCGACGTCGTCGTGTCGATCTTCAGTTCTCGCTTCAATGCGGCCCGAAGCGTGGGAAGGTGGCGGTAGCCCCTCACCCTTCGTAGGCGCGGTTCGATGTCCAGGAGGGCGGTCGCCAGCCAGCGGTGGCGTTGGCTCGAGCTCTGCCAGTGATCTACCTTCGCGCAGCGTTCCTCGACCAGCGCATTGACCGACTCCAGACAGTTCGTCGTCTTCAGCGACCGGCCCAGCACTCCGTACACGCCCAATCGATGTAACGTCAGGGTTTCGTCCAGACCTTCCGCCAAGCTGTCAGCCGCCGACTGGTTCCGCTCGTCCAACTCGCCGTGGAGCGTCTCGAGCGCACCGAGGGCCTCGTCGTAGTCCGGCCGGTTGTACGCTCGCTGGAGACGCTGACGCCACACCGCCTGCTCGTGCTTGGCCAGGTAGCTCACCACGTTCTCGCGCTTGTGCCACTGGCACCGTTGGACCAGGGCCCGGCCCCGGAAGGCCTTCCGGACGGCCGTGCGGAGCCCCTTGCCGCCATCGAGGATGACCAGCACACCCTGGGAGAGGTCGAGGCCCCGCTCGACCAACGACCGCAGGAACGGTGTGAGCACCGTCGCGTTCTCCGTGTCCGTTTCGACGAAGCCCAGGAAGCGTTTCTCCCCAGACAGCGTGATGCCTAGCGCGATGACCATCGTCGCGTCAGCGAACGTCTTGCCGTCCAGGAACACGGCCACCACGTCCTCATCGGATAGGTCCCGCTCCTGGAACGCCCGTAGCTGCGCCGCGCTGGCCTGGATGAACCCCCGGGACACCGTCGAACTCGACAGCCCGATCGCCCCGGGAATCGCCGCCGCGGCCGCCGCGTAGTTGCGGCACGAGATCCCGTAGAGCACCCGTCGCAGCAGCGCGTCGTCCACCTCGCGGTCGTCATGCAACGCCGCATACGACCGCAGCGGAATCTCGCTCCCTGCGAGGCGACGAATCCGGGGCACGCGAATCGGCACGCGCTGCCCCGCGAGACCCACCGTCCCAGGGTTACTGCCGTGACGGCGTCCACCGACCGACGCGTCCTTCCGGACGTAGCGCTCGCTCGCCAGCGCCGTCACCTCCTGGTCGAGCAACTCCTGCACATGCATCAGGCCCAGGGGCACCAGCGAGCGGATCAGCTCCACCTTCGCGTCCAGCTCCAGATCCGCGTAGGCCTCGCGGTGAATGATGTTGACCGAGCCCAGCTTGCGAACTTTCTTGCGCTTCCTGACAGCACGTAGGACACTCATCGTGGCTCCTCTCTCTCGTGGGGTGATGTCCGTCTTTTGCAACGTCATCACACCACAGGGTCTGGAGCCGTTTCAATTTTCAACTAAGATTAGCTCACCCTCTCGCGGCCTATGAGCTGGACAAGCTCCTCGCGCTCCGGATGACCCCGCCTTATGTCGAGCGGCGACTTGAAGGCGAGCTCGGCGCGGCCGGTTTCTGGGTCGACAACGCGCAGACGTGGAAGTCGCTGGGCGGTCCCCCGTCGCCGCCGCCGCGCTACATCGGGAAGTACAACTGGATGCTGATTCGGGCCAAGATGTTTCACAACCTCATCTATAACAAAGACCCGAATCTCGGCAACTGGATGGTGGACCCGGCGTGGAACCTCATCATCATCGACAACTCGCGCGCGTTCACCACCGACACTGACGAACGGGTCCACGTCCTGACCCGAGTGGATCGCGATCTGTGGGATCGCTTCGTCGCCCTCGACAAGGCGATGCTGGCGACCGCGCTTGGGGAGTGGCTGACCGGCGGCGAGATCGATGCGATGCTGGAGCGTCGCGACGAGATGCGGAAGGACATCGACGAGATGGTCGAGGATCGAGGCGAGCGCGACGTGTTCGTCCGGTATCGTCTCCCGGCGCCAGCCGCGTCGCCGGCGGCGTCGGACGAACCAGCTGACGTGGACCTCGACGACCTGGTCGGGCGGCTCGTCGACGCGCTCAACGAGAATCCGGTGGTACTGGAAGGCTCGGAGCTGAGTTGGGTCGGAACGGTGGTGCGTCTGGAGGGCCATAGCGGTCCCCATGCGACGGTCGCTAGCGACGGGATCCATGCCGGACACATTTACGGTCTGGTCCACGACGGGGAGGGAATGATGTGGCTCGCGCGCGACCACAGGGATCCCGAACCGCACGACGCGCTCGGCGAGCTTGTTGGCCGCCGAGCGGAGGTGTTCGGCATCACGCAAGAGGACGACGACATGTACGTCGTCCGCGTGTCGCTGAGCCGGCCTATCAATTAGACGGGGCTTCGCCCGAACCCCCGCGGGCTCCGCGGGGATCCCGAGAGTACGTAGCGCGGGGCTTTAGCCCTGCGACGCGAGATAGGGAATCGTCTGCGGTCCTTCGGGGAGGACGCACACGCGGGCGTCGCGACCAAAACGATCGAGCTGCTCGCGCACGGTGGCGCCGACATCGTCCGTCGGTGTCAGATGCGCGGCGCGCACGTCGGCCACGGAGAGACCGTCCGTCTTCAGGAAGACCTCGGCGCGCTGCTGGATCTGTGCCTGGATCTGCACTTCCCACTGGTCGTGTCGGTTGTGCCCGGCCGCGCAGATCATCGCGAGGAGATCGGCCGGCGTGTCGCGCTGGGTCAGGATGTCGCGATACTCGCCGTGCGACGGCAGGCCGTCGGCGCACTCGGCGGCGCAGACGATGGCGCCGCCCGGTTTGACGACCTGGGCCGCGGCCGACATCCCCTTGACGCTCTGGTAGAGGTTCTGATCGAGCGGGTAACCGCTGTTGGTCGTCACGACGACGTCGAACGGTGCGTCAAACGCCTGCATGGCGGTCCGCTTGACCTGGGACGCCATCTGCGCGTGGACAGCGAAGATCTCGCCGGCACAGGCGCTGACGATCTGGCGGTCGCGGTTGATCGCGACATCGACGCTGAAATCGACGCCGACGTGTGCCGCGATCCGGCGGATCGCATCGTGGATCGGGTTGCCCTCGGTCACGCCCCACCGCGCGTGTGGGCTGGCGATCATCTCGGCGTCATGGAGACGCATCGTCGTCTTGAACCCGGCGAGCCCCGGCGCAACCAGCTTGGGACCGCCGCTGAAGCCGGCAAAGAAGTGCGGCTCGACGAACCCGGTCGTGATGCGGATATCGGCCTCGACCCAGTGCGTGTTCAGCCAGACCGGGACGTCGGGCTCGACCTCACCGAGGTGGACGAGCGCGGCCTCGTCGAACGCGTCGTGGTTGATGATGCGGTAGCGATCGACGATCGACTCGCCAAGCATCTCGGTGAGCTCTGCGTGCGTATTGGCTCGATGCGTCCCGGCCGCGATTAGGATGGTGATGTGATCATCCGGCACGTGGGCGAGCTCGCCGAGCAGCACGGGGAGGAGGGTGCGGCTTGGCATTGGCCTGGTGATGTCGCACACGGAGATGGCGACGCGCTGGTCATGCAGTACGAGCGAGGCGAGCGGGGGACGGTTCAGCGGACGCCGGAGGGCGTCCCGAATCGCGGTGCTTTCGTCCGTAAGCCCATCGACGTAGGTGGGCTCGAGGACGGTCGTTCGCTCGGTGGGGAAGTCGACCGCAAGGCGCCCGCGGCCGTAGGCCAGGTCGACGTTCACCCGCAGATGATACCGCGGGCCCCGCGGCGAGGTTCGAGGCGCAGCCCGGTCTACCTATGCGCCATCGGTCAGGATGTCCGCGACTTGACGGGCGGCCTCGGCCGCTCGCGCCGCGATGTCGTCGTCGGTGATCGTGCTGAGCGGGTGGGTGATGACCGCGGTCTGGAGTCGCTCCGCGCCAAGGGCCGCGCGTTGGACGTCGGCCTCATGGAGAAACGCGCGGGTCACGATGATCGCCGTTGGGATCCCGCGACGCTCCAGCGCGACCGCGTCGTGCAGACTGCACGACGTGCACGACCCTCAATCGCCGATGGCGGTGATGACGGCGTCGGATTCCCGGGCGACCTCGTCGAGGAGCGTCGTCGCGGCCGGTTTCGAGAAACTGTCCTTCTTGAAGATCCGGACCGATGCGAACGACGTGTCAGCCTCGAGGAGGGTCACCGTCCGGCGGAGCAACTTGGACGCGTTCCACTTGGAGTTGTCCAGGACGCCGAGCCGGATACCGTCCAGTTGGGCCATGCGCGGGGCAGGCGGCTGGGGCTCAGCGGTGACGCGGCCCCGCGGATCGTAGACGACCTGACCGGTGGGCAATCGTTGCTCGCTCATCGCGTCCTCCCTCGCAGGGTATCCCCTGGTCCTGGTTGCGCTGCTACTCGCCACAGGCCTCGAGCCGTCACAATGCGCAGGTGCCGTCCGTACAGTCGCCGCGCTGAGGGGGGCGTCCGTCGAGCGCACGCAAGACGGGGCCGCTCATGTGACCCCAGCCCGGGAGGAACGCCGAGAAGCGCCCAGCCTCGCCGCCAGCGACAAACAGATGGATGTCGTCCGGCGCCGGTACGATCGGCACGCGTGCGCCGGATTCGCGCTTGTACCACCGGGGCAGGTTCCGGTTGTAGATGGTGCCGTAGCGACCACCGAAGCTGATGTCGTCGTACGTGTTGGTGGTCTGGGACCAGAGGTAGCGCCGCACGTCGCTCCGCGACCAGCTCCGCGCGCCGATCGTCGCCGCATGCTCGGGTCCGATGACGACCGCGCACGACCCGCTGCTGACCGCGTTGTTGTGGGCGATGGTGCTCATGGCCGAGACGATACTGTCGAGGACCCCTTCCGGGTCGTTCGCCAGGTGATTGGTGACGCTGTGGGGGCCTTCGACGGCAATCCCGAACACCGTGCTGTCCTCGGCACGATACCCCTGTTCGACGTGATAGGGCGCCCACGGGCTGTGCTCTTCGTTCTCGGCGATGCAGAAGCTGTACTTGCCGGGCTGTCCGAGCGTGCTCTTGTCGAGGTCATCCGGTCGCCCGCCGCCGACATTGAGCAGCACCAGGCGGATCGCCCGTCCGATCGTGGCGTTGGCGCGGTATCCGGAGCCAAAGACGTTGGTGCCGGCGTTCAGCCCGATCTCGTGGCGTATCGGGCCGTTGATCACCACGAGCGGCGCCGCCATGTGGGTTGTCGCCTGGACGCCGTTCAGGTTGAAGGGCGCGCTCGTCAGTGCGAGCAGCGCGGCGCGGACGACCGGCGCGTAGCTCGGCGCGCACCCCGCGAGGACCAGGTTGATCGCCAGGACCTCGCGCGTCAGGTTCCCCCAACGTGGCGGGATGCGGGCTTCGAGGTGGTCGGGGTCGCCGCCGAGCGCCTCGACCATCGCCGTGAGCCGATCGGGCGTCGGTGGCACGACCGGCAGCCCGTCGGTCCATCCCCGTTCGAAGTACCACTCCACCAGGTCGACGTCGGCCGGCGGCGCGTCGACGGCGGTCGGCTTCGGTGGTGCGATCATCACCTGCGGGCACTATAGCGGATAGGCGCTCGCGTTTCCCGCTGCGTCAGGGGCGATAGTCTCCGAACCCCTTGCCCGCCTTCGCGAGGCGTGCCAGCAGCGGAGCCGGCGCGAGCCATTCTCCGTGCTCGTCGTGGAGCCGGCGCATCGTGTCGTAGATGGTCTGGAGGCCGACGAGGTCCGCCCAGAACATCGGCCCACCGCGGTATCGCGGGAAGCCGTAGCCGTGGAGCCAGACGACGTCGATGTCGCTGGCGCGGAGTGCGAGCCCCTCCTCGAGAATCTTGGCGCCCTCGTTGACGAGCGGATAGAGGCAGCGGGGGATGATGTCGCCATCGTCGATTGGGCGGCGCGTAATGTCGAGCTCCGCGGACACGGACGTCACCAACTCCTCGACCACCGGATCCGGGATCGGCGCCCGGCTCCCGGCCTCGTAGCGATACCATCCGGCGCCGGTCTTCTGACCGAAGCGTCCGAGCTCGCAGATGCGATCCGCGATCGGCGAGTAGCGGAGGTGCGCGGGTCGTGTTGACGCCTGCCGCTTGCGGATCCGCCATCCCACATCGAGGCCTGCCAGGTCGCCCATCTGGAACGGGCCCATCGGGAACCCGAAATCGTAGAGGACCCGGTCGATCTGCGACGGCAGCGCGCCCTCCTCGAGCAGGAAATCGGCTTGGCGCCGATAGGCGTAGAGCATCCGGTTGCCGACGAAGCCGTCGCAGACCCCGACCAGGACGCCGATCTTTCCCAGCGTCTTCGACAACGCCATGGTCGTCGCGATGGTGCCGGCCGAGGTGTGTGCGCTGCGGACGTTCTCCATGAGGCGCATGACGTTGGCCGGGCTGAAGAAGTGCGTCCCGATGACCTTGTCCGGACGTGTCGTCGAGGCCGCGATCTCGTCGACGTCGAGCGTGGAGGTATTCGTGGCGAGGATTGCCTCTGGCTTGCATGCGGTGTCGAGCGCCCCGAACACCTGCTTCTTGACCTCCATCTCCTCGAACACGGCCTCGATGACGACGTCGGCGTTGCCGAGGTCCGCGTAGTCGAGCGTCGCCGACACACGTGCCATCCGCGCATCCATCTCAGCCTGCGACAGGCGACCCTTCGACACCGTCGCGGCGTAGTTCTTCCTGACGAGTGCGAGGCCCTGGTCGAGGGCGTCCCGGGACATCTCGAACACGGTCACCGGGATGCCGGCGTTCGCGAAGTTCATCGCGATGCCGCCACCCATCGTGCCGCATCCGATGACCGCAGCGGTCTTGATGTCCTGGCGTGGCGTGTCCTTCGGGACGTCCGGTATCTTGGCGACGTCCCGCTCGGCGAAGAACGCGTGTCGCTGGGCCTTCGACTGGTCCGAGGCCACGAGTCTGGTGAAGAGCTCGCGCTCTTTGACGGCGCCGTCCGCGTAGGACATTGTGAGTGACGCCTCGATGCTTTCGACACAGGCGTAGGGCGCGTCGAACCCACGCGCGCGCTTGGCCATCTTCTTGCGGAACGCGGCGAAGAGCGACGGATCGTCGCGGGCCTCGACGAGTCGGTCGTCGATCGCGGAGATGCGGCGCAGCGCCACGCCGTCGCGCGCCATCTGCTGTGCGCGCGTTATCGCTGCCTCGACGAGACCGTCGCTGTCAGCGTCGATGACCTCGTCGATCACGCCGAGCGCGCGGGCCCGTTCGACCGGCAGCAGCGTGCCCCCAACGATCAGCTCGAGCGCGGCGCCCACGCCGATGAGCCTCGGCATCCGCTGCGTCCCGCCAGCGCCCGGGAGGATGCCGAGCGTCACCTCCGGCAGCCCGACCCGCGTGCCTGGTGAAGCGATGCGCACGTGGCAGCCAAGGGCGACTTCGAGCCCGCCGCCCGCCGCGACGCTGTGGATCGCCGCCACGACCGGCTTTGGCGACGCCTCCAGATCATCGATGACCTTGGGGAGGAACGCCGCGCCGGGTGGGGGCGGCTGACCGAACTCGCGAATGTCGGCCCCGCCGCAGAACATCCGGCCGGCGCCAGCCACGACGATCGCCGCGACGGCGTCGTCTGCGAGCGCGGCAGCCAGTTGCTCTGCCAACCCTCCGCGCACGGCGTAGCTCAGGCCGTTCACGGGTGGATTGGTCAGCCATAAGATGGCGACGCCGTCACGGCGTTCGATGGTCACGGTACCGGGCATGGAGCTCCTCTCTGTGGCCGGCCTGGGCAGCGGCCCGCGATTATAGCGCGCCCTGGCCGTGCTCAGACGAGCTCGCGATCGACAGGCGTCTCGCCGGAGAGCATGGCGTAGAACCGATCGCGATCACCACCTGTGTCCGACGTCAAGAGCGAGACGACCGGAACGACGAGCAGCGGGACGACCATCGTCACGTAGGAGGGGTCGACGCCTTCACCGTTCACCGTAAGGCCGTACGCGAGGATCTGGCGAACGACGGATGCACTCTCGGGCGCGCCGAAGCCGGTCGCGAGGGCGAGCTTGATCAGGCCGAACCAGATCAGGCCGCCCGCGTAGCCGGAGAGCATGCCCCAGTACGCCCCCTGCTCGGTCGTGCGGCGCCAGTGAATGAGAAAGCCGACGGACACGGCCGGCGGCACCACCATCGCGAACCCGAACACGAGCAGGTCGAGGATGGAGAAGTCGGTTTGCGTGGCGACGACCCACGCCGCGAGCGCGGCGACAAAGGCATAGATCGTCGTGGTGAGCCGATACGCCTTGAGTCGGCGCTCGGAATCGTAGTTGCGGGTAAACGGGAGCCAGTCCCGCACGAACATCGTCGCGCTCGAGAGCAGAATCGGCCCGCCCGACGAGATGACCGCCGCCAGCACGGCCGCCAGCGCCACGCCGCCGACCACCGGGTTGATCTCCGACGCCAGGGTGGTGAGGTTGCGATAGCCGCCGAGCCCCGCGTCGAGACCGTAGCGCGCGGTGGTGAGGATGCCGATGAGGCCGGCAAGGACCGCCATCACGGCGCCAATCACGCCACCGATCAGAAAGGCCGGCGCGATCTGGCGCTCGGTCCGCGCCGCGGTGGCGTAGTTCGTGTAGACGGACGCCGCCGGTGTGTGTGCCGCGACGGCGAAGAACATCGCGAACACCGGGAGCCACCCGGCCCCGGCGAAGCCCCACCAGGCGGCCTCGTCACGCCCGGCCGCCGCCAGGTGCCCGCCGATCGCGTCGGTGACCGCACCCCACCCACCCAGCTGACCGATGCCCATGACCCCCACGGCACCCAGCCCGACCAGCACGACCGTGCAATGGATGAGGTTCGTCACCGCAGTGCCCCAGAGGCCGCCGAGCGACACGTAGGTGGAGAAGATGACGGCGGCAACCATCACGCTGACGAACATCGGCAGAGGTGTCAGCGTGCTGATGATGACCATGATCACGTACGCCTCGATCAGGTTGACGATGACGTACTCGGTCTGGACGCACAGGCTCGTCAGCCACTGGCAGCGGCGCCTGCCCCATCGGATCGTGAACAGCTCGCCGACCGTATGGAGCTTGAGACGGCGGTAGTAGACGGCGAAGAACAGACCGACGAGCCACATCGCGACCAACGTACTGATGCCATACCACCAGAGGTTCCAGACGCCACCGCTGACGACGTCTCCGGCGACGCCGTAGGTGCCGGCGCCCCCGATACGCGTGCCTGCGATGCCGAACGCGACCATCGCCATCGGCATGCCGCCGCTCGCAACGGCCCAACCGGCCGACGTTGTCGTGCGGCGCGCCATGGCGCTTCCGGCGACGGTTGCCGCGACGAGGTAGGCGATGATGACGGCGACCGCGGTCGTGTCCATGAAGCGGCCCGTGCCCGGGCCACGCGAGCAGATGCTGCAGCTAGTGTCTAGTTCGTGATCGCCGCTAGCACGGCGGTGAGGGCATTACGTGCTTTCCCACGCATCTCTTCGTCGGTGGCGTCTTGGATGGGGTGTGGCACGTAGACGGCGCGTCGGGCGAGATCCGGCATCCCGAGGGCGGTGGCCTGGCGTTCGGCGGCGCTCACGAACTCGCTCGAGGCGACCAAGGCGGTCGGGATGCCACGCGCTTCGTAGTCGACCAGGTCGTGCACACTGCACGACGTGCAGGACCCTCAATCGGCGAGCGCCTGGATGACCGCCTTGCACCGCTCCGCGACTTCATCGCGTAGGTCGGGCGGTGCCGGCTTGGTGAACGTCGGCTTGCGTAGTCGAACTATTTCGATCGTCGGCGCGCGCGCGCGGAGCAGGGTCTCGAGCTCGTCACAGAAGACGTCGCCCCTGGCCTTCGAAATGTCGATGATGCCAATCGGGCCGTCGAGCCGTCCGCTGCGAGCGGTGAGCCGACGACCAATCGGATCGCGTTCGTCGGTAGGGTCGAGGATCACCGAGGTGTCGCTCATGGGGCCTCCGCACCGACACCCTACCACACCCGCATACCGCGCCCGGGCTGTAGACTGGGGCGCGCCGCACGACGTGGGTCGACAGAGGTGGTGATCACATGAGACGACTCGGGGCATGCCTGGCATGCGCGGCGTTCGCCGCGGTGGCGAGCGGCTGTGCGGTCGAGCCCGCGCCCTACGTGCCGACGCCGGCGGAGCGGGTCGACGAGGTCCTGGCGGCGGCGGTGCGGCGCCACGACGTGATGGGGGTCGTCGGGATCGCGACGGACAGGACGGGTGTCATCCACGTCGGCGCGTTCGGGACCGCTGACGACGTGCACGACAACCCGATGACGACGAGCCACATCTTTCGCATTGCATCGATGACCAAGGCCGTCACGTCGGTGGCGGCGATGCAGCTGATCGAGCGCGGATTGATCGACCTCGACGACCCAGCGGCGGATCATCTCCCCGAGCTCGCGGGCGCACGGGTGATCGAGTCGTTCGAGGCCGACGGCGGCGAGTACACGCTTCGCCAGCCGGAGACGACGATGACGGTCCGCCATCTCCTGACCCATACGGCGGGGTTTGGATACGGATTCACGCATCCCGTCGTCAGGGACTTCTCGCCCGGCAACGGTGACGCGATCCTGCCCGAACCGCTGCTCTTCGACCCGGGGACCGACTGGCTCTACGGGACCAACACCGATTGGGTCGGCCGCCTCGTGGAGGCGCGGTCGGGACAATCGTTGGAAGAGTATTTCCGCGAACACATCTTCGAGCCGCTCGGGATGCCAGACACGGCGTACAACGTGCCGTCGTCGAAATGGCGCCGGACCGTGACCGTTCATGATCGACAGTCGGATGGAAGCCTCACGGAGCAGCCGCGGCAGGATCCGGACGTGGTCGCCACCTTTGGCGGCGGTGGCGGCCTCTGGTCGACGGCGGACGACTACGCGCGCTTCTTGCGAATGCTGCTCAACGGTGGTGAGCTGGACGGTGTGCGCGTGCTCGCGGCGGCGACGGTCGCGGAGATGGGCCTCAATCAGGTCGGCGACCTGGCCGCTGGCGCGATTCGCACCGCGATGCCGGAGCTGTCGAACGACTTCGTGCCGACCGCCGAAGGACGCGGACGCTTTGGGCTGGGGTTCTTGATCAACCTCGATGCCGAGCCGGGTCGACGCGCCAGCGGCAGCCTGGCGTGGGCGGGGTTGTTCAATACCTACTTCTGGTTGGATCCGAGCACGGGCGTCGCCGGTGTCTTTCTAAGCCAGATCCTGCCGTTCGCCGATCCCCAAGCGCTCACGACGTTCGAGGCGTTCGAACGCGCCGTCTATGCCCTCGTGGCCGCTGACGACTGACGACGACGGCGATGCACGAGCTACGGCGTGATCTCCCGCGTGACGGCAGTTGACCCGGCGCCGCCCGACGCCCAGCCGCCGACGACAGCCGAGAACTTCCCGGCCGTCCCGCCGGCCACGACAATGAGGATGTCCTCCGCACGCGAGAATTTGGGAAACGGGCGCGAGAGCGCCTCCGCGGTCGGCTGGCCGTCCGGGCCGAGCCACGCCTTGGGAAGCACCCGTGTCGGCGTGCCCTTCTGGCACTCGTCGTCGGGCAGCACGTCGCGGAGCGGCCGCCCGGTCACCTCCTGCACGCGCGCGCGAAGATCGGTCTTCGTATAGCCGTCCTGCTCGAACGTCCGTGCATGCTCCGGCGACACGACGAGCAGCACCTGGTCCATCCCGTGGAGCTTGCGGTGTGCCACCGTCTCAAGGGAGTACGCCATGCTCGTGGCGAGCGATGACGAGCGTCGCGATATCTGGTCGCGAATGGCGCGCGGCGCCTCCGCTGCGAAGACCGTGACCGTACTCCGGTCACGATCGAACCCGCGCTCTACATGCAGCGGATCCCAGCAGCTGGCTTCCTCGTTCTCGCCAATACACGCCGTGTATTTCCCCGGCTGGCCCAGCGTCGCCATGTCGATCTCGCCGGGCCGTCCGCCGCCGATGTTGCGGACGATCAACTGCAGCGCCCGTCCGATGGTCGCGTTGGCGCGCGCGCCTTGGCCGAAGACGTTGCGCCCGCAGTTGAGGCCGATCGCATGGCGGATCGGTCCGTTGACGACAATGAGCGGGCCGACGAAATAGGTCGTGCAGAGCACGCCGTGGAGATTGAACGTGTCGGTGCAGGCCGCCTCGACCGCGGCGATGACGACAGGCAGATACTCCGGCCGGCACCCGGCCATGACGGCGTTGATGGCGATTTTCTCGACCGTGGCGGGCACGAGATTCGGCGGGATGCTGGCTACGAGGTCCGCGGCCGGTCTGGTCGTGCCCTCCAGCATGCGCAGCACCCGCTCCTCGGTCGGGGGTACCACCGGCAGTCCGTCGGTCAGTCCCTGGTCGGCGAAGAACTCGAACGGATCGAGGTCGACCGGCACACGCACACGGCGCGCCGCCAGCGTCTCCGCGCCACGTGCGACCGCGAGTCGGCGCGCGACGTCCGGGTCGTGCACACGGGAGCCGCAGCCCGGACGCCAGTCCGGCAACGTCTCCCCGGGGCGCTCGATATCGGGCGCCGTGCTGCCGCAGCGCTCTGCGGCCGAGCGGGCAAGCGCCGCGACGTCCGCCTTCGAGAAGCCCTCGAAGCTCGAGAGCACGGTGCCATCGTCCGCGGTCAAGACCACAGCCGGCACAGCATCGAACCCGTACTGCTCGGACACGGTCAACTCGACGTCGAGCGCGTTCGGCATCGTGAGCCCATGCCGTCCGATGAACGCCTCCGTCTCGATGTCGTCGTTCTGAGAGACGCCGAGGACGCGCAGACCGGCCTCGTGAAGCGCGTCGCCGATCCGCTGCACGACGGGAGCCATCACATCGCAGGTGGGGCAGTCGTGCTTGTAGAAGAACAGGAGTGTTGCCGGCGACGTGCCGCTGCGGCCGTCGAACGCGTGCGCCGTGCCCGCCGCGTCTCGCAAGGTGAACGCTGGAGCCAGTGAACCCGCCGTGGGAAGTGTAGACACGGCTCTTGATATACCCTAGGTTGCCGCTGATGGCTACCCCCACGATTATCACGTGTGCCGTGACGGGTTCGGCCGACACCACCGCCAAGAACCCCGCGGTGCCGGTCACGCCGAAAGATATTGCTGTCTCGGCCATCGATGCCGCAAAGGCAGGGGCCGCCATCGTCCATATCCACGTACGCGATCCCGAGACGACGCGGCCCAGCATGGATGTCGACCTCTATCGCGAGGTGGTGCAGCGGATTCGCGACAGCGGCGTTGACGTCGTCATCAACCTCACGACGGGGCCGGGCGCTCGATTCAACCCCGGGCGTGGCGATCCGCTGGACCCCGGGGAGGGGACGACGCTGGCGTCACCCGAGCGCCGCGTCGAGCACATCGTCGAGCTCAAGCCGGAGATCTGCTCCCTCGACATGGGCAGCCTGAACTTCGGCCCCATGGTCTTCATGAACGTGCCCGGTCATCTGGAGACCATGGCGCGGGCCATGCGCGAGGCGGGCGTCAAGCCGGAGCTGGAGGCCTTCGAAGCGGGCCACATACGGCTTGCGGTCAAGATGATCGCCGACGGCGCCTTTGACCCGCCGCACCTCTTCCAGATTGTGCTCGGCGTGCCGTGGGGTGCCCCGGCGACGGCCGAGGCGATGCTGTTCATGCGGAATCAGTTGCCGGATGGCGCCAACTGGGCTGGCTTCGGGATCGGTGCCGCGCAGATGCCGTTCGTCGCGCTGGCCGCCACGCTCGGCGGGCACTGCCGCGTTGGGTTGGAAGACAACCTCTATATCGAGAAGGGCGTCCTGGCCCCGAGCAACGCCGCCCTGGTCGAGAAAGCGGTGCGCCTTCTCACACTGATTGGCAAGACGGTCGCCACCGCCGCCGACACGAGAAACCTCCTCGGCGTACGCAGGCCGGACTAACAGCGCCCGGTGGCCGGCCATGATGGCAACCGGTGCCAACGCGCGCGGGGCTACTCCGGCAGAGCCAGCGCAATCAGCGCGGGGACCCGCTCGCCGCCGACGGTCAGCGCGATGTACTGTTTGCCGTCGAGCCGATAGGTCATCGGCGTGCCGATGGCGCCACCCGGGAGGTCGACGGACGCCAGCTCGTCGCCCGACGCCTTGTCGAGGGCCACGAGTCGCGGCCCGTCGTTCGTGCCGCCCGCGGTCAGCGCGACGATCAGCAGCGTCTTCGTGAGCAGCGGGCCAGCCCGGCTGCTATCACCGCCCACCGGAGGCAGGTTGAGGTCGCGGAGCAGCGCGTGATTACGGACGCGATCGCCGTTGCCCATCGGCCGCATCCAGGCGTGATCGCCGGTGTTGAGGTCGATGGCCGTCATCCGTGAATAGGGGGGCTTGAACAGCGGCAGCCCCCGCGGCATCTGCGGCCGCGTCCGCGTTTCGCCGCGTCGCTCGAGGACGTCCAGCGTGGCGCCTTCGTCGGCTCGCGGTTCGCGATACTGCATCACCGAGTACCGGTTGTCCGATGGGATGTAGAGGAGCCCCGTCTCGGGATCGAAGGCCGCCCCCGACCAGTTGGCGCCGCCACCCGTGCTCGGGCGCTGAATCGTCCCGTCCCACGTCTGCGGGGTGAAGATCGGCCCGAGGCGGTAGCCTTCGACCGCCTCGATGGCCATCTGCCTGATCTCGGGCGTGAAATCGACCAGATCGTCGACGACGGCGCCTTGATACTCGAACGGGGCCGGCCTGGTCGGAAACGGCTGCGTCGCCGCGGGTACCTCTCCCGGGATATCGGTGTCGGTGGGGACGGGGCGCTCTTCGATCGGCCAGATCGGCTCGCCGGTTTCCCGGTTGAAGACGTAGGTGAAACCCTGTTTGCTGATCTGGGCGAGGGCTTTCACGGGCCGTCCGCCGATGACGACGTCGACGAGGTTCGGGGCGGCGGGAAAGTCCCAGTCCCACAGCCCGTGGTGCACCGCCTGGAAATGCCACGCGCGCTCGCCCGTCTCGATGTCGAGCGCCAGCACGCTCTCGGCGAAGAGGTTGTCGCCAAGCCGATGCCCGCCGTAGTAGTCGGGCGCCGGCGTGTTGGTCGGTAAATAGAGGTGGCCCAACTCGGGGTCGGCGCTCATGAACGACCAGACGCCCACCTTGCCGGTGTAGCGCCACGAGTCGCCCTGCCACGTGTCGTTGCCGAACTCGTCGCCTTGCGGGATGGTGTGGAAGGTCCACTTCGTGCGTCCGGTGCGCACATCGAATCCGCGCATCCATCCTGGCGGCGCTTCCTTGGTGATGTTGTAAGACGAGATGGACGAGGGCGTGACGATCGTGTCGCCGACGACCAGAGGCGCCGACTGCACGGAGTAGAGCAGCGCGTTCAGCCAGTCCCGCTCGCCACGCGTCACACGCGGCAGATCCGCGACGAGATCGACCCAGCCGTTCTCACCGAAGTCGGCGCACGGTCGTCCTGTCTTCGCGTCGACGCAGATGAGATATCCGTTGCCCGTGCCGAAGAGGATGCGCTCCTCGGCCCGGTCAGGTCCGTCCGCCCAGTACGCCACACCACGCTGGTTCCAGCGGGCGGTCATCGTCGTCGTACCCTTCTCATAGGTCTTCGGGTTGAACACCCACAGTGTCTCGCCGGTCCGCGCGTCGATCGACGCGGCCTGCGATGTCGGCATGTTGATGAACAGCCGACCGCCGACCATCAGCGGCGTGGCCTTCAGGTTCGTAATGGAGGGCGCCTGCGCATCGCGCCAGAGATTCGGGTCGCGACGGAGCAGCTCGTCGAAGATCAGCCGGGAGTCGGCCCACCATGCGCCGCCGTCCGGCGTGTCGAGGCTCAGAAACGCGTCCGCTGACCGCCAGCGCCACGCGACCTCGAGATCGGCGAAGTTGTCGCGGTCAATCTGATCGAGCGGCGAATACTTGGTGCTCCCCAAGTCGCCACCGTAGGTCGGCCACTCGCCGTTCGCCGGCGCGCCGCGTTGGGCCGCGACCGGCGTCGTCCAGTATCCGAGCACGATGACACCGAGGAAGGCGGTCAGCGCCCACTGCCGTGTTGGAGCCCGCATCTTCAGCTCTCCCAGAAAGGATTGACGATGGGCGCCATCATAGCGCAGTCGCAAAAAGAGACTAGAATGCCTCCGATGACACGCGCCGTGGCAGCGTTGGCGCTGGCGTTGGTGGTCCCGCCGCTCGAAGCGGGGCCATGGTCGTCGGTCACGACCCAGGATCGCGATCGGCCCGCGTCCGAGACCTACCACTGGGTGCTTCCGGTGAATCACTCGGGTGTCAACGTGGCGACATTGCATCCGAACGACTGCTACGTCGTGCAGCGGGCCGAGGGTGTCGCTTTTTTTGGTACGCCGTCTCCCACCCTGCTCGAGCTGCAGCGGCAGCTGCGCTTTCCGGTCGCCCACCTCGTCGGGCAACCCGGTGACCATCCGGAGTGCGCGCTCGGCGCGTGTGTGCGCGTCGAGGAGCTGACCGCGGCGATCGAGAGGGAGTTGACCCAGCTCGGAAGCACCCGGTTGCTCAGACCCGTCGCGCATCGCCCGTCGCCGATCGACGACTGGTACGGCGGCGCCTACACCGACGTCGGGTCGTCCACACCCGTGAGCTTCACCAACGCGCCGCAGCAGCGGATGGTCTTTCAGCACCTCCGGACGACACGGCGCGAGAACTGCTATCAGGCCAAGGAGCCGAGCATGCTGTCGGTCCACGTGCGCGATCAGGGGGATCACAAGGACCGCACCGGGGTGTATCGGGGCTTCGCATACGTCGAGCATCATCATCCGTTCATCACGGGAGACACGATCGCCGATTGATGCCCACGTAGGCGACCTCGCAGGATGGAGACAGGTATGAACACGAGACAACAGTTGATGACGGCCGCCGTGGCGGTCGTGCTCACCGTGGTGGCGTCCGGCCTTTGGGTCGCGGCCCAGGAAACCGACCCGACGGATGGCAAGGCCGCCTACCGGTTCGAGGAGATTGCGGACGACGTGTGGTTCGCGACCGGCACCGGCGCGATGACGACGTTCAGCAACTCGCTCATCATCGTCAACGACGACCACGCGATGCTCGTCGACACCAGCGTCTCACCCGCTGCCGCGCGCAAGATGGTGGCCGAGATCAGGTCCGAGGTGACCGACAAGCCGATTCAGTACGTCTTCAACTCCCACTATCATTTCGACCACGCACACGGAAACCAGATTTTCGGTGACGACGTCGAGATCATTGGCCACGACTACGTCCGCGCGCAGCTGTCGTCGAACGTGCTGGACCAGCGCACGAACCGATCGTTCTCCGCCGCGATCCCCCAGCAGATTGCGCAGCTCAGGAGTCAGATCCAAAGCGAGTCGAACGCTACGGATCGCGCGCGGCTCGAGAACGCGCTGCGTATGACCGAGGCGCATCAGAACGCCATCAAGGAGACGGTGCCCACGCCGCCCAATGTCACCTACAGCGATACGATGACGATCGTGCAAAGCGGGCGTGAGATACAGCTGCACTTCGTGGGGCGCGGGCACACCGGCGGCGACACGATGGTGTTCCTGCCCGAGGAGCGCATCGTGTTCACTGGTGACTTCTTTGTTGGCAGCCCTGGCAGCCGCGCGCTGCCGTACATGGGTGACGGCTTCGTCGACGAGTGGCCCGCCAGCCTCGAGAAGCTCAAGGGCCTCGACTTCGACGTCCTGGTGCCCGGGCATGGGACCCCGTTCCGCGATCGGACGCAGATCGACGATCTGCAGAGCTACCTACGCGACTTCTGGTCCCAGGTGGCTGACCTGCGCGCGGCGGGGGTGTCAGCGGAGGACGCCACGGCCCGCGTGGATCTCAGCAGCCACGAAGCCGCGTACGGGGCGGGCGCGCGGAACGTCGATCCCCGCGCTGTGACGCGCATCTACGAGCGTCTGCAAATCCAGCGTCCGATGTGACGGTCGAGGAGGAGCACCATGAGGCTCGAGGCTGGGGTTTCCGTGCGGCTGCTAAGAGCCTGCATCGTGGCCATTGTCGCCCTGATCGCCACTGGTGCCGGGGCGCGTGCCCAGGACCAGTCTCGCGTCATGTCAGCGCGCGACACGCTTCGCATCAACCAGGTCGGGAATCCCACCCTCTCCCCGGATGCGGCATGGGTGCTCTACACCGTGCGCGCGCGCGACATGGAGGACCCGGAGCTCGGGGCGGTGACGCAGCTCTGGCGCGTGCGGGTCGATGGCTCTTCGAGCCGGCAGCTGACACGCGGCTCAGAGGACGCGACTGCGCCGGCGTGGTCGCCCGACGGTGAGGTCATCGCGTTCCTGGCGGCCCGCGGCGAAGGCGACGACGCCAAGACTCAGGTCCATTTTCTGGGCGCCGACGGCGGGGAGGCGTGGCAGGTCACCGATCACGACGAATCGGTGAGCGCGTTCGAGTTCTCTCCCGACGGCACCACGCTGTTGTTCACCGCGCGCGACGGTCTCTCCGAGGCGGAGGAGGAGCGCCGACGGGAACACGGCGACGCCGAGGTGGTCGACGGCATGTTCCAGATGGCGCACCTCTGGGTGCACGATCTGACGACGTCGGAGACGGCGCGTCTCACCGAGGGCGACTTCACGGCGGCCAACCCCGACTGGTCGCCCGATTCGCGTTGGGTCGCCTTCGAGGCGCGACCGAATCCGACCGCCAACGATCGCTGGCAGAGCGACGTCTGGGTCATCGAGCCGGCTACGGGTGAGCGGCGGCTGCTATATCGGAACGGCGGCAGCGATACCGCGCCGCGCTGGTCGCCCGACGGCCGAACCATCGCGCTTGCGTCGAATGCGACGGCGTCGAGCAATACGAATCACGCCACGCTCGTGCTGGCCCGACCGGACGGCGACGCGTCGCGGGTGTTGCTCGAGGACGTCGACCGCGACTTCTCGACACCGATCTGGTCGGCGAACAGCCGCCAGGTGTACTGGGCCACCGGAGAGGGGACGTCGACCGGTCTCTTTCGGGTCAGCGTCGAATCGGGCGCCGTGGCGACCGCGTCATCGCCCGGTGGGCGCAATAGCGCCTGGGAGCTGTCGGACGACGGCACGCGCTGGGTGTGGGTGCATACCGGCCCCGACTGGCCCGCCGAGATCTACACCGCGACGGCCGACGGCCGGCCGCTGCGGCTGAGCGACGCGAATGCGTGGCTTCGTGACGAGGGTGTCGCGCTCGGGACGGTGGAGACCGTGCGCTGGAAGAACAGCGCGGGCGCGGTGGTGGAGGGAGTGCTGACGAAGCCGGTCGGGTTTCGCGAGGGTCGGTCGTATCCGTTCATCGTCAACCCCCACGGCGGCCCGACTGGCGCGTCGCTCGCGGCCTTCAGCGCGCCGAACCAGTTCTTCGCCGGCAACGGCTACGTCGTGCTCCAGCCAAATTTCCGCGGCAGCACGAACTACGGCCAGGACTTCGTCAACGCCAACATCGACAACTGGGGGATCGCCGACTACGACGACGTCATGACCGGTGTCGACCACGCCGTCGCGGAGGGGTGGGCCGACCCCGATCGACTGATTTGCTACGGCTGGAGCTATGGGGGCTATCTCTCCGCTTGGATCGTGACGCAGACCGACCGCTTCAAGGCGGTCTCACCCGGTGCCGGTCTCACCAATCTCTACAGCATGTACAGCACGAACGACCTCCAGGACTATCTGGCGTCGTTCTTTGGCGGGACGCCCTGGGCCGAGACCGAGAACTACCGCCAGCATTCGCCGATGACCTATGTCACCGATGTGACGAGCCCGGTGCTCCTGATGCACGGCGGCGCCGACACCCGCGTGCCGCCCGAGCAATCGGTGGAGTTCTACCGGGCGTTGAAGGATCTCGGGACAGACGTCACCTTCATTCGCTTCCCACGCGAGGGGCACGGCATCCAGGAGCCCCGGCACCTGATGGATCGGCTGCGGCGGTATGCCGAGTTCTTCGGCGAGCACGTGGGCAACCCGCCGGTCAGCGAATCGCAGGCGCACGAGGCGACGCCGCCGGAGCCCTCGGAGGAGCGCTGATCATGAAGTGGTCGTGTGTCGGCATCTGCATCGGCGCACTCGCCGTAGCGTGGGGTGCTGCGCCACGGGCGCAGACGACCCAACCGGGGATCTATCTCGACCTCGACGAGGTCCGGGCGATCGCCAACCGCGTGCGCGGCGGGCGGAGCCTGCAGCCCGCGTCGTGGCCCGACGGCGCCCGCGTCGCCGTGCTGATCTCGTTCGACGTCGACAACGACACGATCGCCATCGCGCGGAACGCCAACCCGTCGATCGGCGCGCTGTCACAGGGGGAGTACGGGGCACGCGTCGGCCTGCAGCGTGTCGTCGATCTGGTGGATCGGCACCAGATCCCGGCTTCGTTTTTCATTCCGGCGGTCAGCCTGGTGCTGCGGCCGGACATGGTCGACGTCATACAGGCGTCCGGCCGGCACGAGTTCGCCGTGCACGGCTGGATTCACGAGCTCAACAGCGCGCTCGACGCCGACACCGAGCGCGACTTCGTGATCCGCGCCACCGACTACCTCGAACGCGCGACCGGCCGCCGCCCGGTCGGCTATCGCGCGCCGTCGTGGAACTTCAGCGAGAGCACGCTCGACATCATCAAGGGGCTCGGGTTCCTGTATGACAGCTCGCTGATGGCCGACGACCGTCCGTACGAGCTGCTACAGCATGGGGAGCCGACCGGCCTCGTCGAATTGCCCGTCGAGTGGATACTCGACGACGCGCCGCTGATGAACCCGCTGGGCAATAGCTACACGCCGCCGCGCGAGCTCCTGCAGGTCTACATCGACGAGTTCGACAAGGCGTACGACGAAGGGACCATGTTCCTATTGACGACGCACCCGCACATCATCGGGCACCGATCCCGCATGGTCGTCCTCGAGGAGCTCATCGATCACATCCGCGCCAAGGGCGACGTCTGGTTCGCGACCCATGAGCAGGTCGCGCGGTATGTGAAAGATCAGGCGGGGATGTGACGCCTTAAGCCCTCCGTCCTCTCCGCCCTAATTCGACTCGCGCTGGTGCGCCTCGAACGCCTCCCACAGCAAGGCGCCCTCCTCGTGGACCCGCGTGCCGGCGACGACCACCTCGCCCAGGACCAAATGCTCGTCGGTGGCTGCATCGTACGATGGCCACGCCGGGAGGTCGGCACGGTTCGGGTCGCCCGTGGCGGCGAACTGCACCCAGTAGGATCGGATCGTCTCCGACAGCTGCATGTCGACGTCGGTGAAATCGCCGACAGCCGTCAAGATGCCGGGGTTCT
Source organism: Vicinamibacterales bacterium (assembly GCA_965249175.1). Classification (GTDB taxonomy): domain Bacteria; phylum Acidobacteriota; class Vicinamibacteria; order Vicinamibacterales; family UBA8438; genus CAZYFH01. The sequence continues at coordinate 1,891,684 of OZ252227.1, forward strand.
CCTGCCCCGGCGCCCGAGGCGTGAGCGTGCCGAAGACATAGGCCAGCTCTGCCGCGTGATGAGATCCCATCGCCGCGCCGCCCGGCGTCGGTGGCACATGCGTGAACTGGTAGAGCCACGCCGGCGATGAGACGTTGGCATGGGTGCGGGCGTGGGCGCGCACCGGCCCGGCGAAGTACATGTCGTGGACCACGTGGTCGATACCCGCCTTGGCCGACTCCGGTGAGTGCACGTCGTAATGCGCCAGCGCGTCTGCGGCCATCATCGGGTAGACCCCGCGGACGTGACCCTCGAAGGCATCGGCGTCCGCGACGTCCATGCCGGTCGTAAACAGCGACCCCTCGTTGCCGTTCATGCCGGTGATCAGGGCGACGTCGTGCTGGCGGCCGCTCTCATACATGGCCAGGGGGTCGTCCGGGATGATCCAACCGTCGATGTTCGGGGCCCAGACGTTGCCCGCCCGCAGGAACGGGCTCCCGGCGCCGGTGTTGGACGCCTCGAGCACGTCGGCCGCGGTCGCGTCGCGCATGGTGGCGAGCGCGTCGTCGCCGGTCGCGTCCAGCGCCTCGGCGATACGCACGCCCTGCGCCTCGGCTGGCTCCCAGCCGCGATCCGCTTCGCGGAGTGGCCGGTCCCAGCCGTGAATCCAGTTGCTCTCGGCGATGGCCCGGTGATACAGACCCTCCGCCTGTGGGATCAGCATGACCGACATCACCGCGCCGGCCCCGGCCGACTCGCCGAAGATGGTGACGCGGCTCGGGTCACCGCCGAATGTCGCGATGTTGTCCCTCACCCACTCGAGCGCCGCCACCATGTCCATCAGGCCGTAGTTGCCCGACGCATCGTGTGCCGACTCGGCCGACAGCGCCGGGTGCGCGAGGAAGCCGAACACGTTCAGCCGGTAGTTGATCGAGACGAGCACGGCACCGTCGGCGGCAAGCTGGGTGCCGTCATAGAGCGGCGTCGAGCTGGCGCCACCGGTGTAGCCGCCCCCATGAATCCACAACATGACCGGCAGCGGCTCGGTCGACTCCCGCGGCGTCCAGACGTTGAGGAAGAGGCAGTCCTCGCTCTGCTGTCCCGAGTCCAACCCGGCAGCCTGCACGCAGATCGCGCCCGCCTCGGTCGCGTCCCGCATCCCGTCCCACGCGACGACCGGCTCGGGTGGTCGCCACCGCAGGTCCGCGACCGGCGGTGCGGCGAATGGGATCCCCTTGAAGGCGAGGATGTCGGCGTTCCGATCCGAGACCGCACCACGAATCTCGCCGCCGGTGACGGCGACTGGGTCATCAGGCGACCGCAGCTCGACGACAGGGGCGTCATCCGCCGGTGCGGCGCACCCGGCAAGCAGGCAGACGGCCGAGGCGCCCACGACGCCTCGCAGGAACGAGGGAAGTCGGTTCAGTGGCATCAGATCCTCCGTTGTCGAACACGGTATCGTAACCGTGTACGCGTCGTGACGAAAACCCGGACGGCGAGGCTGCTAGGCTATCGTATCGACGCGTGGCGGCGCCCCGCCGGCCGCCGCGACGAGTGACAGCTGATGGTGTCCCAACACACGCTGCCGGCCAGGCCGGTGACACAGCTCGCCTGGTATCGGCAGGTGACCCGCGTGCAGTGGAAAGCCTTTCTCGCCACATTTCTCGGGTGGCTGCTCGACGGGTTCGACTTTACGATCCTGACCTTCATCCTGATCGACATCCAGAACAGCTTCACCGTCGACCGGGCGCTGGCGGGGGCGCTCGGTACCGTCACGTTGATGTTTCGCCTGGTCGGTGGGCTTGGCGCGGGTGCGATGGCGGATCGGTATGGGCGCAAGCTCCCGCTGATGCTGTCCATCCTCTGGTTCTCGATCTTCGCGTTCCTGAGCGGTTTCTCCACGTCATACGCCATGTTGTTCGCGTTCCGCGCGTTGTTCGGGATCGGGATGGGCGGTGAGTGGGCGGCCGGCATGCCGCTGGCGCTCGAACACTGGCCGACGAAGCTACGCGGTCTCGTCTCTGGGCTGCTGCAGGGTGGCTGGTACTGGGGCTACATCCTCTCCGCGCTGACGTTTCATTACATCTACCCGCTGTTCAGTGGGATTCGGGACCCGTTCAGCGACGCCGCCGAGTCGACACTGGGCTGGCGCGTGATGTTCTGGACTGGGGTCATTCCGGCGCTCCTGGTGTTGTGGATCCGGTCAGGTGTCAGCGAGAGCCCGGTCTGGCTCGCCCGCCAGCGACGCCTGGCGGAGGCGGGCACCGCGCCGGAGGCTGCCCGGGTCTCGGTGCTGCGCCTCTTCGGGCCCGACCTCTGGTGGGCGACCGTGCAGTCGTCCCTGCTGATGGGCGCCTTCATGTTCTCCTACTACTCCCTCAGCTTCTGGTACCCGACGTTTCTTCGCGAAGGCGGTCGCGGCACACTGGGCTACCTGATCGCGTTCAATCTCGGGGCGATTGTCGGGATGGCGCTCTGGGGGCGTGCGTCGGAGACACGCCTCGGCCGGCGCGGGGCGGTCTCGGCGGCCGCACTGATCGGCGTCGCGGTGCTGCCCGCCTATCTCGGTTCGACGAATGCCCTGGTGCTCGCCGTCGGTGCAGTCGTCATGGGCGCCAGCGGCGGCGGCATCTGGGGCATGGCGCCGTCCTATCTGACCGAGCGGTTTCCGACGGCGGTGCGCGGCGTCGGACCCGGACTGTCGTACCACGTCGGCGCGGCGCTCGGTTCCGCGACCCCATTCGTGCTCGGGCGTCTCCAGGACGGCGGCATGACGGTCGGCGGCGCGATGAGCCTCTGCATTGCGGTGTCCGGACTGCTCGTGGCCGCCATGATCTGGATGGGACCGGAAACGCGTGGGCGTCAGTTCACGCCAACCGACACCGACGAGCCGGTTGGCGGGACTGAACAGACGGCCGATGCGTTAGCGGCCGAGTCGTAACGAGGGGAATGTTTGATGAAAGGCACCTGGACCGTCGTTGGCATGATCACTGCGTCGCTCGTTGGCGGCGCGCTGGCCAACCTCCTGATGATGGGCGGCGTCGAGGCTCAGGGCGTCGCCGAGGTGGTCACTACAACCCAGCTCAATCTGGTCGACGGCACCGGACGGTTGCGTGGCACGCTGAGCGGCAGCGATGAGCGCGGTCTTGCGTCGCTCACCTTCTACGACGATCAAGGACGAGTACGTGGCGTGTTCGGCGTCGATCCCGGCGGCACGCCTGTCGTCGAGCTCCTGGATGCCCAGGGACAGCGTCGCGTGCTCGTGACCGCGGAGGGCGATGAGCCGCTGGTGGTGCTCGGGCTCGAGAACGAGGGCCAGGGTTTGTTCGGCGTCATCCAGGGAGCCCCGATGCTGACCTTGGGAGACGGCACACAGAGCCGGGCGCTGCTGCACCTGAATGCGGAGGGTCAACCTCGACTGGCGCTCACGGACGGCGTCGGCCAGCAGACCGCCGCGCTTCATGTCGGCAACGACGACATGCCGCAGCTCACCCTCTCGGCGGCGGGACGCCCACGCGCGGTGTTCGGCGTCGTGAACGATGCGACCGTGCTCAACCTGGCCGACGCGAGGCAACCCCGGTTGGCGTTCGGCGTCGCCGCCGACGGCTGGCCCAGTGTCAACTTCATCGACGAGAACGGCGTGATCGTGAGCCAGCTTCCATGAGCGAGGCGCAGCCCCGGCGCACGTGCGTGCGTAGCTGCGCGCGCCGCTTGATGGTGAAAGGACGATCCATGAGCCGGGTGCGCACGTTCGCTGTCCTCGTCGTGATCGGTCTCGCGGTCGGCATGTCGCCGAGCGTGGCGACGCAGTCGGACACCGAGCGACCGAAGCGGATTGCCCTGTGGGGGTCATCGGTACCGAATGGGACCGGGGACGAGCTCGATCTGGGCGGCTATACCGGCCGCCTGCGCGAGCTGCTCGAACCCCGCGGTTGGGAGGTGCTGAACCGATCGCGTGGCGGTGACAACACCGTCACGATCGCGCCGCGCTTCGAACCCGAGGGAACGCCCGATCCCGACACGCGGTATCTGACCACGGTGCACCCCGGATACGTGGTCATCGCGCTTTCACTCGGTAACGAGGGGATCAAGCGGTGCGCCCCCGGCGAGGAGTCCCGCCGCTGCGTGGCCTCGCAGGACGCGGGCGCCGCCCTCGCTCAGCAGTTTGCCGACGGCATGCGGGCGCTCATTGGGCGGTCGCGCGAACGCGGCATTGAGCCGGTCGTCGGACTGAACTACGCCCGAGGCGATTTCACCGAGTTCGAGTACGGACACGTCCGTCGCATGAACCTGTTGATGAACACGTGGGACGTCCCGAGCATCAACTTCCTCGGCGCCATCGATGACGGGCACGGTCGGTGGGCGCGCGGCTTCTTCCCCGAGCCCATCCACCCCAACGCGGCGGGACACACGGAGATGTTTCATGCGATCGTCCCGACGCTGTTCGACGCGATCGCCGCCGGCAAGCCGATCCCAACGACGGCAAGTGGTCCGGGATTCGCACGCGTGCGGGGCGGTGGCCGGGCGCCGCTGACGCTCCAGGTGGACGACACGCTGCGGTCGTTCGGGTTCAGCTTTCTCGTGCGCTCGGACGGCGATGGCACGGTCGCAGGGATCGGCGGCGAGACAGTCGACCATGACGTCGTCTGGCGCACGGTGCCGACGGCACGCGGCGACCGGGAGTTCGAGGCGATGACACTCAGCCCGAGCGGCCGCCGGTTCCAGGCCACCATCAATTTAGTGGACGGTCGCTGGGTCTATGCCGCCGCGGGCGGGAACAGCGTGACGTCACCCGCGCCGGGCGCCAACGGGCGGTGGCATCACGTCGTGCTCACACACTATGTCGCCCGCGGCCGGACGCACTTCTATGTCGACGGACGACTCGTCGGCACGATCGCCGAGCGGCTCCAGCCGGATCGGTTCGTGCTCGGCGGGCCCGGTCCGGAGTGGTCGACAGCGGTGGCCGCGCAGGCCGATTACAAGGAGTGGATGGTGCACCGCGCGGGGTTGAACTCTGACGAGGTCGCCGCGCTCCATGGTGGCACGCTGCTGCAGGCGAGCCTCGAACTCTACGCGCCGATGTCCTTGACCGAGACCGAGACAGATGACGCGTTCGCGAACCGTGCCCAGAGTCTGTCGACGATCGTCGTCGACAGCCGCGCCGTGACGCCGGCCGTCGACTGACTCTCGGCCCTGCCCATTAGCAGCCCGTGATGAAAGTCCCGCGGCATTCGACCGCCGATGCATCCCGCCTCTCTGCGTTGCTCATCGGTCAAATACTCCCGGTATTTCCCTCTTCGCGCCTTGTGAGACGGGCGCCTCGACGGTCTCGGTGCAACGCGGCACTTTCACCACGGGCTGCTACTCGCCCATCATCTTTTGCACGCGCTTGGCCATCTCGCGTGGCGAGACGTCCTCGACGTGGGTCGAGACGGCCCACACGTGCCCGAACGGATCGACGAGCTGTCCGTAGCGGTCGCCCCAGAACTGGTTCTCGAGCGGTTGTGTCACGCGGGCGCCGGCCTGCGCCGCGCGGATAAAGAAATCGTCCGCGTCCTCGACGTAGACGTTCACCACGCACGGCGTGCCACCCAGTGTCGTCGGCGACTTGGATCCGCCCGGCATCTCCTCGGCAACCATGACCCGCGAGTCGCCGATCTGGACCTCGCCATGCATCAGTGAGCCGCCTGGACCCGGCATCCGCATCACTTCCTTCGCGCCGAACGCCTTCTCGTAGAACGCCATCGCCTGGTTGCCGTCGCTCACGATGAGGTGCACGCTGACGGTGTTGAAGCCCTTCGGGACCGGGCGCACTTCTTTAGGTGCGCGTGTGCGCGCGCTGGCGGCGCGTTTCGCGGTGCGGGCACCCCCGGCCGTGCTCTTTTTCTTTGTCGCTCGCGCCTTCGCCGTCTTCTTCCTTGGGACCGCAGCCTTCTTCTTCGCTGCCTTGCGCTTCTTTGCCATGGGGCTCGCTCCTTTGCGGCGAGAGTATATCAAGGGCCGTATAATGGCGGCCGCCCTCGTCCGGTTTCGACACCGGACAGCACCGAGAGGAGAACGCGCCGATGGGCTCGATGGTGGAGTTTTCGACGAACGGCAAGCGTAGCAGCGGTTATCTCGCCACGCCTGCGCGCGCGACCGGCCCGGGGGTCATTGTCATTCAGGAGTGGTGGGGCTTGGTCGACCACGTGAAGGACATCGTCGATCGGCTGGCGGCCGAGGGATTCGTCGCGCTGGCGCCCGACATGTATCACGGCGAGACGGCGACCGGTCCGGACGCGGCCGGCAAGCTGATGATGGCGCTGCAGATTGACGAGGCGGAAAAGGACCTGCGGGGCGCCGTGGAGCACGTGCTGTCGCGCGACGAGACGGCCGGCGGTCGTGTCGGGACCGTCGGCTTCTGCATGGGCGGGCAGCTCTCACTGTTTGCCGCGTGCGCAAACGCCAAGGTCGGCGCGTGCGTCGACTTCTACGGGATTCACCCCAACGTGACGCCCGATCTCCCGAGCCTTCACGCACCCGTGCTCGGCTTCTTCGCCGAGAAGGACACGTTCGTGCCGCCGGACGTGGCGCGCACGCTCGAGGCCGATCTGGAGGCCGCCGGCAAGACGGCGGACATCACGGTCTTTGCGGGAGCCGACCACGGATTCTTCAACGATACCAGGCGCGACGTCTACCACGCGGAATATGCCGCGCAATGCTGGCAGCGGATGCTGACCTTCTATCGCCACCACCTGGGGTGAGGGTACCCGACGGCCAGGACCGCGGACCAGCGATGCTCAAGTTCCTCAACGGCCTCCGATCCTGGCAGCTGTTCGTGCTCGCCGCGGTCCTCTTTGCCGTCGACGTGCTGGTTCCGGATCCGATTCCGTTCCTCGACGAGGCGCTGCTCGGCCTGCTCACCTACGCGCTCGCGCGCTGGAAGAAGGTCCCTCCGGCGTAGATCTGCGCGAGCGCCCGCGGCGGTTGGCTCACGGCTCATGACTCACTGGCTGCGGGTGTTCTCCCGACGTCGCGGCTGCGGGTATCAATCCGATCAGCCGGGGTCGGCCCGCCGGAAAACCGCGCCTGCGCTCGCCCCCGCATCGACGATGCGGCGATCATCAGGTGGTCCGGAACGGCGGGCGCGGCTGCCATCCGCGGCACGGGTTGTCCGCGAGCCACGGATCACAGAGAGCGGGATCGCCTGCCGGGCGCTCCGGAGCGGTTTTCGGTAACGGCCACAGCGGCGTGCCTCCACGGCTGTCGGATCGATACCCGCAGCCACGACGTCGACCCTCTTCGAAGCGCCCGCCCGCTACGACGTCCGCTCGGGAGCTCGGCCATCGACGGACCAAGCCGTCACAGCCGGATATGTTGCGGCAGAGTATCGGACTATCGAGGTCCTCATATCAGCCCGGCCGCTCGTTCGAAGATCGGCGAAATCCGCCCGCCAGGCTGACACGCACACGCGAATTGGTCGGTCGGTCTTTGGCGTCTATGCTGCGTGCCAGGTCGTGTACCGGATTATCGCGGTCGGCAGACTACTTGTTCGGCCGAGAACTGCGTGCCAGCGACTGGGATTGACGTGTATGCACGTATGTGCATATAGTCGCGAGTGGAGTTCGAGTGGGACCAGCGCAAGGCCGCCGCGAATCTCCGCAAACACGCCGTTGACTTCGCCGATGCTGCGACCGTGCTCTACGACGAGCGTGCAGTAACTCTTTGTGACAGCCACGCGACGGAAGACCGGTTCGTCTCGCTGGGCATGGATGCCCTTGGACGGATTCTGGTCGTTGTCTTCACGTGGCGCGGCCGGGCGGCACGATTGATCTCGGCTCGTAGGGCCACGGCCAGGGAACGGAAACAGTACGAGGCCAAACCATGAAGCGAGAGTACGACTTCGCCAAAGGCAAGCGAGGCGCTCCCATCAAGGTGGCGCGCGGTAAGACCAGGATCACGATCCGTTTAGACGACGACCTCCTAGCGTGGTTCAGAAAGGCTGCCCACGAGCAGGGCGGGGGGAGCTATCAGACGTTGATCAATCTGGCGCTGCGTGACCATGTCGAGGCACGCCGAGAACGTCTGGAACAGACCCTACGGCGAGTAATCCGTGAGGAACTGCCGCGCGGCCTGAAGCGGGCTGCCAGTCAATAGAACTGAGCGACCGGGAACATCGGTAACAGAATAGACCGGCAACATGGGTAACACCTCGTGGTTGCCGAGAAAGCGCGAGTGCCTGTGGGAGCGGTGGGAAGCCGCGCTCTTTGCGGGTGTCCACGGCTTCCACAGGCCAGTCGACTGTTAGGGTCGGAGGACGTAGTCACGTTCGTCGAGCCGCGCTAAGAGGACCTGACAGAAATAGATCGACCAGACGCCGTCGTCAACGTCCTCGAGTCCAATCGGGTGGTGCCGTTGCTCCATGGGTTGCCATCTCCAGCCAGGGCATCGACCAACCTCCTGTTGGTCTCCCAGCACCGAGGACGTCTTCGATGGTAGAAACACGAGGGACGCTCGACGGGTCTGTCCGACAAGCCTGTGGCGCATCGCGAGGCGGAAGCTGGAACAACTTGACTCCGCGGAGGTTCTTCAAGACCTGCAAGTCCCCCCAGGCAATCGGCTCGAGGCGCTTTCTCGTGATCGGCGAGGCCAGTGCAGCGTTCGGATAAACGACCAGTATCGAATATGTTTCGCCTGGACGAACGACGGACCGGGGCGAGTAGAGATCATTGACCATCACTGACCGTAGAGGTTGAACCATGGTCCGAATACCGACGCATCGAGAGCCGACACATCCCGGCGAAATGCTTCTTGAGGAGTTTCTCAAGCCGATGGCATTGTCGCAGCGGGACCTCGCGGATGGAATTCGCGTGCCGTACCAGCGGATCAACGAACTGATCAACCATCGCCGGGGCGTCACGCCGGCGACCGCGCTGCGGTTGGCCAAATACTTCGGCAACACCCCAGGGTTTTGGATGAACCTGCAGCTCCGTTGGGACCTTTACCAGGCTCAGCGGAGCGAGGCCGAGGCCATTAGACGGATTCGCAGGGTTGCGCGAGCCGGCTGACAGCAAGAGACCTTCCAACCACGGTTTGCAACGGACGCCAGCTTGGCCAATGATCGACTCTCACTGCCACTTGGCGGACGAGGCATTTTCCTCCGATCTCGAATCGGTCGTCGATCGGGCCAGGACCGCTGGTCTCGACGCGGCCCTCTGCATTCTCGACCTGACCACCGAGGCCGAAGGCCCACGCGCCGAGACAGCGGCCGCGCTGTGGCCACAGTTGCGGTTCGCCTTGGGTATCCATCCGCATCAGTCCGCGCGGTTCGCGGAGGCGCCGGGGGCCGTCGATGAGGTGGTGCGCGCGGGGCTCGCCGGATGCGATGGGGCGCGAGCCATCGGCGAGATCGGCTTGGACTACCACTACGATTTCGCGCCACGCGCCGTACAGCAGGAGGTGTTCCGTCACCAGGTACGCCTGGCGCGCGAGCTGTGCCGTCCCGTGGTCATCCACACGCGTGAGGCGGATGACGATACGGTGGCCATCCTCCAGTCAGAAGGCGCCGGCGACGTCACCGGCGTGTTTCACTGCTTCACCGGCGACGCCGTATTCGCCCGCCGGGCGCTGGACCTCGGTTTCTACGTCTCGTTCTCGGGCATCCTGACCTTCCGGCGCGCCGAGTCCATCCGTGAGGCGGCGGCGATGGTGCCTGCCGATCGTCTGCTCGTGGAGACGGATGCTCCGTATCTGGCGCCGGTGCCGTTCCGCGGTCGACGGAACGAACCTGCGTGGGTCGCCCGCGTCGTCGAGACGCTTGCCGAGGTCCGCGGCCAGTCCGTCGCCCAGACGGTCGACGAGACAACGGCGGCGTTCGAGACGCTGTTCAGCGAGGCGGGCTGAATGCTGCTAAAGGCTTGGCGCATTGACACTTGCAGCGCAAGTGTGGTCTGATCAAAGCGCGTGAATCCAGTGCTCAAATCGTCGGCTCCCGCCGACCTGACACAGATCTTCGAGCCGATCCGGGCCGATCTCGATGCCGTCGAAGAGGCGTACGCCACCCATATCCAGTCCCGCGTCGAGCTGATTCCACAGATCGCTCGCTACATCCAGACGAGCGGCGGCAAACGCGTCCGACCCGCGGTGCTGCTGATGGCGTCTCGCCTCGGGGGCTACGGCGGCGATCGCGCCGTGCTGTACGCGTCCGTGGTGGAGTTCATTCACACGGCTACCCTGGTGCACGACGACATCATCGATGAATCTGAGCTGCGGCGTGGGCGCCAGGCGGTGCACTCGCGCTGGGGCAACGACATCACGGTGCTCCTCGGCGACTACCTCTACATCAAGTCGATGGGGTTGGCGCTGACGCACGATTCGATCGACATCGTCCGGTTGTTGTGCGACGTGACGCTGCGGATGATCGAGGGCGAGCTGTATCAGCTCACAAAGACCGGCGACGTCGATATCTCCGAGGACGACCATTTCGAGATCATCCGACGAAAAACGGCGTACTTGTTCGGGGGCGCTGCCGAGATTGGGTGCCGCCTCGGCACCAACGATCGCGATCACCAGTTGGCGCTGCGGGAGTACGGTTTCAATCTCGGGATTGCGTTCCAGTTGGTGGACGACCTGCTCGACTTCACGGCCGATCAGTCCGCCCTCGGCAAACCGGTCGGCGGCGACCTCCGTGAAGGTAAGGTGACGCTGGCCGCCATCAACCTCCTCCAACGCGCCGGGGCCGATGGACGGGCGAGTGAGCTCATCCGCTCGGTCGTCGACGAGCGCACGGTCTCGATGGAGTCGTGGCGGGAGTTGTCGGCCTTGCTTCGGGAGCATCGCGCCATCGACTACGCGTATGGCAAGGCGGTCGAGTATGCCAACGCCGCCAAAGCGTATCTCGACGTCTTCCCCCCTTCGGCCGAGCGTGACGCCCTCTTGGCCCTACCGGACTACGTGCTCGCCCGCGACCGGTAGTGTGCCTCCCCGGAAGCCTCCAGCGCGACACATCGACGACCTGCGCGCGCGGATTCGGCATCACGAAGAGCGGTATTACGCCCTCGACGACCCGGAGATCTCGGATGCCGAGTTCGACGGGCTGATGCGCGAGCTCGCGGCGCTCGAGGCGGCACATCCAGCGCTCGTCACCACGGACTCGCCGACGCAGCGGGTCGCCGGGCATCCCGTCGACGGGTTCGACACCATCCTCCATGCCGCCCAGATGCTGAGCCTGGACAACGCGTACGACGAGGCAGAGCTGCGGGCGTTCGACGAGCGCGTCAGGAAGGGATTGCAGACGAGGGACGCGGTCGCCTACGTGTCCGAGCTCAAGATCGACGGGCTCGGCATCGCGCTCACCTATGAGGACGGCCGCCTCGTTCGGGGCGTGACCCGCGGGGATGGGCTGCGCGGGGAAGACGTGACCTCCAACGTGCGCGCCATCCGTGCCATCCCGCTGCAGTTGACGGGCGCGCCAGTGGGCCGGATCGACATCCGCGGCGAGATCTACCTGCCGCGGGAGGCCTTCGAGCGGGTCAATCGCGAGCGGGCGGACGCCGGCGAGCCGGAGTTCGCGAACCGTCGTAATGCGGCCGCTGGCACGATGCGCACCCTCGATCCGGCTCTTGTTGCGCGGCGCGGCCTCCGGGCATGGATGTATCAAGTCGTGAGCGAGGGGCACGTGGCCTCGGAGGAGGGCTCCCAGCTGGATCGGCTGCGCGCGTGGGCATTGCCGGTCGAGCGGCACTGGCGGGCGTGTTCCGATGTCGAAGAAGTGATCGCGTTCTGTCGGGAGTGGGCCGACCGCCGATCGTCGCTTGGATTCGACATGGACGGGGTGGTGGTGAAGGTGGCGAACGCCGGCGACCGGGACACCCTCGGGGCGACCGCCAAGTTCCCGCGCTGGGCCATCGCCTTCAAGTTTCCGGCGGAGCAGGCGACGACCCGCCTCCTGCGCATCGAGGTCAACGTGGGGCGCACCGGTGCCGTCACGCCGTTCGCTGTGCTGGAGCCCATACGGCTGGCGGGATCGACGATCCGGATGGCAACGCTACACAACGCGGACGAGGTCGCCCGGAAGGACATCCGTGCGGGCGACCTCGTGCTGGTGGAAAAAGGCGGGGACGTCATCCCGAAGGTCGTCAAGCCAATCGCGAGCGCGCGCGACGATCGGCTCGGCGGTCCGGGGCCGGCGCCGTTCGTCATGCCGGCACGGTGTCCGGCGTGCGAGACACCGCTCGCGCGTGACGGGGACGAGGTCGTGTGGCGGTGTCCCAACCAGCGCTGTCCCGCGAAGTTCCGTCGCGCGCTCGAGCACTTTACGAGTCGCGGCGCGATGCGAATCGAGGGGGTGGGAGAGGCGCTCGCCGACCAGCTCGTGAGCACCGGTCTCGTCGAGGATGTCGCCGATCTCTATCGGCTCGACGCGCCGAGGCTCGAGGCGCTCGACCGGCTGGGGAAGAAGTCGGCGGCGAACGTGCTGGCGCAGCTCGAGCGCAGCAAGACGAACGAGCTGTGGCGCCTGCTGTTCGGGTTGGGCATCCGCCATGTCGGCGCCGGGGTGGCGCAAGTGCTGGCTCGGGCGTTCGGTAGCCTCGAGGCGCTTGCGGCCGCACCCGTCGAGGAGCTCGAGGCGGTGCCGGACGTCGGCCCGGTGGTCGCGGCGTCGGTGCGGACGTTCTTCGACGAGGAGCGCACCCAGGCGTTGCTGGCCGCGCTGCGGGAGGCGGGGGTGCGACCCAGGGCCGCCGGTGCGCCCGACGCCCGGTCCCGGACGCTGGTCGGGCAGACGTTCGTGCTGACGGGCGCGCTCCCGTCGCGCTCGCGTGACGAGGCTCGACACGCGATCGAGATTCGCGGCGGGACGGTATCCTCCGCGGTGAGCAAGAAGACGACGTGGGTGGTGGCGGGTACCGACCCGGGACGCAAGCTGGAGAAGGCGCGTGCGCTCGGCGTGGCGGTCATCGATGAGGACGAGTTCGCCAACCTATTAGACTAGTCGCTGAGCGCGCCCCTTCGTAGGGCGCGGCTTTAGCCGCGCCGCAGGCCTGAAGGCCTGCGCGACAGATGCACGTGGGCGAGCAGGCGATTCATGAAACACCGCATCCTGGTCATCGACGACGAGATCGCGATCCGCGATTCGCTCAAGATGATCCTCGAATATGACGGCTACGACACCATCCTCGCGGCGAGCGGGCAGGAGGGTCTGCTGCGTGTCGAGCGTGACGGCCCCGATCTCGTGTTTCTCGACGTCAAGATGCCAGGGATGGACGGGCTGGAGGTCTTGCGCAAGCTCAGGGACCTGGATGAAATGTTGCCTGTCGTGATCATCTCGGGCCACGGCACCGTGAGCACCGCGGTTGAGGCGACGAAGCTCGGCGCATTCGATTTCCTGGAGAAGCCGCTGTCGACGGAGCGTGTCACGGTGTCGATTCGCAACGCACTACGACAGCGCCAGCTCCGGACCGAGAACCGCGGCTGGCGGCGCGCCGCCGAGGTCCGGCACGAGATGGTGGGGGAGAGCGCCGCGTTGGCGACCGTTACCGACGAGATTCGGCGGGCGGCGCCGGTGCGCAGCGCCGTCCTCATCCAGGGGGAGAGCGGCGTCGGCAAGGAGCTCGTCGCGCGTGCGGTCCACCGCAACAGCCCGCGGGCGCGGGAGCGCTTCGTCCAGGTCAACTGCGCGGCCATCCCCGACGACCTCATCGAGTCGGAGCTCTTTGGGCACGAAAAGGGCTCGTTCACGGGAGCCACCGAGAAGCAGATCGGCAAGTTCGAGCAGGCGGATCGCGGGACGATCTTTCTCGATGAAGTCGGGGACATGACCCTGAAGACGCAGGCGAAGGTGCTCCGCGTGCTCCAGGAAGGCGAGGTCGAGCGGTTGGGGTCGGCGCGGACCATGAGAGTCGACGTGCGGGTGCTGGCCGCCACGAACAAGCGTCTCGAGGACGCGATCGAACAGGGCGAGTTCCGCGAGGACCTATACTTTCGCTTGAGTGTCATACCGATCCGCGTGCCGCCGCTGCGCGAGCGCGCGGAGGATATTCCCGTGCTGGTGCAGCACTTCGCATCGCTGTTCGCGCGCGAGAACAATTTCAAGGTGAAGCAGTTCAGCGAGGGGGCCGTGGACGCCATGCGGCGCCAGCGGTGGCGGGGCAACGTCCGTGAGCTGCGCAACTCGGTTGAGCGACTTATGGTGATGGCGCCCGGGCCCTCCATCGCTGCGGACGACGTCCACGCGGTCCTCCGCGTCGACGAGCGCCAGGCGGCGGCCGGCGCGGCGCCGCCCACCGCGCGGACGCTGCGCGAGTTCAAGGAAGTCAGCGAGCGGGCGTTTCTCGTCGGCAAGCTCCGTGCCCTCGGCTGGAACATCTCGAAGACCGCGGAAGAGATCGATACGCCGCGTAGTAACCTCTACAAGAAGCTCGAGCAATACCGCATCAGTCAGGACACCGACGGCTGAGGCGGCGGGTTCTTTGACATTCCGTCGCAGTCGGCCGGACGACCGCTGCGCGTGGGTCAGATGATGGTCCCCGCGGAGAGGAAAGTCCGAACTCCGAAGGGCAGTGCGCCGGGTAACGCCCGGTCAGGGTGACCTGAAGGACAGTGGCACAGAAAACATACCGCCAGCCGGAGCCCGCGAGGGCGAAGGCGGGCAAGGGTGAAAAGGTGCGGTAAGAGCGCACCGCGTTCGCCGTAAGGCGAATGGCAGGCTAAACCCCGCACGGAGCAAGACCAAATAGGGAGGCGCGATCAGGACGGCCCGTCCGAAGCCTCCGGGTAGGTCGCTTGACCCGGCCAGCGATGACCGGGCTAGAGGAATGGTCGTCACCAGGCGATGAACGCGCGTCATGCGCGATCGCGCCGGGTACAGAATTCGGCTTACGGCCCGGCTGCGACGGAATCCGTTCGGGAGGAGCACACACATGAGGCGACCAGTCGTGATCGCCGCCGGCGCGCTAGTGGCCATCGCGGTCGCCGTGTCGGTCATCGTCCAGGCGCAGCGCGGCGTGCGGCGCGCGGACGAGCCGGCGCTCACTGTCGAGGAATACGCACCGCGTTCGACGCTTGTCGTCGATGCCCACCCGGTGCCCCGCGCCCGGTTTCCCGTGGTCGATGTGCACAGCCATCACCGGCCCGGGTTCTCTACGTCCCGCTGGCAGGAGATCGTGTCCGAGATGGACGCCTTGAACCTGCAGGTGCTCGTCAACCTCAGTGGCGGGTCGGGCCAGACCCTGGCGCGCGGTATCGAGTCCATCGCCAGTAGCCTCGATCCCGACCGGATGGTCTTCTTCGCCAACCTCGACTTTGGCCGAGGCGTCACACCAGGCTTTGGCGAACGGGCAGCGTCCCAGCTGGAGCGGGATGTCGCGGCGGGCGCCGTCGGATTGAAGTTCTTCAAGAACTTCGGCATTGATGTGCGCGACGGTGAGGGTCGGCGCGTACCGGTGGATGACCCAGAGCTCGACCCGGTCTTCGAGGCCGCCGGACGCCTGAATATCCCCGTGCTGATGCACGTCGGCGAGCCCCTGTCGTTCTACGATCCGGTCGATCGCTTCAACGAGCGGTGGCTCGAGCTCACATTGCTGCCGAATCGACGCTTGCCCGCGGACCGCTATCCCGGGTTCGAGACGATGATCGCGGAGCGCGACCGCCGATTCGCGCGACATCCGAACACCCGCTTCATTGCGGCGCACATGGGCTGGCACGCGAACGACCTCGGGCGTCTCGGCGACCTGCTCGACCGCGTACCGAACGTGTACGTCGAAACCGGGGCGATCCTGTACGAGCTGGGCCGCCAGCCCCGGACCGCCGGCGAGTTCTTCACGGCGTATCAGGACCGCGTGCTGTTCGGCAAGGATCGGTACGCGCCGGACGAGTTTCCCTACTATTGGCGCACGTTCGAGACACGCGACGAGTATTTCGACTACTACCGGCGCTATCACGCGTTCTGGCAGATGTATGGCATGGATCTGCCTGACGACGTCCTGCGCAAGCTCTATCATCAGAACGCGCTCCGGGTCATTCCGGGTATCCCGCGCGCGCAGTTCCCTTCCCGCTGATCCGCGCATGAGTCGCTACCTCGTCACGGGCGGCGCGGGCTTCATCGGGTCGCATGTCGTGGAGCGGTTGATCGCGCGCGGTGACGCGGTGCGTGTCGTCGACGATCTGTCGACCGGTCACCGTGACAACATCGAGCGGTGCGCGGGCGTCGAGATTATCGAGGCCGACCTTGCGGATCCCGGCGTCGCTGAGCAGGCCGCGGCCGGGACGGACGTCGTCATCCATCTGGCGGCCATCGCGTCGGTGCCGCGCTCGGTGCGCGAGCCCCAGCGGACGCATCGGGCCAACGTCGACGCGACTCATCGCCTGCTCGTCGCGGCGCGCGAGGCGGCGGTCTCGCGGGTGGTGCTCGCGAGCTCATCCGCCGTCTATGGCGAGTCGCCGACGCTCCCGAAGCACGAGGAGATGCCGACGGCACCGAAATCGCCTTATGGGCTGCACAAGCTCATCGGCGAACGCTACGCGGCGCTGTTCTGGCAACTCTACGGCCTCGAGACGGTGTCACTCCGATTCTTCAATGTCTTTGGGCCGCGCCAGTCGCCGGCCTCCCAGTATTCCGGTGTCATCTCCCTGTTCATCGCGGCGTTGCTCGAGGGTCGTCAACCGACGATCTACGGTGACGGCGAGCAGACGCGCGACTTTACCTTCGTCTCTGATGTGGTGGACGGCGTTCTTCGCGCGTGCGAGGTTACGGGGGTGGCGGGGCGGGTCCTCAATCTCGCGCGCGGGGAACGCGTGTCCGTCAACGAGCTGCTAGCGTCGGTGTGCCGCGTCACCACTACCACAGTTGAGGCAGTCCACGGCGACGCACGCGACGCCGACGTACGCGATTCCCAGGCCGACATCTCGCGGGCGAGGGCCCTGCTAGGGTTTGAGCCGCGCGTGTCGGTCGAGGATGGGCTCGCACAGACCGTCGCATGGCAGCGAGGTGTGAAGGCGGCCCGCTGAGGCGCGTCTACGCGAGGATGCCTCGAATCGGATGCCCGTCGACGTCCGCGAGACGAAAGTCGCGCCCACCGAACCGATAGGTCAGGTTCCGGTAGTCGAGACCGAGGAGCGTGAGCACCGTGGCGTGAAGGTCGCGAACGGTGTGGGCGTGCTCGACGACGCGATACCCGTACTCGTCAGTCTGACCGTAGATGAACCCCTTCTTGAGCCCTCCGCCGGCGAGCCACAGACTGAATCCGTAGGGGTTGTGGTCGCGGCCGTTTGTCCCCTGCACGAACGGGGTGCGCCCGAACTCCCCGGAGAAGATCACGAGCGTCTCGTCGAGCAGCCCGCGCGCCTTGAGGTCCGTGATGAGCCCGGCCACCGGCTGGTCGACGGTCATCGCGTTGGCGGTGTGGCCCTCTTCGAGCTTGGTGTGCTGGTCCCACGGATTGGCGGCCTGGCCCATCCCCGCGGTGCCGACCATCGTCAACTCGATGAACCGCACCCCGCGCTCGATGAGGCGTCGGGCCACCAGGCACTGCCGCCCGTACGCTGCGGTGGATCGGTTCGGTGAATCCAGCCCGTAGAGCTTCGTGGTCGCCTCGGTTTCGCCCGCCAGATCGACGAGCTCCGGTACGGCCGTCTGCATCCGATACGCGATCTCGTAGTTGTCGATCGCCGCCTCGACGTGCGCATCGCCCGTGCGGTCGAGAAATGCGCGGTCGAGGTCGCCAATGAGCGCCAGACGGTCCCGTTGCTGCCGGTCGGTCTCGCTCGGCTGGACGTTGTTGAGGGGCTCGGCGTTCTCCGGGTAGATCATCGAGCCCTGGTGAATCGCCGGCAGGAAGCCATTGCCGAAGACGTTGACCCCACCAAGCGGAATCCCACCGCTCCCGAGCACCACGAACCCGGGGAGGTTCTGGTTCTCGGTGCCAAGACCGTAGGTGATCCAGGCGCCCATGCTCGGAAAGCCGGTGAACGGCATACCCGAGTGGAAGTAGAAGTTCGCTTGGGCGTGCTCCATGAACGGCGCCGTCATCGAGCGAATCACCGTCAGCTCGTCAGCCACGCCGCCGATGTAGGGAAAGAGCGCACTGACCGGGATGCCGCTCCGTCCGTACCGAGTGAATTCCCATGGACTCGGCAGGATGTTGCCGTCCTGGTTGAACATCGTCCGTTCCGTCTGGAACGGCATCGGCCGTCCGGCTTCGGCCGCGAGGCGTGGCTTCGGATCGAACGAGTCGATGTGAGACAGGCCGCCCGACATATAGCAGAAGACGACGTTCTTGACCCGAGGGGCGAAGTGGGGAGCCTTGGCGGCCAGTGGCCCCTCCGTCACTGCCTGGGCGACAGCCGCGTGGGCCTCGTCGGCCATGAGCGCCGAGAGCGCCAGGAACCCGAACCCCGTCGAGGTCTGGCACAGCATCTCGCGGCGTGTGATGAATCGTCGCCGTTCCGGATAATGGTTCGGGTCGTAGCACATCTTGGCTACCGAACGAAGATGAACTCCTTGAGGTTGAACAGGCTATGCGCGACGTCTCGCCACACCGCGGCGTCGTGGAGAAGGAGCGGCTCGGCCACGCCGCGGTCGGCGGCAACGGTCCCGAGATACGCCGCGACGCGTGCGCGCTCCGGCCCGGTCGGCCGCCGGCCGAGCGCACGGACAAACATATGCTCGATTCGTCCGTTGACAGACGCGGCCTCTCCAGCCGCAAGCCGGCGCCCCCACTCACTGGCCTG
The DNA here is from genome assembly GCA_965249175.1 of Vicinamibacterales bacterium. Lineage (GTDB taxonomy): Bacteria > Acidobacteriota > Vicinamibacteria > Vicinamibacterales > UBA8438 > CAZYFH01. Next base: position 1,910,371 of record OZ252227.1, read on the forward strand.
ACCGGTGACGAAGGGGCTGTTGAGGAGGGCGAGCGACTGCGCCGGGACGTTGGTCGCGTCGCGCTGCCCGCGCGTGGTTGCCGGTTTCGGCAGGTCGAAAACCTCCAGGAACGGGTTGTGGGCGTTGCGCCGGATCTCCTGATAGATGCTGCGCCGGCCGCCGCCGTCGACCGGGCCGTTGTCAGGATCCCCTTCGGTGAGGCCGTGGCGCGCCGCATAGTGCACCGGCACCGACGGACCATACATCGCCGGCTCGAGCCGTCCGGAGATCGCCAGCATCGAGTCGCGAATAGCCTCCGCGTCCAGTCGGCGCAGATTAGCGTGCTGCAGCAGCCGATTCGACGGGTCGGCCCTGACCGCCTCGTCGGACGCCTCGCTGCTCATCCGGTACGTCTGGCTGAGCACGAGCCGCCGAATCATGCGCTTCGTCGAGTAGCCGTCGTCTCGGAACGCCGCGGCGAGCGTATCGAGCAGGGCCGCGTGTGACGGCGAGTCTCCGAGACGGCCGAAGTTGTCGACGGTGCGCACGATCCCGAAGCCAAACAGGTGGCGCCAGACCCGGTTGACGGCCACGCGCGCGGTCAGCGGGTTGTCCGCGGCCGTGATCGCATCCGACAACCGGAGCCGCACGAGCCCGGGGTCGGGATACGGCGTGTTGTCGACGGCGGTGAGGAACCCGCGCGGCACAGGCTCCCCCAGGTTCTTGGGACTGCCTCGCACGAGCAGCGGGTGGTCGGGTCCACCTTCCTCGACGACTCCTGGAGCGCGTCGCGCCACCGGGACCTCTCGCTCCAGTGCTCGGTACTCGGCGACCGGCGCGCGCAGCTCGACAAGCTCCTCGAGCGAGCGCGAGAGCAGGTCAGCTTTCACGAGCTCGTCGAGAAACGCCGCGCCCGGCTCGGTCAGCCGCGCGTCGCGCCAGGCGGTCACCGCGTCGCGGGCGCGGCGACCGATGAGCTCGGCGAGCTCCGGGCGCGACGCCGGGGCCCTGCCCCCGCCGGTCTCCAGCAGATACCGCAACGGCACGACGGTCTCCGCCGGCGTCTTCTTCGCGTCGTGAAACAGGATGTGACTGACGCCGATGGCCGACCGTCCGTCGCGGCGCCGCGTGGGCCGGTTGCGCAGCTGGCTGTCTTCCGGGTCGAAGGCAAACTGAGTCACGTCGTCCTGCGTCGCGAACTCGATGTAGGCCGTGAACCCTTTCCAGAACGACGCATCCCACCGCGCCCAGGCCATCTCGTCTTGTTTCGGGCTGTAGCGCAGGTGGTAGATGCCGCCACGCGGCACGGCATAGTTCTCGATGATGAGCTGGGCGAAGCTCAGATCGCCGCCAAGCAATCGGAGGCTGATGTAGTCGTTCTGAATCCGGAAGCGCGGGGTCTGGATGACGCCGGGGTGCTTTGTGGACAGCAGGTGAGTGTAGGCACCGGACGGATAGATGCCGGTCAGCAGGCGGTCGCCGCGCGGCAGGATCGTGAATTCACCCGGTACGGACGGCGCATCGGTCCGTCCCGTGCCATGCCCGACTGTCGATGCGTAGTCCGCGCCGCCGAGATCCCACGCGGTGTCGAAATGCTCCCGGTTGAAGCGCTCGCGGTCGGCGATCTCAGCTTCCCACCGTAGCGCGAGTTGGCGCCAGCGCTCGCCGAAGTCGGCCACCCCCGCGTCGGCGAGGGTGTCCCACGCAGCGAGCACGCTCCCGTCACGCGGGGGTGCTCGGTCCGCAGCCGGCTCGCCAACCTCGACTTCAGCGTGGCCGATGGGGGTATCGAGCAGCGTCGCGGCAATGGCATCAGACGCGTCGAGCCATGCGTTGGCCAACGCTTCGCGGACCGTGCCCTTCAACGCCGAGAGGCGGTCCTTGTTCGTCGCCAGCAGCCCAGGGGCGTCGATCGCGCGTTGGGTCGGGCGCGCCCCGTACAGCGTACCGAACAACGAGTAGTAGTCCCGCTGACTGATCGCGTCGAACTTGTGGTCGTGGCAGCGCGCGCACGAGACCGTGAGCCCAAGAAATGCCTTCGAGACGACATCCACCTGGTTGTCAGCCCACTTGACTCGGTCCTCCCACGGGTCGACGGGCTGATAGCCGTGCTCCACCATCCGGTAGTGGGCCGTGCCGATCATCGACTCGTTGAGCTGGTCGGTCTCGTTGAGCCGCGGCGATGGCAGCTGGTCGCCCGCGACGTGTTCGCGAATCAGCTGGTCGTATGGGACGTCGTCGTTGAACGCGCGGATCAGGTAGTCGCGATAGCGCCAGGCGAGCGGGGTATCGGGGTCGCCCTCGCTGCCGTGCGATTCGCTGTAGCGGACGAGATCCATCCAGTGGCGCGCCCAGCGCTCACCGAAGTGCGGGGACGCGAGATACCGGTCAACGAGATCGGCATAGGCGGCCGGCGCGCGGTCGCCGACGAATCGCGTGATCTCTGCCGGAGTCGGCGGTAGGCCGCGCAAGTCGAACGACAGCCGCCGGATGAGCGTCAGCCGGTCGGCGGGGGCGGCCGGCTCGAGCCCGCGCCCCTCGAGGCTGGCGAGAATGAACGCGTCGACCGGCCCTTGCGGCCACGCGCCGTTGCGCACGGCGGGCGGATCGACCGGCCGCACCGGCTGCCAGGCCCAGTGGTCGCGCCGACGCGCGGCGAGATCGAACGGTGCCGACGGGTCCGGGATGTCGGCCGTTGCGGCGTTCGTCGGCCAGGGTGCACCCATCTCCACCCACGCGACGAGGGTCGCGATGTCGGCGGAGGCGAGCGCGCCGGTCGGGGGCATCAGAACCGGCCGTCCCTGGATCCGTTCGACGAGCCGGCTGCCGGCCGCGTCTCCCGGTACGACCGCTGGGCCGGAGTCACCGCCCGCGAGTAGTGCCTCGCGGTTGTCGAGGCGAAGACCGCCGAACGGCGTCTCCACCCGAGCGCTATGACACTCGAAGCAGTGCTCGGAGAGGAGTGGGCGGATCTGGCTCTCGAAGAACTCGGCCTGGTCGGCGCTCGCGGGGGTGGGCGGCTGCGCGGCCCGTGGACTCACCGACGCGCCCGCCGTCAACGCGAGCAACACGAGCGCGGGACCGGGCCTAAGTCTGGAGAGCATCAGCGGGTCGAAGTGAAAACAGGGGGGCCGTGCGGCCCCCCTGTCGGCGTATCTCTCGCCTCACGCGCCGCCGAAACGTCACACGCGGGTCGATGCTACTTTGATGCGGCCGCGGTGGCTCGCTCGTCGTCGCGCGCACCCCGCAGGATGTTCAGCATGCCGTAGTTACCCTCGTGGCAGGCGTACTCGAAGAGCGCGGTGCCCCGCTTCATCGGGATCTCAGCGCTGATGGTCGACGTGAACGTCTTCGGATCGTGTACCGAGTACGCGTAGCTCAGGGTGTCGGCATCGACACGCGTGAATCGCTCGATGAGACGCAGGTTCGTGCCGGTGCCCATCGCCACCATGACGCTGGGGTTGAAGCTCGCCGTCTTGTCTGTGAAGTTCGTCGTTTCGACGACGAGCGTGTCACCGTCCCAGTAGCCTCGGGAATCACCCATCCACTGCCGCACGTCCCCGGGCAAATGGGGCCGGTCATCCAGCGGAATGATGCGCGAGTCGTGCACCATCTCCATGAGGATGGCGACGTGGCTCGGGGTCTGGAATAACTGCATGTTCTGGTTGTAACCGCCCGGCAGCATCGGTGGGCCGGAGTTGAACCCGAGGAGGCACCGCTCGGCGAGGCCGCGATCCTCGGGACCGTCGACGCCCGCACCGCCGGCGCGGTACCGAATCGGACGGTTGCTCGGCATATCCGCGCCGAGCGAGCCAATCTGATGCCGCGCGTCCTGCCGGAGGGGCGGCACCCGCCCGTTCGGCGGGTCGAAAATCAATGACGTCCGCCGGTCGTCCACGACGCCGGCGCCCCGGTCGAACCAGAAGTTGTTGTAGCCCCCGACGTTCTGCCCGGCAGGTAGCGGTTCGGTTCGCACCTCGCTCGGGAGATCCGCCTCGGCCGCGTTGGCGACCGACCGCGCCTCGATCTCCGCCACCTCTTCCTCGGTCAGCAACGCCTGCTCCGCGCGGTCGCTGGGTCGCTGCAGCGGCGTCAAGGTGCGAAAGTCCCACACACCCGACAGGTCTGGCGTACCGTCCGCCAGGCGCGGGGTGGAGTCCGACTGCGCGTTGGCAGCAATCGGCGCCAGTGCGACGATCGCGACCACGACGAGAGCAAACGTGATAAGTCGATGGCTCATCGAATCCTCCTCGACACCGGGCCGGCGACCGCGCCGCCAGCGCGTGTGCATCGTTGCGGCCGCTGGAGCGGTGCACCAGCCAACCAGATGTCTGAATACCATAAGATGCGGCGTCGTTGCCGGGCAAGGTCTTTAGTTGGACGGGGCTTCGCCCCGAACCCCGCGGGCGCTCCGCGGGGACCCCCACCAGCCCATGGTGTACGTCCGCGTTGCACCGAGACCGGTGAGGCCCCCGGCCCGCAAGGCGCGAGGAGGGAGCATACCGGGCGTATGTGACCGACGAGCACCGCCGCGCGACGGGAGGCATCGCCGGTCGGATGCAGCGTACGTACACCATGGGCTGGTAGCCCCACTCCGCGCCCGCGAGGCGCGCGCGTGCGCGCCTTGGCCGTTGCCGACGGTCCACAACGAGTACACACTCTCTCGTGAGGGGCCGCACGACGGCGTATAAGGTACGTGGGTAGCGTCCACGGCGCAGACCACGGCGCGCCGCTGGCGTCAACACAAACGATGCGTGTCAGTTGCTTGACCGTTCTGGCCGGCGTCATCGCCCTGTCGGCCGCGGTGACCGCGGTGACGCAGGCGCACGCGCGCCAAGCCGACTTGGCGCATCCCGATATTTTCCTCTTTCGTGCGGCGCTGAATGACGACGATGACACGGCGGCCGCCGCCCTCGACGAGATCGCGGCTCACTGGCGCGACGGCTACGCGGGCGTCCTCCTGGACATCGTGCGCTTCCTCGTGCCGCCGGCGCCGGACCAGACCCCGGCTGAACGCGCGTCCGCGCGCGTATGGCGCCGACTCATGGATTTCCTCGAGGCGCGCACCGCGCAGCGGTTTGGCGGGTCGACCCAACGCGTGCAGGAGTGGATGTGGGAGCAGCCCTACGATCCGCATCCCGACTACGCGTTCTTCAAAGGGGCGTGGTACGCACAGATCGACCCGGAGTTCGAGCGCTTCTTTCCCGCCGGCGCGAGGTCGACGATACGGCTCGATGAAATCGACTGGGGTGGCGTAGGCGTCAACGGTATCCCGCCGCTGGTCTCCCCGGCACATGTCACGGCAGACGAGGCAGGCTACCTCGACGATGCGCACATCGTGTTCGGCATCGCGGCCGGTGGTGAAACCCGTGCGTATCCCAAGCGCATCCTGGCGCGCCATGAGTTGGCGCTGGACCGGCTGGGCGACACGGAGTTGACCATCGTGTACTGCACCCTGTGCGGGACGGTCATTCCGTATGAAAGCGTCGTCGACGGACGGCACATCGTCTTCGGCACGAGCGGTCTTCTCTTTCGGTCCAACAAGCTGATGTTCGACGAGGAGACGCGCAGCCTCTGGAGCACGTTCGAGGGCGTACCAGTGGTCGGGTCACTCGTGGGGAGCGGGATGCGTCTGAGACACCGCTCGGTCGTGACGACGACCTGGGGCGAGTGGCGGCGGATGCACCCGGGGACGACGGTCCTCTCGCTCGACACGGGGCATCAGCTCGACTACAGCGAGGGGGCTGCCTACCGGGACTACTTCTCGCACGACGACCTGTGGTTCGCCGTGCCCGAACCCGACGACCGCCTCGCGAACAAGGACGAGGTGCTCGTCATGCTTCTCGAGGACGCCGGCGGCGTTCGTCGTCCGCTGGCGGTGGCCGTCGAGTTTCTGGAGGCCCGCGAGGTGCAGATGGTGGAGCATGCCGGCCGGCGTCTCGTCATTGTCAGCAGCGCCGCAGGGGCCAACCGAGTCTACGACGCCGAGGCCGCGACCTTCGATCGAGTCGAGGGTGACGATGGGCTGATGGTCATCGATGCAACAGGGGCGCGCTGGAGGGTGACCGAGGACGCGCTCGTGCACACAGTCGACGCGACCCGGCGCGCGTCGCGTGTGGCCGCCCAACGGGCGTTTTGGTTCGGCTGGCACGCGCAGTTCCCCGACACGCGGCTGATCAAGTAACGGGGTCGGTCAATCGGTCTTCCGGCGTTGCTACATCCAGCGGCCTCACCTTCAGCATCATCCCCTCGGTGTCGACGACCTCGACCGCCGTGTCCGCCTCGACGGCGGACACGCCCTCCGCCTCGGCCCGCCACAGCTCGCCCCGCACGCGCACGTAGCCGCGCGGCGCGAGGCGCTCGGCGGTGGTGCCCGGTCGTCCGACGAGTCGTTCGATCGGCCGGGTGTCGTCCACCTCGTATGCGGAGCGCAGCAGCGGGTAGAGGACCATGTCCTTGATGACCCATGCGACGAGCACGCCGCCCGCCACCCACATCGGCACGCGTAGTGATGTGTACAGCCACCATCCGCCGGCCGTTGCGAGGATCCACCCGGGAATCTGAAACGCGGTATACCGCCAAAACGGCGAGCGGCGCGGCCCCACGCGCACCATATAATCAGGTGGCTTCGCGGCCCGCAACCCACCTGACCGCTAGAGCGCCTGATGAAGATCACGTTCAACGGCTCGCCCAACCCGACGCTCGGGGTTGAGCTGGAGCTGCAGATCCTCGATCCCGAGACGATGAATCTCGTCGGTGGCGCGCCGCGCATCCTCGCGGCCTCGAACGACGAGCACGTCAAGCCGGAGCTGATCGAATCGACGATCGAGCTGAACACGAACATCTGCCCCAACGTCGCGGCGGTGCGGCTCGAGCTAGGGGAACGGATCCGCGCTCTCCTCGCCGTGTGCGACGAGCTTGGCTACACCGTGGCCTGCGCGGGCACGCACCCGTTTTCGAAGTGGGCCGAGCAGCGGATTACTCCCGAGGATCGCTACCACCGGTTGGTCGACCGATGCCAGTGGCCGGCGCGGCGCCTGATGATCTTCGGATTGCACGTCCACGTCGGGGTGCAGAGCGGCGAGAAGGCGATCGCGCTGTTCAACTCGATGACGACCTACCTTCCGCATTTGCTCGCGCTGTCGGCAAGCTCGCCGTTCTTCACCAGCGCCGATACAGGACTGGCGTCCTGCCGCGTCAAGATTTTCGAGAGTCTGCCGACGGCGGGGTTGCCGTATCGCTTCCTGAACTGGGCGGAGTTTCAGCGCCTGATGATCACGCTGGTCAACGCGCGCGCGATCGAATCGGTGCGCGAAATCTGGTGGGATGTTCGCCCGCACCCGCAGTTCGGGACCGTGGAGGTGCGTATCTGCGACGGGTTGCCGACACTCGACGAGGTGATCGCCATGACGGCGCTCATCCAAACGCTGGTGGTCTGGCTCGGCGAGCAGTACGACGAAGGGACCTATCTCCCGCTCCATCGCCACTGGATCGTCAGGGAGAACAAGTGGCGTGCCGCGCGCTGGGCCACCGACGCCGAGATCATCGTCGACGAGGACGGCAACCTCGAGAAGCTGTCCGAGAGCCTGCTCGCGCTCGTCGAGACGCTGGCGCCGGTCGCGAAACGGCTCGGGAGTCACGATGAGCTGATGCGGGTTCCCGACATGCTCCGCGTGGGACCGAGCTACAAGCGGCAGCGGCGCGTGTACGAGGAGACCGGCCAGTATTTGGATGTCATGCACTCGCTGGCACGCGAGTTTCGGGAGAACGTCCCGGTGGTCGTGTGAGCGGTCGCGTTAACCGTCGCGCGTGCTCCAGGCGGACCAGCGTCCATCCCGTCGGTCCAGCTTCAACGCCAGTCCGAAGCACGCGGATAACCGGGCCGCCGTGAGTGTCCGCTCGAGCGGCCCGCGGGCAACGATGCGCCCCGCCGACAGCATCAGGATGTGCGTGAACCCGGGCGGAATCTCGTCCACGTGATGGGTCACGAGCACCACCGCGGCGGTGTCGTCGTCGGCGACGCCAGCGAGCAGTCGCACCAATTGCTCGCGACCGGTGAGATCGAGTCCCGCCGTCGGCTCGTCCAGGATGAGCAGCGCTGGGTCGTTGACGAGCGCGCGTGCGAGCAGTACACGCTGGCGCTCGCCGGCCGACAATGTCGCGAATCGGGCGTCGGCGCGACGCGCGAGGCCGAATCGTTCCAGCAACGCCCCGGCGCGGGCACGATCTTCATCGTTGTACTCATGCCACCACGGCGCCAGCGCGGCATGCCGGCCGGTCATGACGATGTCCGCTGCCCGCAGACCCGGTCGAATCATGTCCGCGAGCGCGTGGCTGGTGACGCCGAGCCGCGTGCGGAGCGCGCGGACATCGGTCCGGCCGAGTCGCTGGCCGAGCACGTCGAGGCGCCCCCGGGTCGGATGGACATACAGGCCGGCCATCCGACACAACGAGGTCTTTCCAGAGCCATTCGGGCCGACAACGACCCACCGCTCGCCGCGGGAGACGCGCCAGTCGATGTCGGCCAGAATGGTGCGGCCGTCGCGCACGAAATCGACGCCCGTGAACGCAATTACTGGATCCGCCATCATGTCCGACAAAACTAGCGTGCGAAGTCGCACGTCGGCAAGAACAACGCGATGAATGGCACCCCCGTCGACGGCCCGCTACTCGAGGTGCAGTCGCTCCGCGTCTCGTTCCCGACGGCCGATGGCATCCAACACGCGGTCGACGGCGTGTCGTTCGCGCTTCACGGAGGGGAAACGCTCGGCATCATCGGCGAGAGCGGATGCGGCAAGACCGTCACCGGCCAGGCCATCCTGCGGACCGTGCCGCCGCCGGGCCACGCGGTCGCCCACGCCGTGCGGTTGGCCATGGACACGGGCATCGTCGATCTCATGCGCTGCGATCCCGACGGCGATGTGATGCGCGCGGTTCGCGGCCGGCAGATCGGCATCGTGTTCCAGGATCCGGCCACCCGCCTGACGCCGGTACTCACGATCGGCGCACAGCTGGACGAGATGCTGCGCCGTCGCACCCTCGACGCCGCCGAACGGCGGACGATCGCGCTCGAGATGCTCGACCGCGTCGGGATGCCCGCCTCGGGCGGCCACCTGGCCGCGTATCCGCATCAGCTGTCCGGTGGTCTCGCGCAGCGCGCGGCGCTCGCGATCGCGCTGTGCTGCCAGCCGCGGATCCTGATCGCTGATGAACCGACCACGGGGCTCGATCCCGTCACGCGCAGCGAGGTGCTCGCGCTCATCGCCACGCTGCAGGCGGAGCTCGGGATGGCGGTCATCCACATCAGCCACGATCTCACGGCGATCGGTCGTGTCTCGGACCGGGTGGCCGTGATGTATGCCGGCCGGATCGTCGAAGTCGGGTCGTCCGCTCGCGTGCTCGGCAGCCCGATGCACCCGTATACCGCTCGTCTGCTCGCCGCCAGTCCCCCGATGGACCGGCGAGTCGAACGATTCGACACGGTGCCTGGGATGGTGCCGTCAGGCGACGCGCGTTGGGACTCCTGTGCGTTCGCCGATCGCTGCGACGAATTTCAGCATGGGGTGTGCAACGGCGCCACCCCCGCGCTGGTCGAGCTCGAGGCCGGACACGCGGTACGCTGTTTTCTTCACAGCTCCGCCCAGGAGCGAACGCGTGCCGGATGATGGCGCGTGGCGTGCACCGGTCGTGCGGGTGACGAGTCTGTCGAAGGACTATCATCGGCGCGGCGTGGGCGCCGACTCGCGCGTGCGGGCTGTCGACGACCTCAACCTCACGATCAACCGGGGGTGCACGCTCGGCCTCGTCGGCGAATCGTCGTGTGGAAAGACCACGCTCGCTCGCGCGATGCTCCGGCTGATCGAGCCGACTGCCGGGCGGGTCGAGCTGGCCATCTCCGAGACGTGCACTGTCGATCTGACAGCCCTCGGTCCGCGGGAGCTTCGTCGCACGCGTCGATACGCGCAGATGGTGTTTCAGGATCCGTTGGGTTCGCTCAACCCCCGGCACACCGTTCGCGAGATCATCACCGAGCCGCTCGTGATCCACCGGCTCACATCGCCGGCGGAGCTCGATACCCGTGCGCGTGAGCTCGCGCATCTCGTCGGGCTCGACGCTGCGCATCTCGACCACCGCGGGCCCGAGCTCAGCGGGGGCGAGCGCCAGCGCGTCGGGATTGCCCGCGCGATTGCCACCCGACCTCAGCTGCTTGTTGCGGACGAGCCGGTGGCGGCGCTCGATGTTTCCGTGCAGGGGCAGGTGCTCAACTGCCTCAGGGACCTCCAGGCCGAGCGTTCACTCACTATGCTGTTCATTTCCCATGACCTGGCGGTCATTCGGCAGATGGCCGACCGCGTGGCGGTTATGCATCGGGGGCGCATCGTGGAGACCGGTCCCACGCGGGACGTGTTCGAGTGCCCGGCCCACCCCCAGACGGCGCGACTCATCGCCCACAGCTAGTGTCCTGTAACCGTGATTCGCAACATAATTCCCGGGCGGGGCATCCCGCCTGACGGCACCGCCGCCAGCGGGGGGATCCCGCCTGGCGGCGGTGCTCCTCGGTCACATAGGCCCACTATGCTCCCTCGTCGCACCTTGCCCGCCGGGCGCCGCGCGCCAGGACGTATGCAGCGAATTACGGTTACAGGACACTAGCAGCCCGTGGTGAAAGTGCCGCTGCATTCGACCGGCGATGCATCGCGCGAAGGCCTGTGCTGGACCATCGGTCGGCGGGGTCACATACTCTGGGTACTCTCCCTCTTCGCGCCTTGCCAGCCAGGCGCCTCACCGGTCTCGGTGCGACGCGGCATTTTCACCACGGGCTGTTAGGGTTCTGCAGGATGGCGCGCACGCGTGTTCCCCGTTCGGCGCGGTTCGCGCTTGCCGTACCGGGCCGTTACCGTCTGCCCCGTGGGTCGCAGTGGCGTGACGTTCGGATCGTGAACCTCAGCGACTCCGGCGTCCTCTTCCGGACGCCGGAACCCCTTACGCGTGGGGCCCTCTTCGAGATGATCGTCGATATGCCGATGCAACTCGGCAACCTGGCACCAGGACGCTTTCGCTGTCTCGCGCGCGTCACGCGAACGGAGCCGGCCCTCACGTCGGACGATGGACAGGGGTCGGCCCCGAGTTCGTCGAGTTCCGCCCGGACAACTCGTCAGACGCATAATGGACTGGCTCAGCCGTTCGCGACCCGATCGCCGTTCAGGACACTAGCAGCCCGTGGTGAAAACGCCCTTTCGTAGGTCGAGGGGCATGTGTTCGTGACACCGTGTCATAAGGTCGAGAAACGACGAGTGCGGCAGATCTTGCGCATCTCGCGCCCACGCGGGCGATACGAGGGTCCAGAGGCGGCCAAGATCAGCGATCAAGGCCTCGAAGACGGCGACCGCGCGGCCTTGGAGGCTCCGCGGCGTGCCGACGCCCGTCAGCTGCCGCATGAGGAGCCCAAGATTGAACCCGCAGACGTGCACAAGCACGCGCTTGAGGATGTTGGGATGCCCACGCAGATGCACCCGGCGCAGCCGCCCGGTCTCGTAGAGATGCGCGTTGGGGCGTTCGAGCAACTCGCCCCGCCGTCGCAGCAGCCGTTGCCCACGCGTGCCCCGAATGCGCCGACGGTTCGCGTACACGGCGTCGCGCGCCGCCGCCTTGCCTGTCCAGTTGCGTCGCCCGCGGTCCGGCTCCGAAACATAACTGCGCACGCCGAGCGCGGCGAACGCCACCATCGTCTCGTTACTGTGATACCCCTTGTCCCCGACGACCTCGGCGATACCGGCGCCGGCCGGCAGGACGGCTTCGACGTGGTCGGCCGCCGTGATCAGGGTCTCGACCATCGTCGTCGTATCGCCGTCGTCGGCATCCTGCACGGTGACGCCGACGATGGCCCCCGTCTCCAGGTCCACCGCATGCTCCGCGGTGTGCGCCAAGTGCGTGCGCCCGTCCTTCAGCTTCGTGATCTTCGCGTCCGGATCCTGCGGATGCGTCCAGTCGTCGTTGGAGCCTTTCTTCTTCCGTTTCCGGTCGAACCGGGCCAGCTCAGCGCGGGTCGGCGTGACGATGCCGGACGCCTCGGCCAGCCCGGTCAGAAACGCCTCGTAGCCTTCGCCCGTGTCCCGGCGCACGATACTCCGCAATGCGGCGTTCGCTTCCAACGTCGTGGCATCGATGCCGAGGGTCCGCCCGGTCACGAGCTGGGCGTCGGCCAGTTGCTGCAGCACCCACGTGAACACCGCTTGATGGGTCTCGACGTCGATCAGGCGCCGGGTGCGCGACAGCGTCGAGTGATCCGGCGGCGCCTCGTGCAGCTCGAGGTCCAGAAACTGCCGGATGCTCAGCGAATCGGCCGCCCGCCACGCGATCGCCCGCTCCGAGTCCAGCCCTTCGAAGTAGCCGAGCATCAGCAGCCGGAAGTACCGCCCCGGCGCCAGACTCGGACGACCGACGCCGTCCGCGTAGAACGGCGCGCATTGCGCCTCGACGAACGCGTCGAAGCCCGTGTCATCGAGGATCCGATTCAATCGCTGATAGAACGGATGCGCCGCACTGCGAGGCAGGTCGCTGGTGGGAACCCACATCGATGCTTGCCGCGCCCGGCGTCGTCGTTTGCCCATCGCCATGCGCGACAGTGTAGTACGCGGGATCGATCGTGTCGATCCCTAATAGGGACTTTCACCACGGGCTGCTAGCAGTGGGATCAGCAGTGCAACGGATTGCCACCATCGACCGTCCACGGCCTCGCCGCATCTTGATCCGGCTCCCGAACTGGGTCGGCGACATCGCGATGGCGGCCCCGGCGGTCGATGCCGTTCGCGCGACGATGCCGACGGCCCATCTGGTCGGGATGGCGCGCCTCGCTCACTGCGAGCTGGCCGCGCGGATTGCCGCGCTCGACGAGGTGATCGCCGCACCCGCCCGCCGGGGCCTCTCGCGCGCCGCGACTGTGATCCGGACGTCACACCGTCTTCGGTCTGGGCGGTTCGATGCCGTCGTGCTCCTGGTGCCGTCGTTCGAGGCCGCGTTCACCGCCTGGCTCGCGGGCATCCCGAGACGCATCGGGTCGGCGACGGACCGGCGGGGTGCGCTGCTGACCGAGACGGTGGCGGTGTCCTCAGACCGCCACCGGTCGGACGGCTTTGCGGCACTGGTCGCCGCGCTCGGTTGGGGCGTGGCCGTCGACGAGCGTGCGACGCCGCTCGTGCTGACTGGTGATGACCGCGGGTATGCGGGTCGTCTATTTCGCGACGTCGGCTGGCCCGACGACGTCCGACCGCTCTTCGTCAACCCGGCCGCCGCCAAGACCCCACGTGCGTGGTCCACTGAGCGTTTTCGAGAGCTGGCCGAGGTCCTGGCACGCACTGCCGGGCGGCGGGTCATTGTGCACGGCCGCCCGCCGTTCGACGCGCCATCCGACTGGGCGGCCAGCCATGGGGTCGCGCTGGTGCGCGACGCGACGTTGCCGCAGATGTGCGCGCTCCTCGAGCGGTGCGCACTCTACGTCGGCAACGACAGCGGACCGGCGCATCTCGCGTCGATCCTGGGGGTGTCGACCGTCACCGTGTTTGGTTCGTCGACCGCTCGCTGCACGGGCCCACGTGCGTCTCGCGGTGTGTCGGCCCTGGCGGTCTCCGCCGGCTTCGAGTGTTCTCCGTGCCGCGAACGATTCTTTACGGAGTGTCCATCGCCGCCGTCACCCGATGGTCGGCCGCCGTGCCTCGAGGCGATCTCCGTCGAGCAGGTGCTCGATGCAGTCGAGCGCGCCTTGGCCTTCCCGGGCAGTCCTTCCGTAAGGCCGCCGGCCGCCCGAGAGACGGGGTAGGCAACTAGCCGAGCGTTGCTTTCAGCTCGTCCAGCTCTGCCCGGAGGCGCTTCACCTCCGCGGCCAGACTCGGCAGGCGACTCAGGTGCGCCTGTTGGGTCTTGAACGTCTTGAGCGGTCGGGCGGGCGTGCCCCAGAACACATCGCCCGCCGGTACGCGTTTCCGCGTCGGCACGCCGCACTGCGCGCCGACGAGGGCGTCGTCGTCGATGCGACACCCGTCGGCGATGCCGACCTGGCCAGCAATCGTCGCCCGGCGACCGATCGTCGAGCTGCCGGCGATGCCGGTTTGCGACGAGATCGTGGCGTGCGCCCCGATACGCACGTTGTGGGCGATCTGACAGAGGTTGTCGATCTTGACGCCCTCGTCGACGAGCGTCTCGTCGAGTGCGCCGCGGTCGATACAGCTGTTGGCGCCGATCTCGACGTCCGCACCGATCGTCGTGCGACCGACCTGTCGGATCTTGACATGCCGGGTGCCGTCGAAGACGAACCCGAATCCGTCACTGCCGATCACGGCGCCTGCATGGATGATGACCCGATCGCCGACATCGGTCGCCGGATACAGCACGACGCGGGGAAACAGCACGCACTCGTCGCCCACTCGACACCCCGTGCCGATATAGCAACCCGGGTAGACGACCGATCCGCGGCCGATGCGCGCGCCGGCCTCGACGATCGTCCACGCCCCGATCGAGACGTCGGGCCCGACCTCGGCGCCAGCCTCGATGACGGCTGTGGCATGAACACCGGGCGGTCTCGCCTCGACGGGGATCAGCCATTGCGCCGCGCGCGCGAACGCGAGGCGGGGGTGCTCGACGACGATGTGGGTACGGTCGGGGTAGTCGCCAGATGGCACCAATACGCACGATGCGCGCGTGGACGCCACGTCGTGTACGTGTTTCCCCTCGGCGTAGGCGAGGGTCCCTTCCGTGCCCCGCTCCAGGCTCCCGACCGACTGAATTTCCACGGATCCGTTTCCGTGTAGCGTGCCGCCGAGGAAATCCGCGATCTCCTGCGCTGTCTTCATGAGTGTTCTCCACCGTCGTTGTGCGCCGATCATCATACCGTCGGGTCGGGTACTCCTAATTCATTAGTTGACAGACATGTCCACGGGTCTCTATAGTGGCGTCTTAAGGAATTAGGAGATGAGTACCTACACCCGTGCCGCGTAAGCGGTCCGTCACGCTGACGGATGGAGAGCTCCGGTTGATGCGGGTCCTCTGGGACGCGGGACGGGCGAGTGTGAGTGAGATCCGTGCGGCGCTGCCGAAGCTCGGTCGGCCCGCCTACAATACGGTGCTCACGGTGCTTCGCATTCTCGAGGAAAAGGAGTACGTCCGGCACGAGAAGAACGGTCGGGCGTTCATATACCACCCGGTCGTCGGCCGCCAGCGGGCGCAAGGGCGCGCCGTGCGTCGGCTGGCTGGGCTGTGGTTCGACGGGTCACCCGGGTCGTTGGCGTTGAACATCCTCGAGCACGAACGGGTTGGCACAGCCGAGCTGGCCCATATCAAGAAGTTGCTCGACGAAAGTGCGTAGAAGGGGCATGGGTTGGAGCTTCTCCTGACGTGGGTGTGGCAAGGCAGCCTCGTTGCGCTGGTCGCGACCGGTGTCCTGTGGGCCGTCCCAACGCTGAGCGCGGCCACGCGATATTACGTGTGGTGGGTCGCCCTCGGTGTCGTCTTGCTGCTGCCGCTGACTTACGCCCTCGCGGATGCCGCCGCGGTCCCGACGACCGGTCCGCGTGGACCGTTGGGGTCCGGTGTGGTGCCGCTGCCATCGGTGCCGCTCTCGGTGTTCGCCGGCATCGTCATGGCGTGGGGTGGCGCGACCCTGTTCGGGCTCGTGCGGTTCGTGCACGACATCCGCCGTTTGCGACAGTCGAAGGCGCGGGTGATGCCGATGCCCGCCGACCTGGAGCGGCGCTTGCCACGGTGGCGTGCGGCGCGGGACCACGGGCGCGGCGCGTCGCTCGGCCTGACGGACGAGGGCCGCGTCGCATCGGTGCTGGGGCTCGGCGCTCCGGTGATCGTCGTGCCACGCGTCCTAGTCGACACACTCACCGACGCGGAGCTCGATCAGGTCGTGCTTCACGAATACGCGCACGTCGAACGGCGTGACGATTGGGCCAACCTTCTGCAGGTGCTCGTGGCGGTGCCGTGTGGAGCGCACCCAGCCGTCTGGCTCGTCAACCGAGGCATCCGACGGGAGCGCGAGCTGGCCGCCGACGATTGGGCCGCCACACGTTGCGCTGGTCCGCGGGCCTACGCGCGGTGCCTTGCCAGGGTCGCCGCGACGGCGCATTGGCGTGGCGCGCCGCGGCTGGCGTCCGGCGTGAGCGGTTCGCGGGGTGTCGTTGCTCGTCGCGTGGCCCGGTTGCTCGACCCGCGTCAAAATCACGCACTCCGGCCATCGCGGCCCGCGCTGGCCGCGACGGCGGGTGCGGCGGGAGTCTTGATCATTCAGCTCGGGTGGCTCCCGCCGATCGTGGAGTTCGGCGCGTCGGGGGAGACCCTGACGTTGGTCGCCCAGCTGCCCGAGCGCGTGTCTTCGCCGCCGGCGTCCGCGCGTGCGGCACGCGTGCCGGCGCGAGTCTCGGGTGCGAGGATGACCGCGCGACGTGCAACCGAGTCGCGCGCGGTGGCGGCGCGCCCGGAGCCGCCGATCGCCGCATCGCGGTTGCCAGTGCGCGCCGAGCTGCTCACTCCGCGGGCACGCGCCGTGGCGCCGCTCCTCGTGGCGAGCCGTGGTCGCGCCCGTCCCTTGTTCGCGCGGGGTCTTCCGCAGGCCGGGTTCAACCCGCTCGCGGGCAGCGTGCCAGGGACACGGCGAGGACTCCTTGCGGCCGGCATCCCCGCGCAGTCCCTGCTGACCAGGTCGTCGCCTTGGAGATCGCTGGGGCGGGCCGGAGCATCGGTTGGGGTATGGTTTGCGGGGGCCGGTCAGGCGACGGCGAGCGCGTTCACCGGCGTTGGCGCGTCATTCAAGCGTGCGTTTACCGGCGGAGACTAACGAGCACTACAAGTCGGACGCGGCTACGCGTTCGCCGAGGACCTAGACATCGATGCAGGTACATCTCATCAACCCTAGTCATATTTCGTTCGGGACGGCGGTCATCACGCCGCGGTGGCCCTACGTGCTCGCAGAGGCCACGCCGGCCGCCCACGGGGTGCCGTCCATCGTCGACGAGACCATTGAGGCGTTCGAGCTGGACGCCATTCAGCCTGGCGACCTCGTCGGGGTCGGTATTCACACTGGCAACGCGCTGCGCGGTTACGAAGTGGGACGCCGCGCCCGCGACCGCGGCGCCAAGGTCGTGTTCGGGGGGGTCCACGCAACGCTGTATCCGGAAGAAGCGATTGAGCGCGGCGGTGCGGACACGGTGGTCAAGGGAGACGGTGAGGGCGTCTGGCCGACGGTGCTCGATGCGTGCGCGGCGGGCGTGCCCGAGCGCATCTACGAAGGCGGGCATGTGGCGGGTGCGTCTTTTCGCAAGGGCCGCTGGGAGCTGCTGCCGCGGGATCAGTACATGTGGGCGTCGGTGCAAACCGTCCGCGGATGCCCCAAGCACTGCTCTTTCTGCTCGGTGTGGAGGACGGACGGGCAAACGCCGCGTCAGCGAACGTCGGACGCCGTGCTCGAGGAGATCGTCGAGCTCCGACGGATGGGGTTCCGCTTCATCGTGCTCGCCGACGACAACTTCTACCCGGTGACGCTGGAAGACCTCGAGATGGCCAAGCGGCGCGAGGACGGGTCACGGCTGGCGGAGCTCGAGGGGATGCGAGCCGAGCGGTTCGAGCTGATGGAAGGTTTGGCGCAGCTCCCGTCCGACACGGTGCTCTTTACGCAGATCACCATGGAGGCGGGGGAGGACCCGGCCTTTCTCAAGGCGATGAACAAGGCGCGGATTCGCGGCGCGCTGGTCGGCGTCGAGTCGGTCACACAGGAGGGTCTGAACGACGTGTACAAGGGCTTCAACGTGGCCGGCGACGAGCTGGTGTCCCGGCTCCGCGAGTTCAAGCGGCATGGCGTGCACGTGCTGGGGTCGTTCATCTTCGGCCTGCCAAGCGACCGGCACGACACGTTCCAGGCCACCGCGGCGCTGGCGCACGACGCCGACATCGACTTCGCCCAGTTCGTCACCCTTACCCCGTTTCCGGGGACGGTTGACTTCCAGAAGTGGGAGCAGAACGATGCATCCGCGTCCCGGGAGGTCGACGGTGTGCCGCTCAAACGCTACTGGCTCATCCCGCAGTCGGTGCGGCCGAAGATCTTTTCTCCGCACCCGACCATGACCGCCGAAGAAATCCGTCTGGGCGCGCAGTCGGCGTGGGATCGCTTCTATTCGTTGGGGAAGGTGTGGCGGCGTTCGTCGTGCGTGCGGTCGCTCAAGTCGCGTATGGCCTACGTGTTGGTTTCCAAGCTGTATCGCCAGATGTACGCCAATACCGGCATCGCGACCGACAGCGCGCGCGTGTCGAGGGCCGCGTCTTGGGCGCGGCTCATGGCCAAGCCGCTCCGGCGCGTCTTCGCCGGTCAGCCGATGCCGAATCTGGAAGTCCCGACCTAACCCAAGCTCGAGTCAAGCGGCCACTCTGTCGCGCGTGCGTCCAAGGCGCGCACGGCGCGCCTCGCGGGCGCGGAGTGGGGCTCTCGGGGTCCCCGCGTAGCGTCCGCGGCGGGGTTCGGGGGCGCAGCCCCCGTCTGGATTAGTCGAGCGCCAACTCGGTCGCCGACGGCGCGATGTCGACGCGCTGCTCGGTCCGCTCGCCGCCGAAATGCACGATGGCCCGGTACGCACCCGGCAGCACATCGTCAAACACGAAGCTGCCATCGCGCTCGGCCACCGTCGCGTATGGCGCCGCCGTGATGACGACGCTCGCACCCATCGCCGGGTGAATGTCGCACGCGACCCTGTAGGTGCCGGCGACGTCGAAGCGGTGCTCGTAGGTGCCGCCGAGCGGCGTCGAAATGTTGAACGCGGTGTCTTTGCTCTCGATGTTGTAGACGCGGACGTTGTGCAAGACGTCTTCGCTGTTGCGGAAGTGCACGGGTTGCCCCGTGCCCGCCAGTAGGACAGGCGGGAGGAACTCCATCCCGAGCTGGTCCATCCTGACCGGTTCGGTCGGGGTCTCGATGGACATCGCGGTCTCCGGCTCCAGGATGACGACGGTCAGGGAACCATCGCGCGAAACCGGCGCGTGACCCGTCACAGTCTGTCCGACAACGGCACCATCGGTCGCGGCGGGCTCAGTGCCCGTCGACGTCGGTACGGTGGCCGTCGACGTCGGCCTGGTGGCCGTCGACGTCGGTTCGGTGGTCGCCTGGCCGTCGGTGGCCGCCGACGTCAGGTCGATGACCGCCTGGTCGCGGGAGCAGCCCCCGACGCCAACCGCAATCATGCCGAGCGCGATGAGCGTGGCGCGACGCATCCCGCACCATTATAGAGAGGTCGGGGCGTAGAATACGGCCATGGCATGTCGCGCCTGCGTGATCGCCCTCATGCTGACGACCTGGCTCGTGCCGGCGGCGGCCCAGCGCGACCGGATCGATGCCGAGGTGGAGCGGGCGCTGCCGCGCGTCACCGAGATGCGCCACCAGATCCACGAGCACCCCGAGCTGGGGAACCGTGAGGTGGCAACGGCGGCGCTGGCCGCGGACCACCTGCGCGCGCTGGGGTTCGACGATGTGCGCACCGGCATCGCGCACACCGGTGTCGTGGCGGTGCTCCGCGGCGGTCTGCCGGGACCGGTTGTCGCGGTGCGCGCCGATATGGACGCGTTGCCCGTCACGGAAGAGACCGACCTGGCGTTTCGGTCGACGACGCGCGCCACCTATCTGGGTCAGGACGTCGGCGTGATGCACGCCTGCGGGCACGACATTCACACGGCCGTGCAGCTCGGCGTGGCGTCGATCTTCAAGGCGCTCCAACCGGAGCTGCCCGGCACCGTCGTCTTCGTGTTTCAGCCGGCCGAAGAAGGGCCTCCGCCGGACGAGGAGGGGGGGCCTCGCTAATGCTCGAGGAGGGCGTCTTTGGCGATCCGCGGCCCGAAGCGGTGTTCGGGCTCCACGCCCGCGCACACCTCGACGTCGGCAAGATCGTCTACACCCCGGGTGGTGCGCTGGCCGCGGTCGATCACTTTCGCGCCACGATCCACGGCCGACAAGCGCACGGCGCGTCGCCGCATCTAAGCATCGACCCGGTGGTCATGGCGGCGCAGGTGGTCACCGCGCTGCAGACGATTCGGTCGCGCACGCTGTCCCCGCTGGCGCCGAGCGTCGTCACCGTCGGGATGATTCGTGGGGGAACACGTTTCAACATCATCCCCGGAGAGGTACTGCTCGAGGGCACGGTCCGGACCTACGATCCCGACGTGCAGGACATCGTCGAGCGCCGGATGGGCGAGATCCTCGACGGCATCACCCGCGCCGGGGGTGGCTCGTTCGCGCTCGACTACGAGCGTCTCACACCGGTCACGATCAACGATCGCGCGCTGACGGACCGGTCGATTCCTAGTCTCTCCGCCGCTGTGGGGGACGACAACGTCGCGTTGGCCGAACCCTGGATGGCCGGCGAGGACTTCTCGCTGTTCGCGAACGAGGTGCCCGGGTTCTTCTTCATGCTCGGGACCCTCGCGCCGGGAACGACCTCTGGGGGGCACCACTCACCGACGTTTCGCGCCGACGATTCTGCCCTCCCGGTCGGCATGCGGGCAATGGCATTTCTACTCTGGGACTATCTCAGTCGATCGGCCGACTAGTCCACTCCACGAAGTGCGCCGCGGGTGCGGCCCCGGACGGCCGCGAATGCTGCTCCCTCCGCGCGCGTTGACTGGATCAAGGGTTGGCGCTAAAGTACAGTGCTAAGTTGTAGGGAATCCGACAATTACGGGTGGGCAGACGCGCACAGTTGGAGGTGCTCAGATGAGAAGGGCCGTTCTTGGTCTGGCCGTGTTCGCGGCCGCCGCGTTCGTACTGTCACCTGGCGTCGCTGGCGCTCAGGACGCGGAGCCGACGTTTCACAAGGACATCGAGCCGATCCTCCAGCGCTCGTGCCAGGTCTGTCATCGACCGGACAACATGGCACCGATGTCGCTCCTGAATTATCAGGAGACCCGCCCATGGGCGCGGTCGATCAAGAACAAGGTCGTCGCGCGTGAGATGCCGCCGTGGCACATCGATAAGAACGTCGGCATTCAGGAATTCAAGCAGGATCGGTCGCTGAGCGATCACGAGATCCAGCTCATCGCGACCTGGGTCGATGCCGGCGCGCCGCGCGGCAACCCGGCCGATGCGCCGCCGCCGATCGAACTGCCGGACTTCGGCGCGTGGGAGGTCGAGCCTGACGTGATCGTCACGTCGCCGCCGCACACCGTGCCGGCCGAGGCAGGTGACTGGTGGGGCGACTACATCGTCGACTCTGGCATCACCGAGGATCGCTACATCAAGTCGATCCAGACCCGGGCCGGAGATCTGCGCGTCGTCCACCACGCGCTGACCTACGCCGTGACTGACCCCGAGGCGCCGCCCGATGACAGCTCGAACGACTTCTTCCTGAACGAGTATGCCGTTGGGAAGAACGCCGACAAGTATCCCGAAGGCACCGGCAAGATGTTCGAGGCCGACTCGCGGGTGCGCTTCAGCTTCCACTATCACTCGATCGGCGAGGAAGTCGTGGACCGGACCGAGCTGGGGATGGTCCTGTATCCCGCCGGGGAGGAGCCCGACAAGATCCTCTACTCGCGCCAGCTCGCGCAGGCGGGGGAGCTCGACATTCCCGCCGGGCAGATCACGCGGCACGACGGTTACGCCACGATGTATCTGCCGGGCCGGCTCACCGGTTTCCAGCCGCACATGCACTTCCTCGGCAAGCGGCAGTGCCTCGAGTTAATCTATCCGAACTCGACCACCGAAATGGTCAGCTGCGCGAACTTCGATTTCAACTGGCACATCGTCTACAACTATGAGGACGACGCCCAGCCCATCTATCCGGCGGGCACGAAGCTTCACGTGATCAGTTACCACGACAACACCGAGGCGCATCGGGGCAATCTCGACCCGCTGAACTGGACCGGCGGCGGCAGCCGCACGATCGACGAGATGGCCTTCGGCTGGATCAGCTGGTACGACATGACCGACGAGGAGTACGCGACGGAGCTGGAAGAGCGAGCGGCCGACAACGACAACTAGCTTCTTGTTCGCGTCGATGGCAACGCGTTCACACAGGGCACTCTGCGAAGCGTTGGCTTCGTAGAGTGCTTTGTTCGTTTCTGAGGCAAGTCATGAGCGTCAATATTCGACTGGTGATGGCCGCGGCGATTGTGTGCGTCGGTGCGGCGAGCGCGGCGCACGCGCAGGTCAATCCCCGCGACGTGCCGTTCGTCGCCCAGCCGCAGCAGCGTTTCGATGCTGGGCAGGACGTCCAACCGATCTTCGAGGGCTGGGCGCGCAACGACGACGGCAGCTATCTGTTCCATTTCGGCTATCTGAATCGGAACTACCGCCAGTCGCCCAGTCTGCCGATCGGGCCGAGCAATTACTTCTCGCCGGGCGGCGACGACCGCGGCCAGCCGACGTATTTCTACCCGCGCACGCAGCGGTATCAATTCACGGTGTCGATGCCGGCCGAGACCGGAAGCGCGCCCGAGGATGGCGTCGTCTGGCACGTGACCGCCAACGGCAGCGAGCAGCTGGCGTACGGATGGCTACAACCGGAATGGGAAATCGACGTGAACACGATCACGTCGAACGGGCGGACGGGTTTCGGCCGGAACAAGGACCAGCTGTTCGCCAACGGGGTGCCGTCGGTCACGGTGTCTGCAGCCTCGACAACCGCAGGGGTCGGCGAGCCGGTCTCGCTGACGGCAACCATCCGCGACGACGAGTTGCCGACGGCGCTCCCGCCACGCAAGCCGCGCACCAGGCTCCCGGCGCTGGTGCCGCCAGACGACGCGCCCAAGGCGCCTGACAACGTGCAGTGGTACTCCAAGCCCCGTCCGCCTCGGAACGGGTTGTCCGTGCTGTGGACCATCTATCGAGGTCCCGCGGCCGCGACGATTGCTCCGGCGGACTATCAACGCGCGGTGGCGGAGGAGGAGGGCGACGACCCACGCGGTGGTGGGCGGATCCCAGGCACCGCTCCATCCAGCAAAGAGTCGACGTCGCTCGACGGCGACGGATGGACATCCGCGACGTTCGAGACGACGGTGACCTTCGAGACGCCGGGCACCTACACGCTGCGCGCCTGGGCGAGTGACGCGATGCTCATCGTGCCGGCCGACCTCACGATCACCGTGCAGTAGGGCGACCTGGGCGGCGCCGCGTCATGGGGGTCGGCGCGTCACGTGACCCGCGCGACGTCATGTCTCGTGGCGACTCCAGCCCCGGGCGGTCAGGAACACGGCGACCATGAGCAGCGTCGCGCCGACGGGCGCGATGAAGATCCCCACTCCCGGGTCCCCGCCGTAGAACGACACGCCCCCGAGAAAAAACCCGCCGGGCAAGAACACGGTCGCACCGATGAGGCACGTCGACACGAGTGGGCGATGACGCGCGCCGACCGTAGGAGCGACCGTCACCGAGAGACCATAGACGACGTGAACAAGTGCCAGGAGCGCGCCGTGCGCGTGCGCGAGCGTCCACATCAGGCGACGCGTCTCGTTCGATGCGTCGAGGTAGAGGCCCACCTTGAACCCGTGGAACAGCTCGAGCGTGAAGCCCAGCGTGAGGAACGCGAAGAGCGACCACCACCCGAAGCGGAGGTGACGCCGCGCGTAGTCAGGCGTGCTGTCGGGTGTGTTGGGCACTATTCTCGAAGGAACAGGGGGCGCGTGTCGCGCTCGCTGAACAAGCGCCGCATTTTCATGATGTCCAGTGACCCGTCCGCGGCGAACAGCAGCTCGGGGTCGCGGCGTCGCGCCGCGCCGGCCGTGCGTTCCCAGACGCGCAACGCCTCGACCGCGGCCGTCAACCTCGCCTCGCGCGCACCCATGAAGTCGTAGTCGAGGGCGGCGTGATCGGGCAGGCCGCCGAGCGACCGCGCAGCGATGTAGCGGACGGCGTCGTACGGGTCCCCGAGGAGCTCGCCCAGGAACGGGGTCATCCAGTCGGTGCCGGCGGCGGCCTGCGCCGGCGGCCAGCCGTAGCTCCAGGCGGTAATCGCGCGCACGCCCGCGTCGCCGCGCAGTAGCCAGAGGAGCGAGGCGGCGACAGTGCGCTCATCGTCGTCGAGTGGCGAGGGGGCGCGATCGTACCAGCGCGTCAGACGTTCACCCGTCCACGCCAGCGTGCGGTCGAGGTGACAGAGGTTGCACGCGTTCGGCCGGCCGGCGTCCACGGACTCGCGCACCGACGGACTGCTGATGGTGTGGCTCCGAACGGCCTTCAACAAACCGTACGACGTGTATGGCATATGGCAGTTGTAGCAACGGCTCCCGGTCGACTCGGGAGCGTGGTTTGTGTGGGCCGCCGGGTTCTCGCCGATCTCGGTGTGGCACTGTCCACACGCCACGTTGCCCGCCATGCCCGCAGAGACCTGATGCGTCTCGGCCCAGGTCTCGGTGGCCC
Organism: Vicinamibacterales bacterium; assembly: GCA_965249175.1. GTDB lineage: Bacteria > Acidobacteriota > Vicinamibacteria > Vicinamibacterales > UBA8438 > CAZYFH01. The sequence goes on from OZ252227.1 coordinate 1,934,736, forward strand.
GCGGGTCCGCGTCGGTCTTGTGCATCGTGTGGCAGGAGAAACAGGTCATCGTCCGCGCGGCGGTCTCCGCGTCGGCGTAGCAGGGGGAGTCGATCAGGCCGTTGTATTCGCGCCCCGACACCCGCACCATGCCGTCCGGCCAGAACGAGCCGCGCACGTAGTCGGGGTCAGCGTCGAGGAGGCCGACCATGTCCGGCGAGTCGTCATCCACGGACGGCTGCACCAGGAACCGGCTATCCCGGAGCGCGTCCCCCGGCCGGTACGGGAGCCCACCGGCGTTCGCGCGCCGCTCGGCGTCCGTCGTCCCGAACTCCCAGATGCTGTGGCACTGGCCGCACACCTGGGACGAGCGCTCGGGGTCGAGGCGCGCCGGCTGGACGATGGTCGGGTCGGGGTCGTCGGCCATGTGCCGCGCATAGCGCGCGATGGGGTTTGCATGGGAACGGAGGTGCGCGTCGGCGGGTCCGTGACACGATTCGCACGCGATGCCGAACTCGGCCACCGTGGTATCGACACGCTGATCTGCGATCGGTTGGGACCCGAAAGGCGAATCGAACTTCGTCTTGCCGTGCGTCGTGTGACAGACGACGCAGATCGCGTTCCAGTGGCCATCCGTCGTCGCAACGCCTTGCCCGGGCGGATGCAGGACGACGGCGCTCCGCGGCGCCCAGCGCTCGTCGGCGAGCAGATAGACCGCCGGGAGCACGTTGAGCGCGCGGTCGTGCCCGGTCGCGTACCAGTAAATGTTCTGATGATGCGAACCGGTGATCATCACGACCCGTCGGGTGATGCGCGGCGGCTCACTCCCGCCTCCCGGGTCTTGCCAGCCGGCGTCGTCGAAGGTCGCCCAGAATTCGTCGCCGCGGCGCTCGAGATGCATCGGGCGGCCGGGCACCGCTGGCACGACGACGTCGTCGAAGTCGGCACGGACGGTGTCCGGTCCGGCGACCTGCGTCATCGTGCGATGAAACGACCCACGCCACGTCGCATACTGCGATGGATGGCAGGCACGGCAGCTGTCCGATGAGACGAAGCCGTCCTCGGCGACCTCGATCGGTCGGTCGCCGACGTCGTCTTCCAGTGTGATCGGGTCCAGTGAGATGGCCGCGGTGAGACCGAGCGCCAGCGACGCAAGGACGAGGACAACGACCGGCGCCGTCGGACTGCGGTTGGCTTGCCGACGTGTCCTTGCGCGCCGCGTATCCATCCGAGGCGATTATAGACGTCCCTCGGTCGCCCTCCATGGCGCGGCGTCTGATACGCTGTGGCGATTCTTGACGCGTGAAGGAGGATGTCGTGAAACGATCACTCATCGCCGTCGTGCTCGCGCTGGTCATGGCGCCGGTCTTCGCTCAGCAGCCGGACAACAGCAACGCCCCGGAGATCCCGTTCTTTTCCGTGCCGGACTACCTGAAGTACTCCCCGGAGATGAACCTCGGCGAGACCCTCGCGGTGGCCGAGAACTCCAAGGGGCATCTGCTGGTGCTGAACCACCCGGGCTCCGCGGCGGTGGGCCCACTCTATGGCAACGCGACGACCCAGTTACTGGAGTTCGATGACCAGGGCAATTTCGTGCGTGAGATCGGCCAGGCTGTCTACGGCTTCGGCTACTCGCACTCGGCGCGCTACGACAAGTACGACAATCTCTGGATCGTCGACAAGGGGACCAACGCGGTCACGAAGTTCAACCCCGCGGGGTACGTCACGCTGAACCTCGGCCGCCGCCCCGAGGGTTACGAGCCGCCCGAGCACAGCACGCCGCAGGAGGCGCGCCACGTCGACGGGTATTTCGACGGGCCGACAGACGTGGGGTGGGATCAGGACGACAACATCTATGTCAGCGACGGCTACGTCAACTCACGGATCGCGAAGTTCGACAAATACGGCAACTGGATCACGTCGTGGGGCACCTACGGGACAGAGCCAGGCCAGTTCCGGCTGCCGCACAACATGCAGGTCGACCGACAGGGCAACGTCTACGTCGCGGACCGCAGCAACCGTCGCATTCAGAAGTTCGACTCGGATGGCAACTTCATCAAGATGATCGTGCTGAATGTGCCGTTCGACAAGACGCGCCAGCCGGTCCTCGGCAACGTGAACCCCGATGTGCCTGACGAGACACAGCCCTGGACGCTCTGCATCTCGGGCGGGGACACCCAGTATCTGTTTGCCTCGGACCAGGAGCCGGGTCGCGTGTACAAGATGACGCTGGACGGCGACATCCTCGGCTGGTTGGGTGAGTCGGGTCGTCGGCTCGGCCAGTTTAACTGGATCCACGGCATCAGCTGCCGGACCGAGGACGAGCTGTATATCGCCGACATGAACAACTGGCGCATCCAGAAGCTCCTGCTGAACCAGGGTGCGCCGACGTCGAACCAGCAGTAACGAGCCGCGCCCCTAATTCCGCGCATCACGCGCACCGTACGTAGCGCAGGCCTTCAGGCCTGCGTGGCAAGGCTGAAGCCTTGCCCTACGACCGGCTACGCATGTGAGCGCCGGCCAGACGTTAGGGCAGCAGGGAGAGCGTGTCGGGGTCGAGGCCCTGGTCGACTCGATAGCGACGGTTGGCTTCGACGTCCTCGAACGTGCTGACGTCGCCGCCGGGCCATTCGACACGTATCGTCGCGGTCTGGGTCCCAAGTCCGACGTGTTGCTCCTTGGGATGGACCGACATATAGCCGATGGTCCCGTGCACTTCACGCCAGACGCGGCCCCGGTTCGCGGTGGTGGCCACGATCCGGGCGCCAATCGCGTCTCGCGAGCTGCCCCGCGACGGGTCGCCCACCAGCTGCACGCTGAGCCAGTTGCCGCCCAGCCGCTCGGCGTTGTTCCGGTAGAAGACGCTCGGTCCGTGATAGTTGCCCACGATGATGTCGAGGTCGCCGTCTCGGTCGAAGTCGAGATACGCCGCGCTGCGAGAGTTGCCCAGCAGGTCGACGCCGCTCTCTCGTGAGGCGTTCTCGAGGCGTCCACCGTCGTTGACGAAGAAGACGTTGGAGTCGCGCGTGGCCACTGGGATGTGGACGTTGAGCCGCTGGTTGTCGTGCGGGTCGGTGTAATACGGGTGCTCGCTGCTGTAGACGGCGAACTCGTTCATGCCGTTGAGCACGTAGAGGTCGTCGTCGCCGTCGTTCTCGAAGTCGAAGAAGTCGGCGTCCCAGGCCCAACCGGTCGATGAGTAGCCGCGACCCACGAGGTCGGACGAGACGTAGGCGAGGCCGTCCGGACCGCGCTGCGACAGGAAGAGGTCGTTGGCTTCCACGACACGCATGTTGGCCATCTTCACCGGGTCGAATCGCGCCACCGTGTCCGCGTTTGGCAGGACGTAGGTCTCGTCCTTGTTCATCGTGACGATGTTCGAGATGTAGATGTCCGGGTCGTCGTCATCATTGAGGTCGGTGATGCCAATGTTCATCGTGTACGAGGGCTTGTCGGTCCCGATGCGCTCGGCGATGTTCTCGAACGTGCCGTCGCGCCGGTTCCGGCAATACGCGTTCACACCGAAATCGTTGCCGACGATCACGTCTTGCCAGCCGTCGCCATCCAGATCGGTGTGGGCGACCGCCTGGGTCCAGCCGGTGTTGTCCAGCCCGCTGCCCGCCGTCACATCGGCGAACGTCAACGTCCCGGTGTTGCGGAAGAGCGCGTTCGGCGAGCCGTTGTCGTTCCGCCGCTTGAGCGTGGGCAGCACGCCATTGACGTAGTTCCCGAAGTAGGTGATGTAGATGTCGAGGAGCCCATCCCGGTCGAAGTCGAAGACGGTCGCGGGCCCGCCGACCATGCCGGCGCCGCCCAGCTTCGCCCGGTCAGTCACGTCGGCGAAGCGGCCGTTGCCGACATTGCGGAAGAGACGATGCGCATCGTCGACGTACGTGATCAAGATGTCCCGCAGGCCGTCGTTGTCGAGGTCGGCAATGATCGGCTGGCGTGGTTCGCCCGGCAGGCCGGAGTCGGGCCGGCGCCAGTCGATCCCCGAGGTGGCGGTGACGTCGGTAAAGCCGCCCTCCGTGTCGTTGAGAAACAGGCGGTTGCCCCGGCCGCTGAGGATCAGGAGATCGGGGTAGTCGTCGCCGTTGAGGTCGTCGGCCGCGATACCCGCGTCCCCGAATGCGGGCGGGATGGTCAAGTTACCGACGTTGTCGCCCGCCGGGAGATACGTGCGGAGCAGCCGATTGAGCCAGTCGGCGGAGCGATGGTCGACGTCGATGCCGATCTCGGCGGTCACATCCGTGAAGAACCGGTCCGTCGCCAGGCCTGGCAACGCGTCGGTGCTCGATCGAATGGTCGCGTCCGGCGCGTTGGCGGGGTCCACGCGCGCGTGGGCGGTGATGCGATCCTGGAGGGCGCCCAGTCCGAGATTGATGTGGTCGGGATGCAAGCGATCGGCCCAGGCCTCCCTCGCCTCTGTCCCGACCATCCGCAGCACGAGCACGCCGAACTGCGCGATGTTCTCCGCCAGCAGCTCGGCCGCGAACGGGTCGGGCTCCAGCGTGCCGGTGAAATCGGGCGCCGCGTGGGCGCGCTGCAGATACAGCCAGTGCGTGCCGCTGTCCCGGAACGCATCCATGTCGTACGACTCGATCGCGACACGCTGATCGCGCGGCAGCCTCGGAAAGAACAGCGCGTCTTCGTACTCGTTGATCTCGTGCGGCACGAACCGATGCGCGTACTCGTGCACATCGTCCTCGCGAATGAGGGCGTGCCCCTTGTCCGTGGCGACGGATTCGGCGCCGAGATAGAGGTCAGCGCCGAAGTTGACGAGCGCCTGGACGAACGTGTCGCGGAACTCGACGCCCTGCGCGGCGTCGGCCGGCCAGGGGAGCCTCGCAAATACACTTGCAGGTTGCGCACGAAGATCGTGTTCGCCACTTCGTTGTATGTGGCGTACGAATCGACCTTTTGCGCGATGATTTCCCGAATGACACGAAAATCGGTGCTGGCCCCGGCGGACGCGGGGAGGGGCCGGCGCTCCGCAACCCCCGTTGCCGCCGGTCCCGCGAGTCGCGCCCAACTCTCCTCCAAGCGCATGGCCGTCAGCACGGACTCGTTGTCGAGTCGCGCGCGACGGTCGGCCAGTTGTAGCGCCGCGAGCGTGTAGATATCGGTGAGATCCTTCAGCGCGTCGACCGCGTCCGGCTCGAGGGGCGGAAGCCGGTCCGCGGCGGCGAGCAGAATCTCCTGCTGCACGGCGAGGACCGCGCGTAGCGCGTAGGCGACACGACACTGGAGTACTGCCGCTTGTCGGTGGCGGTAATGACGAGGGGCTGGTCGGCGGCGTTCGGAACCGCAATCTCCCAATCGTCGTTGGCACGCCGGCGGAACGGCAGCTGGTCCGCGGCGGCCTGCTCGATATCGCGCCGCGCTACGGTCGCGCGGCCGTCCGCCGCCGCCACCGGGGTCGCCGCGCGCCAGAGATCGGCGACGAGGCTCTTCTGGAGGTCGTTCTTCCGGAACCGCGCGTCATCGGCGAGCGGTGTGCCGTAGATGAATTCCTCGAGCCGTGATGCGGTTGCGTAGCACTTCGGCTCGTGATCGCCTTCGAGATCGCGAATCTCGGAGATGATCGATCGTAGCGAGTCGGACGCCAGCGGCGTTTGCGCGGCGGTCGTGCCGGTGACCGACCACACGGCCACAGCGCCCGTCACGATCCGCCGTCTCCACCGACCACTCATGCGAGTCGCGCCAACCCCCGTTAGTCGGTCGCGAAGCAGTAGAAGTAGCCGTTGCCCCCGGTCCCCTGCAGGTCCGATTGGCCGCACCCGCGCGAGCCGTGGGCCGAGTTCCACGAGGTTGGGTTCGCCCCGCCACCGTTCCGGTCGTGATGGCCGACGAGCGCGCTCCCCTCGCCGTTGCTCGTCCAGTTGCCGCACGTCGAGTCGTCGCTTCCGGGCGCCATGGTTCCGTCGAGCTGCGACCCGGTCAAGATGTCGTGCCTGTTGGGGTCATCACCGCGCCCGTTGGTCATCTGCCCCTTTTCGTTCAACTGGGTCTGCTTGGTGAGGTTATTGCTGTCGCTGTGCAGGTCGGCGACGTTGCGGGCGATCATGTCGCCGCCGTAGTTGTACCAAGGTCCAGAGCCGATACGGTCACGGGCGTGCACGCCGCCCGAGCCTGTCGTGCTGAGATACGCGCGCCACGTCTTGCCGTCGGCCCCGGCCGCGCCGGCGAGCATCTCGCAATGGCGGTCGGCACCATCGAGACCCCCGAGATTCGCACCGTCACCCGGTCCCATGCTCGTCAAGAAGAAGCTCATGTTCGCGTCCTGCGTGAACGCCGGGTACGCGATCGCGAGCGAGAGCAGGGTGGCGACTCCGAGCAGTCGAATCATCCTCATTGCGTTCTCCTCCAAGCAACGACCCGGGCCGAGTCCAACGACCCAGGCCGAATCCTAGGTATCTTCGCATGCCCCGGGTTGGATGGAAACACTCCCGGCCGGCTGGCCCCGACGTTGGATCGAAACATACCCGGCCGGCTTCCCCGCGCCGGAGCCCGCAATCGGCGCTAGAATAGGCGGCGATGCGGCGATCCGACGCGCGCACCGCGACCTGCGTGCTGGCCGTCCTGATGACGGCCCATCAGCTGTCTGCGCAAGATCCGCGCGCGATTCTCGATCGTGCCGTCGCCGACTTCGACGGCGGTCGGCTCTCCGAGTCGGTGGCCGGTTTCGACCGGGTGGCCGAGCTGGCGCCGCAGTCGGCTCCCCAGCTCTGGCAGCGGGGCATCGCGCTCTACTACGTCGGCCGCTATCGCGATTGCCGGCTGCAGTTCGAGTCGCATCGTACGGTCAACCCCAACGATGTCGAGAACGCCACGTGGCATTTCCTCTGTGTGGCGCGTCAGGAGTCGCCGGAGGCGGCGCGGGCGGCGCTGCTCCCGGTCGGTCCGGATCCTCGGGCGCCGATGGGGGAGATCTACCAGCTCTTCCGCGGCACGACCACGCCCGAGGCGGTCCTCGCTGCCGCAGGCGGACGGCCCCGCGCCCTGTTCTACGCACATCTGTACCTAGGGCTCTACCACGAGGCGCTCGGCGCCGACGAGGCCGCGCGCACCCATATCACGGCCGCCGCGGACGAGCGGTACGCCGCCGCGGGCGGCTATATGCATATGGTGGCGCGCGTGCACCTCGCCGAGCTCGATGGCGGCCGTTGAACCACCCCGGCGGGATTGATGGGCATGCGGGCTCGAGACACGATCGGGGCGGCGTCGGGGCAGCAACCCTGCCCGGAAGGGGAGTGGGGCATGTGGGTCACGCGAATCGGCGGCGCGCTGTTGACCGGGTTGGTGGGGATGGCGCTCGTCGCGCACATTGGTGTGTCGCGGGCGGAGGTGAGCGCGCGACAGGCGGACGTCGCCATCGACGCCGATGACATCGGTGGTGTCGTCACCGGGCCGAGTGGGCCGGAAGCGGGCGTGTGGGTGATCGCGGAGACGATGGACCTCGCGACGCGCTTCAACCGCATCGTCGTGACCGACGATGACGGCCGCTACGTGCTGCCGGACATGCCCGATGCGACCTACGACGTGTGGGTGCGCGGTTACGGGTTGATGGATTCGGCGAAGACCGAGGCGTCGCCGGGCGATACCGTCAATCTGAGGGCCGTCGTGGCACCAACCGCGGCGGCGGCGGCCCAGTACTATCCCGCAGGCTACTGGCTGTCCCTTCTCGAAGCGCCGGGGCCCGACGAGTTCCCCGGCACCGGACCGGACGGCAACGGCATTTCGCCCAATGTCCGCAGTCAGGCCGAGTGGCTGCGGTCGGTGAAGTCCGGCGGCTGCACCGCGTGTCATGCGCTCGGCAACAAGGCGACACGCGAGATTCCACCCGAGCTGGGCGAGTTCGACTCGATGGTCGCCGCCTGGGATCGACGCATCCAGTCAGGGCAGGCCGGCGGCATGATGTCCGGTGGGCTGGACCGCATGGGCCGCCGCCGCGCGCTCGAGATGTTCGCCGATTGGACCGATCGGATCGTCGCGGGCGAGCTGCCCGAGGCCCCGCCACGGCCCCGTGGGGTCGAACGGAACGTCGTCGTGACGCAGTGGGACTGGGCCGACCCGAAGGCGTATCTCCACGACGAGATCTCGACGGACAAGCGGAACCCGACCGTCAACGCGAACGGCCCGATCTACGGCGCGCTCGAGGCAAGCGCCGACTACGTGCCGGTGCTCGATCCGGTCAACCATGCGGCGCGCCGGGTGCCGGTGCCGGTCCGTGACCCGGACACACCCAGAGCCGCCGGACCGCCGACGGCGCCGTCACCGTACTGGGGCGACGAAGCGATCTGGAACAGTCAATCCAACGTGCACAACCCGATGCTCGACCAGGACGGGCGTGTCTGGCTGACGTCGCGCGTGCGCGGACCGGACAACCCACCGATGTGCCTGGAGGGGTCCGATCATCCGTCGGCGCGCGAGTTCCCCCTGGCGAGGTCCGGGCGTCATCTCGCCGTCTACGACCCGACGACGGAGGAGATGACCCTCATCGGAACCTGCTTCAGCACGCACCATCTCGTGTTCGCCGAGGATGCGCAGAACACCCTCTGGACCAGCGGCGGCGGGCAGGCCATCGGGTGGCTCGACACCAACCTCTTCCTCGAGACAGGGGACGAGTCGCGCGCGCAGGGGTGGACCGCGCTCGTGCTCGATACGAACGGCAACGGGCGTCGCGACGCCTACACCGAGCCGGACGAGCCGATCGATCGTACGAAGGACCATCGGGTGCGAAGCGGGTTCTACGGTGTGGCGGTGAACCCGGCCGACGGCACCGTCTGGGGATCGTCGCTCGGGTTTCCTGGCGCGATATTGCGTCTGGATCCCGGCCGCGACCCGTCGTCGACAGCCCTGACAGAAGTTTTCGAGGTGCCATGGGACAACCCGCGGGCGCCGATCCAGGGCTACTCGCCGCGAGGCATGGACATCGATCGGAACGGCGTCGTCTGGACGCCGCTCGCGAGCGGGCATATGGCCAGCTTCGATCGTCGCACATGCACCGGTCCGCTCAACGGACCCGAGGCGACCGGCCAGCACTGCCCCGAGGGGTGGACGCTCTATCCCGAGCCGCTCCCCCAGCTCAAGGGCCTGAGCGATTCGGGCAGCGCCGAGGGTAGCTACTACACCTGGGTCGACCAGTTCGACGTTCTCGGTCTCGGTGCCAATGTGCCGATCAACACCGGGAACGCGTCCGAGGGGCTGCTTGCGCTCCGGGATGGGGAGTGGGTCGTCATGCGCGTCCCCTACCCGTTGGGCTTCTACACGAAGTGGATGGACGGGCGGATCGACGACCCCGACGCCGGCTGGAAGGGCCGGGGGCTTTGGGCGACCTACGGCACGCGCGCGCCGTTTCACACGGAAACCGGCAAGGGCACGCCGAGCAAGGTCGTGAAGTTCCAGCTGCGACCCGATCCGCTCGCGAAATAGGGGAACAACCAATGCCGGCTAGACACGCCGTATTGCCGCTGTTGCTCGTGCTGACGATCGCCGCGCCGGCGACGGCGGAGGTCATCAGGGTCGTGATCACCTCGCGCGAGCCGTTTGCCGACGACGTGAAGGGCAAGGTAGGTCCGTATGAGCGGATCCGTGGTCGGGTCGTCTACGCGCTCGATCCCACCCTCGACGCGAACGCGCACATCGTCGATCTCGATCTGGCACCGACCAATGGCGAGGGACGGGTCGAGCTCTATGGCGATCTCGAGATCCTGGCGCCACGTGACCTGAGCCTGGCGCAGCCGACCGTGCTCTATGACGTCAACAACCGCGGACGCCGTCTCTGGGGGGCCGACGCGTTCTTTCTCCGTCACGGCTACGTCACGGTGTCGAGCGGCTGGATCGCCGAAGTGCCGGTCGGCCCGCGCCTGCTGCGGCTCGAAGCGCCCGTCGCACATGACGACGGCGTGCCGGTGGTCGGACTCGTGCGGGCGGAGATCGTCACCGACGTCGCAACCGACCGGGTATCGCTCTCGGACCGCAACCAGCTCGCCTACGAGCCCGTCCTCAGCGAGCTGGCCAATGCGACCTTGACGAGGCGGCTCCGCGAGGCTGACGCGCCGCAGTCGATTCCGCGCACCGAATGGAACGTCGTCGTCGTCGATGGTCCACATGAAGAGGGCAGCGGCCTGATCGAGGGGGCCGTGGAGCTGGCCGGGGGGTTCGAGCCTGGGTGGATTTACGAGCTCGTCTACACGGCGCGCGGGTCGGTCGTTCAAGGTGCTGGGTTCGCGGCGATGCGCGACGTGGTGTCCTTCCTCAAACACGATCGCACCGATATGAACCCGCTGCGCCAGGCAAACGGGGACCCTGTCGCGACGCGCGTCATCGGTGAGGGGCGGTCACAGAGCGGTCGCGCGCTCCGGATGTTCCTGCACGAGGGGTTCAACGCGGACGAGCACGGCCGGCGGGTGTTCGATGGCGCCATGCCGGTGATTGCGGGAGGCGGGCAGGGCTTTTTCAATCATCGGTTTGCGTCGCCGACGCGGACCGCGACGCAGCATGACGGGCATCTCTACCCGGTTGATGTCTTCCCGTTTGCCTACGGCGACGCGACCGACCCGTTCACCGGACGGACCGACGGTATCCTCCGGCGCGCGCGGGCGGCGGATGTGCTGCCCAAGGTCATGCACCTCGACACCTCCTCCGAATACTGGCACCGCAGCGCGTCGCTCGTGGTGACAGATCCGACAGGTGAACGTGACCTGGATATCCCCGATGACGCGCGTGTCTACGTCTTCGGTGGTGCGCAACACAGCCCGGCGACGCGGCCGTCGGACCGCGGCCAGCTGCAGCCAAACCCGACCAACTACCGGCCGTTTCAGGAGGCACTCTTTGTCGCGCTCGATCGGTGGATCACCGACGGCACGGCCCCTCCGGCGAGCGTCTACCCCACGATCGCCGACGGGACCCTGCGGGCCTGGGAGGCGGAGGCGGTCGGGTGGACCCCGATTCCCGGCGTCGAGTATCCGAGCGTCATCCAGCAGCCCGAGCATCTCGAGTACGGCGACGCGTTCGCCGCGGACCGACGCATTGATCACCATCCGCCGCTCCGCACGGGGAAGCGGTACCGCGTGCGCGTGCCGGGGTTGGACGCGGACAACAACGAGCGCGGTGTGCTTCGCATGCCGTCGATCGACGTCCCGGTGGCGACCTACACGAGTTGGAACCTCCGTCACCCGTCAATCGGCGCAACGCACGAGCTCCTCGGCCTGACCGGAGGGTATGTGCCGTTTCCGAAGACGGCAGTCGACCGGAAAGCGCACGCCGATCCACGACGTGCCGTCGACGAGCGGTACACGGGGTTCGACGACTACATCGCGCGGTACGAAGCCGCTGCGCGCCAGTTGGTCCGCGATCGCTATCTGCTCGAAGAGCACATGCCGGTGGTCACGGCGGTCGCCGAAGGCCATCGGGCCGCGTTCACGCACTAGAGTGTAGCTCCCGATGTTCGAGGTCACGGTCTCCCCGCACGATCGGTTCGTGACACGCGTGCGGTCGGTCGATCGTGTCACGATTGGCCGCGACCCGAGCAGCAACGTTCCGTTGCCCAACGTCGGTGTGTCCCGTCAGCATGCAGAGATTCGCAAGGTCGCACGCGCCTATGTGCTGCGCGACCTCGGAAGCACGAACGGCGTGCTGCTGAATGGCGAGGGCGTCACGTCCGCCGAGCTGGCGTCCGGCGATCGCATCGAGATTGGCAAGTACGTCCTGACATTCAGGGTCGCGGGAGTTGGGTTCACCGCCGCCCCACTGGAGGAAACCGTTCCGCTCGGCGTGAACGTGGCAGGCAAGCTGTCGATGCCGTATGGCGCCGGCGTGACGAGCGATCTGTACCACCGCACGTCGTGTGAGGGACTCGGGGACACGCCGGAAGAGCACCGGATCTTCTTCGCGACGCCTGACGACGCGAGCGCCTCCGGTCGGGTGCCGTGTCCGGCCTGTCATGCGGACGAGTAGAGGGACGATGCGTCCACCGGGCTGGTACATGACGATCGTGGCCCTTGGCCTCGCGGTCACGACGGGAGCCACGTATGTGCTCGGCCAGCGCGGCGGCGCGTTTCGCGCGTCGCGTGACCATCCGGCGATTGCGTACACCGATGGGCCTGTCGACAACGCCGTGCGCGATCTCAATCGACGGCTCGAAGAGGGCTCGCTCCAACTCACCTTCGACGGGCGCAGCGGGTATCTGCGTTCGGTGCTGGACGTGCTCGGCGTGCCGGTGGAGTCGCAGGTCGCGGTGTTCTCCCCAACGAGCAATCAGGATGAGCTGATCTCGTCGGACAATCCGCGGGCCATCTATTTTGCCGATTCGGTCGCGGTCGGGTGGGTGCGAGATGCCCCGCTATTGGAGATCGCCGCGCACGACCGCCAACAGGGCACGGTGTTTTACACGCTCCCGCAAACGCCGAGTGACGCGCCGCGGTTTACTCGAAACAACAACTGTCTCGCGTGCCACTTGTCGTGGGACACGCTCGGCGTCCCGGGGCTGCAGGTGCTCAGCATGGCACCGCTCCCTGATGATCCGAATGCCTACGCCTCCGGCTTCGTGTCCGACCACCGGAGCCGGCTGGTCGATCGGTGGGGTGGCTGGTACGTGACGGGCTCGCACGGCGGCGTGGCCCACATGGGCAACGTCGAGGTGATGGACGTTGAGGATCCCACCGCCACGTTCGGTGTGGTTCCGCCGGACATCGACTCCCTCGAAGGACTGTTCGATCTCGATGGGTACCCGACGACGCATAGCGATATCGTGGCGCTCCTGGTGCTCGATCACCAGACCCATATGACGAACCTCATCACCCGGGTGGGCTGGGAAGCGCGGCGCGTGCTGTTTCGCGACGGAGGCCAGTCGACCGATGACCCCCGGTTCGTGGAGCTGATGCAAGAGGCCGCGTCCGAACTCGTGGACTACCTGCTCTTCGTGGACGAAGCGCCGCTGCCAGACGGGATCACGGGGTCGACACGGTTCACTGAGACGTTTTCTGCGCGGGGGCCGCGCGACGACGCCGGACGGTCGCTTCGCGAGATTAGCCTCGATGGTCACCTTTTTCGCTACCCGTGTAGCTACATGATCTACACCGATGCGTTTGACGGGTTGCCCGACCTCGCCAAAGAGGCCATCTACGCACGGCTCTGGGAGGTGCTCTCCGGCGCCGTGACCGAGTCGCCGTATGCCGAGCTGTCGCTGGGCGATCGCCAGGCGGTCGTCGAGATCCTGTCCGCAACCAAGGCGGATCTGCCTGGTTACTTCGGGTCGGTGACTCGCTAGCCTGTTTTTCCTTGCTGACACCGTCCGGCGCGCCGTGTAAAATGCACGAAAGAAAGACGTAAGAACGTCAGGGGGTCGGATGATCAGTGGCCTCGGCCGGGTAGCCCGAAGCGGGCTCGCCTGGAGCGCGGTAGCGTCTGTGACGGTGTGCGTCCCCGGTGCGCCCCTGGGTGTTGCTGCCGCTGGTCCCCAGCAGCGGGCCGAGGCGGTCTCCGCGGTGCCATCCGAGCGCGCCCTGCTCGACCAGTACTGCGTCACCTGCCATAGCGACAGACTCGAGACCGGTGGGCTGTCGCTCGAGTCGGTCGATGTAACCGACGTCGCCGCGCATCCCGATGTCTGGGAACGGGTCGTTCGCAAGCTGCGCGCTGGCGCGATGCCGCCGCGTCCGCGCCCGCGACCCGATCGAGCGACGAGCGACCAGCTCGTGACCTACTTTGAGACCGCGCTCGACCGCGCGGCCGCCGAGACCCCGAACCCCGGGCGCACGGAGACCTTCCGTCGCCTCACTCGGACCGAATACCAGCACGCGGTGCGCGACCTGCTGGCGCTTGACGTCGACGTCACGGCGTTGCTGCCGCGTGACGACGTCAGCTTCGGTTTCGACAACGTGAACGCCGGCGGCCTCTCGCCAACCCTCATGGAGCGTTACCTGTCGGCCGCCCAAAAGGTGAGCCGGCTGGCGGTCGGCAGTCATCTGCCCGCGCCGGGCAGCCGCGTCGTCATCGTGCCCGCCGATCGGACGCAGGAAGACCACGTGAACGGGTTGCCCTTTGGGACCCGCGGCGGCACGGTGGTGGCGCACACGTTTCCGTCGGACGGCGAGTACGAAATCCAGGTGCGGCTGCAGCGGAACCGCAACGAGAACGTCGAGGGGCTGACCGAGCCCCATGACGTGGAGGTGACGCTCGACGGCGCGCGGCTCCAGCTCTTCACGATGGAGCCGAGCGAGAACAGGATCCTCCAGGCTGGTGCGACGTACTACGCGGACGAAGGGATCGACAATCACCTGAACGTGCGCCTCGCGATCACCGCGGGGCCACACGTGGTCGGGGCGGCGTTCATCAAGAAGAACTCCGCGCTGATCGAGACGACGCGCCAGCCGTATCACGCCCACTACAACATGGACCGCCACCCGCGGCAGCAGCCGGCGGTGCGCTCCGTGTCGGTCATCGGCCCGTTCGATCCGAGCGGGATCGGCGACACCCCCAGTCGCGATCGCATCTTCTCCTGTCGTCCTACGGAACCGACGACGGACGCCACGTCCGCCGAGGAGTGCGCGGTCTCGATCATCGCGACGCTCGCGCGCCGCGCCTACCGCCGCCCCGTGACGGTCGAGGATCTCGATCAGCTGGTCTCGTTCTACCGTACGGGACTGACCCAGGGCGGGTTCGAGGCGGGGGTCGAGACCGCGTTGCGCGCCCTGCTCGCGAGTCCCGAGTTTCTCTTCCGGATAGAGCGCGATCCGGAGGGGCTGGCGCCCGGCACCGCCTACCGTGTCACCGACCTCGAGCTGGCGTCGCGCCTGTCGTTCTTCCTCTGGAGCAGCCTGCCGGACGACGAGTTGCTGGCCCTGGCGTCGGCCGGCCGGCTACGCGACGGTTCGATTCTCGACGCGCAGGTGCGTCGGATGCTCGCCGATCCCCGTGCCGCCACGTTGACGACCAACTTCGCGGCGCAGTGGCTCCACCTGAGAAACCTGGACGCGGCGCGGCCAGATGCCCGGTTGTTCCCGGACTTCGACGACAACCTGCGGCAGGGGTTTCGCCGTGAGACGGAGATGCTCTTCCAGAGCGTCGTCGATGACGACCGTAGCGTCGTCGACTTGCTCACAGCCGACTACACGTTCGTCAACGAACGCATCGCCCGCCACTATGGCATTCCCAACGTGTACGGCGACCACTTCCGTCGCATTGCGTTACCGGCGGGGAGTCCGCGTGCCGGCCTGCTCGGCCACGGGAGCGTCCTGACGGTCACTTCCTACGCGACACGGACATCGCCGGTGCTGCGGGGCAAGTGGATTCTCGAGAATCTGCTCGGCACGCCGCCGCCGCCGCCGCCGGCCAACGTGCCGCCGCTCGAAGAGAACAAATCCCGGCTGCACGCTGTCTCCATGCGCGATCGGATGGAGGCGCATCGCCGAAATCCCGCGTGTGCCGTGTGTCACCGGATCATGGACCCGGCTGGTTTGTCGATGGAAAACTTCGACGCGATCGGCCGATGGCGCGACGTGCAGGCGGGCGCGGCGATCGACGCGGCGGGAAGTTTGCCGGGTGGGGAGACGTTCGTCGGGACCGCGGGGCTGCGCGGGGCGTTGCTCGACCGTCCGGACGTGTTTGTCGGCACGATGACGGAGAAGCTACTCACCTACGCGCTGGGGCGTGGGCTCGACCATGCTGATGCGCCCGACGTCCGCGGCATCGTGCGCGCGGCGTCGGAGCGCGACTACCGGTTCTCGTCGATCGTCCTGGGCGTCGTGCGGAGCGCGCCCTTTCAGATGAGGAGATCAGAGTCATGATCATCACGAAGATGGCGTTGCCGCGGCGGACGGTTCTGCGTGGCCTGGGTGCCGCACTGGCGTTGCCGGTGCTCGACGCGATGATGCCGGCCGCCTCGGTGCTGGCGCGAACCGCGGCCGCGTCGCCGAGACGCCTTGGCTACGTCTACATCCCGATGGGGATGAATCCCGTGGCATGGACGCCAACGGAGGTGGGCCAGCTGACGACGCTGTCGACGTCACTGTCGCCGCTGATGCCGCATCTCGACGACGTGACGGTCGTGACCAACCTCGAGATCAACGAGGCGCACACGACCGGCAATCACGCCTCGGCGAACTCTTCGTTCCTGACCTGCGTGAAACCAAAGCGCACCGAAGGCAGCGATTTCGTCAACGGCACGTCGGCGGATCAAATTGCCGCCAAGGCGATCGGAGGCGACACCCCGCTCCCGTCGCTCGAGCTGGGGACGGACCTGATCGCGCAAGTCGGTAACTGCGACAACGGGTATGCCTGCGTCTATATGAACAGCCTGTCGTGGGCGTCGCCGACCGCCCCGAATCCAACGGAATCAGACCCGCGTCTCGTCTTCGAGCGACTGTTCGGAGACGGGGGCACGCCGGAACAGCGGCGGGCCGAGCTCAAGACGAACAAGAGCATCCTCGACTGGGTGCTCGACGACATGGCGAGCCTCCAGCAGCGGCTCGGCACCAGCGACCGCAACCGGGTGAGCGAGTATCTCGACACCGTGCGCGAGGTCGAGCGACGCATTCAGCGAGCCGAGCAGTCGGTCGCCGACTCGCCAGCGAGCGATCTGACCCGACCGACGAGCGTGCCCGAGGTCTGGGAAGATCACGTCAAGCTGATGTACGATCTCCAGGTCCTCGCCCTCCGGGCCGACCTGACGCGTGTCATCACCTTCCAGATGGCGCGTGAGGCGAGCACGCGGACCTATCCGCAGATCGGCGTGCCGGAGCCGCACCATCCGGTCTCGCACCACACCGATGATCCCGAGAAGCTCGCCAAGCTGGCGAAGATCAATCAGTACCACGTCTCGTTGTTCGCCTACCTGGTCGAGCAGTTGAAGACGACTGAGGACGGCGATGGGACGCTCCTCGACCACACCACGTATCTGCTGGGGAGCGGCCTGGGCAACCCGAACGTGCACAACCACAGCAACCTGCCAATCGTCGTGGCTGGTGGCGCCGGGTCGGGCATGAGCGGAGGCCGCCATGTGAAATACGACGAGCTGACGCCGATGGCGAATCTTCACCTTACGCTCCTCGACGATGTCGGCGTGCACGTGGACGACTTCGCCGATAGCACCGGGCGCGCGGGTGCGGTGGTCGAGCCGCTGACGCTCTAGCGGACGTTCACCACGGGCTCCTAAGGAGGTCGGCATGCATCGGTTGATTGCAGGCGTGGTCGTCGGGCTCGTGCTGTCGATGTCAGGTGGCGCGCGGGCCGCGGAGGTCGACGCCGGTCTGCTCGACGCCATTCAGTCTGTCGACGAGGCCGGCGTGCGCGCGGCTCTCGCGCGCGGCGCCGATGTGATGGCGGCCGACGCCGATGGGACGACACCGCTCCATTGGGCGGTCCACGCGAACGAGCCAGTGGTGGTCGAGCTGTTGATCGGCGCGGGCGCCGATGCGCGGGCGGCGAATCGATACGGTGTCCAGCCGATCGCGCTGGCGTGCACGAACGGCAACGCCGCGATCGTGGCACTGCTCCTCGATGCTGGCGTCGATGCCAACGCGACGCTGCCGGAAGGCGAAACCGCGCTGATGACTGCGGCCCGCACGGGATCGCTCGATGTCGTCACTGTGTTGCTCGACCGCGGTGCCGACGTCAACGCGGCCGAGACGTGGCGGGGGCAGACGGCGTTGATGTGGGCGTCTGCCGAGGGACACACCCAGGTGATCCCGACGATGCTGTCGCATGGCGCCGACATCACGGCGCGATCGAGCACGGGATGGACGGCGCTGCTCTTCGCGGTGCGCGAGGGTCGGATCGGTGTGGTGCAGACGCTGCTCGAGGCCGGCGGCGACGTCGAGGAATCGTTGCCGGTCGTGGAACGGCGGCGCCGCGGCGGGAGCAGCGCGGAGCGCCCGGCAACGGGGCTGAACGCATTCCTGCTCGCCGCCGCGAACGCCCACTACGAGCTTGCCGCACTGCTCGTTGATCGTGGCGCCGACGTGAACGCCGCGTCGCGCGGATGGACCGCGCTCCACCAGATGTCGTGGGTGCGCAAGGCCGGCGTCGCCGGGAGCAACAACCCAGCGCCAAAGGGCGCCGGCGCGATGACGAGCCTCGACTTCGTGCGAAAGATCGTGGCCGCGGGCGCTGACGTGAACGCGCGGGTCACGATACGGCCGCCGGCCGGGATCACGCGTCTGAACTTTGTCGGCGGCACGCCGTTCCTGCTTGCGGCGCGGACCGGCGATGCAGCGCTGATGCGGCTCTTGGCCGAGCTCGGGGCAGACCCGCTCACGCCCAACGAAGACAACACGACGCCGATCATGGTGGCTGCCGGCGTCGGAACCTCGTCGCCTGGCGAGGATCCCGGGACGGAGCCGGAGGTGCTCGACGCGGTCACGGTTGCGCTCGATCTCGGCGGTGCGTTGAACGAGGTCGACGACAACGGCGAGACCGTGATGCACGGCGCGGCGTACAAGCATCTCCCAAGAGTCGCGGCGTTCCTGGCGGAGGCGGGCGCCGACATCGCGGTCTGGAATCAGCCAAACGGCAAGGGGTGGACGCCGCTGCAGATCGTCGAGGGCGTGCACATCGGCATGAACATCCAGAGCAACCCCGCGACCGCGGGGGCCATCCGGCAACTGATGGAAGGCGCTGG
Source organism: Vicinamibacterales bacterium (assembly GCA_965249175.1). Classification (GTDB taxonomy): domain Bacteria; phylum Acidobacteriota; class Vicinamibacteria; order Vicinamibacterales; family UBA8438; genus CAZYFH01. Next base: position 1,953,337 of record OZ252227.1, read on the forward strand.
CGTCTCCCCTCCCGCCGGCCAGTAGGCTTCACTGATCGTTGGCGACCGGCGATTGGAGGCCCGCTACGACAGCGAGGAGGTGTCCACCGTGAACCTCGTCATGCGCGAACCGGCAGGCGACGATGCGACGGCGCTCGCGCGCATCCTGTTCGACGCCTTCGGTGCGATCGCCGCACAGCATCGGTTTCCGCCCGATTTTCCGGCCCCCGAGACTGCGGCCGGGATGGTCGGCGGGCTGCTGGAGCACCCTCGCTTCTACGGCATCGTGGCCGAGCTCGACGGCCGCGTCGTGGGCAGCAACTTCCTGGACGAGCGGTCGCACATCACTGGGCTGGGACCGATCACCGTCGACCCGGCGGTGCAGAACCAGGCGGTCGGGCGTCAGCTCATGGAGCACATGCTGACCCGGGTCCGGACCGACGGTCGTCCCGGCGTGCGGCTGCTGCAGGCGACCTATCACAACCGGTCGCTGTGCCTCTACACCAAGCTGGGGTTCGACACCCGGGCGTTACTGTCGAACGTCCAGGGGCCGCCGCTCGACCTCACGATTCCCGGATGCGACGTGCGTCCCGCATCGACCGATGACCTTGCCGCGTGCGATGCCCTCTGCGTGCGGGTGCACGGGCACGACAGACACGGCGAGCTCGTCGATACGGTGACGCAGGGGACGGCCACCCTGGTAGAGCAGGGAGGCCGAGTCGTGGGCTATGCCAGCGCGATCGGCTTCACCGGACATGCGGTTGCCGAGCACAACGATGCGCTCAAGGCTCTGATCGGCGCCGCCCCGTCGTTCTTCGGTCCCGGGTTCATCCTGCCGACCGGTAACGGCGAGGTGCTGCGGTGGTGTCTGTCGCACGGGTTGCGGGTGGTGCAGCCGCTCACCCTGATGACGATCGGCGAGTACCAGGAACCGGCCGGCCCTTACATGCCGTCGATTCTGTACTAACCTCCATGCGCGCGATGCTGGTCGCGGTGGCGGTTGTTGCGAGCGTGGGGCTTGCGTCGTGGGAGACGGCACCCGCCGCACCCCCGCCGTGGCCGGAGACCGTCTTCCCCGAGGCGCAGCTGGCGGCCCAGGGCCAACCGATCTTCCGCCGCGAGGACGTCCGTCCCACGATGAAGAACCCGAGTGCCGCCGGGCGGGAGTTCTTCTTCACCCGAGCGGTCTACAGGGGCGGACGAGGTTGGGGCCGCGGGTCGTGGGCGACGGACTATCCGAAGGCGGACCGTCAGCTGCTGACCATCATCGACCGACTGGTCGATGTCGATGCGTACGAGAAGGAGAACGCCGTCCGACTCGACGACCCGAACCTCCGCCGGTTCCCGTTCCTCTATGCGCTCGAGGTCGGCTACATGTACATGACCGAGCCGGAGGTGAACGGGCTGCGCGACTACCTGCTGGCAGGCGGGTTCCTGATGATCGACGACTTTTGGGGCTCTGCCGAGTGGGCCAACTTCGAGGCGGAGATCAGGCGGGCGCTACCGGAGTATCCGATCATCGACATCCCGCTCGACCATCCCTTGTTCAGGACCTTCTACGTCATCGACGAGATCCTGCAGGTGCCGAACATTGGTCGCGCCCAGGGCGGTCCGACGTGGCAGCGCGACGGGATCACGCCGCGCGTTCGAGGGATCTTCGACGAGCAGGGCCGGTTGATGGTGATGATCAACTGGAACACCGACATCGGAGATGCCTGGGAGTGGGCTGAGAGCCCGTACTATCCACTACGGTATTCGACCTACGCCATCGAGATTACGGTCAACGCGATCGTCTACGCGATGAGCCACTAACTCACGTGAGTTCCGGGGTTAGGCTCATGATGACGCCGTTATTTGGGGATCGCGCTCCGACTGGTAGTGAACGAAGATCGCCGCGGTGGAGACGGCGCAGAGCAGGTGCCAGATGGCGTGTCCCTGGACCAGCGACGCTGGGTAGCACAGCGGCGCGCCTGTGTGCGAGAGGCGCCAGATCACCAGGCCGATCAGGAACACGCCGGCGGCCAGGCCAAGCCAGCGAAGGTCGCGGCTCCCAGCGGGCTTCCGAAATCCCGCCCACAACTCGAGACCGGCGAAGACCGGGATGAGCCAGGCATACAGCGTGCTTCCCGCAAAGGGCAGCGTGCCCGTGAGCAAGGGGACCCCCAGTACCGCCACCAGCACCGCGCAGAGCCACGCGAACACGCGCGCCCCGCCACCGACGACGCGCACGGCGGCGTACGCGACCGGGAACGCGATATACAGGAGCATCGAGAGGACGTCCGTCGTTCCACCCCACGCCGTTCCGCTGCCGTGCATCGCCATGCTGCCGGGCCCGAGGAAGACGACAAGGGCTGCGTACAGGATGGAGAGGCCGGTGCAGCGACCGATCACGTTTCGTGGCGGAACCGGGTCGGCGAGGTCGATGCCCACCCGACGGGTCACCCAGAGCCCGGCCACGACGAAGCCCAGGTTTGACCACGTGTTGGCCGGTTGCTTGATGGCTCCGTCGCGGAACGCCTCGCAGAAACCGGCCCCGGCTGCAGCAAAGGCACCAGGCCAGCCGACGACGGCGAACACCGACAACACGGAGAGCGAGAGAAGGGCCGTGCCCCCGGGAATCCAGAGAAGACGGCTCAGGATCGGCGCCCCTCAGTCCTGCCCGCTCTCTTGCTTCCGCTCTTCCAGACGCTCGCCGCCCAGGATGTTCGGCATCGCGTAGTTGCCCTCGTGGCAGGCGTACTCGAACAGCGGCAGCTCGTTGAACTGCATCGGGACCTGGGCGGTCCAGGGCGCGGTCCACGTGGCGGGATCCGTGATCGTGAACTCGTAGAGCAGCGTGTCCGCGTCGATCCGCGTGAACCGCTCGACGAGGTGACGGTCCTTGGTCGAACCCCGGTAGCTGTGTTTGTCGCTGAAGTGCGTCGTCTCGACCACCAGCGTGTCGCCCTCCCAACGCCCGCGCGACTCGCCGGTCCACGACTCGATGTCGGGCCGCGGGCGGCCGTCGAGCGGGATGATGCGCGCGTCGTGGACCATCTCGTTGAGCACCACGATGTGGTCGGGCGTCTGGAACAGCTGCATGTTCTGGTTGTAGAATCCGGGTGTCATCGGTGGCCCGGTGTTGAACCCGAGGATGCAACGGTCAAACGAATTGCGGTCGAGAAACGAGTCGGCCGGATGGGTCTCTCGATACGCGCGCCGCTCGTCGGCAAGCCGCTGCGCCGCCTCCGACAAGGCGGGGATGCGCCCGTCCGGCGGATCGACGATGAGGGACGTGCGACGGTCGTCGATGACCTTCGTGCCGAAGTCCAGCCAGAAGTTGTTGTAGCCGCCGACGTTGTCGCCCGCCTCCGTCCGGCGGGCCGGCGCCTCCCAGAGGCGGACGTTTCGGTCGACTCTCTCCTGCTCGATGGTGGCTGCCTCCTCCTCCGTCAGAAACGCCTGATCCTCGCGGTCCTCGGGCCGCTCGAGCGGCGTGGCTGTGCGAAAGTCCCAGACGCCCTTCAGGTCCGGGTCGCCCCACGGCGTCCGCGGCGCCTCCTGGCCCGCAGCGGGACCGGCCGCCAGCACAACGAACACCACCGCCAGTAACGGCGCAACGCATCTGTTACTCATGACTGCCATGACTCCATCTCCTTAGTAGCTCGACCCGCTCACGGTTGATCGGCCGTGTTCACGGGCACGTCGCGCAAGCGTTCCTGCAATGTCCCCGGAATGCCCAACCGCGTGTTGGCGCCCAGTCGTGCAAGCAGCGCGGCGGTCTCCGGCCAGCTCTGAAACTGGAACGACTGCTTGGAGCCCTCGGCCATCCGGTACGCGGTCCGTCCCCGGAAGTCTCGGGCATCGATGTCGGCGCCGTGCGCGACCAGGAACTCGATCACCTCGTTCACGCCACGAAACGCCGCGCCGTGTAGCGCTGTGAAGTCCGCCTCGTTCACGGCGTTGATGTCGGCGCCCGCTTCCAGGAGCACCGCGACCGCGGTCTCGGCACTAGGCGAGCGGACGCCTCGCGGCTCGCGGGGTGTATAGGTGGCTCGTCCGAGTCCCGCCGCTGCCATGAACGGCGTCGTGCCGTCGTCGGTCGTCAGGTGCTGGTCGGCGCCCGCCGCCAGTAACGTGTCGAGAATCTCCGCGCTGCTCGACGTGCGACTCCCACCCACGCCGAATACCTGACCACCGGCGCCGTTCATGTCGTACGCGGCAACCCAGAGTGGGGTGGCGCCGCGCAGGTCGCCGGTACCGCAGGCGAACGGCTCAAACGCGCCCTTCTTCGGATAGCCGATGTAGCTCATGATCATCGCCGATGTCATGATCCGCGCGTTGGGGTCGGCACCCTTGGCCAGGAGCGCCTGTACCAGCGGGAGCCGTCGACTGCCGCTCAGACTCGCGCGCCCGAAGGCAGCATAGAGGCCGCCGCGTCCGTGTCGCCGATACCAGTCGCGCATCCACAGACCGACGCTGCCCGACGCGGCGTGTAGTGCCTGCACCCCGCTCATTGACCCATTGGGGTCAGCGCCCCGCTCGAGCAGGAACAGCGCAAACGCGTCCTGCCCACTGACGATCGCGAACGGCAGGATGTGCGTGCCGTCGGCGCTCGGCTCGTTGACATCCACACCAGCGTCAAGCAGGGCCTCAGCCAGTGCGATGTTGCCGGCCCGCGCCGTGAACATCAGGGGCGTGAATCCCTTGAGCGTCGAGGCGCGCGGGTCAGCGCCGGCGTCGAGCAGCGCTGTCACGATATCCGCGTGTGGCTCGGCCACCGCCCACATCAGCGGTGTGCTGAGGGTCTCGGCCGTGGCCGCGTTGACCTCGGCGCCATGGACGAGCAACGCGCGTACGACGTCGAGGTTGCCTGTCCGTGCCGCGATCATCAACGGGGTGAGTCCGCTCGCCTGAGCGGCGTTGACGTCCGCACCCTCGCCGAGCAGCCTGTTGACCATCGCCACGCTGGCGTTTTCGGCCGCCCGCTCGAGCGGTGTCACGCCGTGGTCATCGGCGGCGTTGATGTCGGCGCCAGCAGCCAGTAGTAGGTCGACAGTGGAAACGTCGTCCCAGTGGGCTGCCCAGAGAAGCGCGGTGGCTCCGTCCGCGCGCGAGACGTTGACGTCGACCCCCTCTTCGAGCAGGGCGCGCACCGACTGCATGTCCTGGGTGGCAGCGGCGCTCACCAACCGTTGATCCTGCCCGGCGTCGGCGGGCAGCGTCGGGCCAACGATCAGGGCGATCACGCACAGACGAGCAAAGAGCGCGACATTGGCGTGCATTGCCTCACCTCACGTCGACCCGCGGCTCGGACGCACTACACTAGCACGCCTCTTGTCGACGACCGCGAGGCGAGATTGGGCTGCCGCGTCGGGTGGTGTCCCTACCGGGTAATCGACACGCGACCGTCGTCGGTGTGCACGCGCAACTCGTACCCGCCGCCGTTCAGCTCACCGGAGATGCGGTGCCGTGAGACGTTGCCGCGGACGGTGATCGGTTGCTCGATCTCGGCGGTCCCGTCGTCGGTCTGCACGAGGACATCGGCCGCGAAGCCATCGGGCAGCGCCACGTTCACGCGCCCGTCCTTGCCGCGAATCGACCAGTCCTCCTCCATCTTCGACCCGGCCTCGGCTCGGATGTCGACGGCGCCATCGTCCGTTCGGACATCGAGGGCCGTGAAGACACCGTCCAGGCGCAGGCGGCCGTCTTCGGTCCGCGCCTCGACGGTACCACTGATATCGCGAAGATCGAGGTCCCCGTCCTCGCCCACGGCGGTCAGCTCGCCCGACGTGTCGGTGACCACCATGTCCCCGTCCTCGACGGTCAGTGCCAGGCGCCCCTCGAAGCCGGTGACCGTGAGCTGACCGTCGTCCGTGCGGACGTCAGCCGAGCCATTGACATCGGTGAGGTCGAGGTCACCGTCGTCCCCGACAGCCCGCAGCTCGCCCGACGTGTCGGTGACCACCATGTCGCCGTCATCCACGACGAGCACCAGCCGCCCTTCGACGTCGCTGATGGTGACATCGCCATCGTCGTTGCGGATATCCACGTCGCTCAGCCGAGGCGTCTCGATGTCGACGTGGACCCGCGGACTGCGGCCCCAGGAGAACCAGCGTCGGTATGGGCGATCCACCTCGGTCGTGATCCGGTCGCCGTCCTGGTGGATTCGCACCTCGAGCTCGTCCGCGTCTCGACCCTCTCTCACGGTGCGCACCAGCACCGTGTCGCTTTCGGAGACACGCACGGTCGTCCGGCCATCGGTGTTGTTCCTCACCACGATCTCGGGGACGCCGGTCACGATGAACCGCTGCTCCGTTGTCTCCTCGCCACGCGACTCATCGCCGCGCGCGGCAACGACGGCTCCCGACACAACACACAATGCGATGATGCCTGCGGCGCGGGTCAATCCTGCCTTGATGAACATGCAGCCCCCTCAGTGAAGCGCTACCTCTATTGCGTGTGCGCCGCCAGTGAGTTCCACGGATCCCGAGAACAGCGTTCATCGTCCGCCCCGGGGGCGCCACAATGACCCGAGCACCTACGGCGCGGCGCAGGCGGGGGCGAGGCTGGCGACGACGGTGACGTTGAGGGCGTCCTGCGGACCTCGGATCAGGAACCCTTTGGTCTCGACGCGGTGGCCCTCGTAGGCCGACGGGTCGGGAAAAACGTACATCAAACGAAACGAGCCGCTGCCTGGAGCCGTCGCTTCGGCCTCGCTCAGCGCGTCACCGGCGGAGGCCGCCGGGTCACGGGTGCGGACCGGATCGCTGGCATCGCTGACGAGCCAGTCACCGTCGGGTCCCCGCGTCAGACAACCGACCACGTGCACCAGCGAGAAATCGGGCACTTCATCGGGACCACCCTCGCCCTCGACCACGATGTCGGGGAGCATGCGCGCTTCGAGCTCCGCATCGCCCGCGGGCACGGCGTTCACCTGGAGGACGTAGGTGATGACGTCGAGATACTCCCCGTCAGCGAGTCGCGCGCCGTCGCCGGGCGGCATCGTCTTGGCGCGCTGGTAGAAGTGGTCGAGCGTCAGCCCGCCCCAGTCGCGAATGAACGCGTCACCGGCCAGCGGTCGCGCGTTGGCGCCGAGGAGGTCCTCGCCGTGGCACCGGATGCAGATCGCCTCGTACAGCTGCTGCCCGCGCGCGGCTTGTTCCATCGTGTACACGCCGTCCCGGATCGTTCGGGTCGGGTCCGCCTGCGGCGCCTCCGTCATCCCGGACGCGGCACGGACGGCACCAATCGTCATGCCAACGATGAAGACGACCATGGCGGCCGCCAGCCTGGCAGTCGGCGCGCGCCACCTGTGACGGTCACGTAGTCGCATCACGCACATTCTAGTCCTCTTCCGAGGGGACGCGTCGCTTGTCGTCGCTGCGTACGCGTGTCATCCTCGCGTGATGCGCGTGCTCGAGGAGTGGCTCGTCCGGCAGGGTGCCGGTGAGCAGGTTGCGGTCGGGGCGGCGCTGGCGGTCAACGTCCTGATCGTGATCGCGCTCGCGTTCGTCGCGAACCTGGTCGCCAAACGGTTCGTCGTACGCGGCCTCGTCGGTCTGGCCGGTCGCACGGTATCGCGCTGGGACGACGCCGTCATCGCCCGCCGCGTGTTTCATCGGCTGTCGCATCTGGCGCCCGCGCTGCTCATCTATCTCGCGGCTCCGCCGGTGCTTGCCGACTATCCCGCCTTGATCGAAGTCGTTCGACGCGCGTGCCTGATCTACATGCTCCTGGCGGGCGTCTGGGTCGTCGACAGCCTGCTGAACGCGATCGGCGACATTGCCCTCACCACGAAGGCGTCGCGCGAGCTGCCGATCAAGAGCTTCGTGCAGGTGGTGAAGCTCCTGGTCTACGGCGTCGCGGCGATCGTCGTGCTGTCGCTCATCGTCGGTCGGTCACCACTCTTGCTGTTCAGTGGCCTGGGGGCGATGACGGCGGTGCTGATGCTGGTGTTCAAGGACGCCATCCTCGGGTTCGTCGCGGGCATCCAGCTGTCGGCCAATCAGATGGTTGCGCGGGGCGACTGGATCGAGATGCCGAAGTACGGCGCCGACGGCGACGTGCTGGAGGTCGCGCTCACGACGGTGAAGGTGCGGAACTTCGACAATACGATCACGACGATTCCGACGTATGCGCTGATTACTGAATCGTTCAAGAACTGGCGCGGCATGTCGGAGTCGGGCGGGCGTCGCATCAAGCGCGCGATCAACATTGACATGCAGTCGATCTTCTTCTGCGATGCCGAGATGCTCGCGCGGTTGGCGACGATTCAGTACATGCCGGAGTATCTGGAGCAAAAACGCCGCGAGCTGGCCGACTGGGACGAGGCACGAGAGGGCGAGCGCTCGAGTCCGGCGAATGAGCGACGCCTCACCAACATCGGGACCTTCCGCGCCTACGTCGAGGCCTATCTGCGTCACCATTCGATGATTCAGCAGGACTTGACGCTGATCGTGCGCCAGCTTGCGCCGAGCGATCACGGCCTCCCGCTGGAGATCTACGCGTTCAGCGCCGACAAGCGCTGGGCCAATTACGAAGCGATTCAGGCCGACATCATCGATCACCTCCTGGCCGTGCTGCCGCAGTTTGGGTTGCGGGTACACCAGGGCCCGTCTGGCGGCGATGTGCGAGATCTGTCACGCGCGCTCGGCACCGTCGCTGTCGCTCATCCCGTGGAGTGAATGCGCATGATCCCAGGCGCGATGTTCCGGTCGGTCGGTGCCTCGCTCGGGCTCGCGCTCCTGGCGAGCGCGGCGCTGGGCGCGAGCGACTGGCGACAGTGGCGCGGGGTCGACCGCCTCGCGGTATGGGAGGAGACTGGCATCGTCGACGCGCTCCCCGCGGCGCTCAAGGTGACCTGGCGTGTGCCGATCGGGTCAGGCTACGCGGGTCCCGCGGTGGCCGATGGCCGTGTCTTCGTGACCGACTGGGCCGAGGATTCGCAATCCCGCACGCTCGACGGCACGGAGCGACTGCTCGCGCTCGACGAGCGGAGCGGCGCGCTCTTGTAGAGCCACGAGTGGACGACCTCCTATCGCATGCTGATGGCGTCGTATGCCCTCGGACCGCGCGCCACGCCGACGGTCGACGGCGGCCGCGTGTATGTGGTCGGTGCGACCGGTCGTCTGATCTGTCTGGACGTCGCGACCGGCGCTGTCGTCTGGGAGAAGGACTACGCCGCGGACTACGACACGAGCATCCCGATCTGGGGCACGACGAGCGCGCCGCTCGTCGATGGTGACCGCCTCATCACGCTCGTCGGCGGCAAGCCGGACGCCCTCGTGGTCGCGTTCGACAAGCGCACGGGCGCGGAGATCTGGCGCGCCATCCCGAGCACCGGCGAGATGGGATACAGCCCGCCGGTCATCTACGAGGCCGGCGGGGTGCGACAGCTGATCATCTGGCACGCGACCGCCCTCGTCTCGCTCGACCCGGAGACCGGCGTCGTCTACTGGGAGCAGCCGTGGGACGCGGGTGCGGGTATGGCGATCGCGACGCCGGTCAAGAGTGGCGATTACCTGCTCGTGACACAGCTCTACAACGGGTCGATGATGATGCGGCTCAATCACGACCGGCCGGCGGCGACGATGCTGTGGCAGGGGGACGGGCGGAGCCCGGACGACCCCAAGGGCCTCCACTCGGCCATCATGACGCCGCTCGTCATCGGCGATTACATCTACGGACTTGGAGTCAACGGCGAGCTCCGGGCGCTCGACGCGCGTACCGGTGAGCGGCGTTGGGAGAGTCTCGTGATGAACGCCGAGGCGCGGCGTGAGTGGGGTGTCGTGCGCTGGGGCACGGCGTTTCTCGTCCGACAGGGCGATCGCTATTTCGCCAACACGGACGACGGCTATCTGCTGACCGCCCGATTCACGCCCGATGGCTACGAAGAGCTCGGGCGCACCAGGCTCATCGAGCCGACGGCCAGCGCCGGGTTGGGGGCGCGCAAGGAGTTCGACCGGCTGGTCAACTGGTCGCACCCGGCGTACGCCAACCGTCACATCGTGCACCGGAACGACCACGAGATCATCCGTGCGTCGCTCGCGGCCACCGATTACGAGTAGCGGTGCCAGGTAGCGTTGGAGCCCGCGCCTCGCTACAATGACCGGGTAGACGGCCGGCCCGCGGGGGGCGCCGCACAGCGAGGGAGATCGTCGATGCGAAACCACCGTGTGACGAAGTGCTGCATGCTCGCGCTCGCCATGGCGCTGCTCGCGCCGGTCCCGAGCGCCGCACAAGCTACGGACGACGCGTGGACCCTCCCGCGCACGCCGGATGGGCGTCCCGATCTGCAGGGCGTCTGGGCCAACAACAACATCACGCCGCTCGAGCGGCCGGAGGCGTGGGCCGGCAAGGAGCGACTGACGGCCGAGGAACTGGCCGCGCTCGAGGTCGCGGCGCAGAAGGCGGTCGATGACGGAGACGCGTTGTTCGGTGACCAGCTCGTGCTGGCGGCTATCGACAACGAGCAAGCAAGCTCCTACGACCCGACGACCGGCAACTACAACCAGTTCTGGATTGCCGATCGCGACCTCTCCGACCGCACCTCGCTCGTGGTGGACCCGCCGGATGGACGCATTCCCGATCTGACGTCGGCGGCGAAGGATCGTCGCGCCATGCGGTTCGCGCACGCGCGCGAGCATCCGGCCGACACCTATTCGGACCGACCGCTCAGCGAGCGCTGCGTGACCTACGGCGTGCCGCGCCTCGGCGCCGGCTACAACAGTTACTACCAGCTCTTCCAGAGCCCGACCCACGTCGTGTTCTACATGGAGATGAATCACGACTCGCGGGTTATTCCCATCGCTGGCCCGCCCGCCCTCGATGACGGCATCCGCCAGTGGCACGGCGACTCGCGCGGACGGTGGGAGGGCGACACCCTCGTAATCGAGACGAAGAACTTTTCTCCGAAGAGCACGTTCCAGGGGTTGCCGTCGGACAACCTGCATGTGACCGAGCGGCTGACGCGCGTCGGTCCGACGACCCTCAACTACGAGGTCACGATCAACGACCCGACCACGTATTCGCAGCCGTGGACCGCCATGATTCCCCTGATGGGGACTGACGACGCCATCTACGAATACGCGTGCCACGAGGGCAACATCGGGATGGACGGCATACTCGCCGGCCATCGCGCCGAAGAGCGGGAAGCGGCGACGACGACGGAACCGTAACGCGAGGAGGATCGGATGAAGACGACACGGCCCAACCGCCGGAGGTTCCTCAAGGAAACGAGCGCGCTCGCCGGGCTCGCCATGGCGCCGGGCGTCGTGGCCGTCGCGCCGCGCTTCGCGAGCGCCGCACCAGCGGCGGCGAGCGCCGACGACCACAACGCGCTCGAGCACGTGCTCTACGGCCAGCGCTCGCGCTTCGTGACCACGACGCGCGTCATCGAGGGCCGAAGCCACCCGGATCAACCCCCGCTGCGACCCACCCCGCATCGTCCCAGCGCGCGCACGCCGCTCGGCGAGCTGGTGGGGACCATCACGCCGACGTCACTGCACTTCACGACCCAACACCACTACGGGATTCCGGACATCGATCCGGCCGACCACAAGCTGATGATTCACGGCCTGGTCGATCGCCCGCTGGTGTTCTCGATGGACGAGCTGAAGCGCTTACCGTTCGTCTCGCGCATCCACTTCCTCGAGTGCATCGGCAACCGTCCGAGTCCGCGGGCCGCGACTGTCTCCGATACGCATGGGCGGATGGCCTGCAGCGAGTGGACGGGCGTCCCGCTCTCGGTGCTGCTCGACGAGGTCGGGCTCAAGAACACCGCGAAATGGATCATCGCCGAGGGATCGGACGGCGGCAAACACATCAAGAGCGTCCCGTTGCCGAAAGCGCTGGACGACGTGCTCGTGGCCTACGGGCAGAACGGCGAGCCGGTGCGTCCCGACCATGGGTTCCCGCTTCGACTCGTCGTCCCCGGGTTCGAGGGCATCTACAACGTGAAGTGGTTGCGACGGATCAAGGTAGTCGAACAGCCGTATCTCTCGTTCCAGGAGCACTCACGGTTCCTGACCCCCAACCCGAAGACCCAGTTGGACAGCTACGACTTCGGGCCCGAGTCGGTCGTGACCTATCCGTCCGGGACGCAGCAGTTGGCCGGCCACGGCGCGTATGTCATCAGCGGGCTCGCCTGGTCGGGTGGCGGCGCGGTGTCACGTGTCGAGGTCTCGACCGACGGTGGACAGACGTACGCGGATGCCGAAATGGCCGGACCGGTGCTCCCGAAGGCCCATACCCGGTTCTACCTGCCGTGGCGGTGGGACGGTCAGGAGGCGGTGATTCAGTCGCGCTGCACCGACGAAAACGGACTGGTCCAGCCAAGCGAAGCCGAGTACGCGCAGTACTGGGGGCTCACCCGTCAGCAGCTCTACCGGACCATCCAGAGCCAGCTCGGGCACTGCAACTGGATGCAGGCATGGCGCGTCAATCCCGACGGGCGTGTGACCAACGGGCTCCCGCCGGTCGAAGAGGTCTCGGATGTCCACGGCTAGCCGACTCTGTGCGGCGCGCGCCGTCGCGTTCATCGTCGCGGTCTTCTCGGGGACGGCGGTGATGGCACAGCCCGCTGGATCAGCGTCGGGCCTCGGACGGGCGCCAAGCGACGCGGAGGTTCGGGCGTGGGACATCGCGATCGGACCGGCTGGTGAGGAGCTCCCAGAGGGCAGCGGTTCGGTGGGACAAGGGGCCGGGGTCTTCGTCAACCGCGGGTGCACGAGGTGTCACGGCCCGACGGGAACCGAAGGTCCGGCGGTGGTGCTGGTCGGTGGCGAGGTGACCTCCTTCACCAACTACTTCCCGCTCACGCACTGGCCGTTCGCGCCGACGATCTTCAGTTACATCCGCCGCGCCATGCCCTACGACCAGCCGGGGCATCTGACCTCTGACGAGGTCTACGCCCTGACGGCCTTCCTGCTGAACCGGAACGACATCATCCCGGCGGACGCCGTGATGGACGCCGAGACGCTCCCACAGGTCGTGATGCCGCACCGCGCCGACTACACGGTGCCCGAGCCGTGGAAGCCAGGTACTCCGCGAGGCTTCAGGTTCCTGCCCTAGCCACGCGAGACGACCTCACGAACATCGATTCGACACACGTGGCGATCGCCCCGCGCCGGACATCCATCTAGCGCGCGCGGGACATCCATCTAGAGACGGATGAGCTCAACGCTCCTGGCCCAGGGTTTGATCCTGACGCTCGACCTGACGGTCACAATCCTGCTGTGCCTGCACTACCGGAACCTCAAGCGGAGCTACCTGGCCCTCGGCGTGGTCGCCGGTGTGCTGGCATGCGCGCGGCAACTCGTTGACACGCTGGTCATCGTCGCGCCAGATTGGGTCGTCCTGTTCCATGTTTCGACCAGTCTGCAGTTCCTCTCGTCACTCGTGCTCGTTGGCGCGCTGCTTCGAGTTCATGACGATTCACGGCGGATCACTCGGGTTGCGGCGCCACTCGCTCTCTTGTCGTGAGCATTTACGCCGCGCAGCAGGTCACCGGCTTCGAGCGCACGATACCGGAGTGGTACTTCCTGTATCTGCCCCTCATGCTCACGCAGGGCGTGGTTGTCTGGGGCGCGTGGCGTAGCAGTCCCGGCTGGCCACTCAGTCGGATCGTGCTCCTGTTGACCGCTGCGCCGCTCCTCGTCATCAGAATATGGATGCCGGCCTACCTCCACACGCCACCTGACATCTTGTTCTACACGCTGTACTTATTGGAGTCGCTGATCTGTCCGATCATGCTGGGCGGCCTGGTGCTGTCGGCGATGGAGGAGGGGCACGGACGGGTTCAATCGCTTCTTGTTGATCGTGCGCACGCGGCGGAGGATCTCCAGTTCGTCCTCGATCATTCGTTGGACGTCATCGTGACAACGGATGAAGCCGGGACGATTCAGTCGTGGAGCCTCAGGGGAGAGCAAGAGTTCGGGTATGCCCACGATCAGGCCGTTGGGCGGCTCACCATACACGACCTGCTCGTCGATCATCCGACCGTGGGCACGTGGGACGTCTCTGGCGAGTTCGAGACTCCGGCACGGCGCGCGCACGGCCCTGAAGGTGCGGGTCCAAATCGTGGAGCGCGACAGCCGGTCGTCCAGAATCTACGTCCTGCAGGATGTGTCTGCACAAGCGGAAATCCGCAAGCAACGGGCGGTGCTCGACCGTCAGCTCCAGCACGCCGTCAAGCTGGAGGGTCTGGGTGTGCTCGCCGGCGGAATCGCACACGACTTCAACAACATCCTGACCAGCCTGTTCGGCAACATCTCCCTGGCGAAGATGGAACTGCCGACAGACCATCGAGCGTGGAGCTATCTGACGGTCGCGGAGAGCTCCATGACGCGGGCAACGCATCTGTCCGGTCAGTTGCTCACGTTCGCCAAGGGCGGCCAACCGATGCGGGAAGCTGTCCACCTCGGTCCCCTGTTAGAGGAAATGGTGCGTTTCGATCTCTCGGGGAGCAACGTGCTTCCAGTCATTCGAGCGCAAGAGGGACTCTGGGCAGCAGACGTAGACAAGGGGCAAGTGCACCAAGTCTTCTCCAATCTCACCATCAATGCCCGGCAGTCAATGCCCGACGGCGGGCACCTCCGTTTCACGTTGCAGAACGCGGACGTCCAGGACGACACGGTGCTCGGGCTTGCTCCCGGACGCTATGTCCGAGTCGTCGTGCGAGACGAAGGGCATCGGCAACGAGCCGAAACACCTGGACCAGATATACGACCCCTTTTTCAGCACGAAGGAGTCTGGCCGCGGGTTGGGGCTGGCCACGACCTATTCCATCGTCCACAAGCATGCAGGTCAGATCGGCGTCGAGTCCACGCCTGGAGAGGGGACGGCGTTCACCGTCTACCTGCCGGCAAGCGCGTCGATACCGCGGCCAGAGAGAGGAGACACGGCCTCGCCTCGCCCCGCCGCAGCGCGCGCCGGCAGAGTGCTCCTGATGGATGACGATGACATGGTCTGCAAGATCGCGACGGGAATGCTGCAGACGATTGGCTTCGCGGTCGAGGCCGTGTCAGATGCTGATCAAGCGGTGGAGCGCTACAAACAGGAGGTGGAGGCTGGTAGGCCCTTCGATGTCGCGATCCTGGATCTGACGATTCCCGGAGGGAAGGGCGGCAAGGAAGCTGTCGGCGACATCCTCGCGTGTGACCCGCGCGCCACCGTCATTGTGTCAAGTGGTTATGCCGACGATCCGGTTCTGGCCAACCATGCGGACTACGGTTTCAAGGGCGTCGTCCCGAAGCCGTACACGCTACAGCAGCTGGACGCGGCGCTCCGTGAGGTCATGTGAGGCGCTGCAGCCAGGCACCCGACGCCGTCGGCGGGTGCGATCGCGCCCCGGGACTGCGACGGTACGGCTCAGCCGAGGCCGTCAGGGTCCGGTGCGTCCAGCGTCAGTCCGTGCTCCGCGCTGTATTGCCGGATCACGTCGAGCACCGTCTCACCGAGGTCCTCCGCCTTGCGCGCGCCGATGCCGTGCACGTCCAGCAACGCGCGGTCGGTCGACGGCCGCCGCCGCGCGAGCTCGCGCAGGGTGTTGTCGTGAAAGACGACGTAGGGTGGCACCCCGCGACCACGCGCGATGTCGAGACGACAGGCGCGCAGCGCTTCGAACAACCCCATATCGACCCCGTCCCTCGACGCTGCCGCTGACATGCCGCCGCGCGCGGACCGCGACCCGCGGTCGCGCCGTCGGACGGGACGTGGCTGACGGTAGAGCACCAGCGACCTTTCCGCCCGGAGCGCGGCCAGTCCCTCGTCGGTGAGTCGCAGCGTCGGGAACGTGTCGCCCGCTCGCACGAGGAAGCCCTGGGATGTGAGCTGATCGAGATAGCCGCGCAGCTCGGCGATCGGCGTCTCGGCCAGGAGGCCGAACGTGCTGAGCGTGTCGTGCCCGCGTGCTGTCACCTGGTCCGTGACCCGGCCGCGCAGGACGTCGATCACGTGGGCCACGCCCCAGCGTTGCCGGAGGCGTGCCACGGCGGAGAGAATTTTCTGCGCCAGCGTCACAGAGTCATCGACCGGCTCGAGCTCGTGGAGACACCAGTCGCAGGCGCCACAGTCCGACCCGCCGTACACGTCGCCGAAGTGCTCGATCAGCATCCGATGCCGGCAACGCGTGCCGCCAGCGTATCGCTCCATCTCCCGGAGCAGGGTCCGCGCGCTGTCCGTCAGCTCGCCGCTCGTGTCGAGCATCTGCCGCCACTTCGCGAAGTCGGCCGGCGAGTACGCCAACACACATTCGGCTTCGAGCCCGTCCCGGCCCGCACGTCCCGATTCCTGCTGGTAGTGCTCCACCGACCGGGGGGCGCCGGCGTGCATCACGAAGCGCACGTCGGAGCGGTCGATGCCCATACCAAACGCGACGGTGGCGACGATGATGTCGATCCGCTCGTCGAGAAAGGCTTCCTGGTGGGCGCGCCGCGTCGGGTCGGACAGCCCGGCGTGATAGGGCTTCGCGCGATGACCGAGCTCGACAAGCCAGGACGCGAGGGCTTCGACCTCGCGCCGGGACACGCAATAGATGATGCCGGCCTCGCGCGGGTGGCGATCGACCACACGCTGGATCTGCGCTTTCAAGCCTACCCGCGGCACGACGCGATACACGAGGTTGGGACGGTCGAACGAGCCGACGAGTCGCACCGGGTCGCGTAGCGCGAGCTGCGTGACGATGTCGTCGCGCACCCGTCCGGTGGCCGTGGCGGTGAAGGCGTGCCATGCGGCGTCGGGCAGCGACCCACGGACCGCGGCGAGCTGGCGATACTCCGGCCGGAATTCATGACCCCACTGGCTGATGCAGTGCGCCTCGTCGACGGCGACGAACGCCACACCCCAGCGCCGGAGCGAGTCATGAAAGGCCGCGCTACCGTCGCCCGCAAGCCGCTCCGGCGTGACGTACAGCAGTGAGTACCGCTGGTCGTCGAGCCCGCGCAGCACGGTCTGCCGCTCGTCGGGCGTGAGCGAGCTGTTGAGCGCGGCCGCGGGGATGCCGCTCGCCACCAGGCCATCGACCTGGTCCTTCATCAGTGAGAGGAGCGGCGAGACGACAAGCCCGAGCCGACCGCCTCCCGGGCCATTGACAAGCGCGGGCAGTTGAAAGCAGAGCGACTTGCCGCCGCCCGTGGGCAGCACGACGAGGCTGTCGCGCCCGTCGAGATTTGCCTCAATCGCGTCGGCCTGCAGTGGCCGAAACGCGCGATAGCCCCAGTATCGTGTGAGAATCTCCGTGAGCGCCGCGTCGGCCATTGCCTAGCTACCTGCGAAAACTATACCTAAGGCATTGATGCATGTGGCTCGCCGCCGCACGACCGCCGACGTTGACAGGGAGAGAGCGCATCGAGAAAATGGCGATCGTGAGGGGTGTGTACGTCGCGCTAACTGCGACTGCGGCGATGTCGGCGGCAACCTCTCTTGTCTTGGCGACCGGTCCGGGCCAGCGGACGGCGGAGAGCGCGCCCGCCGCGGCCTCGGCACACCGCGCCCTGCTCGACCAGTACTGCGCCACGTGTCACAACGAACGGCAACACGCGCAGGGTGCTGTGCCGTTTGCGTTCGACCCGCTCGACCTGACCGATGTCGGGTCGGACGCCGAGGCCTGGGAGAAGGTCGTCCGAAAGCTGCGGCTCGGTATGATGCCGCCCGCTGGTCGGCCGCGCCCCGACACCGCCGAGGCCGACCGGTTCGTGACGTGGCTGGAATCCGAGCTCGACCGGGTGGCGCTGGCGAGTCCACGGGTCGGCCGGCCGGCGGTCCGTCGTCTGACCTCCGCGGAGTACATCAACGCCGTCCGGAGCTTGCTGCATCTGGACGTCGACGAGCGTTGGTTGTTGTTCCCGGCCGACGACGTGGATCAGCAGGGCTTCGACACCAACGGCAATGTGCTCTCCGTCTCGCCGGCGTTGTTCGATCGCTACCTCGCGGCGGCGAATCGCATCAGCCGTCTTGCCGTCGGCGACCCGACGATTGGGCCGGGGTACGCGGCCGCAACCTACGGCACGCCGCGGCTGCTGTATCAGGATGGTCGTCTCGATGACCAGCCATTCGGGTCGCGCGGCGGGATGGCCGTTCGCCACTACTTCCCGCTCGATGGGGAGTACGAAGTCAGGGTCCGGCTCCGTCGGATGATCTACGACTACATCGTCGGGATGGGCAGGTCCCATCAGCTCGAGGTGCGGATTGACGGTGCGCTCATCGAACGGTTCGCGGTCGGCGATGCCGATCGGGTCGGCTATCCGTCCGCCTACAGCTTCTTCGGCACGATCCGGGGCGACCCCGCCTGGGAGGACTACGTATCCAACGGCGCGGATGCGGAACTCGTCCTCCGGTTCCCCGCGACGGCGGGGCAACATGTCATCGGTGTGTCGTTCGTCGGCTCGCATACCGAGCCGACCGGGATTCTCGAGCGCCGGCTGTCTGGCTTTTCGCTCAGCGGACTCGGCTTCTATCATGGCAACGCGGCCGTCGATCGAGTGGAGATCACGGGTCCGCGCCACGCAACGGGGCCGGGTGACACGCCGAGCCGGCGTCGGCTCTTCAGCTGCGATCCGACCCGCCACGACGGCGAGCAGGAGTGTGCGACCGAGATCTTGGCGAGGCTCGCACGCCGCGCCTATCGCCGTACCGCGACCGATGTCGACGTCGCCACGCTGATGCCGTTCTTCGAGACCGGGCGGCGCGAGCGCGACTTCGAAGGCGGGATTCAGAGGGCGCTCGAACGCGTGCTGGTCGCGCCCGAGTTCCTGTTCCGGGTCGAACGTGACGCCGTGGACGTCGCGCCTGGCGCGGCCACGCACCTCAGCGATTTCGAGCTCGCCTCCAGGCTGTCGCTCTTCCTGTGGAGCAGCATTCCCGATGACGAGCTGCTGCGCGTCGCCGAGGCGGGGCGTTTGCGCGATCCGAGCGTGCTCGAACAGCAGACGCGGCGCATGCTGGCCGATGCTCGGTCGACGGCGCTCGTCGATAATTTCGCGAGCCAGTGGCTCCAGCTTCGGCGCATCCGCGGTGTGGTGCCGGATGCCGACGTCTTCTACGAGTTCGACGAGAACCTGCGGGCCGACATGGAGCAGGAAACAGTGTTGTTTCTCGGGAGTCAGCTCCGCGAGGATCGCGGGCTCCGCGAGCTGCTCACCGCCGACTACACCTTCGTGAACCAGCGGCTCGCACGCCACTACGGCATCCCTGGCGTCTACGGCGAGCGATTCCGCCGCATCGCGCTCGATGCCTCGGAACGCGGTGGCTTGCTCGGTCATGCCAGCCTGCTGACGTTGACCGCCTATCCGACACGGACGTCTCCGGTCCTGCGAGGGAAGTGGGTGCTCGACAACATCCTCGGGGTGCCGCCGCCTCCGGCGCCGGCCGACGTGCCGGCGCTCGAGGAGAACCACGGGGCGCGCGAGGTGCGGTCGATCCGCGAGCGTATGGAGCGGCATCGCGCCAGTCCTGCGTGCGCCGGGTGTCATCGGATCATGGATCCGCCCGGCTTCGCGCTCGAGCACTACGATGCGATCGGGCGGTGGCGGATGACAAACGAGGCGGGGGGACCGGTGGACGCCACTGGTGTGCTGGCCGACGGCACGACGGTCGATGGTCCCGCCGCGTTCCGGCGGGCGTTGGCGTCGTACGACGTGAGCTTTGTCAGAACCGTCACCGAGAAGCTGTTGACGTACGCAGTCGGGCGTGACGTCGAGTACTTCGACCAACCGACGATCCGACGCATTGTGGCGTCGGCCGCGGCAGACGACTATCGCTGGTCGTCCATCGTGATCGGCATCGTCGGGAGCCGGCCGT
This sequence comes from Vicinamibacterales bacterium, assembly GCA_965249175.1. Classification (GTDB taxonomy): domain Bacteria; phylum Acidobacteriota; class Vicinamibacteria; order Vicinamibacterales; family UBA8438; genus CAZYFH01. The sequence continues at coordinate 1,973,095 of OZ252227.1, forward strand.
TCCAGATGAGGAGTGCGGAATCATGATGATCACCAGGAAGGCGATTCCCCGCCGGCGCGTGCTCCGTGGCCTTGGCGCCACGCTGGCGCTGCCGCTGCTCGACGGCATGGTGCCGGCGCTCACCGCGCTCGGCAAGACCGCGGCCGCACCGGCGCTGCGGTTCGGGGCGGTGTATGTGCCCAACGGTATGGTCATGCAGAACTGGACGCCGGCGGCCGAGGGCGCCGCGTTCGAGTTGACGCCCATCCTGGCGCCGCTCGCACCGTTCCGCGACCGACTGCTCGTGCTGTCCGGGCTCAACAGCACACCGCCTCCGGGGATCAATGGCGGGACGCACTCGCGGGCCGCGACGAAGTTCCTGACGGCCGAGCATCCCGGGGCGTGGAACCCGACCGCGGTCTCCATGGATCAGATCGCCGCACAGGTGTTGGGGCGGCAGACGCCGCTCGCGTCGCTCGAGCTCGGGCTGGAAGGCGCCAACTTCGCCGGCTCGTGCGACAGCGGCGGCTTCAGCTGCGCGTTCTCGTACACGATCTCCTGGGCGAGCGGGTCGACGCCGCTGCCGATGGAGCACAACCCGCGCGCGGTGTTCGAGCGGTTGTTCGGCGACGCCGACAGCACCGATCCCGAGGCGCGCAGCGTCCGGCGTCTGGAGCAGCGCAGCATCCTCGATTCGGTGCGCGACGACGTCGCGCGGCTGCGGCCCGCCCTCGGCCCGAGCGACCAGGTGAAGCTCGGCGCCTATCTCGATGCCGTCCGGGACGTTGAGCGACGGATCGAGATCGCGGAGGCGCAAGGCGACCGGGAGGTGCCGTTGCTGGAACGGCCTCTAGGTGTCCCGTCCGGTTTTGCGGAGCACGCGAGGCTGATGTACGACCTGCAGCTGCTGGCGTATCAGACGGATCGCACGCGTGTCATCACGTTCATGAGTGGACACGAGCTGAGCGGTCGCACCTACCGGGAGATCGGGGTGCCCGATGCGCACCACCCGCTGTCGCATCACCGGAATGTGCCGGAGGCGCTCGAGAGGCTGACGACGATCAACACGTATCACGTCGAGCTGTTCGCGTCGTTCCTCGACAAACTGCAGGCGACCCCCGACGGCGATGGGTCCTTGCTGGACCATGTGATGCTCATGTACGGCGCCGGTATGAGCGATAGCAACGCCCATTCGCCCTACGATCTGCCGATCCTGCTGCTGGGCGGCGGCGCGGGCCAGCTGACCGGAGGGCGTCACCTCGTGTATCCGGCGCGCACGCCGCTGGCGAATCTGCACCTGTCGCTGCTCGACAAGCTCGGGGTGGACGTCGATCGGATCGGTGACAGTACGGGGCAGCTGACGGGTCTCTCGGACCTGTAGACGACATGCGCATCACGGCAGGCGTGCTCGCCGTCTCCGGCCTTCTCGCGTGCTCGGCGGTCGGCCTGCGTGCCCAGGGATCGGATCTTCGGCTCGTCGAGGCGGTCAAGCGACAGGATCGCGCGTCGGTGCGCCTCTTGCTGGAGCGGGGGCTCGACGTGAACGCCGCGTCCGCCGACGGTGCGACCGCGCTGCACTGGACGGCGTATCTCGACGATCTGGCCACGGCCCGACTCCTGATCGCGGCGGGGGCGAACGCCTCCGCTGCGAACACCCACGGCGTTGTCCCGCTGTCCCTCGCCTGTACGAACGCCAACGCCGCAATGGTCGAGGTGCTGCTCGAGGCGGGGGCGGATCCCACGGCCGCGGTCGACACGGGCGAGACGGTGCTGATGAGCTGCGCGCGCACCGGCGATCCGGCGGCTGTGACCGCGATCCTGGCGCGCGGTGCGGATGTGAACGCGAGCGAGTCGGTCGAGGACCAGACGGCGCTGATGTGGGCCGTGGCCGAACGCCATCCGTCTGTCGTGGAGGCGCTGCTCGACCATGGTGCTGACCTGTCTCGCCGGTCGCGTGTCCGGCGCCTCGTGATCAGTCGTCGCCTGCAGTCGAATCTCAAGTACGGCGAGCTCGGCCGTCGCTACGGCACCGACGCCGAGGAGACCGACGTCGGCGGCTTTACCGCGCTGCTGTTCGCGGCACGGCACGGCGATGTCGACTCCGCGCGCCTGCTCCTCGCCGCCGGCGGCGACGTGAACGACACCGCGCCGGACGGCGCCAGCGCGCTGCTCGTGGCGACGCACAGCGGGCACCGCGCGCTCGCCGCGCTGCTAGTGGCCGGGGGCGCCAACCCGAACGCGTCGGCCGCCGGCTATACGGCGCTGCACGCGGCGGTCCTGACGGGCGACCGGGACGTGGTTGATGCACTGCTTGCCGCCGGCGCGCGTCCCGACGCGCAGGTGACCGAGGCGACCCGGGTCACCCGCAACGGTCAGGTGTTGATGATCGGCGAGCATCTGCTGGGTGCGACGCCCTTCGCGCTGGCGGCCAAGTTCGCCGAGGCCGGCATCATGCGCGCGCTGGTCGCTGCCGGCGCCGATGGGACGCTCCCGCTGCGAAACGGCTGGACGCCGTTGATGCTCGCGGCGGGCGCCAGCTGGCGGTACGGCGTCTGGGATCGCCGGGATCGCGCGCTCGCACGCGACGTCACCTTTCAGGCGGAGCACATCGACGAGCCGGGGACCCGCGCGGCGGTCCTCGCGGCATTGGAGGCGGACGCCGATGTGGCCGCCGTCGACGGGGACGGCAATACCGCGGTCCACCACGTGGTCGACAAGGGCTTCGACGGCGTCATCGAGCTACTCGTCGAGCACGGCGCCGACCTGAACGCGGCCAACGCGCGCCGCCTCACGCCGCTGGCGCTGGTGACGCGCCGGCGGCAAGGCAACCGGGAGGCGGCCCCGGCGACCATCGCCTTGCTTCGGGCGATGGGGGCGCGGGACAGCGGCGCCCGGTAGCTCCGTGGTCGAGCTCCGAACCGGCTCGGCGGTGCTCGCCGTGTCGCCTGAGGCGGGCGGCACGATCACCCGCTACGCGTCCGAGCACGACGGCGCGGTCATCGAGTGGCTGCGCCCGGCGGCGGCGGATGCCGTCGCGCGCCGTGCCGCCGGGGACACGTCGTGTTTTCCGCTGGTGCCGTTCTCGAATCGCATCCGCGACGCGCGGTTTCATTTTCGCGGCCGTCTGATCCAGTTGCCGCAGAACTTTCAGCCCGAGCCACATGCGATTCATGGCCATGGCTGGCGCGCCGCGTGGACCATCGTCGACCAGTCGGACACCGGTCTGACGATCGATTACCGGCACCCGGCCGGGGCGTGGCCCTGGGCCTATCGGGCCCGGCAGACCTTCTCCCTCGCGCGTGGCGGACTACGGGTCCGATTCAGCGTGACGAGTGCGGCGTCAGAGCCCATGCCGGTCGGGTTCGGGCTCCACCCGTATTTCACCCGGACACCCGGGGTGCGGGTTCGCGCAGCGGTCGGCCGGATGTGGCGCGCCGACGAGAACAAGATGCCGGCCGGGCTCGTGGCGCCACCGGCCGATCTGATGATGGATGGCCGCGGGCTGCGCCCGGACGCCACGCCGCTCGACAACAACTTCGTCGGGTCCGGCGGCCACGTCCGGATCGAGTGGCCGGAGTGGGACGCGCGGCTCCGCATGACGGCCGACTCGGTCTATGCGTGCCTCGTGGTCTACACCCCTGAGGGCCGTGACTTCTTCTGCGTGGAACCGGCCACCAACTGCATCGATGCGTTCAACCTGGCCGACGTCGGACGGACCGATACCGGCATGCTCGTCCTCGATCCCGGGGGGACGGCAGCCGGCGATGTCACGTTCACGCCGGAGGTCGGCGTCGTGGCTCGCTGACCGTCGGCGTCGAACGGCTCCACGGCCTCCGCCCACATCGCGCGGCGGGGCGAGTGTAGGCGTTCAGCCGAGCTACTCGACTAGCCGTCGACCTTGGTGAAGTACGTCAGTCCGCCGCCGCCTGCCACCATGTAGGGGCCGATCTTCCCATTGAAACCGGACTCCTGACGCCAGGCGATATAGGACTGCTGCAACTCCTTGGAATCCCAAATTTCGTAAAACACCACGTGACCGGGGTTGTCCTGGTCCACGTAGATATCGAAGAGGCGACAGCCTTCGCGCGCTCGTGTGTCCGGTGCCGCTTCGATCATCAGCGCGAGGAACTCATCGATCTTCGCGGGATCCACCTGAAGGTCGATGGTCAGAAACAGTGCCCCATCCGGCGTGGACACAGCTTGCGTCTCGGCTGACGGCGCGGTGTTGGCCGCGACGAGCGTGGCGCAGACGAGGATCAGGGCAAGTAGGCGTCCATGTCGCATGTGCGTTCTCCTTTTCGAAGCCGAAGTCGGGTGATCGATGAGACGGGTGTCCATCCTAGCGTGTTGTGTTTGTTTCGCAAAGACGCGGCGCGATTAGTGCGGCGAAAGTGGTATGTTGCACGATGATGATGGTGACAAGGGTGCTCTCCAGGGTGACGATCATGTCCATGGCCGTGTGGGCCGCCGGCTGCGGCGGATCGAGCTCGGACGGGGCGGCGACGGAGGCCGGGTCGGAGGCGAACCCGCTCCTCACGCCGAGCACGTTGCCGTATCAGCTGCCGCCGTTCGATCGGATCGAGAACGCGCACTACCGGCCCGCCTTCGAGCGGGGCATGGCGGAGCATCTGACCGAGATCGACGCGATCATCGGGGTGAGCGATCCGGCGACGCTGGAGAATACCCTCGTGCCGCTCGAGCGCTCGGGCGAGCTGCTCACGCGTGTGGAGAGCGTGTTCTTCATCCTCAACTCCGCCGATACCAACGACGTCATGGACGAGATTCGGGCGGAGATCGCACCAAAGCTGGCCGCACACCGGGACAGAATCCTCCTGAATGCCGATCTGTTCGCCCGGGTGAAGGCGCTGTACGACCAGCGTGACGCGTTGGACATCGACGCCCAGTCACGACGTCTGATCGGCGAGTACTACACCGATTTCGTGCGCGCCGGCGCCGAGCTGCCCGAGGCCGAGAAGACGCGCATGCAGGAGATCAACGCCGAGCTGGCCGGCCTCGAAACCACGTTCAGCCAGAACGTGCTGGATGAGGTCAACGCCGCGGCCGTCGTCGTCGAGTCACGCGACGCCCTTGCCGGCCTGTCGGAGAATCGGATTGCCGCGGCCGCGGAGGCGGCCGCCGCACGAGGCATGGATGGGCAATACGTGCTGGCCCTCCTCAACACGAGCGGTCAGCCACCGTTGTCATCCCTGAAAGACCGCGCACTGCGCGAGCAAATCATGACGACATCGCTCGCGCGCGGCAGCCAGGGCGGCGAGTTCGACAACCGGGAGACCATCGTGCGGATGGCCAGGCTGCGCGCCGAACGCGCGTCCATGTTGGGGTATCCGACCCACGCGGCCTATGTTCTGGACCAGCAAACGGCACGGAGCGTCGACGCCGTCAACGAACGGCTGGCAAGCCTGGCGCCGCCCGCCGTCGCGAACGCCACGCGCGAGAGGGCGGATCTACAGGCGATGGTCGACAGCGCCGGCGAGGACATCGACGTCGCCGCGTGGGACTGGGCGTATTACACGGAGCAGGTGCGCGCGGCCCGATTCGACTTCGATGCATCGCAGCTTCGGCCGTATTTCGAGATGGGCAACGTGCTCGAGAACGGGGTGTTCCACGCCGCGACCGAGCTCTACGGTCTCACATTCGAGGAGCGGACCGAGCTGGCGGTCTATCACCCGGACGTGCGGGTCTTCGAGGTCTTCGATGTCGGGCGGGAGCCGCTGGGCTTGTTCCTGGCGGACTACTATGCTCGCCCGTCGAAGCGCGGCGGCGCATGGATGAACGCCTACGTGACCCAGTCGGACCTCCTGGGGACGAGGCCGGTCATCGCCAACCATCTCAACGTGCCCAAGCCGCCGGCCGGCGAGCCCACGCTGCTGACGTTCGACGAGGTGCGGACGATGTTCCACGAGTTCGGCCACTCACTGCATGGCCTGTTCTCGGCCGTCCGCTATCCCTACTTCGCGGGAACGCGCGTACCCCGCGACTTCGTTGAGTACCCATCCCAGGTGAACGAGATGTGGGCGACGTGGCCATCGGTGCTGAAAAACTACGCGACCCATCACGAAACCGGCGCACCGATGCCCACCGCACTGCTCGACAAGGTACTCGCGACCGCGACGTTCAATCAGGGCTTCGCCACGACCGAGTATCTGGCCGCCTCATTGCTCGACCAGGCGTGGCATCAAATTACGGCCGACCAGGTCCCGAATGCCGACGGCGTGCGCGCCTTCGAGCGCGCGGCCTTGGCCGACGCCGGTGTGGCGCTCGACGCGGTGCCGCCCCGCTATCGCAGCACGTACTTCTCGCACATCTGGAGCAGCGGCTATTCGGCTGGGTACTACTCGTATATCTGGGCCGAGGTGCTCGACGCCGACTCGGTGGAGTGGTTCAAGGAGCACGGCGGGCTGACCCGCGAGAACGGCGACCACTTTCGACAGCGACTGCTGTCGAAGGGTGGCAGTGTCGACGCGATGGCGCTGTTTCGGCAGTTTCGCGGCGCCGACCCCGACATCGGGCCGCTGCTCGCGCGCCGCGGCTTGAACTAACCCCAGAGCTCACTTCGGTTGATACGGATGGCGCGGGATTGGGCGCCAACTGGTCTGTCCGGTCCACGAGGCACGCACATGGCGCACACCGGGCTTTACGTGTTCGGCACATCCGTCCTGTGGGGGCAAGGACACGACCGGGCGACCAAGCTGCACACGCGTCTCGCGACGTGGTTGCGCGGCAGGCACAGCCGCACCGTCGCGGTCAGGCACTTCGCGCATTCCGGGGCGGTGCTGGTCGGTGGCTCGCGCGCGACGCGTCTCCACGGCGAGGTGCCCACGCCGTTTCCATCCGTCCTACGGCAGATCCGCCTCGCGCCGCCGCCGACCGAGCAGCGAGTCTGCGTCCTGGTCGACGGCGGCATCAACGACGTGGGCGTGTTCAACATCGTCAACCCGCAGTTCTCTCGAACCAGGCTCAAGCAGAAGATCGCCGGCGCGTGCCATCTCGATATGGGGACGGTGCTCGCCGCCATCGGCAGGAAGTACCGCGGTGCGGACGTTGTCGTGCTCGGGTACTACCAGATCCTGGCCGACAGGATCAGACGGCAAACGGACCTCCTCGCGCTCCTGGATGTCTGGAATCTCGCGGAACCGGCGAGCGTGGGGAGGACCAACCTTGTCGCCCGGGCCGTCGGGAACAGCAAACTGTTCCGCGACGAGTCTGACCGCCAGCTCCGACGCGCTGTCCGCGCGGCCAACCGCAAGGCCACCGGCACCATCCGATTCGTGCCGTCGACGTATCTGCCTGCGAATGGACTGTTCGGCCGCGACCCGCTGCTCTTCGGTCTTGGCGATCGCGACCCACAACTCGACGACCGGGTGCTTCCGTGCTGGCGGGCGGTCCGGCGGGGGAGAACCAAGCTCAACTGCTACCTGGCGGCTATCGGTCATCCAAATAAGCGGGGTGTCACGCGCTATCTCCGCGGCGTGAAACAGGCCCTGAACAACCTTGGACCAGGGGTATAATTCGTCTTTCCGACACCGGCATCGGTCGCCCCGCATGGGAGCACAGCAGATGACGACCCACAAGACGCGTCGTGACGTGATCAAAGGCAGTCTCGCAATGGCGGGGCTCGGCGTCCTCGGTCTGCCGGAATGGGCGCTACCCGCGCTCGCGCAGGGCGAGTCGCTCATGGAGTTCACCGACCTGCCCGACGAGATCGTCCTGCGGCGGACGCCGGATCGCCGCATCATCGACGTCCGCCATATCGACGGGTTCTTCACGCCGATCAACCAGTTCTTCACGACGCAGCACTATGGCCATCCCGAGATCGACACCGCGGTCTATCGCCTCCGGGTCTCTGGCCTCGTTGACGAGCCGCTTGCACTCTCGCTCGCCGATTTGCGCGCAATGCCCAGCCGCGAGCTCGTCTTTGGCTTTGAATGCTCGGGCAACCGGGGTCCCCTCAACGGCTTGTCGAGTAACGGGCGCTGGACCGGTGTGCCGCTGCGCGCGGTGCTCGAGCGCGCCGGCGTCAAGGCCGACGCTCGGGAGTTCGTCTTCTTCGGCGCCGACCACGGCGAGGAGGAGGTGGTGTTCCGCGACCGGCCGCCCGTGACCGTCGACCAGCAATACGGCCGAAGCCTCCCGCGCGACCGTGCGCTATCGGATGAGCCGCTGCTCGCCTACGCGTTGAACGGCGAGCCGTTGACGGCCTTCCAGGGGCGCCCGCTGCGGTTGCTGGTGCCAGGCTGGTATGGGGCGCCCAACGTCAAATACCTCTCTGAGATCCACGTCCAGGTCGACCAATACCTCGGCAAGTACCAGGCGCGCTGGTATCGCACGTTGAAGGGGGAGATGGTCAACGGCGAGATGAAGTGGAAGGAAACGGCGATCAGCACCATGCGGCTGAAGTCGTATATCGCGCGCGTGACGGCCACTGGCGGCGGGCACAACGTGTTCGGCGTCATCATGCACGACGGCACCCCGATCCGCTCGGTCGAGGTAAGGGTGGACGACGGCGCGTGGATGCCCGCGACGATCGATCCGGCGACGACGGGCGAGAAGTACTCCTGGCGGTTCTTCAACTACACGTGGAACGGCGCGACACTCGGCGAGCATACGGTCGTCTCGCGCGCCACCGACGCCAACGGCTATGTGCAGCCGACGGCGGAACAGCTCGAGGTCAAGAGGACGTTCCTCGAGCACAACGCGCAGCATCCGCGCACGGTGATCATCGCGTAGTGCGGACTCTTCGAGGTGTGATCATGTCGCAGGCCAGTCGAGTTGCACTCATCGTCGCAGTGGCCGCCATCGTGGCGTTCGGCGCGGCGGTCGAGGCTGCCGCCCAGGTGCTCCCGAATCCGTATCGTCAGGTCGATGGCTGGGCCAAGTTGCCGGCCGGCAGGTCGATGGGCGCCGTCGGCGGCGTCACGACGGACGATGATGCCAGCCACATCTGGGCCGTGATCCGCTGTGATGCGACCGCTCCGGATCGATTCGGCAACGAGTGTCTCGACTCCGATCTGGATCCCGTGGTGCAGTTCGATCTCGAGGGCAACGTCGTCACGAGCTTCGGCGGCGGGCTCTTCATCTGGCCGCACGGGATCGACGTTGACTCGGAGGGCAACGTCTGGGTCACCGATGCGGTCGCCGAGGCGCGCACGCCGCCGGGGACGCGCGGGCACCAGGTGATCAAGTTCAGCCCGCGGGGTGAGGTGCTCATGACCCTCGGCACGCCGGGCACGCCTGGGGGCGGTCGCGATCACTTCAACGCGCCGTCCGACGTCGTGGTCGCCGACAACGGCGACGTCTTCGTGGCGGATGGGCACGGCAACGAGACGAACAACCGCGTCGTGAAGTTTTCGAGGGACGGGACGTATATCAAGGAGTGGGGCAAGACGGGCTACGCACCGGGCGAGTTCCGGACGCTGCACGCCATCTCCATGGATAACGACGGGCGGATCTACGTCGGCGATCGGTCGAACAACCGAGTCCAGATCTTCGACCAGGAGGGCGCGTTCATCGCGCAGTGGAACCAATTCGGTCGACCGAGTGGCGTCTTTTTCGACGACCACGGCAAGATCTACGTGGCCGACTCGGAGTCGGACGACCTGCAGAACCCTGGATGGGAGATGGGCATCCGCATCGGTGAAGTGGCGACCGGGTGGGTGACCGAGTTCATCCTCTACCCCTGGGGCGACCCGCGCGACCCGGCCGGGAACGGCGCGGAGTTCGTGGCGGTCGACCGCAACGGCAACATCTATGGGGGCGAGCCCCGTCCGAGACGGCTCCAGAAGTACGTTAGGGTGAGGCCCTAACCAGACACGATCTCCGGCCGCACACGCAGATACCCCATAATTTACCGGTGGCTGGGCCGCTGGACGTCGCGTTTCTCGGGTGCGGCTTCATCACCGGGGTCCACAGCCGCCATCTCCAGCGCCTCCGCGGCGACATCATCTGCAGCTATGCCAGCCGCGACCGGGCGAAGGCCGAGGCGTTCCGCCGGCGACACGGGGGCAGCCGTAGCTACGGCGACTACACCGCGGCGCTCGAGGACCCGGCCGTCGACGCGGTCGTGGTCGCTGTCCCGCCGCGATTCCATCTCGAGTTGACGCTCCGGGCGCTCTCCGCTGGCAAGCACGTGCTGGTCGAGAAGCCGGCCTACCCGATGACGGCCGACTTCGAGCGCGTGCGAGAGGCCCGCGACCAATCGCAGCGCGTCCTGCTCGTCGGTGAGAACGACCACTACAAGCCCCTCGCCGTCTGCCTGCGTCGCCTGCTCAGCGACGGCGTGATCGGTGATCTGGTCTTCGCGCACTTCACGACGCTGGTCAAGAAGCTCAAGCCGGCGGACGACTGGCGCAACGACGAGACGATGGCGGGTGGCGACGCGTTCTTCGAGGAAGGGATCCACTGGCTGCACCTGGCCAACAGCCTCGGCCCCGTCATGACGTCGGCGCGCGGGTATCGGCCGGCGATTCCCCGGGTCGGCCCCGACACGCGGGCGAAGAGCATGCTCGTGGCATTCCGGTATGACAGCGGGGGCGTCGGGGCGCTCTACTACTCGCGCGAGGTGCCGTCGCTGCTCCGCGGGCTCCGGGTGTCGAAGCTCTTTGGTCGAGACGGCATCATCACGTTCGAGTCGAACGGCGCGTTCGTGCTCGTGCGCGGCCGTGGCGTGCCCCGGCTGCTCCTGCCGGGGTTCCGCGACATGCGTGGGTATCAGGCGATGTATCGAGACTTCGTCGACGCCATCCGGCACGGCCGCGCACCGGAGATGAGCCTGGAGGCCGCGATGGTCGATCAGCGGATCATGGACGCGATCTACGAGAATCATGCCCAGGCTCCCGCCTCACCGAACCCGGCGGGTGCCTCGCCGCCCGACACGACGACCTCGCGGTCTTGACTGGTCGGATCTCGTGCACAACTACGACGTCATCATCATTGGCACCGGCGCCGGCGGCGGCACGGTGGCGCACGCGCTGGCCGCCACCACCGCGCGCCTGCTCATCCTCGAGCGCGGCGACTTCGTGCCGCGGGAACCCGCCAACTGGGACCCGGCGGCGGTCTGGAAGCAGCTCCGCTACCGTACGACCGAACGCTGGGTCGATGGCAACGGCAAGACGTTTCGGCCGTACACGCACTACTGTGTCGGCGGCAACACGAAGTTCTGGGGCAGCGTCCTCTACCGGTTCCGTCGCCAGGATTTCGAGCCGGTGGAGCACGTCGATGGGGTGTCGCCCGGCTGGCCCATCGACTACGCGACGTTGGAGCCGTTCTACGAGCGCGCCGAGCGGCTCTATCAGGTGCACGGCGCCAGCGGCATCGATCCGACGGAAGCGCCCCGCGGGCCGTTCCCGCACGCGCCGATCCCGCATTCGGACGAGATGACCCACACGATCGAACAGCTGCGCGGGCAGGGCCTCCATCCGTCGCCGCTGCCGCTGGGACTCCTCGACCCCGGGGAGCCCGACGGCTGCATCCTCTGCAATACCTGCAACTCATTCCCGTGCCAGCGCCACGCAAAAAGTGAGGCCGACGTCTGCTGCATCCGCCCGACGACCGCGCACCCCAACGTCACGCTCTGGACCGGGGCGCGCGCCCGCCGGCTGGTGACCGACGCCGCCGGTCGCAGGGTCGAGTCGGTGGAAGTGGAGCGCGACGGCAGGACACTCCAGGTGTCGGCGCCGCTGGTGATCGTGTCGTGCGGCGCCGTGAACTCGGCGGCGTTGCTACTGCGGTCGGCCAACGCACGCTACCCCGACGGGCTGGCCAACTCGTCCGGCCTCGTCGGCAAGCGATACATGGCGCATCTGGCGACGATGATGGGAGCGTTTCACCCCTTCAGGCACAACCACACCGTCTTCCAGAAGACCGTGGCGATCAACGACTATTACCTGCGGGGGCCGCACGACGGCCACCCGCTCGGCCAGATCCAGTCGCAGGGTCGCACGCACGGGGTGATGGTGCAGACCGTCGTGCCGTGGGTGCCGAGGCGGGTCTGGGACGCCTGCGTCGCGCGCGGCGTGGACTGGCTGGCGATGTCCGAAGACCTGCCGCGTCTGGAGAACCGTGTGAACGTCGAACCCGACGGGCGCATTCGTCTCGAATACCGCCCCAACAACCTCGTCGCCCATCGTCGCCTGGTGACGGAAATGAAGCGGATCCTCAAGCGTCTCGGCTTCTGGGTCGTGGTCACGCATTCGCACAAGACGATGAACACGACCCATCAGTGCGGGACGCTCTGCTTCGGGACCGACCCGCGGACGTCGGTGCTCGATCCGTATTGCCGGACGCACGACATTGGTAACTTGTTCGTCGTCGACGCGTCGTTCTTTCCGTCGTCGGCCGCGGTCAATCCCGGATTGACCATTGCCGCGCAGGCGCTGCGCGTGGCCGACCATATTGCCGAGACCGACTTGAGGAGACCCGCATGAGAGCGCGTTCGTTCAGCCATTGCGGTATCACCGTGTCGGATTTCAACAAGGCTGCGCAGTTCTACTGGGACGTCTTCGGCTGCCCGCTGGTCGGCGTCTCGGAGGCGCCGCCCGAACGCATCCGCGCGTTCTTCGGCGTCGAGGCGGATCACCCGAGCTGCAAGATCGGCTGGATCCGCGTGCCCGGCGGCGCCGTGATCGAGATCTTCGGGTTCCTGCCGAATCAGGCACCTGTCGAGATCCCCTGGAATCGCGTCGGCCTCACGCACATCTCGTTCAACATCCGGAACACGGAGCGGTGGTACGACTACCTGTCGCGCCAGGGTGTCGAGTGCGTCTCGACACCGGAGCGCTCGCCCAACGGGCAGACGTTCTTCTTTGCCAAGGACCCCGACGGCAACCTCATTGAGCTCATGGACCTCGGGTGGATGTACTACGTGGTCGGCTGGCTGCCGTTGAGCGGGTGGCTGTTCCGGCGGGGGGTCTTGCCGTTGGGGAACGGGACGTCCGGTCTGGACCTCCGTCGGAGCCGTGACAGTGGTCGAGGATAGGGGAGAACGGTTGCGGGTACACTGGCGCGGTTCGGCGAATCGGAGGGGGACACCCGAGCCCGTGAACAAGGCACCCACGGCGGGCGACGCCTGGGCGGCGCTTTCAGCGCACCCCTCGCCGTTCGCGGACCTCAGCGTCGACCTGCGCATGGACCTGCTGTCCGTCATGGAGCCGCAGGACTACCGAGCCGGCGATCGGCTCTTGCGACAGGGAGAACGCGGCGAGCATGTCCTGCTCATCGTCAGCGGCACCGCCTCGGCCAGCGTTCGACACGACACCGGCGACACGACGTCCGTTGGCGACTTCGGTGCCGGCGACGTGGTCGGCGAGATGAGCCTCCTCATGGACGAGGCCCGCACCGCCGACGTCATCGCGCAGTCGCCGGTGCGGGCGCTCCACCTGGCGGCCGACGACTTCTTTCGCGTTGCCGGTCGATACCCCGAGCTGCGTGCCGTGCTCACGGACCTGGTCGCCGACCGCCTGGGTCATGCGTCCCACGACGGTCTGGGAGGGAAAGACGTGGGCGGGTATCGGATCGGGCGCTGTGTCGGTCGCGGCGGGATGGGCGTCGTCTACGAAGCGGTGCGGCACAGCGACCACGAGACGGTCGCGCTCAAGATGATGAACCACCGCTTACTCTACCGGCCGGAGGCGGTCAAGCGATTTGCGCGGGAGGCCGACGTCCTCATGTCCCTCGAGTACCCGTCGATCGCGGGGATCTACGAGCGGTTTGCCGCCTACCGGACCCATTTCCTGGCCATGGAGTTTTGCGCGGGGACCACGCTCAAACAGGTGATCGCAGCCAAGGGGCCGCTCGATGAACCCGTCGTGCGCCGGGTCGTCGGCCAGCTCGCTGACGCCCTGCGCTACGTACATTCACGGGGGCTGATCCATCGCGATATCAAGCCCGCGAATGTGATTCTGACCGATGCCGACGCCGTCAAACTCGTCGATTTCGGCCTTGCCAAACCCGACCCTACATGGGACACGGAGGGCGACGTGACGTTGGACGTGACCGTGGACACCGTGTCCACGGCACTGAGTTGTCTCGGCACTCCGCGATACATGGCGCCCGAGCAGCTTGCGTTCGCGCCGGCCGACCAACAGGTCGACCTGTACTCGTTGGCCAGCGTGACCTATGAAGCCCTGGTTGGGCATCCGATGGTGACGGCGTCGGAGCTTGCCGCGATCGTCGAGGAGAAGGAGCGGTTCACGTTGCCACCGGCCTCACAGATTGGATCGGGGATCAGCGACGAGATGCATCAGTTTCTTCGTTCGGGGCTCCAGGTCCGACCCGATCGACGTCAGGTGTCGCTGGATCAGCTCGCGGGGTGGGCCTGAACGGTGGATGCGCGCGCCGTGCCGGGGGAGGCTGCTTCGCGTTTCCGAACCTCGACCCTTCGCGATAGTATGGGCACGTCCTTGAATGACCAACCCGCACGGAGGTCCCAGATGACCGATCGATTCCCGCTGTTCTCGGCGGCCGTGGTTGTGACGGTGTCACTCGTCTTGCTGCCTGGCGCCGCGCACGCCCAGGGTGGCGCCCAGGCCGAGGCGCCTCGGACCGCGTGGGGTGCACCCGATCTCAACGGGGTGTGGGATTTTCGGACGCTGACGCCGTTCGAACGTCCTGAGGATTTGTCGGACCAGGCGTTCTTCACCGAGGAGGAGGCCGCGCAGTTCGAGGCCGATCGGCTCGCCGCGTTCGCCGTGCGCGACGACCAGGAGCCGGCGGACATCGTCGGCAACTACAACCAGTTCTGGTTCGACCCCGGCGATAGTGTCAGCGCGACCAACCAGACCTCGCTGGTCGTCGATCCCGCCAGTGGGCGGGTTCCCTCCCTCACGCCCGAGGCGGACGCCAAGCGAGATGCGGCACGCGCGCGGCGCGAAGGGGTCGATCGGCACTCGCCGACCTACGGGGGGTTCGTCGAGGATCTCGGTCCTGGAATGTTCGCGGTCCGCTGCGTGCTTGGCTTCAATTCAGGCCCGCCGATGACGCCGGGCGGCTACAACCAGAACGTCCAGCTCGTCCAGACGCCAGACTACGTCGTGTTGCTGAACGAGATGGTGCACAGCTCGCGTGTCGTGCCGCTCGACGGGCGGCCGCATCTGCCGGAACACCTCAGGCAATGGATGGGTGACTCGCGTGGTCGATGGGACGGCGAGACGCTGGTCGTCGAGACCACCAACTTCCTGCGCGAGACGAGCTTTCGTGGCGGCGTGACCACAGCACGCCTGCGTCTGGTAGAACGATTCACTCGCGTGTCCGACGGGACGCTGATGTACGACGTCACCGTCGAGGACCCGAACGCGTGGTCCGAGCCGTGGTCCTATCGGATTCCAATGGTCAAGAGCGAGTATCCGCTCTATGAGTACGCCTGCCACGAGGGCAACTACGGCCTCTATAACATCCTCGCGGGCGCGCGCGAGCAAGAGGCGGCCGCCGATGCGGCGTCCGGACAACGATAAACGACAGGTGACGAAGACGATGGAGGGTGTGATGCGCAGCCGAATCCAGACGCTCGCTTCGGTCGTTGGACTGGCGTTGACGATGACGCTAATGCTGATGCCCGTGGCGTCGATCGCCACGGCGCAACCCGGTCAGGACGCCGTTCCACGGACGTCTGATGGGCGTCCGGATCTGTCAGGCACCTACGACACCGCTACCCTGACACCGCTGCAGCGGCCGGAGCGCTTTGGCGACCGGCTCACACTCACCGACGAGGAGGCGGCGAACGTGGAAGCGGATTCCACCGCGCTGAGGACGCTCTTCAACGTCGCGCCGTCCGGATCGGACGAGCGGAGCGGGAACTTCGAGATCGCCCCGAGCGACCCGAATCGGGAGGCGCCCCCCGCGGGCGGCGATGGGTCGGGCGGCGCCGCCGGCAACGTCGGCGGCTACAACACGTTCTGGATCGACCGCGGCACGGGTGTCTTCCAGATCGACGGTGATTGGCGGACGTCGATCATCACCGATCCGGTCAACGGCCGCCGCCCACCGATGACCGAGCAGGCGCGGGAACGCGCCGCCGCGCGTCGGGGTTTTTTCCGCGAGAACACCGGGACCGCCTACTGGCTGATCGAGAACGGTCCTGACGCGCCGGGCCCCTACGACGACCCGGAGATCCGTCCACTCGCCGAGCGGTGCCTGCTCGGGTTCGGGTCGGTCGGCGGACCACCGATGCTGCCGGTCCTGTACAACAATTTGAAGAAGATCGTCCAGACCGACGATCACGTGATGATCCTCGCGGAGATGGTTCACGATGCCCGCATCGTCAGGATGAACCAGGAGCACGCACCTGCGACGATCCGGAGCTGGCTGGGCGATTCGGTGGGTCGCTGGGACGGCGACACGCTCGTGGTCGACACGACGAACTTCAACGACACCCCGGCCCTGGGCGGTGCGTCACGGAATCTGCACGTCGTGGAGCGCTTTACCCGCATCAACGCCGATGTGCTTCTCTATTCGTTCACGGTCGATGACCCGACAATCTGGTCCGCACCGTGGAGCGGCGAGTATGTCTGGCCTGCGAGTGACACGCGCGTCTACGAGTACGCCTGCCACGAGGCGAACTACTCGTTCCAGGGGATTCTCGGCGGGGCGAGGATTCTCGAGGCCGACGCTCGCGGCGAGTCGCAAGACCCGGGGTCGCGCTAGCGTCGCGTTGGCGGGCGCATCCCCGCGTCCCGATCAGAAGCGCGAGATTGCTACCCGGAACCCTATGAACGGACGGCGGGCGCCCGGGTCGCCGCCGCCGCGGACCGTGGCGCGTACGTTCTGCGCGCTGTCGGCGTACGACCCGCCCCGCATCACCCAGAGGGCGTCCACCGCGAGCTCCGCACGGTCGTTCGTCTCGTCGTAGGGGTAGGGCTGGTAGGGGCTCCGCGTCCACTCCCACACGTTGCCGCTCATGTCGGCGAGCCCGAACGCGCATGCCGGGCATGGAGCGGCGCCGACGGCTCGCGTGCCGCTGCCGCCGTAGTTCGCCCCGTCTCGTCTTGGGGCGTTGCCCCACGGGTAGACACGGCCGTCGGCCCCGCGCGCGGCTTTCTCCCATTGCGCCTCGCTGGGCAGGCTGACGCGCCAGCCATCACGGAGGAGCTGGCCGAGGGGTGCCGGCGTGTCACGCCAGTCCCGGAGCGTCGCGTCCAGCCATCGACAGTAGGCAAGGGCGTCGGGCCAGGACACGGATGTCACCGGATGCGTGGGTGGCCCCCGTAGCGCCGCGTCATTGGTCCCGACACCGGTCGCCTCGACGAAGGCGCGGAACTGCGCGACGGTGACCTCGAAGCGGCCGAGAAAGAACGCGGGCAGGTCGAGGCTGCCCTGCGCCCGCGCGGCCTCCCACCGCTCGTTCTCGAATGCGAGCGCGTCGACCGCGGGGTCGCTGCCCATGCGAAACGGGCCGGCGGGAATCTCGACGAACCCGAGGAGCGCATCGTCCGGGAGAAACCACGCATCGGATCGAAACCCGTCGAGCACGTCCGGTGGGGCTGTCGGCACGCGGGCCGCGTCCGCGGCGCTCGTATCCGGCGCTGGCCCACAGGCGATGCAGGCGGCGATGCCGAGACTCACGACGGTACCGGCGGCTATTGTCGGTCGCATGCGAAGGTCCACTCGTGGGCACACGCCCGCGCGTAGAGATCGGGTTCCGGCAGGTCCATCAGGTTGCGGCCGCCCTCGCGGAGCAGCAGCCGCAAGTCGAGCAGCTTCGGGTCGGCCCGCGCCACGACCTCCGTGTCCAAGAGGTTGACACACGCGGCCTGGAACCGGAGCTCGCATGCGCGCGCGAAGAACCCGCGCGCGCGTTCGTCATCGGCTTCCGTGATCGACCCTTCCGTGTAGTGCGCGCCGAGCTCGTTGCAGGCCCATGCCGCATTGTCGCGGCAATAGGACGATTCGATTTGCAGGAGGCGCGCGCATGCGCCGCGGCGGTCGTTCGCGCACGCCTGCTGCCAGAACGGCACCGCATCCCCACGATGCGTGCCGTCCGTCGCGCCGATGGCCGACATCGCGCCGAAGAACAGCACCCAGATCGCCATGTGCGCGAGGTTGGCGCGCCGGGGCGCCCACGCCGGCCAACGCGGAAGGGACGGGATCGCGCTGACCAGTCGGTCGATGCGCATCACGCTCAGGTTGAGGAGCGGCACGCAGAGGAGCTTGTCGTAGAACGTCGGGGCGCCCAGGGCCCCGAGGAGCGCGTAGAGGCCGAAGACGCCAAGGCCATAGAGCGCGCCAAAGACGGTCTTGCCGAGCGGCGTTCGTGGCGAGGTGGAGGGATCCGTGACGAGCAGATGGAGGCCGAGAAAGACTGCCGTGGGGATCTCAGAGTCGACGAAGTAGGGCACGCCCGTCACGGCGCCATACAACGCGCTCAAGCCGAACAGCGCCGCGGCGGCGCACCCGGCTACGAGCGTGATCGAGAAGAAGTACATGACAACGATGCCGACCAGGAAGAGGAACAGGTAAATGTCGGGCGCGAGCGTCAGCGTCGTCGCGATGTCCTGCCCCCAGGTGATGTCGGTCGTGCCGGTGGCGATCAGCACGAGCGAGCACAACCCGAGTGAGAACGCCGACGGGTTGAAGATGTGCACGCGTCGGCCCTCGCGCTCCCACTGTACGAACGCCTTGCCGAGAAACCCGACCGCGATCAACACGAACTGCAGCGCGAACCAGTCATCCCGGAACCAGAGGAAGAGGTTGGTGCTGAAGATGATGGGGAATGGGCCGAAGCCAACCACGTAGGTCTCGCGTCGCGACCACGCCAGCAGCATGTCGAAGGCGTAGGCGAACGCGAGCTGCGCCACGAGCAGCCAGGCGTGGTCGTACACCGGTCGCCAATACCAGCCCCAGTACGCGAACACGGCCAGTTGCACGGCGGCTTGCACGTAATGCTGCGGGCGCAGTGCCACGCGGAGCGTTGGTCGCTCGGATGCCCGCCGCGCCCGCAGGAAGAGCGCGGACTGCCAGAGAAGGAGCGCCAGCGCGGCGCCCCAGAACGACCGCGCGAGCATCGGGCTGGCCTGAGCCTGGATGCGCGGGACGAACGAGAGCAGGAGAATGCCTGCGGTCAGCGCGAGCGGAACACTAAACACCCGATGTCCGGATGCGGGGGCGCGCGGCTCCGCGGCACCCGTCCGTCGCCGTGTCTCTCGGCGCGCTCGTCGTGCGGCGGACAGGGCCTATCCTCCGAGTCGGTCGAACTTCTGCAGACGCTGCCCCACGTTGACCTCGGTCGTGTAGAGATTGCCGCGCGAGTCGATGGCGAGATTGTGCAACCGGTAGAAGTGACCCGCGTTCTTGCCGAGCCGGCCGAAGTGATCGACGACGGACAGCGACGCGCGGTCGAGGATCCAGACGACGTTGTTGGTGCCGTCGGGGATGAAGAGCCAGCGCTGGTCAGGGTCCTCGGATAACGTGACACCCGAGACAGAGCCGCTCCCGAGTGTCTCCGTCCGGACAAAGGCCTCGGTCACGAACTGCCCGTCCTTCTGGAACACCTGCACGCGGTTGTTCGTTCGGTCGGCAACGTAGACCAGCCCGTCTCCGGAGATGGCCACGCCGTGCACCGGGCTGCGAAAGTGTCGGATCGGGTCAGCGTCCGGGTCGTATGGCGGCAGGTCTTGGTCGTCAGGTCGCTCCCCGTAGGCGCCCCAGTGGCGTTTGTACGCTCCGGAGTCGGCGTCGTACACCACCACGCGGCGGTTGCCGTAGCCGTCCGCCACATACAGCTCGTTCGCGGATGGGTCGACGGCGATGGACGCCGGGCGTCCCAGATTGTCTCTGTCGTTGCTGCCACCGCTCTGGCCGGCCCGTCCGATCTGCAGGAGGAACTCGCCGTCGCCGGTGAACTTCAGCACGTGGGCATCGTTGGCGCCGTTCCCCGCGACCCACACGTGTCCCTGCGGGTCGACGTGGATGCCGTGCTCGCTTTGGGGCCATTCAAACTCGTCGCCTGGTCCCCCCCAGCTTCGCACGACCTCGCCGTCCGGGTTGAACTCGATCACGGGCGGGGCGGGCACGCAGCACATGCCTTCCTCGCCGCGCTGCCGTGCGTCGAGCGTGCCCGGCCGGTGGACGATCCAGACATGGTCCCGATCGTCCACCGCGACGCCGGAGACTTGCCCCAGGATCCAGTCGTTGGGCAGCTCGCGCGCCCAGAACGGGTCGACGCGGAACCGTGGGGTCGAGGATGGATCGGTCGCGGCCGCGGAGGCAACGGGGTCCGGTCGTTCGTCCACCGGCGGCGGCGCGCCGCCGCACGCCACCGCGACCAACGCCATGACGACGACCAGGGATCGCGTCACGGCGCGCGATAGCGTTAGCCGTCGACGGTTGTCGTTGCGCGGACCCGGCAAGCTACTGAACGGCATCTCGCGGGGCATAGCGCCCCTCGCGGAACTCGCCGCACAGCTGACCGAGCAGGGGATGGTCGACCGGGTCACCACGGTCATCGGGCTCGAGATGGCGTTCGGCCACGTAGGTCGTGTGGGCGGCGCCGTCGACCAGCACGTGGTACCACGGCTGATCTTTTGGCGGGCGCGAACGCGCGACCGTGTCGTACCACTCGTCCGACCCCTGAAACGTGGCATCGGCATCGAACACGACACCCCGGTAGTCGAACTTCCGGTGGTGGACGATCTGGCCAACGAAGAACCTGGCGTTGCGCTCCACAGGTGTCCTAGTCTTCCTCGGATCCGTCGTGGTTCCCGGTGCCGGACACTAGCATAATCGAGCGCCGGCGGGCCGCAGGCGCTTATAATCGGGGCCGAGGTGCCGCGATGACTTTCACTCGACGCAAAGCGCTCGCCCTCTCGGGATCGGCGGTGGCCGGTCTGTCGCTCGGCGTGGTGCGACCGGGGAGCTTGCGGGCGGCGACCCGGCAGCCGCAAGAGGACTGGCCCGACCAGCTCGTGGAACGGCCGCTGCGCGAGGGATTTCCGGCTCCGCTCCCCCTCAACGCCGATGGATCGGCGCCGGAGCATCCCGAGAGCGCTGCCGGGCCCATCACCGACCCGCTGATGTGGCGTACCCAGGGACGCCAGACGCCCGAGATCGAGTACGACTACCGGGCGATGCAGATCAAGGTGGACACGCGCGGGCTCGCGCGCCGTACCGGCACCCTGCGGTTTTCGGATCTGGAGGCGCTCCCGAGCGTGTCCCGGACGTATCTCCTCCAATGTGGCGCGCCCAACCCGCGCGGCATCGTCACATGGACCGGCGTCCGCTTCAGCGACTTCGCCGACATGCTCGGGCTCATTCCGGAGGCGCACTACGTCCGGTTCATTGCGTCCGACCGTTTCTACACCGACGAGCCGGTTGCCACGCTGCGTCATCCGCAGGTCCTGCTGGCGTGGCTGATGAACGATGCCCCGATTCCGCCGCGGCACGGCGCCCCGTTGCGGCTCATCGTGCCGTTTCGGTACGGCAATCGGAGCATCAAGGCGATTACCGAGATGATGTTCGCGACCCCGGGTCTGCGGATGCCGCCGTTGCCGGCGTGACACGAGCGTTGCACTCATGTGGCGGGCGCCGCCTGTCGGACACGCGGGTCGCCAGCGAGGAGGAATGATGAAGCGCGTGGGAGCCGGACTCATCGTGCTGGCCTTCTGGCTGCCGGTCGCCGCGAGTGCCCAGCAAGCGGAGACCTTCGACTACTGGCGAAACAACCGGGAGATGGTCCGGTATGGCCAGCAGGCGATCTTCATGTGCAACGGACTGTTCACGTCAGAACGGACGCTCGCACAGGTCTTCGACCAGGAGCTCGCCTATCTCCCGCAACTCGTCGGGACCGCACGCGGGGGCGATTACGTCGTCGACACCGAACGTCGCGCGGTGACCATCGGGGCGGTCGGTGGCACGCCGCAGATGCGGGCGGCATTCCGGGAGGGGATCGGCTGTGTCATTCTCGCGCCGGATCAGACTCTGGAGGACATCGACACGCTGCCCTCGCTTCATCTGCCGCCGCCGCCAGGTGATCCCGCATCGATCCCCTGGCCCGACGGCGACCTGCATGCTACGTCGGCCGTGCCGTCGCATGTCGACGCGGCCGCGCTCCACACGGCGTCCAATTGGGTGTTCCATCGAGACTCTCCCGAGCAGGTGACGCTGAGCCTCATCGTCGTCCACGACGGGCAGATCATCCACGAGCGCTACGCGCCGGGGGTCGACGTCACGACACGGACACGCACCTGGTCGACGGCCAAGAGCATCGCCGGGACCCTGATTGGCATGCTCGTCGATGAGGGGCGGATGGCACTCGACGCGCCGCTCGGGTTTCCCTGGTTCCCGAAAGCCGCCGCGCCCGCGCACGATCCCCGCGCGGCGATCACGCTGCGCCACGTGCTCAACATGTCGAGCGGGCTCGCGCCGGTGGACAACGGCGGGCTCGAGTACGCCATCGGCTCGGGTGTGGCGTACTGGGCGGGCGCAAGCTCGACCAGGGGCGCGCGCAGCCGCGCGCTGATTCGCCAGCCGGGCACGAACTGGGACTACGAGAACTACGACACGCTGCTGGCCGTCTACGCGATGAAGCAGGCGATCGGGAACGAGCGGGACTACCGCGAGTTCCCGCGGCGCGCGCTGCTCGACCGCATCGGCATGCGGAATACGCTGGCGAGCACGGATCGTTTCGGCGATTTCATTCTCAGCAGCCAGGTGTACACCAACGCGCGGGACCTCGCGCGGTTCGGCCTGCTCTATCTGCAGGGAGGTGTGTGGAGCGGCGAGCGGCTGCTCTCCGAGGCGTGGATCGACTTCGAGCGCACGCCAGCCCCGGCGACGGCGGCGCGCGGTAACTTCTACGGCGGCCAGTGGTGGCTGGTCCCCGATGACCGCAACGACGTGCCGAAGGATGCGTACTCGACGTCGGGCAACCGCGGGCAGTATGTCGTCGTCGTTCCCACGCACGACCTCGTCATCGTGCGCCGGGGGCTGGATTACGGGCGGCAGGGCTTCGATCGGTGGGACATGACGCGAGAAGTGTTGAAGGCGATCGGGAAGCGGCCGTCGCAAGAGTAGGGAACGCGCTGGAGGGGTCAGAGGAGAAATGACGATGAGGTTGCTAGTGACGGCCATGGCCGTCTGTGCGCTTGCGACGCCGGTGTCCGCGCAACTCGCGACGCCCGACGAGAACGGCATCACGTACGGGCACGTGCATCTCAACGTGGCTGACATCGAGGTGCACAAGAAGCTCTGGGTCGAGCACTTTGGCGGCGTCGTGGTCGAAAAGGGCCCGCTGACCGCGATCCGGTTGCCGAACTTCCTGATCGCGCTGACCGAGCGTGAGCCGACTGGTCCGATGCAGGGTTCGGTGCTGGATCATTTCGGGTTCAAGGTGCGGAGCACCGCGGACTTCCTCGCGAAATGGCGCGCGGCCGGGCTGGAGGTGGGGCCGGAGTTCACCGGGGCCGAGGGGATGCCGAACGCCTATGTCATGGCGCCCGACGGTGTCTGGGTCGAGCTACAGGAGGACCCGTCGCTGCACGTGGATGTCGCCGGTTACCACATTCACTTCTTTACACCCGACTATGAGGAGCTCCTCTCGTGGTACGAGAAGGTGTTCTCGCTCGAGCGCCGCCCGCGCGGGAGAATCCAGTCCACGACCGACGTGCCGGGCATGAACATGAGCTTTGGCAACGCCGACGAGCCAACCGTCGCCACCCAGGGCCGGGCGCTCGATCACATCGGGTTCGAGGTCGACGACCTCGAAGCGTTCTGCCGGAAGCTCGAGGCGATGGGCATCGAGTTCGATATCTCGTATCGAGAGGTAGAGAGCGTCGCGCTCAAGATCGCGTTCCTCACCGATCCGTCGGGCGTCTTCATCGAGCTGACCGAGGGATACGACGAATACTGAGGCGCCCGCATACGCGGCGCGTCCAAAAGGGGCAACGTTGAGAACACAATATCTGTCGCTGCTCGTGGTGCTGGCCGTCGCCATGTTGGTCGTCCCGGATCCCGCCGTCGCCCAGGCGTATGACCCGCCGCGGCTGGATGATGGTCGACCCGATCTCCAGGGTGTCTGGGACTTCAGAACGGCGACTCCGCTCGAACGCCCCACCCAGTTCGAGGGGCGCGAGACCTTGACCGAGGAGGAGGCGGCGGCCGTCGAAGCCGGTGCGGCGTTTTTCGCACGTGCCGCGGATGCGCAACCGCCGGATGGGAGTGTTGGCGCCTACAACGCGTTCTGGCTCGACTTCGGGACCACCGTTGGCGAGGATCGACGTTCGTCGCTGATCGTGGACCCATCTGACGGGCGGCTGCCAGCCGTGGCCGCCGGTGTTACCACCCAAGTCGGTTCGCTCGACGCGGACCTGCCGGGCGCGCGTCCCGTGCGGCTGCGCTCGGCCGGGATCGGCGCCGACGGCCCCGAGGATCGCGGTCTCGCCGAGCGGTGCCTCCTCGGCTTCAATTCCGGCCCGCCGATGATGCCGAGCGCCTACAACAACAACATGCAGCTGTTCCAAACCGCGGACCACGTCGTCCTCCTCAACGAGATGGTGCACGACGCGCGGATCATTCCGCTCGATGGCCGCTCACATCTGCCGGATGGGATCCGGCATTGGGCGGGTGACTCCCGCGGCCGGTGGGAAGGCGACACGCTCGTCGTCGAGAGCCGGAACTTCACGGACAAGACGGCGAGCTTCGAGCCGTCGGCATTGAGCGCGGTTGGCACCGGCGCAACACTCCGGCTGACGGAGCGGTTCACGCGCGTCGACGCGGACACGCTGCGCTACGAATACACGGTTGACGATCCCGAAACGTACACGCGGCCGTTTACCGTCGCCGTGCCGATGCGCCTATCGGACGTCCCGATCTTCGAGTACGCCTGTCACGAGGGCAACTACGGGATGGTGAACGCGCTGTCGGGCGCGCGCGCCGCAGAGGCGGCTCCCTAGCGACCCCTTACGGCGCAGCGAACCGTCCGATCCGGTCACCGCCGCCAACGCCGCCCACCCAGATCTCGTCGCCGACCTGGATCGCAACTGTGCCGAGGATGATGCGGTCGTTGGACGGATACTGCACGATTTCCTCTGCGGTCAGATCCTCGGGGTCCACCTTGGCGACCCGCGAGGTCACGTCGTCGCATTGGCCCTGTCCGAGGCACGCGAAGATCGATTCCGGCGCGTCGCCGCGGTGACCCGCCGCGAACAGCGACCCGTCGGGGGCCCAGCGGACGTTGTCGATGTGGAATCCGACGTCGACCGTGTCCTTCTGGACCGGCGTCTGACCGCGCGAGAGCCGGATCAGCGAGCGGGTGCCCCACCCGCCGATGTAGAACCAGCGACCGTCCGCCGATGCCTCGAGCCCGTTCGGCCCAGGCGTCTCGCTCCCTGGCACTTTGGCCCAGCCATCTGCGGGCTGCCACTCCCACAGCTCGCCCACCGGCTGATTGAAGTGCGTCACGGCGAACCCGCCATCTGGGAGCGCCGCCACAGAGTTGAGGCTGACCCCGTCCGGCGCGACGACACACCCGATCCACGTGAGATCGGGGGTCCCCCCTCGCGCATCGACCTCGAACACCTCGACCGATTCGCGTTCCCCGTGGCGCACGACGTACAACGTATGGACGTTGCCGTCACCGGGACGCAGGCTGAGGCCATGCGGTCGAAACTGGCCGCTGATGGGGCCCGGGCACGCGCTGTACATCGTTGTGTCGAGTCGCGATCGCGGGGCGGCGGTGGGGAAGAGCACAGCCGTGCCGTGGTTGCGTGTGTCGGCCGCGTGCAGACGCCCGTCATCTTCCATGCTCGACACCATGATCCAGGGCGACTGTGGCAGCGGCACGAGATCTTCGGGGCTGACCGGTCCACAAATGAACTGCACATCGCCATCCGGCTCGCATTGCGCCGCGGCCGGGCTAGAGACTCCAAGAAGACACGCGACCGCCGCGAACGACATGAACAACCTCGGCACTCTCATCATTCCTCCTGGCCTCCTCAGCTGAGTCGAAACAGCGCGATTATGCCACTTTGCGCGACGGGCCGACGCGTATAATCGGCCACGTCGACCCGCGTCGTCTGGGAGGATTCCGTGCACAAGGCGTGGCTCACGTCGCTGGTGGTCATCGTGCCCGCGCTGGCGTCGGCGCAAGCCGTCGCGGACGTGCCCCGGACGCCGTGGGGTGACCCGGACGTGCAGGGTATCTGGGACAACCGCACGATCACGCCTCTCGAGCGGCCGAGGGAGTTCGCTGGGCAGGCCACGTTGACGGCTCCGGAGGCGGCGGTCTACGAGGCGTTGACCGCGGCGCGCCGGGTCAACGACCGGTACTACTGGGACCGGGGCACGAAAACGGTAGAGGACCGCCGCACGGCATTAATCGTTGATCCGGCCGACGGCCGGGTGCCGGCCCTCACGCCAGAAGGACAGCAACGCGTCGAGGCCGGGCGCCGTCAGGGCGTCAACAGCGCCGATGAGCGCATCCCTCCGAACGCTGCATCACCCGGACGCTGCCTCGGCTCCCCGGTCTCTACAACAACAACTTCCAGATCCTGCAGGCGCCGGGATATGTTGTGATTCTCATCGAGATGATCCACCACGCGCGCGTAGTCCCGCTCGACGGTCGGCCTCAGCTCGCCGACGACATCCGGCAGTGGAACGGCGATTCGCGCGGGCATTGGGAGGGGGACACGCTCGTCATCGAGACGACGAACTTCACGGGCAAGACCAACTTCCGTGGCTCCGCCGAGCGGCTGTCTCTGGTCGAGCGGTTGACGCGCGTCGACGCCGGGACGATCGACTATCAGTTCACCGTCAGCGACCCCACCACGTGGGTGCGGCCGTGGACCGCGAGCATTCCGCTCAGTCGGAACGCGGGTCCGCTCTACGAATACGCGTGCCACGAGGGCAACGACGGACTCTCAGGCATCCTCGAAGTCAATCGCAACCTCGAACGCGCTGCCGAGGCTGTGCGCTGAGCGAGCGGTCCGGTCAGGACGGGCTCGAAGCGCGTATTCCGGGAAGTGGGGGAACGCGGCGGAACGGCACCGTGTAGCACGATCGCAGCCCCTCCCGAATGGTCATGCCGGCCGCGCACCCCTTCATCACCCAGTAGCTGACCAGCGGTATGGTGAGCGTCCGATGGCCGACGCCAAGGTCGGCGTAGAACCGATCGGCCACGCGGCGCGCACAGGCGACGTCGCGCGCGAGCACCCGAATGCGTGCGCGGAAGAGGTCTCGTGCGCCCGCCTGCCCGGACCGTTCGGCGACGATCGCCTCCGCGGCGGCCTGGCCGCTCTTGACGGCGTAATAGATGCCCTCCCCAAGCACCGGTTCGGTGAGTCCGGCGGCGTCACCCACCAGGAAGACGCGGTGACTCCGCGGTCGATAGCCCCAGCCGCCGAGTCCGACGCGCTGACCCACGAGGTGCGTGAGGAGGTCGCCACCGACGCGCGCCCGCGCGTAGGCGCGCAGGTCGTCGGGTCGGAGCGGGATGGCCTCGTCCGACGTATAGATCCCGACGTTGATGTGGTCCCCCTTGGGAAAGACCCAGCCATAGCCGGACGGCACCACGCCGAAGTCCAGGGCGAGATCGCGGGTCGATCCGGCGCCAGGCATCTGGCACTCGAGCGCGAATCCCCATCGGATGTCTGGAAATTCCGCCGTCAGGACTCGGACGACTGAGTTGGCGCCGTCGGCGCCGACGAGATACCGGCAGCGGATCTCGTCCGTTCGAGTCTGGAGCACCACGTGATCCTCGAGCTGGCGAATCGCGCGGACGGCGCCGATGGTCTCGAACCGCGCACCGGCCTCGACGGTCTTCTCCAGGACGTAGTGGTCCAGCTCGGCGCGCACCGTCATGGCGGCGAGCACCCGGCGACCGCGGCGAACGGTCTGCTCCCCGCGCCCCCGGCCCGTGACGAGGTTGGTGGTGATCTGTCTGAGGACGGGCGTGATCGGAAAACGGAGGGCGCGGATCGTCTTCGCCGTGAGGGCGCCGGCACACGGCTTCACACGTGGAAAGCTGCGCCGGTCGACGAGGCAGACATCGTGGCCGGCCGCGGCCAGATCGTACGCGGCCGCGCAGCCCGCTGGTCCAGCTCCTACGACGAGCACATCGGTCGTCATCATGTCGTGGCGAACGGCCTGACCCGCGCAGACCCCATCATACGGAAAAGGGAGTCGTGGCCCGCCACGTCCCCTGTGACATCATGATGCCTATGAGCATCACCGTGACATGCGTGCTGATCTCTGAGGGAGACAGAGACGCCACGAAGGGGGGACTACCGTGCCGCTCGTACCTGAAGTCGACGCCATTCTGAAACAGATGGAAGCGGCGGGCGCCCCGCCGATCGGCGAGATGACACCGGAGATGGCTCGTGAGGCGTTCGCCGCGCTGCTACCGCTCCAGGGAGAACCGGAACCCGTGCGCGCGGTGGAGAACCGCGATGTCACCGGGCCCGCCGGGTCGATCCCGGTGCGTATCTACAGACCGGAGGGCGGCGCGGAGCGCGCGCCGGCGCTCTTCTACATCCACGGCGGCGGCTGGGTGATGATGGATCTGGACAGCCACGATCCGCTCTGTCGCGCGCTCGCCAACGCGGCGGGCTGCGTCGTCGTCGCCGTTGACTACCGCCGGGCACCCGAGGCGCGCTTCCCGGCGGCGGTCGACGATTGTCGCGCCGTCCTGCATTGGATGGCCCGGGACGGCGGCACGTTCGGCATCGATCCCGCGCGTATCGCGGTGGGTGGCGACAGCGCCGGAGGCAACCTCGCGGCGGTCATGACGCTCCTGAGCCGTCGCGACGGGCGGCCGGGTCTCGTCGGTCAACTACTGCACTGCCCGGTGACGAACAACGATCTGAACACCCAGAGCTACCGCGACAACGCCGACGGCTACCTCCTGACAGCGGAGGCCATGCGCTGGTTCTGGGCGCATTACCTCGGGAGTGACGGGGACGGGGCCGACCCGACCGCCTCGCCGTTTCGGGCCGACACGCTCGCCGGCCTACCTCCGGCGCTGGTCCAGACCGCCGAATTCGATCCCCTGCTCGACGACGGGCGCGCCTATGCCGCGCGCCTGCGGGACGACGGCGTCCCGGTGACCTACACCGAATACGCCGGCCTCGTGCACGATCCCTGGCTGATGTTCGGCGTCGTCCCAGACGGGCGTCGCGCCGTTGACGAAGCTGCGGCCTTCCTCACAGCGCGCTTCGCACGGTCGGAGTGATCGAAGACCCGCGCTTTTATCTTGCGGCGGCGGTCGCCGTACTGATCGCGGGGATCGCCAAGGGAGGGTTCGGCGGCGGGATGGCCGTCGTCGGCGTGCCGTTGATGGCCACGGTGGTGACCCCCGTGCAGGCCGCCGCCGTAATGCTGCCGATCCTGATGGTCATGGACGTCGTGGCGATCAGGGCCTACTGGGGGCGCTGGGACCCACGCAATCTCTGGATATTGCTGCCGGCCTCGCTGATTGGTACCGCGCTCGGATTCCTGACGTTTCGTTTCTTTTCGGCCGATGGGCTTCGCGCGTTGGTGGGTGTGGTCGCAGTGGTCTACGCGGTTCGGTATGTCATCCAGCGCGATGCCGCCGCCGGTGCGCCGGCGCGTCGCGGCGCCGGCGTCTTCTGGGGCGCCACGGCCGGGTTCGCCAGCTTCGCGATTCACGCCGGCGGCCCGCCGCTCCAGGCGTACCTCCTGCCGCAGCGGTTGCACCGCACGACGTTTCAGGCGACCAGCGTGCTTTTTTTCTTCGTGGTCAACTGGTCGAAGGTCGGACCGTATGCGTGCCTGGGTCAGCTGAACACCGACAACCTGCTCACGTCGCTCGTCCTCCTGCCACTGGCGCCGGTCGGGGTCTGGCTCGGCCGGCACCTGCACACCCGGGTCGACGACGCGTTGTTCTTTCGTGTCGTGCACGCGTCGCTGTTCGTCATTGGTGTCAAGCTGCTGTACGACGCGGCAGCGGCTCTCTAGAGCCGATCTTCGATGTAACGTGTGCCTATGGCCGATGACCCCGTCAGCTACGCCGCCCGTCTGGAGGTCGATTACCCCGAACGACTCGACCGCCTGACCACCGCCCTGCGAGTAATCTGGATCATCCCGATCGGCGTCATCGCAGGGCTTGTCTCGACCGCCGGCTCGGTGGTCACCGCGGACGAGGCCGGGCAGATCGTGGAGCGGACTGGTGGGATCGGCGGGAGCCTCTTAGTGGCCACGGCCCTCCTGATCCTCTTTCGCAGACGGTATCCGCGCTGGTGGTTCGAGTTCGTAAGAGAGTTGTTCCGCTTCCAGGGTCGGGTCGGCGCCTACGCCGCACTGCTCACGGATCGGTATCCCTCGACGGTCGACGAGCAAGCGGTGCACCTGGACATCGACTACCCGGACGTCGCACGCGACCTGAACCGCTGGCTGCCGCTGGTCAAGTGGTTCCTCGCGATCCCGCATGTGGTCGTGCTCCTCTTCCTCGGGCTCCTGTCTGTCCTCGCCGTGATCGCGGCGTGGTTCGCGATTCTCCTCACCGGGCGTTATCCGCGTGGGCTGTTCGACTTCGTCGTCGGGGTCTGGCGCTGGGCCCTGCGCGTGACGGCCTACGCCTTCCTCCTCGTCACCGACCGCTACCCGCCGTTCAGTCTTCGCTGAGCCTGCGAGCGCGTTGCGGCTGTGGTCGAGGCTCGGTCCCGATGTGCGCGACCGGCACGACCGGAGTTAACATCGACGTCATGACACACAGGCACCGCGGATGGTCGAGCCGAGGACGGCGCCTCACGGCGGGCGGCATCGTGGCGCTCCTGGTCATTGTCGTCGGCGCCGTTGTCTCGCTGGCGCTGTCGTCGGCGCAGGGTCGCGCGTCGAATCCCAGCTATCGGGTCGACCCCTTCTGGCCAAAGCCACTACCCACCGTCACTGACAGCGACGGCCTGGCTCACCAGTGGGTCACCGGCATGGTCGGCGCGAGCTGCATCGACTCCCACGACCACATCGTCACCGTCAATCGCGGATTTCTGCCGAACGGGCTGCTGCCGCAGGAGGGGTCGCAGTCGATTCCGTCGCCGCCGGTCATCCTGTACGACACCGCAGGCACCGTGGCCGGAAGCTGGGGCGACCCGGCGCTCACGTCGGACGGCGCGGCCGCGGTGCTGCCGCACGGCATTCACGGCTGTTTCGCGGACACGCAGGACAACATCTGGATCGCGGGCAATTCGGACGGGGTCGTCCAGAAGTGGTCTCACGATGGGTCCCAGCTGCTGCTGCAAATCGGGACCAAGGGCGTCTGCGACGGACCACCGACACTGAACCCGCGGTCGCCGCATCCCACGTGTGGCGAACCCGGCAACAACCGCAGTCGGAGTCTGCTGAACGCCCCGGCGGACATCGCGGTGGATCCGAATCCCGACCCGGTGACCGGAGAACGCGGGTCGGTGTACATCGCCGACGGCTACGGGAACCATCGCATCGTCGTCTTCGACCGCGAGGGGAACTACCTCCGGCAATGGGGCTCGGCGGGGAGCGGAGACGGGCAGTTCGTCGAACGGGGCGGTGGACACCCGCACTGCGTGGTGCTCGGCAACGATGGGCTGGTCTACGCGTGCGACCGAGGCCAGAATCGCATCCAGGTGTTCGATCGGGAGGGCACCCTCCAGCGCATCATCACCGTCGACCCGCCCGCGTACATGGCGGCGACGTTGCGGGCCACGGATATCGATCTGTCACGCGATGCCGAGCAGCGGCACCTGCTCGTCGTCGATCTCGGCAGCAACCGCATCTGGATCCTCGAACGCGAGAGCGGTGACATCGTCGGAAGCGTTGGCGGGTCGGGTCACATGGCGGGGGAGTTCACCTTCCCGCACACGATCGTGACCGACTCGGATGGCAGCATCTACGCCGCCGAGACCCTTGGTGGGCGCCGGAATCAGAAGTTCGTCAGAACCAGCGATTGACGCGTCGGGGCACTCCTACTGCCCGTCCACCGAGAACGCGAGCAGGACGTTGCCTGGCATGTAGTTGGCGAAGCCGTAGCCTGAGCTGACGTAGAGCATCCCGCCCGCGAGGGTCGCCCCGGGTCCGTTGAGCGACCCGCCGCGACCGGGAACACCGTTCACGGTGTCGATGTCGCCCACGGTATCGACATCCCAGATCACGTTGCCGGTATCGGTGGCGTAGGCGCGGATGTGGCCGTCCAGGCTCCCGGAGAAGGCCACCCCGGGAATGACCGTCACAGCCCCCGGCTGGGCCGTGTGACATCCCTGGCGGTTACCGCAGGTGTCCTGGAAGGGCGGGGCCTCCCAGACCACGCCACCATCCCCGATGCGCACGGCGACCATGCCTCCCGCATCACCCGGAGCCTTCTCGAGAGCGTCGGAGATTGACGCGAACACTGTCTCGCCGTCGGAGGCGAACCCCCATTCGATGCCGCCGAGGATGCCACCGTCGGCGACCCGCGTCTCCCAGACGATCTCTCCCGTATCCGGATCCAGGCGATACATCACGCCCGACTTCTGCCCGGCGAGCAACAGCGACCGCCCTCCGATCTCGGTCAGCACGATCGCGCTGCCGTAGTCGTGATCCGGACCGGCGTCCTCCGGACAGTTGGCGCGCGTCACCGGGTCGGGTGACAGGCACGCGCCGACCCAGGCGTCGCCCGGCGTCGTCTGCGAAACCCAGAGGACGTCACCGGTGTCCATTGCCAGCGCCATGATCGCGTCGCTCCGTGGCGACACCGGGTTGGAGTAGGAGTCACCCGTAGCGACGTACATCCTGTTGCGATCCGGGTCGAGCGTCGGGGAAGCCCAGATGCCGACTCCCGACGGTCCCCACTGCGCGGCGCCGGCGGAGTTGGTGCCGGTACGCGCGGGCGCCTCCTCGATTGGATAGCGCTGCCAAAGCTGGCGTCCGGTGGCCGCATCGAGCGCCGCGATGCTGCCACGGAACGTGCAGCACTCGTAGGTCGGCGCCTCCGCCGCGACCTCCTCGAGCGAGGCGACCGGTACGTAGAGGCGTCCGTCGTGGAGCGCGGGCGCGCCGGTGACGCGCGCCTGGCGATGGTCATCCACCTCGACCTGCCACCGGCGCTCGCCCGTCTCGAAGTCAACGGCGTACGCGTTGCCCGTCAGGTCACCGAAGAACGCCGTGGCGCGGCCGTCGGGTCCCGGCCCGACGGTGATGGTCGACCGGACGCCCGCGTCGGTCTCATGGGCCCAATGGATGCAGCCCGTCTCCGCGTTCAGTGCATAGACGATGCCGACGCCGGAGCCGACCAGCGCGCGGCCCCCAACGATCGTCGCCTGCAAGGAGGCAGTCGTGATCCCCGGAAAGCCGAAGGCCCACTTGAGTGAGAGGTCCGGCACGGTGTTCGCCGTCAGACCCGCCGCTTCGGTGGACTGGAACCTCGCGTTGCTGCGGTCCGGGCTCCAGCCATTCCAGCTCGGCCCCGCATAGGGGTCGCCAGGCGCCGTGGCGCCGGAGCCGCAATACGCCGTTCGGGGAATCTGGTCGAGCGGCGCCACGAGCGACCCGGGCGCGCCGCCGGATACATGCTCGGCAACGGCGCGTTTGTCCTCGGTGCTCAGTCCCGTCGCCTGTGCCGCCATGAGCCCTGCGGAGAGCGCTTCGTAGATTCGCTCCGCGGAGTATTCCTGGATCGGTCCGGACGAGAAGAGCGTGGGGAGGTTGCCCTCGTGGCAACGGGCGCAGTTTCGCGCGTAGAGTCGTTCGCCGTCCGGGCTGGCCTGCCCGGCGGCCGCGGTACCGGCGCACGTGAGCGCGGACACAAGCAAGACGATGACCCCGGATCGTCGCATCACTCCCTCACAGACCCTGAACCGTATCACCTTCCGCGGCGTCGCCCTCGACGAGACGGCAGATGGCCGACTGTGAGAGGACGCGGGTCACTTCGAGGACCCCGACCGTATCGGTGATCCGGTCGAGCACGCGGCCACTGGCGTCCTTGATCTCGTCGATCACCCGGTGGATCTCGAACCGCTGTCCGACCTGGACGTCGAAGTTCTCGCCGCGGTCGATGAAGACGCCGCTGTCGCCGCGGCCGACGACCTGGCCGGCCGGCGTGACGGGCTGCAGCGCCGTGAATCGGTCGCCCTGGCGGTTGATCTTCTCGACGACGTTCTCGACGGCTGGACGCAGCGATTCCTGGGCCACGCCCGCATCGAACTCCCGCTCGATGCCTGCGCCCCGGAAGAAACCACCGCCGAACCGCTTGCGGCCCTCGCCGTCTTCGGCCAGCAGGATCTCTCCGGTGTTGGTGTCCACCAGTCGTACGTCCAGCCTGCTCTCGGCTTGAGACACCGATGCGCCGAAACTCCGGATGCCGCCGGATACACGCTCGGTCGAGAACTGGGTGATCGAACCCGTGAGGATGAGCTGGGCACCCAGCAGCTGGCCGATTTGCGCGGCCGACGCCGCGGTCACCCTTCCGCTGGCCCCGAGGTCCTGCTCAGCCAGAATGGCGTCGAGCTGGGCGCGCTCGATGACGCTGAAGATGTTGCCCTTGAACAACTGCGTCGTCAGCTCGTCAGCGGCAGCGCGGCCGAGATTGTCTCCCCACCAGCTCCACGTGCTGTTGTTCTCGAAGTTCATGACCGCGATGCGGACCTTGCCGTTTTGCGCTTCGGCATCACCGACGCCGAACGCCCCGAGGGCGAGCGCGGTGCACAGGCACATCGTCTGGATTCGTCTCTTCATGCGACGTCCCGGGGGAGCCATCGGCGCCGTACGCGCCGGTTCCACTATAGCAAACGGGTTTCGGCTCATGGTGTCGGCGGTCATCCGTTCGGCGGCGTGGTCGGCCCCGAGAACTCGACCCGCCCCCCCCGCGCGCGGAAGGAGTCCAGCAGGCGGTCGACCCGCCGTGTCAGCTCGTCGCCGACGAGCCAGCTCCGGCCGAGGACGCGCAGCACGTCTGCGTCCCGCAGTCGGTGATCCACGTCACGGAACAGCTCCGCGGGAGTCGGCGCGTCGACCACCGCCGGCGGCTCGCCCTCCCACGGATCACTATCCCACGAGTCGGCGCACGCACCCGGCTGACCGGCGGTCGCCACCGCGTCGAGGTAGCGCATGTAGAGCCGTTCGCACGAGAGCTCCAAGACTCGCGTGGTCCCTTCGGTTCTGAGCAGCAGGAAGTTGCGTCTCTGCACATTCGGACGGGGCTACGCCCCGGACCTCCGCGTGGGCTATGGGCGCGTCTTACTCGTTTGTCTCCGTCGCGACGCCATGCGCGCTCAGGAACGCCCGAATCGCGGCGTAGATCCGCGCGTTCTCCGCCGCCGAGAACCCACCATGGCCGCCGCCCGGCACCGTGACCAGCTCGTTCGGCACGTTGGCCGCATCAAGCGCCCGATGCAGGCGGACGCCGTGATCGTAGGGAACGATGGGGTCAGCGTCGCCGTGCACGGTCAGGATGGGCGGCAGACCTGACCGCACGTAGGTGAGGGGTGACACGCGTGTCGCGATCGCCTCGCGGTCGGGTGCGCTGCCAAGCCACGCTTCCGTAAAGGACCCGGAGGGGCCTGGCGCCCGGTGAATCAGGTCGACGACGTCGGTGATCCCGTACCAGTTGATGATGGCGGCGACCTTCAGCTCCTCAATGGAGGTCGCACCGGTGGACCACGTGCGACGCCGGTTGCCGGGGCACTGGCGATCGAGACCGGCCGACTCGGGGATCAGACCGGTCGTCAGTGATAGATGACCGCCAGCGGAGTTGCCCGTGACCACCACCCGGTCGAGGTCAAACCCGTATTGCTCGGCGTTCCGGTAAACCCAGCGCAGCGCGCAACGGCAGTCCTCGACCGCGGCTGGGGCGTGCGCGACGTCCGCCAGTCGATAGGCCACGTTGACCACCGCCCAGCCCATCTCCAGATACGGCAGGAAAGTCAGGGCGGAGCCTTCCTTGCTCCCATTGGTCCATCCGCCGCCGTGGAAGTAGATGAGCGTCGGCGTGGCCGCCGTCGCTGTGCGCTGTTGATACACGTCGAGCGTGAGGTCGCGGCCCCCGGCTCGCAGATAGGTAATGTTCGGCGCGATTCGGTAGCTGCCCGCGACGCGCACGAACGCCGTCGCGGCGTCCGGGAGCTGCGCGCTCGCGAGGTTGGGCGCGGCCACGCCCAGCAGGGTCACCGCGGCCATCGCCGAAATAAATGATGGTCTTGTCACAGGTCACGTACCTTTCCCAAATAGACCGGCTCGCCGGTGGCATAATCGGCGCGTCTCGCCGGTCGTGTGTCGTCCGACGCCGACGCGCGAGCGCAATGATGCAGCCTACCAATGCGCACTTCGACCATCAACTACCGAGTCGCCGATTTTCTGAAACGCTTCCCGCCGTTCGAGTTTCTGGACGAGGCGGAGCTGCTCGAACTGGCGAGCCACGGTCGGGTGAAGATGCACCAGCGGGGAGAGGCGCTGTTCTGGGAGGGGCGTGAGCCCGGCCCGTTCGTGTTCGTTATCCAGCAAGGCACGGTGCGACTGGTCAACGACACCGATGACGGGGAGGAGCTCCACGACATTCTCGGAGCCGGCGAGCTCCTCGGGGTGGGACGTTTCCTCGGTCGGGACACCTATCGATACACCGCTCGCGCGGCCTCCGACGTGGTTGTCTACTGTCTCGAGGCACGCGATCTCGAGCGGATGATCGGCCTCCACAACGACGTGGCGCGCTACCTCGAGGCGACGGGGTCGGTCCGCGGTCGGCATGGGGGTGCCGGGCGCACGGATGACGCCGGCCCGAGACGGCAGTCATGGATCGAGCAGACCGGTCCGGCGAGACCGCCGTCGTGGATCGAGCAGACCGGCCCGGGGGGCACGGTCATCACGCGTCGACTGTCGACCTGCGCTCCCGGGACGACCATCAAGGCCGCGGCGCGACAGATGGCCGCTGAGGGACAGGACGCGCTGGTGGTCGTCGACGCGGACAGGCTGGCGCTCGGCGTGATCACAACCGCCGACTTTCGAGACCATATCGCCACCGCACGGGTGGCGCCGGACGCGCGCATCGACGCGATCATGCACGCGGCCCCTCCCACGGCCCCGCCGAATGGCCGTGTCGGCGACTACCTCCTCGTGATGATGCAGGCGGGCGTCGAGCTGGCGGCGGTCACGGCCGACGGCACGACCCGCACACCGGTCGCGGGGCTCGTCACGAGTCGTGATCTCGTGGTGCGACATGGCGCCGACCCGGCAGGTCTGGCGCTCGATCTGCGCCGCGCGCCGTCGTTCTCGGAGCTGGCCGGGCTCCACGGTCGGGTTCGCGGTCTCGTCGTCGAGCAGCTCGTCGACGCCGCCTCCCTGAGCTGGCTGTTGCCGGCCGTGGGTGAGCTGCACGGTGCGCTGGTGCGGCGGGTCGTCGAGCTGGCGACCGCCGACTGTGTCGCCGAGGGACTCGCCCCGCTCGAGCTCGACGCCTGCTGGCTCTACTTCGGCAGCGCCGGGCGAGGGGAGCTGCTCACCGCCCACGACCTCGACTACGGACTCGTCTATGCCGACCCGCCGACGGGCGCCGAAGCACAGGCGCGCGCGCAGGTCGACGCGCTCACCGAGCGGGTGGGCGCCGGTCTTCGCGCGGCTGGGTTCCGCAGGTCCTCCGGATCGCGTCCGGTCGACCCGCTGTCGTGGTGTCAACCCGTGTCGGTCTGGACGGAGCGCTTCAGTGGTTGGATCCACGACCCCGTGCGGCAACA
This sequence comes from Vicinamibacterales bacterium, assembly GCA_965249175.1. Lineage (GTDB taxonomy): Bacteria > Acidobacteriota > Vicinamibacteria > Vicinamibacterales > UBA8438 > CAZYFH01. Next base: position 2,010,699 of record OZ252227.1, read on the forward strand.
GATCTACCTGGCGCGCGCGCTGTTCGACCTGCGCGCCCTGGCCGGGCCATCGCCGCTCGTCGCGTCGCTCCACCGCCATCTGGCCGCGGAGCTCGACCGGACCGACGCCTTCATCCCCGTGCTGGCGAACGACACGCTCGCCAATCAGCCGCCGCTGACCTTCTTCGAGGGGCTCGTGGTCGAGGATGAGGAACGGACCGCGTCCCATCTGGACATCGCGCGTAGCGCACTCGGTCCGTTGACCGATATCGGGCGGGTGTTCGCCCTCGACGGGATGGACGTCGAGACGGTGTCGACCGACCGGCGGCTGGAGCAGGCGGCGGCACGACACTCCACGCATCGCGCGGTGCTCGAGGAGGCGGCCGAGGCGTTCCGGATCGTCCTGTTCTATCGGGCGCGGGCCGGCCTGAGCGCCGGCCATGACGGCGCGCTGATCGATCCCGCCAGCCTGACGCGCTACGAGCGGACGGTGCTGAAGAGCGCGTTTCGCGCGGTGACCGGGCTTCTCGAGCTGACCGAGCGCCGGTTCCTGCTGGCGCGAACGTGAGCGGGCCAGCTACGACCCAGGTCGTTCGAGCCTACCGAGCGCTGTTCGACGAGCCGGTGGACGACGCCGTGCCGTGGGACGACATGCGCTTCGTGGCGGTCGACTCGGAAACCACCGGGCTCGACCCGCGACGCGACAGCCTGATCACGATCGGTGCCGTGGCCGTCGTGGGTGGTGAGATCAGACTCGACGATGCGTTCGAGATCATGATGCCCGTCCGCTATAACACGGCGTCGGTGACTGTGCATGGCATCACCGTGGACGAAGCGCGCGACGGGGTGCCCGAGCCCGACGCACTCGAGGCGTTCCTCGCGTATCTCGGAGCCGGCGTCATCGTCGGCCACCACATCCTCCACGACATCACGGCGCTCAACGTCGCCTATGACCGGAACTTAGGTCTGGAGCTGCGGAACCGTTTCCTCGACACGATGGATCTGACGCTGCATCTCGACCGGGACGGCGCGCTGCCCGCAGACGCGCGGATCGACGGGTTCTCGCTCGATCAGCTCTGCCAGCTGTTCGGCGTCGTGCCACACGATCGCCACACGGCCGCGGGCGATGCGTTCATCACGGCCCAGGTGTTTCAGCGGCTGCTCCGGCTGGCGCACGAGGCGGGGCGACGCTCGATCGGTGCGGTGACGGAGCCGTTTCCGGTCCCCGAGCGTCGCGCGTGAGGCGACCCGACCGACCGCACTGGAGTCGTGCCCGGTCGAATCGGTAGAATGTGGGCGCATGGCGACGAGCCGACGAGCGTTTCTCAAGACGACCGGAGTCGTCGGTGCCGCCGTGGTTGCCGGGCATCGCTCCGAGACCGGCGGGGCCGCCGCGCACACGGCGTCGCGTCAGGCCGTGCAGACCGTCCAAACCCCCGTGCTCGAGATCGGCTACGAAGAGCACGGCCCCCGCGCCGGTGTTCCGGTCATCCTGCTACATGGGTTTCCGTACGACGTACGATCGTGGGACGGCGCGATACGCCCGCTAGCCGATGCGGGGCATCGGGTGCTCGTGCCGTATCTCCGTGGCTATGGTCCCACGCGGTTTCGCGATTCGTCGGCGCCCCGGATGGCGGAACAAGCGGCGATCGCCCAGGACGTCGTCGACTTCGCCGATGCGCTCGGCCTCGGGCAGGTGGCGCTCGCCGGGTTCGATTGGGGCAACCGGGCCGCCTGCATCACGGCCATTCAACATCCCGAGCGGGTGCGCGCACAGGTGGCCATCGGCGGGTATTCCGTGCAGAACACGGTTACGCCGGGACGCCCTGCTCCCGCGTCCACGGAGGCGCGGCTCTGGTATCAGTGGTACTTCAACACCGAGCGCGGCAGAGCGGGGCTCGCGGCCAATCGCCGCGACATCTGCCGGCTTTTGTGGGATACATGGTCGCCCGGATGGCGATACACCGATGAGGCGTTCGACCGCTCGGCGACGTCGTTCGACAATCCCGACTTCGTCGACATCGTGATTCACTCCTACCGGCACCGGCATGGGAACGCGCCGGGTGAGTCGCGTTTTCTCGAGGCCGAGCGGCGGCTGGCGGAGCGGCCGCCGATCCGCGTGCCCGCCATCGTGCTGCGGGGGGCCGAGAACGGCTTCGGCCGACCCTCGCCAGATCCGTCGGGCGATCAGGCGAGGTTTACGGCGCTCGTCGCGCGACGGATCGTCGACGGGGCGGGGCATGACCTGCCGGCGCACCGGCCGGACGCGGTCGCGATGGCGATGAACGAGCTGCTAGCCTGATATGGAATGACCTCTTGTCAAACCCGGACGTTGCCGATGGATGCTGCCGTGGGTGGTCGGGCCGCCCAGACGACGAACGACCGAGGGCGCTTCGACGACGAGTCACGCTGATATTCGGTGATTACCGCAGTTGCCCACGGCAGCGCACGCATGACAGTGCTTCGTCGGGAGGACGTGCAGTCTAGGAGCGCGAGTTGGGACGGTCGTCCGTATCGCATAGCTAGCTCGCCGGTCCTCCGAATCGTGCCTCTGATCATTCGCCGTCTGGGCGGCCCGTCCCCGGCCCGCGCGATGTCTCCGTCGATGAATCAGTCCTTCCCCTGTGACCGATCGTTACGCGGTCGGGGGCGGCGCCGGTTGAAGCGCCGCCCAGAGAAACCCAGCCAAGTCCCGTGCCACGGCCACCGCGATGACCGGTGCGGGTTTGTTCCGCGTCGTCATTTGTCGGAAGCGCCGACACAGCCGCTGTTGCGCCCGGTCGGCGATCGCGATGACCCGCGGTGGCTGCCCTGCCCGGCGGTGGGCCAGCGCCCGGCCGAGTCCTGGACGATGCCGATAATGCCAGGCGGTTTCGACCAACAGGCGTCGCACCAGCGTGTTCCCCGTCTTCGTGATCCGGCCGCGCCGGTGTCGCTCGCCACTCGAGTCCTCGCCGGGCACCAACCCCAGATACGCCATCAACGCTGGCGCCGTCTGGAATCGACGGAAGTCATGCAACTCCGCGAGGATGAGGATGGCCGTCAACGTATCGATGCCGCGGAAGCAGCGCAGCCAGCCGACGGGCGCGCGATACGGCTCGGTCTCCGCGAGCTCCGCCAGGCGCGCATCGAGCTCGCCCAACCGGGCCGCGAGCTGGTCCATCGCGAGCAGGTAGTCCGCCCCCACGTGGCGCTCGGCCTCGTGCTCCCAGCACAACCCGTCAATCCACCGCCGGTGCGCCTGTGTCCAGTTGCGCCCGGGATAGTGCAACCCCCGACGCAGCAGCAGCTTCCCCAGGCGATGCCGGCAGCGCTGCCGATCCACCCGCGCGTCGTCCCGCGCCCGGCACAAGTCACGCACCGCCTCCTCCGCTGGCGTGGACGGGCACACCTCCGTCAACAGCCCAGCCCGGTGCAGCTCGGCCAGTTTGCGGGCGTCGCGCCGGTCGGTTTGATCCGCTCGCCCGGCTTCCGGGGCACCAGCGCGGGCGCGATGACCTGACAGCGCAGCCGGGCCCGCTGCAGCCGTCGTTGCAACGCATAGCCACACGGCCCGGCCTCATAGCAGCACTCGATCTGCCCGGGCGCGGCCCGTTCCAGCTTCCGTCGCAGCCGATCGATCGTGCGCGGCTCGTTCCGCGCTGTCCACGTCACCGGCGCCGCGGCCGGACCGACCAGCATCGCCACGTGCAGTTCCCGTTTGTGCGCGTCGATCCCAACGTAAGTGATAGGCTCGTTCACGACCGGCTCCTTTCGTCTGCGGCGCTGACACCGTAAGGGGTTAACCCGCGATCTCGGTGGCAACGCCCACCGTGTCGAGTGCGTCAGCACCACGACGGTACGATCGCGAGCCGGTCATTCCATATTGTCTAGTGTCCTGTAACCGTAATTCGCAACATAATTCCCGGGCGGGGCATCCCGACCGGCCGCGGTGCGCCTCGGTCACATAGGTCCACTATGCTTCCTCGTTGCGCCTTGCCAGCCGGGCGCCGCGCGCCAGGACTTATGCAGCGAATTGCGGTTACAGGACACTAGGGGTGTGTGAGACTCAGGAGCGAGGTGGGGTGATGATCAGGAGTTCGAAACGGAACACTGGCGCGCAGGTGCAGCGCGTCCTGCACGTTGTTCTGGCCGGCGCGATGCTCACGACGTATCTCGCCGGGGACGCCTGGGCCCAGCGCGGCGCGTCGGGTCCCCCCGAGCACGCAGACGTCGATCCGGTCAACCATCTGCCCAACCCGTACGAGACCTCGCGGAGTTGGGGGACGCTCCCGAACGGACGGACATGGGGATCGGTCAGCGCGGTCCACGTGGACATCGACGGGCGGCACGTGTGGGCCGGCGACCGCTGCGGCACCAACTCGTGCGCTGAATCCGACGTGGATCCCATCGTCAAGCTGGATCCCGCGGGCAACGTGGTCCAGAGCTTCGGCGCGGGGCAGATCACGTGGCCTCACGGCATGGACGTCGACCGCGACGGCAACGTCTGGGTGGCGGATGCCCGCGCGCCGAACGCTCGCGAGCTCGAGCGGACGCCGAACGCGCCGCGCAACGGCCACCAGGTCGTCAAGTTCAGTCCCGAGGGTGAGGTGCTGATGGTGCTCGGCACGCCGGGTGAGCCGGGCGATCCGCCGACCCATTTCACCGAGCCGAACGACGTGCTGGTCGCTCCCGACGGCAGTATCTTCGTCGGAGAGGCGCACGGCGCCCAGTTTCTCGACGAGCCGGGACCGAACGCCATCGGCCGCATCTCGAAGTTCTCCCCCGACGGCACGTTGATCAAGAGCTGGGGCAGCTGGGGATACGGGGACGGTCAGTTCCGTGCACCCCACTCGCTGGCCATGGACTCACAGGGACGTCTGTTTGTCGCCGACCGCGGCAACCGACGAATCCAGATCTTCGACCAGGAGGGGACACACCTCGACACCTGGTATCAGTTCAGCCGGATCAGCGGCCTCTTCATCGATGCCAACGACGTCCTGTACGCTATTGACTCGGAGTCGGACGACAACTACAACCCCGGCGGGTGGCGAAAAGGGCTCAGGGTCGGGAGCGCCCGGACCGGCGAGGTGTGGTACTTCATCCCGGAGCACGTCTCCGAGCGGCCCTCGGGGATGGGTGGCTACGGGTCGATGGGTGAAGGCGTGACCGCTGACGCCGAGGGCAACGTCATCGCCGGAGAGGTGGGGCCGATCCAGGGGCTCACGAAGTTCATCCCCCGCCTGATACCGTAGGCCGTATAGGGAACAGGAGCTGTTCATGGTTCTGCGAGGTCGCGCCGCTGTTCAACAAGCATTCGTTACCGCACTCCTCGTCGGAGCGGTGGCCGTGTCCGCCGTCGCGCAGGAAGGGGGGCGCATCGTCGGGATCGTCGTCGACCAGGACGGCAGCCCAATCGAGGGCGCCGCCATCACCGCCACTGCGGTCGGCCTGACCGAGGAACAACCCTCCGCGGGGTTCGAGGCCACGACCGGGGCGGACGGACGCTTCGGGATCATCGGGCTCGCGAGCGGACGCTGGCACTTCACGGCCGAGGCCGAGCGGTATCAACCGGTCGAAGGACCGTGGCAGGTCACGCAGGGTCGCAACATCCCGATTCGGTTCGCTCTCGAGGCCGACCTGGTGCGCCCGCCGGCGCCCTCCAGCGGCGTGCTCGCTGGCCTGCCGGCCGATGAGCTCGAGGCGGCGATCGACGCCGCCAATGCGCTATTTGACGGTGGCGATTTCGACGCCGCGATCGACGGTTATCAAGCAGTGCTCGAACGCGCGCCGCTGCTGACAAGCCTGCATCTGCAGATCGGGCACGCCTACCGGGAGAAGCAAGATGTCGAGCGGGCCCTCGAGGCGTATCGCGCCGTCCCCGCGGATCAGCCGTCGGGTGAGGCGGCGCAGGCGGCGATCGCCGCGCTGGAGTCCGGCGCCTCGAGGCGGTAGCGGACGCGAGTTCGAACGCGAGCCGCTGGCGTTGACGCTGCAGGTCATCCGGGCCGTAGCGCCCGCGGCGAGTGGCCGGCGATCTATTCCGGGAGCGCCAGCGCGATCAGCTCCGGCGTCGCGGCCCCACCGCCGCCGCCGACCGCCACCGCGATGTACTGCCTGCCCTCGTGGAGATAGGTGATCGGGTTGCCGTAGGGCACCGAGGGTAGCGTCACCGACCCGAGGTAATCCCCGTTGTCCTTGTGGTAGGCGGTGATGGTGCGCGCCGATTCGACCTCGTCCGCCACATAGCGTCCGCCCGAGTTGACGACCAGCAGCGTCTTCGTCACGAGCGGTCCGCCGCCGTGCATGCCGCTGTGGCCGCCGAGCGCCGGCAAGTTCAGTTCCTTGAGGGCCGGATGGTTTCGCGGGCCGTCCCCGTGCGGGCTCATCCAGGCGTGGTCGCCGGTGTTCAGGTCGATCGCCGTCACGCGCTTGTAGGGCGGCTTGACCAGCGGCAGCCCCCGCGGTCCCGGCACCGCCACCGCCCAGGGGTCGGTGAAGTACCCGACCGTCGCCGGTGGAGGGTATTCCACGAGCTCGACGGCCCGTAGCCGCGTTTGCGATGGGACGAACAGACGTCCCGTTTCCGGATCGACCGCGGTGCCCGGCCAGTTGATGCCCCCACCCGGACCGGGCGCCTGGATGATCGGCTTGGCCGTGCCGCGCACGGGTGGCGGCGCGAAAAGCGGCACCAGCTGCGCGCGCTCGGCGATGATGACCGCCTCGGCCCGCAGCTCGGGCGTGAAGTCGATCAGATCGTCAACCGTGATCCCCTGCAGATCGAACGGCGGCGGTTTGGTCGGGAACGGCTGCGTCGGCGAGTACCACTCGCCCGGCACGTCACCGGCGGGTACCGCACGCTCCTCGATTGGCCAGACGGGTTCGCCGGTGACGCGGTCGAACACGTAGGTAAACGCCTGCTTACTCGACTGTGCGATGGCCTTGATCTCGCGTCCATCGACGGTGATGTCCAACAGGTTGGCCGCTGTCGGAAAGTCGTAGTCCCACAAGCCGTGGTGTACCGCCTGAAAGTGCCAGACGCGCTCGCCGGTCTCCGCATCGACGCAGATGAGGCTCTCGGCGAACAGGTTGTCGCCCGGTCGCATCCCGCCATACCAGTCGTTGGTCGGCGTGCCGGTCGGGAGATAGACGTAGCCGAGCTCGTCGTCGACCGCGATGGTGCCCCATACGTTGGTGTGACCGCTGTAGCGCCACGACTCGTTCTGCCAGGAATCGGCGCCGAACTCGTCACCCTGCGGAATGGTGTGGAAGATCCACTTCATCTCCCCGCTACGGGCGTCGAACCCGCGTACGTGCCCTGGGTCCGCCTCCTTGTGTCGCAGGTTCGTGTCCTGCACGATGCTGCCGACGATGACGGTGTCGCCGGCGATGGCGACCGGCTGCGAGTGGGTCAAGCGCGAACGGTCAACCGCGCGTCCGAGGCTGCCGCTCAGGTCGACGGTGCCGTCCGCGCCGAAGTCCGGGTAGAGCGCGCCGGTCCTGGCGTTCAGCGCGACGAGCAGCAGATCGTGCGTCGCAATGAAGATGCGCGCGTCGTTGCTTGCCTCGTCGTTCCAGAAGGACACGCCGCGATGCTGCCAGCCCATGTTGGCTGGCCGATCGAGCCGGTCGTAGGTCTGGGGGTCATACGACCAGACCAGCGCACCGGTGCCTGCGTCGACTGCCGCCACCTGTCCGAGCGCGGTGCTCGCGTAGACCAGCCCGCCCACCATGAGCGGCGTCGTCTTGAAGGTGCTCGGACGGATGTCCGTGCGCCGGCTCGCGACCTCGGTCGAGGTCGACGTCCAGCGCCAGGCGATCTCCAGGTCGGTGAAGTTCTCGGTCGTGATCTGATCGAGCGGCGAGTATTTCGTGTTGGCCGCGTCGGCCCCAAAGGCGCGCCACTCGCCAACGGGTGCAGATGACTGCGCGAGGATGGGTGGCGCCACGATGAACACGCAGCATGCCACTGCCAGCGCGCCGATCACGAGAGGTCGAAGTCGTCGCTTTGCGCCCATAGGAGCTCTCCTGGTTGTGCCGGCCATCTTACCAGTGGCCGCTGATAGGCCGACTCCCGCGCAGGCTGCTATGATTCGGTGTGGTACGTAGCCCGGAAACCGAGGGGGTTCAGATGCGCCGACGAATTCACATCTCCATGAGCGTCGTTGCCGTCGTGGTCGCCGTCGCGTCGCTCTCGGCTGTTCCGGTCGCGGCACAGAGCGTCCCACAGACCGCGTGGGGCCAGCCCGACCTGCAGGGCATCTGGGATTTCCGTACCATCACGCCGTTACAGCGACCGGAGGACCTGGGCGACAAGGAGTTCCTGTCCGAGGAGGAAGCCGCCAACGCCGAGCAAGAGGTGGTCGACCGGAATGCGGACCTGTTGACCCGCGAGGCACGGCGAACCGAGGCCACGACGAGCGTCGACAGGGGCGAGGAAGGGGCCCCCGGCTTCTACAACAACTTCTGGTTGGACCAGGGGACCCGCACGGTGGGCACCCGGCGCACGTCGCTGGTCGTGGATCCACCGAACGGGCGGCTGCCGGCCATGACCGCGGCCGCCGAGCGGCTGGCCGCTGCTGGACGGAGCTACCGGGACGCGCACCCGTCCGATTCCTGGGTGGATCGGAGCTCCTACGATCGGTGCATCCTGGGGTTCAACGCGGGCCCGCCGATTACCCCAGGTGGATACAACCAGAACCTCCAGTTATTTCAGACGCCCGACCATGTCGTGCTGGTCACGGAAATGGTGCACACCGTCCGCGTCGTGCCACTCGATGGACGCCCGGCACTCGACAGTGACATTCAGCAATGGTCAGGCGACTCGCGCGGTCATTGGGACGGAGACACCCTTGTGGTCGAAACCGCCAACTTCCTGGCCGCACGACGGTGGCGCGGAACGACGAGCAACATGCGGTTGGTCGAGCGCTTCACCCGCGTCGACGCTGATACCCTCGACTACACCTACACCGTGATCGATCCGGAGACGTGGACGAGCGCGTGGACGGCGTCGATTCCGATGCGCCGGACCGACGTGCCGATGTATGAGTACGCGTGCCACGAGGGGAACTACAGCATGCCCGGTATCCTGGCCGGGGCGCGGGCGGACGATGCGAAGGCCGCCGCAGCGACTCGGTGAATACCGCGAGCACCCGCAGGGCAATCGTCGGGGTCGCGCTGGGACTAGCGATGCTGTCGGTTCCGGCCGACGCGCAGGTCGGCGGCAACCTCATTGGATTTCCGCCGATCGAACTGCACGTCGAGATCACGACCGGGGCGGACGGCGCACCGGTGCTGTCAGTCGACGAGTTCCAGCTCGTCACCGGCGACTACTATCGCCTGAACATCAACTGTCCCGACGTGACCGACGACCTGGCGGGATGGCGGGTCGAAGTCACCGGCCTGCTGTCGAACTCGCATCTGCGGGTCGTCAGCGTCGGCGATGTCGAGATTCACCTCCAGGGGCTGACGTTCCGTGCAATCGAGTGTGACGAGGTGGGGTCGGCCCGCGTCAGCTTCGTCCCGCTCCGCCCGGGCAACTACGATCTCTATGTCGGCAACGTGCCGACGGCCGTCGGACGGCCGGCGGGCGAACCAGGCATCCAGACCGGCGGCAAGTATGTGATCGGTCGATTCATCGTCGAGTAGCCCTAACCGCAAAGACCAAAGACCCAATCCCTGAGGAGCACCATGCCTACACCGTTGCGAATGATCTTCGGCATCATCATGGTTGGCGCCGCGGCCCTGCTGACCACCACCGTACACGCCGACGACTGGCCCGAGTGGCGTGGTGCCGGCCGCGAGGCCGTCTGGACCGAAGACGGCATCCTCGAACGCTTTCCTGCGGGTGCGCTCAAGGTCACCTGGAGAACGCCGATCCGGGGAGGCTTTGCCGGCCCGGTGGTTGCCGATGGTCGAGTGTTCGTCACGGATTTCGAGTTCCTGCCCGAGACGAAGGTGATGGATGGGACGGAGCGGATCCTGGCGCTCGACGAGCAGACCGGCGACGTGCTCTGGACGCACGACTGGCCGGCCGCGTACCGAAACCTGCAGCTCTCGTATGCGACGGGGCCCCGCGCGACACCGACCGTGGACGGCGATCGGGTCTACGTCGCGGGGAGCAGCGGGAAGCTGCTCTGTCTCGAGACGGCGACGGGACGCGAGGTCTGGTCGCACGACGCGGTCGCGGAGTACGACACGACCATCCCGGTCTGGGGCGTGACCAGCGCGCCGCTGATCGAGGACGACCTGGCCATCTTTCTCGTTGGGGGCGAGCCGGACGCGCTGGTCGTGGCCTTCGACAAGCGGACGGGCGCGGAAGTCTGGCGCGCGCTCGACGTCGTGGCGGAGATGGGCTACAACCAGCCGGTCGTCTACGAGGCGGGCGGCGTGCGACAGCTCATCATCTGGCATCCGACCGGGGTCAGCTCGCTGAATCCCGCGACGGGCGATGTCTACTGGGATGTCCCGTGGGAGGTGCCGATGGCCGTCACCGTCCCGACCCCCGTGCGGAGCGACAACTACCTCTTCTTCTCGCAGTTCTACGGCGGGTCGCTGATGCTCCGGCTGGACACGGACCGCCCGGAGGCGACGACGCTGTGGCAGATCAAGGGCGCCAGCGAGATGCCGGATGGGACGGCGGCGCTGCACGCGATGATCACGACGCCGATCGTCGAGGGCGACTACATCTACGGGGTCGACAGCTACGGCGAGTTGCGCGGTCTGGATGCGACGACCGGCGAGCGACTCTGGGTGAGCGACCAGATGACCGTGCAGCGACGGTGGGGCACCGCGTTCATGGTGCAACACGGCGACCGCTATTTCGTCAACACCGATGCAGGCGATCTCATCCTGGCGCAGTTCACACCAGAGGGCTACGTCGAGCTCGACCGGACGAAGCTGATCGAGGCGACGTCGCGCGCGGGCTACGGGGCGCAGCGGTTCGAGGATCGGGCGGTGAACTGGACGCATCCGGCGTACGCGAACCGCCACATCATCACGCGCAACGACAACGAGATTATCCGCGTGTCGCTGGCGGCGGCGGACTATTGAGCGCGCAGGGCTTACGGCTCAAGGCTTGAGATAATCCTCGCACGGCCGACGATGCCACTCGACTCCGGCACCACGCTCGGGCCCTATGAGATCCAGAGCCCACTCGGCGCTGGCGGCATGGGCGAGGTGTACAAGGCCCGTGACACACGCCTTGACCGCACCGTCGCTATCAAGGTGCTTCCCGAGCACGTCGCCGGCGACCCCGACCTCAAGCAGCGGTTCGAACGCGAGGCCAGGGCTGTCGCGGCCCTAAACCACCCGCACATCTGCACGCTCCACGACATCGGCCGGGAGGGCGACACCGACTTCCTGGTCATGGAGCACCTCGACGGCGAGACCCTGGCCCAGCGGCTTGAGCAGGGCGCGCTGCCGCTGGAACACGCGCTCGAGATCGCCATCCAGATCGCGGATGCGCTCGACAAGGCCCATCGACAGGGCATCGTCCACCGGGATCTCAAGCCCGGCAACATCATGCTGATCGCGGCGGGCGCCGCGCGTGGCGGTGCGCCGCAGGCCAAGCTGCTCGATTTCGGGTTGGCGAAGCTGAAACCGGCGGCGGCGGATTCGGTCGGTGGCACCGCGTTGCCGACCCAGGGGGCGACGCTAACGCAGGCGGGGGCGATCCTCGGCACGTTCCAGTACATGGCCCCGGAGCAGCTCGAAGGCGGCGTAGCGGACGTCCGGACCGACATCTTCGCCTTCGGCACCGTCGTCTACGAGATGGTGACCGGCCGCAAGGCGTTCGAGGGGAAGAGCCAGGCCAGCCTCATCGGCGCGATCCTGAAGGACGACCCGCCGCCGGTCATGACTTTGCAGCCGCTCACGCCCGCCGCGTTGGGTCACATCGTCAGCACGTGTCTCGCCAAGAATCCCGATGCTCGCTGGTCGACCGCCGGCGACGTCCTGCGCGCGCTGCGCTCGGTTGGCGAACAGGGCTCCGGTTCCGGGCAGACAGTGCCGACCGCGGTTGCCGGTGACCGGAAACAGCGTTTTCCGTTGGGCGTGGCGGCGGCCGCCGTGCTGGCGACGGCCGTGGTGGCCGTCGCCGGGACGCTACTGCTCCGGTCGCCCGTTGAGGACGCCCGCGAGGTCGTTCGGTTCTCGATGCAGGCCGTCACGTCACCGGGTCAGCTCGCCTTTGCCGTATCGCCCGACGGCCGACAGCTCGCAGTCTCCTTCCGGAATGCGTCGGGTGATTTGCAGCTTGGCCTCCGTGCCATCGATGATTTCTCGATCGTGCCCCTTGACGGCACCGAGGGAGGCACGGATCCCTTCTGGTCGCCGGATGGGCGATTCCTCGGCTTCTTCGCCGACCGGGCAATGAGAATCGTGCCGGCGTCCGGAGGCTCCCCGCTGATCGTGTGCGAGGTAGCGCCAGGCGCGGTCGGGACGTGGAGCGCCGACGGGACCATTCTCTACAGCACGACTGGCGCGATCGGCCCATTGATGCGTGTTGCGGCCACGGGTGGGGAACCTGTCTCACTCAGCCAGGCTGGTGGTGCGGGCACCATCGACTTCTGGCCGCATTTTCTCCCCGACGGCCGGCACTTCCTCTATCTGAACATCGATCTCACGCCCGGCAGCAGGCCCGACGAGACCAACGGCGTCATGCTCGGTTCGCTCGACTCCGACGAGCGCCGCCTGCTGTTCCACGCAAGCTCTCGCGTGGTGTACAGCCCCGCGGGCTACCTGCTGTTCGCGCGCGGCGGCACCCTGTTGGCGCAGCCGTTCGATGCGAACACGTTCGAACCTGGCGGTGAAGCGATGGCGCTCGCCCAGAACATCGAGTACGTCGTTCCGAACGGGAGAGCCGATTTCGGTGTCGGTGGCGACGTGCTCGTCTACAACGAGCGCGACGAGGTGGTGTCTGATCTGATATGGCGTGATCGCCAAGGCGCGGAGGTGGGTCCCCTGACGCTGCCAGGCCCGGTCAGGACGTTCCGGCTGTCACCGGCGGGCCAGCGCGTCGCCGTCGCGGTCACCGACCCCGACACGGGGACCGCCGACATCTGGATCCATGATGTGGTGCGCGATCTCCCGACCCGGCTGACGCTCGATCCCGCATCGGAGAGTTGGCCGGTCTGGTCCCCCGATGGCGACGAGTTGCTCTTCGGATCCGACCGTGCCGGGCCACCCGATATCTACCGGACCGCGGTGGGCGGCGGGGAGACGGAGCTCGTCCTGGAAGCCGACGATGTGCTCTACCCGGCGGACTGGTCACCCGACGGGCGGGACATCCTGATCGACCGCGCCGGCGATATTCTGACCCTGAAGGCGGACGGGTCGGAGGAACCGGTCGGGTTGCTCACGACTCGATTCTTTGAGGCGGCGCCCCGGTTCTCTCCTGACGGCGGGTGGGTCGCGTACCTCTCCGACGAATCGGGAGACTTGGAGGTGTACGTCCAGCGGTATCCCGAGGGGGGTGACAAGCAGCGCGTGTCGAGAAGCGGCGGAGGCCGGCCCGTCTGGCGGGCCGACGGCCGAGAGCTCTTCTATCGCGACAGCGACGGCACGTTGTTCGCCGCACCGGTGACATTGGACCCGTTCGACGTGGGTAGCCCGGACGCGCTGTTCGGCGATGTTGTAGGTGCGTTCGATGTCGCGCCCGACGGGCAGCGGTTCTTGATGCGGGCGCCCTCGGCGGGCGATGCGTCCGATGAGCTGTTGGTCGTGTTGAACTGGAGTGAAGAGCTGAAGAGTCGGGGACCACTCGATTGAGGTCGTCGAGCGCGGCATCGAAGCCACGTGCCAGGAGGGACGTCGTGAGAAACCGGATGACGCAAGGATTCGTGGGGATGTCGACCGGATTGCTGTTGTTGCTGGGAATTGCGGCACCGATCGCCGCCCAGTGCGAGCCGGTGGGCGAGATCCAGTTCATCTGCGATGTCACGAGCCCGGAGGACCTGGCGGTCGTGCCCGGGTCCGAGTGGATCATTGCGTCGGGGAACCGCGAGGGAGGCCGCCTCCAGCTCGTGAACGTCCAGGACAAGACGGCGACCGTCTTGTTCCCGACGCCCGACGGACGTGCCCAGCTTGACCCACGGATCTACCCGTCATGCCCCGGTCCACTCGATCTCGCCGGGGAGCGCGCGTTCCTGTCTCATGGCCTGTATCTCCAACCAGGTGCCGGTCCGTTCCACACGTTGTATGTCGTCCACCACGGCAGCCGGGAATCGATCGAGGTGTTTGAGGTCGACGCCGCGGCGACGCCGCCCGTGCTGACGTGGGTGGGATGCGCCGTTGCACCCGACGGTCTCGGCCTCAACGGTGTGGTCGCGTTGCCCGACGGCGGTTTCGTCGCCACGAGCCCGCGAACCGGCGATGTGTGGGAGTGGCAGACGGAGGGCGGATGGACGCGTGTCCCAGGTAGTGAGGATACGGCCCCCAACGGTCTGGAGGTCTCCGGGGACGGGCGCTGGTTGTACATCGCCGGCTGGCGCGAGCAGAAGCTCACGCGGCTGTCGCGCGGTCAGACGCCACCGTTGAAGGATGTTATCTCCTTGACGTTCCGTCCCGACAACCTGCGGATGTCACTCGACGGCACGCGGATCTTCGCCGCGGGCCACGGCAACATTCAGGAGCCGCGCGAGCCGTTGCGTGAGACGTCGAACGTGGCGGCGATCGACCCAGGCACGCTGGAGGTCCGGCCACTGTTCACGCATCCGGCCATCGACGGCTTCGTGGCGTCCACCACGGCGATCCAGATCGGCGACGAGATGTGGCTCGGCACGCATCGCGGTGAGCGGATCGCCTATTTCCCTGCGCCGGAGTAGCGGCGACGCGCAACGGAGCACACGATGTCGGTGTGGGAGCTCAGTCACTCGGTCGTGGCAGACGTCGTGCAGGACGTCGCCTGGGCCTGGTGGACGACGGTCGACAACTGGCGTCGTCACGAGGGCGACGCGGTCGAGTCGATCACGCTAGACGGTCCGTTCGAGGCCGGCACGCGAGGAGAAACACGGATGCCCGGCCAGCCGCCGCGTTCCTGGCTCTTGGCCGAGGTCGAGGCCCCCTCGCGCGCGGTCATCGAGACGGCGCTCGGGGACGCCACGCTCCGCTTCGTCTGGTCGTTCGACGATCTCGGGGATGGACGGACACGGCTGACCCAGCGGATGACGCTCGACGGTCCGTCCGCTGAGCAGTATGTCGCCGACCTCGAGGCTGGCTTCGCGCCCAATCTCGGACCCGGTATGGAGAAGATCGCGCGCGGGATGGCGGCGTCGGTCGTGCTCGAGTAGACGACAGCCGGACAGCGACGATGCGCGACCGTTGGTGGTCACTCGCAACGTACCTCCTATTCGTTGCCTCGGCGTGCTCGCCAGCCGAGGGGCCGCCACAGGCTTCCGCGGGCGCACGCTGGTTCGAGGGCGCACGCCTCATCGCGGGTGACGGCGGTACTCCCATCGAGGGCGCTGCCTTCCTGGTTGAGGAGGGCGTCTTCACCTGGGTCGGCCGACAAGGTGAGCGGGAGCCGCCCGACGACGCCGCGCGCGTCGATCTGACCGGCAAGACCGTCATTCCCGCGTTGATTGACGCGCACCAGCACATCGGCCTCACGAACATCACGGCGGGCACCCACAGCCCGGACCACTACACGCGCGACAACCTCGTCGACCATCTCGAACGGTCGGCCTATCACGGTGTCGCGGCCACCATGAGCCTCGGTCTCGAGGCCGACGAGGCGCTGGCGTTCCGCCTTCGCGACGAGGCGGTCCCACACGCGACGCGCTTTCTCACGTCGGGTCGCGGGATCGCCGGAGCGCCACTGGCCGGTCCTCAGCAGCCGTATCGTCTCGGGATCCCGCGCGGCGCTCGCACCGAGGCGGAGGGCCGCGCGGCGGTCGAGGAGCTCCACGCGCGCGGCGTCGACCTCGTCAAGATCTGGGTCGATGACCGCGGCGGCACGGTGCCGAAGCTCGAGCCGCCGGTCTACCGCGCCATCATCGACGCGGCCCATGCCCACGGCATGCGGGTTGCGGCGCATGTGGGCACGACGAGCGCCCTCGCGGACGCCAAGGACCTACTCCGGGCCGGTATCGACGGCTTTGCGCATACGGTGCGTGACCGTGACATCGACGACGAATACCTGGCGCTGGTTGGACAGTACCCCGACGTCTGGACGATTCCGAACCTGCCGGGGTCACCAGTGACGCGGGACGATCTGCCGTGGCTGAGCGAGACGCTGCCACCGTTCGAGATCGAGAACCTGCGGCGGGAGCTCGAGCGTCGTGAAGCTGCCGGGCCTCCCGAGCCGGGCGATCAGTTCCCGCTGCAATGCCGCAACCTGGCGCGGAACCACGACGCGGGCATGATCATCGGGATGGGCACGGATTCCGGCACGAGCGTCGCCTGGACGACGCACACCGAGCTACGCGACATGGTGGCCTGCGGACTCAGCCCGATGGAGGCGATCGTCTCGGCGACCCGGACCAACGCCGGCATCCTCGGGCTCGATCGGCTTGGGACGGTGGCGGTAGGGAAGCGCGCGTCCTTTGTCGTGCTGAATGCGAATCCGCTCGACGACATCAACAACACGCGACGCATCGAGCTGGTCTATCTTGACGGCGAGGCCGTCGATCGCGCACGGCTCCGGGCCGGGTTCAAGAACGGCGTGAGGTGATCCGGCGACGCGGTCAATGCGTCATGGCGTACATCAGCACGTTGAGCCCGAGCGAGTAGCCGTCGGGCGCGAACGATTCAAAGTATCCGGCGTCTTCCCCCTCGCGCTCCCACGCATCCTGGATGTCGGTGTTGTGTGTCATCGCGACCATGATGCGGCCGTCGGCGTCGAAGATGACGCGGAAGTGCGGCTCCGCGCTGTCCCCGCCCCGCTCGGAGGTCCGCCCGCCCGAGCGTCGCCAGAAGTGGATGTTGGCAATCTGCGGCACCTCCCAGATGTTGAACATCGCCTGGAACAGCTCGTGGTCGAGCGGCAGATCCACGATTGGGTACTCGGCAGGCGGTAGCACGCGGGCGATCTGGCTCGCCCACTGGTCCCACTCCCAGGATCCCCAGAAGTCGTCGGCCCAGAGAAAGCCGCCCTTGAGGAGATAGTCGCGCAGGCGGCTCGCCTCATCCGGCGCCAGCATCATCGACCCAACCGCCGACGCGATGATGAACGGACAGCCGAAGAGCGTCGTGTCGGTGACCGGGACGACCCAGTGGATCGGCTCGTTCTCCGCGTCGAAGTTGACGTCGGTGGCGGACATCTCCGACACGCGGATCATGAAGTTGATGTCGGCGAACGGGTAGTCGGTCGACCAGCGGCCCATGCCGCGACCGGTGTACTCGCTCGCGTACATCAGGCGGCAGAAGGAGAATCCCGCGTCGCGCTGGTCCGCCGGACGAAGGCGAGGCGGATAGCGGCCCCGGCCGTAGCCCCACTGGGCGAACGCGGCGCCAGAGACGAGCGCCAGGACCGCTGCGACCGCAACCGCGCGCATCATCGTCGTCATCATGCGCCGAGAAGACATTCCGCGCTCCTCCTATCATCGCGTCGAGCGACCCCTCGCGATTGTGACACGAGCGGTGGCTGTCGCGGCGGTAGAATGAACGCAATCCTGCGTTATGTTCCGACCGCGGGTTCCGGTCGACATGGTCATGAAAGGAGCAGACCGTGGCTTCATCCCGACGACGGTTTCTGATGAGTGCGGCGGCCATGGGCGGGGTCGCGCTAACGGGTCACGCGAAGGCGTGGAATGACCCGCGGGGTGGGCCGGTCGGGCCGACACCCGGTGCCGCGTCACCCGCTGAGCTGCTTGCCGCGCACGCACGTGAGCATCTGGCGGTGGCGCCCGGCGGTGCCCCGGCGACGACGCAGTCGGATCCCCCGCTCCCGACACAGGCCGACGTCGACGAGTGGTATACGACGCGCCGCAATTGGGGCCGGTGGGGCGCCGACGACCAGAAAGGCGCCATCAACCTCATCACGGCGGAGAAGCGAATCGCCGCCGCCGGCCTGGTGCGGACCGGCCGCACCGTATCCGTCAGCCGGGTCTTCGAGCCGACACAGCACTTCATCCGCAAGAGCGGTCGCGAGGGCTCCAGCGCGGGCGCGGTCGTCGACTACTACGGCTTCATCTATCACGGCGGGGTCGTCACGCACATCGACGCGCTGTGCCACATGTGGGACGACGACGGCATGTGGCAGGGACGCGACGCGGCGGTCGAGGTCAACACGCAAGGTGCGCACTTCGGCGACATCACCGCGTGGAAGGACGGGATCATCACGAAGGGCGTCCTTCTCGACGTGACGCGTCATCGGGGGGTGCCGCACGTCGAGGCAAACCGACCGGTGCACGGCTGGGAGCTCGAGGCAATCGCGGAGGCCCAGGGTGTCACGGTGGAGCCGGGTGACGCGCTCCTCGTCCACAGTGGGTGGGAAGCGTATACCGACGCGGGCCGGCCGGGCGGACCGGCGCGCCCCGGGCTGCACATCTCGTGCGCGAAGTTCATCCGCGACCACGATGTCGCGCTGCTCGGCTGGGACCTGATGGACGCGAGCCCGAGCGGCTACGACGTCGCGTTCGCCATGCACGGCGTGCTGTTCAACTACGGGGTCGCGCTGCTCGATAACGCCGGGTTGGGGCCGTTGGCCACTGCCTGCGCCGAGATGGGACGGCACGACTTCATGTTCATGGCGCTGCCGTTGAACGTCGCGCGGGGGACCGGGAGCCCGGTCAACCCGATCGCGATGTTCTGACGCGGGGGACGCGGGCCACTGAGTCCATGCGGACGATCACCGTCGTCGCCGTCGTCCTGGTGCTGTCGTGCTCCGTCGCGGCCCGGCCGGCGCTCGCCGACACCACGGTCGTCATCCTCGGCACCGGGACGCCGGTCCCCGACTTCCAGCGGGCGGGTGCCGGGGTCGCTGTGATCTACAACGACAAGGCGTACGTCTTCGACGTGGGGCACGGCGTCGTCCAGCGTGCCATCGAGGCGAGCCAGCGGCTGGGGATCGCCGCACTGGCGCCGGTCAACATCGAGCGACTGCTTTTCACGCACCTCCACAGCGATCACGCCGTGGACTACCCGGAGCTGGTCTCGAACAATTGGTGGCGACGGTCGTCGCAGATCCGGGTGTGGGGTCCCCCCGGGTTGATGGCCATGACCGAGGGTGTGTACGCGATGATGGCGTCGGACGTGGGTATCCGTCTGTCAGGCGACCTGCCGATCGTCCGGAGGGACGGGCATCGGGTCGTTCCGACGGAGATCGCGGAAGGGCGGGTTCTGGAAGAGGACGGACTGACCATCGACGCCTTTGAAGTCGCGCACGGCGACGGCGTCTCGGCGTTCGGCTACCGGGTGACGACGCCGGAGAAGACGGTCGTCATCTCGGGCGACACGTCGTTCAGTGCCAAGCTCGTCGAGATGGCGACGGGCGCCGACATCCTGATTCACGAGGCGATCAGCGAGGAGGGTGCATCGGGCCTGGGGCCGTCCTGGCAGCAGTACCACGCCGGGGCCCATACGCGGACGCGCGACCTTGCGCGGCTGGCCCGGTCCGCACGACCCAAGTTGCTGGTGATCTCGCATGTGTTGTCGTACGACGCGCCGGTCGAAACGGCCCTGAGCGAGGTGCGAGCGTTGTACGACGGAGAGGTGGTGCTTGCCGATGATCTGGACGTGTTCTGAAGCCGGTTGGCGGCCGCATCTGGCGGTGATGGCCGTTGTTGGATCTCTTGCGGTCGTTGGCATGTCGGGATGCGCCTCCGAGCCCGAGACTGCCGCTGCGCAGGTGGCGGACGCGGCGGCGATCCAGGTCACCGACCTGTACGCCGGGTCGCCGTACTTGCGTGAGCTGCGAAACTCGCTGGTCTACGGCGAAATCTGGGAGCGCCCGCAGCTGTCGAAGCGGGACCGGAGCCTGATCACCGTGGCCGTCCTGCAGGCGCTGGTTCGCGACGAGCTGTCGATTCACATTCCGCGGGGACTCGACAATGGTCTGACGCCGGAGGAGATCTCCGAGATCATCCTGCACGTGACGTTCTACGCCGGATGGCCCACTGGCGTACAGGCGTCGCTGACGGCGGCGGCGGCGTTCGAAGAGCGCGGGCTGACGCTCGGAGATCTGCCGCGTGCGGCCCCGCCCGCGGTCGAGCCTGACATCGATGGGGACCTGAGCCGGGCCTACGCCTCGGTGCCGCGGCTCGGAGCGTTGAGAAACAGCCTCCTCTACGGCGACATCTGGGAGCGGCCGCTGCTCTCCAAGCGTGACCGGAGCCTCATCACCGTGGCTGTCACGCAGGCGATGTATCGGACGAGCGAGCTCCGCATCCACATCGGCCGCGCGCTCGATGAGAACGGCGTCACGCCACAAGAAATCTCAGAGGTGATTTTGCACGTAACCTTCTATGCGGGGTGGCCGGCCGCGGTCAACGCCGGCCGGCTGGCGACCGAGGCGTTCGAGGCACGCGATGTGGCGTTCAGCGAGCTCGAGTAGCGTTCGTCGCGTGGGCGTCGAGGGTTCCACCGACCGCTTTGCACGCCGTTCGCGACGCGCTACGATGCATCGACACGGTAGCTTGGATATGCGCGCCACCGCCCAACGCTTGGTCGCGGTGTGGATCGTGTGCGGACTGACGGTCGCCGGTCTCGCCGCGGCCCCCGCCGATCCCCGCCTTGTCGACGCTGCGAAAGCCAAAGACTGGGAGGCTGTGCGACTCCTGGTGGGTCAGGGGCTCGACGTGGATATAACCCAGGCCGACGGGGCGACGGCCCTCCACTGGGCGGCGTATTGGAACGACGGGTCCACGTTGGATCTGCTGGCCCAGAGCGGCGCCAACGTGGATACCGAGAATGACTACGGGGCGACACCCCTCTGGGTCGCATGCGCAAACCGGCACACCGAGAGCGTGGAGCGGTTGCTCGCTGCGGGCGCGAATCCCAATATTGGGCTGCGGTCGGGCGAAACGGTGCTCATGCGGTGCGCCCAGACGGGCGCCCCGACGGCCGTCGGGGCGCTGCTCGCGCGCGGTGCCGATGTCGACGCCACCGAGCCATCCAGTGGACAGACCGCTCTGATGTGGGCGGCCGCGAGCGGCCACTCGGACGTGACGCGTGTCCTGCTCGCCCACGGCGCGGCCGTCGAGGCGCGCACGTTGACCGTGCAGCAGCTGCGTGGCACCGGACAGCGGAGCACGACGAGCCCGGAAGGCGCGACCTATTTCGACGCCGGCGGCTTCACGTCGCTGCTGTTCGCCGCGCGCCAGGGCGATCTCGAGTCGGCCCGGCTGCTGCTCGACGCCGGCGCCGACGTCAGCGCCCTGGCCGCGGACGGCAACACACCGCTTGCCCTGGCCGCGATGAGTGGTCACGGGCATCTTGGCGGGTTCCTGCTCGAACGGGGCGCCGATCCCGATGCCGCGGGCGCCGGCTACACCGCCCTGCATGCCGCGGTGCTGCGGTCGAATCCCGGCCTGGCGCGTCGACTCCTGGCCGCGGGCGCGAACCCGAACGCTCGACTCACCCGAGGCACCCCTGTTCCCCGATGGACCTATCAGTTCGTCTTCACGCGTAGAGAGCTTGGCGCGACGCCGTTCATGCTCGCCGCGAAGTACCTCGAGCCGGAGCTCATGCACATGCTTGCCGCCGCCGGCGCCGACCCGCTGCTCCCCATGGACGACGGAACGACCGTGCTCATGGCGGTGGCCGGGTTGCGCCTCGGCCGCAGCGTGACCCGCCGGAGCCGTCTGATCGCCCCGGAGCTCGTCGCGACCGAGTGGAACGACGAGGCTCGCGTCTTGGAAAGCGTCAGGGCGGCCGTTGCCGCTGGCGCGGCCGCGGTCATCAACGAGACGAACCAGACCGGCAAGAGCGCGCTGCACGGCGCGGCCCGGCATCGGTTCGCACGCGTTGTCGAGCTCCTCGTCGATCACGGTGGCGATGTTGACGGCGAAGACGAGGACGGCGTGACGCCGAGAGACCTGCTGGAGCGTGCGCGGGAGGGTGCGGCGGGATGACGTCCCATCGAGTGATCATCGCCGCCGTCGTCGGGCTGGCCGCTGTCGTGGTCACGGCGCCACTCGAGCTGGAGGCCCAGCGTCACTCGCGCCTCGCCGAGGCCTACGATGCCACGTCTGCTCGGGCGCTGCTCGACCAGTACTGCGTGACGTGTCACAACGAGCGACTGCGCACGGCCGGTCTGACGCTCGACACCGCGGATGTCTTTCGCGTGGGCGACGGCGCGGCAACCTGGGAGCGTGTCGTGCGCAAGCTGCGTTCGAACGCGATGCCGCCGGCCGGCCGGCCACGACCCGACGCCGCGTCATCGCACGCTTTCCTGGCATGGCTCGAGACGGGCCTCGACCGCGCCGCGCAGGCCACCCCCGACCCTGGCCGACCCGCGATCCATCGACTCAACCGGGCGGAGTACGCCAACGCCATTCAGGATCTCTTCGGTCTCGAAGTCGACGTGCGCGCGCTGCTGCCGGCCGATGACGAGCATCACGGGTTCGACAACATCGCGGAGGTGCTGACCGTCTCGCCAACGCTGATCGAGCGGTATCTGGCCGCGGCGCGGAGGATCAGCCAGTTGGTCGTTGGCGACCTGGGCCTGCGGCCGTTCGCCGAGACCTATCCGGTTACCGGTGGGCGCAACCAGGACGGTGTCGTCAGCGCCGAGTTGCCATTCGGCTCACGAGGCGGTATCGCAATCCACCACCACTTTCCGGTCGACGGCGAGTACATCATCCGGATCAGCCTGCGCAAGCAGGAGTACGGGTATGTGCGGGGTCTCGGTCAGGAGCATCGCCTGGACGTGCGCCTGGATGGCGCGCGTCTCGGCACCTTCGTCGTGGGTCGCGAGTGGGAGCCAGGCGAGCGACCACCGATGGGGTATGCCGGCAAGTTCGACCAGGTCTACAACTCGAGCTCGTTCCCCGCTTGGGAGTCGTATGCGCTGAACGCCGACAAGGGACTTGAAGTGCGGGTCGCGGTGAAGGGGGGCTCTCATCTCGTCGGCGTGTCCTTCGATCGACGGTCGGCGCTGCCAGAGGGGATTCTGCCGCTGCCGCCCGACCGGTCGTCGTATTCGCATGCCCAGGACGAGATGCAGGACGGGAATCCGGCGGTGTCCGGCGTCCAGATCATCGGCCCCTACAACCCCACCGGCGTATCCGAGCTCCCGAGCCGTGCGCGGCTCTTCACGTGTCACCCGGCGGACGGCCCGGCGGCCGAGGAGCGGTGCGCGTCGACGATTCTCTCCACGCTGGCGCGTCGCGCGTATCGCCGGCCGGCGACCGACGCGGATGTCGAGACCCTGCTGCCGTTCTACAGGGACGGTCGTGCCGAGGGGAGTGTCGACGCCGGCCTGCGGGCGGCGGTCGAGCGCGTCCTGGTCGATCCGGAGTTCCTGTTTCGTGTCGAAACCGATCCCCCACATGTCGCGCCGGGGACGCCGTATCGGATCAGCGATCTCGAGCTGGCCTCCCGATTGTCGTTCTTCCTCTGGAGCAGCATCCCCGACGACGAGCTGCTGGCGGTGGCGTCCAGAGGCGAGCTCGGGGATCCGGTGGTGCTGGATCGGCAGATCGCACGCATGCTGGCCGATTCGCGCTCGCGCGCCTTGATCGAGAACTTCGCGGGCCAATGGCTGCAGCTGCGCAAGCTCCGGAACGCCGTGCCGGATACCGCCACCTACACGGCGTTCGACGAGAACCTGCGTGACGCGATGCGGCGCGAGACGGAGCTGTTCCTCGAGCACGAGCTGCGAGACGACCGACCGATCGTGAACGCATTGCGCGCGAACTACACGTTTGCCAACGAACGACTCGCCCGGCACTACGGCATCCCGGACGTGTACGGCGTCGAGTTCCGCCGTGTGACGTATCCAGACGAGACACGAGGCGGGCTGCTCGGCCACGCCAGCATCCTCACCGTCACGTCGTACGCCAACCGCACCTCGCCGGTGGTGCGCGGGGTCTGGCTGCTCGATAACTTCCTCGGGACGCCGCCCTCACCACCACCGCCGAATGTCCCGAGCCTCCCGAGCGCGCGCACGGACGGCGCGCCCCGGTCGGTGCGCGAGCGGCTCGAACAGCATCGAACCAACGCGGTGTGCGCCAGCTGCCACAACACGATCGACCCGCTTGGGTTCGCCCTCGAGGGATACGACGCGATCGGACGGTGGCGGACGACGAACGGTGGGGGCACGCCGTTCGATACCGGCAGCCGCATTGATGCGTCGGGCGTCCTGACCGACGGCACCGAGGTGCACGGACTCGCGGGACTGCGCGAGGTGATCCTCAGCCGCGAAGACGAGTTCGTGGAGACGGTGACGGAGAAGCTGCTCACGTACGCCCTGGGGCGGACGCTCGATCATCACGACATGCCCACGGTCCGGCGGATCAGCCGGCAGGCGGCGGCCGGCGATCTGCGCTGGTCGGTCCTCGTATCGGGCATCGTGAAGAGCACGCCCTTCTTGATGCGGAGGTCAGAGTCGTGATCATTGCCAAGAAAGCGATCCCCCGTCGTACGGTGCTACGCGGCGTGGGCGCCACGTTGGCGCTGCCGTTGCTCGACGGGATGGTGCCGGCGTTGACGGCGCTCACGAAGACCGCCGCCAGACCCGTTGCCCGCTTTTGCACCGTGTATGTGCCGAACGGGATCGTCATGGAGCGGTGGACGCCGCTGACCGAGGGGCGCGCGTTCGAGTTCACGCCCATCTTGAAGCCCCTCGAGGCCTTCCACTCGCAGCTGCTGGTCGTGAGCGGCCTCGACAACACGGGCGCCAGCTCGCGTACGGGGGACTCCGGCGCCCACGCAAAGCCGGCCGGCGCCTTCATGACCGGCATCGAGCCGCTACAGACGACCGGTAGCTCCAGCCTGCAGCTCGGGATCTCGATGGACCAAATCGTCGCGAAGACGCTCGGGCAGGACACGCCGCTCCCGTCGCTGGAGCTCGGCCTGGAGGGGACCGACACCGTCAACGGTGTCGGGACGTGCGACGTCGGGTTCAGTTGCGCGTATCAGAACCGTTTGGCGTGGAGCAGCGCCACCACGCCGCTGCCGGTGGAAGCGAACCCGCGTGTCGTCTTCGATCGCCTCTTTGGCAATGTCGAGAGCACCGATCCGGCAGTGCGGGCCGCCCGCCTGCGCCGTCAGGGCAGCATTATCGACTCCGTGCTCGAGAAGGTCGATCGCCTCGAGGGGCGTCTCGGGCAGCGCGACCGCGAGAAGCTCGGGGAATACGTGCAGTCCGTCCGCGAAATCGAACGCCGCATCCAGGTGGCCGAGTCGCGTGACCGCGAGCTGCCCCTCGTCGAGTCACCAGCCGGCATTCCGGTTAGCTACGACGAGCACGCGCGGCTGATGTTCGACATGCAGAGACTTGCGCTCCAGACGGACACGACGCGGGTCATCACGTTTCAGATCGGCCGCGAGCAGAGCGGGGCGACCTATCCCCAGATCGGCGTCTCTGACTCCCACCATCCCATCTCGCACCACGGTGGTGACAAGAACAAGATCGCCAGCTTGCAGAAGATCAACACGTATCACGCGTCGCTGTTCGGCTACTTTCTCCGAACACTGGCCGCGACCCCGGACGGCGACGGGTCCCTCCTGGACCACAGCACGATTCTGTACGGCAGCGCCATCAGCGAAGGGAATACCCACGATGTCCGGAACCTTCCGATCCTGTTGGCAGGCGGGGGGGCGGGACAGATCGCCGGCGGGCGCCACATCGTGTATCCGGAAGGGACCCAGCGCCTGACCAATCTCCAGCTGACGCTCCTGAACACCCTGGGGGTGCCCACGGAGGAGTTCGGCGACAGCACCGGCGAGCGCCTCAAGGCCCTGTCTGAAGTGTCGAGCGCGTCCGCGTAGCGGTGGGATGCGACGTTGACATGGTGTCGGCGAACGTGGAGTATATGCTGCGAGGGCTGGCATTTATGATGATGCGGATGCACGGGAGGCCCGCGTTGATCGCCATGTGGATGGTGGTCGCATACGTGGTAGTCGGCGGTCTCCAGGCCGCGGGACCGCAGCAGGCGGCCCCGACATCGCACGAAGCCGACCCCTCGCGCGACCTGCTCGATCGCTACTGCGTCAGTTGCCACAACGAGCGCGTCGTCGAAGGACGGGAGGCCGCTCGGTCCCCCCTGGCAAGTCAGCTACGTGCGGTCGCTCTGACGCTCGACACGCTCGATCCATCAGACGTCAGCAGCAACCTGGAGACCTGGGAAACCGTGGTGCGCAAGCTGCGCGCCGGGATGATGCCGCCGGCCGGCCGTCCACGACCGGACGCGGCGACGCGGGACGCATTCCTCGCTCGGCTCGAAACGGACCTCGACGCCGCCTGGGCGGCACTGGCGGAGGTCCCCCGCACGGCGATCTTTCACCGACTCAACCGGGCGGAGTACGCGAACGTCATCCGCGATCTGTTTGCGCTCGACATCGACGTCGCCGCGCTGTTGCCGACCGACGACGCCAGCTACGGCTTCGACAACATCGCCGATGCGTTGGGCGTCTCGCCGCTGCTTTTGGAACGCTACTTGACGACGGCGCGCCGTGTGAGCCGCCTCGCGGTCGGCCGGTCGTCGATGCAGCCCTCGGAGGCGACCTATCTCGCTCCGCTGGATCTCACGCAGGACGGCCACGTGTCCGGTCTGCCGCTGGGGACGCGTGGCGGGCTCGTGGCGACGCATCAGTTCCCGCTCGATGCCGAGTACATCTTCCAGATGCGGCTGCGACGCTCGGTCATTGAGACGATTCGCGGCCTGGCCGAGCCGCATCAGCTGGAAGTCAGCATTGACGGCGAGCGCGTGCAGCTCTTCACCATCGGTGGCGAGTTTGGATGCGAAGGCATCAACATCCCGTGCGGCACCGGCAACTTGGATCGTCGCGACCGTCGTGGGGATGCGGCCGCGCGCAGCGCCGCGGCGGACGCGACGCTGGACTACGCGATGTTCGCCGACGCCGCGCTGGAGGTCCGCGTGCGGATGACGGCCGGTCCACACACCGTCGCGGTCGCGTTTCTCAAGACGACGGACGCCGTCTTCGACAGCATCCGCCGGCCGGTGGAACGGAGCTTCGTGGATCCGGTGGCGGAGGGATGGCGGCCGCCGCACCTCCGGAGCGTGACCATCAGCGGCCCCTTCGATGCCACCGGTCCCGGCGACACACCGAGTCGCGACCGCATCTTTGTCTGCCGGCCCGCGCAACCGGACGAGGAGGCCGCCTGCGCGAAGCGGATCATCGAGACGCTCGCGCGCCGGGCGTATCGCCGCCCGGTCAGCGACACCGACCTCGAGGCGCCACTCCAGTTCTACGAGTTGGGCCGGGCCGAGGGCAGTTTCGACGACGGCATCGGCCGCGCGCTCCAGCGCCTGCTCGTGCACCCCGAGTTCCTGTTCCGCGTCGAGCGCGATCCCGTGGACAGCGTCCCGGACGCCACGTATCCGCTCCACGACCTGGAGCTGGCGTCGCGCTTGTCGTTCTTTCTCTGGAGCAGCATCCCGGACGACGAGCTGCTTGAGCTGGCGGACGCCGGGCGGCTTACCGACCCGGGTGTCCTGGAACAGCAGGTCCAGCGGATGCTGCGCGACGATCGGTCGCGCGAGCTCGTGAGCAACTTCGGAGGGCAGTGGTTGTATACGCGCAACATGGCGTCCGCGCTCCCCGATCCGGTCGCGTTTCCCGACTTCAACGACAACCTGCGGCAGGCGATGCGGCGGGAGACGGAGCTGTTCTTCGAGGACGTCGTCCGCGAGGACCGGAGCGTCCTGGAGTTTCTGACCTCGCAGACGACGTTCCTCAACGAGCGGCTGGCACGGCACTACGGGATCCCGAACGTCTCCGGGAGCCACTTCAGGCGCGTGACGCTGCCGGACGGGACGCGGGGCGGTGTGCTGGGCCATGGCAGCGTGTTGACCGCAACGTCGTATGCCAATCGGACATCGCCGGTGACGCGCGGCAAGTGGATTCTCGAGAATCTCCTGGGCGCCCCGCCGCCGCCGCCCCCGCCGGATGTGCCCGAGCTGGAGGAGACCGCAGAGGGGGGCGAGGTGCTCTCGATGCGCGAGCGGATGGAGCAGCACCGCAAGAACCCGAGCTGCGCCGTCTGCCACGCGCAAATGGACCCGCTGGGGCTGGCGCTGGAGAACTACGATGCGGTGGGCCGGTGGCGGGAGCTGAGCGAGTCGAGCCAGCCCATAGACGCAACCGGGGCGCTACCCGATGGGAGCGCCTTCGATGGACCGGCCGGGCTCCGGGACGTCCTGGCAGGGCGTTCGGGGGAGTTTGTCACCACGATGACCGAGAAGCTGCTGACCTACGCGCTGGGTCGCGGCCTGGAGCTCGCGGACGCTCCGGTGGTGCGGCAGATCGTCCGGCGCGTCGAAACTGGCGATCACCGCTTCTCTTCGCTTATCATGGGCGTGATAGAAAGTCCGCCATTTCGGATGAGGAGATCGTTGCCATGATCATCACGAAAATGTCGCTGCCGCGCCGGACGTTTCTGCGGGGTGTGGGCGCAGCGGTGGCGCTGCCGCTGCTGGATGCCATGGTGCCGGCCCTGTCTGCGATGGCCCGGACGCCAGCCAACCCGGTTCGGCGGCTCGCCTGCATCTACATCCCCAACGGGGCGTACCACGCACAGTGGAATCCCAAGGGGACCGGGGCGGATTTCACCTTCTCGAAGACACTCCAGCCGCTCGAGCCGTTCCGCGATCGGGTGGTCGTCGTCACCAACCTGGCCCACCGGAACCTGGAGTCGCAGGGAGACGGGAGCGGCGATCATTCGCGGTCAAGCGCGGGCTGGTTGAGCGGCGTGCACGCCAAGCGGACGGAGGGTCCGGACGTCGAGGTGGGCACCACGGCGGATCAGATTGCCGCGCGCGAGATCGGACAGGACACGCCGCTCGCGTCGCTGGAGATCGGCCTCGACAAGAGCGACATCCTGGGGCACTGCGACGTCGGCTACAGCTGCGCCTACATGAACAACATCTCGTGGCGCAGCCCGACGACACCGAACCCGACGGAGCGCAATCCACGCGCCGTCTTCGAGCGCCTGTTCGGTGACGGCGACAGCGCTGCCGAGCGGTTGACGGAGATGCGCATGGACCGCAGCCTGCTCGACTCGGTCACCGCTGACGTGGGGCAGTTGCAGAAGGAGCTCGGCGCGAGCGACCGCCGGCGCGTCGACGAGTATCTGGAGGCGATTCGCGAGACGGAGCGGCGCATCCAGAAGACCGAGGAGTACAACAGCACGCAGGAGTTCGCCGTCCCGGAGCGGCCCATCGGCATCCCCGAGGACTTCGGTCCCCATGCGAAGCTGATGATCGATCTGCAGGTACTGGCCTATCAGGCCGACCTGACCCGCGTGACCACGTTCGCCTTCGGGCACGAGGCGAGCTATCGCACCTTCCCGGAGATCGGGGTGAGCGACCCACACCACTCGTTGTCGCACCACGGGCACAACGACGAGAAGCTCGTCGATCTCGCCAAGGTCAACCGCTATCACGTGGAGACGCTGGCCTACTACCTGGGCAAGCTGCAGTCTTCACCGGAGGGCGACGGGAACCTGCTGGACCACTCGCTGCTCCTCTATGGCAGCGGCATGAGCGACGGCAACCTGCACAACCATTCGCCGCTCCCGATCGTGGTGGCTGGTGGGGCCGCGGGGCGGTGCAAGGGCGGCCGGCACTTGAGTTGCCCGGCGGAAACGCCCATGAGCAACCTGCTGTTGAGCATGCTCGACATGGTGGGTGTGCGGACCGACCGTCTGGGTGACAGCACCGGACGGCTGACCGACCTGTAATCGCACCATGTC
Source organism: Vicinamibacterales bacterium (assembly GCA_965249175.1). Taxonomy (GTDB): domain Bacteria; phylum Acidobacteriota; class Vicinamibacteria; order Vicinamibacterales; family UBA8438; genus CAZYFH01. The sequence goes on from OZ252227.1 coordinate 2,040,478, forward strand.
TCGCGGAGTCCGCTCCGCCTGCGCGGCCGCCGTGCTGCTGCTGTGCTGGAGTTCGGCCGCCTACGCCCAGCTCGATACGCCGTGGCTGGTCAATCGCTGGGGCACCTGCTGCACCGGGGACGGCCGGTTCTTCAATCCCCGGGGCGTGGCGGTGGACCTCGACGGCAACCTCTACGTCGCCGACACCTTCAACTACCGCATCCAGAAGTTCGACCGCACCGGCGCCTTTCTGACCAAGTGGGGCGTGAACGGCACGACCGGGGACGGCGAGTTCTCATACCCGTCGGGTGTGGCGGTCGACGCCGCCGGTCACGTCTACGTCGCTGACACCTTCAACGATCGCATCCAGAAGTTCGACAGCGCCGGCGTCTTTCTGACGATGTGGGGCGCGAGCGGCAACGGGGAGTCCGAGTTCCAGCGCCCGCAAGGCGTCGCGGTCGATGCCGCGGGAAACGTCTACGTGGCCGATACGTTCAACGACCGCATTCAGAAGTTCACGGGCGAGGGCGTCCTCCTGACGAGCTGGGGGGGCAGCGGCACGACGGAAGGGGAATTCCGGAGTCCGCACGGTGTGGCGGCGGATGCCGGAGGCCACGTCTACGTGGCCGACCAGAACGACCGCATCCAGAAGTTCACGGCCGACGGCGCGTTCGTGATCTCCTGGGGCACGACCGGCACGGGCCACGGTCAGTTCCAGAGCCCACAAGGTGTGACCACGGACGCCGCCGGCAACGTCTACGTCGCCGATACGTTCAACGATCGTGTCCAAAAGTTCGACAGCTCAGGAGTGTTTCTGACGACGTGGGGCATCACCGGAACCAGCAGCGCCCAGTTCCTCAGCCCGCAGGGCCTGGCCGTTGACGCGGACGGCAACCTCTACGTGGCCGACCAGAAGAGCAACAACCGCATCCAGAAGTTCACGCCGTCGTTGGAGGGACTCGTCGCGGAGTTGCTGCGAAGCGTGGCCAGCGTCGATTGGGGGACTGGCATCGACGCGGCCTTGGAAGCCGGTCGGGCGGCCGCGGCCGACGACCAAGGCGAAGCAACGTCTCAAGCCGCCGACGAGGCGTCCCAGCCCGTCGCGGAGGGGCCTCGGGCGGACAACGCCGAAGCCATCGACAAGCTCACCGCGTTCATCGAAGCGGTCGAGGCGCAGCGGGGGCTTCGGTTGGCCGATGTTCAGGCCGATTTTCTGATCGCGGCGGCGCGGATGATGATTGGATCACTGGGAGGCGAGGTCTCGGACGACGACTCCTGATGGCGCTCCGCGCGTCGCGCGACGCTTCGTCGTTGGTTGAGGGTGGGCCAACCCCGCCGCACCGAGCAGCGCGGGTCGCCGTCAGCCGAGCCACCTGTTCCCGTGCCCGCGCCCGCGCGATGTTCCAGCTTCTCCAGTTCCCGCGCTCGTCGGACCCCTCGCCCGGTGACCACGCCTCGAGCATGGCGCAGGCCGTCTCGTCGGGAAGGTCAGGGAGCACCGCAACCAGGGAGGGGACTCCGTCAGCACTGAGCTCGGCCAGGTAGCCCACATCGAGCGCGATCCCGTCCCGCGTCCGGGCGACGTTCGTGCGCACGACCATCGCGTCGACGTTGATCGCGTTCAGCGTGCCGATGACCGCGAGCGCCCCGACCACGGCCCCGAACGCAAAGCGATCCGTCCGTCCGCGTAGCGCCGTCGCCGCAAACCATGCGATGGTCACGCCGGTCCACAGGAGGACCCCCGTCGCGTACACGCGACTCTGCGTGAGCCCGTACGCGTCCAGGTAGAGGAGCATCCGGTGGATCGCCGATCCCATGATGAGGCCCACGAGCAGCAGGAGACCGCCGGACAACAGCGTCACGGTTTTCCGGGCCGTGGCATTGCGAGTGGCCGTCACGCCGTCAGCCAGCAGAAGCACCGGAAGCACCAGGACCGCCACCGCGACCAACTCGAAGAACCCCCGCCGCGCGTAGTCAGCGTAGCCGAGATCCGCAGCCTCCCGGATCAAGGTATGCCCCCCGAAGACGTATTCGGCCTGCGTGACGACGAAGACCGAGAAGAGCAGCGCCAGCCCACCCAGGGGGATCGCTAGCTCCACGGTGCCCAGGGCGGGCCGGTGCGCCGGTGGCCACGGCATGGCGAGCTCCCGCCCGCGCACGAGCACGGCGATCAGATACCCCGCCGAGATCCAGCCCACGAAGCCAGCTCTCGCGACGTGGGTGAGGAGCTTCTCGAAGTCCAGGTCGAACACCGCGCGCACCACGCGCTCGAAGCCGGCATCCGCGGCGACCAGGAGCGCCCCGAACCCGAGGAGGAGTGGCGCGGCCAGGAGGATCCCCACCGCCACCGTGGCGGCGCGGTGCCGGTGCCACTGGTTCAACGCCGCGTCCCACGGTACCGCGCGTGATGCGAAGGACAGGGGACCGGTGGCGGTTCGAACGGCCGTCGTCGCCCCCGTCCCGATGTAGTCCGACGGCGTGCCCCGGGACAGCCGCACGCCCCCCATGCGCACGATTGGGAGAGCGAGCGTCGCTGCCGTGGCGAGGACATTCCAGGCCGAGAGCAGGGGGGCGTCTCGCCACACGACCCCGAACGCGAAGAGGGGAGACAAGAGGAAGAGCAGCCGAACGGAGAACGGGGTGGTATCGCGCTCCCAACGCATCAGTGCCACGGCGACGATCACCAGCGCTGCGATGCCCAGGAAGAAGTTGAGTCCCAGCTCGTCCGCCCGGAGGAGCCAATCCCCGAGCACTCCCAGCAGGAGCGCCGACCCCAGCACCCTACCGACCAACCGTATCGTCATGCGACCCCCGTGTCCGACCTCGGGAAGGTCTATGCTTTGCACAGCAAAGTTAAGGTGGAAACTTTACAATGCAAAGTTAGTTACGTCAACGCGACCCCGATTCTTCCTGCCGTGGTTGTGGTTGGCTTAGCGCGCGCCCTGGTCAGTGTTCCGTTCCGGCGCGTCGGGTCCCATCAGCTCGCGCAGCCGCGCGGATGATGATCGTCTCGGTGGGCGGCGAGGAAGAGGACGACGAGTCCTGATGCGGAGGCCAGCTCGCTTCAGGTTGATGTCACGCCGTCGGCGCCGCTGGTAGGGATCTAGGGTCACCGCGTCCAAGGATCTGACTGGTCGCACGCTTGACGTCCTCGAGCACCATATACGCCGTCGGGACCAGGATGAGCGTGATCAAGGTCGCGAAGATCACTCCGAAGGCGAGCGACACCGCCATCGGCACGAGGAAAGCGGCATCGAAGCTCCGGTCGGTCATCAGCGGCGCCAGGCCGAAGAAGGTGGTGAGAGACGTCAACAGTATCGGCCGAAACCGGTTGACGCCGGCCTCGCTGACGGCGACCTCCAGATCGCCGTACTGGCTGCGCTTGCGGTTAATGAAGTCGACCATGATCAAGCTGTCGTTGACGACGACGCCCGAGAGCGCAACCAACCCGAACATCGACATCATCGTCACGTCGAGGCCCATAAAGAGATGCCCCCAGATGGCGCCGACAAGGCCGAACGGGATGGCGCTCATGATGATGAGCGGCTGCACGTAGGACTTCAGCGGCACGGCAAGCAACGCGAAAATCATGAGCATCGCGAGCACGAACCCCTGCTGGAGCCCGCCAATGGACTCCTGCTGCTCGGCCATCATCCCCTCGAACGTGTAGAACACCCCGGGGTAGTCCGCCAGCACGTCCGGCAGGATCCGAGTCTCGAGGTCGGCGATGACGTCACCGGCCGACGTCACCGACGGGTCGACCGAGGCCGTCACGTTGACCGCCCTGTTCCGGTCTACCCGCCGGATCGAGGCGAAGCCGCGACCCGGTTCGACCACAGCCACCTGCGAGAATGGCACCTCGCCGCCGTCGGGCGTCCGGATGCGCATGTTCTCGAGGTCGCCGACCGACCGCCGGTCGTCGCGCGGGTAGCGGACCATGACGCGAATGTCGTCGCGCCCCCGCTGGATGCGTTGCGCCTCCTCCCCGTAAAACGCCTGACGGACCTGCCGGCCGAGATCCTGCAACGTCAGGCCGAGCGTCTCGGCCGCCGGTGTGATGCCCAGCTTCATCTCCTCTTTGCCGGCGCGGAACGAGTCGGTGACTTCGTAGATGCCGGTGTATTGCGCCAGCCGTCGCTTGATGTCATCGGCCGCGGCACGCAGCGTGGCAAGATCGCGGCCGGCCAGCTGGACGTCTACGTCGTCGCCCGGGCTCATAACCGACATGTTGAAGTCGATCTCGACCGCCTCCGGGATTGCCCCGGTGGCCTCTCGCCACATGCCGCCGAGCTCTTCGCTGCTGTAGGACCGCGTCTCCGATGGGGCGAGCTCGATGGTCACCTCGCCGACATTGGCGGCCGCGGTGGAGCCCGTCGGGCGCGACGGTCCGCCTCCCCGCGTGGCCATTGGCTGATCACCGACCGCCGCCGCCACATGGCGGAAGTAGTCCTGGCCCGTGTCGTCGAGTAGCGCCTGGCGGAGGCGGGCGGCGCTTGCCTCGAGCTTCTCCACCGCCTGCGAAGTGGCGTCTACGGGTGTGCCCTGCGGCATCGTGACCGACGCCGACATGAAGTCGGCCTCGATCGACGGGAAGAACTGGAAGTTCGGGCGTCCGGAGAGCACCATGCCGAGCGTCACGATCATCGCGGCGACGCCGATCGACGCGGTGAGATAACGCCACCGGAGCGCAGACGTGAGAGCCGGGCGATACGCGCGCTGGACGAAGTGCTTCAGGCCATTGGCGAAGAGCTGCTGAAATCGGCGCCACGGGCCGCGTTCGCGTCGCTTCGGCATGTGCGAGAGGTGGGCCGGCAGGATGTTGAGCGACTCGACGAGGGAGAACAGCAGGCACGGAATCACGACGAGGGGAATGACGCGGAAGATCTTGCCCATCATGCCCGGCACGAACATCAACGGCATGAAGGCCGCGACGGTGGTCAGCACGGCGAAAACGACCGGCTTCGCGATTTCCTGCCCGCCCTCGATGGAACCGCGCAACCCGCCCCCGTGCTCCTCCTGATGGCGATAGATGTTCTCGCCCACGATGATCGCGTCGTCCACCACGATGCCGAGCACCAGGACGAAGGCGAAGAGCGACAGCACGTTGACCGAGACATCGAGCCCCGGCATCAACGCGATGGCGCCGAGAAACGAAATCGGGATGCCGAGACTGACCCAGGCCGCGAGGCGCACCTCCAGGAAGAGGGCGAGCACGACGAACACGAGGGCAAACCCCGTGACGCCGTTGCGAAGCATCAGCACTAGCTGGGCATTCAACCCTTCCGCCTCGTCCTGCCAGACAGTCAGTGTCACGCCGTCGGGCAGACGGGCCTGCGCGCGCGCGATGTAGTCGTGGACGACAGCGGCAATCTCGATCGCGCTCTGGTCGCCGGTGCGGAAGACCGAGACCATCATCGCCGGCTCGACGTCGAACCGTGCGTACTGGTCCGTTTCCGCGAAGCCGTCGACGACAGTCGCCACGTCCCCCAGCTGCAGGCGGCTGCCGTCGGGGCGCGTCCACACGACCAACTGCTCGTACTCCTCGCCCCGATAGGCCTGTCCGATCGTTCGCAGCAAGATCTCGCCGCGCTCCGTTCGCACCGAGCCGCCCGGGAGGTCGAGTGACGTGCGGCGCACTGCGTCGGCGACCTGGTCGAACGTCAGGCCATGCCGCCGGAGTGCCACTTCGGACACCTCGATGGAGATCTCATAGGGCGGGGCGCTGACGACGTCGACCTGCGTGATCTCGGGGATCGCCGTCAGCTCGTCACGGACCCGTTCCGTCAAGGCTTTCAGCGTGAACGGGTCGACGGACCCGGAGACCGCGATGTCGACGACCTGCTGGCGGTTCGTCAGCTCTCGAATGATCGGTTTCTCCGTTTCGACCGGGAACGTCGTGATCGCATCGACATTGCTTTTGACCTCGTCGACCACCTTGCGGGGGTCGGCGCCAAGCTCGAGCTCGACCATGACCACGCCCATACCTTCGGCCGCGGTCGACTGGATTTGCTTGATGCCGTCGATGCCCTGGATCGCCTCCTCTACGCGGATGTTGACCGCTTCCTCGACCTCTTCCGGCGCGGCGCCGAGATACGGCACCTCGATGTTGATGAGATCGAGCTCGAACTCGGGGAAGGTCTCCTCTTTGACTGTGAAGGTTGCGATGACGCCGCTGACGAGGATGAAGACCATCATCAGGTTGGCGGCGACGCTATTGCGCGCGAACCACTCGATCATTTTTTTCATCGCATCTCCGCCCCGTGGCGCGGGTCAGGTCGTCGCCAGGCGCTCGTTGCGGCACCTGCGAGCTGATTGTGACCGTGATGATACCGCCGCGGACGATAGTGAGTGTAAGGAGGGTGCCCTTCTGTCAAAGAGAGGGTCGTGCTCAGACCCGGCGCCCGAGGACCAGACGTCGCCGGCGGCGGATCCGCTGAACAGAGGGCCGATCGGCGGCACGCGGGATCTCGGAGACTCGAATCAGCGCGCGCCCTGGTCGGTATTCCGTTCAGGCGCGTCGGGCCCCATCAGCTCCCGCAACAGCGTCCCCGTCTCATCGTGGGCGCGGAAGCCTGTCCCGCGTCGGAACCCGTCCGCGATGGTCACGGGCAGCAGATCCTTGTCGTCCTTCGCCCACAGATCGGCGCCGCGGTCGACGAGGTATCGCACGATGCTGTTCGCGCCCCGGTACGCCGCGCCGTGGAGCGCCGTCTCGTCCCGGGCGTTGGTGGCGGTCACGTCCTCCCCCAGCCCCACCAGGATCTCGACCGCTTCCAGCGCCTCGGCTTCGGTCGCGTGCACTTGCCCTTCGAGGAATCCCATGCCCGCCGCCACGAACAGCGGCGGCGTCTCGTCGCTGTTCGCGATCTTCGGGTCGGCCCCGTGTTCGAGGAGCAGGCGCATCAGCGTGATATCCGCGGCCTTGACCGCAAGGAAGAACGGGGTCGCGCCGACGAGGCTCATGGCGTTGCCGTCGTAGGTGCCCTTCGTCGGGGGACGCGCCGTCATGCGCGCGTTGACGTCGGCGCCGTGGGCCAGCAGCACCTCGACCAGGTCGAGCGTGTTCAGGGCGCCCGTCGGCGTCGGGCAAGGCATGGCGGTGAGCTCACAGTTGCGGGCACGCACGATCCCGTGCAGCGCCGTGCCCCTGGGTCCGTCGAGGTTGGGGTCCGCGCCCTGCTCGACGAGCCAGGCCGCGAGCTCGTAGTGCGCGTTTCTGATCGCCGTCGCGAGCACGCTCGACCCCAGCCGCGGCGGCGCCGGTTCGTCACCCACGGTCGGATCGCGTGGCCCACGCGGGACGGCGTCTTCCGCGGCCTCGTTGATGTCCGCACCGCCCGCAAGCAACGCTTGCACCGTGGCGAGATCGCCTTCCCGTGCGGCGAACAGCAACGCGGTCATGCCTGCTTCCGAGCGGGCCGTAACGTCGGCGCCGCCTGCAATCAGCGCGGTCGCGGCGGCGGCGTTCATCCCGGCGGCCGCCCACATGAGGGCCGATTGCCGCCGCACGCTCTCGCGTGCGTTGGGGTTGGCGCCCGAAGCGAGGAGCCCGGTGACGACATCCGCGTCACCGGCTCGCGCGGCGGTCATCAGCGGCGTCTGACCATAGGGTGTCGCGGCGTTCGGATTCGCGCTCGCCGCGATCAAAGCCGTCACGATGGCGACGTTCCCGTTCGTGGACGCCAGGGAGAGGGGACTGACCCCGTAGCGGTTCGTCACGTTCGCGTTCGCGCCGGCCTCCAGGAGGAGCGTCGTGAGGCCAGCCTCGTCCCGTTGGACGGCCCAGTGGAGGGCTGTCGTGCCATCGGGTTGCGCCTCGTTGACCGCGACGCCCTGCTGTATGAGCGTGCGCGCGGCCCGGTCGTCTCCGTCCTCGACGGCATCGGCGAGCCGTTGGTCGGCGCCAGCGGCCGCGAGGCCGGTCGCCAATAGCAGGGGCAAAGTCCACGCGAGGAGGCGCTTTAGGCTCATGGGGCTGTCTCCAAAGACGAAACCGGCGTGTCGCTGACAGGACAGCTTGCAGTATACGCGACCGGGGCGGGCGCTCGAAAGAGGGCGCTACGCTATTGGCCGACCGCTCTGAACTTCTGGATGCGGCGGCCCTCCTGTTCGGCCACGTAGACGTTGCCCGTCGAATCGACGGCGATGCCGTGGGGGAGCGTGAACTGCCCAGGATAACGCCCGGGTCCGCCACCGAAGCTCGACACGCGCTGGCCGGTCCGGCGGTCCACCACATCGACCATCACGCTGTTCTGGTTCACGACGAACAGGAGTTGCTGTTCCGGGTCGCGCGAAAACGCGATGACGACGGCCGTGCCACGCGTGCCGCTCGCACGTCCCTCGGGTGGCGTGAGGGGCTGCCACGGCACATCGATGTTGCGGACGAACGTACCCATCCGGTCGAACACCTGCAGGCGATCGGCCCGCCGGTCGCAGACATACACCAGGCCGTCATCGGCCACCCGCAGGCAGTGGGGCAGCGGGGTCAGGTCGCGTTCCGCTGCAGTGCGATGGAGCGGCCATTGACGGAGAAACCGCCCGTTCCGGTCCAGAACGGCGATGCGTTGATTGCCACGTGGCGTTTCCCCGTCGGCGACGAAGACGTCGCCGGTCTCGCGGTCCACGTCGATACTGGCAGGGAGAAAGAACTGGGCACGGTCCGAGTTGAGGGGCTGGCCGTCGCCGGTGCCGTCCGAGGAGTCGTAACGATCCGATTCCCCGATCTGGAGCAACAGCTCGGTGCCGTCCGGGGAGTACTTCTGCACGACGCCGGTGCCGGCGGCGACGATCCACACATTGTGGTCGGCGTCGACGTGACAGTCGTGTAGCCGGTCGCCTAGCAGGCCCGGGTCGCCCCAGCCACGGACGACGGTGCCGTCCGGACCGAGCTCGATCACCGGCGGCGCCAGACGCGCCCCGTCCAGATCCTCTGGCACCACGTTCTGCCGATTGAGGATGAACACATGATCGCGGTCATCGATACACATCCCGCCCAGACCGCCCGTGATCCAGTGATCGGCCAGCGGCAGGCTGGGCCAGAGCGGATCGACCTCGTAGCGGGGAACCTGTGGCGCCTGCGCCACGAGCGGCGTGACGACGCCGGCGGCCAGCATCACCAGTAGGCACGATCCGCACACCGCCCGAACGACTCCACTGGTCAGAACCATGGGTACATCCTATAGAATCCGCCAGACCGTCCGACGATCGACTCGAACACGAGGGGAGACCTCATGCGCCACACGCGAACTGGTTTGATTGGAATGACAGCACTTGCGGCGTTGCTGTTCGCGGTCCTCACCGCGACGCCGGCCACCTCGCTCGAAACCGAGAACTGGCCATCCTTCCGCGGGGCGGACGCCCTGTCCACCGCGGACGATGACCCGCGCCTGCCCACGACCTGGAGCGCGACCGACAACGTCGTGTGGAAGACGCCCATCGACGGATTGGGCTGGTCGTCGCCGGTGATCTGGGGCGATCGGATCTTCCTCACGACCGTGGTGAGCGAGGGCGAGACGGAGGAGCCGCGGATGGGCCTCTACTTCCCCTACGGATCGCCCGAGACGTTCCCGGATGACGATCGGTTCGAGCCGCCCAAGCCAGGCGAGCTGATGGAGCGATCACCCGATGTCCATCATTGGTTGGTCACGGCGATCGACTTCGACAGCGGCGACGTGCTCTGGACGACCGAGGCGTACGTCGGCAAGCCAGACTTCGACCGCCACCTCAAGAACACCTACGCGTCGGCGACGCCGGTGACCGACGGCGAGCGGGTCTACGCCTACTTCGGCAACATCGGGGTCTACGCGCTCGACATGGACGGCGGGCTGATCTGGGAAAAGCGATTCGACTCGGCGGTGACGCGTCTGGGCTGGGGTCCGGCCGCCTCCCCGGTGCTGCACGAAGACACGCTCTTTATCGTCAACGACAACGACGACCGCTCCTTTGTGGTGGCGCTTGACGCCGCGACGGGAGACGAGCGCTGGAGCGTCGATCGCGACGAGGGCACGAACTGGTCCACGCCGTTCATCTGGCAGAACGAGGAGCGCACGGAACTGGTGACCGCCGGGAGCGACCACGTGCGGTCCTACGACCTGGACGGCAACGAGCTCTGGCACTTCACCGGTCTGAACTCGATCTCGATCCCGCAGCCGTTCAGCGCGCACGGGTTGCTCTATGTCACGTCGGGCTACGTCGGCGACCAGAGTCGGCCCGTGTTCGTCATCCGTCCGGGCGCGTCTGGGGACATCACGCTGGCGGACGGCCAGCACAGCAGCGACCACATCGTGTGGCACGACGACACCGCTGGGCCCTACCACCCGACGCCGCTGGTCTACGGTGACTACTACTTCACGTTGCTCGATCAGGGCTTCGTCACGGTGCACGACGCCCTGACCGGCGAGGAGCTGTATTTCACCGAGCAGCAGATCCAGAACCAGGAGGTGCGCCGTCGCGTCGCGCGCGGCGCGGGTGGGTTCACCGCGTCTCCGTGGGCGTACAACGGCAAGATCTTCGTGCTGAGCGAGGAGGGCGTGACCTACGTGATGGACACCGAGGACAGCTTCCGGGTTGTCGCCACCAACTCGCTGGACGAGGTCGCGATGTCGAGTCCGGCGATGTCCAGAGGCAGCCTGTTCATCCGGACGCGCTCCCACTTGTGGCGACTGAGCGACGCGTCCCGTTAGGCGGTCGACCCACCTCGACGTGTCGTATGCCCCGGACCGCGCGCGCGTTCGTGACCGTCGCCTTGGCCGCGGCGTGGTTGGTTTTCGGCTCGGTCGGTGTCGGGTCGCTCGCCCACGCACAGGCGGCGAACAGCGACCTCGCGGATGAGCTGGCCGCGGTTGCGGCGCTCGCCGGCCAACCGCGGGTCGTGAGCGCCGCGGGGCTGACGCGGGACCAGACCCCGCTGCTCACGATCGAGAATCCGTCACCGTTCGACGTCCCCGGGGCCGAGCGCCGCGTGGTGTTGGTCGGCGGGCTGGACGGCAACCCCGACAGCGCGCGCCTGGTGCTCGATGCCGTGCGCTGGTTCAAGACGGCCGCGCCCGAGCAGCTTCGCACGCGGTGGGCGCTGAGCGCGTTGCCGCTCGCGAATCCCACCGCCCAACCCGTCGACACCTTCCCGCCGGACGCGGGGTACTTCGATGACCCCGAACGGCCCGACAGTCGGTACGTCTGGCGGTGGGTCGCGTACCAGGCGCCCGATCTCGTTGTCGAGGTCCGCGCGGGCGGTGAGCTCCGGATACAGAGCTCCGCGGATGCCGGCACGCGATCCGATCTTCTCCCGTCGGGGTCGCTCGCCGTCGCGCTGGCCGACCCGACAACCAACGGCGAGCTGGGTACGGTCGACACGATGCTCGTCACCGCGCCTGCGTTGGACGGTGCGACGATGCTCCGCGACGTGCTGGCGCGAGCGGCCGGAGGGGCGTCGCCCCTGCGGGCGACGATCACCGAGAGAATCACGCGCCCCCCACTCAGCGTCGCACGCGTCCTCGCAGAGCGATATCCCGAAACCGCAGGCGTCGGCTATGTCCAGGCCGTCGCCTGGGTGCACACGCTGCGACTCGCCGCGTTGATCGACGAGGCGTCGCTGCGAGCGAAGGTCGTCCGAGAGGTGCGGCCGTGGCTCGTGGGCGAGCAGCCGTGGTTCGGCGATCAGATTCGGTTCACCGCGGTCGGTGGCGCGATGGTTTTCGCGGAGCTTGCGTTGTTGGCGGGCGAGCATCAGGCGGCGGCCGCGAGACTGGCCGCCGACGGCATCGCCCATGCCGCGGCTGAGACGGCGCCCGGGGTGCCGCAGTACGGGTTCGGTTGGACCGAGGACGTGTTCCTCGGGACGGCCACGGCGGCAACTGCGGCGGATCAGGACGGGCTCGACGCGGCCGCGCGGTTGATCGTGCAGTCGGCCAGCCAGCTCCAGCGTTCGGACGGTCTATTTCACCACTCGGCGGATGCCCAGACCCCGTGGGGACGCGGGAATGGGTTCGCAGCGCTCGGTCTCGCCGAGACACTCACCGCTTTGTCACCGAGTCATCCGCAGCGGGACACCATCCTCGATGTCTATCGCCGCCTGATGCGAGCGATGCGTTCGCAGCAGGCGCCGGACGGCACGTGGCGACAGGTGGTCACCCTGCCGGGGACGTACCGTGAAGCGACCGTCACGGCGATGACGGTGACCGCCATGGCGAGGGGCGTCCGGCTAGGCTGGCTCGACGACACCTATCGACCGGTGGTGATGCGCGGATGGCGGGGCCTGCTCGCGCACGTCGTGGACGACGGCGCACTCGTCGATGCCTGCATCAGCACCGGCGCCGGACCGACGCTGCGGCATTACCTCGATCGCGTGGCGGTCAACGGCGCGGACGACCGCGGCGGCGCGCTCGCGCTCGGCGCGGCCCTCGAGATCCACGCCCTCGTCGAAGGCCGCTAGCCAGGTCCGCCTAGTCGTAGCGCAGGGCTTCAGCCCTGCGTGGCGCGGCTAAAGCCGCGCCCTACTGGGCTACTGGGCGACATACGGCTGGCCAACGAACAGCGCTGAGTCCCCGTCCGCCTTCGGCACGAACTTCTGCGTGCGACCCATCTGGTTGTCGGATCCGTAGAGGTTGCCATCTGAGTCAACGGCGAACGAGTGCATCTCGATATATCGGTTTGGCCCCTCGGTCTCCAGCAGCCACGTGTATTGCACGTTGCCGTTCAGGTCCAGCTTGACGATCTTGGGTGGCGAGAGGTCTGTCACCCAGACGTCGTAGCCGTTGACGATGATGTCGAGCGGTAGACCGAAATCGGGCCAGACGGCAACCGGCGCGACGTTCGGGTGATACCACACCGCGGCGCGCGTCGTCTCGTTGAAGACCTGGATGCGTCTGTTGTCGCGGTCGACGACGAAGATCCGCCCATCAGGTCCGGTCGCCAGCGAATGCACGACGTTGAACTCGCCGCGCCCGTCGCCGCGCTCGCCAAACGCGTCGAGGTAGTTCCCCTCGGCATCGAGGATCATGACGCGGCCGTTGTCGAACCCGTCAGCGACGAGAACCCGTCCGTCGGGGAGGAACGCGACGTCCTGCGGCTTGCCAAAGTGCGTTTCGTCGTCGCCGGGGACGTCCTTTTCACCGAGCGTCATCAACAGCTCGCTGCCATCGTTCGAGAAGACGAAGATCTGATGCCCCGTTTCGTGCACGACCCACACGCGTCGCTCAGGGTCATACGGGCTGATGCGAATCCGGTGAGGTCCGGGCCCGTCCGAGCCCTCGAACAGGTGGTCCCACTGGTCCCACACCTCGATCACCTTGCCGTCGCCGTCGACGACAAAGATGCAGTTCTGCCAGGTGCGGCGCTCGGCTTCTCGGAGCGTGTTGATCCCGATGGAGCCGGCGATTCCCGTAAAGCCGGACGGTACCGGGTCCGGGAGCCGAGTCTCGCCACGCTGGGCTATGAAGATTCGGTCTGGTGACTCCGCGAAGACGCCCGAGTTGCCGCCGAACGCGAAGCCGTCGTCGGCGAACGGCTGCAGCCACCCCTCGACGACGTCGTAACCGCCCGGCCCGCTCGGGCCGGTCTCCTGAAGCAACGCGGGGCCTGTGACGAGGGTCGCCGCCACGACGAGTGCAGGGACGAGGACAAACGCACGCATGAGCACCTCCGGCGGACTATCCTACCTGACGGAGGCCGCCGATGCGAAACGGCCGAGGCCAATGGTGCGGGGGGCTCGCGAGCGAGCTGCGTGTCGGGGTGGTAGGGGAGGGCTCATGGAAGTGATTACGCTCGGTCTTGGCGGGATCGTCCTCCTCCTCGTCGCGGTGGTCGCGGTAGGGCTGTCAATGCCCGAGCGATACGCCGGTCGCTCCGAGGTGACCTACGCAAAGCCGGTCGAGGCGGTCTGGGACGCTCTTCTCGACTACGACAAACACCCGATGACGGGGAAGATGAAGCGCAGCGTGCAGGCCCATACGTCGAAGTACGACATGCCCGCTTGGATCGAGGACATGGGGAGCGACGCGGTCACGGTCGAAACGGTGGAAGCGGTGCGTCCCCATCACATGGTGCGCGAGATGACGTCGAAGGCGGTGCCGATGACCAGTCGATGGCAATACACCCTCGAGCCCGCCGGCGAGGGCTGTACGCTCGCGATCGACGCAGCGACCTATATCCGCAGTGGCACGTGGCACGTGCCGATCTTCCGCGTGATGATGGTGCTGGGCGGCGGCGTGAAGAAGGGTCTCGACGATCAGATGGACATGGTGGCCAACACGCTCGGTGTGGTGGCGCAGCGCGAGGCTAGTAGTCAGACGCCTTCAGCGACGCCCGAATGATCTCGTTGTCGTTGCGATGCACGATGTGGCCGTTGGCGTAGGCCGGGTGCACCCAGTTGACGAGGCGCTCGGCGATCGCGCCATGCGGCGTTCGCGTGCCCGAGCTGCTGGTCGGTTCGATCAGCGTCGTGCGGCCGAGCTCGACGTAGCCGGTGGGCGTCAACCGCGCGAGGATCAGATCCCCCACGTCGTTGTTCACGAAATACCGGTCGCCGTGCTGGACCAGGTGCGCGCTGCTCCATCGCACCTGCACCGCCATCTCGGGGCTCATCCAGAGACGCTCGCCCGTGCGGGCGTCGAGGCCCCGCAGCTCGCCGTAGCTGCCGACGCCATAGATGTGGTCATCGACGATGACCGGCGTCGTGACCAGGGCGTGCAGGCCGTCGGTCTGGTCGGGTAGCTCGCTCCGACTCTGCCCACGCCACATCTCGGTGGCCGCCGGCCGGTCGCGACTGAGGCGCATCATCATCGACCCGTTGAAGAACTGCGACACAAAGAGGTAATCGCCGCTCTTGATCGGTGTCGCCAACGACACCTGCATGGCGACCTCCCACGGCTGCTCCCAGTAGACGTCACCCGTGTCGGGGTCGAGCGACACCAGCGCATCCGGATGCCAGATGATGAGCTGGCGAACGCCGCCGGCCTCGTAGATCACCGGCGCCGCGTACCCCAGTTCGGTGACGACCGGGAGCGCGCGCCACAGCTCGTCACCCGTGTGCTTGTCGAACGCCACGACCATGGCATCCGGCTCGCCCCCGACGAGCGCGATGAGGCGGTCGCCGTCGACCAGCGGCGCGCTCGACATCCCGTACACAGGAACGCTTGCGTCGTAGTCCGCGACGTAGTCCGTCTCCCACCGGACCTCGCCGGTCTCGACGTCGAAGCAGAAGAGCCGGCCCGTCGAGCCGAGAATGTAGACCCGGTCGTCGTCGACCGTGGGCGTGGCGCGTGGCCCGAAGGAGTAGGAGACCACGAGCATCCGGTAGGTGGTCTGCCATTCGTGCGTCCAGAGGATCTCGCCCGTGTCCTCATCGAGCGCGAGGGCGCGTTCGGTCCCGTCCAACGTGCGCGACTCCGGATCCTCCGCCCAGTCGGAGATGAAGATCCGCCCGTCGGCGACCGCGGGCCCCGAGTAGCCACCCCCGAGTGTCGTGCGCCAACTGACCTTCAGCTCGTCGGGCAGCGTCTCGACGATGCCGGTCTCGTGCCACACGCCGAGGCGGTCGGCGCCGCGCCACTGCGGCCAGTCGTCGGCGAGCGCGGGCACCGTGACCGCGATGACGGCCGCCAGCGTGGTGGAGGCGAGACGCAGACGGCCATCCGGGGTGGTGGACTGCATGCTGGGTCCCTTTCTACGCGCGACGACGCGCGGCGCTTTTCTCGCCCGCCCGGTCGGCTGTTCAGGCGTCGGCACAGCCTACCTCCCCGAGACCCATTGAGGCGAGGCCGGTCGGTATCCCCTCCCCAAAGACCCGCTCCGAGCGTAGAATAGCCGCGTTCGCTACGACGTCCTACGATGGACACAGGTGGAGAGCCACGGCGCCGGGCATACGAGCGGCGACGTGGTCGTGACCTTTGAGCGGGCCAACGTCGTCCACATGGGCGATCTGATGTTCAACCGGCTGCATCCGTTCATCGATCGATCGTCCGGCGCGCGCATCATGAGCTGGATCAACACGCTGGAACGCGTGCCTGGCGAGCACGCGGCCGACGCGATCTATGTCTTCGGGCACGGCAGCCCGAACGGCGGTGTGACCGGCGACCGGAGCGACCTGACACACCTCCGCGACTATTTCAGCGCCGCAATGGAGCTGACACGCCGCGAGGCGCAGGCCGGGCGATCGAAAGAAGAGATCACGGCCACCGAGTCACTCGCCGGGTTCGGGGATCACGTCTCGCCCTTCCCGCTGCTCAGTCTGACCGGCGTGCTCGGCGTGGCGTACGACGAGCTGACCGAGGGGTAGCGCAGGCGCGCGGAGTCGCCGATCGATGCCGTTGCAGCCCGGCACTAGCCTCGGTCCCTACGAGCTGACCGCCCAGATCGGCGCCGGGGGCATGGGCGAGGTCTACCAGGCCCGCGATACCCGTTTGGACCGCACCGTCGCCATCAAGGTCCTGCCGGCGGACGTTGCCAGTGACCCCGAGTCGAAGCAGCGGTTCGAACGCGAGGCCCGCACCGTCGCCGCGCTGAATCATCCGCACATCTGCACCCTCCATGACATCGGCAGCCAGGATGGCGTCGAGTTCCTGGTCATGGAGTTCATCGACGGCGTGACGCTGGGTCGCCAGCTGGACAGCGGGGCGCTGCCACTTGACCGGGCGCTCCAGATCGCGATCGAGGTCGCGGACGCGCTGGATGCCGCGCATGGCCGCGGGGTGGTCCATCGAGACGTGAAGCCGGGGAACGTCATGCTGACCCGGTCGCGGGCGAAGCTCCTCGACTTCGGGCTCGCGAAGCTGCGCCATACCGGAGCCGAGGCCACGACGGTGCTCGACGACCGCGTCGCCAGGATGAGCGATCAGCGCGCCGAGGCCGCGACGGAGCCTGGTGCGGATCCGCCGACCCAGGATCTGCCGTTGACGGCACGGGGAGCGGTCCTGGGCACGTTCCAGTACATGGCCCCAGAGCAGCTCGAGGGGAGACAGGTTGACGCGCGCACCGACATCTTCGGGTTCGGCGCGCTGCTCTACGAGATGGTCACTGGGCGGAAGGCCTTCGAAGGACGGAGTCAGGCGAGTTTGATCGGAGCCATCTTGAACACTGAGCCGCGATCGATGGCCGACTTTGCCGAGGTCGTGCCCGAGGCGCTCGATCGACTCGTCCGCCGATGTCTGGCAAAGGACCCCGAAGAACGCTGGCAAAGCGTGCGCGATGTGCTGACGCAGCTTCGCTGGATTGCGGAGGATGCGCACGGCGACCGAGCTCCAACAGAAGGCAGCAATCGACGGACGCAAGCGTCCTGGGCGGTGGGGGTGGTGCTGCTCGCGGTCCTGGCGGGCGCGGTGGTCTGGAATCTCCGGTCACCGTCTGAGAATCCAGCACCGGATCCTGCTCGGCTCGACATCGCATTTCCCGCAGGGGAGACACTCGCGATCGAGCAGTTCCCGTCCCTTGCCGTGAGCTCTCGTGCCGGTGGGCGCGTAGTGTTCCGAGCCGAGTCGGAACAGGACCAGACCGCCCAGCTCTATGTGCGTGAGACGGGTTCCTTCGACATGAATCCTCTGCCCGGAACGGAAGGCGCGCACACGCCGTTCTTTTCTCCTGACGGCGAGTGGGTCGGCTTCATGAACAACGCTGGTCTCTGGAGGGTGCCCGTCGCCGGAGGGCCGGCACTACGTGTAGCTGACGTGCCGTCGCTCTCACCGAGCAGTCCGGGTGCGACCTGGGGCGGGGGTGCCATCGTGTTCGCGGCCGGGTCGGCGGGGCTCATGAGCGTCTCCGAGGCCGGGGATGCACCCGTGTTGTTGACCGAGCCCGACGTCGACCGTGACGAGGTCACCCACTTCAGCCCGCAGTTTCTGCCGGGCGATCGCGAGCTGCTCTTCTCTGTGAGAACGGCGGACGAGGTCTCGCGTCCGGCGATTCTCTCTCTCGAGACCCACCAGTGGGAGTGGCTGGATCCGGTCGTCGTCGGCGCCGTCGGCGCCCAATATGTGACGAGCGGGCATCTGGTGTTCGCCAGGGGCCGCGCCCTCTACGCGATTCCGTTCGATCCGGTCCAACGCGCGTTCGCGGGGACGCCCGTCCGGATCGCCGATGACCTCCTCGAGCTCGAGGTCGTGGGCGTCCCCGTGCCCCAGTTTGCTGCGTCGAACGCTGGGACACTCGCGTTCATCTCGGGCACACCGCCAGCGCGGAGACTCGTTCGGGTGACCCGCGAGGGTGGGGCACCGGTCGCGCTGACCGAGGCGGCCCGGCGGTATCAATACCCGGTCGTCTCCCCGGACGGTCGTCGGGTGGCCGTCCATATCGACGAGTTGAGCAGCAATATCCACGTGGTCGATGTCGACCGTCGCGTCCTGAGGCAATTGACACGCGTCGGCACCAACACGCTGCCATCGTGGCTGGACAACGACCGACTCTCGTTCGCCTCGAGGCGCCCCGGCTCGGGTTCGTGGGACATCTACTCGATGCCGGTCGATGAAAGCGCGCCTGCCGAGCCGCTCCTGGCAACGGAGCGCTCGCAGTTCCCGACCGGCTGGTCACGTGACGGTCGCGCGATGGCCTTCTATGAGCTGAACAACGACACCGCGCGGGACATCTGGGTATGGCGCAGCGGGGATGGTGGGACCGATCTGGTGATCGCTACTGGCTTCAACGAGCGCGGCGCGAGGTTCTCTCCAGATGGCGCGTGGCTAGCGTATGTGTCCAACGAGTCCGGTCGCGACGAGGTGTACGTCCGTCGGTTCCCTGGTCTGGGCGGGGTCACGCTGGTCTCGACTGATGGAGGGCGAGAACCTGCCTGGTCTGTTCGCGGCGACGAGCTGTTCTTTCGCGAGGGTCGTCGACTGATGAGCGTGGCAGTGTCGTCTGATTCGATCCCGCTCCCTGAGGTCGTCATGGATGTCAGCGACTACGTTCCGGCCCCGCCTCAGATCGGTCTGCCGAATTACGGCGTGTTTCCGGACGGCCGGACATTCGTGATGATTCAGCGAGAACAGCTTGGGCCGGCCCCGCAGCTCAGAGTCGTCCTCAACTGGGTCGCGGGGCTTGAACCGCTGGCGTCGGCGAACTGACGTGGCAGCGACGGCCCGTTCAGATTCGCGCGTAGTCGCCGTGCCGTCCGAGTCCGCCGGCGAAGCGTGACGCCCCGCCGACTGCTTCTTCGTGCATCGGCTCCTGACCGCTTTGCCACTCGTACTTCATCGCCTCGCGGACCGACTTACCGTGCTGCCGGATCGCGGAGCGACGGTCGGCGCGCATGCACACCTGGGGGAACCGGGCGATCTCATGGGCCATGACTTCGGCCGCGGCGCGGCTCGTCCCGTCCGCCACGACCCGCTCGCAGGCTCCGATGCGGAGGCATTCCTCCGCGTCTACCTTGCGACCCGTCATGATGATCTCCAGCGCACGGCCCTGACCCACGAGGCGCGGCAGACGCACCGTGCCGCCGTCGATCAACGGAATCCCCCAGCGCCGGCAATAGACACCGATGTAGGCGCTGTCTTCCATGACCCGGATGTCGCACCAGAGGGCGAGCTCCATCCCGCCGGCAACCGCCGGGCCTGACACCGCGGCGATCACCGGCTTCGTCAGCTCCAGACGTGTCGGTCCAAGGGGACCACGGGGAACACTGTTTGCGTCGGCCGGGTCGTCATCGGGGAAGGCCAGGTCGCGCTGCAGATCATTCGGTGACACGCTGCTGACGAACTTCAGGTCCCAGCCGGCGCAAAAGGCCCCTCCCTCGCCCCAGAGCACAGCCACGTAGGAGTCGTCGTCGGCCTCGAAGGCGAGAAAGGCTTCGACGAGGGCGTCCGCCGATGCGGGGTCCATGGCGTTGCGAGCCTCCGCCCGACTGTGGATGACGGTGGTGACGTGATCGGACTTCTCGATTCTGATAGCCATGCCTGTTCCTTTCCTTGCCGCGCCCGCCCGCTGCGTATAATCGGGGTCGCACCCCCTATGGCTCTCAACGCCGGCGACCGCCTCGGTCCATACTCGGTCACCGACAAGATCGGCGCCGGTGGAATGGGCGAAGTCTACCGCGCCCGCGACACCAAGCTCGACCGGGACGTGGCGCTCAAGGTGCTTCCCGAGGCGTTCACGGCCGACCCCGATCGCCTGGCTCGCTTCGAGCGCGAAGCCAAAGTGCTCGCCTCGCTGAACCACCCGAACATCGGGCACATCTACGGGTTTGAGGAAGACGAGGCCGAGGGCACCCGTGCGCTTGTTCTCGAGCTCATCGAAGGGCCGACGCTGGCGGACCTCATCGGCCAAGGGCCGATGACAATAGAAGACGCGCTACCGATTGGCAGACAAATCGCCGAAGCGCTCGAAGCGGCGCATGAGCAGGGGATCATCCACCGCGATCTGAAACCGGCAAACGTGAAGGTGAAGGCTGACGGCACGGTGAAGGTGCTGGACTTCGGGCTGGCGAATGCGTTTCAGCCTGAGGCCAGCGGGGCCAGTGCGTCGTTGTCGCCGACGATCTCATTGACTGCAGCGGCGACGCAGGTGGGGATGGTGATCGGGACGGCGGCGTACATGAGTCCCGAGCAAACGACGGGGAAGGCGGTGGACAAGCGGGCGGACGTGTGGGCGTTCGGGGCGGTGCTCTACGAGATGCTCGCTGGGGCAAGACCGTTTGCCGGCGACGACGTGTCCGAAACGCTGGCACGGGTGATTGACCGAGAGCCCGATTGGGCTGCGCTGCCAGACAGCGTACCTCCCGTTCTGAGCACCTTCGTCAGTCGGTGTCTCCAGAAGAACCCGAAGAAGCGCATTCGTGACATTGGGGACGTGAGTCTGGCGATGGAGGGCGCGTTCGATTTACCAGCGCCGCCGCCTGTCGAGTTGCCGGAGACCCCGATCGTAGTTCCTCTCTCTCCGGTGTGGGGCACGACCCTCCAGAAGGTGTCGATCCTCGGTGGACCATCCGTCATGGTGACCGCTGGTGTATGTGTTGGGCGCAAGTGGCGGTGGCCAACGATCCCTGGTCTGGGTCGATCGTGAAGGCCAGGAGGAACTCACGGCGGCCCCTCTCCAGCCTTACGCGACTCTCAGTTTGTCCCCGGACGGCTCGCGCGCGGCGTCGGCCCTCCAGGACGGTGGAACTGTCGATGTGTGGGTTTCCGAGTTGGCCCGTGGGACGCTGACGCGCATCACCACAGACGAGGGCTTCGACGGCAACCCACTCTGGAGTCCAGACGGGCGCCGGGTGGCATTCCAGTCCAATCGCAATAGGCGACCGGAGGTGTTCCGGAAGTCAGCCGATGGCAGCGGGACGGCCGAGCTCCTGGTCACGATGGACGAAGCCGTGAGCGACATCCACCCGCACGACTGGTCGCCAGATGGCGGCATGCTTTTTCTGCACGCCCTCTTCCCGGAGACCGGCCTCGATGTCGGGACGGTGTCCGTTGAGGGACCCGGCACGTGGGAACCGCTCATCTAGACGGCTGCGGACGAGCAGTGGCCGGCGCTCTCGCCTGACGGGAGGTGGCTGGCGTATGACTCCGATGAGACGGGGCGGCAAGAAGTCTACGTGATGAGGTTTCCAGAGCTTGAAGACCGACGACCGATCTCCGTCGGGGGCGGTTACTGGCCCAGTTGGTCTGCCGACGGCCGCGAACTGTTCTATGTCCGCGCACCCGCAGGGCCACCGGAAGCGGTCATGCGGGTAACGTTCGGCGTGGAGGAAGGCGACCCGCCGCCGTTTGCTCGTGGGACCGCCGGAGCGGCTGTTCGACGGGCGGTAGGCTGCGGCGCCCGACGCCCGCCGATACTACGACATCTCACCGGATGGGCAGCGGTTTCTCATGATGACGAGCGCGACAGCGGGGGACGACGGAGCGGACAGAGCGGAAATCAACGTTGTCCTAAATTGGTTTGAGGAGCTCAAGGAACGCGTGCCGGTCGACTGACGCAGGCTGGTCTGGCCCGCCATTTCTTCCGCAGGCGCAGGAGATCTTGACGGACCAGGGCCGTCTTCGACCGCATGGTCGTAAGGCTCGGCCTCGATTCGGACGGCCTGGTCTCTGTCGTGAGCGTTCTCATCCCGGAGGCGAGGAAGGCTTGACCCGCGCCGATCTGCTCGAAGAGCAGTTCGGCAGACACCGTTGAGTGGCGTTTCAAGCGCCAGCTCACGCGGACTTCGGTGGTGGCCTCCAGAGTACATCGATCGCATGCGCGAGATTGAGACGCTCGCCGTGCCAGTGCGGGGTTGCCGTGCGCCCGTCGATTGTGATGTCGCGGGCCGCTAGCCGCGACGCGGTTGGCGCGAGCGGCGCCCCAGCCCAAGGCGGCGCCAGCGGGGCAGCGACCAGTGGGCGGCCATCGGGCCAGGAAAGCTGGGCGTCGCCGTCGTCGCGCAGCGTCACGCCGAAGCCTTCCTCGTGGACGGCGCGGTAGTGCCTTCGACAGAGCAGGACGAGGTTGTCGAGCCGCGTGGCGCCACCCTGCGCCCAGTGGTGGACGTGGTGCGCGTCGCAATGCTTGGCGCAGCAGCCAGGGAAGCGGCATCGGCGGTCGCGGGCTGTCAGCGCGCGGCGGAGGGCCGGCGGGACGGTCCGCGTCTTTCGACCGACATCGAGCGTCCGACCATCGCGAGCGTGACGCAGGACAACCTTGGCCGCGTCGCACGCCATCCGGCGCGACGTTTCCGCGGAAATTGCGCCAGGTAAAGCCTGGAGAGAGGGGAAGCCATGTAGCTCTTACGACATGACGGAAACTTTCTAGAGGAACCCAGCAGGTGGAAATCCTGTCCCGGCAAAGGGTAGGCACCAGCCGGAACCGAGTGTTGCGTGGTCCGGGGGCGACCCCGGCTGCGAAGCGTACACAGGGCGTGTGCAGGCCGCGTGATTGAGCCTCGAAAGGAAACTGATTGCGGAGCCGACGCCGTTTTCTGAGCGGAAGGCAGCATCGTACGGCCCGCCGTGGCCAGGGTCGTGGGGTCCGCCGGGGTCGAAGAGCGGGGCATGTACACAGGGGGGTTCCCCAGGAACCTGGGAGGTCTCGTGCTCTCCATCCTGGAGAAGCGGTCGACGGGCGCCGCTGAAGAAATGGTCCGGGCTCTGGACGCGTGACGCCCATGCGGGCAGGGAGCGAAGGAAGAGGCGTCAGGATGGCACCGCCGAGCGAAGGCAACGAAGCGACGCGGGGAGGCGAGACGTCGGAGCCTCTGCATAGTACCGGTGAAGTGGGGGAACCCACCCCAGGGGACCCCATGGAGGGAAGGCGGAGGTCGGACTATGGAACTTCCGGAGGGACAGATGCCACGGACATCGAGCCGTGAAACCATCTCAACGAAACAAGGGAAGATAGCGACCCTGGCGAGGCAGACGCCAAAGCAGGTGCTCACGACGCTGGCCCACCTCATCGACGTGGGCTGGCTCCGGGAGGCGTATCGTCGCACGCGCAAGCGTGGCGCGGCGGGGGTGGACGGGGTGACGGCGGCGCAGTATGAGACCGCGTTGGAGGCGAATCTGACCAGCTTGCTGGCCCGGTTCAAGTCCGGCCGGTATCAGGCGCCGGCCGTGCGTCGGGTACACATCCCCAAAGCGGGTGCGGGCAATCAGACACGCCCTATTGGCATTCCGACGCTGGAGGACAAAGTCCTGCAGCGCGCGGTGGTCATGGCGTTGGACCCGATCTATGAACAGGACTTTCTGCCCTGCTCGTACGGGTTCCGGCCGGGGCGTCGTGCGCACCACGCGCTCGAGGCGGCGTGGCGAGGGCTCATGGACATCGGGGGAGGGTGGGTGGTCGACCTTGACATCCAGCACTTCTTCGACAGCGTCGACCATGCGCAGCTGCGGCAGGTGCTGGACCAACGGGTGCGTGACGGCGTGCTGCGGCGCGCCATCGGGAAGTGGCTACGAGCCGGCGTCATGGAAGAGGGCCAGGTCTGGTATCCGGACCAGGGCACTCCCCAGGGCGGCGTGGTCAGCCCGCTGCTTTCGAACGTCTTCCTCCACGAAGTCCTGGACACCTGGTTTGACCAGTGTGTCTGCCCGCGCCTGCGGGGGCGTGCCTTCTTGGTGCGCTACGCCGACGATGCGGTGCTGGGCTTCGAATACGAGGACGACGCGCGGCGGGTACTGGCCGTGCTCCCGAAACGTTTCGGGAAGTACGGTCTGACCCTCCACCCGGAGAAGACGCGACTGGTGGACTTCCACCGGCCGCGGCGGGGGGCCCACCCGGACCCGGGCCAGGCCTTCGACCTCCTGGGCTTTACCCACTTCTGGGGGCGGTCCCGGACGGGCCGCTGGGTGGTGCGGCGCACGACGGCCTCCGGTCGTCTCAGTCGGGCGCTGCAGCGCATTGGTCGGTGGTGCCGAGTCCACCGGCATCAACGCGTGGCGGACCAACAGGCGGGGCTGAATCAGCAACTGCGCGGTCACTACCAGTATTACGGCGTGACCGGCAATGCGCGCGCGTTAGCCAACTTCCACCGGCAGGTTGAACGCCGGTGGCGGACCTGGCTGAGTCGGCGCTCGCGAACAGCCCACCTGACCTGGGAGGCGTTTCGGCGTCTTCTGCGCCACTATCCGCTCACCCCACCGCGTGTCGTACACAGCATCTACCGTCGCGCAGCGAACCCGTAGACCGAGGAGCCGGATGCCTGAATTGGGCACGTCCGGATCTGTGGGAGCCCCGGGAGGGTAACTTCCCGGGGCCACCCGGCCGTACGGACCGTCTTCCAGCGCGGACTGGCCGCGCGCGTCATCTGCGTCCAGCACGTCTTCGTCGACGTGGACCACGACTTGGTAACGGTCCGCTGCCGTTCCACGGTCGAGGTCGGTCGCGTTGCTTGCAGACGGCCTCTCACGGAGCCAGACGGGGCATCCAGATCGCATCGAGGTTGGGAATCGATCTGCGTCCAGAAAGCTGTCAAGTGGAAAATGCAGTTCGGCTCTCTATAATCGGGTCACTTCGTCGAAACACAGATCGTTTCGTCGAGGGTTCGCGAGTGGTCTCCGGAGGTCAATCATGAGCAAGGCGGTCTTCTTCCGACTCGCGCCCTTCGTTGTCGTGGTCCCGCTCCTCGCCGGTTGTGGTTCACCCGCAGCGGAACAGGCCGGGCCGCCCGGCGGACCCGTTGCGACGGATTCCGATGTCAACACGGACGACCACGCCAACCTCGGGCCGAGCAACCGGTTCCTGTTCTGGGAGCCCGAGCAACAGGTCGCCGGCTATCGCAACATCGATCAGATTTTTCCCACGCGAACGATCCACGCCGGTGGTGAATCGCCGTTCCCGCTTCGCCCGGCGCTGCGCGATCTCTCACACGTGACCTACGAGGTCGACGGCGAGACGTATACGCTCGACGACTATGTCGAGGACCGACGCATCGCCGGCCTGCTGGTGGTCAAGGGCGGCGAGATTCTGCTCGAGCGCTACGGGCTTGGCAACGACGAGCACAGCCGATGGATCTCGTTCTCGATCGCCAAGTCGGTCGTCTCGATGCTGATCGGCGCGGCGATTCGGGACGGCTATATCGAGAGCGTCGACGAGCCGATCACGCGATACCTGCCGCGGCTTGCGGGCGGCGGCTACGACGGCATATCGATCAAGCACGTCCTGCAGATGGCCTCCGGCACGGAGTGGAACGAGGACTACGCGGACCCCGACTCCGACGTCAACAGTCGGCTGAGGCAGGGAGGCGTCCTTGGGCTGCTGACGTACATGCAGGCGTTGGAGACCGCCGCCCCGGCGGGCGAGCGGTTCAACTACAACACGGGCGAAACCAACCTCGCGGGCGCGTTGCTGCGCGCCGCCATCGGCAACAACCTGGGGACCTACCTACCTCGAGGCCAAGATCTGGCAGCCGTTCGGCATGGAGTCCGATGCCACCTGGCAGCTCCATGAACCCGCTGGCGGCGAGCTGGGCGGATGCTGCATCAGTGCCACGCTGCGAGATTACGCGCGGATCGGTCTGTTTGCGATGCGGGGCGGCACGTTGCTCGACGGCACGAACGTGCTGGCCGACGACTGGATGACAGAGTCGACCACGCCAAGCCACGGCTCCGAGGGGTACGGCTATCTCTGGTGGCTACGCGGCGGCGGGACGTATGCGGGCATCGGCATTTTCGGTCAGCTCCTCTGGGTCGATCCGGCCGATGAGATGGTCATCGTGACGCACAGCGCGTGGCCGACGGCCGTTGGTCGGGAGCTCGGCGCGCACCGGTGGGCCTTCGTGGAGGCACTCGCGGACGCGGTGCGATGACCCACAGGATCCGGGTCATCGGACGCGCGGCGCGACTACAATGCCCGCCGGTCCTATCTGCCGGGCGCGTTCGTCGCTGGAATCCGGCGCGAGTAAGAGAGGGAGCACAGTCAGCATGATCTACGCCATACGCCGCCTCGCCGTTGCCGCCAGCCTCGTGCTCGTCGCTGCTCCCGCGCTTCACGCCCAGAACGAGGCGTGGACGCGGCCGTTCCCGGGACACCGCGTGATCGGCAACCTCTACGCGGTCGGGACCTACGACCTGGCCGTGTTCCTGATCACATCAGACGATGGCCACATCCTGATCAACACCGGGCTGGAGGACTCGACCCCGCTGATTCGCGCGAACATCGAATCGCTCGGCTTCCAGTTGGAGGACATCGAGATCCTGTTGCAGATGCAGGCGCACTGGGACCATACGGCCGCGCTCGCCGAAATCAAGCAGCTCACCGGAGCCGAGATGTGGGCGACCGTCGGCGACGCCCCGGTGCTCGAGGACGGCGGGTTCAGCGACCCGCACTTCGGTGGGCGGGAGTCGTTCACACCGGTCACCGTGGATCGGATCATCGCCGAGGGCGACGTCATCGAGCTGGGCGACACGAAGCTGACGGTCCTCGAGACCCCGGGGCACACGGCGGGCAGCTCCAGCTACACCATGGAGGTGCGCGAGGACGGTCGGGACTACGACGTGGCGATTGCAAACATGGGGACGATCAACGCGGGGAAGCAGTTGGTGGTCGATCCCACCTATGCAGGCGTTGCCGAGGACTTCGCCGAGACCTTCAAAAAGCAGAAGGCGCTCGAGGTCGACGTCTGGGTCTCGGCGCACGGGTCGCAGTACGGGTTGCACGACAAGTACGAGGCAGGCCAAGCCTACAGCCCACGAACGTTCGTGGATCCCGACGGTTTTCTCGCCGCTGTAGAACGCCTCGAGAAGCTGTATCTCGACCAGATCGCGACGGAGCGGCGCTGACGCGCCCAACGGCGCTGTGAGCCGACGTCAGCGATCCCATGTTCCGCGAGGTCGCGCGCGGCGTGCTGTGGTTGGCACTTCCTCCCTTCGGGAGCGTCAACGTGTACCTGCTCGGCGACGTGCTGGTCGATGCCGGGATGCGATTTTCCGGGCGCCGCATCACGGACGCGCTCGCAGACAGGCCCCTGACCCGCCACGTTCTTACGCACGCACACCCCGATCATCAGGGCGCGAGCGCCGGGCTCTGCCGGCGACTGGGTATCCCGCTTTGCTGCGGGCGGGAAGACCGGGAGGCGGTCGAGACGGGACGCATGCGGACCGTCCTCCCGCCGGAGGCTTCGGCGGCGTTTGACCGACTGGCCAGCCTCGCGGCGGGACCGGCTCATCCTGTTTCGCACACGCTGGACGACGGTGACGCCGTTGGTGACTTCGCCGTCGTGGCGGCCCCGGGCCATACGCCGGGCCATCTGGCGTTTTGGCGAGAGTCAGACCGTGTCCTGGTCGTCGGCGATGCGGTGTTTGCGCTCAACCCGGTGACGCGCCAGCGCGGGTTGCGTCTCCCGTTCCGGAACGCCACGGCCGACCCTCTCGCGAACGTGGCGACCGTTCGGCGACTGGCGGCGCTCCGCCCGCGAATCGTCTGCTTCGGTCACGGGCCACCGTTGTATGCTGCGGGTCAGTTCGAGCGGTTCGCGGAGAGTTGTCGAGGGTGAGGTCCGGCACGTCAGGAGGATCGTGATGAGTCATCGACGTCTCGGAGTGGCGGTGGGTGTCGTGGCCATGGCCGCGGCCGTCTCGCTCGCCTCGGTGCCTGCGTATGGGCAGGCCCGGACATCGCCCCGGACGCCGTGGGGCGATCCGGATCTGCAAGGCATCTGGAACAACAACACCCTCACGCCGCTGGAGCGCCCTGAGGCGCTGGCGGATGCCGAGTTCCTGACGCCGGAAGCCGCCGCCGCCATCGAGCGAGAGGCCGTGGCGCGTGTCGACCGGGAGAACGCGCCCAGCGAGGTGCGCACCGAGCCGCTGCCCGCCGGCGGCAACGTCGGGGCGTACAACAGCTACTGGACGGAACAGGGCACCCGCATCGTGTCGACACGGCGAACGTCGCTGATCGTGGAGCCGCCGAACGGCCGGTTGCCGCCGTTGAGCGTGGAGGGGGAGCGACGGATCATGTCGGCGGCGAACCGCCGGCTCGCCGACGTGCAGAACGGACGTGTGCCCGCCGATGGGCCCGAGGAGATGGGCCTGAGCGAGCGCTGCCTCTGGTATCGCGGGATCCCGTCACTCCCGACCGGGTACAACAACAACTACCACTTCCTGCAAACGCCGGACGCGGTGGTGATCCTCCAGGAGCACATCCACGATGTGCGCTACATCCTCCTCGACGGGCGGCCGCATCTGCCAGATGCGATCCATCAGTACGCCGGGAGCTCGCGTGGCCGCTGGGAAGGCGACACACTCGTCGTCGAAACGACGAACCTCAGGGCGCCGTTCATCAGACGATGGAATCGCCCGGAGAACTCGCTGGCGCGTGGCACGCTGAGCGAGACCGCGCGCGTGGTCGAGCGGTTCACGCGCATCGCGCCCGACACGCTCGACTACGAGTTCACCGTGGACGACCCGGGGACGTTCACGCGGGCGTGGAGCGGTTCCTTGCCATATGCATTGGCCGAGGGGCCGATGTTCGAGTTCGCGTGCCACGAAGGGAACTACGGCATGCGGAACATGATGGCCGGATCCCGCGCCGAGGAGCGCGCCGCCGTCGAGCGCAGATGACATGGCCCCGAAACTGACCCGGCGCGAATGGGGCCTCTCGGCCGCGGCGCTGCTCGCCGCGTGTGCCGCGCCGCCCGAGCCGGACGCAGAGTCGCTGCCGGCTGCGGCCCCGCTCACCCCCGCGGGCCCGCTGTATATCGACCTCCACATCGACACGCCCGGGAGGATGGTCGGCGAGGGCCTGGGCCTGGGCGAAAGCCTGGAGTACACGCACGTCGACATTCCCAAGATGCGGCAGGGTGGTCTCAATGCCGGCTTCTTCGCCGTCTCCACCCCCGCCCGTAGTCAGACGCCCGCGTCGGCGGTCGGAAACGCGCTTCGGATCACCGATGTGATCGTGGAGGAGGTCGCGCGTCATCCGCGAGATCTGTTCCTGGCGACGACGTCGGACGACGTGCGACGCGCGCAACGCGACGGCACGATCGCCGTGCTGATCGGCATCGAGGGCGGTCACATGATCGACTCGAGCCTCGAGGTGCTGCGCCAGCTGTACCGACTGGGAGCGCGCTACCTGGGGCTGACGCATAGCGGCAACACGCCGTGGGTGGGGGCCGCCGAGTACGACGACGGGCCGGAGGGGCTGACCGCCTTCGGACGCGAGGTCGTGCGTGAGATGAACCGCCTCGGCATGCTGATCGACCTGTCTCACGCGTCCGATCGGGCGTTCTTCGATACCGTCGAGACATCCACCGCCCCGATTCTCAACACGCACGCCGCGTGCCGTGCGGTCGCGCATCATCCGCGGAACCTCACGGACGACATGCTCGTGGCGCTCGCCCAGAACGGCGGTGTGCTGGGCGTCGCGTATTACGCCGGGATGCTCGACGACGACTTTCGCGCCCGTATGTCTGAGTTGGCGGAGCTCAACCGGAAGCGGGGCGTCATCCGGGCGGACTTCGCGGACGATCAACAGCGGATGTCGCAAGAGCTCTGGAAGATCGAAACGGCGGGCGTGGAGCTGATCGGGCAGGTGCCCCTGAGCCGCCTGGTCGATCACATCGAGCACGCCGCGACCGTGGCCGGCATCGATCACGTCGGGGTCGGATGCGACTACGATGCCGTCGGGCTCAAGGTGCCCGAGGGGCTCGAACACATCGGGAAGACGCCCAACCTCGTTGCCGCTTTGCACGACCGCGGGTTCTCGGATGAGGATGTGGGCAAGATCATGGGTCGCAACGTGCTGAGGGTGATGCAAACGGCCGAGGCGGTCGCCATTGACGGAGGATAGATATGAGAGGCACACACTCGACACCTGCGGTGCCGGCGTGGCGACGCCCGGCGCTCACGGTTGTGCTCGCCCTCGGTTTGGTTGGCCTCGGTGCGTGGCCTGCTTCTCGGGAAGGGCGCGCCCAGGGGCCGACCCGGTTGAACAAGGTCATCGAGGCCCTCGAGGCCGGGCGGGCCGCCGTCGCCAACCAGGAATGGCGCTTCGTCGACATGGAGCATTCGCCGTTCTCCGGCGAGCTGGTCCAGTCGGTCCTCGCCGAGATGGACCAGGACCGCGATGCGGACGGCCGCATGCGCCTCACACCGCTCGTCCGCATCCCACAGGACGGCGACGAGGACTTCAAGTGGGCCGTCAAACAGGTGCTCGACCTCGGCGGATTTGGCATCATCCTGCCGCACGTCGACGAGAAAGCGGAGGCGGTCCGGCTGGTGCGGGCAATGCGCTATCCGCCGCCGCGCGGAACGCCGTATCCCTCGCCCCGCGGCGAGCGCGGCTGGGGGCCCGGCGGGGCGATGCGGCTGTGGGGGATGGGCGGTGCCGAGTACGCCGGGAAGGCCGATGTGTGGCCGCTGAATCCGGAGGGCGAGCTGTTCGCGGTGGCGATGATCGAATCGGCCGAGGCGGTCCGGAACATCCACGAGATCCTGGAGGCCCCGATCAGCGCGATCATGGTCGTGCCCGGCGACATGGCGATGGATCTCGGTGTCGGCCCCAATCCAGCGGGCCGCAACCACCCCGAGGTCGACGCCGCGTTCCAAACGGTGCTCGAGGCATGCTTAGCGCAGGACCGTGTCATCTGCGGCTGCGGTGACGGTCGCGGCCGGACGCAGCAGCGCCTCGATGAGGGGTGGAGGTTCGTGCTGCCGCTGTAACGCCACCTTGTGCGACGGCGGGCGGAGCGCACCCTTGCGCCCGGGTCAGTGTGGGTCCATTATTGGCGTGCCTGGACGAGGACGGACGCCAGCGCGCGAGGAGGGTCAGATGAGTCAGCGCTATGTCGTCGCCGTGCTGTCGGTGATCGCGGTCGTCGTTGTGCTGCCGATCTCGGCGGCTGCCCAATCGTCGGACGCGGCGCCGAGCCGGACCGCGTGGGGCGCGCCGGATCTGCAAGGCGTCTGGGACTTTCGATCCATCACGCCGATGGAGCGACCCGAGGACTTGGCCGACAAGGAGTTCCTGACGGAGGAGGAGGCGGCCAACCTCGAACAGGAGACCCTCGATCGGAACGCGGACCTGCTGAATCGCGCCGCGGAGCGGACCGAGGCCACCGAGAGCGTGGACAGCGGAGAGAATGGCGCCCCCGGCTTCTACAACAACTTCTGGCTGGACCGGGGCACGACCACTGTCGGAACACGGCGGACCTCGCTCATCGTGGATCCGTCGGATGGAACAGTTCCGGCGCTGACGGCGCCAGCGGAGCGACTGCGGACGACAGCCAGGGAAGCGCGTAGTGGCGTGCCGACCCACGCACCCACCCCGGGCGGCTGGATCGAGGACCTGGGCGCCAACGGGTTGCAGCTGCGGTGCATCACCGGGTTCAACTCCGGTCCGCCGATGACGCCTGGCGGCTACAACAACAACGTGCAGGTGTTTCAGACGCCCGACCACGTGGCGCTGCTCAACGAGATGAACCACAACGTGCGCGTCATCCCGCTCGACGGACGCGCGCATGTCGACCTCGGCCAATGGGCGGGCGACTCGCGCGGCCACTGGGAGGGAGACACCCTGGTTGTCGAGACGACGAGCTTTCTCCGCGAGACGAGTTTTCGCTCCGGGCTGACCGACGGCAACCTGCGTCTCGTCGAGCGGTTTACGCGCACGGCTGCGGACACGCTGATGTACGAAGCCACGATCGATGATCCGACTGTCTGGTCGAGCGCCTGGACCTACCAGGTCCCGATGCAATGGAACGACCAGCCGTTGTTCGAGTACGCCTGTCACGAAGGCAACTACGGGCTCTACAACATCCTCGCCGGTGCGCGCACCGAGGAAGCCGAAGCCGAAGCCGCGGCCGAGCAGGGCTCGCGCTAGGACGTCATCGATGAGACTCCGAGAGCGAAGCGTGGCGCACGGGCGCTGGCGGCCGTGGGTTGGCGTGGCCGCGGTGCTCGCCCTGCTCGGGGGGGCGCGAGCGGACGCGCAGCAGCCGCTCGTGGACGCTGCCGGCGAGGTCCGAGAAGAGGCGTACGACCATCTGCGGCGTGCGCTCTTCGGCGAAGACCAGGTGTACGAGCGGATCGACGGCCGCCGGATCAAGGCGTGGCTGAACGAGGTCGTCGCCTTTTCACGCCAGAGTCGCGACGACGGGAATCGGTACTGGGGGCGCATCTCCGGTACGAAGTACGAGCGGATGACGGCGGATTGGACGGCCACGAAGTTCCGCAGCTTCGGGCTGGACAACATCCGCATGCAGGAGTTCGACCTCGGGCCGCAGTGGTTTCCCACCGACTGGACGCTGACGGCCACGGCAGGTGACGAGCGACTCAGCTTCGTGACGGCGAACCCGGCGACGCGATCGGATCCCATCCCGGGTGGGATCGCGGCGGAGGCGGTCTGGGTCGGTCTCGGCACGGCGGCCGATTTCGCCGGTCGTGACGTCGCTGGCAAGGCGGTGATCATCCAGACGATTCTGGCGCCCGGCCAGATGGGCAATTCGGCGTCCTGGGAAGGCGCGACCAAGCGCGCGCAGGACGAAGGCGCCGCCATGATCGTCGGCGTCTGGGGGTACGGCGGGAATCTTGCCGTCTGGCAGGGCGTGAGCGCGTTCCAGATGGTCAGGAATCCGGACGGGACTTCGGAATACACCCGCCAACGTGTCACGACGCCCGGCTTCTTCATGGGGTTCGAGGACGGCCGGAGGCTACGTGATCTGGTGGCCACCGGGCGTCCCGTGACGCTCTTGGCCCGCCTCGACACCCAGACGCGTGAGGGACTCACGAGCCCCAGCGTCTACGGGACGTTGCCCGGCACGACCGACGAGCACATCTACGTGATGGCGCACATGGACGGCTACTACGACGCCGCGCTGGACAACGCGTCCGGCATGGCCGTCATGATCGCGCTGGCGGAGCACTTCGCTCAGGTGCCACAGGCCGAGCGTCGGCGCACCATCACGTTCATCGGGACGGCCGGGCATCACGTTGGGTCGCCCAACGCCCCCTATCTGCGGGACAGCGGTATGCTCGAGAACACCGCGCTGCTGCTCAACTGCGAGCACATCGCGCCAACCCAGTTCGTCGCGTTCAACACCGAGCTACGCCGGACAACCACTGTGTCGCCGCGACGGTGGTGGGTGCACGGCAGCGACCGCTTGCTCGATATCACGCTGGACGCCTATCGCACGTTCGGCGTGAGCCTCATCGGCGAGATGGACGGCCGCGCGACCGGTGAGATGATGGCGATCGACAAGGAGGCGCCGTCGGTGCAGCTCATCCGGTCGCCCGAGCACAAGCACACCGACGGTGACATCCCCGCCCTCGTACCCGCCGCCGGTCTCGAAGCGGTCGGTCGGGCGTTCGCGAAGATCATCGACCAGGTCAACACGCTGGACCTCGACGAGCTCGAGGCGGCACCCAAGGGCTCGCGACGCTGATGCGGCACGACACCTCGACCAGTTCTAGACGGAGACTCCAGATGACCCTCGTTCTGCGTACTGTATTCACAGTGCTTGCTGGCGGCGCCATGCTCGCCGGCTGCGGCGATCCCACCGCCACGGTCGTTGCGCCGGGACCGGACGAGGCGGCACCGCCGGCCAGTGCCGCACCCGGCGGGGCGTGGACCGTCAGTCCTCGCACAGTGCCGCCACCCGCGCAAGCCAGCGCCGAGCTGCGCGGTTCGATCGCGGCCGCGCCGGTCCCCGACGCGGCGGCCACCGCGCAGTTCGCCCCGTCGACGCCCGAGGAGTGGGATGCGGCGCTGGCCCAGTTCGGTGGCCAGCAGGCCGAGGGCGTCATCGACGGGCTGTCGGCCGCGCTCTCGGTCACCATCGAGCCGGGCGACATCATGGGCGTCAAGGTGTATCACGTGCGGCCGGCCGAGGTGTTGCCGGACCACGCGGACCACCTGTTCGTCCACGTGCACGGTGGGGCGTATGTCTTTGGTGGCGGCGAGGCGAGCGCGTCCGAAGCCGCAGTCATCGCCGCCGCCGGCGGGATTCCGGTGGTGTCGATCGACTACCGCATGCCGCCGGAGCACCCGTTCCCGGCCGCCGTCGACGACGTGGTTGCCGTGTGGGAGCATCTGCTGACCGAACGACCCGCCTCGGCGCTCGGCCTCGGTGGGACGTCGGCCGGTGGGGGATTGGCCCTGGCCGCCACGCATCGGTTCATCGAGCGCGGTCTGGACGTGCCGGGCGCGATCTACGCCGGCACGCCTTGGTCGGACCTCACCAAGACAGGCGACTCGCAGTTCACGAACGAGGGCATCGACCGGGTGCTCGTCGGCTACGACGGCCTGCTCTCGGCCTCCGCGCACCTCTACGCCGGGGGCCACGACCTGAAGGACCCGCTCCTCTCGCCCATCTACGGCGACTTTGACGGGTTCCCGCCGACGTATCTCGTCACCGGCACCCGCGATCTCTTTCTGAGCGACGTCGTTCGCACGCACCGAAAGCTCCGCGAGGCCGGCGTCGTCGCGGATCTCAACGTCTACGAGGGGATGTCGCACGCTGGGTATCTGATGGTGCAGGATGCGCCCGAGTCGCGACAGGTCTTTGCGGAATTAGGCGCGTTTCTGCGCCATCATCTTCAGTAACGATCGACCTGGAAACAAGGCGGAGGATGGTCATGAGGCGAGTAGTCGTTCTGAGTGCGGTGGTCATGCTGGGGGTGGTGGCGACGCTGGGTCGGACGGTCGCCCAGGGGAACGTGGCCGAGATCGAGCAGGTGAAGGACAACCTGTATGTGATCACCGGTGGCGGCGGCAACACGGCAGCCCTCGTCACCGACGACGGCGTGGTGGTGGTCGATACCAAGAACCCGGGGTGGGGCGGCGCCATCCTGGACAAGATCAGGACGGTCACCGACAAGCCGGTGACGATGATCGTCAACACGCACACGCACGGGGACCACGTCGGGAGCAACATCGACTTCCCGTTGCCGGTCGAGGTGGTGGCGCACGCCAACACCAAGAGCAACATGGAGCGCATGGAGCCGTTCCAGTCGTCCACGGGGCGACAGTTTCTCCCCGGTCGGACGTATCAGGACCGGCTGACGCTGCTCGACGGCGACGACCAGATCGACCTGTATCACTTTGGCCGCGGTCACACGAGCGGCGACTCGATCGTCGTCTTCCGCGCGCTCCGCGTCGCGCATACCGGCGATCTGTTTGCCTGGAAGGGTGTGCCGTATATCGACGTCGGGAACGGTGGCAGCGGGGTGTCGTATCCGAAGACGCTGCTCGCCGCCGCGGACGGCATCCGTGGCGTCGACACGGTCATTCCCGGGCATAGCCCGGTGATGACCTGGGCCGATTTCCGCGAGTTCGGCGAGTTCAACCGAGACTTTCTCACGGCCGTCGAGCGTGGCAAGGCCGAGGGCAAGACGGCGGCGCAGGCGGCGGCCTCGCTCAACCTGCCCGCGCGCTACGCGAACTACGCGATGAGCCGAGGCACGCTGACCAGTGCCGAGGACAACGCCGCGAAGATCTACGCCGAGCTGGACTAGCCCGAGAGCCGACGGTGTGGCCGCAGTAGCGCAGGCTATTAGACCTGCTGCGAGGCGGGGCTGAAGCCCCGC
Organism: Vicinamibacterales bacterium; assembly: GCA_965249175.1. Classification (GTDB taxonomy): domain Bacteria; phylum Acidobacteriota; class Vicinamibacteria; order Vicinamibacterales; family UBA8438; genus CAZYFH01. The sequence continues at coordinate 2,076,366 of OZ252227.1, forward strand.
CCTACAGGGCAGCACATTGGGGGCTCTGGGATGAGGAGCACCGAAGGATGATGACGATGCGCATGCTCTCTCTGTCGTTGTTGGCGGTGGCGTGCCTGCTCTGGCTGCCCAGTCCCGCCGCGGCGCAGTGCGAACCGGATGGCGACGTCGAGTTCGTGTGTGGGCCGGTCAGCCCCGAGGATCTGATCGCCGTGCCGGAGTCTCCGTGGGTGATCGTGTCGAGCATGGAGAACGACGGATACCTCTCCGCGGCCCACATCCGCAACCACAACACGATGCGGCTGTTTCCGACCGCAACGTCATCGGCGCGCGCACGGCACGACAGGGCGACGTACGGCATGTGTCCCGGTCCATCGACCGATCAGTACCGCCCACATGGGATCAGCCTGCGGCCAGGCCGCAACGACTTACACACCCTGTACGTCGTGCGCCACGGGGCACGCGAGGCGATCGAGGTGTACGAGGTCGACGCGAGTGGCGCGACGCCGGCGCTCACCTGGGTCGGGTGCGCGGTGGCGCCCGATGGCCTCGGGTTGAATGCCGTCATCCCACTTCCGGACGGCGGCTTCGCGGCCACGAGTCCCGCGACCGGCGACGTGTGGGAGTGGCAGTCGGGTGCGGGGTGGAGCCGGGTGCCCGGCAGCGAAGACATCGGTCCCAACGGCCTGGAGGTCTCGGCGGACGGCCGTTGGTTCTACGTGGCGGGTTACGGCGCGCAGGCGGTGATTCGGCTGTCGCGTGGACAGACACCGGTCCGGAAGGACTCCGTGTCGGTCGGCTTCAATATCGATAACGTCCACCTGGCGCCAGACGGCTCGTTGCTGGCGGCCGGGCACAGCACGCCTACGCGCACGCGGGTCGGCGAGTGCATGCGCGATCAGACGTGCGACGGGATCACGTCGCGCGTGGCGCGGGTGGATGTCGAGGCGATGACCGCGCGTGAGATTTTCACCTACCCGACCAACGACTACCTGCTCCTCGGCACCGGCGCGATTCAGGTGGGTGACGAGCTCTGGGTGGGCGGCATCGCCGGCGGCACCCGCATCGCCCGCGTCCCCGCCCGGTAGGAGCCCGTGGTGAAAGTGCCGCTGCATTCGACCGGCGATGCATCCCGCCTGACGGCGTTGCTCCTCGGTCAAATACTCCCGGTATTCTCCCTCGTCGCTCCTTGTCAGCCGGGCGCCTCGCCGGTCTCGGTGCAACGCGGCACTTTTGCCACGGGCTCCTAGACCAGCGCGAGACAGGGCGAGCGCCTTGCCTCGCGGCTTCAACTCGTCGGTGCGCTTACCGCCCGGCGGCCTTATCCCTCTCGCGCTCGCCCCCGAGGATATTGGTCATGCTGTAGTTCCCCTCGTGACAGGCATACTCGAAGAGCAACTGCAGCTCTTCTTCCGGAAACGCGAAGAAGGGGAACTCGCCAGAGAAGCTCTGGGTCCACTGTGTGGGATCGTTGATCGTGAACTCGTAGTCGATGGTGCCGGCGTCGGCCCGCGTGAAGCGCTCCGTCACGGTGATGGTGTCATCGGTGCGGCCGTTCGCGGCCCGCAGCAGGACCGGGTCCCCACCGACGGCGGCGGCGTTGGCGGTCGTCCGCCTGATGTTGGTCGTTTCGACGACGAGCGTGTCGCCTTCCCAGTGGCCACGCGCGTCTCCGTGCCACTGACGCATGTCGGAGGCGAGGTGTGGCCGTCCGTCGATCGGGATGATCCGCGTGTCGTGAATCATCTCCACATAGATGACCACGTAGCCGGGCACCTGGAAGATCATGAAGTTGTTGTTGTAAGCGCTCGGCAGCATCGGCGGGCCCGCAGACCAGACGAGGCAGCGGTCGTTGAGCTCGAGGTCCTCCCACGAATCGAACGGCCCCGCGACGGGGTACGCCGCGTCATGCGCCGCGCGTCGGCGCGCCCCATCCGACGTCAACGCCGGGATCCGGCCGTTGGGTGGGTCGGAGATCAGCGATGTTCGGCCGGTTGGTCGCGTGCCCCCATCCAGCCAGAAGTTGTTGTAGCCGCCGACGCTGCCCCCGGCCACCGTGCGACGCGGCGCGGCGAGGAGGAGCTCCGCGTTGCGATCGAGCCGCGCTCGTTCCTGCGCCGCCACTTCTTCGTCGGTCAGGAACTCCTTGGCGCCGACATCCTCGGGTCGCTCGAGCGGCGTGATGGTCTTGTTGGTGTAGATACCTTGCAAGTCGGGATCACCCCACGGGGTCCGCGCCCCCTGCCCGGCCGCAACGGCCGGCACCAGCGCGCCCAACGCGACGACGCACAGCAGTGCCACGAGAGATCGTCGATTCATTTGCCACCTCCGGTATTGCCGCGTGGGTCCCGTTTTGTATGCACGATGATTACGGAGTATATGCGGTCTTCACGTCGATCTCGGGGGCGAGCGGTCTCCCCGTCGCACTTCCTGGTCGAGTCGGTCTTCGTACACCTTGATCATCGCGCTCTTTGGCAGCTCGCCGAGTCCCATGTCGAGCGCCGCGCGGTATGTGGCCGCCATCGCGCTCACCACGGGCAGCGACGCGTCGAAACGCGCCGCGACCTCCTCGATGTTCACAATGTCCTTGTAGGCCCCCTGCAGCGAAAAGTCGCCATCGAACCTGCGGTCGAGGATACGGGGCACGAAGTACTCGCTCGCAAAGCTGCGCGCGCTGGCCGTGGTCACCACCGTCGCCACGGTCTCCGGGTCGAGCCCGGCCTTGACCGCGAGCGGCAGCACCTCGCACACAGCGGCGATGTTCACGTCGTAGATCACGTTGTTCACCGCCTTCATGAGCTGGCCGGCGCCCACGTCGCCGCAGTGCACGACGAACTCGCCCATGATGTCGAGATACGGCTTCACGTCGCCAAACACCGTCGGGTCGCCACCGAACATCATGGTCAGCGTGCCGTTGTCGGCACGGACTGGAAGCCCGGAGATGGGACAGTCGCAGTAACCGAGTCCGGCGCGCTCGGCCCGCGCGGCTAGCTGGAGCGCCGCGCCGCGATTCATCGTCGTGGTATCGACGACGGCGAGGCCGGTCGTGCGCCCCGCGGTCACCCCGCGCTCGCCGAACAGCACCGCCTCGGACTCGGTCTCCGACGGCACGCAGATGAAGAGCCGCTCGGCGCGTCCCGCCAGCTCCGCGGGATCGGCCGCCAGCGTGGCGCCCTGCTCGGCAAGCGCGTCCATCGGCTCGCGGCGCGCGTCGTAGATGCACAGTGGGACGCGAGCCAGCCGCAGATTCCTGGCCATGCCGTATCCCATGCGGCCGAGCCCGATGAAGCCGATCGGACGGTCGTGCATCGACGGTTGAGGGCGACTACCGCCCGGTGAGGACATGGCGTAACCGGGCCACGCCTTCGCTGGCCGGCCCGACGACCGGCGCATCGCGGACGGCGGCGCTCCCAGGCAGGATCCGCTCCATGGAGAACTGCGCGAAGAGGATCGGGATGCCGGGTTCGACGGCGCGGACGGCCTCGACGACGAGGCGATCGTGAGACTCGCCGTCGCCTCCGAGCAGGGCGTCCAGGGCTCCCGCCACCGCGCGACTGGTGATCGTGACCGTCAGTGACCGCGCGAGGGCCTCCCGTTCGATCTCCGCGGAGAGCAGCGTCGCGGAATCGGGTGCGGTCGAGAGGACGTGGAGCGGCCGATCGAACGCCAGCGCGCGCTCGACGATCCCGTCGAAGGACGTCGCCACCGGGATGGTCACACCCTCACGGGCCTCGGTGACGAACGCGCCGAAGAACGACCCGGTCACGATGATGCCCTCCGCGCCGGTCGAGGCGCTGTAGGCGATCAGGCGGTCGATGCGCGACGCCAGCTCCGCGTCGTCCACGGTGCCTCGGTCGAGATAGAGCGAGCCGTCGAGCAGATGGGCGACGTCGGCGGCCGACCATCCGCTGTCGAAGGCAGCCTGGGTCGTCGGGATCGCGTTCGCCAGCGCGTGGACCGCGCCGATTCGATACCGCCTCGGTTGATTCATGCGTGATCCATGCCCCTCCGGCGGGCCGAGTGCCCTGTACGGGCCACTTGCACAGCGCCTTCCGGGCGGGGCATCCCGCCTGTCGGCGTTGCTCCTCGGTCACATATGCCCAATATGCTCCCTCGTCGCGCCTTGCCAGCCGGGCGCCGCGCGCCGGAATCCACAGTACAACTGGCCCGTACGGGGCACTAGTCCGGCAGCGCGAACACCCACATCACGCCGCTCCCCTGCGGAATCGTGGTGTCCGTGAACTGCGCAAACGAGGTCGTCTGCGCGATGCGTCCCCCGGCACCGACCGCGACGTATTGGCGCCCATCGACCTCGAATGTGACAGGAGCGCCTGAGATGTCCCCGTTCAGGCGCGTATTCCAGAGTACGTCGCCGGTCTCGGCGTCGAGCGCGAAGAAGCGACGGTCCGCCGTGCCGCCGAAGACGATGTCGCCTCCGGTCGCCAGCGCCGAGGCTGTCATGGCAACGCCGTCAGGCGAACGATACTCCCAGGCGCGCCGACCGCTCACCGGGTCGAACGCCACGAACTCACCGACGTAGTCGTAGCCGGGCACCGACTTCACGCGCGACGTCATCCCGCGATAGACACGGCCGGGCCGATACTCCTCGGAGACGAACGTCACGTCCATACAGGCGTTGTTGACCCCGAGGTAGTAGAGGCCGGTGTCGGGACTAAAGCTCGGCGAGTTCAGGTTCCTCGCCCCGTGGTAGTGCGGGCACACCTCGAACACCTTGCCCGAGTCGACGTCCTCCGCCGTCGGGATGAGCGCGGGGTTGTAGATGGGGCTTCCCGAGTCGGTCCATCCGGTGACGAGGTTGTCGTAGCCGGTGCGGAAGGCATTGAGGAACTGTCCGGTCTCCCGGTCGAGCACGACGCCCCACCCGATCTTGCTCGTCTCGATGAGCGCCTTGCGAACCCTCCCGCCGATCTCGAGGTCGACGAGCATGCTCTCGTGGGTCGCATCGAGGTCCCAGTTGTCGGCGGGCACGACCTGGAAGTGCCATTCGAGCTCGCCCGTGTCGATATCGAGCGCGAGGATGGAGTTCGTGTAGAGCGCATCGCCGGGGCCGCGCAGGGTCGACGACCACGGTGTCGGCTGCCCAGTGCCGAGGTACACGAGCTTCAGCTCCGGATCGTAGCTGATGGTGCCCCAGGTCAACCCGCCGAGCGGCGGGATCTCGTGCTCGGTCCAGGTCTCGTAGCCAGGTTCGCCACGTGCGGGCACGGTGTAGGTGACCCACAGTTGGTCGCCGGTCTCGGCGTCGTGTGCCACGACCGCTCCCCGCGCGTCCCGGTCGCCGCCTGCGAACCCAAGGATTACCTTACCGTCGGCAATCAGCGCCGGATGGGCATGCCCCAACCCGGTCGTGTAGTTGCCGGTGTTGACCTCCCACTGCTGCTCACCGGTCCGCGCGTCGAGCGCCACGAGCGAGGCGTCGGCCGTCCCCCAGTAGATCAAGTCGCCGTAGACCGACACGCCGCGCGAGCGGCCGAGCGCCTGCGACTTCTGGATGTCGTCCGGGTAGCTCCGTTGGTGCACCCAGGCGACGTCGCCCGACGTGACCTCGAAGCCGGTGATGCGATCCGATTCGGCGACGTACATCAGCCCGCCCGCCACGATCGGTGTCGGCACCCAGCGGCTGCCGTCCCCCATCGAATGCGCCCAGACCAGGCGGAGGTCACCAACGGTGTCCCGGTTGATCTGCTCCAGCGGGCTGAACCCGGTCACGTCGTACGAGCGCCGGTAGCTCATCCAGTCGCCATCCTCCGGGCTCAGGAGTCGCTCGGCGGTCACCGGGTCGAACGTCGCTGTCGGCGCCTGGCCGAACACGGTGCTCGCAAGCAATAGCTGCAACCAGCCGGCGCATGCCAGCACGAAGACGCGACGTTGGATCACTGTGATGAGCATGTCTCGCGTAACATACCACCACCCGTGTGCTCTCATCGCTATCGCGGACTGCGAATGGCCCGGGTCTCGGAGCACGACGTCGAGGCCGGGTAGCGTCGGTGCGCAATGCGCGTCGCGCCCGGATCGCGTATACGGTCCTGGGCGCCGGTGTCGGCCTCGTGTTGCTCCTGACCCTCGGCGGCTACTGGCTGCCGCGTCAGGTCGAGGCGATGCGCATCTCGGCAACGGTGCCGGCGTCGAGCGCCGAGGTCTTTACGCTCTTCAACACCCGAGGCGGCCAGAGGCGCCTCTGGACGTTCGCCGCGGAGCGCGCCGGCATCGCACCGATGAGCCTGGCCGCCCTCGGGGGTCCGGACGCCGGTGTCGGAAGCCGGAGCTGTTTTTGCCTGACGAGCGACGGCGGTGTCGTCTCGTCGGCCCGCAGCTCCATGGCGCGCGGCGAGGGTGCCATCGTGGAGAGCGTGCCGAACCGGCGCGTCGTGTATGAGATCGACTGGGGGTTCATGATGTCGCGGCGAACGATTACCGTTGAGGATCTCGGTGACGACCGATCGCGGGTGACGTGGTTGGAGACGAACGAGGCGACGAACCCGCTGATGCGCTACGTCCTCGTGCTGAGTGCCTCGACCATCAACGACAATCTCAGCGGGGTGCTGACCGCGGTCGCACCGGTCATCAATCTGGAGACAGCTCCGGCGTCAGGACGATGACGTCCCCGCCCCGGCGCAACGTCGCCATCATCGCCCACGTGGATCACGGCAAGACGACGCTCGTCGATGCCCTCCTGCATCAAAGCGGCGTCTTTCGCGCGAACGAGCGGGTCGCGGAACGCGCGCTCGACAACATCGATCTCGAGCGGGAGCGCGGCATCACGATCATGGCCAAGAACACGGCGGTGCGCTACGGCGACGCAATCATCAACATCGTCGACACACCCGGCCACGCGGACTTCGGCGGGGAGGTCGAGCGGACGCTGTCGATGGTCGATGGGGTGCTGCTCCTGGTCGATGCCTCCGAGGGGCCGCTGCCGCAGACGCGGTTCGTGCTCCGGAAGGCGCTTGGGCGGGCGCTCCCGGCCATCGTCGTCGTGAACAAGATCGACCGGCAGGATGCCAGGCCGGTGCAGGTGCTGAGCGAGGTCTATGACCTGTTCATCGACCTCGACGCCACCGAGGCGCAGATCGAGTTTCCCGTCCTCTACACCAACGCCAAGGCCGGCACCGCGAGCGCTGACGCCGAGGTCCAGGGCGAGAGCCTCCGGCCGCTCTTCGACGCCATCCTGGAGCGCGTGCCACCCCCCGGAGGGGATCCGGCGGCCCCGTTGCAACTGCTGGTCGCCAATCTTGACTCGAGCGATTACCTGGGGCGGATCGCCATCGGCCGGATCTTCAATGGCAGCGTCAAGATCGGAGACCACGTGGCGCTGTCCAAGCTCGATGGGGAGGTGCAGCGCACGCGCGTCACGAAGCTCTTCGCGTTTGATGGATTGCAGCGCGTGGAAATCGAGGCGGCGGCGGCGGGCGACATCGTCTGCCTTGCCGGTCTGAGCGACATCACCATCGGCGAGACGATCACCGACCCGGACGACCAGCACCCGATTCCCCCGATCCACATCGATGAGCCGACGGTCTCGATGGTCTTCGGGGTCAACACCTCACCGCTGGCCGGTCGTGACGGGCGCTATGTGACCTCACGCAACCTGCGCGATCGTCTGGCACGGGAGCTGATCGGGAACGTTTCTATTCGCGTCGAGGACACCGAGTCGCCGGACCAGCTGAAGGTCATCGGACGCGGTGAGCTTCAACTGTCGATCCTGATCGAGATGATGCGCCGGGAAGGCTACGAGCTGCAGGCCTCGCGCCCTGAGATCGTCACGCGATCGGCCAATGGTCGCACCGAGGAGCCGGTCGAGGAGCTCGTCATCGACGTCGCAGAGGAGTTCCAAGGGGTCGTGATTGCCGGGCTCGGCACCCGGCGGGCGACAATGACGAAGCTGATCAACCATGGGAGCGGTCGGATTCGTCTGGAGTTCCGCATCCCCACCCGTGGCCTGATCGGCTTCCGCTCACAGCTCCTGACGGATACCCGCGGGACAGCCATCATGAATCATCTGTTCGCGGACTGGGAACCGTGGCACGGTCCGATCGACGGACGTCCGACGGGCGTGCTGGTGGCCGATCGGGCGGGCAGCGTCACCGCGTACGCGATGTTCAACTTGCAGGAGCGTGGAGAGCTGTTCATCGAGCCGACCACTGTCGTCTATGAGGGAATGATCGTCGGCGAGAACGCGCGGGCGGACGACATGGACGTGAACATCACCAAGGAGAAGAAGCTCAACAACATGCGGTCGTCGACAGCGGAGGAGGGCATCCGCCTGATTCCGCCGCGCACGCTCAATCTCGAGCAGGCGATCGAATTCATCAGCGATGACGAGCTCGTCGAGGTCACGCCGGCGACCTTGCGGCTCCGCAAACGACAGCTCTCGGCCAGCCGCCGACGGACGGCGGCGCGATAGCCGCGCCGGCAGCGCACCGCGGGTGTCGGCTGTAGGATTAGGCGACGGTCGGCGGGTTGAGTGAGGGAGGGCCAGATGACTCGAGTATGTGTGACGGCATTCATCGTGTGCGCCGGTCTCGGGTTCGTGGTCGCGCCGGTTGCGGCGCAATCCGACACGGCGGTGCTTCGGACACCGCATGGGGACCCCGACGTTCAGGGCGTGTTCACATTCAGGACCCTGACACCGCTGCAACGTCCCGTCATCGACGCCGGCGCCTCGGCGGCGCTCGCCGGCCGGGAGACACTGACGGAAGAGGAAGCGGCGGCCTACCAGGTTGAGCGACGCAGCGAGCTGAACCGCGATACGCAGAACCTGCTCGTGCATGCGCCGGGTGTCCGCTATCAGTCGCTCGCGGAAGGCGGCGTCGGCGGCTACAACGAGTTCTGGTACGAGCGCGGCATCGAGCTGACACGTGACAAACGCACGTCGCTCATCGTCGATCCTCCAGACGGTCGCGTCCCGTATCGCCAGGAGTATCTGGCGGCAGCGGGCATCCGCGGCTTCAACATTCAGAACGGCTTCGCCGATTCGTACACAGACCGTAGCCTGTCGGACCGCTGCCTGATGGGGTTCAACGCCGGCCCGCCCATGGTCTCGAGCGCCTACAACAACAACGTGCACATCTTGCAGACGCCGGACCATGTTGTGGTGCTCAACGAGATGGTCCACAACGCGCGGATTATCCCACTCGACCGACGGCCGCATGGGACGCTCCAGCAGTACGCGGGCGACTCCCGTGGCCGGTGGGAGGGTGAGACGCTCGTGGTCGAGACAACGCACTTCCTCCGCGAGACGAGCCTCGGCGGATCGAGCAAGGACACGCGGCTCGTGGAGCGGTTCCGCCGGGTCGACCCGGATACGGTGATGTACGAGTTCACCGTCGAGGATGCGAACAGCTATACGCGTCCCTGGACGGCGGAGATGCCGCTGCGACGCACCGATGGACCGTTGTTCGAGTACGCGTGCCACGAGGGCAACATCGGCCTCGGGGGCATCCTCGCGGGTGCGCGCAACAAGAACATACAGTGGGTGACGGAACGGTGACCGAGGACCGACCCATGACGACATCGCTTCTCGCGCGGCGTGCACTCTTCTCGCTGGCGGTCGTCGGCGGGTTCTGGTTTGCCGGGCCGAACTCCGCGGCCGCGCAGTCAGCCTTCGTGCCGGTCACCGATGCGATGCTGCAGGACCCCGCGCCGGGCGACTGGCCGATGTGGCGCCGGACGCTGAATGGGTGGGGGTATAGCCCGCTCGAGCAGATCGACCGCGAGTCCGTTGGCGACCTGCGGCTCGTCTGGTCGCGTGGCCTTGCCGACGGCAGCAACCAGGGCACACCGCTGGTCTACGACGGCGTGATGTACATGCCGAACCCGGGCGATCGGATCCAGGCGATCGACGCCGCGAGCGGCGACCTCCGATGGGAGTATCAGCGGTCGCACCCGGACGACCTCGACGAGTACATCGTGGCGCTGTTGAGCCAGATCAATCGCAACATCGCGATCTACGGCGACACCATCATCGATACCAGCGCCGATACGCACGTCTTCGCCCTCGACGTGACCACCGGCCAGCTCCGCTGGGAGACCGAGATCCTCGACTACACGGAGCTGCAAGCGCACCAATCCTCGGGGCCGATCATCGCCAACGGCAAGATCATCTCGGGACGCGGCTGCATGCCAAGAGCGGGCCCCGATGCGTGCGTCATCACGGCGCACGATGCGACGACCGGTGCGGAGCTGTGGCGGCGGCGGACGATACCGAAGCCGGGCGAGCCGGGCGACGAGACCTGGGGTGGCGTCCCCTATGAGGAGCGACGGCACGTCGGCGCCTGGATGGTGCCGAGCTACGACCCCGACCTCGACATGATCTACATCGGCACGTCGGTCACCTCGCCGGCGCCCAAGTTTCTGATCGGGGGCGTCAGCAACACGCACCTCTATCACAACTCGACGTTGGCGCTCGATGCCAATACCGGGGAGATCGTGTGGTACTACCAGCACCTGAACGACCACTGGGATCTCGACCATCCGTTCGAGCGGCTGCTGGTCGATACGGCGGTCGCGCCGAATCGTGACGCGGTCGATTGGATCAACCCCAGGTTGTCGCCCGGCGAGTCGCGGCGCGTCGTCACCGGCATCCCGGGCAAGACGGGCATCGTGTACACCCTCGACCGCGAGACCGGCGAGTTCCTCTGGGCCAAGCCGACGGTGAGCCAGAACGTGATCAGCAGTATCGACGGCGCCACCGGCGCGGTGGCGGTGAACTCGGAGGTGGTGTTCACCGGAGCCGGGCAGGAGGTGATGGCGTGTCCGACGTGGCAGGGGGGCAAGGACTGGGAAGCGGGCGCCTACAGCCCGCTGACGAACACGATGTATATGCCGCTGCGCAACACCTGCTTCCGCGTGATGGCGACGGTCGATACGGGGTGGTACGACCTGACTGCGCGAACCGAGCTCACGCCGGGCGAGCAGACCCTTGGCACGATTCAGGCGATCTCCGCGGAGACCGGCGAGACGACGTGGACGCACTCGCAGGAGGCGTTCACCATGTCACTCGTCGCGACCGCGGGCGGGCTCGTCTTTGGCGGTGACTCCAACGGCCGCTTCAAGGCCCTCGACCACGAGACCGGTGAGGTCCTGTGGGAGATCAACATCGGCTCGCCGGTGACCGGCTTTCCGATCACCTACGCGGTCGACGGTCGCCAGTATGTCGCGGTCAGCACCGGGTACTCGCTCAACACCGCCGGGCTCGGGCATCTCAACCCCGACCATCGCCCGAGCGCCGGGAATACGCTGTTCGTCTTCGCGCTCCCGGAGTGACCCGACGCTGACGCCAGCCGCCCGTCAGTGGTGACGCGGCTTGTGCGCCGACGCTTCGACCGAGGTGTCGGGGTTCTCCGTGGCCAGACTCGTGTCGAGATAGGTCTCGGCGTGACGGCGCGTGCCCGGGTCCTCGGCGAACTGGCTCTGGAAGAACGCGAAGGCGGCCAGGGTCGTGAGCGTCTGCTGACGCGCCGGGCGCATCGCTCTCTCGGTGGACGGCCGCTGGCACGGCGTGTCACCGCGGCTCTGGTCCACCCCGTCCTCCACATCGCCCAGTCCGGCCACGGCTAATCCCTCGCCCTTGCCCGCGTCGGCCAGCGCGCCCGCGAGCGCCCGGCAGGCGAGCGTGTCGGGATTGCTCACCCAGCGAAAGACATAGCGCGCGATCTCCGCGAAGCCAGCGTGGGATCCGCCCCGCAGGGTGACCAGCCTGGCGCCGGGTGCACGCGCGAGCAGTGATGCGGCGTTGGCGTCGTACCCGACAATGCCGTCGGCGTCGCCGGCAATCATCAGGAAGGGGACATCGGTCGTCTCGAAGAAGCTCGACGTGAACATCGCGCTGGGGCCTGCGATCGAGACGGCGGCCCCGAGTCGCGGGTCGCGTAGTCGCGGGTGAAAGGCCGCGAGCGTCGTCGTCATGCCGCCCAGCGACAGCCCCATGGCGCCGATGCGATCCTCATCCACCGCACCGGAGAAGTCGTGACCCGAGTCGCGGTCCCAGCCCAGCAGCTCGTCGATCAGGAAACTCATGTCGCCCGGCTGGTGCACCACGTCGTCGAAGCGCGGTCCGCCCGGACTGGCGATGTTTGTCAAGGGGAAGTCGGGGGCGACGACGATGTAGCCATGGCTGGCGAAATGGCGAGCCAGATACGCGCCCTCGCTGCGCATCGACGTGAACCCGTGGCCGTAAACGATCAAGGGGAAGCCGGGGCTCGGCCGACGGTCCCGCGCGACGCCCCCCGACCCATTGTCCGGATACCAGACGGTGCTCACCAGCGTCCGGGTGTCGAGGCCCGCGAACTCGCTGTTGGCCCGGGTCGTCCGGCTCGTGTCGACGAAGGTGACCTCCCGATCGCCGACCTCGTAGGGACCCTCGGCGAACAGGCCGAGGCTCTCGGGACCCTCCGGGACATCCATCCCGGCGGTCGCGACGTGCGCCCCGAGCGCGACGACGACGAGCAGGAGCAGCACCGCCGCGATCTTCAGGATTCGCTTCAGGGTCTTCATTCGGCGCGCTCCTTCATCCATCAATCATTCATTATGGCTGACGCGACGGTGACCCGGACTCTGGACGCGTATACCACCACGCCCATGCGATGAACACCGCCTGGAAGGGGAGCCGCACCCAGCCAGCGCCCGCGCCGCCGACGTCCGTATCTGTGGCGACATACAAGTTGGCCGGGAAGACCGCGATGAGCAGCGCGATGATGCCCCACGCCGCAAAGACGCGTGTGCGCGGCTCCAGCAAGAACACACCGAGGACGATCTCGGCCAGGCCGGAGAGCAGGTTCAGCCACTCGGGATTCGGCAGACCCGGCGGAATGATCGCGACGTAGAACGCCGGGTTCACCAGGTGGTTGAAGCCCGCCCCGATATAGGCCAGCGCCATCACCCAGAGCAGGATCGGTTTTGCGCGTGCCATCGTCAGCTATTCCTCATGCGGTCCGCGGTCCGGCGGGTCGCTCGTATTGTAGGACGCCCGCCATCGGTGGACCTCATCACCGTGTCGCGTCGAGCGCCGCGACCAACCTGGGGAGCACCTCGGACGCACGGCCGCGGATGGAGATCTCGGCGATGTCGGTGACGTCGGTGGCCTCCGGGTTGATCTCGACGACGGAAGCGCCTTCATGCTCCGCGATCCACGGTAACGCGTTGGCCGGTCTCACGAGCGCCGTGGTGCCTACGACCAGCATGACCTTGCACTGCGCCGCCAGTTCCTCCGCCGCCACGTAGTCCCGTTCAGACAGCGGTTCCCCGAACATCACCATGTCCGGGCGTCCGAGGCGGCCACAGCGCGCGCATCGCGGACCGTATCGCTTGAAGGTCCGCCAGAACCCGAGGCGGGACCGCCCCTCACGCGCCAGGCGGTCGATCAGCGCCGTCAGGACCGCCCGATCGACCGGCCGCGCCTCGGCACATGCCCCGCATCGGGTTCGGAAGTAGTTGCCGTGCAGCTCGATCACGTGCCGGCTGCCGGCGACCTGATGGAGGTTGTCGACGTTCTGGGTGATCACCGCACGGATCTCCTTCCGCGCTTCCATGCGGGCGATGGCGTGATGACCGGGATTCGGCTCGGCTCGGAGAAACCGCCGTCCGATCTCGATCAGGAACGGCTGGAGCCGTGCGAACTGGAAGAGGAAGGCGTGGGCCAGGCCACCGCGTCTGCTGATCGCCGGCGGTGGCGGCAGGTCGGAGGGCGCGTGACCAGACCGGTATGTCGGAATGCCGCTCTCCTCGGACATCCCCGCACCCGAGAAGAGCACGGTGTTGCCGGAGGCGCCCCGGATCAGCGACGCCGCTGCTTCGATGTGGTCACACGTCACCGTCCTGGACTTCCATTATGGATGCGAATTGTGGGGCAGGGCGTAGAATCCAAGGTGATGCCGACGCCGCGCCCTGAATCGCCGACGACCCGCGTGCTCGGCACAGCGCTCGCGTGCGTCATCTCCGTATCTGCGCTCGCCCAGACCAGCGGGGAGGAGCGCCGCAACGTCCGCCTGGTCGGCGCGCACGATCTCCAGGCACGCTCCGCCTACCAGCCACTGCCCATCACGCAGGGTGGGCGTCGCATCCTGTATGTCGGTCACCATGCCGGCCGGGCGCTCAACCCGCTGACCGGCGCCGTCGAGGTCAACGGCACCTCAGTGCTCGACGTGACCGATCCCGAGCGCCCCGTGTATCTGCATCACATCCCGGCCACAGAGGGCGCCGAAGGCGCGCAGATGGTGCAGGTCTGCTCCGGCGCGGACCTTCCGGGCGCCAGCGTCGATGAGACTTATCTCCTCCGGACCAACGGGAATCAAAGCCACGAAGTGTGGGATGTGTCCGACCCCGCGAACCCGTCGCACGTAACCACTGTCGCACGCATGGGTCGGACGCCGGACGGCCAGCAGCACACCCACAAGGATTGGTGGGAATGCGACACCGGGCTGGCCTACCTGGTCGGCACCGTGGACGACTGGCGTGCGCCGCGCGTGGTCCAGGCGTTCGACCTGGCGACGCCCGCGGCGCCGCGCCGCATCCGTGACTTCAGCCTCGACGGCGTGCAGCCGGACACCGGCGGACCGGTGCCGGGCGGCTCAGGCGTCCACGAGGTCGTGCGCCTGGAGAACCGGCTGTACCTCAGTTACGGCACCTCACGCGACGGCGTTCTGCAGCTCGTCGACCGTGAGCGGTTCCTGCGGGGCGATCCGCGTGCGGCCGCACCGCTCGCGCCGAGCCCGGCAGGGCTGCGGTATCCGGAAGTCGGGCGCCTCGACCTTCCGGCGTTCTGGGGCGGCCACACGGCGTTTCCGCTGATGGGCGTCGAGATCGCCGACTACGCGCCGAATCGCGACGAGCGAACCCGTGACTTCATCGTGCTGGTCTCGGAGTCGGTGGCGAATCAGTGCCAGGAGCCGCGCCACGCCGTGTTCTTCGTCGACATCACCGACGAAGCCCATCCGTGGCCTGTTTCGACGTTCCAGGTGCCGGAGGCCGACGGTGGGTTCTGCGATCGGGGCGGACGATTCGGTCCACACGGCACGCAGTGGTTCATGGGCCCGCCCTTCCACAAGCGCCTCCAGGTGTTCTCGTGGTTCAACGCCGGGATGCGCGTGGTCGACGTGAGGAACCCGTTCGAGCCGGTGGAGGTCGCGCACTACATCCCGGCGACCACGACGAACACCGCGGAGCGCTGCGTCACGATCGACGGCGTGGAGAGCTGCAAGGTGGCCATCCAGACGAACAACGTCGAGGTCGACGACCGCGGGCTGATCTACCTCGTCGATCGCGCGAACACGGGGTTGCACATCGTCGAGCTCACCGGGGCAGCCGCCGCGATTCTCGGAGGCTGATGGACGTCGCGCGGTCCCGCACCGAGGGTTTGGCGTGCGCGTCATGCGGACCAGTTCCTATGCTGGCGGATGCCAGTCGGTATAATGGTCGAATGTCCGAGGTTCGCAAGATCACAGTCAACGTGCCTGTCGCGGTCTTGGCCGAGGCTAAGCGGATTACGGGGAAGGGCGTTACGGGCACCATCGTGGACGGCCTGCGCGAGCTGCAACGCACCAAGAAGCGCTCAGCGTTGCGGAGGCTGCGCGGCAAGGTCCGTCTCAGCCTCGACCTCGAGGGCACACGACGGTGACCCTCGTCGATACGTCGGCCTGGATCGAGTTCTTTGGAGGCGGCGAATCCGGCCAGCGGGTCGATGAACTTTTGGAGTTGGACGATGTCGCGGTGTGCGGACCCATCCACGCCGAGCTGCGCAGGGGTCTGCGGTCGCCCGCCGACCGCCGCACGGTCTTGCCGCTGCTCGCCAGCTGCCATGAGCTAGAGCAGCCGAACTCGATGTGGACCGAGGCTGGGGACCTCGGCTACGCGCTGGCGCGGCGCGGTGTGACGGTCAAGACTCTCGATCTCTTGATCGCCACCTATGTGCTTGCGAACGACGTCGCCTTGCTCACGTTCGACAGCGATTTTCTTTCGATGCGTAACGCGGGGGTCCCGCTGATGCTCGCGTGAGGAGCACGGCGCCGCAATGGTGGAGTGGTTCGACCGCTACCTCCCGGGTCACTAGTCCACTAGCACCGATCTCATGAGGTTTCCGTGTCTCTGACCATTGGTGATCGGCTCGGACCGTACGCGGTCACCGGCGAGCTGGGCGCCGGAGGGATGGGGGAGGTCTACCGCGCCCGCGACACGAAGCTCGACCGCGACGTGGCGCTCAAGGTCCTTCCCGAGGCGTTCATTGCCGACCCCGATCGCCTGGCCCGCTTCGAGCGGGAAGCCAAGGTCCTCGCGTCGCTGAACCACCCCAACATCGGGCACATCTACGGGCTTGAAGAAGCCGAAGGCGAGGCCGAGAGCGGCAACCGTGCGCTCTAGTCCTCGAGCTGATCGAGGGGCCGACCTTGGCGGATCGCATCGCAGAGGATCCGATCCCCATTGACGAAGCCCTTCCGATCGCCAAGCAGATCGCCGAAGCGCTCGAAGCGGCGCACGAGCAAGGGATCATCCACCGCGACCTAAAGCCCGCCAACGTGAAGGTAAAGGACGACGGCACGGTCAAGGTGCTCGACTTCGGCTTGGCGAAGGCGTTCCAGCCGGAGGCGAGCGGGGCGAGCGCGTCAGAGTCGCCGACGATGTCGCTGACGGCGGCGGCGACCCAGATGGGGATGGTGATCGGGACGGCGGCCTACATGTCTCCCGAGCAAGCCAAGGGGAAGGTGGTCGACAAGCGAGCGGATGTGTGGGCGTTTGGCGCGGTGTTGTTCGAGATGCTTACGGGTCGCAAAGCGTTTCCGGGGGACGACGTGTCCGACACGCTCGCCACGGTGCTGAAGTTCGAGCCCGACTGGGACGCGCTTCCGACCGAGACACCGCCAGCGGTCCGGCGGCTGCTGCGACGCTGTCTCGCCAAGGATCCGAAGCGGCGGCTCCGGGAAGCGGGAAGCGCGATCGTCGAGATCGACGACACGGAGACCGAGCCGGCAAGTGACCGTCCCCAAACAGCGTCCGCGCCTCGATTGCAAGCGTGGCAGCGCCCAGCCGCGCTGGGGGCCGCAGCCGTGGCATTGATGGTGGTGACCGGCCTCACAGTGTGGACGGCTATCCGTCCCAAGGCTACCGCGGCTCCTGATTTGATGCGGTTCGTCATCTCACCGCCGGAGTCGGCTCCGATGAACTTCCTCGGAGGCCGTCAAGATCTGGCGATATCCCCAGACGGCAGACACGTCGTCTACAAAAGCCCGAACCTGGAGGTCTCGGCGCCACAGCTGAATCTTCGGCTAATCGATCAGCTCGAGGCGGTCCCGCTACGAGGAGCCGAGGGCGGCCAGGGTCCGTTCTTCTCACCCGGCGCCGAATGGGTCGGCTTTGTGGACACCAGAGGAAGGACTCTGAAGAAAGTGTCGATCTTCGGGGGGCCGCCGGTCACGCTGGCCGAGTCCCCAAACC
Organism: Vicinamibacterales bacterium; assembly: GCA_965249175.1. GTDB lineage: Bacteria > Acidobacteriota > Vicinamibacteria > Vicinamibacterales > UBA8438 > CAZYFH01. The sequence continues at coordinate 2,093,790 of OZ252227.1, forward strand.
CGGTCTATGGCGCCAGCTGGGGAACGGATGACCAGATCATCTTCGGCACCAACAACAGCGGCCTCTTTCGGGTGTCCGGCGGTGGGGGGGAGCCGGAGGCTGTCACAACCCTGGACCCCGACGAAGGCGACGATGGCCACTTCTGGCCCACCATCATTCCAGGTCGTGAGGCGGTCGTTTTTGTAGCGGCCCCAGGGGCACCGCTCACGACCGGACGGCTCGCCGTGCTCGAGCTCGACACGGGCGAGGTCACGCGTCTCGCTCTCGCAGGCACGAGTCCTCGTTACATCTCAACGGGGCACCTGGTGTATGCCGCCGAGGACGGTTCGGTGCGCGCGGTGTCCTTCGATGTCACATCGCTCGAAGTGACCGGCAATCCAGTGCCGCTGATCGAGGGTGTCACGGTGAAGACCTCCGGCGCAGCCAACTTCAGTATCTCCGACGAGGGGCGTCTGGTGTACGCATCCGGTGAGGGCGGTGTCGGCAACCTACACTCAATGGTCTGGGTAGACCGAGACGGCCGTGAGGAGGCCCTCGCCGCACCACCGCGGCCCTACACCTATGCGCGGGTATCTCCTGACGGCACGCAGATCGCCGTTGACATTCGCGACCAGGACAACGACATCTGGGTGTGGAGCGTGGCTGGAGAGACGCTGACACGGCTGACGTTCGATGCCGGCCAGGACTCATACGGTCACTGGACACCCGACGGCGAGCGGGTCGTGTTCAACACGCGTGCGGAGGGTGGGGGCATCTATACGCGGTCAGCCGACGGCACCGGAACGGCCACGCTCGTGATCAATGCGCTGGATAACCCGGCCGTGAATGCCGTCACCCCGGACGGGACTCGCGTGATCGCGCGAGTCGACGGTGCGGAACGTCGGAGAGATCTCGTCACGGTCCTGCTCGACGGCGACCAGGCGGTAGAGCCACTGGTTAGCACGGAGTTCAACGAGCTCAACGCGGCCCTCTCTCCTGACGGATCGTGGGTGGCGTTCCAGTCCGACGAATCGGGGGAGCACGAGGTCTACGTGCGTCCGTTTCCGGAGGTTGAAACCGGGCGGTGGCAGGTGTCGACCGCGGGTGGCCAAGACCCGGTGTGGTCCCGCGATGGGAGTGAGCTGTTTTTCTTGCAGGGTAGACAGCTCATGGCCGCGACAGTCCACACCGACACGGCCTTCGTGCGCGACACTCCGGAGATACTGTTCTCCGGGGACTACTTCTTTGGGCTTGCAGGGCGGAACTTCGACGTGGCCCCTGACGGGCGGTTTCTCATGATCGCGGACACCGGTCAGGGCACCGGCGACGCGGCCCCGGCACAAATCAACGTGGTCTTGAACTGGTTTGAAGAGCTAAAGGCGCGGGTGCCGGTCCCCTAACAATGCAGGGCTAGCGAACCCCGCGGCCGCCGCCTTCGTAACCGCTTACCTCACGTCCAATCCGCCGCGAGCCCCAATCTCGCGGATCCGCGCCGCCTGCCCGGGGTTGGCCGCGATCAGCTCGCGGACTTTGCGCCCGACCTGCGCCTTGTCCGTGGCCGACATCGAGCCGGCGGCCGAGGCCGCGCTTTCCACGGCGGCATAGCAGTCGGCTTCGTAGGTGATGGACCCGCACTCGGCCGTCAGGTTGGCGAGGATGGATCCCGCGGCCGAGCTCGTCTGGGCGGTGCCGGCGCCACCGCCGCCGGTGCTGTTGAATCGCTCCTGTGCCTGCTGGATCTCGGCCGCCGCGCCGCGACGGATGTTGGCGCCCTCGGTGCCCGCCTGAAAGCAGGTGAACTCGGGCCGGTTGGCCCAGCGTAGCGGTGCGCAGGCGTGGATCCCCGCTTCCCTGGCGGCTGTCGCGACCTCGGTGATCAGCGACTCGTACTCGGCATCGCCCTCGCCGAAGCCGGAGAAGTTGCCGAGGTCGCCGCTGGCGGCAAACAGGCCCGTGACCCCCGGAATCTTGGCGATCTCACGCGCGTTCTCGACGCCCTCGAGGGTCTCGATCATCAGGATGAGCACGACGTTGTCGTTCCAGGTCTGGCGGTAGCCGCCGGGGACGTTGTTCCAGATTTCGCCCGACCCCTGACCCCCACCTGCGCTGCGACGGCCCACGGGTGGGAAGTACGTCCAGTTGACCGCCTCTTGCGCCTCTTCGACGGTGTCGACCGTCGGCACCACGATGACGGCCGCGCCCATGTCGGTCGCGTGCTGGATCTCCCGCTCGTCGGCGTACGCCACCCGAGCTCCGGGTGCGGCTGGCCCGGGACAGGTGCGCCAGAACCGCGCCACCTGTTCCCACGAGATGGCTTCGTGCTGCATCTCGACCCAGACGAAGTCGTAGCCGGCGGCCGCCATCGCGCAATAGGTGCGCGGGTCGGTGGCACGGACCGTCCCGCCGATCATCGGACCCCCCTCCAGCAGCTTGCGCTTCGCCGGATTCCAGATCTCCGGCTGCTGTCCGTCAGGCATTCGGAAGCGTGAGCCATAGTCGAATTCGTCGGCACGGAACGGTTGATCCTGCTGCGCGGTAGCGGGCAGCGCCGTCAGGCCCAGCAGGGCGCTCGTCAGTGCGGTCGTGATCGTGAGCTTCATCTTGATGTTCATGGCGCCTTCTCTCTGCCTTGCGGTGATCGTCTTCGTTTTCGATCGCCGCCCGTCGGCGGCGTCCGTACCCGACAGAGTGTAATCCGTGATCGGCCCTGGTAGAAGCTGCTCCGGGTGTGGCCGGCCACCGTGGTAAGGTGCCGCCACAGAGGGAGGGTTCGAGATGCGAGGTCTGACCGTGTTCAGCGCGCTCGTGGTGGTTGCCTGCGCGGCGCCGGCGGTCGCACAAACCCCGGCGGTGCGACCGGTGACGGACGCCCTGCTGGCCGACCCGCCGCCCGAGAGCTGGCTCAACTGGCGCCGCACGCGCGACGGATGGGGGTACAGCCCGCTCGACCAGATCACGCGGGACAACGTGGGACAGTTGCGGATGGTCTGGTCGTGGGCGATGGAGCCCGGCTCGCAGCAGACCACCCCACTCGTGCACGACGGCGTGATGTTCCTCGCCAGCCCAGGCAACGTCGTGCAGGCGCTCGATGCGGTCACGGGCGATCTCCTATGGGAGCATCGGCGCGAGTTCGCGACCGCCCGCGGGCGCGGCCGTCCCAATCGCAACATCTCGATCTACGAGGACAAGATCATCCTCAATACCGCCGACGCCAACATCGTCGCGCTCGATGCGCGCACGGGCGATGTGGTGTGGGAGGCGGAGGTGGCCGACGCGGATAAGGGGTATTCCTACACGGGGGGATCACTCGTCGCGCGGGGCAAGGTGATCTCCGGGATGGCCGGGTGCATGCGGTTCTGGGACGACGGCTGCTTCATCACGGCCCACGACGCGGATACCGGGCGCGAGATCTGGCGCACCTCGACCGTGGCACGGCCCGGCGAGCCGGGCGGCGACACGTGGGGCGACCTGCCGATGCTGTTTCGCGGCGGGGGGGACTCGTGGATCACCGGCACCTACGACGACCAGCTCGGGCTGACATTCTGGGGTGTGGCGCAGGCGAAGCCGTGGGCGCAGGTGAGCCGGCGCACGGACGGCGATGCGCTATACACGAGCTCGACGCTCGCGCTCGATCCAGACACCGGCGAGATGCGCTGGTATTACCAGCACCTGCCCGGTGAATCGCATGACATGGACGAGGTCTTCGAGCGCGTGCTCGTCGATGTGGACGGCCGACCATCGGTGTTCACGATGGGCAAGCTCGGCATCCTGTGGCAGCTCGACCGCGCGACGGGGCAGTTCATCAAGGCCACCGACCTCGGCTACCAGAACATCGTCGATATCGATCCGACCAACGGGCGGATGTCGTTCCGTCCCGGCATGACGCCCCAGCTCGACGTTGAGCTCGAGTTCTGTCCGAGTCACTCCGGCTTCAAGAGCTGGCGGGCGATGTCATACGACCCGGCGACCGAGGCCTTCTACATCCCGCTCACGCTCAACTGCCAGCGCTCCATCTACAGCGATGTGGAGTGGCGCGAGGGTGGCGGCGGCAACGGGATGGTGTTCCGGGAGAACTTCCTCCACCCCGACAGCGACGGCAACCTGGGCGAGCTCGTCGCGATGCACGTGAGCGGCGAGATTCTCTGGTCGCATCGCAAGCGCACGCCCTACATCTCCGCCGCCTTGACCACGGCCGGCGGTCTCGTGTTCGTGGGGACGTTCGACCGGCAGGCGTATGCCTACGACACCAGGACCGGCGAGCAGCTCTGGGAGACACGCCTCCCGACCTCTGTGCAGGGGTTTCCGATCACCTACGCGGTCGACGGCACGCAATACGTGGCGATACCGACCGGGACGGGTGGCGGGAGCTGGACGACAATCCCACTGCAGCTCACGCCCGAGAAGCGCCGTCCGAACGGCGGCAACGGGCTCTTCGTCTTTGCCTTGCCGGAGTAGGACGGATCCACGAGGTGCCGAGCATGTGGACATTTGTGCGACGACTCTCGCTCATGGGTGTGTTGTGCATGGTGGCCCAGACGGCCGCCGCCCAGACGCGGCCATTCGATATCTACTGGGTCGACGTGGAAGGCGGCGCGGCCACGCTGCTCGTGTCGCCTGACGGCGAATCGCTGCTCGTCGATACCGGGTTCCCGGGGGAGGATGACCGGGATGCGAAGCGGATCGTCGCGGCGATGCAAGAGGCCGGCCTGACCCGGCTCGACAAGCTGATCATCACGCACTATCACCTGGATCACGTGGGCGGACTGGAGGCGCTGGCCGAGCTGATCCCGATCGGGCAGTGCTATGACCATGGGGCCAACACCGAGGAGAGCAATCAGCGGTGGCTCGATGCCTATCTGCGGGTGTGCGGAGACAAGCGAACCGTCGTCGAGGCCGGCGAGACGGTTCCGTTCGGGGCAGTCGAGATCGACGTGGTGGCGTCGGATGGGCGTCTCATCACGGCACCCGTCAACGACGGCGGTGGAAACAACGCGCTCTGCGCGACGGCCGAGCAGAAGCCGCAGGCAAGTCCGGAGAATCAGCGCAGCGTCGGGATCCTCTCTACGTACGGCCGATTTACGTTTCTCGATCTCGGCGACTTCAACTGGGCGAAGGAGCTCGAGCTGTCGTGCCCTGCGAACCTGGTGGGCGAGGTCACGATCTACCAGACCAGCCGCCACGGCGCGTTCGACGATGCGGGCTCTCCGACGCATCTCTATGCGATCAAGCCGCAAATCGTGCTCGTCAACAACGGTCCACGGAAGGGGCTCGGCGGGACGTCACCGGGCTTCGACGAGGTCTCGACCGCGCACTATGAGCGGATCGCCGCGAGCCCGAGCATTGAAGGGATTTGGCAGGGCCATCGATCGCTGCTCGACCCCGATCCGGCCCACAACACGGCGGAAGAGATGATCGCGAACTTCGAGGAATCGGCGACCTGCGCCGGCCACTGGATCCGGGCGTCGGTCAGTCGGGACGGCACGTTCACGATGACGAACGGCCGCAACGGGTTCAGCCGCAGCTACACGGCGCGGTGAGCCGACGGTCCACTAGCGCCCCGGCTCGAGCGCGAGGCGTATCGCCCGGGCCTCGTCTAGCACGGCGCGCGCCGCGTCGACCGCGCGGACGGTGTTGGCGTCAGCGTCATCAGATGGCGCGCGGCGGACCACGTCGTCGAGCCCGCCATCCTTGAGTCGTTGCAGTTGGGCCAGGATGGTGTCCCGCAGCTCGGGACCGTTGTCCACGCCACGGAAGTAGCCGATGTGCATCGCCTTGGCCTTTTCGGCTTCGTCGGCAAACTCTTCGCCTTTTGACCCGCCCCCGGCGGTCCTGACCTTGAGGTCGGAGATGCCCAGCAGGCGCTGGATGGGGCCCTGTTCGATCGCCAGGTTCTGAATGTTGGCGAAGGTCATGGTCGATTCGCGCAGCGACGTGATCCCTTCGCGGATGCGCAGACTCCGGTCGGTCACGATGTACCACCGCAGCTCGTAGTCCAGACGCACCAGGGTGTAGGTGAATGGCGCCTGCACGGCGATGAGCACGAGGCCGAGCATCTCGAACCAGAAGACCGTGGGGCCGAACGACAACACCACCTGTTCCGGATCGTCGGCCAGCGGTCGGACCTCGAAAAGCTCCATCCGATTGGCCCAGCTCGCCGGGGGCACGCGCGCGACGATTCGATCGACGGCGTCCAAGGGGACCTCGAACTCGAGCAGATCCTGGAACGGGAAAAAGGAACCGAACACGAACAGCACGCCGATGACGACACCGACCTGACGGAGCACCCAGCGCGCCAGCGCGTAGCGGTAGTAGTTGGGCGCGGCGCGAAACACGCGCACCGACGCCTCGGAGCCGGCGGGTGGGCGTGGCTCGGGCGGCAGCTTGAGCCAACGCGCCGCCGCGCGTCTCAACCAGCCCATCGATCACCTCCCGGCGCCGCGTTCCAGCAGTATGCGAATACCGCGCAACTCCTCGGCGACGCTCTGCAGTGCCGCCGTCAGGCTGGGCGCGTCCGCGGTCGCGGCGGACGTGACCGCGTCCGCCTTCGGCGATTCGCGCGCGCCACGCATCCGTTCGTAGATGACGTCGCGCAACCCCTCGAACTCGAGCACGCCCTCGATCGTCATTTCTGCCTTGGAGCTCCCGCTGGCGGTCTGGATCAGGAGGCGCCCCAGACCGAGCCAGCGCTCGACGACGTTACTCCGTAGATGGATGTCCTGAATCCGGGGATAGGTCAGGTGCACCTCGCGGCGGAACAGCAGGCCCCAGCGCATCGCAATGCCCTGGTCGCCGAACTCGTAGCGGAGCGTGCGATACCGAAAATACCGCGGGACGAAGACGATCGGAAACAGTGGGCCGAACACGAGCGACGCCACTACGTAGTAGGAGAGCAGCCGCCGGTGTGGTCGCTCGATGTTCGCGATCGAACCCGATTCGAAGCGGGCGTGCCCGGCGCGGGCCGCATCTGCCATTGGCCTACGCTACCACGCACCCCGGCGGTTTCCGCGCGAAGGGATAACATACAGCGGGGCGCGGCACGGACCACTCACGCTGACACGGGAGACGGTGAGCGATGCGACGAGATATCGATCGGCGGGCGACGACGAGCACGCGGCAGCGGGTGACGCGGCGCACGTTCCTGGGGTCGCTCGCTGCGCTGACCGCGGCGCCACGGTCGTTCGCGCAGACGGGACCGCCTATTCCGGTCAACTCCATCAATCACATGACGCTCAGCGTGTCGGATCCCGCGCGGTCGCTGGCGTGGTATCAGGGGCTGTTCGGGATGCCGATCGCGGCTCGGCAGGCGAATACGGTCATCCTCCGGGTCGGTGCCGGGCCGCAGTTCATGGCCATCGGCGGCGGCGCCAGCAGTGCCCCGAGCATCAACCACCTCTGCCTCTCGACGCCAGGCTTCAGCGCCGAGGACATCACCGCCGCGCTCCGACGCATCGTCGGAAGCGAGCTCGACGCGGGTCGGTTGAACGTGCGCATCCGGATGCGTGATGACGAGTTCGGCGGCGCGCCCGAGGGGACGCCGGAGCTGTATTTCGAGGACTACGACGGTATCGTCCTCCAGCTCCAGGACACCTCCTACTGCGGCGGCGAAGGTCTTCTCGGCGAGACGTGCCTCTCGACGCCGGAGCCGGCGCCGAGCAGCGGACTTCTGACGCTACGCGACTACAACCACTTCACTCTCTTCGTCACCGACCAGCAGCGGACCATGGCGCTCTATCAGCGGCTGTTCGGTATGCCGGTCGACACCTATCAAGGCGCCTTGCCGGTGCTCCGAGTGGGATCGGGCCGCGCGTTCCTCGCGGTGACCGGTGGCGGCGGTGGTGCGCAAGGCGCTTTCATCCATCACGCCTGTTTCAGCGTTGACGACTTCGATGTCGACCGGATCCTCGACGTGCTCGATGGCTACGGCGTCACGCCACGCCGCGACACGCCCGACCCGGTCGCTCCGCTGCGGTCCTACGTCACGATGCGGATGCCGGACCGCGGGGGCGCGCCGGGCGGCACGCCCGAGCTCTACTTCACCGACCCGGACGGCATCCTGATCCAGCTGCAGGACGCCCGGTATTGCGGCGGCAACGGATACCTCGGCGATGAGTGCGGCACGCCGGAGAATCCGACCGGTCGCGGCTAGCCGGCGCACGGACGCGCTCCCCAGCGCGGCGCGGCACTCCGTCCGCGGGTCGACGGCCCGCTTCACGGACGCCGGAGGCTCGGCTCAATTCCGGTCCGGCAGCGCGAACACGAAGAGGTTGTTCCCCGCGCTCGGGCGCAGCTCTGGCGTCAGGTCGAGAAAGCGCTGCGTGCCCGTGCTCACGGCCACGTATTGCCGTCCGTCGACGGCATAGGTGATGGGGAAGCCGCTGACCGACGAGCCGAGGTTGATCTCCCAGAGCACCTCGCCCGTCGTATCGTCGAACGCCCGGAAGCGGCCGTTCACATCGCCTCCGAACACGAGGCCGCCACCGGTGGCGACGAGCGACATGGTGGCGGCGCGTTGCTCATAGGACCAGGTGATCTCACCTGTCTCGGCGGAGATGGCCTGTATGGTCCCGACCTGGTCGGTGCCCGGCGCAATCTGTCCGCGCCACGAGATCGCGTAGATGTTGGCGTCGCTGTCGGTCGTCGCCAGCATCCGCGCGCAGACATTGCGCAGCGGCATATACATCATGTTGGTGAGCGGACTGTAGGCGCCGGCCTCCCAGTCCTTGCCGCCCGTGGCGTGCGGACAGGTCAGCACCTCCTGGCCGGTGCTGCTGAAGACCAGCTCGGCGTTCTCGGTGACGGCGCCGGTCGCGCCATCGATGTCGCTGATCACGTTCTGCGTGATCGTGGGCGTCGCCCAGAGAAACTCGCCCGTCTCTCGGTCGAGGGTGTAGACGACGCCGGTCTTGCCGGGGATACCCGTGATGACCTTCCGCACCTCGCCCGATCGCAGGCGTGGGTTGATCCAACTCACCGCGTTCGGATTCGGCGCCACCACCGTATCGACCAGCAGGCGCTCGAACGGGTGGTCGAGGTCCCAGTGGTCGTTCAGATGCTGGTAGTACCAGACGATCTCGCCGGTGTCGGCGTCGAGCGCCAGCGTCGAGTTGTGGTAGAGGTGCTTGTTGTCGGCGCCACCAAGCAGGAACTTCGGTGCCGGTGAGGTGACCGACGTGCCGATATAGACCAGGTTCAGCTCCGGGTCATAGCTTGGTGGCATCCAGGTGCCGACATGCTTCCGATCCTCGAACGGCACGTCGCCCCACGTCTCGTCACCCGGCTCGCCTGGCGCGGGAATCGTACGGCGTCGCCACAGCTCTTCGCCGGTCGTCGCGTCGTGGGCGGTGATGACGCACGCGTCGGGTCCGCCCTTGGGTATGCAGCTCCGGCCGGAGATCGCTTTGCCATTGGCGATGATCGGCCCCGCACCCTGCATGGCGGGGTTGACGGTGTAGTCCAGCACCTCGGTCTCCCAGGCCAGCCGGCCCGTCGTCGCGTCGAGCGCGAAGATGTAGTCGTCGACGCTGGTGTTGATGATGTGATCGCCGTGTATGGCGAGGTTGCGGTTGTTCTGCGACAGACCGGCGAAGATGTAGTCCCCGACATCCTCCGGCACCTCCCGGCGGTGTTCCCAGACGAGGTCGCCGGTGACGGCATCGATGGCCTGGATGACGTCGTTCGGATTCGGCATGTACATGACGCCGTCGTACACCAGCGGCGTGCCCTGCTGGCGGCCGTCCGTCATGCCCCGCGACCAGACCATGCGCAGATCGCCCACGTTGTCGCGGTCGATCTCATCGAGCGGGCTGTACCCCCAGCCGTCGAGCGTGCGGCGCCACATCAGCCAGTCGGCCGGCGCCGGAGCCTGCAGCATCGCATCGGTGACGGGGACGTGATCGGCGGTGGACTGCGCGACACCGATCACAGGTGGTGTCAGCGTCAGGCCGGCGATCGCGCCGAGCAGCACATACCGTGACGGACGAAGCCGCTTCTGCATGTCGGTACTCCTGGCCGGCTGGCTACCGGCCGTTCGGGTGCGAGGACTACCGGATTCTAGTCTGGTACCCGCCTATAATCAGCATGTTGACTTCTCTGTTCCAGCCCGACGTGCGGCAGGTCGTCGAGCGTCGCCTGGGCACGCTGCGGCCGGAGACCAACGCCCGGTGGGGGCGCATGTCCGCGCACCAAGCCGTATGCCACCTGGCCGACTCGTTCCGGTTCGTCTATGGCGAGCGGCCGACGGACATGCACGGGAGCCTCTTCACCAAGACGGTGATCCGGTTTTTGGCGCTCACAACGCCCGTTCCGTGGCCGAAGGGCGTTCCCACGGCACCCGAGATGGATCAAGAAGTGGGCGGGACGGCGCCGTCTGAATTCCGGGCTGACGTGGACGACCTCAAAGCGCTGATTGCCCGGTTCGTCGACTCGGCGGGTCGCGAGATGGCGACCCACCCGATCTTTGGCGACCTCACGCCCGGCGAGTGGGGACGATGGGGGTATCGCCACGTGGATCACCACCTGACACAGTTCGGCGTGTGAGGGCCCGCCGGAGAGGTGTGGATGCGAAGAGCGGCGCTACGTCTCGTCGTCCCGATGCTGCTGATCGCGTGCGCTGGTCTCGCCCAGACGCCGAGTGTCGAGGTCGCGATCTCGACGCCCGAGAACGGCGACGTCGTGCCGCGCAGCCTGGATGTCGCCGGAACCTCTGTCGGCCTGGGCGCGAACACGATCGCGCTCTTTGTTTATTCACCGCCGGCCGAGCGATGGTTCTTCCAGGGTGCAGCCACCGTTGGGGCCGACGGTCGCTGGGAGGTTCGCCAGGTCGTCGTCAGCGGCGGCGTGGGGGTGCCCCCGGGGGACGAAGACTTCCGGGTCGTTGCGACGGTCTTGCGCGAGTTGCCGCCGGGCCTGTCGGGTGTGCTCGGTGATGCCTTCCCGCTCCCCGGGACGCTCGCCCAGTCGGCGGCGGTGCTGGTGAAACGCGGGGAGTAGACCTGTCGTCTGTGTGTGCAGCCCGGGAGGCGTCCGACATGACACTGAAGAAACTGGCGGGGTTCGCGTTCGTGCTGATGGTGGCGTCCAGCCTGGCGTGCGGGTCGGCGCCGGTCCAGGATGCCGACGAGGCCGCGGCGGCACCGACGACTGCCGTTGCGGCGACATCCGATGCCCAGATCGAGCTGACCGAGCTCGTCGGCCGGATGCGCGACATGGCGTGGGCCGAAGATGTCGATGCGGCGGAGGCACTCATCGAGTCGCAGCGCCCACACCACGACACCGCATCGCCCGTGTGGCTTCTCGCGGCATCGTGGCTCGGCCGTGGCGCGAGCTTTGCCGAGCGCTGGGATGTGGCCGAGCGGTATGCCGGCGAAGCGCGCGACGGCAGCGATGCCCTGCTCGCCGAGCGGGGCCTCGACGACGACAGCGAGCTCCCGCTCGCCCTGGGCGCCGGCATCGAGGTGCTGGGACTCGCAAAGGAGGGACGCGGCGATCGGGCCGGCGCCGTCACGTTTCTGCGCGATGAGCGCGAACGGTATCGCGGCACGTCGATCGAGATGCGCATCCAGAAGAACGCGCTGCTGCTCAGTCTGGAAGGCGCGCCGTTTCCGGTGCTCGACGTCGATGAGCATCTCGGCGACCCATTACCGTCGGCCGAGAGCCTGAAGGGCAAGGTGGTGGTGGCCTTCTTCTGGGCCCACTGGTGCCCCGACTGTCATCGCCAGCTTCCGGTCCTCGAGCAGATCCACGACACCTACGGCGACCAGGTCGCCATCATCGGACCGACGCAGCTCTGGGGGTATGTGTCGCGCGGCCAGGACGCGACGCCTGACGAGGAGCTCGCATATCTCCGGGGCGCCTACCAGGAACGGTTCCCGATCCCGTCATGGATGAGCGTGCCGGTGAGCCAGCAGAACTTCCTCGACTTCGGCGTCAGTACCACCCCGACCGTGGTGATCATCGACCGGGAGGGCATCGTCCGGCTCTACAACCCGGGCGATCTCCCGTATGAGGAGCTGTCGGCGCACGTCGAGCGATTGCTCGCCGCGTAGCCGACGTCGCCTGTCTGGCTACTCGGTGCCGAGCCTGAAGGCCAGCAGGACGTTGCCCGGCAGCTGTCCAAACATCGCGTAGCCCGACTGCACGTACAGCATCCGACCTACCGCTTGGATCCCCGCCACATCGATCGAGCCGCCATGCGCCTCGACGCCGTTGACCGTCTCGAAGCCGTGGGCGGTCTGTGTTTCCCACTTCAGCGCGCCGTCGCCGGCGGCGAACGCGCGAACCCGACCGTCCAGGGATGCCGCAAGCACCAGATCGTTGACCACCGTCGGGGCCGCCGAGAAGCCGTAAAAGAACGAGCAGGCCGGATACAGCGTCTCTCGTTCGAAGTACTCGCGGAGGTTCGTATCGCAGCCGCGATCGACGCGGTACTGCCAGATCAGATCCCCGTCGTCGATGTCGAGGGCATAGAGGCCAGGCTTCGGGAAGTACCCGGGCAAGGGAAACTCGGGGTCCGCGGCGGGCGCGAACACGACGCCGTCGTGTGTGGCAAGACCCCAATGGACGCCGCCCAACGCCGAGCCTGATCCGACCCGCTCTTGCCAGATGAGTCGCCCGTCGGCGTCGGGATCGAGCGCGTAGACGTCGCCCGACTTCTGGCCAACGAGCAGCACGTCGCGGCCGTCGGATCTCCGAGTCAGGACAACGGAGGCCCCGATGTCGAAGTCGGGGCCGGCCCGCCGCGGACAGTTCGGTCCACGGGGGAACTCGCTGCACGCGTCGTTGTAGACGTCGCCAGCCATCGCCTGAAAGTGCCATGCGATGTCGCCGGTGTCCAGATCGAGCGCCACCACCGAGTCGCTGTACTCGGTCGCGGGCGCCGACGCGTTCTGCGCGGTTCCGATGTACGCGACGTTGCGCGCCGAATCGATCGCCGGCGTGCTCCAGACCCCGACCCCAGACGGTCCCCAACGCCTGACACCGGCCTGCGTGTGGCCTCGCGGCGTTGCCTCCTCGGTGAGGTGGGTCGTCCAGCGGACCTCACCGCTGGCCGGATCGAGACTCATGACCGCGCCGTGGGTTCGGCAGCACTCGTGGTCCGGGTCTCGCGCCACCGCGACCTCATACAGGGAGATGGGCACGATCAGCCCGTCGCGGTGCATCACGGGCGCGCCGGTCAAGATCGAGTACTCGCCGACATGTGTCCGGGTGCGCCAGAGCAACTCGCCAGTCACGGCATCGACCGCACTGGTGTGCGCATCGACGTCGCCAAAGAAGAGCGCATCGCGTGCGCCTGCCGTCCCAAGCGTCAACGCGGTTCGTGGCGCGGAGGCTGTCGGTCGGTGCCATTTGGTGCAGCCGCGATGTCGATCCAGGGCGAACAGGCCGCTCCCCTCGGCGGCGACGAAGAGCGTGTCGGTGGTGATGACTGGTTGCGAGCGGGCACTGGACGATCGGGGCAACCCGAATGCCCACGCGAACTCCAGGGTGGCGACGTTCGCCGCGTTCACGGCACTCACGCCACTGCCGATTCGGCCCGTATTGCGGTCGTCGAAACCCCAGCGCGACACGCGCGGCGTCGGATCGATCGAGGCATCGGTGCAGCTAGCGTCGCCACCAGACAGATACGCTTCGTCTGGGGTGCCGATGAACTCGGCGATGCGGAGCTGCTCGGTCAATGTCAGCTCCTTGGCCTCTGTTTTCATCGTCCCGTTGGTCATCGCGAAGGCGATCGTGGCCGCACCCATGCTGCTCATCGTGAGTCGCGAGGGGGCGCGGGTCGCCCCGGTCGCGACGTGGCACGAGGCGCAATTGGAGGCGAACAGCGTTTCGCCGGTCTGGGGCGCCACCTCCGGGGTCGGTGTCGTGTCGAGCGGGGGTTCGGTCCCACCACACGCGGCGAACAGCAGCGCCAGTGCGAGCGCGCAGCGGCGCATATCAGATGAAGTCCCGCTTGCGCGATTGGAGCACGTAGGTCAGGCCGATCAACGTTGCGATGGCGGCCAGCTGCCCGCCGAGCACGGTCAACACCGCCCCATTCCACACCGCGACGTTGCCGCCGATCACCGAGCGGATGCCATACAGCGATGACACCCACCACATGAAGACCTGGGTGAGGATGTTGGCCCCCACGACGGCTGCGATGGTCCAGCCCATCGACTCACTGACGAGGCTGGTCGAGAGGATGAGGGTGTAGGCGAGGAAGATCCCGACCAGGACGATGGTGACGAACGGGAAGGCCCCATCCGGCATGCCTTCCGGTCCGATGAACACCACGAAGCTGGCCCCGGAGAGCGTGAGCCAGACGGCGCCAAAGATCGCCAGGTTGGCGACGAGCTTCGCTGTCGTGTACTCGCGGACCGTGATCGGTAGGCTCATGATGAAGGGCAGCGTCTGCTGGGTGCGCTCCTCGGCCACCGTCTGAGACACCGTGTACATGCCCGGGCCGATCATGCAGGTGACAAACAGGATCATGCCAAAGATGAAGAACCCGGAACCGCCGAGGACGGTCACCACAATGGCGGCGATGCCCCCCAGCCAACCGACGAACATCGGGACCTTCATGATGTGCAGGTCTTTGCGGACGAGCTGCGGGACGATCGACACGCTCATGACCGAGCCTCCTGTGAATCCGAGACGCTGGTGAGGAAGATCTCCTCGAGGGTCAGGCGTTCCACCGCGCTAACCGAGGCGCCGGCCGAGGTGAAGGCCGCGTGTGTTCCATCGCCGTAGGCGTTGGTCGTCACGACGGCCAGATGACCAGTGCGCTGCACGTCCAGGACACCCTCGGTTGGCGGAATCGTGAAGTCGTCCGGCACGTGCAGACGGATTCGCCGCCAACTGTCGAGCAGTGCCTCCTTGTCCTCTGAAAAGACGATGGAGCCGTTTGTGATGAACGTGATCCGGTCCGAGATCTGCTCGACGTCAAGCGTGTTGTGGGACGAAAACAGGATCGACCGGTCGTCATCGGCGAGCACCGCGGACATCTCGTCGAGGATCTGGCGTCTGGCCAGGGGGTCGAGGCCCGTCGTCGGCTCGTCCAGCACCAGTAGGCGCGGGCGACGCGCCAGCACCATGAGAAGGCCCGCCTTCACGCGCTGGCCGTGGGAGAGGCCCTTGACCGGCTGGGTGGAGTCGAGTTCGAAGCGCTGGAGCAGACGCGTCGCGTAGGTCTCGTCCCATGTCGGGAAGATCGAGGCCATCAGCCGCATGTGGAACTCGATCGTCTCACCGGGGTGGAGGCGCATGTCCTCGGAGAAGAAGCCGATGTCCCACTTCGCGGCGATCTGCTCGCGTGGCATAGGGTGGCCCAGCACGTTGACGATGCCCAGGTCGGCGTGAATCAGCCCCATGATGATGCGCAGGGTGGTCGACTTGCCCGCGCCGTTGGGCCCCACGAACCCCATGACCGAGCCCTCCGGCACGTCGAGATCGATTTCGTTCAGTGTGAAACGCGGGTAGGTCTTGCCGATGCCCCGGCATTCGATGGCGTTCTTCATCCTCCGATCCTCCTCACTCCCGGACGTGACGAGCGAGCAACGCCTCGAGCTCCTCGGCCGACAGGTCCATGGCCGCCGCCAGCGTGGCCGCACGGGCCAGATGGCGCGCGAGCTCGTCCTGCTGCAGGCGACTGCGATCGTTCTGCTCGCTGACCCAGGAACCCTTGCCCTGCTGTGTGACGATGACGCCGTTACGTTCGAGCTCTAGATACGCGCGCTTTACGGTGATGACGCTGATGTTCAGGTCCATCGCCAGCTCGCGGATCGAGGGCAATTTGGTGCCAGCTGCCCAATCGCCGACTGCCACTCGCTGCTGGACTTGATCCATGATTTGGAGATACATCGGGCGGCCGAGCGCCTGGGACAAAATGAAGTTGGGTGCGGAGCTGCCGGACCTGTTGCTCATTGCTACTGCTCTAGACTCAGTATACACAGTATTATGCACAGTATGTACGGATGTCAAGGTGTAGGCCGGCCATGACGATCGAGGTGCCCATGCTCATGGTCCCCCTCCGCACCGACGCTGATCTGCCGCTTGATCGAATCGGCGGGAAGGCGGCGTCCCTCGTGCGGCTGGCCAGGGCTGGTTTCCCGGTGCCGGATGGCTGGCTCCTGACGTCGGAGTTCTTCGAGTCGTGGACCGCCGGCCTGGCGCAGTCAGATGAATGGCGTGAGGTGTGTCGCCTCGCGTCGGATTCCACCCGAAGCGAGGGGCGGGCAGGGCTGACCGCGGCATGCGATGCCATGAAAGCGCGGGCGCGAGAGCTGGAGCTCGATGGTAAGCAGCGGGCTGTCGCCGAGGCGCTGATGGACGCGCTTGGCGACGACGTGTGCGCTGTCCGATCGTCGTCGCCGGAAGAAGATCTCGCCGAGGCCTCGTTCGCCGGTCTCTACGACACCGTGCTGGGTGTCACCGCCGACAGACTCGAGGACGCCATCCGCCGGTGCTTCGTCTCCTGTCTCGATGCTCGGGTAGTCATCTACAAGCAGCAACGCAACCTGCCGGTCGATGTCCCGCGCATCGCGGTCGTGGTGCAGCAGCAGGTCGCGAGTGACGTGTCAGGCGTCGCGTTCTCGATCAACCCGCTGACCAACGACTTCGACGAGGCGGTGGTGAACGCGAGCTGGGGCTTGGGTGAGGCGCTCGTGTCCGGCGAGCTCGTGCCCGACCGATGGGTGGTCGACAAGGTCACATCGACGACCGTCGAGTGCGAGCGCGGAACGAAGGGCAACGACCGCTCCGACGACCTGTGTCTCGACGTCCTGCAACTCGGCGAGGTCGTCAAGACGGCCTGCGCCATCGAGTCGCTCTACGGCGACCCGGTGGACGTCGAGTGGGCGTTCGCCGGTGGCACGCTCCATGTGCTGCAGGCGCGCCCAATCACCACCTATGTGCCGCTGCCACCCGAGATGCAAACGGAGCCGGGCGAGCGGCGCCTGCTGTACCTCGACCCGAGCCTGGCAGATGGGCTCACGATGAGCGGGGCGGTGTCGCCACTGACGAACGACCTGTTCATGGTGATGATGGAGGGGATGCTGAGGTACGTGTTCGGCGACGTGACGCTCGACCGCGACCTGAAACGGGGCGTCTACGGCGCGAGCGGCGCGCGCCTCTACGCGAATCTCTCGCACGTGCTGCACCTGGTCGACGTGAAGAAGGCCGCGCCCCAGCGGCGTCTCATCGACGCGACCCTCGCCGACATCTACGAAACCGTCAACCTCGATCGATACAAGGCGGAGCGGCCACCCGCATACATGCGCAAGGGACGGCTGCTGCTCGCGGCGCCGACCGTCCTGTGGCGGGCCCGCGGATTCCTGAAGGGGATGGCGAAGGCGATGCTCCGGGGTCAGGCGTTCCAGGAGCAATATCGTGACGCGCTCGCAACATTCGAGCGCGACGTCGACCTGCCGCCTGACGAGCCGATGGGGATGAGCGAGTACGTCCTGTGGCTCTATGGCCAGGTCGGCAGGGTCGCCCAGGCCGCGACGGCGCCCGCGCTGTTGATGCACATTCTTCGTGGGACGCAGGCCCTCGGCAATCTCATCGACTCGACGTCGGAAGAACAGCGGCGACTGTCCGACGCCATCAAGGCCGGGGCGGATGATCTCGTGTTCGAGATGGGGATTGCCCTGCATCGCCTGTCCACCTTGCTGCCGGCCACGGCGTTCGACGATATCGACGCGCTCGCGCGTGCGCTCACTGCACGATCGCCGTCCGACGAGTTCCTCGCCGCGTGGGACGAGTTCGTCGGGCGCTTTGGCTGCCGGGGGCCGTTCGAGATGGATCTGGCGTACGCCAAGTACGGGGACGATCCACGGGTCGCGCTGCGACAAATGGCGACGCTGGCGCGCGGCAGCAGCGTCGACCCCGGCGAGAGTCACGCGCGTCAGGCGCGCGAGCGAGAGACCGCGTATCGGCGGCTTGCCGAACTGCTGCCGGCGCGCAAGCGCCGCCGTCTCCAACGCGCGTATCGGAACATCATCGTCTTCGAACCGGCGCGGGAGATGCCGAAGCACCACATCACGATGGTGAACATGCGTATCCGGACACGGCTGCTCGCCCTGGCCGACCGCTGGGTGGACCAGGGTCGTCTCGATCGGCGGGAGGATATCTTCGAGCTTCGGTTCGAGGATATCGACCGCGCCGAGCAGGCCCCCGCAGTCGACCTGCGCGAGCGCATCGAGACGCGCAACGTGTTCTACCGGAAGGCCCGCACGCTCGTTCGCCATTTCCCGCATGTGATCGACTCGCGGGGGCGGATCATTCGTCCGCAGCGACC
Organism: Vicinamibacterales bacterium; assembly: GCA_965249175.1. Lineage (GTDB taxonomy): Bacteria > Acidobacteriota > Vicinamibacteria > Vicinamibacterales > UBA8438 > CAZYFH01. Next base: position 2,112,043 of record OZ252227.1, read on the forward strand.
GCAGGAGCCGGGCGAGCTGCGTGGGCTCGCGGTCTCCCCGGGTCGGGTGACGGGGCCGGTCAAGGTGATGCACGACCCGTTCGAAAAGGAGATCGAGCCGGGCGACATCCTGGTCGCACACACCACCGATCCTGGGTGGACGCCGCTGTTCATCAACGCGTCGGCCGTGCTACTGGAGGTGGGCGGCGAGCTCCAACACGGCGCCCTGGTGGCACGCGAGTACGGCAAGCCGTGCGTGGCCGGGATCGTCAACCTGACAAGCAGCCTGAGTGACGGGCAGACGGTCGAGGTCGACGGCGACGCCGGCGTTGTGCGTCTGCTCTCGGGACCGGAATAGCCGCCGAAGCTCAGACCCGGGAGTTCACGTGTCGCCCGCGGCCCTCGCCTCGCCCATGGTCACGCGTCGTCCTTGATGAGCTGCTGCTGCCACGGCAGCAGCGTATCCAGGCCGGCCTCGCCGTCGGTGGCGACGCGTTCGAGCGCCGCACGCGGAGCGATGAGGTCGGTGTCGATTGCCAGCCGCGCGGCCGCGCGATCCCGTCGCTGCCTGAGCGCGGCGACGCGCGCGTCCTGGGCACGTGTGAGGCGTGGCCGCGCGCTGGACGGGACGCGGCGGGGCCATGCGGATTGGTCGAGCTTCAGAGCCTCGGCCGCCACGCGCTCGAAGCGCGCGCGACGGCTGCCGCGCACGCCGCGGCCCCTGACCGGGTCACCCTGGTCGAAGCACCGCGCGGCGTCGACGAGGTCCGCGTTCAATGCGATGTGGAACGGTGGGCGGTCGACGGTGCGGGCCTCATCCTCGCGCCAGTGCCAGAGCGCGCGGAGGACGGCACCGGCGCGCGGGCCAAGTGCGTGGCTGCCGCGGACGCGCCATTCAGTCTGCGGATCTTTCGCACGCACATTGCGCGCGGCCGCCACCGCACGCTGACACGATTGCTCGAGCCACGCGAGGCGCCCGAGATCCTCCAAGCGCTGCTCCAGCAGCGCCGCGAGCCGCAGCAGGTAGTGCGTGTCGTTGCGCGCGTACTCCAGCATCGTCGGCGCCAGGGGTCGGTGGGCCCAGTTGGCTTTCTGCGAGCCTTTGGGCAGCGTGACGCCGAAGTGCTCGGCGACGAGGGCGGAGTAGCCGTAGCTGGCGTGACCGGTCAGCCGCGCGGCAATCATGGTATCGAAGACCTTGGCTGGTGTCTCGAGCCCAAGTCGATACAGCATGCGCAGGTCGAAGTCGGCGCCGTGCATGACCATCTCAGTGTGAGCTAGCGCCGCCAGCAAGGGCGACAGGTCGAGCCCGGCGAGCGGGTCGACGAGCGCATCGCCGTCGGGCAGCCCGATCTGGACCAGGCAGACCTTCTCGCGATAGCAATGCAGGCTGTCGGCCTCGGTGTCGACGCCCAGGCGCGACGTCTCGGCGATGCGTGCGACCAGCGCCGCTAGCTCGGGCGAGGTGTCAATCACGGCGCGGGAACCGTACTTCGTCCGCGGGTGATGGCGCAACCTGCCTATAATCGCCCGGAGGTGCCACCGGGGAACGTGGCGCGACGGGAGACAGCCATGAAGCGCAGAGCCCTCTTGCAGTCCGCCATGGTCGCCGGTGCCGGTCTCGTGACCCAGCGGCTGGCCCGATCGGTCGCGCGCGCGGCCGTCCCGTCACAGCAGCCGTCGGTACCCACGCTCGACGACTCCGAGCGCTACGCGCTCGGAGACTTTCCGCTGATCTCGGGCGAGGTGCTCCGTTCGGCGACCCTGGCCTACAAGACGCATGGTGAGCTCAACGCGGCACGGGACAACGTCATCGTGTATCCCACGTGGTACGCGGGCCGCCACACGAGCAACGAAGCGTCGATCGGTGCGGACCTCGCCCTCGACCCAAGCCGCTACTTCATCGTGGTCCCGGACCAGTTTGGCAACGGGCTGTCCTCCTCGCCGAGCAACACGCCGCCGCCGCAGGATCGGGTCCGTTTTCCGGTCATTCATCCGTATGACAACGTGCGGGCACAGCATCGCCTGCTGACCGAGCGCTACGGCATCGAGCGCATCAAGCTCGTGGTCGGCTTTTCGATGAGCGGGCAACAGGCGTTCCATTGGGGTGCGCTCTATCCGGAGATGGTCGAGCGCATTGCGCCGATCTGCGGCAGCGCGAAGACCGCCGTGCACAACTTCGTGTTCCTCGAGGGGGTCAAGGCGGCCCTGACGGCGGATTGCGCCTGGGCGGGCGGCGAGTACGCGAGCCCGCCCACCGCCGGCCTGCGCGCCTTCTCCCGCGTCTACGCGGGCTGGTTTGCGTCGCAGACCTTCTTTCGTGAAGGCCTCCACACCGCGTACGGCGCCGACATCGAGGACTTCTTCTCGATGGCCGAGGGATCGTTCTCCAGCTTCGACGCCAATGATCTGCTGGCGATGCTCGCCACGTGGCAGGCGGCGGACATCGGTGCGCATCCGCGGTTCGGTGGCGATCTGTCGGCGGCCCTGGGGGCGATACGCGCCCGCGCCTTCGTGATGCCGTCGCGCACCGATCTCTATTTTCCCCCTGAGGACAACGAGCTCGAGGTCGCCCAGATGACGAACGCCGAGCTACGGGTCATCCCGAGCATCTGGGGTCACATGGCCGGTGGCGGCGGAAACGCCGATGATCGGGCCTGGGTCAGCCGGCAGCTCGACGAGCTGCTCACGAGCTAAGGACCCTGACCGCGTCCAGAGTTGGCAACCTTATCAGGGTCCTAGGCAACGCTGGCCGTCCCACGAGCAGCAACCTATGCCGCTGAACGTCGGCGATCGTCTGGGGCACTATGAGATCACCGGCGAGCTTGGCGCCGGCGGCATGGGAATCGTGCTGCGCGCCCACGACACGAAGCTCGACAGGGACGTGGCGGTCAAGGTGCTGCCGGACAGGCTGGCCAACGACAGGGGGGCGCTCAGACGGTTCCAACAGGAGGCGCGCGCGGTCGCCGCATTGAATCATCTCAACGTCGTCACGATCCACGCCGTCGATGAGCGTGACGGCGTGCACTTTCTCGCCATGGAGCTGGTCGAGGGGCAAGGATTGAGCGAGCTCATCGGCGGCGAACCGCGATCACTTGGCCGCTTCTTCGAGGTGAGTGTGCCCCTGGCCGACGCGCTCGCCACCGCCCACGACGAAGGGATTACCCATCGCGACCTCAAACCGGCCAACGTGATGATCACCGCTGCGGGTCGCGTCAAGGTGCTCGACTTCGGTCTCGCAAAGTTCGTCGGGATGCGTCACGCGCTCGAGGCCACACTCAGCGCGCCGCTGACCGAGCACGGCGCGGCGGTGGGCACGTTCCCCTACATGTCGCCGGAGCAGCTCGAGGCCAAGGTCGTCGACCAGCACGGACATCTTCTCGCTCGGTGTCGTGATGTACGAGCTGATCGCGGGGTGCCGGCCGTTCGTCGGCGACAGCGGGCCGTCGTTGGCGTCGGCGATTCCGATCAGCGCTACCAGTCCGCCGACGAGCTGCGACGCGAGCTGGAGGCGGTGCGCCGAGACCACGAATCGGGTGTCACCGTCGGCGCGGCGCCGCCGACGCGGGACAAGGCAATCGCCGTCCTGCCGTTCACGAACATGAGCGCCGACCCCGAGAACGAGTTCTTCAGCGACGGCGTCTCCGAGGAGATCATCAACGCGCTCGGGCGCATCGAGCATCTGCACGTCGCGGCACGCACGTCCGCGTTCTCGTTCAAGGGCCAGCAGGTCGACCTGCGCGACATCGGCAGGCAGCTCAACGTGAACACCGTGCTCGAAGGGAGTGTCCGGAGGGCGGGCACGCGGCTTCGGATCACGGCCCAGCTCGTCAACGTGGCCGACGGCTATCAGATCTGGTCGGAGCGCTACGACCGCGAGCTGGAGGACGTCTTCGCCATCCAGGATGAGATTGCGAGAACCATCGTGGCGCGCCTCAAGGTCGCCTTGACCGGGGACGTGGCGGGCCAGGGCCCGCTGGTCAAGGCGGCGACCGCCAACTCGGAGGCCTATGAACTCTATCTTCGCGGGCGGGCGCTTCTCTACCAGCGCGGGCTGTCGGTGCCGCAGGCGCTCGAGTGCTTCAAACAACTGGTACGCGCTGTTCCTGCTCTCGTGGGTGCGCGGCCGATTCGACGAGGCGGTCCCGCACACGACGCAGATCGTGCGGCAGGATCCGCTATCGACCGGCTATGCCGCCGGGGTGCACACCCTGGCCCTGGCGTACGCCAACCGGACGGACGAGGCGATCGACCACGGGACGGCGGTCATCGATCGCGACGCGACGTCCTACCTCGCGTTGTTCGCGTTGCAGCAGGCGTATGTCGTCGCCTCCCGCTTTGCCGAGGCAATCGACGTCAGTCGACTGGCGCTCGATGTGTCCGGCCGGCACCAGTGGGCCCTCGCGTCGTTGGCCCATGCCTACGCGCGCGAGGGCCACGTGCGTGAGGCGCGCGCCGTGTACGAGGAGATGGTCGCGCGATCGTCGCGCGAGCACATGCAGCCATCGGTGGTGGCGGTCGCCGCGGCGGCCGCGGGTCTCGAGCGCGAGGCGGTGGCGCTGATCGACGAGGCCCTCGCCCAGCGCGACCCCGCGATGATCAACACGATCAAGCATTTCCCGGCGTACGAGCCGGTCCGCCAGGCGCTGCGAAACGCCGGCAAGCTGGACGATACGCTGGTGACGCGCCTCAGGATCGGGGCGCTGTAGTGTCCTGCAATCGATGACGCTGACCCGGCTCGCCGGGTTACGAAGGAGGGTATCCGTGAACGGTGACGGCAATCTCGCCGTGTTCTGCGATTTCGAGAACGTTGCCCGGGGCGTGCGTGACGCGAACTACCCGGCGTTCGATATCCGCCAGGTGATCGAGCGGTTGTTGTTGAAGGGCAGCATCGTGGCGAAGAAGGCCTATTGCGACTGGGCGCGGTTCAAGGAGTTCAAGCCGGCGATGCATGAAGCGGCGTTCGAGCTGATCGAGATTCCGCACGCGCGGCAGACCGGGAAGAACTCGGCCGACATCCGCATGGTCGTCGACGCGCTCGACCTCTGTTACACGAAAGAGCACATCGACACGTTCGTGATCATCTCCGGCGATTCCGACTTCTCGCCGCTCGTGAGCAAGCTGCGCGAGAACGCCAAGTCCGTCATCGGCGTTGGCGTGAAGAGCTCGACGTCGGACTTGCTGATGAACAACTGCGACGAGTTCATTTTCTACGACGACCTGGTGGCCGACCCTAAGCCGGCCCGCCGGCGCAAGCGCAGCGTGAAGGCCGTCGCATCCGGCGGGAAGGGCGGCAAGCAGCCCGCGGGTTCGGCACCGGCTGCCACCAAACCGCCGGATGGGCCGGCGCAGGAGGCGATTGATCTCGTGCTGCAGACCGCGGCGGGGATCTACGCGGAGCGCGGCGACCGCACCAAGCTCTGGGGTTCGATGATCAAGCAAACGCTCAAGCGCCGCCGTCCGGGATTCAACGAGTCCTTCTACGGCTTCAGCTCGTTCAACGATCTGCTCGAGGAAGCGCAGAGTCGCGGTCAGCTCGAGCTGGAGCTCGACGAGCGGTCAGGTGGGTATCGGGTCGTGCAGGTGACGGAGGAGGAACCGTAAGTGTCCATCGGCGGCTAGGACGGGCCAAGCCGTTCCATCAGGGTCTTGAGCCGGCGCCGGCTCACCTCGAGGCGAGCGCCGTTCGTGAGCGCTGCCTCGCCGTATCCACCCGGGAGCGGCGTGACCTCCTTGACGGCGTCCAGATTCACGATCGCCGAGCGGGACACGCGACAGAACCGCGCGGGATCCAGGCGCGCTTCGAGCGTGCTCAGGCTCGGCTGCATCCACGAGTGCTCCTCAGCCGTTCTCAGTTGGGTCAGTCCTCCCTCAGACGTGAACAGGATGACCGCGTCCGCAGGCACGACCCGGTAGCGCGTCCCATGCTTCGCGAGAAACCGCGCTGGATAGGCCCCGGCCGCCTGACTGGCCCGATCCACGGATCCCTCCTCGGTGGTCCTCCCGACGTCGCGGACCCGGTCCACCGCTTTGGCGAGTCTCGCGCGCGTAATGGGTTTGAGCAGGTAGTCGACGGCGTGCAGCTCGAAGGCATCGACCGCATGCTCCTCGAACGCGGTGCAGAAGACGAACTTGGGACGCGGCGCGGGCATCGAGGCCGCGAGGTCCAGGCCACTGCAGCCAGGCATCTGGATGTCCAGAAACACCACGTCCGGCCTCAGCTCGAGGATCAGCTCGAGGGCGTGCTCGCCGTCCTCGGCCTCGCCAACGACCTCGACGTCGTCGAAGGCCGCGAGCAACCGGCGAAGCCGCTCACGGGCCGGCTGTTCGTCGTCAACGAGGAGTGCGCGCACCATGAGCGGAACCGTCGCGTGAATCGCGATCTCCGACACGCGCGATGACGAGCGTCATGTCGTCATGCTGGGGTCTCTCCCCGGCGAACGCGTCAACCTCGGTCAGGATCAGCGTTTCGAGCTCGGACGGTTCCAGGTGTGGGTGGTCCGTCGCGAGCTGCACCAACCGCTCGTCGCCAAACTCCTCGGCCGCCACGTTCATCGCCTCGGTCACGCCATCGGTGAACAGCACGAGGGTATCTCCGAGGTCGACGTCGGCCGACGCCTGGGCGAACGGAGCATCCGGCATGAGGCCAATCGCCGTGCCCGTCGCACCAAGTCGCTCGACCGAATGGTCGCTCCGCACGATGAGCGGCGGGTTGTGCCCCGCGTTGACGTAGTGCAGGGTGCGTGTCGCGTCGTCGAACACCCCGTAGAAGAGCGTCGCGTACTTGTCGCCGTCGGTCGAGGCGTAGATCAACCGGTTGAGCTCGTTCATCAGCGCGGCGAGATCGTCGCCGTATTGCCGGACCAGCGTCTGGAGCCGACCCTGCAGCCCGGCCATCAGCAGGCCGGCATACAGACCCTTGCCCGAAACATCGCCGACGACCAGCCCGAGCCGACCGTCGGCACTGGGGAGGAAGTCGTAGTAATCGCCCCCGACGCCGCGCGCCGGACGACAGACGCCCGTCACGATGAGATTGCCGGCCGGGAGCGCCTGCGGGAGCAGTCGTGCCTGCGCCTGCGAGGCGACCACGACTTCATGCCGGAGCTCCTCCCGCTCGTCCATCGACTGGCGTACCCGGTCGACCGCCCGCGCCAAGCGTTGTCGGTTGAGCGGTTTCAGCAGGTAGTCGACGGCGTCGTGCTCGAAGGCGTCGATGGCGTACTGATCGTACGCGGTGCAGAAGATGATGCGCGGGCGCGGGGGCGGAAGCGACGCCACCAGCTCCAGGCCGGAGCGGCCGGGCATCTGAATGTCGAGAAACACCAGATTCGGCCGGGCCTCGGTGATCTTTTCGAGCGCCTCCTCGGCGTCCTCGGCCACCCCGACCACACGGACCGTGCCCAGCTCCCGCAGCAGCGCCTGCAGGCGGTCCCGCGCCGGTTCCTCGTCGTCGACGAGCACCGCGCGGATCATCGCTGCCCTGCCGCAGCGCCGGCCAGCGGATCACCCTCGGCTACGCCGGTGCCGGCGTCGGCCGTCCACGGCAATAGAATCGCCGCGACGGTCAACTCCTGCTCGTCATCACGCTCGAGCGTCAGCGCCGCACGGTCGCCGTAGTACCCGCGGAGCCGCTCACGGATGTTCTTCAGGCCGTAGCTGGACCCGTCGGCCTGGACGGCCGGCTTGCGATCTCCGAACCCAGGACCGTTGTCAGCCACGCAGATACGCAACCCGTCGTCTGCGGGAGACGCATCGACGACGACCTGACCAACGCCGCGCACCGCCGCCACCCCGTGCTTCACGGCGTTTTCCACGAGGGTTTGGACCATCATCGTCGGCACAACCGCGGCGGTCACGGCGGCGTCGAGCGTCACTCGACACTCGAGTCGGCGCCCGAACCGTGCCTGTTCCACGTCGAGATACGCCCGCACGAACTCGATCTCGTCCTCGAGCGGCGCCCATTCGCGCTCTGACCGCCGCAAGGTGTAACGGAACACCTCGGCCAGCTGCTCGACGGTCCGGTCGGCCCGACCCGGGTCCTTGTGAATAAGGCCGGCGATCGCGTTGAGCGCGTTGAAGAGAAAGTGCGGGTTGATCTGCGCGCGCAACGCTTTCAAGTCGGACCGGCTGGCCTGGAGCGAGAGCTCCTTGGCCCGGCGCTCCTGGGCTTGTTCCCGCTCCTGCAGGCGCGTGTTCTCGAACATGTACGCAAACACGTCCGCCAGTGAGCCCAACAGCGACCGATCTTCGCTGAAGAACGGTGTGCCGCCCGCGCGGCGTCCCAACCGCATCACGCCCACGCGTCCGCTTCCACCATCGATCGGTATGTCGATCGTGCTGTCGAAAGGCTCGGTCGCCCGACCGTCAGACGTCACGTCGATGCGCGCGGGTGCCCGGAAGATGGTGGAGATGCCTTGCTCGGCTCGATCGACGAGCTGGCCCTCGCTCGTGGCCCGCTGCATGCTCGACAGAAACTGCTTCACCGCCTCCACCGTGGTGAACCGCCGGCCGAGCCAGACAGCATCCACCCACGACCAGACGCGCCGATACAGCCACGGCAACGCGACCGCGACCGGCAGCAGCGCCAGGGCGTACACCCACGGCTCCGCCCACGCGAAGTCGACGCCCTCCAGCATCGGAAGCAGCACGGCGAGGTATGTCGTCAACACCAGAATGGTCAGCAGGAGGCAGAGACCGCGCTTGATGAACAGGTCGAAAAAGGTGTATCGGTCCGTCAAGTAGACGGTGCCGAAACAGATGAGCAGCGGAATCGAGTACATCGCCGTGCGCAGGAGTCCCTCGAACCTGATCACGCCCATGTTGCCCATGACGACGACGGCGCTGAAGCCGATCATGACGGCGATGAGACTCCGCATCCCGATCCGACGGGTCCGCTCGCCGGTGTTCTCGCGACGCTGTCTAGACCTCGCGAATGCCCGAAAGCCGTACCCGAAACCGACCGCGAGGAGTAGCCCCAGGAAGATTCCGGCGGTCCCGAGGAACCGGTTCAAGGTCTCGGCTTCGCCGCGGGAGGGCCCCCCCGCCGGAAGCACCCACCCGAACGCGGCTACGAGGATCGCCAGCGACATGACCGGTCCCACCACATACAACACCCGGAGCGTGACCGCCCAGCCACGCGGTGGGGGCTCGGCAGCGCCCCGCCGGCCCGTGCCGTCGTCGGTCGCTCGGTGCGAGGCTGCGGCCGAGAACAGGTGCATGACCAGCGGCGGAAAGAGGAAAGCCAGCGCGAAGGTCCCGAGCTGGGGGAGATTCGGATCGAGGCCGGGAATGATCGGGCTGAGTGTAAAGAGGAGATTGAGCGCGAACCACAGGAGCGTGACGAATGAGATCGCGCCCTCGACGAGATAGACCCGCCCGAGGGTCTTGGACGTGCGAGCCCCACGCAGCCAGACGACGAACAAGGCCGCGAACGTGAAGGCCCCGAACGTGTACATCAGCAGACTGATCAGGCCTACGAGATCCATGGGGCACTCGACGGTGGTATCGTCGCGACGCGCAGCAACGCCGGACAGTTGGTGGCCCTAAGCATAGTCTCCACGTCCCCTGGCGCCGACCGGGGTGGCGCGGGTATACGGGGCGAGCGTGGCCGGCAGACGTCGACGCATGATAACCGCGCCGATGATGCTGACCGCCAGCGACGCGGCGATGACCATGCCCCAGAACGGCGTGTTGGGAATCCGGCCGAGCGTTTCCGCCGCGGCGGCCGCGAGCAGCCCGACATACGACCCACCCATCATGTACGCATGCGCTGCGACCCACCCCGACGACCGCCGGCGCGCCGGCAGCCACCCTGCGACGATCGTCACCAGGCTGAACAGCGCGGCCACGTGAAACGGACCGAAGTGCCCCAACAGCCCGTACAGCATGAACGCGGTGCCGTTCACGCCGAGCATGAGGAACCCGTAGGTCCGCCCCAGTCGTCGATGTCGGGGCGTGCCCTTGCGCTCCATCGCGACGACACCTCCCGCGGCCATCGCGGCCAGCGCCAGCAGAAAGTGTATCCACCCGATGAGTGTGACCGGCACCCAACCCCCTTTTCCGGTATCGCGCCGTTGTGTCGCGCTCAGGCCGACTCCGTTGCGGCCCTCACAGGAAGATACGGGCACGAAGGCTTGATTCCGGCAGGATCGGGTGAGCGGTCGATCTTCCGCCATGAACGGAGCGCTTGCGGGCCCTACGGTGGTGGCATACCCTGGCCAGGATCCCACCTGGCGAACGGGGAACGGCGACACGGTGACCGTGGTCGGTCGGTTCAGAACCGGAGGAGCGCATGTCGCAGGGTACGGAGCTTGATCGGAGAGCGTTTCTTCGGAGCGCCGGAACCGCCGCGCTCGCCGGGGCGCTGGGGACGACGCCGGCGGGAGCTGCCGCACCGGTGCTCGGGTCCGCCGCCCAACCTGACGGCGCACGATACGACTTCGACACGGTCTACAGCCGGATCGGCACCGATTCCTCGAAGTGGGACCGTCAGATCGCGCGATACGGCCGTGATCAGGTCCAGGTGGGCATGGGCACCGCCGACCAGGACTTCAGATCGGCGCCGGCCATCACGCGCGCGCTCCGCGCCCGCGTCGAGCACGAGAACTACGGCTATATGACGATCCCGGACGCCTATCGGCAGTCGATCGTCAACTGGAATCGGCGACGCTACGGTCTCGACATCGACCCCGAGACCATCCGCAATTCCGCGGGCGTGCACCCGGCGATCATCAGCACGTTGCGTGCGTTCTGCCCGCCTCGGAGCAAGGTGCTTCTCTTGGCGCCGGCCTACGACGGGTTCTACGCGGACATCCGCATCGTCGATACAGTGGCCGAGGAAAGTCCGCTGCGACTCGTCAACGGTCGGTACGAGATCGACTTCGACGACTTCGAGCGGCGGATCGATCACGACGTCCACGCGTTCCTTCTCTGCAATCCGCACAACCCGACAGGGAATGTCTGGTCGCGGGAGGACCTGACGCGGCTGGGCGAGATTTGCACGCGTCGACGGGTCGTCGTCCTCGCCGATGAGATCCACTGCGACTTCGTGACCGCGGGCAACACGTACACACCCTACGCGACGCTCCAGGACGCGGAGATCGTCCGGAACAGCATCACCTACAAGTCGGTCAGCAAGTCGTTCAACCTGTCGGCGATGCGGTGCGCCTACCTGTTCTCGACGAATCCCGACTACCTCGACCGGATCACCGGTCCCGGTCAGCTCAGGCAGGCCATGAGCACACTGAGCATCGTCGCGGCGCAGGCCGCCTACGACGAGTGTGAGGAGTGGCTCGACCAGCTCGTCGACTACATCGACGGCACGCAGACGGCCGTCGAGTCGTTCGTGCGATCGAGCATGCCGCACGTGCGGATGGTCAAGCCGGAGGGCACCTACCTCGCCTGGTTGGACGTCAGCGATGCGATGCGGGTCGTCGATGTCACGCCGACCGCGGCCGATGACGCCTCATCGACGCCGGAGGCGCTGTTTCAGCGTTACCTCGTGGAGCACGCGCACATCCACATCAATCCCGGATCCAGCTACGGTCTCGGCGGGTCCGGCCGGATGCGCATGAACATCGCGACGTCGAGGAAGCTGGTCGAGCTCGCGTTGACCAATATTGCGGCGGCCCTACAGAACGCGTAGCCCCGCCTACTCAGGCGGTACGCTTGGGGACGAAGCCGCGGAAGACGATGAGCAGCCCCATGGCGATCAGCACGAGCGGCCAGCCGGTCTCGATGACCGGGAGGACCCACATCTCCAGCCAGCCGAGGGTGAAGGAGAATCCGACCACTCCCGCCACGGCGTTGAGTGCGGCCGGCACGAGCAGGCCGGATTCGCGACGTCGACCCGCCACCCAGGTCGCCAGAAACGCCATTCCTCCAATGAGCGGGTAGGCGGGCCAATACACCTCCATCTCCCACCACCCCAGCGGACCGAGGGTAAAGGCGAAGAAGAAGAGGCCCACGAGAAGCCCCGCCGTACCGAGAAAGATGCGTCCGGCGCCGCGGTCCTTGCCCGTGAAAAACGAGACGAGGAGGGCGGCTCCCGCCAGACACGGCAGGATGGGCCACATCTCTTCGAGACCTGGGAGGTTGACGCCGAGGTTTTGCAGGAAGATCCAGGTGCCGACAACCACGAGCACGGTGCCAAGAATGAGATGCCCCTTCGGGCGTCGGTGCGTCGCGATCACATCTGCCGTCGTCCCGACCTCGGTGTGGTGGGTCGGGTCCACGTCTGTCATCGTCCCGACTTCGTCGTGGTGGGTTGCGTCCACGTCTGTCATCGTCCCGACCTCATCGGTGAAGCGCCGCGGTGTGTTCAGTCCGAGCGGATGACGACGCGGTTGAACGCGCCGTCGGAACGCAGGCGGTAAGCCGGGCCGCTCAGCTCACCTCGGTTCGCGCGGCGGTCCACCAGGTTGTTGACGCCGTTGGTCCGGACGCGCACCGGGGTGTCCTCGGGTACCACCAGCTCGAGATGGTTAAAGGCGCCTTCCAAGGTCACCCGTGTGTCCGTCAGGGGTGTCCCCAGACGCAACGTGAGGTCGTTGAACGCCCCGTCGAGGTCCGCGCGCGTGACCTCGATGGTCGCCAGATCGAGCTCCCCCTCGGCGAACGAGGTCGCCAGACGAAGTGCGACCGGCAGGTCGTTGGCCACGTCCACCTCCCAGCGGTGTCGCCGGAGGGGCAGGAAACGAATGCTGCCGGAGTACCAGCGGTCGCTGCGCAGACGGACCCGCGACGAGTCGCCGCGACCGGTCACGCGCACGCGGCCGAGATCGGATGGTGCCGTACGTCCCTGAAGCAGCATCCGTGGAGTTCCCGGAACGGCGCGCACCGCCAGATCCGCGAGTGCCATCTCCGCGTCCAGGCTCCAACGCTCAACCCCGGGGTCACGTGCCGCCCGCACCGTGCTCCACTCCGCCGAGAGCATGACCGGACCGCGCCATGCCACGTAACTCAGGGTCCCCATGATGACCAGTGGCGATACCAACACGGCCCACGGAGTTCTGCTGTGCTGGAACATCAGGCGCAGCCCGAGGGCGATCAGCACGACCGGCCAATATGCCAACGCATCGAGCCAGAAGCCACGGTGCAGGAATCCCTGCGTGGTCAGGAGGAAGAACACGCCGAAGCCGATAAAGCTCAGCCCGCGCGACACGCGGCCCCAGAGGATGCGTGTGTTGCTCATGCCCGCTCCTCACGAGCGCGCATCAGTAACCGGACCCCGATGGCGACGAGGACCAGCGGCAGCAGGTTGTCGAAGCTCAGCCAGCGCGGCCAGTGGAACATCCAGGCGAAGCGATCAAGCAAGAAGACCGACCCCACGACGATGAGGATGACGCCGGCAATCATGTGGCCGCGTCCGGATTCCGCCACCTCGCGGACCTCATTGACGACGTTCTCGCCGGCCGCTCGTATCCGCTCCCCGGCCGCACGCGCCTCTTCCGCCACCTGCTCCCCGGCGCCGCCCGCCTCCTCCGCCACGTCAACCCCGGCGGCAGCCGCTTCCTCCGCCACGTGCTCACCAGCGGGCGTCTGCTGGGCAACGCCGTCGTCCTGAGTCGGGACGATGACCCAACAGATGACGTAAAACAGCAGCCCGATGCCGTTCGCGAGGGCCAGCAGCACGAAGCCCAGGCGGACGAAGACCGGGTCGACGTTGAAATAGTCGGCGAAGCCGGCGGCCACGCCGCCAACCATCGCGCTCTTTCGGCTTCTCGTCAGGCGTCGAGCCATGTCCCCCCGCGCCGGCGGCTGCGGTCAGCGCCCGCCATCACTTCCGTTTACGAGATTTGGGCCCGGGACGTTGCATCGATGTCCTCATGGATACCGGCGAATCGGTAGAATGCGGGTGGCCCACGTCGGTCGTTTCCTTACAGCTCATGGCCCAGACACGCGATACGACCGTCGCCCGTTCCCGACAGCGCCGTCGGCGGCTCGTCGGGATCTGTGTGACGGCGGTCATCGCGTCGGCGTTGGTCTCGGCGCAGACGTCCCAAGAACAGCCCACCTTCCGGAGCGGCGTCGAGATCATCGAGATCGACGTCAGCGTCATTGATGGCCGGGGACGCCAGATCGCCGACCTGACGCCAGACGAGTTCACGGTCACGGTCGACGGAGAGCCTCGCCGCGTCGAGCAAGCGCAGTTCGTCTCGCTGCGACCACCCGACCGCGACGAGTCGCCACGGGAGCCCGAGTCTCCGGACGTCTTCTACACGGCGAACAGTCCCGACACGCCCGGTCGGCTGATCGTGATCGCCGTCGACGAGGAAAGCATCCCGTTCGGGGAAGGCCGACGTGTGATGCAGGCCGCCGGCGACTTCCTTGACACGCTGAGTCCCAGCGATCGGGTTGCCCTCATGGCTGTGCCGACCGGCCGGTATGTCGACTTCACATCGGACCACGAGTTCGTGCGCGAGACGATTGATGGGATGGCGGGTCTCGGCGCCCGCGTGCGGCGGGACCTCAACATCGGCCTCTTCGAGGCGTTCCGGATCGCCGAGTACAACGATGGGGACGTGCTGTCGGAGGTGATCGCGCGCGTCTGCGACGGAAGCCCCGGATGCGCGCTCCGGGTGGACTCCGAGAGCCGATCGATCGTGCAGGAGGTGAAATACAACGTCCGCAACTCGCGTCGTGCCCTGGAGTCCATCCTCGCCGCGTTACGCGAGGTGGAGGGGCGCAAGACAGTCGTGTGGATCTCGGGTGGGTTCGTCGTCGACAGCAACGCGGGGTCACTGCGCGAGGTCGAGGAGTTGGCCGCGGCCTCGCGCACGACGGTGTATGTGATCCTGGTCGATGATCCGATGAGCGACGTGACCGAGGCGGAAGCGCAGCCCACGGCCCGGGCGGATCGCCTGATGAAGACGCAGGGGCTCCAGGCCATCGCGGCGTTTACGCGCGGCGAGCTCTTTCGCGCCAATTACAACCCCACCGCGGTGTTCGACAGGCTTGCGGAGGAGCTGTCGGGCTATTACCTGCTTGGCGTGGAAGCGCGTCCGACGGACCGAGACGAGGACCGGCGCGACATCGAGGTCACGGTGAGCCGTAGGGGCGCTCGCGTGCGGGCGCGGCGCGAGGTGCACTTCACCCCGGAGCCGGACGACGCCGGCAGCCCGGCCGAGCGGATGACGCGAGTCCTGCAGTCCCCAGTCTTCGCGACGGAGCTTCCGCTGCGCGTCGCGACCTACGCCTACCCGGACGGCGGGCGCGTGCGGGTCATGGTGGCCACGGAAGTTGAGGCCGAGGTGGATGCCTCGCCGGATCTGACCCTCGGCTTCGTTCTGCGCGACCCGGAGGGCACGGTGCTGGCGAGCGGCACACAGCAGGTCACCGCCACGCCGGTCGAGACAGCGAGCGGCCGCGTCCTCGAGTACTCCCGGTCGATGCTCGTCGATGTGGGCACCTATTCGCTGAAGGTCGCCGTGCTGGATGCCGCCGGCCGGCGCGGCAGCGTTGACCATCGGGTCGAGGCCCAGCGGCACGCAGACGGGCCGCTGCGTGTCGGCGACCTCATGGTGTCGGAGCGGTTGGCGGCGCCCGGGGTCTACTACCCGCAGGTCGAAGCGCGCGTGGCGGGTGGCTGGCTCACGGCCTACACGGAGCTGGAGGCCGCCGACGGGTTTGACTTCGACCAGACGCGCGTCGTCGTCGAGGTGGCCGAAGACCGAGCGGGCCCCACGCGCGCGTCCGGTGTTGCGGTGTTCAGTGGTGAGACCCAAGGGCCGCGGCGCGTCGTGTTGGCCGAGGTGCGGATCGACCATCTTCCGCCAGGCCGATACGTGGCGCGCGCGCGCGTGATGGACGGCGACGCCGAGGTGACGCGGCTCTATCGTCCGTTCCGGATCACGGTGTCCCGAGGAGGAGGGTCAGGTGCGAAATAGATGGCTTACCGCCGTGTCGATCGCGCTCGTGGCTGTCGCGCTGGTGCCGATGGTCGCGGTCGCGCAATCGGCGAATACGAGCGAGCCGCTTCGGACCGCGTGGGGCGCGCCCGACCTCGAAGGCATGTGGGACTTCCGCACTTTGACGCCGTTGCAGCGGCCAGACGACCTGGCGGACAAGGCGTTCCTGTTCACCGAGATGATCCACGAAGCGCGCGTCGTTCCGCTCGATGGTCGTCCGCTCCTTCCGGAAGACATGCACCAGTGGCTCGGCGACTCGCGGGGCCACTGGGAGGGTGACACGCTGGTCGTCGATACCCGGAACTTCACCGACAAGTCCAGCTTCAGCGGAGGCTTGATCGGGCGTGGAGCGTCGGGCGAGACATACCACCTGGTCGAGCGGTTCACGCGTGTCGATGCGGAGACGCTCCTCTACGAGTTCACGGTCGAGGACCCGACGTGGTGGACGCGGCCGTGGACGGCGGCGATCCCGATGAAGACGACCGAAGGGCCGATCTTCGAGTACGCGTGCAACGAGGGGAATTACGGCATGACGAATCTCCTCACGGGCGCGCGGGCCCAGGAGCGATAGGCGGCGCACCGCGCGGCCGCCACATCACATCGATGGCTCTGGCTCCCGGTTCGCCGATCGGTCCGTACGTGATCGCGGCCGAGCTCGGCCGCGGCGGGATGGGCGTCGTCTTCCGAGCCCAGGATCCCCGCCTCGACCGGCACGTGGCGATCAAGGTCCTGCCCCCGGATCTCACGCGCGACGCCACGGCGAAGCAGCGCTTCCTCCAGGAGGCGAAGGCCGCCTCGGCGTTGGACCACCCCCACATCTGCACGATCCACGAGATCAACGAGACGGGCGACGGCGAGCTCTACCTAGTGATGGCGTACTACGAGGGGGAGACACTCAAGGAGCGGATCGCGCAGGGGGCGGTGGCGCTGGCCGCCGCCGTCGACATCGCCACGCAGGTGGGCCGGGGGCTGAGCAAGGCGCATGCGGCCGGAATCGTCCATCGCGACATCAAGCCCGCGAACCTGATGGTGACGGGGGACGGGACGGTCAAGATCCTCGATTTCGGGTTGGCCAAACTTGCTGGATCGGAGGGGGTGACGCAGACCGGGACAACGGTCGGCACCGTGGCCTACATGTCACCGGAGCAGGCGCGCGGAGAGGAAGTGGCTCACCGTACCGACATCTGGTCGCTGGGGGTGGTGCTTTACGAAATGCTGAAGGGGCAGCAGCCGTTTCAGGGGGACAACCTGTTGGCGATCTCGAAGGCGATCCTGGAGCGCCCGACGCCGACGTTGAGCGGGGCGGCGGCGGCGCTGAACGGCGTCGTGGGCCGGGCCCTGAGCAAGAGCGAGTCCGGACGGTATCAGGCGGTTTCCGAGCTAGTAGACGAGCTGGGGACCGTGAGGGAAACGACAGTGCCCGCGAGCAATCAGCCAGAGGCGCCCTCTATCGCTGTGCTGCCGTTCGACAACATGAGCGCCGACCCGGAGCAGGAGTATTTCTGCGACGGCATGGCCGAAGAGATCATCAACGCGCTCACGAAGCTTGACGGTCTTCGAGTCGTAGCGCGAACGTCTGCCTTTCAGTTCAAGGGACTGGCCGTTGATCTTCGTGACGTTGGCAACAAGCTCGCTGTGGCGACGGTGCTCGAAGGAAGCGTTCGCAAGGCGGGCAACCGGCTGCGGGTGACCGCGCAGTTGATCAACGTGAGTGACGGATACCACCTTTGGTCGGAGCGTATGACCGCGACATGGACGACGTGTTTGCGGTGCAGGACGAATAACGTACGCCGTCATAGAAGGACTACGGGTCAAGCTGCTGGGTGACAGGCCCCCATCCTTGGTCGCCATCCGCACGGACAACCTGGAAGCCTACAACCTATGGTTGAAGGGTCGACACTGTGCCAGGCAGTTGACAGCGACGGCGCTTGAGACAGGCCTCGACTATTTCGCCCGAGCTCTCGAAGCAGAGCCGCGATATGCCAAAGCCCACGCGGGCATCGGTGAAGTGCACGCGATGCGCGCCAACTTTGGCTTCGCAGCGCCGCGGCAGGTCATGCCACTGGCGAAAGAAGCCGCGCGGCGGGCGCTGGCGATTGACGACCGCCTGGCAGACGCGCATGTCACGCTGGCGCGGGTCCTTGACCTGTACGAGTGGAAACGCTCTGAAGCGAAGCTGGAGTATCAGCGCGCCTTGGACCTCAACCCTGGCGACGCGCAGGCCAGAAGCTACTATGCCGACCTCTTGGCGCGCATGGGTCAGGCTGAGGAGTCGATCGCGGAAGCAGGGCGCGCGGTCGAGGCCGATCCGCTCGGCTCGCATCCGCGGATGTACCTTCCCACGGCGCTGTATATGGCCAGGCGCTTCGAAACAGCAGTCACTGAGGCCCCCACCGCCCTCCGGCTGCTGCCTTCCTTCTACTCGTTGTACTGGCCCCTCGGTTGGGCGTTGGGTGCTCAGGGCCGATACGAAGAGGCGGTCGGCGCCTTCAGGCGCGCCACGATGCTGGCCCCTGATGAGTCGTTGGCGAAAGCGTACCTCGCGTGGGCGTTGGCGCTCGATGGTAGCCGGCGAGAAGCCCTGGGTATTCTCGAGTCTTTGGAAGAGCGTCGGGGCCAGACACATGTCTCCGCTAGTTTCATCGGGATGGCGTGGGTTGGGATGGACGAGTGTGACCTAGCAATGGACTGGCTGGAGAGAGCCGTCGAGGAACGCGATCCTCCGATGACCTACGCAAACACGTGGCCCGCGTTCGATTCCCTCCGCGCAGCCCCCCGCTTCCAGGCCCTTCTCCGTCGCATGAATTTCCCGAGCGCCGGCGAAACCGGTCAACGCTCGCGCTGAGGCCATTCCGTGCCGGGTCAGGGCCGGCTGGAGCGCTGACGACGATCCGAGACCGTCATAAGGTCACCACACTGTCGTTCGTTGAGGTCCATCCCGACACGCCGGTCGCGGTCGTTTCCGCTGAGGTGTGGTGCTAGCCCGTCCGATCGTGGCCGCCACAGCACATCGATCGCCCACGCGAGGTCGAGACGCTCGCCGTGCCAGTGAGGGGTTGCGGTGTGTGCGTCGATTGCGATCTGCGCAGCGTCAAGACGCGCGCTCGTCGGCCCCAGGGCAGACCCGGTCCAGCGCGGTGCCGGCGGCGCGGGCAGGAGGGGACGCCCGTCCGGCCAGGCGAAGTGAGCCTCACCGTCGGCGCCGAGTCTGACTGCGAATCCCTCCTCGTGGACCGACCGGTGATGGCGGCGACAGAGCAGTAGCAGATTGTCGAGTCTGGTGGCGCCACCTTCCGCCCAGTGGCGGACGTGGTGGGCGTCGCAGTGGCGGGCACTACACCCGGGGAAGCGGCATCGGCGGTCTCGGGCGGTGAGCGCACGGCGAATGGCCGGTGGAACGGCGCGCGTTTTTCGGCCGACGTCGAGTACCTGGCCGTCTCGGCCGTGCCGCATGACCACGACCGACGCGTCGCACGCCACCCGTCGCGACGTTCCCGCGGGAATTGCGCCAGGTAAAGCCTGGAGAGAGGGGAAGCCATGTAGCTCTTACGACATGACGGAAACTTTCTAGAGGAACCCAGCAGGTGGAAATCCTGTCCCGGCAAAGGGTAGGCACCAGCCGGAACCGAGTGTTGCGTGGTCCGGGGGCGACCCCGGCTGCGAAGCGTACACAGGGCGTGTGCAGGCCGCGTGATTGAGCCTCGAAAGGAAACTGATTGCGGAGCCGACGCCGTTTTCTGAGCGGAAGGCAGCATCGTACGGCCCGCCGTGGCCAGGGTCGTGGGGTCCGCCGGGGTCGAAGAGCGGGGCATGTACACAGGGGGGTTCCCCAGGAACCTGGGAGGTCTCGTGCTCTCCATCCTGGAGAAGCGGTCGACGGGCGCCGCTGAAGAAATGGTCCGGGCCCTGGACGCGTGACGCCCATGCGGGCAGGGAGCGAAGGAAGAGGCGTCAGGATGGCACCGCCGAGCGAAGGCAACGAAGCGACGCGGGGAGGCGAGACGTCGGAGCCTCTGCATAGTACCGGTGAAGTGGGGGAACCCACCCCAGGGGACCCCATGGAGGGAAGGCGGAGGTCGGACTATGGAACTTCCGGAGGGACAGATGCCACGGACATCGAGCCGTGAAACCATCTCAACGAAACAAGGGAAGATAGCGACCCTGGCGAGGCAGACGCCAAAGCAGGTGCTCACGACGCTGGCCCACCTCATCGACGTGGGCTGGCTCCGGGAGGCGTATCGTCGCACGCGCAAGCGTGGCGCGGCGGGGGTGGACGGGGTGACGGCGGCGCAGTATGAGACCGCGTTGGAGGCGAATCTGACCAGCTTGCTGGCCCGGTTCAAGTCCGGCCGGTATCAGGCGCCGGCCGTGCGTCGGGTACACATCCCCAAAGCGGGTGCGGGCAATCAGACACGCCCTATTGGCATTCCGACGCTGGAGGACAAAGTCCTGCAGCGCGCGGTGGTCATGGCGTTGGACCCGATCTATGAACAGGACTTTCTGCCCTGCTCGTACGGGTTCCGGCCGGGGCGTCGTGCGCACCACGCGCTCGAGGCGGCGTGGCGAGGGCTCATGGACATCGGGGGAGGGTGGGTGGTCGACCTTGACATCCAGCACTTCTTCGACAGCGTCGACCATGCGCAGCTGCGGCAGGTGCTGGACCAACGGGTGCGTGACGGCGTGCTGCGGCGCGCCATCGGGAAGTGGCTACGAGCCGGCGTCATGGAAGAGGGCCAGGTCTGGTATCCGGACCAGGGCACTCCCCAGGGCGGCGTGGTCAGCCCGCTGCTTTCGAACGTCTTCCTCCACGAAGTCCTGGACACCTGGTTTGACCAGTGTGTCTGCCCGCGCCTGCGGGGGCGTGCCTTCTTGGTGCGCTACGCCGACGATGCGGTGCTGGGCTTCGAATACGAGGACGACGCGCGGCGGGTACTGGCCGTGCTCCCGAAACGTTTCGGGAAGTACGGTCTGACCCTCCACCCGGAGAAGACGCGACTGGTGGACTTCCACCGGCCGCGGCGGGGGGCCCACCCGGACCCGGGCCAGGCCTTCGACCTCCTGGGCTTTACCCACTTCTGGGGGCGGTCCCGGACGGGCCGCTGGGTGGTGCGGCGCACGACGGCCTCCGGTCGTCTCAGTCGGGCGCTGCAGCGCATTGGTCGGTGGTGCCGAGTCCACCGGCATCAACGCGTGGCGGACCAACAGGCGGGGCTGAATCAGCAACTGCGCGGTCACTACCAGTATTACGGCGTGACCGGCAATGCGCGCGCGTTAGCCAACTTCCACCGGCAGGTTGAACGCCGGTGGCGGACCTGGCTGAGTCGGCGCTCGCGAACAGCCCACCTGACCTGGGAGGCGTTTCGGCGTCTTCTGCGCCACTATCCGCTCACCCCACCGCGTGTCGTACACAGCATCTACCGTCGCGCAGCGAACCCGTAGACCGAGGAGCCGGATGCCTGAATTGGGCACGTCCGGATCTGTGGGAGCCCCGGGAGGGTAACTTCCCGGGGCCACCCGGCCGTACGGGCCGTCCTCCAGTGCTGACTGGCCCGGCGCGTCGTCATGACCCAGGACACCGTCGTCGATATGGACGACGACCTGGTACCGATCGCCGGCGGTCCCACGGTCGAGGTCTGCCGTCAGGGCTGTTTCGGCCACCAGCGCGAGCGCGTCGGCCCGCCGCTGGCCGGTTGTGACCTCTCCCGCGTCCGGACCAACGTTGGCCGCCTCCTGATGCAGTCGCTCGTTTCCCGCCTCGAGGGCGCGCATCACGACCGCCCCCACCTCGGGTGAAAGCCGGCCGCGAATGATCACCATCCCGTCGTCGTCGATCCAGGTCCGCAACTCCCGCGTCTCGTGCCGGCGCTGCGCGTCCTTGGCCTCGGCGGCCCGGTCGACCCGTCGCCACGCCCGGACCAGGCGTTCAACATGCGACGCAGTGCCGCAGCGGGCGAAGTCCAGGAGTCGACGCTCGTTCGAGGGCGTCGCCACACGGGTCAGCGCTCGCACCTTCGAATACGAGAGCTGACCGCACTGCATGGCTTCGCTCAGCAGCGGTAGCTGCGTAAGTGCCCGGGCGACGCGTAATTTCTCGCGGGCCGCGCCGAGGGCCAAGCCGGTTCGCCAGTTCAGCCAATGGGCACACGACAGGAACCCGGTGTTCCAGCCAGTGCGGTCGTCGAACTCGTGAATCATGACCAGCAGCTCGTAGGTGGCCGCCTGGATGCGCGCCGAGAGCTCCGCGATCGCCTCCCCGAGTTGCTCCGCGCGGGCCTGCGCCGGGCTCACCCGGGGCTGGTCGCGCCAAGGTGCTCGGGGAGGCGGCGGCGCGCCCTCGATGAAGCGCAAGGCATCGAAGGGCGGCGGCGACTCGGCATGGGATGGCGGGTGAGCGGTGCTTTGCGTAGCGTCTGGGGCACCCATACATCATCATAACCCCATGTTTTACAACTGCTTGAGGGCGTCGAGAAGAGCCGAGCAGGGTCCTCACGACCTTCGACGCCGGGACCGTCGCTGCGGCAGCAGCAGGCGCGCTCCCTGGCCCTCCCGGTGGTCATCCACAGAGCGACCTTGACCCAGAACCCACCTGCGTCTGGAAAGCTGTCAAGCAAAAAGTGAAGAATAATCGAACTTCTTTCGACACCTTCGCCAGCGTGACCCGCGCGCGGCAGACCGTCACGCGGCCGCGTATGATCGCTCCGCCGATGGCCTTGACGACCGGTTCGCCGATCGGACCCTACGTGATCGCAACCGAGCTCGGCCGCGGCGGTATGGGCGTTGTCTACCGAGCCCAGGATCCCCGCCTCGACCGGCAGGTGGCGATCAAGGTCCTGCCCCAAGACCTGACGCGCGACGCCACAGCGAAGCAGCGGTTCCTCCAGGAGGCGAAAGCCGCCTCAGCGTTGGACCACCCCAACATCTGCGCGATCCATGAGATCAATGAGACGGCCGACGGCGAGCTCTACCTCGTGATGGCCCACTACGAGGGGGAGACGCTCAAGGAGCGCATTGCCAGAGGGCCGCTCGCGCTCGACGACGCCATCGACATCGCGACGCAGGTGGGGCAGGGATTGACGAAGGCGCACGCCGCCGGGATCGTCCACCGCGACATCAAGCCCGCCAACCTGATGGTGACGGCGGACGGCACCGTGAAGATCCTCGATTTTGGCTTGGCGAAGCTGGTGGGGTCGGAGGGCGTCACGCAGACGGGCACGACGGTTGGCACCGTGGCCTATATGTCGCCGGAACAGGCGCGGGGCGAGGAGGTCGATCACCGCACCGACATCTGGTCGCTGGGGGTGGTGCTCTACGAGATGCTGACGGGGCAGCAGCCGTTTCAGGGTGAGAACCTGCTGGCGATTGCGAAGGCGATCCTTGAGAACGCCACGCCGACATTGGCCGGCCCGGCTTCGGCACTGAACGGCGTCGTCGTCCGCGCCTTGAGCAAGAGCGAGTCCTCGCGGTATCAGGACGTCACGGACCTGGTCGACGAGCTGCGGGATGGCGCAGCACCGACCGAGTCGGCTGCGGGTCCAGCCGATGTGCCCTCCATCGCCGTGTTGCCGTTCACGAATATGAGTGCGGATTCCGAGCAGGAGTATTTCTGCGACGGGATGGCTGAGGAGATCATCAACGCCCTCACGAAGCTGGACGGCCTTCGGGTGGTGGCGCGAACCTCCGCCTTCCAGTTCAAGGGGCAGGCTGTTGATCTCCGCGACGTCGGCGGCAAGCTCGGCGTGGCGACGGTGCTGGAGGGGAGCGTCCGCAAGGCGGGCGACCGGCTGCGGGTGACCGCGCAGTTGATCAACGTGGCCGATGGGTATCACCTCTGGTCGGAACGCTATGACCGCAACATGGACGACGTGTTCGCGGTGCAGGACGAGATCGCGCAGTCGGTCGTTGAGAAGCTCAAGGTGAAGCTGCTCGGTGAACAGGGTGCGCCGATGGTGACGAAGGCGACCGACAATCTGGAGGCCTATCACTTGGTGCTGAAGGGTCGGTATCACGCCCTGAAGTTGACGGGACCGGCGCTCGAGAAGAGTCTGGAGTGCTATACGCAGGCCCTCGCGGTCGAACCAGCCTATGCCCAGGCCCAGGCAGGCGTCGCCTTCGTTCAGAGCTTTCGGGCCTATCTGTACGCAGCCCCTCAGCAGGTCATGCCCGAAGCCAGGGAAGCCGCCCTCGACGCGCTCGCGATCGACGAGACGTTGGCCGACGCGCATTTTGCGCTGGGGCTTGTCCGCGCTCTTTATGAGTGGGACTGGTCGGGGGCGGAGCAGGCGTATCGTCGTGCGTTGGACTTGAACCCCGGTGATACGTTAGCCCGATGCTTCTACTCAGAACTGCTCGCCTGTACGGGGCAGCCCGACGCTGCTGTTGCGGAGTGCAGACACGCCGTCGAACGTGACCCCCTCTCGGTCTTTATTCGCTTTAGGCTCGCGTTCACGTTGTACCAGACCCGACGATTTGACGCGGCGATCGCAGAGGCACGTGCCGGAGTTGAGTTGGACCCGGCCTACCACGTCTTCTATTGGACTCTCGGTTTGGCGTTGAGTGGCCTGGGCAGGTACGACGAAGCGGTTGAGGCGATGAGGCAGGCCACAGTCCTCGTGTCCGGTGACCCAAGAGATATAACCAGAAGTTGTGGATCGGCAGTCTGAAGAAGGCGGCGTATCCTTTCGCGTGAGCAACGCGAAAACTCCGGCTGGCAGGCCGGTGAAAGGAGCCGCCACCCATGCTGAAGGTACTCGACAACGATGGAGCAGACAACGAAGTTCCGCCGGAAGAGCGCGGTGCGCAGACGGTGGACGAGCTGGCCCGGGAGGGAGCCCGGCGGATGTTGATGACGGCCCTGGCGGTGGAGGTCGGGCAGTACATCGAGGCCCACGGCGAGGAGCGGGACGCGCGGGGACGCCGGCTGGTCGTTCGGAATGGTCGGGCCCAGGCGCGGAAGGTGACGTGCGGGGCAGGTACGCTCGAGGTGCATGCTCCTCGGGTGAACGACAAAAGGGTCAACGGCGCGGGCCAGCGGGAGCGGTTCACGAGTCGGATCTTGCCCCCCTACATGCGTCGCTCGCCCAAGGTGGCGGAGGTGCTGCCGATCCTCTATCTGCGCGGTCTGTCGACGGGCGATTTCCGCGAAGCGCTGCCGGTGCTATTGGGGGATGACGCGGCCGGCCTCAGCGCGACCAACATCGCGCGCCTCACGGCGGTGTGGGAAGAGGACTACCGGCGGTTCCGCCAGCGGGACCTGGCCGATCGTGACTACGTGTACGTGTGGGTCGACGGCATCCATTTCAACATCCGGCTCGAGGACGATCGGCTCTGTACGCTGGTGATCATCGGCGTACGGCCCGATGGGACCAAGAAGCTCGTGGCCCTGGAGGACGGCTACCGCGAGAGCACCGACAGCTGGGCGACGGTGCTGCGGGACCTCCAGCGGCGCGGCATGCGGGCCCCGGTGGGGGCGGTCGGCGACGGCGCCCTGGGTTTCTGGGCGGCCGTGCGCGACGTGTGGCCGGACACGCGAGAGCTCCGCGACTGGTGTCACAAGATGGGCAACGTGCTCGACAAATTGCCAAAGCGATTACAGCCGAAAGCGAAGCGCGCGCTCCGCGAGATCATGTACGCCGAGACGCGGGCACACGCCGAGGAGGCCATGGACGTCTTCATCGCCGAGTACGAGGCCAAGTACCCGAAGGCGGCGGCGTGCCTGGACGCAGACCGCGACCGCCTCCTCACGCACTTTGCCCTGCCAGCTGAGCATTGGCAGCACGTGCGCACGAGCAACGTCATCGAGTCGCCATTCGCCACGGTCCGACTCCGGCAGCGCGTGACCAAAGGCGCGGGCTCGCGCACCAAGGGCCTGTTGATGGCCTACAAGCTGCTCGAGATGGCACAGCAGCGCTGGCGTCGGCTCAATGGCGCGCATCTGCTGCCACTCGTCCGCGCCGGCGTGACGTTCATTGACGGGGTACAGCAGGAGCGAAACAACGAGGGAGATCGGAAGGTGGCCGCCTGATCACGCTGATGACCGATCCACAACATTTGACAATATCTCGTGACCCAACAACACAAGCGTTTCTCAGCTGGGCATTGGGGCTCGCGGGGCAGAGAGACGAAGCCCTCGCTATCCGCACTGATCTGGAGCGACGACGGACCCAGGTGTATTGCTCAGGATTCTTCATGGCCCTAACCTACATTGGACTGAGCGAGCGCGATCAAGCGATCTCATGGCTACAGAAGGCCGCGGAGGAACGCGACCTGGTACTGCCGCAGCTCAACGCCAATCCTGGGGTCGACCCCCTCCGCGAAGACCCTCGCTTCCAGGCCCTCCTTCGCCGCATGAACTTTCCGAGACGGCGGCCAGCGGTGTTGCCAAGGCACCTTGACCATGTCGACGGCGGACTCCCCCCGCTCATGAGCGCCCAGGAGCTCGCACCCGAACAGGTTGAGGAACTGCATCAGGACCTGCTGGCGGCCCGCCAGCGCCTCGAAGAGCATCTCCGGCTCACCAAAGACGGCGCGAAGCCTGTCGAGTTGGCGACGCCCATCGGGCGGTTGTCGCGAATGGACGCCATTCAACAGCAGGAAATGACAAAGGCGAGCCGCTCGACTCTTGAAGTGAGACTCCGTCAGATACAGGCCTCGCTCAACGCCCATCGGAAAGGCGAATACGGCAACTGTCGTTCCTGCGAGGAGCCCATCGGCTTCCGGCGATTGAAGGCCCGACCCGAAGCACCGTTCTGTTTGAGTTGCCAAGACGCTCGGGAGC
Organism: Vicinamibacterales bacterium; assembly: GCA_965249175.1. Taxonomy (GTDB): domain Bacteria; phylum Acidobacteriota; class Vicinamibacteria; order Vicinamibacterales; family UBA8438; genus CAZYFH01. The sequence goes on from OZ252227.1 coordinate 2,138,704, forward strand.
GCTGAACGGTCGATCGCTTCTGAGGAAGATCACAGGAGTCAGCGGCGACAGAGGTCGGCTACGCTTACTCAGGCAGAAGGAGAGACGAGGATGAAACGGTCTGTAACCCTCATCGCGTTGTTCGCCGAGATATTGTCAAATGTTGTGGATCGGTCATCAGCGTGATCAGGCGGCCACCTTCCGATCTCCCTCGTTGTTTCGCTCCTGCTGTACCCCGTCAATGAACGTCACGCCGGCGCGGACGAGTGGCAGCAGATGCGCGCCATTGAGCCGACGCCAGCGCTGCTGTGCCATCTCGAGCAGCTTGTAGGCCATCAACAGGCCCTTGGTGCGCGAGCCCGCGCCTTTGGTCACGCGCTGCCGGAGTCGGACCGTGGCGAATGGCGACTCGATGACGTTGCTCGTGCGCACGTGCTGCCAATGCTCAGCTGGCAGGGCAAAGTGCGTGAGGAGGCGGTCGCGGTCTGCGTCCAGGCACGCCGCCGCCTTCGGGTACTTGGCCTCGTACTCGGCGATGAAGACGTCCATGGCCTCCTCGGCGTGTGCCCGCGTCTCGGCGTACATGATCTCGCGGAGCGCGCGCTTCGCTTTCGGCTGTAATCGCTTTGGCAATTTGTCGAGCACGTTGCCCATCTTGTGACACCAGTCGCGGAGCTCTCGCGTGTCCGGCCACACGTCGCGCACGGCCGCCCAGAAACCCAGGGCGCCGTCGCCGACCGCCCCCACCGGGGCCCGCATGCCGCGCCGCTGGAGGTCCCGCAGCACCGTCGCCCAGCTGTCGGTGCTCTCGCGGTAGCCGTCCTCCAGGGCCACGAGCTTCTTGGTCCCATCGGGCCGTACGCCGATGATCACCAGCGTACAGAGCCGATCGTCCTCGAGCCGGATGTTGAAATGGATGCCGTCGACCCACACGTACACGTAGTCACGATCGGCCAGGTCCCGCTGGCGGAACCGCCGGTAGTCCTCTTCCCACACCGCCGTGAGGCGCGCGATGTTGGTCGCGCTGAGGCCGGCCGCGTCATCCCCCAATAGCACCGGCAGCGCTTCGCGGAAATCGCCCGTCGACAGACCGCGCAGATAGAGGATCGGCAGCACCTCCGCCACCTTGGGCGAGCGACGCATGTAGGGGGGCAAGATCCGACTCGTGAACCGCTCCCGCTGGCCCGCGCCGTTGACCCTTTTGTCGTTCACCCGAGGAGCATGCACCTCGAGCGTACCTGCCCCGCACGTCACCTTCCGCGCCTGGGCCCGACCATTCCGAACGACCAGCCGGCGTCCCCGCGCGTCCCGCTCCTCGCCGTGGGCCTCGATGTACTGCCCGACCTCCACCGCCAGGGCCGTCATCAACATCCGCCGGGCTCCCTCCCGGGCCAGCTCGTCCACCGTCTGCGCACCGCGCTCTTCCGGCGGAACTTCGTTGTCTGCTCCATCGTTGTCGAGTACCTTCAGCATGGGTGGCGGCTCCTTTCACCGGCCTGCCAGCCGGAGTTTTCGCGTTGCTCACGCGAAAGGATACGCCGCCTTCTTCAGACTGCCGATCCACAACTTCTGGTTATATCTCATGCAGACGGTCGGGGTGCTCAACAACGGCACGGTACTCGACTATGCGTTTGGCCTCCGGATCGGTGAGTCTCGTGGCCTCCCGACGGTGAGTCACGGGGGCTCGTGGGTGGGGTTTCGTGCTGGGATGCTGCGGTTTCCGGCGCAGCGTCTGACGGTCACGTGTCTGTGCAACCGCGCCGACGCGAATCCGATGCGTCTCGCCCGCGCGGTCGCCGAGGTCTATCTGGAGTGACGTCGCCGCCAGCGGCCGACGAGAACGACGTCACTGGCTTTGGGCTCGACGCGGACGTGTCCGAGACGTCAGGTTCCATCGCGCCGACCACTAAGTAGACCATACCAATGGCCCTAAACCTCGGCTCCCGCCTCGGGCACTACGACGTGACCGCCCTCATCGGTGAAGGCGGCATGGGTCAGGTCTATCGCGCCACTGACACCCAACTGGGCCGCGACGTCGCGCTGAAGATCCTTCTATGAAGCGGCTTGTCAAGTCACCTCGTTGTTCGTCGAAGCTCTCACGCTCTCCGATACACCCTCCAGTGAGCGCGCCGTCCCCGCACCCAGCTGGGGGGCGCGCGCGAACGGGTCGGCAGCTCGGTGTGCTGTCCACGGGCCCGGATTTCGGTCGCTAGGGTAACAACCTGCTTAGACGCGCCGGGCTGAAGCCGCGAGGTGCGTCATCCTTCTATTCGCGCTCGACAAGGGCGATCTCTGATCGCCGGCGCAAGAGACGATCCGAATGGGGGGCGGCACCATCTCCCTGCCGGCCTCGCGTGCGACCAAGGATCTTCACGTGCTCACCCACCAACCCTGCAACCCCGGACCTCACTCAGTGGCCCGACCGCACCACCAAGGACTTACCCGCTCATCCCGTGCGGCACTGGGACCCCGACGCGGCGCCCGTCATAGACCGTCTGGTCCCGCCACATCGCAAACAGGATCCCCGCCAACCGGCGCGCGACGGCCACGGTGGCGATGCGCCGGCCGCGGCGCGTGGCCAGTTGCTCGGCCCAGGCGCGCAGGCCCGCGGCCTCCGCCCGGCGAGACCGGAGCGCGGCCCACGCGGCTTGCACCAGCAACCAGCGCATGCGCGGATTGCCCGCCTTCGTAATGTGGCCCCGACGGTGGCGGTCCGCAGAGCTGTCCTCGCTGGGCACCAAGCCGAGAAAGCTCTCGACCTGGTGGGCCCCGCCAAAGCGCCCCGCCTCATCCAGCGTCGCGACGAATGCCGTCGCGATGAGGGGGCCTACCCCGGGGGCGGTAGTCAACCGCTGTACCACCGGGTTGGCCGCCGCCGTCTCGATGACCTGGGCATCGGCCACGGCGAGCTGCGCGGTCAACTGTTCCCACAGGGCGAGCAGCGGCTGGAGCGCCGCCTGTAACTCGTCGGGGAGCTCCAGCTCCGTCACATACGTACCGAATCGGTCGGCATCCCCGGCCCGGACGCGCAGTCCCTCCCGCCGCACCAGCGCCCGCACCAAGGCGATGGTGCGCCCGCGGGTCCGCCCGAGCAGGTCGCGCACCCGGAGCTGGCGCCGCACCCGATGCTGGGCGGCCGACACGCGATGCGCCGGGCGATAGGAACCGAGTCGGGCCGCCTCGGCCAGCATCCGCGCATCGCGCCGATCCGTCTTCACACGCCGGCGCCGTTCGGGATACATCGGGGCGTAGTTCGGATCCGCCACGATGACCTCGTGGCCGCACTGCTCGATCGTCTGCGCCACCCATTCGCTTTCCGTCGTCGCCTCGAGGAGCACCCGGGCACACGGTCGGCTCCCGAACATCTTCGTGAACTGCTGCCGCGTACTCTGAATCCGTCGTTCGATGATCTCGCCCTCGGACGTGAGGATGCAGATTTGACTTTCTCTCTTATGGACGTCGATGCCAATATGCTCCATGGCTGGTCTCCCTCTGTGCGCCTTGAGCGCGTTTGAAAAATGTGGAGCGCAAGCTACCACGTGGGGACGACCAGCCGCTTCATCCTATCTCCCCGACGCCTTCGCGGCTGACCCGGATCGCCTCGCCCGGTTCCAGCGGGAAGCTCAAGTCCTCGCGAGCCTGAACCACCCGGGCATCGCCGCGATCTACGGCCTCGAGAAGAGCGACGACACCCAGGCGCTGGTCTTGGAACTCGTCGAAGGCCCGACGCTCGCCGACCGGATCGCCAAGGGGCCGATCCCATTGGATGAGGCGCTGCCGATTGCGAAGCAGATCGCCGAGGCGCTGGAGGCCGCCCACGAAGCCGGCGTGATTCACCGGGATCTCAAGCCCGCGAACATCAAGGTGCGGGAGGACGGGACTGTCAAGGTACTGGACTTTGGACTGGCAAAGGCGTCGCAGCCCGAGGCAAGCGGCATGGACGCCGCGAGTTCGCCGACGGTCTCGCTCACCGCGGCCGCCACGCAGATGGGGATGGTGATCGGCACCGCTGCCTACATGGCACCCGAGCAGGCCAAGGGCCTGCCGGCGGACAAGCGCGCTGACATCTGGGCGTTCGGAGCCGTCGTCTACGAGATGCTGACCGGCCGGCGGCCGTTCGGCGGCGATGACGTGTCGGACACGCTGGCGGCGGTACTTCGCGACCAGGTCGACTGGACAGCGCTGCCCGTCGCGACCCCGTCCGCGCTCCGGCGGCTGCTGAAGCGGTGTCTCGAGCGCGACCGCAAGAACCGGTTGCGCGACATCGGCGAGGCCCGGTTCGCACTCGACGAGCTGTTCCGGGCTGATGCACCGGTCCGGGGGGAGCCGGACACAGCGGTATCGCAGGGCTCGACGCGGGTTCGCCACCTCGTGATGGGGGCGCTGGCTGGCGCCGCGGTAGCCACGTTGATCTCAGTGGTAGCGCCGCTCGGACGATCGGAGTCGTCGTCGGAGTCGACACCGACGGTCGGCCTCACCCGTCGCTTCGAGATAGTGGCGCCTCGACGGTCATTCGCGGGTCAGGACCTGGCGATCTCGCCCGACGGGAGTCAGCTCGTCTTCCCGGGCTTGACGGAGGAGGGTTCGCCCGTGCTCTTCAGGAGGGACCTGGCGACCCTTGAGTCGGAGCCGCTGCGCGGCACCGAGGGAGCCCGCCTGCCGTTCTTCTCGCCCGACGGCGGTGAGGTGGGCTTTTTTGGCGGCACCGGGCTGCGGCGGATGCCGATCGAGGGAGGTCTCGCGGTCACCGTGATCGACGCCGCCGACCAGCATCTTCCCCTCTGGACGTACGATGATCGATGGATCCTTGGACAGGACAGGGGGCCGCTCCTCGGCGTGTCGGTAGCGTCGGGAGGGACACCGGAACCGGTGACGATGCTCGCGGACGGGGAGGTCGGCCACCGGTTCGCCCACGAACTCCCGGGCGGTCGCGGCCTGCTCTTCACGGTCTTCGGGAGCGGTGCGCTCAGTGAGCAGGTGGCGGTCCAGCCACCCGATGGCGGGCCACACCTGGTACTCACCGCCGGCTCGAGACCCGCGCTGTTGCCAACCGGTCACCTGGTGGTGTCTCGTCAGTTCACCCTGTGGGCGGCCCCGTTCGATCTCGACCGGCTGGAGCTCACCGCCGAGCCGGTGCCGGTCCTGCAAGGCGTGGGCTCGGGTTTCGGCGGGTTCTCCGCCCACGCCCTGGCGACCGACGGCACCCTCGTCTACATCCCACGAGTGAGCCGAACATCGCGGGTGGTTTGGCTCGAACCCGACGGGTCGGTGACGCCGATCGGCAACGAGCCGCCTGCGCTCTACCACAGCCCCCTGGAACTGTCGCCCGACGACCGCCAGCTGGCCGTGACCCGTCACCGGGAGGACGGCAACGACGAAATCCTGCTGATTGACCTCGAACGCGACGCCAGCCGGCTCCTGGTCAGCAGCATGGTGAGCCGGTGGCCGGTCTGGACGCCGGATGGCAGCCGGTTGACCTTCGCTTCGACCGAGGCCGGCTCGTGGGACATCTACGACCTGGCGCTGGACGGCTCGGCCGACCCGACCGCCCTGCTGGTCCGGGACGAGTTCCTCATACCGCTGTCCTGGTCTCCCGACCGGCGGATCCTACTCCTCCTGGAAGGTCCCGAGTCGGCGGGCGGTCGGGTGTGGGCGCTATCCGAGGACGCTGACCCAGAGCTGGTGGACGGCATCAGGGATCGGGCCGAGCTCTCTCCGGCCGGCGGATGGGTGGCCTTTGAGTCGCGCGACATGGGGCAACGGGAGATCTACGTGAGAACGTGGCCCGAGCTGGGACCACCGGAGCGGGTATCGCCCGCCGGCGGGTTCGCCCCCCGCTGGGCTCGGGACGGCCGCGACCTCTTCTACGCGACCGCCGACGGCGTCGACCGGGTGACGTTCGACCCGGACGGCGCAGGCATCGGCCGACCCGAACGGTTCGTTACCGCCACCATTCGCGGTGATGGAGGCCGGGGGTATGACGTCACTACCGACGGGAGTCGGGCCATCGCGCTGATCCCTGAGCAGCAGGACGAGACTAGCCGTTATCGCATCGTGCTGAACTGGCATCGCGAGCTGTTGGAGCGGGTGCCGATCGATTGAGTCATGCAGATCTCACCCGGCACGACCCTCGGCCCGTACGCCGTCACCGCCAAGATCGGCGAGGGCGGCATGGGAGAGGTCTACCGTGCCCGCGATACCAAGCTCGACCGCGACGTGGCGCTCGAGGTCGTGCTCGTATCCTTCACATCAGACCCTGACCGGGGAGCAACGCCATGATCATTGGGGCGCATTCCATCATCTATAGTGCCGATCCTGACGCCGACCGCGCGTTTTTGCGGGACGTCCTCAAGCTGACGCACGTCGATGTCGGGCACGGGTGGCTGATTTTCGGCTTGCCGCCGGCGGAGGTTGCCGTGCATCCGTCTGACAAGAACGACGTTCACGAGTTCTATCTCATGACCGACGACGTCGCAGAAACCATCAACACGATGCAGACGGAGGGTATTTCGTGCAGCCCCGTCCAGGACGAGGGCTGGGGATTGCTTACGCGGTTGACGCTCCCAGGTGGTGGCAAGCTCGGCATCTATCAACCAAAGCACGCGCGCCCGGAGGCCGTGGGCACGTGAAGGTGGTTCGGCCGCTGGTCGAAAGTGTGCCGCCATTCTGGCGATCGCGGGCGTCGTCGCCTGAGCGACGCGCGCGCGCCCGCGAGTCGCCACGGTACTCGATCTCGACACCGGCGAGCAGAAAGTGCTGTTCTCGGGGGGCGGCAACCCGCGCTATTCACCAACCGGCCACATCATCTATGGTCTCGACGGTGCGCTGTGGGCGGTGGGCTTTGATGAGGACCGCCTCGAGCTCACGGTGCCCACCCCCCTGCCGGTGATGGAGAACGTGATCACGAAGGCCACTGGGGGAAGGCCAACTTCTCCGTGTCAGACGATGGTTCGCTCGTGGTACATGCCGGGCACCGTCAGGACCGCCTTCTCTGACGACCTCACGTTCGTGTGGGTGGATCATGGGGGCAAGAGCGATCCGGTGCCGGCGATCGCCAGGCCGTACCAGGAATTCAGTCTGTCTCCCGACGGTACACGGGTGGCGGTGCAAGTGGATGACACAGTAGTGCCGAACGGCGCGGACGTTTGGATTCTCGATCTGGCAAGTGGCACGCCTACTCGCCTGACGTTCGATCCGGCCATTCGAAACCCCTTCCCGACCTGGGCACCCGATGGCCGTCGGATCGCGTTCGGGGGGCCGACGCTATCCTGGAAGGCGGTCGACGGGACGGGCGCGGTCGAGCCACTTGTGGAAGACGATGGGATCCTGCGGATCCCGCACGCCTTCTTCCGCGACGGGACCATGCTGCTCTACGAGGAGTTCCTGCGTGATTTCGGTGTGGTGTCGTTGGAAGGAGATCGGGCTCCAGCGCTCCTGAGGGAATCCTCGCATAGCGAACGAAACGCAGACCTGTCACCTGATGGACGGTGGATCGCCTTCGAGTCGAACCAGCTGGTCCCATACGACGTGTGGGTGCGACCGTTTCCTAACGTGGCCGATGGGGCATGGCCAGTGTCGAGCGGCGGCGGCACCTGGCCGCAGTGGAATCCTTCTGGGGAACAAGAGCTGTACTACGTGGGTCCGCAAGGCATGATGGCCGTGGCGTTCGACACGGAACCAACGTTCGCGGCCGAACCACCCCGACTGCTATTTGACGCGGCCGGGTACGGCACCCCCGCAGCCCCCAATAACGACGGGGCCGTCGGAGAGAATCGCCGCCTCGACATTCACCCAGACGGGGATCGGTTCCTGATGTTCAAGCTGGCGGAGGACACCGCCGCTTCCACGGAAGTCGTTCTCGTGCAGAACTGGGCCGACGAACTCCGGCGCCTCGTGCCCACGCCCTGAGCCAACGGGTTCGAGGAGCGGACCCAGCGGGTGCCGATCGACTGACCGCTCCGCCAGGCCGATGGAACTCAACCACACCATCATGCCGTCGCTCGACAAGGAGGCGTCGGCCACCTTCTTTGCCCGGATCTTTGGCCTGTCCTACGACGGACCGAGCGGGCACTTCGCCGCCGTCGAGGTGAACGACGCCCTCACGTTGGACTTCGACGACGCCACGTCGTTCGACAGCCATCACCTCGCGTTAAAGGTCACCGACGCCGAGTTCGCTGCGATCTTTGGCCGGATCAAGGCCGAGGGGATCCCGTATGGCAGCGGACCGTTCTCGCTGGAGGATGGGCGGACCAACGGCTGGCACGGCGGCCGGGGCGTCTACTTCAAGGACCCCAACGGGCACGTCCTGGAACTGCTCACGGCTGGCTGAGGAGTGCGTCGATGAAGATGTGTCCGTTTTGCGCCAAGGAGTTGCAGGATGCAGCGGACGTCTGCGACCGCTGCGGGCGGGACCTGCCTCCGCCGGTTCGTGCCCAGACGCCGACCAACAACACATGGGTGTTGGCGGTGCTCGTGGCGGGCGTCGTGTTGGTGATCACCGCGCTGCTGTTCCTCTCAGCGGCGCCGGGTGGCTAGGGCCGGGTCGTTCTCAGTCGCGACGATGACGCCGGCCCGCGCCAGCTAGACCATTCGCGGGTCTGGGTGAGACTGCCCTCGGGTCTGCTACGACCCTCGCATCGCTAGAAACACCGGACGCCGCCACGTCCCCGTAGCCAGTTGAAGACACACAGGGGACGTCGCGGTCACTCGGGGACTGAAAGGCTGCAGCTTGAGGAGCGCGTCGTAGGTCTGCTCGGGCGTTCACGTCGCCAGCCGGTGTGTGCCAGAGCTCCATCAGCGGCCCGACCTTGGCAGGGCTGGCGCCCTGTGTAAGAACAGCGTCGCCGCCCATGCTTGTGCGCGGGTCGAGCACTGGAGGACCTGCTACACGGCGGGCCGGGGAGCCTGTCATGCCACGTCGTCGAGGTCGCGCCAGGCGGCGCAGGTCCGTGCCCCGGCCGACCTCGTGCGCCGGCTTGGCACTGGACCCGTCTCGGCGCAGCGGCGATGAACGCGTCGATGGGCCTGATGATGGCCGTCAGGGTGTCCATAGGGGCGCATGAAGGACGGACATGCATTCGGCCTGCAATCGTGGAAGCCCCTGGGCAGGTGGGCAGGCGGTTTCAAGGGGGTAGCCCCCCTCCCCCCACCCTTGAGTGTTGGCGTGCGATTCGGGATGAAGCAGCCTTTCCCCGAGTCGTACGATTGGTCGGCCTTGGACCCGCTCCAGAGAGTGCTGCTGCGACGGAAGGGGTATGGCGTGCTCTCGGCTCCATGTCGTTGGCTGTGGAGATACGGATGTATACTGTAACTGGTGGATCCCTTCATTCGGTACAACTTCTATCTCAGCCGTGAGCAACTCCAGGCGCTCCGTCAGATCTATGACGAGGAAGGGCTGCGGGTGTCGGAACAGATCCGCCGCGCCCTCGACGAGTGGCTGATGAAGAAGGGACGACTCGCGGCAAAGACACGGCTGCCGATGAAGCCGCTGGGGCGGCGGCGGGCGTCCTCACGAGAGGAGCAGCCATGATCGCGGCGATCTACGCGCGGAAGAGCACCGAGCAGCCAGGCGTGGCGGATCAGGAGAAGTCGGTGACTCGGCAGATCGAGCACGCCACGGCCTACGCGACGCGCAAGGGCTGGACTGCCGCTCCAACGCACATCTACAGCGACGACGGCATCTCGGGCGCGGAGTTCGCCACGCGGCCGGGGTTCCTGCGGCTGATGAATGCGTTGACGCCCCGGACGCCGTTCGATGTGCTGATCGTCTCGGAGCTGTCGCGGCTGGGGCGCGAGCAACTCGAAACTGGCTACGCCCTGAAGCAGTTGTCGCAAGCGGGCGTCGCCGTGTGGTCCTATCTGGAGGATCGCGAGATCGTGGTGGAGACGCCGACCGACAAGTTTCTGATGTCGGCGGTGAGTTTTGCGGCGGAGATCGAACGCGAGAAGGCCCGTCAGCGGACGCACGACGCGCTGTTGCGGAAGGCCCGCGCGTGCCATGTGACCGGTGGCCGGGTGTTTGGCTACGACAACGTCGAGATTCTGGGACCCAGTGGGGTCCGGTCCCATGTGGAGCGGCGGATCAACGTCGGGGAAGCCGCGGTGGTCCGGGCGATCTTCGAGCGGTGCGCGCGCGGGGAAGGGCTGAAGGGCATTGCGAAGGGGTTGAACGCCGAGGGCGTGCCGACGCCCCGCGCGCAGCAAGGCCGCCCGCGCGGGTGGGCCCCCTCGTCCGTGCGCGCCGTGCTCCATCGGGTGCTCTACCGGGGCGAGATCGTCTGGAACCGGACGAAGAAGCGGGATGCGTGGGGACAGGCACGTCGCAGCGCCCGTCCGGCGGCGGACCGGGTGTCGGTGGACGCTGAACCGCTCCGGGTCGTGCCGGAAGCGCTGTGGCGCGTGGCCCACGCGCGGATGAGCACGCGCCGCGTCGCGTATCGGCGGTGGAAGCGGGGGAGTGGTGGGGCGCCCGACGGGCGCGGGGTCCGCACGCGCTACTTCTTGACGGGGTTTGGACGGTGCGACGTCTGTGGGGGCTCGATGCAAGCCGTCTCCCGGGCCTCAAGTGGCGGGCGGAACTTCCGCTATGTGTGCGCGACGTACTGGAACCGCGGGGCGTCGATCTGTGCGAACGGCCGCATGGTGGACATGTCGGTAGCGGACGGGGCCGTCCACGATCTCCTCGCCACCGAAGTGCTCCGCCCCGCCGTCGTGGATCGGGCATTGACGCGGGCGCTGGCGCTTCTGGAGGCCGAGGCGCCCGACCGGCGTCAGGTGCTCGAGAAGGACCTCGCCGCGGTGGATGTGCAGCTTCGCAACTTAGCCGACACGGCGGCTCAAGGCGGGGCCGTGCCCGTCATCCTCGACGCGCTCGACCGACGGGACGCCGACAGGAGGCGCCTGCAGGCCGAGTTGGTGGCGTGTCAGGCCCAGGCTCGGGTGCAGCCGCGTCGCGTGCTCCGGACTCGACTGCGGGGAGTCCTGGACGACTGGCGCGGCCTCTTGGGCCGGAACGTGGCGGAGGCTCGACCGCTGCTGGATCTGGTGCTGGCGGACCGCATTCGTTTCACGCCGATCGCGGATCGGCGGTATCAGTTGACGGTCCCGATCCAGTTCGACCGGGTGATGACGGCGGCCGTGCCGGACCTGCGAGGCTTACAAGATATAGTGGCGTCCCCAACGGGATTCGAACCCGTGTCTTAGCCTTGAAAGGGCTAGATCCTAGGCCTCTGGACGATGGGGACCGACAGAACGCTCCGACCAGTATATGCGGCGCCCCGCTAGCGTTGCCCGGGCCTTTCGAGAAACGGATTGACCGCGCGCACGGTGCCATAGATCCGATCACGCTGGAAGTCCTCGGACCACAGCTCGGACAGGCCGAAGTGTTCCGCGTACGCCCAAAGATGCGCGTCGAACCACGGCAAGCGATACGCCGCCGCTCCACGAAGCGCGAGACGGTGCGGGACTCGCATCGCATCCTCTGCCAGCCCGCGGCGTAACACCGCGGTTGCCTTCCGCTGCTTGTCAGGGAAGCGCGCGTCGAAGCGATAGACGAGGATGTTGGTATCAACGAGCGCGCCGACGGACGTGGACATCCTTGCGTGACCAGCCGCGGCCGCGGGGCGAAGCCTTCACCTGCATCTTGGTCTGGCGCCGGCGCAGCCGCGCGGTCGCCTGATCGAACCGCCGGAGCCCCAGCTCCGCGGCGAGGGCCTTTGGCACGGTGACCTGGTCAGGGGCCGGATCGCTCGTTTCCGCTAGGATCAGCAACAAATACCCTGGCCACTGTCGGTTACGGGGCGCCGCGCCAAGCTCTTCGTGCAAGCAGATCTCCAGGACGCCATCGATTTCCACAAGGCCATCGTCGCGGAGGGCGAGAAGGCTCTGGTTGGCTACGAGCGCGAGAAGGCGCTGGCCAATATGGTGCTGCTGTCGGAGATCCCCACGACGTATGACCGGGAGGAGCACCGGCAGGTCAACGCTGGCAACCTTCTGCTCCGCGGTGTGCCGGGCGTCGGCAAGACCTTCTTCGGCGTCATTCTGGCGGCCATCAGCGGGGCGAAGTTTGCGCGGCTGCAGGGGCGCGCCGACCTGCAGCCGACCGAAGTGGTCGGCTTTCAGATGATCAACCCGGCGACCGGCGAGTTCCTGACCGAGTTTGGGCCGCTGGCCTCCGCGGAGGTGGTGCTGCTGGACGAGATCAACCGGATTCCACTCAAGTCCCAGAGCGCGTTTCTGGAAGGGCTGCAGGACCGCTCGGTCACCGTCGGTCGAACGACGTATAAGTTGCCGGCGTTCAGTTTCGCGATCGCGACGATGAACCCGATCGAGCTGGGACAGGGTACGTTCCCGCTCTCGGAGGCGGCCACGGACCGGTTCGCCATCATGATCAACATCGGCTATCTCCCGCCCGAAGAAGAGGAGAAGCTGGTCCACTTCGACTTCAAGAAGGTGGCGCTTGACGGGTTGATGCCGAAAGAGCGGGTCGTCGAGCTCCGCTCGATCATTAGCGATCGCGTGTTCCTCCACGATGCGCTGGCAAAGTACATCCGCCGGCTCGTCGCAGCGTCACGGCCTTATGACACCGAGACGGAGTGGCTCTATCGGTCGCCGTCCGACCTGGTCGAGCGGTTCGTCGATCTGGGCGCGTCACCCCGCGCGACAATCTGCTGGGGGCGGCTCGTCAAGGTGTGGGCGCTGCTCGACCGCGGCCGTGCGGAGGTCTACCCGGAAGACGTCCAGGAGCTGGCGCGTCACGTGCTTGGACACCGCATCTGGCTGGCGCCGCACGCCGCGGCGCAGCGCGTCTCGGTCGAGGCGGTCATCGACGAAATCGTCCACCAGGTGCCGATCCCGTGACCACCCACGCAGGCGAGGCGCTGGTGAGCTGGGCGGAGATCCAGGACATCGAGCTGGTCATCGTGCGTCGCATGCGCGAGTACGCGTCCGGGGCGCATCCAAGCAGCTTCCAAGGGTCTGGCCACGATTTCGTTGGATTGCGCGACTGGCAGGCCGGTGACCGTCTGTCGTCGATCGACTGGGCACAATCGTCGCTGACCAACTTCAGCCCGATCGTGACGCGCGAGTTCGAACAGCAGAGTAGCGCGCGCGTCGTCATCGTCGCGGACACGTCGCTGTCCACGCGCTGCGGTGTCGACGGGGTGCCGATTGCCACGGTCATCGCGCGGACCGTAGGCACACTGGCGCTGGCCGGTGCGTTCTTCCAGGACCAGGTCGGCCTGATCATGCTCGACGGTCGCCGGCGGGAGCTGGTCGTCCGGCCGCAGATCGGGAAGAACCATGCGATCCACTGTCTTGATGCCTATCAGGACCAGGTCCTAGGAGCTCGTGGTGAAAGTGCCGCGTCGCACCGAGACCCCGCGGGACCCGAAGCGCGTCCGGCCATGACGAGGCGCGACGAGGGAGAATACCGGGCGTATTTGACCGAGGAGCAGCGCCGTCAGGCGGGATGCATCGCCGGTCGAATGCAGCGGGACTTTCACCACGGGCTCCTAGGGCGTCGGGGGGGCGCCGAGGCGCGAGAGGACGTGACGCTGGCCGGGTTACTCCGCAAGACGTCGCTCGTCCCGGTCATCTCCGACTTCCTGTTCAACGAGCCGGAGGTGCTGCTCGATGAGCTGGCGGAGCTGAACGCGCGGCACGATGTCTTCGTGGTGATGGTCGATAGCGCGTACGCCTTCGATCTGCCGCCGGCGTCCGCGGGGTGGATCGAGGGCTACGACGTGGAGACCGGCCGGGTGCAGATGCTGTCGGTCGGGGAGCTCCAGCGGTTGGGCGCGCGCGTCGAGACCTGGCAAGCGGACGTGGAGCGGGCGGCTCAGGATCGCGGACTCGAGGTGCTGCGGCTTGGCGTCGATTCCGAACGGTTCCATGAGACGGTGGTGGAGTTTCTCGCCTCACGGCGGATGCGCAAGCGATGAGAGCAGGACTGGTCGAGACGCTGCTGCTGGTGGGTGGGTTCGGACTCGGCGCGCCCCATGCCGCCTTCGCACAGCCCTATGCGGAGACCGAGCAGGTCGATGCGATGCAGTGCTGGCGACGGGTCGGCGCGAACGCGGTGTATGTCGGTGAGCGATTCGAGATAATGCTCACCTGCAGCGTCGTCGAGACCGCGACCGCACGCGCGGTGCCCGACCTCGGCCGGCTCGAGCCGGGGACGCTCTCGGTGTCGCCGTTCGAGGTGCTCGACGGCGAGCGATACGGTGACATCGTCCGTGGGCCACGCCGCTTTTTTCAGTATCGCTACGGGCTGCGCATCATCGGTGAGGACTACTTCGGTCTCGATGTCGAGCTGCCGGCGCTGGAGCTCACGTATCGGATCACGCGTACGCTCGATGGCGGACCTGCCGTCGAGGGTCGCGAGGTGATGTACGTGTTGCCGCCGGAGTCGGTCCGGGTCCTCGCGCTGGTGCCGGCCGCGGTGGGCGACGTGCGCGAGCTGCCGGTCGCGACGTTTGGCGATGCGGAGACACGGCTGTTCCGTGCGAACCTCACCGGCCTGGCAGCCGCGGTGCTTGCGCTTGTGGCTGCGGTGGCGTTGATCGTCGCCGGCCTGCGCGCCCGCCGTGACTGGCGGGGGGCGAGCCCGCGCGGCGCGGCGCCGCTGACGGACTGGCGCGTGGCTCGGCGTGCGCTGGGCGAGATGACGGCGGTGCAGCGCGCGAGCGAAGCCGAGGGATGGAACGCCGGGCTGGTCGGCCGCGCGCTTGCCTCGATGCGGCTGGCGGGGGCGGTCGCGCTCGGGCGCGCGACCGCGGAAGTAGACGTGGACCGGCGTGTCGACGACGGCGTGGGGCAGCTCGAGGTGCGGAGGGGGTGGATCCGTCCGAGGACGTCGTTCATTTCGTCCGCGGTGACATCCGCGCGCATCGACCACGAGCTGGAACGGGTGCGGGCGGAGCGCCCGTCCGACGTCGGCGCGCTCGAGACCATCCGGGAGGCGCTCGATCTGCTGTCCGGCGTGCGCTACCGGCCCGCCGGTGAGCTCCCAGCGGATGCGCTGGCGGCGGCAATCGACGCGGGGATCCTCACACTGCAGCGACTCCAGCGTCGCGCCGCGGCGCCGTTCCGCCGCGCGGACGCGCTGTGGCGAGGGGTACGCGGTTGGGTCGGGGCGCGATGGCCCAGATAGCCGCACTGGTCGACCGCATGAGCGCCACGCTGGCCCAGCTGTCGCAGTTCGTCGGAGGCGCGTTGCCGTTGGTCCATCGCGAAGGCGCCATCCTCGGCGTCGGGGCGCTGGCGCTGCTGGCGCTCGCCACGCTGATCTGGCGCTACGCGGCGGCTCGCCGGCCGGGCCGCGCAACCGTTGTCCTGCCGGCGTTGCTGTCACACACCGCGGTACGCCGCGCCTCCTTTGCGCCCGTACGCCATGTCGCGTTCGTGATCTTTCTCGGCGGCCTGGCGCTGTTCGTCGCGGCGCTGGCCGACCCGCAGACGACGCTCGTCGAGGAGGACGTGACGTATCCGGGGCATCGGATCACGATCCTGATCGACGCGTCGCTGAGCATGAACACGGCGTTCGCCACCGAGCAGCTCTCCGCCGGCAACACGTTCCTCGCCAACGTCGCCGCGGCCGAGTATTTCGTGCGCCGCCGGATGGACGGGCCGTATCACGATCTGGTCTCGCTGGTGCAGTTCGGCAACGAGGCCTACATCGTGACGCCGTTCACGAACGACTACGAAAACGTCCTGCTCAGCATCAGCTTGATCGGCACGCCGGAGGAGTATCGGCGCTTCCCCGATCACGGCACGCTCATCATGCGGGGCATCAGCCGGGGCGTGCAGTTGTTCCGGTCCTTCGACTTCCTCAACGCCACCGGCAACCTGATGGTCATCTTCAGCGATGGCCAGGACACGCACGCGCGGTTCGAGGATGTGACGCTCGACGAGATCATGCGCGAGGCGGCGGACAACGAGATCCCTGTCTATTTCATCCGGACCGCCTACGATCAACGGCTGGGCGATGTGATCTCGGATCAACAGTGGAAGCTCGCCGTCGAACGCACCGGCGGTCGCTTCTTCCCAGCCGAGAATGAGGCCGCCATCCTCCGGGCGATCGAGGACATCGACGCCGCCGCCACCGGCCGGATCCGCACCCGGCAATACGTGGCGCACGAGCCGCGGTTCGCCCCGCTGGCGCTCGGGGCGGTGTCGCTGTGGGTCGTCGCGCTCGCGCTGACGCTCGGCGTGAAGCAAATGCGGAGATTTCCGTGAGACGTCTATGAGGTCAGCACTGAGCGCGGTGGTCGTTGCGGTGGTGCTCGGGGCGCTCGCCGCGCTCGTCTGGACCGGCGGCCAGCTCGAGCGTCGCCTGGCGCGGGCAGAGCAGCAGATGGCGACGCTCAATCTCGGCGCGCCGGCCGCGACCTACGCCGAGCTGGCAGACACGTTCGCCTGGGCCGAGTCGTTGCCGTGGCTCTTCGGCGACATGTCTGCCGACGTCGTCGCGCGGCAGGCCGCCATTCGGTACTGGCGGGCCGACTACACAGGCCTGCTCGCCGACTTCGCGGGCGTGGCCTCCGCGGCGGTCGCCGGCAACCTGCCACTCCAGTTCATCGTTGCCAACGCGGCCTATCGGGCCGGGCTTGCCGCTCCGGCCGATCGGGCCCAGGTCCTCGCGGCGCTCGACGGCGCCATCGGCGCCTATCTCGGCGTGCTCCAGGAGAGCCCGGGACATCGCGACGCCGCGTACAACTACGAGTATCTGCTGCGTCTCCGCGCGGACGTCGCGGCGGGGGCCGCGCTGCCGACCGGTCGGCAGAGCCTCCACGGGCAGGAGGGCGAGTCGCCCGAGGATGTCCAGATGGAGGACATCAGGATCTACGTACCAGTGCAGCGCGACGTCGACCCGGAGATGGACGAGGCCCCGACGCTTGGCGCCGGCGGCCGCATCCGACGACGAGGCTGATGCCACCCGTTCGATTCCTCGACCCGGTCTATCTGTGGCTGCTGGCGCTGCCCGCGGGGCTGCTGGCCGCTTGGACGTGGCAGCTCGTGCGTCGCCGCGTCGATGCCCGCCGGTACCGTGAGCGGCGCACCGTGCCGGTGGCAGAGCGCCACGCCTTCGCCGGCGGTCTGTCGTTCTGGCTGTCGGTGATCGCGGCATCGGCGCTCGTCATCGTGGCGCTGGCGAGGCCGCAGGCGCTCGTCTCGGTCGTCCAGTCCGCGGGAGTCGACTTCGTGGTGCTCCAGGACGGGTCCACGTCGATGCGCGTCGACGACGTCGCGCCCGATCGCTGGCAGCGGTCGATGGCCTGGCTCCGGACCTTTGCGGACGTGCTGAGCTGGCGACAGGAGCGGGTCGCCCTTGCGCTGTTCGCCCATCGCGCGGCGCCACAGGTCCGACTGACGAGCGATCCGAACGCCTTCTACTTCTTTCTCGATCATCTGAGCGGCGCCTCACCGTTCCGGCTGCGAGATGACACGAGTTGGGATACGAACATCGAGGACGGGATCTACTGGGGCGTGAAGATGATCGAGCGGGACGAGGAGCTCTACGGCCGCCGCTTGAGTGCCAGGGCGTTCGTCGTCCTGTCCGACGGTCAGTCGTGGAGCGGCGAGGTCGAGCGCGCGCTCGCGCGTGCCCAGGACCGCAATATCCGCGTTTACGTCGTTGGCGTCGGCACGACCGGCGGCGGGTTCATCCCTCAGTTGCCGGTCGGCCGGTACCAGGAGGCGGAGCCGCCCATCCACTCGACGCTCGATCGCCAATCGCTCCGTGCCATCGCGCAGGCTGGTGGGGGCGCGTACTTCGAGCTCGGGTCGGAGCCCGACTCTGTCATCGCGCTCAAGATCGTGACCGATGTCATGCGATCCTCCCGTGGCGTGCTGCAGCGCCAGGAGGAGTTCACCGAGCTGTATTGGTGGCTGCTCGTGGCCGCGGCGTTCGTTCTCGGCCTGGGAACGTTATTGATCAAGGAACGCGCCCAGCTGTGGTGGCAGCTCGCCGCGGCCGTCACCCTGTTTGCGGTGCTGCTGCCGTGATAGGTCTTGCATCGACACCGCGAGAGGAGCACCTATGACGAATCATCCGATCGGCGCATGCCGCGTGCCGGCATCAATTTCATGATCATCATCATCGGCGTGGCACTGCTCCTGGCGGCGCGCGTGGCGACCGCGCAGCCCCTGCGCGATGACGGCTGGGGGTTCGCGTTCGTGGCTCCCACCGGGTGGCAGGTCGTCGACCAGTCCGCGGAGGGCGCTGTGCTCTTCTCGGCGGACCTTGGCGCCTACCTCCTCATCGAGCCGCATCAGTTCGAGAGTCGGGAGGCGCTGGCGCTGGCGGCGGGCCGCGGATACGAGAACACTGGCGTGCGCCTGTCGCCGGCGGGGGAGGTGGTCGACCACGGCGAGGGTGTCGCGGTCGAGATGGAGGGCGTCGTGGAGGGACAGCAGGCACGGGCGTACGCCATCGGCCTGCTGTCGCCGTACGGTGGGGGAGCGATCGTGCTGATGGCCGTGGCCCAGGCCCAGTGGGACGCGGCGTTCGTGCCACGCGTCGAAAGCGTCGCCACGACGTTCGAGTTCTTCGATCCGGCAACGGCAATGACGACGGCCGCGGCCTCCGCCGGCGATACTGACTGGACGAGCAAGTTCGCGGGGCACTGCGTGGCCTACATGAGCAGCAGCGGTGGCGGCGGGAATGCCGTCGGCGGATTTGCGACGGGCACGTATGCGTCCGATCGGGCGAAGCTGTATCTGAACCCCGACGGTCGATTTCAGTCGGGCGCGAGCCACTCGGCGTCGTTCGACGCCGGGGTGTCGTTCGGCAACGTGGCCTCCGACTCGGGGCTCCGGCAGGGCACGTGGTCCATCGTGGGCGAGGGTGGATCGAGCACGTTGCGGCTCCAGTCTGAAGACGGGTCGCTCGGCGGGTACGTGCTCACGACCAATGAGCGCGGCCATACGTTCCTCGATGGCGATCGCTGGTTCGTCGTCAGTTACCAGGAATGTGAAGACATTTGAATGAGTGTGTCGGGCAATGTCCCACTGTCGTGGATCTCGCCGAGGGCCACGGTGAAGACCAGCCCGATCCATGGTCGAGGTCTCTTTGCGAGTCAGCGAATCGCGGCCGGCGAGCTGGTGGCCGTCAAAGGCGGCTACGTCTTCGATCGCGCGGCGCTCGAGGCGATCGAACCCGAGCTCGGTCCGGACGCCGAGGTGCCGGTGGCCGAGGGGTTGTTCATCGGGCCGGTGCGGCCATCGGAGCGGGACGGCGGCATGATCTTCAGCAATCACTCTTGCGCGCCCAACATCGGTGTCAAGGGACAGATCGTCTTCGTCGCGATGCGCGCCATCGAGCCGGGGGAAGAGCTGACCCACGATTGGGCAATGACCGACGACGACACCTACGAGATGACCTGCCGGTGCGGCGCACCGGAGTGCCGGGGACACGTCACCGGGCAGGACTGGCGCCGTCCGGAGCTGCAGGCGCGGTATCGCGGCTACATCTCGTGGTATCTCGAGGATCGGATTCGCCGCGCGGCGGTCGCCGCCGGCGCCGGTCCCGCGTGATCCGGCATGGATCTCTCCTTTGTTCCGCTGCTTCGGACGCAACGCGAGCTCTATCGGATGCCCCGGGGCATGGACCGCTTCAGGGCCTATCTCAACACCATGGTCGATGGTGAGACGGGGGATCTGGCGCTGCCGCTGGTCGCGATGAACCCGATGGGCAAGGACCACGTGCCGGATCTGCTCGACCGACTGATCGCGCTCGATGCCGATGCCGCCGGCGCGGCCACGGTGACGACGCTGTCAGCAGAGCTGGCCGATCGGTCCGGGCGATTCCGCGTCGGCCTCGTCGTGGCGGATGATGCGCACGGGGGGTGGACGAATCGGTATTGCACCGAGTTCAGCCATCGGTTCGAGGGGCGCGCGCTCTATCGGCGAGGATGGGTCGTGGCGCTCGTCTGGACCAGCGAGGCCCCCGACCGGCGCACCGTCATCGAGGAGGTCGGCACGGTCGTGCATCGGGTTGCCTACGTGGACGAGCACGGACCTGCGGTGACGCTGGGTCAGATGCTCGCGCAAGAGGGGAGAGCGATGACGCTCGCGGGATGCGGAGCGCCGAGGCTCGAGGCCGACGATCTCGACTACACACGCCAGGTCGTCGAGCCGCTGCGCGACGCGACCGACCGCGCGACGATCATGGCCTGTCTCTTCGGCGACGATGCGGCGACATTGCTGGGTTATCGGCCGCACGGGCTCACCGAGCGGGCCGGGCTCGCCCTGGCGCTGCACGATGCGCGAGCCGCGCTCGCACGGACGTCGGGTTTGCATGGAGTCGCCTCGTGAGCCCGTCGAGCGTTCGAACGTTCGGGTTGACGCATCTTGCGCTCGCGGTGAAGGATCCCGAGCGGTCGTTTCGGTTCTACCAACAGGTGTGCGGGGTCGTTGAGGTCTACCGGGAGGATGCGTTCATCCAGGTCCAAACGCCCGGCGCTCGGGACGCGATCGTCTTCGAACGTAAGCCGAATGACGCTGGAAAGATTGGCGGGGTCATCCACTTCGGGTTTCGCCTCGTCGATCCCGGAGACGTCGATGCGGCTGCGGCCGCGATCGAGGCGGCCGGTGGCACCGTGACGAGCCGCGGGGAGTTCTGTCCGGGCGAACCGTTCCTCTTTGCCAAGGACCTTGACGGATACGAGCTTGAGATCTGGTATGAGCTGCCAACGCCGGTGGACCCGACCTGACAGGAGGCGAATGTGAAGAGCTGGCGAACCATCGCGGCGGCTGGGATACTCGCGACAACCATCCTCATGGGCGTGCCCGCCGCGGCGCAACCGCTCGACGAGGCCGCCCGCCGTGGCGTCCGCGACGAGCTCAATACGTTCTTCGATCAGTACTACGAGTGGTACTCGGCCGGTCGCGCCGACGAGATTTCCCGGCACGCGTACAACGTCCCCTATCAGCTCGGCAACGGCACCGCGCTCACGACGCGCGCCGAGGTGCGGCAGTGGGTGGTCGACGCGTATGCGCGGCTCGAGGCGCAGGGCTACGGGCGCTCGGCGATGCCGGAGCGCAACATCTGCGTGCTGAGTGCCGGCGCGGCCATGGTGAGCGGTCGGGGCGTCCGGTATCGGACGGACGGTAGCGTGTTCGGCGAGTACGGATGGACGTACACCGTCGTCATGACGGACGACGGCTGGCGCATCGTGTCGATCTTTGGACACGACCCGGGCCTTGCGGTGGGTTGCTGACCGAGGGCTGCACACGGGGTGGATTCACAAGACGAGGAGGTGCCTGTTGGCCGTGTATGTGATCGCGCAAGGTCGGGTCGAAGATCGCCAGAAGATGGATGAATACGTGAGCAAGGTCATTCCCACCATCGGCGCGCACGGCGGACGCGTTGTCGCCTTCGACGAGACGCCCGAGGTCGTCGAGGGGTCGAACGAGTATCCGCGGACGGTGGTGCTGGAGTTCGCGGATCAGGCGGCGTTTCGCGCGTGGTACGACTCACCCGAGTATCAAGCGATCCTGCCGCTGCGTCTCGACTCGACGCCCGGGCGACTCATCGTCGCGAACGGCTTCACGCCGCCGCCGGCCGGCTAGTCGCCCGCGTCACGGTTTGCGCTCGTACCAGTAGCGCTGCGCGAGCGCATGGCCGTCGAAAGGGCGCCGGAGCAGCAACAGGCCGAGGCGTGCGAAGAGCGTGAAGTAGTGCCAGTCGCCGAACTGGTCGAACTTGCGCATCGACGCCAGCGCCTTCACCGAGCCGAGGCGGGTCAGATGCTGGCCGCGCTGGCGGCCGCGCCGTTTGAGGTTCCAGAGGAAGGCGACGTCCTCTGCAAACAGGCGCCGTTCGTTGTAGCCCCCAACCTCCTCGAATGCGCCGCGTGGACAGAACACCACGCCGGTATCCATACCGGTCACGACGACCAGCGGGACAATGGCGAGATAGGTCGCGAGGATGCCGATCGACCACCGCTCTAGCCGGACGCCGGTCGCGCCCGCGATGACGCGCCCGTCGGCGAGCGCGCGATCGATCGCGTTGAACGTGTCGGGGTGGATGCGCGAGTCGGCGTCAATGAAGCTGAAGACCGCGCCGCGCGCCACGTGGGCGCCGCCGTTGCGCGCGGCGGCAATCACGCGCTTCTCGACCTCCACGACCCGACAATCTCGGTCGGCGGCGATCTTGGCCGTGGTGTCCGTCGACGCGTTGTCCGCCACGATGACCTCGATCCGGTCGGCGCCGGGCATATATCGCGCGCGGGCCTCGTCGACGGTGTCGAGCAGGCGTGGCAGGAGCGCCGCCTCGTTGTAGGCGGGGATGATGAGCGAATGCTGGATAAGCAATCCCGAGCCAGGCACGTGGGTCGCGAGCGGGCTGCTAGTGACGCTGGTGGCTCAGGCGCCCGTAATGGGCGTCATGCTTGGCGACGACCATCTTTCCAATCGGCGCCACCGCCATGCCGGCCAGTTTCACGTGCTGCCAGGCGAAGGGAATGCCGATGACCGTCACGGTCAGGAGGGCGGCAAAGAACAGATGGCCGAGTGCCAGCCACCAGCCGGCAAGGACGAACCAGATGATGTTGCCCAGCACGCCTAGACCGCCCGTTCCGAGATCTTCGCGGCCGGTCACATCCTCTCGGTCGACGATGGTCCGGCCAAACGGCCACAGATGAAACTCTGCCATGTTGAAGGCCGCGCGCGCCCAGGGAAGTCCCACGATCGAAATGGCGAAGAAGAACGCTGCGATCAACCATCCAACGGCCATTTCAAGACCGCCGAAGATGATCCAGACGATGTTGAGCAGGAGATTCATGTGAGTGGAACCGTGGTCCGTAGCCGGGGCCGGGGCCGGGACAGCGTTGACACTGTGGACATCGTAACCTACCCAGAGAGGTGCCAGGTTGGTAGCTGGCGGGCGAGAAGAAGTGGGCCGCGTTGGGATCGAACCAACGACTCCCTGATTAAAAGTCAGGTGCTCTACCACTGAGCTAGCGGCCCGTATGTGGTGTAACGCTTATGGCACGAACGACTTACGTGGACACGCCGATCCGGCGTACCGTGGCCGATCGGCCCGATTGTCCCTTTTTTGTCCCTGTCGCGGCCGCGGCGAGCTTCCGAATGGCCTCCTGGAGGTCAGCCTCGTTGACGATGTCATAGCGGTCGAAGACGCTCCGGGTCTTGTGCCCGGTCAGCTGCATGGCCGTTCGCTCTGGGACGCCCGCGCGCACCAAGTTTCGCACGGCCGTCCGCCGGAAGTCATGCGGGATCCGGGTGGGGCAGCCCGCCTTCTGGCACGCGCACAGCCACGCCTTGCGGAACGACCCGACCCGGCGACCTGGATGTGCCCCGCGCAGTCGCGGAAACATCCACGGACTCAGGATACCGCGGGCCATGAGCGCCTCATGGGTCGCCCATTGTCCCTCGATCGTGTCGCGGAGCTCCGGGAGCAGGTCGCCATACGGAAACAGGCGCCCGTCGCTGTTCTTCGTCGTCCCTGGATCAAGCCGCACGGTCCCTGCCCGACGATCGAGCTGCCGCCACTGCAGGCGCGTGATCTCACTGGGCACGCGCCAGCCGGTGTAGTACGCGAACACGACAACCGGGCGGAGGCGGGAGGGGAGTGCGTCCCGGACGGCGGTGAACTCCTCCCACTCGAAGAACCCGATCCGCACGTTGTTCTCCCGGAGCATCGGAATATGCGGCCGGTGGAGGACCTTGCCCGCTTGGGTCGCCAGCGTGAACATTCGCTTCAGCGCAGCCAGCTCGCGGTTGATCGTGGCATTCGCCGCGCTGTCGGTCTGGCGCTTGGTGATGTAGGCGCGGATGTCCGCCGTCGTGATGTTCGACAGCCGGCGCGCACCGAAGAACGGCTCGAGCCACAGTGTGATGCGTCGCTCGACCTCGTTGAGTGACCGCTTGCCGTTGGTCCGGTAGTCGTTTCGTAGATCTTCCGCGGCTTCCTCGAAGCGGAGCCGGCCGATCCGTGACGTGACGGGCACACCGCGGGCGACGTCGCCCTCACGGATCTTCAAGAGGGCAGCGGCGGCCTGCTTCTTCTCGCTGTGTGCGCTTTCCTCATGCCGCTGGCCGTTTCGGTAGTACCGGATCCACCAGACTCGACCGCGTCGTCTCAACTCGCCCATTTCACGCTCCTTTTAGCCGACAGCGCCGTGCGGTTGGTCATTCCGCGACAGATTCCGTAACACCGACACCAGCCGCAAGAGCACCCGCTACGACGTCTTGTCAACGAAGGTCCCAACGATGTCGTCGACAACTTGCTCGAGCGTCAGCTCGGGCCCAAGATTCACCTGGAACTTCGCCGAGTCGAACGTCGATCGACGAACCTTGAAGCGATACGGCTCATCACCGTCTGGATTCGGCTTCCATTCAATCACGCCGCTTCCGAGCGCCGATGGGGAGTCTCGTTGGTATCTCAGCAGATGACCGTTCCGGGTAATACGAAACGTATCGCGCGTTCGATCCTCGATCCGCATCCGTGGGTCTGTGTCTGCCTTCGTCTCAAGTCGCGCCAGCACGGCGTCAAAAAGATCCCTCTGAAGTTCATCGTCGTCGCCACGCATCACTCCCCCTTGCTCTTGAGCTCGCCGTCGTGGTCCGCGAGAAAGGCGCGGATGTCCTCGACATTCTCGAGCAGCCGCGTCCACTGCTCTTTGTAGAGCGTCACCGGGAAGCGACCGAGCCCGTAGACCGACAGCGCTCCCTTCTGGCTCACCTTCAGCGACAGGGGGCTCGCCTCTCGGCGTTTCAGTTGTTCGTTCTCCGCTCGGAGCCGCGCCAGTTCGGTTTGTGTGTCGTCGGTCATGAGTCCTCCTGTTCCGTGTCCGTCGCGCCGTAACTCGGCTCTACCGACGCGTCGTCGCCAGCGCCGGTAGAGCCAACCCCTCACCGTCACCGACGCCGATCGTTCGCGGGCTGCGCCTGCTGGTTGCTGTGGACGAGCCGAAGGCCCCGCGTCGGTCTGCTGGGCGGTGCCCACCCCGGTCGCGGCCAGGAAAAGAGCTCGGCGAAGTGGCGCATCGCCAACACCCCCTCTGGCGTCATCGTCGCCGGGTCGAGGATCACGACGTCCACGTTGAGCTCGGCTGCCAGGCCGCGTATCACCTCTGCGGGGGGCCGTGGCGGCCTCTCGAGCAGCTTGGCCATGTTGCCGGCGATCTCCGCATCCGTCTTCCCCCCACGGGATCGACGAGGCGGCCTCATCGGCCACCGCCAAACCGTCCCGTGAGCAACGCCCTGCGTGAGAACACACGCCGTGAGCCGGTCGCCTGGACGGCGCCGGCCGTGGCGGCCAGGAGGATGTCTCGCCTCGGCGGCTGGGCCGGGTCGACGATCGTGACCTGCAGGCCGAGTTCGTCGGCTATGCCTCTCAACACCTCGCTCGACGTCATGTTGGGGATGGCGTCGAGCCACGCCGGGGCATCAGCTTCTGCTACGTCTTGCATTTGGGCCTCCTCCGCGCCGCGTGGCGCGAGGGGGCCCGGTGGGGGCTGCCATAATGGGCGGCAACTCACCCACCGGGTCCATCGGTGGTTGAGCCAGGGGGTGTCGCCGTTCTCTACCAAGGTTCCGGCGGCGCCCCCGCTTCTGTCTCGTGTTCACAGCAGCATGGAGGGCGGCCCGCGGCAGAAGTTGGCGGGAGCGGGTTGACTCTGAGCGTCAGGTAAGTAGACTGATCCTGTAACGGCCTTCATGGTCGTTCGTCCATCGCCTCGTGGCTGCGAGTCCTGCCAAGAACTGCAGCAGCCTCGGGGCGTTTGCGTGTACAGCCGCTTCTGCGGCCGAGTCGTTACGTCCTAGACGTCTCCCTTACGGTCAACTGCCCTAAAGAAGTGCCGCGAACCGCGGCTCGGTGGAGGTGGGGTGCGAGATAATCTGCGCAGCCCAGTCGACCGTTCGGCGGTTGACGGGTCAGGCGCCGTCGCGTGTTCATTGCACGCGGCGGTGCCGCTTCTCTCGCGCATCTTGTGCCCGCCTTGCGGGATTGTCAACCCCGGTCGGACCCCGGATGGGGACCCCCGGACCGGATCCGGGATGAAGCCGCAGCGATGAATCGTTGTATATTTCACGCGCGCATTAACCACGCAGCGCGCCTCCACCCAATGGATCTCCAAGATCGCATCCGCAAGTACAAGGCGATTGAGGCAACCCGTGGGCGACCGCTGATCGCCTACGCAACCAGCACGAGACCCGGCGTGGGCGCGAAGATGGCCTCGGATGCTGTCCGAGAGCTGATCGACCAGATGGACGCCCTGCCCAAGGCCAAGTCGGTTGACATCCTGATACACAGCACCGGGGGGGATGCTCTCGCCGCTTGGAAGCTGATGTCGGTGCTGCGCGAGAGGTTCGAATCTGTCGCCGTACTGGTCCCCTTCGTGGGCTTCAGTGCAGCAACGCTCTTCTCTCTGGGCGCCGACGAAATCGTGATGCACCCGCACGCGTCGCTCGGTCCTATCGACCCTCAGATCAGCATTCCTACGGACGATGGGAAAAGGCGCGGCTTCTCATTCGAAGATGTTGGAGCGTTCCTCCGGTTCTTGAAGGACGACACCGGTCTCTCGGATCAATCGTTCATTCAACCGGCCGTGGACAAGCTGTTCTCCGTCGTAGACGCAGTGCACGTCGGCGGTGCTAAACGCGCCAGTGAACTCTCGACAGAGGTGGGCGAGCGCCTGCTGCGTATGCACATGACTGGCCCGGATGAACGTGGGCGAGCAAGAGCGATAGCAGAGAACCTCAACAAGAGTTTCTTTGCCCACGGTGACGCCGTCTCGAGGACGAGAGCTCGTGAGCTCGACCTTAAGATCGCCGACGACGATCCACCCCTTGAAGCGCTACTCTGGGAGGCGTTTCGTGGTCTCGAAAGCTACATGCAGCTCAGAACGCCGTTCGTTCCGCTCCAACACTTCATTGCTAACTGCGGCGATCAGTCGATAGCTCCTGGCGCCCCCTTCGTTCTGCCACCCAACATGCCGCCACAGATGGCCCAACAGGCGTGGAACCAAGTGGCTCAACAGGCCGTCCAGAAGCTCGGCGAGCCGACTGTCGAGGCGGAGTACGACCTCATCAATGCGTTAGCGGAGAGTCCTCGTTTAGCGTCTGAGTACCGAACCAGTGGCGTCATCACCGCGGTCAGGATGGTGGGCGGCGAGATCCAGTTGGGCGTAACAGACAAGCGTGCAGGCTGGGCGCCTGTTGTCATCAACAATGGGACCGATTCAGCCGAATCGCACGTATGATACGTACGATGTCCGAATCTGAAGATGTCGCGAGAATGGACGCGACCCGTCCGGGTCCGACCGATATCTATTATCGCGCCTCACCATTCGAGTGCGTCACGACGCACGAGTCCGGCCAGATGACCTTGCGGCTAGGGACGAACCGGACGATCAGCACGACACAGGTAGTCCAGACCGCGGTCGTCATCCCGGCGTCAAAGATCCCGCCCGCCTGACGCCTAGCCGACCCCAACAGCATATTCAGTTGTCAAAGATGATCGGGCCGAGCGCGACTACTCCGGCCGCCCCGGATCGTCGGGCAGCACGCGATCAAGAAACGCCGCACGGCGCGCGCTGATCCCGGCCTCACGTTCGTCTCGCCACTGCCGACGTCGACACGACGGATGGCAGAATCGTTGGTGTGGCCTTGCGGCCGTGAATGGACAACCACACCAGGCGCACAGACTCTCGGCGCAGAACGCGTCCGGGACGCGTTTCTCCACTCGACTCGATGTCCCGCATGCCCGACTTCCTAGAACGCGTCCGGGACGCGTTCTGAGCGCGTCCCGATCCCAGGTCGACGCTCAGCATGCCGGTGTCGCTCAACGCGCCCTCAGCGCCGCTCATGCGACTTGGTCTCCGACAGCCCGCGCCGGAATGCGGATGACGCCGCCGCCGAGCAACCGCTCCAGCTCGCGTATCTGCGCCTGCGTGAACCGCCCGCTGAGCTTCTGCCGCAGGTCTCCGACGTCGCCCACGACGATGACGGTCATCCCCTCGCCGCCGCGGGCCAACAGCGGCTCGAGCGCGTCTGCGATGTCACCCGCCAGCGCCGGCACGTGCCGCCGCGGCACGATGGCCTCCTCGCCATGCAGCACCGCCGGTGTCCCGTCGCTCCCGAAGCCGCCATACTCGCCGTGCGTGCCGTGCGCGAACGGCACACCCCCCGGACCGCCGCCCGGCACACCCCCGCCGGTCTGTGTCCGCCGCTCGCGCACCTCCACGTCCCAGTCCATGGCGTGCAGCTCGCGGTTGAACGCCTCCCACGCCCGTTGCCCGTCCGCGGCCGCTGTTTCCGCAGCCGAGCCAGCCTCTCCCATCTCGCTTTGGACGCTGTCGTCCTCGCCTGTGAGTGCGTCGATCAAGTCCTCGATCTTGTCGATGAGCGCCTGGAACTGCAGCTCGATCGCGGGGGCGAAGCTGATCTGCCCAAGGTCTGTGAGCTTCTGGCCCTCGGCGTCGGTGAGCAGCCCGGCCTCGATCATCTGCGTGATAATCGGCTGGAGCTCGGCCGGGACCCCCACCCCCGCCGCCGCCGCGTCATCGATGAGCCCCTGGACCTCATCGGCCATCCCCTCGAGGACGGCATTGACGTTGGCGCCCTCGCCGGTCAGCATTTCGAAGTTGCCGGCAATCGCAACCGCCGCCTCTCCCAGGCGGGCGTGGTCGAACGCCGGCCCAAGATGCTCCAGCTCGATCCCGTACTCCTTGGCGGCCGCCTCCATGGCGCGCCAGTCGGTGTGCGCGTCGTCGGCCATCTGCGCCAGGATCAGACGGTCCTCCTCGGTGAGGCCGCCAAGTTCCTCGAGCGTGACCAGGTAGGGCTCGAGCGTCGCGGGCAGCAACGACCCGGACCGCGTCGCCTCCTCGACGAGCGACTGCAGGCCGGAGGTCGTCGTGTCAAACACCAGCTTGACCGCCTCGGCCTCGCCCAGCACGACTTGAATATCTGCGACGATGGCGCGCACCGCCTCGGGTCCGCCGTCCTTGATGGCGTCCCACAGCTCGCCGACGATGTTCCCCGCGTCCTTGCCGACCTCTTCGTAGGCGTCGCGGACCCCGATCACCACCTGCCGCCAGCGCTCGCCTCCTGCCTCTGCCAACTGCGTCGCGTCGAGTGTCGCGATAACCGCGTCCTCGAAGTCCTTCACGAGGTCGCGCCCAAGCAGCTCCTCCTGACTGGGACCACCGATGTTCTTGAAGGCGTTGACCAGCGACATGACGCCGCCCACCACGGCGCCGATTGGGCCGGCGGCCTGGGCGATGCCGCTGAACAAGCTGCTCATGCCGCCGAAGAAGCCGCCCGTCGCGAAGGCCCCTTCGGGACCACGCAATCCCGAGAACGCCTGCTGGAGACCCCCACCGGCGATCTGGGACAGACCGTCGAACGTCTGTTGCAGGCTGGTCAGCTCCCGGGTGTAGATGGCCAGCACACCCGTCCCTGCACCGAAGGACCCCGTCAGGTCGCTGACCTGCTGCGTGAAGGCAAACGCGTCCTGCGAGCCCTTCACCCACTTCTCCGACAGCGCGATCGTGTCCTCCGTCAACGTGATCGTCGGGCTGCTGGTGGCGCGCAGCTGGGCTTCCTGTGCCTCGAGGCCCTTGACCATCTCGGCGTGCGCCTTGGCCTGCTGCTCGGCGAGCGCTTTTAGGATCGCCGCCTCGGCCTCGGCTGTGAGTGTCAGGCCCTTGAGCGCGTCGTCCGCGACACGTGACCCGACCGCGATCGCCCACAGCACAGGCGGGAGATCGGCCCCCGCGGCCACCAGCTCGAGCACCTTGGCCGCGGTCCGCTCCATGGTGTCGGCGTTCGCCTGTACCTCTGGGTCGAGTGATTCCCAGGCAGCTTCCAGCTTTGCGACCTTGCCCGGGAGATCGGCTTGTGACAGCGTCGACGCGAGCTTGTCAATGGCTTGCTGTTGCTTGGCGCTCGCCTCGGCGGTCACCTTGCTCAGCCGTGTCGCCGCCGCTGTCGCTTCCGTATCGGCGATCGCACGCTGCGTCCGAGCCCACGCGAACGCCTCCTCCCCTTGTCGCTGTATGTCGACGGTCTTTATCGCCTCCTGCCCGGCAGCGATTTCATCTCTCAGCCGCTTCATGCGCAACATGTCAACTCCGCGAGCGGACCCGCGAAGCTCGAATTGCCGCTCGACAGACTTGGTCAACGCGTCGTACTCGCGCACCAAGCCCTTGACCGCATGCGCTTCCTTCTCGACTCCCTCGAGAGAAAACCCCTCGAGCTCCTGGTTCGCGCTCTTGATGGCCTCTTTGAGAAAGTTGAACGCCCCCGTGGTGTTCTCTGCAATCAGGAGCGACGCCGACTCCCAGAACGTCGACAATAGGCCAGTCCACGTGTCCGCCTGCTTCGCCATCGCCCCAGTGAAGTCACCGAGCGTGCCTTCGAACCGCTCGAAGATCTCACGAGCCGACGCGCCCGACTTCTGGAGATCTTCCATCTCCGCACGCGCCTGGGGCGTCAACACCGCGAGCTCCGTCAAGCGCTGCGCTGCTTCGCCGAACGGCTTGCCGGCCTGCAGCTGCGCATACAGGCGGCCCGTCCACATGCCGAGGTCTTGAATCGGCGCCCCGGTCGCCGCCGCCGCATCGCCGATGAGCGTGAGCATCCGCGTGTTGTTGAGCGCCTCCCCGCCGAACTGCTGCAGCATCTTGCTCGCGTGGATGATCGGACCGGTTTCGAACGGCGTCTTTTTCGCAAACTCGAACAGTCCACGGACGTGCTTGGAGGCCGCGTCAGCGCTCCCCATCAACGTCTCGAACTGCAACGTCGACGTCTCGAGCTGCGCGTTCATCCCGATCGCGCTGTCGCTGACAAAGCTGAAGGCTCGCCGGGCCACCGCTGTCACGGCCGTCGCGGAGACAATCCCGCCGACGAGGGTGCGGAACGACACCCCGAGCCCCGCGGTGCTCTTCGCGGCCTTCTTGGTGCCTTCCTCGATCCCCGCGACATTGCGCACCGCCTCCTGAAACGTCTTCTTCGAGAGGTCCTTCGCCGAGATCCGAATGACAACGTCGTCGTTGGCCATCGTCTAATGCTCCGTCGACACGTCCGCCTCGGCGGCCATCGTGTCGAGCAATCCGTCGCGTTGCGTCTGAAAGTGCGTCTTGGCTTCGTCCAACGCCGTCAGCGCCACGTGCGCGGCGGCGTACAGATCGCGCCCGTCGACCTGTGTCCCACTGTTCAGCGCGTCCGCGATGCGCTGCACGTCCTCCAGGATTGAGCGGCAGGAGAGAAACGCCCGCTCGGCCTGGTCGACCAGACTCAACGCGAGCTCGTAGCGGTTCGTGGCAATCGGCGCGCTGTCCGGGTACCGCGTTGCGTCATCGGCCATGGCTGGTGGGCTCCACTCTGGGCGACGTCGGCCGGCGTGGCGCGCCCGGCGGTCCAGGGTGCGTCGCGAGGCGTTGGCGCACGCGGCCATGCCAGAGCGACACGTAGATCAACATGCCGCCGATCGTCGCCGCCGCCGCCGCGATCGACCAGAGCTCAGCCACGCCGTACCCCACGCAGCCGAGCCCGATGACGAGCGCGAGATCTCGTCCGTCCGGCCACAGCAGCGCGGCGGCTCCGGGGGCGCGTCTCATCGGCCCCGCACCCGTCGGTCGTACTGCTCCCCCCACCACTGCGCTCGCCGCAAGCGGTTCGCGCGCTTCTGCAGGTCGGTCTCGAACGGATTCCCCGGAGGCGGCGCTGGTATCCGCTGGCGCGGCGGCTGGACCGGTCGTGGAGCGCGGAGGCGCGCGCGCGCGATCCGTTGCCGGCGTTGGGCGACGTCGTTGACCGTTCGCGCGAACGGGCGGGCGGTGCGGCGGTCCCGCCGGTGGCCCGGGGCGCGCGTCACCGCCGCGGTCGGATGCGACACCGTACTTCGCGGGATCAGGATCGGGCCGATCGCGTCTCCCGGCGGAAAGAACAGCGGGACGCCGCCGCCCCGCGCGTAGTGGTCGCGCAGGCGACGGGTGAACTCGCGGTTGTAGTAGGCACCGGGGGTCTCGTGGTTATGCATCATGGTCGTCCCTTCAGCGGTTAGGCAGGCAGCACGGCCCCCGATTTGAACGCCGACGCTGGCACCGGCGGCGCGAAGCTGCCCTGCGGCCGAGACGCCCAGAGCTTGTCAAGCCGCGCCATGAGTTGCGCGTCAGACAACCCCTCGTTGCGCAGGGCCTCAGCCTCGCCTCGGATCTCGGCAAGACGCCGAAACGCCTTGTTGAGGGCACCAAGGTTCGACGCGCTCTTCCAGCCTCGACCATCGTGAAACGGCACCCGAGCGCCACTGTGTTGCAGCCCGTAGAGGTAGCCGGAGAGCTGGTCGAGAAACGTGGCAATGGCCGGGGACGTCTCCTCGAGGCGTCCGTCGATCCGCTGAATCTGGCCCTCGAGGACGGAGGTCCGGACCATCCTGACCCGCTGTGCCTCGTCGCGCGCGCGCTTCGCGGCCTCCAGACGCGCCTTGGCCGCCACCACGGCGGCGTCGGCTTTGGCGACGGCACCCTGCAGTTGCGATCCGATCGTGCCGAGCTCCTTCACCAATTCGCGGCGCTCCGCCGCGAGCCGTCGACGCTCCTCGTTCTGCGCGGACGCGTGCTCTTGCTCGGAACGCTTCAGCAGAGCCTGCCCCGCCCGCGAACCGAAGAATCTGTCTGCGATGCTCTCTCGATGTCGTTCCATCTCGTGCTCCTGTGATGTGCCCCCGTCGGCCAGGAACCGCGGCGTCACCGCGCGCGGTGGGCGGCCCCGACGAGGGCGGGGTCCAGCCGCCCCGTCCTTCCAGTACGTCATTGCTCGCTCACGCTGCCGGCGGGTGGTTCCGTTTCGGTAAACCACTCCGGGATTCCGGCCCATCGGCGGATCGCGTCGTACTCGCCAACACAGGCGCGGCCGCGAGCCATGGCCTCGTCCTTCCGCCACTGCGGCTTGATGCGCTCGATCTCGGCCTCGTCCATCGCGCCCATCTCGAGCAACTGGACCGTCTCGTGCGTCGCCGGGTCCCGAGGTTGCGGCGACTCGTACAGCCACCAGGCCCGGGGGCGCTGTCCCGGGTGCTCCTCGTACGCCATCACCGCCGCCCGATGCGCCTCCCACGCCGCGCGTCGGTCTTCCTCCGACGGGAACAGGGAGGGCGACCAGCACGCGCCGAACCGCAGCTCGCACAGATGCCGCTCCGTCAAGGCCGTCAACCGGAACCGTCGACGCCGTCGTCTCGTCGTGGGCATCAGAAGCTCCCAGCCGGCCGGCCCGGGCCGTCGTGCAGTGGCTCGATATCCAAGCAGAGTTGCTTCAGCCCGCTGAGGAGCTGCCCCCGCGCATCGCGCTCCACGCTCAACAGCGGGTGCGCCTTCGTCTGGCCCCAGCGGTCCTTCACCGTCGGCCCGTCCGCTGCAATCACGGATTGCGCATTTCGGAGACGATCGAACGCCTCTAACGCGATTTGCAGCACCATCAGGCCGGCTTGGTCGGATATCCCGTATTCCACCGTCAACCGCCGCCACCACGTGCGGGCCTCAGCGGAGAGCGGTTTCGGTGCGGGTGGTGCCTTGGTCGAACTTCGCAAGGGTGCGCCTCCATTCGGAATGCAAAAGCCTCAGAAGGGGTCTATACGTCTCGATCGCCCCAAGATTCCGATCCACCCTCCCCCCTGCCTGGGTGGAGCCTGTCTTGGGCATGGTGGAGGAGCCGATGAGGGGGAGGGCACTGCCCCCGCCGTGCGGGTGCTCGGCACAGCGCGCACCGAATGCGGTTGCAGTCGGGGCAGCGATCCGCGGTGACCACGTAGACCAGCGGCGCGCCGCAATGGCACACCGCCATCGGAGCGTGCCGGCGTCGGTCGCGGTAGGACACTCGATGCCTCGCCGCCGCCGCCGCTCGTCTGCTGGTCGCCATCGCCTCTCTCCTCGCTCTCTTCAGTCCGGTCCGCTATCTCTGGGTGCGCCCGTCCGATAGCGGACCGCGGACCGGGACCCCCCGTAGGGGGGGGTCCCCGGTCCGCTATCTCCACTACGGGACCCGGTCCGCTTCGGTCCCCTTCGGTCCGCTTGGTCCGCTATCGCTGTGAGCGAGCCATTCGGTTCTTGCAAGTGCACGCCGATGTGACGGGTGTGACGGGTTTAGGGCCATTTCCTATTAATTCCCCTATGTCTCTCTCTCGCGTAGGAGATAGAAAAACGCCTCTAACCCGTCACAACGCCCGTGTTCATTGACCACAACCCGTCACAGGGGTCGCATCTCGACCCCGGAATACACCTTCCCGTCGCGCCCATGCCGCCTCGTGAACCGCTCCGACACCTTCCGGCCGAAGGCCGTGGACGAGAGCCGTTCCCGCTCGGTGAGCCCCTGCTGCTCGGCCCACTGGCGGTAGTGTTGGAAGAAGAGGCTGGCCCGCACTTCAGCGTCCGGGTCGACCTCACATGCCTCGGCCAAGAACTCACCGAGGACGTCGCTGTCGGCGGCGTAGTCCGCGGTGGTCTGCTCGACGCATTCCGGTTTCGTCAACCGGCCCGACCTGCGCCACGCCAAGCACCCCTCGATCGCCCAGCGGAGCACCCCGGGGGCCTCGGCTCGGAGCTCGTCAGCGAGGGCGGGGCTCGGTTCGAAGGTGCATTCGAACGGAACGAGCCGGACGCGCCGCCAGAAGCCGTACGAATCGTCGGCGATG
Source organism: Vicinamibacterales bacterium (assembly GCA_965249175.1). Lineage (GTDB taxonomy): Bacteria > Acidobacteriota > Vicinamibacteria > Vicinamibacterales > UBA8438 > CAZYFH01. The sequence continues at coordinate 2,173,343 of OZ252227.1, forward strand.
ACCGGCCGATGATTCATGCACAGGAGCAGCGTGAAGGTCGGCTCGAACGAGAACCACTCCTGATTCAAGAACCGCGCCTTGAGCCGATCGCCACCGGTGATGCTCTTGAGACGGCCCTCGTCGAGCCGGGCCCCCTCGCGCGTTTCAGACGCGACCACGAGGCGCTTCCCAGCCAAGGCGGCTAAGTCGTTCGGAATCGGCGCCGCACTGTTCACAGCGAGGGTGCCGCTCCAGGAACGCTGCTCGCGCTGTGCGCCACGCTCGGCCGTAGCCCATGCGAGCCGCACTCGGGCGGTGTCGAGCGCCCTGGGCCAGCCACGGTGGGCTACAGCGGGGACAGGCAGCCTCACGGTGAAGCTGGTGGCAGTCCGGGCACACGCGCTGAGGACGTTGCATCAACCGACCACCACCTCGTCGCGGCTCATCTTCACGAGCTCGATGAGCTCGTTGCGATACTCGCGAATGACGCGGTCATCGTCGGCCGTCAGACGACTCGCCGGGCCAACGAGGAGGCGGCCGGTTTCGTCGACCTTGACGACCATGCCGTCGTCCTCGAGCCGCCAGAGCAGCCGCACCGACCCGAGGCTCACTGCCAAGCCAGATTTCGTCGTGACGAACGCGGTCTCAGAAGGGACGCAAGTCGTCATCATCGTCGGCTCCCTCGGCATCATCAGCAGCAGCGGCAGCAGGTCTAAAGGCGTGTTTCCCAGCGTCACCTGCGTCACCTTCGTCACCACGCCCGTAAACATTGGGGTGTTCGGGTGACGATGCGGGTGACGCAGGTGCCGGTGCGTCACCCTGTGCGTCACCCTCTACACCCTGCGAAACCGGGCCGGGTGACGAAGGTGACGCAGGTGACGCACTCGAACCGGCGTTTTCTATTGCTAGGGCGATCATCCTGCGGCCCGTGTGCGCCTGGCGGGTAAAGTCCACCTCGACTCCAACGCGTCGGAGACCAGGGGCGAGACGTCGAAGCGCATCCGATACCTGCCTCGACCTTGTGAACCATCCTTTTCGCTTCGTGATGGTCTCCGGCGTGCGCGTATTCAACTCGGCCAACAGCTCGGTCGCCGTGCCCGTCCAAGGGGCGATGGCCCGAACGACATCGGCCACCGGATCCCCGTCGAGCGTGGCCTCGACCGCACCGTGTCGGTTCTCCGCGTAGGCGTCGAGGAAGGTCCCCACCGGCCACGGACACGCCGGCTCGGCCGCCACAACCCACAGCGCGAAGTCGGCCATCCGGGGTTTGTGCTCGAGACGAACATCGGGAAGTCGACGAAGTCCGCAGGAGACGGCATCAAGGAGGGCACCAAGAATGCGGGGCCGGGCCTTGTCGAACTCCACCCAGAAGGTGGCCTCGTCCCTCCGCGCGTGCTCCGCAATCGGGGGCAGGGTGATAGCAACCGCGCGATCGAGGAGGTCCCCCCGGCTCACGACCTGGGAGATACCGTTCATGATGATCGGACGCTGGGCGTTGAAGATCATCTCCTCGTCGTTCGTGTAGAGCTGCCTGACGGAGAAGCCACCGCCAGTGGCGAGCACGGCTAGGTTGTCGGACAGCTCCTCCGATAGCCGGCTCAGGTTGTCGAACGCGACGATGTGGCCGTTGGTCGCCGCGATCATCAAGTCCTCAGTGTTCCGTGGTGGCCGGCGGACATCGGACTCGCTCGGGTCACAGACGCGGCGAAGCACCCGCGCCGTGGTCGTCTTACAGGAGCCCTGCTCGCCGATCTCCACCAGGATCGGATAGGGGCCGCACGGCCGAAGCGCCTGGATCAGCCACGCCGCGACGAGGCAGAAGTCGGTGCCAGGCGCGACGTTGACGAACGGCCGCAGTTCCTCGATCGACCCGCCGGCAACCGGCACGGGCAACGACAGCATCCCGCGTGTTCGTCGGAACCGGACAGGCGGATCGCTGATGATGCTCCAGCCCGTCGACGTCACCTTCACGACCCGCCACTCGGAATCGACGAGGTCGAGATAGACGGCACCATTATTGCCAGCAGCAACGCGAACGTGCACATCGTGTTCGTCGCCATCGAACCGGGCGATACCACTCAGAGTGGCGATGGCCGACTGTAGCGCGGTCGAGTTCGGCGCCTTGCCGGAGTCGACGTAGTACAGCCGCGTTAGGTAATCCCTCGTGCCACGGCTATTGAGTGGATGGTGCTCGCGGTGACCGTCGGCCGCGATGGTGATGTAGCCATCGCCGGCCGGCGTGTGCCAGAGCTCGACTTTGGCTTCCATCGCTAACCGGACAATCGCCGTCGCCTGCGACTCCTTGCCTGGGACTTTCGTCTCATTCGACGGGTTCGGTTCGGAGTTGTTGCCCCACTTGATATCCCGAGCGTTTAGGCTCATGCGACCCTCCGCTCGTCGAGCAGCATCTGCTTGCGCAGTTGCCGGTACTCGTCCCGCAAGTGACGGTGCTGCTCACGGAGGCGCTCAAGCTGGCCTGTCACCTCGCGGAGTTGCTCGATCGCGACGTGAAGTACCTCTCGGAGCCCGGCGCACTCCCGGGCGAGCGTGTACTCCGAGTCGGCCAGCGTCTCGATGACCAAGTCGAGGGAGTCGTTGTCTGCGCGGCGGTCGTCTGGCACGGTTACACCCCGCGCTCGATCGACTTCTCGATCAGGTGTTCCATGTCGACCCGCCTGACCCAAATGCGCCGACTGTCGCCGAGCCGCACTGCTGCGAGGTGCCCGCGGATGACCATGTCGCGCAGCGAGCTGTATGGCGGCCCAAACTCCGCGGATGCTTGTTGCAGGGTCATGAGCACGGCCCCTGCCCCGGCTCGCTTGGTCGCGACGGCTGCGGCGACAACCATGAGCACACTGGCAGCTAACGCGAACGGCTCGCCGAGAGCCGACTGCATGTAGGCGGGGAGCATTAGCGGGCTCCGCTCACAGCGAGCCGATCGAGCAGGTCGAGATACTGAGCCAGGACGTCGGGCCGCGGCATCCGCTGCCCGGCTTCCCACCGCGAGACGGCAGACGGATCCACGTTCAGCGCGTTCGCCACCTCGGCTTGGCTGAGTTCCGCGCGCCGCCGCACGACCCGTGCACGTCCCTTGGGTTGCGCGCGCCATTCCCGACGGGCCCGCCCGAGAGCCAGCGCGTCTTTGACTCTGTTTTCTCTCATATCGTCAATAGCATGCCACGTCGTTGTCACAAAGTCCAGACTGCCGCACGACACCGGCAATAGCACGACTCGCCGTTGACTTACTGGCACGAGTCTGTCACCATCCCCGCATGGCAACTCATTCCCATAGCGTGCGGCGGGTGAAGGTCACAGCCCGCGAGCGGGGCTGGTTCAACCTTCCTCCTCAAGGCCCGCTGTCAGACGGCGTCGGCAATACCGGTCCGCTTGCCGAGGACGAGCTCGAGGTCGAGGATCAGTGGGTGGAAGTCGATGTCGATGACCGCTGGCGGGCCGCCTTTCGGCTCTTTGCCTTTCAGGGGCAACCCGCCGTTGCCGAAGTCAGGCTCATGCCGCGAGACAACTGGCCGACTCGGAAGCCAGGCGAATGGCGCGCCGAGAGGCTCGGCTTGTTCGCTGATCAACTCGCGGGGGCGCGCAGTGGACCCTCGTCGTTCACGGCCGTCCTGGACGGCGTGACAGCGCAGATTCTGCGTCGCGTACCGCTCAGAGCCATCGTCCAATACACGCGCGCGTTCCAGTCAACGGCGCCGTCGCCCCCCGAGTCGGCCAAGGGGAGTACACGCCGAAGAGCGGACAGCTGGCCCGATCGCCGCTACGCCCAGATCGCGGCCGCATACGTGAAGCGGGTCAACGCGGACAGCCCCCACCCGGTGCAGGACGTCGCGCGGAGGCGGAAGCTCTCGGTTGCCCAGGTCCGTGACGCCATCCGGGCGGCGCGAGTGCGCGGCCTATTGACGCCGACGCGGAAGCAAGGGCGCGCCGGGGGAGACCTCACCCCTGAGGCGGAACGGCTCTTAGCCAGTCAGCGCAGGTCGAAACAGGATCGCGGAGGCGAGCCGACCAAGCTGGAGAAGAAAGCCCGGCCTCGGAAGGGTACGACGCGCCGGGCGAGAGGGCGGTGACAGGTGTATCTCATTGTTGGGCCAGCGTCCGGAACCGGCTCTGTGGAGCTATCCCAAAACGCGTGGGCGACGTTCGAACGGCAAGTACCAAACGTTCCATTCGACTACGAGGACGTCCGCTTCGAACCCCTAGAGGGTCCGTGCGACGCGGTAGCGATGGCGCAAGCATGTATTGGCCCCGGCTACACCACCAACGAGCACGCCAAGATCATTCTGGGATCACGTTTCTTTGCCGCCTCAGCGGACGAACGGATGCTCACGCTACTCCACGAGACGATCCACCTACGGCTGTCGTGCGGCCCGCTGGTTGACTGGACCATCCGCACTCGACAACTCTGGCGGGACATGCCACTCGTGCGCGCCCCGGAGAGATATTGTCAAATGTTGTGGATCGGTCATCAGCGTGATCAGGCGGCCACCTTCCGATCTCCCTCGTTGTTTCGCTCCTGCTGTACCCCGTCAATGAACGTCACGCCGGCGCGGACGAGTGGCAGCAGATGCGCGCCATTGAGCCGACGCCAGCGCTGCTGTGCCATCTCGAGCAGCTTGTAGGCCATCAACAGGCCCTTGGTGCGCGAGCCCGCGCCTTTGGTCACGCGCTGCCGGAGTCGGACCGTGGCGAATGGCGACTCGATGACGTTGCTCGTGCGCACGTGCTGCCAATGCTCAGCTGGCAGGGCAAAGTGCGTGAGGAGGCGGTCGCGGTCTGCGTCCAGGCACGCCGCCGCCTTCGGGTACTTGGCCTCGTACTCGGCGATGAAGACGTCCATGGCCTCCTCGGCGTGTGCCCGCGTCTCGGCGTACATGATCTCGCGGAGCGCGCGCTTCGCTTTCGGCTGTAATCGCTTTGGCAATTTGTCGAGCACGTTGCCCATCTTGTGACACCAGTCGCGGAGCTCTCGCGTGTCCGGCCACACGTCGCGCACGGCCGCCCAGAAACCCAGGGCGCCGTCGCCGACCGCCCCCACCGGGGCCCGCATGCCGCGCCGCTGGAGGTCCCGCAGCACCGTCGCCCAGCTGTCGGTGCTCTCGCGGTAGCCGTCCTCCAGGGCCACGAGCTTCTTGGTCCCATCGGGCCGTACGCCGATGATCACCAGCGTACAGAGCCGATCGTCCTCGAGCCGGATGTTGAAATGGATGCCGTCGACCCACACGTACACGTAGTCACGATCGGCCAGGTCCCGCTGGCGGAACCGCCGGTAGTCCTCTTCCCACACCGCCGTGAGGCGCGCGATGTTGGTCGCGCTGAGGCCGGCCGCGTCATCCCCCAATAGCACCGGCAGCGCTTCGCGGAAATCGCCCGTCGACAGACCGCGCAGATAGAGGATCGGCAGCACCTCCGCCACCTTGGGCGAGCGACGCATGTAGGGGGGCAAGATCCGACTCGTGAACCGCTCCCGCTGGCCCGCGCCGTTGACCCTTTTGTCGTTCACCCGAGGAGCATGCACCTCGAGCGTACCTGCCCCGCACGTCACCTTCCGCGCCTGGGCCCGACCATTCCGAACGACCAGCCGGCGTCCCCGCGCGTCCCGCTCCTCGCCGTGGGCCTCGATGTACTGCCCGACCTCCACCGCCAGGGCCGTCATCAACATCCGCCGGGCTCCCTCCCGGGCCAGCTCGTCCACCGTCTGCGCACCGCGCTCTTCCGGCGGAACTTCGTTGTCTGCTCCATCGTTGTCGAGTACCTTCAGCATGGGTGGCGGCTCCTTTCACCGGCCTGCCAGCCGGAGTTTTCGCGTTGCTCACGCGAAAGGATACGCCGCCTTCTTCAGACTGCCGATCCACAACTTCTGGTTATATCTCGCCCCGGATCCCACCGAGAGCCTGTTCCGAAGGACCCGCCAGATTCTCGCCTCGTACTTGCTACATTTCGTGGACGAAATCCTCGCCGAGCAGCACCTCAAGGAGCACCATCCGGAGTTCCAGGCCCAACGGGTGTCGTATTTGTGGCGTATCAGGGCTCACGCGCACGCGACGGGGAACTTTGCCCCCCGCTTCCCGGTGCTCCGTGTACGCGTACCTCCTGGAGATTCTCCGCTGCAGGCTTGGAGCGACACTCGCCGGTGACGACGCGGGCGCATCTTCGTTCAGCACCAGCGTCACCGACTTTCGGTCTCGACTCGCAGCGGTCTGCGATCAACACGAACTCGACCGCTTCGGGCAACTCGAGGCTCGCATCATGCGGGCGGACTTAACGCCGGCGTTCGACGAGGACGCGCACACCCGACTCTTCGGGGAAGTCATGTCAGCTAGCTACGAGACCAACGGAACGTAGTGCCGCCACTTGGGAGCGCGAAGTGCTATTTGTACCGGCGCCGGTATAGTTTTTTTTGGGTGGCCGCCCGACCGCCGGCACGATTTCCTTCAACAGCGGGGATGCGAGCAGCGTCTCACTGTCCCTATTCTGTCCCTATCTGGGCTGAAAACCTCGTAAACCTCGCGTACGTCGAAAGAGCGAAAGGGCGCGACTTTCCTGGGGATTCCGCTAAGTCGTTGATAGGGCAGACCTCGTCCGAAGGGCCGATCCCTGATTAAAAGTCAGGTGCTCTACCACTGAGCTAGCGGCCCATCGTGGGCCTACATGTTACTGCAACGTGCTCTCGCTCAAAGACTTCGACGATCCGGATGTGTGCGGCGGTCGTTCGTCAGACGTGGGCAAGCTCGACGACGTGCGCCGTCAGCTCGGCATCCCGGCGAGCGACTAGCATCGCTTCCAAGCCCTCCTCCGCCGCATGAACTTCCCCGAGACGGCGGCCGGCGGCTAAGCGACCGTGCGCCAATAGCGCGCCGTTTGTCTTCCGGTGCGGGGCCATCTCCGTCCGCCACGCCACACCCGCCCCTTAGGGGGTGACGATGGCGGCGTGGCTGGCGGCTACTAGCGGCGGCGGGAGAGTCGATCCAGCGGGCCTCCCCGTCCCTCCTGTCCGGTCGTTGCACACCGTCTGCCCCTCCGAGGCCGTGATCGGCCCGGCCGGTGGCATAATCAGCGCCAGTTCCTACTCCCAGGGGAGGGGCCTTGCGCTGGACTGCGTCGGCGTGCGACTGGGTTGGTGCAGTGCATCGCTATTCCCGACTGGCCGGTGGTGCGGCCGGTCTCGCGGTGAGTGCTGGGCTCTTGGCGGGCTGCGCGATGGGGGCCATCCAGCGTGGCGAGCGCGCGGCAGGCTTCGGTGACTGGCCCGCTGCCGTTGTGTCCTACGAGCAGGCGCACCAGGACGACCCCAATGACGTCGAGGTCCGCATCGCCCTGGAGCGCGCGAGGCGCCGCGCGATGCAGGACCATCTGGACACCGGCCGCGTGCTCGAAGCGCGCGAAGACCTGGTCGCGGCGCTGGCCGAGTATCGGAACGCCCTGACCTACGCTCACACCAGTGGCGCCGCACTGGATCGGATCACGCGGGTCGAACGCACGATCCGGGATCTTGCTCAGGTGGCGTCGGCCGTGACGCCACCGGCGGTGGAGCCATCTTCACGGCTCACTGCACCGCCGTCACGAGACCTCATCTCCGTGCACTTCCAGGACGCGAGTCTCAGCCAGGTCCTGGAGTTCCTCGGCGAGGCGGCGGGCATGCGTGTGATCTACGACGGCCAGTTTCAGGACCGGCCATACTCCGTCGACCTTGACGGCGTAACGTTCACGGAAGCCCTCAAGTTGATCCTGACCGAGACGCAGCACTTCTACAGGGTGCTGAACAGTGGAGCCATCAGGGTGAGCCGAGACTCATCGGTAGACGCTCGATGAGCCAACAGCGTATCGGAGACTGGTAGACAGATCGTGGCCCTGACCGTCGGCTCCCGCTGCGGGCGGCCGTCCGAGGTGGCGCGCTGACGGCCGTGCGCTGTACTACGTGCGCGGCGACGGGATGCTCGTGGTTGTTTCGGTCGTACCTGGGCCGGAGGCGTTGGCGGTCACCGGGGAGCAGGGGCTGTTCCGGGCGCCCAGTCTCATCTTCGCGGGCAGGCCGCAGTTTGCCGTCCTGGACAACGGAGAGCGTTGCCTCTTCAACGAGATCAGCGGGACCGCGCCTCGCGTCGTGAGCGTGATCAGGAACTGGAAATCGCTCCTGGAGGGCCGATGAGGTGTCCATGGCACTGACCGTCGGTACCACCCTCGGCCCCTACAGCGTGACCGCCAAGATCGGCGCAGGCGGGATGGGCGAGGTCTACCGCGCCCACGACACGAAGCTCGACCAGGACGTCGCGCTCAGGGTGCTCCCCGAGGCGTTCACGTCTGACCCCGATCAAGGTGGCACGCTGTGAGACACCGGCTCGCCGTGGAGTTCGGCCGCGCAGCGTGCGAAAGATGGAGAAAGCCCACTGCCTCCATCAGGGAGCAACGAATGGGGTCGAGGGTCGGTGTAGCTCCGTCGTTGGTGCTTGTGGCGATCTGTGCCGTCGCAGGGGTATCGGTGGCGACCGGCGCGCTGGCTCAGACCCAGCGGCGGGTCTTCGATCCTCCATTGGTCGAGAGCCGCGCCCGTATTCCCTACAAAGCCCTGACGCGCGATGACTTTCGCGCCGCAAAGCGGCCAGACGGTGTGGCCGACATGCATGGCCGGCTCGGCGCTCTGACCTGCGTCGACCTGACGACGCACCCCGACCTGTTCATTCGTGCGACTTCTGAGGGCAACGATGCCCAACCGGGTCGGGTACAGGCGCGCGTCCACAACCTGACGTTCATGGCCTCTATGGATCGCGATTGCTCCTGGTGGAATCCCCAACACGTTGGCCTTCCCCACGAGTACATCCTCGAGCACGAGCAGATTCACTTCGCGCTGTTCGAGATCGCGGCACGCCGTCTGAACCAGCAAGCGGCGGGCATTCAGGAACGCGTGGAGGCGGTGGCGCGCACCCAGGATGAAGCAATCGACGAGGTGCAGCGGCGTCTGGATGCCGAGCTGCGTGCGGCGTTCGAACAGGTGAAGCTGCGCAGCGACGACCTCGATCGTCAAACATCGTTCGCCTATCGCCGCGCGCGCCAGCGGTGGTGGTATCGCCAGGTCGACGAGGAGCTCAGCCGCCTGCCTGTCGACGCGCAGCGGCGGTGAGGGTCGTCGTGTACGCCACATGAGGACTTGACTACTGCCTGTGGGCGAAGCGGCTATTCAGACGCTCAAGGGTCTGCGGAGGCGTTCACGGCCGACCTGGATCACCTGCCCTGACCGCCATCCCGCCCTGTGGGCGGTCGGGGACGCGCACCAGACCGCAGGAATACCCTATGAGAAAGCGACTTCTCAGGGGTAAATCGGGCCGAGCGGCACCCCGGACTGGGTTTCGGTCGTCCAGCGCCAAGGTCCCCCGATTCGGTGCCGAGAAGTCCCTCTCTCACAGAGCGAGCCGCCTCTAGCGCCAGCGGCCCGGCGGAACGCCGAACCCGCCCGCTGAGCGGCTACAATCCCGATACTTCCCCAGAGCCCAAGGAGGGTCGTGCCACTGATACCCGGCGCGCGGCTTGGAGCGTACGAGGTCAGAGCCGAGATCAGCCGTGGCGGCATGGGAGAGGTGTATCAGGCACGGGACACCAAGCTCGATCGCGATGTCGCGCTGAAAGTCCTCCCTGACGCCTTCACGTCAGATCCCGACCGCCTGGCCCGCTTCGAGCGCGAGGCCAAAGTCCTTGCCTCACTGAACCATCCCAACATCGGGCACATCTATGGGCTGGAAGAAGCCGAGGGCACCAAGGCGCTGGTCCTCGAACTGGTCGAGGGGCCGACGTTGGCGGATCGCATCGCGGAGGGACCGATCCGAGTCGACGAGGCGCTGCCCATCGCGACGCAGATCGCCGAAGCCCTCGAAGCGGCGCATGAGCAGGGGATCATCCACCGCGACCTGAAACCGGCCAACGTGAAGGTGAAGTCCGACGGCACGGTGAAGGTCTTGGACTTCGGGCTGGCGAAGGCGTTTCAGCCGGAGGCGAGCGGGGCGAGTGCGTCGATGTCGCCGACTTTGTCCCTGACAGCGGCCGCCACGCAGATGGGCATGATCATCGGCACCGCGGCCTACATGGCCCCCGAGCAGGCGAGGGGCAAGACGGTGGACAAACGTGCAGATGTGTGGGCCTTCGGATGCGTCCTATTCGAGATGTTGACGGGTCGCCGTGTCTTCGACGCGGCCGAAGTGTCCGATGTGTTGGCACTGGTCTTGCGCCACGTTGTCGCAGTGTCCCCCGATGGACGCCAGATCGCTTACACCACGGGGGACGGCCTGGCGCTCCGCTCGCTTGATGACGTGGTGCCGGCGCTGGTGGCCGGAACGAACGGGGGCGCTCGTGAACCGTTCTTCTCTGCCGATGGCGAGTGGATTGGCTTCTATGCGGACGGGCAACTGCACAAGGTCGCTGCCAGTGGCGAGGGTGAGCGAAACTTAGTTGAAAATTGAAGCGGCTCCAGACCCTGTGGTTTGATGACGTTGCTAAGACGGACATCGCGCCACGAGAGAAAGGAGCCGAGATGAGCAGTGTCTTACGTCCGGTGAGGAAGCGCAAGAAGGGTCGCACGCTGGGCCCGGTCGAGATCATGCGCCGCGAGGACTACGCCGAGCTGGAGCTCGATGCCAAGGTAGAGCTCATCCGGTCTTTGGTCCCCCTGGGCTTGATGCACGTGGAGGAGTTGCTCGACGAGGAGGTGACGGCGCTGGCGGGCGACCGCTACGCCCGCAAGGCCGCGTCGGTCGGCGGGCGCCGTCATGGCAGTAATCCCGGGACAGTCGGGCTGGCAGGACAGCGCGTGCCGCTGCGGGTGCCGCGGATGCACCATGTCGCGGGGAGCGAGATACCGCTGCGGTCGTACACCGCGTTGCATGGCGATCGCGCGGTCAACGACGTGCTGCTGAAACGCGTGCTGTACGGGATCTCGTGCCGCAACTACGAAGCCGCCGCCGAAGCGATTCCCGGGGCCATCGGGCTGTCGGGGTCGACGGTGTCCCGGGGATTCATCCAGGCCAGCGCGGCGCAGCTCCGGGCGTTCCAAGAGCGGGACCTGTCCGGTGAGGACGTGGTGGCCGTGGTCCTGGACGGCAAGACGTTCGCCGAGGCGACAATGGTCATCGCGCTAGGTATGACGATGTCTGGGGAGAAACGCTTCCTGGGCTTCGTCGAAGCGGATACGGAGAACGCGCAGGTGCTCACGCCGTTCCTGCGATCGTTGGTCGAGCGGGGCCTCGACGTCTCCCAAGGCGTGCTGGTGATTCTCGACGGCGGCAAGGGATTGCGATCGGCCGTCCGGAAGGCCTTCCGGGACCGCGCCCTGGTCCACCGGTGCCAGTGGCACAAGCGGGAGAACGTGGTGAGTTACCTTGCCACGCGTGAGCAGGCCTCCTGGCGCCAGCGCCTCCAGCGCGCCTACAACCGCCCGACATACCCCGAGGCGCTGGGTGCGCTCGAGACGCTCCATCGCGAGCTGGCGGACCGGAACCAATCCGCGGCCGGCAGTCTGGCGGAAGGACTGGACGAGACCCTGACGTTGCATCGCCTTGGGGTGTACGGGGTCCTGGGCCGGTCGCTGAAGACGACGAACTGTCTGGAGTCCATCAACGCGCTCGTCGAGGAACGCTGTGCGAAGGTCGATCACTGGCAGAACTCGAGCCAACGACACCGCTGGCTGGCCACCGCGCTCCTGGACATCGAACCGCGCTTGCGGAAGGTGATGGGCTACCGGCACCTACCCACGCTCCGTGCCGCGCTGAAGCGAGAACTGAAGATCCACACGACGGCGGCGAACACGAAAGCTGCGTAAGCCATCAGGAGCCGTGGAGCGTTTCAACTAGGAACGGGCTTGACTCCCAGTGGCGGCGCACCGGTGACGCTGGGCGATGCAGAGAACGTGTGGGGGGCGAACTGGGGCGCCGACAACCTGATTCTCTACGGCCAGGGCACGGCGGGCATCTGGCGGGTGCCGGGCACCGGCGGCACGCCGCAGGCGGTATCACGGTCGGGGAGGGCGAAGCGTCGCACGGGCCTCAGATGCTTCCCGGCGGGGAGTGGGTGTTGTTCACGTTCCGCCCGGCGGATGTCAACGCATGGGACGAGGCGCAGATCGTGATGCAATCGCTCGGGTCGGGGGAGCGGGTGGTGTTGATCGAGGGTGGGCGCGATGCGCGATACGTCGAGACAGGGCATCTCGTCTACGCTCTGAATGGGGTGCTGTTCGCCGTTGCAGTCGACCTTGACGCGCATCAGGTGCTGGGCGGGCCGGTGCCGCTGGTCGAAGGGGTTCGGCAGACGGGTGTGACTGGGGCGGCGCACTTCAGCATCGCGGACAACGGCACGCTTGTCTACGCGCCCGGCGATGACGCGAGAGCGCAAGCACGCACCCTGGTGTGGGTCAACCGCGAAGGACGAGAAGACCCCGTGAGGGCTCCGCCGGCGCCGTACGAGTCCCCAAGGGTGTCCCCTGACGGGCGGTCTATCGTGGTGGAAGTGAGGAATCCCGAGCATAGCGACGTCACGGTCTACGACCTACAGCGGGACACGCCGACTCCGCTGACCTTTGACCCCGGCGCGGACCGAGTCCCAATCTGGAGTCAGGATGGTCAGAGTGTGCTGTTCGTCTCGGACCGAGATGGGCCGATACGCCTTTACGCAAAGGCGGCCGACGGCACCGGCCAGGCCGACCGGGTGACAACGAGCGGCGTCCCGCAATGGCCGGTCCATGGTCGGCCGACGGACAGATGATGATCGTCACGGATATTGGTCGATGGGACCTGCAGACGATCTCGCTTGGGGCGGAGGACCGGGCCGACGGGTTGATCGAGTCAGAGTTCCTCGAGTTCAGTCCCGATGTCTCGCCCGACGGCCGCTGGCTGGCGTACGTGTCCAACGAATCGGGTCAGTTCGAGGTCTACGTTCGACCGTTCCCGAACGTGGAGGACGGCCTGTGGCAGATTTCGCGCGACAGCGGCGCTTCGCCGCTGTGGGCACCCACCGGTCAGGAGTTGTTCTTTCGGAGTTTCACTACCAAGGAGATGAGAGTGGTCGCTGTGGAGACCGAGCCCACCTTTAGCCACGGCAATCCCGAGGCGATGTTCCTCGCTCCATACCTCGCGGCGACGCCCGATCGACCACGTCAGTTCGATCTGTCCCCGGACGCCGAGCGGTTTCTCATGATCAAAGAGGGCGTATCCGAGGGCGAGACGGCAGCAGAGCCGCACATCGTTTTCGTCCAAGACTGGTTCGAGGAACTCAAAGCGCGGGTGCCGATCCCCTAATCCAGGCCCCTCCAGCCCGGCACCACCCTCGGCCCCTACGAGATCCAAGCCCCCCTCGGTGCGGGTGGCATGGGGGAGGTCTATAAGGCCCGCGACACCCGCCTGGACCGCATCGTCGCCATCAAAGTCCTCCCCGAGCACGTCGCCGCTGGATCAGGCGCTCCAGATCGCCATCCAGATCGCGGATGCGCTCGACAAGGCGCACCGGCAGGGGATCGTCCACCGGGATCTGAAGCCGGGGAACATCATGCTGACCAAGGCGGGGGCGAAGCTCCTCGACTTCGGGTTGGCGAAGTTGCGAAAGACCGGCACGGTTGGCGCAAAGGGATTCTCAGCGGCGACGACCCAGAGCGTACCAATGACCGCGCGGGGCACGTTGCTCGGAACGCTGCCGTACATGGCGCCAGAGCAGGTGGAAGGCAAGGAGGCCGATGCGAGAACAGACGTCTTCGCATTGGCAGCGTGTTCTACGAGACGGTGACCGGGCATCGAGCGTTCGAAGGAGAGAGTCAGGCGAGCCTGATCGCGTCGATTCTCGATCACCGTCCCCCGCCGATCGCGACCTATCACCCATTAACGCCCTCTCTGGTCGCCAGACGGAGGCTTCATCGTATTCGCCGGCCAGTTTGTGGGCGGTCGGGCTCCTCTTCGTGCCGTGCGCTTGGACGGGTCCACGCTTGAGTTGCCCGACATCGAAGTGTTCACGCAGGGCGAGCGCTTTCGGTTCCTGCGTCATCCTGATCGACCTCGCAGACCGGCCGGAGGCAGAGTAGCTTGAGCAATGGCCGCTGAAGGAGACGGTCACGGTCTGTGACCAAGACGAGGACGCACAACTGACTTCTACGCTCCAACTGGTCCGACGAACTCCAGCGCCTCGTACCCACGCGCTGACCCACCGGGTTCGAGGAGCTGACCCAGCGGGTGCCGCTCGACTGACTCCGGTCTGATCCGGTCCCGAGACAGACCCCGACCTCTTTCTCCCTACGCCCTGGTGTCGCGCCCTCGGGGCGGCTCGCAAAACTTGCAAACACTTGCAACGAATTCCGGGAAAGGGGACCGTGAGCGGTTGCAGGCGAGCCTCGACAGCGTCTCAGCCAGTTGAACGATCTCGATCCCGTCGTAGCATCAACCGACACAGAAAAACTCGTGTTCATCACAAGCGAGACGTACCGTGGCAACCTCGGCGGGCACCTGGACGCGCGACACGGCGCTGCTGCTGGTGGCGCACGCGAACTCTGGAGTCGTGCGATCGGCTAGACTGTCGCTCGTCACGAAAGACGGCGAGTCTGGAGGAGCGAGATGGTCAGGGCCAAGGCGAAGGAGAAGCCACGGGGCGGCGGCGGGTTCAAGCGCGGCGGGTTTCGCAAGCCGAAGTTTTGCCGCTTCTGCAAAGACAAGATCGACTACATCGACTACAAAGACGTGCGGGTGATGATGATGTCGATTCCTGAGCGTGGGAAGATCGAGCCCCGCCGGCTCTCGGGGACCTGCGCCAAGCACCAGCGAAAGCTGACGACCGCGGTCAAGCGTGCGCGGCAGTTGGCGCTGATTCCGTATGTGACCGAGTAGCCACAACACCTCTGCGCCGCGCCGTCCCTGTGCGTCAGGAGAGTGAAGTTCGCTTCGGCACCAGTGGCAAGGATTCCGGGACAGTCGGCGCTGGCTATTGAACAGCGATGGCGGCAAGATCCGAGGAATCGTCACGCCTGTTCCTCGTCAACGTGACGGTGCCGCGCAGAGGGCTATGACCGATCGCCGCGCACGCGATCTCGCGGTGGTCGCCGTCGTCATCCTCGGTGCTGCTGCGCTCAGTGCGCCGATCCGAGCGCATCAAGAACCGACATCGGACGAGATCGCGAATCTGCGCGTACGAGCGGAGCAAGGCGACGCCGAGGCACAAAGCTCTTTGGGGCGCCTTCATAGCGACGGCAGCGGCGTCCCGAGAAGCGACGCCGAGGCGGTGCGCTGGTATCGCCTCGCGGCCAACCAAGGGTACGCCCCCTCGCTGTACAACCTCGGGGTCATGTACGAAAATGGGCGAGGTGTCCCCCAGGGCTATGTGGAGGCCCACATGTGGTTCAACGTTGGCGCTGCGCAGCAGGTCCGCACTGAGGATCGTGACGCGTATATAGGGCCCGCGACAGTGTTGCAGCGCGAATGACCACGAACCAGATCGCCGAAGCGGAACGCCTTGCTCGGGACTGGAAGCCAACGCTCGAACCCTAGCCTAGAATGGCGGTGTCGCTGCGGACGACCCGATAGACAGACCGATGGCACTCATCGAGAGGTCCGACGACACGCAGGCGCTCAGGGTGCCGTCCGCGCTATCCACGACGCGCGTACGTTGGTGGTTGGGCGTGGCGAAGGAGGATTGCACTCGCCATCCCACGCGCCCAACGCGGAGTAAGACGCCCATCCGATGAGACCACATCGCACGGGCGGCCTGCTGGCGCTGGCGCTGATCGCCTCACTGACGGCTGGATATGCGGCACAAACGAGCCCTCTCGGCGGCGAGCGCCCAACCGAGTTGGCCGATCCGCGGAATGCCGGGTGGTTCTACCGGCCGGGCAGGATCGATAGCGAGAAGCCTGAAGCACTCCTCGATCTCCTCGGAATCGAAGAGGGCGATGTCGTAGCGGACGTCGGTGCAGGCGTCGGCTTTTTCTCCCTGCGCGCCGCCGAGCGGGTCGGACGCACTGGCAAGGTGCTCGCGGTCGACGTCCAGCCCGAGATGATCGACGGTCTACGAATGATGATGGAGAGATTCGGACACGAGAACATCGAGCCGATCCTTGGCAACGTCGACGATCCAAAGCTCCCCGCCGATAGCGTCGATCACGTCCTGATGGTCATGGCGTATCACGAGTTTTCGCATCCGGTTGAAATGATGCGTCACGTGCGCGACGCGATGAAGCGCGATGGGCAGATCGTGGTCGTCGAGTACAAAGCCGAGACCCCCGAGTCGCGAGTCCAACCTCTCCACAAAATGAGCGAGGCGGAGATCCTGCACGACATGCGGATGCTGGGTTTCAGACGAGTCAGCGCGATCGACATTGTTCCGAGCCAACACGTCTTTGTCTTTAGGAAAACAGAGGACAACTAACTCGGCGTCTCAGGAGGGATCTATGCTCAGGGTGTTGCCACTCGTGATCGCGGTGTTGGTGCTGGCCGTGCCGGCGACGGCGCAGGATGCCGAAGTCGGAATGGAATACGAGATCACGATCGAGACCGAACAAGACAATCAATACACTGGCCCGTTCGGCCAGGCGACGATTGGATCGGTCGTCGTCAACGTGCCCAATGCAGAAGTAGGAGAGACGTATAACGTCAGGATTACCGCCGTCCGGAGGAACCAATACACCGAACAGCGGCAAGCGTCCTGCGAGTTTGAGCAGGTTGACGGAGACAGAAAGGGCATGTGCATCGGCGCTCCTTGAGGATGTACTCGGCTCGGCTCGTCGGTCACCTGTCACTCGCAGAAGGGGAGTTCACTCCGGAGAGAATCGCACCGCACGCCTTGGGTTGAGAACGGCCATCAATCGGATTGAACTGACCCTACACGTGGGATGATGCCCAACACGTACGACATCGAGCTTGGTCTGGACCAGGCGATCACGAGGCGCGACTTCATCTACGGGTCGTCGCTCTTGCTCGGCGCGCTTGCCGGTTGCAGCGGTGAGGAGGATCGTCCAACTCGCGAGTACTCGTTCGATGTCGGTGACGACTGGTACGGGCCCGGCGGCACCGGCGACTATGCGGCATCGCATGGCAACACGCCGGCCCTTGTCCGTACCGCGCATGACATTCGCGCCGGGCGATTCAATTCAGCAACGGTGCCAGATTCTGACGGAGCCTACGATCTTGTCGTCGTCGGCGGCGGATTTGCTGGCTTAGCGGCGGTACATCATTTCCATCGCCTGAATCCATCCGGCCACGCGCTCCTCATCGACAACCATCCGATATTTGGCGGTGAGGCGAAGCGCAATGACTTCGAGGTGAACGGCGTACAGCTGTCCGGCCCGCAAGGGTCGAACGACTTCGCAATCCAGGCCGCGACCGGTAACCCGGACGACTATTTCACCGCGTTGGGCCTGCCAAGAGAATACGAGTTTGCCGAACCGGGCGGCGATGCTGCTGGTATGCGTATACCGTTCGATAACTACGACTACCTGCACTGGCACCACGACAGTTTCGACGTCGGTCATTTCTCTCGAGAAGGGGCGTTGCCCTGGGTGAAGGACATATGGAACAAGGGTCTTTCATCCACGCCCTGGGACATCACTGTGCAACGGGCATTCCAGCGACTGCGGCAGACGGAGGTGTCGCCACCCGAGGGGCAGGACATCGATCGCTGGCTCGATTCGATGACGCTCCAAACCTACTACGAAGATGTGCTGGGATTGCCGCCTGAGGTGGCAGCGTACTACGACCCGATCATGGCCAGCCTCATCGGTCTCGGATGCGATGCGATTGCCGCCTATTGGGGACGGTACTTTGCCTTCCCGGGCTTCGCCAGGCCCGGCGACCACGATGCCGAACCCCTACTGAGTTTCCCCGGCGGTAATGCGGCGCTGGCGCGACATTTCGTAAAGAAGTTCAATCCGGATGCCATCGACGGATCGTCGTTCGAAGATATTCTTTTTGGCCGGATAGCTTTCGACGAACTCGACCGGGACGGAAAACCGGTGCGGGTGCGGTTGAATTCAACGGCGGTCAATGTGCAAGAAGACGGCAATGAAGTCAATGTCGTCTACGAGATAGACGGCGAACTGCGACGCGTAACTGCCAGGGCCGTCGTCATGGCAGCTGGCGGCTGGGTCAACAAGCATGTCATTCGCGATTTGCCAGGATCCTATCACCGGGCTTACGAATCATTCATACATTCCCCGGTGCTGGTCGCCAACGTTGCGTTGACGAACTGGCGCTTTCTCGAACGATTGGGTATCGCGGCGGCAATCTGGTCTGGCGGATTCGGTTTTACCTGCAGTATCCGCCGGCCGATGGTTGTCGGCGGCACGTCACCGCCATTGCATCCTGATGAACCGGTCGTCCTGACGTTCTATGCACCCATGTACAAACCAGGCCTGCCGGCTAAGCAGCAAGGTATTGCGGCACGCGGAGAAATGTTGGGCACATCGTTTACGGATTACGAACGCCAGATTCGCGAACAACTGGTGGCCATGTTTGAGCCGGCCGGATTCAATCCCGTCACGGACATCGCCGGAATTATCCTCAATCGTTGGGGGCATGCCTATGTCAATCCGGGTCCGGGGTTTATCACTGGCACGAACGGCGAGACGCCGCCGCCGGATGTGCTGCGCGAACCGTTCGGCCGTATAGCGATCGGACACTCAGAGCTGCGCGGCCACCAGTACTGGAGCGGCGCGGCTGGCGAGGGCCGGCGTGCGGTCGAATCGCTTCTCGATATGTATCTCTGAGAAGCCACGATGGATGAATCTGCGCGAAAGGAGTGGATCGTCAAGGCGCCCGGTAGACGATCTCGCCGCCGACGATCGTGTAGACGACCTCCGTGGTCGGGATTTCGTTCTCGGGGATCGTCAGGATGTTCTTCGAGAGGACCGTGATGTCGGCCAGTTTGCCGGGAGTGATCGAGCCCTTGATGTCCTCTTCGAATGCCGCGTAGGCGGCGTTCAAGGTGTAGGTCTTGAGCGCCTGCAGCCGGTCGAGACGCTGATCGGGGTAGAAGACGGCACCGTCGCTCAACCGCCGCGAGACAGTCGCGTAGTAGCTGACGACTGGGTTGACATCCTCGACTGGCGCGTCTGTGCCGTTCGACACGACGGCCCCAGACCGCAATAGCGACTGCCAGGCGTAGGCCCCTTCCTCGGACCGGGCGTCACCCAGCCGGTCGCGGACCCAGGTGCCGTCGGAGGTCGCGTGCACCCCCTGCATCGAGGCGACGACGCCGAGCGCCTCGAAGCGCGGGATGTCGTCGGGATGGAGATGCTGCGCGTGCTCGATCCGCCAGCGCCGGTCGTCATCGGTGCCGGCCGCAGCAAACGCCCGCTCGTAGAGATCGAGCGTCTCGCGGTTGCCGCGGTCGCCGATGGCGTGCACGCACAGCTGGTAATCGTGCTCCATCGCCAGCCGTGCCGTCTCTGCCAGCTCGTCGAGCGGCGTCGTGTTTAGCCCGCGGCTCCCCGGCAGGTCGATGTACGGCTCGAGCAGCCACGCGCCGTGCGAGCCGAGCGCGCCGTCGATCGCCCGTTTGACGGCCCGCACGGTGAGCCGATCGTCGCCGTAGCCGACCATCCGATAGTTGGCGAGGCGCTCGGCGAGCCGCACATTCGGCTCGCGAACCATCACCCACAACCGGACGCCGAGCGTGCCGTCGTCGACCATCTGCGTGAAGAGATCGATCACCTCGAACGACGAGCCGGCATCTTGGAAGCTGGTGATCCCCTTCGAGAGCACCTCCTGGACGGCGAGCTCCGCCTGACGCCGGGGATCGGGAGGTATCGCGGCGCGGCGGGCGGCATCGAGCAGGGCCGACGCCGTCTCGCGAAAGGCACCGATCGGATTCCCGTCTGCGTCTCGGACGATCTCGCCGCCCGGCGGGTCGGGCGTGTCGCGGGTGATTCCGGCCATCTCCATCGCCCGGGCGTTCGCAAACGTCGCGTGGCCGCTGGCGTGGTGCAGCACGACCGGGTTGTCCGGTGACACGGCGCTCAGCGCCGTGTGGAGCGGCAGTCCCTCGACGTTCGGCGCAGGCGCCGGTTCCCACTTGTCCTGGTGCCAGCCCCGCCCCCGGATGAGCTCGCCCGGCTTGGCCTTTGAGACGGCGTCGGCGACCACCGACACGATGTCGTGGAACGACTCGGCGTCCATCAAGTCGAGCTGCAGCTTGGCGTCCCCGACGGCGAGGAAGTGTCCGTGGCCTTCGATGAAGCCGGGGATTGCGAGATGCCCCTCGAGATCGACGACCCGGGTCTCGGCGCCAACGTGGCGATTAATCTCCGAATCGCGCCCGACAGCCACAATCCGATCGCCCCTAATGGCGACCGCCTCGGCCTGCGGCTCCACATCGTCCACCGTGACGATCGTGCCGTTCACGAGGACGAGGTCGACCGGTTCGATGGACGGCCGACACGCGGCCGCCGCAAAACAGGTGAGAGCCGTGAGAACGACTAGCAGCCCGTGGTGAAAGTCGCGCGTTGCACCGAGACCGTCGAGGCGCCCACCTCGCAAGGTGCGAGGAGGGAGAATACCGGGAGTATTTGACCGATGAGCGCCGCCGCGAGGTGGGATGCATCGGCGGTCGAATGCAGCGGGACTTTCGCCACGGGCTGCTAGCGGCCAGCGGTTTGATCGCACCAGGCCGATCTTAGCAGCCTGCTAGTCCCTGGCTGGATCGCGTGCCAGTCCGACGAGTTACGGCAGTTCGAGGTTGGCGGCGCTACAATCGGCCTGATCCGCGGATAGTTCAGCACAGTCAGTAGGGAGCACGTCATGCAACAACCCGGTCGATTCTTCCAGCTAGTGCGGAACCGTTTCAGTCGTCGCTCGGGAATCCGATTCGCGGTGGTTGGCTCGTGGAGCACGTTGATGGCCTTGCTGATCGTCTCGATACTGACCACGGCTGCGGGTGCGCGCCGCTCACCTGGGCTGGCGGCCGAGCTGACCGAGGGAGCACAGGCGACGGCCGCGCTCTCCGACACCGCGTCCCGGCTGCTCGCAGACCCCTACTATGCGGGCTTCTTCGAAGCCGCCAACGTGAATCCGAACAGCCGCGAGGACGAATATGCCGCCAGCTTCTCGGTGGAGCGTGCGTCGGCGTTTCTTGATCGCGTCGCCGTCGGATGGGGTGAAGCCTATCGCTGCGTGACGTGCCACACCAACGGCTACTACCTCACCGCGCCCACCGTCCTTTTCGGCGACCGGCCCGCTTTCCGCGCGGCCCGTCAACAGGCCGAGGCGTTTGTCGAGTCCTGGGATGCGGCCCTCCCCGAGGTGCCAGAGCACGACGGCGACGAGGTGGAGGATATCTATACCTACACGGTTGCCACGGCTGCCTTCTTGACCATCAACGACGCCCAGGCAGGCAGGGAGCCCTCTCACGCGACGCTGACGGCCCTGCGCCGATCATGGGCGATCCAGGACGAGGACGGGCATTGGCCCGGGTGGGTCAAGGGCAACTGGCCGCCCTTCGAGAGCGACGATCATTTCGGCGTCACCCTGATGGCGATCGCGGTTGGCATGGCCCCAGATACCTATCGGCAACGAGAAGAAGTGCGAGTCGGGATGCAGCGAATTCGACACTACTTGACCAGCGCTCCGCCCCCGCAGGCCCACCACAAAGCGATGCAGTTGTGGGCCGGCCGCTACCACGATGATCTCGTAAGCGACGCCGAACGCGACTCGTGGATCCATGAGCTTCTCGAGCTGCAGCGCCCTGACGGCGGCTGGGCATCCGGAGACCTGGGAGACTGGAGACAACGTGACGGCGATCCGACGCAACCACCGGTCAACGTAGAGAGCGACGGCTATGGCACTGGCTTCGTGATCTTCGCGTTGCGCCAGGCGGGCGTCTCTGCTGCCAACGAGCGCCTCCAACGGGGGATCCAGTGGCTCATGACGAACCAGCGAGCCGCTGGCCATTGGTGGACCCAATCGCTGCGCAACAATCCCACGACGCCC
This sequence comes from Vicinamibacterales bacterium, assembly GCA_965249175.1. Classification (GTDB taxonomy): domain Bacteria; phylum Acidobacteriota; class Vicinamibacteria; order Vicinamibacterales; family UBA8438; genus CAZYFH01. The sequence goes on from OZ252227.1 coordinate 2,195,269, forward strand.
AATTTCTTGACCCACGCCGGAACCACATTTGCCCTCAAAGCATTGGTGTCGATGGACGCGCTCTAGCCGACGACGGTGCGAGAAGCAGTCGCATAGGTATCGTCATGTCCGTACCCAAAGGTAGAATTTCTCGCCGATCGGTCTTGAAGGCCGGCGCGAGTCTGGTCCCCGCGGCCGCGGTACGGCCGCGCTCGCTCCGCCGCCAGATTGCTGGGCCGCACATCGTCGTCATCGGCGCTGGCGCCTTCGGCGGCTGGACGGCGCTGAGCCTGTTACGACGCGGCGCCCGCGTCACCCTGTGCGACACTTGGGGCCCAGGACACTCCCGTGCCAGCTCGGGCGGCGAGTCGCGCCTTATCCGCCATACGTACGACGAGCGAGTCTACGTCGACTGGGTGATCCGTTCGCGTGATCTATGGCGCGAAAACCAACGACGTTGGGGCCGTCCCCTTTATCACGAGACGGGCGTGCTCTGGATGGTGCAGGACGACGAGACCTACGAGACGGCAGCGCTGACTCACCTCGACGCCGCGGGAGTCACCTATGAACGGCTCGACGACGCCGAGCTCGCGAGTCGTTATCCGCAGATCAACCCCGAAGGCATCCGCTGGGCGATCTACGAGCCGCACGCAGGGTACCTGCTCGCCCGTCGCGGCTGCGAGGCGGTACGCGACGCATTCGTCGCCGAAGGTGGCGAGTACCGGCAACTGGCCTGCGTTGCTGCCGATGCGCGCGATGGCGAGATGCGCTTCGTCACTCTTTCCGACGGATCGACGCTGGCGGTCGACGCCTATGTCTTTGCCTGCGGACCCTGGCTCGGCCGCTTCTTCTCCGACTCGCTCGCTGCGTTGATCACGCCAACGCGGCAGGAGGTCTACTACTTCGGGACACCGGCCGGAGTTGCCGACTTCGATGACGGAACGCTGCCTGCGTGGGCCGACAACAGCGGCCGCTTCTGGTACGGCATTCCGGGTGCCGAGCGTCGGGGCTTCAAGGTGGCCGACGACCAGCGCGGCGAGACCGTCGATCCCACGACGCAGGACCGGCGGCCGTCCACCGAGGGCATCCGGCGGGCGCGCGATTACCTGGAGTTTCGCTTTCCGGGCATGCGCGGCGCGCCACTTATCGAGGGGCGCGTGTGCCAGTACGAGAATTCTCCGGACGGCCACTTCATCATCGATCGCCACCTGCTGGCCGCCAACGCCTGGATCGTCGGTGGCGGCTCGGGCCATGGCTACAAGCACGGCCCGGCGCTGGGCGAGTACACGGCGGGTCTGGTTCTGGACGACGGCCAGACCGAGGCAATGTTCTCGCTGGCGCGCTTTGCCCCAGACCCCGGCACCGGCGCGAAGCTAGGCCTCGAGTCCTCCGGCCGTAGCGCCCCGGTATAATCGGGCAGTTTTCAAGTCGCAATGTCCCTTCATCCCGGCACCCGGTTGGGTCCGTATGAGGTCACCGGAAAGATCGGTGAAGGCGGGATGGGTGTGGTCTATCAAGCCCAGGACACGCGGCTGGGCCGGTCGGTGGCACTCAAGCTCCTGCCGGAGAAGTTCTCCCAGGACGAGCAACTGGTCGCCCGCTTCGCGCGGGAGGCGCGCGCCGCCTCGGCGCTCAACCATCCCAACATCTGCACGGTCTACGATGTCGGGGAGCATGAGGACCAGCACTTTCTGGTGATGGAGTTGCTCGAGGGCGAGACCTTGCGGGCACGGATCGCCGGGGGGACGCTGTCCCTCGACCTCGTGCTCGAGCTCGGGGCACAACTCGCTGACGCCCTCGATGCTGCGCACGCCAAGGGGATCATTCATCGCGATCTCAAGCCGGCGAACATCTTCGTCACTACCCGTGGTCATGCCAAGATTCTCGATTTCGGGTTGGCAAAGGTGGTGGTCGCCGAACCGTCGGTCGAGGTGACGAAGACGTCCGACGACGCCCACCTGACGAGTTTCGGCACCACGGTCGGGACCGTGGCGTATATGTCACCAGAGCAGGCGCGGGGCGAAGAGGTGGACCATCGCACCGATTTGTTTTCGCTCGGGGCCGTGCTCTATGAGATGGCCACCGGACGGCAGGCGTTCGCCGGTAGCTCAATCGCGGTCATCTTCGACGCCATCCTCAACCGGATGCCCCCCGCCGTCGCGCGGGTCAATCCCGAGCTGCCGGACGCGCTCGCCCAGACCATCGGCAAGGCTCTCGAGAAGGACCCCACGCTGCGGTGTCAAAACGCAGCGGAGGTACGCGCCGACCTCAGGCGCGTCAGGCGCGACATCGACGCCGCGGTCTCGAGTTCTTCGCAACCGGCTCCAACGGTCCTTTCGCGAGCCGACCCGCAGGCGGAACCGACCTCGATGCCGATCCGGCCCGCGACCGAGCGCACTCCGCCGGGGCTGCCTGACGCGCCCGGCGTCGTCGGTCAGGTCCGTGCGAGCGGGGCAGTCAAGCCGTTGCAGGAGACCCGGCAACGGACGATCGACGCGCTGTGTCAGCACTTCGCAACCCAGACCCTCGACAACGACGAGTTCGAGCGTCGGGTGGACCTTGCACACCGGGTCGAGACGGTCCTGGAGTTACGGGATCTGGTGACGGATCTGCCCCCTCTTGCGACCACCAGTGGGTCATCCCGCGTGGCGCCCACGGCGGCTCCCGCGCCAAGGGCCCGACGGCACACAGCCGACGCCAGCCTTGTGAGGGACACGCAGGTGATTGCTGGCATCATGGGCGGTCCGTCCAGAAAGGGGAGCTGGATTCCTCCCCGCCACCTGTGGAGCGTCGCGTTCATGGGTGGCGTGGACCTGGATTTCCGCGAGGCTCGCATGGGACCCGGCGTCACCGAGGTCTCAGCGTTCGCCGTGATGGGAGGCGTCGACATCATCGTCCCGCCGGACCTGCAGGTTGAGTCCAGCGGCATCGGCATCATGGGCGGGTTCGAGTGCTCCGATGAGGTCAGGGCTGGCCACGACCCGGATGCTCCGATCTTGAGGATCAACGGCTTGGCGATGATGGGCGGCGTGGAGATCAAGGTTCGTGAGTCTGGGGAGACGGGGCTCGACGCATGGCGCCGTCGCAGGGCCGCCCGGCGGGAGCGTCGCCGCCAGCGACTCCGATGAACCGGCGCCGGCCAGTCGCCGTCACAGCTCCAACACACACCTCCGGCATCCGGAGAGAGAGGCCGCCGACATGCCCGAGCGAGAGCGTCGTCCGTTGCGCGGATTCGTGCAGGAGTTTCGCCACCCGGAAATCGCAGTCGGTGGCGGGCTCGCAGCGTCTGTCCTGCTGGGGTTGCTCGTCTACCAGTCGTCTGCCCCGGTGGCGCTGGGTGACGTGATGGTCGAGGCGTGGGGGCTGCTCTTCGACGCCGTGCTCTTCGGCTTTGTCATCGTGTGGGTCAATGTTCGGAGAGCCAAGCGGGATCAGATCGAACGATATGTCGAGGAGCTTGAAGACTATCGTCGACTGGAGACGGAGGAAGCGTCAGCCAGGTCGGCAGGCATCCTGATCCGGCTCGCTAGGGTGGGAGGAGGTGACCGCGCGCCGGGGAGGATGTATCTTGCGAAAGCGGACCTCCGCGAGGCGGACCTCAATGAGGCGCACCTCAGCGGGGCGTACCTCGGCGGGGCGTACCTCCGCGGAGCGCACTTCAACGGGGCGGACCTCCGCGGGGCGCACCTGAGCCAGGCGAAGCTCATCCAGGCCGACCTCCGCGAGGCGGATCTCCGCGAGGCGGACCTCAGCGGGGCGGACCTCAGCCCGGCGGACCTCCAAGGGGCGGACCTCAGGGGGGCGGACCTCCGCGGGGCGGACCTCAGCCGGGCGAACCTCATCGGCGCGCACGTCAGCGGGGCGGACCTCCGCGGGGTGCACCTCCGCGGGGCGCACCTCCTTGCGGCGGATTTCAGCGGGGCGAACCTCAACCGGGTGGACTTCCGCGGGGCGCACCTCTCCGGGGCGGACCTCGGCGGGGCATTCCTCCATGGAGCGAACCTCTGCGGGGCCGACCTCTCTGGGGCGACCTTCGCGGGGGCGGATTTCAGCGGGGCGCACCTCAGCGGGGCGGACCTCAGCGGGGTCCTACACCTAGAGCAGTGGCGACTCGATTCTGCGCTCGGGGACGGGAGCACGAAGCTACCAGATGGCTTCCGACACCCTGAGCGCTGGCCGCAGGAGAGAACTGAGACTCCGCGTTAAGTGGAGTCGCAAGTGACCAAGACTGGCATGGCTCAGTAAACCGATGAATCCAGGAATCCCACTGAAGGTGGTGCCGGAGTCGACAGGCCCCGTTCAAACCAAGCCCCGCCGCCGCATGAACTTCCGGGAGACCGCACCTGAGAGCTAGCCGGTCAATCCTTGTGGGTCACGGGAACCATGCAGTTCTCCTGAGCGTCGGTACTGAGGAGAGGCGCGCATGAACACTGATTCGCGGTTCGAAGCGCAGGGGGCACTGACACCGCCAGGGCTTGTCGGGCGAGTCGCTCGGTTCCTCGCCGGTGTTGGGGTGCTGTGGGTGTTCTATTCCGAGGTGGAGGTCGCCGTCGCATTCATCACGGGGACTCGTGACATGGACGCGGTACCACCCCAAAGCCCCATGTTCTGGATCGCTGTGTTGCTGACCCTCTGGGTGTTTCCTCCGGTGGTCAACATCGGCTTCACCCGGAGTTGGGGGACGAAGCCCCGAATGGTGATCGCAGGTCTGGCCGCGGTCGCCATCGTCACTGGGCTCGCGCTGTACGGGAACTGGTGGGCGCCGCCGCTGGAAGTGCTGCTGCTGGTCTGGATGATCTATACGTTCGGCCATCTGGGCCTCTGCTTTCTGATCGCGAGCGCGATTGCGACGCCTGGCTGCGAGATGCGCGCCATCCCGCATTTGTGGACCAGGCTGACTGGTCGCGCGACGAAGGAGCACTTTTGTCCAGGGTTCCTCGATGCCATTGATCGCTGGGAGCGCGAATCGTGGCAGTCGAAGTCGGCCTGAGTTTTCACACCGACGCCGGGGCGTATGGAGTTTCAGCAAGACCAACGCTGGACGCGAGGGCGAGTTCCGTGGTCGCGTCTGCTGTCGATGCGGCACCGATGCGCGTCAGCGTAACTCAGGCGCGCTGGTTCCGATTTCGGCGCTCGGGTCTTGGCGAGCCGTTCGCCACTCCACCTGAGACGGCGCGGCGTCTTCTCGGCGTGCAGGCCCAGATGAGCGCGGCCGCCGACATCGCGTTCTTCAACCGCACCGCCGGCGTGTTACCTGACTCGCTTGCTCACGCGCGGGTCGAGGCACGGTCGGTGGTTCGGCTCTGGGGGCAACGCCAGACGCTGCGTGCGTGTTCCAACACTAAGCAATGGCGACATTCTCAGAGGTACACGCGTTGCTCGCGGGCGCGCTCACGCGCTTCCCGTGGCCTGTCGTGATCAGCGGCCGGGAGGGCCGTTCGTACGCCATCGGGGGCAGCCGGGATCACTGGTGCGGTAAACCGCTGGCGATTCGGTTCAACACCGAGGAGGCGCTCAACGCGGTGCTCTCGCTCGACGGGATGAGAGTGCTTGAGGGGTTTGTGCGCGGCGACGTCGAGATGCACGGCAATCTGTATGCGCTGGGCTACCTTGGGGACTACCTTGACCTCGGTATGTCGAAGGCGCGGCTGCTGGCATTCTTGGTCAAGCACCGCCTCTTTCAGTCCGTTCGGCGCGCCAGGCTCAATGTGCGCAGCCACTACGACATTCCGCAGGCGGTGCTCGCGGCCTACCTGGACAAGACGTATCTGTCGTACTCATGTGCCATGTTCGAGCATCCGGACTCTTGTCGTGTCGAGGAGCTAACGACGCCGGGACACGGTCGGCGCGACACGTTCGATTCGCTGGAGAAGGCGCAGTGGCGCAAGTTCAAGGACGCCGTTGACTTCATCGATCCACGTGCGGGCGAGACGCTGCTCGACGTTGGCTGTGGCTACGGTGGACAACTGGCGGTGGCGCTCGAGCTCTACTCGTTCGGACAGGTGGTCGGCTGCACGCACTCGCATAATCAAGTGGTATTCGGTCGCCGCCTCCTCGCCGCGTTCGACCCCGGCTTGTGGGAGCTTCGAGAAGCCGATTATCGGGCAGACGACCGCGTCTTCGATCACGTGACGTCGACGGGCATGATCAGTCACGTCGGCCCGCGCGGACTGGTGCCCTATGTGCGCAACGTCAGGCGACGCATCAAGACCGGCGGACGCTACGTGCATCACGCGCTCATGGCCCCGTACCGGGCGCGTCCGCTAGAGGCGTCGGCTGGGATCGCATTCAACAAGACGTATGTGTGGCCGGGGTTTCATTGGTTCACGTTCGGGGAACATGCCCGAGCCCTCGAAACCAACGGGTTCCACATTCGCCGCGCCGTCGATCTGTCCCGGCACTACGCGAAGACGACCGCCGCGTGGTACGAGCGGTTCACGAAGAGCAAGGACGAAATCTTGTGCCTGGTCAACGGGGAGACGTATCGAGGCTGGCAGATCTACCTGGCAGGGAACTCGGGGTCGTTCCTCACGAAGCGCTCCCAGGTCTACCGTCTGTACTGCGAGGCGATCTGAGGACGGTCGAGTAGATCATGGTACTCAGCCCCGGCACACCCTCGGTCCCTACACCGCAATACAGATGAGAGAGGGATGCACCCGCGATTCACCGCGGCCGGCTAGAATGTCGACTGCGACGCCAATTTGAGGAGGGTCACATGCGCAGTCGAATAGCGACCGGTGTGGGGGGGCTGGCGGTCGTGTGCTTGGCGCCGATGGCGGCGGCACAGACCGGCGATATTTCGCGGACGCCGAGCGGTCGTCCGGATCTGTCCGGCACCTACGATGTCGGGACGCTGACGCCGATGCAGCGTCCGACCGAGCTGGGTGAGACGATGTCCCTGACCGACGAGGAGGCGGCGGCGTTTGGGGCAAGGAGGACGGCCGCCCTCGATCGCCGCAATAACATTGTCCCCTCTGTGAATACCGAGCGCAGCGACCCGAATCGCGGCGCGCCCCCAGTAGGGGGAGACGGGTCAACCGGCGCCTCGGGAAACGTCGGTGGCTACAACACTTTTTGGATCGACCCTGGCTCCGGTGCGTTCCAGATCGACGGGCAGTGGCGTACCTCCATCCTCGTCGACCCGCCGAACGGCAGGTATCCGCCACAGACCCAGGAGCGGATCGCCGCTGACACCGCCGCTCGGAGTGGTGGCGGGCGCCGTCCACGTCAGAACGACGGTACCGCGTACTGGCTCGAGGCCGGTTTGGATGCGCCTGGCCCGTTTGACGATATGGAGCAGCGGCCGTTCGCTGAGCGCTGTCTGCTTGGGTTCGGCTCTACCGCCGGCCCGCCGATGTTGCCGGTGCTTTATAACAATCACAAGCGTATTGTGCAGGGCGAAGACAACATCATGATCCTGACCGAGATGAACCACGATGCGAGGATCATTCGGATGAACGCCGAACACGATCCGCCCGAGATCCGGAAGTGGCTGGGGGATTCGATCGGGCACTGGGAGGGCGACACCCTGGTCGTCGAGACCACCAACTTTCGAGATCGCCCGTCCTTCACGCGGGGCTCGCGAAACATGACGGTGACCGAGCGCTTCAGAATGGAGAGTGCCGACAAGCTCATCTACAGCTTCACCGTTGAAGACCCGACGGTCTGGACGGCGTCGTTCACCGGCGAGTATGCGTGGTCGGGGAGCGACAATAAGGTGTTCGAGTACGCCTGTCACGAGGCGAACTACTCGTTCGAGGGCATCATGCGGGGTGCGCGGTTGCTCGAGGCGGAGTTCCGTGGCGAGGAGCTCGAAGGGGTCCCGAACCCGACACGGTAGTATGGCAATCTGCCGCGGCGCTCCCGGGTAGGTTGACGTCGCAACAAGTAATTGGCCGCGAGGAGCAATTGCCCGCGCAGGGTCTGTGGGGCCTGGCTCGACCCTATAATGAATCGATTCCGACATGTCAGGAGGCGCGTGCCCATGAGAGTGGTGCAGGTGTGGTGTGGGGCGGTGCTGGCGGCGGCGGTGCTGGCGCCGGTCACCGCGCTGGCGCAGGGGCCGGTGCCGGACCAGCCGACCTTTACCCGAGACGTGCTGCCGATCCTGCAGCGCTCCTGCCAGCAGTGCCACCGGCCGAATATGTTCACGCCGATGTCGCTCCTGACGTATGAGAATGTCCGTCCGTGGGCTCGATCGATCAAGCAGCGGGTCGAGGCGCGCATCATGCCTCCGTGGTTCGCCGACCAGACGGTCGGCGTCTATAGAGACGACCCGTCGCTGAGCGAGACGGAGATTGCGACCGTGGCCCGCTGGGTCGACCAGGGGGCGCCCCAGGGGAATCTCGCCGACGCGCCGCCGCCGGTGCACTGGCCCGCGGTGGACAAGTGGATTCACGGTGAGGAGCCGGACCTCCTGCTCACGAGCCCGCCGGTGGTGGTGCCGCCCAACGCGACCGAGACGTTTCCCGAGCCTGAAATGGCGACTGGGTTGACCCAGGACCGCTATATCAAGTGGATACAGATCATGCCGGGCGAATCCCGGATCGTGCACCACGCCCTGGTCTATGCCGTCATGGGAGGGGACGACGCCTTTGACACCGGTGGGGGACCTCGCCAGGTACGCGAGCTGCTCGCCAACCGCGCCCGCGGCGACTTCGGGGGCGACTACTTCGCGGACGGGTACGCGCGGCTGTTGCGGAAGGACGACCTGATCCGCTTTCAGATCCACTACCTCCCGGATGACGAACGGAGCTTCACCGACCAGACCAGCGTGGGGTTCAAGTTCTATCCGAAGGGCTACGTGCCCGAGTATGTCGTCACGACTCAGCCCATCCAGAACCGGGACCTGATCATTCCGCCGGGCGACGCGAACGCCCGCAGCGACGCGTATTTCACCTTGCGCGAGCCGGCGCGCATCATCAGCTTCCAGCCGCACATGCACTATCGGGGCAAGGCGATGACGCTGGAGGCGATCCGGCCCATGGGCGGGCGACCCGAGCTGTTGAGCGACGTCAACCGCTTCGCCTGGGACTGGCAGCCGACCTACGTCTACGAGACTCCGCTGACGATGCCGGCCGGCACCGTTATGCATGTGACCGCGTACCATGACAACTCCGCCGCCAATCGGGTGAATCCGGATCCGACGGCCGCGATCGGCTACGGGCAGCGGACGGTCGACGAGATGAACATCGGCTGGATCGACTACTTCTATATCGCCGAGGACGAGTACGCGGCGTTGGCGGCTCGGTGACGTGGCCGTTCCAGGCACGCTCCTGGCGGCTGCGCTGGTGCTCGTGGCCGGTGTCCCCGTCGCGGCGCAGCCGAGTCACCGGATCTACCTGCAGTACGACGGCTACGTCCGCAATGCCGATGCATCGCTGACGCTCGCCTTCGGCTACTACAACCTGAACCAGGTCGACGTGACGATTGCGGCAGGCGAGGGCAACCGGTTTCTGATGGGCGCCACCGACCGCGACCAGCCGACGGTGTTTCTGGCCGGCCGGCACCGCTTTGCCTGCGTCATGGTGGTGTCGCCCGGATTCGACGGCGACCTCCGCTGGGAGGTGGAGTTCGCCGGCTACACGTCGACGACGACCGCAGCCGTCCTGGACCCGCTGTATGCGCTCGAAGAGGGGAGCGCCCGTGGCGTGGTCGCCGGTATCGACCCGGCAGCGGCGCCGAAGGGCGTCTGCATCGACCGGTCCATCGACACCGAACACTGACGACTCAGGAGGACAGGAGATGAGGCGCCACCGTGCCGGCATCGCGTTGCTCACCGCGGGCCAGGCTGCCCATGAAGGTAGGTAGAGTTTGCACGCTTGGCACCATTCCGTTTAACGACCGAGCATCAAGGGTGGACGGACGGCAAGCGTGTGCTCGTCGGGCCCGCGGGAGGCGAACGGTAAACGTTGTGTCCTGGAGGCTCGTCAGGTAGTCGTGGACGCCGGGGTTTCCAACGCACGCGGGACCGAGGACTAGAGATGACAACAACCTATCGAGGATGCGCGATCAGGCGCCTAGCGGTCCTCGCCGCCGTCGGTCTGCTCCTGGGGGCTGCGCCGCTCGACGCGCAGGACTGGGCGTCCTGGCGCGGCCCCGAGGATGATGGGATAGCCCGCGGGGATGCGCCCATCACCTGGACCGAGTCTGAGGATGTGAAGTGGAAGGTCACCATCCCTGGGCGCGGGCATTCCTCGCCGGTCGTGTGGGGCAACCAAATCTTCGTCACGACGGCCGTTCAGATCGACGGCCAGAGCGTGCCGAATCCAGCCACGGCGGGGAGAAGCCGGCCAGGTCGGGGTGGGAATGGCGGCGGTGGGCATCCTGGCGGCGTGCGGGGTGGGCGCCGTAGTGGACGATCCCCACACGGTGACTCGGGCCCCCAGGTCGCCCATCGGTTCCTGCTCTTGAGCATCGACAAGACGACCGGCGAGGTGCAATGGGAGCGCGTGGTGACCGAAGCCACGCCCCATGAAGGGTTTCACCGGCAGTACGGCAGCTTTGCGTCTCACTCGCCGGTGACCGACGGCGAGCATGTCGTGGCCTATTTCGGGTCGCGTGGCCTGTACAGCTACGACCTCGACGGGAATCTCCGGTGGCACAAGGACCTGGGTCAGATGAGCAAGATCCTGCGGTTTGGCGAAGGCACGCCGCCGGTGCTCCACGCCGATCGCGTGATCATCAAGTTTGATCACGAAGGCGAGTCGTTTATCGTCGCCCTCGACAAGGCGACGGGCGAAGAAGTGTGGCGCACCGCTCGGGACGAGTTCACGTCGTGGTCTCCTCCGCTGGTTGTTGAGCACCAGGGTTTGAAGCAGGTCGTCGTCGCCGCCACGCGGAAGGTGCGCAGCTACGACTACGAGACTGGTGAGGTCATCTGGGAAGTGGCCGGCCTTGGTCGCAACCAGATTCCGGCGCCGGTCCACGAGGGGGATTTGGTGTACGTGATGAGTGGCTTCATCGGTCCCAACTTGATGGCGGTTCGGTTGGGTGGCCGCGGTGACCTGACCGGTTCCGACCACATCGTGTGGGGCAACCGGCAAGCCACCTCCTACACGCCGTCCCCGATCCTTCACGAGAAACAGCTCTACGTGCTGACCGACGGTGGTGTTCTCACGAACTTCAATGCCACGACGGGTGATGTTCACTATCGGGAGCGGTTACCGGGGCCAAGTAACTTCAAAGCATCGCCGGTCGGGGCGAACGGCAAACTCTATCTGGCGAGCGAGGAAGGCCAGGTGTTCGTGGTGCGGATGGGCCCGGTGTACGAGTTGCTGGCAACGAATTCGCTGGCGGAGGCGACCTTCATCGCGACGCCGGCGATCGTCGACGGCGAGATCGTTCTCAGGAGTCAGAGCGGCCTCTACTGCATTAGCACGGCGAGTTAGCGCGCTGACAGAGAAGGCGACCGTCGCAGCCTTGGTGTCACTGATGGTCGTCCCCGTCGTGGGGCAGCGCAGAGCGTCGCTTCGGACCAGCGGTCCCCGGTTCCACGCACCCCGTGGGGCGACCCCGATCTGCAGGGGCTGTGGAACTTCGCCACCAACACGCCGCTTCAAAGGCCTTCGAAATACGTCGGCCGGGAGTGGCTGACCGAGGAGGAAGTGGCGGCTGAAGACCTCGAGTGGTCGACGTTCGTGACCTCCTCGCGCCGGAGCGAGTTGACCGCGCGATACGACCTCTCCCTCAACTTCAACCAGTTCTGGTGGGACGTCGGACGCTCGACCGGACGGACGTCGCTCATCACCGATCCCGCGGACGGCCGGTGGCCGCGTCTGACGCCGAGCCGACAGGGCTACGAGGCGTCAGACGAGTGGCAGCGGTTGCAGACGGTCGATTGGGGGCGTGCGCCGCCGCGCGGCCCGGAGGAGTTGGGGTTCTCCGCCCGCTGTCTCCTCGACCGCCAAGTGCCGATCATCCCGAGCAGCGACAACAACCATGTCCAGATACTGCAGTCGCCCGGATATGTCGTCGTCCTGCACGAGAAGATCCACGACGTCCGGATCTTCCCGGTGATCGACCAGCCCGACGTGCCCGATCAGGTCCGACAGTGGCTGGGCGTGTCGCGCGGGCGCTGGGAAGGAGACACGTCGAGTGCCCCTTTACCGTGACCGATCCGAGCGTCTGGACGCGGCCGTGGAGCGCGATGGTGCCGTGGCGCGCAGTCCGGGGGCCGCTCTTCGAGTACGCCTGTCACGAGGGGAACTACAGTGTGCGCTCATCTTGCGCGGAGCCCGTGCCGACGAGAGCGAAGCGGTCAACGCTCGATAGTCATGACCCTTGAAGTCGGCTCCCGCCTCGGGCACTACGACGTGATCGTCCTCATTGGCGAAGGAGGCATGGGGCAGGTCGACAAGCGCACTGACATCTGGGCCTTCGGTTGTGCCCTACTGGTGTGGGACGGCTTTCCGGCACGCAGCAACGCCACGGTGCCTCGAGAAAGAGCTCCGTTCACGATGGCAGCACGGACGTGGCGCTCAAGATCCTGCGCCCAGAGGGGCTTGCTCACCGGATCGAGGCGGGTGCCAGGACGGCGGAGCGTTCCTGCGTTAGTCTGATAGACCATCTCCAGCAGTACCCCATGCGGGAACACCACCTGGAGCAAGGAGAATCGACATGAAGAGAGTTCAAAGCGCTATCGTTCTCGCCGCGCTCGTCGCGCTGGCGTCATCTGTGTTTACGCAACAGGCACCCATGAGCTTTTTCGTTACCAGCACAGGACCGGGTGACGGCGCCAACCTCGGCGGACTCGACGGTGCGGACGCCCACTGCCAGATGCTCGCGGCCGGTGTCGGTCGTGGCAGCGCCACCTGGCGCGCCTACCTCAGTCAAGCGTCGGGCTTTCAGGGCCCGGCGGCGATCAACGCCCGCGATCGTATCGGCACCGGCCCGTGGTACAACGCCAACGGGGCGATGATTGCGGCCAACGTGGCGGATCTTCACGGAGATCTCCAGCGCGACCGGAACAACATCCGCAAGCCCACTGCGCTGGACGAAAACGGGGAAGAGGTCAAGGGCGTCGGGGACCAGCCCAACCAACACGACATCCTGACCGGCTCAGACTCCCATGGCCGGGTGATTGGACCCGTCGGCACGGCCGCGGCGACCACCTGTGACAACTGGACCAGCAACGGTGACGGCGCGGCTATCGTCGGCCACCACGACCGTCTCGGTGGTCCCAACGCATCCTGGAACTCGGCCCATTCCAGTTTCGGTTGCAGCCAGGACAACCTGGTGGCGACCGGCGGTGCCGGACTCTTGTACTGCTTCGCGAGCAACTGATGTGATTCCGGGAGGTTCACGACACCGGCACGTGTTCCGCTGATGGCCCTCGAGGTCGGCTCGCGGCTGGGGCACTACGACGTCACCGCCCTCATCGGCGAAGCAGGAACACTCCGTTGAACCCCCAGGTGACGTGCGGTACGCTGGCCGCCTCGGCAATCGTCGTCGTGAGTGGCTCGCCAAGAAATGAGGAGCTAGTCGATGCGTATGCGAACTGGTGTTTCGCGTTGTGGTCTGGTCGTCGCGGTCGTCATTGTGGCCTGCTTGGCTGGTCCCCCGCTCCTTCACGCACAGTCCACGACGGCGTTCGTCCCCGTCACCGACGCAATGCTCGAGGCACCAGCGCCAGAGGACTGGCTCATGTGGCGCCGGACGCTCAACGGCTGGGGCTACAGCCCCCTCGACCAGATCACCCGCGACAATGTCGGCGAGCTGCGCATGGTCTGGACCCGTGCCCTGGCCCGCGGTAGCCAGCAAGGCACCCCGGTGGCCTATGACGGTGTGCTCTACATGCCGAACCCGAGGGATGTCATCCAGGCAATCGATGCGACCACTGGCGACCTCCTGTGGGAGCATCGACGGGAGGTGCCGGAGAACGTCCCCGACGGTGGTATATCGACCAACAACCGCAACATCGCCATCTACGGCACGCTGATCATTGACACGAGCATCGATGACCACGTCTTCGCGCTCGACGCCGAGACGGGCGACATGGTGTGGGAGACCGAGATTCTCGACTACGAGAGTAATCGCGCCATGCAGACCTCCGGGCCCATCATTGCGAACGGGAAGGTCATCTCGGGCCGAAGCTGCGTCACGCGCGAGTCGTGCGTCATCACCGCCCACGACGCCGGGACCGGCGCGGAGCTGTGGCGACGGCACACGATTCCGGCACCGGGTGAACCGGGTGACGAGACCTGGGGCAACGTGGCACTCGAAGACCGGAGGCACGTCGGCGCCTGGATGGTGCCGAGCTACGACCCGGCGCTGAATTTACTCTACATCGGGACCTCGGTGACCTCTCCGGCCCCGAAGTTCATGCTCGGTGGCACCGACCTCGCGCACCTGTATCACAACTCGACGCTGGCGCTCGACGCCGACACCGGCGAGATTGCGTGGTACTACCAGCACCTCATTGATCATTGGGACCTGGACCATCCCTTCGAGCGGATTCTGGTGGACACCGCCGTCGCCCCAGATCCGTCCGCGGTGAGCTGGATCAACCCCAGACTCCGGGCCGGGGAGAGTCGCCGGGTGATCACCGGCATCCCGGGAAAACCGGGGTGGTCTATACGCTCGATCGTGAGACTGGCGAGTTTCTCTGGGCGACCCCGACGGTCACGCAGAACGTCATCAGCCACATCGACGGGGCCACGGGGGCGGTGACCGAAAACTCTGAGGTGGTCTTCAGCGGGCTTGGCCAGGAAGTGCTGGCCTGCCCCTCCTGGATCGGCGGCAAGGACTGGGAGGCGGGCGCCTACAGTCCGCTGACCAACACGATGTACTTTCCGCTTCGTAGTACCTGCGCGCGGGTTCTGTCGACGATGGACGGAGGCCTGCCAATCTATCGAATCGCGGTCAGAATCGAGCTCGCGCCGGGCACCGAGCAGCTGGGTACCGTGCGTGCGATTTCCGCGGAGACCGGCCAGACGACCTGGATCCACGAACAGCGGACCGCCACCATGTCGCTCGTCACCACCGGGGGAGGCCTGGTCTTCGGCGGCGACGTGAACGGGCGCTTCCGCGCGCTCGACCAGGAGACCGGCGAAGTGCTGTGGGAGATCAACCTCGGGTCCCCGGTGACCGGCTTTCCGATCAGCTTCGCGGTCGACGGCCGGCAGTACGTGGCGGTCAGCACCGGCAACGCCGGCACCGCATCGGGGTTCATTCGTCTGACGCCAGAGATACGCCCGAGCGCCGGCAACAACCTGTTCGTGTTCGCGCTCCCGGAGCGGCCATGACCCCCGTCCAGGGCGCCCTCGCCTTCAGACCCTGAAGCGACACCCGATGGTTCGCGTCGCTTGAGGTCGGCCTGATGGGCGCCCAACTGCAACGCAGAGAGCTATTGTCCACTTTTTGCCCCACGAATTCCTGGAAAGGGGGCCCGTGATCAGACGATGATCGCGGGCTGCTAGGATTAGCTCGGTCGCATCGGTTGCCCATGGCAGCGGAAATCGGGAACCGCGACCTTAGGAGACGAGCCTCATGCCACGACGCACGCGTTCGACGACGTCGGCCGCTCTGTCCGTGCTGCTGCTCGCGGTGTTGACGCTGCCTGCGGTCGCTTCGATCGACGAGGCGCCACCCGCGGAAGTCGGCCTGTCCGCCGAACGGCTGCAGCGCATCCACGACGCTGTCCAGCGTCACATCGACGCCGGGAACATCAGCGGGGCCGTCACGGCGGCGACCCGCCGGGGACGACTGGCCCATCTCGAGGCGCATGGCATGATGGATCTCGAGTCGAATACGCCGATGACCGAGGATGCCATCTTCAAGATCATGTCGATGACGAAGCCGGTCGTCGGCGTAGCCATCCTCATGCTGATGGAGGAAGGTAAGATCCGACTCAACGATCCGGTCTCGCGATTTATTCCCGAGCTCGCAGATCTGAAGGTCGCGGTGCCGATGTCACGCGACACGGGTCCCCGCGCGTCGGGACGAGGGGGACCGGGACAGCCGCCGCCGTTCTATGCCATCCCCGCGCATCGACCGATCACGGTGCAAGATTTGCTCACCCACACCTCGGGTCTTGCGAGCGGCCGCATCAGCAGCAGCGAGGCCCGTCGGATCGCGCCACAGCGGCCGACCGATACGCTCGCCGACGTGATTCCGAGACTGGGTGAGGTCCCGCTGGAGTTCCAGCCCGGGGACCGATGGGCATACAGCCCGTCCCGAGGCTTTGACACGCTGCTGCGCATCGTCGAGATCGCGTCGGGGGACACCGCCGACCGGTTCCTCCACGGACGGATCTTCGAGCCGCTGGGGATGACGGACACCTTCTTCTGGGCGCCCGACACCCATCGCTCGCGCGTCGTCACGGTCTACCAACGGACACCGCAGGGGCTCACGCGGTCGGAGAATCAGGACGGTGTGACCAGTGACACGTATTTCTCCGGTGGCGGCGGTCTCATGAGCACCGCGGAGGATTACGTGCAGTTCGGTCAGATGCTGCTGAACGGAGGTGAGCTGAACGGCCATCGCCTGCTCAGCCCGACGACCGTCGACTTGATGGCGTCGACCTTCGTGGAACAGTTCGGGTTCGGTCAGCCGACCCCGGGGACCACCTTCGGGCTCAGCGTCCGCGTCGTGGGTGACCCGGTCACGGCCGACCAGCGCGTCGGCGCCGGCAGTTTTGGTTGGGATGGCGCGTATGGCACGCACTTCTGGGTCGACCCGACGGAAGAGATCGTCGGACTGGTGATGATCCAGACGCCCAACTTCCAGGTCTCGCGCGACGTGGAGAACGCGTTGATGCAGGCGATCGTGGACTAGCAGCCCGCGGGCGCGGCATCATGACGAGACTCACGCTTACCCTCTGGGTCGCGGCGTCCGTGATCGGCGTCGGGCTCGCCCAAGCGCCCGCGGTCGGACGGTTGCCGCTGGACGCGCTCAACGTGATGCCGCCATCCGACCGTGTGACCGGCACGCCGGGCAGCCTTGACGTGGGGGAGCGGTCGTGCCGGCGTCTGAACCTGACGGACGAACGGCTGCGCCAGCGCATCGTGGACGTCGTAGTGCAGGAGTGGAGCTTCTTCGGGTTCACCGTCGTCGACTACACACGGCCCCCCTCGACCAGCCAGACCGTTCGGCGCGGTCGCCGTCGCTGGTCACTCCTGACCCCGACGGACGTGACGCGGGTGGCCGATTCGATCGCCGGCTAGTGGACGGTCACCCCGGAGGGCGCGTGGATCATCCAACACCAGAATGACCGATGGAACAGCTCGGGTGCGGATACCCGCTGGCGCGCCCCCTGGTCGGCGGCGTTCGTCTCGTGGGTGATGTGTGAGAGCGGGCTGGGCCAGGCCGCTCAGTTTCGCCGGGCGGTGGCGCATCATACGTATATCGATCAGGCGATCCGCGCGCGCGACACCGCGGCGACATCGGCGGCGTTCACCGCGCACGACATCGGCGAGACGGCGATATCGCCCGGTGACCTGCTGTGCAGCGGGCGCCGACCGGCCTATCGTTCGCTCGCCGAGCGACGCCGGCAGTTGGGCGAGGGGGCGCGCACCCATTGCGATGTCGTGGTGGCGCTCGATGTCGGGAGGAGCCGGATTCTCGCGATTGGCGGCAACGTCCGAGCCACCGTGGGCCTGAAGCTGCTTCCGGCCGCCTCCGATGGCGGTGTGGGCCTGCGTCCCGCGGGTGGCGCGCGGCCGCCGTTTGCTCACCTCAGGCTTCGTGCGGCGCCGATTGCCGCGGACGCATTCGATGACAGCCCGACCATGCAGGCGCTCGTGTGCGGCGGCGGCGCCGTGCCGGCGCAGCTCGCGCGCGCGGATTTGACGCCGTCCGCGGCAACGGCGCGCTGCTAGTGCGCATCCCGCTTCAGGAGTACACACATGTCCAGCCGCTCTGGTAGGTTTCTGCTCGTCGGCGCCGTGCTGTTGACCTGTCCGTCTGACCTCGCTGCGTTGCAGGAGACGTCGGCACGAGGCGCGATCACGGTCGCCGAGGACGTGAGCGTCACGATCCTCTCATCCAACCTTGCGAACGGCGGCACGATCGGCGAATGGGGTCTGTCGGCGCTCGTTGCGGTTGATGGGCGCTGCGTGCTCTTCGATGCCGGCCGGCATCCGGATACCGTGCTCAGAAACGCGGCGGTGCTGGAGGTCGATCTCTCCTGTGTCACGGATGTCGTCCTGAGCCACTTTCACTTCGACCACACCACGGGGCTGATGCCAATCGTCGAGGCGGTGCGGAAGCAGCGGGCGTCAGCGGTCCGCCGCGTGCATGTCGCCGAGGGGTTCTTTCTGCCGCGTCGCTCGCCGAGGGCCCGCGGCGACGAATGGAACCAGATGATCGCGATGCGAGACGCGTTCGCCGCGGCGGACGTCGAGTTCATCGAGCACGCGGGTCCGGCGGAGATCCTGCCCGGCGTGTGGGTCACCGGGCCGATTGACAGACCGCATCCCGAACGGAACTATCCCGAGACGATCCAGGTGCAGCGAGACGGGGAATGGGTGGTGGACTACGTGCCGGACAGTCAGGCCTTGAGCATCATCACGCCGAGGGGGCACGTCGTGCTCCTTGGATGTGGTCACTCCGGCGTCGTCAACGCGCTGGACCAGATCCGTGGAGCCATCGCGAACGTGCCGGTCCATGCCCTCATGGGAGGACTCCATCTATTCGCGGCGAGCGACGAGACGCTCGGTTGGACCGCTGACCGGCTTCGCCAGATCGGGATCGAGCATCTGATGGCAGGCCACTGCACCGGCATCGAGCCGCTGCTGCGGCTCCGGACCGGTCTGAACCTGAATCGGCGCACCGCCGTGGTCGGGGCGGTCGGGTCACAGTTCGTCTACGGCGAAGGGATCAGACCGACGGCGATCGCGATGTAGCGGTCCGGCGACGGTCCGCCGGGAGGTGGTCGAACACCGACCTGCCGCGGGGTGAGAGCGTGTACCCGGGATGATGGCTCTCGGTCAGCCCGAGGTTCTTGAGTTTCCGGACGTTGCCCTTGAGCCAGTCGCGTTCGTAGCCGAGCATCGTTGCCAGTGTCTGGGCGGCGACCTTCGGGTGGAGAGCGATTGCGGCGAGCACGTGCCGAGTCCACGGGCCCCGCCTCGACGCCGCGTCGAGACGGCGCAGGCGGTCGCATATCTCTGTGATCTCGCGATGGGTCTGCGGGGCCTTGCGACGCAGCGCCGCTCGCGGATCCGCGCCGGCGTAGGCCAGCACGATTCTGTAGAGATCCCCCTCGCGCGTCGCCAGGTCGTCCATCAGGGCTGCCCGGCTCGCGTATCCCGCGGCGATCGCGTCGCCGGGGGACACCTTCCGCGCGGCCACTTTCTCGACGCTGGCGATCGCCAGCACACCAACGGCCGTGTGCAGCGTGCCGCCGGTCTTGACCGTCGGTCTCCGCCACCGCCGAAACGCGAGTGTGACCTCACCCGACTTGATTCGCTGGAGGATGGGCAGCCGTATGAGCATCGGTCTCCTGCGGTCCGAGAGCCCATTATCGCGCGTCCGTGCCGTTCGGGCGCTGTCGTGAGATAGTCTCTACCGGTGGCGTCGGTCAACAAGACCCGCGAGCGCACGGCAAGCGTGGCGAAGTTTCTCGCGGCTGTGAAGAACGCCAGACGCCGAGAGGATGCGCAGGTCCTGCTCACGATGATGTCGGCGGTGACCCGCACGCAGCCCAAGATGTGGGGCAACAGCATCGTCGGCTTCGGCAAGTACCACTACCACTACGAGAGCGGGCGCGAGGGCGACTTGCCGATGATCGGGTTCTCGCCGCGCAGCGCGGCCCTCGTGCTGTACATCATGCCGGGATTCGAACGCTACGAGAACCTGATGCAGCAGCTGGGTAAGCACGGCACGGGCCGGTCGTGTCTCTACATCAACAAGTTGGATGATGTGGACACGAGCGTGTTGCGCGCGCTCGTCACCGAGGCATATCGATATATGAAGAAGAAGCACGAATGACGCCGACGCCGCGCCACGCCGCTCGCACCCGACATCTCGCCGTCTGGGGTCTGGTCGCCGGGACCCTCGCGCTGGTGGTTCCGGCGCCGGACGCGCAAGGGCCGCTCCCCGCGTTGCCGGCCGTCGACCTCCCGGCGGGTCCGCTCGTGGTCGACACCGCCGAGGCGCGGGTCCGTATCGTGGTCGTCACGCGAGGCCTCTCGCATCCCTGGGGTCTGGCCTTTCTCCCCGATGGTCGTCTGCTCGTCACGGAGCGCGGGGGACGCTTGCGCGTGATCCGCGACGGGATACTCGACCCGCGCGCGGTGTCGGGCGTGCCCGACGTGCATGCGGAGGGGCTGGCCGGTCTGATGGACGTGGCGCTCCACCCGCGGTTCGAGGAGAACCAGCACGTCTACCTGACCTACTCGAAGCCCGGTGCGGACGGCGTCAGGGTGGCGTTGGCGCGCGGCCGCTTGGGCGGGCATGCGTTGACAGAGGTGCGCGACCTCTTCATGTCGGACGTCCTGGCCGGCGGTGGGACGGCGGCCTCGCGGATCGTCTTCCCGTCGGACGACACGCTCTACATGACGGTGGGCGGCGCGTTCGGGGCGGCGACGGGTGGACGGCGCGCGCAGGATGTGGGTGACACGATCGGCAAGGTCGTCAGGCTGCGCGACGACGGGAGTATCCCGCCTGACAATCCGTTCGTGGGTCGGGACGGCGCGCGTCCAGAGGTCTATTCCCTCGGGCATCGGAATCAGCTGGGCATGGCCATGCACCCGGAGACGGGCGACCTCTGGGTGCACGAGAACGGCCCGCTCGGCGGCGACGAGGCCAACATCATCCGCGCGGGACGTAACTACGGCTGGCCGGTGGTCTCCTACAGCCGCCAGTACACGGGTGCGCGCGTGGCCACCCGACCGTGGCAGGAAGGGATGGAGCAGGCGGAGATCGTCTGGTTGCCCTCCATCGCCCCCTCGGGCATGGCGTTCTACGACGGCGACCGTTTTCCGAGCTGGGGCGGCAATCTGTTTGTCGGGGCGCTGCGGACCGGGATGATTCGCAACACGGGACATCTCGAGCGCATCGTTTTCACTGAGAACGGAGAAGAGCGGTCGCGCGAGTGGCTACTCACCGAGCTGCGGCAGCGGATCCGCGACGTGCGGCAAGGCCCCGACGGGTTGCTCTACGTGCTGACGGACGCCGATGACGCGGCGCTACTGAGAATCGAACCTGTGGACTAGTGACACGAGGCTAGGAGGCGCGAGTGAAGACACGACACCCGATGGCGGTACGAGGACGGCGCATGAGACGGCGCGACGCGATGACGACGCTGGGGCTGGGGGCCGTGGCGGCGATGGCGCTTCCGAGTCGGGCAGGTGCGGTCGCGTTGACGCAGGCCGAGCAGTCCAACATCGACGTCGTTAACGCATTTTGCGCCACGTGGGTGGCCCCCATGGATTTGCCGAAGCTCGGCTCGTATCTGGCCGACGACTGCGTCTACCGTGCCACGGAGACGACCCCGCCATCGACGGGACGCGCGGCAATCATCGAGGGTCTGCAGAGTTTTCTTGGCGACGCGACGTTCGTCGAGTTCGAAGTGCTCGAGACCTTCGCGCGGGGATCGATCGTCGTGAACGAGCGCATCGATCGATTCACGCTGCCGGACCAATCCATCGAGTGGCGTGGCGTGGGCGTGTTCTATCTCAAGGACGGCGCCATCGCCGAGTGGAGCGATTTCACAATCGCGTTCTCGTAGGACGGACTCACCGCACGTGGGCGCGGATCTGGCGGTTCACGTTGTGGCGCTGTCGGCGGATCGCGCTGAGCTTGGTGTGGTCGTGCGCGTCGAGCGCCGCCTGCCGCGCAGTCTTGAGCGCGCCCAACTTCGCCTTCGCCGCCGCCTTGTCGAAGCCGCCGGTGACCTCGACATGATGCTCGTGCGCGTCGATGCCGAGGGCCGTGCAGACGGCCGGGATCAGGTGTTCCTTGTTGAGCTGCGTGTAGCCTTTGACCGCTTCGTGATCGAGGCCCTTGGCGATGTCGCGTAACTCGGCAACCGTCTTGTCCTTCAGTTCCTCGTAGGTGTAGTCAGCCATTCGGTCCTCCCGTCGTGCCCAAAGCCCTAAGCCCTGAGCCTCGCGCGATGCAGTCCCTAATACCCGCGCTCTTCGCGCAGGTCGCGCAGGGTCATGCCGCTCTGGCGGAGGTGCTCGTAGACCTTTTCCTACCCGCCTCTTTCGCGAGCCGCATGACGATGGACTCGGCGAGGCGGTGCTGGCGATGGTCGGGGAACACCTGATAGACCCGGTCGCAGAACGCAACGTAATCCATCGCGGGCTTGGCCTGCGCGAGCGCGTCGTCGACCTCGCCTTTGAGCGCCGTCAGCCTCTGCCCGACGTCTTCACTCATCGTGCTCGCTCCGATTCGGCGCCACTATAGCACGCCTGTTCTACAGAATCTTCAGCCCGAGCGCCGACAGCATGAGCTCGACGCCGAGCTCGGCGGTGACGTTGCGCGTGTCGAGAATCGGGTTGACTTCGACGAGGTCGAGCGCCCGCAGCGCGCCTGAATCGGCGATGGTCTCCATCAGCAGATGCGCCTCGCGATAGCTCAGCCCGCCCTTGACGGGGGTGCCGACGCCCGGCGCGATCGCCGGGTCACAGACGTCGAGATCGAACGAGACGTGGACGCCCCCCGTCCCCGCGGTGGCGATCCGCAGCGCCCGATCCGCCACGTCGGCGATGCCGTCGCGGTCGATGTCCTTCATCGTGAACACGTGGACGCCGGAAGTGACGATGCGCTGCCGCTCCTCGGCATCGAGGTTCCGCACGCCCACCAGGACCGTGCGCGCAGGTGACACCGTCGGCGCGAGATCGCCGATGTGCGACAGCTCGGCTGGCTCCGAACCGAGGAGCGCCGCCAACGGCATGCCGTGGACGTTCCCGCTGTCGCTTGTGTCCGGCGTGTTCATGTCGCCGTGCGCGTCGACCCAGATGAGCCCCGGGGTGTCGCCGCGCCGGCGACGGTCGACGACCGTGGCGGTCACGGAACCGGCCGCGAGGCTGTGATCGCCGCCCAGGACGATCGGCAGGGCGTTCGCCTCGTGCGAGACGCGCGCGGTCTGGAAGAGGCGTTGGCACACGCGCGCGATCTCCCGGATGTACTTCTTTCGTTCGTGACCGCTGGCCTTCGTTTCGGGGATCGGCGATGCGAGGTTGCCGCGGTCGACGACGTCGTAGCCGAGCGCGGCGAGACGGGGGCCGACGCCGGCGATTCTGAGCGCCGACGGCCCCATATCCACGCCACGCCGCGGGGCCCCGAGATCGAGCGGGACGCCGATGATGTGGACGGGTGACCGGGGCATCGATGGCATGGGGAGATAGATGTTATAGGCCGGCTGCGGGCGTGTGCGCCTCGTCCTGCATCGCCTCGACAGCGGCAGTCGCGGCCGCGCGCCCGGCGGCCACGCAATCGGGAATCCCGACGCCCCGAAAGGCCGCCCCGACGAGATGCAGGCCAGGCAGACGCGCCAGATGCGTGTCGATGGCGGCGACGCGGTCACGGTGCCCGACGTCGTGCTGTGGATTGAGCCCCGGCCATCGGTACACGCGTCGCAGGCTCGGCTCGGCGTCGATCCCCAGCAACGTCGAAAAGTCCCGGTGCACCATGTCGGCCAGGTCCGCGTCCGGACGCCTCAGCACGTCGGGGTCACGCGCCCCGCCGAGAAAGCCGCGCATCAGGGCGAGATCGCGAGGGGCGCGCTGCGGCCACTTCGACGATACCCAGGTGCCGGCCATGATCGAGAGCCCGGGTTCGACGCGCGGCACGACGAAACCGGTGCCGGACAGCGGGTGATGGACGGCCCCGCGCGGGTAGGCCAGTGCGACGGTGGCGGTCGAGGTGTGTGGGATGTCGGCACACAGGTGGCCGAGCTCCTCGTCGAGTGGCCGCAACAGCGTCGCGGACACGGCGGCGGGTACCGTCAGCAGAACCTGTCGGGCGACGACGTCGTCGCCGTGCGACGCACCGACGCGGAACGGACCGGAACCGTCGATCGACGTGGCTGCCACGCCGCGGCGGATGGCTGCCACGGGCAACCGGCCGACGAGTGCCGAGACGAGCTCCTCGAGCCCGCCGGGAAGCGACCGAAACATGCCGTCGTCATTCCCGCTTGCGGCCCGCGCCGCACGTAGCTGCCGAAAAGCGCGGATCACGCTTCCATGCGTCCGCTCGGCATCGACCAGCCTCGGGAACAGCGTCTGCATGGACAGCCGTTCGACATCGCCGGCATGAATGCCTCCCAAGAGCGGGTCGGCGATACAGTCGACCGTTTCTGTGCCGAAACGCCGTCGAAAGAAGGAGGCGACCGATTCGTCGGCCGTGTCTCTGCGGCGCGGCACGAACGGCTCCATCGCCATTCGCGCCTTGCCACCCCACGACAGCAGGCGGGTCGACAGCAGGGGACCGAGTCGCGTCGGGATCCCGAGCACAGACGCCGGTGGGAGCGGGTGCAGCGCGCCGTGACGGACGACAAATGCGGTGCGGGGCGGGAGCGTCGAGACGAGGCGCGGTGCGAGCCCGATCTCGCGACACAGGGCGAGCGCCGCCGGCTTCTGGACGAGCAGCGAGTCGGGGCCGGCGTCGATGGTGAAGCCGTCGACCTGGTCGGTGCGGACCACGCCACCCAGACGTGGCGAGCGTTCGAGGAGGGTGAACGGCACCGCGCGGCGGTGGAGCTCATAGGCGGCCGCGAGACCGGTGATCCCCCCGCCGATCACGGCGACGTCCACGTCGTGCATCGCCCGCACTAGTGCTGATGCACGTAGCGGACGAGCGCCTGCACGCGCTCGACCGGCGTTTCGGGTAGGATGCCGTGCCCCAGATTGAAGATGTGGCCTGGCCGGTTGCCAGCGCGCTGCAGCACGTCTTGGGCGCCGTACAGCAGGCGTTCGGTTGGGCCGAGGAGCAGCGTCGGGTCGAGGTTGCCCTGGACGGCCTTCTCGTCGCCGATGCGCGCCCACGCCTCGTCCAGGGGAATCCGCCAGTCAACCCCGATGACGTCGCCCCCGGCCTCCGTCATCACCTCGAGCAGTGTGGCGGTGCCGGTGCCGAAGTGGATCACGGGAACACCGGTCTCGGCAGCCGTCGCGAGGACCTGACGCGTGTGGGGCAGGGCGAACTCCCGGTAGTCGGAGGGGCCGAGGGCGCCGATCCACGAATCGAACAGCTGCACGGCCTGCGCGCCCGCCTCGACCTGCGCCACGAGATAGGTGCCTACGGCTGAGGCGAGCGTCTCGCACAGACGGTGCCAGGCGGCCGGCTCCCCGTACATCAACGCTTTGGTTCGCGCGTAGTTGCGCGACGGACCCCCCTCGACGGCATACGACGCAAGCGTGAACGGCGCGCCGGCAAAGCCGATCAATGGGACCCGGTCATCGAGCTCGCGGCGCACCAAACGGATCGTGGTCAACACGTGGTCGAGCGCATCCCGGGGCTCGAACGTGCGCAGCCGATCGACGTCGGCGGGCGAGCGCACAGGCGTGTGGATGACGGGGCCTTCGCCCTTCACGAAGTCGAACGGGATTCCCATGGGCGCCAGGGGAAGGAGCAGATCCGAGAAGAGAATCGCCGCATCGACGTCGAGGCGGTCGACCGGCTGAAGCGTCACCTGCGTTGCGAGCTCCGGGTTCGCGCAGATGTCGAGCAGGGTGTGTCGCTCGCGCAGTGCCCGGTATTCCGCCATGTATCGCCCGGCCTGCCGCATGAACCAGACGGGCGTCGCGTCGACGGGCTCGCGGCGGCACGCCTTGAGAAACCGATCGTTCACGCCGGCCATCGTACTACGAGCGCTCGGGCGGAGAAGGTCAGGACTCAGTCAGGCCGCGTGCGATGGTGACGAGGTCGTCGAGCCACAGCGGCTTGAAACGGACCGAGGCGCCAAGGGTTTCGAGTTGTTCGGTGAGGTGATCGTCCACGAAGTAGTCACCGGTCACAATCGCGACCTTCGTGTCGCGCAGCTCGGGTGTGGCTCGGAGCAGCTCGAGGAACCGCAGGCCGCTGAGGACGGGCATCCGCAGATCGAGAATGATGGCCTGCGGACGCTTCTCGGCAGCGAGGATCAGTCCGGACTCCGGGCTGATCGCCGTGTAGACGATATAGCCCTCGAGCCGGAGCATACGCGCGAACGTGTCGGTGACGCCCTGATCGTCATCCACGATCAGAATGCCGGCCGATTCAACGTCCCGGGCCGCGGCCACGAGCATCGTGGCTTGATTCTGGCGTGCCCGGGGCTCGTTTTCAAGTGGGTGTCATCCATGCTACCATTACGCGCTTTAGTGTCCCCCATCCTCCTCCGACCCATTCGCGAGCAATTCGAGCACGATAGGGTCATCCGCCAGCTTCAAGCGCGATGGCGCCGGCGCTTCGCCGTGGCCATCAACCCCGGACAGGAGGAGACCGCGCCGGTACGCGGGGTGTCTCGGCCCGTATTCCCGGACCTCGTGCTGACGAGCACGGAGCACGGCCGGCGCCACCACGGCGTCGTCGAGGTGGAGACGACCGAGTCGGTCAACCATCTCGAAGCCATGGCGCAGTGGGCGCACCTCTCAAAAGTCCGCGGCGCGTTCTATCTGTATGTTCCCGCAGGGGCGGCCGACGTGGCGCGTCGGCTGTGTGAGGACAACGGAATCGCGTTCACCGAGATCTGGACCTACTACGCGGTCGGGCGCCAGACGCGATTCTCGATGGTCCATCGATCCGCCCGCGCGGTTCGCGCGGCCAAGGCTCGCAAGGCAAAGGCGGCGGCCACGGCGGCGAAACCCGCAATGACCCGCACGCGCGCGACACCCCGCACATCATCGGTCAAAGCGTCCTCCGCCTCGAAGGCCACGCAGGCCAAGAAGTCGACGAAGACTAACGCGACCAAGCGCGCCAAGGCCAGCAAGGCAGCAAAGACCGCCAAGTCTGCCAAGGTCAGCAAGGCAACAAAGAGCGCCAAGTCTGCCAAGGCCGGCAAGACCACAAGGAAGCGGGGGAAGCCGACGCGGTCGGCGACGCGGAAGACCGCCAAGACGGCTCGCAAGACCCGATCCACGAAGGCGGCCGCATCATCGAGGCGGGCCACGCCCAAGCCGGCGAAGCGGTCGAGCGCGAAGCGCCGATAATCGCCGCCCATGCCGTTCCTGCGGTTTTCCCGCGACAAACGTGGCTACGAGAACACGTACGTGCTGCATGGGTTCAGGAGCGGGGACCGCGCGCGGCCTCGCGTGCTCTACTGGTTCCGCACGCCGCCCAATGTCAAGGTAGGTCGGTTGCCGCTCGACGCGGAGGCAATCCGTGCCATCGAGGAACGCAACCCGGATCTGTCGTTCGACTGGACCAAGATGCTCCGCGTGAGACCGAAGACATCGGGGAGACCCGCGAAGCGATCGCTCGAGGGTCGCTCCGCGAGGACACGATCCGGCCCCGACCGCTCCCGTCCGCGCGCGGCGCCTCCAGCGACCCCGGTCGACGCGCAACCGGATGGGCCCGTCGACGCTCCACCGGATGAGGCTGCCGACGCTCGGCCGGATGAGCCCGACGCCAGGACGGTGGACGCAGCTGGGCTCGTCGAAGGAGATGCGGCTGTCGACGTGCCGGATGATGGCGAGGCCGAGTGGCGGCACCCGGTCGTGGACCTGATCGGTGATGAGGGGCTCGCTCGTCTCCGGGCGCGCTATGCGGAGCTGCGCGCCCGGCTGGCCGAGAAGCACACGGCGCCGGATGTGCGCGAAACGCTGGAAGCTCGAGTCGAGGCACTTAATCCGGACGGTTGGCGGCACCGGGAAGCCGTCGTTCACGGCATCGAGCGCTTCGAGGCCAATGCCGAGGAGATCAAGCAAACACTCGGACGTCGCCCGAGCCGGCGCCGTGGGGGTGCGGGTCGTCGCCGGCGGCGGGAGGACGGCGACGCCGGCCGAAACGAATCGCAGGGATCATGATCGGCTAACGCCGATCCGACCGCCCGGACCCGTCGGCTGCGGGTCGAAGTGGCCCGCGACGACGTCGAGGTGCAGTCGCGGACCCATTACACGTACGAACGCGCCGGCGCCCAGGCGGCGCTGCCGCGGCCCTAGCACTAGCAGCGAGATTCAGGCACTCGTTAGGCGTGGGCCGCGACCGCGGGGGTGGGCGTCTTGTCGGCGGCCGCGAGTTCCGTCGCCACTGCTTGGTTGCGCTGGTGGTCGCTCGACCAGCACGCGTTCCCCTTCTCCTCGACGTAGTCGACCTCGCGGCTGAGCGCGACGTCCCGGTACCGCCCAACCAGACACTCGCACGACAGTGTGGTGAATCCAACAAGTCGAAAAAGCGGCATCGTGTCCCCTCCTCGTTACGGATACTGTTCAGCAACTTGTGTGCCACGGTGAGGGGCGTGGGACCGCCTCGATACCTCCCCGAAACGGTCTCTGAGCGGTCGCCGACCGTCTGTGAGTGTCCCGTTGTGGCGCAGGCGTTCCGATCCAATGTGGGACGTGTCAAGAAGTGGTCACCCTCCGTTATGATCTTGACGGTCGGGGCCAAGGAGCCGGCAGCCGGTGGATGAGTGCAGCACACCCCTAGCGGCCGAGTGGTCGGTCGCCTCCCTGCTCCGCCGGGCGATCGGCGCGGTCATCCTGGTCGCGTCGGCCGTGACGCCGGCGTCCGGGCAGGAAGACCCCGACGACCTCGGGCGGCGGCTACTGGCGACTCCCGGCGTGCGTGCGGCCGTCGACGCCGCCATCGAGCTCGAAGCCGCGGTGGTGGCCGACCAGATTGCACTGTGTGAGATACCCGCCCCACCGTTCCAAGAGCAGACCCGGGCAGAGGCCTTTCGTGCGCGGTTGGCGGCGCTCGGTCTGGAGCGCGTCCGCATCGATGCCGTTGGCAACGTGCTGGGCGAGCGCCCCGGTCGGCGTGCGCGGCCCCACCTCGTCTTCAGCGCCCATCTGGACACGGTCTTTCCCGAAGGGACCGACGTGTCGGTGACGCGGGACGGTGATGTGCTCCACGGTCCCGGCATTGGTGACGATTGCCGCGGGCTCGCGGTCGTGCTCGGTGTCGCACGTACGCTCGACAGCGGCGATGTGGAGACCGCCGGGCCGATCACGTTCGTTGGGACGGTGGGGGAGGAGGGCCTGGGCGACCTCCGCGGGGTCACGCATCTCTTCGGAACCGAATTGGCGGGTGAAGTAGATCGTTTCGTGTCCGTTGACGGGGCCGGTCTTGGCATCACCAACGTTGCCGTCGGATCGACGCGCTACCGGACGACGTTTCGGGGCGCTGGCGGACACAGCTATGGGGCCTTCGGTCTGGCGAGCCCGGTCCATGCCCTCGGCCGCCTGATCGGGGCAATCGCCGACTTCGACGTGCCGTCCGACCCGAAGACGACCTTCACGGTCGGCCGCGTGGGCGGCGGAACATCGATCAACGCGATCGCGGCAGAGGCGTGGCTCGAGGTCGACTTGCGATCCGAGGATCCGGCGACGTTGGCCGCCCTGGACAGCAGGTTTCGACGTGCGGTCCAGACGGCGCTGGCCGAGGAGAACGCCCGGTGGGGCAGTGTGGGTCGCCTGCGAGTGGAGACTGAGGTCGTCGGTCAGCGGCCCGCAGGTCGGACGCCAGTCGACGCGCCGCTCGTGCGCGCGACACTGGCCGTGTCGGAGGCGCTGAACCTCCCCATGCGGTTATCGGCGGGATCCACGGACGCCAACCTCCCGATGAGCCTCGGGATCCCCGCGATCACCATCGATGGAGGCGGACGCGGCTCGGGAGCCCACGCGCTGCACGAGACCTTCGACCTGCGCGATTCCGCGCTCGGCTCACAGCGAGCGATCCTCCTGGCGGTGGCACTGACGGAGCCCTAGTAGCCCGTGGCGTTGACGGAGCCCTCGCAGCCCGTGGTGTTGGAGGAGTCTGCTACAATCGCCGATATTTTGGGCAGATGGCGACAAGCCGACGCCCACCGGGTGCCGCTCAGGAGGTCCTAGCGTACATGCGCCGGCGTCGCGGGTCAGGGTCATCGCTGCTCGTGCTCGTGCTCGTAGCGCTCGGGGCGTTTCTCCTCAGCTTCGGGCGCTTCAGTTGGACGCCCAACGTCGGGCTGGCGGAACCCGTCGACACGGCGCCGGTCTGGCGCGACGCCGTCGCCCAGCAGCCGCCGACCCTCCGTTTTCGCGACGTCAGCGACCTGCCCAGCCCGCGCGTGCGGGCGGAGGCCGCCATTCTCTACAATCCCGCCACGCACGAGGTGCTGTGGGACTCGAACGGCCTGGAGCCGCGACCGATCGCCAGCATTACCAAGGTCATGACGGCGCTCGTGCTGGTGGACCACCAGTCCGATCTGTCACGGGACGTGGTCGTGTCACGGCGCGACGTGCGCCGAGCGTCGACGACATACCTCCGGCGCGGCGAGCGGATCTCGCTCAACGACCTGCTGCACCTCGCGCTGGTGGCTTCCGACAACGCCGCCGCCCGCGCGATTGCGCGGGTGTCCCCGTGGGGGACGCGCGGCTTCGTCGAGCAGATGAACCGTAAGGCCGACGATCTCGGGCTGGAGCGCACGACCTTCGTCGACCCGTCAGGTCTCGACGAGCGTAACATCGCGTCGCCATACGACCTGGCGCGACTCATTGCCCACGCCAGTAGCGACCCGACGATTGCCGGCATCATGCGTAAGTCGTCCTATCGGCTGCGCACGAGCCGCCGGCGGCTGACGGTACGCAACACCAATCGTCTGCTGCGTGGTCGCCACGTCGTACAGGGTGGCAAGACCGGCTATATCGACGAAGCCGGGTATTGTCTCGCGGCGGTGGTGAAGCTGCCCGGGAGCGACCCGCTTGCGTTCGTGGTCCTCGGTGCGCGCTCGAATTCAGGGCGCTTCGCCGAAGTGCGCCGCCTGGTCAATTGGGTCTCGACCAAGGGCCGCTCGCTCATCGTGCCCGGTCTCCACCGCACCGACTAACCGGTAACCGTCCTCGCTGCACGAGATCGCCCCGCGGCTCCATGCCAGCGCCCCCGTCCGCCTCCGACATCGACGCGACCGGTGGTGACCAGGAGTCGCTATCCATTCTGATGGTGGCGTCCGAGGCGCTGCCCTTCGTCAAGACCGGCGGGTTGGCCGACGTGGCTGGGGCGCTGACGATCGCACTCGCTCGTCTCGGCCACGAGGTCACCCTCGTCATGCCGCTCTATCGCGAGATCGGATGGGTCGGCGCTCCGTACGCGCGGTGCCACCTCTCGCTCGGGGGGCGCTGGTATGACGTCGGGTTCGTGGAGCGATCATTGGGCGCGCGCGCGCAGGTCGTGTTGATCGAATGCGACCAGCTCTACGACCGGGACGGCGTGTACGGGAGCGCCGGACGCGACCACCCCGACAACGCGGTGCGGTTTGCGCTCCTCGCGCGGGCCGCCCTCGAGCTGGTGATGCGTGCCCGCCGGCCGCCGGATATTGTCCATGCGCACGACTGGCAAGCCGGGCTGGTACCGGTCTACGCGCGCACGCTCTATGGCGCGCATCCGCTGTTCGCTCGGTTGGCGACGGTGTTCACGATCCACAACATCGCCTACCAAGGGCTGTTCGGGGTCGAGACGATGAGCGCCGTGGACTTACCGGCTCAGACCTTTTCGATGGAGGGCCTGGAGTTCTGGAACCAGGTGAGTTTCCTGAAGGGCGGTATCAACTTCAGCGACGGGGTGACGACGGTCAGCGAGGGGTACGCGCAGGAGATTCTCACGGCGGATTACGGCTACGGGTTCGAGGGCATCATGCAATCCCGACAGGCGGCGCTTCGCGGCATCCTGAACGGCATCGATGTCGAGGCCTGGGATCCGTCCCATGATCGTCACATCCCCGCGCCGTTCTCGGCTCGCGACCTCGACGGCAAGCGCGCCGCGAAGCGAGAGCTGCTCAGGCGGTTCCGGCTCCCAGTACATGACGACGACGCCGACACTGACGCCGAGCGCCCGGTCATCGGCCTGATTTCGAGACTCGTGCATCAGAAAGGGTTCGATCTCGTGCGCGAGGCACTGACGGATCTGGCCGAGCTGGGGGCGACCTTCGTCGTGCTCGGCACCGGCGACCCGGAGTATGAGGAGATGTGGCGCACGGCGGCCGAGCGGTATCCGCGCACCATCGCGGTGGAGATCGGGCATGACGAGGCGCTCGCGCATCTGGTCGAGGCGGGCGCTGACATGTTCCTGATGCCCTCGCGCTACGAGCCGTGCGGGTTGAATCAGATGTACAGTATGCGCTACGGGACGGTGCCGATCGTGCGCGCGACCGGCGGGCTCGATGACGCAGTCGACGACGTCGACGAGCGGACCGGCGCCGGGACCGGGTTCAAGTTTCGCGACTTCGACGCGTCGGCAATGCTGGCCACGCTGCGTAAAGCCATTCGGGTGTACGGCGACAACGATCGCTGGCGGCTGATCCAACAATCAGGGATGCGGCGCGATTTCTCCTGGACCGTGTCGGCTGCGCGGTACGTCGAGGAGTACGCCGATGTGCTGGCGACCGTCCGAGGACAATCATGAGAGACGTCATCATTATCGGGTCCGGCCCCGCCGGATTGACCGCCGCGCTGTACGCCGCGCGAGCCAATCTCGCCCCGCTGCTCATCGAAGGTCTGGAGTCGGGCGGTCAGCTGATGTTGACCACCGCGGTCGAGAACTACCCGGGCTTTCGAGACGGCATCATGGGGCCCGAGCTGATGACCGAGATGCGGGCACAGGCGGAACGGTTCGGGACCGAGATCGTGCGTGGCGACGTGACCGCCCTCGATCTCTCGCATCGACCGTTCACCGTCACCACGAGCGAGGGCTCGCATCACGCGCGGGCGCTGATCCTGGCGACCGGTGCCTCCGCGCGCCTGCTGGGGCTGCCGTCGGAGCGCGCGCTCATGGGCCACGGCGTGTCGACCTGCGCGACGTGCGACGGCTACTTCTTTCGGGACAAGCCGATCGTGGTCGTGGGCGGAGGCGATTCGGCGATGGAGGAGGCGACCTTTCTCACGAAGTTCGCGTCACAGGTCACGCTCGTCCATCGGCGCGAGGCGTTTCGCGCATCGAAGATCATGCAGGACAAGGCGCGCGCGAACCCCAAGATCGCGTTCGAGCTCGACACCGTCCTCGACGACGTCAAGGATACGGAGCAGGGCGTCGTGACGAGCGTTTTGCTGCGGAACGTGAAGACGGATGCCACGAAAGAGCTGGCCGTCGACGGCGTGTTCATCGCCATCGGCCACACACCCAACACGAGTCTCGTGACCGGGCAGCTGGAGCTCGATGCCAACGGCTACATCGTCCCCCAGCACGGGACGGAGACGAGCGTTCGCGGGGTCTTCGCATGCGGTGACGTGCAGGACCACGTCTATCGCCAGGCGGTGACGGCCGCCGGATCGGGCTGCATGGCGGCGATCGACGCGGAGCGGTATCTGGAGAGCCTGCCGGCGGAAGACGCTGAGGCAGCGGCCGAAGAAACGGAAAGCGCCGCGCCCTGAATCGAGGGACGTCGCCACCATGAAGCGATCGACGATCACGCTACACGTCGTCTCGAGTCTCGATGGCTTCATCGCCACGCATGACAACAGTGTTTCATGGCTCGAGGGTCACGGAGACGTCTATGAAAAAGGGGTCACCGACGAGAGTGCCGAAGAGTTCCTTGCAGCCATCGACTGCTACGTGCTGGGTTCTCGGACGTATGAAACCGCGCTCGAGCTCGGATGGCCTTATGGCGACACCCCGACGGTCGTGACGACACACAGGGAGCTGACATCCACGAGGAAGAGCGTGGAGTTCTATTCAGGTGATTTGAAGACGTTGGTTGATGAGAGGCTTGCGCCTCGGTTTCGCAACATCTGGCTCGTCGGAGGCGCCATGTTGTGTCAGGACTTTCTGAGGCTCGGCCTCGTGGATGAGATCAGATTGTCGATTGCGCCGATTCTGCTGGGGGACGGGCTGTCTTTGTTCGGCAGTGCCGGTTCCGAACTGAGGTGGCAGCTGAAGGATGTCGTCCCCTACAAGACCGGCTTTGTCGAGCTGTGTTACGAGCGCAAGATCCGGGCGGCAGACTCGGCAGAAGCGGCCGAAGAGACCTCAGAGACCGCGGGCTGACGGAACGAACCTGCTCCGACGTCGTGGCCGCTGACATCGCTCCGACAGCCGGTGTCGGCCTGCCTGCAAACCGCGCCTTCGCTCGCCCTACCTCGTCCACCGGCGATCAATGGGTCTCTAGCGGCGACGGGTGCGGCTGCCTTGGTGGGTCACGGGTCTTGCGGAGGCCACGGATCTCAGAGACCGGGATCGCCGGTCGAGGCGCTACGGAGCGGTTTGCGGAAACCGCCAAGCGGCAGGCCACCGACGGCTGTCGGAGCGATATCCGCGTCCACGACGTCGACGCACCGCCCGTGTCCTGACGATCTGCTTGGACCTAGATCGCGGCCAACGCACGCTCAGCCATTTCCAGGTGCTTCGGCATCCCGATCGTCCGATATTGATTCATCGCCTCGTCGAGCAGCGTTCGTGCCTTGTCGCGATCGCCGTCCTGGTTGCGGTCGAGGAGCATCTGCGCGTACCAACGGCGGACCTCGGGCTGGGCGATCTTGTGCGGGAGGTCGTGGGCCTGCTGCAGGGCTGTTTCGTAGTGCTCCTGCGCGGCGTCCCAGTGTTGGCCGCAGGCGGCGGCGATGCCGGCGACCATCTGCCAGAGGCGGAGCTGCCAACTGATGACGACGCCCTTCTTGATCCCCTTGGTGACGAGTCGGTAGAGGCCCGCCGCGTCCCCGTGCTGACCGAGTAACGCAAGGCCCTCAACGACGTTTACCAGCTGGTCCCAAACATCCCAAGGATTCTCGTCGGCCATCTGTAAAAGCCGCGAGCCCTCGCCGCGTAGACGGACGACCACATCCTCGCCGGCGTGGGCGCGCGCGAGGAGCGCCGAAGAAGGAAAGATGGTCGCAGCCCAGGTCCGTTCGGGTCCGAAGCGAACGGCCGTCGTGAACGCCAACTCCGCCGCTGCCCAATCGCCGCTGTAGAAGTGCGCGAGGCCCAGTGTCATGTCGGAAAAGCCCGCCAAGCGATGTCACGGGATGCCGCATACTCGACGACCCGGCGGGCAACCTCGGTGGATGTGGCGAGGTTGTCGGTTGTTACCAGGTGGTGGAAGGCCAGGCCCAGCCGGGTACACCAGTGAGCGTTCACGTGCCCGACGCGGTCCGATAGCGTCTCCAGCTCTTTCCCGAGTTCCAAGGTTTCGCGGAGGCGTCCGCTCATCACCGCGGACATCACCATCTGGAAGTAGACGTCGCAGACGGCGTATAACTCACCGCGCTCTCTCCGCAGCCCGGCGGCACGCCTTCCGACCTCGATTGCGTGCGTCGGTTGCATGTAGTGGTAGTGCAGGAGCTCCCGCGCTTGAAGCAATTCGGCCGTGACTGCGGGCTGCTCGATCGTTGCGGGGATTCTCTCCGCCTTCTCGAGCGGGTCGCGCGAGACCTCATAGTCGTCGCCGGCAACAGCGCAAAGCGCGACTAGCGCGGCAAGAAGTCGGCACCGCGCCTCCACGTCGTTATCCCTGAGCGCGGCGAGGCCCCGACGTGCAAGCGCCTTGCCTTCCTCGGACCGAGTGAGCCAAGCCAGCACCCAAGCGGCGTCGAACGCGGTTCGGGCGATTCCCTTGCGATCACCGATCTCTTCGTAGACATCAAGCACAACTCGCCATTCCTCGACCGCCTCATCGGTCCGGCCAAGGCTACGTAGCGCCCGCCCCCGTTGGTATCGGAGGTCTGCGATCTGTTGCTTGTCACTCCCCTCCGGGACCGACAGCGCATGCTGGAATTGCCGCAGTCCTTCGTCGAAGGCGCCGGCCTCCAACGCCTGGTTGCCGGCGATCGTCAGGAACCGCACGGTTTTCGCCGGATCGGCAGCGGTGCCCGCCTGAAACAGATGATGTCCAATGTCAGCGGCCCGAAGGCGCGCGGCAGTACCGCCGACTCGTTCCAGCGCGTCCGCTACTCGCAAGTGGGCACGTTGTCGACGGACGAGCGAGAGGCCGCTCTCGAGCGTCTGCCGAATTAGTCCGTGCGCGAACTCCCACCGCGCCTCCCGGCTCGACGAGGCGGTCTGAATCAACTTCGCGGCTTCCGCCTCTTCCAGGGCGCCCAGGAGCGCATCACCCTCCGCGTCACCCAACGACTCCAGGAGTGGGAGGTTGAAGCTGCGGCCGACGATCGCCGCAGTCGTCAGCACCTGGCGGGCTTCCGGACTCAGTCGCTCGACACGCTGGCCGATAACGAGGCGGATGCCTTCTGGGACGTCGAGATCCTCGACGCGAGGTCCGAGCGCCAGTGTCCGTCGTCGTCAAACAGCCGTCCTTCTTCCGACAGGTGCTGGAACACCTCTTCGACGAAGAACGGGTTCCCCTCGGTTTCAGCGTAGACGGCCGCGATCAGGTCGGCGGGCGGTGCCTCGCCACTCAACGCCTGCAACATCTCGCCGACACGTGTTTTGGGCAGACGCGAAAGGGCATCTTGTGTGCGAGCCGCTGCCTGGTGAACGTACCGAGCACCTTGGCAAACGGCCGGGCCACCTCGAGGTCGACGTCTCGGTACGTCCCTACGAGGAGCAACGGGATCTCGGAGGCATGTTGGGCGATGTGCTGGAGCAGCAGCAGCGTCGAATCGTCGGCCCAGTGAAGGTCATCGAGCAGCACCACCTGCGGCGTCACTTGGGTCCCGCGTTTGATGAAGTCAAGGAAGCTATTGAATAGATACCGGCGCTGTTGCTCCGGTGGCAGTTCGATCGGGGCCGGGGTGTCCGGGAACGTGCGGCGCAGTTCGGGAACGAGCTTCGCGACCTCAGGCGCGGCGTCCCCCAGCGCCTCTCTGAACGCCGCTTTTGGCACGATGGTCGCGAGGCGTTCCACGATCTCGACCCACGGAATGAAAGGCGGCGTGCCTTCCGTTTCGTAGCGCCGACCTGTCAATGCCAAACAGCCACGACTGCGTGCTTCGAGCATCACCTCCTCGGCAAGCCGTGTCTTTCCCACGCCCGGCTCTCCGCCAAGGAGCAGGACGCTCCCTTGCCCCGCCACCGCCCCTTCCAGCAGCCGCCGTGCCTCCGCGCGTTCCGACTCCCGTCCGACGAACGGCGTGCGTCCATCGTTGGCCGTCGGAGTGGCATCGGCCGGCTGTGGCGCCGGCGTCAATCCCGACGCATCCCGGAGCAACTGACCCAAGTCGGTCCGCACATCCTCGAACGACTGGTACCGCTGGTGCGGCTCCTTCGCGAGCAGTCGGTCGAGGGTGACCCGCGCAGACTCAGGCGCATCCGTCGCGTACTGGTTTATGGGCGCCGGCGTTTCCTTCAAGATGGCCGCCATGGTGCCGCTGGGACTTGCCCGCGTGAACGGATGCACACCGGCCAGAAGCTCGTAGAGCAAGATGCCGAACGTGAAGATGTCTGACCGTTCGTCGACGTGACCGCCGAGGAGCTGCTCGGGTGCCATGTAGCCAGGCGTGCCGACTCGCACACCTGGATCAGTGAGCGACCCGGTTGACTGCTCGTCGGAAGGAGTCTCCACTCGGACCTGCTTCGCGAGGCCGAAATCCATGACCTTGACGTGGCCTGCGTCGTGAGCATCACGTTCGACGGCTTCAGATCGCGATGGACAACACGCTGCTGGTGGGCTTCGTCGAGCGCCTCCGCGACTTCGCTAGCAATCTCCAGCGCCTCCTTGGGTGACAGCGGCGCTCGTCGCAGCCGGGCCTGGAGCGTCTCGCCCGTGACGTGTTCCATGACGATGCCGGTGCGTCCGTCGACCTCAGCGAGCTCGTGGATCTTGCAGACGTAGGGATGGTCGAGGGTGGCGGCAGATCGCGCCTCGCGATACAGCCGTTCCCGCGCCGTCTCGTCAGCTTCCAGGGCGTCGGTGAGGAACTTGATCGCGACCTTGCGGCCGAGTTGGGTGTCGTCGGCGAGAAAGACTTCTCCCATCCCGCCCTTGCCGAGGCTCTCGCCGATGCGGTAGCGAGGAGACGGGGTCGTTACAGGTCCTTCAACGCGTCCTTGGCCATCTCGACATGTCGGGGCATCCCGATCTGTTCGTACATCGCGAGCGCCTCGCCGAGCAGCGTCCGGGCCTTGTCGAGATCGCCTGCTTGGTTGCGGTCGTGGAGCATCTTTGTGTACCAGCGGCGTGCCTCGGGCGCGCCAATTTTGTGTGGGAGCGTCTCGGCCTGACGCAACGCGGTCTCGAAATGGTGCTGCGAAGCGTCCCATATCTTCGCGGAAGCAGCGGCGACACCCGCCACGGTCTGCCACAGGTCGCATCTCTGGCTCAGCACCAGTCCGTTGTCGATCCCTTTCAGGATGAGCGCATGCAGTGGCGCCGCGTCGTGGGGCAGGTCCAGGGTTGCCAGTCCGCGGACCACGACCTGCAGCAAGTCCCACCGGCCATTGGTTAACTCGCTTCCCGCCCTCGAAAGCTCGTCCCGATGCCGCATTAGCTGCTGCGCGGCCGCAGCGTCTCCCGTTAGCACATGGAGGTCCAACAGACATGAGGACATCGTGCAGGTCATAAATCCGACTCGCGGCTCGAGCTCGACCGCCTCCCGGAGCGCCGCCTCAGCTTCCGCCCACTCACCGCGCCACACCCGGGCGAGGCCCAGATCCCGGAGAGTAAACGCTCGATACGGGAAATCGGTCTGTCGGCCCAGCTCAGTGAGTTCCGTCGCCCTCTGTTCGAACACCTTGAGATCGGCGGTACGCACCGCCTCAGCCAAGGAAGGAAAGCTGCGCCCAAAGATCCTCGCGCCCAGGTGCCCGGACCGATCTGATAACCGAACCGCCTCTGCCCCGCTCGCGACCACGTCGTCAAGCCGGCCCGTACAGAACGCCGCACAGGAGAAGGGCACCGCGAGCATCTCCGCCAAGAACCAGAGACGCGACCCGGCGCGATGGAGCTCGATCGCCCGTTCTCCCGTGACACAGGCCTCCCCAACCTGCATCCAATACCAGTGATGCCAGGTCTTCTGATGTAGGACCTCGGCTGATAGTCGGTCGTCGCCAAAGTCGTCGACCATCGATGCCGCTTCGTCGATCATCGTGGCACCGCCCGGCCGACCGTCGAAGCTGAGGCTTGCCGCGGCCAACGCCAGCAGCAAACATCGCTCTCGGGACGTTTTGGTCTGAAGCGCGTCGAGACCGCGCTGTGCGGTCGCCAATGCCGCCGAACTATCGGCACCCCAGGCCTGCGCGTTCCACGCTGGCGCAGCGGTGCGAAGGATCGCCGCATCGTCGTGAGCCTCGATAAAGGTGTCGAGGGCACGTTGCCATTCTTCGACGGCCTCGCTGATGCGACCGAGGCTCCGCAACGCGTGCCCCTTCTTCTCACGCAGGCGCGCGGTATCGACCGGGTCGTCAGACTCAAGGACCGAGAGGGCTTGGTCGAATCGGCGGAGCGCTTCCTCGAACGCTTCGGCGTCCTGCGCCTGGTCGCCGGCCAACGTGAGGAATCGTGCCGTCTTATCCGGGGGAGCGCCAGCACCGGCTTGATAGAGGTGATGTCCGAGATCCGGCGCGCGGCGATCCACGTCGGCAGCGTAGAGACCCTCCATCGCCTCGGCCACGCGGAGGTGGGCGCGTTGCCGCCTGACGAGCGAGAGGCTGCTCTCCAGCGTCTGACGAATCAGGCCGTGCGCGAACTCCCATCGAGCTTCGCGAGTCGACGACAGCGTTTGGATCAACTTCGCGGCCTCGGCTGCCTCCAGGGCAGTCACCAGCGCATCCCCCTCCGCGTCGCCCAACGCCTCGAGAAGCGCCAGGTCGAAGCTCCGGCCGACCACCGCTGCCGTGGTCAGAATCCGTCTCGCGTCTGGACTGAGCCGTTCCATACGCCGGCCGATGACCAGGCGAACGCCCTCCGGGACCTCCAGGTCTGTCACGCGTAGG
Organism: Vicinamibacterales bacterium; assembly: GCA_965249175.1. Lineage (GTDB taxonomy): Bacteria > Acidobacteriota > Vicinamibacteria > Vicinamibacterales > UBA8438 > CAZYFH01. Next base: position 2,235,127 of record OZ252227.1, read on the forward strand.
TCGGTGCGCCACCGATTGCTTTCGTCGAACAGTCGCCCTTCCTCCGACAGATGTTGGAAGACTTCTTCCACGAAGAACGGGTTGCCTTCCGTTTCGGTGTAGATCGTGGCGACCAAATCCTCAGGGGGTTCCTGGCGGCTCAGCGCCCTCAGCATGCCCCCGACGCCGTCGTTTGACAGTCGCCGGAGGGAGACCTTGTGCGCAAGCCGTTGGCGGGTCAGGGCCTCAAGCGTCTTGGCGAACGGTCGGGCAACCTCCAAATCGACGTCGCGGTAGGTGCCAACGATGAGGAGCGGAATCTCCCGCGCATGCTGGGCGACATGCTGCAGCAGGAGCAGCGTCGAGTCGTCCGCCCAATGCAGGTCGTCGACCAGCATCACTTGCGGCGTCGACTGCGAGGCTCTTTTGACAAAGTCGAGGAAACTGTTGAACAGATACCGGCGCTGCTGCTCCGGTGGCAGTTCGATCGGTGCCGGGATGTCCGGGAACGTGCGGCGCAGTTCCGGGACGAGCTTGGCCACCTCCGGCGCGGCATCCCCGAGCACGTCGCGAAACGCCGCCTTGGGCACGATCGCTGCCGAGTGTTCGACCATCTCGACCCATGGGATGAACGGGGGCGTGCCCTCCGTCTCGTAGCAGCGTCCCGCAAGCGCCAAGCAGCCGCGTTCCCGACCCTCAGCCAGCACTTCCTCGGCGAGGCGCGTCTTGCCGACGCCCGGCTCGCCGCCCAGCAGCAGGACACCGCCCTGGCCCTCGATCGCCCGCTCCAGCAGTCGCCGTGCCTCTGCCCGTTCCGACTCCCGCCCAATGAAGGGTGTGCGGCCGTCGGTAGCCGTTGGAACGGAGTCAGCGGCCTGCCGAACCGGCGTCAACCCGGAGGCGTCGTGGAGCAGCTGTCCGATGTCGATCCGCAGGTCTCCAAACGATTGATACCGCTGGTGCGGTTCCTTGGCCAGCAGCCGGTCCAGCGCCACCCGCGCAGACTCCGGGGCATCCTTGGCGTACTGACTGATCGGCGCCGGCGTCTCCTTCAAGATGGCCGCCATCGTCCCACTCGGGCTCGCACGCGTGAAGGGATGCACGCCCGCAAGCAGCTCGTACAGCAGAACGCCAAACGCGAAGAGGTCCGAGCGTTCGTCGACCTGGCCGCCGAGGAGCTGCTCAGGTGCCATGTAGCCAGGTGTCCCAACCCGTACCCCTGGGTCGGTCAACGACCCTGTTGACTGTTCATCCGAGGGCGTCTCGACGTGCACCTGCTTCGCGAGGCCGAAATCCATCACCTTGACGTGGCCTTCGTCGGTCAACATCACGTTGGACGGCTTGAGGTCGCGATGCACGACACGCCGTTTGTGCGCTGCCTCGAGCGCCTCGGCCACCTCGCCAGCAATCTCCAGCGCCTCCTTCGGGGACAGCGGCGCCCGTCGCAATCGGGCCTGGAGCGTCTCGCCCGTGACGTGCTCCATGACGATCCCCCTGCGCCCGCCAATCACGACTAGCTCGTGGATCTTGCAAATGTACGGATGGTCGAGCGCGGCGGCGGACCGTGCTTCCCGTTGCAACCGTTCCCGCGCAGTTTCGTCGGCTTCCAGGGCTTCGGCGAGGAACTTGATCGCGACCTTGCGGACCAACTGGGTGTCGTCGGCGAGAAAGACCTCGCCCATGCCACCTTTTCCGAGGCTCTCGCCGACGCGGTAACGGGCGGTCTCGGTAGTCACGGGCTTGCTTAGCTTCTAGCTGATCGGCATCGACGCTATGAGGCCGCAACACGAATGTCTCGAACAATCTCCAGGTGATGGGCCGTGTGTATCGCGCAGAAAACGACCCATTCCGCGATCGTGAGATAGCCCAGCGCAAAGTGCGGAAAGCGCGCGGGACAGTCGGAGAGATCGGCTGTCTTCGCCCGCAACGATTGCCACGCGCTCACCGCGGCTGGGAGTATCGGAAGAATATCGTCACGGGGCCGGCGAGTCGGATCGACTTCAGGCGGCGCTGTGGCAGCTCCCCTCGGAAACGCGCCGGCCTGCAGCACCGGGGCGGTCACATCGCCCAGCTTCCCGTCCGAGTCCCGAGTCGGGTCTGCCAAATTGGCCTCGATGCCCATCGCGATCCACCGTGTGACCATCGCGAGGTGGCCCGCTTGCTCCCCGCAGCGCCACCCCGAGACGGCAGCGTCGCGCAGGTTGTAGAGATCCGGGTCGTCGAGGATTTCGCGGATCGCTCCAAACTGTTGCTCGATCTTTGCGAAACCAGCCGCGAGGGTCCAGTCAACCTGCCAAGCGGGCGTGCTCATGAATCATCTCCAAGGGGAACGCTTCTCAAACCGAGCCGGACAAACGCTCGACTATCTCACCGTGCTTGGGCATGCCGATCGCCCCGATACTCCTCCACCGCGTCAACACGAATGTCGCGTGCTGTCTGGCGGTCACCCGGTGCGTCGCGGTCGAGAAGCATGTGCGCATACCAGCGCCGCGCCTCAGCTTGTTCACTGCGGAACGAAGATCTCGTGACCTTGGCGAGGACTGTTGGCAGTGGACCTGTCCTCGGCGAGGAACAGCTCGCCCATCCCGCCGTTCCCAAGGGACTCAACGATCCGATAGCGTGGCGAAGCCGCGTCCGCGATCCGCTCCTGGTGGCACCCGTATCCGCGCAATGAGCCTAGAGAATGGATTATAGGGGCGGCTGGCAGGATCTTCAGGGTCGGTTGCGAGTCGACGTCGTGGGCGCGGACATCGCTCCGATCGCCAGGTTCGGCCTGCTGGCACACCGCGAGCGGGTTCTACCTCTTCGCCTTCTTCTTCTTCGCGGGCAGCGTGCGCGTGTGGGCAATCGCACGCTCAATCCAAGTGTTCGTCTCTTCCTCACGCCAGCCCGCTGGAAGGTTCGCGTACTGCTTCATTGGCCGCTCCGCGGGCCCAAACGTGCCCGACCCTTCCTGACTCAGGAGCTCTTCGCGCTCAGCGTCCGGCAGACGAAGACCGACGTCGGAGCCGAACAGACCCGAGCACATCTGCTGATTGTCGGTCACGAACGCCGCCAGGTTGCCGAACATGGGCTTCACGTCGATTCCGGATCTGCCTTCGAACAACGACCTGAACCTGGCCGTGTCCGCTGCGGTTGGCTTGGGGATCTTCATTCGCTGTAGTCGAGCTTCGGCATCCAATCGCCGCGGCCCTGTCGAGTGAGGTCGAGAAGGTGCCAGACCGGGGAAAACAGGTCGAGGCCGCCCAGCCGTCCGCCCACATCGAGCATATCGGACATGGCTCTTGCTGCTTTTTCCCGAGCATGAAGTGGTACAGCAAGAGAGGGTTTCGCGGTTCAGTGAACAGCTCTGACAGGCGGATCGGCCCGTCGACCGTCTGGAACACATAGTCTTCGACCTCGGGACCGGGCGGTAGCGTCCGCCTGAGCTCGGACACCGCCTCCCGTTGCCGCATGAGCTCGAGCTCGGCGGCGCGGAGTTCCTCACGCGCTGCGTCGTAGTGCCCCATGCAGGCATCCTTTCATCTAAGCCGATCGTGCGGCGGTCGACATTCCACCTATGATCGCGTAGCGTCTCCACACGATCGTGCCTCGCGCCGAGACCCGCATCGATTTGCTGCACGGGACGCTCGATCTCCTGATCCTGCGCACGCTCGTCCACGAGATGTCGATGTGGGACAAGTTGTCCCTCGCCATGGCGAAGGTGCTCCGACCCGCGGAGTAGGAGGATACCGTGTCGTTTCGAACGGTCAACGCAAGGCTCCGTGCGGCGATAGAGGCAGCGGCCAGAGACGTCAAGCTCATCGCACGTGGGCTCCGTCGGCATCCCCTGTTCGCGGCAGTCACGATCGCCACGCTGACCATTGGCCTCGGCGCGTTCGGCGTGGTCTATACAGCGGTTGACAAGGTCCTGTTCGAGCCGCTGCCTTACGAACGTCCGGACGACCTGTACTACGTATGGCGGGATTGGGGCCCACGGTTGCCGAACGGCTGGCTCGATGGGACAGACGTGTCAGCGTTGAAGGCCTCGGGTGGGGCGATCGACGGCATGGTCGGGATCCGTCGCGACGGAAGGACGATCTCGGATGGGCTGGACGGCGAACCCGAGGAACTGTCAGTGGTGGCATCGTCGCCGGAGCTCTTCGACCTGCTTGGCGTGCCACTCGCCCTCGGCCGTGGGTTCGCGGCGGACGAAGTCGGCCCGGGCCGAGCACCCGTCGTGGTGCTGAGCTACGACCTCTGGCAGCGACGGTTCGGCGGCGATGTCTCGGTCGTCGGCTCTCTGATCCAGCTCAACGGAGAGCCGTTCCTGGTCATCGGCGTGACCCCGCAGAGTTTCCGATTCGTGCAGCCGTCCAGTTGGTCGATCCTGGGGTCGGCACAGCGGGTGGACGCGTACATCACGTTCGATGTTCATTTGGACTTCGACGACCGGAGTGTCATGGGGTTGATGCGCGCGCAGCCCGGCGCGACCCCCGCGCAGGTGGCCGCGGCAGTTGGCATCGTCGGCGCCACCATACAGGCACGGGATTTCCCAGCTTTCGATCTGAGCTTCTACCCCGTCGGTGCCATGCGTAGCCTGGTGAACCGCGTCCGTCCGGTACTGGTGGTGCTCGGCGCGGCGGGCGTGTTTCTCGTCCTGGTGCTCATGGCCAATCTGGCCACGGTCCTCCTTGCCCGCGCCTCCACGCGCGAGCGGGAGTTTGCGGTGGCGCGGGCGCTCGGCGCGAGTGGGCTGGCGCTCACACGACCCACGCTCCTGGAGGGCGGCCTGCTCGGGATTCTGGGCGGCGCCGGCGGTGCGCTCGCCGCGGTGTGGGGGACCCGCGCGCTTGTAGCCCTCGCGCCGCTGGAGCTGCCACGACGGGATGCGATCGCGGTGGACGGGGAGACGGTCGCCGTCGTGATCGGGGTTGGCGCGCTACTCGGGTTGTTCGCCAGTGCGGTGCCCGCCGCGTGGGCGACACGCACCGACCTCGGCACGCTCCTGTCGCACGCGGCGGTACGTGGCGGCGGAGGTCGCGGCCGGATGCGCCGCGGTCTGGTCGTGGTCCAGGTGGCGCTGTCCCTGGTCCTGTTGAGCGCAGGGCCTGGTGGCGCAGAGCTTCGAGCGGCTGCTTCGGGCTGATCCGGGGTTCGAGCCAGGGGGAGTACTGACTCTACGTGTGCCCGTCCCCACGTTCCGGTACCCGGACGTCGCCGCGACGACGACGCTCCACGGGCGGATACAGTCCGCCTTGGCGGCCCTGCCAGGAGTGGCGGCGGTTGGCGCGACATCGGTGCTGCCCTTGTCGGGCGCCGCAGCAGTGTCGTCGGTAGTTTTTGCAGGCGCGCCCGGTAATACCGGCGACAGCGAACATGACCTCCCGTCCGTCGACGTGTTCACGACGCGCCCGGGCTACTTCGACGCGTTGGGAATCGCTATCCTCGCAGGGCGTGGCTTTGATGCGGTGCCCCCCGATGGCCGGCGCGAAGTCGTGATTGACCGGACCTTGGCAACGACGTTGTTTCCGGACAGCACCCCGGTTGGCAGGACCATGCGGAACTCCGGAGGGGAGCTGACCGTGATTGGCGTCGTTGAGCATGCGCGCCTGCATGATGTACTTGCGGACGGTCGCTCGCAGATTTTCGTCCGGAGCGACGATCCCGAGCGAAGGCTGGCGGGCACGCTCTCCTGGGCGTTGCGGACTGACCGCCCGCCCCTTGCCCTCGGTCCGGAGGTTCGGGCGGCGATCGGATCGATCGACCCCCAGCTCGCCGTCACCAACATTCGCTCCATGGACCGGGTCGTCTCCGATTCGTTGAGCCAGCAGCGTTTGAGCGCTGTGCTGTTGACCGGGTTTGCCCTCACGGCACTGGTTCTCGCCGCGATGGGTCTCTTCGGCGTGGTCTCCGGGTCGGTGACCCGTCGCCGCCACGAGATCGCGGTGCGCCTGGCCCTCGGCGCCGAACACAGCCAGCTTGTCCGATTCGTCCTGCGGGAGGGCGCGCTGCTTGTCCTGATCGGACTGCTCGTCGGCGCGCCAGGGAGCTATCTCGCGATCCAGGTGCTCCGCGGCATGCTCGTCGGAGTGTCACCGCTCGACACGCTGACCTTTGGCGTCGTCGCCGTCGGGCTGACGCTCGTGGCGCTAATGGCGTGCTACGTGCCGGCCCGGCGAGTGGCAGGCATTGACCCGGCGCGGACGCTCCAGGCGGACTGAGGGATCGGCCACCGCGTCGGAGGATGGAGTCACTCAATCCACCCGCCGCCGAGCACCACGTCGCCGTCGTACATCACTGCAGCCTGCCCAGGGGCGATCGCCGTCTGCGGGGCGTCGAATTGCAGCCGAAGTCGACCCCCGTCGAGCGCCCAGACACGCGCTGCCGCCTCGGGATGCCGGTGGCGGATCTGCGCCGTGACGCGGCGTCCCGGTTCCGGCGTGGGCCCGATCCAGTTCACATCGGAGGCCGTGAGTGTCGTCCGTTCCAGCGCGTCGCGGGTGCCGACCGTGACGGTTCGTGTGTCCGCGTTGAGGCCGGTGACGTAGAGCGGGACCGAGCTGGCGAGGCCGAGGCCCTTCCGCTGGCCGACGGTGTAGCGGTGGACGCCGTCATGGTGGCCGAGTACCTGGCCGGTCGAGTTGGCGACCGGGCCGCCCCTGAGAGTGGGGGCCCGTCGCTCGACGAACGCCGCATAGTCGCCGTCCGGGACGAAGCAAATCTCGTGGCTGTCGGGCTTGTCGGCGACGGCGATCGCCTGCGCGCGCGCGTAACGCCGCACGTCATCCTTCGATAGCGCGCCCAGCGGAAACCGCGCCCGCGCCAGCTGCGCCTGCGTCAGGGAGAAGAGGAAATAGGACTGGTCTTTCGAGCGGTCGGCGCCGCGACGGAGGATGTATGTTGTTGGCGCGTCGGCGGATTCGTCGAGACAGGCGTGATCGACGCGCGCGTAGTGACCCGTCGCGACGCAGTCCGCATCCAGACCGCGCGCCCGGTCGAGCAGGCTGCTGAACTTCAGATCGCTATTGCAGCGGATGCAGGGAATCGGCGTGCGGGCCGCAGCGTAGTCGGCGACGAAGCGTGACACGACCCTCTCCTCGAACTGGCGTTCGAAGTTGACGATGTAGTGCGGGATGCCGAGCCGAGCCGCGACCCGACGCGCGTCATGCAAGTCGTCGAGCGTGCAGCACGAGCCGAAGCGGACATCGCCCTCGCGCTGGTCGTAGAGCTGCATCGACAACCCGACCACGTCATGCCCGTCGGACGCCAGCAGCGCGGCGGCCACCGACGAATCGACGCCGCCCGACATCGCAGCCACGATGCGCATCCGAACAGCCTACTGGAGGCTCAAGTGCGGTGGCTAGCGGCGTTGGGAGGGAGACGCCTCGGGAATCGACTAACTTTAGGCGCGAGCTCGGGCGCCCGACCGAGCCAGCGTCCGCAGCTTCTCGACGACTGGGGGAAGGACGTCGAGCACCCGATCAATCTGGTCCTGGGTGTTGCCGAGACCCAGGCTGAAGCGAATCGAGCTCTGCGCGCGATGCGGGGTCAAGCCCATGGCTTTCAGGACATGGGACGGTTCGAGTCGACCGGAAGAGCAGGCCGACCCGGTCGAGACGGCCACGCCCTCGAGGTCGAGCGCGATGAGCAACGCCTCGGCTTCGACGCCATCGAAGCTGATGTTGGACGTCGTCGGGGCTCGTCGATCTGGCGCGCCGTTCACAGCGGTGCCCGATACACGCGCGAGCACGCCGGTCTCGAGTCGGTCGCGCAGTGAACCGATCCGCGCCCCTTCGGAGTCGAGCTGCGCGACCGCGATGCGAGCGGCGACGCCGAGCCCGACGATCGCGGGTACGTTCTCGGTGCCAGCACGGCGGTTCCGTTCCTGACGGCCACCGGTCATCGCCGCCACTACGCGCGAGCCCCGTCGCACCCAGAGGATCCCGACTCCCTTGGGGCCGTTGAACTTGTGGGCGGAGAGCGACAACAGATCCACCCCGAGCGCCCCCACGTCGAGCGGGAGCTTGCCGCCCGACTGCACGGCGTCGGTGTGGAACAGCGCCCCTTGCTCCTGCGTGAGTCGCGCCAGCTCCGCGATCGGCTGAATGGTGCCGATCTCGTTGTTGACGTGCATCACGGAGACGAGCGCCGTCTCGGGCGTCAGGGTATCCCGAAGCGAGTCCGGGTTGACGACACCGCTACTGTCGACCGGGAGCTCGGTCGTTGTGCACCCCTGAGCCGACAGCGCTTTCAACGTGTTCAGCACGGCCTCGTGCTCGATCGCGGAGGTAATCACATGGCGCCGGCTATCCGGCGCAGCCGCCATCGCCCCGCGAATCGCGAGGTTGTCGGATTCCGTGCCGCCGCTCGTAAAGACGATCTCCGAGGGTTCGCCGCCGACCAGCGTCGCGACGCGAGCGCGAGCCTCGTCGAGGGCTGCTTTGGCCGTTTGCCCAAACGCGTGCACGCTCGACGCGTTCCCAAAACAGCTCAGGAGCGCGTCGCTGACCGCTTCGGCCACGGCGGGTTCGACGGGCGTCGTGGCGTTGTGATCGAGGTAGATGCGCACCGTTGCGCGATCTTACCATCACCCCTAACCATCAGCAATGAAAGGACTAGACAGGATCGGAAACGCTCCAATATACTGGCTGGACGCGACAGTGGGCGACAGGGCTCACTCGGCGGCTCGCCGTCCAGAGTGGAGAATCTCATGTGGAAACGGGATGAGTCAGTCCGGCCGCCGGCGGTCGCCGGTGATCGCGGCGCCAAGCCGCCGCCAGGGCCGGCACCGGCGCGACGGCCTGGAGGTGAGGCGGCGCGCTCGATTGAGAGGGATGTCGTAAATATCGGTAAGTCGGTCGTCATCAAGGGCGAGTTGAACGGCAGCGAGGACCTGACGATCGAAGGCCAGGTCGATGGCAAGATCGAGCTCCGGCAGCACGTTCTCACGATCGGTCCGAACGGCAAGATCAATGCCGAAGTGTTCGCAAAGTCGGTCATCGTCCTCGGGGAGGTCACCGGCAACATCACGTCCACCGACAAGGTCAATATTCGAGAAAACGGTTCGGTCGACGGCGACATCACGGCACCGCGCGTAGCCATCGCCGAGGGTGCTCACTTTCGGGGCAGCATCGACATGCAGCGCTCGAAGGCCACTGCTGCTCAGGCGCCGAAATCGGCGGCGAGCGGTGGCCCCCCGGCGCAGCGGTCCCCCGAGCCCGCGGCGGCCGGAGCCGGAGCGACTCGCTAGCGGCACACAGCCGGCGGCACCCCACACGGCCGCGTCGATGGCCAGCCTGCGCGGTTGCGGGCGGGGCACTGGTTCGAGCCACGTGCGGAGCAGACTCCGTGAGACGACGTGCCGGACGAGGGAAGGGTGCAAGGTATCAGGGATCTGATCTCTCGCTTCGGAGGGCGTGGCAGAGCGCTGGGCGCAACGTCTGCCGGCGTGGTCGAAGATGGCAGGGACGGCGTGTTTCCGACGCGGGCGCTGGCGAGCTTTCTGGACTCGTTGCGCGATCGAGACGCGACCGTCGTGCTCGACCTCGGGGCGGTCGTAGGCGCAAATGTGACGTTTCTCGGCGAGCAGCTCGGTTGCAAATTGCTCGTGGAGGATCTGTTCGTCGACCTCGAGCGGTCGACCGAGACAAGTGACCGCGGCGACGATCCCGCAGAGGTTCGCCGCCCGAGGCTGGCTCAGGAGGATGCGACCGTCGATGGCGTGCTGTGCTGGGATGTGCTCGAACAGGTGGGCGTCGCGTGGGGGCAGGCTCTTGCCGATGAGTTGACGCGGATCTTGCGGCCAGGCGGCGCGCTGCTGGTCACGTTCAACACCGAGAGACGCCTCGCGAGGGGTCACACGAAATACGAAATCGTCGACCGCACGACGCTTCGGCATCGGTTCTGCGCCGGCTCCCGCGGCCAGGATCGCGTGCTGCAGAGTCGCGAGGTGACTCGGATGTTCAAGGGGTTGACGAGTGCCGATTCGTTCCTGCTGACGCATCGCATGCGCGAGATGCTGTTTCGTAGGGCCGGGCACTAAGGAGCAGAACAGACACTATGGCGCGTCCAGTCGTCGCACTGCTGAGCGACTTCGGCACACGAGATCACTATGCGGGCGCGATGAGGGGTGTCGTCTTGGGCATCTGTCCCGAAGCGACCCTCGTCGACATTTCACACGATGTGCCGGCCCACGACATCCTGACCGCTGGCCTCGAGCTGGCGGCGTCGTATCGGTTCTTTCCCCACGGCACCGTGTTCCTGGTGGTGGTCGATCCGGGAGTCGGATCCGCGCGGCGGGGGCTGGCGGCGGACATCGGCGAGTACCGCTTTGTCGCTCCAGACAACGGCGTGCTCACGTCGGTCTTTCAGGGGATGCCGCCCAAACGGGTCGTCGAGCTCACCGAGCGCCGATACGCACGGCCGACGGTGAGCCGCACGTTCGAGGGGCGTGATCGGTTCGCGCCCGCCGCGGCATGGGTGGCGAAGGGGATTCAGCTATCGGCACTCGGGCGCCCGGTCACCGACTACCGCACGCTGGAGATCCCGGTGGCCTCATCCGAGGACGGGCGCATCGCGGGCGAGGTGCTGCGGGTGGATCGCTTTGGCAACCTGGTGACGAATATCGATCGCCGCGCGTTCGAGCGTCTCGCCCAGACCGGGACGATCCAGATCGCCGCCGGCGCACATGACATCGGGCGGCTCGTGGAAACCTACGCGGACATCGGAGGCGACGAGGTGTGCGCGCTGTTCGGCAGCACGGACCACCTCGAGTTCGCGGCGAACTCGACGAGTGCGGCCGAGCAACTCGGGCTGGACCGCGGCGCCGCGGTCACGGTCAGCCGCGGCTGAGCCGCATCGGGCTGCCAAAGGAGTCTGCCTTACATGTTCGATCTCGAACTGTCGGACGAACACCGATTGCTGGAACGATCCGTGCGCGAGTGGGGCGCGCGCGAGGTTGCGCCCCGCATCCGCGAACTCGATCGCGAGCATCGCTTCGATCCGGACATCCTGACGCAGATGGCCGCGCTTGGTCTGCTCGGGGTCTGCGTTCCGACCGAATACGGCGGCGCCGGAATGGACTACCTGAGCCTGGGGTTGGCCTGTGAAGAGGCTGAATACGTGGACACGTCGCTCCGCGTCATCCTGTCCGTGCACGTGGGGCTGAACTGCCTGAGCCTCTTGACGTGGGGCACGGAAGAACAGAAACAGCGCTACCTCGTGCCTCAGGCGCAGGGACGCAGGATTGCCACCTACGGGCTCACAGAGCCGGGGGCCGGCAGCGACGTGCGCGGTATCCAAACGGTCGCCATCAAACACGGCGATCGATACGTCCTCAGTGGCGAGAAGATGTGGATCTCGCTCGCGGACGTGGCCGACCACTTTCTCGTCTTCGCCTACAGCGATCTGGAAAAGAAGCGCAATCGGGACGTGTCGGGTATCAGCGCCTTCATGGTCGAGCGTGCCTTTAAGGGGTTCTCGAGCGGAACCCTGACCGAGAAGTGGGGCATCCTCGCGGGGAACACCGGGTATTTCAAGATGGACGAGGTCGAAGTGCCCGAGAGTAACCTGGTCGGGCAGGAGGGCGAGGGCTTCAAGATCGCGATGCTCGCGCTCGATCAAGGGCGCCTGACCGTCGCGGCCGGCGCGACCGGGCTGATTCGGGCGTGCCGCGATGCGAGTGCCGCGTATGCGCAGGAGCGCAAGACGTTTGGCGTGGAGATCGGCCGCCACCAGCTCATCAAGGAAATGATCGCCCAGATGGAGTCGGACTATCAGGCCGGCCGTCTGCTATGGCAGCGCTCCGCCTGGCTGAAAAACCGCGGTCAGCGAAACACGCGCGAAACCGGGCTGGCCAAGTGGTTCTCGACGGTCGCGTCGGAACGCGCGGCGGGCGACGCGGTGCAGATCCACGGGGCCAACGGATACTCCGACGAGTATCCCGTCGGACGTTTCTACCGGAACTGCAAGGGCGCCGTCATCTACGAGGGGACGCGAGAGATTCACAAGCTTATGCAGGCTGACTACGTGCTCGGCTATCGAGTCGACAAACCGACGCGGTGCGCGTTGCCCGCGTATCGAGAGGCCGTACAGGCATGACGACGACGTCTCCTAGCGCCGACCTGTCGCTGGCGTTCCTCGACGTGGTCGAACAGGCCGCGATCGCGTGCGCTCGCACAATGGGTCGCGGGGATCGCCATCAGTCCGATCACGTCGCGGTGGAGGCCATGCGCGCGCGGCTCGACCATGTGCCGATCGATGGCCGGGTGGTGATTGGTGAGGGCGAGCGCGACAAGGCACCGATGTTGTTCATCGGCGAGCGCGTTGGTCAAGCTGCCGCCGGTGTGGACGGTTTGCCAGAGATCGACATCGCCGTCGACCCGCTTGAAGGAACCAACCTGTGCGCGACCGGGGCGCCCCGCGCGATCGCGGTACTGGCTGCCGCAGAGCGTGGCGGTCTGCTCCACGCGCCCGACCTCTACATGGAGAAGCTCGTCGTGGGCCCGAGGGCCAAAGGGGCGGTGAGTCTCGACGCGTCGGTTGCCGACAACCTCAAGGGCATCGCGGCGTGCCTGGATCGGGCGGTGTCGGATCTCGTCGTCGTCGTGCTCGAGCGCGAGCGACACGCCCAGCTCATTGCCGACATTCGGGCCGCCGGGGCGAGGATTCGCCTGATCGGCGACGGCGATCTGACCGCCGCCATTGGTGCGGCCGTTGCCGGCAACGGGACGCACGCGGTCATGGGGAGCGGCGGGGCGCCAGAGGGCGTGCTCACCGCCGCCGCGATGCGGTGTCTGGGCGGTGAGATCTTCGGCCGATTGGTCATCGATACCCCGGAGAAAGAAGAGCGGGTGCGCTCGATGGGCATCACGGACCTGACGAAGACCTACACCTCTGCTGATCTCGCATCGGGCGAGCAGATCATCTTCGCGGCCACCGGGGTGACGGAAGGCGCGTTGATGAAAGGAGTCCGCTTCTTTGGCGAAGGCTGCCGCACGAGCTCCGTCGTGATGCGTACCCGGCCGCATCGCGTGCAGTTCATCGAGACCATCCACGTACGGGAGCGCGCCAGCGCGGCGGAGTTGCGGTTCTGAATCTCCGACGACACCGCATGCAGCACGTGCAGGCGCGTCCGGCGCTGTGCGACCTGACCCCAGGTCTCGCGATCGTGCTCCTGCTCGTGGTGGCCAGTCTCGGTCAGGACGCCGGCGCCGCGCGCGCCGTGACCCCGCCCACCTGGAGCACGCGCGGTGCCGCGCCGGGGTCGAGCGAGCCCGCGGTCTCGTGCGCGACCGACCTCGCTGCCGGCCTCGGAGCAGCGGAAGGCCCCCTCGAGCCGCTCACCGAGGGACAGCCCCTCTGGTTCGACCAGAACCCACGGCTGCTCCGGGCCGACCACACGGGCGGGCTCTCGTTCGACAGCTTCCTCGTCGTCGGCGATGTCTCGACCGTCACGTTCGATCGCTTCGATCGATCCGCCGCCGGTTTCGTGAGCCGAGAAACGTGGATCCGGACGGGGACGACGTCGATCGCGGGCCGTGTGGTCAGCGTCTTCAACCCGTCGTGGGATCACGCCACCGTGCGTGAGACGGTCCGGCGGTTTCGACGCGGCGTCGACAAGCCGGTCGTCCACTTTGGGACGTTCATCGCGCCGGGCGGGCGGTCGCATGACATCCGGCTTAACGTCGGTCTGCTGAATATGCCCGAATCGACCGTGACCCGGATCGATGACAGCGTCCAGTTCGCGAGCCATGTCGTCAACCTCGTGATTCCGACGTTCGGCGACGACCGGATTGCGAAAGGCCATACCGCCGTCGACTTCGAAGACGCCACCGCGCGGTTCTATGCCCACTTCCAGGACGCATACGACAGCATCGCGTTCGTGACACGGCAAACGCAGGTGGGTGTCGCCGACGGCTTTCATCGCAACGTCGGAAACCCGGTCTCGGGGCTCGGTGCGCTGCAGGTGTTCGACGACTCGGCACGCTACGGCAGCGGAGGGGTGTTGCGCTCAGTGGAGCTGTACCCGGGCGCGTCGTTCGGGACGCACGCGACATCACACCATCAGATCGGCCACCAATGGGTCGACTACTGGGATTGGTCGGCGCTGGCGGGCAGTGCCGCGTCGCTGCGCGCGGAGCACACGCCGCTCCTGACACCCGGTGCGGCCTACACGGGTGCCGTGCTCCAGGCGACACGCCGTGTGTCCCCCGCCGAGGGGACCCCGGGCGTCGATGCGTCGTTCGCGGTGGAGCGATCGGGCGGGGGCGTGATCGCGCACGCGACCACCCGCTATCGGATGGGGCTCGTCGGCCTTGCGGCGGTGCCGGAGCTCGGCGTGTTCGCCGATCAGCGGCAGCTCGACGGGACGGATCCGGCACGACCGGAGGCGTCAGGCGAACCGGATCCAGGAACGGTCGTCAGGGGCGGCTCGGACGCCGTGCACATCAACGACATCATAGCGCTGCACGGTCCGCGCGGCGGTCCGGTGGAAACTCGGTGGCGGCGGGCGACGGTCGTCGTATCCAGGGGCGCGCTTCTCTCGAAGGCCGAGATGGACTACTGGAACTTCCTGTCTGCGCGGCACGCGCGCACCAGCGGCACGACGTCGTGGACGGGCCTGCCGTCGTTCTTCGAGGCCACGGGCGGGCGGGTTCCCCTGGAGACCGTGATTCACCCCGTCGCGCAGGCGTCACTCGCCGACGACGGACCACCGTCGGTGTCGAGCCTGCCGATCGACCCCGGAGAGTTCCCGGGCGTGCGGCTGTCCGCCGCGGTGCCGGCGGTGGTGCCGGTTGGTCAGCAGGTCACCACCGCCGGGACGATCACGGCCGAGGAGCTTCGCGACGCCGCGATTGCCTGCGCGCGATGGCAGCGATACGGGAGCCCGGACCTCAACGAGATCTTTGTCTGTGCGTCGACGACGGCCGAGCAATTCTCGCTCCCGGTGCGATTCAGCCGGGCGCAGGCGGGGCGCTACACGCTGGAAATCTACCTCTTCGCGGAATCCGGGTCCTCCGAGCCGCCGCTGGCGTGGGTGTCGGGCCTCGAGGTTCGCTAGCGCACGATCTCGAGGACCCGCGACAGCATTGTGATCGCAACGAGCGTGCACTCGTGGACCAACGCGTGCCTGCCGCGCGGCGGTTGGCACGTTTTGATCAGATAGACTGGGGATTGGCTCGTGATCAAGGGGTGTGTCACGGGGTTTGGCAGGTTTGCAAGGAATGACCGCAGTGGCAAGACGGCGGATTGGCCCGACCGCATGTGTGGTGTTGCTGTTGAGCCAGGGACCGCAGTCCGCACAGGATCCCACGTCGGTCTACGCGTCGCTTGCCCTCTCCACGGAGCCGGCGGCGGCCGAACCACTTCGGTGGTGCGGGATGCCCGCCGATCGGCTGCGGCGCGCGGGCGTTGTCACGGCGGGACAGCTGGACGATGGCCGCTTGCTGCGCGCTGATCAGGTTCCTCGACACCTCAGCCCGACGCACACCGGAGACTTCGGGTTCTCGAATCTGCTGGTCCTCGGCGACCACGAGACGCTGACCTTCGAGCGGGTCGACCCTGACGCCGACTCCAAGCGTGTCGCGGAAACCTGGACGCGGACGGGGACGAATGCAGTGGCCGGGCGAATGGTCAGCGTCTTCAATCCCACGTGGAGCGTGGACGTGTTGCGCGGCCTCCTGCGGCGCTATTCCTGGGGCGTCGATCACCCGTTCCTCTTCTTCGGCGACGTGGTCGCGCCGGGCCCAGCCGCCGTCGCATTGGCAGGCGTGGGGGCGCCCGGCGCGGCCTCTGCCGCTGCCGCGCCGGTGGGCGCCGCGGCACCGGGCGACCGGCAGTTCGTCTATCTTCAAATGACCCTGCCGAACCTGCCCGAGGCGGCGACCACACAGGTGGCCGACGACGTGCAATTCTCGAGTGATGTCGTCAACATCTGGGGGCGGGACTACGGCAATTCGCGCGTGAGCGGCGGCGACACGGCGTTCGACCTGGAGTCGGTGGCGCAGACGTTCTACGAGCACTTCGCTGACGACTACGACGTGCTGGCCGTCGTCAGCCAACACACGGAATTCACCGACGGGTTCGGCTTTCATCGTGTCGTCCGGAATCCGGTATCCGGCCTTGGCCTCCCGATCGCAGACGACAGCGCGGCGTACGGCAGCAGCGGCGTGTTGCAGGCCGTCGAGGGATATCCGCCCGGGGGATTCGCCTCGAACCGCACGATGCTCCACGAGACCGCGCATCAGTGGAGTGAATACAGCGGAGTCTGGGATGCGGTCACGCTCCCGGTGCCGGGCGCCCGCGCTGCGCTCGATCGCCGGGGGCACGACGCCGAAGCCCATACGCCCCTGCTATACCCGGGCGAGGTGCTGGCCGGTGCGGTGCT
Source organism: Vicinamibacterales bacterium (assembly GCA_965249175.1). GTDB lineage: Bacteria > Acidobacteriota > Vicinamibacteria > Vicinamibacterales > UBA8438 > CAZYFH01. The sequence continues at coordinate 2,251,475 of OZ252227.1, forward strand.
CGAGGGCACGCGTCGGGTGGCGGAACAAGACGGCGCGTACACGATCGAGCCGACGACGCCCCTGGCGGTCTACAACCCCCTGACGTTGTATCGGATGGGTCTGACGGCGCTCGATGACCTGCCGGCGTATCAGGTATTCGTCGACCAGGGACAGTTCGTCGATGAGAGTGGCAGCGCGTCGTCGGAGGCGCCGGTGGCGGGAACCCTCGTAACGGGTGAGCGTGTGGCGGTCAGCGCGAACGATCTTCTTGCGGCCGATGGCGCGCGCGACGGGCCGGTCGTCGATCGGATCCGCCGTGCAGCAATCGTGGTGTCGCGCGCCGGCCTGCTCTCGTCGGAAGAGCTACGTTGGTACAACTTTTTCGCCGCGCGATTCGGTGAGGGCGCCGGTGTGACGAGCTGGGACCGCTACCCGAGCTTTTCGCAGGCCACCGGCGGTCTGGCCGTGATGACCACCGATATCCGACCCAGGGCCGTGAGCGATACGGTCTCGCCGGCGATCGTTCGGCCGGTCGACCCGATCGAGCCGGGTCCTGACACGCAGTGTCACGGCGTGGCGAGGAACGCCCTCGTCGGTTTCCTGTTCGACGATCCGATCGCCGGATGTCTCCCGGTTGGCGACCTCACCATCACCGGCGAACTGACGCTGACGGATCGCGACGACTACAACGTCGTATGCCTCGGATTGGATCCCTATGTCGGCACCGCTGCGTTCAGCTGCGCGTCGGTGAGCGGGAACCGTTTCTCGGTGACGTTGTCGCTCGTCGACACCGGAACGTATCAGCTCGAATCCTACGCGTTCTTCGATACGACCCCGCAATATCCGACTTCCTCGTATCGGGTGATCGAGGTCCGATGACGGCGTCCGCCTGGCGGGGGACCGGGATGGTTGGCCTGTTTTCGGTGGTCGCCGTTGTCCTGGCGTGTGCCCAGGAGGCGCCATCCGCCACGGTACATGTCGCGCTCGGCCTCGAACGTGCGCGGACCGCGAATCCGGCACCGTCGCTCGCCTCGGGTCGCACCGTGGGCGTCGTGTGCTTCGATGTCTCGCCGCCGACGACCGTCGTGGCCGCCGATGCCGGCGTCATGGTCGACGCGTTTCGCGCCGCGCTCGCGAGTGGCGAGTTCCCGGTCGAGACGGCGGCCCAGGTGGTGGCGCTTCCGGCGCCGGCTGCGCACGACGGCGGGGCGTGCGACATCGCGCTCTTTGACGACGTTGACGGTGATGCCGCGTGGGATCCGGGCGAGCCGTATTTCCTGGCCTGGAGTGGGGGACGCGGGGGCTACCGACTCGTCGCGTTATCGGAACCGCGAACAGATCAATCGGGCGCTCAGGCGGGGTGGAACCTGGTCGAGGGGGGCGTGCCGCCAACGTACACCGGCGTGCCCAGTGACGTCGTCGTGGTCATTGAGCCGGTGATCGAGCAGGTCAGGGCCCATTAGTGGATGGTGACAGTCCACTCGCGTCAGCGTTCGATGAAGACGTGCGCAGCATCCGGAAGTCGCGGTGTTCGGTGTGCCTGGCCTCGGCGTTGAGTCAGATAGACTAGAGCGTAGACTCCCCGTTCGCAACGGCTTGTAGGAGAGAGAGGACTGCCACCGTATCGTTCCGACGAGGACTCATCGTGATGATGGGCGGTCTGCTGCTCGCACAGACGCCGCAGACCGCGCAAGATCTCGCGCAGCTCTACGCGCCGCTGGCGCTCGATGAGCGGGCGGTCACTGGGAGCGCCGAGGGGCTCAGGCAATGCGCCACATCGTACGACCTGCTCCGCCGGACGGCGACCGGCATCACCACGATGCAGCATCTCGCAGACGGCCGGCCGCTCCGCGCCGACCAGTTTCCACGGTTCCTGCGACCGACCCACAACGGCGACTTCGGCCTCAGCAACTTCCTGGTGATTGGCGACCACGAGACGGTGACGTTCGAGCGGGTGGACGCCGACGCCGAGGACTTCCATACGGACGAGACGTGGACGCGGGCGAGTACCCAGGAGGTCGACGGACAGATCGTGAGCGTGTTCAATCCGACGTGGGGCATTGACGTGTTGCACGCGACACTACGGCGCTACTCGTGGGGGGTCGACCACCCGTTCATCTTCTGGGGCCGGTTCGTCGTTCCCGCGGCCGCGCCCGTCGTCACACCCGGGGGCGTGCGGGACCATGTCGGCGAAGCTGAAGGCGTCAACGTCTACCTGGCCGTCGTGCCGCCGAATATTCCGGAATCTGAGATCACGCAGATCAATGACGACGTGCAGTTCACGAGCCACGCCGTCAACGTCTGGGATTCCGACTTCGGGGACTCCCGTGTCCAGGGCGGGGAGACCGAGTTCAATGAGCCCGAGATCACCCGGAAGTTCTACGAGCACTTCAACGACGAGTACGACGTGATCGCCATTATGAGCCAGGCGACGCAGGTTGGCGACTTCTTCGGCTTCCACGGCAACGTTCGCAACGAGATCAGCGGCATCGGTCTCGACCTGTTCGACAGCAGCGCGATCTACGGTAGTGCCGGACGCCTTCACGGGATCGAGGGCTACCCGCCGGGCGGCTGGGCCGTGCCTTCGACGGTATGGCACGAGCAGGGTCACCAGTACGGCGACTACTCGGGAACGTGGGCGCAAGTCGGTCCGGCGGCACCGACCGTTCGGTCTGTCATCGAACGGAAGGGGCATGCACCGGACGCGCACTCGCCGCTGGCGTTTCCGCATGAGTTCTACTATTCGTCCACGACCGAGGCGCAGCGGGAGATCGTCCAGGTCGAGGGGGGCTTCGAGGTTGCGCGCACGATGCCGCTCATCGTCTACAACCCCCTCACGCTGTATCGGATGGGGCTCATTCCCCCCGAGGAGTTGCCGACCTACCAGGTGTTTCTGGAGCAGGGGCAGTTCAATGAGGAGACGAGCGTCGCGCCGGAGGTGGGTACCGCGGTCACCGGCGAGACGGTAGAGGTCACGGTGAACGACATGATGGCCGCGGACGGCCCGCGGAGCGGGCCCGTGGAGACGAACCTCCGCCGCGCGCTGGTGTATGTCTCGCGCGCCGGGCTCGTGCCCCCGGAGGAGATGCACATCGTCAATTACTTTGCGAAGCGGTTGGGCGAGAGCTCCGGCGTCACCAGCTATGACCGCTATCCCAGCTTCTCCGAAGCGACGGGCGGCCGGTCCACGATGGCGACCGACATCAGTCCCAAGCCCGACGAGGTGACGACCGTCGCGGGCGCCCTGCCGAGCGCGGCGAAGATCGAGCCCGGTCCGGATGTGAGCTGCGCAAAGATCGGCACACAGGCGATCATCGGATTCACGCTGGACGACGAGCTTGGCGGCTGCGTGACTGGGGGGACGACCATCACCGTATCGGGCACCCTGGACCTCACGGATCGAGACGACTACGACCAGGTGTGCATGCGTATCCGCCGGTACGGCGACCCGAGCGAGGACCAGATCTTCGAGTGCCCCGTACTGAGCGGGAACCGGTTTTCCGTCAACGTGACGTTCCCCGCTGACAAGCCCGGTGGCTACGACTTCTCCCTGTTCGCGTTCTGGCCGGACTCGGGCGGCCAGTTCTCGCGGACCATCTACACGGGTGGCATCGAGGTCCTGCCAACGGAGTAGAGGCCAGCTCTCGTTGGTTCCCGTGGCCGCGCAGCAGTTCTCACTCGATCCGGACCAGCCCCGCGTTGATCGGCTGCGTCCGGCGGCCGACGCCCTGGCCGCTGGCCACCTGGTTGGGTATCCGACCGACACCCTCTACGGCCTGGCGGCCGACCCACGTCAGCCGGCAGCCGTCGAGCGACTGTTTCGCGTCAAGCGCCGACCAGCCGGGATGGCGATACCTCTCGTGGCCGCCGATCTTGCCCAGGCAGAGGCCTGCGTCGGCCCGCTCACCCCGGTGGGTCGTCGACTCGCGCAGCGCTTCTGGCCGGGTCCGCTCGCGCTCGTCGTCGACGCCTCGTCGGCGCTCGACCACCGGCTCCTCGGCGAGGGGCGAACGGTCGCGGTGCGCGTGCCGGCCAGCGCCGTCGCGCGCGCGCTCGCCCGTCTCTTCGACTATCCCATTACGGCCACCAGTGCGAACCGCAGCGGGTGCGCCGCGGCGACCACGGCGGCCCAGGTCGTCGATATCTTCGGGGCGACGCTCGAGGTGGTGCTCGACTCCGGGCCCACCCCCGGAGCGGCCCCGTCGACCATTATCGACGCGCGTGGTGACGTGCCACGGCTCCTGCGCGAGGGCGTGGTGCCGTGGGATCGCGTGCTACAATCGCTCGTGTGAGAGGCGTCGCCGCCGGGTTCTCGCTCGACGAGACGCGCGGATGATCGTGAGCCGCCGGTCGCTGGCGGCGTTTCTGGTGCTGGGGGCCGTGGCCTGCGCCCCACGAGTGCCCGTCGTCACCTCGCCGGCGTACCCCGATTTTCTCTTTCCCGATGTGCCGCCGGAGTACGCCGCCTCGACTGCGGGCCAGCAAGAGGCCTGGGCCGTGCTGCAGTCCGGCAACGTCGCTGCAGCCGAGGTGCGGTTCACCGTGTTGGCGGGGCGCGACCCGGAGTTCTATCCCGCCACCGCCGGCCTCGGCTGGGTGGAGCTGGCGCGCGGCGCGTATGCGGAGGCGGTGGCCCGCTTCGATGCGGCGCTGGATCGTGATCCTGCATACGTCCCGGCTCTCGTCGGCCGCGGGGATGCGCTCGTACGCGGTGACGACCTGACGGCCGCGCTCCGCAGCTTCGAGGCCGCGCTCGAGGTCGATCCGGGGTTGACGCGGGTGGATCGCGCGGTGGCAGAGCTACGACTGCGCGTCATGACGACCAGGCTCGCGGAGGCGCGGGCGGCCGTCGAGCGGGGTGACGTGGCCGAAGCGGAGGCGGCGTATGCGCAGGTGATCGATGCATCGCCCGACAGCGCCTTTCTGTATCTGGAGCTGGCGGGGCTCGAGCAGCGGGAGGGCGATCTGGTCGCCGCGCTGCGTCATGCACGACGAGCGAGCGAGCTGGACCCGCGCGACGTCGCCGCGCTGATCTTCGAGGGCGACCTGCACGAGGCACGCGGCGATCTCGAGGCCGCCGAAGACGCGTATCGGCGTGCGGACGCGTTCGACCCGAGCGACGAGACGACTGGCCGTCTGGCGCGCGTTCGAGATCGACGAAGTGTGGCGACGTTGCCACCGGAATACCAGGCAATTTCCGAACGCGACACCGTGACACGCGGCGATCTCGCCGCGCTACTCGCGGTGCGGCTGGATCAACTGCTCGATGACGCGGCGGTGGGTGAGACCACGCCGATCATCACCGACACCCGGAACCACTGGGGGGATCACTGGATTCTCGCCGTGACGCAGGCACGCGTCATGGCGGTCGACGCGAGATACCGCTTCGAGCCATCCCGCGCCTTGCGACGGGGCGAGCTGGCAGACGTGGTCGCTGGGGTCCTGGGTCTCATCGCCGCCATCGACCCCGAGGGGGCCCGGCCCTGGCTCGAGGCGCGACCGCGGTTCGTCGACATGAACGAATCACATCTCAACTACTCGAGCGCAGCCGCGGCCGTGTCGGCCGGTGTGCTGGCGGCGTTCGATGACGGGTCCTTTCAACCCACAGGCAGCGTGACCGGCGCCGAAGCGATCGAGGCGGTTGACCGACTCGACGCGCTGGCGCGGGAGCCGGGATAGCTAGTGTCCCGTTACCGTAGTTCGCGAAACAATTCCCAGGCGGGGCATCCCGCCTGCCGGCGTTGCTCCTCGGTCACATATGCCCAATATGCTCCCTCGTCGCGCCTTGCCAGCCGGGCGCCGCGCCAGGGACTTATTCCACGATCTACGGTAACGGGACACTAGCCGTGGGCGTCCTGACCGCCGCGAACCAGCTCACGCTGTTCAGGCTCATGCTGGTGCCTGGCCTGGTGATCCTCGTGATCTATGGGTTCAACGGCTGGGCGCTCATCGTCTTCGTGGTAGCAGGCATCACGGATGGTCTCGACGGCCTGATCGCGCGCATGGCCGGTCAGCGTACAAGCCTGGGCGCCCTGCTCGATCCCATGGCGGACAAGCTCCTGTTGGTCTCCACGTTTGTCGTCCTGACCGCACCGCTCGATCTCGCAAATCGGTTGCCGTTGTGGCTGACGGTGCTGGTAATCAGCCGAGACGTCCTGATCGTGTTGACGGTAGCCGTCGTCAATCTGGCGATCGAGCGCCGGACGTTCTACCCATCGGGATTGGGCAAAGCGGCGACGGTCGTCTACATTGTGACGTGCGCGGTGACGCTGTACTTCAATTACCTCGGCCGACCGTCGGTCGTCGTCGACGTGGCGGTCTACGCCGCGCTCGCCATCACGCTGGTGTCCGGGCTTCACTACATCGTCTACGCCGCCCGGCTCGTGAACAACGAGGCGGGGCCGCAGTAATCAGACGGGGCTTCGCTCCGCGCCCCGCGAGGCGCGCCGTGGACGGCTCGGGTTGTCAGCGCGCCGACGGGAGGGCTATTCTGGGCATCGCGCGTGCGCAGATCCGCGCGCCGGGTCCGGACGTCGTTTCGTCACGTCACTCCAGGAGTCACAAGTTTCGTCACGTCACTCCAGGAGTCACAACATGTTGGATGCCTTCAAGAAGATGGGGACCGGCGGCGGGAAGCCGGCGCAGGAGCAGGCGGACGAGCTCAAAGCCCTGATCAACACTTCGCGTGAGGAGCGTGGCGCGCTTAGCGCGATGCTGACGCAGATCGAAGTGCATGCCAAGAAGCTGCCGCAAGTGGGCAAGTCCCTGCAGCAAGTGAACGACAGGGCGACCGGGGCGACCGGCAAGCTCGAGGAGCTATCGACCAAACTCTCGACCCTCGAGGCTCGCACAAAGGGGTTCGAGCAGGTCGAGGGGCGCGTCCGATCGCTGGGCGACGCGGTCGGCCAGGCCGAGCAGACCGCGGACAAGCTCCTGGCTCCGGACGGCGAGCTGCAAAAGCACCGGCAGGCGGTGCAGCAGTTGACGACCCAGACGATTCAGACGACGGCGAACCTCGACGCGCTGAAGAAGGAACGGGCCGGGCTCGACCAGTTGCGTGACGGGCTGCGGCAGGCCCAGAGCGAAGTCAAGGACTCCGCTGAGCACACCGTCGCGTTGAAGGGCGACTTCGACAAATTGGGGGCGCGCGCCGCCCAGCTCCGGCAGGAGCACGGGCGCATAAAGGACTCCCTGCGGTCAACCCGCGACGAGGCCACGAACACGACCGAGGCGGTGCGTGACGTCGAGAAGAAGTTGGGGCCGCTGGCCGAGCTCAACGAGCTCAGCAAGACGACCGAGGAGCGGCTGGCCACGTTGAATTCCCTCGCCGAGCACGTCATGCAGAAGGTCAAAGTGCTCGAGAGTCAGAAGCACACCGTGGAGCACGCGGTTGTCGAATCGAATCGTTTGAACGAGATGGTCTGGAACATGGATGTGCAGATCGGCAAGCTCAATGAGGGCACGAAGCTGGCGGCGGAATCCGACGAGACACTGCGCCGGATTGAACAGGTCTCGAGCGAGATCACCACCCAGCTCGAGCAGGCGCAGCAGGCCAAGAACGGGTTTTCCGCCGACTTGACGAAGCTGGACAAAGGGCGGACTGAGCTCACCGAGTTCGTCAAGGCGCACGTCGAGCGCTTGTCGCTCGAGCGGAAAGAGTCCGAGTCGTTCGACCAGCGGGTCCAGGCGCTCCAGCACACGCTCGGCGCGCTCGAGCGTGTGTTCGACGGTCTGGCCGGCAAGGAAAAGGCGGTTGTGGCGATGGGCCAAAAGGCCGACGCGCTGGGCAAGAATCTAGACGCGCTGTCCGGGCGGGCCGAGGAGCTGGCGGGCCGCCAGGAAGGACTGACGGCCCTCGAAACGCGGCTCGGGCAGGTCGAGGACTTCGGCACTCGCGTGACGCGCCAGCACGAGACCCTGACCGAGGGGCGGAAAGAGCTCGACACGCTCCGGAAGGAGCTCGACGAGTTGTACAAGACGCAAGCGGAGATCAGCAAGGTCCGCGACCAGGTCGGCGCTGATCGCACGGCGTTCGAGGCGTTGTTGACGCGGGTCGAAGAGTTCCGGCGCCACATCCCTGAGCTCGACTCCCGCATGGACGCCATCAGCGAGAAGCTGTCGGTGGTCGACGAGGGCACGCAGAAGGCGGCGACGCTTGTCGCCATTGCCGACGATCTCGACAACCAGATGACCCGGATCGGCGCGCATCAGCAGTTGGTGGAGAAAATCGATACGCGGTTAAACACGCTCAACGCCCTGAGCGTGTCGGTCGACAAGCGACTTGAGGAGCAGATCGCGCGGCGCAACGAGGTCGAGGCGCTCAAGAGCGACTGCGACGGGCTCGACGTACGGGTGAGTGATGCCCACCAGAAGCTTCAGGCCGTGTCCAGTCTGCAGCACAAGCTGCTACCGATCACGACGCGGGTAGCCAGCCTCAGGTCACAGATCGATAAGGCCGCCGCCGCCTTCAAAGGCAGCCAGCGCGATGAGGCAGAGTTGGCGGCTCAAGAAAAGCGTCTGACGGTGCTTGCTGACGGCAGTCGCGACGTCGCGGCGTCGGTGGAAGAGCGTTTGAAGCAGATCCAAGGGGTCTCGGAAGAGCTGACCCGCGCGTCGACGATCAAGGAAGAGTTGACCGAGGAGCTCGGGCGCGTGCAGGCGCGGCAGCGTGACGTCGGCACGCACGTGAAGACGACGGAGGACCAGATCGCGCAGGTCACCAAACGGCTCAAACAGCTCGACCACCGTCACACCCAGCTGGCGTTCGTGGAGAAGAGGATCGCTGGATTCGAGGGGCGTCTCACCGAGCTCAAGACGCTCAGCGACAACGTGGAAAGCCAGATTCAGGCGATCGCGACCCGGGAGGCGTTCGTCGGGTCGGTCAAGAAAGGCGTCGACGAGGTCCATCAGATCAGCCAGCGGAGCCGCGCGGACCTCCAGCACGTCGTCGACCATCGCAACCAGGTGGATGCCCTCCGGGCACAACTCGACGCGGCCCTCAAGAGCGTCGGGGAGACCGAGGAGCGGATGGCGGTGATCGAGACGCGCAAGAACCTCGTCGACGAGGTGCAGCTCAAGACTAACGTCATCGTCAACGTGCTCGCGGATGTGCGCGTCAACCTCGAGATGCTTAGTGAGCAGCGGACAGTCGTGGACCATGTCGTCGAGAGCATGGCGCGCGTGAACGACACCGTGCAGAGCGCGCAGGCGACGCTCAAGTCGCTGCAGACAGAGCGCGAGCTTGCGGAACGCATCGAGCGAGGCATCAAGTTGCTGCGCGCGAAAACCGGGTCACCGGTGGACCAAAGTCAGGGTCAGCGTCGACAGGAGTCCGCCTGAGACGAGAGGCGGCGACGCTTTGCGCAGCACCTAACCCGCGACGTCGAGCTTGGTCCGGAAGTAGGCGATCGTCTCTTGGAGTCCCTCGGCCAGCGGGACGCGTGGAGTCCATCCCAGCCGGCTGCGCGCCAGCGTGATGTCGGGCTGGCGCACGCGAGGGTCGTCGACCGGCAGCGTTCTGTGGACGATTCGTGATGTCGAGTCGGTGGCCGCCACGATCTGGTGGGCCATGTCGAGGATGGTCAGCTCCGCCGGGTTGCCGATGTTCACTGGGCCGTTGACGTCGGACTCGGCCAGCCGGACGATGCCGTCGACCAGGTCGCTGATGTAGCAAAAGCTCCGCGTCTGGTCGCCGTCGCCGTAGACGGTGACCTCCTCGCCGCGAAGGGCCTGGGCAATGAAGTTCGGCACGGCCCGGCCATCCCTGATCCGCATGCGCGGGCCGTAGGTGTTGAAGATGCGGACGATCTTCGCGTCGAGTCCGTGGTAGCGGTGATACGCGGTCGTCATCGCTTCGGCGAACCGCTTGGCCTCGTCGTAGACACCCCGCGGGCCGATCGGATTGACGTTGCCCCAATACGTCTCCCGTTGCGGATGCTCGAGCGGGTCGCCGTACACTTCCGAGGTCGACGCCAGCACGAAGCGGGCCTGCTTCGCCTTCGCGAGCCCGAGCGCCTTGTGCGTGCCGAGCGCGCCGACCTTGAGCGTTGGAATGGGGTGGTCGAGGTAGTCGATCGGGCTCGCCGGGCTTGCCCAATGCAAGACCAGGTCGACGGCGCCGTCCAGATAGATGTAGTTGGTGACGTCGTGATGAATGAAACTGAAGTCCCGGTCGCTCAGGTGCGCGATATTGGCGACGTCACCAGTCAGGAGATTGTCGATGCCGACGACGGCATATCCGCGGCCGAGTAGCGCGTCCGACAAGTGCGATCCGATGAAGCCGGCGGCCCCGGTGATGACGGCGCGAGGCATCGTCGCTCAGTACGCGTGCTTGAAGAAGGACAGGCGGAGGAGGGTCAACCACATGATTTTGAAGTCAAGCCCGACCGACCAGTTCTCGATGTAGTAGAGATCGTACTCGATGCGCTTTTCGATCGAGGTGTTGCCGCGCCAACCGTTCACTTGGGCCCACCCGGTCATTCCCGACTTCACCTTGTGGCGCAGCATGTATTGCGGGACGCGTTCCTTGAACTGATGCACGAAGAACGGCCGCTCGGGCCGCGGCCCCACCAGGGACATGTCTCCCGTGAGCACGTTCCAGAGCTGCGGGAACTCGTCCAGGCTGAAGCGCCGCAGGATGCGCCCGACCGCGGTGCGCCTGGGATCGTTCTCACGCGCCCAGACCGGACCGGTCTCCTGCTCGGCGCCATCGAACATCGACCGGAACTTCAAGACCATGAACGGGCGGCCATCGAGTCCCATGCGTTCCTGTCGATAGAAGACCGGGCCGGTGGAGGTGGCGCGAATGGTGGCGGCAATGGCCGCGAAGGGCAGCGCGAGCACCGCGAGCCCGGTCGCCGACAGACCAATATCGATGACGCGCTTCACGATGCTGTTGAAACCCTGCAGCGGCACGTCGTTGACGTTGATCAGCGGGATGCCGTCGAGGTCTTCCAGGCGCGCCCGGAGCGTCACGAACTGCAGGAAATCCGGAATCACCTTGACATCGATGCACTCTCGATTCGCGATCTCGACGAGGCCGAGCATCTTCACGTGCTGATCGAGCGGCAGCGCCACGTAGAGCTGATCGATGTGTTCCCGTCGGATGATCTCCTCCGTATCCGCGAGAGGGCCGAGCAGAGGCAAGCCGCGGTACCCGAGATGGTCGTCGCCTGGGGCGTCATCGACGAACCCGGCAATCCGATACCCGAACTCGGTGTTTTGGAGAAAGCGGTCAGCGACGTGTCTGGCGAGGTCGCCGGTGCCGGCGATCAGCACGCGCCGCAATCCGATCCCCTTGCGGAAGCGGCGTTCCATCGCTGCGCGCACTGCGTCGCGCGACGCGTACGTGAATGCGACGTTGACGAGGAGGAACAGCCCCCAGACCAGCTGGGAGACCTCGTACGCGCCGGCCGCACGCGCCGCGGGTGAGGCGTAGTACACCTCGAAGACCAGCGTGCCGAGGAGGCCGAGCACGATGGACAGGAGGGTGCCGACGAAGACGGCGAAGAAATCCTCGACCCGCGTCCGGTTCCGTTTGAGGCGGTAGACCCCGTGGAGGTGGAAGGCGACGGGTACCAGGACACCAATGAACGGCGCAAGCACCAGATACTGGTCGAACGGTGGCTGGCCTTTAGGTGCGGCCACGATGCCGGACTCGAAGCGCGCGAGATATGCAAGGGCGAAGGCTGACATGGCGAGGAGGCCGTCCAGGACGATGTGACACGTGACGAGCGCCCGCGTCTGACGCGTCATCATCATCATGGCCGCACTTCCTCCGCGAGGGCCTCGATCGCCGAGCGCATCTCCATCTGGAACCGGGACCGCGAGAACCGAGTGGCGGCCCCATGGAGCGCGGTGGGGTCGAACGCCTCGTCGTCGAGGTGATGCATGGCGTCGGCGAACGCCGCCTGGTGCTCTTCCCGGACCAACACGCCTGTCACGCCGTCCTGGACGGTCTCGCACGCCCCGCCGCCGCCCAAGGCGATCACCGGTCGGCCACAGGCCTGTGCCTCGACGGGCGCGATCCCGAAGCCCTCCTCCCCGGGCAGGAGGAACGCGCGGGCGCCTCGATAGAGGTCACGCAGCTCGTCCTGCGAGCAGTGCTCCACGAACGTGACCGTTGGGCCCGCCCGGGCCCGGAGACGCGCGGCCTCCGGTCCCGTGCCGACGACCTGCAGCGGCACGCCGGCCTGCCCGCAGGCCGCGATGGCGAGATCGATGCGCTTGTAAGGCACGAGAGCCGAAACGACCAAGAAATAGCGTCCTGGTGAAGCCCCGTTCGGGGTGAAGAACTCCGTGTCGACGGGTGGATAGACGACGTCGGACGCCCGATTATAGTATCGGTCGATCCGCCCCGCAACATGCTGGGAAATAGCGACATAGGGTGGACCAGACCGGACGTGCCGGCGTCCCAGCGCGCGAGCCTGCGCATCGCCATCCCGTAGACCTGACTCCGGACCCGCCCGACCCGCGCGCGGCCGAAGTGCGCGTCGAACTGGTCCCAGGCATACCGCCGCTCTCTCGCCCCGCGCATCCCGGTCAGCCAGTCCTGGATCAGGGCAACGCGCCGCGTGCCGAGCCGCGCGGGTGAGGCGTCCGCCGTAGGTCGTGCGATGTTCGCCACTCACCTAGGCCCCGGCCGCGACCTCGCCGTAGATCTGGCGTACCTTGGCGACCGATTGCTCCCAGGAGAACACCCGGGCCCGCGCGAGGCCCTTGCGTCGGAGCTCCTCTCGGAGTGTCCGATCAACGAGCGCGCGGGTGATGCCGTCCGCAATCGACGCCGGATCACGCGGGTCGATCAGCACCGCCGCGTCGCCGAGGACCTCCGGCAGCGAAGAGACGTTGGATGCGACGACCGGCGTGCCGCTCGCGAGTGCCTCGAGCGGGGAGAGCCCGAACCCTTCGTAGAGCGAGGGAAACACGAAGACGTCGGCCAGACGGTAGAGCACAGCCAGTGTGGTCGCCGGCAAGTAGCCCAGAAACCGCACGTGTTTGTGGAGGTGGTGCCGGTGGACGGCGCGTCGCAGTGTCGCGTATCTGGAGACCTCGCTCCCGGAGACGAGGAGACCGAGGTCGTCGAGACCCGAGCGGCGGACGAGCATGAATGCCTCGATGAGACGCTCGAGGTTCTTGTGCGGTAACACATTGCCGGCATACATGACGAAGCGGTCGGACAGTTGATAGCGTTCGCGGACCCGTACCATGTCTTCCTCTGACGGCTCGACGCGGAAGTGCTCGTCGATGGCATTGGGGATGACGGTGATTTTGTCCTCCGGGACGTCGAAGAAATGCAGGATGTCCTGTTTGGAGGATTCCGACACGGTGAGCACGCGGCTCGCCCGGCGAAGCGCGTACCAGATCTGTGCCCGCGCGTAGGTGTGCGCGAAGCGGTTCGGGAGATACTGCGGAAACCGGAGGTGGATGCAGTCGTGGATCGTGACGATCGCGCGGCACGGTGTCAAAGGAGGCAGCACGTAGTGCGGCGCGTGAAAGAGCTGGGCGCCGGCGCGGCGGAGGTCGAACGGCACGAAGAACTGCTCGCTCATGGAGTAGTTACCGGCACGCTCGGTGACTGCTCGAAAGTTGCGACCGAGCGACTCCGCCAACGCCGAGTCGTCGCGCTGGCACAACAGCACGTACTCGGTGTCGTGGTCGAGGCGCGCCAACTCGTGGACCAGGTTGCGGACGTAGGTGCCGATCCCGAAGTCGTGCAGCTTGCGCGCGTCGATCGCTACTCGCACCGAGCCACTATACCAGCCGTGGATCCGGACCTCCGGTCGCCAGCCCGGTCACGGCAGCTCGCCGCGCAGCCGCAAATAGATGCGCAAGAACGGCACCCATCGCGGGTGGTGCTTCGCATAGAACGCGAGGTGACTCCGCCGATACGCTCGATGCGTGGCGGCCGGCGCCGTGATGCCGGCCTGACCCCGGGCGTGGATGATCTCGGCCTTTGGCGTGAACAAGATGCGCCGCCCACGCCTGCGCATCGCCGCGCAGAAGTCGATGTCTTCTGTATAGAGGAAGAACTGCTCGTCGAGCAGACCGACGGCCTCCGCGTCGGCGCGGCGCACGAGCAGGCAGGCGCCGCTGACCCAGTCGGGGTAATGCGCCGTCCGCGCGCGGCGATCGAGCCAGCGCACGGCCGCTGGGTGGCGAGCCGCGAGCGCGCGACCAAGCAGCTTCTGTCGCGCCTCGCTCCACGGCGACATCATGCGACCAAACGACAGCTCGAGCTCGCCCTGTGGGGTGAGCACCCGCGGGCCGGCGATGGCCGCCGTCTGGTCGGCCTCGAGTGCAGCAATCAGGCGGTCGACGCTGCCCGCCGGGACGACCGTATCGCTGTTCAACAGCAACAGCAGGTCGGCGCTGGAGGCGCGGATCCCGGCGTTGGTTGCGCACGCGTACCCCGCGTTGTGGTCCATCGCGATGACCTGCACATGCGGCCACCCGGAGCGGACCGCGTCGGCGCTACCGTCCGTCGACCCGTTGTCGACGACCACGATGTCGTGGTCCGTGACGGGCGCTGGGCTGTGCAGCGACCTGAGACAGGCCTCGAGTGCCGCGCGGGTATTGAAGCTGACGATGACAATGGCGACGTGGCTCACGCCCCGTCCTCCTTCGCCTGCACGAGAACGGCCAATGTCTCTGCCGCCGCGCGGTCCCACGTGAATCGCGCGAGTAGCGGTTGGGCGTCGGCGAGCAGCCCTGCCCGCACCGTGTCATCGCGCATGACGGTCACGATCTCGCGCGCGACCGCGACGGGGTCCTCCACCGGCACGAACCGGGCGGCGCTGCCATAGACCTCGCGGGCCACGGGCGTGTCGCCGGCGATGAGCGGCACGCCGGCGGCCAGGGCCTCGAGCGGTGTCATCCCGAACCCCTCGTACTCCGAGAGAAAGACAAAGACCCGCGCCCGCCCGTACAGTGCGGCCAGATCGTCGTCCGCGAGGTGACCGTGCAGGCTCGTGCGATCGGCGACACCGGCTGCCTCGGCCGAGGCCTCGAGGTCTTGTCGCGGTTGGGTACGGTCTGCGCCAACGATGGCCAGCGTGGCGTCGGGCACGTCACGAGCGACGACGGCGAATGCTTGAATCAGGGTCGGGAGATGCCGGCGATTGAACAACGACCCGACGTACAACACCGTTGCGGGTGCCGTCACGCCTTGCGACGGATACGGACACGGACGCGGCGCGGAGACGCCGTTGTACACCACGGCTACACGCGACCCATCGAGGTCGAAGTGGCGGATGATCTCCGCGCGGGCGAACTGTGACACGGTGACGATCCGTGCGGCCCGCGCCGCCGCGCGTCGTGCCAACCAGCGCCGGCGGAGCCCCTCGCGCCATCCAAACCACTCCGGATGCACCGCGAACGCGATGTCATGCAGCGTCACCACACAGGGCGTCGGCAACCGGAGTGGGAGGGAGTAGCCCGGGCCAAAGAAGACGTCGAGGGCGTCCCCGCGCGCCTCCCGATCGAGCGACGTCTGCTCCCACCAGATACTCGGCGCACCGGGAATCGTCCGGTGTTCTATCCGGGCGCCGGCCGGCTGCGCGGCGTCCGTGAGGTCGCTCAGGTCTGTGTCGGACCCGGTGTAGACCACCAAGTGGTGGCCGCTGGCTGTGGGATCGCGGACCCACCTTTGCACCAGCTCGGCGAGGTAGCGTCCGACGCCGGTGCGGTTGCCGGCGAGCTCCCGACCGTCGATCCCGATCCTCATGTGGGCGACGTCGAACGGACCGCGGCTCGCTCGCGCGCCGCGATCGCTCTGGCATATGCGGCGCGCAGCGCGCGGGCGGACGCTTGCCAGCTGAAGGATCTGGCTCGGGCGATCCCGCGCGAAGCGCAGGTGGCCGCGAGATCCGGGTCATCGAGAAGGCGCGCGATGGTCGACGCCAGCCCATCGGTGTCGGTTGGACTGACCAGGAGACCCGCGTCCCCGACGACTTCCGGGAGCGCGCCGCGATTGGCGGCGACGACGGGCACCCCCAGTGTCATCGCTTCCAGCGCCGGGAGGCCGAAGCCTTCGTCGAGTGAGGGCAACACGAGCGCGCAGGCGTTCGTGTAGAGCTCCTTGAGCACCGCCTTTGTCACGTAGCCCGTCCGGCGGACGTGACCGGCCAGCGGCGGCTCCTGCATGGCGCGGAGGCACTCCGCGTCGCCCGGGTCGTCGCCGGCGCCGCCTGCGATGACGAGCTCGGGGAGATCCGCTCGCTGGCCGAGGAGGAGCGCGTACGCGGTGAGCAGGCGGCCAACGTTCTTGCGCGGGGCCAGCGTGCCGACGAAAAGGAGATGCCCGCGGCGCGGGGGCGCCGCACGTGGGGTCCATGCCGGCGCCCCGTTCCAGCAGAGCGAGATCGCGTCAGGGGGAATGTCGAGCTGGCGTGCCACCTGCCCCGCGGTGTATCGCGAGGGGACCACGACCTGAGACGCGCGGCGCGCGTGTTGCCGGACGAGCGCCGGATAGTCGCGTCGAATCTCGCCACGGACCCGCTCGGGGTGGTCCAGGAAATCGAGGTCGTGAATCGTGACCACCTGTGCGGCGGTTCGTGACGGGAGCAGGAGGGGGTGCGGTGAGTGGACGACGTCGAATCGCTGTCCGGTGAGCGCCTCGATTGGCGGCCACTCGGCGCGATGCCACGCCAGGTTGAGGAGCCGGACCGGCACCCGTCGATCGACCGTCGCCACCCCTGATGGGAGCGGGACGGCGCCGGGCCGGCCCAGGCGGTCTTTCCAGGAGCTGCTGAAGAGCGTGACCTCGACCGGATCCGCGGCGGGATCCCCGGCCTCGCCGTCGGGCGCGGCCAGCGCGGCCGCAAGCTGGTGGACGAATTCACCCACGCCTGTGGGCGCACGAAGGGCCGGCCGATAGTCGATCAAGACACGCACGTCGGTCGCGATGGTAGCATACGGATCAGCGGGTGGGCGGGCGACAGCGGACGATGCCAGAATCGTGCAAGTCCTTTAATTTCAATACATTGACAGGTGTCATGGTGCGTGCTACGCTTTCTGATTTTGTGGTGCGGCATGAGCGGGGTCCTGGGCGATGAAGCTCGCGGTGGTAGGGACTGGGTATGTCGGGCTGGTTGTGGGCGCGAGCTTCGCCGAGACCGGCAACGACGTCGTCTGTGTCGATAACGACGCCAAGAAGATCCGCGCCCTGAAACGGGGCCGGATGCCAATCTATGAGCCGGGACTCGAAGAGCTCGTTGCGCGAAACCAGGCCGAGCGTCGCCTGAGGTTCACGAGCGCCCTCTCGCGCGCCGTGAAGGGCGCGCAGTTGGTTCTCATCGCGGTCGGCACCCCCCAGGACGAGGACGGCTCAGCCGACCTCACCCACGTGCTGGCCGTGGCACGCGACATCGCGCGGGCCATGAACGAATACAAGGTGATCGTGACGAAGAGCACCGTGCCAGTTGGCACCGCCAGCCGCTTGCGCGAGGTGATCCGGCGCGAGACGACGCACCCGTTCAGCGTCGTGAGCAATCCGGAGTTCCTCAAGCAGGGCGCCGCGATCGACGATTTCATGCGCCCGGACCGTGTGGTCATTGGTGCCGAGGATCCGCGCGCGTCCGAGCTGATGCAGACGCTGTACGCCCCGTTTACCCGGACCGGCGCCCCCATTCAGGTGATGGACTGCACGAGCGCCGAGCTCTGCAAATACGCGGCGAATGCGATGCTTGCCACGCGCGTGTCGTTCATGAACGAGATGGCGAACGTCTGCGAGCTGTTTGGCGGAGACGTTGACGAGGTGCGGCGCGCGATGGCCGCCGATCGGCGGATCGGGCCGTCGTTCTTGTTCCCCGGTCTCGGCTACGGGGGGAGCTGTTTTCCGAAGGACGTGAGCGCGCTGGTCCGGTTCTCCCGGGACAAGGGATATCGTTGCCGCATTCTCGAATCGGTCGAGGTCGTCAACGCCGCGCAGAAGCACAGGCTCGTCGAGAAGATGGTGACTCATTTCGGGTCGCTCAAGGGGAAGACGATCGGCCTCTGGGGATTGTCGTTCAAGCCGCGCACGGATGATATGCGCGAGGCGCCTTCGGTTGTCGTCGTCAACGACATTCTCGCCAAGGGAGGCCGGGTGCGGGCCTACGATCCACGGGCCGAGCGGGCCGCGCGGAAGATTTTTGGGGACCGGATCGCGTACGCGCAGCGCAGCTACGACGCCATCACGGGTGCTGATGCCCTGGCCATCGTCACCGAGTGGAACGAGTTTCGAGAGCCTGATTTCACACGTATCCGGTCCCTGATGCGCACGCCGGTCATCTTCGACGGCCGCAATCTCTTCGACGTGGACCAGATGCGGGCCGAGGGGTTCACCTATCACTCGATAGGGCGGTGATGGGAGCGGTGCTCGTCACCGGAGGCGCCGGGTATATCGGCAGCCACGCGGTCACGGCGCTCCGCGCGAGCGGCCGCGAGGTCGTCGTGCTCGACAATCTTGTGGCTGGCCACCGTGCCGCCATCGGCGATGCGCCGTTCGTCGAGGCCGACGTCACGGACGCGCCGGCCACGCGGCGGGCGATCCGAGACTACAACGTGACGGCCGTGATGCACTTCGCGGCCTTGCTGTCCGTGGGGGAGTCGGTGGCCGAGCCCCGGCGCTACTATGCGAACAACGTCGCTGGCACGTTGGCGCTGCTCGGGGCGATGCGAGACGAGTCCGTGACCCGGCTGGTGTTCTCGTCAACCGCGGCAGTCTACGGCGAGCCGAGCGAAACGCCAATCCCCGAGAGCCATGCGACCACGCCGGTCAACGCATACGGGGAAACCAAGCTCGCCATCGAGCACGCGCTGCCTCACTACGAGCGTGCCTACGGGATGCGGGCTATGCGGCTCCGGTATTTCAACGCGGCCGGCGCAGACCCCGCCGGCGAGATGGGCGAGGACCACCGGCCGGAACACCACGCCATTCCCCGCGCGCTCGCGGCGGCGAACGGCGGACCGCGGTTCGAGGTGTACGGCGACGACTATCCCACCCCCGATGGGACGTGCCTGCGGGACTACGTGCACGTCTCCGATCTGGCGGATGCGCACGTGCTCGCACTGGCCGCGCTCGAATCGGGTGCTGAATCGAGCGTCTTCAACATCGGGACCGGCAACCCGTGCTCGGTCCGCGATCTCCTCGCGTCGGTGGAGCGAGTCACCGGTCGACCGCCGGCGCACGTGGTGTCCGCGCGGCGCGCCGGCGATCCGGCGGTGCTTGTCGCGTCGAGCGCCCGGATCCGCGATGCGCTCGGATGGCAGCCGCGGTTCGAGGATCTCGACAGCATCGTGGACACGGCCTGGTGCTGGCATCGGGGTCACCCCGATGGCTACGCCACGCCAACGCCGTGAGGAACTGAGCGGTGGCACATCCCATCCTGCGCATCGCGCGCTACGGGCTACCGCACCGGACGCGCTTCGGGTGGGCGGTGGTCGCCATGGCGTTCTATGCCGCGGCCTCGGGTGGGCTCGTCTACCTGTTCAAGCCGATCTTCGATGACATCCTGACCGTCGGCGAGACATCGAGTGACACGCCGTTTGGGGCCGTGGTGGCGGCCATTCTCGGTTTCAGCGTGGTGAAGGGTGTCGGCGCGTACTTTTCGGTCTATTTGATGACCGACGTCGGACAGCGCGTGGTCCGCGATCTCCGCAACACGCTGTTCGGCCATATCGTCGGCCAGTCGGCGAGCTTCTTCGCGGGGCGGACGACGGGCGGGCTGATGTCACGTGTCATGAACGACATCACGCGCATCCAGCAAGTGGTGTCGGAGACGCTGGGCGACCTGCTCCGCGAGTCCATCACGGTCATCGCGCTGGCGGCGCTCTTGATCATCATCGACGCGAGGCTGGCACTCGTGTGCATCATCAGCGCCCCGCTGGTGGTGTATCCGCTGGTGCGGTTGGGCCAGCGCGTGCGGCGGACGACGCGCCGGGGGCAGGAGGCGCTCGAGCACCTGTCGCACATCACGGCCGAAGCGTTCACGGGGCACCGTATCGTCAAGGCGTTCTCGGCCGAGCGATTCGAGAGCCGCCGGTTCAACCAGGCCTCGGAGCGTGTCTATCGCATCACGATGAAAGTGGCGAGCACGCTGTCGGTGCTCCCGCCGCTCATGGAGTGGCTGGGCGCGCTTGGGGTCGTCGGCGTGCTGTGGTACGGCGTCAGCCGCATCACGAGCGGCGCGATGACGCCGGGCGACTTCACGTCGTTCGTGGGCGCGCTGCTGATGATGTACGGACCGGTGAAGAAACTGAGTCGGGTGAACGCGAACATCCAGCAGGCCATCGCCGCGTCGGAACGCGTCTTCGAGCTGTTGGACACGCAGAGCGAGGTTGAAGACCGTCCGGGCGCGTGTCCATTGGCGCCGATGCGCGAGGGCATCGCGTTCGAGGACGTCACGTTCGCCTACGCCGATGGCGCTGGAGCGACGGTGCTCCGCGGGGTGTCCTTCGACATTCGGGCGGGTCACGTCGCGGCCGTCGTGGGCCTGAGCGGCGCCGGCAAGACCACACTGGTCAACCTGGTACCCCGGTTCTATGAGGTCACGGGCGGTGCGATTCGCATCGACGGGGTCGACATCCGAGATACCACAGTGGCGTCGCTCCGCGCGAACATCGGTATCGTGACGCAGGATACCGTCCTGTTCGACGACACCATCGCGCACAACATCGCGTACGCCACGCTAGACGCGGACCCCGCGACGATCGAGGCAGCGGCCCGCGCGGCGCACGCCCACCAGTTCATCGTCAGTCTCCCCGACGGCTACGAGACGATGATCGGGGAGCGCGGGCAACGGTTATCGGGCGGCCAGCGCCAGCGGGTGGCCATTGCGCGGGCGCTGCTCAAGAACGCGCCGATCCTGATCCTCGACGAGGCCACGTCATCCCTCGACGCCGAATCCGAGCTGCTGGTACAGGATGCCCTGTCCAAGCTGATGCTGAATCGGACGTCGTTCGTCATCGCGCATCGATTGTCGACCGTGCGCCGGGCCGACGCGATCATCGTGCTCGACGACGGCCGCGTTCGAGAGATCGGTCGTCACGACGAGCTCCTCGCGAAGCCGGGGAGCCTCTACGCGAAGCTGTACGCGCTACAGCTGTTCGATCGCGACGATGCCGATGCCGATGACGATACGGAGTCCGACGTGCGGTCGGCCGCATCCAGCCCGATTGGACGTCACCCATGATCACGTCGATGACCGGGTTTGCGTCGTTGACGCGCGAGGACGATCTCGCGGCGGTGAGCGTGACGGCCCGAAGCGTGAATCACCGGTTTCTCGACATCCAGATCCGCGTCCCGCCGGCACTCGCGGCCCTGGAGTCGCGGTTGCGCGAGCGGATCCAACAGCGGCTGGCGCGCGGCCGCGTCGAGCTCGGCGTGACGCTTCAGGTCAAGGCGGCTGCGGTCGTCGAGGTCGAGATCAACGACGCGCTCGTGGCGGCGCTGGTGAAGGCAGCGGAGCGCCCTGAAATTGCCCGTGCGACGACGGGGGGTTGGGTGGTGGGTGACCTGCTCCGGTTCCCGCAGGTGGTGGCGATCCGGGAACGACCCCGCGCGTCCATCGAGGAGGAGCGGCTTGCGGCGGCTGTGCTATCGGCCGCGGACGACGCGCTGGTCGAGCTCGCGCAGATGCGCAGCAAGGAGGGGGAATTTCTGCGCGCCGATCTCGACGAGCGGCGTGCCGCGCTCGGCGACCTCGTTGAGCGGATGACCACCGAGGCCGCGGCGGCGCAGACGACGGCGCGTGATCGGTTGGCCGCACGGGTGGCCGAGCTCTCGACCGAGATCGCCACAGATGCCGGCGCCGTCGCCCAGGAAGTGGTCCGGTGGGCGGCGCGGTCGGACATTCACGAGGAGGTCGCGCGGCTCGAGGCGCACCTCGCGCACTGGACCCTGCTTGCCGACGCGCCGGACGCGTGCGGCCGGAAGCTCGATTTCCTGCTGCAGGAGATGAACCGCGAGATCAACACGATCGGGTCGAAGGCGGACGGCATTGGTATCCCCGCGCTCGTGGTCGCGGCGAAGGCCGAGCTCGAGAAACTGCGCGAGCAGGCGCAGAACGTGGAGTGACGTGGCGCCGTTAGGAGAACCCCAGACACGCGACCCTGGAGCGGCGCCGCGGCCGCGACGCGGCCTCTTGTTCATCGTGTCCGCTCCGTCGGGTGCGGGGAAAACGACGCTCGTCACCCGGCTTGTCGGGCGTCTACGCGGCGTGGTGAAGTCGCGTTCGTATACGTCGCGGCCGCCGCGGGCAGGGGAGTCGGACGGCGTCGACTATAATTTCATCGAGAAGGCGTCGTTCGAGCAAATGGTCGCCGAGGGCGCATTTCTTGAATGGGCCGACGTGTTTGGCCAGTGCTACGGCACCGCCGCGGCCGATACGGAGCGTCACCGAGCCGAAGGGCGCGACGTCGTGCTCGTAATCGACGTTCAGGGAGCACGACAGGTGCGGCAACGGGGCGACCGGGTGGTCGGCGTCTTCGTGCTGCCGCCGTCGTTCGCCGTGCTCGACGCGCGTCTGCGTGCACGCAGTGCCGGCGATGTCGATGAGACGCACCTCACGCGGCGTCTCGAGACAGCCCGCCGCGAGGTTGAGTTCATTCGCGAGTACGACTACATCGTCGTGAACGACGATCTCGACGTCTGCGTCGACCGCTTGCGCAGCATCGTCGTGGCCGAGCGGGCGAAGCGCGACGTGACGGCAGATCTGGCCGCGGATATCGTGGCAACGTTCAAGGCATAGCGACAGCACGACATGGCCCTGGTTGCACTTGGCGTGAGCGGCGGGATCGGCGCCTACAAGGCGGTCGAGGTCGCCCGCGGTCTCCAGCAGCGGGGACACGACGTGGTCACCGTCATGACCGCGAACGCACGCAAGTTCGTCGGCCCGCTGACGTTCGAGGCCATTACCCGGCGGCCGGTCATCGGCGATCAGTTCGCCCAGGGCGCGAACGCAGACATCGAGCACATCGCGCTCGCTACTGATCTCGATCTCCTGCTCGTCGCGCCGGCCACGGCCAACATCCTGGGCAAGTTCGCGAACGGTATCGCCGACGACTTTCTCTCGTCGTTGTATCTGGCCACGACCGCGCCGGTGTTGGTCGCGCCGGCCATGAATAGCCAGATGCTCGCACACGACGCCGTCCGCCAGAACCTGGACCGGTTGGCGGCCCGAGGTGTGCGGTTCGTCGAGCCTGGCGAGGGCTATCTCGCGTGCGGCTGGACCGGGCGGGGTCGCCTGGCCGAGCCGGTGGATGTCGTCGACGCGGCCGCACAGTTACTCAACGCGGGTGGGAGCCTGGCCGGCCGCTGTGTGCTGGTGACCGCGGGACCAACGTACGAAGATCTCGATCCGGTGCGCTACCTCGGCAATCGTTCGACAGGCCGGATGGGCTATGCCGTCGCCGCGGAGGCGATGGCCCGCGGTGCCCGGGTGCTCCTGGTGACCGGCCCGACGGCCCTCGAGCCACCGGCGGGCGCGGAGACGATTCGCGTCCGCAGCGCCCGGGACATGCACGAGGCAGTGACGGCGCGTGTCTCGGGCGCCGGCGCCGAGTGCGTCGACGTCGTCGTGATGGCGGCCGCCGTGGCCGATTACACGGCGGGCGCCGGCGCGCGTGGGTCGAAGATGCAGAAGGACCGCGCAGAGCTCGTCCTGTCGCTGCAGCGCACGCCGGATATCCTGGCAGAGCTCGGACAATGGCGCGCCGGTCGGTCCGCGCCTGTCCTCGTCGGGTTCGCCGCCGAGACGGACGACACCGTGCGGCGCGCCCGCGCGAAGCTCGAGGCGAAGCAGCTCGACTTCGTGGTGGCCAACGACGTGACCGCCCCGGGGGCCGGTTTCGCGGTCGACACGAACATCGCGACGCTCGTGACCCGGACCGGCGCGGACGAGGTCACCCGTCGGTCGAAGCGGGACCTCGCGCGGGTCATTCTGGATCGCGTGGAGGAGCGCCTCCGTGCGCCGCAGCTCACTGGCGACCCGCAGGCTGGCCCGTGAGCGATCGCGATCAGATCTCGGCTCACCTCGAATTTTTCGCGGAGCTCGGTGTCGACGGCATCAGCCGCGACGCGGCGTGGCGCACGCGACCTGCGGAGCGCCCGGTGGTCGCGCGACCCGCGGAGCGGCCGGTCACGCGACCGGAGGAGCGCCCGGTCGTGCAGGCGTCGACGCCCGACGAGTCGCCCTCGCCTGCCGCCCCTACCGCCGACGCCGGCCAGGCGAGGCTCGACCACATCCGCACCGAGCTCGGCGAGTGCACGCGCTGCACGCTGCACACCGGGCGGACCAAACTTGTCTTTGGCGTCGGCAATCCCGATGCTGACCTGATGTTCGTCGGCGAAGCGCCGGGGCGAGACGAGGATCGGCAGGGCATCCCGTTCGTTGGGCGCGCGGGCCAGTTGCTGACCAAGATCATCGAGGCCATCGACCTTCAACGGGACGACGTCTACATTGCGAACGTGATCAAGTGCCGCCCGCCGGACAACCGGAATCCGGAGCCCGACGAGGTGCGGACCTGCGAGCCGTTCCTGTTTGCGCAGATTGACGCCATTCAGCCGCGCGTCATCGTGGCGCTCGGCTCGTTTGCCGTGCGGACGCTGCTCAGGGACGAGAAGACCCCGATCTCGAAGGCGCGCGGGCGGGTCTATAACTTCCGCGGCGCCAAGCTGATCCCCACGTTTCACCCTGCGTTTCTTCTCCGCAGCCCGGACCGCAAGCGCGACGTCTGGGAGGATATGAAGAAGGTCCGAGCGATCCTTCGCGAAGACTAGTGGACTGCGTGTCCGGCCTCTCGAACCCGAGTACGATGATCCGCAGTGTCCGTTCTCGTGTCCGTCGCCGTGCCGGTCCCGTTCTTGCCTGCGCTCACCTATCGGGTCCCTGACGGGATGCCCCATCCCGAACCCGGCAGTCGCGTCATCGTGCCGCTCGGGAGCCGCGTCGTCACCGGTTGCGTTCTTAGCATGGACGGTGCCGGCGACGATACACACGCGACGCCGGCCGACGGCATCCGCGACGTCGTGGAGTGCCTCGACGTTGAGGCCCTTCTGCCGTCGGAGGTGCTGGAGCTTGCCCGGTGGGTGGCTCACTACTACGCGTGCGGTCCCGGCGAGACGATCGCGGCCGCGATGCCGCCGCTGTCGATGACTGCTTCCCAGCGGCGCGCCCCTCGGTTCAAGACGCGCCGCGTGGCCCGGGCGACGAGTCTCGGGCGGGGCATGGCGCTGGCGGACGAGGGTCAGGGTCTCGGGCACCGCCAGCGCGAGGCGCTAGCCCTGCTCGCGGAAGCGCCGGACGGGCTGGACGCGGCGGTGCTCGTCCGCAGAGGCGTCGGAGCTGCCACGCTCGCCCGGATGGCACGCCGCGGGTTGGTGACGCTGGGGACACGGCGTGTCGACCGCGACCCGTTCGCAGGCGCCGAGTCCACCGTGGCACCCGTCGACGAGGCGTCCGTCCAGCCGACGCGCGACCAGCGGCGCGCGCTGGACACGCTGGAGCCGCTGGTCGATGCGGCCCGGTTCCACGTGGCGCTGCTCCACGGCGTGACCGGAAGCGGCAAGACCGAGGTCTATCTGCGGCTCGCCCGCCGTGTGTGCGCTCGCGCGCAGCGGGTGCTCGTGTTGGTGCCGGAGATTGGGCTCACCCCGGCCGTCGCCGCGACCTTCCGCCGCGCGCTGGGCGAACGGGTCGCCGTCCAGCACAGCGGCTTGTCCGACGGCGAGCGCCATGACCAGTGGCATCGCATTCACAGCGGCGCGGTCGATGTGGTCGTCGGGACGCGCTCGGCGGTCTTCGCTCCCCTGACCCACGTCGGTCTCATCGTCGTCGACGAAGAGCACGACACGTCCTACAAGCAGGAGGAGTCTCCGCGGTATCACGCGCGCGACGTCGCGGTCGTTCGGGGACAGCGGGCGGGCGCCCTCGTCGTGCTCGGGTCGGCGACACCGTCGATGGAGAGCTTCCATAATTCGCGCACTGGGCGGTACACACGGGTCGTGATGACGACCCGCGTGCACGAGCGACCGTTGGCAACGGTGCAGGTTGTCGATATGCGTCAGGCCGCGGCTGCCGAGGGCGCGGACGTCGTCCTCAGTCAGCCGTTGCGCGACGGGCTGGCGCGCGCGCTGGCCCGCGGCGACCAGGCGCTCATCCTGCTGAACCGACGGGGGTTTGCATCCGCGGTCCTCTGCCGTCAGTGCGGGCGGACGCTGGAGTGTCCAAACTGCAGCGTGACGTTGACACTGCACCGCGGCGCCGGCAGGGCGCGTTGCCACTATTGCAATTACAGCGTCGCGCGCCCGACGACGTGCGGCCACTGCGCGGGTCCCTACCTCGAGGCGGTCGGGTTCGGCACCGAGCGAATCGAGGAGGAGGTCGCCGAGCGGTTCCCGGACGCCACGGTCGCTCGACTGGACCGAGACACCGTCAGCCGGCGCGGTGCGGCGGCCGCGATCCTCGCACGCTTCGCGCGCGGAGACCTCCGCGTGCTCGTTGGCACTCAGATGATCGCCAAGGGACACGATTTTCCGAACGTGACGCTCGTGGGTGTGATTTCCGCGGACGTGGGCCTCACCCTCGCCGATTTCCGCGCGGCCGAGCGGACGTTTCAACTGCTGACGCAGGTGGCGGGCCGCGCCGGTCGTGGCGCGCGCCCCGGTGAAGCCATCATCCAGTCGTTCTACCCTGAGCATTACAGCATCGGGTACGCCTGCCGCCAGGCGTACGAGCCCTTCTTCGACGAGGAGATCCGGTTTCGCACGGAGCTGGAGTATCCGCCAGTCGTGGCGATGGTCAACGCGGTCGTGCGCGGGCGTTCGTGGCAGGCGGCGATGAGCGATGCCCACGAGCTGGCCGGATCCCTGCGTGGGCAGGCGGGCTTCCAGGTGCTCGGTCCGGCACCGGCGCCGATCGCGCGCTTGCGCGGGCAGCACCGCGCGCAGCTGTTTCTCAAAGGGCATCACCGGCGGGCGATGCGTGACGCGATCGTGAACGCGCTGGATGCCCATCCCGATCTGCGTCGACGGGTGAGCGTGGACGTCGACCCGCTGAGCATGTTGTGACCTAAGACCTAAGACCGCCTCGCCCTACGGCCCCGCGACGAACGATGAGATCTCGATCGGGGTCGGCGTGAAGCAGAGCACGAAGATGGCGACCGTGCCGGCGGCGACGAGCTGGCGGCGGCGGTCGAGGGGGACGTGGTCGTCCACCGTGCGGGGGTGCCGGGGGCCCAGGTAGGCGACCATGATGAGGATCAGAATGGCCCAGACGATCCAGGAGATCGAGATGAACGCCAGTCCGATCACGGCGCCGAGGGCGGCAAGCGTGACGAACGTTGAACGGGACCCCAGGACGGCGTACGCGATGTGGCCGCCGTCGAGCTGGGACACAGGAAAGAGGTTGATGGCCGTGACCAGCAGACCCAGCCAGGCAGCCGTTGCGACCGGGTGCCAGTTGAGCGTGTAGCCGTCGGGTGTGCCGCCCCAGATCAGCCATTCGGCGAACTGATACAGGAGCGGTTCACCAAACTGGATGCTAATGAGATTCTCTGGCAGCTGGGTCGCCGCGTCGGGCAGCGGCACGACGCGCGACAGCCAGAGACCGAGAAAGAGCGCCGGCACGGCGACGACGAACCCGGCGATCGGTCCGGCGGCGCCGATGTCAAACAGCATACGTTTGCCGGGGATGCGCTGCCGGATACGGATGACCGCGCCGAGCGTCCCGGTCAAGAAGAGGGGTGCGGGGATGAAATACGGCAGCGACGCGTCGACCCGGTAGTACCGGCAGGCGAAGTAGTGACCGAGCTCGTGCGTTCCGAGGATGGCCAGAATCGTCACGCTGTACGAGGCCCCGTACAGCAGCGAATACGATGTCCACTCCGTCGTGAAGTCGTAACGGAATCCGGCATAGTGCTCGCTGCCCGCGATCATCGTCGTGAGGATGGTCGTCAGCAGGAGGCCGAGGTGGACGATCGGTCGGTGGCGGCGCGGCGGGCGCCAATCGAGGTCCGGGGGCAGCCCGCCCGCCGCCTCCGGGGTCGGGGACCAGGGGACGGGCGCGGGGAGCGGTCGGTCGGCGGGTTCGAGCGACAACGAAACAGTTCCGCGGCGTCAGCCGCCGATATTCTGGAGGTCTTTACCCGGCTTGAATCGAATCGTGCGACCGGGCGGGATCCGGACTTCCTTGCCGGTGCGCGGGTTGCGACCGATGCCGCGCTTGCGGGGCTTGACCTGGAACACACCGAATCCCCGGAGCTCGATCCGCTCACCGCGCTGCATCGACATGCGCATGGCGTCGAAGACGGCGTCGACGGCCACCTCGGATTTCACCTTGGTGATGTCGGCGGCCCTCGACACCTCGTTGACGATGTCAACCTTGATCATGTCGTGTGCGCTCCTCGACCCGTGTAAATATCATAGATACCGCAATTTACGGCTGTCAAGAACAGCCGGCTGAGCCGTACGGAGAGAGCCGGTTGAGCGGCACGGGGAGAGGCAGACCGATGGGAGGCCGTTCAGGTCGAGGCAACGTGGTCGTGTTGGTGGGGCGCCCCAACGTCGGGAAGTCGACGCTCTTCAATCGCGTGTCCGGTGCACGGCGGGCCATCGTCACCGCGGTGCCCGGCACGACGCGTGACGTGATCCGACACGCAGTGGAATGGCTCGGCACTGACCTCGAGCTGGTCGATACCGGTGGGCTGTTCGGCGCAAGCGACGACCCGCTCCAGGCCGAAGTGGCGGCCCACGCGCTCAAGTCACTCGAGACGGCCGACGTCATCGTGATGCTCGTCGACGGGCGGGAGGGGGTGGTGCCGGCCGACGAGGCCGTCGCCACCTACATCCGCAAGCTCGGTGTGCCGATCGTGTTGACCGTCAACAAGATAGACGACAAGGACGCGCGAGGGCGGGTCGAGGAGTTCTATCGGATGGCGATCGCGCCCGTCGTGCCGATTGCGGCCGAGCATGGCCTCGGCGTGGGGGACCTGCTCGATGAAGTCGTCGCACGGCTCCCCGGACGCAAGCCGCCGGTCGCGGAGCGGGCGGAGGCGGCGGACGCGGTGGTCCCGGCGCGTGCCGCGACCGTGGAAATTGGCGTCGCCATCATCGGACGGCCCAATGTGGGGAAGTCCTCGCTCGTCAATCTGCTGGTGCGGGAGGAGCGGGTGCTCGTCAGCGAAGTGGCCGGCACGACGCGCGACACGGTCGAGACCGGCCTGACCTGGCACGGACGGACGCTCCGGCTGGTCGACACCGCTGGTATTCGGAGACCTGGGCGGGTAGCGCGCTCGGGTCAGGTGGAAGCGGTCAGCGTGGTGGTCGCGCGCCGGGCGCTCGCCGGCGCCGACGTGGCCGTGCTCGTGGTCGATGCGGATGAGGGCATCAGCAAGCAGGACGCGTCTATTGCGGGTGAAGCCGAGCGGGCGGGATGCGGGATCGTCATCGCGGCCAACAAGTGGGATCTCGTCAAGTCGCGGGGTTCCGGATTCTACAAGGAGTTTGATGCCGACCTGCGCGATGCCCTCAAGTTCGCGGAGTTTGCGCCCATCGTGCATACCTCGGCTCTCACGGGCGAGCGGGCGCCCAAACTGATCGAACGGGTCGTCGAGGCGGCGGCGGCACGCTCGACGCATGTTTCGACCGCCGCTCTGAATCGGATGGTCGAGCGGGTCACGCGCCGGCACCCGCCGCCCAGCCCGGGACGTGCGGAGGTGCGCATCAAGTACGCCACGCAGGTGGCGTCACGACCGCCGACGTTCGTCTTCTTTACCAACGTGGCCACGCGGTTTCATTTCTCGTACGAGCGGTTCCTCTGTAATCGGCTTCGTGACACCTTCGGTTTCGAGGGCACCCCGATCCGGCTGCGGGTGCGGACCAGTCGCGACAAGCGCCGCGGTCGACGGTGAGGAGACCACGGGCCCCGCGCGGGCCGACTGGTATACTGGCGTAGTGCCTGGTTGCAGAAGTCAGCGTACACTCGTCCACCGCTGCATCCCGCCCCGCGGCGTTGCTCGTTGGTCGCATACGGCCTGTATGCTCCCTCCTCGCGCCTTGCGGGACGGGCGCATCGGCGCCCTCGGTGTTACTCTGACTTCTGCAACCAGGCACTAGCTCCCCAACCCGCATGGCCACGACGATCGACATTCCCACGCGGGCGTTGTACAAGACCGCAGAAGTCTGCTCGATCGCACAGGTGCAGCCCTATGTGTTGCGGTCCTGGGAGACGGAGTTTCCGGGTCTTGGGCGGGTGACGGGCGGTGGCGCACGCGTCTACCGCCGGGCGGATGTCGAGCTGGTGCTGGAGATCAAGCGTCTGGTCTATCAAGAGGGGCTGACGCTGGGCGCGGCACAGCGGCAGCTCGGCGGCGATCAGCACGACGGGCCCGTCGAAGACGAGGGATCGATCGCGGAGCTATTGGGTCAGGACGCGCGCGAGCGAATCGCCGGTGTGAAAGAGGGTCTACGGGCGGTTCTCGCGCTGCTGTCGACGAATGGTGACGCCGAGCGCGGGCTGTTCGACGAGGCACCGCCGCCGACGCCAGAGGTAGCTCCGACGCCGCAGCGCGCGGTGAAGGCGCGTGCGCCACGGAAAGTGAAGGCACGGGCGCCCGCCAGCGCGAAACGCAAGGGGCGCCACTAAGCCGATACTAATCAAGGTAGCGAGGCGGCGCGGCGCCGTCTCCGTGTGTGTGACGGCGTTCGGGATGTGGCGCAGCCTGGTAGCGCACCTGACTGGGGGTCAGGGGGTCGCTGGTTCAAATCCAGTCATCCCGACCAATAAAAACGGGCCCAATCGAGCGATCCGGTTGGGCCCGTTTTCTTCTTCGGGTAGCGAATGGGTAGCGAATTGCAGGTCGCTTGCCACGCTCGTGAGCAGCACGGCGAGACGATCGCCGGCCAGCAGAGAACCGTCGTTGTAAGGTGGTGCTTGACTGCGTCACCATCGTCACCTGCGTCACCCGGCCCATAAACATTGGGGTTCTCGGGTGACGCACCAAGCTCCGGCTTCGTCACCGCCTTCGTCACCGCCGCGTCAGGCTATGTGGCGGGCCGTCGCGTCCGCCTAGTTCTTCAGCAATATCGGGTCTGCGACGACAGCGGTTGGACTCCATCCATCACCGAAGGAGGTGTGTGGCTGCCTGCCCGGCGATCCTGTCCACCGTTTCTTTCGCGTTCTGAAAGCGCTCCGTCTTTCCTTGAAAGAAACCGGCGGCCAGCGGGGCCCATTGCTCGCCGTCGTTCGCCTGTTCCTGTGCGACCCTAGCCCCCAAGCTGGGAGCATCTGCGAACCGGCGGCTCCATGCGAAACGACCGACAGGTACCCAGTCCGTTCGCCCGCTGAGATCGGCGTGCGTCAGGGAGCACAAATATTCGAACCGGTCGAAGCACTCGTCATAGCGCTCGGCGTCCGGTAGCAGACTACCAAACGGTGGACGGAGGTAATCGACCAGCCGTTCGCTTGGCGGCTGATCTGGTGAGCCCCTGCTGCTCGGCCCACTGGCGGTAGTGTTGGAAGAAGAGGCTGGCCCGCACTTCAGCGTCCGGGTCGACCTCACATGCCTCGGCCAAGAACTCACCGAGGACGTCGCTGTCGGCGGCGTAGTCCGCGGTGGTCTGCTCGACGCATTCCGGTTTCGTCAACCGGCCCGACCTGCGCCACGCCAAGCACCCCTCGATCGCCCAGCGGAGCACCCCGGGGGCCTCGGCTCGGAGCTCGTCAGCGAGGGCGGGGCTCGGTTCGAAGGTGCATTCGAACGGAACGAGCCGGACGCGCCGCCAGAAGCCGTACGAATCGTCGGCGATGACCGGCCGATGATTCATGCACAGGAGCAGCGTGAAGGTCGGCTCGAACGAGAACCACTCCTGATTCAAGAACCGCGCCTTGAGCCGATCGCCACCGGTGATGCTCTTGAGACGGCCCTCGTCGAGCCGGGCCCCCTCGCGCGTTTCAGACGCGACCACGAGGCGCTTCCCAGCCAAGGCGGCTAAGTCGTTCGGAATCGGCGCCGCACTGTTCACAGCGAGGGTGCCGCTCCAGGAACGCTGCTCGCGCTGTGCGCCACGCTCGGCCGTAGCCCATGCGAGCCGCACTCGGGCGGTGTCGAGCGCCCTGGGCCAGCCACGGTGGGCTACAGCGGGGACAGGCAGCCTCACGGTGAAGCTGGTGGCAGTCCGGGCACACGCGCTGAGGACGTTGCATCAACCGACCACCACCTCGTCGCGGCTCATCTTCACGAGCTCGATGAGCTCGTTGCGATACTCGCGAATGACGCGGTCATCGTCGGCCGTCAGACGACTCGCCGGGCCAACGAGGAGGCGGCCGGTTTCGTCGACCTTGACGACCATGCCGTCGTCCTCGAGCCGCCAGAGCAGCCGCACCGACCCGAGGCTCACTGCCAAGCCAGATTTCGTCGTGACGAACGCGGTCTCAGAAGGGACGCAAGTCGTCATCATCGTCGGCTCCCTCGGCATCATCAGCAGCAGCGGCAGCAGGTCTAAAGGCGTGTTTCCCAGCGTCACCTGCGTCACCTTCGTCACCACGCCCGTAAACATTGGGGTGTTCGGGTGACGATGCGGGTGACGCAGGTGCCGGTGCGTCACCCTGTGCGTCACCCTCTACACCCTGCGAAACCGGGCCGGGTGACGAAGGTGACGCAGGTGACGCACTCGAACCGGCGTTTTCTATTGCTAGGGCGATCATCCTGCGGCCCGTGTGCGCCTGGCGGGTAAAGTCCACCTCGACTCCAACGCGTCGGAGACCAGGGGCGAGACGTCGAAGCGCATCCGATACCTGCCTCGACCTTGTGAACCATCCTTTTCGCTTCGTGATGGTCTCCGGCGTGCGCGTATTCAACTCGGCCAACAGCTCGGTCGCCGTGCCCGTCCAAGGGGCGATGGCCCGAACGACATCGGCCACCGGATCCCCGTCGAGCGTGGCCTCGACCGCACCGTGTCGGTTCTCCGCGTAGGCGTCGAGGAAGGTCCCCACCGGCCACGGACACGCCGGCTCGGCCGCCACAACCCACAGCGCGAAGTCGGCCATCCGGGGTTTGTGCTCGAGACGAACATCGGGAAGTCGACGAAGTCCGCAGGAGACGGCATCAAGGAGGGCACCAAGAATGCGGGGCCGGGCCTTGTCGAACTCCACCCAGAAGGTGGCCTCGTCCCTCCGCGCGTGCTCCGCAATCGGGGGCAGGGT
This sequence comes from Vicinamibacterales bacterium, assembly GCA_965249175.1. Taxonomy (GTDB): domain Bacteria; phylum Acidobacteriota; class Vicinamibacteria; order Vicinamibacterales; family UBA8438; genus CAZYFH01. The sequence continues at coordinate 2,284,637 of OZ252227.1, forward strand.
GATAGCAACCGCGCGATCGAGGAGGTCCCCCCGGCTCACGACCTGGGAGATACCGTTCATGATGATCGGACGCTGGGCGTTGAAGATCATCTCCTCGTCGTTCGTGTAGAGCTGCCTGACGGAGAAGCCACCGCCAGTGGCGAGCACGGCTAGGTTGTCGGACAGCTCCTCCGATAGCCGGCTCAGGTTGTCGAACGCGACGATGTGGCCGTTGGTCGCCGCGATCATCAAGTCCTCAGTGTTCCGTGGTGGCCGGCGGACATCGGACTCGCTCGGGTCACAGACGCGGCGAAGCACCCGCGCCGTGGTCGTCTTACAGGAGCCCTGCTCGCCGATCTCCACCAGGATCGGATAGGGGCCGCACGGCCGAAGCGCCTGGATCAGCCACGCCGCGACGAGGCAGAAGTCGGTGCCAGGCGCGACGTTGACGAACGGCCGCAGTTCCTCGATCGACCCGCCGGCAACCGGCACGGGCAACGACAGCATCCCGCGTGTTCGTCGGAACCGGACAGGCGGATCGCTGATGATGCTCCAGCCCGTCGACGTCACCTTCACGACCCGCCACTCGGAATCGACGAGGTCGAGATAGACGGCACCATTATTGCCAGCAGCAACGCGAACGTGCACATCGTGTTCGTCGCCATCGAACCGGGCGATACCACTCAGAGTGGCGATGGCCGACTGTAGCGCGGTCGAGTTCGGCGCCTTGCCGGAGTCGACGTAGTACAGCCGCGTTAGGTAATCCCTCGTGCCACGGCTATTGAGTGGATGGTGCTCGCGGTGACCGTCGGCCGCGATGGTGATGTAGCCATCGCCGGCCGGCGTGTGCCAGAGCTCGACTTTGGCTTCCATCGCTAACCGGACAATCGCCGTCGCCTGCGACTCCTTGCCTGGGACTTTCGTCTCATTCGACGGGTTCGGTTCGGAGTTGTTGCCCCACTTGATATCCCGAGCGTTTAGGCTCATGCGACCCTCCGCTCGTCGAGCAGCATCTGCTTGCGCAGTTGCCGGTACTCGTCCCGCAAGTGACGGTGCTGCTCACGGAGGCGCTCAAGCTGGCCTGTCACCTCGCGGAGTTGCTCGATCGCGACGTGAAGTACCTCTCGGAGCCCGGCGCACTCCCGGGCGAGCGTGTACTCCGAGTCGGCCAGCGTCTCGATGACCAAGTCGAGGGAGTCGCGGCCGGAAGCGGACGTCACCGCCGCCTCCCAGACGACGCGCGCGCCGTGACCCACTTCTCGACGTCAGACTGGCGCCAGGCGACGCGGCCAGGCGACAGCTGAACCGGCTCCGGGAACGCGCCCCGGCGCCGGAGTCGCCACACCGTCGACCCGGACAACGGCACGATCTCTCGCACGTCGCTCCACGGGAGGAGTACGTGCTCCGCGCTGACGCCTGGGGGCAAGTCTTGAAATCCCATGCACCCAACGTGTCAGATGCGACCGAGTGTGTCAGTTAAGGAACTGGGGGGTGTTTTGTAACGGAAGAGGTTTCGAGCCTGTTAGGCGCCGAGGCGCTGCGCGAAGCGAAGGATAGCTAGACGCACTGATTCCATCTGCAGTTGCCGAGGTGCGACCTCCTCAATCGATTCGTTGTTCGCATGGTGGCGGAGAAACCACTCGGCATGCAGATCAAGCTCCGGCTTTCGGCCACCCGTCGACGCTGTGGGCCAGCCGCGTGACTCGAGCGCTGCCCGGCGCGCGTTGTAGTGGTCCTTTGCTCGCTTCACAAAGTCGCTTCTGGTTTCAGTGTGGGGATGAGCTTCGATCGGTGCCACCCTCCTCGCGCTTTGTACGTCGCGAAACCCGCGCTGCACGGCGGCCATGAAGGTGTTTGCGTCGACATCGTTTACGCGCGGGATGTCGGCGTTCTCGGCCGCCGTTTGGGGGGCTTTCCGAAACACTTGGAGCTCACTCTCCATAGCCAGTCGCATTTCGAGGTACACCGGGGCGCTCCAGAGTTGCTCGCGCCAGATACTCTCTTGACCCGGCTCGATGTACTGCAACGCGGAGCTGAACGGACCCTCGAGGTCGACCGGCAGCCGATGCTCGCGGAGCCACGCGGTGAATTCAACCGGTCGTCGCAACACCTTGATGATGAGGTGCTGCGATGCAGAAACGGAAACGGCGACGGTCCGACCGCGCGGGTCGCCCTGCGATGCCTTCGCCTGGTCGGCCGCCGGTGGCGGGGCGTGAGGAGCGGCAACGGTTCTGGAAGGCGATCGCCCGGGGGGTATCAAGTGAGGATGCCGCTGTGTCATGTGGTGTGTCGCCGCCCGTGGGTGGTCGTTGGTTCCGTGCGAGCGGTGGTATGCCGCCGATCAGCTTGGCGCCCCGATCGGCTCGCTACTTGTCCTTCGCCGAGCGGGAAGAGATCGCGATCCTGAGAGCGCGGGGTGCCGGGGTGCGCGACATTGCCCGTCGGCTCCGTAGGGCCCCGTCGACGGTCTCGCGAGAGCTGCGTCGCAACGCTGCGACTCGAAGCGGCGGTCTGGGGTATCGGGCATCGACGGCGCAGTGGCACAGCGACCGACGTGCCCAGCGCCCGAAGATGGCCAAGCTGGCCGCGAACGACCAGCTGAGGCACTACGTGCAGGACCGCCTCGCAGGCACGATCATGGCTGAGGACGGGACGCCCGTGCCTGGTCCCCATGTGCCCTGGCACGGTCGCCGACACGGTCGCCGCCAAGACCGACGCTGGGCGGCTTCATGGAGTCCTGAGCAAATTGCCAACAGACTCAAGGTCGACTTCCCCGATGATGAATCGATGCGGATCTCCCACGAGGCCATCTACCAGGCGCTCTACGTGCAAGGACGAGGTGCGCTGCGACGCGAACTGGTGGCGTGCCTGCGGACCGGGCGGGCGCTGCGGGTTCCAAGGGCACGTACACGAGGACGCGGCAAGGCATTTGTCGAATCCGACATCCTGATCAGCAAGCGCCCTGCCGAAGCAGAAGATCGGGCGGTGCCAGGACACTGGGAAGGTGACCTGATTGTCGGACTGGGTAGCTCTGCGATTGGGACCCTCGTGGAACGCACCACGCGATTCACGATGCTGCTGCATCTGCCCCGCATGGATGACTATGGGCAGCCTCGGATCAAGAACGGTCCCGCACTGGCCGGGCATGGTGCCGAGGCCGTCCGAGACGCCATCGCGTCATCGATCATCTCGTTGCCCACGCAGCTTCGCCGTTCACTGACATGGGACCAAGGCACCGAGATGGCTCAACACGTGCAACTCCGACGCGATACCCGGCTGCCAATCTACTTCTGCGACCCCCACAGCCCCTGGCAACGCGGCACGAACGAGAACACCAACGGGCTGCTGCGTCAGTACTTCCCCAAGGGCACCGACCTGTCCAGGCACTCCCGTGATGACCTTGACGCTGTTGCCGCTGCTCTCAACAGTCGCCCCCGCAAGACCCTCGGCTGGAAGACACCTGCGGAGGCGCTTGGCGATCACCTATGCTCAATCACACAACGCGGTGTTGCGACGACCCCTTGAACCCAAGCGCCCTGAGTCGGTCGTTGTCGTGTCGGATCTCTGCTAGCGCGGGGAGCAGTTGGCCGCACACGCGGGGGAACGCCGTCATAACGGCCAGGCAGGCCGCCCAGTGGTCAACGTCGTTGGCACGAGCGGGAGCGATCTGAATCGTTTCGCTGTTGCCTTTACGCGTCATCGGTCGTGTCCGTGTCCGCCAAAATGGTGTCGAGCGTGCGCGCCCAGATCTCCAAGGCGTCGCGTTTCTCAGCGTCGTAGGAGTGCCGGTCGTAGACGGCCGTCACGGACGGCTCGGCGTGGTTCAACACCTTCCCGATCACGAGTCGGGGCACCCCCGCGGATGCCATGTGCGAGGCCGCCGTTCGACGCAGGTCGTGCCCGCGGAAATCAGACAGCCCGAGTCGGGCTGTCGCTTCGGACCGCTGGCGCTTCCCGCGGGCGCCAGCGAACGCGAGATCCCCGTTCGCCGTATTCGCGAGGGGAACCAGGATGTCGAGCGCAGGTTCAGTCAACGGGATGCGATGGGGAAGTCCGTTCTTGCTGTGCTCGGCCGGGATCGTCCACCAGCCCGTCTTGAAGTCGACAGTTGACCAGCGCATGTCGTGGACCTCTTTGCTGCGCTGAGCTGTGACAAGTCGCAGCCTGAGCGCGGCAGCCATCGGGGGGATCTCGCCATCAAGTCCGTTCCAAAACGTGCGGATTTCGTCCGCCGTCAGGACCCGGTCCCGGCGACGTTCAACTCCGGGACGCGGCACGTGCGAGATCGGATTCGCGTCGACGATGTCCTGTTCGGCCGCGAACGCGTAGACCTTGTGGAGGAGCGCTCGTAGGCGGTTCGCAGCGATCGGCGACCCTCGCCGCGCGATGGCCTGGACGAGCTCGCGAGCGTCCGCCCGTTGTATCTCGCGAGCCGCACGATGCCGCCAGTGGGGGAGCACCTCGCTGTCGAGGAGACGTCGATCTTCCTTCCAGCTGCGTTTTCGCGGTCTCGCGTACTCCGTCAGGTATCGGGCAGCCAACGCGCCGAACGACGGCGCGTCGAGTCGGTCGCGCTTTGCCTGCGCTGGATCGTGACCCTGCTCGACAGTACGAAGGCCGTCCCGTGCCTGCTCGCGCGCGTCCGCCAGACTGAGCGTCGGATAACGGCCGATGGTCCAGCGTCGAGACCGACGCTGATGCCGGTAGAGCAGCACCCAGCTCTTGCCGCCTGATGAGGACACGCGCAACCCGAGGCCGCGCACGTGGCTGTCGAAGTACTCGAGCCGGGATGCACCCGGCTTCACGGCCTCCACGAACCGCGCCGTCAGGACATCGCTGGCCATCGTCTCCGACCCCCTGTGTCAGTCAGGGGGTCGTCTGGGTAGCACATGGGTAGCGTGAGTACCGAGACTTGGTGAAAACTACTGACACCCATTGAACCAGGAATAGGCCCATTTCACAAGGGTCGAATCAGCTGATAAGTTTCAGCGGGTTTCACCGGATCGCGCCGGGCACTCACTGGGGGTCATGGGGTCGCTGGTTCAAATCCAGTCATCCCGACCAATAAATACGGGCTCGATCGGCGATCCGGTCGAGCCCGTTTCCTTGCGGGTGGCACATGGGTGCCATCAAGACGCCTCGTTCGGCGACGCAATAGGCTTCCAGTACGGCTTGGAAGAAGCCGAAGGGACGAAGGCGCCGGTCCTCGAACTCGTCGAGGGACCCACACTCGCGGATCGCATATGAACAGCACCGATTCCCCATTGGGGAGGCACATCAGGGAGATGCCCGGATCGACATCGTCGAAGCCCAACCGCGCCGTCGAGCGCCCTGGAGATCCCAGGACGAGTGCGACGCCAGCGACCCGGAGCATGGTAGCTCCCTCTCCGAGGCTCCGTAGGTACGCTTTGGCTCAGAGAACCTTTGCCTCGAGGGCTGCGTTGCGACTACCAAAAGCAGCGCGTGATGAACTACGCGAGTTGTGTCCCGTCGTTGGCGGGATCGTCGATGTTGGCGAGACGAGCGTCGATGGCGGCGAGAGGGTCCTCGATCTGGACGCGTGGATTCGCCGGAGGCGCCCGAAGATTCGAGCTTGGGCCCGACGGTGGCAGGTCGACACACATGGAATGCGCGAGTGGGCGGTAGCGCAGATTCACACTTGGACGGACCTGAGCCGCGGCCTCATCGTCGTATTCGCCTACACGCATCAGGACGCCCGTTGGACTGAGCCGAACCCGGAATATGAATCACGGAAGGAATACCTAGAGCGCATCACGGATTGGGCGAGGGAGCGCTGGGATACCATTCCTCGCTCGGACGCGCACGAGTTCCGATCGAGTGATTTCATCTCGCAGAAGTACCAAGTCAGAGAGATGCCAGATGGTCGTCCGTTCTTCTTTCCGCCGTTGGGCCCCATTCCAGAACCGACATCGACTTCTACCGGTTCCGGCGTGACACCCCCGCTGCTCCCGATTCACCATCACTGCGAGTGGCTTGCGCGATACCAGGTTGGACACGAGTCGTTCGGTGCGATCGCGCGCAGTGTTGACAAAGAGCGTCAGTCCGTCACCGAAGCGATCAAGGCGGCGGCTCGCATGCTGAATATTTCTCTCAGACCTCCGAATGTGGGCGGCCGTCCGAAAAGTTAACCCGCAGGCTTTCCACCCGTAAGATTCCTGCAGTTTTCACGCAGGTTCTTTCGTGCTCACAATGCCTTTTCCCTGGAGGCACGAATGCACGAGAGACACTCCCCCCAGCCGATCGTTCATCGTCGGAAAGCGGTGGTCGTAATGACGAGCTTGTCGGCGACAACGCTGTGGCGATTGACCCAGCGCGGCGAGTTTCCTCAGCCGATCCGGCTCAGCTCGGGGGCGGTGGGATGGCTCGACTCCGAAGTCAGGGCTTGGCTCGCGGAGCGGGCCGCCTCAAGAAGCTGAAGCAGTCGACATGGCGACGATGTTACGGGCTGACGAGATCCGCTGGGCCCTTGACGATCCCGAACAACCCGCGGCTTGCCACGTTGCGGAGGATGTTGGTCCACCCCTAGGGCTGACCGCCTCTCGCGCCGACCTGGTGACCTGGTGGAGGTGGCGCTACTCGACGCTCCAGGCCGAGAACGCTCGGGTAGGTGACCTGCTCGTTGAGGCGCTCACCGACGCGCAAGCCTACCGCGAGGTGACGCTGGCAGCCCTCGACGCTCTCGGTCACGCGACCGGCACGGCAGCCCGGCAACGCCAGACGATCGCCCGGTTGCGTGACGAGCTTCGCCGCCGCGAGCCGGTCCGGGGGACGGCGGCGTGACCCTCACGTCCGGTGTTTTCGGTGACCGGCCGCAGGCGGCCGCAGCAAGCGACGAGGGCGGTAAGCATCGGGAGTCGCAGGCGACGGCGATTGTCCGGTTGGCGATCGAAGCCAGGGTCGAGCTCTGGCACACGCCGGCCGGCGATGGCTACATCACCATCGCGGTCGACGGACGCCGCGAGCACCATCCACTCAATAGCCGTGGCACGAAGGATTATCTGACGCGGCTGTACTACGTCGCCTCCGGCAATGCGCCGACCCCGACGGCGCTTCAGGCGGCCATGGCTACGCTGAGCGGTATCTCCCGGTTCGACGGTGACGACCATGATGTGCATGTTCGCGTTGCTGCCGATGATGGTGTCGTGTATCTCGACCTGGTTGATTCGGGTCGGCGGGCCGTGGAGGTGACGCGGACCGGCTGGAGCGTCATCAGTGATCCGCCTGTCCGGTTCCGACGGCCCCGCGGGATGCTGTCATTGCCCGTGCCGGTTGTCGGCGGGTCGATCGAGGAGCTGCGCCGGTTCGTCAACGTCGGGTCCGCGACCGACTTCTGCCTGATGGCCACGTGGCTGATACAGGCGTTCCGCCCCCGTGGCCCCTATCCGATCCTGGTCCTGATCGCCGAACAGGGCGCCGCGAAGACGACGACGGTCCGAACGCTCAGGCGCCTCTGCGACCCAAGCGAGTCTGACGTCCGCCGTCCTCCCCGGAATACCGAGGACCTGATGATCGCTGCGACCAACGGACACATCGTCGCGTTCGACAACCTGAGCCGGCTACCGGAGGGGCTCTCCGACAACCTGGCCGTGCTGGCGACGGGCGGCGGGTTTTCGGTCCGGCAGCTGTATACGAACAAGGAGGAGATAATCTTCGACGCCCAGCGGCCGATCATCCTGAACGGGATCGCCCAGGTCGCCACCCGCGGTGATCTCCTTGATCGCGCCGTCGTCATGACATTGCCTCCGATCGCTGACGCGGCCAGGAAGGACGAGGCGACGTTCTGGCAGGAGTTCGACCAGGCCAGGCCACGCATCCTTGGGGCTCTGCTCGATGCGGTGTCGTGCGGCCTCAGGCAGCTCCCGGACGTGCATCTCGACTGCAAGCCACGCATGGCGGATTTCGCGCTTTGGTCGGTGGCCGCCGAGCCGGCGTGTCCGTGGCCCGCGGGGACCTTCCTCGACGCCTACACGGAGAACCGGCAAGGCGCGGTTGAGGCGACACTCGACGGCGACCCGGTGGCCGATGTCGTCCGGGCCATCGCCCCGTGGGCGGGCACGGCGACCGAGTTGTTGTCCGTGTTGAACGAGCGCACGCCTGAGAACATCACCAAACAGAAGGGCTGGTTCACGAAGGCGAGGCAGGTCTCGGATGCCCTCCGACGTCTCGCCCCGGCCCTGCGCAGGGTCGAGATTGACGTGGCGTTCGTCAGGCACGGCCACGCCCGAACACGTTTAGTTGAGATTGGGCGTATTTCTGCGTCCGCTGCGTCCGCTGTGTCCGCAAGCACCGAAAACATTGGTCAGACTGCGGACGCACCGCGGACGAACGCGAACCATGCGGACGAAGGTGCGTCCGCGGGAGCGTCCGCACCTAAGACTAGCCCCCACAGCGGTTTAGATGTTTTAGACGCACATGCGGACGATGCGGACGGAGAAATACAGCCCTTCACATGATGTCCCGAACGACGAGGAGGGAGCCGACGATGCCGACTTGCGCTTCTTTTGAGAACGCGTTCGAGACGATGGCCTCGGGAGTGGTCGTCAGCGTCCCCTGCAGTTGCTGTGGCGGCTCGAGCGCCGGGATGATCGTCAAGCTCAACAACGACGACACCGGTCGCCTACTGGTCGGCCCCAGCCCCGTCTGAGGGTGTCGGACAGTCGGGCCATCCGCGCCCACAGCGTTGAGTTGATCACGTTGGTGAAAATGTGCAGCACCGAGGAGACGATGAGATGACGACGAACGGTGACGGAAGGGCACTGGTGAAGCACGACGGCGCGGCTCTACAGACGTTGGCGGCCCAGATCAACGACGCCCACGACGCGGCACTCGCCAGTGTCAGGACGGCCGTCGGGCACGCGTGTCGAGCCGGCGACTTACTACTCGTGGCAAAGCGACAAGTCGGTCACGGCGCCTGGCTTCCGTGGCTGCGCCAGCACTGCACCGAGGTTTCGCCACGCACCGCGCAGAAGTACATGCAGCTCGCACGTGAGCTGCCACAGCTCACCGCAAAAGCGCCACGCGTGGCGGATTTGAGCCTACGTGAGGCAGTCCACCTCGTCTCCGTCACGGGGCGGATCGCCGCGCTTGCACCTGACGATCAGGACCAAGTGCTCACCCGCGTCGAGGGAGGCGCTCGGCCAACGGCGGCCATCGCTGCTGTGACCCGGCAGCGGATGGCTCAACGGTTTGCCACGCCGCCGCCGCATCTTGCGCCGCCGCCCCAGTCGGACCTGCGACGTCGGAAGGTCAACCGACACGAAGAGAAACGCATGTGGCAAGTCGTCATGGGCCCAAACGCGGCGGGTGTGCGGCTGACCGAGCTGTTGGAGAAGACACGGGCTCGGCCGCAGTTCGCGGCGTCTCTGGCCGAGGCGGATGCCGCCGACCGCGAAGCCGCTGTCCTTGAGGACCGGGCCAAGGATCTCCGTGAGGACGCTAAGTCGCTGCGCGCTGACATCGACGCTGTCGCCAGAGATACTGTCATCAACGAGCACGGGCCGATCCACCCCTTCTCGGAAACACTCACCTACAAGATCTGTGATGACGCGTTGGACGAACACCTCAAGACGCTTCAGGTTTCGCAAGTCATCAACTACCTCCTGGCGCACCGCGGGGAAGCGAGCGTCCAGGAGGTCCGCCGTGGGTATTACGGTGACCTCAGGTTCATGGGCTGGGTGGACATCGTGCCACCGCTGAACGGTGGGTGGACCGGAGTGGGTTCAGCGGAGAGATATAACCAGAAGTTGTGGATCGGCAGTCTGAAGAAGGCGGCGTATCCTTTCGCGTGAGCAACGCGAAAACTCCGGCTGGCAGGCCGGTGAAAGGAGCCGCCACCCATGCTGAAGGTACTCGACAACGATGGAGCAGACAACGAAGTTCCGCCGGAAGAGCGCGGTGCGCAGACGGTGGACGAGCTGGCCCGGGAGGGAGCCCGGCGGATGTTGATGACGGCCCTGGCGGTGGAGGTCGGGCAGTACATCGAGGCCCACGGCGAGGAGCGGGACGCGCGGGGACGCCGGCTGGTCGTTCGGAATGGTCGGGCCCAGGCGCGGAAGGTGACGTGCGGGGCAGGTACGCTCGAGGTGCATGCTCCTCGGGTGAACGACAAAAGGGTCAACGGCGCGGGCCAGCGGGAGCGGTTCACGAGTCGGATCTTGCCCCCCTACATGCGTCGCTCGCCCAAGGTGGCGGAGGTGCTGCCGATCCTCTATCTGCGCGGTCTGTCGACGGGCGATTTCCGCGAAGCGCTGCCGGTGCTATTGGGGGATGACGCGGCCGGCCTCAGCGCGACCAACATCGCGCGCCTCACGGCGGTGTGGGAAGAGGACTACCGGCGGTTCCGCCAGCGGGACCTGGCCGATCGTGACTACGTGTACGTGTGGGTCGACGGCATCCATTTCAACATCCGGCTCGAGGACGATCGGCTCTGTACGCTGGTGATCATCGGCGTACGGCGCGATGGGACCAAGAAGCTCGTGGCCCTGGAGGACGGCTACCGCGAGAGCACCGACAGCTGGGCGACGGTGCTGCGGGACCTCCAGCGGCGCGGCATGCGGGCCCCGGTGGGGGCGGTCGGCGACGGCGCCCTGGGTTTCTGGGCGGCCGTGCGCGACGTGTGGCCGGACACGCGAGAGCTCCGCGACTGGTGTCACAAGATGGGCAACGTGCTCGACAAATTGCCAAAGCGATTACAGCCGAAAGCGAAGCGCGCGCTCCGCGAGATCATGTACGCCGAGACGCGGGCACACGCCGAGGAGGCCATGGACGTCTTCATCGCCGAGTACGAGGCCAAGTACCCGAAGGCGGCGGCGTGCCTGGACGCAGACCGCGACCGCCTCCTCACGCACTTTGCCCTGCCAGCTGAGCATTGGCAGCACGTGCGCACGAGCAACGTCATCGAGTCGCCATTCGCCACGGTCCGACTCCGGCAGCGCGTGACCAAAGGCGCGGGCTCGCGCACCAAGGGCCTGTTGATGGCCTACAAGCTGCTCGAGATGGCACAGCAGCGCTGGCGTCGGCTCAATGGCGCGCATCTGCTGCCACTCGTCCGCGCCGGCGTGACGTTCATTGACGGGGTACAGCAGGAGCGAAACAACGAGGGAGATCGGAAGGTGGCCGCCTGATCACGCTGATGACCGATCCACAACATTTGACAATATCTCAATTGCAATTTTACCCCCCGTTTGTGCCGCTGGAACATTTGTGGACCATATCAACTCTCCACTTTCTAAATCGTATCGAAAGAGATCTGGCTTGGCAGAGGCAAGTGCGTCATTTGTAGCAATGAAGAGATCTCCGTCATGAATCACTGGCATTTTTGATGGACGGCCCGGAAGACTGTCGCTGCAAAGAGTCTTGCCAGTTTCAGCGTCTACGGCGATCATATTGTCTACGATAGAAAATACGGAAAAATAGAGGATGCCTTTGTGATAGATTGGTCGAAACTGCACAGGCCCACTACCAGATCTATTTATCCACTTAACTTTGCCAGTCAAAGAATCAAACGCGACGAAATTGCCACCATCGAATGGTATGACAAGAACCCCACCTCAGAAGAGCATTCTCAAGTAACCCGGATTGGTGTTGGAAATTCACTATTTGAGAATCGCCAATTCTCTTTACCAGTGTCTAAATCTACGGAAACAATCAAGGACTCCGAGCCGAAGAACAAAGTGTCTTCGACAATCAAGAAATCCGTTATGTCGTCTGCTGCGTTTCCATGGCGATATTCTCAGACTTCTTTGCCCGTAAATCTATCGTATCCAATTAGGACGGCCGGATCATCCTTCTCCTTTGGCTTTAAGATAAACAAACGGTCGTCTATAACATGAGATGGAGTAAGAGAAAGGGTGCCGGTCAGTCTAAAGCTCTTTTGGGTTGTAGTGGGGGATGTCCCAGTAGCTGTTGAAATTTGAAGCGGCGACTCTTCACTGGTCGTGCTATACGACCGGTGACTAAACCGAGGTGCAAGCCTCCCAGCAAGGAGCCGCCATGAAGCAGCAGTCTCGCACAGTCACTCGTCGTCGCCAATCGGAATCCCCGTCGGTGCGCCACCTCCCGTTGGTCGAGATCCTGATGGATACCGAGGCTGAGCTCCAGGAGCTGGTCGTGGCCTCGGGCCTGAAGGTGCTCGAGGCCATGCTCGAAGAGGATCGGGCGGCGGTGTGTGGGCCACGGTATGCGCATCAAGCGGCGCGACGGGCGTACCGGGCCGGGCATGCCCCCAGTCAGGTCGTGTTGGGCGGGCGCAAGGTCGCGATTCGGCGCCCGCGTGCCCGCCGCGCCGGCACGGAGGTGCCGCTGCCGACCGTGCGGGCGTTCACGGATGCGGACCCGCTGAACCGGCGGGTCGTCGACCAGAGGCTCATCGGCGTCGCGACCCGCCAGTATGCGCGGAGTCTCGAGCCGCTCGGCGCGGAGATCACCACGCGGGGCACGAGCAAGAGTGCGGTCAGTCGACGCTTTGTGGCGCAGACCCAGGCGCAGTTGGACGCGTGGCGCGCGACGCCGCTCGACAACCTCGACCTGGCCGTACTGCTGATCGATGGGGTGCACGTCGGCAGCCATTGTATCGTGGTCGCCCTGGGCATCGATAAATCGGGCACCAAACATCCGCTTGGCCTCTGGGAAGGGGCCACCGAGAATGCGACGGTCTGTCAGGGGCTGTTGACCAATCTCATGAGCCGCGGACTTCGCACCGACCGGAGCCTCCTGGTGATCGTCGATGGGGCGAAGGCCCTCGACGCCGCGGTGACCCAGACGTTCGGCCGGGCGGCCGTCGTGCAACGGTGTCAAGTGCATAAGGGCCGGAACATCCTGGAGCATCTCCCCGAGGCGCAGCGGCCGTGGGTGCAGGCGATCCTCACGCGCGCCTATACGAACCGCCACGTCAAGACGGCGACGCGTCTGCTGCAGGACCTCGCGCGTCGCTTGGACACCGACTACCCGAGTGCAGCCGCCAGCGTGCGGGAAGGACTCGACGACACCCTGACCGTGCTCGGCCTGGGGCTGTCGGAGCGCCTCCAACGATCGCTCGCCACCACGAATGCCATTGAGAGTCTGCTCAGCCGCACCCGCCATGTGAAACGGAATGTGAAGCGTTGGCGCGGTGGGACGATGGTGCTGCGCTGGGTGGCCGCCGGGGTGCTCGAAGCGGCGAAGGGGTTCCGTCGGGTGAAAGGGTGCAAAGATATGCCGGCCCTCGTCGCGGCCCTCCGAGCGCGCGACGCGCGGCTGGGCCTCGGGGAGTCGTCAGCGATGGTTGCGTAGTCGTGAACCGAGCCGCCGCTGAGTTTCAACAGCGCACGGGACATCCCCTTGTAGTGCCAAACAACCCTGAAGAGCAAATCCTAGAAAGACAATCATAAACATCTTCACTGTATGTCCTTTCTGTGTTGGGCGGATTTGACCAGATCCACCGTTCCGCAGTGCCGGTGTGACGACCTCGTACAGCTCGAACGTGAACGGCGCGGCAGCCTGCTCGGCCCCGCGGGCGTCACCGGTGAACGTTGCGCATCCCGCCATGCATACGCCAGAACGAGTAACCAGAACCGGCTCTGTCGATGATGCCTCGCCGCGTCGGTAGCCGAGCGGGATCTGGCCGCTAAAGGTCATCGTTATTTGCCCGTCGTGCGGAGCGGTGTACCCGTTGGATACCGTAAGCGAGACCTGTGCCGGCCGATACGAATGACCGCAAGTTATTGTTGTTATGCATGTTGCATTCGATTCGCGACCTGACTGTTGGGCTATGGTCACGATCGGAACGTACATTCGCAGTACTCCATGACTACACTGCGTGTACGGGACTCGTTGGGACGGAGAGAAAGGCGAACTGTGAAGACACGCAGGCCGTGCGCCCACCGCGACTGCGCTCCTCAGTACGCGTCGTGGTTCGGTTGGACGGCCGTGGCCACACCCAGCGCGTTCGGCTCACGATCTCGTTGCTCAGGAGGAGGTCCGACGTCCCCCCCCCGATTTGAGTAGCGCTCAGGATTAGAGTTCGATCTCATGCGGAAGGAGATCGGACGTGAAGAGGCGGTTCACAGAAACGCAGATCATCGGGTTCCTCCGGGAGGCGGAAGCCGGCGTGCCGGTGAAGCAGCTCTGCCGGAAGCACGGGTACTCGGAGAGATATTGTCAAATGTTGTGGATCGGTCATCAGCGTGATCAGGCGGCCACCTTCCGATCTCCCTCGTTGTTTCGCTCCTGCTGTACCCCGTCAATGAACGTCACGCCGGCGCGGACGAGTGGCAGCAGATGCGCGCCATTGAGCCGACGCCAGCGCTGCTGTGCCATCTCGAGCAGCTTGTAGGCCATCAACAGGCCCTTGGTGCGCGAGCCCGCGCCTTTGGTCACGCGCTGCCGGAGTCGGACCGTGGCGAATGGCGACTCGATGACGTTGCTCGTGCGCACGTGCTGCCAATGCTCAGCTGGCAGGGCAAAGTGCGTGAGGAGGCGGTCGCGGTCTGCGTCCAGGCACGCCGCCGCCTTCGGGTACTTGGCCTCGTACTCGGCGATGAAGACGTCCATGGCCTCCTCGGCGTGTGCCCGCGTCTCGGCGTACATGATCTCGCGGAGCGCGCGCTTCGCTTTCGGCTGTAATCGCTTTGGCAATTTGTCGAGCACGTTGCCCATCTTGTGACACCAGTCGCGGAGCTCTCGCGTGTCCGGCCACACGTCGCGCACGGCCGCCCAGAAACCCAGGGCGCCGTCGCCGACCGCCCCCACCGGGGCCCGCATGCCGCGCCGCTGGAGGTCCCGCAGCACCGTCGCCCAGCTGTCGGTGCTCTCGCGGTAGCCGTCCTCCAGGGCCACGAGCTTCTTGGTCCCATCGGGCCGTACGCCGATGGATCACCAGCGTACAGAGCCGATCGTCCTCGAGCCGGATGTTGAAATGGATGCCGTCGACCCACACGTACACGTAGTCACGATCGGCCAGGTCCCGCTGGCGGAACCGCCGGTAGTCCTCTTCCCACACCGCCGTGAGGCGCGCGATGTTGGTCGCGCTGAGGCCGGCCGCGTCATCCCCCAATAGCACCGGCAGCGCTTCGCGGAAATCGCCCGTCGACAGACCGCGCAGATAGAGGATCGGCAGCACCTCCGCCACCTTGGGCGAGCGACGCATGTAGGGGGGCAAGATCCGACTCGTGAACCGCTCCCGCTGGCCCGCGCCGTTGACCCTTTTGTCGTTCACCCGAGGAGCATGCACCTCGAGCGTACCTGCCCCGCACGTCACCTTCCGCGCCTGGGCCCGACCATTCCGAACGACCAGCCGGCGTCCCCGCGCGTCCCGCTCCTCGCCGTGGGCCTCGATGTACTGCCCGACCTCCACCGCCAGGGCCGTCATCAACATCCGCCGGGCTCCCTCCCGGGCCAGCTCGTCCACCGTCTGCGCACCGCGCTCTTCCGGCGGAACTTCGTTGTCTGCTCCATCGTTGTCGAGTACCTTCAGCATGGGTGGCGGCTCCTTTCACCGGCCTGCCAGCCGGAGTTTTCGCGTTGCTCACGCGAAAGGATACGCCGCCTTCTTCAGACTGCCGATCCACAACTTCTGGTTATATCTCTACTCGGAGGCGAGCTACTACCTGTGGCGGAGTAAGGACGGAGGCATAAGGCCTGTCCGATGTGTCACGTCGGACTCTACGATGAGGCCTCCGCAGCGGTCACAGATACAACGTGCGTGGCCACTCGGCCGTCGGCAGCTTTCGGCGGACGTTCATGCGGCCCCACTCGAACGGCACGCCCAGCACGATGAAGAGCACGCCTGTGAAGATTAGGGTCTCCCAGCGGCTCATGGTCAGGACCATCGCGATCATCCACGCCCACCTCGCGTAGCGAAATACGCGTCCTCCCATCCGACTCTGGACGGGGAGCAGAAACGGCGCCGCCACGAGCGCGAATAGCCCCACGCCGCCAAGAGTGTCCTGCACGACGTCCAGCAGATGGTCCGCAACCACCGCTCCGTACAACGAGAAGGTCCCAAAGCACAGGAGTATCGTGACTATCGGCCAACGGGGCTCCCGTCCCGCGCGTCGGGCCCCCTCGAGCAGTCTGGGCTTGATCCGATCTCGTGGACACTTTCCAAGAGAGGAATACGATGTCCACGATGGCCACAACAGGGAAGCCACGCCGGGTGCGGCGACGGTTCAGTGAGGAGTTCAAGACCGGGGCGGTCCGGCTGGTACTCGACGAGGGGAAGACCGTGGGGCGGGTAGCCCGGGAGCTCGACCTCACCGAGTCGGCACTCCGCACCTGGGTGGAGCGCACCCGGGCGGGTCGGACAAAGGGACGCACGGGCTTGACGAGTGAGGAGCGCGAGGAATTGCGCCGCTTGCGGAAGGAGAATCGGGTGCTCCGGACCGAGCGAGACATCCTAAAAAAGGCCGCGGCCTTCTTCGCGAAGGAGAACGCGTAAGATTCGCGTTCATCCAGACGGAGAAGGCCGACTTCAGCGTCAGGACGATGTGTCGGACTCTCGCGGTCTCGCCGAGTGGATTCTACGCCTGGTGCCGCCGACCGGCGTCAGCTCATGCCCTCCGGGATCAGCAACTGCGGGTGCTCATCCGTGCGTCGCATGAGGCGAGTCGCTGCCGCTACGGCAGCCCTCGGGTCCACGAGGATCTGATCGAGCAAGGGGTCCCCGTGAGTCGCAAGCGGGTCGTGCGCCTCATGCAGACCGACGGCCTCAAAGCTCGTGTGCGTAACCGGTTCAAGGGCACCACGATGAGCGACCACGACCAGCCGATCGCCGCGAATGTGCTCGACCAGGACTTCGTCGCCGACGCGCCGAACCAACGGTGGGTCGCGGACACGTCGGAGTTCGTCATCGGCAGTAGCGGGAAACTGTACTTGGCTGCCGTCCTGGACCTCTACTCGCGGTTCCTGGTGGGGTGGGCCGTCAGCGCCATCAACGACCGCCATCTCGTCATCAAGGCGCTCAAGATGGCGCTGAAACGGCGCCGGCCTGCCACCGGCATGCTGCATCATTCTGACCAAGGTAGTCCGTACGCCAGCGAGGACTACCAAGCAGTCCTCACGGCGTACGGCATGACGGGGAGCATGAGCCGACGCGGCAACTGTTTCGACAATGCCGTGATAGAGAGCTGGTTCTCGACCGTGAAGCTTGAGCTCGGTGAGCACTTCCAGAGCTGCGGCCAGGCCAAGATGGAGCTGTTCGACTACATCGAAGTGTTCTACAACCAGCAGCGGCGACACTCGACCCTCGGCCAGATCAGTCCGGCCGAGTTTGAACGACGCGGGGCCGCTCTGGCAGCATAGTCAAACCGTCCACGAAACTGGATCAAGCCCAGTCTGGCTTCCCACGCAGTCAAAAGGACTCGCCGATACCTGCGGTTCACCGTCTTCGCATTGCCCAGCGATTCCAAGGCCGTCCGGCGTGCGTCGGTCCCGGCAGCACCGGCGGCCGACGCGTCCTCGCGGGCCGACTCGACATGCTCCTGGAGCTCCTTGCGCACGCGCGCAGCCGACGCCGTCGATAGCTTCCGGGTGGCGATGTCCAGCCAGGCCGCCAGAGCGTCATTGTCCATCCGAACTTCGGTCGTCATCACGCTTCCTCCAGGATCAACGAGACCGCCCGCGACATCGCCCGCCAGTCCTCTCGGTCCTTGGACAGCATCCGCCGTCCTGATTCCGTGATCCGGTAGTAGCGGCGCGTCCGCCCCTTCTCGACGCCCTCATAGCTCTCCACCACGCCCTCGTTCTCCAGCTTGTGCAGCGCCGGATACAGCGTGCCCTCCTGAAAGTCCAACACACCTTCGGACCGCGACTTGATCTGCTGCGCGATTCGATAGCCGTGATTGGGTCCCCTCGCCAGGACTTCCAATATCAGTGCCGGCAATGTGCCTTTGAGATTCATGACGGCCTATGCATTGGTATCATATGCATACTATTGAGATATATGCAAGGGCGTCGGCGTGGCTGATCAGGCGCGTCAATCTGAGATCGCATCCAGCCTCCTGGTGGGGCTCTACTCGGCGTTCGGCGTCGTGTTCCTGGTCATTCCCGTCCGGCTCACGACGGCGCTCCTCCGCGGGCCGCGGCGCCTCCTCCGACGCCTGTCTAACCGGGCCGGTGAGCCGGGGCGGGTCCGCTGTCTCTCCTGTCCGCTCGTTGCACACAGTCTGCCCATCTGAGGCCGTGATCCGCCCCGGCCGGTGGCATAATCAGCCCAGCTTTTCCACCCCCACAAGGAGGGGCCATGCGCGCGACTGCGTCGGCGTGCGGCTTGGCTGGCAAGAAACCGTCTGGCTAACAAGGACATCTCACGGATGCCAAGATATTCTCCCGGCAAGCGCGTGTCGCAGGACCAGTATGGTCCAGGCACCATCGTCGAATGCAACGAACGTCATACCCTCATTGATTTTGATGATCACGGCGTGCGTCTGTTCGTCACGACGATGGTTGACCTCACGCCCAGCACGCTCCCCGAACCGTCCAAAGCGAAACGAACCAAGGCCCGCCGCAAAGGCTGAGTGGCGTGTGATGCCGGCTGCACCCCGTTCGATAGACCCTGACAGCTCATGGCGCTGACCGTCGGCTCCCGCCTCGGCCATTACGACGTGACCGACCTCATCGGCGAGGGGGGAATGGGGCAGGTCTATCGCGCCACCGACACCCAACTGGGCCGCGACGTCGCGCTGAAGATTCTCCCCGACGCCTTCGCCGCTGACCCGGACCGGCTCGCCCGGTTCCAGCGGGAAGCGCAGGTGCTGGCCACATGCGCTGCTGAATCCTGAAGACACGGAAACTCAGACTCTCGGGTGTCGACATTCCACCCGAGGGAGATATAACCAGAAGTTGTGGATCGGCAGTCTGAAGAAGGCGGCGTATCCTTTCGCGTGAGCAACGCGAAAACTCCGGCTGGCAGGCCGGTGAAAGGAGCCGCCACCCATGCTGAAGGTACTCGACAACGATGGAGCAGACAACGAAGTTCCGCCGGAAGAGCGCGGTGCGCAGACGGTGGACGAGCTGGCCCGGGAGGGAGCCCGGCGGATGTTGATGACGGCCCTGGCGGTGGAGGTCGGGCAGTACATCGAGGCCCACGGCGAGGAGCGGGACGCGCGGGGACGCCGGCTGGTCGTTCGGAATGGTCGGGCCCAGGCGCGGAAGGTGACGTGCGGGGCAGGTACGCTCGAGGTGCATGCTCCTCGGGTGAACGACAAAAGGGTCAACGGCGCGGGCCAGCGGGAGCGGTTCACGAGTCGGATCTTGCCCCCCTACATGCGTCGCTCGCCCAAGGTGGCGGAGGTGCTGCCGATCCTCTATCTGCGCGGTCTGTCGACGGGCGATTTCCGCGAAGCGCTGCCGGTGCTATTGGGGGATGACGCGGCCGGCCTCAGCGCGACCAACATCGCGCGCCTCACGGCGGTGTGGGAAGAGGACTACCGGCGGTTCCGCCAGCGGGACCTGGCCGATCGTGACTACGTGTACGTGTGGGTCGACGGCATCCATTTCAACATCCGGCTCGAGGACGATCGGCTCTGTACGCTGGTGATCCATCGGCGTACGGCCCGATGGGACCAAGAAGCTCGTGGCCCTGGAGGACGGCTACCGCGAGAGCACCGACAGCTGGGCGACGGTGCTGCGGGACCTCCAGCGGCGCGGCATGCGGGCCCCGGTGGGGGCGGTCGGCGACGGCGCCCTGGGTTTCTGGGCGGCCGTGCGCGACGTGTGGCCGGACACGCGAGAGCTCCGCGACTGGTGTCACAAGATGGGCAACGTGCTCGACAAATTGCCAAAGCGATTACAGCCGAAAGCGAAGCGCGCGCTCCGCGAGATCATGTACGCCGAGACGCGGGCACACGCCGAGGAGGCCATGGACGTCTTCATCGCCGAGTACGAGGCCAAGTACCCGAAGGCGGCGGCGTGCCTGGACGCAGACCGCGACCGCCTCCTCACGCACTTTGCCCTGCCAGCTGAGCATTGGCAGCACGTGCGCACGAGCAACGTCATCGAGTCGCCATTCGCCACGGTCCGACTCCGGCAGCGCGTGACCAAAGGCGCGGGCTCGCGCACCAAGGGCCTGTTGATGGCCTACAAGCTGCTCGAGATGGCACAGCAGCGCTGGCGTCGGCTCAATGGCGCGCATCTGCTGCCACTCGTCCGCGCCGGCGTGACGTTCATTGACGGGGTACAGCAGGAGCGAAACAACGAGGGAGATCGGAAGGTGGCCGCCTGATCACGCTGATGACCGATCCACAACATTTGACAATATCTCTCCACCCGACGTCTGCGGGCGGAACGGCCTGCCCGGCATCTGTGCGTTCGTTCGAGAGGACGGGTTCTGTCTGGCTCCGCCCAAGACCTGGCCGAAACGGTTTCGGACACTTCGACAGAGACCTCCACCGCTGGCAAGCATCGGGCGGCCAGCGAAGCCCTCGCCCGCCGCATGAACGTCCCCGAGACGACGGCTCCGAGCTAGCCCAGCGGCCTCCCCGTCTCTCCTGTCCGCTCGTTGCACACCGCCTGCCCCTCCGAGGCCGTGATCAGCCCCGGGCGGTGGCATAATCAACCCCAGTTCCTATCCCACAGGAGGGACCCGGCGCTGATCTGTGTCAGCGTGCGGCCAGACTCGTTCACGCGACGCGGCACACGGGGTCTCATGCGGGCAGGACTCGCGAAGACGGTGTCTCGATCCCAGACGGCATTGAAGCCCACCATGACCACGACGCGCCGGCCGGGGCACCGCCTTGAAAACTTTGAGCATGCGGACGTGGTCGGAGGGTGAGCTAATCTTAGTTGAAAATTGAAACGGCTCCAGACCCTGTGGTGTGATGACGTTGCAAAAGACGGACATCACCCCACGAGAGAGAGGAGCCACGATGAGTGTCCTACGTGCTGTCAGGAAGCGCAAGAAAGTTCGCAAGCTGGGCTCGGTCAACATCATTCACCGCGAGGCCTACGCGGATCTGGAGCTGGACGCGAAGGTGGAGCTGATCCGCTCGCTGGTGCCCCTGGGCCTGATGCATGTGCAGGAGTTGCTCGACCAGGAGGTGACGGCGCTGGCGAGCGAGCGCTACGTCCGGAAGGACGCGTCGGTCGGTGGACGCCGTCACGGCAGTAACCCTGGGACGGTGGGTCTCGCGGGGCAGCGCGTGCCGATTCGCGTGCCCCGGATTCGTCGCCTCGCAGGGAGCGAGATTCCGCTGCGGTCGTATGCGGCGTTGCATGACGACCGCGAGGTGGACGACGCGCTGCTGCGACGGGTGCTCTACGGGATCTCGTGCCGCAACTACGCGGCGGCCGCGGCGGCGATTCCCGGGGCGATCGGGCTGTCGAGTTCGACGGTGTCCCGGGGGTTCATCCAGGCCAGCGCGGCGCAGCTACGGGCGTTCCAGGAGCGGGACCTATCCGATGAGGACGTGGTGGCCGTGTTCCTGGACGGCAAGACGTTCGCTGACGCGACGATGGTCATCGCGCTAGGCATCACGCTGTCTGGGGAGAAACGCTTCCTGGGCTTCGTCGAAACGGACACGGAGAACGCGACGGTGCTCACACCGTTCCTGCGGTCGTTGGTCGAGCGGGGCCTCGACCTCTCCCAGGGTGTGCTGGTCATCCTCGATGGCGGCAAGGGGCTCCGCACGGCCGTCCGGAAGGCCTTCCGGGGCCGGGCCCTGGTCCAACGGTGCCAGTGGCACAAGCGCGAGAACGTGGTGAGCTACCTGGCCAAGCACGAGCAGGCGGTGTGGCGTCAGCGTCTCCAGCGAGCGTACAACCGGCCGGACTACGACGAGGCCCTCGGTGCGCTCGAGACGCTCCACGGCGAGTTGGACGAGCGGAACCAGTCGGCGGCTGACAGCTTGGCGGAAGGCCTGGACGAAACCCTGACGTGACATCGATTGGGCGTGTACGGAGTGCTGGGCCGGTCGCTGAAGACGACGAACTGTCTGGAGTCGGTCAATGCGCTGGTCGAGGAACGCTGCGCGAAGGTAGATCACTGGCAGAGCTCGAGCCAACGCCACCGCTGGCTGGCGACCGCCCTCCTGGACATCGAACCGCGCTTACGAAGGGTGAGGGGCTACCGCCACCTTCCCACGCTTCGGGCCGCATTGAAGCGAGAACTGAAGATCGACACGACGACGTCGAAGAAGCAGGCCGCGTAAGCCATCGGGAGCCGTGGAGAGTTTCAACTAAGAATGGGCTTGACTCCGTGGTCGCACACGCCCTGCAAGCACGGCGCAACCGGCGTCCGATCTGACCAACCCGTTCACGAGGGAACGCGCCGCGCGTGGCGGAAATCCTGGCGGGGACCGGGCGGGGCCGGGTGATGCAGCTTGATGAACGTGTCGTCGGCGATGTGACCGTGCTGGCACCGTCCGGCCGGATGACGCGGGACGAGAACTTTTGCGCGGTGAACCGTCGAGTCGAGGCGCTGGTCGACGCGGGTCAGCGCAAGCTGGTGCTGGACTTGGGGGCGGTGTATATGGACAGCTCGGGCGTGACGTGTGCCCCCCCCTTGCCCCAGAGCGCCGTGAAGCCCACGAAGCACGCGAACGACGGGTTTCTAGAGGGTGGGGGGACCACGGCGGGACGAACGCCGCTAGGACGGTGGTCGCGGCGTAGAATGAGTCGCGGCGTCCGACCACCCGATAGACAAGCTGATGGCCCTCGAAGTCGGCTCCCGGCTCGGCCACTACGACGTGACCGCCAGGCGCCCAACATAGGAGGTGCAACGATGCGGACGATGGTAGTCGCCACAGCGGGGACGCTCGTGTTGGCAGGTAGCGTGATTCTCGGGCAGCAGACTCGACGACAGCCTAGTGCCGAGCCGATCTTTGTCCCTGGGCCTGCAGAGGTCGTTGGGAGCGTGAGCATTACCAACGAACCGACCGTGCAGGCTCAGCAGGCGGGGATGTGGGAGGTGACGCTGGCGGATCAGGTTGCGCTCGTGATCCCGACTCCCGAGTTCATCGTCGTTGGCCAGACCTATCGCTTCACATGGTCGGGGAGCGACGCGGCTCGCACCTATCAGGTGCTCGCGCTCGCGGAGAACGGCTGGGTGGCGGCTGCCCCGGTCGTCGGAGGAGACCGCATGTGGCTCAACACGTCGCTCGCCACGAGCATCGAGCCGCTATAGATTCTGTCAACGGCCCATATGTCATCGAAGAACACCCAGGCAGCGAGGGACGGCCGGGACCCGATTGTTGTCGAGGCACAGCGCTACCTCGATCAGCGGGACAAGACCTATCGGGAGCAAGCGCTCAAGATCTATCCCTGGATCTGTGCGAAGTGCGGTCGCGAATTCAGCGGCAAAAAGCTTCGCGAGCTTACCGTCCATCACAGGGACCACAACCACGACAACAATCCACCCGATGGGAGCAACTGGGAGTTGCTGTGTCTCTACTGTCACGAAAACGAGCACGCGCGGAATCAGGTAGCTGACGCGTATGATGCGGCGACCTCGGGCGAGGAGCGAGAGCCCACGTCGACCTACAAGCCGTTCGCTGATCTTGCGGATGTGTTGAGGCGCAACGAATAGCTGCAGCTATGGCCCTGACCGTCGGCTCCCGCCTCGGCCATTACGACGTCACTGCCCTCATCGGCGAGGGCGGGATGGGCCAGGTCTATCGCGCCACCGACACGCAACTGGGCCGCGACGTCGCGCTGAAGATCCTTCTATGAAGCGGCTTGTCAAGTCACCTCGTTGTTCGTCGAAGCTCTCACGCTCTCCGATACACCCTCCAGTGAGCGCGCCGTCCCCGCACCCAGCTGGGGGGCGCGCGCGAACGGGTCGGCAGCTCGGTGTGCTGTCCACGGGCCCGGATTTCGGTCGCTAGGGTAACAACCTGCTTAGACGCGCCGGGCTGAAGCCGCGAGGTGCGTCATCCTTCTATTCGCGCTCGACAAGGGCGATCTCTGATCGCCGGCGCAAGAGACGATCCGAATGGGGGGCGGCACCATCTCCCTGCCGGCCTCGCGTGCGACCAAGGATCTTCACGTGCTCACCCACCAACCCTGCAACCCCGGACCTCACTCAGTGGCCCGACCGCACCACCAAGGACTTACCCGCTCATCCCGTGCGGCACTGGGACCCCGACGCGGCGCCCGTCATAGACCGTCTGGTCCCGCCACATCGCAAACAGGATCCCCGCCAACCGGCGCGCGACGGCCACGGTGGCGATGCGCCGGCCGCGGCGCGTGGCCAGTTGCTCGGCCCAGGCGCGCAGGCCCGCGGCCTCCGCCCGGCGAGACCGGAGCGCGGCCCACGCGGCTTGCACCAGCAACCAGCGCATGCGCGGATTGCCCGCCTTCGTAATGTGGCCCCGACGGTGGCGGTCCGCAGAGCTGTCCTCGCTGGGCACCAAGCCGAGAAAGCTCTCGACCTGGTGGGCCCCGCCAAAGCGCCCCGCCTCATCCAGCGTCGCGACGAATGCCGTCGCGATGAGGGGGCCTACCCCGGGGGCGGTAGTCAACCGCTGTACCACCGGGTTGGCCGCCGCCGTCTCGATGACCTGGGCATCGGCCACGGCGAGCTGCGCGGTCAACTGTTCCCACAGGGCGAGCAGCGGCTGGAGCGCCGCCTGTAACTCGTCGGGGAGCTCCAGCTCCGTCACATACGTACCGAATCGGTCGGCATCCCCGGCCCGGACGCGCAGTCCCTCCCGCCGCACCAGCGCCCGCACCAAGGCGATGGTGCGCCCGCGGGTCCGCCCGAGCAGGTCGCGCACCCGGAGCTGGCGCCGCACCCGATGCTGGGCGGCCGACACGCGATGCGCCGGGCGATAGGAACCGAGTCGGGCCGCCTCGGCCAGCATCCGCGCATCGCGCCGATCCGTCTTCACACGCCGGCGCCGTTCGGGATACATCGGGGCGTAGTTCGGATCCGCCACGATGACCTCGTGGCCGCACTGCTCGATCGTCTGCGCCACCCATTCGCTTTCCGTCGTCGCCTCGAGGAGCACCCGGGCACACGGTCGGCTCCCGAACATCTTCGTGAACTGCTGCCGCGTACTCTGAATCCGTCGTTCGATGATCTCGCCCTCGGACGTGAGGATGCAGATTTGACTTTCTCTCTTATGGACGTCGATGCCAATATGCTCCATGGCTGGTCTCCCTCTGTGCGCCTTGAGCGCGTTTGAAAAATGTGGAGCGCAAGCTACCACGTGGGGACGACCAGCCGCTTCATCCTATCTCCCCGACGCCTTCGCGGCTGATCCGGGATCGGCTCGTCCGGTTCGGGCGGGAAGCGCAGGTTCGGGAGTCTGTGTCCTGACAAGAACCCGACCCGTCCCGAGTGCGAAATGAACCTCGTCATCATCGCATTGGTGCTCGTCCAAGCGACATTGTCGCCTCGCGAGGCGTACGCGCCCTACAACCAGTTCACCGAGTTCGATCGTCATTTCTCGAAGTACAGCAAGCGGTACTTCGGTCCGGCATTCGACTGGCGCTACTTCAAGGCCCAAGCCATCGCCGAATCTCGGTTGCAGGTAGCACTAAGCGAAACTGTTCACCCTAGCCCCAGCGACCCGGCAAGACGACGATCCCGCCCGCTGACGGACTACAATCCCCGTACTTCCCCAGAACCCAGGAGGATCGTGCCACTGACGCCCGGCGTACGGCTCGGAGCGTACGAAGTCACCGCCAAAATCGGCAGCGGCGGGATGGGGGAGGTGTACCAGGCGCTGGACACCAACCTGGATCGGGATGTCGCGCTGAAAGTCCTGCCTGATGCCTTCACGTCGGATCCCGATCGCCTAGCCCGTTTCGAGCGGGAAGCCAAGGTCCTCGCCCGCTGACCATCATGTCCACAGCGCCGGATCCCGATACCGAGACGCCCACCGACGTGGGGCCCCGCCTCCGTGCCGCGCGGGAGGCAAAGCAGCTCTCACTGGGCCAGATCGCGGACGCCACCAAGATCTTGATTGGTACGCTCGAAGCTGTTGAAACGCATGACGTTGCCCAGCTGCCTGGGGGCATCTTCACGCGCGGGGTCGTCCGCGCCTACGCGGCCGAGGTCGGGCTCGACCCCGAACACACGCTGCGCGACTTCATGGCACAGGTGCCGTCCGAGTCCACCGCGGCCGCGACCTACGGGGACTGGCAGGAGGACGACGGCGGCCTGTTGGTGAGCCTGCCTCGGATCGATGAACCGTCGGGCGCGTTGGCTATTCTTAAACGGTGGCCCACGCTGTGGCTGGTCAGTGTGGCGGTAGTCGCCGTGTTGTTCTCTCTTTGGACGTTGTACCCACGGCCGTCCGCGGGGGAAGCACCACTGGCTCTGGTCAGCGACGCGGACCCCGCTCTATCGTCCCGTCCGACCACCCCGTTGGGAGGCGACCCACTCCTCCCGAGCGAACCGGTTCCGCGGCTGACGGATCCCGGGACACCCGCAGCCCCGGCGTCGGTCGTGGCGTCAGCCGTGACCGCCCCGGGACCGCTCGCCACCCTCACCATCGTGTTGCGCGCGAGCCGCGAGTGCTGGGTGTCGCTGCGCGTCGATGGGCAGTTGGTCGTGCGTCATGTCATGCAGCCCGACGATAGCGAAACCCATCGGGCGGACGAGGAGATTGTGTTGAGCGTGGGTGACGCCGGGGCACTTGCGTTCTCGATCAACCAGCAGAACGGCCGACCACTCGGAGCGTCGGGCGAGGTGAAGACCGTGAGGATCACCCCCGACAACTACCGTGACTACGTGCGATGAGCGAGCGTTCCAAAGCCCGTGACACCCGCCTGGACCGCACCATCGCCATCAAGGTGCTGCCCACCCTTCGGAGCGCGAATGGCTAACGCCTCGGCCACAAGACAACGCGTTGGTCCACGGCGGGCGCACCTGCAACCCACCAGTTGGGAAACCGCTCGACTTACCGGCGTCCTGGCTGGGTCTAGCAGCCCGTGGTGAAAGTCCCTATTAGGGATCGACACGATCGATCCCGCGTACTACACTGTCGCGCATGGCGATGGGCAAACGACGACGCCGGGCGCGGCAAGCATCGATGTGGGTTCCCACCAGCGACCTGCCTCGCAGTGCGGCGCATCCGTTCTATCAGCGATTGAATCGGATCCTCGATGACACGGGCTTCGACGCGTTCGTCGAGGCGCAATGCGCGCCGTTCTACGCGGACGGCGTCGGTCGTCCGAGTCTGGCGCCGGGGCGGTACTTCCGGCTGCTGATGCTCGGCTACTTCGAAGGGCTGGACTCGGAGCGGGCGATCGCGTGGCGGGCGGCCGATTCGCTGAGCATCCGGCAGTTTCTGGACCTCGAGCTGCACGAGGCGCCGCCGGATCACTCGACGCTGTCGCGCACCCGGCGCCTGATCGACGTCGAGACCCATCAAGCGGTGTTCACGTGGGTGCTGCAGCAACTGGCCGACGCCCAGCTCGTGACCGGGCGGACCCTCGGCATCGATGCCACGACGTTGGAAGCGAACGCCGCATTGCGGAGTATCGTGCGCCGGGACACGGGCGAAGGCTACGAGGCGTTTCTGACCGGGCTGGCCGAGGCGTCCGGCATCGTCACGCCGACCCGCGCTGAGCTGGCCCGGTTCGACCGGAAACGGAAGAAGAAAGGCTCCAACGACGACTGGACGCATCCGCAGGATCCGGACGCGAAGATCACGAAGCTGAAGGACGGGCGCACGCACTTGGCGCACACCGCGGAGCATGCGGTGGACCTGGAGACGGGGGCCATCGTCGGCGTCACCGTGCAGGATGCCGACGACGGCGATACGACGACGATGGTCGAGACCCTGATCACGGCGGCCGACCACGTCGAAGCCGTCCTGCCGGCCGGCGCCGGTATCGCCGAGGTCGTCGGGGACAAGGGGTATCACAGTAACGAGACGATGGTGGCGTTCGCCGCGCTCGGCGTGCGCAGTTATGTTTCGGAGCCGGACCGCGGGCGACGCAACTGGACAGGCAAGGCGGCGGCGCGCGACGCCGTGTACGCGAACCGTCGGCGCATTCGGGGCACGCGTGGGCAACGGCTGCTGCGACGGCGGGGCGAGTTGCTCGAACGCCCCAACGCGCATCTCTACGAGACCGGGCGGCTGCGCCGGGTGCATCTGCGTGGGCATCCCAACATCCTCAAGCGCGTGCTTGTGCACGTCTGCGGGTTCAATCTTGGGCTCCTCATGCGGCAGCTGACGGGCGTCGGCACGCCGCGGAGCCTCCAAGGCCGCGCGGTCGCCGTCTTCGAGGCCTTGATCGCTGATCTTGGCCGCCTCTGGACCCTCGTATCGCCCGCGTGGGCGCGAGATGCGCAAGATCTGCCGCACTCGTCGTTTCTCGACCTTATGACACGGTGTCACGAACACATGCCCCTCGACCTACGAAAGGGCGTTTTCACCACGGGCTGCTAGAGGGCGCCAGATGCTGGCTGGATGCAGGACCAACACAAAGATCAGAAGGAGCGCCGCGGTTTCAGCAAAAGGCGACGGCATGCGGACACTGTGTCACACGCTCATCTCCACGCGAAGCAGGAGGGAACATGACACCAACCGAGTTCGCTGATCAGCTTCGCGCCTACTGCTCGTGGTCCCGCGGGTCCGTCACGAGCTGGGGCCGGTCACCGGAGCGCAACGCCGAGGTGGGCGGGCACGCCGACTCGTCGCACCTGCTCTGGTTGGGGGCCGACGTGGGGTATCGCCCGAACCCGCGGCCGCCGGTGGCGCAGGCGCGACGGCGGGCGAAGCGGTTGGCGCTGCGCTTGGTGCGGGAGGGCGATCATGACCATCTACAAGCGCTCTGAGGGAGGGTAGGGCGCGGTGGGGCGACGGTGGCTACGGTGCAACGGTGGGCCTGTCAGCCTGTAGTTGTACGGCGGGACGTCTCGGCTCTATCGGCCGACTTTCCCGAGGCCCCCGAGCCGTCGCCAAGGCGAGAGACGTCATCGATGATTCTGTTGGCGAAGGCGTCGAATCTGGCTTGATCAAGCGCTTGTGGAGGCGGCCACTGGCAATCAGACGCCTTAGGCCAAAGCAGGCGGCACGAGTCATGGAACTGGTCGGGAACGGAGAAAGAAGGGTGGAGTTCCTCTGGGTGATGAACGACAAAGAGCTGAAGGCATAATTCACCCAACGCGACGGTGAAAACAAAACCGTGCGGCGGGGCTGCTGATGTTGTGACCGGCAGTATCAGCTTTCCCGCGATGCTGGCTGTTACTTGGGGGCCACGGTACCGGGCCACGTAAACTCGAGTCCCTGGTAGGAGGGACAACGTTCTTGGGGGTGCTGCACTCAACGTCTTGTATAGAGTCCCTCTTTCGGCTTGAGTGAAGTAACGACGGTCTGGCCGCACGTAGTCCCAACAAACTGCGGTCTTGGTAGTCCATTCTGCAAGCGTCGCAATCTGTTTCAAATCCAGCGTCGTCGGCTGCCCTTTTAGCAGTGGGGCGACTACAACCTTAGCTCGTTGCTCCAGTTGGCTCATCCACTCGAGATATAACCAGAAGTTGTGGATCGGCAGTCTGAAGAAGGCGGCGTATCCTTTCGCGTGAGCAACGCGAAAACTCCGGCTGGCAGGCCGGTGAAAGGAGCCGCCACCCATGCTGAAGGTACTCGACAACGATGGAGCAGACAACGAAGTTCCGCCGGAAGAGCGCGGTGCGCAGACGGTGGACGAGCTGGCCCGGGAGGGAGCCCGGCGGATGTTGATGACGGCCCTGGCGGTGGAGGTCGGGCAGTACATCGAGGCCCACGGCGAGGAGCGGGACGCGCGGGGACGCCGGCTGGTCGTTCGGAATGGTCGGGCCCAGGCGCGGAAGGTGACGTGCGGGGCAGGTACGCTCGAGGTGCATGCTCCTCGGGTGAACGACAAAAGGGTCAACGGCGCGGGCCAGCGGGAGCGGTTCACGAGTCGGATCTTGCCCCCCTACATGCGTCGCTCGCCCAAGGTGGCGGAGGTGCTGCCGATCCTCTATCTGCGCGGTCTGTCGACGGGCGATTTCCGCGAAGCGCTGCCGGTGCTATTGGGGGATGACGCGGCCGGCCTCAGCGCGACCAACATCGCGCGCCTCACGGCGGTGTGGGAAGAGGACTACCGGCGGTTCCGCCAGCGGGACCTGGCCGATCGTGACTACGTGTACGTGTGGGTCGACGGCATCCATTTCAACATCCGGCTCGAGGACGATCGGCTCTGTACGCTGGTGATCATCGGCGTACGGCCCGATGGGACCAAGAAGCTCGTGGCCCTGGAGGACGGCTACCGCGAGAGCACCGACAGCTGGGCGACGGTGCTGCGGGACCTCCAGCGGCGCGGCATGCGGGCCCCGGTGGGGGCGGTCGGCGACGGCGCCCTGGGTTTCTGGGCGGCCGTGCGCGACGTGTGGCCGGACACGCGAGAGCTCCGCGACTGGTGTCACAAGATGGGCAACGTGCTCGACAAATTGCCAAAGCGATTACAGCCGAAAGCGAAGCGCGCGCTCCGCGAGATCATGTACGCCGAGACGCGGGCACACGCCGAGGAGGCCATGGACGTCTTCATCGCCGAGTACGAGGCCAAGTACCCGAAGGCGGCGGCGTGCCTGGACGCAGACCGCGACCGCCTCCTCACGCACTTTGCCCTGCCAGCTGAGCATTGGCAGCACGTGCGCACGAGCAACGTCATCGAGTCGCCATTCGCCACGGTCCGACTCCGGCAGCGCGTGACCAAAGGCGCGGGCTCGCGCACCAAGGGCCTGTTGATGGCCTACAAGCTGCTCGAGATGGCACAGCAGCGCTGGCGTCGGCTCAATGGCGCGCATCTGCTGCCACTCGTCCGCGCCGGCGTGACGTTCATTGACGGGGTACAGCAGGAGCGAAACAACGAGGGAGATCGGAAGGTGGCCGCCTGATCACGCTGATGACCGATCCACAACATTTGACAATATCTCTTGGCGACGTTCCCGCTAACGCTGATGTGGTTCACCGTGGTCCTCTGCTTCACAATGTATGCGAGTAACGTGATGAGCTGGACGCTCCTCTCCTCAGGGAGATCGGCGGACCACTGGTGCTTGATTCGCCGGGAGGGTCGGCGACGACACCGCGTAGAGCCGCTCGAGCTCGGCGATCTCGTACGCGGCGACGAGCCCGTGCGTCTCGGCTATCGTCTGGCGTCGCCGGTGCAACGCTGCGAGGGAGTGCTCAAGTCTGAACGCGCAGTAGGCTTCGACGAGGTGGTCAAGGTCCTCGCGCGAGAGTCGAGATCCGTCTGAGCCTGGCATCGCTCCCCCACCTGAGGTTGCCCGCTCCCTGCTACGACGTCTCAGCGACGCCGATCCGGAGCGCCCACCGCGGCCATTCTACTGGTCTACCAGTGGCTCCGGCGGTCGTGGGCCGATCCAATGCTGCCGCCGTGAAGGCGGGGCATCGGCCTCAAGGAGACAGAAACCGACGCCCCTGAGCCGCCACCAAGGGCCTAGCTGGATGACGGTCTGACGCCAGCGTACCGCACGCCGCCCGCGCTGGTGCGAGAGGGCGATCACGATCATCTGCAGACAGGCTCTGAGGCGGCCTCGTCGACCCTACAGGGCGGCAGGTGGCGTGCCGATACGGTGCTCAGCCCCGTCGACTGACCAAGTTACGCACACCAAAGGGGCCAGTGCGGGGTGAGGGCCGCCGGCGCGTATACACGCTGGCGGCCCGCCCACCTCCTGCGCTTCTCAACGTAGGTGCCGATCCCGGAGCGCCCAGAGATATAACCAGAAGTTGTGGATCGGCAGTCTGAAGAAGGCGGCGTATCCTTTCGCGTGAGCAACGCGAAAACTCCGGCTGGCAGGCCGGTGAAAGGAGCCGCCACCCATGCTGAAGGTACTCGACAACGATGGAGCAGACAACGAAGTTCCGCCGGAAGAGCGCGGTGCGCAGACGGTGGACGAGCTGGCCCGGGAGGGAGCCCGGCGGATGTTGATGACGGCCCTGGCGGTGGAGGTCGGGCAGTACATCGAGGCCCACGGCGAGGAGCGGGACGCGCGGGGACGCCGGCTGGTCGTTCGGAATGGTCGGGCCCAGGCGCGGAAGGTGACGTGCGGGGCAGGTACGCTCGAGGTGCATGCTCCTCGGGTGAACGACAAAAGGGTCAACGGCGCGGGCCAGCGGGAGCGGTTCACGAGTCGGATCTTGCCCCCCTACATGCGTCGCTCGCCCAAGGTGGCGGAGGTGCTGCCGATCCTCTATCTGCGCGGTCTGTCGACGGGCGATTTCCGCGAAGCGCTGCCGGTGCTATTGGGGGATGACGCGGCCGGCCTCAGCGCGACCAACATCGCGCGCCTCACGGCGGTGTGGGAAGAGGACTACCGGCGGTTCCGCCAGCGGGACCTGGCCGATCGTGACTACGTGTACGTGTGGGTCGACGGCATCCATTTCAACATCCGGCTCGAGGACGATCGGCTCTGTACGCTGGTGATCATCGGCGTACGGCCCGATGGGACCAAGAAGCTCGTGGCCCTGGAGGACGGCTACCGCGAGAGCACCGACAGCTGGGCGACGGTGCTGCGGGACCTCCAGCGGCGCGGCATGCGGGCCCCGGTGGGGGCGGTCGGCGACGGCGCCCTGGGTTTCTGGGCGGCCGTGCGCGACGTGTGGCCGGACACGCGAGAGCTCCGCGACTGGTGTCACAAGATGGGCAACGTGCTCGACAAATTGCCAAAGCGATTACAGCCGAAAGCGAAGCGCGCGCTCCGCGAGATCATGTACGCCGAGACGCGGGCACACGCCGAGGAGGCCATGGACGTCTTCATCGCCGAGTACGAGGCCAAGTACCCGAAGGCGGCGGCGTGCCTGGACGCAGACCGCGACCGCCTCCTCACGCACTTTGCCCTGCCAGCTGAGCATTGGCAGCACGTGCGCACGAGCAACGTCATCGAGTCGCCATTCGCCACGGTCCGACTCCGGCAGCGCGTGACCAAAGGCGCGGGCTCGCGCACCAAGGGCCTGTTGATGGCCTACAAGCTGCTCGAGATGGCACAGCAGCGCTGGCGTCGGCTCAATGGCGCGCATCTGCTGCCACTCGTCCGCGCCGGCGTGACGTTCATTGACGGGGTACAGCAGGAGCGAAACAACGAGGGAGATCGGAAGGTGGCCGCCTGATCACGCTGATGACCGATCCACAACATTTGACAATATCTCGAGCGCCCACCGCGGCCATTCTACTGGACGGGCCACTCGTCTGGTATTTGCCTTATGTTCGCTATTATTCAACCTGTGCATCCTGGAGGCGTTCATCGCTGCAGCCCTCCGCCGTGAAGGGCTGCAGCCACAGGCTGGCCATGCGGCATCACTCGAGCACGGGCTGCGGGCCGGCCTGCGCTACCTGGGCGACCTCGGCGGCAAGCCGGCCTTTCCCGAGCCGCATATCTGCTAGTGCTGGGCTATCTGGCCGAGCCCATGAACGCCAAGGGCTAGAGCGTGTCTTCGACGAGGGGCTATCCTTTGGCGGTGAAAGTGCCTCCGCTCATGGAGCTGTGGTGCCGGTGCCCGCCGCGCCGGACACTGGAGGACGCCTACCAGGCGCTGTTGAAGGTGCAGCCGTTCGGGCGGGCCAACAGTCTCGTTGCGCTGCTGGTCTACCAGTGGCTCCGAAGCGCCCATTGCGCGAGCGCCTGGAGATTGCCCGCTCTGCGGGTTCGTGGTGAGCGAATCCGAAGAGGTTGGCCGCTCTGCACATCCAGCCAAGCGACATCGCAAGATGTAGGGGCAGCGGTCGTGACGCCAGACGGCCGACAACCAGGATGTGACCTGCCTGGTCGATGTGTCGCTAGCGTTCGACGTAGACCAGCAGCGCCACGTCCCCCACGGTCTCCCGCGGCGGTGGGTGCCCGTTGATTTATGACCACCTCCAGGCGGACTTATCAACCCCGGTCGGACGCCGCGCTCGGTCGCCCGCCGTAGAGTAAGCTAAAGCCGTGACATGGCAACAAGACGATGCGCGGCGGGTAGTAGACAGCGACATGCGGGGTGAGAGGCCCCGGAAGCCGTCGGAGGAGCAGTGGTGTCTTTTCGGCGAACGGGTAGCGCTTGCAGCGATTGACGCCGTTATCCAGCGCGTCAAGCAGCGTCTGTTAGGACGGGGCCTCGCAGGGATGACGCTGCCTGAGATTGACGACGCACTCTCAGACCTCGGGACCGCTCGAGAGGATGTCGGAGGCGGAATCGAAGCACGTGCGCTGCCCACGAACACGTGCGCGTGTGGAGCAGTTGCTGTGGCTGAAGCGTCGACGAAGGGCGTATGCGGCGTGTATTGCGCGCAGTGTCTCAACAAGATGATGAACTCCATAGGGGCGCCCTCGTAATTGGGCCCCCCCGAGCCACTTCGAGAGATCCGGCTGCGACCAGTTCACTGGAAGGCGTTCTTGGCGCTGCTGGCCTACCAATGGCTCCGGCGGTCGTGGACCGACCCGCAAGTCCCGCCCGCGACGGGAACTGCACTGAGCCGTCGAATCGTCGATAAGAGGCTCAGCCCCCGTCGTGGCCAAGCCGGAAGCGGGCCAGCCAGGGGGTGAGGGTCGCCACGCGCGGCATACGTGCCGGTGGCCCGTCTTTTGCCATTTGACCCACTGGCCATCATGTCCACAGCGCCGGATCCTTATACCGAGGCGCCCACGGACGCGGGGCCACGCCTCCGTGCCGCGCGGGAGGCAAAGCAGCTCTCACTGAGAAAGATCGCGGACGCGACCAAGATCTCAATCGGTACGCTCGAAGCGGTTGAAGCGCACGACGCGGCCCAGCTTCCTGGGGGCATCTTCACGCGCGCGTTCGTCCGCGCCTACGCGGCCGAGGTCGGGCTCGATCCAGAACGGACGCTGCGCGATTTCATGGCGCAGGTACCGATCACGTCCACTCGGGATCCAACATACGGCGACCCCGGAGACGACGGGGTTGTCCGGTCTGACAGCGATCGAGTGCTCAACTGGGTGCTGATCTGTGTGGCGGTGATCGCCTTGGTGTTCCTTCTCTGGATTTGAGACCCAAGCGGTCGTGGACCCACCCGCTACTGCCGCCGTGAATTGGGTCGGGGCTTCGGGCGCCTACCCGCCTACCAGGGCCACTCTCGGGCCGCCGTGCTCTCAGTCTTGGACCGCGGCCATCATCTGCTCACCGACGGCGATGACTTCGTCGGCAGGAGTCAGCGCGGTCAGGTTGAACTCCGCCTGCTCGACGGGGAACAGCGTGGAAATGAAGGCGGCGATCCGGGCCGCACTTGTCGCGTCGACGAGTGCGAACTCCCGATGCTCCGGCAGGGCACTGTAGGCGCCGTGTAGCGTGACGCCGAACTGCCGTGCGATCTCGTCGCGCCGTTTCAAGGCGTCAATCGTCGCTTTCATCGCCTCGCGGTTGTAGCCGGGGCAATGCGCCCCGTCATGAATGCTTTCGACCAAAAAGAGCATTGGGAAGTCCTCGAGAATGGTTAGCGATCCGCGTTGTTACGGCTCTCGGAAGAAAAGCTCGCCAATGCCTCTTGTTCGGAGTCAAAGAACTCCAGGACACTGCAACCCGTGTTAGGGTCGCACTCTGGGATGGGGAACCCCCTCGCTTTCAGGCGACGCCTTCAGGAGGCTTGCGATACGATGGCCGGCCATGCGCGACTACCGTCGGTCGGCCCATACGCTTCATGCGGTGCACTGTCATTTCGTCTTCTGCACGAAGTATCGGAAGCTGGTGCTGCGGGGCGATATCGGGCAGGCGGTCCGCAAGCAGATTCAGCAAATCTGTTGAGGGTCTGACATCGAGATCCTGCAGGGGCACGTGCGGCCGGATCATGTCCATCTGTTGCTGGGGCTCCCGCCGCACTTGTCCCCGAGTCGCGTGATGCAGGCGGTCAAAGGGAAGACGTCGCATCGATTGCTGTTGGATCACCGGCGGTTGAAGAAGACGTTCTGGGGACATCATCTGTGGGCTCGCGGGTACTTTTGTCGCGAGCAGCGGCAACGTGACGGACGAGACGATCGCCGAGTACATCCGGTTGCAAGGGGAGGACCCGGCGGCCGATGAGCGCTTCCAGGTGTCGGAATGAGGGCGATGGAGCCGGCATCGTGCGGCGAGCCTTTAGTCGACTGTAGTCGAGGATGAATCCCCCGCCTTCAGGCGGGGGAGTTGGGCTCGCGTAGGTTCGTGTTGCTCGGAACAAGTACGAGAACGCCCCTGTCTCCCTCTTCTCCGTGTTGAGTGCACTGACTATCGCTGCTCCCGCGCCCAGGAGCGCACCGATTGGGTCACCGGAAGCAAGGGTCCAGGCCGCACCGGAGGCGCTGAAACCAAAGGTGGCCAGCTTACGCCAAGCCTTGCGGGAAGCCGTCTTCGACGATGTGGCGAGCTTCGTGGCCGACGTCCGCATCCGGGACGTCACGCCCCACGTGGCGCAAAAGGTCCGCTGGAGCGCGATCGATGGCCGGACCACGCGGCATGCGGGCTATCACATCAGTCAGCGGAAACGGAAACTCGTGGAACAGGTCTTTGGATGGATGAAGACCGTCGGGGGCTTGCGCACGCTCCGGCATCGCGGCGTCGCCCTCGTGGATTGGCAGCTCACCTTCGCCGCCGCGGCCTATAACATTGGTCCGGCTGCGGAAGCTGGAGGCGACGTGTCCCTGATCGCCGGACGCGCGTGTCGCCGGCCCCCTGATCGGGGCCAGCGCATAGCGGTGCGCACCGTCGTCGGTCGGTCGTTACTCGCATGATGCTTAGAGAACAGTCCGATTTACTCAGGTTCTTCAGCAGCCTGCTAGACCCGATCCTGTTTCAGCGAGATACTGCGCCAGAGCCCACGTGGCCCTCGTCTCGGAAGCAGGAGGTGGTTGGGACGATACAACGTTGCCTCAGGACACGACTCCTCGTCGTCGCCGTCGCTCCCTGCGTCATGGTGTTCGCCTGGTCGAACGCCGTTGCAACAAGAGGTGGGTCACCTACATGTGTCGGTCATGAGCGGGACAGGACACCCGGTCACCGACCTCACGCCCGAGGAGTTCGTGGTCACGGAGGACGGGGTTGCGTCCAAAGTGGTGTCGGCCCGGATCGGGACCGAGCCGATGAAGATCGCGGTGTTGGTGGACAACGGGGAGCGCACCAGGGCGTCCCGAGTCGCGCTCAATCCCATCCGTGACGGCGTGGCCGGGTTTGTCGAGACGTTGGCGCCGCAGCACCTCGTCAGCTTGCTTACCATCGGCGGTACGGTCCGACGGCGGGTTGATTTCACCGCCGATCGGGGCGAGTTGACCGACGCGGCGCACTCGATCTTTCCGGATCGTGGCCGGGGTGTGCGTATGCTCGACGGTCTCAAGGAGACGTGGGAGCGTCGGTTTGACGGCAATGAGGCTTGGCCCGTCTTCGTGATGGTCCTGACAGACGGCAGCGACACGAGTGCTTTCATGAACGACGACCGGTATCTCGACTTCGTTACCGTGCTACGACAGGCGGGCGTGATGATTCACACGGTTCAGATCACGACACGCGGAAGGAGTGCGATCACCGGCCGGGCGATCAACCTCGCTGAGAACACTGGGGGGCGGTACACGGCGATCGCGTCGCCGACGGCACTGGTCGATGAGCTGATCACCCTGGCGACGGACATGGACACCCTCTATGACGAGGGGTTGACGCGCTATCGCGTGGTCTACGAACGGCCGGATTCCGGTGGTGCCCGAGTCTCACTCAGCGTCACGCGTCCAGGCGTCGACGCACGGCTGTTCGGTGATCGACGATTGCCGCGGTAGTGGGCGGCGCTGGACGGGTATGAGAGGAGCTGGACTGCGAGCGCTCTTTCCGCAGGATGCACCAGTGCCGGGCTGGAGTGAGCAGTTCCAATCCCGCAATGTCCAATTACTCGATCGGACGTAGCAATTCAGTATCCGCGACGCCAGTACCACTCCGTTGCTAGCCTGACCGACGCCATTCGTCGGCAGTGAGCCGTTCCAATCGTTCGAAGTACGGCGCCTGCGGATTGACCGCAGGCTCGCCGCCTCGCCTGAGAAGGGCGTAGATGTGCTCGCTCAGGACCATGCCGATCGCATGAATCGCGTCATGTCGATCGAGCCCTCCGTCCAGGAGTCTCTCAAGTGCCTGGATGACGACGTGTTCACTGAGGGCGAGTTGGTTCTCCACGACAACGTGGATGATCGAGTGAAGTTGACGGCTCGGCAGTGAGACACGGCGACGACGATGGTACGCCGCGACCATGTCAATGCGTTCGGCTTCCGGAATCCCCAACCAGTCAGCTGCCACCGGTCCCACGTCAGGATCGTATTTCCTCATGCAGCGCCACCTTGGGCAGGGTCTCGGAACACCCGCATGGGTCGCACGGATGGCACGCGCTCGGCGGGTCAGGCGGCCGTCCGATAGTAGTACTTCAACATCCCGCCGAGCCGTTGTCGACAGTGAATTGGGCCGTGCGCGTGTCCCGCCGTGACGAGGGGACGGATCAATCGGTTGTCCAGCCCTTGATGATTCCGTTCGTGGTGGTAGTGGTCCACGAACTCGCGCACCGCGTGGCGCGGCGAGCCTTCGCCGATGAGGACCAGCCGCTCGACGCAGGATTCCTTGATGGTGCGGACGAAGCGTTCGGCGAAGGCGTTCAAATTGGGCGAGCGCGCGGGCAGCCGGATCGGGGTCACGCCCGCGGCCGCGAGCGTGTCGCGGACGGCGTGGCTGAAGAGGGGGTCACGGTCGTGGATGAGCCACCGCGTGCCACGCAGAAACCCGTCCTCGGCATCGGTGACGTTCCGCGTGAGCTGGGTCACCCACGGCCCATCCGGCTCGGCGCTGATGCCCGCGACGTGCACGCGGCGCGTGGCCAGCTCGATCAGCACGAGCACCGTGAACCGCGTCAGGCCGCGCGGCAGCCACACCTCCACCGTGAAGAAATCGGCGGCCGCCAGCACGTCCCAGTGAGCGGCCAGGAACTCCCGCCAGGTCGTCCGTTTCGTCCGGTCGGGTGCGGGCTCCAATCCATGGCGCCTGAGCACGTTGGCGATGGTGCCGCGCGCCACGTCATGCCCCAGATTCGCGAGTGCGCCACGGATCCGCGTATAGCCCCAGTCCCGATTCTCGGTGGCCATCTGAACGATCAACCGCCGGATCTTGTCCATCACCGGCGGACGACCGGGCCCGCGGCGATGGCTGCCGTCGTATTTCCGCGCGATGAGGTGACGATGCCAGGCGAGCAGCGTGTCGGGGGTGACCAGTGTCTCCATTTCAACAAGCGCGCGCCGACCGAGGGTCTTGGCCTTCGCGGCCAAGCGACGCCGCTGGGCGTCGGTGAAGCGGAGCCGGCGGGGGGCGAACTGTTCGCGCAGCACCCGATTCTCTTCCTGGAGGTAGTCGATGACGTCGCGTTGCTGCTGGTTGATCCAGCCGGCCACGGCGACGACGAGGAACTGCAGCGTTTGGGGAAGCGGGCACATAGTGGCCGAGCGTAGCAGAGGCCCGGCTCGCCGCCCCCGTCTCACCGACGGTTAGTGCCAGACCCGACCGTTGGACGACAGGAGGTGATCGGTCGTTCGAGTTTTTGGACCTTACGCGGTCGTCCGGCGATACGGCGGCGGTGCCGGCGCCTCCTCTTGCGGCGTTTTGTGCCGTACCGCCAGCCCCCGAAACGCGTCTGCAGCGTGGCTCGACCAGTCGTGCAGCGGCGTGTCCGTGAACTCCTGCAACCGTTCGATGAACGTCTTCCGGTAGACCGTGAGCGCGTCGAGGCCCGCTCGGCATTTCTCCTCGTCAAACCAGCACCGCGGGAGCAGCAGGCGCACCGCGTCAATGCCGTCGTCGACACCGATGTCGCGCACGATCCTGAACGCGATCCCGTGACTCCGCGCCGTCTCGAGGCGGCTCTTCCCGGTGCCGAGCTCCCGGACGCGGATATCGTGCGGTGCCCAGTGCTCGCCGTAGACGTAGCCCTTGTCCCTGAGCACCTGCACGTAGTGTGGGAGGCCCTCGCCGCTGTGCTCGTAGTAGTCGATCAGGCGGACCGCGCCCGACGCGAGCGACTGGCTGAACCAGATCGCCGTGGCGTCGCCGATCCCCAACAAGTCCCAGTCCGTATCGACGGGCAACGCCGGGTCGTAGGGCACCCGCGTGATCCGCCCGTCCTTCCGGGCCGCCGCGAGCGGCGCCGTGTAGTAGGCGCCCTTGATGGCCGCGTCGGTCGAGAGGAACCACTCCTGGTCGAACTCTTCCTGGGTCATTAAGTGTTTGGTGATCAGGCCCCGGTCATCTTGCATCGCCTGGCGTAGCATCAGCGTGGCAGCGTCGGCTTCCGTGTCGAGGGACTCGTCGATGTTCTGCCAGACGGTGAACGCCGTCGGGTCGTCCTTCAGCGCCTCGTGCGTGCGATAGAGCTGGTTCCGGCCCTTGATGGTGCCGGCGAAGATGGCGTAGCCCAGGTGGTCAGCCAGCGCCTTCGAGATGACCTCCGAGAAGACGTTCGGTGGGTGCATCCCGTATTCGTCGAATGAGACGCCCGAGAACGCGGGACCACGAAGCCGGTCGGGCTTGTCGGCGCCGAAGAGCTGCACCTTGCTCCCGTTCGGGTAGTCGATCCTCAGCTCGGCTTCGTTGAACCGGACGCCAGGGATCGGCGTCGCGAAGTACTTGGCCATGTCCCATGTCGTGAGCTTCGCCTGGCGGTATGTCGGGAGGACATGGGCGTAGA
The DNA here is from genome assembly GCA_965249175.1 of Vicinamibacterales bacterium. Lineage (GTDB taxonomy): Bacteria > Acidobacteriota > Vicinamibacteria > Vicinamibacterales > UBA8438 > CAZYFH01. Next base: position 2,325,209 of record OZ252227.1, read on the forward strand.
ACCGGCCGCGGAGCAGTTCCGTCAGGTGCGCGACGGTCACGTCGGGCTTGAGATGGCGGAGGCGCGTCCGCTCCCAGGTGTCGTCGGTGGCGGCCCGTTGGTGATGGTTGATGATCGCGGTCGTCTTGCCGGCCCGGCGGTGCAGGACCAGACACGACCAGCGGTCGAGCGAGGCGTGGAACGGCTGCGCCCACTGGCGGGGCTTGTACGGAATGCGCACTCGAGTGGCGGTCGCTACTCCCATGAGAGCGTGATGCCCCCGGCGTGCTCGACCAGTTCCTTCGGTTTGCCGTAGGCGTAGGCCCACAGCATCGCCTCGACGGCCGGCGAGAGCTCCCCGGCCATCGCACGGGCCATCAGGTTCTTGCGGTAGGTGGAGTTGTCGACGATGGCCGCACAGATGGCCTTCGCCTCGGCGGTGGCTCTATTTGGGACACCCTTTTTCCGACCGGGGCCCGCGCCCACGATACGTGCCCGTTAGCTCGTCGCCGTCTTGTTGGACGATCACGTTGGCGAGGTCGCCGCGGCCCGTGTCGAGCGTGATGGCAAACATCCAGCTTCCCGTGAGGCCCTCCGGGGCGGATGGGATCAGCAGCGCATAGGACCCCGCCACGGCCACGACGACCACGAGACCGAAGCGGAGGAAAGAAGGCAAGGTCATGCGCGACACGCTCTGTATGGTCAGACGGCCGGGCAGTCAGATCGGTTGCGGCGATTCGGGAACACCGGGCTCCGCCACGTTTCCCGAAGCCAGTTGTAGACACACAGCGCGACGTCGCGGCACTCGGGTTCCCGAAGGGATGCACTTTGAGCAGCGCGTCATACGCATGCTGCGGCGTCCATCTCCCGAGCCGGGTGTGCCACACTTCCATCACCGGCCCGATCTTGGTGGGAGCTGGCGCACCGGCGAGGTCGTAGCGCCGCCACCCGTGCTTGTGGGCGGGGTTGATCAGGTAGGCCAGCAGCAGCACCTGCCACAGCGCCGGTCGCGGCGCCTGCGTGGCGACATCGTCGATGTAGCGCCACGCGGCGCGCAGGCCCGTGACCCGGCTGACTTCGTTGCGCCGCCTCGGCGTTGGACCCGTCCAGGCGCAGCGTCTCGGCGATGAACGCGTCGATGGAGTCGGTGGCGGCGGGCACGAGGAGACTCGACAAGGGAGAAAAACAAGCGAATATACCCGGGTCTGAACGGAAGCCACCGCGCGCGTGCCACTGATCGGCCATTCCGCGTAAGATGGAGGTGTCTCAACTGGCCGTGCCGGAGGTTGGGGGTTGCTCGGGTATTCCGGGGACTCGGGGCCTTCGGGGTCGGTTGGGGCAGCAATTCCAGCCTCGGTCATCACACCGGATTCCCGATTAACGACGTTACTGGGCTTCCCCCTGTGGTGCGTGCGCGCCGTGACTCCCGGCCGTGCGAGTGTGAGCCCGGGCCGGTTCGACGAAGTGTCGTGCGGGGGCGTTCCGCTATCAGTTGAAAACGGAACACCCCAGGGCGGGTAAGCCGCGCCTGTGATTGTGGGGCGAAAGTAGCCGGCCCTCAGCCAGGGTTTCTGGAACGCCGCCGTGAGGGGCACTTCTGGGCGCAGACGAAATCGCCCTTCCGGCGGACGACGCGCCATTCGGCGCCCTCCTCGAAGAACTGCCGAATCATGCTCCGATGCCGGGCCGTGTCAGCGACCAGGACGAAGCCGCCGACGCGTGTCAGGGCCGGCAGCCGGCGCAGCGCGGATTGCCGCTCGGCGTTCGCTCGACCTGCGTGCGGTCGTGCAGGGGGGCGTCTGGTCGTCAGCACTGTGTCTCGATTTGATACCCTCGGCCTGCTGTCTGTGACGGCCGTCGGATGTCCATCCTTATTAGTGGGACGAATTAGTGGGACGAAACTGAGTCATCCGGATTGCCCGTCGGGGCGCACTACAATGACCCCCGTCACCGATGTCCCTTGCCCCCGGCGCCCAGCTCGGCCCCTATTCGATCACCGCTGAAATCGGCCGCGGTGGGATGGGCGTCGTGTTCTTGGCCCAAGACCCCCGCTTGAAGCGCCAGGTCGCGATCAAGCTCCTGCCACCCGACCTGACCCGCGACGAGACGGCCAAGCAGCGGTTCCTGCAGGAAGCCCAAGCGGCGTCGGCGCTGGATCATCCCAACATTTGCACGATCCACGAGATCAACGAGACAACCGACGGGCAGCTCTACCTCGTGATGGCCCACTACGCGGGGGAGACGCTCAAGGAGCGGATCGCGGGAGGGCCGTTGGCACTGGATGACGCCATCGACCGCCGCCGGAGTAGGCTCCTAGGATCCCCATGATCATCGCTGAGGCCATCATGCTTCTTTCGGTGGCGACGGCCGGGCCGGCCGAGCGTGGCCCGGAGCCTCACCCCATCGCGTCAGGACCGGTCCGCGCTGCCCAGGCGGCGCCAGCAGCCGCCGCGGACGACAGCGTCGCCATTATCGCCTTCTCCAACATCTCTCGGATCGCGGAGGACGACTGGATCGGCACAGGCATCGCCGAAGCCCTCACCGTCGAGCTCGGGCGTGCCAACGACCTGTCTGTTTTGGGGCGTCAGGCGGTCTCGGGCGCGTTGGAGAACGTGAGCAGCGCAGACGGCATTGCTGGAGCGACAGCGCTTGCCGCAGGCCGCCTCCTCGGCGTGCAGTGGGTCCTCAGTGGCGGCTACCAGCGGGTGGGCGACCAGATGCGCATCACGGCGCGGGTCGTGGACGTGGCGACCGCCACCGAGGTGCACACGGCGATCGTCGACGGCGCGCTGGCGGAGCTGTTCGCCTTACAGGACCGGCTCGCTGCCGACCTGAGACGCGGGCTGTCGGGCGCGGGTGGTGCAATCGCGACGTCGGGGACGGCTCGCACACCAACCAGCAGCGAGGCGGTCCCTCCCACCGTTGATCCTCCCGGACCGGCACCGGACGGCGTCGCGACGGCGTCTGGCCGCAGCGGCTTCACGGCGGCGCCCGTCGGCTTCATCGATGGCCCTGCACCGCCAGTGGCGCCGGAGACGATGACACGCGATGCCGCCGGACGCGTCACGGTGCGGGCGGTCCGGCTCACCGAACCGTTCCGCCTCGACGGCGCGCTCGACGAAAGCGTCTACGAGACGGTGCCGCCCGTCGGCGGCTTCCTTCAGCAGTTGCCCGATGAGGGGGCGCCCACAACCGAACGGACCGAGGCGTGGGTCTTCTACGACGACAGCACCGTGTATGTCGGCGCGCGCTTGTGGGACTCGGCGCCCGAGTCACAGTGGATCGCCAATGAGATGGTGCGCGATTCGTTCCAGCTCGTGAACAACGACTACTTCAGCGTCGCGTTCGACACGTTCTACGACCGGCGCAACGGCGTGTCCTTCATGGTCAACCCGATTGGCGGCTTCATGGACTACGAGATCTCCGACGAAGGGTTCTCCAACGCCGACTGGAACCCCATCTGGGACGTGAGGACGGGCCGATTCGACGGGGGCTGGACCGTCGAGATGGAAATCCCCTTCAAGTCCCTCCGTTATCGGCCGGGCGCATCGCAGATCTGGGGATTCCAGCTCGGGCGGGCGATTCGCTGGAAGAACGAACAGACCTATCTGACGCCGGTGCCGGCCTCCGCCGGGCCAGGCGAGTTCCGTCTGTCCGTGGCTGGCACCCTGACCGGCGTGGAAGTCCAGCCGGGCAACAGGACGCTGGAGGTCAAGCCATACGCGATCGGCTCGCTCGCCACCGACGTCAACGCCGTCCCGCGCATCTCGAACGACGGTGACGGCGACTTTGGATTCGACGTCAAGTATGGGGTCACCCAGAACCTGACGGCGGACTTCACCTACAACACCGATTTCGCCCAAGTCGAAGTCGACCAGCAGCAAGTGAACCTGACGCGGTTCAGTCTCTTCTTCCCCGAGAAGCGCGAGTTCTTCCTCGAAGGACAAGGCATCTTCGACTTCGGGCGCGGCGTCACCATCATCGGCGGGGGTTCCGGCGGGGTCCAGCGCGGCGGGGGCGGCTTCTTCGGAGGTGGCGACGTGCCCACGCTCTTTTTCAGCCGGCGGATCGGGCTGGAAAGCGGACAGGCCGTCCCGATTCTGGGGGGCGGCCGGCTCACCGGCAAGGCCGGCAAGTTCAGCATCGGGGCCGTAAACATTCAGACGGACGACGCCCCGAGCGTCGGCGCCCTGTCGACCAACTTTACCGTCCTCCGGGTCAAACGCGACATCCTGCGCCGTAGCCGTATCGGCGGCATCTTCACCGGCCGGTCGGTGTCGACGGTGGGCGCAGGATCGAACGAGGTCTACGGCCTTGACGCGCTCTTTTCGTTCTACGACAACGTGAACTTCAACGGCTACTATGCCCGGACGCGCACGCCCGGATTGGACGGCGACGACGCGAGCTACCAGGGAAGGTTCAACTACACCGGCGACCGCTACGGCTTCGAGCTCGACCACCTGCGGGTCGGCGACCACTTCAACCCGGAAATCGGATTCCTCCGTCGTGACGACTTCCGGCGCACCTTCACGACGGCGCGGTTCAGCCCTCGGCCTGCCTCGATTCGCGCGGTGCGCCAGTTTACGTGGGAAGCCAGCCTCGACTACATACAGAACGGCGCCGGGCTAATCGAGACGCGAATCGCGCAGGCCCGGTTCGAAACGGAATTCGAGAACACTGATCGGTTCGGCGTCGATGTCCAGCAGAGCTACGAGCTCCTCGTCCAGCCCTTCGCGATCGCGACCGACGTCACGATTCCGGTCGGCGCCTACGACTTCGAGGACTTCTTCGTGTCTTATTCCATGGGGGCCCAACGGCGGGTGTCAGGCAACCTCTCGTTCCAGCGCGGCGAGTTCTTCGGCGGGCACATCACGGCGGTCGGATTTGGCGGCGGATTTGGAGGCGGCCGGGTCGAGGTGACACGGCAGTTCTCAATCGAGCCGGGCCTGTCCATCAATCGGATCGATCTCCCGCAAGGCAACTTCACGGCGACGCTGGTCCAGAGTCGTGTGACCTACACCCTGACCCCGCGGATGTTCGTCGGTGGTTTGCTGCAATACAACAACAGCACTGATTCGTTCAGCACCAACGTCAGGCTGCGGTGGGAATATCAGCCGGGGAGCGAACTGTTCGTCGTTTACAATGACCAGCGCGATACGTCACTTCGCGGCACGCCGTTCCTCGAAAACCGCGCCTTTATTGTCAAGTTCACGCGGCTGTTTCGGTTCTGACGCGTGCCCCCTCCGCGCCGACCCCCGCTTCCGGGCCCTCCTCCGCCGCATGAACTTCCCGGAGACGGCGGCAACGGCTAGCAGCCCGTGGTGAAAGTCTTGAATTAGATCGATCGCCAGAATCGATCGCGGTTCCTATACTCGGCGTATGGCGATGGGTACGAAACGGAAGCGCAACCGTCAACGGTCCATGTGGATCGCGACAGCGGATCTCCCGCAGAGCGCCGGGCATCCCTTCTATGAGCGGCTGAATCGTGTACTGGACGACGCGGGCTTCGACACCTTCGTCGAGGCGCAGTGCACGAAGTTCTATGCCGAGGGCCTCGGTCGCCCCAGTGTGACGCCGGGCCGCTGTTTCCGGTTGCTGCTGCTCGGCTACTTCGAAGGGCTGGACTCGGAGCGGGCGATCGCGTGGCGTGCCGCTGATTCGCTGAGTATTCGGGACTTCTTGGACTTTGATCTGCATGAGGCCCCGCCGGATCATTCGACGCTGTCGCGCACGCGCCGACTGATTGACGTCGAAACGCATCAGGCGGTCTTCACCTGGGTGTTGCAGCGACTGGCGGACGCTGACCTCGTGCACGGGCGCACGATTGGGATTGATGCGACGACGCTCGAGGCCAACTGAAACAGCGGTTCGAGCCCGAGGCCAGCGCGGCACCGCGCCGCGGCAGTGTCAGGCGGCGCCTTGTATTGTGCTGTCATGGGGTATCCATTTAACCGGAGTAGCCCGGATCCGAGGTTCTCCAGGGGCGGTTCGCGGGTGGGCGCTCCAGACTCGGCGGGGGTCCCGGGGTATACGGCGGCGAAGGCGGGAGAGCCCGAGGGTGCGCGTGGGCGATCAGATCGTGGTAGCGGACCGGGGCATGGGCCACGGCGAGGTCGAGCACCCGAAAGAACACCAGCCCGCGGCTGCGGGAGCGGCGGCGGTTGAAGCGAAACACGAACTCGTTCAGGTAACCGGGCAGGTGCGCGTCGCCCACGGAGCCCTGGTGTGTGCCAAGCAGCCAGCGCTTGACCAGAGAGGCGACCCGGTGGACAGCAGGGAGCAGTTCGTGGGGATCTTCACCTCGGAGCCGGAGCCGGGCGGCTCGTAGGCTGCGCCGGTCGTGGACGTAACCCAGCTTCTCGAGTCCGTGGTAGCCCTGCCAGCCGTCGGTAATGACCCGGGCGCCGGGCTCGACGTGATCGGCACAAAGGCGTGCAACGAGGCGGCCGACGCATCCGCGATGGGCTGGAGCCGGCACCGGCCAAGCCTTTTCGTCTCTTGGACTTCCACAGCCATGCCGGTCAGCACCTTCTTCCCCCGCGCTCGCCCGCCGCGCAGGCCCGTTTCCTCTCCGCCAATGTAGGTTTCATCCACCTCCACCGTGCCGGCCAGCCGGTCACGGCCCGGGCGCACCAGCACCGACCGGAGCCGGTGCAACACCGCCCACGCGGTCTGGTAGGAGCCGATCTCCAGCGTCCGCTTCAGGCTCAGTGCGGAGATCCCGTCCTTGCCCGTCGTGAACAGCCAGCACGCGGTAAACCAGACCGTCAGCGGTGTGCGCGTGCGATCAAAGATTGTGCCCGCCGTTATCGAGATCCGACCGCCGCAGCTCGCGCACATGATTCGTCGGTCGCTCAGGTACCAGCGCCCCCCATGACCGCAGCCAGGGCAGGAAAAGCCGGCTGGCCAGCGAAGCCATTCCAGGTAGTCGAGGCAATCCGCATCGGTCCGGAACCACGCCTGGAACTCACCCACGGACGTGGATAGTGCCTGCCAGCGCGGGGATGCTCCACGCTCCTAGCTTACTCCGGTTAAATGGATACCGCAGATGTGCTGTTATCTTCGAACAGCGCCTCGAGCTCGGCGACGGCACGATCACCCTCCATCGACGCGCGGACCCGTTGTCCCATTGTGGCCGCGCAGACCGCGAAATCGGGATCGGCTAAGAGTCGCTCGAGCGCTGCCCGGATCGTTTTGCTGGAGGCGCTCGGCTTGACCTGCACACCGGTGCCATGGACCTGGAGGCGGGCAGCGTTGTCGTTTTGATCGCGGCCGTGGGGGATGCACAGGATCGGCATGTCGGCGGCCAGTGCCTTCATTACGGTGCCATGGCCACCGTGAGTGATGACGGCGCTGGTTTGCTTCAGCACTTGCGCATGGGGCGCAGACTTGACCACCACCACGTTGTCCGGCGAGCTGAAATGCGCCGGGTCGAACACGTCGCCCAGCGTGACCACGGCGCGCACCGGCATCGTGCCGACAGCGTCGATGATGCGCTGCGTCGCCGCCGATTGATTCTGGAAGCTGGTGCCCATGCTAACCAATACGAGCGGCTCGGCGCTGTCCGCTGGCCAGCGAGATTGCCATGGTGCGGCCCAGCTTGGATCGTCGAGTTGCGGTCCCACATAGCGGACGTTTTCGGGAAGGATCTGGCGCTCGAAATCGAACTCGCGCGTCGAGAGGAGCAGAAGCTTGTCGAGCCGGTCCATCAGATCGAAGGGATGCGCAACCGGTTGGAGCCCGAGGCCTCTGCGGGCCGCCGCGATCGGCGCGTGACCGCTCGCGAACATGCGCATCATCATCCCGTTGAAGAACCGATCGCGCAGGCGGCCCAGGGGGCCGGCGGCCGGTTTGAATCCCATGCCCAGGGGCGTCGAACCGGGGCCCGGACGCATCAGGATGTTCGGCATCAGCCCAGCGCTTGGCAGGCCCGACTTCTCCGCGCCGATCACCGCGCCGAGGAGGAAAGAGTCGACAATGACGGCGTCGATACCCTGTTCGTCGATCACCTCGAGGACGTCGTCGGCGAAGGCGCGCGCCGGACCGCACATCATCGCATCGCGCGCCCGCTTGAAGGCTGCCAAGGGGCTTCCCTCCCAGTCGCGAAATGGATCGTGCTCCTCGCGGCGCGACTCGCGATTGGGGGCGCGGCGGTACTCGCTAAAGCTGCATCTGGCGGTCAGCGCATCGCTCTCGGAAGGATGCTCGCCGAGAACGTGTACGCTATGGCCTCGCGCGATGAGTCGCTTGGCGACGCCAAGCTCCGGCGGAATGGTTCCGCCGCCGTCCCAGATCACCAACAAGAAACGCTTCTTGCCCCTTGTGCTCATCTTCGCTTCCCCTTCTTTCCTTGTTCGCTAAGAGCCTCGAGTAGCTCGCGCATTCCCTGGGCCGTCGCTTGTTCTGAGAGCCCGAAGTCACGGCGCAGGACCTTCCAGACCTGTAGGTCTAGCAGCCCGTGAGGAAAGTCGCGCGTTGCACCGGAGACCGTCGAGGGGATGAATCGGCGGTCGAATGCCGCGGGACTTTCACCACGGGCTGCTAAGGAGGACGACTCAATGAAACTCTACCTGCGTTTCCTGTTCGCCGTGGCCATCACGCTCCCGGTGCTGCCAGTCGGTACTGACGCTCACTTCCAGCTGCTGGAGCCGGCGTCCTCGGTCGAGGAGAACCCGCTTGGCGACCCCCAGAAGCTCGGACCGTGCGGCGGCGACCCGCGCGGCGAGAACGCAGAGCTTCTGACAGGCGCCGTCACCGAGGTCACCGGCGGTTCCCAGCTCCACGTGAAGATCCAGGAAACGATTTTCCACTCGGGCCACTACCGCATCGCACTCTCGGTGAACTCACGGAACGAGCTGCCGCCGGACCCGATAACCTTCGAGAAGTACACGGACAGAGGCGTGTATTCAACCTGGGGAGCGATTCAAAGCCCGCCGCAGATCCCCGTCATCGCTGACGGCCTGTTCAGGCACTATCCAGAAGAAGGCCAGCGTGCCTCCTTCAGACCCGAGACGCCGATGGCTCCATGGGAGACCGACATCCCACTCCCGAACATCACCTGCGAGAAGTGCACGCTACAAGTGATCCAAATTCATGGCAGATCACGCGTATAACCAGCCAGGCGGCTACTCCTACCACCACTGCGCTGACCTGAAAATTACGGCGGATCCGTCGAAGCCGATCGACGAGGGCTGGCTGACGACGACGACGACAGGAAACTAGAAGCCATCTCACACACTCCGCATCAGGATGAGGCAGCTAAGAAGTTCTCGGGAAAGCTACCTCGGCACCTGGACGTTCCGCTTGACGTGACGGGTGCGACTCAAGAGGCTCTCGATCGCATTGGTCGTGGCCAGCGACCGCTGCAGCCGCTCGGACAGCCCGAGCGCGATCACGGTGAGCGTCTCGTCAAGCCCCTCCCGGACACTAGCGGCCGCACTCGGATGCTCGCCATCCAACCGGCGGGCGAGGTCCTGCAGGCACCGCCGGGCCGTCTTGACGTCGGCCCTCGCATAGGCGCGCGTGAGGATCGCCCGGACGCAGGCCGTTGCACCTCCGGGAGATGCTCGAGCACGTGTGCCGCTTGTGGACCTGACACCAATTTATGTCGTGCGTTCCTCAGCCTTTGAGGTCCCATCGCCCCGGGGCGAACACGCCGACTGTGCGCTTGGGGTCTGCGAACCCCTGATCCCGCAGCCAGCCGTCGGCGGTCTCCACGAGGTCGTGTCCCTCCCCGCCACCGACCAGCGTTCCGAGTCGTCGCTGCACGGCGGCCCGACGCAGCTTCATACCGCCCTCGTCGAACCCCCGGTCGGCGCGCCGTAGCCAGGCGACCGCGGCCTCCCGATCGTCCTGGTAGCTGGCGATGCCGGCGCGGATCAGCGCGCCCAGTGGCGGTCCCCACGCGACGCCCTCGCGCTCGAGCCGTCTGGCGTCGGCCGCGGCCAGACGAAAGTGTGAGCGGATCGTCTTCGGGTCGAGCCCGGCGCTAGCGGAGGCCAGTGCGGCTCGGGCGCGCTGGTCGTGCCGGTTCATCCTGGTCGACTGCTCGAGCAGCCGCACCGCCGCTGCGGTAGACCAGTGATCGGTCACGAACGCCCAAGCGATGTCGGCCGGACCGGCATACAGCAGGAACTCGCCCTGGCGATACAGGCTCGACGCGCGCTGGAACGTCGCGTGGCTGGTCGAGAACCTGGACATGGCGGCATCGATGTCCTCGACCGCAGCCTGGGGCGCGTTGTCCGCGAAGCAGGTAACGCTGGCGCGGTGAATCCGCATGGAAACCTCTCCGTAGAGATTGCCTTGTTCGCGGGCCTCGCGGAGGTAGCCGGGCACGCGTCGGCGAAACTCCCGGAACTCTCCGGCCTCGAACAGACACTCCAGCGCGTAAACCCGGCAGGTCACCACCTCGGTAGCCAGTCCGGCGCATTGCTCCCGGAAGATGTGCCCCGCCTCATCGAGTTGCTCGCGGCCCTGCCGCCAGTGGCCGGCCATCATCGCGATCATCCCAGCGGACAGCTTCAACAGCCCCTGCATGCGCGGGTGCTCCCCCGCCAGCTCCGTGGCCCGTGACAGGAGGCGCCGGCCTCGCGGTCGGCTGCCCGCGCTGGCGGCGTCGGCCACCGCTTGGAACGACAGCGCCAGGATCAGATGGCGAGTCTGCAGCTCGACGGCACGGACGATCGCGGTGTTGCTGAGCGCCCGGCAGGCAGACCGGCAGAAGTCGATGCGGAGGAGGTCCCCGGGAGCGACCTGCGTCTCGGAGCGCTGGTGAAACCGGACACCCCGCAGCAGCCGATACGGTAGCCAAAACACCAGCGACAGCAGCGCGCGCCGTGGGGTGGACGCGAGCCGCAGCCCCACCACGGCCAGCACGTGACGGAAACAGGGTCATGCCCTCGTCGACGTGTCCCCCTAGCAACAGTTGCTCGGCGGCGAGGCGGTTCAGCTCGAGCTGCTCGCTGGCCGAGGCGTCTATCACGGCGGCCCGGTAGGCGCGGGCCGCGTCGATCGGGCGGCCCGCGCTGGCGATGGCGTCTCCGAGTTTCACCGCGAGCGGGAGCTCGGTGGCGCCGGTGGACGTCTCGTCTCGCCGGTCGCCCAGGGCGGTGGACAGTTCTTCGCTACGCCGGTGCTCCCAGCCGTTGGACGCCGGGCGAGCCTGCGCGGTGGGGGAGCGGGCCGGCCGCAGAGTCGCGGCCCGCCGGTAGAGCTCGGCGGCGCGGTCGAACGCCAGGGACTCGCTCGCCTGGTCGGCGGCAGCCTCGGCATATCGGGCCGCTCGCGCCAGGTCGCCGGCTCCCTCGAAGTGACGCGCCGGCGCCTCGGGGTCGGCCTGACCGGTCGCCTCAAGGGCCAGTGCCAGCCGATTGTGATGTCCCCGTCGCGCGTCGGGTGACAGCGCCGCGGCGATCGCCTCCCGGATACGGTCGTGATACGGCTCGACCTGGGTGTCGCCGTCGAGCACGGCCGTGCGGATGAACTGGGCGGCGCGAAGGGGAGCCAGCACGTCGAAGTCCGACGAATCGAGGGCCGCGGCCTCCGTTGCCACCGACAGTGGAACTGGGCGCCCCGCCACCGCGGTCACCTCCAGCAGTCGTCTCGACTCGGTTGGCAGCTGAGCGGCCCGGGCGTCAAGCAGGCGGCCCAGGTTTGCCTCGGCCTCGCCGACTTCCCCGTGACGCGCGAGTTGGGCGATGAAAAAGGGGTTGCCGCCAGCCTCGCTAGCGATACGGTTGGCCCGTCCTGCCACACCGGCCGCTCCCGGTCCGATCAGCGTGGCGGCCAGCTCCCGAGACTCGGCATTCGAAAGTTCGGTCACTAGGACCTCGGCCACGTGAGCCTCGGGGCCTACCAGCTCGCGTATCGGCAGGAGCCGGGCGAGGGTGGGGCTCGTCGACGCGTCCTCACTGCGATAGCAAAACAGCAGCAACAACGAGGGGGCATCGGGAGGGCGGAGCAGCTCGCCCAGGAGGTCGGCGCTGTCGGCGTCGCCCCACTGCAGGTCGTCGATGACGAGCACCAGGGGTGACCGTTCTGCCAGGCGGCCGAGCAGCTCCCGTAATGCGCCGAACGCCCGGCGGCGGATCTCGAGGGTGTCGGGGATCGCGGCCTCCCGCCGAGGCGTCCCGACGATCGCGGGGACCTGGCGTAGCACGGGGAAGACCCGGGCCAGCGCGGTGACCCTGCGTGGAAGCAGCGACTCTCCCCGGTCCCGGGGCAGGCGCCGAAGATACTGGCTCAACGCGTCGACCACGCTGTCGAGCGCCTTGAACGGCACTGCTTCCTGCTCGAAACACCGCCCCTGTAGCACCACGGTGTCACGAGCCGGGTCCAGCAAGGTCTGCAGGAACTGGCGGATGAGCACGGTCTTGCCGAGCCCCGAGCGTCCCCGGACGCCTACCACGGCCGTCCGGCCATCGTTCATCGCATCGAATCCGGCACGCAGCGTGCGCAGCTGTTCGGCACGGCCGACGAAGGCCGACCCGGCGGCGGGCTGACGGACGGCGGCCGGGACCCGAGCACCCCCCGTACCCCCCAGACGCGCCAGTATCTCGCTGCCGGGTGGTCGGGCGTCTGGCACTCTCTGCAGCAGCTCGAGACAGAGCGTCTCGAGATCCTGGGGGACGCCGGTCACCAACGCGGAGGGAGAGGTCGGATCGCGGTACCGTTTGTCCCACAGGAGCTGGAGCACATCGCCGGTGAACGGCAGCAGGCCCGTGAGCGCCCGATACAGCACGACGCCGAAGCTGTACCAGTCCGAGGCCTCCGTCGCGGTTTGGTTCGACGCCTGGTTCTCGTGCGAGACGCCGGCGAGGGTACGGAACTCCCGCTTGAAGCGATACTAGGCGCCGGCATCGTCGACCCGATGCAAAGCCTTGAGCGCGATCACGGCGTCGTGATCGCGGTCGTGCACCTCGTAGACCACACCGAAGCTGCCGGCGCCGAGCCGGCGTCGGACGTGGAAGCGGTCGGTGCCGGAGAACTCGCTGGCCGCCTGCCCCATCTCGCGGTCAATCGTAGTCGACCGCGCACGGTGACGCGGCGGCGTTCACGGTGCAGCCGTGGAACCTCTCGGGCCAGGAGTTCGATTTCGATGCGGATGGAGCGGTGTTTCGTTCGAGTGGCACCCGGACAGCATTGTCTTTGAGAGTCGGAATTCCGGCGGTCAAATCCTCGAGTCGTGGATCTACGAAGGGTCAGGAATCCCGACTCCGGGGAACGAGAAGGTGAGAATGAACGTGTGGTTGATCGGCGGCAATCCCCCGCGCGGGGGGCATTCAGAGGAAGTGATTGTCACGGACTTTGCGTTTCTGCCATTGGAGCCGTGACACTGGAATAGCGACTGTGTCGTCCGACGCGAGGTCCTCGGGGTGGATTGGGATCGCGACTGGGAGGACTCGGACGTCCATCTGCTGGCGTCATCCTCGCAGTCCGGGTCCGACGACCTCCAGCGTCTCGTCCCAACGCCCTGAAACAACCGGTGTCCGGCTCGGATCCTGTGAGGTCACGGCCTGCATTGGCGCTGGGGTATGGGGGGGGTCTACCGCGCCCGCGACACGACGCTCGACCGCGACCTGGCGCTGAACGTGGGAGCAACGCGTGAATCGGCGTGTGCGGGCACGGGTGTGGTCTGTCACGGGGAGTTTTACCCTTTACCATGCGTGGCGCCGTCACGCCGACAGCCGCGTAGTTGAGCGCCACGTGCGCTGCGGGACGGGCCTGCGGCGGCGTTCCACGCTCATCCGCGGGCATCGAATCCCCTATTGGAGGGACGAGGGCTCCGGAGCCCGACGGGGGCGGTCGGACCTGGGCGGCACTACAATGACCCCCGTCACCGATGTCCCTTGCCCCCGGCGCCCAGCTCGGCCCCTATTCGATCACCGCTGAAATCGGCCGCGGTGGGATGGGCGTCGTGTTCTTGGCCCAAGACCCCCGCTTGAAGCGCCAGGTCGCGATCAAGCTCCTGCCACCCGACCTGACCCGCGACGAGACGGCCAAGCAGCGGTTCCTGCAGGAAGCCCAAGCGGCGTCGGCGCTGGATCATCCCAACATTTGCACGATCCACGAGATCAACGAGACAACCGACGGGCAGCTCTACCTCGTGATGGCCCACTACGCGGGGGAGACGCTCAAGGAGCGGATCGGGCGTGGGCCTGACGTGCCCGGTTTCTTCGGACCACCGCTTACTGGAGAATGACGCCCGTAGGGCTCTCTCCTACCCAGCCGTGGGTCGCCCCCAACTGCGCCTTGAACTCAGCAGGTGTGAGGTCGCCGAGACTCATGTTGCGGGCGCTCTTCGTTATCGTGCCGCCGCCACCGTTCGATCCCGATCTGCGCCTCCTTCCGATTCCGGAACCATTCGAGTGTCAGGCATTCGTTCCGGAACTTCCCGTTGAACGACTCGTCGGTGCCGTGCTGCCAGGGCTTGCCCGGATCGATAAAGGCCGTGTCGATCTGCGCGCCCTGGAGCCAATGGAGCACCGCCGTCGCGATGAATTCGGGGCCATTGTCGGAGCGCAAATAGCGAGGCGCCCCGTGGAGGCTCACCAGCTGCGTGAGCAGGTCAATCACCCGCCCCGACCGTATACTGCCGGCCACGTCAATGGCCAGGCAGTCGCGCGTGAACTCGTCGACGATGGTCAGGCACTTCAGCGACCGGCCATCCGCGCAGGTGTCGAAGACGAAATCGTAGGCCCAGACGTGATTCCTCGCCGTCGGGGGCAGCGGCCGCGGGCGGCCTGAGGCCACCCGACGACGCGGGCGCCGGCGCGGCACTTGGAGCCCCGCCTGGCGCCAGAGCCGATAGGTCCGTTCCGCACTCAGGGCATGCCCGCGACGCGCGAGAAAGACCGAATCTTGCGGTAGCCATACCGCGGATACTGGCCCGCGAGCTCACGCATCACCGTCAGCGCCGGTGCATCGCGCTGCTGGAGGCGCGAGACGTAGCCCAGCGTCGATCGAGCGACGGACAACACAGCGCACGCGCGGCGGCTCGACAGGCCGCGTCGCCGGGCGAACGCGACCTGCTGCCGGCGCGCCCGTGCGCCTACAATTTTTTTCGCGTGATCTCCTTGAGCACGTCGATCTCCAGATCCCGATCGGCCCGAAGTGCTTCCGCCAGCTGTAAATCGTCTGCGCGCTCACGCCGTGCTGCTTGGCGACCGCCGGCACCGGCCGCCGATCGGCCTCCCGCAGGATCGTCACCATCTGCTCGTCCGTGAACCGGGTCTTCTTCATGGCTCCTCCTCGCCCGGAGGACGCCATTCTCTCAAGTGTCAGCTGGTCCGAAAAACGGCAGGCAGGTCAGCCACAGGTGCATTATCGGACCTAAATCAAGACCACGGTGGCGCTCACTCTAGAGCGCCTGCAGGTGGTCGTGATCGCCCTCGCGCACCAGCCGCAGCCCGAGCCGCTTAGCCCGCCGTCGTGCCTGCGCCCAGTTCGGCGCTTCATGTCGTGACCGCGTATGTCATCAGGACGATACCGTCGCGCATGCGCTCGATGTCCTTGAGCGCCAGTGACACGACACCCTGCGCGGACGTCAGGTCGGTCCCCCTGAACACGGTTCTGGGCGTCGCGCCTCCCGCGAGCGCCGGGTGGATCAGGAGCGCGATGTCGTCCACCAGACCTTGCCTGAGGAGGCATCCGTTGAGTGTCCCACCGCTATCGACCCGGACCGTGCTGACGCCGTGCTCCGCACCGAGAATCCCGAGGGCACGGCTGTAGTCCACGTGGTCCTCACCCGCGACGATGTACCGAATGCCTCTCCGCTCGAGATAGTCGAGGTACTCGCAAGGTGTCCGTGTCGAACAGACAGCCATGACATCCCGCCAATAGGGCTGCTGGCGCCAGTAGTGCCAGGTGCGCAGACGCCCCCTGCTGTCGGGCACGACGAGCAGCGGTCGCGCGTCATCGGACGCGATCGGGGGAGGCTGGAGGTCGTCCTCCGTCTCCGCCGGAATCTCGTCCTCGGCATGCAGGAGCGTGTCACAGCCTGCGAGCGTGGCGTCTTCGCGCCATCTCGGAATCTGCTCGTAGAACAGCCCGACGTCTGGCGTGAACCCATCGGTTCGCCCGTCGAGACTGACCGCGTTGAACACGATGATGCGTGGCTTCATGTCCCTAGGCACCGGTTCGCCCCCGCCATGACAGGCGTGGCTTCTCCAGTTGGCCGGAGAAGTCAGAATGCAGCGAGTACACACCAATAGAGCCTATGTCCCCGCTCCGAATCATCACGACTTCGTGCGCCTGACTCCCGATCCAGTACGCGGCCGAGGCCATCAAGGCGTTAGCGTGCGCGACCATGTGCTTCTGATCACGAGCGGCGAAGATCTCCGCCGCGAGCTCCGGGACCCCTTCGACGGTCCCGCCCGGTGACGAGATGTCGAAGAGGATGGCCGACGTCGTCGCTCGCCAGCGCCCGGCGGAACATGCCGCTGATCTCCTCGGTCGACGTCATCCCGCTCGAGGCGTCGAACGTCCGGTGCGCAATGACCCTTGGATCGGGAGAATGCCGTGCGATGCACCATCGCTAATGCCATCGATGAGGGTCTCGCGCCCGGATACGAGAGAAATGATCCTTGATAGCCGCTCAATCTGGCCGCCAGTCCCATTGTCCCGATAAGCAGCCATGCCACAGTCGGCGACAGCGCCGGCAGATGAGGCGCCAACCTCACGGCGGCGGCATCGTCTCGAGTACCTGCATGGTGAAAAATCAGCCGGTTGACGAAGGGTTCGTAGGCCGTGCCGGAGATACCGCGGTTCCTAGTCTTTAACCTGACCATGAAACCAACCACCCCGGCCATGAATAACGGCAGGAACGCGACCAGAAGTAGCGAGAACATCAGGAGGCGGAGCGCGTTTCTCAACATATTTTAATTATCTCTCTTCGGGTGCCAGGAGAGACGCGGTTGCAAACCAGTGCGGTAGTGTCGCGAAGAGTGTGCAAAACCGCTTGAGGAGATATAACCAGAAGTTGTGGATCGGCAGTCTGAAGAAGGCGGCGTATCCTTTCGCGTGAGCAACGCGAAAACTCCGGCTGGCAGGCCGGTGAAAGGAGCCGCCACCCATGCTGAAGGTACTCGACAACGATGGAGCAGACAACGAAGTTCCGCCGGAAGAGCGCGGTGCGCAGACGGTGGACGAGCTGGCCCGGGAGGGAGCCCGGCGGATGTTGATGACGGCCCTGGCGGTGGAGGTCGGGCAGTACATCGAGGCCCACGGCGAGGAGCGGGACGCGCGGGGACGCCGGCTGGTCGTTCGGAATGGTCGGGCCCAGGCGCGGAAGGTGACGTGCGGGGCAGGTACGCTCGAGGTGCATGCTCCTCGGGTGAACGACAAAAGGGTCAACGGCGCGGGCCAGCGGGAGCGGTTCACGAGTCGGATCTTGCCCCCCTACATGCGTCGCTCGCCCAAGGTGGCGGAGGTGCTGCCGATCCTCTATCTGCGCGGTCTGTCGACGGGCGATTTCCGCGAAGCGCTGCCGGTGCTATTGGGGGATGACGCGGCCGGCCTCAGCGCGACCAACATCGCGCGCCTCACGGCGGTGTGGGAAGAGGACTACCGGCGGTTCCGCCAGCGGGACCTGGCCGATCGTGACTACGTGTACGTGTGGGTCGACGGCATCCATTTCAACATCCGGCTCGAGGACGATCGGCTCTGTACGCTGGTGATCCATCGGCGTACGGCCCGATGGGACCAAGAAGCTCGTGGCCCTGGAGGACGGCTACCGCGAGAGCACCGACAGCTGGGCGACGGTGCTGCGGGACCTCCAGCGGCGCGGCATGCGGGCCCCGGTGGGGGCGGTCGGCGACGGCGCCCTGGGTTTCTGGGCGGCCGTGCGCGACGTGTGGCCGGACACGCGAGAGCTCCGCGACTGGTGTCACAAGATGGGCAACGTGCTCGACAAATTGCCAAAGCGATTACAGCCGAAAGCGAAGCGCGCGCTCCGCGAGATCATGTACGCCGAGACGCGGGCACACGCCGAGGAGGCCATGGACGTCTTCATCGCCGAGTACGAGGCCAAGTACCCGAAGGCGGCGGCGTGCCTGGACGCAGACCGCGACCGCCTCCTCACGCACTTTGCCCTGCCAGCTGAGCATTGGCAGCACGTGCGCACGAGCAACGTCATCGAGTCGCCATTCGCCACGGTCCGACTCCGGCAGCGCGTGACCAAAGGCGCGGGCTCGCGCACCAAGGGCCTGTTGATGGCCTACAAGCTGCTCGAGATGGCACAGCAGCGCTGGCGTCGGCTCAATGGCGCGCATCTGCTGCCACTCGTCCGCGCCGGCGTGACGTTCATTGACGGGGTACAGCAGGAGCGAAACAACGAGGGAGATCGGAAGGTGGCCGCCTGATCACGCTGATGACCGATCCACAACATTTGACAATATCTCCCGCTTGAGGAAAACGGGCGGTCATGGCAAGAGGTTGATTGTTGAAGTCGACCTACGCACAAAGGAGTGCAGCCATGGCCACCCGACGCAAGCGTCCCGCGAAGCCCACCACGATCGAAGCCCTGATCGGCAGCGACCGGGCGCTACTCAAGACCCTCGTGAAGGAATCGCTCCACGAAGTGCTGGAAGCGGAGATGACAGCGGCGGTTGGGGCGGGGCCGGGCGAGCGCACCGCCGACCGGCACGGCTATCGCTCGGGCTACTACACGCGGGGGCTGGTGACCCGGATCGGGAAGCTGGAGCTGCGGGTGCCGCGGGACCGGGAGGGCCGCTTCTCGACCGAGCTGTTTGACCGGTATCAACGGTCGGAGCAGGCCCTGGTGAGTGCGCTGGCCGAGATGTAGGTCCAAGGCGTCTCGACGCGGAAGGTGAAGGCCATCACGGAAGAGTTGTGCGGGCACACGTGCTCGGCGAGCACCATCAGCCGCATCAACAAGGGTCTGGATGCCCTGCTGCGGCGCTTTGCCCAGCGTCCGCTCGACGAGGCGTATCCGTATCTGATCCTGGATGCGCGGTACGAGAAGGTGCGGCTCGACGGCGTGATCCAGGCGCAGGCCGTGTTCATTGCGATCGGGATCAATCGCGAGGGGCGACGCCAGATCCTGGGCGTGGAGCTGTCGAATCGCGAGTCGAGCTCGAGCTGGAAGGCGTTCGTCACCGGGCTGCAGACGCGCGGCCTCCACGGCGTCGAGTTCGTGGTGTCGGACGATCACGCGGGGCTCAAGCGCGCGGTTCGGGAGCTGCTGCCGGCGGCGGTCTGGCAGCGGTGCTACGTGCACTTCTTACGCAACGCGCTCAACTATCTGCCGCGGAAGGCCGACGACGATTGCCGCCAGGAGCTGCGGTGGCTCTACGACCGGCGCAACCTGAAAGAAGCCGAGCAGGATCTGCGCGCGTGGCTCAAGCGCTGGGAGCGACGCTCTCCCAAACTCACCGACTGGGTTGAGGCGCAGATCGGGGAAACGCTGAACTTCTATCGCTTGCCGCGCCAACACCACAAGCATCTCAAGTCCACGAACATGCGCGAGCGGCTCAACGAGGAGATTAAGCGCCGCACGCGCGTGGTGCGGATCTTTCCGAACGCGGACAGCTGCCGCCGGCTGGTACGGGCCCTCTGTGCCGAGACGCACGAGGGCTGGCTGGAGGATCACCGCTACCTGAACATGGATTACTGGAAGGAACAGAAGAAGGACTTCATGCGGACCGCCGCCTAACCGACAACGACAGCGGCCTCAGCCATGAAACCGCTTTTGCACAACTTGACGTACACAACCACCAGTGCCGCGACTGCGCCCGGAGGTGGTAGCGGGCCGACTAGCGGAATGGCGGCGGCTGCTACGGCAATCGACGACCCAAAGCCGCGCCGTGCTGCAGCGGGTGCTGTGCGGCCGGATCACGTTTACGCCGAAGTGCGGGGGCTATGAGTTCGAAGCATCGACCCGGCTTGATAAGCTGTTTCTGGGCGTTGCCGTCGAGAGACCGACATGGATAGAAGCGAGCGACGCGGGCACCGAGCACATCGGTCCCGAGGACACGTGTGAGGTCGACTACGGGCGGTTACTTGAGGCGGTCCAGAACCGTGGGAAAGGGTTGGCGTCCCCAACGGGGATTGGACGTCTGTGGACAGTCGATCGGTCGAGGCTCGTGTGCGCAGCTTGAGGGAGTCGCGCATTTGGGCGCGTATGCTGGAGTTCGTCTCGATCGTGGATGAGATTCATCCATGACGACTGCAAGAGGGTGCCCGTGAGAAAGACCCTTGCGATTCGCCGGTCCCACACCCTCGTCAAGAGGTTGAAGCCCGAAGAAACACCCGAGGAGGCGACCGCCGACATGGTGGTGGCGGGCTTGGCGAGCAACGCCGTGACGGCCGTGCGGTTCTCGGAAGGCTCGTTCGGCGACGTGGACTTGACGGAGTGCCTCGCCAAACTGCGAGCCGCCGTCGGTCGTGTTCACCGCGGCGACCTGCGGGAGGCCGAGAGCCTCTTGACCGTGCAGGCAGTGACGTTGAACACGATGTTCACGCACCTGGCGACCCTGGCCGCCAAGACTGAGTCCGTCGACCGTCTCGACCGGTACACGCGGCTGGCGCTGAAGGCCCAGGGGCAATGCCGTGCCACGCTCGACACGCTAGCCGCTCTCAAGCACCCGTCGGCGGTGTTCGCGCAGACTCGCACCGCTCAACGACTTACGGGGATCGCCGATCGAATAAGGGAGGTCCCGCACTTTCGCCCCCCCCTCTGAGAAACGCAAG
The DNA here is from genome assembly GCA_965249175.1 of Vicinamibacterales bacterium. GTDB lineage: Bacteria > Acidobacteriota > Vicinamibacteria > Vicinamibacterales > UBA8438 > CAZYFH01. Next base: position 2,345,897 of record OZ252227.1, read on the forward strand.
CACGTCGGACTGGACGTGCAGGAGGCCCCCCGGGCGGGTGAGGGGGGCGGCCTACGGGACCAGACGTCGATCGTTAAACAGTCGCAAGGTGACACCGGGCCGGGTGACGCTCGTCGCCAGCCGGTCACCAGGTGGGTCGGGACGCTCGTAGACCACCCGGTAACGATTCGACGCATCGTCGTAGAACGCGCTCATGTCGGTCGCGAGCGTCGTCAGCGCGTCCGGCAGCGCGGTGGGAACCGCAACGGACGTATACCGCCCCCCGGTGTTCTCAGCCAGGTTGATCGCGCGGCCGGTGAGTTCGCTCCCGCCGCCCGTCGTGATCTGGATTGCGTGGATGATCACGCCGGCATGGCGCAGCGTGCCAACGAAATCGAGATACCGGTCATCGTTCATGAAAGCGCTCGCATCGGACCCGTCGGTCAGGACCAAGACGAACACCGGCCACGGCTCGTCGCCGTCGAACCGCCGCTCCCACGTCTCCTTGATGCCGTCGAGCATCCGCGCACCTCGGCCCCGGTCGGGGAAGATCGCTCGACTGGCCTCGATGAGCTCCGCCCGGTCGGCGGTGAAGTCAACGCGCCGTTGCACATTACCTCCGATGGTGAACAGGCCGACGACGTGCTGGGACGGCAGTGTCTCGAGAAACCTCGTAAGACCGTCACGGATTGGAGTGAGCGCCATACGGTCGGCTCTCGTGCGCTCCCCGTTGTCGACCAGGATCGCGATCTTCATAGGCGTCATGCCGCTTCGGGCGGAAAGGATCGTGGCCGGAGTCCCTGGGGTCGCCGACATCCTGCACCTAGGTGGCTTCGTAACTGGGCTTGGCTACGTCTCGTGGCGTCCCGTCCCACGAGCGCGACTACGGCGGAGGCATCGTGGTTTCATCTTTGATATCAGGTATCGGTACTTAGGATGTCGGAGAGCGGGGCGCGATCGGACCGTCGGCCGGCTGCCTTGACTGGTTCGTGCGGGCCGGCGATACCCAGTAGCCGGAAAATGGTTGAATCCCCTCGGGGAGATAGCCATAAGTGGTCGAACTCGTGCGGCGGTTGTGCCCTTAGCGCATCGGTGGCATTAGAAGCTGGGCGAGGCTGGTGTTCCGGACCTCTTGTCCGGTTCCGAACTTGTGCGGCGGCTGTGCTTTGCCTCCCTCGGTCGGTTCGTGAGTCAAGCCCATTCTTAGTTGAAACTCTCCACGGCTCCCGATGGCTTACGCGGCCTGCTTCTTCGACGTCGTCGTGTCGATCTTCAGTTCTCGCTTCAATGCGGCCCGAAGCGTGGGAAGGTGGCGGTAGCCCCTCACCCTTCGTAAGCGCGGTTCGATGTCCAGGAGGGCGGTCGCCAGCCAGCGGTGGCGTTGGCTCGAGCTCTGCCAGTGATCTACCTTCGCGCAGCGTTCCTCGACCAGCGCATTGACCGACTCCAGACAGTTCGTCGTCTTCAGCGACCGGCCCAGCACTCCGTACACGCCCAATCGATGTAACGTCAGGGTTTCGTCCAGGCCTTCCGCCAAGCTGTCAGCCGCCGACTGGTTCCGCTCGTCCAACTCGCCGTGGAGCGTCTCGAGCGCACCGAGGGCCTCGTCGTAGTCCGGCCGGTTGTACGCTCGCTGGAGACGCTGACGCCACACCGCCTGCTCGTGCTTGGCCAGGTAGCTCACCACGTTCTCGCGCTTGTGCCACTGGCACCGTTGGACCAGGGCCCGGCCCCGGAAGGCCTTCCGGACGGCCGTGCGGAGCCCCTTGCCGCCATCGAGGATGACCAGCACACCCTGGGAGAGGTCGAGGCCCCGCTCGACCAACGACCGCAGGAACGGTGTGAGCACCGTCGCGTTCTCCGTGTCCGTTTCGACGAAGCCCAGGAAGCGTTTCTCCCCAGACAGCGTGATGCCTAGCGCGATGACCATCGTCGCGTCAGCGAACGTCTTGCCGTCCAGGAACACGGCCACCACGTCCTCATCGGATAGGTCCCGCTCCTGGAACGCCCGTAGCTGCGCCGCGCTGGCCTGGATGAACCCCCGGGACACCGTCGAACTCGACAGCCCGATCGCCCCGGGAATCGCCGCCGCGGCCGCCGCGTAGTTGCGGCACGAGATCCCGTAGAGCACCCGTCGCAGCAGCGCGTCGTCCACCTCGCGGTCGTCATGCAACGCCGCATACGACCGCAGCGGAATCTCGCTCCCTGCGAGGCGACGAATCCGGGGCACGCGAATCGGCACGCGCTGCCCCGCGAGACCCACCGTCCCAGGGTTACTGCCGTGACGGCGTCCACCGACCGACGCGTCCTTCCGGACGTAGCGCTCGCTCGCCAGCGCCGTCACCTCCTGGTCGAGCAACTCCTGCACATGCATCAGGCCCAGGGGCACCAGCGAGCGGATCAGCTCCACCTTCGCGTCCAGCTCCAGATCCGCGTAGGCCTCGCGGTGAATGATGTTGACCGAGCCCAGCTTGCGAACTTTCTTGCGCTTCCTGACAGCACGTAGGACACTCATCGTGGCTCCTCTCTCTCGTGGGGTGATGTCCGTCTTTTGCAACGTCATCACACCACAGGGTCTGGAGCCGTTTCAATTTTCAACTAAGATTAGCTCACCCTCCGGTTCGTCCCAGGAGAATCCTGCGTCTCGTTCCGGGTCCGAGGCGTCCAAGGGTAACGTCAGTGCCGAGGCGACAGGGCGGTGTGGGAATCTCGACTGACAACGTGAAAGTCATGCGCCTCCTGGAGGATTCGTGAGAATCCCGCCGGGAGGAGATCCTGGGCGCGCGACACATCCATGGGGTAACTGTGCTCCAGGACGGCCCTTTGCTGCTGGAGTCCGGGTGTCCACCACGGCTGCTCGTGCGCGATCCGCCGGGCGAAGGGCCGCCGAGAGCGGGGTCCGGCACCGTCGGCTCGTAAGGTGTTGTTCGTTCGGAGCCAGCGTTAGCAGGGCAGGCCGTGAGTGGCTAGACGAGGGTCTGGATCGAGGTATATGGTTCTCGACTCTGAACGCCGCCGGTGGAGGCTGTGCCGGATAGATCACGACGCACAACCACCGGGTGCATGAGGAGAGGAATGAACGCTCGCGTGGTGTGGGCCTCACCGGATGGGTCGTCGAAGATACACGTTGGCGAGTCGCTCGCCTTCATGGAAAGCCTTGCCGCGAACTCCGTGGATTGCATTTGGACGGACCCGCCGTATCTGTTGTCGAACGACGGCATGACCTGTGTCGGCGGCGAGATGGTCAAGGTGAACAAAGGCGGGTGGGACCGCAGCCGTGGAATCGACTGCGATCATGAGTTCAATCGAACGTGGCTCGCCGCGTGCCACCGGATTCTGAAACCAGCCGGGTCGATGTGGGTCAGTGGCACGTTGCACGTGTATCCGAGTGTGGGAATGGCGATGCAACAGCTGGGGTTCCGGATTCTGAACGACATTGTGTGGGAGAAGCCGGCCCCTCCCCCCAACCTCGGGTGTCGCTGTTTTACTCATTCGACGGAGATGCTGCTCTGGGCCACGAAGGCGAGGAAGGGCAGCAAGGACAGATACACGTTCAACTACGAAGCCATGAAAGCGGAGAACGGTGGCACGCAGATGAAGAATGTGTGGCGCTTCGCGACACCGTCTCGGGCCGAGAAGGCACTGGGCAAGCATCCGACGCAGAAGCCCGTCGCGCTCATCGACCGGAGATATAACCAGAAGTTGTGGATCGGCAGTCTGAAGAAGGCGGCGTATCCTTTCGCGTGAGCAACGCGAAAACTCCGGCTGGCAGGCCGGTGAAAGGAGCCGCCACCCATGCTGAAGGTACTCGACAACGATGGAGCAGACAACGAAGTTCCGCCGGAAGAGCGCGGTGCGCAGACGGTGGACGAGCTGGCCCGGGAGGGAGCCCGGCGGATGTTGATGACGGCCCTGGCGGTGGAGGTCGGGCAGTACATCGAGGCCCACGGCGAGGAGCGGGACGCGCGGGGACGCCGGCTGGTCGTTCGGAATGGTCGGGCCCAGGCGCGGAAGGTGACGTGCGGGGCAGGTACGCTCGAGGTGCATGCTCCTCGGGTGAACGACAAAAGGGTCAACGGCGCGGGCCAGCGGGAGCGGTTCACGAGTCGGATCTTGCCCCCCTACATGCGTCGCTCGCCCAAGGTGGCGGAGGTGCTGCCGATCCTCTATCTGCGCGGTCTGTCGACGGGCGATTTCCGCGAAGCGCTGCCGGTGCTATTGGGGGATGACGCGGCCGGCCTCAGCGCGACCAACATCGCGCGCCTCACGGCGGTGTGGGAAGAGGACTACCGGCGGTTCCGCCAGCGGGACCTGGCCGATCGTGACTACGTGTACGTGTGGGTCGACGGCATCCATTTCAACATCCGGCTCGAGGACGATCGGCTCTGTACGCTGGTGATCATCGGCGTACGGCCCGATGGGACCAAGAAGCTCGTGGCCCTGGAGGACGGCTACCGCGAGAGCACCGACAGCTGGGCGACGGTGCTGCGGGACCTCCAGCGGCGCGGCATGCGGGCCCCGGTGGGGGCGGTCGGCGACGGCGCCCTGGGTTTCTGGGCGGCCGTGCGCGACGTGTGGCCGGACACGCGAGAGCTCCGCGACTGGTGTCACAAGATGGGCAACGTGCTCGACAAATTGCCAAAGCGATTACAGCCGAAAGCGAAGCGCGCGCTCCGCGAGATCATGTACGCCGAGACGCGGGCACACGCCGAGGAGGCCATGGACGTCTTCATCGCCGAGTACGAGGCCAAGTACCCGAAGGCGGCGGCGTGCCTGGACGCAGACCGCGACCGCCTCCTCACGCACTTTGCCCTGCCAGCTGAGCATTGGCAGCACGTGCGCACGAGCAACGTCATCGAGTCGCCATTCGCCACGGTCCGACTCCGGCAGCGCGTGACCAAAGGCGCGGGCTCGCGCACCAAGGGCCTGTTGATGGCCTACAAGCTGCTCGAGATGGCACAGCAGCGCTGGCGTCGGCTCAATGGCGCGCATCTGCTGCCACTCGTCCGCGCCGGCGTGACGTTCATTGACGGGGTACAGCAGGAGCGAAACAACGAGGGAGATCGGAAGGTGGCCGCCTGATCACGCTGATGACCGATCCACAACATTTGACAATATCTCCACATCGACCGCTGTCTACGTGCGTCAACGGTCGCTGGAGACCTGAAGGGCGAAGCGGCGGTTGAAGAACACCCAAAGAAATCAGGGGAAAGACAACGATTCCAACGAGTTGTAAGCCTTGGGTTTATCACCCTATCTCACCCAATATCACTCTCTGAACACATGGTACGGGCACAAAACGGGCACAGTAAACCCTGTTCAGGCGGCCGTAGCGGAGGTAGGGGAAAGCACTGAGAGCGGACCCGACTCGGGAGTCAGGCCGTCACAAGCTGGGGAAGTATCGAAATTATGCTGGTCTCTGGCGCAGGCTCATCGAGGGCACCAATGACGCGAGCGTAGAAGCGTCGGTACCCCTCAGGGTCGCGAGGGATTTCCGAGGCCAGAGCGACGGTCATGGCGCGGCGCACTTGAGCCTCGTCCACCTCGGCTGTCACGTTCCGGAAATGCTGCAGGGTCATTGTCGCGTCTCTGTGGGTTTGACGGCCGACACACCCGTTTGGTTGCGTCTCCGACGCATATTTCTGAGCGCCGTCCGATTCCCACGGTCATCACGGTGTGGTCTTGCACGCGGTAGCCTGGGGGTCCATCATGGGCGTATCCAGACGTGAGCTGAGCGAGGAGGACAAGATGAGCCATCGATGTCTCGCTGCGGTGTTTACGGTGATCGCGGTCGTGGTGCTGTCAGCCATTCCTGCTGCTGCCCAGACCGCTCCCCGGACGCCATGGGGGCAGCCAGACCTGCAAGGCATCTGGGACTTCCGCACGATCACGCCGATGGAACGACCGGAGGACCTCGCGGACAAGGAGTTTCTGACGGCGGAGGAAGCGGCCAACCTCGAGCAGGAGGCAGTCGATCGCGATATCCGCCTGTGGGAGCGGGCCGCTCGAAGAACGGAGGCCGGCGAGAACGTCGGCGGCTACAACAATTTCTGGATGGACAGGGGAACGCAAACCATCGGGACCAGACGCACGTCGCTGATCGTGGATCCGCCGAACGGCAGGATGCCGGATCGGTCGTCGCTCGGGGAGCGGAGAGCGGACGCGCGGCGAGTGTATCGGGAGGAGCATCCCGCCGACTCGTATTTGGACAGGAGCACCTCCGATCGATGCATGGTGGGGTTCAACGCCGGCCCACCGATCACGCCCCTCGCCTACAACCAGAATATGCAGCTCTTTCAGACCCCGGACCAAGTCGTGATCGTCACCGAGATGGTGCACACGGCTCGCGTCGTGCCGCTCGATGGCCGTCCCACGCTGGACAACGGCATCCGTCAGTGGTCGGGCGATTCGCGGGGGCACTGGGAGGACGACACGCTCGTGATCGAGACCGCGAACTTCAACACGGGGCGCCGCTGGAGAGGGTCGACCGAGAACATGACGCTCGTCGAACGCTTCGTCCGCGTTGACGCGGACACGCTCGAATACACCTTCACGGTGACCGATCCGGACACCTGGACGACGTCGTGGACGGCGTCGATTCCGATGCGGCGGACCGACGTGCCGATGTTCGAGTACGCCTGCCACGAAGGCAACTACTCCATGGAGGGTATCCTCGCCGGCGCGCGGGCAGACGAGAAGGCCGCTGCACTAGCCGAGACAGAAGACTCGCGGTAGGTTCAAACGCGCGCAACACTGCCCTCAACGTGGGGCACACCCGGAGGACATCAGGCCGACCTCGGTAAAACGGGGTCGGCTTTCTTTCTTCTCGGCCGTCTATGTCCGTTCGTGGTGCCGTTTCCCGGAAGATCTTGCACAAAAGTTGCACACGGAAACGCGCCAGCCAATCGGGCTGGCAAGGAGACTGTCGACCTGGTCGAGGTCGCCGTTCTTCCGAGGCCAAGGGTTGACGCGTCAAGTTGTGCAAAAGGCGTTCATGGCTGAGGTCGGTTAGGCGGCGGTCCTGATGAGCTCCTTCTTCTGCTCCTTGAAGTACTCCATGTTGAGATAGCGGTTCTCCTCCAGCCAGCCCTCGTGGGTCTCGGCGCAGAGCGCGCGAACCAACCGGAGGCAGCTTGCGGGATTCGGAAAGATGCGGACGACGCGCGTGCGGCGCTTGATCTCCTCGTTCAGCCGTTCGAGCATGTTCGTCGACTTCAGGTGCTTGTGGTGCTGGCGGGGCAGGCTGTAGAAGTTCAGCGTCTCCCCGATCTGCGCCTCGACCCAGTCGGTGAGTTTGGGGTAGCGGCGCTCCCACCGCTTGAGCCACGCCTGGAGATCCTGCTGGGCTTCTTTGAGATTGCGCCGGTCATAGAGCCAGCGGAGCTCCTGGCGGCAGTCGTCGTCGGCCTTCCGCGGCAGATAGTCGAGCGCGTTGCGGAGGAAGTGCACGTAGCAGCGCTGCCACACCGCCTCGGGCAGCAACTCCCGGACGGCGCGCTTCAATCCGGCGTGGTCGTCCAAGACGACGAACTCCACGCCGTGCAACCCGCGCGTCTTGAGCCCGGTGATGAACGTCTTCCCAGCTCGAGCGCGACTCCCGGTTCGAGAGCTCCACGCCGAGCAGCTCGCGTCGCCCTTCCCCGTTGATCCCGATGGCCACGAACACGGCCTGGGCCTGAATCACCCCGTCCAGCCGGACCTTCTCGTAGCGCGCATCGAGGATGAGGTAGGGGTACGCCTCCTCCAGCCGGCGGTGGGCAAAGCGCTGCAGCAGGGCATCCAAGCTGCGGTTGATCCGGCTGACGGTGCTGGCCGAGAACGTGTGGCCGCACAGCTCCTCCGTGATGGCCTTCACCTTGCGGGTCGACACGCCCTGGACGTACATCTCCGCGAGCGCACTGACCAAGGCTTTCTCCGAGCGTTGGTACCGGTCGAAGAGCTCGGTCGAGAACCGGCCCTCGCGGTCGCGCGGGACCCGCAGTTCCAGCTTCCCGATCCGCGTCACCAACCCCCGACTGTAGTACCCCGACCGATAGCCGACGCGCCCGGCCGTCCGTTCGCCGGACTCCGCCCCGAGGGCCTCGGTCATGTCGGCCTCCAGCACCTCCTGGAGCGACTCCTTCACCAGTCGCTTCAGCAGCTCGCGGTCGCTGCTGACGAGGGCTTCGATTCGGGAGGTCTTCGCGCTACGCTTGGCTCGAGTGGTCATGGTCTGACTCCTTGTGGGTGAGGTCGATCTCGTCAATCAACCTCTTGCCCTGACCGCTCGTTTTTCTCAAGCGCTTTTGCACACAGGTCGCAACACTACCCTGGGCGGACGAGCCGTCGGCTGGATCGAAGCCGAAGTGAACGCCTGGCTCACCGCCCGAATCGAGAAGCGCCGGGAGCAGGCGCCAGGGGGACGGCCCTCACAGCCATGACCCCTCGCTCAGCGCGCGACGCCGGCCACTCCCCCGACCGACCCAGAGACCGGCGCCTGACCGACGGGGGCACGCACGTCGACGACGATCTCGACGTACCCGAGCAGCAGGACGGTCCGTCTCGGGACCGCGTGGTGTATCGCGCCACGACGGCGCTGCGCCCGCACCCGCGCTATCAGGAGCTGCGTGGACCGATGGCGGCCACCTGTGTCCAGCGGGCTGCGCGGCAGGCGGGACCTATCCAGGAGCCGTTGCTGACGACCATCGACGGCACGATTCTGGACGGACACGCGCGGTGGCAGGCGGCGATCGAGCGCCAGCAGCCGACGCTTCCCTGTTTCGAGTACGACGTGACCGACGACGAGGCGCTCCAGGTGGTCATCCAACGGCACCGGCGCTCCGAGGGTCTGAACGATTACGGCCGGGTCGTGTTGGCCCTGGGCCTTGAGTCGTACTTCAGGGAACGGCGTCGACCGACACCGTCGACCGGCCACCGGAGGCCCTCGTCAAAGTTGACGAACCACGACCACCGCGACGTGCGGAAGCACATCGCCGAGGAGGCGGGCGTCTCGACCGGCAACGTGACCAAGGTCAAGCAGATCCTGGACACCGTGACTCCGGAGGTGCGGGAGCGACTCGTCCGGGGGGAGGTCAGCATCCATCGGGCCTGGCAGTGGCGCACGCTGAGCCCCCAGGGGCAGCGTGATGCGCTCTGGACGCATTTGCACCAGGGGGGCATTAAGAAGACGGTCGGCCGGTTGGTCAGGGCGCACGCTGACACCGGTGCTCCGGCTCAACCCGCCAACGTGGCAGTCACCGTGCTCGGTGGACTCCCGATGTACGATCCGGCTGACATCACCGTGGCGGTCGTGGACGTTCCAGGGCGAGCCGTGGTGGTGACGCAGATGTGCTACGACGAGCTGCAGGAGAAGCACACCCGATGACCCCGGCTCGCGCTCGACCGCTCAGAGACGTCCTGGCGCTGCATCGGGACGAGTGGGACCGTGATGGCACTCGTCCCGCGGTGCGGGAGGCGTTTGCCAAGGTCGTCGACTGCGGCACCGTGGCCCTCGGCGCGGAGGTCTTTGCGTCTGACACCGAAGAGCGGGTTGTGTATCACACCTGTAAATCACGGGCCTGTCCCAGTTGCGGGTATCAGGCCACCCGAGCGTGGCAGCGCGACCAGTGGCGAGAGTTACCCGATGTCCCCTACGCCCACGTCTGTCTCACCATGCCAGATGTGCTCTGGCCGTTGTTCCAGCGACACCGGCATCTCCTCCACGACCTGCCCGTCCTGGGCGCGCAGGTGCTACAGCAGTGGGCGCGCCAGAAATACGGCGTCTGGCTGATGATCGTGGTCATCCCGCACACCTTCGGCCGGCACCTGAATTTCAACTGCCATCTGCACATCCTGGTGTCCGAAGGCGGCCTCCGCGAGGACGGCACACGATGGTGCGCCCGAGCCCGACTGGACCGGAAGGCGCTAATGCCGATGTGGCGCTACGCCGTCATCACGTTGCTGCGGGAAGCGGCACGGGCCGGCGTGCTGGAGACCGACCTGAATCGTGGCGCGTTGCTGCGATTGCTCACCGACCAGTACGAACGGTGGTGGAACATCGACGTGAAGCGGTTTCGGAGCAAGAAGCAGTTCTTGGGGTACGTCGGCCGCTATGCCAGACGGCCGCCCATTGCGCAGCACCGGTTCCGGACGATCAGCCGTCAAGAAATCAGGTTCGTGACGAAGGACACGCGCACGAAGCGCACCGTCGAGACCACCTACACGCCGGCGGAGTTCCTGGCCACGCTCGCCGACCACGTCCCCGAGCGCTACCGGCACAACGTTCGCTACTTCGGGCTGCTCGCGCCACGTGTGAAGTGCCGGACGCACGATGCCGTGTTCGCGCTGCTGGGGCAGGAACGGCTGGGAAAACCCAGGCGGCTGCGATGGGCGACGTCGATGCAGAAATGCTTTGGCGTCGACCCGCTGGTGGACCGGGACGGCCGGCGGATGCGCTGGACTCGCCGCGTGTCACCCGCCAACCAGCCCTCGCCGTGAACTGACCCGCCGTCTTCGTCCTCCTCAAGCTGATTCGCTGCCCCAGGCGCGAGAATGCCTCCAACGGTCTCCGCAATCCGTCAGCTTCCAGAGATTTGACCGCCCCCGCCCGGACACGGAGACTCGTCCCGCAACAACTTGCCGCCGGCATCGACCCTGGCCAGGCTCGCAAGGCCCAGAAACTCGCGCTCGCGGGCGCACAGAGCTTCGAGGCCACCGCGAGGGAGTGGCACATGAAGTTCTCGGCAGCGTGGGTCCCTAGCCACAGCGCTCGCATCTTGCGGCGTCTTGAGAACGACCTGTTCCCGTGGCTCGGCAAGCGACCCGTGGCCGACATCACGGCGCCCGAGTTGCTCTCGGCGTTGCGCCGGGTCGAAAGCCGGGGCGCGGTGGAAACCGCCCACCGAGCCAAGCAGAATTGCGGACAGGTCTTCCGGTACGCGGTCGCCACGGGCCGCGCGGAGCCTGATCCGACCGGCGATATTCGTGGCGCCCTACCTCCGTCCAAGGCACGGCACCACGCCTCCCTCATAGAACCGAAGCGCATCGGTGAGCTGCTTCGCGCGATCAACACCTACGAAGGGCACTTCGTGACGAAGTGCGCCCTGCGGGTCGCCCCTGCCGGACGACGCGGAGTGTGGCGACGCCGATCGTCAGTGGCCACCCTTGGGAACAACCGTGTGCTATTGCCCTAAGTACTGACTTGATGGACGTTGCGAAGACGTCACTCGGCGGCCCCTAGTTTTTCTGTTTACCCTCTATGTGTTTAGTGCATGTCGAAAGCCGTGCCGAACGCAATGATATGCTGAGCGACGTGCGGTTTACGGCCACCGGCGTCGTGGGCGCGACGTTGATCGTGACGGCCGTCGCCTCTGCGCAGCCGCTGCTCGAGCCGACCGCGGGCGAAGCGACGTTCAACGTCTTTCTTCGCTCGACGCCCGTCGGTTTCGAACGCACCGTCGTGAGCTGGACCTCCGACGGCTGGACCATTCGTGCGAACGGTCAGATCTCGGCACCGATCGATCTCCAGACCCGGCTCTTCGAGGCGGTATACGACACGTCGTGGCGTCCTCGGCAGCTGACGATCGAAGGCACGCGGTCGGAGACGACGTTTGCGCTCCGCACGACCTTCGCCGACGGCACCGCGGCCAACGAGGTCGAGCAGGGCGCTCGCCACACGAGCAACCAGGATTCGGTCGACCCCGAAGCGGTGGCTCTCCCCTCCCTCTTTTTTGCCGGCTATGAAGCGCTCGCCGTCCGTCTGAGCGTGACCGAGGCTGGCGACGAGCTGCCGGTCTACATCGCGCCGACCGGCCAGATCAGCGTGCGCGTCGACGACGTGCTCGTGCGAGATATCCAGACGGCCGAGGGAACGCTGGAGGCCCGGATCCACCGCATCACGTTCATGGAGCCGCAGCAGCCGCTTGCGGCCGAGGTCTGGACCGATGAGGGGCGACGGCTGCTGCGGGTCAGTTTCCCGTCCGTAGGTCTCGATGTCGCCCGGGACGACGTCGTGACGGTCTCGACTCGATTGACGAGCCTGAGATTGCCCGGCGACGAGGACGTGCGCGTCCCATCCAGCGGGTTCAGCCTCGCCGCGACGGTGACCACGCCCAGCGGTCGCGATCCACCCGCCGGCGGTCGTCGGCCGGCCGTCGTGCTGGTACCCGGTTCAGCGCCCGTCGATCGGGATGCCACGATATTCGGCGTTCCCATCTTCGGTCACCTGGCGCGCGGTCTTTCGGATGCCGGGTTTATCGTCGTTCGATACGACAAGCGCGGCATCGGGCAGAGCGGCGGCCGACCTGAATCCGCCACACTGGCCGACTACGCCGAGGACCTGCGCGAGGTGGTCCGATATCTCGACGACCGCGATGACGTGCACCGCGATCAGATCGCCGTCGTGGGTCACAGCGAGGGCGGCTGGGTCGGCCTCCTGGCGGCGGCACGCGAGGACAAGATTGCGGCCGTCGCGCTGCTCGCGACGCCAGGAATCGGCGGCGCCGACCTCGTCCTCGAGCAGCAGCAGAGCGAACTGACGCGTCTCGCGGTTTCGGAAACCGAGCGACAACAGAAGAGCGACCTGCAGCGCCGCATCCATGCGGCCGTAACCGGCGACGGATCGTGGGACGACGTTCCCGATGCGTTGCGGCGCCAAGCCAATACCCCGTCGTTCAAATCGTTTCTGGAATTCGAGCCAGATGCGGCGATCCGGCGGGTGCGGCAGCCGATGCTCGTGGTCCAGGGCGAGCTCGACCAGCGGGTCCCCGCCTACCACGCCGACCGCCTCGTTCGAACGGCGACCGCCCGGTCGCGACCCGAGTCAACGGTGGCCGTGGTCCGGCTTGCGGGGCTCGATCATCGGCTGACGTCGGCGACCTCCGCCGTCGTCGAACCGATCGTCGGCGCGGCCGACCCTCAGGTGGCCCCGCGCGTCATCGAGTCGCTCGCCGACTGGCTGAGGCAAGTGTTCCGCTGACGCGGGCAGCCTAGGCTTCCTTCGAGACTTCGAAAACGACGCGTCCGAGCCGGACGCGATCACCCTCGGCGAGCTCTGCCCGGTTCACTCGGCGTTCGTTGATGAACGTCCCGTTCGTGCTTTCGAGGTCTTCAACGACGAGGGTGGGGCGGACCAGCACCGACCGCAGGCGGTGCAACATCGCCCACGCGGTCTGGTAGGAGCCGATCTCCAGCGTCCGCTGGTGCCGACGCTGTCAGCCCAGCGGAAGGCCGTACCGCTCGGACCGTCACGCGCGAGGTCCGGAGCGGGCCGCCGGAGTCCCTAGCCCGGGGCGCGTGTTCACAGCGATTCTTCAGGAACCTGGGAGACCTCCTCGTGTCCTCGGTGCGAGCCGGGGTACCACGTGGCAAGGGAGACTGATCTTGCCTGGGCGGTCTCATGTGAACGACGCAACATCTCGGCGATCATCCGAGCCACGGGTTCGGAGGGAGGCCAGATGCGACGTCGACGAGGCGACCATGGCAGGCGACTGAGCCACGCAGACCACGTGGAGATCCAGCGGCGGGTCACCGAGGGCGAGACGTTCGCGAGCGCGGCGGCGGCGGTCGGCTGTTCGACCAAGTCCATCCAGCGGTTCATGGCGCGCACGGGCGGCCTGATGCCGCGAGCGCGCGCGCGTGCGCCGCTGCGGTTGTCTCTGGCTGACCGCGAGGAACTGTCGCGCGGGTTGCAGGCCGGCGAGTCGTTCCGCCAGATCGCCGCCCGGCTCGGGAGAGCGGTCTCGACGATCTCCCGGGAAGTGGCCTGGAACGGCCATCGCGCGACCTATCGCGCCTGGCGGGCCGAACAGACGGCCGCCCGGCGGGCGCGACGACCCAAGCCGGAGAAGTTGGCGACCTATCCCCGACTGTGTCGGTACGTCGCGCGGCGGCTCCGCGCGCGCTGGTCGCCGCAACAGATCGCGGCACGGCTCGTCTGTGACTATCCTGATGATCGCGAGATGCGCGTGTCGCACGAGACGATCTACCGGTCACTGTTCGTGCAGGCCCGCGGAGCGCTCCGGAAAGAGCTCACCACGTGCCTGCGTACCGGGCGCACGCAGCGACGCGCGCACAAGCGCACGGAGCATTCCGGTACCGGCCGCCTCCGCCACATGGTCATGATCAGCGATCGTCCCGCCACGGTGGCGGACCGCGCCGTGCCCGGGCACTGGGAGGGCGACCTCGTCATGGGCAAGGGCGGGCGCTCCGCGATCGGGACGCTCGTCGAACGCTCGAGTCGCTATGTGGTGTTGTTGCCTCTCCCCAACGGCCGGACGGCCGACGAGGTGCGCCGGGCACTCACCCGGCAGCTGTCTAAACTTCCGGCGGAGCTTCGCCGGACGCTCACCTGGGACCAGGGGAAGGAGATGGCCGCACACGCGCAGTTCACGATCGACACGCAGATCGCCGTCTTCTTCTGCGACCCACACAGCCCCTGGCAGCGGGGCAGCAACGAGAACAGCAACGGCCTGCTCCGGCAATACTTCCCCAAGACCGCCGACCTGAGCGTCTACACACGAACCGAATTGAATGCGGTGGCGCGCCAGCTCAATAATCGACCTCGCGCAACGTTAGGGTGGTTGAAACCGTCCGAAGTGTTTAGCCGTTTTGTTGCGTCGACCAGTTGAGGCCGCCCGGGCAAGATCAACGCAACACAGCAGCTTTCTCCAGGCGTGGGCCTCCCACGGATCGACCGCATGCGATACGGACCGCCCAGGCCTCCGTATCTTACCGTCGACGGCAGTTTCGCGTCAGAGCCGCCAGTGTCAAGCCATCGCAGGATACTGACGCCCCTATCTGTCAAGAGATGCGTTTAGGCGGCCTGCGCGACCTGTTGGCGCATGCGGAAATCGGTCATGACACGTTGATAGATCTCGCGGGCGAGGAAGCGCTTCAGGCACCGGTTGATCTCGCGTCGGGTCTTGCCGTGCGCGGTCCGACGTGCGACGTAGTCGACGGTGGGCTGGTGGTGCCGCATGCGGACGATGACGGCTCGATAGAGGGCGGCATTGGCCTGGCGGTGGCCGCCCCGATAAAGGCGGTGCCGGCCAGTGTTCATCCCGGACGAGGCGGGGATCGGACACGCGCCGCAGAGCTTGGCGAAGGCAGCCTCCGAACGAATCCGGTCGGGGTTGTCGCCGAAGAGGATGAGCATCTCCGCCGCAGTGCCGGCGCCGACCCCGAAGCCCTCACGGAGGGTAGGCGACGTCTCGGTCGTGAGGCGCTCGAGGTGCCGGTCGTGCATTGCCGTTTCTTCAGCGAGGGCGAGCCACCGGCGGGCGAGCGCCCGGAGGGTGTGCTTGACCGAGGCGGTGAGCGTGTCGATGGGGCCCGGTCGGAATCCGGCGCAGCGCGTGAGCAAGCGGTGGTCGGTGAGACCTTGGAGGGCTTCCCGCAGCGGTGGTGGCGCGTGCACGACGATCTGCTTGAGCGTGATCATCGCGGCGGTGCGCGCCTTCACCGCCGTATTCCGTGCAACTTTGAGCTGACGCATCATCTCGACGGCGCCATCCGCTGTCTTGGGGATCGCCGTCGATTGGCCGGCACACACGGATCGTGCGGCAGCCTCAGCGTCGATCGTGTCGGACTTGCTAGCGGCTCGGCGCAGCCGCCGGTCGCCTCGATTGACTTCCACGACACGATGGCCCGCTCGCCGAACGGCACACGCCAGGCCGGCACCGTAGCTTCCGGTGCCTTCAATGCCAAACGCTCCGATCGGCCCGTGCGTGATGGCCCACTCAATGAGCGCCCGATAGCCACCGGAATCGGCGCCGAACGATCGATCGCTCAGGCGGATCCCGTAGGTATCGATCGCCACGGCGACATGGACGTGCTTGTGGGTATCGACGCCGACGATCACCTTTCGGGCATCGGGTTGGCTCGTTCTGCGGTTGTTGGTCACGGGGCGCCTCCTTGGGTTGCGGCTTGTGGCTGGCCCGGGTGGGCGGACAGGACTGTGACGAGCCGTGGTTGCAGCAGGCCCCTATTGGGTCACGGCCCATCCGGTCAGCTGGCTGCCGTACAAGTCGCCGGCGGGCGATGACCGACAGATCAGTGGCGAGGACCGTTAGTCAGTCAAGTTGAGGGTCAGGTCACCATCCACCGGCACCCGGCGGTGTCACCAAGCGACCCCGGCGGGCAGTTGAATGATGCTCACAGTCAAGTTGGCGAAACTCCGATCGATCGACTCCGAATATATCGAGGTCGAGTTCGAACGCGAGCACAACGTGATGGGCCTGAGATTAGGGGGGTTGCCCGCAACTTTGACAGTGCCATCGGAGCGATTTCCGACGATCGGGGGATGTCCCAGTAGCTGTTGAAATTTGAAGCGGCGGCTCTTCACTGGTCGTGCTATACGACCGGTGACTAAACCGAGGTGCAAGCCTCCCAGCAAGGAGCCGCCATGAAGCAGCAGTCTCGCACAGTCACTCGTCGTCGCCAATCGGAATCCCCGTCGGTGCGCCACCTCCCGTTGGTCGAGATCCTGATGGATACCGAGGCTGAGCTCCAGGAGCTGGTCGTGGCCTCGGGCCTGAAGGTGCTCGAGGCCATGCTCGAAGAGGATCGGGCGGCGGTGTGTGGGCCACGGTATGCGCATCAAGCGGCGCGACGGGCGTACCGGGCCGGGCATGCCCCCAGTCAGGTCGTGTTGGGCGGGCGCAAGGTCGCGATTCGGCGCCCGCGTGCCCGCCGCGCCGGCACGGAGGTGCCGCTGCCGACCGTGCGGGCGTTCACGGATGCGGACCCGCTGAACCGGCGGGTCGTCGACCAGAGGCTCATCGGCGTCGCGACCCGCCAGTATGCGCGGAGTCTCGAGCCGCTCGGCGCGGAGATCACCACGCGGGGCACGAGCAAGAGTGCGGTCAGTCGACGCTTTGTGGCGCAGACCCAGGCGCAGTTGGACGCGTGGCGCGCGACGCCGCTCGACAACCTCGACCTGGCCGTACTGCTGATCGATGGGGTGCACGTCGGCAGCCATTGTATCGTGGTCGCCCTGGGCATCGATAAATCGGGCACCAACCATCCGCTTGGCCTCTGGGAAGGGGCCACCGAGAATGCGACGGTCTGTCAGGGGCTGTTGACCAATCTCATGAGCCGCGGACTTCGCACCGACCGGAGCCTCCTGGTGATCGTCGATGGGGCGAAGGCCCTCGACGCCGCGGTGACCCAGACGTTCGGCCGGGCGGCCGTCGTGCAACGGTGTCAAGTGCATAAGGGCCGGAACATCCTGGAGCATCTCCCCGAGGCGCAGCGTCCGTGGGTGCAGGCGATCCTCACGCGCGCCTATACGAACCGCCACGTCAAGACGGCGACGCGTCTGCTGCAGGACCTCGCGCGTCGCTTGGACACCGACTACCCGAGTGCAGCCGCCAGCGTGCGGGAAGGACTCGACGACACCCTGACCGTGCTCGGCCTGGGGCTGTCGGAGCGCCTCCAACGATCGCTCGCCACCACGAATGCCATTGAGAGTCTGCTCAGCCGCACCCGCCATGTGAAACGGAATGTGAAGCGTTGGCGCGGTGGGACGATGGTGCTGCGCTGGGTGGCCGCCGGGGTGCTCGAAGCGGCGAAGGGGTTCCGTCGGGTGAAAGGGTGCAAAGATATGCCGGCCCTCGTCGCGGCCCTCCGAGCGCGCGACGCGCGGCTGGGCCTCGGGGAGTCGTCAGCGATGGTTGCGTAGTCGTGAACCGAGCCGCCGCTGAGTTTCAACAGCGCACGGGACATCCCCGACGATCGTGAAACGGGCTGTATGAGCTCCGGGCGTGGTTTCACGCGCTCGACCTCTCGGATGGGGCTGCTGCCGGGCGGTTGGCGCGCCTCGCGACGCTCGAGTTTCTCGTGGCCTCCCTGGTGATGCTCCCGGCCGCCGTCACCTTCGGGATGGTCTTCCCGCTGGCCCTGAGGCTGTGGGTCACAGGCCCGCGCGGGATTGGGCGCGCGGTCGGCACACTGTCGGCCGCCAATGCCGCCGGCACGATTATCGGCGCGACGTCGGCCGGATTTGTCCTCCTCCCGTGGCTTGGGCTGCAGGGCGGCGTCCTCGCCGCCGTCGTCGCGGGCGTCGCGTTGGCCATGTGGATGGACGCGCGACGGCCATATCCGTCGGCTGCGCGGGTGTGGGGTGGGCGAGGTCTCGCAGCCGCCGCGATCGTTGTCGCCGTGACCGCGCGACCCGTATGGGACCCGCTCGTGATGAACAGCGGCGTGTTTCAGTACGCACCGGAGCTCACGGGGGACGCGGTGACCCGCGCCGGCTTCCGCGCGGCCCAGCATGACGATACGGAGGTGCTGCATTACGAGGAGGGACTGACGGCCAACATCCTCGTTGCGCGTCAGCGGTCGAACGACAACGTCTGGATGTCGATCGACGGCAAGCTCGATGCGTCGTCGCGAGCGGATCTGCCCACGCAGCTCTTGCTCGGGCATCTGCCAATGCTCTGGCTCGATTCGAGCGGGGCCGCCCCGTCCGCCATCGTGATCGGGTTTGCGAGCGGGATCACGACCGGCGCCGTGACACGGTACGCCCCGTCGCGGGTCACCGCGGTCGAGATCGAGCCGGCCGTCGTGCGGGCGTCCGCATTCTTCGACCATGTCAATCACACGCCGCTGGCCGATCCGGCGGTGAGCTCGTCGAGGGGGACGGTCGGACGTGGCTGATCTCAGGCAGGACCCGCTACGACGCGATAATCTCCGAGCTGTCGAACCCGTGGATGACGATCGCCGCCAACCTGTTCACGCGAGAGTTCTTCGAGGCGGGCCGGGATCGGCTTGCCCCCGGGGGTGTGTTTAGTCAGTGGATTCAGCTCTACGGGCTCCAACCCGCGGACCTGCGCTCGCTCGTGGCCACCTTCGCGTCGGTGTTCCCGAGTGTCTCGACGTTCTGGGCGATACCGGGCCGCGACATCGTGCTCCTTGGCTCCGAGGGAGCACTCGAGGTCGACGTCGGGCGCCTGGATGCGGCGTTCGGCCGGCCCCGTGTGGCAGCGGATCTGGCGCGGATCGATGTGCGCGGGACGTCGGATCTCCTCACGTACTACCTGGCGGGCGATGCGGGGACCCGCGCGTTCGCGCGCGACGCGCCGATCAACACCGACGACAACGCGCTGATCGAGTTTCGTGCGGCCTTGAGCCTGCACGCGGATACCGGCCCCGCCAACGTCGCGGCGCTCGAGCGGGTCGTGATGGACCCGCTCGCCGAGGCGACGGGACTCTCCACGCACCTGGAGGCGAGAGCCGAGCGCTACACGGCGCTGGGTCGCGCGTTCTTTCGGCGGGCGATGTACGCGCGGGCGGTCGCGGCGATCCGCAGAGCCGAGGCGCTGCATCCCACCGATACCGGTGCGTTGCGTCTCGAGAGCTACGAGCAGGCGCTGCGGTAGTCCCCGCGAAGGCCTCGCGTGACGCAGGGGAGCGGGGCATTAGGGCCCTCGCTCGGCGAAGTCCACGTCCAACCCCTCGATCACCGGTTGCCGCTGAAAGCGCCGCACGGCCACCCATGCCTCCAGGGTCAACCAGACGGCCAGCGTGAAGATGATGGCGCCGGTCGCGAGGAGCATCCATTGCGCGGTGGTCCAGAACTCCCACAGGTTGCCCGCCATCGCGGTCAGCGTCGAGAGCAGCATGAAGACCATCGGGACGGCGGTGTAGACAGTCGGTTTGCCGCGGCGCACGAGGTAGATCGTGACGGCGAGGAGGGCGAGTCCGGCCAACAGTTGGTTGGTGGTCCCGAACAGCTGAAACAGCACGAGGCCGGAGAACTCGCCATCGACCTGGAAGAACGCGAAGAACCAGATGGCGGCGATGGCGAGCGCCGAGGCGACATACCGGTTGCTGAGCGCGCCGAGACGCGCGGTCTGACCCATTTCGGTGATGTTGTAGCGCAGTAGCCGTGTCGCGGAATCGAGCGATGTCAGCGCGAACGAGACGACGAGCACCGCGACACACGTGGTCGCCACCTGCTCCGGGATGCCGAGGGCGCCAAGGAAGCCGGCCGTGCCGCCGATGAACGCCGCGATGTTGTTGCCGAGGCCGTCGGCCGCCTGCCAGCTGACGTAGCGCTCGAGCCAGGCCTCGCGTGTCGCGAACCCCGCGGTGCAGGCGAGCACCGCCATGAGCCCGAGCAGCGACTCGCCAATCATGGCGCCGTAGCCGACGAACCGGGCGTCGGCCTCGCTCGCCAGCTGCTTTGCCGACGTGCCGGAAGAGACCAGTGCGTGGAAGCCGCTTGCCGCGCCGCAGGCGATGACGACGAACATGAACGGGACGATGGGCGGCGCGCCATCCGGACGGAGATCGACCGCCGGCGCGACGAAGGAGGGGTTGGTGACGAAGAACCCCACATACATCACGCCGACGCCGACGTAGAGGAGCAGGCTGTTGATGTAGTCGCGTGGCTGCAGCAGCAGCCAGACCGGCAGGACGCTGGCCGCGAACGCGTAGAGCAGCAGCAGCCACTTCCACTGGGCGAGCGTCGGTCCGACGATGGGGAACCGGATGCCGAGTCCGACGAGGAGCAGCATCGCCACGAATCCGGCGGCGGTCAGGCTCGTGAGTCCCCAGCCATGACGATGTACGGCGGTGCCCATCGCGAGTGCCAGACCCATCAGCACGACGCTCGGCAGCACCGCCTCGGGATAGAACTGCGGTGAGAAGAGCACCGCGATGATGTGCACGAATACCCCCATGGCGAGGGCGATGAGAAAGAAGATGACGAGGTGGAAGAGCGTCTTGGCGCGCGGCCCCGCGAGGCTCTCGGTCACCTTGCCGATCGACAGCCCGCGCGCGCGGATGGAGACGGCAAGCGCGCTGAAATCGTGGACCGCGCCGATGAAGATCGCCCCCAACACGATCCACAGCATGGCCGGTAGCCAGCCCCAGATCACCGCGATGGCCGGACCGAGCATTGGCGACAACCCGGTGATCGAGGCGTACTGATGGCCGAAGAGGACGTAGCGATTGGCCGGGACGTAGTCGATGTCGTCGCGCAGGGTGTGGGCCGGGGTCGCCCTGGCCGGGTCAAGCTCGAACAGGCGCTCCGCGAGGAAGCGCGCGTAGACCCGGTAGGCAATCAGATAGGCGACGAAGCAGACCAGCGCGGCTGCGAGAGGTGAGATGGGCATTCACTCTACCAACAGTCGCCCGACAGCACGAAGCGCTTCTAGGCCATGGATGTCGTGTGCTTCGAGGGGCACGACGACACGAGGCAGCGTCGCGAACGCGGTGTCGATTTCGCGTCGATAGATCGCCTCTTGGGCGCGGCGGGCCGCAAGGAAGTCGTTGTCCGTCTCGGCGTCGTCCGGCAGCACCCGGTTCACGACGAGCGCCGACACCGTGACGTCGAAGCGGCGGAGCGTGTCGACCACCTTACGGCTCTCGAGAATCGATAGGCGATCGGGGTTGACGACCAGCAGAAACGCTGTTGTCGCGGTCTCGAGCAACCGCTCGCGCGCGACAACGAACTTCCGGCGGCGTGCCTGCAGCAGCGCCTGCAACCGAGCCTCGAGGCTGCCAGCGGCATGATCCTCCGCCTCGCCCAGCATCGACAGGTCGTCGGCCTTGGGGGACCTGCCCCCCAGGTGTTTCAACATCGAGCCGAAGCGGGTCGAGCGCTCCTGGTGGCGGAGGAGTCCGTCCATCCAGGCGCTCATCACCTCCGGGAGCGAGAGGAGGCGGACCGTATGACCGCTCGGCGCGGTATCGAAAATGACGAGCTCGAACGCGTCGCCGGCCGCGGCCATCAGCTCGGCGACCCGTTCCAGCAGGGCCGCTTCGCTGGCCCCCGGCGCGAAGCGTGCCAGATCGAGCTGACGGTCGATCTCCGTGTAGAGCCGCGGGTGGACCAGCCGCTTCATCTGCTGCTTCACCGCGCCGATGTGTCGCTCGGCCTCGGCGTCCGGATCGATCTCCAGACCGACGAGGTTCGGCGCGAGCGTCGTCTCCGTGTCGCCTATGTCACGCCCGAAGATGTCCCCCAGGGAATGGGCGGGGTCGGTCGACACGACGAGACAGTGCCGGTCACGGTCCGCGGCGGCGACGGCCAGGGCGGCCGCGACCGTCGTCTTGCCGACGCCGCCCTTGCCACCGACGAACACGATGCGGTGCCCGGACAGGTTCAGCAGGGGGCACCTCCCACGCGCGGTCAGCAACAACGGAAGTGGTCGAGGGGGGAGTGTTCGAGACCCATGCGCGTGTGCCAGTCATGGAACCGCTGGAGCAGTACCGGCTGCAGCTCGAGCGTGTAGTAGGTGGCCGGGTTCGGCACGCCCATCAGCTCGGCGAAGACGAAGAGCATGAAGAGGTCGTCTTCATCCCGCCGGGCGCGAGCGACCGCGCCCCGGTAGGGCGCCATGTAGAACTCGCGCAGGAGCTCGCGAACGGTGTCGAGACGAGAGGAGCCCATTGATTCGCGGATTCTACGTGCCCGCGGTCGCTGTGGCGGCGCGCCGTTCCCGCATCAGGGCCGAAGACGCTTCGAGCAGGACGAAGAAGGCGCAGATGATGATCAGGACGTCGAGGGCCATCAGCACGTATTGCGCGCTCGTATAGAGACTGCGCAACTGAATGAGCGCGCTCCAGAGCGCCATCACGGTGACGAAGACCATCGGCGTCAACGTGTAACGCGTCGGTCGCCCGAGTTTGACGAGTATCACGCTGATCACCAGCAGCGTCAGACCGGCGAGGAGCTGATTCGTCGTACCGAAGAGCGGCCAGATGGCCATGCCCCCGGTCCCGACGGGTGCGCCAGGTGGGGTCGCGCCGAACGCAAGCAAGAGGCAGACGGCCACCGCGACACCGGTGGCGACATAGCCGTTCGTGAGCGGCCGAATGTTGTAGATCGTGCCGCATTCCTGGACGATGTAGCGCTGTAGTCGGACGCCAGCATCCATCGTCGTGCCGGCAAAGAGCACCGCCATCACCGTCAGCAGCGTCTGCGCGAAGCTGAACGGGAGCCCGAGCCCGTTGTTCGCGATGGTGGCGCCCCCTTGTACGAAGGCGGTGACACCGCCGAGCGCAGTGAACTCGGTGTTGACGTAGACCGCCTCCCAGTCGGCGAGCGTCGCGAACCCGGCCGTCGCGGCGATGATCGCGACGATGGCGAGCGTGCCCTCCCCGAGCGAGCCGAGATACCCGACGAAGCGCGCGTCGGGCTCCGTGTTGAGCTGTTTCGACGTGGTGCCCGAGCTGACGAGGCCATGGAACCCCGATATCGCGCCGCAGGCGATCGTGACGAACAACAACGGGAAGATCGGCGGTGTGGCCGGCGGCAGGTTCGGGTTGATCGCCGGCGCGACGACGGTTGGGCTGGCGATGAGGACCGCGCTATACAGGATGCCGAGACCGATGATGAGCTGGATCCCGTTGATGTAGTCGCGCGGCTGGAGCAGCAGCCAGACCGGTAGCATCGACGCCACTGCAGCGTAGGCGAAGAGGATGAGGATCCATTGTGCCTGCGGCCCAAGGCCGGCGATACTCGCAGGTAGCTCGACCGGGACCAGGTCGCCAACGTAGATGACCGCATACAAGATGATCGTCCCGACCACGGTTGGCCACAGGATGCCGACGCCCACCCGGTAGAGCAGGACGCCGATAGCGACCGCGACGACGATGGCGCTCCACGCCGGGATGACGCTCGACGGCGTGGCCACGAGCGCCTCGGAGATGGCGACGGCAAAGACCGCGTTGACCATCGTCAGCAGGAAGAAGACGACGATCATGAAGAGCGTCCGTGCCCGGTGACTGACCAACTCGCCGCTCAGTGAACTGACCGACTGCGCCTTGTTGCGGACGCTCGCCCAGATAGCGCCGAAGTCGTGCACGCCGGCGAAGAACATCGTGCCGATGACGACCCAGAGGAACGCCGGCAGCCAGCCCCACACGACCGCGATGCTCGGGCCGATGATCGGCGCTGCACCCGCCACGGCGGTGAAGTGGTGCCCCCAAAGAACGACGCGGTTTGTCGGGACGTAGTCGATATCGTCCCGCATCGTGTGTGCCGGCGTGTCGAAGTCCGGATCGAGCCTGTAGATCTTCTCGGCGATGAACTTCGAATAGAAGCGGTAACCGGCAAAGACCGCGACCAGTCCGATGACGGCAAGAACGACAGCGTTCATCGCGTGCTCTCCTTGAGATCGTTCACGGCTGGATAGCCGGGACTCCCGGTCGCCGCGCGGACGCCGCGCACGATGGCGTCAGCCGTTGTGTCCGCCGCCAGCGCCCCGACACGCAGGAGGTTGACTGGGCCCGCGTGCGTGCCGGTCGACAGCGCGAAAATCGTATCGCCGTCCGCGGGGGTGTGCGCCGGCCGCACGGCGCGCGCGAGCCCGTCGTGGGCCATGCGGGCGACGACAGCGAGTTGGGCCTTGGTGAGCGCGGCGTTGGTCACGACAACGCCGATGGTCGTGTTCTCGCCATCCGGCGCGGTGGCCGCCGGCGGACGGCGTAGCAGCGCCCGCGCGTCGGCGAACCCGAGACCGCCAGCGGTGCGCGCACCGGCCACGATGGTCCCGGTGTCCGGGTCCACAACGTCTCCCACGGCGTTCACCGCGATCAATGCCGCGACTTGCAAGCCCCCAGGCACTTCGATGAGCGAGGTCCCGAGGCCACCCTTCATCGCCCGGCCGGGTCCGCCCAGCTTGCCCACGGTCGCCCCGGCGCCCGCCCCGACGCTCCCTTCCTCGATGTCATCGGCGCGCGCGCTCTCGGCCGCCGCATAGCCGCACGCCGCCGTGGGTCGGACTGCCGGATCGCCGACCCCGAGGTCGTAGAGGATCGCGGCGGGCACGATCGGCACCCGGGCGGCGCCGGTCTCGAAGCCGATGTTGCGTTCGGCGAGGAAACGCATCACGCCATCGGCCGCCGCCAGACCGAACGCGCTGCCGCCCGCGAGGACGATGGCATGTACGTGCTCGACGGTGTTCGACGGGTCGAGCAGGTCCGTCTCGCGCGTGCCCGGTGCCGCGCCGCGGACATCGACCGCGCCAACGGCGCCGGCTCCGGTGAGCACCACCGTGCACCCGGTCGTGCCCCCGTCGAGTGTGTGATGTCCGACGGAGATGCCTGCGAGGGCGGTCAATCCGCGGTCCGTCGCCGTCGCGCCGGGCGCCGCTGTTGTGGCCAGCAGCAGGATGGTCAGGGCCGCAGCAGCGGCACCGTTCCACGCCGGGCGGGTTCCAGGGACGCGCATGATGTGACGGCATCGTAGCCGAAAAGGTCCAGATCCATCTAGCACCACGGGCTACTGGGACGGGAGAGGGGCGTGAGCAGCCTGGTACAGTCGACGACGGTCATGGGATACGGCATATTGGCCGACGTGGTCGTCGTTCTTCATGTCGGCTTCGTCGGCTTCGTGGTGCTCGGGGGCCTCGTCGTCTGGCGCGCACCGCGTGTGGCGTGGCTGCATCTGCCAGCCGTGATCTGGGGTGTCGCCATCGAATGGACGGGCGCGATCTGTCCGCTGACGCCGCTCGAACAGTGGCTCCGCATGCGCGCCGGGACCGCGGGGTACGACGGCGACTTCATCGAGCACTACGTCTGGCCGGTCCTGTATCCGACGGCCCTGACGCGCACGGACCAGTTGCTGCTTGGGGGCCTCGCGCTCGCGATCAACCTGGCGGTGTATGTGTGGCTGTGGCGCCGCCAAGCGTCCTGTCGGCCGCGCCTGTAAAATGATCCGAATGCGTGTCAGTGTGGCGCGGGCCATGAACATGACGATGTGGTGCCTGGCCGCGGCGGTGTCGCTCGTATCGTGCGCCCCAGCGGGCACGACGGTCGACGCGGGGGTGCTCGACTCGCGCGCCGTCGTCGAGCCCGCAGACCACCGCGTCCCGACCCGCGGCGGTCCGCGACTGGTCGTGCTGGGAGATTCGCTCACTGCGGGGCTCGGATTGGCGACGGAAGACGCATACCCGGCGCGCCTCCAACACCGGCTGGACCGCAACGGCTGGCCGCTGCACGTGGTGGCCGCCGCGGAGTCCGGCGGCACGACGGCGGGTGGACTGAGTCGGCTCGAGTGGGCGCTCGAGGGTGACGTGCGCCTGCTCCTCGTTGCGCTTGGGGGAAACGACGCCCTCCGCGGGCTGCCCATTGAGCAGATGCGCGCCAATCTCGAGGCAATTGTCGACGAGGCGACGACGCGGGGCATTCACGTCGTGATCGCCGGTATGGAGGCGCCCCCGAACTTCGGGGAGGCGTACACGCGGGAGTTCCGGCGCGTCTTCGCGGAGGTCGCCGCTTCCCGCGACCTGGCCTTCGTGCCGTTCCTGCTCGAGGGCGTGGCCGGTGTGCCCGATCTGAACCAGCCCGACGGCATCCACCCGAACGGGGAGGGGGCGGATCGCGTGGCGGCGCATCTCTGGACCACCCTCGAACCACTGCTAGCGGACCTGGCGGTCCGACCGGCCGATGAGCCGGCGGAGAGACCGGCACGACGATGATCGAGCTCCGGGGCGTGTCGAAGACGGTGGAGAGTGGAGGACAGCCGCTCACCATCCTGCACCCGCTCGATCTGGTCGTGCCAGCGGGGCAACTCCTGTCCGTCGTCGGCCCATCCGGCAGCGGAAAGTCGACGCTGCTTGGCCTGATCGCCGGCCTCGACGCGCCCACGACCGGGGCGATCCTGATTGACGGTGTAGACATTACCGCGCTGGATGAAGATCGCCTGGCGCGCCTCCGCGGTGAGAAAATCGGGTTCGTGTTCCAGTTCTTTCATCTGATTCCCTCCCTGAGCGCCTTCGAGAACGTCCTCGTGCCGCTCGAGATCGCCGGGACGGCGCGGGCGGCCGACAAGACGCAGGTCTTGCTGGACGAGGTGGGGCTCACCGAGCGTGGACATCACTATCCGTCCCAATTGTCGGGTGGGGAGCAGCAGCGGGTGGCGATCGCGCGCGCACTGGCCAACGATCCCCCGATCCTGTTGGCCGATGAGCCGACCGGGAACCTCGACACCGCGAGCGGACGCCACGTCGTCGATCTGCTCCTCGAGGTCAATCGGCGTCGGAAGACGACGGTGATGATTGTCACGCATGACCGAGAGCTGGCGGCGCGCACGGAGGTGACGCTCGCGCTGCGGGACGGGAAGACCGACGCGGTCGATTCGGCGGGCATGGCCCTGCCCGTGTCGAGTGCGGCCACGTAGAACGGTTGGAGCTAGTGTCCTGTAACCGTATTTCGCAACATAATTCCGGGCGGGGCATCCCGCCTGCCGGCGGTCCTCCTCGGTCGCATAGGCCCACTATGCTCGCTCGTCACACCTTGTCAGCCGGGCGCCGCGCGCCAGGCCTTAAGCAGCGAACTACGGTTACAGGACACTAGATGCGATTCGTTCTGAACATGGCGAGTCGGGAGCTGCGGTCATCGTGGCGCAGGCTGTCGTTTTTCTTCGTCTGTGTGGCCGTCGGGGTTGGCTCCATCGTCGTCCTGCGCTCCTTGATCCAAAACGTGCGCGTCGCGATGACCGCCGAGGCCCGTACCCTGACAGCCGCCGATGTCTATGTCCGCTCGGACCAGCCATGGACCGACGTCGTCCTGACGGCGGTGCGCGACCGGTTGGCTGCGCTCCCGAACGCCGCGCGAACCGACACCGTCGATACCGTGACGATGGCGCGACTTCCGGGTGACGGTGGGACCCGGACGAAGGTGGTCGAGCTACGCGGGGTCGAGGACGCGTTTCCCTTCTATGGCCAGGTCGTGCTCGGGAGCGGTGCGACGTATACGCCGGCTTTGCTCGAGAACCACGGCGCGCTCGTGGCACCGGACCTCCTGGCGCAGCTCGGCATGGGCGTCGGCGACGCGATCATGATTGGCGACGTGGCGTTCACGGTTCGCGATGTCATCATCACGGAACCCGGCAGACAGCTCGGCGCCTTCAGCTTCGGACCGCGCGTGCTCGTGGCACACGACGCTGTCGAGGAGACGGGCCTGCTCGGCTTTGCCAGTCGTGCGGAGCGGCAGATGCTGCTCAAGCTCTCCGACGACACGGCGGTCGATCCGCTCGTCGACGATCTCCGCGCGGATCTCGAAGAGGCGTTCGTGCGGGTCGGGTCGTATCGGCGCACCGAGAACCGAATTGAACAGAACCTCAGTCGCGCCGAAAGCTACTTGAGCCTGATTGGGTTTGTCGTGGTCATCCTCGGCGGGATCGGCGTCTGGAGCGTGACCCGCGTGTTCGTGCAGCAGCGTCTCGCGAGTGTGGCCGTGCTGAAATGTCTTGGCGCGACGTCCGGTCGCGTCCTGTCGGTGTACGTGGCCCAGGTGGCGCTGCTTGGGTTGGGGGGCGCCCTGCTGGGCGTCGGGGTTGCGCGCGTGGCGCTCGCTGCGGTGCCCGAGTCGCTGACCGACCAGGCGGCCATGGCGGCTGGTGTGCCAAGCGTGTCCACCGCGCTCACCGCGTCGGCCGTGATGCAGGGTCTTACGGTCGGCGTGCTCGTCTCCGTGCTGTTCGCGTTGGTCCCACTGCTCGACATCCGTCACGTCAAGCCGCTGCTGCTTCTCCGTCAGGGCCAGTCCACATCCACGGCGCGGGTGGACTGGTTGAGGGTCGCGGTCATTGCGCTGGTTGGCGCGGGGCTCGTGGCGGTCGCCGGCTGGCAGGCCGGGTCGCTCGAAGTCGGCCTCTGGGTGGTCGGGGGCTTCACGGGCGTTGCCTGTGCGCTGCATCTCGTCGGGCGCGTGCTCGTGGCGGCGATCCGGCCCCTGGCCGCAACGCGCGGGTTCGCGCTGCGGCATGCCGTGCTCAACCTGACTCGTGCGGGGAACCAGACGCGCGTCGTGCTGCTCGCCGTCGGTCTCGGCAGCTTTTTCATCATCGGTGTGCGCGCGGTGCAGTCCAATCTGCTGGCCACGTTCGCGCTCGAGCTGCAAGAGGACATGCCGGACATGTTCCTCATCGACATCCAGCAGGACCAGGCCGACGGCGTGCGTGACATGCTCGACCGCGCGCGTGCCGAGGCCGGGGGATCTGGCGCGGCGCCAAGTCTGATTCCCGTGCTGCGGGCGCGCGTCACCGGCGTGCACGGAGATGAAACGGCGATCGAGGGCCGGCGCGCCGTGCGCCAAGCGGGCTTTGGCCGCGAGTACACGGTGACGTATCGGGCTGGCTTGGAGGAAAACGAGCGCATCGTGGCGGGTCGGTTCTGGGACAGCGAGCCATCGGCGCTGCCAGAGGTGTCGATTGAAGAGAGCCTGTACGCGCGTGGGATTGATCTAGGCGACGTCGTGCGGTTCGATGTCTACGGTCGCGCGGTCGAGGCGCGCGTGACCAGTGTGCGTTCCGTCGAGTGGGATGACTCGCGCAGCGGCGGCTTCATGTTCCTGTTCAGGCCGGGCACGTTCGACGACGCGCCCCATAGCTACATTGCGTTTCTCCAGGGTCCAGGCGAGGCCGAGGCGCGAGGGCGCCTCCAACGTGACATCGTGACGCGGTACGCCAACGTCTCGGTCATCGACGGTCTCGAAGTCATCAAGACGGTGCGGCGCGTGCTCGACTATGTGACGACGGCGATCACCGTCGTCGGCGGGATCGCGCTCTTTGCGGGCGTGCTCATCCTGGTCGGGTCCGTCGCGATGACGAAATTTCAGCGCCTCTACGACGCGGCCGTCTTCAAGACGCTGGGCGCGAACGCGCGTGTGCTCACCGCGATGTACCTCCTCGAATATGGGGTGCTCGGGACCCTGGCCGGTGTCGTCGGGTCCTCCGGTGCGCTCCTGTTGACGTGGGCGCTCAGTCGACAGGTGCTCGACATTCCGTGGCAGCCTGCGCCGGGCCTCAACGTCCTCGGGGTGGTGCTGACTGCCGCTGTCGTTGCCCTCGTGGGCATCGCATCGAGTCTGGACGTGCTCCGACGCAAGCCGCTCGCCACGCTGCGGGCAGAGTAGAAGCGCACGGCCGCGCATGGTAGAGTCAACGGTTTAGATACGCCACCACTAGAGGAGCGGGGGGGATGGACGAGGCGGTCTACAAGGAAGCGCTGCTGCGGAAGCGCACGGAAATCTTCACCGAAGGCGGGATGAAGCCGCTGCATACGTCCATGGAGAACAACACCCGCCAGGGTGACATGGCCGATCAGGCGACCGGCAACAACGAAGTGCACATCCAGCTGAAGCTGAAGCAGACGGATGCCAAGATCCTGCAGGCCATTGAGGAGGCGCTGTCGCGCATGGAACAGGGGACGTTCGGGATCTGCCGCGATTGCGGAGAGCCGATTGCCCCAGAGCGTCTGAACGCCATCCCGTGGACGCGGGTCTGCATCGAGTGCAAGGAGAAGCAGCAAACGGCCTGACAGGGGGCCAGCCGTGCCCGCCACCTCGCGCATGATCGCGGTCGCGCTTGGAAGCAACCTCGGCGATCGCGCCGCACATCTCGCCTTCGCGACGTCCCGTCTCCGCGGCGTGCTTGGCGACCTTGTCGTCTCGCAGGCCTTCGACACGAAGCCGGAAGGCAACATCCATCAGCCGCGGTTTCTCAACGCGGCGGCTGTCGGCACATCGGTCGAGGAGCCCGCGAGATTGCTCGCAGCGCTCATGTCGATCGAGCGCGACGCCGGGCGCGAGCGACCGTTCCGTGGCGCACCGCGGACGCTCGATCTGGACCTGATCCTGGCGGGAGATCTCGTCATCACCGAGGCGGGTCTCGAGGTTCCGCACCCACGATTTCGCGGCAGACGGTTCGTCCTCGAGCCGCTCGCCACGATTGCCCCCGAGCTAGTGGACCCGGTGACCGGGCGCGCCTTGCGTGAGCTATTGGCGGCGTTGGCCGATTGAGTGGTCGGGCCGCGGCTTAGGCTCCCGAGCGGCTACCCGCCCGCGCCAACAGGTGTCACGTGGTCGATTTGGTATAGACGAGCGTGACGGTCACGTCTCCGAACGGCATCGTGCGGGTCGATTCGACCGTCATCGTCTGACCGTCGTCGCTCAGCGAGCGTCGTTCGATGAGGTCAAAGGAGAAGTCGCCGCGTGGCGTCGACAGCTGCTGGCTGCCTTCGGTCACGAGGGCGGCACCGTCCCACATCGATGTCGTCGTCCGGCTGCCACGCGGGCCGCCATTCGTGCTCTTGCGGCCATCGAGGTGGTAGGTGAGGGTGTGGCTGCCTTGCTCCGATTGTTGCTCGATCAGCAGGTCATCGGCCTGCGAGATGACGAGGGTGGCCGCACCCATCATGCCGCGTCCCGGGCCCCCGCGGCCGGGACCACCGCCGCGACCACCGCCGAACTCCTGGAACTCGCTTGCGTCCCGGTCGGCTGCCACGTGCCGTCGAAGTCGGTGCCCTGTGCGGCCATGGGAGCCGCTGCAGCGACCGCGAGCGCCATCGACGCCAGGACCGTCAGCATGGTGTTCGTTCTCATCGTCGTCTCCAATGCAGCCGTTGACGCTATTCGAATCGCAGTGATTCGATCGGGTCGAGCCGTGCGGCCTTCCGGGCGGGATAAAAGCCGAAGAAGATCCCGGTGGCCGCGGCGAACCCGACCGCCAGCGCGATCGCGTTGGCCGGCACCGAGGTCGGCCAGGTCAGGAACCGCGTGAGGCCCTCGGAGAGACCGAAGCCGAGGCCTACGCCGACCAACCCCCCGGCCAGGCTCAGGACCACCGCCTCGACCAAAAACTGCCACAACACGTCGCGTCCTTTCGCCCCGACCGCCATGCGGAGGCCGATCTCGCGCGTCCGCTCGGTGACTGAGACCAGCATGATGTTCATGATGCCGATCCCGCCGACGATGAGTGAGACGCCCGCGATGCTGGCCAGCAGTCCCGTCATCGTCTGCGTCGTCTGCGTGCGCATGCTCATCATGTCCGACTGTGTCCGCACCATGAAGTCATCGTCCTCGCTCGGGATCAACTCGTGCTGCTCGCGGAGCACGGCGGCGATGTCGTCAGCGACGCGGTCGATCTCATCGGCGGACGCCGCCGAGATCGTGATCTCCGAGATGTTGGTGCCGTCACGGCCACGCAGCTTTTTGTTGACCGTCGTATACGGGACGAAGATGATGTCGTCCTGGTCCTCGCCGAATTGACCGGAACCCTTCGCCTCCATGACGCCGATGATCTGGAACGACTGGTTTCGGATCCGCATCCGGGAGCCGACCGCATCGATTCCCTCGCCAAAGAGGTTGTCGCGGACCACTGAGCCGAGGACGGCCACCTTCGCGGCGCTCTGGACGTGCGTGGCGGTGAAGAACGTGCCGTATTCGACCTTCCAGAACCGGATCTGCGGGAACTCGACGTCGGTGCCCTGGATAGAGGTCGACCAGTTCTGGTTGGCGGCGATGACCTGATCGCGCGTCCGGACGCCTGCCGCCAGATACTCCGCGCCGGGCACCTGTTCGCGGATTGCCTCGACGTCCGCTGCCTTGAGTCTTGGGGACTGGCCCAGGCCGTGGCTGATGCCGCCGCGCCGGAAGTTGCCGGCGCGCACCATGATCATGTTGGTGCCGGCCGACTTGATCTGCTCCTCGATCGACTGCTGGGCGCCACGCCCGAGCGCCACCATCGTGATGACGGCGGCGACCCCGATGATCATGCCAAGCATCGTCAGGCTGGTGCGCATCTTGTTGCGACCGAGCGCTTTGAGCGCCACGCGGAGAATCATGAGCAGCGACATGGTGTGTTCCTCGCTAGGCGGTCTGCTCGACCGCGGGTGGTGGGTCGTCGGCGTCCCTCGGCATTGCCGCGCATTCCTCGCTGGC
Organism: Vicinamibacterales bacterium; assembly: GCA_965249175.1. Classification (GTDB taxonomy): domain Bacteria; phylum Acidobacteriota; class Vicinamibacteria; order Vicinamibacterales; family UBA8438; genus CAZYFH01. Next base: position 2,378,531 of record OZ252227.1, read on the forward strand.
GTTCCGGCGCCGCGAGTTGATCTCGTCGGACAGGACCGTGCCGTCCCGGAAACGAATGATCCGGCTGCCGTACTCTGCGATGTCCCGTTCGTGCGTGATGAGCAGGACTGTGATGCCGTTCTCGGTGTTGAGACGCTGGAAGATGTCCATCACCTCGACGCTCGTCCGCGAATCGAGGTTGCCGGTCGGCTCGTCGGCGAGCAGGATCGACGGCTGATTGATGAGCGCCCGCGCGATCGCGACGCGTTGCTGCTGGCCGCCTGAGAGCTGGTTGGGAAAGTGATCCATCCGATCGGTGAGCCCGACGGCGGCGAGCATCGCCTTCGCGCGCTTGTGGCGTTCGGAGGTGCGAATGCCCTTGCCGTAGAGCAGCGGCAGCTCGACATTGTCGAGCGCGGTGGTGCGCGAGAGGAGATTGAACCCTTGAAACACGAACCCGATCTTCTTTTGACGAACCTCGGCGAGCTCGTCCCGGGACAGTCGAGACACATCGTGCCCGTCGAGGAGGTAGTGGCCGTTCGTCGGCCGGTCCAAACAGCCCAGGATGTGCATGAACGTCGATTTGCCCGACCCGGATGGGCCGGTGACGGCGACGAACTCGCCGGCGTCGATGTCGAGGCTCACGCCGCGCAGGGCCCGCACCTCGACGTCGCCCATCGCGTAGTCCTTGGTCAGCTCGTGGACCGAGATAGTCATACCGGGTCCACGACTCCCGGACCGTAACTCATTCTAGCGCCGGCCTCGTCGGCCGAATGGGAACTGCGGGATCAGTGGCGACCCGCCGCCAGCCGACGACGCCGCGCCCGCGTCGGGCGTCGTAACAGCGGTCACGAGCTGGGCGCCGGCCGCGAGCTGGGGGTCGACCGCTGCCGGCGCAGCCATCGGGGCTCCGACGACGCCGAGCAGCTCGGACGCCGTGCCGTCCGTCACGCCGAGGCGCACGGCGAGGGGTGCCAGACGGTCACCCTGCAAGACCCAGACGCGGCCGGTCGACTCGGTCGGAGGGAGGGGCGCGAACAGGGCATCAATGGTGGTGGCGCCCCGCTCGAACGCGGGTACAGTTGACCCGCCGCCGGTGTTCGCCAGCCGTCTCCGCTGCCCTCCGCCAGGACCGCCGCCCTGGCCGCCGCGCCCTTCCCGCATCTGCGCAAAGAACTGCTCGCGCTCCTCGGGCGACATCTGCTGCACCCGCTCCATCATCTGGCGGCGCCGTTCCGGGTCAGGCCCGCCCCCTTGCCCACCCCCGAACCCTCCGAATCCGCCGCTAGGAATCGTACCCGCGCCGGGGGCGCCGCTACCGTCAGCGGGGCCGCTGCTGGTCGCACCGGCCGCGGCGTCAGCCATCCCGTCGGACGACGCGCCCGGCTGCAGCGCTGGCGGCACTGGCTGATTGAGCGCCGCGAACACGTCGGGGCCCGGCCGGAAGCGGAGGGCGGAGTTGGGGATTCGAGTCACGTTCTCGCGCCGGGCGATCTCGAGCGAAATCGTCGCCGTCATGCCTGGTTTCAGCTTCAGGTCTGGGTTTGGCGCGTCGACGACCGTGGCATACGTGACGACGTTCTGCAGCACGACCGGTTCGAGCCGAACCTGCGAGACCGACCCCTCGAACTCCTCGGCCGGATATGCGTCTACTGTGAAGGTCACGCGCTGGCCGGGCCGGATACGGCCCACGTCGGATTCGTCGATGTTCGCGATGACGCGCATCTTCGTCAGGTCGGCGGCAATCACGAACAGCTCCGGCGCTTGCAGACTGGCGGCCACGGTCTGGCCGACATCGACCAGGCGGGAGATGACGATGCCATCGATCGGCGCCCGAATGACGGTGTGCTCGAGGTTGACCTCGTTCTGGTTGAGCGACGCGCGCGCCTGCGTTACCTGGGCTTCGGCTGACTTGCGCTGGGCCTCCGCGGAGCGGACCGCCAGCTGTGCCGCTTCGAGCTCGGTCTCGGAGATCAAGCTCCGGGCGCCGAGATCCTCGGCTCGCGCCAACTGCGATTCGGCGTCGTCGATTTGGACACGGAGCTGCTCGACGTCGGCCTCCGCACGTGCGAGGTTCGCACGCGCCTGCTCGAGCTGGGTTTCGAACAACGACGGGTCGAGTCGCATGATGACGTCGTTCTCGCGGACGATCGAGTTGTAGTCAACCAGCAACTCCTCGATGATGCCGGACACCTGGCTACCGACCTGGACCGTCGTCACCGCCTCGAGGGCACCCGTGGCGCCCACCGTGTCGACGATGTCGCCCTCCGTCACGGCGATGGTGGAGACGTCAGGGACGAACTCGACGGTCCGGAAGCCGTAGTAGCCGTACCCGGCGATGCCGCCCGCGAGGATGAGCACGGCGAGGAGCACTTTCTTCATGGGTGTCGCTCTGGATTCCTGCTAGAAGCCGCCGGGGATGCCACCGCCCTGGATGGGCGCGCCACTCCCGGCGCCGCCGCCGCCACCGGCGCCGACGATCGAGATTCCGGCCCCGCCGAGTGACGTCTCCTGCACGCGCTCGAATTCGATGAGCGCTTTCTGATAGTCGAGGATCGCTCGCAGCTCGGTGTCTTGCGCCGTCGCCAGGTCGCGTTGTGCCTGCACGACGAAGAAGCTGGTCGTCGTGCCCACCTCGAACTTGCTCTCCTCGGCCTCGAGCTGTTGCTCGGCCAGGTCACGGGCCGCCGTCGCCGCTTCGATGCGCTTCTGAATGCTATCGAGCTGCACCGCCGCGTTCGTTACTTCGGTGGCAACCTGCAGCTCGATCCGCCGAAGCTGCGCGTCGGTCTGGCGGAGCTCGAGGCGCCCGCGCTCGTAGGCCGCTTTGGCCGTGCTGAGGCCGAGGGGATAGCTCAACTGGACCTGCAAGGACCAGGTGGGAAATCTGGTATCGACGAGCTGGTCGATGGCGTCGCCGAAACCACCCGGAATCACGGACGCCACGTCGCCGCCGAGACCGAAGCGGTTGAAGCGCGTGCCGCCCTGGCCGGCCAGCTGATACGAGCCGATCAGATCGAGGGCGGGGAGGGTGTTGTTACGGAGCGCCCGCACGTTGATATCGTTGATGTCGCGCTGCCGTCGTGCACGCGTCAGGTCGGTGCGCTGGTCGATGGCGGCCCGCACCGCCCCCTCGATGTCGACCGGCTCGTAAATGATCGACGCCTGGTCGATGGGGTTGAGGGAGGCGTCCCAGAGCTCGTCTCCCGTGCCCTCCACGATGAGCTGCTTGAGCGCGAGCTCGGCCGTGCGGAGGTTTTGCTCGGCCTGCGCCAGGCTCTGCCGCCGTGCGGCCGCCTCCGATTGTGCCTGGACGATGTCGATCGGGGCGAGGGTGCCGATCTCCACCCGGGCGCGGTTATCACGCACGAGCTGTTCGGCCAGCTCGAGCGCCTGACGCTGGACGGCCACGGTCTGGACGGCGTAGACGAGCTCCCAGTACGCATCGCGAACACTCGACAAGGTGTTCGTGATCGTTTCCCGGAGATCGACGTCGGAGATGTCACGATTGACGCGCGTGACGGCGAGTTGTTGGCGCGCGCCGTCAATCCGAAAACCACGCAGCAACGGCTGCGTGTAGTTGGCCGCAAAGGAGCTGCGAAAGCTCGGATTGAAGCTGGAGAAGAAATTCGTGGTCTCCCGACGGTTGTTGTCCCACGAGAGATCGAAGCTCCCACCACCCCACGGCACCGGCTGTGCAAGAGAGGAATTGAACGTCGCGGAGTCGGTTTCGACGTTGTTTCCGCCGTCGAGCTGCGTCGACGATGGGCTGATGGCGGACGAGGTGCTGACGTTGCTCGACAGGGTCGGGCGATAGAACGCCTGGCGCTCGACCAGGTTCAGATCGACGATCTGAGGGACGAGACGCTGGAGCGCGATGTCGAGATTGCGCGCGAGCGCGCGTTCGACGGCGTCGTCCAGCGTGAGGTCGAACTCGCGGGCGGCCGGCACGACCTGGCCGATCCGTTGGTTCGCGTCGGCGATTAGCCTCGCGATCCGGTCGTCGTTGGTCTGGGCGCCAACCGACGCGACCAGAGTCCCGACCAAGGCCAGGGACATCATCACGCACCCGTTCACCTGTTTCACTGACATGGTCCTCTCGTCTAGCAGCGCGATCGTCCTCTCGGGCGCCGTTCCCACAGGTCGTGGAGGGCGTCGCGCTGGTCTGGCGTCAGCGCCCGATGCATTCGGTAGAGCATGAGCAGGCGTGTCTTGCTGAGCGCGCTCCGTTCGGTCTCCACCTTGTCGATCTGCAGCGCGATCTCCCATTCCTCGGCTTCGAGCGCGTGCATGATCGATGCGAGCGCCTCTTCCTCGTCTTCGAGGCGGTGCATCAGCTCCCTGAGCTTTGGACGGAGCGCCTGGAAGATCTCCTCCAGCTCGTCGGACTGGTCGTCGGTCAGACCGAGCTCGGCCTTGACGTCGGCCGTTTGCCACCACTTGAACCGCTGCGTGCCCTCGGACGAGCCGCCGAGCATCATCGCCACGACGACGAACGCCGCTGCGCCGTGCCAGCGAATCATGCGCATATTCGGCCTCCTGGTCCTTCGTCCATCTCAGGTCTGCAGCGGAACCACGATACCGCGGAGCGGCCCGACTATCGTCCAATACCGACCTGGCACCGCCGGCGTTTACGCCGCCGGCACATTGATCCGTCGAAGGGGCCGGGAGCACGGCCACGGGCTGCTCCTGTTATGTCGAGAACTCGACGAGCTTCGCGATGACCTGGCCGACGATGTTGTCGGGTGTTGACGCGCCGGCGGTGACGCCGACTGACAGCAGTCCCTCCGGCGCCAGCCACCCATGGGCGGATACCTCGGCGTTGCCGGCGACCCCACCCACCTGCGGCAGGTGTCGGATTTCGTCGCGAGACATGAGGCACGACGGCTCGGCGATGTGATACGTCGCCACGCGGTCGCTACAGATACGGGCCAGGTTGCGGGTGTTGCTGCTGTTGTAGCCGCCAATCACGATCGTGCAATCGAACCTGTGCGTGTCGAGCAGGAGCTTCATCGCGTCCTGTCGGTCCTGGGTGGCACTGCAGATCGTCTCGAACGCCCGATAGTGTTGGTGCAGCGCGTCTTCTCCAAAGCGGTCGACCATCGCGCCCCGAATCATCTCGCCGATCTCGAGCGACTCGGACATCAGCATCGTCGTCTGATTCGCCAGCCCGACGCGTTGGAGGTCGTGGTCTGGATCGAAGCCCAACGAGCTGGCGTCGCCAAATCGACGACGGAACGCGTCCGGTGTGCTTCGCCCGCGGATGTGATCGCACAGGTCGGCGGTCTCAGCGAGGTCGAGCACGACCAGACACCGGCCGCCGTCGATTGCCTCAGCCTGCGAGGCCGTCGCTTGTGTCTCCTCGTGCCTGACCTTGCCGTGAATGATCGCCGTGAAGCCGTCGCGCGCGTACTGGCGCACGTTCTTCCAGACGTTGAGGACAGAGCCGCACGTCGTATCGACCAACGTACACCCGAGTCCATCCAACTGTTCGAGCTGGTCGACGGTGATGCCGAAGGCGGGAAGGATGACGACGTCCTCGGGCGTGACCGCGGCGATGTCCTCGTCAGGGTCCGTGAGGAACCGAATGCCGGCGTCGCGCAAGCGTGTATTGACGTGCGGGTTGTGAATGATCTCGCCGGTCAGGAATACCGTCTTGTCCGGGAACCGTCGGCGGGTCTGATACGCGTAGTCGACGGCCCGGTCGACGCCGTAGCAGAACCCGAACTCCTGCGCGAGATGCACGGTGAGGCGGCCAGCCGTGAGCCGAAAGTCCGCGTCGCGGACGCCGTCGACGAGCTGGCTGTGATAGTCGCGCGCCAACTCGTCGGCGACGACGTGTTTGAGGTTGAGACCCTTGCGATACAGGACGGAAGGCACTAGCGCACGTTGATCGAGACCTCACGCAGGAGCGGCGTCATCTCGTCGAGGGCGACGAGCGCCGACACCCGTGGGCTCGTAAGTGCCAGCTCGAGCTCCTGCATGAGCTGCTCGTCGCTGGTCGTGGTCGGGGCCTCGGTCGACACGCGCACTGGCCCCACGCCGCGCGCGGGGAGCGGTTCGGGATCCGCGTGCAGGTGCACGAACTGGCCGATCGCGATGCCGGTCAACACGCCGGCCACCGCGGCGGCGCCGATCCAGCGATGGGCGCGTCCAACGGCCGCGAGCGCGGGCCGAGCGAAGACGGGGAACCGCAGGATGCGGGCGGCACGACCCTGTCCGGCGGCGCGCTCGACGTGGCGCATGATCCGGTCGCGCTCGGTGGCGAGGCGCGCGGTCGAGACCGTGTCGTCGAATGCGGCGGCGGACTCCTCTGCGATCGCATCGAGGAGGGTCGTGAGCTCTGCGAGCCGATCGGCGCACGACAGACACGCGCTGACATGCGCCTCGGTCGCCTCGCGGTTGACGCCGTCTCCCTCCGCCGATCCTCGCATCAGGTCGAGCAGGACGTGGTCCGGCACGTGGTGCCCACCGAGACCGGCACGCATCGCGAAGAGCCGTCGACCGAGCGCGCGAGGCGTCGACGCCATCAGCCCCGCTCTCCTCCAGCCGAACGTGCCACCCGCGCACCGCGTCCCTCGACCAGCCAGCGCTCCCCGCGCAGCAGCCGCCGCAACGACCGCACCGCCCGGAACAGGTGGACACGCACCGTGGCTTCCTTGAGATCCAACATCCCGGCGACCTCGCGGGTCGAGTGCCCCTCGAGGTGACTCAAGATGACCACCGACCGCTGTCGCGCGGGCAAGCGGTCGATCGCCGCTTCGAGTCCCGCCCGCCGTTCCCGTCGCAACAACGCGGTTTCGGGCGAGGGCTCGACTGCTGGTTGTCGCTCCGCGCGGACGCGGTCATCGTCACTTGCCGGGACCAGCCACCGGCCTCTCCGGTTCCGCACTTTCAAGCGATCGAGACAGCAGTTGACGAGAATGCGGGTGAACCACAGCTCGAAAAACAGCTCCTCGCGAAACGAGGGGAGGTGGACGAAGGCTTTCAGGAACGCGTCCTGGACCGCGTCGTCGACTTCACCGGGATCGCGGAGATAGTGGTAGGCGATACGAGCGGCGCGGCGTTGATGCTGGTCGACGACTTCGCCAAAACGCGCGCATGCGGCCGCGTTGTTGCCACACGCCAGCAGCGCCTTCACCTCGGCCGCGAGCTCGGTATCGGCCTTGACTCGAGGGCGGATCACGCGTGGCGTGCCAGGCACACAGGTTGCCATTACTGGTCAATACGCCCGGCCGGCGCGGTTGTTTACGTCGCGGCGGGCCGCCCTGCCGGTCAGCGCAGTCACGGTAATCATACCCCGGCCGCTCGGTGTCAGTCTGTGTTGACGCCCGGCCGCCGCAGGGCCGCAAGATGTTGGAGCCGTGTGCCCGGGTAATAGTGCGCGAGGATGCGTGCCGCGTCGTGGCCTGCCCGGGCACGGGCCATCGCGCCGGTCTGACATGCGCCCACCCCGTGGCCGTGTCCAGTGCCGGTGAACACGAACATCTCGTGGTCCTGGCGCACGTCGAACCGCGTGCTCTTGATCGCGCGCGCGCCGAGGCTCGCCATCAGCACGTGGCGGAACACGCCGGCGCGCACCTCCGTCGTCTGGTCACCGCGCAGCCGGAGCCGGACCGCCCGGCCGGCGTCGTCGCGGCCTATGATCGCGATGCTCGCGAGCCTCCTGCCGACACGCGTCCGCCGATCGCGGTTCAGGGCGTCGCGCAATGCCGACGCCGTCACAGCATATTCCCACGGCGCCGTCGGTGTGGTCAGGCAGAACGCGTCGTCGACACCGCGGAGATAGGGGGGGGCTTGACCGCCCCATACGCTATCTGACGGACTCGTCGCACCGCCGCAGTCAGCATGGAACAGCGCCTGGACCGGGCGCCCCGCGTAGGTCACGACGAGGCCACGCGTGTCATGCGCGGCATCCTCCACCAACGCGCGTAGCCGGTCCGGCGCACGCGAGGTCGGGCGATACACTTGACAATGCGTCGTTGCGCAGAGGTCGTATCCTTCCGGCGCGTGGCGCTCCAGGTTCGCGAGCGCATAGGTGCGCGCCAGGATGGCCTGAACCCCGGCCATCCGTCCCGCTGCCGCCCGCGACTCTCGAGCCAGCGCCGCCTCAGCGAGCACCGAGCCGACTACGTAGTCCTCGATCGGCACGCGGACGATGCCTCCGTCGCCCGTGCCGAGGCGGATACTGGCGCCGACGGAGGTCACGCGACCTGGCGTTTCGTCGACGACGATGGGCGGTCGATGAACGCACGCCGCCCCAAGACCGGCGGCCAGGACCGCGGCGCCAACCCGCGCGACACACCGAGTCGATCGCCCGCGGGGTGAGGACCCGCGAGCCGGCGATCGACGATGATCCACGTTCACGTGAGTGCGTATCGGCTGGCAGTCACCGGTCCCACAGCAGGGAGCTGACCGACACCGCGCGTTTGACTGACGACGGGGACACGGATATGGTCACAAAGCCAATGTCTGTCGATACATCGAGCGAATACGGCTTGGCCGCGCACGGCATCGAGCGCGCCGCACGGGTGTATTGGAACCTCGGCACGGCGGCGCTGTACGAAGAGGCCGTGCGACGGAGTGAGGGTCTGGTCGCTGAGACGGGGCCACTCGTCTGTTGCACCGGCCCCCACACCGGACGGGCTCCCAATGACAAGTTCGTCGTGCGCGAGCCCTCGACCGAGCGCAATGTCTGGTGGGGCAAAGTTAATCGTCCCTTCGATCCCGAGCAGTTCGACGCGTTACACACCGAGGTGATCCGGGGGTTGGACGGTAAGGAGCTCTTCGTCCAGGACTGCTACGCCGGCGCGGACCCCGCGCACCAGCTGCCGGTTCGCATCATCACCGAGCGCGCCTGGCACAGCCTCTTCGCGCGCACCATGTTCCTCGAACGGCCGCCCGGCTCGGCAGCGGCGACCCATCGACCGGAGTTCACAGTCATCAACGCGCCTTCGGTCCAGGCCGACCCGGCGCGGCACGGCACGAACTCGGGCGTGTTCATCCTGCTGAACTTCGCGCGCAAGCTGGTGCTCATCGGCGGTACGAGCTACGCGGGCGAGATCAAGAAGTCGATCTTCACCGTGATGAACTACCTGCTGCCGTTGCGCGACGTCATGCCGATGCATTGCGCCGCCAACGTCGGTGCCACCGGTGACGTGGCCCTCTTTTTCGGGCTGTCGGGTACCGGCAAGACGACGCTCTCGTCCGACCCAGCGCGCCGTCTCATCGGAGACGACGAGCATGGGTGGAGCGACCGGGGGGTCTTCAATTTCGAGGGTGGTTGTTACGCCAAGATGATTCGGCTGTCGGCGGAAGCCGAGCCGCAGATCTACGCGACCACGCATCGGTTCGGCACCGTGCTGGAGAATGTCGTCCTCGACCCGGTGAGTCGGCAGATGGACCTCGACGACGATTCCCTGACCGAGAACACGCGGGGCGCCTATCCGATTTCCTTCATCGACAACTGGGTGCCGTCAGGGCAAGCGGGCCACGCGGCCAACATCGTCATGTTGACCGCCGATGCGTTCGGCGTGTTGCCGCCGATTGCGCGGCTGACCGCGCCGGGCGCGATGTATCACTTTCTGTCCGGCTACACCGCGAAGGTGGCGGGAACGGAACGCGGCCTTACCGAGCCGCAGGCAACGTTCAGCACGTGCTTCGGCGCGCCGTTCATGGTTCATCACCCGACCGTCTACGCCAAAATCCTAGGGGATCGGATCGCCACGCACCGGGCGAAGGTCTGGCTCGTCAATACTGGCTGGTCGGGCGGTCCCCCCGGCGTCGGCACGCGAATGAAGATCGCGCACACACGCGCGATGTTGACCGCGGCGCTGTCAGGTGCGCTCGACGACGTCGCGTACGAGCGCGATCCGGTGTTCAACGTCGATGTGCCGTCGAGCTGTCCCGACGTGCCGACCGAAGCGCTCAGACCGCGGGACACCTGGACGGATCCCACCGCGTACGATGCCCAGGCGCGCAGATTGGCGCGGATGTTCGCGGACAACTTCGTGGCGTTCGCGGCCGAGGCGGACCCGGCGATCACCCAGGCTGGTCCGCGGGCCTAGGGTTAGTCGCCGTTCACGCAACCGTCCCCCCGTCTCGTCGCGGCCCTGCGGGCCAATCGGCATGGATTACGAAACAGTGATCGGCCTCGAGGTGCACGCGCAGTTACGCACCGACACCAAGATCTTCTGCGGGTGCAGCACGGCGTTCGGGGCGCCGGCCAACGCGCACGTGTGCCCGGTGTGCCTCGGGTTGCCCGGCGCGCTACCGGTGCTCAACCGACGGGCCGTGGACCACGCTGCCAGGGCTGCGCTGGCGCTTGGTTGCACGGTACATCCGGTGTCGGTCTTCGCGCGAAAGAACTACTTTTACCCGGACCTGCCAAAGGGCTATCAGATTTCACAATACGAGGAACCTCTGGCGACCGACGGGGAAGTTGTCTTCGCGGCGGACGGGGCCACACGTACGGTGCGCATCAACCGCGTCCACATGGAGGAAGACGCAGGGAAGTCGATTCACGAGGGGTTTCCGGATTCGGGTCGGAATACCTATCTCGACTTCAACCGGAGCGGCGTCCCGCTCATCGAAATCGTGACGCACCCCGACCTCCGTTCTCCGGCTGCTGCCGCCGACTTTTTTGAGCGCCTCCAAATCATCCTCCGCGCCCTCGAGGTGAGCGACGGCAACATGGAGCAAGGGAGTCTCCGCTGCGACGCCAACGTGTCCGTGCGTACGGTGGGGGCGACAGAGCTCGGGGTCAAGGTCGAGGTCAAGAACATCAACTCGTTCCGGTTTCTCCAGCGGGCGATCGAGTTCGAGGTCGGGCGACAAATTGCGCTCGCCACAGCCGGGGACGACATCGTCCAGGAGACGCGTCTCTGGGACACCGCCGGTGCGCGCACCGTCTCCATGCGCAGCAAGGAAGAGGCGCACGACTACCGTTATTTTCCCGAGCCGGATCTCCCCCCCCTCCGGCTGACACCCGAATGGATTGAGGCGGTGCGCGCGGCGCTCCCGGAGCTACCGGCTGCGCGTCAGCAGCGGTTCGTGGCGGAGTACGGGCTCCCAAATGAGGACGCCGCTTGGCTGGCCCATGACTCGGACACGGCGGCGTTCTTCGAATCGACATCCGCGGCATCGGGAGACGCGGTGGCGTCACGGCATTGGATCATGGGGCCGGTCGCACAGCGCATGAACACGGCGGGGATCGACATCGGCGCGGTTGGTGTCCAGCCCGCCGCGCTTGCGGAGCTCATCCGGCTCGTTGAGACCGGCGCCGTGAGCCGAGCGACGGCGAAAACCGTATTCGACCGGATGTGCGCGTCGGGGCGCCCCGCACAGGAGATCATCGACGAGGAGGGGCTCTCGCAGATTGCCGACCGTGGCGCGCTGCGGGAGGTCGTCGACGCGACGCTCGCCGCGAACCCCGAGGCGGTGGCGACCTACCGCTCTGGGAAGACGGGAACGCTAGGCTTTTTCGTCGGCCAGGTGATGCGCGCGACCAAGGGGCAGGCCAACCCGAGGCTGGTCAACGAGTTGCTCAGGGGCGCCCTCGATTCGGGCGACTAAACTGAGACGCGGCTCTGTTGGGTCCGTGACCCACGACATGTAGGGTGTGTTCACACCCAGCATGCTATACTTTGTGGGCGTGATCGAGGCCAACAATCTCTCAAAGGTCTATAACCGAGGCGTTTACGCCCTGCGGGACCTCTCGCTCACGGTCGAGAAGGGCGAGTTCGTCTTTCTGACTGGCCCCAGCGGCGCCGGAAAATCGACCCTGCTTCGCTTGCTCCTGCGTCAGGATGTGCCGACGGACGGGCGACTCTCCGTGGGTGGACGTGACCTGGCCGGGTTGCGTGGACGGCGCGTCCAGGCGTACCGGCGCAGCCTCGGTTTCGTGTTTCAGGATTTCAGGCTCATTCCGAGCAAGAGCGTGCTGGAGAACACTGCGTTCGTGCCCCGCGTGCTCGGGGCGTCGGATTCGCAGCAGCGACGCAAGTCCTTTCAGGTGTTGAAATGGGTCGGTTTGCAGCATCGCATGAGTGCGCTGCCCACCCAGCTCTCCGGCGGTGAGCAGCAGCGGGTGGCCATCGCCCGTGCGCTCATCAACGACCCGGCGCTGGTGCTCGCGGACGAGCCGACCGGCAACCTCGACCCCGATCTCTCACTGGAAATCATGAACCTCTTTCGCGAGATCAACGCGCGTGGCACCACCGTTGTCGTGGCGACCCACGATACGGAGCTGATCCGCCGCGTCGGCAAGCGCGCGATTGTCCTCGAGCACGGGCGTATCACCGAGTACAACTAGCCTTAGGCGCGGAGAGCCTGTGAACGCAATCAAGTACGCCGTCGTCGAGGCCGGGGCGAGCCTGTGGCGTGGTCGACGATCGGGCGCGCTGTCGATCATCACGATCTCTGCCGCACTGTTCGTACTCGGCGCGCTGATGCTGGTGACGTGGAACCTCGAGCAGTTACTCGGTCAGTGGTCGGCGGCGGCGGAGCTGTCGGTGTATCTGAACGACGACGCGTCAGCGGAGGAGCGAGCCAGCATCGAGCAGCGCCTCGCCGGAAGCGAGCTCGTGGTCGATCGCGAGTACGTGTCGAAAGCGGACGCGCTCGTCCGGTTCAGGCGCGACTTCACGGATCTGGCCGCGGTAACCGACGAGATCGAGGCCAACCCGTTCCCTGCGTCGTTCGAGGTGCGACTGGACTCCGGCGCGCAGCGCGTGGCGGGACTCCGGGGTCTGGCCGACGAGCTCCAGGCCGCACCGGGTGTAAGCGACGTTCGCTATGACCGCCGCTGGATCGAACGGGTGGCTGGGGCCGTCAACCTCATTCGGGCGATCGGGCTGGTCATCGTCGGCATCCTCGTGATCGCGGCGTCCCTCACCGTCGGCAATGTCGTGAGGCTCGCGTGCTTCGCACGACGCGACGAGCTCGAGATCATGCGGCTTGTCGGTGCGCCAATGTTCTACGTCCGCGCGCCGTTCGTGGTCGAAGGCGTCTTGCAGGGGGGCGTTGGCGCGCTCGTGGCACTCGCGGTCTTGGGACTGTCGTATAGCGCGGGCATGGTCGGATACGGCCAGGCGGCGACCGACGTGCTCGGTGTCGATGGTGTGCGGTTCCTCCCAACTGGATACGCACTCCTGTTGCTGTGCGGCGGCATGGTGGTCGGCTGCCTGGGCGGGATGCTGGCCGCGCGAACGACCGGCGAGCCGGCACCACAGCGCCACTAGGGACCCACACCAAGTGCTCCCACGCGTTTGACAGTGCCAGGGTGACCTGACACACTAGATCCACCTCAGGAATGCCCCCGACGAATCGCGAGTTGGCGCGCTTCCTGGCCGCAAAGCGCCACGCCACCCTCAGCACTTCGGCCGTGCGAACCAACTTCTACCGCGAAGAGCTCGTCAAGCATTGGCAGTGTCTGGAACGGCAACGCGAGTACTACTCCGAGAAGGCGATCACCGACGTCGAGGCCGCGCTGGGCCGGCTGATGTCGGAGGTGGACCGCCTTTGCGCACAAGAGCACGGCGACCAGCTCGTCAGTCAGCTGCTTCGCAAGATTGACGGAGTCACGCGCCTCTCAGCGTGGTCCGATCGGCAGAAGACCCATTAGCTCCGCCCTGACCCTCCGTACGCTCCGTGGGCACGCGATCGAGATCACGCGGGCCGGTATCGCCGGTGCCGACGCTTCGGTGCTCGTGTCGCGGGCGTTCGCGAAGCACCAGATCGAGCGGGCGATCGCCGGGCGGTCGCCCATCCTCGTCGCTGCCGGGAAGGCGGCATGTACGATGGCGGAGGCGTTCGTCAAGGTGCTCCCGGCCGCTGGGCGTTGCGGGCTCGTCGCCTGCCCCTACCAAGGCCCGGGGGTCGGCCGCCTCGAGCGGTTCGTTGTCGGGCACCCCTTGCCTGACGACCGGAGCTTCGAAGCCGGGCGCCGTACACTCGAGTTGGCGCGGGACGTCGATGACACGGCGGTGCTCGTCGTGCTGCTGTCGGGTGGTGCGTCGGCCGGTCTGGCCGCGCCGATCGACGGGCTCAGCCTGGCGGACAAGAGAGCGACAACGGCAGCGCTCCTCGACGCCGGCGTGACCATCGATGGCTTGAATTGCGTCCGGAAGCACCTGTCCGCGATCAAGGGCGGCCGGCTGGCCCTGGCATCCCCTCGCGGAGTCCTGACGCTCGCCATCTCCGATGTCGTCGACCCCGTGCCGGATGACCCTGCCGTCATCGGCTCCGGTCCAACGACCGCCGACCCGACCAGCTATGCGGATGCGCTCGACATCTGCGGATCCGAGGGAGTTCGAGCGCGGGTACCGGCATCGGTGTTCCGCGTGCTGGAACGGGGACAACGCGGCGAGCTACCCGAGACGCCTCTACCCGAGGACCCGAGGCTCGCTGGGTCGACGTTTCGGATCATCGGCAGCCGCGTCGACGCCATCGCCGGGGCTCGACGCGAGGCCGAGCGACGCGGGTTTGCGGTCGCCACGCTCGACGCGCCGATCACCGGGGACGCGCGAGTGGCCGGGCCGCGCTACGTCATGGACGTCGCACGGCTGACCTATGACATGCGACGGCCCGCCTGCGTGGTGTCGGCGGGCGAGACCACAGTTCGGGTCGTCGGGTCGGGCCGGGGCGGGCGGAACCAGGAGCTCGCGCTCTCCGCGGCGCCGCTGCTGCCCAGGCGATTCCAGGCCGCGGTTGTCGCCAGTGTCGGCACCGACGGCGTGGACGGGCCGACGGATGCCGCCGGCGCCCTCGCCGACACGACCACATTGCAGCGCGCGAACGACCGGGGTCTCGACCCACCGGCGAGCTACCTCGACGCAAACGACGCGTTGTCCTTTTTCGAGCCGCTCGGCGACCTCATTCGCACGGGGCCCACACAGACGAACGTCGGTGACCTCCAGGTGACGGTCATCGGTTAGACCAACGATGCTCTCAGCTGACGACCTGCTCGACGCCATCCGCGCGACGATCGATCACCCGGCCACCGTCCGTGAGCTCTTGCGGCGACTCCATCTGCCGCGGGAGCAGCGCGTCACGCTTCGCCGCCGGCTGGCGTCGCTCGTCGAGCGCGGCGCGCTCATCAAGATCCGTGGTCATCGATATGGGCTCCCGGACCGGATGCAGTTGGTGACGGGGCGTGTACAGGTGAATCCCCGCGGCTTCGGGTTCGTGACACCGGACCATCCGGTGGACGGGGCGAGCGGCGATGTCTATATCGCCGGCGCCAACCTCAACCAGGCGATGCACGGCGACCGCGTGGTCGCGCGGGTTGAGCGACAGCGTGAGCCAGGTCGCGCGGACGGACGCATCGTGCGCGTGCTCGAGCGTGCCACGACGACGTTGGTCGGACGGTACGAGGCCGGGGATTTCGGCGTGGGCTTCGTCGTCCCGTTCGACCGTCGTCTGGTCATGGATGTCCAGATTCCGTCCGGGGATCGGGGGGACGCGACACCAGGTGACATGGTCGAAGTCGAGCTCACGCGCTGGCCGACTCCGACGCGAACCCCGGTGGGTCGGGTCATCGATGTGCTCGGGGACATCGACCGACCGGGGGTCGACACCCGGATCATGATGCGCAAGCACGGGATTCCCGATGCGCACGATGCCGGCGCGGTGGCGGAGGCACACCGGCTCGGTGCCGACGTCCGTCCAAAGGACCGCCGCGGGCGAACAGACTTCCGCAAGGCCACCACGGTTACGATCGATGGCGAGTCGGCGCGCGATTTTGACGACGCCATTACGCTCGACCGTCTCCCGAACGGAAACTTCTGGCTCGGCGTGCACATCGCCGACGTCTCGCACTACGTCCCCGAAGGGGGCGCCCTCGACGTGGCGGCCTACGCGCGCAGCACCTCGGTCTATTTCCCAGACCGCGCCGTCCATATGTTTCCACCAGCGCTTGCGACTGGCCTCTGTAGCCTCAATCCGGGTGTCGACCGTCTCGTGCAGTCGTGCCTGATGGAGCTCGACGGGCGCGGCGTTGTCGTCCGGCATGAGATGCACGACGGCGTCATCCAGAGCGACGCGCGGATGACCTACAGCGACGTCAACGCGATCGTGACCCAGCGCGACCCGGATGCAATGGAGACCCACGCGGCGTTGGTGCCGCTCTTCGAGCGTATGGCCGAGCTGTTCGCGTTGTTGAACGCGCAGCGACGCCGGCGCGGGTCGGTGGACTTCGACCTGCCGGAGGCGCAGTTCTTGCTTGACGACGCCGGTCGCGTCGAGGCGGTCGTGGCGGCGGAGCGCAACGTGGCGCACCGGATGATCGAGGAATTCATGCTGGCGGCCAACGAAACCGTGGCGCGGCACTTGGACGACGAATCGGTGCCGGCCTTGTTTCGTGCGCACGAGCCTCCCGATCCCGTGAAGGTGGCGGAGTTCGAGGAGTTCATCGCGTCGCTCGGTCACGGCCTCGCGGCGCCTCCGGACGCGGTCGCCCCGGCACATTTTCAGCGGTTGCTGGAGCGGCTGAAAGGGTCCCCCGAAGAGCGCCCGGTGGCGTTTCTGATGTTGCGCACGATGCAACAGGCACGCTATCACCACACCAACCTCGGGCACTTTGGCCTGGCCGCGTCGAGCTACACGCATTTCACGTCGCCCATCCGACGGTATCCCGATCTCGTCGTGCACCGCGCGCTGCGCGCCGCGCGCGGGGGACGGCTGAGCGCCGACCAGCGCCGCGAGTGGACCGAGGACCTGCCCGAGATCGCCCGACACACGTCGGAGCGTGAGCGCCGCGCAACGGACGCGGAGCGCGAGCTCATCCAGTGGAAGAAAGTGCGGTTCATGATCGACAAGGTCGGCGACGAGTTCACCGGCTATGTGACCGGGGTCACGGCCTTCGGGTTGTTCGTCGAGCTCGTCGAGCAGTACGTCGAGGGGTTGGTCCACATCTCCAGCATGGCGGACGATTACTACCGGTTCGTCGAGCGCCAGCATGTGCTGCACGGCGAGAACACGAAGAAGACCTACCGGCTCGGCGATCTCGTGCGCGTACAACTCGTCCGCGTTGACCGCGAGCGTCGCCAGATGGAGCTGGCCCTCGTCGACATCCTGGATGAGGTGCGGCGCGCCGAGGACGGCCGCGCTCCGCGGCGCACGTCACGACCGAAGACCGACACATCACGACGCACGTCACGCTCGCCGAGGCGCCGCCGGCGATGACCGCTCCGCGCACTCGTCGTGCGATGATGTCGCCGTGCGCCACATCGTCATCGGCACGGCGGGTCACATCGATCACGGCAAGAGCGCGCTTGTCGAAGCCCTGACCGGTGTCGACCCCGATCGGCTCAAGGAAGAGAAGGCGCGCGGGATCACCATTGACCTGGGTTTCGCGCACTACGCGCACGCGGAGACCGATCTGGCGTTCGTCGACGTGCCCGGCCACGAGCGTTTTGTCCGCAACATGCTCGCCGGAGCCAGCGGGATCGACTGCGTGCTGCTGGTCATCGCGGCCGACGAGTCGGTTATGCCCCAGACCCGCGAGCACTTCGAAATCTGTGAGCTGCTGGGGGTTCGAAGCGGGGTTGTGGCGCTCACCAAGTCCGACCTGGTCGACCCCGAGACACTCGAGCTCGTCCGTCTCGAGACGCGGGAGCTCGTGGCCGGGTCGTTTCTCGAGGGGGCCGCGATGGTCCCTGTGTCGTCGCGGACCGGCGACGGGCTCGACGCGCTCCGCGAGGTCCTCGCGCGTCTCGCGGATACGGCGCCATGTCGGTCGGACGAGGGTGTGGCTCGGTTACCCATCGATCGCGCGTTCAGCGTGAAGGGGTTTGGTACCGTGATCACGGGCACGCAGGTGTCAGGTCGAATTCGGAAGGACACGGACCTGACGCTCTTGCCGGCCGACCGCAGGATCAAGGTGCGGGGGTTGCAGATTCACAGCGCGGCCCAGTCGACGTCCCAGGCGGGCCAGCGCGTCGCGGTCAATCTCGCGGGGGTCGATGTGGCTGAGCTCGAGCGCGGAGACACGCTCACCGAGGTCGGTGGGTTGGAGGTCACCCGGCGCGCCGACGGCATCATCGGCATGCTCAAGAGCGCACGTGCGCTCAAGCACGGCGCTCGGGTGCGATTCCACCAGGGCACGTCCGAGGTGATGGCGCGTGTGGCGCTCGGCGCCACCGTTCCTGTCGCGGAGCCACGGTCTGACGAGGCCGAGGACGCGGTGCTGCACTGTCCGGCGGCACTCGATGCCGGCGGTCGCGCGTATGCGCGATTGCACCTCGAGCGGCCGGTCGCCATTACGCGCGGTGATCGGTTCGTCCTCAGAGCGTACTCGCCGCCGTTGACGATTGCCGGGGGGGTAGTGCTCGACCCGCGGCCCCCACGCGGACGACTGCGTTCGCGGCTCGGACAGATCCGCTTGTCACGACTGGCACGGTTCGACGATGCCGCCGCCGCCGCATGCGTGCTCATCGAGGAGGCCAAGGGTGACGGGATTCCGCGCGGGGATCTGACCACGCGCGCGGGCGTGCCACCGTCGGGAGTTGCCACGCTCAGTGAGCGGCTGGAAGCCGATGGACTCGTTGCATCGGTGCGCGATCTGCTCGTCGCGCCGGACCAGGTTCGCACGATCGGGGCCGCGCTGCTCGAGGCGGTCGCGGCGTTTCATCGGGATCGGCCACTCGAGCCGGGGCTGCCACGGGAGGAGGCGCGGGGGCGCCTCCGCGCTGCGCCGCCGGTGTTCGATCACGTCCTACAGCGGCTCGTGACGGACGGCACGCTGATTGCGACTGGACACCTGGCGTTGGCCTCGCACCGGATCTCGCTCGCGCCGGACGAACAACGCGTGCGCGACACGCTCGACCGGCTGTATCGGGCCGGGGGCCTGACGCCGCCCGACAGTAGTCGCGTCGCGGAGGCCACAGCCACTGTCGGCGACATGGTCGATCGGATGACCAGGCTCCTGATGCGCGAAGGCCGCCTGGAGAAGGTCGATGCTCTGCTGTTTCACGCCGACGCGCTCGCGCGCCTTCGGCGCGAGGTTGCGGCGCTCACGTCGGACGCCGGGGACGTCGTGCGCATCGATGTGGCCGCATTCAAGGAACGATACGGGGTCACCCGGAAGTTCGCGATTCCGCTCCTCGAGTATCTCGACCGCGTACGCGTCACCCGGCGCGTTGGGCGCGACCGCATCGTGTTGTAGCCCGAGGTCGTCGTGAGGGGGCAGTGATACACTTCGGCTGTTGGCACCGTCGAGTGCGGAGGCAATCGAGCAGATGGCAGTCGGAGAGGACGGAAGCTTGTTCTGTATCGGCGTCTTTCAAGACGCCGCGTGGGCGTCGCGTGGCTTGGACGCGTTGACGCGGGGTGGTTTCGCGGCAGCGTCGCTCTCGATCGTCGCGAAGCCGAGCCCGGAAGCGACGCGCTTGATCGAGACGACATTCGGGGTCGGGGCCGATCAAGTGGAGGTCGACATCCGGGGCCTCGGGCGAACGCTGGCCCACGGCACGCTGGTGGGGACGCTGCAGGGCGGAGACGCAGCGCTCGGCAAGACCGGGGTCGCCGCCACCATTCGCCGCGCGGGGTTTCAGGCCCATGATGGGTTTATCTTCGAAACACTGACCGCGCGTGGCGGTGTGCTCGTTGCCGTCGACGACGAGCCACGGGCGGCGGACGCGCTGGCGGTCATGCATGCCTACGGCGGCGGAAATGCCGCGATCGGTGCGTGGCAAGGACGCGTCTGATTTTCAGCGACACAAGATCCGGACGGCGACGACAGCTCCAGAGGACGCCTGCGGCCGGTGGCGGGCCGTGATCCACTGTCCGAGAGCGGATTCGCCTCTGGAAACGGGCCGGCCCCCTGCGCCGCCGGCTTCGGCCGGTTGGCATCAGCTTTGAAGTTGCTCATTGTGCGTCGGTTGGGCACAATAGCTACGAGGGAGTGATTCGCTTGGCCCACGGTCTCGAGCTCGGCCAGATCCCGTTTCCACCGTCACACACGCCCTACACGCCGCGTGAGCGGCGCCGGCACCGTCGGGTTGCCTTGCGTCCGATCACGGGCTCAGCGCATGGAACCGCCGGCGCCGCACGCATCGACGCCTCTGGGACGAGTGAGAGCCCCGGGACGGCGCTGTCGATTCTGCCGGACGACCTCGCACCGGCCGACGTCCGGTTTCTGGTCGGTGCGACGGGCGAGCGCATGCGGCGCTCCCTCCTCGCGTCGCTCGGAAGTCACGCGGTCGGTGTGGCGATCCTCGCGCTGCTCTTGAGCCTGACCCCGGAGCGCGTCTTCGAGGTGGTCGAGGTGAACCGCCAGAACTACGGGATCGTGTGGATTCCCGAGGAGGGTCCCGGAGGGGGCGGAGGCGGCGGTGGTAACGAGTCGCTCGAAGTACCGGTCCAGGTGGAGCTGGAGGGGCCGGACGAAGCGGAGCTGAGCATTCCCATCGAGGACCCACCCGAGCTGGTCGAGCCGGAGCCGGAGCCGCCGGAACCGTTGCTCGAGACGCAGCAGCTCACGATTTCGGCTGTCTCCATGGCGGCCAGCGTAGATACCAGGCCGGGCGTGCTCGAGGGCCTGATGGCGGCTAGACTGTCACAGGGGAGCGGCACCGGTGGAGGCGGGGGATCGGGTGATGGCGGGGGCATCGGTCCGGGCGACGGCGACGGGCTCGGACCCGGCGAGGGCGGTGGTGTCGGAGGCGGTCCTTACCGTCCGGGCAACGACGTGTCCCAACCGCGTCTGCTGCACGAGGTGAAGCCGCAGTACACCGCCGAAGCGATGCGCGCCAAGATCCAGGGCACCGTGTTGCTCGACGTCGTCGTGCTGCCCGATGGTACGGTCGGCGAGGTGACGGTGACAAAATCGCTCGACCCCGTGTTCGGGCTCGACGCGCAGGCGATCGCGGCGGCGCGGCAATGGCGATTTGCGCCGAGCACGCGCTTCGGTGAGCCGGTCGCCGTGCTGGTTGGACTCGAGCTGTTTTTCAACCTGCGGTAGCCGCGCGTTCGGCCAACGAAAACGCCCGACGGGCAGTGCGCCCGCCGGGCGTTTCGCGTGTAGCGTGCAACCCGGGCACGCGACCCGAGTCCGTTTCCGCTGCTTCCTTAGTACATCCCGCCCATTCCCGGCGGCCCACCCGCCCCTGCGTCCTTCTCTTCGGGAATCTCCGAGATCAGCGCCTCGGTCGTGAGCAGCAACGAGGCGATCGAGCCGGCGTTCTGCAGCGCCGTACGCACCACCTTGGTGGGGTCGATGACGCCGGCGGCGACGAGGTCCTCGTACACCTCGCTCTGGGCATTGAACCCGTGCAGGTCAGAGTCCGCGTCCCGCACGCGTTGCACGACGATGGCCCCTTCGAACCCGGCGTTGTGCGCGATCCAGCGCATCGGCTCCTCCAGCGCCCGCTTGAGGATGTTGACGCCGATCTGCTGATCGCCGGACAGCGAGAGCTTCTCGAGCGCCCGCACGCCGCGCAGCAGCGCCACGCCGCCGCCGGCCACGATGCCCTCCTCGACGGCCGCCTTCGTCGCGTGCATCGCATCCTCGACCCGGGCCTTCTTCTCCTTCATCTCCGTCTCGGTCGCCGCCCCCACCTTGATCACCGCCACCCCGCCGACCAGCTTCGCGAGGCGTTCCTGGAGCTTCTCCTTGTCGTAGTCCGAGGTGGTCTCTTCGATCTGCGCCCGGATCTGCTTGACCCGCCCCTCGATCGCCCCTTGCGCGCCGTCGCCCTCGATGATCGTCGTGTTGTCCTTGTCGATCGTGACCTTTTTCGCCTTGCCCAAGTCCTCGATCTTGATGTTCTCGAGCTTGAGCCCCAGATCCTCCGTGATCGCCTTGCCGTCGGTGAGAATCGCAATGTCCTCGAGCATCGCCTTCCGGCGATCCCCGAAGCCCGGCGCCTTCACCGCCGCCCCTTGCAGCGTCCCCCGCAGCTTGTTGACCACCAGCGTCGCCAGCGCTTCGCCCTCGATGTCCTCCGCGATGATGAGCAGTGGCCGGCTGAGGCGCGCCACCTGCTCCAGCAACGGGAGCAGATCCTTCATATTGCTGATCTTCTTCTCGTGGATCAGGATGATCGGGTTCTCCAGCACCGTCTCCATCCGCTCCGGGTCCGTCACGAAATACGGCGACAGATACCCCCGGTCGAACTGCATCCCCTCGACGACCTCCAGCGAGGTCTCCAGCGTCCGCGCCTCCTCGACCGTGATGACCCCGTCCTTCCCGACCTTGTCCATCGCCTCGGCGATGATCGTGCCGATGGTCGCGTCGTTGTTCGCCGAGATCGTCCCGACCTGCGCGATCATCGCGCCGCTCACTTCCGTCGACATCGTCTCGAGCTCCGAGACGACGGCGGCCACCGCGGTCTCGATGCCGCGCTTGACTTCCATCGGGTTCGCGCCGGCCACCACGTTCTTGGCCCCCTCGCGATAGATGGCCTGGGCCAGCACCGTCGCCGTCGTCGTGCCGTCGCCCGCGATGTCCGACGTCTTGCTCGCCACCTCGCGCACCATCTGCGCGCCCATGTTCTCGAGCGGGTCCTTGAGGTCGATCTCCTTCGCGACCGTCACGCCGTCCTTGGTAATCGTCGGCGACCCGAACTTCTTGTCGAGGATGACGTTCCGGCCCTTGGGGCCGAGGGTCACCTTGACCGCATTCGCCAACTGGTTCACGCCCTCGATGATCATCCGGCGCGATTTTTCACCGTACACAATCTGCTTGGCCATGTTTCTCGAACTCCAATCACTAGCCTTAGGTCACTTACGATTCTTGCTACGAGCCTTCGATGACGCCGAGAATCTCGTCTTCCCGCATGATGAGGAACTCGTCACCGTCCAGCTTGATCTCCTGACCGGAGTACTTGCCAAACAGCACCGTGTCTCCCGCCTTGACGTCGAGCGGCGTCACCGTCCCGTCGTCCTTGACCTTGCCCTTGCCGGCAGCGATGACTTTGCCTTGTTGCGGCTTCTCCTTGGCGGTGTCGGGGATTATGATCCCCCCGACCTGCTGCTCGCCTTCCTCGATACGTTCGACGATGATGCGGTCGTGAAGCGGTCGTACCTTGACAGCCTTGAACCTCAAACCCCCTTCAAGTTGTTGGCAACGCGAGATATCCTTGCCGCGGCTCGCGCCAGACGTGCGGCAACCGAGCATTAGCACTCTGCCGCCGAGATTGCTAATTTAGCGTGCGGCCGACGCCCGCGTCAAGCGCGTGCGCGCCAAGCCGCGCGGGCGGCCCCAGGCTAGCCGGTGCGCTTGAGCTTGTAGGCAGCGACCTTGCGGCTGAGGGTGTTTCGATGGATGCCGAGGAGGTCGGCCGCGCGACCCAGGTTGCCCTTCGAGCGCTTCAGCGCGCGAGTGATGAAGCGTCGCTCGATCTCGCGTCGCGCGTCGTCGTAGAGGATTCCCTTCGTCAGCATCTCGTCGATCATGCGGTCGAGCTGCTCCCGCACGTTACCGGATCCCTTCTCTGCGACAGTCCACTAGCCGAGCTCTCGACCCGTGAGCAGCCGGTACGCGTCGAGGTACTTCGCCCGCGTGTTGTCGACCACCTCGGCTGGGAGCGTCGGCACGGGTGGCTGGCGATCCCAGCCGATGTGATCCAGATAGTCCCGGACGTACTGCTTGTCGAAGCTCGGCTGCGGGCCGCCGGCGGCGTACTCTGCGGCCGGCCAGAACCGAGACGAATCGGGCGTCATGACCTCGTCGATGAGCAGAACGTCCTGCGCACCGGTTCCCGTCAACGACGACTGGGCGCCGACGGAGAGATCGCCGACGAGACCGAACTCGAACTTCGAGTCGGCGACGATAATCCCGCGCTCGGCCGCGTGCGCGGCGCCGTGCGCGTAGAGTGCGAGCGTCAGGTCGCGCAGCTGCGTGACCAGGTCGCCCCCGATGAGATCCGCCGCCTGGTCCTCGCTGATATTGATGTCGTGTCCGGTGTCGGCCTTCGTGGCCGGGGTGAAGATCGGGTGCGGAAGGCGGTCCGACTCGCGCAGGCCCGAAGGCAGCGCGATGCCGCAGACGCGCCCGTTCTCCCGGTACTCCTTCCACCCCGACCCGGCGAGGTAGCCGCGCGCCACACATTCGATGAGCACCGGCGTCGTCCTCCGCACCAGCATCGATCGACCCGCGAGCATCGAGTGGTGGTCGTGCAGTGGCGGAGGATACGTGGATGCGTCGATCGAGACCATGTGGTTGCCAATGATGTGGCGGGTCGCGGCGAACCAGAAGGCCGAGAGTTGCGTAAGGACTTTGCCTTTGTCGGGAATCGCGGAGCCGAGCACGAGGTCGTATGCCGAGATGCGGTCGGTCGCGACCATGAGCAGCTGGTCGCCGACCTCGTACATGTCTCGGACCTTGCCGCGGCGATGAGGGGTGACGCCGTCAATCGACGTCTCGAAGACCGGAGGAACGGACAACGGCAGCCTCGTCGTGAGTCAGGAAGAACGCATAGCTTACCGACAACCGAGCGACGACGGCAAGTGCGAAATGTAGTAGTTTCCTGTTCGGATGCGCCAGCACATCCGGACGGTCGTTGTCGTCGGTCTCGGCGTTGTGCTGATGGCGTTCTTTCTACGCAACGCGAATCTCGGCCGTGTGGCCGCCGCGATTGCGGGCGCGCGATGGGATCTCCTTGCCGGAGCGTTGGTCCTGACGCTGCTGATGTACGTGGTACGCGTGATCAGGTGGCGCGCGCTGCTGGAGCCAGTGGGGTCGGTCCGATTTTCCGCTGCGTTCCGCGCGACCGTCATGGGGTTCACCGCGTCGGCGCTGTTGCCGGGTCGGGTCGGTGAGGTGCTCAGGCCGTATGTGCTGGCGCGCCGCGAGGGGCTGAGCGCCAGTGCGACCATCGCGACGATTGTGCTCGAGCGTCTCCTCGATGTTGTCGCCATCATGCTGCTCTTCGGCGCCGCCGTCGTGTTCGCCGATCCTGACGCGTTGAGCGGCGGCAACCCTCAGCTCCTTGGTGCGCTGAGGGTCAGCGCGGCCGGGCTCGGGATCGGCGCGGCGGTCGTGCTCGTTCTCGCGTTTCTCGCCGCGGGGGACCCCGATCGGGTCGAGCGGGTCGTGGAGCGGGCGGGTGCGCACTTGCCCGGGCGGATGGCGCGCGCGCTGATCGGTGTCTCGCGGCGCTTCGCGGAGGGTTTTGGCATCCTGCGCAAGGCGGAGATCCTGCTCCGCGCGTTTGCGTGGTCGATGTTGCTCTGGGGGTCGCTCGGGGGCGCCCTATGGCTGGCAAGCGCCGGTTTCGGCATCGTGCTCCCACTCTCCGGCGCCGCGACCCTCCTGGTGCTGGTCGCGATCGGTGTGGCGGTGCCGACACCGGCGGGCATCGGGGGCTATCATGCCGCATACGAGGTGGGAGCCACGTCACTTTACGGGGCGTCGGATGAAGCGGCGGTGGGCGCCGCGCTCGTCTTGCACGCGATCTCGTTTGTGCCGGTCAGCGTCGTGGGTGTGATCTTCATGGCACAGGAGGGCGTGCGGTTGAACGGTGTTCGCGGGCTGGCGGCGCCGGGCCCCGGTCACGTCCAGGGGTCTCCCGCCGACGCCGGCGGCGTGGCCGCGGAAAGTGAGCGTCGCGGATGAAGTGCCCCTTCTGCGGTCACCTCGACGACAAGGTCGTCGACTCGCGGGAAAGCAAGGAGGGGGCGGTCATCCGGCGCCGGCGGGAGTGCGGTGCGTGTGCGCGACGCTTCACCAGCTACGAGCGGATCGACGAGATCCCCTACATGGTCGTCAAGAAGGACGGGACGCGCGAACGCTTCGAGCGCCAGAAAGTCGTCGCCGGCATGCTCAAGGCGTGCGAGAAGCGTCCCGTCAGCGTCGCAGCGCTGGAGACGGTGGCCAACCGTATCGAGGCAACGTTGCACGAGCGTTCCGACAAGGAGATCGCTACGGAGGAGGTGGGGTCGTTTGTCATGGATGAACTCCGTGATCTCGACAAGGTCGCGTATGTTCGATTCGCCTCGGTGTATCGGCACTTTCGCGACATCGGCGAGTTCATGACGGAGCTCAAGGGCCTGCTGGACGGGAAGGAAGCCTAGTGTCCTGCAACAGTGATTCGCGAAACAATTCCCAGGCGGGGCGTCCCGCCTGGGGGTGTTGCTCCTCGGTCACATATGCCCGATATGCTCCCTCGTCGCGCCTTGCCAACCGGGCGCCGCACCAGGGACTTGTTCCACGAATTACTGTTACAGGACACTAGCGAGATGCCGAGGTCGCGGCTGCTGGCCGGCATGGTCGTGTTGCTGCTCGTCGCCGGCGGGTTGCGCGCGGCCGAGGTGCTCCGGGTGACGACCCTGACGCGCGAGGGGCGCCTGCTGGTGTCGTTCGAGCTGGCGGGCGCGTTCAACGGCGAGATGCGCGACACGATCCGCAGCGGTCTGCAGACGACGTTCTCGTACGACGTGCGCCTCCGTCAGGAGGCGGCGTTTTGGCCTGACAACACCGTTGCGTCGGCGACGCTCGAAGCGACCGTCCGTTATGACAACCTGACCGAGCAGTTCAAT
Source organism: Vicinamibacterales bacterium (assembly GCA_965249175.1). Classification (GTDB taxonomy): domain Bacteria; phylum Acidobacteriota; class Vicinamibacteria; order Vicinamibacterales; family UBA8438; genus CAZYFH01. The sequence continues at coordinate 2,404,991 of OZ252227.1, forward strand.
GTCGCGCGCTCGCTGGACGGGCGGGTCGAGGAGACCACGATCCTGGCCAATGAGTCCGAGGTTCGGGACATGTTGACCCGGTTCGAGCGCGTGCCGCTGTTCAGTACCGCGGCTCTCGAGCCCAATGGCGCGTATCACGTGCAGGTGGACTGCGACACGCGACCGCGCAACGCCTGGTTCGTCTGGCCATGGGAACGGGCCTCCGCCTCAGGGGCGGCACGGTTCACCTTCCTGCCGTGAGCGTTCACCGATCGATCAACACGCCGCCCGCCGCGCCAGGCGACGGAGACGCCCGCCGTCCGTTCAGGGACAATCCGCAGTTCATCGTCGTCGGCGTCCTGCTGTTTCTGCTCGCGCTGGTCGGCCTGCTGCGCGTGGCGGACCGTTCGACGGAGCTCGCACCGGACTACCTGAGCGAGGTGGTCCTCTACGCGCTGTCGGCGGCCTGTCTGACGATGCTCGTCGTGCTCGGATTCGTCCTGGCGCGCCACATCGTCAAGCTGTGGGTCGAGCGTCGGCGCGCGGCTCCGTTTGCTCGGTTTCGCGCGAAGCTCGTGGCGGCGCTGCTCGGCATGACCCTGATCCCGGCGCTACTTGTGCTCATCGTGGGTGGCGAGCTCATCCGGAGCAGCTCCGAGCGCTGGTTCGCGGCTCCGGTGGACGACGTGCTGACGTCAGCGAACGCCATCGCGCGAGAGTACTATCGCGGACGCGAGGCGGTCGTCGCGGAGCACGCCTCTCGCATCGCGGCCACGCTCGCGGACGTCGATCTGAGCCCAGCCGCGGTCAGCGCGGTGCGCGACCTGCTGACCGCCGAGGTCACCGCCCGCCGAGTGGGTATCGTCGATGTCTATCGGGTGGTCAGGCCCGACGCGGCGAGCGACCGGATCGCCGTGGAGCCGGTCGTGGAGGTCATTGCGTCCACGGCGCCGCAGGGCCACGCACGCGCGGCCGCAGAGCGGCTCGCGGAGCAGGTCGCGGCGGGGCGCGGCGAACCCCGGCGGGTCGAGCCGCTCGACGCCACAGATCAGATCGTGCGTGCGGCGTCGGTGATTCGGACCGGTGGGGGAGAGCTTGCCGGGGTGGTCGTGGCGAGCGATTCGCTGACCGGAGTCACCGCGCTCCACGCGCGCCGCATCGGCGGCGCCTACGATGCCTACCGACAGCTGCGCGTGTTGCGGAGGCCGCTGGCGGGCATCTATCTCTCGTTCTTCGTGATGATCACGCTCATGATTCTCGTCAGTGCGACCTGGCTGGGCGTATATGTCGCGAAGCGCATCACGCGGCCTGTCCAGCTGCTGGCCGCCGGCGCGCGCGAGATCGGCGCAGGGCATCTCGATCATCGCATTCAGCCGGAAACCACCGACGAGTTCGGCTCGCTGGTGGACGCGTTCAACGCGATGGCCGGCGAGCTGTCGACGAGTCAGCGCAAGTTGGAACGATCGCGGCACGACCTGGAGCACCAGAACCTCGAGGGTGACAGGCGACGTCGGTACATCGAGACGATTCTCGAGCGGATTGCGACGGGGGTGGTCTCGATTGACGCCAATGGGCGCGTGAGCACGGTCAACAGCGCCGCGTCGCGCTTGCTGGGGCTCGACCGTTCGGCGCTCGGACAGCCCGCCGCCACGGTCTTCGACCGCGAGGATCTGCAGCCACTGGCGCCCGTGCTCCTCAACGCGCGCAGCGCCGTGGGCGAGCGCGCGGCCCAGGAGGTGGCGCTGGTGCGTGATGGACGGGAGATTCACCTCGCCGCTGCCGCAACCGCGCTGCCGGGTGACGTCGGAGCGCTCGACGGTACCGTGATGGTCGTCGACGACGTCACGCCACTCATCCGGGCCGAACGGGTCTCGACCTGGCGCGACGTGGCCCGTCGTCTTGCTCACGAGATCAAAAACCCGCTGACGCCAATCCAGCTCTGCGCCGAGCGGATGCGGCGCCACTTTCGAGAGGCCCCACCCAAGGCACGTGAGCTCGTCGATGAATGTACGACGACGATCGTCGGGGAGGTCGAGGCGCTGAAGGAGCTCGTGGACGAATTCTCGCAGTTCGCGCGGCTCCCATCGCCTCGGACCGTACCGTCGGATCTCAACGTGCTCCTCGGCGAGACACTGGCGCTCTACGACGGCTTGTTCAAGGACATCACGCTCGAGCGCCAATTCGCGACCCTGCCGACCGTGCAGCTCGACCCCGAGCAGGTCCGGCGGGTCGTGGTCAACCTCGTGGACAACGCCGCAGATGCGCTGGACGCCGCCGCGCGCGCGGCCTCCAACGGCTTTCGGGGAGTCATTGCGCTGGCCACCGTGCACGACCCGGTGGAAGGCGTCGTGCGACTCGTGGTGGCCGATAATGGCCCGGGCATCGCGCCCGTCGATCGCGAGAAGCTCTTCATGCCCTATTTCTCCACGAAGCGTCGCGGGAGCGGCCTGGGTCTCGCCATTGTCCGGCGCATCGTCATCGAGCACGGTGGTCGCATTGATGTGACGGACAACACGCCGTCGGGCACCCGCGTCACCGTCGAGCTCCCCTGTCACTCATGAGCGCGACATTTCTCATCGTCGACGACGAGTCCGGTGTCCGGTCGGCGCTGGGCGGCGTGCTGCGCGATGAGGGCTATGTCGTCGAGGCCGTCGACTCCGGGGAGGCGTGCCTCGATCGCGTCGTGCGCAAGACATACGACGTGATCATGCTGGACATCTGGCTTCCCGGCATCGACGGTCTGGCGACGCTCGGCAAGCTCCGTGAACGGCGGGTCGACGCGCAGATCGTCGTCATTTCCGGCCACGGCAATATCGAGTCGGCGGTGCGGGCCATCAAGATGGGCGCGTTTGACTTCGTCGAGAAGCCGCTCTCGCTCGACAAGACGGTCCTCGTCGCGCGCAACGCCGTGCGTCAGCGTCAGCTCGAGGTGGAAAACCGGCAGCTGCGAGAACACGTCGACCGGCGATCGGAGATGGTCGGTGACAGCCGCGTCATGACGCATCTCCGCGAGCAGATCGCGATGGCGGCGCCCACGAATGGGCGCGTCCTGATCCATGGGGCGAACGGGACAGGAAAGGAGCTCGTCGCGCGGAGCGTGCACGCTCTGAGCCGCCGGTCGGCGGGGCCGTTCGTCGAGGTGAATTGCGCAGCGATTCCCGAGGAGCTCATCGAGAGCGAGTTGCTCGGATATGCGCGTGGAGCGTTTACGGGGGCGGTGGCGGACCGGCAGGGCAAGTTCGAGGTCGCCGACGGCGGGACGATCTTTCTCGACGAGATCGCGGACATGAGCCTGAAGACGCAGGCGAAGGTCTTACGCGTGCTGCAGGAGCAGGTCGTCGAACCGCTTGGCGGTCGCGCCGGCGCCCGCGTCGACGTCCGTGTGATCGCGGCGACAAACAAGGACCTGGCCGTCGAAATCGAGAGCGGGCGCTTTCGCGACGACCTCTTCTTTCGTCTCAACGTCATCCCCCTTTTCGTCCCGCCGCTTGCGGACCGTCGCGAGGACATTCCGCTCCTTGCCGACCATTTCATGCGCGAGTTCGCGCGTGAGTACGGTCATCGTGTGAAGGCGTTGGACGATGCCGCGCTCGCGATCGTGCGCGCGCATCCATGGCCCGGCAATGTGCGTGAGCTCCGCAACGTCCTCGAGCGGCTCGCGATCATGGTGCCCGGTGAGTCCATTGGCGGGGCGGATCTCAGTTTTCTCGTGGGCGGTGGGCTGTCGAACCGGGCCGGTCCCGACGCGGGCAACCGTGTTCCACTCCATGCCGCACGAGATCGATTTGAGCGGGACTACATCGTGCGCGCCCTCGCGGCGCAACGCGGCAACATCTCCCGCGCGGCGGACGCCCTCGGTGTCGAGCGCAGCAATCTCTATCGGAAGATGCGGGCGCTCGGCATCATTGCGACCCGGCGGACGGAGGCGACCCACCGTCCGCACGCAGTCTCACCTCGAGCACCTGATCCCGCGTGAACCCGTGCAGCTCGAGCCGCCGCGCCGCGGGCGCGACCAGTGCGTCCGCCGGCACGAGGCCGACCACCTCGGTCCCGGCTAGCGCCGTGCCGAGCGCGGCGGCCTCGCGGGCCACGGCGTCGAGGGCCTGGTCGAGCGACGTGCGACGGTAGTCGGTCAGGTTGAGCGAGACCTGCACGAGACCGAGATGTGCGATTCGGAGTCCCAGCGCTTTGACGGACGGGAGCCCGCCATCGCGTGCACGCACCCGCCGGGCAATCTCACGCGCGACCGCGACGTCGTCTGTCGCCAGGTTGACGTTGAAGGCGATCAACGGGCGGCGAGCGCCGATAGCCGACGCACCGGCAGTCGGGTGAGGACTCGGTGGGCCGCAATCGGGACCCCACCCGGGGACGGTCATCTTGTCGGCGAGCCCTTCGTACTGACCGCGTCGCAGGCCTTCGAGGGCTCGGCGCGAATCATCGGATGCCGCTTCTTCATACCAGAAGACGGGAATCCCGAACCGATCCGCGACCCGCGCACCCACCGTCCTGGCAAGATCGACGCAGCTGTGCATCGCGCCGTCGTCGAGCGGGATGAACGGGACGACATCGACCGCCCCGATGCGTGGATGCGCGCCGCGGTGTTCGCGAAGGTCGATGCGCCGAACAGCCACAGAGAAGAGCCGCAGGACGGCATCGCCGAGGGCGTCCGCCTCGCCGACCATCGTGAAGACGGACCGGTTGTGCGACGGGTCGGCGCTGGAGTCGAGCAGACGAACGCCGGGTCCGGCGCGTACGGCGTCGGCGAACTCGCGGAGGACGTGCGGGCGGCGGCCTTCGCTTACGTTGGGAACGGTTTCGATCATGGCGAGCCCTCGTCGTGAGTCTCGCATCTCCTGCAATGGTCCGGTTGACGGACCTGCACCGTTCCCCCATAATCGCACCACTTCCCGCCATTCAACACATGTTCGATCCGCTGCGCGACGAGCTCCCCGCATCGCGGTCGTCTCCGGCCGCTGGCGATTCTGACGTTAAGGTCGAGCGGCTGCTGTTGACCGGTCTCGATCACTACTTCCAGGGCGAGCACGAGCGTGCGATTGACCTCTGGACCCGCGTCCTCTTTCTCGATCGATCGCACGCGCGGGCACGCGCCTACATCGAACGAGCTCGCGCCGCGCTTGCGGAGCGGATGCGCGAATCAGAGGAATTGCTGCACACGGGTGCCGAGGCGTTCAGGGACGGCAAGGTCGGCGCGGCGCGGGTGCTGCTGAGCTCGGCGGTCGAACATGGAGGCGGGCGCGACGAGGCGTTGACGCTGCTCGAGCGGCTCAACCGTCTGGAAACGGCGGCCGGGCGGAACGAGGAGTCGGGTCAGACCCGCGGTGATCGGCTCCCGCGAGAGCGTCAGTCGGTGGAGCGCGGGGGACGCGTGCGGCGTCCCGTGCGGGTCGTGCCGTTGGTCGCGTTGTTCGTGGCGCTGGCGGCCGGCCTCTACGCGGCGGCGTCCTGGGAGCGCGTCGAGTCGCTGCTCGTGATCGCGCGTCCAGTACCCACGGTGATCGGGCCCGCGGTTCCACGCTCACCGCTGATTGTGCCGTCGCGCTCCGATGTCATTCTGTCCCGAGCCGAACACATGTTGTCCCAGGGGCGCGCGCGCGCGGCGCTCCGTTTGCTGGCGACCGTAGGGCCCGGCGATCCGCGCGGTGGCGAGGCCGATGGCTTGCGCGCCACCATCCAGCGGACCCTGCTCGACGACGGTGAGGTCGGTCGCGTCGGCGCGTCGACAACGGCACCGCCGCCATAGTGTCCTGTAACCGTGATTCGCTACATGATTACCGGGCAGGGCATCCCGCGAGGGCAGCGCTGAACCATGACTAGTGGGGTCACATAGGCCCACTATGCTCCCTCGTTTCACCTTGCCAGCCGGGCGCCGCGCGCCGGGACTCATGCAGCGAATCACGGTTACAGGACACTAGCTCGGGTGGGAGGCGTCGAGTGTTCGCCCGCCCTGTCGCGGCCGACCGCCCTGGCATCACTAGCATGAGGTGCTCTCGTTGCCATCACGACATGCTGGAGGCACAGGACGCGTGCCCCAGCTGCGGGCAAGACCTCTCGCAGGCGCTCGACCACGCCCTTGCCTCGGTCTTCGACGCGCCGGCCGAAGCTGACGTGCCCGGACCGCTGGTCGATCTCAACCTGGATTGGGAGACCGCCCCGGCGCCGCCCTCGATGACGATGGCGTCCGGACGTCCGTCGAGCACCGTCCGGTCGAGTTTGCCGTTGTTTCCGACCCCGATAGGGCCAGAGCCTGCGACGGTGAGTGCGCCCCCCGGCGCGAGCCGCCCGCTATCCGTGCGCAGGCCGACGCCGCGAGTGCCGCGGCTCCGCGCACCGGCAGACCGTGCGGCGCTTCCGCTCGCGCTCGAGTTCGACGCACCTGACGGATCCTCTGGGACGGATTCGCCGGACACCGCCGGCACGAGTCAGGCAGCGTCGCTTGGTCGGCGGCTCGTCGCGGGATTCGTCGATCTGCTCGTGTTGGGTCTCATTGATGGCGTGGTGATTGCGCTCACCGCCCGTGTGTCCGGCATACCGATCGAGGCTGTGACCGACCTGCCCATCCTCCCGCTGACGGTCTTCCTTGCTGTGCTCGACGTCGGATACGTCGCCGTCCTCACCGGATTGGGCGGCCAGACCATGGGCAAGATGACGGTCGGTATACGAGTGGTCCGCCTGGACGGGGGGGCGGTCAGCATCATCGGGGCACTCAGGCGCACGGCCGCGTACGCGTTGTCGCTGCTGCCCGCCGGGCTTGGCCTGCTGGGGTTGTTCGTGGGGTCCCACCGTGCATTGCACGATCGGCTCGCCGGAACCGACGTCGTGGCGACTCTGTGATGCGGGGGTTGGCGCTGGTGGTGGCGACCGCCGCGTACAGCGGATACGTGCCGGTTGCGCCGGGGACAGCCGGCTCCCTTGTCGGGTTGGCCGTGTTCGCGCTCGTACGTGCCCTCGGCGGCCCCGAAATCGAAGTGGCGACCATCATCGCGGTGGTCGCGGTGGGCATATGGGCGGCGTCGGAAGCGGAACGGCACTTCGGTCGGTCGGACCCTGGCGCGATCGTCATCGACGAGGTCGCGGGGATGCTCGTGACGTTGTGCTGGCTCCCTGTCAGCTGGGGGGGGGCGCTCATCGGATTCCTCGCGTTTCGTGCCTTCGACATCGTGAAGCCATTCCCCGCCCGCTCTGCCGAGCGGCTCCCGCGTGGATGGGGCGTGATGGCCGACGACATCGTCGCCGGTGTCTATGCGCATCTCGTGTTACGTCTGCTGGCCTGGGCCGTACCCACGTTGGTGCTCGCATGAGCCCGGCAATGTCGCGCGCCGTCATCGTCGCGGTCGGCTCCGAGCTGCTGACGCCGCACAAGGTCGATACGAACTCGCTCTTCCTCACGGAGCAGCTCAACGCGGCGGGGATCGCCGTCCGCCTCAAGCTGGTCGTCGGCGATGACGCCGACGACCTGGTCGAGGCACTCCGGCACGGCATGCGGTGTGGCGACCTCGTCGTCGTGACAGGGGGGCTCGGTCCGACCGACGACGATCTGACGCGCGAGACGGTTGCACAGTCGCTCGGTCTGCCGCTGACGGAAGACTCCGCCATCGTCGAGAGCATCCGCTCTCGCTTCGCCACCCGCCGACTGGAGATGCCCGCCATCAACCGCCGTCAAGCGCAGGTGCCGGCCGGAGCGCTGGTGTTGCCGAACCCGCGTGGGACGGCGCCGGGCCTCTGGATGGAGCATGCGGGCACGGTGGTCGTGCTCTTGCCTGGACCGCCGCGTGAGCTTCGCCCGATGTTTCGGACGCTGGTCGAGTCACTGGCCGAGCGGGCGGATGGCCACCGAATCCATCGACGCGTCGTCCGGATCACTGGACGGACGGAGTCGTATGTCGAGGCGGTCACGTATCCGATCTATTCGTCGTGGCGGGGGCCCGGTCCATCGATCGACACCACGATCCTGTCGACGCTCGGGCAGATCGAGCTGCACCTGTCGACGCGCGCGACGGCGGAGACAGACGCGCGATGCGCGCTGGACGATGCTACCGAGGAGCTCGCGGCCGTGTTGGGTCGTGACCTGCTCAGCAGCGACGGCCGCACGCTCGAGGCGGTCGTGGGGCAGCTGCTTTGCGATCGCGGCCTGCGCGTCGCGGTGGCCGAGTCGTGCACCGGTGGTCTCATTACCTCACGCCTGACCGATGTGCCGGGGAGTTCCGCCTACGTGCACGCCGGGTGGACCGTGTATAGCGATGCGGCGAAAGTGTCGCTGCTTGGGGTCGAGACCAACCTGATTCGAGAGCACGGCGCCGTGAGCGAACCGGTCGCCGAGGCGATGGCGGCCGCCGCGCGGGCCCGGGCCGGCGTCGACGTCGGCGTCGGTGTGACCGGCATCGCAGGCCCCGGCGGGGGGACTGCCGACAAGCCGGTCGGAACGGTCTGTCTCGCGCTCAATGGTCCAGGGCAGCATGTGCGCGTCCGACGGCTCCTGCTCCCTGGGGAGCGAGATCGCGTGAAGTTCCAAGCCTCGCAATCGGCGCTCGACATGCTTCGTCGCGCCCTGCTACGCGGTTAGGCTGGAAGATCGCTCACATCACATGACGTGGGTTGTGCTCGGCGGGGCGTACGTGTTGGGCGGCGTTCCCTTCGCGCTGCTCCTGGCGCGGCAGGCGGGCATCGACCTGCGGCGCGCCGGCAGCGGAAATCTCGGCGCGGCTAACGTGCTGCGAACGACACGCCCGGCGCTCGCCTGCGCCGTATTGGCGCTCGACATGGGGAAGGGTGCCGTCGTCGTCCTGCTCGCGGACGGCGCAGGAGCAGACGGCGTCACGCAGGCAGCGGCGGCCGCCGCAGTCGTCGTCGGACATGTGTGGTCGGTCTGGCTCCGATTCCGTGGCGGGAAGGGGGTGGCGACCGCCGGCGGCGCGTTCGCTGTCCTCGCACCGGAGGCGACCGCCGTGGCCGTCGCGGTGTTCGTCGTCGCGGTCGTGATCACGAGGTACATATCGCTGGCGTCCGTCCTCGCGTCGCTCACGCTGCCGGTGGCGATGTACGGTGCGGATAGCCCATCGGCCGCCTTCGCGAGTGCCGTCGGCAGTGCCGCGGTCGTCGTCTATCGGCACCGCGAGAATCTCGCGCGGCTGCTGTCCGGGACAGAGCGGCGTATTGCGCTGCGGGAACGGACGTGACGACGCATATCGCCGTTGCACGTCATTGAGATTGAGTGAGATGAACACACCGTCGAGCGACCGCGTCGGCGTGCTTGGCAGCGGCGGGTGGGGCACCGCGCTGGCGGTGCATCTCGGGCAGCTGGGGAAGCAGGTGACCCTGTGGGGTCGCGACGACGCACTCGTGGCCCAGATGGCGTCACGCCGTGAGAACCAGCCGTATCTTCCCGACGTGACGCTGCCGGCAACGGTCGAGCCCACCGTCTCGCTCGAGGCAGCGCTGGACGGAGCAAAGTATGTGGTGGCGGCGGTGCCGTCGCACGGAGTCCGGGACGTGCTCCGGCAAGCGGCTCCTCTCGTGCCGCCGGAGGCCACTATCGTTAGCGCCACCAAGGGTCTGGAGGTCGACACGCTGTTCCGCATGTCCGAGGTCATCGAGCAAGAGCTGGGTGGGTCGCGCGCGGTCGCGATCCTGTCGGGGCCCAGCTTCGCTGCCGAAGTTGCCCGGGGCATGCCGACCGCCGTGTCCGTGGCGGGCAGATCGGAAGCTCACGTGGCCGAGGTGCAGCGCGAGTTCCGGTCCCGCTACTTCCGGCTCTATGCCAGCGCCGACGTCACCGGTGTCGAGGTCGGCGCGGCCCTCAAGAACGTGATCGCGATCGCCGCCGGTGTCGTCGAGGCCCTTGGGCTCGGCCACAACGCATCGGCCGCGCTCATCACCCGCGGCCTGGCCGAGATGTCCCGGCTGGCGTTCGCGCTTGGTGGGCAGCGCGACACATTGGCCGGACTGAGTGGGTTGGGTGACTTGATCCTGACCTGCACCGGTTCGTTGAGTCGCAACCGCCGGGTGGGGCTCGAGCTGGGCAAGGGGCGCCCGCTCGACGACATCCTCTCTGGAATGAAGATGGTCGCCGAAGGGGTGCGCACGACCGGGGCGGCGCTCGCCCTCGGCGCGCGCCACGAAGTCGAGTTGCCGGTCGCGGCCCAGATGGCCGAGGTCCTCGCAGGGCGACGGACGCCACGCGAAGCGGTCGAGGAGCTGATGCTGCGCCGACAACGCGCGGAGTTGGAGCAGTGAGCCTACTGGGTCGCCTGCGCGCCGGCCTCCGGCGCACCCGAGAGCGGTTGACGGGTCGATTGTCGGACCTGGACGCTGACGGCGATGCGCTGGGGCACCGCGGGGCCGACAGCGAGTCGCTCGCCGCCCTCGAAGAGCTCCTGATCGAGGCCGATGTCGGCGTTGTCGCGACCGAGCGCATCGTCTCGCGCGTGCGGGACAGGAACGGCGACGACATGACCCTGTCGGCCCGTGTGAAGCGAGAGATCCTCGAGATCCTCGAGCGGCCCGCGTCGCCGGCCGTTCAGCACACGCCCCCGCGGGTCGTCCTCGTTGTTGGTGTCAACGGCACCGGCAAGACGACGACCGTGGCGAAGCTCGCACACCGCTGGCGCTCGGAGGGTGAGACGCCGCTGATCTGTGCAGCCGACACGTTTCGCGCCGCGGCCGTCGACCAGATCGAGACGTGGGCGCGGCGCGCGGCGGTCGACATCGTGCGCGCGGGCCCCGGCGCCGACCCGGCGGCGGTCGTCTTCGATGCGATTCAGGCTGGGCAGGCTCGGGGGCGGTCCGTGGTGATCGTGGACACGGCCGGTCGCCTGCATACGCGGCGCGATCTGATGGCGGAGCTGGACAAGATCAGGCGAGTGACGGCTCGCGCCGTCGACGGCGCGCCGCACGAGGTGCTGCTGGTCCTGGATGCGACAGTCGGTCAGAACGGACTCGCGCAAGCGCGACAGTTTCTCGAGGCCTCGGCCGTGACGGGAATTGTGCTGGCCAAGCTCGACGGCACGGCGAAGGGCGGCGTCGCCGTCGCTGTGGCGAGTGAGCTCGACGTCCCAATCCGGTACGTCGGCGTGGGTGAGGGCATCGAGGACCTCGTGCCGTTCTCTCCGGCCGACTATGTCGACGCACTCTTCGCCCGGGGGTAGGTGGGCGTGACGCGAGACGACAGGCACATGGACCGCGCGCTGGCCCTGGCCTCGCGTGGACGCGGTCGCACCAGTCCCAATCCGATGGTGGGCGCCGTCGTCGTGTCGGCGGACGGGGTCGTCGTCGGCGAAGGGTTTCACGCGCGGGCCGGAGAAGACCACGCCGAGACCCATGCGCTGGCTGCCGCCGGGTCGGCGGCGCGGGGGTCGACCCTGTACTGCACGCTCGAGCCTTGCTGCCACCACGGCCGTACGAGGCCATGCGCCCCTCGGGTCGTTGCGGCTGGCGTGACGCGGGTCGTTGCCGCGATGGTGGATCCCGATCCCCGAGTCCGCGGCGGCGGCCTCGCGTATCTCCGCGCCCGTCACGTGCGGGTCGATGTCGGCGTGCGCCAGGCCGCGGCGGAACAGCTGAACGAGGCGTTCGTCGTCTGGGTAGCGCGGGGCCGACCGTTCGTGACGATGAAGATCGCGACCAGTCTCGACGGCCGGATCGCCGCGCGGCCAGGGACGCGCACGGCATTAACGGCCGAGCCAGCAGCGCGCGCGGTGCACGAGCAGCGAGCCGTCGTTGATGCCGTGGGCATCGGCTCAACCACGTTGCTGGTGGATGACCCGCTCTTGACGGCCCGCGGCGTCGTGCGCCACGCTCCGCTAACGCGCGTGGTATTCGATCGACGGCTGCGCACGCCGCCGACTGCCCGCATCTTTGGCACGCTGAGCACCGGCCCGGTCGTCATCGTCACGACGGAGCGCGCGGCGGCGGCGCGACCGGACGACGTCAGCCGGTTGGTCGACGCGGGGGCCGACGTGGAGACGGTTGCGGCGGGGGATGTCGGCGAGGCCGTCGAGCGGCTCGGCGCGCGGCAGGTGACGACGTTGGTGGTCGAAGGCGGGACGACGATCCACCGTGCCGCATGGGCGGCCGGGGTCGTCGATCGCGTACAGCTCTTCATTGCGCCGTCCAACATCGGGGAGGACGGCGTCGACTGGCTCGCTGGGCATGGATTGTCGCTGGCCGATCTGACGGCGCTGCGCGTCCGCTCGCTGGGGCCGGACCTGCAGCTGGAGGGTGATGTTTACAGGGATCGTTGAAGCCATGGGTGAGGTGGCCGAAGTGCGGTCGATTCCTGCCGGGCTGCGGCTGCGGATCGCGACCGGGTTGGCGTCGGGTCTGGCCGTGGGGGACAGCGTGGCCGTCAACGGAGTGTGCCTGACCGTCGTCCTGTGCGACGCTGGTGAGTTCCACGCGGAGGTGTCGCCCGAGACCGCCCGTGTGACCGCGCTCGGCGCTACGTCCCGCGGGTCGAAGGTGAATCTCGAACGGCCGTTGCGACCGGACGGTCGGCTCGGGGGGCACTTCGTCCTCGGTCATGTCGACGGTGTGGGTCACATTGACGAGATCCGACAGGATGGCGAGTTCTGGTGGGTGACCTTCCGCTATCCGGCGGGGCTGGAGGTCTACCTGGTTCGGAAGGGCTCGGTCGCCGTGGATGGGATCAGCCTGACGGTCGCTGGGTTGAGCGCGCAGCGATTCGACGTGCAGGTTGTGCCTCATACATGGCGCGAGACGCGGTTGCACGCCGCGGCGGTCGACGATCCCGTGAATCTCGAGTGCGATATCATCGGAAAGCACGTGGTGCGAGCATTGGAGGTCGCGCGCGGGGGCGAGGACGACTCGGAGCGCTGACATGGGGGATGACGATGGCACCTAAGACAACGCCGCGAAGTGGTTCGCCGAGGAGCGGTCCCCGTCAAGTGAGGCGCCCGCGTCGCAGCCCGTTTGCGCCGATTGGCGAGGCGGTCGAGGCGCTCCGTGATGGCCGCATGATCATCGTGGTCGACGACGAGGATCGCGAGAACGAGGGCGATCTGACGATCGCCGCCGACAAGATCACCCCCGAAGCAATCAACTTCATGGCGCGATACGGGCGGGGTCTCATCTGCCTGTCGATGACGGGAGAGCGGCTGGACGAGCTCGATGTGCCCATGGCCGTGAGCGAGAACACGTCCCGGTTCGAGACCGCGTTCGCCGTGCCAATCGACGCGAAGCACGTGACGACGACGGGGATCTCGACGGCGGATCGCGCGGCGACGATTCGGGTCGCCATCGACCCCAAGACAACGCCCAACGACCTGTCGAAGCCCGGGCACGTGTTGCCACTGCGCGCCCGTGCGGGCGGGGTGCTGGTGCGCGCAGGGCAGACCGAAGCCGCGGTCGATCTGTCTCGGTTGGCGGGTCTCTATCCCGCGGGTGTGATCTGCGAGATCATGAACGACGACGGCACGATGGCGCGGGTCCCGCAGCTGCGAAAATTCGCGAAGCGTCATGACCTGCTCATGATCACCGTCGCCGATCTCATCAAGTACCGGATGCGTCACGACCGACTCGTGCGTCGGGTGGCCTCCGCGGCGCTTCCCACCGATCACGGTGGGTTTGAAGTCATTGCCTACGAGAGCCTGATTGACGGCGAGACCCACATGGCGCTCGTTCGCGGGGACATCGGCGATGGACAGTCGGTGCTGGTCAGGGTGCATTCCCGCTGCCTGACCGGTGACGTCTTTCGCTCGTCGCGGTGTGACTGCGGCCGGCAGCTGTCGCTCGCAATGGATCGGATCTCGGCCGAGGGGCGTGGTGTCCTGCTCTATCTGAACCAGGAGGGACGGGGTATCGGTCTCGGCAACAAGATCCGAGCCTACGAGCTGCAAGACCAGGGGCTCGACACCGTCGAGGCCAATGAGCACCTCGGCTTCAAGCCGGATCAGCGGGACTACGGGATTGGTGCACAGATTCTGGGCGATCTCGGGGTTCGCACGATGCGGCTCCTGACCAACAACCCGCGCAAGTTCATCGGACTCGAAGGCTATGGACTGGCCGTGGATGAGTCGGTCCCGCTGGAAGTCCCCGCATCCGAGTTTTCAGAAGCCTACCTGCGTGCGAAGAAAGAAAAGCTCGGTCACCGACTGACATCCGTGTAGACGGGGCTTCGCCCCAAGCCCCCCGCGCACGCTCGGTGGGACCCGAGAGCCCCACTCCGCGCCCGCGAGGCGCGCGGTGCGCGTCTTGCCGTTTCGTTGACACCCGTTCAGGCCCTCAGCTACGATAAGCGATTGTGCGGGAGTCGCTTACGGCTCTCCTTGGCCAACCGAGGGCGCGGGACGCCCGCCATGTTCGACGCACTCAGCAGCCGCTTGCAAGACGCCTTCGCCTCACTTGGGAAGCACGTGCGTCTCACGCCCCAGGCGGTCGAGGGCGCGCTCCGCGACATCCGCCTGGCGCTGCTCGAGGCCGACGTCAACTTCAAGGTGGTCAAGGCGTTTTGCGACCGTGTTCGGGACCGGGCGGTTGACCAGGCGGTTCTCGATAGCCTGACCCCCGCGCAGCAGGTCGTCGGCATCGTGCGCGACGAGCTCATCGCGCTGTTCGGATCGTCACCCGAAGGTCTCACGGCGTCGTCGCGCCGCCCGCAGGTGGTGCTGATGGTGGGGCTGCAGGGCTCGGGCAAGACAACCACGTCCGCCAAGCTCGGCCGCTGGTTGACGCGCCAGGGACGTCACCCGCTGCTGGTCTCGACCGATGTGCGCCGACCAGCCGCGATCGAGCAACTTGCCGTGCTGGGCCGTGAGGCAGCGCTGCCGGTACACGCGGCCGAAGGCGAGCGCGACCCTGTCGAGCGCGCGCGTCAAGCCGTGACCGCGGCGCGAAACAGTGGGTTCGACGTCGTCATCGTCGACAGCGCCGGACGGCTCCATATCGACGACGAGCTGATGGCCGAGCTGGAGGCGATCGGGAAAGCGGCCGAGCCGTCCGACACCCTGTATGTCGCCGACGCGATGACCGGGCAGGACGCAATCAAGAGCGCCGGCGAGTTTCATCATCGCATGGGCGTGACGGGCGTCGTGCTGAGCAAGATGGACGGTGACGCGCGCGGAGGAGCCGCCCTGTCGGTGGTATCCGTCGTGGGCGTACCGGTGGTCTTCGCGGGGACCGGCGAACGGACAGAGGATTTCGAGCTATTCCGCCCAGACCGCCTCGTGTCGCGCATGCTGGGCATGGGGGACGTGCTCAGCTTCGTCGAACGAGCCGAGGAAGCGGTGTCGCGCGAGGATGCGACCGCGCTCGAGCGCAAGCTCCGCAGAAACGAATTCACGCTGCAGGACCTTCGCCAGCAGATGTCGGCTCTCGGGCGGATGGGGCCGCTCGATCAGCTCGTCGGGATGATTCCAGGCATGGGCGGGCGTGCGGTCTCGTCTGATGATCTCGACCCGGCACAGCTGACGCGCACGGCAGCCATCATCGATTCGATGACGCGGCGCGAGAAACGAACCCCGGCGATCATCAACGGGAGCCGCCGCCGGCGCGTCGCTCGCGGAAGCGGGACGAGCGTCCAGGACGTGAATCGGTTGTTGAAGCAGTTCGCCGAGATGCGGAAGATGCTGAAGGTGGCCGGTGCGGCTGGGCGCCGCTCGGGTCGGCGGCGAGTCGCGGCGAGACCGCGATAGCGCCGCGTGACACGTGGGCACGCACGCCACGTGCCGTGCAAGGACATGGAACACGAGGGGTTTGAATGCTGACGATTCGCATGCGACGGCAAGGCGCAAAGAAGCGCCCCTTTTACCGACTCGTCGTCATCGAGTCGCACACCGCGCGCGACGGGCGCGCGATCGAGGTGTTGGGTCACTACGACCCGGCTGCCCAACCCGAGAGGCTGGAGTTGAATTGGCAGCGCCTGGCGCATTGGATGAGCAACGGCGCGCAACCGAGCGATACCGTGCGGACGCTCCTTGCTCGCCATCCTCCAGTTGAGGCGGCGCCGCTAGATGGCTCGGAGGCGGCGGCTATCACGGTATCTGCGGAACCATGAGCCGGGCCAGAGACGTCGTCGAGGTCATTGGTCGTGCGCTCGCCGACTACCCGGATGCCATTGAGGTCACCGAACGCGAGCAGCACGACACGATTCGTGTCGAATTGACGAGTGAGCCTGGAGATCTGGGCAAGCTCATCGGCCGGCAGGGACGTACCGCGGCTGCTGTCCGGACGCTCGCCCAGGCCGCCGTCGAGCCCGACGGCCTCCGTGTGATGGTGGATTTTCTCGACTAGGGGTTAGGCCGCGAGTGGGCACCGGACATGATCAACCGGTCCCGATGGTCGTGGTTGGTCGCGTGGCACGCGCGCACGGACGACGAGGGGAGGTCGTCGTCGACCCGGAGACGGATTTCCCTGAAGCGCGATTTCAGGTCGGCAGTTCCGTCTTTACGCTCGCGGAGGGGCGGACCGTTGAGCGGTGCGTCACAAGCGCGCGGTTCCACCGTGGGCGCGCGGTGCTCGGTTTCGAGGGGGTGGCGACGATCGATGAGGCCGAGCAGTTGGCTGGAAACGAGTTGCGTGTGCCAGAGTCGACGCTCACACCGCTCCCACAGGACACGTTCTATGTGCACGATCTCGTGGGCTGCGACGTCCGAACGCTCGACGGCGCGCCGGTTGGCATGGTACGGGAGATCCAGCAGGCAGCCGGGGTGAGCCGGTTAATCGTCGGCGCCGCGGGTGGCGACATCGACGTGCCACTGGTAGATGCGATTTGCGTGCGCATCGATACCGCCTCGCGGTCGATCGTCATCGACCCGCCGGGCGGTTTACTCGAGCTGAACCAGCGTAACCGCGGGTCCGATAGACGTGACATTTGACATCGTGACGATCTTTCCCGAGTTGGTCCACGCGATCACCGGGACGGGCGTGTTGGGCCGCGCAGTCACCTCCGGCATCCTCGACGTCGCCGTGCACGACCTGCGCGATTACGCCACGGACCGGCATCGGACGGTGGATGACGCGCCGTATGGCGGCGGGCCCGGGATGGTCCTGAAGCTGGAACCGTTTGTGCGGGTCGTTGAGCGGATTCGGCGTGAGCGCGGGGTGCCGGAGGCAATCGTGCTGACGTCCCCGCAGGGTGACGTGTTCACCCACGCGGAAGCGGTTCGGCTCAGCCGCCTGCGCCACGTGGTGTTGCTCTGCGGACGGTACGAGGGTGTGGACGAGCGGGTGCGGGAGCATGTGGCCACCGAGGAGATGTCGATCGGCGACTACGTGCTCAGTGGCGGCGAAATAGCGGCCGGGGTCATCGTCGATGCCGTGGCCCGCCAGGTGCCCGGTGTCGTTGGGGACGCCGCGTCGGTGCAATCCGATTCGTTCGTGCGCCGGCTGCTCGACTGCCCGCACTACACGCGTCCGTCGGCGCTCGAGACGCATCAGGTGCCAGACGTTCTGGTGTCCGGCAACCACGGCGAGATTCGACGCTGGCGCAAGCGCGAGGCGGTACGGCGGACGCGCGAACGGCGCCCGGACTTGCTGGCCGACGCCAGCCTGGACGATGAGGAACTAGAGCTCTTGCGGGAGCTTGAGCAGGCCGACGAACCGAAGACGGGAGCAGGCGTATGAAGGCGATTGAGGCAGTGGAGGCCCCGCAACTCGTGGAGCGACCGGATATGCGGACGGGCGATACGGTCCGCGTGCACGTCAAGGTGCGGGAAGGCGAGAAAGAACGGATTCAGGTGTTCGAGGGGTTGATCATCGGCCAGCATCGGGGTGGCTCTCGTGCGACATTTACCGTCCGGAAGGTGTCGTTCGGCCAAGGCGTCGAGCGGATCTTTCCGTTGCATTCCCCGATGATCGACAAGATCGACGTCGTGCGCTCGGCGCGGGTTCGCCGCGCCAAGCTGTATTTTCTGCGCAAACTCCGGGGCAAGGCCGCGCGCATGCGCGAGCGCCGGCGGACGTAGGTCCAGCAGCTCGCGGCAAGCGTCCCGCCGCATTCGACCGGCGAGGCATCCCGCCCGGCGGGCGCGCCGCGCGATCAGGCGAGGCATCCCGCTGGCGGCGCGACGCGTGATCATCTGACAGCGGTACGCCAATTCGGCTACTCCGACGCCCACCGGCGCTCGTTCCGACCCCCGTCGCTGTTTGATAGGATCGAATTATCGGGAGGTGTGCCTCTAACAGCCTATGTCCACGCGCCGGGAGCGCCTGCGCAAGGCCGAAAAACTGCTGCGACAGGGCCGTCTTGAACCGGCCATCGCCGAATACGTTGCGTTGATCGAGGAGGAGCCCACGGACTGGGCGACGACCAACGCGCTCGGGGACCTCTACGTCCGCGCGAAGCAGATCGACCAAGCCGTCGGCCAATACACTCGCATCGCCGATCATTTCTGGAAAGAGGGGTTCTTCCCGAAGGCAGCCGCCCTCTACAAGAAGATCCTGAAGGTCAAGCCGACGGACGAACCGTCGCTCATGCGGGTTGGCGACATCTCGGCCCAGCAGGGCAAGCTCGTCGATGCGAACGCGGCGTTCACCGCGATCATCGCGCTGCGCCGCAAGCGTGGGGACGCCAACGCCGCCAACGAGGTGGTCGTTCGGCTAGGCGAGGTCGACCCGCACGATCTCGGCGCGCGCCGCTCGGCGGCACAGGCACAGGTCGAGCTGGGTCGTCTGCCGGAGGCTATCGAGGCCATGGGCCAGCTCGCGGCCGATCTCAGCGCGGAGGGGAAGACCGCCGATGCGGTCGAGGTGCTCAAGACCGTCGTCGAGCTCGACCCTGCCAACGTCGCGAGTCGAGCGCGGCTCGCGCGGATCTATCTGGCCACGGGCAACCTTGGGGCGGCGCGCGAATACCTGACGGCGGAAGTTGCCGGTGACGACCCCGCGATGTTGCTGGCCGTCGCCGAGCTCAAGCTGCGAGGCGGCGATGGAGAGGCCGGGCGAGACGTCATCCGCCGGGTCATTGGCTTGAGCCCCGACGCGTCGGAGCAGGTCATGGCGCTCGCCGCCTCGCTGTCTGACGCGGATGCCGGTGCCGCGTTCGTCTGCGTGGATGAGTTGGCCGAGGTGGCTATGCGGTCCGAGGACTGGGAGGCCGCAAGCGTGCTGCTGCAGGAGTTCACGGAGCGCGTACCGCGTCATGTCGACGCGCTCGTGAAGCTGGTCGATGTGTGTGTCGATGCCGGGCTCGACGAGGCGCTCATCGCTGCGCAGGCGGAGTTGGCCGAAGCGTACCTGGACAAGGGGCAGGTGTCGGAAGCCAGCGTCATCGCCGAGGACCTCGCTGTCCGCGAGCCGTCGAACGAGGCGCATGAGGATCGCTATCGACGCGCCCTGGTGGCGGCGGGCGATCCCGATCCGGACGCGAAGGTCGCGGAACGATGCCGCATAGGGGCCGCGGAGGGCGGCGTGTCGGGCGGATTGGACGATCTCGGCGCCGACTTCTTCGATGAGCCAGCACCGGCCATCGCCGGGTTGCAGACCGGCACGCACGATGCGGCGCGCGACGAACCCGTGGCGGCGGTCAATCTGGGTGCCGTGGCACCGGCGACCCAAGCCGAGGGCGTGATCGACCTGAGCGAGGGTGGGCTCGACCTGTCGGGTCTGTTCGCCGAGGACTTCGCGCTGGCAGCAGCGCCGCCGGCCCCGGCACCGCCTGCACCTGCCGCTGGCACCGGTTACGGCGGCGCGACCCGCGCCAGCCGCGCTAATGGGCGGCGCGCCGACGGGCGGCACTATGGAAATCGATTTGACGTCCGTCCTCGGCAACCTGGAAGGTCTGGCGCGGCCAGGGCGCCCTCGCCACCCGCGCCAGCGCCCGCGCCGGATCGACCGTCGGTGCCGGCGGGGATGCCACGTGCCCCGAAGCTGGACGATGTGTTCGACCAGATGAGCGACGAAGCCGCCAGCGACGCGTCGGTCGAGGACGCCGCGGCCCAGCAATACCAGCTCGGGCTGAGCTATCGGCAGATGGGCAAGCTCGATGAGGCCATCGGATCGCTCGAGACCGCGGCCCGGTCGCCGCGGTATCGCTTCAACTCGGCGGTCATGCTGGGGCGGCTCTATTTCGACAAGCAGGAGCCGGCCGGGCGCTCGACTGGCTGGAGCGCGCCGCGGAAGCACCGGCCCCCTCCGAAGAGGATCATCGAGCGTTGCTGTATCACCTCGGCGTGACGCTCGAACGACTCGGCGAGACCGCTCGGGCGTTGGGGGTCTTGATGGAGCTACAGTCCGACGCTGGCGAGTATCGCGATGTCGGCGAACGGGTGGGGCGTCTGTCGCGCTTGCAGACCGGAGGCTAGGGCCCGAACCCCCAGCATGCGCGGACGAGTGAGTCATCTGCTGCGTGTGATGTATTTCGTGGCGGTTGGCCTCGTGCTTCTCGTGGCGCCGTGGACGACGTTTTGGGATCGCAACGTCTTCGTCGAGTCGTACCCGCTGGCAGAAGCCCTGTGGACGACATCCATCGCTCGGGGCGGCGCGTCCGGTCTCGGCATCCTCAACCTGGGAGCCGGACTGGCAGACTTGTCCGCGCTCCGGTGGCGGGGCGCCGGGGGGGGGGCTAGCAGCCGGTCGTGAGTAGCGGCACGCTGCGTTCCGATGGGCGGGCGATCGTCTGCCTCGTGACAGACCGTCAGCGCTCGGCCGCCGAGTCCACGTCGGACGGTGCGGCGTGCGACGCGCTGGTCGCGCTCGCGGTTGATGCTCGGCAGGCAGGCATCGATCTCATCCAGGTGCGTGAGCGGGGTCTGACGGACCGGGCTCTACTCGGTCTGGTCGAGCGGATGCTCGCGGCGACCGATGGCAGCGACACGCGGGTGGTCGTCAACGACCGCATCGACATCGCGTTGGCCGCACGGGCCCATGGTGTGCATCTCACGTCGTCGGCGCCGCCGGCGAGGCGGGTCCGCCCGCTGGCGCCGGCATCTTGGATCATCGGTCGGTCCGTGCATCGCCTCGACGAGGCGCGCCGCGCGGAGGCGGGCGGCGGCCTCGATTACCTCGTCTGCGGCACGGTGTACGAGACCAAGTCGAAACCGGGGCAACAACCGCTCGGGATCGCAGGCCTCGCCGCGGTGACCGGCGGCGTCGTGCTCCCGGTGTTCGCGATCGGTGGCATCAGCGTGACAAACGCGTCGTCGGTAGCGGGCGCTGGCGCCGCCGGCATTGCCGCGATCGGTCTGTTTGCCGACGTCGCGGGAGGGGAAGCCCAGTACGGTCTCTTCGGGTGCGTTGGCGCGCTCCGTGACGCGTTTGACAAGGGCAGGGGGCTCGTCTAACGTCGAAACAGCCCGTGAGCGAGACCAGTCAACACGGTTTTGGCGCGAGTTTGCGCGAGGCACGCGAGCGGCGCGGGGTGACCCTGCGCCAGATCGCCGTCTCGACCAAGATCTCGATGTCGGCACTCGAAGCGCTCGAGCGCAACGACGTGTCGAGCCTTCCCGGAGGGATCTTCACGCGATCGTTCGTCCGATCCTACGCGTCCGAGGTCGGTCTGGACCCGGAAGCGACGTTGAGAGGGTTTCTCACCCAGCTTGGCACCGATAGCCCGGTCGAAGGGCAACCGCGAACCGAGTCGCACGAGCACAGCGTGTTCCAGAGCCAACAACGCATGGCCGGGACAGTGTTGGGTCTGCTGCTGCTCGCCGTGCCAATCGCGGCGCTGCTCGTCTTTATCGGCGTGCGCGGCGGTGAGGAAGCGGCGGCCGGCGCCGAGCCGGGCGCCGGCGAGCTCGTGACAGCCGCTGCCTCCGATCCGACGCTCGCTACGGCACTGCCACCGCTCCGGCCGCCGCCAGTCTCGGCGCCACCGTCCCCCGTGCGTCCGGTTGGCGAGGCGGCGGCCGTCGGTCCGCTGACCATCGACATCCATCCCAGCGCGGACTGTTGGGTATCGGCTACAGTGGATGGGGAGCGGAAATTCTCCCGGGTGATGCTGGCGGGCGATCGTGTGGTACTGGAAGCCGACCAGGAGATTGTCGTCATCGTGGGTGACGCGGGCGCGTTCGCGTATGCCATCAATCAACGGCCAGGCAGGTCGCTCGGCGCGAGTGGCGAGGTAAAGACGGCGACCATCACACGCGGCAACTATCGCAGCTATACGACGCAGTAGTGGACTGAGGGTCCCGCGCTGCCAGGCACCACGCGGCGGGAGCGGTCCGTCCGTCCTTACCCACAACACACCTGATCGCCGATGGACCTCGGTATTCGCGGACCGTTTCTCGAGTTGTTTCGACGCGGCGACACGCCCCGCGAGGTCCGGCTCCTCGCCGCGCGCGGCGGGCTCGCTCCGCCGGCCGGCGAGCAATTGGCGCTGTTGTTGATGCTTGCCGATGACCCGGACGTCGAGGTGGCCGTCTCGGCGACGGAGACGATGGACGGAATTCCGGAGGCGCTTCGCACGTACTTCGCCGAGCGGGGCGTGCACCCGGCCAATGCCGCGCGCGCGGACGAAGGGCCGCTCGTCGATCTCGAGATCCCGCTGCCAGATGTGCCGGAGGCTGAGCCGGACTCCGCGAGTGCCCCAAAGATGTTGTCGCAGCTGCCCGTGATCGACCGCATCAAGCTGGCGATGAAGGGCACACGTGAACAGCGGAACGTCCTGGTGCGGGATGCGAACAAGCTCGTGGCGTCGGCGGTGATCAGCAGTCCCAAGCTCAGCGAGTCGGAGATCGAGAGCTTCGCGCGGATGACGAACGTGTCCGAAGAGGTGCTCCGCCTCATTGGGAACAACCGGAGCCCCGGCGCGCGGATGCGCCCCGCGTCGCGTTATCGCTTGCTGCGTCCCTGTTGACGTCGAGGCTGACGCTGCTTCTCGATCCGCCACTCCGAGCGCATCTGCGACAACCCATCCATGTACACGGCTGCGCGGGCGCGCGTCGTCTCGTCGCCCAGCGTCTTGAGGATCTCGACGGCGCGCTCCAGGTCCCGCTCTATCGTGGCGGCCGTCGCTCGAGAGTAGAGACGCTTGATCTGTTCGATCTGATTTTGGCTCATGGCGAGCGCCGATCCGAGGCCTGTGAAACTGCGGGTCGGTGGTGACGGAGGCGCCGGCGAAAGCCGTCTAGCGGCAGCGTGTTCAAGACGTCCGCAGGCTGGAGCCACGCCCGGCGGGCGACGACGACACCCCAGCGCAGCAAGGCGAACGCGCCGGGGGCGTGCGCGTCGGACGAGATGACAATCGAGGCGCCGCGGTCGCGCGCGAGCCGGGCCTGGGTGTCGCACAGGTCGAGGCGTTGCACCTGGCAGTTGATCTCCAGGGCGACCCCGAGCCGCGCGGCCGCGTCGATGACCTGCTCGATATCGACTCGATACGGTTCCCGGCGGAGCAGTCGCCGGCCGGTCGGATGGCCGAGGATGTCGACACGCGGCGAGTCGATCGCGCGGAGGATGCGATCGGTCATCTGTCGTTCGTCCTGACCGAAGGCCGAGTGTACGGACGCGATAACGAGATCGAGCTCGGCGAGGCAGTCGTCGGCCAGGTCGAGCGCGCCGTCGGGCCTGATGTCACATTCGATCCCGGCCAGCAAGGTGATGCCATCGAGGCGTTCGTTGGCCGCGCGTATGGCGTGCGCATGCGCGAGAGCGGCGCGCTCGTCGAGTCCGTTGGCCATCGCGAGCGCCTGCGTATGGTCCGTGATCGCAAGATAATCGAGGCCCGCCTCTCGCGCGGCACGCGCCATCGTCTCGATGTCGGCCTCACCATCGGTGGCGTTCGTGTGCGTGTGGACGTCACCACGGATGTGCGACCGTTCGATCAGCGCCGGTAGTGTCGCGGCTTCCGCGGCCGCAATTTCGCCTCGGTTCTCGCGAAGCTCGGGCGGAATAAAGGAGAGGTCGAGCGCCTCGTAGACGGCGGCTTCCTCGGCCCCAGCCACCACCGCCCCGTCGTCCGTGCGAAAGAGGCCGTATTCGTTCAGCTTCAAGCCGCGTTGTAACGCGCGGTCTCGGAGGGCGATGTTGTGGGCCTTCGACCCGGTGAAGTACTGACGGGCTGCACCGGCGCTCGCGTCCGGTACGACCCGCAGGTCGGCCTGCATGCCGCCATCCAGTAGGATGCTCGACTTGGTCTCACCCTGTCCGAGGATGCGGTCGACTCCGTCGGACTCGACGAAGTCCCCCATGATCACGGAGTCGGTCCCGATCGCGAGGATGTCGACGTCGCCGCACGTCTCGCACCCTCGTCGAGCGCTACCCACCGGGATGAGCGTGGCCCCTGGGTGACGCCGGCGCAGCCGCTGAATGATCGTCTCCGCAGCGGCGTGCACGTCGGCGAGCAGGTGACGCCCCGCACGTCGCCGTCGCTCACCGATGGACCGGAGGAGCAGCTGTTCCTTCTTTGGCCCGAATCCGCGTAGTGACCTGAGGCGTCCATCCGCCGCGGCGCGCTCGAGCTGGTCGATGCTGGCGATCCCGAGGCGATCATGCAGCACGGCGACGGTCTTTGGCCCGAGCCCCTGCAGCTGTAGCAACTCGAGGATGGACGCCGGGAACTCCTCGAGGAGATCCTGGTGATACTGGAGTGATCCGTGCTCGGCGAGCTCTCGCAGTTTCGCGGCGAGATCCTTGCCAATCCCGGGTATGGCGCGGAGCTCCGCGTCCGACAGATCGGCGATGCGTTCGACCGTCGTCGAGGCAATGTCCGCGGCTGTCCGGTAGGCGCGGATCTTGAACGGGTTGGCCCCCTTGATCTCCAGCAGGTCGGCCACCTCTTCGAAGACGCGGGCAATTGCGGCGTTGTCCATCGGCAGGGTCTAGGGGCTCCTAATGCGCCTCGACCCTGAGCCCATCTTGATCGAGCCGATGCTCGAGGATCGAGGCTCCGGCCGCGCGCACCACGCGTGTGACCGCGTCCACCGCGTCGGGGTCCGCGAACATCAAGACGCACCCGCCACCGCCGGCACCGCAGGCCTTCACGGCACGCGCGCCCGCTGCGCGAGCCCGCGCGGCTAGCTCGTCGATGCGGGGTGTCGTGACGCCAGGCCAGAGCCGCTTGCGCAGAGCCCATTCCAGGTCGAGGTGGCGTCCGACCTCGGCCCAGTCACCCGCCAGCAGCGCCCCGCGCATACCGACCGCCACGTCTCGGATCTCCTCGAACAGCGCGGTGACAACGGGGTCGGCGTCGAGATGCCGCTTGGTGACCTCCCAGTTGTTGATACCCGAATCGCGAGATTGCCCGGTGTAGACGAGGATCAAGCGGCGCCCCAGCTCGTGCAGGTCGACCTCGAGGGGGACGCGCGCCACGCCGCCCGGGCCCATCTCGATCGCTGCGATCCCGCCGTACATGGCGGGCCGGTAGTCTTGAAGCCCGGTCGGCACACCAAGGACCTGCGCTTCGAGGTTCAGCGCCAGCGCGATCAGCGCTTCGGGTTCGAACGACCGGTCCAGCCAGCGACCGAGCGCGCCGCACAGCGCGATGTTGAGCGCCGATGACCCGGCAAGGCCGGCTCCAACGGGGGCGCCGGAGCAGGTTTCGATGGTGACGTTGCTGGGGCGAAAAAAGCGCAGGACGCGAGTGACGAGGCGAAGCTCGACGCGGTCGTCCAGCTCGGACCAGTCCGCGACATCGATGGCGGCGCCAGTATCCGCGGCGACGACATGTAGCCGTCCGTCACGGCTCGGTGACAACGTGCACTCGGCGCGCACGGTGATCGCCGCGTTGACCGTCTGGGCATCGTCGTGAAACAGATACAGGGGCCAGATGTCGAGCGTACCGCCGGCGAGGTCGATGCGCGTGGGGGCCGATGAGTGAACCCGCACCGGCGCATTATAATGGGCCGCACTGACTTGGCAGTCCTCGGTGAATGTCCCGCCGCACGCGACTGGCGATTCACCCCGCCGTGGCCGGCGCTGAATTGAGATGTCGAAAGGCCTTCGGCGTCATCTCGGCCAGCTGATCGTTGCCGGATTCGCGGGGACGACGGTGCCGCCCGAGCTGCGCGCGCTCGCCCGCGAGTTCGATCTGGGTGGAGCCATCCTGTTTGGGCGGAACGTCGAAGCGCCGTTGCAGGTCGCAGAGCTCGCTTACGACATTCGCGCGCTCGGTCAGGAGCTACCGCCGTGGGTAGGCGTCGACCAGGAGGGAGGCCGTGTCGCCAGGCTCACGGCGCCGTTCACCCGGTGGCCTCCGATGCGGTCGCTCGGCCGGTCGGGAGACGCCGCCCTCGCGACACGGTTCGGACGCGCGCTGGCAGCGGAGCTCAGCGCGGTTGGTGTGACGTGGAATTTTGCCCCGGTGCTCGACGTGCATACCAACGATGACAACCCGGTGATCGGCGACCGCGCGCTGTCGGACCGAGCCGACGGGGTGGGGGAGCTCGGAACCGCGATCATTGCCGCGCTACAGGGCGCAGGGATCGCCGCCTGCGGGAAGCACTTTCCGGGGCACGGCGACACGAGTGTGGACTCCCACGACGAGCTGCCGGTGATCGACCAGTCACCCGAGCGTCTGCGCGACGTCGAGCTCTCGCCGTTTCGCGCCGCGATCGGTGCCGATGTCGCCGCGATCATGACCGCGCACGTGGTCTATCCGGCGTTCGATGACGCGGCCCCGGCCACGCTCTCCGCACGCATCGTCACCGGGCTGCTCCGCGACGAGCTTGGGTTCGGCGGCATGATCGCCAGTGACGACCTCGCGATGGGGGCGATAGCCAAGCATGGCGCGATCGCAACCGCGGCCGTAGACGCGGTCGCCGCAGGGTGCGACATGGTGCTGTTGTGCGGCGATGACACCTCGAAACAGGCGGAAGCCATCGAGGCGCTCATCCACGCCGTCGAGGAGGAGCGCCTCCCAGTCCGACGCATCGAGAATGCCCTCGCGAACGTCCGGCGGGCGAAAGAGCGGTTCCTTGCGCCGCGGATGTCGTGGCGTCCGCCGCCAGAGGCCGTGTTGCACGACGTGCTGGGACGCGCGGACCACCAGCGTATTGCGGAGGACATGGAGCGATACACGTAGTGGGCAAGCCACGGAGGCTCGAGCCCGGCGATCGCATCGGTATCGTGGCGCCCGCCAGTCCGTTCGACCGCGCAGCGTTCGACGACGGTATCGCGGAGATCAGGACCCTCGGATTCGAACCGGTGTTCGATGAAGGCGTGTTCGCGCGGACCGGGTATCTCGCGGGGTCGGTCACCGATCGCGCAGCCGCGCTTCAGTCAGCATGGCGTGATCCCACGATCCACGCGATCATGGCCGCGCGCGGTGGCTACGGCAGCGCCCAACTGTTGCCGTTGCTCGACGTATCGGAGGCCGCAAAGTCGCGAACCCCGTTCATCGGATCGAGTGATCTGACGTCGTTGCTGACGTTTCTTACGCTTCGATGCGGGACACCGGCGTTTCACGGACCGATGGTGGTGACGCTCGGGCGCGCGGACGGGTACGATCGCCGATCGCTCGTGGATGCGTTGATGCGCCCCGGCCCGCTGGGCGAGCTGTCCACGGATGGGTGCGAGACGTTGGTGCGAGGCGAGGTACGGGGTCTGCTGTTTGGTGGCACATTGAGCCAGCTCCTCGCGTCGCTGGGCACGCCGTTCGCGTTCGATCCGCCCGCGGGCCATGTGTTGCTGCTCGACGAGACTGGTGAACGGCCCTATCGGCTCGACCGCATGCTGACGCAGTTGACCCAGAGCGGCATCCTGGCACGCGCGCGGGGGGTCATCTGCGCGGAGTTCCCGAACTGCGACGAGCCGGATGGCCGCCTGACCGCTCGCGCAGTGGTCTCGGAACGGCTGCGTGGCTTTCCGGGTCCGGTCGTCTTCGGGTTCCCGACCGGTCACACGACCAGACCGATGGTGACGCTCCCGCTCCGCGTCGAGGTCACCGTCACGTCCGAGCCGCGGACCCGGGTGGTCGTCGAGGAGTCCGCAGTCGCATGACCACGGTCTACCTGATCGGCATGTGTGGCACCGGCATGGCGACGCTCGCGGGGCTCCTCAAAGCCAGCGGACTGGACGTCCGGGGATCCGACGCCCAGGCGTACCCGCCGATGGACGCGTTTCTCGAAGCGCAGGGCATCGCGCCGGCGTTGGGCTACGATGCGGCTCGGATTACGGATGATCTCGACCTGGTCGTGATCGGCAACGCCGTGTCGCGGGGGAACCCGGAGGTCGAAGCGGTCCTCGAGCGCAAGATTCGCTTTTGCTCGTTCCCGGAGATGGTGCGGGACCGGTTTCTCTGGGGTCTCCGGTCGGTCGTGGTGGCCGGCACTCACGGGAAGACGACCACCACGTCGATGCTGGCGTGGGCGTTGGTCGAGGCCGGAGTCGACCCGAGCTTTCTGATCGGCGGCGTCCCACAGAACTTCGAGGCGAGCTACCGACTGGGTGCGGGCGGGGTCTTCGTCATCGAGGGTGACGAGTACGACAGCGCGTTCTTCGACAAGACGGCAAAGTTCCTGAAGTACCTCCCCGAGGTCGCGATCGTCGGGAGCCTGGAATACGACCACGCCGACATCTACGTCGACCTGGGTCAACTCCAGCAGGCGTTCGAGCGGTTGCTCCGGCTGATGCCCGCGAGCGGTCGGGTCATCCTGGGAGCCGATGACCCGGGTGCGCGGCAGCTGCGCGCGGCGGCGTGCTGCGCGGTCGACACCTTCGGGTTGAGCGACGACGCCGACTGGTGTGCGGTCAACGTGCGCTACGGGCGCGACCGAACGGTCTTTGACGTCTGTCACGGCGGTGCGACGGTGGCATACGTGGAGTTGCCGATGCTCGGTGCGTTCAACGTCCGGAACGCGCTCGCCGCGTGTGCGGCGGCGGACGCGGTCGGGGTGGCTCCGGAGTCCACGGCGCAGGCGCTCGCGCGGTTTCGCGGTGTCCGTCGCCGGCTCGAGGTGCGGGGCGTCGAGCGCGGGATCACCGTCTACGATGATTTCGCACATCACCCGACGGCCGTGCACGAGACCCTGGTCGCGATCCGGGCGGCGGCGCCGGCGGGACGCGTGTGGGCCGTGTTCGAGCCTCGTTCGGCCACGGCGTGCCGCCGAGTGTTCCAGACGCGCTTTGCCTCCGCGCTCGCGCTGGCGGATACCGTCATCGTTGGCACCGTCTATCGCTCGACGATTCCGGTCGAGGAGCGATTGTCAGAAGCCCGGCTGGTCGACGACCTGACGGCGGCGGGGGTCACGGCGCGCCATCTCGGGTCGGCCGACGAGATCGCGGCAGCGCTCGCCCGTGAAGCCGCCCCGGGCGACGTCGTCGTCGTGATGTCGAACGGCGATTTCGGTGGCGTGCACGAGCGCATTCTGCGCGACCTCAGAGGCGCTGGCGAGGGACACTAGTCGCCGACAGCAGCCGATGGCGTGGAGTCTCGAGCGTGTTGGGGATTCGGCTCTCGTGCTGGCCTTTGCGGAGCGAATCGACCCGGTGATCAACGATCGGGCCGTGCGTGTCGCGTCCGCGATACGAGGCGTCGGGCGCCAAGGCGTGCGCGACGTCGTCGACAGCTACGCCGCGGTGACCGTGCACTTCGACCCGGTGCGGACCGATGTCACGGCGCTCGCCCACGATCTCGAGCGTGAGGCGCGCGCCATGGAGGGGGCGGTCGTTGAGGTGGCGCGGCCCTCGCGCGAGGTCCTGATCCCGGTGTGCTACGGCGGTGCGCGTGGGCCCGATCTGTCGGACGTGGCCGCGTTCGGACGGTGCAGCGAGGCCGCGATCATCGAGCGCCACGCGGCTCGCGTCTATCGGGTGTACATGCTCGGGTTCCTGCCCGGGTTCGCCTACCTTGCCGAAGTCGACCGGACGATTGCCGCACCGCGTCGGGCCACGGCCCGATTGCGTGTGCCGCCCGGGTCGGTGGGGATCGCGGGCGGGCAAACAGGTGTCTATCCGGTCGAGGCTCCGGGTGGGTGGCAGCTGATCGGGCAGACCCCCACGCGGATGCATACGCCGGAACGCGCCGATCCGTACTTGCTGCACGCGGGCGACGCTGTGCGTTTCACGCCGATCGACGAGACGGCGTTCCATACGCTGGCTGCGGGTTCGGAGGGACCAGCGGTTCCCGCGTGAGATGGCTCGACAATGGCGGTGCCAGGCCAGCAGTTCGCTCGGATCGCCGTCCTGAAGGCCGGGCTGCTCACGACGGTGCAGGACCTGGGCCGTTGGGGGTTCCAGCGCTTCGGCGTGCCCGTGGCCGGTCCGATGGACCTCGTGTCGCATCGCGCGGCCAACGTGCTCGTGGGCAACGCGCCGTCAGCGGCTACCCTAGAGATGACGCTGGCGGGACCCGAGCTTGCCTTCGAGGACGCTGCACGATTCGCCGTGACCGGGGCCGCATTCGACATCCGTCTCGACACGGCATCGGTCCCGAACGACACGACGGTCCGGGCGCGGCCAGGACAGCGGCTCCTCTTCGGGCGCTGTCGCCGGGGCGCCCGCGCCTATCTCGCCGTCGCCGGAGGGATCGACGTCCCGCTCGTCTTGGGCAGCCGGGCCACGCATCTCGGGAGCCGGATGGGGGGCGTCGAGGGGCGAGCGTTGCGCCCGGGCGATCTGCTGCCGGTTGGTCCCGGCGACGAGCACGCCGGCGCCACCCCGCGGTCGCGGCCGACCCCGCGCGCATTGCCGGTTGGCGGAGCCCGCGTCCGCGTGTTGATGGGGCCGCATCACCCGCGCTTCGCCCAGCGCTCCGTCGACGCATTCAGCCGAGAGCGGTATGTCGTGACACCGCAGTCCAATCGAATGGGGTATCGTCTTCGAGGCACGCCGTTGACCGTGCTCGAGCACAGCGAGCTCTTGTCGACCGCGACGCCGGTTGGCGCGATCCAGGTGCCGCCCCTCGGCGAGCCGATCCTGCTGATGGCCGATCGCCAGACCGCCGGCGGCTACCCCCGTATCGCGACGGTGATCACGGCCGATATCCCCGTCGTGGCGCAGCTCGCTCCGGGCGACTGGATCGAATTCGCGCCATGCGATCAAGCCGCGGCCTTGCGGGCGCTGATCGCTGACGAACGAGCCGTGCTCGGTCAGGAGGACGGGTGACGCGCGGGTCGGCAGCGGCAGACAGGGTCCTGTCCCACGCGCTGGGCGAGGATAGGCTTCGCCGTCGGGTGCCGCTGGCCCCGTTGTCGACCTTTGGCGCCGGCGGCGATGCCGAGTGGCTCTTCAACGCGCGGACACCGGATGACGTGCGTCACGCGCTCGTGGCCGCAGGAGATGCTGGCGTTGGCGTGACGTTGCTCGGCGGCGGCTCGAACGTGCTGGTGGGGGACGGGGGCGTGCACGGCCTGGTCGTTCGCCAACGTCACGGGGCGATTGCCCGTGCGGGTCGGGGGGGTGTGCGCGCCGCGGCGGGAGTCACGCTCAACGGTCTCGTGCGCTGGACGATCGCGCGTGGGTTGGGCGGCCTCGAGGGGTGGGCGGGAACCCCCGGGACGGTCGGAGGCGCAGTCTATGGCAACGCCCATTTCCAGGGACGCTTGCTGGGGGACGAGGTCGTACGCGTCGGTGTGGCGGGCGCCGACGGGGCGGAGCACGCTGTCACCAGCGCCGCCATGGAGTTCGGATACGACCAGAGCCGGGTGCAACGGACCGCGGAAGCCGTGCTGTGGGCTGAGTTTCGGGTCGAAGAGGCCGACTCGATTCGATTGCGTGAGCGGGCGCGGGCCTCTCTCGCCTACAGGAAGCGGACACAACCACTTGACGTGCCGAGCGCCGGGTGCATCTTCCGGAACCCCGATCCCGAGTCCGAGGGCATGCCGCGCGACCTCCCGCCGGCGGCCGGCGCGCTGATCGAACGGGCCGGCTTGAAGGGCGCTGCCGTCGGGCGCGCGCGTGTCTCCGAGGTGCACGCGAATTTCATCGTGTGTGATGCTGGAGCGTCCGCACATGACATTCGGTCGCTCATCGAGCACTGCCGTACAGAGGTGCACGCCATGTTCGGTGTGACCCTGCGGCGCGAAGTCGTCTATCTGGGAGAGTTTTCGTAGGCCGCAGTGCGGGACGAAGCTCGAATTCAGTTGCGGGAATCGACGACACAGCTCGTCATCGAGGGAGGCCACCGGCTGAGTGGACGAATCGAGGTCGAGGGCAACAAGAATGCGGCGCTGCCGCTGCTGGCCGCGTGCCTGCTGACCGACCAGGCGTGCGAGCTGACCAACGTGCCGCGGATCACCGATGTCACAGCGATGGGCGAGCTGCTCCGCGGTCTCGGCGCGGAGGTCGATGGGCTGGGCTCGACGACGTTGCGCGTGCACGCGCGACACGTCGTCACGGACCGTCCCGACCCGCGACTCGTCGGGCGGTTGCGAGGGTCCGTACTGCTGGTCGGTCCGCTGCTGGCGCGGCTCGGGCGCGCGCGGCTCGCGCCGCCCGGCGGCGATTTTCCCGCGCGGCGCACGCTCGATGCCCATCTCCAGGCGCTGCGGGCGATGGGCGCACACGAGGTCGCAGGCGCCGGCCACGCGCTCGACGCCCCCGATGGTTTGAGCGCCGCCTCCATCTATCTCGCGGAAGCGTCAGTCACTGGCACGGAAACGGCCCTTCTGGCGGCGGCGGCCGCCCGCGGTGTCTCTGAGATCCGTCACGCGGCCTGCGAGCCGCACGTGGTCGAGCTCTGCGCGTTTCTCGGCGATATGGGTGTCGACATCGAAGGCGCGGGGACGCCGACGATTCGTGTCGCCGGCGGTGCGCGTCTCAGCGGGGTGACCCACAAGCTGCAGGGCGATTACATCGAGGCGGGGAGCTGGGCCGTGGTCGCGGCCATCACCGGTGGGGACCTCGAGGTGACTGGCGCCCGTGCGAGCGACCTCGAGCCCGTCACGGCGGTGCTGCGACGAATGCAGCTGCGGTGCGAAGTCGAGGACGGGTGTCTCCGGATCGGCGCGTCGTCCCCGCGCGGCATTCGGCAGATTACGACCGCGCCCTGGCCTGGATTCCCGAGCGACATGGTCAGCCTAGTCAGCGTGCTCGCCACGCAGGCGGAGGGCCGCACGCTGATTCATGACTGGATGTACGAGCTGCGTCTCTTCGCGCTCGAGCAGCTGAGCGGGATGGGCGCGAACCTGTTTCTGTGCGATCCCCACCGCATGATCGTCGACGGTCCGAGCCAGCTCCGCGGCCGCAACCTCGACACCCGCGACCTCCGTTCCGGTATGGCGCTCATTGCGGCGGCGCTCGGCGCGAGCGGAGAGAGTCGCGTGGGACCGCTGGAGACCGTCGAACGGGGCTACGCCAACCTCGTCGGTCGACTGCGTGCTCTCGGCGCACGGGTGTCGGTCGAGTCAGCCTAACCCCAGGCGGTCAGCGCGGTGGGTCCGGTGGGACCACCGGCCGTTGGGTGCCGGGTGGAATCGGGGTCGCTCGTGGTTGGGTCTGCGGAGGGACCTGCGGCGGCGGCGGGGGTGCGGCCAGTCCGCCGGCGACCGCACCGGTGTCGCTGCTCACCCGAAAAGGCAGCAGGTCTTCCTCGTCGAGATCCAGGACACGCAGGATGTGCGGCGTCAAGGTCAGGACGATATCGGTTTCTTGCGTCTCGGTCTTGCTCCGGCCAAACAGGCGCCCGAGCACCGGGATGCTGCTCAGGCCGGGGATCCCCTCCAGCACCTCGCGCTCATCGTCTCGGATCAACCCGGCGAGAATGCTGGTCTCGCCATCCATGAGCCTGATGGACGTCGTGATTTCTCGATTCCCGAACTGCGGGAGGTCGCCAAAGCCGGTGCCCGAGATATTGCTGATCTTCACACCGAGGTCGAGTGAGACCTCGTCGTTGTGATGGATACGCGGGGTGATGTCGATGTTGACCCCGATGTTGCGGTAGTTGAACGACGTGATCGGTTGCTGGCTGACGCCTCCTGCGGCAATCGGCGCAAACGTCGTCACCGGGACGGGCACCTCCTCGCCGAAGGCGGCCGTCGCCGCGACGCCGTCGGACGTGCGCAGGTGGGGGTTGGCCAGGACGCGTGTGTTGGAGTGGCTCTCGAGCAGGCGCATGAACAGGCTCGGCAAGTTGGCGACGAAGACGTCGGATCCGGACAGGCCGCGGACGTCGTCGAGGCTGAGGCCGGCGGACGGGTCGAGGCCGAGCACGGCGTCGAGGCCGAACGTGCCAGGCGAGGCGAACTGCAAGCCGTACTCGCGCAGTGTCTGCCGGTCGGCTTCGAGGAGCTGGACCTCGATGACGACCTCGGCGCGCGCCTTGTCGATCGCCTTTAGCAGTTTGGCCGCCGCCTCGATACGTTCGGGCGTGTCCTTGATCGAGATCGCGTTCGTCGCGGTCACCGGCGCCAGTCGACGCAAGTCGATCACGAGGCGGAGCAGGTCGATCGTCTCCGCGACGTTGGCGTTGCTGAGATAGAACGTGCGCACGATCTCCTCCTCGTACTCTCGCCGCTTGGCGGGGGTGTCGGGGATGATCGTCACGGTGCGCGGCGCGGTGACGCGGAAGAAGTTCTGGGTGGTGGCGGCGACCGACGCCAGCGCCGTGTCGAACGTGGTTGACCGTAGGTCGGCGGAGACGATCGAGTCACGAAACGCCGGGTCGAAGATCACGTTGACTCCGCCGAACTGCCCGAGGGCCGAGAAGACGTCGCGCGCGCTGGACTCACGGAACACGACGCTGTCGGGCAACGCAATGCCGCGCGGCACGTCGAGCCCAGGCGGCGCGGCATTGCGGGTCCGGTCGATGAGTGCTTCGAGCTCGGTCTGGCCTTCTTCGCGCGCCGCGAGCTTGGTGCGGACCTTGTGCCGTGTGTCTCGCAGCTCCCGCACGATGTCGCCCACCGTGGGGTTGAGGTCGTGCGCGATCTGATACTCGGCCAGCGCCGCTTCCCACTGCGACAGGCGCGACAGGCGACGGCCTTCGGCGTAGTGGGCCTGGGCGGCCCGCATCTTGGCGCGGTCGAGCGCCAGTTGTGCGTCGCGATCGCCCGGGTGCTCCTGGAGGACGCGCGTGTACTCGACCACCGCGAGGTCGAAATCGCGCTGCATCTCGGCCTGCTGCGCCGCGCGGAACGAGGCGCCGGTCGCGCAGCCGGCGGCGGTGATGGCGACAGCGAGAATCGTGGCGGCGAGCGCGGGGGCCGAGGCGGCGGTGGTCCGGCTGATGGGCTGGCTGATGTCTGGGAAGGGCCCTCTACCGGCCGGACGAATCGTTGGCGATGACATAGGTGTCTCGAGGGATCTCGAACGCAAACACGTTATCGGACAATCCTTGGTTTTCCTTGAGGTTCGAGAACACATACGTCGAGACGGCCCCCTGGAAATCGGTCGTTGCCATTCGCCGGATCTCCAGGCTGGACCGGTCGATCGCCAGCTCCAGCCATTCGTAGTTGGCGTCGGCCCGGAGCGGCGTCAGGCGGATCACCCAGGTGCCACGGGGCGCATCGGGGGCCTCGGCGTGCCTGGCGGTGAAATCGCGTGCCAGGTCGCCACGGCCGGCGAGAAAGGCCGCCGGGTTGGACGCGCCAGCGTCTGGGGGCACCTCGCTCACGATGACCTCGCGGTCGTCGGGAAAGTGGGCGTAGATCGTCTCCCCGTCCGACACGAACTGCTTTCGCTCGGGTTCGGTGTAGTCGAATCGCCACCGCCCCGGCCGCTTGACCCGCACGATACCGCGTTCCACGTCGGTGGTTGTAAGTACGCCGCCCGAGATGCGCTGCTCGAAATCGGCCGAAAAATCGCTAATGGCCGCGTATCGCCCCTGCAGCGCATCGACCAGTTCTCCGATTGGCGGCGCGCCAGGGGCTTGGGCGTTGGCGTGGCCCGGCGGGCACGTGACGGCCGCGCAGATGAGCGCGAGGCAGGCCGCTAGCCCTTGAGGGCGCCGGCGACGGGCGGCTTCTGCTTCGGCGCGTCCTTGGCTTCGGTCGGGAGCTTCGCTGCCATCCACTCGACGATGCCTCCTTTGAGCGCGCTGGCGCGATGGCCGTCCCGGATGAGTGCCGCAGCGACGCGTGCGCTGACGATCTCTTCCGGGTCCGAGTCGTACGCGACGATCTCGCGGTCGCGAGGGAGCGACGAGGCATCGAAGTCGGGCGGGGCGAGGCGCACCGCACCCGGGAGGCGCACCGTGCTGTGCTCGTAGGGGTACTTCAACCGAACGTCGATGACGACCGGCGCCGCTGCCGCGTCTCCTTCGAGATGCGCTTGTAGCGCTTCCTTCGTGATGCGCGGAATCGGCATGGCGGTATTGTCGAAGGCGGAACGGTGTCAAGACGCCGCGGTCACCGTTAGGCTGGATCGGGTCAGTTGATTGAGCACCCGCCGGCCGTCAGTTGATTGAGCACGCGCCCGGTCCGCGCACGTCCCCGCACGCGCCGCACGGCTGAACTGCATCCTGGCGGCTGCCACCGGACGGTGTCGTCGACACCGCGAACACCGACAGCTGGCGCGACAAGGTCTCGCCGTCACAGCTCGGGCAGTGGGGGAGACGCTGGCCTCGAACGATCGCTTCGAACGCGTGGTCACATTGATCGCAAACGTATTCATAAATGGGCATGGCTGTGCCGTCTATAAGAGTACGTCGAGCATACCATGACGCCTGACCCCACCATCGACGCGACGCTTCGGCGAATCCTGACGAGTCGGGTCTACGACGTTGCCCGTGAAACCGCGCTCGACCACGCCCAACGGCTCTCAACGCGATACGCGAACAGCATCCTGCTCAAACGGGAGGATCTGCAGCCGGTGTTCAGCTTCAAGGTGCGGGGGGCGTACAACAAGCTCGTCCATCTCTCCGACACGGAGCGGACGGCCGGCGTCATCTGTGCGTCCGCCGGGAACCACGCGCAGGGTGTCGCCTATGCGGCCCGTCGTCTCGGCATTCGCGCGCGAATCGTCATGCCCCGCACCACGCCCGCCATCAAGGTCGAGGCCGTCGCGGCCCTGGGTGCCGACGTGGAGCTTCACGGTGATGACTATCAGGCCGCGGAAGCGCAGTGTGAGCAGCTCGTCGCGTCGACCGGTCTGACGTGTGTCCACCCGTTCGATGACCCACTGGTCATCGCTGGTCAGGGGACCATCGGTGACGAGATCATCCGACAGTGTCCCGGCCGAGTGGACGTGGTGTTCGTGCCGGTCGGCGGCGGCGGTCTCATTGCTGGCATTGGAAGCTACATCAAGGCGCTGATGCCCGAGATGCGCATCGCGGGGGTCGAGCCGTACGAATCCGATGCGTTGTATCGATCCCTGGCCGCCGGACGGCGTATCCGATTGGACCGCGTCGGCATCTTCGCGGACGGGGTCGCGGTCCGCGAAGTTGGTGTCCTGCCATTCGCGGCGGCGCGTCACGTCGTCGACGAGGTCGTGCGTGTCACGAACGACGAGATTTGCGCCGCGATCAAGGACATCTTCGACGATACGCGCACCGTCGCGGAGCCCGCAGGCGCCCTTGCGGTGGCCGGGGTCCGCGCAGTCGTCGCGCGGGACGGCATCAGCGGTCAGCGGCTCGTCGCCATCGTGAGCGGCGCCAACATGAACTTCGACCGCCTCCGCTTCGTTGCGGAGCGGGCCGAGCTCGGGGAAGCGCGCGAGGCGTTGTTCGGTGTGACGATCCCCGAGCGCCCGGGGGCGTTCAGGGAGTTTTGCGCGGCGATCGGACGTCGAGTCATCACCGAATTCAACTATCGGCTGGCCGACCGAGACGAAGCGCACATCTTCGTGGGGATCGGCACCGAGTCCCGCGCCGATGCCGCAGCGCTCGTCGAGAGCCTCACCGCGCGGGGTTACGCCACGATGGATCTCTCCGCGGACGAGATGGCGAAGCTCCATATTCGACACCTGGTCGGGGGACATGCGCCGAGTGTGCGGGAGGAATTTGTGTGTCGCTTCGAGTTTCCCGAACGACCGGGCGCGCTCATACAGTTTCTGGAGGCGCTGGGCGGGCGCTGGAACATCAGCCTGTTTCACTATCGCAACCACGGGTCGGATTTCGGCCGCGTGCTGGCGGCGTTCGAGGTGCCCGAGGGCGAACGCCCCGCCTTCGACGCGTTTCTCGACACACTCGGCTACCGGTATGTCGTCGAAGCGGATCACCGCGCCTACGAGCTCTTCCTTGGGTGACTGCGTTGCGATCCCGCATCACCATCACCCTGACCGACGAGCGCACGGGCAACTACCGGTCGGTCAGCTCAGCGACCGTCCGCTTCACCGCGTCATAGTCGTTCGGGAGCTCGATCGGACCGTTCGCGAAGCGGGGTGTGACGTCGGGGAGCGCGTTGCGATGGTAGCCGAGCTTGAAGTCGGTGAACTTCAGGCCGTTGGCGGTCGAGATGACAACAACGCGGTCTGTCGGCGCGATATCACCCTGGGCGAGCAACTTGATCAGGACGGCCAGCGCGACGCCGGTGTGCGGACAGTTGTACATCCCCGTGCGGTCCGCGCGCGCCGCCGCGTCGGCCAACTCGGTCTCCGTCGCCTGTTCGACGAGGCCGTCGTGTCGCTGGAGCGTGCGGATGGCCTTGGTAATCGAGATCGGGTTTCCGATCTGAATCGCCGACGCCTGCGTCGGGGTGGCGGTGATCGGCTCGAAACACCAGTCGTTGCGAAAGGCGAGATACAGCGGGTTCGCGGCCGCCGCCTGAGCGACGACGATGCGCGGGCGGCGCGCGATGACGCCGAGACTCGACATCATGTCGAACCCCGCGCCGAGTGCGCTGACGTTGCCGAGATTGCCGCCTGGAATGATGATCACATCGGGCACTTCCCAGTCGAACTGCTGGACGATCTCGACGGCTACCGTCTTCTGGCCCTCGAGGCGCAGGCTGTTCATCGAGTTCGCCAGATAGATGCCTTCCTCCGTGGCGAGTCGTGTGACGATCGCCATGCAGCCGTCGAAATCGGTGTCGAGCGCGAGCACGGTCGCCCCGTTGGCGAGCGGCTGGACGAGCTGCGCGGTCGACACTTTCCCGCGCGGGAGAATGACGATGGCCGGAATACCGCCGGCCGCCGCGTACGCGGCGAGCGACGCCGAGGTGTCACCCGTGGACGCGCAGGCAACCGCGCGAATCGGGCGCCCCTCCTGCATCATCTGTCGGACCACCGAGACCAGCACCGTCATCCCGAGGTCCTTGAACGACCCGGTGTGCGAGTTGCCGCAGAGCTTCACCCAGAGATCGCGGAGACCGAGCTCCTGGCCGAGTCGTTCGGCCCAGAACAGGTTGGTGCCGCCCTCGTCCATCGACACGATGTTGTCGTCGTGCACGGCGGGGCAGACCCACTCCTTCTTGCCCCACACGGACGAGCCATACGGCCAGGTCGTCCGCTTGTAGCGATCGTCGAACAAGCGCATCCAGGCGACCGGCGAGCGATCGCGCAGCGCGTCGAGATCGTGCGAGACCTCGAGCAGATCTCCGCATTGCGGGCACCGGTACATCGGCTCCAGCAGGGAGTGCTCCCCGTCGCACCCGGCGATGCACCGCAGGACTGATCGATAGGCCATGTCGACGTATCAGTGTACGCGAAGGTCGAGGCGTCGGCGGTCAGCCCGGGCCAGACCCGCGGCCGGAGTCAGGTGAGCAAGAGGGATGCAGGGGAGCTCGCTGGGCGTCGGGAGATCGGGGGCGCCGTCGGCCGGAGTCTACCGGCTTTGCCTGGACAGGATGATGGTGGACCGCAAGGGGCTCGAACCCTCGACCTCCGCGTTGCGAACGCGGCGCTCTCCCAGCTGAGCTAGCGGCCCATCCCTTTGTAATCAATCACTTACTGAGATTCATCTTGTCACTGCCAGCCGGTACTACCAGCCGAATACGCGGACGCGTCGGCATGGGCGGCGGAACCTGTCGGCCATCGTCGGCGTGAAGTCGCTCAATCGCCGCCGCATGTTTTGCCAGCTGCGGTGGCGCGTAGATCATCGTGGTCTCAGGGTTCGTATGCCCGTACAGATCTTGAATGTCGGCCACATCTGAGCCCGTTCGTCTCAGACCCGCCGCGAACGAGTGGCGGATTTGGTACACCGTGAAGGGGTCCCGGTTGGCGCGGCGCGCGGCGGCCCGAATGGCCTTATTCGCGCTCGGGCAGGACCAGGGGCCGAACGCGTCACGCGCGATAAAGTCTCTCGCGGCGTCCAATCCGTCGCCGATCAAAGGGATCGCGGCGAGTTTCCCACCTTTCCCACGCGGAGCCGCGACGAACGGCACCGGCTCGGCCAGGCGGAAATCAGCCTGGCCGAGCCGTCCCATCTGGGACGGGCGCATGCCGGTCCAATGCATCAGCTGCAACCGTGCGTGTGTTTTCGAGCGTGGGGACAGTTGCCCCAGCACGTCGGCAATGTGCCGCCGGTCAATCCAGCGTGGCGTCGGTGGCGGGAGCGGGAACCTCATCAAGTCGATGAACTCAGCGGCAGCACGGCGGCCGTAGAGGACTTTGACGAGGTTCGTCAGCGCGTCTCGGCGGAGGTTACACGTGGCGGCCGAGCGCATCTCGCGCCACGCGCGGAGCTGGACATTCAGTGCCGGGGTCTGGTCGGGGAGCGCCAGCGTGCGAAGGTGCCCGAACGTCGGCAGCCACGTCGCAATGTGGCGTTTCCTGTCCTTGATGCTCACGAGCGTCGTCCGCACCTGTTCCAGGTACCGGCCCGCGTCGTGCGCCAGCGTGTGCAGCGTGCCGTGCGGCAGCGTGCGCAGGCTCGCCCGCAACTCGTCCCGCCGCGCCCGGATCGTCTTGAGCGACGTGCCGGACGGGAAGCGGATCTCGCGCTGGACGCCGTGCACCTTCACGGTGGCGGCCAGGCCATACCTGTCCTTGTAGACACCTTCGGCGACGCGGGTGCGGCGGCCTCGGCTCTCGGTACGTGGGGTGTCTGGCATGGGTGCGCTGTTCCGTCTGGCGATCTTAGCGACGTGACGGGCCCGCCGCGCTCGCGACCGTCTCCACGAGCCAGGCGTTGAGGCTCTTGCCTTCCGCCCTGGCCGCCGCCGTGGCGGCGCGGTGGACGGACGGAGAGATCCGGAGAGGAATCTTCCCAGAGAAGGGCTGATCTGGCGTCCGCCCGCGCTCGGCGCACACGGCCAGATACTCCTCCACGGACCCCTTGAAGGCCCTCCGCAGCGCGGCCACCGATGTGCCTTGGAAGGTAATGACGTCGCGGGTCCCGATCACCTCGCCGTGAAAGATCCCTGCGGCATCATCGAAGGTGACGGCAGCCCGGTATCCGTGGTACTCCATATCTCGGTCCTCGTGTCAGGGTGTGATCCCGGCTTCCATCAGAAATCGTCTCATCGAGGCGACGGCCCCCTTGTCGGCTTCCTTCCGAGGGTGGGGGCGATGCACAATCGCGAGCACATCATTGAGGACAATCGCCACCCGCGACCCCGCGCGTTCCTCAACGTCGGCCCCGCAGGCCACCAGCAGCGACTCAATATCAGCCCAGAGAATCCCAGCGGGTGTGGGCCGGTGAAAGATCGCCGCCAACGTCCGACGGTGCTTGCGTCTCACTCAGTAATGATATCAAAACCTGATATCACATGTCAAGGACGGCATTCTCACAGCGTCCACCCCGTCCACATCACCTGCCCCAGCACCACCGCGTCTCGCGGCCACGGTACTGGCTTGTACGCCGTGTTGTCGCTGACGAGCGACCAGCCGTCGTCGTCCCGCTGAAGCCGCTTCACAACCGGGCCGTCGTCGGTGCGCACCGCGAAGATTTTGTCCCGCCGCCGGGTGGTGCGCTGAAAGTCCACGAGGATCATCGCGCGGTGCTGCAGCGTCGGCTACGGCGCGAGTCCAACGATTAGCCGTATTTCGCCGACTGGCTGTGAGGTCGTCTCTTCGAGACTCACGTCGAACCCGCCCTGGTTCAACGCCAGTTGCAGCCTGAGCGCCTGATCGTCCTCGTCGCCTGACGCTGCGACGTGCACCGAGAGGCCAACCGGGGCCGGGCCGAGCGTCGGGCCCCCGTCCACACTCGCCACGGTCCACCCGGCATCGCGGAGGAGGCCGGCCAGCGTCTCGGCGAACACAGACGGTTCGACCACGCTGCCCCCGACGTAGCTCACGACAACCTGGACCTCGTGTGGCCCGGTTCGCAGCGACTCGATGATTGCGGCGCGGGCGGGAGGCTCGATCGTGCGTGGGTTCTCACGTGCTGAGGGACTTGACTCGGCTAAGGCGAGACGCTGTTCCATCACCGCGTGACGTTCGGTGTAAAACAGGTGCGTCCCGTAGACCGAGAGCCCCACAAGAAGGATCGCCGACACCGGAGCGTCACGCCACGCTCGCATTTCTCGCTTCATCCACGCTGACGATTGAACGGCAAGTGTCTCGAACAACTCTACACTCCTATCAGAACGTCCTGGCCGCCCATTTCACCTCGCCGATCACTTCAGCGCTGGCCGGCCAGGGCCGCGTGGGCCAGTGCTGCTTGTCCGGGTTGTCGCTCACCAGCTGCCAGTTGCCCGCTCGACTCTTCCCCGCCCGCTTGACGATGCGGATGACGACGCGCGTTAAACTATAGGTGTTTCCAGTCGGCCCGCTCGTCATCGGGGGTGATCAGTGTCAAGTAGTAATGCGCCGTCGCCAACGTCTCCATCGCCGCCGTCGTCTCGTCCGTCTGGTGCAAGTCCTCCAGCTGGCGATAGAGTCGCTCGACATTCCGATCAAGAGATTCTACGAATGCTGGCTCGTGCTCACCGATGGTTCGCGCAAGCGCGGCGAGGAGAGCGGCGGTGCCCGACGTGGGACGAACTGCACGATCCGCTTGACGAGTCGTCATAGGGGGTTCCTCTTAGACCTTTCTCTCATACCTCACCTCACAGCGTCCGCCCCGTCCACATCACCTGCCCCAGCACCACGGCCTCGCGCGGCCACGGGATCGGCTCATACGCCGGGTTGTCGCTCACCAATTGCCAGCCGTCCTCGGTGCGCTGAAGCCGCTTCCCAGCTGGCCCGGCACCCGCCCTCAGAACGTCCGCGCCGCCCACTTCACCTCGCCCAACACGACGGCATCGGCTGGCCAGGGCCGCGTGGGCAGCAAGAAGGCAGCGCCTACATCCGAAACCCTACTTCTTGCGCTTGGCGGCTTTCCGCCCAGTCGCGGCTGCCAGTCGCTGCTGAAACCCGCCAGGTCCAGACAGCATGTACTTGCACATCCTTTCCATGTCAGCTGGCGAGGCTGTCAGCACACCGTCTTGTATCTGCCCCTGGAGACGCCGCAACAACGTCTGATACCCTCCGCGCCCGACAACCGGCTTCGCCAATGCTCGCTGTTCGGCAGTGCTGAGCTTGATTCTCACTTCGTCGGCCACTGTCTCACTCCTTCCCAAAATCAAAATCTTCTCGTCTTGCATCGTCGAGTAGAGCCCAACTATAGCGTCCGCCCCGTCCACATGACTTGCCCGAGCACCTGAGCGTCACGCGGCCACGGGATCGGCTTGTAGGCTTTGTTGTCGCTCACCAGCCACCAGCCGTCGTCGTCCCGCTGAAGCCGCTTGACGATGGGACCGTCCTCGGCGCGCACCGCGAAGATCTTGTCCCTTCGGCGACGCGGGTGCGGCGGCGCGTGGCGGGCGGAGCAGCGGGGGATGCGCTACCATGAATCGCGACGGGAGGGATGAGTGATGAGCACCAAGGTTGACGTGACGCCGGAGATGATCGCGGCGGGCATCAGCGCGTATCGGTCGTGCGCCAGTCACGATGAGCTAAGCTTTTCCACTCCCGCGGAAGTGGTGGAGGAGGTGTTGCGGGCCGGTCTTGCTGTCGCTCCGAAGACAGCCACGCAAGATGATGGTCGAACTCGACTAAGTCCTGATACGTCATCCGAAGAACCTCACGTTCACGAGTCTCTGGCTTTTTCTCCATCTCAAACCTAGAACGTCCGCGCCGCCCACTTCACCTCGCCGATGACTTCGGCGTCGGCTGGCCACCGCAGCGTGGGCCATTTCTGCTTATCTGGGTGATCGCTCACCAGTTGCCAGGCACCCGCCCTGTTTTTTCCCGTCCGCTTGACGATTAGCCCGTCGTCCGTGCGCACCACATAGATCCGCCCCACGCGGCGGGTCCGCCGGTTGCGGTCGATCAGGATTGAACAGCCGTCGACGAGCGTGGGCTCCATGGACGTGCCCTTGACGCCGAGCACCTTGCACTGCCGGGCCACGAGGCCGTGCTTGCGGAGCCATGACCGGCGAAACCTGATCCGATCCTTGACGCGCTCGAAGTCGACGACGGCCCCGGAACCGGCCGCGGTGTCGAGTTCCATCACGTCCACGCTGTGGCCGTCCTCCTCGTCCGTCGTCACCGCGCTCGCGTCGTCCAGCTCGCTCACCTTGGCCCGCTCCTGGACCACCTTGGCCGTGAGCCGGGCCGAGGGCGTGGGATCGTCCGTGAGGCCGAGCAGGTAGTCGGCTGACTTTCCCGTTGCGGTAGCCAGCCGCCCGAGTGTGCTAGCGGTAGGTTGGTTAACGCCATTCTCGAATCGGGAAATAGAGGGATGGGTTAAGCCTGCCGCACGTGCAAGCGCCACTTGGCTCATTCCGCCACGTGCGGCCCTGAGATTCTCCCCAATAGCCAGTCGGTCAGCTTGACGCATACGCACAGAAACATTTTATTGACATTCGATGTACGTATGCGTACACTCTCCCCATGAATGTGCGTATGCGAACATCGCTCCCGAAGCTCAGGGGGCGGATCGCCGAACT
This sequence comes from Vicinamibacterales bacterium, assembly GCA_965249175.1. Taxonomy (GTDB): domain Bacteria; phylum Acidobacteriota; class Vicinamibacteria; order Vicinamibacterales; family UBA8438; genus CAZYFH01. The sequence goes on from OZ252227.1 coordinate 2,449,504, forward strand.
CGGCGTGCGCCAATTCGACGTGGCACGAAGACTGGGGATAGATCCAGCGGTGCTCAGCGCCTATCTAAGGGGCCACCGGCACCATCACGACACAACACGCCAACGCTGCCGCCACGCCGGTCGATGACGGCGCATCCGGCAGCAGCGGCGTCTCGAAGGTCCCGTCGACGTCACGTGGCAACCCCGCGAGATGCCGCAGTTCCTCGCGCGTCGCGATCGGCGCGTGTTGCGCGTCGCCCTGCAACGCCATCAGCAGCGTCCCGGGACGCGACGGGTGAGACGGACGTCTGGATTCTCGGGACGAGCCGGCTCGGCGTCGACACCCGACTCGGATGAGGGCGAACACGAAGAGACACGAAAGAGAGGACGGGACGATGCAGACACTGAGACAGATGGCCGTGCTGATCGGGTGCTTCCTGGGCGGCTTTCTCGCCGTGCAGCTGGCGCAGGCGACGTGGACGACGCCCCGCACGTGGGTGACGGGGGAGGTCGTCGGCGCCGGGCAGGTCAATACGCATGTCCGGGACAACCTGACCTATCTCTACAACGCCCTGACGAGTCTGGACGCGAGCGACACGACCAGCGGCGTCTTCGACGTCGCTCGGATTCCCGATCTTGGCGCGGGGACGATCACCAGCGGGACGTTTGGGCAGGCGCGGCTCGCCGCGAACTCGGTCGGCACCAGCCAAGTACGCACAGCAATCGGCAGCACGACCGGATCGCAGGTAAGCTTCGCCGATGGCCAGGACGGCGACTCGACTGGCCAAGTCCGCTACCTCTTTGCCCTGCACGACTATGCGTTTATGCCCTCCATTGCCTGTGCCCAGGCGGCTGATGAGGACGGCCTCGCCGGTCGGCTCTCCCCGTATCAGGAGCAGGGGTCGGGCAGCGCCCCCACCGACACCGTGGGGCGATTCGCGATGGCTGGCTCCTGTAGTACCGTCCGGTGGCGCTATCTCACCTCGTCTGACACTCCGTCGATCTGGGTGGTGATCGACACCACGACCGGAGATATCTATGCCCTCTGGGAGGCGGAGGACCCCATCGCGGTCCCGCCGCTGATGGCCGAGCCGGGGCAGCGGGCCCTCGACATCGGCGTGCCCGCGCTGATGGATCTGCACACGCTCTACGGCCAGCTGACGGCCACCCAACAGACGGCCGTGCTGGAGACGCTCCGCGCGACCGTCGTGACGCGGCGCGGCTGGCTTGCGAGACTGACGGCACTCAGCGACTTGGATGGGATCGAGGCACGCTACGAGCCGAGCGGACGGCTGTGGGCGCTCCGTGCGCTCGCGACCGCGATCGATCTATCGGTGGGCGAGTATGCGGCAACGCGGCTGCGCGTCAACCCGGCGACGGATGCCTGGGTCGTACGAACACTATGACGGATCGCCGCCCCGGCGGAGCCTCGCCAGCAGCGCATAGTCCTCCGCGTATGCCATGCGAACCCGTGCCACGGCATCCGCCGATAATGCCACGCGGTCAGCCGGCAGTGCATCACTGCAGTTGAGGTGCGGCAGCTTAGGATGAGTGATGCCCAGCTCGCGGGCGGCATCGGCCTGGAGCGTTTCGCAGCGTAGGAGCTTCAGCCTTGGGTCGTTCAGTGAGAGCCCTCGTAGATACCGACTCTGCGGCATCACAAAGTAGTGATGCTCGACGAACGCCGGAAACACTACCGACATCACGAATGCCTCCAGAGACGAAAAGCGAGTGAATATCCAGAGCGAGTTGGTGTGGCTGTACATGTGCACAAACATGTGCACAAACTTGAACATGGACCGCAACCGGTCGATGGGGTCACGAACCGACACGACGATGACTGTCACGGGCACACGCCTGGACCGATGGATTAGCTCGTACGCGAAGTGGCCTTGGTCCGGCAGACGGAGTGCGGCGCGGATGGACTTCCCGGCGGTTTTTGGAATGTGCACGTGAATGATCGGGCAGTCTTGGGTGTCTTGCCTCCGCTGCCGCCAGCTGCGCCAGGCTAGGATTTGAGTATGCAGCACGGAGTACCAACGGGCAAGACGTTTTCCGCCCCCAAGGCGCACCTGCATCAGCATGACGATCCCGAGCACAGCGACGAGATTTAGGACCGCCTGGTGGAGAAGCTTGCGCCAAATCCAGTACGGAAGTGGACGCCGCCAATTTCTGCTGGTCAGCCAGCGAATCTGTCTTGCCAGCCCTGTTCTGACCCGTTCCGGGGTTCCTTGCCTGCCTGCTTCATCTTCGAGAAGGGCAACTCGACGTCGCGCACCGCGCCTTTCTTGTCCAACGCTCTCACTGCCAGCCGCACTGCCAGCCGTTTCTGCGTCTACCAGCCTCTTTCTGCGTACTTCTGCGTACCTCTGCGGCATGGTTTCCTCAATGAATACGGTATTTGTTGGGGTTTTGGCATTTCACGAAATGCGTTGCGAACGCGGCGCTCTCCCAGCTGAGCTAGCGGCCCGTCGGACGAGGTGTGGTTGGCGTCGCCACCACGCCGATGCCAGTCCAGGATTCTACACTACTGCCTTGTAGAGGCTGTCGCGACACCGACCGCTGAGCACCCGTGTCACAAGCGCGTGTCTGTGATGGGTTCTATACTCACGGCCATGAACGTCGACGCACGCTTCCCGCGCCGGATTGGGCTCTTGACTGGCGGCGGCGATGCACCGGGGCTCAACGCGGTCATCCGCGCGGTCGTCAAGTCGGCCGCGAACACCGCGTGCGAGTGTGTCGGTCTGGAGAACAGCTTTGACGGCCTGCTCGATCACGGCCGTCGCCGGACGCTCGGACCCGGCGACGTGACCGGCATTATCCGTGTCGGCGGCACCATCCTCGGCACGACCAACCGCGGTAACCCGTTCGACTACCCGGCTGACTCGGGCGACGGTTCGCACGACTACTCCGAGCAATGTCTGCGGACGTTTGGGGAGCTCGGCCTGGATGGGCTCGTCGTGATTGGCGGCGATGGGACGCTGGCCATCGCCCACGAATTCCACGCGCGGGGCATGCCGCTCGTTGGCGTGCCGAAGACGATCGACAACGACATCGTCGAGACCAACAGCACGTTCGGGTTCGATACGGCGGTGAGCTTCGCGACCGATGCGCTCGACCGGTTGCACACCACCGCGGAGGCCCATTCGCGCGTCATGGTGGTCGAGGTGATGGGCCGGTATGCGGGGTGGATCGCGCTGTATGCGGGCGTGGCCGGCGGTGCGGATGCCGTGCTGATGCCGGAGATTCCATTCGACCTGGCTCGGGTCGCGCAGGCGATTGCGCGACGGGAGGAGCTGGGCGCGCGGTTTAGTATCGTGGTGGCGGCCGAGGGCGCCGTGCCGGCTGGCGGCACAGCCCGGCTGCTCGAGTCCGCGAGCGGCGCTCGTCCTGAGCGGCTGGGCGGGGTCGGTGCCGCGGTCGCGACGGAGCTTGCGCGGCTAACGGGGAAGGAGACCCGTTCCGTCGTGCTCGGTCATCTCCAGCGTGGCGGGACGCCAACGAGCTTCGACCGCGTCCTGGCGTCGCGCTTCGGCGGCAAGGCGTTCGAGCTGATTCAGCGTCGCGAGTTCGGCGTGATGGTGGCCAACCGCCCGCCGCATCTCGTGGCGGTGCCGCTCGCGGATATCGTCGGGCAGACCAAGCGCGTCCCGCTCGACCTCGACCTCGTGCTCACGGCGCGAACGCTGGGTATCTCGTTTGGGGACTGAACACCCTGAAGCAGAGCTACTCGAGCAGATCCAGATACTTCAGCGCCCCGCCCGTATTGAACAGCACAACCGACGCGGACGGCTCGATGACCCGGCGCTCGACCAGGAGTCGGAGTGCAGCCAACGTCGCGCCCCCTTCCGGCGCGGCGCTGACCCCCTCCGCGCGCCCCAGCTCTCGCATCCCCGCGATCATCGCCGCGTCGCTCACGGCGAGTGCCGTGCCCCCGCTCTCACGGAGTGCGCGAAGGATCAGGAAGTCACCGATCGCCTGCGGCACGCGCAGACCATCGGCGGCGGTGTGCGCGTCTTTCCACGGTGTGGCGCGATCGGCGCCCGTGTCGAACGCGCGCACGATGGGGGAGCACCCTTCGGCCTGGACGCTCACCATCCGCGGACGGCGCCCCGCGCGCGGCATCCATCCCAACTGCTCGAGCTCCTCGCACGCCTTCCACATCCCGACGATGCCGGTCCCGCCGCCGGTGGGGTAGATCATCCAGTCGGGCCACCGCCAGCCGAGCTGTTCGGCGACCTCATACGCCAGTGTTTTCTTCCCTTCGACCCGGTACGGCTCCTTCAACGTCGAAACGTCGTACCAGTTCTCGGCGGCGCCGGCTTCCGCCGCCGCGCGACCGGCGTCGGTGATCAGGCCGTCCACGAGGGTGACCTCGGCCCCATAGAGCTCGCATTCGCGCACGAACGGTGGCTTCACATCGCGTGGCATGAACACTCGGGCGGCGAGCCCCGCCTGCGCGGCGTATGCCGCGAGCGCATCGCCGGCGTTTCCGGCGGACGGGACGGAGAGCGTCGTCGCGCCGAGCCGGCGCGCGCAGGTGACCGCAACCGAGAGCCCGCGCGCCTTGAACGAGTTGGTGGGGTTTGCGGACTCATCCTTCACGTAGATGCGCGCGAGGCCAAGTGTGGCTTCGAGCTGTCGGGCGCGCAGGAGTGGAGTGAATCCTTCGCCGAGACTCACTGGCCCGTCGCCCGTGGGCGGCAGCGCCTCGTGATATCGCCACAGCGTGGCGGGACGGCCGGTGAGGGAGTCCCGGGACCAGTCGGTGGCGAGCGCGGTCAGGTCATAGCGTGCGAGCAGCGGCGCACCGCATGAGCAGAGGTGCTGGATGGTCGACGCGTCCACCGGGGCCGCACCGCAGGGAACCGCGCATTCGAGGTGAATCAGGGCGGACATACTCATGCCATCAGCATCGGGGTGCCTCGACCGATGCACCGGCGGGCGGAGAGTTAGCAGCCCATAGCTGCTACCGCTGCAGCAGGTCGTCGTCCTTGACCTTCTGCAGCTCGTCGATCTTCCGCACGTGGACGTCGGTCACGGTTTGGATGTCATCCAGCGCTCGGTGTTCGTCGTCCTCGGAGAGCTCGTGGCTCCTGAGGAGCTTCTTGAGCGCGTCGTTCGTGTCGCGCCGTATTTGGCGGATGCTGCTGCGGCCTTCCTCGGCCAGTTTGTGCACCAGACGTGACAGCTCCTTCCGTCGCTCTTCGGTCAGCGTCGGTATCGGAATCCGGATGACCTTGCCGTCGTTGCTTGGGTTCAGGCCGAGGTTGGCGCTCTGAATGCCACGATCGATGGCTGCGAGCTGCCCGGGGTCGAAGGGCGTGGCGACAATCAGCGTGGATTCCGGCACGGACAGGCTGGCGACCTGATTCAGCGGCAGCCGCGATCCATACGCCTCCACCTGGACCGAATCGAGGATGGCGACCGAGGCGCGCCCGGCACGCACACCCGCGAGCTCTCGGCGCACGTGCTCGATCACGCCGTCCATCCGTTGCTGTGCGTCGGTGTGGGCCGACCCCGGGTCATTGATGGTCATCGTAGGGCCTCAGCGCATCCGTCGTAAATCAGGTGGATACGACCGATCCGATCTGTTCCCCGCAGACCGCGCGGCGGATGTTGCCGGCCGTCAGCAGGTTGAAGACGACGATCGGCATGGCGTTGTCCTTGCACAGAGAAATGGCCGTGGAATCCATGACCTCCAGTCCCTGCTCGAGCACCTGTTGGTGGGTGAGCCGGTCGAGCCGCGTCGCGGTCGGATCAGTGAGCGGGTCCGCGGTGAACACGCCATCCACCTTTGTGCCCTTGAGCAGGACCTCCGCGCGAATCTCCATCGCGCGGAGCGCGGCGGCGGTGTCTGTCGTGAAGTAGGGGTTGCCAGTGCCGGCCGCGAAGACCACGACGCGGCCCTTCTCGAGGTGTCGCAGCGCCCGGCGACGGATGAAGGGCTCCGCGACCTGGCGCATCTCGATGGCGGTGACGACGCGTGTGGTGGCGCCCTGCCGCTCCAGTGCATCGGACAGTGCGAGCGCGTTCATGATCGTGGCCAGCATGCCCATGGAGTCGGCGGTGGCCCGGTCCATGCCACGCGCGCTGGCCGCCACGCCGCGGAAGATGTTGCCGCCGCCGATCACGACGGCCATCTGGACGTCCATCGCGCGGACGTCGGCAATCTCCCGCGCGAGGGCGTCGGCGACCTCGGAATCGATGCCGAATGACTGGCGACCGATCAGGGCTTCGCCGGACAGCTTGAGGAGAACGCGACGATACGCGGGGGTGGTCATGCCGCCGGGGATTATAGATCAGTGACCGGCGAGCGGCGGGCAGGTCTAACCATAGCGTCGCCGGCGGATCCAACTTTAGGCGTCGCCGACCTTGAACCGGGCGAACCGCGCAATCGTGATGTTCTCGCCCAGCTTCGCGATAGCCGCGCTGACCATGGACCCGACCGTTGTCTTCGGGTCGCGAATCGACGGCTGGTCGAGCAGGACGATCTGTTCGTAGTAGCTGTTGAGCTTGCCTTCGACGATCTTGTCGACAACCGCCGGCGGTTTGTTCGAGTCCTCGAACTGCTTGCGGTAGATGGCTCGTTCGCGGTCGAGATCCGCCGACGGGACTTCCTCGCGCCCCACGCAGGCCGGGTCCGCGGCGGCGATGTGCATGGCGATCTCCTTCACCAGCGTCTGGAAATCATCCGTGCGGGCGACGAAGTCGGACTCGCAGTCCACCTCGACGAGCACTCCGACCTGCCCACCCTGGTGGAGGTAGTGACCGATGAGCCCTTGAGACGTGCTCCGTCCGGCGCGCTTTTCCGCTTTTGCGAGACCGCGCGTGCGGAGAATTGTCACGGCCCGCTCGAGGTTGCCGTCGGCCTCCGTCAGGGCCGATTTGCAATCCATGAAGCCGGCGCCGGTCGTATCCCGAAGGGCTTTCACCTCTGTGGCGCTGATTGGCATGTCGTAGATCTCCCGCCGCGTCGACCTGTCCTACGTTTCGGGGAATCCGGGGGGTGGTTACACCGACGCGGCCGCCGGCTGGGCGGATGTAACCGGCGGGCCACCGCTGTCGTCGCTGTCGCGCGTCGGCTGGGACGCTTCCTTGAGCCCGCGACCCGCGATGACGGCGTCGGCGATGCGTGTCACGAATAACCGGATCGATCGCAGGGCGTCGTCGTTCGCCGGGATCACGTAATCGACCTCGTCCGGGTCGCAGTTGGTATCGACGAGTCCAATGACCGGAATCTTCAGCTTGCGGGCTTCGTCGACGGCGATCTTCTCGCGCCGCGTGTCGACGACGAACACGGCGTCGGGCAGGCGCGACATCTTGCGAATCCCATCGAGGTTCTTGTGCAGCCTCCGTTTCTGTTTCTCGATGCGCGCGATTTCCTTCTTGGACAGGCTTTCGTATCGCCCGTCCTCTGCCATGGCTTCGAGCTCACGGAGCCGACCGATGCTACGCTGGATGGTCGTGAAGTTGGTCAGCAACCCGCCCAGCCAGCGGTGGTTCACAAAGAACATCCCACAGCGTAGGGCTTCCTCGTGTATGAGATCCTGGGCCTGTCGCTTCGTGCCGACGAACAGAATCGTGCGGCTGTTCGCTGCCAACCCGCTGACGTAGTCCTCAGCCTGCCGGAACAGCTTGGCGGTCTTGCCCAGGTCGATGATGTAGATCCCGTTGCGCTCTCCGAAGATGAACTGTTTCATCTTCGGGTTCCAGCGCTTCGTCTGGTGACCGAAGTGCACACCGGCCTCCAGTAGCTCCTGCATGGTCAACGGCGTCAAACTACCTCCATACCTGTCAATCTCGCTTGGTGCCGCACACGGCCTACTACCGCTTGCTGAACTGGAAGCGCTTTCGAGCGCCGGCCAGGCCGTATTTCTTCCGCTCCTTCACCCGCGCATCGCGTGTGAGCATGCCCGCCTTCTTCAGTTGCGGACGCAACTCAGGGTCGGACTTGACCAGCGCGCGGGCGATTCCCAGGCGAAGCGCACCCGCCTGTCCGTTCACGCCGCCGCCTGATGCGGTCGCGAGAATGTCGAATTTCTCGGCCGACTCGGTAAGCGCGAGCGGCTCCATGATCTGGGTGCGCAGCGCCTCGGTGGGAAAGCGGTTCTCGAAAGCGATCCGATTGATGTTGAACGCGCCTGTCCCTGGGCGAAGAAAGACGCGAGCCGTCGACTTCTTACGCCGTCCTGTTCCGTAGTACTCGATCGCCACTCTCAAGCCACCTCGAGCGGTGCCGGCTTTTGCGCGGCATGCGGATGCTGGGGGCCAGCATAGACCTTCAGTTTGCGATACATCGCCTTGCCGAGCTTTGTCTTCGGTAGCATCCCGCGGATGGCCAGTTCGACCAGGCGCTCGGGGTGGCGTTGGCGGACGGTGACCGCCCGTTCTTCACGGAGCCCGCCCGGGGACCCACTGTGGCGTCGGTAGAGTTTTCGCTGTTCCTTTTGTCCGGTCAAGCGCACGCTCGCGGCATTGACGACGATGACGTGATCGCCAGTGTCGAGGAACGGTGTATACGTAGGACGGTGTTTCCCCTGGAGCACGCGCGCGGCCACGGTTGCGATTCTCCCGACGACCTTCGCATTCGCATCGATGACGTGCCACGAGCGCGCCACGGCGCCTTGCGTAGGGACAAAGGTAGTCATGCGGTGCTTGCAGACGGTCGGACGCATCACCGGCCAGAAGCCGTAAACCAAAAGCCTACAAAGCATTAGGACGGCATGTCAAGATGTCGACCCGACCGCGATGCGGTTCGGGGGGAACAAGCGGCGTCGCGCGGACTGCTGCGCGGCGCGAGACGACTGGTGCTGGACGATGGTCTGGCCGATACAACGCAGTGCTCGGACCCGCATCGGCGTCGGGGTGCGGATGACGGCGGCGTGCCGATACGCGTTGACACTTCAGGGCCGGTTTGCTAGCGTAAGTTGTTAGTAATAAGTCACTTCTGGGTGTAAGGCCGTGTTCTTCAAACGTCAAGAATCGCTCGTCGGCCTCGACATCGGATCGAGCGCGGTCAAGGCGGTCGAGTTGCGGACGACTGGCAACGGCTACTGGGTGGCAGCGGTAGGTTCGGAGCCGGTGCCACCGGACAGCATTGTCGATGGCGCGATCATCGACGGCGGCGTGGTGTCTGATTCGATCCGGAAGGTCTTCGAAAACAACGGCATCCGCACGAAGGAAGTCGCGGCGTCGCTCTCGGGCAACGCGGTGATCGTCAAGAAGATCACGCTTCCCCTGATGAGCGAGACCGAGCTTGCCGAGTCGATCTACTGGGAAGCGGAGCAGTACATCCCGTTTGACATCCAGGACGTCAATCTCGACTACCAGGTGCTCGACAGCGGGCCGGACGGCGACGACCGGGGCACCATGGACGTGCTGCTGGTGGCAGCCAAGAAAGAGAAGATCGCGGACTATACCGGCGTGATCGCGCAGGCTGGTCGCGTGCCCGTGGTCGTCGACGTCGACGCGTTCGCGCTGCAGAACGCCTATGAAACGAACTACGGCATCGACCGGGAGGCCGTCGTCGTGTTGCTCAACGCGGGCGCGAGCGCGATCAACATCAACATCATCCACGGCGACCAGTCGGTCTTCACGCGCGACATCTCGATCGGCGGCAACGCGTATACCGAGGCGCTTCAGAAGGAGCTCAACCTGACCTTTGAGGACGCCGACCAGCTGAAGAAGGGCGTGCCGGTCGATGGCGCGACGTTCGAGGACGCGGATCCCGTCGTGCGCGCCGTCAGTGACAACCTCCTGCTCGAGATCCAGAAGACGTTCGACTTCTTCAAGGCCACGGCAGCCTCCGATCGCATCGACCAGATCGTCCTCAGCGGCGGCGCGTCACGCGCGGAGGGATTCGCCGAGGCGCTGGCGGAGCGCTTCGAATCGCAAGTGGAACGATTCGACCCGTTTCGGCAACTGGCGGTCGACGAGAAGAAGCTCACGGATGACCTGAGGGCCGAGGTCGGGCCGACCGCGGCGGTGGCCGTCGGGCTCGCGCTCAGACGGGTGGACGATCGATGATTCGTATCAACCTGCTCGCGGTCGAGCGCGACCGGACCACGCGGCGGGCCGGGATCGCGATCGGGCAACGGGTCACGATCGGCTGCAGCGCGATCGTCGTCGTCACCGTGGTCGGCATGGGCTGGTGGTTCTGGACGCTTCGCGGGCAAGGTGCGGAACTGACGGAGGATATCGCGTCGGCGGATCTGGCGATCCAGGAGCTGGCTCCAATCCTCGAGAGCGTGCGCGAGCACGATGCGGTTCGCGCGCAATTGACGGAGCGCGTGTCACTCATCGAGCAGCTGCGGAGCGGGCAGGCGGGCCCGGTGCGCATGCTAGACGAGGTCAGCCGCAGTCTGCCCGATGGCCTGTGGTTGACCGAGCTCCGGCAGGAGCCCGCTATGGTCGTCGTGCAGGGCCGTGCCACTACATTGACGGCGCTCTCGGATTTCGTCGCCAGCCTCGAGTTGTCCGGCTATTTCGCGCCACCCGTCGAGCTCATCGATAGCCAGCTTGAGGACCAGCAGGGCCAGGGCGAGGTGGTCAGATTCGAGCTTCGGGCCACCTTTCAGCTCCCCGGCTTATAGCGCGTTCCAGGGCGCCTGATTGCCCCTTCCGGGGCGCAGGGAGAACGTCCAACATTCCGGTTTCGTCATCGTCACCACGCGCCACTGCTACCGAGGCTAAAGGGCGGCCAGTCGGTGACCGATACCGCGAGGGCAGATTATGGAACTTGGCCTTAACAAACTGCCGTGGTACGGGCAGGTCGGCGCGTTCTTTCTCGTGGCGATGATTGGGTTTTTGGTCTTCTACTACTACTGGGCCGTACCGCAGCAGGACAGCATGACCATCCGGCAGCAAGAGCTGGACCGAAAGAACATGGAAATCCAGCGTGCCCAGCAAACCGCGAACCAACTCCCCGAGTTCCAGGCCGAGGTCGAAGATCTGCAGAACCGGCTCGACGGACTCAGCGCCGTGCTCCCGGAGCAGCGCGACGCCTCGGAGTTGCTGCGACGCCTGCAGACGTTGGCGACACAATCGAACCTGACGATTCGCGCGTTCGTGCCACAGGCCACCACGCAACAACAGCTGCACTCCGAGTGGCCCATTCGTCTGCAATTTACCGGGACGTATCACAGCCTCGGCACCTTCTTCGACCGGGTCAGCAAGTTCCCACGGATCATCAGCGTCGGCGATGTCCTGATTCGGTCGCTCGAGCCGGCACGGCTCAACGCCACGATCACGGCGGAGTGCACCGCCACCACCTTCGTGTTGAACGAGGTCGCGCCGACCGAACCGGGTGCGGCGCCCGGAGTCTGATGGCAATGGTGAGACGGCAGGTAGACGTCAGGCGAGCCGAGCATCACCGGTGGTGCAGCGCCACGCTGATTGTCACCGTGGCAGCCGGGGCGGCGTTGTCGGCGACCGTGCTCCAGCCTCCAGCCCAGCAGCCACAGCCGCCCAGCGAACCGCCGGCGGACGCGCTCGCACCGGAGCCCGTCGAGCCGGCCGAGGTCTATACCTATGACCCGGCTGGTCGGCGCGACCCCTTCGTGAGCCTCCTGAACCGGGGGGCGGAGCTCCCGCCTGCGGGTGAGCGGGCCACGGGGCTCGAAGGCTTGAGCATCAACGAAGTGGCGCTCCGTGGCATCGTGCTGAACGACGGGGCGTATCTGGCCGTGTTGCAGGCACCTGACGACAAGACGTACATCGTGAGGGACAACGACAAGCTCTTCGATGGGTTCATCAGCTCGATCACGACGGACGCCGTGGTCTTCATGCAAGAGGTCAACGACCCGTTGTCGCTCGTCACGGAGCGCGAGGTGCGCCGGCCGCTACGTGGTGTGGAGGACGCCCGGTGACCAGCGCCCGATGGGTTGCACTCGCGCTCGTCGCGACGACGCTTGTCCTTCGCCCGTGGGGCGGAATTGCGGCGAACGAAGCGGCACCTGCGCGCTTGATCGAGGTCAGCTCGCGGCCTGCGGGGACGGCGTTCGTGGTCGTGATCGAGGCGTCCGCGCCGGCCGCGTATACAACACATCAGCCGGATGACCGCACTGTGGTCGTCGAGCTCCGCAACGTCACCGCTGACGGCGCGCGGTTGCGCCTTGCCCCTGGCGGCCCTGTTGACGACGTCGAGATCGAGGGCGCGGAGACCGAGGGTCGGGCGGGGGGGGCGACCACGCGCGTTCGGCTCCTGCTCAGTCGTCCGTTGCCGTACTCGGTCAGCAGCTCGCGGAGCACCATCAGCATCGGTTTCGACTTCGACAAAGACGCGGTTGGCCCGGCCGCCGCGATCGTTGCCGCCGCGCCAGTGCCACCCGAGGCACCGGGTCCGACCAGCGGAGCGCCCGCGACGCAGTTGCAGGCGATCGAGACACTGCTCGATGCGTCGGCGGTCGTCGTGCGACTTGAGGCCAACGGCATCCTGACCCCAAGCCGCATTCACGTGGCCGAGGACGCTCCGCCTCGGCTCGTGATCGACCTCCCGGAGGTGGAGTCAGCGGTCCCCGGCGCGACGCGCGTCGATGCGGGACCGATTCGCCAGATCAGGGTCGCGCCGCACAGTCATTCACCACTGGTCACCCGCAGCGTGTTCGACCTCGCGTCACCCGCGCCGCATCGCGTCGAGGGCCTCGAGTCTCCGAACTCCGAGCTGCGGGTCATCTTCCCGCTCGACGACCCGATCGCGGCGGTAGCGCCACCAGCGGTCGAAGAGCAGCCGGCGGGAGCGCCGCGTTCACTCGCTGCACTGGCGGCATCTTCACCGACAGGCACGCTCGATTCCGTGCCGGAAGGCCCGGCAGGACAAGCAGAGGCAGCACCCGCAGTATCCGCCAACACGATTCTGCTCGATCCGTTGGCCGCCTTGCGCGTACCCCGCCCGGTGAGTGCGGCGCAGGACGCCGCAGTGACCGGCCTGCTGGCTGAGTTGGCCTCTGCGACGAATACCGAACCTGGGCCGGCGCCGGCCACGCCCAACGAGCGTGAGCTCGCTCGGTCAACGCCGACCGAATCCGAGCGGGCGATGGCGGTTGCAGAGGCAACGACGCCGCTTCCGCCGAATCGTGACAGAGACATCGAGCCCACGGACGTCCCGGTCGTCGAGGTTGTCCCGGTGGCAGCGCCGCCGGAGACAGACATTCTTGCACCACGCGTCGACCCGCTCGCGGCTCTGACGACGACGACCCCCGAGTCGGTCGTGGCGGAGCTGCCTGCGGCAACGCCGACCCTCGAATCACCACCCGCCGTCGCGCCGCGTATCCCTGAAACGCTGGTCGCGGCGGTCGCGGAACCGACACGGCCAACCGCGCACCGGACACAGCTCACACTCCCGGCTACGCCGCCCGCCTTCGTAGCGGCCGGCGCCCCGGCGAGCCCGGGCGCGATCCCGCGGCCAGGTCTGACGGCCCCACGCCGATTTTCCGCCGAGGTGCCGACGACGCGATTCATCCGCCGCGCGGGTGCCTCCAGTCGACCGCGGGTCCAGGTCACCCAGCAGAGGCTGGGCGCCGGCCGCCAGTACACCGGTAGTCCCGTGACGATGGACTTCCAGAATGCCGACCTCCGGTCCGTGCTCCGGACGTTCGCGGAGATCAGCGGGCTCAACATCGTGATCGACCCGCAGGTGCAGGGAAGCGTCGACGTGGCGCTCGTCGACGTGCCGTGGGACCAGGCGTTCGACATCATCCTGCGGGCGAATCAGCTCGGCTATGACGTCGATGGCACGGTCGTCCGGATCGCGCCCCTGATGACCTTGGCCGACGAGGAACGGCAACGCAGGGAGCTGGCCGAGGAGCAGGCTCTGGCCGGAGCGCTGGAGGTCATGACGCGTACCCTCAGCTACGCGCGGGCCGCTGACCTCGCCGACCTCGTCACGCAGGCCGTCCTGTCATCCCGTGGCCAGGTACAGATCGACGTGCGGACGAACACGCTGATCATCACCGACCTGCAGAACAATCTCCTGGACGCCGAGGAGCTACTCCAGACCCTCGACCGCCCTGAGCCGCAGGTGGAAATCGAAGCCCGCATCGTCCAGGCGCGGCAGAGCTATGCGCGTGAGCTCGGTGTTCAGTGGGGCGTCTCCGGCCGCGTGGCGCCCGACATCGGCAACACCACCCCGCTGACGTTCCCCAACCGCGGCAACGTCACTGGCCGCGTCGGGGGCTCACAGGGACCGTTCCCTGTGGACGGGCGGGCACTCGAGAGCGAGACCACGGGAACAGCCGTCGACCTCGGTGCGCCCGGTCGGACGTCGGCGTTGGGGCTCACACTCGGCGCGGTCGACGGCTCGCTGAACCTGGATATCGTCCTGTCGGCGGCGGAGGGTGAAGGCCAGGTGGAGATCCTCTCGAATCCGCGGATCACGACGCAGAACAACGTCCAGGCCACGATCATCCAGGGTGACCAGATCCCGATACAGACCGTCGCCAACAATACGGTGACCGTCCAGTTCAAGGACGCGGCGCTGCGCCTCGCGGTGACGCCGCAGATCACGGCGGCGGACACCGTGATCATGCAGATCGAGATCGACAACGACTTTGCCAACTTTGGTGAGGCGGTGAACGGCATCCCGCCGATCGTCACGCAGCGGGCCATCACGACCGTCCAGGTGGCCAACGGCGACACGACGGTGATCGGCGGCATCTACGAAAGCGACCGTCAGCGGCGAAACGACCGCGTGCCCGGACTCAGCCGGATCCCGCTTCTGGGATGGCTGTTCAGGCGCGACACCGATGCGGAGAACACCGACGAGCTGTTGATCTTCCTGACGCCATACATCGTCCGTTGAGTACGGCCGGGAACGAAAACCATGACTCGAAACACACCGACAATCGATCATCGCGGGCCGATCGGGCGCCGCGCGGCATCGCGGGTCGCGCTCATTGGGCTCTGTGTCCCGCTCTTCGCGTCGTGCGTCAACGACGGGATCACGAGTTCGCGTGCGAGCACGAACCTGATCATCGAGCGCATCGGCGCGGCCCCCGGTGGGTCGAATCTGGATCCGATCAACACCTATCTGCAGTCCGACGTGCTGACATTTGGTGGCGTCTTCGAGGACGTCGGCCGCGTCACGCTACGACTGTCGTTCAAGGACCCAGGGACCTCGGAGAACCCGGCGTCGCCGACCACCGCCAACTTCATCACGGTCAGGCGGTATCACATTCGCTACGTGCGCGGCGACGGACGGAACACGCCGGGTGTCGACGTGCCGTATCCGTGGTGGGGCGGCGTTACGACAACGGCATTGTCCGGCATCCAGACGGCCGAGTTCACCCTCGTGCGCGCGTCCTCCAAGCTGGAGCCGCCGCTCCGGGAGCTCGCTGGCGGCGGCGGACAGATCATTATCAACACGATCGCCGAGATCACGTTCTACGGCACCGACCAGACGGGCGCGGAGGTGTCCGCCCTCGGCACCATCGGCGTCAACTTCGCGGATTGGGCGGATCCGATGACGACGGAGCCGGATCCGTAGGCCGGCTAGCCGGACCTTCGGCCACGGCAACACGGGAGAGGACCAGAGAAGGACGACATGCAGTCAGCAGAGCACACCGGGTGGCGACGATCCTCACGGCTCGCAGTAGCCGCCGTGGTGGCGGTCGGGCTGACAGGTGTCGCTGCCTGCGTCCAGGGCACAGCGGATCAGCCGCCGCTGTCTGGACCATCGGCGCTCGGCATCTCGCTGACGCTCCAGGCGAATCCTGACGTGTTGCCGCTCGACGGCTCTGCCCAGTCGAGAATCGAGGCGCTGGCGCGCGACGAGAACGGCAACCCGACAGCGAACCTCAAGCTCCTCATCCAGATCGTGGTCCAGACGGCCAGCGGTGCGCAGTTTACCGACATTGGTAACCTGACCGGCCTTCGGCCCGACAAGACGGTGCTGACTGGGAGCGATGGCCGCGCGTTCTTTTCGTATACGGCGCCCCTGGCGTCCGCCAACCCGGCTGGCTCGTCCGACTCAGGTAGCACGGTGACGATTCAGGTCACGCCGTCCGACCCGAACGTTCCAAACTTCGCGAACGCCATCGGACGGTCGCTCGTGATCCGTCTCGTACCGCCGGGCACCGTGATCCCGTTGTTCAACGTTCTCGCGGGCTTCACGTTCACGCCGAACCCGCCCGCGGCCAGGGACCAGACGCAGTTCACGGCGCAGTACTGCGACGTGACGGGTGGCGCGCCGCCGACCTGTGTGAGCGACCCGAATCGCATCATCAGCTCCTTTGCGTGGGATTTCGCCGATGGCAGCACGGGTAACGGCCAGGTCGTCACGCACATTTTCGACGCGACCGGCAACTACCCCGTCCGGTTGACGGTCTCCGACGCGTACAGTCGGGCGACGAGTGCAACGTTGACTGTGCCGGTCGGGGCAGCCACGACACCGGTGGCCGCGTTCGACGTCTCGCCGGACGCGCCGCACGAGGGCGACACCGTCTTCTTCGATGCCAGCCGCTCCACGTCCGGTCGGCCGATCGTGTCGTACGACTGGGTGTTCGGCGACGGCACGACGGGCATCGGGCGAACGACGACCCACGTCTATGCGCTGGAGGACACCTACGCCGTCACGTTGACGGTCACCGATGACCGAGGTGCTACGGGAAGCGTCAACGTGGACGTCGTCGTGGGCGATCCAGACCCGACGGCGGCCATCAGCTTTTCTCCGCAGGCGCCGGCTGTGGGGCAGACGGTCTTCTTCAGCGCCGAGGAATCCGAAGCAATTCCGGGGCGTACGTTGGTTCACCATCGGTGGATCTTCGGTGACGGCAGCGCTGCGCAAGAAGCCGGACAGAACGCCTCGCATGCCTACAGTGCCGCTGGGACCTACGAGGTCATACTCGAGGTGACCGATGATTTCGGGAACACTGACACCGCGACAGCGACGGTCGTCGTGGGCGACGTCGCCGGCCTCGCAGCGACGTTCACCGCATCGCCCAGCCCGTCGACGGTCGGAACGACGGTGACGCTCGATGCCTCCGGTTCGACGCCGGGCGACGGCGCGACGATCACGAACTACCGGTGGGTTTGAGGCACGCCGAGCGTCGCGGCAGCAGGCAGAAAGACCGATGGCGGACACGCGCCTCGAAGAGCTACGACGGCGCGTCGAGCTCAACCCCGCGTCGCCCGCCTTCGCGGCGCTCGCGGAGGAGTACCGCAAGGTTGGTCAGTTCGACGAGGCGATCGCGACGGCGCGCACTGGCTTGGAACGGTTCCCTACCTATCTGTCTGCGCGCGTGACCCTCGGCCGATCCCTGATCGAGATCAACGAGCTGGAAGAAGCGCGGACACACCTCGAAGGGGTCGTCAGTGAGGCCCCGGACAACCTCGCGGCCATCCGTGCGCTGGCCGATATCCACCGCCGGCTCGAGGAACCAACAGAGGACACGGAAGTCGACGTCCTGGCCGCGGCGCTCGACGAACGGGTCGGAGGCGACGAGAGCCCGGCAGCTGAGCCGGCGCTTTCGGCTACAGCCGAGACGAATTCGGGTGCGGCGGTTCCGACGGGAAACGCAAGTCCCGATTCGACGATGCTCGATGACGTGGAGGGGCTCGAAGCGCTGCTCGCCCCGCTGATGGGCACCCTGGAAGAGGCAACGGCGTCGAGCGCGCGGGCGGATGAAGGAACAAAGGACGATCTGTCGGAACTGGATGCCCTGCTCGGTGGGGTCGCAGACATCGGTGGCGGCGCCCCGGAGACGAGCACGACGCCGGCGGGGGAGGAGATGACGGACCTCGCGTCCATCATTGTGCAGGGGGCGGAGACACCACCACCTGCGCCGGAGTTCGCGGTCCCGCCCGCCGCGCCCTCGCCACCGGCGGAACCGATTGAGGTGTCGGCGGCGGCGCTTGAGGCGTTGGACCTGGCGCCTGAGGCGCTGGACGACGATCCCCGGGTCCTCGCGGGGCTACAGCGTTTCCTGGATGCGGTGGTGGCGCAGCGCGCCGGGCGCCGGAAACCGCCAATGGATTAGGTCGGCATTCCGATGGCGGGTGGACGTCTCGCCGATCCGAACCGTCTTGCCGCTCGGCTTGGGCATGTGCGGTCGGCGTGTGACCGACTCGAGGTGGATGCGCTCGTCGTCACACACCTTCCCCACCTTTTCTATCTTTCCAACCTGCGCGCCAGCGCCGGCATCCTGGTCGTGACTCGCACCGGCGGTGTGCTCATCGTCGACTTCCGCTATCGCACGGCGGTTGCGACGCTCTTCGCCACCGGGAACGGCCCGGACGGCATCGACGTGGTGGACGTCGAGGGGTCCTATGAGGAAACGCTCCGGCAGGTCGTGCGCGACGCGGGGTGGGGGCGAGTCGGGTTCGAGGCCGAGCATTGCAGCGTGCATCGCTGGCAATGGCTCGGCCGGTCGGTGGATGCGGCGCTCGTCGCGACCGATGGCGTCGTTGAGGCCGCGCGGATGATAAAGGACGAGCACGAGATCGGGATCTTGCGCACCGGAGGCGGCATGATCGCGGGGATGGTGGAGCAGGTGCGCGAGCTGGCGCGCCGCGGGCGAACGGAGCGGGCGGTTGCCGCCGACATCGACACGGCGCTGTGCGCAGCCGGCTTCGAGCGACCGGCCTTCGAGACCATCGTCGCCGGTGGTCCCAACAGCGCTCTGCCGCACGCGCACCCGACGGAGCGTCTGCTGACCGATGGAGACCTGGTGGTCCTGGACTTCGGCGGCGTGCACCACGGATACTGTCTCGACCTGACCCGGACGCTGTGCATCGGGAGGCCCGAGCCGGAGCCCGCGCGCCTTCATCAGGCGGTCGCCAACGCGCATCTGGCTGCCGTTCGGATCGTACGTCCGGGTGTGGCTGCGAGCCAGGTGGATGGCGCAGCGCGAACCGCGCTCGCCGCGCACGGCCTGGACGACGCGTTCGGGCACAGCACCGGTCACGGCCTGGGGATAGAGGTCCATGAGCTCCCGCGGATCGGTCGGGCGCCGTCCAGCGCGACTGCGACCCTCCACCCCAGTGCCGATGTGATCCTGGCGCCGGGCATGGTGTTCACGATCGAGCCGGGCGTCTATGTGCCGGGGGTGGGTGGCGTTCGTATCGAGGACGACGTGCTGGTGACGGCCGACGGTTGCGAGATGCTCACCGAATCGCCCCGACAGCTCGACGTCCGCTGACGAAACATCAACATCATGGCGCTGTCCGACCTGGACGAGATCACGCGGCTCCTCGGGCTGATGTCCGAGTACGACCTCGACGAGCTCGAGGTCGAGCGCGACGGTGCGCGCGTCCGGATCAAGCGGCGCCCGGCTGGAGCGATCGCGCGCGCCTCGAGCGACGCGGCCGACGAGGCCGCGCGCGGGACCGCATCCACCGACATCGATCTCCGCGTCGTTGGGGAGGATGCTGCGGCGGTTCATGTGCGCGTCGTGAAAGCCCCGATCGTCGGGACGGTCTATCGGGCGCCCGAACCGGACGCGGTCCCGTTCGTGGAGCTGGGGAGCCGCGTGCGGACAGGGCAGGTCCTCTGCCTCATCGAGGCCATGAAGCTGATGAACGAGATCGACGCAGAGGATGATGGGGAGATCGTGGAGATCTTCGTCGAGAACGAACAGGCCGTGCAGTACGGCGACCGGCTGTTCGCGATCAAGACCGGGTGACTGCGGAGTCGTCCAGTGCGGGTGCGGAGTGCGCACATCCCGGAAGAAACCGTCTGCCTGTAGCGAGGCGAAGCGTCCCTGCTCTGAAAGCAGAACAGTGTTCTCCGAGGCGAGCCGGTTTCTGGAGGGATGTGCGCGACCAGCGCCGAGTCTGACCGATGTTCAAGAAGATCTTGATCGCCAACCGCGGAGAGGTGGCCCTCCGGGTTCTCGCCGCGTGTCGCGAGCTGGAGATCACGCCGGTGGCGGTCTATTCCGTTGCGGACCGCCGGGCCCGGCACGTCCGACTGGCTGATGAATGCGTGTGCATCGGGCCCGCGTCGCCGGTCGACAGCTATTTGAGCGTTGCAGCGATCGTCGAGGCGGCGGTGCAAACGCAGGCCGACGCCGTCCACCCGGGCTATGGATTCCTCGCCGAGAGCGCCGCGCTCTCGGACGCGTGCACGGCGCGTGACATAGCCTTTATTGGTCCGCCCTCGGCGGTGCTGCGCCTCACGGGTGACAAGGTGGGCGCCCGCGCTGCGATGCGTGACGCGGGGCTCTCGGTCGTGCCCGGGACCCACGCGCCGATCGAGACAACGGCACGGTTGCATGACGCCGCGCGCGGCCTCGGATACCCGGTGATCATCAAGTCGCGCGCGGGCGGCGGCGGCCGTGGTTTACGAGTGGTCGACGGACCCGACGCGATCGAACAGGCCTGGGCGACCGCCGGCCGCGAGGCGAAGGCGTCATGTGGGGACGGTCGGCGGTATCTCGAACGCCATCTCGCGTCGTCGCGGCACATCGAGGTCCAGGTCCTGGCGGACGACACCGGGGCGCTGATTCTGCTCGGCGAGCGCGAATGCTCGATCCAACGTCGACATCAGAAGATCCTCGAGGAGTCGCCGTCGGTCGCGCTCGACGATTCCGCACGCGATGAGCTGGGTCGGCAGGTGGCCGACGCCGCGCGGGCGGTCGGGTACCGCAACGCCGGGACCTTCGAGTTCCTCCGGGATGAGGAGGGCCAGCTCCACTTCCTCGAAGTGAACGCGAGACTGCAGGTCGAGCACCCGGTCACGGAGATGGTGACCGGTGTCGACATCGTGAAGGAGCAGATTCGTATCGCCTCAGGCAGTGGCCTCTCGGTACGGCAGGCGGACGTGACCTCGTCCGGTCACGCCATCGAATGCCGCGTGAACGCGGAGAGCCCGCTCACCGGTCGGCCGACGCCCGGGGTCATCACGGCGTTCAGCGTGCCGGCCGGGCACGGTCCCGGCGTCCGGGTCGACACCGCCATGGAAGCCGGCTGCGAGGTGACGCCGCACTACGACTCGCTGGTGGCGAAGGTGATCACACACGGGCGCGACCGCGCGGAGGCGATCGCCCGGATGCGACGGGTGCTGCGGACGGCCGTCATCGAAGGGATCGAGACCACGATTCCCCTGCATCTGCGCATCCTCGACGACCCTGACTTTCGCGCGGGGAATCTCACCACAGCGTTTCTCGAGCGATTCGTGGTCGAGGCGGGCGCGGACGCACGGGGCCTCGAGTCCTGACCGGTAGTCGGACCGATGCGCCTCTCGCCGCTGTACGCGATCGTCGACGCAGACACCGCGACGGCGCACGGGTGGGGGGTCGTCGACCTCGCGCGTGCGTATCTCGCGGGTGGGGCGCGGTGCCTCCAGCTCCGCGGCGGGGACCGACCCACGGGGGCGCTCCTCGAATGGTGCGATCAGATCGTCGCGTGCGCCGCGCGGTACGGCGCGACCGTGATCGTCAACGATCGTCCGGACGTCGCGCGGATTGCCGGCGCCGACGGCGTGCACGTGGGGCAGCAGGACCAGCCGGTTGCCGTCGTCCGCCGCCAGCTCGGCCCACGCGGTTTCATTGGTCTATCGACGCACACCCCGGACGAGATTGCGGCCGCCCAGTCCGAGCCGCCCGACTACCTCGCGTTCGGCCCGGTGTTTGGCACGGTCACGAAGGAGACGGGATACACGGCGACTGGACTGTCGGCGCTACGACGGGCCGCTTCCCGCGGGCGACCGGTCGTGGCCATTGGCGGGATCACGCTCGAGCGCGCGCAGGCCGTCCTCGACGCTGGCGCGTCCGCCGTCGCGGTGATCGCCGATCTGGTGGGTCACGGCGATCCGGAACGGCGCGTGCGCGCCTATGTCGATGCGCTCGGAGACGATCCGAAGTAGTCGCGCGTGAGCGTGCGCACCGTCCCCACGAGGAACGCGATCCCGATGAGGTTGGGGAAGGCCATGAAGCCGTTGAGCAGCGTCCCGATGGCCCATACGAGCGGCACCGACACCAGCGAGCCCACCAGGATCATCGCCGTGAAGATCACCCGATACCACGTGATCACACGTGACCCGAACATGAACTCGACGCACTTCTCGCCGTAATACGACCACCCGATCAGCGTCGAGAAGCCGAAGAGGAACGAGCAGAGCGCCACCAGGATGGACGCGAGCGGTACAGACGTGCTCAGCGCGGCCGCGGTCAGATCTCCGCTCGCGCCTTGATAGGCCGGATCGGTCCAGAGCCCCGAGGTCAGGATGACGAAGGCGGTCATCGAGCACACGACGATCGTGTCCATGAAGACCTCGAAGATCCCGACGACGCCCTGCTGTGAGGGGTGATCGACCTTTGCAATGCCGTGCGCGATCGGGGCACTCCCCATGCCGGCCTCGTTCGACAGGACGCCCCGGCTGACCCCGGCGGCGATGACCTGCGCCATCGTGGCGCCGGCAAAGCCGCCCACGGCTGCCGACGGCGTGAGCGCGCTCGTCACGATCTGCGCGACGACGGCGGGGATGGCCGTCAGATTCAGCAGGATGTAGAGCGACGCGGCCAGCACGTAGACGACGAGCATGGAGGGCACCAGACGCTCGGCGACGGCGGCGATTCGGCGAATGCCGCCGAGCAGCACGAGCCCAACGGCCACCGTGATGAGGAGTCCGGGTACCCACAGCGGCACCTCGACCCCGACAACCGTGCGTGCCGCCTCGGCGAAGGTGCGGGCGATTGTGTTCGACTGCGCCATGTTGCCGGTTCCGAACAGCGCGGTGCAGGCGCCAAAGAACGCGAACAGATAGGCGAGCACCGACCCGAGCCGGCGGTTCGGCACGCCGCGCGTGATGTAGTACATGGGGCCGCTGGCGAGCTCGCCGTTTTCTCGTCTGACGCGGAAGTGGACGCCGGCGACCGCCTCGGCGTATTTCGTCGCCATGCCAAGCGCGGCCGTCACCCACATCCAGAACACGGCTCCGGGACCACCGATCAGGATCGCCGTGGCAACTCCGCCAATGTTGCCGTTGCCGACGGTCGACGCCAACGCGGTCGACAGGGCTTGAAACTGCGTGATGGTGCCGTCGCCAGGCCCGGGCGTCGCGCGGGTGAATGCCCCGGCCATGACCATCCGGAGGGCGTTGGGGAAGCGCCGGACCTGCACCACTCCGGTCATCACGGTGATGAGCCCACCGACGACGACGAGCACGAGCGGCATCGCGAACGGCTGCCAGACGAAGTCATTCAACGCGAGGATGCGGTCGGTCAGGCTCATCACAACATCGCGTAGACGGTGGCGCCGATGATCGAGAGGATGGCCAGGGGGCACGCCCAGCGGATCAAGAAGCTCCAGAGCCCGGTTCCGGGGAACCAAGCGTTGTTGGCCAGCAGCTCTTCGAGGGCCTGGTCGACCTGCCACACGCGCCCGACGAAGATGGCGGTCAGCAGTCCGCCGATCGGCAGCGAGAAGTTGTTCCAGACGGTATCCATCAAGTCCATGAAGCTGAGCCCGAGTCCGGGCAGCTGACTGAACACTCCGACGGCGCCATTGGCCAGCGCCGACGGGATGGCGAGCGCGAAGACGATGAGCGTGACGACCGACACCGCTCTGGCGCGTGACCAGCGACGCGCGTCGACGAGGTGGGAGACGGGCACCTCCAGGAGCGAGATCGTGGAACTGAGGGCCGCCATCGTGAGCAGCACGAAGAAGGCTGCGCCGAAGAGCTGCCCTCCGGGCAGGGTGGCAAAGAGGCGCGGCAGGACGGTGAAGACGAGCCCGGGGCCCGAGGCGGCCGGGTCGAAGCCGTCGATCGAGAAGCCGAACGGAAAGATGATGAAGCCGGCCAGAAGCGCGATCGACGTATCGAGGAGGACGATCCAGACCGTCGAACCCGCGATGCCGTCGCGTTTGCTGAGGTAGCTACCGTAGGTGATCATCGTCCCCATGCCGAGGCTCAGCGAGAAAAAGGCCTGCCCGAGCGCCCCGCTGAGCACGCTGATGTCGAAGAGCTGCGTGACGTCGGGCCTGAGGTAATACGCGAGACCGGCACCGGCGCCGGGTAAGGTGAGCGCGCGCACGGCCAGCAGGACCAGGAGCGCGATGAGTCCCGGCATGAGGAGCTTGGTGACCCGCTCGATCCCCGCGCGCACGCCGCCCAGGAGCACGCCGGCCGTGGCCGCGAGCACCAGGAACGCCAGCCCGACGTTGACCGGCGCATTGGCCGTGAACTCGGCGAAGAAGCCGCCGATGGCGTCCGGGTCTCCCGTCACGGCGCCCGTCGCCGTGAACCAGATGTAGGCGACGGACCACCCCGCGATCACGGAATAGAAGGAGAGGATGCCGGCGCCTGTCAACACACCGAGCGCGCCGACGAGCCACCAACGGGTGCCCGGCCCCAGCTTGGCGAACGACCGCACCGGGCTCTGCTGGGCGCGGCGACCGAGGGCCAGCTCGGCCATCATGATCGGCACGCAGATCAGGAAGACGCAGACGAGATAGACGAGGACGAACGCCGCGCCGCCACCTTGACCGACTTGTGTGGGAAACCGCCAGATGTTGCCGAGCCCGACAGCGGACCCGGCCGCGGCGAGAATGAAGCCGGTACGTGAGCCCCAGGTGCCGCGGTTGGGTCCGTTTTGCATAGGGTGGTCGCGCGGCATTCTACTGAAACTCGGAGTAAAATCGAAACTTTCTCGATCGAAAGAACGATCACGCAGTGACGGTGCACGAGACACGCGCCCGCCTGCTGGACGGGGCCGGAGTCGCGACACGCATTCGCGAGCGGCTAGCTCCGCGCATCAACGCGTTCAGCCGTGTCGCGGGCCGACCGCCAACCCTCGGACTGCTGCTCGCTGGCGACGACCCCGGTTCCGAGATCTACGTCCGCAACAAGATCCGTGATAGCGAAGGGCTCGGCGTGGTGACAGACCTCCGGCGCCTCCCTGCCACGGCACGTGTCGAGGAGGCAGAGGCGATCGTCGCCGAGTTCAATGGACACGACGCGGTCGACGGCATCCTGGTGCAGTCACCGCTGCCGCCCGGGATGGGCGACGACGCGGAGCAACGGATCTTCGACCTCATCGATCCGCGCAAGGACGTCGACGGGTTCCATCCCGTCAACGTCGGGCGAATGGTCCAGAAGCGGCCAGCGCTCGTGCCGTGCACGCCGTCGGGTGTGATGGAGCTACTGGATCAGTGCGAGATCCAGGTGAGCGGTAAGCGCGCCGTGGTCATTGGGCGGAGTGACATCGTCGGAAAGCCGATGGCAATGCTGCTGCTTCATCGCCACGCCACCGTCACGACCTGCCATTCGAGAACGGTCGGCCTACCGGAGGTCGCCGCGACGGCCGACATCCTCGTCGCTGCCATCGGGCGGCCGGCCTTTGTCACGTCCGCGTTCGTCAAACCAGGGGCGGCGGTGATCGATATCGGCATGAACACGCTGACCGACCGTGCCGCGGTGGCGGACATCTTCGGCGTCGAGTCGAAGAAGCTGGCCGCGTTCGATAAGCGCGGTCGCGTGTTGTCCGGCGACGTGCATCCGGACGTGGCGTTAGTCGCCGGCGCGCTCACTCCGGTGCCGGGAGGCGTCGGGCCGCTGACGCGCGCGATGCTCCTGTCCAATACGGTCTCAGCGGCCGAAGCACGACTGGGCTTGGGCTGAGCGCGCAGACTGGCCGCCTGCGTCAATCACGAACCCCCGGGGCGGGGGCAGGTCGGCGGGCACCGTCAGTTTCCGGCTAGAGGTTGACAAAGTCACGAGACAACCCAGCGCTCCCTGCAGTCTCCGTCAGGTTTCTAATGCCCTATTCCTGGGTGTTAGCTGTTCTTGCCGTAGGACTCACAGGAACCTATTGGTATTTTCTGGTTCGAGGCCGGTCATTGCGTTCCTGGGTGCTTCGGCGGGTGTTGCCGCTACAGTGCTGAGTGCGTCGTACCTCGGAAGATCATTGCAGCATACGGCCGCACAGCACGAACGAGAGCTTGAGAAGCACCAACAGGACCTCGACCAACGGCAACGCGAAATAGAGGCTCGGGCGCTACGGAATTCGATGGATTTCCTACGTCGCTACAATGATCCGTCGTTCGCTTCAACGCGAAGGTCGGGGTATCTCGTCGTGACCGAAGTCAAAGGCAAACTGTCACAAGACGTCGTCGCGCTGGTAGAGGATGATCCGTCCAAACGCTCGACCGTGGCGGGCATGTTTAACTTCTTCGAAGACATGGGATACGCGACGCGTAGGGAAGTCGCAGACCGGGCGGCCATCAAGCGCTTTGTTCGGCGAAGTGGTAACGGAGTACTGCTCCGCGCTTCAACCCTGGGTCACCGAAATCAGACGAGATCCCAGGCGAACTCTATGGGAACATGCGATGTGGCTGAATGAGAACGTCACTTCTTGGTAACGTCAGTATCAATCGGCGGTGGAAACTCCACGATTACTGGATTTCTCATGGATACCTCCTCTGCAATGCGCCTTCGCACGATCATCAGGTAATCGGCTACGGCCCACCGCTCATCACCAGTTATTCTACCTGAAGAGCTGACATAGAGCCATTAAGACTTTTATTATCAACGTCTTACACAGCTGACGACCCGCCGCAGGCGCTGCCGGTGCTACTTGGCGCGGCCTCAACGACGCATGATTCGATCGGCCTCATGCGGTGGACAATAGCCGATACTGCTGCGTTTCGTGGGTTACGAAGGCCCCTTGTGGACCCAGCCATGGCCCCGGCGTCGAGACGGCTAGCCGGCTTGGAATAGCGCCCGAGGGCCGGTGGCCTAGCAGCCCGTGGTGAAAACGCCCTTTCGTAGGTCGAGGGGCATGTGTTCGTGACACCGTGTCATAAGGTCGAGAAACGACGAGTGCGGCAGATCTTGCGCATCTCGCGCCCACGCGGGCGATACGAGGGTCCAGAGGCGGCCAAGATCAGCGATCAAGGCCTCGAAGACGGCGACCGCGCGGCCTTGGAGGCTCCGCGGCGTGCCGACGCCCGTCAGCTGCCGCATGAGGAGCCCAAGATTGAACCCGCAGACGTGCACAAGCACGCGCTTGAGGATGTTGGGATGCCCACGCAGATGCACCCGGCGCAGCCGCCCGGTCTCGTAGAGATGCGCGTTGGGGCGTTCGAGCAACTCGCCCCGCCGTCGCAGCAGCCGTTGCCCACGCGTGCCCCGAATGCGCCGACGGTTCGCGTACACGGCGTCGCGCGCCGCCGCCTTGCCTGTCCAGTTGCGTCGCCCGCGGTCCGGCTCCGAAACATAACTGCGCACGCCGAGCGCGGCGAACGCCACCATCGTCTCGTTACTGTGATACCCCTTGTCCCCGACGACCTCGGCGATACCGGCGCCGGCCGGCAGGACGGCTTCGACGTGGTCGGCCGCCGTGATCAGGGTCTCGACCATCGTCGTCGTATCGCCGTCGTCGGCATCCTGCACGGTGACGCCGACGATGGCCCCCGTCTCCAGGTCCACCGCATGCTCCGCGGTGTGCGCCAAGTGCGTGCGCCCGTCCTTCAGCTTCGTGATCTTCGCGTCCGGATCCTGCGGATGCGTCCAGTCGTCGTTGGAGCCTTTCTTCTTCCGTTTCCGGTCGAACCGGGCCAGCTCAGCGCGGGTCGGCGTGACGATGCCGGACGCCTCGGCCAGCCCGGTCAGAAACGCCTCGTAGCCTTCGCCCGTGTCCCGGCGCACGATACTCCGCAATGCGGCGTTCGCTTCCAACGTCGTGGCATCGATGCCGAGGGTCCGCCCGGTCACGAGCTGGGCGTCGGCCAGTTGCTGCAGCACCCACGTGAACACCGCTTGATGGGTCTCGACGTCGATCAGGCGCCGGGTGCGCGACAGCGTCGAGTGATCCGGCGGCGCCTCGTGCAGCTCGAGGTCCAGAAACTGCCGGATGCTCAGCGAATCGGCCGCCCGCCACGCGATCGCCCGCTCCGAGTCCAGCCCTTCGAAGTAGCCGAGCATCAGCAGCCGGAAGTACCGCCCCGGCGCCAGACTCGGACGACCGACGCCGTCCGCGTAGAACGGCGCGCATTGCGCCTCGACGAACGCGTCGAAGCCCGTGTCATCGAGGATCCGATTCAATCGCTGATAGAACGGATGCGCCGCACTGCGAGGCAGGTCGCTGGTGGGAACCCACATCGATGCTTGCCGCGCCCGGCGTCGTCGTTTGCCCATCGCCATGCGCGACAGTGTAGTACGCGGGATCGATCGTGTCGATCCCTAATAGGGACTTTCACCACGGGCTGCTAGGGACCGCGCCGCAGCTCAGCGCAGACCTCCTCGACCCGCTGCTCGGTTTCCTCGTAGCTGCCGTCCGTGCGGATCACGCAGTCAGCCCGCGCGATTTTGTCGTCGATTGGCAGTTGCGCCGCGAGCCGTGCCCGTGCGTCCACCTCCGAGAGACCATCCCGATCCATCACGCGACGGACCTGCGTCTCGGGACGACACGCAGTCACGATGACGCGGTCGTACTCGGCTGCACGGCCGGTCTCGAACAGGAGCGGGATGTCGGCGACGACGAAGGGCGTATCGGACTCCTTCGCTCGGGCCTCGAACCAGTCGTCGATGGCCTTCCGAACGGGCGGGTGCGTGATCGACTCGAGGTTCGCGCG
Source organism: Vicinamibacterales bacterium (assembly GCA_965249175.1). Lineage (GTDB taxonomy): Bacteria > Acidobacteriota > Vicinamibacteria > Vicinamibacterales > UBA8438 > CAZYFH01. Next base: position 2,477,995 of record OZ252227.1, read on the forward strand.
CGCACCTGGGTCGGCGAACACGATGGCGCCCAATCGCGCGCGGTCCAGGGTGCCGTCGCGTTGGCAGATACCGTCGCCAAACCGCTCGCGGAGCGCGTGCCAGGCGGGCAGGCCTGGCTGAACGACGTCGCGCGCCAGGCGGTCCGCGTCGATCGTCGGGACATCCCGGGCCTCGAGGAGTCGTCGGACGTGGGTCTTGCCGGTCGCGATCCCGCCGGTCAGCGCCACTCGCAACATCTCGATCGCTCGGTTCGGCCGGGGCTACGCCGGTGTCTCCTCCGTGTCCTCGGCCGGCGCGATGCGTTCCTCGACGAACGTGTTCCACTCGTGGCACTGGGGGCACTGCCAGAGGAGCTCCGTGCTCCGATACTTGCACCGCATGCAGACATGCGGGTCGAGGTAGAACACCGCCTCGCGCGTCAGCTCGACATAGCGTCGGACCAGCGCCTGGTCGAAGTCGAGTGTCGTCAGCGCGCGCCAGATGGCCTGATGGACGGCGAGCGCATGCGGATTGTGGACCAGCGATTCGAAGAACGAATCGAGAGCGCGTAGCGGTTGCCCCTCATCGGCGAGATGCCGGCCGAGCGCCAGCCGCGCCCGCCAGTCCTGTGGATTCGCCTCAATCAAACGCCGGCACAGATCGTCGAAACGGCCTGGACCCTCCGCCGTTGCGTAGGCGGCCTTCAGACGATCGAAGGCGAGATACGCGCGTTCGGGTGCATGCCGGATGACCCGCTCCCAGATCGCAATGGCGTCCTTTGGGCGACCCGCGGCCAGATGGACGTCACCGAGGTTCAGCGACGCCGGTACGGCCTGGCCGTCGAGATCGAGCGCCGCCGTGAAATGCGCGATCGCCTGTTGCGGGTCGTTCTCGCGGACGGCCCGCAGCCCGAGCTCGTTCTCGAGAAACGCGAGGATGGCCTGGTCGCGTGGCCGTTCCGTATCATCGGCAATGTCACTCAGTCGCATGCGGATAGCGCGGGCCTCCCGCCATTGATGCTGCTCTTCGTGGAGCTTCTCGAGGTTGAGCAATGCGTACTGACTGCCGGGGTCCAGCTCGGTGACCTCGGAGAACGCCTGAAACGCGCGGTCGACGAAGCCCCCACGCTTGAAGTCCAGCCCGAGGCAGAGCAGCACATACGCCTGCTCGCGTTTGCTGAGCTTTGGGCGTTGCAGCAAGCTCTGGTGGAGCTGGATGGCTTTGCTGACCTGCCCGCGCTCGCGATGCAGGTTGCCCAGGATGAGGTGAATCTCGAGCGCCGTGGAATCGAGCCCGGCTGCCTTTGTGAGCTCTTCGATGGCCAGGTCAATCTGGTTCGAGACGAGGAAGTTGAGCCCGAGGAAATAGTGCGGCGACTCGCGAGCCTTGCGTCGATCGACCCAGCGGCCGTCTTGAAGCTTGTACCGCTCCCACGCCTTGCCGGCCGCGAGGCCGATCAAGAGGGCCATGATCGTGGCGAGCAGCGTCAGGGTGTCGGTCACCGCGTATCAGACTAGCAGCCCTGGCGAATGTGCCCCTGCCTTGCCAGGCAACCCCGCCGGTCCGGAGTGGGGCTCTCGGGCCCCCGCGAAGGACCGGCGGCGGGGCTTGGGGCCGCAGGCCCCATCAAGACTTAGAACAGCTGCGTGCGCCAGAGGTCGTGCAAGTGGACCAGGCCCGCCAGACGCCCGTGGTCATCGAGCACGATCAACGATGTGACCCGATGCTCCTCCATGACCCGCAGGGCCTCGACGGCCAGCACGGACGTCGCAATCGCATGCGGCGATGCGGTCATGACGTCGCCAGCCGTCAGCGCGAGCAGGTTCTCGCGTCCGGTGAGGTGGCGCCGCAGATCGCCGTCCGTGATGATGCCGGCAAGCGCGCCGGCGCCGGTCGTCACGCAGGTCATGCCAAAGCCGGCACGCGACATCGTTGCGACCACGTCGGCCATCGGGGACCCCGCGTCGACACGCGGGACGTCATCGCCCGCATGCATCAGGCGGTCGACGCGTAGCAGTCGCTTGCCGAGCTGGCCGCCCGGATGCAAATGCGCAAAGTCCTCTTCTCGGAATCCCTTCCTGACGAGCAGCGTCATCGCGAGTGCGTCACCAAGCGCGAGTGTGGCCGTCGTGCTGGCGGTCGGGACCAGGCCCATCGGGCACGCTTCGACACTGACTCGGCAATCGAGCGCGACGTCGGCTGCGCGCCCCAATGTGCTCGCCGGCGACCCGGTGAGCGCGACGATACGCGCGCCGAGCCGGCGGATCGTCTCGAGCAGGCGCAGTAGCTCGGGCGTCTCGCCGCTCCGCGAGAGCGCCACGACGACGTCGTCGCGCTGCAGGGCGCCGATGTCGCCGTGCACGGCTTCGGCGGGATGCAGGAAGTGGGATGGTGTGCCCGTGCTCGAGAGCGTCGCCGCGATCTTGCGGGCAATGAGGCCGGACTTGCCCATGCCCGTCACGATGACCCTGCCGCGACAGTCGGCCAGCTGCTCGACGGCCGAGGTGAAACGCTCGTCGACCCGCTCGACGAGGGCCAGCACCGCCTCGCCCTCGATCCGAAGTACCCGTCGTGCGAGCTCGAGGTCGACGCCGGTGGGTGCGGGCTCTGGCTTTGGCATGGACACCGTCGCGCTAGTCGCGCGCCGGGGCGGCGTGATGCGCCACGCGGCTGATGTGGACGAGCCGTTCGAGCAAGGGTTCCAACAACTCCAGCGTGAGGGCGTTCTGCCCGTCGCTCTTGGCGACCGACGGCTGGTCGTGCACTTCGAGAAACACGCCGTCGACTCCCGCCGCGACGCCGGCCGCGGCCAGCGGCTGGATGAACTCGGGCTGGCCCGCGGTGACGCCGTCACCGCCGCCGGGGAGCTGCAAGCTGTGCGTGACGTCGTAGATGACCGGGTAGCCGAGCGCCCGGAGCTGCGGAAACGCCCGCATATCGACGACGAGGTTGTGATATCCGAAGCTGGTGCCGCGCTCCGTGACCATTACCGCGTGATTGCCATTGCGCGTCGCCTTGGCGACAGCATGCCGCATGTCCTGCGGCGCGAGGAACTGTCCCTTCTTCAGGTTGACGGCGCGCCCTGTGTCGGCTGCGGCGGCAATCAGGTCGGTCTGACGCGACAGAAACGCCGGAATCTGCAGGACGTCCGCCACGACCGCGACCGGGGCGGCCTGTCGAGGCTCGTGGATGTCGGTGAGGATGGGCACGCAGGCTGCCTCTTTGATCCGTGCGAGGACCTCGAGACCCTGCTGCAGTCCCGGTCCGCGATAGGACTGCATCGACGTCCGATTGGCCTTGTCGAACGATGCCTTGAAGATGAGCGGCACGCCGCATCGGCGCGCCACGTCGCGGATCGCGATCGCGAGGTCGTGAGCGTGCTGCGCGCTTTCGATCACGCACGGCCCGGCGATCAGCACCAACGGCCGGTCACCACCAACCGTCACGTCACCCACGACGACCTCGCGCACGCCTACATTATAGAAGGGGCCCCATCTAGGCGATGGACTCGGCGCCGGTCGCGGAGGCCACCCGGTGCTGGTAGGTTGCCTGGACGAACCGTGCGAACAGCGGGTGCGGTCGTAGCGGCTTCGATTGGAACTCCGGGTGGAACTGCACTGCGACGAACCACGGGTGGTCCGGGAGCTCGATCACCTCCACGAACTTGCCGTCGGGCGAGTGGCCGGAGATGCGAAGCCCGTGCTCTGTCAGCACCCGCTCGAACTCCCGGTTGAACTCGTAGCGGTGCCGATGCCGCTCCGCGACCGTTGCTTCGCCATACGCGTCGTGCGCACGCGTCCCGGGTGCGAGCTGGCAGGGATAGCTCCCGAGCCGCATGGTGCCACCGAGATCGTCGACGCCAAGCAGGTCGCGCAGCTTGTAGATGACCTTGTGTGGGGTATCTGGGTTGCACTCGGTCGAGTCGGCGTCCTCGAGACCGCAGACGTGTCGCGCGAAGTCCACCGCCGCCCACTGGAATCCGTAGCAGATGCCGAAATAGGGAATCTCTCGCTCGCGTGCGACGCGGGCGGCGCGCATCATCCCACGGCTGCCGCGATCGCCGAATCCGCCCGGCACGAGGATGCCGTCCGCGTCGTCCAACAGATGCTCACCACCGTCGAGCTCGAGCGCCTCGGCTTCGATCCACTTGATGCGCACATCGAGCTGATGAGCGAAGCCGGCATGGTACAGGGCTTCGTTCAGGCTCTTGTACGAGTCCTCGTAGCCGACGTACTTCCCGACGACGTGCACGGTCACTTCGTCCGTCGGGTTCTGAATCCGCTCGACGAGCCGCTGCCACGACTCCATGTTGGCGTGGGTGTCGTGGGGGAGGTTGAGTCCCTTCAGGACGATCCGGTCAAGGCCCTCCTCAGCGAGGACGAGCGGGACCTCGTAGATGCTGGAGACGTCCTTGGCGGTGATCACGGCTTCTTCATCCACGTCGCAGAACAAGGCAATCTTGCGACGAATGTCGCGCGGCAGCACGCGATCTGTTCGACAGAGCAGGATGTCGGGTTGGATGCCGATCGACCGGAGGTCGCGTACGCTGTGCTGCGTCGGCTTCGTCTTGAGTTCGCCGGCGGTGTCGATGAACGGTACGAGCGTCAAGTGAATGTAGAGCGTGTGCTCCCGGCCGATATCACGGCGAAACTGGCGTATAGCCTCGAGATACGGTTGGCTCTCGATGTCACCGACGGTGCCGCCCACTTCGACCAACACGATGTCGACGGCCTCCTGGGAGGCCACGATCTGCATGCTCTCCTTGATCTCGTTCGTGATGTGCGGAATGACCTGGACCGTGCGGCCGAGGTAGTCGCCGCGTCGCTCCTTCTGAATCACGGAGAGGTAGATCTTGCCGGTCGTCCAGTTGTGGTTGCGCGTGGTCACGGTGCTGGTGAACCGCTCGTAGTGCCCGAGATCGAGGTCGGTCTCGGCGCCGTCGCTCGTGACGTACACCTCGCCGTGCTGATACGGGCTCATCGTGCCCGGGTCGACGTTGACATACGGGTCGAACTTCTGCAGCGTCACGCGATAGCCGTGTCCTTCGAGGAGCGATCCAATGGACGCTGCGGCCAGGCCCTTCCCGAGTGACGACACGACGCCACCGGTCACGAAGATGTACTTGACCTGGCGGTCCGCGGGCGCGGCAGGTGGTGTGGGCATGTCTACGACGGGCTCCTAGGGCTGGGATGAGACGAGACGCCGCACCCTGAAGAGGTCCTCCGGCGTATCAACGCCGATCGGATCGGACGTGGTTTCAACGGTACGAATACGGATCCCCGACTCGAGCGCACGCAGCTGTTCGAGTTGCTCACATTGCTCGAGCGTCGTCGGGCCGAGGCGCGCGAGCCGGAGCAAACAGCTGCGTCGATAGGCATAGACCCCGATGTGCTTGTATCCGAGCGGCGCGCCGGCGACGGACCGCGCCCGGCGGTGTGGAATCGGCGCTCGGGAGAAATAGAGCGCGTCTCCGGCGACGTCGACCACGACCTTGACGATGTTGGGGTCGTCGAGGTCCGCCGGGTCGACGATCGGGCAGCGCGCCGTCGCCATGCCGACCTCCGGTGCGGCCGCGAGGGCGCCGAGCACCGCGTCGATCAGGAGCGGATCAATGAGGGGTTCGTCGCCTTGCACGTTGGCCACCACGTCACAACTGAGCGTGTTGGCCACCTCGGCCAGTCGGTCCATCCCGGTTGGATGTGCCGTGCTCGTCATTCGCGTCTCGCCTCCAAACGCGGCGACGGCGGCTGCAATGCGCTGGTCATCGGTCGCCACAATGACGCTCCCGACAGCGGTGGCGGCGGCGGTCCTGCGATAGACGTGCTCGACCATCGGGCGACCCGCGATGTCGGCGAGGGCCTTGCCGGGCAATCGCGTCGAGTGATACCGAGCGGGGATGATGGCGACGGCGGTGGCGGGAGGGGAAAGGGTGTGCTTCTGTGGCGACGCGACCGAGTGCACGGCAGATATTACCATAGTGTTGCCACGCGCAGAACCGTGCAGCGGCGGCGCGGCGCGGCGTAGTACGATTAGCATGCTGATCGACACTACGTCGATTCAGGTCATGCCAACGAAGACACTTCTTCGCATTGCCGGGATGGCTGGCGTCGCCGCGCTCGTCGCCGGGTGGCTGACCGCCGCGACCGGTACGCGGCAACTCAGCGAGGATCCCGGTCCGGTCTCGTTACCGCTTTCGGCTGCAACCACCCCGAGTCTCCTCGCGCTCAACCTCTCCGCCGAGGTCGATCGGCTGCGCGAGCGTATGACCTACGCACCGGTACCCCGGGAGACTATGCGCAACCCGTTCGAGCTCCCGTCCACGACATCACGACCGGCACCGTCCGTGCCGAGGGCGAGTCCGGAAGCCCCCGCGCCGGTCACGGCGGCTTTGCCGGCGTCGCACGCGGTCACGCTGGTCGGGATTGCCGCGCACGAGACCGCTGACGGTCTCGAACGGACGGTCATCGTGTCGCTGATGGGCGACGTCGTGTTGGCGAGGACGGGCGACGTGCTCGCCGGGGGCTTGCGGGTGGTCGACATCACCGCGCGCCGTGTGCAGTTGAAGGATGCGGCGGGCGACGTCGTGAGCCTCGAGCTCCCGTGACCTGACCGACGGAGCCTGTCTAAAGTGTCACGACGCCGGCAGTTGGCACGGCCGCGTTAGAGCGTGACGACGCCGGCGGCGATCACGGCCGGCACGCGCTGTATCTCATCGATCACGGCGTCGCTGACCTTCACGGCGGGTGCCGCGCCCGCGGACGACTCCACTCGCACCACGCCAACGGCTCCGGCAGGGCCGCGCCCGAGCGCGAACGTCGCGATGTTGATCCCATGCCGGCCCAGGATCGAGCCGACCTCACCGATGACGCCAGGCTGATCGTTGTTGCGGATCACGATCAGGGTGCCCTCGAGGGGCACTTCGACCTCCACACCATCGAGCCGCACCAGTCGCGGACTATCGGGTTCGAAGACCGCGCCCTCGGCCCACAGCTCGCCGTCGCTGGTGCGGAGCTTCACGGACATGAGACTCGTGAAGTTGCGGGTTCGGGAGCTCCGCGACTCGATGATTTCCAGACCGCGTTGGTCGGCGACCGACCGTGCGTTGATCAACGTGACGGCGGACGACAACGCGTTCCGCAACAAGCCGACGAGGGCCGCACCGACCAACATCTCGGTGCCCGACTGCGCGAGCGCGCCGTAATAGCGGATTCCGATGGCGTTGACGCGCTCGTTGGCGAGCTGCGCCAGTAATCCACCGAGCCGCTCCGCGAGCGAGAGATACGGCTGCAGACGTTTGAACTCCTCAGGGGCGACCGACGGATAGTTGACGGCGTTCCGCACGACGCCGTCGCGCAGGTACTCACGCACGCTCGTCGCCGCTTCGAGTCCGACCAGTTCTTGCGCTTCCGCCGTGGAGGCTGCGATGTGCGGGGTGGCCACGACCTGCGGTAGCCCGGTCAGCGTGGTCTCCGCCGGTGGTTCCTCACGAAACACATCGAGCGCGGCGCCGCCGACCTGTCCCGATCGGATCGCCTCGGCCAGGGCGGTCTCGTCGATGAGGTCGCCGCGCGCGGTATTGATGATTGTCACGCCGCGTTTGCAGCGCGCAAGACGCTCGCTGTCCAAGAGGGCGGACGTCGTGTCGCGCGAGGGCAGGTGTAGCGTGATGAAATCCGATCGGGCGCACAACTCGTCCATCGTGACCAGCGGAATCCCGAGGTCGGCTGCGGCCTGCGTCGCAATGAACGGGTCGTGGGCGACGACGGTCATGTCGAACGCTCGCGCACGTCGGGCGACCTCGCGCCCGATGCGTCCGAAGCCGACAACGCCGAGCGTCTTGCCACGGACTTCGGCGCCGCGCAGCTCCTTCTTGGTCCAGCGGCCGCCCTTCATCTGCGCGTCTGCTAGGGCGATCGACCGCGCCGCGGCAAGCATGAGCGCGCAGGCGTGTTCGGCGACGCTGATGCTGTTGGCTCCGGGCGCATTGAGCACGAGGATGCCGCGGCCGCTCGCGGCGTCGAGGTCGACGTTGTCGACGCCCGTGCCGGCGCGTGCGACGACACGCAGCCGAGGAGCGGCCGCGATGAGCGCCGCCGTGACCTTGGTCGCGCTTCTGACGATGAGCGCATCGGCGTCGGCCAGATCGGCCGGCAGCGTGTCGGGGGAGCGACCCTGCCGGTCGTCGACGGTCCAGCCCTCCGCTTTCAAGAGGTCGGTGGCGGACGCGGGCAAGGGATCGGCGATGATGATCTTCATCGATGGAGTCGACGGCGTGTTGGTGGATGGGGGGGGTCGGTCTGGCGCGACGAAGCGTACAGTATAATGTGCGCCGTTCCGACGACGGCGTCGGGGCCGGCCCGCACCAGGATGGTGCAAATCGCTAGAACGGCCCGTTTGACGCGGCTTGCCTGCACCTCACGCAACGTTTTTCCACAAGGTTTTCCACACTTTCTGTTGAAGATCTTGTAACGCGATGCAGGGACGTGCCCTAAAGGGTTGCGCCCGCGGCTCAGAGTGACGTGAACGGAGTTCGGTGACATGCCAGATTTCAAGCACCTCACAGCACCATCGCAGGGCACCGCAATCACGCGCAGAGAGGGTGTGCTGGTCGTGCCCGACGATCCAATCGTTCCCTTCATCGAGGGCGACGGCACCGGGCGCGACATCTGGCGCGCGTCGGTTCGTGTGTTCGACGCCGCCGTGCGCAAGACATTCGATGGCGCGAAACGGGTCGAGTGGTTCGAGGTGCTGGCCGGCGAGAAGGCCAAAGAGCAAAGCGGGGATTGGTTGCCCGCCGACACGCTCGAAGCCGCGCGGGCGTACAAGGTGGCGATCAAGGGCCCGTTGACCACGCCCGTCGGTGGCGGCATCCGGAGCCTCAACGTGTCGATCCGGCAGCTGCTCGACCTGTACGCGTGTGTCCGGCCGGTTCGGTACTTCAAGGGCACCCCCTCGCCGGTGACGCATCCGGAGCGCATGAACGTCGTCATCTTCCGAGAGAACACCGAGGACGTCTATGCGGGTATCGAGTGGGAGCAGGGATCCGCGCAAGCGCGGAAGCTCATCGACTATCTCGCGAAGGAGCTGGGCAAGCGCGTGCGGGAGGATTCGGGGATCGGCATCAAGCCGATTTCCATCACCGGCACGAAGCGCCTCGTCCGCATGGCGGTCCAGTATGCCCTCGATAACGATCGGCAGAGCGTGACGATCGTGCACAAAGGCAACATCATGAAGTTCACGGAGGGTGCGTTCCGCGATTGGGGCTACGAGTTGGCGAAGGAGGAGTTCGGCGACCGCACGATCGGCGAGTGGGACGGCGACCCCGATGGCAAGGTGGTGATGAAGGACCGTATTGCCGACAGCATGCTGCAACAAATCCTTACCCGCACGGCCGATTACGACGTCATCGCCACATCCAACCTCAACGGCGACTATCTCTCGGACGCCTGTGCCGCGCAGGTCGGTGGGCTCGGGTTGGCGCCCGGCGCCAACTTTGGCGACGAGGTTGGGTTCTTCGAGGCGACTCACGGGACCGCGCCGAAGTACGCCGACAAAGACGTCATCAACCCTGGCTCGCTCGTGCTGTCGGGCGCGATGATGTTTCGATACATGGGTTGGCAGGAAGTGGCATCACGCATCGAAGGGGCCGTCGAGCGCACGATCCAGCAGAAGACGGTGACATATGACCTCGAGCGGCTCATGGAGGGAGCGACCAAGCTGAAGACCTCCGAGTTTGCGGATGCCGTAATCGCCAATCTGTAGGGAGAGGGCTATGAACCGCAAAGTCACGGTCGTTGGATCTGGCAATGTCGGGGCTACCGCGGCGCGCAGCATCGCCGACAAAGAGCTCGCCGATGTGGTCGTGCTCGACATCCTCGGGGGGGTGCCGCAGGGCAAGGGGCTGGACATACTGGAAGCGTGTCCGGTCGAGGGCTCCGACGCCCGCGTGCTGGGTACCAATGACTACGCCGACACCGCCGGGTCTGACATCGTCGTCATCACGGCCGGGCTCGCGCGGAAGCCGGGGATGAGCCGCGACGATCTGTTGGCAAAGAATCACGCGATCATCAAGAGCGTGACCGAGCAGGTGATGGTGCATTCGCCCGACTGCATCATCATGCCGGTCACGAACCCGCTCGATGCGATGGCGCAAGTCGTGTACCGCGCCAGCGGCTTGCCGCGAGAGCGCGTGATCGGGATGGCCGGCGTGCTCGATTCCGCGCGTATGCGCTCCTTCATCGCGCAGGCCCTCGACGTCTCGGTCGAGAACACGCACGCCTTTGTCCTTGGCGGGCATGGCGACACGATGGTGCCGCTGCCGCGCTACTCGACGGTCGCCGGCATTCCCATCACGGAGCTGATGGATGCCGCGGCGGTGGAGGCGATCGTGAAGCGGACCGCGCAGGGCGGCGCCGAGATCGTGAAGCTCCTTGGCACCGGGAGCGCGTACTACGCGCCCGGCTCGGCGGTCGTGGAGATGGTCGAGGCCGTGCTCAAGGACAAGAAGAAGATCCTCCCGTGTTCGGTTTTCTTGCAGGGCGAATACGGTGTACACGACCTCTTCGTCGGCGTTCCGGTCAAGCTCGGCGCGCGCGGCGTCGAGGACATCGTGCAAATCACGTTGACCGCAGACGAGGACGCGGCGTTGAAGAAATCCGCCGAGGCGGTGCGCGAGCTCGTCGGCATCATCGGGGTGTGACGCGACGTGCGCAGGTTCAGCGTCGCAGCGTTCCAGATCCGTTTCAACCGTGAATCGAGGCACTCCAGAGCCTGCGGGCCCCTGGAGTAGATGCCCCCCGTGAAGATCCACGAGTACCAGGCCAAGAGCTTGCTAGCAGGGTTCGGCGTACCCGTGCCTCGGGGCGAGGTGGCCTTTACGCCGGCGGAGGCGCGCGCAGTGGCGGAACGGCTCGGTGGGCGAGTCGTGGTCAAGGCACAGATCCACGCGGGTGGACGCGGCAAAGGAGGCGGCGTCCAGGTGGTGGCGGGACCCGCCGACGCAGAGCGCGCGGCCGAGGCCATGCTGGGGATGACGCTCGTGACCGCCCAGACCGGTCCGGAGGGCCGAGCGGTCGGCCGTCTGCTGGTGGAGGAGGGCCTCGACATCGCTCGGGAGCTCTATGTCGGACTCCTCATCGATCGCGCGCTCGTGCGGCCGGTCGTGATGGCCAGTGCCGCCGGAGGCGTGGACATCGAGCAGATTGCGGCCGAGACGCCAGAGCGCATTCTGCGAGAGACCGTCGATCCCAGACACGGGTTGTTGCCGTTCCAGGTACGCCGGCTCGCGTACGGGCTCGGTCTCGAGGGGGGGGCCGTCGCGCAGGCCGTCACGCTCGTGCTCGCGGCCTACACCGGGTTCCGCGCGCTCGACGCGACGCTGCTGGAGATCAACCCCCTGGTGGTGACGTCGGAGGGGCTGGTGGTGGCGCTCGATGCGAAGGTGAGCCTCGACGACAACGCGATGTTCCGGCACGCCGACCTCCGGGAGCTCCGCGACCTCGCTGAAGAGGAGGAGCTGGAGATCGAGGCCTCGAAGCACTCCCTGAACTACATCCGTCTCGATGGCACGATCGGTTGCATGGTGAACGGCGCCGGTCTCGCGATGGCGACGATGGACATCATCAAGCACGCGGGCGGCGAGCCGGCGAACTTCCTCGACGTGGGAGGAGGCGCGAGCGCCGATCAGATTCGGCACGCGTTCCGCATCCTCCTGTCCGATCGCAACGTGCGGGCGGTCCTCATCAATATCTTCGGCGGGATCCTGAGGTGCGACATCCTGGCCGAGGGAGTCATCGCAGCCGTGACAGAGCTCGACGTTCGTCTCCCGGTGGTGATTCGGATGGAGGGCACCAACGTGGAGCAGGGACGGGCGATGTTGCGCGAGAGCGGCCTCAACTTCACGACGGTCGATACCATGGACGAGGCGGCCGACCGGGTCGTCGCCCTGGCCGCGGGCTAACGTATGTCGGTACTCATCGATCAGCGGACGCGGCTCCTCGTGCAGGGGCTCACCGGCCGCGAGGGCACGTTCCACGCCACACAGGCGGCACGGTTCGGCACCGCCGTGGTCGGCGGGGTCACCCCAGGGAAGGGCGGGACGACACACGAGGGGTGGCCCGTGTTCGACACGGTCGCGGACGCCGTCGGTGAGACGGGCGCCAACGCGTCGGTCATCTTCGTGCCGCCGCCGGTCGCCGCGGACGCGATTCTCGAAGCGGCCGACGCCGAGATCCCCCTGGTCGTGTGTATCACGGAGGGCATTCCCACGTTGGACATGCTTCGGGTGATGACCTTTCTCGACGGGCGCGCCACGCGTCTGGTGGGACCAAACTGTCCAGGGGTCATCTCCCCCGGACGGGCAAAAGTCGGCATCATTCCAGGACACATTTGTCGCGAGGGTCGCGTGGGTATCGTGTCGAAGAGCGGCACGTTGACCTACGAAGCCATCCACCAGCTGACCAGGCTGGGGTTGGGCCAGACGACCTGCATCGGCATCGGCGGCGACCCGCTGATCGGCACGACGTTCGTCGGCGCGCTGCGGTTGTTCGCGGCTGATAGCGAAACGGAGGCCGTCGTGCTGATCGGGGAGATCGGCGGCTCGGCGGAAGAAGAGGCGGCGGCGTTCATTCGCGATGGCTTCGCGAAGCCGGTCGTCGGCTTTATCGCGGGACAGACCGCTCCGCCCGGACGCCGGATGGGCCACGCGGGTGCGATCATTTTAGGGGGCTCCGGCACGGCCGACGCGAAGATGACCGCGCTGTCCGCCGTCGGGGTCCGGGTCGTCAGGAGCCCCGCCGATATGGGGTCGGCCGCACAGGCCGCCCTGACCGAAGGTGAGTAAGTCGTGCTATACTAGTCAGTTGCGGGAGGCGACATCGAGGTCGCCTGTCCGATGCCACGGTGTGCGTGTTCGACTGGTGAGGCCATGAATGGTCCTTCTGACGTCGCGGTGCAGGAAGCTCCTCCGGAACAAGCTACGAAGAAACGGGTCGTCAACGACTTCAGCATCCAGATCGCGACGGTCAATGGCTCAGGGAGCCAGACGGCTAATCTGGTGCTGCTCCGGTCCATGTTCCAGATGGGCGTGCCGGTCTCCGGCAAGAACCTCTTCCCCTCCAACATCGCGGGTCTTCCGACCTGGTTCACGATCCGCGCCAACAAGGACGGATACATCGCACGGAAGAAGGAGATCGATTTTCTCGTCGCCATGAACGCGGAGACGGCTCGGGAGGATGTGCTGTCGCTCGAGCCGGGTGCCGGCGTGGTCTATGACGAGCCGCTCCAGCTCGAGTCCCTGCGCGATGACCTGACGATGTACCCCGTGCCGTTCGACACGCTCGTCGCCGGGGTGTGCCGGGACGCGAAGCTGCGACGTTTGGTTCGCAACATGATCTACGACGGCGTCCTCGCGAATCTGTTTCACATCGATCGTGAGGTGATGAACCGCGCGCTCGAAAAGCAGCTTGGTGGGAAGCCGAAGGCGGTCACGCTCAACCGCGAGGCGCTTGACGTCGGGTTCGCATACGCCGGGCAGCATTTCGAGAAACGTGATCCGTTCTTCATCGAGCCGATGGATGCCACCGACGGTCTGGTGTTGATTGACGGCAACGCGGCTGCGGCGATTGGATCGCTGATGGCTGGCGTGACCGTGGTGACGTGGTATCCGATCACGCCGTCGTCGTCGCTGTGCGAAACGCTGATCGAGTATCTCCGCGAGCATCGCATCGACGAGAAGAGCGGCAAGGCGACGTTCGCCGTCGTGCAGGCCGAGGACGAGATTGCCGCCATCGGCATGGCCATTGGCGCGGGGTGGGCGGGCGCACGGAGTATGACCTCGACGTCGGGCCCGGGCGTCTCGCTCATGAGCGAGTTCGCGGGTCTGGGCTACTACGCCGAAGTGCCGGCGGTCATTTTCGACATTCAGCGCGTCGGACCATCGACCGGGTTGCCGACCCGGACGGCCCAAGGGGACGTGCTCACGACGGCCTTTCTCTCGCACGGCGACACGCGCCACCTCATGTTGTTTCCGTCGTCGGTCGAAGAGTGCTATTCGATGGCGGTCGAGGCGTTCGACCTGGCCGAGCGGTTCCAGACGCCGGTCTTCGTCATGAGCGATCTCGATCTGGGGATGAACACTTGGATGTCGCGGCCGTTTGACTATCCCACGAAGCCGTTGGATCGTGGCAAGGTGCTCGACGAGGAGACGCTGGAGCGGATCGGCAAGTTTGGACGCTACCGCGACGTCGATGGGGACGGCGTGCCCTACCGCAGCATCCCCGGCGATGCGATGCCCGCGTACTTCTGCCGGGGATCCGGTCACAACGAGTGGGCGCAGTACAGCGAACGGCCGGACGACTATCAGAAGAACCTGGACCGTCTCGCCCGCAAGTTCGAAACGGCCCGCAACTGGGTGCCGGCCCCGATCGTGGAGATCAACCGGAAGGCATCGATCGGGATCATTGCATATGGGACGAGCCATTGGGCTGTCGTGGAGTGCCGCGACGAGCTACGGGCCGAAGCGGACCTCCAGACCTCGTATTACCGCGTCTGCGCCTACCCGTTCAGGACCGCGCTCGCAGCGTTCATCGAGCGCTACGAGCGGGTCTACGTTATCGAGCAGAACCGCGACGCGCAGATGCTCAGCCTCATGAAACTCGATCTAGCGCCGGAGCTGGCGGGCCGCCTACGCAGCGTGCTTCACTATTCCGGCAACCCCATCGATGCACGAACCATCACCGACAGCCTCCTGATTCAGGAAGGCTATCGGGCCGAGAAGACCGGCGCCACACCGTCGCGCGTGCCGCGCGACGCCGGTGTCGGGGGCGAGTAACGCGTCCGCCGTGACGCATTGAGGAACGCCGTGGCCACCGTTGCAACACCACCGTCAGGCAAGAAGAAGGTCAATCGGATCGGCATCGAGTCGACGCAGTACCGCGGCGCCAAGACGACGTTGTGCGCGGGATGCGGGCACAACTCGATCTCGGAGCGGATCATCAACGCCTGTTTCGACATGGGGGTGGATCCCGATCGGGTGGTCAAGCTGTCGGGTATCGGGTGCTCCAGCAAGAGCCCGGCGTACTTTCTCGGGTCGGCGCATGGGTTCAATGCAGTCCACGGGCGGATGCCGTCGGTCGGCACCGGGGCCCTTCTCGCCAACCGACAGCTCATCGCCATTGGCGTGAGCGGTGACGGCGACACTGGCGCCATTGGCATCGGGCAGTTCGTGCATCTGATGCGTCGCAATCTCCCGATCATCTACATCATCGAGGACAACGGGTGCTACGGCTTGACCAAGGGTCAGTTTTCGCCGACGGCCGACCTCGGCTCGAAGCTGAAGACCGGCGTCATGAACGACCTGCCGGCGATCGACACGTGTGCGCTTGCCATTGAGCTCGGGGCGTCGTTCGTGGCTCGGTCCTTTTCGGGCGACAAGAAGCAGCTGACCGCCGTGCTGAAAGCCGCGTTCAGCCATCGCGGCACGGCCATGCTCGACGTGCTCTCTCCGTGCGTGACGTTCAACGATCACGAGGGATCGACGAAGAGCTACGCGTACGCCAAGAGCCACGACGATCCGCTGGAGGAGCTCGATTTCGTGCCGTTCTTCGAGGATATCGACGTCGACTACGACCCCGGAACCACACAGGAGGTCGAGCTACACGATGGGTCCAGGCTCTATCTTCGGAAGCTCGAGGAAGAGTTCGACCCGCGCGACAAGCTACAGTCGCTCAAGGTCTTGCACGAGACGCGGGCCCGCGGCGAGTTCGCTACCGGCCTCATTTACATCGAACCGACGAAGCCGGACTTCATCGAAGTGCTGAACCTGGTCGATGAGCCCCTGGCCACGCTCCCACAGGACCGCGTGCGGCCGCCGAAAGCCGTGTTGCAGCAGATCATGCAAGGGCTCCGCTAGGGTTTCATATCCCCGCCATGCAGCGGACGTTCGCCATCATCAAACCTGACGCCGTGGAGCGGCAACTCGTCGGGGCCATCGTGCAGCGCATCGAGGCCGACGGCCTACGCGTGCGCGCCATGCGCTTGACGCTTCTGTCAAAAGCGGAGGCGGAGGGGTTTTACGCGGTGCACCGCGACAAGCCGTTCTTCGACGCCCTGACCGCGTTCATGTCGTCCGGCCCGGCGGTCGTGCTCGTGCTCGAGGCGCCCGATGCGATCACGCGATGGCGCGCGTTGATGGGTGCGACCGACCCTGCAAAGGCCGATGCTGGCACGCTCAGGCGGGAGTTCGGCACCTCGATCGAGCGGAATGCCACGCACGGGTCGGACGCGCCGGAGACGGCGGCCTTCGAGATGGGCTATTTCTTTCGTGGGGTCGAGCTGGGTTCGCCATGAGCATCAAATCCGATCGGTGGATCACCCGCATGGCGAACGAGCACCGGATGATCGAGCCCTTCGTCGAGACGCAGGTACGGAACGGGGTCGTCTCCTACGGCCTCTCGTCCTATGGCTACGACATCCGCGTGGCCAACGAGTTCAAGGTGTTCACGAACATCAACACCACCGTGATCGACCCGAAAACGTTCGACCCGCGCTCGTTCGTGGATCTCCAGGACGATGTCTGCATCGTCCCACCGAACTCGTTTGCGCTGGCGCGGACGGTGGAGTATTTCCGCATTCCTCGAGATGTGCTGACGGTGTGCCTTGGGAAGTCGACCTATGCGCGCTGCGGCATCATCGTCAACGTGACACCGTTCGAGCCCGAGTGGGAGGGTACCGCTACGCTGGAGATCTCGAACACGACGCCGCTGCCCGCGCGGATCTACGCGAACGAGGGCATCGCGCAAGTGCTGTTCTTCCAGAGCGATGAGGTGTGTGCCACGTCATATGCGGATAAGAAAGGGAAGTACCAGGCGCAGCAGGTGGTCACGCTACCGAAGATCTAGAGAGGCCTCCGCTAGTTTGTTGACTGGGTGTCGGTCATGGGTCCGCGTGAGTGGGGCGTTCTTGAAATATGGCTTACTTCGTAGTACGCTGCGGCGTCTCTGAGGCGTTCTTTCGTGTGGGTAGCCTCGGAACTCCAGGTGGTTTAATGCGGACAGAGGCAGCGAAGACGAATTGGTGTGCGAGTCGATTTGTGAAAACAATCACAACTCACGAATCCCGTCTCGGTTGCACTGTCGAGCACGCAACACTGACCGTGCCCTGCCGTACGCGATGGTGATGATGAAGAAGCTCGAAGAGCGCGAACCGGAGGTGCCCGTGCCCCCGCTCGCCAAGGCGCCCGCACTGGCTGTCCAGTTCTTTCTGATCCCCCTCGCAGTCGTTGGCGCGGTTGTCCTCGTGTACGGCGGGTTCCGGATGCTGGTGACGACCGAGCGGACCCCGGAGGAGTATCTGAGCGACGTTCAGTCGGGCGGCCGCGAGCGCCGCTGGCCCGCGGCCTTCGAGCTCGCGCGTCAGCTCTCGGATCCGGACATTGAGGCACGGCACCCGGGTCTCGGCGAGGCCATCGTGCAGACGTTCGCGGACGCGGAAGGGGACGATCCGCGCGTGCGGCAGTATCTCGCGCTGGCCATCGGGCGTCTGGTCTCGCCTCCGGCTGGGGCGATCGACGCGCTTGTCGCGGCGCTCGACGACCCGGATCCGGAGACACAGATTAGCGTCATCTGGGCGCTGGCGTCGGTTGACGACGGTGCGAGCGTCGAGCACATCGCGGCGATGTATCGGTCGGATGATGCCGGTGTGCGGAAGATGGCGGTGTATGCCCTCGGCGCGCTGCCGGGCGACTCCGCCCTGACGACGTTGCAAAACGGGCTCGACGACCCGACGGCAGACGTGCAATGGAACGCGGCGGTCGCCCTTGCGCGTCACGGGCAGACGGACGGGGTGCCCATCTTGCGGCGCATGCTCGACCGGACCTATGTCGAGCGCGTGGTGACGCGGACGCCGACCACCGATGCCTCGGTCGATCTCGTGAGCGAGGTGATCGTGAGCGGCCTGGATGCCGTCGCGACGCTCGGGGTCAGCGGCTTGCGTGACGAGATTCGGGCCCTGAGCGAGGGCGACACGAGTCTGCGGGTTCGCGATGTGGCGATCCGGACGCTGGACGCGCTGGGTTCAGACGATTCGACGCTGAATCATGTTGATCAGGCGGCGTGGGCCGGTCAATAGCGGCGAGCGGGTAGGCCGTGGCGTGATCGCAGACTGACGAGGAAGACGACGACGATGGCCGACAACGATGGCGCGGCGACACCGCCGGCCGGCGCTCCAAAAGCGCCGCTGAAACCGAAGCCCGTCGCGCCGCCGCCGAATCCGGCGCTGGCCGGCAAGACGACAAGCGCGGCGGCCGCCAAGCCAGTGCTCAAGAAGGCCGCCAAGGCGGCGGACGATACGTCGCCCCTGATGGGGCGCCGCGGGTGGATGGGGCTGGCGTGGGGGGCCTTCGCGGCCGCTACGGGTGGTTGCCTGACGGCGACGGGGCGGTTCATGTTTCCAAACGTGCTCAATGAGCCGCCTCTGCAGTTCACCATCGGGTTTCCGGACGAATATGGCGAGGGAGTCGACGAGCGGTGGAAGGACCGTCAGGGCGTCTGGATCGTACGGACGCCCTTTGACGACTATCACGAAGCACCCGGATTTTACGCCCTGCTGGTCACGTGCACACACCTCGGATGCACGCCAAACTGGCTGTCGGCGGAGAGCAAATTCAAATGTCCGTGTCACGGAAGCGGGTTCCGGCCGACTGGAATAAACTTCGAAGGGCCGGCGCCACGGCCGCTCGAGCGGGCGGCCATCACGCTGGCCGAAGACGGCCAGATCATGATCGACAAAGCGCAGAAGTACCAGGAAGAACTGGGGCAGTGGAGTGAGCCTGGGGCGTTCCTGCAAGTGTAGAAGGTCTGGAGACCGAGCTCAGATATGGCCGACGCGAAAACGGTTGAACCGCAAGACCCCGCGCTGGTGCGTGGATGGAACTGGCTGACCGAGACACAGGTCTGGACGTCCGTCTTCCGGCACGCGGCGCCGATCAACGACCGCAACCGAGTGCTGGTGATGCTGTCCAACGTCTTTTTGCATCTCCACCCGGTCCGGTTGAAGAAACATGGCGTGCGGATGCGCTACACGTGGTGCATGGGCGGGTTGAGCTTCTTCCTCTTTCTGCACCTCACCTTCACCGGCGTGCTGCTGATGTTCTACTACCGGCCGACGCTCGAGTACGCCTACTCGGATATCGTCGGTCTCAGAGAGCATGTCCCGCTCGGCATCATGCGCGAGATGCACCGCTGGGCGGCACACGCGATGGTGATCACGGTGTGGCTGCACATGTTCCGGGTCTTCATGACCGGGTCGTACAAGCCGCCGCGCGAGTTCAACTGGAACGTTGGCGTCATCATGCTGTTCCTGACGTTGTTTCTGTCGTTCACCGGCTACCTCCTCCCCTGGGACCAGTTGGCCATCTGGGCGATTACGGTGGGGTCGAACATGGCGCGCGCAGCGCCGATCGCCGGCTATGAAGGGCCGCTCGCGTCATTCCTCACGTTGGGTGACGTGCGGCTCGTGCACCAGGCCAACGACGCCCGCTTCGGCCTGCTCGGAGGCACAATCGTTGGCGAGGGGGCGCTGTTGCGCTTCTACGTCCTGCACTGCGTCCTGTGTCCGCTCCTCATCGGGTTCCTGATGGCAGTGCATTTCTGGCGGGTGCGGAAGGATGGCGGCATTTCGGGACCGCTCTAGAACGAAGACCGTTCGGGGTCATTGAATATGGACGCGCTCAAAGGCTTTATCAATATCTTCGCCGACCCGAAGTGGTTCTTCCTCCTGACGGTGGCCGCGCTGGTCGCCATCGTCTGGAAACGGGAGCTCTTCGCGAAAAACGCCGTCGGATACGGCCTGATGGGTGTGCTGGCGGTCTTTTTCGGCTTCGGGCTCTTCGATGAGAACTTCTCGCTGATCATCGGCAAGCCGGACAACGTGCCGATCGTCGCGTTGATCTTCCTGGTCATCTTCTTCACGTGGTACTCGATGCGCGAGGCGGTGAGGAACGACCAGCGTACGGCCGCAGGTGAGGAGGTCATCGAGAAGCAGGAGTCGGACCGTGTCTGGGTGTGGCCTGACCTGGTCTACACGGAGTTGATCGCGCTGATTCTGGTGAGCGCGATTCTCGTCGTCTGGTCGATTGGGCTCGAGGCTCCAATAGAGCAGCCGGCCAATCCGGCCAATACGCCGAATCCGTCGAAGGCGCCGTGGTATTTCCTCGGACTGCAGGAAATGCTCGTCTATTTCGACCCGTGGCTGGCCGGTGTCATTCTGCCCAGCCTCATCATCGTCGGCCTGATGGCGATTCCCTACATCGACACCAATCCGAAAGGGAACGGTTACTACACGTTCAATGAGCGGAAGGCCGAGATCGTCATCTTTCTCTTTGGGTTTGTCGTGCTCTGGTCGGCGCTCATCGTCCTTGGCACCTTTCTCCGCGGCCCGAACTGGAATTTCTTCGGGCCATTCGAGGTGTGGGATATCCACAAGCTGGAGGCGTTGACCAACGTCCAGCTCTCCGAGTACGTGTGGGTGCGGGGGCTCGGTCAGGCGTTGCCGGAGAACATCCTGATCCGAGAAAGTGTCGGGATCCTGATCACGATTGGCTATATCGCCGTGCTCCCCGTCGTACTCGCCAAGACGGTCTTCAAGCGCTACTACGCGAAGCTGGGCGGGCCGCGATTCTACGTGGCGGCAATGCTCTTCCTGATGATGCTGTCGCTACCGCTGAAGATGTTTAGCCGGTGGGTGTTCAACCTGAAGTACATCGTCTCGATTCCCGAGTATTTCCTCAACATTTAGCCCGTTCTCGAGGGTCATGGCTGACAAGAAAAGCGTCGGACACGCCTACAACGTCGATTTCCTCAACGTCGTCTTCGCCGCGTCCAGCGTCTTTCTGTTCGCGACGGTCATCTGGATGGTGTGGGACGACTTCGATCGCGAGTGGAAGGGCTATCAGCGACGCTTCGTGACCTTGGAGTCGGAGGTGACGCAGCTCGACCTGCAGGCGGCGCGGGAAGGCCTGGACCCGCAGCGTCTCGAGGAGCTGCGCACCGAGCGCGCGGCGGCCGAGCAGGCGCTGGCGTCCAACCAACAGCAGGTTGACGAGTACGACAACCAGCTGGCCGTGATCGATGCCGATCTCTTTCTGGCGACCCAGCGATACAACTTCCAGAAGGCGGATTACGACGTTGCGCGGTACTCGTTCGAGGAAGTGCAGGCGGAGCACCCCGAGGAGGCTGCCGCGGACCGGCCGGCTATCGACGCCATGTACGAGCGGTGGATCGAGCTGGGCCTCGAGGTCGAGCGGGTGACGGCGGAGCGCGACGAGGTGCGTGGTCTGCGCAGTGCGCTCACGAGCGGCGTGACCGATGCGGACGACGCCATTCGTGAGATCACGACCGAGACAACGCGGCTGGAGGATCGGCTGGACGACTTGGAGGTCGACCTCATCAACGACTACCTGCTCAACGCTCCGATGCTCGACTTTATTGCGCCGAGCCTGGTCGTGCATCAGACCATCACGGAGAACATCGTCGACGACGTCAACTTTAAACGCGTTCGCAAGATGGACCGCTGCTCGACCTGCCATCTGGCCATCGACCGGGAGGGGTACGAGAGCTATCCGCAGCCCTTCCGGACGCATCCGAACCTCGAGACCTACGTCGGGAGCGCGTCGCCGCACACGATGGCGTCGACCGGCTGCACGGTCTGCCATGAGGGGATGGGGCAATCGATCGGCTTCGTGCATTCGTCGCATACGCCGACTGGCGAGGAGCAGACCCACGCCTGGGAGGACCAATACGGGTGGGAGGAGCCACACCTGTGGGACTACCCGATGCTGCCGACGAACATGACCGAAGCGTCGTGCGGAAAGTGTCATCAGGAGACCGTGTTCGTCCCGGAGGCGAGGACGCTGAACACGGCCTACGGCCTCTACGAGCGGGCCGGGTGCTACGCCTGTCACAAGACGGTCGGCTTCGAGGACCTTCGCAAGCCCGGACCGAATCTGACAAAAATCAGCTCGAAGCTGACGCCGGAGTGGGTGTCGACGTGGATCCGCGACCCGCGCGCGGTCAAGGAAAGCACCTGGATGCCGCGCGTCTGGTACAACTCCAACACGAGCTTGCCCGAGGACGCGCGTCGAAACGAGGCGGAAATCGACGCCGCGGTCGCTTATCTCTTCGCGAACTCGGAAGAGCATGCGTTCGCCGTCGGCACGCCGCCGCGGGGCGACGCGGAGCGCGGCGAAGCGCTCGTCGACTCTGTCGGCTGCCTCGCCTGTCACATCACGGAAGGACAGACGCGCCTCGAGGCCGGCACGCGTCGGACATTCGGTCAGCCGCTCCAGAACATCGGGAACAAGACCAGCTACGAGTGGCTCTTCGACTGGGTGCGTGACCCCAAGCACTTCAGCAGCGACACCTACATGCCCGATCTGCGGCTGACCGATCAGGAGGTGGCCGATGTCGCGACCTATCTCGTCGGTCTGACCGGCCCCGCAGGGCGATCGGCGGAAGCGACCTACGACGCGGCGTTCGTGGAGGAGGTGCTCTTCGACTATGTCAGCTCCATCCTCCCGTCCGCGGAATCCAGGGAACTGGTGGACGGGATGTCGGCTGACGAGCGCCAACTCGAGCTCGGCCAACGTGTCATCGCGCGATACGGGTGCTACAGCTGTCACGAGATTGCCGGTTTTGGCGAGGACGTCCAGCCAATCGGCATCGAGCTCTCCGAGGAGGGCAGCAAGCTGCTGCCACGGCTCGACTTTGCGTTCGTCCACGACATCCCACACACCAAGGTCGAATGGTTCAAGCAGAAGATGCGCGACCCACGTGCGTTCGATCAGAGCCGTGTGCTGCAGCCGCTCGAGAAACTGCGGATGCCGGACTTCGGGATGAGCGACGAAGAGGAGACACTCTTCACCGTCGCGATATCAAGCTTTCAGAGCGACGTACAGCCGGTGGCGGCTCGGGTGCCAGGGTCGGCGCGTCACGACCAGCTCCGGGCGGGGCGCAACCTGGTGCGGCGGCGGAATTGTGTCGGGTGCCACGAGATCGAGGCGGACGGTGGCGACTATGTGGAGCTTCTGGATGATCCATCGCTCGCGCCCCCGCTGTTGACGCCGGAGGGCGCCAAGGTTAAACCCGATTGGCTCTTTGCGTTCTTTCAGGATCCGATTCCGATTCGCCCCTGGCTTGACGTGCGGATGCCGACCTTTGGCCTCGACGACGGACACTGGAACACGGTCGTCGAGTACTTCGCCGCCATCTCCGACACGGTGGGGCCGTTCCGCACTGACGAGCCGGTGACGCTGGCCCAGGTGCCGGCCGAAGGCCGGGAGTTGTTCGACTTGCTCCGCTGCCAGCAGTGTCACGTGCTCGACACAATCCCGGCCGATCAGCCGACGGACAACCTGGCGCCGGACCTGCGTATGGCGTGGGAGCGCCTACAGCCGGAGTGGATTGTCGATTGGATGCGAGAGCCGCTGGCCATTCAGCCCGGGACACGCATGCCAATGCTCTGGACCGAGCTGCCGAACTCCTTCTATCCGCAGTTCGGCCAGGACGGCGAACGCCAGATGGAAGTGATTAAGGACTATCTGTTGACGTTCCGCGGTGGGCCGAGCCCGTTGCGCGGCGGGAACTGACACGGGTTATAGGTGTTGTCTGGTCCTCTTGTCCGGCGCCAGCGTGCGCAGAATTGCGTTGGTCGTCGTGAGGTCGGCGCCAGCCGACTGCATCTCGTCGAGCGCACGCTGACCATCACCGGGCCGGAGATTGACGGCGGCGACCGCGTCGGTCGCCAGCGAAACGCGTAAGCCGATCCTGAGCGCGTCGAGCACCGAGGCGCGAACGCAGTAGTCGGTGGCGAGACCGCCGACATACACCCGCTTGACCCCCAGCGCGGCACATTCGTCCGCGAGACGGCCACCGGTCCCAGACGTCCCGTCGAACGCCGAGTATCCGTCGACGTCAGCCTCTTCACCCGCGCTGATGACGACGGTCGTCGATGGGATGTGCAGATCAGGATGGAAGGTGGCCCCGTGCGTCCCGGCGACGCAATGGGTGGGCCAGATGCCTCCGTAGTCCTTGAAGTGTCCGGTCACCGGAGGGTGCCAGTCGCGCGACGCAAAGACGGGCACCCTTGTCGGGCCGCACGCGTCGATGAGGCGGTTCAGGGGACCGACGACCGCATCGCCCCCTGGCACGGCGAGTGCGCCGCCGGCTAAGAAATCGTTCTGGACATCGATAACGAGGAGCGCATCGTCGCATTCAACCACGCGTAGTACATTATCACCGCCGCCGATGCCGACCGCGCTCTCGCTCGACCTCTATCAGCTCACGATGGCGGGCGGCTACTACGTACACGACTGCACGGGACGGGCAACGTTCGAGCTCTCGGTGCGCGAGCTGCCCCGGGAGCGCGGGTATCTCGTGGCCGCCGGGTTGGAGCCGGCCCTGGAGTTCCTCGAGCAGCTGCGCTTCTCGACGGACGACATCGCCCGCCTTCGAACGATCCCGGCCCTCGGACGGCTTCCGGCGGCCTTCTTCGACGACTATCTCGCCGACTTCCGCTTCACCGGTGAGGTGTGGGCGCTGCCCGAGGGAACCCCGGTGTTTCCACGGGAGCCGCTGCTCCGCGTCACGGCTCCGCTGCCAGAAGCCCAGATCGTCGAAACGCCGTTGCTCTCGATGATGCTGTTCCAGACCTCGGTGGCCAGCAAGGCGGCCAGGGTGGTGCAAGCGGCGCGCGGGCGCTCTGTCGTCGAGTTCGGCGCCCGTCGCGCCCACGGCACGGAGGCCGCGGTGCTGGCGGCGCGCGCAGCCTACCTCGCCGGGTGCACCGGCACCTCACTGGTCGACGCCTGGCGGCGATTCGGCGTCCCGGTCTCGGGGACCATGGCGCACTCCTGGATCATGAGTCAGCCGAGCGAAATGGAGGCCTTCAGGCGGTATATGGACCTGTACGGCAGTGACGCGGTGCTGCTCGTCGATACCTTCGACACCCTGCAGGCCGTCAGGCAGATCGCGGTAGCCGGACTGAAACCGGCCGGTGTGCGTCTGGACAGCGGCGACCTCGCGACCTTGAGCCGGGCGGTGCGGCAGGTGCTGGACGAGGCGGGCCTGGACGCCACACGAATCCTCGCGAGCGGCGACCTCGACGAGCACCGCGTGACGGCACTCGTCGATGGTGGAGCGCCGATCGATGCGTTCGGTGTCGGAACGTCCGTCACGACGTCGATCGACGCCCCTGCGCTTGCCGGCGTCTACAAGCTGGTCGAGACGGAGCGCGACGGGCAACGCGCTCCGACATTGAAGCTGAGCCCGCACAAAACGACGCTGCCCGGCCGCAAGCAGGTCTGGCGGATAGGGTCCGGCGCTGACGTCATCTGTGACGTGCTGGGCACCGACGGTGATCCTGATCCGGAGGAGGGCACGCCGCTGCTCGAGTGCGTGATGCGAGAGGGTCGGCGGACCAGAACGGCGCCCTCGCTCGCCGGGCTTCGCGAGCAGGCCGGCGCGGCCGTCGGTCGATTGCCGATGAGTGTGCGTCGACTGCGAGATCCCACCGTGTACCCCGTGCACGTGAGCGATGGGCTCAGGCGATTGGCGGAAGCGGAGGCTCGGCGGGTGCGGTCCTCACTGCAGTAGCCCCTCGACCTGGTCGAGAATCACCTCTGCGGGTCCGTGAAGGGCAAGGTCGACGAGTGGGGAGGCGGGTGTCGCCTCGAGGTTGATTTCGACGGTGACGGCCCCGCGCCGTTTCGCCTGGTGGAGGAGAGACGCGGCGGGATACACGACCGCCGACGTGCCGACGGTCAGAAACAGGTCGCACGCGGTCGCGGCGAGACTGCGGTCAGTGACCGCGGTGTCGATGCCCTCGCCGAACCAGACGACGCCCGGGCGAGCCAGGCCTCCACAGTGCGGGCAGGATACGGGGAGGTGGGGCAGCGGCACCGTCTCGTCCCACCAGCCGCCGCCGGATGCGGCGCAGCCGGCCACGCAGCGTATCTGCCAGATGGACCCGTGAAAGCGCACGACGTCCCCGGTGCCGGCGCGCTCGTGCAGACCATCGACGTTCTGGGTGATGAGCGTGAACGCCGGGGCGCGCGCACTCCAGGCTGCAATGACGTCATGGCCCCGGTTTGGCTGGCATCGAGCGACCGTCTGGCGTCGCCAGTCATACCACTCCCACACGAGGACCGGGTCGGCGGCGAACGCATCGGGGGTCGCGAGCTGTTCGGGTCGGCGCGTACGGCAGAGTCCCCCGGGACCCCGAAAGGTCGGGACCCCGCTGGCGGCAGAGATCCCGGCTCCCGTCATGACGGTGATCCGCGCGGCTGCTCGCACGCGCGCGGCAAGGTCGGCGGCGTCGGTAGCGGACACGAGGCGATTCTACCGTCCTGGTGTAGCATGGCGGCCGACTCGCGAGGTGAAACACGAGCGGCGTGGTTGGCCGGAACTCTCTCGATCTTCACGTCCTGCCCGACCCCGAGGTGCTGTGCACCGCGGTCGCGGCGAGGATCTCGAGCGACGCCGAACGCGTCCGCGGGCGGAGCTATCAGCTCGCGCTCACCGGGGGGCGCACGGCGCGGCGACTATACGAGATCCTCTCGCGGTATCCGGTCGCCCGCTGGAGTAGCCTGGAATGCTGGTGGTCGGATGAGCGCCTCGTCGATCCCGTCGGTCCGTTGAGCAACGCCAGCTCAGCGTGGGAGGTGTGGTTGTCGCATCTCGATCTCTCCGACGAGAGGATACACGTGCCCGACGTTGCCTTGGCGGACGCGAGTGAGGTGGCGCGTCGCTACGAAGCGGAGCTCCGGACGCACCTGGGCGGGGGTCTCGCCTTGGACTGCTGCTCAGAGTCAAGCCCATTCTTAGTTGAAACTCTCCACGGCTCCCGATGGCTTACGAGTCAAGCCCATTCTTAGTTGAAACTCTCCACGGCTCCCGATGGCTTACGCGGCCTGCTTCTTCGACGTCGTCGTGTCGATCTTCAGTTCTCGCTTCAATGCGGCCCGAAGCGTGGGAAGGTGGCGGTAGCCCCTCACCCTTCGTAAGCGCGGTTCGATGTCCAGGAGGGCGGTCGCCAGCCAGCGGTGGCGTTGGCTCGAGCTCTGCCAGTGATCTACCTTCGCGCAGCGTTCCTCGACCAGCGCATTGACCGACTCCAGACAGTTCGTCGTCTTCAGCGACCGGCCCAGCACTCCGTACACGCCCAATCGATGTAACGTCAGGGTTTCGTCCAGGCCTTCCGCCAAGCTGTCAGCCGCCGACTGGTTCCGCTCGTCCAACTCGCCGTGGAGCGTCTCGAGCGCACCGAGGGCCTCGTCGTAGTCCGGCCGGTTGTACGCTCGCTGGAGACGCTGACGCCACACCGCCTGCTCGTGCTTGGCCAGGTAGCTCACCACGTTCTCGCGCTTGTGCCACTGGCACCGTTGGACCAGGGCCCGGCCCCGGAAGGCCTTCCGGACGGCCGTGCGGAGCCCCTTGCCGCCATCGAGGATGACCAGCACACCCTGGGAGAGGTCGAGGCCCCGCTCGACCAACGACCGCAGGAACGGTGTGAGCACCGTCGCGTTCTCCGTGTCCGTTTCGACGAAGCCCAGGAAGCGTTTCTCCCCAGACAGCGTGATGCCTAGCGCGATGACCATCGTCGCGTCAGCGAACGTCTTGCCGTCCAGGAACACGGCCACCACGTCCTCATCGGATAGGTCCCGCTCCTGGAACGCCCGTAGCTGCGCCGCGCTGGCCTGGATGAACCCCCGGGACACCGTCGAACTCGAGAGCCCGATCGCCCCGGGAATCGCCGCCGCGGCCGCCGCGTAGTTGCGGCACGAGATCCCGTAGAGCACCCGTCGCAGCAGCGCGTCGTCCACCTCGCGGTCGTCATGCAACGCCTCATACGACCGCAGCGGAATCTCGCTCCCTGCGAGGCGACGAATCCGGGGCACGCGAATCGGCACGCGCTGCCCCGCGAGACCCACCGTCCCAGGGTTACTGCCGTGACGGCGTCCACCGACCGACGCGTCCTTCCGGACGTAGCGCTCGCTCGCCAGCGCCGTCACCTCCTGGTCGAGCAACTCCTGCACATGCATCAGGCCCAGGGGCACCAGCGAGCGGATCAGCTCCACCTTCGCGTCCAGCTCCAGATCCGCGTAGGCCTCGCGGTGAATGATGTTGACCGAGCCCAGCTTGCGAACTTTCTTGCGCTTCCTGACAGCACGTAGGACACTCATCGTGGCTCCTCTCTCTCGTGGGGTGATGTCCGTCTTTTGCAACGTCATCACACCACAGGGTCTGGAGCCGTTTCAATTTTCAACTAAGATTAGCTCACCCTCTGGCTTACGCGGCCTGCTTCTTCGACGTCGTCGTGTCGATCTTCAGTTCTCGCTTCAATGCGGCCCGAAGCGTGGGAAGGTGGCGGTAGCCCCTCACCCTTCGTAAGCGCGGTTCGATGTCCAGGAGGGCGGTCGCCAGCCAGCGGTGGCGTTGGCTCGAGCTCTGCCAGTGATCTACCTTCGCGCAGCGTTCCTCGACCAGCGCATTGACCGACTCCAGACAGTTCGTCGTCTTCAGCGACCGGCCCAGCACTCCGTACACGCCC
Source organism: Vicinamibacterales bacterium (assembly GCA_965249175.1). Lineage (GTDB taxonomy): Bacteria > Acidobacteriota > Vicinamibacteria > Vicinamibacterales > UBA8438 > CAZYFH01. Next base: position 2,506,577 of record OZ252227.1, read on the forward strand.
AATCGATGTAACGTCAGGGTTTCGTCCAGGCCTTCCGCCAAGCTGTCAGCCGCCGACTGGTTCCGCTCGTCCAACTCGCCGTGGAGCGTCTCGAGCGCACCGAGGGCCTCGTCGTAGTCCGGCCGGTTGTACGCTCGCTGGAGACGCTGACGCCACACCGCCTGCTCGGGCTTGGCCAGGTAGCTCACCACGTTCTCGCGCTTGTGCCACTGGCACCGTTGGACCAGGGCCCGGCCCCGGAAGGCCTTCCGGACGGCCGTGCGGAGCCCCTTGCCGCCATCGAGGATGACCAGCACACCCTGGGAGAGGTCGAGGCCCCGCTCGACCAACGACCGCAGGAACGGTGTGAGCACCGTCGCGTTCTCCGTGTCCGTTTCGACGAAGCCCAGGAAGCGTTTCTCCCCAGACAGCGTGATGCCTAGCGCGATGACCATCGTCGCGTCAGCGAACGTCTTGCCGTCCAGGAACACGGCCACCACGTCCTCATCGGATAGGTCCCGCTCCTGGAACGCCCGTAGCTGCGCCGCGCTGGCCTGGATGAACCCCCGGGACACCGTCGAACTCGACAGCCCGATCGCCCCGGGAATCGCCGCCGCGGCCGCCGCGTAGTTGCGGCACGAGATCCCGTAGAGCACCCGTCGCAGCAGCGCGTCGTCCACCTCGCGGTCGTCATGCAACGCCGCATACGACCGCAGCGGAATCTCGCTCCCTGCGAGGCGACGAATCCGGGGCACGCGAATCGGCACGCGCTGCCCCGCGAGACCCACCGTCCCAGGGTTACTGCCGTGACGGCGTCCACCGACCGACGCGTCCTTCCGGACGTAGCGCTCGCTCGCCAGCGCCGTCACCTCCTGGTCGAGCAACTCCTGCACATGCATCAGGCCCAGGGGAACCAGCGAGCGGATCAGCTCCACCTTCGCGTCCAGCTCCAGATCCGCGTAGGCCTCGCGGTGAATGATGTTGACCGAGCCCAGCTTGCGAACTTTCTTGCGCTTCCTGACAGCACGTAGGACACTCATCGTGGCTCCTCTCTCTCGTGGGGTGATGTCCGTCTTTTGCAACGTCATCACACCACAGGGTCTGGAGCCGTTTCAATTTTCAACTAAGATTAGCTCACCCTCGCTGCTCAGCCTGGGAGACGACGGGCACATCGCGTCACTGTTCCCTGGTCGCACCGATCTCGGTGAGGACGGCCGACTCGTCATCCCGGTAGTTGACAGTCCCAAGCTGCCGTCCCGACGGGTGACGATGACGCTCGGGATGATCAACCGCGCGAAGCGTGTGTACGTGCTCGCGGCAGGTACCGGGAAGGCGGACGCGTTGGCGGCGACGATGCACGCGGTTCGTCGGGGTGAGCGCGATACCGTACAGTGGCCGGCGACCGGGATTCGCGTGGAACACGAGAGGGTGGTGTGGTGGGCCGACCGCGCCGCTGCAGAAAGGTTGGATCAATGACGTCGGCAGCGTCGGTGGGGCGTGCGTCGCTACCTGGTCCGCTTGGCGAGGCCGTGGCGGCGGCGACGGCGGAGTGGGACGCCCGCGGGCTCGTCGGTCGGCTCTGGGCGGGTGACGCGTCGCTATGGACTGGAGCTGATGAGGCTCACTGGCTGGGGTGGCTCGGCTCGGCGAGTGGTGACGGAGAGGCTCTCGAGACCGCGCTGGCGTTCAGGGACGAGGTCGTGCGGGATGGCTTCACCCATGCGGCGCTCCTCGGCATGGGCGGGTCGAGCCTCTGTCCGGAAGTGCTGCGCCGGTCGTTCGGACACCTCTCGGGCGCTCCGGATCTTCGTGTGCTCGACTCGACGGATCCGGCGCAGCTGCGGACCTTCGAGCGAGCGCTCGATCTCGCGCGGACCCTGTTCATCGTGGCGAGCAAGTCCGGGTCGACGCTCGAACCGACCGTGTTCGAGCGCTATTTCTTTTCGCGCGTGGCGGAGCGGCATGGGGCGGACACTGCCGGATCGCGTTTCGTCGCGATTACCGACCCGGGCTCGGCGCTCGAACAGCACGCCCTCGCCCACCAGTACCGGGCCGTGTTTCACGGCGTGCCGAGCGTCGGCGGGCGTTTCTCGGCACTCACGCCGTTCGGGCTGGTGCCTGCGGCCGTGATGGGCATCGATGTGACGCGGCTACGCGAGCGTGCCGCGCTCATGGCGGAGGCATGCAGCGCAGACACGCCGATCCGGCAGAATCCCGGGGTCCGCCTCGGGTTGACGCTCGGCGTTGCCGGTCTTCGCGGGCGAGACAAGGTGACGCTGATCGTCTCTCCCGCCATCAGTCATCTCGGCGCGTGGATCGAGCAGCTGGTCGCGGAGTCGACCGGCAAGCAGGGAATCGGGCTCATCCCGGTCGACGGCGAGCGGCTCGCGGGGCCGGCCGTCTACGGGGCGGATCGTCTGTTCGTGCATCTACGCCTGGATGCCGATCCTGATCCGGAGCAGGACGCCGCGGTGGATCGGATCGCCGCGGCCGGGCACCCCGTGGTCTGGCTGGCGCTTCACGACTGCTTCGATCTGGCGGGCGAGTTCTTCCGCTGGGAGATGGCGACCGCGGTGGCGGGGGCGGTGCTGGGGATCAATCCGTTCGACCAGCCGGATGTCGAGGCGAGCAAGGTCGCCACACGGCGTTTGACCGCGCGCTTTGAGGAGCGAGGACGGTGGCCGGACGACACGCCGATCGCGCGGGGCGCCTACGACGGCGGAGAGATCGTGGCGTGTGCGGACGAGCGTCAGGCGCGGCTGCTTCGCGCCACGGCCGGTTCGGATCGGCTCGACGCGGTCGTCGCAGCCCTTTGCGAACAGCTGCGTCCTGGCGATTACCTGGCAGTCCTGGCCTATGTCGAGCGATGTGAGGCGCATCGGGCCCCGCTCCAACAACTGCGGCACGATGTGCGTGACGCTCGGCGGGTCGCCACGACCGTCGGATTCGGGCCGCGCTTCCTCCACTCGACCGGCCAGACGCACAAGGGTGGACCCGCGAGCGGGGTGTTCCTCCAAGTGACCTGCGCGGACGCCGACGATGTCCCGGTCCCAGGACGGGCGTATAGCTTTGGCGTCGTGAAAGCCGCCCAGGCGCACGGCGACGGCCAGGTGTTGTCGGAGCGCGCGCGCCGGGTGTTGCGCGTGCATGTGGCCGGCCCGGTTGGACCAGGGTTGGAGCGTCTCGCGGACATCGTCCGGCACGCGGTCTGAGACCGGTCCTACGAGTTGGCCAGTGTGGCGCCGATCTGCGCGAAGGCGCGCGCGTGGCGCGCGATCAGATCGACGTCGACCGCCGTCGGCCAGCGGTCCTGCGGATGGTGGAACAGTCCATTGTCGCCGAGGATCGATAGGTAGCGTCCGCCGCCGTCATAGATGTTGTGCGCCTCGCCGGCGGGTCGCTCGCCGACCGGATGCAGCTGGTCCGGTTGCGCACCCGTGGCGCTCAACGCATCGAGCGCCACGTGCTGCAACTCGAGACTCGAGGCCTGGAGGCGTGGGCGGCCGCCGATGGCCGCCCCGAAGTTCGCGCCCAGATGAATCCACGCGACCGCGCTCGTGACGAGTCTGCTGCGGGTGCGGATGAACTCTTGGAGCCCGTAGTGGCCGAGCTCGTGGCCAGTCGACGCGACGAACACGGTCGTGCGTCTCGGGGTGGCGGCCCGCATGGCTCGCATCATCTCCAGCCACACGGCAATGCCACCACCGCGCTCGGACGCACAGGTCCACCAGCCACTGCGTGGCGTCATGACGATCAGCGGCGCGAGCGACGGTTCCGTGCCGAGCAGGGTGGCGGTGACGTTGAACACCTCTTCGGGTCGACGGGTCACATGTGCGACGACCCGTGTCTCCGCACCCGCTGCAGCCGCCGCATCGAGCCAGGGCCGATGCTGGCTGGCGACCTGTAACACGGGTGGACCGAACGGCTCCTTGAAATCAGGCGCGTTCATCAACGCCAGGCCTTCGGGCACGCCGTTCGCCGGGCCGCCCGTTACGGTGACGGCGGCCCGGTGTGATGTGGTCCGGCGATAGCCAAGAAGATCCGGACCGACGCGTGGTCCCACATGTGCGAGTCCGATGTCGGCAGTGTCCCCGAGCGCACCGAGGCGGCCGCGTACGCCGCTGGCGTCGGTGATGCCACCGTCCAGCAGGGGGATGCCATCGGCCCAGCGATCGTTCACCTCGACATAGGCGGCCTGGATGGTGGGGCGCGAGAACCCCATCCACTCGATCTCTGGCTCGAGTCCGGCGTCGGCCACCTGGTCGGCCAGCCACCGGCCGCTCTCGGCGTCGACCGCCGATCCCGTGCGATGGTCACCCTGGCTGTCGTATTCGCGAAGCAGCCGGGCGATGCGGGCGCGTTGCGCCGCCTCGGCACCGGGCTGTCGGGCAGCAACGCGACGTGAGACGAGCGCGCCCAGGGCCACCGACCCGACCGACCGCAGGAACTGCTTACGCGTGAGACTCGACGGGGTCGTGGTCATCCGGTCGCCTCACTTGTAGAATCTATGGGACTGTCGCCGACGGTGACGGTCCGCCGGTTCACGCGCCGGTCCACTGCGGGGCACGCTTCGTCAGGAACGCGTCGACGCCCTCGTGGAAATCGGCGCTCGTATAGCACCGCACGATGAGATCGCGGCCGGCGTCCGGGGCGATGCGTCGGTGGGCCTGAATCCGGCGCACCATCTCTTTGGTCGCGCGGATGGTCAGCGGTGCGTTCGCGGCCATCGTCTCGGCGTATTCTTGCACGACTGCGTCGAGTGAGTCAGTCGCGGCGATGCGGTTCACGAGGCCCGCGGTAAGCGCCTCTTCGGCACCCAGGAGCCGTCCCGTAAACAGCAACTCCTTGAGCCTCGCGGGACCGATGAGGTCGAGTAGCCGCGCGTGGTTCGCGGCCGACAGGCAGTTCCCGAGCGTGCGGGCGATCGGGATGCCGAACCGCGACTGCGGGGTGCAGACGCGCAGGTCGCAGGCTGCGGCGAGCGCGCATCCACCACCGGTCGCGACCCCGTCGATCTGGGCGATGGTCGGCTTCGAGACCGCCTCGAGACGGTCGACGACCGCGTCGAGGCGTTGTTCGTAGGCGAGACCATCGGCGGCCGTCGTAAAGTTACGGAACTGGGCGATGTCGGTTCCGGCAACGAAGGCGCGTCCTCCCGCGCCGCGCAGGATGAGGACACGGATGGCGTCGTCAGCGTCGACCGCGGCGCAGTGTTCGACGAGCGCCTCGTACATCGGCCACGTCATGGCGTTCCGTGCGCCCGGGCGGTTGAAGGTCACGACGGCATGCGAGCCGTCCGTCTCGAATTGAACGTGCGGGGTGGACACGATGAGCGCCTCCTGTTTTGTCTCCGGACACTAGGCCGCACGCGATGGCACGGGCACTGAGCGACGTGCGGGTGTTGGACGTCACGCAGGTGATGGCCGGGCCGTTCTGCGCAATGCTACTGTGCGACATGGGCGCCGACGTGATCAAGGTGGAGGCGCCGGGTGGGGATTCGGCTCGACGGATGGCCGGGGCGCGCGGCGATGACAGCGCGGCGTTCAACGCGGTGAATCGCGGCAAGCGCGGCATCGTGCTCAATCTGAAAACGGACGGCGGCCGGACCGCGCTCCGGCGGCTCGCGTTATCGGCGGACGTGCTGGTCGAGAATTTCCGACCCGGCGTGATGGCGCAGTTCGGGCTCGATTACGCCGATCTCAGACCGGTCAACGATCGCCTCATCTACACGTCGATCTCCGGCTATGGGCGGACCGGACCATCGCGCGGCAAGGGTGGATTCGATCTGGTCGCCCAGGGTGTGTCCGGTCTGATGTCGGTGACCGGCGAAGCCGGTCGCCCCCCGGTCAAGGCCGGCGTGCCGATTACCGATCTCGGCGCTGGGTTGTTCGCCGTCGCGGGAATCCTTGCGGCGCTCCATCACCGGGAGCGGAGCGGTCGTGGGCAGCATATCGATACCTCGCTCGTCGATGCGGGCGTCGCGCTGTCCGTGTGGGAGGCCACCGAGCTGTTCTCGAGCGGTGACGCGCCCCGGCCACTCGGATCCGCCCATCGGATGAGCGCGCCCTATCAAGCGATCCGGTGTGCCGATGGGTACATCACGCTGGGCGCTGCCAATGACCGCCTATTCGCTCGATTGTGCGAGGTGCTGGGGCACCCCGAGTGGGCCGCGGACCCGGACTACGCGACGGATTCGGCCCGGGTGAGCCATCGTGAACGTCTCGCGACGTGTATCGAGGCGGTGACGGTCGAGCAGTCGCGCGCGGTCTGGATTGAGCGGCTTGAAGCGCGGGACATTCCCTGCGGCCCGATCAACGACTACCGAGAGGTGATGCGCGATCCCCACGTGCAGGCGCGGCAACTGGTCGTCGAGACAGAGCACCCGACGCTGGGCAAGATCTCGACGCTGGGCACACCGCTCAAGCTGTCGGACACCCCACTCGTGCCTGGTCGGCCGGCTCCGCTTCTCGGACAACACACAGATGACGTGCTGCATGAGGCGGGGTACACCACGGAGGAGATCGCGACGCTGAAGGCGGCCGGCGCCGCCCGTTAGCGTCACCCGCGCTGTCCAGGACAAGCCGGGCGTATCAGCCGATGTGAGGTGTGGGGTTCATGACGACGTACTCCATTGCGGTGATTCCGGGTGACGGCATCGGCACGGAAGTCGTGCCCGAAGGCCAACGCGTGCTGGAGGCCGCGGGGCGCGCGTTCGGCTTCGCGTGGCGGTGGACAGCGTTCGACTGGGGCTGCGAGCTGTACGCCGCCACGGGGAAGATGACGTCGGGTGGTGGCGTTGACGATCTGCGCGCGGTCGACGCGGTCTATCTCGGCGCGGTCGGATACCCAGGCGTTGCCGACCATGTGTCGTTGTGGGGGTTGCTGATCCCAATTCGGCGGCGCTTCGACCAGTACGTCAACCTGCGTCCCGTACGGCTCCTGCCGGGGCTCCGGACGCCGCTGGCTGGACGGTCACCGGCCGACATCGACTTCGTCGTCGTCCGGGAGAACACGGAGGGCGAGTACTCGGAGGTCGGTGGCCGGATGTTCGCGGGGACCGAGGACGAGCTTGTCGTGCAGCAGGCGATCTTCACCCGCCGCGGCACCGACCGGGTGATTCGGTACGCCTTCGATCTGGCGCGCACGCGGGTCGAACGCCACCTCACCTCCGCGACGAAATCGAACGGCATCATTCACAGCATGCCCTTCTGGGACGAGCGTTTTCGAGCGATCGCCGCGGAGTATCCCGACGTGCGGACGGACCAGTTTCACATCGACATCCTCGCAGCGCATCTCGTGCAGCATCCAGATTGGTTCGACGTGATCGTCGCCAGCAACTTGTTCGGCGACATCCTCTCGGACATTGGGCCCGCGCTCGCCGGGTCGATTGGCCTCGCGCCCGGGGCCAACATCAATCCCGAACGGACACACCCCTCGATGTTCGAGCCGGTGCATGGGTCGGCGCCCGACATCGCCGGTCAGGGGATCGCCAACCCCATCGGGCAGATCTGGACCGGTGCGATGATGCTCGATCATCTCGGGGAGCGAGAGGCCGCTGCCGCCGTCGTCCAGGCGATCGAGGCGCACGTCGCGGCCGGCGACTGTCTCACCCGGGATCTGGGTGGCACGGCGTCGACCGTGGACGTCGGTGCGGCTATTGCCGCCCGCGTTCGGCGCGTCGCGGGGGCGCAGCCCCCGTCTGCCGCTACAGGTTGAAGCCGCGCTCGTCGTGTAGCGCCAGGTCCAGGCCCCCGGCCTCTTCCTCGGTCGTGACGCGCAGACCCATGACGCCGTCGAGCACCTTCACGATGATGAGGGTCATCACGCCGCTGTAGACGATGGTGGCTCCGGCGCCGATGAACTGCAGCCCGAGCTGACTCCCGATGCCGTTCTCGAGCCCAGAGCCGCCGAACGCCTCCGCGGTGAACACGCCGGTCAGGATGGCGCCCACGAACCCCCCCACCCCATGCACGCCGAACACGTCGAGGGAATCGTCGTAGCCCATCGACTTCTTGAGACGGCTCGAGGCCAAGTAGCAGAGGATTCCGGCGGCGAGCCCGATACCGAGCGCCCCGATCGGGCCCACGGTGCCAGATGCTGGCGTGATGGCGACGAGCCCTGCCACCGCACCTGTCGCGATGCCGAGCGCGCTCGGTTTGCCGTGGGACATCCACTCGATGCTCATCCAGGTGAACCCGGCGGTGGCCGTTGCGATATGGGTGACGGCCATCGCCATCCCGGCGACACCGTCGGCGGCCAACTCGCTGCCGGCGTTGAACCCAAACCATCCGACCCAGAGCATCGAGGCGCCGACCACGGTCAGCACGAGACTGTTCGGCGTCATTGGCGTCGCCGGGTAGCCTTTGCGTTTGCCGAGCACGATGCAGAGTACGAGGGCGGCGACCCCTGCGTTGATGTGAACGACCGTCCCGCCCGCAAAGTCGAGGACGCCCATCTCGCCGAGCCAGCCGCCGCCCCACACCCAGTGGGCGACCGGTGCGTAGACCAACGTGACCCAGACCGCCATGAACACCATCATCGTCGAGAACTTCATGCGTTCGGCGAAGGCACCCACGATGAGGGCGGGCGTGATGATGGCGAAGGTGAGCTGGAACATCTGGAACACCGACTCGGGAATCGTGCCGTCCACCGTGTCGACGTTGACACCGGCGAGAAAGACCTTGCCCATGCCGATGAAGGCGTTGAGACCGCCGCCGTCACCGAACGCGAGTCCGTACACGAACACCGTCCACAGGATCGTGACCAAACAGGTGATCGCAAAGCATTGCATCATGACCGACAGGACGTTCTTGGCCCGCACGAGACCGGCATAGAAGAGCGACAGCCCGGGAATCGTCATGAACAGGACCAGCACGCTCGACGTGAGCATCCAGGCGGTGTCGCCGGAGTTCAACTCCTGCGCCCACGCGATGCGCGGGAAGGCGAGGGCGAACGCGGCGGCGAGTCCAACGCAGATGGCAGTAGATGTGAGCGGCTTCATGGGTGTGGTTCCCTCCCGATACGTGGCCCTGTCGTGCGGTGTGAGTCCGGAGTTACAACGCGTCGTTTCCGGCTTCACCCGTGCGGATGCGAACGGCCTGGGTCATGTCACTCACGAAGATCTTGCCGTCGCCGATCTGACCGGTGCGGGCGGAGGTCTTCACCGCGTCGACCACCGACTCGGCCTGGTCGTCTGCGACGACGATCTCCAGCTTGATCTTCGGCACGAAATCAACGGAGTACTCCGCGCCCCGATAGATCTCTGTGTGCCCCTTCTGTCGCCCGAAGCCCTTGACCTCGGTCGTCGTCAGACCAGTCACGCCAAGGCGTGACAGCGTGTCCCGAACCTCGTCGAGCATGTGGGGCTTGATGATCGCTGTGACCAACTTCATTCTGCGTCTCCTTCCCACGGACTGCGAGCAGTCCGATCGGCGGCGCCAACTATATCAAGCCGCACCGTGGTGATCGACGAAATTGGCGATGTGGCCCCAGGATGCGTACCGCCGGATGTGGAGGGAGATGTTCTGAAATGAATCACCCTCAGTCGAAAACGTGAGTCGCCGTTCTGCCCCGTGCGGTTCCCATCTTTTGACTCGAACACGTAACTATCAATGAAAAAGACGGTTACAGGGACAGCGCTCCAGGACGACATGCGGTCCAGAACTTGCAAATCGGGATCGTAGCGCGTCACGAGGCTTCGGTTGCAGGAACCGACCCGACTCGCGCGGGAGAGGAACGCCCCATGAATACGGCTGCGCAAGCCTTTGACGCACCGGCGGGTCACGCGCCGGCGTCTGCGTTCGCCACCAACGCGCGCACGCAATTCGAGCGAGTCAACAAGGAACTGTGGCTCGTGCTGTCCTTGTTCGTCATCGCCGCGCTACTGAACTTCGCCGTGTCGTCGCAGCGTATGGTGCTCGGGTTCTACACCTTGCCGACCGTGGTGTCCGCGTATCTCTACGGTCGCCGGCACGCGACGTTGACGGCGCTCGCCAGCGTACTGCTGGTGGTGCTCCTGCGGTATTTCAACCCGGAGCTCTTCGGCCTCGCCGCAGCCAGCGCCATGGAGTGGCTCGAGATCACGGTGTGGGGCGGAACGCTGCGCCGCGCAGCTGGGCCTCGACAACGAGCGCATCGAAGATATTCGCTCGGCCGCACTGCTCCACGACATCGGCAAGCTCGACATCAGCAAGCAGATTCTCTACAAGGCGGCTCGTCTGACGTCAGACGAGTTCTCGGAAATGCAAAAGCACGTCGAGAAGGGGATCGCACTACTCGAGCCGGTCGGCGGGTCGCTGAGACGGATTCTGCCGATCATCCTGTCTCATCACGACAAGTTCGATGGGTCCGGATACCACCCGGCGCATGGCCAGGAGATTCCGGTCGAGGCGCGTATCATCTCGGTCGCCGACGTGTTCGACTCGCTGACCAGCGACCGGCCGTATCGCAAGGCGATGTCGCCGTTCGAGGTGCGCGAGATTCTCGTGAAGGGCTCCGGGAGCGAGTTCGACCCCAAGGTCGTCGACGCGTTTCTGGTGGCGTTTCGGAAGGGCGAAATGGAGGCGCCCTCGCTGGTCGTCTAGACCTGGGGACTCGCGTGCTTCGGGCGGGCCGGCGGATCTCCATCCGTCGGCCCGCACGCATGTATACGCCGCGGGTGTTCGGGGCGAAGCCCCGTCTAAACTATGCCCGTTCGAACAGGGGCAGCGATCCGCCTCGTGCGACCAACGCGGCGGCGATCTGCGCACGCAACGCGATGCGGTCGGGCGGGAGCGGCAGTCGGAGGCGCGCCGTATCGAGCGCGGCGCGAAGCGCGCTGCCGGCGTGCAAGCCGCCGAGGATGTCAGTCGCGTCACGCTCGATGTTGACGACCGCGCGGTCGAGCACGAGGCGAGCCAGCGCGCGCGCGAAGCCGGTGTCGGCGCCTGGTCGGCTCTGTTCGAGCTTCATGACGCGGAGCACCGTCGACTCAGCCGCGTAGAGCTCAATGGCGATGGATGCGAGGCTCCCCAGATAGCCCTGCATGTCGTGACCCAACAATGACTGTGCTCCGAAGCGGTCGATGAGCTCCGTCAGCAGGTCGCGATACAGGGCCCTCAGAGCGGGGACATGCTCGTAGAGCGCCGTGGCGGACTCGAGGTCGCCAGATGGAGACACCGCCGCCACCGCCGGTGCGGCCGGCGGGAGCTCCAGTGTTCCGCGCTCGATCCGCCGGAGGACCGCCTTCGAGATGCTCAGCCGGCAGATCTCGCTCGTCCCCTCGTAGATGCGTGTGATGCGCGAATCGCGATACATCTGGGCAGCGGGATAGTCCTCGCTGAACCCGTTGCCCCCAAAGATCTGCAGCGTCTCATCCGCGAGTGCGTGGTAGCTCTCGGACCCGTAGACCTTGGCGATGGCGCATTCAGCGGAGAACTCGGTGAGCGTCGCGAGCTTCGTGTCCAGGGACTGACGCTCGGCAGCGTCGAGGGCTTCCAGTGCGGTGTAGACGAGGCCGGCCGTCCGATAGGCGATGGACTCGGTGGCATAGGCCCGCGCGGCCATATCGGCGAGCTTTGCTTGAATGAGTCCAAAGTTCGCGATCGGCTCTCCAAACTGGCGTCGCTCGGTCGCGTAGGCGGTCGCGGTCGCCAGCGCCTTCTTGGAGGTCCCGGCGCAGTTGGCCGCCATCTTCATCCGGCCGAGGTTGAGCGTGCACATGGCCACCTTGTGCCCTTTGCCCACCTCGCCGAGGACGTTGTCGACCGGAATGGCCACGTCGTCGAGATTCAGCGCGCAGACGGACGAGCCGTGGAGGCCGAGCAGACGCTCGTGGTGGCCGACCGTCAGTCCCGGGGTGGTGCGCTCGAGCAGGAAGGCCGTGAAGTCGCTGCCGTTCACCTTGGCGAAGAGGATGAAGAGGTCCGCCCATCCGGCGTTGGTGATCCACTGCTTTGCGCCGTTCACCACGTAGTGGGTGCCCGCATCGTTGAGGACGGCGGTCGTGCGGATGTTCATCGCGTCCGAACCGGAGCTCGGCTCCGTCAGCGCGAACGCGGCCATCAACCGCCCGTCCATTGCGCGCGCCAGATACTTGTCGCGCTGTGTCTGGGTGCCAAAATTGATGAGCGGCAGGGTCCCGATGCCTTGATGTGCGAAGACGGTGGAGGCCAGCCCCCCGAGCACCGACCGCGTCTCGCTCATGCCCGCGATCGCCAGCACGTTGAGGCCCAGACCGCCGTGTGCTTCCGGCACCTCGGCCATGAAGATCCCGAGATCGGCTGCCTTACGAAAGAGCGGAAGAATCACCTCTTCGTCGCGCTGCTCGATCCGGTCCATCACCGGTATGACTTCTTGGGCCGCGAACTCCTGAATCGACCGCATGAGCAGTCGCTCGTCCTCCCCCATGTCATCGGGGATGACGATGTCGTCGGCGGTGGCGTCGTCGACGAGGAAACCGGTGCCACGCGGCTTCGGGAGAACAGGCATCGTTGACGTGACGGAGCTGTATCTCGAATCCTCGGGCGGCGGTGCGGGGACCTCGCGAGCCCCAACGCGCACGCACGAGGCGCGCGACGCCCGCGAGGACGAGGCAACGAATGCGTCGGCGGCGGTCGATGTTACAGAGCCAGTTGGCCGCCGAACATCATGTCCTTGAACTTGAACTTCTTCTTGATCCCGTTGTCGGGCCCGAGCTTGGTGATGAACTCGACTTCCTTTTCATCGAGCGTCAGGATGTCCGTCTTTGGAAACTGAATCACGACCTGCATCGTCTGCTCGGACTCGCGGAAGAACTGGACGTCCGCTGGCAAGATAGGTTCCCGGCCATCCTTGCGCTTCAGCATGGTTTCCGCGACCACCGCGTCTTTCATCTGCATCAGTGCCGCGAACGGGGACGGTAACCCAACCACGGAGATGGTGTAGAAGGCCTCGTCCTCGTCCAGCAGTTCCTGCGCCTCGGCGGGGATTTCGGCGCCCTCGCCGATCTGCGCCCTGATCAACGCTTGCTTGAGTGGCAAGGCGCTACTCCAGGCGACCGTCACGGGAAACTTTCGGACTCCCGCAAACTGCTCGCCGCCGCACTCGGGGACCCCTGCTCCCCCGCCGCTGAACCCGCCAACCCCTTCCGGGTTGAGACCACCCAGCAACACGGTGTGCTTCTTGGCCCACGGCGAGTCACTCAGCATTTTCCCGACTTCTTTGTCTGACCAGGACATGAAGTCTTTCTCTTCCCAGAAGTCGGCGGCCACGAGGGCCACGCTCGTCAGGAGCCAGACGCCGAGGATGCCGGCAAGCTTGCGTCGCATGTGTCTACCTCCGTGCAAGTTGATGGTAGCGGGGGGGGGATTTGAACCCCCGACCTTTGGGTTATGAGCCCAACGAGCTACCAGACTGCTCCACCCCGCGTCAGCCTACTCAGCCAGTGATGCTAGCATGGCCCCCAGGGTTGGTCAAAAAAGGGCGACGCCGGGACGATCACTCCCGATCGTCACGTACGCCCGGGCCGTCGTGGAGCAAGAACACGGTCTCGCCCGGTCGGATCAGCCCGAGCTCTTGCCGGGCCAATGCTTCGATCGCGTCCGGATCGTCCCGGAGCCGTCGCGCGGTGGTGCGAAGTCGCTCGTTCTCGACTGTGATCGCGTCCATCTCGGTCGCGAGCCGATGGTACGCGCGACCGGCGGCGAGTGAGGCAAAGAACCCGCGCGCGCCGACCAGCGCGTTCACGACCAGCACCACTGTGACGAACAGCAGGGCGAGCTGCAGGGCGCGGCGCGCCAGCCGGTCGGGAAGGGCGATGGGTGTGTTGCGTGCGACGTATCGAGCCATGAGGATGAAGCGCGCTCTGTTCGGGCGTCGTGGCCGGCGCGACCAAGCCGCCGGCGTCCGTAGAACTGTTGTTTCGGCACCTGCGACTCGGCCGATTACCGCGGATGCGCGTCCTCGGCACACGAGTGCACACAACGACACGTTCGTTGACGTCGCGTCCGGGTCCGACGTAGCCACATAATGCTCTGGCGCGCATCCGGTGGCGCGTCTCACTCGTAACACGGGGAGATCATCGTGAAGGACGCCGAGTTCGTGATCGCGTGGACGACGCTGCCGACCGAAGCCGATGTCGCGACCTTCGCCAGAACGCTTGTCGACGAACGTCTCGCGGCGTGTGTGACGCTGTATTCGCCGGTGCAGTCGGTCTATCGCTGGCGAGATCGTGTCGAGCAGGAATCGGAGCAACTCGTGCTCATCAAGACGACCACTGCGCGGGTCGAGGCGCTCTGGGCGCGGCTGCGTCAGCTGCACCCCTACGAGGTTCCGGAGTTCATCGTCGCGCCGGTCATCGATGGCAACGCTGCCTATCTCAACTGGATCAAGGAGTCGACGAGTGAGACCGCATGACCCCCACCACTGAGACGCCACTGGACGTCGACACGTTTCGCGGCGGCGCGCTTGCCATGCGCAGCGTCGTGGGCGGGGCCCTCATGGGGCTGGCCAACCTCATTCCCGGCATTTCGGGGGGGACGATGTTGCTGGCGGTGGGGGTGTATCCGCAGTTCATTGCGGGCGTGGCGGAGGTGTCGACCTTCAGGTTTCGGCCGAAGGTTGTGCTCATGCTCGTGTGTGTGGCCGGGGCCGCCGGCGTCGCAATCGTGGGGTTTGCGCAGCTGGTCGGCGGGCTGCTCGATCAGCACGAGTGGGCCATGTATAGCCTGTTCATCGGGTTGGCGCTCGGCGGCGTTCCGATCCTGTGGCGCATGGTGCATCCCGTCGACCGTACCGTCGTCATCAGCGTGGTTGTCGCCGTTGGCGTGTCGGCGCTGCTCGCCGTGGTCGATCCGGAGCGCGTCGCGAGCGAGGGGGGACCCAGCGGGACCGCGTACGCCATGAGCATGGTGGCGGGGTTTTCCGGCGGGTCGGCGATGATCTTGCCCGGTGTCTCAGGCGCCTATCTCTTGCTCATCCTGGGTCAATACCGGCCGGTCGTGGAGGCGGTTGCCGCGGCCGCCGAGGGCGCGCGCACCGGGGCGTGGACGGTGGTCGGGCAGGCGCTCCACGTACTGGTGCCACTGGCGATTGGTGTTGCGGTCGGCGTCATCGGTGTGAGCAATATCGTCAAGCGACTGCTCGCGACCTACCGACGCGCGACAGTCGGCTTTCTGCTCGGGCTGCTTGTGGGTGCCGTGTTCGGGCTGTGGCCCTTTACCGCATCCGTGTCTCCGCAGGTCGGCGATGTCGTTCGGGGCGTCGCGGTTACGACGCCAGCGATGGTGGCCGAGGTCGATCCTCGGTACTACGCACGGGTGCCGGTGGCTCCATCCGTCCGGCGGCTCGGCGCCGGTGCCGCGCTGGCTCTTCTTGGCTTCGGTGTCTCCACCGGGATCTCGCGCTTCGGCAAGTAGCGGTTCTTGCTGCATCTGATAAGATTTTTGTAGCGCGGATGGCTCGAGATCAGGCGCTGGCCTTCGGTCGGGTACTGGCCACGTCGTGGCCGGCGCGGTTCCTGCTGCTCGGGCTCGTCACCAAGCTCCTTCTCCTCCCGTCTGGGCTACGCACGCAGCCCGTGCTCGGCTGGGTCGACACGGCCGCGTCACTCGCGCTGGCCGTTGGCCTCGGCTATTACCTGATCCAACTGCTCGTCCGGCTGCAGCGTCGGCTGCTGTGGCGCGTGCGGCGACGGCTGATCCTGTCGTACGTGTTCGTCGGCTTCATCCCCGTGCTCCTCATTACGGCGTTCTTCGTGCTCGTGGGTGCGCTCTCGATGGTGTCAACCAGCTCGTATCTCGTGCGGCTCGAGCTGGACGACATCGTCACCGATGCCGGCGTCATCGCGGAGGGTATCGGTCGGGAGGTCGCCGATGGCGCGAGCGCGGAGGTCGTCCTCGGGCGATGGCGAGCCGCCGTGCGCCGGGATTACCCCGCGCTGGGTGCGGTCGTCCTCGGGCGATCCGGCGAGCCGAACATCGCGGTCGGTACGTGGCGCCACGCGGCGCCACCCGGCGAGGTGCCCCAGTGGGTCGCCCCGCAGGGGTTCTCCGGCATCGTGACAGTCGCAGCCGATGCGACTGATGACACGGTGGTGCTCGTGGCACGTGCCACGCGCCGCGTCGACGGCGGCGGCGACGTGCTCGTCGATATCCCGGTGGAGGGCGCCGTGCTCGCGAATATCTCGGCGGTCACCGGCATCGAGGTCGAGGACGCGACGATTGCGGTGACCGACGTATCGGCGGACTCCGCTTCCAGTCTGGACGGAACGCGAGGGTCCGGCGCACCCACCGAGTTTGCCTCGGTTAACGGACTGGCCTGGGTCGCGTTTCTCGAGCGCACCGACTGGACCACTGGTGATCCCGGCTCAATCAATCTCGACATCCGCGTGCCGCCGCGAGCCTTCTACCAACGGGTGTTCGGCACACAGGAGCGCATCGGCGACGTCAGCGTCGGATACATTTTTCTGGTACTGCTGGGCGCGGTTGGGGGACTGTTCCTCGTCATGCAGGTCGCGGCCCTCATCATGGGCGTGGCGCTGGCCAAGTCCATTACGGGGTCCGTGCACGAGCTCTTCACCGGCACCGAGCGCGTCCGTCGGGGTGATTTTCGCCATCGCATTCACATCGCCTCCCGCGATCAGCTCGGCGAGCTGGCGGACTCGTTCAACGCGATGACGGCCAGTGTCGAGGGGCTGCTTGAGCAGGCCGCGGAGAAGAAGCGCCTGGAGGAGGAGTTGCGCATCGCGCGAGAGATCCAGATGTCGTTGCTGCCACGCGACACGACGTCGATCCCGGGTCTGACGGTGACGGCGATGTGTATTCCGGCGCGTGAGGTCGGGGGTGACTATTACGACTTCGTTCGGTTGGGTGCACGACGCCTGGGCATTCTCGTGGCCGACGTGTCCGGCAAAGGTACCTCGGCGGCGTTCTACATGGCGGAGCTCAAGGGGCTCATCCTCAGCCTGGGCCAGATCTACGAGTCACCGAAGCGTCTCCTGATCGAAGTAAACCGCATCCTGGCGGCCAGTCTGGATAGCCGGACCTTCATCACGATGACCTATGCCGTCGTCGACCTCGACAACCGGACCCTCACGTATGCGCGGGCCGGCCACACGCCGCTCATTCTCGTGCCGGGCGTTGCGCCCGCAACAGCACAGGTCCTGATCCCGGACGGGCTGGTACTTGGGCTCGACGGTTTCGAGGCCAAGTTCGACGCGCTGCTCGAAGAGCAGTGTGTGCCCATCAGGGAGGGCGATCTCGCGGTGCTGTTCACGGATGGCATCACCGAGGCGATGAACGAGGAATCGGACTTGTTCGGCGAAACCCGTCTGAGTTGCTTGCTCGAGGAGCACGCCAACCTGTCGTCGGAGGACCTCCGACAGCACGTGCTCAACGACGTCGAGGCGTTCGTCGGCGCCGCTGACCAGCACGACGACATGACGATGGTGCTTGTGAAGGTCGACGCGGCAATCGCGCGCCACGTCGACGCCCGCGCGCAGGCTGCCGCGGTCTGACGCCGTGGCCGACGTGATCGTCATCTTCCGCACCCGGTCCGGCATCGAGGCCCACGTCGTTCGCGGATTGCTCGAATCCCACGGGTTCGAGACGTTGCAGAGCGCCGATGCGTCTCACGCGATGCTTCCGCTCTCGCTAGACGGGCCGCGCGAGCTCCGCGTGTCGGTCCCGGCGGATATGGCGGCGGCGGCGGCGCGTGTGATCGCCGAGTGTCGAGAGGAGGTGGATGCGCGCCTCGTTCTCATTCGCGACGAGTGCGCCGCGCTCGAGGGTGCGCTCGGCTATCGGTTCGGCGATCGAGGCCTGCTCGAGCACGCCCTCACGCATCGGTCACGCGCGCATGAAGATGCCAGCGGCGGGGTGGCCGACAACGAGTCACTGGAGTTTCTCGGCGATGCCGTGCTCGGCCTGGTGATTGCAGACCTGTTGTTTCGCGAGTTTCCCGAGCACGACGAAGGGTGGAAGTCGAAGGTGAAGGCGATACTCGTATCGGCGCCGACGCTGGCGCGCCTGGCTGCGCAGCTCGACCTCGGCACCTACTTGTTGCTCGGCCGTGGCGAGGAGAAGAGCGGTGGCCGGCGCAAGCCCTCGCTGCTCGCGGACACCTACGAGGCTGTGATCGCTGCGATCTACCTCGACGGCGGGCTGTCGGCGGCAGCCGCCTTCATCGAGGTGGGGTTCCAGTCTGCGTTGGACGACGTCCGGTCCCGTGGGGCTGCGGACGCGGTGGCTGCGGACGCCAAGTCGGCCTTGCAGGAGTGGCTCCAAGCCCGGGATCGGCACCTCCCCGAGTACCGACTCGTCGCGGAGGCGGGGCCCGACCATCGCAAAGTGTTCACCGTCGAGGTGCGGGCGGGCGGTGAGGGCATCGCCCGGGGCGAGGGGCGCAGCAAGAAAGAGGCTGAGCAGCAAGCCGCGCGGCGGGCGCTCGACCTGCTGAACCCCAATTAGTCCGCCGTGGGGGTTCGGGGCGAAGACCCGTCTGAGTTAGTCGATTTCGATCAGACCCCAGGACTTTCGCGCGGGCGGCGTGTGACGAACCGTTGCCTCGGTGGGCGCGTCGGCCACCGACATGGCCGGCTCCAGGAAGGGGAGCCGCGTGACAGCATATTCCTGGACCTCGCGGGCCAGGTCGCTGTCGTCTGGCGCCACTGGCCGGCAATGCAGCCGTACCCAGAGGCGCATGAGCGGGTCGTTGTAGCTGTAGCGTTTCTGACGGACCGTGATGAGGTCCACGTCCTCCAGCCACGACAGATAGTCCTTCGTCGATCCCGGCGTGCGGCCGAGCCGGTGCGCGATGGACGTCAGCGTCAGCGGCTCCTCCTCGGCCAGGACCAGCAGGATGGCCTTCAACGCGCCGTATCCGCGCGCGCGGTGTAGCCGTAGCTCGTAGCAGAACCGACAGGTCCAGCTCAATGGCGCGCCCGGCGCCAGGAGTGCGGCGAGCGCGCTTACGGGGTCGCCACCGCTGACGCCGTCCGTCGTGGCCAGCGCGGTGACCAGGGCGTCGGTATACGCGGGTCGACCATCCGCGAGTGCGTGCACCATCCGGCCGAGATCGTTCCGTTTCGCTTCGTCACGGCCCACGCCGCGCGATCGAATCGCGCCGATCACCTCTTCCGGCGAGAGCGGCGGGAGATGAATCACCTCGAATCGTTCGGGTACGTCGCGAAGAAGCCGGTGGGTGCGGCTCACGTAGCGACTCGTCAGCACGAACCGGTTCTGGCTGTGATTGAGCGCCTCCAGGAACTCGCGCAGAACACCTCGGAGACCAGGGAAGCTCTCGAACGTCCGCAGTTCGAGTAGCTCGTCGATGAGGAACGTCGGGTCACCGGTCTCCGGTCGGCCGCGCTGGGAGAAGAAACGGAGCACCGTGTCGAATGCGTCCCGTGCGGTGCGCCGCTCGCCCCTGAACATCGTCGGGTCATCGCCAATCGCGTAGGGCGAGGCGGCGGTGACCGCTGCGAGGAAGCTCTCGGGTGTCGACACAGCGCGCTCGGCATCGATGTACTGACTGCGCCCGTCGCCAAGCAACTGTGAGAGCCGCATCAACAGCGACGTGCGGCCGCTGCCGCACCCGCCGAGGACGACCGGAATACGCGACGGCACGGCGTCCAGTGCGGATAGGACTCGGCGCTCGATGTGTGGGCGTTCCGGAATCACGCGAGTCCTTTATGCGAGATGTGGATGAAGAGATTAGACGTTAAGAAAGGGTGACTTTCTTGTCAATCGAAACTCGGTCGAGAGAAAAGATCTTTTTGACGCTTGACATCCTCAGTCGAGCGTTTTTTAGTCGCGAGCGACGCATCAACGCGCATCCCGCGGTCGCATGACCGCCCCACCTCGCCGATGTGCGCGAAAAGCCTTCTGATATCATCGAGCGTTTGGGCGGATGACGATGACCTCTGTAGACAACCTCGCGATCGTCGGTGCGCAATGGGGTGACGAAGGCAAGGGCAAGCTCGTTGACTTGCTCACGCCGCGATTCTCCGTCGTGGCGCGGTCGCAAGGAGGTCACAACGCCGGACACACCGTGCTCGTGGACGGGACGCAGTTCGTCCTCCACCTCGTCCCGTCCGGGATTCTGCACCCGGGCGTGACGTGCGCGATCGGCAATGGAGCGGTCATCGACCCGAGTGCGCTCTTTGTCGAGATCGACGAGCTCGCCTCGCGCGGCATGGACGCCAGCGGGCGGTTGATCGTCAGCGACCGTGCGCATGTCATCCTGCCGTATCACCGGGATGTCGAGCTGGTGGCCGAGCAGCGACTCGGGTCCCGGCGAATCGGCACGACGTCGCGCGGCATCGGACCCAGCTACGAGGACAAGGCCGGCCGGCGGGGTGTTCGGGTTGGCGACCTGGCGGATGGCGACCCCGAGGGACGTCTGGCGGCTCTGATTCGCCGCAACGTCGAGGCTCGAAATCAGCTGGTTGCGGGGACCTCGCTCGACTGGCGCGCGGTGCACGCGGATGCCGTCGGCGCGTGGACCCGGCTGCGACCGCTCGTGGCCGACGTGTCCCGGTATCTGCAGACGGCGATGCGGGAGGGGCGGCGGATCCTGTTCGAGGGGGCCCAGGGTGCCATGCTCGACGTCGACCATGGCACGTACCCCTATGTCACCTCGTCGAATGCGACGGTCGGCGGCGTCTGCACCGGGCTGGGGATCGGTCCGGGGGCGATTGGGTCCGTGCTTGGCATCGCGAAGGCCTACACGACGCGGGTAGGGGCCGGGCCGCTGCCCACTGAGCTCGAAGGCGCCGAGGGTGACCGACTCCGGGAGGCCGGGCGCGAGTACGGCGCTTCGACCGGGCGGCCCCGGCGCTGCGGATGGTTCGACGCGGTCATCGTACAGCACGCCGTGCGGGTCAACGGGATCGACGCGCTGGCAGTCACCAAACTGGACGTCCTCGACGACGTCAGCGAGATCCGCATCTGCACGGGGTATCGCTGTGGTGACCAGCGGCTGTCCGATCCACCCGCCAGCATCGATCGGCTCATCGACTGTGTTCCGGAGTACGAGACCGTGCCTGGCTGGTCGGGGAAAGGCCGGACGGCCGGTGTTCGCCGCGAGGCCGATCTGCCGGCCGAGGCGCGCCACTATCTGGATCGCTTGGAGGAGCTGAGCGGGGCGCCGATCAGTATCGTGTCGACCGGCTCGGACCGCGCACACACCATCGTGCGAGCCGGCTCCCTCGTCACCCGTTGGATTCCATAATTAGACGGGGCTTCGCCCGGACCCCGCGGGCGCTCCGCTGCGACTGATCAGGCCGGCCCGACGGGCTCGGCGTGCTCGAGGCAGAACGACTCGAGCTCATCCGTATCGCTCGAGAATTCGACACCTGCGCGATAGAAGCCGCCGCTGTCCTTACCTGGCCGTAGCTCGTATCGACACCACGCAATGGCGGCGCGACAACGGACGGACGCGCTTGTCGTCTGGAGCGACACCCGCACGCGCTGATACGGCCGTAGGGCTCTGCCGAGGACGACCTGGGCGCCGATGGTGGACATGTCGATCACGGTCGCGGGGTCACCGTCGACCTTGATGCCAACTCCAGCGCGGAGCGTGAATCGCGCGGCCCGGCGCGTCCCGTGGTAGTCCAGCGACGGGGTGCCCGACTCCGGCCCGCCGTCGGTGCCCGCGCGAGTGTGTGCCGTCGCAATGGTGCGCGCATGGTCGTTATCGTGGGACAGTACGCGAATCTCCACGCCGGACAGCGTGCCGTCGTTCTTGATGCGGTTGATGAGCGCCGCACCGCGCGATGTCGCTGCGAAGAACCGCTCGATCACGATGACGGAGGGGTGTCGCTCGGTGATCGTCGCGAGCGCGTCGAGCGCATCCGTGTCCGCGAACGTCAGCAACTCCGCTTCCGCATCGAGGCGAGCGACCAGACCCGCGACGCGCTCCAGCGGAGCCACGAGAACCATCGGCGCGGCGGTCATGCGGGGCAGTGTACTCGCAGCCTGCGATGAACGTCGCCCGTTCGCTCAGCCCCTATAATAGGGTCGCGTCCCACGGTGACGCCGTCGTTCAGAGGAGCCCCCATCATGTCTCGAGGTCGTGTGGCTCGGGCGTTCGCCTCCGCCGTTGTCGTGAGCGTCGCCCTCGGCGCGTGCACGTCGGTGGAGCCGGGACCGACCCTCGCGGATGCCGACGCGTTCGTGCGCACCGCCGAGACCCGGCTGCTCGGCCTGTGGGAGGCGTCCGAGCGTGCGGCGTGGGTGCATCAGAACTTCATCACGGCCGATACAAGCGCGATGGCGGCCGCGCGGAGCGCCGAGCTGATGGCAGCCACCACCGAGCTGGCGACGGCGGCCGCCCGATTCGATTCGCTCGATCTGTCCGAGGCGATCCGACGCAAGCTGATGTTGCTCAAGACCTCGCTTGCGGCCGTCGCGCCCTCCGACGCGATGCAGCAACAGGAGCTCGCCGAGATCATGGCGCGAATGGAAAGCACCTACGGCCAGGGGGAGTACTGTGCCGAGGGCGAGGAGGAGTGCCTCGATCTTCCGACGATGGAGCGTCTGTTCGCAGAGAGTCGGGACACTGACGAGCTGCTCGAGGTATGGGAAGGGTGGCGCGCGATTGCGCCCGCGCTACGCAAGGACTACGAGCGCTTCGTCGAGTTGGCCAATGCCGGGGCGCGAGAGCTCGGATTCGCTGATGTGGGCGACATGTGGCGGTCGGCCTATGACATGCCGCCCGACGCCTTCCTCGCCGAGCTCGAGCGGCTCTGGGACCAGGTCCGCCCACTCTATGAGTCGCTCCATTGCCACGTGCGCGCCGAGCTCGGCGAAGAGTACGGCACCGCAGTCGTCCCACCGGACGAGCCGATCCCAGCCCACCTGCTGGGCAACATGTGGAGCCAGAGCTGGGCGAACACGTATGACATCGTCGGACCGCGCGCGCGGGGCGGCGGCTACGACCTGACCCAGCTACTAGAACGCAGCCGGGTAGACGCCGTCGAGATGGTCCGGTACGGGGAGCGGTTTTTCAGCTCGCTTGGGTTCGATCCGTTGCCGGACACGTTCTGGGACCGGTCGTTGTTCGTGACGCCGGCGGACCGCGACGTGGTGTGCCATGCCAGCGCCTGGAACATCGATTCCGAGGCCGATCTCCGCATCAAGATGTGTATCGGTGTCAACGACGAGGACTTCGTCACGATTCACCACGAACTGGGACACAACTACTATCAGCGCGCGTATGGCGGCCTCGACCCGCTGTATCGCGCGAGCGCCAACGATGGGTTTCACGAGGGCATTGGTGACACGATCGCGTTGTCGATCACCCCGGACTACCTCGTCGAGGTCGGTCTCCTGGGCCGCGCGCCGGCCGCGGACGACGACGTCGGTCTGCTGTTACGCCAAGCCCTGAGCAAGATCGCCTTTCTGCCCTTCGGGTTGCTCGTGGACCAATGGCGATGGCAGGTCTTTTCGGGCGAGATCGCGCCGCACGAGTACACCCAGCGATGGTGGGATCTGCGTGAGGCGTATCAGGGTATCCGGCCCGCGTCACCGCGGAGTGAGGCCGATTTCGACCCCGGGGCGAAATACCACGTGCCAGCCAATACCCCATACACGCGTTACTTCCTCGCTCACATTCTGCAGTTCCAATTCCACCGGGCGCTGTGTGAGGTGGCGGGCGTCGAGGGGCCGCTCCACCGGTGCTCGATCTTCGAGAGCGCCGAGGCTGGCGCGCGGCTTCGCGCGATGCTCGAGATGGGGGCAAGCCGACCGTGGCCGGACGCGCTGGACGCGATTGCCGGCACGCGTGAGATGGATGCCAGCGCCGTCCTTGATTACTTCGCGCCGCTGGCGACCTGGCTCGACCAGCAGAACGAAGGACGGGCGTGCGGATGGTAGGCGGTGCCGGATCGACCGGGGCCCTACCGATGACCTAGCCCGATCGTTCCAGCTCCGCGACCGAACGGCGGGCCAGCACCGTGACGTAGACGGCGGCGCCGACTGTCGCCGCCAGCCCGACGACCAGCAGTACCCACTCGACTCGCGCCCGCGCGGTGCCACCCAGAGCCTCGGCTCCGACATAGCCGAGATACACGTAGGTGAACGCCCCCGGCAACGTGAAGAGTCCGCTGGCCGCCAGATAGGGGAGAAACCGTACGCCGGTCGCGCCGAAGAGGTAGTTGCTCGCGCTGTAAGGAATCGCGGGATTCAAACGCAGGAGCGCGACGACGCGCCAGCCGCCGTGGGCAAGCGCGTGGTCGAGGGCTTTGAAGCGCGGGTGGCGTTCCATGAGCCGCTCGACCGCGCGGCGCGCCACGTATCGTGCGAGCAAGAAACCGATCGCGTCCGCGACCGACGTGGCGACAGCGACCACGACGACTCCCCGACCGATCCCGTACACCGCGCCGGCGACGAGCGTCAACGCAGCGCCGGGGGCAAGCAGGAGGACCAGCACGACATAGACGCCGCCGAAGGCGACCATGCCGAGCACGCCGCGCGCGTCAACCCACGTGCGCACGGTGGCGAGGGTGGATTCGAGCGGAAGCGCCCGGGCCGCGACCACGAGCGCGGCGACCAGCGCGATGGCGAGCGCCCACCCCGCCGTCTGACGAGCACGTGCCACGGACTCCTAGCCGTCGTACTCGGCGTCGCTGACCTTGTGGAGCCAGGTCGTCGTCGCGTCGATGTTGATCGCCAGGTGGGTCATCGGCTCCTCTCGGTCGGCGCCGTGCCAGTGACGTTCGTCGGGTTCGATCGAGACGACGTCGCCCGCCGCGGCGATTTCGACTGGCCCTCCCGCGCGCTGCACACGGCATCGACCCGACAGCACGACCAGGAGTTGCGGGCCACTGTGCGTGTGCCAGGCCGTGCGGGCCGACGGGTTGAACGCGACGCGATAGGCATTGACCGCCGGCGTGTCAGACACACCCGTCATGCGGGTGAGGCGCGCGTCGCCGGTGAAGGTCCGCGGGTCGGCGTCTTCCGAGGATCGGCCTGCCAGACGCAACAACCGCATGGACGTTTAGCTCGTTACCGCTGGTCGACCGCCGTGGCGCACGATCATGTATACGGCGGTGGCCACAATGGCCACGACCAGGACGGTGCCGACGTTCAGAAAGCCGCTCGTGGCGTAGGACACGATGAGATACCCAACCGACCCGGGGAGCAGCGCATAGTAGACGAACGGGATGATCGTCATCCGGATCACCGCGCCCTCGCGACCGAGCAGACCGACGACAGCCGAAGCGGCGACGACGTTGTGAACGCAGATCATGTTGCCGGCGGCGCCGCCAACGGCCTGCAGCGCAACGATCCACGTCGGGTCGGCCGCGATCCGCTCGCCCATCCCGAACTGGAAGAGCGAGAACATCATGTTGCTGACCGTATTGCTCCCCGCGACCGCGGCGCCGATACCGCCAATGAACGGGGCAAAGATCGGCCAGGCGCCTCCGACCAGCGCGGCCACCCCATCCGCGAGCACGATGGGCATTTGCTCGTAGCCCGCGGCGCCCCCCGCACTGTTGAGGAAGACCTGGACCATCGGCACCGTGAAGACGAGCGCGATTGAAGCGGCCGCCGACACCTTCAGCGACGTGGTCCAGGCCTTGACGTACGCCTTCCCGGGAATCTGGTGCAGCAGGAGCGTCACCAGGGAGACGACGACGAAGATGGTCCCTGGCACGTACAGCACCTGCTCACTGGCCGAGATACCGGTGCCCAAGATGTTCGGCCAATCGATGGTCTGGGCCTGCAGCCATGCCTTCAGCGGGGCCCAGAGGCGGGTCACCGCCAGGAGCAGCGCGACCAGTACATACGGCGACCATGCCTTGATGAGGCCCATCGACCCGCTGTGGTGGGTGACATCCTTCACCTCGATTGAGCCCGTCCAGTCGGACGGCCAGTTCGCCTTCTGATCGAACTGCCAGACGTCATCGGGTCTGGGCATCAGAAATCCCGAGCGCGCCGCGGTTACGACGATCGCAAGCCCAAACAGGCTTCCGACGAGCGCCGGAAATTCCGGGCCGAGGAAGTACGCGGCCGCGAGGTACGGGATCGTCATGGACAGGGCAGCGAAGATTGCGAACGGCCAGACACGCAGACCCTCGGCGAGCGACTTGTTCCGGCCGAAGAACCGCGTCATGAACGACACGAGAATCAGCGGCACCAGGGTGCCCGCAATCGCGTGGAGCACGGCGACTTTCAGGCCGATGAAGGCCAGGAAGTCCGTCCACTGCGCGTACCCGAGCTGCGCGGCGTACTCCGCGATCGCCGGATCCGCGGACAAGCCGGTGTTGACACCGACGAGAATTGGCGTGCCCGCCGCGCCAAAGCTGACCGGGGTGCTCTGGATGATCATCCCGGCCATGACGGCCGCCATACCAGGGAACCCGAGGCCCACGAGCAGCGGGACGGCGACGGCCGCAGGCGTCCCGAAGCCGGCGGAGCCCTCGATGAACGAACCGAACAGCCAGGCCACGATGATGACCTGGACGCGACGATCGGGCGTGATGTCGGTGAACCCCTGGCGGATCGTCTTGATCGCGCCGCTCTCCTGCAGCGTGTTCAACAGCAGGATGGCGCCGAAGATGATGTAGAGCAGTCTCAATGTGAGAATGAGACCATTGATCGACGCGGCGGCCACCTGCACGACAGGGACCTGCCACACCGCAATCGCCAGGACGATGGCCACCACATAGGAGAGCGGCATCGCGCGGCTGGCCGGCCAGCGCAGGCCCACCAGGAACACTCCGACGGTGATGATCGGGAGCAATGCGAGAACGGTCAGCACCGCAGGACTCATTGAATGGGCCTCTCCTTATATTCGCGACGTTCGCGCGAAGCTCTCGAGTGCGGAGGCTTCGGTTTCGAAGACCTCGAACACCGTATCCAGCTTGGCGACGGTGAGCAGCTCACTGAGTCGACCCGACGCGCCGTAGAGCTTCAGCGTCCCGCCCTTGTTGCGCACGGTGATAAAGGCGCTCACCAGCTCGCCGACGCAGGTGCTGTCCATATAGGGGAC
This sequence comes from Vicinamibacterales bacterium, assembly GCA_965249175.1. Taxonomy (GTDB): domain Bacteria; phylum Acidobacteriota; class Vicinamibacteria; order Vicinamibacterales; family UBA8438; genus CAZYFH01. Next base: position 2,533,511 of record OZ252227.1, read on the forward strand.
ATCGGTCAGATTCAGGAGGACGTTTGTCTGTTCCTGCCCCAACAACTCGACAGCCTGCGCCTTGACTGCGCCGAACCCTTCATCCCGGGTCAACCTGCCGTCGAGATCCAAAACGGTGACGTGGCCGACGAGACGTGTGGTGATCGTCACGATCGATCTCCGCTGCGTTGATCCCCGGCGCTGCTCGCGGTCCCCGAGGACGTCCTCTTGAGCCAGGGCGCACGCAACAGCCGTTGAGGGTCATCGATCGCCCGGCGACGCCGCGGGCGCGTGCTACCGAAGAATCCTCTCGTCGCAGATTGACGAACCATGACGCACCTCGTGTTTCGAGACCGGTGCGATGCGGGGTGGTCACACCCGGCCCGATCAGACGCGACATTGTAGCGCAGAGGGGTCGCCACGGCCGGTGTCTCGATGGCTCGGTTCGACGGCCGGAATGTCCCGGTATGTCGAGCGTGGTCTGCGAGCCAAAGACCCTTTGTTCTGTCGTATCGCACGCTGTGCCATCTAGAGACACTAATCGTGTTGGTCGAAGTCCGCATCGTGGACTCGATGTTCTGGCCTATCTCAGTGTACGAACGGTAGTTATGCGATGTGTCGCACGACGCCTTGAGCAGGGCAAAGATGTTGCACTGTTATGGTGGCTCTCCCAAGCTGTCTGCGGCGACCTGTGGCGAGTCGCCGGAGGGCTGGGTCCGGCAGGTGTTGCAAATAGAGGCGATACGTAGCGTTTAGGCGGTCGTCTCGGGGCGGGCAAGGACAGTGTGGTCTCCGCCGGCCTGTTCCGTTTCGGGGCATATGCTCCCGCGGTTGTAGTGCCCGAGGAGCCGCGAGAAAGTGGTCTCATCGCGAGGGTCGTTTCACTGGCGTGACCCGTTGTTCAGGAGGGTTCAGATGCTGGTAGATGCCGGAATCATGAAGAGTTGGCTCATCGCAATCATGTGCGCGACCTTCGTTGCCGCGCCTTCCGCCGGCAAGAAGGGCAAGTCGAAAAGCGATTCCGACCGCCCGAGGGTCAGGTGGTGATCACGGCGGTCTTCGAGGACTGTGACTCGGAGACGCTTTTCATTCACGGCCGCCGCTTCACACCGCACCGTCGCTTCGACGCGCCCAAGGTGTTTCTGGGTCGCGAGAACGGTCAGGTCGACCAGCTCGCGGTGCTTGGCGTGACCGACGATGTGATCACCGCCGCGCTCAGCGCGACGACGCCCGGGTCGTACCTGTTGATGGTGATCACGGGACCGGGTCACAAGCGCATCGCGCGCATGGACGTGACGGTCTGCGGGGGTGTTGCCGGTCCCACCGGTCCAGACGGGGCGACCGGTGCGACCGGTCCCACGGGGCCGGCGGGCACGGACGGTGACGATGGAGCCGAGGGTGCGACGGGGGATGACGGGGGATGACGGGGCGCCCGGTGCGACGGGTCCTGCGGGAGCAGCGGGTGCGACCGGTCCAGCGGGTCCTGCGGGAGCAGCGGGTGCGACCGGTCCTGCGGGGGTTGCCGGTGATACTGGTCCAGTCGGGGCTGCTGGTGATACTGGTCCTGCGGGTCCTGCGGGTCCTGCGGGTCCTGCGGGGGCTGCTGGTGATACTGGTGCAGTGGGTCCAGCGGGGGCTGCTGGTGATACTGGTGCAGCGGGTCCAGCGGGGGCTGCCGGGGCCGCCGGTGCGACGGGTCCAGCCGGTTCGCAGGGTCTCCCCGGTTCGCAGGGTCCTCCCGGTCCGCAGGGTCCTCCCGCTCACAGGGACCTCCCGGACCGCCGGGTCCGCTCGGTCCCGTCGGACCCCAGGGCCCACCGGGACCGTCGGGCGCGGTCGGCCCGGCAGGTCCTCCAGGCGCACCGGGTTCGCAGGGCCTGCAAGGCCCACAAGGACCGATGGGCGCGATGGGACTGCAGGGTCCGCAAGGGGCGACCGGTCCCCCGGGGTTGTCGCAATACCAGCGTCGGGAGGTCAGCTGCACCGTGGGTGGGCGACTGCGTTGCGGTGTGCGTTTCCCCTCGTAAGGTCCTGGGTGGGGGCTACATTCATGGCACCGGGCTGGTTCCGATCGTCGATCGCGATTACCCATCAAACACCTTCACCTGGCACGTCAGCCTTGCGTCGGGCAATACCTTCACTCCGGGGGCCAAGGTCTACGCCTTGTGCGCGGTCGCGAACTGATCGATGACATCGCCCCTCCCCCTCGAGATGCCCGAGGGGGAGGCTGACTCGTTCGCGAGACCCTCCGCGGCGATGCGGGTTACCCGGAGGCACCGTACCGGTCGTGGTACCGTTGCCTCTGGCAGGCAGCGATCATGCGCGTAGGGATCCCGACGGAAGTCAAGGCCGACGAGAGCCGCGTCGCGATCACGCCGTCGGGTGTGGCGGCGTTCATCTCGCGCGGACACGAGGTCGTGCTGCAGGCCGGTGCGGGCATCGGCAGCTCGATCGCGGACGAGGTCTTCCGCGCGGCCGGCGCGTCGATCGCGCCCGAGGCCGCGGCCGTGTGGGAGCGCTGCGATCTCATCCTCAAAGTGAAGGAGCCGCTCGACCCCGAGCTCGAGTTGGTGCATGAGGGGCAAGTGGTCTTCACCTACTTGCACCTCGCGGCGTCGAAAACGCTCACCCAAGAGCTCTGCGCGCGCGGCGTTGTCGGGATCGGCTACGAGACCGTCCAGCTCGACGACCGCACGCTGCCACTGCTGGTCCCGATGTCGGAGGTCGCCGGGAGGTTGTCGGTGCAGGCCGGTGCGACGTCGCTCGAGATGATCTCGGGAGGCAAGGGGATTCTGCTCCCCGGGGTCTCCGGGGTGCGGCGCGGCCGCGTGACGATCCTCGGCGCTGGCATCGTCGGGTTGAACGCCTGCGTCGTCGGCGTCGGCTTCGGCGCGGATGTGACGATCATCGACGTCAACCCGCTACGGCTCGCCTATGTACGGGACGTCGTGCAAGGCCACGTCACGACGTTGATGTCGAATGCCGCGAATATCGAGGGGGCCGTCGGCGACGCCGATCTCGTCATTTGCGCCGTCCTGATACCCGGTGCGAAGACGCCGCGGCTGATTACCCGCGGCCACCTGGCGCGTATGGAGCCTGGGTCTGCGCTCGTCGATGTGGCGGTCGACCAGGGTGGGTGTGCGGAGACCAGCCGCCCGACGACGCATCACGCGCCGCGCTACGTCGAGGAAGGCGTCGTGCATTACTGCGTGGCCAACATGCCGGGCGCGGTTCCCCACACGTCGACCTACGCGCTCACGAACGCCACGATGGCCTATGCGCTGGCGATTGCCGATAAGGGGTGGCGGACCGCCGCGCTGGAGGATCCCTCGTTGGCCAAGGGTGTCAACGTCGCCGACGGCCAGGTGACGCACGCGGCGGTCGCGGCCGCTCACCAGTTGACACACGTGTCGGTGGCGGATCTCGAGTGACCGTGGGCATCGATTACGATCGGGTGCCATGGGACGGATTGTGACCGTGGCCAAGGCCGAGAGCCTCGGCCCGGGCCGGCGCAAGAAGGTGTTCGCGGGGGACCGGCGCATCGCGGTGTTCAATGACCGCGGCGCGCTGCACGCCGTCGACGACAGCTGCACACATGTGGGCGGGTCGCTCTCCGAGGGGCTCTGCGAGGACGGTATCGTGACGTGTCCGTGGCACGGCGCCCAGTTTCGTCTCGCCGATGGCCAGGGGATGGCGCCACCCGCCTACCGCGCGCTGACCGTCTACCCGGTGCGGGTCACGAACGGCATCGTGGAAATCGAGATCGCAGATGACGCCTAAGGCCTAGTCCGAGCGATTCGCTCGGTCCGGGCAAGGCGGCCAACGGACCCGACGTCTGTCCTACAATGCGCCGCGATGCCCACACCTATTGGTCACGCGGTCGCCGGTGTCGCCGCCGGTTGCTTTGCGGTCTGCGCCGTCGCCGGTCGAGCGCGGGGCGTGACCGCCGTCGGCTCAGGCTGGGGCGGGCCGGGACGCGCGATTGGTCTCCTCGCGATGCTGGGCATGTGCGCGGATCTCGACTTCCTGGTCGGCGTACACCGGAGGGCGACGCACGGTGTCGGCGCAACCATGGTTGCGGGTCTGGCCATGGCGATGACGGTGTCGACGGCACGACTGCGGATGGGCTTCGTCGGTGCGGCGGCCTACGGCAGCCACGTCCTGCTCGACTGGCTTGGGACGGATCCCGGGGCGCCCTTCGGCGTGATGCTCTTGTGGCCCTTTTCGAGCGGGTTCTACGTGGCTGATCCGAGTCTCTTCATGCGGGTCTGTCGCGAATGGTGGCTCGTGGAGTGTTGGATCCACAACCTCCAATCCGTCGCATGGGAGCTCATCGTATTGCTGCCGCTCGCCACCGTCGCCATCGCCCTCGCTCGCCGCCTCGAGCGGCCACCTCCGGCGGCTGACAACAGCTGTCGACGATCGCCAAGGCCCGCACCTCCCTGAGACGTGCGCCACTACCGGACCGATCCGGTAACTCACGACCTCCCAACGAGTTTCGTCAGGCGCGCGCGACGCAGGGTGTGTGGCGCCGGTCTTGCTCTTCGAGATGGCGGCCCCGCTGAGAGCAGCTGGTGCCGTGCCCGACCTCCACTGCAACCGCTGATTCGAGGCGGGGCCGTTCGGTTTGGGGTCGGGTCGCGTCGGTGCCAGTGCCAGCCATCTCGTCGTGGAGGAGCTCATGCATCGTGCAATCGCATTGGTGGCGGCGTTCGGATTCCTGCTCGTGGTCGGCGCCGAGGCGGGAGGCGGCCTGGTTCAAGCCCGTTCCGGGCAAGAAGCCGGCGCCGCGGTGGTGGCGCCAGTCGATCTCAATGCGGCTGGCGTCGAGGAGCTAGAGACGCTCCCTGGTGTCGGTCCTCGGACAGCGCAGCGCATCGTCGAGTACCGGGACGAGAGCGGCGGCTTCACGAAGATCGAGGAGCTGATGAACGTGCGCGGCATCGGGGAGAAGACCTTCCTGCGGTTGCGAGCGCTCGTCACCGTTGGAGCCCGCAAGGGTCGATAACCGTGGCGGCCACGCGGAGACGTCGGTCCCCGACCGGCGCTCCGCGTGGTCGTGTGTTGGGGGGGGGGGACATGCACACGTCGCGTGGGACGACATTCGTCGTGGTGCTGCTCGTGGCGGGGCTCCTCGTGACGCTGGTCGGGCTTTCCGTGCCGATGCTGACGACCGGCCGGGACGCCACACAGCTGCGGGGGGCGGCGCGATACGTGGCAAGCCGGATCCGGCTTGCCCGCGCGCACGCCGCCCGCCAGGGTGCCGCCGTCGGCATCTGGTTCGTGGAAGACGCCGAGGGTTATTGGTTTCGGACCTATGTCGACGGGAACGGCAACGGTATGCGTCGCGCCGACATGGTGCGTGGGATCGACATGGCCATAGACGACGCCAGTCGGGTTGGTGACCGTTTCCCCGGTGTGCGTATCGCGTTGGGTCCGGCGGTGCCGCCGATTAACGAACGCGATGCCGCCGGCGGCGGAGCCGATCCGGTCCGTTTCGGTGGGAGCGACATCGTGAGCGTGAGTCCGCTCGGTACGGCGACGAGCGGTACGGTGTATCTGAGAAGCCAGACCGGTCGGCAAGCGGCGGTTCGGGTGCTCGGTATCAGCGGACGCGTCCGCGTCCTGGTGTTTGATGTCGACGAGAGCAGATGGCGCGCGCGGTAGACGCCGTCACCAAAGACCGCAGGCGTGCGCCGCGGCGCCCTCTGGGCGCGCTGCCGTGGCTCACCGCCGCGCGTCTGTGGCCCGGTCGCGTTGTCGATGTGATCAACTGGTCGTCTGGAGGGATGCTGATAGAGACCAACGCCCGCCTCGCGCCGGGCCGCGCAGTGGTGCTCCAGCTGCTGGCCGACGGCGGGCACCTGCTCATCAACGGACAGGTCGCTCGTGCGAGCATCGTCACGATCACGTCCGAGGCCGGGATTCGTTGCCGAGGGGCGGTGGTGTTCGAGAGGTCGGTCGACTTCTGCCGGCCACCCGAACGAGTCGGTCGAAAGATTACCCACTCCCCGTAGGTCCGATGATCAGCGGCCCGACCTTGGGGGTAGACGCTACCCGGGTCCAGGCGGAACGCGAGGGATCGGGTCGGTCGAAACCCGATTGACCTGTCTCGACGTCCGAGAGCGAAACATGGCATTGACATTGATTACTCCACCGGCGTCTGCGGTCGTGTCGGCCGACAGGCAACCGCGCATGCAGAACACCACGCCGGCGCCGTCGCTCGTGGGGACCGGGACGCGCATGATCCGGCTACGCCACGAGATCTCTCGTATGGCACGAACCGACTTCACCGTTCTGGTGGAGGGTGAGAGCGGATGTGGCAAGGAGCTCGTCGCGCGGGAGATCCATCTCAAGAGTCGTCGCCACGCCGGCGCCTTCGTGGCGGTCAACTGTGCGGCGCTCGTCGAGACGCTGCTCGAGGCTGAGCTCTTCGGTATCGAAGACAGGACCGCGACCGGCGTGCGCGGGCGCGCGGGGAAGTTCGAGCTGGCGAACGGTGGGACGCTGTTTCTCGACGAGGTGGGCGATCTGTCGCCGACGGCCCAGGCCAAGCTGCTACGCGCGATCCAGGAGATGGCCGTCGAGCGCGTGGGTGGCCACGCCACCCGCACGTTGAACGTGCGGCTGGTCGTGGCGACGAACCGCTGTTTGGGCGACATGGTCCGCGATGGACGATTCCGCGCGGACCTGTACTACCGGCTGAGCGGCGTCGAGATTCACGTGCCGCCGTTGCGTGAACGACGCGTCGACATTCCGCTCCTCGCCACGCACTTCCTGAGCCACCACCCGGCCATGGGCGACGTGCGGTTGTCGGCCGGTGCCGCCGACGCGCTGGGGGCGTATGACTGGCCTGGCAACGTGCGGGAGCTGCAGCGAGTCATCGAGCGGGCGGTCGCGCTGTCGATGACCGGGCGCATCACGCTCGAGGATCTCCCGGCGCGCGTCACCGGGGACTACGTGGAGAGGCTGGAGCCATCGCTGGTCCGAGACGACACGATGCGCGCGTGGGGCAGCCGCTACGCGCGGCTCGTGCTCGACCGTTGCGACAACAACAAACGTCAAGCCTGCCGGATTCTCGGGATCAGCTATCACACCCTACAGGCGTATCTGCGTTACCGGCGACCCCACTCAGAGGCATCAGGAGTCGCCGAGCGCGCGCCGGACGACCAGCCCGGCGGAGGCGGGCGGGCGTAAAGGGGGCGATCCTCCTCGCGGTCAAAATCGCGTGACCGAACGTCGGCGTGCGACTGTTTGGCGACCGGCGACTGCCGTAGGCGCGAGCCGGTGCGACCCGGTCGCTTCTAATCGACGATGGCCTGCATGACGGCGGTCTGAAAATCGGCTCGCAGCGGTCCGCCCGGCGTTTGCACCATCAAGATAGCCGTCAGCTCCTCGGTGCGGTCGACCCAGTAGTGGGTGCCAAACGCCCCACTCCACCCGAAGCTCCCCGTCGACCGAGGCTCCTGCGCTTTCACCGAGTCGAGCACGACGTCGACCGTGAGGCCGAAGCCCTTGCCGGGGCGTCCTCCCGTCCGACCGCTCTTCGCGTACAGCTCAGCCACGTGGTTGGACGCCATGAGATCGACGGTTCTTGGGCCCAAGAGGCGTGTGCCGTGCAGCGTGCCGCTGTTCACGAGCATCTGCGCGAACTGGAGATAGTCCTCAGCGGTTGACCACAGCCCACCGCCCCCAGAGAAGAGCGTCGTCGTTCCAACCCACGCCGGCACAGCGCGGCGCTCGAGACCGTCCGGTGTCCGACCGTAGAGCGTCACCACACGAGATGTGCGGTCGGCTGACACGTTGAACGACGTGTCACGCATCCCCAACGGTTCGAAGATACGTTGCCGCAGGAACACATCGAAGGTCAGTCCAGAGGCGACCTCCACGATGCGAGCAAGCGTGTCGAATCCGGCAAGGCCGCTGTAGGCCCACGCCGTGCCTGGCTGGAAGTCGAGCGGCGCGGCGCCGAGCTCCGCCGTGTAATCGGCGACCGTATCGGTGAAACGCCTCGGCGCGATCCGGGATCCCTCCCGCGACCCTGCGCCACCGCTCCCCAGACCGGATGTGTGGGTCATGAGATCACGTACGGTGATCTCTCTGTTCGCAGGGACGGTGTAGATTGCCGCTGCGTCGTCATTCGACGCCGAGGTCCCGACTGGGACGGCGACCGTGGTGTGCTGGAACTCCGGAATGAAGCGTGAGACGGGATCGGCCAGTCGGATCTTGCCTTCCTCGACGAGCATCAGAATAGCCACCCCGGTCACCGGCTTGGTCATCGACGCAATCGGAAAGATGGTGTCTTTCTGCATCGGTCGATTGGCTTCGATGTCCATGAGGCCGTGCGCCTCGAAGTGCGCGATGTGACCGTGACGGGCGACGAGCGTGACAGCACCTGAGATCTGGCGCGACTCGATCGCTCGCGAGATGACCTGGTCGATCCGCAGCAGGCGCGTGGCGGACAGACCCACCTCCGTGCGTATGCCGGGCGGCACCTGCGCGCCGGTCAAGACGACGATCGGCACGACGCAGAGCACGACGAGTATCACGGCCAGCAATGACCGGGTTGCGGACCATTGGCTCCGACGCGCATGGGGTGTGGTCACAGATGCCTCCTTGAGGGCCGGGTTATCAGCGCGAAGCATAGCGACGGCCTTCGTGAGGCCGCAATCCGAGACAGGCGGTCACACCCGCTCGCGCAGCGTCTCGACGTGCGCTGTCGCCGCGCGCGCGGTGCCGTCGACGTTGTACCCGCCCTCGAGCAACGACACGAGCCGTCCACCGCAGTACTGGTCGGCGATTTGCATGGCCGTGCGGGTCATGCGACGGAAGACGTCGTCGGTGAGGTCGAAGCACCCGAGCAGGTCGTTCATGCGGCTGTCGAAACCCGCGGAGACGATGACGAAGTCGGGCGCGAAACGATTGACGGCCGGCAGGAGGGTCGCATCCCAGTGGTGGAGCATATCGGCGTCCTTCGATCCGCAGTCGAGGTGCACGTTGATGTTGAGGCCGGAGCCCTCATCCTCCCCACTGAGCGACGGGTCTCCGGTGCCGGGGTACGCGCGCCAGTCGTGCGCCGAGAAGAAGAGCACGCTGGGGTCGGTGTAGAACGCGTTCTGGGTCGCGTTGCCGTGGTGGTAGTCCCAGTCGATGATGGCGACCTTCTCGAGTCCGTGCGCGCGCTGGGCGTATCTGGCTGCAATCGCCGCGTTGCTGTAGAAGCAGAAACCCTCCTCACGGCCGGTGTTGTTGGCGTGGTGCCCCGGGGGCCGGATGGCACAGAAGGCGTTGCGGACCTGGCCGCCGACGACGGCGTCCACGGCGCCCAGGACACCCGCGACCGCGAGCTCTGAGACCGCGCCGGTCACCTCGAGGCGGCGGACCGACTCGACGTGGTCGCGCGTGTGGTGGGCGCGAATGAACGGGATTGGGTCGACACCGAGCGGTAGCGGCGTGAGCTCGCGGTCGACGCCGCTTGCCCGGAACGCCTCGGCGATCCGTACGAGCCTAAGCGGACGCTCCGGATGCGGCTCGCCACCGCTGTCGGGGAGCCGATGCTCGAGATAGCGGGGGTCGCTCACGAGCCCGGTCCCCGTTTGTGTCGCGGCGAGCACGCCGCCGATCCCGAGCGCCGGCGCGACGCTCGCGGCCAACACGCCCGTGGAGGAGTCGACAAGGAAGTCACGTCGGGTCTTCATCATCATTCATGGTCATCCTAGCCATCCCTTCAGGTTGGCACCAGCGGGAATCAACCCTAGGCGCCACAGCGAGGTAGGTCGCGGTGTGGCGCCACGCGGTCCGCCACATCGGCGCGGCGGCCATATGCCGCTTGACCCAGGCGCCATCCTCGGCCAATAGTCCAACAACCATCGGCTGCTAACCCCAGAGCTCACCTGAGTTGACAACGTCTCGCGCAGGCCTCGCCGTTCAGCATCAGCGAGACTTGGTGACCCAAGTGAGCTCTGGGGTTGGGCGCATATTCCAATCGAAGGGGAGAGAGACATGAAAAGACTAGCGCTTGCCCTCGTCATCGGCCTCGGCCTCGGTTTCAGCGGTGTCGCCAGTGCCCAGAACAATGACAACCCACCCTGTGGCCCTGCCGGACACCTCCCACCCGAGCTCTCCAGTAACGTGGCTGCCGATTCGCGCTGCTTCGAGCTCCGGATGTACACGGCCGAGCCGGCGCGCGACGGTAAGGGTGGCATCGACAATCTGCATCAACGCTTTCGTGAGGGCGAGGTCGCGCTCTTCGAGAAGCACGGCGCGAAGATCGTCGCGGCCTGGCAACGGCTCGACAATCCGAACACGCTGGTGTGGATGTTGGCCTATCGCGACCGCGCGCATCGGGACCAGGTCTTTGCCGACTTCGCCGCCGACCCGGAATGGACCGCGCTACGGGCGAAGTATGAGGTGCCGCTCAGCATCGAGGCCTACATGATGAGCGCCTCCGACTACTCGGCGCTCAAGTAGTCTCGGCGTCGCGGGGGCGGGGCGAGGTCGACCAGGGTTGCCCCCGGCGGCCTTGACCCGATGTTCGAGTGCTGGACGCGACCTCGTCAGCGTTGAACGGAGCAGGAGACTCGTTAGGAGGACATCATGAGAGCTCGCACGAGTGTGGTCGCCGGGCTGGCGGCAGCGGTGGTCGTCTGTGCAACGCACGCGCACGCCCAGATCACGGCAGACGTCATCTACGGTCACAAGGATGGCATGGCGCTCGTCTACGACGTCTTCGAGCCCGCGGCGCCGAATGGCGCCGGCGTGTTGCGCATGGTCTCGGGCGGGTGGTTTTCCGTCTGGGTCGATCCGGCGGAGCGGGTGTCCTCGTTCGAGCCTCTCCTGGCGGAGGGTTTCACGGTGTTCGCGGTGCATCATGGCAGCGCACCCCGTTTCAAGGTTCCGGATGCGGTCTCCGACGTCCGCGCCGCGCTGCGTCACATCCGCGCCCACGCGACCGACTACGGCGTCGACCGAGACCGCCTCGGCGTGTGGGGCGGAAGTGCCGGTGGTCACCTGTCGCTGATGTTGGGCCTCGACTCGGCAGGAGTGCCGATATCCGCGTCCCCGGCGACGGGCCGGCCTGACATCGGTCCGCGGTATCGCGCAAGCAGCGGCAACGCCGACGTGGCCGCGGTCGTGGCCTACTATCCACCGGTCGATCTGCGACAGCGGTTCGGTCCGAACGAGCGCTTTCCGGCGCTCGACTTCGGTGCGGACCGGGCGGCGGCCATCTCACCCATCCTGTATGTGACCGCAGACGACCCGCCGACCTTGCTGATTCACGGTGATGCCGACGAGCTCGTCCCGCTGGCCGACAGCGAAATCCTGACTGCGGCCTTCAAGAAGACCGGGGTGAGCCACGAGCTACTGGTGATCGAGGGAGGAGACCACGGGTTCCGGAACCCTGACCACCGCGCGGAAGCCACGGCGGCGATGGTCGCCTGGTTCAAGCGACATCTGACGCCCCATGCGTCAGATTGATGACCGCGCGGTCAGCCCGATCACAGGCCTCGGAGCCCTTCTGTCAGCTCGATCGACGTGCCCCATGGATCGGTGAGGAACGCCGTCCCGACGCCCTCCGGGCCCGTGCGGTAGGGCTGGTCGAACACGACGCCCCTTGCTTGGAGGTCCAGGCAAAACGCCTCGAGGTTGGTCACTTCGAGGCCGATGTGATCGAGCATGCGCCCCTTGGTCGGCGCGCCGCCCGCGTCTGCGTTGTGCGAGAAGTTGAGGTTGATGCCCGGCAGATCAACGGCGGCGTAGCGCCAGCGCATCCCCGAGATCCCTCCGAACGTCGTGGCATACCAGCGCTGGGCCTCCTCGACACGGTCCTCGGTGACATAGAGGTGGAGGTGATGCGCGATGATTGGCACGCCGAGCGGCTCGTTGTGCCGGTGAGCTGCCGGATGCGCGGTCCCATCGTCGAGTGTGAACGTGAGGTTCGTCGCCGTGTCGTCGAATAGCTCGATCCGCTCCCCCTCGGGCGTGAACACGTTCGCGACTCCTGAAGACGACCCCGACACCTCCGCTGCGAATCCCGCCGCCGCGACCGTGGCCAGTGACTGCACCCTGAAGGCCATGTGGTTCACGATCGAGCCCTCCGTGCCGCCCGAGGACTCACCGTGGTCGAGAAAGATGAGGACGTCTGGGAACTTCACCACAACCGTGTCGCCGAACATCGCGGCGTCGCCCCCGAGCCGGATCCAGAAGCGCCTGTTGGCCTCGACGTCCCGCACGACGTAGTGCAGGTGCCCCATCGCCACGCCGGCGTCGTTCGGGGGGGACAGCTGGGCCGACGCTGGTCGCGCCAATCCGAGCAGGATGAACGCGGTACCGACGGCCAGTGCGTGGGTCCGTCCGCTGGCGTGGGATGGCGTCGTGCGTCGAATCCGCTCATTCAATCACAGGTCCTGGCCGAACCGGCCTAGGACGGTGGCATAATTAGCGCCCTGGCACGGCCCTTACGGCACCGCACGAAGGATGTTCGATGATGATTGAGATGACGCGATTGTGGGATCACCGCGGGTCGCGCAGGGCGTTCGTTGGGTCCCTTGCCGCGCTGAGCCTGAGCACCGTAGGACTCGGGAGTGCTACCGCCCGAGGAGCCGGCGCGAGCACGAGCCAGCCAGCGACGCATGCGCCATATCTGTTCACGCACATCACGCTGCGCCCGGGCACATTGAACGCCTTTACGGAGGTGCTGGGAGAGCTCGCTCACCTGCTCGCGAAACATGCCGGCTGGACACTGCAGGGCTGCTATCTGCAGGATGACGGAGCCGCACAAACGGTCATCGATGTGTGGGAGATCCCCAGCGCCGACGCCGTCCAGGCCGGTCTTGCCGCGGCGGCGGAGGACCCCGCGTTCGGGAGGCTGCTTCCGCGTATCCAGGCCTGTGTGGAGAGCGAGACTCTGCAGGTCATGACCCGCCAGCCGGTGACGATCGGCTAGCAGCCCGTGGTGAGAGCCCCCCTGAATCCACCTGCTGATGCGTTCCGCCGCGCGGCGGGGCTCGGCGCGCTCGCCGCGTTTGTGGCGCTCAGCGCGACCGGACAGGCCACCCAGCAACCTCCGTTGGTGGAACGCGTCGATGTCGGTCGCGTCGTTGTCGACGCCCGCGTGGTCGACCGGTCTGGACAGCCGGTGGTCGGGCTTGCCCCGAACGACTTCGAGGTCGAGATCGGCGGACAGTCGGTCCGGGTCGAATCAGTGCAGTGGATCGGGGGCGGCGCGCGCGACCATGGGCCGCTGCCGTCGACACCGCTGGCCGGTGTGATCGAACCGAGTGCGGCCGGACGCTTCATCGTCCTGGTCGTTCAGAAGAGCCTCGAGAGTCGCCGCGCCATCGGGCTGCTGCGTCTACTGCAGGAAAGCGGCCGGCTGTTCTCCGGCCTGACGTCCAGCGACCGCGTCGCCATTCTGTCCTTCGACTCCCATCTCAAGATCTGGCTCGACTTCACCGACGACCTCGGTAGGGCGCGGAGGGTGCTCGCGGACGATGTCATGTTTCACCGGCCGCCGATCGTCGAGTCGTCGTCCGATTTCTCGCTGGTCGCGCGCCTCAGCCAGACGCGCGGACGTGCGGCATCCACCATAGAGCAGGCGTTGCGACTGGTGGGTCAGGCGCTCGAGCCCCTGCCCGGGTCGAAGTCGGTCGTCCTGATCGGGTACGGCTTCGGTCGCTTCGCCCGAGGTCTGGGAGTGGTTGGCGCGCACCTGAGTCCCGACTATGCGGAGGCACGCGACGCCTTGCACGCAGCGCGCGCGAGCGTGTTCTGCCTCGACATCACGAACGCCGATTCGCATACGTTCGAGATCGGGCTCAGGGCGGTGGCCGAGGACACGGGCGGCTTCTTTCTACGCGCACACGTGTTCACCGAGCGGGCGCTCGATCGGGTGGCCGGGGCGCTCGTGGGGCACTACGTGCTGTTTACGGAGACACCTGACCTGGACCCGGGCACCCACCGCATCAAGGTCGGTCTGGTTCGGGAGAAAGGGACGGTCTTCGCACGCAGGACATACGTCGAATGACAGGCAGACAGAGTGGCATAATCACTGAGCGTTCCCCGGAACACCCCCAGGAGGGTCCATGCGCGCATCTTGGTCGACGATGTCCCGTGCCTGCCTTATGGCCGTCGCCTTTCTCGCGCCCAGCGTCGCCGCCGAGTTTCCCGCCCAGGCACAGGTCGACGGTTTTCCCCCCGTCACGGATGCGATGTTGCAGGATCCCGACCCCGGCGACTGGCTGATGTGGCGACGCACGCTCGACGGCTGGGGCTACAGTCCGCTCGACCAGGTCAGCCGGGAGAACGTCGGGGAGCTGCGCATGGTCTGGTCGCGCGGGTTGATGCCCGGCACGCAGGAGGGCACGCCGCTTGCCTACGACGGCGTCCTCTATATGCCAAACCCGCGGGACATCATCCAGGCGTTGGACGCGGTGACGGGCGATCTGCTGTGGGAGCATCGACGGGAAATCCCCGATGATGCGGAGGACTACCTCTTTGCCACTGCAACCAACCGGAACGTGGCCATCTACGGCAATCTGATCATCGACACCAGCGTCGACGACTACGTGTTCGCGATCGACGCCACGTCGGGTCAACTGGCCTGGGAAACCGAGATCCTCGACTACACGGTGAACCCGGCGAATCAAACCTCCGGTCCAATCATTGCCAACGGGAGGGTGGTGTCGGGTCGCAGCTGTATGCCCCAGGGTGGACCTGATGCCTGTGTCATTACGGCCCATGACGCGAACACGGGCGCGGAGCTGTGGCGACGGCGCATGATTCCCGGGCCCGGGGAGCCGGGTGACGAGACCTGGGGCGGCGTGCCGTTCGAGGAACGCGCGCATGTCGGTTCGTGGATGGTGCCGAGCTACGACCCGGAGTTGGATCTCGTTTACATCGGGACGTCGGTGACCTCACCCGCCCCGAAGTTCCTGCTCGGTGGCATCAACAACAAGCATCTGTATCACAACTCGACGCTCGCGCTCGACGGCGCGACGGGTGAGATCAGGTGGCACTATCAGCATCTGAACGATCATTGGGATCTCGATCATCCGTTCGAGCGCCTGCTGGTCGATACCGCGGTCGCACCGAACCCCGCGGCGGTGAGCTGGATCAACCCGCGCCTCCGGGCTGGTGAGGTGAGGCGGGTCGTCACCGGTATTCCGGGGAAGACCGGCGTCGTCTACACCCTGGACCGGGTAACCGGTGAATTTCTCTGGGCGACGCCGACGGTCACCCAAAACGTCATCAGCGATATCGACGGTGCCACGGGGACGGTCACGGAGAACTCCGAGGTGGTCTTCACCGGGACCGGTCAAGAAGTGCTGGCCTGTCCGACGTGGCTTGGGGGCAAAGACTGGGAAGCCGGCGCATACAGTCCGCGGACCAACACGATGTACTTCCCGTTGCGCAACGCGTGTGCCCGGATGATGGCGACGGCCACACGGGAGGGCGACATCGGAGCGAGGTTGTATGCGCTGGCCGTTCGCAATCAGTTCGCGCCCGGATTCGACCAGCTCGGTACTGTGCGCGCGATCTCGGCGGAGACGGGGGAGACGCTGTGGCAGCACGACCAGCGAGCGATGACCATGTCGCTCGTCTCCACGGGCGGCGGTCTCCTGTTCGGTGGCGACGCGAACGGTCGCTTCCGGGCGTTCGACGACGAAACCGGCGAGATCCTCTGGGAGATCAATCTCGGTTCCCCCGTCACGGGGTTCCCGATCACCTATGCGGTCGGCGGCCGGCAATACGTCGCGGTGAGCACCGGCGTCGCTGGCACGTCAGCCGGGCTCTTGGTGCTGACGCCGGAGCTGCGCCCGAGTCTCGGAAACAACCTCTTCGTGTTCGCCCTACCGGAGTGATATCCATGAGCGGATTTTTGACGCGCGGTCGAGTCGTGCTGTTCGGATCGGTCGTAGTGTTCGCGTGCGGCGGCCTTGACGGCATGGCGGAACAGCCCGAGCCTCAGCGGCGACCGGTGTTGAGCTTCGTGGGGGTCACGGCGCATGCGTGGGGCGCCTGGGTGCGCCCCGGCGTCATGGTGGAGGACTGGGTCGAAGAGGCCAGAGGCCTCTGTGCGCCAGAGGAGTATTGCGAAGTCAACGTCTTCGAGGGCGCCGAATTGGCGACCCACGAGTACCCGGTGCCCAAGGCGAATCGCGCGGCCCTCAAGTGGGTGCTGGTATATCGGCACGACGAGACCCCGAGAATCGCGGTGGAGGAGGCGCACGGGGCTGCGGGCAGCGAGAAACGCCGGTGGACGTTTCAGGAGTAGCGCTGCCCGTCACCGACGGGGACGTCCGCGACCGAAGTAGCGCTGCCCGTCAGGGCAACGTCAACGCGACCAGCGAGCCGGGAAACCCCGTCTGGACGCTGCCGATCTGCACCACGATGTACTGCTGGTCCCGGTGCAGGTAGGTCATCATTCCGTACTGACCCGGGGCCGGAAGCTCGACGCTTCCCAGAATCTCTCCTGTGAGCTTGTCGCGGCCGTGGAGCTCCAGCGCCGCGTCGGGCACGATCTGTCTGGTGCCTTCGCTTAGCGATCGGGTCTGGACCAGGAGATCCCCCATGACCATCTGGATCGAGAAGCCGGCGCCGCCCGTATTTGGGACGTCCACTCCTTGCAGGCGAGGGTTGTTCCTGATGACCTCGGGCGTCGCGCCGACAGGCAACGACCAGGATCGCTCGCCGGTGTTCATCTGGAAGGCGGACAGCTGGTTGTCCATCGGTTTGTAGAGCCGCAACCCGTCGATGCGCGGCAGTCCAGACACCGAGACGAACGGGGTCTGCGCGTCGGTCGGCTCCCGGAAGCCACCCGGCAACCACGCCGCCACCGTGGTGCCGGTGGTCGGCGTGCTGTTGGGCGTGGCGCCGCTCCTGCCGGGCACGGCATAGTTCGGGTCGTCCTGGTCCACGCCACCTGTGGGCGCCATGAACCCAGGCGCGTTGCACCCTCGTCGGTGTGACGCGTACGTGATCCCCGTGCTCGGATCCCCTACCGGCGGGTGGGGGATGACGTTGCCACCCCCGAGACAGCCGACGTTGTTGTAAAAGTCGTTGTCATGGTTTTCGGGGAGCGGCGGCACGTAGAGACCCCCGACCCGGTAGTGCCTCAGGATGTCCAGCGCCCGTTGCTTCAGCTCCGGTGTGTAGTCGATGACGAATTCCTCGGTCAGGCCGTCCAGGATGATGCGGTCCACGGGCTCCGGCCTCGTCGGGTAGGGCTGCGTGGGCGAGGTGTAGTTGCCGGGGACTTCCGTTTGAATGACCGGGCGGTCCTCGATGGGCCAGATCGGCTCGCCGGTCTCCCGATTGAACGCGAAGATCAACCCCTGCTTCGTGTGCTGGATCAGGGCCGGGATACGCCGCCCGTCCACCGTCAGATCCATCAGCATCGGCGGTGTCGGCAGGTCGTAGTTCCACTGGTCGCTACGGTGGATCTGGAAGTGCCATTTTCGCTCGCCGGTGCGGACGTCCAGCGCGAGGACGCAGCCTCCGAAGAGATTGTCGCCGGGCCGATGGCCCGCGTAGGTTTGCACGGTCGAGGCATTTGTCACCAGATAGACGAGCCCCAGCTCTGGGTCGGCGGACGCGGGTGCCCACGTCGACATATCGCCCGACCACTCCCACGCGTCGTTGTGCCATGTCTCGTGACCCACTTCGCCGGGTCGTGGGATGACGTGGAACTTCCAGAGGAACTCCCCAGTGGCGGCATCGAATCCCATGATGTCGCCGGGGACGTTCTCGACCCGCGTCTGGCCATACCCGGGCTGGTGACCCACGAGCACCACGACGACGCCGTTCACGACGATGGGCGGTGCCGAGGCCGTGACCATCCCGAGCTCCCTCGGGATTCCGTAGTCGGGATCGTAGGTCGCGCTTCGGTCCTGCCACCGCCCCCAGTCGGACACGAGGGGTGGAATCAGGTCGATCGTCCCGGAGTCGGAGAAGCCGTCCAGCGGCACACGGCGGCCCCAGTTCTCCAGCGGCCGGCCGGTCTTGGCGTCCAGAGCCCAGAGGAAGAACGCGGGGCTCGTGACGTAGATCACGCCGCGCCCGTTCACCTCGGCGTAAGCGACCCCCTTGCCGTACGCCTGCCTCGGGGAGCGCAGGTGTCGGATCGTTTCGGGCTCGCGAAAGGCCCAGAGTGTCTCGCCGGTGGCGGGGTCGATCGCGACCACCTGCCGTCTCGGCGTGGCGACCGTGTAGAGGATTCCGTCGACGAAGATCGGCGTGGACCGGGAGAAGTAGTCGAGGTTGGGGCCGAAGTTGTCGCTTCGCCAGATCCACGCGACCTCGAGGTCCGAGAAGTTGCTGCCGTTGATCTGGTCCAGGGGCGACGAGCGCGTGTGCCCGGCATCGCCGCCGAGATAGCGCCACTCGCCGTTCTCGGTCCCGGGGAGGCGCTGCGCGTACGTGGTCGCGGCCACCGATATCAGCAGCACGAAGATGAGGCCACCGAGGAGAACACGCGTGGCGAATGGTCTACGCTCGATCGTGGCCATCTCTCCCCCTGCTCGATCCGAAATTGTGTATCCGCCGTGCGTCGGCTCGACCTCGACCTCGACCTCGACGATGTCCGCGACGGTCGGGTTCGGCCTCGATGCGACCCAGCGGGTGCAACGCCATGCCTCCCGATCATACCGTTCATTGCTCACGGCTCACGCCGACCTGCCCAAGGGCCGTATCCGCACGTCTGGTTACGATTCTTGACCAGCTCGACCGCCTCCACCACAATCACCTCATCGGGTCGCGGGCCGTCGCCCCGTCGCGCCACTCATGTCACAGCCACCGCAGCGTCTCACCCTGGTGTCGCTGACCGTCCTGATAGTGCTGCTTGGGGTGTCGCCTGTCGCGCAGGACGGCTCGCCAGGGCCGGCTGTGGCACCGAGCGGACGGGTGACGACGAGTGTGACCTTCGACGGTCGATTGCTGCGCGGCGCGACCGGGTGGTTCACACGCACACCGTCGCACTCCGGTCCGTCCCGCATGACGATCGACTACGGTCAGCCCCACGCGCGAGGCCGTACGATCTTCGGCGGGCTGGTGCCTTACGACCAGGTCTGGCGCCTCGGCGCGAACTGGGCGACCCATCTGACGCTCGATGTCAACGTGTGGCTTGGCAGACTCGACGTGCCGCGTGGCGAGTACACGCTGTTCATGTTGCCCCGGGCGGACGGCGCCGAGCTGATTGTCAGTCGAGAGACCCGGCAATGGGGCACCGACTATGACCCGTCCAGGGATTTCGGGAAGACCCCACTCGATCGCCGGATGCTCGCCGAGCCGGTGGAGAGCCTCGCGGTCACGCTGCAGCCGGATGTTCCGGCCAAGGACGGGGACGTTCCCTCAGGCATGCTGCGCATCGCATGGGGTACGGCGGAGTACTCGGCCGAAATGGCGGATGCTCTGGCCGTAATGAGTCGAGGCCCGCGGCCCCGAACCGACCAACGCGGGAGATCAGTGATGAACGACAGCCGTAGAACGCGTCCGGTGGGCGCGCCGATCGTGTGGGTCGCCGTGATCGCGTTCGCCTCGGGCGTGTCGGGCAGCGCCGCTGACTGGGCACAGTGGCGAGGGGCGGACCGTCTGGCGGTGTGGCATGAGACCGGCATCGTCCAGGACTTGCCGGACCAGCTGCTCGTGAGCTGGCGCACGCCGATCAGGTCGGGCTACGCCGGGCCGGCTGTGGCCGGCGGACGTGTGTTCGTCACCGACTGGCGAGAGGACCCCGATTCGCGCACGGTCGACGGGACGGAGCGCCTCTTGGCGCTGGACGAGCGGACGGGCGATGTCCTGTGGACGCACGAGTGGCGCACCAGCTACCGGATGATGATGGTCTCGTATGCGATCGGCCCGCGCGCGACACCGACTGTCGACGGTGATCGGGTGTACGTCGTCGGCGCGACCGGCCGGCTGTTCTGTCTGGATGTCGAGACCGGCCGGGTCGTCTGGAAGAAGGATTACGTCACCGACTATGACACGAGTGTCCCTACCTGGGGCATCGCCAGTGCACCGCTCGTGGACGGCGAACGGCTGCTCACGGTGGTCGGCGGCGAGCCCGACGCGCTTGTCGTCGCCTTCGACAAGCGCACCGGCGCCGAGGTCTGGCGGGCGGTCGACGTCGTCGGCGAGATGGGCTACGGGCAGCCGGTCATCTACGAGGCGGGCGGTGCGAGACAGCTCATCGTCTGGCATGCCGCCGCCTTGGTGTCGCTCGATCCGGAGACGGGCGCGATCAACTGGGAGGAAGCGTGGGAGGCCGGCTCCGGCCTGTCGGTCGCCACGCCTGTCATGAGCGACGACTATCTGCTCGTGACCCAGTTCTACTACGGCTCCATGATGATGCGCTTGAGCCAGGATGGTCCGTCGGCCACACTGTTGTGGAAGGGGTCGGGCCGGAGCGAGATGCCGGACCAGACCGACGGTTTGCACTCGCTCATCACGACGCCGATCATCGAGGACGACTACGTCTACGGCGTGGGGAGCTACGGCGAGCTGCGAGGGCTGGATGCCAGGACCGGCGAACGGGTATGGATGAGCCCGGCCATGACCGCGCAAGCACGCTGGGGCACCGCGTTCATGGTGCGTCACCAGGACCGCTACTTTGTGAACAACGACGAGGGTTTCCTGCTACTCGCGCGTTTCACGCCGGAGGGGTACGCGGAGCTGGACAGGACGCGGCTCATCGAGCCGACGTCGCACTCTGCGGCCGGCCGCCCGAACCGGACGGACCGCGCCGTCAACTGGACGCATCCTGCGTATGCCAACGGTCATATCGTGCATCGGAACGACGAGGAGATCATCCGGGCCTCGCTGCGCGCTGCCGACTACTAGTCCACGAGCTGTGCTTTCTCGTCGAACCTCCTGCGAAGCCCCATCTAGTTGTGCGCGGTAGCATCGCCTTTCTCTCGCTGCTGGTCGACGAGGGGGTGACCCATCTGTTCGGCAATCCCGGCACGACCGAGTTGCCGCTGATGGCGGCACTGCCGAGGTTCCCGCAGCTGCACTACGTGCTGGCGGCCCAGGAATCAGCGGTCGTCACGATGGCCGACGGCTATGCGCGCGCGCATGGCGGCCTGGCCGCGTGCAACGTACATGTCGCGCCCGGCCTCGGGAATGCGATGGGGTCCCTGTTCAACGCGCACTGGATCGGGTCGCCGCTGATCGTGACGGCAGGACAGCACGAGGTCGGACACGGCCTGACCGAGCCGATGCTGTACGCACCGCTCGAGCCGATCGCCCGTCCAGTGGTCAAGTGGGCGGTCGAGGTCACGCGGTTGACCGACCTGCCACGTGTCGTGCGGCGCGCGGCCAAGACCGCGCTGGCGCCACCGACCGGCCCGGTGTTTTCTCTCTCCCGGGCAACGTCCTCGAGGACGACGCGGAGATCGACCTCGGCCGGCGTAACCGCGTCGACGCGAAACCGACCCGCCGATGCGGCGCTGGACGCGCTCGCGGAGCGTCTCCTCGCCGGCGGACAACCCGGTGCTCGTGTGCGGGCACGACGTGAACATGCGCCGCGCGCTCGACTCGGCAGCGGAGCTGGCGGAGCTGCTCGGCGCCGCGGTCTACCAGGACACGATACCCACGGCCGCACCCTTCGTCTCCCGCCATGACTGCTATGTCGGCATGCTCAGCCGCGATCAGCGCGATGTCTCGCGGCGCCTCGCTGACTACGACCTGCTGGTGTGTCTCGGGACCGACCTCTTGCGTATGTCCGTGCCGGGCGCCGTGTCGCCGCTTCCCGCCGGGCTGGCGGTCGTGCAGATCGCCGAGCGCAACGCCGAGCTGGCCAAGAACTATCCGACGGAGGTCGCGATCCAGGCGGATGTCCGTGAGACGCTGACGGCGCTCACGGCCGTGCTGCGCGCGCGTCGAAGTCCCGGTCAGACCGCCGCGGCCGCGCGCCGTATCGATGCGATCCGAGCGGGGAATTGGTCGGCCCAGCGCGAGGTCCTGGCGCGGTCGCTCGCCGCCCGCCCCGATGGTCGCCTCGACCCCGACGGGCTGATGCTGCGCATCGCGGAGAGCTTGCCCGAGGACGTGGTGGTCGTGGACGAGGGGCTGACGTCGACGCGCGCGCTTCCGCGGCTCGTGGCGTATCGCGACGCGTGGAGCTACTACGGTCTGGCAAGCAGCGGGATCGGCTTCGCCATCGCTGGCGCCATCGGGATTCGTCTCGCCGTGCCGGACCGGCCGCTCGTCGCGGTCATCGGCGACGGGTCGGCGATGTACAACATCCAGGCGCTCTGGACCGCGGCGCACCTGAAGCTGCGGATGGTGTTCGTCATCGCCAACAACCGCGGGTATCGAATCCTCAAGCAACGCGTGCGCACGCGCGACGACTTCACGGACTTCGTCGGCATGGACTTCAGGGATCCGCCGATAGACTTTTCGGCGTTGGCCACCGCAATGGGGGTGCGCGCGCGACGGGTCACCGAGGCCGATGCTGTCGGCACCGCGCTGAGCGAGGCGTTTGCACACGACGGCCCGACGCTGCTGGACGTGATCGTGGACGAAGAGATGTGAGCGCGTGGAGCGACTCGGCGTCAGGGTCCTTAGTCTGGAAGCGCGAAAACAAAGATATTGCTGCCGCTGCTCGGTCGTAGCTCCGGTGTCATGGCGCTCCAGCGCGAGGCGTTACCGCCGGTGCCCGTACCCGCCACGACGTACTGTCGACCGTCGACGGCATACGTCACAGGGAACCCACTCACGGGGGATCCGAGGTTGATTTCCCACAGCACGTCACCCGTTTCGTCATCGAGCGCGCGAAACCGGCCTGCGATGTCGCCGCCGAAGACGAGCCCGCCGCCGGTCGCCGCGAGCGACATAGTGGCGGCTCGTTGCTCGTATGTCCAGGACGTCTCGCCGGTCTCGGCGGAGATCGCTCGTACGGTGCCAAGGTTGTCCGTCCCTGGGGAGAGCTCGAACCGCATGCTCAGGCTGTAGAGCGATGTCTTCCCGTCGTCGAGCGCCGCCATGCGGGCGCAGGCATTTCTGAGCGGCATATACATCGTGTTGGTGCGCGGGCTGTAGGCGCCCGCTTCCCAGTCTTTGCCGCCCATCGCGCTCGGGCACGCCAGCACTTCTTGCCCGTACCCCCCAAACACGACCTCGGCGTTCTCGGAGACCGCACCCGTCGCCCCATCGATGTTCGTGATGACGTTCTGCGTGACCGTGGGGGTCGCCCAGAGGAATTCGCCTGTCGCGCGATCGAGCGTATACACGATGCCGGTCTTGCCAGGGATCCCGGTCACGACGCGACGCGTCTCCCCGGACCGCAGTCGCGGGTTGATCCAGCTCACCGCCGCCGGGTCCGGCCGCACGGCCGTGTCGACCAGCAGACGCTCGAACGGGTGGTCGAGATCCCAATGGTCGTTCAGGTGCTGGTAATACCACACGATCTCACCGGTATCGGCGTTCAGCGCGAGCGTCGAATTGTGATAGAGATGCGCGAGCCCGGTGCCGCCAAGCATGAACTTCGGTGCTGGTGATGTCACCGACGTGCCGATGTAGATGAGGTTCAACGCCGGATCGTAGCTCGGCGCCATCCAGGTGCCGACGTGCCGGCGCTCTTCGTCTGGCACGCCACCCCACGTCTCATCGCCAAGCTCACCCGGCGCGGGGATGGTTCGGCGACGCCACAGTTCTGTCCCTGTTCGCGCGTCGTGCGCGGTGATAACGCAGGCGTCCGGTCCACCGCTGGGCATACAGCTCCGGCCCGAGATTACCTTGCCATCGGCGATGATCGGTCCCGAGCTCTGGTTGGCCGGATGGACCCGGTAGTCGAGAATCTGCGTTTCCCACACCAGATCCCCAGTCGTCGCATCGAGCGCGAAGACGTAGTCGTCGACGCTGGTGTCGATGATGAGGTTGTCGTAGATGGCCAGGTTTCTGTTTGTCGTGCAGACGCCAGGGATCAGGAACTCGCACACATCGTCGGGCAGCGACCGACGATATTCCCAGATGAGGTCGCCGGTCACGGCGTCGATGGCCTGGATGACGTCGCTTGGATTCGGCATGTACATCACGCCGTCGTACACCAGCGGCGTGCCTTGTTGCCGGCCCGGCGTATGCAGCCCGCGTGACCAGACCAGGCGGAGGTCCCCGACATTCGTCCGGTCAATCTGGTCGAGTGGGCTGTAGCCCCATCCGTCGAGCGTCCGTCGCCACATCAGCCAGTCATCGGGCGAGGGCGCCTGTAACGTCGCGTCGGTGACGGGGACGAACGTCGTTGTGGACTGCGCGTGCACGGCGGGCCGCGTGACGGCGCATGCCGCGATTACGCCGGCGACGACGGCAACAATCAGGCAGCCGCGTGCATCACTACGCTTCGTCTCCATGGCGTTGCGTCCTCGGCGGCCAGCGTACCGCAGGTCGTCGGCTGGTTCAATGCGTCCGGACGCCGGTTCGCCGGGGATCGCCGAGCCGGGTGCGCCCGCGAGCGGTGCTTGTCGTGCCCGGAGTCGGTCGGCAGCGGACGCCGAGTGGCATACTCACCTAGAATGACGGGGGCACTGGAGCCGTGTTGAGTCGAGGTGAATCGATGGATCTGACGCCAACGTGGATGGCGAGCACGCGCCCGGCGGCAGTGGTGCTCGGTCTCGTCGTGATCTCGGTGGCGATCGGGGCGGGGCGTGCTCCGGCGGATCTCCCGGAGATGGAGGGCGTGCCGACCGCAGCGCCGGAGGAGGTCGGCCTGTCATCGACGCGCCTGGAGCGGCTGGACCAGGCGATGCAGGCGTACGTGGACCGTGGCGACGTCGCGGGGGTTGTGTCGCTCGTCGCGCGTCGCGGCAAAGTCGTGCACTTTTCGGCGTTCGGCGACCGCGAGGTCGACGCGCGCGCGCAGATGACGCACGATGCGATCTTTCGCATCGCCTCGATGACGAAGCCAATCGCGTCCGTGGCGTTGATGATGCTCTACGAAGAAGGCTACTTTCAGCTCCGCGATCCGATCGCCAAGTGGCTGCCGGAGTTCGCCGAGATGGAGGTGGCGTCGCCGGCGACGTATCAGGAGCTGGGACGCGGTCGATACAAGACCGTGGCGGCGTCTGGTCCGATTACCGTGCAGCATCTGCTGACCCACACGGCCGGCCTGCCGAATACCTACCGTGGGATCACCAAGCCCGACTTCGACGAGATCGCGTCACAGCGTGAACCGGGGGATACGATCGGCGCGTTCGCCACGCGGCTCGCGACCCTGCCGCTGAACTTTCATCCCGGCGACGCATGGGAGTATGGCCGGGCGACCGATCTGGTCGGCCGGCTGGTGGAGGTGATATCCGGCCGCCCGTTCGACCGGTTTCTCGATGAGCGGGTGTTCGGGCCGCTCGGGATGAGCGACACGCACTTCTACCTGCCCGAGGCCAAGCTGCATCGGTTTGCGGGGCTCTACCGCCCGGATGACGCCGTGGGGCTGGTGCTGACTGAAGGACCGACCCGTGAGAGCCGGTTCGTCCGCGCGCCGCACAGCTACTTCAGCGGTGCGGGAGGGCTGGTCTCGACGGCACGCGACTACTTCCGTTTCCACCAGATGATGCTCAACGGCGGCGAGCTCGACGGTGCGCGGATACTCGGCCGGAAGACCGTGGAGCTGATGACGATGAACCACATCGGCGACAAGGAGGTCTGGCTGATCGGTCCCGGCTATGGATTCGGTCTGGGGTACGCGGTCGTCGACGACCCGGGTGCAGCGGCGATGCCCTATTCGGTGGGGTCCTACTTCTGGTGGGGCGCGTTCAACACGACCTTCTGGGTCGACCCCGACGAGGAGCTGATCGGTATCCTGATGACCCAGCTCCGCCCATACACCCACCTGAACATTCGTCAGGATCTTGCGACACTTGCGTATCAGGCCATTGTCGATTGAGTGGATCGAGGAGGACGAGATGAACCAGCGATGTCAGATAGCCGCCCTCATCGCGCTGACCGCGATGCTACTGCCCGGTTCCGCCAGCGCACAGGGGGCACGATCCGTGTCTGGGGCTGATACGAGCATCGCCGGGCTGCTTCCTCCGAGCGAGGACACCGCCCTCCCGCGGACGCCGTGGGGGGATCCGGACCTGGTAGGTGTCTGGAACAACTCGACCCAGATTCCCTTCGAGCGGCTCACCGAAGAAGAGCAGGCACGCAGCAATGCGTCGCAGCAGGCAGTGCGCGAGGCGACCGGCGGCACCGGCGCCGGCTGGCTCGAGCAGGCGACCGGACGCGAGCGGCCGTCGCTCATCACCGATCCGCCCGACGGACGCATCCCACCGCTGCGGCCGGATGCGATCGCACGGCTCGTCGCTCGTGAGCACGCGCGTGCGGGTCGTGGGGAAGGTGACTCGTGGCTCGACCGCAACAGCTGGGAGCGATGCATTTCGCGGACGCTGCCCATCGCGATGATCCCGAACATCTACAACGCCAACTACCAGATCTTCCAGACCGAGGACCATGTGGCGATCGTGATGGAGATGATCCACGAGACGCGGATCATCCCGCTGGACGGCCGCCCGCATGTCGGTGACGGCATCCGCCAGTGGCTGGGCGACAGCCGAGGCCGTTGGGAGGGGGACACCCTCGTCGTCGAAACGGCGTTGTTCCACAACCGGCTGGATGGCGGTGACTATCAGCCCTCGCACATCATCCAGACGACCCACCGCGGCCCGGGGGGCACGCTGCGCCTGGTGGAGCGGTTCCACCTCGTCGACGCGAATCGGATCGAGTACGAGTTCACAGTCGAGGACCCGAGCACGTATACCCGGCCGTTCACCGTGTCGATTCCGATGACACGGCGCGACACGCGCGACCCACTTAACCACCTCTTCGAGTACGCCTGCCACGAGGGGAACTACGGGATGCTCAACCTGCTCACCGGGGCGCGCGCCGACGAGGATCTGGCGCTCGAGGCCGCGGCGCGTGTATCGCAGCAGCGGATCGATGGCGGGCACCCGGGGCTTCGGGAGCCGGCCGTGCCGATCGTGGACGCCGACCCCCCGCGGTAGCAAGACCCGGCCACGGCGCGCTTACCGGCGCGCCGTGGCTCCCCCGCAGCACGACACCGACCCACCAGTGATTCGACCGCACACCGCACCCTGTGCGGTTTGGCCCAATGTTCCGTTCTATGAAGTACGGGTTCTTCGCCCAGACGTACGGTATCAGGCGTGGACAGGGACAAAGTGATGCGATCCATCGCCACGAACGCGAGCGTGCGCTTCGTCCGAGCGATATGGTCGCGCGCCTTCGGCGATCGGAACGGGCGCTCTGGTCCTGACGGGTCTCGGCCGCGATCCGCGGATCTCGAGTGCCTCCAGCGCGAGAATGCCCGCCTCTCGCGTGCGGTGGATGAGCTCGTGCTACTCAACGAGCTCGCCAAGGAGATCGGCGGCACGCCCGACTCGACCCGGATCCTCAAGAAGATCACGAGCCGGGCACGACGGTTCGCGCGCGCCGAGCAGAGTGCCATCTATCTGATTGACCCAGGGGAGGCCGGCACGAAGACCCGTGTCCGCGTCGCCTCCAACCCCGACAACCGGCTCCGCGTGCATCTCCAGGACAGCGTGGTCGGTTGGATGGGACTCCATCGAGAGACCCTGCTCGTCGATGATTGCCGGCGCGACTCGCGATTCCGGGTCGAGGCACGGGCCTCCGATGTCCGGTCGTTGCTTGCCGCGCCGCTGCTGCTGCCGCCCGACGCATCCAGCGCCCAGCCGCGTCTGCTCGGGGTGCTGATGGCCTCGAACAAACGCGACGACCAGTGCTTCACCGCCGAGGACGCGCAAATGATTGTTCGACATCCTCGCGTCCCAGACAGCCCAGGTCATCGAGCGCGCCCGGCTCTACGACGAGGAGCGCGAGCTCGACGCGTGGAACAAGGAACTGGTGGTGGCCGGGGAGATCCAGCAGCGGCTCGTGCCGATCGAGCCTCCGGCCGTCGACGGCTACGACGTCGCCGCCATCACCCGACCCGCGCAATCGGTCGGCGGCGACTTCTATGACTGGGTCCATCCCACTGGCGGGCCGCTCACGTGTTATCTCGGCGACGTCGCCGGAAAGGGACTGTCAGCGGCGCTGTTGATGTCGAGCGTGCTGGCGACCCTTCGAGGACAAGCCGTAGCGCGCGTGTCCCCGGGCGAGTGCTTGGAGCGCGCGAACGACCTGCTGAGGCGCAGTACCGCTCCCGAGCGCTTCGCAACGCTGTTCTATGCGTCCATCGACGTGTCGCAGCACACGGTGCGGTACGCAAACGCGGGGCACAACTACCCGTTTCTTGTCGCAGCCGACGGTCGGGTTCGACGGCTCCGGTCGACGGCGCCGCTGCTCGGCGTGCTCGAGCGGTGGACGACGCCACTACCGGAGGAGACGCTCGGCGTCGGGGACCTTGTCGTGGTCTTCTCCGACGGACTCCCTGACGCCTTGGATGGCGGAGGGCGCGAGTACGGGGAGACGCGTCTCGAGTCCGTCATACGCGCTGACCGCGATCTTCCGCCGACCGCGCTGACGCAAAGGATCGTGGCGGACGTGTCCGCGCACTCGGCCGGCACCGATCAGACGGACGACGTGACGGTGATGGCGATCCGGCGAACGGCGTGACGTTGCCCGCCGTGGTTGCAGGTACAATCACGCGATCGCGGTCGGGACCCCAGCACGTGGCAGAACCGGTCACCATCGGGCAGACGATCTCGCAGTACACGATCGTCGCCAAGCTCGGTGGCGGCGGCATGGGGGTCGTGTACGAGGCGCGGGACACGCGGCTCGAGCGGCGTGTCGCGCTCAAGTTCCTTCCCCCCGAGTGGAGCCACGACGACACCGCGAAGCAGCGGTTCATCCGCGAAGCCCAGGCCGCGTCGGCCACCGACCATCGAAACGTCTGCACGATTCACAACATCGAGGAAACCGACGATGGCCAGCTCTTCATCGTCATGGCCCGCTATGAGGGGCAGACGCTCAAGGCCCGGCTCGCAGACGGGCCGCTGCCGGTCGAGGAGGCGCTCGACATCGCGACACAGGTGGCGGAGGGACTGGCGAAAGCACACGCCCAGGGTGTCATTCATCGAGACATCAAGCCGGGCAATCTCATCCTGACGGACGACGGCGTCAAGATTCTCGATTTCGGGCTCGCCAAGTTCAAAGACGCGCTCCGTCTGACGATGGAAGGGTCGACGCTCGGCACGGTCGCCTATATGTCCCCGGAGCAGACCAAGGGACTCGACGCCGACGCGCGGAGCGACGTCTGGTCGCTCGGGATCGTGCTTTACGAAATGCTGACCGGGCAGCCGCCGTTTCGCGGGGCGTATCCGGAAGCGACGATGTACGCCATCAAGCAGGAAACACCGCGACCCGTGCGCGAGGCGCGGCCGTCGCTGGTCGAGCAGCCGGAATTGGTGGACGGGGTCGAGGCGTTGGTGTCAGCGGCGCTCCAGAAGGACCCGGAGGCGCGTCTTGCGAGCGCGAACGCGCTCGTGCGCGAGTTGCGGCAGCTGCTGGGCCGGAGCCTCCCGCTCGAGTTTCATCCCGGCGCGACCGGGGCGGTCGTGCCGGGGGGAGACCGCGCCAGCGCGAAACGACCCCGGTGGCGCCAGGCCGGAAGTGTGATCGCTGCCACTGTGACAGTGCTGGTGCTCGGCGGCGTGACGGCGTTCTTGTGGTTGAGCCGCCCGGTGGTGCGGATTCCGATCGTCGTGGCGACGGTATCGAACGAGACCGGAGATCCGAGCCTCGACGACTACCGAATGGCGCTTACATACGAGTTGGTGACCCAGCTCACTGGCTCGCCCAACGTGCGAGTCGTCCAGTATCGTCGTGTGTTGGAGATGCTGCGCGGGTTCATCGACGACGGGCGGGATGTCTCGAACCCCGAGGCGATGCAGGTCCTGGCCGGAGGCGTCGGCGCCGAGTTCGTCATTGTGCCGACGATCATTGCGGACGGCGGCGGATGGCGCGCGGAGGCACAGGTCCGGGACGCCCGAACAAGTACGTCGGCAGACCTCGTCGACACGGACGCGCGGGCGTCCGCTCTCCCCAGGCCGACTGCCTACCAGCTCATCGTGGAGCTGGCGAGTAGCATTCAGGACCATTTCGAGGAGAACGGTCCGGGGCGGTCGTATGCCCCCAGGCCGGCTGGGAGTCGGCCCCGCACGCTGGAGGCAGTTCGGGCACTGGAGGCCGGCCTCAACGCGTACGACACCCTTGAGTTCGCCGCTGCCGAGCGAGCGTTCACGCGCGCCGTCGAGGAGGACCCGCAACACGCCCTTGCCCATGCATGGCTCAGTCGAGTGCAGCTTG
Source organism: Vicinamibacterales bacterium (assembly GCA_965249175.1). Lineage (GTDB taxonomy): Bacteria > Acidobacteriota > Vicinamibacteria > Vicinamibacterales > UBA8438 > CAZYFH01. The sequence continues at coordinate 2,563,763 of OZ252227.1, forward strand.
CCCTGGAGCGTGATGGCGAGGCACACGCCTCCGCGAGGCAGGCATCCGGGTTGGTCGTGGAGGAAACACCCGTCGACGATGCGCTCTTCGTCGATGCGGTGCTGGCCGAGGGCCTGCAGGACGATGCAGCCGCAGAGGCGGCGTACGGTCGGTTGATCGCACGGTATGAGGACGAATCTAACTGGCCGATGCAGCTTGGAGCGTTTCGAGGCCGACGCAACAACAACGCGGATGCGGTCAACGCGTACCACGAAGCGCTTGTCCTCGAGGACGCCCTGGTGCGACCTCATCGGGAGCTGTGTGTGTTGTACACGAGGCTCAGCGAGTATGCGTTGGCCGAGAAGCACGGCACGCTTGCGTTGGAACGCTATCGTGCCACCGGGAACCGCGGTGGCGAAGGACAGTCCTTGCTCTGCCTCGCGGACATCGTTCGCACCCAGCGCGATCGGGAACGTTGGCCCGAGGCGCGCGCGCAGCTCGATGCGGCGAGGGAGATCTTCGAGGACCAGAACGACGCGTACAACCTGGCGAGAACCCACCACTACCTCGGTCTGGTTGCCACGACAGACAGCATGGAAGCGGCGCTGGAGCTCTTCGAGCGCGCGTTGGTCGAGAGTCGCGACTCCGGCAACCGCGCGCTCGAGCCACTCGTCCTGATGAACCTCGGCGTCGCCCATGGCAACCTCGAGAACCGGTCCGACGCCGTCCGGTATCTCCGCGAGAGCCAGGAACTGTATCTGAATTACGGCGATGAGCGGCGGGCGGCAGAGATTGACACCAATCTGGCCGAGGCGCTCGTCGAATACGGTCTTGATCTTGAGGATGGCCTTCGTCGCGCGACGAACGCCGCACGCGTGCACGACAGCCTTGGTGACAAGTACTTCGAGGTCATCGCGCGGCGGACCATCGGCGCATACCATCGGTACACCGGGCGACCCAGCCAGGCATTGACCGAGCTGAACCGCGCGCTGGCGATCGCGCGCGCTGCTGAGCTCCGGGATTACGTCGCGGCCCTCGAGGTCGACATCGGGCGTGCGCATCTGTTGCTGCCGGACTATGACGCAGCTCGAACGACCCTGGGAAGCGCAGTCGAGACGGCCATCGGTCCAGCGCGCGCGGCGGCGTTCATCGAGCTTGGGCGAGCTCAACTAGGGGCCGGCGACGGTGACGCCGCTCGCACGTCGCTCGACGTGGCGATGGCGGCGATCACGGAACACGAAATCCGGGCTCTGCTGCCGTCGCTCCACACGGCGATGGGAGCGCTGGGATACGAGGCGGGACGTCCTCCGGTAGGAACTTCAGCGCCACATCGCGCGGGAGCCGATCATCCGTGGCTTCGTAGACGATCCCCATCCCGCCGATGCCGAGCTGGCGGGTGACCCGATAGTGGGTGACGCGCTGACCGATCACTCCATCCCACGGCCCGGCCGTCGGACCGCCTCCGCGTAGACGGTACCGCGCTGAGGCTGGCGGCGCAATCCTCCAGGTCGGGGACTCCGGCCATCCGCCGGGTCGGCTCGTGTTCGGTTCGGCGGGACAGGTCGTTAATAGATAGCGACGACGGCATGCGGCGTGTGTACAGACGGGACGAATAGAGAGGGAGGTCCGGTGGAGCGAAGCTCGATGGCGGACGTGGTGGACTTTGCTGCGTGGACGGCCCTTCGACCGGCGCGGCGGCGTGAGGATGTCGTGCCGAGTGAGCGGCGGGTCCTGCCGTATGGCGTCTTCGACTTCGAATTGTGGGCCGCGTGGCAACGCGCGCGCTCCGGGTCGGGGGAGCGGTTAGATCTCACGTGGGAGGACAGCTATGATCACTGTGCGGATGACCGAGCCCAAGCCGCCCAGCCTGCCGGACGCCACCGCTGATGCGGCGTACGCCGATGGGAGCCCTTCAATTCAGGGAGACGAGCCGACACTCGAGCTCGTCGTGCGGGGCAAGGCTGGCGACCGCGCCGCGATCGAGGCGCTGCTCGAGCGGTGTCTTCCCCGACTGACGCGGTGGGCGCACGGCCGACTGCCGTCCTATGCCCGCGGCCATCTCGACACCGGCGACATCGTCCAGGATGCCACGCTGCAGTTCGTCAAACGACTCGATTACTTCGAACCGCAGCATGTCGGAGCCGTCCAGGGCTATCTCCGCCAATCGGTGATCAACCGCATTCGTGACGAGTGCGCCGTGTGTTATGGCAACCCACAGCGGTCGAGTTGCCGCGAGACCCGGTGGACGCGACGACCGGTCCGCTCGAGGTGGCGATCTCGCGGGAGAGCTATGCCCGATACAGCGCGGCGCTACGGCGCCTGCGACCGGACGACCGCAAATTGGTCATCAGTCGCATCGAAATGCAGTGGAGCTACGCGGAGATCGCCGCGCGTCTGAAGAAACCGACTCCGGATGCCGCCCGGATGGCGGTGCAGCGCGCACTCCAACGGCTCACCGGGCTGCTCGACGCACGGCCCTCGTCAGCGTGAGGTGCGGCCCCCCCCCGGCACGCCGCCCCGTTCGCCTGGGCGCCGTCGCCCGCCGACTTACCCGCTGAGCCGAGTTGCGAGACCCGACCGTGATCCTGGTCCATCCGGTGCCACGCCGAATTCCGGCAGCAGGTGGGTGACCGCCAGCAGATTCCGGAGGCGGGTCGTCACACCCTGGAGCAACAGCTCTCCCCCGGCGCCCCGCAGCGTGGCACGTGCCAGGATGAGCGCGCCCAGTCCGGTGCTATCGACCTGCGTCACGTCGGCCACGTCGAGGATCAGGCGCCGGAATCCGGAGTCCACGAGGCGCCGGACCTGATGGTCGAGCGCGAGGTGAGATCCGTCCGACACGAGCCTGCCGCTGAGCGTGACGACGACCGCGCCCTCCACCGTCCGTTCTGTGAGCAGCATCTCGCCTCCTTCCCAGGTGCTGGCTATTGCGCGCTATCAAGTACAACGGCTATCGCCCGCTATCAAGTACAACGATGTCCCAGCGAACTCCGAACACACGCCGGGTATGTGGCCCGTGCTGGTCGCCCGCGCGGCCGTGGTTTCTTGACCCACTGGCACGCGCATAGTACGGTTACCCGCTTTTCAGCGTCATGACCCAGTCCCCGCCCGACAGCCTCAAGAAAACGCCGCTTGACGCTCGGCATCGCGCCCTCGGCGCGCGGATGATGCCGTTCGGCGGGTGGGACATGCCAGTGGAGTACTCGAGCATTGGCGACGAGCACCGTGCGGTGCGTACGGCAGCGGGACTGTTCGACGTCAGCCACATGGGCGAGATCGAGCTGGCGGGCAGTGACGTGGTCGAGGCGGTGCAGCGCATGACGAGCAACGACGCGAGTCGACTGCAGATCGGGCAGGCGCAATACTCGGCCCTCACGACGCCACGCGGCACACCTGTCGATGACGTGCTCGTGTATCGTCTGGCGGCGGAGCACTTCCTGCTGGTGGTCAACGCCGCGAACATCGCCAAAGACTACGCGTGGATCGTGGCCGAGGCGGCGGCAGTGGGGGACGCCGTCGCGGTCAACGCCAGTCGGCGCTACGCGCTCGTGGCGCTCCAGGGGCCCCTGGCATGCGCCATTCTCCAGGACGTGACCGGCGTGGAGCTTGACGCTATCCGGTCCTATTGGTTCGCCACAGGCGAGGTGGCCGGCGTGCGTGCGACGATTTCGCGAACGGGGTACACGGGTGAGGATGGATTCGAGCTCTTCGTAGCACCGCAGGCAGCCGACACGCTGTGGACGGCCCTGCTCGACGCCGGCGAGTCACGCGGGCTCCGTCCGGCCGGGCTCGGCGCCCGCGACACGCTGCGGCTCGAGGCGGCGATGCGGCTCTACGGCCAGGACATGGACGAGACGACCACGCTGCTCGAGGCCGGACTCGGATGGATCGTCGGCTGGGACAAAGACGAGTTCATCGGTAAAGCGGCGCTCGCCGAGCAGCGGGCCGCAGGAGTGACGCGGCGCCTGGTCGGGTTCGAGATGATCGATCGTGGTATCGCGCGTCACGGCTATGACGTCTGTCTCGGCGCCGAACGGGTCGGCCGGGTCACCAGCGGAACGCAGACGCCGTTTCTCAAGAAGGCCATCGGCATGGCATATGTCCCGACCGCTGCGAGCGCGCCGGACACCGAGCTGGACATCGACGTGCGTGGCCGCCGCCTCCGTGCTCGAGTCGTCCCGATGCCCTTTTACAAACGCGCGAGGAGCTAGTGTCCTACAACAGTGATTCGCGAGCACATTCCCAGGCGGGGCATCCCGCAATGGTCGGTGCTGAACCACCTGTCAGCGGGGTCACATTTACCCGAGATGTTCCTACGTCGCGCCTTGCCAGTCGGGCGCCTCGCCAGGGACTGCGTCCACGAATGACTGTTACAGGACTCTAGTCTGTGTACCCGCCAGAGTTGAAGTACACGAGGGACCACGAGTGGATTCGGGTCGACGGCGCCGAGGGCCGGATCGGCATCACCGACTACGCGCAGCAGCAGCTGGGCGACGTTGTCTACGTCGAGCTCCCGGACGTCGGGCGGACGCTCAGCCAGGGCGAGCAGTTCGGGTCGGTCGAGTCAGTCAAAGCCGTCTCAGATCTGTACTGCCCGGTGTCCGGCGAGGTCATCGACATCAATCGGGCGCTGGCCGACCACCCGGAAGCCATCAATCAGGAACCGCACGGCACCTGGATGATCGTCGTTAGGCTGGCGAATACTGGTGAGCTGACTGCATTACTCGACGCGACGGGCTACGGCGCGCACATTGGGTGACGTGGCCCTCGACGACCAGCCCGACTGGGTGACATCGTCCGCCGCTGAGTCCTTCCAGGACCGGCATATCGGTCCGCGGCCGGCGGACCGTGTTCGCATGCTCACGGCCGTTGGCGCGACGTCGATCGATGCCCTCGTCGACCAGGCCGTCCCGGCAGGCATCCGGCTGGGGGATGCCCTCGCGCTCCCGGACGCGGAATCGGAGGCGCATTTCCTTGACAGGCTGCGCGACGTGGCCGAACGGAACGAGGCGTGGCGGTCGTTCATCGGACAGGGTTACTACGATTGCGTCACCCCGAGCGTGATCGCGCGCAACGTGCTCGAAAACCCCTCGTGGTACACGCCGTACACCCCGTATCAGGCGGAAGTCGCACAGGGACGCCTCGAGGCGCTGATCAATTTCCAGACAATGGTCGAGGACTTGACGGCGATGGACGTGGCGAACGCGTCGCTCCTCGACGAAGCGACCGCTGCAGCCGAGGCAATGACGCTGGCACATCGAATCCGGGCCCGGCGCCCCGGAGCGGCCAATCGGTTCGTCATCTCGTCGAACTGTCTCTCGCAGACCATCGCGGTGGTCCGTGGTCGTGCCGAGCCACTCGACATCGAGATCGAGGTCGCCGACGCGGGGTCACTCGAAGAGGCGATTGGCCGGGCTGGTGAGGCGACGTTCGGCGTGCTCGTCCAGTCGCCCGACGCGTTCGGGGCCGTTGGCGACCTGGATGGGATCATCAGGTGTGCGCACGAGGTGGGGGCGCTGGCGGTGGTTGCCAGCGATCTCCTGGCGCTGACCCTGATCCAGCCGCCGGGCGAGTGCGAGGCCGACGTCGTCGTGGGCAGCGCGCAGCGCTTCGGGGTGCCGATGGGGTACGGCGGGCCACACGCGGCGTTCTTCGCGACGCGCGAGCGGTATGTGCGCCAGATGCCGGGTCGGCTGATCGGCGTCTCGGTCGACGCTCACGGCCGCCGCGCGTATCGCATGGCGCTGCAGACTCGGGAGCAGCATATCCGGCGGGAGCGCGCCACCTCGAACATCTGCACGGCGCAAGCGCTGCTGGCGAATGTGGCGGGGTTCTATGCCGTCTATCACGGGCCCCATGGGCTGGCCCGGATCGCGACGCGCGTGCACGGTCTGGCCCGAGGGCTCGCCGATCGACTGGTGGCGCTCGGGTTCGAGCAGCGGAACGATGTCTTCTTCGACACCATCAGGGTCGTGGCCACCCGTGGTGCGCGCCTCGACGGTCTCAGGCCGTTGGCCGAGCGAGCGCGGATCAATCTGTGGTACCACGCGACGGGTGATGTCGGGGTCGCGCTCGACGAGACGACGACCGAGGAGGATGTCTCGGCGATAGTGCGGCTGTTCGCCGAGGCGGCGGGGGTTGCGCCGCCACCAATCGACGCCGGCGGCGCGGCGACCCCAGCGCTGCCGACGCAGGCTCGCCGCACCACGCCGTTTCTGACGCATCCCGTGTTCAACAGCCACCACTCCGAGCTGCAGATGATGCGCTATCTGAAGCGGTTGGAGCGGAAGGACATCGGGCTCGACACGTCGATGATTCCGCTCGGGTCCTGCACGATGAAGCTGAACGCGGCGACCGAGATGCGACCACTGACCTGGCCGCGGTTCGCGGCGCTGCACCCATTCGTGCCGGTGCGCCAGGCGGCCGGCTACCGCCAGGTGCTCGAGGACGTCGAGCGTGCGCTCTGCGCGATAACCGGGTTCGACGCCGTGTCGCTGCAGCCGAATTCCGGTGCGCAGGGCGAGTACGCGGGCCTGCTGGTGATCCGGGCATATCAGCGCGACCGCGGTGAGGAAGGCCGCGATGTCGTCCTCATTCCCGCATCGGCGCACGGCACCAACCCGGCGAGCGCGGCGATGGCCGGTATGCGCGTCGTTGTTGTGACGTGTGATCGGCACGGCGACGTCGATCTCGACGATCTTCGGGCCAAGGTGCAGGAGCATCGCGAGCGCGTGAGCGCGCTCATGATCACGTATCCGTCCACGCACGGCGTCTTCGAAGAGGCCATCGAGGAGATCTGCGCCGTGGTGCACGCGCACGGCGGCCAGGTGTACATGGATGGCGCCAATATGAACGCGCAGGTCGGCCTGACGAGCCCCGCGCGGATTGGTGCCGACGTCTGCCATCTCAACTTGCACAAGACGTTCGCGATCCCGCACGGAGGTGGTGGACCGGGGATGGGTCCGATCGCGGTCGCCAAGCACCTGGCGCCCTATCTGCCGGGGCACCCGGTGGTCGGCTCGGGCGCGACATCGACGTCGTCCAAAGCGATTGGCGCCGTGTCCGCCGCGCCGTGGGGCAGCGCGAGCGTTGTGCTCATCTCATACGCGTATATCCGGCTGCTGGGGCGCCAGGGTCTGACGGACGCGACCAAGGTTGCCATTCTCAACGCCAACTACATCAAGTCGCGCCTCGAGGCGCGATACGACGTGCTGTATACACGCGCGAATGGGCGGGTGGCGCATGAATTGATCTTCGATCTGCGGCCCTTCAAGGGGACAACCGGGGTGACCGAGGAGGACGTCGCCAAGCGCCTCATCGACTACGGGTTCCACGCGCCAACGGTGTCGTTCCCGGTTCCCGGCACGCTGATGGTGGAGCCGACCGAGAGCGAACCGCTGGACGAGCTCGACCGGTTCTGTGAGGCGATGCTCTCGATTCGTGATGAGATCCAGGCCATCGCCGATGGCGGCGCCGACCCCGCGGACAACGTGCTCAGGAACGCGCCGCACACCGCCGCCGACGTGTCGGCCGACGACTGGCCGCATCCCTACAGCCGGCGCGTCGCGGCGTACCCGCTGCCCTTTGTCGAAGCCAACAAGTTCTGGCCTCCCATCAGTCGCATCGACAATGTGTACGGCGACCGCCACCTCATCTGCGCGTGCCCGCCGGTCGACGCGTACGTGGAGCGTGCTGATTAACCCCAGAGTCTATGTGGGTCAACCCACGTGAACTCGGGGATTAGACGGGGCTCTGCCCCGACCGCTCGCGCGCCATCCTGGAGAAGGCCGTAGCCAGCGAACGCGTGATGGGGCCCGGCGTACCACTACCGACCGCACGGTCAGCGACGGTCGTCACCGCGATCACCTCGCGTGTGGTGCCGGTGAGGAACAGCTCGTCTGCGGTCTCAAGGTCGGCGACGCGCAGTGTCTGCTCGCGCACGGGAATCCCGACCTCCGCGCCTACCTCGAACACGAAATTCCGTGTGACGCCTTCCAGCAAGCCGGTCGCGAGGGGTGGCGTCAACGCCTCGCCATTGCGCACGAGAAAGATGTTGGATTGGGCACACTCCGCCAGTTCGCCCGTGTAGCTGCACATCAGCGCCTCATCCGCGCCGGCGCGCAAGGCCTCCTGCATGGCCAGTGCGTTGTTGAGGAGGTTGTTCGACTTGATCCGCGGGCTTACCGCATCCGGGTGGTTGCGAAGGACGGAGGACACGACGATCGTGACACCCCGCGCCGCGATATCGGGTGGCGTCTCGTCGTGGGGCCGAACGATGATCACGACGGTCGGCGTGGGACACGTGGCCGGGTCGTAGCTCAGCTCACCGACGCCGCGCGTGAGGAGAATTCGGATATAGCGCTCGCCGGGTCCGTCGACCGCGGCCATCGTGTCGCGAATCGACGCGCCGAAGGCCAGGTCGTCCATCGGGACGGACAGGGCGATCGCGGCCGCGGACGCGCGCAGGCGCGTGAGATGTCGGTCGAGGAGGAACGGGCGGCGACTGTACGTGCGGAGTGTCTCGTAGACGCCTTCGCCGTACAAGAAGCCATGATCGAACACCGAAATTGACGCGGCACGGTCGTCGGTCAGGACACCGTTGACGTTGACGGCTACGAGCATGCGCTATTCGTAACATAATTCAGTCGGGAGGGTTGTCACAGGTCGTCGATCATGCGAGTGCTGAACGCCGAACAAATGCGCGCTGCCGATCGTCTGACGATCGAAGAGATCGGCATTCCGTCCATCGTGCTCATGGAGAACGCGGGGCGGCAGGTCGTCGCCGCGATCGAGGCCTCATGTGCCGACCTTGCGTTGACGCGCGTGGCGGTGCTCTGCGGGCGCGGCAACAACGGCGGAGACGGGTTCGTGGTGGCGCGCGCGATGGCGGAGCGCGGCCTCGAGGTGGTCGTCTTCCTCGCCGGCCGGGCGGCTGATGTTCATGGGGATGCGCGCACCAACCTCGATATCGTGCGACGACTTGGCGTGTCGGTGGAAGAGGTGCCTGACACGGCGGCGTGGGAACGACACGGCCCCGAGGTGGCCGTCTGCGATGTCGTCGTCGACGCCCTGGTCGGCACGGGCCTGACCGCTCCGCTCACGGGGCTCCTCGAGACGATCGTGACCGACATCAACGGGACGGGACTTCCCGTCGTGTCCATCGACCTGCCCTCGGGTGTCTCGGCCGACACGCCGCAGGTCCTTGGGGCGTGCATCCGTGCGCGCGTGACCGTGACCCTCGCTGCACCAAAGATCCCGCTCGTGCTCGCGCCGGCCGCCGATCACGCCGGTGAGCTCGTCGTGGCCGAGATCGGGATTCCCGCTCGGGTGGTCGACGAGCTGCCGGGTCCACGGCTCGAGCTGCTGACGCCGGAGCACGTGCGATCGCGGATTCCGATCCGCGCGCGTGATGCGCACAAGGGTGAGTGTGGCCGCGTCGTGCTGGTGGCGGGGTCGCCTGGAAAGACCGGCGCGGCGCGTTTGGCGGGGCTCGGTGCCCTCCGATCCGGCGCCGGGTTGGTCACCGTGGCGACCCCAGCGTCGTCGGCGAGTCTCGTGGCATCGGTGCCGGAGTACATGACGGCGGCGCTCGTCGAGACCGACGTGGGGACGGTCGGGCCAGCCGCGCTCGAGGCAGTGCTCGCGCTGCCGGCCGATGTGCTCGCCGTTGGGCCAGGGCTGGGTGTTGGCGACGGGCCGCGGGCGCTCGTGCGGGGACTCGTGGAGCGAACGCCGGGTCCGCTCGTGCTCGACGCCGACGCGCTGAACGTCCTTGCGGATGATCCGACGGTCCTCGGCGCCCGTCGTGATCGCGAGACGGTCGTGACGCCGCACCCGGGCGAGATGGCGCGGCTCGCGGGGACGACGACCACCAATATTCAGGGGAACCGGGTCGACTACGCCCGCGCGTGTGCGACCGAGCATGGCGTGCACGTCGTGCTCAAGGGCGCGCGCAGCATCCTCGCGACGCCGGACGGCGCCGTGTTCATCAATCTGACCGGCAACCCGGGAATGGCCACCGGCGGCACTGGCGACGTGCTCACGGGGGTGGTCGCGGCGTGGTGGGCGCAGGTGCGCGACCCGGTGGCCGCGATGACCCTCGGCGTGCACCTACATGGCCTCGCCGGCGATTTGGCGGTGGAGCGGGTCGGGGAGACCGCCCTGACGGCGGGCGACCTCGCCGCGCAGCTCGGCGCCGCGGTCACCGCACTGACGAGGTCGTGATCCACACGTACGACAGCCGGTCGGAGGACGACACGCGGCAGATCGCTCGGGAGCTCGCTGCCGGCCTCCCGGCGAAGGCGGTGGTGTTGCTGTTCGGCGAGCTCGGTGCGGGCAAGACGGCGTTTGTCCGCGGGTTGGTCGAGGGCGTCGGTGGGGAGGCGGATGACGTCAGCAGCCCGACGTTCGTCCTGATCCAGGACTACGCTGGGCCGCGGCCCGTCTTTCACGTCGATCTGTATCGGCTGCGTGGGCCCGACGTGGCGGAGCTCGAGGACGAGCTCTCGGATCTGTTGGCCCGCGACGGCATCGTCGCGGTCGAATGGGCCGATCGGTTGACCCGGCCGATGCCGGACGCGGTCCATGTACGGATCGACGACCTGGGCGGCGACGCGCGCTCGATTCGCATCGACGGCGAGACGAGGACGGGCGGCCGAGGCGACGCGAACTACTCGCTTCGGTAGTTCGGCGCCTCCTTGGTGATGACAACGTCGTGGACGTGGCTCTCCCGGATACCGGCCGGCGTGATGCGGATGAGCTCCACGTCGCGTTGCAGCGTCGAAATCGTGGCGGTCCCGCAGTAGCCCATGCCAGCGCGGAGGCCGCCTACGAGCTGGTGGATCATCGCCGACACGGTGCCCTTGTGCGGCACCCGCCCTTCGATGCCTTCGGGCACCAGCTTCTGCAGGCCGTCATCCGCCGGGGCCGCGAGATCGAACTCCTCTTGAAAGTAGCGGTCTTTGCTACCCCGGCGCATGGCGCCGATCGATCCCATGCCGCGGTATTCCTTGAAGCTGCGTCCCTGATACAGGATGAGCTCGCCCGGGCTCTCATCGGTGCCGGCGAACAGGCTGCCGATCATGACGGTGCTCGCACCGACGGCCACCGCCTTCGTGAGGTCGCCCGAGTAGCGGACGCCGCCGTCGGCGATGACGGGGATTCCGTGGGGCTCCGCGGCCGCGCTGCAGTCCGAGACGGCCGTCACCATCGGGACGCCGATGCCTGCGATAACCCGGGTGGTGCAGATCGAGCCGGACCCAATCCCGACCTTGACGGCGTCGACCCCGACGTCAATGAGGGCGCGCGTGCCGTCGGCGGTCGCCACGTTGCCGGCGATGAGGTCGACGGAGGGAAACTCCCGGCGAAGGCGCCGCGCCATGTCCAGCACGTTCTGGGAATGGCCGTGCGCGCTGTCGAGCACCAGGAGGTCAACGTGTGCGGCGACGAGCGCCTCCGTGCGCTCGATCGTGTCGGCCGCGATGCCCACCGCAGCCCCGACCCGAAGTCGGCCGAGCGAGTCTTTGCTGGCGTTCGGGTATTTGATGGCTTTCTGGATGTCCTTCACCGTGATCAGGCCGCGCAGACAGAAGTCCTTGTCGACGACGAGCAGTTTTTCGACGCGATGCCGATGGAGGATCTCCTCCGCCTGCGCGAGCGTGGTGCCGACGGGGACCGTGATCAGGTTCTCCCGGGTCATCACCTCCGAGATCGGCTGCTGGACGTCGTGCTGGAACCGCAGGTCGCGGTTGGTGAGAATACCGACCAGTCGTCCCTCGTTGCGTCCGTCTTCGGTAATCGGCACTCCCGAGATTCGGTACTTCTTCATCAGCTCGAGCGCTTGATACACACTGCTGCGCGGTGAGAGCGTGATCGGGTTGACGATCATCCCGCTTTCCGAGCGCTTGACGCGGTCGACCTCGGAGGCCTGCTCGGGTATGTCGAGGTTCTTGTGGATGATGCCGACCCCCCCAAGCTGCGCCATGGCGATGGCCATCCGGGATTCGGTGACCGTGTCCATCGCGGCGCTGATCAAGGGGACGTTGAGGGCGATGTTTCGCGTCAGCCGCGTCGACACATCGACGGCGCTCGGCAGGACAAGCGAGTGTCGTGGCTTCAGCAGGACGTCGTCGAAGGTCAGCGCCGTTGCCAGCTCGGTGGCGGACCATCGTCCGACCACTGCATTGCTTTTGAGATCCATCCGCTCAGGCTCCATGACACTTCTTGTACTTCTTGCCACTGCCGCAGGGGCACGGGTCGTTCCGTCCGACTTTCGCCGCCTCACGGCGCACCGTTTTCACGGCGGCGTCGTCGCCGCCGGTCCGCGCCGGTTGAGGACCGCCCGACGCGGTCGCGCCGCCCGCAAAGGCTCCGCCGGCGGTGGCCGGGTTGTTCAGCGACACGGGTGCCGCCCTGCGGATGGCGGGCCGGGCCGCGTGGCCGCGTTCTCCATCCCCCTTGACGACTGGTCGCAGGCGCCACAGGTAGCGGACCGTTTCGTCGTCGATCCGATCCTTCATGGCCTGGAACATCGTGAAGCTCTCGCGCTTGTACTCGACCAGCGGATTGCGTTGGCCGTATCCCCGGAGGCCAATCCCCTCCTTGAGATGATCAAGGCCGTAGAGGTGGTCCTTCCACTGCGAGTCGACGACCTGGAGCATGACGTCGCGCTCGACACGGCGAAGCACGCTCGCGTCGATCACCTCTTCCTTGTCGGCGTACTTCTGCTCGACGGCCGACCAGAGTGCGCTATGCATCTCGCCCGCGCTGCGATCGTCGAGATCGAGGGCACTGAGCGCGTCCTCGTCGAGCCCGAACGTCTCGCCGACGCGGAGCTTGAGCGCGGGCGTGTCCCAGTCCTCGGGTTCGGTGTCTTCTCCGCAATAGGTCTGGATGTTCTCGTCGACGAGTCCCTCGGCGAGCGTCATGAGGTAGGCACGGCTGTCGACTTCCTCATCACCCTCGAGCGTTACCGTGCCGTCGACGAGCTCGCGCCGTAGCGCATAGACGTTCTCCCGTTGCTTGTTCATCACGTCGTCGTATTCCAACAGGTGCTTGCGGACGGAGAAGTTCTGCGCCTCGACCTGCTTCTGCGCGCGCTGTATGGCCTTGGTGACCATGTTGTGCTCGATCGGCACGCCGTCTTCCATGCCGAGCCGCGTCATGAGCCCTTGAATGCGATCTGACCCGAAGATGCGCATCAGGTCGTCCTCGAGCGACAGGTAGAAACGAGACGACCCTGGGTCACCCTGCCGGCCGGCGCGGCCACGGAGCTGGTTGTCGATGCGGCGGGCTTCGTGGCGCTCGGTGCCGATGATATGGAGGCCCCCGGCCGCGACCACCTCCTCGTGCTCTGCTGCGGCCTCCGTCTTGAAATGCGTGAGCAGCCGCTCCCAGTCGGCCCGTGGGACTCGGTAGAACCCGTCCTGGACGAAGTACACGAACTCCTCGTCATCGACGAAGCTCCCGCCCTCCGGCACACGTTCCGCGACCTCCTCGCTCAGTGCCTGGCGCCGCGCCATGTGCTCGGGGTTGCCGCCCAGGAGGATGTCCGTGCCCCGGCCCGCCATGTTCGTTGCGATCGTGACCGTGCCGCGGCGCCCGGCCTGCGCGACGATCTCGGCCTCCTTCTCGTGATACTTGGCGTTCAACACGACGTGTTTGATGCCGCTCCGTTTGAGCAAGGCGGACAGCGTCTCCGACTTCTCGATGGATACGGTGCCGACCAACACCGGTCGTCCCGCCTCTTGTTGTTCGAGGACGTCGTCGACGATCGCGGCGTACTTCTCCTTGGCGGTTTTGTAGACCGCGTCGGCTTCCTCGAGTCGCAAGAGCGGACGGTTCGTGGGTGCGACGAACACGTCGAGGTCGTAGATCTTGGCAAATTCGGGCGCTTCGGTTTCGGCCGTCCCGGTCATACCCGACAGCTTGTCGTATTTCCGAAAGTAGTTCTGAAAGGTGATGGTCGCCAGGGTCTGGTTCTCGCGTTCGATCTTGACCTTTTCCTTCGCTTCTACCGCCTGGTGAAGGCCATCGCTCCACCGACGCCCGGGCATCAACCGGCCGGTGAACTCATCGACGATGACGACCTGGCCATCCTTCACCATGTAGTCCACGTCGCGCTCGAAGAGCGTGTGTGCCCGGAGCGCCTGGTTGACGTGATGCAGCAACGGCATGTTGGCCGGGTCATACAGGCCGCCAGGCTGGAGCCGGCTTCCAAGCAGCTTTTCGGCCTTCGCCATCCCGGTTTCGGTCAGGGACACCGTCTTGTGCTTCTCGTCCTTGATGAAATCACCCGTGGACTCGAGCTCTTCTCGCTGTTCGGCAGGCACGTTGCCCTGCGTGACAGCGCCGGGTGTCAGGCGCGGGACGATGCGGTCGGCTTCAGCGTAGAGCTCCGTCGACTGCGCCGCTGGCCCGGAGATGATGAGCGGTGTGCGCGCCTCGTCGATCAGGATGCTGTCCACCTCATCGACGATCGCGAATCGATGGTCGCGTTGGACGAACTGCGTCGTCTCGAACTTCATGTTGTCGCGCAGATAGTCGAACCCAAACTCGTTGTTCGTGCCGTAGGTGATGTCACATCGATAGGCGGCGTGGCGCTCGGTGTCTCGCAGGTCGTGCTGGATCACACCGACGCTCATGCCCAGAAAGCGGTAGATGCGGCCCATCCAGTCGGAATCCCGTCGGGCGAGGTAGTCGTTGACCGTCACGACGTGCACACCCTTCCCCTCGAGCGCGTTGAGGTAGGCGGCCAGCGTGGCGACGAGGGTCTTGCCCTCGCCCGTCTTCATTTCCGCGATCTTGCCGCGGTGCAGCATCATCCCGCCGATGAGCTGAACATCGAAGTGCCGCATGTCGAGCACGCGGCGGCCTGCCTCCCGCACCACGGCGAAGGCCTCGATGAGCAGGTCGTCCACGGTCGTGCCGCGCTCGATTTGCTCCTGAAACGCGGCCGTCTTGGCCTGCAGATCGGCGTCCGACAGCGCCCGTACGGTGGCCTCGCGCTCGTTGATTGCGGCGACAGTGGGTTGCACGCGTTTGAGGTCGCGCGAGTTCTGGGTGCCGAAGACCTTGGCGAGCAGCGTGTCGAGCATCAGGGTGTTGGAGGCCGAGCGCAGCCGAGCGTGCCGGCAAGCCCCGTCCGTCCTATTTTACGCGACCGCGACGCACGGCGCGCGGGGGTCGGTGTCGGAACCGTTGGCCAAGGCGCGCACAGCGCGCCTCGCGGCCGCGGAGTTGGGCTCTCGTGGTCCCCCGCGTGGCGGCCGCGGGGGTTCGGGGCGCAGCCCCGTCCAAGTTAGTTCGCAGAGACCGGACGAGATTCGGGGAGGAGCCGCAGCGGGTTGATCGTTCGACCGTTGGCCCGGACCTCGTAGTGCACGTTGTAGCCCGTCGCGCGGCCCGTGTCGCCCGCGTAGCCGATGACGTCTCCACGCTGCACGGTCTCTCCCGGGCGAACCGCGAACTCAGAGAGATGGCCGTAACGTGTACTGAGACCGAACCCGTGGTCGATCTCAATCAGGTTGCCGTAATTGCCGCGCCGGCTCGCCGCCAGCACCCGGCCCACCGCGGTCGCATAGACCGGCTGACCCCGGCGCGTGGAGATGTCGACAGCCGGGTGAAACTCGCGCTCACCGGTGAACGGGTCGCTCCGGTAGCCATAGGCCGCCGACAGCCATCCGTCGGCTGGCCACATCGTCGGGGTGGCGTCGGCCAACGCCTCGCGGCGCGCGACGCCAAGCTGCACGACGCGTAGTCGGTGATCCAGGGTGCCGAGGAGATCGCTGAGCAGGCCAAACGCGCGGCCCGGCGCCAGGCGAGCGGCGCCACCGAGTCCAACGGCGGCGACGCGCAGCGGCTCCGGCAAGCGGTCCACCGAGCGATCCGCGCCGGCACCGCGCGCGGTGCGGGCCGACAGGTTGGTGATGGCGAGCTGGAGCGATGCAATGTCGCCAGTCAGCTCCGTGGCGGATGCCCGGTAGCTCGAGTTTTCCACCTCGAGCCGCGCGTTTTGCAGCTGCAGATCGGCGATGTCGGCCTCCGCGGACCAGCGAGTGTGTAACGTCCAGCCGATCGGGAGCGCCATGACGGCGGCGATCACCGCCGCGACGGGGCGCACCGGCATCGTGAAGCGGTGCATGACACCACTGGCTCGGTCCGCGACGATGAATGAATAGCGTCTCGGGATCATGCCTACGGTCGCGCTGCACCCCAAAAAAATCGGGAAACTTTACCATATTTCTGTACATGGCGTGTTCGTGCTTGTCTAAATGCGAACATAAGGCGAATGTTTGGCGCGGCGCTGATGCTAGCGTCCTGTAACAGAAACAAGTAAACGGTTATGGCGACCTCGGCGGATCCCTCGATAGGAGGTGCACGTGAGAGGTCCTGCCCCGGTGACAGTCACAGTGAGTGAAGACGAACGGCAACGGCTCGACTCGTGGGCCCACCGGTCGCGGAGTGCCCCGCAGGTGGCGCGGCGCGCCCGCATCATCCTGGCCTGTGCGGCCGGCCGGTCGACGACCTGCATCGCCAGACGCCTCCACGTCTCGCGGACCACCGTGTGCAAGTGGCGCACGCGCTTTCTGCGCGACCGGCTGGAGGGGTTGATCGACGAACCGCGCCCGGGCACGCCACGGCGGATTACCGATGCGCAGGTGGAGCAGGTGGTGATTGCGACCCTGGAGACCACGCCTCGTGGGGCGACGCATTGGAGCACGCGCGATATGGCGAAGGCGACGGGCCTGAGTCACATGACCATCCAGCGCATGTGGCAGGCCTTTGGGTTGCAGCCGCATCGCAGCGAGACCTTCAAGCTGTCGCCAGACCCGCAGCTGGTCGAGAAGGTGCGCGATATCGTCGGGCTGTACGTCAATCCGCCGGACCATGCCCTGGTGCTCTGCGTGGACGAGAAGTCGCAGATTCAGGCGTTGGATCGGACGGCCCCCCTGCTGCCCATGCAACCCGGGCAGGCCGAGCGGCGCACGCATGATTATCGGCGGCACGGCACGACCTCGCTGTTTGCGGCCCTCGACGTCAAGACGGGCGAGGTGCTCGCCGCCATGCACCAGCGGCATCGCTCGATCGAGTTTCGCACGTTCCTCGATGCGATCGACGCGCACGTCCCCGCCGACCTGGACGTGCACCTGATCGTGGACAACTACGGGACGCACAAAACCGCGATCATTCACCGCTGGTTGGCCAAGCGTCCGCGATTCCACCTGCACTTCACCCCGACCTATGGGTCCTGGATGAACCTGGTCGAACGGTGGTTCGCAGCGCTGACGACTACGCAGCTACGCCGCGGCGTCCACCGGAGCGTCGCGGCCCTCAAGCGCGCCATCCAAGCGTTCATCGAGGTCACGAATGAGCAACCGAAGCCGTTCGTCTGGACCAAGAGTGCCGACGAGATCCTCGCGAGCATCGCCCGGTTTGCTCACCGAACGCTGGCCGCACATCCAGCATGAACTCTGTTCGCGAATCACTGTTACAGGACACTAGCGATGCCCGGTCATCCGATACTGGAGCGCCTCGGCGACGTGTGACACGTCGACTCGGTGCGCATCGGCGAGATCAGCGATCGTTCGTGCCACTTTCAGCACCCGGTCGTAGCTCCGGGCGCTCAGCGGCAAGCGCTGCGCGGCTGCGGCGAGGAGTCGCGTTCCCTCAGTGTCAAGGGCACAATGCAGGCGTAGCGTCTGGCCCGCGAGATCCGCATTGACGTACGGCGTGTTTCCGAAGCGCCCCTTCTGACGTGCGCGCGCGGCTGACACCCGAGTGCGGACCGACGCCGAGGCCTCCCCGGTTGGATCGCCGACGAGCTCCTCGATGGAAAGCGCCGGAACCTCGACGACCAGGTCGAGGCGGTCAAGCAGCGGACCTGACATCCGGCTCTGGTAGCGCTCAACCTGGAGAGGCGTGCAGCGGCAGGGGCGGCGACGGTCGCCGCGGTAGCCGCACGGACAAGGATTCATCGCGCCCACGAGCAGGAATCGAGCGGGGAAGCTGACGGTGCGCGCCGCGCGGGCGATCCGCACGACGCCCTCTTCGAGCGGTTCGCGCAACGCCTCCAACGCCCGCCGATCGAACTCGAGCATCTCATCGAGAAAGAGGACGCCGTTGTGGGCCAGGCTGGCCTCGCCCGGACGCGGGTCGCTGCCGCCCCCGACCAGCGCGGCTCCCGACACGGTGTGGTGCGGTGCGCGAAAGGGACGCGCGGCGAGGAGCCCGGTCGAGCGCGCGAGCAGTCCGGCTACAGAGTGAATCGACGTCGTGGCCACCGCTTCGTCGAAGCTCGGCGCGGGCAGGAGACCCGGGAGCCGTCGCGCGAGGAGCGTCTTGCCCGCGCCCGGCGGGCCAACGAAGAGGATATTGTGCCGTCCGGCGGCGGCCACTTCGAGCGCGCGTCGCGCGACGATCTGACCCTTGACGTCGGCGAGATCGGGGGATTCGCACGTCGCCGATCGAGCGGGTACGGGCGCGACGGGGCGCGATGTCGCCGGTGCCCGGCCGGCGAGCACCTCGACCATGCTCGCGAGCGTGTCCACGGGGACAATGTCGAGGCCCGGTACGACGGCGGCCTCCAGCGCATTGACCGTGGGCACCACGAGTCGCATGCCGTGTTGGCGGGCGGCGAGCGCGACGGGGAGCACGCCCGGCGTTGGCTGGATCCCGCCGTCGAGCGAGAGCTCCCCGATGACGAGTGCGTCACGAAATGCGTCGGGTTCCACGTGCCCGGACGCGGCGAGGATGCCGAGCGCGACGGGCAGGTCGAAGGAGGCGCCGGTCTTGCGGACGTCGGCCGGAGCCAGGTTGACGGTGACCCGGTGGTCGGGAAACGCCCACCCGGAGTTCCGGATCGCGCTGCGCACGCGGTCGCGGCTCTCGCGCACGCTCGAATCGGGCAGACCGACGACCACGAACTGCGGCAGTCCGAGGCCGACATCGACTTCGACATGAACGACCGACGCATGAACGCCGTCGAGCGTCGCCGATTGCACACGAGCGAGCACGATACTGGACCCCACATCAACCCACGTGAACTCGTGGGAGAGACAGCAAGGGACGGTCCAGCGTACGGAGCTGCGTGAGGCAAGACGTTTTTCGCGCTGGTGCCGGGCGCGCGGTGCAGATCCTGCCATGCGGTCGCGTGACCCGAGGCCCGGGAACTGCACCCTTTCGACACAGCCTGCGGGCGTCACGGTGCCGCCGAGTCCCGCGGGTATGATGTACGCCGTCCAGTTGCCCCGACGAGGTCGTTAGGGGGCGCGAATGAGAAGTATGGACGCGTCACATGCGGCTATCGATCATCATTCCGGTGTTCAACGAGTGCGCCACCATCCGAACGGTGCTAGAACGAGTCGCGGCCGTCGATCTCGACACGGAAGTGGTCGTCGTGGACGACGGTTCCACGGACGGGACTCGCGAGGTGCTGGCGGAGCTGGACGGGAACGGACTGACCGTCGTCTTACATGACACGAACCGGGGCAAGGGTGCCGCATTGCGGACGGGCGTCCGCCATGTCACTGGCGACTATGTGGTCGTCCAGGACGCGGACCTCGAGTATGACCCGGCGGACTATCACAAGCTGCTGGCTGTGGCGGAGGAGCGCCAGGCGGACGTCGTGTACGGCTCGCGCCTTGCCGAGACGCGCCCCACGATGGCGCTGCGTCACTGGCTCGGCAACCGGCTCCTGACCGGGTTCACAAACCTGCTGTTTCAGTCTGCACTCACGGATATGGAAACGTGTTACAAGCTGCTTCGTCGCAGTGTGCTGGCCGACATCGACATCGTCTCGAATAGCTACAACGTCGAACCGGAGATCACCGCGAAGTTACTCAAACGCGGGTTCGTCATCCACGAGGTTCCTATCAGCTACACGGCGCGAAGCCTGGCCGAAGGCAAGAAGATCCGATTGGTGGACTTCGTGTCTGCGGTCTGGACGCTCGCCAGATACCGCGTGTCGGCGTGACCGGGCCAATCAGCGCCCGGTGAGCCCCGTCTCCACCAGCACGCCGCGCGTCGTGCCGAGATCGCGCGCCGATGGCGTGACGATCGTCCGGTCGTCGATCAGGATGGAGCGTTCCTCGTCAATCGCCGCGCGAACGTCCGCCTCGCACACGAACGCCGCCGGCGTGGCGGGCGGCGTCGGTGACGGGATCACTGGCGGGGCGGGCAGCGTCGGTGACGGGATCGGCATCCGTGATGGTTGCGCCGGCTTGGAGAGTGTTGTGCGCCTGGTCGCCGGGACGCGCGTGCCGCGCGCGGCGAGGAAGGCGTCGATGCGCGTGGCAAGCGCGTGCGGATCGAGCGCAGCCGGTGCGGCATGATGACGCGGTGCCGCCGGGAGGTGCCGCGGCGCCGCTGCGCCGGTGGCATCGGGACGCGGCGCCTGGCGGATCCCGTACGCGACACGCTTGATGTTCAGCAGGTGGCGCGGCGTGATGTTGTCAGAGGTGATGTTGCCGCCGTGGCCGCCGCACCCGAGTGTCATCGCCGGCTCGAGACCCGTCGTCAACCCGATCGAACCGAGGGTCGTGGGCGTGTTGACCACGATCCGAAACGCGGGCTTCTTCAGGCCGAACTCGAGGACGATCGCATCGTCGCGAGAGTGGATCGCCATCGTGTGCCCCAGACCGCCGTATCCGAGGATCTCCTTGCACCGCTCGCAACCGGCGCGCCAGTCGTCGACCACATAGAACGCGAGCACCGGACAGAGCTTCTCGATTGACAGCGGATGATCGCGTCCAACACCCGTGAGGGGCGCGATCAGCACCCGTGTCTCGGGCGGCACGTCGATGCCCGCCTGCTGAGCAATCTCGACGGCGCTCTTGCCGACGAGGGCAGGATTCGGGAGTCGCTGCGGGGTCACGAGCGCCGCCGCGACCCTCGCACTCTCCGATGTGCTCATGAAGTGCCCACCGGCGGCCTGAAACGCGCGTCGCACGTCGTCTGCAATGGCGGCATCGACGACGACGGCGTTCTCGGCAGAGCACAGCACGCCGTTGTCGAAGGTCTTGCCGGTCATGATGTCGTCGACGGCCTTCGGCACGTCCGCCGATCGCTCGATGTAGGCGGGCGCGTTGCCCGGTCCGACGCCATATGCTGGCTTGCCCGCGGAGTACGCGGCGCGGACGAGCCCGAGCCCGCCGGTCGACAGAATGAGGGCGATCTCGCGCCGCTTCATGAGGGCCTGGGTACCGGCGAGCGTCACCGTCGTCATGCATCCGATGGCGCCGTTCGGCAGACCGGCCGAGGTGGCCGCGCGCGACATCAACTCGACCGTGCGAGTGATGCTACCAACGGCCGCGGGATGCGGGCTGACCACGATAGCGCAGCGCGCCTTGATTGCGATCAGGAGCTTGTAGATAGCGGTCGATGTGGGGTTTGTGGATGGCACGATTGCCGCGACGACCCCGAACGGCTCCGCGATCTCCACGACGCGCCGGTCGTCGTGCCTGGCGATGACACCGACCGTCGCCATCGGGCGGATGAAGTCGTATACGGTGCGGGCCGCGAAGAGGTTTTTCTGGACCTTGTCCGCGACGACCCCATAGCCCGTCTCTTGAACGGCCGCCGCTGCAAGCGGCTCGGCCTGGTCGGCGGCCACCCCGGCCATCGCGCCGACGATTGCGTCGATCTGCGCCTGCGTGAGCTCCGTGAGTCGCTGCTGGGCTTGTTTGGCTCGCTCGGCGAGCCGCGTGGCCTCGCGAACAGCGAGGTCATCTCGGTCGGACGCGGCCGTCACGTCAACCATGCAAGGCAAGGACACCCGAACGCGGGCCGCTAGGCGTCCTTGGGCGCGGGAAGTATCTGTTCGACTTCGTCGTGCGGTCGTGGGATGACGTGCACCGACACGAGCTCACCAACGCGACGCGCCGCAGCGGCGCCAGCGTCCGTCGCGGCCTTGACGGCGCCGACGTCACCCCGGACCATCACGGTGACGTAGCCAGAGCCGATGTATTCTTTGCCGATCAGCACCACGTTCGCGGCCTTGACCATGGCATCGGCGGCTTCGATCGAGCCGGTCAGACCCTTCGTCTCGATCATGCCGAGCGCTTCGAGTGTCATGAGACGTGAGCTCCCACGGGTGGGCGACGGTGAGTACAAGCCGAGACGCACCCTAGCATATTGCTTTCGCTGCGGCAACACGCTACTGTCCCCGGGTGGTGCGTCGCGTGATCCACCATAGCCGTTTCACGACTGCGTGCCTGCTCGTCGTCGGCGGGTCGATCCATGGGGCCTGTGCCGACTCTCCCGCCCCAATCGCCACACCGACCCTGGGCGTGAGCCGTGCGACCGTTCCGCTCGGAGGTCCGCTGGAACTCAGTATCCGGTTCGATGTCGCGCCCACCGTCGCGCCATTGATGGAAGACTATCGGGTGCTGCTGCATTTCCTGAACACCGACGCGGATCTGCTATGGGCTGAAGACCACGATCCGCCCGTGCCGACCTCGACCTGGGAGCCGGGCCAGCGGGTGGAGTATACGCGTCGGATGACGGTTCCGATGTATCCCTATATCGGTGAAGCACTTGTGGCCGTTGGGCTGTATTCGCGGGAGACGGACGAGCGATTGCCGTTGGCAGGGGACGACCTCGGTCAGCAGGTGTATCAGGTCGCACGCGTCGCCCTGGTGCCCCAACCGGAAAGCAGCTTCATGGTGCACGACGAGGGCTGGCACCCGGCCGAGTTCGAAGGGGACGGCCGTAACGATTGGCGTTGGACGACCGGGCGTGCGGTGCTCTCAGTGCGCAATCCCGGCACGGACGCGTTGCTCGTCATCGACCTCGAGGGGCGGCCGGACATGTTCGACGGACCACAGACGGTGTCGCTCGTGATCGCGGATCGAGTCCTCGAGGACATCGTGATCGAGACGAACGATCGTATCAACGTCGAGCGAATCCTGACGGCCGACGATCTTGGATCAACCGAGATTGTGGACATCGAGTTGCACGTGACCCCGACCTTCGTTCCGTCCGAGCGCGGTGGCTCGGCGGAGGACACGCGCGAGCTCGGCGTGCGCGTCTTCTACACGTTCTTCGAACCGACGTAACGTAGATGGGGCTGCGCCCCAAACCCCCGCGCCCGCGCCCGCGAGCGTTGTGCGCTCGTCGGTACGTGTGTTACGTTGGGCGGATGCCTTCCGGCCGATGGTCCTTGCCGTGGTGCGGCGTCGTGTGGTGCCTGGTGGTACAGCCGACCTCCGCGCCCCCCGTGGCAGAGCGCGTCTATTTCACGACCGGGCAGGTGCTGGCGACCGTGGGTCACGCGGTCGAGGGGCGCGGGGTCCGACTCCGTCTGCGCGATGGCGGGGAGATGCTCGTCGACCCGCGCCTCGTCGTGCGCATCGAGTCTGACGCCGAGCCTGTTCCGGCGCATGCGCTGACCGCCCGCGTGTCGAGGCCGCGTCTGCCGGCGAAGCCGTACGCGGATATCGTCGCCAGCGCGTCGGCGCGTCACGGTGTCGACGCCCGATTGGTGCACGCACTGATCGAGGTTGAGTCGGGATACCGGGCCAATGCGCAGTCATCGAAGGGCGCGATGGGGTTGATGCAGCTGATGCCGGCGACCGCGGCACGATACGCGGTCGGCAACCCGTTCGACCCGGGCGCAAACATCGACGCCGGGACCCGCCATCTCAAGACGCTGCTGGAGGAGTTTGGTACGCGGGGGGCTCTCGCCGCTTACAACGCCGGCGAGGGCACGGTGCGTCGTTTTCGCGGGATTCCCCCGTATCCCGAAACCCGTCGGTACGTGAGCCGCGTGCTGGAGATCGTGGACGCGGCCGTCGGCCAGCACTGACGGCTACCGCGCACGGCGTCGCCTCCCACGGGATCAAGATAAGTCCGTGTGTCTCAATGGGTTCTGGCCCTCTGGTATAATTCCATTGGGTGACCAGCCGATAACGTACACGCTGATGCCGTCGTTCTGGCGCCGCCCCTATGGAGTTTCGCTGCCGACTCGGGACCGACACCGGTGAGATTCTCGAGGGCGTGTATGTCGCCGACAACGAGGCGAAGCTGCGCCAGGATCTCGAGGAGAAGGGTCTCTATGTCCTCTCGCTGCGCCAGCGCGGCACCCTCGGCTGGCAAGGGCTGACGCTTCCGAAGCGGCAGCGCATCGCGACCCGCGATTTCATCATCTTCAACCAGGAGCTCGCGGCGCTGCTGCGCGCCGGCATGCCTCTGGTGCAGTCGCTCGATATCCTGCGACAGCGCGTGGAGAACGCGGTGTTCAAGTCGGTGCTCGATGACGTGCACGACCGGGTACGGAGCGGCTCGGCGCTCTCCGACGCGTTCGCGGCCCACGGTGCGATGTTTCCCGGCGTGTACACCGCGTCGATCATGGCCGGCGAAAAGAGCGGCAGTTTGGAGGAGGTGCTTCGACGGTTCATCAGCTACGCGCGTCTCGTCACGGGCGTCAGGCGCAAGATGCTCTCGGCGCTCATCTACCCTGCGATCCTCCTCACGCTGGCGTTGGTTGTCGTCCTCATCATCGTGCTCCTCGTCGTGCCCGAGTTCGGGAACTTCTACGATGGGATGGGTGCCGACCTCCCGCTCGCCACCCGTGCGCTCACGGCGGTCTCGGAGACGCTGCGGGAGACGATCCTGTTCATCATTGCCGGCGGTATCGCGGGTGGCGTGGGTCTCTGGGCATGGCTCAAGCAGCCCGGCCGCCGCGCCACGATCGATCGTGTGCTGTTGCACGTGCCGGCGGTCGGCGCGATCGCGGCGAAGTTCGCGACGTCGCAGCTCGCGCGCACGCTCGCCACTCTGCTCGGCGGCGGAATTCCGCTCGTCAACGCCATCGATGTGGCGACGCGATCCGTCGGCAACCAGCACGTCTCGCGCCAGCTGACGCGGATCTCCCAGGAGGTGCGCGAAGGGCAGGCGCTCTCCACGTCCATGTCGGCACGCGGGGTGTTTCCGGCGGTCGCCGTCAAGATGGTGGAGGTGGGCGAGTCGACGGGGGCGCTGCAGGACATGCTGAACAACGTGGCCGACTTCTTTGATGAGGAGATCGAAACGACGCTGGGGCGCGTCGTGACGCTGGTCGAACCGGTGCTGCTGGTGGTGATGGGCATTGTGATCGCTGCGCTGCTGCTGGCACTGTACTGGCCGCTGCTTCAGCTCGG
Organism: Vicinamibacterales bacterium; assembly: GCA_965249175.1. Taxonomy (GTDB): domain Bacteria; phylum Acidobacteriota; class Vicinamibacteria; order Vicinamibacterales; family UBA8438; genus CAZYFH01. The sequence continues at coordinate 2,588,878 of OZ252227.1, forward strand.
GGCCGTCGTGGCATGACCGATATCAAACCTGCGGATGCGGTCGCGATCCCGACTCCCGAGTCTGCCGAGGCTTCCGGGGAGCTGTCTGTCGCGGCTGGAGCGTCGGAGGCGACGCCAGATGTCGCCGCTGAGGTCGCGCGCGCGCGCCGGCTCGCGAAGCGCTACCGCCTCGACTTCGTCGACATGGAGCACTTCTACATCGACCAGGAGCTGTTCCGCGCGATCCCCGCCGACCTGATGCTTCGCTATGGCTTTGTCCCGCACCGGCGCGACGGTCAGGCGCTGGTCATCGTCGTCTCCGATCCGACGGATCTGCCAATGATTGACGAGCTGGCACTGTTGCTCGGCACGCCGATCACCGTGACGGTTGGGACGCCCTCGACGATCGAGTCGATTCTCAAGAAGAGCGAAAGCTCGCAGCGCGTGCTCGACGAGGCGACGGAGGGTTTCCAGCTCCAGCTGCTGCGCGAAGACGAGGAAGGCGAGGAGAGCCTGACCGTCGAACGACTGACGAGCGACACCAGCCCCGTGATCCGGCTTGTCGACTCGATAATCTACACCGCGATCCAGCGGCGGGCGAGCGATATTCACGTCGAAACGCAGGACGACGCAGTCCACGTCAAGTACCGCATCGACGGGGTGCTGCAGGCGGCGATGCAGCCGATCGACAAGCAACACCACAGCGCCGTGCTCTCTCGGATCAAGGTGATGGCGGAGCTGGACATCGCCGAGAAACGGGTCCCGCAGGACGGCCGCTTCAAGCTGAGGATGCCAGGCAAGACGATTGACTTCCGCGTCTCGATCATGCCGAGCGTACACGGCGAGGATGCGGTCATTCGGATCCTCGACAAGGAATCAATCAGCGAGCAGTTCAGCGAGTTGCGCCTCGACATCCTCGGGTTCCCGCAAGACGAGCTCCAGCGTTTTCGACGCTATATCGCCGAACCGTACGGCATGGTGCTCGTCACGGGGCCGACCGGCAGCGGCAAGACGACGACGTTGTACGCCGCACTGTCCGAGATCAAGAGCACCGAGGACAAGATCATCACGATCGAAGACCCCGTGGAGTATCAGCTCAAGGGCATCACCCAGATTCCGATCAACGAACGCAAGGGACTGACCTTCGCCCGGGGCCTGCGGTCAATCTTGCGGCACGACCCCGACAAGATCATGGTCGGGGAGATCCGCGATCCCGAGACCGCGCAGATTGCGATCCAGTCCGCGCTCACCGGCCATCTGGTCTTCACGACGGTGCACGCGAATAACGTCGTGGACGTGCTCGGGCGTTTTCTCAACATGGGTGTGGAGCCGTATCAGTTCGTGTCGGCACTCAACTGCGTGCTTGCGCAGCGGCTGGTCCGTACGATCTGCGCCGACTGCAAACGCCCCGCGCCGATGACCGAGAGCGCGCTCGTCGAGGCGGCAATCGACCCCGCGACGGCTGCCGGCCATACGTTTTACGAAGGTGGCGGGTGCATCGAGTGCGGTGGCACCGGCTACAAGGGACGCACTGCGATTTGCGAGCTGCTGGATCTGAGCGACGGAATCCGAGAGATGATCCTGGAGCGCCGCCCCACGTCGGAAATCAAGAAGGCCGCGCGCGAGGAAGGGATGCGCTTTCTCCGCGAGTCGGCGGTCGAGCAGGCATTCGTCGGGACCACGACGCTGCGCGAAATCAACAAGGTGACCTTCGTTGAGTAGGCGTGCCGCGCGGTTGCCCGCGCTGCTGTCAACGCCCGGTCCCACTGTGGCTGTCGCGCTGGCCGTCGACGGCGTGACCGCCGTGCAGCTCGCGTGGAGTCGAAGTCGACCGACGATTACCGCTCACGCGAGGGTCGACCTGCCGGCCGGGGCGCTTGCGCCCGGAGTTGCCGCTCCGAATGTCGTGGATGCGAAGGCGGTCACGGACGCGCTCGGGCAGGCGCTCGGTCGGCTCCCGCGGCGCCCTTCGCGCGTGGCGCTGGTCGTGCCCGACAGCGCGGCAAAAGTCTCGTTGGTCCACTTCGACAAGGTCCCGTCGCGGACGACCGACCTCGAGCAGCTCATTCGGTGGCAGATGCGCAAGGCTGCACCGTTCCGGTTGGAGGACGCGCAGATCGCCTATTCGCCGGGCGCGGCGCTCGAGGGCGGCGGGCGCGAGTTCGTGATCACACTGATGCGGCGCGACGTCGTCGAGGAGTACGAGCGTGTATGCATGGCGGCGGGCGCGCACCCGGGGCTCATTGACCTGGCGAGCTTCAACGTGATCAACGTGGCGCTGGCGGCGGCCAACGGGGCCGCTGCGTCCGACTGGCTGCTCGTGCATGTCGCAGCCGGATACAGCACGCTTGCGATCATCCGTGGTGGGGAGCTCATCTTCTTCCGGACTCGCCCGTCGGATGGTGACGGCAACCTCGCCGATCTCGCGCATCAGACCGCCATGTATTACCAGGACCGTCTGGGCGGTGGCGGGTTCGGTCGGGCGCTGCTCGCCGGTGAGCCGCAGTTGGAGGCCCCGGGCGGCGGTCCTGGAGCGGTACGGCGGGCGCTGGAAGAGCGGTTGGACACCGGTCTCGAGTCCATCGCGACGGTGATGCGCGCGCCGGTCAAGGATACGACCGGCGCCGATGCGGCGCTCCTCGACGCGCTGGCTGCGCCGGTCGGGCTCCTCGTACGCGACCGTCTCGTGGCCGGGTCGTAGCTGGTAGGGGTGGGGCACTCCATGTTGACGACGAATCTCTCCACGCGGCCGTTCTACAACGAGCGGGCCGTGCACCTCGCGCTCGCGGTGCTCGGGATCGCGGCGGTGAGCGTGCTGGCGGTGTGTGTCGTGTGGCTCGTCGATCTGGCACGGTCCAACACCGCGCTGACGGCGACGGCCGATGAGAACGAGCGTGACGCGGCAGGTGTCGCGGCGCAGACGGCGACGATCCGTCGCGGGATCGGCGACGCCGAGCTGGCGGAGCTGCGAGACGCCGCATCCGAGGCTAACCAACTCATCGACCAGCGGGTATTCTCCTGGACCGAGTTCTTCAACCGCATCGAGCGCACGCTGCCGGCGGACGTGATGCTCACTTCCGTCCGACCGGATCACGGCGAGTTCGGCGTCACCGTGTCGGTCGGGGTCATCGGGAAGAGCGTCGCCGACATCGACGAGTTCATCGAGCGACTGGAGGCCACCGGGGCGTTCGCCGACACGCTGGCGCGTCGAGAGGAAATCACGGAAGAGGGGACGTATCGCGCCGAGTTACGAGGACGATATCTTCCGGACAGGGGAGCGGCGCCGTTGCCGGAGACGGGGGGGGCGCCATGACGCTCGTGACCCGCGTCCTGCGCGAAAAGCGACTCCTGGTGTTGCTCGTCGTAGCGGCGATCGCCGTCGACGCGGGACTGTATGCCTTCGCCGTCTATCCGTGGTCGCTCAAGGTGCGAAACGCGGCGGAGCGGGCGGTGCGTGCGGAAGCGAGCCGCGACATGGTGCGGCAGAGCTTTGGCGCGGCCCAGGCAACGCTGGAAGGGAAGACGCAGGCGGATACCGAGCTGCGCCGGTTCTACGAGGAGATCCTGCCGCGGGACCTGGCGGGTGCGCGTGGGATCACGGCGCTGCGACTGGCCACCCTGGCAGCGGAGCACCACTTGATTCTGGAGCGCCGCAGTACGACGCCCGACCGTGATGACGACAGCCAGTTGGCGCGGCTGCGCATGACGATGCTCCTAGAGGGGGAGTATCGCAACATCCGGCAATTCGTCTACGCGCTCGAGACCGCGCCGGAGTTCATCGTGATCGAAGAAATCGTGCTGAGCGAAGGGGAGGAGGACGACTCGGTGCAGGTGTTGACGCTCGGACTCGCCACCTACTATTGGGCCGAGCAGGATGTTTCGTAGGCGCCCGTTGGTCGTTGTCGCGTTGTTGCACGTCTTGGCACTCTCGGTTCCCGCCTGCCGGCCGCAGGCCCCGTCGCCCGGCGTGGGCGTCGGTGCTCCATCCGGGCCCGGCATGAATTCCCCCCAACCTGCCGATACATTGGACGGACAGTCTCTCGACGTGCGGATCGAGGGGGTGACCGGCGACAAGCCGGCTGCGGCCGACGACCCGCGCAACCCGTTTCGCTTCGGCCCCGGAACACCGACCGGCGGCGAACGAGAGCCGGCCGACGTAGCGTTGACCCCGGTCCCGGCGGGGCGCGGTTCTGACGACCGCGTGCCGGCCGCACCGTCGCCCGGTGGCGCCCCTGTTGTGGGCGCGGGCGGTTTGACGTTCATCGGCGTCCTCGAGGCGCCGGAGAGCGTGGGTCTGATCGCGGTCCTGAGTGACGGCGATTACGTCTATCACGGGCGGGTCAACGAGGTCATCGAGGGGCGGTATCGCATCGTTCGAATCGACGTCGCGTCGATAGAGATCGAGTTTCTGCAGGGTGGGGGCCGTCAGACGCTTCGGCTGGCGGGATCCTGACTCCTCACCCGGTCTGGAGCGAGCCACGGTGTGTCGTAGCGACTGGACCTCGGGTCTGTGCCGTCTGGGTGCCGTCTTGACGCTGGGCGGCGTGCTGGCGTCCGGGTGCGCTGCCGGTCAGGCGTTTCGCCAGGGCGAAACGGCCGCGCTGAACGGCGATTGGGACGCCGCCGTCGAGTACTACCAGCGTGCGATGCAGGAGGACCCGGATCACCCGGCGTACCGCATCGCGCTCGAGCGTGCAATGGTCACGGCGGGGCGAGTGCATTTTGCCGCTGCGCAGGATCGCGAGTCGCGTGACGATCTCACGGGGGCACTCCTGGAGTACAGACGCGCCAGCGAGCTTGACGCGTCGAATGGAATGGCCGCGGTCAAGGTCGCCGCCCTCGAGCGCGCCATTCGGGACCTCGTCGAGGCATCGCGCCCGCCGCCGCCCATTGAAGCTCTCCGGGCGCAGGCCCGGCTCGAAACGCAGCCCCCGCTGCTGAACCCGGGCTCACGCGAGCCGTTGCGGCTCGCGTTCACGGATGCCAGTCTCCGCGACATTATGGACGCCCTCGGTGGCGCCAGCGGGATCAACGTCACCTACGACGAACAGTTCCAGGACCGGTCCTACACGGTGGAGCTTGGCGGCGTGACCTTCGAGGAGGCGCTCGCTCAAATCCTGTCGGCCAACAGCTTTTTCTACAAGGTGGTCAACGACACGACCATCATCATCGTTCCCGATACGCCGCAAAAACGCGCGGCGTACGAGGAGCAGGTGATCCGCACGTTCTTCGTGTCGCACGCCACCGTCGAAGAGCTCGTGCAGCTGTTGACCACGATTGTCCGCGTGCCCCAGATGGCCGTGCAACCCCAGTTCGTCGCGAACGCCCGGGCGAATACCATCACTGTCCGCGCAACGACGGCCGTTGCGGGGGTGATCGAGAAGGTCATCGCCGCCAACGACAAACCGCTTGCCGAGGTCATCATCGACGTCGAGATTCTCGAGGTCAATCGAGAACGGGCGAAGCAGTTTGGCCTCGACCTGACGCAGTACGCCCTCGGCGCCGTGTTCTCCCCAGAGCTTGCGCCTCCGAACGAGTCGACGACGCCGTCCGGCGTGTCGTCGCCGCCGCCGTTCAATCTCAACACGATCTCGCAGGGTGTCAGCACCGCCGATTTCTACATGTCGGTGCCGGCCGCGGTCGTCAGGTTCCTCGAGACCGACTCGCACACGACCCTCATTGCCAAGCCGCAGCTGCGGGGCCAGGAGGGCACCGAGCTCACCCTGAACCTGGGCGAGGAGATCCCGGTGCCGGCGACCGCGTTTACCGCCATCGCCACTGGTGGCGCGGCCGTGAATCCGTTGACGTCGTTCAACTATCGTCCGGTTGGGGTCAACGTGGTGATGACGCCGCGGGTCACGTATGAGAACGAGATCGTCCTCGATCTCGATGTCGAGAACAGCACGGTCGGTCCGAGCATCAACGTGGCGGGGTCGCTCCTGCCGACATTCGGTACGCGCCGGGTCGTCACGCGACTGCGTCTGCGTGACGGGGAATCGAATCTCCTGGCCGGGCTGTTGCGGGAGGAGGATCGCACGCTCCTGCGTGGCTTCCCAGGCATTCTGAACCTGCCGATCATCAAGCAGCTGTTTTCGGCGAACGACGAGTCCGTGCAGCAGACAGATATCGTCATGTTGCTGACCCCCCGGATTGTTCGCACGCACGAGATCACGCAGGAAGATCTCAGCCCGATTCACGTTGGCACGCAGCGCAACATCGGGCTGACCGGGCCACCGCCGCTGATCGCGCCGGTACCTGAAGCCGGAACGCCAGATGCCGACGCCCCCGTGCCCCCGCTCGACGCCGAGACGCTCGAACCCGACGCCGCCGCCGCGGACGTCGAGCCCGAGACGCCCGCGGCTGTGGATGCCGCGACGGAACCGGCGACCGAGCCCGACGCGGTCGTTGATGACGTGCGCGACCTGCTCAGCGAGCCCGTGGACACCCCGGAGTTCCCGGAGCCGCCCCAGCCGCAACCGGTGGCCGGCACGCAGGTCCTCATCACGCCGCCCGGGCAGGAGTTCGCCGTGGGCGCCGGACCGTATACGGTCCCCATCTCGGTGACGGGCGCATCACAGCTCTCGACGCTCACGCTGAGCGTGGCCTACAACCCGTCGGTGCTCCGTGTCAGCACGGTGCAAGAGGGGAGCTTCCTGCGTCAGGGCGGCACGGACGTAGCGTTCACCCAGCAGGTCGACGCGATCAACGGACGGATCGACCTCACGCTGTCCCGGGTCAACGACCCCACGGGCGCGTCGGGCGCGGGTCTGCTGGCCGCCATCCTCTTCGAGCCGATCGCCCCCGGTACCACGCAGCTCTCGCTCAGCGGCATGGGACTGACCCCGGGCGGCGCCGCGCTGGCGCTCGACCTCGGGACCGCGACCGTCACTGCGCGATAGCCCCTGATCGTCAGGCTGTGATTCGGACGGGCGGTCGCACCCGGCTGCTATGATGCCTACGGGGATGCCGCGTATACCGACCAGCGAGCACGTGTCGTGGATGCGCCGGTTTCGTCGAGCGCGCGGGTATTCCCTCGTCGAGCTCCTCGTCGTCACGGTCATCATCCTGATCCTCGCATCCGCCATCGTGCCGCTGAGCCGGGTCACGATTCAGCGTCAGCGTGAGACAGACTTGCGTCGCTCTCTACGGGAGCTGCGCACCGCGATCGACGGGTACAAGGACGCGGTTGATCTCGGCGTGATCGGGGGGACAGCCGTTCAGGCCGGCAGCGAGGGGTATCCTCCGGACCTCGAGGCGCTCGTGGAGGGTGTCGAGAAGCTCAATGATGCGACAGGGACCAAGCTCCGGTTCCTGCGGCGCATTCCGATGGATCCCTTGACACGAGACCGCGAGTGGGGGCTTCGCTCGTATCAAGACGACCCCGACGCCAATTCGTGGGGCGGCGACAACGTCTACGACGTCTACACGCAGGCGAGGGGCACGGCGCTCGACGGGACGAGGTATCGGGATTGGTGAGACGCCGCCGCCCGAGCGGCCACGGTGGCTGGACGCTGGTCGAGTTGACCATCGTGATGATGCTGATCACGATTCTCGCCGGCATGGCGATGGCCGGGTACCAGTCGGCGATCGTCCGGTCGCGCGAGGCCGTACTGAAGGAAGACCTGTTTCGGATGCGCGACGCGCTCGACCAGTACTACGCCGACCGTGGGGAGTATCCGAGCGGTCTTGGCGGCCTCGTCAGCGAGGGGTATCTGCGCTCGGTCCCCGACGATCCATTCACGAACTCCCCTGATACCTGGCAGACCGTGCTGGCAGACCTCGACCCGGCCAACCCGATCGCTCAAGGCGTTTTCGACGTCAAGAGCGGCTACGACGGGACCGCGCTCGACGGGACCCCGTATACGGACTGGTAGCGGGGCCTGGTCACGTCCGTTCGCCTGGGTCTTCGCGCGGCCCCCCTGCCCGCGCGCCCCCTAGTCGGTAGCCTGCAGCGCACGTCGCCCTTCCGTCGAAGCGGCCGAGGGAGCAAGGATTGCAGGTCGGGAAGGGCGTGCTCGTCGCGGCGGGTCACGTGGCGAGCGTCACGTCCGCCGTCAGGCCTCGTCAGCGGGTGCCTCCGCTACGGGCGGACGGTGACGGAGGTCTCGGTAGAGGTGCTGGTGGCATCTATCGCCTTGGTCGCCGTGACCTTGACGATGAATGTCGTCGAACTCGGCAGGCCGGCCGCCGACGCGAACGTGTGGGTCGTGGTGTTGCTGCTCGTCGTCACAGCCGCGGTGCCGTCGCCGAAATCCCACACGTAGTCGCTGACAACAGTGGTCTGGGGGTTCACCTGCGCGGTGAACGTCACGAGGGTGGTGGCATCTGGTGAGGCCGGGCTGAAGGTCAAGGATACGGAGAAGACGCTCGGCGCGACCACCAAGGCAATCTGCGTCGAACCGGTGTCACCGTCGGTATTGGTCACGGTGACGCGTGGCAGCACTTGTCCGGGCGTCGAATAGATGTGGGTCACGGTGTTGCCCGTGGTCGTCACGGACGTGCTTCCGCCGATATCACCGAACTCCCAGAAGTAGGTCGACACCGGCACCGTGCTGCCAGTCACGGCCGCAGTCAGTAGTACGACTTCATCTTCCGTTGCTGGTGACGGCGACGCCGTCAGGTTGACGTTGATCGGCGTCGATGGCTGGATGTTGATGTTGATGACGCCGGTTCCGGTGCTCTCGTCGGCGGCCGTGACGGTGACGCTCGCCGTCTTCAGCCCGCTCGATGTATAGACGTGGGTCGTGCTGTTGCCGTTCGTGGTGACGGTCGCGCCATCGCCGAAACTCCATGCGTATCGGTCAATCGTCGTGGTCCCGGACGTCGGCGTCGCGGTGGCGGTGAAGATGACCACCTCGTTGACCTGGAGTGTCCCGGATGTCGAGAGCGTGACATCAAGGGGTCCGGCACTCAGCACGACGACCGACGTCGATGTCGTGATCGATTGACCTTCGGAGTCGACCACGGTGAGCGTCGCGACGTACGTTCCCGGTGAATCGTAGATGTGGCTGGGGGATGTGCTCCCGGTTGCGGCTCCGAGCGACTGCGACTGGCCATCACCGAAGTCGAGCGTGACGGCGGTCACCGGATTACTGCCGGCGTTCACGGTCACGGAGAAGATGGTGGGCTGACCCGAGGTCGGTGTCGTCGACGTGACGCTGAGTGTCGCCGTCGGGGCAGCATCGACCTCGACCGTGGCCGTGGCGGTTTGGCCGCCCGCGTTGGCCGTGACCTCGGTTTGGCGGCTCGTCGTCAGGGTCGATTGCGCCTCCCCGTTCCCGTCCGTGATGTCGTTGGTAGCGGAGAGCGAGCCCGCTGACGCGGTGAATGACACCGGCACGCCGGGGAGGCTGTTCCCACTCGCATCGGTGACGATCGCCACCAGGTTCACGGAGCCCCCCGTCGCTGGGACGGTGCCGGGGGTGGCGTTCAGGAACACCGCCGCAGCGGCGGCGGCGCCAATCTGGATCATCACCGGCTCGGCGACCGCACCTCCCGAAATCGCGCCGACCTCCGCGGTTCCAGATTGGCCCCCGGAGCGCAGGCGGGCGGTCGCCGTGCCCCCCCTTGTTCGCCCCTCGACCGGGTCGAGCACACCGAGCGTGGTCGTGAACGTGACCAGGGTTCCGTTATGGACAGGCGTGCCGCTCTGCTCGACCAGGGTCGCGCTGATGGTGGCCTCTCCGTCTATTGGCAGGATGACCCGGTTCGTCGACACGACGATGGTCGACTCGGTGGGGGCCAGGAGCGGGACGCTCTCACAGGCCGCAGCCAGCAGCGCGGTGCTGGCGCAGAGCCCCGCAGCAAGCCGCATCCGATTCGTCGTCGTGAGCCGTGTTAACATGCCTAGAACAGGTTAACCATCTTATCGGCATGTACTTAGACCATCAACAGGCCCTTCTCGGCGCTCGTGACCGCGGCTTCGCCATGGCGGGGCTGCTCGTGAGCCTCTCGGTCATGGGGTTGATGATGGCGATGGCGCTGCCTGTCTGGAGCACGGCCGCGAAGCGGGAGCGGGAGATCGAGCTCATCTTTCGAGGCGAGCAGTACGCACGGGCGATCGAGCTGTACCAGCGCAAGGTGGCCGGCGCGTTTCCCGCGGACCTCGACATGCTGGTCGAGCAGCGCTACCTCCGCCGGATCTACGAGGATCCGATGACCGAGGATGGGGAGTTTCAGCTCATTCTTCAGGCACAGATGGCGGCGGCTGGCGGGACGCCGGAGACTGCGGCCACACCGGGTCAACAAGTTGGTCGGACGCCCGAAACCGGAAGCAGCGGGGGTGATCGGCTGGCATTCGGCGAGATCGTCTCTGGCCCCGGCACTCCGACCGCCGGGGCGCAGGGCGGCATCGTCGGGGTGGTGAGCAAGAGCACAGAGGAAGGGCTCCGGCAGTACAACGGTCGCGAGCGGTACAACGAGTGGGTATTCATGCCGGTGCAAGCCGCGGCTCAGCCCGGTGGCGGGGCCGGTCAACCGGGCGCCCAACCGTTCGCGCAACCTGGCCAAGGCGGGGGCCTAGGTCAGGGATTCGGGACCGTTGGCACCGGCCAGCCGGGCACGAACCGATCCCCCGGCGCGGGCGGCGCCGGGGGTCGGAGCGGCGACTCGCCGCGCTGACGGGCGGCTAGCCCGTTTCACTGGCCAACTCTCGATAGAGCCAGCCCGCGGCGATCGTCGAGACGGCGATCGGCAGTGTGGCGTCCCCGACCGATCTGAACAGCAACGCGCCCGAGCCCCACAACGCCCCATAGACGAGCACGCAGCCGGCCACCCAGCGGAGCAGCGGCCGCGTCACGGTGGCAGGCTTCGAGTCGCCAGCAACGGCCGCGACATGTCGCCAGCCGGGCCCCCCCGGCCGCGCACGTCGGTAGAACGCCACAAGATGGGGCATCGGGTCGGCCGGCGTGAGCCACGTCGCAGCGAGCCAGCAGACTGTCGTCCACGGCACGAGGTAGAGCAGGGTCTCCGGAAACACCAGTTCGGTCCAGCCTTGTACGTAGACGAAGCCGACGCCGGCGGCCACAACCGCCGCGATCTCGGATGTCGCGGTGACGCGCCACCAGTACCAGCGCGCGATCAACACCAGGCCGATGCCAGCGCCCGACTCGAGCACGAACTCCCACGCCTGTTGGACGCTGTCGAGATACAACGTCAGGACCGCGCTCGCGGCCATCACGCCGATCGTCAAGGTGCGTGAGACCGTGACGAGATGCCTGTCAGTCGCGCTCGGGCGCACGAAACGGCGGTAGACATCGTTCACCAGATACGACGTTCCCCAGTTGAGCTGCGTCGAGACGGTCGACATGTAGGCCGCGAAGAACGCGCCGACGAGGAGACCCCGCCACCCTGACGGGAGATGGTCGCGCATGACGAGCGCATACCCGGATTCGCGATCCGACAGGTCGGGGTAGAGCACGAGCGAGGCGAGCGCGACGAGGACCCAAGGCCATGGTCGCAGGCAGTAGTGGGCGACGGTGAACCAGAGCGTCGAGAGCACGGCCTGGCGCTCGTTGCGCGCGGACATCATGCGTTGCGCGATGTAGCCCCCCCCGCCTGGCTCCTGGCCGGGGTACCAGCTTGCCCACCACTGAACGCCCAGATATGCGACAAACGACGTGAAGGGCAGGACGAGGCTCGGGACGGGGACCGCCGCGCCAGTCGCGGGTTCCGCCATCGCGGGCCAGAGACGGAACGTGGATTCCGGGAGCTGCGTGAGGAGCCCCTCGATGCCCCCAACGGCCGGGAGTCGTAACGCGAACACCGCCAGGGCGAGGGCACCCAGCATGGCGATGCCGAACTGCAGAAAGTCGGCGACGACAACCCCGCGCAGACCCGCAAGGGCGGCGTAGACACCGCTGGCGGTCAGTCCAACGAGCACGCCGGTGAGCCGATCCCACCCGAGCGTGACTGACAGCACTTTCGCCAGCGCGAGGTTGACCCATCCGATGACGAGGCAGTTGACGGGCAGACCGAGATACAAGCCGCGGAGCCCACGCAGCAACGCGGCGGACCGGCCGGTGTATCGCAGCTCAACGAATTCGACGTCGGTCAGGATCCCGGCGCGGCGCCAGAGGCGCGCAAACAAGAAGACGGTGAGCATGCTGCCGAGCGCCCCGTTCCACCACAACCAGTTGCCGGCAATCCCGTTGGCGCCGACGAGGCCGGTGACGACGAGCGGCGTATCCGCTGCGAATGTCGTCGCGACCATCGAGGTGCCAGCCAGCCACCAGGGGAGATCCCTGCCCGAGAGGAAATACTGCGTGAGGCTGGAGCCGGCGCGGCGCGCGTACCAGGTCGCGACGGCGAACGGCATGGCCAGCGTCAGCGTGAGGGCGATCCAGTCGAGCGCCGTCAAGGACATGAGTAGCCCATGGCCGCCATGACGGCGTCGTGGAATGCGGGTCGGACGGCGAGGATGGCGTCGTTCGTGCGTGTGGGGTGGACGCGGTTCGTGAGCAGGACGACGTAGACGTCCGCGCGTGGGTCGATCCAGAGCGACGTGCCGGTGAATCCGGTATGACCGACGGCTGCCGGCGACATGCGGGTGCCACACGAGGACGTGGGCCGCATGGTGTCCCATCCGAGCGCACGCGAGCTTCCTGGCACTGTGGTGGGCTTGGTGAACCCCGTCATTGTCACGTGTGAGACGAGAGGCCCCAGGGGTGAAGACTCGCCACGCATGACGCAGAGCACGTCTCGTGCAAAACGGCCCACGGCGGCGGCTGTCCCGAAGAGGCCCGCGTGCCCGGCGACGCCCCGGAGCGCCCACGCGTTCTGGTCGTGGACTTCGGCGACTGCCAATCGTCCGCGCCACGGGTCAAGCTCCGTCGGCGCCGTGCGCGGGCGCCACTCGCTGGGGGGACGATAGCGAAGCTCGCCCCATCCCCGCGCGTCCGCGAGCGCCGAGAACTGCCGGTCGATCGGTTGGTGCCCCGCGTCACCGTCGGCCAGGATGAAACCGAGGAGGATGAAGCCGAGATCGCTGTACACGGAGCGGGTCCGTGGCGAATACTCGAGGGGCAGCGTGCAGATCGCGTGCTCGAAGTCGGCGCGACCGACGTGGTCACGAAAGAACGGGAGGTGCGCGGTCAAACCGGAGGAGTGCGCAAGGAGATCTGCAAGCGTGACCATCTCTCGGTCCGTCCCGCGCCAGGCGGGTAACCAGTGATTGACGCGGTCGGGGACCGTCAGGCTGCCGGCTTCCACTCCCCGCATGGCGAGGGTGGTGGTGGCGATGACCTTGGTCAGCGACGCGAGGTCGAACAGCGTGCTCCGGGTTGTCGGGCGCGTCGGGTCCGCGTCAAGCGTACCGAACGCGCCTTCCCATGCCGGGCCCTCGTGTGTGCCCACCTCGGCAACCGCTCCCGGAAACGCGCCGTCGCGCACCGCCTGTGTCAGGAGCCCGCCCGCCGCGTTCAACTCAGCCATGGCCGCGGTCTCTCGCGTGCGGCGCGCGGATCCTCTGCGCGCTCCATCCCACGCCCAGCGTCGTCAACGATCCGATGAGCGTGTACCACTGGTACGACACTGCAGTGAACAGGGCCAATGAGAGTGTGGCCACGAGGCCGGCGCCGAGGCCGGTTGCGGCGGCGGCAGGCGACCGAGTCGTCATGAGGGCGCCCATCAGGAAGACGCCGAGCAGCAGTCCGCCCGTGAAGAACTGGACGGCCAGCACTTCATCGATCAGACGGCTCGACAGTTGGATGGCCACGAGCGCGACAGCGACCTGCAGCGCCCCCCACCCGATGGTTGCCAGACGGGCGACTCGGAGATAGTCCGCGTCCGATCGACCACGTCCAGCCCACGGCATATAGAAGTCGCCGACCGTCGAGGCGGCGGAGGAGTTGAGCGATGACGAGAGCGTGGACATCGCGGCCGCGACGATGGCGGCGACCATCAACCCGCGCACGCCGACGGGCAGGTGCGTCATCAAGAACAGCGGAAACACGCGGTCGGCCTGGATCTGATCACCTACCACGACCGCGTCGAGCAGGCCGGGCGCGTGTGCCGTGTAGTACACCCAGAGCATCACGCCGATGGCGAGAAACAGTGCGAACTGCACGAACACGACGGCGCCGCTGACCACGAGCGCGCGGCGGGCGTCACGAGACGAGGAGCAGCACAGATACCGCTGGACGAACATCTGATCGGTGCCATGCGTGGCGGCCGTCAGAAACGAGCCCCCGACGACCGCCGACCAAAACGTGTAGTCCTTCGTGAGTGTCCATGTGAGGTCGAGCACGGTGAGCTTGCCGGCTGCGTGACCGCTGGCCATGACCTCCGTCCAGCCGCCCGGGATGGTCTCGATCAACAGTGCTGCCGCGATAACCGAGCCGCCGAGATAGATTGCGAGTTGCGCCACGTCGAGCCAGACGACGGCCAGCATTCCGCCGAGCCAGGTGTAGGCGAGCGTGACTAGGGCGATGACCGCGATGGCGGCGACCAGCACGATCGTCTCCGACGCCGTGGAGGCGAGCAGCCCAAGCGTGTCGGGCGCCGCGTTGGCCAGGACCATGCGTGTGGGCTGCCCGGCGGGGCGCGTCAACACAGCGGCCGCCAGCACCACGCCCGTCGCGAACAACCGAAGACCGTCCGAGATATTGCGGGTCGCGAGGAACATCACCGCGGTCACACGGGCAATACGGCGGTCGAATCGCCGCGCCAGTAGCTGATAGGCGGTGACGAACTCACCGCGAAAGTATGGCGGGATGAGGACGAGCGCGACGAAGAAGCGGCCAACGACATACCCGGCGGCGAGCTGCAGGAACGTCAGATCGGAGCCGAACGCGTAGCCGGGGACGCTGATGAGCGTGACGGTGCTCGTCTCGGTCGCGACGATGGAGCCCATCACGGCCCACCAGGGCACGCGATGACCGGTCAGAAAGTAGTCGCGCACCCCGGTCTGGCCGCGCGACAGCCGCTTGCCGAGCCAGACCGTGGTGACGAGGTAGGCGGCGACGACGACGAGATCGACCGCGTGCATCCATCACCGCGCGCGCGGCGACCGAGGGGGGGCAGACCCGGTGTCCTCCCCGAGCGCCGACCTGACGACGTCGTGGGCTCGTTTCAGTCGAGCGAGCGCCGCGGCGTAGCTGTCGCCGGTTCTCTCCATGACGATCGCCGCTTTGACGTTCCATCGGGCCCGTCGCAGCAGCAGCCCCGCGGCGTCGTAGTCGAGGCCCGTCACGGTGGTGATGATGCGACGCGCGCGATCGCGTGCCTTGTCCGAACCCGTCTTCACATCGACCATGAGATTGCCGTAGGTCTTGCCGATGTGGACCATCGCGATGGTCGTCAGCATGTTGAGCACCATCTTCGTCGCGGTGCCGGCTTTGAGACGGGTCGACCCGGCGATGACTTCCGGTCCGACGGCTGGCGCGATCACGACATCCACGAACGTCTGGAGCTCGGTGCCCGGCCAGCAGGTGACAAAGACGATCTTGACGCCGGCACGACGCGCGCGCGTCAATGCACCGCGCACGAACTGGGTCATCCCGCTCGCGGAGACACCTATGAGCACGTCCTTCCTGCTGGGGCGAAGTCTGGCGACCGCCCGGCCGCCTTCGTCATAATTGTCTTCGGCGCCGTCTTTCGGATGAAAGAACGCCGAGCGACCGCCCGCCATGATGGCCTGCACCAGGCGCGCGGGCGTGCTGAACGTCGGGACCATTTCCGCGGCCTCGAGCACGCCGAGTCGACCGCTGGTGCCCGCACCGACGAAGATGACACGGCCTCCGCGACGCAGCGCCGCGGTCAGCAGCTCGGCGCCCGTCGCGATCGTGGCTTTCTCGTGCTGGACCGCGGTCAGGACCTTGCGGTCCTCGCTGAGCATGAGCCGGATGAGGTCGTCGGTGGACGCCCGGTCCATGGTGAGTGTGTTGGGATTGATCGCCTCGGTCGGCAGGTCCTTCCATTTCGATGATGTCGGCATCCGACCTGGTCTGCTGCGGGCGCTCCGGACCGTGGCCGCGCGCCTGTTTGACTTGCCTCAAACGGACAAGGTATAACTGTCGATTATTCTAGAGCCTACGGGCCCACATGCGCAGCATCAGTCTCGTAACCACTCGTTGCTCGACCATGACGTTGACGCCGACGTCGACCCGTCCGACCCGGTCTCGGGCCGGTGCTGGATGATGTAGCCGTCGCGAATCAGTGATTCTCACGGGCCATCATCCATCGCCGGATGATGGCCCTTTTCTTTAGGTGTCATGGAGTCAGTGGAGTCAGTGCTCAAGATCGCGCTCGTGGGCTTTGGGACGGTGGGGCAGTCCGTCGCGCGCATTCTGTGCGCGGGCACGCATCCGCGGCTGCGGCTCACCCATATCGCGAACCGCAACGTCGAACGCAAGAAGGCCGACTGGGTGCCGGCGGACGTCATCTGGACGGACCAGGTCAGTCATGTGGTCGCGTCCGAGGCCGACGTGGTCATCGAGGTGATCGGCGGCGTCGACCCGGCAGCGGACTGGATTCAGCAGTTTCTCCGCGCCGGGAAATCAGTCGTGACGGCGAATAAGCAGGTCATTGCCCTGCATGGTGCCGAGCTCATGGCGCTGGCTCGGGAACAACGGTGCCATGTGCTCTTCGAAGCGGCTGTTGCGGGGGGGGTGCCCGTCGTGCGGGGCGTGCGCGAGGGCCTTGCCGGCGACCAGCTGTGCCGGGTGCATGGTGTCTTGAACGGCACCTGCAACTACATCTTGACCCGCATGGAGACGGCCCAGGTGTCGTTCGCCGAGGCTCTGACCGAAGCGCAATCGCTCGGGTACGCCGAAGCTGATCCGACAGCGGACGTCGACGGCGCCGACGCGCAGGCCAAGCTCGCTATCCTGTCGATGGTGGGACTTCGTCGTCAGATCGAGGCCACGACGATTCCGCTCGCGTCGATCCGCCCAATTGAGCCGATTGACTTCGTGTATGCGCGCCGGCTGGAGTGCACGATCCGGCAGGTGGCGCGCGCGGAGCTCGTGAGCGGCGACCGCCGGGTGCTGGCGTCGGTGATGCCGGCACTCGTCCCGTTGGCCTCCACGCTGGCCCGTATCGAAGGGAACCAGAACGTCGTCGTCGTCGAAGGTGCTTTCGGTGGCGAAACGGCGTTCTCCGGTTACGGGGCCGGTGGCGACCCGACGGCCGTGGCGGTGGTCTCAGACCTCGAATCGATCGCGCGTGGTCATGAAGACGCGGCCGCGGACTGGCGGATCGACCGCGCGGAGCGTGTCGAGCGCGAGTTCATGGCGCCGCATTACGCCCGATTCATCGTCGCCGATCGGCCCGGTATCATCGCCGCGCTGGCGGATGTCTTCTCGCGACATGGGGTCAACGTCGATGCAGTGCTGCAGGAACCGGGGTGGTCGAAGGCCGAGCTGCCGTTCGTCGTGACACTGGAGTCGTGCAGTTCGACGGCCGTCAATGCCGCACTGGTCGAGATCGAGGCGTTGGACTTTCACGCGCAACGGCCCGTGTGCCTGCCGATTCTCGCGCGAGGACAGCGTCGGTCATGAGCTTCGTCACCGGTCTCCAGTGTTCGTTGTGCCGGACCCCGTTTCCTCCCGAGGCGCTCTACGTCTGCGATCAGTGTCTCGGGCCGCTCGAGGTGACCTACGATCGCGACGCCATCCGCCGAGTGCTCACGCGAGAGGTCATCGCATCTCGGCCGCCCAATTTGTGGCGGTATCGGGAGTTGCTTCCGATCGACGGCGACCCGCGCACCGGACTCCAGTCGGGGTTCACGCCGCTCGTGCGCGCGCATCGGCTGGCGGCTGAGCTCGGCATGCGTGAGCTGTGGATCAAGGACGATTCCGTGAATCACCCGACGCTGTCCTACAAGGATCGAGTGGTGCCCGTGGCGGCCACACGAGCGGTCGAGCTCGGGTTCACGGTGTTTGGCTGTGCGTCGACGGGGAATCTCGCGAACAGCGTTGCCGCGCATGCCGCGCGCCTCGGGCTGGCCTGTTACGTCTTCATTCCCGACACCCTCGAGCGGGGCAAGATCCTGGGATCCGCGATCGCCGGACCGCACGTCGTGGCGATCGACGGGACCTACGACGACGTCAATCGGCTGTGTACGCAGGTGGGGGAACGATATGGCTGGGGGTTTGCCAACATCAACCTCCGAAGCTACTACGCCGAAGGCGCGAAGACCCTCGGATTCGAGATCGTCGAGCAGCTCGGCTGGCGGTTTCCACGCCACGTCGTCTCGCCGGTGGCCGGCGGAACGTTGTTGCCGCGGATCGGGAACGGATGTCGGGAGCTGCGGGACGCGGATCTGGTGGAAGGGGATCTGCCGCGGATTCACGCGGCTCAAGCGGCAGGGTGCGCGCCGGTGATTCGCGCCCTCGAGTCGGGAGCCGAGTATCCCGAACCGGTCAAACCGGACACCATTGCCAAGTCGATCGCGATCGGAAACCCGGCGGACGGGTTCCACGTGCTGCGCACCGTGCGCGACACCGGGGGGTCGGGCGCGAGTGCCACCGATGACGAAATCATCGATGCGATCGGCTTGCTGGCGCGGACGGAGGGTATCTTCACGGAACCCGCCGGCGGCACGACCCTCGCCGTGACCATTAAATTGGTCACGGAAGGCGTCATCGAGAAAGACGAATCAACGGTGATGTGCATCACCGGGAACGGATACAAGACCCCCGAGGTGGTGGCCGCGACAGTGCGGGAGCCGACACGGCTCGCCCGATCACTGCGCGACGTCGAGGACTTCGTTGCCGAGCAGGACGCGCGGCACCGGCGTGAGGGGCGGCAGTGACCCATCCGGAGCTCGGCGTCATTGTCGAGGCGGAGGGGCACTTGATCGACTCGCAGTTGCTCAACGCCATCTTCGACAAGGTCATCGAGCGCCGCGCGACGTTCGAAGTGCTCGAGTTCGCGATCGGTCGGACGAACGACGAGTTCTCGCGGCTCACACTCCGAGTGACCGCCCCGGATCGCCCCCGCCTGGTCCAGTTGCTCGAAGAGCTGATGCCGCTTGGCTGCCACCCGGCGCCGGAGCGCGAGGTCGTGCTGAAGGCAGCGGACGTGGACGGATGCGTGCCGGACGATTTCTACGCCACAACCAACCATCGAACCCACGTGCGTCATGGAGGGGCGTGGATCGAGGTCGGAGATCAGCGGATGGACGCCGTCATCGTCGTGACCCCGACCGGCGCAGCCTGCTGCAAGCTGCGAGACGTGCAGGCGGGCGACGCGGTCGTGTGCGGCGTCGATGGCATCCGCGTGGCGCCCGCGTTTCGCGAACGCGATCGGCTCGGCTTTGCGTTCATGACCAACGACGTGTCGACCGAGCGACGTGTCGAAGTCACGGTCACCAAGATTCTGGCGATGATGCGGGAGGTGAAGGCGGCCGGCGGCCGCATCGCGTTCGTGGCCGGCCCGGTCGTCGTTCACAGCGGAGGTGGCGCTTACTTCACCGAGCTCATCCAGCACGGGTTCGTAGATGTGCTGCTGGCGGGGAACGCCCTTGCCGTACACGACGTCGAGCACGCGATGTTCGGGACGTCGCTGGGCATCGACCTCGACGCCGGTGTCGCCGTCGAGGGGGGGCATAAGAACCACATGCGGGCGATCAACGCGATCAACCGTGCCGGCGGTCTGCGCCCTGCGGTCGCGACCGGCGTCCTACGGTCGGGGATCATGCACGAGGCGATCACGCGCAAGGTCGACTACGTGCTCGCCGGGAGCATTCGTGACGACGGGCCGTTACTGGACACGATCATGGACCTTGTCGACGCTCAGGACAGATACGCGGCGGCGCTCCGCGACGTCACCATGGTCGTCATGCTGTCGACGATGCTCCATAGCATCGGCGTCGGCAACATGCTGCCGTCCTGGGTCCGGGTCGTGTGCGTGGACATCAACCCCGCGGTCGTGACGAAACTGTCCGATCGGGGTTCGTCTCAAACAGTTGGCGTCGTGACCGACGTCGGTCTGTTCCTACACCAGCTGAGCGTGCAGCTGCGTGATCCGGCCCGGGTCGCGGCCCCCGCGACACTCGAGGGGACACACGGATGAGTGCGGCCGTGGGCGAACCGATTGTCGTGCAGAAGTACGGTGGCACGTCCGTCGCGACTGCGGATCGGATTTGCGCGATTGCAGACCGCATCGCGCGATGCGTGCCGGACCATCCACGTCTCGTGGTCGTGCTGTCCGCGATGGGGAAGACCACCGATGGCCTCGTGGCCCTCGCTCACGAGGTGGCGCGCCAGCCACAGGGACGGGAAATGGACCTCCTGCTGTCAACGGGTGAACAGGTGTCCGTGTCGTTGCTCGGGTTGGCCCTTCAGGACAAGGGGATGGCTGCGGTCTCGTTGACCGCTCCACAGTGCGGGATCCGGACGGACAGCGCCTTCAGTATCGCGCGGATCGAGTCCATCGACACGCGGCGTATTCTGGGCGAGCTCGACGAGGGTCGCGTCGTGATCATCGCCGGGTTCCAGGGTGTGACCCACGATCACGAGGTGACGACGCTCGGGCGCGGTGGGAGCGACATCACGGCCGCCGCGGTGGCGGCGGCGCTCGACGCGCGCGTGTGCGAGATCTGTACGGATGTCGACGGCGTGATGTCCGCCGACCCGAGCACAGTCCCGCATGCCACGCGGTGGCGCGCCATCAGCTACGAAGAGGCCGTGGAGATGGCCTCGAGCGGCGCGAAGGTGCTGCACCCACGTGCGGCCGAGGTCTGCATGGCGTACGGCATTCCCATTCATGTGCGCTCGAGCTTCCACATGGATGAGGGGACGTGGATTCGCGGAGGCGACGACATGGTGATGGAACAAGCGGCCGTGGTTGGTGTGAGCAGCGACAAGCAGATCGCCAAGGTCACCCTGCTGGAGGTGCCGGACAGACCCGGGATGGCCGCCCGGGTATTTCAGGACCTCGCGGCTGGCGGGATCAGCGTGCGCCTCATCATCCAGAGCGCAAGCTCCGAAGGTCGAGGGCGAATCACGTTCGTGCTCGATGCCGAGTACGCCGATGGCGCGGCCACCCTGATCGACCACTGGAAGGCCGAAGGCGTCGCGAGTGCGGGGACCGTCGAGCGCGACGTGGCGAAGATCTCGATTGTCGGTTCGCGCCTCGCGTCGACACCTGGGCTGGCCGCGCGGATGTTCGCCGTCCTGGCGCGTGAGGGCATCAATATCGACTGCATCAGCTCGTCCGAAATGAAGGTCGCGTGTGTCATCGCCTCGGCCCAGGTCGACCAGGCCGTGCGCGCTGTCCACGACGAATTCTTTCCGCAGGCGGACCCGGTGGGGTCCGGGTCGACGGGGTAGGGAGCAATGGACGGTCGACTCGACGTCGGGATCCTCGGCGCGACCGGTACGATCGGTCAGGAGTTCATCGCCGAGCTCGCGGCGCATCCCTGGTTCAACGTGGCGTGGCTGGCTGCCAGTGAGCGATCCGCGGGTCGGCGTTACGGCGACGCGACCGAGTGGCGGCTCCCGTCGGTGTTGCCCGCGTCGGTGGCCGACATGGTCGTGCACCCGTGCGAGCCGGCCGGCGCACCGAGCCTGGTGTTCTCGGGACTCGATGCGTCGGTGGCTGGCGATGTCGAGACCGCCTTCGCGTCGGCCGGTCACACGGTGGTGAGCAACGCGCGCAACCATCGCATGGCGGGGGACGTGCCGCTCCTGGTGCCCGAGATCAACCCCGACCACCTGCAGTTGCTCGCACGGCAGCGACGCGTTCGGGGATGGTCGGGTCGGATCGTCACGAACGCCAATTGCTCGACGATTGTGCTCACGATGGCGCTGGCGCCGCTGTGT
The DNA here is from genome assembly GCA_965249175.1 of Vicinamibacterales bacterium. Classification (GTDB taxonomy): domain Bacteria; phylum Acidobacteriota; class Vicinamibacteria; order Vicinamibacterales; family UBA8438; genus CAZYFH01. The sequence goes on from OZ252227.1 coordinate 2,610,624, forward strand.
CGGTTCGGCTTGCGGTCGGCCACGGTGTCGACGCTGCAGGCGGTCTCGGGCGCCGGGTATCCGGGCGAGGCCTCGCTGGATATTCTGGGCAACGTCATCCCGTTCATTGCGGGCGAAGAAGAGAAGATGGAGTCCGAGACCCAGAAGATCCTCGGGTGTTTCGAGGACGATGCCGTGACGCCGCACGCGGTCACGATCAGCGCGCAGACCACGCGAGTGCCGGTGGTCCATGGTCACACCGAGCTGGTGTCGGTCGCGCTGGAGACCCAGCCGTCGATCGACGACGTGAGGGAGGCGTTCCGCGGTTTCGCCGGGCGTCCGCAGGCCGAGCGCCTCCCGAGCGCTCCGCCGCACCCGGTGCTCTATCTCGCGGAGCCCGCACGGCCGCAGCCGCGGCTCGATGTCGATCGGGACGGGGGGATGACCGTGTCTGTCGGGCGCCTGCGTCCGTGTCCGGTGCTCGACTATAAATTCGTCGTGCTCGGACACAACACCGTGCGCGGCGCCGCCGGTGCGGCTTTGCTGAACGCCGAGCTGATGCGGGTGGATGGGCTCATGTAGCCAAGGCGCCTCAGCGTCCAGAGTTGGCAACCTTATTTCGATCAGGGTCCTTAGGGTCGCGCTGCGGGGCCGCCAGGTGCGGCCTGCCGCCCATCGAACACGATGCGGCCGTCAACCACGGTCAGCAGCACTCGTGCGTCTCGAATGTCGGGCGAGGGTGCAGACAGCAGATTCGTGTCGAGCATCACGAAGTCGGCCAGCTGCCCAACCACGAGGCGGCCCTTCGTAGCTTCCTCGAATGAGGCGTACGCGCCGGTCAGCGTGTACGCATCGATCGCCTGGGCAATCGTCACCCGTTCGGTCGGGATCCATCCGCCGCTCCCGCGCCCGTCGAGCGGCCGGCGCGTGACAGCGGCGTAGAGCCCGTCCATGGGGTTGACCGGTGAGTAGAACCAATCGGTCCCGAAGGTGACGCGTGCGCCGCTGTCGAGCAGAGACCGGATGGGCAGGGCGGTCGTGTCGCGATGCTGCCCGACCAGCGCGTCGATCAGCGACGCGTCGTACAGCAATCGTGCGGGTTGCATGCTGGCGACGACGCCCAGACGGCCGAGGCGGTCGACGTCCGCCGTGCGGAGATGCTGGGCGTGCTCGATTCGAAACCGCCGGTCTCGCCGACCGTTCTCTCGAATCACGCGGTCATACGTGTTCAAGACGAGGTGGGTGGCGCGGGCGCCGATGGCGTGCATAGCCACCTGGAGTCCGGCCCGGTCGGCGGCGGCAGTCCAGGCGTAGAGCTGGTCCTCGTCGTAGAGCAGCATGCCGCGGTCGCCCACCGAACCGGGATAGGCCTCGTCCAGCGCCGCGGTTCGCGTATCCAGCGTGCCATCGACCAATCCCTTGACGGCGCCGACGCGGAGCCAGGCGTTGCCGCGGCCGTCCGGGCCGCCGAAGGTGCCGCTGGCGATCTCGTCCCGCAGGCGGGGCCACGTCGCGAGCGGCACCGCGGCGTAGATGCGTGCGGTGAGGCTGTGTCTGGCCGCGGCAGTCTGGAAGGCCGCCACGTCCGACCAGCCTCCCATGTGGTGGACGGACGTGACGCCTCGGGCCGTCAGGTGGTCGAGTGCGGCGTCCAGTGCCGCTGCATCGCGATCCGCCGAACGCATCGACCGGGCGACGGGCGTCACGGCCGGGTCGCGATCTCCCTCCTCGAGGAGTTGGTAACCGGCGTCGATGAGGTGGGCGTGCGAGTCGATGAAGCCAGGTAGGACCATGGCCCCGCCGGCATCGATCAGACCGTCATCGACGGCCAGCGCGGCTACAGCGACGCTGCTTCCGACTGCCGCGATGCGACCATCGGACACTCCAACCGCCTCGACCACGGGATGCGCGGGGTCGCCGGTCCAGACCCTCGCATTCACGACAGCGAGGGTCACCGCTGGGATGGGCGATGGTGCCTCGACTCCGCAGGCGGCGCAGGTGAGAGCGCAGAGCGCGGTGGTCCACGTTGTGCGCCGACGGGGCATGTCCCCAATGCGTCGCGGTGGAGACTCTGTGTTGTGCCGCGCGACGAGCAGCCCGTGGTGAAAGTCCCGCGGCATTCGACCGCCGATGCATCCCGCGTCACCGCGTTGCTCATCGGTCGAATACTCCCGGTATTCTCCCTCTTCGCGCCTTGTGAGACGGGCGCCTCGACGGTCTCGGTGCAACGCGGCACTTTGACCACGGGCTGCTAGAGGAACGGCGAGAGGGTCCGCGATCGGCACGGACTCAGCCAATGGCGTGCGTTAGTTGTCGTTCGCTTGCCGGTCGCCACTCGCGTAGTCGACAAGCAGGCGGATGGGGGACGTGCTATCGGTCCCCAGGAGCGACGTGCCCGGGGTGGTGTCGGCGCCGGGCCGAAGCAGGGCGTGTATCTCGATCTCGGTGCCGCCAGGCAGATCCAGCGGTGCCTCGAACCAATAGCGCGTCGGCCACGAGGCATCCGGCTCGCGGAGAAACAGCATGGGTACCCGGTCGCCATTCGGTGTCACGGCCATCACCTGGACATCCTTCGCCTCGATGTCGATCTCGGGGAGCACCGCGAGCAGGCGTACGTCGCGTTCGATTGCGTGCGTAAACACGATGTCACGGCCCTCGAGGAGCGTCGGAGACGTCACCAGCATCGACTCGATCGCCGCCGCATCGCCGTCTCGGAAATGCAGGCCCACCTGAGTCTGGTCGCTGAACGATTCACCCTCGGTGATCCACGTCTTTTTGTAGTGGACCCGCAGCACGATGTCGGCGCCCGCGGGCAGCCGGTGGGCGATGCCGCCCTCGTGCAGGACTCGCTGTTGGCCCGGTGACCAGACCGCGATCGGTGGCGTCGTGGGAAAGGGCTGGCCGATGGGTTGCTCGAACCCAAGCCCGGTGTCGGTCGCTTGGAGGGCGGTCGCGGCACCGCTCGCGTCGACATACACGGCCACTCCGCGGACGACGGCGCCGGCGCCCGGCACCACGTCGACACCGGTGATCCAGCGCTCGGCATCGGCCCGGGAGGGCAGCACGAAAAAGCGCGTCGTTTCGCTCGTCCCGGCGTCCAGCACGAACGCCTCGGGCATGGTCAGCGTGAGCCCGGGCTCGCCGAGTGACCACCCGCTCGGGGCGGTCACCGGCTGTGGCTGTTTATCGCGTGGGCCTTGCGGGTACCCGCCGCTCGACCACTCGAGAATCATGTCCATCTCGTGGGCCGGGAGCGCATGCCCGTTCTTGAAGTCGCCGAAGCCGTCCTCGGCCTTCCAGGGCGGCATCCGCAATCCAAGGACTTCCTCTCGAATGGACTGGGCCCAGGGATACGCCTCTTGATACGTGACCAGCGACATCGGCGCAATGCCGCCGCTCCGATGACACGAGCCGCAGTTGTCGCGGAAGATGGGGAACAGGTGCTCGTTGTAGTTCCACCGGGATGCGATCGGTGTGTGACTCCGAGTCACGGGGCCGGTGCTCACCGCGAAACCGACTACCAGTAGGATCACGCCCCAGCTGTATCGCCGCATGTGCCGTCTCCCAGTCGTGTCCACCGGCGCCGAACGCACGTTATCGGGCGTCGGCCGCCGCGTAGACCCGGTTGATCTCGTCGACCGCCTCGACGAAGATGGCGTAGGCGTCGCCCACTTGCTGTTTGTTCCCCAGGTCGCCGTACCAGTCCAGTAGCCACGCAGCGCGCACGAGGCTCCGGATGGCGATGCGCACGTCGTTGCCCGCCCGCGCCGGCAGGTCGATCGCCCGGTCGTTGAGCGCCAGCGCCAGTTCCTTGGCCTGTAGGGCCGGGATGAAAATCTCCGTGAACGCACCCCGCGTCACCAGGTCGCCGATCTCCTGGTTGCGCCCGCCGATGCCGGTCACGATCTCGCTCGTGAGGTCTGGGATCCGTGGGCGAATCCGCTCGGCCAACGGCACCGCCACCGGAGCGGCATCCGCGACTGAGACGGGAGCCGCGTCCCCGGCCGCGGACGACAACTCCATGAATATGAAATCGAACCGGTCCTCCGGAAAGTCCTGGACCAAAAAGTCCTCGACCAACGTGAGCTTGACGGTGATCTCGGCGGGCACGGCGAGGTCTCCCACCTCGGCTTCCAGATAGGCGCCGTCAGGGGACGGCAGCAGCGGGAACGCGACCACTTCGCGGAACTCGTCCGTCGCCTCGTCGTATTCCTCCTCGAGCACTGCCCGTCCCATCCACAGGCTCACGTCGACCGGCTCGCGATAGTTGTCGCTCGCGTAGACGCGGAAGCGGCCGCCCTCCGGGTACGCGCCCTCAATGTGGTGAAAACTGTCGGGCGCCATGAACACCGTCCCCCCGTGCCGCGGGGTGTGATCCATGTGCGCCCCCGGCGCGGCGTCGACGACGCCGCACGTCAACATCGTCGATCCGTAATAGGGATTCCGCACCGGTCCGTCGACCTGCACCCAATTGGACCCCCCGTCGTACATGGGGCAGTACGCCCGGGCGAACCCTGGCGGGAGATCCATCGCCGCGAGGAACTCCGACAGGGGCTTGAACTCGGCGCGCATCGTCTCGATACTGTCCGCTGCCGCTGCGATCCGGGTGAGTGGCCGCGTGACGTCGTCCGCAACCGTGAGCAAGGACTCAAGCGCAACCCGCGCGCCGTCGAAGTCATCCGCGGCCAACGCCTGCTGCGCCTCGACGTATGGCGCGAGCTGTGCGCTGAGATCGCCGGCGGTCGTCGGGGGGGCGGACGTGATATCGGGCGCCTGACGTGACGCGCAGGCGGACGTGGCGATGACCATGCCGCTGACCGCGGCAAGCACACTCAAGCGTGAAGCCATGAAAATGATCCTGTCCTTGCAGAAGTATCGATCGAACAGAACATCGGAGTCTGGAGCGTGCACTCGATGCCGCAAGTATACAGTGTGCCGGGGCGGCCAGCAATGCCATGATGTGCCGTAACTCTTTATCGCCCATGGAGTAGCGGGCGTGCGCCTCCACCGTGTCGTGTTCACACGCCGGAAGACGCGGCCCACTCGGCCGTCGTGCTACTGTGGACCGTGGCCGAGCGCCGCACCGCCCGCGCGCGTGCCAATGCCGAGCTCGCTGACGCCTATCTCGACGAGCTCCGCGTGGCGCGCAGACTGGCCGACAACACGCTTGAGAGCTACGCGCGGGACCTGACGAGCCTGGCGCGTTTCGCCGACTCGGGTCGACAGCGCCTCGACGAGCTCACGAGACAGGATCTCGAGCATTTCGTGCGCGACCGACGCGCGTCGGGGCTCGCCCCACGCTCGGTCGCGCGCATGGTCGCGTGCATCCGCGGTTTCTACCGTTTCCTCGTGACCGATGGGCACATCGCCGACAATCCGGCCGAAGATGTGCGAGCCCCGAGGTCGTGGCCGGCGCTCCCCAAGTTTCTGTCGCTCGAGGATGTCGACCGGCTGATCGAACAGCCGGACACGACGACGTCGATCGGCGTGCGCGACCGGGCGCTGATCGAGCTGCTGTACGCGACAGGGATGCGTGTCTCCGAGCTGGTGTCGCTCCGTCCGGGCGATCTGAACCTCGGGGCTGGCCACTTGACGTGCCTCGGGAAGGGATCGAAGGAGCGACTAGTTCCCATCGGGGCGCCCGCCGTTGACTGGGTGCGTCGATACGTCGCGTCCGGACGTCTGGCGCTCCTTGGCGGCAAGGCGTCGCCGTGGTTGTTCGTGAACGCGCGGGGCGGTGGACGATTGAGCCGCGTCGGCTTCTGGAAGATCCTCAAGAAACTGGCCCGCCTGGCGGGGCTGTCTCCAGAGCTGAGCCCGCACGTGCTGCGCCACTCGTTCGCCACCCACCTGCTCGAACGGGGCGCCGATCTCCGTTCGATTCAAACGCTTCTGGGTCACGCGGATCTCTCGACGACCCAGATCTACACGCACATTCTCGAAGCGCGTCTCAAAGCGGTCTACGACGAGTTCCACCCCCGTGTGTGATTGACCCTTGAAACAGCGCTTTGCTATGGTTAGCGGTTCGCCCGCCGGCACGGCTGGCTGGTGCGGCCGCGTTGCGAGAATCGCGATGATGAAGCACAAGGAGCAACATGCGCCGGACAGGCCAATACCTCTTTACCTCTGAATCGGTCACGGAGGGGCACCCTGACAAGATCGCGGATCAGGTGTCGGATGCGGTCCTCGATGCGGTCCTCGCCCAGGACCCCACCGGTCGCGTCGCCTGCGAGACGCTGGTGACGACTGGCTTGATCGTGCTGGCGGGTGAGATCACCACGAGCTGCACGGCCAACTTCAGCGATGTCGCGAGGGCGGCAGTTCGCGATGTCGGATACACGCGCGCAAAGTTCGGGTTCGATGCGGACACATGTTCGGTGCTGTCGGCGTTGCACGGCCAGTCGCCGGATATCGCCATGGGGGTCGATCCGGGTGGGGCCGGGGACCAGGGCATGATGTTCGGTTACGCCTGCTCTGAAACCGAAGAGCTGATGCCGCTGCCGATCATGATGTCCCATCGCCTCGTGCGGGCGCTCTCGGAAGTCCGTCGAGACGGTCGGCTGTCGTATCTGCGACCCGACGGCAAGTCGCAGGTGACCGTCGAGTACGCGGACGACCGGCCCGTGCGCATCGACGCGATTGTCGTGTCCAGCCAGCACAGCGATGAGATCGCCACGGACCAGATCCGTCGCGACATCGAAGCGCACGTGATCCGGGCGGTCGTGCCCGGTGCGTTGATCGACGAGCGCACGAAGATCTACGTCAATCCGACGGGGCGTTTCGTGACCGGCGGTCCGCACGGTGACTCCGGCGTGACGGGCCGGAAGATCATCGTGGACACGTATGGTGGGATGGCGCCGCATGGGGGGGGCGCCTTCTCGGGAAAAGATCCAACGAAAGTCGATCGGTCGGCCGCGTATATGGCGCGCTACATCGCCAAGAACTGCGTGACGGCGGGACTTGCCGACCGTGTCCAGGTCCAGTTGGCGTACGCGATCGGCGTGGCGGATCCGGTGTCGGTGCTCGTCGAGACATTCGGGACCGGCAAGGTCGACGAAGCGACGATCAGCACATTGGTCCGTGAGCAGTTCGCGTTGACGCCGAAGGGGATCATCGAGACGCTCGACCTGCGCCGCCCGATCTACCGCCAGACCGCCGCGTTCGGGCACTTCGGTCGAAGTGAGCCGGAGTTCACCTGGGAACGCACGGACAAGGCCGAGGGATTGCGCGCGGCGGCCGGGCTGTGATCGGATAAGAGTCCTCCATGTCGCGCCCGGCGACACGCTATCTCGTGATCACGATGACGGCGGCCATTGTGGCCGCCGTTTTGTTGTTTCTGGTGCTGCCGCCGCCGGCGCGGGTTGTCGTCGTCCCCGACCCGCCGGGTGCCGACGATGGAGCGGTCGTCGTGCGTGGAGCGTTTCACGTGCACAGCGATCGCTCGGACGGGAGCGGGTCGGTGACGGAGATCGCCGACGCGGCCCGACGGGCGGGCCTCGATTTTGTCATCCTGACGGATCACGGTGACGGCACACGTCCGCCGCGCTCGCCCGTGTATCACCATGGGGTGCTCTGTGTCGACGCGGTGGAGATCAGCACGGACAGCGGCCACTACATTGCACTTGGCTTACCCGTGGCGCCCTATCCTCTTGGCGGCGACGCGCGCGGGGTCGTCGAGGACGTGGCGCGGCTGGGAGGGTTCGGCGTGGTGGCCCACCCGGCCTCGCCAAAACCCGCGCTCCGTTGGGAGGATTGGAATCTGCCGGTGGACGCCGTGGAGTGGATCAACGGCGACAGCCAATGGCGAGACGATAGCGTCGCCGCGTTGGCGCTCGCGGCGATGGGGTATTGGCTCAGGGCGCCGGAGAGCCTGGCGCGGTTGCTCGACCGTCCGGACGCGGCGTTGGCGCGGTGGGATGCTCAGACCGCGGTCCGTCCCGTCGTCGGGATTGGTGGAATCGATGCCCACGCGCGGCTGGCGACCGGTGTCGGAGAGGATGGCTACGAGGATGCGCTGGCGGTCAGCTTTCCGGGCTACGCACCGCTGTTTCGGGCGTTCGCGGTCCGCGTGGGCTTGGCCCGTGCATGGCGCGGCGATGCAATGAACGACGCACGCGCGTTGGTGTCCGCCATCCGCGCCGGACGCACGTTCACCGCGATCGATGCGCTGGCGCGCCCGGTCTTCTTCAGCTACCACGCGGAACACGAGGCGCAAATTGTCGAGATGGGAGGGCAGGTGCGCGCCACGGGGGCGGTGTCGCTTCGCGCCATGGTGGGTGGCCCACCGGGGACCGAGATGGTTCTGATGCGCGACGGCCGCCCGGTCGCGCGCGCGCCGGCCGAACTGGAGTACCAGATCACGGCGCGGGCACCGGCGGCGGCGTACCGAGTCGAGGTGCATCTTCCCGACGCGCCGGGAACGCCCCCGGTCCCCTGGATCGTCGGTAATCCGATTTACGTCGGCGAGAGGGTCGTGGCCGTCAACGCCACGCCGCCGAGGCCCCCGACGGCCGTCGTCCCGCTCACGACACCCGACGGCTGGCACGCCGAGCAGGACACCGGCACCATCGCCGACGTGGACGCCGTCGGCACGCGCGTGCGCCTGCGGTTTCAGCTCGGCGAGGGACCGGGGCCGCACGCCGCCGCCGTGTACGAGGTCACCGCAGGGACGCTGGTCGCCTACGACCATCTCGCGTTCGATGTCGTCGCGAACCAGCCGGTCCGGGCATCGGTGCAGCTGCGGGTGGCGGGACGAGACGACGTGCGCTGGCGGCGGTCGTTCTACGCCGGACCCGAGATGCGGTCCGTGCAGGTACGCTTCTCTGAGCTGACCCCCGTGACGCCGACGCTCGCCCCCCAGCCCGATCTTCGGCGGGTGGAAAGCGTGATGGTGGTGGTGGATGCGGTCAATACACCGCCCGGGACCGCCGGGACGCTGTCGGTGATCGCCCCACGTCTGCTCTCTTCCAATTGACAGGGCTTCGCCCCGAAGCCCCGTCTGATCAGGTTCGGACCTTGAGCAGCAGATAGGCGGCGGAGCCGCCGAAGAGGACATTCGGGGCCCATGCCGCGAGTGCGGGTCCGAGCAAGCCCGCGCTACCGATGGCCGCGAAGACGCTCAGAATGACCCAGTAGCTGAACGCCAGCGCGATCCCGACGCCCACACCGTAGAGGGCGCCGCGCGGCCCGGTCGTGACGGCGAACGGCACGGCGATGAGCGTCAGAATGAACGTCACGAACGGAAACGACGCCTTGCGGTGCAGATCGACGGCGAGGTCGACGACGTCGAAGCCCCTGGCACTCAACTCGTCGATGTATCGCTCGAGCTCCGCGAAGGTCATCAGCTCGGCGTCCGGACGCTCCGTCTGGAAGAACGTCGGAGGTTCGACGAAGGGCAGCGGTTGCGACGCCGCAAACGCATACGGTACTGCCGGGCCAGACTCGTTGGCGGGGAAGTCCCGCACCCAGACGTCGCGGCCGTTCCACTCGTCGGCGAATATGGCGTGCGCGGCGAACGTTCGTCGGTTGAGTCGCCAGGGGCGTCCCTCGAACTCATAGACGGAGAGATTGCTGAGCTCGGTGGTGTCCGGATCGAAATAGAGATAGTGATAGATTGCGCCGTCGCTGCTGACGGCCCATCTCCGGTTGAGCACGTCGAACGCTTCCATCGACCCGGTTCGAATCTGATGCCGGAGCGCCTCGGCCCTCCGGTTCGAGCGCGCGAGGACGCTTTCACTCAGGACGAAGAGGCACGCGCTCCAGGCCAGGCTGAGCGCGAAGATCGGGAGCGCGGTCCGATAGAGGCTGATCCCGCAGGCCTTCATGACCGTCAGCTCGCTGGACTTCGTGATCAGGCCGATCGTGATCAGCGCCGCGACCAGCGCCGAGATGGGGAGGACGAAATACATGAATTGCGGCGTCGCATTCCAGAAATACTCGAGCAGCATGGTGCCGCTGGTCTGTCCCTTGAACAGCTTGTCCGACAGGTCGATGAAGGTCGAGATGTAGAAAATCCCGAGCAGACCGACGAAGGAGACCATGACCCACCGAAGATAGAGCCTGGCGACGTACCAGTCGAGGAGTGTGAGACGGCGAAGACCGCCCCGCGGGACGGTCATCAGAGGCGCGGGGGAGTTGTCTCGCTCCACCTGCGGCGCCTCGCTCGCGGTCGGCCGATACCGACGTGAGAGCAGCGGGATCGCGACGCGCCGCTCGACCGAGTGCGAGCGCCACACGATGAGCCCGAGTCCGACGATGCCCAGCACGATGTTGGGCAGCCACATGGCCAGGTGGGGCGACACCAATGCGCCCTTGGCCATCGCTTCCCCGGTGTACATGACGACGTAGTAGGCAAAGATCACGCCGATGCCGAGCACGAAGCTCGCCAGCTTGCCGTCCTTGCGGCTCGTGACACCCAGACCGAGGCCGATCAGCGCGAAGACGAGGCACGCGAGCGGGATGGAGAACTTACGATGGATCTCCATGACCGGCCGATGCGACGAAACCCCGAGCTGGCCAAGCCGGGCCGCCTCGTCGCGCAGTTGCGGCACGGTGAACTCGGCGAGTCCCCGTTGGGGCCCACTACGAGGAAACACCGAGTCCGCATCGAGGCTCATCGTGAGCTCGACGAAGCCGTGTTCCTCGTAGGCCGTCGGATCCGTCGCGTCCGAGACGTGTTGCGTGCCGTTGTACAGGACGATGTCGACCAGGCGTTGCTCACGATCGATGACCACGCGCCCGCGTTCCGCGACAACGACGTCCGGCCGATCCGTGTTGCTCGTGTTCGCCAGGAAGACATCCGACCATCCGTGGCCCGTCGCCGAGACCTCGCGGACGTAGAGCATCTGGTTTGGAAAGTCTTCGTAAAAGACGCGCGACTTCACCTCACCCTCCGCCCGGTTGGCCACCGTGCGAAACGTGATCTCGCGAAACGCCTGGTTGGCGTTAGGGAGGGCGACGACCATCGTGTAGCAGGTCGCCGCGGCGGCGCCTACGGCGAGGAGCGCCAACGGTGCGAGCATGCGATAGATGCTGACGCCGCACGCCTGCAAGGCCACGGTCTCCCGGTCGGTCGACATCCGCCCGAGCCCCATAAGGACGCCAATCAGCAAGGCCATCGGAATGGTGATGCCGAGACCCTGCGGGATCAGCGTCGCCATGATCCTGAGTATGGTGACCCCGTCGACCCCCTTGGCGATGAGGTCCTCCGCGTAGTCCATGATGGGCGGCAGCATCAGCAGGAAGGTCAGCACCAGCAATGCAAGGCCGAATGGCGGGAGAATCTCGCGCAGGATGTAGCGGTCGGTGATCTTCAGCATGGGCCGGGTGTCTACCCGATCCTATCGGTCGGGAGTGGGGTGCACCCCTCGTAACTCTCACGGTATGTTACTCCGACCGCCGGGCCTGAAGCGGCACGAGCCGGGGCTGCAGGGGAGAGAGAGCGCGCATGCAGAGAAACGCAACTCGTGATTCACAGTGCCGGGGTTCGATGGCGCTCAGAGGCGTGTCGTGCTGCCTGGTCCTCGCGCTGGCCGGCTGGCTACCCGTGACCGTCCGCGCCGGGTCAACCGAAGAAGCAGAGGGCGGCGTGAGCATCTCGACCTCGCCCGCTGGTGCCTCCGTGTTTGTCGACGGGCGGCTTCGCGGTCAGAGCCCGCTGGAGATCGGCGCGCTCTTGGTCGGGGACCACCGGGTCAAGCTCGTGAAGGACGGCTACCTCGAGAACAGTCGTGTCCTGGTGGTGGAGGCCGACGGGACGACGGATCTCGACGTCACGCTGACCGAGGCGACAGCCGGCGCCGGTAGCGCGGTCCAGCTCGGCGGTGGGGGTGGTGGCGGCAGCATCTGGAGCAACCCTTTGTTCTGGGCGGCCGTCGGGGGCGGGGCAGGGGCGGCCATCTATCTGGCCGTGCGCGACAGCAACAAGGCGCCGACCGCGGGAGATATAACCAGAAGTTGTGGATCGGCAGTCTGAAGAAGGCGGCGTATCCTTTCGCGTGAGCAACGCGAAAACTCCGGCTGGCAGGCCGGTGAAAGGAGCCGCCACCCATGCTGAAGGTACTCGACAACGATGGAGCAGACAACGAAGTTCCGCCGGAAGAGCGCGGTGCGCAGACGGTGGACGAGCTGGCCCGGGAGGGAGCCCGGCGGATGTTGATGACGGCCCTGGCGGTGGAGGTCGGGCAGTACATCGAGGCCCACGGCGAGGAGCGGGACGCGCGGGGACGCCGGCTGGTCGTTCGGAATGGTCGGGCCCAGGCGCGGAAGGTGACGTGCGGGGCAGGTACGCTCGAGGTGCATGCTCCTCGGGTGAACGACAAAAGGGTCAACGGCGCGGGCCAGCGGGAGCGGTTCACGAGTCGGATCTTGCCCCCCTACATGCGTCGCTCGCCCAAGGTGGCGGAGGTGCTGCCGATCCTCTATCTGCGCGGTCTGTCGACGGGCGATTTCCGCGAAGCGCTGCCGGTGCTATTGGGGGATGACGCGGCCGGCCTCAGCGCGACCAACATCGCGCGCCTCACGGCGGTGTGGGAAGAGGACTACCGGCGGTTCCGCCAGCGGGACCTGGCCGATCGTGACTACGTGTACGTGTGGGTCGACGGCATCCATTTCAACATCCGGCTCGAGGACGATCGGCTCTGTACGCTGGTGATCATCGGCGTACGGCCCGATGGGACCAAGAAGCTCGTGGCCCTGGAGGACGGCTACCGCGAGAGCACCGACAGCTGGGCGACGGTGCTGCGGGACCTCCAGCGGCGCGGCATGCGGGCCCCGGTGGGGGCGGTCGGCGACGGCGCCCTGGGTTTCTGGGCGGCCGTGCGCGACGTGTGGCCGGACACGCGAGAGCTCCGCGACTGGTGTCACAAGATGGGCAACGTGCTCGACAAATTGCCAAAGCGATTACAGCCGAAAGCGAAGCGCGCGCTCCGCGAGATCATGTACGCCGAGACGCGGGCACACGCCGAGGAGGCCATGGACGTCTTCATCGCCGAGTACGAGGCCAAGTACCCGAAGGCGGCGGCGTGCCTGGACGCAGACCGCGACCGCCTCCTCACGCACTTTGCCCTGCCAGCTGAGCATTGGCAGCACGTGCGCACGAGCAACGTCATCGAGTCGCCATTCGCCACGGTCCGACTCCGGCAGCGCGTGACCAAAGGCGCGGGCTCGCGCACCAAGGGCCTGTTGATGGCCTACAAGCTGCTCGAGATGGCACAGCAGCGCTGGCGTCGGCTCAATGGCGCGCATCTGCTGCCACTCGTCCGCGCCGGCGTGACGTTCATTGACGGGGTACAGCAGGAGCGAAACAACGAGGGAGATCGGAAGGTGGCCGCCTGATCACGCTGATGACCGATCCACAACATTTGACAATATCTCCGCGACCGCGGCGTTTATCGTGAATCCGAGTGGCGCCGGAATGGAGGGGGCGACCTCGTACAAATTTGACGCGTCCAGTGCCTCTGACCCGGACGGTGACCTGCTCACCTACACCTGGGATTTCGGCGGCGAGGGAACAGCAACCGGCCAGAACGTGTCGTTTACCTTCGGTTCCGGCGGCCGGAAGACCGTCACCCTGACCGCCAGCGACAGGGACAAGTCGGCGACGATGACCGGAACCGTGAGTCAAGCCCATTCTTAGTTGAAACTCTCCACGGCTCCCGATGGCTTACGCGGCCTGCTTCTTCGACGTCGTCGTGTCGATCTTCAGTTCTCGCTTCAATGCGGCCCGAAGCGTGGGAAGGTGGCGGTAGCCCCTCACCCTTCGTAAGCGCGGTTCGATGTCCAGGAGGGCGGTCGCCAGCCAGCGGTGGCGTTGGCTCGAGCTCTGCCAGTGATCTACCTTCGCGCAGCGTTCCTCGACCAGCGCATTGACCGACTCCAGACAGTTCGTCGTCTTCAGCGACCGGCCCAGCACTCCGTACACGCCCAATCGATGTAACGTCAGGGTTTCGTCCAGGCCTTCCGCCAAGCTGTCAGCCGCCGACTGGTTCCGCTCGTCCAACTCGCCGTGGAGCGTCTCGAGCGCACCGAGGGCCTCGTCGTAGTCCGGCCGGTTGTACGCTCGCTGGAGACGCTGACGCCACACCGCCTGCTCGTGCTTGGCCAGGTAGCTCACCACGTTCTCGCGCTTGTGCCACTGGCACCGTTGGACCAGGGCCCGGCCCCGGAAGGCCTTCCGGACGGCCGTGCGGAGCCCCTTGCCGCCATCGAGGATGACCAGCACACCCTGGGAGAGGTCGAGGCCCCGCTCGACCAACGACCGCAGGAACGGTGTGAGCACCGTCGCGTTCTCCGTGTCCGTTTCGACGAAGCCCAGGAAGCGTTTCTCCCCAGACAGCGTGATGCCTAGCGCGATGACCATCGTCGCGTCAGCGAACGTCTTGCCGTCCAGGAACACGGCCACCACGTCCTCATCGGATAGGTCCCGCTCCTGGAACGCCCGTAGCTGCGCCGCGCTGGCCTGGATGAACCCCCGGGACACCGTCGAACTCGACAGCCCGATCGCCCCGGGAATCGCCGCCGCGGCCGCCGCGTAGTTGCGGCACGAGATCCCGTAGAGCACCCGTCGCAGCAGCGCGTCGTCCACCTCGCGGTCGTCATGCAACGCCGCATACGACCGCAGCGGAATCTCGCTCCCCGCGAGGCGACGAATCCGGGGCACGCGAATCGGCACGCGCTGCCCTGCGAGCCCCACCGTCCCAGGGTTACTGCCGTGACGGCGTCCACCGACCGACGCGTCCTTCCGGACGTAGCGCTCGCTCGCCAGCGCCGTCACCTCCTGGTCGAGCAACTCCTGCACATGCATCAGGCCCAGGGGCACCAGCGAGCGGATCAGCTCCACCTTCGCGTCCAGCTCCAGATCCGCGTAGGCCTCGCGGTGAATGATGTTGACCGAGCCCAGCTTGCGAACTTTCTTGCGCTTCCTGACAGCACGTAGGACACTCATCGTGGCTCCTCTCTCTCGTGGGGTGATGTCCGTCTTTTGCAACGTCATCACACCACAGGGTCTGGAGCCGTTTCAATTTTCAACTAAGATTAGCTCACCCTCGGAACCGTCGACGTGAACGACAACCTGACCGGCACGTGGACGGGGTCGGTGGCCGGCACGGTGTCTTTCCCACTGACGGTGACTTTTACGCAGACGGGTACGGCCCTCACGGGGGACCTACGAAGTCGGGACCGGCCTTCCCGGTGTGACCACCGGACCGATCACGATGTCGTCTATCGCGTCCGACAACAACTTCGTCTGCCCGTGTGACGTGTCATTCACTGTGTTGACCGGCACCCGGTTCAATGCGGCCACGTTCTCGGGCGACGTGGACGCCGGAGTGAACACCATCACAGGAACCCTTCGCGGCTCGGGATTCGCCAATGCCGCGACGAGCCTGTCGCGATGAGTGTGCCCAGCGGTTCTATTGACAGGCGGGCCGACCGGAATCTGATCGTGACTGGGTGCCACCGCGCGAGCGGGCGCCGCGTGGCGGCCAGAAGGAGGATCACCGTGCCGAGACGTATCACGACTGAGAGCAGGACCGCGGGGTGCACCGACATCAGCGGCCGGTGCGACGCGCCATCTCGCGATCCGCGTGCGTGCTGGTCCTCTGCTTGACGGGATCCGCGCTTGGACACCTGTCCGTGGTGGCGCAGGAGCCACCCACGCAACGGCCGATCACGGCCCCCCGCACACTGGACGACTTCGACCCCTACGGGGCCACCCCGTTCAATGACTTTGTGCCCTTCGACGATGTGAATGTCGACTTCTATAGCTTCGAGGTCTCCGATCTCGAGGTCTACAACTTCGAGATCTTCACCAACGCGGCGGACGCGAGATTGCGGGGCGGGCAGAACGACGTCCTCGAGATCGTTGGCCGGGGCTCGAACTCGTCCGGGATCGCGGTGCCACAGCGGGTCGGCCAGAACCGGGTCGCGATAGGGGCGACGGTGGGTGTGCAGCGCGACGATGATGGAATTCCCATCCTCGATGGCATCATTGAGGGCCAGACGTTGGTCGGCATCCAGATCGACGCGGTCAAAAGCAACGGTGATCGCCATGATGTCGGTGAGCGACGGCGCCCGACGCGACGTGCTGCGACAGGTCGAGCAGCTAGGCGTGAACAACATCATCGTTCGCAACCGGGGATTCGGTGGATCGACGGGGCTGGGCCTCGATGATGCCGGGCTCGTGCGCGAGCTGGTGCCGCAGGTGGTCGCTGTCAGCCCCCTGGTCGAGACCGTCGGCGTCGTCTCGGGCCCGGTGGCCATCCGCAACGCATCATTTCTCGGCGTGACACCTGGGCGCTCGCCACGAGCCCGACCGTCGATCCGGGCCAGCCGATCCACGAAGTCTGGATACGCGTCGCGGACGGCGGGCGGGTGAGCGACATTGCCGGGACGATTGAGTACACGCTGGCGCAGGCACACGGCGGCGAAACCGACCTCGACGTCGTGGTGCCGCGCGAGCTGTTGAACCAGCGTCTGCGCACCCAGCAGACCTTCAATGTCGTCGTTGGCAGTGTGGCCGTGCTCTCGTTGCTGGTCGGTGGACATCGGCATCATGAACATCATGCTGACGACCGTGCTCGAGCGGACTCGCGAGATCGGCTTGCGTCGCGTCGTTGGCGCCACACCCCGCGACATCGTGCTGCAGTTTCTCACCGAGAGCCTGATGATCATGACGATGGCCGGCGGCGGCATCGGGATCGCGACCGGCGTTGTCACGTCGTACGCGATCACCGCATACGCTCAGTGGAGCATGCGGGTCTCGATGCTGTCCATCGTCCTCGCTTTTGGCGTATCGGTGCTCGTCGGGCTCACGTTCGGCATCTACCCGGCGGCGCAGGCGGCCTGGCTTCAGCCGGCCGACGCGGTCAGATACGAGTAGCCCTGCACCCGCGCGCGGAGCGTTTACCCCATTCATCGGACGCAGAAAACGGGCATTCTTCGGGTAAATCCCCCCAGGATTTCTGTGTCCGATAATGGGTGTTATGTTAACTTGGAAGGAAATCTAGGATTCCGCACGCAGCCCGGCGAGGATCTCTTCGAGTGCCTCGATGAGCTCGTCGCGCGGCACCCGCGTTCTCCGAAACGCCAGCCGTAGCTTGAAGCTTTTGTTGGGTGCGGCGTAGCTGAAGACGAAGGGCTTGGGCCGGCCGGGTTTGGCTGGCTTCTGCTGGGCCGTCGCCTCGCGCACCTTGGCTCGCGTCACGTCGCCGTCACGGGTGACCCGTTCGACTAGCGCGACCATCTTTTGGGGGTCGCCTTGCCTGACAACCTCGAGCAAGAGCGACTTCGAGGTGATGTCCGCGAGACGGCAGAGGCTCTTGACCTCTTCGGGCATCCCGTTCAGGCTCAATGTCTCGGTAATGGAGGTCCGAGATTTTCCGAGGCGGCGGGCAAGTTCCTCGTGCGTATAGTCGAATCGATCTGCCAATGCGTGCAGCGCGTCAGCCTCTTCGAATGGTGTCAGATCCTTCCTTTGAATGTTCTCAATGAGGGCTATCTCGATCAGCTCGCCGTCGTCGACGTCACGGATCACCACGGGGACGTCTGTCACGCCAACCTGCACGGCCGCCTGGTATCGGCGCTCACCGGCGATGATCTGATACCGAGCCCCGCGTTGCCGAACGATCAGCGGCTCGATGATGCCCTTTTCGGCAATCGACGCCATCAACTCGGACAAGTCGCCCATCACCTGCCTCGGCTGATCTGGATTGGGATCAACCTGGTCGATGGGAATGAGGCGTCCGACCGGCGCCCCTGACGAGGCCGCGAGCGCTTCTACATAGTGCGCGTCGTGGCGCATCCGTACGGTCTGCGGCAACCCCCTCCTAGGCACGGTCCATCACCTCCTCACACAAGCTGTAATAGTCGGTCGCTCCCTTGGAGTCAGGCGCAAAGCTGAAGATCGACTCTCGGTACGCCGGGCTCTCCTCGAGCCTCACGTTCTTCGAGATGACCGTCTTGAAGACCTTAGTGCCGAACACTTTGTGGATCTGGACCTGGATGTCCCGTGCCAGCGAGGTCCGCTTGTCGTGCATCGTGATGAGGACGCCGAGAATGCGAAGTGACGGGTTCGCCCGGCCCCGGACTTTCTCAACAGTCTCTAAGAGGTCATCGGTGCCCTCGAGCGCGAAATACGAGGACTGAATGGGGATGAGAAGATGCGTCGCCGCGACGAGTGCGTTTACTGTCAACAACCCGAGCGTCGGCGGACAGTCGATCACCATGTACGGGTATTGATCACGGACCGCCGCCAAACGGTCCTTTAGCCTGAAATGCGCATCGAGCTCCCCCACCAACCGAGCCTCGAGCTTGGCCAACGCGATCCGCGCCGGAGCGATCCACAAATTGTCCTGAGACGACGGGAGGACGATGTCAGAGATCGGACAGCTCGAGTCAGCGATGGCGTCGTACACCGTCTGCTCGATCTGATCGCGCTCGACGAACGAGAGTGTGCTGTTCCCTTGGGGGTCGAGATCGATGAGCAGGGTCGGTTTGCCCCGCAAGGCCAACGCAGAGGCGAGATTGATCGCCGTCGTGGTCTTGCCAACACCGCCCTTTTGGTTGGCGATGGCGACAATCATCGGGGGGCGCCAGCGCGCCGATCAACGTGTGCGAGGCATGAGACCGAGGTGGGCGGCCACACGAGTATTGGTCGGAATTCTACGGAGTGCTGCGCGGGGGTGTCAAGGTAATGACGAGCACGTGTGCCTCATGCGGGTGACTTCCCTGTCTCTAAATCGCCGTAACCTTTTGATCTAGGGTGTGTTTTACCGATTGTCGGCCGGCCGACAATCGGGGTGACGGTACGAGCCGGGAAGGGTCGAAGCCTACATCTTGTACTTGCCGAGGTCCTCGGGGTCAAGGCTCTCGAGCCACTTGGTCAGTCGTTCCGAGTCGCCAGCGTCCGGGGCGAAGTCGATGTTCTTGGCGTTGTCGATCACCGTATCTTCGACGTAGATCGGCGCGCGCACGCGTAGCGCGAGTGCGAGCGCATCACTCGGCCTGGCGTCGATGGCGACGAGCTCCCCGCCGAGTCGGAGATGGATGAGCGCATAGAACGTGTTGTCCTTCAAGTCACAGACGACGATCTTCTCAACCGCTGCCTTGAGATCCTGAATCACGTTGCGGAGCAAGTCGTGGGTCATCGGTCGGGGTGTCGCGACGTTTTCGATCTGCAACGCGATGGCATTGGCCTCGAAGATGCCCACCCAGATCGGTAGGACCCGTTCGCCATCCTCGTCGCGCAGGATGACGATTGGCATGTTGGTGATCGGATCGACCATCAGCCCCTTGATCGTCATCTCGATTTGCATCCGATTCTCCTAGACGACGACGACCCGACCCCAGACACTGTTCGGTCCTGTCCGCTCAATCGTGACATCCAGGAGCCGGCCCAGCCACGCTGGCTCCCCCGGAAAGTTGACGACCGTGTTGCCCGTGGTTCGTCCAGAGAACTCCTCGGGGCGCCGGCGGCTCGTGGAGTCGACAAGAACCGAGATGGTCTGGCCGAGCAATCTCGTGTGTACGGCTGTTTGGATGTCTTTCTGCATGGCCTGAAGCTCGGCCAGGCGCCGACCCTTCTCCGCCTCATCGACGTCGTCCTTCAAGCGACGCTCGGCCAGCGTGTTGGGCCTCACCGAGTACTTGAACGAGAACATGCTGTTGAATTGAACCGACGCGACGAGCGACAACGTTTCCGCGAAGTCTTCGGTCGTCTCGCCGGGGAACCCAACGATCATATCGGTCGATAGGGCAATACCCGGGATGGCCCGGCGAATGTCATCGACCAGTCGAAGATAGTCGTCACGGGTGTGTCTTCGTCGCATCGCCTGAAGCACCTGCGTCGACCCCGATTGCACCGGCAAGTGGAGGTGCTTGCACACGCCGGGGAGGTCGCGGATTGCGGCGATCAGCCTCGGCGTGACGTATCGGGGGTGAGGACTGGCGAAACGAATACGGCGTACCCCCGGCAAGGCGCTCACCAGCTCGAGGAGGCCCGCGAAATCGCAGCCCTCCATATCTGGAGCTTGATAGTGATTCACGATTTGTCCCAAGAGCTGGATCTCGCTGCGTCCACTCGCCGCGGCCTGGCTGACCTCGGCGACGATGTCGGCTGCGGGGCGCATCCGCTCGTGACCGCGCGTGTACGGGACGACACAAAAGGAACAGAACTCGTTGCATCCCTCAATGATGGTCACGAAGGCTTTGACGGGGTCTTGCCGAACGGCGATGCCGAGCGGAAAGGAGACCTCATCGCGGGGATCGAGATCCACGGACGGGCCGGCACCCAGCGCCGCCTGCTGGACGAGTCTCGGCAGGCTCGTCATCGCCTGGGTGCCGACAACGACGTCGACCATAGGCGCCCGGGCAAGGATGCGTGCGCCCTCCTGCTGAGCGACACATCCCGTCACGGCGATCACGGGTCGCTCGGATGGCGTGCGACCGCGGAAGTGGTCGAGTCGCGCGAAGAGCCGCTCCTCCGCTCGCTCGCGCACGCTGCACGTATTGACGACGACGAGATCGGCTTCTTCGGGCGCGGTCGCCGACTCGTACCCCGCCTGCTCCAGGAGCCCAGCGAGTCGTTCGCTGTCGTGCACGTTCATCTGGCAGCCAAACGTCTCGATGCAGTAGGTTTTAGCCAACCTGTCGCCCCTTCGCTTTCGCCCCTTCGCTTTCGTCTTTCGTTTTGTGTTTGCTTGTTAGTAGTTCTCTCGCGCTCGCTAGCGCGGCCGACGAGACGCGACCGGTCATCAGCCGAGCCAGCTCTTCTTCCCTCTCGCTGGGCCCGAGTCGCTCGACGACCGTTCGCGTCCGCCCGTTGCGGACTTCCTTTGATACGCGATGGTGGACTGTGGCTGCCGCGGCGATTTGTGGCGCGTGCGTGACACAGAGAACCTGGAGCGTCGCTCCGAGGTGCTGCAGGCGGGCCCCGACGCAATCCGCGGCTGCTCCACCGATCCCCACGTCCACTTCGTCGAAGACGAGCGTCTTCCCAACCGCGTCGGTCGAGGCCAGCGTCTTGAGCCCCAGCATCACCCGCGACAGTTCGCCGCCAGACGCGACATCGACGAGTCGTCGAACTGGTTCACCAGGGTTGGCCGAGAAGAACAGCTCGACGTCGTCCACCCCCCGCTCCGTCCAGCGCTCCTCCGGGAGCTCGGACTCGACACGCACCTCGATGCGTCCGTGCGGAATCGCGAGGGCGGTCAGCTCGCGCGCCAGCTGTTGGCCCAGGGCCCGACCGTGTCGCTCGCGCTGTTTCGAGAGCTGGCGCGCGATGCGGAGAAAGGCGTCTCGGGCCGCTGCCGCCTGCCGCTCGAGCTTATTGCGGTGGGCGTCGTCCCCGTCCGTGGCCTCAACCTCTGTCGCCAGCGTTGTTCGCTGGCTGAACACGGCGTCGAGGGATTGACCGTATTTCTTCTTGAGCCGCTCGAGCTCCGCAAGCCGGGTGTCAACCTCGGCCAGCCGCGCCGGCGACGCCTCGATCCCGGCCGCATACGATCGCAGGAACATCGCGAGGTCTTCGAGGGGCGGATCCACCGTGTCACGAGCTGCCATGTAGGCGTCGAAGCCCGCTGGGTCGAGCCCCGCCAGCTCTTCCAGTTGGCGCCACACACCGCCCAGGGCGGCGAGGATCGCGTCATCGCGCTCGTAGAGCGCCGCGTGCGCTTCGCGACACAATGACTGCAGACGCTCCGCGTTCGCCAATCGGCTACGCTCGGATACCAGTCGCTCGTCCTCGCCGGGCTCGGGAGCTATGCGATCGATCTCGGACAACTGAAACCGCGCCAGCTCGCCACGAGCCGCGCGCCCTTGCTCGCCCAGCTGCGATCGTGCGAGGCGGCGGGTCGCGACGCGCCATTGGTTGAAGCGATCGCGGACGCGTGCCGCGAGGGGGAGTGCTCCGCCGTACGCATCGACGACCTCCGCGTGGGTCGCGGCGTCGAGCAGGGACTGATGCGCATGCTGGCCGTGGAGGTCAATCAGTCGGCCCCCCAGCTCCTTCAGCGTTGCCGCCGCGGCGAGCGTGTCGTTGACGAATGTCCGACCGCGACCCCGTGCCGAGATCTCGCGCCGGATGACCGTCTCGCCGTCGCCCGGGATGTCGACGGTCGCCTGCACGATGGCTTTGTCCTGCCCGGCCCGCACGAGGGACGCGCTCGCGCGGTCGCCCACCAGTAGCCCGAGTGCGCCGACGATGATCGACTTCCCCGCTCCGGTCTCTCCTGTCAGAACGTTGAAGCCGGGCTCGAACTCCAGCTCGATCTCGTCCACAATCGCGAGGTTACTGATGTGCAGAAAGCGAATCATGTGCGTGAGAGGGGTGGGTATAGGTTGCCGAAAGCGACTCCGAGACCGTTCACAGGTAGGAACTTTCATCGTATCATACGTTTGACAGCATCAACGCCTCATGCTACGCTCCGGTTCTACCCGCGCCTTCCCAGCGGCGCGCCAGTGTCTACGTGACGGAGGGTGAGGTGTGCGTATCCCTGGATACTATGCCCTTGCTTTCCTCCAGGCGCCCGGCGCGAGCGAGCCTGGGGGGAGCTTCGGCAGCGGCATCATTGGCCTGATTTCACAGTCGTCCCCCCTCTCACGTGGGGTCCTCATGACGCTGATGCTGTTTTCCGTCGCGTCGTGGGCCATCATTCTGTACAAGCTCTGGGAGTTTCGACGCGTGGAGACTCAGACCTCCGCCTTCATTGAGGTGTTCCGCAAGAGCAGCAAGTTCTCGGAAGTGCAGTCAGTCTGCAAGTCGTTGGCCGCAAGCCCACTCACCGGTGTGTTCCAGGCGGGCTATGTCGAGCTCAACGCGCAGTTGCGCCAACCAGAGACGTCCAACGGTCCGGCTCGACCGAATGGGCCGCCGGCGCGGCCGGCGTTGCGGAGCTTCGATGCTCTCGATCGCGCTCTGCTCCGCGCCGCCAACGTCGAGGTCACCAAGCTCGAGCGCCATGTGCCGGTGCTGGCCACCACCGCGAGCATCACGCCGTTCATCGGCTTGTTCGGCACCGTGGTCGGCATCATCGTCGCGTTCGGGGCCATTGGCGATACGGGGTCGACCAATCTGGCGGTCGTGGCACCGGGAATCGCTGATGCGTTGGTCGCGACGGCGGCGGGCCTCTTCGCCGCAATTCCGGCCGTGTATTTCTACAATCACCTGACCCAGAAAATGAAGGTTGTCTCGTCGACGATCGACGACTTCTCGCTTGAGTTTCTCAACATCGCCGAGCGAAATTTCTCGGGGTGACCCCGACTTCTCCACCATGCCAACCGTCCAACCACCAGGGGGCCACCAAAGCAGCACCAGACGTCGCCGAGGGCGCCGCGCAATCGGCACGTCGCTGTCGGAGATCAACGTCGTGCCCCTGGTCGACGTCATGCTCGTCATGCTCATCATCTTCATGGTCGCCGCGCCGATGATGCAGCGCGGTATCGCCGTGAACCTGCCCGAGTCGCGGCGCGCCGATCCGCTTGTCTCGGAGCGTCTCTTCGTCACCGTGCCGCTCGCGTTTCGCACCGAGGGTGTCGTGCAGGTCGGCGATGACAGTGTGCAGGTCACTGCCGTGGCGGAACGGATGCGGCTGGAGATGCTCGACCGGGCGGAGAAGGCGGTGTTTCTCCGCGCCGACGGGGAGATCACCTATCGGGAGCTCATAAGCGTGGTGGATCTGTTGAAGGAGGCCGGTGTCCAGGAAGTCGGTCTCGTCTTGGATATACCCCGGGACCGATGAGGGAAGCGGCCTCCCAGGTGCTGGTCGAACGCGCGCGCAATCCCGAGGGGTTGCGGAAGACGCTCTTGGTGTCGCTTGGCGCGCACACCCTGGTGATCGCGGGCGTGCTGCTCGGCCCGGCTGGCTGGTTCTCGGGCCAGGCAGCGGATGAGGGGCTCGACGTCATGACGCTGCGGCTCGGCGGTCCTCAGGGCCCGGGTGAGGGGGGCCTGACGCCGATGGGCGGCCGGCCGGTGCAGAAAGCGGTGACGTTGGAAGAGGCACGCCGACCGGAGTGGGTGCAGCCGCCGACGCCCACGCCACCAAAGATGATCCTGCCGGTGCCCGAGGAGGAATCACGCCGGCGGCCCGAGCCGGTCACCGATGTCGAAACGGCGCCAGAGGAGGCGCGCGGCCGGACCCCCACGACGGGTCCCGAGGCGGTTGAAGGCTCGACGATGGCCGACACCGGTGTCGAGGGGCTCGGTATCGGGCTCTCCACCGGTGGGCTCGGGGGCATCGGCGGGGAGCTCGGCATCAGCGACTTCTGTTGCATGGAGTATCTCGAGACGATGCTGGATCTGATCGAGCGTCGATGGGACAGCAACCAGCGTGTTCCAGGTACAGTCGTCGTCCGATTCGCTATTCCTCGCAGCGGTGTGATCGAAGATGTCGGGGTCGACCGTGCGAGCGGCTACGTGGCCCTCGATCTTGCCGCTCAGCGCGCCGTGCTCCTCACACGCCAGATCCAGCCGCTGCCGTCGCGATATCCGGAGGACCGGCTGATCGTGCGTCTCACGTTCGAGTATCGACAATGACGAAGCAGAACCCGAAGACGAACACGATTCCCTCGCTCACCCTCGTCTGTTTGACACTCCTCGCAGGCGGTGCGCTGTTCGCCGCCCAGCAACAGCCCTCCGATCGTCTGTCGGGACAGCGCTCGGCGGTCGATCTGACCATCGGCGATCGGATCGGTGCGCCGCCGCGCTTTGCCGTGCCCGACTGCCTGACACCCGACGCCGAGGCGGATCTCGTCGCGGTCGGACAGACCATCGCACAGGTGCTCTGGGATGATCTCGAGTTCGAGCGCGAGTTTCGCATGCTCGCGCGCGACACCTATGGCACGGTGCCGCGCTCCCGCACGTTGATCGACCTGCCCTTCGACGCCTGGCGGGAGCTGGGTGCAGACGGGGTTGTCAGCTGCACCGTCAGCTCGCTGCCGAACGATCAGATTCGGGTCCAGGCACGGCTGTTCAACGTCCGTTCGCTCGAGTCCGCGTTTGGCGTCGAGTATTCCGGGTCGATTCGTAACGCCCGGGTGTACGCCCATCAGCTGTCTGATGAAATCCATCGGCAGCAGCGCGGTCTCGAGGGCATCGCCCGCACGCGGATCGCGTTCGTCTCCGACCGCGACAGCGAATCGGTGCTCGGGTTGGTCGAGAACCGCCGAACAAAAGAGGTCTACGTCGCCGATTATGACGGCGCCAATGTCCGACGCGTGACGGTCGGCCGCTCGCTCAACATCAATCCGGCGTGGGCGCCGAACGGGAGAGCCATCGCCTATACGTCGTATCGCGATGGACCGCAGGACGTCGCCATCTCGCACATCTACGAAGGCCGGCTCGAAACGCCCATGGGGGGCAACGAGTATGTTCATAACTGGCTACCCGCGTATTCGCCCGATGGACGTCAGGTCGCGTACAACTCGAATCGTGACGGCAATCCCGAGCTCTACATCAGCAACGTGGACGGGACCGACCTGCGGCGTCTGACGAATCACCCGAGCATCGACACCAGCCCCACCTGGTCGCCACAAGGCCATCAGATCGCGTTCACGTCCGACCGCACCGGCGCGCCTCAGATCTACGTCGTCGGTGTCGACGGCACCGGGCTCCGGCGCATCACGTTCGAGTCGTATTGCGATCGCCCCACCTGGTCGCCGGCCCCCTACAACGAAATCGCGTACGCGTCGCGGACTGGGCCCGGCTTCGACATCAAGGTCGTCGACCTGGCGACCAACGAGAGGCGTCAACTCACGTTCGGACTCGGCACGAACGAGAGCCCCAGCTATTCCGCCAACGGGCGCCACGTCGTCTTCTCGTCGACACGCGGTAGCGGGGCCAAGCAGTTATGGCTCATCGGTCGGGACGGAAACGGCCTGCGCCGCATCACGAGTACCGGCAACAACGAGATGCCGAGTTGGTCCAGGTAGAAGGAGGTACACGAGGGTGACGTGTTCATTGCGAAACGTGCACAGCGGCGTCTTTCACGCGGTGGCCGCCCGCGGCCATGTCGTTGCCGGGGCGATCGTCGTCGCTCTGCTCAGCGCATCGTGCGTGCGTAACCCACCGCCGGTCGAACCGGAGCCCACGGCGCCCCCGCCGGGCGCCCGCAGTGTCGATCCGGCTCCGCCGAGTCCGCCGCCGTTGCCCGAACCACCGCCGCTCCCCCCGCCGCCGCTCGCGGGCGAGGATGATTTCGCGTCGCGAACGCTCGAAGAGCTGAATCGCGAGTCACCGCTCGAACCGATATTCTTCGGCTACGACAACTCCGGTCTCAACGCGGTCGCGCAGTCGATCATCGAAGCCAACGCCGGCGTGATCGAGCGATTCCCGACATGGGTCGTGACCATCGAGGGGCATTGCGATGAACGCGGTACGCCGGAGTACAACCTGGGTCTCGGTGAGCGGCGGGCGCTTGCGGTTCGTGAGTATCTCGTTGAGCTCGGCCTGCCGGTCGCACAGCTACGAACGGTCAGCTACGGCAAGGAATTTCCGTTCGATCCCGGTCATGACGATAGCGCCTGGGCGTCGAATCGCCGCGCCCACTTCGTGATCACGTCGAAATAGTGGTTCGTGACTTGTCGCCCGCCGGAACGCTCGTGTTCCGCGTGGGACAAGGAGTACGATATCGTGATCCAAAAGGTTGCCATATGACGCGCTCTTTCGCCCTGGTCGCGGTTCTCGTGCTGTTGGTGGGACTCGTGCCGTTGAAGTCCGCCGACCGCGAGCATGAACAGCTGATGGCGGACATCCGGATGCTGCAGGAGCACTCGCTCCGGCTGCAGCTCATGATGGGCGCGATCAACGAAGCGCTGGACGGGTTGTCCGCCAAGGTGGACGCCCAGCGCGATGACGTGCGGAAGGCGTTCGCCGATCAACGCCTCGTGGTTGACAACGTGTCGACCGGGGTGCGCATCGTTCGGGAGAAACTCGACGACACCAACGTCCGTCTCTCGTCGCTGTCGCAGGAAGTCGAGGCGCTGCGGATTGCGATCCCACCGGCGCGGCCCCCGTTGACCCAGCTCCTGATCGACCCTGAAACGGGGCTTCCGATGGACGTCCCCGTCGCGGCGGCGGCCGCACCGGCGCCGGTCGGTGCCGGGGTTTCACCTCAGCGCATGTATGACACCGCGTGGGCCGACTATACGAACGGGCAGTGGGCGTTGGCGCTCCAGGGGTTCGAGGCCTATATCAAGACCTTCCCGCGCTCGGAACTGACTGACGACGCGGCGTTCTATATCGGGCAGACGCACTTCGCGGAGGGCAAGTTTCCGGAGTCCGTGGACGCGTTCGAGAGCGTGCTCCTAAACTACCCGGATGGCGATATCGTGCCGGAGGCCTCGTACAAGCGTGGACTGGCGCTCGATCAACTGGCTGAGCCAGACCGCGCACGCCAGGCATTCGAGCTCGTGGTCAAGAATTACCCCGAGAGCAACATGGCGGCGCTCGCCCAACAGGCGCTCGACCGCCTGAATCAACCTTCGCGGTGAAAGGCTCGTGTCATGGGTAGTGTGAACAAGGCGATTCTCGTTGGCAACCTCGGGCGCGATGCGGAGCTGCGCTACACCCCCGGCGGCGCCGCCGTCGCGACGCTCAGCCTGGCGACGACCGAGATCTGGAACGACAAATCAGGTCAGCGCCAAGAAAAGACCGAGTGGCATCGCATCGTGTTGTGGGGGAAACAGGCCGAGACGCTCCAGGAGTACTTGCTCAAAGGACGTCAGATCTTCGTGGAAGGTCGGCTTCAGACGCGGAAATGGGATGACCGTGACGGCAACACCAAATACACGACGGAGGTGCGCGCCGACCGTGTCGTCTTGTTGGGTCGCCGCGATGACGGAGGCGGAGGCGGCCCCCGCCCGGAACGCCAGGAGCAGCAGCAGCAGGCGCCCGCGATGAGCGGTGCCCCGGCTCCGGAGCTGACGGAAGACGATATTCCCTTCTAGGTCTAGACGGGGTCCACTCGCCCGTAGCGGTCCTCCAGACGCACGACATCATCCAGTTCTGGCGTCGACACTTCGATGATGTCGCAATCTTCGACCGCGGTCATCCGGTGGACGGTCTTCGCCGTGACATGCACCCGTTCACCGGGCGCCATCTCCCACGTGCGCATGTCATCGCCTTGCTTCAGTTCGAACTTCAGGCGTCCCTTCCACAGCAGAATCGTCTCGTCTTTCAGATTGTGATACTGCAAGCTGAGCGCGTGTCCCGCGTTGACGTGAATCACCTTGCCGACGTAGCGGTCGGTCTTCGCCCAGTGCAGCTCGTAACCCCACGGTTTATCGACTCGTTGGACGTCTGGATCGGCCACGGCTCCCCTTCATTTAGTCTTGTAACACGTCGCGATGCTTCACGCGCAGGCGCACACCGTCGAGTCCCGTCAGTCGGCGACGTAGCCGTTCGGCGACGACGACCGACCGGTGGCGACCGCCAGTGCACCCGACGCCGATCGTCAGGTAACTCTTACCCTCCTGCGCGTACTGTGGCACGAGGAACCGCAGCAGCTCGGTGGCTTTCTCCAGAAAGAGCTTCGTCGCGTCGCACCCGTCGACATACCGTTGCACGCTTCGATGGCGGCCGGTGTGGCGGCGGAGTGATGGGACGAAATGCGGATTCGGCAGAAACCGGACGTCGAGCAGCAGATCTGATTCCAGCGGTATGCCGTGCTTGTATCCGAAACTCACCAGGTTGACCACGAGTCGCATCTTGGAGCGCCCCCGCGACAGCTCCGTAAACGCGCGACGCAACTCGTGCACCGTCAGTTCGGTCGTATCGATGACGTTGTCTGCAAGGCCTCTGATCGCCGCCAGGCGTGTCCGCTCTTCGAGGATGCCGTCCAACACGGATCCACCGCGGGCCATGGGGTGGGGCCTGCGGCTCTCCGAGAACCGGCGGACGAGGGCCTCGTCGGCCGCGTCGATGAACGTCACAATCGTCCCGAGCCGCGTGCGGCGGCGTAAACCGCGCAGCAC
Source organism: Vicinamibacterales bacterium (assembly GCA_965249175.1). GTDB lineage: Bacteria > Acidobacteriota > Vicinamibacteria > Vicinamibacterales > UBA8438 > CAZYFH01. The sequence goes on from OZ252227.1 coordinate 2,639,571, forward strand.
CCGTGGGAACTCGTCGAGGAAGCGCGGATCACGCACATCGACGACGACGGCGGAGCGCCGCACATCGATATCCGGCGTCGAGTCCGAGACCACGAGGTCAGCGAAGGCCGGCACGAGCGGTGTGGGCAGGTTGTCGACGCAGAAATACCCGAGGTCTTCGAGCGCGTGGATGGCGGCCGACTTGCCTGCGCCGGACAGCCCGGTCACCACGATGAACCGCGGGCCTGGTGCGCTTCGAGACGCGGTGCTTCGGCTACGTTTCATGTCCCAACGCTGCTAGCAGCCCGTGGTGAAAGTGCCGCTGCGTTCGACCGGCGATGCATCCCGCCTGGCCGCGTTGCTCCTCGGTCAAATACTCCCGGTATTCTCCCTCGTCGCGCCTTGCCAACCGGGCGCCTCGCCGGTCTCGGTGCGACGCGGCACTTTCACCACGGGCTGCCAGTCCACTAGTACAGCACCTTGCGTTGGCTTGATGTGGGAATCCTGAGCTCTTCGCGATACTTCGCGATCGTGCGGCGGGCAAGGATGAGCCCCTCGCCCTGGAGCAGCCGGACGATACGAGAGTCACTCAACGGTTTCCGCGAGTCCTCGTTGTCGATGATCTTGCGGATGTGCTGCTTAATCGTCACCGAGGACACATTCTCGCCATACGAGCTGTGAATGCCGCTGTGGAAGAAGTATTTCAGCTCGAACACGCCCTGGGGCGTATGCATGTACTTGTTGTTGACGACCCGGCTCACCGTCGATTCGTGCATCCCAATATCGTTCGCCACATCGCGCAGCACGAGTGGTCGCAGGTGCTCGATGCCGCGGTCGAGGAATTCGCGCTGGAAGTGGATGATACTGGTCGCCACGTTGTGAATGGTCTTCTGGCGCTGGTCCACAGATTTGATGAGCCAGAGCGCCGATCGAAACCTCTCCTTGACGTAGGCCCGTGTCTCGTCGGAGTTCTTGCTGCCCTTGTTCAGCATCCGGCGGTAGACCGGGCTAATCCGGAGGTGCGGCATCCCGTCTTCGTTCAAGACGGCCACGTACTGTCTTCCATCTTGACGATGGACACGTCCGGGATCACATAGTGCGCCCCCACGGGGTTGAGCCTGCTCCCTGGCTTTGGATCGAGGCGCCGGAGGATCTCGATGTGCTCCTTGAGCGCCTCGATCGTCACGCCCATTCGACGGCCGAGCTCCGGAAGCTGGTGATTTTGGAGCAGCGGCAGATGATCTCGGACGATGGTCTCGCTCGGCTCGCCCTCGTGTCCGAGATGCTTGAGTTGCAGCAGCAGACACTCCCGCACGTCCCGTGCGGCCACCCCGACGGGATCGAAGCGCTGCACAAGCGTGAGTACGCGTTCGACCTCTGCGATCGGCCACTCCCCCATCGCGGCGATTTCGTCCACGGACGCGACGAGGTATCCGTCCTCGTTCAGGTTGCCGATGATCGCCGACCCGATCTCCCGGAGGAGCTCGTCACTCGTCTGAAACGACAACTGCCAGCGCAGATGGGAGGATAACGAGCCGCTGGTCGGGTCGCCGCTGGAGAGCGTGTTCTCGATCGGCGGAAGCTCCTTTACCTCTTGTGGGGCGCGCGGCCGGTAGCCCTCGTCGAGATACTCGCCGAAGAAGTACTCGTAGTCGGCGTCGTCCCACGTGTCTTGCTTTTCCGTCGTGGGTGCTGGGTCGGGGTCCGCCTTCTCGAACTGCGCGGCGGCGTCGGTCTGCTGCTGTTCCTCGGTCGGCACTTCCTCGAGCAACGGGTTCTCGACCACCTCCTGGTTCAACATGTCGACGAGCTCGAGAGTCGACATCGGCAGCAGCTTGATCGCTTGTTGCAGCGCTGGCGTCAGAATGAGCTTCTGCGACAGCCGCGTTTGCAGTGTTTGGTGGATCGCCATTGTGGCTCGCGCACCGTGCCGTCGCGCAGCGCTCCGTATTCCGATCTTAACCCCAGAGCTCACGTGGGTCACCACGTCTCGCTGGTTCTGAACGGCGAGGCCTGCGGGGCTCCTCAGTCATGTGGACCCGCCACACTCCCTCGTCGCGCCTTGCCCGCGCCGCCCAGCCCTACGCGAGACGTTGGCAATCTACGTGAGCTCCGGGTTAGTCCAAACGAAAATCGGCGCCCAGATAGATCCGCTTGACGTCCTCGTCGCTCGCGAGCGCCGCCGGTGTGCCGCTCCGGAAGACCGCACCGTCGTGCACGATGTAGGCACGATCCGTAATGCGTAGCGTCTCGCGCACATTGTGATCCGTGATCAGCACGCCAATGCCGCGCTCCTTGAGGTGGAAGATGATCTCCTGGATATCCGTGACGGCAATTGGATCGATGCCGGCGAACGGCTCATCAAGCAGCATGAACGACGGCGAGATGACGAGGGCGCGGGTGATCTCGACGCGGCGGCGCTCGCCGCCCGAGAGGGTATGGGCCCTGGCCTTGGCCAGCGGCGTCAGGTTCAGCTCGGCCAGAAGATCCGAGACGCGTGTGCGGCGGGCGGCGCGTGTCAGTCCGAGTGTCTCGAGGATTGCCAGAATGTTCTGCTCGACGGTGAGGCCACGGAAGATCGACGGCTCCTGCGGCAGGTAGCCGATCCCCTTGCGGGCTCTCACATACATCGGGTCGTCGGTGACGTCCTTTCCGTCGAGCAGCACGCGCCCGGAATCCGGGGACGTCAGGCCCACGACCATGTAGAACGTCGTCGTCTTGCCGGCGCCGTTCGGGCCCAGCAGTCCGACGACCTCGCCGGGGCGAACGTCGAGACTCACGCCGCGCACGACCGTCCGGCCGCTATACGACTTCGTCAGTTTCGAGGTCCTCAGGATGGCCATGGATCGAACGCGGACGGAGCCTCCTAGAAGGCAGCCACGGCGGCGCACGTCGCGCTCGCGGATTCGGTGCGCACCTCAGAGTCGCCATCGATCGTGACCGCTTCGTCGGTGATGAAGAATGTCAATGTCCGCCCCGTTGTCTCGCGGCAGCCCCCGTCGGTTTCCTCCACGATACGGACCGGCTCACCTTCCATCTGATAGCGCCCGTCGGCATCGTAGTACGTCATCGTCGTGCCGGACACCTTGCGGCCCGTCAGTTCGAGGGCCACGTTGCCCACAGCCACGATGCGATCGAGCGTCCGAGCGTCGTCCCGCAGATACACCTCGATTGTGTCGGCCGCAAGATCCGCCCGCTCGCTCTCCAGCTCGGCATTCGTCGCGTAGACGGCCCGCCGCGTCTCGTCGTCGTAGTGGACGGACTCACCGCGCCCTGTCGTCAGGGTGGGTTCGAGCTCACCGGTTTCGTCGTCGATCTGCACGATCGTGGAACGGGACCGCGCGTCGCCTTCGGCGTCGATACTGCCGGTGGCTTCGTCGAGCGTGATCACCGTGCCCTGGAACTCCGTTGCCTCCTGCCAGAGACGCGCCGTCGCCGGCGCGATGGCCGAGTAGCGTGCCACGGATTCTTCCGGGTCGTACTCGAGGAGACCGGCCGTGACATAAATCCGCTGGTCGTCGGCCAGCACACCCGGTCGCCGCGCACCAACAGTGTCGTCAGCGCGAGACGGGTCACGACCGTCGGCCGAGGAGAGCAACACGCTCTCGACATCGCCGGTTGCCTCGACCCCGTGCCCATCGAGGGTGATGGTGACGGTTTCGGCCTGGATGGACCCACGCCGATCGACGATTCGCGGAGTTTGTCCCGCTGCTCCCAACGTGATCAGTGTCAGCGTGCCGGCGCCCACGTCATAGCCCGCCTCGTCCGCTTCGCCGCGCGTTGCGCCGTCCTCGAACTCCACCCCACCGATGAAGCGGGCGGCGTCCAACCCGACCAGGCCCTCGCCGAGTTGCGCCTCGAGCCGCTGCGCACGCACGATGCGCGCATCCCCGTCGCTGCTGCCCGCGCTCGGTTCGCGGAACACGACCGCGCCGTCGAATCGAGCCTCGGACAGCGGGGCGTCGCCATCACCGGCGATCTCCAGTGCGTCGGCGCTGATTCGCGGACCTGGGAGGTCGCCGTTGGGCTCCGGGGGCAGCTCCACGACAACGTCCTCCCTCGCGCGCACCTCGCGCACACCGCCGCCGTCGGTCCCGAGCCGGACCTCCATGGACTGCGCGGCAATGCGAGCCCCGTCGTCGGATCCTGCCCGGCCGAACAACTCAATGCGCGCCCCGCCGACGAGCTCCGTGCGATCCGGATTTCCCGCATCGTAGACAACGGTGATCGCGGGCGCCGTCATCAGCCGGAGCTGGCCCGCGGCGGCGTTGCCGCCGGCGATACGAGCGTCGCCGTTGAGCTCGAGTGCCTCAAGGTGGGCACCTTCGCCCAACGTCGAGTGTGCCTCGTCCGCCGCCATGGTCTGTCCACCGACCCGGACCGTGGTACCCCCCGCAAAGCGCATGTACCCGTCCGTTTGCGCCACGGTCGCGGTGTCGGCGGTGATGCTAACGGGGTCATCTGTCCCGTCGGCCTCGAGGAGCTGGACCCGAGCCGCTGGCTCCAGGTACAGCAGATCCTGCCGCCGGTCGTAGCGTGCGGTGTCACCGTATGCCGACATCCAGCTGCGAGCGAAAGACGCGGCGCCGGGCATGCGCACGATGCCGTCGGCGTCCGAGTACGTGGCCTCGGCCGTGGTCGCGACCAACCCATCGTCGGTGACGAAGCGAACGCTCCCGACGATGTGCACCGTCCCCTGTTCCTCGTCGGAGGTCGCCTCGTCCCCCGAGAGCGTGAATCCGCCCCGATCCTCGCGCTCGGGGACCGTCACGGTCACACCAAAGAGCCGCACCCTGCCGTCGGGGTACGTGACGTGACGTTCCGCATCCACGGTCAGCTCTTCGGCATCGGCGTTGGACTGCACGATGCGCGCGCCGCGGCTCTGGATGATCGCGTCAGGGTCGTCCCGGTCGACGGCCGCGGACTGCGCGGGCACACCCCGATCCTGGATGCCCAGAAACACGGCGAACCCGAACGCCACCACGAATGCCGCCAGGCCAACCCGCGCGGGACGCTGCCACGTTGCCATCGACGGCTACAACCCCTTTCTCGCGACGTCTGCCTTCAATCTACCCCACTGAGGCAGCCGGCGCTCGACGACCGGCGCGCGACGCGCGGTCGGTGACTACGCGCCGCCGCAGCCTGGTCAGACGGCGGCCACCGCGTCGGCGACCGACAGCTCGAGATACGATTCGCCCCGGTAGGTGTTTTCGGCCAATGAGAACGCGAGGTGCAGGCCGGCGCGATGGGTCGTGTAGAGCGCGGCCTGATCGGCAGCGCGCCAGGCCACGGCGCGGAACCGGGCCCGGCCTTGACAGACGGTCATGCGGAGATGCTTATCCTTGATGGTGCGTGGGCCGTCAACGATCTCGACCGGCGTGGCGTGGAAGATGGGTCGCCGGTTGCCGGCGCCGAACGGTTCCAGCGCATTGAGGTCGCCAATCAAGGTCTCGCCGATGGCGTTGAGCGGCAGCGAGCCGTCGACCGTCAGCGTTGGCCTGAGGTCGTCAGGCTCGAGACGATCGTTGGCGTAGGCGACGAGACGCGCCCTGAACGCGTCGAGGTGCTCGGTCTCGAGGACCATCCCGGCCGCGTGTCGATGACCACCGAGCCGGACGCACAGGTCGGCACACTGCTCGAGCGCGGCGAGGAGATCGAAGCCCGGGATACTCCGCCCTGAACCGTAGGCTCGCTCGCCGTCCACGGAGAGGACGATGGCCGGCCGCGCAAACGCGTCGACGAGCTTCGATGCGACGATCCCGATGACCCCACGGTGCCAGCCGTCGGCCCAGACGACAAGGATGTTCTGCGCGCCGATCGCGGGGTCCGCGACGATGCGACGACGGGCATCCGCCACGATCGTGGCTTCCTCGTTGCGTCTCCGAGTATTCTCGGCGTCGAGGGATTCTGCGAGCGACCGGGCCTCGCCGGCGTCGTCGGCGCTGGTGGCGAGCAGCAAACGCGTCGCAAGATCGGGCGTGCTCATGCGGCCTGCCGCGTTGACGCGCGGCGCCAGTCGAAACGCCACATCCTCGCTGCCGATCTTCCGGCCGGCGAGACCACTCGCCTCGATCAGCGCCTGCAGCCCCACGGTATTCGGGCCCGTGGAGAGTCGCTCCAGTCCAAGCTTCGCGATGACACGATTCTCGCCGCGCAACGGGACGACGTCGGCGAGCGTGCCAATCGCCGCCAGTTTCACGAAACCCGGCAGCCACGCCGTCCGACCGCTGCGGGCGCAGAGTGCCTGGACGAGCTTGAGCGCGACGCCGACGCCCGCGAGGTCCTTGTCGGGATAGCGACAATCGGGCCGACGCGGATTGATCACCGCGAGCGCACGCGGCAATGTGGCCTCTGGCTCGTGGTGGTCGGTGATGATGAGGTCGATGTCGAGCGCGCGCGCCCTGTCGGCGGCGTCCTGGCTTCGGATGCCGCAGTCGACCGAGACCACGACCCGAACATCGCGTCCAGCCAGCGTATCGATGGCTGCCGGTTGAAGGCCGTAGCCGTCGCGTAACCGCTCGGGGATGTGGTGGATGACTCGCCCGCCCAGCAGTTCGAGCAAGCGTCTCAGCATGACCGTCGAGGTAATCCCGTCGACGTCGTAGTCGCCGTGCACGGCAATCCGCTCCCCACGTGCGATCGCGGCCAGGATCCGCTCGACGCCGACGTCGAGATCGATGAGCAGCGATGGATCGTGCAGATGCTCGAGCGTGGGATGCAGGAACCGGAGGGCTGCCTCGGGCGTGGTCACCCCGCGCTGCACGAGCAGTCGGCCGGCCATCGCGCTGATCCGGAGCTCGCCCGCGAGCGACCCGGCCGCGGCTTCATCGCAGTCGAGATGGTGCCAGACCCGGCGCATCACTAATTAGACGGGGGCTGCGCCCCGAACCCTGCCGCGGGCGCTCCGCGGGGGCCCCAACCAGCCCATGGTCCACGTCCGCGTCGCACCGAGACCCCGCCAAGTGTGGTCGCGACCGTTGCGCCTTGCGCGAGGAGGGAGCAGACCGGGCGTCTGTGACCGACGAGCACCGCCGCGCAGCGGGATGCATCGGCGGTCGAATGCAGCGGCACGTGCACCATGGGCTGGTAGCCCCACGCCGCACCCGCGAGGCGCGCCGTGCGCGCCTTGGACGTTCGCCGACGGTTCCGTAACGTCAGGTCCACGACACCGCCCCCTTTCCGCAGAGGGTCTCAATCTCCTCGGTGAGGCGCTTCGAGGGTCTGACGCGCGTCGCCACCAGTTGCGCACGTATCCTGATCGGCGGCACCCGTCCACGCAGCTCCAGGTCGAGCGCCACCCGCCCATTGCCTTGGTGGCGGCTCAGCAACTCGGCGAGCGCCTCGAGGGTCGCGCGGTCGGCCGGTGGCGCCGCGATTTGAATGGCCATGGGTCGGCCGATCTCACCGAGGATCGCTTCAATGGGACGCACCTCCGCGGCGATCAGGCGCGCCGATTCATCATCACACTCGAACTTGCCGCGGACGACCACCAGCTTGTCCGTATCCAGCCACGCCCCATACTTTCCGTAGGCCTCGGGAAACACGACCGTCTCGAGCGTGCCGCCACGGTCTTCCAGGGTCACGACCGCCATCGGATCCCCCTTGCGCGTGCGGAGACGGCGGCACTGGTTGATGATCCCGCTCACGGTGACCGATGCTTCCGAAGCAACGAGCGCCTCGATGCGGCGGACGCCCGCGCGCTCGAGATCGTCGCTGAACCGATCGATTGGATGTCCGCTCAGATAGAGCCCCAGCGACTCCTTCTCGAACGCAAGCTGTTGCGCCTCGGTCCACGGCGCCGCGTGTGGTAGACGCATCGTCTCCTCCCCATCGGCTCCGCCGGCATCGGATTCGCCGAACAACTCCGTCTGCCCCTGCTCTCGGTCGCGTTGGCGCCGGCCGCCATGCTCGAGCGCCGGATCCACCGCGGCGCACAATCGGGCCCGCGCCCCGCGGGTGGCCGCCCCATTCTCGCGCGCGTTGTCGGTTGCCGGTTCGGTCTGAAGCAGTGTATCGAGTGCCCCAGCCTTGACCAGGCTCTCGAGCACCCGCTTGTTGACGAGCCGCAGGTCGACGTCCTCGCACAGCTTGTTGAGCGAGACGATCGGACCGGCGTCGCCACGCACGCCGAGGATCGATTGAATGGCGGCCCCGCCCACGTTCTTGACAGCGCCCAGGCCGAACCGCACGCCGTCCGGCGTCACCGTGAACTCGAGCGCGCTGGCGTTGAGATCGGGCGGGAGAATCGCGACGCCCAACTCGCGGCACTCCCCCAGGTAGGTCGCGAGCTTGTCGGTGTTCTGGCTCTCGATCGTCAGGAGCGCCGCCATGAAGTGCGCGGGATAGTTCGCCTTGAGATAGGCCGTGTGATACGCGAGGAGCGCGTAGGCCGTCGAATGGCTCTTGTTGAAGCCGTACCCTGCGAAGTGCTCCATCAACTTGAAGATCTTGCTCGCTTTCGCCTGCGACAGCTTCCCCGCCACCGCGCCCTTGACGAAGCGATCTCGCTGGGCCTCCATGACGGACGCGTTCTTCTTCCCCATGGCGCTACGCAGCACGTCGGCCTCGCCCATGGTGAAGCCGCCGAGGTCGCTCGCGATGCGCATGACTTGCTCTTGATACGCAATCACGCCGTAGGTGGGGCGCAGGATCGGCTCGAGCTCCGGCACCTCATAGGTGATGTCGACCTTGCCGTGCTTGCGCGCGATGAAGTCGTCGATGACACCGCCGCGCAGTGGTCCAGGCCTGTACAGCGCATTGAGCGCGATCAGGTCGTCGAAGCGCTGGGGCTTCGCCTTGCGGAGCGTCTCCCGCATGCCCGAGCTCTCGAATTGGAAGATGCCGAGTGTCTGGCCCTCACTAAACAGCTGATACGTCTTGGCGTCATCCAGCGGAAGCGCGTCCAGCGCGATGTCCGTGCCGGCGGTCTCGCGGATGTGCGCCACCGCGTCGGTGAGCAGCGTCAGAGTGCTGAGTCCGAGAAAGTCCATCTTCAAGAGCCCGACTCGCGCCACCTCCTTCCACGTCCACTGCGTTGTGATCTCGTCCTTCTGGCTCTTGTAGAGAGGCGCGAACTCGGTGATCGGCTTTGGCGCAATCACGACGCCTGCGGCATGCACGGACGCGTGCCGGGTGACCCCTTCGAGCCGGCGTGCGACATCGAGCAGCTCGCTGATGCGTTCGTCGTGCTGCTGCTGGTCCCGCAGCGCCTTGTTCTCGGCCAGCGCCTTGTCGAGTGTCATGTCGAGCGTCTGGGGGATCTGTTTCGCGACGCGGTCCACCTCGGCGTACGACAATCCAAGCGTGCGCCCGACGTCGCGCACGACGGCCCGCGCCTTCATGGTGCCAAACGTGATGATCTGCGCGACGTTCTCGCGGCCGTACTTGCGTGTGACGTACTCGATGACCTCGCCTCGGCGCCGCTCGCAGAAGTCGATGTCGATGTCGGGTAGCTCCACACGCTCGGGATTGAGGAAGCGCTCGAAGATGAGGTCGAACTCCAAGGGATCGACGTCGGTGATCTGCAGGCAATACGCGGCGAGGCTCCCGGCCGCGGACCCGCGCCCCGGGCCGACTGGAATACCTTGCTCCCGCGCGTGGCGGATGAAGTCCCAGACAATCAAAAAGTAGCCTTCGTAGCCCATCCGCTGGATGACGCCGATCTCGTAGTCGAGACGGCCTTCGTAGTCCGCGATCGGATGCCGGAGCAGATCGCGATCCGCGAGATCGCGGAGCCGACGAAGCCGTTCCTGAAATCCTTGCCGCACGACGTGCGCGAAGTACTCGCTCACGGTGAACGGCTCGGGGACGTCGAAGTTGGGGAGCTGGTGCTCCGTGGCGGAGAGGTCGACGTCGCAGCGCTCGGCGATCTCGACGGTGTTGCGAAGCGCCTCGGGATGGCCGCTGAAGACCTCGGCCATTTCCTCGGCCGTCTTGAGATAGAACTGGTCCCCGTGATAGCGCAGGCGGTTGTCGTCCTGCACGTTTTTCCCTGTGCCGATGCACAGGAGGATGTCGTGCGGGTGGTGGTCGGTCTGCCGGAGGTAGTGCACGTCGTTGGTGCAGACGAGTGGCATCCCGAGGTCGGCGGCAATCGGCTGCAATCCTTCATTCACGACGGCTTGCTCGTCGATGCCCTGGTACTGCATCTCGAGAAAGAAGTTCCCAGCGCCGAGGATGTCGCGGAACGACGCGGCGGCCTCGGTAGCCTTTCGGCGCTGGTCGCGCCGGACGTGGGTCGCGACCTCACCCTTCAGACAGCTGCTGAGGCCGATGAGCCCCGATGCATGCTGGGCGAGGAGCTCCTTGTCGATGCGCGGCTTGTAATAGAAGCCTTCCGTGTAGCCGGCCGACACGAGCTTGATGAGGTTGTGATAGCCGACCCGATTGCTCGCCAGCAGCACCAGATGATTCGCGGTTTCTCCCGGGACGCCGCTCCTGGCGTGTCGACTGCCGTTGGCGACGTAGACCTCACAGCCGATGATGGGCTTGATCCCACGTTGCCGCGCCTGATCATGGAACGCGATCGTCGAGAAGAGGTTCCCGTGCTCCGTCACCGCGACCGCCGGCATCCCGAGCGTCTGGACCTGATCCAACAGCTCGCCGATGCGACAGGCGCCGTCGAGGAGTGAGTACTCCGTGTGCAGGTGCAGGTGGACGAACTCAGACATCGTCTCGCCTCGGGGCGCGGCTCACTCCCATTCGATGGTCGACGGCGGCTTCGAGCTGATGTCGTAGACGACCCGATTGATCCCGGTGACCTCGTTGACTATCCGCGACGCGAGTGTCGCGAGTAGCTCGTTCGGCAAGCGCGCCCAATCGGCGGTCATGCCGTCGCGGCTCTCGACAGCGCGGATGGCGAGCGTCGACTCGTAGGTCCGCTCGTCCCCCATCACGCCGACGCTCCGCACCGGGAGCAACACCGCGAATGACTGCCACAGCGTTCGATACAAGCCCGCGCGACGGACTTCCTCGACCACGATGGCATCCGCCGCGCGCAGCAGCTCGAGACGCTCGCGCGTCACGTCGCCCAGAATGCGCACCGCGAGACCGGGACCAGGAAACGGCTGGCGCCAGACGAACTCGTCTGCGAGCCCGAGCTCGCGTCCCAGCGTGCGCACCTCGTCCTTGAAGAGCTCTCGTAGCGGCTCAACGAGACGGAACCGGAGACGCTCCGGTAGCCCGCCGACGTTGTGGTGGCTCTTGATGGCCGCAGACGGGCCGACGACGGAGACGCTCTCGATGACGTCCGGATAGAGCGTGCCCTGCGCGAGAAAATCGAATGAGCCCAATCTGGCGGCCACGGCCTCGAATACCTCGATGAACGCCGCGCCGATGATCTTGCGTTTGCGTTCGGGATCCGTGACGCCCGCGAGCCGGTCGAGGAACAGGTCCGTTGCGTCCTCGAAGACCACGGGGAGTTGCATCTTCCCGGCGAACCGTTCCCGCACCTGCGCAGCCTCATTGCGGCGGAGCACGCCGTTGTCGACGAAGATGCAGGTCAGTCGATCGCCGATGGCGCGGTGCACGAGCAGGGCCGCGACCGTCGAATCGACGCCGCCGCTCAGTCCGCACACCACGCGGCCGTCCTCGCCTACCATGGACCGAACACGCGCCGTCGCCTCCTCGGCGAACGAGGCCATCGTCCAGTCGCCGTTGCACCCGCAGACCTGCCGCGCGAAGTTTCGGAGAATCGCCGTCCCGTGCGCCGTATGCGCGACCTCAGGATGAAACAGGAGCGCGTAGAGCCCGCGGTCGGGATCCGCCATGGCGGCCACCGGCGCGTTGGCACTCGTGCCGAGGACGGTGAAGCCCGGTGGCGTGGCCGTGACGAGATCGCCGTGACTGGCCCACACCCGGAGCTCCTGGGGCACGCCGGAGAACAGGGTGCCTTCGATATCGACGCTGATGGTCGCGTGTCCGTATTCGCGCTCCGGCGCACGCGCCACCGTCCCGCCAAGGGCGTCGGTCATCGCCTGCATGCCGTAGCAGATCCCCAGCACCGGCACGCCGCACTCAAAGATCGCGGAGTCGCACCGAGGGGCGCCGGGATCGGACAGGCTTGCCGGACCACCGGACAGGATGAGACCCGCCGCCTGCTTGGCTCGGATCTCATCGACGGTGGTGCTGAACGGGAGGATTTCCGAATAGATCGAGAGCTCGCGTAGCCGCCGAGCGATCAGCTGTGTGTATTGCGAGCCGAAATCAAGAACCAGAATCGTTTGATGGCTCACGCCGGTGTTCGGTATTCGTGATCGGTGGGATCGTGGAAGGACCCTGATCGAATGCCGATATTATAACGATGTGACCGCTCGGCACGCGACAGTTCGACATCACCCCGCCAAGCCATGGCGCGGCCCATCGACGGCGCGCCGCATCGCGACCAGTGTGCTCGCCGTCTTGTGCGGAGCGACGGTCGCTGGCAACGATGACACCCCACGCGGGCCATCACGGATCTTTCCACTTAAAGTCGCCTGGTCCACCGATTTGGGCGGCGGCCCTAATCACGAAGCCGCGTACGAACCGACGCGAGCGTATGTCGCGCTCAGGGACGGCTCGCTGGTGGCTGTCGATCTCGAGCGTGGTGACATTCTCTGGTCCGTGGCCCAGCCGACCGACCATCCACCGGTCATCGGTGACGGTCTCGTCATCGTCGCTCGCGATCGAGAGGTCGTCGGGCTTCGTGCAGGCGATGCGCGCGAGCTCTGGAGCCTCGACACTGGCTCCCCCGTGAGCGCGGCCCCGCTCTGGACGAGCGGATGGCTCGTGCTGGGGCTCGCCAGCGGTGACGTGGTCGTCATACGCGGTTTTGACGGACATGAGTTGTGGCGGCGTCCGCTCGGCGGGACGTTGCTGATGCGCCCCGCGATCGCGGGCGGGCGTTTATACGTTCCCGTCGAAGAAGGGCGGATCGCGGTGTTCGAGCTCGCCGATGGGAGCCAGGTCTGGGAGCGGGCGCTGGGTGGAAGCCCGCGCGACCTGCTCCCCCTCGACGCTCTGTTTGTCGGGTCGACCGACAATTACCTCTATCGTCTCTCGATCGACGACGGTGGCGTTGACTGGCAAATGCGGACTGGCGGTGATGTGATCGGTGCTCCCAGCGTCGACGCGGAGCGCGTGTACTTCCTGGCGCTCGACAACATCCTGCGGGCGCTCGATCGCACGAGTGGGGTCCAGCAATGGCGCCAGCCGCTCGCCGGGCGACCGACCGCCGGGCCGGCGCTGGTTGGAGATCTGCTGGTCGTCGCCGGACTCTCGCCGGAGATCCTCATGATCGATGCGGCCACCGGAAGACCTGGCGGACGCTACGAGGTCGACGGGGAGTTGGGGGCGCAACCCTATGCCCTCCCGGAATTGCCGGCGGTCGGCACTCGCATGGTCGTGATCACCGGCGACGGACGGGTGGTCGGCCTGGCGCGCGGTGCAGGACCCGACCGTCTGACGTTGGCGTTCCCGCCGGCCCCATTCCTGCCGCAACCCGCGCGACTGACGCTCGCTGACCTGATCGTCGTCGACACCCCGCCACTAGCGTGGGTGCCGCCGGTCATCACCGGGCCCAGGGCCACGAGGGCCAGCGGTCGGAGCGTTCAGCTCGGTGCGTTTCGGGATCCCGCCGGAGCCGAGGCGCTGGCCAACCGATTGATCGATGCCGGGTTCGAGGCGTATGTCGTGGAGCCGCCGGATGACGAACCAACCGGCCTTCACGTGGTTCGCGTAGGCGACAACCTGGGACGTCTCGCGGCCGAACAGCTCGCCGAGCGCCTGGAGCGCGAGGAGCAGCTCGAGACGCTCATCGTCGAACCGCGGTGAACAAGAGCGAGGGGATGTGACGTCCTCCCGGCGTGCGAGCCGTCCCCGCCGGAGCACACCTCGACGGTCCGATCCGCCACTGCGCACCGCGTTGCCGGCCTCAGCCCATGGCGCAGCCCCAGGCATTGACTTTGCAGTGACCGCTGGTATTCCGAGTCCGCTTGAATCCTCTATGCGGCACGAAATGCGGCACGAAGCGAGAGCTTCGTACCTGCTGCAGTCCTCAGCACACAGCCAAGGCGCGCACAGCGCGCCTCGCGGCCGCGGAGTGGGGCTCTCGGGGTCCCCGCGGAGCGGCCGCGGGGGGTTCGGGGCAAAGCCCCGTCTAACGTGATGACTGTAGACGCGTCCCGCTGGCGCCGGCTTGCTGTGCTCGCGACCGCAGCCGCCATCGTGATCAGTGTCGGGGGGTGGCTACGCGAGTACGTACGATTCGGGACGTCCATCGCGTCCGCGCAAGCCCGCGTGGAACGCCGGGTCCGTGCGCAGTTCGCGGGCATCATGTCGGCGACGGAGCGATCCGCGATCAATCTTGCGAGCGCATCGTCTCTCGTCGATGCGCTCACCGGCGACCGGGCCGCGCTTGGCCGGCTCTTTGACCGGGCCCGCGCGGCCGTGGGCGGGGCGGACGAGCCAGCCGCCCTCACGGTGTATGACAGCTCGGGGATGGCTCGTGCCTGGGCCGGTCGGCCGTCGGAGATCCCACGTGATCGGATTGTCGGGGTCTCCGCATTCTTTGTCACTCCCAGCCCGCTGGGTCTCCGACTCGTCTACGTCGAGCCGATCGACGTCGCCGGTCGGGAGGGCGCGGGGCCGAGTCCCGCCCGCGTAGGGTCCGTCGCTGCCGAGTGGGTGCTCTCGTCCGCGGTCGGCCTCGACGCGGTCACGGACGGTTTCCGCCTCGATTCGACCGCCGGGCCGGTCAGGCTCAGCACGACCGACATGGGAGGCGGCCCGCGAGCGCCTGGCGCCTTCGTACTGCGTGACGCGGCCGGGCAGGTGCTGCTCGAAGCCGAGGCGACAGCCGATGATCTCGAGGCGTCGCGGAGCGAACTGCGACGTGCGGTGCGTGACCTGCTGCTGGCCGTCGTCGCTCTCGTGCTCGCGCTGGCGGCACTCCCGGAGCTGTCGCGCGCGGCCGTGCTCCGGAGCCGGAGCGCGATCCTGTGGACCACAATCCTTGCAACGCTGACACTTGGCGTCGCCGCGGCGATGTGGTGGACGGCAAGTACGCCGGGGCCGGCGCGATGGGGGGTCTTCTCCTCCGACGCGTATGCATCGATGCGGGTTCCCACGCTACTCCGCTCGCCCGCGGATCTGCTGCTGCTGGGGCTATTGCTGGTTGTCGTAGCCGCGACCGCGACACGGTTTACCCACTTCGCCCGCCTCGCCTGGCGTCCCCGTCAACGTGCCCGAGCCGACACCATGCTGTCCCTCGCGGCCGACGTGGGCGCAGGCGCAGTGCTGGCGCTCGTGGTGGCGGGCTTCGAGTTCCTGCTCGAGGACACCGTCGCGGGGACGGTCGTCGACGTGCTGCATCCCTCGCTGCAACCGGTCGACTCCGCGCGGCTTGGTCTTCTCCTCGGGCTCCTGCTCTCGGCTGTGGCAACGGTATGGATTGGCGTGGCGGTCTTGCTCGCGGCCCGTGCACGATGGGGACGGCGTGCGACGGGACCACCCGCGCTCGCGCTGATTGCCTGGACGATACCCGGTGTGGTCGTGGCCGGTGCCACGGGTCTCCCGACGTGGCCCTATCTGGCCATGCTCGCCGGCTGTGTCGGCGCCACGCTCCCCGCGCGCCGCGTCCGGCCATCGCTCCGCCATGGATCCCAAGCGGGACGCTTGGTCATTCTGCTCGGGGCCATCATGGTCCCGGCACTGCTCGCCTACCCGTCGGTGTTGCACTACGGCATTGACGCGAAGCGACGTGTCGTGGAGGTGCAATACGCCGAGCAGGCCGCGGATCAGCCCGAGGCCCTGCTTGGCTTCCTGACGCAAGCGCTCGCCGAAGTCGATGATGCCTTCACCGCGCGCGCGACGGTTGGGGTCGCGGGACCACCGCTACTCGCCAACCAACCCGACACGGACCAGGCATTCCTCATCTGGCGACAGACCGAGCTCGCGCGGCAGCGCCTGACGTCGGCGGTAGAGTTGTATGGTCCGAGCGGCGCACTGCTCAGTCGGTTCGCTCTCAATGTCCCCGAGTACGGGGCGGTGGATCGAGAAGACCTCGGCGCGGCATGCGAGTGGGACGTGTTCGGCGAAGTCCTGCCGTTCGGGTCTCAAGAGCGGAACTTCCTCCATGCCGAGCGCGGTATGTGTGAATCGCCGGTCGGCGACGAGGATGGCGGCCGGGGCAACGCGCGGAGCGGGGGCGCCATCGTCGTCCACGTCGCCCTCGACTACGAGCCGCGACCGTTCATGACGTCGCGGAGTCCGTATGTCGAGCTGCTGCGCACGCTGCCCGGTCCGCCACTGCGTGGCCGCGTCGGTCAGGACGTCGACCTGGCGACGTATGGCTGGGATCTGAGCCCCTTGTTCGCGTCCGGTCAGGTCGGATGGCCGATCGATGACAGGCTCTTCGATCGTGTCTACGCGTCGCGCGAGCCGTTTTGGGCGCGACGTCGCTCGGGTGGACGAGACTACGACGTTTACTTCGTGAACAACCGGGTTGGCATCTACGCCCTGGGGTATCCGGTATCGACCATCTTCGACCACCTCGTCCGGCTCGCCGAAACGGCGGCGCTCGTCGGGCTGGCATTCCTGTTGTGGATCGCCGCGCTGACGTGCGCGGCGCCGTTCGGTCTGGGCCGCTATCGTTTCGGGCCCGAGCTCTGGCGGGAAATCCGCACCAGCTTCTACCGCCGGCTCTTTCTCGCCTTCGTGGCCATTGCGGTCATCCCCGTCATCGTGCTGGCCTTCCTGATCCGGAGCTATTTCACCGCGCAGCTGCGGCACGATGTCGAGGCCGGTGCCGCGCGCACCGCCGTCGTCGCTCAGCGCGTCATCGAGGAGCTCCAGCAGGCGACTGACCAGCCGGGCGTCGTCATCAACGACGATACGCTCGTGTTCGTCAGTCAAGTGATCGATCAGGACGTCAACATCTTCGAAGGGCCGCAGCTCGTCGCGACGAGCGAGCGTGACCTCTTCGCCTCTGGTCTCCTGCCCACCAGAACGCCAGACGCAGTGTACGACGCCATTTCGCTCGACCAGGCGCCGACGTTTGTCGCGGAGGACCGGATCGGGTCGTTGACTCATCTCGTGGCGGCCACGCCGATTCGGGCCGCCGGTCCGGATGCGATCCTGACGGTCCCGTTGGCGTCGCGCGGGCAGGAGATCGAACGGCAGATCGCGGAGCTGGATCGCGGCATCCTCCTCGGGGTCACGCTCCTGGTGCTGCTCGGCGCCGGAAGCGGTTTCTATATGGCGGAGCTGATCGCCGACCCGGTCAAGCGCCTGACCCGCGCCACTCAGCGGATCGCCCGGGGTGACTTCGACGCGCAGGTGGCAGCCCGGTCCGCCGACGAGCTGCAACGGCTGGTCGTGGCCTTTAACGGCATGGCCGAGGATCTGAAGGAGCAGCGCGGGCGCCTCGAGCGCACGCACCGCCTGGAGGCGTGGGCGGAGATGGCGCGCCAGGTCGCTCACGAGATCAAGAACCCGCTCACGCCGGTCCAGCTCTCCGCCGAGCATCTGCTCCGCGTCCATGCGGATCGCGGCGAACCGCTGAGCCCGGTGCTCGAGAGCTGTGTCGCGTCGATCCTGACCCAGGTACGGCTGTTGCGTCAGATCTCCGCCGAGTTCTCGAGCTACGCGAGCTCGCCGCGCGTCGAGCGCGAACCGACCGCGCTCGATCAGCTGGTCGCTGGGGTCATCGACCCGTATCGCGTTGGCCTCGGCGACCGGGTGCGGCTGGTGGTCGCGGTGCCGGCCTCGCTTCCGGCGCTCGCGCTCGACCGCACGCTCGTCGGCCGCGCGCTGACCAACGTCGTCGAGAACGCGCTGCATGCCATGCCGGACGGCGGCGCGCTCGAACTGGAGGGGACGGCCGACGAGACGCAGGTCACGCTGACGATCCGGGATGCCGGGGTCGGGTTAGATGACGCGACACTGGCGCGGATCTTCGAGCCCTACTTCTCGACCAAAGGGTCCGGTACCGGGCTGGGGATGGCGATCGCAAAGCGCAACGTCGAGCTCAACGGCGGTCGAATCGCGGTCACCAGCCGCAAGGGCCACGGCACGAGCGTGTCCTTCCGTTTTCCGATCCCGGACGCACCAGCGGTATAAGCCAAGGCGCGCACGGCGCGCCTCGCGACCGCGGAGTGGGGCTCTCGGGGTCCCCGCGGAGCGGTCGCGGGGGCTTGGGGCGCAGCCCCATCTGATTTATGGGGCGTTGCCCCATCTAGATCATGACGCGGTGCGGCGGGCGGGTGGACGGGATTCGTCGGTCGACGCTGTGTCGGACGGCACCGACCGCCGGCGCGCCCGACCGATGACGAAGCCGATCGGACCGGAGACCAGGTAGGAGTAGGCCATCACCAGCAGCACGGCCTGCGGTTGCGCGGCGATCGCGGAAATGACGCCCGCGATCACGAGCGGCGTGAGATACGAGCGCCGCCGGCCGGGGATGAGCGCGCCGAAGCTGCGAAAGCGCACGCGGCTCACCATCAACGCGGCCGGTGCCAGCACGACGACGCTGGCCACCAACGCGACACCCACCCCAGTGAGCCCCTCCGAGTATGCGAACACGGTGGCGGCCGGCACGCCGGCGGCCGCCGGACTCGGGAGACCAACGAAGTACCGCTTGTCCGCCCCCTTGCCCTGGATGTTGAAACGCGCAAGACGCACGGCGGCCGCGGTCAACCAGAGAAAGCCCACCGCCCAGCCGAGACGCCCGAGCGGCTCGAAACCCCACGCGAAGACAAGGACCGCCGGCGCGACGCCGAATGAGATCACGTCCGCGAGCGAATCGATCTGCTCCCCGAAGTCACTCGTGGCGCCGGCGAGCCGGGCAATCCGACCGTCGAGCAGATCGAGGACCATGGCGAAGCCGATGAAGGGGGCAGCCGTCGCGAAGTCGCCACGCGTGGCATAGACGATGGACGCCCACCCACAGAACATGTTCGCGACCGTAAACAGGCTCGGCAGCAAGAAGGCGCCGCGGCGCAACCTCCGCGGTCGCCGCACCGGCCGCTGGAACACCGACAAGACCCGGCTCATGGCCCTCCGTCGCGCGCCTCCGACGGAGCGGCACGCAATCGCGCGAGGATCGTCTCGCCGCCGCGGACCCGATCGCCCTTGGCGACCGCGACGACGGTCGCCTGGGGGACGAAGACATCCATCCGCGACCCGAACTTCATGATACCGAATCGCTGGCCTCGCGCGACGACCGCTCCCGAAGCCAGGCGGCAGACGACCCGCCGCGCGAGGACGCCGACCACTTGCCGAAAGACGATGGACTGGCCGTCATGATCGACCCACACCTCGCTCCGCTCGTTCTCGGTCGCGGCTCGGTCGTCGTACGCCGGCAACCATCGCCCCGGTCGAAAGCGGACGTTGACCACGCGTCCGTCGACCGGAGCGCGGTTGACGTGGACGTCGAGCGGGGACAAGAAGATGCTGATCTGTTGCCACTGCCCATCGGGCGCGACCCCTGACTCGGGTGTACCGGCATGCAGCACGCGTCCGTCGGCGGGCGCGACGACAACGTCGGGGTCCGCGGGCGGCTGCCGATCGGGGTCCCGGAAGAAGAACAGGAAGAACGCGCCGAGCACCGCGAGCGCGGCGCCCCACCCCGGCTGACCGAACACAAACAGCGCAACGGCCGGGATGGTGGCAGCGGCGACGAACGGGACACCCGCTCGGTCGATTTTCATCGATGCGCCGTGCCCGAGCGCACCGATCAGGACGTCCCGAGGGCCGGCGTGCCGTTGCCGGGGGCCGTTGACCGATGACGGTGCAAGATCCGCTCCATGCGGTCCTTCACGGCAAGCTTGCGCTTCTTGAGCGTGGCCTTTTCGATCTCGTCGACACCAGACGGATACGGATGGCCGAGCAGCTCACCGAGGCGCGTGTCCAGCTCGTGGTGTTGTTCGGAAAGTTGGCGGAATTCCTCGTCACTCTGCAGCAGAACGTCGTGCAGCTGCCGCGAACTGGTCATTCGCCCTCCTCGCGTGTTCGCCGATGTGGGATGACGCAGGTCGACCGACCCTGCATGGCGGCAACCTATCACACGGTCCGTACGGTTTCAAGACGACACCAGAGCACGAGGGCGTCTTCGGTCGGGTAGGTGTAGTACCGGGGCCGCACGCCCGACATCTCGAAGCCGGCGGCTGCGTAGAGCTGGCGTGCGACGGCGTTCGATCGTCGCACCTCCAGTGTCGCCCGCTGCGCGCCCAGCTTCCGCCCCTCGCTGAGCGCACGCCGCAAAAGCGCCCGCGCCGCACCGCGCCGACGCCACGCGGGACCGACCGCGAGGTTGTTGATGTGCACCTCGCCGCGCACGAGCCAGATCGAGCAATAGCCGGCGATGTACCCCGCCTCGCCAGGTCGGGAGGGCGCCCCGCCGCCGGATGTGGCGCCACGGACCACGAAGATGTACGCCATCTCTGGTCGCTCCAGCTCCCGCGAAAACATGGCGAACGTCCACGGATTGTTGTACGACGCTTCCTCGACCTCCAACACCCCGGCGAGATCATCCACTCGGCACAGGCGTTCCACGGTCCATTCCGACTCGGACGTCTCCATCACGTTCGAGTCTCCGGCCGCGCTCGCCGATCGCGAGCAAGCTCGGCATCGGGGCGCCGCACATACACGGGCCGGATCGCGCCGGGCGTGACCGTCTCGCCCCGGGCGGCGCGTTCGGCCGCGATGCGCGCGATGACAGGGGCGAGCGGTCCCCGATCGTCGAGGATCGTGGCGTGTGATCCGAGTCGCGCCACGAGCAGGTTGCGCGTGGCCGCGACCGCGTCTCCCCCGACGCAGACGGATCGGCCGACCAACCGGGGTGCCCAGACGTCGAGCACCGCGGCGGCGGTGCCCGCCATTGGTGCCGCAACGGCTTCCTCGCCGTGCGCGGTGCCGTCATACAAGGCTGCGAACACCTCGCCGCGTTGCCCGTCCATCCACGCGGCCCGGAGGTCGGTCGCCGTGGCCGCGGTTCTCAACGTTCTGGCAATCGCATCGAGACTCGACACGGGCACCACCGGTCGCCCGTGTGCAAGTGCCAGCGCCTGGATGGTGGCGATCCCGACGCGGAGGCTGGTGAAGGAGCCGGGGCCTGACGAGACCGCATACAGGTCGACCTCGGCGAGGGACAACCCGTCGTCGGCCAATACGCGAAGAAGGTCAGCGGGGAGCCGCTCGCCGTGCGTACGCGTCGGATCCCCGCTGCGCGTGGCGACCACCTCGCCGTCGCGGGCGAGCGCGGTGCTCCCCGCGCGGGTGCTGGTGTCGAGCGCGAGAATGATCATTGCTAGCCGCCCTTCGACGCGTCGCCCGGATGCTACCATCGGGCACGATGGGCCCCGCGCCTGGAGCGCTCTCCGCCGACCACGCAACCGCGACACCGGCGATGCGTCAGTATCTTGCCGCGAAACACCGTTACCCCGATGCCATCGTGTTCTTTCGTATGGGCGACTTCTACGAGATGTTCTACGAGGACGCCGTCGCGGCGGCGCGGGCCCTCGATCTGACGTTGACATCTCGGTCGAAGAATACCGGTGGGAGCCCGATCCCGATGTGCGGCGTGCCTCATCACGCGGCTGAGGCCTACCTGATCCGGCTCGTGAAGCAGGGCTTTCGCGTCGCCGTCTGCGAACAGGTCGAGGACCCGAAGAAGGCCAAGGGGCTGGTGCGCCGCGAGGTGGTCCGCGTCGTCTCGCCGGGTACGCTGACCGACGCAGGGTATCTCGACGCGAACGAGCACGCCTTCCTGATGGCCATCGTGCCACAGCCGGCCGCCGAGCCGGGATCGCCCATCTACGGCGTCGCGGCCGCCGACGTGTCGACTGGCGAGTTTCGGGTCACCGAGCACGCCGGCGTACACGCCGGGCGAGCGCTCGCGGACGAGGTGGCGGCCGTGGCCCCACGCGAGGTCCTCGTACCGGTCGATGTGGACACCGCAACGCTCCTGCCGGAGATCGGGGCCATGGGCACCAGGACGACCACACTCGATTCCCTGACGCTCGGCCTCGACCAGGCCCACCGTGCCCTGCTCAGCCAGCTTGGCACCCAGTCGCTCGAGGGATTCGGATTGAGCGTCAAGACGCATCCCACCGCGGTACGTGCGGCGGGCGCACTCGTGGCGTATCTGCGCGACACGCAGCAGGTCAAACTCGAGCATCTGCACACCATCGTCTTCCTCGAGCACGCGGACCATGTCGTGATCGATCCCGCGACGTTTGCGCATCTCGAGGTCGTGACGGGCGCTGGCGGCACGCGAGCCGGCTCCCTGTTGGAGACGATCGACCATACGACGACGGCGATGGGCGGGCGGCTGCTTCGCGCATGGCTCCAGCTCCCGCTCGTGGATGCGGCAGCAATCCGCGACCGGCTCGACGCTGTCGAAGAGCTGGCCTTGGAGAGCACCCATCGGGCCAAGCTACGCGAGACGCTGCGCGGCGTGCACGACCTCGAGCGACTCGTCGCGCGCGTCGTCCTGCGCACCGCTGGGCCGCGCGATGTCGCGGCGCTGGGTCATTCCGTTGGCGTCATCCCGCGCGTGCGCGCACGCCTTGGCGAGGCTCGTGCGCCGCTAGTGCGCGCGCTGCTCGAGGAGCTCGATGACCTGACCGACGTCCGGGACCGTATCGCCGCCACCCTCGTCGAGGAGCCCCCGGCTCTCGTCCGCGACGGTGGCGCCATTCGCGACGGCGTCGACACGGAACTGGACGAGCTTCGCGCGATCAGCAAGAACGCGAAACAGGCCATCGCGAGCATGGAGGCGGCGGAGCGCACGCGCACGGGCATCGGTTCGCTCAAGGTCCGCTACAACAGAGTCTTCGGGTATTACATCGAGGTTTCGAAGTCCAACCTACACGCCGTCC
This sequence comes from Vicinamibacterales bacterium, assembly GCA_965249175.1. GTDB lineage: Bacteria > Acidobacteriota > Vicinamibacteria > Vicinamibacterales > UBA8438 > CAZYFH01. The sequence goes on from OZ252227.1 coordinate 2,662,406, forward strand.
CGGAGGACTACCACCGCAAGCAGACCATTGCGAGCGGCGAACGGTATGTCACACCCGCATTGAAGGACTACGAGCGCCAGGTCCTCGGAGCGGACGAGCGGATGCTCGAGCGCGAGCACGACATCTATGAGGCACTCCGGCACGATGTGGTGGGCTACGCGCCCCGGATTCAGCGTTCTGCGCGGTCTGTGGCCGCGATCGACGTCTTGACGGGGATGGCAGAGTGCGCAAGCCGATACAACTACACCAAGCCACGCGTGCACGAGGACGACGAGCTCGCGGTGACCGACGGGCGTCACCCGGTCGTCGAGCGGCATACGGGGGATGCCTTCGTTCCGAATGACGTGGCCCTCAACGGAACCGACAGTCAGGTCATGCTGTTGACCGGTCCGAATATGGGCGGCAAGTCCACCTATTTGCGACAGACCGCCCTTATCACCGTGATGGCCCATGCCGGGTCCTTCGTTCCCGCCCGCGCCGCAACCGTGCCGATCGTGGACCGCATTTTTGCCCGCGTCGGCGCGTCCGACAACATTGCGCGCGGGCAGTCCACGTTCATGCTCGAGATGCAGGAGACCGCCACGATCTTGCACCTGGCCACTTCGCGGAGCCTCGTGCTCCTCGATGAGATCGGGCGCGGCACCGCCACGTTCGACGGGTTGAGCATCGCCTGGGCCGTCGCTGAGCATCTGGCCACACACAGACGGGCGCGTCCCAAAACGCTGTTTGCCACGCACTACCACGAACTGACCGATCTGGCCGAGGCGCACGAGAGCGTCGTGAACTACCATGTCGCGGCACAGGAGTTCCACGACGAGATCGTGTTTCTCCGCAGGGTCGAACCAGGCCGGTCGGACCGAAGCTACGGCATCCAGGTGGCGAAGCTGGCAGGTCTGCCGGCGGCGACCGTCGCGCGAGCCAAGACCATCCTGGCCGGCCTCGAACGTGATGAGTTATCGCGAGGGCCTCGACCGACGTTCAGTGGACCGGCGAGCGATCCGAGCGAGCAACTCGGTCTCTTTCAGGGTCCCCCGACCGGCCACGCACGTGTCGCGGAGCGGCTACGTCACGTGGATCTTGAACGGATGACCCCGATCGACGCCTTGACGTTCCTCGCACAACTACGAGACGAGATCGAAGACTAATGGCCACTGGCGAGTCGTCACGCAGGAAATCGCGGTTTCTCGACGTGCCCGTCGAGCCGTTCGAGGCGCGGGCGGGCGACCCGGCCGACGAGATCCTGCGCCGGATGGAGCGCATCTCGTTTCAGGGACGGAATTTCGGGCTCGCGCACCGCGTCTGGCAACGGATGCTGGCCGACGACGTGCTGATCTTTCTCGGCACCGCTGGCGCGCTGAGCGCCGGGGGGCTGCGGCTCGTCATCGCGCAGCTCATCACCAGCCGCGCCGTCGACTGCCTCGTCTCAACGGGTGCCAACCTGTATCACGACCTCCATGAGACCCGCGGTCGCCGGCATTTCATCGGGTCGCACAAGGTCGACGACGGAGCGCTGCAGGCCGAGCACATCGACCGTGTCTACGACACCTATATGGATGAGGACGAATTTGTCGACAACGACAACTGGATCGCCGCGTTCGCGACGACGCTCGACAGGCGTCCCTACACGACGCGCGAGTTCCTGTACCACCTCGGTGGATTTCTCTGGAAGGACACTGGCCGAGATGGAATCCTGACGGCGGCGTATCGCGCGCGCGTGCCGATTTTCTGTCCAGCGATTGCTGATTCCTCGATCGGGATGGGCCTGTCGCAGGCCCGACAACGGCATGCGGAGCTGGGCCACGTCGACGTGATCGGCGACATCATCGAGTCGGCGAACCTGGTGATCCGGCGACCGCGCACCGCATCCGTGGTGCTTGGTGGCGGCACCCCGAAGAACTTCATCAACCAGGCCAGCGTGCAAGCCGGGTTTTATCGCCCCGGCATAGACGGCCATCGGTACGCAGTGCAAATCGTGACCGACGTGCCCCATTTCGGGGGCGCATCAGGCTCGACGCTCGACGAGGCGCAGAGCTGGGGCAAGCTCGCGACTGATGCCGCGCGGGTGACGGTCAATGCCGACGTCACGCTGGCCCTGCCGATCCTGGCGAGCGCCCTGGCGGCGTCGGCACGCGACGCGCTTGCCGCGCGGCGACCGCCGGCGTTCGAGCTCGACGGACACGCGCTCGTCGTCGACGGCGAGCCGCTGCTGGTGGACCGGTTCGATACCGACCGCGTCGAATCGTTCTAGCGCATTTCCGACGTCGCGCATCGGGACAGTCCACAACCCGGTTCTGGGGTTAGCTCACGAACCGTGTGTGCGACCCGGTTTGACTCGCGCCGAAGCTTTCCCAACCGTCCCATGTCGCTGTTCTGGACCGACGTGGTCATCCGGCTGCTCGAAAGCCAGTCACCGCGGCAATGGCGATCCGCTCTATGTCGCAGACACTCAACGACCGGCCCTTCGGTATCAGGTAGCGCGTCCGATGCTCGGGTGCACCGATGTCCTCGGTCAGGCGGAGAGAGAAGCGAGACAGCGTGTCGGCGAGGTGTGCCGCATCGAGACCGCACTTCCAGAGAGGGTCGTCCCCCTTGCGCATGGTGTCCCACAGCGGACTCAGTTCGGGGTAGGCCGAGCGATCATCGATGAAGCGCTGGAGCACGTAGCTGAAGACGAGTTGATTGCCTGGGGCCGTGCCGCCCACATAGCCGAGGGTGCCTTCGAGAGCCGCGCGCGACACGTACTGGCTGACTCCCTCCCAGATGAACAGCGTACGGGTGGCCGGCTCGTATCCGGCGGCCGCCAGTACCTCCGCGAGGTCTTGTGTGTCGAAATCGATCGGCACGAAGCGGACATGGGACGGCAGCGTCCCGAGGTGCCGCTCGAGACGGGAGCGTTTCAGGTCTTGGACCGAGGGGTGATCGACCTCGAAGAACGTGGCCGCGTCCGCGCCAGGGATCCGGTAGGGGCGCGAGTCCAACCCAGCACCGAGGTTGACAACGGACTGTACGCCGTTCCCCAGCGCGTCGCGGAGCACGTCGTCGAGGTACGCGAACCGACAGAGGAGCAGGCCGACGAGGCCGGGCGTCTGGCGTTCGCGGAACCGAAGCATCGGCTGGAGCGCGTGTCGCACAACGAAAGGCGAGAGTAGGGTGCCGAGCAACCGGCCGCACAACGCCCGGGCGAGGGGGTCGCTCAACAGTCGCTGCTCCGGCGGGGTGTGGTGCTCGATGGCTCTCAGCGCGGCCGTGCCGATTGCGGTTCGCTTTGCCTTGAACGCCATCTACCTGTCACCCGTTCGACGTCGCCGCCGGTTCCTGCTGGGTGAGACAGTGTACGGCGCCCAGGCCGAGGATGAGGTCGCCGGCATGGATGCCGACCACCTCGCGGGTGGGAAACAGTGCGGCGAGTCGGGTCAGCGCCACGCGGTCCGCGGGGTCGTTGAAGGTGGGCACGAGCACCGAGCGATTGGCGATGTAGAAATTCAGATAGCTCGCCGGGAGCCGGTCGCCCTCGAAGTACAGGGGCCGCGGCATCGGCAGGCGCACGATCCGCAGTCGGCGCCCCCTGAGGTCCCGCATGTGGCGGAGCCGCGCCAGGTTGTCCGCCAGCGGCGCGTGGTTGACGTCGCGCGCATCGCGTTCCGACGCCGCGACGACCGTATCGGGCGAGACGAAGCGAGCGACGTCATCCACGTGGCCGTTCGTGTCGTCGCCCGCGATTCCGCCGCCGAGCCAGAGTACGCTCCGCACGCCGAGATGCTCGCGGAGCGCCCGCTCGATCTCGTCGCGCGGCATGCCAGGGTTGCGCGCCTGTGCGTTGCCCAGCAGACACGCTTCCGTCGTCAGGAGCAGGCCACGCCCGTTCACGTCGATGCTGCCCCCCTCGAGCACGACGGCTCGCGACCGCGAGCCGGCGCGGGTCCGGACGGGAAACCGAGGGTGGCCGAGATGGCGGGCGAGGCGCCTCGGCAAGGCGTTGTCGAGCGTCCACGATCGATACCGGGCCCACCCATTGAACCCCCAGTCCGTGGCGGCGACGTCCCGTCCGCCGCGGACACTCGGACGCGTCACGAAGATCGGTCCGCTGTCGCGGATCCATGATCGGTTCGTCGGCGCCACGATACGGTCCACTGCCGACATGTCGACCCCCCCGCGGCGCAGGCGATCCTCTGCCCGGCGCGCGACCGTCGCATTCACACAGACGATCCCCACGCGCTCGCCCCGGACGAGCTGTCGCACCATTTCGACGTAGCACCAGTCAATGGCCGATGTTTTCACCTCCCAGTCCGCGCGGTTGTGCGGCCAGACCAGCCAGCTGGCGCGATGGGGCTCCCATTCGGCGGGCATCCGATACCCGCGGGCCGTGGGGGTCGATGCGGTCCCTGGTCGCCGGGTCGCCGTCGACCGACGCGTCATCTGGCGGACGGATCTGGGCGGCCGGCTGGCTGGTCGAGGAAGCGTTCGGTGATGGGACCGTACGTATCGATCCGACGATCACGCAGAAACGGCCAGTCGCGCCGCTGCGCTTCGAGCGTCTTCCGGCTGCAGGATGCGACCAGCACCTCCGATGCCTCGCCCGATGCCTCGGCGACGAGCTGACCTTGCGGATCGCAGACGAAGGACCGCCCCCAAAAATCCAGGCGTGTGCCTGCGGTGTCCTCGACGCCGACACGATTCGCCGCTGCCACGTAGAGACCGTTCGCAATGGCGTGTCCACGCTGAACCGTGCGCCACGCGTCGTGTTGGGCCGAGCCGACCGAGTCGCGATCTGCCGGAAGCCAGCCGATGGCCGTCGGGTAGGCGAGCAGCTCCGCGCCTCCGAGCGCGGCCAGTCGGGCGGCCTCGGGGTACCACTGATCCCAGCAGATCAGGACGGCAACCTTTGCGAATCGCGTCTCGAACACGCGATACCCGAGGTCGCCCGGCGTGAAATAGAACTTCTCGAAGTACTGGGGATCGTCAGGGATATGTGTCTTCCGGTAGACACCGAGGATGTCGCCTGACGCGTCGATGACGACCGCGGAGTTGTGATACAGCCCGGCCGCGCGCCGCTCGAAGACGGGCACGATGATCGCGACGCTCAGTTCGGCGGCGAGGCGGGTAAAGCACTCGGTCGACGGTCCGGGGATCGCCTCCGCGAGGTCGAAGCACCGCGCGTCTTCGGTTTGACAGAAGTACCGCGTCGCGAAGAGCTCCGGCAGGCAGATGACCTGAGCCCCGCGGTCCGCTGCCGCACGCACGCGCTCTACCGCGACCTCCCGGTTCTCGTCGACGGCCGAGGCGCAGGACATTTGCACCACGCCCACGGTGAACTCGCTAGCGGGAGCGGCCAGCGAGTCGGGCATGGGTGTCTGGCGGGAGGGTCGACGTGTCTATTGCCCGGCGCCGAGCGCCTCGACTTCGCGTCGGGCATCCTGGGCATAGGGGGACGCCGGATACTCGTCGACGACCCGGTTGAACGCGGCGATTGCATCCGTCGGTTGCTGGGCGAGATCGTAGGCGCGACCCAGGCGCATCAGCACGGCATCGCGGGGCACATCGGAGTCCGCACCCGAGGTCTCTTGCTCGAGCAGCGCGATGGCGTCCGCGAACGCGCCACCCTTCAGATGCGTCTCGGCGAGGCCTAGTCGCGCCATCCGACCGTAGATTCGATTGCCGGCCAACGCGATCACCCGCTGGTACTGGGCGTCGGCCTGATCGGTGTGTCCAAGCGTGCTCAGCGCCGCGGCGGCTCGATAGCGTGCGGCAATCCCATGTGTGAGGCTGGGGTACGCGTCGGCCGCTGCGAGCAGCTTCGGCACGGCTTCTTCGAGCTTGGCTGTCTCGGTTGGATAGCTCCCGGGCGGCTGCACGAATGGTTCCACGGCTGCCTCCGAGGCGTCGTCGGCGGCCTCGGGCTCGGCGGTTGGTGCAACCACCGCCGCGTCGACGATCGTCATCGCGGCCGCCAGCAACTCGCTCGCACGTGCCGACCGCCACTGTTGCCAACTGTATGCCGCGGCGGTTGCGACGAGCAGGGCCAGCACGATGCCGCCGGCAACCGCGGCGGTTCGACCGCCGCGTCGCAGACCGGCTTGGACATCGCCAATCCACTCGGCCAGGGCGTTCTCTTTGAGGTGATGTCGTTCGGTCCTACGCATTCGCTAGCAGTGTATCAAATGCCGATCACGACAATGCGAACGGGCGGCTGGATATGCTACGCTCCGAACTGAGCGTCGACCGCGGATCGTGCCCTCCCGCTGCACGCCGCCGGCAGTGCCGCCACATCCTTGGTTAGGTGGGTTTGTTCGTTGTGAAGAGATCGACACGCGACAAGACAGGCCCGTCCCGACGGCGGTTTCTTGCGGCCGCCTCGGCCGCTGCCGCCGCGAGCGCCGCGCCGCGCCTGGGCGCGCAGCAGGAACCCGTTCTGCTCCCTCCCTATATCGCCGACATCGACGGCGACGGGCAGCTGGGTGCGGTCGATGAGGAGATCGCGCGTACGGCGCTCTTTGCACAACGAGGCTTCGCCCTCGAGCCCCGGCCGGGATTCGACCAGCGGACCGACGTGTTTGGACGCGGTGCGGTCGACCCGCTCGTCGTCGACTCCGTACGGCACTCGATCGCCCAGCATGCACAAAGTACCGCGCCGGCGATGGCCCGGCCGATCACCGTGGCGTGGCACTACGGGTGGTACAACCTCCACGATCGCCCGCCAGGCTCGCAGACCGCCCGCCTCAAGGGAGGGAACTACGTCTCCTCCGATCCTGTGATCGAAGGGACGTTTCACGACCTGAAGAACGAGTTCGGCGTGACCGTCGACGCGTTGAGCTGGATCCCCGTTCGCGCGAACAAGGACAACCAAGGCAACTACCGCAAGGGGTTCCTGGCCGCACCCAATGCCGCGACGCGATACATCGCGATGCTCTACGAGAGCATCATCGCGCTCCCGCGCATCGGAGACCGGATCGACTTCCAATCGGAGACCGTGCAGCGGCTGTTCCGCGAGGACTTCGCGAATATGGCGCGGTTTCTCGTCGAGGTACGTGACGACACGCCGTCACGCATCTTCACACTCGACGACCGTCCCGTCGTGTTCATCTTCGGGTCGCACACGTGGGGTCTGTTCCCGGTGTCGGGCCTGCCGTTTCAGGCCGTTGACAGGATCGTCCGGGACACCCGGGAGATCTTCCGGGACATCTACGGTGCATATCCGTATCTCGTTGGCGAGGAGATGGTGCTCTCAACCGAAGGGCGGATTGCCGATGACCGCCTCCAGCGGAGCCTCATGTTCGACGCGATCTATATCTACCATCACGCGTCGAACCTGAAGCAGGGCATCGAAGCCACGTTGTTCATGAGCGACTCGTACATCCAGAACCAGCTCGGGATCCTGCGCAAGACCTACGAGGCGTTGGAGTATCTGCGCAACCGCTACACCGGGCGTCCCGTGCTGGTCATGCCCAATCTTGCTCCGGGTTTCGCCAAACCTGGTCACCCGACGCTCCAGATCGGTCGCGGTGGATACACGGATTTCATGAAGCGAATCCAGCAATTCCATCTGAAGGAGTCCATCGGTCGCGATTGGCGCGAATTGCTCGGGTCGACGCTACTGCCGGCCCCCATCTACATCGTTGGTTCCTGGAACGAGGAATTCGAAGGTCACGCGATCTTCCCGTACGATTTCAACTTCTCGGTGCCGGAGGATGTCCAATACGGGTTCGATCTGGTCATGGCCATCAAGGAGGCCTTCGGCTGGAATCACTACGCCGTGCGCGACATCACAGGCACGCCGCCCCCCGACATCAGATTCGAACCGCCGGGGCTCTAAATTAGACGGGGCTTCGCCCCGAGCGCCCGCGGGCGCTCCGCGGGGACCCCGAGAGCCCCACTCCGCCCCCGCGAGGCGCGCCGTGCGCGCCTTGGCCGGCAGTCGTGCTCCCGGCTTCACGAGACGGGGCTTCGCCCCGGGCGTGACTGCGGCACGGCGAAGGTGTCGGAGCAGGCGACTATAATCGGCTGCTGCCGTCTGTCGATCCATGCCCGATTTTCCGGATGTCCCGCGCGGGTTCCTGCCCATGGCGCTCCAGGGCGCCTTGCGGCAGGTCATCTCGGACCGCAAGGTCGCTCCGCACTTCCTGCGGACCGTCCGGCCGTGGCTCGGCGCCGACACGGTGTGGCTCTACCGAGGCGACCGCCGCCCGGGACCGGCCGCGCTCTGGACCGTCGACGGGGACACGCGGTTGCGGGACGAACCGCGGTCCGTGGAGTTCTTTCACAAGGGTCGTCCGACACTCCCACGCAGCGTGTTGCTGGCGCCGTTGCGCGTGGATGGGCACCTTGTAGGCGTGGTCGGCGCGGCGCGCCGTGATCGGGCGTTCAAGGTCGGCGAGGGGCGCGTCTTGAATCGTCTGGCCTACGTCCTCGGCGAGGACTTTGCGCGCCGTGAAGACGACCGCCTCACCCGGGTCCTTGACCGTATCAGGGACGACGTGCTCGCGGGGCTCCGCCCCAGCGACCTGGCCTACCAGATCCTCGACAGCCTCCATCAGCTCGTGCAGTACGACCACTCGGCGGCTCTCCTCCTGCACGACGCCTCGACGCACGCGCTGCGTGTGGAGGCGGAGAAGATCGTCTGGATGAAGTCCAAGAGCGCGTTCGTCGGCCATGAGATGTCCGTCGGCGGCGACCTGCTCATGGCGCTGGCGCCCGGGCCAGGTGTGGTTACCCAGGTCGTCGATCCCGTGGGGGCATCGGGCACCGGGCACGACGCTGAGATGTGGGAACTCCTGTACTACAACCGCGGTGAAGGCATTCCGGCGCCGCGCGCGATCATCTGTGCGCCACTCTTCTTCGAAAGCGAAGTCCTCGGACTCCTGAAGATCGCTACGCGGTCGCGCGAGGCCTTCGGCAAGCGCGACCTCTCGGTCGTGCGCCGCTTCCTCCCCGCGGCCGCCGTGTCGTTGCGGAACGTGCGCGTCAGACTCTCGCTCGAAGACCAGGCGCTGCGAGCCGAGAGCCGGGCGAGCCTGGTCACACTGGCGCGGGCGGTCGCACATGACGTCAACAACGCCATCGGCGCGCTGCTGCCGCTCGCCGAACAGGCGCTGGACGACGCCCGAAGGGGGCTGATCGATCCTGATAGTCTGGAGGAGGATCTCACCGTCATCGTCGACAAAGCGGTGCTGTGCAAGCGGATCTTCTCGAACATGTTGCGGGTCGGCATCGAACAGTCGGGTGGCGGCCCCGTCAACGTCAATCAGCTCATTGGCGACATGCATGACCTGCTGACGGCGCACACGGGCGCCCGATCGATCGAGCTGGATCTCGATTTATCCGACGGGCTCCCCGTTAGCCGCTTTTCGAAGCCGCACCTCGAGCACATCCTGTGGAATCTCGTGGCCAACGCCGTCGATGCCATGACTGGGCGGCGCGGGCGCATCCGCATCGCGACGCGGACCGCGGACGCCGGCGACGCGGTGCTGACGGTGTCCGATGACGGCCCAGGTATCGCGCCGGAGCACCTGGAAAAGGTGCAAGAGCCGTTCTTCAGCACCAAGAGCCACGGAAACGGCCTCGGCCTGTCAATCTGCCGCAGCATGGCATGGCAATACGGGGGCGGCCTCGAGATCGAGAGTGCGCTCGGTCGCGGCACCGAGGTGCGTGTGACGTTGCCGACCATGACCCCGGAGCGGCCGCTGGCACGGTGACGCCATGGGCACACCGATGCGAGAGCGGATTCTCGTCGTTGACGATGACGTCGGCATGCGACGCGTGTTCGAACGCGTGCTTCGATCGCACTACGACATCGAAAGCGTGGGCAGCGCCAGCGAAGCGGTGCGTTTGCTCGCGTGCGGCCGGTTCCAGGTTGCGCTCGTCGACATCCAGCTCGGTGACGGGAGCGGGTTCGCCGTCTGCCAGGAGGCACGCCGCGTCAGCCCCGAGACGGACGTGATCCTCATTACTGGCTCCGCGTCCGAGCCCGACGACAAGCTGTACAGATCATTAGAAGAGGGGGCCTTCTACTTTCTCCTCAAACCGTTCGACCGCCGGGTGCTCAAGGCGCTGGTTGGCCGATGTCTCGATCTCCAGCGCCAGCGCCGCGCCAAGGAGAAGTTCGCGGCGAGTCTCGCCGAGGATCTCGAGCAGGCACGCCGTTTTCAACACAGCCTGGTTCCCGCGGAGCCCTTGTCGCGGTCGGGGTGGCGCCTCGACGGACGGTTCCAACCGTGCGACGCGTTGGGTGGCGACTTCTACAGCTTCGCGCAGAATCGCAACGGGAGTGTCAGCTTCGCGCTCGCCGACGTGGTCGGCCACGGCGTGCGGGCGGCCATGTACGCCGGCATGCTCTGGTCGACCGTCGACGCGGCGCGTCGGCGAGATCCGGATCCGGACCGCGTGCTCGCCGATCTCGTGCATGGCATCGATTTCTTCGAGGCCGACCGCTATTCCACGCTCGTCTACGGCACGCTCGCTCCCAATGGACATCTGACCTATTTCAATGCCGGCCACCCCCCGCCCTTCGTGCTCTCCTCCACAGGAGACATTACCGAGCTCCCGGCCACGCGACCGATTCTGACGTCGGTGTTCGCCACGGAGGCCACCGAGGCGCCCACGATGACGCTCGAGCCCGGTGATCGTGTCCTGCTCTACACGGACGGTGTCTTCGAAGCGCTCAGCCCCACCGATGAGGAGTTTGGTCGTGACACGTTGCGTGCGGTGAGCCGAGAGCCCGGACGTCTCGATTCCGCATCGCTCCTTGACCGGGTCCTACACCGCGTCGGAGAGCACTGCGCGGGTCGTCCCTTGACGGACGATGCCACGATGCTCGTGATCGACCGGATCGCTGAATGACACGCAGGGACCCCACGAAGATCCTCACCGCCTCACCTTCGACCAGGGGCTGTTGCTCATCGATGGTGGCGTACGCGAACTCTGGAGTCGTGCGATCGGCTAGACTGTCGCTCGTCACAAAAGACGGCGAGTCTGGAGGTGCGAGATGGTCAGGGCCAAGGCGAAGGAGAAGCCGCGGGGCGGCGGCGGGTTCAAGCGCGGCGGTTTTCGCAAGCCGAAGTTTTGCCGCTTCTGCAAAGACAAGATCGACTACATCGACTACAAAGACGTGCGTGTGATGATGATGTCGATTCCTGAGCGTGGGAAGATCGAGCCCCGCCGGCTCTCGGGGACTTGCGCCAAGCACCAGCGAAAGCTGACGACCGCGGTCAAGCGTGCGCGGCAGTTGGCGCTGATTCCGTATGTGACCGGTTAGCGACACCGCGCTGACGGTCGCGAGTCCACGGCATCAGTCACCAACGGGAGCCTAGGAGTGGCGCGCGTGCCCGGATTCGAACCGGGGGCCTACCGCTTAGGAGGCGGTCGCTCTATCCAGCTGAGCTACACGCGCGTGTCGGGAGAAGTCTCAGTTTACCAGTGACTTCCCTACCGTAACGTCCGTCGTCCTCCCCGATCTGAGGCCCAGCCTCAACCTCAACCTGCGTCTTCGGCGCCGAGCGCCGTTAGGTCCCTCGCGACGCGCGCGTATTCCTCGTATCGCTGCTGATAGGACTGGAGCTTCTCGTCCTCGATCGACGCGAGACGCGCGCGTCCCTCGGGGGAGTCGTCTCGACCGTCGGCGCGCAGCTCGGCTTCTGCGGTACGGACACGGACTTTGTAGTCGGTGTCGTGCTGTCGTTCCCACGCCAGCCACTCGGCGCTCCACCTCGCCAGGCAGCCCTCGACCAGTGCCGGCGTGAATGGAAACCGCTCGCCGCTCGCCTGTTCGAGATCAGCGACGATCTCCGGGTACAACTCGCGGACCGCGCGCGCGGCTCCACGCCACGCGAGCAGCTCACGAGGCTCGGCACGGGCCACCACCGGTGCCATGCGAGTCAAGAGGTCCATCGCGAGCCGTTCCCGATGCTGCCGTTCCAGGTCGCGCCGCAGGTAGTGCTGCGCAGCCGCGACAGCGGCGATCAGGACCCCGACGATCAGTGCGAGCGCGGTGTTGCCCATGCGGTACGGTGGGTTTGACGCGTTCTCGAGCGGCTCCTATAGTCGAGAGCGTGACTCGCGATCCGTTCGTCAGGCAGGTGCATCTCCGTCAGGATGTGCTCGACGATGCGATGGCCGAGCTCCGGCGGCTTCCCTACGAGGTCGTGCGGGAGATCATCGCGTCCCCGCTCAGCAAGACGGTCAAGGGACGGGACGACCGGACGTACCATCTGCCCGTGACCGCTGACTGGCGGGACGCCGGTTCCAAGACGATCGAGGTGACGGTCCACATGAAGCACGGATGGATTGGTCGCACGCTGACGCAGTCGTTCGCCGCGACCCCACCCGGCGTCGTCGAGGCCGACGAGCTCGACCACCCGACCGCGACGGAGAGCGTGGACGACGGTCATGGGCCCTCGGGCTCTTACTCTGAATAGCGAAGCGCGGCAAACACCTCGTGCCCCTCAAGGCGCGAGCGCCCGTTCAAGGCGGTCAGCTCGATCAGGAACGCGAGCCCACGCACGACGCCGCCGGCCCGACTGACCAGTTCCACGGTCGCGCGCGCCGTGCCACCCGTGGCCAACAAATCATCGACGATCAGGACCCCGCTGCCCGCCTCGACCGCGTCGTCGTGCATTTCGAGCGCGTCGGTGCCGTATTCCAGGTCGTATTCGGCGCGCAGCGTGCGCGACGGCAGCTTGCCCGGCTTCCGCACCGGCACAAATCCGGCGCCCAGCCGGTCCGCAACCGCGGCCCCGAAGATGAACCCGCGGCTCTCGATGCCCACGACGGACGCGATGGCTGCCTCGCGATAGGGCGCGGCCAGGCACTCGACCGCTGTGCGAAATCCCGCCGGATCCCGCAACAGCGTCGTGATGTCATAGAACAGAATCCCCGGCTTCGGGAACTCAGGGACGTGGCGGATGAGCGCTTTGAGTCGGTCCGCGTCCTCCATACACATCACCCCTCAGGGTTGGCAGCCAGGGTCACCGGATGACTAGCGGTCGTCGAGAATCCGAAAGCCGGCCGTTCCACCCAGTGGCGCTACTTCGTCAATCGCCAGCGCGTCGACACGTGCCAGCGTCGGTCCCCCACGCAACGCCCGTTCGAAGCGGTCGAGCGCGGCCCGTTCACCCTCGGCGACGGCCTCGACGCGACCATCTGCGAGGTTGCGAACGAAGCCCGTCAACCCCTCGCGATGCGCGGCGCGCTCAGTGAAGGCGCGGAACCCGACACCATGCACACGTCCACGGACGAGATACCGGCGCGCGATCACCATGAGCGCGGGTGTGATTATAGCGGACCGTCGAGACCTAACCGGCGGACGGCGCTATGGTAAGATCGCCGGCGAAACGCGTCCCCCTACCGATGAACCAGGTCATGATTGTCCGTCGTGGTCAGACCGATCGATACCGGTCGTTGGAGGAAAACGTTCGGCCGCGACCCGATCGGCGCGACCATCGCGTGGGACCGCCGCGAAAGCGACCGGCGCGCGCGCGGTCATTCGATCGACGACGAACGGCGGCGGCGGGAGCGGCGAGGCCCGTTGCCAAGCACGTGGAACGCGCTGGATTTTCTGGTTGTGGGCGCCAGCCAGGAGGGCGAGCGCCCCGACGTCGCGTCGTCGCCGACGTCCGCGCCGCCGGCAGCGGCCCGTCCGGTGGATGGCGACATCCTCATCCGTCGCGAGGTCGGACCGAGGGGCCCCTGTACTGTCAGTCGGGTCCCCGGCGCCGCGGACGGTCTCTACGGCGACTACGACAACGCCGTGCAGCAAGCCGAAGCGATGGCCAAGCAGGCGGGCGTCGACCTGTGGTACACCGAGGACCATCGGACGTTCAAAACCCTGCGCGCTTATCGTGACGCGTCGCGACGCTGACGCCGTGTCCGCTGTCTGAACACCCGTCGCGCGTTTCGCCGGCCACGCCGGGCCGGCGTCTCGTCCAAGGAGATCACCATGCGGACGATCGTGGGTCCCATCGTTGCCGGTGTCGTCACGCTGCTGCTGTCGGCGGCACCCTCTAGCGCCCAGTTTGCCGAGGTCGGGTCGCTCGACTTCCCCACGTCCGCGCGATCGCCCGAAGCGCAGAGCCATTTTCTGCGCGGTGTCGCCATCCTGCACAGCTTCGGGTGGAAACAGGCCATCGAGCAGTTCCAAGCCGCCCAGCGCCTGGAGCCCGACTTTGCCATGGCCTACTGGGGCGAGACGCTCTGTTACAACCACCCGCTCTTCGGCAGCCCGGACGACGACAATCCCCGCGCCGTGCTGGAGCGACTTGGCTCGACGCGGGCGGCGCGACGGGCCAAGGCCGGCACCGACCGGGAGAAGGGCTTTCTGGATGCCGTCGAGACACTCTGGGGCGAAGGGGACTACGACGAGCGGCGTGCCGCCTACATGAACGCCATGCGGCGTCTGTACGAGCGCTATCCCGACGATAACGAAGTCGCGACGTTCTACGCGGTCGCGACGCTGAGTGGCTCACGCGCGCTCAGCGATCAGACGTTCCGGCTCGAGATGCTGGCCGGCGCGGCGGCCCTCCAGGTGTTCAAGAAGAACGCAAGCCATCCCGGAGCGCCGCACTACGCGATTCACGCGTTCGATGACCCGGTGCACGCTCCCCTCGCGTTACCCGCCGCCCTACGGTACGCGGAGATCGCCCCCGCAGTGGCGCATGCGCGCCACATGCCCACCCACATCTTCATTCAACACGGGATGTGGGATCTGGTCTCCACCCATAACCAGAAGGCATACGAAGCGGCGCGTGATCTCTGGGAGCCGGGCGACAGTGTCGGGGACACCGTCCACCCACTCGACTGGGGTCAGTACGGCGACCTCCAGCGCGGCGACTATGCGAAGGCGCGTCTGTGGATCGAGCGGCTGGAGCAATTGATCGACGAGAGCGACGGCGCCGCGCGCGCGGTCAACTCGCTGCCGTTGCTGCGTGCGCGCTACATGGTCGAGACGGAAGAATGGCAGACGTCGCCCATCACCGACACCGCATCCGACCACGGGCTCCTGGCGGCGGCACTCGGCGCCACCCGCACCGGCGACGTCGCGGCGGCGCGGCAGGCGGAGCAGATTCTGGCACGACGCGCGGAGGATGGTAGTGCGTCCGTTCGCATCATGCACAAGGAGGCGGGGGCGCTTATGCGTGCTGCCGAGGGGCAGGCGGCGCAGGCGGTCGCGCTGATGGACGAAGCGATTGACATCGTGACAGGGCTGCGGCCGCCGAACGGCGCGGCCAACCCTGTGAAACCGCCCTACGAGCTGTATGGGGAGATCCTCCTCGATCTGGACCGCCCAGGAGACGCATTCGAGATGTTCGAGACGTCGCTGCAGCGGATGCCCGGCCGCGCCCACTCCCTTCTCGGCTCAGCGCGGGCCGCCGCGGCGAGCGGCGACGACGAGACGGCGCGTGCCCGGTACGCCACGTTGGTGGATGCCTGGGTCGGCGCGAGCGGGCATTCCGGTTTCAGCGAGGCGCGCCGGTTCGTCGCCCAGAGCCAGGACTAATCTAAGACGGGGCTTCGCCCCGAGCCCCCGCGGTCGTTACAGCGCGATCGGTTCGCCGGGCGCATCGCCGACGATCGCCGACATCCCGTCGCATTTCGCGCAGACCGTGCCCTCCTGATCCACGAGGTCGGCCGTCGCGAAGACCAGCGTCCTCCCCCGTCGCACGAGCCGGCCGCGGACATCGAACCGATTGCCATGGACGGGCCGGATGTACTGGACGTTGAGCTGGACGGTGCCGACCCGGTGCTGGAGTGCTGCGAAATGGGCCACTAGGCCGATCGCAAGATCGAAGATGCCAGCCATGACGACGCCGTTCACGGCATCGGTGCCGAGTCCGCCCCGGTGATGCGATTGCACCGGGTCGACGACCAGACGCACGAGCGCCGGGTCCGATAGGTCCACGCGAGCGCCCAGATAACGCATCGCGGGATGCACGTTCCAGCGATCTTCTATTCGCTTTCGCTCATCGGCTGACAGCTCCCCGCTGATCGGCGACTCCGTAGTCATGATGACGATTCGAGCGCCACTCGCTCTGGCCCTCGACCCCTGATTACCGTTTCGGCCCCGAGCCGTACACTGAAGAGGCCCGTGTCTACGGGCCTCTTCGAGGGATAAAAGTGGTCGGGGCGAGAGGATTTGAACCTCCGACCCCTCGGTCCCGAACCGAGTGCTCTACCAGGCTGAGCCACGCCCCGACAGCCGCGTCGCATGAACGCAACACCGTATTGTACTCCACGGATTCATCGGATGCCCCGATGCGCCCCCGCCGGACCCTACCGCACGGGCACGAACCTGTCGGTTGCCAGGGTCCGCAACGCGTCGACATCTTCCCGGCGCGAGACCGAGAGCGGCACCGTCTCCCGAATCTCCTCGAGGAGCAGCGTCGTGTCGAGCCGGGACTGCGATGCAGGGCCCTGTAGAGGGCGGAGATCACGGCTTGCTCGATCTCCGCGCCGCGAAACCGGTGGTGGCGGACACGAGGTCGTCGAGACCGAATGCCACGGGCGATTGCTTCCGGAGCTTCAGATGAATCTCGAAGATGGACCGTCGTTCGCCATCGTCCGGCAGGTCGACGAAGAACACTTCGTCGAATCGACCCTTGCGCAGGAGCTCTGGTGGAAGCACCGTCAGGTCATTGGCGGTGGCGACGACGAAGACGGCCTCGTCGTGCTCCTGGAGCCAGGTCAGAAACGAACCAAGAAGTCTCCGACTCACCCCACCATCGTCCCCACCACCGCCGGCCAACGCCTTCTCGATCTCGTCGATCCAGAGGATGGCGGGCGCCATAGCCGCCGCCAGGTCGATGGCCCGCCGGAAGTTCTTCTCCGTTTCGCCGACATACTTATCGAAGAGCCGTCCGGAATCGAGCTTCAACAGCGGCAGTCCCCAGGCGCGCCCGATGGCCTTGGCGGCCAGTGACTTGCCACACCCTTGGATACCGACCACCAGCAGGCCGCGCGGCGGGGCGAGGTTCTAGGACTTCGCCTCGGCGGAGAAGCCGACCTGTGCTCGATCCAACCAGGCCTTGAGCCGCGCAAAACCGCCCAGCTCGAACATGTTGTCGCCGGGCGGCACGTACTCCAGCAGGCCGGAGTCCTGGACGACCTGGGCCTTGCGTGCGATCAAGCGCGGAATGTCGTCCGGTGCCAGGCGACCGTCCTCGAGCACGACATACGACAGCGCCTGTCGCGCCTGCGCGGCCGTCAAGCCGGAGAGCGCGGCGAGCAGGGGTTCGAGATCGTCCGGTCCGATGGCGATCT
The DNA here is from genome assembly GCA_965249175.1 of Vicinamibacterales bacterium. Classification (GTDB taxonomy): domain Bacteria; phylum Acidobacteriota; class Vicinamibacteria; order Vicinamibacterales; family UBA8438; genus CAZYFH01. The sequence goes on from OZ252227.1 coordinate 2,679,650, forward strand.
CGATCTGATGTCGCGACCGAAGGGACGCGAGCACGGCGTTCAGCACGCCACGTAGCTCCGTCGCGTCGGGGAGCTCCAAGCGGAACTGCACCGCGACCGTCGCGAGCGCGGGCGGAAGCGTGATCGGGTCCCCCGTCATCAGGAGCGTCGCCCGCGTCCTGGCGAACTGTTGCGCCACATCGCGCGTCGACCGCGCGAGCGCCGCGTCCCCGAGATGCACCGCGAAGTCCTTCAGATGAAACAGTCCATCGACGGTCAGCGCGCGAAGATGTGTTCATGACCCCATGCGCATCGGCCGTGCCGTGAATGGCCTGCCCGCCCGGGACACGCCCCGCGCGTGAGTGACCACTCGAAGAGCGGCGCCGAGAGCTCGTCCGCGGCGTCTCGCAAGAGGGCTCGGACCCGCTCTTCCTCCAATGTCTCGATCGCAATCAGCGGATGGAACGACCGCACGAGGGTCGTAATGTCGTGCAGTGTCGTTGCGAGGGGCACAGGACACTAGTCGGGACTGATGCCGTACGGGCGCGCCCACGCGAGCCCTTCGACAGTATCGGCTGCAGGTCGGTACTCGCACCCGACCCAGCCGTCAAAGCCGAGATCATCGATCACGTCGAACAGATAGCGATAGTTGATCTCCTGGGTGTCGTCCGGTTCATGACGCCCAGGCACGCCGCCGATCTGGAAGTGGGAGATGATGTCGATGTGGTCCTTCACGGTCTTCGCGAGGGACCCCTCCATGATCTGCATGTGGTAGAAGTCGTACTGCAAAAACACGTTGTCGGCGCCAACCAGATCGATGATGCACCGCGCCTGGGCCGAACGGGTGAGAAAATACCCCGGATTGTCCTGCGTATTGAGCGGTTCGAGCAGCAGTCGCACGCCGGGCGGCGCGTGCTCGGCGGCCCACCGCAGGTTCGCCACGAAGGTGGCTTCAGCCCTCGAATCGTCCGTGCACCCGGCCAGACAGTGAAGCTGCCGACAGCCGGCCGCCTGCGCGTAGGCAAACGCACGCCTGAGCCCGACCCGGAACTTGTCCTCGCTGCCAGGGATCGCACCGACGGCCGGTGACACGTTCATGAGCGTGGCCGCGAGGCTGTGTTCCCGCACGCGCGCGGCGATGTCTTGTTTCGACTCCGCGTAGGGCGCCTGAATCTCGACCCCTTCGAAGCCGCAGCGGGACGCCTGCTCGAAACGGTCGAGCAGCTCCCACTCGTTGAACATCAGCGTGACGCTTGCGGCCAGCTTTGGCATGACCTCCGCGCCTCCCGCGCGGCGCCACATCGTATCATTCCGCAGACATGGCCCAACGCCAGGTAGTGCTCAAGTTTGAAAATCCCCTCGGTTGAGTTGGCCTGTCCAGCCGTGAAACACTACGGGCATGCCAAAGCCGCTCAAGAAGAAACCCAGAAAACAGAAGGATGTCAACGAACTGGCGTTTGATCTGGTCCGGCGAACTACCGCCGAAGAGGAACCAAACTCAAACGTGAATCTCTCGGAGTACATGGCTGAGATTGGTCGCAAGGGGGGAAAGATCGGCGGAAAACGACGCCTGGAGACGATGAGCGCGACCGCTAGAAAACGGATCGCGGCCAAAGCTGCTAAAGCCAGGTGGGCCAAGGCGAAGCGCCAGAAGTAGGCTGACGCGGCGGGGGCATGTGGGATAGCATTCGGCCACCCCTAGATGGCCCGGAAACAGGACTATCCACCACTACTGGCCGATGGGTTGCACCCGAGAACCATAGAAGAGGTCCAGGCGTTGAGCGTAGATGCTTTCCCGCTCTCCACCTCCAGGGCGCGACTGATGGCCGGACTACGTGCGATGGTTGACTTACTGACCGCCGACGGCATTCAAGGCGACCTCTGGGTTGACGGCAGTTTTTTGGGCTCTTCGTCGATTTGAGTACAGCGATCTGAGGTGATACCCGGCCGCCTGCGCGGGCCGCAATTGAGGTGGGCGGCCTGCTCGACGGCCTGGACGAAAGAACGCGATCCCACTTGCACCGGACCACCCGGTGTTGTTCTCTCTTGATGTGCAACCAAGAAGGGAGGACACGTGGGATCGCAACGGGATTGTACCTGGATCTTGGGCTTGTCGGGCTTCCGAGTGGTGCGCGTCGAACGGGAGGACGACGGGGTGGAGAGTCGCCTGCGGTTGCAGTTGGAGCGGCGCGGGATACGGCGCTATGTGTGCAACGGCTGTGGACGCCGCACCGGCCGCGTGCGCGCCGCGCGCGAGCGGACGTGGGACGATCTGCCCTGGGCACGGCATCCGGTCACGTTGGTCTACCGGCAACGACGCGTGATCTGTCGCCACTGCGGGGTGCGCACGGAGCGGATCGAATTTGCCACCCCGAAGGCCCGGGTCACGCGCCGCTTGCGCCAGCAGATCGGCCTGGATTGCCAGTCGATGCCGACCAGCCACGCCGCCGTGCGGCACCGCGTCAGCTGGGGCAAAGCCCGGCGCGCCGAGACGGCCTTCTTGACCGAGTGGGATCGCACCCGCCGGAAACGGCGACCGCGGCACATCGGCCTCGATGAGGTGCAGCGCGGGAAGGGCCAGCGCTTCTGGACTGTCCTGTCGGATGTGGTGCGCGGCGAGGTCATGGGCTTGCGTCAGGATCGCACAACGACTACCGCCACGACCTTGCTCACGGAGGATCTCGACCCGCATCAGCGGGGCGCGATTCACGCGGTGTGTACCGACATGCACCGGCCCTATCTCAATGCGGTCACGCAGGTGCTGCCGCAGGCCGACGTGGTGTTCGACAAATTCCATGTCCTCCAGCATGCGAGCGCCGCGCTCGACGAGGTCCGCCGCCAAGAGTTCTTCCGCGCCGGGGCCGTGATGCGTGCCCATGGGCGCGGGAAACGCTGGTTGCTGCTCCGGCGCTGGAAGACGGTCCGCGGCTCGAAGCGCCGGGAACTGCAGACGTTGTTTGCCGCGAATCGCCGGCTGTTCAAAGCCTGTCTCCTGCGCGAACAGCTCGACCGCCTGTGGACGTATCGGACGCCGATGGGCGTGGGGCACTTCCTCATCGGCTGGGTGACCGCGTTGCGCTGGCAACGGCTCCCCGAGATGGAGCGCCTCGGCGCGTTCCTCGTTCGTCATCTCGAGGGCATCGCTGCCTACTGCTTCCACCCTGTTCGCTTCGGCGTGGTCGAATCGATCAACACGACCATCAAGGCGGTCCTCCGCCGCGCACGCGGTATGCAGAATGAACAACTGCTCTTGCTCAAACTGAAGTGGGCCACGGCTCATCCGATTCGATCGTCTCGCGACCTGGCGCGCTTCTTGAGCCTTCAACCCTTGTACTCAAATCGGTGAAGAGCCGTTTTTTGACGGGCAAGATAGACCCTGAAGACATAGATGTTGTTCTTGAACTGTCACTGGCCACAGCGAACGGGGCCACTCCTGATCAAGCGGATCGGCTCAGATGGTTAACCTCCCAAGCGGATGCCGACGTTGCCCAAAAGCGTAATGACTACGCCTGCGACTGCTACGCCTTCTTGGAGGTTCCTGGTATTCCGAGCAATCGCGGATACTGGTTGAGGCAGTTTGGGCGAGACCGGAGCAACACTCCGAAAGGCATAGTCGTACTACAGATAAATGGCGGTGTCAGATGAGCGAACTAGTCGAACTCCAGCACAAATTGCAGGACACGGCTTCCCAGATAACGCAGTTGGAGCGGGAAGTCGCCCGATCTCCCGACTCGCTCGGACTGCGTCTCAGCCTGGAGTCGGTGGTTAAGCGTTTCGATGAGTTACAGACAGACTTTCAAGACCTCGCCGATCAAAAGGCGCTCGATGTGTGTTCGTATCGTTTGTTCAAGGAAAACGATGAGGGGCCGTCTCTTCGTGGATTCTCCGGTGCGTTAAACGAGTTTCAGGCCTCTTTCTCGGCGCTTTTTGATGCCATCCAAAATGGCCCGCGCAGACGAACAAGGCTTACTCCAGAGGTTGTGGAGAGTACCAAGTTTGGCTTCGGCTATGCCTATGCTGGGTCTGTGGGCGTCGTCCTGACACTCGACCGCGAGCGGATGCTAATCGACGTTGGACCATTGACGGACACCATAACCACCTTCTTCAACCTCGCCCAAGCCCCGACGCGAGACGATATTCGGGAGATTGGACGGCAATTGGGACCGGCCCCGTTGCGGTCCATCTTTAAATGGGCTGATGCTCATGTCTCCGATGGCATTGGGGCCGATATTTCGTGGCAGCACGGCGAAGACACGACCCGTCTGTTTCTGCAGCGCGTCGAGATGCAGCGACTCCGCGATGAGATCGATGCCACGTCGGAGGAAGAGCGCGAGGAATTAACGATCACTGGCGTTCTTACTGGAGCCAGTGTGGTAACCAAACGATTCGATTTTCAGCCTGATGATGCGGAAGCGATTAGTGGGCGATTTACTGACGCAATTAGCGAGGCTCACGAGGTTAGGATTCCTGCGGCGCGGTATCGCGCGACGGTTGAGCGAATTACGAAAATCAGGTATTCCAGCGACGAAGAGAGCACAACCTGGCGCTTACTAACACTCGAAGAAGCGCCTTGACATGCTAAAGCGGCTTTAGTATAGTTGGTTCACTATGAACCGACTGACGAGAGCCAAGCGCGTAGCGGTTGTTGCAGCACTTGTGGAGGGGAACAGCCTACGGTCTACGTGCCGAATGACGGGCGTGTCAATGCCAACCGTGCTCAAGCTCTTGGGCGACCTTGGCGCGGCCTGCGCCAGCTACCAAGATCGAACTCTTCGAGGACTCCGGGCACGGAGGATTCAGTGTGACGAGATTTGGCAGTTCTGCTACTCGAAGGCCAAGAATGTCCCTGAGAACAAGCGCGGCCAGTTCGGCTACGGTGACGTGTGGACCTGGGTCGCGCTGGATGCTGATTCCAAGTTGGTTCCTTCATGGCGCGTCGGTGGCCGTGACCTGGGGACCGCGTACGACTTCATGCATGACCTTGCTGACCGGCTGGTTACTCGGGTACAGCTCACCACCGACGGATACAAGGTGTATCTGGAGGCTGTCGAAAGCGCGTTCTATACGGGCATCGACTACGCCATGCTTCAAAAGGTCTACAGGGCTGACCCGCAGCCACAGCGTCGCTACAGCCCAGCGAAGATTACAAGTTCTCAGATGGCAGTCGTTGCTGGAAACCCCAACCCGAGGCACATTTCAACGAGCTTCGTAGAGCGTCAGAATCTCACGATGCGAATGAGCATGCGTCGCTTCACACGTCTGACCAACGGGTTCTCCAAGAAGGTTGAGAACCATGCGGCCGCTGTTGCTCTGCACTACATGAATTACAACTTTGCCAGGATACATAAGACGTTACGGGTCACTCCAGCTATCGAAGCCGGAATTTCGGACCATGTGTGGAGCCTGGAGGAAGTTGTCGGGCTGCTGGAATCAGAAGAAACTGAAAAAGCGGCCTGAGTTCAAACTTGAGCACTACCCAACGCCACGCGCCGTTCGATGCCGTCCTCCTCATCGCGTTCGGCGGTCCGAAGCGCCGCGCCGATATTCGTCCCTTCCTCCGGAACGTCTTGCGCCAACGCCGTGTCCCCCCAGCCCGTCTCGAGGCAGTTGTAGCGCACTACGAACGGTTCGACGGCGTCTCTCCGTTGACTGCCATTACGGAGCGGCAAGCCAGTGGACTCCGCGACCGCCTGGCGGCGGCCGACACGCGGCTGCCAGTCTACGTAGGGATGCGCAACTGGCATCCCTTCCTCGACGATACCCTCGCCGCGATGTCGACCGCCGGTGTCGGTCGGGCGCTCGGGTTCATCCTCGCCGCCCATCACAGTTACTCCAGCTGCGCGCAGTATCGGCAGAACGTTGCGGACGCGCGGGAGACGCTCAAGCGGCGAGGGGGCCGGGACATCCACGTCGTCTATACGGCTGGCTGGTACGACCACCCGGGGTTTGTTGCCGCCAACGCCGGCCGTGTCGAAGCGGCGCGTCACCGGCTCCCGGCAGCGGTCCGGGGGGCGGCCCGCGTGGTGTTCACGGCCCACAGCATCCCGACGCGGATGGCCGCCGAGTCGAGATATGCGGAAGAGATCCGGGCCTCGGCGCGACTCGTCGCCGAGGCCGCCGGCGCGTCCGACTGGGCGGTGGCGTTCCAGAGCCGCAGCGGCCGGCCGGAGGACCCGTGGCTCGGGCCCGACATCGGCGACTACCTCAGGGCCGAGCGTTCACGTGGCCTACGCGCCGTGGTGATCTGTCCGCTCGGGTTTGTCGCCGACCATATCGAGGTGCTTTACGATCTGGATATCGAGGCGGCCGCGCTCTGTGCGGAGCTCGACCTTCCGATGGCGCGCGCAGCCGCGGTGAATGATGATCCGGCGTTCCTCGACATGATGGCGGATGTCGTGCGGCGCGCCATAGCGCAGGCGGAGCGTGGACAGCCGCTGCCGATCGTGCCGGCTACTCCGCCGGCGATGCTCGAAGGGCCGCCCGCCGCGCGGTAACTACCCGACCGCTTCCCTTTTCTCTTCTTTGGCGCAGTGTTCGTCGAACGCGGCGGCCAGCTCGCGCGCAATGGCGTCCGCCTCCTGGTTCTCGATCTGGTGCCGCTCCATCATGTACACGAGCTTGCCGTCCCGCAGCAGCGCGACGCTCGGCGACGACGGCGGATAGCCGGTGAAATAGCCACGCGCCCGCTCGGTTGCGTCGACGTCGGCGCCCGCAAAGACGGACGTGCTGACGTCCGGTGTCGTCTCGTGGCGGAGTGCCATCGCGATCCCGGGCCGTGCCTTGCCGGCCGCACACCCACAGACCGAGTTCACCACCACCATGACCGTGCCCTGGGTCTTCGTGACGGCCTCATCAACTTCTGCGGCCGTGCGCAGTTCACGCACGCCGAGCCGTGTCAGCTCCTCGCGCATCGGTGCCACGAAAAAGTCTGGGTACATGTTGTCGTCTCCTCTTCAATCCAAACGTCGTTCTCACATCTGTCAACTTTCGAGTGTAGCATGGGGGGCAACGCTCCGCTGGGCGAGACGTCGATTGAACAGCCACAGCAAGCCCAGCGCGATCCCCCACTGGAGCAAGCATGTGCCCAGGCTGTAGACCCGTACCGGTCTCCACCACCCCTCCGGGTCGTACACGGTCACCGCCTGATACATCCACCAGCCGAACATCGCGACGAACTCCACCGGTACCAGATACGTCAACACCCAGTCGTACACCCGCGTGGCCTGAAGTCCCCGACCGCTGGTGTTCACGAGCTCTCGTCTGAAACGCCCGACGCCGTACTTGGCAGCGCCCAGCGCCACGAACAGCCCGCTAATCATGAGCGCGAACCCCCACACCCAGTCCTGGTTGTTGAAGACGTCGAGGCTGGCCGCGGACGGAATCCCGAACACGACCGTGCCAGCCGCAACCAGGATCACGGCCCTCTGCCTGGAAACGCCCGCGTCCCGGAGCGCCCGCGTCCCCAGCTCGAGCATCGCGATCAACGACGAGAGCGCGGCGCAGAACAGCGCCAGGAAGAAGAGCGGCAGGAATAGGCCCCCGGCGGGAATCTGTTCGAACAGCCGCGGGATCCAGATGAACGTCAGCCCGATGTTGCCTGATGCCATCGCGCCGAGTGCAGCATCGGACGGCAGCAGGGCGAACGCGGTCGGCAGGATCGCCATCGCCGCGAGCAGCGAGGCGACGTTATTGCCGACGCCGATCGTCGTGGCGCTCACGACCACGTTCTCGTCCGTCCGCACGTAGATGGCATACGTCAGCACGAGCCCCCAGCCTGCACCGGTCGACCAGGCCGACTGGGTCAACGCCTCGAGCCAGGTGCGATGGTTCGCGAGCGCGGCCCAATCCGGATTGAAGAGGAACGAGAGTCCTCGGCCGGCGCCCGGCAGTGTCACGGCGCGAGCCACGGCAAGAAGGAGCAAGACAAACAGTGTCGGGATGAGAATCCGGTTGGCCCGTTCGATCCCGCGCGTCAGGCCACGCGCCACGATGCCAATGCCGAGCCCGACGGCCACGACGTGGAACGCGACCGGCTGCCAGACCGACGCACTGTATCCGTCCCAGTACGCCGCCGTATCGGTCCCGGAGAGATCACCGAAGACCGAAGCCACGAAGTACTTCAGGGTCCACCCGGTGACGACCGAGTAGTGAAACATGATCATCACGGTCGTAACGGCAACAAAGCCTCCCATCCATGCGAAGCGTGTCCCGATGAGTGTCGCGAAGGCGCCGATGGGCCCGCGTCGCGCACCCCGCCCGAATCCGAACTCCGCGATTAGCAGCGGGAGTGACCATGCAAAGAGGAAGATCAGCCACGGGATGAGAAACGCCGCGCCCCCGTTCTGCGCCGCGATCCGCGGAAACCGCCAGAGGTTGCCGGCGCCCACCGCCATGCCGAGCCCCGCAAGAATCAGGGCCCATCGGGACGAGAAGAACTCGGGTTTCGACAAGGACATGGCCCCCGCAGTCTAGCAAGCCGTCCGCCGCCGATCGGGGTCCAATGCTATGGCACAGGAGCGCGCCGAGTGATAGCGTGATTCGCACGATGCGTTGGCGTCCCACGATCGTGGCACTCGTCGCGCTTTTGGCGCTCGCCGGCGTGACCGGCATCCCCCAGTCGCCGACCGGTGCTCAGACCCAGCCCCCGCGCGACCCGTTGCGGCCGGTGTTGGAGTCGACGGCCATCGTGCGTGGGCGGGTCACCGCCGCAGACACAGGGCGGCCGATTCGGGGCGCCTTCGTGGGGGCCTCGCCGCGCGTCGCCACAGGGCAGTCGGTGACGCAGACAGCGGAGGACGGGCGCTACGAGCTTCGCCTACCGCCGGGCCGGTACACGATCGACGTCCGAAAACCTGGCTACGTCTCAATCGACTACGGACAGCGGCGGGCGATGGAGCAAGGCACGCCGATCGCGCTGGCGGCGGGTCAGGAGGTGCGCAACATCAACGTGGCCCTGCCGCGTGGAGGCGTCCTGACCGGGTTGCTCTTTGACCCGTTCGGCGATCCGGTGACGGGCGCGACGGTGCGGGCGCTTCGCTTCCGCTACACATCGGGCACGTGGCGGCTGTCTCCGGTTGGCCGTGGGAACCAGACCGACGATCGCGGGGCCTACCGGATCTTCGGGCTGCCACCGGGAGAGTACTTCGTCGCCGCGACATCGCGGCGGTTGGATGGCCTCGGACGCCCGAACGCGCGCGGTGTCGCGCCGACGTACTACCCGGGGACGAGTGACCCGCAGGGCGCGCAGACTGTTGCGCTCGACATCGCACAGGAGCTGACGGGTCTCGATTTCCGACTCACGACGACCCTCACCGCCCGTGTCTCCGGTCGGGTGGTCGACGCCGACGGCCGACCGGTGACGGGCGCGCCCGGCATCAGCCTTGTCGCAAACGGCGCGACGGACACCCTGCAGAGTTTCGGATCGGGTCCCATCGCACCAGATGGAAGCTTCTCCGTCACTGGGGTCACGCCCGGTGCGTACGTCGCGTACGCGACGGGGGTCGGACCCGACGGCGCGAACCGGTTCGGGACGGCCCCGGTCGCCGTGTCCGGGGAGGACGTCGACGGCGTGTTGCTCGTCCTCGGCCCGGGCGGGTCCGCGCGTGGGCGCATCGTATTCGAGCCGCAGGCCGCTCCGGACTTCACTCCCGACGCGCTCACGCCGTTCACCATGCCTCGTGGCTACGACCGCGTGCCGGTCGGCCGCGGGATCGGCCACGTCAACGACGACTGGACGTTCGAAATTCGCGGGATGGACGGGCCGCAGCTGGTCCGCCTCACGGGGCTCGGCCGGGAGTGGCAGATACGCACCGTCGCGCTCGCCGGCCGCGACATTACCGACGTCCCGATTGTCTTCCCCACACGCACACCGACGACCGGGTTACAGCTCGTCGTGACCAATCGCCTCACGACGCTGACCGGCGCCGTCGTCGATTCGCGCGGCCAGCCGGCGACGGACTATACCGCCGTCATCTTTGCAGAGGACGAGGCGCGCTGGGTGTTTCCGTCCCGATTCATACGGGCGACCAGACCAGACCAACGCGGGGCCTTCGCTGTACGGGGGCTCCCTCCGGCGCGGTACCTCGCGGTCGCGGCCCAGTCCATTCCAGAGGGTTCCTGGACCAACCCGCAGTTTCTCGAGCGACTCGTCCCCCTCGCCGAGCGCTTCCAGCTGCGTGCGGGGGAGGACATGCGGATCGCGCTCCCGGTTCGCACGGTTCGCTAGTGCTCCGTCCGGCCCCTACCGGCTACTGACGTCTTGCCAAGAGGCTCGACCAAGATTGACACGACTCGTATCAATGTCTATACTTGCAACGACGCAACTATAGGGCAACCCTTTACAGATCAAGTTGTTAGGAGATTCGTGACCGAGATTCTGTTCATCAGCACCGCCGCGCGCATCCTCGGCATGCATCCCCAGACGCTCCGGAAGTACGACCGATTGGGGCTGGTGCAGCCCAGCCGGACCATCGGCAGCATGCGCCTCTACACGGCAGAGGAGATCGAGAAGTTGCGGCGAATCAAGCGCTTGGTCGATGACACGGGTGTCAACCTGGCCGGTGTGCAGCAGCTGATGGGCATCGCCGAGGTCGTCGAGCGCATCCGGCCGCTTGCGGCCGGTGACGCCCTCGAACACCAGGAGGGTCGACAGCGACTGCATCGAGAGCTGGACCGTCTCGCCGAGCTACTCGGCGTCTGACGAGAGCACGACTCATGGAATTCAAAGACTACTACCAGTCGCTCGGGGTGACGAAGCGCGCGACGCCTGATGAGATCAAGAAGGCGTTCCGCAAGCTGGCGCGCAAGTATCACCCGGACGTGAACCCGGGCGATGCCGCGTCCGAACGGCGCTTCAAGGAGCTCAATGAGGCGCACGAGGTGCTGAGTGACCCGGTCACGCGGCGCAAGTACGACGAGCTGGGATCGAACTGGAAGCAATACGAGCGCGCCCAGGCGTCCGGCCAACCGTTCGACGGCGGCTGGCCGTTCGCGGCCCGCGGTGGGCCCTCGGGCGGCGGATCATGGAAAGTGAACAGCGGTGGGCCCTCGGGTGGCGGTTTTCGCACGATGTCGGAAGACGACGTCAGGAGCAGGTTCGGCGACGATCCGTTCTCCGACTTCTTCCAGACGTTCTTCAGCGGCGGCGGCGGCCCGTTTCGAGATGGTCGACACCAGCGGCAGAGCGCGCGCCAGCGCGGTTTCCATGTCGAGCACGAGCTCGAGCTCAATCTCGAGGACGCGTGCGCCGGCGTGACCAAACGGCTGACGTTGACCACCGGCGGTCGTACGCGAACCGTCGAGGTGCGTATCCCGGCCGGCGTGACGGACGGATCGAAGGTGCGCGTGGCTGGAGAAGGCGAGAGCGGCGCGGCGGGCGCCGGCGACTTGTATCTCCGTGTCCGTCTTGCCCGGCATCCCCTGTTCGCTCGCCGGGGACGGAACCTCGAGGTCACGGTCGATGTGTCGCTGACGACCGCCGTGCTTGGCGGTGAAATCGACGTCCCGACCATCGACGGTAACACGGTGCGCTTGAAGCTCCCGCCGGCCACCCAACAGGGCCAGAAGTTTCGGCTCAAGGAACGCGGCATGCCCACGGTGCGTCGGGGCGGACAGCGCGGCCATCTCCATGCCGTCCTTCGCGTGAAGGTGCCGGAACGGCTGACCGCCGAGGAGCGCGCACATTACGAGGCGCTCGCCGCGCTCGAGCGCCCGTCCGGACGCGCGCGCCGGAGCACGAAGGACCCAGCCGCGTAGTCGACCGAGCAGGAGGATGGAGGAGCCATGAATCTCAACAAATACACCGAGAAGGCGCAGGAGGCCGTGCTCGGCGCGCAGCAGTTGACCGAGCGCGGGGGGCATCCGCAGATCGAGCCCGAGCATCTCCTGGTGACACTGGTCGAGCAGAATGACGGGATCGTTCCTGGCGTGTTGCGGCGACTCGAGGTCGACCCCGCGGCCATCGCTACCGGTGCGCGTGCGGCGCTGGACAACCTGCCTGCCACAACCGGCGGGGCACAGCCCGGACTGTCCCCGCGTCTGGCGTCACTCGCGGCCGTCGCGGCGCGTGAGGCGGAGCGTCTCAAGGACGCCTATGTCAGCACCGAGCATCTGCTCGTCGCGCTGGCCGCCGCCAGCGACGGCTCGGCCGCATCGCGGCTGCTGAGCCAGCACGACGTCACGAAAGCCCGCATCTACGATGCGCTGACGGCGGTTCGTGGCGCCCAGCGCGTCACCGACCAACAACCGGAAGGCAAATACGAGGCGCTCGAACGATACGGGCGGGATCTCACCGACCTCGCGCGTCGTGGCAAGCTCGACCCGGTCATCGGCCGTGATGAGGAAATCCGACGGGTTGTGCAGGTGCTCTCCCGGCGAACCAAGAACAACCCGGTGCTGATCGGGGAGCCGGGTGTTGGCAAGACCGCGCTCATCGAGGGGCTCGCGCAGCGCATCGTCCGAGGCGACATCCCCGAAGGGCTCAAGGAACGGCGGATCATCGCGCTCGACATGGGCGCGCTCATCGCGGGCGCGAAATATCGCGGCGAGTTCGAGGAGCGCCTGAAGGCGGTCTTGAAGGAAATCGCCGAGTCCAACGGGCGCATCGTGCTGTTCATCGACGAGCTGCACACGGTGGTCGGGGCCGGCGCGGCTGAGGGCGCGATCGACGCGTCGAACATGCTCAAGCCGATGTTGGCGCGCGGCGAGCTTCACACGATCGGCGCCACGACCCTCGATGAGTATCGCAAACACATCGAGAAGGACGCCGCGCTCGAGCGACGGTTCCAGCCGGTGACGGTGGCGGAGCCGACCGTCGAGGACACGATCAGCGTGCTACGCGGCCTCCGCGAGCGATACGAGATCCACCACGGTGTGAGATTCAAGGACGCGGCGCTCGTCGCTGCGGCGGTGCTGTCGCATCGCTACATCAACGACCGCTTCCTGCCCGACAAGGCGATCGACCTCATGGACGAGGCCGGGGCCAAGCTCCGCACCGAGATCGACTCGCTGCCGGTGGAGCTCGATGAGGTCCAGCGCCGCATCATGCAGCTGGAGATCGAGCGAGAGGCGCTCCGACACGAAGCGGACGACGCCTCCCGCGAACGGCTCGCGCGTCTGGATCGGGAGCTCGCCAACCGCAAGGAGGAGCGCGACCGGTTGCAGACCCAGTGGGAGCAGGAGAAAGCCGCCATTCAGCAGGCGCAGACGCTGAAGACGGAGCTCGAAACCGTCCGGCACGAGATCGAGCAGGCGCAGCGCGACGGCGACTACGCGCGCGCCTCCGAGCTCCAATACGGTCGGCTCCCCGAGCTCGAGCAACGCCTCGCGTCCGAGAATATCGTCGCCACGCGGGGCCAGGCGAGCCTCCTGAAAGAGGAAGTCGACGAAGACGACATCGCGGAGGTCGTGAGCAAGTGGACCCACATACCCGTGACCAAGCTCATCGAGGGTGAGCTCGAGAAGCTCGTGCAGATGGAGGGGCGTTTGCGGCGCCGCGTCGTCGGACAGGACGACGCGATTCTCATGGTGTCCAACGCCATTCGGCGGGCCCGAGCGGGACTGCAGGATCCCGCGCGACCACTCGGCAGCTTTCTCTTTCTCGGACCAACCGGCGTTGGCAAGACGGAGCTCGCTCGCGCACTGGCCGAGTTTCTCTTCGACGACGAACGCGCGATGATTCGGATCGATATGTCCGAGTATCAGGAAAAGCACACGGTGTCGCGGCTGATCGGGGCACCGCCGGGATACGTCGGCTACGACGAGGCCGGACAGCTCACCGAGGCCGTGCGGCGGCGACCCTACGCCGTGATCCTGTTCGACGAAGTGGAAAAGGCTCACGTCGACGTGCTCAACGTGATGCTCCAGCTCCTGGATGATGGCCGCCTCACCGACAGCAAGGGGCGCACCGTCGATTTCAGGAACGCCGTCGTCATCATGACCTCCAACCTCGGCAGCGAGTTCATCGCGGCGCGCGCGCCCTCGGTGGACGGCGTGGAGAGCGACATCGACGCCGCGACGCGCACGCAAGTGGACAGTGCCGTGCGCGCGCACTTCAGGCCGGAGTTCCTCAACCGCATCGACGAGATCAGCTTCTTCCACGCGCTGAGCCGGGCGCATCTGGTCGACATCGTCGATATCCAGCTGGGCCAGCTCGCCGCACGTCTGGCGGAGCGGCACATGCGTGTGGAGTTGACCGACGCGGCGAAGCGGCTGCTGGTCGAGGAGGGCTATGACCCGACGTATGGTGCGCGGCCGCTCACGCGCACCATCCAGCGGCGTGTCATGGACCCGCTCGCGATGCGTCTGCTGCGCGGGGAGCTCGAGACGGGCAGTACGGTGATCGTGGGCGTTGAAGCGGGCGAGCTGACGTTCGCGAGTGGCGAGCCAGTGCCTGCCTAACGCACCCTGGGCCCCGACACGGCGCCCCGGTCGGCGGCGGAGAACCCTGCGCGATTGTGGGAGCCGTCGCAGAACGGCTTGGTCGTCGAGTGGCCGCACCGACAGAGGGCCACGGGCCGCCGCGCGATCGCAAAGGTTCCGCCCTCGGCGTCTACGATCCGCACGTCGTCGAGATCGACGAGATAGGGACCGTCGTCACGGACCTTGATCGTCGCCATCGACCTACCCCATCTTCTGCATCGACGCCAGGAAGTCGGCGTTGGACTTCGTCTTCCCCATCTTGTCGAGCAACAGCTCCATCGCCTCGACTGACGAGAGCGGAGTGAGGACCTTGCGGAGGACCCACACCCGATTCAAGTCTTCCTTGTCGAGCAGGAGCTCTTCCTTGCGTGTACCGCTCTTCTGGATATCGATTGCCGGGAAGACCCGCTTATCCACGAGCTTGCGCTCGAGGTGGATTTCCATGTTGCCAGTGCCCTTGAACTCCTCGAAGATGACGTCGTCCATCCGTGACCCGGTATCAACGAGCGCCGTGGCCATGATCGTCAGCGATCCGCCCTCTTCGATATTGCGCGCCGCCCCAAAGAAACGCTTCGGCTTCTGAAGCGCGTTCGAATCGAGACCGCCTGACAGTACCTTGCCGGACGGCGGAATGACCGTGTTGTACGCGCGCGCCAGACGCGTGATGGAATCGAGCAGGATGAACACATCCTTGCGATGCTCGACGAGCCGTTTCGCCTTCTCGATGACCATCTCCGCGACCTGCACGTGCCGCTGCGCAGGCTCGTCGAACGTCGACGAGATGACCTCGCCGTCGACGGAACGCTGCATGTCGGTGACCTCTTCGGGCCGCTCGTCGATCAGCAGCACAATCAGATACACCTCCGAATGGTTCCGCGCGATGGACTGCGCGATGGACTGCAACAGCATCGTCTTGCCGGTGCGTGGGGCGGCGACGATCAGGCCACGCTGCCCCTTCCCGATTGGCGTCATCAGATCCATGACGCGCGCCGACAGATTGTCCGATTCCGTCTCCAGCTGCGCGCGTTCTTGCGGGTAGAGCGGCGTCAGGTTCTCGAAGAAGATCTTGTCGCGGGCCTGCTCGGGTGGTTCGAAGTTGACCGCCTCGACCTTGATGAGCGCGAAGTACCGCTCACCTTCCTTGGGTGGCCGGATCTGACCGGAGACCGTGTCCCCGGTCTGGAGGTCGAACTTGCGAATCTGCGATGGCGAGACGTAGATGTCGTCCGGTCCGGGCAGATAATTGTAGTCGGGGGCTCGGAGGAACCCGAACCCGTCCGGCAGCACCTCGAGCACGCCTTCCGAGAAGATGAAGCCGCTTTTTTCGGTTTGCGCCTTCAAGATCTGGAAGATCAACTCTTGCTTGCGCATTCCCGTCGCGCCGGCGACGTTCAGGTCCTTGGCGACCTGCGTGAGCTTGGCGATGCTCATGTCCTTGAGCTCGCCGATGTTGAGTGTGTCCTTGCCGCGCCGTGGGGGAGGCTTGGGTGCCTCGGGCGGTGCGGCCTCGGCCGTGGCCGCGTCGTCTGACGATGCCCGAGTCGATGCGGGGGTGCGTTTGCTGTTGGTAGGCATGAGTTGGATCGAACTCTCGGTTAGGGGGTTGGGGTTGAGGCCGTCCGGCCCAGGTTGTTAAGGATGAGCAGGAGTCGTGTCCTACTCAGCTGACAGCAGCTTGTACTAGACGCTCGTGGCGTCGAATGCTCGACGGGCTCGAATGCTGAGACGCAAGGCCTAGGTTGGGGATATTGGGCGACGCCGTAATGGAATTCGAGTATAGGCCTGCGCCCCAGGGGTGTCAACCTCCCGTATCGGACGCGGCCCGCGGCTACTCGTAGTCCGCGGGCGACTCACCGATCGCCACGATGCTGCAATGCAGCGTCGCCTTGAGTCCGAGCGCTCGGGCCCGCGCGATGAGCCGCTCGCTTTCCGCCCCCGGGTTGACCCAGAGCGCGGAAATCCGCTTCGCCGCGATGTCGTCGAGCACCCGCTCCCCGATCACGGCGGGCACGTAGAGCGTCGCGATGTCGATCGCGCCCGCCACGTCCAGGACCGAGCGATACGCGCGCAATCCTTCGACCCGGTCGTCAGGCGGGGCGGCGGCGGCGCACCCGGGATTGACGACGACGACCTCGTATCCGCGTCGCCGAAATGCCCGTACCGCCTTGTTGCCAAACTTGCGGTGGTCACGCGACGCGCCGATGACGGCCACCACCTCCACGACCGGAGTATAGAATCCCGGGCGTGTCACGTCACGTGGTCGCGCTCCTCGGGTTGTGCATCCTGACGTTTTTCGCGGGCCTCGGGCGGCCCGCCATTTCCGACTCCGACGAGGCGTTCTACGCCGAGAGCGCGCGCGAGATGATCGAGCGCGGCGACTGGCTCACGCCCTTCTACAACGACACCGTGCGCTTCGAGAAGCCGGTGCTGTATTACTGGCTGGCGGCCGTGTCGTTCACCGTGGCCGGCGTGTCTGCCGCGGCCGCGCGTTTCCCGTCGGCGCTCGCCGGACTGGGCCTGGTGATGCTCGCCTACGCGTGCGCGCGGCGGTGGTACGACGGCCGCACGGCGTTTCTTGCCGGGATTATTACCGCAACGAGCTTCGGCTACGTCACGATGGCGCACCAAGCGCTTCCTGACCTCGCGCTCGCCTTCTTCGTGACGCTGGCAACGTGGTCGGCGATGGTCGGCGTGCTAGCGGGTCCGCCGGGTGCCACCCCGAGGTCACATGGTCGTCGATGGATTGTCCTCGGGGCGGTCGGCGCCGCGGGGGCCGTCCTCATCAAGGGCCCGGTCGGGCTGGCGCTCCCGGCAGCCGTCGTGATCCCGGTCGCGGCCTGGGAACAATGGCGCGGCCGGTTGGAGTGGCGTCTGCGATTCGCGGATCTGGCGGTCGCCGCTTCCGTATTCGTCGGGCTCGTGGCGCCGTGGTACGCCGCGATGGCGCTCGAGCACGGCCCCGCATATCTGGAACGGTTCTTTATCGGCGAAAACGTGGCGCGCTTTGCGACCGCACGCTACAACGACCCGCGCCCGGCGTGGTACTACGTGCCCATCGTCGTGGGAGGGCTGCTGCCGTGGTCGCCCTTCATGGCGCTCTGGTGGCCGGCGATCCGGACCGCGTGGCGCCGCCGACGGATCCCGGTCGTCGAGCTACGCCTCGTGGTCTGGGCTCTCGCCCCACTCGCGTTTTACACTGTCTCCGTCGGCAAGCAGCCGCGCTACATCCTCCCGATGCTTCCCCCGCTGGCGATCCTGCTTGCGCGCGCCATCCGGGGCGCGCTGGCCGAGTCGTCGGGCCAGACGCGTCTCTTTGGTGTGTCGGCGACCGTAGCGGGCGTCGTGGTCGCCACCCTCGCGGCGCTGGTCTACGCCGCGCGCGCGCTGCTGGTCGAATGGGACGAGGTGTGGACGCTGGTCGTGGCGAGTGCTGTATCGGTGTCGGGGGTGGTGCTCGCGGCAACCGCGCTGGCGTCGCTCGTGGCGAGCTCGCCGCGCGCGCGCGCCCTGCGGTCCTTGTTACCGGCACTTACAGCCGCCGCAGCCGTGTGCGCCGCCCTCGGCGCCCACTACGTCGTGCTGTCGTCGCCGGGACCGGCCCCAGTCGAGCGGATGGCGACCATGGTCCGTGAAGCCCGCACCGCGGGTGAGCCGTACGGTCGCTATCGCGCGTTCAACCGCAACCTCGTCTTCTATACCGAGGCACCTCACGTCGAGCTCCCAGCGCTCGACGCTGCGCGCGATTTTCTCGGCTCATCAGAGCGGGTGCTTTGCGTGCTCCTGGCAGCGGACGCCGCGCGCTTGGAGACAGAGGGGCTGCAGCTGACCCACCTTGGCGAGATTCGCTACTTGAACACCGGTAGCCTGACCTTCCGGACCCTGCTCGACCCCGATCCCGAGCGCTACCTTCAACGCGTCGTGCTTGTCGCGAACCGCTAGCAGCTCGGCGTCGGGAGCCGCGGTCGCCCCGCACGCGACGGCGCCGGTCACCGTACAATGACGCGATGGCTTCGCTCTCGGACGTCCTCGCGTCGACCACACGCGAGAGCGAGCTGTGGGACCCCCTCGACGATGGTCGCATCCGCTGTGTCGCGTGTGGCCACCAGTGCCCGCTCCCCGACGGCGCGCTCGGCGTGTGCAAGGTGCGCTTCAATCGCGGCGGACGGCTCCACGTACCGTGGGGCTACGTCGGCGGCGTGCAATGCGACCCCATCGAGAAGAAGCCGTTCTTTCACGCCTACCCCGGCGCGTTGGCCTACAGCTTCGGCATGCTGGGGTGTGACCTCCACTGCGGCTACTGCCAGAACTGGGTCACGTCGCAGGCGCTGCGAGATCCCGCCGCCGTGTCATCGCCCGCGCCCGTCTCACCGGACGAGATCGTCGAGGATGCGCTGCGTCTCGACGCGCGCGTTGTCGTCAGCACCTACAACGAGCCGCTCATCACGAGCGAATGGGCGGTCGCGATTTTCAAAGCGGCGCGCGCTGCCGGCCTCCTGACCGCCTTCGTCTCGAATGGCAACGGGACGCCGCGGGTGCTCGACTATCTCCGGCCGTGGGTGGATCTTTACAAGGTGGACCTGAAGGGCTTCGACGACCGTCACTACCGACAGCTCGGTGGCCGGCTCGCGCCTATCCTCGACACGATTCGGCGCTTGCATGCCTCGGGCATCTGGCTGGAAATCGTTACGCTGCTCATCCGCGACTTCAACGACGGCGACGATGAGATCGAGCGGCTGACGGCCTTTGTCGCCAGCGTGTCTCCCGACATCCCATGGCACGTCACCGCGTTCCACGCCGACTACAAGATGACCGATCGCGCCGACACTTCGGCCGAGATGCTGCGGCGCGCGGCCGCCATCGGCACACGGAACGGCCTCCGCTTCGTCTACGCGGGCAACCGCTCGGGCGCGGTGGGCACGCTCGAGGACACGCACTGCCCCGCCTGCGGCGAAGCGGTTATCGAGCGATATGGGTACCACATTCGCTCGTACTCGCTGACTCCGGATGGGGCGTGCCCGCGCTGCGCGACTCGAGTGCCTGGACGATGGGATTCGCGGTTTGGTGGGCAGATCGCCGACAGCCCGTTCCTCCCGGGTGGTCGTGGCGCGCTTCGAGTGTTGGGCTCGTAGGACGGACGGCACGCGTCAGCCGCCGGACATCACCGCCGGCTGACCTATCAACAGCGCGCGGTCCGCTCAATTTTCGGAATCGCTCAGCGTTGACAGATATCTGCCTCGTTGATACATATATCTGCATGCGCACAACGCTGGAGTTCGACGACACGCTCATTCGGCAGGCCAAGAAACGCGCGGCAGACGATGGCGAACCGCTGACCCGGCTCATCGAGAAGGCGCTGCGCGCCTACCTGCATCCGGCACCCGGCGCGATCAAGCCGTTTCGCCTGCGGCTGCTGACAAAGCGCGGACGCGCGGCCCCCGGCGTCGACTGGGACGACCGCGATTCGCTCAACGAGCGCATGGAAGATCGCGCGTGATAGCAGTCGATACGAACGTCCTTGTCTACGCCCACCGACGGGAACTCGCCAAGCACGACGCCGCCAGGCGACGCCTGATCGCGATGGCAGAAGGTAGGGCCCGCTGGGCGCTGCCGGTCTTCTGCCTTGGCGAGTTCCTGCGGGTCGTCACGCATCCGCGCCTGTTTACTCCGCCCTTCACTCCAGTGGAGGCCTGCAATGCGCTTGGCCGCATCCTCGGCTCGCCGAGCCTGGCGGTGATTTCGCCGGGACCAATGTTTCCAGACTTGCTCGCCGACGCCGTGCGGGAAGCAAACGCCGTCGGCAACCTCGTCTTCGACGCGCAGATTGTGGCTGTGTGCCGCGAGGCGGGCGTCGGCGCGCTGCTGACCGAGGATCGTGACTTCGATCGGTTTCGAGGCTTCAGGACGAATCGGCTCGCGTGAGGGCGCGTCCCGTCAGTCGGCGGTGATGTCCCCCGGGCAGCCGGGTCGGCCGACACCGGACCTATACTGCCCGCATGGCGACTGCGGCGCGCGAACCGGTATCGGTGGCCGTCGGCTCAGCGGGAACCGACACCGAGGAGGCGCGAGTCCGTCTTCAGGACCGACTGCGGCTACACGCGGGCTGGGTGCTCGTCTTGGTGTTCGGCTTTTTCATACTGACGGGCATGACCTCGTTTGCCATCGGCCTTCCGTGGCTGCTCCACCCTTCCACGCTGTGGCTCCTGACTACCACGGCGATCGTCGGGACTTCGTGGCTGCTCGCACGGGGCCGGCTGAGGTCGGAGCGCGTATTACGGTGGCTCGACGCCGGCGCCCTGGTGCTCACGTGTTTCTGTCTGGCTATCCTGGGTGCGATCCTCGCATTCGGTCCGGTCGATTTCGTTGAGGATCCAGCGCAAGCGCTCCTCGTTGCCCAGCTTTCATGCACGTGCGTCATCCTCGCACGGGCCGTGTTGATATAGAGCTCGGCGGCGCGAACGCTTTGGCTCGGATTGGCGGCGCTGACACCCCAGATCATTGCTTCCGCCTACGTCGCGCTGACGGCAGACAACCTCCTGGTCCCGGCGGCCCTCCCACAGGTGACTCGCGAGGGCATCATGGTCGGCACCATGGTGAACTCCGTCGCCTGGAGTGGAGTCGCGATTGCCATCAGCACGGTCGGCTCAGGAGTCATTTACGGCCTGCGCGCAGAAGCAGACAGGACCAGACGCCTCGGTCAGTACACACTCGAAGCCAAGATCGGGGAAGGAGGAATGGGCAGCGTCTATCGCGCGCGCCACGCCATGCTGCGGCGACCCACCGCGATCAAGCTCCTACCGCCGGAAAAGGCGGGCGAGGACAGCATTCGTCGCTTCGAACGCGAGGTGCAGTTGACGGCCCGCCTCTCTCACCCCAGCACCATCGCCATCTTCGACTACGGGCGCACGCCGGAGGGTGTCTTCTACTACGTGATGGAGTATCTCGAGGGGCTCAACCTCGAGGAGCTCGTGGACAAAGAGGGCGCGCAGGAACCCGGGCGGGTCATCCACGTCCTTGAGCAAGTGGCGGGCGCCCTGACCGAGGCGCACGAGGCGGGCCTCATCCATCGTGACATCAAGCCGGCGAACATCATCCTGTGCCAGCGTGGTGGGATTTTTGACGTGGCCAAGGTCGTAGACTTCGGTCTCGTGAAGCGGGTCGTCACGACAGCGGAGGAAGCCACGATGATGGGCACGGGCCAGCATCTGCTCGCGGGCACACCGATGTACATGGCACCGGAAGCGATCAAAGGCGAGCAATTCGTCGATGGCCGGAGTGACCTCTATGCGCTCGGAGCCGTTGGGTATTTCCTTCTCACGGGTCGCCCAGTGTTCAGCTCAACCAACGTCGTCGAGATCGTCGCCCATCACCTCCACACCACCCCGAACCCGCCGTCGCAGCGCACCGATCGCGCCATCCCGCGGGACCTCGAGGCGGTGTTGATGCGGTGTCTGGCCAAAGACCCAGCGGCGCGTTTTGGGACGGCCCGTGTATTGGCCGACGAGCTGGCCGCGTGTGCGGAAACCACCCCCTGGTCGCGCGATCGGGCTGGCGACTTATGGGCCTCGTTCCAGCCGAGGCTCCCGGACGAAGATGCGTCCCCGCCGACCGTCGCGATTGACGTCGGCGATCGTCTGTGACACCGCCGCATGCGCGACTGCTGCCCTCGGTTAGCGAAGGGTACCCGGGCGCCACATGAGGTAGTGCCTCACACCGATGACGCGAATTTCCTCGGTCGTCTCGAAACCGAACTGACGATAGAAGACCACGTTCTCCGGCCGGTCAGTTTCCAAGTAGCCGGGTTCCGCACGCGTCGCCAGCACGTCGCAATATCGCGTCATCAGTTGAACGCCGATACGCTGCCCCTGCGCCTCTGGAATCACCCCGATGGGCCCAAGGTGCAGGTGCGCGTCGGTCGGATCGTGCTTGGACCACTCACGCAGCCACGACATCACGCGCAGGGACGCGCCCGCGCCAAGCGTGGCCACCATCCGCGGAATCTGGCTGAGCTTCTCGAGGCTGGACATCTGGCACTTGGGCGAATGTACCCAGTGAATCAGACCGAGGATGCGCGACCCGTCTGTTGCGACGAATATCGGTCCCTTCATGACAGAGAGGGCTGTGCGAAAAAAGAACTCGTTCTCGGCAAGTGGGGAGCGACCGAACGCCGCAACATGCCCAGGATTGGAGACGAACGCACGGGCAAGCGCATGGGACGCCTCACGCGTCATCTCGGGGCGGAACGGTTCAATCGCGATAGTCACGGTCAGTGCTGAGACCGCAACGCGCCAACGCCGGCGGGCACGTCGTGGTGCCCCAGCGCCGTGGACGACGTCGGCGCTACGGCCCGTCCCGCCCAAGGTTAGATGCCGCTACTGACCTGTCGCCAGCGACTCCGCGACAGCCGGCTGTATCCAATCCGTGAGAATCCGGCGGTGCGCGATCCGCCACCGGCCGTCCACGCGTCGCAACTCGTCCTCGTATCGGCCCTGAAAGACGATGTTGGCGGCCTCGCCCGTGCCGACCACGCTGACGTAGGAGCGCATGGTCGCCTCGTCGCCTTCTCCCTCGATGACGAACGTCGTCGGCGTGTGCCGTGACTGCGGTCCCGACGGGTCGCGGTCACCCGACCCCATCGCGTGCAGCGCCTCACCCGTGATCTTGATGCCCTGTGACACCAGCTCCATGACGCCATCCTCTGTGAACACACCCTCCCAGGCGGCGGCATCCTTGAGGTCGAGCCCATGACTGTAGCGCCCGGCGAGATCCAGAATCTCTGCGCGATCGTCCGCCGTCAAACCCGCGGGCGTCGCGTCGGTCTCCGGCGCACTGGTCTCCGCGGCGCTGCCCGTGCACGCGGTCGTGACGAGCGTCGCGAGTAAGATCGTCACCAGCAGTGGCGGTGGCAGTGGTACTGGCAGTCTCTTCGTCATTGGCATGCACTCCCTGTCGACTGGGATCTTGAACACTCTGCCGGTGATTATGCCACCGATTCGCGACGCGCACAGGAACGAAACAAGCCATATCCCGTAGGATCAGAGTATGGCCGCTGAGGCAGAGGCCGCGTCCGCCGGTGCCGTATCCACTCGCGTCGCCGCCGCCCCAGAGGTGATCGCGGATGCGACGTCCGCGCCCCTCCAGGACGTGGCGGACGGTCAGGACCACACCCTCGATCCGAAGACAGTGCTCGCGTCCCGGCTCACCGCCGCCATCTGGGTCGGCATCGTGACCGTGGCCAGCCTGATCGGCGTCAGCGTCGCCACCTACGCTGGGGGGCTCGGGGGCGGCGCGACGTTGCTGGTGTTCAGTGGCTGGGCCGCGCAGACGACTCTCCTCTCCACCCTGTGCTGGGTCTGGCCGGGCGTCCGATACCGGCATACTCGGTATCGGCTCGACGCCCGCGGGTTGACGATTCGGCGGGGCGTCGTCTGGCGTTCCGTGACGTCGGTCCCTACGTCGCGCGTGCAGCACACGGACGTCGCGCAGGGACCGATCGAGCGCGCGTTCGATCTTGCGACGCTTGTGCTCCACACCGCCGGCACACAGGATGCCTCCGTGTCACTGGGCGGGTTGCCGCACGCCGTGGCGCTCCGCGTGCGCGACTATCTGATCGACGGCGGATCCGATGGCGGCATCTGACGAGCGGCGCCTGCATCCTCTTTCATGGATGTTCATGGCCGCGCAGTTCGCCAAGGGCTTCATCGTCCCGGCGATCTTCGTGGTTTTCGCGTCGGGTGGTGGCTCCAGCTATGAGCTGTGGGCAGCCGTGTTCATCGTCCCGGCCGCTCTCGGGGCCGTCTTCAAGTACATCGTCTTTCGCTACCGCCTCGCGGCGGACGAGATGATCGTCCGCGACGGCGTCCTCACCCGCACCGAGCGTCACATTCCGTACGCCCGGATCCAGAACGTCGACCTCGTCCAGAATCCTCTCCATCGCTTTTTCCAGGTCGCGCTCGTCCGGGTCGAGACCGCCAGTGGGAGCAAACCGGAAGCGGTGATGCGCGTCCTGTCGCTGGACGCCGTCACCGAGATGCGGGCACGTGTGTTCGCGGGTCGACGCGATGCGGCCTCCGCAGTGGCCGCAGACGGGACGGCAGCGGCCACCACCGCCGATGTGCTCCTCCAGCTACCGCCAAGGGAGATCGTCAAGCTCGGCATCGTCTCCAACAAAGGCCTGGTGGTCGTCGGTGCGGCGATGGGTCTGTATTGGCAGCGTGCCGGCTGGGCTCGTAACACCGGCGATCTCATGGAGCAGTATCTCGGGTCGGCCATGAGTTGGGTGCCTGAGGTGGCGTTCGAGAGCCCCGTCCTCACTGGCATCCTCGTCGGCGGCACGTTCCTTATCGTGGCGGTGATCCTACTCCGCGCGTTCTCAGTCGTCTGGTTCTTCCTGAAGCTGCATGGGTTCACCCTAAGCCGGCGTGGTCACGATCTCGGTGCCGAATACGGTCTCTTCACCCGGGTGTCGCGCACGATCCCAACGGCTCGCATCCAATCGCTCAAGTCCACGGAGACACCGCTCCATCGCGCCTTTGGCCGTCAATCGGTCGAGATGCGGACCGTGGGTGGCGGCGCCACGGACACGGACGTCGATTTTGGTGCCCAACATGGCATGCCGAAGGCGGAGCGCCAGTGGCTGGCGCCGATGGTCGACACCACCCGTGTGCCGACGCTGCTCCGCGACGTCGATGAGCAGGTCGAGCTCGACGGGGTGGCGTGGACGCCGATCGCCCCCCGCGCCTGGCGGCGTATCTTTCGGCGGTGGGTGGCGGTCGTGGCCCCCCTGACGCTCATCGCGGGAGTGGTTGTCGACTTCTGGGCGCTCGCGCTGGGCGTACCGGCGTTGCTCCTGGCCTACGCGAATGCCCGCCTCTATGTCCGGCATGCCGGCTATGCGCTCACCTCGTGGGGGGTGTTGTTCCGAGCGGGCTGGTGGACCCGCACGATGACGCTTGTTCGATACGGCAAGATCCAGACGGTGGCACTGGGTGAGTCGCCGTTCGACCGACGGCATGGCATGGCGTCCGTCCGGGTCGACACTGCGGGGGCCGAGGCGGGGGGTCACACCATCGCCATCCCGTATCTCGATCAGGCGGTCGCCGTCGACATGACCCACCGGCTCTTCGACGAAGCCAACCGTCGCGCGTTCCGCTGGTGACCCTGCAAGGCGTGCGCCGGCCGCGGAGGGGACCCGCCGATCACCTAACCCCAGTGCTGGGGTTAAGCGTCGTCACGAACTTCAGCAGCCGGGTTGCGCCTTCCTCCAAACGCGCCAACGACGTGGCGTAGGACACACGCAGGAAACCGGGCGCGTCGAATGCCTCCCCCGCCGTCAGTGCGACGTGCGCTTCCGCGAGGAGACGGGACGCGAATTCCGCGGACGTGCGTGGCCCGTCCGGTGAGAGCACGTCGGTGATGTCGGGAAACAGATAGAACGCTCCGGCCGGAGGCGTGACCCGAATGCGGGGCTCCGAGGCGAGCCAGGCGATGAGTCGGTCGCGCCGCGTGCGGTATTCGTCCAGCATCGTCTTTACGCATGCTTGCGGTCCGGTCAGCGCGGCGACCGCCGCCCGCTGGGTAATCGAACAGACGTTGGATGTGGCATGGCTTTGCACGGTATTGGCCGCCGCGATCAACGGTTCGGGACCCAGGGCCCATCCGCAGCGCCAGCCCGTCATAGCGTAGGTTTTTGACACGCTGCCGATGAGCACGCCCCGATCGCGGGCCAGCTCCCCGAGGACGCGGGGCAAGTTGTGCGGCACGTCATCGTAGATGAGTCGTTCGTAGCAGAGGTCGACGATCACCCAGATGCCACGCGTCGACGCCGCGCGCGCGATGGTCGCCAACTCCTCCTCGGCAACGAGCGCCCCGGTCGGATTGCCCGGCGAATTGATGATGATGGCGCGCGTGCGTGCGGACAGCGCGTCGAGCACACGAGCCGCCGCGACGCGAAATCCCTCGTCCGGATACGTGTGTACGAGCACCGGCTCTGCGCCAGCGATCTTGATCTGCTCGACGATGCTCGGCCAGGCGGGCGCGTGGGTGATGACCTCGTCACCCGGACCAAACAGCGACATGGCGACATTGAACAGCGCCTGCTTCCCTCCAGCGGTGACGATGGTCTCGGCCGGGGTGTACTGCGTGCCATAGTCATCAAGGTAGCGAGCGCAGATGGCCTCCTTGAGCTCGACGATCCCGGCGTTCGGTGTGTACTTCGTGAAATCCGCCGCGATGGCCGCGGTACCCGCGGTCTTCACGTGTGGAGGCGTGGCGAAGTCCGGCTCCCCCGCTCCGAGGTCGATCACGTCGATGCCCTGCCGTCGCAATCCCTCGGCCGCGTTCAGCACCTGCTGCGTCTGAGACGACGACACCCGGGCTAACCGGTCAGCAAAAGCCATCTGTGTCACGGTCGGGTGGCTGGAGGGTGAGGCTAGCAGGCCGCTAGGGCGGTCACCCCGTATCGTCGGCGCGCGCGACCACCTTCGTCTTCAGCCGCGTTTCCACGACGTCGGGCACGAGACCCGCGACCGAGCCTCCCAGCGCGAACACCTCTTTCGCGAGCCGCGAGCTGAGATACGTGTACTCCTCGGACGGCATCATGAACACGGTTTCGATCTCCGCATTGAGATGACGGTTCATCAACGCCATCTGCATCTCGTATTCAAAGTCAGAGATGGCACGGAGACCGCGAACGATGACATCGGCGCCGCGGTGACGCGCGTAGTCGACCAGCAGTCCGTCAAAGGTCTCCACCTCGACGTTCGGATGATCCGCGAACACTTCGCGCAGGATCGCGACGCGCTCCTCGATGGAAAACAGCGGCGACTTGTCGACGTTGACCAGGATGGCGAGCACGATCCGATCGAACAGGCGCGCGCCGCGTTCGATGATGTCGACGTGCCCGTTGGTCAGTGGATCGAACGACCCGGGGTAGACCGCCAGCCTCGATCTGCTACTGCCCATAGAACTCCAACGCGCTGTCACCGGAGGTGACACGACGCAGATGCGACAGCCCCGCGACCTGCGGCGTCACCGTTCGGCGCGCGCGCTCCAGCACGATCCAACCGTCGGGCGCCAGACACGCGCCGGACGCGCACAGTATGGCATCGATTTCGGCCGCGTCACACTCGTAGGGCGGGTCGAGCAACACCAAGTCGAACGGACCCGATGCGAGGTCGGCCAACGCGCCGGGCGCGGCGCCGATCACGACCGTCCCACGGTGGGCGACCGCGCACCGCTCGAGGTTGGCGGCGATCAGTGCTGCCGCCCGTGGGTCATGGTCGACGAAGGCCACCGCGGCGGCGCCGCGGCTGATGGCCTCGATCCCGAGCGCGCCGGTCCCGGCGCAGGCATCCAGCACGGCCGCGCCGGACACCCGATCCGCCAGGATGTTGAAAAGGGTCTCGCGCAAACGATCGGACGTCGGCCGCAGGCCATCCCAGCCTGGCGTGGCAAGGCGCCGTCCCCTGAGCGTGCCGGCGATGACGCGCACGGTGGTTAGCCGACCCCGACGAGCCCGTATCGCACGGCCCATCCGTCTCGCACGGCCCTGAGGTCTACGTCGGCGCGTGCTCCGCCATCGAGCCATGCAAACGCCGCGCGGCGCGCGTCGTCCATGACGCGATGGTCGCGTATCACGTCGCCGACGCGGAACACGGGGAGGCCAGACTGACGCGTGCCAAAGAAATCTCCCGGTCCGCGCAGCTCGAGGTCGCGCTCCGCCACCTCGAATCCGTCGTTCGTGGATGCCAGCGCGTCGAGCCGGGCCCGTGCCTGGTCCGACAGCGGGGGATGGTACATGAGCACGCAGTGTGCCTGCGCCGGACCCCGGCCGACACGACCACGTAACTGGTGAAGCTGTGCCAACCCGAAGCGCTCCGCGTGGTCAACCAGCATCACTGTCGCGTTCGGCACGTCGATCCCGACCTCGATGACCGTGGTCGCGACGAGCACGTCGATGCGACCCGCGGCGAAGTCGTGCATGATCCCATCTCGCTCCGCGCGCTTCATCCGGCCATGCAGGAGCGCCACGCGACGCCCCGAAAAGACCTTTCGTCCGAGGTGCTCCGCCATGTCGGTCGCCGCGCTCAAGTCGCTCTTCGCCGATTCCTCCACCAGCGGACAGACGACGTAGGTCTGCCGGCCCCCGTTGATCTCCCGCTCGATCAGCGCGTAGGTCTCCGCGCGTTCTCCCTCCGGTCGCACGGTCGTCCGCACGGCCTGCCGGCCCGGAGGCAATTCGCGAATCTCCGAGCTCTCCAGATCGCCATACGCTGTGAGCGCCAGCGTGCGTGGGATCGGGGTCGCTGTCATCACGAGCACGTCGGGCTCGTGCCCCTTCGACCGCAGCGTCGCCCGTTGCATCACGCCGAATCGGTGCTGTTCATCGATGATGACGAGGCCCAGCGTCTTGAAGCGCACCGCCTCTTGCACGAGTGCATGGGTCCCGACCACGAGCTGCGCTGCGCCTGATTCCAGATGGGCCGAGGCCATGCGGCGCTCGGCGGCGGGCATGGTCCCGGTGAGCAGCACGGCGTCGAACCGCGACGGCGCGAGGAGGCGCGTGAGGGTCAGATAGTGCTGCTCGGCCAGGATCTCGGTCGGGGACATCACCGCGACCTGTAGCTGATTCTCCATCGCGACCAGCGCGGCCAGCAACGCCACGATCGTCTTGCCCGACCCAACGTCGCCTTGGAGTAAACGATTCATCGGGTGCGCGCGCTGAAGGTCGCTCACGATGTCCTTGAGCGCCTGTCGCTGGTCGCTCGTGAGGCGAAAAGGCAGCACGGCGAGCGCTGCGCGCCGGATGCGGTCATCGACGCGAATCGTGCGGGGCTTCGTGATGGTCGTAGCCTCTCGGCGCCGCAGGGCCAGGCCGAGCTGAAAGAAGAAGAACTCCTCGAACACGAGCCGGCGCTGCGCCGGAGTCCGGAACGCGTTGAGCGCCTCGACGGAACAACCGGCAGGCGGAAAATGAGCATCGCGGAAGGCGACCGCGCGGGTCGGGAGCTCGAGCCGACGCCGGATCTCGTCCGGCAGCGGTTCGGTCACGTCGTCGGGAAGTCGCTGCAGCGCTCCATAGGCCACGCGCCGCCTGAGCTTCGGCGTCAGGCTGCCGAGCTTCTCATACACCGGCACGATGCGGCCCGTGTGTATCAGCCCCTCCTCCCCGTCGTCGTCGGCGGCAGGCAAGAGCTCGTAGTCGGGATTCGTCAGCTGAAGCCCGCCCGCCCGTCGGCGCTCGATCTTGCCGAAGAGCACCACGTGGGCGTGCGGCGTGAAGACGTCCTTGAGAAATGACTGGTTGAGAAACGTCGCACGCACCGTCCCGGAGTCGTCCTGGATGACCAGCTCAACGATCCGAAAACCCTTCCGTCTGGTCGACCGGAGTCCGCAGCTCAGGATCTCGCCGGTGACCGCCGTCAGTTCGTCGGGCTTCAGCGATCCGATGGGCGTCAGGCGCGCGCGATCCTCGTATCGCCGCGGCAGCGAGAGCAGCAGGTCCTCGACGGTCCGCAGACCCGCGGTCGCGAGGTCCTCCGCGCGGCGCGGACCGACGCTCTTTAGGTATTGAACCGGGCTCTGGAGCGGGTCGTCGGTGTCACGATGCATGGCAGACCGCGTTCAAGACCAGCGGTCACTGCTCGATCACCGCGCGACCGCTCTCCACGCGTAGCGCCGCAATGGCATACGGCAGCGTGAACGGCTCCGAAATATCGACACCGGGGTGTTGCTCGGTACGAGAATAGTACCGCACGAGCTCGACCAACACCGCCGGCGGCATCGGTACGCCCCCGATGGATATCGACTCGATCTCGACCTGACCGACGTGATCAGCGGCCTGCGCGACCACGACCGCGAGGACCTCGACCTGCCCGCTGACGTAGCGCAGTGGATCGAGTTGTCCCCGCTCCTGCTGCGTACGGATCTGGTCGAGATCGATGGTCGCGCGACCGGAGATCCGGCCGGCATCGAGGAACTGCAATTCGGGCTCGCCGATACCGGGGGGCAGCAGACCCGCGCCCTGAAACCTGAAGAACGCGTTGACGCTGCGCGCGGTAATCGTGACCTCGCGTGGCATCTCGGCCGGGGTCGATGCGTTCACGACAATCGACGTGATCGCCTCTTCGAGACGCAGGCCATCGGCGGCGGTCAGCGGATCGTCTACGCCCGGCTGCGCGGCATTCGCCAGCACGGCCACGACCGCGAGAACCCACGCCACCCCAGAACTCTAGCATGCGATCGTGGCCCGGCTGCGCGTCAGCATCACGCGATGCCGCCGTGGATCAGTGTCTCCACTTCGTCCGGCCGAGGGATCCCCTCCCGCGCGCCGAGTCCCCGGCACTTGAGCGCGGCCACGGCGTTGGCGTAGATGAGAATGTCGGCGACCTCCGCCCGCCCCGCTTCGCGCAGCCAACCGGCGATGAAACCGCCTCGAAAGACGTCGCCTGCGCCGGTCGTATCGACGACGGGCACGCGGAAACCGGGCGTCCTGATCTCCGACCCGTTGACCAGCGCCAGGCTCCCTTCCGATCCGAGCGTGACGCAACACAGCGCAGGTCTGTAGGTTTCGTCCAGGCGTTGGAGCGCTCGGCCCTGGTCGCCGATCCCCGTCAGCGCGGACGGGAAATCCTGAGCCGTGATGATGACGTCGATGCTGCGCAGCAGATCGTCGATGCCCGGTCGCACGCGCTCGACATCGATCACGGTCGGCACCCCGGCGGCACGCGCGAAGCGGACGGCGGCGGTGGCCGCGGCCGTCTCGTGGCAGTCGACCAGCAACACGCGCCCGGCGCAGACATCGTCCCTGGCGATGTCGCCGGGCTGGATGGCCAGTCCGGCATCGCGGGACCAGAGCACGGTCCGCTGGCCGGTCTGCTCGTCCACGATGACCATCGATAGGGCGTTGGCCGCGCCGTCGACGCTGAGCGCCGCGGAAAGATCGACGCCGTCGCGCTCGAGGCTGCGCCGTCCTTCAGCGGCGTTCGCGTCCGTCCCAAAGCGTCCGACGTAGCGAGCCGACCAGCCGAGTCGCGCGCAGGTGACCATCGCGGTCGCCGCCTGCCCTCCCGGCGACTGCATCAGCCGGAGAATTGGCTGCTTCGTATCGGCAACCGGGTGGCGTGCCACGACCGCGATCACGTCAGTCGTGTTGAGGCCGACACCCACGGCGTCAAACCGCCCCGCTCCGGCCGCCGGCAGCTCGATGGGCATGCGCATGCGTCATCCTAGTGTCGTGTCTCGCAGCTTGACCTTCGCCTTTTCTTTGCATATAGTGGCGGCACTCGCGCCCAGTTGAGAGGAGGTCGAGTGCTACCACTGACCAAACGCCAACGTGAGATCCTGGACTACCTGAACGAGTTCATTGAGCACCACGGCTATGCGCCGAGCCTCGAGGAAATCGGCCGGCGCTTCGGGCTCTCCTCACTGGCGACGGTGCACAAGCACCTGACGAACCTGCAAGAGAAGGGTTTTATCAAGCGGGCGTGGAACCGAAGCCGCTCAGTCGAGTTGATGCCGACGCGGCTTGGCCGCGGCGCCTTCGACCTCCCACTCCTCGGCCACGTCGCGGCCGGCGTGCCGATCGAAGCGGTGGTGTCTTCCGAGACGGTGTCGGTGCCCGAGGACCTCGTCGGAAAACGCGACACATACGCACTCAAAGTACGCGGCGAATCGATGATTGACGAGCAAATCCGCGACGGGGACGTTGTCATCGTCGAGGACCGGAAAACAGCCGAGAACGGCGAGACCGTCATCGCGCTGCTCCAGGGCAGCGACGTGACCCTCAAGAAGTTCTACAGGGACAACGGGCGCATTCGTTTGCAGCCGGCCAACGACAGCATGCGCCCACTGGTCGTTGATCCCGATCAGGTCCAGGTGCAAGGCGTCGTCATCGGTGTCATGAGAAGATACTGATGGGAGACATCGATGCCGGACCGCAAACAAATCAATTTCACCATTGTTCCCGACGAACCAGGCGATACGCCACGCACCTACGCCAACTTCTGCGCAATCGCGCACACCCCGTTCGATTTCACTCTGACGTTCTGTGAGGTGCTGCCTCCGTCGGAGCGTGAGGTGCGGGGCGAGGACACGGAGCGGGAGCTCCGGGCGCCTGTTCGCGCGCGTATCGTCGTGCCGATGCAATTCGTGCCGAACCTGATCGGCGCCTTGCAGGAGCATTTGCGCGCGTTCACCGAATCACCGCCGAAAGTGGGTCCTCCCAAGGGCCCGGTTCACTAAAGAACCCGTGGGTGGGAAGCGCGCGCCGAGCTCGCACCCAGCATCGCGCACGCGCCGCGTTCTCTCGGCGCTGTCCAAGCAGCATCCGGGCGCGTTCACGGAGCTCGACTTTCGAAATCCATTCGAGCTGCTCGTGGCGACCGTCCTCTCCGCGCAATGCACCGACGAGCGCGTCAATCAGGTAACGCCAGGGCTATTTCATCGGTATCCCGACGCGCACGCGCTGAGCACGGCCCGCACCGCGACGCTCGAGCAGGTCATCCGAACCACGGGCTTCTTTCGCTCGAAGAGCCGTTCGCTCGTTGGCATGGCCACCGCGCTCGTCGCACGGCACGGCGGCGCGGTGCCCGCGTCGATGGATGCGCTCGTTCGGTTGCCCGGTGTCGGGCGCAAGACGGCCAACGTCGTGCTCGGCCACGCCCTGGACGTCCCCGGCCTTCCAGTAGACCGTCACGTCCTGCGGGTCGCCAATAGGCTCGGCCTCGTGCACTCGACCGACCCGGAGGTGGTCGAGACCGAACTGTGCGCCACGGTGCCGCCCGCGCGGTGGACCACCGCATCAGATACGCTGATCCTGCATGGGCGCCGTATCTGCAAGCCACGACCGCTCTGTCATCGCTGCCACGCACGGGCGTCCTGTGATTTCGCCCGCGATGCAACGAAGGCTACGGCTGGGCTCTCAGGACGGTCGCCAACACCGCGCCGGCGCCAGCGGGACGCCTCATGACCCGCGAGCAGTGTTGTCGATCATGACCCGCGAGCAGTTCTATCGGCTCGTCACCGAAGCGTGGGAGCGCGTGCCGCGACGGTTTCGGGATGCCATGGACAATGTCGCAGTCGTGGTCGAGGACGAGCCGGCTCCCGAGCTCCTGATGGAGCTCGGGATCGAGCCACCGGACACCCTGTATGGCCTGTACCAGGGCACGCCGCTGACCGAACGCGGGTGGGATCACGGGAACGCCCTGCCCGACCGAGTCACTCTCTACCAGGACCCGATCGTGCGCGACAGCGCCGACCGCGGTGAGGTCGTGCGGGCGATCGGCGAGACGATCATTCACGAGTTTGGACATTATTTTGGGCTCAGTGAGGACGAAATCGAAGAGATCGAGGCCCGCTACTGGCGCGACGGTCAGCTCGACGAGGGCTCCTAGCGCGCGACGGCGTTTCGCCCAGTATTTCCTCGAGCCGGCGTGGGCGGCGCGCGTCGTCGCCGCCATCGACCCGACCCCGGCGGACTGTTTCGTCGAGATCGGCCCAGGGCGGGGCGCACTCACCTCTTCCCTGGCGGGCGCTGGGGCGCGCGTGCTGGCGGTCGAGATCGATCGGCAGCTCGCCGCACGTCTGGAGCAGCAGGCAGCGCCGCGCGTGCGGGTCGTGGTTGGCGATGTGCTGGCGCTGGATCTCGCCCACATCGTGCACGAGCTGGCCGCGACGCACACCCAGTCGGCGACAGTACGACTCGTCGGCAACCTCCCGTACAACATCTCGGCCCCGATCCTGCTCCGCGTACTCCGCGCTCACGACGTGGGCGCCCCGATCGGCGATGCCGTCCTGATGTTCCAGCGCGAGGTGGCCGACCGGGTAGTCGCGCAACCCGGGTCGCGAAACTATGGCCCGCTCGCGATCTTCACCGCGCTGCGCGCCGCTGCCCACCTGCGGATGACGCTACCTCCGGGCGCATTCAGACCCATGCCAGCCGTTCATTCGGCGGTCGTCGAGCTACGATTTCGGCCCCCCGACCGGATGCCAAGTAACCCCGCCGTGTTCGAGACGATGGTGCGAACGCTGTTCACGCAACGTCGCAAGCAGTCGGTCAACGCGCTGACGCCGATGGCGCGTCGTCACGGCGCTCAATCGGCCGGTCTCTTTCGCGCCGCCGGCATCGACGGGCGACGAAGACCGAGTGAGCTCGAATTGTCGGAACTCATTGAGCTTGCAGAGGTTCTGGCCGCCGAACGCACATGAGTGTGCTATACTGCGCCGGTTTCTCTCCTCCCGCAGGCCCACCCAGCAGCCTGCACGAACGACCGCGTCACCGGGTCACCTGACCCGACCGGCGATTCGCCCGGTTGCCCGACCGCGCGCGACCCGCAGGTACGCGGTCCGGTCTGCGGGTCGAACGGACCTCAGCAGATCGTGCGCGCGGTTTGCAATAGCAATGCACACGGAGCCTGCACGCGTGGCCGCCGTCGAGGCGCTCCTGCTCGGCGGAGTCGGCGAGTTCGGCATGAATATGATGGCCGTCCGCTGTGGGGGGACGGGTCTGCTCGTCGATGCCGGCGTGATGTTCCCCGGTCCCGAACGCTTCGGTGTCGATCTCGTGATCCCGGACATCGCGCAGCTTCGCGGCGGCGCCACGCCGATCACCGCGGCGGTGCTGACCCATGGACACGAGGATCACATCGGTGCGGTGCCCCATGTGTGGGACCTCATTCAAGGCCCGATCTACGGCTCCGCGTTGACGCTGGCAATGCTCGACGCAAAGTTGCGGGCCCACGGCGTGGACCCCGACGGGCGTCTCGTCACCGTGGCGCCCGGTCAGACGGTGACCGTTGGCGCGCTCCGTGTGGAGTTCATCCGCGTGGCCCACAGCATGCCCGACTGCCTGGCGATCGCGATCCAGACCCCACTCGGCGTGCTGGTGCACACGGGGGACTTCAAGTTCGACCAGACGCCGCCGGATCGGGAGCCAGTGGACGTGCATCGCCTCGCGGAGATCGGATCGGCCGGCGTCCTCGCACTGTTTGCCGACAGCACGAACGCCGAACGTCCAGGCCACACCGGGTCGGAGCTCGACGTGGTCCCTGCGCTGGAGAAGATCTTCGCCAGCTCGACGCGACTCCTCGTCGTCGCGACGTTTGCCTCGAGCCTCCACCGCATTCAGCTACTCGTGGTCCTGGCGACCCGGTTCCAGCGACGGGTGGCCTTCGTCGGCCGCGGTGTCAAGGACACATCCGACATCGCCGGGCGGGTCGGCCGTCTGCGCGTGCCGGATGGTGCGCGGATGCGCGAGGCCGATATCCCGCACGCCGACCCCGCGACCGTGCTCTGCATCGTCACCGGGTCGCAGGGAGAACCCCTGTCGGCGCTCGCGCGAATCGCTGCCGATGCGCACCGCCATGTCTCACTCGGCCCCGGCGACGTGGTGGTGTTCTCGGCGCGTGCGATCCCGGGGAACGAGCGAGCGATTGGCCGGGTCATGAACAACGTCGCGCGCCGTGGAGCCAGGGTGATCGACGAGGCCACGGCCCGTGTTCACGTGTCCGGGCACGCGAGCGAGGAGGACCTCAAGCTGATGCTGTCGCTCATCAGGCCACGGTACTTCGTGCCGATACACGGAGAGTACAGATATCTCGTGCACCATGCGAGGCTGGCCGAGCAGGTGTCCGGAGGTGGGTCCACGCCCCTCGTAGGTGAAAACGGCCATCGGGTGTGCTTCGACGCGGACGGCGGGTGGATCGACCTGCCGGCACCGGCGGGCCGGGTGCGCCTCGACGGTACGCGCCGGGGGACTGTGTCGGATGACGTGTTGCGGGAGCGTAGGCATCTGGCCGGGGACGGTGTTGTCGTGGCGGTCGTGTCGATGTGCGCGCAGACCGGCCGTCTCGAGCGTGTCCCGGAGTTGATTCCGCGTGGGCTGGTCCTGGATGACGCGACACGAGCGCTTCTTGACGACACCATCCCGACACTCATCGATGACCTCCTGGCCGCGGTCACCGCAGAGGAGCGAGCGGACCGCGACCTCATCAGGGAACGTGTTCGTGCGGAAATGCAGCGGTGCTTCCGAAAGCACACCGGTCGCCGGCCAATGATTGTGCCGGTCATCATGGAGATGTGAACGTGGCTGGAACGACTCTCTCGCGACGGGTCAGCGAGTTCGTGGGTGTGGCCCTCGTTGCCGTTGCGCTGGCGTGGTTGATTGCCCTGGCGACCTACGACCCCGCGGACGCCGTGTGGTTCTTCAACACCGGTGGTGCATCGCCACCCCACAACTTCGTTGGCCGCGTGGGCGCCTTTCTCGCCGAGCTGTCCTTCCAGCTGCTCGGCCTCGTGTCGTATCTGTGCCCGGCCGCGCTCGTCGTGCTTGGGTGGCACTATTTCTGGTGCCGATCCGTCGACGCGGCCTACACCAAGCTCGTCGGTGTCGGCCTGCTGTTTGCCGGCAGCGCCGCGTTCCTCAGCCTCGCGCTCGGCGGGTTCGATTCCCGCGACCGGACGTTTCGAGCCGGCGGAACGGTCGGCGATGGCCTCGCGCGCCTGCTCGCCGAGTACTTCAACCGGACCGGGTCGATCATCGTCATCCTGACCGCGCTCTTCCTGTCGGTGATCCTGTCAACGCAGTTCTCCTTCGGCCGCTTGTTCACCGATCTCAGCGGCCTGGTCACGCGCCGCGCCGTCGCCACCACGACGGCCGCGCGGCGGTGGTGGGAGCGCCGGCGACGCGAGCGCCAGCGACAAGGCGTCATCAAGAAGCACCTGGCGCGGACCGGTGCATCCACGGCTCGGACGGGGGTGCTCGCGAAAAGCCAGGGGCCACCGGCGGCCGCTCCGAGCGCCGGACCGGCCCCGCGAAGCACCAAGCGCCAGACCGCCAAGCGAGCGCCCGTCCCGACGCCGGCGCCCCAGGACGAGCCCGCGGCGGTGCCCTTTCAAACGGCGCCGGCCATCCGACCACCGCGGTCCGCGACCCCGCGCCTCCCACTCGTGCCCGATCTCTCGATGAAGGAACGGCGCCCTGGCAGCTACACCGCCCCGCCGATGGCGCTCCTCGACTCGCCGAAGGCGGTCCAGAAGTTCGATGAGCGACAGCTCATGGACAACGCCCGCCTACTCGAAGAGAAGTGCCGGGAGTTTGCCGTCGACGGGTCGGCGGTCCAGATCCATCCGGGCCCCGTGGTGACCACGTTCGAGTTCAAGCCGGACGCTGGGGTCAAATACAGCAAGGTCACGGGCCTGGCCGACGATCTGTGTCTGGCGATGCAGGCGGAATCCGTTCTGATCGAGCGTATTCCTGGCAAGTCGACTGTCGGTATCCAGATTCCCAACGCGATTCGTGATCAGATTTCGATCCGGGAGCTCCTCGAGTCCGAGCTGTATCGCCGTTCGACGTCGAAGCTCACGCTGGCGCTCGGCAAGACCATTCACGGCGAGCCAATCGTCAGCGACCTCGCGACAATGCCGCACCTCCTGATGGCCGGCTCGACCGGCACAGGCAAATCGGTCGCGATGAACGCCATGTTGACGAGCATCCTCTACCGGGCCTCACCCGACGAGGTGCGACTCATCCTGATCGACCCCAAGCGGCTAGAGCTCGGGATGTACGACGAGATTCCCCACCTCTTGACCCCCGTGGTGGTCGACCCCAAGCGGGCCGCCAATGCCCTCCGCTGGGCCGTCCGGGAGATGGAGGAGCGCTACAAGCGGCTCGCCGCTGAAGGCGTACGGAACATCGATCAGTACAACCGCAACGTTGGGCGACTCCTCAAGGAGGCGCAACAGGCGCGCAAGCCCAGGTCCCCGCGCACGGACGACGACGCCGACCTGCCGACGCAGCTTCCGTATGTCGTGCTTGCCATCGACGAGCTGGCCGACCTGATGATGGTGGCGAGCAAGGAAGTCGAGGAGTCGATCGCTCGGCTCGCGCAGATGGCCCGCGCGGTCGGCATCCACCTCATCCTGGCGACCCAGCGTCCGTCAGTCGACGTCATCACCGGATTGATCAAGGCCAACATGCCGGCACGTATCGCGTTCCGTGCGTCGTCGAAGGTCGACTCCCGAACGATTCTCGACTCGAACGGCGCCGAGCAGCTCCTCGGAAAGGGCGACATGCTCTTTCTCCCGCCCGCGTCGTCGCGGTGCGTGCGCGTACATGGCCCGTACATCTCGGAAAAGGAGACCGCACGGCTGGCGAGCTTCCTCCGCAAGCAGGGCAAGCCGGGTTACGACGACTCGATTACCGCGGATGACAAGGCCCCGGACGCAATCGAATTCGAGCGCGACGATCTCTATGACCAGGCGGCACGCGTGGTGGTCTCGAGCCAGCAAGCGTCGATCTCGCATCTGCAGCGGCGTTTGCGGGTCGGCTTCAGCCGCGCCGCACGCCTCGTCGACATGATGGAGGCCGACGGCCTCGTCTCGGGCGGCACCTCGGGCAGACCGAGGGAGGTGCTCGTCAAACCCGATTACTTCGAGGAAGTGGACGTGATCCCCCGCTAACAACGGGGCAGCCGCGCCGTAAGGCTTCCGGGCGATTCGGTCGATAAGCCATACGATGCGGTTTTGCGCGATTCTGGGCATCCTCGTGTTCGCGGCCACCGTTCGTCCGGCAGCCGACGACCGTCCACCGGCGGCAGTCTTCACCGCAGCGCTTGCACAGGAGCGCGCGCTTCGCGCGCCGAGTACTCACGGCCCTTCGCTGCAGAAGCTTCGCTCGGCGACCGCCGCCTACGAGGCGATCCAGCGGCGCTTTCCGGTGACGGCGTTCGGCGACCGCGCCCTGTGGCACGCATCCGGACTGGCGTTGGAGGCGTTCGAGCGCCACCACGACGCGCTGGATCTGGAGACCGGCACGCGTCTGCTCGCGCAGCTAGCCAGCGCCTACCCAGAGAGCCCGTTCGCGGTACGATCCCGTGACCGGCGACATCGCTTCGATGCACTTCGCCAACTCGCCTGGCTGACGGACGTGCGCCGTGAGACGATTGGCGACCTCGTCCGGGTGACTGTCGAGGTCGACCGAGAGGTGGATTACCGCACCGACACGACCACGTCGCCGCCCCAAGTCTTCTTCGACCTCCACGATACCGCCAGCGCACCTGGCCGTCGCAACGAGACCATGCGATTCGACGGTCAGCCCGTGCGGGAGATCCGACTCGAGCGCCGGCCGGGCAACATCACGCGCGTCCTGCTCGATACCGCGGATGTCGCCGATTGCGACGTTCTCAGTCTCTACGACCCGTTCCGGCTGATCGCCGACTGCCGTCACGTCGCACCGATTCCGCGTCCTCATGTCACACCCACGCTCGCGGCGCGCAGTGCGACACCGGCGGCGGATCGGGCCGCGCTACGTGACGATCGCGGCGCCGGATCACCGGATTCGCCCGAGGCGGACGGCCCCACCGCAACCCCGACCAGGCAGGACCGGGCCATGGCCCTGTCCCGCCAGCTCGGCCTCGGGATTTCGCGGGTCGTCATCGATGCCGGCCACGGCGGCTACGACCCGGGCGCGAGCGGCCGTGACTTGAGGGAGGCCGATGTTGTGCTCGACATCGCTCAGCGGCTCGCGCGCCGATTGCCGCGGCACGGCATCGAGGTGGTGCTCACACGCCGGGGAGACGAATATGTACCGCTGGTGGCCCGCACGGAGCTGGCCAACCGGGTCGACGCGGATCTCTTCCTCTCCATCCACGCCAACGCCAGTCGTCGTGCCGCCGCGCGAGGCGTCGAAACCTACGTGCTGGACTTCGCGACCGACGCCGAGTCCGAAGCCGTGGCCGCGCGAGAGAACGCGCGCACCACACGCACACTGACCGAGCTACCGGAGCTGGTCAGAGCGATCGCGACCGGCGCCAAAGCGCAGGAGTCAGAGCGCTTCGCGGAACTCGTCCAGAAGAGGTTGGTTGGGAAGCTGCGGGCGGTTGACCCGGACCTGCCCGACCTCGGTGTGAAGCGCGCGCCGTTCGCTGTGCTGATCGGCGCGCGCATGCCGAGCGTGCTGGCCGAAGTGTCGTTCCTCACGAACCGGCACGATGCCAGGTTCCTCGCCACCGATTCGTATCGCGATCTGATTGCCGACGCCTTGCTGGAGGCCGTGCTGCGGTATCGTCGCACCCTGACGATGCCGCTTCCGCAGAACGTCACCAGCGCCGGAGGCTCCTAGCAGGCTGCTGAAGAACCTGAGTAAATCGGACTGTTCTCTAAGCATCATGCGAGTAACGACCGACCGACGACGGTGCGCACGGCGATGCGCTGGCCCCGATCAGGGGGCCGGCGACACGCGCGTCCGGCGATCAGGGACACGTCGCCTCCAGATTCCGCAGCCGGACCAAGTTATAGGCCGCGGCGGCGAAGGTGAGCTGCCCATCCACGAGGGCGACGCCGCGATGCCGGAGCGTGCGCAAGCCCCCGACGGTCTTCATCCATCCAAAGACCTGTTCCACGAGTTTCCGTTTCGCTGACTGATGTGATAGCCCGCATGCCGCGTGGTGGATGCCAGACCGGGTCGTCCATGTTCAAACCGACGAACCAGCGGAACAACAGGGTGTCGTTGAGCTCTTCCATCAGCAGCCGCTCACTCCGCACCGTGTAGAGCACCTGCAGCAACAAGGCCCGCAACAGGTGCTCAGGTGCGATCGACGGACGGCCCGTCTTGGCATACAGACTGGCGAACCGGCGCGACATCGTCTTCAGCGCTTGGTCCGTCAGCGTGCGGACCGCGCGGAGTGGATGATCGGCCGGCACGCGCTGTTCCGGCGACAGGTAACTGAACATGTCGTGGGTCTGCTCATCGTGTCCGCGCATGTTCTGGCTCCCCTTCAGAAGTGTTGGGAGCATCGTAGTACGACGAGATCGATCTGTTCGATCCCATTTCACAGACTTTTTCAGCAGCCTGCTAGGGTTCGTCCGGGGGAGACGTCTCGCCCCCGTCATCTGGTGCACCTTTGGCTGGCGCGGGTGCCTCGCGGGACGGCGCAAGCCGGCCGAGTCGGGTATCGAGACCGAGTGTGATGCCCTGGCCTCCTATTCCCTCGAGCCCCTCACCACTCACCCGCCGACGAACGATCAGCAGGCCGGCGAGTCCAAGTCCTAGCAGGACAGCCACGACGACAATCGTAAGAACGACGGAACCAGCGCCCATAAGCACGTCGATCACGGTGGTCTGGGGCGTCGTTGGCTCGATGACGTCGTAGACGAGCGGCGTGACGGGTTGACGGGCCATCACGGCAGGCTACCAAGTCCCTTCGTCAAGGGCCAGCTCGGCGAGGGTGCGCACCATGACGCCGGTAGACCCCTTCACCCGGTCCTCGCGACTGTCCTCCGCCCATGCGGTCCCGGCGATGTCGACGTGGGCCCACGGCAGCCCGCCCGTAAAGGCCTCGAGGAACGCCGCGGCGGTGCAGGCGCCACCCGCACGCCCCGCGCTGTTCACGAGATCGGCCATGTCTGATCTCAGGAGCTCGCGATACTCGGCGCCGATCGGCAGCGGCCACAGCGGCTCCCCGGCCCGTTCGCTCGCCCGGCGCACCGCGGTGCTCCAGTCATCGGGCCGGACGAATACGCCGCTCGACACATGGCCGAGCGCTACGACACAGGCCCCCGTCAACGTTGCCACGTCGACGAGATGCGTGGCACCGAGTTCGCGCGCGTACCAGAGCGCGTCCCCCAGAATCAGCCGCCCTTCTGCATCGGTATTAATGACCTCGACCGTCGTCCCACTCGCGCCAGTCAGAATGTCTCCCGGTTTCGTC
Organism: Vicinamibacterales bacterium; assembly: GCA_965249175.1. Classification (GTDB taxonomy): domain Bacteria; phylum Acidobacteriota; class Vicinamibacteria; order Vicinamibacterales; family UBA8438; genus CAZYFH01. The sequence goes on from OZ252227.1 coordinate 2,721,751, forward strand.
GCGCGACCACCCGGCATGTTCTCCGTCATCGGAACCACGCCGATGACGCGGCGAGGCGCACCAAGCTGTGCAAGGGCACGCATCGCCCCGATCACGGCAGCGCCGCCCGCCATGTCCCCTTTCATCCGCTCCATGCCGTCGGCCGGCTTGATCGAGATCCCGCCGCTATCGAACGTCACACCCTTGCCGACCAACCCCAGGACGGCATCGTCGACCGGACTCACCGGCTCGTAGCGCATGACCACCACGCGCGGCGGCTCGACGCTCCCGCGCGCGACACCGAGCAGGAGGCCCATGCGACGTTCGGCGACGCCCTGCTCTTCGAGGATCTCGACGCCGACGCCGACGTCCTCCATCAGTGCGGCGGCACGGCCTGCGAACACGGCCGGTGTCAGCACGTTGCTCGGCTCGTTGGCAAGCTCGCGAGCGACGTTGGCCGCCGCCGCGAGGGTGCGTCCTCGCTCGACGGCGGCCGCGAGGTCCATGCCGGGCGCTGCCGGCGCAATCACCTGGCAGGCACCGAGCGACCGCCCCTGGTGCCCGCTCTCCGTCTTGTATCGCCGGTCCTCGAAGCCGCCCAACAGGATGCCTTCGGCCACCGCCTGGACGGCCCGGTCGGTTGGCGCGCTCTTACGACAGACGAAGGCCAGCCGCTCGATGTGATGCCGCAGGGCCGCCCGTGCCGCCGCCGCGGCGGCTTCGCGCAAGCGCTGAACCGACGCGAGTCCCGGTGGACCGGCGCCAACGAGGAGCACGTGGCGTGGCTGCCACCCGGCACGATCTGTCCGCAGAAGCACCGTCTCGCCCGCGGCGAGGGGCAACACTCCCGAGTCCCGGACGCGCGCCATCTCACCGCCACTGGCGGCTTCCAGATCGACGACGTCGCGGAGATCGTCGTCATCGAAGACCGGGAGCCCGACGACATCCGCGGCGGCCTGGCCCGCCGCGATGGTCGCGACGCTCACGGTGGGATCGCTGCGCTGTGCCCGCATCGCGCGATTATATCGAGCTACAATGACGGTCGTGCGGGTTCACCAGCTGTGGGCGGTCGGAGTCCTCGCCGGGGCACTCCTGCTCGGCGCGCCGTCGGGGCAGGCGCTCGAGCCCGCGCTCCGAATCGAGATTGCTCAGGACGACGCGGAGCTTCGTCTGCGGGCCAGCCCGCGCGTGTCATTCGCGCCAACTGAGATTCTCTTCGTCGGTGAAATCCGGGGCGGTCCCGATGACAACGAAGAGCTCTACTGCGCGAGCGTGGAGTGGGACTGGGACGACGACACGATCTCCGCATCGACGCCGGACTGCGACCCATACGAGCGGGGAGCCAGCACCATTCGGCGTCGGTTCTCCATCCGTCACACCTTCGAGTACGGGGGCCGCTACGAGGTGCGTCTGCATCTCAAGCGGCGTGATGACGTCCTGATCTCCGCGCGCACGCGCATCGAGGTTCGCGGCGGCGGCGGGCGCTTCCGCTAGCAGCCCGTGGTGAAAGTGCCGCGTTGCACCGAGACCGTCGAGGCGCCCGTCTCACAAGGCGCGAAGAGGGAGAATACCGGGCGTATGTGACCGATGAGCAACGCCGTGAGGCAGGATGCATCGGCGGTCGAATGCCGCGGGACTTTCACCACGGGCTGCGTGGCTGCTAGGAGCCCGTCGGAGGCCGGTGCTTCGCGAGCACGCTGCGCCACTTGGCGGCCGATTCGAAAATCCGCGCCAGCCCGTCGCCCGACGCGAGATCACCCCGTAACGCCTGCAGCTCGCCGATCAGCGCATCGAGCGCAGCCGCCACCTCGTCGGCGTTGGTCGCGCAGATATCGCGCCAGATCGCGGCGGGACTCGACGCCAGCCGGGTGGTATCCGACAGGCCGCGACCCGTCAACGCCAAACCGTCCTCGCCGACCTCGGACCCCACGACGTGCATCAATGCGGACGCCGTCAGCTGGGGAAGATGACTCAGAAAGGCGATGAGGCGGTCATGTGCCGCCGGAGAGAGCACATGCGGGACCGCCCCGAGTGCGGTGACGAATTCCTTGAGACGCGACAACTCTTGGGGCTGGCGGCCCTCCGTTGGCGTGAACAGCCAGGGCCGCCCTTCGAAGAGGTCGGGTCGCGCGTGCGTGATGCCCCCGCGCGGTGCGCCGCCGAGTGGATGTCCGCCGACGAACACCAGGCGCTCGGGCAAGCGCCGCGCCGCATCCACGATCTCTCGCTTCGTGCTCCCGACGTCGGTCACGACGGCCGCGCCCGTCAGGTGCTGCCCGAGGTCGCTGAGCAGCGCAATATTGTCACGCACGGGCGCTGCCAGGATGACCAGGTCTGCTTCCGCAATCACCACGGGGTCGTCCGCGGCCACGTCGATGGCGTGCCGCACCATGGCTTGCTCGAGCACCCGTTTGTCGTCTACCCCGATGACCATGCCGCGGGGCCAGATCTGGCGCGCGGCCAGCGCCAGCGACCCGCCGATGAGACCCAGTCCCACGATGGCGATCTTCTCGAACACGGGGATGGCGCCCGGCTCCGTCCCCGGTTGAATCACGGGGAGTGTTCTTGGGGTATCGGACATCACTCAGGTCCCACAGGCTGGCCTTGGGGCTTAGGTCCCCCACCCGCGTCGCGGGACCGGATCAACGCAGACACTACGACCGATCGCCGGGGCGATGATGCGTAACTCGGCCATGAGGCGATCGAACTGGTTGGGGAACATCGACTGCGCACCGTCGCTCCGCGCGTGATCCGGGTCGGGGTGCACTTCGATGATCAGCCCGTCCGCACCTGCCGCCACGGCGGCGCGGGCCATCGGTGCCACTTTGTCGCGCAGACCGGTCCCATGGCTCGGATCGGCCACGATCGGGAGGTGGCTCAGCTTGTGAATGACCGGGATCGCCGAAATGTCGAGCGTGTTTCGCGTGTAGCTCTCGAACGTGCGGATCCCACGCTCGCAGAGCACCACGTCTGTGTTGCCGCCCGACAGCACATACTCGGCGGAAAGCAGCCACTCCTCGATCGTCGCGGCAATGCCCCGTTTGAGCAGGACCGGCGTTCGCGCCTTGCCCAGCGCGCGCAGCAGCGTGTAGTTCTGCATGTTGCGCGCGCCGACCTGCAACATGTCAGCATAGCTCGCGACCAGCTCAATTTGGCTGACGTCCATGACCTCCGAGACGAGCTTGAGGTTGTGGCGGTCGCACGCACCCCGCATCATCTGCAGCCCGACCTCCCCCAGCCCCTGGAAGCTATAGGGCGAGCTGCGTGGCTTGAATGCGCCACCGCGAAACACCTTGGCGCCAGCCTTCGCGACGGCCGCAGCCGCGGCCTCGACCTGCTCCTCCGTCTCCGCGGAGCACGGTCCGGCCATGACGATGACCTCGTCGCCGCCGATCCGGAACTCGCCGAGCGACACGGTCGTGGGCTCCGGCTTGAAGGTCCGGCTCGCGAGCTTGTACGGCTCCGTGATTCGGAGTACCTCGTGCACGCCGTCCATCACCTCCAGCAATCGCGTATCGAACTCCCGGTTGCCGCCCACCGCGCCCAGCACGGTGCGCAGCGCGCCGGTCGAGCGATGCACGTCGAACCCCTTCTCGACGAGCGTCGCAATAATGTGCTGGATGTCATCCTCCGCGGCGCGTTCTTCCATGACGACCACCATGCTCTTTCTCCTCTACTGCCCTTGTTGGGACGACGTGCCGCCCTCTGGCTGTGACCCCGCCGCCTCGGCGTTCGGACCCGCGAGCGCCTGGCGTTCGAGGCGGCGTGACTCATCAATGATCCGTTCAAACAGGCGCGTGATGGCGCCCTGATCCAGCGGCCCGGTGTTGACGGCTCGCACGTGCGCGAGCACTGCCTGCTCCCGTTTTGGCTGATAGGTCTCGATACCAACGTCGTCTTTCAGTCGACCGATCTCGTCGGCGCACGCCGCGCGCGCATTCAGGAGCCGCACGATCTCCGCGTCCAGCTGATCGATGCGGCGTCGTAACTCGTCCATGCGGGGCGCGATGGTCGCCGGTATCTGCGATGTCAAGGTTTTCTTCGATTCTGCCATCGTCACGCCCTCGTCGGATCTGAACCGGACCCACGCAGCCAGCGCACATAACGATCCACCGCGCCCCCGACGTCTCCGGTGCCGGTCCGCGCGACCACCTCGACCAGCGCGCTGCCGACAACTGCCGCGTCCGCCCACTGACCGACCTGCGCCACATGCTCGGGTCGCGAGATCCCGAACCCGACAGCGATGGGCATCGTCGTGACGGCGCGGACACGCGCGACGAGCGACTCCGCACCGCCGCCGACGGTCTCTCGTGTGCCCGTCACACCCAGCCGAGATATCCCGTACAAAAACCCTCGCCCAAGTGCGGCTGCCCGACGTATGCGCGCATCTCTGGTTGTCGGGCTCAGCAAGAAGATGGGGTCGATCGCCTCGGCGCCTGCGACCTCGCGCAGCGGCTCCGCCTCCTCTATCGGCAGATCGAGCACGAGCACGCCATCCACGCCAGCTGCCGCGGCTCGCTTGACGAACTCGCCGAGCCCCATCCGTATGACCGGATTCGCGTACGTGAACAACACGATGCCCGCGCGCACCGATGCCCGCACGCTCTCCACGAGCTCGATCGCCGTCCTCAAGGTGCCTCCCGCCGCCAGGGCCCGCTCCGACGCGCGCTGAATCACGGGGCCGTCGGCGAGTGGGTCCGAGAAGGGCACCCCCACTTCGAGGACGTCCGCGCCCGCGCCGTCGAGGGCACGGAGCACCTCGGCCGACCGACCGAGGTCGGGATCACCGGCGGTGGTGAATGTTACGAGTCCCGTCCGCCCTTCGGTCCGCAGGCGCGCGAAGATGCTATCCAGCCGTGACATCGCACCCGTCACTCGACGTCCTGCGCCTTGACGGTGTCAACATCTTTATCACCGCGGCCAGAGAGATTGACAAGAATGACCCGTTCGTCGCCCAGCTCGCACGCGAGGCGACAGGCATACGCGACCGCATGCGCCGATTCCAGGGCCGGCAGAATCCCTTCGAGGCGGCCGAGTGTCCTGAACGCCCGGAGCGCTTCGTCGTCGGGCACCGATGCGTACTCCGCCCGGCCGAGATCGCGGAGCCAGGCATGCTCCGGACCGACTGCCGCGTAGTCGAGCCCGGCCGACACCGAGTGGGTCAACTCGATGTTGCCGTCCCCGTCCTGCAGCACGAAGCTGCGCGTGCCCTGCAACACGCCGGCCACGCCAGTCGCGAACCGCGCCGCGTGGCGGCCGGTCACGAGGCCCTCGCCCCCGGCCTCGACGCCGATCAGCCGGACATCCGGCTCGTCGACGAACGCGTCGAAGATGCCCAAGGCGTTGCTGCCGCCGCCGACGCACGCCACCACCACGTCGGGCGACCGTCGGAGCAGTTCCTGGCACTGCGCGTGCGCCTCGCGGCCAATGACCGACTGGAACTCGCGCACCATCAGGGGATACGGATGCGGACCGAGCACCGAGCCAAGCAAGTAGTAGGTGTCGGCGACGTTGGTGACCCAGTCGCGCATGGCCTCGTTGATTGCGTCCTTCAACGTTCGGCTCCCGGCGTCCACGCCGTTGACCGCGGCGCCCAGCAGCCGCATGCGATAGACGTTGAGCGCCTGCCGCTCCATGTCTTCGGTCCCCATGTAGACCACGCACCGCAGCCCGAGCAGCGCGCAGGCCGTCGCCGTCGCGACACCATGTTGACCGGCGCCGGTTTCGGCGACGACCCGATCCTTGCCCATCCTGAGGGCGAGCAACGCTTGCCCGAGGGCGTTGTTGATCTTGTGTGCACCGGTATGCGCGAGGTCCTCGCGCTTGAGGAAGAGGCGTGCCACGCCCCGCTCGCCCGCGAGCGAGGCGCGAAGGCGCTCGGCTTCACAAATTGGGGTCGGGCGACCCACGTAGCGAGTCAGGAGCGATGACAGCTGGGCCCCGAAGCCCTCGTCGGCTCGAGCTTCGCGGTAGGCCCGTTCGAGCGCCTCGACTGGCTCGACGAGCGTCTCCGGCACGAACCGGCCGCCGTAGGGCCCGAAGTACCCCCGTTCGTCCGGATCCCGACGTCCGAACACCGGTATCGTCATGCGTGTGCCACCGCGTCGAACAGGTCGCGAAGCCGTGCCGGGTCTTTCCTGCCGGGCTCGGCTTCGACTCCAGACGACACATCGAGGCCATACGGGCTCACGACCCGAATCGCCTCCGCCACGTTGGTCGGCCGGAGACCTCCGGCAAGAAAGGTCCGACGCCGCGCGGCGATCGCGCGGGCGACCGACCAGTCGACGGTGCGTCCCGTGCCCCCTCTCCGCGTGTCGTCAGACGCATCGAGCAGTACCGTCACGTTGTCGGGCACTGCCCGCACCATGTCGACGGTCGCCGCCCCGCGGACACTGATTGCTTTGATGACGCGATAGGGCCACACGCCGTAGACCGCGGGGGCCTCGTCGCCGTGCAGCTGCACAGCTGCGAGTCCGACGTGCTCGACGACCTGTCGAACCTCGTCGACCGACGGGTCGACGAAGACGCCGATCGGCGCGACGTCGGGCGGCAATTGAGCGGCGATCGCGCGCGCTTCGACCGGGTCGACGAAACGCGGGCTCCTCGCCCAGAACACGAAGCCGATGGCCGATGCGCCGAGGTCGCTCGCCAGCATCGCATCCTGCGCACGCGTGATACCGCAGATCTTCACCTTTACCATGTGGCTGGCGCCGCCCTACGCGCCGCGCGCCTTGCCCCGCGCGGCACCAGGTCGCCGTCCTCAAGGAAGCTCGTCAGCGCGGCTCCTGGGTCAGGCTGAGTCATGAACGATTCGCCGATGAGAAACGCGTCGTACCCAGCCCGCCGAAGGGACAGCAGATCGGACCTTGTGCGAAGGCCGCTCTCCGCCACCGCCAGCCGCTCGGCGGGAATCGCTTCGATTAAGGTCTCGGATGCCGTGAGGTCGACATCGAGGGTGCGGAGGTTGCGATTGTTGACTCCGATCACATCGGCGCCTACCCCAAGCGCGCGCGAGAGCTCGTCGCGGTCATGCACCTCGACCAGGACCGCGAGGTCGAGCGCGTGTGCGGCACCCAGCAGCGCGGTCAGGGCGGCCTCGTCCAGTGCCGCGACAATGAGGAGCACGGCGTCAGCACCATGTGCGCGAGCCTCGAGCAGCTGATACTCCGACACGACGAAGTCTTTCCGGAGCACGGGCACCTCGATGGCCGCGCGCACCGCGTCGAGATGATCCAGCGCACCGTCGAAGAACGACGGCTCGGTGAGCACCGAGACCGCGGCCGCCCCGGCAGCGGCATAGCCACGGGCCACGTCAGCCGGCTCGTACTCCGGCCGCAAGACGCCGCGCGACGGCGACCGACGCTTGCACTCCGCGACGATGTTGATCCGATCGACGCGCGCCAGCTGGGTTCGAAACAGCCCGCCTCTCGGCGTGCGTGTCGATGCCACGCGTTCCACCGCGCTCGCCGGCATTGCCTCCTGGCGGTCGGTGACGGCGCGCCGGGTTGCCCCGACGATCGCCTCGAGGAGATCCGCGGGTGTCATATCTAGTCTCCGGCCTCCGGGGACCTAAGATTAGAGTGCATCACCATCGATTCCAGCACGCTGGCCGCCCTCCCGCTGTCAATGGCCTCCGCCCCCATCGCGACCCCGTCCCGGAGCGAGTCGACCCGCTCCATGACGACGAGTCCGGCAGCGACGTTCGCCAGCACGAACTCGCGCGGTGGCCCGCCCTTTCCGTCGAGGACGGAGCGAGCCGTCGCCACGCTCGCCGACAGGTCATCGACGCGAAGGTCGTCCGCAGCGGCTCGGCGCAATCCGAGCTCCGCTGCATCCAGATAGAACGTCGTCACCCGCCCGGATCGCACCTCGGAGACCTTCGTGTACCCCGTCGTCGAGATCTCGTCGAGGCCGTCGGCGCCGTGTACGACCCACGCCCGCTCGGACCCGAGTGCGCCGAGCACGCGAGCCAAGACGTCGGTAAGCTCGGGTCGCGGCACACCGACGAGCTGCCGCTGGACGCCGGCGGGATTCGTCACGGGCCCGAGAAGGTTGAAGGCGGTGCGTACGCCGAGCTCCCGGCGTGCCGGCCCCGCGTGCCGCATCGCCGGATGGAAGGTCGGCGCGAAAAAGAACGCGATACCGGCCTCGTCGAGACTGCGTTCCACCGTGGCCGGCGCCGCCGTCACGTCCACCCCGAGTGCTTCGAACAGATCGGCGCTCCCGCAGCGGCTGGACACCGACCGGTTGCCGTGCTTCGCCACCTCGACGCCACACGCCGCCAGCACGATGGCCGCCAGGGACGACACATTGAACGTGTTGGACCCGTCGCCGCCCGTCCCGCACGTATCGAAGCCAGCCGGTCGCGACCGCACGAGTGGTACGGCATGGCGACGCATCGTCCTGGCCAGCCCCGCGATCTCTTCGGGACGCTCGCCTTTCATCGCCAGCGCCACGAGTAACCCCGAGACCTGCGCCGACGTCGCGCGACCCTCCATGATCTCCGCCATCGCCGCCTCGGCCTCGGCGGCCGTCAGGTCATGACGCCGATACAACTTCCCGATCAAGTCGGAAAACATGACCTCCCTACCGTCCAAGCTCCAAGAAGTTCCGCACGACGCGTCGGCCGTCAGCCGTCAACACCGACTCCGGGTGAAACTGCACGCCGTGCACCGGCCATGTCCGGTGACGCACCGCCATGATGGCGCCGTCTTCGACCGCGGTGGCGGCCACTTCGAGCTCGGCCGGCATCGGGTCGGGGCTCAGGGCGAGCGAGTGATACCGGCCCGCGCGAAACGAGCCGACCATCCCCGCGAATACGCCCTTGCCGTCATGGGCGATCGTAGAGGTCTTGCCATGCAGCAGACGCGGCGCCGCCACGATCGCGCCGCCACAGGCTGCCCCGATCGCCTGGTGCCCCAGGCAGACCCCGAGCATCGGCACGCGCGGGCCCCACGCGCGCACCAAATCGACCGTGATGCCCGCGTGCTCCGGCCGCCCGGGACCGGGCGAGATCACGATGCGGTCCGGGTTGAGCCGGCCAACGTCGTCGAGCGTGATCGCGTCGTTGCGCTTCACGATGAGCTCGCAGCCGAGCTCGCCCAGCTGCTGGACGAGGTTGTAGGTGAACGAATCGTAGTTGTCGATCACCAACACCATGCACTGTTCCTCTGACCTAGCTGCTACGTCGTCGCCGGGCCGCGCCCGCTCTGCGCCATCTCGAGCGCGCGAATCAGCGCGGAGGCCTTGGCCTTCGTCTCATGGTATTCGGCGGTCGGGTCGGAATCGGCGACGATACCGGCCCCCGCCTGCACATAGGCCCGTCCGTCGGTCACGACGATGGTCCGGATCGTGATACAGCAATCGAGATGGCCCGCGAAGTCGAGATAGCCGACGGCTCCGGCGTAGATCCCGCGTCGCGTCGGCTCCAGCTCAGCGATGATTTCCATCGCGCGAATCTTCGGGGCCCCCGACACGGTCCCGGCAGGAAAGCACGCCGCGAGCGCATCGAGTCGATCCCGATCGCTGGTCAGCCGTCCCTCCACGCGCGACACCAGATGCATGACGTGTGAATAGCGCTCGAGTCCCATGTATTGCGGGACACGGACCGACCCGAACTCGGACACACGGCCCAGGTCATTCCGGCCCAGATCCACCAGCATGACGTGCTCGGCCCGTTCCTTCTCATCGCGTTTCAGCTCCTCCGCCAGAGCCTGGTCGGCCTCGTCGTCGACACCACGTGGCCGCGTCCCGGCGATTGGATGAGTCTCGGCGTGCCGCCCCTCCACGCGCACGAGCATCTCCGGCGACGAACCGACAATCGCGACGTCACCCATCCGTATGTAATACATGTAGGGCGACGGATTCACGTAACGCAGCGAGCGGTAGACGGTGAACGGATCTGCGCGAATGTCGGTCTCGAACCGTTGCGACAGCACCACTTGAAAGATGTCCCCCGCGGTGATGTAGGACTTCGCGTCGCGGACCGCCTGCTCGAACTCCGTCTGCGTCGTGTTCGAGGACACCTCGAGGTCCGCCGGTTCCAGGGGGCTGGCCACCGACAGCTGACGCTCGAGCTCGGTCTCGAGGACCTGGATCTTGGCCTGGGCCAACTCATACCGTGCTCTGAGCGTGTCCGCGTCCTCGCCGGCACCATCGACGACGGCGTTCGCGATGACCAGTATCCGGTGCTTCACGTGGTCGAACGCCAGGATGGTGTCGAACAACATGAACACGGCGTCATCCCCGCCCTCAGCCGGCTTCGGAAAGGCCGCCCATCGATTCTCGAGTGTCGGCTCGAACCATGAGGCTGCGTCGTAGCCGAGAAACCCCACGGCGCCACCGGTGAATCGCGGTAATCCGGGCACCGTCGGCGAGTGATGGCGCGCCATCAGATCACGAAGCGCGTCCAGATACGGCTCGGTGCGCCGTTCGCGGGTCCCCGCACGTTCGACCGCCGTCTCGCCGCGTGCCGATCGCAGGACAAGAAACGGGTCCTTGCCCAGGAACGAATATCGCGCGAGCCGCTCCCCGCCCTCGACACTCTCCAACAAGAACGCGTGGTCGCTGTTCTCCGCGATCCTGAGAAACGCCGATACCGGCGTCAACAGGTCCGCCATGACCTCGCGACAGACGGGCACCATCGTCCCGCGGGTAGCCAGCTCGACGAATTGCTCGAACGTCGTGTCGATACTCATGATTTGCCTCCGACGTGACGCGCCAGCTCCGTCTGCGCGGCTTCCCTGAAGAGTCGCGGCGGTGGAGTCCGACCGGTCCACCAGGCGAATTGCCGCTCGGCCTGTGACACCAGCATCTCGAGCCCACCGATCGTGTCGCAGCCCGCCGCCGCCGCATCGGCCAGCAGTTGCGTCGTCGGCGGGTTGTAGACGAGGTCGTAGACGAGCCGGCCCGTAAACGGCCCGTCGGGCAACGGTGTCGTCTCCACATCAGGCCGCATGCCCACCGGCGTCGTGTTCACCAGCAGGTCCCACGACCCCGGGGCGGGAGGCAGCGGTCCAACCACCGCCCCGACAGCCTCCGCCGCCTGTGCGGCCTTGGATCCATTGCGAGCACAGATGGTCACGACGGCGCCCTGGCTCGCGAGCCCGACCGCGACGCCGCGCGCCGCGCCGCCCGCCCCGATCACGGCCGCGCGCGCACCGGCCAGCGTCATTCGACCCGCAAGCGGCTGGAGGAAGCCCGATACGTCGGTGTTGATGGCGCGCCAGCCGGCCGCGTCGAAGCGCAACGTGTTGACCGCACCGACCTTCCGTCCGGTGGCGTCCATCTGCATGACGCGCGCCGCGACTTGTTCTTTGAACGGCGCCGTCACGCTCACGCCACGAAGCGGGATGGCGTCGGCAAACCGTGCAAAGTCGTCGAGGTCGCGCGCTTCCAGCGGGAGATACACCGCATCGATCCCCGCGTCGGCGAAACCGGCGTTGTGCATCGCCGGCGACAACGAGTGCCCCACCGGCGAGCCGAGCACGCCGTATACCGAAGTGCGCGAGGTAATCGCGCCGAATCGATAGACCTGCCGCAATCTGCAGAGATCGATCTGTCCCGGAGCCACCGCGTCGCCGGCATACGTCCAGCAGGACCCGAAGCGCCCGGCGAGCACGCGCGTCGCGACGCCGGCCTGTCCCATCCCGATGATCACTCGTCGCGCGCGAGGAGACCCGGCGTCGAGCGCCGCAAGGCCAAGCGTGTCGCTCAAGCCGTCGACCCGGACGGCCAGCTTGACTACCTCGGCTCCGGTCGCCCGCATGGCGCGATACCGGTCCTCGAGATCGGGCGGCACGCCCTCGAAGTCATGCATCGAGAGCACGATTCGACGTCCGTCGTGCGCGCGGATGAGATCCGCGAACCCCGCCCGCCACTCCACGTCGACAAACTCCGCCCCTCCGTCGAGTGCCGCCACCAGGATGCGCCGACGCTCCTCGTCGGCGCCGTCAAACCATCCCCCTTCCGAGGGCGGCCGACACGTGACGATCACCGGCGTCGTGCGCCCCGCCAGCGCGCCCGCCACGTCGGGTCGCGCGACCGAATCGAGTCTGAGCTCGACGAGGTCGGCACCCGAGGCGCGATCCCGATTCGCGCGCAGTTCTTCCATCGTCGCGCCGGTCACGGTGGCACACAGTAGGGGGGTCGCTCGGTCCATGTCGTCGTCTGTCACGCACCTACGAAAAAAGCCCCATCAGCCGGTGGGCTGAAGGGGCTTGGTGTCGTCTGCGTTGGTTGACCGTTTGGCCTAGATGACCGCCCCCCCAGCTGTCGCATTGGGACTAAACGCGCAATACCACCAGGGCCGGCGTGTGGCGGGTCGCGCCACGTCGACCGCGAGCGTGCTGGTTTGTGAGTCCGACGGCACAAGCACTGTCATCACCGTGCCGCACACGCTATCAGACGGCCCGACGCGCTGTCAATTCACGCTTGAACAGACGCTTGGATCGCCCATTTCTCCTTGACCTGTAAGCACTTCCTCCGATATAAACGTTTCAGATGCTGTGCGGCGTTCGCCGCGGCTTCCCGCCCTTCATGAGACCTGTCCCGCTGCTGTGTGGCGCAGTCATCGCTGCGCTGATCGTCGTCAGCCTGCCGGCGGCGACCGCGCGCATGGCACTCGACGAGGTGCGCGCCGGTATGACGGGCATTGGCATCACCGTCTTCGAAGGCGACACCCGCGAGGAGTTCTCCGTCCATGTCCTCGGCGTGCTGGCCAATGTCATGGGGCCGCGCCGCAACCTGATCGTCGCGCGGCTCGAAGGCGGCCCGCTTGCTGACAGCGGCGTCATCCAGGGTATGAGCGGCAGCCCCGTCTACATCGACGGCCGTCTCGTCGGCGCCCTCTCCTATTCGCTGGGCTCCTTCAGCCGGGAGGCGATCGCTGGCATCACTCCGATCGAGGAGATGGCTGCGACGGACAGTGAAGCCAGTCGCCTCGCATCGAGACGCGCCCCGCCGGCGATCTTCTCGGCGAGTCGGGACGGGCTCGCACGCGTCGCACAACAGCTCTTCGGGGATTCGCCGGCGTTCGCCGCGCGCCCGGTCGATGTGCGGGCGGCCGGTCTCTCCACGGTGGAGGCGGGCCGCCTGGGCACCCTGCTCCGCCCGATCGCGACGCCGCTGGCGTTGGGCGGCTTCGTCCCGGAGATACAGAACCTCTGGTCCGCCGCATTCGACTCGGCCGGCTTCGTCACGACCGTTGGGGGCACTGGGGCGGCGAGCCTCGCCCAGGCGTCCGACGGTGCGCCGCTCCAACCTGGCGACGCCGTGGGCGCGAGCCTGATGCGCGGCGACCTCTCGATGGCCGGCACCGGCACCGTGACGCTTGTCGAGGACGGCCGCGTCTACGCATTCGGTCACCCGTTCTACAACCTGGGTCCGGCACAGTTCGCGATGACCCGCGCCCATGTGACAACGGTGCTGCCCAGCCTGGCCATCTCTTCGCGACTCGCGACAATCGGCGACGTCCTCGGCACGATCGATCAAGATCGGTCGACCGGAATCTTCGGCAGTCTCGGCACCGGTCCGGCGATGATCCCCGTGACCGTCACGCTCGAGGCGGGGGACGACCGCGACCTGAGCCAACGTTTCGCGTTCGAAGTCATCGACGATCGCCTGTTCACGCCGCTCCTGACATACACCGGCATGCTCAACACCTTCGTCTCCTGGACCCGTCAGGTCGGCGCGAGCACCTATCGTGTCGACGGGACCGCGCGGCTACGCGGACAGACGGACGTCACGTTTCGCGATGTGTATGCGGGCGATGCCGCCTACATCACCGCCGCCGCGGGCATCATGGCGCCGCTCACGACGCTCGTCGGGAATACGTTCGAGCCCGTGACCATCGACGGAATCGACATCGCGATTACCTCCCACGAGGAGCGCCGGACCGCGACGCTTGAGCGCGTCTGGATTGATGCGGTGCGGCCCCGCGCCGGCGACACCGTCCCCCTCAAGGTCGCATCGAGGACCTCGTCGGGTGAAGAGTCGATTCACACGGTCACGGTGACGCTCCCGTCCCACGTCACGGGGCCTGTTCAGCTGCTCGTCTCCGACGCGACCCAACTCAGTCGGCGGGAAGCCTCGGAAGGACGGCATCCGCGGACCGCCAGGACGTTGCCTCAGCTGATTCGCGCGCTGAACAACGCCCGGCGCCACGATCGCCTCTACGTGAAGCTCCTCGTGGCGCGACCGGGTGCGGTCGTGCGCGGCGAGGTGCTCCCCGCGTTGCCCGCATCGGTCTTGGCGGTGCTCGACGGCGACCGCGCCAGCGGTGACCACGCCCGGCTACAGAACGCGACGATCGGTGAATGGGAGATCCCGACCGACCACGTCGTGACTGGCGCACGCCTGCTGTCCATTACCGTCGAGGCCGGATGACGGCCCGCCCGTCGCGGCCACCCATCATCGCGGTGGCGATCATGGCCGGGGCGCTCGGCGTCGGCCTCGTCGTGGTCAGTGCCGCGGCGCCAACGTTCTGGCGCGTCTCCACACAGGACGAGTTCCTCAGAGGAGACGTGGACAACCTCTCCGTCGACATCGACGGTCGCCTCCTGCTCGGTCCGCGCGCGGAGGCCGTCTACGAGGCCACGGATCCGTTTCTCTGGACGCTGGTCGCGGGTCGTGACGCGTTGTGGCTGGGCAGCGGCAACGGCGGCACCGTGGTGCGCGTGGAGCCGGGCGGCACGGCCGAGACCGTTTTCGAGTCCGCCGAGCTCGACGTGCACGCACTCGCCGTCGATATGGAGGGGCGTGTGTATGCGGGTACGTCGCCTAACGGCAGCGTCGTGGCCCTCGGAGACGCTGGCGCCACAGAGGTATTCGACCCAGAGGAGCCGTATGTGTGGGCCTTGAGCACCGCGCCCGACGGCGCGCTCCTGGTCGCGACCGGCGCCCCAGGCCGCATCTACCGGGTCGCCCCGAGCGGCGAAGCGGCCCTGCTGTACGACACGGAGGCAACCCACGTGCGAGCCCTGGCGGTCGACGCGAATGGCCGTATCCTCGCTGGCACCGGCATGCCTGGCAGGGTGTTTCGGATCGACCCGGACGGCGAGGCCTTCGTGCTCCTGGAGTCTGATTTCGACGAGATCTCGGCCCTTCACCTGAGTGACGACGGCACGATTCACGCCGTCGCGTCGAGCGGCGCCGCTACGCGTGCCGCGCCGGCGACGGATGCTCCCCGTCCGGACTCCGCGCCGATCGCCAGCGTCACCGTGAGCTCTCAGGTGACGGCTGTCGTCGCCGCCGATGCCGGCGGCATCGTGCAGACCGCGCCCGCGGCCGGCCCAGTGCTCGGGACCAAAGGGGCCGTCTACCGGATCGCGCCGGACGGCGTCTGGGATGTCGTGTGGAGCTCGAGTGAGGACACGCCGTATGACGCGGTGGTCGACCGTGACGGTGCGCTGGTGATCGGCACCGGGGCGACGGGCAGGATCTTTCGCGTGACCGACACTCCGAGGACGACCGTGCTGCTGACGCAGGCGCCGACGCAGCAGGTCACCCGTTTCGCCCGCGGTCCTGACGATCGGCTCTATTACACGACCGCCAACGCCGGGAAGCTCTATCGCCTGTCCGCGGGACATGCCGCCGAGGGCAGTTATCTCTCCGATGTGCGCGACGCGCGGACCATCGCCACATGGGGGGCGATCCGGTGGCGGGCCACGACGCCCGTCGGCTCCACCATCCGGCTCTTCACGCGCGCGGGCAACACCGCAACGCCGGGTAGCACCTGGAGCCCGTGGTCCGACGCCTACCGTGATGCCGACGGCACCGCCATTACCAGCCCGAAAGCGCGCTATCTCCAGTGGCGGGCGCTGCTCCAGGGAACGGAGGCCACCCCGGCGTTGCTCTCGGTGACGACGGCGTATTTGCCTCGCAACCTCCGCCCCGAGGTCACCAACCTCACGGTGCACCCGCCCGGAGAAGTCTTCCAGCAGCCTTTCTCGAGTGGCGAACCTCCGATCGCCGGGCTCGATGAAGAACGCGATGATCCCCGACAAGCGAACAGATCACCGGCAGAGACGCAGCCCGCCACTCTCGGTCGCCGTGTCTATCGCAAGGGGCTTCAGACGTTCGTCTGGACCGCTCGCGATGCCAATCAGGACGATCTGCGTTTCGACGTTCGCTATCGGTCCGAGGACGACCCGAGTTGGAAGGTGCTGACCCGCAATCTGGCCCGGACGATTTTCACGTGGGACACGTCGTCGGCGCCCGACGGCACGTACGTCGTTCGCGTGGACGCGACTGACGCACCGTCGAATGCGCCAGGCGGCGCACTCCGGGGGTCGCTCGCGAGCCAGCCCTTCGACGTCGACAACGCGCAGCCGGTCATTGTGCTCGAACCGGCGCGACCGTCCGGCACCGACGTGCTCGTGGCCTTTGTCGTCACCGACGCGCTCTCGCCCATACGTCATGTGGAGTATTCAGTCGACGCCGAGCAATGGCAGGTCGTCTACCCGATGGACGGCATTCCAGACTCGCGTGAGGAGCGTTTCGAAATCGTGGTGGCGCCGGAGGCCGCGGCGGACGTCGTCGTTCGTGCCGTCGACGCCATGAACAACACGTCGACCGCGGCGGTGCCGTGAGGGCTGCTAGAGTCTAGGAACGCTTCACCGGTAGCTTCCCGCGAATCGTCACTTCTTCCACGACCCAGACCATGTTGACGGCGACCGGTGCGCCGCCGTACTCGGCCGGTCGGAAGCGCGTCGCCGCCGCCGACGCCACCAGGTCGTCCCACAACGCCTCATCCAACCCGCTGGACCGCAGCACTTCCAGCCGAGAGACGGTGCCTTCCCGCGTCAGTACCGCGGCCAGCGCAACTTCGGCCGTGCCGGCGCGCACGGGTTCTGGCAACTGGAGCGTCGGCAGCGCGACGTCAGGACTCAACCGCGGCACGGCAAACCCGTATCGGAGCCGGACCGGATTCGCATTCGAGCCAGGCGTCGCGAGCGCCATCATGACCGCCGCCAACGAGTCCGGCCGAGACGCGCTCGCCAGCTGTACCATTCCCGCCAGACCAACGGCGCAGGCCAGCGCGACGGCGCTCGCAGCCGCGGTCACC
Source organism: Vicinamibacterales bacterium (assembly GCA_965249175.1). Classification (GTDB taxonomy): domain Bacteria; phylum Acidobacteriota; class Vicinamibacteria; order Vicinamibacterales; family UBA8438; genus CAZYFH01. Next base: position 2,738,795 of record OZ252227.1, read on the forward strand.
CAGACCAGGTGAAAATCGTCGGCCAACCTGGCGACGCTCAACGATTCGGACACCGTGCGCTCCGCGCCGATACGCGCCAGGGCAACGCGACCGCTGCTGCGTATGCGCTCCCGTGTCTCGTTATCCAACGGCAGTGCGGCAGACTCGTGCAGCGCCGCGCTCGCCGCGCGCAGCACGCGGGCATCGCGTGCGCATGACGCGCAATCCGCCAGATGGCCGTCCACGCGAATACGCTCGACGATCGACAGCTCGTCGTCCTGATACGCCGACATCCGCCGGCGGACGCCGCGACAGATCATGTTGGCCATGCGCCCATCATTTCTGTACGGATCGTGGCGCGAGCGCGTGCGAGCCGAGACTTGACAGTGCCCAGTGTCACACCAAGCGAGTACGCGATTTCCTGATACGGGAGTCCGTGGTACTCACGGAGCACCAGCGTCGACCGCTGGTCGAACGGCAACCGCGCCACCACGGCCCGGAGACGCACGGCGAGTCGTCGCTGATCGAGACAGGCGTCCGGTGACACGCCTGCCGCGGAGCGCGGCTCCCCATGGGATCGGACGAAATCATCGAACGACACCTGAGCGGCGCGGCCACGGCGGCGCCACCAGCGATGCCGATTCCGTGCCTGGTTGACGACGATTCGGTAGATCCACGTTCTGATCGCCGCGTCGCCACGAAATCGGCGCAACGTGCGGAACACACGGAGGAAGACTTCCTGCGAGACGTCGAGCGCCTCCTCGCGCTCTCCCGTCAACGCGAACGCCAGCTGGAACACCATCTGCTCGTGCGCCTCCACCAGGGCACGGCACGCGTCCTCGTCGCCCGCAACGCAGCGCTCGACGAGCGAGGCATCGGTGGATGAGAGCTGGGACCACTCCACCGCCGGAGCAGAATGCATGTGATCCTCCATAGGACTCGACCTCAACGGCGCCGCCATCGACAGTACCCGTCCACCGTCACATCGTGGCGCGTAGGACCGCAGAACGCAAGCCGCGGACGTGGCCCGATGTCCCTCGTGAATTGGACCCCGCCCCACCGGGAAAGTTCCAGTTTCCTGCTACGATAGGCACGATGCGCCGTGTGTTGTTGGCGTCGTTCGTGCTGCTCGTCGGCATGGCGGGCGTCATCGTTTACACGGGTGCCGCGCGTGACCGCGAGTACCACCGGCTCGTCGCGGCAGGCGATCAGGCGCGTCTCGATGAACAGGGGCTGGTCGCCATCGAGAAGTACAGCGGCGCCATCGCGCTCAACGGGAGCTCGATGCTCGCCCACCTGAAGCGCGGCGAGACCTATCGCGAGCGCGGTGACCTGCCAGCATCCATCCGCGACCTCTCGATGGCATCGACCCTCGACCCGGCGGCGACCCGCCCGCTCGACTTGCTCGGCGACGCGACCTACGCGCTGGGGCGATATGAGGCGGCCGTCGATCACTACCGGCGCTACGTCCAGCTCGATGACCAGAATCCCCGGGTGCTCTACAAGCTCGCGCTGGCCGAACACGGTCACGGTGGCGCGGATCGCGCCGTGCAGCTCCTACGACAAGCCGTGGAGCTTGATCCGCGTTTCGCCGAGGCCACGTACCTCCTTGGTCTCTACCTCCAGGCGCAGGACGATCACGACGAAGCACGCGTCCTCCTCGAACGCGCGGTCGAGCTGTCGCCAGGAATGCTCGATGCACGCGAGGTCCTGGCCGCCGTGTACCGCACGCTCGGCGAGACGCGGCTGGAACTGCAGCAGCTCGAGGCACTCGCGGCTCTCGACCGGGATCGTCCCGACCGACATGTGACCCGCGGCTTGGCCTACGCGCGCGCCGGGCGCACCGATCTCGCCGTCGTTGCACTCGGGCGGGCGGCCGAGGAGCTGCCGGATCAACCGCTGGTCTACACCGCGCTCGGACGGGTCTGGCTCGACATCGCCGAGACCTCGGGCGATCACGCCGCGCTCAGCAAGGCCATCGAGGCCCTCGAGTCCATCCCGCTCAGCACGGCGTCGAGCGAAGCCCTGACCCTGCTCGGACGGAGCCTCAGCCTGAACGGTGACCTTCAGGGGGCGCGGCGAGCGCTCCAGCTGGCCGTGGAGCGCTACCCCGTCCAGCCCGACGCGTTCATCGAGCTCTCGCAGCTCGAGGTCTGGGACCTCAACGACGCAGAGGCCGCCCGGCTCCGGCGACGATACGCCCAGCTCGTGGGCGATGACGGAGCGGCCGCACCCCCAATGCCCCCGGGGCCTTCCCCTGCGCTGTAAGGGGAGCCGTCCGGTAACCGGCACCGACCTGTCCGGATCGTCATGCTCAACGGCCTCTTCGTAGCGGTCGCGCTCGCATCGGTCCTTCTTGCCGCGCTGTCCGGTCAGATGCAGGCGCTGACGGACGGCATCCTCACGTCCGCACGGGGCGCCGTGGAGCTCGCGATCGGCCTCGTCGGCGCCATGGCGTTCTTCCTCGGGCTGATGAAGGTGATCGAGGACGGCGGTGCGATGACAACCATCGCGCGGGTCGTGAGACCCGCCACCCGCGTCCTCTTCCCCTCAGTCCCCGCCAACAGCCCGGCGATCGGAGCGATCGTCATGAACATGGCGGCGAACATGCTCGGCCTCGTCAATGCCGCCACACCGTTCGGCATCAAGGCCATGGAGGAGCTCGACAAGCTCAACAGCCGGACGGGCACGGCGACGAACGCGATGGTGATGTTTCTCGCCATCAACACGTCGGCGCTCGCCATCCTGCCGTCGGGCATGGTGGCGCTGCGCGTGTCACTCGGGTCCGAAGACCCTGCCGCCATTTTCCTCCCGACCTGGTTTGCGAGCGGCGTGGCCACGGTCATCGCCATCACGACCGCCTTGGTGCTGTCACGCGCGAAGCCGTATCGATCGACTGAGCCGCCGCCCGTTCCGCCCGTTACCCCGACCGAAGCCGCGTCGGACGGCGTGGGGTCGACGCCGGCGCTGCGCCGCGCGCCATTGCGCGTCTGGGCCGCTCGGGTATTTTGGATCGCGTTCGTGGCGCTGGCCGTCCGCGACGTGGCCGCGCGCGCCGGCACGGAGTCGCCGGTCGACGTGATTCGCGGCTTGATGTCCTTCTGGAGCATTCCGGCGGTCGTCGGGGTGATGGTCCTGTATGGCTGGGTGCGCGGCGTGCGAGTCTACGAGTCGCTGGTCGAGGGCGGAAAACAGGGCTTCCAGGTCGCCCTGCGCATCATCCCGTATCTCGTCGCCATTCTCGTGATGGTCGGGATGTTCCGCGCATCGGGCGGGCTCGAACTGCTGGTCACCCTCGTGGCGCCCGTCACCACGCTCATCGGGATGCCGGCCGAGGCGCTCCCGATCGCCGTGCTACGTCCGCTGACTGGCACGGGCGCGTTCGGCGTCGCGGCGGATGCGATGTCGACCCACGGGCCAGATTCGCTGATCGGCTATCTGGTGAGCACCTACACGGGCAGTACCGAGACGACGTTCTACACGCTGGCGGTCTACTACGGTGCCGTCGGCGTGAGGGTCACGCGGCACACGGTGCCCGCCTGCCTGGCGGCCGACGTGGCCGGCATCCTGGCCGCGACCTTCATCGTCAACGTGTTGCTCGGCTGAGGCCTAGCAGCCCGTGGTGAAAGTCCCGCGGCATTCGACCGCCGATGCATCCCGTCTCGCGGCGACGTTCAGTACTCAAGCTCTGCATAGCCACCGACCGCGGTCCATTGGATGCGCTTCGCCGGCGGGTGTCCACCCGTGCCCTGCTCGTCCGCGTACATATAGACGAGCACCTCCGTATAGTCCTCGGTGAGCGGTTCGACGAGGAGCCGTGCCACCTCTGCCGCCGCGTCGAGATCGCGCAACTCGATCTCGATGGTAAACACCCCGTGCGCGGTCGCCATCTTGAGAATCTGCCACTGGTCATTGATCAACGGCGGACCCTTGGCCATGTCCACCGATGCGACGCCCGCTGGGGGAGTGCCCCCCTCCTGCGAGACGCCACAACCGAGGCCGAGTCCAACAACAACGACGGCGATCACCGTCGCACGGTCCACGCGCCCTTCTCCGTTACGCCAGGCTCTCGAGAAACGCGTCGATCCCCGCCTGGGCGACCACCTCGTCCTGGTCCGGAGACCCGGAGCTGCATCCCACCCCGCCGACGATCTGCTCCGCGACGAAGAGGGGTAGCCCGCCGGCGACGATCATGAACCGCCCCTGGTTGCTCACGTGAAACCAAACGCGGGTCCGCCTGGGCCACTGATCTCGCCGTAGGCGCGTGTCGACCGTCGCGCGGCGGCCGCCGTGAACGCCTTGCTGATCGCCACGTCGATGCTCGTGATGCGGCCGTTGTCCATCCGATGGAACATCAGCAGGCTTCCGCTGTCGTCGGTGATGGCAACATCCATGTCGACGCCGATCACCCGCGCCTTCGCCTCGGCGGCCTCCATGATGATCCGAGCGTCATCCAGCGTCAGCTTCTGCACTGTCTTCATGACCGCAATATACACCGGCCTTCAAGCAGCCCGTGGTGAAAGTCCCGCGGCATTCGACCGCCGACGCATCCCGCCTCACGGCGTTGCTCATCGGTCGAATACTCCCGGTATTCTCCCTCTTCGCGCCTTGTGAAACGGGCGCCTCGACGGTCTCGGTGCAACACGGCACTTTCACCACGGGCTGCTAGCCGCTATCGCGTCCGAGAGATTCGCGACATAATCCTCGGGCGCGTCATCTCGTCCGAAGGAGGCACCATGCGTCGTCCCCTGCGCTATCCCATTACATCTCTGACGATTCTCGCCCTCGGCGTCTCCATCAGCGGCCAGGAACTCCCTTCGGGATACCTCGACCCGTCTCCGATCCTCAACGCCGCGTCGGCCGCCATCGGCACAGACAACCTGCGCTGCGTCACGATCGCGGGAACCGCCTATTCGGGCAAAGTGGGCCAACAGCGACTGAACGGCTACGAGGTCGATTGGCCTCGGGGCGCTCCACTCACCGGCTACACCCGTACGATGAACTGGGACACGGGGACGTTGACGGAGTCGTTCGATCGAGAGCCGGGGCAGAACCCCGCCTCATGGCGATGGGGTCTTGGCTGGCGTGGTGGCGAATCGCTCCAGACACACCGACGTCAACGGTTCGTGGTCAACGGGAATCACGCATGGCACACGGACGGGCCCGACGGCGAGCCGACTGCGTCGCGGCCCGAGGACGCCGAGCGATGGCAGCTCGACCTCTGGCTCAACCCGCACGGGTTCCTCAAGGCGGCACGCCGACCCGGCGCGAACCCCCGTGCCGCCTGGCGCTGGGAGCTCGGGGAAATGGGTCGCGACGGCGCGACCACGCGGCCCGAAAAAGTCACGATTGTCTCGATCACGATGCTCGGAAAGTACCGTGTCGACGCCACGATCAACCAAGACAACTTGCTTCAGCGTATCCACACCTGGGTGCCGGACCCTGTGCTTGGCGACATGAACTACGAGCACGAGTTCTCCAACAATGCCTACGCGGATCTCGGGAACGGCATCCGCTTCCCCACCACGTGGCATCACCACGCGGGGTGGGACGACAACTACCAGGCGCAGAGTGTCAACGCGGGTCACAACGCCTTCGGCGGCACGATCGACGATATTCGTCCGAACGTCTGTGAGGCAGAGGTCGACGTCCCTGACGCGGTCCGCCAAGCCAGCCGACCAGTGACGGTCGAGAGCGAGGCGCTCGCCGACGGGGTCTGGCTACTGGGTGGCTCGTCGCACAACAGTGTGGTCGTCGAGTTCAGCGATTATGTCGCTGTCGTGGAAGCACCGATCGACGAGGCCCGGAGTCTCGCGGTGATCGACGAAACCGTGCGCCTCGTCCCGGACAAGCCGATCCGGTTCCTCGTCAACACCCACCAGCACCACGACCATATCGGCGGGCTGCGCACCTTCATGCATGTCGGTGCCACCATCGTCACGCATTGGAAGAACTACGCGTTCTATACCCGCGATGTCCTCAACTACGCGCAGCGCACGCTCGCGCCAGACATGCTCTCGCTGTGGCCACCGACCGAGCTTGCGGAGGGTTACCAATATGAAACCGTCCGTGAGAACTACTGGCTCAATGACGGCGCGCGGAGCATGCACGTGTCATACGTCCATCCATTGCAGCACGTCGAAGGCATGCTGGTCGCCTATCTGCCACGCGAGCGCATGTTGATTCAGGCCGACCTGTTCGATTCGCCGCCAGCGGGTGCGCCCACCCCCGCTGCCTCGACCCCCGACCAGCGGAGCCTGCTGCGCCATGTCGAACGGCTCGGCCTCGAGGTCGACACCCTCGTGCCCATACACGGACCGCCGGTGTCCTGGAGTAGCTTCGAGCGCCTCGCGCGCCGGGAGTAAACGTGCCCGGGAGCTACTATGACATCGGCAGGCTCGCGGGAGTCCAGTACAGGAAGGCTCGGTGGCTCTGGTCGTCAGTGGCCGGCAGCGAAGAGGACGCCATTCATGCCGAGCACGGCGTAGGTCGTGACCTGGCGGCCGTCGTGCTCGAGCAAGCGCCCGCCCACCCCGACCCGGAGCTTCAGAGCTGGGTCAACGGGATTACGGAGACGCTCGGACGCTCGGTCCGCACCGAGGCGCACCAGTTCAGTGTCACGGTCATATCGGACCCGCGTCCCACTGCATTCGCGCTCCCCGGCGGGTTCATCTTCGTGGCACCCGCGCTCGTGGAGTTGTGCGACCACGATCGCGATGAGCTGGCTTTCGCGATTGCCCACGAGATGGCGCACATCATCCGACGACACGCGGTCGACCGCCTGCTCACCCAGACGGCCATGTCGGCCGCCTCGCTCGCGTCCCCCGCGGCGCGCACACTGGCGCCCTGGATCCGCAAAGTCGGTCGCCAGTGGCTGGAGCGTGCGTATTCCCGGGACAACGAGCTCGAAGCCGACGAGCTGGGCGGGCTGCTGATGCGGGCCGCTGGCTTCGACCCGTCGGCGGCGGTCCGTCTCCTCCGACGGTTTCAGGCACAGGAGCGGGGGCCGGACGGTGGCGGGCTCGGTGCCTATCTCTCGACGCACCCCGCGACGAAGGACCGTATCCGTCACCTTCGGGAGCAGCTCGACCTACCCGACTAGGCGGTTCCCTCGCGTCCCGCGGCGGGTTCGGGGGCGCAGCCCCCGTCTAACCGATGCCGCTATTGTGGTTCGGTGGCGTCTCGACCGTCGCGCGGTGCGCCGGTCCCCGAGGATCCGGCGAACAGCCGGGTCCCGTCCGGGAACGTGACGTCGCGGCCGTTGGCCCTCAGCGCGCCGTCGATCGCCTGATAGCCTTCGACGAGCACCTCGATGCCGGGCGTCACCGAGTCCTTGCGCCAACCCCGACGCACGAGGGCGCCAGGGGGACCCGCCTCGATCATCCAACTCTCGACGGAACCGTCCTCAGCCGTCACATCGAGGTGCATCCATGCGTGCGGATTAATCCACTCCATCTTCGTGATCTTGCCGCGCAGCCGAACGGGCTTGGTGGCGTCGAACTCGGCCGAGAACGCGTGATGCGCGACGACCGGGGCAGCGACGATGAGCGCCCCGAGGCAGACCCCGGCGATCGTGAAGGTTAGCTTCCTGCGCATTCGAGTCACCCTGCTATCTCCCGGCCTCAACGGCCTCCCTGTCGCGTGCACGCGCCGCGCTCAGGATGTTCGTCATCCCATAGTTTCCTTCGTGACACGCGTATTCGACCAGCTCGTATTGCTCGTTGTCGAGGTCGAACCTGAACATGCCAGACCAGGGCTCGGTCCACACGTTCGGGTCGTCGACCGTGAACTGGTACTCGAGGACCGCGGGCCCGACGCGCGTAAACCGCTCAGTGAGCGTCAATGCCCCGGTCGAGCCGCGATACGACGCGCGGCCGTTGAAGTTGGAGGTCTCGACGACCAGCGTGTCGCCCTCCCATCGTCCTTGCGTATCGCCCAGCCAGGTCTTGAGACCTGGTCCGACCTTCGCGCGGGGTTCCGTCGGGATGATACGGGTCTCGTGAATCATCTCTTTCTGAATGGCGACATATCCGGGTCCCTGATAAATCTGGAGCCCGTTGTTGTAGATGGACGGCATCATCAACCCCGGCAGCCCGCGCGTGATGCACCGGACGTACGGCGTGACCTCCTCCGGACCCGCGACGTTGCTGTTCGTGTACCCCGGCCGCGCCGCCCGAGCCCTGACCAGCTCCTCGCCCTGAGCGGTCATCGGTGGAATGCGGCCATCCGGCGGATCGATGACCATGGCCACCTGCGTCGAGGGCGCGGTCTTCACGTAGCCCAGCGTCGTGTCGCGCCACTCCCGTTCGTACCCCCAGATGCTGCCCAACGTCCCGCGCTCGCGACGCGCGATGGCTTCCTCCGGGGTAAGCGCCTCGATCTCGGACGCGTCGAGGGGTCGCTCGAGTGGGATACCGTGCGCGGAATTACCCGTCCAGACACCTTGCAGATCGGGTTCGCCCCACGGTGCGCGCGGCGCGTCGTAGGGCTCGCTCGCATCGGCGGTGAGCGCTGCCGGGGCGGTCTCGGCCGCGACGCCGGCAAAACCAGCCTCGACAACCTCGAGGCGCACGCTATCAGGACCGACCAGAAACGCCTGCTTCGCTGAGGTGCGGCCATTGATCGGCACCTGCGGTTCCTGCTGGAACGCGATGCCGTTCTGGCGCATCTCGGCGGCGACGGCATCGAGGTCCGAGACCACGAACCCGAGGTGATCGATGGCCCGCCCTTCGGTCGTTGCCGGCATGCCCTCAGGATGCGGCGACACGAGCAGCCAGACATCGCCGAACAGCAGTCCGTCCAACCGACCGCGGAGGCTGGCCGACTCCCCACCCACGTTGTCGCGATACCACGCGAGGGTGGCCTCCGGATCCGTTGCACTGAGGTGAATGTGGTGGAAGCCAAGGAACTCCTCGTCTTCGACGAGCTCGATGCGCGTGCCCCACGGGTCGAAGATGAAGCCAATCTTGAACAGGCCCGGGATGTCGCGTAGCGACGAGCCATCTTCGAAGCGCTGGAGTCTCACACCCGATCCACGCACCCCGACCGCCTCGAGCTCGCCCATCTTGGCCGTCAGATCGGCGTACGAAAACCCGATGTGGTTCACGCCGGTCCCCTGCGTGCCGCCCATTGTCGCTTGGGGCACGAAGACGACCTCGACGCCGTCGCAATCGGCAGCGTCATTCCGATCGGCGACCGGCTGACAGTCCAGGTGCTCCGTATACCACCTGACGCCCTCCTGCGGGGCGGACGTGGTGATGTGCACGTGGTGGTAGTCCGCCTCGGCCGCGCGCGCGATAGCCGGCGTCGTAACGACCACGGCTACCGCTGCAACCAGCGTTGCCGCAACATGTGTGCGTGTCATGACGTCATCCCTCAGTCCGTGAGTCATCTCGTCGGCTCCCTACGCAGGTGGCCATACAACAGATCTTCCGAGAACTCGACGCACTTGAACTCCAGCACGCGCGCGTTTGCTTCAAGACGCCGGTAGAGCGGCATGCTGATTGTCCAGGGGCGCGTGAATACGGTGGGGTCTTCGATCGTCGCCTCATAGGTCAGGGCGTTCGGTCCCATCGGCGTATACCGCTCCTCGACGCGCAGCGCCGCACTGGCGAAGTTGCCGGCACGGTCGAACCAGCCCTCCCCCGTGAAACCGACCGCGTCGACGACCAGCGTGTCCCCATCCCACCGACCGTGCGAACGCCCCATCCAGGTATCGAGCGGTGGCGCCTCGGGGGTGTCCTTGTCCATGTGGACCGTCCGATTGGCCTCCGCGAACCCGTAGACGATCATGACCTTGCGATCGCCCTGGATGATCTGGAACGGGTACGGCAGATATGTGGCACGCGGCACCCCGGGCAGGAAGCACTTGGCCTCCGGATCCTCGGTGAGCCTGTTCTCGAAGTTCTGTTGCCGCTGCTCACGCGCCCACGCCTGGTAAGGAATCTCCCCGCCCTCGACGACGCCCTGGCCGGGGGGCACGGCCCCGATCGCGCCGAGGTCTGGATGACCCGCGCTTGCGGGATGATCCTCGAGGTCCCAATGCGCCGTCCCAATCGCCTGCCAGATCCCGTTCAGATCCGGATGCCCGTCCCATGCTCGCGGAAATTCGGTCTGCGCGCGTGCCGCGCCCGCCCCGAGCAACAGGAGCGCCCACGACAGCGCCACGACGACCATCCCCCCTCCGACCCGGTCTTTCATCTCGCGACTCTCCCGTAAACGAAGACGAAGCACACTCCACGCATACCACACACCCTAGCGCTCGGGGGCATTGTACAAGGGTTCTATGTCAAGATGTAGGGTCGTCCGTCAGCGCGGTTTCACGCGTGCGACCCCAAGGAGGTCCTGCAATATGAAGCGCATCACGTTCGTCGTCGCACTGATTCTCGCGGTCGTCGTCATCATGGCCGCCCCGACGCTGGCGCAGTCCAAAGACGTCGACCTCGCGGCCGCCGACGGGACCAACCTCAAGGCGACGTACACCTCGCCCGGTCGCCCGGGCCCAGCCATGCTCCTGATCCATCAGTGCAACATGGACCGTCACTCGTGGAACGACATTTCGTCCAACCTTGTGCAGGCAGGCGTCCACGTGCTGACGATGGACCTCCGGGGGTTCGGGGACAGCGGCGGCGAGCCGCTGAGCAGCGGCGGTTTCCAGAACCTGATGATGAAATCACCAGCCGACCTGGACATGGCCTACGACTACCTGACCACCCAGACGGGCGTGGATGACTCGCGTGTGGCGGTTGGTGGCGCCAGCTGCGGCGCGATGCTGACAGCGGATCTCGCGTCGCGTCACGACGGCATCACGACGTTGATGTTGCTCTCCGGCCCACCCAGCGAAGCGGCGGTCTCGCATATCGCGAGCACGCCGGACCTGGGCGTGTTCGCCGCGGCGGCGACCGGCGACACGGTCACCCCGGGAGTCAGCGATGCGCTGAAGGGTGCGGTCGGCGGCTCGAAGCACCCGAAGTCGATGGCCAAGATCTACGACGGCACCGAGCACGGGTTGCCGATGTTCGAGAAGAACCCCGACCTGCAGCCGGCGCTCCTCTCTTGGCTCAAGGGCCAGCTGCTCGAAGACTAGCTCTTGCAGCGCCCACGCCGCCGCGACGGTGGCGTGGGCGCGTGCTCGTCCTCGCCGGACCGCCGTCTAGAAGAGCGCGAGCGCATTCACCGGCGAGCCCGTTCCACCCTCCACCGCAAGCGGGCCCGCCATCAGCATGAACTCCCACCGATTCAATTCGGCGGCCTTGTCGGCGAGGGCTTCGAGATCCTGGTTGTCGAAGAGATCGACCCCCATCGCCACGATGGTCAGGATATGCACCGGGAGCGCCACCCCTTCGACCTGGGAGGGCGAGACGTCCAGCGCTGCGTCGCTGCCGATGAGCGCGACGTCGCGCGCCTTCACCCAGGGCATGGTCGACGCATGTAAACCCGCCGCTTCGCCCGCTATCGCCCACGGACCCAGCTCCGCGCGTCTGGCCCACCGGCCGGTCCGAATGAAGATCACGTCGCCCGGGCGCACCGTGACTCCGGCCATCTCCTCCCACGCGTCGAGATCCTCCTGGTAGATCGGCGTCCCCGGCTCGAGATACGGCACACCCTTCAACCGCGGGATGTCGAACAGGATGCCTCTGGTCACGATACCGCCCTGGAGGTTGTCGATCGACGCGTTCGAACAGCCGTCCTCCGTGATGGTGTCCTGCGCCACGCCGTTGTACATCTGGCCCTTGAAGAGGATGTGACACAGCGCGTCGATGTGGCTGTGCGAGTAGCCGTGGTAGGTCACGCCGTAGTTGTCCATGACCCCTCCCATCAGGGGAGGCTCCGCGGACGGATCGGGCACGCCCAACATGCGGTGCGCGAACGGCTGCGGCACGTCCGCCTCCTCGGTCGTGATGAGGCGATGCGCGAGCGAGACGGTCACGCCCTCGGTCACGAGCGAGATGGCTTCCATCCGCTTGGCCGGCGTGATCAGGTTGGCGGCCCCCAACTGGTCATCGGGACCCCAGCGTCCCCAGTTCGACAGCTCCGTCATCATCCGCTCGATGTCGGCCTGTCCCAGGTCATGAGACTCCGGGGTCACCTCCGGCGGCGTGAACGCCGCCGCGGCGGCGGCGGCCGCCGTCACATCATCGACCATGGGCTCCGACGGCTCCTCGGCTGTCGGTGCACAGTTGATCAGCGCCGCCGCGAGTGTGAGGAAGAGCGAGTTACGCATCAGTCGGCCAGTTGTCATGATCCCCTCCGATTCCGCTAGACAGTATCACCCCGCGCGAGAACCGCCGCATAACAGAGGACGTCGCGTGGGACGCCGACCTCCAGGTTTGGAAACTCCGAGTGACGACGGAGCGTCCCCTCGAGCTCGAATCCACATTTCTCCAGGACGCGCGCCGACGCCCGATGCTCCGGATGGCACAGCGCGTAGAGCCGCTGGACCCCGAGGTCGACGGCCGTCGCCACGATCGCACGCAGTGTCTCGGTCGCGTACCCCCGGCCCCATGCGTCACGTGCCAGCACGTAGCCGGTAGACGCTCGATGCGGCGTCTCGAAGGCGAGACCGGAGCCCCCGAGCACGCGACCATCGTCGCGCGCACACACCAGATACGGCCCGGCGGGCCAGCGCTCCCATTCCGCTGTGCTGAACGCCAGGAAGCCACGCGTGTCGTCGATCGTGCGATGCCGCGGCCATCCGAGGTGCCGCGTCACGGCGGCGTCGCTGGCGTATGCTGCGAACATAGCCTCCGCGTCGCCCGTCACCGGTTTGCGAAGGATGAGGCGGGCCGTCTCTATGGTCGTCGGCGCCCTCACGGCGACCATCGGTTCCATTGCCCCCGCCGTCCCGAGGCGATCACGCCGTCTTGCTGCGACGCCACCATGATCGCATCCGTCGCGCCGCCGTAGGCCCCGCCAACGCGGCGCCCCCCCAGAACGCCACTTCGGCCACGATGATCAGTGCGGTGGCGCCTGTCGCTTTTGTCGCCACGCTCAGCGGCAGGAACGGCACGACCGGCAGGGCCACCCAGAGCGCGAGCGAGAAGCCCATGAGCACGACTCCGACCCTCGCCGCCCGGCTCGACCGCGCGACGTCGACGTTCGTGTCTGTATCCTCCGCATTCGTTGCTACGTCCACCGATCACCCTCCAGAAGCCGATTCGTATGCTACGCGGACCGGAGCGGCCGGAAGAACGTACGGAGATCGTCGACCAGCAACTCGGGCTCCTCGATGGCCGGGAAATGGCCTCCGGTCTCGAACCGCGTCCAGTGCACATCCGCGGACGGCGCCTCGATGAACGACCGGGGCGGCCGGGAGCGCGAGAAGATCCCCGGGAAATCCGCGTAGCCCTGCGGCACGGTGACCGGTCCCGCGCCTCGCCTGGGACGCGAGCTCCCCAGCCCGTTCGCGTGGTAGTAGCGCACGCTGGTGCCGATGGTCCGCGTGTGCCAGTAGATCGACACCAGCGTCAAGATCTGGTCCTTGCTGAACCGCGTTTCCACGTCGCCGCCACAATCGCTCCAGGAGCGCAGCTTCTCGGTGATCCAGGCGGCGACGCCGGCCGGCGAATCGGTCAGCCCGTAGGCCAGCGTCTGCGGCTTCGTGCCCTGGATGCGCTGGTACCCCGTTTCCTCGACCGACCACAACTCGGTGCTAGCGACATACTCGCGCTCGGCGTCGGTTTGCGGCTCACGCTGCGCGCGGCGCGGCGCACCCGGTGTGTGAACGCCAACGACCCGGTCGGCGAATCTGGCGCCCAACGCGCGCGTGATGCCGGCGCCCCAGTCGCTGCCATACGCCCCGAACCGCGGGTAGCCTAGCTTCTCCATGAGCGCCACCCAGAGCTCGGCGGTTCGGGCGATGTCCGTCCCCTCAGCCGGCTCGCCGGAAAAGCCAAAGCCGGGGATCGATGGCACGACGACGTCGAACGCATCAGACGCCGCGCCGCCGTGCGCCGCCGGGTCACTCAGTCGGCGTACCGACGGTAGCATTTCCCAGATGGTGCCCGGCCATCCGTGACTCATCAGGAGTGGCAACCTCGCCCCCCCACTGCCTCGCTGGTGCACAAAATGGATGGTCTGCCCCTCGATGGTCGTCTTGTAGTGGTCAAACGCATTGAGCGCCGCCTCGTGCACACGCCAGTCGTACTCGTCGCGCCAGTAGCCGATCAGGGCTTCCAGATACACCCGGTCGGTCCCGAGCGCCCACGCCTCGCCGGGTGGGTCCGGGGGCCAGCGCACGTTGCTCAGCCGGCGGTGCAGATCGTCGAGCTCGGCGTCACTGACACGAATCTCGAAGGGCTCGATGCCGGTTTGCGCGGCGCCGGCGGCCGAGACGGTCGCCGTCCCGAGCGAGCTTCCGCCGGCGGCTGAGACGGTCGCCGTCCCGAGCGAGCTTCCGCCGGCGCCCGACAGCATGGACGCTGACGCGCCCGCCGTCCCGAGCAGCTTGAGCAACGCCCGCCGATCGATCTTGTCGTCTCGTGCAGTCATCGATTCACTCTCCTCATCGCCGTGTTGATCCGGTGTGAGTCCTCTCGCGCCGCCGCCGTGTCACCGCGCCGCGGCCGCGTCTTCCGCGCGGGCACCGCTGAGAATGAGCGGCATGCTGCGGTTGCCCTCGTGGCACGCGTTCTCGTAGAGCGGCCCCACTGCCCGCGTGAGCGGGAACTGCACGGTCCACCGTCCAGCGAACGATGCCGGGTCATCGACCGTGACCTCGTAGCGCAACGTATCACCATCGGTCACCGAAAAACGCTCGACAAACCGCGCATCCGGGCCGGCGCCCTGGAGCGTCCACTGGCCGTTGAAACCGGTGACCTCTACGACCAGCGTGTCGCCGTCCCAGCGACCGCGCGAATGCCCCTGCCACTGCCGGTTCGACTCCGCAGGGGCCGGGCTGCCGTCGAGCGGAATGATGCGGAGCTCGGATTTCTGTTCGTGGAGGATGGCGACGTGGTCCGGCGTCTGAAAGATCTGCGCGAGCCGGGTCGGCGCGGCCGCCATCAACGGGATGGTGCGTCCCATGATGCAGCGCTCGTAGCGCTCGCGATCCTCCGGGCCGTCCGCGATACGCTGTCGAAACCCGACGGCCAACCTGCGCACCCGGTCCCGGGCCGCCTCGGTCAACGTGGGAATGCGACCGTCCGGGGGATCCACGATCAGCGAGGTGCGACCGTTCGTCAGCCCACCTGGCTCCCACCAATCGGCGTTGAGCTGCAGATCGCGCTCGCGACCGATGGAGGCGTGGCGTCGCTCGAGATACGCGGATTCTTCCTCCGGTGTCAGCACCGGCTTGCCGGCGAAAGCCTCAGGTCGCTGGAGCGGGGTCGTGGTGCGGTATTCCCAATATCCACTCAGATCCGGCACCGACGGCGTGTGGGCGACACCGCGGGTCTGCGCGCCGGAGACGGCCGGAATCAGTATCAGCGCACCGAGGACGCACCCTAGCAGCCTCACATCGCACACCTTTTCCACGCCCGGATGGCACAGCCGGAAACCCACCGATTATGCGCCGTACGACCTCCGGCTAGAATACACGCGACTCCCCTTCCGCGGCCTAGACTTCGAAATGACCGACGCGACGCCTCCAGAGCCGTTCTCCCAACAGGTCGTCCTGACGCACGCTGGCACGGAGGCCGTCACCGTTCGCAGGGACATCCCCTGGAGCGACGGGACCGACCGGGTCATGGACATTTATCGTCCGCCGAACTCCGAGGGTCGTGCGCTGGCGTCGTCCTCGTCACCGGCTTTCCCGACGATGGCTTCCAGGCGATGTTCGGTCGTCGGATGAAGGACACGGCGCCGTACGTGTCGTGGGCGACGCTCATCGCCGCGTCCGGTCTCGCCGCGGTGACCTATACCAACCGCGACCCCCGGCCGGACGCCGCCGCCGTGGTCGCCTCGTTGACCACGAACGCCAACTCCCTCGACATCGACACACGCCGCCTCGGAATCTGGGCGTGTTCCGGCAACGTGCCGAACGCGTTGTCGCTACTGCCCCGCCGGCCTGCGTTCTCCGTTCGGTGCGCCAGCTTGCTCTACGGCTACATGCTCGACCTCGATGGATCGACGGCGGTGGCCGACGCATCGCGGCAATTCCACTTCGCCGCGCCACCCGTCACGGTGGGCCAGATTCCGGAGGATCTGCCGATCGCGCTCGCACGCGCGGGGCGTGACGAAACGCCCGGACTCAACGATTCGCTCGACGCCTTTCGACGTCATGCGCTCGCCGCCGGGCGTCCAGTGCAGCTGCTCGAGCATCCGACGGGCGCGCATGCGTTCGATCTCAGTGACGACAGCGACACGTCACGCAGCGTCGTCGCCGGGATCCTTCGCTTCCTGACTGACCATCTGCTCACCTCAGACGACGCACCATGACGCACGCCGGGAAGACGGTGCTCGTCACCGGCGCGAGCTCCGGCATCGGGCTCGCAACCGCGGTGGGTCTGGCAAAACAAGGCGACCAGCTGCTCCTCGTCGGCCGGACGCCGGCACGCTGCGCCGAGGCCATGGCGGCCGTCCGCGCCGCCGGCGATAGGCGTGCCGACGTGCTCGAGGCAGATTTCTCGTCACTCGCCGGTATCCGGGCCTTGGCCGACCAGGTGCGGTCACGTGTCGGGCGGCTGGATGTTCTGGTGAACAACGCCGGCACGCTTGCGCGCCGCCGAACGCTCACCGCGGATGGATACGAGACCATGTTCGCCGTGAACCACCTCGCCTACTTCCTTCTTACCGGACTGCTGCTCCCGGTCCTTCGCGCGGCCGAGCGGGCGCGTATCGTCACCGTGGCCTCCGAAGCGCACCGCTCCGGGCCTCTGGATCTGGACGATCTGCAGAGCGAGCGCGACTACGGCACGATGCGTGTCTACAGCCGGTCGAAGACCGCGAACATTCTGTGGACGCAGGAGCTGGCACGGCGGCTCGACGGGAGTGGCATCACCGCCAACAGCCTGCACCCCGGTGTGATTCGCACGCGCCTGGCGCGCGACATGGGCGTCGGCCTCGGTCTGGCAATGGGACTCGCCGGTCTCTTCATGCGACCGCCCGAGAAAGGGGCGGAGACGTCGATCCATCTGGCCACCTCCCCCGACGTCGCCGGGGTGTCGGGGCGCTACTTCGACAACTGTCGCGAGCGGTCGCCCGCCGCACACGCGAGCGACCCGGCGATTGCACGACGCCTCTGGGACATCAGCGAGAAGCTGGCTGGGCATGCCTACCCGTGATGACGCGTCTGTTCCTCTGGCCAGTGGCCGTCGTCGCCGGACTGCTGCCGGTCCGGCGGTGGGCGGCGTTCGATGCGGTGCTGCCGGTGCGCGAAGCCGCGCCCCTCGCGGGGCTCGTCACCATGCTGGTGGGGCTCGCCGTCGGTTTGCGCGGGTTTCTGATCTACATGCAGGCCTTTGTAGAGCGCATCAGCGACCGGGCGGCGCTCGATGCGGCGGCCACAGCCGGCGCCGCCGGGCTCCCGCTCGGCGCGTGGGTCATCCCAGCCGCGATCAGTTTTGCCTTCACGCCGACGGGCGCGACGGCGGTTTACCTCTCCCTCACGGGCCTGGTGCGCGCGATCTCGGGGTATGTGGATGACCCACGCGGTGATCCGCTGCTGACCCTTCTCGACAGCGTCGCGACACGTCTGATCACCGGAACGCGAGCGACCCGCATTCGCCGAGCACGCGAGCAGCGCGAAGGCCCCGCGGTGCTGGATCGACTCGTCACGGGGAGCTGGGCCGGCCTTGCGGAGGTCGACTTCGTGGTGGTCGCGGCGCGGCGCAAGCCCGGCTGGGACGAGGGGGTCTTCGTGATCACCGCCGAGCAGTGGTTTCGGCTCGGCCGTCCCTATGACATGCCGTTGCCACAGGGCCTGCGGGACTGCGTACCCGTTGACGGCCATCCGCACGCAGGAAGTGCTTCGCAAAGGCGTGTCATACGATCTTCCCCCACTGGGGACGTCTACGCGTGGCTAGAACCGGCCAGATGCCGGGCGGACGGAGGTTCGAGTACCATCTCCGGTGAAAGGTAACCCACAGATCATGAAGACTCCGTTCCGGCTGCTCGTCATTGCCCTGTTCTCGCTCACCGGTTGCGGTGGCGGCACCATGGATACCCCGGCCGACCCGGCACCATCCGCGGATCCGGAACCCGTGGCGGAGGCCTCGCTCAAGCTCTATCTCTTCGATTGCGGCCATCTCAGGTTCGACAGCGTTGCCGGATTCAGCATCGAGGACGACGAAACCGACGTACGCGAGCTGGTCGCCCCCTGCTACATCGTCGACCATCCCGACGGCCGGTTGCTGTGGGATGGCGGGCTCCCGTCGTCGACGGCCGAGGCTGATGGATGGCAGGACAATGCGCGGATGGATCGCACGCTGGCCGAGCAGCTGGCCGAGCTCGATCTCGGCTTCGACCTCGGATCGCTGGATTACGTCGCGTTTTCACACATGCATTTCGACCACGTGGGGGTCGCCAACGAGGTCATAGGCGCGACGTGGCTCGTCCAAGAGCCCGAATACGAAGCGATGTTCGCGGACCCGGTCACCACGCCCGCGGCACAGCCGGAGCTCTACGAGAACCTCCGAAACGCCGACCGTCTCCTCCTCACCGGCGACCATGATGTGTTCGGCGACGGCCGCGTGCGGATCCTATCGGCTCCCGGTCATACGCCAGGGCACCAGGTGCTGTTCCTCGACTTGGCGGACACCGGTCCCCTCGTGCTCTCAGGCGATCTCTATCACTTCCGACTCAGCCGCGAGGACAGGCGTGTACCCACCTTCAACGTCGACGCCGAGGCGACCCTCGCATCGATGGATCGGATCGAGGCATTCGTCATCGACATGGGCGCGACGTTCTGGATCGAGCACGACCTCGAACTCTTCGAGGGACTCAGCAAGGCGCCAGCGTATTACGACTGAGCCAGAGAACCCAGGCCTTGGGTCTGCATGAGACCCAAGGCTGAGGGCTCAGCGCACGCGAAGGACCGACGAGGCTACCGATCTAGCGCTTCGGAATGTTCAGCGCGGCGAGCGTCGTCACCACGTCCGCACCGGCCGTCGATGCGCTGACTTCCTTGTCGAGCTTGAGGATCCGGCCGTCGCCGCCGATGTACACCGTCCACCGTTGCGGCACCGATCCGATTCTCGGTCCAAAGTCCCGCAGGACACCGTACGCCGTCGCGGTCTCCTTCGACGGGTCGCTCAGGATCGGGAAGTCGGCATCGAGGGATTCCGCGAACGCGCGGTTCGTGTCGGGGTCGTCCACGCTCACCATGAAGTAGGCGATGTCGTAGGACTGAAGCTGGTCGCTGTGCTCACGCAGCGACTTGCATTCGGCCGTTCAACCACCGGTAAACGCCTTGGGGAACCAGGCCAACACAACGGTGCGGCCCTCGTGGTCGGCCAGCCTATGGGTCTGACCGTCACTCCCGATCAACGCGAACCCGGGCGCTGCGTCGCCTTCGCTCAGCTCCTGCGCGCCGGCGCTCCCCGACGCGGCGAGGCCCAGCACGAGGCAGGCACCGATTAGACGTAACGTGTCTGTCATCTGCGCTCCTCCAACGTGGGGTAATCGTACCCGCTTTCTCCCCGCCCCGCCACCCCCGTGCGAGCGCTAGAACACCGCGACCGGCGCCACGGTCGACCCGGTCGCACCCTGTAGCTTGAGCGGCTGCACGACGAAGGCGAACTCACGGACCTCGGCCGCGGCGAGCGCATCCAGCTTCATCCGCTCGACCAGGTGGATGCCGTTGACCACCAGCATGATCTGGTGAACCGGCAGTGACACGTCCGGGTCGGGATTCGGCATCACCTCGACCGGAACGTTGTCGGAGCCGACCAACATCGGGTCTCGGGCAACGAGCCATTCCGCCGCCTCGACCCCGATGCCGGGACCGCTTGCGGAGAAGCGCTCCGGCGCGTCATCCCAGAGTCCACCCCATCCGGTATGAATCAGCACGGCGTCGCCGGGCTCCAACGGTGTCTGTTGCCGCTCGAGGGCTTGCTCCAGATCCGCTACGGTGATCTCGTAGCGATCCGGCAGCATCGGCACCCCCTTCAGCTCGGCGATGTCAATCAGGACGCCGCGTGTCATGAGTGTCCCGACGCCCTCGATGCCGAGACGCGTGACCCCGGTCCGCGTCATCACCTCGTTGAGGTCATGGCAGTTGTAGAGGCTCGCGCCAATGGTCTGGTGCGCAAAGCCATCGAACTGCGTCCCCACTTGTCCCATCTCCGCGACGATCACTTCCTCGTTCGATCCGCGACGGTTCGACCCTGGATTCATCGTGGTCTGCTTCATATACGCGTCGTAGTGACGGTCGGCCAGCGGCATCGAGCTGGTCAGGACATGGCCAAGCTCAATCACCGCACCGGTGCGTATCAGCCGAACGGCCCGGAGCACGGTCTCCGCGCCCATGTGGTTGGCGGCACCGCGCTGGTCCCCGGCTCCCCACTTGCTGGGACACCGCTCCGCATCCGACGGTGGCGACCACGATTGCGCATGCGCGGACGCGGCGATCCCGAGAATGACGAATATGCCTGACACACTCACAGCGCGCGCACTGACACCCATGGCTCTCCCCCTCAGGTCCTTCGACGTCGCGCGGACCGTGCGCGCGTGACCTGTACAATACATGTGTCTCCCATGCATACCGATCGCGCCGCCGCCCCGAGCACGGGCACGCCGCCGCTGATGTATACGGAGCTAGCGGAGTGGTGGCCGCTGCTCTCGGCCCCCGACGACTACGCGGAAGAGGCGGCGCTCTACGCGCGCCTGCTCGAGGAGGCGTGTGACGGGCCGATCGCATCGCTGCTCGAGCTTGGCTGCGGCGGCGGCAACAACGCGTGTCACATGAAGGCCCGCTTCGACCGACTGGTGCTCACGGACGTCGCCCCCGGCATGCTCGCCGTGAGCCGCGCCCTCAACCCGGACTGCGAGCATCACCTCGGCGACATGCGGACGTTGCGTCTCGATCGGGTGTTCGACGCGGTGTTCGTCCACGACGCCGTCTCCTATATGGCAACGGAAGCAGATCTTCGGCAGGCCATGGAAACAGCGTGGGTGCACTGCCGCCCGGGCGCCGCGGTACTGTTGGCTCCGGACGACCTGATTGAGAACTTCCGGCCGAGCTCGGATAGCGGCGGTCACGACGAAGTCCTCCCGGATGGCGCTCCCGGATGCCCGCGCGGACTGCGTTATCTGGAGTGGGACTGGGATCCCGATCCACACGATGGGGTCTACCGATCGGACTACGCCTACCTGCTGCGTGAGCGCGACGGCACCGTCCGGGTCGTGCACGACCATCATGTTGGTGGACTATTCTCTCGTGCGCGCTGGCTGGGGCTGTTGGGCACCGTCGGGTTTACCGATGCGCGGTGCGTACCGCTGGTGCATTCGGACGTGGAGCCCGGCCGTCATGAGATGTTCGTCGCGCGGCGGCCGCGCGCGTGATTGTCGTACGCGATTGACGAGGGGAGAAGCACCCATGAAGCACGCGAGATTGGCGGCGATCGCCGTCGGCGCACTGGCCAGTGCGTATCCAAGCATGGCCAGCGCGCAGGTAGAGCACATCGATATCGCCCCCGGCTTTACGCAGGTCGTCACCTCCACGGACCGCGGGGTGAAGACGATCCACGTGTCCGGTCAGGTCGGACAGGGAGACGATCTGAAAGCGCATGCCGACTCCGCGTTCGAGGGCGTCGTGCGCCGGCTCGGCCAGGCGGGGGCGACTACCGAGGATGTCGTCAAGGTTCGGATCTTCGTCAAGGATTTCGAGCCGGACCAGTACGGCGTGATCGCGGCGTCGCGGCTGGCCACGTTTCCAGAGGGGCACTGGCCCGCCAGCACCATGGTCGGGGTCCGGGAGCTCTTTGCTCCATCGCTGCGCGTGGAGATCGAGGTCACGGCCGTCGTTGCGGAGCCGGGCGTCGATCTCGAGATCGAACGCTTTGCGCCGTCGAACGGCTTCAGCGGCGTGGTCGCTGTGACGGCGCATGGCGTCAAGACCGTGTATGTCGCCGGGCAGGTCGGCGAGGGTGACGACCTCGCGGCACAAACGGCGTCGGTATGGGGACGTGTCGGCCAGCAGCTCGAGCGGGCCGGGGCCTCATTTGCCGACCTGGTGAAGGCGACGACCTACGTCGTCGACTTCGACCCGGCAACCGACCTGCCCGCGTACCGCGCGGGACGCGACCAAGCACTGACCCTCGACGACATGCCGGCGAGCACACTGCTCGGCATTCCCGCGCTCGCGAACGACCGGTTCAAGATCGAGATCGACGCGATCGCCGTCGCGAGCGCCGACGGCCGGCCCGTCGAGCGGGAGTTCATCGACCCGGCGACCGGCTTCACGCAGGTAGTCACCGCCGGTGGCCCCGGCCAGAAAGTCGTTCGGGTGTCGGGGCAAGTAGGCCGGCCCGGCGACCCGCTCGAGGCCCAGGCCGATCAGGTATATGCGAGCCTCAAACGACGTCTCGAGGCGGCCGGCGCCGCACCGGAGGACCTGCTGAAGATCGTCATCTACATGCCGCGATACAGCCAGGGCGATTTCGAGGCGCTCGATGCGGCGCGCAAACGACACGGCTTTCCGGATGACAAGGTCCCGGCAGCGACGCTCCTCGGCATCCAGTCGCTGTTCGCGACCGAGGCGCTGTTGGAAATAGAGGGGATCGCGGTCGTCCAGAACTAGCCGACCGAGCACCCAACGCCAACCAGCGAACGTCAGCCAGCGCGGACATCCCGGGGCAGGTGAGGTCGGCCGACCAGCGTACTGCGCCTCCGCAGCAATCGGTCAGGCGGTGCTTTGTTGTCGCAGCCAATCCGCGAGGGCGATCTTCAACAGCGACTGGTAAGGCACGTCACGGCGGTCCGCCTGGCTCTCCAGATACGCCGCTTCATACGGATAGAACCTCGAGCTTCTAAGCCGAGGGTCGCTGGTTGGCGGAGTCAGCGCCGGTTCAGCCGTCCACGCACGGGTCGACGGACACCCGGCGACGCTCAAGGACGTGTCGCACTATCATCCGTCCACCGGTACGGGCCGGAAAGGAAGGTTACCCAATGAACGAGCGACTTCTCATCAGTATGGCCGTTGTCTTGTGTTCGTTTGTCCTGGCCGGGGCTCCGATAATCGCTCAAGGGCCACCCGGAGCCGCGTCGTCGACGGTCATTACGAAAGCCGTACCTGATCTCACGGACCCCCTTATGCCGCGCATCACGCTCGAAGGCACAGGATTCGGGACAACTCCGCAAGTCCGCATCGGCTTCGATATGGGAACGCTGCTCACGCTGACCGTCGTGGGCACGCCAACGGATACCTTGATTGTGGCCGACTTGCCGCTGAGCATTGCCGCGGCGACCTACGTGCTCATCGTGGAGGCCGGGCAGGGATCGAAACGTATCGACGCCATCGACGTCACGATTGGCACCGTTGGACCATCAGGGCCATCAGGGCCATCAGGGGCATCGGTCCGGCGGGCGTGGACGGTTCGGACGGCGTATTGAACTACGAAATCGTCACCGGCACGTGGGCGTTCGGTCCCCATGGCGGGGTCAGCGGTATACCAACACCCGTGTGCCCGTCTGGGAAGAAAGCCATTTCCGGGGGCATCAAGACTGATCTAGTGAGTCACCAGGATTTGAAGCTCTTCAACGTGTTTCGTATGATTCCAACGACCAATGGTAAGCAGTGGCAAGTAGGATTCTTCAACGACAGCAACGAGCCTGGGGTCGCGACGTTGTATACCGTCTGTGCGACTGCAAACTAGGGGACTGCGACGGTCAAGCGTTGAGTGAAATCCGAGCCACGATGCGCCGGCCGCTACACTGAGCGCGAACAGCGCCGGGTATCGGCCCGTTCGCTTGGTAGAGCACGCCGTCTAAATCGAAGGCGACGGCTCCGATCCCCCGGAGTTCCGCGCGCAAGCCGTGCGTCGGCGCGCTCATGCTGCCTGGCGGAAGCCTCTCGCCGCACAGCGCGCCGCAGCGAGGGGGTCGACGTCAGGTCGGCCGCGCCTTCAGCGCGCGGTCACCGGCGGATACCACGGACCGTCGCGGAACTCGACCGGCAGGTCGGCGATCGCGCTCCTAAACGCCTCGATCGTGGCCGCGGTCTCCCTCGCGCCTTCCGGTCCGGCGCCTTGCCGGTTCTGCAGCCACCGCGCGTAGCGATTGTCGTAGTGGTAGAGGTAGACCACCTTCGGTGCGAAGGTCCTGATGCACTCGGCGACGGGAATCGGCCGCATCCGGTCGACCGGGAGGTTCATCGGGAGAAACGCCACGTCGATGTCGCGCAGCGCCTGGATCTCCGGGACGCACTCGGTCACACCCGCGACGAAGATCCGCCGCCCGCCGAGCGTCACAACATAGCCGTTCGCCTCGCCTTTTGGATGCAACGGTTGGCCGGGCGTCATGTCGTACGCTGGGATGGCTTCCACGCGGATGCCGGCGAACACGCCCCGCTCGCCGTTTCCCAGCACGCGCGCCCCAGGGACGTCCCCCTCCCCAGCCGCGGTCACGACGACCGGCGCCCCCGGCTTCCGGAGGCGCGCGATGGCTTCCGGATCCAGGTGGTGTCCCGGGTCATCCGTCACGAGGATGAGGTCGGCCGGCGCCGCCCGCGAGAGGTCGCCGGCGCTCCAGGGGTCGACGTGAATCACTCGGCCGGCGTGCTCGAGCTGGACGCTGGCGTGCACGATGGGGGTAATGACGATGTCGCCGCCTTCGGCGGCGATCCGATGCGGCGACTGCGCCGACACGTCCCGCGCGCCGACGCACGCCACCAGGGCGACGACTGCAATCGTGATGACGTTACGCATGGCGCGGACCCCTCGACTCACGCCGCGGGCGCTACCGCGCGTCGCCGGCGGCCTTGCGCTCGTCGGCGCGATGGCCCGCGAGGATCCCCTCCATACCGTAATTACCCTCGTGACATGCATACTCGAAGAGCGGTGCGTCTGACCGCATCATCGGCAGCGCTACGGACCAGCTGCGTTCGAACGTCTCTGGATCGTCGACGGTGTACTCGTAGAGGAGCGTCTCCGCATCGACCCGCGTCAGTCGCTCGACGAGACGCATCCGCGGGCCACTGCCACGGAACGACGTCTTGTCGGTGAAGTTACGAGTTTCGACGACCAGCGAGTCCCCTTCCCAGTAACCACGGGAATCACCCCGCCACTGACGCACATCGCCAGTGAGATGCGGGCGACCGTCGAGCGGGATGACCCGCGCGTCGTTGACCATCTCGGTGAGGATCACGACATGGTCCGGCGTTTGGAACAACTGCATGTTGTTGTTGTAGGCGCTCGAATCCATTGGCGGACCGGCGTTGAAACCGAGGATGCAGCGCTCGGCAATCCCACGGTCCGTCCACGAATCGGCGGGGTGATCGCGTCGATACGTGCGTCGTGCCTCGGCGAGCCGTTCGGCCGCCGCCCGCATCGCCGGAACGCGACCATCCGGCGGATCGACGATCAGCGACGTCCGCCGGTCCTCGGTGACGCTGGTCCCGTAGTCGAACCAGAACTGGTTGTAGGCGCCGGGGTCGGTATCGCTGCCTTCAGCGAGACTAATCCATCGCTGGGCCGTCTGGGCCACCACAGCGGCCGCTTCTTCATCCGAGAGGACGTCCTTGCCGGCGAGCTCGGCGGGACGCTCGAGTGGCGTCGCCGTGCGGAAGTCCCAGACACCCTGGAGATCGGGCGCACCCCAGGAGGTCTGCGGCGCGGCCTCCGCCTCAGAGGGCTGTGCGGATGCCACGAGCCCCGTCATGAACGTGAAAGCCAACACCCCGAGTGCAACGGCGAGAACTCGATGGCTCATGTCCCTCTCCTGGCCGGCGTGCCGGCCTGCGCGACGCGTCACCGCGATTCCGCGGCCTCCCGCTCCTCGGCCCGCGCGCCGGCCAGGATGCCGGGCATCGCGTAGTTCCCCTCGTGACAGGCGTATTCGAAGATCGGCTCTTCGGTCTGGTCGAGCAGCAACTCGACGGTCCACGGTTCCGTCCAGGTGTCAGGGTCCCGCAGTGTCACCTCGTGGCGAAGCACGTCGGGTCCGATCCGATCGAAGCGCTCGACGAGGACGAGATTGGCCGAACCACCGCTGTAGCGGCTCCGCGGGTCGTAGCTCCGCGTCTCGACGACCAGCGTGTCGCCGTCCCACCGGCCACGTGAGTTCCCCGCCCATTGCGCGATCGAATCATCGAGGTGCGGCCGTCCGTCGAGGGGAATCGTCCGGATGTAATGACCCATCTCCTGGAGGATCGTCACCTGGTCGGGGGTCTGCAGGATCTGGGAAAAGCTGTTGTAGCCGGACCCCAGGTTGGGAACGCCCCAGTGAAGACATCGGTCGCCCAGGGTGCGTTGCTCTGGACCGTCGGAGCCCGACGACCCGAGCGGGCCTCGGCGCGTGCGCATGCGCGTCTGCGCTGCCTCGGTGAGCGGTGGTCGCCGTCCGTTCGGCGGGTCGATGATGAGCGATGTGCGGTTGTCGAGCGAGCGATCGACCAGCCAGAACGCGTTGTAGTTCCCGGTGACCGTGTCAAAATCCTGGAACTCGGCATTCCCGAGCGCCTGCTGAATAAGGCGGTCGCCCAGCAAGTCGCCGGCCTGCTCCGAATCTCGGAACTCCTGGATGCGCTCGTTCAGCGCCGCTAGCTCCTCGTCGGTCAGCCGCGCCTTTTCGCCAAACTGCTCCGGACGCTGCATCGGGGTCGCACGGTTGTTCGTCCAGATCCCCTGCAGGTCGGGATGACCATCGGCCGTTCGAGGCACGGACCAGCCGGCCGGAGCGGCCGTTTGTCCGACAACGATGCCCGGTGTGATTACCAGCGCTGCGACCGCAGTCAGTACCGGTGTCAACGCGAGGATATTCCGTCTCATCTGCTCCCCCATCTCCTGCGCGTCGTCGCGCTCATGGCTAGCACACAGCGCCGGTCGCCCTGCGGCGACCGCCTACACATACTAGACCACCTGACCCGGTTTCGGCGCCTAGCGAATGAGATCGAACAGGTAGCTGTACTTGAGGGTGAGTGTGCGGCCGGCGCCGGTGGGAATCTCGCTCCCGAGGCCCTGGATGTCGTTGTAGACCACGAACAGTCCGGTGTTGGCATCCGACAGCAGACCGAAGCGGAGATTCGACGACCACAAGTCTGCGCGATCGTTGTATTGCACGAGTCCCTGGAAGAACATCCGGGTCGTAAAGGAGTACGACATCCGGAAGCGCGCGAGGTTGGTCGTGAAAACGCCCCCCGGCAGCCGCAGGTCGTTGTAGGACCACTCGAAGGCGGCGTTGAGCGTCTCCCCGACGCGGGCGGCAATGGACGGCGTGATCGTGACGCGGTCGCCGCCGAATAAGCCACCAACGATGGTGTTGACGTTGAAGCTGACCGGTGCACCGAGATTCGTGTTGCCGGCGATCTGCATTTCCGTGTGGTCGTAGGTTCCCGGCGGAATGACCACGCCGGGGAAGATCTCGAACGCGTCGAACACGCCTTCGCGAGTGACGTTCATCCCGGTGTGGATCTCGTAGCCGTTCCGCCACTCGAGGTGGTTGTCGATGTGCGTAAACTGCGATTCGTGGCGCCCCGTGCGATAGTCGAAATAGGTATTGTGGAAGACGTGTGGCCGGAATTCATGCACACCCATGAAGTTCTCGGGACGAAACGTCGTAAAGACGCTCGCGTTCATCCGCCGGTAGCTCTCGCGCGCCAGGAACCCCACCTCCGGGTTGAAGTTCGGCGCCACCTCGGTATAGCCGAGTGACAGCCGCGCGCGCTCCGATTGATGCTGTGCACTGAGGGCGTAGGCATGGGTTTCGGTCGTTGGCCGACCCGGTGAGTCGGTCCGTGCGGCGAACCCGGACACGGTGCCGCCTTCCCCGATACCCCAGGTCCCGTCGACGGCGTAGCTCCGATTCGCGTCATCGGTCCCGGCCAGGTCGCCGCTCGCCTGCCGATTGACGAACATGGCGCCGACGTTCGAGCGGTTCGCGAGATCCTGTCTGACGCGTGCGACGGTGAAATTCTGTCGCGGAATCCCACTGACACCCACCGCCTGGGTCTGCATGTTGAGAAAACCGACGTTGGTGTTGGTCCCGATCTTTCCGGACAGACGACCGCCACCGACGATCGGGATCTGCTCGCCGTTGTCGCCGAGCCCGATCCGGCGACTGAAGAAGATGTCGACGGCCCCCTGTTGCCCCACCGAAAACAACCCGGCGTTTTCGAGAAAGAAGGGCCGCTTCTCCGGAAAGAACAGCGTGAAGCGATCGAGGTTGATCTGCTGATCGTCGACCTCGACCTGCGCGAAATCGGTGTTGTAGGTCAGGTCGAGCGTCATGCTCGGCGTGACGCTGTATTTGAGGTCGGCTCCAACATCTCCGGTACGGACGGTCATCGCGCGCTCCGTCCGGTAGACCGCATCACCGAGCGCATATGGCGTGAGCTGCAGGTTCCGCTGCGGGGGCACTTCGATCCCCTGGAGCGCCCCCGCCAGCGAGATCCGATTCAAATTGTATTGACGCGGCAACGGCGACCAGTACGCCTGTTCGTTCCGGGCCCGGATGTTGCGCTGGAAGTTCATGCCCCACGACTGCGTCTCGGTGCGCGGATAGCGCAACGTTCGGAACGGAATGGCGAGCTCCGCCGTCCACCCGATCTCGGACACACGCGTCACCACTTGCCAGGCCCCGTCCCAGTTGAGGTTGAAGCCACCGCCCGACCCCCGCTGCTGCCGGTTGTTGCTCGGGCGTCCGCCGCCGCCGCCAAAGCCCCCGCTGCCCTGCCCTTCATTCGTCAGCTGCCCGTCGTACTCGACACCAGCCGGATTGGTGCCGAATACGAACCCGTTCTGGCCATCGAGATACGTGTCGAGGACGATCCGAAAGCTGTCGGTCTCGGTCAGGTCGGAATCGCGGCGGCTGTCCGCGGCGATGATCGTGCTCGGGTCCTCGGTGTAGCACACGACCCCGAAGTAGAGCGTGTCATTGGTGTAGACGATGCGCACCTCGGTCCGCTCCGACGCCGGCTCTCCTTCGAACGGCCGGTTCTGCACAAATCCCGTCGCGACGGCGGCGTCGGCGTACGCCGCGTCGTTGAGCACGTCGCCATCGATGACCGGCGCCACATCCACCGTTACGGCGCGCGTCAACGGCACCCCGGCGGCCGTCAGATCGCGGTCCTGGACGCGCTCGGGAGCCGACGCTGGCTGGGCATCCGTGCTCACGGACAGCATCAGCAGCCAACCTGCCACGATGGTGACGACGCGCGCACAACGGTTCATTCGAGTCATGTTGATGAGGGTACCCAACGCCGGACAGACCGACGGTGCGTCGGCCGGGCGGAGGAGCGGTCCTACGAGCTGGTGTCGTGTCGTCGAGAGCTACCGCGGCGCCGTGTCCCCCTGCCCGCGGAGATCGAGGGGTGCGTAGAACGGCTCGTCGAGGGCTCCCATTTTTTCCAGGAGCTTCGGCCCCGCGAGCCCTTCGGTGAGATTCCAGTCCTGTCTGTGGAAATTCCAGCTATCCGGAGCCAACGCCTGTGCCCGCTCCCAATACGTCCGCGCCAGGACCACGTCGCCCTGCCCGTACAGGTAGACGCCGAGCTTGAAGCTCGGTTCGGCCCGCGCTTGATCCGGCGTCCGGCGTCGGATGCGTTCAACCATTTCCTCGTGCGACCAGAGATACTCGCTGTTCTCGCCGCGGGCCACCCAATCGCGCACGATCGGCCGATAGTCGTGCGCACCGATGCTGGCGTCTCCGATCTGAAGCGCCCCGGAGTACGCGCCGTCATCTATGCGCCGCACCCGGCCTGATTCATCCACCAGGATGCCCGACGGTACGTTGGTGAGGTTGTAGAGCGACGTGACCCTGTGGGTCGTATCTAAGAGCGTCGTGTAGGTCAGCTCAGCCTGATCGTGCCACTCGGCCGTCGCCGTCTCGCCCCGCATGTCTTGCGCGACCGTGATGATCTCGAAGTTCTGGTCCTTGAGCTCCGTGTAGAGGTCCTGCCACCCGGGCAGGTCGAATCGACACCCTCACCAAGACGCCCAGGTGACGACCAACACCTTCTCTCCGCGAAAATCCGACAGACGCACCATCGTGCCCTGCCGATTCGGGAGCTCGAAGTCGGGCGCGATGGCCGACCCGAGGAACCCGGTCCGGGTGACGGGAATCTGGCCGAAGCTCCAGATCCCCCGGTCGTGGTCCGCCACATACGCCTGCTCGAGCCTCCGCGCCAGCGCCGTGACGTTGAACCACGGCTGACCGGCCCGCGTCACGAACATCTCGCTGTCCCGATCCTGGACCACCGGCACGCAGAGCTCATCGAGACAGGCCCCCTCCGGCTTGAGCTCGAAGCGGTTCACACGGGGGAGGTCCTCCGGCACGACCCACAGGTCGTTCGGGTCGGCCAGCGTCCGCGCGATCTCGATTACCTGATCGTCGTACAGCACCGTCACGGCGCCGTGCGCCGCCGCCGGCACGCCGGCCAAGGCGAAGGACGTGAGTGCCAGTACGAGTCGTCTACCATGTCCCATCGCGCCACGCTCCCCTATTGCCCTGCCGACCACGGCGGAACGACTTCGTTCATCCGGGCATAGGCAATCGCCTGTCCCAGGTGTTCGTGCATGTCCCCCACAATCAGGAACAGCCCGCCCTGCACCGTCGACTCCTGACCGAACATCTGAATCGACTGGTGCATCTGATCGTCGGCGATCGCGGCGACGGCCCCGCGCGCGTACGTGAATGACGCCGCGAGCTGCTTCACAACGCTCGCCTTGTCAGTCACGCCCGCCAGCTCGCCGAACATCGCGGGGCTGACCGTCATCCCAGGCGGCGGCGCCGCGCCCCATGCCGAGGGGACGAGGTAGTTCTCGGCGACGATCAACATGAACACCTCGCTGACTGACCGGACGCCGTCCATGGGGCGCCAGCCGTAGCTCCCCGCGTCCATCGCGCCGGCGAGCGCGTTGAACTTCGATTCCATCGTTTCGAGGTCCGTGGCGTACTGCGCACGGAGATCGGACGCCGATCCTTGTGCCATCACGGGGCCGGCCATCGCGAGTGAGCCGAGCGCGGCGACCAGCAGGGCGACGAGTATCGAGCATCGAATGTGGCTGAGCATGTGTTCCTCCAATAGTGATGCCACGGATTCGTGGCACCTATCCACTAACGCACCCTAGGCTTCCGCAATCCTGGCCACGCTGGCCTCCTCGGCCGGCACGCCGGCTCCCGGCGGAGTCGCGGCTACGCCTCCCCCTTGGCCGAATATCGTCCGCACCGTCCACTTGACGTCCTCGAGTACCAGGTAGGCGGTCGGAACCAGGATCAACGTGATGAAGGTCGCGAAGAGAACGCCGAACGCCAACGAGACCGCCATCGGCTTCGTGAACGATGCGTCGAAGCTGCGTTCGAGCATCAAGGGCACGAGCCCGAAAAACGTCGTGAGCGACGTCAGCAGGATGGGCCGAAAGCGGTTGACCCCCGCTTCGCGCACGGCAACTCCGATGTCGGCATGCAGGCCTCGCTTCCGGTTGATGAAGTCGACCATGATCAGGCTGTCGTTGACGACGACGCCCGTCAGCGCGACCAACCCGAACATCGACATCATCGTCACGTCGAGCCCCATGACCAGATGTCCCCACACCGCGCCTACCAGGCCGAACGGGATCGCGCTCATGATGATGAGCGGCTGCACGTAGGAGCGAAGCGGTACGGCCAGCAGTGCGAAGATCATCAGGAGCGCGAGCACGAACCCGCGCTGCAGACCGCCGATCGCATCCGTCATCTCCGCCTGTGCGCCCTCCAGCGTGTAGAACACGCCGGGATGCTGTGCCAGCACCTCCGGGAGGATCCGCGCCTCGAGGTCGGCGATGACCTGTCCGCCGGACGTGATGGACGAGTCGACGGCAGCCGTCACGTTGACCGCGCGGTTCCGATCGACCCGCCTGATCGACGCAAAGCCGCGGCCCGGCTCGACCACCGCCACCTGCGAGAACGGGACCTCGCCGCCCTCCGGCGTCCGGATCCGCATGTTCTCGAGATCGCCGATCGAACGCCGGTCCTCGCGCGGATAGCGGACCATCACCCGGATGTCGTCGCGGCCGCGCTGGATCCGCTGTGCCTCCTCGCCATAGAACGCCTGCCGCACTTGTCGGCCGAGGTTCTGCAGCGTGAGCCCGAGCGTCTCGGCGGCCGGCGTGATGCCGAGCTTCATCTCCTCCTTGCCGGCGCGAAACGAATCGGAGACCTCGTAGACGCCCCTGTACTCCGTGAGCCGCGCCTTGATCTCCGTCGCCGCCACTCGCAACACGTCGAGGTCCGGTCCCGCCAGCTGCACGTCGACGTCGTCACCGGGTGTCATCACCGACATGTTGTAGTTGACGTCGACTGCCTCCGGGATCGCGCCGACCGTCCGGCGCCACATGTTGCCGATCTCGTCGCTGGTGTAGATGCGCGTTTCCGCCGGCGCCAGCTCGACGGTCACTTCGCCTACGTTTGCCGCGGCATTGTTGACCAACCCGCGCGCCGGACCCTGGCCACGCCCGGCCATCGGCTGGTCGCCGACCGACGCGGACACGTGGCGAAAATAGTCCTGACCCGTTTCCTCACGCAGCGTCTGGCGCAGCCGGACCGCCCCGGCTTCGAGCTTCTCCACGGCCGTCGACGTCACATCCACCGGCGTGCCCTGTGGCATCGTCACCGATGCCGCCATGAAGTCCGCCTCGATCGACGGCATGAAGTGAAAGGTCGGTCGGCCGGAGAGCACCATGCCGAGGGTGACGACCATCGTCGCGACGCCCACCGACGCAGTCAGATACCGCCACCGGAGCGCAAGCTCGAGAAAGGGCCGGTACGCGCGCTGGATGAACTGCTTCAGCCCATTGGCGAACAGCCCCTGGAACCTGCGCCAGCGGCCCGGACGCCCGCGCTTCGGCACGCGCGAGAGGTGGGCCGGCAGAATGTTCAGCGACTCCACCAGCGAGAAGACCAAGCATGGAATCACGATGAGCGGGATGATCCGGAAGATCTTGCCCATCATGCCCGGCACGAACATCAATGGCAGGAACGCGGCAACGGTGGTCAAGACAGCAAAGACGACCGGTTTCGCGATCTCCTGCCCACCTTCGATCGACCCACGCAGCCCCTCGCCGTGCTCCTCCTGATGTCGGAAGATGTTCTCCCCGACGATGATCGCGTCGTCGACCACGATGCCCAGCACCAGGATGAAGGCGAAGAGCGACATGATGTTGATCGTCACATCCATACCGGGCAACAACGCGAGGGCGCCGAGAAACGAGATCGGAATGCCGAGGCTGACCCACAAGGCGAGGCGGAGCTCCAGGAAGAGCGTGAGCACGATGAACACCAGCACGAATCCGGTGACACCGTTGCGTAGCATGAGCGTCAGCTGGGCGCTCAGTCGCTCCGCTTCGTCCTGCCACACCGAGAGCGTGACCCCGTGTGGCAGGCGTCCCTGCGCGCCATCGACGTAGTCACGCACGCTCGCGGCGATCCCCAGAGCGCTCTGGTTGCCGGTCCGAAACACCGACACCATCATGGTTGGCTTGGCGTCGAATCGCGCGTGCTGGTCGGTTTCCGCAAACCCATCGACAACCGTCGCCACGTCGCCCACGTGCAGGCGACTGCCATCCGCCCGTGTCCAGACCACGAGACGCTCGAATTCCCTACCCCGGTAGGCCTGGCCAATCGTGCGGAGCAGGATCTCACCACGATCGGTCCGGACCGACCCGCCCGGTAGATCGAGCGACGACCGTCGAACGGCGTCAGCCACCTGGTCGAACGTCAGGCCATGGCGCCGCAGGGACACCTCGGAGACCTCGATCGAGATCTCGTAAGGCGGCGCGCTGACGACATCCACCTGGGTGATCTCGGGGAGGGCGGTCAGCTCGTCGCGGACCCGCTCCGCCACCTCTTTGAGCGTGAACGGGTCGAGGTCGCCCGAGATCGCGATGTCGGTAACCTGATTGCGGCTCGTCAGCTCACGAATGATCGGTTTCTCGGTCTCGATCGGGAACGTGGTGATCGCGTCGACGTTGCTCTTGATGTCGTCGACCACTTTGCGGGGGTCGGCGCCGAGCTCCATCTCGACCATGACCGAGCCCATGCCTTCGGACGCGGTCGACTGAATCTGCTTGATGCCATCAATGCCCTGAATGGCCTCCTCGATGCGGATGTTGACCGCGTCCTCGACCTCTTCCGGCGCGGCGCCGAGATACGGCACCTCGATGTTGACGCGATCGAGCTCGATCTCGGGGAAGGTCTCCTCGTTGATCGCGAACGTGGCGATGATGCCGCTCACGACGATGAGCACCATCATGAGGTTCGCAGCGACCGTGTTGCGCGCGAACCATTCGATCATGCTCTTCATGCCGTCTGCCTGTAGATGTCGGGAGGGGGCCTATCGCCGCGGATCGACCGAGTAGGACGCGATCAGCCGGAAATCGTGAAGTCGGAGCTCCATTCGTGAGCGCCCCAGTGAATCACCAGTCGCCCGCTCCGCGCACCCGTCGGCACGAGCGCCACGCCGAGCGGTCGCGTGGACCCCTCGTCCTGTGAGTACTCCACGTCGATCTCGGCGGCGTCGAAATCCGGGTCGTGCTGCGTGCCCCACGAGTCGGGTTCGTTGTTGAAGACGAGCCGCCAGCCGCCGCCCGCGCGCTTCAGCCACAGCCCGTACGAGCCCGGAAATCCCGGCGCGAGATTCTGGGTGTCGACCGCCACGTCGCCGAACTGCAACGGCAGCATGGTCCGGAGGCGGAGGACGGCGGCCTCGGTCAGCCGGACGACTTCGCCCTCACCCACCGAGCCGATCGCCTCGAAGTCCGGATGCTCAACGCTCTGGTCCTTCCAGTAGAGCACGGCGATCCGGGAGGACGCGCCGTCGGGCAACACGATCGCGGCCTCGTTCCGCTCAGCGAGCGTGATCGCCCGCGAGGCGATGCTCGTATCGGCGTCGAACTCCTGCTGGTTGACGGTGTTGCCACCGTCGCCCGCCCCAGCGGCAGCAGCGGCGCTGTCAGGCGCTTCCGCAAAGTCGAACGCCCCTGTCAATCGGTGGTCGCCCCACCAGAGCGTCAGCTCGCCCGCCGTATCGGCCGTCGGCACCACCGCGGCCGAAAGCGTTAGTGACGTCGTGGCCGCGTCCGTCCTGGTCAACGGGATCCCCCACATGACATTCGACGGCGTCTCGTCATCCGACGCCTTGCGCACTTCGAGCGCCCAACTGCTCCCGTACCGAGCAAGCCACAACTCGAAGCTCTGTGGTCGCGGGTCGGGGGGACTCGGCAGATCGACAGCGAGCCCGCCGCTGCGGAACAGCGGTGACGCCTGCAACTCGCCGACGCGCACACGCGCGTCGGAGCCACGGCCCAACAGCAGGTCCCGATGGGCGGCCTCGCCCGTGGCGAGGGCCGGCGAGAACCCGAGGGTCACACTTTGCGTGATGGTCATGGAGAACGCAGAGCGCACCAGGTCATCACCAGCGGTTTCCTGAGCCGCCGCCGGGATCGCCAGCGCGACCGCGGAGACGAATGCAAGAGCACTACATCGGAACGCGCGCATAAATCACCTTATCAAGATCAAGGTCAACAAAGAAAAGAAGCGCGCCCGCTCACGCGGACGCGCTTCTCGTGTTTCCGATGCGGTCAGCAAGACTCGTCTAATTCGAGTCGCCGTCGAGCTCTGTATAACTGATGAACCCGAGCGACATCTCGTCGTTCGTGCGCGCACCGAACCCGGGGGCGAGGTCCGCATTGAAACCGCGGCGCACGCCCCGCTCCTCTGTGTTGTCGTACCAGAACTCCGCCTCGATGCGGGTCCCCTTCGGCAGGAACTTCGGCTCCGTGTACTTGTAGGTCACCTGCCAGCTCTGATCGTAGCGCGGCACGTCGAGCAGCAGTTCTTCGGTCCCGTCCGGGTAGAAGGCGACATACTTGGCGGCCGAGGCACGCATATGCGCGTGCGGCCAGTAGTTGAGCACGAGGATGTCCTTCTCGAGGGTCCGGGCCATCCCGATGCGGTAGTCCTTCGTGTTCGGCGGAATCTCGAACCCGTTGTTGCCGAGCGTATCGGTGATGACCTTGTGCGTCACCGGGCGCTTCTCGACGAAGAAGCCGACCTCGGCCTGGCTCGTGAACGCTGTCCCTGGGCCCGGCTCCTTGTTGAAGTGCATGTTGAAGTTGAGGACCGAGTTCGTCTCCAGGAGCCGACCGTAGCCCTCAGGCAGCATCCCCGACTCGCCGCCCTCGGCAACACAACTCAGCAAGCCGCCAAGTGCCACGGCGGACTTGTTTTCGCCAGTCAGACTCTGGCCGTCCTCGGGCCGCACGAACGCGCACATGTGATGCACGCCCGAGCCCTCGGCGCCCGTGCGGAGCTCCCAGCCCTTGATCCACGTGTCCTCGGCAAGCAGCTCGTCGGGAATCCGCACGTCGAACGAGGCGTTGATGTCGTACGCATCGTCGTCGATGACAAACGGCTCCTCCATCTTGACAACGAAGTCCGGCGTGCCGTGCGACCAGCCGTCGTTCGTCGTTTCCGCGAACACGATCGCTGGCGGCGCATCGGCGCTGTTGCCGGCCGGCGCACCCGCCTCGACCCAGTCCACGATGGTCGAGATCTCGGTGTCGGTCAGGCCGCGCTCGTTCTCGAAAACACCCTTTGGCTCATCCGCGAACCACGGGGGCATCTCGCGTGACTGCACCTTCGACGCGATGGCTCGCGCCCACGGCCGCGTGTCCTCGTAGGACATCAACGACATCGGCGCCAGTAGGCCACTGAGGTTGAACCCTGCGGGCCGATGACAGGTCTGGCAGTTGTTCTGGATGATGGGCGCGACATCCTTGTAGTAAGTAGCCTCTTCGGCTCCGGCGGACGCGGGGGCCATCCCGGCCACAACTGCGATCGCGGCGACTATCAACATCACGCGGGACAAAGTGCTCATTCCTGGTCTCCTCGCGCTGGGCACCCAGCGGTAAATGCACGTATCGCAGGTAGACGAAGTTTAGGGTAGCACAATTCGAGGCTGATCCGTGTAAGTCCGCCCACAAGGAGCCCCACATCTGGTGGGATCGTGTCCCGCCGCGACCGTACGTTGCCGGGCACTGACCCTGGACCGGGCTGCTCGCGCGAAAGCCTGAACCGGCCGGCTCCCCGACCCGTCTAACCCCGCGAACACGCGTCCACCGATGTTCAGGGATATCAGATACGCGGTCCGCTCGCTCCGCAATAGCTGGGGATTCACGCTGGCCGCGGTCACCGCGCTGGCGCTCGGGATCGGTGCGACGACGACGATCTTCAGCGTCATCAAGCCATTTCTCTCCGACCTGACGGGCCTGACGGATCCCGATCGACTGGTGGCGGTGCGCTCGCAGAATCCGTCGAGAGGCGCCGAGACCAGCGTGGTGTCGCTGCCCGACTTCGCCGACTGGCGGCGTGACAACCGGACCCTGCGCGGGCTCACCGTACGACAGTCGGCCTCGTTCAATCTCGCCGGCAGTGATGAACCGCTGCGCATCGCCGCCGGCCTGGTCGCCGCCGACTACTTCTCCGTGCTGGGTGCCACCCCGCTGCTTGGCCGCACGTTCGCCGCGGGCGAGGACGTGCCAGGAGGCCCCCGCGTCGTGGTGCTCGCCTACGGCCTCTGGCAGAGGGCGTTTGGAGCGGACCCCGACGTCGTCGGCACAGAGATCACGCTCGATGGCGTGCCGGCGGTCGTCGTCGGCGTGATGGGGTTCGATCAACAGGAGCGGTGCTCTGAATTGTGGGTGCCGCTCAACATAGACCCCGCCAGCGCCGATCGGGGTCAGCGGTCGGCCTGGGTCGCCGGCCGCCTCGCCGACGACGCCACGCTGGAGCAGGCGCAAGACGATCTGTCACGAATCGCACGGAGGCTCGAGTCTGACTTCCCGTCGACCAACGTCGGATGGCGGGTGACCGTCGTGCCGATCACCGAGGAGATCCTGTCTCAGGAAGCCACGCTTGCACTGGCACTGCTGGGCGCGGCCGTTCTGCTCGTCCTGCTCATCGCCTGTGTCAACGTCGCCAACTTGCTGCTGGCGCGTGCGGGGGCCCGCCGCCCCGAGCTGGCGCTACGGGCGGCGCTCGGCGCCGGACCGCGACGTCTCGCCACACAGCTTCTCACCGAGAGTCTCGTGCTCGGCCTCGCCGGTGGCGGCGCCGGGCTTGTGGTCGCATCGCTCGGCATCGTCCTGGTGTCCGGCGCGTTCCCCATCGGCAACGCGCTCCGACATCTCATCGTGCTGGACACCTCCGCGCTCGGTTTCGCGCTGGTCACCTCGCTCGTGACCGCGCTCATCTTTGGTCTCGTGCCGACGCTGCGCGCTATGCGCCCCGACCTGCGGGGCACGCTGCAGGACGGCGGGCGCGGTGGCGACCGGCGGCTCCCGCGTCTCCGCCAGACGCTGATCGCAGCGGAAGTCGCGCTCGCGCTCGTGCTACTGATTCTCTCCGGGCTCATGACGCGCGTGCTCATCACGATGCAAAGCGTCGACCCGGGCTTTGATGCCCGGAATCTGCTGACGGCGCGGATCGCGCTCCCCGAATCGACCTATGCGGACGCACAACGAGCCGTCACGTTCTTCGACACGCTGGTGGCCCGCACCGCGGAATTGCCTGGCGCGATCTCGATGGGCGTGACCAGCCGCCTCCCGATCGCCGGGAGCCGCAACAACCCGACACGCGCGCTTGTGATCGAGGAACGCCCGCCCGTGAGGCAGGGTGAATCCCCGTGGGCGATCGATCTCACGGTCGATCCAGGCTTTCTCGAGGCGCTTGGCTTGCCGCTCATCAGCGGCCGACTGATGACGGCCGCGGACACGGCAGCCGCGCCACCGGTCGCCGTGGTCAGTCAGACGATGGCGGCGCGGTACTGGGGCAGCGAGGGCCCGGTCGGCGCCCGCATCGCGCTGGGTGATGCCGCGAGCGGCAACGGCTGGACCACCGTCATCGGCATCGTCGGCGACGTGCGGAACGATGACATCGATCAGCCTCCGCTCCCGCAGGTGTATCTGCCGATGGCTCAGCATCCGCAGCGCAGCATGGCGCTGCTCGTACGGACGGTGGGCGACCCGTCACTGCTCGCCGACGCGGTACGCCGTACGGTCTGGAGTCTCGATGCCAACCAGCCGCTCTCGGACGTGCGGACCATGGACGATGTGCTCTACGCCGACACCCTCGGCTCGCGCATCGTCATCTCCGTGCTTGGCGTCTTCGCGTTTCTTGCATTCTCACTCGCGGCTGTCGGCATCTACAGCGTCGTCGCCTACGCCGTCAGCCAGCGCACGAAGGAGGTCGGGATCAGGATGGCGCTCGGCGCCGATCGGCGCGACGTCGTGCGGCTCATCGTCGGCCAGGGCATGATGCCCGTGGCGGCGGGCATGCTCGTCGGCATCACGATCGCATTCGGGGTGACGCGTCTCATCGCGAGTCTCCTTTATCAGGTGAGCCCCACCGACCCGCTGACGTTCGGCACGGTCACGCTGCTGCTCGGTGCCACCGCGCTCATCGCGAGTCTAATCCCCGCCATCCGCGCTGGACGGGTCGATCCGAGCGTCACACTCCGCCAAGAGTGATCGACTCCTGCCCCGGTCATCCGTGCGTGACCGTCCACCCGGTGCCATAATGCCGGGATGCGAACCGCCACACGCGATCGAGAGATCCCGTGACGTTCCGCACCGGAATCGTTGTCCTGCTGCTCGGCGCCCCGGCCCTCGCGTGCCAGCCGTCCATCGGCACCGGTGGGCGTGACGCGCCCGTAGGCGATGCGGCGCTACGCGACAGGGCTGCGAACGAACGCCAGCGGATGGACGCGCTGGCGCAATCGGTGACCATCCACCGCGACACGTGGGGCGTGCCGCACGTCTTCGGACCCACGGACGAGAGTGTCATGTTCGGCGCCGCCTATGCGCGCGCGGAGGACCAGCTCCCCGAGGACGAGCCCTTCTTTCTCGACGCGCTCGGGCGTCGCGCGGAGCTGGATGGGCAGACGGCGTTCCAATCAGACCTCCTCAACCGCGCGTTTCGCGTTCCCCAGCTGGCGCGAGCCGAGTACGCGTCCTCGCCTCCGAAGATCCGAGCCCTCGTCGAGGCGTATGCCGACGGTGTGAACTACTACTTGCTCCAGCATCCGGAGGTGCGCTGGAAGGTGCTCACGCACTTCGAGCCATGGTACGTGTTCGCCGCATACCGGCTCGACGCCGGCCCGTGGCTCGCGGGCCCCGACGAACAGATAGCGTTCGCACTCCCCCCCTCGGATCCAAACGGATCGAACGCCTGGGCGGTCGGTCCGTCGCGCACGGCGACGGGCAACGCTATGCTGTTCTCCAACACCCATATGCGCTTCAACGTGCCCTACGAGTTCCACGTCCACAGCGACGAAGGGCTGAATGTGTCAGGCATCACCGGCTACGGCATGGTCGGCTTGCCGTTCGTCGGGCGCAACGAGCGGCTCGGGTGGACGGTCACGGTCAACTACCCGGATGTCGTCGACGTCTACGCGCTCACCTTCGACGACACGAGCGATCCGCTGGCCTATCGGTACGCCGACGGGTACCGGCGCGCGGAGGAATGGACGGACACCATCGGCGTGAGGACCGACGCCGGCGTCGAGACCAGGCCCGTCACGCTTCGACGGAGCCACCACGGCCCGGTGTTCGAGGTGACGCCGGGACGCCACTACGCCATCAGAAAGGCCAACCAGGACGCCGGCAGCCTGTTCCCGCAGTACTACGCGATCGCCAAGGCGCGAACCCTCGAGCAGTTCAAAGCGGCGTTCGACATGCAACGCCTCGTCTATCACAACTTCGTCTACGGGGACGTCGACGGCAACATCTTTTATTTGTATGGCGGCGCGCACCCGCGGAAGGACCCCGGCTTCGACTGGGAACGCCCGGTCGACGGGTCGGATCCAGCCACGGAGTGGCGCGGCATGCTCGCCCAGTCCGAGATCCCCCAGGTACTGAACCCCACCAGCGGCTGGATCCAGAACGCGAACGCCAGCCCGTTCTTCGCCTCCGACGCGGCGGACAACCCGGTGGCTAGCGCGTTCCCCCCCTACCTGGTCCGCGAGGCCCACGCGCGCACACGGCTGCCCTTTATCGATGCGGAGGGCAACGGGGCGCGCGCCCGCCAATCCCGACGAATCCTTCGCGCGGAGCGTGAGATTACGTTCGATCGCTGGACGACGCTCGCGACCGACCGATATTTCCTGACTGCCGATGAGGAGCTACCGGCCCTCTTCGACGAGTGGGGACGGTTCTCAGGCGCCGAGCCGGAGCGCAGCCGCGCCCTCGCCGATCCAATCCGACAGCTTCGCGAGTGGGACAGAGTTGGCGCGGGCGACTCGGTGGCGACCACACTCTTCGTGCTGTGGCGCGAGCAAACAGCCGCACGAACCAGCGCCACAGACGATGCCGATGCCTGGCCACGGATCTCCGTCCTGGAGGCGGCTGTGCACGACCTCGTCGCCCGTCACGGGACCTGGCAGACGGCCTGGGGTGACATCAACCGTCATCAGCGCCCGCGGGTCAGGGAGGGCCGGTCCTACGAGGACGACGACCCCAGCCTGGCCCTTCCCGCGGCCAACGCCAATCTCGTCGGCTCCATTCTGACCGCCTCGTCCACCCGACCCGCGACCGAGCGCCTGCGCTACGGCACGTTCGGCAACACGTACGTCGCCGTCATGGAGTTCAGCGATCCGATTCGCGCGCGCACCATTGTGCCCTACGGGCAGAGCGCGGATCCCGCGTCACCCCACTTCTTCGACCAGGCACCCCTCTTCGTAGAGGGCCGGTTCAAACCGTCGTGGTTCACGCTCGCGGAGATCGAAGCAAACCTCGAGCGATCGTACCGCCCCTCTGACCGATGACCGGTAACCAGCCCTCTCAGTTCCCCGCAGCCTGAGCCTCGACCGCCTCCTCCAGCTCGCTGAGCGGAGCCACCGCCCCGTGGATCGGCACGACGCTGCGGACGTTCAACTCGCGGTCACGGATGCTCTGGAGCAGCGCCGCGGCCGTTGCCGCGAAGGGACCGCCGATCCCGGCGATGTACATGTCGGCCTGGACCAGGATTCGTTCCTCCGGCAAATAGACCACCAGCATGCCGTCGCAGTGCGGGTTGTCGCCGACGCGGTAGAGCTGCAACACGCGGTCGCCGTCACTCTGCTCGTACACCTCGTCGCCACTCACCGTCTCGAGCATCAGGGTCGCCGGATTCTGCGCGAGGTGATCGGGCTCGATGGTATGCGGCCGCGCGGCCAGATCCTCGAACATCGATCGATTCGTTTCATGGGTGATCACCGTCAGACCTTCGGCCACGGCTGCCCGCAGACCGCCGGAATGGTCGAAGTGGTGGTGCGTGTTCACCGCATACCGGAGCGGCTTGTCCGGCACCAGCGCTCGTGCTTGCGCGATCACCGCGATCGTCCGTCGATCATGCTGCGGCGCCTCGACGAGCGTCGTGTACTCGTCGAACTCCACGAGCACGCTGTGATGCGACTGCCCTCCCAGCAGCCAGACGCCATCAGCCAGTTCCTCCACCGCCACGTTCGCCGGAGGAGGCTCCGGCTCGCTGGCCGACGTGACGCTCCCCGGCGCGGCCAGGTCGCGGATCTCCCCGTTGACGGTCTGCGTCACGCGCAGGTCGAGGTTCGGGACGCCGTCCACAGTCCGTGCGATGCCCTGCGGGAGCCGAAACCCGCCCCCGCCCTGGTAGGCGCTGAACGTCGTCGTGGTGACGATGTCCCCGAGGTTGGAGTTGTAACCCGTCGAGCTGATCGACTGCGGAAGGCGGTTCTCCAGATCAACGTGCAGCGTGAGCTGGATGCCGTCGGCGGTAGTGATGTCGACCACATCGTGCCCCATCTCCTGACGCAGGTCGCTGACGGTCGCCGCCATGCTCGCGTCCTCGGCCAGCGCCGCCCGGAGCAACGCAAGCGGATGATGGTAGTAGAGCACCTGGCGCGCGCCAGCGGCCTCGCCACCGATGCGACGCGCGCCCTCGCCTCCGACGGTGTACACGACGTCACCGTCCATGGAGGTCACGGCGGTAGCCATGTTGCCCGTAAAGTTGGCGCTGGTCACCGCCAGCCGTGTGCGATGCCCCGCCAGGTTCATCTCGAGCCGATACGACTGCGCCTGTGAGGACGGCGGCTCCGAGTCCGGACGATTGTTCTGCCCGAGTTGGTATGTGGTGCCACTCCCCTCCATCGTGACGTTGGCCGCCCCGAGAACAGCCTCCACACCGCCGATGGCGTCCGCCGCGTCATGAATGAGCTGTAGCTCCGGTGTCGCAGGCCCGCATCCGCACAACCCGGCGACGGCAACGAACAGCCAACACGACCAATGCTTTTCCATAAGGGAGCTCCTTTCGGACGGATCAACGCAAGGCGTCCGCCGCGTGGACGTTGGCAATGAGGTGAACTGTCGCCGGACGAGAGCGCGTGCGCGCGGAACCCAAAGCGGGCCCAGGGCAGACGGCGACTGGAAGGGCCGAAGCGCGACAAGGCGGGGAACCACG
This sequence comes from Vicinamibacterales bacterium, assembly GCA_965249175.1. GTDB lineage: Bacteria > Acidobacteriota > Vicinamibacteria > Vicinamibacterales > UBA8438 > CAZYFH01. The sequence goes on from OZ252227.1 coordinate 2,782,313, forward strand.
GCTTCTTGAGGGCCCGCGTCGGAGACGCGAGACCAACCCCAGAACGTCGACGCACGCCGACTATATCAGGGGCTACCGCGTCTTGTAGAGGTCGACGAGTTGGGCGCGTTCGACATCCGTGAGCGGGAGGAAGCCGCTGTCGTCGGATTCCGCGGTCAGTGGCTGGCAGGGCCCGCACATGAGCGCGTGGGGGTCGTCGTTGTGTAGCAGCCCGAGCGCATGTCCCAGCTCATGGGCGACGACATGGCGGGTGACCATGGGGTCGTGCCGGTCGCGGCCTCGCACGAATCGGACGATGACGAAGTAGCGAGGCGGATCGATCCCCGGCATCGGCCAGGTGAAGGACGTGATGTCCTGCCGGGACAGCAGCACGACGATATCCGCGTCGAGGCTCGTCAGCGCGTCCGGCGCGTCCGGCTCCGCATCGCCGGCCGGCAGGCCGACGGCGCGCGTCACAACCTGTCGCGCGTAGTTCTCGAGCGCGCGCGCGACCGGCGATGCCACGACGACGCGCGGCGCGGCCAGCCGCATCTCGACGTCGAGGTCCGCGAACGTCTCGTTCCAAAAGGCAATGGCCGTCTCGGCCGGACCCAGCCGGTCGTCGCTTGCGGCCGGCGCGAGCAACAAGATCGACCGTTCCGACGCGACGGCCGCGCTCCCCGGTGGGAGCAACAGGAGGCACACGACCGCGACCCGTCGCGTGATGGTCATCTCAGCGGGCGGTCACGAAACCAATCTCTTCGAGCAGCGCCTGAAAACGCGGATCCGAACGCAGGCTGTCGAACCGTGGGTCGACACCGAGATACGGAATGCAGTCCGCACGGTCGTCACGCGCCTTCTGCAGCCACGCGATCGCCTCGTCGGAGTCGTCGAGCGCCTCGTGGGTCACGCCTATCTCGTACGCGCAGAGGTACTCCTGACGCGAGAACTTCTCTAGCTGCGTCGACAACTCTCGAGCCTCGGCTTCCTGCCCGCTGACCGCGTATCCGTGAGCCAGAAACGCCTGCAGCATCGGCTCCGCCTCCAATCGGTTGGCCTCGCGCAGCTCCGCCAGCCCCTCGGCGTGCGCCCCCTGCATGACCAGGGCGATTCCCAGATACGCGTGCGCCACGCGTTTCCGGCGTCGATCGTCAGCGCCTCCCGCCCTTTCTGGATCGACAGGTCGTATTGCTGCGCCATGAACGCCGTCCATTGCGACCCCATCGTGTGGGCATACGGCACGATGGAGCCGGGCGCGAGCGGCTCGGCGGCCAGGACCTCGGTCACGGCGTCCTCCACCCGGCCAACGCTGAGGAGATAGTTGCCGTAGCCGAGCCGCGCCTCAGCAAAGCTCGGGTCCAGATCGATCGCGACCCGGAGCTCACGTTCGGCGGCCGTCCAGTCGTAGTCGAAGAAGAGGTGGACGACGCCCAACCAGGTGTGCGCGGCGGCCAGATAAGGATCCAGCTCGATCGCCCGCGTCGCCGCTTCGCGCGCCAGCGGCATGACGTCCAACGGCGGTACGTAGACGCTGGACAGGCTGTAATAGGCGAACGCCAATCCAGCATACGCCGGCGCGTACGCCGAGTCCTCTTCGATCGCCTCCTCGAAGTACCTGATTGCGCGTTCCAGCGTCTCCTGTGAGAGCTGGTTTGCGTAGAAGTGGCCGCGGAGCGTCAGCTCGTACGCGTCCGGGTCGACCGGTCCCCGGTCCGCAAGGCAAGCCTCGACATCCGGACTCAGCACCACCTGAATCTCCCGCCCGATCGCGCGAACGATCTCGCTCTGTAGCGAGAGTACGTCGCTGATGTCGCGTTGATAGCTCTCCGCCCACAGGGTTTCGTCGGTCACCCCACGGATGAGCTGCGCCGTCACACGCACCTCGTCTCCGGCTCGCGCGACCGACCCCTCCACGATGGCGTCAACACCGAGCGCACGGGCGATCTCGGGAAGCCGTGGTCGCGCAGTGTCCTTGTAGGTCATGACCGATGTGCGCGAGATCACGCGCACCGAGCGGATCTTGGCCAGCTCCGCGCGGAGCGTGTCCGTCATTCCGTCGGACAGATACTCCTGGTCGGGGTCGCCCGATGAGTTGTCGAGAGGAAGGACCGCGAGCGACGTAATCGGACTGCCGGCGCTTGGGGGGAGTGGATCGGGCGTGCGCCCGTCGCGCAGACCCCAACCGATGGCGATGGCGAGCGCCACCCCGGTCGCGGCCGAGCTCGTCTCCAGTGCGGCGCGCACCTCGCCGGCCCGCTGAAAGCGGCGATTCGGATCCTTGGCCAGACACCGGCCCACCACTGCCACCAGCCACTCCGGCGACCCGTCGGACAGGCGGACGGGTTGGTCGCGCAGCGTGGCCGACGTCACGTCCGCCGCGGTCTCGCCCCTAAACGGCCGACGACCGGTGACCATCTCCTGCAGCAGGACGCCGAGTGCCCAGACGTCGGACCGGGCATCGGCCGGCGATCCACGCAGCGCTTCGGGAGACATGTACGGCAGCGTGCCGGCAATAGAGCCGACGGCGGTGCCCGCAACCGACTGCGTCGCCGCTTCGCCGCCCGCGTTGGCCGCATAGGTGGCGATCCCGAAGTCGAGCACCTTGCACCCCGACTTCGTGAGCATGACGTTGCCCGGCTTCAGATCGCGGTGAACGATGCCCTTCTCGTGCGCCGCCTCCAGCGCGTCGGCGATCTGGGTGGCGTATCGCGCCGCGTCGTCTACTGGGAGGGCACCGTCGCGACCCAGCTTTTCGGCCAGCGTTGCACCCTCGACATGCTCCATGACGAGATAGCGGACCCCGTCCTGCTCGCCCACGTCGTACAGCGCGCAAATATGCGGGTGGTTCAGGCTCGAGATGGTCTTCCCTTCACGATCGAACCTGCGTCGGAAGGCCGGGTCGGACGCGACCGACTCGGACAACACCTTGATTGCCACGGTGCGGCCGAGACGCGTGTCGCGCGCACGGTACACTTCGCCCATCCCGCCGGCGCCGAGCAGCGCCTGGATTTCGAATGGGCCGAGCGCGGTGCCTGGCGTCAAGGGCATGGACTCTCGCAGCCTACCAACTTCATGCTCGACCCAGGGTTTTCGCGAGTCGGCGCGTGACGTGGCCGAGCTGGGTCGCCGAGATGCGTCCGAGCTTGGAGGCATCACGCGCGTCGAGCGTCGCAATCTTGGCGCTCCGGATGAGAGAGGCAGCGGGTAGCCCCGCCGTCGCGATGTTCGCGACTTCCACGTCGCCAGGCCAGCCCCGGTTCTCGGCGCTGGTGATCATGACGACGCACAGGAGTCCGTGCAGCTCCTCGAGCCGAGCGGTCGACACCACGAGGGCCGGTCGCCATTGGCGCGCCGCACGGTCGGTGTACGGAAAGGGCACGCGGATCACGTCACCGCACGCCTAAAGGTCGGCATACGCCTTGGTATCCGCGTCCGAGCTCCACTCCTCGAACGTGCGAAACGGATCGTCTACCGTCTGGCCGCGTCGCGCCCTGGTGAGAATCACGCGCGCATCGACGATTTCGTACACGAGCTCGTCGCCCGCCCGAAGCCTGAGCGCAGCACGGACCGGCTGCGGGATCGTGGTCTGGGCCTTGGAGGTCAACTTGCAGACAATCACGGCTCCTCCGGTTGAGAGGCGGTGTTCCATCATAGTAAGGATATTCCTTACCGTCGTCATCCATCATCCTGAACAGCCTGCCCAATGGTGCGGCTCACGCAAGAAGCCGGACGAGTCCTCCCACCTGCGCCGCGGCTACGCATACAATCCCACCGGTGACAGGAGACCGGATGATGCCTGGCCACCGGGCGCGCACATCGATCGTCGCAGGCCTGGGCATATGCGTCGCGCTCGCGGCCGGTCTGCAGGGCTGTGCGGGCGACCCTGGACCAACCACGTCGCGGCCGCTCACTATCTCGGCCGGACTCTCGCGGACACACTTCTGGGTCGGCGGTTACATGGACCCCTTTGCCGAGGCGATCGAGGCGGAGTCGAACCTCACGTTCACACGCTTCTACGCCGGAGAGCTGGTTTCCGTCGGCGGCGAACTCGACGCCCTGGAGAGCGGTGTTATCAGCGTGGCCGCACCGATGCTGGCCCCCTATCACGAGGGCCGCTTTCCACTATCCGACGTCACCCAGTTGCCGACCTATGGCACCGATTCGCAGCTGATCACCCGTGCGTTTCAGCGGCTGCTCGCATCAGAGATAGAGGTGGCCGACGGCGTCACGTTCTACGACTACGAGATCGGAAGCAAGGGCCTCGTCGCGTGGGGCCTGGGCGCGACAGGGGCCTATGCCATCTCCACCACGGGCGACACGCTGCGCAGTCCCGACGATTTTCGCGGCCTCCCGGTGCGCGCTGGGTCGGCATTGCACACGATCGTCCTCGAACGCCTTGGCGTCACACCGGTGACGATGCCCGCGGCCTCGGCCTACGAGGCGTTGTCCCGCGGCACCATCGACGGCATCATCCTGTCGATCGGCGATTGGGTGTCGTACTCGCTGGAAGAACTGCTGACGTACACCGTCACCGACGTCGCGATCGGTCACTGGCAGAGTTACCTTGCAGTGACCGAGGCGACCTGGAACGGCCTGACAGCTGAGCAACGTGACGTCTGGGAGCGCGCGGCCGACGCAATGACGACCGCCAACGCCGCGGGCATCGACGCGCAGGACCGGGCCGTCCGCGTCCAGGCGCAAGCCGACGGCGCGACCTTCATCCCGGTCCACGAGCTCCCACAGACCATGCGGGATCACATCGCGCGCGCCGCCGCGGACACCTGGACCCAGTGGATCGAACAGACCGAAGCGGCCGGCCACCCGGCCAGGGCCACCGCTCGGTTGTGGGCCGAGCTCGTCGTGGCCGAGGGCGGCGCCTTGCCTGACGGCGTCAGCGACTCGCTCGAGTGACCCGCCGGCTGCGCGCCTGATGAGCCATGCCACAGGCGCTCATCATCTGGATCGTCTTCCTCTGGTTCGTCCTCTTTCTGGGGCTCGGCCAGCACGTCGCGACGGTGCTCTTCGCCTCCGGGCTCCTCGGCATCGCGCTCTGGGCCGGCCCAGAGGTCTTCTCAGGCATCATCGGCACCAACGTCTTCTTCACGGCCTCGACCTACTCGCTCTCGATCATCCCCCTCTACCTCCTGATGGCGCAGCTGCTGCTCCGCGGCGGCGTCGTCGTCGACCTGTTTCGTGTCGGCTACCGACTCGCGGGGCACCGACGATTCCCACTGGGTCTGGCCACCGTGGTGTCGGGCGGTCTGCTTGGCGCGGTCTCGGGGTCCGGCGCCGCGACGTCGGCGGCCCTCGCAACGCTCGCTGCGCCGCAGCTCCAACGATTCGGATACACGCAACGCATGTCGGTCGCGATCGCGGCGGTGGCCGGGTCCTTGTCGGCCATCATCCCACCGAGCTTGATCATGATCATCTACGGCTCGCTGACGTCGGTCTCGATCGGTCATCTCTTCATCGGTGCGCTGATGCCGGCGCTGCTGTGTATCGCGGTCTATGTCGTCTGTCTGTGGCTGTGCGAGGAAGTGGAGCCGGGCGCAACGGATGGACAGGCCGCCGATGCGGACCCGGACGACGGCGCCGTCACGAGTCGCAGCGTGTCGGCCTTCGCGTTCGTGGTCGCGTTGATGGCCGTGGTCTTCGGGGGGATCTACGGTGGGGTGGTCACCGCCGGCGAGGCCGGCGCGCTCGGTGCGTTTACCGCTCTCGTTGGCATGGTCGCGTTGCGGCGTGTCGACACCCGCGGCATCGCGATGGCGCTCGCCGACTCCGTTCGGGTGACGGCAATGCTCATGTTGATCGTGATCGGGTCGCAAGTCTTTGGTCGGTTCCTGTCGTTGTCGCGACTGCCGCATGAGCTGCTCGCACTGATCGAGCCGCTGCTGAGCACCCCGACATTCGTCGTCGCGCTCCTGCTCGGCGCGTTTTTCGTCTTCGGACTCTTCCTGGAATCGGCCGCCGTCATGGTGCTGCTGGTCCCCGTGTTGATGCCGATCCTCGAGGCGACCGAGGTCGACCTGCTGTGGTTCGGCGTCATGGCCTCGTTCATGATCTCGCTGGGGCTGCTCACGCCGCCGGTTGGCCTGGCGGCGTACGCCGCCTCGACCGCGTCTGGCTATCCGGTCGGCCCGGTGTTTCGCAAGACATCGGTGTTCGCCCTCGTCGCCGCGGTCGTGGTCTCCGCGGCAATGCTCTGGTTTCCCGGGGTGGTGACATGGCTCCCGAGCACCGTCGGATGACCGTGGGCTGGACGCGGGCCTGGGCCTGGCTTGGACGTCTGGAAGGCGGGATGGCGTCGGTCGGCGGCGGACTCTGCTTGCTGGCGATGCTGCTCATGACGGTGACCAGCGTGTTCGGTCGCTACGTGCTCGGAGCGGACCTCGTCCCGGGCGGCTACAACATCATCGAGCGCCTGCTCTTTCCGCTGCTCGTCTTCTGGGGGCTGCCGCTCGCGCATCGCGAAGGCACGTTTCCCCGGTTCGGGATGGCACAGGACGCGCTGCCACCGCGGGCGCACGCCGCGGTCGCGGCGCTGGTCGTCGCGGTGGAAGCCCTCGTCTTCGGCCTCCTGCTGTGGCACGTCGCCGCGTTCGCGTGGCAGGGGTACACGAGCGGCAGACAGATGCAGATCGGCACGTCCTTCTGGCCGCTCTACCCCGTGCTCGCCATGGTGCCGCTCTCGTTCGGTCTGATGTGGATGGAGATGGTGCGGCTCGTGGTGGACGACATCCGCACGGCACTGAGGTCACGAGCGAGCGAATCGTGAGGATCGCCCAGCGTGCTGGTCGCGCACAGTAGGATGACGGAGCATGCCGTTCGGTCGTCACGCCGCCGCACTCCTCCTCCTGATCGCGCTCGCCCCGGGCGCGGTCGCCGCCCAGGACACACGTCTCGCCTCGGGTAATTGGACCCGCGGGCTAGCTGGCGGGTGGGGACATTCGTGGAGAGATAGCGCTCCCGGACACGACGGGACCGTGCAATTCGTCGCGTTCCATCCGCAACTCGGACGATTCCTCACGGATCATCTGGAGTTCTACGGCGAAGGCACGCTGCTCCTCTACACACAACCGAGCGTGGCGGTCGCCGGCGGGCTGGCCGGTCTCGGTGGTCGGTATCACTTCTGGAACGACCGCCCGTGGACGCCCTACGTCGTCGGGGGGGCCGGGTTGATCTGGACCGGGATCGACATCCCCGAGTTCGATCGCACGCTCAACTTTCAGCTGCTGTATGGCATCGGGGTGCGGGTGGTCCCGCCCCGTGGCCCTGGGTTGATCGTCGAATTCCGCAACCACCACATCTCGAATGCCGGGACCGCGGGCGAGAACCTCGGGCTGAATGCCGCGACCGTGATCGCCGGCGTGCAATGGGTTCTGCGATAGCGGCCTCGCGGGCTCACTTCCTGATGCTATAGAGCTTAGCGCTGGTGCGGATGAGGAGCCGGTCGCCGACGATGGCCGGCGACGCCATCGCCATCTCGTCGAGGCTGTTGACGCCGAGGACCTCGAACGTGTCGCCGGCCCGAATCACATACGTGTCGCCCTGTTCGCTCAGCGCGAAGATCTTGCCGTTGTAGGCCCACGGCGACGCCGTGAAGCTGGCGCCAACCCTGATCCGCTTGCGGTCGTAGACCGGCGCCCCGGTGAGCGCGTGGTAGCTCTCGAAGAACCCCCGGTCGAGCAAGCTGTAGTAGTAGTCCCCGTAGACGAGCGGCGACGTGTTGTAGTTGCCCGCCCGCGGCTGATACCAGACGACGTAGTCATTCTGGGTCTCCCCCGCACGCAGCGAGATGTCGCCTCCAGCGCCCGGGCGAATCGCGAAGGCCGGCTTGTGCTGATCCCCGAAGTACCCGGAGTTGACGTAGACGAGCCCGTGACTGGCGAACGGCGTCGGGATGGCCGCCCACGACATCTTCCCGTCCATCTGCCAGAGCAGCTCGCCATCCAGGTCGTAGGAGCGAATCCGGTTCTTGCCCGACGTGACGATCTCCGTCCGCAGGTCGTTCTCCCAGATGAACGGCGTCGCCCAGCTCGACACCTCGTCGCGGTCGGTGCGCCAGATCTCGTCGCCGGTCCGCTTGTCGAGTGCGGCGATCCAGGACGCCTCCTCGTTGTCGTAGAGGACGATGAGCTTGTCCTCGTGCAGCACGGGTGATGCCGCCGCCCCGTAGTCGGACATCGTCTGCTTGAAGGCGATCGGGACGCTCCACAGCTCGTTGCCCTCCATATCGAACGTGAAGATTCCCAGGTCGCCGAAGACGGCGTAGACACGCTCGCCGTCCGTCGTCGGCGTCTCCGAGGCATAGGTGTGCTTCATGTGGCGCGGGAACGACGGCACACCGGCGTTGACCGACCGCTGCCACACCACGGCGCCGCTCTCCAGATCCAGACAGTAGACACGCCAGTCGTGCTGCACCTGTGGCGGCTCGCTTCGGCCGCGCGGCGCATAGAGGCCAGGCTTCGGCGCCTCGAACTCGCCCGCGGCCGTCACGGTCGTCAGAAAGACGCGATTGCCCCAGACGATGGGACTCGACCAGCCGAGTCCCGGGATGTCCGTCACCCACTCGACGTTCTCCGTCTGGCTCCACCGCTCGGGCAGGTTCGGGTTGTCGGGCACTGCGGCGTTCATCGTTGGCCCACGAAACTGCGGCCAATCCTCTGCGGCGGTGAGGACGGCGGTGACGCTGAGCGTCACGAGGAACGCGAGGAAAAGGCCGTATCTCGTGATGGCTCTCGTTGGCATCTGGTCTCTCTTCCGCGTTCGCGTGTCAGTTCATCGGGCACGGGCACGGGCGGCCGGCGACGCCGAACGCCCCGCCAGCATTCTACCGAATGCGCGGCCTTCGCTCTGCGGAGCGCGCGTCGGCTGGGCGCGACCCACGATCCTCGTTACAGTCCTTCGAGAAAGTCGATGAGTAATCGGTTGACCTCGTCCGGCCGCTCCTGCTGGGTCCAGTGACCGGTGTCGGGGATGAGATGCACCCCACGCAGCTCCGGCACAACAGACGACATCCGGTCGACGAGCTGATCCTTCGTCGTCCCCCGGCCGATCACGAGGTCCTGCGCGCCGGCAATGAAGAGCGCGGGCGGCGCGATCACGGGATCGACATCGGCGAGGAGCTCCCAGTTGCGGTCGAAGTTGCGGTAGTAGTTCAGCCCGCCGCGAAAGCTGACAGCGTCGAACTCGCCCGCGTAGTAGTCGAGGTCTTCCTCCGTCAGCCAGGGCGGCCACTCGGTGGGATGTCCCATCCGCACAGACCAGCCACCAGCGGCGGCGAGCTGGTCCTCCACCTCCGGTACCGCGCGCGGGGTGTCTGGCGACGCGTAGACGCGACGCAGCACGGTGCGCGGGTCGGCGTCGAGCTCAGCCTCCGCGACACCCGGCTCCTGGAAATAAAGAATGTAGAAGAAGTCGTCGCCGAATGTCTGCTTCCACCCCGTGGTGGGTCGGACCTCGGCGCGTCCCGAATAGGGCACGCTCAGCGCCGCGACGGCGCGTACGCGGGCCGGGGCGAGCAGCGTGCACTGCCAGGCGACGAGCGCGCCCCAATCGTGCCCGACGACAACCGCCTGCTCCTCGCCGTAGGCGTCGATGAGCCCGGTGACGTCGGCGCACAGCCGATCCATCGCATAGTCTTCGATGGCCGGCGGCGCGTCGGTCGAGCCGTAGCCGCGCATGTCGGGCGCGACCGCCTTGAATCCGGCCGCCGCCAGTGCGGGGAGCTGATGCCGCCACGAGTACCAGGACTCGGGAAACCCGTGCAGCAAGAGGACGAGCGGTCCGCTGCCCTGCTCGGCGACGCGCATCGAGAGGTCGCCCACCTGCAAGGTACGCATCTCGTGCGTCGCCGCGTTCTCGGTGCGGGGCTCGGCGGTGTCGTCCCCTCCGGCCTCGTCCGGGGGCTCCGCGGGGGCCGCGCAGCCGATCGCCAGCGCCATCACCGCAACACTGCTCATTTGCACAACACTCGTCGTTCGCATCGGTCGTGTTCCGTCCTTTCCGGCCGCCTACAGTCCGCCTCCGGTTCGGGTCCCCCACACGCTACCCTGATACCGCCTACGTGAACAGACGCTTCTGTGCCCGACGACGGTGATACGCTATTGACGCGCGCGGTCTGGGTATGTGACTTTGCCCCACCGCCGACGTGGACATCTGTGTGTCAGGAGCGAACCGCATGACTAACCGAGCCCTCGCCGCATCGTTCGCGTTGATCGCCGTCCTGCTGCTCGTGCCAGCGCCCGCAGTGGCGCAGGCGACCTCGTCCGAAGCGTGGATGGCGCCGACCACGGCATGGGGCGACCCCGACATCCAAGGCATCTGGAACAACGTCACCGCCACGCGTCTGGAACGGCCCGCCAATCTCGGCGAGAAGGCGGTCCTGACCGACGAGGAGGCCGCCCAGTTCGAGCAGGAGGCTATCGAGCGACGAGCGGTCAACGAGGCGAAATCTACCGAGGAGCACCTTCGCGCCGGCACCGGGACCGGGTATGCGGCCAGCGTCTGGTTCGAGAGCAGTGATTCGCTCTCGGGCAACCGGACGTCGCTGCTCGTGGATCCGCCGGATGGTCGGCTGCCACCGCTGACATCGCTGGCGGAGAAGGTGGTCCAGACGCAACGCGACGCGAGACGCGAACGCCCCGCCGACACATGGTGGGATCGCGGCCCGTACGAGCGCTGTGTGTCGCGCGGTCTTCCGGGCTCGATGATGCCGGGGTTCTACAACCACAACTATCAGATCCTGCAAACACCCGGCTACGTGACGATTCTGGTCGAGATGATTCACGACGCGCGCATCATTCCGATGGACGGGCGCCCGCACGTCGATAACGACATCAAGCAGTGGCTGGGAGACTCCCGCGGGCGTTGGGAGGGCGACACGCTCGTCGTCGAGACGGTCAATTTGCCCCACGTCGACCAGCGCAACGTCGCGGTGTATGGCACCAGTGAACAGGGCCGCGTCATCGAGCGCTTCACGCGCCTCGACGCCGACACCATGGACTATCAGGTCACCGTCGACGATCCGCCGACGTTCACCGGCCCCTGGACCGCATCAATCCCGATGACCAAGGTGGAAGGCCCTCTCTACGAGTACGCCTGCCACGAGGGCAATTACGGGTTGCCGAACATCCTCGCCGGACATCGCCGCGAGGAGGGGTTGGCTGTGGAATCGAGATCCCACGCTCGGTGATCGCCTTCAGGCTGCGGGAGGGAGTCACCGACACGTGGCGCCCGGCGCGACTTGGTCGAACTTCCGGGCCACCTCGAACGATCCGCGCGTCGCGCGCGCGACATACATCGCCATGGCCGCGTGGCGTTCATTGGTCCACGTCATCGGGCCGGTCGCTGTCTCCAGCGACGCGCCGTCCAGTGCTGCAAGCACCCGATCGCCGTCGGTCGAGTCCGTCTGCTCCATGCCGAGCTTGAGCGCTCGCACGGCGTTGTAGTGCGTGAAGGCGACGTGCGTCACCAGGTCGTCGCGGGCGTGGCGTCGAGCACGTGCCACGAAATCCCTGACACCCGGGCTGTCGTCACTCGCGACGAACGGCACTGACGCCCACGCGGTCACGCCTGCCGGGAGCTGCGACGCTTGCCACTCGCTGAACTCCAGGAAGTGATAATCGAACGACGACGCCGCCCCGATGGCGTCGGCCTGCGTCACCACGTTGACCGCATACGGCCGTGGGATCGAGATCCAGAAATTCCTGGCATCCAGATCCTGGGCCCAGCGCACGAGGCCGGTGTACTCACCAGGGCTGTTCCCGCTGACCGGTGTCGTGACCAGCGCCGCGCCGGTCGATCCGCCCTGCACCAGGTTGTAGAACTGCTGCGACACTGTCCGCTGCGAGGGACTCCAGTCCGATATCTGGAACGTCCGCTGCCGCGCGTCAGCCCCGAGGTGATCGAGCAACGTGGAGATCGCCTGGACGGTCGTCGACCCAACGTGAGCGACTCGGCCGCAGAACGTCCCTGGTGTCTGGAACGCGTGAATGATCGGAATGTTGAGGCCTTCGCGCTCCAGCATCCGATCGAGGAACGGCGGCATCGCCATGACAAAGCCGCCGATGAGCGCGTGGGCACCCTCGTTCTGTACGAGCTCCAACGCCGCCGCCGCGCCGGGCACAGGGCTGCCGTCGTCATCGGCGATGACCAACTCCACCGGCCGCCCGAGAATGCCGCCCCCACTGTTGATCTCAGTCACGGCCAGCTCGAGTCCCAGCCGCATCTGCTGGTCATAGGGCTGGATGAGCTCGTCCTGACCCTGCGCATCGACCTGCGAGATGAGCGCGCCGATCTTGAGGGGCCTCGCCTGCGCCAACGCGGGAGCCCGACGTGCAGCGGCGGCTGCGCCAATCAATCCCGTGGCCGCGACCTTGAGCACCTCACGACGACTGATCGTCATCACGGTTCGCTCCTCTGGTCACGCGAAGGGCCGGTCTCATGACCGCCACGGCGCGGTCGAGGCGGGGGGCATGGGCGCGATACACTACGGCCCCTGCCGCCGCGCGCGGCGCTGCAGTGGTGGCGTCTGGCCTAAAACCCATGACCCGATGATGGTCCAGTGGGCGAGCGCCATTGGAGGGATGCGCCACGCCCCTCAGATCGCGAGTGTAGGTGGTGCTGACCACGGCCGCGGGCCCGTCAGGCTCCGCGACCGCGGCCGTGCGACACACGTAACGTCGGCGTAAGCCGAAACGCCGTCAGCCGACGCTGACGACGTTTTCCGCAGCCGGACCCTTCGGTCCCTGGACGACGTCGAACTCTACTTTCTGGCCTTCACTCAGGCTCTTGAAGCCCTCGCCCTGGATCGCCGAGTGATGCACGAAGACATCCTTCTCGCCGTCGTCCCGGGTCAAGAATCCGAATCCCTTGCTATCGTTGAACCACTTCACGACTCCACTTACAGGCATCTTCTCTACTCCAGACAAGTTGATAGGTGAACCACTAGAAACCGCGCTTGCGGCCTCGGACACCACGACGGCTGCCCTTCGGCCGGGACGTTTTCTTCGGCCGATCGTTGCTCCATCCTGAGTCGCCGCCTCCGCCGCCACCGCCGCCATACGAGGGGCGAGGACCGCGTTCACGCGCCTCGCTCACCCGCAGCGACCGCCCCCCGAGCTCGGTCCCGTCGAGCTGGTCGATCGCGCCGGTCGCCGCATCCCCGTCTTTGAACTCGATGAACGCAAACCCGCGCGGCCGATCGGTCGCGCGATCCACCGGGAGGACAACCTCGACCACCTCGCCGACTTGAGAGAACAGGGTCTCGAGATCCTGCTGGGACGTCTCGTAGCTCAGGTTTCCGACGAAGACTCGTGAAGAAATCGCAATCCTCCTGACAATAAATGTCCATCAGCGCTCATCGACTGATTGATGGTCGACAAACGTTTGCTTGCGCGCGCTGTGAGGGAATCGAGACTCGAAGGCTCGTCGACTCGCGACGTGGGCAAAGCAGGACGACGTGTGCTGCGGACCTACATATGTTGACCAACACCACTATACGTAAGGACAGTCGCCGAGGCAAGCATGACGGCACTTACCTCGGAAATCCCTCCACGCCCTCATCCAACGGCACCCGGAAGGTCTTGAGCGCCATCGACACGAGGTTGTACTCCCCAACGGTGAAAGACCACATCCATCAGCTGCTTCGTGTCGTACCGGGCGTCGAGCGCGGCCCAGGTATCGTCGCTGATGTAGGCGTCGGCGTGCAGCTCGTCCACCGCGAGCAGCAGCGCTCGGTCAAAGCCCGACCATTCGGGCGCATCCGGCCCCCGGGTCACCCTGACGATCTCCTCGTCGCTGAGACCGACTTGTCGCGCGATGCGGCTGTGTTGGCCCCATTCGTACTCGGCGCCACACAGATACCCGATGCGAAGAATCAGCAGCTCGCGGTCACGGGGAGGCAGCGTGTTATCGCCCAAGACGTATCGAGCGAACGTGAGCCATGCGTCGGACAGCGCCGGATGACGGGCCAATGTCTTGCTGATGTTGATCCCATCAGCCGACTCGAGCGGCGGAATCCGTGGCGGCCCTTCCTGTGCGCCCAGCCCGGTCCCCGCGACGATGGTCACCAGGAGCACCACGGCCATCGCGGGATGACGGGGCCGTGAGCTGCCGTTTCGACCTCGAATGCGTGCGGACATCGTCATGCTTCGGCTCCTCTGATCCTGTTCCGGGTGACGCGCGAATTCGCCATACCGCGTCGTCATGGTCCACGGCGGCGTCGTCGCTAGTAGTCGACAGTCAAGTCCATCCCGGCGTACAGCGACGCCACGTCCTCCGCGTAGCCGTTGAACATCAGCGTCTTCCGTCTGAAGAACGTCCCGACGCGGCGCTCCGTGGCCTGGCTCCACTGCGGATGATGCACCGCCGGATGCACGTTCGCGTAGAAGCCGTAGGCCCGCGGCTGCTGCTGCTGATAGGTTCCCACCGGTCGGCGCTCGACGAATCGGATCCGCACGATCGACTTGAGGCTCTTGAAACCGTACTTCCACGGCACGACCAGACGAATCGGCGCCCCGTTTTGATGCGGCAGCGCCTCGCCGTGGAGGCCGACCGCGAGGATCGCGAGCGGGTGCATTGCTTCGTCCATCCGCAGGCCCTCGCGATACGGCCAGTCGAACGGGAGCCGCCTGCTCCGCGGCATCCGCACCGGATCGTAGTGGCTGTCGAACTGGATGTAGGTCGCCCCCGCGGTCGGCTGACACCGCCGGACGAAGTCCGACAGCGAGAAGCCGACCCACGGAATGACCATCGACCAGGCCTCGACGCACCGATGGCGGTAGATGCGCTCCTCGAGCCTCTGACCGCGCAGGATGTCGGAGAGCGTAAACGTGCCGGGGTTGGCGCACGCTCCCTCCACCACCACGCGCCACCCGGCAACGATTAAGTTGTCCGGGGCGAGCAGCGATGGCAAGTCCTTGTCGTCGCTCCCGGCAAACTCGTAGAAGTTGTTGTACGAGGTGATGTCGTGCCAGGAGTTCGGGCGCTCGTCCGTGCTGTAGCGGCTGGGCCGGACATCGGGCAATCTGGGCCCGTGACGCGCCGCGCGCCCCGCCGCACGCGCCGGTGGAGCAGCAAGCGCCGCGGTCGCCGCCGCGACGGCCGACCCCGTCACGGCGCGGAGAAAACTCCGCCGACTGGCCGTGCGTGACATCCGGCCGCCAATCTATCGCACCGATGCCGCCCGAGCAATGTGGCCGCTCCGATCGCCGCGGGCCTGGGCGCCACGGCCGCAGCGCCGATCTGTCGTATTCTTCTGAAACTGGACGGACGAAGGAGGTCCCGATGATCCGCATGAACATGAACATGAACATGTGCAGGGTCGGTCCGACGGTCGCGTTGATCGCCCTGCTCCCGGCGGCTGCGCTCGCCCAGGGTCCTGCCGACGATGGATGGACGGGGCCGCGCACCGCCTGGGGATCGCCCGACCTGCAAGGCCTCTGGACGTCGGCGACACTCACGCCGCTCGAGCGGCCCAGCCAGCAGTCGGCTTCGACGGAGCTGACCGACGAGGAGGCGGCCACGCTGGAGCAGCAATCCGCCGAACGGCGGGCGGCGTCCGACGGCAGGGATACGCCAGGCAACGTCGGGGGCTACAACCAGGTGTGGCTCGATGCGGGGACTCGCATCACCCACAGCCGACGCACGTCGCTCATCGTCGACCCGCCGGAGGGAATCATTCCGTGGAAACCGGACGCCCGAACCGCCAGCGACCGGGAACGGGCGCGATATGGCGTCGGGCCGTTCGCGACCTATGTCGACCTCGATACCGGCGAACGCTGCATCACGGATGGCCTCCCCAACATGGTGCCGCTGCAGCCCTACAACATGAACCTCCATATCCTGCAGACGCCGGGCGCGGTGGTCATGCTGCACGAGATGTACCACGAGCTCAGGGTCATACCACTCGATGGCCGACCCCTGACGGGAATCGCACAGTGGACCGGTGAGGCGCGTGGCCACTGGGACGGCGACACACTGGTCGTCGAGACCGTCAACTTCGTCGACAAGCCCGCGGCCTACTGGAGCGCGCCCTGGCGGAAGGCTCGCCCCAGTCTCCGTCTGGTCGAACGGTTCACGCGCGTCGGACCGGACGCGATCGACTACACGTTCACGCTCGACGATCCGGAGGCCTTCACGAGACCCTGGACCGCCTCCGCGCCGATGACGACCGACCACGCCTCGCGCGGCGTGACGGCGGGTCAGATGTTCGAATACGCGTGCCACGAGGGCAACCACGCGATGATCAACGTCCTGAGTGGCGCGCGCGCAGAAGAAGCCGCGGCACGCTGACCCTGCGTCGACCTGGCGGCCACGCCCGTCATGCCGGGCGCTTCCACAGCGTCTCGATGGGCGCCCGTCGACCGACGCGCACGCGCACCTCGCCGGGATCGATCCACATCGTGGTCTCGATCGGCAGCCACGCGGATCCCCACACGCCAGACTCGTCCAGCGCCGTCGCGATCACCTCATCGGGACCATACCGGACACCAAACGCGCGTGTGCCCTGACCAAACGTCGGCTCGTCGGGCCGCCACGTACGTGTCAGATACGCCGTCAGCGCCACCCGAAAGGCGCGTCGAAATGCCGCGACCTGCCCGGCCCCCGCAACCGGCCGCAGACGCGACGACGTGTCGGCCGATTCCGAATCGGCGCGCTCGAGAAACGCCGTCCACCAGTTGACCGCAACCTCGACCTCGTGCTCCATCGGCAGCGGCATTCTAGTGGACTCGTCGCCGACGCAACCCCGCGGTCACGCGCGCGGCGCGACCTACCGCTACAATTACACAACCACGGAGGACCCGACTGATGCGTATCTGCTGCGCGCTTGCGCTCGTTCTGACCTTCGGCGGCACGGCGGCCGCCAGCGACATTTATGACCGCGTTGAGCATGGCTATGCGGACAACGACGGCGTCACGATTCACTACGTCAGCCTCGGCGAGGGGCCTCTTGTCGTGATGATCCACGGCTTTCCGGACTTCTGGTACACGTGGCGCGACCAGATGGAGGCGCTGTCGAGTGACTTCCGCGTCGTGGCCGTCGATCTACGCGGCTACAACAAGAGCGACAAGCCCGACGGTGTCGCCGCGTACGCGATGCCGAACCACATCGCCGACATTGCGGCGGTGATCGAGGACACGGGATCGGCGTCGGCGGCGATCGTGGGACACGACTGGGGCGGCGCCGTCGCGTGGTCGTTCGCGCTTGCGCGGCCGGCGATGACCGACAAGCTGGTGATTCTGAACTTGCCGCATTTCAACGGTCTGACGCGCGAGCTGGTGGAGAACCCCCAGCAGTACGAGAACAGCGCGTATGCGCGAAGCTTCCAGTCGAAGGAACCGGACGACCCGACGGTCTTCTTTGGCGGACCGATGACCGCGCAGACGCTCTCAAGCTGGGTCGCCGACCCGGAGGCACGGGCACGCTACGTGGAGGCCTTCGAGCGGTCCGACTTCACCGGCATGCTCAACATGTACAAGGCGAACTATCCACGGATGCGGCCTGGCGACACGCTGCCAGACCTGCCGCCGAAAGTGACAATGCCGGTGTTGATGTTTCACGGCCTCGCCGATACGGCGCTGCTGCCCGGTGCGCTGAACGATACGTGGGAGTGGTTGGAGAAGGACCTCACGCTGGTGACCATACCGGGTGCCAGTCATTTCGTGCAGCAGGATGCGGGCGAGCTGGTAACGGACACCATGCAGTGGTGGCTCGGCCGGTGAGCTAGGGCGAACGGCCGTGGGGCCGCTGGAGGGCGTGCGCGTTCTCGAGCTGGCCGGCATCGGGCCCTGTCCGATGTGCGGCATGCTGCTCGCGGAGCTGGGCGCGACGGTGCTCCGGATCGATCGACCCCGACCGTCCGGGCTCGGCTTCGCTGTCCCCGCGGCCAGCAACTTCCTGCATCGCAGCCGCCCATCGATCGCGGTCGACCTCAAGCGAGAGCCGGGTTCCGCCCTCGTACTGAAGCTCTGCGAGCGCGCGGACATCTTGATTGAAGGGATGCGCCCGGGTGTCATGGAACACCTCGGGCTCGGACCCGACGCGTGCACGCGGCACAACGTCGCGCTCGTGTATGGCCGGGTCACCGGCTGGGGGCAGACCGGCCCTCTCGCGCACGCCGCCGGTCACGACCTCAACTACATCGGCCTCACCGGTGCGCTCCACGCCATCGGGCGAGCCGGTCAGCCGCCGACGCCGCCCCTCAATCTGGTGGGCGATTTCGGCGGCGGGGCGCTGTATCTCGCGCTGGGCGTGGTCGCCGCCCTGCTCGAGGCACGACGGTCGGGACGCGGGCAGGTGGTGGACGCGGCGATGATCGATGGCGCGGCCTCGTTGATGACTGCCGCCTACGCCTTGCGCAACGCCGGACTGAGCACCGACACGCGCGGGGACAACGTCCTCGACGGCGGCGCGCACTTCTACGACGTCTACGAGACGCGTGACGGACGGCACATCGCGCTGGCGCCGATCGAACCGAAGTTCTACGCGGTGCTCATCGAGCGGCTCGGCCTCGACCCGGACGCACTCCCCCACTCGCAGCAGCGCGAGGAGTGGCCGGCACTCAAGGCACAACTGGCCGCCGTCATCAGGACCCGGACACGTGACGAGTGCGTCGACCTCCTCGAAGGGACCGACGCGTGTTTCGCCCCGGTGCTCGACATGGACGAGGCGCCCCACCATCCCCACAATCGGGCGCGGCAGACCTTCGTCGAACGGGACGGGCGCTGGCAGCCGAACGCGGCGCCCCGCTTCAGTCGAACGCCGAGCGCGGTGCGACAGGCCCCGGCGGCGACCGGCACGGCGGCGCGGGAGCATCTACGGGCCTGGGGGCTCGACGACGGGGAGATAGATCTGGCGCTCACGCCATCTACCTAACGCGCCTCACCTGCGCGGGCCCCGGCGAGCATGTTACGCATGCCGTAGTTCCCCTCGTGACAGGCGTATTCGAAGATCGGCTGCTCCGACCGTCGCATGGGAATCGCTGCCGTGAAGGGACGACCAAACGTCGCCGGGTCGTCGACCGTGTACTCGTAGAGCAGCGTCTCCGCGTCGACGCGGCGGAACCGTTCGGTGAGCGTGAGCGTCAGCCCTGTGCCGACCGCGCTGGTGATGGTGGGATTGAAGCTCGGTGTCTTCTCCGTGAAGTTCGTCGTTTCGACGACCAGCGTCTCACCGTCCCAGTAACCACGCGCATCCCCCATCCATTGCCGGACCGTGTCAGATACATGCGGGAGCCCGTCCAGCGGCACAATGCGCGCGTCGTGCACCATCTCGTTGAGGATCACCACGTACGCCGGCGTCTGAAACAGCATCACGTTGTTGTTGTAGGCGCTCGGCAGCATCGGTGGTCCGCTGTTGAACCCCAGGAGGCAGCGCTCGCCCAGTCCACGGTCCTCGGGACCGTCCGCCCCGATGCCACCCGCGCGGTACCGCACGGGGCGGCGCTCCGGCAGATCCTCGCCCGCCGAGCCGATCTGCTCCCGCGCGCCCGGAGCGAGCGCTGGCAGTCGCCCGTCCGCCGGATCGATGATCAGCGACGTCCGTTTGTCACCGACCAGAGATGACCCGCGGTCATACCAGAACTCGTTGTAGGGCACCACGCCGCCTTCCGACTCGGGCGGGTACAACGCGCCGCCTATGGCCGGGTCGACGAGATCACGGTTCTGGCGGCGGTTCTCGAGCGCTTCGTAGTTCGCGGCTTCCTCGCTCGTGAGGACCGACTTGCCGGCCAACTCGCGCGGGCGCTCGAGCGGCGTGATCGTGCGGAAATCCCACACGCCGTGCAGATCCGGCGCGCCCCAGGGCAAGCGGGGCGGCGACCGCTAGCAGACCGACGATCGCGCGACGAGCCAACGTGCCGCTCACCCTTCCCCCTACACCCCCCGCCGGCTAGCCGGGGGAACGATGTCGTTGAGTCGCAGGTAGACGGCCATCTGACCGTAGATGTCCCACGCGTGACCGATGACGAAGTACACGAGACGCACGCGGGACGGCGTGCCGAGAAACGGCGGCCCGTTCGCCAGCGCCAGCATGCTGTCGTTATCGAACTCGCGCAGGGCGGCCTCGCCGTAGTCGAACGAGTCGCTGAGCGCTTGCAGGATGTCCGCCTTCGAGGTCACGGTGTAGCCGAACGTCCGCAGGTTTCTCGGGTCAACCGTTGGTCCGGTCGCGTCCGCACCGAGAAACCCCATCAACATGACGTTGCCGCCAGCAATATGGAGGATCTGCTCGCCAAAACTGCGCTGCTCCGGCGTCGAGGCGTAATCGAACTTGTCCTCCGGCATCGCGTCTGCCATGCCCATCATGATCTGCTTCATCCGCTGCCAGTCCTCGACGGCATCGCCCGCGAGGCTTTGCGCCGCGGCGCCCGTCGCCGACGTCAACCCGATCACCGCCGCCAACACCACAACGCGTGACACTGTCATGTCGTCTCCCCTCGGTCGAAGCCGTGGCCGGGCGCGGGCCGTGAGCGCCAGCCGCCTCCTTGCAGATTATGCCACCGGTGGGCAGTAGAATAGCGCGGATGTCCGCACACTCGAACCGCGCGTCCCCGACCGCCCGCGGCATGTTGTCCGCTCGGGTCGCAGGGCTCGGCGGCGTCACCGTGATCGTCATCATATTCATGCTCGTGACTCTTGGTCTCGGCCATGCTCAACGCTCCGTCCCGACGTGGCCCCAATGGGGTGGACCCGAGCGCAACTTCCACGTCGAGGCAACCGCGATCGCGCGCACCTGGCCAGACGGGGGCCCTGCCGAGCTCTGGCGGCGACCGCTGGGGGAGGGTTACTCCGCCATTCTCGTCGCCGACGGCCGTCTCGTCACGATGTACCGGGACGGGGACCGCGAGGTCGTCGTCGCGTTGAACGCCGAGACGGGCGCCACCGTCTGGGAGCACGCATATGACGCACCGCTGGCGCACAACGGCTACGTCGACGTGTGGCACAACTCGGCCGGCCCCGGACCCTACTCCACACCGATCATCGTGGACGGCACCGTCTTCGCCGTGGGGGTGGATGGCCAGCTGCACGCGCTCGACCTGCACACCGGGACGCTGCGCTGGTCCCAGGACCTGGTCGACTCGTTCGACGTGACCGACTACAACGCCTTCGCGTCGAGCCCGCTCTCGTATGGGCGCACGATCATCCTCCCGCTGGGCGGAAGCGGGAACGGCGTCGTGGCGTTCGACCGCGAAACGGGGGCGGTGGCCTGGCAGAGCGAGCCCTTCCCCCTCGCGCCCGGATCCCCGCTGCTCATCGACGTCGACGGCCAGACCCAACTGGTGACGCTCGGGCAGCAGGAGCTGGTCGGCCTGAGCCCCGCCGATGGCCGTCGACTGTGGAGTCATCCCCACGCCAACGAGCTCGGGCTACACCTCAGCACGCCGGTCTGGGGCCAGGACAACCGCCTCTTCGTGTCATCCGGCTACGACACCGGAAGCCGTATCATCGAGCTACGCCGAGTCGATGGAGACACGACCGCCGCGGAGGTCTGGCACACAAACCGGATGCGGCTGCACTTCGGCAACGCGCTCCAGATCGGCGGGCTCGTCCTCGGGAGCAGCGGCGACTTCGGCCCGGCGTTCCTGACCGCGCTCGACGCCGAGACCGGGGCGGAAGTCTGGCGGGAGCGGAGCCTCGCGCGGGCGCAGATGGTCTACGCCGACGGCGTGATCGTGGTCATCGATGAGGACGGTGAGATCGCCATTGCATCGGTGACGGACGCTGGTCTCGACGTGCACGCGCGCGCGAGCCTGCTGACCGGAAACGCGTGGACGCCACCCTCGCTCGTGGGAACGCGGCTCTACGTCCGCGATCGGCACAACATCCTGGCGCTCGAGCTCGGTGAGTGAGTGGGCGCGTCGCGCACACGCCCCTCTCAGAGCCCCTTGGTCATTCGATAGAACTTCAATCCCGGTAGAGTCAATCGCTTCGGCCACTGCGACTCGACGTTCATCCCGCGGCGCTCGTAGAATCGGCGAGCCTTCTCGTTCGTAGCTGACACGTCGAGGGAGAGTCGAGCCAATCCGCTGGCGCGAGCCCGTTCTTCAACGGCGTCCATCAAAACGGAGCCGACGCCATCGCCGCGACGTGCCGTATCCACGGCGATGGTCTGGACGTATAAATCGCCCTCGGCGATTGAATCGAGAATCCGGAACAGTGGCGCAAACAGGAAGAACGCGAGCCTCATTCGTAGATTACGCCTTCCGGCGGCCCGCTTCAGGGGTTGTGCCGACGAACGGCGATGCTGCTCCGCGGTGTACGCCGCGACCATTCCCACGATGACCGTGTCACGTTCTGCGACAGTCACGTGCTGGTAGGAGAGGTCGTGGTCGGGCTGGGTGAACGCCGTGGCGATGATGTCCCCGGCGCGGCGACCGAGCATAAAACGAAAGAACCCCTCGGCTGCGGCGTCAAGGTAGCGGGCGAATGCCAGACCTTCATCGAACGAGGGGTTGGCGGCCCTCAGGACTATCGAATGCCGAAGGTGTTCGCTCGTGTGGGTCTTCCCAGTCACCGGCTTCTTTTTCCTCCGTTGTTGCGGAGTATCTCGGCAACTATCGGCCTTGCCGCCTTGATTCTTTCAAGATCCAGTTCGAGTTGAAACACGCCTGCGATCATTCCGTACACTCCTTGCAGCTCGTCGGTCCATTCATCGGCAACGTTGTCGAGTGGAGTGCCTCCGGCAGCGTTGCTCGCATTGACTTCCGCGCCGTGCTCCAGCAGCAGTGTCACCGTGTCAGTGTGACCAAAGAAGGCTGCCGTATGCAAAGCCGTCGATCCATCGTTGTTCGTCGCGCTGAGGCTGGCACCGTTATCGATCAGCAGTTTGGCCGCTGCGGTCTGGCCACTGACGGTCGTCACGATCAACGGCGTGCCTCCGCCCGCCGGTTCTTTGCTGTCAAGATCCGTTCCGGCGGCTATGTGCTGTCGGATTGCGTGGAGATTGCCCTCGGCTGAAGCTGTAAAGATGTTGATGTCGACGTCGGGTCCTTGCGAGCCCGTACCCGCGCCTCGCAGGTCGCTCTTGAAGGTCAGTATAAGCAGCGGGATCGCACAAATTACAAGGGCTCTCGCGAACTTGGTCATCGCATCATCTCCTGCGTGGGCCGAACGCGGTGCCGATGCAGTACCGGCTGATTCGGCCACGCGGTTCACGTTTACGGGGATTCCGAGGCCTCACCTGTACTTGAAGGAATGCATCGGCCCGGTTACAGCTCGTCGCCCGCAGGTTGATGCGCGACCGACGGCGAGTCAGCGCCGCACGACCCAGGTGCCTGCCAGCCGGTCATGCAATCCGCGGTTGGGATGCGTGACCGCGTAGACGGCGGTGCCTAGCCAGAGGAGAAGCAGCACAAACGCGGAGAACCAGGCAACCAGCTCGGCCCTGTCGATCAACAGAAGCACGATCGACATTGGAAGAAACAGCGGAAGCCAGACGATTCCCCAGCGGGCCAACAGCTGAGAGGCACCGGCGGATTGTCCCTTGGCGTTGACCACGGCGAGTCTGAAGGTGGCGTGGCCGGTGGTCGTCCGAAACGGCAGTACCAGGAGCTGACTCAGAGCGCTGGCGACCAGTACCAGCATGGTCGTCGTCACCGCGAGCGACGCCGCGGAGTCTCCCACGATGTCGTTGGGCCACGCCGCCCCTTGGTAGGTTCCGATAAACAGCATGATCCACACATACAGGGGCAACATGAAGATCGCCCCGGCTCGAATCCCGCGGCTCACGTCGGCGGGTCTGTCCAGGAGGCCACGCAAGATGCCGGTGAGAAAGCTGAGTTTCTCGAACCTCCCGTTTTCGAGATTCTGCAATAACGGCCGGGCATGGAGGGGAAGACTGGTCGATTCCACACACGCGGCGATGGCATGCAGGAACCGCTGTTGAGCGGCCAGGTCTCCGGCGGACACGCGTTCGGCGGGGGTCTCGACATCGGGCCACGGTTCGTCGAGCAGGACGGCGCGGCCACGCGCCGTCACCCAGACATGATCGAGGCTCAGCTCGGAAGGCAGCGTGCGATCTCTCGTCGCCTCCCACAGTTCCGACGCCAGGTCGTGGAGCCAGTGTCGTAGCGTTCCCCACGGTAGACGTTCCCCGTGCTCGACCAGACTGGAGAACGGCACGCCCTGACTCGCCTCGAAGGCATCCCAGGTAGCGTCCCCCGTCTCCACCGTTTGCAGCCAACGTGGGCGACCCGAGCGGCCGAGATTCCGTCGGGCCAGGGGAAGCTCCGATGCGCGTCGCCGCAGCAACCAGACCTGGCGGCGGAGCACGGGATCGGTCGCGACGGTCCATGCTCCTCGAGCCAGCGCTCTGATGATCTGGTAGGGCCCGAGCGAAGCCGCACCCGCAGCGGCCGCTTCCGCCCCGTGGGTAGGCGTGACCGACGGTCGCACGGTGCCCGTCGCCCGCACCACCACCTTCGTTCCGCTGGCGAGATCCCACACCGTGGCAAAACCGTTCTCGCGGCGCGCTCCGCGTGCCAACACAACTGGAATACAAGCGCAGCCGAAGGTCGCGATGAAGAAGAGCACGATGTCAGGCGTGGTCAGGTCGTTGACACGGGTAGCGGAAATCGACGCCAACAGAAGAGGCACGCGGACGCCTTCAACACAGAAAAGGGGAACGAGAATCCTGATCAGCGCGCGACCGACGCCCGCTGACCGGCCGTTCTTGCCGACGACGCGCAACCCCTTGAGTCGCTTGCCGATGCCGGCTCCCCAGATACCCTCGGCGAGGCTGAAGTAGAGGACCCCGAAGGCGAGACACGCGAGGTAATAGCTCGCCGACGACAGCGTGCGTTCCACGAGGGGCACGATATGGACCGCCTCACTACCGACAAAAAGCCCGATCGGGACATACGGCATCAGGAAGGCGATCAAGTAGTCGATCCAGCCGGCTGAGCCACGGGCAGTCATCGTGGCCGGTTCCGGTTGTCTGGAACTGAACGGCAACAGCGCGTTGCGCAGTGCCATGTAATCGGCGTAGCGCCCCTCCGCCTCTTTGGCGAGGCATCGCGCCACCAGCCGCTCGAGGCCAGGCGGCACGCCGGTACGCAGCTCGCCCACCGGCTTCGGCTTCTGGTTGACGACGTTGGCCACGACCTGCACCGCGTTCTTCCCCGCGACGGGTGCCTGGGCGGTGAGGAGGGTGAACAGCGTCGCGCCCACGGAATAGATGTCGGCGCGCACGTCCAGCTCATCGCCACGAAGCTGTTCCGGCGACGCGTACGCCGGGGTGCCGAGGACGACGCCGGTGGCCGTGGCGAAGGTGTCATCCGTCGACAGCGTTGAGACCGACAGGCCGAAATCGCCCACCTTCACCGACCCGTCCCGGCTCACAAAACAGTTGGACGGCTTGACGTCGCGGTGGAGCACCCCGCCCGCAGCGGCCACTTCCAAGCCGGCAATAACGTCGAGGATGGCATCGACCGCCTCGGACACCGGGAGTGGCCCGCGTTGGTCGAGGGTGTCCTTGAGGGTGCCGCCGTCGGCGATCTCCATCGTGATCACCGGGTGGCCTTCGATTTCTTCGGTGCCGAACACGTAGAGGCTGTTCGGGTGGCTGACGCCTGCGGCGAAGCGGCCCTCTCGCAAGAAGCGCTCCCGCATCTCCGCCGAATCGAGCTGTTGCCCGAGCATCTTCAGCGCGACGCGGCGGCCGGTGGCGACCTGCTCGGCTTCGTACACCGCACCCATGCCGCCACGGCCGAGCAGACCAAGCAGTGTGTACCCGTCAAACGGACAGGGGAACGCGGTCGGTTCGGTGAAGGACGGTGACGGGTCCGGCGGGACCAAGACCGACCCGTCGTCCGGCGCGTGAAGGGCGCCGGACATCAGGCAGGCGGGACAGAGGTGGTCCATCGCGCCCGCCGGAATGGGCGCGCTGCATCGCGCGCAGGTGGGAGAATCTGAAAGCTCCATCGCCCGGACTCCTGACGGCTCTCACGCTGTCCTGAAAGAACGCCGGCCCCCGGTTACAGGAAGACCACCTACTCTCCGCGCAGGGCGGCCATCAGGTAACGCATCTCGTCATCGACGTCCGACCGATCGCTGACGGTCTCCGCGATTTCGGCCCGCAGCAGCGCCCGGTAGCGCTGCCGCAGTCGATGCACCGCCACCTTGACGGCACCTTCGGTCATGCCGAGACGCGCCGCGGTGTCACGGCGGGGAGGTTCATGGCCCGTCAGGCTCTCCTTCAGCGCCTCGAAGTGCTCGCCCTTGCCGTCGGCCTGCTGGGCCGTCCGCAGCTTTACCAAGGCACGAGCGATCGATGCCTGAGCCCATTCCCGATCGAAACCCGCATCGGGGTCGGTCGACTGGGCCGGTTGCTGCGCGTATCGTGCCTCGGGGTCCAGCGCGTCCAGTTCCAGAAGGGTCACGCCGCCGCCGCGTTTCTTGGCCTGCGCCCGATGCCATTCATTGGCCAGGAAGTGCTTCATCGCGCCGAGGAGGTACGAGCGAAACCGGCCTCGCTCAGGGTCCGCGGTGACGAATCCGCTCGTCTCGATGAGCCGGGCGAAAAACGATTGCGTGAGGTCCTGGGCGTCCTCCGACGAATACCCGCGGCTGCGCACGAACGCATAGAGCGGATACCAGTACGCGCGGCACAGGGACTCCAGCGCCTGTCGGGCGCGCGTCTGACTGACCTCCCCGGGTTTGGCCGAAACCACCAGACTCCAGTGCGTGGTGGCGAATCCTCGGGGGCCAGGCGGATCATGCATGCAACGACTCGACGATCAGCATACGCGCGGCTTCAGTCCTGCCACCAGCACCGCTCGTCACGCCTTGCCCGCGCCGCCCAGTCCGTCGCCATCCGCTGCAACCCACACGAGTTCTGGGGTGAGGGGCCGGCGACATGACGACAACGCCAGCTGGTGGCGAGATCAGCCCGCGAGTGTGGTCATCAAGATCCACATGGGATTGTTGCCAACCTCGTAGGTTTCGAGGGGCACGAGCGTGCCGTCACCCGGGTCGACACGATACGCCGCCAGTCGGCCCGACTGCTGACCGGCCACGTACAGAAAGCGACCATCCGGATCGAGGCTGAAGACCCGCGGCACCGGCTCCGTCGCCACGTGCCCGGTCGCGGTGAGCCGTCCGCTGGACGGATCGACCGTAAAGCTGGCCACGCTGTTGTGACCGCGGTTGGGCGCGTACAGGAATCTCCCGGACGGGGCGATCTGGATCTGGGAACAGGTGTTGGGTTCGTCGTAGCCTGGCGGAAGCGTGCCGACTGTCTGGAACGGCGCCAGGGTCCCCACCGACGGATCGAGGCGGTAGGCGGTGACGCTGCTGCCCTGCTCGTCCGAGAAGTAGACGATGTCCAGCGTCGGGTGGAACGCCAGCGCCCGCGGGCCCAGGTACTCCTGCGGCGAGTGCTTGGGAGGATCGTTGGGAGTCAGGCGCCCGGTGCGCTCGTCAAACCTGAACTGAAAGATCGCGTTGGGTCCTCGGTTGGCGATGTGGGGCACGAACGCAAACCGGTTGGAGCGATCGGTCAGGATGGCATGGGCCCCGCCGGCGGTGTATCGCCATTCGACCGGCGGAACGGTGATGGCGCCGTCGCTGTTCACGGCGTGCACGGCCGCGGTGCTCTGGTAGTAGTAGGCCGAGAGCACGAAACGGCCAGTCCGGTCCGTCGCCACGTAGACCGGCTCGCCCTGCAGCGGCGCGCTGCCGATGAGCGTGAGCGACCCGGTGCGCTGGTCGATCCGGTAGCTGGACAGCTCCTGACTCTCTCGCCGTCCCACGTAGAGGACGTCCTGGCTCGGATTGACGGCGAGCGGGGCCGGTCCGCCCTCGACCGCGACGTCTTCTTGCCAGCTGAGCGCGCCCGTCGAGGGGTTTGTCGTGAAGATCGAAATGCGGTCGTCGTCCTGCAGGGCGACATACATGTAAGGCATGCGTTGCCGACCCCGCTCAGGCCACCATCACCGTCCTCGGAAACTGCGAGTTGTCCTCGAGGAAGGTCTGCTTGATGGCCAGCTCGTCGCTCGTCGGCTGGACGCGGCCCCTCTCATCCGTGGCCCGGGAGACGAGCGTATGCTCACCCGGCGTGGCCCCGTCCCAGGCAAACCGGAACAGCTTCCACGAATACTGACCGCTGGTGGCCGGGTCCATCGTCGCCGGCTGCCAAGGGCCATCGTCCACCTTGACCTCGACAGACCGGAGCGGCGTTCCGTCGTGCAACACGAAGCCGAGCGCCTCGTGCCGGCCACCGACCTGGGTCACGCGCGCGATCACCGACTTCACGCGCAGCCGGGAGACTTCCGTCTCATGCCAGACCGTCTCCCCGGCGATCTCCTCCGACCACAGCGTGCGATACCACCGCGCCTGCCATTTGCCGAGGAACCGATTCTCTTGCAGGCGGATGCGCGTCAGCCACTTGACGTTCGTCACCCCATACCAGCCCGGCACAATCAACCGGACCGGCGCACCTTGTTCGCGCGTCAGCGGTTCTCCGTTCAAGGCGTACGCGAGCAGCGGTTCCGAGGTCAGACCGTCGGCGAGCGGCAGGCTTCGTGCGAAGGGCTGCTCCACCTCGTACGACCGTCCGCGGAAGTCGACCGCCTCCTCTCCCCGGTCCGCCCCGAAGAAGACGACCTCGCGAGCGTCGGCGGTGACGCCGGCGAGATCGAGCACCGCGCGCAGCGGCACGCCGGTCCATCGCCCGTTGCTGGCGAGCCCCTGAATGAGCCGGCTCGAGTTGCCCGAGCACTCGTATCCGGCGTCGACGTCGACCGACTCCATGCCGCGCAGGTAGTCGAGACCGAGCGTCGCTGGCCGATTGACGAGCCCGTTGATCTGGAGGCGGTAGGTCGTGGGGTCGACGGTCGGCTTGTCGAAATGCTGAATCGTGTAGAAGTCGTCTCTCGGGGTATACGGTCCGTCGATCGTCCGAATGTCGAACACGCGGATGGGCGACTCGGGATTCGGTTCCCCGAAGCCGTCCGGAACGTCGGTGAACGGCACCGGGACTTCATCCTGCGCCAGCGCGGGCAATGACCACTCGGGGATGCCCAGAGCGCCCAACCCGGCGAGAGCCAGACCCTGCTTCATCAGCGTGCGACGCGTCGTCTCGTGTGACATGGTGCGCTCCCTGGCCAGCGACAATCGGGCGCCGGACGACGTCCACGGGACGCGGCCGCCCTCATTCTAATCCCAGAAGGTAGAATCCACGTCTGGCGTGATCGGCCGCGGACCGCGGCCCCAATCTGGGAGTCGTCATGTCCACACAGATTCGCGCATCCCGCTGTCGGCTCGGCACCGCCGTGCTGCTCGTGTCGCTGGCGCTGAGCCACGCGTCACTCTGGGCCCAGTCCCCCACCGCATTCGTCCCCGTCACCGACGCGATGCTCCAGGAT
This sequence comes from Vicinamibacterales bacterium, assembly GCA_965249175.1. Lineage (GTDB taxonomy): Bacteria > Acidobacteriota > Vicinamibacteria > Vicinamibacterales > UBA8438 > CAZYFH01. The sequence goes on from OZ252227.1 coordinate 2,811,664, forward strand.
CCGGAACCGGCCGACTGGCTCATGTGGCGACGGACGCTCGACGGATGGGGCTACAGCCCCTTGGATCAGATCGACCGAGACAACGTCGGCGATCTGCGGATGGTCTGGTCCCGGGGCCTGGCCACCGGGATGCAGCAGGGCACGCCGCTGGTCTATGACGGCATCATGTACATGCCGAACCCGAACGACATCATCCAGGCCATCGACGCCGTGACGGGCGACCTGCACTGGGAGTACCGTCGGGACCTGCCCGACGACATCGACGAGTACATCCGCGGCCTCTCCGACGTCAACCGCAACGTGGCGATCCACGGCACGCTCGTCATCGACACCAGCAACGACGACTACATCTACGCTGTCGACGCCACCACCGGTCGGCTGGCGTGGGAAACCGAGATCCTCGACTACAAGGTGAACCCGGCCAGACATTCGTCCGGCCCGATCATCGCCAGCGGCCTGGCGGTCTCCGGACGCAGCTGCCGCCCCTGGGGCGGACCGGAGGCCTGCGTCATCGTCGCGCACGATGCCGCGACCGGCGCCGAGCGCTGGCGCCGTCGCCTCGTGCCGGCGCCGGGCGAGCCCGGCGACGAGACCTGGGGCAGCGTGCCGTATGAAGATCGCGTGCACGTCGGGGCGTGGATGGTCCCCAGCTACGACCCCGCACTCAACCTCGTCTACGTCGGGACGTCGGTCACTTCACCCGCGCCGAAGTTCCTGCGCGGCGGCACGGACAACACGCACCTCTACCACAACTCAACACTCGCGCTCGACGCCGACACCGGCGAGATCGTCTGGTATTACCAGCATCTCAACGATCACTGGGACCTGGATCATCCCTTCGAGCGCATGCTGGTCGACACGGCGGTGTCGCCGGATCCCAGCGCCGTGACCTGGATCAACCCCAGGCTCGACCGGGGTGCGGTGCGCAAGGTCATCACCGGTATTCCCGGCAAGACGGGCGTGGTCTACACACTGGACCGCGAAACCGGAGAGTTTCTCTGGGCGACGCCCACGGTCACCCAGAACGTCATCAGCGACATCGACGGCGCGACTGGTGGGGTCTCCACGAACTCGGAGCTGGTCTTCCGGCGCGAGGGTCAAGAAGTCCTCGTCTGCCCAAGCTGGTTTGGCGGCAAGGACTGGGAAGCGGGCGCGTACAGCCCGCTCACCAACACGATGTACTTCCCCCTGCGCAACGTCTGTGGCCGGATGATGGCCACCCGTGAGGCGGGCAGCCATTACGCACTCGCCGTGCGCAACCAGATCGCCCCCGGCACCGATCAGGTGGGTACCGTGCGCGCCATCTCCGCAGAGACCGGCGCCACCGCGTGGACCTACACGCAACGCGCCGCGACCATGTCACTCGTCGCGACCGGCGGCGGCCTCGTGTTCGGCGGCGATGTCAACGGCCGATTCCGCGCGTTCGACCATGAGACCGGCGAGATTCTATGGGAGATTAACCTCGGCTCGGCAGTGACCGGGTTTCCCATCACCTTCGCCGTCGACGGGCAGCAGTATGTCGCGGTCAGCACCGGCACGGCAGGAACCGCGGCCGGTTTCCTTAGCTTGACGCCGGAGGTGCGCCCGAGCACCGGCAACAACCTTTTCGTGTTCGCGTTACCGGACTGACGCTGATGCCAGATCCGTCCCGTGCTAAGCTGGCATGTCAGCGCCGGAGGAGGTCGCATGAGACGCTTCGCCGGTCGCGTACCGTTCGGTTCAACGCTCGTCGTCGTCATGGCCCTCCTCCTTGGCGGCAGTGCGGTCGCCCTCGACGGCCATCAGGACCATCAACCGCCCATCCTCGACGAGATCATCGTCGACGGCGCCACGGTCTTTGACCAACAAGGCGTTCAAGACCGACTACGTCTCGAGCTCGGCGAGCCGATCCCGCGGGATCTCACACGGCTGAATCGTCGCCTCGAACGCGTCTACCACCGCCGCGGGTACGCTTACGCACAGGTCGAGACCCACTTCGACGACACGGCGGGCCTGTTGACCATTCACGTCGATGAGGGACGGTTCGACGAGATCGAGTTCAGAGGGGTCGACCGCGATCTCGCGCTGACCCTGGCCGCAGAGATCGATCTGGACCGCGGGCAGGCTTTCAATCGTCGGACGACCGGACGGGCGCTGCGCGAGCTCCTCGCCGAGACGGACAACCGTCTCGAGCCGGATCGGAGCGACACGCATGAAGCGCCCGAACCCGGCAGCGTCTCGCTCGGACGCCGCGGCCCGTACGAGCTCGTGGAGCGCGAGGGCACGCGTGTGTTGGTGGTGCAGCTCCGCAAGGACGTCGGGGATTTCAGCGTCACCTTCGGCACTGCCGGCCGAGAGGACTGGTACAATCCTGTGGATGGGCTCAACCCGGCGCTCGGCTTCAACGGCACCGTGTTCGCCGGCGACGGGATCAATCGCACTTTCGTCAGCGGCTACGTCTCCTACAAGTTCGCCCGTGACCGGCCAGGCTATACGTTTGGCCTCGAGCGCTCGCTGTTCAATGGGAGCCGGCTCTCCGTTGGTGCCTCCGTCCACGACCTGACGGCCTCCGACGATGCGTGGCGGCTCTCGCCCACGGAACAGAGCCTGTCGTCGCTGGCGTTCAAGACGACGTTTCGTGATTACTATCGCCGCCGCGGCTACCAACTACACGCGGCCGGGCGGCTGGACGACCATCACGAAGTCCTGGCGTCTTGGCGCGACGAACGACATGAGCCGCTGCGTAACGAAACGAGCTACAGCATCTTTCAGGACGACCACGTCTTTGCCGCGAACGGCACCGCCGCGATTGGCGACCTTCACGCGGTCGTCCTTGGATACGCGTGGGACACCCGCGGCCTCGATCAGGCTGCGGACGAGACCACGTACTTGCGCCATCAGCTCGACAACCCGTATGGCAGCCTGGGGAGTCAGGATGCGGGGGTCCGGGTGGAATGGACGTCCGAGATCAGCGCCCCCGGCACGTTGGGCAGCGACTTCGATTTCCGGCGCCACATCCTGAACGCCAGGGCCTACACCACGCCGTCGCCGCGGCAGCAGGTCAACGCGCGACTGCTGCTCGGGCTCTCCGATGGTGTCTTGCCGCCGCAGCGGCTGTTCGCCCTCGGGGGTCTGGGCAGCGTGCGAGGATACGACTTCAAAGAAACGGTCGGAGAGCAGATGACGTTGGTCAACGTGGAGTACAAGCTCCGTCTGCAACAGCACGACGGCCCGACCGGGGTGGCCTTCGTTGACGTCGGCCGTATCTCGCGCGCCGTCGACGCGTCCCGCACCGATTGGCTGACCGGTGTCGGTCTGGGCGTCGAGTTCTGGGACTCCCTGCGATTCGATTTTGCCTACAGGCTCAACGACATCCCGCAGTCGTTCCAGTGGACCGTCCGCTTGAGCCCGACGTTCTGACGAGAGAAGCCAAAAATGCAGAAGACACAGAAACCGACGGGCGCAGCGAAGCCAGCGGCTCTGCTGGTGTTGGCGGTGGTGGCGGTGGTGGCGGTGCTTGCGTTGGCCACGGGCTCATCCGAGGTCGCGGCCCAGGGGCCGGCACGCGTGAGCACCTCGGAGTTCAACGGCTGGATGGAGGAGATCTCGAACTGGGGCCGGTGGGGCGAGGACGATCAGCTCGGCACGCTCAACCTCATCACCGACGCGAAGCGCCGGGACGCGGCAGGGCTGGTCCGGGACGGGGTGTCAGTGTCCATGGCCCGCGAGCTGAACACCACGCGCGACGTGGTCAACGCCAACCCCTTCGAGCATGCACTGGCCGTGTCGGCATTCGGCGGCCATGAAGTCGCCGGCGACGTCTACAGCGTGCAGTATCACGGCTTCGCGCACTCACACATCGATGGACTCCCCCACTTCGCCCACGAGGGGCGGATGTACAACGGCTTCTCGGTGAGTGGCCTCAAGGCGGACGGCGCGGAACGGCTTGGCGTCCACAACATGCAGCACGGGATCGTGACCCGCGGCGTTCTGATCGACATGGCGTGGCACCAGGGCGTCGATTATCTCGAACCGGGTACCGCGATCACCGTTCAAGACCTGGAAGCCTGGGAAGCGAGAACCGGGGTTCGCGTCGGGAGCGGCGACGTCTTGCTCATCCGGACCGGTCGCTGGGAGGCCGTACGGCAACTGGGGCAGTGGAACTTCGTCGAACGCGCGGCGGGCTCCCACGCCTCGGTCGCCAGATGGCTCAAAGCCCGTGACGTCGCCGTGATCGGGTCGGACGGCGTCAGCGACGTCATGCCGTCCCACGTCGAAGGCCTCGTGAATCCGCTACACGAGCTCGTGATCGTCGGTCTCGGCATGCCGATCCTCGACAACCTCGATCTCGATGCGCTTGCTCGAGAGGCACAGCAACGCGGACGGTGGGAGTTTCTCTTCGTCGGCGCGCCGCTACGCGTGCGCGGGGGCACGGGGTCGCCCCTCAACCCGCTCGCGGTATTTTAGAGATTACACACCGGCGAACCAGTGGAACCCGTAGTCGGAGCTGAGGCCCCCGGTGCCCCGCCCGAAGCCCGCGAGCGAGGCGACCACCTGGACGGACGTGAGGAACTTGACGTTCTTGTACCCGCATTGCCGCTCGACCCGAAGTCGCAGCGGCGCGCCGTTGCCGACCGGCAGGTCCGCGCCGTTCAAGCCGTAGGCGAGAATCGTCTGGGGATGCACCACCTCGAACATGTCGATGCTCTCGTACCATCCATCAGCGGTGTGCAGGACGACGTAGCGCGCCTCGGGCCGCACACCCCCGGCCGCATCGAGCACGCGCCGCAGCGGGGCGCCCGTCCACTGGGCGATCGCCGACCAGCCTTGCTCGCACACGTGGGCCGTGATCTGCGTCCGCGACGGCAAGCGCTTGATGTCGTCGAGCGACAGCGACACCGGACGGCCGACAAGTCCCGTGACCGGCAGGCGCCAATCCTTGAAACCGCCTCGTCGTAGCCGTTGATAGGTCTTGTCCGGCGGGTTGGTCTGACCCCAGGTCGGAAAGTCCTCGGCGATGTCCCTGGGTTGATACTCGCGCGCCAGCGGTTGCCCCGCCTGCAGCAGCCGATTCGTGCCCATCGTGAGCACATCGGCAATGCCGATCAGCCCCCCCCTCACCGTCGGCGGCATAAAAGCCTCGCGTGTGCAGCCCGCCAGCAGCAGGCCGCCCATCGCCGACGCGCCCCGCAGCAGCTGACGGCGCGAAACGAGCCGACGATGTGTGGCGCGTTCCGGTGGAGAGGGCGAGTTGCTCATGGCTCCCCTTTCGAGATCGCGAACTTCCCGGTGATCATCGAGCGGACGCGATTGTACGCGCCGGCGGCCACGACCTCCAGCACGTGCACGACGACGAACAGGACGAGCACCAGCGTGCCGACGGTGTGCAGCGACCGCGCCGATTGCCGGCCGCCGAACAGGTCCAGCAGGACGGGAGCCGCCGCCGTGATGCCAGGCGATTGCGCGATCCCGGTCAGGATCATGAGCGGCACGAACACGAAGATGAGGAGCAGGTAGGAGGCCTTCTGGAGCGTGCCGTAGCTGCTCGTCGCGACGTGTGTCGACGCGGGCCACGGCAAGTGGCGCCGCAGATCCGCCCACACACGCCTGGGCGTCAGCTCGGCGCGGGCCAACGACATCTGGTCACGGAAATATCCCGTCGCGAGATTCCAGCCGACGTAGACCACTCCGTTGAGCAGGAAGACCCAGGCAAACGTGATGTGGTAGTTCCGTCCCCACATCCGGTCACCCAGCTCACCCGCGCGGTCCCAGGACATCCCCCAATCCGACAGCTTGAAAATCGCCGGGTGACCCTGGTAACCGGTATGACCCCAGTAGAGCTCGGGGAAATCCAGAAAGATGTGGACGCCACTGACGAGCAGATACCCGCTCGCGATGAGGTTGACCCAATGGCACACGCGGACGTTGTAAGAGTGACGAGTCATCCACTCCCGCGGTCCGGACCGCGTGTCGTCTGTCACCGTCGCGCTCAACCCGCCCAAGGCTCCACGAAACGCCGGTTACTCGACCTCCGGCCAGGTGTAGTCCTGCCACTCCTTGATCTTGCCGTCGATCACCAGGAATACGCCCGAAATGTGGAACGCGAGCTGGTCGTCACCGGTGTCGAAGTGGTCGATCCGCTCGTTCATCACCGTGTTGCCGATGACAGTGGAGCGAAGCATCTCGAACCGCGCACTTCTCGCGGACGAGAGAAAGTCCCTGAGTGCGCCGATGATGGCCTCGCGACCCTCCGTCCGCGGGGCCGATTCGATCGCCCGAAAGGAGGCGTCCTCGGCGAGATAGCTCCCGATCTGATCCGGGTCCCGGGTGGCCCAGGCCGCGCAGAAGTCGTTGACGACCTTCTCGTTGGCTCGTTCGACCTCGGTAAGGGTTGCGGCATTCGCACCCCGCGGCAGGAACGCGGCGACGGCGGCAGCGCTCCCAGTCGCGGCCAGGAACGCTCGACGGGATGGGACGTCCTTCGTTTTACCCATGATGGCAGGTCTCCTCTCGGTCACGCTCTGAACACATACTGTTCCACCTCTTCGGTATTCTAGCGGCAGCCCATGATCGCATACACTGCCATTGACGCCCCGGTCCGCGACGGCTTTGCTCTCAGTCATCAGCGCTTCTGGACCCGACTCGCCGCACCCGGCACCTGGTGGAGTGGCGCGGAACGCGTGGCCATCGCGCGCGAGGCGCGTGCGGCCCGGAGCTGTGTGCACTGCAAGGAATGCAAGGCGGCGCTCTCACCCCACGGCGTGAACGGCGCGCACACCGCCGCGACCGACCTCCCGTCCGCGGCCGTCGAGGTCATCCACGCGGTGATGAACGACGCGGGTCGGCTGACACGGCGATGTGTACGAGGCCCGCCTGGCCGAGGGCCTCACCGACGGACAATACGTGGAGATCATCGGCACAGTCGTCGCCCTCATCAGCATCGACCGGTTCTGTCGCGGTATTGGGACGGCGGAGCACCCGCTTCCCAGCCCGCTCCTGGGCACACCGAACCGCTACCGCCCCGCGAGTGCGGGTCACGACGAGGCGTGGGTCCCGATGGTGCCTGCCGACAACACCGGAACGCCCGAAGCCGATCTGTGGCCGGCCAACGCGACCGGCAACGTGATCCGTGCGATGAGTCTCGTTCCCGATGAGGTGCGGACCCTGAACGACCTAGGCACGGTGCACTACCTGCCCAATGACCGCGTCCGCGACCCGAGCGCCGCCCAGGGCAGCCTCAGCCGACCGCAGATGGAGCTGATCGCAGGCAAGGTCTCCATCCTCAACGACTGCTTCTATTGAACCAGCGCCCATGCGTGGCTGCTCGGGGCGAGCAGCGAGCTGGAAGGCGCGCGCGCCGACGTCACGGCGCTGACGGATGACGACAACGAGAGCGGCGTCGCGCACGGCGCGCTGCTCGCGGCGTTCGCGAAGGCCATCGTCAACGGCGAGGAGACCCTCGCCCAGGCCCGCGCGGACGTGACCGCGGCGCTCGGTCCAGCGGCGATGGTCGACGCCGCCGGCGTGGCGTCGAATTTCGAGCGGATGGTCCGTATCGCCGACGCAACCGGGATCGAGCTTGGCGATCAGCTCGAGCAGTTCTCCGCCGACGTCCGCGCGACCTTGGGCCTCGAGCGACCGACCGGGCGTTAGTGTCCTGCCCGTTCGCGACGCCGCGATTCGTAAGATAAGATCCCCAGCATGGTGAATACGACGAAAACGATTCTCTCGATAATGCCGGCGCTCGCGGCGATCGCCGTGGTCCTGGTGGCCTTCGCTGCGGGCGCGTCTGCCCAGATCCCCGCGCCCGATGACGTGGCTGCGGTGCCGGCGGACGCGGAGACGACGGCATCGGGGTTGGCCCACAGGGTCTTGCAGGCCGGTGACGGCTCGCGGCGCCCAAACCGGGTGTCGACCGTGACGGTCCACTACACCGGATGGCTCACGGACGGCATGATGTTCGACAGCTCGGTCGCCAGCGGGCAACCCTCGACGTTCCCCCTCGACGGGGTGATCGGCGGCTGGACCGAGGGCGTGCAGCTGATGGTCGTGGGTGAGAAGCGTCGGTTCTGGATCCCCGCCGACCTCGGCTACGGCGACCGCGGCTTTCGCAATCTGATCCCCGGCGGCGCGATGCTCGTCTTCGACATCGAGCTGCTGAACATCAGGTAGGAGCGCACGGCTGTAGCCGTGCCCTGGGAGGACTGAAGTCCTGCGCTACGACGGTGGTACACGAGAGCTTCGCGTCAGCTCGCCGTCGTTACACCGAGCAGTCGGTCGCCACCCGCCTCCCGAAACGCGTCGGCGGCCGCTCGATGCCGCTCCTCCGCCTTGCGCAGAAGCGCGATGAACTGGGGCTCGTCGCGCACATGGTCGAGCCACGGATCGCGCGCCATGTTCGCCGCGCAGCACCACCCGCCGTCGACCACGCGTTCGAGCGTGTCGAGGGCCCGTGTCGTATCGCCCACGTGGCTGGCCATCAGCGACCATTGGTAGAGGAACTCCGGGTCACGGATTCCCTGCATCGAGCGTTCGAAGGCCACGACGAAGTCCTCGGCTCTCCTCTCAATCGCAGCGATGACCGCTCGAACCGCCTCTTGCATCGCCCCGGGCGCCATCTGTTCCAACTCTCGGAGCCTCGGGATCATCTCCTCACCTTGGCCCTGCCGGAGGGCCGACAGGACCTGCATAAAACCCGCACCGTCCGAATGCTCGGTCTCGATGGCGCGGCGATAATCCTCCAGCATTAGAAAGGTGTGGCACACGCTCGTGCGGATATGGGGATCGAACCGCTTCGCGTTCTCATACGCCGCGACCGAGGCCTCGAGGAGACCACAATAGCGGCACGCGTGCACCAATCCCGCGAACAGCTCCGGATCGGCGCGCTGCTGGTGCGCGCGCGCGAGCAATCGAACCATCGCCTCCCGGGCTCGGCCGAGGTCGACCTCGAGATACGCGTAGAGGTTCTGCGCCAGGGAGAGGTCCGGGTTGATCTCGAGCGCACGCGTGAAGGCCTCTTCCGCCTTCCGATGGGACTCGGCGGCCGCCGCGCGATCGCCGAGGTTGGCCAGGATTCGGTGCATTCTTCCGATGCGGGCCCATGCGGGAGCGTACAGGGGATCCTCCACCAGGCACTGTGCGTACATGTCACGCGCCAGCTCAGCCGTGTTGTGCCCGTTGGCGTGCTGGTTACCACGCAGGTAGTACTCATACGCCCGCGCTGTCGCCGGGACGTCTCGCTTTAGAAGCTGCTCCTCTCGTCGCGACAACGGTATGGAGAGCGACTCGACGATGCGCTGCGAAAATTCATCCTGCAGCGCGAACAGATCACCCAAACGGGACTGCGACTTCCCCGACCACATCACCGTCCCAGCCGGCGCCTCGAGCAGTTGAGCACTGACGCGTAGCTGGTCGCCCGCGCGCATCAGCGTCCCGGCGAGCACGGCATCCACGTCGAGCGCCGTCGCAATTGCCTTCAGATCAAGCGCTGTGCCCGACAGTGGTGACGCCGCGAGGCTGGAACGCACAACGAGCGATTCCAATCCCGAGAGCGAACCGGTGATCGCGTCGGCCAGGCCCACCGCCAAGAAATCGGTCTCCGGGTCAGGCGGCAGCACTCGAAACGGCAACACGACCAATCGCGTCACCGCCCGTGGTTGCGGCGACACCCCGGAATCCGATCGGCCCGTGACGGCCTGGATATCCTCGGCCACGGCGCGCGCCGTCTGATACCGGTCCGCCGGTTTCTTCTCGAGCGCCCGATGAATGATGCGGTCCACGGCCTCGATCGACCCTGACCCGGTCAAGGCGGGTGGGCGTTCGTACATGACGGCATGGAACGCGGCCATCGGGGTCGCGCCACCAAACGGCCGCTGTCCCGTCACCATCTCGTAGAGGACCACACCAGTCGCGAACAGATCAGCCCGCGCATCGACATCCGTCGCTGACAGCTGCTCCGGAGCCATGTAGCCGGGTGTCCCGAAGACGCGGCCGGGAATCGTCATATCGGCCACGGTCTGCATGTCGTCTTCGGCGACCGGGCGCGCCAGACCGAAGTCGAGGAGCTTGACCGTGCCGTCGTCACGCACCTTGACGTTCGCCGGTTTCAGATCCCGGTGGATAATCCCCTGGCCGTGCGCGGCCTCGAGGGCCTCCGCGATCTGCCGGACGATGGGCAGCGTGTCCTCGATCGGGATCGGCCCGCGGCCTATGAGATCCGCCAGCGTGGGTCCTTCCACGAGCTCGAGGACCAAGGCCCTGAGGTGAGACGTGCCGCCCTCAGCCTCGGCCTCTTGCAGACCATAGATGTGTCCGATGTTCGGGTGGTTCAGTGAGGCGAGAAGCTTCGCTTCGCGCTCGAAGCGGGCCAGGCGATCCGGGTCGGACGTGAACGCATCCGACAGCACCTTGAGCGCCACGTCCCGGTCGAGCTTGGTGTCACGGGCGCGATACACCTCGCCCATACCCCCTTCGCCGATCTTTGCGGTCACGGTATACGGACCGAGCGTCGTGCCGGGGTCGAGTGCCATGAGTCTCGTCGTCTGGTCGGGTGTCTCAGTCGGGCAACCCGAACACGAAGAGGTTGTTACCGAAGCTCGGCCGCAGCTCCGGTGACAACGGCAAGAGCGCCGATACCGTGATGGCGGTGCCGGTGCTCACGGCAACATACTGCTTGCCGTCCACAGCGAAGCTGATCGGGAAGCCAGTGACCGGCGAGCCGAGGTTGATCTCCCACAGCACCGCGCCCGTGTCTTGATCCAGGGCCCGGAATCGTCCGTTGACGTCGCCGCCGAAGACCAGGCCGCCGCCCGTCGCCACAAGCGACAGCGTGGCCGCCCGCTGCTCGTGCTTCCACGTGATCGCCCCGGTCTCCGCGGAAATCGCCTGCACCGTGCCCACCTGGTCTGTGCCGGGCGCGAGCTGCCCGCGCATCGCAAGCGCGTAGAGCTCGAGCCCGCCCTCGGTCGTCGCCATCATCCGCGCACAGACGTTGCGCAGCGGGTAATACATCGTGTTGGTCAACGGGCTATAGGCGCCCGCCTCCCAGTCCTTGCCACCGACCGCATGCGGACACGCAAGCACCTCTTGCCCCTCACTACTGAAGACGACCTCGGAGTTCTCCGTGACGGCCCCCGTGGCGCCGTCGATGTTGCTGATCACGTTCTGCGTGACGGTCGGCGTCGCCCACAGAAACTCGCCCGTCTCGCGGTCGAGCGTGTACACCACACCGGTCTTCCCCGGGATCCCGGTGATGACCTTGCGCACGTTACCGGCTCGGAGCCTCGGGTTGATCCAGCTCACCTGGCTCGCATCGGGCGACACGGCCGTATCGACCAGCAGCCGCTCGAACGGGTGATCGAGGTCCCAGTGATCGTTCAGGTGCTGGTAGTACCAGACGATCTCGCCGGTGTCGGCGTCGAGCGCGAGCGTCGAGTTGTGATAGAGGTGCTTCTTGTCGGCCCCGCCAAGCAGGAATTTCGGCGCCGGCGAGGTGACCGATGTGCCGATATAGATGAGGTTGAGCTCCGGGTCATAGCTCGGCGGCATCCACGTGCCGACGTGCTTCCGCTCCTCGAAGGGGACGTCACCCCACGTCTCGTCCCCCGGCTCGCCCGGTGCCGGAATGGTGCGCCGTCGCCACAGCTCCGCGCCGGTTGCCGCATCGTGGGCCGTGATGACGCAGGCATCCGGGCCGCCGTCCGGCATGCAGCTCCGTCCGGAGATCACCTTGCCATTGGCGATGATCGGACCTGAGGTCTGGGTCGCCGGGTTGACCTTGTAGTCGAGGATCTGGGTCTCCCACACCTGGCGACCCGTCGCGGCGTCGAGCGCGAAGACGTGATCGTCGACGCTGGTGTCGATGATGAACGTGCCGTGGATGGCGAGGTTGCGGTTGGTCGCGGACAGGCCCCTGAAGACGTACTCCTCGACGTCGTCCGGCACGTCGCGACGGTGCTCCCAGAAGAGGTCGCCCGTCTGCGCATCGAGCGCCTGGATGTGGTCGCCGGGGTTGGGCATGTACATGACGCCGTCGTAGACGAGCGGCGTCCCTTCCTGCATGCCGGAGCTGAGCGCACGCGTCCAGACGAGGCGCAACTCGCCGACATTGTCCTCGTCGATCTGGTCGAGCGGGCTGTAGCCCCATCCGTTGAGCGTCCGGCGCCACATCAGCCAGTCTCCGGGGGCGGGGTCTTGCAGCATGGCATCCGTGACCGGGACGTCCGCCGAGCCGGCCGGGACCTGCCCGCTGGACGGGCCTGCGAGCGACAGCGCGGCGAACGCGATTCCGACAACCGAACCAAGAGATTGGGGACACATGACGGGCTCCTCAGGTGCGGGCTAGTACGTCTCCAGCAGGTAGATCGCGAGCGCGCGACGCTGCTCCGGATCCGCGTCGAACGGCGGCATCGGCGTCCGCGGCATGATCAGATACGCCGCCAACTCGTCGATCGTATAGCGAGTCCCGAGATCGGCGAGCGCGAACGCCGGCGGTTCTCCCGCCGGCGAGTCGGCATGACACGCGAGACAGCCTTCCCTCGCGAGCACACCCGGTCCGGCCGCCAGCGCCGCGTCGCGCTCCGGCGTGCCCACCGCGCCGGGGTCGTAGCCCGCGCGGCGGGCGCCGGATGGACCGGCGATCGACGTGCTCCCCGCGTCGCCATACCGGATGCGATACACCGCGCTGCCGTAGTCATCGGACACGTAGATGCTGCCGTCCGGTCCTTCAGCGAGCTCGGTGGGACGGCCGATCGCCACATCCTCCGCCAGGAACCCGGTGAGAAAATCGCGCTCCTCGATCGTGCCATCCGGGAGGAAGTGCAGCGAGACGACCCTGTAGCCGTCCTTCGTGGTGCGGTTCCACGACCCATGGAGGGCCACGAGCGCGGCCGTCCGATGCGCGGGCGAATGGTTATCGTGTCGCAGGAAGACAATGCCGAGCGGCGCGGTGTGGGCGCCGAATCCGTGGACGGGGGCAGTGGGCGCGGCGCGCGCCTTGAGCGCGGCACCCAGATCCGGATCCGGCACATTCGCGCCGTTGGCGAACGGCCAGCCGTACAATCCGCCCGCGACGACCTCATTGAGCTCGCAGGGTGGAAAATCGTCCCCGAGCAAATCGCGTCCATTGTCCGTGGCATACAGCGCGCCCGTGGCCGGCGACCAGTCGAACCCGGCGCTGTTGCGCAGGCCAGTCGCGAAGACGTCCACCGCCTCGCCGTCGGGCGTAAAGCGAAGGAGCGCTGCGCGACGTGGGTCATCCTCGACGCACACGTTGCAGCTGGACCCCACCGCGACGTACAGCAGGCCGTCCGGACCGATACGGATGGTCTTCTTCCAGTGGTTGCCACCGCCAGGCAATCCATCGATGATGCGCTCGTAGTCGCCGTCGGCACGTCCTGTTCGTGGGTCGAACTCGATCCGGCCCACGCCGTCTTCCTCGCCCACGTACAGGTACCCGCCTGCGAGGTCCAATCCATTGGGCCGCATCAGGCCGTCGATCAGCACGCGCCGGCCATCGGCCGCCCCGTCGCCGTCACGATCCGACTCGAGGAGGAGGACCTGCCCATCCCGCGGCGTCGACACGAGCACGTCGCCCGCCACCGTGACCCGCAACGCGCGAGCGTCGGCAATGCCTGTCGCAAACAGCGACACCCCGTAGCCCTCGGGTGCGACGAGCCGCGTCTCCACCTGCTCAGACGACATCGGCGCCGGGTCCAGCCACGCCGGTAACGCACTGGCTTGCTGAAGCATGCTCTTCCACGGCGCGTTCAGCGGAACCGTCCACCACACATACGAGACGAGGAGCACGGGCAGTGCGATCACCAGCGCGACCGCGCCGACGACGATTTTCCTGACCAGCGACATCTTCTTCATGTTCATGTTCAAAGACGTGGCACGGTGCGCGTCGCAGCCTCGCTCCCGAAGGTCCGCTCCATCGATCGACGGACGCGCACGATCTCGACCGACGCATCGAGCGCTACATCGTCCGTCCGCACGACGCATCCCGACGTGACCGGGTGACGCATGCGAACATCGCGGGCGAGGCCGAGCGGGAGCGCGCCGCCGTCTACCGATGCCTCGGCCGGCATGAGACGACCCCACACCGTATACCCGCCCTCCCCATCCAGGAGGTCCCCGACGGCGAGGTCACGCTTCGCCACGGCCACGACGTCGGCCCGCCATCCTCGCGGACATCCGGTGGGCTCGCGGCGCAAAGCTACACTGGCCACCGAGATACCGAGCTCGAGCCCAATCAGGTGGTAGGGCTTGTACATCGCCGCGTACCAACCGCTGTCGTCGGTCTTCAGGCCATATTCGCCAAAACACCGCCGCACGTAGTCGTCGGGCGCGGCAAACACCACATACACCCCCCAACGGAGATCGCGCGGCACGTCCGCACCGTCGCGCGACAGGCTGGAGACGACTTCCACCTGGCCACGCAGCGCGAGCACGCCACCATCGCCGTGCGGCCGCAGCACCTCGGGCAACCGATCCACGCCGCACGGGGGAAACTGCAAACCGTCGGGCGCGGCCCACAGGCCGGTCGCGTTGGCGACCGCCGCCATCTCGATGGCGGACTTGGTGCCGTCGAGAAACGAATTGAACATGCGCGCGTTCATGCCGCCCTCTGCGGCCTGCCCCGATGTGAGGCCGTAATGATTCCAGACGGTGTCGGGCGTCGAGGCGTGGTAGGCGGGGAGATACTTCGTGCCTTTGCCCGCGGCTGTCACCTCGAACCCGGCCGCGCGCGCCCAGTCCACCATCTCGCAGATGAGTGCCGGCTGGTCGCCGTACGCCAGCGAGTAGACAACGTCGGCGGCCGCCGCCTGCTGCGCCAGCCAGGGACCCACCAACGCATCGGCCTCGACGTTGACCATCACCACGTGGCACCCGTGCGCGAAGGCCGTCGTGGCATGGTGGACGCCGGCGGCCGGGTCGCCCGTCGCCTCGACGATGACCTGGAGACCATCGAGCGCGATCAGCCCCGCCGTGTCGTCGGTGACGTGCGTCGTGCGTCGATCCCGTGCGGTCGCCAGATCCGGCGCGGCGATGCGCTCAGCGGGCCAGCCGACGTTGCCCAGCGCGTCACGCGCGCGCTGCGGATTCAGATCTGCGACGCCGACGACATGCAGCCCGGGTGTGCGCCCGGCCTGGGCGAGAAACATCGATCCGAACTTGCCTGCGCCGATGAGACCAACCCGAACCGGTCGGTCACGCGACTCCGCCTCATGAAGCAGTAGGTGCAGGTTCATCGGGCGCGGCTACGTGCCCCCGGTGTCGAGCGTTCGCAGGCAGTCGTCGTGCAGTGGTTCGATCGGGGCGAAGTCACGATGCGCGATCCACTCCGGCCGCTTGAACTGGCGGATGTGGTTGTCGACGTGGCACAGGCTCAGATACACGATCGTGCGGTCGAACGGCGACATGTTCGACGGGCTGCCGTGGACGAGATTGCAGTGAAACATCACGATGGAGCCTGCTGGCCCTTTGGGTGAGACCAGCCCGCCCGCATCGACGAGACGCGCGATGGTGTCGTTGTCGATCGTCCAGAGCGGATAGCTCGTCGTCTGCACGTCGTGGCCGGCTTCGATCACGCCGCCCTTGTGGCTGCGCGATATGAACATCAGCGCGCCATTGAACTCCGTGACGTCCGCGACGAACAACGCGATGTTCATGGCGCGCGCCTCCGGCATCAAGTCATCGCGCGACCACGTCCCGTAGTCCTGATGCCATTGCCAGACATCACCATTGAATGCCGCTTTGGCGTTCACCTTGTACTGATGCATATACACGGATCCACCCAGGATCTGCATCACGGGATTGATGAGGCGTGGGTGGCGTCCGAGGCGGCGAAACCCCTCGTTGTAGGTGTGGGCGGCGAATGCGGTGCGTGCCGTTGTCCGGTCCTTCTCGCGAACCACTTCTTCACGGTCCAGCGCGAAGACGCGTCGTGCGGCGGCCGCAAGCGCATCCGTCTCCGTCCGGTCGAAGACCTCGGGGAGATACAACCAGCCCTCCCGGTCGAAGTGAGCAAGCTGTTCGTTCGTCAAGTGCATCTCGAGCCTCACGTCCGTCGCGCTTCAGCGTCCGCCGTTCTCCTGTTCCCTCAGCATCTCCTGGAACCGCTCTTCCTGCATGTCGATGTGTGCCAGATACCCCTCGCGGTCGATGAACGGATTGGGCTCGCCGTCGACCCGGCTCATCGACTGTTCGAGCTTCCGCTCCATGTCGTACCAGAAGCCGTGCGATCCGAGGAAGACATCCACGGGCAACGAGCGCGCCTTCGCGAACGTCGCCCGGTAGTCGTCGGCGATCTCCGGATAGTCCGGGTTGTCGACCAGCACGTAGCCCGGGTTCACGCCGAAGCTGCACACGATTAGCGCCAGATAGGTCTGGTCGTGCTCCTCGACTTCCAGCGCCCAACTCGTGCACCCCTCGGTGTGACCCGCCGTGCGATGCGCCGTCAGGGTCGTGCCGCCGAGTCTCACCTCGTCGCCGTCGTCGAGAATCCGGTCGATCGGATGCTCCTTGCCCCCCGGACGCATCGCGCGGAGCCGCTCGACGTCCTGCCGCATCACCACGACCTCTGCTCCAGTAATCTCCTTGACGAGCGCATCGGCCTCCATATGGTCCCCATGCGCGTGGCTGCCGAGAATGACGGCGATGTCCGTGAAATCGAAGCCGAGCGTCTCGATGCCGCGACGGATCGACGGCACCGTCTCCTCGAAGTCGCTGTTGATCAGCACGTGCCCGTCGGGCGTCGTGATGAGGAACGTGCCGAGCTGCTGCGTCCCGACGAAATAGACGTTGTCGATGACGTGATGCGCCGGGAACGGCGCGTTCCAGTCGCGCTGCGCGAGCGGAACTGCGCTGGCGCACATCGTGACGAAAGCGAGCATGAGCGCGCGTCGGATCATGGCGGATTCCCCTGAACGTCGGACGCGCTGATTATGCCACCGTCGAGCGGCCACCGGACCGTTAGGACCCTGACCTGGCACCCACACCCGCCGCGGCCACGTCCTCCCCCCGAGCGATCTCGAGGATGCCGGTCATGCCGTAGTTCCCTTCATGACAGGCGAACTCGAACATGGCGCCTTCGGTCTGCGCCATCGCGAGCGACGCGGTCCAGGGCTGCGACCAGGTGTCGGGATCCTCGAAGGTCACCGTGTACCGAAGCGTCTCAGCGTCAAGGCGCGTGAAACGCTCGACGAGCCGCGTCGATGCCATCGACCGCCCTCGAAACAGCTGCTGGGCGGTGAAGTTCGTCGTGTCCACGACCAGCGTGTCGCCCTCCCAGCGCGCACGCGAGTCGCCCATCCATTGGCGCACGTTCGACGGCACGTGTGACCGGTTGTCGAGCGGCACAATCCGGAACTCGTGAATCATCTCGTGCAGCAGCACGACGTAGCCGGGTGTCTGGAAGAGATGGATGTTCTGGCTGTACGGCCCCCCGAGCCGCGGCACGCCGTACGAGAGACAGCGCGCTTGCAAGGGCAGATCCTCCGGTCCGTCGGTGCGCGATGGACGTGGCGTCCGCAGCCACGCCGCGGCTTCCGGCGTATACGGAATGCGCCCGTTCGAGGGGTCGACGATCATCGAGGTGCGGCCGTCCGACAGGCCGCGTTCCCACCAGACCGCACGCCGCGCGCCGACGCCCTCCGCCGAGCGCGCCTCGGCGTTCACCTCGGCCACCTCCGCGTCGCTCAGGCGCTCCCGCCCCGCGTGCCGCTCCGGTCGCTCGAGCGGGGTCGCCGTTCCGTGGTTCCAGACGCCGTTGAGGTCGGGTGCACCCCACGCGGTCCGCAGTGGCACCGGCTGGCCGTCGGCGGGCCCCGCAACGAGGACGAGCGCGAGCGCACCTAGGGCGAGGACGACCGCGACCATGCTCGGTCTTTCGCCCGGGCGCGTCACAGTGTCGCCGGAGCGCGCGTCATTTCCCGGTGCAGCCACGCTCGCGCACCGCTCCACAGTCGGTTCACCGTGCGCGGCGAAATCTCGAGAGCCTTGCCGGTCTCCTCGACGCTGAGGCCGCCGAAATAGCGGAGCTTGACCACCGCGGCCATGTCGGCGTCGCGCTCTCCGAGACGATCGAGGGCCCAGTCGAGGGCGAGCAACTCGCGCGGATCGGTCGCCGCATCCGCGGCCTCGTCGCCCAGCGTGGTGCGGTGCAGCTCCCCGCCGTGGCGGACGCGTCGCTTGCGTCTGGCCGCTTCAATAAGGATGCGGCGCATCGCCTCGCTGGCGGCGGCAAAGAAGTGACCCCGGGAATCCC
The DNA here is from genome assembly GCA_965249175.1 of Vicinamibacterales bacterium. Lineage (GTDB taxonomy): Bacteria > Acidobacteriota > Vicinamibacteria > Vicinamibacterales > UBA8438 > CAZYFH01. The sequence continues at coordinate 2,829,911 of OZ252227.1, forward strand.
ACCCGACGTCGCCGTCGCCGAGCAGCCGGAGATACGCCTCGTGCACGAGCGCCGTCGGTTGCAGCGTGTGGCCCGGTGGCTCCTTGGCCATGCGCGCCTGTGCGAGCCGGGGTAGCTCACCGTAGACGAGCGGGAGGAGCTGGTCGGTGGCTTGGCGATCGCCGTCCCGGATGTTCTCCAGGAGCCTGGTCACGGCACCCTGGTCGGCGTCGAGCACATCGCCTCCGTTGGCCTCGTGGGGTGAATCGCGTATAAGGAACTCTATCAATGGGCGATGCACGCTGGGAAACGCTCTGGGCGGTGTTTCACGAAGCGACCGGTCTCGCCGGCGATGCGCGCGGCGCCTATCTGGATAGAGCCTGCGGCGGCGATGCCGGCCTTCGGGACGACGTCGACGCGCTGCTCGCGACCGATTCAGGCAGCGGGGCCACTCGACGACGCCCCGGCCCTGGCCCAGCTCGCGGCCGATGTCCTCGACCCCGCGGCGCTCATCGGGACCCACGTCGGCCGCTACACGATCGCGTCCGTCATTGGGGAGGGCGGGATGGGCACCGTCTATGCCGCCGAGCAACGCGAGCCGGTCCGCCGCGTGGTCGCGCTGAAAATTGTCAAGCCGGACATGAACAGCCGTGAGGTGGTCGCGCGCTTCGAATCCGAGCGTCAGGCGCTCGCGCTGATGACCCACCCGGGCATCGCCGCCGTGCTCGATTGCGGCGCTACCGACGACGGGCGGCCCTTCTTCGCGATGGAGTTGGTGGAGGGCGTGCCGATTACCACGTTCTGCGATCGGGAGTCGATGTCGATCAGGCAGCGGCTCGAGACGCTTGCGGCGGTCTGCGACGCCGTCCAGCACGCCCACCGCAAGGGGATCATCCATCGCGACCTGAAGCCCTCGAACGTGCTGGTCGGCAGCGTCGACGGCATGCGGGTCCCCAAGGTCATCGACTTCGGGATCGCCAAGGCGACATCGCAGCCGCTGACCGAGCGAACACTGTATACCGGCTTCGGCCGGCCGCTCGGGACGCCCGAAATACATGAGCCCCGAACAGGCGGCTGGCAGCTCGGACGTCGACACCCAGTCCGACGTCTACTCGCTGGGCGTGATGCTCTACGCGCTGCTCTGCGGAGCCCTCCCTTTCGACTTCAGCGGCAAGAGCTATGAGCAGGTGCTGAGCGAAACTACGCGCGGCGATGCGCCGCCGCCGAGCCGGATGTTCGCCGGCTTGGGAGCGGCGCGCGACGAGATCGCCCGCGCGCGTGGGACCGATCCGGAGACGCTGGGCCGCGCGCTGAGCGGGGAGCTCGACTGGGTCGCGGTCCGCGCGGTCCAGTCCGATCGCACCCTGCGATACGGCACCGCGACCGACCTCGCCGCCGAGATACGGCGCTTCCTCGCCGACGAGCCGCTCGACGCCGGGCCACCGAGCGCAAGCTATCGGGTGCGAAAACTCGTGCAGCGCCACCGTCCCGCCGTGGTCGGCACGGCGGCGGTCGCCGTCAGCCTGCTGGTCGGCATCGTGGTCTCCGTGTGGCTGGCGCTGGTGGCGGCCGGCGACCGGGAGGGGGCAATCCGGGCGCAAGACGAGGCCGAGGTGGCGCGGGACGAGGCTCGCGTCGAAGCCGAGACCGCCCAGGTCATCAACAACCTGCTGATCGAGACGCTCGGATCCCCCGATCCGGAAAGCGGGACGTGGTCGCCGGGCGAGGCGCGCAACGTGAAGGTCCTCGACGTGCTGGCACGGGCCGCGTCGGAGTCGGCAACGACGTTCGCCGATCGACCGCACCTGGAGGCGTCGGTCCGCGTCGTCGTGGGACGCACCTTCCTGCGCCTCGGTCTGTTCGACGAAGCCGAGGCCGAGCTCCGCTTGGCCGTGACGATCTACACGACCGCGCTCGGCGAAGGCGACGAGGCGACGCTCGCGGCACAGAACGACTTGGCTGCCACGCTCAGCAGGCAGGGGCGGCGCCCCGAGGCGATCGAGCTGTATCGGTCCACACTCGAGGGACGGCGGCGGGCGCTCGGCGACGCACACACCGATAGCCTCGCTACGATGGCGAACTTGGCCAACGTCCTCGTGCAGCACGGCCAGATCGACGACGCCGAGCCGCTGCTCGAAGGCGTACTGCGGCTGGGGCGAGGGGTCGACAATGCGGACGACGCGAACATCCTCCAGGCGATGACCGGGCTGGCGTTCATTCGCAACCGGGCAGGTGACTACGCTGGCGCGGCTGAGCTCTACGGCGAAGTCTTGGACGCCCGGACATCCGAGCTCGGCGGCGATCACCCCGCGACACTGACCGCGATCGGCAACTTGGCCGTGGGGCTGCAACGTGCTGGACGTCTCGCCGAAGCGGCGGAGCGATACGACGACGCGATCGAGCGGATGGGACGTGTGCACGGGCCCCGGCACGCCACGACGCTCAACGCGATGAGCAACCTCGGGTCACTCCTGCGTTTGCAAGGCGACCTCACAGGCGCCGCGGAGATGCTCCGCGGCGTCGCGGTCGCGAACCGGGACACCTTGGGCCCACATCATCCCCAAACGCTGATCAGCGAGAACAATGTCGCACGCATGGTCACCGACCTCGGCGACCTCGACGCGGCGGCCACGATCTACGACGACCTCCTCACTCGCGCGCGCGGCGTCTATCCGGCGGGGCATGTCAACCTGGCGCTCTTCCAGGGAGGGTACGGCCTGTTCCTGACGAAATCAAAGCGATACCAAGACGCGGAAGCCGCGCTCGTGGCCGCGCACCGGATGCTGGCCGATGCTGTCGGCCCCGCCCACGCACAGACCATCAGCCAGGCACGCCGGCTGACGGCGCTGTACGACGCCTGGGGAAAACTCGACAAGGCAGCCGAGTATCGCGCCCTCCTCCCGCCCGACCAACCTGAGGAGTGACGATTCGCGTGGCCCGCCTCCCCGTCGCGCTCCGGTCCTCGGCAACACCCCGCTGGTCGCACCGCGATCCGGTCGAAGGAGGCAATCCCTTCCCGAGCACCGATGCTCGCCATCATGCCTGGGAGTCCGCCACCCGGACAGCGATTGAGGCGCTGGTGCGCTCCGACGCCGAGGTGGAACGGGAGGCGCGCGCGACGACCGACCCGGCTGTCTATCGCGGGTGGGTCATCCGCCTGGCCGAGGCGCGGTTCGACGTCTGGGCTCGCAGAGGGCTCTCCGTTGTCCAGGATGCCCGGGCGCGCGCGGAATACGTGTCCTGGCTCGTGACCTACGTAGATAACTGGCGCAGATACGTCGAAGAGACCTGCCCGCGTGTCGAGGCGGATCGCGATCTCCGCACGCGACTGACCGGATGTGCTCGACACTGGGAAGCGGAAGCACGCAGGCTCGTCACATGATCAATACGCACTAGCAGTCGCGATCGGGTGGCGTGCCTTCGAATCGTTCGGTGGTCGACGAGAGCTGGACGATGACGCCGTCGGGATCCGGTACGAGCACACTCGTCTCCCCTGCCTGCCGGACACCCTCGAAACCCGCGGCGTCCAGCTCGGACGCGACCCGCGCAGCATCGAAGTTCTCGATGCCGATGCCGAAGTGGTCGATCTCCCCTGCCGTCGCGTCGCTCGCGGTGAGACTGCAGTTACCACCGGAGATCGGACAGAGGCTGATCAGGCCACCGTCCGGAAAATCGAGCGCATACGCATCGCCGACGATGTAGCGCCTGGCGGGCAATCCCAACAAGTCGCGGTAGAAGGTCTCCGAGCGCGACACGTCGGTGACGCCGACATTGACGTGACTCAACGCCCGCGCCCGCACGGCTCCCGTCTGCGCGCGGGCGGTCATCGGCGCCGCGAGGACGGCCACCGCCGTCAGCAGGTCGCGGCGGGTCATCTTCCCGGTCTCGTACTGGGTCAAGAGGTTATCGAGCGACTCTGACATCGGCTCCTCCTCGAGCATCCTACCGCCGCGTGGCCTTCTTCGTGACACCCGCCTTCCGCGTCCTTGCCGGTCGTGTCGTGGTCGTCCGCTTCCTGGCCGCCTTCGCGGCGCGCGCACCCGCCAGGGCGTAGGCTTCCGCGAGCCAGTCGGTGATCGGGGCCTCGATTTCATCCCGATGTCTGATCTGGATGCTATGGGCAACCTTGACCTTCGAGGCGCGAACGACCTTCCGTACTTGCGGCGCGTGGACCGTACGTCCGAGAAACACACACAGCTCCAGCAACGTCCGCTTAGGGCGCACGAAGAAGTAGCACGATGCTCGTGAGAACATGATGGACCTGTGCGACGCATAGATCCGCTGTTCCCCGAATGCCGCCGCCGTCTCCCGTAGCCGCTCCCAGGCGTCGTGCAAATCCTCCGAGAGATCCTGCGTCAACACGGCCTCGCTCGTCGTCCAGCAGTCGTGCGCCTCGTCCTCCTCGACCCACTGCTTGCAGTGATAGCACTCGTGCGCGCGCATAGGGCAATTCTAGAGCGGGCCTTCACGCTGGGCCGCTCCGAACCTGCAGCCACTCGCGATCGGGCGGGGACCGACTATAGTGTGAGTGCCGAGTGCACGGAGGACCTTCATGAAGTACATCCTGGTCGTTTCTGCCGTCGCGACGGCGATGCTGCTCGCGGTCCACCACGCGGAGACTGCGGTCGCCGCGGCCCCGGTCACCCCCTGCGCGGACATCGCCATGCTCTCGCTGCCCCGCACCACGATCACCGGTGCGTCGCCTGTGGCGGCAGGCGCGTTTCGCCCACCGTCAGGCGGGCGGCCGCTGAGCGCCGCGGCGGAGCGGACCTATGCCGCGCTGCCGGCGTTCTGCCGCGTGACGGCCACCCTGCGCCCGTCGACCGACTCTGATATCGCGGTCGAGCTGTGGATGCCGGAGGGCGACTGGAACGGTAAGTACCAGGCGGTCGGGAACGGGGCGTTCACGGGATCGATCCGGCACAGCGCGCTGGCCGCGGCGCTCGCGCGTGGCTACGCCGCCAGCTCGACCGACACCGGCCACGAGGGCAACACGGCCAGTTTTGGGTTGGGACATCCCGAGAAAGTCATCGACTTCGGCTGGCGCTCCGTTCACGAGATGACGGTCAACTCGAAGCAGATGATCGCCGCGTACTACGACGACGATCTTCGGTACTCGTATTGGGTCGGGTGCTCGGCAGGCGGGCGCCAGGCCATGAAGGAAGCGCAGCGCTTTCCGGACGATTTCGACGGCATCGTCGCCGGCGCCCCGGGGAACGACTGGACCGGCCGCGCGGGCGGGTCGCTGCGTGTGGCGAAGCCGCTCGAGGCGAGCGAGGCGTCGCGGCTGTCCGAGGGCGACCGGCAGCTCGTGCATGACGCCGTGCTGGAGGCGTGTGACGCGTCGGATGGCGTGACCGACGGGGTCGTCGGCGACCCCGAACGGTGCGACTTCGATCCCGCGGTGCTCCAGTGTTCCGGGTCGGGTGACGCGGCGTGCCTCACGTCCGCGCAGGTCACCACCGTGCGGATGCTCTACGCGTCGCCGGAGAATCCAAAGACCGGTCGTCCGATCACCGGGCTGTTGCCGGGAAGCGAGCTTGGATGGACGGACCTCGGCTGGACGCGGTCGGCCCGTGACACCGGGCTCGAGCAGTTTCGGTATCTCACGTTCGCGGACCCCGAGTGGACGATCGACCGGTTCAACTTCGAGACCGACATCGTGCGCGCCGAAGTCGTCGATAACGACACGCTCAACGCGCTCGATCCGAACCTGCGACCCTTCTTCGACCGCGGCGGCAAGCTCATCCAATACCACGGGTGGAGTGACCCACAGATCTCGCCGGCGAACGCCACGCAGTACTACCGGCGCGTCGTCGACACCCTCGGCGGACGCGACGCCGTGCACGGCAACTATCGCCTGTTCATGGCGCCCGGCATGGGGCACTGCGGCGGTGGCGCCGGCCCCAATTCGTTCGATGCGCTCGCCGCGCTCGAACGGTGGGTCGAGGATGGTCAGGCGCCCGAGTCTATGGAGGCGTCGCTCCGGCGCGACGGCGCCGTGGTGCGCACGCGGCCGCTCTGCCCCTATCCGCAGCAGGCGACGTATAGCGGCAGCGGGAGCACCGACGACGCTGAGAACTTCAGCTGCCGGATGCCGTAGCTGACATCCGGCCCCGCTCGGCGATCAGCGTGGCGACCCGTCGCCGTGGAGCGTGCGGTGCTGGATGCGCCAGCCGTCGCGTGTTTTCGTGAACACGTCCTCGTAGTAGCCCGACGCCGTCATCGTCGGCGGCCGTGTCGTTACGTCCAAGAGCAGGTAATACGCGCGAGCTTTCGCGCCGTTGGCCGTGGGTGTAATCAAGTAGCTCCCGTTGACGTGGCGCCTTCCTGCGTCACCGGTCTGTCCGGCGTAGCGCTCCGCTCGCTCGGCGCGTAGCGCGGCCATGCCGACGACGTCCTGCCCTCCCCGCGTGATCACCGCATCCTCGGCGAACGCGGAGAGAAAGAGCTCGGCGTCGCGAAAGTCACTCCCCTGGTTGTAGCGCGCGTAGAGCGCCTTGATCTCCTCATAGTCTTGGCCGGACAACGCCGCCGGCGACGAGCCGCCGGGCTGTGCCGCCCAGACGGACGCGCCGACGCCGACGACAAGGGTCACCGTGGTCAACAGACGGGTCTTGGACATCTAGCCTCCTTGCTTCCTGCAACGACCTGTTCAACGCGCCATCGGTGGGACGCGAGACGCAACTCCCACCCACCCGCTATACTCGCGAAATGAGCTTCGATGACTACAAGCTCGTGCTCTACAGGCAGGACGACGGTTCCTGGGTAGCGGAGATCCCGTCCATCGGAGGCTGCTACGCCTTGATGGGGACACGCGAGGACGCCCTGGCAGAACTGGAACGTGTTTTCGGTTTGATCGTCGAAGAGCGTGGAGAGCGCGAGGAAGCGCTCCCGAAGGACACGACAGAAATCGTGCATGCCTAGCGCGACCGCTCGCGACTTTCACCGGGTCGCGGCAGCTCTGGGCTTCGTCAAACGACGGCAGACTGGCAGTCACGAGCGCTGGATCCATGCGGACGGCCGGAGCGCCACGATTCCTCAGCATGGTGGACGCGAGATCGGCCCGCCTCTCTAGTTCAAGATTCTGAGGCAACTCGGGCTTTCCTCTCGGCAATTCGATCGTCTGCGGTAGGCGCCAGTCTCATCGATCGCAGGCGATGAGCTTCGCGGCTGGGTTGCCGATGATGGCGAGGATGCGCCAGTCGTCATCGACCTTCGCGAACAGATAGGCCGACGCGCCACTCATGATCTTGCTGTCGTCGGTGCGGTACCGCGTGAAGTGCGCGGTCAGCAGTGCCGCGCCGTCGTTGAGCACGCAGATCTCCGCGGTGTCGGTCTCCGATCGATCGTATCGATCCCTGGCCAGCGCCTGATGCGTTTCGTCGAAGGCGGCCTTCGTCTCGGCCGCGGTCAACCGCACGTTGGCACCGCCGGGGCCGATCTGAAACGACGGCACCGCATAAACGTCGCGCGCGAGGACCTCCGTACGCGCGTCAGAAAACGCATCGATATACGCGACCCACGCCGCGCGGACAGCGGTCTTCACCTCGGCCTCGGATCCCGCCTGAGCGTGTACTGCGCCGGTTGCGGCAATGAGAATGAGCACGAACGTAACCGATGCTGCGCGGAGCGTTCCGGCCATCTGATGTCCTCCCCTTTCACCTCGCCAGCTTACACCTCGGTGCGTCTCGAGCGCGGACGACGAGTCGTCAGACGGCAAGCCGCTGGATCAGCTTGGCGAGCCCCTGACGGGTGATCCCAAGCTCCCGCGCCGCGTGGCTCCGGCGTCCGTTCGCCCGACCGAGCGCGCGGCGGACGAGTTGACGCTCGAACTCCCGGCGCGCGACCTGGAGCGTCGGCCGTCGTTCGGCGCTGGCCTGCGCGATGCGCGGCGGCAGCGCCTCGGGCCCGACGCGCCCGTGCGCCGGAGCATCGACCGCGAGCGCCGCCAGCACGTTCTGCAACTCCCGCACGTTGCCCGGCCAGTCGTAGGCGGCCAGCACCGACAGCGTCTGCGGCGCCAGCGTGCCGTGGCCGCCAGTCTGTCGCACCGCTTGCTGCCAGTAGTGCGCGGCCAGGAGCGCCACGTCGCCGTCGCGCACACGCAGTGGCGGCACGTCGAGCCGGATGACCTCGAGCCGGTACAGGAGGTCCGCCCGAAACCGTCCTTCGCTCGCCGCACCGCGAACGCTACGATTGCTCGCCGCCACCACGCGCACGTCGACATGCCGCGTCGTCGTTTCACCGACCTTGCGCACCTCGCCGTCCTGCAGCACGCGCAGTAGCTTGGCTTGGGCGCGGACGGACAGCTCGCTCACCTCGTCGAGAAATACCGTGCCGCCGGCCGCCGCCTCGAACACCCCGTCCCGCCGTGCCACGGCGCCCGTGAAGGCACCCCGCGCATGGCCAAACAGCTCCGTCTCCAACAGGTCGTCGCTGAACGCCGCGCAGTTGATCGCCGCAAACGCTCGCCCGCGCCGCGGCCCCACATCGTGCACGCTTCGTGCGACGAGCTCCTTCCCTGTCCCGCTCTCCCCCTCGATCAACACGGCAAACGGCGCCGCCGCCGCGCGCGAGACCGCTTCCCGCAATTCGGTCATGGCCCGACTCGTGCCGAGGAGGCGCATAGGGGCATCGGGCTCGACCGCGCGCGATGCCGAGTGTGACCGCCACGTGACCGACGTCGACTTCGTCATCGCCTCTGCGTCACGGTGCAAGAATCCCGCCTGGCGGCGCAGCGTCCCAGCAGCCCGTGGTGAAAGGCGCGCGTCGCGCGGGGTCAGAAATTTACGCACTACAATGCCCCGGATGATCAGGCCGATCCTGCGCTATGGCGAGGCGGTACTGGCGCGTCGGGCCGAGTCCGTCACAGAGGTAACGTCCGACATCCAGACGCTCATCGACGACATGATCGAGACGATGTACGCGGCCCCGGGCGTCGGATTGGCGGCGCCGCAAATCGGGATCCCCTTGCGTCTCTTCGTCGCGGATCCGTCGGTAGGCCGCGATGCCGCCGACCTGGTCGTCATGATTAACCCGACCGTCGTCGAGCGCGAGGGCACGCAGAGCGAGGACGAGGGATGTCTGAGCGTCCCCGGATTCACCGCGACCGTGAGCCGGGCGGCTCGGGTGGTCGTGCGTGGCCTCGACCGGGACGGGGAATCAATGGAGATAGAGGCCACCGGCCTCCTCGCGCGCGCGTTCCAGCACGAACTGGATCATCTCAACGGGTCGGTGTTCCTGGACCAATTGCGTGGACTGAAGCGCCAGATCATCGTGCGGAAGATCAACAAGCTCAAGCGCACCGGCAAATGGTGAAGACCCTGTTCTACGGAACACCCGCCTTTGCACTCCCAGCGCTTCAACGCTTGATCGACTCGCCGCATCCCGTCGTCGCCGTCATCACCCAGCCGGATCGACCCAGGGGCCGCGGCCGCCGGGTCAGCGCCTCACCGGTCAAGCAGCTCGCCACGGCGCACGATATCCCGGTGCTCGAACCGACGCGGGCCCGATCTGAGACGTTGCAGCGCTCGGTCAGCTCGGTCGGCGCGGATCTCGCGGTCGTCGCGGCCTACGGCAAGATCCTGCCGGACACGCTCCTCGACGCGCCGCGGCTCGGCACGATCAACGTCCACGCCTCGCTGCTGCCGCGCTACAGGGGCGCCGCGCCGATCCAACGCGCGATCCTCGCCGGCGAGACGACCACGGGCGTGACGATCATTCGCCTCGTAGCCGAGATGGACGCCGGTCCGATGCTGGCGCGCGGGTCCGTGCCCATCGGTCCGACCGACACCAGCATCGTCGTCGAGCGCGCGCTGTCGCGTCTCGGAGCCGACCTGCTCCTCGAGACGGTGGCAGCGCTCGAGAGGGGCGACGCCACCGAGACGGAACAGGATCATGCGGCGGTCACCTATGCGCCCCGTCTGACGAGGGATGACGGTGTAATCGACTGGACCAGGCCGGCCTGTGCCATTCACGACCAGATCCGCGGACTGCACCCGTGGCCACACGCGTCCAGCGTGCTTGCTGGCAAGCGCTTTCTCATCCATCAGAGCCGGCCGCTCGACCAGGCGGCCAGCCACGGGGCCCGGCAGGGGCGTCCCGGCGAGCTCATCGACGCGACCGGCGACCAGCTCGTCGTCGCCACCGGCGAGGACACGTCGCTCGCGATCGTCGAAATCCAACCCGAGGGCCGCCGACCGGTCCCGGCCCGAGCGTTCCTGGCCGGACACAAGTGGACCGTCGGCCTGCGCTTCGACGTCGCGCCCCGATGATCGCGCCGGCCCGCCGCGCCGCGCACCGCGTCCTGCGGTCGGTGCACGCCGGACGCGCCGACCTCTCCACCTCGCTCGCGCGCGCACGCCGCCCACTGGACGACGTCCGTGACAGAGCGCTCGCGGGCGAGATCGCCGCCGGCACGCTCCGCTGGCGCGCCGCACTCGACCACCTGCTCGGGCAGGTGTCGTCGCGGCCCATCGACGGGCTCGACCCGGACGTGCGCGACCTCCTGCGGGCCGCCGCGTATCAGCTCCGCTGGCTCGAGCGGGTCCCAGCGCGAGCCGTGGTCCACGATGCCGTGGCATTGACCCGCGAACTCGCCACGCGCGGGGCCGACCGGTTCGTGAATGCGGTGCTCCGCACGCTCTCCGATACACGACGCCCGACGTCGCTGCCCGCCGCGCCGGACGCGTCGGCGGGTGCCACGGATCGTCGGGCGATGCTCGACTACCTGAGCGTGACCCAATCGCACCCACGGTGGCTCGTCGAGCGCTGGCTCGAGCGGTACGGGCCGGAGGCGGTGTCCTCGTGGGTCAGGTTCAACAACGAGCCGCCCCCGGTCACCCTGCGGGCCAATCAGTTGAAGGGCTCGACGCGCGACCTCGCCGACCGGCTCGCCGCCTGCGGGGTGGAGACCACGCCCGCGCGGTGGGCGCCCGACGCGCTGCATGTGACGACCGGGCTGCCGCTCGCCACACCCTTGGCGGACGAAGGGCGACTCCTCGTGCAGGACGAGGCCGCCCAGTTGCTGACGGTTCTCGTCAAGGCCGTGCGCGACACGCGGGTGCTCGACGTCTGCGCCGCACCCGGGGGCAAAGCCGTGGGTCTGGCCGGCGCGATGGCCAACCGTGGCCAGCTCGTCGCCGCCGACCTCCGACCGCGGCGGTTGGCGTTGCTGGCGACGACGTTGGCGCGCTGCGACGTGCGATGCGGGCACCTCGTGCGTCTCGATGGCACGGCCCCACTCCCGTTTCGCGCCGTCTTCGATCGGGTGCTCGTCGACGCCCCATGCTCTGGACTTGGCACCCTCCGGAGCGACCCGGATATCCGATGGCGACACGCGCCTGAGGATCTCCGACCCTTCGCGGCCCGGCAACTGCTGCTGCTCACGCAGGCGGCGGCTGCGGTGCGACCGGGCGGCATGCTCGTCTACGCCACCTGCTCGAGCGAGCCCGAAGAGAACGAAGAGGTCGTCGGTCTCTTTCAGACGACGCATCCCGATTTCACGGTTGTCACGCCCACCGAGCCACGGCTCGTCCCTTTCATCGATACCGCCGGCCACTTCCGGACGCTTCCGTTTCGTGATGGCCTTCAGGCGTTCTACGCGGCCGCGCTGCACCGGCGCGCCGACTGAGCCGCTTTTTGTGCCGCCAAAGCCCTTCCGTTACACTGGTTTACTCGTCCAGACTGGATATGAAGCTCCTCACACGAGTCCTCGGCGCGGGCAAGATCGGTCTGCTCGTGGCGGCGCTGCTCGGTACGTTCGGACTCTTCGCGCTGGCAGGCCTCCAGATCGGTCTGAGAACGCGCGAGGTCGCGACGCCCGACCTGAGCGGGCGGACGCTCGACGAGGTCTCGTCCACACTCGCGGCCGCGGGACTGTCCGCGCGGGTCGAGCCGATTCGGCGCCTCCACCGCAGTGTCGAGGCCGGGCGAGTCGTCGAGCAGGATCCCTCACCCGGCGTCCCCACACGCCGGAGCCGTGACGTGAAGGTATGGCTCAGCTCCGGCCCGACCACAGGCGAGGTGCCGACCCTCATCGGGGAGTCGGAAGGCGGCGCGCGCCGTCGCCTGAGCGACAACGCCTTCGCACTTGACGGAATCTCGGAGATCCGATCGAGCCGGTATCCGACGGACGCGGTCGTCGCCCAGGAACCACCGCCGGCCGGGAGCGGGAACGCGGTGTCGCTCCTCGTCAACCGCGGCGAACGAGGCCGGACCTATGTCATGCCTGACCTGATCGGGATCAACGGCACGACGGCGGCGGAGATCCTCAGGACGCGCGGGTTTCGCGTCACCGTCGTCGGCGATCACCCGTATCCCGGCGTCCCGTCCGGTGTGGTCCTCCGTCACGCTCCACAGGCCGGGTTCCAGATCGCCCCGGGCGAGCCGATCTCGCTCGAGGTCAGCCGGTGAGCATGGCGCCCTCGGCCAGGCCACTGCGCATCGCCCCCTCTATCCTGGCGGCCGATTTCGCGGCGCTCGGTGCGGCCGTGACCGCGGTCGAGCAGGGCGGCGCGGACCTCATTCATGTCGACGTGATGGACGGTCGGTTCGTCCCGAACATCACGATCGGTGTGCCGATCGTGGAAGCCCTCAAGCGCGTGGCGACGGTCCCGCTCGACGTGCATCTGATGGTGGTCGAACCCGAGCGCCACATCGAGGCCTTCGTCAAGGCTGGCGCGGCCTGGCTATCCGTCCACGCCGAGGTGTCACCGCATCTGCACCGGACGCTGGCGGCCATCCGGGAGCTCGGGGCCCGAGCCGGCGTCGCACTGAATCCGTCGACCCCGGCCAGTGCGCTCACCGATGTCGCCGACCAGCTCGATTTTGCGGTCGTCATGTCGGTCAACCCAGGGTTCGCTGGCCAGACCTTCATCCGGCGAAGCGCATCAAAGATACAGTCCGTTCGCCGGTTGCTCGACGACGCCGGCAGTCAGGCGCAGGTCGAGATCGACGGCGGCGTCCATTCGGGCAACGTCGCGCACGTCGTCGCCGCCGGTGCCGAGATCGTGGTGGCCGCGACGGCCATTTTCGGGGCCGATGACGCGACGGCTGCGACACGCGACCTGCGCGCGGCCGCGCGCGACCGGGCCGCCGTGGCCGTTCCCGGGCAGGGGTAACGGTGCCGACGGGCTCATGCCAGGTGCGGGTGCGCTACGCGGAGACCGACAAGATGGGCGTCGCCTACTACGCCAACTACTTCGTCTGGTTCGAGGTTGGCCGGTGTGAGCTGTTGCGTGCCCTCGGGGGCACGTACCGGGACTTGGAGAAGGACGGGATCATGCTGCCGGTCGTCGAGGCGCACTGCGAGTTTCGCGCACCGGCACGTTACGACGACGACCTCGAGGTGTCGACACGGGGGCTGCTCCTGTCGCGCGTCCGGGTCGAGTTCCAATACGAGGTGCGGCGGCGCGGCGACGACGCGCTGCTCGCCGTTGGACGCACCGAGCACGCGGCGACCGACCCAACGGGTCGGCCGACCCGCCTGCCGACCGAGATTCGGACGATGCTGGCATGAAGGCACTGGTCACCGGGGTCGCGGGGTTCATCGGGTCGCATCTGGCCGAGCGCCTGCTCGAAGCCGGCCATGCCGTGGTCGGTCTCGACGGCTTCACCGACTACTACGCACGGGAGGTCAAGAGCGGCAACCTGGCGTCGCTCCGGACTCGACGCGACTTTCGTTTCGTCGAATCGTCGATTCGCGACGCGCGGTGGCCCGCCCTGCTCGACGGGGTGACGCACGTCTTCCATCTGGCCGCTCAACCCGGCGTCCGACGGAGCTGGGGACGCGAGTTCTCGGTCTACACTCGCGCGAACGTCGAGGCGACGCAGCTGCTCCTCGAGGCGTGCACCACAGTCGATCTCGAGCGGATCGTCTACGCGTCGAGCTCATCTGTCTACGGAGATGGGGTCGACATTCCGATGCGAGAGGATGCCCGTCCACGGCCCGTTTCGCCGTACGGCGTCACAAAGCTGGCGGCCGAGCACCTCTGCGCGCTCTACCACGTCAACTACGGCCTTCCCACGGTATCGCTACGCTATTTCACAGTCTACGGCCCGCGCCAGCGCCCCGATATGGCGTTTCACCGGTTTCTTCGGGCGTTGTTGAACGGCGCACCGATCGAGCTCTACGGCGACGGCGAACAGACTCGCGATTTCACCTTTGTCGAGGACGCGGTCACGGCGACCGTTGCGGCGGGGCGCACCGGCGTCCCGGGCCGCGTCTATAACATCGGCGGAGGCTCGCGAGTGTCCATCAACCACGTTCTCGAAGTCATGGCGAACGTAGCCGGCCGCCGGCCGACCATTCGGCGGCAGCACGCGCAGCGCGGCGACATGCGCGACACGTTCGCGGACACGACCCGCGCGCACGCCGATCTGGGATTCGTGCCGTCCGTGACACTCGAGAAGGGCATCCAGGCGGAGTATCAATGGCTGGCCACGTCGCTCACACCCGAGTCGCAACCCGTCTGATCCGGGCGGCACACGTCGTCGGCAATGCGCTGACCACACTTGGCGCATGCGGCCTGCTCGTCGTCGCCGCCGGCTGTGGTCCCGGCGAACCAGTAATCCCGCCGACCGCCGCCGACGCCGACCGACTGCTGTTCGAGCGAGGGCAGGCGGCGATGGCCGAGGAGGATTGGATTCGTGCGCGCGATTATTTCGTCCAGATCCGCGACACGTTTCCTCAGAGCGAACTGCGGGCGTCGGCGAGAATCGGCGTGGCGGATGCCTATGAGGGCGAAGGCACATCCGCGGCCTATATCGCGGCGCTGACCGAACTGCGCGAATTTCTGCGTTTGTATCCCACGCATCAGCTCACGGCGTACGCGCAGTACAAGGTGGGAATGGTCTACTACCACCAGATGCGCGAACCGCGGCGCGACCAGACGGAGACCCGGGAGGCGGTGCAGGAGTTCCAGCTCTTCATCGACCGCGCCGTGCGCGACCCGACGTTCGCCGTGGGTATCGACGAAGAGCTCATGGGCGAAGTTCGGGCGAAACTGAGGGACGCGCTCGATCGTCTGAGTGATGGGAGCTTTATAGTCGGACGCTACTACTACCGAAACAAGTACTACCCGGGCGCCATCAACCGCTTCCGAGCGATTCTGGACGAAGACCCGGGCTACACGCGGCGCGACCAGGTGTACTTCCACCTCGCCGCGTCGCTGGCGGCGACAGACATGGATGTCGAGGCGTTGCCGATGTTCGAGCGCCTCGTCGCGGAGTACCCGGAAACCGAGTTCCTCGACGAGGCGTCCGATCAGATTGCAGATCTGAAAGTGGCGCTGGACCTACAGGATCGATGACCAAGTTCCAGATGACGACCGGCAGCGTGCACCGACTCCGAATTGGCCTGGTCATCGCCGCGGCGAGCCTCTTGGCTCCCGCCCCGGCGACGGCCCAGTCGGAGGGGTTCGGTGGCCCCACCCAGATCGCGTGCGCGCCTCGCCTGGCGACGAGCGACATGGACACCACGCTGACGCTTCTCGGCTCGCAGGACGGAACCACGCGCTTCTACTATGGGCCGCGCGACACGCTCGTGATCGGTGGTGGGAGTGAGCGCGGCGTCCAGGTCGGCCAGGAGTTTTTCGTCCGTCGGGTCTCGAGTGGACCGCTGGTCCTACGCCCCATTCTCGAGACGGTCGGCTGGGTGCGGATCACCGCGGTCGACCGCGCGGCCGCGATCGCACAGGTCGTCGAGATGTGTGACGGGATCAAGCTGGGTGACTTCTTGCATCCCGCCACGTGGCCAGATCTCCCGCCGATCGCCCCCGCTGGTGAACCGGACTACGCCGCGTACGGCACGATTCTGTATGCGCCGGACACCCGCGGCACCATCGGGACCCGGGAGTACGTCGTCATCGACATCGGAGCAGCCCACGGCTTGGCGGCTGGGCAGCAACTGACCGTCTTCCGCGCCGCCCTGGGGGACTTCGGGCCCGTCACCGAGATCGCGCAGGCGCTGGCAGTGCTGGTCGAGGATGACCACGCCACCGTGCGCCTCACCTCGGCGCGGAATGCCGTCCAGCTTGGAGACCGCATCGCCCCCCACCAGTAAGCACGGGGCAGTTGTGCACTAGTGGCCTGTATCAGGTGAATCAACAGCGTTCAGCGGGCGGGGCATCCCGCCTGGACGGCGTTGCTCCTCGGTCACATACGGCCTGTATGCTCCGTCGTCGCGCCTTGCCAACCGGGCGCCGCGCTCCGCCGATCGCTGTTGATTCACCTGATACAGGCCACTAACCGACGCGTTGTTCGCTCTGGCGGTCGCGGCGGGGTGTACGGTCGTCGCGCGAGAGGCGCTGTCGAGCGGCCTCGAAATCGGTGACTTTCGGGCTGGCGAGCACGCGATTGAAGCGCCGGTAGTAATCGGCGGCCGAGGCCAACGCGGCGCCGAGCACGAGCCACAGTGCGACCTGACCCAGCACCCAGAAGAGCCAGACCTGGTTACCCAGGATGAGCAGCAGGATGGCGACCACCTGCGTCACCATCTTGACCTTGCCGAGCCTTGATGCCGGAATCGAGACACCGCGTCCGTAGGCAAGACTGCGGAGCACGGTGACGGCCAACTCCCGACCGAGGATGATCGCCACCATCCACGTCTCGGCAAGTCCCATCTGCACGAGCGAGACCAGCGCCGCGGTGATCAACAGCTTGTCGGCCAGCGGGTCCATCATCTGACCGAAGTGGGTGATCTCGTTGCGCTGGCGCGCGAGGTATCCGTCCAGCCAGTCGGTAAAGGCCGCGAGCCCGAAGATCGCTGCGCCGAGGACTTCTTTGGGAACTCCAAAGACCAACTCGGCCTCGAACTTCGTCAAGAGGACCACGACGAGGAGCGGCACGAGAAATATGCGGGCGAGGGTCAGCGCGTTGGGCAGGTTCATGGCAGCTTCCGAGCACGTACCCCGAGCGGTTCGTCATTGTACTCCGCAGTAGGCACGCCCCCAAATCGCGCTAAGGACCCTGACCGGAATAAGGTTGCCATCTGAACGCCGATGCATCCCGCCTGGCGGCGTTGCTCGTCGCTTACATACGCCCGGTATGCGCGCTCCTCGCGCCTTGCCAGGAGCCGGGCGCCTCAGCGTCCAGAATTGGCAACCTTATTCCGGTCAGGGACCTAAGGGTATGATTTCCCGGTCGTGAAAGCGGTGCTCCTCGCCGGTGGATTTGGCACGCGTTTGCGCCCCCTGACCGTGCATACGCCGAAGCCGATTGTCCCGATCTTCGATCGCCCCTTTCTCTGTCACCAGATCGACGTCTTGAAGCGGCTGCCGGACATCGACGAGGTGATCCTGAGCCTCAACTACCAACCGGAGCGCATTCGTGAGCTGCTTGGGGTCGGGGTCGACCCCGGGCTGCCGCTCAGATACGTCGTCGAGCCGAGCCCGCTCGGCACCGGTGGGGCCGTCAAATATGCCGAGCCCCACCTCGACGGCACGACGATTGTCTTCAACGGTGACGTGCTGACCGGCGTCGATCTGACCGCGGTTCTGCGGCTCCATCGCGAGCGACAGGCCGCCGCCACCATCGTGCTCACGCCCGTCGACAACCCGGCCGCCTACGGGCTCGTCGAAACCGACGCCGACGACAACGTCACCCGATTTCTCGAAAAGCCATCGCCCGACGACATCACGTGCAACACCATCAACGCCGGGATCTATGTCCTCGAGCCCGCGACGTTCGACCGGATTCCATCGGGGACGAAGTACTCGATCGAGCGCGCGTATTTTCCGTCGCTGGTCGACCGGGGCGAGCCGTTCGTCGCCTACATCGATCACGACTACTGGCTCGACATCGGCACGCCCGCCGCCTACCTCCGGGCGCACCGCGACATCATGGGCGGCCGGTGCGCCGCGGCGCCGTTCGCGGACCGCCCCAACGGTGAGTCGGTCGTGGCCACGGACGCCGAGATCGACCCCACGGCGATCATCGACAGCCCCTGTTTTGTCGGTAGCAACGCCCGGATCGAGCGGGGTGCCCATCTCGCGCCACACAGCGTCGTGGGCCGATCGTGCGTCGTCGGCTCCGACGCCGTCGTTGACGGGGCCATTCTCTGGCCGGAGACGATCATCGGCGATGGTGCCGTCGTGCGCGATGCCATCATCGGACACCGGGGCCAGGTCGGCTCGCAAGCCACGCTCGGACCAGGCGTCGTGCTCGGCGACGACTCGACCATCGCGCCCCACTCCAAGGTCGACGCATCATGACCCGGACGACGCCCGATCCGCGCATCTTCAAGGCCTACGACATCCGGGGAATCTACCCCGACGAGCTCACGGCCGACATCGTCGAACGCGTGGGCCGCGCATTTGTGGCGTACCTGGGCGCCTCGGAGATCGCGGTCGGACGTGACATGCGGGTCTCGTCGCCGGAGTTGGCTGCCGCCTTCATCGACGGCGCGCGTCGCCAGGGGGCCAGCGTAGTCGACTACGGCCTCGTCGGCACAGACATGCTGTACTACGGGGTTGCCCGGGACGGGCTGGATGGCGGCGTCGAGATCACCGCGTCACACAATCCAAAGCAATACAACGGGGTGAAGCTCGTCCGGCGCCAGGCGTTGCCATTGAGCAGCGACGCTGGGATCTCCGATATCCGCGACATGATCATCGGCGACCGCATCCCGGCCCCCGCGCCGACGCCCGGGCGGCTGCGCGAGACCGCGATCCTTGACAGTTACCTCGATCACGTCCTGTCGTTCATTGACCCGGCCGCGGTCAACGCGTACTCCCTCGTGCTCGACGCCGGCAGCGGCATGGGCGGACTCGTGGCGCCGCCGCTCTTCGACCGACTCCCGTGCCGTACGACGCGTCTCTGCTTCGAGATCGACGGCACCTTCCCCAATCACGAGGCCAACCCGCTCCTCGAGGACAATCGGCGCGACATCGTCGACCGCGTCATCGCGGACCGGGCCGATGCTGGCATCGCGTGGGACGGTGACGCGGATCGCTGTTTCTTCATCGATGGGGACGGCGGATTCGTGCCGGGCGACTTCGTGACGGCGCTGCTCGCCGAGGCATTTCTCCGGAAGCAACCGGGCGCCACCGTGGTCTACGACGTGCGGGCCAGCCACGCCGTCAAGGACGTTGTCGCCGCGCACGGCGGGACGTCGCTGATGAACCGCGTCGGTCACGCGTTTTTCAAGGCTCGGATGCGGAAGGAGAACGCGCTGTTCGGCGGCGAGGTCACCGGGCACTACTACTTCCGTGACAACTTCTACGCCGACAACGGGTTCATCCCTGCGCTGTTGTTGCTCGAGCTCATGTCGGTACGCCGCCAGACGTTGGGCGAGCTTCTGGCGCCGCTCAGAGAGAAATACTTCATCTCGGGCGAGATCAATACCGAGATGGCCGACATGGACGCCGTCGCCGACACCATCGACCGGCTGGCCGCGCGGTATGGCGACGGCCAGCTCCATCGGATGGACGGGGTGTCCGTCGACTACGACGACTGGCACTTCAACGTGCGACCGTCGAACACCGAACCGCTGATTCGGCTCAACCTCGAGGCGACCAATCAGACTCTGATGGAAGACAGGCGCGACGAGGTACTCGGCGTCATTCGCGGAAATTGAGGAGTGCTAGTGTCCTGTAAACTAGAATCGTGACACGCTGACGCGACCCGTGGGCGGGAGTAACTCAGTGGTAGAGTGTCAGCTTCCCAAGCTGAAGGTCGCGGGTTCAAATCCCGTCTCCCGCTCCACTTTTTCTGGTGTTCATCGACCGTTATACCGCTGCAAGGGTGGACGGATCGGGACGGATCAGGGGACGAAAGTTGCCCCGAGTTGCCTGGATGAGGGTATGGCCCGATCGACTTCTACTCGTGCTTCATCAGCTACAGCCACACCGACAAGTTGTTCGCGCGCCGGCTGCATGACCAGCTGCAGTCGAAGGGCGTCCGTTGCTGGCTGGACGAGCACCAACTGCTGCCCGGCGACGACATCTACGAGAGCGTCGATCGCGGCATTCGGCTCTTGGACAAAGTGCTCCTGTGCTGTTCCGATGCGGCACTGACGAGCTGGTGGGTGGACAACGAAATTGACGCGGCGTTCCAGAAGGAACACCGACTGATGAAGGAGAGGGCTGAAGAGCTCCAAGGGAAGAAGGTCCGCGCTCTGATTCCGCTGAACCTCGACGGCTTTCTGCTGAGCGGCCGGTGGAAGAGCGGGAAGGCTGGCGCGGTGAAGTCACGCCTCGCAGCCGACTTCACGGGCTGGGAAACGGACAACGCGAAGTTCGAGGCGGCGTTCGGCGAAGTCGTGCTGGCGCTGCGAGCTAACGAGGGCGCGCGGGAGAAGGCGCCGCCGTCGAAGATCTGATAATCACAGCGGCAGCAGCGGGTCGGTCCACGACCGCCGGAGCCACTGGTAGACCAGCCAGCGCCACGACGGCGTTCGGGCTATGATCATTCGCCTAGACCCCAGATGAGCGAAACGAAGCCGCCCGCGCACATCCGGTTCGACTACATCAAGAGCAATCACTTCAGGGTTGTACGTGCCGAAGGTGTGTTCGGAGGGGTGACGCCGAAGGGCCTCATCTGGGCGACGTTCTGGACCGAGCGCGGACCGATACCCACGCAGATGGTTCACCCGGTTGCACCCGAAGGGACGCTCGAGCCGGAGGACCGGTCGCGCCGCGTGGTTCGTGACGCCATGATCCGCGAAGCCGAGGTCAATGTAACCCTCGACCTCCCGACGGCGGTCGCGTTCCGAGAGTGGCTGGACGAGAAGATTAAGCTGGTGGAATCCGGACCCGGCGGGAGACAAAAATGACCAAGGAAGCCGTCGGCAAAACGTCCACGATTGTCGACCCGGTCGGCGCGGATGGGGCTCGCCTCGGACCGATCATTTTCGGAATCGCAAATGGGACATTGGATCCGATGGTCCATCGATTCCAGCAGGGCGCAAGCGGAACGAGGACCGAGGATTGGCTGTGCGGGGTGACATCACAGTTCGACCAGGTGGAGGCCCTAGGTAGGCGGTACGTCGTCGAATCAGGACAATTCTCCCACGAGTGGAAATCGCTGTTCGACCGAGTCGAGGCCCTTGGGAAGTTGGGGGAGGATTGGAACACGTACGGCGCGCCGGCTCCGAATGAAGAGGCGATTGCCTCGGCCCGAGCGACCCTAGAGGCGGCTCACGAGAAAGCGCTGGTCCCGAATGAGATCCTGCCGAGCGTTGAAGGCGGCGTCGTCGTTCAATTCTCGACAGCGACCGGTCACGCTGACATCGAGTCGCTCAATGACGGGACCATGCTCGCGATGACCTCTTCCCCCCCAAGAGACCCCCGTGCTTGGCCAGTCAGGAATGAGCCGCGAGCTATTGAAGACGCTCTGGAGGAGATTCGCGAGTTTGTCGCGAGCTGACCGCCCCGACGAGATGCGGCGGCGAGGTCGCCCAGCTGTCCAGGATTTTAGACCGGAGGAGGACCTCTACTACCGTCTTGCGCCAGGGCAGGCATCGGCGCAGACACGTGGAGCGAAAATCCAGCCGCCGTTCAAGTTTCCAGCGTTCTCAGTCAATTGGTCCAGGTTCAGCCAGCCGGAATGGGTCTTGATCCCACCAAGTTCGGAGCCTACCAAGTCGTATGACGGGTTCAGTGTCGTCGCGATTCGTGTCGGGGATCTGCCGACCTCGTACAAGGGCTTTGCGCTGCGACCGATACACGACCCAATTGAGGACAACTATTCGCACTCCGAGGTGCGAAGCTACGACACCGCTGGTAAGAACGCGCCGGGCCCGGTTGTCCGGAGGGAACTGCGGGACCTCCTGAGGCGAAAAATGAGGAATCTTCAGAGGGAAGAGCCATCCACGCCAGTTTGAAGCGTACGCTGCCGCCTCAGAGCGCCTGCAGGTGATCGTGATCGCCCTCCCGCACCAGCCGCAGCCCGAGCCGTTTGGCCCGCCGTCGCGCCTGTGCCGCTGGCGGTGTCGGGTTCGGGCGATACCCCACGTCGGCCCCGCCTTCAGCCTCACGCCAGCCTGAAGAACACGTGGGCGCCCACCCTGGCAACCGGCTCCTGCCCCCGCGCCCACCGCGGCGGCTTCCGTTCCCAGAGCGCGGACGTGAGGTAGTGGTCGGCGCCGGAGACCCGGTCCCGTAGTCGCTCGCGCATGACCGCCTGGGCCACAACGCCGCACTCTTCGAGCACCCGTGTCCACCGCACCTGTCGGTTCCCAACGAGCTGGCGGGCCAGGCTCATCAGCCGCGTGTAATTCGTCTTGCCGCCCTCTGGGCGCCAGCACGAGAACTGCCACGGCTGCAGGCAGACGCGCCGGTAGGAGTGGCCACGTACGATCGTACGGTTGCGGATGACGCAGGCCACCGCGACGACACCCTCGATCGGCTCGCTCCGGGCCTCGCCCCAGAGGGTCAGCCAGACGACCTGCAGCTCGCTGAGCGCGCGGCGCACCTCGAGGTCGGTCACGACGGCGACACCCCGGGAATGTGACGCAGCGGCACCGCCTCGAACTCCCTCCCGCAGCACGTGCAGGCGTACCAGCCGGGCCGCTGCTGGATGGGCTCGCCGGTCTGGCTGGCGTCACAGTGCGGGCAGTCAACGCGCTTCACGCGGCACCGCCACGTAGGAACGGAACGATCGTCTCGTCCCACACCGACGCGAACTCGCTAGCCCGACGCAGGAGTCCGCCGTGCGCGGTCCCCTCAACGCGATGATTAGTGGCCGGCGCCGGCATGGCCCATCGCAACCGGACCCCGCGATCGAACAGCGACCCGAAGAACTGCCAGCGATTCTCCCAGCCCGTCGAATACAGGTGCAGCCACGGGCAGTCAACCGACGCATAAATCTCGGCGAGATCCTTGCGCACCGGCGTGCCGACCGTCACGAGCCGTGCACAGTTGACGTGCTTCGCGGCGGCTATCGCGGCAACCTGGCCACCGTGCGAGAATCCGATGAGGTTGCGATCGTCGTCCGCCACATCCTCCAGGTAGTCCGCGAGCACGTGCGCGCCGTGCTTCCACGCACGCTGTGCACGACCGACGATCAGCGCGCCCGCTGGCGTCGTCGACCAGAACGGCCATGTGCGCGCACGTGGCGCGAAATCGCGGGCGCGCATGAACTGCTCGAAGTCCGAGCCTGGTTGCCACCAATGTGGCTCGGTTGCCACTGGGTCCCAGTCGAACGTTCCGGCAACGGGAACGTAGGTGGTCATCTCATTCGACCCGGGTGAAGCACGCCGTCCGCTGGCTGGCGTCGTCCGACGTGTTCACGCAGATCTGTCGCAGAATGGCCTTCAGGGCATCCGTGCCCCGCATGGACTGCTGGATGTGGACGTCGAGCTGCGCCTTGATCTCCGTGAAGTCCCGGAAGATCTCTTCCCGTACCCGTTCCGTCGCGGCCTGCGCCTCGGGGTCCGGCGCCACCGGTTGCGTCGCGGCCCAGACCAGCCACAACGAAATCACGATCAATGCTCCTGTCGCACCGAGTTGGCCAACCGTCTTGGCGAGGGTGCCGTTGATGGGAGTCGTGGCCATCACCGGGCACTTCTCCCGTTCGCCGTCCCATCCGCACCCCCGCGTACCGCTGCATCCCCCAGCTCACGCGCGCGTGCAGCGGAGATGTCATGGGCGCCGCGCCACTCGCTAGCGATGAAGATCTTGCCGTCGTTGTGCCACTTGCCAATCTTCGATCGCACCTCTGACTCGACCCCCGAAGGATCGTTCGCGACGGTCTGGTAGTAGAGGCCATCCACTGCCGGCCAGCTCGAGCCTGGGTTGTTGCCCTTCGTCCAGTGCACGAAGATCTTGCCCGCGAAGTGCGTGCGTGCAGACGGCGCGAGATACTTGCAGACGTTCTCCGCGCTCCACACCTTCGGGTTGTTGACTGAGGATCCACTCGTGCCACGGCCCTCGTTGCCCTCCAGCGCGCACACATAGCGCTGAATATGAGGCCCGAGGATCGGGAGAAACTGCTCCTGCAGCTCTACCGCACGCGGAATGTCGATGCCACGCATGTCGTCCGACCACCCCCACAGCGTGACAGAGAGACCGGCCGCGTGCGCCCGCTGGATGCACTCCAGCACCTGGCTAGGATTCTCAGCCGCGTTGATGCGCCACTTGCCCGTGCGGAACGGGTCGTCACCAGGCGGCCCGACGTTCATGGCGTAGAGGTCAACACCGGTGTACCCGTTGGCCACGATTTCCGCGAACGCCGCTACCTGATCCTCCGGCGAGAAGGCTGGCAGGTTCAGCGTCATGAACGGCTGGCGCCCGAGAAGGCGCTGCGCCAAGAAGTCTGAGTGTGCCGGCTCATCCGGCAGTGGAATCTCCGGGGTCGGAGGCTGTGGCTCCGGCCGCGCGATCCCCGCCAGCAACACAGACATGGCGCCAAAGCGATGCCCCTCGTTGAGGGCTCGGAAGCTTGCTTGGTTTCTCTCGCCTGGTGTCGGCTCTCGTTCGAACACCTCGACGTAGCGTTCGGTGACGAGCGTCCAGAACTCATCCGGGCGATGCATTAGCAGCAGCGAAGACGAGTCCTCGTGCGCATGCTTCACCCACCAGTCGTAGTCCGGTCTCGACGGTCTGTTGATCGAGATATAACCAGAAGTTGTGGATCGGCAGTCTGAAGAAGGCGGCGTATCCTTTCGCGTGAGCAACGCGAAAACTCCGGCTGGCAGGCCGGTGAAAGGAGCCGCCACCCATGCTGAAGGTACTCGACAACGATGGAGCAGACAACGAAGTTCCGCCGGAAGAGCGCGGTGCGCAGACGGTGGACGAGCTGGCCCGGGAGGGAGCCCGGCGGATGTTGATGACGGCCCTGGCGGTGGAGGTCGGGCAGTACATCGAGGCCCACGGCGAGGAGCGGGACGCGCGGGGACGCCGGCTGGTCGTTCGGAATGGTCGGGCCCAGGCGCGGAAGGTGACGTGCGGGGCAGGTACGCTCGAGGTGCATGCTCCTCGGGTGAACGACAAAAGGGTCAACGGCGCGGGCCAGCGGGAGCGGTTCACGAGTCGGATCTTGCCCCCCTACATGCGTCGCTCGCCCAAGGTGGCGGAGGTGCTGCCGATCCTCTATCTGCGCGGTCTGTCGACGGGCGATTTCCGCGAAGCGCTGCCGGTGCTATTGGGGGATGACGCGGCCGGCCTCAGCGCGACCAACATCGCGCGCCTCACGGCGGTGTGGGAAGAGGACTACCGGCGGTTCCGCCAGCGGGACCTGGCCGATCGTGACTACGTGTACGTGTGGGTCGACGGCATCCATTTCAACATCCGGCTCGAGGACGATCGGCTCTGTACGCTGGTGATCATCGGCGTACGGCCCGATGGGACCAAGAAGCTCGTGGCCCTGGAGGACGGCTACCGCGAGAGCACCGACAGCTGGGCGACGGTGCTGCGGGACCTCCAGCGGCGCGGCATGCGGGCCCCGGTGGGGGCGGTCGGCGACGGCGCCCTGGGTTTCTGGGCGGCCGTGCGCGACGTGTGGCCGGACACGCGAGAGCTCCGCGACTGGTGTCACAAGATGGGCAACGTGCTCGACAAATTGCCAAAGCGATTACAGCCGAAAGCGAAGCGCGCGCTCCGCGAGATCATGTACGCCGAGACGCGGGCACACGCCGAGGAGGCCATGGACGTCTTCATCGCCGAGTACGAGGCCAAGTACCCGAAGGCGGCGGCGTGCCTGGACGCAGACCGCGACCGCCTCCTCACGCACTTTGCCCTGCCAGCTGAGCATTGGCAGCACGTGCGCACGAGCAACGTCATCGAGTCGCCATTCGCCACGGTCCGACTCCGGCAGCGCGTGACCAAAGGCGCGGGCTCGCGCACCAAGGGCCTGTTGATGGCCTACAAGCTGCTCGAGATGGCACAGCAGCGCTGGCGTCGGCTCAATGGCGCGCATCTGCTGCCACTCGTCCGCGCCGGCGTGACGTTCATTGACGGGGTACAGCAGGAGCGAAACAACGAGGGAGATCGGAAGGTGGCCGCCTGATCACGCTGATGACCGATCCACAACATTTGACAATATCTCCTGTTGATCGCCATTGTTGCTCTCCGCCTCCTCCATACGGCCCACGAAAAGAAAAGCCGCCCCTGCTCTCGCAAGAGACGGCCCCTCTCTCGTGGCCCTGTCTGGTCCCCGCAGCCGCCGGCCTGGCGGCGTTCGCTGATCAGGCTAGCGGGGACCCAACGTGACTATCGCGCGTCCACCTCTGCACCGTGCCGGCCGCCAGGGTCGGCGCCGACGTCGAGTCGTCCACCGCGCGCTCGCCGGCCGAGGCCGACGCCCACAGGTCAAGGACACGCTTGTCGGCCGCTGTCATCTGCTCGAAGCGAGCGATCGTGTCCCACGTCGACCCGTCCGGCATGAGCCGTTGCAGGGCGACGTCAAGCGTGGGCGTGATGCCCGTCACCGCCGTGACATCGATCTGGAGCGTGGCGCGCGCGAACGGGACCATGCCCTGCACGATCGTCCCTTGCCCCGTCGCCGACCGCTCGGCAGACGCCAGCAGTGAGAGGTTGACATCCTTCGGAGACAGCGGCGGGTCAGTGATTCGCATTGTCGGTTGTTCCTTCTCTGAGTCGTCCCACCTACAGCAGACGTCTAATCTCGGTCCTCACCTCGTCGAGCAGTTGCGCAGGCTGAACACCAAGATGACCGGCCATGACACCAACCATCGCGCGCAGCACAAGCGACTCTCGGTCGCTCCCGGTTGACACCTGATTGGCGCGATCATCCTTCTCGAGCAAGGCTTCTGCGGATGCGTCGAATCCTGCAATGAGCGTCGCCTCCGTCGCGCGTTGTGCTGGCGTCGCATCGTCGCGCCACCGGATGCGCCATGTCGCCCGATCCGCGCGCCGCCCGAGCGACACGCCTAAGATCCGTGCGCGCGCGTCATCAGATACTTGGCGGCGCCGGCAATACCGATCAAACAAGACGGCTGGTTGCATCATGGGCTATCCAAGTACCGATCCGTGAATCCCAGATTGTAAGACGCCAGCAATCCCTTCGACAGAGTCATCGCCAAGCCACGTTCCCGTACCTGACGCGTGCGAGTACTCAAGCCACGATAGATAGTGGCGGCCGACACCTGGGAAGTCTCGATACTCGGCGATCTGCTGGATGGCGCTGTTCGCGGCTATCTCTAGAATGCTCCGCAGCGAATTGGCGGCGACGACGCTCGTGGAATCCAGCCCAATGCCGACGAACCGCTCGTTCTTCGACGTGTGGTCGCTATTGGCGATGACTCTGGCGAAGACCTCCTCGTCGTCGATATCGACGAGAAAATCAAGCTGGTTCGCCCCCGCCGCGTTCGCCTGTTGCCACGCCGCGGCGGCGTACGTCCATTGGTCAGTGTCCTCATTCCTGCGCATCGGACGCGCCACGCGGTTGTAGAAGTTCTTGACGTGGCGCTTTGTGTATGTGTCCTCGCCGCGCTGCGCTGATGAGATGTAGATGTAGCCAAGATATCGATGATCCGCGTTGCTCGTCCGCACGTAGACGTTATCTTGCAAGGCCAGCGCCGTCGCCCGGGTCGTGTCATCCGTCCACACGACGGCGACAAGCTGCGGCGTGCCAGCGTTGTAATCGAGAAAGATGTCATACGGCTTCGAGGCCGTGAGCGACGTCAACGTGAGCGACAGCTCAGCGAGCGTGATCAGGATCCAGCGCGTCCCGTCATAAATTGCCACCTGGTCGCCACGACCGTCCAGCGGGGTCAGGTAGAGCGTCGTCGCGCCCGTCACGTCAGCCGTCGTCACAGGGGTGTTCGACGTCAGCGTCATACGTGCCTGGAAGACGCCGTGGATACTGTGGTACGCATGCGGCTCAATTTGCAGCGCCAGACTCGTCGTCGAGAGCGCTTGCCCAACGCGCCTGGACGTGCCTGGCTCGGTGGCCGTAATCGAGCCGGGCGTTCCACTCACGAAGTAGGTCGATCCCGCCGTGAGGCCGGATAGCGAGGTCATGCTCCCACCGCATCGGATCAACCCAGAGTCGCCAGACGCAATCGCAGCCACGGCGAATCCTATGACCGGCGTCAGTGCCGCGTAGTCGAGGTCAGCGTCAGCCTTGTACCACCGGCCGGCCGTCTTGCTGCCAGACCCGTCGGAGACGTAGACGCAGTCGTCCGTGGACAGGGCCTCTCCAGCCGTGCCGGTGACGTCGACGTTCGTACCGCCAGAGACGGAGGGAGGCACGACATTGTCGGTCGTGCGCAGTTCCACGTCGGCGGATGTCTTGTAGACCAGCTTGTACGCCTGGGGGAGCAGGTACGCCGTAAACCAGCCGCCCGCATCCGCGACGATCGGGTTGGCGTTCGCCGAAGACAGCGCTGAATCTGAGTAGGTGGCGAGTGCCACCACCGTGCCGGCTTCGTAGGTGTAGATCTTCGCGTTGGCAACGGGGTCGCCGTTGTCGTCCATTACCTGCTGCGGGACGCGTGGCGCCGCTGGTCCGCTCATGGGGCGATACTCCTCTCTAACCGAGCCTGCCCAGGCCGAGCACACACACCCATACGCTGCAACTCCAACCACACGAAGAAAAGGCCGCCCCCTGCTGTCGCAGAAGACGGCCTCTCTTCCTGTGGCCCTGTGCGTCCCCGCAACCGGCGGCCTGCCGGCGTTCGCTAGCTAGGCTAGCGGGGACGTGGTTTCGCTATGGCTTCGGCACTCCAATTCACAGAGACAATCTAGTCTCTGCGGCGCGTTGTGCGTGTCATGGTCGACTTCCCGAGCGACACGCGCGTAATGTTCACCATCCCCTCGACCAGCCGGTCCAGCGCCCGGCGCTTCTCTGCCGATGACATCGTCTGGCTCTTGTAGATGCGATCCATCTCCGCCTTTCGGTCACGCAGCGCCTCTCGAGCATCGTTCAGCGCCGTCCGCCGGGGAGAGGTCACTTCAATCCTCTCACCCACGAGCCTGGTGGTCAGACCGTTGCTCGCTGCCACCTTCGCCGCCGTGGCAGTCTCGCCGGACCCGATGTAGCGCCTGATCGAGCCGGCAGCGCCCTCAAGGCGCTCTAACTCCTCGTAGAACTGGTTAATACTAGCACTGGACGTCGCGAGCGATGACCCACCATATATGGCACGTACCCCTGGCCACGACTCAATGCCACGGCTGGGCTCCTGATACCCGCTGGCAGTGAATAGGCGGTCGGCTTGCTCCACTGCCGCGCGTCCCAACCCAGCGGTGTAGCCGTAAATCATGTGGTCGATCTTCGCTGGCGACGCATCCATGACACGGCCGAGACGCTTCGCCGTTTCACTCGTCCACCGGTTGTACTGCAGCGCCGGGTCCAGACCGTCGTCAAACGGGCTCACGATACTTCGCTCGCGGAAGGTGTCGTGGTTCGTGGTCACCTCGAGCGGCGGCAACAGCAGGTTGGGCACCATGAGGAGCATGAGCTCCTTGAGCGAGTTGACCCCTCCGGTGAACGGCAACCGGTCCTTGAACTCCTTGTCCTCGCGCACCTTCCAGTCGAGGAACGCTTCCGCCCAATTCGACATGTCGCCAAACTCGAACGGGCGTGGGATCCGCACGAACGGTCCCCAGCCCTCGTCTCGCAGTTCCTGCGGCACGGGAATATGGTGGTAGGTCGCGCGCTCCCACCCAGGCACCTCGTCGAACTCGTCGTCGTCCTGATGCAACGCCCAGAGCGCCAAGCTGAGTACGAAGTACGGCGCGACACGGCGCGACAGCAGCGCGGGCCGAACCCTCGCCTCCTCCATCGCCCTGGTCCAGCCGCCGATCCGAGCCCCCAGGAAGGCCGTCGTCTTGTTCCACTCGCGCACCGCTGACCCCATCTTCGAGAAGTCCTGCGTCACTTCGCGGCCGATGACCCCGATGTGGCGCATCATCGCCTCGTCAAGGTGGCCCGCTGTGCGCAGGTGTCGGCGCACGGCGCCGACACGCGTCGCGTACTCCGTGATCTCGCGCAGCGCCGCGAGGCCATCGAAGGGGTGAAACACGGTCTGGTCGAGGAACCGACGTACGCCCGTCGTCCCAAGCCGTCCCACTTCGCGCTTGAGCAGGTTCCGATCCTGTGCATTGAACGTCGACTGGGCGGCGCCGCTGGCCATGAAGCGCTGCCAGCTATCGTCCTTTGTGAGGATGGAGGCGACCCCACCGGTCCAGTCCCGCCAGAAGGAAAACCCGGTCGGGTTGTAGAACTTGGCCGACGCGACGTCCCTGATGACGTTCCGCACCATGAAAGGCAAATTGAGCGTTGCCGTCGAACGCAGCAGTCGTGCGGCCGGTTGGAGCGTCGCAACGATGGCATGCACCGCGGCCGACTCCTTCTTGACGAGCATGTCCCAGATGCCCTCGTCGTGGACGAGGCCCCAGCGCCGCTTCCCGTCCCGTCCGATCGCGGTGATGTAGCGCGTCCCGCCCTGGGCCACTGTGTGCGGCTGCCAGATGGTCGCGAAGCGGTCCAGGAACGTCGGGTCGAGCGTGACGGAGTCGGGCACCTTAATGCCGTGCTTCCCCAAATCCTCGACAATGTCCTTCCGCACCTGTGAGAGGTTGAAGCGCACCGGCGATTGCTCGGCCGGCAGCAGCTCGATCCAGGCGCGACGCCGTGGGTTGTCCGTGTGAACGGTCCCGGCCAAGTCAAGCAACTCGTTCATGCGCGCGTTCTCTTCCGCCGCTCCGACGACACGGAAGACGTCCTGCACCGTCGCGCGAATCGGATCGTCGATGGGGAGGAACTTCTCCTTCGGAAAGCGGCGCCACGGCCACCGGGCGTTCTGCTTCGGGCCCGGCCGGCCGGTTCCCTGGACCGTGTTCCCCACCCAGTGGAACGGCACGTAGGTGTCGCCCCACTTCTGCTCCCAGAGTCGACGCATCTCTGGCGTGAGGATCCCGCGCTCCACCGCATAGGTGAGAAACGCCCGGCGGAACTCGCCGTAGCCCTTGGCGGCGGCCGCGATGTCCGGGTCCTTCCCGTAGTCCACCCCGGCCGCGATCGCCTCGTCCGAGAACCCCGTGTCGTGTCCGCGCTCGTGCGCGCGCTGCGCACGCTGCGCCGCGAAGAAGTGGGCGAGCTTCCGGTACTTGCGAATCCCGGGCTTGATGGCATTGTAGAGGCCAGGCCCGATCACCCGGCCGTCAACGCCGAGGATGTTGCCGTAGAGGAACTCCTGCGCCTTCCCGGCTGAGCCCCTCAGGGTGCGGAAGGACCAGTACACGCTCTCGGCCGGGTGGATGTCCCGATGACCCTTGGTGGCCACCTCCATCTGCCACAGGCGGTATTCGTCGTCGCTCGTGACCGCGACGACCTTGTCGAAGGCGGTCCGCGGATCATCGTAGGTCCCGAAGAACCGCCCCCCGAGATCATCGAGGATCTGGCCGGCCGACCGATCCCCCATGTCGATCATCGTCTCGAGCTGTTCGGCACCCGAGAGCCACAGAAAATGCTGGATCTGCTCACGGCCGTCAGCGAAGGCGCGCGCGACCGGACCACCACCAGCAACGAACGCTTCGAACACGCGGGTGAAATCTGGTGCCGCCTCGCGCAAGGCAGTGAGGTCCTCATCCATGAGCCAGCGCCGCGTGTATTCCGCGACGCCCTCTCTGCGACGCTTCGGGGCGCTGTAACTCGGGAGGCTGGTCGGCTCGCCAATGTGCGTCAACTCCCGAGCGATGTCATCCCTGACGTGGTGTGCCGACCAGCGCATCACGATGAGATCGAGGGCATGCCCGATCTCGTGGAGCTGCGCGTGCAGGTCGCCGGCGACCTGGGTACGCACCAGGCCGGGTTCTTTGAAGAGCGCGCGGGCCCGATGACGCGCCGTCTTGCCGACCAGGACCGGGATGTTGTTGATCGCCGCGGCCAGCTTCTTTGCGACTTTATCCGGTCGAAGCTGCGACGCCGCAACAGGCGTGAGCGCCTGCTCCTCAGCCCCCTTCAGCGCCCTGGACCGGAACGGTAGCGGGCCGTCTGGAAGGTCGCGGCTCGGGAGCGCCGACGTGGTGTGATCATCAGTCTCAGGAAGGCTGGGCTGAATGTCGCGGCGAGTGTCCGCGTCGGGTTGGAGCGAGAACGGGGCGTCGAACTGCGGCTGCTGTGACGTCGCGGCGACGATCTCGGCCGACCCAGGAAGATCTGGCTGAGATTCCTTGGGCGCCTCGATCTCGGCCACATTGAACGACGCGTCTCCCGCGTCATCCCACCAGCGCGTGCCGCGCACGATCCCGGCGTTTGACAGTTCGGCCAACGTCAACGGCGCCGCTGCACCGCGGCCGCGGGCGGCCGACACCAACTCTTCGATCAGGTCGTCGGCGGTCTCGATGTGACTAAACTGCGGGTCCTGCTGGAGGCTTTCAACGATGTCGCTGAGCGGTCGACCCTGCTTGTTGAACACGCCCCCCACGCCGGCCACCACGCGGCCCGTCGACCGGTCTCCGGTCGCCAGGTCGGCGAACTCTCGCAGCCAGGCGACCTCGCCAGGAAAGGTGGGGTCCGCGCCGATTCCGCCGGCCTGAGCGACGGCACGGAGCAGCACGTCCGGGTCACGGCCTGTGCCCGCACGAAACTCCTCGCCAGCGTCGAGAAAGGCAAGCCGATCGTCGTACTCGCGCCGAAGCGTGGCGCGATCTACTGCGGAGTCTTGCGTGACGGCGTCGGCTTCGACCTGCGCGTAGAGTTGGTCGGCGTCAGCCTGGCGTGCTCGAGCGCGGCTTTGAACGCGGCGTTGTTGTCCAGTCCGCGCTGGCGCTTGAGTAGCCTGGCGTTGTGGAAAAACGCCCGCCGACTCTGGCCAGGTTCGAGCTTCACGTCTCTCCGATTCTACACCGGGAAGCCCTGCGCCCTGATCGACCGTTCCACGTGTAACAGCAGTCGTGTCGGCCGTGGAAGATGCGGAGGCGACGACCGACGCCGTCTCGGCATCAGCCCGGGAGAATGCAGGCTGAACCTGAGCCGTCACAGTCGTCGCCGACCCGGGGGAGGAGCCCGAGCCACGGCCCCGCAATGGAATCTCTGTCTCCTGCCCGTTCGCCGCCGCAAAGACGATCCGGTCGATCTCTACCGTGCGGCCCTTGAGCGTGGCGTCGCCCGCATACTTCTCCCCGAGACCGGTCTTGACGTAGGCCACCGTGGCGTGCGGCTTGTACACCGGATAGGTGTCCGTGTGCGGGAGTGCATCTCCAATCTTGGCGTTGAGTCGCCGGAGGTCAGGAGACGACACGTCCAGCTTGACCACGTCCCCGTTCCCAGACTCCCCGTTCGGAAAGAATGACGTCTCGCCAAGCGTCACGGTAATGGGCGGCTCACCGGCCAGGAGCTCGGTCACATTCTCGAGCACCTCTGGACGGTCATGGAGCCCGTACTTCACGGTGATGTGGGGGGCGTCCTCTCGGCCATCCTCAGCAAGGTCCTCATTTGGAATCGCCGCGGCAAGTCTGGAGACGTCCCTCGACACGTCCGGCGGAAGCATGATCTGGGTGCTCGAGTAGTCGTGAGGCTCAGCAACAGCGTCCGGCGCTGTATTGCCAGCCTCGGTAGGCGTTGTGACAGCGTCCGGCGGCGCGACGGGCGCGGCTGACCCGGGCGACACCGGTCGCACAGGTGGCTCGTACAGGTCCTGCCTGATGCGATCGCGACGGCCGGTGGGTTGCGTTGTGGGCGGGGCCACCGAACCCGAATCTGTGCCCGATCTGTCAACCGTCGGTCCAGCGGCTGCCGCTGAGAGCCGCTCGAGCGCCACGCCCGTCACTGGGCCGGCGATGAGGCCCACGATGGCGGCGTTCGCGGCGTGCTCCTGCCACGGGCGCCCGGCCGCAACGTTCGAGATAGCCTCCTGCCCGGCTTCCTGTCCAGACTCCACAACGGCCTGAAAACCGCGCTGGAGCAGCTTGCCGGCGGTCGAAGTGGCCGCCGGGAGTCCGTAGGCCAGCCCGCTCGTGCTCGCCGTGAGCGCGAAGTGCTGCGCGGCCACGCGCGCCGCCTGCTCCGAGGCATCGTCGGGCGTGCCGCCATCGTCTATGACGTCCTGGTAGTGGAGCGCTCCCTCAATCAGAGACTCAAAACCGGACCCGCCAGCCACCATCCCGGCCGTCCGCATGATGCGCGTCCCGCGCTGGCCCCAGGCAAGCATCTGGGCGACCCGGGCGGCGCCGGTGGACGCGAGCCCGCCAGGGATGGCGAACCCGGCCATCGAACCCGCCGCCTGGCCGGCGGCCATTGCCCAGAATCTCTGGTCTTTGAGGACCTCCGGGTTCGTCAGGACGTCAACCCGAAGCTCTTCTGGCGGTAGGACGGTCTCCTGAAAGTCGCGCTCGACCGCCGAGAGCTGCTGTCCGACGCCCTCGAGGTAGTCCCCGATGGCCTGTGCGTCCTCCTTAGGACCCTTCTTGACCCCGCTGTGGCGCCGTAGACGGCGCCTGTGGAGGCACGACCGGCTCCGGGGGCACCGGGACACGTAGCGAGTCGAGAGGGGCCGTCCAGACGTCAGGCGGGATTTGCCCGAGCGACCGGTCGGCGAGCGTGAGCGGTTGGTTGTCACCCGGGCCGTCCGGGGCACGCGCCTGAAGAGGGACGAAGCCTCGAGACGCCAGCGGGACGGACGCCCGGAGCTGCCGATCTGCAGGTGGCGCAGGTGGCGCTGGTTCGAATGCCCCGCCGAACTCCTCGACGACGGCGCGCGTCTCGGCAGAGACAGGAGGCCGGTGACCGTCAGAAACTTGACGGTCTGGCAATGCTGACGGTTCCGTGTCTCTTCGTCGCGTCTCCGCGCGCACGGACCGGCGTGGCGCGTCGCTGTATGGTGGAGTCTCACGGTCGACGAGCTCTCGGCGCCGCACCGCAGCGCGAGACGAGCGCGCCGGCGGTTCCCCTCGTGATGTTTGTCGAGTCGACGCGTCAGGGAGCGGACTGGCGGTCAGGGGCTGGGCGGCGCCACGCGTCTCGCCACCATAGCGACGAAGGATGGCGCGTGTGTCGTCGTCAAAGGGTGAGTCGTCGTCCTCGTTGGGCGTGTCGATGACACCGCCATACTGGCGGACGATCGCCTGCCAGTCCTGCGCCATGTCACCTACGCCTCAGCGCGGCACGTGCCCGGTCGGCAGCATCTTGCGACGGGAAAGTGACAGACTGCCCCTGGATCGTGATGGTCACCGGACGGGAGCCACTTCGAGAGCCCCCAGTTTGAATAGAAAACGAATCCTCGACGGCCTTCCGCATCCGCTCAATCTGATCAGGATCGAATTTCAGCTTCAAGCTGCCGTCCGGCTTGAAGCCCTCGGTCTCCACGCTCAACGCTTCGATCTCCGCGAGCTCACCCACGCGCCAGCGCTCGGCCGCCCCAATGTTCGGGACGCGCTCTTGGTCGCGCTGTGTCTCCTTCAGCGCCCGCACGTAGTTGTCGACCTCCATCGCCGCAGGCATCACCTCGCCCGGATGGCCGGCTTCCCACTCCGCCTTCCACACGCGGGCGAGATTGGCCTCTCTAGACCCTTCTATGAAGCGGCTTGTCAAGTCACCTCGTTGTTCGTCGAAGCTCTCACGC
This sequence comes from Vicinamibacterales bacterium, assembly GCA_965249175.1. GTDB lineage: Bacteria > Acidobacteriota > Vicinamibacteria > Vicinamibacterales > UBA8438 > CAZYFH01. The sequence goes on from OZ252227.1 coordinate 2,865,360, forward strand.
TCTCCGATACACCCTCCAGTGAGCGCGCCGTCCCCGCACCCAGCTGGGGGGCGCGCGCGAACGGGTCGGCAGCTCGGTGTGCTGTCCACGGGCCCGGATTTCGGTCGCTAGGGTAACAACCTGCTTAGACGCGCCGGGCTGAAGCCGCGAGGTGCGTCATCCTTCTATTCGCGCTCGACAAGGGCGATCTCTGATCGCCGGCGCAAGAGACGATCCGAATGGGGGGCGGCACCATCTCCCTGCCGGCCTCGCGTGCGACCAAGGATCTTCACGTGCTCACCCACCAACCCTGCAACCCCGGACCTCACTCAGTGGCCCGACCGCACCACCAAGGACTTACCCGCTCATCCCGTGCGGCACTGGGACCCCGACGCGGCGCCCGTCATAGACCGTCTGGTCCCGCCACATCGCAAACAGGATCCCCGCCAACCGGCGCGCGACGGCCACGGTGGCGATGCGCCGGCCGCGGCGCGTGGCCAGTTGCTCGGCCCAGGCGCGCAGGCCCGCGGCCTCCGCCCGGCGAGACCGGAGCGCGGCCCACGCGGCTTGCACCAGCAACCAGCGCATGCGCGGATTGCCCGCCTTCGTAATGTGGCCCCGACGGTGGCGGTCCGCAGAGCTGTCCTCGCTGGGCACCAAGCCGAGAAAGCTCTCGACCTGGTGGGCCCCGCCAAAGCGCCCCGCCTCATCCAGCGTCGCGACGAATGCCGTCGCGATGAGGGGGCCTACCCCGGGGGCGGTAGTCAACCGCTGTACCACCGGGTTGGCCGCCGCCGTCTCGATGACCTGGGCATCGGCCACGGCGAGCTGCGCGGTCAACTGTTCCCACAGGGCGAGCAGCGGCTGGAGCGCCGCCTGTAACTCGTCGGGGAGCTCCAGCTCCGTCACATACGTACCGAATCGGTCGGCATCCCCGGCCCGGACGCGCAGTCCCTCCCGCCGCACCAGCGCCCGCACCAAGGCGATGGTGCGCCCGCGGGTCCGCCCGAGCAGGTCGCGCACCCGGAGCTGGCGCCGCACCCGATGCTGGGCGGCCGACACGCGATGCGCCGGGCGATAGGAACCGAGTCGGGCCGCCTCGGCCAGCATCCGCGCATCGCGCCGATCCGTCTTCACACGCCGGCGCCGTTCGGGATACATCGGGGCGTAGTTCGGATCCGCCACGATGACCTCGTGGCCGCACTGCTCGATCGTCTGCGCCACCCATTCGCTTTCCGTCGTCGCCTCGAGGAGCACCCGGGCACACGGTCGGCTCCCGAACATCTTCGTGAACTGCTGCCGCGTACTCTGAATCCGTCGTTCGATGATCTCGCCCTCGGACGTGAGGATGCAGATTTGACTTTCTCTCTTATGGACGTCGATGCCAATATGCTCCATGGCTGGTCTCCCTCTGTGCGCCTTGAGCGCGTTTGAAAAATGTGGAGCGCAAGCTACCACGTGGGGACGACCAGCCGCTTCATCCTATCTCCCTGTATGAGAGATGTCGATTTCTCAGGGTCATCTAGGTCGATCCCTAGCCTCTTCGACCAGGCCGCCCGCTGCTCGTCTGAGATCGGCCCGGGGCCCGGAGGGGTCATCCGCTTGACCAAAGACGCCGATGCCCCGTAGACGTCGTCGGCCTCGTCCAGCGTGTTCGCAAACTCCTCCCACGTGTCGGCCGCCTGGAACTCTGGGCCAAGCAGGTCCTTGACGATCGCCGCGTCGCGCTTCAACCGGTCGTCAGGGAGATCCTCGAGTGCTTTCTGTTGCTCTCGGGAGCGGCATGGGATCCGGCTTCGCGGCGACATCCGGCGGGGGCTCGACGGCCGGTGGTGGAGTCGCAGCCTTCCTCGCCGCCGCGGCGTCCGCGGCCGGCTTTGCCTGAAGGTCCGCGAGCTGCGACTTCAGTGCGTCGTTCTCGCCACGGAGCCGATCGGCGTTGGCCTCAGCTTTGCGCCGCTGCTTGAAATTCTCGGCGTACCTGTCCTGTTTCTTGGACTTGGTCGCCAGCCTGGACGCAGACGCTGCCTTGTCGCTGTCACCGGTCGCATCGTCGCCCTGATCGTCGTCATCCTTCGCGGCGGCCTTCGCCTCAGCGTCGTCGTCAGGCGGCGTAGACGCAGCCTTGGCAGCCTTGGCGTCGTCTTTCGGTGGGTCAGGAGAGAGCGGCGGGGCGGAGAGCGATTCGACAGAGAACCCGTCGTCGTCCCGCGAATCATCGGACGATTGCCTGGCGCTCTGGAGCAGATCGGCCATGTCCATCGGGCCGCTGCTGACGATGTCGAGGCCTTTCGCAGCGCCCTTGCCGGCGCCGTCGGACGTGTCTGCTTCTTGGCTCACGCGTGAGTCCTTCTCAATCGATCAACCATCCAATGCCACTTAGGCTACGGCAGTCATCGCCGCGGTGTCAATATCCTGACAACGTGTTGTCAAGTGGACTACGGTCTATTGGACACGTGACAGCGCCCTACTTGCAACGTCCAGTGCTTCAATTGTCAAGATCCTGACGGCCCGGGTGGCGCCTGAGCCGGGGCCGTGCGCTTCAACGCCTCGGCGTGCCTGGCCTCGAGAATTTCAAGCAGCACCTCGTGCTTGCGCTGGGCTTCCTGCTGCATCGACTCGATGGCGCCCTTGAGGCTCTCGATCGCCGCGGACCCCTCGACCTTCTCCTGCTCCTGAATCTTCCGACCTTCCTGCCGCACACGTTCGACGAGCTCTGCCTGGGCGTTCTTGATCAGGGCAATCTCTTTGTCGCTCGCCGCCTTGATGGCGTTCGTAGAGAGCGCCCGTTTTGCCTCCTCCAACTGCTGGACCAGCGCCTTCTGCTGCTCCTGCATGGCCGCAAAGCGCGCCGCCAACTCTGGCGGCAAGTCCTCATCCTCGACATCCTCCCCGGCGTGCGGATTGAGGCGCTCGATGCGGTCAGCAACCTCTTGCGACCCAGAGAAGCCGAGCGCCCGCACCCAGAGGTCGGCGAACGACGGGACGAGCTGAGGGACCGCCTTCGCGATCTCAGAGAGCCCAGCCAGCGCCTCGTCCTGCTTCGTTTTGAAAGACTTCCCCACGGTGACCTGCACCTTGTACTCGGCCCCCGAGAAGTCCACGTAGTCGACCTTCTTGCCGTTCCACTGCTCCGGCATCGTGTCGTTCGTGGCCCATTTCCCACCGTCGCAGTCCGAACAGACCTGTGAGGTTCTCACGCCTGGCACGGCCGATCCAGGAACGGCTGGTGCCCGACCGTCGACCTTCCCCGTGCCGCCGCACGTCTGGCACGGGACCGCGATCGGCTCCCCTTCATCGTCCCGAATGAACGGCCGCTTGATCATGATGGCCGTCTCGTCGTCGTTCTCCTCGCCAAGCACGCGCAGAATGCGCCCCGGGCGGTCGTAGACGGGCGCTATCAGGTTGACGAGCGCGCGCCCCTCGGCCGGCATCGAGATCGTGCCGAGGCCGTCCAGGTAGTTCGACGTGCCGGCGGCGCCCTGTCGCTGCAGGGCCTCGATAGCCCTGCCGCTGCGATCGCGAGGGTTGATCGCGCGCGTCGATGGGTCGACCATGCCGACGATGCTCTGGAACATGTCCTGGAGCATCCGCGCCAGAAACATCAGCCCTTGAATCTGCGGCTCGTTATTCTGGCGTTGCGGAGGCGGCGCGATCTGCCCTTCGTGCGTGACGGGCCTGTAGATCATCCGCGTGTAGCTCTTCGTGAACGCATCGTCCCACATCGGCTCGTAGCCCTCATCCTGACCATGCGCCATGATCCACGGGCTCCTGGGCATCTGCCCAGCCACTTCAATAGACGCGGAGACGAGCACATTGATCGCCCGGCAGATGTCTCGGGCGTTGTAGATCAGCCCCTTCCAGATCCGCTCCCCCTTCACGACATATTCCTTGCCGACGACCGGAATCACGGGGAGATAGCGGCCCTCCCAGTCGGTCCGCTCCAGAATCTGCGTCCCGTCAATCAGGAACTCCTCAATGCGACGATCGTCGATAACGCGCACGCGGACGCTTGGGTCGTCCATCTCCTCGAGCTTTTTGATGTCGTCCGGCATCTCCTCGAGCAGCCTGGTCCCAGCGGTGTCGTGATGGGCGAGCTTTTTGCGTTCGTGAACCACGCGGTGATAGCGCGCAATCTGGTATTGGTTCAGCTTGGTAGACGTGTTCACCGAGTACCACGGCTGGTTCGTGTCTCCGAATGCGTTGGGTGGGGCGTCCCTAGCGCCAGGCCACCGACGCGCGTACTCGCGCTCAGTGACCCAGTCCAACTCGATCACCCACTCGGCATCGGAGAAGTCAGCCTCACGCGCCGACGGGTCGAAGTAGACATTCCCCTGGTCAAGAATCCGCTTGACGCGCAAGTCCTGGTCGTAGTCGCCATCGTTCGCGAAGACCTTATCGATGCGATAAAACCCACGCCCGCAACGAGATGCGCGTTCGAGCGCCCAGATACGAACGGCCGTCGCTCCAGACTCGACTTGTATCGCACGGACGATCCCCTTGAGCAGGGTTGCGTCCTTGGTGTTCGCCAGTCCAGCCTTGGGCTTGACCGTGAGCGAGAGAGACGCCTGTCGCGCTTCGGACGCAATCTGCTGTAGCGGCTGGTCGAGTAGGTGGATCTGCAGCGCCGGTCGCTCGGCGCTCATCGTGCCCGTGTCTGGGTCCCTCGTCGGAGCTCGGGCCGTCAGGGCGTCGCCGGTCCACATATGGACCGCGTCGAACGACAGGTCGTCGTTTTCACGCTTGATCTGTTCGCTGTACACCGACGCCGCCAGCGAGTAGTTGTCCAGCATCTCCTGGACGATCTCTCGGGCCCGCGCTTCCTCATGGAGGTCCTCCTCTGAGCGCTTTTCTGACTCTGGCTCGTAGGTCCCGCCGGAGTCCTGCGCGTAGGCGTCGTCAGGCATCCAGCGTCCACCCGTCAGATGAGTGTTCAGACGCAATCATGTGGGCATGCCGGCCACCTACACGGTATGCCTCCGGGAGGCGAACTCTGATGACGCTGCCTGTGCGCCACTGGCCCAACGGTGACGCTTTGATCTGCTCCATAAGGCGCTTCATGTTGGCATCGTGCCTAATGGCGTCGGAAGACCTAATCCCAAGAACGGTCGCAACAGCTCCAAGCCGTGCGAAGAAGCCGCGGCGGGTCGTCGGCGACATTCAGCCCCGCCGGAGCACGTCCGTCAGCGCCGGGTTGCGAATCCCGAGCTCCTCGAGTGAGCCCTTGCGCGTGCGCGCCGACCCCTCGTGGTGCTTCCGCATGTAGCGCTCGTCGGACGCAACCTCGTACTCCCAGTGCTCGTTGAGCTCGTCGTCGGTCGGCGGCGTGGGCGGGCAGTAGGCGTCGATGTACTGGGACGGCGTTACGCCGGGATGCCGCTTCGCCCATTTGAGGTCCACCCAGCGCCGAGCCACGACCGCCGCCTCGTCCAGGTCGGCCGCGGTCTCCAGGAGCACGATCCCGAACTGGTCCTGCACGCTTTTGCGGAAAACACCCTTGAAACGCAGCTTGAACTCGTACGGGTTGAGCGCGCACAACTCGGCATGCAGCAACGGGTTGGAGACCGACTCAGTGAGGTAGTTGCGGAAGCCGTTATCAATGGCGCGGGCCATTTCTAGGCGGGCGTTGCCGGTGCGGGAGAACACATCCATGAGTCAGAAACTTGACGGTCACTGTCAAGTCTATGACAAAGCGATGGGAGCCGTCTGGCCCTGTCGGTGTTCTCCCGCGTTTTGGTGGCAACAGGCCGGTCCTGCCCCGGCTGTCTCTTTCAGGCGATCGCGCCTGGGGCGCATGTTCCCCAAGAAGCACATAGCGGCTCTGCCACGACCCCGGACTTGCGCCCTTTGGTTCCGTGCACGTGCGCTGGACGCACGGCACGAGCCATCCCCGAAACAAGGGTGAACTAGGCCCTCACGTGTCATCTTGCCACGTCGCTGTTGCCATTTCAGTTCGATTGGAGCCCTGGGGGAATCACGATCCTGGGAGCGTTCGCTGCGGCGTCCACCGCGCCTGGTCGGCCGTCTTCAACGCGATGCACCCCGACCCTGGCCACGATCGACAGCGCCGTCGGATGCGCGTGCGTCTCCTTCGTGGGAGACGGGTTAAACGACGCGTAGACAGTCCGGTGCTCGTGCTGGACGTAGAGCACCCACCACCCGGTTCGGATGTTCTTCGCCCGCAGATACATCTCCACGAGCTCTTCGACCGTGGACGTATCGCTTTCTGACTCTTCAACCGCTGTCGTCGGCATTGCCCCCCTCCGCCTTCGGCTCGAACCACTTTCCGTCGAGCCCGCATCGCGTGCTGTCGAGCCGGGCCTCGCGGCACGTTCGCGACACTGGCGCGCCGGTGACGATGTCCACATCGTGCTCGTGGGAGCCACAGAACCACGTCCCCGGGGGGTACCCACGTCGAGCCTGCCCCCAGTGCGCTTGTAGCCCACGACCCGTGGAGATCTCAGCCAAATATAGATCGGTGCTTGCAGTCTACGCAGTGCCCAGGCCGAGCGCCTACCAGTCGGTTCTTCCACGGCCACGGTTTGAGCTCTCCGTCCTCGACAACACCGCCAGCTTGCAGCAATGCCTGTGCGTCTAGATCCCCGGCGCTGGCAAGACTGGTCAACAGGGCGTACACTAACGGCTCGAGGCGTCGCTTCCACACCTCATCTAACGTGCCGGCCGAGGATAGTCCTGTTATCTCAACGTCGCCATCTACCTCTCGACCGTCCTGGTTAACGATCCTCACCCTCGCCATGAGCCCCCATGTGAATCAGCCTCCTCCTTCGTGCGTGGCCCGGGAGCGTTCCAGCTCGACGATGAGCGCGTGTCGCTCGGACTGCTGCTCCCGGATGCCCTCGATCAGCCGCTGCTGCTCAGCGTCGGCCGCCGGATCCTCCGCAATATCAACCTCGCAGTCCGTGCACAGCCACCGTTCCGACGACGTGTCCCACCGAGACCGCACCACCGGGTCCCGGCCGAGACCCTCGCACCGGTCACACGTGCGAGAAAACTTACCCGGCACCGGCTTGCCCCGCCCTAGCCCGCAAGGCCCAATCGGGCATGCGTTCGCCCACGAACGAGACGAAGAATCGAGCCCTGTGCATGTCCTCCTCGATGTCGTAGTCAGTGACTGCCGAGAGGCACACGCCATCGTCCGTGACCACGCTGAACGAGTTGAGATGCGCCGGATGCGGCTGGACGCCGAATCCGATGGCTCGCGCTTTCTTCGCTTCATCCGCAAAAAAACGCATCGCTCGGCACAACTCGGACTGTTCCAGCCTTGGCTGAAAGGCCAGGAGCGCCATCGCCCCACCTACCCTGTAGCGTGTCAGCGCATCCTCATGGTCAAGGTATACACGGCCGCGCAGCTCGCGCCTGAGCAACCGCAGGCCGTCCCAGCACGCCCTCTCGAACTCGTGGACGCTGTAGCTCTCAAGATCGGTTGGCGGCGTAGGCGCCGGTGCCGCTTGTGTCGGGACCCACATCGACAGCGGGACAAAAGCCGCGGTTCGCTTCAGGAACGCCCGGCGGGATGTGTCAGGCATTTTGACTCCTCCTCCTCAATTCAGTGCATCCACCCGGTGCCCTGCGCGTCGTTCCTGCCGGGGGCGTCGCCGCGGCTCTCGAAGCGCTGGCGGCGCCGGGGCTTGTTCCGTGACGGCGTCTGGTGCCGCACCGCCAGGCCCCTGAACGCATCCGCGGCGTGGCTCGTCCAGTCGTGGAGCGGCTTGTCCGTGAACTCCTGCAGCCGCTCGTTGTACGTCTTCCGGTAGAACGTGAGCGCCTCGAGGCCCGCCCGGCATTTCTCCCCGTCGAACCAGCACCGCGGCAGCAGCAGGCGCACCGCGTCGATGCCGTTGTCGATGCCGATGTCGCGCACGATCCTGAACGCAATCCCGTGATTCCTCGCCGTCTCGAGCCGGCTCTTCCCCGTGCCGAGCTCGCGGACGCGGATGTCATGCGGCGCCCAGTGCTCGCCGTAGACGTAGGACCGCTCCTGGAGGACCCGCGCGTAGTGCGGGAGCCCCTCGCCGCTGCTCTCGTAGTAGTCGATCAGCCGGACCTCGCCAGACGGGAGGGACTGGCTGAACCAGATGGACGTCGAGTCGCCGACGCCCAGGTCCCAGTCCGTGTCGACCGGGATGGCCGGGTCGTAGGGCACACGCGCGATCCGCCCGTCCTTACGCACAGACGACAGTTGCTTCGTGTAGTACGAGCCCTTGATGGCCGCGTCCGTCGAGAGGAACCACTCCTGGTCGAACTCCTCTTGGGTCATCAGGGCCTTGACGATCAGGTCCCGGTCGTCCGCCATCGCCTGCTCGAGCATCATCGTCGAGGCGTCCTCCTCAGTCCGGAGCGACTCGTCGATGTCCTGCCAGACCGTGAACGCCGTCTCATCGTCCTTCAGCGCCTCATGGGTGCGCCAGAGCTGGTTTCGGCCCTTGATGGTGCCGGCGAAGATGGCGTAGCCCAGATGGTCCGCCAGGGCCGCCCAGGCGGCCCACCCTCACGCCCCATCCGGCCGTCGAGGACTTCCTCCTCGCGCTGCGGAGAGCGTGATCCGTGCCCCCGCCGACCAAGACGGCAGCGCACGATCGGGGCGGTCCGCGTGAGGATCGCCTGGTGCACCGCCCCACCGCGGCGTTGCGCCCTCATCCGATCTATCGGGAACTGTGCGGTCCGATCGCGGCGACACGAGTGAGCCGCGTGGGGCGGCAGGCTGGGGTCATGCGCGAGCCGGTGTCGGTCACCACCGATGGCACGATTCTCGATGGGTACGTGCGCTGGCGTGTCGCGATGGAACGGCATCAGCCGCGGCTCCCGTGCATCGAGTACGACCTGACAGACGAAGAAGCCCTCCAGTTTCTGCTTGCCCGGCACCATGCAACCGATGGCTTCAACGCGTTCTGTCGCATCCTCGTGGCCCTGCGCCTGGAACCGTACTACCGAGCACGCGCCCCTCGACGGCAGCCTGGAGGTCGGAGACAGACGCCAGCGTCAAATTTGACGAACGCCGACCGCGTGGATGTGCGGGCCGAGATCGCTCGCGTCGCCGGGGTCGCGACCGGGAACGTGACCAAGGTCAGGCAACTGCTTCCAACCGTCATTCCGGAAGTGCGAGACCAGCTCCGCCAGGGAACAGTGCGGATCCATCGGGCCTGGCAGTGGCGCACGCTGACCGCGAAAGGGCAGCGCGATGCACTGTGGGAACATCTGCACCACGGTGCCATCAAGAAGACCGTCGCCCGGTTGGTCAAGGCGCACGCTGACTCTGGTATTCCGGTCCAACCCGTCGACGTGGCAGCCACCGTACTCCATGGAATCGCGATGTACGGCCCGGCCGACCTCACGGTGGCGGTTGTGGACGTTCCAGGACGAGCCGTGGTGGTGACACGCGCGTGCTACGACGAGCTGCAGGAGAAGTACACCCGATGACTCCGGCTCGCTCTCGACCGCTCAAGCGGGTCCTGGAGATGCATCGGTCGGCGTGGGATCGCGACGACACCCGTCCATCCGTGCGTGAGGCGTTCGGCAAGGTCCTCGAGTGCGGAACCGAGGCCCTCGGCGCGGAGGTCTTTGCCTCTGAGGGTGAAGAGCGGATCGTCTATCACACCTGTAAATCACGAGCCTGTCCAAGTTGCGGGCATCAGGCCACCAGAGCGTGGCAGCGCGACCAGTGGCGAGAATTGCCCGACGTCCCGTATGCCCACGTCTGCCTGACCATGCCGGATGTCCTCTGGCCGCTGTTCCGGCGGAACCGGCATCTTCTGCACGATCTCCCCGTCCTGGGCGCGCAGGTGTTGCAGCAGTGGGCGCGACAGAAATACGGCATTCGCCTGATGATTGTCGTGATCCCTCACACCTTCGGCCGTCATCTCAACTTCAACAGCCACCTGCACATCCTGGTGTCCGAGGGCGGTCTCTGTGAAGATGGCACCCAATGGCGCGCCCGAGCCAGGCTCGACCGGAAGGCGCTGATGCCGATGTGGCGCTACGCCGTCATCACGTTGCTGCGGGAAGCAGCGCGGGCCGGTGTTCTCAACACGGACATGCCTCGCAGTGCGCTGCTGCGGCTACTCACCGCCCAGTACGAACGCTGGTGGAACATCGACGTCAAGCGGTTCAAGAGCAAGAAGCAGTTCCTGGGGTACGCAGGCCGCTATGCGCGCCGGCCGCCCATCGCGCAGCACCGGTTCCGGACGATCACCCGTCAAGAAGTCCGATTTGTGACGAAGGACACGCGCACGAAACGCACCGTCGAGACCACCTACACCCCGGCAGAGTTCCTGGCCACGCTCGCCGACCACGTGCCAGACCACTACCGACACAACGTTCGCTACTTCGGGTGACCTGCCTGCCGTTTTTCGGACCAGCTGACGCTTGAGAGAATGGCGTCCTCCGGGTAAAGGAGGAGCCATGAAGAAGACCCGGTTCACGGACGAGCAGATGGTCACGATGCTCCGGGAGGCCGACCGGCGGCCGGTGCCGGAGGTCGCGAAGCAGCACGGCGTGAGCGCGCAGACGATCTACAGCTGGCGGAAGCACTTCGGGACGCTGGAGCCGGCCGACATGAAGCGCCTGCGCCAACTCGAGCACGAGAACGGGCGGCTGAAGAAGATGGTGGCCGATCGGGATCTGGAGATCGACGTGCTCAAAGAGATCACGCGAAAAAAATGGTAGGCGCACGAGCGCGCCGGCAGCAGGTCGCGTATGCACGACGACGCGGGCTGTCGAGCCGCCGCGCGTGCGCCGTGTTGTCTGTCGCGCGATCGACGCTGGGCTACGTGTCGAGGTTGCAGCAACGTGACGCGCCGGCGCTGGCGGTCATGCGCGAGCTCGCGGGTGAGTACCCGCGGTATGGCTACCGGAAGATCCGGATCTTTCTCGCGCGGCGCGGGTACCCGATGAGTGCCGAACGCGTGTATCGGCTCTGGCGCCGGGGGGGGCTCCAAGTGCCGCGACGTCGTCCCCGTCGGCGGGTGGCGACAGGCCGCCCGCGACCGTTGCCCCCGACCGCGATGAATCACGTCTGGGCCTACGACTTCGTGTTCGACACCTGTGCTGATGGCCGGTCGTTGAAGTGCTTGACCATCGTCGACGAGTTCACGCGCGAGTGCCTGGCGATTGATGTGGCGGGCAGCATTCGGTCGGGGCGGGTGATCGACGTGCTCGCGCAGTTGGTGAGCATCCATGGGGCCCCACGTCACCTGCGGTCGGACAACGGCCCCGAGTTCGTGGCCACGGCGGTGCTCCGCTGGCTGCAGGCCGCGCGGATCGACACCGCCTTCATCGATCCGGGCAAGCCCTGGCAGAATGGCACGGACGAATCGTTCAACGGGAAGTTCCGGAACGAATGCCTCACCCTCGAGTGGTTTCGGAATCGAAGGGAGGCGCAGATCGGGATCGAACGGTGGCGGCGGCATTACAACGAGGAGCGCCCGCACATGAGTCTCAGCGACCTAACACCCGCTGAGTTCAAGGCCCAGTTGGGGGCGCCCAACGGCTGGTTAGGAAAGAGCCCAAGGGGCGTCATTCTCCAGTAATCAGTGGTCCGAAGAAACCGGGCAGGTCACTACGACAGCTGGTGCTACCTGCCGTTGCTCGCGTTTCTGACCTTCGATGACGAAGCCGAGCAGTATCTCGCCGCGGCTGTGCTGCGCCCGGGGAACGTCCCGGCCACGCAGGGCGCCGTGGGGGTGTTGCGGCGCCTGCTGGCGCTGTTGCGCCTCGCCTTTCCCCAGGCGCGCTTTCTCGTGCGGCTCGACGGGGGCTTTGCCACCCCGGAGATCTTCGACGTCCTGGACACCGAACCGGGGCTCGACTACGTCGTGGCGATGGCGAAAAACGCGGTCCTGGTGCGCCATGCCGAACCGGCCATGGCCACTGCGCGCGTCCAGAGCGAGGCGAGCGGGGAGACCGCGCATGTCTACATCGACACCCGCTATGCTGCCCGCACGTGGGGACGCGCGCGGCGCGTCGTCATCAAAGCCGAGGTCGTCCAGCTCGCCGGCCGGGCGCCGCAGGACAACCCGCGCTTCGTCGTGACCAACCTGCGCCAGACACCGCGCTTCATCTACGAGCGGATCTACTGTGCGCGCGGCGACATCGAAAATCGGATCAAGGAACTCCACGACGGGCTCCAGATCGGCCGCACGAGCTGCTGTCGCTTCTGGGCGAATCAGCTGCGCGTGCTCCTCACCGCGGCGGCCTACGTGTTGATGCAAGAACTCCGACTGCGCGCGGCGCGGACCGCGTGTGCCCGCACCCAAGTGACCTGGCTGCGTGACCGATTGCTCAAGTTGGGCGCTCACGTCGTGGGCTCGGCCCGCCGCATCGTCCTGCACCTGCCGACGGCGACGCCGGACCTCCACGCCTGGCGGCGCATCGCCCTCGCGCTCGGCGCCCGGGCGCCCTAACGCGAACCGCCTTCACGCATGACCGTGGCTTCGCGCGCCGACCTGGGCGGAGCTGCCTGCTCCTGCCCGCTGGCGATGCCAGCTTCGTGACCGCCCCTCGGCGGATCGCGGTCGGGGCTGACCGCGCTGGCCTGATCGCGCCTTGGCAATACGATCAATCGTGCGAGAGACCGAAATCGGATCCTTCACGAATAATGCGGGCTAGACGACCGTGGGGCTCATCGACTGCCTTGGTGAGTCCTTTAAGGACTCAGACCGACAGGCACGCGGGCAAAAATGGGACTCGAAGGCACTGCAAAACAAGTCACGTTGTGGCACCGCTTTTGTAACAGCGGATGGCATGACCATGGATGCCAAGACTGTTTTGATTGCCGACGACGACCCCTGCCTGCGGGAGTTGATGGGACTCTGTCTCGAACAGCGCGGCTGCCTTGACCTGCCCCCCAGGGTTAAGCCAGTTCGTATTCGTTTAGCGGGTGATGCTACTGCGTCGGGGGGTGGAGAGCCGCGGGGACCATCGGACGTGGGGCCCGCAGCAACGTGGTGAAGAGGTCGTTGAGGTCTACGTGGCGTTGACGCGCGGTGCGGACCACGCTCGCGAGGATCTGTGGGGTCCGCGCGCCGCGGGGCGTGCGATTCCCGCCACAAATCTTGCGATTGACGACGGCGGGACGGATGGCGTGTTCGGCGCGCCAGTTGGTAGCGTCCACGTCGGGGGCCCACAAGAAGGCGAGCACGGCCGGGAACTCGCGGTCGAGATGGGCGGCGAAGCGCTGGGCCGCCGGCAGCGTAGGTGCCGTATCGATGAGCCGGCCCAGGCGGGCGAGCAGGCGCCCCTGGGCCACGGCGAGGCCCTGCTCGGTGATCGCCTGCGCGTCGCGCCGATCGCGGAGCGCGAGGGCGTCGGTGAGGACGGCCTGCACGCGCGCCGCCCAGGGGCTCCGCGGATGGTCGGCGCGGAGCGTGCGACACCGGCGGAGCAGATGCGCCAGACAGCTCTGATGCCGCGCGCCGGTGAAGCGGCGATAGGGCGCCCAGCCATCGCGGACCAGCACGCCGGCGAAGTCCGCGCCCAAGATTGTGGCCGCGTCGTCAAAGCCACGCCCGGGACAAATCGCATACACGGTGGTCTCGGGTGTCGCGAACGCCCACAGCCAGTGCAACACGGCACCGACGCGCCAGCCGGTTTCATCGGGACTGACGACGGGACTCCCCCGGATCTGAGCGCAGAGGGCCGCATACGTGGGCACCGCCACCCGCGCCGCGCGATGCAAGACCTGGGCGAGTCCTCCCGGCGTCACGGTCAGCCCGAACCGGTCGTGCAGCAGTGTCGCGATCTTGTCCAGCGGCACGCCCACGTGTTTGTGCAACAGAACCGTGAACGTCACAGCGCCAGGACCGAGTTGCACGCCCGCCGCGCCCAAGGCGTCGGAGGTTTGCAGCGGGTGCCGACCCTGCACGCGGTGCCGGCAGGCGACACAGCACCCGATCTGGACGTGGAACCGCCGCACGATGGGCTGGACGACCGGCAGGTCTTCTTGGTACTGGGTCGCAACGCGAGTGACCTGAATCGCCCCACCACAGCGCGGGCACGCCGCGGGAAGCGGCGCGGCATAGGTCTCATCCACCCGCGCTGGAATCGGTCGCCGACCCCGGCGCCCATAGGTGGGGCCGGCCCGCCGACCCGGGCGCCCGCCGTGACCCTGCGGGCGATCCTTCGCAAACGGGGCGGCCTGTCGAAAGCCCGCACGCCGCGCCGCGTCGAGTTGTTGCGTGAGCCGCTCGCTTCGTCGCTTCCACCGATCGCGATCGCGGTGCGCGCGGGCCAACTCGTCACGCAGGCGCGCGATCTCCTCTTGGTGGCGCTTGATCAGCTCGGCGCGTTCGTTGCGCGTCGGTCGCGTGCGCTCGTCGGCCACGCATGCGTTATGTCATATCCCCGAATTGGGGGTATCCATTTAACCGGAGTAAGCTGGATGTGTGGAGCACCCGCGCGCTGGAAAGCACTATCCGCGGTCGGTGGGTGAGTTCCAGGCGTGGTTCCGGACCGATGCGGATTGCCTCGACTATCTGGACTGGCTCCGGTGGCCTGAGGGCTTCGCCTGTCCGGGCTGCGGCCACGGCGAGCGCTGGTCGCTCAGCGACCGGCGCATCATGTGCGCGCGCTGCGGCGGCCGGACCTCGGTCACGGCGGGCACCATCTTTGAGCGCACGCGCACGCCGCTGACCGTGTGGTTCACCGCGGGCTGGCTGTTCGCGACCGGGAAGGACGGGATCTCCGCCCTGAGCCTGCAGCGGACGCTGGAGATCGGCTCCTACCAGACCGCGTGGGCGATGTTGCACCGACTGCGGTCGGTGCTGGTCCGCCCCAGCCGGGACCGGCTGGCCGGCGCGGTGGAGGTGGATGAAACCTACATCGGGGGAGAGGAACCGGGGCTGCGGGGCGGTCGTGCGCGGGGGAAGAAGGTGCTGACGGGAATTGCCGTGGAAGTCCAAGACCCAAAAGGACTTGGCCGGTGCCGGATGGGGCCGCTGCCGGATGCGTCGGCCGGCTCGCTGCATGGCTTCGTCACCGATCACGTGGAGCCTGGCGCCCGCGTCATCACTGACGGCTGGCAGGGCTACCACGGAGTCGAACAACTCGGCTACCTCCACGACCGGCACAGCCAGCGGACCGCGCGGGCTCGAGGGGAGGATCCCCACGAGCTGCTCCCCGCGGTCCACCGGGTCGCCTCCCTGGCCAAGCGCTGGCTCCTGGGCACCCACCAAGGCTCAGTGGGCGACGCGCACTTACCCGGATACCTGAACGAGTTTGTGTTTCGCTTCAACCGCCGCCGCTCCCGCAGCCGCGGGCTGGTGTTCTTTCGGGTGTTGCAGCTGGCCGCGACCCATGCGCCGGTCCGGTACCAGGACCTGGTCGCCCACACGCACCCTCGGGCCCTCCCGCCTACGCCGCCGCCTACCCGCGGACACCCGCCGAGCCTGGAGCGCCCACCCGCAAATCGCCCTTGGAGAGCTGTGGATCTGGGTTACTCCGGTTAAATGGATACCCCCAATCAGCGGTTACGGGCGCGGCGCCGGGGAGGTGAGTCGCGCCTGGGGCAAGGTGGCGGCCTGTGTCCGCGTGATCGTCTCGCGAGCCGGGTTCGGTGGTCCGGGGTTTTGAGAGAGCCATGTACGACTGACCCCTGTCAGTCGTCGGGTCCGCGGAGCGTCGGATTCCGGGATGGATCCCGGCAAGTCCCGGAATATGCCGCTTCAAGAACTTCTCGCGGCACGGCGGCCGAGCCCACGTCACAGAAACTGACCATGACGCGCGGCGGGCGTGGACCTGCACCGGCAGGTGCAACGTGGCGTCCCGGCGCTGGACTCGGCGTAAGTCGTTGCGCCCACAGAGCGTCGGATACCGGGATGGATCCTTGCCACCGCCCACAAGCTGGTGCGCGTGATCCACGCCGTGCACGACCGACCGTACACCGACCCCGGGCATCGACGACGAACGCCTCGTCGTCGAGCGCAACGCGCCACGCTGGATCCGCAGCTCCCGCGCCGTCGCGGCGGACGCGCGGCCGCCGGATCGCGACCTTCCGCCCACCCAGCACAACCTGACTGGGGGCCATCGACGACTGCATCGTCGGTGACGTTGTAGCTTCCAATGCGCTGCGCCAATCGCATCAAGAATCCGGGCGGTGAAGAGAAACCGCCGGACGTACGATCAGAGGACACGACGGAGCTGGCTATGACACCGTTAAGTGTCATAGCCAGCCTACCCAATGTGCGTACATTGGGATCTGGCGAGGGGCTCCGCCCCTTCGAACCCTGCACGGAGATACGGCGCGTCGCCGCGCCGGTTCAGAGCGCCGCCGCCGCCAGCGCCGGGTCGCGTGCCAGGCGGTCACGGCCGTGAGGCCGCCGGGGCGGACGGTGGCACTTGTCGGCCGCAAGCGGACTTGCGGCCCGATATGGACCGCATCGGCCACCACCGGCCCCATGCCGAACAAGCCGCCGCCGGGCCACGCAGCGGCCACAGCGCACGGGAACGTCGGCGGCGGGAATGCAAGGCCGCAGTCGCCGGGAGAACGCCGCGAACCTCGGAGTCGAGGTGGGGACGGCCGGATGGAGACGGCAGGGCACATTGAGGAGGAGGAGATCGAGAAGGTGAAGCCGCCCGAGAAAGCGTGATCGGACCCGGTATCCGATCACAGAGGCAGGACCACTCCGATCACACCGGCCTGGAAGAAGATGGGGCCGCGTCCGGGTGTGACAGGGCTCGGCGTGACGGATCACAGTCCCCGTCACACCTCCAGTCACACCTTTTTCTCCGCAAGTCGTTTATTCTATTGAACTACTGTACCCCTATGATCCATCAATGGGGTCAGGTAAAGGGTCAAAGTAGAAGCCTGGAGCGACCTGTACCGTTCCGGATGACCTCGCGCGGATAATCGCGTAGAGGTCGGGCAGGCGCCGGGATTTCCCAGGGCGTCGCGTCCGGACGACAACCGGCGTCTCAGCTACCGACGCACCGCTGGCGGTGACCGCCGCCCCCGAGGGATCGGAATCGACGTAGCTGGCTTGGTGCGCCTGTTCATCACCGTGGCGCATCCGATTGAGACGGTGACCGTCAGCACCACCGGGGCCCGTGCAAAGATTCGCATCAGTTTCATGGCTCAATGCTCCTTGCCGTGGCCCTCCGTACTGCAATGGCCCGGCACCGGCGGGATAGCGCTACACCGGTCCAGGATGTGACGTCGCATCAGAGCCACCCTCGCTGCCGGGCGATGCGCGCCGCTTCGACCCGGTTAGATGCACCGAGCTTGCTGATCGCCTCGGACAGGTAGTTCCGGACCGTTCCTTCCGACAGGTGCAGCGCCGCCGCGATACCGGCGCCTGACACGCCGTCCCCGGCCAGCCGCAGCACCTGTCGCTCGCGGTCGGTAAGCGGATCGGCCTCGCACCAGGCCTCGGCGGCCAGCTCCGACGAAATCGCTCGCCCCCCATTCCGCACCTCGCGGACCGCCCGCGCGAGTTCCTCGGCGGGCGCATCCTTCAGCAGGTAACCGCGGACACCCGCGTCAAGCGCCCGGCGCAGATAGCCGGGACGGGCGAAGGTGGTGAGAATGATGACGCGCATGCGGCGCTCGACCAGCTTCGCCGCCAGCTCCAACCCGGTCACCCGCGGCATTTCGATGTCGGCGAGCACGACATCCGGCTCCAGGCGTTCGGCGAGTCGCAGCGCCTCGGCGCCGTCCCGCGCGCGGGCGACCACCTCGATATCGTCCTCCAGATCCAACAACGCCGACAGCGCACCCAGCACCATCGCCTGGTCCTCGGCGACCAGCACGCGGATCAAGCGGAAGCCTCCCGGGACGCCGGTTGTCCCGATGTCGGACGCTCTGGAACGGCCGGGATGCGAACCGTCAGGGTGACGCCACGCGCCGTCTCGATCACCATCTCGCCCCCGACCCGCTCGGTCCGTTCACGCATACCTGCCAGACCGAAACCCTCACGGACGGGGCCGCCGCGCCCGTCGTCCTCGACCATGAGGCATCTCCACCGGCCTTCGCGTACCAGGCCGACTCGGCACCGGCTCGCGGCGGCATGGCGGACGACGTTCGTGACCGCCTCGCGCAGGCACATCGCCAGCACCGCCGCGCAGTCCGGCGGCAGGTCGAACGCCGCTCGGTCGACCGTGAGAACGATACCGCCGGCCTCGCAGGCGACCCGGGCGTTTTCCAGCTCCGCATCCAGACCCACCCGCCGGAACCCGGTCACCGCCTCGCGTACCTCGCGTAGCGCGCCGCGCGAGATGCGCTCCACCTCACGGATCTCCTGCTCGGCGCGGCTGTCGCCCCGTGCCACGAGCCTTGCCGCGAGCGCCGCCTTGATGGTGACGAGCGAGAGGGTGTGGCCGAGCAGATCGTGCAGATCGCGTGCGATCCGCTCGCGCTCCGCGACGGCCGCGAGCCGACGCACCTCGGCCTGCGAGAACTGCAGTGCGGCGTCATGACGCTCAAGCTCGTTGTAGTGGATGTTCACGGCGCCGACCAGAAGTGAGATCGCGCCACCGATCAGGAGGACGAAGTTGGACAGGTCGAACAACAGCCACTCGATCGCGACTAGTAACACGATGCCCGCGAGCCAGCCGTAGGCACGCGGGAGCCGGGCCGCGCGACCGACGAACGCGCTGCCGTAGATGAAAAAGGTCATCGCGTTCTGGTTGAACGGCGTCCACACCAGGCCAATGAGCAGAATGCCAGCGATGTTGACGAGGACGCGCCGGCCGGAGTGCCAGTAGCCGTCGAAGTACAGCGCCAGGAACACCGGCAGCGTGAGCAGGGCCAGCGTCAGCTCGGCCGGCTCGATCGGAACGAAGAACCACTTGGCGAAGAAACAAATCAGCCAGAACAGCCAAAGGTAAGGTATCCAGCCGATGCGCGGCGACGCCGGGAGCAGGCGCCGGTGAAGCGCGAGAACCGCCTCGCCGGCAGCGCGACCGAGGTCTCCACCCATCTAGCGAATCTCCACGTCGTCGAGTTCGAACGCGTAGGCGCCCGCCGGAGGCACCTGCGCCACGAACGCCAGGCCGCCGATGAGACCCGGTGTCGCCGTCGGGAACCGTGCCAACGGGATCTCGACCTCGGTCCACGCCGGGGCCGCCGTGAACGGCACGGTGGCCGGAATCGTCGCGGCTGCGCTGCCGCCGAACAGCATGACGCTATAGGTCCGGCCGTCGCCGCGCGTCCGAAAGCGGAGCACCTCCCGCGCCGAGAAATCGACCGGCTGCATCGGCTGCTCCCCGGGAAAGAAGATGGCGCCCGACCACGGGAACGCGAAACCGCTGGCGACGACCTCCCCTTCGACCCGCAGCGCTCCATGCCCGGCGGAAAGCCGGGCGGTGGACGATCCGCCCTGCAACCGGTCCGAGGTCGCCTGCCAGCCCGCGCCGAACGCGGCGCCGACGCCAGCCTCGAAGTCGGCGATGAGCGTCGTCTCCGGCGCCGGTAACGCCGCGAGCGCTTCCTCCTCCTCGACGCTTCGCTCCACGCGGTAGCCGTCCTTCCAGATGGCGACGATGCGGGTGCTGAGCGACAGGTCCTGCTCCAGATCGCCGTCGACCAGGACCAGGTCGGCGATCCGGCCCTCGTCGATGCGGCCACGGTCGCCGATCCCGAAGATCGCGGCCGGGGTCGACGTGGCCGCTGCGAGCGCCTCTGCGCTGCTCAACCCGGCGCGCTGCAGGAGTCGCAGTTCGCCGTGCATCGAGAGGCCGGAGGCGGTGCCCGGGTTGGGAGCGTCCGTGCCCGCGATCAGACGGACGCCGGCCGCGTGCAGCCGCCGCACGTTCTCGATCGCTACGTCGCCCCCGTCCGAGACTCTCTCGGCGTCGCCGCCGGAGAAACGGGCGGCCAGGGACTCGCGCTGCATGGACGACACCGGGACGCCGCCAGCCGCCGCTAGCAACTCGCCATCCATCGCGTCGCCGCCCATGGTGGCCCTGACCGAGAGCGTCGGGACGACGAACACGCCGGCCTCGGCGATACGCGCCGCCTGGGTCTCGTCGACGGGCACGTCGCCCCAGACGTGCACCAGCCCGTCCGCACCGAGAGCGACGGCGTCGAGGGCGTGCCCCAGCGTGCTCACGTGCACGACGGCGGGCATACCCTCGGCATGGGCCGCCGTGATCAGGGCGCCGACCGTATCGCGGCCGAGCGCCGCGAGGTCCATGCCGAATGTGCTCCCGTCCTCCCACGCGATCTTGATCCAATCGGAGCCCTCGGCCTTCCGTGCCCGCACCCAAGCGGGCGCATCGTCCGGACTGCCTACGGGCTCCACCGGCACCCCGTACTGCGTGCCATGCCCGCCGGCCACGGTCGCGAGCATGCCGGCGGAGAAGATATCCGCCTCGTCGCCGCGGGCCAACTCGGCGCGGGCCGGGCGTTTCACGGCGACGAGAACAGGATCGCTGAACTGATCGAGCACCGTGGTGACCCCGAAGCGCAATGCGTCGTTCAGCGTGCTGCCCCACGTGTGCACGTGGCCATCGATCAGCCCGGGCACCAGCGTGCGCCCGCCGCCGTCCACCCGCGGGAGATCCGCCGGCACGTCGAGACCTTCCCCGACGCGCCGAATGCGACCGTCCTCGATCCACACGTCCTGTTCCGGCCGGAACGCCTCTCCGTCGAAGATATTCACGCGGACGATCGCGAAGTTGACCTCGGGCAGCGCAGCGTCCGCGGCCCTCGGGGGTGACACAGGCTCGGGCAGGGCTATGAGCACGCCCGTGAACGCGGCGAACGCCACCGCCAGATACGTCACGCTACGCACCGCCGTCGCTGCCGGTCCAGTCATCCCACCCCCTATCGCTGACCGCCACGGCGGAACCCGACTGCCGCGACGATCAGGAAGACCACTGTGAAGACGCCGACCATCAGCGCGTGAACCGCGGCCGAACCGCCCTCGTCCAGAGCGACCACCATCAGCGCAAGCTGTGACTGGTGGTGCGCGGGAAAGACGACGGCCACATCCTGCACGAACGACGGCAGCAGGGCGATCGGTATCCACAGGCCGGACAGAAACGCCATCGGCAGGAATACGAGATTGACAATGGCAACCGCGGACTGCGCCTTCACCCAGGCGCCGATCGCCAGGCCGAGCGCGCAGAAGGGAATCACGCTCGAGAGCACGACCCCGGCCAACGCGAACCACTGCCAGCGATACAGCGTGACCTCCGCAGCGTAGGCCCCGAGCAGGAACAGGCCGAGGACGATGGCCATGCCGAAGAGGAGCGCCGTTCCCACCCGGGCCAGCAGATAGGCGCTCACCGGCATCGGCGTGGTCTGCTTCAGCAGCAGCGCGCCGCTGTCGCGTTCGGTCGCGAAGCCGACACCGAACCCGAACAGGGAAGGCCCCATGAGCCCGAAGACGCCGTAGGTGGCGAGCAGGAAGGTTGGGGCCACCGGGGAGAAGCCCATCACCACACCGAATAAGACGTAGAACATGAGCGGGAAGACCAGGGTCGGGATGGTGAACCCCGGCGTCCGCGCCAGTGTCAGGAACTGGGCTCGCGCCTCCAGCACGTAGATGCATGCGCGGCGGGCGAACCCGAGGCGGCGCGCGCCGTCGCTCGTTGCCGACATCACGCCGCCTCCTTCCGCTCACCGGCATGGACCAGCGAGAGGAATGCGTCCTCGAGTCCGGCCCCCGTCACGTGCAGGTCGCGCAGGTCGGGATCCAGCGCCAGCAGCGTCCGCAGCAGGTCCTCGGGCCGCGCGGTCAGAATCTCCAGGTGCAGGCCGTTGACCTCCACCCGCACCACGCCACGCAGCACCGCCACCTCGTCGCGGTGGACGGACGTGATGCAGCGGACGCGGCTATCCGCGGTACGGGACTTGATCTCCGCCGGCGTCCCTTCGGCGACGACCCGTCCCTTGTAGATGACCGCGATCCGGTCTGCAAGTGCGTCGGCCTCGTCCAGGTGGTGGGTGGTGAGCACCGCGGTGCGGCCCGCGGCCCTCAGTCCCCGGATCTCGTTCCACAAGCTGCGGCGCGCCTCGACGTCGAGTCCGGTCGTCGGCTCGTCCAGAAAGACCAGCTCCGGGTCGCCGGCCAGCGCGAGCGCGAACATCAGCCGTTTCTTCTGGCCCCCGGAGAGCCGGCCGTACCGCCGCTCGCTCAACTCCTCGAGACCGGCCATTGCGAGCAGCCGGGAGACCGTGAACGGCGCCGGATAGTAACTGCCGAACAGCTCCAGGTGCTCGGCGACAGTGAGGGTGTCGGCAACACCCGAGACCTGCAGCATGGCACCGCGCCGTATACGAACTCCCCTGGCGCCCGGGTTGCACCCGAAAACGCGCACCTTGCCCCCCTGCACCTGCAGGCTGCCGAGCAGGAGGCCGACCGCCGTGGTCTTCCCGGCGCCGTTCGGGCCAAGAACCGCCAGAATCTCGCCGGGCCGGACCTCCAGGTCCAGCCCGTCGAGCGCGACGACGTCGCCGTAGCAATGGGTCACGTTCGACAGTGTCGCCACGCACTTGTCAGACATATTCCGTCCTTTCGCAGACATTCGTTGCGAACACAGCACGCAATCGATACGATTCGGGGACTCACCGATTACGACGCCGCGAGACTGTCGGCCGGCCTGTTCCATGTGCCTCGCGCCGCAACCCGAAGGCGACGATACCAACCGTGCGGGCGCCCCGCTAGTGCGGATTGTCAAGCGTGGATTGTGACGGATGTCACGACGCCGTTCCCGCTCGAAGATGGAGAACGTCGGCTGCCCATGGGCGACTCCGTCGCCACCTCGCACGCTCGGCGCACTAGGCAGTGGGGTTTCGCACTCCTCGCCCAACTCGGCCCGGTGATCTTGCCTGGGTTTTGTGGACACCCCACAAGGCGCGACAATGCGCCGGGAGGTGGTCATGGCCCAGCGGAGACGACGACGGTTCACGACGGAGTTCAAGCATGAGGCGGTCCGGCTGTGCAAGCAAGGGGACCGCAGTATCGGGCAGGTGGCCCGGGAGTTGGACCTGGCCGAGTCGGCGGTGCGGCGGTGGGTAAAGCCGGACGAGATCGACCACGGCAACAATCCGACCGGCGCGCTGACCACCGAGGAACACGAGGAACTCCGAACGCTGCGCCGGGAAGTGCGCGTCCTGCGCGAGGAGCGAACCATCTTAAAAAAGGCGGCGGCCGTCTTCGCGAAGGCACAGGCGTGAGGTTCGCGTGTGTTCATGCGGAGAAGGCCACCCATGCGGTGCGGTGTCTCTGTCGGGTGCTGCACGTCACCCCCAGTGGCTACTACGCATGGGCAAAGCGCCCGCCGCGCCGACGGCGCCGTGCAGACGTCCAGCTGAAGGCGCGCATTCGAGCGATCCACACCGCCAGCCGCGGGACCTATGGCAGCCCGCGGATCTACGAGCAGCTCAAGCAGGACGGGGTCACCGCTGGCCGGGCGCGGGTCGCCAGGCTGCTGCGAGAAATGGGCCTGATCGGCCTGCCCGTCAAGCGGTTCCGGCGCACCACGGACAGTGCCCACCAGCATCCGGTGGCGCCCAACGTGCTCGCCCGCGACGTCGACGCCGCGCACCCCAACGAGCGCTGGAGCACCGACATCACCTACCTCTGGACCTGGGAAGGCTGGGGCCAGCATGCGTTCGGCACGCCCCCTGACAACAAACGAGGAATGCACCCAGCCGGATGGTCTAATTTTCCTCCGCCACTCTGGTCTAGCTTTGGTCCGCCCTTGACATCCGGAATATCTCGGATCAAACTCTTGATCGACCAGTGGTTCCGAGCACCCACTCCGACTTTCACAAGCGGAAGCACTTGTACTCGTGGAAGACACTGGTTCGCTCCGAGAAGAACTGGCCTGCGGTTCAGGTCGCGCTACGCCGAAACGTCGACGTCGCCATCACGCTGTACCGCAACGGCTCCTGGCCACACGCGCAACCACCCAACTGATTGATGCGCTGGCCGAGTCGATTCTCGGGGGCGACGCGGCCGGTCTCGGCGACGGCCTTGGCCAGGGTCCGGAGCCGCCGGCGGATCGCCTTGCTCACGCCGCCATACGCGTCTTCTTGGAGCGTATAGGCGAGGTCCCGGAGCAGCAGGTCGCGGCTGAGCCGCGGCGGCGGAGCCCGATGATAGCGGCACCATTCGCGGCGCAGGGCCGCGAGGTCCATCGCCTGCAGCGCGGTCAGCTTCGCGTCCAGGTCGGTCAAGTGCTACGGAAACGCCCGGCAGCATGGGTAGCGCGTCTCCCAAACAGTTCACTAGCTGTGGTGGATTGTCCACGGATCAGGTCGACGCCACGGTGCCGTCAATGCGTGCCTCCGGAGCGCAACCCACTCTCCACAAACGACTTGGATGCTCTCACGAGACCGGCACGAGGTTTGCGCCTCTATATCGTGGGAGACTGCTGCTTCTCATGATCAGATAATGCGTCCATTCGAACTACGGAGGCAGGCAACGATGCAGAGACGAGCTGTCAGTCGCGGAGCCATCGCCGTCGCGTGTGGATTGTGGCTCGCAGGCACATCAACTGCCGCTGCGCAGACGGCGTCCGCCAGCCCACCGGCACCGCCGCCCGGGCAGCTTCCTCGGCCGGAATCATCCGTGGTCGAGGTCCCGGAACTGCTGCGCTTCCAGTTCAGCCCAAAGTTCCTGGTCGGGGTCCCGATCGGGCCGTTCGGGAAGAAGGTCGGCGCGACCCCGGGGGCGGCCGTCGACTTCACGGCCCGCGTAGGCCAGACCCCCGTCTCCGTGGGAGCGACCATCGACTACCTGCGCTACGGCACGGAGACCCGCCGCATCGCGCTGTTTCCGGCCGTCCCCGAGGTGTTTAGCGACGTCGGGACCACCAACAACTTCATTCGGACCCATGCGCTCGTGCGGGTCCAGCCTCCCGCCGGCCGGGTACGGCCGTACGCCGAGGGGCTCCTCGGGTTCAGTCACGTGTATACGCGAACGTCTGTCGACCTGGGCAATGAAGGTGGCGGTGCGGCGACCACGCATCTGGGCGACTTCGCGCCGAGCTTCGGTGCGGGAGGCGGCGTCACGATCGGGCTCGTGTCGGGGAGCGAGGCTCGCCTGGGTCTCGACATCGGGCTCCGGTATCTCACCGGCGGCGAGGTCGACTATTTGACGCGGGGAGAGCTCCAGCGCGATGAGACCGGGGTAACGTTCGAGCCGACGCGGTCACTGGCCACGTTGTTCGGGGTGCAGATCGGCATCACCGTCGACTTCTGAGCCGGCCCCGCCGTCCACGCGTGGCCGAACCGCACGCCCGGAGCTCTCGACCCCAACCCATCGGTCACAAGGTTGATCCACAAGATCTGCAAAGGGAGCGGCGGCAGCGGCATCCCGATGAGCGGAGCGAGGAGCATGACCAGGATTTCCCCCGTGTTACTGGTCATTGTGTACTTCGCTTACTGATGACCCATTGGCGATAGGGCAGCTCGGGTAAACGCAGTGGGCGCGCCGAAGTTAGCGGAGTGGACGGCACAGGCCTGAACAGGTCTTCCTGATTACCGTCCTGATCTACGCCGACGACGCTCGAGCCCCGATCGTACCCGGCGTGCAGGCCGTGGACGAGCAGCGAATCGAACCCCGCCCCGAGGCGGGTGTTCCTGCACCGCGCCGGGAGCATTCCCAGTTTGTTGAAAGTTCCACTGGACAAATCGATCGCCGCCTTGCACCTCAGGGTGCTGAGGAGGCGCCCGTGGCCGATGTCGCGTGGAGGTTCTGCGGCCGAGCAGTCCAGCCGAACGAACGGGCGCTGATCCAGGACGTCGTGGCGCGGTTTCCCGGGCTCAGCCGGAGCGAGTTGGCGCTCACGGCCTGCGAGTGGCTGTCCTGGCGTCGCCCCAACGGGCGGTTGAAGGCACGGGAGGCCCGCGAGTTCCTGGAACGCCTGGCGCGGGCGGGGGTGGTGGTCCTTCCGGCCAAGCGCGCGGGTCGTCCACGGGGGTCGTCCACCAGTATCCCGATCACGGCTTCGGAAGCGACTTCGCGCTGTGATCCCGAACATTGGGAGAGATCCTGTCCCCTACGACAAAGATGGCCGCTGCTACAAGACGGCGTTCAAGATCGCAAGCCAGGACAGCGTGACCTTCCCTGTGCCGGCCGGCACGACATGGCCGAACGTCACCATCACGTTGACCCGAGGCGGCGCGATGC
This sequence comes from Vicinamibacterales bacterium, assembly GCA_965249175.1. GTDB lineage: Bacteria > Acidobacteriota > Vicinamibacteria > Vicinamibacterales > UBA8438 > CAZYFH01. The sequence continues at coordinate 2,891,435 of OZ252227.1, forward strand.
GCATCTCCGTTCCGACGACCAAGCGGTACGCGGCATCCACCTACGCGAAGGAACCGGGTGGCGACGTCCATCGGTGGGAGCTTGCCGAGCGGGACTCCGAGTTGGCTCGCAAGTACGACCTGAGGATGATTGGGCTGGCTGACGATAGCGGCCGGCACGACCCGAGAGGTGCAGTCCTCCTTGAGGTACTGCGAGCCAAGGGCGTTGTCAGCCGGCCTGCAGATGACGACGCCATGCTTGCACTCTGTGGCGTTCTCTCGAAGCTGATGGCAAGGATCGACGGTTCTCCCTTTGACTTCGCCTCCTGGCCAGACGTGGGTCGCGCTGTTCCAGACGTCCTGCGAATAGCCGTAGCCTCGGTCATTTCTGACTGACCGTATCCCCCCGCCTCCTTCGTTTCCTCACCCCTGACGGCAGTCTCGTAACTCCATAGATTCCAGGCGGCTACGGCCACTTCCTGTCGGCCGAGTTCCGTCTCCACAGCCTTCGCGGTGATTTCTGACCCGGGCGCTTCATGCGCCCGAGAGATGAAGACCGTGAACGGCTCGAACAGGAGCTCCAGGATAGCGCCTATCAGGCGCTCCTTCGGAAACTGCAGCGGAAGTACCTCTTCCTCCGCCGCTTCCACAGGTGGGCGGACGTGATCGCGTTCATGCGGCACGGCACGTCGACGGACCCACCCCCGTTGCCGGGGGCGCTGTTTGGGTTACGACCGGTATCCGACCGCTATAGATCGGGCCAGTCGCAGGAGTAGGATACAACAATTCTGAGACAATTTATATCTATAAACCCTTAAAGGGGTGTTTTTAGATAGAATCAGTGGATTCCTGATGGGACGGAAGGCTCTCAAGCCAGAACCAGGCGCGATTCGTCCTGTGAAAGTGAAGCTCTCGCCAGAGCTTAATGTGGACTTGTGGGCGTTCTGCGAGGTCCATCACGGCTCGCCACACAATCGAATCATTGAGAAGGCCGTTCAAGCCTTCATCGAAGCCGACCTTGAGCGCCATCCGACGCTGGTCCCTGAGTGGAACGCCTTGCGTGAGAGCTTGCAGTCGAAGCCCCAGATTGTGAGGTTCGACAAAACCCAGAACGGGCGGGCCACCCTGGCAGATAGGGCTTGTGAGAAGCCCGACGAAGGGCAAGACTAAGGGGCATGGGCGGCGAGATCAGAACCGAAGGGCAATCTTCGTTCGCGACGCTGCTGACGAAGCTCGCCCGCGTCCCCAAAGCCGAGATCGACGACCTAGAGCGGAAAGAGGCCAAAAAGCGGAAGGCCCGGAAGACCCACCGGGCCTACGCGAAAGCCGGGCGAATCGCTGAGCCGGCCAGGAAGTCGTGACTGCTGTATACGAGCACCGAACCGGTCATCGGGACTACCAGATACACATTCGCATAGTGGGTGGGACGCTTGCCGGGTATACGGCACGCTGTTACGACGTCCGCGACGGCGGGAACGAACTGCACGTCATTCGCGACGACAAAGGGACCCCGGTCGAACTTACGGCTACTGACGAGACGGATGCTCTCAAGCGAGCGAAGACGTTCCTAGAGAACCGCTAGTACTTATCAGACCGCAAGTGGTGGTAGGATCATTGGCATGGCACACAAGAAGACTACGTCTCGAAGGGTGGCGAAGACCGCGTCCCGCGCGCTTCGCTCCAAGAGCACGTCCAAGACGACCAAGAAACTTGCCGGATCGGCCCTTTCTCAGAGCCCTGGCAAGCACCGCAAGCGGTAGTTTGTGCGGCTCGTCCTGATTGAGTGGGCCGACGCCTTTGGGTGCTCATCCTCGTGGGAGACCCTCGGGGATGTGTCGCCCACGCTGCCTACCTGCCGCTCGGTGGGCTGGCTCGTCCACGACGGCGCGGACTGCAAGGTCGTGGTCCCCCATCTGTCGGAGCCACACGACGACGTCAAGCGCCAGGGTTGCGGGGACATGACCATTCCCGCCCGTGCCGAGATATTGTCAAATGTTGTGGATCGGTCATCAGCGTGATCAGGCGGCCACCTTCCGATCTCCCTCGTTGTTTCGCTCCTGCTGTACCCCGTCAATGAACGTCACGCCGGCGCGGACGAGTGGCAGCAGATGCGCGCCATTGAGCCGACGCCAGCGCTGCTGTGCCATCTCGAGCAGCTTGTAGGCCATCAACAGGCCCTTGGTGCGCGAGCCCGCGCCTTTGGTCACGCGCTGCCGGAGTCGGACCGTGGCGAATGGCGACTCGATGACGTTGCTCGTGCGCACGTGCTGCCAATGCTCAGCTGGCAGGGCAAAGTGCGTGAGGAGGCGGTCGCGGTCTGCGTCCAGGCACGCCGCCGCCTTCGGGTACTTGGCCTCGTACTCGGCGATGAAGACGTCCATGGCCTCCTCGGCGTGTGCCCGCGTCTCGGCGTACATGATCTCGCGGAGCGCGCGCTTCGCTTTCGGCTGTAATCGCTTTGGCAATTTGTCGAGCACGTTGCCCATCTTGTGACACCAGTCGCGGAGCTCTCGCGTGTCCGGCCACACGTCGCGCACGGCCGCCCAGAAACCCAGGGCGCCGTCGCCGACCGCCCCCACCGGGGCCCGCATGCCGCGCCGCTGGAGGTCCCGCAGCACCGTCGCCCAGCTGTCGGTGCTCTCGCGGTAGCCGTCCTCCAGGGCCACGAGCTTCTTGGTCCCATCGGGCCTCGAGCCGGATGTTGAAATGGATGCCGTCGACCCACACGTACACGTAGTCACGATCGGCCAGGTCCCGCTGGCGGAACCGCCGGTAGTCCTCTTCCCACACCGCCGTGAGGCGCGCGATGTTGGTCGCGCTGAGGCCGGCCGCGTCATCCCCCAATAGCACCGGCAGCGCTTCGCGGAAATCGCCCGTCGACAGACCGCGCAGATAGAGGATCGGCAGCACCTCCGCCACCTTGGGCGAGCGACGCATGTAGGGGGGCAAGATCCGACTCGTGAACCGCTCCCGCTGGCCCGCGCCGTTGACCCTTTTGTCGTTCACCCGAGGAGCATGCACCTCGAGCGTACCTGCCCCGCACGTCACCTTCCGCGCCTGGGCCCGACCATTCCGAACGACCAGCCGGCGTCCCCGCGCGTCCCGCTCCTCGCCGTGGGCCTCGATGTACTGCCCGACCTCCACCGCCAGGGCCGTCATCAACATCCGCCGGGCTCCCTCCCGGGCCAGCTCGTCCACCGTCTGCGCACCGCGCTCTTCCGGCGGAACTTCGTTGTCTGCTCCATCGTTGTCGAGTACCTTCAGCATGGGTGGCGGCTCCTTTCACCGGCCTGCCAGCCGGAGTTTTCGCGTTGCTCACGCGAAAGGATACGCCGCCTTCTTCAGACTGCCGATCCACAACTTCTGGTTATATCTCGCCCGTGCCATCATCCGTATCTCCGACCTGTCCGAACCCGACAGCCTGTCACGCTGACGATATTGTAAGTTGACTGGCCTGGTTAGCCAACTATATTATTACCAGACGTACGGTGGTTGTGTTCAAGGCGCTCAAGGTCATTGGGAACACGCTAGCTTTACTGGTCTGGATCATTCTGAATAGCCGCGTGCGTGGAGGCTTTACCGTTGATGACCCTTTGTGGATAACAGCGCTTCGCTACGGTCTCATGGGCTACCTGGCCTGGGTGGTTTACTCCTGGTGGGACAATCGACAGGCTCAGAAGGCTACACGGGCTAGATCTAGACTGTGACGAGACGCGACTGGTGGATCGGCGTGCTGGTCATTGCCCTCGTGCTCCTCGTGCACGCGCTCGTGCCGAGATACGAATACCAGCAACCTCGTACGAAAAGAGTCCAGACGTTCGGCGGAAGCTCAGGAGTCTGGCTTCGGGTGGATCGATGGACCGGACAGGCACAGATAATGTTCGTGAGGGGTGACGGTTCATGGCCAATGGGCCAGGTCCCACCGACGTTACAGTCGTCGCGACGGGACACTGACGCCGACGACGATCGGTTCACTGAGGAATACCTCGACCGTTTCGACTTCTCCGGCGTCACGTCGCTCACTCCGGACGACGCGCCGCCACCGACTGACTCGTGGTTCGAGCGCCACGCGCCGCCACCCCGCTGAGAGGGCCCAAGGGCGTACCGGGGAGGCGTCACCCATGAGGCGCTGGGGGCCGAAACAGTAGTGACTCTCCCTAGCGCCGCTGAGCACGGTTGCCTGGCTCGGGCACGACTTCACGGTGTATCCGCACGACGCCGATTGGCACGCAGTTGCTGGTCTATATATTTTCGCAGGGCAGGACTCAAATAGAAGATGGTCCCCTTTGTATGTGGGTCAGTCGTCATCATTGGCTGAGCGGATTCCCACTCACGAACGTTGGCAGGAGGCCGTGCAGCTGGGGGCCACCCACGTCCATGCGAAGGCAGTGGCGCTGGAGGCCACGCGGGACTCTCTTGAGGATCAGCTGATTCAGGCGTATCAGCCTCGGCTGAACGTGCAGTTGCGATAGCCATTGCGACCTCACTCCTCGATGATCAGCGTACCAGACGCCCCTAGATACCGATGCCCGAGAAACCTTTCAACCAGCAGCTCCTCGACCGCATCACGGAACTCGCCGAGCTGGTGCGGTTGCACCAGGTGTGGATGTTCGCGCTCGTCGCGTACGTGCGCGAGCACCCTTCGTACGACGCCGCGCGCTTTCGGGCGCTGTATCAGGAACAGCGGAAGCGGATGGGGCTGCCGCATGACGATACAGATCCCGATGATGCTCTATTAGAGATGCTGCGAGCGTTCGAAGGACCAATCCACTAGCGCGCATTTGCTTGTCACGAGTCATCGCGGTGACCTCCTGAGGATCAGCTTACCAGACGCGCCGCTGACCGCGACGCGCCCTACGCCCTTGGCGCACGTGCGCGAATCACAGCGATCGCGTCGGCACACATCCAGTCGTTGGCAGGGTCGGGGGGACGTGAGGTGAGCGGGACTGCAGAACCCGGCCAGCGCCAACGCCCGAGTGGCACCTGGCAGGTGTTCCTCCGCGTGCACGGGCGCTTCTACTCCACGACATTCCCTGCGACCAGTACGCTCACCGAGCGGCGCGCCTGGCGAGATCGGATCCGCCTCACCGCGCGGTACGGTCTCGACCCGCCCGTCGATGAACCCACGTTCGCCCACGACGCCGAGCGCTATCTCGGGAGTGTCACCGCGATGGCCGGCTACCAGGACCGCCGGCAGCATATCGAGGAGTGGGTGGCGATCTTTGGCCGGCGCCGCCGGTCCACGATCCGGCCGAGCGAGATTCGTCGCGAGCGCGACCGACTCTTGACGACCAACCAGCCGCGCAAAGATCGACCGTACGCCGCAAGCTCAGTGAACCACCGCCTCCGCGCGCTCAGGAACCTGTGGACGGTACTGGATGGCCGGCACGCGCCAAATCCCGTCCGCGAGGTGCCCGAGGCCGACGAGGTCGAAGAAGAGCCACGGGCGCTCCCCTACCGACTGATCCGGATGATCCTCGACGCCATGCCCGACATCGGGCGGCCGATCGCGGGCCACCGCACGAAGGCCGGAAGCCAAACGAAGGCGCGGCTCTGGGTGTTGGCCTGGACGGGCCTCTCGCACACGCAACTGATGCATCTGCGTCCCGAGGACGTCGACTGGAAGGCCCCCAGCATCTACGTCCGCGCCCGTCGCAAGGGCCGGCACGGGACGATCCGCCAGGGGCGGCGGAAGCCGATCACGCCCGAGGCGATGGCGGCGCTGCGGCGGTTTGACGCGCTCCAGTGCTGGGGGCGCTTCTCCCGGGACTCCATGCGGGCGAGCTTCAAGCGGGCCTGTGTCAAAGTCGAAGCGGCGCTTGCGCGCGCCGGGACGCCCGTGGACCTCTCCACCGTGCGGGTGTACGATCTTCGGCACAGCTTCGCGACGATGGTGTTGGCGGCGACCCAGGATCTGGAGACGACACGACGATGCTCCACGCCGATCTGCGCACCACGGCGCGCTACGCCCGGGCCGCCGTCGACCCCGTGTTGGTGAGCGCCCTCGAGCGGTTCAGGACCCGAGTCGCGGGCGAAGAGTGAAGGCGAAAGGTTGTCAGAAAGTTGCCCGAATCAGAAACCAAGCAAATACATTGAGTAAAACAGCAAAGTTGGCCAGCTTCCCAAGCTGAAGGTCGCGGGTTCAAATCCCGTCTCCCGCTCCATTCTTTTCAACCACTTAGGTGCCCTCGGGGGGGTGTCTGAAGGGTACTGCCAGCCGAACCGTCCTCATCATCCGCGTCCACAGCCCTCTGAAGCGCGTCGGGGACCGCGCCCAGGACGTAGCGGCGCGTCGTCTCTGGCGAACGGTGCTGCATCAACCGAAAGCGAATGGGTGGCGCAGACGCTCGAAGGATGCGGCCACGAGGTCATCGTTGCCGATCCGAACTACGCGCCGATGTATCCGGAGCGGCGTCGGCGTTGTCTCACGCTCGGATCGGATCAGCACAGACCCGCGCCTTTGTCGCCGGGTGCCCCGCTTTCTTCCGGGGGACGTGCATCCGCGATCTGGAGCGCCTGATCCAGCGGCAACGCGCCCTGCTCCAGTCGTTGGGCCAGCGTCGCCCCGTCGAGATACTCCATGACCGGAAAGTCGACGCCGTCCCGCTATCGACCATTTTTTGTCGCCGTAGGATGACTTGACCATCTCTGCGGATTGGAGGAGCATGGCAGACGTATCGGCGTGCCTTCGGCGGGTCCGCGACGAGGCACCAAAGGAGAACAGATGGCGACGATGCTCTGTCCCAGCGGGAGACGATTCGCGATTGCCGGGGTGCTCATGGCGGTACTTGTGGCGGTGGTCGCGGCCCCTGAGCCGGCTCGTGCGCAGGCCGTCGCAGACCATGAGATCACGTTCAGCAAGGACATCGCTCCCGTCCTGCAGCGGAGCTGCCAGAAGTGCCACCGGCCCGACGCGCTGGCGCCGATGTCGCTGATCAACTACGACGACGTGCGGCCCTGGGCGCGGGCCATCAAGTACCGCACCGGTCTCCGGGACCAGCAGGGCGTCATGCCGCCCTGGTTCATCGAGAAGGACATCGGCATCCAGCGATTCAAGGACGACCCCTCGCTGTCGGAGGCAGAGATCCGCATGATCGCGGCGTGGGTCGACAACGGTGCGCCGGAGGGCGACCCGGCCGACCTACCGCCCCCGCTCGAGTTCCTCGCCGCGGACGAATGGGAGATCGGCGAGCCGGACCTGATCGTGTCGTCTCCGAGTTTCGAAGTACTCGCGGATGCGCCCGACTGGTGGGGGGCCATCGGTGCCTCGCCGACGGGGCTGACCGAGGATCGATACGTCGCGGCGCTCGAGTACAAGGAAGTGACCGAGTCGGTTGAAGGCGATCGCCGGGACACGGTGGGTTCACTGTTCGTGGTGCACCATTCCGCGATGCTCGCTTTGGGGCCTGAGGCGATGGAGGCATTTGGAGCGGCCACGAGCGGGGCAGGAGGCGGTGCGGATACCGGTGAACGGGAACCCGGCGAGCGGAACGCCGACGAGGGTGTCGCGGACGAGGACGACGCCGACGGGCTCGACGGGCTCGACCTCTGGCCCGTGCACGAGGTCGGCCGCAACGCGGACTTCTTTGCTCCGAAAGCGGGCAAGCTGCTGTCGGCCGACTCGCAGCTCATGTTCATCCAGAACCATCACCACTCCAACGGCGCCCACACGCGCGCCCATATCGAGGTCGCATTCAAGTTCCACCCGCGGGGGTATACGCCCACGCTGAAGAACGAGTTCGTGTTCATGGGCACCATTACCGACCTCGACATCGAGGCGATGGAGGCCGAGCAGGTGTTGGAAGCCTTCAGCGTTCTGGAGGAGAACACGAAGCTCACAGTCTTCGAGCCGCACATGCACGCGCCCGGTGTCCGGATGTGCCTGGACGCCATCCGAGGGACCAGGATCGAGACGCTCAACTGTTCGGGGTACGACCACAGCTGGGTGCGGGCCTATGCCTATGAGGACGATGCGGCACCCCTGCTGCCCAAGGGCACTATCCTGCGCATGACCGGCACGTTCAACAACTCGCCGACGAACCGCAATGTCGCCGATCCCCGCAACTGGTCAGGCGGCGGCAATCGGTCGGTCGACCAGATGTTTCTCCTCTTGGGGCGCGGCATCCGTCTGACCGACGAGGAGTTCGCGGCCGAGATCGCAGAGCGGCGCCAGATGCTCGACCTTGCCCCGGGCGACGTTCCCATCGGCTGCCCGCTCTGTGGCGGGGCGGACGAGCCTGAAGACGTGGACGCGGGAGCCCAACAATGAGGGCGGCGGTCATTCTCGGAGTTGCCGGACTCGCGGTCGGTCTCGTCGTGCAGCAGGCGGCGGCCCAGCAGGCAAGGCCGCGCGGGACACATCAGGCCGGACAGGAAGTGATACCGGCCTACGAAGGGTGGGAACAGAATCCGGATGGCTCGTTCACGCTGGTGTTCGGCACGTTCAACCGGAACTGGCGGGAGGAGATCCACATCCCGATCGGCCCGGACAACAACATCGAGCCGGACGGTCCCGACCAGGGGCAACCGACCTATTTCTTTCCGCGGCGAAACCGGTTCCAGTTCGAAATCCGCGTGCCAGCTGATTTCGGCGAGCGGGAGCTGGTGTGGACCCTGAGGAGCCCGAACGGGGAGACGAAACGCGCGTACGGCACCCTGAAGCCCGACTACTTCATCGATAACCTCGTCCGGATGATGAACAACGGGCTGCAGGTGTTCGGCGAAGTGGCCAAGAACGTCGGACCGGAGCTGATCGTCGACGGACCGCTGAACCGGACCGCGATGGTGAATGATCCGGTTACGTTGACAGCCATCGCAAAGGATAAGGACGACATCCCGGCGTTGAGCCCTGACAGGTTTACCCCCGAGGGGCGCGAGCGGGCAGAGAGAGCGGCGGCGGCCGGTATGGGCGGTGGAGGGGCCCCCGGTCTGCGAGTGTCGTGGCTCGTGTATCGCGGCCCTGCCAACGCTGACTTCGACCCGCCGCAGCTCAAGACGTGGGAGGATACGCGACGGGTAGCGAATTCACCTTGGGCTCCCGGATATGTGCCGCCGCCACTTCCTGAGGACAACACGTGGGTCGTGCGGTCCACGTTCAGCGAGCCCGGGACCTACGTGCTGCGCTGCCTCGTCAGTGATGGCGGCCTGACGGCCCACGAGGACGTCACCATCGTCGTCACCGAATAGGCGGACGACAGTCCGCCGATCGGTCGTTATCCCCATTAGGTGGATATCCCTCATCGCTGTTGGGGGACGCCACAGAGCCTATCCCGCCTTCGCCGAGCTGAGCTACTGCTCCGTCATGACGTCGACGCGAATCGGCGACCAGGCCAGCCCGTCTGGCGCGTCGTGGTCGACGGCCAAGAACCGTTGGCCTGTTAGTCCGTCGAGGTCGAACACCTGGATCGTGCCGGCACGCGGATCACTGGCAAATGCCATCCCTTCGTGGATCAGCGCCCCAAAGTTGCCGGTCTGCGGCTCACCGTCGCGAAGCGCGACTTCTGTGATCATGCGACGCGCCTCCACGTCCCAGAGTCCCAAGTACTGCCGGACGCGCGAGCCACCGCCACCGTTCGGCACGATGGCATACCCATCGCCCCCCATCTCGATCCGGCCCGCAAACGGCCGAGAATCGAGGATCGCGACAATCTCGAGCGACTCGGTGTCGATCACCGAGATCGAGGTCTCACGCCGATTCGCGACCCAGACCTCACTGCCGTCGGCGGTTACGTCCAGCCCCTCCGCGCCGAGACCGGTTTCGATGACCACGGGCGGGCGCTCCTCTTCAAGAAAGATGACCGACAGTGTCCCCTCCGCACCTCGACTCGTCACGTAGGCGCGAGAGCCGTCGGGGCTGACGCGAACCAGATGGCCCTCGCGGCCACCGGTCGGATACGTGCGCACTACCGTCATCGCTTCGAGATCGACGAGCGCGAGCCGGTCGGACTCCTGCATCGTCGCGACCGCATGGCGGCCATCAGGCAGGAACAGCGCGGTATGGGGACGAGAATTCGGTCCGAGATCGATTCGACCAACGATGGACGCGGTGGCCACGTCCATCAGGACGATGTGTCGGCCGTGATCGTCTTCCGGCCCATACTCCGAGGTCAGCGCCAGTCGACCGTCTGGTGAGACCTGCACCTCATGAGGAATCACAGGGCCGATCGGAACCCGCGCGATCTCGATGCCGGTCGTCAGGTCGATGAACGAGATGCTCCCGCCCGCTCGATTAGCGACGAGCAGCGTCCCATCCGACGCCATGGAAGGCGCGGCGAGGCCTATCCACAGCAGCACTACGCACAGAAATGTCCGCGCGGTGCTCTGTTCTGAACTCATCGTGAGATCAGTCCGGACAATCCTTGTCCCCTCGATTAGTCAATGGCAAAGGCGCTTCAGGAATTCGGGTGGGCAAGAGTATGTGCTTCATCCGGGTACAGGTCCAGGCGTCCGAGGTGGAAGTAGATGGCCTGGCGGAACCGCTCCCGGCTGCGAAAGCCCGCGGCCTGTTTCTTGATCCACTGGATGCGTGAGTTGATGGCCTCGGCGGTCGCGTTCGTGATGCCGCTGATGATGGCGTTGATGACCCCGTCGAAATGTCGTCGGACGGTCCGTGCGGCGCGGATCATGGGTGCCAGGCGCGAGCGTGCCATCCAGGCGAGTACCTCCTTCAACGCCCGCTCCGCCCGTTTGGGTTGGCGAAACGCGAAGGCGTCCATAAACGTTTCCTTGATGGCCCAGGCTCGGGCGACCTTGAGGTTGCTGGACTTGAGCTGCGTCAGCTCGGCCGTCTGCGCCCGCGACATGTTCCAGGGATTCATGAGGAAGAGATGCCGCGTGCCCTTGAGGCGCTCGTCGTGTTGCTCTAGCAGCGTTTTGTGCTCTTCACGCCGGACCTTGTTCACCGCATCGCCCAACAGGCTGGCGAGGTGGTACTTGTCGAAGACAATCCGCTCGTGCGCGGCCGGCCCCAACGCCCGGGTGACCGCGCTCAGGTAGGCGCCCGACATGTCCATCGCGACCGCCTCGATGCGGGCCCGTTCCGAGGCGGTGAGCGGGTCGAAGAAGCCGCTGAGCGACTCCGCCGAGCGGCCGTCCGAGACGAACAGGACCGCCGCCCGCCCGGGATCACACACAACCGTCACGTACTCATGCCGCTGCTGGAACGAGGTCTCATCAACGCCCACGACCTTGGGCACCGAGAGCTGACGGCGGGCGAGACCGCGGGCCACCGCGCGCTCCATGATGCCCGCCACCTGGTCCCAGCTCAGGGCGAGCAGCTCGGCGACGGCTTTTATACTGGCGTGCTGCAGCCATTCGATGACCAGACACTCGAAGAGGGCGGTGAAGCGAGACCGGGGGGCCGCCCAGGGCACCTTCAGCTGTCTGATCCCATGCGACGGACATTCGATTCGAGGAATCTCCCCCACGAGCATGGTCTTGTATTGCATCGTGTCAAGGTGTCGCCACGACCGCGTCCGGGTGTCGTGGCGCGGGCAGGGCTCACTACACTCCGGGCACGGCGTCGATGCATCCGGCCTGAGGGCCACAAACACCTGCACCGAGTGGTCTTGCATCGAGATGTCCACCTCGACGACTTCCCATGGTGGTTCGAGTCCGAGAAGCTGGGCATACAAGTCACGGTCCTGCATGCCGGGATGCTACATCTACTCACGCCCACCCTCGATGGCGTCGTCCGCCACCCAAAAGCCGGAAGAGCCATGGCAAAGCAGTAGAACAGGCCGGCCCCTCCGGTCGCCACCAGATTGTCCTGCGAGCAACCCCGCGATGGGTGGGCGAATTCCAGGACGAGCCCGGTGTCGTGAAGGAGTAGCGGTCGGCGTGGCCGAGCATGGCGCTTCCTTGGTCATTGCCGGTCCAGTTGCCACACGTGCATTCCTCACCCGCTGGAAACGCGTGCCGTCGATCTGGGAGCCGGTCAGCACGTCGTGCTCCGAGAAGTCAGGGTCTCCGTCGATGCGTGAGGCGAACTGATTGCTGTTCTCGTCCACCGTGTGGGTCCAATTGAAGTTGGAGTTACCGTAGTGCAGGTTCTCGACGCTTGTGGCCATGACCAGGCCTTCCGCGTTCGCCCATGGTCCTTCCCCAAGTGTCCCTTCTTGTCTTAGGTCACCAAGGTCCACGGACGCGAGGGGACGCCGACGCGCTGCGCGGTGAGCGACTGGCGCGACACGAGCGCCGCCGTGCAGATGAAGGCAACCAGCCACAGATGAGGTTCGCGTGTCGTACTCGGCACCCTTTCTCCCGGTTTTCGATGTCGGCCTGCTACGTCCGCACGTCCACGCGGAACGACCACCAGCTGTCAGGTCGCGGCGTGTCGAGAGGCGGCGGTTCTCCTCCCCCTCCGGGTTGCCGCGCCTGGACCTCCGGGGCCTGCAGCTTTTGCATTCGGGCGGTCCACACCCGGTCGAGCGTGGCCGGGTCCATCTCCCGGTTGAGAAAGACGGGGTAGACGACGCCGTCGAGGCGGAGCCGGCCCGGCTCGTCCTCGCCTACCCGCGGACACCAGTACTTGCGCGCGCCGACGGAGCAGCTGATGAAGAGATGACCGTCCAGGGTCGCCATGCAGTTCACGTTCACCGAGTGGGGTCTCAACCAGATGCTGATCTGGATCTGACACAGCGAGACCTGGTTCGCGAAGCTCCAGTCGGTGACCGGGTCTTCGTGGGAGTCGCCCAGTAGCACGAAGCCGGGTGTGGTCTCGCACGGACACGTCACGGCCCAGACGGCGCCACCGGCCGCGGCTACGATGACCACCAAGGCCGCAACCCCGAGAAGTACCTTCTTCCTTACAGGCATACTCACTCCTCCCACGAACCGGATCAATACTCAATGGTCTCGCCCCGGAGCGGCGGTGCCAGTGGCGACGGACGCCGCTTCATGGTCATCGGCAGCCCCTGTGATCCGAATCCCATCGGGACGACGATGATGGGGAAGGGCCATCAGATCGTCTCACGACGCGCCCGAGCTGACCGCAACGAGGTGTCGGCGCGTACGGATGTACATGACGCCTTCGGAGAGTGCCGGCGTCGCCATCAACGTCTCCCCCATGCGGTTTTCCGCCAGGACGTCAAACTCGGGGCCGGCCTTCACGACGAAGACGCTCCCGTCTTCACTCGTGAAGTACACCTTGGCGTCGGCCGCGACGGGCGACGCCGTGAACCCGGAGCCGCCACTGCCGACCCGCTGCTGGTAGAGCCGGCGTCCCGTCCGCGCGTCGTAGACGCTGAGCACGCCGTTGTCCCGGCAGTTGTACAGGAGCCCGTCGTAGACGATCGGCGTCTGCATGTACCCACCGTCGCGGCGCCGACTCCAGACGAGGTGGTCGCCCGAGAGCGCACCATCGGCCGGCGTGATGTCGCCCGTGGCTCCTTCGCTGATTGCGAAGATCGGCGCCTCCGGCCCGTGCGCGTTCGTGATGAAAATAAGGCCGTTGTCGATGACCGGGGTCGGGGTCGGGATGTCGCCTCCGCCCGCCATGCGCCATTGCTCACGACCGGTCGCGAGGTCATAGCCACCGATGTGGCGATAGCCATTCGCGACTACCTGCGCGCGGCCATCGACGACATGCACCGTCGGCGTACTCCAGGTCGGCACCTCGTCCCGATCCGAGCGCCAGATCTCGTTGCCCGTCGCGACGGCGAATGCGGCCAGGAAGGACCCGTTGAGGACGTCTGCCTGGATAACCACGAAATCGTCATGAATGGTGGGAGAGGCCGCGAAGCCCCACAAGGCGGTCGGCGCATTGAAATACCCAGATTCCAGCGTGCCAAGGTCGACGTGCCACCGCTCCGCTCCGGTGTCCAGGTCGAACCCGAAGAGGCCCTCGGAACCGAACATCGCCACAAGATGGGTGCCGTCCGTCGCGAGTGTCGAGTTGGCGTGGGTCGCCTTCGGGTGGCGCGGGATCGCGGGCAGACCTTCGTGCACCGCAGTTGTCCATCGCTCGGCGCCAGATGTCTTGTCGAGACAGCGCACGTCCCACCGCTGAGACGTCTCGTTCGCGAGGGGCTCGATATCACCGTAGAGACCGACTTTGAGTTCGTCGACTTTGCCGCTGTCGGCGGTCGTGACGCAGATGAGGTCCCCCCAGACGATCGGGCTCGAATGCCCGAGTCCGGGAATCACCGTCTTCCACAGAATGTTCGTGCCGGACTCCGCATCCCAGCGAGTAGGCGACGCGAAGCCCTCCGCAACACCACTGGCCTGCGCACCGCGAAACTGGGGCCAGTCCACCCCCGGTCGCGGTTCCTGTGCAAGGGCGTCAATCCCGCCCAGACAGACGGACGCCACAACCAACGCCGACGCTATCCAACGCATGGCCCCTCCCTAGGGATATCCTGGACGCTGCTGATTATGCCACCGGCCCGGGCGGATCACGGCCTCAGAGGGACAGGCGGTGTGCAACGAGCGAACAGGAGGTGCGGGGAGGCCGTCGGGCTAACTACTGACCGCCGTCTCGGGGAGATTCATGCGGCGCCTGATCAGCGTCTCTGACAGCCCGGTCACCGAGTCGACGCCGCCGCTCGGGGCGGCTGGGTGGACTCGGCCTCCAAACTGGTCACGCACGCGCTCGATGCAAAGTCAACCCCACTGGGGAGTATCAGGAGCTACTACTGAGATATTGTCAAATGTTGTGGATCGGTCATCAGCGTGATCAGGCGGCCACCTTCCGATCTCCCTCGTTGTTTCGCTCCTGCTGTACCCCGTCAATGAACGTCACGCCGGCGCGGACGAGTGGCAGCAGATGCGCGCCATTGAGCCGACGCCAGCGCTGCTGTGCCATCTCGAGCAGCTTGTAGGCCATCAACAGGCCCTTGGTGCGCGAGCCCGCGCCTTTGGTCACGCGCTGCCGGAGTCGGACCGTGGCGAATGGCGACTCGATGACGTTGCTCGTGCGCACGTGCTGCCAATGCTCAGCTGGCAGGGCAAAGTGCGTGAGGAGGCGGTCGCGGTCTGCGTCCAGGCACGCCGCCGCCTTCGGGTACTTGGCCTCGTACTCGGCGATGAAGACGTCCATGGCCTCCTCGGCGTGTGCCCGCGTCTCGGCGTACATGATCTCGCGGAGCGCGCGCTTCGCTTTCGGCTGTAATCGCTTTGGCAATTTGTCGAGCACGTTGCCCATCTTGTGACACCAGTCGCGGAGCTCTCGCGTGTCCGGCCACACGTCGCGCACGGCCGCCCAGAAACCCAGGGCGCCGTCGCCGACCGCCCCCACCGGGGCCCGCATGCCGCGCCGCTGGAGGTCCCGCAGCACCGTCGCCCAGCTGTCGGTGCTCTCGCGGTAGCCGTCCTCCAGGGCCACGAGCTTCTTGGTCCCATCGGGCCGTACGCCGATGATCACCAGCGTACAGAGCCGATCGTCCTCGAGCCGGATGTTGAAATGGATGCCGTCGACCCACACGTACACGTAGTCACGATCGGCCAGGTCCCGCTGGCGGAACCGCCGGTAGTCCTCTTCCCACACCGCCGTGAGGCGCGCGATGTTGGTCGCGCTGAGGCCGGCCGCGTCATCCCCCAATAGCACCGGCAGCGCTTCGCGGAAATCGCCCGTCGACAGACCGCGCAGATAGAGGATCGGCAGCACCTCCGCCACCTTGGGCGAGCGACGCATGTAGGGGGGCAAGATCCGACTCGTGAACCGCTCCCGCTGGCCCGCGCCGTTGACCCTTTTGTCGTTCACCCGAGGAGCATGCACCTCGAGCGTACCTGCCCCGCACGTCACCTTCCGCGCCTGGGCCCGACCATTCCGAACGACCAGCCGGCGTCCCCGCGCGTCCCGCTCCTCGCCGTGGGCCTCGATGTACTGCCCGACCTCCACCGCCAGGGCCGTCATCAACATCCGCCGGGCTCCCTCCCGGGCCAGCTCGTCCACCGTCTGCGCACCGCGCTCTTCCGGCGGAACTTCGTTGTCTGCTCCATCGTTGTCGAGTACCTTCAGCATGGGTGGCGGCTCCTTTCACCGGCCTGCCAGCCGGAGTTTTCGCGTTGCTCACGCGAAAGGATACGCCGCCTTCTTCAGACTGCCGATCCACAACTTCTGGTTATATCTCGTAAGCTACTACTACAATCCGAGGAGCGCCTGAGTGATGGCCATCACGAGACCTATCAGGAAGAGCACGCCAATCACGTTGGCTACGGTGGCAAGCCACCGCAGCGTGACGGCCACAACCGGCGGGGCTGCCTCGCCAGAGAGGGCTCGCCCGCAGTGCTAACAGACGATGGCGGCGTCTTTGATCTCCTCCGCGCAGAACGGGCAAATCTTCATGGAGAACTCCTCATCTGAATGTCGATGACGTCCTCCTGGATGCCGTCGCCGGCCATGCGGTTTTCCTTCCGAACCTTGACCCGAGCCACAGCCGCAGCCGCCCCACGGGGCCATTGCGACATCGGGAGCCAGTGGCCGTCCTCGTCCTTGAGATCCTGAAGGTTCGAGAACGCCATCTGGGCAAGCTCGCGCTTCACGCGCTCGGCGGTGAGGTCTGTGGCGTTGAGCTGTGCGGCCTGCTTCGCACGACAGCGGCGAAAATGTCATCGTTTGTCAGCAACCGATAGCCGGTCTGCCGCGCGCTCCCCTGCGCGTACCCTGCTCTGATTGCGGCCTGCGTGGCGTTCAAGTCGACCAGGTATTCGGCAACGAACAGCTGTTGCTTCGCGTTGAGTTTCCCCGTTGCCATGTTCTCAGAGTAGCAAAGGATCGACTTCCACGCCCACACGAGACACGTCAGCGTCAGTACCGCACGCGCCGATTGACGCCGGTTGCGCACGTTCGGGAAACGCAGTTGATTTGCGTCTCCCACGTCTTCAGGCGAGCCACCGAGTACTGCCAGCGGTACTGCCAGCCGAACGTGCTCATTTCTGGTCCGTTGTGGTCTGTTCTGACCAGTTGTGGGTGTAATGAGACTCGTTAGCGAACGGGGATAGTGCTACAGTGTAGAACATGGCCAAGGTAGGGATTCGCGCTCTCAAACAGAACGCGTCGGCGGTCGTGGCGCAGGCGGCCGCTGGCGAACTTGTCACAGTTACCGATCGCGGCCGCCCTGTTGCGCAGTTGGTGCCGGTGGCCGGGACTCGGATCGAGGCGCTGATCGCGGCTGCCCGGGCTCGACCACCGCGTCGACGCTTGACTGACCTCCCTGCCCCGGCGCCACGAAGACGCGGTCGTCGATCAATATCGGAAAAACTGGAGGAGATGCGCCAGACGGAGCGGTACTGATCGTGTTTTATCTGGACACCTCGGCTGCGGTGAAGCTGGTCGTCATCGAGCCTGGCACGAAGGCGCTCCGGAGCTGGATATCGGCCCGCGATGGCCAGATTGCCTCAAGTGATCTTCTGCGAACCGAGCTTCTGAGAACGACGCGACGAGCGGCCCCTAGACAGATGGTGCAAGCTCGCGCCGTACTCGATTCGCTTGTTCTGATAGCACTCCCCCAGGACGTGTTCGAGCGGGCGGCGATGCTCGAACCGGCTCGACTACGCAGTTCGGACTCGCTCCATCTGGCCGCCGCGCTCGAACTCGGTGATGAGCTTGAGGGATTGGTGACCTACGATCGACGACTCGCCGATGGGGCTACGGCGTTAGGGATCGGCGTTGTCGCACCGGTCTGACGTGAGTCGAAGGTGAGCGGCTCGTGTGGCGGCGGCGGCGTCGTCGTCAAAGGGCGCGCGCAGACGGGCGCGACTCGGCGGTCACTCGCGACAGCACCGCTTCGAACAGCGGTGTCATCCGGCTGAGCTGGCCGGCGCGGATCACCGTGTTCCAGGCGGCCTCGAACTTCTTCCATCCAGCGGCGTAGAAGAAGTGTGTCGCCTTGTGCTTGATCGTGCCGTGCACGAGTGCGATCTCGGCGAGGGCATCGTCGACACGCTGCGTGTAGAACGAACGCCCGCCGGTGAAGAAGTCGTCCCGATCAGCTTCACCCGCAGGGGGCGCATAACCCGTCACCGTGAAGCGGCTGTCCTCTCGAAACCGTTCCCGGCTCAATGTTGATGTCGGCGAGGGCGCGGTGAACGTCGTCGACGGTCCGGTCGAGCGTGGAGGTTCCGGCCGTCAACCCGACCACCCGGAAGCGTGCGCACCACGCGGGGTCGAGCTCGCGGGCCGATTCCACGTGCAGCGCAGCCACGTGCCGGGCGCGGGCACGCTGGACGAGCTGCTTCGTGTTGTTGGAATTGCGGCCACCGACGACCACGACCGCGTCGACCAGGTCGAGGAGTGATTCGATCGCGGCCTGCCGCAGCCGTGTTGGCCGGCAAATCGTGTCGACGTAGCGGACGAGGGACCCGCAGTTGCGATCGCGAATGGCGTTCAGCACGAGACGTGCCCGATCCGGCGGGGTCGTGCTCTGGCACACCACGCCGAGCCGGGGCTCGCCGTACGAACGCACGGACTCCGGATCGCCCACAACGTCATAGCGACCGAGATCTCCGGTGATGCCGCTTACCTCGACATGGCCGGGGCGCCCAACCACGAGCACGAAATACCCGTCCCGTGCCAGCCGCTGCGCCGCGACGTGCACGTCGCGCACGAGCGGGCAGGTCGTGTCGATCAGCTGTTTCCCGGCCGCCTCCAGGCGGTCCCGCTCACCCTGGCTCACCCCGTGGGCCGTGATGAGGACCCGCGCCGAGTCCGGAACCGTGCCCTCCCTTCCCTCTTCGCACGTCTGGGCAAAGCCTCGCCGGTGCAGGTCGCGAATGACTTCCGCGTTGTGGACGAGCTCGCCGTGCACGGTCACCTGCGACGGGTCGGGCACGGCCCGCGCCGCGACGAGTGCATCACGAACACCGAAGCACATGCCCAAGGCCGAGGCTCGAATCACGTCCATCGATCCTCCGTTACTTTGTTTTGCAAAGTGTTTGAACAAAAAAAGGGCTACACGACAACCCAGCCTGGCGCCTGCTGGTCTCGCCTCGCGGTCCGGGGCTTCGCACGCTCCGGAACCGCATCCCGGATGACCCTTTCGAGCTCCGACAAGTAGTGAAGAAACCGGTCGCGGCCGGAATCCGTGAGCCGGCACAGCGTCTGGGGACGCCCCCGTCCCTGGCCTTTCCAGAGCTCGACCAGTCCAGCGTCGGAGAGCATCTTCAGATGCCGACTCAGGTTGCCGTCGGTCAACGCGCACAGCGTCTTGAGCTCGTTGAACACCAGCCCCTCCGACCGCGTCATGAGGCAGGTGAGGATCCCGAGCCGGGCCTTCTCGTGCAGCACTCGGTCCAGACCCTCGTAGGCGTGCTGTCCAGGCTTCTCAGACGAGCGCTTCTTGGTCATCGTCCAGTCGCTCGATATTCCAGTAGAGGATGAGGGCCGTCGCGATCTGACCGATCCCGAAGGTGACCGCCATGCCAGCGGGAGACGGAATGCCGCCGCCGCCACCGATCTGAAGCAGGACCGCACCGGCCCCCACGTAATAGAGCGCGACCCACCCGATGACGCGAGGCAGATACGGCCGAGACGCGAACACTCCGAGCCCGAAGGTGATCGCCCACAGACCAGGGAGCAGGGCGATGTGGTCGCCGGTGCCCTGAACAAAGACGAGGCCCAACGTCACGACAAGCCCGGCCGCAAGGCTCGGCAGGAACTGCCCCACGACCCGACTCGTACGACGCTGCGCGACGGCATCCCCCCGGTACAGCACGTGATAGAGAACTCCCCCGGCCCCGATCCCGCCGCACACGACAGCCACACCCACCCAGAACCACACGAACTCGAGCGGTGTCACAGGCTGGAAGAACCCTGCCTGCAGGGCCGCGGCCACGAGGGCACAGACGCCGGTCAAGCCGACCGGTAGCGATCGGTACCCTCGATACACCTCGCTGCGTTCGAGATGACCGTGGATCTCTGATATCTGTTGCAACGCCAGGTCGAGCTTCATCGGTTCCCTAATCGATCACTTTACCTCGCAAAGTATATGCGGTCAACTCGGTGTAGCGGCGCGAACCCCGGTATTTCCCTATACTTCTGGCGGAGCGGCTCTCGGTGACCGACCGGTATGTGGAAGAACGACCCGACTCAGGCACGTTCCGTCACGCCAGACGACTATGACTTTCTCCCGGTTCCGGACCTCGACGTGCCAGAGGGCGTGACCTCGCTCGGTCGGACGATCAGCATCAAGGGTGACCTGACCGCGGGCGAGCATCTCATCATCGAAGGCCGCTTCGAGGGGCAGCTCGCCGTGCCGGAGCACGGCATCGCCGTGGGACAGCACGCGGCGGTCACCGCCGAGGTCCTGGCGCGGACCATCACCGTGCTGGGGCACGCGAACGGATCTTTCACGGCAGCCGAGAAAATGGAGATCCGTGAGAGCGGCTTCGTCGAGGGTCGAATCGTCGCGCAGACCGTGGTCATCGAAGACGGTGCCCACTTCAAGGGCTCGATCGATCCGACCCGCACGGAAGCCGCGCTCGCCGTCGGCCGGCATCGCCTCAAACAGCGGACCGCAGCGCCGACGAAGCCGCCGGTTCCGACCTCATCCTGAGCCGCAACGGGTCCGCGTTGGACGCTGATGTCGACCGACGCCGTTCAGCGGATCGCGGACCGCCTCGATCTGGAACAACGAGTCGCGCCGTATCGCGATCGGATCTGGCAACCCGGGTCGCCGCCCGCCCCGGTCCTTCACCTCGAAGACGTCTCCGCGATCCCGTTCCTCGTCGACATCGCCGGCGTTGAGGAATACCAGCATCGCGCCCGGATGCGCGCGGCCGACGGTGACCTGTACGCCACGGTCACGGCGAGCGATCCTCGCTACGAGTCGTATTGTCGCGACCATCTGGGGCTCGGCGTCCCGACCCATCTGATCGTGGATCCGCGAGGCGACGGCGGCCCGCTGGCCGTGACCCGCGCCTGTATGGCCGATGCTGCCCTCTCGACCCTCGTCGACCATACCCGCCGCAGTGGCCTGGTCCTTCACCCCTACATGTCGATCGCGGAGGTGTGGGATCTCGCCGCCGCCATCGCGACGGGCGTGGACCGCGCCGTACCCGTCATCGGCGCCCCTCCCCCCGTGACCTGGATCGCCAATGACAAGGCGCTGTTCGATGAGCTCGTCACCGCGGTGCTTGGGCCGGGCTGGTCGCCGGAGACCCACGTCGAGACCGAGCCGGCCCGCATGGCGGCGCGCCTCCGAGATCTCGCCAACCGCTATCGCGCCGTCGGACTCAAGCGGACGCGGTGTGCGTCCGCCATGGGAAATCAGGTCTTCGACGCCGGGACACTCGCGGCCGAGACCGCGTCGATCGAGCACCACGTCCGTGCCTTCCTGACCCGCACCGAGTGGCCTGGCACCGAACCGGTGCTGGTCGTGGCGTGGGAGGACGCCGCGGCGTCGCCATCAACCCAGTGGTGGCTGCCACCCCTTGGACACGGCCCGGCACGACTCGACGGCATCTACGAGCAAATCCTCGAAGGCGACCGCAAGGTGTTCGTCGGCAGCCGGCCCTCCACGCTGCCGCGATCCGTCGAGGCGGGACTGACGGGCGCCGGGGCACGCGTGGCCGGCGCACTGCAGCGGCTCGGCTACGTCGGTCGGTGTTCGTTCGACCACCTCGTCGTGGGCGATCCGCACGGCGATTTCGAGCTTCGCTTCACCGAGTGCAATGGGCGGTGGGGCGGGACGAGCACACCGATGCATCTGGTCGATCGCCTCGTCCGTGGTCCGCGACCGCGCTATCGGGCTCAAGATTTCTCTCATCCGGCACTGGTCGGCGCCACGTTCGCGGACGTGATCGCCGCCGTTGGCGACCATGCCTTCGACCACACCCGGCAACACGGCCAGTTCATCTTCTACAACGTAGGCCCCCTCGAGCGGCACGGCAAGCTGGACGTGATTGCGCTCGGGCGGACGCAATCCGAAGCGGAGCAGGCGCTCGGCGACGACCTTCCACGGTTTCTACGGTTGTAGACCCGGGATCGCATGGCCTTCGACGCGTCGGACCCAGCCACGAGTGGCCTAAGATAGAGGCGTGACGGAGGTGGTCGAGCGGATGGTGGCGCTGCGCCGCCATTTTCATCAGCACCCCGAGCTGGCATACGAGGAGACCGAGACCGCCCGCGCGATCATGGCGGAGCTCGATCGGTTGGGGATCTCGCACGCGTACGGCGGACCGGGTGGCGCGGTCATTGGTCGTCTCGCCGGGCACGGCACGGGTCCGACCGTCGCGCTGCGCGCCGAGATGGACGCGTTGCCGTGCGCGGAACGCACGGATCTCCCCTTCGCGTCGCAGGTGCCCGGCCGGATGCACGCATGCGGGCACGACGCGCACATGGCCATGGTGCTCGGCGCGGCGGCTCGGCTCCGCGACACGCCACCCCCAGGCACAGTCCTTTTCGTCTTCCAGCCCGCAGAAGAGCGCGGCAACGGCGCACAGACCGTCGTCGATTCGAGGATGCTCCCGGCGGTCGACGGGATCTTTGCCGGGCACGTGACGCAGCACTATCGCCTTGGCGAGATCATGGTCGTCGAGGGGACCATCACGGCCCACTCGGACCGCTTCACCATTCACGTCCAGGGCCGCGGCGGCCACGGCGCGCGCCCGCACGAAGCCATCGACGCGGTCGTCATCGCGGGCCTGCTCATCACGGCGCTCCAGACGCTGGTCTCGCGCCAAATCAATCCCGTGCACCCGTCCGTGGTCACCATCGGGTCGGTGCACGCCGGAAGTGCTGCCAACATCATCGCGGACAACGCGGTGCTCGACGGCATCATCCGCACGACTCGGCCCGACGCGCGGGAGGAGATCATCCGTGGCCTGCGCCGCACCGCCAGCGCGTTGGGGGATCTACACAACGCGGAGGTCACGGTGGAGCTCGGCGAAAGCTCACCCGCGGTCGTCAACGCCTCGCGTGAGACGCGGATTGCCCGTCGGGCCGCCCAGCAGGTGGTCGGCGATCACGGCATCGTCGAGCAGGAGTACCCGAGTATGGGCGCGGAGGACTTCTCGTATTTCCTCGCCGACACCCCTGGCTGCTACGTCCGTTTTGGGACACGGACCGACGGCGACACCTACGTGCCGCTCCATAGCCCGCTGTTCGACGTCGACGAAGGCGTCCTGGACGTCGGTGCGGCGTTCTTCGATCACGTGGTCCGGGAAGCGGTCACCGAGTACGCCTCGTAGCCCCCGCGCCTCCGCCGCGCTCGCCCCACCGGTTTCAAGGACGCTCGGCTCGCCGCGCGTCGAGGATGCGCTCGACCCGAGGTCGATCACCCGGCCCGGTCCCGACATGGAGAAAGTGGATCGTCCCGAGCGGGTCGATCAGCACGTCGCCTCCCTGTTGGAAGGTGTCAGCGACAGGCCACATCGGCAAGCGGCCACGGCCGAGCTCTCGCAGATACGCCAGCCACGTCGCGCCGCCCCAGAGGTGCCGTCGCCGGGCACGCCCCATCGCGTAGGCCTGATACAACACGCGCCCATCATCGGTGACCACGGGCCACGCGGGGCCGGTCTCCGCGACGTACGCCCGCGCCGCGTGGTCCGCCTCGAAGGTAATCACCAGCACACGGATCTGGAGTGCGCTGAGGGAAGACTGCGCCTGCTGCAACTGCAGCAGGTGTCGTCGACAGGGGAGTCAGCGCAGGTGGCGATGAAAGACGAGCAGCAGCCAGCCGCCGCGGTAGTCCTCGAGCGTGTGCGCGCGCCCCTCGGTGTCCCGCAGCCGGAAGGGCGCGGCTGACCGGCCGACGGCGGCGAACCCAGCCGTCAATCGTCGATCGCCTGATACGTTATCGTGACGAGATCCTGACGGATGTTCAGATGGGTGTAGGGCCGCATCTGCGTCATCAGGATGCCGATCAAGTCCTCCTCGGGGTCCACCCAGAAGACCGTGCAGAACGCGCCGCCCCAGTAATACGAACCCTCTGAGCGCGGCGTCCCGGACGGGCCGAGATCGGTGACCACGGCATAGCCGAGGCCAAAGCCGTAGCCCGGACCGGCGAGCCAGATCCCGGCATCGCCGGTGTGATTGGCGGTCATCAACTCGACCGTCTTGCGGCTCAAGATCCGCACCCCGTCCAGCACGCCGCCGTTCAGCATCATCTGGTGGAAGCGGAAGTAGTCGCGCGCGGTCGAGACCAGGCCACCGGCGCCGCTGAAGTAGACATGCGGCTCGCGCACGTAGCGGCTCTCGGCCGTCGGCGCCTCGGCCAACGCCCGCGTGCCGTCGTCGTCTGGCCGATAGAGCGCTGTGAACCGATCGAGCTTGGACAGCGGCAGATGAAAGTGCGTGTCCGTCATATCGAGCGGTTCAAAGATACGCTCGCGCAGATACGCGTCCAGCGTCTGGCCGGACATCACCTCGACCAGCCGGCCCACCACGTCGGTTGCCCGCCCGTATTCCCACCGGTCGCCCGGATGAAAGTTCAGCGGAAGCCGTGCGAGCCGCTTCAGCATGTCGCCGACCGTGTCACCGGGCTTTGTCCGGGCCGACATGTCCTGAAAGTCGGTCTGGGTCAGCCCGCGGTAAGTGTTGGCCAGGCCCGCGGTATGCGTGAGCACATGCTGGACGGTGACGGGACGCGCGGCCGGTATCAGCTTGTAGCGCGATGCGATCCGCTCGTCGGCCGGCGCCGGGATCGCGACCTGCATGTCACGGAATTCCGGCAACCATTTCGCGATGGGGTCGCGGAGCTGGAAGTGACCCTCCTCGTAGAGCATCATCAGCGCCACGGAGGCGATCGGCTTCGTCATCGATGCGATGCGGAAGATCGCGTCGTGTCGCATCGGCGCGCCACGCTCGGCGTCGCGCTCCCCAAGCGACGAGAAGTGCACGACCTTGCCGCGCCGCGCCACCAGCGTGACGACGCCGGATACCTCCTCGCGGTCGATGTAGCCCTGCATCACCCGGTCGAGACGCTCGAGTCGGCTCGACGACATCCCGACATCCTCGGCCGAGGCTGTCGGCACGCCGTCCATCTCGGGCAGGTCGGCAGGCGCGCGACTCGCGCCGACGACGGCCACCGCGAGGCCCCCGACCGCGACAGCCGTCCACCGCAACACGGATGACGTCATCGCACACTCCCCTTTCGTGCTACTTCAACACGTATTTCGTGATGCCACCCATGGCCGTCGCGCGCGACCCTGGGCCTTCAGCGGCAAAGACATTGCCGTCCTCGTCGACCGCGACGCCCTCACCCGCGACGAGCTGGATGCGGGTGTCGTGCAAATGGCCAGGGACGAATCCGGTCAACCGATCTTCGCCGGCCGGCCCGATGCGCACGCCGTTCATCCAGCCGGGGTGATTGCTCGTCTGCGACTCCGAGTCGATCGCGTAGAGCGTGTCATCCGGAGTGATGAACAGTCCGCTGATCCGGCTGTAGCTCATATAGATCAGCGGGTTGCCGTTGTCGTTCAGGATGGCGGTGCCATCCTGGTCGAAGACCTGGATGCGGTGGTTGCCGCGGTCGGCGACGTAGAGACGTCCCTGGGAGTCGAACTCCATCGCGTGCGGCGTCCGGAACTGCCCCGGCCGGAACCCGATCTCGCCCCACTCCTTGATGAAGTTGCCCTCGCTGTCGAACTTGAGGATGCGCCCCGTCGATCCCTCTGGCGGGTTCGGGTTCTGGCCGCTGTGGCCATCCGAGACGAAGATGTCGCCGTTCGGTGCGGTGATCACGTCGCACGGCTGATTGAGTTGGCCGGGGCCGCTTCCCGGCTGACCGGCCGTACCAAGGCGCATCAGCTCCTCGCCCTCCGGGCTGAACTTGATGACCTGATGCCCTTTCGTGCCCGCCTCGTTGCCGGCGAAGTCGGTCACCCAGACCGTGCCGTCGTCGGCGACATGGAAGCCGTGGGGTGTCACGAACAACCCGGCCCCAAAGCTGGTCAGGATCTCGCCCGTGTGGCGATCGAACTTGACCACCGGATCGAGATCTGGGTTCTCCTCGCAGCCGGCACCGAGACCACCTCCGCAGCGGTCGTAGGCCCACATGTGCCCGTCAGGTCCGATGTCGATGCCCGCGGTCGACCCCCATTCGCGGCCGCCGGGGAACGGGGCGAAGTTGAGCATCACCTCTCCGGTCGGATTCGGCAGGGGGCGGTCCATGAGGTCGCTCGTCAGCCCGGTGTCCGCTACGGCCATGGCCATCTCCGCGTCGGGAGCCGGAGCGGCCCCTCCTCCGCAGGCGACGAGGGTGACCAGCGACAACGATGCGAGCACGAGCCCGAGCCGACGCCCGACGAGTCTGCGGTAATCAGTCATGCTTCCTTCTCCCATGCCGTGCCGCGGATCCTACCGGATCGGACACGGACGTTGACTTTTCTCGGCCTATTATCATCCAGACGGCGGCGTTGGGGCTCGGGAGCATGGCCCCCGCCTGCCTCCACTATTGATGACGCAACCCCCTGGGACGATCGTCGGCGCGAGGCACGATTCGACCGAGTGGTGGGGTGCATTGGGCCTCCTCGTCGTCCTCCTGGTGATCTACCTCCCCGCCCTGGGTCACGGCTTCATCAAGGACGATTTCGCGTGGATCGCGTCAAGCCAGGTGACCAGCCTCGCCGCGCTGGTCACCCCGTTCACCGAAGCGGTTGACTTCTATCGCCCCGTGGTTGGCCTGAGCTTCGCCGTCGACTGGTGGCTGTTCGGGCTCTCGCCGCTCGCGTTCGGCCTGACGAACCTGGCGCTCCTGCTTGCGGCGGCCGTGGCGCTCAGGAACCTGGCGCGCGCGCTCGGCATGCGGCGGGAAACGGCCATGATTGCGGCCGCACTCTGGTGCCTCAACTACCACGGGATCAACACGTCACTGCTCTGGATCAGCGGCCGTACGTCGCTGCTCGTGACGTTGTTCGCGTTGCTGGCGGCGCGCGCGTTCGTCGGAGGGCTACGATGGCGCGCCGTGGCCTGGACCCTGGTCGCGCTGCTGTCGAAGGAAGACGCGGTCCTGCTCCCGTTCGTGCTGCTGGTGTGGAGCGCCCTGGACACGTCTCTCGGCGCACGGCCCACACTCGGCGACAGACTGCGGTCCGCCGTCCATCAGAGCTGGCCCCTCTTCGTGGCGCTGGCGTTCTACCTTGCGATACGGACGGCCGCGGGCGGGATGACGCCGATGTCCGCCACGTCGTCTTACCAGTTCGTGCTGGCGCCCGCGTCCGTCGCGGTGAACCTGCTCGCCTACCTCGACCGTGCCGGCACCCTGTCGGCGGGCGTGGTCGTCCTGCTCGCGCTGGCGGCCATGGCGGTGCCGCGTCCACGCGCCGCCGAGCGACGATGGGTGCTGCTGGGAAGCCTGTGGCTGGTGATCGGGCTCGCACTCGCCGTCCTGCTCCCCGTCCGCTCGAGTCTGCTCTCGATCGGTCCATCCGCCGGCGCGGCGCTCGCAGGGGCCGCCCTGGTCACCGCGTTGTGGGAACGTGGCTCCGCGCGCGCGCGGAGTCGCATCGCAGCCGCCGGCGCGCTCATCGTGTCCCTGATCCTCGTGCCGATTCACTGGGCGCGAAACGACAAGTGGGTCGAGTGGGCCCAGCTCTCCACGCATGTGCTGAACGAGGTCGCCCCCGTCGCCGGCGCCCTTCCACCGGGCAAGGTTGTGCAGATCGACGACGAGCGGGGCGCGCGCATGAATCTCGACAGCTCGTTCGGCACGCTGATCGAGCCCGCGATACTCGTGCATACCGGGCGATCGCGCGGCATCTGGATCGAACCACCACCCGTTAACTGGCAGGAGGCCGGCCTCGTGCGGCCGCACCCGGGCGACATCGCGGCACGCTTTGCGCTCCGGGGTGAGGAGCTCGTGAGACTCGCCGTCGTCCCTTAGCAGCCGACCAAGGCGCGCACGGCGCGCCTCCCGGGCGCGGAGTGGGGCTCTCGGGGTCCCCGCGAAGCGCCCGCGGCGGGGCTCGGGGCCGCAGGCCCCGTCTAGAACGACCACCAGGTAAACAGTCCAGACGGCCGGAGCGTATCCAGAAACGACGGCAGATCGCGCCGGTAGGTGTCGGTGTGTCCCCACCCACC
Organism: Vicinamibacterales bacterium; assembly: GCA_965249175.1. Classification (GTDB taxonomy): domain Bacteria; phylum Acidobacteriota; class Vicinamibacteria; order Vicinamibacterales; family UBA8438; genus CAZYFH01. The sequence continues at coordinate 2,919,371 of OZ252227.1, forward strand.
CGACGGCAGCACGGCCCGTGGGGGCCGCGTACCGTTGGTCCCACGTTCGACATTGAGGCAGGCACTGCGTATGTATCAGTTGGGGAGGCATCGGTGCGGGGCCAAGGTGGCCGGCGGCGCGGTGCGCCTGCTCGCGATCGGCCTCGTGCTGACTGCGAGCCAGGCGGGCCTTCACGCGCAAAGCGAGCGCCTGGCGTCAGGCGAGACCGCCGCGCTCGACCCGGGAGCGGTGGTCGTCCTTCCTTTCGTGAACATCTCTGGTGACCCGGCGGACGAGTGGATCGGCCTGGGCATCGCCGAGACCGTGACCGCCGACCTCGACCCGCTCGCGGCCGTAACCGTCGTCGGTAGCGCGTCCGCCCTCGATCCGATACGTCGTGAGGACGTGGATGCCGGCGATGAGACCGGTGCACGCGAGCTCGGGCGCAGCCGCGGCGCGTCGTGGGTGGTCGCCGGCGGCTTTCAACGCGTGGGGAGCCAACTGCGGATCACGGCGCGGGTCGTGTCGGTCGAGACCGGCTCCGTCGCGCAGACAGTGAAAGTCGACGGTGGCCTGGACGAGCTCTTCGCGCTCCAGGATCGAATCGTCGGGGAGCTCGGGATGGGCCTCGAGCGGTTGGCGACCGGGCAGCCGCCCCCCAAGCCGCCGTGGTGCCACCACCCAGTCTTGGTTCGGAGAGCGTGACCGGCGGCATCGACTTCGACGACAGCGAACCGCGTCTCGGCGTGGCCAGTGGCGCCGGCATCCTGACCGGCCGGCCGACCGTACGACCGACGCGCACGTCGGATCGCCCAAGCATCGACGGTCGCCTCGACGACGCCGTCTGGCGCTCAGCCGCCAAGATCACCGACTTCGTACAGTCGCGACCGCTCGACGGCGCGCCCGCCACGGAAGACACGGAAGTCTGGATCGCGTACGACAACGCCAACATCTACTTCGCCTTCCATCTCCACTATTCGGATCCGTCGATCATGCGCGCCAACCGCGTGGATCGGGATCGTTCCTTCCAGGACGATCGCATCTCGATCTACTTCGATCCGTTCCTCGATCAGCAGCGGGCGTATTCGTTCAACCTGAACGGCTACGGTGTCCAGGGCGACCAGATCATCAACGCGCGTCGCGGTGGCGGATTCGGAGGCGGCGGTCGTGGCGGCGGGGGCGGCGGACGCCGTGGCGGTGGCGGAGGCTTCCCTGGCGGGAGCGGCGGGGCGCCGTTCGGGGACCGCTCGTGGGACGCGCTTTTCGATTCGGGCGCACAGATCGTCGACGACGGCTACACCGCCGAGATGGCCATCCCGTTCAAGAGCCTTCGGTACCCGCAGCGTGAGGGCGACGTGCCCCACCGCTGGGGCTTTCAGATCGTCAGGGAGATTCAGGACAAGGACAACGAGACCGACGTCTGGTCACCGATCTCGCGCGACGTCGCCGGTTTCTTGCCGCAGATGGGCCTGCTGGAGGGGATGGCGAATCTCTCGACGAGCCGGAACCTCGAGTTCCTCCCGACGGTCACGGCCATCAACTTCGGATCGTTGGACGCGACGACCGGGACCTTCGACGTGCAGGACACCTCGCCGGAAGGCGGGATCAACCTCAAGTACGGCGTCACCTCCAACTTGACGGCCGACTTCGCGGTCAATCCCGACTTCTCGCAGATTGAGTCAGACCGTCCGCAGATCGAAGTGAACCAGCGGTTCGCCCTCTTCTTCTCGGAGCTCCGCCCGTTCTTCCTGGAGGGGGCGGAGATCTTCTCGATTCAGGCACCGGTGACGTTCGTGCACACGCGGACGATCGTCGACCCGGACTACGGGGCCAAACTGACCGGCAAGGTCGGCAAGACGACGGTCGGGGTGCTCTTCGCCAACGACGCGGCGCCCGGCAATCTGGACGATCAGAACGATCCGGCGTTCGACCGGACCGCGCAGACGTTCATCGGCCGCCTGCGCTACGACCTCTACTCAGAGTCACACGTCGGCGTCATCGCCACCAACCGGAACTTCCTCGACGGTCACAGTCGTCTGGCGGGTCTTGATTCCAATTTCCGTCTCGGCAGCACCCATTCGATGGGGTTCACCGCCATCGGGTCAGAGCATCGCGACATCGATGGACTCGACACCAGCGGGCACATGATCGACGTCAACTTCCGCAGGACCGGGAGGAACCTCAGCTACTTCGCATCCGGCTACGACCTGTCGCCCGACTTCCGGACCGATGTCGGCTTCGTCCGACGCGTCGACCAGCGCCGCGTCGACGGCGGCGGATCCTACACGTGGTGGCCGCAGAACTGGCTGATCAGCTGGGGCCCCCAGGTCAACTACGGGCGCAATTGGAACTTCGACGGGGTCCTCGAGGATGAAAACCGTCAGGCCGGCGTGAACTTCAACTTCGCCCGGAACATCAGCTTTGCCATCGGCTACAACCGCGACATGGAGCGCTTCGGTGCGATCGACTTCGACAAGAACCGCTATCAGTCGTTCGTGCGGGTCAGTACGAGCAGCATCTTTTCCGTCGGCGCGGGCTTCAACTGGGGCGACCAGATCTTCTTCGACGAGACGAACCCGTTCCTCGGACGCGACATCGGGGTCTTCTCCTTCATCAACATCAGGCCGATCGCCCAGTTCAACACGCAGATCAACATCAACACGAATCGCTTTGCCACGATGGGCGGCACGGAGATATTCAACGTCAAGATCTTCCGGGCGCTCAGCACATATCAGTTCACCGACCGCCTCTTGTTCAGGAACATCGCGGAGTACAACACCTTCGACAAGACGCTGGGCCTCAATCTCCTCGTCACGTATCGAGTGAACGCCGGCACGGTCTTCTACGTGGGGTACGACGACCACTACCAGCAAGCCGACCGGCTCTTTGGTCCCGACGGCGACATCGACGGTGACGGTATCCGGGACCCGTTCTACGACCCAAACGGGTTCCAGCAGACGAACCGCGCGTTCTTCACGAAGCTCCAGTACCTCTTCAGGTACTGACGCCGTCCCGGCGGAGATCCGGGAGAAAGCGCTGGACCGCGACCCCGACGGTGGAGACGCCGCTCTCGGACGGGAGCTCGAGCTCGTAGCGCAGGTCGCGTGTGCCGCCGTCGTCAGGACTGCGTCGAACCGTCCTCGAACATAGCAAGAAGGAGCAACGCATGACGGCTCGCGGCATCAGGGTCGTGCAACCAGCGGACCGGGTCAAGGTCACATTCGGGGCCGGCGACCAGTACCGCTACCTCGCCACCGGTGGTGACACCGACGGCGGTTACTACCTCGTCGAAGCCACCGTGCCACCTGGAGGCGGACCGCCATTCCACATACAGACCAGAGAGGAAGAGGCCTTCTACATTCTCGAGGGAGAGCTGTCATTCTATGGCGACACTGGCGAAATCGTCGCCGGCCCAGGAACATATCTGAACATCCCCAAAGGGGCAAAGCACCGGTTTCGGAACAACGGGACCGAGACCGCAAAGATGCTGTTCTTCTTTACACCCGCGGGCATCGAAGGACTCTTCGACGAGCTGGCACAGATGAGCGTGCCGCCTGGAGACCCATCGTCGGTGATCAAAGCATTGAATCTCGTGGGCGAGGGCTACGGAGTCGAGTATCTTCCTGAGTGATGGTGGAGGACACGCATGCCACGATGGACGTTTGAACCGGGACATACCGCCGCGGTGTTCAAGGCACGTCACATGATGGTGACCTGGGTGCGTGGTCACTTTGTGAACATCCACGGCACCCTGCAGTTCGACCCAGCGGCGCCCAGTCAATCGACGGTGGACGTCGAAGTCGACATCAGCACGCTGTGGAGCGGTGACCTGCAACGGGACGAGCATCTGCTGAGCGCCGATTTCTTGGATGCCGCCCAGCATCCCCGGATGGTCTTCAAGAGCACGACGGTCGAGCCGCGCGGCGAATCGGACTACAAGGTCGTCGGAGATCTCACGCTGCGGGGCGTGACTCGCGAAGCGACGCTAGACGTCCACTACCTTGGTCAGTGGCCCACACCGTATTGGGAAGATGGCGTTGACAAAGGCCCGCTGCAACGCGCTGGGTTCGTCGCCACGACCAGCATCAACCGGCACGACTTTGGCGTGAGCTGGCAGGGTGCCATGGACAAGGGCGGGGTCGTCGTGGGGAACGAGGTCTTCATCACGATCGATGCCGAGGCACTCGTCGAGCGGGATGGTGGGAGCGCCAAAAAAGACTAGCCGTCCGCCGAACGGTGCTCGGCGTGGGAGCCGATGGCCGGCGACCGGTAGAATGCGTGAAGAATTGCGTCAGCCGTGTCCCTGCACGTCGAGGCTTTCGACGGTGATCAGTGGACAATGTTCAGGAGATAGCACATGGCACCACACACGTTCTCTCTGAGACGCATCGGGCTCGTGACTGTTGCGGTGCTCGCGGTCTCGTTTGTCGCACTGCGTGCGGGCCAGCCGTCCGGCGCGGCGGTCCCGATGGATACGGATGACATCGCGGGGGTGGTCACCGGCCCGAACGGTCCGGAGGCCGGCGTCTGGGTGATCGCGGAAACACGGGACCTCCCCACCCGGCACATCAAGATCGTCGTGACGGACGATGACGGACGCTACCTCGTTCCCGATCTGCCCCAAGCCGGCTACGACGTGTGGGTACGGGGCTATGGGCTGGTGGACTCGGAGAAGAGACGGGCCGAGCCGGGCGAGACGCTCGATCTGAAGGCCGTGGCCGCGCCGGACGCGAAGGCCGCCGCGGAGTACTACCCGGCCTTGTACTGGTTCGCCCTGCTCCAGATGCCGGCGCCACACGAGTTCCCGGGCACGGGACCGGAGGGGAACGGTATCTCGCCGAACATCGAAAGCCAGGGTGAGTGGATCCGCTCGGTGGTCAACACAGATGGCTGCACCGGTTGCCATGCGCTGGGCAACCGGGCCACCCGGGAGATCCCCGAGGCCCTCGGCGACTTCGATTCGCATGTCGCCGCCTGGGAGCGTCGCATCCAGTCCGGGCAAGCGGGCGGGAACATGGAGGCTCGGTTGGCCCAGGTCGGGCGCGGACCCGCCCTGGCGATGTACGCCGATTGGACCGACCGTATCCAAGCGGGCGAGTACCCGATGGCGCCGCCGCCACGGCCACAAGGCATCGAGCGTAACGTGGTCGTCAGCTTGTGGGACTGGGCCGACCCTCGCGCGTACATGCACGACCTGATCTCCGCTGACAAGCGCAATCCCACCGTCAACGCAAACGGCCCGGTCTACGGAGCCGCGGAGAACAGCGTGGATTACGTGCCGGTGGTCGATCCGACCACGCACGTGGCGAGCCGGGTGTCGCTGCGGGTTCGCGACCCGCTCACGCCCACCACGGCGTCGACCCTCCCGCTCGCGTCGTCGCCGTATTGGGGCGACGAAGTCATCTGGGACAGCCAAAGCGTCGCGCACAGCTTTGCCATGGATCGTCAGGCGCGCGTCTGGATCGCGGCCAGGGTGCGTCAGGCTGCGACCCCGGCCTTCTGTCAGGAAGGATCGAGCCATCCGTCCGCTCGGGCGTTCCCACTCGAGCGCAGTAATCGACAGATGCAGCTGTGGGACCCCGCGACCCGGGAAATGACCACCGTGGACACCTGTTTCGGAACGCACCATTTGAATCTAGACGACGATGACACGATGTGGTTCACGGGAAGCGGCCCGGTGGTGGCCTGGTTCGACACCAAGGTGCTGGACGAGACCGGCGACGAGGCGTTGGCGCAGGGCTGGACGGTGCAGGTCCTCGACACCAACGGCAACGGCCGCCGAGACGCGTATGTCGAGCCCGGCGAGCCGATGGATCCGACGAAGGACACGCGGATCGAGCGCGGCTATTACGGCGTGGCGCCGAGCCCGCTCGACGGATCGATCTGGGGGTCGACACTGGGCATGCCCGGGGGACTCGTCAGGTTCGTGCCCGGCGAGGACCCGGTGAACACGGCGCTGGTGGAGTTCTACGAGGTCCCGTGGGATGACCCGGACGCTCCCGTCCAAGGCTATTCGCCACGCGGCATGGACGTCGACAGCGACGGTGTCGTCTGGACCGTGTTGTCGAGCGGTCACTTCGCAAGCTTTGACCGCAGCCAATGCGACGGACCGCTCAACGGGCCGACCGCGACGGGCACGCATTGCAGCGAAGGCTGGACGCTCTATCCGTTCCCGGGACCGAACTACCAGGGTGCGGTTGACTCCGGCAGCGCCGAATCCGCGTACTACAACTTCACCGATCGGTTCAATTTACTGGGCGTCGGCGAAAATGTGCCGCTGGCCACCGGCAACCTGTCCGAGGGCGTGCTCGCCCTGGTGGACGGTGAGTTCTACAACTTCCGCGTGCCGTATCCGCTGGGGAGCTTCTTCGGCAAGGGTCTGGACGGGCGCATCGACGATCCCGACGCTGGCTGGAAAGGCCGCGCGATCTGGACCACATCGGGCAGCCGCGCGCCGTTCCACGCGGAAGGCGGCACGGCACAAGTGGCCCCGGTCTTCAAGTTCCAAGTACGGCCGGACCCGCTGGCGCATTAGCGGCGGCGCACACGGCAGGTGCAGGTGGGAGGAAAGCGATGACGTTGACGCGAGTGTTGTGCCTGGCTGGTGTCGGTGGGTTGATGCTGGCCGCCCCGAGCGCGGCGCAGTGCCCGCCGGATGGAGACATCCGGTTCGTATGCGGGCCGGTGAGCCCGGAGGATCTGGTGCAGGTGCCCGACGCACCCTGGGTACTCGCGGCCGGCATGGAGGACGACGGCTATCTCTATGCGATTGACACCCGCACCCATGTCTCGACGGTGCTCTTTCCGACCGCCACCTACGGATCGCGGCCCGATGCCATCTTTCGAGAGTGCGCTCAACCCATCACCGAGGGGTTTCGGCCACACGGCTTGAGCCTGCGTCCTGGAACGAACGACCGGCACACGCTCTATGTGGTGCGGCACGGCGCGCGCGAGGCGATCGAGGTGTTCGACGTTGACGTTCAGGACGGGTCGCCGTCGGTGACCTGGCGCGGGTGCGCCCCAGCGCCCTTGGGGGTCACGTTCAACTCGGTGACGGCGCTGCCAGGCGGCGGCTTTGCGGCGACACACTTCAACCAGCCGGTCGGCGAGCTCTGGGAGTGGCAGCCCGATGACGGATGGACCGAGGTGCCCGGCAGCAAGTGGAATGGTCCAAACGGACTCGTCTCGTCGCCGGACGGTCGTTGGTTCTATATCGGCGGATGGGGGACCAACTCGTTGGTCCGGCTCTCTCGCGGCCAGACACCGGTGCAGCGGGACACGGTCGACGTCGGGTTTCACATCGACAACGTGCGCTGGGCGCCCGACGGCTCATTGCTGGCGGCCGGCCACATCTGGGACGACGACGCCGCGGTCGCACGGTGTGTCGGCAGCCAAGAATGTGACGGCGTGACCTCGCGAGTGGCGAAAGTCGACCCTGAGCGGCTGACCGCCGAGGAGATTGTCCGGTATCCGTCGAACGAGCACTTTCTCATCGGCACCGTGGGGCTCCAGGTAGGCGACGAAATCTGGCTTGGCGGCATCGCGGGCGCGGACCGCATCGTCCGGTTCCCCGCGCCGTAGTGCGACATCTGTGATGTCCGCCGGCTCTGGGAGTTCTGCGTAGTCGACGTCCTGGTCACATCCGCCGGTCCGCTCGCCGGGATCGAACTGGGGTGTCAGGTTCGGGCGAGACTGACCACCTCGCCGCTGGTGTAAAAGTCTGGCGTCGGATTCGTTCGAAGCGCGCGGAGGAGGAAGCCATGCTCGTCCAGTACCTGGAATTCGTGACTCCGGACGTGGATGATACTCGTAGTCCTTGTCGTCCCACGTGTCTTGTCGCTCGGTCGTCGGCGGGGGATCCGGGTCGGCCTGCTCGACCTGGGCGGCCGCGTCGGTCTGTGACTGCTCTTCGGCTGGCACGTCCTCCAACAGCGGGTTCTCGACCACTTCCTGGTTCAGCATGTCGACGAGCTCGAGGGTCGTCATCGGCAGCAGCTTGATCGCCTGCTGCAACGAGGGGGTGAGGATGAGCTTGTGGCTGAGCGTGAGCTGGAGTTTGTGCCGAAGGTCCATCGCGAGCACCCATCATACCTACCCAGCGGGCACGACCGGCTCATCTTCGCGGGACGCGGAGCGACGCGCGGAATCTATAAGAGGCTGACGACCGCCAGTCGCCGTCCCTGGTCCTACACCCCGCGTGTTCATTCCGTCGGGCACCTGAAGCTTAGGCATCGGCGGGGCCGCAAACAACCGCTGGAGGGGCGCGGCCATCCACCGCGCCCACCGGGACGCGCGGGAGACCCGGGCGCTGTCGGTGGCGATCCCCGTGTTGGCATACATCTGCTGGTACAGCTTCGAGATCAGGACGAACATCAGGCGCTCTCGCACCGTGCCGACGATGCGCGAGCGCCGCCAGATCGCGCTGAGGCGGTAGAAGTGATCCCAGGCGTGCTGTGTGCGGCGTCGCACCTCGTCGGCAGACATGACCGGGTGGTGCATATAGACCTTCGGCCGAGCCGCCGGTGGGATGAGCCAGTAGCGCGTCAGGGGGACGCCGTCCACGGTCGGGGCGTCGTTCGCCATCTCCGCCTCCCAGCGCGTGAAGTCGACGGTGCCCGGTAGCGGGGTAATCATGACGAATTGGGCGAACGCCACCTCGGCTCGGTCCGCGAGCGCCGCGGTCGCGGCGAAGGTGTCGGGCCGGTCGCTCGGCAAGCCGAAAATGAACGACCCGAGGACCTGCACCCCGCCGCGGCGGAACTGCTGCAGCCGGGCGACCAGTTGGTCCCCGGAGACGTTGAAGTCCTTGTAGATATCCCTCAGGCCCTCGGCCGTGACCGATTCAACGCCGACCAGTGCGCCGCGGATTCGGGCCTGCCGCATCGCCTGGAGAAACGCGGGGTCTTCGGCGGCCTCCATGGTGATCTGGGTGTAAAAGATCAGGTCCTTCGGCAACCGCGCGAGGGTGGCCATCAATTCGAAGCGTTCGGCCCGAATCGCCTCGAGCTCGCGGAGCCGCTGGGGGTCCGTGCGACGAGCGGCGACGGCCAGATCCTCGAGCGTGACCGGATAGAAGTTGTCGTCCGCCAGCGCGATGACGCGGAACCCCATCCGGCGGAGCTCGACGATCTCCTGGACCACCACGTCGACGGCACGCTGGCGTGGCTCCTGGCCATCCGTGCGCCACACCGAGCAGAACGAGCAGTGCTTCGGACAGCCGCGTACAGTCTGCACCGAGGCCCACAGGTAGCGATCGCGCGGCAGGAGGTCCCACCGGGCCGGACGGAGCGCCGTCGCATCAACGCGCCCCCCTTCGTAGACCCGCTGTAGCCCCCCCGTGGCACACGCACCCAGCACGACGGCCCAGGCGGCGTCCCCGTCGCCTTTGACGACGGCGTGCGCGCCGCCGCGCGCGAACGCTTCCTCGGGATAGAGCGTGGCGTGGATACCGCCGTAGACGACCTGGGCTCCGCGCGCGCGCGCCAGCCGGCCCACGTGGTAGCCGCGCAGGGCGTTGGCCGTGTGAATGCCGATGCCGACGACATCGCCTGGGCCGAGCTGGGTGGGATCAAACGGCTCGAGCGTTTCGTCCGTCAGAATCGGGTCGCCCCAGGTCGGCGGTGTCGCGGCCGCCAACACGTACAACCAGCGCGGCGTGATGATCGCGACGCCGAACGAGACATCACTGGGATTGACGAGATGGATGCGCACCGCGACACCTCCGGACCGGACGTACGGGAATGCGGGAGTCGAACGCCGCTGTCGCGCCCCGTCGTCGATGCCTGGGGGGCCGCAAGGCGTCCTCACCGTAGCCCAGATCTCCAGGCTGCCAACATGATCGTGGGCTCATGCGCCTACGACGCTCACTCCGTCCCTGACACACCATACACTTGAGGACGCCTGGCCGGGGGGGGGGCTGCGGGATGACACGCCCGGCAGCGGCACGCTACACAGCGACTTGGTCGACCCATTGCCTCCACTCGGTCTGTGAGGCCGGTTCCGAGTCCCCCAGGGTGAGGCCGCACGCGAGACCCCTCCGGTAGCGGTCTGCCACGCGAGACGGCCTCGCACCGTCTGCGTGAGCGGCGCGAGCCTAATCGTCACACACGGTGGGCCGCGGTCCGTCGCCCCTGCCGCGATGGCGATCCGAAAGCCTCCATAACTCACGTCCGTCAGGGTCGCCTGCGTGCCGTCCACGGCAATCTGTACACCGCTGCGGAGGGCCGCGCGCGGCCATCGACGCCGTTCGTCCCCGCGTTGCTGGCGGAGTTGGTCCGTCACGGCCTGGAGCAATCGCTGCGGCTTGACCGGGTGCATCAAGTAGAGGGCGTCGAGCCGGCTCGCGTCGACGGCCAGTTCTTGGCGAAATTGAGTGTCGACCATCACCGACCGCCGATCGGAGAGGTATCTCTGCAGGACGAGGTCCACCCCAAGGCCCGCGCCCACGCGCACGTCGGTGATGAGCAGATCCGGCGGCCGGTCCGCAGTCGCGGCGCGCGCGTCCGTAACCGAGGTCGCGCTTGCGCAGGCATAGCCCGCCTGGCTGAGCACGGTCACCGTACGCGCGAGCCGCGCTGGGTCAGCATCAACGACCAGCAGGGTGCAACCTGCGTGCTCGCTGGTCACCGACATCGATGGTGGTCCTCCGAAGGCCTACGTGCGATCCGTTCCTTGAGCGTCTCCCCCTCGTAGTGCGCCATCGCGAGGTAGAGCTGGCCGTCAGCGGTCTCGTTGATCTCGTGGATATTGCAGATGTTCGGGTGGTCGAGGGCCGAGGCGGCTTGGGCTTCTTGCTGGAACCGCTGCTTGGCGGTGGAGTCTCGGGTCGGGTCGGGCGGCCGGAGCTTGATGGCGACCTGGCGCTTCAGCCGAGGATCCTGAACCAGGTAGACAACGCCCATCCCGCCCTGGCCGAGCTGGGGAGGGTGAGCTAATCTTAGTTGAAAATTGAAACGGCTCCAGACCCTGTGGTGTGATGACGTTGCAAAAGACGGACATCACCCCACGAGAGAGAGGAGCCACGATGAGTGGCCTACGTGCTGTCAGGAAGCGCAAGAAAGTTCGCAAGCTGGGCTCGGTCAACATCATTCACCGCGAGGCCTACGCGGATCTGGAGCTGGACGCGAAGGTGGAGCTGATCCGCTCGCTGGTGCCCCTGGGCCTGATGCATGTGCAGGAGTTGCTCGACCAGGAGGTGACGGCGCTGGCGAGCGAGCGCTACGTCCGGAAGGACGCGTCGGTCGGTGGACGCCGTCACGGCAGTAACCCTGGGACGGTGGGGCTCGCAGGGCAGCGCGTGCCGATTCGCGTGCCCCGGATTCGTCGCCTCGCGGGGAGCGAGATTCCGCTGCGGTCGTATGCGGCGTTGCATGACGACCGCGAGGTGGACGACGCGCTGCTGCGACGGGTGCTCTACGGGATCTCGTGCCGCAACTACGCGGCGGCCGCGGCGGCGATTCCCGGGGCGATCGGGCTGTCGAGTTCGACGGTGTCCCGGGGGTTCATCCAGGCCAGCGCGGCGCAGCTACGGGCGTTCCAGGAGCGGGACCTATCCGATGAGGACGTGGTGGCCGTGTTCCTGGACGGCAAGACGTTCGCTGACGCGACGATGGTCATCGCGCTAGGCATCACGCTGTCTGGGGAGAAACGCTTCCTGGGCTTCGTCGAAACGGACACGGAGAACGCGACGGTGCTCACACCGTTCCTGCGGTCGTTGGTCGAGCGGGGCCTCGACCTCTCCCAGGGTGTGCTGGTCATCCTCGATGGCGGCAAGGGGCTCCGCACGGCCGTCCGGAAGGCCTTCCGGGGCCGGGCCCTGGTCCAACGGTGCCAGTGGCACAAGCGCGAGAACGTGGTGAGCTACCTGGCCAAGCACGAGCAGGCGGTGTGGCGTCAGCGTCTCCAGCGAGCGTACAACCGGCCGGACTACGACGAGGCCCTCGGTGCGCTCGAGACGCTCCACGGCGAGTTGGACGAGCGGAACCAGTCGGCGGCTGACAGCTTGGCGGAAGGTCTGGACGAAACCCTGACGTTACATCGATTGGGCGTGTACGGAGTGCTGGGCCGGTCGCTGAAGACGACGAACTGTCTGGAGTCGGTCAATGCGCTGGTCGAGGAACGCTGCGCGAAGGTAGATCACTGGCAGAGCTCGAGCCAACGCCACCGCTGGCTGGCGACCGCCCTCCTGGACATCGAACCGCGCCTACGAAGGGTGAGGGGCTACCGCCACCTTCCCACGCTTCGGGCCGCATTGAAGCGAGAACTGAAGATCGACACGACGACGTCGAAGAAGCAGGCCGCGTAAGCCATCGGGAGCCGTGGAGAGTTTCAACTAAGAATGGGCTTGACTCCGCGTGTCAGCGCGCCGGCGAGCTCGGGACCCTTCTGCGCAAGGAAGGACTCTATTCCTCCCACCTGGTGACGTGGCGCCGCCAGCGCGTGGATGCAAGAAGCGGGGTCGAAAAGCCAAGGCCGTCGATCCGCGGGTCAAGCGGCTGGAGCACGAGAACCGACGCCTAACGCGGCGGCTGCAGAAGGCCGAAGCGCTGCTTGACTTCCCAAAAAAAGTCTCCGAACTCCTGCAGATCCCCCTGACACCGTTACCGAGCGACGAGGACGATTGATGAGAGCCGTCCAGGCGGCAGCGGCGGCGCTGGGCACAGCCCCCGCCTGCGCGGTCCTGGGCCTGCCGCGGGCAACGCTGTATCGACAGCGTCGCCCGCCGGCGGTCCCGCCGCCGGCGCCCCGGCCGGCACCGCCACGCGCGCGGGATCCGGCGGAGCGGCAGGCCGTGCTCGAGACGCTGCACAGTGACCGCTTTCTCGATCAGGCCCCCGCGCAGGTCCATGCGAAGCTGCTGGACGAGGGGACCTCTCTCTGCTCGCCGCGCACGATGTACCGGCTGTTGGACGCGGCCGGCGAGGTCAAGGAGCGGCGCGACCAGGTCCGCCGCCCCCACTACGCCGCGCCCGAGCTGCTGGCCACGCGGCCGAACGCCGTCTGGAGCTGGGACATCACGAAGCTGAAGGGCCCGGCGACCTGGACATACTTCTACCTCTACGTGGTCCTCGACATTTTCAGCCGCTACGTGGTCGGCTGGATGCTCGCGCCGCGCGCGAGCGCCGCCCTGGCCGAGCGCCTGATCGCGGACACCTGCGCGAAGCAAGCGATCCAGCCGGGCCCACTCACGGTGCATGCCGACCGCGGCGCCGCGATGACGAGCAAGCCGGTCGCCCTGCTGCTCGCCGATCTGGGCGTCACCAAGACCCATAGTCGCCCCCAGGTCTCCAACGACAATCCGTTTTCCGAAGCCCAGTTCAAGACCCTGAAGTACTGGCCGGCGTTTCCCGAGCGCTTTGGGTCCCTGGAGGATGGTCGGGCGTTCTGTCACCAGTTCTTCGGTTGGTACAACAACGACCACTATCACAGTGGCCTGGGGTTCCTGACGCCGGCCGTCGTCCACCACGGCCAGGCCGAGGCCGTGCACGCGCACCGCACGCGGGTCCTCGCGGCCGCCTACGTGGCGCACCCAGAGCGGTTCGTCAAGGGGACGCCCACATCAGCCGATCTGCCGCAGGCAGTGTGGATCAACCCTCCGGCGAAGAACATGGCTCCTCAGGATGCCCCAGGAACGACGAGCGTCACCCCGGTCGACCCGCAGGACCCCTTGATTTCCAGTCCGAGCGAACACTTGGCCACCACGATCATCGACCGCGGCGGGACTCTCATTTCTTCACCCTTGGTGTCTCAATGTCATTGACAGCTTCCGCTCTGTGAACCACGGCCCGGGGGATTCCAGGCGGTCACAGAGCAGCGTATGGGGGAATCAGCGCACGCAGCGCCGGTGGGGAGACGCGGGTGTATGCCCGAGCGTGGGCTGCTCGATCGAGCGGCTACCGCGAAAGCGGTTTAGTCCAATGCGTTCTATCGTCCCTGGTTATGTCGTGACCGAAGCGTGAGAGTCAAGCCCATTCTTAGTTGAAACTCTCCACGGCTCCCGATGGCTTACGCGGCCTGCTTCGTCGACGTCGTCGTGTCGATCTTCAGTTCTCGCTTCAATGCGGCCCGAAGCGTGGGAAGGTGGCGGTAGCCCCTCACCCTTCGTAGGCGCGGTTCGATGTCCAGGAGGGCGGTCGCCAGCCAGCGGTGGCGTTGGCTCGAGCTCTGCCAGTGATCTACCTTCGCGCAGCGTTCCTCGACCAGCGCATTGACCGACTCCAGACAGTTCGTCGTCTTCAGCGACCGGCCCAGCACTCCGTACACGCCCAATCGATGTAACGTCAGGGTTTCGTCCAGGCCTTCCGCCAAGCTGTCAGCCGCCGACTGGTTCCGCTCGTCCAACTCGGAGATATAACCAGAAGTTGTGGATCGGCAGTCTGAAGAAGGCGGCGTATCCTTTCGCGTGAGCAACGCGAAAACTCCGGCTGGCAGGCCGGTGAAAGGAGCCGCCACCCATGCTGAAGGTACTCGACAACGATGGAGCAGACAACGAAGTTCCGCCGGAAGAGCGCGGTGCGCAGACGGTGGACGAGCTGGCCCGGGAGGGAGCCCGGCGGATGTTGATGACGGCCCTGGCGGTGGAGGTCGGGCAGTACATCGAGGCCCACGGCGAGGAGCGGGACGCGCGGGGACGCCGGCTGGTCGTTCGGAATGGTCGGGCCCAGGCGCGGAAGGTGACGTGCGGGGCAGGTACGCTCGAGGTGCATGCTCCTCGGGTGAACGACAAAAGGGTCAACGGCGCGGGCCAGCGGGAGCGGTTCACGAGTCGGATCTTGCCCCCCTACATGCGTCGCTCGCCCAAGGTGGCGGAGGTGCTGCCGATCCTCTATCTGCGCGGTCTGTCGACGGGCGATTTCCGCGAAGCGCTGCCGGTGCTATTGGGGGATGACGCGGCCGGCCTCAGCGCGACCAACATCGCGCGCCTCACGGCGGTGTGGGAAGAGGACTACCGGCGGTTCCGCCAGCGGGACCTGGCCGATCGTGACTACGTGTACGTGTGGGTCGACGGCATCCATTTCAACATCCGGCTCGAGGACGATCGGCTCTGTACGCTGGTGATCATCGGCGTACGGCCCGATGGGACCAAGAAGCTCGTGGCCCTGGAGGACGGCTACCGCGAGAGCACCGACAGCTGGGCGACGGTGCTGCGGGACCTCCAGCGGCGCGGCATGCGGGCCCCGGTGGGGGCGGTCGGCGACGGCGCCCTGGGTTTCTGGGCGGCCGTGCGCGACGTGTGGCCGGACACGCGAGAGCTCCGCGACTGGTGTCACAAGATGGGCAACGTGCTCGACAAATTGCCAAAGCGATTACAGCCGAAAGCGAAGCGCGCGCTCCGCGAGATCATGTACGCCGAGACGCGGGCACACGCCGAGGAGGCCATGGACGTCTTCATCGCCGAGTACGAGGCCAAGTACCCGAAGGCGGCGGCGTGCCTGGACGCAGACCGCGACCGCCTCCTCACGCACTTTGCCCTGCCAGCTGAGCATTGGCAGCACGTGCGCACGAGCAACGTCATCGAGTCGCCATTCGCCACGGTCCGACTCCGGCAGCGCGTGACCAAAGGCGCGGGCTCGCGCACCAAGGGCCTGTTGATGGCCTACAAGCTGCTCGAGATGGCACAGCAGCGCTGGCGTCGGCTCAATGGCGCGCATCTGCTGCCACTCGTCCGCGCCGGCGTGACGTTCATTGACGGGGTACAGCAGGAGCGAAACAACGAGGGAGATCGGAAGGTGGCCGCCTGATCACGCTGATGACCGATCCACAACATTTGACAATATCTCTCCAACTCGCCGTGGAGCGTCTCGAGCGCACCGAGGGCCTCGTCGTAGTCCGGCCGGTTGTACGCTCGCTGGAGACGCTGACGCCACACCGCCTGCTCGGGCTTGGCCAGGTAGCTCACCACGTTCTCGCGCTTGTGCCACTGGCACCGTTGGACCAGGGCCCGGCCCCGGAAGGCCTTCCGGACGGCCGTGCGGAGCCCCTTGCCGCCATCGAGGATGACCAGCACACCCTGGGAGAGGTCGAGGCCCCGCTCGACCAACGACCGCAGGAACGGTGTGAGCACCGTCGCGTTCTCCGTGTCCGTTTCGACGAAGCCCAGGAAGCGTTTCTCCCCAGACAGCGTGATGCCTAGCGCGATGACCATCGTCGCGTCAGCGAACGTCTTGCCGTCCAGGAACACGGCCACCACGTCCTCATCGGATAGGTCCCGCTCCTGGAACGCCCGTAGCTGCGCCGCGCTGGCCTGGATGAACCCCCGGGACACCGTCGAACTCGACAGCCCGATCGCCCCGGGAATCGCCGCCGCGGCCGCCGCGTAGTTGCGGCACGAGATCCCGTAGAGCACCCGTCGCAGCAGCGCGTCGTCCACCGCGCGGTCGTCATGCAACGCCGCATACGACCGCAGCGGAATCTCGCTCCCCGCGAGGCGACGAATCCGGGGCACGCGAATCGGCACGCGCTGCCCTGCGAGCCCCACCGTCCCAGGGTTACTGCCGTGACGGCGTCCACCGACCGACGCGTCCTTCCGGACGTAGCGCTCGCTCGCCAGCGCCGTCACCTCCTGGTCGAGCAACTCCTGCACATGCATCAGGCCCAGGGGCACCAGCGAGCGGATCAGCTCCACCTTCGCGTCCAGCTCCAGATCCGCGTAGGCCTCGCGGTGAATGATGTTGACCGAGCCCAGCTTGCGAACTTTCTTGCGCCTCCTGACCGCACGCAGGACACTCATCGTGGCTCCTCTCTCTCGTGGGGTGATGTCCGTCTTTTGCAACGTCATCACACCACAGGGTCTGGAGCCGTTTCAATGTTCAACTAAGATTAGCTCACCCTCAAGCGTGATACATCAGCGCCTTAGCTGAAAATCGGTTCCCCGCCACATGAATAGCAACTTCTTTGAGTGATCGGCGTAAATCCGGCGGATGCCCCCCGCCTCGGCATGTCGCGCCGCCGCTAGGAGCTCGTCAAGATATGACTCTCGCCTTCAACCAAAGGCGTCAGAATGTCGCCTTTCATCAGCAAAGGCGACATCCGGCACTTCTCACGCCACCCCAAGGGCCTCGGTTAAGTAAACACTGCGCCGTCACACAGGACCTGATGATCGGCTTCAGTCCGTGGGACAGTCGTTTGTCAGGGGGAATCGGCGCGCGTACGCGGGCTTGCCCTCGGCCGGTCCGGCCCTACAAGGCCCCACCACTTCCTACGGTAACGCGACACAATAGCGTATTGTCCGTCTCGAGATCAGGTCCCCAGATCAGTTCAGCTCGCGCATCCCAGTCGATCCCGTCGTAGCCCTGTTTGGGGTCGACAGCAGCTTCGCTGTGCACGGTTGCACTTGTCCACCCGCGATCATCGAAGGAGGGCGTTGTCCATCCAGGAGGCTCGTCGAGCACGACGAAACCGCAGGGACCTTCGCCAGGCACAGGCTCGGCCTCATCCTCACACCCCTTGTCGAGCGGTGCCTGGTGAACAACGGTGCAGGCCCAACCCTTGCTAGACACTGCGACGACCTCCCCGGACGCTATCTCAGTCAGTTGCATGATGAACCCGCCATCACCCATCTGCTGGTTGCCCCGTCCGATGTATTCGAGGCCTGAGTCGTTCTCAATGAAATCCTTGACCACGAAGTTGAGGTGTAGTGGATAGTCAGCCTGAAACGTCACACGCTCTGCGTTGAAGGAGCGTTCCGTCGTGATCGGCACGGAATCCTCGACCAGCAGGTCGGTGCCGAGATACGCAGCGAACCAATTGTCCGCCCAGGCCTCGAGCCGGAAGGTCACTGACCCGTTTGTTTGAGCGGTCGTTTCAACTACGTCCGAGGTCAGCCCTGCTCCCCCGCACGCGAGCAAGAAGAGGAACAATGAGCAGGTAATCACGTGGGTCTTGGCCATTTCGTCTTCCTCGATGAGATATAACCAGAAGTTGTGGATCGGCAGTCTGAAGAAGGCGGCGTATCCTTTCGCGTGAGCAACGCGAAAACTCCGGCTGGCAGGCCGGTGAAAGGAGCCGCCACCCATGCTGAAGGTACTCGACAACGATGGAGCAGACAACGAAGTTCCGCCGGAAGAGCGCGGTGCGCAGACGGTGGACGAGCTGGCCCGGGAGGGAGCCCGGCGGATGTTGATGACGGCCCTGGCGGTGGAGGTCGGGCAGTACATCGAGGCCCACGGCGAGGAGCGGGACGCGCGGGGACGCCGGCTGGTCGTTCGGAATGGTCGGGCCCAGGCGCGGAAGGTGACGTGCGGGGCAGGTACGCTCGAGGTGCATGCTCCTCGGGTGAACGACAAAAGGGTCAACGGCGCGGGCCAGCGGGAGCGGTTCACGAGTCGGATCTTGCCCCCCTACATGCGTCGCTCGCCCAAGGTGAGGGTGAGCTAATCTTAGTTGAAAATTGAAACGGCTCCAGACCCTGTGGTGTGATGACGTTGCAAAAGACGGACATCACCCCACGAGAGAGAGGAGCCACGATGAGTGTCCTACGTGCTGTCAGGAAGCGCAAGAAAGTTCGCAAGCTGGGCTCGGTCAACATCATTCACCGCGAGGCCTACGCGGATCTGGAGCTGGACGCGAAGGTGGAGCTGATCCGCTCGCTGGTGCCCCTGGGCCTGATGCATGTGCAGGAGTTGCTCGACCAGGAGGTGACGGCGCTGGCGAGCGAGCGCTACGTCCGGAAGGACGCGTCGGTCGGTGGACGCCGTCACGGCAGTAACCCTGGGACGGTGGGTCTCGCGGGGCAGCGCGTGCCGATTCGCGTGCCCCGGATTCGTCGCCTCGCAGGGAGCGAGATTCCGCTGCGGTCGTATGAGGCGTTGCATGACGACCGCGAGGTGGACGACGCGCTGCTGCGACGGGTGCTCTACGGGATCTCGTGCCGCAACTACGCGGCGGCCGCGGCGGCGATTCCCGGGGCGATCGGGCTGTCGAGTTCGACGGTGTCCCGGGGGTTCATCCAGGCCAGCGCGGCGCAGCTACGGGCGTTCCAGGAGCGGGACCTATCCGATGAGGACGTGGTGGCCGTGTTCCTGGACGGCAAGACGTTCGCTGACGCGACGATGGTCATCGCGCTAGGCATCACGCTGTCTGGGGAGAAACGCTTCCTGGGCTTCGTCGAAACGGACACGGAGAACGCGACGGTGCTCACACCGTTCCTGCGGTCGTTGGTCGAGCGGGGCCTCGACCTCTCCCAGGGTGTGCTGGTCATCCTCGATGGCGGCAAGGGGCTCCGCACGGCCGTCCGGAAGGCCTTCCGGGGCCGGGCCCTGGTCCAACGGTGCCAGTGGCACAAGCGCGAGAACGTGGTGAGCTACCTGGCCAAGCACGAGCAGGCGGTGTGGCGTCAGCGTCTCCAGCGAGCGTACAACCGGCCGGACTACGACGAGGCCCTCGGTGCGCTCGAGACGCTCCACGGCGAGTTGGACGAGCGGAACCAGTCGGCGGCTGACAGCTTGGCGGAAGGCCTGGACGAAACCCTGACGTTACATCGATTGGGCGTGTACGGAGTGCTGGGCCGGTCGCTGAAGACGACGAACTGTCTGGAGTCGGTCAATGCGCTGGTCGAGGAACGCTGCGCGAAGGTAGATCACTGGCAGAGCTCGAGCCAACGCCACCGCTGGCTGGCGACCGCCCTCCTGGACATCGAACCGCGCTTACGAAGGGTGAGGGGCTACCGCCACCTTCCCACGCTTCGGGCCGCATTGAAGCGAGAACTGAAGATCGACACGACGACGTCGAAGAAGCAGGCCGCGTAAGCCATCGGGAGCCGTGGAGAGTTTCAACTAAGAATGGGCTTGACTCCCCAAGGTGGCGGAGGTGCTGCCGATCCTCTATCTGCGCGGTCTGTCGACGGGCGATTTCCGCGAAGCGCTGCCGGTGCTATTGGGGGATGACGCGGCCGGCCTCAGCGCGACCAACATCGCGCGCCTCACGGCGGTGTGGGAAGAGGACTACCGGCGGTTCCGCCAGCGGGACCTGGCCGATCGTGACTACGTGTACGTGTGGGTCGACGGCATCCATTTCAACATCCGGCTCGAGGACGATCGGCTCTGTACGCTGGTGGTCATCGGCGTACGGCCCGATGGGACCAAGAAGCTCGTGGCCCTGGAGGACGGCTACCGCGAGAGCACCGACAGCTGGGCGACGGTGCTGCGGGACCTCCAGCGGCGCGGCATGCGGGCCCCGGTGGGGGCGGTCGGCGACGGCGCCCTGGGTTTCTGGGCGGCCGTGCGCGACGTGTGGCCGGACACGCGAGAGCTCCGCGACTGGTGTCACAAGATGGGCAACGTGCTCGACAAATTGCCAAAGCGATTACAGCCGAAAGCGAAGCGCGCGCTCCGCGAGATCATGTACGCCGAGACGCGGGCACACGCCGAGGAGGCCATGGACGTCTTCATCGCCGAGTACGAGGCCAAGTACCCGAAGGCGGCGGCGTGCCTGGACGCAGACCGCGACCGCCTCCTCACGCACTTTGCCCTGCCAGCTGAGCATTGGCAGCACGTGCGCACGAGCAACGTCATCGAGTCGCCATTCGCCACGGTCCGACTCCGGCAGCGCGTGACCAAAGGCGCGGGCTCGCGCACCAAGGGCCTGTTGATGGCCTACAAGCTGCTCGAGATGGCACAGCAGCGCTGGCGTCGGCTCAATGGCGCGCATCTGCTGCCACTCGTCCGCGCCGGCGTGACGTTCATTGACGGGGTACAGCAGGAGCGAAACAACGAGGGAGATCGGAAGGTGGCCGCCTGATCACGCTGATGACCGATCCACAACATTTGACAATATCTCACACTGACGCTCGACACCCAGGAGCGGTTTGCCACACTGACGCTCGACACCCAGCGGGAAATGGCCAGCATCCAAGCGGGCTTTCAGTCACAGTTCGCTGACCTGAAAGCCAGTATTAAACTCTTAACATTCGTCTACGGTCCTCTCGTCATCGCCCTGCTGGTTCGGCTCGTATTTTTCTCGTGACATCACGGGCGGTTTGGCCGCCCTTTTCCCCAGACGCGGCGGGTGTTTTGCCCCCGTCGTATCGATCTCGAGGGCGCCCCCGGGCTGTGGCTGCCGACGTGCACGCCGTCGATCACCCGCGCGGCGAGGTCGAGGTCCGCCAGCGGAGCGGCCCGCCAGGCGTCCACTTGTGTCTGGGTCTGCGCCACGAAGCGCCGACTGACGGCGCTCTGACTGGTGCCTCGGGCGCGCACGTCCGCACCCAGCGGTTCCAGACTCCGCCCATATTGGCGCGTCGCCACGTCGACGAGCATCTGTTCAACGACGCGTCGGTTGCGGGGGTGAGCGTCGGCAAACGCCTGGACCGGCAGGCCCAGCTGCTGGCCGGCGCGCCGGACCTGCGGGCACCGGATTGCGCCCTTGTGGGACGTCTTGTCACCTGTTCATATCTTGCATACCCTGTTCAGAGTCGACACAGGGTATGAACACTTTTCAGGCGAGATATGAACACGGCCTTGGTGTGAAAGCGTCAATGGTTGCGGGGGCGTGCGGCTGGTTCGTGCGCGACTCACGGACGTAAATGCCTGATCGTACGGACGTAGCGACCCCCCGCCAAAGGGGGGGGCTGTGCCAGCATTCGTGTTCCGTTCGCTGTGTCGGCTGTGCCGACACTAACGCTTCTGTAACACGATGCGCACACCCCAGGGGGTCGCTACGTCCGCATGTATCCCTCCGGGAAGGGGCGCCGCCTGCCGGCGGCGTTTAGGCTGAAATCCGCTCCACGATGTTGCGCGTGACCGCGTGGCCGCGCCGGTCGTAAATCTGCGTCGTCTGGGGGGTGGCGTGCCCCGCCAGGTGTTGCACGTCCTCCAGGGGCACATGCTGGAGGAGGAGGTCGGTCACGACGAAGACGCGGAACGAGTGCGGGCGGATCTCGGTGGGGAGCCCGGCCGCCTTGAGCCGGATCTTGAGCACGTCGCGGATCCGCTGGGCGGTCATCGGCCGGGCTGTGAGCCGGCTCCACGCCCGGACATCGAGCGCCCGAAAGAAGGGCGTGGCGGCCGGGGCGTCCTGGAGGCCGCCCGCGTCGAGGTACGCCGTCAACCAGGCGTCCAGGGTCGAGCGAATCGGAATCTCCCGGTCCTTCCCGCCCTTCTCGTGAAACCGCATCACGGCCCCGGCCTCGGTCAGCCGCCGGTCCTGGCGCTGGAGCCGGGCGATGGCCCCGACCCGCGCCCCGGTGTAGGTCAACATCCCGACGACGGCCCGGTCCCGCAGGCCCCGGAGGCTCGTCGTGTCGATGGACCGCAGGAGGCGCTGAATCTGGCCCCGCGTGATCTCGGGCGTCCGGCCCTCGACGGCCTGATACTTCTGAAAGCGCACCGAGAGGAACGGGTTGAGGGCGATCACGTGCCGCGTCACCAGCCCGTCGCAGAAGCGCCGGAGAGCGGTGAGGGCCTGATTTTGTGACCGCGGCCCGACGGGCAGCTCCGCAATCCAGCCTCCGGCCAGGCCGGGCGTCACCTGGGCCAGCTCGACGCCGGCCGCGTCACAGGCCCCGAGGAAGCGATTGATCCAGCGGCGGTATGCGCGGCGGGTATGCGGGTTGCGGAGCTGGGCGCCGAAGAACTCCTCGGCGGCGAAGCGGGCCCGTGGCCCGGCCCGCTCGATCACCGCCGGCAGGGGTGCCGGCGCGGCCCGCACGAGTGCGCCCTTCGTCTCTCGGTCTGTGGTCGGCTCCAGAAGCGTCATACCCAATGATAACCCCCTTTATCACTGGGCCCTCACGCGGCAGTACGTCAAAAGCAGCAATGCACAGGCCACCGGCCTGTACGTACTTGTCGGGTTGTACTACTTGATCTGTACTACTTGTACATCCGGCCGTTTACCCGATAGATCAGCCCGTCACATCCGGCCGTTTACCCGATAGATCGCCTATTTCCAATCCGGCCGTTTACCCGACTGAAAACTCCTGAAATCACATAGTTTTGTGGAAAACCGACGGCCGGCGGCCGCTGAGACGCCACCAGGAGCGGCGACCGCGTGCCGGACGGTCAAAAAACCGGCCACTCCGCGGCCGAACGCCTCACAGGCGGCACCCTCGCGCCGTAGACATGCGGCGCGAGGGCCTAGTCGCTGATGAGTCGAAGCTGTGCCGGTGGAATGCGCGGCGGCGACGGCGAGAGGACGAGCGCCCCCGTGACCGTCTGATAGTGGAGGTCCGGCCACGCGCGGTTGATTTTTTTCAGCTCCCGGAGGCAGTTCGCGCGGAAGTGGTTCACCGTGCTTTTATTACCAGCGTTCGCTGCGTCCACCCCAAACTGCCGGTAAAGCTGCCTCCAGGAAAGCCGGAGCGGAGAGTCAAGCCCATTCTTAGTTGAAACTCTCCACGGCTCCCGATGGCTTACGCGGCCTGCTTCTTCGACGGGGGATGTCCCGTGCGCTGTTGAAACTCAGCGGCGGCTCGGTTCACGACTACGCAACCATCGCTGACGACTCCCCGAGGCCCAGCCGCGCGTCGCGCGCTCGGAGGGCCGCGACGAGGGCCGGCATATCTTTGCACCCTTTCACCCGACGGAACCCCTTCGCCGCTTCGAGCACCCCGGCGGCCACCCAGCGCAGCACCATCGTCCCACCGCGCCAACGCTTCACATTCCGTTTCACATGGCGGGTGCGGCTGAGCAGACTCTCAATGGCATTCGTGGTGGCGAGCGATCGTTGGAGGCGCTCCGACAGCCCCAGGCCGAGCACGGTCAGGGTGTCGTCGAGTCCTTCCCGCACGCTGGCGGCTGCACTCGGGTAGTCGGTGTCCAAGCGACGCGCGAGGTCCTGCAGCAGACGCGTCGCCGTCTTGACGTGGCGGTTCGTATAGGCGCGCGTGAGGATCGCCTGCACCCACGGCCGCTGCGCCTCGGGGAGATGCTCCAGGATGTTCCGGCCCTTATGCACTTGACACCGTTGCACGACGGCCGCCCGGCCGAACGTCTGGGTCACCGCGGCGTCGAGGGCCTTCGCCCCATCGACGATCACCAGGAGGCTCCGGTCGGTGCGAAGTCCGCGGCTCATGAGATTGGTCAACAGCCCCTGACAGACCGTCGCATTCTCGGTGGCCCCTTCCCAGAGGCCAAGCGGATGTTTGGTGCCCGATTTATCGATGCCCAGGGCGACCACGATACAATGGCTGCCGACGTGCACCCCATCGATCAGCAGTACGGCCAGGTCGAGGTTGTCGAGCGGCGTCGCGCGCCACGCGTCCAACTGCGCCTGGGTCTGCGCCACAAAGCGTCGACTGACCGCACTCTTGCTCGTGCCCCGCGTGGTGATCTCCGCGCCGAGCGGCTCGAGACTCCGCGCATACTGGCGGGTCGCGACGCCGATGAGCCTCTGGTCGACGACCCGCCGGTTCAGCGGGTCCGCATCCGTGAACGCCCGCACGGTCGGCAGCGGCCCCTCCGTGCCGGCGCGGCGGGCACGCGGGCGCCGAATCGCGACCTTGCGCCCGCCCAACACGACCTGACTGGGGGCATGCCCGGCCCGGTACGCCCGTCGCGCCGCTTGATGCGCATACCGTGGCCCACACACCGCCGCCCGATCCTCTTCGAGCATGGCCTCGAGCACCTTCAGGCCCGAGGCCACGACCAGCTCCTGGAGCTCAGCCTCGGTATCCATCAGGATCTCGACCAACGGGAGGTGGCGCACCGACGGGGATTCCGATTGGCGACGACGAGTGACTGTGCGAGACTGCTGCTTCATGGCGGCTCCTTGCTGGGAGGCTTGCACCTCGGTTTAGTCACCGGTCGTATAGCACGACCAGTGAAGAGCCGCCGCTTCAAATTTCAACAGCTACTGGGACATCCCCCTTCGACGTCGTCGTGTCGATCTTCAGTTCTCGCTTCAATGCGGCCCGAAGCGTGGGAAGGTGGCGGTAGCCCCTCACCCTTCGTAAGCGCGGTTCGATGTCCAGGAGGGCGGTCGCCAGCCAGCGGTGGCGTTGGCTCGAGCTCTGCCAGTGATCTACCTTCGCGCAGCGTTCCTCGACCAGCGCATTGACCGACTCCAGACAGTTCGTCGTCTTCAGCGACCGGCCCAGCACTCCGTACACGCCCAATCGATGTCACGTCAGGGTTTCGTCCAGGCCTTCCGCCAAGCTGTCAGCCGCCGACTGGTTCCGCTCGTCCAACTCGCCGTGGAGCGTCTCGAGCGCACCGAGGGCCTCGTCGTAGTCCGGCCGGTTGTACGCTCGCTGGAGACGCTGACGCCACACCGCCTGCTCGGGCTTGGCCAGGTAGCTCACCACGTTCTCGCGCTTGTGCCACTGGCACCGTTGGACCAGGGCCCGGCCCCGGAAGGCCTTCCGGACGGCCGTGCGGAGCCCCTTGCCGCCATCGAGGATGACCAGCACACCCTGGGAGAGGTCGAGGCCCCGCTCGACCAACGACCGCAGGAACGGTGTGAGCACCGTCGCGTTCTCCGTGTCCGTTTCGACGAAGCCCAGGAAGCGTTTCTCCCCAGACAGCGTGATGCCTAGCGCGATGACCATCGTCGCGTCAGCGAACGTCTTGCCGTCCAGGAACACGGCCACCACGTCCTCATCGGATAGGTCCCGCTCCTGGAACGCCCGTAGCTGCGCCGCGCTGGCCTGGATGAACCCCCGGGACACCGTCGAACTCGACAGCCCGATCGCCCCGGGAATCGCCGCCGCGGCCGCCGCGTAGTTGCGGCACGAGATCCCGTAGAGCACCCGTCGCAGCAGCGCGTCGTCCACCTCGCGGTCGTCATGCAACGCCTCATACGACCGCAGCGGAATCTCGCTCCCTGCGAGGCGACGAATCCGGGGCACGCGAATCGGCACGCGCTGCCCCGCGAGACCCACCGTCCCAGGGTTACTGCCGTGACGGCGTCCACCGACCGACGCGTCCTTCCGGACGTAGCGCTCGCTCGCCAGCGCCGTCACCTCCTGGTCGAGCAACTCCTGCACATGCATCAGGCCCAGGGGCACCAGCGAGCGGATCAGCTCCACCTTCGCGTCCAGCTCCAGATCCGCGTAGGCCTCGCGGTGAATGATGTTGACCGAGCCCAGCTTGCGAACTTTCTTGCGCTTCCTGACAGCACGTAGGCCACTCATCGTGGCTCCTCTCTCTCGTGGGGTGATGTCCGTCTTTTGCAACGTCATCACACCACAGGGTCTGGAGCCGTTTCAATTTTCAACTAAGATTAGCTCACCCTCGCTGATCGACGGCGATCCCCAAGGCTCTGCCCTCGATTGGGCGACGGCGCGCGACGGCACGGCACCGTTTCCCGTCGTCGGGCTCCCGACACGCACGCTTCACCAACAAGTGCCCATCATTGGGAAAAATTACGATTGGGTCATCATTGATGGTGCGCCGCGCGTGAACGACTTGGCGAAGTCTGCCATCGTGGCCAGTGATTTGGTTCTTATTCCTGTCCAACCGTCACCGTTCGATGTCTGGGCGACGAAAGACATTCTCGAACTTCTTGAAGAATGTGCCATCACGAAACCGACGCTCGATGCCCGGTTCGTCCTCAATCGTGTGGTTCTGCGGACCACCTTAGCGAATGAAGTACGCGATGCGCTGGCCGATCTCCCCTGTTCGGTGTGCAACACGGCGATTCGCAACCGTACGGTATACGCCAAGGCCGTGCGGGAAGGTTGCACCGCTTTGGAAACACAGCATGACGGACCGGCGACGACTGATGTCCTGCACCTTGCCATCGAACTCGTTAACATCGTTCTCGCGGATCAGGGCGATCGCCGTGATGTGATCGTTGCGGCCCTACGGTCTGCACATCCGGTGGAGCACGCACTATGACCTCGACCGCTAAATGGGGCTCCAAACCCGCCCGACAACGGCCCAGCACGCCAGATGAATTCGTGACGGGCCGCGAATCGCTCCGTCGCATGAACTTTCTGATCCCCAAAGACCTTCACGTCCGCATCAAAATGGGATGTGCTGAGCAAGGGCGGAGTATGCGGACTGTGCTTATCGAAATCCTCGAACAACACTTTCCGGCGCGAGAGGACCGCGCGTCGGGCGCCGCCGGCACTCCGAAGACCACAGGAGCATAACGAATGGCAAAAACACGTAAACCTCTCACGAACCGGCAGAAGAAGGGCTGGTTCGTTCTTTTCCTCATGGCGCTCTTCTGGCCAGACCTCTAACGGCGGCGGGCGTGATCGATCTCGCCCGCGCACAGGCCACAGCCAAGGGAAGACCCGCGGGCCACTCCGCCAGTCCTCGACCCTCCCCGACCTCGACTGGCCGCGCCACGCCCGGTTAGTAACCCTGAGATTTCAGCGAGGGTGAGCTAATCTTAGTTGAACATTGAAACGGCTCCAGACCCTGTGGTTTGATGACGTTGCAAAAGACGGACATCACCCCACGAGAGAGAGGAGCCACGATGAGTGGCCTACGTGCTGTCAGGAAGCGCAAGAAAGTTCGCAAGCTGGGCTCGGTCAACATCATTCACCGCGAGGCCTACGCGGATCTGGAGCTGGACGCGAAGGTGGAGCTGATCCGCTCGCTGGTTCCCCTGGGCCTGATGCATGTGCAGGAGTTGCTCGACCAGGAGGTGACGGCGCTGGCGAGCGAGCGCTACGTCCGGAAGGACGCGTCGGTCGGTGGACGCCGTCACGGCAGTAACCCTGGGACGGTGGGTCTCGCGGGGCAGCGCGTGCCGATTCGCGTGCCCCGGATTCGTCGCCTCGCGGGGAGCGAGATTCCGCTGCGGTCGTATGAGGCGTTGCATGACGACCGCGAGGTGGACGACGCGCTGCTGCGACGGGTGCTCTACGGGATCTCGTGCCGCAACTACGCGGCGGCCGCGGCGGCGATTCCCGGGGCGATCGGGCTGTCGAGTTCGACGGTGTCCCGGGGGTTCATCCAGGCCAGCGCGGCGCAGCTACGGGCGTTCCAGGAGCGGGACCTATCCGATGAGGACGTGGTGGCCGTGTTCCTGGACGGCAAGACGTTCGCTGACGCGACGATGGTCATCGCGCTAGGCATCACGCTGTCTGGGGAGAAACGCTTCCTGGGCTTCGTCGAAACGGACACGGAGAACGCGACGGTGCTCACACCGTTCCTGCGGTCGTTGGTCGAGCGGGGCCTCGACCTCTCCCAGGGTGTGCTGGTCATCCTCGATGGCGGCAAGGGGCTCCGCACGGCCGTCCGGAAGGCCTTCCGGGGCCGGGCCCTGGTCCAACGGTGCCAGTGGCACAAGCGCGAGAACGTGGTGAGCTACCTGGCCAAGCACGAGCAGGCGGTGTGGCGTCAGCGTCTCCAGCGAGCGTACAACCGGCCGGACTACGACGAGGCCCTCGGTGCGCTCGAGACGCTCCACGGCGAGTTGGACGAGCGGAACCAGTCGGCGGCTGACAGCTTGGCGGAAGGTCTGGACGAAACCCTGACGTTACATCGATTGGGCGTGTACGGAGTGCTGGGCCGGTCGCTGAAGACGACGAACTGTCTGGAGTCGGTCAATGCGCTGGTCGAGGAACGCTGCGCGAAGGTAGATCACTGGCAGAGCTCGAGCCAACGCCACCGCTGGCTGGCGACCGCCCTCCTGGACATCGAACCGCGCCTACGAAGGGTGAGGGGCTACCGCCACCTTCCCACGCTTCGGGCCGCATTGAAGCGAGAACTGAAGATCGACACGACGACGTCGACGAAGCAGGCCGCGTAAGCCATCGGGAGCCGTGGAGAGTTTTAACTAAGAATGGGCTTGACTCATTTCAGGCTCTTCACCGATTTGAGTACAAGGGTTGAAGGCTCAAGAAGCGCGCCAGGTCGCGAGACGATCGAATCGGATGAGCCGTGGCCCACTTCAGTTTGAGCAAGAGCAGTTGTTCATTCTGCATACCGCGTGCGCGGCGGAGGACCGCCTTGATGGTCGTGTTGATCGATTCGACCACGCCGAAGCGAACAGGGTGGAAGCAGTAGGCAGCGATGCCCTCGAGATGACGAACGAGGAACGCGCCGAGGCGCTCCATCTCGGGGAGCCGTTGCCAGCGCAACGCGGTCACCCAGCCGATGAGGAAGTGCCCCACGCCCATCGGCGTCCGATACGTCCACAGGCGGTCGAGCTGTTCGCGCAGGAGACAGGCTTTGAACAGCCGGCGATTCGCGGCAAACAACGTCTGCAGTTCCCGGCGCTTCGAGCCGCGGACCGTCTTCCAGCGCCGGAGCAGCAACCAGCGTTTCCCGCGCCCATGGGCACGCATCACGGCCCCGGCGCGGAAGAACTCTTGGCGGCGGACCTCGTCGAGCGCGGCGCTCGCATGCTGGAGGACATGGAATTTGTCGAACACCACGTCGGCCTGCGGCAGCACCTGCGTGACCGCATTGAGATAGGGCCGGTGCATGTCGGTACACACCGCGTGAATCGCGCCCCGCTGATGCGGGTCGAGATCCTCCGTGAGCAAGGTCGTGGCGGTAGTCGTTGTGCGATCCTGACGCAAGCCCATGACCTCGCCGCGCACCACATCCGACAGGACAGTCCAGAAGCGCTGGCCCTTCCCGCGCTGCACCTCATCGAGGCCGATGTGCCGCGGTCGCCGTTTCCGGCGGGTGCGATCCCACTCGGTCAAGAAGGCCGTCTCGGCGCGCCGGGCTTTGCCCCAGCTGACGCGGTGCCGCACGGCGGCGTGGCTGGTCGGCATCGACTGGCAATCCAGGCCGATCTGCTGGCGCAAGCGGCGCGTGACCCGGGCCTTCGGGGTGGCAAATTCGATCCGCTCCGTGCGCACCCCGCAGTGGCGACAGATCACGCGTCGTTGCCGGTAGACCAACGTGACCGGATGCCGTGCCCAGGGCAGATCGTCCCACGTCCGCTCGCGCGCGGCGCGCACGCGGCCGGTGCGGCGTCCACAGCCGTTGCACACATAGCGCCGTATCCCGCGCCGCTCCAACTGCAACCGCAGGCGACTCTCCACCCCGTCGTCCTCCCGTTCGACGCGCACCACTCGGAAGCCCGACAAGCCCAAGATCCAGGTACAATCCCGTTGCGATCCCACGTGTCCTCCCTTCTTGGTTGCACATCAAGAGAGAACAACACCGGGTGGTCCGGTGCAAGTGGGATCGCGTTCTTTCGTCCAGGCCGTCGAGCAGGCCGCCCACCTCAATTGCGGCCCGCGCAGGCGGCCGGGTATCACCTCAGATCGCTGTACTCAAATCGACGAAGAGCCTCATTTCAGCAACCTCCCGCCGTTTAGGCGTAGTCGCGTCTGGCGGTCAGCGCCAGGGCCCCACGTAGCAGTGTACCGCGTGAATCCGGTACACTGGAGTATGGAGAGTAAGCCATGATCCGAACGGTCGAAGCCCTCATCGACGAGAACGGTAATGTCCGGTTGCTGGAACCCGTCCCCCCTCGCACGGCCTGCCGGGCGCTCACGATTCTGGAGAAACAGCCTGCGGAACAAGTGCCGGAGAGTGCGCTGCTGAGTGAGAAAGCGCTTGCGCAGGATTGGCTCCGTCCAGGGGAGGACGAAGCGTGGGCGCACCTGCAACAGGCGCGATAGTTCTCGTCCGGTTCCCGTTTTCTGATCTGTCGCAGGCAAAGCTGCGGCCGGCCATAGTGCTTGCCGATGCTGGTCGCGGCGACTGCACTCTTTGTCAGGTCACCAGCAAGCACTACGGGGACACACGCGCTATCAAGGTGGAGGACACCGAGCTCGCTACAGGTTCTCTCCGCATCACGAGCTTTGCCAGCCCTGGTAAGCTGCGGAAGCTGTCAATGACATTGAGACACCAAGGGTGAAGAAATGAGAGTCCCGCCGCGGTCGATGATCGTGGTGGCCAAGTGTTCGCTCGGACTGGAAATCAAGGGGTCCTGCGGGTCGACCGGGGTGACGCTCGTCGTTCCTGGGGCATCCTGAGGAGCCATTTTCTTCGCCGGAGGGTTGATCCACACTGCCTGCGGCAGATCGGCTGGTGTGGGCGTCCCCTTGACGAACCGCTCTGGGTGCGCCACGTAGGCGGCCGCGAGGACCCGCGTGAGGAGCGCCCGACCGACAGCAAACGGCATTAACGGCTCACGCTCAGCTCTGGGTGAGCGCGTCTCACCAGCGCCCTGCGCTCGGCCCGGCTCATCGACCGGACCCTCTCGACAAAACCTCCCGCTCCACCGTCAACTCGCCGATCTTCGCGTGCAGCTCGCGGACCTCGCTCTCATGGTCCCGCCGCCGGCGCTCACCCCCGTTCGAGAACACCTCGCCCAGACCAGCAATCGCCTGACGCTTCCACGCGCTCACCTGATTCGGATGAACCTGGTGCTTCGAGGCGATCTCCTGCAGCGCCCGGTCGCCCCGTAGCGCCTCCAGCGCAATCTTCGCCTTCAACTCCCCTGAAAACCTGCGTCGCTTGCTCATCTCGTATCCCTCCGTCAGCCAGAGGAATACACCTTAACGACCTGTCCGATTTTCCGGGGCCACCTCATATTTATTCCATTATCCCCACTCCCCCACCCTTGCCAGGTCTTTGAGCGTCCGTATAATAAAAACTGATGACGAACGCAGACCTGAAAAAACAAGCGCTCCAGCTCCCTGCCGAGGAGCGTCTTGAGCTCGCGGATTTTCTGGTCGAGAGCACTCTTCCCCCTCTCACTGACGAGCAAAAGGCCCACCTCGACGAGCGGTTGGCTGCCTACAACGCCAACCCGGACCATGTTTTCAGCTGGGAAGAAGTCAAAGCGGGGCTCGCGCACATCCAGCGATGAAGCTGGTCTTAAGCAGGATCATCGAGCGATCAAACGACGAGTGAAGGCCAAGCGGGGCTTTCGCGAATTTCACGCGGCTCGGCGAACGATTGAGGGATATGAGGCGCTGCACATGATCCGGAAGGGGCAGGTAAGGCGGGTGAGCGGTTCGGATGTTCGGCGGCAGATTCAGTTCATCGACAAACTGTTCGAGGTGGTTGCCTGATATGGGCGCCCGGTCGATTCGACCAAGTCGGTCTCTTGCTGCTTTTCAAAGTTGCAACACATCCCTCAGAAGGGGATCGACATTCGCACCAGCACCGCTAGATCGGCCGGGCCCATGCTGTTCTCCCGCCCCATGGCTTCCCATTCCAAGATCAATGGCAGCCCCTGCTGCGAGCATGGAGGCAGGCTCCAAGCGGTCCCCCAGGCCAGCTCCCGGCTCTGTCCGGCCCATCGCAGCCGGCTATAGGGCGTCAACAGACCCGGTAAGCCCAGCACCCTCAGGCCGCCATAGGCCACCTCGCTTTCTATCCGGCTCTGGGAACTCATTCCCATGGCATCCATTCCCACCGGGCGCGTGACCATATTAGCGTTGTTCCATAGCGTCGTTCGGCCGCCTCCATCATGGCCCCGCGCGGAGGTCACCGACGCCCTAAACCCGCGCTGCTTCTCGCCCGGGTCCCAGCTCGCCTGCACTCCCAGTCCCCAGTCCCGGTAGTCGCTTTCATGCACCACCAGCACCCGGCCGAGCATGGCCACGTCCAGTCCACTGTTCGCATCCAGATACCCTAGACGGAATCCTGTTTCCACGCCGCTGCCCCGTTCCGCATCGCCCCCGTCGAAACGCCCGCCGGCCTCCGCCTTCAGGCTCAGGGATCGCCCCGCTGACTGCTGCATGGTGTGCACCCACTCCAGCATCAACCGCGCCCGGTGGGCCTCGCCTCGCACCTTCGCGATGTCTTCGGAGGCTTCGGTCCCCAGTTGCGCCGTGAAGGTGTCCGCCCGCAGCCCCACCTCATTGCTGCCTCGCCTCGACAGCACCGTCCTCACTCCTCCCGAGAACATCCGGAAGTCGGCCTCGAAGTTGTGACTCCTCCCAGGCTCGTTGACGTCCACTCGTCCTCGTCCCAAGCCTCCCATGCCCCACACACTCACGCGCTCCGCCGGCTGCCAGTACAGATAAGGATGAAAGGTGTTCATGCGACTCCCCAACGTCCCATCGATCCCATCGTCGCTGTAATCCATGTTCCCCCAGCTGCGCATGAACGACAGCCCGGCCAGCACCTTGTCGTTGGCATAAAGGTCC
Organism: Vicinamibacterales bacterium; assembly: GCA_965249175.1. GTDB lineage: Bacteria > Acidobacteriota > Vicinamibacteria > Vicinamibacterales > UBA8438 > CAZYFH01. The sequence continues at coordinate 2,952,310 of OZ252227.1, forward strand.
AGCCCCACATGGGCGGCCTCGAGACCTCCTCGATAGCTCATCTCGTACCGCGTCAGGTTCCCGTTGAAGTGCTGCAGGTCCCCCTGCCCCCACACCGCCGGTACCCAGCTCCTGCTCTTCTCCTTCTCTTGCTTTCCCAGCGGCATCTCGAAGGAGGCTCCCGCAAGGTTGAGTTCTCGATTCCGCCTCCCCGAGAACTCGCCCGATCCCGATCTCAGCGACCAGTCCCTGGCCCCCGAACCCTGGAATCTATTCTGACCGTAACCCGGCTGCCCTCCCAACCCGACGGCCGGGCCGGTCCCACTTGGCGCCATGCCGGAGCCGGTCGTGACGCCCGCATCGCCCTGGCTGTGGCCGAACAGGCCCGTCAATCCACCCAGCGAGACGTTCCGCAGCCACGCTCCCCGCACGTCACCTTCCCGATCTCCCGCCCCCCCACTCGATCCCATCGCTGCTGGGGCCCCGGCCGCGCCTCCAGCGCTCGGCACCACCGGACCTTCGGCTCTTCTCCTGCGGGAACCCTCAAGGCTCTCGCTGCCTATCCGCTGGGATTCTCCCGGGCTCAGAGCCGCGGCACCGTTGTCGCTTCCCGGCTGCACTGTCGGCAGCGCTCCTCCGGCTGCCCCCAGCCGACTCCACTGCCGATGCCGCTCAAAGCGACCCTGAATGGCCGTCTGCGCACTCTCCCCCATCGACCGCGCCATCACCGCCAGCGCCACCTCCAGCGTTTGCGAGAACTGCTCCGCCGTGCGCTGATGCCTGAAGTTCACTGTTGTCTGCAAGATCTCTCCTCCACTGACCGCCTCCGGCAACTCTCCAAAGCTCAGCACAACCCCCTCCCCAGGATCGTTCACTTCATCCGCCAGCACCTCGACGGAAATCGTTCCCTCACTCTCACCTTCCTCAAACACCACCTTCGCCGGCACCCCGCTATAGTCCTCGTCAGTGGCCCCTCCTTTAGGCGCCACCAACAGCGGTACTTCCACCCGCCGGTCCGCCGTCGGCGCCACCTTCACCTCGATGTTGGCCTGCTGGCCTTCCCTAATCTGGTACTCCGCCTGCCCGAAGCTCACCTTCAGCTCCACCAGTCCTTTGTCCTCCAGCATCACTGTCGCCACGCCCGGCTCCCCTGCCAGTACGATCTCCGGCAGTTCCCCAAATCCCAGCTCCACCGTCTCGTCGTCCCCGTCCCCGTCATGGTTGGCCTTTATCGTGAAGGTCTGTTCCGTTTCCTCGGCTGGGAACGTCAGCCTGCCGGTGCCCTCCTGGGCATCCCATTCCTCCAAATCATCTAAGGTATAGTCGGCGGCTTCCGTCGCCTCCGGCCGCGTCACCCGGATCGGGATCGCCAGCTCCTCGTCCCAGCCGTGGCTCAGCTTCACCGTCACCGCCACCGTCTCCCCACCTTCCCTCGCCGTGTAGCTCTCCTCCTGATAGCTCACCACCCGCTTCGTCTCCACTTCGAAGGCCTGCGCCGCCGGGTTGCCGTTGCCGGCCACGTCCTCGGCCACGTCCTCGGGGACCTCAACCCTCACTTCACCGATCCCTTCGGGCATGATCGTCGCCGTGTACTCCTGCGGCGAGACTTTGGTAAAGTTAGAAGCCGTTCCATTCGTGACTCGGATATCTTCAAGCTCAAAACCCTCCACAGGCTCCGAGAAGGCGATCGTCACTTCGAACGCTGCTATTCCCACCGGCTCCGTCGGCCCTTCGATCGTTACCTCCGGCCGCTCCAGATCCGCCTCGATCACCAGAGGCTCCGCCGCCGGGTTGCCGTTGCCGGCCACGTCTTCGGCCACGTCCTCGGGGATCTCAACCCTCACTTCACCGATCCCTTCGGGCATGATCGTCGCCGTGTACTCCTGCGGCGAGACTTTGGTAAAGTGTGAAGCCGTTCCATTCGTGACTCGGATATCTTCAAGCTCAAAACCCTCCACAGGCTCCGAGAAGGCGATCGTCACTTCGAACCCTGCTATTCCCACCGGCTCCGTCGGCCCTTCGATCGTTACCTCCGGCCGCTCCAGATCCGCCTCGATCACCAGAGGCTCCGCCGCCGGGTTGCCGTTGCCGGCCACGTCCTCGGCCACGTCCTCGGGGACCTCAACCCTCACTTCACCGATCTCTTCGGGCATGATCGTCGCCGTGTACTCCCGCGGCGAGACTTTGGTAAAGTTTGAAGCCGTTCCATTAGTGACTCGGATATCTTCAAGCTCAAAACCCTCCACAGGCTCCGAGAAGGTGATCGTCACTTCGAACGCTGCTATTCCCACCGGCTCCGTCGGCCCTTCGATCGTTACCTCCGGCCGCTCCAGATCCGCCTCGATCGCCAGAGGCGCGCCCGCTATATTGCCGTTGCCGACGCCGTATTCGACCACATTCGCCCCAACCTCCACGATCACTTCACCGCTCTTCGAGGGAGTGATCTCTGCCTTATAGGTCGGCGCCGACCCACTGAAGTCGGTCACCGAACCATTCGTCACCGCGATCTCGCTCCGCTCGAAACCCGTCACCGCCTCGCTAAAGATGATCATCACCTCGAACACGCCGCGCACCGGAGCTGACACCTCCGTCTGAATCGCGACCGTCACTACCTTTTCGTTGTCGGCCTCGGTCGCCGTGACCGGATCGACATCCTCTCTTGAGTCATAGCCCTCGTCGCGGCTTGCCGTGACGTGAGAGAAGATCGCGACGTCATCCACCTCGTCGGCGTCTTCGGCCGCCGTGACCGTCACCGTCTGCTCCGTATTCCAGTTCGAGTTCGTGAAGGCCAACGTAACCGAATCTGTATTCATATCCGTATCCGTATCCGAACTCACCGTCAGGTCGGTGTCACTCCTTTGGTCCCGGGTCGCCTCGACCGTGACACCGTCCAGTGGCTTGGTGCCAAGCCTCACCGTGTAGGTCGCCGAGCCGCCTTCCGGCACCGACAGTGTCGTCGGCGAGACGATCGCGCCGGGCGAATCGTTGTCGTTCTCGGTTGCTCTGACGCTGGGGGTCGGAAGCCCGTCATAGACGGTGCCGGGGTGGCTGGCCGCACTATGGTTAAACAGGGCGACGCCGCGCTCGCCGTCGTCGTCTTCGGCCGCCAGGATCGTCACCGTCTGCTGCATACTCCAGTTCGAGTTCGTGAACGTCAGCGTATCCGGGCTCGCCGTCAGATCATCATCGCCCCCGGGCGACCGCGCCGCCGTGATCGTGACATCGGACAGTGGCTTGGTGGCAAGCCTCACCGTGTAGGTCGCCGAGCCGCCTTCCGGCACCGTCAGTGCCGTCGACGAGACGATCACGCCGGGCGAATCGTTGTCGTTCTCGGTTGCTGTGACGCCGGGGGCCGGAAGCTCGTCATAGGCGGTGCCGGGGCCGGCCACAGCATGCGTAAACAGGGCGGTGCCGTTCTCGCTGTCGTCGTCTTCGGCCGCCAGGATCGTCACCGTCTGCTGCATACTCCAGTTCGAGTTCGTGAAGGTCAGCGCATCCGGACTCGCCGTCAGATTCTCGTCGTCCCCGGACGACCGCGCCACCGTGATCGTGACATCATCCATCGGCCGGGTGTCGAGCACCACCGTGTAGCTCGCCGAGCCGCCTTCGGGCACCGTCAGTGCCGTCTCCGAAACCGTCACGCCGGGGGGCTGCGCGAAGGCCAAGTTCGGCCAGGCGAGCCAGGCCAGACAGGCTGCGCCGGCGAATATGCCTGCACGCCACCAGCCGCGACGGCTGCACGTGAAGCGATGGGCTTGGTGAACCAGCCCCGCCGGTGGCTTGGGAGCGCGAAAATCGTCTCTCCGCGCCGCCGAGTGGGACCTCCTCATCAGCACAGAATCTACCTTACAACACTGTCCGGGATCACTTCTAACAGAGCCTTGTCGTCCTCTGCAACCTTTGCCAGTGCTGGGTAGTGGGTCAGTTTGAGAGCAGCCCCACGATGTCCTCGATTTCCCAGAGTTTCTCTGTCACGCTGGCTGCTTGCGCCGGGCTCGTTCTGAGCGTCTGGTGAATCCTCACGAAGTTGTAGTACATGAAGTAGAGCGCCACGGCTGCCGCGTGGTTCTCCACTTTCTTGCTGAATGCATTAGTCAACCGCGTGAATCGCCGCAGGCTCATCCGCATCGTGAGATTCTGCCGCTCGACGTAGGACGTGCTGATGTGCTTCGGGTCCGGCGCGCCGACCACGGTCTTGATGTCACACCCGAGGCACTTGGCCGGGCTGTAGCGTTTCTCTGCCTCCGGGTCTGACCCGTAGAGCTTCTGCAACGTCGCGTAGTCGATCTGCCCGCCGAACGCATCCTCGACAGCCGAGAGGTAGGGCTTATGGCCGTCCGTGGTCAGTTGCACGCGATGCGAGAGTCGGTCGGCTACGTCATGCATGAACGTGTAGGCCGAGCCGAGATCACGTGTCCCGACGAGCCAGGACGGGACCAGCTTGGTATCCGCACACAGCGCCGTCCAGGTCCACACGGAGCCGCGCCCGAATTTTTGCTCAGCGGTCGAGATGTTTTTGTCTTTCGCGCCTACGAACGACCAAATCTCGTCGCACTGGAGCCGCCGACAGGGCAGGTTCCGCAACGTCTCGTCCTGATACTTCGAGCAAGCCGCGCCGATGTCCTTGAGCAGCTTGACGATGGTGTTCTTCGCCACGCCCGTCATACGGACCGTTGCCCGGATGCTGTTGCCCTCAACCAGGGCCGCGACAACCGCCGTTCGCTTCGCCGTGCTCAGCTTATTTATACTGACTATAATACTTAATCGAACAGGCACTGTAAAGTAATGTAGTATAATCCTTATTTAACAGGTCATTATACACGTTGACATGGCTACACTTCCTGTTTTACACTCTCGTGTGAGGATTAAAAACAGGAAGTGACTTCGCCGTCTGGTTCGGCCATCACTCCCCGGCTGGAAAGGAACGGCACCGTGAGCGCAGAAAGACACGTCGTCGATGATCCCCTCAGTGTTCGTGCTCGACTTCGAGAACTCGGCCTTGAGGCAACTGACCTGACCGGGTCGCTGCTTGACGGCGCGAGCGCGATGGCGCTTTGCACTGGCAACCATCCTCCGATCTACGGCGGGCTGACGTTCTGGGCAGAAACGGTGAGGGCTCTTCGGGATCGCAAAATGCAAGATGGCTGGAGCCGCAGCGATGCCAGAAACTACTCTACGATCGTAAATCCAGAGCGTACGATCCAGGTCGCGGCCGCGCGTGGTGATGAGTGGACTGGCCGCGTGGATGCTCCATTCGGGAAGCCTTCTACGCAGCACAAAAAGGGGGTCGCTACGCAACGCGCCGTGGAGACTAACTATCAACTCTCCCTCTTCGATCAGGTTCCGGATTCAGCACCCGACGAGCCGGACGCGCCACTGACTACATGGGTGCTGCTCCATCATCGAAGACAACACATAATCAGGTCCGAACTATCCACTCCGACCGCGATCACTTCGGCCGGCTATGTAGAGGAGTGGGTCGAGCGGTTGATCCTGAGCGAAATCGATCTCGATGAGACCAAGATTTCCTTGCCGGACGAACCACCTGTCGAACCTGATGTCCTGGTGCTTCGCCGACGATAAGAGGGGCGCATGTTCACTCCCTCCAGGCTCGTGCTGGCGCGCCAGCGTCGCGGCATGACGAAGGTCGCGCTTGGCCGACGTGCTGGACTGACCCCAAAGGCGCTTGGTGAGTTTGAAACTGGTCGGCTAGTGCCTTCGGTAGATGCAATCAATGCGATCGCATCTGTGACGCACTTTCCACCGATGTTCTTTCATCGGCCCGATAGAGAAGCGCCGACGAAGGATGGCGTCAGCTTCCGATCCTTGTCCAGCATGACCGCTGGCCAACGGAATGCCGCCTTGGCCGCCGGTGCGTTAGCTTTCGAGCTGAGCGCCTGGATCGAGCACCGGTTTCAATTACCGGCTGCACGATTGCCTGACTTGCGAGACTTCGCGCCCGACGAGGCCGCAATGGCGCTGAGGAGCCATTGGGGGATCGGGCAACGCCCGATCGGCAACATGGTGCATTTGTTGGAGTCTGAAGGCATTCGCGTGTTCTCTCTGGCTGAGCGTGGCAAGCAGGTGGATGCTTATTCATTGTGGTACCACGACCTGCCATTCGTGTTCCTGAACACGATAAAGACTCCCGAGCACAGCCGGATGGACGCAGCCCACGAACTTGGACACCTTGTAATGCATCAGCACGGTGTCCCAAGAGGCCGAGACGCAGAAAAGGACGCGCAGGGGTTTGCTGCGGCATTCTTGATGCCGGAGGGGAGCGTTCGGGCCGCCGTCCCCAAGATGATTACTCCGTCGATGCACCAGCTGGCACAACTCAAGCTCGGCTGGCGAGTGTCCCTCGGGGCGCTCGCTCACAGACTCTACCGGCTTGGCCTGTTGACGGAATGGAGTTATCGCGGTGTGTTTGTCCAGTTGTCGCGGTACGGACAGTCACGTGAGCCGAACGGGATCGAAAGGGAGACCTCCCAAGTGTTCGCAAAGGTATTCGGGGCATTAAGGACGAGCGGAGTGTCGAAATCTGAGGCGGCCAGGCAGCTTGATCTCTACAGCGAAGATGTTGATGCGTTGGTATTCGGGCTAAGCATGGTTAAGGTCAAAGCCGGCGGGCGGTCACTACCGAATGCCAAGGCGGACGACCTTAGGCGCACATTCAAGGTTTATTCGTCGTCGTGAGGAACTGACTTCCGCCAGCGCGCTGCTGCCGCTTTTTTCGCGATCTCTCGCCGTTTGCGCGCAGAGAGGCTTTTAGCTCTAGCTGGTCCTCCCTTGGCCCCACCCAGCTTGCCGAGTGCCACGGCTGCCGGGTTCTTGCCCTCGTCGGGGTTCGGAAGGGGGGAGCCGTCGAGCTGCTCGCCGATGGCCTGCTCGACCACGCGGCGGGCAACGACGGTGAAATCGTGGGGGGCGCCTTCTTGGGCAGGGGTTCTCTTTTTCGCCTTGCTTGAGCGTTTAGGCACGCCCCATTATCGCACGGGCCGCCGCCCGGCCCGAGGGCCAGCCGATTCAAACTGACCCACTACCCAGTGCTGGGCGTTTGCCCTCCGCTTCACCGATGATGGACATGCCCAAGCTGTGGAAAGTTCGAACGGTGAGCTGAGCCCCGGTCTCGTTGCCAATGCGACGGCGCGCCCTCTCCTCCATCCGGGATTTCCATTTTGCCTGTCCCGGATGGCACCGTTATACACCCGACCGCACTCAGCCCGCGCTGACGTGCGACCGACTGGAGCCGCTGTTTTCAGGGCATTTCTCAGACACTGGTCCACACTTGCGCCTTTTCTTCGTCGGAGTTCCTCGGTAAGCGGTCGCCCACTATCCTCCCGGCACTGGCAGCATCCGCACGACCCCGACGCGCGCATCACGAAGATGAAGGACGGCCGCACACACCTCGCGCACAAGGCCGAGCACGCGGTCGACCTGGAGACCGGCGCCATCGTCGGGGTGACGGTCCAGGGCGCCGACCAGGGGGATACCGGACATGCGTGGTCGACTTCTGGCGCCACGATCACACCACCATCCGACGATCACGTGCCCGCAGGCACACCGCATCATCGTTTCGAACTATTTCCAGTCCGCGCGGCAGAATGGGCCGTTTAGCCACGGGTTGCTAGGACGGCCTGGACGACATGAGCGGCTACTCACGGAACATCTTCCACATCCAGACCGCCTCGGGATTGCAATGCGGGAAGGCGAGTCGGGGTGGGGCGTCCGGGTTGGCGGAGGTAGTCGCGGAAGCTCCGAAGGCGCGGAAGGGTGTCGCGGTCCTTCGCCCGGTTGGACGCCTGCTTGCTGGCGATGATGTCGTCGATCGAGCAGACGGGGAACCCGTTGATGTCCACGCCGCGGCGCCAGGCGTCCTCGAAGCGGTCGATGCCGTCGGGCGCGAAGACGAGATCCACGTCGAATGGTCCGTTCTTCAGCTGGACGAAGTCCTTGCCGCGTCGGATCTCAGCCGTCTGCGGCGGCGTGAGCGTGAAGCCGAGTTCCTGCAGGGCGTGCACGGCGGCCTCCCCGTTGCGGAGGGTGTTCTGCAGGAACAGATCGGCGTCCTGTGTGGTGTCGGGGAAGCCGTGGAGGATCGCGCCGGTCTTGCCGATGAAGAGGTACGTGACGCCGTGGCGGTGCAGGGCGTCTCGGAGCTCCTCGACCTGCGGGGCGCTAATCGGTCCCATAGCCCAGCCAGTCCGGGAGGTGCGTGTTGCACCAGCGGCGGTAGTCCGCCGTGCTCTCCCAGGAGCGGTAGGGCTCGTCATCCAGCACCGGCTTGTACGTGTGGACGAACGCGTACCGCATACGGACGTGGAACGGCCGGGCGGCCGCCGCGTCGAACTCGTCTCGCCATGCCTGCGGGATGTCTGGCGCACGGTCCATGCCGGTATGTTGGATCATCCGTCGTGCGGCTTGTAGACTTGTTCTCGGTTCGTCGGGAGGAGTGAGTACCATGGCATATGTCCTGTTGGGCGGCGTATTCGTTCTCGTCGTCGTTGCGGTCGAGGGGCTACTGGTGGCGACGGTCTCCGCGACAAACGCAGGTCTTCGCAACCGCGGCCGTGCTGTTGCTCGTCGGGGCGCTGGTGGGTTTTGAAGCCGTCGAACGGTTGACGGCGGGAGCGCCGGCATGGGTGTCTGACGCCGGCATACTCGCCAACGCGGCGTTGTGGAGCGGCGTGCTCGTACCGGTAGCGATTGGCGGTTCCCGGTCAGGTGATCGCGAGTTTGAAACACGAGTGGTGCCACGACCCTGAGCCTCGCGTTTCTCGGCGGGGTGTTCGGTGCGATGATGGTTTTGTTCGCGCGGGCTATCCTGGTGCCCATCCGGCATGACCAGCAAACTGACCACCCTTCCCCCCGGCGCGCTCACGCGGGGTGGCCTGGCGCAGCTGCCGTCCCTCATCACCGACCACGGCGAGCAGGCGGCCTGGCGGTTCCTGGAGTTCTTTACGGCCCACATCCGGAACCCGAACACGCGCCTGGCCTATGCCCGCCCCGTGGGGCGGTTCTGTGCCTGGTGTGAGCAGCGCCAGCCCACGCTCGCGCAGCTGCACCCGACCCTCGTGGCCGCCCACATCGAACAGCATCCCGGGTCCCCGCCCACCGTGAAACAACACCTGCCCGCGATTCGGCGGCTCTTTGATTGGCTCGTCATCGGGCAGATCGTGCCGTTCAATCCGGCCAGCGCTATCCGCGGCCCCACGCATGTGGTCACCCGCGGCAAGACGCCGGTGCTCACCGCGGGCCAAGCGCGCGCCCTGCTCGATTCCCTTCAGACCCAGACGCTCGTGGGCCTCCGGGACAAAGCCCTCCTCGGCCTCCTCTGCTACACCTTCGCCCGCGTCTCGGCCGCGGCGTCCATGCGGGTCGAGGACTACTATCAGAGCGGGCACCGCTGGTGGGTCCGCCTGCACGAGAAAGGCGGCAAGCGGCACGACGTGCCCGGCATACTCGCCAACTAACTGGCCAGGCGGTTTTGGGCCCGCGCTTGCTCGGGCGCGTCCGCGTGTCACGGCGGTTCCGCTGCACATAGATCGTGGAGCGCGACAACTCGTCACGCCACTGCGAGAGCTTCGCGGCCGTGACCCCATGGCGCCGACTGACGCTCTCGCTCAGCAGGGTGAAGCCAATCCCAATCATCCAACGGATCGTGGCGTTCTCGCGCTGGAGCGATTGAAACGCGCTCGCGAATTCTTTTTGAAGCGCCTGGATCGAGTTAGCCACGCCATCGACGCGGGCGTTGATCTCGGCTTTGAATTCTTTGAGGTCCGCGCGGACTTCGGCGAATCGCGTGTCTGTCTCGGTCTTGAATTCCTTGAGGTCCGAGCGGATCGCCGTCGTCACATTCTCGCCGGCGGTGTTGGCGACATCGGCGACCGCGTCGGCGGCGGTCAGCGCGTCGGTCGTCGTCTCAGGCATCGTGGCGATGGTTGAGCTGCGTGAAGTGTCGCGCCCTGGTCGAGCTGCGCGGCGACTTGACGGCGTTGGTTGGCAGTGCGGTAAGATCGCGATCGGTGGGGGACGACATCGGCAGTGCCTTCCTTGCTGCTTCGGGCGTGATGGTTGCGAGCCGTCGCGCCCAAACTTTTGTACGGGGTGAATTCCTTCCTAGAGCATACCGCCGAGCCTCCCTCAGCGTCTCGTGTATCCAGGCCAATTAGTTCCCGCCGTCGGCGAGCCACTTGTCATCGCACCAGTCGGCCCCGTCCACGATGTCTTGTGTCTCTGAGTTCTCGGCTTCGGTGAGCCCGGCCCCGGCCAGCACGTCTATCGAGACGCGGTGAATGCTTTTTACCTTACCTGAAGAGGTGCTTCAGACCTCCCCAAAACCGGTAATTGACGCCAGGGGCGCTCAGGCGATCGAACAGCTGACGATACTCGACGGCGACCAGGGCCTGATTCAGGCGTGGGAATTTAGCTCGCCGGCCGTTGCCCGCTGATCCGGCGTTGCATGGCCGATTCAGCGCGCGGTGACGAGGTAGTCAAGAAGTGTCCCCATCAACCCGTTGATCGCCGTGTATCGGGCTACGGGAGCCGCGCGTATGTGTTCTTCAGTCTGAACGAATGGATCGATCTGATCCGGCGTGAGCTCGTGACGGCAGCCCCTGAGAATCGCGTCCAGACTGGCCGGCGTCGTTTCTAGATGGAACTGGAGGCCCACAGCATTCGGACCGACCTGAAATGCCTGGTTTGCACAGGTGACGCTACTCGCCAATCGTACGGCGCGATCGGGGAGGTCGAACGTCTCGCTGTGCCAGTGGAACGCAGTGCAGGCTGATGGAAACGTAAACGTCGGTGCGGAGGCCGGAACGGCCTGTACGGAGAACCACCCAATCTCTCTGGTCTGGGACCGATAGACGCAGGCACCAAGAGCACTGGCAATGAGCTGCGCGCCGAGACACACGCCCACGATGGGAATCTCCCGCGCGATGGCCTCACGCACGAGCACCTTCTCTGGGGCGAGCCACGCCAGGTCGGCTTCATCGTTCACGCTCATCGGTCCGCCCAGGGCAATCAGTAGGTCGAAGGCTTCCGTCGTCGGCAGCGGATCTCCGGCGAAGAGACGCGATACACGAACTACCGCTCGACGCGCCTCCAGCCAGTCGCCGATGCTGCCAGGCCCCTCGAACAGCGCGTGCTGCAGCACGTGTGCCCTCATCCCTCGTCTCTTCGTGGCAGAGTGGCAACGCTGAGGCGACCGCGCCAAGACCAAAGTCGCTTGCCTGAGCTCAATGCCATTGATAGGAGTCCACTTGTCGATCCGAACATGGGGGAAGGTCGAGATACTGGTTTCAGACCGCCACTTTACGGCTCTTCGTCGATTTGAGTACAGCGATCTGAGGTGATACCCGGCCGCCTGCGCGGGCCGCAATTGAGGTGGGCGGCCTGCTCGACGGCCTGGACGAAAGAACGCGATCCCACTTGCACCGGACCACCCGGTGTTGTTCTCTCTTGATGTGCAACCAAGAAGGGAGGACACGTGGGATCGCAACGGGATTGTACCTGGATCTTGGGCTTGTCGGGCTTCCGAGTGGTGCGCGTCGAACGGGAGGACGACGGGGTGGAGAGTCGCCTGCGGTTGCAGTTGGAGCGGCGCGGGATACGGCGCTATGTGTGCAACGGCTGTGGACGCCGCACCGGCCGCGTGCGCGCCGCGCGCGAGCGGACGTGGGACGATCTGCCCTGGGCACGGCATCCGGTCACGTTGGTCTACCGGCAACGACGCGTGATCTGTCGCCACTGCGGGGTGCGCACGGAGCGGATCGAATTTGCCACCCCGAAGGCCCGGGTCACGCGCCGCTTGCGCCAGCAGATCGGCCTGGATTGCCAGTCGATGCCGACCAGCCACGCCGCCGTGCGGCACCGCGTCAGCTGGGGCAAAGCCCGGCGCGCCGAGACGGCCTTCTTGACCGAGTGGGATCGCACCCGCCGGAAACGGCGACCGCGGCACATCGGCCTCGATGAGGTGCAGCGCGGGAAGGGCCAGCGCTTCTGGACTGTCCTGTCGGATGTGGTGCGCGGCGAGGTCATGGGCTTGCGTCAGGATCGCACAACGACTACCGCCACGACCTTGCTCACGGAGGATCTCGACCCGCATCAGCGGGGCGCGATTCACGCGGTGTGTACCGACATGCACCGGCCCTATCTCAATGCGGTCACGCAGGTGCTGCCGCAGGCCGACGTGGTGTTCGACAAATTCCATGTCCTCCAGCATGCGAGCGCCGCGCTCGACGAGGTCCGCCGCCAAGAGTTCTTCCGCGCCGGGGCCGTGATGCGTGCCCATGGGCGCGGGAAACGCTGGTTGCTGCTCCGGCGCTGGAAGACGGTCCGCGGCTCGAAGCGCCGGGAACTGCAGACGTTGTTTGCCGCGAATCGCCGGCTGTTCAAAGCCTGGCGCGCTTCTTGAGCCTTCAACCCTTGTACTCAAATCGGTGAAGAGCCCACTTTACTTACTGCAACATCCACCTGCGTCTCGCCCTCTACTGAAGGTCATCGACACTCCCGCAGACACGGACGCTCTGTCTGAGCGTCCGATCCTGGCCGGGACGCTACTCGCACACCGGGGGGGCCGTGTAGTCCAGATCCAGCAGTCGGAAATAGTTCTGTCCCAACGCGATGTTCCGAAAGGCGGTATCGTGCAGGTCACGAAGGATTTGACTCGTGACGTACAGCTCCGTTCGATAGACGTCGATGTCCTTGTCCCTCGACGCCAGGAAGTCCGTGCCGGGCAGGATCCGTTCCGAGTAGTCATTCAAAAACGGTACATAGCGCGCCCATTTGTCCGGCTGGGAGAAATAGGCGTCGTCGATCACCCGCCAAGAGATATCCACCATTAGCTTTGGGTAGCGATCCAGCAGCGACGTGACCATCTGGATATGCTGGGCGGCATTCATGTCGACCAGTTCACGGGACAGCCCCATATGCACCCACACAATTGCGTTCTCAGGGTACAAGCGCAGCACTTCCTGCAGGAGAGGTAGGTGTCGAGTCGGATCCTCGTCCGTTCCCAAATCCGCGTGTACCGCAAGCGGGATGTCTCGTTCCCGCAACGCTTCCATGAAGGGCGCCCACTCCGTGAGGGTGGCCAGGGCGACCGGCGTATGCCCGTTCGGGAACAACGCCTGTTTCACCAGGTTCACCTCGCCCATCCAGGTGAACGCGCCGGGGTATTCTTTCTCCAAGAGGTGCATCCCTCGGAGGATCGCTTCCGGTCGCGACAAATCCGGGAAGGTCATCGAGAGCGTCAGATGGACGCCGGGGTGCGCGTTCCTGCTGTAGTTGGCAGCATTGACGAAGTCGTTCTTCAGCGTTGGCGTCACTGGCGTGCCTGGGCACTCCAGGTAGTAGGTGCAGGACGACGCCGGGGGCAGCATCTGACCAATGCCAGCGATGTTGGCGAACAGGACGCCGGTCTCTTGGAGGTACGAGACCATCTCCTCGAACGGGATCGCGGGGCCTCCAAACGGACGGAAGTGCAGGTGGGTATCGACAACCGAGGTCTGGGATTGGCTGGAGCGGTCGTAACAGGGCGGGTCATCGGTCTGGAACATTGCCAATGTCGGCTTCGAGACGCAGCCAGCGGTCCCTGAGATGCCGATTAGAACCAGAAGGGCGCACGCGGAGAGTTTCATCCCTGGATCCAGACAACACGCATTCAATAGGATGCGATAGCGATCCGACCCCAGCGCCGTGAGCGCGTTCACCGTTAGCATCAGCGCCTCGAGCGCCATCGCGTCTGGCGTTGACGGAATGACGAGTAGGTCACAGCCGTCGGCCAGCGCCTTGAGGTCCTCCGCGGCCGGGTGCGCCTCGGTGTCGATGACGATGTGTTGGTAGTCGCGCGCGAACCGAGCCGCCAGACGCTCATCAACGACCCGAAATGGTAGGTGCTTCCCCGCCGCGGCTTCCCCGCCAGCCGCTTCTACTGCCCGCTTGGCCCAACCCGTGGCGCTGCGATTCGCATCCCCGTCGATCCTTCCCTCGAAGTGCAGGGATCCTTCCCTCAAGGTGCAGGGATCCTTCCCTCGAAGTGCAGGTACTTCGACCAGGCGGCATCACCAAGTCAGGGTAAGTGTCCCGTCAAGTGGTGGAAAATTCAGTCGCATCATTCCTGAGCTCTGTGTTCTCTACGCAATCGTCGCCAAAATTTCCTGTGTCGTGCTCGACAGCGCCGTCGTTGTCGACGGTTGCATCAACCTATGCGCTGAAGTAGCGTCGCTCCGCGACCGCCCATTCGTCATCCTGCTCCAGCCGGATCGCGCCAACACCCATCGAATCACGGCCGCCGGGTTGAGGAAGATGCCGACGACGTTCGACCGCGGCTTGATCTTCCGCCATTGCACGGCCGTCCTGAGGGTTCGTTCGGCCACGTCGTTGGTGGGCTCGACCCCGTCTTCATGTACGAAGGTGAAGAAGTGGGTGTGATGCACGAACAACGCGCGCGCGAGTCCGAGGCTCATGGGCGTCGGCATCGTCGCGGCCATCGTAGCGCTGACCCGGATGCGCGCCTAACTATATCTGATAACTCACTTTGGGGGTCTCCATCTAACCGGAGCCGTCCAGGTCAGCGTTTCTCCACGGACGGGTCGCTGCGGGGCGATCCAAGCTCGGTGGGTGCCCGCGCGCCAGCGGCGGTGTGGGCGGCACTGCCCGGGTCCGCTTGGTGGCGATGAGATTCCGGTAGCGCACCGGGTCGTGGGCGACGGCGAGCTCGAGCACTCGGTAGAACACCATCCCACGGCTGCGGGAGTGGCGGCGGTTGAAGCGAAACACGAACTCATTGAGATAGCTCGCCAGGTGTGCGGTACGCACCGAGCGCTGGTGGGTACCCAGCAGCCACCGCTTGGCCAACGAGGCGACCCGGTGAACCGCGGGCAGCAGCACGCCGGGGTCCTCCCCGCGGTTCTGGGCGGCGCGCTGGCTGCGCCGGTCGTGGACGTAGCCGAGCCGCTCCAGCCCGCGGTAGCCCTGCCAGCCGTCGGTGATGACTCGCGCGCCCGGTTCGACGTGATCGGTGACGAACGGGTGCAGCGAGGCAGCCGATGCGTCGGGGAGAGACGCCATTCGACACCGGCCGAGCCCTGTCGGCTCCCGGACCTCCACCGCGATGCCGGTCAGGACCTTCTTGCCCCTGGCCCGGCCGCCGCGCAGCCCCGGCTCCTCACCGCCGATGTAGGTCTCATCCACCTCCACCATCCCGGCCAGCCGGTCCCGCCCCGGGCGCACCAGCACCGACCGCAGTCGATGCAGCATCGCCCATGCGGTCTGGTAGGAGCCAATCTCCAGCGTCCGCTTCAGGCTCAGCGCCGGAGATCCCGTCCTTGCCGGTGGCAAACAGCCAGCAGGCGCTGAACCACACTGTCAACGGCGTTCGCGTCCGGTCGAAGATCGTGCCCGCCGTCACAGAGGTACGACCGCCGCACCCGGAGCACATGAACCTGCCATCGCCCAGCCGCCAGCCCCCATGGTGGCCGCAGGCCGCGCAGGCGAAGCCAGCGGACCATCGCAGCCACTCCAGGTAGTCCAGGCAGTCAGCATCGGTCCGGAACCAGGCCTGAAACTCGCCCACCGACCTCGGGTAGTGCGTGCCGGCACGAGGGTGATCCACCGCCTCAGTTTACTCCGGTTAGATAGAGCCCCAATTTACTTTATCACACACCGTTCAGGCCAGCAACCGGGTCAGCGCTACGATGGCCGCCACAACGCCAACACCCATAAGCCACAGATGACGGTAGAGCGTCTGAAAGTCGCGGGCGATGTCGGCCTTAAGGTCGGCGATGTCTGCCTTGCTGGCGACGTGTTGCTGGCCGGGAATGGCCGCGGCGGCCGCCTTGGCCTTCTCCTCGCTGAGGCCGAGTTCGCGGAAGGCGTCGTAGACTTCGGAAACGATGTAGCTCATTTGAAAAGCTCCTTTCGAGAAGTTCAGAGCCCCGGACATACCCCAGGAATTATCGCTACTCTGTCGCCACTTGCGTGGTCTCCAGCATCAGCTTGAGATCGGTGTAAAGGGAAGGCATGCGGTCTTGATGTGCCATGAGTCACCTGACGTGCCATTTGTAGTCCTGTTATTTATTCCGCATTATTCCGCATAATGTGGCGCACGAATTCGGTGCTTTCTACTCCTCTTCATCTGCTGGACGCCTCCTTTTCTGGTTCTACGCGCCCGATAATAGACTGCGATGCACGCCAGCGTTCCGCCGAGGCGTCAAGGGCATGGCCGGGGCTCTGAAGTTGCGCCGGCTGCGGCTGCGGGGCCGCCACCGGCGGCGCGACGTTGAGCCCGATCTCCTGGCTCAGATAGAAGCCCGACGCTGGCTGCGCCGAGGCCGAGCCGGTGGTCAGTCCGGCACCGGCGAGAGCCAGCACGCAAGCGCCGAAGAGCGACCTCCTGGTGCACATCATTGTCAGGTCCGTTGGGATCGTACCCTGAACTGGAACGTTTCATCTTTCTTTACCCAAAGTCGGCTACTGGGATAGCCACACTCACCGGAAAAAGCCCGGATGCCGCCACGTGCCTGGCGTGTCCATGGCTGCGCCGTCCTCCGCTTGTCTGTTTACGATTGGCGAGGAATGGGCCTTGCGCCCACTGGCTGGCGTCGGAGCCTTCCCGCAGGGATACATGCAGACGGGAGCGACCCCGTAGGTGGGTGTGACACCGGGCCTGACACCCGGTGGTACACCCACCCCATCGACTGACCGCGCCAGCGGCAAAAAATGGGCTCTTCACCGATTTGAGTACAAGGGTTGAAGGCTCAAGAAGCGCGCCAGGTCGCGAGACGATCGAATCGGATGAGCCGTGGCCCACTTCAGTTTGAGCAAGAGCAGTTGTTCATTCTGCATACCGCGTGCGCGGCGGAGGACCGCCTTGATGGTCGTGTTGATCGATTCGATCACGCCGAAGCGAACAGGGTGGAAGCAGTAGGCAGCGATGCCCTCGAGATGACGAACGAGGAACGCGCCGAGGCGCTCCATCTCGGGGAGCCGTTGCCAGCGCAACGCGGTCACCCAGCCGATGAGGAAGTGCCCCACGCCCATCGGCGTCCGATACGTCCACAGGCGGTCGAGCTGTTCGCGCAGGAGACAGGCTTTGAACAGCCGGCGATTCGCGGCAAACAACGTCTGCAGTTCCCGGCGCTTCGAGCCGCGGACCGTCTTCCAGCGCCGGAGCAGCAACCAGCGTTTCCCGCGCCCATGGGCACGCATCACGGCCCCGGCGCGGAAGAACTCTTGGCGGCGGACCTCGTCGAGCGCGGCGCTCGCATGCTGGAGGACATGGAATTTGTCGAACACCACGTCGGCCTGCGGCAGCACCTGCGTGACCGCATTGAGATAGGGCCGGTGCATGTCGGTACACACCGCGTGAATCGCGCCCCGCTGATGCGGGTCGAGATCCTCCGTGAGCAAGGTCGTGGCGGTAGTCGTTGTGCGATCCTGACGCAAGCCCATGACCTCGCCGCGCACCACATCCGACAGGACAGTCCAGAAGCGCTGGCCCTTCCCGCGCTGCACCTCATCGAGGCCGATGTGCCGCGGTCGCCGTTTCCGGCGGGTGCGATCCCACTCGGTCAAGAAGGCCGTCTCGGCGCGCCGGGCTTTGCCCCAGCTGACGCGGTGCCGCACGGCGGCGTGGCTGGTCGGCATCGACTGGCAATCCAGGCCGATCTGCTGGCGCAAGCGGCGCGTGACCCGGGCCTTCGGGGTGGCAAATTCGATCCGCTCCGTGCGCACCCCGCAGTGGCGACAGATCACGCGTCGTTGCCGGTAGACCAACGTGACCGGATGCCGTGCCCA
This sequence comes from Vicinamibacterales bacterium, assembly GCA_965249175.1. Taxonomy (GTDB): domain Bacteria; phylum Acidobacteriota; class Vicinamibacteria; order Vicinamibacterales; family UBA8438; genus CAZYFH01. The sequence continues at coordinate 2,970,091 of OZ252227.1, forward strand.
GGGCAGATCGTCCCACGTCCGCTCGCGCGCGGCGCGCACGCGGCCGGTGCGGCGTCCACAGCCGTTGCACACATAGCGCCGTATCCCGCGCCGCTCCAACTGCAACCGCAGGCGACTCTCCACCCCGTCGTCCTCCCGTTCGACGCGCACCACTCGGAAGCCCGACAAGCCCAAGATCCAGGTACAATCCCGTTGCGATCCCACGTGTCCTCCCTTCTTGGTTGCACATCAAGAGAGAACAACACCGGGTGGTCCGGTGCAAGTGGGATCGCGTTCTTTCGTCCAGGCCGTCGAGCAGGCCGCCCACCTCAATTGCGGCCCGCGCAGGCGGCCGGGTATCACCTCAGATCGCTGTACTCAAATCGACGAAGAGCCCTTATTGGGGAAGGGCCAGGGCGACGTACTCGCTGGGCAGATCTTCCCAGCCCAGAGTGACCACGATGTACTGCTTGCCGTCCACCGCATACGTCATCGGCGCAGCCGTGGTCGCACCTGGCAACTCCAGCTCCGCGACCACTTCACCGGTAGCCTTGTCGTAGGCCCGGAACATCTTGCCGCCGGCGCCCCCCCACATCGGTGGGAGGACCACGGCTCCTTCCCGCGCCCCTTCGCCGACGAGCAGCAGGCTCTTGGTCACGAGCGGTGAGGCCTTGAAGCCTTGCCCAAGGCGCGGGAGGTTCAAGTGCCTAATCGCGGGATGATCCCGAGGGCCGTCACCGTTCGCGACCGTCCAGAGGAGCTCACCCTTGTTGAGGTCGATGGCGACGATCCGCCCATACGGGGGCTTGAAGAGGGGAAGGCCTCGTGGTCCCTGCGCGTATCTGTACTCCTTGCGGACGAGGGCGGCGTCGGAGCGGGGATGCTCGGATGCAGTCAAGCCTGCGATCACTTGGCTGTGGTGTGACGTGACGTAGAGAATGCCGGTCTCCGGATCGACCGCAGCGCCGCTCCAGTTGGCCCCGCCGGAGGTCCCCGGCATCAGCACCGTGCCCTGCGTCCCACCCGTTGACTCATCGATGAGTGTCGGCGGCGTGAAGAGCGGCCCGTATACGTAGTTGGCCAGGATGTCGAGCGCCTCCTGCCGAAGCTCGGGGGTGAAGTCGATCAGGTCGTCGATCGTCACGCCCTCCTGGTCGAACGGCGGTGGCTTGGTCGGAAACGGCTGCGTGGCCGCGTACCACTCCCCCGGCACGTCGCCTCTCGGGACCGGCCGTTCCTCGATCGGCCATACCGGCTCACCCGTCACCCGGTCGAACACGTACGTGAACGCCTGCTTGCTGACGATCGCCACAGCCTTGATCGGCCGGCCGTCGACCGTGATGTCGACCAGATTGGGCGCCGCGGGAAAGTCGTAGTCCCAGAGACCGTGATGGACCGCCTGGAAATGCCAGACGCGTCGGCCGGTCCTCGCGTCGAGGCAGACGAGGGTCTCCGCGAACAGGTTGCCGCCGGGGCGGTGGCCACCATAGTAGTCGTTCGTCGGTGTCGTGAGCGGTAGGTAGACGTAGCCCAGCTCCTCGTCGGCGCTGGGCCACGACCACATGTTGGCGGCGCCGGAGTAGGCCCACGACGGCTGGTCCTCGTTCAGGCTTGTCAGCCAGGTCTCGGTGCCAAACTCGTCCTCCTGCGGCACCGTGTGGAAGATCCAGAGCTGCTCGCCGGTGCGCACGTCGAAGCCGCGCACGTCACCCGGCACGCCAGCCTTGGTCGCGGGCATGCGGGCGTTCGTGTAGTCGCCCGCAACCGCCGACCCAACGATGATGACGTCGTTGACGACGATCGGCGCCGACTGCCACCGGAAGCCTTCCACCGGGCCGCGGTCATAGCCTTGTCGCAGATCGACCGCACCAGCGTCGCCAAAGCCTGGATGCCGCGCACCGGTCCGCGCATCGAGCGCCACGAGCGACGGCCCGATGACCGCGACAATCCGTTCGTCCTCTCCGTCCGCGGCCTTCCAGTACCCGAGCCCCCGCATCGCGCCGCCGCGTCGTCTCGACGGATCCTCCGGTGCCGGCGGGTCGACCCACACCACTTCGCCCGTGGTGGCGTCGAGCGCGGCGATCGTCCCAAGACCGGTGCTGACATAGAGAAGCCGGCCGACCATGAGCGGGGTGTTCTGCGAGGCCACCGGGGCGCGCATCGTGTTGCCAAACCGCACCTCGTCGGGGATCGTCGACTGTCGCCAGACGATCTGTAGCTCGTGCACGTTGTCCGGGTTGATCTGGTCGAGGGGCGAGTATTTCGTGCTGGCCGTGTCGGCGGCGTAGGCCGGCCACTCAGCCTGCGCGACCGCGTGCTGCGGGGTGCCGACGAGGCAGCCGATCGCAGCCACGACAACCGCCATCGCCCGTCCACCGCGCGCCACTAGAGCGCGTACGGAAACCACCGATGCGCGCCGCCGAAAGGCATCCTCCTCATCACGCACTCGACCCTTTCCATCGCTGTCCCCGTCACGGCACGTTGCCGCCACTCTACCTTCGCACCGGCCGCCGCATGTATGAGACGAATTCGAGTGTTTCGTGCTGCTGGGTGACACACACGAGGAGCCCGTCGCCGACTGGGGCCTCGCGAACGACGTCTCGTTGTGCCAGATCCAGATCGGTATCTGGTTAAGGCCCCATTCGGTGAACGTGAACTGCATGGCGACGCCGGACGGTGATCTCTTCATCAGCTGCTCGTTCGGCGCGCGCAAGTATTGGTGTCCACGGGTGGACGTGAATGAGCCGGGCCGCCTGCGTCTCGACGGCGTCGTTTACCCGGCCTCGGTGGACACCTCGAAACCGGCCATCGATCGACACTTCAAAACCGGCCACCACGCACGTGGCGCGTGAGGCGGATTGAGTTCTACCGCAGGCCCTCCGTGGATCGCAAGTCCGCGTGCAGTTTGGTGCGCCAGCTACGTGGGCCGCACTTGAGCACGTGGGCGTGATGTAGGAGCCGGTCGAGAAGCGCGGTGACCGCCGCGCTGTCGCCGAGCAGCTTCCCCCAGTCGTCCACGGGTCGGTTTGACGTGAGCAGCGTGGACGCGCGCTCGTAGCGGCGCATGATGAGCTCGAGCAGATCTTCGGCGGCCGTATGCGGCAGCTTGCGCATGCCGAGGTCGTCGATGATGAGCAGCGGGACGGCGGTCAATTCGGCCAGGTGGGCCTTGCGGGTCTCGGCGAGCGTGGCCTCGGCCAGTTCTTCCAGCAGCGTGTGGGCCTCGCGATAGGCGACTCGGTAGCCCTGCTGGATGGCGGCGTGGCCGATGGCTTGCGCGAGGTGGCTCTTGCCGGTGCCCGGCGGGCCAAGGAAGAGGGCATCTTCACGCTGCGCGATGAAGCGCGCGGTCGCGAGTTCGTAGACGAGCGCCCGGTTCATCTTCTTATTGAACGTGAAGTCGAAGCCGTCCAGCGCGCGGTCGGGGTCGCGGAAGCGGGCCTGCTTGTGGCGGCGCGCGAGGAGGCGATCTTGACGGCGCTGGAGTTCGTCGCCGACCAGCGTCGAGACAAGGTCGATCGGCGCCAGCTGCTCGGCCTGGGCCTGATGGAGCCGGGTGTCGAGGACATCAGCCATGCCGGAGAGCCGGAGCTTGCGGAGCGCGCGGTCGAGTTCCACCAGATTCATGACGAGTCTCCTGTTCTGCGATCGATGAGATCGCGGTAGAGCGTGAGCTGTCGGATGAGCGGGTCCACTTGGCGCAGCGTGAGCGGGACCGCCGGCCGGCGATCCAGGTAGCGCTTCAGAAAGCGATAGGTCGGGACACCGAGTTCGAGGGCCGCGGCGGCGGCCTCCTCGACAACGGCGGGGCCGTGCTGCTTGACGAGGGACAGGACGCCCAGGATGCGGCGGACCCCAGTCGCCCCGTCGTGCTGATGGATGTGGTCGCAGATGGTGCCGACCGAGGGCCCGGCGCGTGTGCCCGCAGCCAGGAGGGCGAGCGTCTTGGCCGGCGTGCGCGCCGGGCGGTCGGCGGCGGCGATCTGATGCCAGCCGCGCGGCGCGCGGAGATGCTCGCGGAGGAGCTGACCGGTCTTGGGATGGAGCACCCGGACGGTCGCGCCGTTCCACTGGACGTCGACACGGCGGCCGATCCACCCGGGCGGCACCCCGTAGAAGGCGGCCTCGACCTCGACGCAGCCATCGAGGTGGACGGTCCGGACGCCGTATTGGTAGTAGCGGAACGGCTCGAGAGGCAACGGCCCGAGCGCGGGTCGTTCCTCAGCAAACATCGCCGCGACCTGGCGCTTGGTCGTGCCGTGGATGCGCGTATCGGCCCAGCGGGTCTCCCAGCGGTCCAGATAGGCTTGGGCCGCGTCGAGCATCTCGAAGCGGAGTCCCTGCAGGGGCGTCTTCTGCGCGTGGCCGATGCTCGATTCGACCTTCCCCGTGCGATCGGGATCCCCGACGCGACACGGCAGGGCGACGACGCCGTAGTGGGCGAGCACGTCGCGGTAGAGCGGGTTCAGGGCCGGGTCGTAGACGTCCGGGGTGAGGACGCCTTCCTTGAGATTGTCGAGGACGATGACGCGCACCGTACCGCCTAGCCGGCGGAAGGCGCGCTCGTGGAGCGCGGCCCAGACCTGGGTGCTCGAGCGCCAAACGAGGAACCGGACCGCCTTGCGGGAGTAGCCCAACGTCAGGACGAAGAGCCGGGTGCGCCGGTACGTGCCGGTGTCCGGATAGCGGACCATCGGGCCCTCGCCGTAATCGACTTGGCCTTCTTCACCCGGGGCCGTGGTGATGACGACACGGGCCTCGACGGCGGGCTGGGTCCGCAGCGTGGCGACGTAGCGGCGGACACTGGCGTAGCGCCCGGGAAACCCGTGGTCGTCGACCAGGTCCTGCCAGATGGCCATGGCGTTGCGCCCGCGGCCCAACGCCTCGACAATCAGCTCGCGATACGGCTCGCACGTGCTCGCCCGCGGCGCCCGGCCAGGCGGCGCGAGCGCAGTGGGGTCGGTGGACACCGGTGCCGTGGTGGCCGGTTTTGGCCGGCGCGGGTCGGTGGACACCTCGGGCGTGGTGGCCGGTTTTGGTGGCCAGGCCCGCGGCCGGCCCCCACGCCCGCGCACCGGGACCCCGGCGGCCTTCAGATAGCCGCTCGCCGTCTCTCGGCGGACGCCCGTTGCCTCCTCGATGCGTCGCAGCGACCAGCCGAGTCGCCCCAGCGCCAGAACTTGCTGTCGTGTGTGTTCGCTCAAGACGTTGCTCATCCGGCGTAGGAACCGCGGTTCCCCGCCGACGTCAACGCCTCAACGCGCTACGTGTGGTGGCCGGTTTTCAGGTGTCGATCGATGGCCGGTTTTGGGTGTCCACCGAGGACCCGGTCGCGCTCAATCGGGAAATGGATCCGACCACGCTCGACCGGGTATGGGCGGCCCGACTGCAGAAGCTGCAGAAGCCGGAGGTGCAGGCCCGTCAGCCCGGCGGCGGCGGAGAGCCTCCGTCGCTTGACACCCCCCGACCGAACAGCTGGTGGTCGTTCCGGGTCGTCTCGCGCAGCTGACCGAGGACAGCCGCCGCTCGGCGGCAGCCCGACCACGCCGCTCCCGATGGTGAACGACCGGCGTCGGGGTTCGAGCGGCTGTTTGCGAGGACTTTGGCTTCGCGCTCGAAGCGGGCCAGGCGGTCAGGGTCGGCCGCGAAGGCGTCGGGGAGATAGGATGAAGCGGCTGGTCGTCCCCACGTGGTAGCTTGCGCTCCACATTTTTCAAACGCGCTCAAGGCGCACAGAGGGAGACCAGCCATGGAGCATATTGGCATCGACGTCCATAAGAGAGAAAGTCAAATCTGCATCCTCACGTCCGAGGGCGAGATCATCGAACGACGGATTCAGAGTACGCGGCAGCAGTTCACGAAGATGTTCGGGAGCCGACCGTGTGCCCGGGTGCTCCTCGAGGCGACGACGGAAAGCGAATGGGTGGCGCAGACGATCGAGCAGTGCGGCCACGAGGTCATCGTGGCGGATCCGAACTACGCCCCGATGTATCCCGAACGGCGCCGGCGTGTGAAGACGGATCGGCGCGATGCGCGGATGCTGGCCGAGGCGGCCCGACTCGGTTCCTATCGCCCGGCGCATCGCGTGTCGGCCGCCCAGCATCGGGTGCGGCGCCAGCTCCGGGTGCGCGACCTGCTCGGGCGGACCCGCGGGCGCACCATCGCCTTGGTGCGGGCGCTGGTGCGGCGGGAGGGACTGCGCGTCCGGGCCGGGGATGCCGACCGATTCGGTACGTATGTGACGGAGCTGGAGCTCCCCGACGAGTTACAGGCGGCGCTCCAGCCGCTGCTCGCCCTGTGGGAACAGTTGACCGCGCAGCTCGCCGTGGCCGATGCCCAGGTCATCGAGACGGCGGCGGCCAACCCGGTGGTACAGCGGTTGACTACCGCCCCCGGGGTAGGCCCCCTCATCGCGACGGCATTCGTCGCGACGCTGGATGAGGCGGGGCGCTTTGGCGGGGCCCACCAGGTCGAGAGCTTTCTCGGCTTGGTGCCCAGCGAGGACAGCTCTGCGGACCGCCACCGTCGGGGCCACATTACGAAGGCGGGCAATCCGCGCATGCGCTGGTTGCTGGTGCAAGCCGCGTGGGCCGCGCTCCGGTCTCGCCGGGCGGAGGCCGCGGGCCTGCGCGCCTGGGCCGAGCAACTGGCCACGCGCCGCGGCCGGCGCATCGCCACCGTGGCCGTCGCGCGCCGGTTGGCGGGGATCCTGTTTGCGATGTGGCGGGACCAGACGGTCTATGACGGGCGCCGCGTCGGGGTCCCAGTGCCGCACGGGATGAGCGGGTAAGTCCTTGGTGGTGCGGTCGGGCCACTGAGTGAGGTCCGGGGTTGCAGGGTTGGTGGGTGAGCACGTGAAGATCCTTGGTCGCACGCGAGGCCGGCAGGGAGATGGTGCCGCCCCCCATTCGGATCGTCTCTTGCGCCGGCGATCAGAGATCGCCCTTGTCGAGCGCGAATAGAAGGATGACGCACCTCGCGGCTTCAGCCCGGCGCGTCTAAGCAGGTTGTTACCCTAGCGACCGAAATCCGGGCCCGTGGACAGCACACCGAGCTGCCGACCCGTTCGCGCGCGCCCCCCAGCTGGGTGCGGGGACGGCGCGCTCACTGGAGGGTGTATCGGAGAGCGTGAGAGCTTCGACGAACAACGAGGTGACTTGACAAGCCGCTTCATAGAAGGATCTTCAGCGCGACGTCGATGGTGGTCTCGCCAGTGGCAAAGACCCATCATTCCAACTCCTGTGACCATCAAGACGCCGTGCATGGGAGCAAACTCCGCGGATAACAACCACGCCGTGAGCGTCGCCGCGAAGAGAGGGGCTCCTACCTTACCTGTGAACTCCCACCAAAAGCCGGTGTGGTCCATTCGCAGCTCCTTACGGTTAGTGTCGTCATACGGCTGGACGCCCAGGTGTCGTGGGCTCCCCAACCCGGGCACGCGGGTGAGGGCGGCGACGTCGTCATGGCCGAGCCGGGAACCGACGGTGAGGGCCATCGATCCGGGTGCATCGGGCGCCGGTTCGCACGGGTGTCAGTCCAACGTCCAGAGGGCGAGCGTGGAGAGGTCCTTCACGAACAGACGGCTCCCCGAAATCGCCGGCTGTGCCCAGGTGGCGCTATCGGCCACCGTGTAGCGTCGGAACGGCTCGAACCCCGCGCGGCTGGCTCGCGCCACCATCAACTCCGCGTCATCGTTGAGCAAGAACAGGAGATTCCCAGCCTTGACGATCGCCGTGTTCGTCGCCTCTCGGCCTGCCGTGGACCACAGCGTCTCACCCGTCGCGGCGTCCAAGGCAAAGAACTGGCCACTGTTCGTGTGGGACAAGCTAAAGAACGTGTCATCAATCAGCACGCCGTTGCTCATGAAGAGCCCGACGTCCTGGTTGTCCCACACGGTCTCGGTGTCCCATCGATCGCCACGCTGCACCGGGCGGATCCTCGTGACCCCGAGGTTGTGACCCGACACGATGATGCTGCCGTCGTACGCGATGGGCGTAATCGAGTTATTGGTACTGTTCGACACGAAGGGCCGTTGCCAGAGCAGTTCGCCTGTGGCGGGCGAGACGCCGACGATGTGGGCCTGCGTCACCGTCACGAGGTGCCGGGTCCCGTCGATCTCCGCCAGGATCGGCGACGCGTACGCTGGCCCATCTCCGTCCCAGCGCCACGTCACCTCACCGGTGTTCGCGTCGAAGGCCGTCAACGCACCCTGGTCGTGGCCACCCACATGAAAGATCACGTTGCCGCGGTCCACGAGAGGAGACATGGCCGTGGCGTACAGCGGGTCGACGGATGGATCGGGGTGCTGCCAGAGCAGCGTGCCATCACCCGTCTCGAACACCGAGACGACGCCGCTGATCCCGAGGGTGTACAGCTTGCCGTCGTAGAAGAGTGGCGTCGACTTCGGGCCGGGGCCGTGGCGTTGGGTCCCGGCGTTCGCGCGGAACGGCGCCGGATAGCCCGTGCGCCAGACGACGCGGCCCGTCGCCGTATCGATCGCGCTGAGCACCTCGTCGTCGTCCTGCCGCGTGAAGGTATACACCCGATTGCCGATCACGATCGGCGTCCCGTAGCCGGTGCCCACTTCGACCTCCCACCGTCTGTTCAGCTGCTCCGGCCAGGGCGCGGGTTCGACGAACGCCGCCGCCGAGCCATCGCGCTGCGGTCCGCGCCACTGCGGATAGTCCAACGGCGAATCCTGGGCGGTCACCGGTAGCTGCGCCAGCAACGAGATCGCGACCGTGAACACCGAAGACTGCATGGAACGTCGAAGTCTCATCGCATATGCCTCGCTTCGCAGAAGGACGTGTCGCAACAATCCGTTCGGGCCGAGCCCCCGGGGGAGCGCGAGTGCCGAGCCCGCACGCCGACGCAGTCGCGCGCATGCCCCTCCTGTAGGGGTGGAAAAACTGGGCTGATTATGCCACCGGCCGGGGCTGATCACGGCCTCGGCCATGAATCTGCACTTGCACAACTTGACGTACACAACCACGTGGCCGGGGCGCTGATCGCTGGCCGGGATCTTCGCCGACAAGGCCGGGTACATCGGAGACGACACCTTGCAGCGTGCCATCCAGGCTGCAATCGGACTCGTTGTCGTCTACTTCGCCAACCTGGCCCCCAAGACGCTCGAGCCGCTGTCCGAGAGCTGCGAGCCGTCGCGCGTCCAGGCACTCCAGCGGTTCTGTGGGCGGTCCCTGGTGCTTGGGGGCTTCGGCTACTCCCTCGCCTGGCTCGTCGTGCCGATCGACTATGCCGCGATCACGTCCATGGCGATCCTCGGCACCGGCGTTCTTCTGGTTGCGGCGCGCTGCGCCTGGACCCTCAAGACGCGCAAGCGCCGTCAGCCCCTCGCGGAGCTCTGACGCGCCCGGGTGGATCCACCACCAACGGCAGATCACGGGCGTGCGATCCTACTGGGTCTCCGGGAGCGCGAACACATACAGAGCGTTGCCACTCCGGGGGTGATGAACGTCGGGGGCCAATATGCGGGGAGCGAGCCTCGGGCTGCCGCCCCCGAGTCCGGTCGAGACCGCGACATACTGCCGGCCGTCGATGCGGAACGAGATCGGGAAGCCCTGCACCGACGTCCCGAGCCTGGCCTGCCAGAGTTGTTCGCCGGTCTTGGTGTCGAACGCTCGGAACCGCCGATCGAGGTCACCGACGAAGGTGAGCCCGCTCGCCGTCGACAGAACGCCGGTGAGGAACGGAGCCCGTTGTTCGACACTCCAGACCTCTTCCAGGGTCTCGACATCGAACGCGGCCAGCTTGCCGAGCTTGCCGTCGGTCCCGGGCATCTCCAAGAAGGGACGCTCGCTCAGGCCGACGCCCCCCGACCCCTCCTCGAGCGCGACCTCGCTGCCGGCGATTTGCATACAGGTCTGAGCGAGCGGTATGAGGAGCAGCCCGGACCCCGGGTCGTAGCTCATCGGGTGCCAGTTCTTGCCGCCCGCCGTGCTAGGACAGGCCGGAACGAGCTCGTCGATCTGCATGTCGATGATGTCTTGTCGATAGGTCACCGCGCCGGTCTCGGGATCGATCCGCTCGAAGACGCTCTGGTAGACGGTCTCCGCATGGCCGAGGAACTCGCCGGTCTGCCGGTCCAGTTTCCACAGAATGCCGTGCTTGCCGGCGCTGAAGACCACCCGCCGGTCATCGATGTCGACCAACACCCGCTCGTACACCTCGTCGAGGTCGAGGGTCTCGCCCGGCACGTGCTGGAAGTACCAGGCGAGGGTGCCGTCGTCCGGCCTTAGGGCGATTGTTGAGTTGGTGTACAGCGCCGCGTCGTGCACTGTCATCCCGCGGCTCGCCGCCACCCACGGCTTCGGCTGCGCCACCCCGTAGTAGACGAGATCCAGCTCGGGATCGTAGCTGCCGGTGATCCACGTGTCGCCACCGCCGCGCAAGTAGTCGGGGAGGTTCGCCCACGTGTTGCCACCCGGTTCGTCCGTACGGGCAACGGTGTTGAACGTCCAGAGTTGATGGCCGGTCGCGCTGTCGTAGGCGCTGATGAAACAGCCCGCACGCGTGAAGCGGTCGCATCCGTTGAGTCCCTGGATCACCCTTCCGCCGACGACGATCGGCCCGCTCGTGCTCTGGAAGCCGTTGGCACTATCGGCGAGGGGGGTGTGCCACAGCTCCTGGCCGGTGCGAGCGGCGAGCGCGAACAACCGTGCATCGGACGTCGTCAGAAACACCTTGTCGTCGTAGATCGCGAGGTTGCGGCTCTGTCCGGAGTAGCCGCCACCCTCGGCGCCGACCTGATGCTCCCAGATCAGGTCCCCAGTGCGTGCGTCGAGCGCCTGGACGACGTTGCCGTACCCTGGCAGATAGAGCACACCGTCGTGCACGAGCGGCGAGGGGGCGTTCCATCCACCCTCGTTCATCGCCCACGTCCACGCCAGCCTGAGGTCTGCCACATTGTTCGGCGTGATCTCCCTGAGCCTGGTGTGGCTCCACGCCTGATAGTTGCCACGGATCATGAGCCAGTCGTCGGGGTCAGGCGCGCGCAAATCCGCGCCGGTGACTGGCTCGTAGCGCTCCACTTCGCCGGCCACCGTGAGCCCACGTGCCGCAGGCCGCGCGCGGCCAGCGGCCGGTGGTCCACCACCTCCGCTCCGCGCCTGCGCCGCATCCGGGGCAAACTGTCTCCCGGCAACCGAGCCAATAAACGTGGCAGTGGTCAGTGCCAGCGCCTCTCTCCCGGCCGGCGCACCGTTCGCCTGCAGTACGTAGGCGACGATGTGGAGATAGGCGTCGTCCGCCAGGCTGCCCGGTTGGTCGGGGGGCATCGTGGCGCCGATGCGATCGATGAGATCGGCGGCGGTCCGCTCCCCCCAGTCGTTCAAGAAGTTGCCGCCGGCCAGCGCGGGCGCTTCGAAGCTACCCTGCAGGTCGGTCCGATGACAGCTCGCGCAGGCGCCTTCATACAGCGCGCGACCCGCCTGCGCCTGTTCGGACGTATACACACTCCTCGACGTTGACTGCTGCCCCCCAAGAACGGTGACGCCGGCGGTCAGGACGAAGGTAGTAGTAGCGACGGTCAAGACTAGGGACGTGCGCTTCGAGCGGATCATCTTGCCACTCCTCCTCAGCGATCGGGGTCGGATGTGAAGGCTTCGGGCAGCACTTTGAGCGCCAAGTCGCAGGCGAGCTTCGTGTCGCGGGCGCGGTAGACCTCGCCCATGCCGCCCGCGCCAATCTTGGCGGTAACGGCATAGGGGCCGAGGGTGGTGCCGGGTTCGAGAGCCATCAATCGACCTGGACGAGGCGTTCGAGTTCGGAGAACCAGTGCTGAACCCAGATCATCTCGGGGTCCGCGTCCTGCGCTGACTTCACCATGAGGAACCGCTGGCCGTCGGGCGCCACCGCGTAGTTGCGACCGAAGTCGATCACGTAGTCCTCGAGTGCGAACAACACGCTCGGATCTCCGCGCGTGAAGGCCGGTTCGGTCTCAACGGGCACCGCCATCAGACCCGCAGGGCTCCAATAGAAGAGCTCGCGCCCGTCCGACGCCCACTGCGGCTGCTGGCCCCCGTCGGTCGACACCGTCACGCGCCGCGAACCTACGTCAGGGAATGGCCCCACGTAGATTTCCCACTGTCCAGAAGCGTTTGACTGGTAGGCGACCCACCGTACCGTCGGGCGAGAGTGCGGGATGCCGCTCAGAGAACTCGGTCTGGAGCAACTCATCGGCCGTGGGCTCCCCCTCGAGCGACAGCATGCTGAGATAATCACGACAAGCGACCCGTTGGCAGCCATCGCGAGGTGCGCGGCCTTAAGCGTGTCAGCGACGTGGACGTTTTCAAGCAGCGGCACCGCCTCGCCGGTCACCTCACGTCGGTCGAGATCGAACGCGGCGGCCCGAACCACCCCTTCCCGGGTGAACACCAGATGCCCGCTGGCCGCCACTCTTGGGGACTGACCGTTGACGAGAATCCGCCGCTCGCCGGTTTCAAGCGAGACCACCGCGATCCGGTCGCTCTCTGCCGCCATGACTCCACGACCCCCGATCGTGAAGACGAGCGCTCGACCGTCCGGCAGAAAGTGTGGTTGCGCGTGAACCTCACCCGATTCGGTCTCCGGCAGCGTCAGCGGCTACAGAAAGGCGCCCTGCCTTTCACTCTCGCTCAACGACAGCAGAAAGTGCGTGTCGGTGAAGCCAAGCACCTCTGGTTCCATGCCCCATGCGGCGCGCATCCACTCTTCAACGTCGGCGGGCACCGCGGGCGGACCCGCTGAAGTCGGCTGCTGCGCAACAATGCCAAACGATGGGAGCACGAGCACACCCAGCAACGTCAACACAGGTTTCATGGCCATCTATTTGGGTGGGCCCTTGGCGCAACCGGGCTGCTGACAGGCCGGTCTGACGCGTTCGCACACGCGCCGGGCTATGCCCTTTCCTTCTTCGCGACGCCTGAAAACTCGAATCGCCCCTCAAGCTGTCGAAAGGTCAAGTCAAAGATCTCCCAACCTGCCCGTCCGAGCTCGCAGAGGTAGGCCTCGACGTCCGCTCGCTGTCGGCCCTTGAACACTCCGCCGCTGTCGACGTCTTGCGAGTCAATGATCTTGTATTCCCACTTCTTCATCATCCGTATCCCCTGCGATTACCGGTCACACTCTTCCCGCAGTACGGCCACACTCTCTCGGGTTACGAAAGGTCAGCTACCCGACAGAATACAGCGCGAGTCGTCTCGTAGGATCGTCAATCATCGAGCCTGCTCGTCGAAGGCGCCGTCAAACGGAACGGAGAGCGACGACCCCGTCTGCAAACGGAGCACCACGTCGCGATACCAGGCGGTTGCGCGGCCTTCTGTGTCGTCGGTGTCGGTCATCACTGCAAGCCCCACCACGTCGGGCATCGGCTCCTGAAAAGCTCGCGCGAAATCACGACGCAATTCGTGACGCTCCGTGACCCATTCGGGATCCTGTGGGCAACCGCTGCGTGCGACGACCTGATAGATGTCATCGCTCACGGGGCTGAAGGCGGAGTCGCCCTTGGCGGTGCGTGACGCCCATACGTAGCTCAGGGCTCGCTTCGGTCTGATGCGTCCGAACGGACTCTTGAACACCTGGCGCCGGAACCAGCCCCAGGGTGTCCAGGAACGATCGCGACCCAACAAGACGAACACTCTGGCCGCAAAGTCGTCGCCTGCCCGCTCATGCTCGGCAGCGTTGTCGAGGCACCGTTCCACGCGCCACCGCCAGGAAATCGCTGCCGGTTCGACGTCCGCGGTCGACAGCGTTGCGAACGTGGCGAGGCCGACCATGACCGCGGCGGTGAATATCCTTAGGCTGGAGCGCGTGAGCCTGCGAGAAGATGAAGCTAAGCCAGGCGCTTGGATCTCGCAGGGACCGAGGGTCGTTCCGGGCGTCAAGGGCATGGGGTCAGTCGGAGCTTCGGCGTGCCCGGCTCCGCAAGCCTCTGACGACGGTCGGCACGAACGTCAGCGCGACGAGCAGAAGGCTCGCGGCAACCAGCGTCAGGAACGTGCGGTCAAGGCGGCTCTCGGCTGCGTCGACCAGGGCCGAAGCAACGTAGCTCAATACCAGCGTGGCGGGTGCAGGCCAAGGATGGTGGCCCCGACGTAGGCGCCGAAGCCCATGCCTGCGAGTGAAGCCGCGTAGTTGATCTGCGCAAAGGGCGCCCATGCCCACGAAGAGCGGCGCCGCGCCGGGGACGTCACGCGACTCCTCGAGCAATCTCAGCATCTCGTCGAGGGTCAGATAGTGGCGAAGAGGCGAAACGCGCAGGATCAGAAAGCCACCGACCACCAAAACCACGAAAAGGACAAAACGGACTCCTGGGCGCACGCGGTCTCGCTCTTCCCCGGACCTGGCCCGTTCCCCTCCCCGCTGAGGGCGATTACGTCGCAGTGCCCGAGGCGGTCACCGACACTCAGATGGATATGCCGTGCTGGATCAACCGACCCAGATCAGGAGGATTGTAGCGCCGCAGAGCGGGCGGCTCGACCGGCCGCACAGAATGGCTCTACGAGCCGTTTGAACGCCTGTTTAGAGGGGGTGCGACGTGATGACCCAACGCTCGGCGGCCAGGAACTCCATGTGCAGCGGTTGCGTTTTAGCGCACTGCGGCAACGTCACGCAGGCGCTCCTGTACTGTCCCGGGGATACCCAACGCGGCATTTGCGCCCAGGCCTTTGAGGAACTCTGCGGTTTCCGGGAAAGCGACGAAGTGGAATGATTGTTTCGCGCCCTCGGCTAGGCGGTACGGCGTGCGACCGCGGAAGTCACGCGCGTTGATGTCGCTCCCTTGCTGTACGAGCAACTCAATGAGCTCGTTGGCGCCGAGGTATGCGGCACCGTGAATCGCCCTGAAGTCGGCCTCATTCGTGGCGTTGATATCGGCGCCCGCGTCGAGTAACACGCGAACAGCCTGCTCGGCTTCGGGGAGGCGAGCGCCCCGTCCAGCCGCCGAGATGCCACCGGCAGTCCCACCGATGCGACCGAGTCCCGCGGCCACCATCAACGGTGTCGTGCCGTCCTCCGTGGTCGCACGGGGGTCGGCGCCCGCGTCGAGCAGCGCGTGTATGACCTGGACATAACTGAACTCCGGCGCGTCCGCCTCCTCGGCTGCAGCCCCCTGACGGCTTCTTCCCCCGGCGGCCGCCGCCGCCACCCACAACGGAGTGGCGCCGCGGAGGTCGCCTGTGCCGTTGGCGAACGGCTCGAAGGCGCCCCTGGTCGGATAGCCAAGATAGTAGGTGAACATCGCCGTGTTGGTGATGCGGCTGTTTGCGTGAGCGCCGTGCTCGAGCAGCGCGTTGACAAGGGGCAGGCGCCGTTCTGAGTCGAGACCGCGCTCCCGGTACTGCCCGAAATAGCTGGCCCTCCCATGACGCCGGTACCAATCGCTCAACCACATGCCGACGTTGCCCGCTGCCGCGTGCAGGGCCGGCACCCCCCCCATCGAGCCGTTCGGGTCGGCGCCTTGTTCCAAGAAGAACAACGCGACCTGGTCTTGGCCATTCACGATGGCAAACGGGAGCGCGTGGGTCCCATCTGCGCTGACCTCATTCACGTCGACCCCAGCGGCTAGCAGCGTCTTAATGGCATCGAGATCCCCGTTCCGAACCGCATACATCAGTGGCGTGAACCCCTTCGCCGTGGTCACGCTGGGGTTGGCGCCCGCATCGAGGAGCCGGTCAACAACGTGTGGATGACGCTCGGACACGGCCCACATCAGTGCGGTGCTCCGCGTGATGGTCGTCGCCGCATAGGTGTTCGCGCCGGCAGTCAGCAGTGCCTGGACAACGTCGATGCTACCGGTCCGCGCGGCGGTCATCAGTGGCGTGAGGCCGCTCGTCTGTGCGGCGTTCGCGTCCGCCCCCGCGGCAAGCAGTCTCTCGACCATCGCGAGACTCGCATTCTCCGCCGCCCGCTCGAGCGGGGTCACGCCGTGATCATCGGCGGCGTTGACGTCGGCGCGGGCTCGCAGGAGGAGGTGCACCATCTCCAGGTCGTCCCAGTGGGCCGCCAAGAGGAGTGCCGTCGCGCCGTCCGCGCGGCGGGCGTTGACGTCGATGCCGTCGGACAGCAGCAATCGGACCGCCGCCGCGTCTTGATTCGCGGCGGCGCTGACGAGGCGTCGATCCTGACCGGCGGCCGTCGCGGCACTGGCCAGCAGGAACAGCGTGCAGAGGCGAACGAGAAGGCCGACCCTGGGGCTCATGGTTCTGTCCTTCCTATTCAGGGGTCTCGACCGTCCCACTATAGGGGACCGACCGCCGGCCGGTCTACCAACGCTTCTCATCACTCGAAGCCCGCCGGGACTGCGAATCTCTTGGAGGCGCATCTCGTGGCTAGCGACCTATCCAGGGATCTCCGCTCTATGACGCCGGCGCCAATTGACGGGTCGAGCACGCCGCCGTCCGTCCAACTCCCCACACCACCCGCGGTTGACGCGGACGACGCTAGTAGAATGGCCACACGCGAAGGCATCGTCGGGGTGTGCCGGAAGCCCGAGTGCAGGCGGGAGCCGGGAAATGGCGCCGTCCATAGGACGTTGTGCCGCTTCGTGTCGCGTGTGAAAGATGACTCAGTACCTGGCGGACGAACTCGTTTCGGTTGTTGATGAAGCGGCTGCTCGTCTTCGGTCGATCAACGAGGCTGACGCGGCTACCAAGAGTCGACCTGACATCTGGTCAATCAAGGAGATAATCGGGCATCTGATTGACTCGGCGGCCAACAACCATCAACGGTTCGTTCGGGCCCAGCAGGTGGATCTCTTCGAGTTCCCGGGATACGAGCAGGACTCGTGGGTCAGCGTGCAGGACTATCAACATCGCCCGTGGCTCGATCTGCTTGAGTTCTGGGTTCGGTACAACCACCAGCTCGCGCACGCGATCCGCCGCATTCCGGAGACCTCTCTTGGCGTGGCTTGCCGAATTGGCGGGAACGAGCCGGTCACGTTGGGGTTTCTCGTTGAGGACTACCTGGTTCATCTTCGGCATCATCTGAAGCAGATCGATGAACGACGGGCGGCGTAACCAGCGCTTGCAGCCGACGCCGGCCGAGATGATGATGAGGCGGCTCGGCTGAAACGCAAATCGTTCGCCAGCCCGAAGTCCAGCACCTTCACAGTGCCGTCGGCCTTCACCTTCACGTTGGCCGGCTTTAGGTCGCGGTGGATGATCCCCTGCTCATGCGCCGCTTCGAGGGCTTCGGCGATCTGCTTCGCGATGGGCAGCGCCTCGTCAACAGGGATCGGGCCTCCGGCGATGCGATCCGCCAGCGTCGGTCCCTCGACCAGTTCGAGGACCAGCGCGCGGGTGCCCTCGGCCTCGCACATCCGAAGCTATCGAACCTCCTCGCTCACGAGGACGCCGTCCACAAGGACTCCGACACAGTGGGACGTGTACTCGAAGGGGTCGGCGTCATAAAGAGCAAGGTCGGCATCCTTCCCAACCTCGAGTGACCCAACACGTTCGTCGATGCCCAGGATTCTCGCGGCGTCGATCGTGATCGTGGCAAGCGCCTCCTCGAACCGCAGGCCGTGGGCTGCGGCCACGGCGGCCTCGAACAACACGACGCGCGTCCGCGGAACGTAGGACTCGAAGCCGCTCTGTAACGCGATCGGGATTCCGGCCTCTCGGAGTTTCGCCGCAGTCTCGAAACTCAGGTTCTCGGTTTCGCCCGTTGCGCGATACATGGTCGGGTGGATGATCACCGGCACGCCGGCCTGCGTAATCTCATCGAGGACAAACTGGGCCTCAGCGGCCCCGTCCAGGACGATGTCGAGCTCGAATTCTTTTGCGATCCGGAGTGCGGTCATGATGTCGCGCGACCGATGCGCGGTGATGAGCAGCGGCAACTCTCCTTCGAGCACGCGACCGAGGGCCTCGAGGCGCAGGTCCGGCGTCGGTCCTCCCCCGTCTCCCGCCGCTCTGCGCTCCAGGTAGTCCTGCGCTCTGGTCAGCTCGGCTCGGAGCAACGCGACAACCCGGCCACGCGTGCCGGGCACGTTCTCCTCGGAGCCACGCGCCGCACCCGTGAGGCTCGCCGTGACCATGGCCGTCGGGACGATCACGGCCTCATCGACGGTATCGCCAACCGTTTTCACGACCATGGTCTGCCCGGACACGACCGATCCGGGCGCGTGCCCGGTGTGGATGGTCGTGACACCGAACCCGCGCACCCACTCGACCAGCCGCTCGGATGCGTCGTAGGCATCGAGTGCCCTTAGCTCGGGCTGGATCGGGGCACTGCGATCCAGCATGTCCTGGTCGTCCTCCTGGTTGAGGTACCCGGCCAGTCCCACGACGCTGTGCGCATCGATGAGGCCGGGCGTGACCACGGCAGCGGTCAGTGTGCGATAACCAGTCGGAATCGCGACCTCCGCCGACGGTCCGACTTGCTCGATCACACCATCGCGAAGAAGCACGATCCCGTCCGGAATCGCCGGCCCGGCCATGGTGTGCACCATCTCGCCGCGGACCGCAATCTGAGCCTCTGCGATACTCGCGACGGCGACCACTGCCACCAGGCCCAGGGTGACTCGCGAGGCACGAGCGATGTGGGCGCGAGTGCTTTCGCCGTGAGTCATCATCGCGCCTCCTCTTCGAGCTCGAGCATGACCCCCTGGTCATGGCTGGCACCATGACCACCGACGGCGTAGAGCCGATCTCCCGGGTCCGACCGGTCGAAGACCTTCTGGCCCTCCACCCAGGTCTCGAGCACCTGCGTGTAGACACTCAACGGGTCGCCCGAGAGCACGACGAAGTCGCCGTCTTTGTCGACCTCGAGCGAACCGACCCGCTCGTCCAGGTCGAGCATCTGCGCCCCGGCGATGGTCATCCCACGCAGCGCCCCTTCCCGCGTCATCCCGGCTCGCACGGCCAGGCCCGCCTGCCGCAGGAAGAGCCGGGAATCGGTGATGCCGTCATCGGTGTGAAACCCGACCAGGGCACCCGCGCGTTCGAGCGCCGCCCCGCTGTCGAAGGTGGTGTCCTTGGCTTCCAGCTTGCCGCCGGGGCTGTCGACGAAGATCAGCGACGAGCCGACTCCAGCCGCGGCGATCTCGTCCGCCACCATCCACGCGTCGCTGACATGGTGGAGCACCGGCCGGAAGCCGAACTCCTTGGCCAGGCGCAAGACCGTGAGGACGTCGTCATGGCGGTGCGTGTGATGGTGAACCACGCGCGTGCGGTCGAGGACTTCGAGCAAACCCTCCATCCTCAGGTCGCGCGCTGGCCGCTCATCCTCGCTATCCGCCTGCTGCATGCGACGCTCGTAGTCCTGAGCTTTGAGAAACTCAGCGCGGACCATCGCGGCTGACCGGGCTCGGGTGGTCGGAAAGGGTGGGGGACGGCGCGAGTTTGTTCCGTTGGCCATCTTCATCCCGCCCGCAACCTGCCCATCAGAGCGGTACAAGGCGAGGTCGTCGATGGTTCCGCCATCTCTCAGCTTGAGATACACAGTCTGGCCACTCAGCAGGTGTCCCGACCCCGACATCACGTTCACGGTCGTGATACCGCCAGCCTGCGCCTTCTGCAGTCGTGCGTCGCGGACATTGATCGAGTCGAGCACCCTGACGTCCGGATGCAAGGGACCGCTGTGGTCTCCCCCCTCGGGACTGCCGACGTGGCTATGGGTATCGACGAAGCCGGGCATGATGATCTTGCCGCCTGATTCGTGGCGCACGGCGTTGGAAGGAATCGTCGTGGCGAGGGTCGGACCAACGGCGACGATGCGACCCTCGTGAACGACGAGCACGCCGTCCGGTATCTCGGGTTCGGAAATCGTGATAAGCCGTGCACCGACGAACGCGTGCGGGACCTCCTGAGCCAGCGACGGTGACCCGCCGGCGATCACACCGAGCAAAAACAGTGGTGGAATGATTCGCAATGAAATCCTCCTACCCGTCGTCAGACAACGATAGCGTGATCGTATCTTCGTGCGAACGAACCAGCACTTCAATCCTGGCTCCTGAGCCGAAGGTGGCCCATCACTGCTCCAACCACCTCGTTTGGCCGTTCCTGAATCAGCCAGTGGCCAGCATCCAGCTCGATTTGCTGGTAGGGGCCGGTGACGAACCGGGGCTGCAAGGCCCGGACCTCTGGGCGCGTGAAGACCTGGAGATCTCGGCTCCCGAACACGGAAAGCACCGGCTGCTCGACCTCGCCGGCAATCCCGCGCGCGAAGAGGAACTCGCCGGGCATCGCCCGGTACCAGTTGAGGGCGGAGCGCAGCGCGCCAGGCTCCGAAAACACCGAGACGTACTCGTCGACCTGGTCCGTCGGCATCGACTCGTACATCGCATTTCGCATCGGTGCGAGACCGCCCGCAGTGAACAGCGTCTCGGGAACGCCGGGCATCCGGAAGAACCTGACGTAGGCCGGCGCACCTTGGCCCTCGTTCGCCATGCGAATGGCGCTCGGGTGTGGGATCGACAGCGACGCGTACGAGCGGACCCGCTCGCGGTCCTGCCCCGCCGCCACCCACCCGACGATGGCCCCCCAGTCGTGCCCGACGAGGTGAAAGCGCTCGAACCCGACGGCGCTCGCGACCGCGAAGACGTCCGCCACGAGCGCTGACAAGCGATAGTCCTCGACGCCCGTCGGCCGCGCGAGGGGGCTGTAGCCGCGCTGATCAAACGCCACGACGCGGAAACCCGCCTGTGCGGCAGCATCTATCAGAGGCCGCCACATGATCGACGTCTCCGGAAACCCGTGAAGCAGGAGCAGGGCCGGACCATCGCCGTCCAGTCCAGCGACGCGTGCTCGGAAGGACAGCCCCCTCGCACGAACCTGCACGAGACCCTCGGCGGTCGCTGGCGAGAGAGACGGCAGCTTCTCCACGCGCCGCGTGTGGCCGTACTCGGTGTCGAGGGATAGCCGTGCACTGACAAGCAGCATCCCCACACCAAGCACGATCAGCGCGCTGGCCCCGAGCAGAACCCGTCGTAACGAGGCGATGACGACGTGTCGGCCTCCTCATGCGACGAGCGTTCCTTGTTCTCCCGATGGATGTGTCGACGGAGAGGCGAGCCGATCCGGGTCTGCGGCGAACACGTCGGGGAGATAGGATGAAGCGGCTGGTCGTCCCCACGTGGTAGCTTGCGCTCCACATTTTTCAAACGCGCTCAAGGCGCACAGAGGGAGACCAGCCATGGAGCATATTGGCATCGACGTCCATAAGAGAGAAAGTCAAATCTGCATCCTCACGTCCGAGGGCGAGATCATCGAACGACGGATTCAGAGTACGCGGCAGCAGTTCACGAAGATGTTCGGGAGCCGACCGTGTGCCCGGGTGCTCCTCGAGGCGACGACGGAAAGCGAATGGGTGGCGCAGACGATCGAGCAGTGCGGCCACGAGGTCATCGTGGCGGATCCGAACTACGCCCCGATGTATCCCGAACGGCGCCGGCGTGTGAAGACGGATCGGCGCGATGCGCGGATGCTGGCCGAGGCGGCCCGACTCGGTTCCTATCGCCCGGCGCATCGCGTGTCGGCCGCCCAGCATCGGGTGCGGCGCCAGCTCCGGGTGCGCGACCTGCTCGGGCGGACCCGCGGGCGCACCATCGCCTTGGTGCGGGCGCTGGTGCGGCGGGAGGGACTGCGCGTCCGGGCCGGGGATGCCGACCGATTCGGTACGTATGTGACGGAGCTGGAGCTCCCCGACGAGTTACAGGCGGCGCTCCAGCCGCTGCTCGCCCTGTGGGAACAGTTGACCGCGCAGCTCGCCGTGGCCGATGCCCAGGTCATCGAGACGGCGGCGGCCAACCCGGTGGTACAGCGGTTGACTACCGCCCCCGGGGTAGGCCCCCTCATCGCGACGGCATTCGTCGCGACGCTGGATGAGGCGGGGCGCTTTGGCGGGGCCCACCAGGTCGAGAGCTTTCTCGGCTTGGTGCCCAGCGAGGACAGCTCTGCGGACCGCCACCGTCGGGGCCACATTACGAAGGCGGGCAATCCGCGCATGCGCTGGTTGCTGGTGCAAGCCGCGTGGGCCGCGCTCCGGTCTCGCCGGGCGGAGGCCGCGGGCCTGCGCGCCTGGGCCGAGCAACTGGCCACGCGCCGCGGCCGGCGCATCGCCACCGTGGCCGTCGCGCGCCGGTTGGCGGGGATCCTGTTTGCGATGTGGCGGGACCAGACGGTCTATGACGGGCGCCGCGTCGGGGTCCCAGTGCCGCACGGGATGAGCGGGTAAGTCCTTGGTGGTGCGGTCGGGCCACTGAGTGAGGTCCGGGGTTGCAGGGTTGGTGGGTGAGCACGTGAAGATCCTTGGTCGCACGCGAGGCCGGCAGGGAGATGGTGCCGCCCCCCATTCGGATCGTCTCTTGCGCCGGCGATCAGAGATCGCCCTTGTCGAGCGCGAATAGAAGGATGACGCACCTCGCGGCTTCAGCCCGGCGCGTCTAAGCAGGTTGTTACCCTAGCGACCGAAATCCGGGCCCGTGGACAGCACACCGAGCTGCCGACCCGTTCGCGCGCGCCCCCCAGCTGGGTGCGGGGACGGCGCGCTCACTGGAGGGTGTATCGGAGAGCGTGAGAGCTTCGACGAACAACGAGGTGACTTGACAAGCCGCTTCATAGAAGGATCTTCAGCGCGACATCACGATCCAGTTGCGTGTCGGTGGCGCGATAGACCTGGCCCATGCCCCCTCGCTGCCGGCAACTACTTCGATGTCCCCTCAGTTAGCCCCCAGAACACGTGCTAGTTCAGGGTCAGGTATTGTGTAGAAACCAGACAGTGAGAGAGTGATACTGATGTCACTATCCGTTTCGTTCGAAAAATACCACCCATGCACACCGTCAAAAGGCGCGACCAGATAGCCATCCGACGTGTCGCCACGGCCCTGCTTGAAAAACATGACATTTCCAGGCTCGTCAGAATCTCTTACGGTGTGACCATGAAACTCCGCAAGAAGAAGTTCAGGATTCGAGATGTCTGTGGATCTCCACTGATAGGACACTGAATGACCTTGTTTCATGTCCAGCATGTATTCCAGATCCGAGTTGGCAGGAACTGGAATGTCAACCCGGTCCGCCTGGTAAACAGGGCGGGCTTCAAAGTAGACATTATCGGCCAGCGGTACATCTATCCACTCGACAGGCTCTGACGCACAAGCGGGAACAATTAGACAGAGACACAAAGCCACATAGCGAAAGCCGCGAGTTCCGATGCTGGATTCGAGTGACTTAGTCAAAACTAGTTTCTCCCTTTCGTGCAGTCTGTTGAGTTGGCAAGGTCCTCCCGAATACCAGCGGTGAGCATGGCCACCGGCTCGTCGAGCGGAATGCCCGTGCCGTCAGCGATACGCACCACGCGCCGGAAGTTGGAAATCACACCCGCTGCGTCAATCGTCGCGGCGTCCCCCAACTCGTCGGCGACCGCAGAACAGACTGATTATAGGCATGTTGCGCAGCGACGACACCGGTCGAGGCGACGCCTCAGTCCGAGCGGAAGCCTACGCACGCCGTAGCACCACGCCAATCCTTCTGGGGACGCCATCCACTCGTGGGTCCAGTCCGGACACATGGGTGACAGATTATTCCGAGGACACTGTCCCCCTGGCCAGCAGCGCGAACGGTCTTGACGTCGGCGCTCCGGGCGGTCATCCTCCCTCAGACAACGCGAGCTCGGGTGCCGGCGGTGGCTCGATGGCCGAGCCACGTCCCACGCGTGCACGCCTGACACGATTCACACGGAGAACTGCATGCGATCAACCATTCTCGCCGCCCTGCTCGTCGTGCTCGCGTCTCCGGCCGGGCTCCAGGCCCAACCCATAGAATCTGCCGAGCCCTTCAAGGTCGGCACCTTCCAGATCGACGGAGGGGCCTTCGTGGGGCTCGTGCTGCGGGATTCGCTGATCGTCGACATTGGCGCGGCGAACAGCGAGCTGGAGCTGAATCCGATGTACCCGCGCCTCGCCATGCCGGCCGACATGCTCGAGCTGATCGGCCAGTACGAGTACGGCCTCAAGTTCCGGCTCTACGAGATCGTCAACGACCTCGTCGCCCAGAACCGACTCACGGGCGGCGCGCGTGCGGACTCCGTTCACGACGTCGGAGACGTCAAGATCCTTGCGCCGATCCTGTATCCCAGCAAGATCATGAACGCGGCGGTCAACTTCTACACGCACGCGTGCGAGGGCTGCACCGCGGAGGAGCTGTCGGAGCGGACCAGCGCGCGGCAAGAGAACCGGGGCGTACCCTATCTGTTCCTCAAGCCCACACGCGGCGTGGTCATCGGTACCGGCGAAGACGTCGTGATGCCCTACGGCCGTGACCGGATCGAATGGGAAGTCGAAATGGCTATCGTATTTGGCCGCGCGGGCAAGTACATCTCTGCGGGCCGTGCATACGACCACGTGTTCGGCTACATGGTTGCCATGGACATATCCGATCGTGGCGGGCGTCCTCCGGGTGGCTACGGCTCCGGCTCAGACTGGTTCGTCGGTAAGGGCCATGACACGTTCGCGCCCCAGGGGCCGTGGATCGTGCCAAAGGAGTTCTACGGCGATCCGATGGAGCGCCTGCACCAGACCCTGGTCATCGACGGCGTGACCGTTCAGGAGGCCAGGGCCGGAGACATGATTCACAATATCCCGGAGCTCATCGAGTACGCGTCGTCGCTCATCACTGTCTTCCCTGGTGACGTGTTGCAAAGCGGGACGTCCGGCGGAACAGGCGCCGGTCGCGTCCAGCGCGCGACAGGCTCTGGATACCTGCAGCCGGGCGAGACGATCAGCGCCAGCATCGAGGGAATCGGCACGCTGACCCACAGGGTCGTAGCCGAGGAGAGCGTTCCGGCTGACCTGTCCGGCGCGCAGCTGCCGCCGGTGTCGACGTATCGCGACCCTCGCTGACCCGGCGTCGCCACACTGGGACGTGGGGCAAGGCGTCAGCCTTGCCCCACGCAGCCGCCTTGCGCGGGCGGCTCTCACCTTCTCGTGTCACCCGGCGGCTTTATCGTCATCATGCCGCTCGTCTCCTGATCAAGACGAGGCTCCCAATCGCGACAACCCAAAACACCAAAGTTAGCAAATAAAGGAGGGCTTCTATAGAAGCTTCAAGATCGTGATTACCACTAAGCCTGAACCATTCGTAACCGATGCCGAACAAGAAAAGCAGTGTCGTAGAGATTCCTGTCAGAAACAAGAATCCCCGTGCCGCTCGAATTTGTGTTGATTTGACGGTTCCATTTAGCAGAACGATCCCTCCTATGAATAGAAGGGAAAAGAAAATGTAATTGACAAAATTGTACTGGGTGTCCTGCAAAAAGCCACTCAAGAAAGTCAGTACGTAAGTCACCGCCAAGGCAAAAACAATTACTCTCAATCTTGTTGAATTCTCTTCACTCTTTTTTTTGGGCTCTTCACCGATTTGAGTACAAGGGTTGAAGGCTCAAGAAGCGCGCCAGGTCGCGAGACGATCGAATCGGATGAGCCGTGGCCCACTTCAGTTTGAGCAAGAGCAGTTGTTCATTCTGCATACCGCGTGCGCGGCGGAGGACCGCCTTGATGGTCGTGTTGATCGATTCGACCACGCCGAAGCGAACAGGGTGGAAGCAGTAGGCAGCGATGCCCTCGAGATGACGAACGAGGAACGCGCCGAGGCGCTCCATCTCGGGGAGCCGTTGCCAGCGCAACGCGGTCACCCAGCCGATGAGGAAGTGCCCCACGCCCATCGGCGTCCGATACGTCCACAGGCGGTCGAGCTGTTCGCGCAGGAGACAGGCTTTGAACAGCCGGCGATTCGCGGCAAACAACGTCTGCAGTTCCCGGCGCTTCGAGCCGCGGACCGTCTTCCAGCGCCGGAGCAGCAACCAGCGTTTCCCGCGCCCATGGGCACGCATCACGGCCCCGGCGCGGAAGAACTCTTGGCGGCGGACCTCGTCGAGCGCGGCGCTCGCATGCTGGAGGACATGGAATTTGTCGAACACCACGTCGGCCTGCGGCAGCACCTGCGTGACCGCATTGAGATAGGGCCGGTGCATGTCGGTACACACCGCGTGAATCGCGCCCCGCTGATGCGGGTCGAGATCCTCCGTGAGCAAGGTCGTGGCGGTAGTCGTTGTGCGATCCTGACGCAAGCCCATGACCTCGCCGCGCACCACATCCGACAGGACAGTCCAGAAGCGCTGGCCCTTCCCGCGCTGCACCTCATCGAGGCCGATGTGCCGCGGTCGCCGTTTCCGGCGGGTGCGATCCCACTCGGTCAAGAAGGCCGTCTCGGCGCGCCGGGCTTTGCCCCAGCTGACGCGGTGCCGCACGGCGGCGTGGCTGGTCGGCATCGACTGGCAATCCAGGCCGATCTGCTGGCGCAAGCGGCGCGTGACCCGGGCCTTCGGGGTGGCAAATTCGATCCGCTCCGTGCGCACCCCGCAGTGGCGACAGATCACGCGTCGTTGCCGGTAGACCAACGTGACCGGATGCCGTGCCCAGGGCAGATCGTCCCACGTCCGCTCGCGCGCGGCGCGCACGCGGCCGGTGCGGCGTCCACAGCCGTTGCACACATAGCGCCGTATCCCGCGCCGCTCCAACTGCAACCGCAGGCGACTCTCCACCCCGTCGTCCTCCCGTTCGACGCGCACCACTCGGAAGCCCGACAAGCCCAAGATCCAGGTACAATCCCGTTGCGATCCCACGTGTCCTCCCTTCTTGGTTGCACATCAAGAGAGAACAACACCGGGTGGTCCGGTGCAAGTGGGATCGCGTTCTTTCGTCCAGGCCGTCGAGCAGGCCGCCCACCTCAATTGCGGCCCGCGCAGGCGGCCGGGTATCACCTCAGATCGCTGTACTCAAATCGACGAAGAGCCTTTTTTTGTGAGTTTCGTCAGCCATGGGATTCTCCCTATTTATGCACAACGTTGGCCGTCATTCACTTCGTGTCAGCCGCCTGGAAAGAAGCCTTCATCCATGGCGCCGCCGAGGAGGACTCCCGTCAAGACGGTCTGGCGTCCCGCCAAGCCGGCGAGCACCTCTGATCACTGATCACTGTCCTCACCCTTGGTTCGCAGCGGTCTACCCCTATCTGTAGCACGACCTGCGCCAAGCGACATAGAAGACCGTAAGTTATGGTTGGTAAACACATTACGATCTATTCGAGAACCAGAACCATGGCGATGGTCGAGGGTGAGCTAATCTTAGTTGAAAATTGAAACGGCTCCAGACCCTGTGGTGTGATGACGTTGCAAAAGACGGACATCACCCCACGAGAGAGAGGAGCCACGATGAGTGTCCTACGTGCTGTCAGGAAGCGCAAGAAAGTTCGCAAGCTGGGCTCGGTCAACATCATTCACCGCGAGGCCTACGCGGATCTGGAGCTGGACGCGAAGGTGGAGCTGATCCGCTCGCTGGTGCCCCTGGGCCTGATGCATGTGCAGGAGTTGCTCGACCAGGAGGTGACGGCGCTGGCGAGCGAGCGCTACGTCCGGAAGGACGCGTCGGTCGGTGGACGCCGTCACGGCAGTAACCCTGGGACGGTGGGTCTCGCGGGGCAGCGCGTGCCGATTCGCGTGCCCCGGATTCGTCGCCTCGCAGGGAGCGAGATTCCGCTGCGGTCGTATGCGGCGTTGCATGACGACCGCGAGGTGGACGACGCGCTGCTGCGACGGGTGCTCTACGGGATCTCGTGCCGCAACTACGCGGCGGCCGCGGCGGCGATTCCCGGGGCGATCGGGCTGTCGAGTTCGACGGTGTCCCGGGGGTTCATCCAGGCCAGCGCGGCGCAGCTACGGGCGTTCCAGGAGCGGGACCTATCCGATGAGGACGTGGTGGCCGTGTTCCTGGACGGCAAGACGTTCGCTGACGCGACGATGGTCATCGCGCTAGGCATCACGCTGTCTGGGGAGAAACGCTTCCTGGGCTTCGTCGAAACGGACACGGAGAACGCGACGGTGCTCACACCGTTCCTGCGGTCGTTGGTCGAGCGGGGCCTCGACCTCTCCCAGGGTGTGCTGGTCATCCTCGATGGCGGCAAGGGGCTCCGCACGGCCGTCCGGAAGGCCTTCCGGGGCCGGGCCCTGGTCCAACGGTGCCAGTGGCACAAGCGCGAGAACGTGGTGAGCTACCTGGCCAAGCACGAGCAGGCGGTGTGGCGTCAGCGTCTCCAGCGAGCGTACAACCGGCCGGACTACGACGAGGCCCTCGGTGCGCTCGAGACGCTCCACGGCGAGTTGGACGAGCGGAACCAGTCGGCGGCTGACAGCTTGGCGGAAGGCCTGGACGAAACCCTGACGTGACATCGATTGGGCGTGTACGGAGTGCTGGGCCGGTCGCTGAAGACGACGAACTGTCTGGAGTCGGTCAATGCGCTGGTCGAGGAACGCTGCGCGAAGGTAGATCACTGGCAGAGCTCGAGCCAACGCCACCGCTGGCTGGCGACCGCCCTCCTGGACATCGAACCGCGCTTACGAAGGGTGAGGGGCTACCGCCACCTTCCCACGCTTCGGGCCGCATTGAAGCGAGAACTGAAGATCGACACGACGACGTCGAAGAAGCAGGCCGCGTAAGCCATCGGGAGCCGTGGAGAGTTTCAACTAAGAATGGGCTTGACTCCGATGGTCACGGTCGGCCTGCACATTGTTTGTACACCACGTATACACTGGATGTACTCAGAAGTCTCTCAAACTAGAGCATCCGATGACTCTAGTAGGACGATAGCAAGCGCTAGACGCGAGAGACTCCGCTCGGAGGCCGACCCCCGATCTCACCCCAGCCCGACAGCCTCGCGCTCGAACCGTCCGTGTTACGATCACGTCCTCGTTGCCTCGTGTCCTCGCTTGACCACTGAGATCGCCGATCGGTCTCGGCAATCGACTCACCATGGCATCGGCGGTCGCCAGCAGTGCCTTGGAGGCGTATGTCCCGCACCCGCTACGACGAATCGAACCAAGCCAAGGCGTCATTTGACGAGGCGTACTCTGCGCCGACGCCCCACCGCTACCTGGCGGACATGGCGGCGATCGAATACCGCCTCGCCGAGCGCATGCAGCCGTTCCTGTCGGCCGTCGTCGACGCCTCGAGGCCGGCGGAGACGCCCGCGCGCGTCTTGGATGTCGGCTGTTCGTACGGCATCAGCGGTGCCCTCTTGAAGACGGGCTGCACATTCGCCGCGTTGTCCGCGTTCTACCGCGACGCGAGTCGGGTGTACGGCGCGTGCATCCAAGAGTCGCGAGCGTGGCTCCAGGGGCACGACGTTCGCCAAGATGTGGCGATCGTCGGCCTGGACAGTTCCCGGGCGGCGGTCCGGTTTGCAACCGACGCGCACCTGATCGATCGAGGCATCACGTGCAACCTTGAGCTGCCCGGCACGAGTCTGACCGAGGCGGATCGAGCCGTCATCGCCACGTGTGACGTGCTCTTCAGTTGCGGCACGATCGGATATGTCAGCGACCGAACGATGCACCCCCTTCTGAACGCGCTAGGTGCCGGGGAGCACGGGGCACTCGGGCCGGTCGCTGTGATGTCCGTGCTGGAGTTGTTTGACCCGGAGCCTATCGCGGAGACCTTCAGCACGCATGGGTTTTGCTTCGGCGCGCTGCCTTTTTGCGTGGCGCAGCGGCGGTTCGCGGACCAG
Source organism: Vicinamibacterales bacterium (assembly GCA_965249175.1). Lineage (GTDB taxonomy): Bacteria > Acidobacteriota > Vicinamibacteria > Vicinamibacterales > UBA8438 > CAZYFH01. The sequence goes on from OZ252227.1 coordinate 2,999,619, forward strand.
GACGAGCGCGAGCGTGTCCTCGCTGTCTCGCAGCGGCGCGGTTGGTCCACTGACGCGCACGAGACCAAGAATCAGATGTTCGCCACCCTGTGCGTGGCAGCGGTCCCGGAGCACTTCGACACACTCGTTGCGTGTGTAACGGACACGGCTACAGCCCTGCTTCCGATGGCCCAGGTGCTGCGCGCCGGACCTGCACCCCACCGCCAGCCGAGCGACGCACACGCCACCACGTTGGAACACGCCTGAGTCGATCCAGCTTAGTCCGCGTTCGTGTGCGGCCGAGCGCCGCGAGCCTCCAGTGGGGTCTTCAGCGCAGGCAACGAACCGATTGTCGGCCCAAGCTTCGAGCTGAAACGTCACTGGACCCTCCGTTTGAGCCGTCGATCACCGACCTCAGAGCGTCCCCCACGCTTCACATGTGGTCCATTCGCAATTCCTTACGGTTGGTGTCGTGACGCGGCGATCTCAAGTGACCTGCGACGCGTGACGGCAGTCGCATCGTGCGCCTCAGCGCTCGGTCCGCTCCGCTGCCGCGTCCGCATGCCGCGCGACCCGGAGCATGTTCGTCAACCCGTAGTTCCCCTCGTGGCACGCGTACTCGAAGATCGGCTGCGGGTGTTTTCTGAGCGTCTGTGGCGCGGTCCAGGGCGCCGTCCAGGTGGCCGGATCGTCGAACGTGTACTCGTACTCGAGGATGGCTTCGTTCACGCGCCGGAAGCGCTCGATCAGCGTGGCTGGCGCCCGCGACCGAGTGCGCGAAGTTCGTCGTCTCGACCACGAACGTGTCGCCCTCCCAGCGTCCCCGCGACTCGCCCCTCCGCTGCCGGATCATCCCGTGCGGGCGATCGTCGATCGGGATGAAGCGCGTGGTGTGCATCATCTCCACCAACATCACCAGATGGTCCTCGGTCTGGAACAGCTGCACGTAGCTGTTGTACGGAAGCGGATTGAGCGGTACGCCGAGCGTGGCCATGCAGCGGTCGGAGAGGCTGAAGTCCTCGATCGACTCGAGGGCGTGGTTCCCGAACGACCCGGCATTCCGGGGCCGCTTCTCGCCTTCGGGCGTCATCGGGGGCCTCCGACCGTTGGGTGGGTCGGTGATGAGCGACGACCGCCGGTCCGCCACGGTCTCGGTGCCGAAGTCGAGGAAGACACGGGTGTGAATGTCGTTGCCGGGGACGGATCCGTTCTCCGCGGCGTCGCTGCACGCTTCATGAACCCGGACGCCGCGACGTATCTCGGGGCCCGGCGAAGCTTCGACCTCCTGGTCATGGCCTCGATCCGAGCTGGCGGAGCCTATCTGGCCCACATGGGCGACGGCCTGTGCGCCGCCGCTTCCCTGTGGTTCCCGCCAACACGAGTAACGCGCGACGACGAAGAGCTCCCCGACCCACTGCAGACGGTCCCGGCCGACCGCCGGGAAACGGCGATCGCAGTCGCCGAGGCTGCCAGGGGCTATCACCCGGACGAGCCGCACTGGTATCTCCCTCTGATCGGCACCGACCCGCCGTTCCAGGGCCAAGGCCTCGGCGCGGCGCTCCTCACGCATACGCTGAAGGCATGCGACGAGGGCGGCCATGTCGCCTACCTCGAGTCAGGGAATCCGCGCAACCTGTCGCTCTACAAGCGTCATGGCTTCGAGGCGATCGGCGAGGTCCGCATCGGCGAGTGTCCCGTGATTTACCCGATCGTCCGCCGCGCGCGCGAGCCGTAGCCAATCGCCAAGCGATCACGGTTACCGATTCCCGTCTGAGATCATCAGCCACGCGGTGCGGGGGTCGGGGTTGGCGTCGTACCGGGTCGCGAGCGCGGGCGGAAGGGGGGCGATCCTCGACCTGCACCTGAAACTTCCGAAAGCGGGTGTAGGTCGCCGTGCCGTCGATGCGGGAGCCCCGCCGGCGATTCCCGAGCAGCTCCCGCATCTCGACCGGCACAGCGTGGCCCATCGTCTCGTCTACGTCGTAGCTCACGACGGTGAGCGAGTTGATCTCGAAGTCCTCGAAGGCGAGTTCGCTGACCAGCACGCGACCAGTCGCGGGTTCAATCCAGTAGCGCCCATGCGCCGGCAAGTTCCTGCCGTCCCCTCCGCCGACCACCGTGGTCGGCCCCGTTTCCTCGAACTCGATGACCCACACGTCGGCCGCCCCGTCGGGAAGGTCGAGTCCGAGAGGCGGCGACGTGTCCGATACGCGCTCGAACGTGAACCGTGGCGCGTAGTCCTGGCGGAGGAAGAGCAGCGCGAGGGTCGGCGTGTTGATGTTACGTGCAACGTCGCCGACGTTGTAACGGGCACTGTCGTCCAGAATCCCCTGGATCTGCCGCTGCGCCGATGCCGACGTGTCGAGAAACAGCTGCGTCAGCCGCTCCTCGCGGTCACGCACGGGTCGGCCGTCAACCTCGAACACGTCACGGAATCCGTAGTACCGATCTGAGCCGTTGGGCCGAACGAGGAGGTAGTCCGATCGGAGCGTGACCCGTTGGGCGCGGAGGTTTCTGGCCCCGCGGCCACTCGTCGCCCTCGAACGCTGCTCGTACTGTTCTTCCGACACCATGCCGGACAGCTGCTCGTAGAGCCGGTCGACGTACTCGGTGGCCCGACCGAGCACGACCGCGAGTGACGCCTCTTGTGCCTCACTCGGAAGCGACGAGAGCACGAGCGCGAGCCCCACGAGCACCGGTGTCCTGACGCGGGTGAGCACGTGCCTCACAACTAATCCTCAGCGATTCCGTAGACGTGGCCCTGCGTGAATTACGAGCATGCCGTCAGAGACGGCGGGGTTCGCCATCACGGGAATAGGAGCCGCCCACCCCCCCCCGATCCGGCGACGATAGACGATCTGGCCCGTCCGCGCGTCGTAGCAGGTCAGAGCCGCATCCCCCTCTTCCTTGCGGCCCAAGTCGTCGTATGGGTTGAGCGACATGAGCGAGCTGCGGTCAGTTGTGCTTGATCCGAGCCAGCGCCTTCACGATGTCCTCGTTCTCTGCCCGAATGCTGGCGTCCGTGTTGAGAAACTTCCAGATGACCGTGCCCGATCGATCGATGACGTAGACAGCCGGGTGGGGCACCCTCCTACCGCTGAACGGTTCGGGATTGAACACTCCGTAGCGGCTGATGACGCCAAAGTCCGGGTCACCCAACAGGGGAAACCCTGGTGGACCGCCAGATTCTCGCGTCACCCGGTCCACCATCTTCTGTCCCCCCGAACCGTCGTCGGGACTCAGCGCAAGAATCTGCGTGGTGATACGAGCGTCCTCGTCCAGGAGATGTCTCAACTTGCCAAGCTGAGTGGCGCAGTTGCCTCACCAGTGACCGCGATAGAACACCAGCACGACGTTCTTACCGCGATGGTGAGAAAGCTGGTGGACCCCTCCCGTTTCGTCAGCAAGCCGGAAGTCCGGGGCGACCATGCCCACCTGAACCCGCGCCACGTCAGTCGGCGGAAGCCCCGTGCCGTCGAGCGGTCCGAGCAACGGCGCCTGCGCCTGCCCGAGCAGACCACAGAGAAGGATGCTTGGAAGGAGAACCACATGTCGGCAGCCAGGCAATGTCATGTCACGACTCCACAGTCAACACGCCGATTATGCCACCGGCCGGCGACGGACGCAGTTCGAACCACTGTCGTCTATTGCACCGCGCCGGTGTGGCCGGCTTTCGGGAAGTTCATCCGACGGAGGAGGGCCTGGAAGCGGGGATCGTCCCGGAGCGGAGTGAGCGGCGGCCACATGTCGATAAAGGGGAGCAGCGCGTCGCGCTCATTGGCCGCTCGCTGAAGCCACGAGATGGACCGATCGTGCTCGCCGAGCCCCGCGCTGACAACGGCCATCAGAAACCCCGAGACGGCGATGCACGGTCAGGGCCATAAGCTGTCAGGGAACGACCGACGCAGATCAGGGCGACTGTAGCCCCGCAGAGCGGGCGGCTCCAGTCGTGGGACCAAGACCCGCCGCTCTGGCCCCAACGATTATCGATTGCTGCTCCGGCTCGGCGCGGTCGGCTGGGCGACTGCCGGCATCGCCCGGCGTTGGATCACTTCCTGGATGGCCCGGTGAGCCTCGACGATCGCGGCGTCGGTGTGGGGACTCGCGGCGGCATCTGAGTTGGCGATCGTGATCGAGCCGAACGGCTGGCGTCCGACCACGCACGGGCGCTCCGCGCTCGCGGTGTACACCCAGTCCAGTGGGTCAGTGAGGCTGTTGTACGTGTAGGCGTAGCCATGCGGCCAGCGGTTGACCGTGATGGCGATGATGTCGCGCGCCGCGTCGAAATCACCGCCGCCGAGCACACGGTTGAGCTGATCGCGAATCTTCTCCTCGAAGGTCGAGAACGGCGTTCGAAGCAGATCCTCACGACCGAGCCGATACTGCTCCTTGCGCGGGAGACCGGGCGTCACCGGGTAGCGTCCCAGGCTGAGCACGATCGGCTCGCTCGGGTCCTCGGCGTGACGCAGGTCCCCGAGACTCACCGCCTCGTCGAGACCGACCCGTGAGTGATACATCGTCGGGCTGCTCACCCGGCTCAACCCCAGCTTGTCGAAGGCGGTCCAGTTCTTGACCGCCACGCTGGTGTAGACGAGCGGCGCCTTGACGCCGTATGCGAGCGCTTCTTTCTGGCTCGCCGGCAGCTCGGGCACGAGGTAGGGGATGATTATGTTCCAGCAGGCCATCACCACGTGCCGTCCACGCACGTGCGACGTGCGCCCGCCACGCACATAGCTCACCTCGACCTCCGACGCGCCGGCGCCCGTGTGACGTACGCGAACGACGGTGCTGCTCAGACGGATCCGCGCCGGTTGCCCCGGCCGATCGAGCTTCGCGTAGTCGACACGCGCCGCGCCGACGTCTTCTTGCGTCGAGCCGGGCACCGCGTCGGGCAACAGCCCACGCACGATTAAACGCGTGAGCGTCGCGTTACCATCGGGGAAGTGCACCGATCCTCGGCCCGGGCGCTGGCGGCCGTGGTGACCACCGGGCAGGTTCGCGAGCATGCCGTCCGGTGTCGGCTCGAGGTCCATGCCACTGAACCCGGGTTGTCCCATCTCCCAGGCAAAGAGCGCCGGGAGGGTGTCGATGCCCGTCACGAAGCTGCCCGCGCCGGTGTTCTGGATGAACCAGAGCACCTGCGGGTCGACCTGTACCACCTCGAGCAGGAAGTTCGTGTAACTCATCGTCGCGAGCCGCGCCTTTTTCTCCGCCGACGAGAGACCGGGCAGGTAGTCGGGGTGCGTTGTGCCATGGAGACGCAGCATGTCGCGCCGCGCCTCGGCGGACAGCGGTGTCTGGCTGACAAAGGCCTCGTCGTATCCGCTGCCGCCCCACCCGCCGCCGCCCTTGACCAGCCGGTCCGCGCCCCAGGTCTCTTTGTCGAAGAAATAGCCGCCGCCGAGGCCCATGCGGCGATACATCTGCCGCGAGTCCGTATTGTTCGAGAGAAAGCGGCCGAGGTCGATCCCGACATCCTCGAGGAGCTGCTGGGACGGCAGGTTGTACCGCTCGGGCGACTCGATGTTGAGGGTGCCGCCGTTCAGCGCTAGCGTCCGACCGTTGTACTCAAACTCGTTGCGCTTGGCGTGTCCGCCGAAGTCGTCGTGGTTGTCGAGGATGAGCACCCTGGCGTGCCGACCGAGGTGCTTGACAAAGAAGTGCGCGGCGGCGAGCCCGCTGATACCGCCGCCGACGACCACCAGGTCGTAACGCTCACCGGTGTCGGTCGCGCCCGAGAAGTCCCATCCCCGCTGGTCGCGGAGCTGGTGCCCGACCTCGAACGAGCCGTCGTGACTCCCACGCATGCCGGAGCGCGACGGCGGGTAATAGTCGTCCGCCTGCTCCGGCGCAATCGACTGCGCCGCGTGCAGCGACTGGACCCACCCGGGCACTACGAGGGAGGCGCCAACCGGAACTGCCACGCCCTGAATGAAGTCGCGGCGGGTGATCGGACGATCGAGACCGAGTTCGCGCTGCTTCGACATCGTGGCAGACCAGCGCATGGCCCCTCCTGTGGGATGGAATCTCCGCCGATTATGCCACCTGGCGCGGTGCTGTGCGCAGTTCCTCCAAGACGGTGTCGGCATCGGCACGGCAACGCGGGTCACCGACACTACACTGGGCCAGCAGTGCCCGGCCACACACCATCGCCATTCGGGCTGCGCGTGACCCGCCTCTTCGCGATCGATGTGCGATCGCTCGCGGCCCTCCGTATCGCTGTCGGGGTCCTGCTGCTGGTCGACCTCGCCACCCGTTGGTCCTTGCTGGGGACGCTCCAGACCGACGACGGTCCGCTGCCGCGCGTGCTCGTCCGCAGACAGGCGGTCGAAGCCTCGTTATCGCTCCACATGCTGGGCAGCTCGGAGCCGTTCATCGCTTCACTCTTCGCCGTTGCCGCGATGCTGGCCGTCATGTTGACCGTTGGCTATCGGACGCTTTACGCCACCATCGGCTCGTGGGTCATGTTGACATCGCTGCATCTCCGCGGCCCCGTACTCACCGACTCGGGCGACACGTTGTTGCTCCAACTCCTATTCTGGAGCCTGTTTCTTCCGTTGGGTACACGGTGATCCCTTGACGCCCGACGCCACCAACCGTTGGATGCCGCCGGACCGGCGACCGTCTGTTCCGTCGCCACGGCCGGATTGCTACTCCAGGTCGCGACGATGTATGTGGCGACTCGGTTGCTGAAGCTGTCCGGCTCGGACTGGCGCGACGGAACAGCCGTCTATTGGGTCGTGCACTACGAGCTCTGGGCACGCCCGCTCGCGGTCTGGCTCCGGACGCTGCCGGTCGCGGTGCTTGGAATCGCTGGTTACGTGGTCGTGGCCGTTGAGTGCATCGCTCCGCTGCTACTCTTCGCCCCGTTTCGCACGACGGATTGGCGAACGGTCGCGATGATCCTGCTCACAGGGCTCCAGATTCTGATCGGCGCCAGTCTCGAGGTCTGGCTCTTTCCGTGGGTCTCGACCATCGCCCTACTTCCGTTTCTCCCGACCAGGTTTTGGCAACGGACCCTTGGATCGCCCGTTAGACGTGCAGGAGACTGGTCGTGGCACCGTCGCGATGCCCTGGCTGCTCTCGCGTTCCTCCTCGTCATCCTGGGGAACGTCGAGCTACTCTCGCGCGACTCGTTCATCCCGGCACCTGTCGCTCGGGTCAGCCGGGTGGTGGGACTGACACAAGAGTGGCACATGTACGCGCCCTCGACTTACGCTGACAACGTCCGGCTGATCGTGTCGGGCCGACGGCAGGACGGCAGCGTGGCACTGCTGGACGGCGGCGATCACAATCCGGGACACGGAGTTCTTCAGCGGCTCCGGTCGGACTACCGCGCCAAGATGTACCTCGAGACGAGCGCCGAGACGAACGCGGCCGAGGTGTCCTTCCTCTCGGCCGAGGTGTCCCACCTCGCGCGCTGGGTGTGTCGCCGGTGGAACGAGGACCGAGCGCACGAGCCCGTGGTCGACGTCACCCTGCGTTCCGAAACGACGACTATCGCGTTGAACCGCGCCCCGCAGCCGCCGCGCATCACGACGCTTGTGTAGCGCCCCTGCTCCACGACGCCGTAGCTCACCGGGCCGACGCTCGTGATGGCTCGGTGGCTTCACGTCCAGGCGGGGCATGGGTGGCCGCCCGGCTTAGCGTGTCCCGGATCCTACAACTCGCCCAGCTGTAAGCGAACCTCGTACGGGCCGAGCGTTGAGCCAGGTGCGAGGGGCGCATGACCCGGTGCGCGATTAGTGGTCGCTCTCGTGGACAGTATGAGACTTGGCCACCAAGTTGAAGAAGGAAAACAGATGCTCAACGACGCCTGGGTGCCTCGAAATGAACAGCGAGTGGTCACCTCCGGGGATCTCAATATATAGATGTTGCATCCCGAGCTCGCGCATCCGCGCGACGGACTCACGTGCCCCCGAGGCGGGAACGGTCGGGTCGTCAGAGCCCTGGATCACCAGGAACGGAATGTGGCGTATCGCCTGCTCGTCCACATAGTCGGCACTCATGCGCCCGCCGGCGACCGCCGCAAGCCCTGCCCAGATGTCCGGGTATCGGCTCGCGATGTAGTACGTACCCGCCCCACCCATCGAATGGCCCCACAGATACACGCGATTCTCATCGATGTTCAGTTCATCCGTGACCAACTCGAACACATTCATGACGTCCTGCTCGGCACGCCGATCCTGCTCGGTGTCGCCACGGTAGCCATAACCACCGCGCCGCGTGTAGCCAAGAGGTGTGACGACGACATACCCATGGTGCTCAGCGAGATCGAGGAAGCCCGCATAGTTCAGCAACCAGTCGTACTGCCGTCCGGCACCATGCAGCGAGACCATCAGCGGCGACGGTTGCGCCGGGTCGTAACTCGACGGCACGAAGAGCGCGAACGGGATGCTCTCCCCGGTCTCTTCCATCACGTACGAGCGGTGTTGAACGCGTGGATCGTTGACGGCGTACGCATCGTCAGTGGCTTCGCGCTGGGCAGCGACTTCGACAGGCTGGCCAGCCGTGAACAGGAGCACCGCAACGATCACCTGGACGGGTATTGGGCATTGGTGTGATGTCGCCATGTCATTCCTCATTGCCGCCCGCGCCGATCGTGGCAGTGTACGGTGTACGAGCCAACGGAGGTGCCGGGGTCGAGTGGCATCAGTCCACCGGCACCCGTGCCAACAGCTCTTGGTCCCAGCCGAGCACGACGTGCAGCGTGTCCTGGTCGGTGTCCCGCTCGCGTTGCAGCGCGACGATCCGGCTGCCGTCGGCGGTCACGTCATAGAACGTGCCGCGCTCCCTCGTCGGGCGCGCGGCGACCACGCGCGCCGGCCGTCCGATGTCAGGGTCGGGCGGCGGCGCAATGCTGACGGTGTACAGGCTGTCGTCCCAGAAGTAGAAGAGCGTCCGTCCGTCTCCCGACCATTGCGGATGACGTCCACCATCGGTCGAGACCCGCTCCGGCCGGCCCAGCCCAGGCCACGACCGGATGTAGATCTCATCTCGACCGGTCTCCGAGGACACCGACGCCAGCCAGTCTCCGGTCGGCGCAAAAGTTGGCGAGCGATGCCCCTCCATCTCCGGAATGGCGCGGGGTTCGCTCTCGGTGTCGAGCCGCCACAGCCTACCTAAGCCACCAGTAGAGAAGATCAGCGTCTGCCCGTCAGGAGACCAAGACCGCGGGAACTGGTCGCCACCCCGCATGACCAACGGCTGTGGTCCGGCCGAGCCGTCGAGCGCGAGGTTGTAGATGTCCCAGGAGCCGGCTTGCGACGAGGCAAAGGTGAGCCGGCTGCTGTCGCGCCCCCAGAGCGGGCTGCGGCTGTTCATGCCGGTCACCAGCACCCGGCTCGTGCCCCGCTCCAGGTCGTAGAGCATCACCTCGTCGTCTTCGCCCTCCAGGTGTCGGGTCACCGCCAGCGTGCGATCGTCCGGCGACAGGGCAAGCCATGTGTGACGGGTCACCGGCTCGTCATCGCCAATCGGTGTCGTCGTGCCGTCCCGCTCGAGCCAGACGAGACGCGAACGAAAATCCCCACTCTGACGGTAGACCAAGGTGCCGTCGACCGCGGTCGCGTAGTTCGCCTGGCCGCCAACCACGACTAGCAGATCGTCGATGACCGGCACCGGCTCGGCCAGCACTGTCAACCGCTCGGCATCGAACGGCGCGACCCACAAGGCGAGGGGGTTCTCGCTTAAGAAGGCCAGGTGGCCGGATCCCACAAACGCCGGCGCCCAGCCGGGCAGCAACGTCCGGTGCGGACCTGAGTCCAGCGCCTGCACGGCAACGTGCTCGGTCCCGTCTCCGCTCGGGGTCACGGCGAACAGGACGGCGCTACCATCCGGCAGGAGTCGGGGCCACTGATGCGCACGTTCGCCGTCCGCGAGCGTGGTTAGCGGCTGTGGCGTCCCGCCAGAGTCGGGCATCGCCAGGAGCGGGCCCTGGGTCTGCCCGAGAATCCACGAGCCCGCGCCCGTCCAGGCGACACCTGCGACGTCCGGCGACTCGGTCACCGTGACCGGTATCCCACCATCCAGCGAGACCCGTTTAAGCTCGTCCCCGCTTTGGAAGCCGACCGCGCGTCCGTCCGGTGAGAAGAACGGACGTCTGCCGCCGTCCGTTCCCGGGATCGGCTCCAGGTCGATTCTGTCCATCGGTCGCTCGAACAGGGCCGTCGACCCGTCGGTCCGAAGGGCTGCCACGACCACTCGCCGCCCGTCGGGCGAGATGGCGAGGCCCCGGAGGGGACCGGCTAGCAGCGGCATCGTGAAGCGAGTCGTCAGCCCGGCGTCCGACGGGCCTGACGCCGCTCGACTGAGCGTCAGCAGCGCGAAGACGGCCACCACGAGCGCGAGCGCTGCCACTGCCAGCGGAAGCGCCCGACGCCACCCGGACGTTTGCGCGGGCATGGGAGCTAACGCGGCGGCATCGCCGGTCGTGTCGAACGCCCCGTCCAGGGCGAGGCGCATCGCGCCGATGTCAGGGATGCGCTGCTTCGGGTCCTTGTGCAGGCATCGTTGCAGGCACATGCGCAGGCCAGGAGCTATCGCATCTGGCAGGCGCTGCCACGCCGGGTCCGCCCGGACCACGGCCGCCAACGTGTCGGTCACGTCTTCGCCGCCGAACGCGCGCTGTCCGGTCAACATTTCATACAGAACGGCTCCAAAGGCCCAGATGTCTGCCCGCCTGTCGACCGGCTTCCCACGTGCCTGCTCGGGGGCCATGTAGGCGGCGGTCCCGAGGATGACGCCCATCTGCGTCGCGGCTGCAGTCAGGGTCGGGGACTGACTCGGATCACCTTCGCGTGTCGTGTCGAGCGCCTTCGCCAGACCGAAGTCCAACACCTTGACGGTCCCGTCGTCCCTCACCTTGATGTTGGCGGGCTTCAGATCCCGATGGATGACCCCCGCTTCGTGCGCGGCCTCCAGTGCCTCGGCGATCTGTCGGGCAATCGGCAACGCGTCTTCGATTGGCATCGCGCCGTGCGCGATGCGGTCGGCGAGGGTCGGGCCTTCGACCAGCTCCAGGACGAGCGCACGGGTGCCGTCGGTCTTATCTTCTTCAGTGCCGTAGATCTGCGCGATGTTCGGGTGGTTCAGGCTGGCGAGCACCTGCGCTTCCCGCTGGAACCGGGCGAGCCGATCCGGGTCAGCCGCGAAGGCGTCGGGGAGATAGGATGAAGCGGCTGGTCGTCCCCACGTGGTAGCTTGCGCTCCACATTTTTCAAACGCGCTCAAGGCGCACAGAGGGAGACCAGCCATGGAGCATATTGGCATCGACGTCCATAAGAGAGAAAGTCAAATCTGCATCCTCACGTCCGAGGGCGAGATCATCGAACGACGGATTCAGAGTACGCGGCAGCAGTTCACGAAGATGTTCGGGAGCCGACCGTGTGCCCGGGTGCTCCTCGAGGCGACGACGGAAAGCGAATGGGTGGCGCAGACGATCGAGCAGTGCGGCCACGAGGTCATCGTGGCGGATCCGAACTACGCCCCGATGTATCCCGAACGGCGCCGGCGTGTGAAGACGGATCGGCGCGATGCGCGGATGCTGGCCGAGGCGGCCCGACTCGGTTCCTATCGCCCGGCGCATCGCGTGTCGGCCGCCCAGCATCGGGTGCGGCGCCAGCTCCGGGTGCGCGACCTGCTCGTGCGGACCCGCGGGCGCACCATCGCCTTGGTGCGGGCGCTGGTGCGGCGGGAGGGACTGCGCGTCCGGGCCGGGGATGCCGACCGATTCGGTACGTATGTGACGGAGCTGGAGCTCCCCGACGAGTTACAGGCGGCGCTCCAGCCGCTGCTCGCCCTGTGGGAACAGTTGACCGCGCAGCTCGCCGTGGCCGATGCCCAGGTCATCGAGACGGCGGCGGCCAACCCGGTGGTACAGCGGTTGACTACCGCCCCCGGGGTAGGCCCCCTCATCGCGACGGCATTCGTCGCGACGCTGGATGAGGCGGGGCGCTTTGGCGGGGCCCACCAGGTCGAGAGCTTTCTCGGCTTGGTGCCCAGCGAGGACAGCTCTGCGGACCGCCACCGTCGGGGCCACATTACGAAGGCGGGCAATCCGCGCATGCGCTGGTTGCTGGTGCAAGCCGCGTGGGCCGCGCTCCGGTCTCGCCGGGCGGAGGCCGCGGGCCTGCGCGCCTGGGCCGAGCAACTGGCCACGCGCCGCGGCCGGCGCATCGCCACCGTGGCCGTCGCGCGCCGGTTGGCGGGGATCCTGTTTGCGATGTGGCGGGACCAGACGGTCTATGACGGGCGCCGCGTCGGGGTCCCAGTGCCGCACGGGATGAGCGGGTAAGTCCTTGGTGGTGCGGTCGGGCCACTGAGTGAGGTCCGGGGTTGCAGGGTTGGTGGGTGAGCACGTGAAGATCCTTGGTCGCACGCGAGGCCGGCAGGGAGATGGTGCCGCCCCCCATTCGGATCGTCTCTTGCGCCGGCGATCAGAGATCGCCCTTGTCGAGCGCGAATAGAAGGATGACGCACCTCGCGGCTTCAGCCCGGCGCGTCTAAGCAGGTTGTTACCCTAGCGACCGAAATCCGGGCCCGTGGACAGCACACCGAGCTGCCGACCCGTTCGCGCGCGCCCCCCAGCTGGGTGCGGGGACGGCGCGCTCACTGGAGGGTGTATCGGAGAGCGTGAGAGCTTCGACGAACAACGAGGTGACTTGACAAGCCGCTTCATAGAAGGATCTTCAACGCGACGTCGCGGCCGAGTTCGGTGTCGGTGGCGCGATAGACCTGCCCCATGCCCCCCTCGCCGATGAGGGCGGTCACGTCGTAATGGCCGAAGCGAGAGCCGACGGTCAGGGCCATGGTCGAGTTTCTGGAGGACTCCTCCGCACGTGCTACCCAGTAGCGAGATCAGAACCAACTATCTCGTCTCACCAGGTACGCCCTGATTCCCAATGCGCACAACACCGAGACGAGTCCACCGACGGTGAACCGAAGAGCGACGTCCATCCCAATACCGTTTTGACCGGGACCAAGGGCGAGGAACCCGCCGAAAAGAAAGAACGGAAAACCAGCAATGAGCAGGATCAAGGCCAGGAGTAGGAGGAAGGTATTCGTGCCCTTCAGGACTCTGCTTTCCTGTACCACTTTCACCCCAGGCGTTGCTCAACCATCGGCCTACGTCTCGTCAGGCCGCCCACGCGAACGGGTTGGAGAATCCCGAAAGCCCATCGCCCGACCATGAGATGCCGAACGCATCGTTCGATGCCGCGTCGACGTGGGCGATGCCGAGTGTCGGGCCCGCAGGATGGACCCCGATGTTGGTCAACTGCACCTGCCCCCCCTCAGGCGAGAGATGCTTGGTCAGCTGATAGTCGATCGCGTCACTGATCACGATGTGGTGACGGTTCCCATCGCTCGTGATCGTCACGGGCCGTTTCTCGACACCCAGAAACTCGCCGATCAGTGGAGCGAGGTTAGCGGGTGGACCACCCAAGGCGCCGGAGAACACCCTCGTGAGAGCCTCGGTCTGCTCGTCGGACGCGTTGTCGCTCACGATCAAGCCGACCTTCCAGTTCCCCTCAGGCATCATCGCCGGCGTCAGCGCCACCATCACGCAGGTGTTCCCCGACACGTCGAGTCCCTCGACCGAGCCACTGTCGATCTGGAACAGCATCGCGACCCGACAATCGTCGTTGGTCGCCACCCGCTCCATGTTCGACCACGTGCATGGGCAGATCGCATCACACGAACAGTTCTCGTAGAACGTCCCATCCAGGTTCCAGGCCATAACCCCTCCCGTTGTTGCGCCGACGATAGCAGATATGAAGTTAGTTTCCGGCCGTCGTCTCCGGGAAGTTCATGCGGCGGATGCCGCCTACCGCGAGACCAGATCGACCAGCACGACCCCGATCGCCAGCACGAGCACGACGATCCCGATCCCGAGCCCGATCACCGAGATCCACGCTGGGACGTGAACAGGGGGCTTCTCGTCTGGCATCACGACCGCGACAATCCAGGAATCCGAATCGGTGTCATCTCGACGCCCTCACAACCGCGCCCGATTTCAGCGGTGATCGACTAAGGGCAGAGCCGGGAGCCTGGCGCGAAGGGCATGGCGGAAGCGGTCATTGTAGCGCCCCCGCCGCCCGAGCACGCGGCAGGCTCCACACCGCTCTTCTCACGACGGCCGGAGCTTGGTCGTTGCCGCCGCGAGGGTCTTGCCAAGGTCGAACACTCGCTGATGCTGACGGGAATCCACAAGAGTGCCCTCATCGGTGAACGCCTCGTGGGCCTTTGGGATCGCTATCTGGTCCGGCAGCACAATGCACCCGAGATTCCCGAGGATCGACCGCAGGTGCACGAGGCCGCGAAGCCCGCCCAGGGCCCCGGGCGAGGCGCTCATCAGTGTCACGACCTTGCCGCGGAAGGCCGCCAGCGGCACGGCGTCGCCGTCGTCGGGGCGCGAGACCCAATCGATGGTGTTCTTCAAGACACCGGTGATTGAGCTGTTGTATTCCGGCGCGGCGATGAGGAAAGCGTCGTGGTCGATCAGCAACGCCTTGAGGGTCTTCGCGTGATCGGGCTTCCCGCTCACCGCTTCCTCGTCTTGATCGAACACCGGCAAGCGATAGTCACCGAGGTCGAGGTCCGTGACATCAGCGCCGGCCTCGCGGGCGCCCCCGGCGGCAATCCGCACGAGTCTCTTATTGAAGGAGTCGCGGCGCGTGCTTCCGGCGAACGCAAGGATGCGCGGGATGTCTGGCCCGGTCTCCGTCATCACTCCTTGTCCTGATCGACGGCTCCAGTTTTGTCACCCTTGCCCTTTAGCTCGCCATCGTGGTCGGCGAGGTAGGCGCGGATGTCGTCCACGGCGTCGAGCAGCCGGGCCCATTGTTCCTTGTAGAGCGTCACCGGGAACCGCCCGAGCCCGTAGACTGACAGCGCCCCCTTCGCGCTGACCTTGAGGCGGAGCGGGCTCGCCTGCTGTTTCTTCAACCGCTCGTTCTCGGCCTTCAAGCGGGCGAGTTCTGCCTGAACGTCATCCATGGACCACCTCCTCCCTCATCGGTCTGTCCCTGCACCGCGAGGAGCGGCGATCATAGCGTGCGCCTTCGGAGAACGGCATCCTGGACGCACACGTGTGGCGCAGAAGCGTCAGAACTCGAGCCAGACACCGAGCTGGATCACGAACAGATCCGTCCGGGAGCGTCGTGGCTCGAGACCGCTTGCGCCGTCATCGAACCCTCGGGCGCCCGGCACCAGGTAGTCGAGCGGTCCGCCGTAGACGTAGCGGGCGCCCAGATCCAGACCGAATCGCCCATCCGTCCACTCCACGAGCTCGAACGCCACCCCGCCGCCCACGCCGAGGCTCGGAGCAGTATCGCTAAAGTTGGTCGTGCGCTCGATGTCGATCGACGAGTCGCGCTCTTCGCGTGTCGTGCGCGTGAGCAGATAGTTGAATCCGACCCGCCCCTCGACGTACGGACGCACCGCGCCCGCAGACGATTGGAAACGCACGAGGCCATACGGCATCACCAGGTCGTTGCCGATGTACCGCAAGAGGCCCAGGCCGGCACCAACGTGGATCGGGGAATCGCCGAGGCGATAGACGAAGTCGAACCCCCCACCCCAGGTCGTGCCGACGTTGTCGGCAAACTCGCCGAGCGGCTGACCGATGAGTCAGCCAGGACGAGCTGGAACCGACGGTCCTGCGGCAGCTCCTGAGCGGGCGATGGATCGGGCTGTGCCGCGGCGGCTTGGGACATCCCAAGCCCGATCACGCCACACACGATTGTGCGGACGACGGCTCGCAGGGCGCTTGATGACGGCATCTCGCGACTTCTCGGGCACCCTGCACCTGCAAGCGAGTTGGGGCCAAGAAGCCTGGTCAGTTAACTGGGCCGAGATACGTATCGAGCCAATCGAGGGTCTCACGAATCACGTCGTTGCGCGGAAGCGGCGCGTGGCCGGCTTCGTAAGGCACCCACCGCTTGTCAGCCTCAGGTGTGCCGAGCAGCTCGAACATCGGGCGCTGTGAGGCATCGACCGGTTCAATCGGGTCGTAGACGCCGTTCAGCATGAGCGTCGGTATCGTCACACGTGGCACGTAGTTGATCTGATCGACCTCCGGTCTGGCCCGACCCGATGCAAGACCGCCGGAGTACAGCACCGCGGCCTTGAACCGATCTTCGACCGCAGGCACGATCGCTCCCTTCCGCGCGCCCCAGCTGAGCCCGTAGTAGGCAAGCCGTTCGACATCGATGTCTTCGCGGGTTTCTAAATAGTCGATCGTGCGCTTGACGTCCTTCACCCAGCTCACGAGGTATTCGGCGTATCTGACGCTCTCGTCGGGCCAGGTCGAGGTGAGCCCGTCCCGCCGCTCGAAGGTCCCTTTGAGGACGGGCCGGACCAGGGATCTGCCGCCTCTCAAGATGAAGTCCTCGAACGGCCCTGGGGCCACAGCCGACGGCTCCAGGATGGCGTTCGTGCCGGGAAAGAAGACAACGGCTTGATACGGTGGCGATGACCCCGCCGGCAGGTACACATCGGCGAACAACAGTTCGTTGCCGTAGGCGGCGTCCAGGGTCACCCGCTCGCCGACCCAATCGCGATTCAGGCAGCTCCGTCTGGCTCGTTTTGGTCCGTCGGGTCCGCCTTCGGCTTGCTTCTGCGCTGACCGGCACCTAAGGCCACGCCGATTGCGACACCAATAGCGATACCGGCTCCCATGTTATCCATGGCCGCACCCAAAGCCACGCCAATCGCAACGCCAGCGCCGAGGCCCGCCCCGCCGTTCGCTGCGCCTTTCTTGCCGTTCGAAGTCCACATACTCGTCCTCAGGTCGCCAGAATTGCACGACGTTTGATGGGTTGGAAGCCTCAAGCCGCCTGGAAGACTTCAATCGGGTTGCCAGCTGGATCCTCGGCAACGATCTGCTTGCCTCCAACCCCGCTCACGATGTCGTTGCGGAACGTGACGCCCGCCTGCTTCATTGAGGCGACCGTGGCCTCGATGTCGTCGACCTCGAACACGAATCGATTCCATCCTCCGGGTTCCGGCACACGACCGTCGAGCATGGGCTGGCCGGCCGACGTCTTTGCCCCACTGATCCACAGGGTGAGATCGTCTTTCGTGATCATCGCAAACGGTCCAGCGTTGAAATTCAGCTCGAAACCTAGATGTTGGACGTAGAAGCTGACCGCAGCGTCCACGTCGTCCACGAAGTATCGGACCTTCGCCATGTGGGAGTCAGGATTAGCGTGCCCGCCGCTGTACTTGCTCTGCCATGACGGCGAGCTCGCGCTCATCAAGAACGTCGTCGCCGTTCGCGTCGAACCGGTCGAGGATGCGGCCCATCCGATCCGGGAGCTCCGCACGAGTCACCCGGCCGTCCCCGTCGCGATCGAACTGCAGCAGCCGGGCAACCGGGTTGCCGCCGCCGCGCGGCCCCCCGCCGGCGCGCATCATCTCTCGCATGCGTCGCAGCTCGTCCTCTTCGAGCATCCCGTCGGCATTGGTGTCCATCTGGTCGAAACGGCCCGTCAGCGCCTCGGGGGCTTCGTCCCGGGTGATGATGCCGTCCCCGTTCTGGTCCCAGCCCCGAATGCGCTCGAGCGGAGATCCGCCGAGGCCGCGCCGGCCGGCGCCCCCACGCCCGAGGCCGCGCATTCCCGGGCGGCGAACGCGGCCAGCGTCCGGGTCTGGCTCCAGCCGGACGGTGTAACCCTGCGTGACCGGGACACAAAAGGTCAGTGCGTCGTCACATGCGTAATAGGTGACCGACAGGTCCAGGGGCATGCTGTGGTCCTCGGCCGTCATCTCGACGAGAAACTCACGCGGGTCGGCGTCCGCCGGTTGCTCGACGTCGGCGAACCGGTTGTGTGCCGGGGTGACGCGAACCCCCGGCGGAGCCGTGATCGCGTATTCGAGCGGTGGCGCGTCGTTGTTCCAATGCATCCGGTACAGAGGGTCGATGTGGAAGCCGAGGTACAGCGTGCCCGCACCCGTCTCCAAGAACGCCTGGTCTACGTCAGCGCGCAGTTTCGTGTAGAACGGGAGCGCCGACTCGTCGAGTCGCGGCTCGATCTGCAGTGTCGTCATCCGCCCTGGTGGCACGACGCGCGGGACGATCCCTTTTGCGACGGTGACGACCGGTGGGGCTGTCACGAGATCCAGATCGGCCACGCGGGTCGGGGTCTCTACGGGACCGATCAGCCGCTCGAGGTCCGCACGCAGGGCCCGAGGGTTACTCCACGCCCGGCGCCCGACCACTACCCCGTCGGAGTCGATGATGAACTCCGCGTTCGGCATGTCGCCTAGGACGTGCTTGAGGTCGTTCGTCATCGCATCGGCGATCCACGGAATGCGAGAACCGAGCTGCACCTCGGCCTGTCTGACGTGCATCAGACGCTCGTCGAGCGTGAAGGGGTCAACGTAGTTGCTGAGCTCGGGATGCGCGAGCTGCTTGTAGAGGTAGTAGAACCGGACACCCTTCGGTGCGTAGTCGACGGCGATCGTCTCCACCCGGGAGACGTTGTTGAGAAAGGGGGGTCAGGTGAGACAGCCGAGGATGAGGACCGTGGGGTATCCGACCACGAGGTCCCGCAGCCGGCGCTCGATGCCGTCGCGGTCGTAGACCACCGCGTCGGGCATGACGTCGCCCACCGACGGCGCGTCGCGTTCGAAGTTGCGGTTGAGAGGCTGCGCGCGCGCGAGGGCCGCTTCTCGGTCGTAGATGTGCCGGACCTCACGATCCTCGTCGGTCCGAAACCGTTCGCCGTCGAATGTCGACACGATGATCAACTGCTGCCCGTCGAGACCCACCGTATATGACCGCTCGATGCGGAGCGCCATCCGTGACTGCAGTTCGATCCGTGTCACGAGTGTGTCGCCGTTCCACGTCGTTCGGCGTGTCACCTGCATGGAACGCCCAGCGACCCCGGCGTGCTCACGGTCATCAGGGATGAGCCGAACGACCCGTCCATCGTCGTAGGTCAGAAGCACTTCGCGCGCCGTTTCGACGATCGTCAATCGCCGTGCAGTTGTCATCAGGTCCTTCATCGCCGACCGCATGGCCTCCCGCATCTCGGCCATGTCCTCTGGATCAGGCCGGTTTCCACCTCGGCCGCCACCCCCGCGGTCACCGCCTCTGCGGCCACCACCCCGCCCGCCGCCGAATCCGCCACCACCGCCCCCGCCCGGGCCGCGGCCGCCCCGCGCCGCCGGGCCGCGGCGACCCTGACTCTGAGCACCGTTGTTTCCGAGCGCCGGCCGTGGATCGTCACTGAGCTCGTCGTTCAGCACCCACACCCCTTGGATGGCGCTCTCGCCTTCGGGGTCCTGGGCACGCACCTCCCCGGAACCGGCCCCAACTGGAGAAGCCGTAAGCCCGACGGCGGTAATCAGGATCGGCAGCAAGCGCATGGTCGTCCTCCGTTGGTCGTTGGCGACACCCTTCAGCCAAGGACCTCACAGAGACAGACCGGGGCGCGGCCGGCTTTATTCCGTCGGTGGAGAGAGTTTCCCCCCGGGTTCGCTTGGGGCGCGGCCCTAACGAGCGTTCTTGGCCGCCTCCGCATCGGCGAGCCGAGCGCCGCGAAGCACGGTTTCGAGTGCATAGTTGCCCTCGTGGCAGGCGTATTCGTAGATGTCCTCTTGGGTCGGGTTCCAGGGGTACTCGCCCGTCCAGGCGCGCTCCCACGTCGATGGGTCCTCGACCGTGAATCGGTAGAGGATCGTCCCGTCTGCGGCGCGGGTGAAACGCTCCGTGACCTTCAGATCCTCACCCGACCCGCGGAACCGAGTCTTGTCGGTGAAGTTGGTGGTCTCGACCACCAGCGTATCGCCGTCCCAATGGCCAACCGAGTTGCCCATCCACTGCTTGACATGCGGCGGCAGGTGGTCGCCACCAATGCGGATGTAGCGAGTGTCGTGGACCATCTCGTTGTAGATCAGCACCCAGTCGTCCGACTGCACGATGAACTTGAGGTTGTTGTAGAAGTAGTTGGGCAGCGTCGGTGGCCCTGACGTATTGCCGAAGCCGAGGATGCACCGCTCCGCGAGCGGGCGGCGGTCAGCCGCGTCGTACTGACTGCTCGGACCTCCTGCGTCGCTCTCGCCGGCATCGGGTGCGGCTCGGTTCGCGAGCAGTGCCGCCATCCGCTGTTGCGCGTCCGGTGTCATCGGCGGTACCCGACCATTGACGGGGTCCACGATGAGGGAGGTCCGTGCCTGCCCATCTATGGTCACGGGACGATCGCCGGGAGTCAGCCAGAAGAGGTTGTAGCCTCCCACGGTGCCCCCGCCGAATCGGAACAGGGTCTCGAGGTAGGAGTTGGTCGGCGACGTATCCCCGCCCACCGGGGGCGGGGCCCGATTGGGATCGAGGGGCGCGAGATCGCGCGCGTTGCGCTGCTCCTCGTATTGCACCATCGAGGACACCTCCTCGTTGGTGAGGAACAGCCGATCGCCGTATTCAGTGGGCCGATCGACGGGCGTCATCGTTGCCACGTCATAGATACCCGTCAGATCGGGGTGCCCATCCGAGGTCCTCGGAATATCCGATGACGCCTCCTGCGTCTGGGCGGTCACCGTCCCAGAGTTGAGGAACACACCTGAAGCCGCGAACACGAGAGGAACGACGAGACCCAAGAGCCGATTCGACATGAGCGGAACCTCCGATTCGAGTTTACTTCGTTTCATCTGAGTGCACCGGGTCGACTGACGAGCACTAGTACGAGTAGCGCGTCACGGCGGCCTCGTCCCAGTCCATGCCTAGACCTGGCCCGCGCGGCGTGACGCATCCGTCGGCAAACAGTGGGGGCTCTGCCATGACGGCGCCCGCGATGTCCAAGAACTCGAGGTAATGCGCCAGGGGGATCACCGGCAGGACGTGAGCGCTTGCCTCGATGAAGAGGTGGCTGGAAACCGGCACCGCGGCGGCCGCGGCCTGGCCCATGGCGCGCAGCCAACCACTGATGCCCCCAATCTTCATCAGGTCGGGCATGCAGAAGTCGCAGGCACCCGCCGCGAACGCGTGCGCCATGTCGTGCCCAAACCACCAGTTCTCGCCGGTCTGAATTGGGATGGACGCACCGGCACGAATGCGGGCGTGGCCGGCGAGGTCCTCGGCCGGCACCGGCTCCTCGACCCAGGTAATGTCAAACTTGGCTAGCGTCTCGATGCGACGGAGGGCCTCGGGAACACTCAGCGATTGGTTGTAGTCGACGATCCCGCCGAGGATCGCCGGACCTTGGAAGAGAGCGTCGAGAGGGGCTTCCGCGCGATCAAGATAAAGATTGGGGCTGCCGATTTGGCCTGGGACTTGGCCAACGTCGGCGGGGTCCGCGACGTCATCGGTCCCGATCTGCGTCTGATGGGCCCGCCGATGCCTTGCTCGGACTCCACATCGAGCAAGAGCAGCGGCGAAGTGGGGATCGTGCCCGAGGCGGTACGCAGCGGCCGGGAGAGTGGCGCGGCGACACAGCGTGCGGTCAGCGAACGAATGGTCAGGTCTGCCTCAGACATGCTGTCTCCCGGGTGCGAGAGGGCCCTGTCGTTCCGGTGTGGGTTCAATCGCTAGAATACGTTGAACCAGACACATGACCGGCCGGCCACCGACGCGTGCCGGCCAGTCTGCGGCAGCGTGCTGCACGAGGTTCGAGGAGACGATCGATGCGAAAGCGGTCAATCGCACGTGTTCTGATGCTGGCCGTCACACTTTTGGTGTTGACCGGAACGCATCCGACCGGACAGCAACGCGCCGACCCGGGGGTGACGTTCACACGGCTCATCGATCGCGAGGAGATCCGCATCTCGCGAGTGGTCCTCGAGCCGGGAGCGACGCGGCAACCCCACTCGCACGACGACGTCCAGTATCACGCGTGGGTGCCCCTCGAGGGGTCATTCGAACTGTCGTTGGGCACGGATGCACCCGTGCCCGCCAGCGCGGGGGACGCGTTCTTCTTGGAACGTGGCACGATGCACGGGTTTCGGAACGTCGGAACCACCGACGCCGCAGTCATGGAGGTCTTCGTCCTCGTTACGGACGGCGCAGACACCGCCTCGCGCCGGCGCCTCCGATCGAATGTCGCCGGGGGCCGGCTGGCGGCACTCCTTGCGTCGCTCGCCGACGCTGCACCACGGTAGAGTTCGGTAGAATCACGCTATGACTAGCTCAGACGTACTTGCGTACTTGAAGAAGAACCAGGACGCGCGCGGGATCGCGCACTGGAAGGAGCGGGACAGCCGCTTAAAGAGCTACGGGGTCGGGCTGACAAAGCTCCGGGCGTTCGCCAAGCAGATCGGGCGGAATCCGACGCTGGCCCGGAGGCTCTGGAAGTCCAAGGTGTATGAGATGCGGATTGTCTCGCTTCTCGTCGACGATCCGAAAGTCATGACCATGGCACAGGCCGAGAGTCAGGTCGACGAGCTGGCCGGTGGCCACCTCGCGCACGTCTTCTCATCCTGCGGTGCGCCGCTGGCCAAGACTTCGTTCGCGGTTGAGCTCGCCGACAAGTGGATCAAGAGCCGGGAGAAGGTTCGGAAGCGGTGCGGCTACGGCCTGCTCTCCGAGATTGCCACTGACAAGAGGAAGACCGCCCCGAACGAGGACTATTTCCTGGCCCACGTCGAACGTGTCGACCGGCAGTACGCGAAGCAGTCGATCCCTGTCTTGATGTCCATGGCCGGGGCCCTGCAGGGCATCGGAATGCGAACGAAGAAGCTCAACAAGGCCGCGGTCAGGGTCGCCAAGACGATCGGCCCCATCGACTTCGACCCACGCGGTCGCTGCGATCCGTACGACGTGGCCAAGCATCTGACCAGCCCATACGCAACGAAGAAGCTGGATCTCTGACCGAGCAGCAGCCGGACGGGTACTTGCGCTGCTACCGGGGGTCTTCGAGGACCGTGTACGGCACGGCGATCGTGAACGTCCGCACCGCCGTCGGATCGACTGGACGAAGACCGTCTAGACTACGATGCGCGGTGCGGGCGGCAGTGGAGCCGGTCGAGGAGGATGCTATGAGGCTGTGGCACATCAGTGGAGCGGCGGCGATCGGGCTTGCGGTCATCTTGGTCGGCTGCGGGTCAGGTGCGGAGCAGGCGGCGGTCGCGAATGCAGACGCCGAGGCCGTTCCGGCCGCGGCCGCATATGTGCCTCCGGACGTCCCGGCCGTATCGCATGACCTCACGCAGGCCGATATCGAGCGGCTGATGGACGAGCTCTCGAACTGGGGTCGCTGGGGCGATGATGATCAGCTCGGCGCGGCGAATCTCATCACGCCTGCCAAGCGGCTCGCAGCGGCGTCGCTGATCACGGAAGGCATCACGGTCTCCCTTGCGCATCGTCTGCTCATCGACGAGGCCGACGACGTGCCCTTCCCGTTCGAGCGGCGGATGCTCGGTCTGCCAGATCCGAGCGCGGAGCCGGCGTTCCGCGGCGGCGTCAGCGACAACTACAGCATCAGCTACCACGGCTACTCGCACAGCCACATCGATTCGCTCTGTCACATCCTCTACAAAGGGCAGATGTACAACGGCGCCTCGCAAGACACCATCACGGAAGCGGGGTGCACCAACGCGTCGATCGTCAATCTCCAAGGCGGCATCGTGACACGCGGCGTCCTGATGGACATCGCGCGTCTCAAGGGGGAGGACTACCTCGAGCCGGGGACGCCGATCTACGTCGAGGACCTCGAAGCGTGGGAGGCGATGGCCGGGGTGACCGTCCAGCCGGGCGACGCGGTCTTCATCCGCACCGGTCGCTGGGCCCGCCGCGCCGACGTCGGCCCGTGGCCGATCTCGCAGAATGCCGCCGGCCTGCACGCCTCGACCATGCCGTGGGTCAAGGCGCGCGGCGTGTCGTTTCTCGGTAGCGACGCGGCGCTCGACGTCGTCCCGTCACAGGTCGAAGGCGTCGACTTGCCGGTGCACCTGCTGACGATCGTCGCGATGGGGATCGACTTGTTCGACAACCAGGATCTCGAGGCGCTCGCCGAGACGGCGGCGCGGCTGAACCGGTGGGAGTTTATGCTGACGGCCGGTCCGCTGGCTGTCGAGAACGGGACGGGGTCACCGCTGAACGCGCTCGCGATCTTCTAGTGGACTGTCGCGTCGGGAATGGGACGTCCCGCGGCCAAACGTGCCGGGCTGCAACTGCATGACAGACGGGCTTAGCGGACGCGCGAGAAACAGGCTCGGAGTTCACTGACGAACAGGGCCGGCTGTTCGAAGGCCGCGAAATGCCCGCCCTTGTCCAGCGCGTTGTAGTGGATGAGGTTGACGAACCGCTCCTCGACCCAGCGTCGCGACGCGCGAAAGATCTCCTTGGGAAACATGCTGACCCCGGTCGGCATCTGCACGACCTCTGGCTCCTCGCCCAAGACGCCGAAGCTCTCCCAGTAGATACGTCCCGACGATGCGCCGGTGCCGGGGAGCCAATACATCATGACGTTGTCCAGCAGCTCATCGCGGCTCAGCACGTTCTCGGGGTGCCCATCGCAGTCGGTCCAGGCCCAGAACTTCTCGAGGATCCAGGCCGCTTGCCCGACTGGGGAATCGACCAGCCCATAGCCGACGGTTTGCGGGCGCGTACTCTGTTCTTTCGAGTAGCCTGAATCCCAGTCCCAGTAGTGCTGAGTCGCCGCGAGGGCCTTCTTCTCGTATTCGGTCAGATGCTCCATCGCCGCTTCGCTCGGCCGCACAATCGGCAAGTTGATATGAATCGCGGCGCAGTGTTCGGTCTCGCTCATCCCCATGCTTATCGTGACGCCCGACCCCCAGTCACCGCCTTGGGCGACGTAGCGATCGTAGCCAAGGCGGGCCATCAACTGTCCCCACGCCTTTCCGATCCGCTCGATGGTCCATCCCGGGGCAGTCGGCTTTCCTGAAAACCCAAAACCAGGAAGGGTCGGACAGACGAGGTGAAACGCATCCGCGGCCTGTCCACCGTGTGCCACCGGGTCCGTGAGCGGCCCGATCACCTTTAGGAACTCACACACTGACCCCGGCCACCCGTGCGTCAACACCAGCGGCAATGCATCTGCCTGGGGGGAGCGCACATGGATGAACTGGATGTCCAGGCCGTCGAGTTCCGTGATGAACTGTGGCAGCGTGTTCAACTGTGCCTCACAGCGGCGCCAGTCGTAGTCCTTCTGCCAGTATTCGCAGACCGCCTTCATGTAGTCGAGGGGAATGCCCTGACTCCAGTCATTGGGGGTCTCGCGATCGGGCCACCGCACACTGGAGAGTCGCCGACCGAGATCGTCAAGAACCTCCTGCGGAACGTCGAATCGAAATCCTCGCACTTGACTCATCGTGCCTCCTTCGAACTCGTTCCTGAGTCCTCGCCGTTCTAGCCTTCGAGCTCGCGATGCCAGGCGGCGATCGCGGTCTCGAAGTATGCGGGGCTGAAGAGCGTCCAGCCTCCGAGGGATTCCGGCAACGCGAAGTCGGCCGCCGCCGCCGCCGGCGCCGTACCCGCCGCAAACGACCCACGACCCACCTCCTCCATCGCGTCGAGCACCGCGCGGTACTGGTCCAGCCGGGTGCTTGTGGGCAATGGGCCATGGCCAGGCACGTGCCACTCCGCGCCGTCACTGATGAGGGTCGCCACCGTTCGCCGCAACTCACTCGGGATGGCGTCCATGTAGTTCGGAAACAGATCGTTCCAGACCAAGTCGCCACAGAACGTGACGCGGTCGTCGACGCGTCCGACGATGTCGCTCGGCGTGTGCCCCGACGTCGGTGTCAGCTCGACGGTGCGGCCGCCCAGATCGACCGTCGTCGGAGCGGTGGCCGACACGACGGTCGCCGCCGCCAGCAGGTCGACCGCTGCGCCCTGCGCCGAGGGCGCGATCCGGTCCCTGATCGACCGGGTGACCCACACGCGAGGCTGCGCGCCGGTGTCCGTGGCGAAACCGGCCAGGCCGCCGACATGGTCGCCATGGTGGTGGCTCAGGACGACGTCGGTGGGGCGACGACCCAGCTGCTGTTCGATCTGATCGATCACCCACCTCGAGCCGGCCGCGCGGGCGAACCCATCGAATACCAGCACCCGGTCGTCGCCGACGACGACGCCGCCGTTCGAGAGCGTGTCCGAGGCGCCACCCAGCGGTTTGGAGATCACCGCCCAGATACCGGTATCGAGCGCAAGAATGCTGGCCCCCGTGTCGTCGACGATCGTGCGGGTCGAGGGCTGGAGGGCGAACGCCAGGCGGGGCGCGCAGGCCGCCACCGTGGCAAGACCCGCCCGTTTGAGGACCGTGCGTCGTGAGATGAACTGCCGCCTGTCTGCCATGTCTGTCTCCCGCCCTGCTGGCCTACGTCATTCCCGAACGCCGATCCTGTCCTGGCCCACCGATGTCCTCGCTAGTAGTCGTTCGCGTCCATCGATACCCGGATGATTTCCTCATCGTTGCGGAGCACGAGGTGGCGATTGGCGAACGCCGGGTGCGCCCAGACCACCAGTCGGTCGCTCTCGCCATGACGGGCGCGCGACCGACTGCCGGCGCGCGAGCCGCCGTAGCCGGATCGGGACGTCGCGCTCAACAGGTGCGTGCGGTCGAGCTCGACGTATCCCTCGGGCGTGAACGTCGCAATGATGAGGTCGCCGTTCTCGTTGTAGACGAAGTAGCGATCTTCGTGCTGGACGAAGTACGCGGATCCCCACCGATTGCGGGTCGTCAGCCCCTCGGCCTCCCAGACCCGTTCACCCGTCTCCGCCAGCAGGCCCCGCACCTGGCCGTGGCTCCCGATACCGTAGATGTGGTCACCGACGATGAGCGGCGTCGTGATGATCGAATGGAGCCCCGTGGTCTCGGCCACCTCGATACCATTTTCCAGAACCCGATTGGTCTCTCCCCGCCAGATCGCCGTCGCGGCTGGGCGGTCGCGATCGAGCCGCATCATCAGCGACCCGCTATAGAAGCCGGACACCAAGAGATACGGGCCGTCCTTGACCGGGTCGGCCACGGTCAGGTTGCCGCGTACACTGAACGGCTCCTCCCAATACACCTCGCCCGTGGCCGGGTTCAGTGAGGACAGCCCGCGTGGCTGCCAGATGATCAGCTGACGCGCGCCGCCTTCCTCGATGATGAGCGGTTGGTTGTAGCCCATCTCGGTATTGCTCTCCAGCGCCCGCCAGATCTCTTTGCCGGTGTGCTTGTCGAACGCCACCACCAGTGCGTCTGGCTCGCCGCCGACCAGGAAGATCGCGCGATCGCCGTCGATCAGTGGCGAGCTGGAGGTGCCCCAGACGGGAATGTTCGTGTCGTACTCCTCGACGGTATCCTTCTCCCAGATGACGGCGCCGGTCTCGGTGTCGAGGCAGAATATCCGGCCAGTGGCGCCAGTGACGTATACCCGGTCGGCATCTACCGTCGGAGTGGCACGCGGGCCGGTCGCGTACGTGAACATCAGCATCCGATAGGTCGTGGCCCATTCGTGGCTCCAGAGCACCTCACCCGTCTCTTCGCTCAAGGCGAGCACGCGCTCGACGCCGTTCATCACGCGGGCCTCGGTTTCCACGTAGTCCAGCACGAACACCCGGCCGTCGGCCACGGCCGGACCGGAGTACCCGCCGTGTACCGGTACCCGCCACTTCACCGTAAGCCCCTCGTGCGGGAACCCGTCCAGAATGCCGGTCTCGGTCCACAGGCCACGCCGCTCGGTCCCACGCCACTGCGGCCAGTCCTTCGCCGACAGGGTCGCCACTCCCGCGGTGGCGGCGACGACAATCGCCGCAACGCAGACCCACGCGACAGGCTGCGCTCGACCTTCGCGCGGTCCGCTCTGGCTCAGGCGTCCTTGTGATGTCGGCATAGCCCGCTCCTCTTGATGTCCTTCGCGACCGTGCTCATTATTGACGAGGCCGTTGCGTCTCCGGCGCTGGCCTGCGGTACTCTACGGGACGCGCTCCGGAGCTGTCACTCGTCGCCGCCCGGACCAACGAAACAGAGAGCGCGAGGTACATGCAATGGATCGACGATCATTCTTGAAGCTCGCCGGTGCGAGCCCGGCGCTCGTGAGCCCGGTTCACTTCGGACGGTCACGCAGCCATCCGGTGAACGCCGCGAGTGAGACGGTCATCGGCTCGCAGTCGCTCGCGCCGCCGACCGGCTTCACCTTCCATTCCCGTCTCGCCGAGGCATGGTACAGCGCCGGGGAGTACTTCGAGTGGACCTCGACGACGCGCAACAACGAAGGCCGCCAGGTCCAGGTCTTCTACCGGACCTTTGGGAGCCGCGCCAACCCGGCGCTGGTGATCCTCCACGGCTATCCCACGTCGAGCTTCGACTTCCAGGCGATGATCCCCTTCCTGGAAGAGGACTACTTCGTGGCCGTCCTCGACTTTCCGGGTTTCGGTTTCTCGGACAAACCTCAGGACGGCTATTCGTACATGCTGGAGGACGACGCGCGGCTCGTCGACTTTTTCGTCCGGGAGGTCGTGGGCCTGTCTCGGTTCCATCTCTTGACCCACCGCGGCGGGAGCGTCGGCTTCGCCTTCCTCGGCAACTACCTGGCGCGCCAGGACGAGGACAAGGACTACGAGATCACCTACCATTTCATCTCCAACGGCGGGCTCTTTCTTCCCCTCGCCAACCTCAGCCAGGGCCAGTACGAGATCCAGGACGCGGTACGGGGCCCTGAGCTGATCCGGGAGCAGCAGGGCCGGCCCAGGCTGACGGAAGGCACGGCCCAGCAGGTCGCCCACGCCGACATCCAGGCGTTCAACGACGGGATCGGCGCGCGCCTCTACGTTGGAAAGTACCTGCTCGAGCGGGCGGTGAACGAGTACCGCTGGTTGGACAGCCTTCGCGAGAGCCCGATCCCGACCGCGCTCATCTGGGGGCTTCGTGACACGGTGAATCCGCCACGCATCGGTAATCACATCTGGTACAACTACCTCGACAGGCGGGCGGTGGAGAGCAGCTACTGGATCCTGCCGACCGCTGGCCACTACTTGCAACGGGACGAGCCGGAAGAGATGGCCGGCATCGTTCGCGCCTGCCTGGAGAGAGGGATCCCAGCGCCCGAGGACGAGAACGCGTTCATGCGGACCCTGGCTCGGAACGGGACCGCTAGGTCACCCGTCTACATGGGTCGGTCAATTATCAAGAACATCTACTTCCCTGGGGCCGTCGCGTACTCGCCGGACGGCTACCGATTCTGAGTATTGACCGACAAGCAACGCCGCGGGACGGGATGCATCGGCGGCCGAATGCAGGCGCATTCATGAGATAGGTTCTTCAACGCACGAGGGAGTCCAGAATGAGCGGTCCGGAACGCAGGCGCAGCGAACGTAGCACGGTGACGTTTCCCGTCTCGGTGACCACCGATGCCACGCACCTCGATGGCGAGCTCATGAATACCAGCGACCACGGCAGCCTCCTGCATGCGATCGGTCGCATCGGCGTGCGGTTCAGCGTTGAAGGCACCGAGTACCGAGGCACGCTCGTGCGGGCTCACCCGCTAGACAACGGCGTGATCGCGTATGCCATCGACGACGTCCGCGAGAGCGACGACTAGCTACCCTCTTGCTACTCCGGAAGGGCGAAGATGAACAGAATGTTGTTGGCGCTCGGGCGCAGCTCCGGCGTCAGCTCCAGAAAGCGGCCGTAGCCGGTGCTGATCGCCACGTATTGGCGGCCGTCGACCGCGTAGGTGATCGGGAAGCCGGAGACCGGCGAACCGAGGTTGATCTCCCAGAGGATCTCTCCCGTCCGGTCGTCGAACGCCCGAAACCGTCCGTTGACGTCGCCGCCGAAGACGAGCCCGCCGCCGGTCGCGGCCAGCGCCATGGTGGCGGCGCGCTGCTGGTAGTTCCAGGCCACCCGCCCGGTCTCGGCCGAGATCGCCTGCACGCTCCCCACCTGATCGGTCCCCGGCGCGATTTCAGCACGCCAGGCGATGGCATAGAGCCGGCGTGCCTCGTCCTGCTCGTCGGGCGCGTCCATGGCACGCATCCGCGCGCAGACGTTGCGCAGCGGCATGTACATCGTGTTGGTCAGGGGACTGTACGCGCCGGCCTCCCAGTCCTTCCCGCCACTGGCGTGCGGACAGGCCAGCACCGTCTGCCCGGCCGAGGTAAAGACCAGTTCCGCGTTCTCGGACACCACCCCCGTCGCACCGTCGATACCGCTGATCACGTTCTGCACGATGGTCGGGGTGGCCCACAGGAACTCGCCGGTCTCGCGATCCAGGGTGTAGACGACGCCCGTCTTGCCAGGGATGCCGGTCACCACCCGCCGCTCCTCACCCGGGTTCAGCCGCGGATTGATCCAGCTCACCGCGGACGGGTCCGGCCGTACCGCCGTGTCCACCAGCAGGCGCTCGAACGGGTGGTCGAGATCCCAACTGTCGTTCAGGTGCTGGTAATACCAGACGATCTCACCCGTGTCCCCATCCAGAGCCAGCGTCGAGTTGTGGTAGAGGTGCGTTTTGTCGGTGCCGCCGAGCATGAACTTCGGCGCCGGCGACGTGACCGACGTACCGACGTAGACCAGGTTCAGCGCCGGATCGTAACTGGGCACCATCCACGAACCGACGTGCGTCCGTTCCTCGAACGGGACGTCGCCCCAGGTCTCGTCACCTGGCTCGCCAGGCGCGGGGATGAGCCGCCGTCGCCACAGCTCTTCACCGGTCGCGGCGTCGTGCGCGGTGATGACACAGCCGTTCGGCCCCCCTCGCGGGTCGCAGCTTCGCCCGGAGAACACCTTCCCGCCGGCGATGATCGGCCCGGACGTCTGGTTGGCCGGGTTCACCCGATAATCGAGAATCTCCGTGTCCCAGACGACCTCGCCCGTCTCCGCGTGGAGCGCGAAGATGTGGTCGTCCATGCTGGTGTCGATGATTAGCTCGCCGCTGATGGCGATGTTGCGGTTGGTACCGGTGAGGGTGCCGATCATGTAGTCGCCGAGATCGTCGGGGCGGTCCCGCTGGTGCTCCCAGATCAGGTCGCCGGTCTCCGCATCGATGGCCTGGATGATGTCGCGCGGGTTCGGCATGAACATCACGCCATCGCGAACCAGCGGCGTTCCCTGCTGGCGGCCCGGCCGGAGCGCACGTGACCAGACCATCCGCAGATCGCCGACGTTCTGGCGGTTGATCTGATCCAGCGGGCTGTAGCCCCAGCCGTTCAGCGTTCGGCGCCACATCAGCCAGTCGTCGGGACTCGGGTTCTCCAGCTCCGCGTCGGTGACCGGCCGGATGCGGTCCTCCTGCGCGAGGGCCGGCGGCGCGGCCACGACCGCGATGGCGGCAAGGACACCGGACGCGATACACCTCAAGCGAACTATTGTGGCGTCCAAAAGAAGACCTCCCAATCGCGAACCGGGTTGGGCCCGCCCACGGGCGTGTCCATGGGCATGCCGGTCCTGGCCGTCCATTGCTCGAGCAGGGGGATGCGCGCATCACCCAGGACCTCGGTGGCGCGCATCGCATACGTCTCGTCACCGAAGCGCAACCAGCCGGCGCCGCCCCCGTCCCTCACGCGCTGTGCCCAATACCCTCCGTCCGGGCGGGTAGCCGTGATGACCCCCTCGGGCGTGCCGACGTACGAAAGATAGACAACGAACGGTGGAAACCCACCCAGCTTCATGATCAGTGGGCCCTCGGCGTCGTTGAGGGGCGTGAAGTCGCTCGGCGCCGGCGTATCGAGCCCACCGATGACGACACCGGGTGTCCGCGAGAGTCCCTCGTTGCCCAGGTACGGGGCCGTGGACACCCAGCCGGCCAATCCGACCAGGAGCACCACGCCAATGGCTATTCCTGCGAACGCCCGCTGTTCCATCGCATGTCCTCCGGTCGGCGAGTGTACCATTCCCCGCGCGGAGGATCGCACATGGACTTCATGTTGACCGAAGAGCAGCGGGCGCTGCAGGCAGCTGCGCGGGAGTTCGCGCGCGGCGAGATGATGACTGTGGCCGAGGCGACGGAGCGGGACGCCGCGCCGCTCTCACGTGACTGGGTCAAGCGGTATGCCGAGATGGGGTTCCTCGGCGCCAACGTGGCGACCACGTACGGGGGGCTCGGGCTCGGCAATGTGGACGCCTTCCTGGTGCTCGAGGAGTTCGCCAAGATCTCGTCTGCGGTGGCCTTTCCGATCTTCGAGTCGGTGGCGGGGCCGGTGCACGCGCTGGCGCACTTCGCGGACGACGCGTTGAAGCAGCAGGTGATTCCCGCCGTCTGCCGGGGCGAGATGATCGTGGCCGTCGCCATGTCCGAGCCGGACGCAGGCACGGCGCTGACCGACCTGCGGACCCAGGCCGAGGTGCGCGGCGACGGGATCGTGATCAACGGCGCCAAGCGCTGGTGCTCCGGCGGCGGGCACTCGGATGCCTACCTGGTCTACTGCCGCCTGGCGGAGACCCCGGGTGCCCGGGGCATCGGCGCGGTCTACGTCGAGAAGGACACCCCAGGTCTGACCTTCGGCGAGCAGGAGCAGCTCATGGGGTTTCGGGGCATCCCGGACTCGGATCTCTACTTCGACGAGGTGACCGTGCCGCTCGACCACCTGGTGGTGCCGGCCGGCGGGTTCCCGAAGCTCATGCAGGCGTTCGACCTCGAGCGGTGTGGCAACGCGACGATGGCGTTGGGCCAGGCGTCCGGTGCCCTGGACGAGGCGCTGGTCTGGGTGCAGGACCGGCACCAGTTCGGCAAACCGATCGTGGAGTTCCAAGCGGTGCAGTTGAAGCTGGCCGAGATGGCGATGCGGGTCGAGGCCGCGCGGCTGCTCATCTACCGCGCCGCTCAGGGCGCGGAGGGAGGGCTGCCATCGATTCTCGACTCGAGCATCGCCAAGTGCGTCGCGAACGAGGCGGCGCGCGAGGTGACCAGCGCCGGCGTCCAGTTGATGGGAGGGTACGGTTACTCGCGCGACTATCCCATGGAGCGCCGGATGCGCGACGCCTGGGGCTGGGGGATCGCCGGCGGCACCATCGACATCCAGAAAGTCAACATCGCGTCGGCTCTCGTCGGTCGCCGCTTCGACCAGCGCCGGTGAGCGCCCTGCCGGCAGGCCAGACGATGGTCCCTGCTAGCGACCTGCCGTAGGGGCCGTTCCGCCTTTGACCGGGTTCGTCCCTGTCCCCGGCTCATTTTGGAGGGAGAGGCCCAGAGAGGCCAGTAACGCTTCGACGTTGGACAGATCTGCCGGCAGCACGACCTTTGTCTTCGGGTCCGCCAGGTGACCAAGGTTGCGAAGATACTGCTGACTGATACGCAGCCGCACCGCGTCCTCTCCCCCCTCGCCAGAGATGGCCGCGGCCAGCGTCTCGATCGACTTCGCCGTCGCATCCCCGATGGTCTCAATCGCCCGAGCCCGCCCCTCCGCCTCATTGATCCGCCGCTGCATCTCCCCTTCTGACTGGTTGATCGTCTGCATCTTTGCGCCTTCGGATTTGTCGATCTGGCTCTGTCTACGTCCTTCGGATTGGGAGATCAGCGCCCGGCGTTCCCGCTCCGCCGACATTTGCTTCTCCATCGAGTCTTTCACCGACTGGGGCGGCACGATGTTCTTGACCTCGAAGCGCTTCACGCTCAACCCCCATTGGTTCTCCACCTCCTGCAGGACTTTCACGACTCGACTGTTGATCTCATCCCGCTCCTCGAACGTCCGATCGAGCTCCAGGAGACCTATCACCGCGCGTGTTGTGGTCTGGGCCAATTGGATCGCGGCATACTGGTAATCCGTGACGCCATAGCTGGCGTTGACGGCGTCCGTCACCTGCATGTAAAGCACCCCGTCCACCTCGACTTGGACGTTGTCTCTCGTGAAGCACTCCTGAGGCGGAACATCCACCGCCTCTTCCTTCAGCGACTGCACGAACGCGACGGTCTCGATGAACGGCACGAGGAGGTGGAAGCCTGGCTGCAGGGTCTTGTCGTACCGCCCCAATCGCTCAACGATGAAGGCGCTCTGCGTGGGAACGATGCGTATCGAGCCCGCCAGCTTGATGATGACGACGACGAAGATGACACCCCACACGACGAGATTGAAGATTGCCACTGTCGTAACCCCGCTTACCTGGTCGGCACGATTCACGGAACGTTCGACGGGGCAGTCACGTCGTGCCGGGCTGGTAGCTTTTGGGCCACCTCGGCCATGCCCTCGAAGAACCCTTGCAGCGTTGCCAGTTGCGCTGGAACCACGGACACGTCGGATGCGTGCAGGATCTTGCCGAATTCGTCGATGAACTGCTCCAGGACCTGCATCTTCACCGCCAAGGCACCTCCGGGTCGGCGAACGGCGGTGGCGACGGCGGCAATCGCCGTAGCCGAGGCCGCGGCCAGCAGGGCAATCTCATCCGACCGCCCCTTCGCCTCGTTGATCCGGCGCTGCCGGTCGCCCTCGGACACGTTGATGGCTTCCTGCCGTTCGCCTTCCGACACGTTGATCCTGGACTCCTTGTCGGCCACAGCGAGGGTAATCTGGGCGCGCTTCTGTCTCTCGGCTTCCATCTGCTTCTCGAGCGTTTCCAGCACCTTCGGCGATGGGGTGATGTTCTTGATCTCGTAGCGCAACATCTTGATGCCCCAGGGATCGGACGCGGTGTCGATCTCCTTGACGATGCTCTTGTTGATGTCCTCCCGTTCGGAGAACGTCTGCTCCAATGTCAACTTGCCTATTTCAGAACGCATCGTTGTCTGGGCCAGATTGATGGAGGCCCTTCGGTAAGACGCGATCCCGTAGCTGGCCTTGTAGGAATCGACGACCTTCAAGAAGATGAGACCATCCACGTCGACCTGGATGTTGTCCTTGGTAATGCAGCTTTGCGGCGGTATGTCGATGACCTGCTCGCGTCGCTCCTGACGATAGGCGACCCGGTCGATAAACGGGATCAGCAGGTAGAATCCCGCTGGCAGGATGGCCTTGAACTTTCCGAGCCGTTCCAGCACCACCTCTTCCCGGGTGGGCACGATCAGCAGCGTGTTCCACAACACGAGGATCGCCCCAAGGACGAGCACCGTCATGATCGTGGCTACTACCTCGCCCATACTCGCCCTCCCATGTCAGGCTGGATCAGCGGAGCGGCGCCCGCCGTCAGCGGCGTCAGCCGCGTCGCACGGCCGGACTCTCCACCCGAGACTCTCGCGATAGAGGATCGTGACCTTGGCGCCGGGTAGGATCTC
This sequence comes from Vicinamibacterales bacterium, assembly GCA_965249175.1. GTDB lineage: Bacteria > Acidobacteriota > Vicinamibacteria > Vicinamibacterales > UBA8438 > CAZYFH01. Next base: position 3,034,683 of record OZ252227.1, read on the forward strand.
TGCCGAGTCGGACGTCGCCGGCCAGGTGGTCCCTTGAAACGAGATCCGTCCGTCCGTGTGTTCAGGCGACACCGTCTCGACCACCTCGGCCACCGAGCCGAACGAATCAACATCCTCCTCAAGCGCCGTGAAGCTCGTTTCGGAGGGCACCAGACGTTGCAGCGTTGACCGCACGAGGACGAGCAACGCCAACGACGACGCGAACCAGGCAACGAACGAGTAGACGAGACTGTCGATCAGGCCCAGCCAGCGCAAGAGGGCAACTAGCATGGCACCGACGCCTAGGAACACCGCGACCAGGCCCGGCAGAAACAGCTCGCTCGCGACGAGGAGAATGCCCGCGAGCAGCCACAGCCAGGTCATCGTGTCTGGCGACATGTGGTCTCACCTGAAACCGAGGTCTCCGTTTTGGCTGATCGGATACGGCCTCTTATACACCCACTCCCTCTCCGCACGGCGAGGATTCTTCATCGTGCGTTGGTCCGCGTTCCGCGCTCTGAATCGGAGAACAATGAGAAACTACGATCGACCTCGTGTCCTCGGTCTCGTCGATTTGAGAAAGTGAGTCGTCACGATGTTTGTCGCATCTGTTCGTGTTCGCGTTGCCGGAACGCGACTGAGGAGGACCCGCGAGCGGCCAGAGGCGCTCGCCTGACGTAGACATATGCAGAGAATCCTGAAAGCGGCGCTCCTGGCGGCTGGCCTCGCCAGCCTTGCGTGCGCGAACGAGGCTGCCACCGCGCTCACGCAGGAACCGGAGATCCCCCTCCGCGGTGGAACGCTCGAGTTCGACTTTCCGGCGTTACACATCGGCATCGCCGAGTACCCCGAGGGTCCGACCGGTACCACGGTCTTCTACTTTCCGGACAAGGCAAAAATCGCGGTCGACGCGCGTGGCGGCGCCCCCGGTACCATGAATACCGACTACCTCCGCCTGGGCTACGACAGCAAGGTGATGGATGCCGTCGTCTTCGCCGGAGGCTCCTGGTACGGACTGTCGGCTGGCACCGGTGTGGCCGAGGGCATCAAAGAGATGCGCTCGAACGCCGGCGCGTGGGAGGGCATCGCCGGCGTCGTGAGCGGGATCATCTTCGACCTGGGTGAGCGGCGCGACAACACGATCACGCCCGATGCCGCGCTGGGCAAGGCTGCGCTGAAAGCGGCGCGCCCGGGTGGTTTTCCACTTGGCGCACAGGGCGCCGGGCGGATGGCGATGCAGGGTGCCTACTTTGCGCGTCGGGGAGACTGGCCCGGCTGGCCTCGTTCCGGTCAGGGCGGGGCGTTCCGCCAAATCGGCGACACCAAGATAGCCGTTTTCACCGTCGTCAATGCGATGGGCACGATCGTGGACCGGCAGGGTCGCGTGGTCCGCTGCGGGGACAACGGGCGTACCCGAGACTGCGGCAGAATTTCTGATCTGCTCGCGAGCGGCTCCCCACGCGCGCGCGCGACGCCGCCCGGAGCGAGCGAAAACACGACCATCAGCCTCGTGGTCACGAACCAGAAGCTCGCCTTCGCTGACCTCGAGCGCCTCGCCATCCATGTCCACACCTCGATGGCGCGGGCGATTCAGCCGTTCGCCACCGAAAGCGACGGCGATGTGCTGTACGCCGCGACGACCGACGAGATCGAGAACGCTGATGTAAGCCTTCTCGACCTCGGCGTCATCGCGGCGGAAGTCGCCTGGGACGCGGTGCTGGCGAGCGTCCCTCAGTAGATTGGATCACGCGTCGGGCACTACTGCGGCCGCGGCCCTATCACGACCCGCGCAAGGCTCCGCGGGTCGGGCTGCAGCTCGTCATCTCCCGCCGGCATCCCGCCGACGGAAAGCATGTAGCCGATGACATCGACGTTCTCCTGATCCGCCAGAGAGCTCGGGTTGTCTTCCGGCATGGTCGCTTGCGTGTACTCGAACAGGGTGGCGAGCGACCTCCCCTCCCAGACGCGGACGAACCGCGCCCGCGCCAAAGACGGGGTTGACCGCATATCCGGGTCGTCGGGAGCGCCATTCAGCCTGCGGCCGTGGCAGAGAGCGCACGCGCCCATATACACCGCCTGTCCGCGGGTCGCCTGTGCCTCAGTGAAGACGCCGTCCCATACGGATGCCATCGGGCCGGCCGCCCCCAGGCCCTCCAGCAGCGCCGTCACGTCTTCTGTGGTCACACCTCCGAAGTCATTCGCCCACGCGTTGCGGATGTAGGTCGCCAGCGAAGAGATTTCCTCCGCCGTCAGGGCCGGGAACGGAGGCATGCGCCTCGTGCCCGCCTTGATACTCCGGACGATCCGCGCCGGGTCGCCGAGCTGGTCATTGGCGCTCAGAGCCGGGAACGTTGGCGGGTCGCCGACACCCGAGTCCTGGTGGCAGAGCGCGCAGTGCTGCTCATAGAGTTGCTTCCCTTGCTCGAGTCTCTGCTGCGCGACGGCGGTCGAAGCGATGACGCACGCGAGACCACACGCACCGACCGCGAGCTTCAACATCGGTGCCTCTCCCATCTCTTGGTGAGGTCAGGAATCAGAACCAGATGTCAGCGTCGGAGAGCTCTCGGTCGACAGCAAGTTCCGCCCGAACGGTGACGTCCGCCTTGACGTCACAGACGCTGCGGAACGGGACATACTTCTTTCCGGAGACAAAGAGTCTGTACTCCCCTTCTGGAACCCTCAGCTTCGCTATCCCACGCTCGTCAGTGGAGGCCTTGTAGGGGTGAGCCACGACTTTGGCCCCTTCGACGGGCGTGTGACTCTCCAGGTCTACGGCGACGACCGTCAAGAGACACACGGGGGCGGGAACGGCTCTCACGCCAAAGCGGCCGACGCCGGCTGCGTGCGGAACGTCCAGCTCGTTCGCCGGACCCCTGACTTCCCATGTATACAGCCCCGCCGTGTCCGGAGCGTGGAGCTCCACTTGCGCATGGTGGAGCCCGGCTGTGTGGGGCCATGGCTCGCTGCTGGTTGTGGCCGACGCCCGTTTTTCGCCGTCGTGGTCACGCACCTCGACCGTCCAACCGTCGGGTCGGCACGCGGACGAGCATGTGACCCCCACCTTCACGGTGAATGTCTCGCCGCATTCGATGGTCGCCGGCACGTTCCACACGACAATCCGCGTACCGTGCGGTTGGAGCTCGCCCGTCAGTGCGTCATCTTCAGCCATATCTCGGTGAGGACTAGCTGGATGGCTCTTCGACGGCATGGGTGCCGGCGATGTAGCCGTGGACATGGCCTTTGCCCAGGCCATGCTTGTTGAACCCTCCGACCGCCTCGCCCCCTGCATACAGACCGGGAATGACCTGGCCCTGCATGTCCACGACCTGTTGTCGGCCGTTGACCCGTAGGCCGCCGTAGGAGTCGTGCCAGATCACCATGATCGAGAGCGCATAGAACGGCGGCGTCACGATGGGACTCATCGGGGCCTCCGCCTCCCGCTCGAACTCGGGATCGGCACCGGCTTCCGCATAGCGATTCCAGGTGTCCACGGTCTCGGCCAGGTAACGTAGCGGCACCCGCTGGAACTCATGGCCCGCGTAGATTCTCTCGGCCAGCTCCTCGATCGCATCGGCGCGAAAGAAGTAGCCGTTGTCTGACACGTAGGGGTACCGCAGCTCCCACTCGTTACGCTCGACTGCATCCTGATCGAAGACCGCCCACAGCGGCCCCGAGAAGTAGTCGGGAGGCTCCGACCCTTCGTTCATCGCCAGCGCGGCATCGAGACCATGGTCGTAGTCGTACATTTCCCGCACCCACTCCTTGCGGCAATTGCGCCAGTCGAGCGGCGTGTGCGCAAGACCCCGCCCCGGAGCGCCACCGTCGCCGGGGTACGCGCTGGGACCGGGCCTACGGGGAAGACGGACCTCGTTGAAGAAACGCTTCCCCACTTGGTTCACGGCAATGAGCTCCTCGAAGCCCGCGTTGCCGACGTTGAAGCCGGCGGAACCGCGGAACGCAAACGTCGGGTGGCCGGGCATCATTCCGGTGTACGCATCGCGGGTACCAAGGCGCGTCGAGATGTGGAACGTGGTGAAGTACGAGACGTTCTGCTGCATCCCCGCAAGGTTGGCGCCGACCCGCAGGCCCGCGATGAGTGCCGATGCGTCCTGACCTCCAGGGCCGAGCAGGGCCCGACCACTCGTCGGGAAGGCGGGCTCCCGCATGGCCGGGTAGAACATGCTGCGGACCTCGGGATTGCCCGCATGACCGCCGCTCGCCAGGATGACGGCCTGGCGGGCCCTGACACGCACGTTCTCCCGGCGCTCGTCGATGTTGCCGTCCTGCCACAGACTCAGGAGGAGCTCGCCGGTCTCGGGGTGCTGCCGCGGCGAGTAGCGTGCGGTGATCCCGAGCACCCTGCCCGCAAAAGGCTCCTCACGCACGATCGCGTCGAAGCGGCGATGCACCATGAACGTGACCCCCTTCTCGCGAGCCGAGAACTCCAGTGACCGGGAGAGGGCCGCGCCGTTCGCCACGGCGTTGGGTCCGACGGAGCGGCTCGCGTTGTTCATCCGCACCGGCGCGAACGCGCTGGAGCGCTCGGGATCAGCAACGCCCGCATCCTCCGCCGTGATGGTGCCCGCCTTGATGTCCGTCGTGTCGCCCAGCATGAGGAAGCACGTCGCCAACCGGGCTCGCGACAATCCGCCGCCGCCATGCGTGCCGCTGACCCTTGAGAACCGTACGTAGTTGTCGATCAGGAATTGCCTGGTCGCCGGACAGTTCTCGGCCCACGCGCGCGCTAGCTCCCGCTCGTTATACCGGTACGGGCTTTGCCCCTTGGGGTCGACGATCGACCAGTCGGTGATATCCGTGAAGAGCAGCTCGATGCTGTCCTCGAGCTCCTCCGGGTCCTCGACGGGGTCTACGGTGACGAGCCCCTCACGATCGCGCTCGCCGTGTATGTCTCGCTGCTGTACCGGGTCGCCCCCACCCAGTGATAGCCGGCCCGCACTGTGCAGCATCCGGCCACCGAGGTCGAAGTTCTGATCGACCACCAGCACGCTGGCCCCCAGATCGCGTGCGCGAATGGCAGCGGTCAGGCCCGCACACCCGCCTCCAGCGATCACGACATCGGCTTCGTAGTCCCAGGCGGTCTCTTCGGCGCCGGTCTCCGAGACCTGCGCATGCGCCTCGTCTGATCCCAACAGCGCGCCAGAGCCCAGACCGGCGGCGACTCCCGTCTTGACGAAGTCTCGGCGGTTCAGCCCCTTCCCTTTTTCGATCTTCGGGTCGCTGTCGGTCTGGTCGCCTCTGATCGCCATGTCCAGTCAGTCCCCCAAAGCCAAAGTGGATTGCCAGCGGAGGCGCGCTGAGCGATCATACGTGGATGCTGCCGCGGTCGCGCGGGGGGAGGGTTCAGATGACAGGACGTTGGATGCCGGCGCTGCTCGGCGTGGTGGGGATCGTCGGGATGCCTGCCGTGGTCGTGGCCCAGACAGATTCGGCGCGGACGCCGTGGGGTGATCCGGACATGCAGGGTATTTGGACGAACACCACCACCACTCCGCTCGAGCGTCCGGAGGAATTGGGGGACAAGGTGGCGCTCACGCCCGAGGAGTATGCGGCTCGCAACGCACAGGTGGCCGAGGAGGTAAGCCTGGACAACCGTCCAAGCAACCAAATCGGCGCCTACAACGAGTTCTGGATGGAGCGGGGCGCCCTCAATTTGAGGACGTCGCTGATCATCGACCCGGCCGATGGCAAGCTCCCACCGTTGACGCGGATGGAGGAACGGCGCCGCACGGACCACAGGGCGCACCGGTCCGCGCACTCGACCGATTCCCACGAGAACCGCAGCGCCTACGACCGGTGCATCTCTCGCGGGTTGCCTGGCTCGATGATGCCGGGCTTCTACAACCACAACTACCAGATCTTCCAGACGCCCGACCACGTCGTCGTGCTGGTCGAGATGATCCACGACGCGCGCATCATCCCGCTGGACCGGCGGCCCCACCTCGATTCGGACATCAAGCAGTGGCTCGGCGATTCGCGTGGATGGTGGGAGGGCGACACGCTCGTCGTCGAGACCAGGAACCTGACCTCCAAGGCGGCTGACCGCACCCGCACGACGTTCGGTGCCGGTCGCCAGACGACGGTGGTCGAGCGGTTCACGCGGACGTCGGCGGACGCGATGGACTATGAGATCGCCGTCACCGACCCGACGGAGTACAGCGCGTCCTGGACCGCGGCGATCCCGATGACAGCGCTCGGCGGACAGCTCTACGAGTACGCGTGCCACGAGGGCAACTACGCCATCGGCAACATCCTGTCTGGAGCGCGTGCGGAAGAGAAGGCGACACCCTAAGGCTTAGGGCTCCGACGGAGGAACATGAAGACGATTCTGGGACACCTGATCTTCGCTATCCCGGTGCTGATGTGCTGGTCCGCCGCAGTCGTGTCCGGACAGTCCGACAACTGGCCGCAGTGGCGTGGCCCCGATGTGACGGCGGTCGTCCCGGACGATCCACAACTGCCCGAGACCTGGAGCGCGACCGACAACGTCGCCTGGAAGACGGCGATACCGGGCATCGGCTGGTCGAGCCCCATCGTGTGGGGCGACAAGGTCTTCGTCACGTCGGTCGTCGCCGACGAAGCGTACGAAGGCCCGAGAGCGGGCTTGTATCTCCCCGAGACCGGCGCCGATACGCCACCGGCCCCGCCGCCCGGCACTCATCACTGGATGGTGTTCTGCATCGACCTCGACAGCGGCGAGCTGCTGTGGCAGCGGACGGCGCATGCAGGACCCGTGAGGTCGACCATTCATCCGAAGAACTCGTTCGCGTCGGCGACGCCGACAACAGACGGCGAACGTGTGTACGCGCTCTTCGGCAACCTTGGGGTGTTCGCCTACGATTTCGAGGGCCGCCTCATCTGGTCGCGCGACGTCGAGCACCGCTCGGACAAATGGGGCTGGGGGACCGGCTCGTCGCCAACGCTGCTCGACGACCAGCTCCTGGTGCTGCACGACAACGAGGAGGTCTCGTATCTCGCGTCGTTCGACACCCGCACGGGTGCGCAAAACTGGCGCGCCGAACGTGACGAGGTGAGCGCGTGGTCGACGCCGGTTGTCTGGAAGAACGACCTGCGCACGGAGATCGTCACCGTCGGGAAGAACCGGGTCCGTTCGTACGATTCGTCAGGCAACCTGCTCTGGCACTTCGCGGGCCAGATGACCGACGTCACGGTCCCGACCCCGATTCCGGCTGACGGCGTCGTGTATGTGAGCTCGGGTTACGTCGGCAACAACCACCGACCCGTCTATGCGGTGCTGCCGGGCGCCGAGGGAGACATCACGCTCGGCCCCAACCAGCGGGCCAACGAATATATTCGCTGGTATCAGCCGCGCGTTGGCTCGTACAACCCGTCGCCGATCCTCTATCGCGGCGTCTACTACACGCTGCTCGACGGCGGCTTTCTCACCGCCCACAACGCGTCGACCGGACGCACAATCTACGATCGGGTGCGGATCGAGCCCGGCGCCACGTTCAGCTCATCGCCGTGGGCCTACAACGGCAAGATCTTCGCGCTGAGCGAGGACGGCGACACCTACGTGATCGCGGCCGGTCCTGACTACGAGCTCCTCGGTAAGAACGTCATCGGAGAGATGGCGCTCGCATCGCCCGCCATCGCGAGCCGGACGCTCGTCCTGCGCACGGCGTCCCAGCTGTACGGTATCCGGCGCTAACCCCAGACCCGTTTCGCCACGTCAGCGGTGCGGAACCGAATCGGCGATGTGTGGCTCAAACAGCCACAAGCGGACGGCCGCCCAGCGCCTGGATGAGCGCCAGCACGCCAACGCTCGCGTATATCGCCGCGAATCCCACGACAACACCGAACTGCACCGATTCGCTCCATTGAGGCCGGGCGCGACCGAGCACAAAGGCGAACAGCGGGAGGAGCTGGAAGCCGTGCAGGCCGACGCCGTGCGCGATCCGCAGATCGCCCGCGACCGTGCTCCAGTTGACAAACGGTAGGCCAGGCCCTCCGTCCATCGCGCCGATGACGTGCCCACCGCTGCCGATCATTACGAAGCCTCCTGCGCTCCCGAGGAGGATCAGCAGGATGCCGAGTCGAACAGCCCACAGATAGGGCCGGGGGAGGTCCCGGTGCCGCGTGAACAGCAGCCAGCCGAGGAGCGCGAGCAGCGCCGTGTTCACGAAGATGCCAAACGCCATGAGTGCGAAGACCGTCAGGTCGAACGCTGTGGCCGCGTTGAAGTGAGAGCGCACGCCGCGCGCGGACTGCAAGACGATGCATGCGATCTCCACGACCATCACCGTCGCCACACCAATGCTGATCGCGCGGCGGGCCGTCCGCGCCTCGCCGATGTAGTCCAGCACCCAGGCGACGGTCCAGACATAGATCACGACGGAGATGAGGAACTTGCTCGGCTTGATCCACGGGTTGAGCCCCAGGATGGAACGATCGTCGAAAGGCGCCACGAACACGATCGCCGTCAGCATCGCCAACAGGGCCCAGCCGGTGATCGCGAGGACCTGGTCACGGCGGTAGAGGTCCGCAGCCAACTCTCGAAGGGGCATGGCTAACAGATCACAGGCTCACGCGACCGGAAACGGCCAGTCGATGACAACGAGCCATCCGCCGTCGGCCTGTCGTCGCACCAGCAGCATGGGTTCCACCGTCAGCTCTTTAGAGTCGCCGTGTTCGTCGGTGGTCGTCACGGTCAACCGCGAGTGAACCAGCGCCACGTCCCCGGCTTGCACCGTATCCGAGTGGCTGAGTGTGATCACGGGACGCTGGGCGAGAAACCCGGACACCATCGGCCGGATTGCCGCGTGGCCGGCGAGACGCGTGGTCGGCTCCGTTGCGATCACGCCAGCTGGCTCGTAGAGCGACACGACGGCTTCGACATCACCGGCGTTCATGGCGTCGAGGAAGCGCGTGTGGAGCGCGTGGGGATCAGCAGCGACCATAGACAGTCGTCATTCAGAATCGGAACAGCCGCGTGACCTTCACGACGAAGGCGCGGTTCTCGAGGAACGGCGTGCCGCGCAGCGATGTGTCGCGCTGGTCATTGTAGACCACGAAGAGCTCGCTCCCCGGCTGATACTCCCAGCGGAGTCGGACGTTCGTGCTGAGCGAATCGCCGGCGGAGTTGTATTGCAGCAGGCCCCCGACGAACATCCGCGGCGTCAACGTGTAAGTCACGCGGCTCTGCATCAGCGTCGCGGTGAACTGCCCCTCGGGGAGGTCGATCCGGTTGAGCGAGATGCTCGGCTCGAACGAGAACTGCGGCGTGATCTCAATCCGGCCGCGCCGGTAGCCGTAGGCCGTGATGTTCCCGCTGAAGAACTCGCCGCGCTGGATGGAGAAGGTGCCCGAGAACCTGCGCTGCGCCCCCATGGAGTACGACAGAAAGACGTCCGCGAAGTCGTAGCCGCCGACCGGGATGGTCACGCCGGACGCGATCGCAAAGGGCCGGACGAGCAACTCGTAGTTGCGCTGGATGTCGAAGCCGATCCGATCGCTGTTCTCTAATTCCGTGTCGAAGCGTGCCTGCGCGATCCGGGTTTCGAGCTGCCCGGCGCCGTTTTCAATGTAGTCGAGGCTGGCGCGGGACGTGAATTGCCGCACCGCGCGCATCGAGGCAGGCCGAGGACTGTATTGCGCCGACGTGAAGGTGCGCCGGAAGTCGTCACGACGCAAGAAGCCCACTTCCGGATTGAAGTGATCCCCGACGAGGAGATGGTCGAGCTGGAAGCCGTATAGGTCCCCGTCGTAGCTGAATGCCGCCTGATAGCTCGCGTCGTCACCGTCGAGCCCTGGCGTTTGGGTCCGAGCATAGTAGCCGTTGAAGTGCACGTTGTCGTAGAACGAGAACGCGGCATCGAGCCCATACGCTTGGTTCGTCCCGTCGCCAACCGTCGACACTGATCGTCCGGTGAAGATGCCGCCGATGCGGCTCCGTCGCAGGATGTCGCGTTTCACACGCACGACCGTGAAGTTGGTCCTCACGGCGTTCGCGCCCGTCGCATCGTCGGTCTGAATGTTCAGCGCGCCGATGCTAAACCGACCCTCCCTGCCGGTGATCCGCCCCCCGCCCAAAATCGGCACCGTCTGACCTTGTTCCAGCCCGATCCGCCGGCTAAAGAACACGGTCGGCACGTCACCGCCGCCGCCAAAGAAGCCGCCGCCCCCGCGTCCCCCACCCGGCCCGCCCCTACCCCCGGCCGACCGACCGAAATCGAAGATGCCCTGACCTTCGAGGAAGAACTCGCGCTTCTCGGGAAAGAACAAACTGAACCGCGTGAGGTTGACCTGCTGCTCGTCGACCTCGACCTGGGCGAAATCGGTGTTGTAGGTGAAGTCCGCCGTCAGGTTCTGGGTGACGCCGTACTTGGCGTCGAGGCCGAAGGCGCCGTCGCCGGCATTCGAGATGCGCGGGACCGCGTTGGCGTCGGTGGCGAGGGAACCAATCGCATACGGCTTGATCTCGAACGTCTTGTTGCCGCTCGGGACCTCGATGCCCGTCAGGGTGGCGCCCGCCGAGATACGCATCTCTCCGGGGTTGGCGTTGATCGGGACCGGTGTGAGATAGCTCGTTTCGGACTTCCGGCGAACACGGCGGCCGAGCTGCAACCCCCAGACCTGCGACACGCCCGGCCGAAAGCGGAGCGACTTAAAGGGAATCTCCATCTCGACGGTCCACCCCCCGTCGAAGCGGCCGGTCCGGACGTCCCAGATCGGGTTCCAGTCTGGGTTGGGGCTCGATTCGTCGGTGATCTGGATGTCGAAGAAGCCGCCAATCGCGTTGATCATGAAGCCAACGCCGTTGCGCCGGTCGTAGAAGGTATCGATCACCACGCTGAACGCGTCGTTGTCGGAGATCTGAAACGAATCTCGCTGCATCTCGTTGGCGATCCACTCCGACTCCGGGGCCGAGTCCCAGACGCGCGCCGATACATACACGCTCTGTGAGTCGAAGAAGACCCACGCCTCGGTCCGCTCGGTCGCGGGCGCACCCTGATCGGGCAGCTGCTGGATGAAGTCGCTGACCGGCGGGACCGTCTCGTACACGCCTTCGTCGAGCGTCCCGTCAACACGAACCGGTGCGGTGAGCCGGACCGCTCGCACCGTGGCCAGTCCCGCCGCGTCGCGCGCGATCGTCGCGGGCGCCAACGGCGGGGCGGGGCCGTTAATGACAATGACGCGAGGGGATGCCGCCGCGAGCGCGCCGCCACTGGCCCCGGGTGCGGCGATGGCGGCCGGTGCCAGAGATTCGACGGCGGCGGGCGCCGGGGCCTCGACGTCGGAGGCTACCGATTCGCTGCTGGTGGCTACGGGCGACGCCTCTGGACCACCCCAGGCCACCCCACGCCGCAGATCGGCGGCGAGCCGGTCCTGCAACGCGAACAGCTCCGCCACCGTCCCATCGACGATCGCCGTCTGCACGACTGTGGCGGTCGTCACCTCCACGACCCGCGCGGTGATCCGCATCCGCTCGCCCAGTCGCTGATAGCCACCGCTGATGGCCCATCGCGTCCCGAGGAGACGGCCGGCGGCAACCGCTGCCTCCACGGTCGCCTCAGCGCTGTCGCTCTCCGCGCTCAGCTGCGTGATCGCACCAGAGACAGCTTGCCGCCCGACCACCAACACGCCCGCACCCTCCAAGTCGGCCGCGAGGGTTTCGACGATGCCCGCGCCGATCCAGTCGTCCGGCGCGGCTCCCGAGATGTTGGAAAACACGGTGATGGCAACGCTGTCGTCTGTGGCAGCTGCCGGCGCCGACTGGGCAGCGCGGGCCGGTCTTGACGCCAGGAGGTGAGGCTCCGGGCCACGCTCGGCCGCCACTGCGGTCGACACTGACAAAAGAAACATCGCTTCAGCGATGATCATGGGGTCCGTGGGAGTTTACTCGCCATCACTCTCCGTGTTCGACGCGGAAACACGGCAGAACCCGCCCGCCGACGTTCGTTGGTCCGAACATGACGGCGTCGCCCACGACCACCGCGCGCCCACCCGGAAGAACGTGGGACAGCATCACGGGGCCTTCTGCTAGGGCCACGAGCCCTACAACATACGGCGCACCCGGCATCCAGCCGGGATGGCCAGGTTTCCAGACTTCAGAAAAGGACGTCAGCCGGCCGCGCCCGCTGGCTTCTTCCCAACGCACGTCCTCGGACCAGCAATACGGGCACATCGCGCGCGGATAGAACACGGCCCTTCCGCAGCCGCCGCAGCGTTGTATCAGCAACCGTCCCTCCTCGGCAGCGGCCCAGAAGGGTTTCGTCAGTGCAGTCATCGTTGGTCCAGGCACGGCCAGTTCCGACAGCTTAGAAGCCATCTCATGGCTTCTAGTCATGCTTCAGCTCCCAAGACCAGTGCCACGGCCTCACTCATGGTGGCTCCGTTGCCGGTGACGAGCGCGGAAGTTGCCTGCGGAATCTGCCGCCCCCGTGCCTCGCCGCGCAACTGCCGCACGGCTTCGACCACGTGGGTCATCCCACCCGCCAGATCCGGCTGGCCGAAGCCCAGCTGCCCGCCATGAGTATTCAAAGGATAGCGTCCGTCAGGCCCCGACCCGGCGTCACGCAGGAAGTCCCCGAACGCTCCGGCGTCGCAGAGGCCCGCGTCTTCGATCGTGATCGCGACCATGATGGTGTAGCAATCGTAGAGCGACAGAAGACGCATGTCCTTTGCCCGCAGCCCCGATTGTACGAAGGCGCGCTCCATCGCCGGTTTCAACGGCCCTGAGCTCAAGCTCGGTGCCTGGCTGATCGCGCGGTGCGTGATTTTTTCGCCGGCGCCAAGAAGTTGTACCGGCTTGTGCCGACCCCGCCCCGCCCGCTCGTCGGTGGTGACGATCACCGCCTCGCCGCCCGCTACGGGCATCACGATTTCATAGAGGTGCAGAGGTGAGCTGACCATCGGCGATGCCAGCACCTCTTCGACACTCACGGGCTGGCCGTGGAATATGGCCGCGGGGTTCAACTGCGCGTTGGCACGGGCGGCAACAGCAACCAGCGCGTAATCCTCGGGCCGGCAACCGTAGGCGGCCATGTGCGCCTGCATCAGTAACGCGTAGGACACGTTGGCGCCCGACGCGCCGAAGGGCACGTCGAACTCTCGGATGGGGTTCCGGTTGGGCGAGCGTGGGGTCACCTTGTCGCGATGGTTGCCCAGCACGCAGAGCACCGTGTCGCACATCCCCGCCTCAATGGCGGCGGCCGCGCGCCAGATCATCCCGGGCCCTGATGCGTCGCCGAGATCGACGACATTCGACATGGTCGGGGAGAGACCGAGATACTCGGCGACCGTCGCCGGCACATGTTGTGGGGTCTCGCCCACCTGTGGGCCAACGAGCAGCCCGTCGATGTCATCGGGCCCGATCCCGGCATCGAGCGCCGCGAGCCGGGACACCCGCGCGAGCGTTTCCAGCGTTGTGACGCCGTCGGTTCGACGCTCCGGTGTCAGCTCACCGATGCCCGAGAGCACCGCGCGGCTGCGACTCACTCCTAGCCTTCGGCCGTCACCGGATCGATCATTTTTCGCACTGGCGTCACGATCGACGCGGGAAAGCCGCTGCGCTCGGCGTGCTCCGCAATCAATGACGTGTCGTCGGCGATGTAGATGCAGAACGTCTTGTCGCCGGCGACGTAGGAGTGCTCCCACTGGATGTTCTTGTTCTCCGCCTTCATGGCGGCGAGCACCCCGTTGGATTTCGCGGCCGCGTCGCGCAGCGCACCGCGCTCGGCTGAGCCGATCTCGGGAATGTCGCGTTCAATGACGAATCTCGGCATGGTGTGCTCCCTCGTTGTTGGCTAGGCGCCGAGCAGAATGCCCAGCGCCGTATTATTGCAGACCGCCCCGCACCGACGTGACGCGCTGGGTGTTGAAACCGAACCAGTGCATCCGCCCGAGGTAGCGGGCGTGCTCGACCTTGACGCAGCGGTCCATGACCACCGAGAGCCCGCCCTCCTCGGCAATACGGGCCCCTTCCTCGTTGATCACCGTGAACTGACACCAGAGGTTTTTCGCGCCAACCGCCACGGCTTCCTCTGCGATCCTCGGGAGCGCGTCGGGCGCACGGAAGACGTTCACGATGTCGACCGGGCTCGGCACGTCGGACAAGCTGCTGTAGCTCGGCTGTCCCAAGACCTCCCGCTCGCGCGGGTTGACCGGCACCACATGGTAGCCGTGACGCCGGAGGTAGAACCCGACGAAATGGCTCGCCCGCAACTCATTCGCCGACAGGCCCACCACCGCGATCGTCTTGGCACTGTTGAGCACGTGCCGGATCGTTGCGGGATCCTGATAGCGACTTAGGTCGAACATGTCGACGCCACCTCCGATCCCGCCGATCCCGCGGCCTGCCGGAACCCCTGCTCGAGGTCCCAGACCAGGTCGTCGACATCCTCGAGGCCGACCGAGAGCCGAATCGTCCCCGGGCCGACGCCGGCCGCCCGCAGCTCTTCGTCATCGAGCTGCCGGTGGGTGGTACTCGCCGGGTGGATGATGAGACTTTTTGCATCGCCGACGTTGGCCAGATGGGACCACAGCGTGACACCCTTGATGAACTGCTGTCCCGCCTCGCGGCCCCCGCGGCAGTCGAACGAGAAGACCGCCCCCGCGCCGCCGGGCAGATACTTCTCGACCAGCGACTCATAGCGACTCTGCGGCAGGCCGGGGTAGGTGACGTTCGAAGCCAGCTCGTGTGCCTCGAGGTAGCGGGCGACCGCGGAGGCGTTCTCGACGTGCCGAGCCATGCGCAGCGACAGGGTCTCGAGCCCCTGCAGGAACAGGAACGCATTGAACGGGCTCAACGACCCGCCGAGATCGCGCAAGGTCTCGAACCGCAGCTTCATCAGGTAGCCGTAGGTCCCGAAGGTCTCATGAAACTGCAGCCCGTGATACGCCGGCGACGGGTCGGCCACCACCGGAAAACGGCCATTCGACCAATTGAACTCGCCCGACTCGACCACGACGCCACCAATGCTGGTCCCGTGCCCGCCGATGAACTTGGTGGCCGAGTGGAGCACGATGTCAGCTCCCCATTGGATTGGTCGACACAGAAACGGCGTGGCAAACGTGTTGTCGACCAGGAGCGGCAGCTCGTGCTCGTGGGCGATCGCTGCGATTGTCTCGATGTCGAGGACGTTGCCACCCGGGTTCCCGATGGTCTCGCCGTAGAACGCCTTCGTGTTCTCGCGGACCGCCGCCTGCCAGGCGTCGGTGTCGTCGGGGTCGACCCAGGTGAGCTCGACCGACATCTTCTGCAAGTAGTGCTTGAGCTGATTGACCGTCCCACCATAGAGCGCTGACGATGAGACGACGTGATCTCCCGGTGACAGGAAGGTGAACAGTGCCGCCGCCTGCGCCGCGATGCCGCTGGCAAAGGCCACCGCGCCGCACCCGCCCTCGAGGTTGGCGACGCGCTCCTCGAACGCCGCGACCGTCGGGTTCATGATGCGGGAGTAGGTATTCCCGTACTCCTGGAGGTTGAAGTAGGCCGCCGCCGATTCCGGATCCTCGAACACGTAGCTCGTCGTCTGGTAGATGGGAACAGCGCGGGCACCAGTGTTCGGGTCCGGACGCTGACCGGCGTGGACCTGCCGGGTCTCGAACCCGAACCGTCGCGAGTGGTCTTCCATGAAGTGAGGCCTCCTAGCGCGCCAGAAATCTTTGGATCATCGGGGTCTGGCGTGGCTCTTCCAGCAGAAAGCAATCGTGTCCATACGGGGCGTCGATGACGTGCAGCTCCACGTCCTTGCCAGCGACCCGCAGTGCCGTCGCCAGCTCCTCTGACCCTACCGGGGGGTAGAGCCAGTCCGAGCTGAATGCGATGAGCAGGGTCCGCGCGGCCACATTCTCGAGCGCGCGCTCCAGGCGGTCCCCGCCGTATTGACGGGCAAGATCGAAGTAGGACAGCGCGCGCGACGTATAGAGATACGTGTTGGCGTCAAACCGCCGTACGAAGGTGTCGGCCTGGTGGCGCAGATAACTTTCAACCTCGAACTCCGGCTGGGTCAGCTCGTACTGAACGTCCGCCGCAGCGTGCAGACGGCGCCCGAACTTGGCGTGCATTGCGTCCCCAGACAAATAGGTCGTGTGCCCAAGCATGCGGGCCACGCCCATGCCCGCCGTCGGCGCACGCCCGGTGCCATAGTAGTGGCCGCCCTGCCAGTCCGGGTCCGCGGTGATGGCACTGCGCGCGATGGCGTTCCATGCGATCCCCTGGGGGTGGAGCGCATGGGTCGATGCAATCGGGATAATCGCCTCGACGTCGTCGGGATACAGCACGGCCCATTCGAGTGCCTGCATGCCGCCCAGCGATCCGCCGGCCACCGCCGCCAGCTGCGTGATACCCAGCGCCTCCAACCACGCTCGCTGGGCACGGACCATGTCGGCGACCGTAATAACCGGAAAATCCGACCCGTAGGGCCGGCCAGTCTCTGCATTCACGGACGAGGGACCCGTCGTGCCTCTGCAGCCCCCCAGCAGATTCGAGCTGACGACGAAGAACCGCTCCGTGTCGAACGCCTTGCCGGGGCCGATCATGCCGTCCCACCAGCCGAGCCCGCCCCCTTGGTCGCCGTCGCGCTCCTCGGCGCGGAAGCCGTCGCGCGTGCTCTCGGCGGTGGGCGCGCGAGCACGCCCGGCCGCATGGGCGTCACCACTCAGTGCATGACAGACGAGAATCACGTTGTCGCGCGCGGGCGACAAGGTGCCGTAGGTTTCGTATGCGATCCGAACGGACGGCAGGCGGCGACCGCAATCGAGCGCAAGCGGTCGAGACAGATCAAGGTGCTGCGTCTCGACGACGCCGACCGAGCTCGCGCGGGGGACCGGCTTCGACCGCAGCATCGGGGGATCATAACGTCGCGCCCGGCTCCCGGCCGCTAGGAGCCGTGGGGCGCGACCTTGAAGATGGCAGTGTGGGTGATCTCGGTCTTCACGGTGTCGCCGACCACGTAGGCGACGTGCAGCTCGACGAATTCGTGATCCTTCTTCCGCCATTTTCGCGTGGGGACGGTGCGCACCTCCACCTCGTCACCGATCATCAGGCGCTCCCGGAACGCGACCTCCGAGCCGACATGCAGCCACGCAGACAGGACGAAGCGATTCGAGAACGCCGAGTTCGCCTGGCTCAGGATCAGCTGCGGGTGGACGATACCGGTTCGGTACAGCGCGAGCGCATCGTCGATCTGCGATGCGGCCGTGGCGTTCTCCTCCTCCGTTGGCGTCCACGACCACGCGGGGAACGCCTCGTTCTCGTGGATTGCGTCCCACGTGACGACGGGTCGCTCCCCGATGGGCGCACCGCCGGGCCGCGTCGAAAGCTCACTCTCCGCCGCGACGCCCCGCCGCGAGCGCACTTCGGCGAGCAGCGTGCCGCCGCGTGCCGTGCATTGCACCAGGTGCTCCCGGTGCGTCTCGGTGTGCTCGATCGATAGCACGTCGCCATCGTAGGCCGGCTTGATCAGTCGGAGGCTTGCCGTGAATCCGTCGAGCCAGTCGGCACCGAGCGCGGAGACCAGCGGATGGGTCATATGGCCGAACACGGCGACGCCGGCCACCAATGCCCCGTCGAAGCCGAGCTGCCTGGCGATGGCATCGCTGTGCATCCGGTTCTCCGAATCCTCCATGAAGTTGCGCGCCGTGGGTCGATAGAGGCTCATCGTGTTCTCTCTCCTGCGCGCCGGCTCGTTGTCGCGGCGAGATTGTGCTTGGTGGGTTCGTACGGCAGACTGTCTGAAGAGGAGATGCGTCATGTTCAACACCACCTGGAAGTGCCTACAGCTAGTTGCCCTGACGATGATGATGTCGTTGGCCGTCAATCCCGTGGTAGCAGAGGAGCTAACCGCTGAGGATCATGCGGAGATCCATCAACTCTATGCCAGGTACGTACAGGCCATCGACTTCGGTGACGCGATCGCGTGGGCTGACGCCTTCACGCCACACGGCTCCTTTGGCGATTCCGTGACCGGGCGGGATGCGCTGATCGCGTTTGCCGAGGGATACCACGAGGACAACGGCAGCAACCCACGCCATTGGTACAACGCACTTGTGCTTACGCCGACTGCGGATGGGGCGGAGGGTCGGTGCTACGCGTTGACGTTCAATTCGCGCACTCGGAGCATCATGTGGACGGGGACGTACAAGGACGTGCTTGTGAAGACCACCGACGGCTGGCGGTTCTCATCCCGTCAACTCACGATTGACGCCGTCGCCAACGACGACTGACAACGCTGGTGCACCGCCGTCGATGCACTAGTGCGGGTAGGCCGGGAGCCTGGGCTTTCCGGGCGCCCAATCCGGGACGCGAGCGAACGCGTCTCGATTCGGCATCTCGATCTTGGGCAGACTCTCAGCGTCGAGGACCGTATCCTGCGAGATGACGTCGTTGATGACGAGCAGATAGGCCGTCAGCGCGTAGACCTCGTCGGCGGTGAGGGTCCCTTCCTGGTTGAGCGGCATTCCGCGGTTGATGTAGTCCCAGATCACCGTCGCGTAGGGCGCGCGGATCGGGAGGATACGTCCGTAGTCCCACGGGTGGGCGCCGGGCTCCGCGTCGCGTTTGACCAACCTGGGAGCCCGGCCGTCGATACCGTCCCTCCCGTGACACCCCGCGCACTTGCGCCGATAGACCAGCGCGCCGTCCTCCGCGTTGCCGCTCCCGGGCGGGAGCTCCTCCCCGGTGGGGCTGATGGAGATGTCCCAGGCGCGGATCTCGGCCTCGGTCGGAGAGCGGCCGACGCCGTAGGTGGGTCCCTGCGCCACCACTGGGACCGCAGCCAGCAACAAGACCGCAAGCACTCTACAGATACCCATTGTGCACGCTCCCATCGCTCGCGACCCGCCACGGCTGAATGGAGTTGTCCTGACCCGGCACCCGGCCCACAGGCACGTTGAAGAACTCGGCCACCTCGGCGCGTGTCGGCTGGACCTGACCCAGCTCGTCCGTGCAGCGCGACATGAGCTCGGTCTCGTTCCCGTCCCAGTTCCACTGGAAGGTAAACCGCGTATGCGCCATGCGGTGGGCCGTGCCCTGAATCTGGGCGTCCATCCAGCGTCGGCCACCGTCGGTGGAGACCTCCACCCGCCCGATGGCGCCCCCACCCGACCAGGCCAGGCCGCTCACCTCGTAGAATCCGCGGTCGGGCAGCTGTTGTCCTGCGGACGGAAAGGTGATGACCGACTTCGGTCCGATCTGGTACCCCAGCGCCGCGACGTCGGGGTCTCGCGTCAGATGCCCAAAGTCGTTGTAGGTCATGTAGTACCGGTCCACGACCTTGATGCGCCGGAGATACTTCGAGTTGAAGATGCCTTCGAAGCCGGGCACCAACAGCCGCAGTGGGAATCCGTTCTGGGGACGCACCGCCTCGCCGTTCATGCCATAGGCCACGAGGCAGTCGTCCATCGCCTTCTCCATCGGGATGCTGGACGCGCCCTTGACCTCCTCCACCCCTTCCGCGACGATCCACTTCCCCGCGTCCTTCACGCCGGCTTCCTTGAGCAGCGTGGACAGGAGCACGCCGGTCCATTCCGCGCAACTGGTCATCCCGTGGGATTCCTGCACCGTCGTGTGCTGGGGCCTCGAACGGTTTCCCGCGCACTCTATGAAATGAGGGCGGGTGACGGACGGGAGACGCTTCAAGTCCGCCATGGTGAAGACCAGCGGACGGTCCACCAAGCCGTGGATCATCAGCCGATGCTCACGTGGATCGATCTCCGGAATATAGGAGCCACGGGTGGTCCCCACGAAGTGCAGCGAGGACGGCGTAATCATCCCGACCGAATCTTGAAGGGGAGCCGCCACGTGAAACACGAGCCCAAAGCTATCGGGCGACGGCCGACTGCCCGGCGGGTGCGGGATGCGGACCGACGTCACGAAACGGGAGCGCTCGCCGTAAGCGACCAGGTCGTCGCTACCCCTGACAAAGGACTGTGGCCCCGGGAGCTGGCCGAGCGCGGGCTCCGCGGCTCCCAAGGTCAACCCTCCGGCCAACGCTGCGCCGCCTCGTAGGAATTCCCTTCGATCAGGTCGTTTCGTACCCATGGGTCTCTCCTTCACAGATCTGATTGCGTCCCGGTCCGAGTATACGCCGAGCGTTGCTCCTAGACGGCGTCGCCTGCCTCGTCGATGGCGATCACGATCGCGCCCACCCGTTGCTCGGTTTCGACACGGTGGTGCGCCTCGGCGGCCTGCCGCATGGGATAGACGGCGTCGACGATGGAGCCAATCTTCTCTTCTTCGATCATCTCCTTGAGGGTTGACAGCTCCTCTCTGGTTTCACCGGCGAGCGCAACCCTGGCCGTCTTGTCGGTGAAGCGGGTCGTCCACACACAACGAAGCATCGTCGACAAACGAGCATTGCCGGCAAGATAGCGCCCGTTCGGATTGAGCGCGTTGATGCAGGCGGAGTACGAGCTCCCGGGCACCATGTCGAAGATGACGTCGTAGGTGCGCGCGCCGGCAGTGAAGTCGTCGTGCGTATAGTCCACAAAATGGTCCGCGCCAAGACCGCGGATGCCGGCTTCCTTGCGGGTGTGGTCGACGGCAGTGACTTCCGCGCCCATCGACTTGGCGATCTGCACCGCGTACGCGCCAATACTTCCGCCGGCACCGTTGATCGCCACCTGTTCTCGCGGTCGGATCTTGGCGAGCCGCATGAAGTGCAGCGCATTCAGCCCGCCTAGCGGCACCGCCGCCGCGTCGGTAAAGCTCATGTTGCGGGGCTTCGGCACGATGGTGAAGCTGGCTGAGGGTGAGCTAATCTTAGTTGAAAATTGAAACGGCTCCAGACCCTGTGGTGTGATGACGTTGCAAAAGACGGACATCACCCCACGAGAGAGAGGAGCCACGATGAGTGTCCTACGTGCTGTCAGGAAGCGCAAGAAAGTTCGCAAGCTGGGCTCGGTCAACATCATTCACCGCGAGGCCTACGCGGATCTGGAGCTGGACGTGAAGGTGGAGCTGATCCGCTCGCTGGTGCCCCTGGGCCTGATGCATGTGCAGGAGTTGCTCGACCAGGAGGTGACGGCGCTGGCGAGCGAGCGCTACGTCCGGAAGGACGCGTCGGTCGGTGGACGCCGTCACGGCAGTAACCCTGGGACGGTGGGTCTCGCGGGGCAGCGCGTGCCGATTCGCGTGCCCCGGATTCGTCGCCTCGCAGGGAGCGAGATTCCGCTGCGGTCGTATGCGGCGTTGCATGACGACCGCGAGGTGGACGACGCGCTGCTGCGACGGGTGCTCTACGGGATCTCGTGCCGCAACTACGCGGCGGCCGCGGCGGCGATTCCCGGGGCGATCGGGCTGTCGAGTTCGACGGTGTCCCGGGGGTTCATCCAGGCCAGCGCGGCGCAGCTACGGGCGTTCCAGGAGCGGGACCTATCCGATGAGGACGTGGTGGCCGTGTTCCTGGACGGCAAGACGTTCGCTGACGCGACGATGGTCATCGCGCTAGGCATCACGCTGTCTGGGGAGAAACGCTTCCTGGGCTTCGTCGAAACGGACACGGAGAACGCGACGGTGCTCACACCGTTCCTGCGGTCGTTGGTCGAGCGGGGCCTCGACCTCTCCCAGGGTGTGCTGGTCATCCTCGATGGCGGCAAGGGGCTCCGCACGGCCGTCCGGAAGGCCTTCCGGGGCCGGGCCCTGGTCCAACGGTGCCAGTGGCACAAGCGCGAGAACGTGGTGAGCTACCTGGCCAAGCACGAGCAGGCGGTGTGGCGTCAGCGTCTCCAGCGAGCGTACAACCGGCCGGACTACGACGAGGCCCTCGGTGCGCTCGAGACGCTCCACGGCGAGTTGGACGAGCGGAACCAGTCGGCGGCTGACAGCTTGGCGGAAGGCCTGGACGAAACCCTGACGTGACATCGATTGGGCGTGTACGGAGTGCTGGGCCGGTCGCTGAAGACGACGAACTGTCTGGAGTCGGTCAATGCGCTGGTCGAGGAACGCTGCGCGAAGGTAGATCACTGGCAGAGCTCGAGCCAACGCCACCGCTGGCTGGCGACCGCCCTCCTGGACATCGAACCGCGCTTACGAAGGGTGAGGGGCTACCGCCACCTTCCCACGCTTCGGGCCGCATTGAAGCGAGAACTGAAGATCGACACGACGACGTCGAAGAAGCAGGCCGCGTAAGCCATCGGGAGCCGTGGAGAGTTTCAACTAAGAATGGGCTTGACTCCGCTTGGGTCTTCTCACGCCGAGCGCAATCCGCAACGGTAGCCAGAACCAGTCCACCGAGAAGTTGAAGCTGCGCATCTCGCAGTCGGACTTCGTCGCTTCCGCGGCGCGCACATGGATGAGCACCTCGTCATCCTTCGGTACGGGACGTGCCACGTCCGCGAGGCGCAGCACGTCCGGTGGTCCGTACTGCGCGTACGTGATGGCTCTCATAGCATTAGGTGTGGGGCATCTGGTGGCTTCGTGTGTACCAGCCCATACGTTAGTGCATCATCAACGCTAAGCTACAACGCGCGCATGTCTTCAAGAGAGATCAAAGGCCCCCACGAAGAGACGACGAGGTTGACGAACCTCGGTAACGAGTCCGGCGCCGCGCTGCTGCCTGGCTCCGAGCTCGACGAGTACGCGATCGAGGCCGAGCTGGGGAGAGGCGGAATGGGCGTGGTCTATCGTGCCTTTGATCCGAAACTTCGCCGACACATCGCCCTGAAATTGATGCACCTGGAGGCCACAGCCACCAACCTCACGCGATTCCGAGACGAGGCGCAGGTCACGGCGCAGCTCCAGCACCCGTCGATCGTCCCGATCTATGACATTGGCCAGGCCAAGACGGGAGAGATCTACTACACGATGCGCCTCGTCCTGGGGCGGACGCTCGCGGAGGTGGTCTCCGAACACCGCGCCCGCGTGACCGGCGCAGATCCGGAGGCGCCCGAGGGCTGGACGCCATTCAAGCTCCTTCAGGTGTTCGTTACCGTGTGCCGTTCGGTGAGCTACGCCCACGACCGGGGCGTCGTTCATCGCGACCTGAAACCCAGCAACGTCATGATCGGGGCATACGGCGAGGTCAACGTGCTCGACTGGGGATTGGCAAAATTCCTGGGCAGTTCCGCTCGCGACGACGCGACCGGGGCACACGAGCCTACTCCCGGTGAGGGGCTCGCACGGGAGGCGGTGGTGCGGGCCGGGCCGGGGCACCTGACGACCCAGACCGGGACGATCGTCGGAACTCCCGCGTTCATGGCGCCCGAGCAAGCTGACAGTCGCTCACCCAACGTGAGTTTCTCCGCGGACGTCTACAGTCTCGGAGCGGTCCTGTACTACATCCTCACCGGCGCCGCCCCACGCCACGGCACCTCCGCCGAGGTGATGACGCAGCTGACGCGCCGCACGCCGCCGCCTCAGCTGCGTAGCGCCGAACCAGGCATCCCGCCAGACCTGGATCGCCTGTGCATGAGCGCTCTCGCGAACGAGCCAGGCGAACGCCTCGGCTCTGCGACACTGCTGGCGGACTCTGTCGAGGGGCATCTCGAGGGGCGCTCGCTCGCGGCGCCGCGCGCCGAGGACGCGGAATTCCTGCGCGGCTATAGTAGCCGCCACTACCGTCGCCCGTCGGTCACGGTCGACGTCGTGTTGATGACCCTTCCGGCCAACGGCGCCGCGAAGGTCGCCCTGCTCTGCCGCGACCAACCGCCTTTCGTCGGGACATGGGCGTGCCCGGGGACCTTTGTTCGCCTCGAGGAACCCCTCGAGGAGACTGCGAAGCGCGTGCTCCGCGACAAGGTCGGCGACCCCACCGTATTGGCCCTCGACCAGATCGGGGCCTTTGGCGACCCGGCGCGAGACCCCCGGACGCGCGTCATCACCGTGGCCTACCTGGCGCTCGTGCGGACGACCTTCGAGCTACCCGGGGACTCGAGCACATTGGCCTGGTTTGATGTCGGCGACGGCACGCAGGGGCTCGTTCTGCGGGCCACGGACACCCTCCCCTACAGTGACAAGGGCCTCGAGCTGGCGTTCGACCACCGGACCGTACTGCGGGAGGCGCTCCGGGTCGCCACGCGGGCACGGTCAACCTAGCGCCAGCGGTAGTCCTAGCGCCAGCGGTAGTCCACACGCACCACGCTGCCAGCAGGAGCGCGCGGGCCTGGTCGCTCCAGCGTGTAGCTGAACCCGACTTCAGGAATATCGGCTCCCCCAAACGGGAGCGTGGGATTCTGGTAGCGATTCGGTCGTGCGTCAGAGAACTCGCTGACCGCGGCGAACGGGGTCACCGACTGCCGGGTCATGACGCCGTCCTGCGCGCGGTAGAATTCCAGTCCATTCCCAAACTCCTCCACCGCGAAGGGCGCATCGGCCGAGTGCATGCCGCGGAGCCCCCGATCGTAGAGTCGGTATTGGGTCTGGCCGTCGCGGATACGCAGGTCGAACAGGCTGCGACCCGACTTGCGCGCGCGGCGCTCGGGACCGGGCAGGAACTCGTTGATGATGGCGTAGTTGTACATCAGGCTGCGCCCGTTCCAGCTCAACCGCTCCATGGGCGGCTCGCCGTCGACCAGGTCGTCGGCACAGCGCGCCCGATCCTCCGCGGCAACGTCCGTCGAGTAGTAGTCGCGCCGCCGCTGGAAGCACATCGTGTCGACGAAGCCGTCGTGCAACACCGGCTGCGCCGACTCGTCGAACTCCCAGTGCGTCCACCCGTCAGCTGTTCGATAGAACTGCTGGGGCAAGGCCGGGATCTGAAACTCTTGCGGGTTGGCGTCCACGACCAACAGGAACCCTCGCCCAGGACCGGTTTCGGCCGGTTCGTTCTGGCTCCACAGGTACTCGCCGTTGTAGTACCACATCAGCACACCGGGCCGGTAGTTGACGTTGAGTGCCGACATGTCCCCGTCTTGGTCAGGGAAGAACGTGAAGCCCGGGTGGGATAAGGCTCGGTCGTAGTTCTCGACCGCGGCGAACTCGCGGTACGGGTCGCGGTATTCCAGCACGTAGAAGTGCGGCACGGTCAGGTGATGCCGTCCCGAGGTGAGGGTGAACCCCTCGGTCTCCCACCCGGCCAGATCAGGGCCCTCGAAGTCATCGACGAACCCGACAGCGGGAATCGCGACGTTGTCGAGCATGGCGCCATCCTCAACCGCCGCCATGTCGGTGAAGTACGTGAAGCGCACAGTCACCTCGCGACCCCGGTACCCGCTCAGGTCGAACGCCGCCTCAATCCACTGCGCAACCTCGCAGGGGTCCGTTGTCGCCGAGCCGACTCTGTCCTCTGCCAGCGTGCGGTCCGCGCTGGGATCGCACCCGGCGGCGACCTCGACCTTACCGTCACCATCCAGGTCGCCGCTGCGCCCGGTAAATCCCGGGAGGGATCCGGCCCCCTCGTGCCCCTTCCCCGAGGGCATCACGCTTGCCTCGTCGTCGATGGCTGCTTTGTCCATGGGCATGATGCGCCTGAACGGCTCGCCCACGCCCGCCACCTCGACATAGAGATAGTCCCATTCCGCCTCGATCACGAACCAGGCGTCCAGGCTCATCACCACCGGCTCATCGGCGGGCACCGCGCGCAGGTCGAAGGTCCGCGCCAAGGAGCGGTTCATGTTGTTCCCTTGGCCCGAGTACACCGCCTGCGCACTCTGTCCGGCGCCCAGCGGCCCCATCGCGATGTCGCGAAACTTGGGTGGCAGGATCACCATGGCGGCGTCGCACACGCCGTCCGCCGCGGAGTAGCCGGCTTCACCTGTCCAGTCGTTCATCGGCTTGAGATACAGCGAGTCCAAGCGCGGGCCGCTGAGTTCGTGCGGACGCACGACGCACGGCTCCAGCCAACCCAGCACCATGCGCGACCAGGCGCTCAGTTCCTGCGGCTCGGGTGAGGCCGTGCTCGACATGGCCTCCCAGGACGCCGTGGAGTTGTTGGTGGACCGCGCATAGATGTCTGGCAGCCCGAGGGAGTGTCCGAACTCGTGGATAAACGTGGACGGGTCCGTGTACTCAGACTGCATGTTGTAGTCCAGCACCCACAGGCCGGTGCCGATGTCGACCCCGCCACGCACATTCATCCGCCCACCCACACGCGGACCGCGGTCCAGGTTCTGGCTCAGCGCGAAGCGATGCGGCCAGATCCGGTCGGCACAGTCCCGCTCGGCCTGGTTCAGGCCAGCGACCGCATCGGATGCGGCATTGGTGTTGAGTTTCTCCCCCAGCTTGTAGAGGCCGTTGCAGGACGACTGGCCCTTGCCCGCAACGATCAGAATGAAGTGATCCACGTAGCCGTCCGGCTCGTCGCGGTTGTCGTCGTCGTCGAAGTCCTGCGGGTCCCACTGGTCATAGTCGGACCAGGGAAACCCGGGCTCTGCCAGGTGGGCCGCCCGCAGGGAATCGATCACGAGATCCGTGGCGCGCTCGTCGTTGCGCCAGGTGCCGTCAGAGCTCTGCACCGGCCGGCCGTAGTAGTGCAAGGGTCGCTCGAGCTCCACCACCGGGAAGATGTCGCCAGTGACGTTGTAGCGGCCACGGGATTGGTGCCAGTAGTAATGGGACAGGGTTCCCGGCTCGGGGTTCGCAGGGCCACCGGCGAATAGCAAATCCTGGAAGTAGTCGCGGTTCCTGTCGTCCTGAGCCGGATCCCCGGCAAAACGGTCGTAGCCCTGGTCGGCAAAGCGCACCGGCAGAATCAGCAACTTGTGCGGCCGTTCTGTCGAGGCCAGTACGGGCATGATGGAATCGCTCTGAAGCTGCGGATGGCCCAGCTGATCGAAACGAAGCTGCGCCAGCGACTCAACGACGCCCTGCGCGGAATTCTGCTCTGATGTCTGGAGGGCGGCCGGTACGAACGCCACGCCAAGGACGGCGACGAGCACGGTCGCGCAGCACGCTAACACTCGCATTCTCACCCCGCAGACCGGACGGTCGACCGTCTATTACAATACAGTGCACGCTGGGACGCGCCATCTGCATGTGGCCGCGCTCCAGAGCGCGAACAGTCCGCTCGCACTGGTCTATTGCCTAGGAGGACGACACAATGAAGCTCTCCCTGCGTTTCCTGCTCGCGGTGGCCATCGTGCTCCCGATGCTGCCAGTCGGTACTGACGCGCACTTCCAGCTGTTGGAGCCGGCGTCCTGGGTCGTGGAGAACCCGCTTGGCGACCCCCAGAAGCTCGGACCGTGCGGCGGCGACCCGGGTGGCGAAAACGCAGAGCTTCTGACAGGCGCCGTCACCGAGGTCACCGGCGGTTCCCAGCTCCACGTGAAGATCCAGGAAACGATTTTCCACTCGGGCCACTACCGCATCGCACTCTCGGTGAACTCACGGAACGAGCTGCCGCCGGACCCGATAACCTTCGAGAAGTACACGGACAGAGGCGTGTATTCAACCTGGGGAGCGATTCAAAGCCCGCCGCAGATCCCCGTCATCGCTGACGGCCTGTTCAGGCACTATCCAGAAGAGGGCCAGGGTGCCTCCTTCAGACCCGAGACGCCGATGGCTCCATGGGAGACCGACATCCCACTCCCGAACATCACGTGCGAAAAGTGCACGCTGCAAGTGATCCAATTCATGGCGGATCACGCGTATAACCAGCCAGGCGGCTACTCCTACCACCACTGCGCTGACCTGAAAATCACGGCGGATCCGTCGAAGCCGATCGACGAAGGCTGGCTGACGACGACGACAGGAAACTAGAAGCCATCGATACCCCTACCCCCGTCGAGCGCATAGCGGCCAAGCTCGCCGCCTGCAAGAACATCTTTGCGATTCCGGAGCTGCGCGAGCGGGTGCTCTTGACGCTCGCTTTGCTGGCGGTGTCTCGCGTCGGCAGCTCCATCCCCACGCCGGGGGTGAACACCGAGGCGCTACAGATCCTCGCGGAACAGGGGCCGGCGCCCTGTTCGGCCTCTACAACATCTTCTCGGGCGGCAACCTGTCGCAGCTCACGATTTTCGCGCTGGGCATCATTCCCTACATCAACGCGGCGTTCTTTGTTCAGCTGCTGACACTTGTCTGGCCGTATCTCGGGCGCCTGTCCAAAGAAGGCGAACGCGGCCGTCGAACAATCACGCGGTGTGCGCGCTACGGAACGGTCTTCCTGTGTGTCATGGAGGCGTTCGCGATTGCGGTGTTTCTCGAGCGTCAGACCAACATCGCCGGCGGGCTGCCGCTAGTGAACGAGCCCGGGTGGAGCTTTCGCTTGATGACCGTGTTCACCATGACGACGGGCACGATGTTTCTCGTGTGGCTCGGTGAGCGGATTACCGAGCGCGGCATCGGCAACGGAATGGCACTCATCGTCTTCGCGGGAATTGTCGTCAACTTCCCGACTGCGGTGTTGATCACGCTCGATCGGATGCGGAGCGGGCAGATGGGGCTGTTCGGCCTGCTCGCGCTGACGATCATGATGGTGGCGGTCATGGGAACCGTCGTCTTCATCTGGCGCGGGCATCGACGTGTGAGTGTCCAGTTCGCCAAACGACTGGTGGGCCGACACACGTATGGGCGCACCACGACATACCTCCCGCTGAACGTGAACACGAGTGGGATCATCCCGCTGATCGTCGCGTTCAACATCGTGCCCATTGCTGTAATGGCCGTGGGCACCTTCCCCGGCCCGTGGGCTGAAGCCATCAGGGAGAATTTGCAGAACGGCATGCCGCTCTACTACTTGCTGTATATGGGCGTCGTCGCCTTCTTTACCTTCTTCTACACGGCGATCGTCTTCAATCCAGATGACGTGGCAGAGAACCTGCAGAAGTACGGCGGCGTTGTCCCTGGGATTCGTCCCGGGAAGCGCACGGCCGAGTACATCGACACGATCCTGACGCGGACCACGCTGGTCTGGGCGATCGGCCTCGCGCTGGTGGCCGTCCTGCCGGATCTCATGATTGTCGGGTTTCGCGCCCACGCAGTACCGGTGATCGGCGAGTGGCTCGACGTCAACCTGCCACGGTTCATCACCGAGGGGCTCGGCGTGACGTTCTATTTCGGCGGGATCCCGCTGTTGATCCTTGTGGGGGTGGCGCTCGACACGACGCAGCAGGTCAAGTCGCAGCTGATCAGGCGGTCTGCTCAGTCGGGCAGTGTGGAGGGCGCCGATGTGGACTACGAGACGTTCGTCCCGGTGCTCACGCTACCGGGCGCGGCAACGGTCCCCGTGGTTGAGTCCGTGCTGCAATCCGTGGGCGTTCGCTTCGTTATCAAGAACGAAGGGGTTCAAGATCTGTTCGGCTTGGGTCGGGTTGGCACAGGCTTCAACGTCTTCGCTGGGGCACCCACCGTGTGTGTCGAGACGACGAGAGCCGAAGAAGCCGCCGCACTCCTAGCCAGCATCGAGTCGGAACAACGCATCGGGACGGTTGTGCACTACTTCGCGAAACCAGAGGTCGGTGTCGTCCGGCTTGCGGCTGATCTCGAGATAGGCGAGACACTGCGGTTCCGTCGACGCGGCGCAGACTTCCAGCAGGTCGTGCGCTCGATGCAGATCGATCATAGGCCGGTGCAGACGGCCGCGGCTGCAACAAATGTGGCCGTCAAGGTCGACCAGCGTGTGCACGCGGGGACACACGTCTATCGGGTTACAGAGCCCCCTGTCTAGGGAATCGGACTGCGCCTCTCACTACTCGAGTCCGATCGGACGCGACGACGGAGGGTGAGCTAATCTTAGTTGAAAATTGAAACGGCTCCAGACCCTGTGGTGTGATGACGTTGCAAAAGACGGACATCACCCCACGAGAGAGAGGAGCCACGATGAGTGTCCTACGTGCTGTCAGGAAGCGCAAGAAAGTTCGCAAGCTGGGCTCGGTCAACATCATTCACCGCGAGGCCTACGCGGATCTGGAGCTGGACGCGAAGGTGGAGCTGATCCGCTCGCTGGTGCCCCTGGGCCTGATGCATGTGCAGGAGTTGCTCGACCAGGAGGTGACGGCGCTGGCGAGCGAGCGCTACGTCCGGAAGGACGCGTCGGTCGGTGGACGCCGTCACGGCAGTAACCCTGGGACGGTGGGTCTCGCGGGGCAGCGCGTGCCGATTCGCGTGCCCCGGATTCGTCGCCTCGCAGGGAGCGAGATTCCGCTGCGGTCGTATGCGGCGTTGCATGACGACCGCGAGGTGGACGACGCGCTGCTGCGACGGGTGCTCTACGGGATCTCGTGCCGCAACTACGCGGCGGCCGCGGCGGCGATTCCCGGGGCGATCGGGCTGTCGAGTTCGACGGTGTCCCGGGGGTTCATCCAGGCCAGCGCGGCGCAGCTACGGGCGTTCCAGGAGCGGGACCTATCCGATGAGGACGTGGTGGCCGTGTTCCTGGACGGCAAGACGTTCGCTGACGCGACGATGGTCATCGCGCTAGGCATCACGCTGTCTGGGGAGAAACGCTTCCTGGGCTTCGTCGAAACGGACACGGAGAACGCGACGGTGCTCACACCGTTCCTGCGGTCGTTGGTCGAGCGGGGCCTCGACCTCTCCCAGGGTGTGCTGGTCATCCTCGATGGCGGCAAGGGGCTCCGCACGGCCGTCCGGAAGGCCTTCCGGGGCCGGGCCCTGGTCCAACGGTGCCAGTGGCACAAGCGCGAGAACGTGGTGAGCTACCTGGCCAAGCACGAGCAGGCGGTGTGGCGTCAGCGTCTCCAGCGAGCGTACAACCGGCCGGACTACGACGAGGCCCTCGGTGCGCTCGAGACGCTCCACGGCGAGTTGGACGAGCGGAACCAGTCGGCGGCTGACAGCTTGGCGGAAGGCCTGGACGAAACCCTGACGTGACATCGATTGGGCGTGTACGGAGTGCTGGGCCGGTCGCTGAAGACGACGAACTGTCTGGAGTCGGTCAATGCGCTGGTCGAGGAACGCTGCGCGAAGGTAGATCACTGGCAGAGCTCGAGCCAACGCCACCGCTGGCTGGCGACCGCCCTCCTGGACATCGAACCGCGCTTACGAAGGGTGAGGGGCTACCGCCACCTTCCCACGCTTCGGGCCGCATTGAAGCGAGAACTGAAGATCGACACGACGACGTCGAAGAAGCAGGCCGCGTAAGCCATCGGGAGCCGTGGAGAGTTTCAACTAAGAATGGGCTTGACTCCGACGACGATGTCACTTGCCAAACGTGTTGCTGACTCGCACCGACGTCTGGAAATACCTCGTCCATACGGTCGCCCAGCCGAGCAAGACAATCACGATCCCTAGGAGGATCGGCAGTGCCTCGAGCAGTTCCTCACTAGTCAACCGTGGCAGGCCGTCCCGAATCCTCTGAAATAGCACGCCATAGATGATGCGTGCAGTTAGCATGAGTGATGCGATCCACAGAGCGGCAATGTTCCACTGTGGCGCCCCAGCGGATTTCAAGAGAATGAGCACGAGTGGACTTGCGAGCAAGAGGAAGATCGCGAGCACAAGGCCAAGGGGATAATTGAACCAGCCCGACAGGCCCGCCGACACGAACAGCAGAACAGGGATCGAACCGATGATGTAGACCAATAGCCAACCCCGTATGCCCTCCACACTGGCTCCTTCCATTACAAACTCCTTCTCTAGGCGCCCGACGGGCGAGCACCACCTCGACTATATGCAGGGGTCGTGCCAACAGAGAGACGTTAGCGCACCTGCTTCTTGCGCAGCGAGTTAGGGTGATTCAGAGCGGTAAGAGACGCGTGCCCGCACGGCCAGAACGGACACCGGGTGCCCATACGATGCACACTGGGTGTGCTTGGGGAGTGGAGGCGCGAACCGAGTACGGCTCACCCGTCGGAAGTGAGGGGTCGTGACCGAACCCGTCTCGCGCCCGCCTCGAGGCGCGCTGCCTGCGTCGCCATCCGGCTGGAGACACGCAATGAACGATTTAGAAATCCAGGTAACCGGCGGTCTCTTCGTTGCAGCCGCAATCATGCTGTGGGTCGGCTGGACGCTGCTACCGGCCAAGATCGGAGCCTATTTCGTTCCACGGGATTTAGCTGCCGTGGGGACACGGAGACGACTCTGGATCTGGCTGTACCGCCTGCATCTGTTCGGCTACGTCGTGGCCGTGATGGCGTTCATCGCGCTCGCCACGCTTGCGGCTGGTTCAGCGGGCCGCATCATCGTGTGGCCCGCAGTCGGTGTGTTGGGCATCGCGCTGATCATGACGGCGCTCGCGGCCGCCTTCTACTATCACTTCGGCGCGTGGGGCTCGATCGACATGGAGGGGCAGGACGAGGGGACTATCCGGGGATTCGTCGACTCGCTCCGCGTCAGCACTGAGTACGTTACGTGCATCACCCGCTTCGGGCGCGTGTTTCTCGGTGTCGGACAGATCGTCCTGATGGTCGGCCTCCTGCTGCCGGACGCCATGTGGCCGATGTGGCTCGTCGGTGCCGGAGGCGTTTTGGGCCTCATTGGCATGGGGCTCACCATGGGATTGCCCGATGACCTGAGTCTCTACCGCCCGGTGTTCCACCTGAACGCACTGTGGCTCGCGGCCATGGGAGTGGTGACCTTGACGCTCACGTGACCGTCCGCGCCTGCACTACGATACTCCCCGATGACGCCTCTGATCGCGGCCATCACAGCGCCGGTGCTCCTGCTGTCCGCGTCCGTTGTCGCGGCCGAGCTCCCCGGTGCACTCGACGTAGTCCTCGGCAATCTCCGGCGGTCCAGTCAACACCGGCCGCCTCCGAGAATTCCGCGGTGACCATTACGGTGTTCTCCAACATCTCCGGGACCACAGAGGACGAATGGGTCGGCGCGGGCATTGTCGAGACACTCACCGCCAACTTCGAGCGCCTGCCCAGGGTGTCGGTCGTCGGAGGTCAAGCGGCGGCGGGTGCGCGGTGGGTCATCAGTGGCGCCTACCAGCGGCTCGACGAGCGCATGCGGATCACGGCGCGCGTCGTGGAGGTAGCGACCGGCGCGGTCGTGCACACGGCGATCGTTGATGGTCGGGTGGCGGAGCTCTTCGCGCTGCAAGACAGGCTCGCCGCCGATCTCAGGCAGGGGTTGATGGCCGGGATCGACGGAATCGCGATGCCTCGTACGGACAGCGCGCCGCGCGTGAGTGAGGCTGAGGCAGAGGCTGAGGCTGACCCAGCGGCAGCACCGCTGCGCGCCGAACCCGCCGCACCCGGACGCGGTGCCGGCGTCGCGGCACCCACCATCATCATCGATGGCGCCCCGGCGCCGAGTCAAGCCCATTCTTAGTTGAAACTCTCCACGGCTCCCGATGGCTTACGCGGCCTGCTTCTTCGACGTCGTCGTGTCGATCTTCAGTTCTCGCTTCAATGCGGCCCGAAGCGTGGGAAGGTGGCGGTAGCCCCTCACCCTTGTATTGGCCGCGATGTCCGTGGCGGAAGGCATGACGTCCGCTACCGTTTCCGCCATGCCCTGGCTCAACTGCATGATGTAGTAGTTCGGCATCTTCGCCCATTCTTGCGCCGTCCGGGCGGCCAGTCGATACGGTGTGTTGCCCTCCCAGTCCGCGCTCTTGAAATGGTAGTAGCCCCGAATAAAGTCATGAATGCCCTGGCTGGCGTGCCACATATTCTCGTTGGCGCCCCGAGTCGTGTAGTAACGCTGATAGTGCTTTCTGGGGGGGGTCAGTACCGCCAGATCATCGTAGATGCTCGGCCCGTCCGTGACAGGGGTTCGTGGGGGATCGTTCGCGGTATCGAAGGGCAACGCTGGTGAGCCGCCGAAGGGCGCGCTCATCATCACCACCGCGGGAAACACGTCCGGGCGGGTGACGGCACACCTGCCAGCGAGGGGCGAGCCCGCATCGTGACCGATCACGGCGGCGACGGATCGGTAGCCGAACGCCAGCACCAGGCCCAGGGCATCCCGCACCTTGTTGAGGGTGCGAAATGGCGCGAGATCCGTGTCGTAATCCGAGCTCCATCCGGTGGTGCGACCGTAGCCGCGCACATCGGGAGCGATCACGTGATGGCCGGCCTCTGCCAACGGCACCATCACGTTTCTCCAGCTGTAGGCCAGCTCTGGAAAGCCATGCAGCAGCAGCAAGGCAGGTCGATTGGGAGTCTCGAATCCCGCTTCCAGCACGTGCACACGCAATCCGTTGATGTTGTTGACGAATCGAGACCGGACGCCGTCGGGTAACCAAGCGGAGGGATAGGGGTCCAACTCGATGCCCGGGCCCGTGGGCTGAGCAGACACGCTGCGCGCAACCACAGAGGCTGCACCAAGCGGGGCCAACCCGAATGCGGAAAGTCCAAACATGATGTGTCGGCGCGAGTATTCGTTCATGGCTCGCGCATGTTCACGCTTGTCGAGAGGATATGCAAGGCTGGTGGGGTGCGGAAGCCATCGGACCCGGGGCTGGTGGAGGCGGTTCTCGAGCACATCGCGACCGAGCTCGACGCCGGTATCGTCCGCGCGACGCGCGTGCACGGAGGCGACGTGGCGACCTCGTTCCGTCTCGAACTCGACGACGGACGTCAGGTCTTCGCCAAGACCCACGCGTCGCCTCCGGCGCATCACTTCAGCACCGAGGCGGCTGGACTCGCCTGGATCCGCGGCACTCCCGGGATCGGCGTGCCGAAGGTGCTCGCGGTGTCGGACGTCCCGCCATTCCTGGTGCTCGAGTGGATCGCGGAGGGCGGCGCGGTTGCTGACACCGAGATCGCGCTCGGCCGCGGACTGGCCTCGCTCCATCGAGCTGGAGCACCGAGCTTCGGACGCGAGGACCGTCGCGCCACCGGCAGCCGTGGGCTGCCCAACGAGCCCCGTCCGACGTGGGCCGAGTTCTACGCGACCGAGCGACTCCTGCCTCTGGCCCGCCTGGCGAAGGACGGGCTGGCGTTGCAAGACCGCGCGATTCGAGGCCTCGAAGCCGTGGCCGGCCGGCTCCTCGAGCTGGGCGGCAAGCCGGAGCCACCGGCCCGCTTGCACGGCGACCTCTGGGCGGGCAACCGGTTGGTGGGAACCGATGGCCGCAACTGGCTGATCGACCCGGCCGCACACGGCAGTCATCGCGAGTTCGACCTCGCGATGATGCGACTCTTTGGTGGCTTCGGTGCCGAGTGCTTCGCAGCCTACGAGGAGGCCTTCCCGCTAGCCGAGGGGTGGCGGGACCGGGTGGCCCTGCACCAGTTGGCGCCTCTCGTCGTACACGCGATCAAGTTCGGGGGCGGCTACCCAGCGGCGGTCGAAGCAGCTTTGTCCGGATACGTCTGACTCGTCATCTCCGGTGGCGGTGGAACTGCTGTACGGCAAGCGGCGACATGGTTGTTCGATTCCGGCCGCGTCAGAAATTGAAGCTGACTCCCACCGACATAGCGAATCCGGATAGATCATCGATGGCATCACCGCCTGTGCCGATATACATGGCTTCGATTGGAATCGACATCAGGCGGCCAATATCGAGGTCCACGCCACCACCCAGGCCAAAACCCATGCCGCTTTCTGTATGTCTCTCGGACGTTCTAAGTTCCTCCCGCACGTAGTAGATGTTCCCCTGAATGTATGGGATGACTCTCCTGCCTCCCGTCCTGCTCAACCCATAGAAGCGCAGACCAGGTCCCACGACACTAGGCGTCAATTCGATGGTGGGGAATGTCGGCGTTGTCCACCGATACACCCAGTATCGCACGTCGAGGTCGAGATCGATGCGCGGATTCAGCGAGTATCGGTAGTTGAGGATTGTCAGAGACGTGATCCCGTCAACGCCTACACCTAGATTCCCAAGCGCGATGACATCGGTTGACGGGTCAAGAACGCCGAGCTGAATACCGATGTGATGCCTTTTCAGCTCGTGTGCCGGCAGGCCGGCATCGCCCGCGCTGGGCTGTGCGAGTGCTGGGGACGCAGTCATCCTCCCGAGACCGAGGCAGTGAGCGACAAGGAGTCGCGCACACGCACGGCCGATACGCCACGGCGTCCTTCTTTTTGGCACTCGCGAACCGATCTCGAACTTGCAGGGAGGGTGCCAACAGACCTGCGTTCTCCCACGTTCTTCGTGCACAGCTAGTTAGCGTCCGACGCGTGAGGGAGGAAACGCGGGCCCGCTGGCCGGATCGGACATTGGGTGCCAATGCGATGCACACTGCGTGCGCTGCGGAAGGCCGACAGTGAGATTGTGCTTGACTGCATAACGCTTTGCATTGCAAAGTTGCATGATGAATGACGCACCGAGTCGTCGCGGCCGCCTCCTTCGGTGCTCGCCAGCCGCGATCCTCATGCTGGCGACGCCGCTGCTTCCCGCCTGCACTGAAATATGCGACGCCGTCAACTCGTGGAGCGCCTGTTACTCCGAGATACACGGCGGCGACGCCTCGGCGGTGCACTCGGAGATCGACGCGCCCCCAACGGCCGCGCACGCCAGTGCCGTGGAGCGAGCTCGCCCGCTCGTCCGCGCCCTGGTGGTCGAGGAGAACCTCCCCGGGCTGTCGCTCGCAGTGGGCATAGGCGGTGACATCGTCTGGGCCGAGGGGTTCGGCTGGGCGGATATCGACGAACGGCGCCTGGTGACGCCGACGACCCTGTTCCGCGTCGGGGGCGCGGCAATGCCGATGACCGCCATGGCCGTGGGCGTGCTCCACGAGCGTGGTCTCCTCGATCTCGACGCGCCTGTGCGCGACTACCTGCCCAGCTTCCCCGAAAAGGAGTGGTCCGTCACGACGCGCCAGCTCATGGGTCACGTCGCCGGCGTGCGCCACCCCCCATTCGACGAAGAACTCTTGTATATGCGCACCCACTGCGAGAGCCCGCTCGACGGGCTGGAGCTCTTCGCTGACGATCCCCTGCGCTTCGCTCCCGGAACCCGGTATCTGTTCTCGAGCTACGGCTGGACGCTGGTGGGTGCCGTCGTCGAGGCGGCCGCGGGCGAGCGGTTTCTCGATTTCATGCAGCGGGAGGTCTACGACCCGTCGGACATGCGGGATACGGTGTTCGACGACGTCCTCCAGCCGGCGGCCCGGCGCACGCACTTCTACTGGCCATTTGGCGGTGGTAACGCCGTCGAAGATGCCGCCGCCGGCGACAACTCGTGCATCCAGGGAGCGGGCGCACTGCTGTCGACGCCGTCCGACGTCGTCCGCTTCGGCCTCGCGACGCTCGACGGACGCCTCCTGCGCTCCGAGACGCTCGATATGTTGCGAACCCCGCTCCAGCTCGAGTCAGGCGAATCGACGGGGTACGGCCTCGGCTGGTTTGTCCGGTCCACCCCCCTCGGTCCGGAGGCGAAGACGACGACGGTATTCGGGCACAGCGGAACCTCGGTTGGTGGTTTCACCTCGTTCATGACGCTGCCCGAGCACGGCATCGTCGTCGCGGTGACCACCAACGTCTCCTTGGCCGCGGCTCGCGTCCCGCAACGCTTCCTCGCCGAGAGTCTCCCCTCGCTCTCGCTACGACTCGCGGGCATTTTCGCCGGGGTCTAGGGTAGTCCTCGTCGAGGGACACGACGCGGCGCG
This sequence comes from Vicinamibacterales bacterium, assembly GCA_965249175.1. Classification (GTDB taxonomy): domain Bacteria; phylum Acidobacteriota; class Vicinamibacteria; order Vicinamibacterales; family UBA8438; genus CAZYFH01. The sequence goes on from OZ252227.1 coordinate 3,071,983, forward strand.
AACCGCCGAGGAGGATCCCCGGCTCAGCCGGGAGTCGAGAATCGACAACGTGGGCCAGATGCGCGTGCGAGTCGACGGTCTAGCGTCGCCAGGGGTAACCGGAGCGCTTCAGCGATGGCGACATGCCACGCGTCGTAGCTGGTCACGTCACTCCGCAGTTCCCAGACACGATCGGCGAACGGCTCGAACGGGAAAAGCTCGAGAGGGAGGCGGAGCAGATCGCGCTGCGCGGCCGTCGCCTCAAGGCGACTCAGCTCTCGGGCCCGCTCCAATCGCCGCAAGACGTTCGTCGCCTCGGCGAGGACCAGGTGCGGCGCGCACAGATTCCCCTGCGCGATAACCGCCTCCGCCCACACTCCGCTCTTGCCTGCGTCGGTCGTGACGGCGACGAGCACCGATGCGTCGACGACCGCGCTCATCGCAGGTCGGCGTCCCGGTGAGACAGGATTTTCCGCACGGGCAGGCGGCGACCAGTCATGTCCTTGCGCTCGCGTACGGAATCGAGCCACGCGTCCACGGAGGGTCGTGAGGTCAGCCGTTCGAGCTCCTGGCGGAGATACTCCTGCATGGATTGTCGCTGCCGAGCCGCCCGCGCCGCGAGTTCGTCGCGGACGTCGTCCGGCACGTCCCGAATCGTGATCTGCACACTCATGACATCACTATGACAGCACAGACTGCATTCCGAAAGTTGCAATAAAGAGATCGGGAACCCACCAAGCAGACTGACGTTAGCGCAGGCGCCGCTCCCATTCGAGGACGTCCTCCCAGCGCTGTCTGACCGGCTCCATCAGCTTCAGAAAACCCGGTTCCTCGCGGAGGTTCGCCAGGAAGGGATCGAGTCGGGTGAACATTGGGTAGTCGATGTAGCCACAGTCAATCGCAATCTGGACCCAGCGAAGTGCGTCGGCCTTCCGTCCGAGCAAGGCGTACCCGTCGGCCACGAGCGTAGTCCAGACATCGGAACGCACCTCCTGCTCCATGGCTGAGGTGACATGTGTCAACGCGGCCTCGGCGTTCCCCTCCAGGGCAGACTGCAGAAAGCCCGCAAGCGATCCGTTGACCGTCCCGGCCATGGCGGTGCCGACCTGCCCCAGGATCTCGGACGCTTCCTCTCTGTGTCCAGCCCGGGCCAGCCACCAGGCCAGCAGGATGTGCATCGGCGACGCCTCGGGTGCGCGTTCGATCGCGCGGCGCGCCGGGAGGACGGCCTCCTCGAGCCGCCCCTGTGCCACGCGAAGCCCTGACACCAGCCCAGGCGTGAGGGGTGACAGCGGGTCGATCTGCAGGAGGCGCTCGACGAATCCGTCGCTGTTGCGAAGCCCGGCACAGATGGAGAATCGGCAGAATTCCACGAGGACGTTGGCGTCTCCGGGCAGGAGGGCAAGCGCCCGGTGGGTGTCCGCAAGCGCCGCCTCGACCCGACCTCGAAGGCCGGCGATGAGACCGCGCACGAAGATGGCATGTGGCGAGTTCGCGTCGAGGACCAACGCCCGGTCCACACACTCGGACGCTTGACGAAGGCTCTCCGGTGACGGTGCCAGCATGGCATTGGCATTTGTCCAGTAGATCTGACCCTTTGTCGCCAACAGCAACGGATTGTCACCCACGACCGCGATCGCCTCGTCGACCAGACGCAGCGCGTGCCGTGTGGCGTCCGCCGTCCAGCCGTACATCAGATGGCGCGCCCGCAGGTAACAGTCGTACGCCACTGCGTCGTCGATCGGCCGCTCCGCAACCTGCTGGTCTTCCCGGTCCGTCAGTTTCACCTCGAGGGCCGCGACGATCTTGCGGGAGATCTCCTCCTGGATTCCGAACACGTCCTCCACGGTCCCGGAGTACTTCTCGGTCCAGATCGGGGCATCGAGCGTCGCCTCGACCAGCTCCGCCGTCACCCGCAGCGCATCTCCGGATCGGCGCACCGAGCCGGTGACCAGATGGCTCACGCCCAGCTCCCGGGCAAGCGCACGGGTATCCTTGGTGGTCCCTTTGAGCGCCATCGCCGAGTTGCGGGAGATCACGCGCAATGCGGAGACCCCCGACAGATCCGAGATGACCTCTTCGGTCAGCCCGTCGCTGAAGTACTCGTGCTCTGGGTCGGGACTCCGGTTGACGAACGGGAGGACGACGACCGCCTTGCCGCTTGGCGACGGCATCTCGGCAGACGCGGTGAGGCCCACGCGAGCGGCGCGGAGCGCATCCCGGAACTCTGTAATCGACTGATGCCGCTGTCGCGCGTCTTTGCTCAAGGCACGCGCAACGACAGGCCTCGCCGATGCGGTCGTCCCGGTCAAGGCAGGCGGCTCGCTGCTCCTGATGGCATCGGAGATCGCCAGCAGGTTCTCCCCCTGGAACGGCGGTCGCCCCGTCAGCATCTGAACAGCACCACCCCCAGCGACCAGATGTCCGTGCGGTGATCCACCTCCTCGCCACGTGCTTGCTCCGGGGACATGTAGGCCACTGTGCCGACCGTCGTTCCGGTCTGCGTCATGCCGTCCGACCCCGCGAGCTTCGCCAAGCCGAAGTCGAGGATCTTGACGACGCCGCTCTTCGTGACCAGCAGGTTAGCCGGCTTGATGTCCCGATGCACGATGCCTGCGCCATGCGCTTCCGCCAAGCCTTGCCCCACCTGCGTGGCGACGTCGATGGCGTCGTCGATCGGCACCGGCCCGCGTGTGATCCGCTCCTTGAGCGTCTCCCCGTCGTAGTGAGCCATCACCAGGTACAGCTGGCCGTCGGCCGCTTCGTTGATCTCGTGGATTGTGCAGATGTTCGGGTGGTCGAGGGCTGAAGCGGCCTTCGCCTCCTGGAGGAAACGCTGTTTCGCGGTGGCGTCGCTGGTCAGGTCAGGCGGGAGGGCTTTGATCGCCACTTGACGGTCAAGACGCGGGTCATGAGCGAGGTAGACGATGCCCATCCCCCCGCGACCCAGCGCGGAGCGGATCGTGTACCGGCCGAGCGAGCCAGGAGTCACGGTCATCGGCAGAGCGATCATACGGGCACCGTGCACCCGGCACCGTTATTCAAGCGACGGGTGGACGCTGGTCGGCGCCGTCGTCGAAGCGGCCGCGGGCGAGGCGTTTCTCGACTTCATGGGCGTCGTCGAAAGGGATCGGCCCCTCCGCGATGCGATCCGCGAGCGTCGGCCCCTCGACGAGCTCGAGAACCAGCGCTCTGATCGCCCCGCCCTCGGCTTCGGCTTCTTCAGACCGTAGATGTGCCCGATGTTGGGATGGTTCAGCGAGGCGAGAACTTTGGCTTCGCGCTCGAAGCGGGCCAGGCGATCCGGGTCGGACGTGAACGCCTCCGGCAGCACCTTGAGCGCCACATCGCGGTCGAGCGTAGTGTCGCGGGCGCGGTAGACCTCACCCATGCCGCCGGCTCCGATCTGGGCGGTGACGATGTAGGGGCCGAGGGGGTGCCCGTGTCAAGTGACATGGCTACGGGATTGGCACACGATCGAGCAGCTCCTGGTGCCAGTTCTGTACGACAATCGGTGAAATGGTTTCCGCCATCTCATCAGCAGGCAGCACCATCAGAAGCCGAGAGTCGTCGATGTCAACGTCGTAGTTGAGGCTGTTCCCGATGGCCCGCTCGAACGAGCCATCGAACACCGTGCGAGCCGGGCCTGGCCTCGGCACTGGGTCGGTCTCGATCGGCGCGACCATCACAACACCTGACGACACGTGGAAGATCTCACTCCCATCGCGTGACCAGGCGGGGGCAGAGCTAGTGCCGGGGGTCAGAGCCAGCCTGCTGCCCAGCTCGGGAAACGCTTCGATGAAGATTTGCATGAACCCGGACTCGCTCATGTTGTAGGCGATCCACCGCCCGTCTGGAGACAGGTCGTGGTTGAGGGCTCCATCGACGATTCGACGTGCCTCGCCCCCGATCTCCAATGCCCGGATGCCCAACGGAGGCTCGAAGTCGATGAAGGTCATCGTGGCTCCGTCCGGTGTCCAGGCGTACGGAAGCTGACGACCGTCCTTCTCCAGCAGGCGCTCGGGTCGACCGCTCCCATCAGCGGCCGTCCAGTGCAGGTCGCCCTGGCTCGAGAACGCGACCCGCGTCCCGTCCGGAGTCCACGACGGCATTCGGCTCTCGCCGTCGGAGGTCAGCCTAATACAGCCGCCACGCTCGGCATCGCAGACCGCGACGTCGGCCACACCTGGACCGTTCAGCGTCACGGCGATACGCTGCCCGTCCGGAGACACGCGCGGGTGGGAATAGCGACCGGGTGGGACCGGCAACGGTGTCGTCCTGCCCTCGCGATCGACCCAGGCAAGCTGACTGGCACTAACGGCACTTTGCGGTACGTACATTAGCGTGCCAGAGTCACTGGTCCAGAACTGCGCGATGCCTTGGGCGTTCACCAGCACGCCCTCCAGCACTACCACCGGAGACTCGGTCACCTCCAACGCGTCACTGTCGAAGGGCACGGCGTATATCGACTCGCCTCGCAGGAAGACGAGGTGTCCCCTGGGCGAGTATCGAGGTTGTCTCCCGTCGGCCACAAGTATCCGCTGCTCCTGTGTCGCGAGATCCTCCACCGCGATCTGCCCACCGAACTGGGCACCGGCGACACCGTCGAGCGCGACTAGCACCGCTCTACCCCCCGGCAACATCTGCACGCTGCTATAACGCTGCCCCTCAGGAGCGGTCGTCAGCCGCGCCGGCTCCCCTCCATTCGACGGAACCTCCAGCAACCCGGTCGCGTCGGCAAAGACGATGCGACCACTATCGCTCCAACTCGGTACCCGGCTCGGGCACTGGCACACGACGACCGGCGGTCCTCCGCTGATCGCCACCCTGTTCAGCGTGGCTCCACGCGGGAACCCGATCCACGCACTATCCGGAGAAAAGAATGGAGGGCCCGCACCATCGGACTCCTCGATCGGTACGGCGATGAGGCGACTCAGCTCACGCAGGTAGAGCCGGCCGTCACTCCTGTAGGCGATCCGGCGCCCATCTGGCGAAATCTCCAGGAACGACGTCTGGCCCTCGGTGACTTCCCGGTCGAACGGTGGCGTGAGGGCCAGCCGAGTGACATCTGGTTCCAGTGCGCTGCCGCCACGCGGAACGCTCGCAAGCCCGATGCCGACGAGGAGCCCGGTCGCCACGAGCGCGCCGCCGGTCAGGACTTGACGCCGCATCGTGCCACCTGTCCGTGCGGCTGCGGTCTCGACCTCGAACGCCCCCTCCATCACCAACCGCAGATCGCCGACGGCCTGAACACGCTGCCGGGGATCCTTCTCGAGGCATCGGCGAAGATAGATGGCGTGCCCTGATGGCAGGCTGGACGGCACGGCGCTCCAATCGGGCTCCCGCTGCAGGACTGCCGACAGCGTGAGCGAGACGTCTTCCCCCTGAAACGCCCGGTGACCGGTCAGCATCTCGTAAAGGACCGCGCCGTAGGCCCAGATGTCGAGGGTGAGCTAATCTTAGTTGAAAATTGAAACGGCTCCAGACCCTGTGGTGTGATGACGTTGCAAAAGACGGACATCACCCCACGAGAGAGAGGAGCCACGATGAGTGTCCTACGTGCTGTCAGGAAGCGCAAGAAAGTTCGCAAGCTGGGCTCGGTCAACATCATTCACCGCGAGGCCTACGCGGATCTGGAGCTGGACGCGAAGGTGGAGCTGATCCGCTCGCTGGTGCCCCTGGGCCTGATGCATGTGCAGGAGTTGCTCGACCAGGAGGTGACGGCGCTGGCGAGCGAGCGCTACGTCCGGAAGGACGCGTCGGTCGGTGGACGCCGTCACGGCAGTAACCCTGGGACGGTGGGTCTCGCGGGGCAGCGCGTGCCGATTCGCGTGCCCCGGATTCGTCGCCTCGCAGGGAGCGAGATTCCGCTGCGGTCGTATGCGGCGTTGCATGACGACCGCGAGGTGGACGACGCGCTGCTGCGACGGGTGCTCTACGGGATCTCGTGCCGCAACTACGCGGCGGCCGCGGCGGCGATTCCCGGGGCGATCGGGCTCTCGAGTTCGACGGTGTCCCGGGGGTTCATCCAGGCCAGCGCGGCGCAGCTACGGGCGTTCCAGGAGCGGGACCTATCCGATGAGGACGTGGTGGCCGTGTTCCTGGACGGCAAGACGTTCGCTGACGCGACGATGGTCATCGCGCTAGGCATCACGCTGTCTGGGGAGAAACGCTTCCTGGGCTTCGTCGAAACGGACACGGAGAACGCGACGGTGCTCACACCGTTCCTGCGGTCGTTGGTCGAGCGGGGCCTCGACCTCTCCCAGGGTGTGCTGGTCATCCTCGATGGCGGCAAGGGGCTCCGCACGGCCGTCCGGAAGGCCTTCCGGGGCCGGGCCCTGGTCCAACGGTGCCAGTGGCACAAGCGCGAGAACGTGGTGAGCTACCTGGCCAAGCACGAGCAGGCGGTGTGGCGTCAGCGTCTCCAGCGAGCGTACAACCGGCCGGACTACGACGAGGCCCTCGGTGCGCTCGAGACGCTCCACGGCGAGTTGGACGAGCGGAACCAGTCGGCGGCTGACAGCTTGGCGGAAGGCCTGGACGAAACCCTGACGTGACATCGATTGGGCGTGTACGGAGTGCTGGGCCGGTCGCTGAAGACGACGAACTGTCTGGAGTCGGTCAATGCGCTGGTCGAGGAACGCTGCGCGAAGGTAGATCACTGGCAGAGCTCGAGCCAACGCCACCGCTGGCTGGCGACCGCCCTCCTGGACATCGAACCGCGCTTACGAAGGGTGAGGGGCTACCGCCACCTTCCCACGCTTCGGGCCGCATTGAAGCGAGAACTGAAGATCGACACGACGACGTCGAAGAAGCAGGCCGCGTAAGCCATCGGGAGCCGTGGAGAGTTTCAACTAAGAATGGGCTTGACTCCAGATGTCCCCCCGCTTGTCGACCGGTTTCCCTCGCGCTTGCTCGGGCGACATATATGCCGCGGTCCCCATGATCACGCCCATCTGCGTGGCCGCGGCGGTCAGCGTCGGTGATTCGTCGGAATCACCCTCCGGCGTCGCATCCAACGCCTTCGCCAGCCCAAAGTCCAACACCTTCACCGTGCCATCTGGCCGCAGCTTGATATTGGCTGGCTTCAAGTCGCGATGGATCACCCCCGCTTCGTGCGCGGCTTCCAGCGCCTCGGCGATCTGCTTCGCGATCGGCAAGGCTTCATCCAGCGGGATCGGCCCCTTCGCGATCCGGTCGGCGAGGGTCGGGCCTTCGACCAGCTCCAGAACGAGCGCACGGGTGCCGTCGGTCTTGTCTTCTTCAGTGCCGTAGATCTGCGCGATGTTCGGGTGGTTCAGGCTGGCGAGGACTTGGGCCTCCCGCTGGAACCGGGCGAGCCGATCCGGGTCCGCGGCGAAGGCGTCGGGGAGATAGGATGAAGCGGCTGGTCGTCCCCACGTGGTAGCTTGCGCTCCACATTTTTCAAACGCGCTCAAGGCGCACAGAGGGAGACCAGCCATGGAGCATATTGGCATCGACGTCCATAAGAGAGAAAGTCAAATCTGCATCCTCACGTCCGAGGGCGAGATCATCGAACGACGGATTCAGAGTACGCGGCAGCAGTTCACGAAGATGTTCGGGAGCCGACCGTGTGCCCGGGTGCTCCTCGAGGCGACGACGGAAAGCGAATGGGTGGCGCAGACGATCGAGCAGTGCGGCCACGAGGTCATCGTGGCGGATCCGAACTACGCCCCGATGTATCCCGAACGGCGCCGGCGTGTGAAGACGGATCGGCGCGATGCGCGGATGCTGGCCGAGGCGGCCCGACTCGGTTCCTATCGCCCGGCGCATCGCGTGTCGGCCGCCCAGCATCGGGTGCGGCGCCAGCTCCGGGTGCGCGACCTGCTCGTGCGGACCCGCGGGCGCACCATCGCCTTGGTGCGGGCGCTGGTGCGGCGGGAGGGACTGCGCGTCCGGGCCGGGGATGCCGACCGATTCGGTACGTATGTGACGGAGCTGGAGCTCCCCGACGAGTTACAGGCGGCGCTCCAGCCGCTGCTCGCCCTGTGGGAACAGTTGACCGCGCAGCTCGCCGTGGCCGATGCCCAGGTCATCGAGACGGCGGCGGCCAACCCGGTGGTACAGCGGTTGACTACCGCCCCCGGGGTAGGCCCCCTCATCGCGACGGCATTCGTCGCGACGCTGGATGAGGCGGGGCGCTTTGGCGGGGCCCACCAGGTCGAGAGCTTTCTCGGCTTGGTGCCCAGCGAGGACAGCTCTGCGGACCGCCACCGTCGGGGCCACATTACGAAGGCGGGCAATCCGCGCATGCGCTGGTTGCTGGTGCAAGCCGCGTGGGCCGCGCTCCGGTCTCGCCGGGCGGAGGCCGCGGGCCTGCGCGCCTGGGCCGAGCAACTGGCCACGCGCCGCGGCCGGCGCATCGCCACCGTGGCCGTCGCGCGCCGGTTGGCGGGGATCCTGTTTGCGATGTGGCGGGACCAGACGGTCTATGACGGGCGCCGCGTCGGGGTCCCAGTGCCGCACGGGATGAGCGGGTAAGTCCTTGGTGGTGCGGTCGGGCCACTGAGTGAGGTCCGGGGTTGCAGGGTTGGTGGGTGAGCACGTGAAGATCCTTGGTCGCACGCGAGGCCGGCAGGGAGATGGTGCCGCCCCCCATTCGGATCGTCTCTTGCGCCGGCGATCAGAGATCGCCCTTGTCGAGCGCGAATAGAAGGATGACGCACCTCGCGGCTTCAGCCCGGCGCGTCTAAGCAGGTTGTTACCCTAGCGACCGAAATCCGGGCCCGTGGACAGCACACCGAGCTGCCGACCCGTTCGCGCGCGCCCCCCAGCTGGGTGCGGGGACGGCGCGCTCACTGGAGGGTGTATCGGAGAGCGTGAGAGCTTCGACGAACAACGAGGTGACTTGACAAGCCGCTTCATAGAAGGATCTTGAGAGCGACGTCGCGGCCGAGGTGCGTGTGTCGGTGGCACGATAGACTTGGCCCATGCCGCCTTCGCCGATGAGGGCGGCGACGTCGTAATGGCCGAGGCGGGAGCCGACTTCGAGGGCCATCAGTTGTTCGAGGGATCCAGAGGCATTCTACAGACTCACCCGCTATCGACCCCACCGGTTTCACAAAATCGCCCCTCTGCAGCGCACGTGCGCGTTGCGGCCAACGTCAGATTGAGGTCAGCAGTGACGTGCTCGGGGAGCACCGTGATGGCGACGGTGCGGTCCAGGCGGGTGTCGCGCGCGCGGTAGACCTCACCCATGCCGCCTTCGCCGATCTGGGCGGTGACCGAAATATGGGCCGAGCGTGGTCCCAGGCTAGCAGCCCGTGGTGAAAGTCGCGCGTCGCACTGAGAGCGTCGAGGCGCCCGCCTCGCAAGGTGCGACGAGGGAGAATACCGGGAGTATTTGACCGACGAGCGCCGCCGCGAGACGGGATGCATCGGCGGTCGAATGCAGCGGGACTTTCACCACGGGCTGGTAGCGACACGTCACCCCAGTTCTACATTTCAGGAGTCAGCTCGAGTTCGGAACCAGGACGGACCAACCCACTGTCGTCCCTGATGTCAGTCCACAGGTGTGGTGGGCCCGCGTGCGCATCACCTATGCTGACCGTCCCGAAATTGAACATGTCGCCTTCGGCATAGAGCACGACCGGCCGCAGGGTCGGATCAAACGCCGGCGGTGCGAGCGCGCGTATGGCACTCAGCGGACCGCTCACCAGCTCGTGAAACACGAGCCGGTCGCCGTCTCCGTCCACGTCCACGTCGTACCGTAGCTGCGCTGCAAAATGGACATCGGTCGCGACGAACACCACGTTTCGTACGTTGTTCTCGTCAACCGACTGCAGTAGGTCAAGCAGCTCTGTCTCGAACCCAGTGCTGGCCGAGAAACTCTGGCCACTCCCGTTCGCCCACGCGTCACGTCCATACTCGTCGGCGTTGGACCCCGTCGGCGCGGATAGTGGAACATCGGTGCTGACAATCTTCCACGTCGCCGTGGATCCACGCAGCGCGCTTTTCAACCACGCGAGCTGAGCCGATCCGAGCATCGTCTTCCGCGCCCCGGGCCGATCCTCCAATCGGTTGTCACTGCGATATGACCGGGCGTCGAGAATAAACAGCTCGGCGTCACGCCCCCATCTAAATGAACGGTAGATCCTGTCGGGTTCCTGCGCATGACGACTCAGCGGATGAAAATCAAACAACGTCTTCCGGCCGGCAGCCACAATGTTGGGGTAACCGGCACGCGTCGGGGCCGGGGCGTACGCAGGCCACGGCGCGCCGAAGTCGTTGATCACCTCGTGGTCATCCCATTGCACGTACATCGGGGTGACGCGCAGGAAGTCTTGAAAGGCTGGATCCGCCCGATTGTAGAGCCAGTGCGACACATACACCGCTTCGACCTGCTCGGGAACCTCCCAGTCCACGTCAGGATCCCGAATCCCAGCGAAGTCACCCGGCACGTTGTCCCAGTCTTCAGGACCGTTCGCCGGACAGACGCTGTCTGCGTAAATCATGTCGCCGTTCGCGACGAAGAAGTCCGGCCTGAACGCGGCCATGTGACGAAAGATGCGATAGCCGGCATTGACCTGACGACAGTAGCCTTGGCCAGCCAGGTCTCCACTCCACACGAAGGAGACGGCAGTGCGTGCCTCAAGGGAAGGAGCCGTGCCGAATACCCCAGCCTCCACCGTTGAACGGTCGTTACCGTCTTCGAACCAGACCTCGTAGCGATAGCGTGTTCCGGGCACGAGTCCGTCGAGCGTGACCTGCGCAGAAAAGTTCGTTCGAGACGTGCTACGGGCTGTCACCTGCTGCGGTGCTTGATTCCCGACGACTGGTTGGTAACGGACCCGCATAAGGGCTTCCCGATTTGAGCGTGCCCAGATGATAGCGGCGGAATCTGTGACGTCACCCGCAGCAATGCCGTGGGTCACGTACAACTCGGTCTGACCTGTCCCGACCGCAACACCGAGACACGACAACAGTCCACCCACGACGAGGTACCTACGACACATGTAACGGCTCTGTATCAGTCGCACACGACCTCCCCCATGCCCAGCGCCGATCTGGACGGTGACGGGCCGAGGGTGGTGCCGGGTTCGAGGGGCATCGCTCAGTCCACCGGTACCCGCGCCTTCAACTCTTCGGTCCAGTTAAGCACGATGCGAACGTGCCGAATCGCGGGCTCGCGTTGTTCGTTGGACCGAATCATAAGAAACCGAGCACCGTCTTGGCTGATGTCGTAATTGGTGCCGGCCGCCAATGACGGATTGGGCGTCTGGAAGAGTGTTCTCGGTCGACCCACCCGAAGCTCCGGCCCCGTCTCGACATCGACCGACATCATGCGATCGTCGGACCGATAGAACAGCTCGCGCCCGCTTGGTGCCCAACGCGGCTCCCTGCCGCCGTCGCGAGAGATTCGCGTCGCCGCACCCGGACCGGGATACGGCGTCACGTAGACATCCTGTTGTCCCGTCTCGTCAGACACGTACGCGAGCCAGCGCCCATCCGGCGAGAAATCTGGATGCCCCTCCCTGAACGGCGTCTCACCGAATGGTCGCGGTTCAGGGTTGTCGTCCCCAAGCTCGAGTGTCCAGATGTCTCCGCCCACGGTGAGCGCCAGCACCTCACGGGCTTCGTTCCAAGATGCCGGCGCACCCGTGGGTGCTAACTGTTCGGCTGCCTCCCCGTCATCAACAGACTTCGAGAACACCCCAGCGACCCCGTCACGAATGGACGTGAAGACGACGCGCTCGCCACCGGACACCCAGACAGGAAAGGTGTTCCCCTGACCCTCGTTCGTCAGCTTCTGTGACACACCCCGCGACACGTCGTAGATCCAGACCCCGCCGTCGGTCCCGCGGGTATACGTCGACACGCGTGCTCCGTCCGGCGACAGCCGTGGCATCCAGTGGGCATCTGGTTCCGCCGGAAGCGGTTCGACCCGTCCCTCGCGATCCACCCAGACGAGCGTCCGCAACACGTCCGGCAGAATCCCCCCCGGCACGTACGCAAGCGAGCCGGACGTGGACACGCTGAACTGTCCAGCTCCGGTGTCAGTGGGCCTACTGCCAGCGTTGATAGCCTGCATCACGTCGTCAAGCACTGGTACGGCATCTCCGGTGATCGCCAGCGCGTCGACATCGAACGGTGCCGCCAGCAAGCGTCCTGAGCGGACGAACAGCAGGTGGCCACTGGACGCGTAGCGACCATCCGCGGCGTTGTCGACGATGCGGCGCTGCATTCCGGTCGACAATGACCGGGCCACGAGATGCGCATCCGTCCAGTCACCCATGCTCGCCGTGCGCACGGTGAACAGGACGACGTCGCCGCCGGGCAAAAGGTGAGGCAGACGGTAATTCCGTTCACCCGCCTCCCTGTCGGGCATCGCCACCTGTTGAGGAACGCCGCCGAGGGGGTCGATTTGCCACAACCCGTCGCGAGCGCGGGCAAACACCACGACGTTCCCCGCCCACGTCGCCCCCACGATCGGCGGTGTATCACACAACACAATCGGCGCTCCGCCATCGACAGCGACTTTCAAGAGTTGACCGTCGGCCCAGTATCCGATCCAAGCACCGTCTGGCGAGAAGAAGGGATTGCGCGCGTTCGCTGTGTCCGGTATCGGAGTCGCCCGCGATTGCGCCAGGCGTCGGAGATACAACTGTTGTTCACCGCTCTGTTGGGCCACGTAGGCCAGCTGCCGCCCATCGGGCGACAACACGATGCTGGTCAGGTATGGACGGCCGACACGGATGAATGAAGACGCGAGGCTGGCCCAATCTCCCAACTCGTCCGCCGGTTCGATATCAACGAGCATCCGCGAGATTTCCACCGCGCCAGGATCCGGTTGGAGCCCGTGAACCCCCAGGCCCACCGCCAACCCGAGGATGACGGCGCCGCCTATGAGCAGGGTGACGGTCAAACGTCGAACGCCCGCTGGAGTTGTCGGCACATTAAACGTGTCAGCGACAGCTGGGGTTTCGGCGTCGCGGATGTCCAGGCGCGCGTCACCGATGAAGCCCAGACGGTTCGACGGGTCTTTCTCCAGGCACCGCCGAAGCAGCCTGCGCACGGAGGCTGGCGTCGCTGCAGGCAGCGCGGAGACGTCGACCGGCGACTTGATCACTCCTGCGAGCACATCGCCGACGTCGTTGCCTTGAAACGCTCCACTCCCGCTGAGCATCTCGAACAGCACCGCCCCGAAAGCCCAGATATCCGCGCGCTTGTCGATAGGCAATCCCTTCGCTTGCTCGGGCGCCATGTAGGCGGCCGTGCCGATGACCATCCCCATCTGCGTGGCCGCGGCTGTGAGGGAGATCGTGGGTGAGGCCGCCGCGTCAACGCCGCCGCCCTCTGGCTGGAATGCCTTCGCCAACCCAAAGTCCAGCACCTTCACCGTGCCGTCGGCCTTCACCTTTACGTTGGCCGGTTTCAGGTCGCGGTGGATGATGCCCTGCTCATGCGCCGCTTCGAGGGCTTCGGCGATCTGCTTCGCGATCGGAAGAGCTTCGTCAACGGGGATCGGCCCCTCGGCGATCCGATCCGCGAGCGTCGGCCCCTCGATCAGTTCGAGGACCAGCGCCTTGATGCCTTCTGACTCTTCAAGTCCGTGGATCGCTCCGATGTTGGGATGGTTCAGCGAGGCGAGCACTTTGGCTTCGCGCTCGAAGCGGGCAAGGCGGTCAGGATCGGATGTGAAGGCGTCAGGCAGGACTTTGAGCGCGACGTCCCGGTCGAGTTGCGTGTCGGTGGCGCGATAGACCTGGCCCATGCCCCCTTCGCCGATGAGGGCGGTGACGTCGTAATGGCCGAGGCGGGAGCCGACTTCAAGGGCCATGATTCGCAGTGGGTCTATCGACGCAGATCATAGGTAGCGTTTGCACGCGTGCTCGCCGGATCATCCAATTGAACGGTCTCGATCGCCCCACTAGCACGCCGACCTCGCCGCTCCGAACCAGCACCAGTCTCCCAGATGGAGACCTGTGTTTCATGCCGTTTCGCGAGCTGTGTCCGTGACGTGCATCCGAATCGCGCCACCGCTTTCGATGCGTTCGACCTCAGTCGATCGGCACCCGCTCCAACAGCTCTTGCGTCCAGTTCAACACGATCGCGATGCTCGGCTGAGGGGATTCGTACGACTCCTCACTGTCCGCTGGGACAATCGTCAGGAATCGCCGACCGTCCGGGTGGACATCGTATGTGCGATGCGCGTTAAAGGTCAGGAATCCACCGATAGGAATCTGGCGCGGCCGTCCGAATCGAAGGGCGCCCTCGGAAGCGATGACGTCCACTGACATGAGCATCGTCTCTGCTCCGAACGTGGGCACGGCGCGATAGATAATCTCCCTCCCGTTCGGTGACCATATGGGCCACCTTCCGATGCCAGGGGTCACGAGCTGACGCTCGCCACTTGGGGGAAACGGCTGCACCCAGAGCTCTCCGGCCCGTTCGGCAGCAAAGTGCACAATGTGGCGACCGTCCGGCGAGATGGAAGACGCCCATTGAGACGCCCACGTAGGGGATGAGGGGAAGCGTTCTGGCGTGCCGGTTGGGACAGATAGCGTCCACAGCTCGGGTGAGCCTCCTCGACGGACAGCGAACGCCAACGTGTTGCCATCGGGCGACCAGGACTCGGGAAAATGGACGACACCATCGTCTGCGGTCGTTAGGCGCTCAGCGGAGCTGCTTCCGTCCACAGCTTGCGAATAGAGGCTCATCGTGCCGTCTCGATCGCTCGCGAACGTGACCCGGCGGCTATCTCGCGTCCAGATCGGACGGATGTTGCTGCCGTCGTGTGTCAGCCGGCGGATCGCCGTATCTCCGGCAAGGTCATAGAGCCAGATAACACCTCGACCATCTGACTCTACGGTCTGCACCGCCAAACTCGCGCCGTCCGGTGCGAGTCTGGGACTGAAGTACGGCAGCGGCGGCACGTCAAGCCGTTCCGCGGTCCCGGACCGATCGACAAGCGCCAAGACCCGGTCCGCCTCGGTCGCAACACGCCCCCTGACGTAGGCGAGCGTACCGTTGGCGGTGACGACGAAGTTGACGTCCCCTCCTGAGTACGGAGTTCGGACATCGAATACACCACGTGCAACCGGCTGGACACCGTCGACGACCGGAACGCCAACGCCGGTCACGTCCATCGTCTCGATGTCGAACGGCACGGCGTGCAAGTCGTCGCCGACCGGATAGATGAGATGACCCGTTGGGACGTACCGTGCATCGGTCACTCCGTCGAGAACAACCGTGCGATCGCCCGACTCGAGGTTCGCCGCAACGATCTGGGGCTCCGGCCCACCACTCACGGCGCGTGGGACCAGCGTGAACAGGATGTCTCGACCGCCCGGCAATACCTGCGGGCCTAACGCTCGTCGTTCAGTCTCTACTACGAGGAGCTGGAGCGCTCCCCCGGCGGCCGCCACTCTCATGAGGCCGCCCGGCTGATCGAGCACGATCGCGTCGTCTGATTCCCAATGTATCCCCATAGCCGGCTCGATCGTCGCCAGGGTCACGGCCACGCCGCCGGCGGTCGGTATCTTCTTTAGCGGCCCCGCGACAGTTCCCGAGGCACTCGTGAGAGTCGTGGACTCGTAGAACGCGACCGACTGACCGTTGGGCGATACTGACCAGACCGACGCGTCAGCCGTTCCAGGAATGAGACGCGAGTCCTCGACAGCGAGCTCGCGGACGCGCAGCCCATCCGTGGTCTTGTAGACGAGCACCTCGCCATCACGCGACACATCTATAAGCCACCTGGTGAGCGCGCCAAACCGATCACCCCGCGTGAGGCGATGACTGAATCGGATCACGGGACCGTTCTCGGTCGCCCGATCAGGCCACGTCCAAGCGACGAAGCCGGCGAACAGCACACCGGCCACAACGCCACCGACCCATCGCGCGAGGTGTCGAGTCCTAGTTATAAGGTGCGGCGGCGGCGCCTCGTCCTCTCGCTCAAGGGCCCGCTCGACTTCGAGCCGCACGTCGCCTATGGCCTGCCAACGCTGACGAATGTCCTTCTCGAGGCATCGCTCCACGAGCGGGCGGATCCTGGCCATCCGACCCGAAAGGTCGCTCCACATCGGTTCCGAGCCAATGACGGCGGCAAGCACCTCGGCCGAATCCTGGCCACCAAAGGCCCGGCGGCCCACGAGCATCTCGTAGAGAACGCTGCCGAACGCCCAGATATCGGCGCGCCTATCCACCGGTTTCCCACGCGCTTGCTCCGGCGACATATACGCCGCCGTCCCCAGGATCACGCCCATCTGCGTGGCAGCGGCGGTGACCGTCGGTGACTGACTGGGGTCCGCCGTCGCGCTCGCTCCTGAGCCTTCGAGCGCTTTGGCGAGACCGAAGTCCAACACCTTGACGGTCCCGTCCTCACGCACCTTGATGTTCGCGGGCTTCACGTCGCGGTGGATGATGCCGGCCTCGTGTGCGGCTTCCAACGCCTCGGCGATCTGCTTCGCAATCGGCAGCGCGTCTTCGATTGGCATCGCGCCATGCGCGATGCGGTCGGCGAGGGTCGGGCCTTCGACCAACTCAAGCACGAGTGCACGGGTGCCGTCGGACGTGTCTTCTTCCGTGCCGTAGATCTGCGCGATGTTCGGGTGGTTCAGGCTGGCGAGGACTTGGGCCTCCCGCTGGAACCGGGCGAGCCGATCCGGGTCCGCGGCGAAGGCGTCGGGGAGATAGGATGAAGCGGCTGGTCGTCCCCACGTGGTAGCTTGCGCTCCACATTTTTCAAACGCGCTCAAGGCGCACAGAGGGAGACCAGCCATGGAGCATATTGGCATCGACGTCCATAAGAGAGAAAGTCAAATCTGCATCCTCACGTCCGAGGGCGAGATCATCGAACGACGGATTCAGAGTACGCGGCAGCAGTTCACGAAGATGTTCGGGAGCCGACCGTGTGCCCGGGTGCTCCTCGAGGCGACGACGGAAAGCGAATGGGTGGCGCAGACGATCGAGCAGTGCGGCCACGAGGTCATCGTGGCGGATCCGAACTACGCCCCGATGTATCCCGAACGGCGCCGGCGTGTGAAGACGGATCGGCGCGATGCGCGGATGCTGGCCGAGGCGGCCCGACTCGGTTCCTATCGCCCGGCGCATCGCGTGTCGGCCGCCCAGCATCGGGTGCGGCGCCAGCTCCGGGTGCGCGACCTGCTCGGGCGGACCCGCGGGCGCACCATCGCCTTGGTGCGGGCGCTGGTGCGGCGGGAGGGACTGCGCGTCCGGGCCGGGGATGCCGACCGATTCGGTACGTATGTGACGGAGCTGGAGCTCCCCGACGAGTTACAGGCGGCGCTCCAGCCGCTGCTCGCCCTGTGGGAACAGTTGACCGCGCAGCTCGCCGTGGCCGATGCCCAGGTCATCGAGACGGCGGCGGCCAACCCGGTGGTACAGCGGTTGACTACCGCCCCCGGGGTAGGCCCCCTCATCGCGACGGCATTCGTCGCGACGCTGGATGAGGCGGGGCGCTTTGGCGGGGCCCACCAGGTCGAGAGCTTTCTCGGCTTGGTGCCCAGCGAGGACAGCTCTGCGGACCGCCACCGTCGGGGCCACATTACGAAGGCGGGCAATCCGCGCATGCGCTGGTTGCTGGTGCAAGCCGCGTGGGCCGCGCTCCGGTCTCGCCGGGCGGAGGCCGCGGGCCTGCGCGCCTGGGCCGAGCAACTGGCCACGCGCCGCGGCCGGCGCATCGCCACCGTGGCCGTCGCGCGCCGGTTGGCGGGGATCCTGTTTGCGATGTGGCGGGACCAGACGGTCTATGACGGGCGCCGCGTCGGGGTCCCAGTGCCGCACGGGATGAGCGGGTAAGTCCTTGGTGGTGCGGTCGGGCCACTGAGTGAGGTCCGGGGTTGCAGGGTTGGTGGGTGAGCACGTGAAGATCCTTGGTCGCACGCGAGGCCGGCAGGGAGATGGTGCCGCCCCCCATTCGGATCGTCTCTTGCGCCGGCGATCAGAGATCGCCCTTGTCGAGCGCGAATAGAAGGATGACGCACCTCGCGGCTTCAGCCCGGCGCGTCTAAGCAGGTTGTTACCCTAGCGACCGAAATCCGGGCCCGTGGACAGCACACCGAGCTGCCGACCCGTTCGCGCGCGCCCCCCAGCTGGGTGCGGGGACGGCGCGCTCACTGGAGGGTGTATCGGAGAGCGTGAGAGCTTCGACGAACAACGAGGTGACTTGACAAGCCGCTTCATAGAAGGATCTTCAGCGCAACAGCGCGGCCCAGTTGGGTGTCGGTGGCGCGATAGACCTGCCCCATACCGCCTTCACCGATGAGGGCGGTGACGTCGTAATGGCCGAGGCGGTCACCGACGGTCAAGGCCATAAGCTGTCCTGGCTACACGAGGCGCGGCAGCTCCGTCGTATAGAAGGGTTCCAACCGGTCGATCGCCTCCAGCGGTTGACGGTCGACGTCCCAACTGAACAGTCGGAGCACGATCCGGTCCGGGAGAAAATCGACCAGCGTGAAGCCGTGGTCCTCGATCGGCGTGGACGACTCCTCGAGATCGAGATGCGCGGGCGGTGTCGCCCCGATGCCCCGCACCACCGACGGAAACCCCCGGATCGAGGTGCCGATCGGGCCGCTGAGCACGGCGGTGAGCGGGCGAGACGCCAGATTCACTCCGCCCGCGCGATGGATGCGCCCGACGCCGATGGCATGCAGATCGCCGCTGATGACAATCGGCACGCGTTCGGTCTGACCACCGATCGCCTGCACCAACCGGTCATGCTGGTGCAGCCAGCCCTCCTGCCAGTAGGGCTTGGTGATCGCCGTCGTGAGCTGCCCCGTGTCGCGATCGAGGATGTCGGGGTACCACTCCCCCCATTTGCCGGCGCTCCAGCCGAATGGATTCGACGGGGCGTGGACGAGATGCCGCGTCTCGCTCGATCGGGTGCGCGCGATCAGCCAGTTCTCGACCTGCCTGTCGATGAACACCGCGTTCCGCCCGGCGAGACTCGCCGTCCGGCGTACATCGTAGAGCAGCACCTCGGCCAGCGTGCCGTAGCGGATGGTTCCGAAGCTCTCGGAGAGATCGCCGCGGTCGGTACCGGCGGACCAGGGCAACCCGGTGGGCCGCCTCGCGTCGGGCAGGAACTCGGGATAGTAAAGCCACTGTGTCGCCCGGGCGAGCTGGAGCTGGAACCACGGCGCCGGGAAGCTCGCAACCTCGTCGGTCACGGCGTCGTTTTCCCAGTGGTCGTGGTCGTCCTGAATGAAGAAGACCGGGGTCGACCGGAAGTCGCGCCCGTAGACCGGCACGATCTGCGGGCCGGCCGCCGCCTTCATCGCCGTTTCGTTGCTGGTCGCGAACACCGAGCCGGCGAAGTCGAAGTTGGAGCGCCGCCCGGACGGGCTGAGCTGTCCGGCGTTCTCCCCCTGCCAGACGTGCAGGTCCCAGTACATGTGGTCGCCGTTGGCGACCGCCGCGTCCGGCTCGAACGACAACGCGCGACGCAGCAACCGATTGCGGACGACGGTCGGGAGGAAGCCCTGTCGCCGCCCGATGCCCTCGTAGATGCCGCCCGGGCCGCCGGCGCACGTGAAGAAGAGCACCCGGAACTGATTCGGGTTGGCGTCGCGCGGGGGAAAGGTCGACAACGGCCACGGCTCGCACAGTGAGGAGCCGCCAGCGTCGCGGAGCGACAGCTCATAGCGCCGGCCCGGCTCGAGGTCGGCGGCGTCGAACCGCCAATGCTCGCCGGCGGTGTCGCTCATCTGCCCCGCTACGCTCGTGGACCCGACCCGTAGGGTCGGCGCGGCCGAGAGCGGACGCTCGAACGAGACCTTGAGCAGGAAGCGGGAGTCGCTGGCGGTCGGCAGCACGTGCCGCACGAGGCCCGCATCCCAGCCCTGCACGGCCGGCGGTGCGCCCTGCTCAGCCAGGGCGCCGAGCGGCAGCCGCCCAAAGACGGCCGCGCCCATGGCGCCGGCGGTCCCGGCCAGAAATCTCCGACGATCGACGCGCCGCCGCTCGCTCATCCTCTGCCCCCGCTGCCTCGACTCCCTCGGGACCCGGTGGCCAGCATCAGTCGGGCAGCGTAAACGTCACGAGCATGTTGCTTCCGATTGGTGCTTCGAGCTCGGGTGCGTAGTTGCGCATCTGGAAGATTGCCGCGCCTCCAACCGGCACGGTGAGATACTGGCGCCCGCCGGCCCTGTATGTGACCGGAAAGCCGGTGATCTGGCTGCCGAGGATTGTCTCCCAGAGGACGTCGCCCGTCTCGGCATCGAACGCGCGCAAGCGGCGATTGAGGTCGCCGTGGAAGACCACGTTGCCGCCGGTCGCGAGCGCCGACCCGGCGTTCGGGGCCCGCTGACTGTAGCGCCACACGTCGCGGCCGGTCGAGATGTCGATCGCACGCAGCTCCGTCAGGTCGCCGTCCTCCTCCAGACCCGGCTCCGGCATCGTGAACCGCGGGCCCGTGCCGGTCGCCGTCCGATCGTTGGCGGTCTGGTTGAGGCACGACCGGTTGATCGGAATGTAGAGCAGCTCGGTCTGCGGGCTGTACGACCACGACCACCACCCCTTCACGTTGTGACCGCAGATGATGTGTTGCTCGCCGACCGCCTTCGCCACGAGATCCATGTTGATCTGGACCTGGCCCGTCTCGACGTCGATGTCTCGAATCACGAACCGCTCGATGGAGTCATAGGGGAGCGGCGTCGCCCAGAGGAACTCCCCCGTCTCCCGGTCGTTGACGAACAGCCCCCCCGGCTCCCCCATCGTCACCACGACCTTGCGTTGCCGGGCAGTGCCCGCCACCGATGGATTGATCCACCGCACCGCGTCGGGATCGGGACTGACGATGGTGTCGATCAGCGTCCTCTCCTGGACGAAATCCTGATCCCAGTCGTCGCACGGGAGGTGCTGGTAGTACCAATCCAGCGCGCCGGTCTCGACCGACAGCGCCACGGTGGAGTTGGTGTACAGCTCGCAGGGCGTGCGGTCGCCGACATCCCAGGTGCCGTGCCGCAGGAGCCGCGTGTACGGCATCGGGACGGCGATCCCCCAGTAGACGAGGCCGAGCGTCGGGTCGTAGCTGCCCGGCACGCCCCACGGGGAGACGTGGACGCGCCGCGCCGGCGGGACGCTCCCCCAGGTCTCTCCGCCCGGATCGTCGGCTCCCGCCGCGGTGTAGAAACGCCAGTTTTCCTCCCCCGTGGCCGCGTCGTGCGCAGCGATGAAGCAACGCGCCGACTCACCCGCCGGCATGCACGTGCGGCCGCTCATGACCCGGCCGTCGATGATCATCGCGCCCGAGGTATGCGTGATGCCGTCCCGGTAGTCGGCGAGCCGGCTCTCCCAGTTGAGCACGCCGGTCCGTGCGTCGATGGCCGCCAGGTGGGCATCGGCGGTCAGATGGACGATGTTGTCGCCGTAGATCGCGAGGCTGCGGGTCCGGTTCCCCAGCTGGGCGTACTCGCGCAGATCGGCGGGCGCTTCCCGCATGTAGTCCCAGAGGAGATCACCCGTCGTGGCGTCGAGCGCCTGCAGGTGATCGCTGCCGGGGTGCGCGATGTACATGACCCCGTCGTAGACGAGCGGTCTGAGTTGCTGCGGCCCCTCGTCCATGGCCCGCATCCAGGCCAGCTTCAGCTCACCGACGTTGCTCCGATTGATCTCGTCGAGTGGGCTGTAGGCATGGTGGTCGTAGGTCCGATGGATCATGAGCCAATCGCCAGGGTCGGGGTCCCGCAGCATCGCGTCGGTCACGGGGACATAGTCGGCCGTCGGGCCGCGCTGCGCCTCGAGAGGCTGGGCCGGGAAGAGCGCCACAGCGCCGAGCGATACCGCCATCCACACTGCCAGATTACGCATGGTCATCCGCCCTTCGGCTTCGTCTTCATTCGCGAGCCTGGTCATCCCACGGACGGCTCACGGGGCTGGCTCGATCCGCAACAGCGCACCGTCGTCCTCGTCCGTCAGCACATACAGGAGCCCGTCGGGCCCTTCGCGCACTTCCCGGATGCGTTGCCTGAGCTCCGTCAGCATCGACTCGCGGCGCAGCTCCTCTGTCTTCTCATTGAACACGATGCGCTGCAAGTGACCCGTGCCCGGTATGCCGCCCTGGCGCAGGGACCCCACGAAGACGTTGCCCTTCCACGCGGTGAATACATCGCCGGTGTAGACAGTCATGCCCGCCGCGGCGATCGCAGGCAACCACACCACCAGTGGCGTCTCCATTCCCTCGTGCGTCGGTTCGTAGAGACGCGCGCCTGAATAGTCGCGTCCGAAGCTCACGACCGGCCACCCGTAGTTGCGGCCCGGCAAGACGATGTTGATCTCGTCACCGCCGTTGGGGCCATTCTCGTGTTGCCAGAGTGCCCCGCTGTCAGGGTGCAGGATGAGTCCCAGCGTGTTGCGATGTCCGAAAGTGTAGATTTCCGGTCGGTGGCCTTCGCGGCCCACGAACGGGTTGTCGTCCAGCACGGAGCCATCGTCGTTGAGCCGGAGGACCTTGCCGCGCAGGCTCATCGGATCTTGCGACACCATCGCCACCCGGCCGCCCGTGGACATGTAGACCTTGCCGTCGCGCCCAAACGCGACGCGGCCGTTGAGACCCGAGTTCCCTTCGTATGCCTCGGTGACGAGGAGATCTCGGACGTCGGTGAGCGCTCCAGCCACGAGTCGGCCCCGCGCGAGCGCCGGCGCGCCCCTGCCGTCACCCACAGGCTTGGTATAGGTGAGATAGACGAGACGATTGTCGGCAAACCGGGGGTGGAGGGCGACATCCATCAGCCCGCCATTGCCGTCGGTTCTGACCGTTGGCACGCCGGAGATGGCGTGCGGCTCAAGCACTCCGTCGCGAACGACGCGGAGACGACCGGGTCGCTCGGTGACCAGCATGCCTCCATCGGGGAGGAACGCGATGGCCCATGGATGCGCGAGCCCTTTGGTCACAACGCTGACCCGGACCTTGTGCTGTTCGGCCGTGTCGAATACCCAAGGTCCCGCGCCCAACGGCGGAACTGGCACGCCGACAGCGGGCTGCGCCTGAGCGTGGCTGAGCGCGAGCGTGCACAGCAACAACGGCGCCGCAAAACGGACAGGGATGCCGACGTCCATGCGAACCTCCCGCGCGATCCGAGCCAGTGGCGGTTCAGCGCGATCCGGGTGGACTCGATCGTCTTGTCCGGTCTTGAGACGTGCATCACGGATGCCTATACGACACTAGCTCGGGCGAGCCCAGTACATGCAGCCGGGGCCGTCGCCCTGCCCCATCGCTATCTCCATGGTCACCTCGAGCGTCTCGAGATTGAGCACGGCCACCTTGTCGGCTGCTCGCAGCCCGAGATACGCCAACCGACCTTCGGGCCCGATCAACACGGCGCCGTCGCCGGTGTCGGTGTCACCCAGGCTCACCCGCCGGATGACCTCGCGCGAGCCGGAGTCCATCACGACCAGCTCGGCCGCCTCGCCGTCGATGATGAGCACCTTGCCGTCCGGTGTGAACTTGAGGCGGTTGGCATCCCGCATCCCCAGGTCGAGGTCCGCCACGACCTGCTGGGTCCGCACGTCGATGACCGAGACCCCGCCGTCGGCACGCGTCGCCGTCCAGATCTCCCGCCCGTCCGGCGAGAGGTCGATGCCCTCCGGCGTCTCGCCGGGCACGGGAATGTTAGTGACAGTGGCTCGGGACGGCCCGGCGACGACGTTCTCGACCATCGTCACGGTGTTGGAGCGCGTGTTCGGCATGAACATCGTGCCGGTGCGCCGGTCGAGGACGAGCAGATGTGTCCCGTCCTCGCCGATCTCGATCGTCCATTCGATCGCGTTGGCGTCAGGGTCATATCGTCCGATCGACTTGTAGCCCTCGATGGTGAAGTACACCTTGCCGCCGAAAAAGAGGACATCGTGCGTTTGGCTGCCTGCGCCCGGGTCAACCCGGCGGATCTCCTCCCGCGCGGCGATGTCGATCACCGAGATGCCGTCGACCATGCTGGCCACGAACGCCAGCCGACCGTCGTCGGACGCGGTCACCTCGTGCGGATCGCGGCCGGTCGGGACCTTCCCCAGGGTCTCGCCGCTCGCCGGATCCACGATGGCGAGCTGGCTCGAGTCGCGGAGCAAAACCAGGAGCTGGCCCGGCGCCTGTGCGCCGGCGGTGGCCGGGAGCGCCAGCAGGCACATGCAGACCGACGCGACGACGATCTGGATTCTGGTCACCTATTAGCCCCCAGTTGTCTGTCTCTCGATGGTGCGATGTCGAGTCATGGCCATTCTACTCAGGTAGTCTCTTAGGACCATGCTTGACCAACTCATCGAAGCCCACCAGGACGGCATCACCACCCTGACCATGAACCGGCCCGAGGCCCGCAACGCGCTGACGCCCGAGATGATGGAGACGCTCACCGACGCGTTGCCCCGGCTCGCGGCCGATCAATCGGTGCGCCTCGTCGTGCTCACCGGGGCGGGCGGGGCCTTCTGTGCCGGCGGCGACGTCAAACGATTTGCCGCCCAGGGGTCGGCGGACTCGCAGTCAGGGAGCGCGGGCGGCTTCAACGTGGAGCAGCGGGTGCATGACTTGCGGCGTCGCATGGAGGTCAGCCGGCATCTGCATGAGATGCCGAAACCCACCCTGGCCGTCATCCCCGGACCCGCGGCAGGCGCCGGCCTGTCGATGGCGCTGGCGTGCGACTTCCGCATCGCGGCAGACACCGTCAAGCTCACAACGGCGTTTTCCAAGATCGGCCTCTCCGGTGACTTCGGCGGGGCCTATTTCCTGACGTATCTTGTCGGCGCGGCCAAGGCACGCGAGCTCTACTTTTCGGCCGAAGTAATCACCGGAAAGCAGGCGCACGAGCTTGGCATCGTCAACAAAGTAGTCACCGCCGAACGACTGGAGACCGAAGCGGCGGCGTTCGCCGCCTACCTCGCGGGTCTGCCCACCGTGGCCGTCGGCTACATGAAGAAGAACCTCAACGCGACGCTGCACGGCTCGTTGAGCGATGTCATGGATCTTGAAGCGATGCACATGATCCGCACGTTCATGACGGACGACCACAAGAGGGCGGCCCAGGCGTTCGTGGAGAAGCGCGCCCCGACGTTCAAGGGGTGCTAGTTACGTTCTATGGTCGCACCCGGACGTACTTCTGGATCCGTCGTGGCCGCGGCTCGCCCCCATAGATATTCCGCTCGCCATCGACCGTGACGAACTCGGCGCCGGTGCCACCGCCCGGGTCGCGCGGGTCGCCCCACGGATAGAGGATGAACGCGGTCACCCAGCCGGTCTCTCTTTCGCCGACCCGGATCCCCATCTCGAACCCGGGATTCTGGAAGTCGTCGGACTCTGAATCCGAGACGTAGATCCGGCCAGTCCTAATCCCCCCTCCCCCTCCCCAAGGTCGAGTGTGCCGCTGCTCGCGCCGGAAAAGCCCGAACGTCGGGCCTGTAGGGCCCATCTGGGAGCCACTGCTGAGTGCGTTAGTTGATGGCTCGAGCGGATCACCCGAGAGATCCGCCGGCGCACACGGGTCGTCGGGGCGTTTCCCGACGGCCAGTCGGCGTTGATGTTGGTCGCTGCTCAGTTGCGGCACATCGCGGCCACGAAAGTGGGGTACGAAACGCTATCTCGCAGCGGAGCTGCTGTAGACCACGAAGCGGCAACGTTCTGCCGCGTAGTCACTCAGACCGCGGCTTGCCGATCGGATCTGGTTTTCAGCGGCGAGAAGGGGTCTTAGGAACATCCCCAGATCGGGGCGAACCATCGCTCAGGGCCGCACTCGCACGTACTTCCTGAGCGTTCGGTCATTAAGATGAGGGTTGGGAACGGGCTCTCCTCCGTAAAGGTTGCCGTCGCGATCGACGGTGACGAACTCCGCTCCGTTCCCCGGAATGATGTGGGGGTTCGCCCACGGAAAGCGAATGAACTCCTTCACCCAGCCCGTCTCGACTTCGCCAATGCGAATGCCCATTTCATACCCTGGGTTCTGTACGTTGTCCGACTCGGAGTCCGCGACGTAAATCCGTCCCTGGTCGTCAAAGGCGATTCCGCTCGGGCGCCCAAACTGGGTCCAGGTGGCAGCGTGGTTTCCTTCTTGGTCGAAGATCTGGATCCGGCTGTTACTGCGATCTCCCACGAACAGTCGGCCGTCCGGATGAAGGGCGATGGCGTGTAGGGCACGGAACTGTCCCGGGGCGTAGCCAGTGTCCCCCCACGTCATGAGGAACTCGCCACGGCTGTTGTACTTCACTACTCGGTTGTTTCCGTTTGCGTTGTGGCCGTCCGCGATGAACACGTCGCCGTTGGGCGCGACCGCCACATCACTCGGGGACGTGAAGTGGTTCGGGCCGTCTCCCCCTTCTCCGGGCGTGCCAAGTGTCATGAGCACGTCGCCCGTGGGGCTGAACTTGATGACGTGATGGCCCCGATCGTCGCCTTCTGGGATGTTGGCATCACCCACGGCGTCAGTCACCCAGACGTTGCCGTCGGAGTCAACGTCAATTCCATGCGGCCAGATGAACATTCCGCTGCCGAAGGACTCGACCACGTTGCCGTCGGGATCGAACTTCAAGACGGGATCTAGGTCTGAATCAACGCACTCCGATCCGAACTGCTCAGGCCCAGCATCGCAACGGATAACCGCCCAGATATGGCGTCCGTCGCGGTCGACCCTCGCTTTGCCGACTGCTCCCATCACCCTTCCGCCCGGCAGCTTTGCCCACCCTTCGACGATCGCATATGGGTTCGTGGAGTTCTGCGCAGCCGTTTCCTGCGGTACCAAGGACGCGACGAGTACGAGCAGAGCGGCTATGGATACGGTTGGGTTGCGAACAGACATAGAGCACCTCGACGCGCTTTGAGTGGACCTACCTCCACTAGTCGCTAGCGTATAACTCTCCGGTTCACCAAGCAAAGAGTCGGACACAACGGGGACACACATGATCGTACCTCGTCCACTTCTGGTTCTTGCACGCGCCGACGGGGATGACCGGATGTTGAGCTTACCGCGACGACGCCTAATCCTGGTCCCGACGCCTTGTCTTGCCACGTGCAATTTCGGTGGCCAGCGCATCGAGCTTCGGCTCCCAGAAGTGCCGGAATCGCTCGAGCCAGTCTTCGATGTCCTTGAAGGGCTGCGGTTGCACGGAATAGATGCGCCGCACGCCGTCCTTACGCGACGCGGCAAATCCCGCGTCCCGCAAGACCTTCAGATGCTGGGACACGGCCGCTTGGGTAATGGAAAACTCGACGTGAATGATTCCAGCGACCGCACCGGACGCCCGTTCACCGGTGGCCAGCAGCTCGAGGATGCGTCGTCGAACGGGATCGCCCAAGACCTCGAATGCGTGCATCAGGGCGTCTCTGAAGCCTCACCCGTGTAGAAGGCCGTCGTTCGCCCGGCCGCCTCGTTCGCTTCTGTTGGATCCGTTCCCGCGGCGATCGACGCCCGCCCCCAGGCTTCACTGCTGCCCGTCACAAAGGCCTTCCCCTCCGGCGAGGCCGAGAACGCCGACTCGTCCATTTTCGGCGCGTCCGGTTGAGCCAGGTGCAGTGCAAGGCCGAGCAAGCCCATCTCCCACCCCACGCCTGTCGCGCCAGGTCCGTACTGCGTCCCAAAGTCGGACACATTCGCTGTGTGAATCAGCGTCAGGTTGGTATTCCGGTCATCGACTTTGGAGAGCCGAATCTCCACCCAGCTCGTATCGCCACCGAACTCCCACGTCACCGCCAGGTTGGTGGGAGGCTCGCACTGCGTGATCTCTCCGCCGGCGTTCCCTTCGAGCTGATAACGCCCCCCCAGTTTCAGGTCGCCGGTAATCGGTAGGAACCAGCGTGGGATGCGCTCACCGTTGGTCACGGCGTCCCATACGTCATCGACCGTGGTCTCGTAGTTCCGCGCGAGGATGACGGCACTCGCCGCCTTCCCAGCGCGTTCGCTGGATGACACGGAACGCTCCACCGCGCCGAGGTAGTGTGCACTGTCAATGCCCATGGCCTCTCCTATATAATCCATAACTTATATACCATGACCGTGTTCAACCGCGGACGTCGGTTCGCCCTGGTTGTTGTTGCGCTCTGTGCGGTCGCGTGCGCCGGAGAGGTGAGCGAGCGCGCCGAGCCCGCGCCCGGCGCGCTCACCGAGCCGGCCAGGGGGCCGATCAACATCGCGCACCGCGGAGCCTCCGCGTATGCGCCCGAGCACACATTGCCCGCCTACTCGCTAGCGATCGAGATGGGGGCGGACTATGTCGAGCAGGACCTCCAGCTGACTCGAGACGGCGTGCTGATCTGCATGCACGACACGACGCTGGGTCGGACGACCAACGTCGAGGAGGTCTTTCCCGAGCGCGCCATCGAGGTGGAGTGGCGTGGGACCCGACGACAGGTCTGGCGGGTCGCCGATTTCACCCTCGCCGAGATCAAGACCCTCGACGCCGGCTCCTGGTTCGGCGAAGCGTTCGCCGGCACGCGGGTGCCGACGTTTCAGGAAGCGATCGATCTCGTGAAGGGCCAAGCCGGCATATATCCTGAAACGAAGGCGCCCGAGGAGTATCAGGCGCTCGGCCACACGATGGAGGAGGAGCTCGCCCGGGTCCTGGCAGCCAATGCACTTGATACGCCCGCGGGTCAGACCGGAACGCCGATCTACGTGCAGTCGTTCAGTGCCGAGAGCCTGAAGCGAATGTACGGGCTGACCGGCGAGACGTATGAGCTGGTCCAGCTGGTCGGTGGCGAGCAGGCGGAGACGCTGTTGACGGACGACGGCTTGCGGGGGGTCGCCGAGTATGCGGACGGCATTGGTCCAGCGGTCCCGCTGATCGCGGACGACCCGTCGCGGGCGGTCGCCGCGCGCGGACTCGGTCTGGAGATCCATCCCTACACGGTACGGGCAAGCCGGCTTCCGGACGGCTTCGCGGATGCGGGAGCCTACATGCGCCATCTCTTCGACGACCTCGGCGCCACCGGCGTGTTCACAGATAATCCGGACTTGTTCCCGCGTTAGCTCCCTAGTTCATATGGAAGCGTTCGCTGCAGAGTTGGTCGGCACGTGCATTCTCGTCGTCTTGGGTGACGGCGTCGTCGCCAACGTGGTCCTGGCGCGCACAAAGGGGAACCAGTCCGGCTGGATCGTCATTACGGCGGGGTGGGGGCTCGCCGTCGCCGTTGCCGTCTACAGCGTCGGTCGCATCAGCGGCGCCCACATCAATCCCGCGGTGACCGTCGGGTTGGCCGCCGTCGGACAGTTTCCCTGGGCCGACGTCGCGCCATACGTCGCCGCACAGATGATCGGCGCCTTCCTCGGCGCGGTCATCGTCTGGGTCAGCTACCGACCCCACTGGGCGGCGACCAACGACACGGCGGCGAAGCTTGGCGTGTTCGCCACCGGGCCGGCGATCCGCTCCCCGGCAGCGAACCTCGTCACCGAGATCATCGGGACGGCGGTGCTGGTCTTCGGCATCCGCGCCATCGCCGCCAACGCCGGGGAGATGGCCGCAGGCCCGGTGGACCTCTCGAGCGTGTTCGCCACCGGTCTCAACCCGCTACTCGTCGGCGGGCTGGTGTGGGCCATCGGCCTCTCCCTCGGCGGCCCGACGGGCTACGCCATCAACCCGGCTCGCGACCTCGGACCACGGCTCGCGCATGCGCTGCTACCGGTCGCGGGGAAGGGGCACTCCGACTGGGGCTACGGGTGGATACCGGTCGCCGGACCGCTGGCCGGCGGTGTACTGGGAGCTCTCGTGTTTGAGGCGCTCGGCTGGTAGGAGGTTCGCATGGCACGCGTCGTCCTGGCCCTGGATCAAGGCACCACCTCGAGCCGCGCGATCGTGTTCCGGCGATCGAGTCGTCCGGCGGCGACCGTGCAACGCGAGTTTCCACAGATCTTCCCCTCACCCGGGCACGTGGAGCACGACCCGGAGACCATCTGGGCGACGCAGCTGGCCACGGCCAGGGCCGCGCTCCGCGCGGCAGGCACCCCGGCACGCGACGTGGCGGCGATCGGCATCACCAACCAACGAGAGACGATCGTCCTCTGGGAGAAAGCGACCGGCCACCCGGTCGCCAATGCCATCGTCTGGCAGAGTCGGATTTCGTCGCCGATCTGCGATCGACTGAAGGCGGACGGGCTCGAGCAGACCTTCCGACGCAAGACCGGTCTGGTGCTCGATCCGTACTTTTCCGGCACCAAGATCAAGTACATGCTGGACCGACACCGGGGGCTCAGACGCCGCGCGGCGAGAGGCGAGATTCTCGCCGGGACCATCGATACCTTCCTCCTCTGGCGGCTGACCGGGGGACGGGTGCACGCGACCGACCCTTCGAACGCCAGTCGCACGTTGCTCTTCGACATCCATCGCCAGGAGTGGGACGACGAGCTGCTCGCGATCCTGGACGTCCCACGCGAGATGCTCCCCGAGGTCAAGGACTCGAGCGGCGTCTTTGGTGAGACCGACCGCAAGCTCCTTGGGTCGTCAATCCCGGTCGCCGGCATCGCAGGAGACCAGCAGGCCGCGACCTTCGGGCAGGCCTGCTTCCGCAAGGGCATGGTGAAGAACACCTACGGCACGGGTTGCTTCATGCTCATGAACACCGGCACGCAGGCGGTGATGTCCAAGAACGGGCTATTGACGACCATCGGCTGGCGCGTGGGCGGCCGCACGACCTACTGCCTGGAGGGAGCAATCTTTGTCGCCGGTGCGGCGGTGCAGTGGCTACGCGACGGACTCGGTCTGATCAAGACGTCGGACGACGTCGAGCGTCTCGCTGCCCGCGCCAGCGATGCTGGCGGCATCTACTTCGTGCCGGCGCTCGTCGGCCTCGGTGCGCCGTACTGGGACCCCTACGCCCGTGGCGTCGTCGTCGGCATCGAGCGCGGAACGACGGCCGCGCATCTCGCCCGCGCGACGGTCGAGTCGATGGCTTTCCAGACGCTCGACGTGGTCGAGGCGATGGAACGCGATGCCGGTGTCCGGCTGCGGACGCTGCGGGTCGACGGGGGCGCCGTGGTCAACGACGCCTTACTGCAGTTTCAGGCCGATGTGCTCGGCAAGACGGTAGCGCGTCCAACGGTGAGCGAGACGACCGCGCTCGGCGCAGCATATCTGGCGGGGCTGGCCACTGGGTTCTGGAAGGGCCGTCGGGAGGTCAGCGAGAACTGGGCGCTCGATCGAGAGTTTCGGCCCACCATGACACCAAGGGCGCGCGCCGAACGTGTCTCCGGCTGGCGCAAGGCCGTCGAGCGGTCGCGATCCTGGGTCGATCCCCGCGCAACGTGATGTTCGCGGGACTGTGCGCTGCCCGAAGTCCTAACAGGCAGAGCTCCAGTCCTTGCAGTCCGCGGGCTCCGTTCCCTTGAACTCGACGAAAAAGTATCGCCGCGGGCGGTCGGGATCGATGAGCGCTTCCGAGTGCGGACCGATCCCCGCCTTGAAGTAACCGACGACACGCGGAAGCCCGTCGTGTTCCGGTGCCACCTCGCCGACCCGCTCCGCTCCGGCGCTCACAACACCATCGGGCCTCGAAACGCGTATCGGACCGTCCTCCACCGCAAACACGAGGATGTCGCGAATGTGCTTATGGACGATCTCCTCGGCTGTATACACCTGGTCCCACACGATGATGCGATCGGTCTCGAGCACCTTGGTTGCGCCCGAGCGTGGGAACAGCGGGGGCCATTTCGTTTGTTCCGTCTGTGCCGCTGTCCCCGCCGGAGTCGCCAATCCACTGCCGATGACCCACGCCGTCACGACGAGCAGGCCGACCGACGCAAAACCGACGCTTTTCACCTTCGGGCGAGTCATGTGTCTACCTCCGGGAAGAGTCCCCGATCATGCCCCTCGTCAATAGCATCCGATCGCGAACCAGGGCTGATTATGCCACCGGTCGGGACCGAATCATGGCCTCGACCGGGCCGCACCGCGTGAGGCCGGCAGCAGGGGCCGTTGGTCGTCCGCGCCGAGAACCGCTACACTGGTGCATTCTTGGAGGAACGCCCTGATGAGACTTCAGTCCCTCGTCGCCGGTCCGGCGTGTGTCGTTGCGTTGCTGCTCCCTGCGAGTGCCGGGGCACAAGTGCCTGAGACACCGACGTTTGCGACCGACATCGCGCCAATTTTCCATGCGTCGTGTGTCAACTGCCACCGGCCCGGCCAGATTGCGCCGATGTCGTTGATCACCTACAGCGACGCGCGACCGTGGGCTCGGTCGATCAGGAACAAGGTCGAGACCCGGGCGATGCCGCCGTGGCACCTCGATCGAGACATCGGCATCCAG
Organism: Vicinamibacterales bacterium; assembly: GCA_965249175.1. GTDB lineage: Bacteria > Acidobacteriota > Vicinamibacteria > Vicinamibacterales > UBA8438 > CAZYFH01. Next base: position 3,104,156 of record OZ252227.1, read on the forward strand.
GGCTTCAAGAACGACCCCTCGCTGACCGACGATCAGATCGCCACGATCATCCGCTGGGTCGACACCGGCGCACCACAGGGCAATCCCGTCGATACGCCGGCGCCGCCGGAGTTCGCGCCCGCCGACGCCTGGCAGATCGGCGAGCCCGACCTGGTGGTGAGGTTCCCGACGTACACGGTCCCCGCCGCTGGCCCCGACATCTTCGGGAATCTGTTCACCGACATGGGCCTTCCCGAAGACCGCTACATCACGGCCATCCAGACGCGTCCGATCGGTGACAAGGCACGGCAGGTCGTCCACCATGCGCTCTCGTACGCGGTCGAGCCGAACGCCGAGGGCGAGTCGATGGGCGGCGGGCTGTTCCTCGTCGAATACGCGTCCGGGAAGCAGGCCGAGATCTATCCTCCCGATTCCGGTCTCCTCCTGCCGGGCAACTCGCAGGCTCGGCTGAGCTACCACCTCCACTCGGTGGGCGAGGAGGTCGATGCCAACGTCGAGCTCGGCATCAACTTCTTGCCGCGGGGGGCCGAGCCAAAGCACGTCCGGTATTCGAAACAGCTCGGAGGCTCGCAGGGACAGGTCATCGGCGTGCTCGACATCCCGTCCGGTGAGGTCATGCGGTCGGATGGCTACGCCCGGTTCAGCAAGGCTGCCCGCATCACGATGTTCCAGCCGCACATGCACATGCTGGGCAAGTATCAGTGCATCGAGTTCATCTACCCGACCCAGCCGGTCAGGGCCGAAACGGTGAACTGCGCCGGGTTCGACTACAACTGGCACATGAACTACAACTACGACGATGACGCGGCCCCGCTGATTCCTGCGGGCACCATCTTGCACGTGAGCAGCTGGCTCGACAACTCGGCGGCCAACCGCGGCAACGTCGACCCGAGCAACTGGGTCGGCGCCGGCCAGCGGACCATCGACGAGATGGCCTTCGCCTGGATCGGGTGGACCGACCTGACGGATGAGGAATACGAGGCGGAGGTGGCGGACCGCGCGGAGGCCCGCCAACGGACCAACGACAACTGAGGCGGCTGTGAACCCGCGACGCTGGTTCGACTCCGGGTCAGGACGAGCAGGCCGATGGTGATGCGGTCGGGTTGGGGTGCGCCGGTCGTGTGCGTGGCGATGGTCGTGGGCGTGGTCTTTGTCCTCGTCGTGGGTTCGGCCACCGAGGCCGAGGCCCAGGCCCAGGCCCAGGCCGACCCATTACAGTTCACGTTCAACTCTGGCCAGACCATCCAGCCGTACTTCGAAGGCTGGGCGCACAACTCCGACGGCAGCTTCGAGATGCACTTCGGCTATCTCAACCGGAACTACGTCGAGGAACTGCACGTGCCGGTGGGCGCGAACAACCGCGTGTCGCCCGACGAGCCGGACAAGGGGCAGCCGACATACTTCTATCCCCGCGTCAATCGTCGGGTGTTCAGTGTGACCGTGCCGGCCGATTGGGGCGACGAACGGCTTGTCTGGCAGGTCACAATCCGCGACGAGACCTATCGGGCCGAGGGCTGGCTGCAGCCGGAGTGGGAGATCTCCGCGAATCCTGGGAGCGCGTTCTTCGCCGCGAGAGAAGGGGCGGCCGAGAACCAGGCTCCGACGATGACCGCCATCGAGGCTCCGACCACGACCGGCGTGGGCGAGTCGGTGACGATGTCCGCGCGGGTGAGTGATGACGGTCTGCCCGAGCCTCGTACACGGGGGCGTGGCCAGGAGCAGCCGCCGACGTTCGCGCCAGTTGACGACGGACCGACGCTGCCACTCAACGTCCCGCAAGTCCAACCCACGGCCCGCACGCGCCCGACCCGCACCAGTGTGGGCGAGGTCAACGTGACCTGGACGCAACTGCGGGGCCCGACCGGCGTCTCCGTCGAGCCGCAGGAGGAGTCAGCGGACGGTGTTGCTGCGGTCACCGCCACCTTTTCCACCGCCGGCGAGTATCTGTTCCGGGTGCAGGCCTCCGATGGGCCGAAAAGCGTGACGCGGGAGATCGCACTCACCGTTCGATAAGCACCACGGTCCGGCCGCCGTGACGCTGAATCGATCTACTCACCCCGACAGACGCTGCCACGAGGCCCCGAGCCGCCGCAGAACACCGTGTCGGTCAGCTGCACGAGAAGTCCGTCGGGGTCGGTTACGAAGATCTCCTTCGACTCGCCCCGCGTTCGCATGAACGCCTGCACGCCTCGCTCCTCGAGCCGGGCCATCGACTCGTCGGCATCGAAGTCGTTCACACCGAGACAGAAGTGCCCAATCGACGGCGCGTCCGCCTGATAGATGCCGACGAACTCCGGCCCCGGCCCGGGAGCGAGGTTGACGACGACCGTGGTGTTTCCACCCGCCGAGACGTTGTCGCCGGTGCCCTGACGGCTCTTCACTGTCAGCCCGAACAGGCTCTGGTAGAAGTCGACCGACCGCTGCACATCCCCAACGCCGATAGACACGTGGTTGAGCGTACCGACGTCGATCGGCGCTGTGGGAGCCTGCGCGGCAGCCTTCCCCTGAGTCGCGACCAACGCAGTCAGCGCCATGACGAACTCCCGGCGCGCGATACGCCCTTTCTCGTATCCAGCCACCAATCTCTCGATTGTTGCACTCATGCTCTGCTCTCCAATTTTCTGAATCAAAAGCGAAACAACCGATTGATCTTGACGACGAAGCTCCGGTTCTGCAGTTCGGGATAACGGGGCGTGAGCGTATCGCGCTCCTCGTTGTACACGACGAAGAGCTCACTCCCCGGCTGATACTCCCAGCGCAGACGGAGGTTGGCGCCCACTGAACGGGTGCTCGAGTTGTATTGCATCAGCGCGCTGACGAACATCAGCGGGGTCACGGTATAGGTCATCCGCGTCGTCACCACATTGGTCGTGAATCGGCCCTCGGGCAGGGTGATCCAGTTGAACGAGAGGCCTGGCTCGACCGACAGCTGCGGCGTCAGCTTGAGGCGACCTCCACTGAACCCTCCGCCCCCGAACCCAAAACCAACGGTCGTCTTCTCACCGCTGAAGAAGCTCCCATGCTGAACCATGAGCCCCCCGGCCAGTCGGCGCTGCCGCCCCAGCGAGTACGCGACCTCGACGTCTTGAAAACCGTAGCCACCGATCGGGACCGTGACGCCGGGCGCAATCGCAAAGGGCCGGTCGAGAAACTCGTAGTTCCGCGTGTACGTCGCCGTGAACTGATCGGTGTTCTCGAACAGGATACCGAACACGCCCTGAGCCTGACGCGTTTCGAGCACGCCTCCCCGATCGGTGATGTAGTCCAACCGCCCTTCCCACGTCAGCTTGCGGATGGCGGCGACCGACTGCAGCCGCGGGCTGAATCGGAAGAGCCCGAAACTGCGTTCGAAGTCATCGCGTTGGAGGAACCCCACCTCGGGATTGAAGTTGTCCCCAACGACGAGCCGCTCGACTTGCAGTCCATAACGGTCGCCCGCGTAATCGACCTGGGCTCGGTGGCTGACGTCGTCCCCCGAGAGTCCCGGCGTCCGGGTTCTGGCCCAGTACGTGTTGAACCGGAGGTTGTCATAGAACGCGAACGTGCCGTCGACACCATAGGTTTCGTTTGACCCGCCGCCGTACGTTGACACCGAACGCCCGGTGAAGATCGCGCCGATGCTGCTCCGTCGCAGCACGTCTCGCCGTACCCGCATGACCGTGAAGTTCGTCGCCCCCTGGCCCGCCGCTGGCGGGTCGGCCGTCTGGATGTTGAGTGCACCGACACTGAACTTGCCCGCCCGGCCCGTGAGCCGGCCACCCACTGTGATGGGCACCTCTTGCCCCTCGTGCAAACCGATTCGGCGGCTGTAGAACAGGACGGGCGTCGTGGCACCGCCACCAAAGGCGCCGGTGCCCGCACCCCCAAACGCAAAGACCCCCTGATTCTCCAGGAAGAATTCTCGTTTCTCGGGAAAAAACAGGCTAAACCGCGTCAAGTTGACCTGCTGGTCATCGGCCTCGACTTGGGCAAAATCGGTGTTGACGGTCACGTCGGCCACGAGGTTCTGCGTCACCCCGTATTTGACATCGAGCCCGACGTCGCCTCCGAGCGCGTTGGAAACGGGCGGCGTCGCGGTGCGGTCGCTGGTCAGATCCGTAATGGCAAACGGCTTGACGTCCAGGCTGGTCGCTCGCGGCGGCACCTCCAACCCCACCACGGTCGCCGCGCGCGAGAACTGGAGGATGCCAGAAGCGCCCAGCGCGTTTGGAATCCCCACGAGAAACGAATGCTCGTTCTTCCAGACGTTCACACGACGCACGTTGAAGCCCCAGAGCTGGTCGGACCCACGCCGATACCGGAGCGACTTGAACGGAATAGCGGTCTCGAGTGTCCAGCCGCCGTCGAACCGTCCCACCGCGACATCCCAGATCGGATTCCAGTCGCCGTTGTACAGACGCTCGTCGGTGATCTGCCCATCCATTCGACCACCGACTGGATTGACGAGAAACTCCAAGCCATTGCGCCGGTCGTAGAAGGTGTCGATGACGAACGCGATGTGATCGTTCTGATACACATTGAAGTTGTCGCGCCGCATCTCGTTGACAATCATCCGTTCAGGCGCGCTTTCCCAACACCGGAACGAGACGTAGACGCGCTCGTCGTCGAAGAACAGCCACGCCTCCGTCTTCTCAGTGGCCGGGAATCCTTCCTGGGGCTCCTGCTGGATGAAGTCGGACATCGGGAGCACGCGCGTGTAAGCGGCCTCGTCCAACCGTCCGTCGAGCGTGAGCGGCGTTGTCAACCGCACGGCGCGAACCGTCGCGCGGTGACGCGCATCGCGAGTGATCACCTCCGGTGCCACAGGGGGCGGCGGACCGTCGATCGCGGGGGTCGGCGCTCCGGAACCGCCTGTTGGCGTGGGCACGGTCGCTAGTGAGGGAACCAGATCACTCCCCGTCGCCGCCCGCGACGACACGCCACCGCCGGCTCCGAGCTGATTCCCCAGCGCATCGATCACCTGATCCTGCAAGCCGAAAAGGTCCCCGAATGCGCCATCGACCTTCAGCGTGTCGAGGACGTCGCCAGTGTCAACGGCGAGCACCCGTGCCGTGATGCGCACGCGATCGTCGACGCGCTGATAGGCGCCAGCGATGAGCCACGTCGCGCCCAGCGCGCGGCAGAGGCGCAGCGCGGCTTCCTCGGCGGAGACGGCGACATCCGCGCTGACCGTCCGCCTCAATAGCGCCAGGCTGAACACTTCCCTGGGCAGGACCTCAACTCCGTACCTGCCGGGCAGATCCGACGCTAGCGTTTCCGCAATCCCACTGCCCATCCACTGGTCCGCCTGCGCGCGGCTCAGATTCGTAAACGGAAGGATTCCGACCGTGTCACTCTGAGTTGGCGGCACTGGGGCGACGGTGTGCTGACCGCCCTCGACCGCCCCGGTCAGCACGACCAGCACGGCCAGGCCACAGCACACGTGATGTAGCGGCGATCCGTATTGCGCGGTCGACTCGCTCCGCGGACCGCTAGTGTCCTGTGTCAGTGATTCGTGGAATAAGTGCCTGGCGCGGCGCCCGGCTGGCAAGGCGCGACGAGGGAGCATATCGGGCATATGTGACCGAGGAGCAACGCCGCCAGGCGGGATGCCCCGCCGGGCAATTGTTTCGCGATTCACTGACACAGGACACTAGCGCGAAGCGACATTCTGGGCGGACGGGAGGAGCGGGGGGGCCGCTGGATTAGCTGGTCCTCGGATTTCGGGCTGAGTTCCTCGTGACCCGCTGGCGAGCACGAACGCGATGGTGAAGCGCGTGTACCCTACGGACGCCGACCGAGTATCGCACGGCGGCCCCCATGCTGGCACCGACACCACGTTCCGCCACGTCATCGCTGCCACGACGACGACGTGCGGTGCCCTCGACGACGCCAACGCTCTCACGTCAGTGAACCTGCGCTGACGCACACGCTCGATTGCGTGGCGCGCCGCCGGTTCCTCCACGATCACGCGCGCCGGCGCTACCGTCGGTTCCTCCACGATCACGCGCGCCGGCGCTACCGTCGGGCGGGCGACGGCCAAGCGCGACGATAGGACCTCCCAGCCGATTGTGCGGCGACCACAGCGGCCACAACGGAGACACAGCCGCGCGGGTTGCCGGAACACATCGTCGTCGTGTCCGACAATCCAACAGACTAAGCGGCGCAGCTGTTGCGGCGATTGCTCGGACACTCCGCGAAGGACACGAGCAAGCCTGATGCCGGGTCGACGTCTCTGGAGCGTAGCGGTACTCGGGCTTGGACTCGCAGGAGCACGAGCGGGAACGACGCGCGCCTATCGCACGCCACTGCCGTGGGTGACATTTAGTCGTCAGGGTCGCGTCCTTGTTGCCACATTCGTTAGTGCTTTTCAGCTCGCCGGCACGACAGTCGGCCCGCTTCCTGCTGAACTCGTTTGGGCCTGACGGGCTAGCCCATGCTCAAAGTCGACTTCCACACTCACACCGCCGACGATCCTCACGACGTCATCCCCCATAGCACGTTCGACCTGATCGACCGTGCCGCTGCGTTGGACTATGACGCCCTGGCGATCACGCTGCACGACAGGCAATTGGATGTGCGCCCGTTTGCCTCTTACGCGAAAGAGCGAGGCGTTGTCCTCGTTCCTGGCATCGAGCGCACCATCCGGGGCAAGCACGTCCTGCTCATCAACTTCCACGAACCCGTCGAGCAGGTGCAGAACTTCGACCAACTCCTCGCGGTGAAGAAGAGGTCCGGAGGCCTGGTCATCGCACCGCACCCGTTTTGTCCAGCACGCTGCCCACACTGTGCTCGACGACTACCGCACGGCGTTCGACGCCATCGAGATCAACGCGTTCTATACATCGACCGTCGACTTCAACCGGCCGGCCAGACGGTGGGCGGCACAACAGGCGAAGCCGTTGGTCGGCAACGGCGACATCCACCGATTGCGACAGTTGGGATCGACCTACTCGTTGGTCGAGAGCGAGCCGGACGCGGACGCCATCTGCAGTGCCGTCGCGGCTGGGCGGGTCGCCGTGCACACGCGTCCGCTCTCATGGCCTGCGTGCGCACAGATCTTCGGGGCGATGCTGCTCGGAGATGTGCAAAGACGCTTCGGGGGGCCGCCGAAGCTGCGGCCCGTGTCAGCGGGGTCCAGCGCCGTCACTGCCTCTTCGCAGACCAACGGGCCTCACGCCCTCGTGTGAACGACTGAGCCAAGACCCCAATACTCTCGCGAGCAGAAGACCAACGGAGGGCCTTCCGCTCCCAACTCCGCCTTTTCGACCTCCCCGACGAACAGCGTGTGGTCCGCGATCGGTACGCGTTCGATGACCCGGCACAGCAGATAGCCCAGGCAGCCGTCGAGCGCGGGAGGATCGTCGTGCCCGAATCTCTCGCACAGCGACCGGGCCTCGAACTGTTGGCTTGACGACAACTCAGGACTGGCGAAGTGGTCGGACACCGCACCCTGGTGCTGTCCCAGCACGTTAATCAGGAACCGGCCATCGTCGATGGCATCGTGGGCACGAGCATCTTTCTTGATGCATACGAGCACCGTCGGTGGCGCGAGACTTACAGACGTGAACGAACTGACGGTGATCCCACGAGGCCCATCCCCACCCGGCACCGCCCGGGTCGTCACGACCACGACACCTTGAGGAAAACAGCGCATGACGTCGCGCAAGGACGTGTCATTCACCCAGCCCTCCTGGAAATCAGACCCACGCCTGTGACGACCAGCGTCTGCCCTGTTGGGACATATCCGGGACACTGGCCATTGTGGCACCGGCCACCAGCCAGCATATCGGCATCCCCTTTGCATCACATCACTGCGCCACGATCGTCGTGGCGCGGACGGCGGGAGGCCGCATGGAGCGGGACCGAGAGTCCGTCGCTCCACCGCTCCTGCGTATCGTCCCGTCACGCAGTCGTGGCACCGACATCGATGGTCCCGGGACGGCGGGGCGCATCTCCCCAGCCCCGTCGTCCCCTTCCCCTCGCCGCCTCACGCCTCAGTCTCCCTCCGGACTAACCTTAGGCCACCGGTGATCTGTATCCTGAGCTGCCTGAGTGTCCTGTAACCGTGATTCGCAACATAATTCCCGGGCGGGGCATCCCGCCTGACGGCGTCGCTCCTCGGTCACATAGGCCCACGATGCTCCCTCGTTGCGCCTTGCCAGCCGGGCGCCGCGCGCCAGGACTCATGCACCGAATCACGGTGACAGGACACTAGATGAAAACGTTCGACAACGCCTGGATTTGTCAGGTCTTCGAGGACCATCCCAGCTTCTTCACCAAGAGGATGTTCGGTGGACTGGCTATCTACCTGTTCGGCCGCCAGATGATGCTCCTGGTCGAACCGACGAAGACCGGCCGGTGGAACTGGCATGGCGTCTTGATCTGCACGGAGTATGTGCATCAGCCTGCCATCGTCGAGGAGTTCCCGCACCTGGCGCCTCACGACATCCTGAAGAAGTGGCTCTACATCGATTCGGTTCATGACGACTTCGAGGGGACGATGGAACGAGTGGCAGTCGCCGTCGCGCGGGACGACGCCAGATTTGGGATTCATCCTCAGCCGAGGAAGGCGAAGACAAAGAAGAAGGCGGGGTCACGGAACCGCCGCCAGAAAACCGTTACGTCCCTCGTCGTGGCCCTGCTCTCCGTGCCGGTCCTCGCGCAGGTCGAGCACGCGTCTGGACCCGTGCAGGCCGATGACCTCACGCCCTATGCCGGAATGTACACGATCGAGATCCCCGGCGTGGCGAAGGCCAACTACCTCGAGGTGATGGCGGGGTATCTCAGGGGTAGCGGTGTCGCGTTCTCCAACGCCGAGCGGAAGGAACAATTCAGGGCCCAGTACGACCGGATCGAGAACGACGCCACGATGGCGACGGTGGTCAGCGACGAGAACGGCCACTCCTGGGTGGTACACGCGCCGACGGCCGCAGCGGAGGGCCAGCCGCATGGCCTGTTCGTGTTCATCTCTCCTCGGGGCAGCGGGAGCTGCCCGAACACTGGCGGGAGACGCTGGAGAAGAACGCCCTGATCTGGGTGGGGCCCAACGGGGCGGGGAATCAGATCTCCCCGCTCTGGCGTCGGGCCGTGGCGCTGGAGTCGATCGACCTGGCGACCGAACGATACGAGATCGATCCCGATCGGATCTACGTCTCGGGTCACTCGGGCGGCGCCCGAGTCGCCAGCTCGGTGGCCATCGTTCACCCCGACCGTTTCATGGGGGGAGTCTACGTTGCGGGAGTGAACTGGTACGAGCCCACGCCGCCCCGGGAGGGTCGGTTCCTCCCGCCGACCATTGGCAAGCCGCCGGACTCCTACCTGACGCTGGCCCGGGACCGCTCGCGTCACGCCATCATCCAGGGCACGGATGATCCGGTGGCCACCTACGTACCCAGCCTGTGGGACGTCATCAAGAACGGTGGCTTCCGCACATTCGAGTATCTCTCCGTCGAGGGCCTGGGCCACGGTCTCCCGGATGCCGAGTGGCTGGACAAGGCCCTCGCCGTGCTCGACACACCTCTGCGCGACGGCGCTGCCAGGTAGCTGGCAGACGCGACGGCGTCGGAGAGAGGGATGACGTGGGACGAACACGCGGCTGAATGGGATGAGGACGAAGCCGTCCACGCCTTTTCGGTCGCCGCCTATGGAAGCCTTCAACGTCTCCATCAGGAGGGCCGGCTCACGCTCGACGGTGCGCGGGTCCTGGATTTCGGCTGCGGCACCGGGCGCTTGACGGAACGTCTGGCGGAACGGGCGGAGCGGGTCGTGGCGCTCGACACATCAACGGCGATGGTGCAGTTGCTTGCAGCCAAAGTCGAGCGGCGCGGATGGTCGAACGTCGATGCGATCGCGGCGTCACTTGATTCGGCGCGGCACGAGCGGCCCGAGCTGTTCGCCGTGCCGTTTGACATGGTCGTGGCGTCATCCGTCTGCGCGTTCCTCGACGACTATCCCAGCACCGTTGCCACACTTGCGAGTCTGCTCACGCCTGGTGGCGCGTTTGTCCAGTGGGATTGGGAGCTGAACGCAGAGGATGACGAATCCGTTGGGCTGACCCGTTCTCAGGTGGCGGACGCGCTCGCGGCGGCCCACCTCCTGGGTATCAGTGTGGGAACGGCGTTCGAGGTCGATGTTGATGGCGAAAGCGTAAGCCCGCTGGTCGGCGTTGGGAACGCCGCCCGCTGACTGCGTTCGGACGAGGTCCACCAGAAAAGAGCGTCACCGTGGCCGGCCGCGCGTGCCGCCGTAGGTCTCGCCTTCGAGGAGCGGGTCGTCCTCGACTCCGGAAAAACGGAAGCGCACCGTTTGGCAGCCCCATTCGAAGCACGCGCCGGTCACGTCGAAGTGGAGGTGGGGTCCGAACGTGGCGCCGGAGTTCCCCGAACGGCCAATGCGCTGTCCCGCCACGACCGTCTCGCCCATGACAACCTCGGCGCCGTGCTGGTCGAGATGATAGTAGCGCCCAAACGTCTGATCTCCGTGATCGACGACGACGTAGTTTTCGTTGCCGGGCTGCGGCTTGCGAGGTTTGGCGTTGGGGTGCTCTTCGACGACGGCGACGACGCTCCCGCCTCGCGCGGCCGCGACGGGCGTCCCAATCGGCATGTCGAAGTCGACGGCGAACGTCGCCGCCTCCGAGTGTCCGTAGCGTCCATCGAAGCTCTGCCGCACCGGATAGCTCGCGGCCTTCGGGAACGGCAGTCGGTATATTGGTTCCGCCGCCGCCACGAATGTCGACGCGGCAAGCAAGGCGACAAGGATCAGGTCGCCACCAACGCGTGGCCGGCGGCGGTCCGGACCAGGTTCGATGTGTTGCTCGCGCGAGGCCATTTTAGTGCTAGAAAACTAGCATACAAGCCCCTGGTCGTCAACAGCTGCGTGCGATCACCTCAGCGCAGCGCCAATCTTCTCCATGAACTCCGTCAAGAAGCTAACCCGGTTCTTTCCAGTCAGCCGTAGGCCGGCCGAACCACACCCAGGCGATGTAGTCGAACCGTGGAGGCTCCGCGCCAAGCGCGCGCAACCGCGTATTGAGTTGCCCACGGTGATGCGTCGAATGACTCGCGACCTGAATCGCGCTTTCGGCGATTGTTGGGGTCGCACGGCGTACACCGAGGTCCTGCTCGATTCGATTGGCAAATGACTCAGGAAGCGGCTCGGCGACGGCCTCCTGATCGGCGGTGTTCAGAAAGCGCTTCACCTCGGCATAGTAGGGGTACGCCCAACGCCACACCGCTGCGAGGTTGGAGACTTCCCGCAGCTTGGGAGGCTCCCATGGTTGGCGTGTCCACGTATGCAGATAGGCCCACTGCACCAAGTGAATGTGGACGAGCTTCTCACGGATCACCTCATCGCCCGAGGCCCCTCGGTGCTCAGAGCGACCGACCAGACCTTGCCATCGGCCCATTCCATGTGAGCGTAGAGTTCCCGAAGCGATTCAACGGTGAACGTCGGTGATGGCTTTTCCACGGTGCGACGGTCGGACCTGTGAGCCCCGAGGTTCTGCCCCCTACCTCGCGACGGTCATCACGGCCAGGACGGTGAAACCCTCACGCACACGCCTTTGCGTCTCGTCTTCGGCCGCCTCGTCGGTGGACGCCACGATCGGATAGCCACAGGGGACACCTTTCGCCAGGCACGCCCGCAGGACCTCCTGCACCAGCGCCTCGACACCCGCGGAGTTGGGACCGTCCTCGCCCGCCGATTCGGCGAGATCGGTGGGGCCGAGAAAAATCGCGCCGATCCCCGGCACGTCGAGGATCTCGTCGAGATTCTCGATCCCCGTCAGGGACTCGATCTGCAGCATGGCAACCAGACTCCCAGACGGATCGAGTGGCCAGACATCTCGCGACCGCCCGACTCGCATCGAGCTGATCGCCGTCATCGCCTGCTCCTTCGTCTCGATATCGGGAAACATCACACCCGATGCACCGGCGTCGAGGCACTGCCTGACCACCGCCTGCGGTGCGTCACGTGCCTCGTAGGGAATACGCACGATCGGCGCAACGCCAGGTGCCCCGGTTGTCGAGCGCATCGCGACCACGGCCTGGCGAATGGTGTCGATGTCAAACCCCCCGTACTGGGCGTCGATCACCGCAAAGTCGAGATCGGGGCGAGGGGTGCGGGTAAACGTGCCGAGGGCGGGCCGACCCTGCCGCAATCGCTCGACGACGCGATTGGCACGCGCGTCATCCTGCGCGTACAGCGGGAGCGTCCATCCAACCTTGAGCGCGAAGATGAATGCGGCGAAGATCGCGAGGCGCGTGAGTCGCACAATGCCTCCCCGTTCAGCACACGTTCCCGAGTCGGCCGCCGCCGCCGCAGTAGGTGACGTCCTGGAGCTGGATCCTGACCGCGTCTGGCGCGTCCACCAGAATCTCCGGCGTGGCCCCGCCACGCATCCGTACGTGCGCCGATACGCCATGTTGCTCGAGCGCGTCCATCACCCGGTCCGGTTCGAACCCTTCCACGCCGAGGCCGACGTGCAGGCGGAAGGCGTCGGAGCCGGACCCCTCGACCAAGGCCAGATGTTGGGGCCCTGCGCCAACCTGGAGCACCGGGATCGGCGGGCCGTCGTAGCCGGCAGTGCGTGTCCCCCGTACCGGCTCCTGATAGGTGACGACCTGCATGTCGGTCAGGCGCTGATACCACTCGAGGGCGCGCTCGAGATCGGTCACGACGTACTTGATGTGATTGAGCGTCCGCACCTGGATCGGGGGCGGATCCGACGGCCGCCGAACCGCGGCCGCCGACGGGTCGCACACCTCTCCCAGAAAGCCCAGGCCACCGCACGCGATCTCGGGATTGAATTGGAGCGGCGCGCCGTCCGGGCCGGCGAAGTTCACGCCGTTGATCGTCGTGCCTTCCCGGAGCACCGACCGGGCCGGCGCCCGCATCTCGGCGAGCGCCGCCAGGATCCGATGGACGTTGAAGTCCGGGACGCCCCAGCAGAAGTGCGGGCGACGGGTCGCTGACCCGGCCGGGTCCCGCTCGGTGAGGGCCATGTAGGCCGGCGGGTCGATCCCCACCCGCAGCACGGTCTGGCCTCCCGCGTAATCCTGGAACGCGTGGCGTGGTAAGCCCAAGACCCTCTCGTACCATGCGACCGTCGCCTGAAGGTCAGCGCATCCGAAACTCACGTGGTTCAGTGTGCTGACTCTGACCGGGAGCGGGGCTCGACCTTGGGCTCGGGCCGGGCCGATGCGCGCGAGAGGCGCGAGGATCGGCGTGGCCATGACCGAGTGGAGGAAGCTCCTACGCGAGATCTCACAGACGCCCTGAGACCGAGCCCGTCTCTTCATTCTCGACCTCCTCGTGCCGCCATGCCGTTGCGCACCAGGATGTGACGGCGAGACGACCAGTTCTACAACCCGAGTATCCGGTCACCACCCGCGTTTGCAAACGCCGCTGCCGCTGCGTTGTGCTTGGTTTCGGCTAGTCGCAGCAGCTCAATGAACTCGGCTTCACCGCGCAGCGGGTCGAGCACGGGGTTGTCAACCATGGCGGGGAGGCAACAAAAGCCGCCATCGACAGCTCGGCGCAGATGCCACAACGCGCGCCCACGATCCCCTTTCCGAAGGATGCACCCCGTCCACCAGAAATGGAACTCCGGGTCCCGGAGCAGCTCACCGATCGGGCGACCCCGTTCATCGGCCGCCTCCAAGCTCGCCGCATCACCCTCGGCCAGCGCCCTCAAGAAGTCGAACGTTATCTTGGCGACGGCTGGGACACTGGGTTCATTCGCGGCCGCGCGCGACGCCTCGATAGCCTCCTCGAGTCGACCCATGCGCATCAGGCCATCGACCTTGATGAGCCAGTCAAGGCCCTGCCCTCGTTCGGTCACCTCCTCATACCGACCCATATGGAAGAGCGTGAACATAACGGCGGTCTGCGCGTGTGAATCGATTCGCTGTGCGCGCTCGTGGGCTGCCAACGAGGCATCGAGCAGCCCACAGTAGCGGCACGCCAGGACGAGGCCAACGAAGGGGTGTGGATCGGTTGGAGTGGCTTTGGCGCGTGCCAGAAGTCGGACCATAGCTTCATGCGAGCGGCCCTGCTCGAGCTCCAGAGCGGTATAGAGGTCGTGGGCAACAGGAAGGCTCGAATTGAGGGTCAACGCCCGCTCGAACGCCTTCTCGGCACGGCCATATCCCTCCTCCTGATCCCTCGCGGTCATCGAGTATTTGCCGAGCACGCGATGGATGCGTCCCAGCCGAGCCCAGGCGGGGGCGTAGGCCGGGTCTTCCTCGACACACCTGAGATACAAGTCTCTGGCGACTGGCCACTCGGACGCCGTATTGGCGAGCTGGTTCGCCCGCAAGAAGTGCTCGTAGGCCATCGCACTGGCCGGAACATCACGCCGCAGTTGCTGCCGCTCGTTCGCGCTGAGCGGCGTTGCCAGTGAGTCGACGATCCGCTGGGTCAGATCATCCTGCAGCTGAAAGACGTCCTGCCACTCCACCTGTTCGCGTTGCGACCAGACGACGGTACCGCCTGGCGCTTCCACGAGCTGAGCCGTGACCTGAAGCCGTTCACCGGCTCGCAACAGCGTGCCTAGCAACACCAGGTCGACCTCGGCGTCCTTTGCAAGCCGCTTGAGGTCCGGTGTGTCTGTCGAGACGTCGCCCGCCGCAAGGGGCGACCGCACGACGATCGGTGTCAGCCCCGTGAGCGACGTCGTAATGGCATCCGGCAAGCTGAACGTCAAGAACTCCGCGTCCGCGTCCGGGCGCAACATCCGAAACGGCAGGGCGATCAGTCGAGGGACCTGTTGAGCAGTCACCGGCGCCGAGACCGCGGCATCGGACGAGTCGAGGACCCGACGGAGATCCTTCGCCATCGCGCCAGCGTCCGCGTAGCGGTCTTCGGCCTTCTTGGCCATCGCACGGTAGACGACCCGGTCGGCGGCGAGGACCGCATCCGACCCGACGAGTATCGGGGGGTTGTCGTGCAGCACCGCTTCAGCAATCTCGAACACCGACGACCCCGTAAACGCGGGCTTTCCACTCAGCGCCTCGTAGAGCAAGGCCCCGACCGCGAAGAGGTCCGCTTGGGCGGAGCCCGGTCGACCCCGGAGCACCTCCGGCGCCATGAACCTGGGTGTTCCGACGAGCGTCCCAGGCCGCGTGAGGTCGAGACCGGTCTTGGCCGTGTCATCACCGTGCGTGGCCGGTGCGCGCGTCAGCCCGAAGTCAATCACTTTGAGCCCGTTCGCCGTCAGGATCAGATTGGACGGTTTGAGGTCTCGATGAAGCAGGCCTAGGCCGTGCAGCGCCTCCAACGCTGCCAAGAGATCGAGTCCATGTTCCACGACCTCAACGGGTGGCAGCACTCCACGTCGTATGCGCTCGTCGACAGTCTCTCCTTCGAGGTGTGCCATCACCAGGAAGTCGACGCCGTCCTGGCTGCCGACGTCATGGAGGGTGCAGATGTGCGGGTGGTTCAATGCGGCGACGGTGCGGGCCTCGCGCTCGAACCGCTGCTTCAGCTCGGGATCGGCGGCGACGTGCTCTGGGAGCACCTTGATGGCGACGGTGCGGTCCAGGCGCGTGTCGGTGGCTCTATACACCTCACCCATACCCCCCGCGCCGAGGGGGGTTTGGATCTCGTAGGGGCCGAGCGTGGTGCCGGGCTGAAGAGGCATGTGTCTTGGGGAGGTCGAAGGCCAGCGTCGCAGTAGGTCGATCTATACCGGCAACGCGAAGGCCACCAGGCGCGGTCCCCCGCCGATGGTCAGGGCGATGTACTGCCGACCGTCCACCATGTACGTCATCGGGGTGCCGATCGCCCCGGTCGGCAGATCCACCGACCCAACGATCTGGCCGGTGGTCTTGTCCCGCGCCACGAGCCGCGGTCCGTCATCGGTGCCCCCGGCGCTCAGCGCGCTGACGAGCAGCGTTTTCGTCACGACCGGTCCGCCCCGTCCGTCGCCGCCCAGCGGCGGCAGGTCGAGGTCACGCAGCATCGGGTGGTTCCGCACACGGTTCCCATCGCCGTTGGGTTGCATCCAGGCGGTCTCGCCCGCGTTCAGGTCCACTGCCGTCATCCGCGAATAGGGCGGCTTCAGGAGCGGCAGTCCCTGGGGCATCGCGGGCTGGCGGCCACTGCCGAACGCCGCCTGCGTGAACCGCATTGTGCCGCCCTCAGCGGGGTCCGGGGTGTAAAAGTGAAGCACCGAGAATCGGTTGTTCGACGGCACGTAGAGGATGCCTGTCTCCGGGTCGACGCCGGCTCCGCCCCAGTTGGCGCCCCCGTCGATCGCCGGACGCTGGATGGTGCCCTGGGTCACCCCCTCGATCGTCTGTAGCGGTGGCGTGAAGATCGGCCCGAGGGTGAACTCCCGCACCGCCTCCTCCGCCAGCGCCCGGATCTCGGGGGTGAAATCGACCAGGTCGTCGACGCTCACGCCCTGATACTCGAACGGCGGCGGTTTGGTGGGAAACGGCTGCGTCAGCGATGGCACCTCGCCCGGCAGGTTGGTCTCTTGTGGCACCGGACGCTCCTCGATCGGCCAGACCGGCTCGCCGGTGACGCGGTCGAATACATAGATGAAGCCCTGCTTGCTCACCTGCGCCAGCGCGCGGATGTCGCGGCCGTCGACGGTGATATCGACGAGGTTCGGGTGCGTCGGGAAGTCCCAGTCCCACAAACCGTGATGGACCGCCTGGAAGTGCCAGACCCGTTGCCCGGTTTCGATGTCGACGGCGACGATCGACTCCGAAAACAGGTTGTCGCCGAGGCGATGTCCACCGTAGTAGTCGTTGGTGACGGTGCCGGTCGGCAGATACACGTAGCCCAGTTCGTTGTCGCCGGCCAGCATCGACCACACGTTGCCGTTGCCCGAATAGCGCCACGACTCGTTCGACCAGCTGTCCGAGCCATACTCGTCGGCGCTGTTGGGGACGGTATGAAAGTCCCACTCGTGCGCGCCGGTGCGTACGTTCCAAGCCCGCACCCACCCGGGCGTCGCCTCCTTCGTGATCCGCACGTCGGCGATGTGCGAGCCGTGGATCACCCGGTCGCGCACGATGATGGGTGGCGAGTTGATGGAATAGAGAAACGCGTTGAGGTAGTCACGATCCCCCCGCGCGACCCGCGGCATGCCGACCATCGCGTCGACCATCCCGGTGCCGTCCGGCCCGAAGTCGGGGCACGGCCGTCCAGACGTCGCCTGGACGCAGACGAGGTAGCCGGCGCCGGTGCCCCAGAAGATCCGCTCGTCCGCCTCGCCGTCGGTCCAGTAAGCGACGCCCCGCTGGGTCCACGGGCCGGACATCGACGGTGTGCCCTCTTCGTAGGTCTTGGGGTTGAAGACCCAGAGGGTCTCCCCGGTCGTCGCGTCGACGGCAACGCCCTGCGAGAGCGGCGTGTTGAAGTAGAGGACCCCACCCACCATCAGCGGCGTGGCCTGCATGCGCGACGGGTTGGGCGACTGTCCCTCCCGGTAGAGGTCGGGCGTGTCGGCGACCAGGGAGTCGACGATTGCGTCGAGACTCGCCCGCCATTCGCTGCCGTCGGGCATGGTCCGGCTGAGCACCCGATCGACCGACGTCCACTCCCAGGCGATCTTGAGCCGGCTGAAGTTGTCGGCGTTGATCTGGTCGAGCGGAGAGTACTTCTGGCCGGCCGTGTTGCCGGCGTAGCTCCGCCACTCGCCGTTCTCGGTGCCGTAGGGTTGCCACTGACCCGACGATTGGGCGCCGGCATTGCCGACACCGACGCTCAGCGCCCCAACGAAGAGCCCCACCAGCGCGATGCCCGAGACCCGCGGTGTCATCTCACTCGCCGCCCACCAGGCGTCTCCAGAGCTCTTCGTTGAACGCGGGCTCCGGTGTGTCCCCCAGGCGGGTGACCACGAGATCCATGCTCGGTGCGACGTAGACCTTGCGCCCGAGCGCCCCCTGTGCCGCCACCATGACGCACGTGCGCTAGCCCATCGCGGCCACGCCGGCATTGGCCGCATCTTCATCCTGCTGGGCCGATGCACCGCTGCAACCAAGGGCACCCACGAGGTCGCCATCCTTCATGATCGGGACGGCTCCCTGAAGAAACAGCATCTCCCCACCCTCGATGACCTCCCCCAACCCGAGCGAGGCGACTCTGGTCAGGCCGCCCGACGGTGCGCCGAATGCCGCGGACGCCCGTGCCTTACCCATCGCAACGTCGGCAGTGAAGTACCGGGCGCTATCCATCCGCGTCATCGCCACGAGGGCGCCCCGCGAGTCGACGATCGCGCAGCTGAGGCCGACGCTCATCTCGACGGCCGCCGCTTCGGTCGCGGCCAACGCCTTCTTTGCCTCCGCCAACGAGGGTCCGATCATGCCCTGAGCGCCGGCTGTCGCCGCCATCAGACCGAAGCATAGGCCCACACAGAGACCAGTCACGTCACCCGTATTCCTACTCATCTCTTCCTCCTGTTATTGCTGCCAACGATAAACCAATCGGATCGTCGTCCTAGCGGATCTTTGGACGGACATTGCTGTTCCGTCGAAAACCGGTCACCGCGCCGGATGCGTCCAATTCGAACACGACCTCCTCGCCGAGCTCGCCGTCGTCCCGAACACGGCGGAACCAGTGCCCATCCGTTTGCTGCAACTCCTCGAGCCCTTCCACCGGGTCCTCGGACGGCAGTGACAGCATCGCGAGCCCGTTCTTCCAGTGCAGGACCGCAATCTCGCCGCCCCAAGGCTGGGCGCTATAGGTTCCGGTGTACTTGTCGAGGGCGGACTCGAGCGGCTTTCTTCCGTTGACTTGCTCCAGCGCCTCCGTGATAGCCGGCTCTACGATCTGAAATGCCCGCGCGGTGTATCCGCCGACGTCGACTCCGGAGGCATTGGCCATGACGATCGCGGCGATCTTGCTGTCGGTCTGCAACCGGAGATGGGTCTGGTAGCCGGGGCAACTTCCACCGTGTCCGACGAACGTCGTGTCCCCGTCCCGCGCCACCGCGAAGCCGAGGCCCCACGCGGTGTCCCAGTCCGAATCGAGCCAGTGCACGCGATGCATCTCGCGCAGCGTGTTGGCACGAAGGACGTCCTCGCCGCCGTTCTCCAGCAGGCGAAACTGCCACGATGCGAACGTCGCCAGATCGTCGACGGTCGACGAGAATCCAGCCGCCGGTGCAATCCCGCGCGCCTGGAAGAACGGAAGCGTCGCTCGCGTGCCATCACGCTGCAACGCGCCGTAGCCCGTCGCCAACCGATCGCCCCAGAGGGCGCGCGGCAAATCCGGCCTGGTGTCGACCAGACCAAGCGGTTCGAGGATGCGCTTCGTGACGTACGCGTCGTAGGGCTGACCCGAGACCTCTGCGACGATCATGCCGGCGAGGGTCAGGCCAAGGTTGGAGTACTGAAAGTAGGTATCCCCCGGATACAGCGTCTGCTGCCGTCCGACACGCTCCATGATTTCCGCACGCGTCGGGAACTCGAAATCGGGCCCACTCCAGTACGGAAAGTCTGACTCCCTCGGTAACCCGGACGAATGCGTGAGCATCCCCCGCAGCGTGACGGGCGCGCGGTCCGGATACGTCTGCTCGATATCGAACCACGGCAGATGCCGGCTCGGCGAGTCGGCGAGCGTCAGCAGTCCTTGGTCCCGGAGCTGCATCACGCCGATGCTGGTAAACAGCTTGGAGATCGAACAGATGCTATAGAGCGTCTTCGCACTCGCTGGCACCCGCCGCTCGCGGTCGGCGTAGCCGAAGCCATGACTCCAGACGACCTCTTGGTCGTGCACGATGCCCACTGAAAGGCCGGGCACCTGCTTGTACGCCCGCTCGGCGTCGAGCCACGTTGCGACGAGCCGAAGCGCCGACTCGACTCCCGAATCATCCCGGACCGAGCCGGTCCTCGGCTCCTGGCCTGTCGGAGTCGCGCCGACGGCGACACTGACGAACAGAACGACGACAGTCGCTCGCGTGCTCCGCATCGCGCCTCCCTGTCCGAGCCTGCGCATTGGCACTTCACGGGTCCTTCGAACCGAGCCGCACGCGGCCGCAGATCCGCGCATGCCAGCCCGTGAATGCGGAAACGAAGATGATTATGCCACCAGCCGGGACCGATCACGGGCTCACACGGAGGGGACGGTCTATCAGGCAGCGAGGCTCCGGCGCCGTCAGAATCGAAACAGCCTCGTGAACTTGACGACGAAGGCGCGGTTCTGGACGAACGGCGTGCCCCGCAGCGACGACGTATCTCGCTGATCGTTGTAGACCACGAACAGCTCGCTGCCGGGCTGATACTCCCAGCGGAGCCGGAGGTTGGTGCCCAGGGAGTTGTTGCTCGAGTTGTACTGCAGCAGGCCCCCGAAGAACACCCGCGGCGTCAGAGTGTACGTGACGCGACTGGTCACGAGATTCGTCGTGAACAGACCCGCCGGAAGGTCGATCTGATTCACCGAGATTCCCGGTTCGAACGACAACTGCGGCGTGATCTCGATCCGGCCCTGCCGGTAGCCGACCGAGGTGATGTGTCCATTGAAGAACTCGCCGCGCTGGATGGAGAAGGTGCCCGAGAACCGGCGCTGTGGTCCCATCGAGTACGACGCGAGGACGTCCTGGAAGTCGTACGCGCCGACCGGGATGGTCACGCCAGGTGCGATCAGAAAGGCTCGGACGAGCAGTTCGTAGCTCCGCTGGACGCCCACGCTGAAACCGTCGCTGTTCTCGAACGCAATCTGGAAGCGCGCCTGTTCGATCCGCGTCTCGACCTGCCCGGCGCCGTTCTCGATGTAGTCGAGGCTGCCGCCCCACGTGAACTGGCGAATCATCTCGATCGAGCTGGGACGCGGGCTGTACTGCGCGGACACGAAGGTCTGCCGGAAATCGTCACGCCGCAGGAATCCGATCTCCGGGTTGAAGTTATCGCCGACGCGCAAGTGGTCGAGCTGTACCGCGTAGAGGTCGCCGTTGTAGCTGAACGCGGCCTGGTAGCTGGCGTCATCGCCTTCCAGCCCAGGTGTGCGCGTGCGGGCGTAGTAGCCGTTGAAGTTGACGTTGTCGTAGAACGAGAAGGCGGCGTCGAGGCCGTAGACCTCGTTGGTCCCGGCTCCCACGGTCGATACCGACCGGCTGGTGAAGATGCCGCCGATCCGACTCCGGCGCAGGATGTCGCGCTTCACACGCAGGACGGTGAAATTGGTCCCGACAGCATTCGCACTCGTTGAATCGTCGGTCTGAATGCTCACTGCCCCGATGCTGAACTTGCCGGCCTTCCCGGTGAGTCGACCGCCCCCCAAAATCGGTACGGTCTGTCCTCGTTCCAGCCCAATCCGCCGGCTGAAGAACATCGTCGGGGCGTTGCCGCCAAAGAAGCCGCCGCCCCCTCCGCCGGTAGCCCGGCCGAAATCGAAAATGCCGCGTCCCTCGAGGAAGAATTCCCGTTTTTCCGGGAAGAAGAGACTGAATCGCGTCAAGTTGACCTGCTGCTCATCCACCTCGACCTGCGCGAAATCGGTGTTGTACGTGAAGTCCGCCGTCAAGTTCTGGGTAACGCCGTACTTGACGTCGAAGCCGAGGTCGCCGGCGCCGTCATTCGAGATCCGTGGGACCGCGTTGACATCTGTGGCGAGTGAGCCGATCGCGTATGGCTTGACCTCGAATGTCCGGTTGCCCCCCGGAACCTCGATACCGGTCAGCGTGGCGGCATCCGACAGGCGAAAATCGCCCGGCGGGCCGGAGATGGGGATAGGGGTCACAAAGCTCGATTCGTTCTTCCACCGGATGCTCCGTACGAGCTGCATCCCCCAGATCTGCGCCGCGCCCGGCCTGAAGCGAAGGGACTTGAAGGGAATCTCGATTTCGACGGTCCATCCTCCGTCGAAGCGGCCCGTCCGTGTATCCCAGAGCGTGTTCCAGTCGCTGTTGGGGAACCCTTCGTCGGTGATCTCGTAATCCATGAAGCCGCCGAGAGGATTGACGAGGAAGCCGATGCCGCTCCGCCGATCGTAGAACGTGTCGAACACCACGCTGAAGTAGTCGTTCTGGACCAGCTGGAACGAGTCACGTTGCATCTCGTTGGCGACCCATTGCGACTCGGGAGCCGAATCCCACACCCGCGCCGACACGTAGACGTTGCTGGCGTCGAAGAACACCCACGCCTCGGTTCGCTCGGTCGCCGGTGCTCCCTCATCGGGCAATTGCTGGATAAAACCACTGATCGGCGCAGTCGTCTCGTAAACCCCCTCGTCGAGCGCGCCGTCCGTCCGCAGCGGTTCAGTCAGGCGGACTGCCCGCACCGTGGCGCGTCCCGCCGTGTCGCGCGAGATTGTGTCGGGCGCCTCTGGTGGCGGTGGGCCATCGACGACGGCGACGGCGGTGGGCGCCGCCGCGAAGCCGCCGCGGTCGACCGCAGGCACGGGCTCGCTCGGGAACGGCGGCGCGGGGTCGTCGCTGGCGCGCGCGGTCGGGGGCTCGACGGCGGGCACGGCCGGCGCGCCACGAGGGACGTTGGCCGCACGCGCCGGCGGAACCACGGCGCCGGATGGCAACCCACGCCTGAGCTCGGCGGCGAGCCGGTCCTGCAACTCAAAGAGCTCCGACACCATGCCGTCGATCACCGCGGTATGCACGACGGTAGCGGTCGCCACGTCTACAACGCGCGCGGTGATCCGCAACCGCTCGCGCAGCCGTTGGTAGGCGCCACTCACAATCCACTGGGCGTCGAGTAGGCGACCGGCCGCGACCTCGGTCGCGACACCCGTGTCGGCCGCGCGGTCGACGTTCGCGAGCGAGCTTTGGACCAACGCTCGCCCCACGATGGACCAGGGACCGACACGCTCCAAGTCGGCCCCGAGGGTCTCAGCGATGCCCGCCCCGATCCAGGCGTCTTCCGCGGCTGCCGAAATATTCACGAACGGCAGGACCGCGACGCGGTCGAGGTCGCCCGCCGGCGCGGACTGCGCGGCGCGGGGTGATGTGGACAACGAGCACGGACGCACCGCCGTACGAGGTGCGTCCGCCACCGCCATCGACACCGAGAGCAGCAGGATCGACTCAGTAATGATCATCGGCTTCCCTATTCGACGACGACGAGGCGAAAAGTGTTGCTCTCATGGCAACCGTATATGCTAAATATTTAGCATATAGATTCGCGGGCTTCAACTACGCCACGGGCCAGCAGGGTTCCGTTTCAGGCGCGCGGAGGAGTATATTCGTCTTTTATTCGCCAACACACAGGCGAGCCAAGCGCGCTGCAAGACCAATGAACGCGGGCATGATATCGGCTCCTCGTATCTGCTGTCTCGATCTGGACACCTTCTTTGTCTCGGTCGAGAGGATTCTCGACCCGTCTCTCGAGGGCAAGCAAGTCGTCGTGGGTGGGCGTCCGGGAACTCGTGGCGTCGTCACCGCCTGCAGCTACGAGGTGCGCGCGGCGGGAGTGCGATCGGGGATGTCCCTGACCGAAGCCGGCCGCTTGGCACCTGACGCGGTCTACCTTCCGGTGCGGGGCAGCGCCTACGGCGAGTACGCGGAGAAGGTGCGCGAGATCGCCGGTCGCTACTCGCCGGTGGTCCAGGTCGCCAGTATCGATGAGTTGTACATGGACTTCGCCGGCTGCGAACGTCTCTATCGGAGGCCTGGAGACGTGTCCGACGACGCCACCATCGATCGCACCGTGCGCGCGATGACCGCTGTGATTCACGACGAGCTCGGGCTTCCGTCCAGCGCGGGGATCGGCACCAGCCGTTCGATGGCGAAGATTGGGAGCGGCATCGCCAAACCGGCCGGCGTGCTCTTGGTGCCGGCCGGGAGCGAGGCCGCCCTGCTGGCCCCGCTGCCGGTGCGCACGTTGCCGGGGATCGGACCGGTGGCGGAGGGGAAGCTCCAGCGCGCCGGGCTCGCGACGTTGGGCCAGGTGGCCGCGATGCCGGTCGCGGAGCTGCGACGGATCTTCGGTGCCTGGGCGGAGCACGTCAAGAACGGCGCTCGGGGGGTCGGATCGGCAGATCTGAGTCGCGACCGCCCGGCCTTTCGCGAGCACGACGCCGAGGGGGATTCGGTCGGCAGCATTTCCAACGAGCGGACTTTCCGTGCCGACGTTGGAGACTCCGCGACCATCGAGTCGCAGTTGTGCTCGCTGTGCGAACGGGTCTGCTGGCGAGCACGGCGGCGCGGTGTCAAGGCGCGCACCGTGACCATGAAGCTGCGTTACTCCGACTTCCAGACGCTCACGCGGTCGCGCACCATCTCGCCAACATCGTCAGACGCGGAGGTCTACCCGGTGGTGAAGGACCTCTACCTCGGCGCGCGACATGGGCAACGTCGAGTACGTCTTCTCGGCGTCGGCCTCTCCCATCTCATTCTCTTCGAGCGTCAGCTCGCGCTGTTCGCCGGCGATCGACGGCGGGACACGGCTGTCGACGCGATTCGCGAGCGCTTCGGCTACGACGCCGTGCGACTCGCCGGCGGGCGCCGCCACGGACGCTCTTAGTTGCCGACGGGCTCGAGCCGCACAATCGGTGTCGTTCCGCCGCGCCGGTCTTCGAGCGCCAGGTAGATCAGGCCGTCAGGTCCTTCACGCACGTCGCGGATGCGGCCCATGCCCCAGGCCAACGTCTCTTCTCGCTCGATCTGCCTCGAGTCGTCGTTCATGCTGAGACGGGCCAGCTGCTGTCCTCGGAGACCGCCCACGAAGAGGTCACCGCGCCACGCCGGAAAGCGGTCTCCGCTGTAAATCAGCAGACCCGACGTCGCAATCGACGGCACCCAGAAATGCGCCGGCGACTCGACGTCGTCACGCATCGTCCCCTCGTGAATCGCCAGACCGCTCCCGTAGTTCACGCCGTAGCCGACCACCGGCCATCCGAAGTTCGCACCAGGGAGGAGGCGATTGAGCTCGTCGCCGCCCTGTGGCCCGTGCTCGTTGACCCAGATGTCGCCGGTCTCGGGGTGCACGGCGAGCCCCTGCGGATTGCGATGCCCGTAACTCCAAATCTCCGGCCGGGCCGACGCGTCGCCGACGAACGGGTTGTCGTCGGGCACACGACCGTCGTCCCGGAGTCTGACCGTGACGCCGTGATGGTTGGACGTGTCCTGCGCCGGGTGCGCATCGAGATCGCCGGTCGATGGTGCCATGCGATCCCCCGCCGTGACGTAGAGATCGTGATTCCGATCGAACGCGAGCCTGCCGCCGTAGTGCCCGCGCCCCTGGGCGACCGCCTCGAACACATCCTCCACGTCGGTGAAGCGATCGTTCTCGAACCGACCTCGCACAACGGCGGTGGTGGAGCCTTCGCCGCTCGGCTTCGCGAAGCTCAGGTAGAGCAAGCGGTTCGTGGCGAAGTCGGGGTGGGGCCGCACGTCGAACAGCCCGCCTTGCCCTTCCGCGAATACCGCGGGCACGCCGGGGACGGCGTCGGGGAGGAGCCTGCCGTTCCGGATGATGCGCAGTCGTCCCGGCCGCTCGGTGACCAGCATGTCCCCACCCGGTAGCCATGCCATGGACCACGGCACCTCCAGCCCCTCTGCCACGGTGACGACACGGTAGTCGTGGTCCAGCGACCGGTGGACATCCTGCGCTCCGACATTGACCGACACCGTAAGGGACAACACTCCGCTGACAATGACAAGCGCCACCGCCGTCCGACTCATAGTGAGCTCCCCTCTCGCAGACGTGCCGCAGCAACCTGGGCCCGGTGCCGGCTCCCGTCGCGATCCTCCCGTGAGTATACGCAGGGCTGCGCCCCAGGGAGAGGTATGCTCATGTCGTCTCTATGTCTACACGGTCCACACGGTCCACACGTCGCCCGTCGTTGGTCCGCTGGGCAGCGCTCGCCGCCGCTCCCGTTCTGGTTGGAGGCGCCGTCTGGGCAACGCAGCTCGCCGTGCCCGATGTTGCCGCGACAACCAGCCGGGTGAGGCTCTCCATCGTCGGCACCACGGACCTGCACGGTCGCGTGTTCCAGCGCGAGGGGCGCGGAGGACTGGCGCTGCTTGGCGGGTATCTGCGCAACCTGCGCGCGGCGCGGACGGCCGACGGCGGTGGGGTGCTGCTCTTGGACGCGGGTGACACCTTTCAGGGCGGCATCGAATCCAATCTGTCGGAGGGCGCGCTCGTCGTCGACGCCTACAACGCGCTCGGCTACGACGCCCTGGCCATCGGCAACCACGAATTCGAGTACGGGGCGCTCGACACCGCATCCGGAGACATCGAGCCGTCCGACATGCGCGGCGCGCTCAAAGCGGCGGCCGCGCGCGCGCGATTTCCCTTCCTCGCCGCGAACGTGATCGACGAGGCCACGGGACGGCCGGTGGCGTGGCCGAATGTCCGGCCGTCCACGATCGTCGAGACCGCGGGCCTCCGGGTGGGCATCGTGGGCGTGATGACCCGAGACGGGCTCTCCAAGACGCTCTTCGCCAACGTGCAGGGGCTCGGCACGACCGCGCTCGCGCCCACCGTCGAAGCCGAGGCGAGACAGCTGCGCCAGCGGGGCGCGGATGTGGTGTTGGTCCTGGCGCACGCCGGCGGCGCGTGCGTGCGGTTCGACGACCCCGCCGACCTGTCGTCCTGCGACGACGATGCGGAGATCTTCCGGCTGGCCAGGGAGCTCCCGGCCGGTCTCGTGGATGCGATCGTGGCGGGACACAGCCACGCGGCGGTCGCCCACGAGGTGGCGGGCATTCCCATCGTCCAGGCGTACTCGAGGGGAAGAGCCTTTGCACGCGTGGATCTGACCGTCGCGCGCGGCGTCGGGGTCGTGTCGACGCGGGTCTTCGCACCACAGGCGGTGTGTGCCGCCGTCGGACCGGACGGGTCGTGCGCGGCCAGTGGCGTCGCACCCGCGAGCTACGAAGCGGCGGCGGTCGAGCCCGACGTCTCCGTGGTGGCGGCGATGCAACCGGAGCTCGAACGCGTGCATCGGTGGCGGACTGTTCCGCTCGGCATTACCCTCGAGACGCCGGTGCCACGGAACCGTGATGGCCTCGAGTCACCGCTCGGCAACCTCTTCGCGGATGCGATTCGGGCCGCCGTGCCGGGCGCGGACGTCGCAATCGGCATGGGCGCGCGACGCGGGGGACTGCGTGCCGATTTGCCGGAGGGCGCCCTCACACGGGGCCCGCTCTACGACGTGTTCCCGTTCGACAACCGCGTGGCGACATTGGCGTTGACCGGGGCACAGTTGCGCCAAGCCCTGGCCGCCGAAATCGCCCGCGGGCGTCGGAGGTTCCCGAGCGTATCGGGTGTCCGCGTTCGCGTGACCTGCGAGGGCGATCGGCCGCAGATCGAGATCGTGAGGCCGTCGGGAGCACCGATCGGCCCGACCGAGACGCTCATCGTGGCAACGACGGACTTCTTCGGCTCGCGGGTGCGGTTCGGCTCTCCGGCGACGCAGCCGATGACGGCGCTGACGTCGGCGCCCCTGGTCCGGGATGCTGCCGCCAGCTGGCTCACCGCGCGTGGCGGACGGCTACGCGCCTCGGACCTCGCGCACCCGCCTCGCCTGGAGCCACTCGACGGCGGGACCTGCCTCTCGTGACGTCGCGACCAACGCACTACGCGACAGTATCACCGTCCTCACGAACCGCAGCCGACGCCATCTGACGCAGTTTCGCACGCTGGACCTTCATGCCGTTCGGACTATCGGTGACGGGGAAGGCCGACACCGTCAGCACCCGCACCGGCACTTTGTACTTCGCCAAGCGGGCTGCACAGTGAGCCTGGATCTCGGCGGCATCAACAGTCGCGCCTTCTGCCGGGATCACAAAGGACACCGCGCGATCGGCACCCGCGACCGGGGCGGCCACGACTTGCGCCCCTGACACCGACGGATGACCGAGCACCTCTGCCTCGATCTCTGCAGGATTCACCAGGTAGCCCCCGAGGCGCAGCACGTCGCCCATGCGGGTGAGGTAGTGGAATGCGTCCCCCGACTCGAGCGCAGCCAGGTCCCCCGTGCGCACGAAGCCGTCACTGGTCAGCGTGTTGGCCGTGGCCTCGGCGTCGTCCAGGTATTCGCTCATCATGCTGGGACCGCGGATCTCCAGTTCTCCCGGCACCCCTTCCGTGCACAGGTCGCCCGTTTCCGGATGCCGCACGCGGACCTCGGCACGGGCCGAGACGAGACGGCCGCCACCGCGCTTGCGTATCGACGGAGGATCATCGCGATCGCGGCGCGCCACCAGCGCCTGCATTTCGCTCATACCCCACAGCCCGACTAGGCAGAGCCCCCGCTGCTCGGCCCGCTCCACGATGTCGTCGAGTGTCGAATTGAAGGCGGCGAACCCAACGAACTCGACGTGCGCGAAGTGCGCTTCCCCGCCACTGGCGCGGAGCAGTCGGTCTACCATCTCGTCGCTCGCGTCGAAATGGGTGACCCGGTGGCGCCGAAGCATCTCGATTGACCGCTCGGCGTCGAATGCGTGCGTCAGCACCGTGGGACGGCCGGCCGCCAGCGCCGCGAGCGCGCCGGCGAACCCGAACACGCCGGTGAGGGGTAGGTCCTGAAGGACGACCGTGTGCGGCGCGTGATGGCCGAAATCCTGTGCCACGTCGGCGGCATGGCGCGCGACGCTGGCATGGGCATGCAAGACGAACTTCGGGGCCCGTGAGGTACCAGACGTGGTGAAGGTGTTGCAGCCGAGGGACGCCTGCGCCGCGTCGGCGTCGCGCGTGCCGTGGTCAAACAGCGAATCGTACGGCACGGAACGGAGGATGCCGGGCACGGCTCGTGCGGCCTCACCGGCCTCACCGTAGATCACGGCGCATTCCACTCGCTCCAGCGCCGCGCGGTCCACCGACTCCACGAGTCCCGGGAAGTCGATGCGCCGAAAGCCGGGCCACATGATGAGGACCTTCGACCCGGTGCGCCCGAGCACGTCCTCGACTTCGGCTGCCCGGAAGCGCGTGTTGACCGCCACCGAGATGGCGCCCAGGCGCGCGCAGGCGAAGTAGAGCACCAGGTAGGCCGGTGTGTTGGGCAGCCAGAAGGCCACCCGATCGGCCGGGCCGACGCCAAGCGCGGCAAGTCCTGCCGCGGCCTGTCTGGACGCCGACTCGAGGGCCCGAAAGGTCATGGTCTGGTCGCCGTAGTGAATGGCCGGCGCATCGCCGGACAACGTCACGGCGCGTGACAGGAGTCCGGTCACCGTCACCGGTTGGTCGGGCAGCGTCATATCACTCGTGGCCTACGCCCTCGGCGGCGACGACCCCGCCATTCTACGGCGTGCCTTTTGTGTCCGCGGTCGGATACCGTAGGCAGCATGACTTCTCACCCCTGGTCGGCGCGCCTCGTAGGCGGTGCCCTCCTTGCTGTGGGTCTTGGCACGGCCGCGCAGGAGGCCCCCGTTCCTGCTCTGCTCCAGGACTTCGTGCCGGTCACCGACGCGATGCTCCGCGACCCGGACCCCGAGGACTGGATCAGCTTCCGCAACGGTTACGCCCTGTGGGGCTACAGCGCGCTCGACCAGATCGACGCCGGCACTGTCCACGGCCTACAACTGGTGTGGTCGCGCGCGATGAACGAGGGGTACCAGGAAGTCGAGCCGATCGTCTACGACGGCGTCATGTTTCTCGCCAACGTCGAGGACATCGTCCAGGCGCTCGACGCGAGGACGGGCGATCTGCTGTGGGAGTACCGGCGTGCCCTGCCGGACAACATCGCCGGCGTGACCGGCACGCGGTATCGCTACCGCAACGTGTCGATTTACGATGACAAGATTCTCCTGGCCACGAACGACGCGTTTCTCGTCGCGCTCGATGCGAGGACCGGCGAGGTCGTCTGGGAGACCGAGCGCGCCGACTATGAAGAACGCGTCGCACAGACCGCTGGCCCGGTGATCATCAACGGCAAGGTGGTCAACGGCTCCCGCTGCAACCCCAACAGCCCGCGCCCCGGGGGATGCTTCATCAGTGCGCACGACGTCGGAACCGGTGAGGAAGTGTGGCGCATCAACACCGCCGCCACGCCCGACCAGCCGGGCGGCGATACGTGGGGCGGTCTACCGGTGTCGGCTCGTCGCCACGCCTCGGCGTGGATGGTCGGGAGCTACGATCCGGCGCTCAACCTGACGTTCTGGGGCACCGGACCGCCGGCGCCACTGCCCGAAGCGCTGCGGGGCGCCGGGAAGGCCGACCTGCTCTACACGAACTCGACGCTTGCGCTCGACCCTGACACCGGCGAGATGATGTGGTACTTCCAGCATCTGCCGCGGGACAACTGGGACCTCGACCATGTGTTCGAGCGGATGATCGTCGAGACCACGATCTCGCCGAACCCAGCCGCCGTCCCGTGGATCAGCCCGGACGTGCGGCCCGGGGAGACACGGAAGGTCATCACCGGTATCCCGGGCAAGACCGGCCTCGTGTGGACGCTCGACGCCGAAACCGGGAGATTCCTCTGGGCCCGCCCGACCGTCTATCAGAACATCATGACGGGGCTCGACGTGCGGACGGGCCGCCCCATCATCGACGAGTCGACGACGCCGCAGTCGGTCGAGAACGCCGTCCTCGCCTGCCCACATCTCCTTGGTGGCAAGAACCAGCCCTCGGGCGCCTACAGCCCGGACACCGACGCGCTTTACATGCCACTCAACAACGCCTGCATGGACATCGCGATGTCGGTCGAGGTCGCCGGACCGAGCGACGGCTACGACGTTCGCGTTCAGGTGCGTCACGGACCGGACGTGGATCCCGACACGGCCCAGGTCGGGAGGGTCGAGGCGGTGTCGGCTTCGACGGGCGAGACACTCTGGTCCTATCAGCAGCGTGCGCCGATCTACGGCTCGCTCCTGGCGACGGGCGGGAATCTCGTCTTCTCGGGCGACGTCGTGCGTCGGTTCCGGGCGCTGGATGCGGACAGCGGCGCAATCCGGTGGGAGACGATCCTGAACGGACCGGTGAGCGGGCGACCGATGACCTACAGCATCGACGGACGGCAGTATCTCGCGATCGGCTCGGGTGGGCAGACCCAGGGCACGGGGTTCCTGCAGCTCACGCCCGAGCTCAACACGCCGAGCGGGAGCAACACGCTCTTCGTCTTTGCGTTGCCGGAACGATAGAATGGCCAGAGTCACGAGGGTGGCCCAAAGCGTGGCCCCGTAGAGCGACCTGTCACCGAGGAGACCCGAATGTGCGATGACCGAACCGTTGCCGACAATACTGAGTACTTGCGCGGGAACACGCTCACGCGGCGGCAGTTTGGCGCCGTGTCCGCGGGGGCGGGGCTGGCGATGCTGCTGCCACGCGCCGCGAACGCCCAGAGCGTCACGGAATCCGAACTCGACATCACGACGCCCGATGGCGTGGCGGACAGCTACTTCGTGCACCCCTCGAGTGGGACGCATCCGGGCGTCCTGATCTGGCCGGATGCCTTCGGCTTGCGGCCCGCCAAGCGGCAGATGGCCAAACGGCTGGCGGAATCCGGCTACTCGGTCCTGGTCGTCAATCCGTACTACCGGGCGAAACGAGCGCCGGTCGTCAACACGACGAACTTCGGCGAAGTGCGAGACATCATCATGCCGCTGATGGGGGCGTTGAACGCGGAGACGCAGACCACGGACGCGAACGCGTTCATCGGCTTCCTCGACGACCAAGCCTCCGTGGACAGCAACCGGAAGATGGGGACGATGGGCTACTGCATGGGCGGACCGTTCACGATGCGCACCGCCGCTGCCCTTCCGGATCGCGTCGGAGCGGCGGCGTCCTTCCACGGTGGTGGGCTCGTGAGCGATCAACCCGATAGCCCGCATCTGCTCGTGCCGCAGATGAAAGCGCACTATCTGTTCGCGATCGCCGCGAACGACGATGAGGCCCAGCCGGAAGCCAAAGACGTGCTCCGTGAGGCGTTTGCCGCGGCCGGACTCCCCGCAGAGATCGAGGTCTACGCCGGCGCAATGCACGGGTGGTGCCCGCCAGATGCAACCGTCTACAACGACTCACAGGCAGAGCGGGCCTGGAGCCGACTCCTCGTCTTATTCGACAGCGCGCTCGGATAGCGCACCGGCGCGCATCATGAACCGCTGCCGTTGGTTGACCGACTCGGCTCACTGGCCTCCGCGAACTTGCTCCGCGCGTCCTCTCGGAGGTTCTCCAGCTCCTCGTGCAACTTGGTGATCTGGTAGTTGAGCTCGGCCGCCGTGGTGGCCGGGGGCGTGACCAGTGGCTGCGCAGGCTCCAGCTCCGTATATGCGTGCGTCAGGGTGGCGTTGAGGTGGACGTGCGCGACGGGTTGGTTGTCGGAGCCGTGTGACGGGAGAAAGAGCAAACCGAGTTGGCATCGAGCGTCCTCAAGCGAGCAGTGAGTGGGCCGTTGGGTTGTGACGCGGGCGGTCAGTCCGACCATCCAGGCGCGGGAAGTCATCGTCGTCGTCCTCGCCGTCGTCGTCTTCGTCGTCGTCTAGGTCGCCGTCATCGTCGTCGTCCTCAGCATCCTGCACGAGCAGACCCGCCGCGTCGTCGACATCCAGCGTGGGCATGGCCGTCACCAGCACCCTATCACTGCCCGGCGCCGACGAATGCCACGAACTGCGACATCGGAGCCGGACTCCCGTGAAGCCCCACGATTGTCTCCACGTCGAGACCGAGCCGCTCGAGATTTCGCTGGAGCGCGCGGGCGCTCGCGTTGGGGGCTTGCGCCTGGGGAAAGTAGAGGTCGGCCTGCACGACGATCTTCTCGCTCGGGAGGTACGCGATGAGCATGCCCGCCGCATGGGCGAGTCCCGTGACGTGGTAGATCTCGACCGTTCTCGTCTGGTCGGCGAGGACGTATTTCTCGTTCAGGGTCTCGAAGATGTAGCCTTCCGACCACTCCTCTGGCGGATGCAGCGAAAACCGGTCGGGCTCCAGGGTCCAGAGTCCTGCCCGTAGGACCTCCTGGTAATACGGCTTGTTGCCCTCGTGGGTGACAACGGTCGCGCCCTCGTGGACATACGTCCGGAGCCCACCGAGATGGTCCCAGTGGTGATGGGTCGTCACGACGAACCGGATGGGCTTGTCCGGAATCAGTCGATACACCTCGTCAATCACCGCAAGCGATCGTGCCTCGTTCAACGGCGCCTCGATGACCGTCACATGGTCGACGAACTCGATAACGACGCTGTGGTGGGACCCTCCCCCGACCAACCACACGCCGTCGCCCAGCCGCTCTGAATCCACCTGGACCGGCGGCAGGCGCGCGCGCTGCACCTCGTCCGGCACCGTCAGGGCCGCGTTGGCAACGTTCGCCTGGAGGTCCGTGACGGTTTCCAGACCAAACGCATGGTCACCACCGCTGACGTTCGGCATGTGCGCGCCATCGTCGTAGTCCTGATGCTGATGAAACCGGGGAATCTGCACCCCACCGACCGCCCGGTATTGGGTGTAGACATTCTCGTAGTACATGTCGCCAACGACAGGATTGGGCACCCACGTTTGCGTTCGCTCGAGCAGGTTGTCCGGGTTGATCGTGCCGTTGACCCGGTATTTCCCGAACGCAATGAACGAGATCACCGTCGACCGGCCGCCGTACTCGTTCCGTGTGACCATGGTCGGGTTGGCGCCCGGCGCCATGGCGCCCTTGATGAAGCCCCAGGGCGTCAGAAGGATCTCGAGCCGCCGCACCTCGGCGGTGGCCGGCTGCGGCACCGGCTGTCCTTGCGCGTTCAGGGTCCAGGCGTAGTCGCCGCTGACGAGACTGGTGATCTCTCTCGTGCTGCCGTCCCGGACGTACGCCTCCTTCGACGACATCGTGACGAAGTCGATCGTCCTCGTATAGCTGGTCAGCTCCACGCGCGGCCAATCACGATCGGGCGAGACGTTCTGTCCGACGCGGCCTTGCCAGCCGGTGCCGGAGTATCGAATCGACGTCAAGCTCTCCATGCCCATCGCGGTCGCGGTGGTCTGCAGGACGCTCTGTACGCTCTGCGCCGTCGCGGTTCCCGTCATCAGCACCGACAAGCTCACAGAGAGCCAGCATCGTGTCGTCATGTGTCACCTTCCGGTTTGACGCGCGCGTGTCTCATCAGACGTCAGTCGTCAGTCATTAGAGCCGGGGCAGGCGGTAGACCCGCATGGCCGTGCCGTGAAACATGTCGGCCCGCTCGTCGGCCGAGAACCCTCGGGTCAGTTTCTTGAACTGGTTCCACAGCACCGTGTACGAGCACGACAGCTTGTCGACCGGGAAGTTGCTCTCGAACATGCACCGGTCGGGCCCGAAGTGCTCGATCAGGTGGCGATACCACTCGCCATTTGCCTCGAGCAACTCATCCGACGTCGGCGGCCGGTCCCGTTCGTGCCAGCCGTATCCGTTGACCACCATCTGGATGCCACCCACCTTGGCGACCACATTGGGGTGCCTGGCCAGCTCGGCCACCGCCGGTTTCCAGGCGGCGAACACCTCGTCGCGGCGTCCGGCGTACGGCCCCACGCCGATCGGCCCGCCAAGATGATTGAAGATGATGGTCGTATCCGGAAACGCCCCGGCGAGGTCGGCCAGATCGGCGATATGGGTGTGATACACCCAACCCTCGAATGACAGGCCATAGGTCCGAAGGTGCGCGTATCCCTGCCTGAAGGTCGGGTCGAGCAGCAGGTGTTCCGGAAGATCGGCGGGCTGGCGCGGCGCCACGGCCGGCCCGGCCCAGGCGGCCCGATGACGGATGCCTCGAAAACGCTGCGGGCTGGCCGCGATCTGCGCCTCGAGCACCGGGGCCACCCCATCACCCAGCCGCAGGTCGGCCGAGCCGACGATGCCGGTTGCCACACGGGTCTCGCCATACCCGCCACTGGCACTCTTGGCCGCAACGCCCTGCACGAACTCGGTCTCGCCGACCACCCTGAGCTCTTCCGGACCGTCGGCCCGATACATCGAGGAGCACTCGACGAAGACGGTCTGGCGCACGCGGTGCTCCCGGGTGTCCTCGAGCAGGTCCTCGAGGAGGTAACGATTGCCCGGTCGGTCCCACAGGTGATGGTGTGGGTCGATGATCGGCAGCTCCGGTTCGAGGGCCGCCTCGTCGGTCAGGGACAGCCAGTCCTGGAGCGAGCCGCCACGTGCGGTGGACTGTTCGGCCATCGCGCGCGCCGGCATCAGTCCTGGCAGGACGGCAGCGGTGAGACCGCCGAGCGCGCCGGTGCGCGTGCGATCGAGGAAACGACGGCGCGTGAGGTCATCCATGCGGCTCTACCCCTCCAGATCGCCAATCGACGCCAGCGCTTCATCGACGGAGTGGCGTGAGGAATTCCCGCTGATTATGTGCCAACTGCCCCTAACGATGCAGATCCGGCTTCACCGAGCGGTGCTAGGGAGGCGGCACCGTGAAGACTTCGAACTTGTCCGACAAGGACGGAGGGAGTCGTACCGTTGGATAGGTCTCTTCGAGGTACACGCGCACGTCTGCGAAACCCTCGTCCCACAATCGAGGAAACACGATGCCCGCCGCCGTCGCTTCCCACGGCTGCACGTCGAAGTTGAAGACCAGGTCAGCCCAGTCCTCTGTGAGGCGCTCCTGGACCCCCGCAATGGACCACACGTTGACGCGCAGCGCTCGGTCCCCATAGAACCACAACTGGGCTCCGGGCCCGCCATCCCCACCGACGACCAGGGCCAGATCGCCAGGATCAGGTGCAGCGGCCTTGATAGCCTGCCCCATCTCCATCGGCGAACAGGGGGCGACGGGTGTCGTCGGGTACAGACGCCTGAACGTCGTGTACCCGGTCCACGTGGCGAACATCGCCGCGATGAGGACGACGCCGACACCCGCGACCGGCGCAACCCGGTTGCGGTCGATGAAGAGGAACAGCCATTCGATCAGCAGCGCCGCACTGATAGCGATGCCGGGCGTGAGCACGATCCACACGAACTCATGCGTGTATGCGGCTGTATTCCCGATCGCGATGCACGTGACGCCCCACGCGAGCACCAGTCGCGCGACCGTGGCGCCCGCGTGCTGGCGGCGAAACCGAAATCCGAAGATCAGGAGCCACAGACCGCAGGCGATGACCAGGGCGCTCGTGTGGAGCATCCGATTGAGCGTGAACGCCGTGCCGAGCCATTCGGTGAGCGTGAATGACTGCGCCCCGACCACGGTGCTGTGGCGGGCGAAGAGGGGCAGCATCCACGTCCAGGGAGCGTCAGCGGCGAGGACGACGTAGACATACACCGCGGCGAACAGCGCGCAGGCGGCAACCCCAAACGCAAGAATCCATGGCCATTCGATGCGAGGCTTGGTCACGATGAAATGCGCGACGAAGACCGGAGCGATCACGTAGCCCGGCCAGTCGCCCACGCTGGCAAGCGCGAATGCCGCGAGGAATGGCACGAACGTGGCGACTCGAGGCTCACCGTGAAACCGCACGTATCCGAGCACTGATAGCAGGATGAAGAGGATGAGAGGTGTCCCTATCGGATCGGGCATGCCACCGAAATAGAGTGTCATGGGGCTCGCCGCAAACACGACGGCAGCCGCCACGCCGGCGCGGCGGGTGGCGGTCCGGGCAAGCAACCGGTACATGACCCAGACGGCCGCGATCGTCAGGATGGAAATCGGAAGCCGCGTCTGCCCTCGCCCACACCGAATCCCGCATAAAACGGGGCGACGAGCAATGGAATGAGTGGCGGATGATCCGGATGCAAGACGATCGGCGCTGTCGCATGTTGCCCCACCGTGAGGACGGGTATGCCGCGCGTCTGGGTCCAATCGAACCGCAGATAGTTCCTCGCCCAGATCCCGACCTCGCTCGCCGAGGCACCTTCGGCGTCATAGCCGAAGGGACGGTCGAGGACGATGAGTCTGAACCCGGCCGTATACAGCAGCACGAGCGCGAGTAACAGCGTGTATTGACGAACCCCGAATCTCAATGGACGTGCCTGGTGCACGTGGCAGCGCCGTCGTCAGTCGCGAAAGTTCGTGAACTGCAACGGCATGTCGACCTTCGCATCCTTGAGGAGGGCAATCACGTCCTGCAGCAGGTCGCGCTTCTTGCCCGACACCCGCAACTGATTGCCCTGAATCGCCACCTGCACCTTGAGCTTCGTCTGCTTGACCATCTTGACAAGCTCGCGTGCCAGCTCGGTCTCGATCCCCTGGCGAACCGTCACCACCTGTCTGGCATTGGCAATGTTCTCCTGTGGCGGCTCACGCTCGAGGCACTTGATGTTGACTTTTCGCTGGACCAGCTTCGCGGTGAGGATGTCGTACATCTGCCCGAGCTGGAACGTGTCTGGCGCGCGCAAGGTCACGTTGGCGTCCTCGAGCTCGAACGTCGCGTTCTTGCCCTTGAAGTCGAACCGGGTGTCGACCTCGCGGGTCGCCTGGTTCACGGCGTTCTGCACTTCCTGCATGTTGACTTCCGAGACGACGTCGAATGAGGGCATGGGCTTCCTTGTGTTGACCGTCCGCCCATCATAGCGTCGGTTGGGCAGGCCGCCGCGCCACGAGCTCCGCCGTTCGGAGGTCGTGACCCGACTCAGCGTCGTCCTCTTCACGAGCACGCAGGATGTGCCAGCCCCAGCCTCTCACCATGCGCTCGAGCTCGCCCGGGGCGACCACGAATCCGTGGCCCGGATGTCCGTCTGCCGACGCCACGTGGAGCACGGCCACGAAGAGCCCGCCGGGACGCACACCGGACCGAATGGCCGCAAACATCGGGCGGTGCAGGAAACAGCAGTCGGCGATGAGATCGTATCCATCCTGTTTGATGGCGAACGCCGGCGGATCCGACTCCAGATCAACAACGTGCGCATCGATGCGGTCACGACATCCCCGCGCCTCCGCCTCGGCCAGCATCAACTCGATGCCAGCGCGGGAACCGTCGACGGCGCTCACGCGCCAGTCCCGCTCGGCCAGAAAGATCGCGTGGCGACCCGCGCCGCACGCGATGTCGAGTGCCCGGCCCGGTGACACGCCTGCCGCCGCCGCCACGAGCGGAGCCGCGGGCGTGGACCCGTGCGTCTCCTCCCGCCGGGCGTAGCGCTCGTTCCACCTCACGAGGCGCTCGTTGGTCGTAGACGGGGATCCCGCGCCGACGGGAGGGCAGCGGCCAGGCATCACCGGTGACGAATGAAGAGCGTGTCGCGCTCGTCTTGCGCCACGAACGTCCCCGTGCGACCGGCGGTCCTGAGCGTGTCGCGCAGTGGCTCGAGGTCGGTTCGGTAGAAGTCATCTAGCACCTCGATGAGCTCCTGTACGTGGCGTGCCTCCCGGCGCGCCCGCGGTTTGTCGAGCAGGGCGACGGCCAACGCGCGTAGGCCATCGCGCGACGCGCCCGCGAGGAACGACACGAGCGAGCCAACGAGCCGGTCGTCGAGCTGACGCACACCGGCCAGCCTCGAGCCTCGTGCGTCAGGTACCGCACCGAGGGACGAGGTGCGCTCCTGATGCCCCACCAGCGCGAGGAGCTCGACGAGCGCGTCGAACGCCACTTTGGCCCGGAGCCGTGAACGAAACACGCCGAACCATTGAAGCTCGTAGCCCGACCAGGCGTCGGTGTCCGTCGTGAAGCACAAGAGCGTATGTCGAGCCGTCCGTCGCGCACCGATCGCGGGATAGAGAAACGCGTACTTGCCCTCGACGTTGAACGGGGGCGTCAACGTGCGGATGAGCTCGTTCTCGGCCGCGAGCGCGTCCTCCTCCGTCGTCTGGACACGCACCTCGACGGTGGCAGCCTCTCGAACGATCGTGCGCATCTTGCGGTGGGCCTTGCGCCGCGAGGCATTGCGATACCCCGACAGACGCGTGCGCACGTTCTTCGCCTTCCCGACATACAGCACCCGCTGCTCGTCGTCCCTGAACAGATAGACGGCGGGCGCGGCCGGGAGGCTCGCGATCAAGTCAGAACCGAATTTCCGGTCGAAGCGCTTCACCCCGGTACGGATTACTCTGGCAACCCGAAGATGATGACCTGTCCCTCGGCTAGCGGCGTGGGCCACAGGGGCGACGTGTTGCCGGACATCAGCGCGATGTACTGCTTCCCGTCGACGGTGTAGGTCGCGTTGCCGCCGTTGTTCGGTGCGCCGGTGTCGAAGCGGTGGAGCACCGACCCATCGCCGGTCGAATGCAGCGGGACTTTCACCACGGGCTCAGTGACGGCACTATAGCGCTTCCGGTTGGCCGGGCGGTGGACCGACTCCGGGGTTCGGTCCATACTCTCGCATGCGGCTTTCGGGTCGTCTCTGCATCGTGGCGGTGCTGGCCGTTCTCGTCGTCGGCTCGGCCGGTGCCCAATCGGAGCCGTTGCGCGACCCGATTGCCGAGAAGATCCAGAAAGGCGACCTCGTCGTCGGCACCGAGGAGTTCGTGCGCGTCCCGCGGACGTCGGACTCGAGCGGGGGGCCCTCGATCAACGCCGCGCACGCGCGCATCCAGTACCTGGTGGCCGTGGGAGACGGATCTGGGCGGCTGGTCGTCAACGACCTGCGGGGCCTGTTGTATATGACCGATGAGGACGGGACGCCGCCGGTCACGTTTCTGGACATTCGACGGCACGACGTCGGCTTCGACGACTCCATGTTCCCGAACGAGGCCGGTCTGGTCAGCGTCGCCTTCCACCCACAGTTCGGCGACACCGGAACACCCGGATACGGCAAGTTCTACACCGCGTACAGCACCGGCTCGGATAGCGGCGTCGCCGACTATCTGGATGACGACGCGGACAGCCACGAAAGCGTGATTCGCGAATGGACGGTCAGCGATCCAGGCGCCGACGCCTTCAGTGGCTCGTCACGCGAAGTCTTTCGCATCGGCCAGTTCGCCCCGAACCACAACGTCGGCACCATCGCGTTCAACCCTCACGCGGAATCGGATTCGGCCGACCACGGCATGCTCTACGTCTGCCTTGGTGATGGCGGGGGCGCACACGACCCCCGAGATTACGGTCAGTCACTCGGCGTGCCCCAAGGGGCCATCATCCGCATCGACCCGCTTGGCGGAGATGGGACCAAAGGCTACGGGATTCCGCCGGACAACCCGTTCGTCGGCAGGGACGGCGTGGCGCCGGAGATCTGGGCCTACGGGCTTCGCCATCCCCAGCACTTCTCGTGGGACACGGACGGCAGGATGTTCATCGGGGATATCGGCCAGAACCAGATCGAGGAGGTCAATCTCGGCAGGCCGGGCGCCAACTACGGCTGGCGGATTCGCGAGGGAACGTTCGCGAGCGGGTATGCCGTAGGAGCGGGGCCGGGACCTGTCTATCCGCGACCACCCGGGGATGAGCGCGATCTCGTCTATCCGGTGGCGCAATACGACCACGACGAGGGCAACGCCATTGGCGGAGGATTCGTCTATCGAGGGCGAGCTATTCCCGAGCTGCAGGGCAAGTATGTCTTCGCCGAGTTCGCCCTCGGCCGAGTGTTCGTCATCGATGCGGACGCGCTCGACGCCGAGCGACAAGTCCCGATCACCGAGGTCCGGTTGCTGCTCGGGGGCCGAGAGCAGGACCTGGTCGACGTCGCAGGCTTCCCGAACACCTACGGGCCCGGGAACCGGGTCGACCTCCGCATAGGGATCGACTCTGTGGGCGAGCTCTATCTGCTGACCAAGGGAGACGGATGGGTACGCAAGCTGGTGCAAGCGCCGGCGCGGTAACCCACACCGGCGCGCTGCATCCCGCATGGCGGTGTCGGCGATGCACCCAAGGGGTATCCCTATGAAAGTGGTCCAACGAATCGCGTCCATTGTTTTGTGTCTGCTGCTGATCCCGATCACCGCGGTCGTCACCGCCGCAGTGAAGCAGCGGTTCGCAGATGGTCCGAACCGGGTCTTCTCCGGTGGCCCACTGGAATCCGGTCGCCTGCATACCGGCCCGGAGCCAGATTGGAGTTTCGTCAGCGACATACCGACGATCGAACTGCAGTTGTTGGACCCCTCGACGTCGCGGAAAATCTGGACGACGGAACACGCCGGAAAGCTCTATGTCTGGTCTGGCTACATGGGCACGACGGTCGGGCGACTGTGGAAACGGTGGCCCGTGCAAGCCGAACGCGACGGGCGCGCGGTCATCCGCATCGACGGCACACGCTACGAGCGCAAACTACGACGCATCACGTCGGGTGACGAACTGGACGGCATTTGCGCCGCGATCACCAACAAGTACCCGTCTCAAACGACACGGGCGACAGTGGAAGCTGGGGACGTCTGGTTGTTCGAAGCAGCACCACGGGACTAGCTGACGGGGACCTGGGCGCGATGAAGTACTTTTACTGGGGCATCGCGGTCGCGTTGGTCGTGACGATCGTCGCGGTTCTCTTCATCCCTGGTGTCGACGACGTCGTTGAACGGGTGTTTCAGCAATACCTGGGTCGGGCGGCTCGCTAGCGCCCGGTCTCGACAGGATGACCGATCAGCCCTCTGGAACGAAAGCCGGCAGCTGAACCAAGACCCCGCCGTCGTTGAGCCGGACCGGATAGGCGGCGACGGCGTCGTCTTCGTCTACGGGTCCACTGCACGGCAGACCCGAGTCCACCGCAAATCGGGCGCCGTGCCACGGACAGACGATCTGATCGTCCTCGATCCACCCGAGCGATAGCGGACCTCCCGTGTGCGGACACACGTTGTCGAGCGCGTAAAACCGTCCGCGGTGCCGCCAGAGCACGATGGTCCGTCCATCCACCTCGACGGTCCGCGACCGCCCGTCCGCCACGGTCGTCTGCTCGGCCACCCGAACCCAGCGCGATCGAGCCGAGGCTCCCAGCGGTCCCGGTGGCGCACTGCTCGGCGCAGTCTCCGCGTCCCGCCCAGGCACACCCGGCCACCCCCCGTGGCACAGTTCGACGGCGAGGTCTTCCGACCACACGTGGCTCGCGCCACGATCGACGACGCGACCCACCATGGGGCGTATCCACGAGAGATCGGGCACCAATGGGATCTCGTAAACCTCCTCGATTAGCGTTTCCTGACTGCCGCCCGTCAGGTGGGTCGACACCCACGCCGCGGAGGAACCCACGGAGAAAGCGAATGCGAATCCGGTCGGGCGGCACCCACATCTGTTCAACGACGGTCCGCAGACGCACGCCCAGCCAGGACGGCCAGCGCTGCTCGAACAGGATCCGGTGTCCGGCAACCTCGAGCACGCGGCATTGGCCCAGCGTCCGAGGATGGACGGTCTCGAAATGCTCGAGGTCGAAATACTGCGCCAATACCCGCTCGAACGGATACGGAATCCGCTTACGATAGCCAACCTGCATCGCCATGGCCGGGCGATTATAGCTACGACCCGCCTCCAGCGTGGGACCATCGCGCGCACACTAGACTTTCTGACGTTAGCGGCGAGGCTCACCACGCGCGACCTCTCGCATGGATCGACCACGGTCAGGGAGACAGCTCATGAAGGGTAGATTCAATCCGATTGCCAATCTGATAATCGTTGCCAGCCTCGGAGCCGTTGCGGCTTCCATTTTTGTGCTCTCGGAGCCGGTCCTCGCGATCGTCTCCGCCATCGGTGGCGGGTACACCAGCCTGTCGCCGAGAATGCTGCGCGAGTGGGAGCGGGGCGTGCTTCTGCGTCTGGGGCGCTTCGCCCGAATCCTAGGGCCCGGGATCAACTGGACGTTCCCTGGATTTGACAGACTCGTATCCACGGTCGACATGCGCATTCGCTCGACGTCATTCTCGGCGGAGCGGACACTGACCAAGGACACGGTGCCGGTCAATGTCGACGCGGTGCTCTTTTGGGTCGTCACCGATCCCAAGCGAGCCATCGTCGAGGTCGAGCGCTACGCGACGACCGTGAGCTGGGCCGCGCAGACGACGTTGCGTGACGTGATCGGCCACACGGAGCTCGTCCGCATGATCGCAGACCGCGAGACGATCGATCGGCAGTTGCGGGAGACGATCGACTCCAAGACGACCGACTGGGGCGTCAGGGTGCAGTCGGTCGAGATTCGGGACGTCAAGATTCCCAGCGGTCTCGAAGACTCGATGAGCCGAAAGGCCCAGGCCGATCGCGAGCGGGAGGCGCGGATCATCCTGGCCGAGTCGGAACGCCAGGTCGCGGGCGAGATGGAGCGCGCCGCTGAAGTGTACGGTCGCAATCCGGTCGCTCTGCAGATCCGGGCGATGAACATGACGTACGAATCGATCAAGGAACGCGGAGCGCTCATGGTCGTCCCGACCAACATGGTCTCGTCGATGAGCGGGATGGTTGGGATGGCGGCCGCTGGATTCGACGGCCCGCATCGTCAGCCGGCGGATCAACCGGACGACGAGCGTTCGTGATGTGGTGGACGAGCCAACACGCACTGCACGGCCGCCCGCTGCAGCTCGACGACCAGCGGATCCCGCACGCGTCGCTCTTTCCGCTCTTCGACCGTGACGGCAAGACCGCGATGATGATGTTGACGTCGGACGACCCGCAGATTCTTCTGGTCGACTGGCAGCCTGGCCTCTTCGTCGCACCGCTCTTGACAGCCGCTCGCCTGCGTCTGCACCGCACCGACCTTCACGACTGCGAGCTCGACGAGCTTGACCGCGTGCGGGATCTCTGGCACTTCGACCCCTGGTGGGAGCTCAAAGAGGAGCGATACGC
This sequence comes from Vicinamibacterales bacterium, assembly GCA_965249175.1. Classification (GTDB taxonomy): domain Bacteria; phylum Acidobacteriota; class Vicinamibacteria; order Vicinamibacterales; family UBA8438; genus CAZYFH01. The sequence goes on from OZ252227.1 coordinate 3,147,574, forward strand.
CGGCCACCCGGGGGTCCCCACCCTGAAGTCGACGAATCTCCCGGGCTACGTGCCGTCAATCGCACGCGTCTGGTTCGACCGCGACCTCGGTCGGGTCACACGGGTCGGAACCGGCACCGCAGACTCGGTGACAGTCAAGCGCTTCCATCGTTCCGTTCTCGCCGGGGCAACCACCGATCGCGAGCGCAGCAGACGACCGCCAGCGTCTCGGTCGCAGTGGCAACTTCATCCCTTTTGGCAGGAGTGACATGACAGGGGCGGCCGCCGCGCGAACGCGGTCTATCACCGTCGCGTCGATTCGACGGACTCGAGTCCGTGCCGCTCGAGGAACCGCTGAATCGTTTCGAAGATCTTCAACGTCTGCGCTCGATCGAAGCCACCATGGCTCCCGCCGGGGACCGTGTGCAGCTCATTCGACACACCGGCGTCGTCCAGGGCCTCGTGGAGGCGAACGGCGTGACCATACGGCACGATCGGATCGGCGTCGCCGTGGATGGTGAGCACCGGCGGCAACCCTCGTCGCACGTAGGTAAGGGGCGAAACGAGTTCGGCAACGTCCGCCCGATTCAACAGGCCGCCGAGCCATTGAACCGCGTAGCCTTTAGTGTTCGCGCCGTCGACGAGATCGGCCACGTCGGTGATGCCGTACCAGTTAATGATGGCGGCGACGTCTACCGCCGGGATCGACGGTGGACCAGAGAAACTCCCCGCCGCGCATTCTCGTCCGAGACCGGCTGATGGTGGGACCATCGCGCTCGTCAGCGCCAGGTGACCACCCGCCGAGTTGCCAGAGGTCACGATGCGCGACAGGTCGAAGTTGTAGCGCTCGGCGTTGCGTGCGATCCATTGCAACGCACACAAGCAGTCCTCCACAGCAGCCGGCGCACGCGCGACCTGCACGAGCCGGTAGGTGACGTTGACGACCGCCCATCCCATCTCCAGGTAAGGAAGCGCGCGGAGCAGCTGGCCCTCCTTTGTCCCCTGCACCCACCCGCCTCCGTGAATCATCATGAGCACCGGCGTCGAGCCACTTGGATTGGCCGGCACATACAGGTCCAGCTTGTTTTCATGGCCGCTCGCGACGTGATACACCACGTTCGGGACGGTGCGGTACTGGTTGGACACGTGGGCGAGGAACGCGGTCGTGTCGGTGAGTTGCGCCCAGGCGGCGCTCGACCCCAGCAGCATCCCCACCATCGTCAGGACGAACGCGCGCGGCCATCGCTTCTTGGGCATACTGCCTCCTCTGTTGCCAACGAGTGCGGTGACGTCGTCAGTGCCGTGGGTCACCGATGGTGAGCAGTGTATACGCCACCCGCAGGTTAGTATTCCCACGGAGGATCGTTCGATGACTCGCATGAACGCACGTGTGGCAATCATCGGTGTGTGTGCGCTGCTCGGGTTGGGCGCTGGGCTCGAAGCCGATGATTGGCCGCAGTGGCGCGGCGTCGATCGACACGGCGTCTGGACCGAGGACGGCATCGTCGACCAGCTGCCCGACCAGCTCCAGGTCACGTGGCGGGTGCCGATCCAGTCCGGATACGCGGGTCCCGCCGTCGCCGCTGGCCGTGTCTTCGTCACCGATTGGTCGGAGGACCCGCAATCGCGCACGATGGACGGTCGCGAACGTGCGGTCGCGCTCGACGAGCAAACGGGCGAGGTGCTGTGGACGCAAGACTGGCCCACCTCGTATCGGATGCTGCAGTCGTCGTACGCCACGGGCCCGCGCGCCACGCCAACGGTCGATGGCGATCGCGTGTATGTCGTCGGCGCCACCGGCATCCTGTCCTGTTTCGACGTGGCGAGCGGCGAGCTGATCTGGCGCACCAACTACGTCGAGGACTACGGGACGTTCGTGCCGACGTGGGGCATCGCCGGTGCGCCGCTCGTCGACGGCGACCGATTAATCGCGCTGGTCGGCGGCGAGCCCGACGCTCTCGTCGTGGCGTTCGACAAGCACACGGGCGCAGAGCTCTGGCGCGCCCTCAACGTCACGGGAGAGCTGGGATACGGGCAGCCGGTCATTTACGATGCCGGCGGCGTTCGGCAATTGATCGTGTGGCATCCCACCGCGCTCGTCGCCCTCAATCCGACGACAGGCGCCACCTATTGGGAGCAGCCCTTTGACGCCGGGATGGGGCTATCGATTGCGACGCCGGTCAAGGGGGGCAGCTACCTGCTGGTCAGCCATTACCTCAACGGCTCGATGATGATGCGGCTCAACGCCGACCGGCCGGCGGCGACGATGCTGTGGAAAGGGCAAAGCCGCAGCGAGCTGCCCGACGAGACCGACGGGCTGCATTCCCTCGTTACGACGCCGCTCATCATCGGGGACTATGCCTACGGCGTGGGCAGCTACGGCGAGCTGCGGGGACTGGACGCGCGGACTGGCGAACGCCTATGGATGAGTCGCGAGATGACGGTCCAAGCGCGGTGGAGCACGGCGTTCATGGTGCGGCATGGCGACCGCTATTTCGTCAACAACGACCACGGTGACCTGCTGATCGCGCAGTTCACGCCGACCGGCTACGTCGAGCTCGGTCGCACGACGCTGATCGCGGCGGATGGTCGAAGTGACCGAGGCCTCTTCTACTCCCGCCAGTTCCGGGGAACCCCGCGGGCCCAACGCGAAGGCCAGAGTCACGACCGCCCCATCAACTGGACACACCCGGCCTACGCCAATCGACACATCGTGCAGCGAAACAACAGCGAGATCATCCGCGCCTCGCTCGCGGCAGCCGACTACGAGTGACGTGTGTCCTGCGCCGGTCGGGCGACAGATCTCGTCACGCCGGCGAGGGCACCTGACACGTCGCGCCGCCGACCATCCGTGGCCCACAGCATCTGCTCGGCCCGCTCCAGCAGCGTGCCAAGGCCGGTGCGTTCGCGCGCCGAGACCGCGACACCGCCGTGACGGTGTGCGAGCGACGCACCGTGCCCACGCTCCAACTTGTCGATCTGGTTGAACACGAGGAGCTCGGGAGCCTCGATGCCGATCTCCACCAGGACGCCGCGCACGGCGGCGATGCGGCGGTCGCAATCGGCCGCGGAGGCGTCGACGACGTGCAAGAGCATGGACGCGCCGGCGAGCTCCTCGAATGTGGCGCGGAACGCGGTCACCAGATCGGCCGGGAGGTCGCGGATAAACCCGACGGTGTCGGTGATGATGACCTCGCGCTCGCGCGGGAAACGCAGGCGGCGCGAGACCGGGTCGAGCGTGGCGAACATCTTGTCGGCCACGTAGACGTCGGTCTTTGTCAGCGCGCGTAGCAGCGTGCTCTTGCCGGCGTTCGTGTAACCGACGATCGACAGGACCGGGACGTCGCGGCGGCTACGCCGGCGTCGGCGGTTCACCCGTTGTCGTCCGAGCGTTTTGAGCTCGCGCTCGAGACGGGTCACGCGATCGCGCGTGCGACGTCGATCGACCTCGAGCTTCGTCTCGCCTGGACCTCGACCGCCGATGCCCCCCGCGAGACGGGACAGCGAGATGTCGGCGCGTTGCGCGAGCCTCGGCAGACGATACCGAAGCTGCGCGAGCTCCACCTGGAGCTGGCCGTCTCGGGTGGTCGCGTGTTGCGCGAAGATGTCGAGGATGAGCTGCGTGCGATCGATGACGCGCAGCTCCATGCGTGTGGCCAGGTTGCGCGCCTGCGTCGGCGTCAGGTCCTGGTCGACGATGACGAGATCGCTGTCGCTCCGGAAGGCGCGGACCACGAGCTCCTGCAGCTTGCCGGAGCCAAGCACCGTCCTCGGATCGACGCGCGGGCGCTGCTGCGTCACGACGTCGACGATCTCGACCCCGGCCGTGCGCGCGAGCTCACGCAGCTCGGCGAGGTGAATCTCCAGATCGTCGGCGCGGCGACCCGCCGTGACCGACACGACGATCGCGCGCTCGCGGTCGCCGACCTCGCGCGTCCCAACCGCGCGGGACAGCGCGTCCTCGAGGTCGCGGACCCAGACCTGAAAGTCGAACAGGAGTCTCGCAGGTGGCTGCGGTTCGAGGAACTCGAACTCGTCGCCATCGAGGGCGGCGGGTCGGAGCGCAGCGGTGTGGGCGAGCGTCGGGAGCCCGTCTCCCCCGACACCGATTGTCACCATCGCGTCGAGCCGGAGTAGCAGCAAGTCGGTCTTGTCGTCCGGCGTCAACCCTTCGCCGTCCAGGTGCGTGTGGAGGCAACGAAGCCCGCGGAGGCGGCCGCGTCCGGCACGCAGGCGTCCCCAGTCAGGGAGCTCGATCGAGTGGGCGTCGCCGACCATGACGTGTTGGACATCGCCGCGGCGACCGACCAGCACGCCGACCTCCCGCCGGATCTCCCGACTGATCTCTGTGAGCTCCCGCGCGAGCTCCTGCGTCAGCAGTCGATCGGCAGGCATGCGGCGCCGAAAGAGGCGCTCGAGCTGGCGTACGTGGCTGGCCTTGAGACCTAGTGTCTTGCCGAAGACCTGAATGGGAGGCTCCTTACCCCAACGGGCCGACGCGACGCCCGGTCGGGGGGACGTACGACATCACAACAGCGAGGCCAACTCTCGTGGCAGCGGCGATTCGAACCGCAGGAGATGTCCGGACGACGGGTGCGTGAAGTGCAGCGACGTTGCGTGCAACCCCAGTCGCCGGGCGGGATTCGTCCGAGCGCCGTATTTGCGATCGCCAATGATCGGGCAATGCGCCTCGGCCAGATGCACCCGAAGCTGATTGCGCCGACCCGTCTCTGGTGTCAGCTCGACCAACGCGCACGTTGCGAGGCGCTTCACGACCCGGTAACGCGTTACCGCGTGGCGTGTCCGCTCGCTGCGAGGGGCGCTGTGGACCTTGAAGTGCTTACTCTCGTCCATATGTGATCTGAGCACGCCGCTGTCCGCTGGTGGCGTGCCTTCCACCACAGCCTCGTATCGTTTGACCGTCGTGTCCCACCGTGCCTGCAGGACGCGCTTCGCCGCCTCCGTCTTCGCGAACACCATGAGCCCCGACGTCTCGCGGTCCAACCGGTGGACGATCCACACGCGTTCCGAACGCTGCGGATTACCTCCGCGCAGGTAAGCCGTCAGGCACGCATAGGCCGTCGTATCCCGTTCCTTCGCGCTGGCCATGCTCAGCAGGTTCTCGGGTTTCTCGATGACCACGAACGCCGCGTCCTCGAACACCACCTTCATGCCCGGTGGCAACTGACCTTCTTTGCGCACGTCGCCCTTGGCGCGAATCGACACCACGTCCCCGATCTTCAGAGGATGTGTGGCGCGTGTCACCGACCGTCCGTTGATGTGAATCGAGCCGTACTTCAGCCACTGCCGTACCCTCGTCTTCTTCACCTCCGGACGACACGCACACAGAAAGGTCAGCAGCTCCGCAGCGTGGTCGACGGTGTGCGACGTGGGCATGACGCGTCCTCACGGCTCGATACGGTAGACACGATTCCCCTGATAGTCGGACACAAAGAGCGCTCCGTTCCCGACCGTGACGCCGCTCAGCGAGCCGATGGTCGTTGAGTCCCCGAGCGCCCTTCGCTCCAGCCCACTGAGGGCGAGCCCGTCGGCAACCGACGTTGTCGTCCCGGTCTGCGGATTCACTTGCGTCACACGACCCGCATCTTCTTCCACCACGTAGAGCGTGCCATCCTCCGCCGCCGCGATGCCCTCCGGGCCGGCCAACCCGCCGACGACCGGGCGCGGTGGCTCGACGGTGTCGCCGTCGTCGAGTATCTGAAAGACGGTGCCGCTCCGGTCAGCCACATAGAGATCGTCGCCATGGACCGCCAGACCGGCTGGCTCGTCGAGGCCGGTCGCAATCGTGGTGCGGTCATCGGGGGACGCGGGGTGAAAACGTAGAACACTCCCGGTGCCGTACTCGCTCACGATGATGTCATCCCCATACGACAGGGCGTCGATGCACTCCTCGAACCCCTCGAAGCGCGCGACCAGTCGATCGGCGCCCGGATCCCAGATGCTGACCGCGGCGCCATTCGACAGGATCAGATGCTCGCCGTGCCGGTGCGCGGACGTCACCTGGCCGAGGTCGGAGCTGAAGCCGCCTGCGACGTGAGCCTCCGCTCCGCTCACCGGATCCAGTTCCCGCAGCGCGGAGCCGTCGGCAAGGTAGAGCCGGCCCGACGCATCACCCGAGGGCACGTAAACAAGCCCCCCCGGCGAATTGATGCCACCAGCCATCACAACCCGGATCGTCTCCGGGCCGGTCACTTCGGCAATGGAGCCATCGGCGAAGCTCGAGACGAAGAGCCGATCCGTTGCATCAAACGCCAGGTTGTCGCGGCCGACCTCGGGGCGTCCGACGACCTCTTTGTCGCCGCTCACCAGGTCGATCCGCACCACCTCTCCCGCTTGCGTGTCGAGCACGTGCAGCCGGCCGAGTGAGTCGAACTTGACCGCCGCCGGAATCTGAAAATCCGTTGCGACGGTTTCCAGCTCGCCTGTGTCGACGTCCACCCGCGCGACCTCGCCACGAAACCATCGCGGCCCGTACAGCTTGCCGTCCGGGCCCCAGTCCATGCCGTTGAGCCCACAACCGGGCCCGAGCTCGCCATGGATGAGACGCGGCTCCTCGATCCCATCGGGGTCAATCTCGTAGAGCTGGTCACCGAGAAAGCATTGCGACACGAACAGCCGGCCATCGTCCGAGAACGTGATCGGATTCACGCCTGGACCAGGAGAGGACACCACGGTTGTCGTCCCGTCGGGCGTCCGTCTCCCGACGTGGCCTCCGCCGATGTCGGTCCAAAACAACGAACCGTCCGGCCCGAACGCGAGGTCGTCGGGTCCGTTCACCCCCTCGTCGGGACCCCAGCGTTCCACGATCGCACCGCTCTCCGGGTCGACCGCCGCCACCACGGAACTGGCGACACTGGCCACATAGAGGCGCCCATCCGGACCAAACATGATGCCGTTCGCCCCGTGCAGCGGCGAACCCTGGGCGAGCACGGTGACCGTCGGGGCTGTCCGTTCGGGCGGTTCGGGAGTAGCACAGCCGACGAGCAGCGTCACGCTTACACCAAGAACACACGACAGAGTGCCGATATCAATCCTCTTTGACATACTTCCTCACCCTGTGCGGGCCGACGTCCGCCGCGTACACGCTGCCCTGTGCATCAGCAGTGATACCAGACGCGCCCGAGATGCGATTCTCTTCCTGTCGGTGTACATCGGGGTCCGGAATAAATTCCGTCACGGAACCGTCGGCGGCACTCCCAATATAGATGCCCCGGTTCCAACCGGGGTTGTTTCTCGAGTTAGACGTCGAGTCCGTGACGTACAGGGTGTCATCGTCAGCGATGAACATCCCACTCGGCCGACCAAACTGCGTCCACTGGGCAATGAAGGTCCGTCGGGGCTGAAGATCTGAATGCGACCATTCGACCGATCACCGACGAACACGCGTCCCCGGAAATCCAGTGCGATGGTGTGGGGCTGGTCGAACTCGCCCGGCCCTGCGCCGGTGCGGCCCCACGCCGTGATGAACCGGCATCCATCGAGAACTTCACGACCCGGTTGTTCGTCCCGTGGCCATCCGTCACGAAAATGTCGCCGTTGACGGCGACAGCGACATCGGTCGGCCGATCGAAGGTGTCCGGACCGTTTCCCGCGACACCCGCCTTGCCAAGCGTCATCAACAGCTCCCCCGACGGACTGAATTTGAGCACCTGATGCCCCCGTCCCCCCGCCGAGAGGCCGAGCACCGTCGTGCTCCCGTTTGCGTCGGTCGTCCATACGTTGCCGCCCCGATCGATGTGAAACCCGTGTGGAAACGCGAGCCGCCCCTCGCCCCAGCTGTCCAGGAGCTGGCCGGACGCGTCGAACCTCAGGATCGGGGGCACGGTATCCCGCCCGACGCAGGTCGCGGCGCCGGCCGGCCGTGTCGCAAAGCATCGATGGAGGACCCAGATGTGGCCCGCCGGATCACGATCGACACCAATCGTCTCTCCCCACTCGCCACCGTTCAGACTCGACGGGAGCTGTGGCCAGTGCTCGACAAGCCGATAGGGATTTGCTGCGGGCTGTGCAGCAACAGCGACCGCGGCGACCACCCCAATGAGCAGTATGGCCAGCCCGTGGTGGACTGCGCGCGTGATACCTACTCGATCTGTAGACGACATCGTGTTCGGGCGAGTATCTCACGCGGGAACGCCGGGCCGCCCCACTCGGTCGTGCTACTCGCTCGGCATCGGGTGCTCCCGATAGAACGCCCAGAGCTGGCGCGTGGCGTCGATGCTGCCGGTCGTGGTGCCGGCCAGCCATTCCGGCATCGGCTCGCCACCCGGCCAGGTATGGCCGCCTCCCTCGATGGTGTAGAACACCACTTCGGCCCCCTCGGCGCAGTCGCCGTATGAGCGACGGACGACGTCCGGCGCCACCTCGGCATCGACCGGCGTCGGCGCACACCGATTTCGTTGGGCCCAACCCGCCACCCAGGTGGGGATGTCCGGAAACGTCTGCCGCGTGTCCACACCGCCGCGATACGGGGTCAGCCGGTCGGCCGTTCCGTGAAACGCCATCATCGGTACCGCCCGCTGGTCCGTACACCAGCTCCACGGCAGAAACAGCGCAGGCGCAACGACCCCGACCGCCGCGATGCGATCGGATAGCGTGCAGGACAGCGCGAACGACATGCCGCCGCCGTTGGAGAGCCCGTTTGCATAGATCCGGCTCGCGTCGATGTTGTAGGCCGCGGTCACCGTGTCGATCAACCCGGAGAAGAACGCGGACTCCGCCGCCAGATCCGGGCCCGGGTTCTGGGCCTCGAAGACCCTGGGGAACCCGGCTCCCGAGGGATACACCATGATGACCCCCTCCTCATCGGCCACCCGGTTCCACCTGCTCATATTCATGTGCTGGGCCGGATACGACGCCGCGCCGTGCATGCTGAGCACGAGCGGCGTCGGGGTGGTGCGGTCGTAGCCTGCCGGGACATAGAGCAGGTTGTCGCGCTCCTCGTACGAGGCGACGATCGCGCCATCGGTCAGATCCACGACGGCATACGACGCCACCTCGGCCACGGCCAGGAGCAACGGCACGCCAAGCAGCGCCAGCACGCCGACGGCGACCCTCCTCCTCGGCTTGACGAATATCGGTGAGGATGCCGCCGCGCCCCGGTGCCGATTCCACGCGAGGGCCAGCGGTGCCGTCGATGGCCGCGTCAAGGGGATGGCCAGGATCGCCACGAGCGCGAGATGGTAGCGCGACATCGACAGCGGCAGAGAGAGGATCCACTCGAGCAGCGCGTAGAGCGCCAGCACCGCAACGAGCCAACACACCGCACCCGTGACGAGCACCCGGTCGCTCAACAGACGGTCGCGAGCGAGGCGCGTGGCGACCCAGGCAGCGGCGGACATCTTGACGACGACCATCGCGGCGAGGATCCAGGCGGACGCATCCCACAGCAGCGCCAGCAAGCGGTTGTCCAGGACATATTCGGCTACCGCCAGTATGACGATGAGGAGCGACAGGCGAAGGAAGACGCTCGATCTGACGAGCCATTCGCGGCCGGTCAGGCCAATCGACAGCCCCTGGACGAGCTGCTTCCACGTTGCGGCCACCAATCCTAAGAACCCGAGGAGCGCGATGACGAGCGCGCGGGGTGCCCCGAAAATCTCGACTGCCTGATTGGCCCAGTCGATCACGACGGGCCAGGTGTCCGACAGCGTCAGCCCGAGCGGGACGGCGACAAGCACCAGCAGCCACGCGGCCAGCGTGCTCCAGAACGCCATGGTCAGTTTGGCGACGACGAGCGTCGCGCTCGTCAGCGGCCGCGTCGCGATGAACGGCGTCACCCCGTAGGGTGTGCTCTCGACGTGCCGGGATGTCGGCACGCGCGCCGCGGCGAAAGCGGCCATGAAGGGCGGCGTCAGCAGCGCGACGAACAATGTGTAGAAGACGAGCGTCGGCGTGTCGTTGCCAGGGACGAGGAGGAGGGCCAGCTCGAACGGCAACAGGATCCCGACCCACACCGGCAACGCCCGTCCGTGACGCCGCCATTCGAACCAACGTTGCGCGCGTGCGGGCGAGGAGAAGTGGTCCGTGCGGCGTGCCACGGGATTCGCGATCCGTCCAAGCCGGCCGAAGAGGGTCCGCCAGTCGGGTACGTCGCCACGTCGGGCGCGTGCGACGGCAAACCGGGCGCAAAGATAGGCGAGCGGCAGCTGCGGCGCCAGGAGGACCACCATCAGCGGCTCGGACACCTCGTAATACAGCGCGCTGAACACGACGATGTTGATCGTCGTCAGCCACAACACGGCCGCGACCACACGAAAGCCGCGCCACCCGTACGGCATCCACGCCAGCACCTGCGTCCAGGCGAGAAACGTCGCCGCATACACGGCCGGCCAGATCAGCGGCGCGTCGAGCCGCCACAGGGACCGTGCCATGAGGGCCGTGGCCAGCAGCAGGCTTGCCATCGCCATCGCGCCGTAGAGCATCGGCCAGCCGGCCAGCGCCCCGGTCGTCACCGGCAGCGCGAACATGCGGGGGGGATAGATCGATTGGCGCGCGGCGAGGTCGCCGGCAAAGCCGAAGCTGAATACCGCGAGGAGATACCCGACCAGCACGGCGAATGGCACGACCACCGCGGGGGAGAGCATGTCATCGAGCGGAACCAGCTCGACGGTGGCTTCCGGTCCGAGGATCAGGGTTTTGAGGGCCACGACGAAGGGCACGTAGCCGACCAGGGCGACAAGTCCCCATCGATGCTGCCGACGAAACTCCCAGGCGATGGCCAGGGCGGGCGCACGCATGATTCCCGCGTCATCCTTGGGGGGCTGACGTGACGGGTGTTCCGACATGGGCGACGAAAATCTCGTCGAGGGACGGCACGCGTTCGGTCACGATGCTCGCGCCCCATGTGGCGACGGTGTCCCGCAGCTCCGCCGCGCCGTCGCGATACACCGCCGTCCATTCCCGCCCCCCACCGTCCCACCGCAGCACGCCCGCGACAGATGGGGGCTGAGGCCGCGATTCCGAGAACCGCACGGTCGCCGACCGGTGCGATTGCTTGATGGTATCCAGCGGCGCACTCAGGGCGATCGCGCCCTGACTGATCATCGTGACGTGGTCGGCAACCTGCTCCACTTCCTCCAGCAGGTGTGACGAGAAGAGCACGGTCCGGCCCTCGTCGGCGATGGTGCGCATGACGTCGCCGAGAATATCGCGACGAACCACGGGGTCGAGGCCGGACGAAGGCTCGTCCAGCACGAGGAGCTCGGGCCGATGGGCGAGGGCGACCAGTAGCCCGACGCGCGCCTTCTGCCCTTGGAGAGGTTGTTGATCGTCGCCGTGGCGTCCAGCGCGAAGGCCTCGCGCAGCTCCTCCGCATACGCATCGTCCCACGCGGCGTAAAACGCGCGCGAGTACCGAACGAGCTCGTCGATACGCATCCAGCCGGGCAGATCATGCTCCTCGGAGAGATAGCCGATCCTGGAGAGCACGCCGACCGGGTCGGCGACGGGATCGGGCCGAAAACGCGCACCGATCCGCTCTCGGCCCGCAGCAGCCCCAGAATGTGCTTGATGAGCGTCGTCTTGCCGGCCCCGTTTGCGCCGACGAGCCCGTAGACCGCCCCGCGGGGCATCGACACGCTCACAGAGTCCAGGGCCATCGTGGCTCCGAATCGGCGCGTCAACTCCGACACGTGGATGACGGAGGCCACGGCGTCGGCCGCCGAGTCAGTCATGTACGATTGATCATATCGTGGTGCTCCGGCAGTCGCGCGCGGCGGTCGCGGTTGCCTCTTCGGGGGCGTGGAACCGGTCACGCCCGCAGTCCGTCCATCATGTATGGAGGCCATTATGACGACGCGCACTTGGTGGGAAACCGTTGAGGCTCAGGGCGGCGCGCTTCTGGACCAGCTCAAGACACTGCTGTCCGAGGGGAACATCCGGCGGGTGCGGGTCCGCCAACGGGGACGTCTCATCGCGGAGTTTCCTTTGACCGTCGGCGTCGTGGGGGCAGTGTTCGCGCCCGTGCTGGCGGCCATCGGCGCCCTCATCGCGCTGCTCGCGGACTGCAGCCTCGAAGTCGAACGTATGGAACCGGTCGAGACGGATGACCAGGCGGACGCGACACCTGCCGCTTCGACGCCCGAGGCCCCGCCCGCGATCGAGGCCCAGCCACCGCCGACCTAGGTAGACGGGGGCTGCGCCCCCGACCCCACCGCGCCGTGCGCGCCTTGGCTGTTTCCGACGGTCCACGGCGAGTGCGCGTGGCACGCTCGGCGGCCGGTAAGATACGCCATGCGAAGCGTGAAGCCATCGGTCCTAGCCGTTGTCTCGGTCTGCCTCCTGCTCCCAGGTACGAGCGTCTCGGCGCAGTCCGTCGCCGATCGCTACACCTCGGTGACCGAGGAGATGCTCGTGGATCCGCCACCCGGTGACTGGCTCATGTGGCGGCGCACCTACGGCCACTGGGGGCACAGCCCCCTGGAACAAATCGACCGCTCCAACGTCGGCAGTCTACGTCTGGCCTGGGCGTGGACCATGGGGGACGGCCGACAGGAGACGACGCCGCTCATACACGACGGGATGATGTTCCTGGTGCAGGCCTGCGACTTCGTCGAGGCGCTCGATGTGCGCGACGGCTCACGCATCTGGGAGTATCGACGGGAGCAGGTCGAGCACGCGGCCGCCCTGGCCTGCGCGACCCGCAACGGCGCGCTGTACCAGGACAAGCTGATCATCGCTACACACGATGCGCATCTGGTGGCCTTGAACGCCAGGTCGGGCGACGTCGAATGGGATGTGCAGGTCGGCGACTGGACTATCGGCCAGCACTATTCCGGCGGACCGATGGTGATCAACGGGCGGGTCGTCGCCGGCATGTCGGGGTGCTATCACCTCAACACCCGCTGCTGGGTCTCCGCCCACGCTGTCGAGACGGGCGACGAGGTGTGGCGCACCTACACCATTCCCGGTCAGGGCGAGTTCGGCTACGACAGCTGGGGGGACATCCCCGACGAGGACCGGCGGGGCGGCTCGGCCTGGAACTCGCCCAGCCACGACCCGGAGCTGAACTTGATCTATACCGGCGTCGGCGTGCCGATTCCGTGGGGATCGGTGCAGCGCGGCAGCGGGGATGGGGACGTCCTCTACACGAACTCGACGCTCGCCCTCGACGCCGACACCGGCGAGATCGTCTGGTACTTCCAGCACATCCCGAACGACGAGTGGGATCTTGACCATCCGTTCGCGCGGCTGATCGTCGAAACCGACGTGTCGCCCCGTCCCGATGCCGTCGAGTGGGTAAACCGCGCGATCACGCCGGGGAATCGCCGCAAGATCGTGACCGGCATCCCCGGCAAGACTGGCATCGTCTGGGCCCTCGATGCGGCGACCGGGGCGTTTCTTTGGGCGCAGCCGACCAACCACCAGAACGTCGTGGTGGATATCGATGCAGAGAGCCGCCGAGTCCTCCTCAACGAGTCGCTCAAGTTCCCTCAGGTCGGGGAGCCGGTGTTCGTCTGCCCGAGCGCGTTGGGCGGCATCAACTGGCAGGCGACCGCCTATAACCCCGGGACGAACGCGCTCTACGCGCCGACCAACAACGTCTGCATGAACCTGACGCTCAACGAGTTTCGCGACCGGCCCGGACTCCATCACGGCTCGGCGCGGATCGCGCAGGAGCCGGCCCCGGACGTCGACGGGCAGATCGGCCAGTTCACGGCCCTCGATCTGGCCACGGGCGAGCCGCTGTGGGTGCACCGCCAGCGGGCCGGCATCGCCGGCTCCGTCCTGACCACCGGGGGCGGGCTGGTCTTCGTGACCGACGACGCGCGCCGCTTCCGCGCGTTCGACGCCCGGACCGGCGATATCCTATGGGAACAGATTCTCAACTCCAGCGCCGGCGGGTTTCCCGTCACCTACATGCACGACGGCGTGCAGTACATCGCCATCGCCGCCGGCGGCGGCATCAACTTCCGCGGGCTGACGCCCGAGATCCGACAGCCGCCCCGCGGCAACATGCTCTTCGTCTTCAGGCTGCCCTGACGCACGCGAGCGCCCGACTCCGAGTGACCGTGCTTCGGTCTCGGACGAGCACTGCCGTCCGGCTCCATCGGCGCGGCCACCGGCAGCCTCGGTGGGCTACTCGTCCTGCAGTGCGATGAGCGGGTCGACGCGCGCGGCGCGCCGAGCGGGCAGGTAGCCGGCGACGGCGGCGACCCCCACAAGGACGGCGGCCGCCTGCGCGATCGTCAGCGGGTCCGTGGGCGCCACCTCGAACAGGAGGCTCGCGACCAACCGTCCGGCCAGCACCACACCGCCGATGCCGGCCAGCACCCCGATGACCACGAGGACGAGCGACTCCCCGAGCACCATCCGGGCGATGCCGTCAGACTGGGCGCCGAGCGCCATCCGGATGCCGATTTCGTTTGTCCGCTGCGCCACGTTGTACGACGCCAACCCGAAGGTCCCGAGCGCCGCCAACAGCGTGGCCAGCCCGCCGAACGAGGCGTAGGCGACGGCATAGAGCCGTTCGTCGGAAAACCGTTCCTCGATCTCGGCCGCCTGTGTCGACACGTTCCTCATCGGTAGACGGGGGTCGATCCGCTGGACTGCGTCGCGCACGGCGGACGTCCATGCATCCGGCGCACCAGCGGTGCGGACGACGAAGGTGGCGGGACCAAGTGGCGATTGCACGATTGACCGGTACGTCGTCGGTGGTGCGGCCGCGCGCACGTCGCGGTACTTGACGTCGCGCACGACGCCGACGATCTCGAGCTCGCTCCGTTCCTCACGGGCGAAGCCGACCCGGCGGCCGATCGGGTTGTCGAGGCCGAACAGCTCCCGCGCGGCGGTCGCGTTGATGACAGTCACGCCCGGCGCGTCTTCTCCGTCCTGTGCCTCGAAGGTCCGTCCGGTCAACCGCGGGATTTCCATTGTCTCGAAAAACGTCGGGGAGACGGTCATCATGTGGGTGTCGAGCCCCTCACCATCTCGTCCCTCTGCGTACACCGTGCTGATCCAGGCGCTGCCTGACAACAGCGCCAATCGTGACTGGCTGACGGATTGCACGCCCGGGAGGGCGCGAAGACCGTCTGTGATGCGGTCATAGAGGCCGACCGATTGCTGGAGGTCGTATCCGCTTTGTGTCGGGTCGATCTGGAACAGCAACACGTTCACCGGGTTGAACCCGACATCGACGTCCCGCAGGTTGTCGAGCGTCCTCAGAAAGAGCCCGGCCCCGACAAGCAAGGCCAGGGAGACAGTCACTTGCGCGACGATCAAGCTGCGGCTGAGCAGGGTCCGTGACTGCCCGCCCCCACGGCTATGTTCCTTGAGCGCGCCCGCCAATTCGAGTCGCGTCGCCCGAAGCGCCGGGACCAGACTGAATGCGAGTCCGGTCGCGAGGCTGAGGAGCGCGACGAACCCGAAGACGCGCCAATCGAACGGGGTGGTCTGACCGAACGGCAAGAGCTGCCGCGTCCCGGCCGCGACCCCGACGCCCAGCGCGCCGCCCGCCACCGCCAGCACGGCGCTCTCGGTCACGAGCTGCCGGATGAGCCGGCCTCTGGACGCCCCGACCGACAAGCGAACCGCAATCTCCTTCCGGCGCGTCGCCGCACGGGACAACAACAGCGTCGCGACGTTGGCACAGACGATGAGCAACACCAACGCGACGACGACGCCCAGAATGACCGCCTGCCGGGACGACCGAGGACTGGCATCGTAGACCCCCCGGCGCCCTGAATCGGCCAGCAGTCCGGGCACGGCCGTGAGGTCTTGGTTCCCCGACTCTCCTCGCTGATCCGGGGTCAGCTGCTCGAGATAGGAGGCGATGCCGGACTGCGCGGTGGCGCGGAAGATCCCATCGAGGTTGCCCTCCACCTGAGCGGGTGTCACACCGGGCCGCATCCGCCCCATGATCTGCAGCCACCACCAGGTCGCGTCGGCCAGCCGGTCTTCACCCTCTGGCTGCCGGTAGGTCGACAGCGGCAGATGCAGGTCGGCGGGCTCGCCCGCGGGGCGCAGGACGCCGGTGTAGCTGGCAGGGAGCACCCCGACGATTGTCGTCGGTGTGTCGTTGACCCGAATCAGCGTCCCGACCACATTGGGATCGAGGCCAAATCGCCGCTCCCAGAACGGATGGCTGAGCACCGCGACCGGGTCGGCTCCCAAGCGATCGTCTGCGACAGTGACGACCCGACCGATGCGCGCTCCGATTCCGAGCAGGTCGAAGTAGCCGCCCGTCGCCGTGAAGCCGGAGCCTATCTCGGCTCGGCCATCGATGACGAGATTCAGTGCTCGGGTCGGCGCCGATGCGAACATACCCTCGAGCGTGTCGTTCCCGTCCCGCAGCGCTTCGAATATGCGGTAGGAGAAGGACGCCGAGACCCGATCCCCGGCCACCGTCTCGCCGGTGTAGCCGTAGCCGCTCACGTTGCGGGCCGCATCGTTGTCGCCGGCCCAGCGCAGCCGCACGAGCGTATTCGGGTCGGGGACGGAGATCGTCTTGAGATGCAGTCCGTTGACCGCGCTGAACAACGCGGTGTTGGCGCCGATACCGAGGGCAAGGGACACGAGAACGACGAGGGTCCATCCTTTGGCCTTCAGCAGGACGCGGACCGCGTGTCGCAGGTCTCGTAGCATGGGGGACGAAAGGCAGCGTAGAAGGATGACCGACCACGTGTCCACCGCCCCGCGAGAGAACTTTCCGGCGGCCGGGTGCGTTCTATCGTGTGAGGACGAGTCCGACCACGTCGGTCTGAGGAGTTGAGGATGCGCGCAAACAGGACGACCACCGGGCTGACCCTACTGGCGACGTTGGCGGTGATCACCGTGTTTGCCACACGGGCCGACGCCCAAGACACGTGGACCGCGAGGCGGGGCTGGGACCCGGATGCTGTGCGTCTGCGCCTCAAGGTCGCGGATGGCCACGGCGATTCGCGGATCCGCGTCACGGTGGACGCCAGCCAGCTGCAGGGGCTGGATCCCGCCGACCTCACGGCCTGGAGCGCAGAGCTGGCCTTCGAGTGGTCACGCGACGCAGGCACCCTGTTCTTCGAGGGGCGGCGCGGGTGGTTCTCGCCGCCATCGGGGACGTTGACGTTCCAGCCGAACGCCGCGTTCGTGCAGCACCTAGAGGACGCCGGCCACGACGAGCCGACAGTCGCCGAGCTCCTGCGCCTCGCGATTCATGACGTGTCCGGTCGCTACGTCGCCCGCCTCAGCGAGCTGGGCTATCGCAACCTCGAGGACGTCGTGCGTCTCACTGTGCACGGCGTGACACTCGACTACGTCGGTGCGCTGCAAGAACTGGGCTACCGGCCAAGCATCGACGACGTGATTCGACTTCATGTGCACGGCGTCGGCGCGGGCAGAGTCCGCGAGTTCGCCCAGTTGGGCTTGATGGACATCCCGGTCGATGACGTCGTCCGGCTCTACACCCACGGGGTTGATCCGCCGTATGTGCGCGCCATGGCCGATCTCGGATACGGCCCGTCGGACCTTGACCGTGTGATCAGGCTCTATGTGCACGGGATCAACCCGACCTACGCCGCCGAGCTGCGCGACACCGGCTACCCAACCCTGTCGGTCGACGAGCTGATCCAAGTGCACGTGCACGGCCTGCGCGTCGGCTACGTCAGCGCGATGGCCGAGGTCGGGCCGGCCAACCTGTCGGTGAACGAGATCATCGGCCTCCACACGCATGGCGTCGATCCCGAGTTCGCGGGGACCCTGGTCGCCCTGGGCTACAACCAGCTCGAGGATCTGACTGCACTCAAGGTCCACGGCGTGCAGCCTCGCGACGTCGCTGAGCTTCACGCTTTGGGCCATGACGCGCTGAGCGCGGATGAGGTGATCACATTGCACATTCACGGCATTGGCCCGGCCTTCCTGCGCGCGCTTGTGGACGCGGGCTACGACGATCTCAGCGTGGACGAGCTCGTCGACATCAAGATCCGCGGCATCGCGGACGTCCTCCTCCGCCGCGCGGTCGCCTGACTGGCCGCACGGACGGCCACAACCGCGCGCTCGCTCCTGCCGCTGCGCATCTTCTCGAGGGCGCACCACCCAGTGCGCCTTGTCGATCACCGAGTGACGGCCTTGACTTACATAGCAGTTCTACGCATCATTATGCATAGAAGTTCTATGTATCTAGAGTCGTCTAATCACGGCCCGTCGAAGGACCTCGTGGCCGCCTCCGCGACGCCGTTGATTCTTGCGATCCTGCGCCACGGCGACAGCTATGGCTACGACATCATTCGTCGGGTCCGCGAGCTGTCGGGCGGCCGGATGGAATGGGCCGACGGCATGCTCTATCCGATTTTGCACAGGCTGGAAAAGAAACGGTTGATCAAGGCCTACGGGGGCCAATCGCCGAGCGGTCGGCGGCGCAAGTACTACGGGATTACCGATGCGGGCAGGCTGGCGCTCTCGGAACATCGCCAAAACTGGCACGACGTGAGCGAGATGCTCCAGACACTCGACAAGGGGGCGCCCAATGTTTGATCTAGAACGCGAGCTCAAGACCTGGTCGCGCGCCGTGCTCCCGGCGGGCTGCCGCAATGAGGACGAGCGTCGCGCCGAGCTCGAGGACCATCTGAGCTGTGAAATCGAGGCGTTGCAGAAGGGCGGCCTGACGACCGAGCAGGCTTATAGAGCCGCCATCGACCACATGGGGGAACAGACGCGACTCGCGAAGGAGTTCGCCAAGAACCGGAGCCTGCTCTCGACGCTCTGCCTCATTGAAGGAGAACACATGCGAGACGATTCGAACAGGCCGCTGATGAGGTCGGCGAAGCTGGGCGGCGTGATCATTGGCCAGTCCATCGTGTGGGCCGTGGTGATGCTGGCGGTTTCTGCCGAATTATCGGACACGCAACTCAAGCCCATCGTCATCCAGTGGTTGACGGCGGGATGGTTCGCCAGCTTCATGCTGCCGGTCGTCTTGATGGAGGGTGGTTCGGTCAAGGCCGAGTGCGCCTGGATCGCACGGCGTCTGGGGTTGGGTAAGACTCGATAGACCTCCCGGCTGGATCGCCGCCACCAGCGTCATGACATCATGGCCGTCATGGAGACACTCACGGCAGACCCGATCGTCCTCGAGGTGGTCACGGACTACGTGTGACCGTGGTGCTACCTCAGTACCGGGCGTATTGAGCGGCTACGGGAACAGTTCGAGATCACGGTGCGGTGGGTGTTCTTCCCGCTGCATCCTGACACGCCACCGGAGGGACAGTCGCTCGACGACCTGTTCGCGGGTCGGGGTGTAGACCTCGCGGCGATGCACCGCCGGATGGCCGATCTGATGCGCGCTGAGGGGCTCCCCTACGGTGAACGGACGCACACCTACAACAGTCGCCTCGCCCAAGAGCTCGGCACATGGGCGGACACCCGGGGTGTACAGGCCATCCATGACGTCCTGTATCGCGCGTACTTCGTGGACAATCGCAATATCGCCGACATCGATGAGCTGGTCCGGTTGGCCGAGTCTGCGGGGTTGCTGCCGGACGAGGCGCGGGAGGTGTTGGTCGAGCGGCGCTCAAAGGAGGCCGTGGACGCCGACTGGGCAAAGACGCGGCGCTACGGCATCACGGGCGTCCCGACGTTCGTCGCTGGCAATCGCGCCGTCGTGGGAGCCCAATCGTCCGAGGTGCTCGAGCAGCTTGTCACCACTGCCGGCGCGGCGCGTTCCCGACCATCGCCCTGATGTGCGGCGGCCGATCCCGGTACGCGACGGCATCGGCGAGGCGTTGGGACGGACACACACGTGAGGACGCGAGCACCCATCGGCTACCTGACCTTGGCACTGTTCCAGGGCGGCCTGCTAACCGTACTCGGTCTTTTCGCCGGGATACTCTATGCGTTCGTTGGGCTTGTCATCGATGCGCTCGTCAGTGCGGGGTGGATCACCTGCGCGGAGACGCCGGGACTTGGATTTGGCACGGTGCTCGCGTTTCTTGCACTCATCGGCATGCCACTCGTGTTCGGGGGCTTCGGGTTCGTCGCGGGTCTGATCGAAGCGGGTCTCTACAACGTGTGTGTGCGTTGGATTGGTGGGCGGCGAAAGCCGTCGTGACTTCATCCTCCCCTTCGACGTTGCCAGATTCAAGAACTCCGCGACCTCGACGCGGCGGGACACGATGAGCCGTCCAGGTTCGCCAGCGCCGCCGCCGATCGAAGCCGACCACCCGACGGCTCCCACACCTGCGGAGGCTTCGCCGGGGCTACGGCTACGCAGCATCGGTTTTCGCGCAATGCTCGTGTACTTCGTGTTGTACACGTTTCCATTCCCCCTCAGCTACGTGCCGCTCGTCGGTGGCGGGATCGCGGGCGGCGTCGACACGGCGTGGAAGACGCTCGCGCCTTGGGCTGGCATGCCGTTTCTACCTCGGGCTGACGATGCTCACCTACGGCTTCGCCAAGATCCTGCCAAACCAGATGCCTTTCCCCACCCTGGACAGCCTGCTGACCCCCTACGCAGAATCCTCGCCAATTGGGCTCGTGTGGAGGTTTATCGGGGTCTCGCCCGCGTACAGCGTCTTCGCCGGGCTCGGGGAGACCATCGGCGGCCTGTTGGTGTTCTTCCGGCACACGCGCGCCCTCGGGGCCGCCGTGCTCATTGCCGTACTGGCGAACGTGGTGGTGGTCAATTTCGCGTACGACGTGCCGGTGAAGCTCTACTCGAGCCATCTCCTGCTCATGGCGCTCGCGGTTCTGCTGGTCGATCGCCGGCGACTGCTCGCCGTGTTCGTGCTGAACCGGCCGGCGCCCGCGGCGGACCTCCGGCCGCTCCTACCGCGGGCCGCACATGGCGGGCCAGGTCGGCACGGTGCTGTTCCTTGGGTGGATTGTGTCGATAGAGGTCGCCGGCGGTCTGGAGAGATATCGCACGTTCGGCAACGGTCGCCAGCGGCCGGAGCTGTGGGGCATTCATGACGTCGACTCCTTCGTCAAGGATGGCCGGGAGGTGCCGGCCCTGCTGACGGATACGACGCGTTGGCGGGCGCTCGTCATCGACCGGGCCCTGCCGATGCAGCTGGGACCGAACGAGATACCAGGCGTCGTCGCCATATGGCAGATGGACGGCACGTTGGCACGGCATCGTGTCGAGCTGGATGAGACCGCACAGACGATCACGTTCCTCCCGCGCGCGCGGGACTCCACGACGAACCCACCCGGTAAGGAGCCAGCACGGCCGCCCGACACGCTCAGATACGAACGGCCAGAGGACGGTATCCTGACGCTCAGCGGCACATGGGAGGGCGGCGAGGTCGACATCCGCCTCCGCGAACGGAACATCGACGATCTCCTGCTCGTCGGGCGCGGCTTCCGCTGGATCAGCGAGTTCCCCGACAACCGCTAGGAGCCGTCCCGCGCTCACCCACCAACGGTGAGCGGGGCCTGGCAATCGGTCTCGGCCCGGACATCGAGCGGCCACCAGCTCGCGAAGTCGCCGTCGGACGCGGCGATTGGCACCACCAGCGCCAATCGGCCAGGCTCGAACGACGCCGCTGGGTCGTCGGCGGCATGCCGGCGTGCCAGGTTCCCGCGAAACCGGTCGACGTCCGGCGCGTCGAACAGCGCGAAGTAGAGCTGCCGCGGCCTCCCGTCGACCGTCTCGCGCGCGACGCCGATGCAGACCGGCGTCGGCGTCGCGTCGGAGAGACCGGCCGCCTCGGCCGCCGCGAGGATGTCGTCGGGCGAGAAGACCGTCCCGAGCGTGTCTCGATACTCCGTGTGCAGCACGATCGGTATCGACGCCTCCACCGGCGAGGTCATCGACTCCATGGTCCTGGTGAAAATCTGCTGGAAGAGCTCCGCGCGGAACTGGTCGGTCGGCTGCAACACGAGGAGCCCCGCGCCCGGGTGCATCGGACCGCTCAGCGCCAGTCGCCACTCGGCGACGACGCCGCGCTCGACGACGTAGGGCTCGGACAAGCTGCCTTGTACGGTCTGCCAGAACAGCCAGCCCAGCACGCCGGCGAGCGCCACGATGACGACGGCCTTTCGAACGCCTTTGGCCATGGACTGGTCTTCCCTACGGCGTCTGGCTCACGAAGTCCGCGAACGCGGACATCGGACCGGGCCGACCGTGAATGGGCACGATCGTCTCCACATCGAGCTTCAATCGCTGCAGATTTCGATAGAAGGTCCGTGCGCTGGCACTGGGATTCCCGCCGGCTCCGCTGCCGGGCACCGGCGGTGTGTAGAGGTCCGCCTCCACTACCAGCTTTGCCTTCGGGAAATACGCGATCAACATGCCCGCCGCATGATCGAGGCCTTGCACGTGGTGCAGCTCGACCAGGCGCGAATCATCGCCCAGAATGAATTTCTCGCGGACGGTCTCGTAGATATAGCCTTCCGACCACTCCTCCGGCGGATACAGCGAAAACCGGTCAGGCTCGAGCAGCCACGGCCCCGCCCTCAGCACCTCCTGGTAGTACGGGCGGTTGCCCTCGTGGGTGATCACGGTTGCGCCCTCGTGGACGTACGTGCGGAGCCCGCCCAGGTGATCCCAATGGTGGTGCGTGTTCACGATGAATCGGATCGGCTTGTCCGGCGCGAGCCGCGTCACCTCCTCGATCACGGCGAGCGACCGCTCCTCGTTCAGTGGAGCCTCGATGACGGCCATATGGTCCTCGAACTCCACCGCGACGCTGTTGTGCGACCCTCCGCCAATCAACCAGACGCCGTCCGCAACACGTTCGGTTTCCACGAGAACCCGTGGCACGGTAGCGCCCCCCACCGCGTCCGGGACCGTGAGCGCGGCGCCGTCCACGTTGATCTGGACATCGGTGATCGTTTCGAGACCGAACGCGTGATCGCCGCCGCTGACGTTCGGCTCGTGGGCACCATCATCGAAGTCCTGGTGCTGGTGCCAACGCATCGGGAACTGCGCCCCGCCGACATCCTGGTAGTCGGTGTAGACGGTCTCCCAATACATGTCCCCGACGACGGGATTGGGAAGCCACGTTTGCACCCGCTCGACGACGTTCTGCTCGGTGATGGTGCCGTTCACGCGGAATCTGCCGAGCGCCATGAACGACACGACGGTCACGCGACCGCCGTACTCATTCCGCGTCACCGAGGTCACGTTGCTGGCCATCGCGCCCTTGAGGAACCCATGCGGGGTGAGGAGGATGTCGAGCATGCGTCGCTCGGACAGCTCCGGCCTGGGGATCGCGCGGCCGTCTTGGATATCCCACGCGCGCGTGCCGCTGACCAGCCACGCCCGCTGTCGCTCCCGGAGAATCGGTGCGCCGCCGCCTCGTGCGGCGTAGCTCCCTTGCCGGACGACCATCTCCTCCTTCGAGGAGCCCGTGGTGAAATCGATGGTCCGCGTGTAGCTGGCCAGCTCGAACCGCGGCCAGTCCTGATCGGGAGCGAAGTTCTGGCCGACGCCGCCGATCCACCCGGTGCCGGAATACTGGATGGACGTCATGTTCGTCACGCCCAGCGTGTCGGCGGCGGCTTCGAGGACGCTGCGCGCATCCTGCGCCGCGGCCGGGCTGGCCATCACGACGACGGCGGCAACGACGAGTCCGGCGACTGCGCGCCTTGCCATGGTTGTCCCTCCCGTCGCACCTACTCGGGGTAGTCGGCGTCCGCGAGCGAGACACGAACGATCTCACGGTCGTTGCGGGCGACGACGTGCTGGTTGGCGAACGCGGGGTGGGCCCACAGCACCATTCGGTCGTTCCAACGGCCCGACGCGCCGCCCCGCGTATTCAAGGTCGGCTCGAGCAGCGACGTGCGGTCGATCTCCTCGTAGCCCTCCGGCGTGAACCGGGCGATGATCAACTCGCCGGCATCGTTGGACACGAAGTAGCGGTCGCCGTTGCGCACGAAATAGGCTGACCCGAAGCGCTCCTGCGCCACCATGGCGTCGCTTTGCCAGATCCGTTGACCGGTCGTCGCGTCGATGCCGCGTAGCTCGCCGTAGCTGCCAACACCGTAGAGATGGTCACCGTTGACGATCGGCGTCGAGAGGAGCGCGTGCAGCCCGTCGGTCAGGTGTGGAAGCTCGCTGCGGCTCCGCCCCTGCCAGAGCATGCGCGCCGCGGGCCGGTCGCTGTTGAGCGCCATCATCATCGACCCGATGCGGAACTGGCTGATGAGCAGATACCGGCCACTGTGGACCGGCGTGGTGGTCGACAGCCCACCGCCGGACAGGAACTCCTGCTCCCAGTAGACGTCGCCCGTCTCGGGACTGAGTGAGGTCAAGGCCGTGGCGTGCCAAAAGATGAGCTGTCGCGTCCCACCCGCGTCGATCACGATCGGCGACGAGTAGCCGGTTTCCGACGTCATTTCCAACGCGCGCCACCGCTCCTCGCCGGTCGCCTTGTCGAAGCCCACGATCTTGGCGTCGGGCTCGCCACCGACGACGGCAATCAGCAGGTCGCCCTCGACGAGCGGCGCGTGTGAGACCCCGTACACCGGAACCGTGGCGTCGTACTCGGCAACGGTGTCGACCTGCCACACGACCGCACCGGTCCCCGCGTCCAGACACGACAGCATCCCCGCCGCGCCGAGCGCGTAGACGCGGTCGCCGTCGATCGTCGGCGGCGTGCGGGGGCCGTTGGCGAACTTCCACTGGATGTTGCGATAGGTCGCCGGCCACGTCTGCGACCAGAGGACCGCGCCGGTCTCCTCGTCGAGCGCGAGGAGCCGTTCCATGCCGTCCATGGTGCGGGTGTCCGGCGTCTCCTCGTAATCGAGGACGAACACGCGACCATCGGCGACCGCGGGTCCGGCAAAGCCGCCACCGATCGGCACACGCCAGATCACGTTGAGGCCGGCCCCGGGGAACCGTTCCACGACGCCGGTGTCCGCCCAGACGCCGTCTCGGTCGACGCCCCGCCATTGCGGCCAGTCCTCCGCCTCGAGGCCGGCGATCGCCAGGCCCACAACGATGCCGGCGGCGATCAGGCCGCGGCGATGTCGGAGTCGCTGATCAGACACCAGTGGTTCTCCCGCGGCATCCGCGGCGTGCCGCACGTCGCTCCGTGGTCGTTAGGAGCGAAACTGTCGTGCGGTCGTCTTCAACGCCCTGCTGAGGCGCAGCATTTCCGACCGCACGTCACGATACTCGCCCCTTTCAAGCTGTGCTTCGAAGATCGTCAGGGTCTCGGCGAACTCCAACAGGGTCCGCGCGTATTCCTTGCCGACCGCCGCTTCGACACGCCGTGCCAGGGCGCTGGCATCTACGGCGCGTCGTTTTCCTCCAACTCGTCCCCCCAAATCTGGCGCCTCCTTTGAGCTGGGCTGATTATGCCACCAGCCGGCGTGACGCCGAAGAAGGCGTGGCCCCTATCCTGCGGCTGGCGTCTCGCTCGGGAAGTTCATCTTGCGGAGGAGGGCCTGGAAGCGGGGGTCGGCGCGGAGGGGGTCGAATCCGAGCCAGGTGCCGAGGTAGGACAGCATCCCGTCGCGTTCTTCTGCCGCCTTCTGGAGCCATGAGATGGCTTGCTCGTGCTCGCCCAGCCCAGTGTTGACCATGGCCAAGTACACGCCGGAGCAATACTCGCGTCGCCCCAGATCGCCGAGGATGCTGACGGCCTCTTGTCGGCTTCCAGCAAGGCCCAACACCCAGCCCAGAAGCGTCTGTGAAAAAGGGTCGTCGGGTGCAAGGACTGAGGCTTCCCTGAGCGCCTCGACCGCTTCGTCGTGCCTACGCAGACCACACAACGCCGCACCGAGATACCAGTAGAGCGCGTGGTAGGTCCGCTCCAACTCAATGCCGGCGCGCCTCGGCGATCGCCGCCTCATATCGCCGGGCCAGGCACAGTATGTTCGCGAGCATGAAACGGACGAAGACAGAGAGGGGGTCGCGTTCGACAGCGTCGCGGGCTTCCGCTACTGACGCGTCCGATCGCCCGTTAGTGACGAGCAGATGTGCATAGTGGCTCCGGGCCCGCGAATCACCAGGGTGCAAGTCCAAGGCACGACCATACTCCCGCTCCGCTCCCGCCCAGTCCCACTCATAAGATGAAGGACGACCGCCAGCGCAAAATGCGCGTCGGCTACCGTCTCGTCGATCGCGAGCGCCTTGAGTGCAGCTTCTCTTGCCATCGGCATGACCTGTTGAGGGGCTGCGGAACTGGCCATGGCCCTCGTGGTTTGAACCCAGGCGATACCGGCCTGAGCCTGGACGTAGGCGGGTTCGAGCGCGAGGGCCTGGGTGAAGCACTCGAGGCCCATTTTCAGCGACGGCCCCGTCACTCGAAGCACATGGAACCGGCCTTTCAGGACCAGGTTGTAGGCCTCCAAGTTGTTCGTTGACCCCGTCACTAACGGCGTACCTTGCGCACCGAGCAACTTCACTTTCAACGCGACCGTGACTGAATGCGCGATTTCATCTTGTACGGCGAACACGTCGTCCATGTCGCGGTCATACCGCTCCGACCACAAGTGGTAGCCATCGCTGACCCTGATCAACTGCGCAGTCACCCGTAACCGATTCCCCGCCTTGCGGACACTGCCTTCCAACACGGCGCGGACCTTCAGCCGCGTTCCGATCTCGGCCATCTCGAAATCCCTGGCCTTGGCTTGAAACGCTGACGTCCGCGACGCCACATGCAGCCCGTCCAACGTTGTTAGAGCGTTGATGATCTCCTCGGCCATGCCTTCACAGAAGTAGGCCTGGTCCTTCCCTGGACTCATGTCATCGAACGGCAGCACGGCGATGGACGGTACGTCGGAGTGAACACTCGCCGGCGTCGCCGGTGCCGTCGCGGCCCGCAGATCGTCGAGCAGATCGGTAACGGTCTGATACCGCCCTGACTCGCTCTTGCTCAAGGCGCGGCTGACAACGCCGTTCAATAACGCCGCCTCCCCAGTCAACGTCGGAGCAGGGCTCTCCAGAATCGCCTTCGAGATCGCCAGCAGGTTGTCCCCCTGGAATGGCTGCTTCCCACTCAGCATCTCGTAGAGCACCACGCCCAGCGACCAGATGTCTGTCCGGTGATCGACCTCTTCCCCGCGCGCCTGCTCCGGCGACATGTAGGCCACCGTGCCGACCGTCGTGCCGGTCTGCGTCACGCCCTCCGACCCCGCCAGCTTCGCGAGGCCGAAGTCGAGAATCTTGACGGTGCCATCCGTCGTCACCATCAGGTTGGCGGGCTTGATGTCGCGATGAACGATCCAGGCCGCGTGCGCCTTCGCAAGCCCCTGCCCAACCTGCGTGGCGATGTCGACGGCGTCGTCCAGCGGGAGCGGCCCGCGCGCGACCCGCTGCTTCAGCGTCTCCCCTTCGTAATAGGCCATCACCAGGTAGAGCTGGCCGGCATCGTCAGTGGTCTCGTTGATCTCGTGGATGGTGCAGATGTTCGGGTGGTCCAGCGCCGACGCGG
The DNA here is from genome assembly GCA_965249175.1 of Vicinamibacterales bacterium. Taxonomy (GTDB): domain Bacteria; phylum Acidobacteriota; class Vicinamibacteria; order Vicinamibacterales; family UBA8438; genus CAZYFH01. The sequence continues at coordinate 3,174,863 of OZ252227.1, forward strand.
CTTGGGCTTCTTGCAGGAACCGCTGCTTCGCGGTGTCGTCGCGTGTCAGGTCGGGCTGCAGGAGCTTGATAGCGACCTGGCGCTTGAGCCGGAGGTCTTGTGCCAGGTAAACGACCCCCATGCCGCCCTGGCCGAGTTGGGAGCGAATCGTATACGGGCCGAGCGGCGAACCGGGTGCGACAGCCATCGGCGGAGCGATCATACGCGGCAGCACGAAGGGTTTGCTGCGCGCGGTCAGGGCTGGGGCAAGTGCGAACTCCTTTTTCAATCGTTCATCGCGCTTTTCGCTTGACAGCGTTCGAGATGCCGGTTGGCTCGCGACCGGGCCGCCCCGAGGATGACCACTGTGAAGGCCTGGCTGCCAACCTGCTGCGGGTGCGGCGGCGGTTCCGACGTCGAAGGTGGTGAGGACCCCGCTCGGCTGTCCAGGACGCCCTCAAGCGTTTGAAAAACATGGGGTTATGATGGGATATGAGTACCCCAGACGCTCCGCGACAGGCCTCCGACCTCCCGTCCCACGCAACAGTGCCGCCCTTCGATGCCTCGAGCTTCATCGAGGCCGCGCCATCGCTGCCCCGATCGCCGTGGTGCGCCCAGCCCCGGGTGAGCCCGGCGCAAGCTCGCGCGGAGCAGCTCGGCGAGGCGATTGCAGAGCTGTCGGCGCGCATCCAAGCGGCGACCTACGAGCTGCTGGTGTTGATCCGTGAGTTCGATGCGAGCGCCGGATGGAACACCGGGTTCCGCTCGTGCGCCCATTGGTTGAATTGGCGGACCGGGTTGGATCTTGGGGCGGCTCGCGAGAAGGTGCGGGTCGCCCGTGTTCTGGGCGACCTCCCGTTGCTGAGCGACGCCATGCAGCGTGGCCAGCTCTCTTACTCGAAGGTCCGGGCGCTGACACGCGTGGCGACTGCTGAGAACGAGCGGTCACTGCTCGACTTCGCACGCTGCGGGACGGCGGCGCATGTCGAGCGGCTGGTCAGGGGGTGGCGGCGAGTCGACCGGGTGGCTGAGGCGAAGGACACGCGGCGACGGCACGAAACGCGTGAGCTGCGGACGTGGGTCGATGCCGACGGGATGGTCGTCATCCACGGCCTACTCTCACCCGAGGTAGGAGCCGTCGTGCAACGGGCCCTCGAGGCGGCAAGCGAGCGGCTCTACAAGGACACGGCCGACACCGACCCCGGTGCCTCGGAGACGACCGCGGGCCAGCGGCGGGCCGACGCCCTCGGTCTGTTGGCCGAAAGTGCTCTCGCGGCAGACCTCGACCGTGGGACCGCCGGCGATCGGTATCAGGTCGTCGTGCACGTCGACGAGGGTGTCCTGGAGAACGACGAGGCAACCGGCCAGTCCGCGTTGGAGGACGGCCCGTACGGCCGGGTGGCCCCGGGAAGTTACCCTCCCGGGGCTCCCACAGATCCGGACGTGCCCAATTCAGGCATCCGGCTCCTCGGTCTACGGGTTCGCTGCGCGACGGTAGATGCTGTGTACGACACGCGGTGGGGTGAGCGGATAGTGGCGCAGAAGACGCCGAAACGCCTCCCAGGTCAGGTGGGCTGTTCGCGAGCGCCGACTCAGCCAGGTCCGCCACCGGCGTTCAACCTGCCGGTGGAAGTTGGCTAACGCGCGCGCATTGCCGGTCACGCCGTAATACTGGTAGTGACCGCGCAGTTGCTGATTCAGCCCCGCCTGTTGGTCCGCCACGCGTTGATGCCGGTGGACTCGGCACCACCGACCAATGCGCTGCAGCGCCCGACTGAGACGACCGGAGGCCGTCGTGCGCCGCACCACCCAGCGGCCCGTCCGGGACCGCCCCCAGAAGTGGGTAAAGCCCAGGAGGTCGAAGGCCTGGCCCGGGTCCGGGTGGGCCCCCCGCCGCGGCCGGTGGAAGTCCACCAGTCGCGTCTTCTCCGGGTGGAGGGTCAGACCGTACTTCCCGAAACGTTTCGGGAGCACGGCCAGTACCCGCCGCGCGTCGTCCTCGTATTCGAAGCCCAGCACCGCATCGTCGGCGTAGCGCACCAAGAAGGCACGCCCCCGCAGGCGCGGGCAGACACACTGGTCAAACCAGGTGTCCAGGACTTCGTGGAGGAAGACGTTCGAAAGCAGCGGGCTGACCACGCCGCCCTGGGGAGTGCCCTGGTCCGGATACCAGACCTGGCCCTCTTCCATGACGCCGGCTCGTAGCCACTTCCCGATGGCGCGCCGCAGCACGCCGTCACGCACCCGTTGGTCCAGCACCTGCCGCAGCTGCGCATGGTCGACGCTGTCGAAGAAGTGCTGGATGTCAAGGTCGACCACCCACCCTCCCCCGATGTCCATGAGCCCTCGCCACGCCGCCTCGAGCGCGTGGTGCGCACGACGCCCCGGCCGGAACCCGTACGAGCAGGGCAGAAAGTCCTGTTCATAGATCGGGTCCAACGCCATGACCACCGCGCGCTGCAGGACTTTGTCCTCCAGCGTCGGAATGCCAATAGGGCGTGTCTGATTGCCCGCACCCGCTTTGGGGATGTGTACCCGACGCACGGCCGGCGCCTGATACCGGCCGGACTTGAACCGGGCCAGCAAGCTGGTCAGATTCGCCTCCAACGCGGTCTCATACTGCGCCGCCGTCACCCCGTCCACCCCCGCCGCGCCACGCTTGCGCGTGCGACGATACGCCTCCCGGAGCCAGCCCACGTCGATGAGGTGGGCCAGCGTCGTGAGCACCTGCTTTGGCGTCTGCCTCGCCAGGGTCGCTATCTTCCCTTGTTTCGTTGAGATGGTTTCACGGCTCGATGTCCGTGGCATCTGTCCCTCCGGAAGTTCCATAGTCCGACCTCCGCCTTCCCTCCATGGGGTCCCCTGGGGTGGGTTCCCCCACTTCACCGGTACTATGCAGAGGCTCCGACGTCTCGCCTCCCCGCGTCGCTTCGTTGCCTTCGCTCGGCGGTGCCATCCTGACGCCTCTTCCTTCGCTCCCTGCCCGCATGGGCGTCACGCGTCCAGGGCCCGGACCATTTCTTCAGCGGCGCCCGTCGACCGCTTCTCCAGGATGGAGAGCACGAGACCTCCCAGGTTCCTGGGGAACCCCCCTGTGTACATGCCCCGCTCTTCGACCCCGGCGGACCCCACGACCCTGGCCACGGCGGGCCGTACGATGCTGCCTTCCGCTCAGAAAACGGCGTCGGCTCCGCAATCAGTTTCCTTTCGAGGCTCAATCACGCGGCCTGCACACGCCCTGTGTACGCTTCGCAGCCGGGGTCGCCCCCGGACCACGCAACACTCGGTTCCGGCTGGTGCCTACCCTTTGCCGGGACAGGATTTCCACCTGCTGGGTTCCTCTAGAAAGTTTCCGTCATGTCGTAAGAGCTACATGGCTTCCCCTCTCTCCAGGCTTTACCTGGCGCAATTTCCGCGGAAACGTCGCGCCGGATCGCGTGCGACGCCGCAACGGTCGCCATGCGCCACGCGCGCGACGGGACGGTGCTCGACGTGGGCCGAAAAACGCGCACCGTCTCGCCGGCCCTCCGCCGCGCGCTGACGGCCCGCGACCGCCAGTGCCGCTTCCCGGGCTGTTCCGCCTGCCACTGCGATGCCCACCACCTCCAGCATTGGGCGCAAGGCGGCGCAACCCGCCTCAACAACCTGCTGTTGCTCTGTCGCCGCCACCATCGCGGTGTACACGAAGAAGGCTTCACAGTCAGACTCGGCGCCGACGGCGAGGCCCGCTTCGCGTGGCCTGGTGGCCGCCCGCTGCTCGACGCTCCGCCAGCCCCCAGCTGGGCGGGCGCCCCGCTGGCCCACACGAACGCCCGCCTGGCCTCGGCCGACATCCCTATCGACGCCCACACGGCAACCCCGCATTGGCACGGCGAACGTCTGGATCTCGCGTACGCGATCGATGTGATGTGGCGGCCGCAGGCGACCGGCCACGACACTTCCAGCTGACGCGCGCGCTGCTGCTCGACGCGGGGCTATGCTGTGAGCATGAACGCCTCCGAGATCAGGCAGACCGTCGCACGCCAGCTGCGTCAGAGCCACGCCCATGCCGGACTCTCCGCGGCGCTCGATCGATTCCCTGCGGATCTCGCCGGCCGACACGCCGAGGGGCACACGCATACCGCCTGGCAGCAAGTCGAGCACATGCGGCTCGCGGCGGACGACCTCATCGCGTATTGCGGGGACCCCAACTACGAAGCACGGGCGTTTCCGGACGGCTACTGGCCTGAGAGCCAAGCGCCGCCCTCGACCGAGGCGTGGTCAGTGACGACCCGCCAGCTCCTCGACGCCACCGAGCAGATGGCGCAGCTCGTCGAGGATTCCGGTCGCGATCTCCTTGCGAAGGTCCCCGCGGCCGAGAAGGAACACCATCACACGCTTCGGGCGGCGCTGATATTGCTGGACCACAACGGCTATCACGCCGCGCAGCTCATCACGCTGCGCCAGGCCCTGGGCGCCTGGCCTGCGAGCTAAGACACTAGTCCACGGCAAGCTGCTGCACGATGTCCAACATCATGACGACGCCGCGCCGGACGTTCTCGACAGAGATCCGCTCGTTGTTGCCGTGCACGCCCCCGCGATCTTCCGGCGGGATCGCGAACGGCGCGAAGCCGTACGCCGTCATGCCGAGGTCACGCAGAAAGTGGCTGTCGGTGAAGGCGGACAACACGGCCGGCACGACGACCGCGCCCGGAAAGTGGGTGCGGGTGACGTCCATGATCGCGCCGTACAGCACCGTCTCGGCAGAGGAGACCGCAGGCGTGAAGCCCATCAGCGTTTCGATCTCGACCTCGTCACCCAGCACGGCGCGCATCTCGTCGAGAAATGCCTCGGGATCCTGATCCGGGAGCAGACGGCAATCGAGCTCGGACCAGGCTTCGTTCGGCACCACGTTGATCTTGGTGCTTCCGCTGAGCCTGGTGATGGAGCACGTGTTGCGGATCAGCCCGTGAAGACCCGGGTTGTCTTGCTGAAGCTCGGCCGCCACTCCAGGCTCGCGAATCGCGGCTGCCATGTCCCGATAGCGGTCGCGCCATGTCGCCGGCGCCGCGGCGGCGATCCCCTTGAAGTACGCATCGACGGCGGGAATCACGCGAGCCTCGAACTCGTGTTCACGCAGCCGGTCCAACGCCGCCACGAGACGCGTGATCGACGACACGGCGAGCGGGCGCGAACCGTGGCCGGGCTCACCACGCGTCGTGAGCCGGAGCCAATACGGCACCTTCTGGGTCACTTCGACCGCGAACTGCACCCGCCCGTCGACCACCGAGCCGGAACCGCCTTCGTTGATCACGTAGGCGATGCCGTCGAACACCTCGGGGCGCTGGTCGACCAGCCAGCCGACGCCGAAGAAGCCGCCGGCCTCCTCGTCCGCCGTCGCCATGAAGACCACGTCGCGGGTCAGCGCGGCGCCCGCCCGATGGAGGGCGAGGAAGGCCGCCAGGTGGACGATGCCGGCGGCCTTCGTATCGAGTGCACCCCTGCCGTACACCATCTCGTCACGGATCTCTCCCGACAGCGGGTCGGTGACCCACGCGTCCGGATCGGCCGGCACGACGTCGATATGGTGAAGCAGGAGCAGGCCCGGCTCCTCGCCCCCCTCGAGACGCGCCCAGATATTGCCTCGGCCCGGCGCCGATTCAGCCGTCTCGAACTCAATCCCCTCGTCTTCGAAGATCGCCGCAAGAAAGTCCACACCGGCGATTTCGTTGCCCGGAGGATTGACCGTGTCGACGCGGATGTACTCTTGGAGCCATTCGACAGCCCGGTCCGGGAGGTCGCCAGCGCTGACCTGCGCCGATGCGGGCGTTGCCCCCAGGCTCAGTACCAGCACAGCGAGTGCGCCACAACCGACGTCGCTCTTCATCGACACGCGTCCTCTCTCGCCACGACGGACCCAACGGTCATCCACGCCGCGGTAGAATCGCTGATGATTATGTCACCGGCCCCGACGAAGAAACCCGGCAGACGGGGCAGGGCTCGGTGTATAACGGTGCTGACAGATGGTGGGCCGAGGGGCCCGGCTGGCAATGAGGGGATCCAACTCATGACGACTCGACGCTTCCGTTGTGCGGCAGTGGCTGTTGCCGTGCTGACCCTTGTCGTCACCGGCGTCGCCGGTTCGGCGCGCCTGACGGGGTCGGAGCCGGGGCCCGCCTCCTGGACAGGCGATCTGACCCCAATCACGGCGGCGGACTGGAGCTACGACCGTGCCGAGCATCTCCTCGGCCGTGCCGGCTTCAGCGGCACGCCCGAGGAGATCCAGAAACTAGCGGACATGACACCAGAGCAGGCCGTCCGTTCCCTCGTGCATTACGACAACGTGCCGAACGACCACCTCCAGCCCTTCGTGCATTCGGGGTTCTGGGACGAGACGTTGGTGCATTTTCCGCCGAGCCGACCAGCGGCGACCGAGCTGGCGGCGAAGCAGGGCGAGAGCATGGGCATCCGGGTCAAACCCGACCATGTCAACCGCCACATGCAGCCGGTCTCCGACCGCTTCTTCTACTGGCTGCGCGCCACCATGCTCGAGACCCGCCGGGTCGGCTATTGGTGGGCTGAACGGATGCTCGACAGCAACCGGCCGCTCCAGGAGAAGCTGGCGCTGTTCTGGCACGGGCACTTCGCCACCGCCGAGAACAAGGTCCGCGACTATCGAAAAATGGTCGGGCAGATCGACCTGTTCGAGCGACACGCGGCCGGCAACTTCGGCGACCTGCTGGTGGCGGTCGCGAAGGACCCGGGCATGCTCTACTACCTCGACGCCGGGGTGAACGTGAAGGGCGCCGCCAACGAGAACTTCGCCCGCGAGGTGATGGAGCTGTTCTCGATGGGTGTGGGCAACTATTCGGAGCAGGACGTTCGCGAGGCCGCGCGCGCCTTCACCGGCTGGAACTTCGAGAACCTTGACTTCGTGGTCAACGCCGCGTTGCACGATGACGACCCCAAGACGTTTCTGGGTCGCACCGGCAACTTCGACGGCGTGGATGTGCTCGAGATCATCCTCGACCAGCCGGTCACCGCCGACTACATCGCTACCAAGATCTACCGCTTCTTCGTTCGCGAGGAGGTGTCGCCTGAACTGGCCGCCAAGCTCGGCGCCATCCTCCGGGACAACGACTACGAGCTCAGGCCGCTCTTGACGACCGTCTTCCTGTCACGGGACTTCCACAGCGAGGCCAGCTACGGTGCCCACATCAAGGGTCCCGTCGAGCATGTGATCACGATGTTGAAGCAGCTCGGCGCCGAGGACGTGCCCGGCGTGCCCGACTTCAACAGCACGACGATTGCGCTGGGCCAGCACCTGCTGAACCCGCCGTCGGTCGCGGGGTGGGCCCAGGGTCGGTCGTGGATCACGCCGGCTCTCCTCCAGGGGCGGGGCAACGTGGCCTTTGGCTACCTGTTTCCCAACGTCATCGGGTTCCGGGACCCGAACCACCTCTCTGGCGGGGGCGGTGACGGCACCGTGGGTGCGCGATTGCGCCGTGGCCAGGACTTCAGCTCGGCGATCGCCTTGAGCGGCGAGGGCGCCGACGACCCCGACAAGATGTCCGCCTTCGACCTGACGAACAGGGAACGTGACGAGCTGTTCAATACGCGCGTCTCCGGGTACCGCGGGTGGGCCCAGGCCATGCGCAAGTTGATTCCCACGCCGCGTGGCGCGGCACGGGTCGACATGACACGGATGGTCATGGACTCCGGCGCCACGACCACCGACGAGGCGGTGGACGCGTTGCTGGATCGGTTTCTGCGGATACCGGTGTCAGGCGACACCCGGCGTGCGTTCGTGGCACTCCTCGATGACGAGCTCGGCACGACCGACCTCGCCCGCGCCCAGACGTATATGGAAGATCCGCTGCGCATGGTGACCCACCTCATCATGAGCACGCCGGAGTATCAGATCGACTAGGCCGCCATCCACGCAGGCACGGGGCGAAGCCCCGTCTAAGGAAAGACCATGACCGACCGAAGCAAGAAGCTGTACGAGATGAGCGGCGTGTCCCGCCGTCAGGCGCTCAAGATCGGCGCCCGCGGCATCGGCCTGGGCCTGCTCGGCAGTGGCTTGAGCCCTCTCCCGCCGCTCTTCGGAGCAGCGTCCGAGGCGCTGGCCGCCACCCCGGGCAAGATCCTCGTGGTGTTCGAGTGGTTCGGCGGCTACGACGGGCTGAGCACCTTCGTCCCGTACGGTGACGATGCGCTGTATCGACACCGGCCGACCATCGGCGTCCGCGAGAAGGACGTACTCAAAGTCGACGGTCATTTTGGATTTCAGAAATCGATGGTCGGCATGCACCGCCTCTGGGATGAGGGCAACCTCGCCGTCATCCACGGCGCGGGCTATGACCAACCGTCGTTCTCCCACTTTGCCTCCAGCTCGTATTGGCACACCGGAGCCCCCAACAGCGGCGAGCCGTATGGCTGGTATGGGCGCACCGCCGACGCACTGGATCCCGGGGGGACTCCCAATTACCTCGTCAACATTGCGGGGGCGCAGACGCTGGCCGTCCGGGCTCGCGAGCACGTCCCCGTCGTCTTTAACGACCCGAATGCGTTCAGCCGCAACATGTTCCACCCGGAGCGTTCGGGAATCGGGGACCTCGACACCGGGCAAGTGCCACGCGGCGACGTTCACAAATTCCTCCTCGACGTCAACCAGAGCGCCCGTGAGGCCTCGGCGCTCGTCCGCCAGGCGTGGGACAACTACAACGCCACGCGCAACACCGACGTGAGTCTGCTGGACCTCGACAAGGTTGTCGCGCTCATCGAGAACGATTTCCCGGCGCGGCTCTACTACGTGCGGCTGAGGAACAGCCTGTTCGACACGCACGTCAATCAGGAAAGTCCGCACAACCGCCAGGTGCAGTATTGCTCCGACGCGGTCTGGGGATTCTTCGAGGAGATGAAGCGCCTCGGCAAGCAGGACGAGGTGGCCATTCTCATCCATAGCGAATTCGGTCGACGCGTGCCGGAAAACACCGGGCTCGGCACCGACCATGGCACCGCCAACGTCTCCTTCGTGCTCGGTGGCGGGGTCACCGGCGGCCAATACAGCACCCCACCCAGCCTGACCGAGCTGGTCCTCGGGGACAACCTGCAGCACACGACCGACTTCCGGCGTGTGTACGCCACGCTGATCGAGGAGTTCCTCGGGTATCGGAAGTCAGAGAACGTGCTCGGGCAGAAGTTCCCGACGCTCGGTATGTTCGCCTAGCGGGGTTCCCGGAACGAGGCGCCGGGCGGACTCGGGTGGGCTTGCATACCCTCGTGCAAGCGAACCAGGTCGCATCACGCCGCAGCTCGGGCGATCGCTAGGCACATGAGCCACGGTCTCCGTTGGTCAGCGAGCTCTGGGCACTTGTACGCTTCATGTACGGTGCCGATCACTCCATGCATGGACCATCGGAGATTCGTTGGCGATCTGCGATCCTCCAGACGTCGTAACGTTTTCTTCGCTAGTGGTTTATGGACTTGATCGACGAGAGGCATGACCCTTGCGTGTCTAGCAGCCCGTGGTGAAAGTCCCTATTAGGGATCGACACGATCGATCCCGCGTACTACACTGTCGCGCATGGCGATGGGCAAACGACGACGCCGGGCGCGGCAAGCATCGATGTGGGTTCCCACCAGCGACCTGCCTCGCAGTGCGGCGCATCCGTTCTATCAGCGATTGAATCGGATCCTCGATGACACGGGCTTCGACGCGTTCGTCGAGGCGCAATGCGCGCCGTTCTACGCGGACGGCGTCGGTCGTCCGAGTCTGGCGCCGGGGCGGTACTTCCGGCTGCTGATGCTCGGCTACTTCGAAGGGCTGGACTCGGAGCGGGCGATCGCGTGGCGGGCGGCCGATTCGCTGAGCATCCGGCAGTTTCTGGACCTCGAGCTGCACGAGGCGCCGCCGGATCACTCGACGCTGTCGCGCACCCGGCGCCTGATCGACGTCGAGACCCATCAAGCGGTGTTCACGTGGGTGCTGCAGCAACTGGCCGACGCCCAGCTCGTGACCGGGCGGACCCTCGGCATCGATGCCACGACGTTGGAAGCGAACGCCGCATTGCGGAGTATCGTGCGCCGGGACACGGGCGAAGGCTACGAGGCGTTTCTGACCGGGCTGGCCGAGGCGTCCGGCATCGTCACGCCGACCCGCGCTGAGCTGGCCCGGTTCGACCGGAAACGGAAGAAGAAAGGCTCCAACGACGACTGGACGCATCCGCAGGATCCGGACGCGAAGATCACGAAGCTGAAGGACGGGCGCACGCACTTGGCGCACACCGCGGAGCATGCGGTGGACCTGGAGACGGGGGCCATCGTCGGCGTCACCGTGCAGGATGCCGACGACGGCGATACGACGACGATGGTCGAGACCCTGATCACGGCGGCCGACCACGTCGAAGCCGTCCTGCCGGCCGGCGCCGGTATCGCCGAGGTCGTCGGGGACAAGGGGTATCACAGTAACGAGACGATGGTGGCGTTCGCCGCGCTCGGCGTGCGCAGTTATGTTTCGGAGCCGGACCGCGGGCGACGCAACTGGACAGGCAAGGCGGCGGCGCGCGACGCCGTGTACGCGAACCGTCGGCGCATTCGGGGCACGCGTGGGCAACGGCTGCTGCGACGGCGGGGCGAGTTGCTCGAACGCCCCAACGCGCATCTCTACGAGACCGGGCGGCTGCGCCGGGTGCATCTGCGTGGGCATCCCAACATCCTCAAGCGCGTGCTTGTGCACGTCTGCGGGTTCAATCTTGGGCTCCTCATGCGGCAGCTGACGGGCGTCGGCACGCCGCGGAGCCTCCAAGGCCGCGCGGTCGCCGTCTTCGAGGCCTTGATCGCTGATCTTGGCCGCCTCTGGACCCTCGTATCGCCCGCGTGGGCGCGAGATGCGCAAGATCTGCCGCACTCGTCGTTTCTCGACCTTATGACACGGTGTCACGAACACATGCCCCTCGACCTACGAAAGGGCGTTTTCACCACGGGCTGCTAGGACCGGTCCCCAACCAAGGCACGACACGACCGGAAAGCTGGGAACGATGGACAAACCGAGCGCGCCTCCCGTCCGCACCAGGCGGGGAAGCCGGTTCGCCACGCTGGTTCTTGGAGCATTCCTATCGGGATGCATGACGATGGCTGAGAGTCGCGTCCAGCAATCCACTGCCGCCGCAGAGTATGCGTTCGCGCAGTACGAGGTCGTCACCGGCGCAGCGACACGCCAGACCGTGTTGACGGGATTCCTGCTCGATGGCGATGTCGCGGAACTTTCCGTCGTGACCGTCGACGAGAACGACGCCGGCCGGTTGCTCGTTTACGCGTTCGGCGACGACGCCTGGACACCGAGCCTCGACGCCACGCTCGGTCCCGACGTGGTGTACGTCGACGTGGCCAACATCGGCGGGCGCGACCGGGTGATCACGTACGAGCCCGGCCTCCTGAAGTGGTTCGATCCCGACGCGGCAGTGGAACAGGCCCTGGTGGCGGTGACGTCGGACTTTACCCCGCCTCGCGGAGGCGAGATTCCCCATGTCGACGTCACTCGGGACGTGAACGACGACGATCGCGACGACCTGGTCGTGCCGGACGTCGATGGGTTCTGGGTGCTGATCCAGATGGAGGGCGGTGCCTTCGCCGACCCGGTGCAGATCGGCCCGCCCACCGAGATGAGTGGCATCTACGGAGCCGACGGATATCGATACCACCCCTGGGATGAGGGCCGTGTCCACGAGGTGGACGCCAACCGAGATGGACGGACCGATCTGGTGTTCTGGGACGAGGACCGCTTCGAGGTACATCACCAGGACGAGCGTGGGCTGTTTGGTCCAAGGCCCGAGACCTTCGCGACCGACGTGGCCTTCGATTCTGACGAGCCGTCCTCGCTCGCTACCGGTGACATGACAGGGAGGGTGCTGCACTCTGTGACCGATCTGAACAGTGATGGCGTTGCCGACCTGGTTCTGTTCTCACTGGCGGGTAGCCGGATGTCCAGCAAGCAGTCCACCTACGAGGTGCATTTCGGCTCGCCAACGGCCGATGCCGGCACCGTGTGGGCAACGGACCCCGACGCCGTGTTCCAGTCGGACGACAGTATCCAGATCGGGATGGACCGGCACGACTTCGATCGCGACGGTCACGTCGACCTGATGTTCACCACCATCGACCTCGACTTCCTCGAGGGCAGTCTGTGGAAGAGATTCAAAGGGCTCATGGGCGACGACGTCTGGCTGGATCTGGAGTTCTTCCGCACGGATGGGGGCGCCTACCCGGACACATCCAACGCGATCCGCAGAATCGCGTTCGACGGCGCGCCCAGCCCGAGCGAGCCGGGGTGGGTGCCGCTGGACATCGTGCTTCGAGGCGGGAAGCACGAGAGCCGGAACGCCCAAGAGAGTTACGAGCGCGCGTTCAACAGGACTCTGCTCATCGGGGACGTGACCGGGGACGGCCGCTCCGACCTGCTCATTGAGTGGACCCATAGGGAGCTGCAGGTCTTTGTCGGCGTACCGGGGCCGGACCTGTTCGCCCGGCAGCCTCAAAAGGTGGGGGTCGACGTGCCCAACGACGAAGAATACACCTGGCTGGTGGATCTCAACCAGGACGGCAAGCAGGACGTCCTCATGCACCACCCGTTTACGTCACGAGATGCGCACGGGGCTCCGAGTCATCCGCCGGGATCCGACCCGCAGCGGGTGACGGTGCTGATCGCCCGGTAGGGGCGCTCTCGAACGGTGGGCATCGGCGAATCCCACGTCACCTGTTCTTGGCTACCCGTCCGAGACCCGCCTGGGCGGCCGCAAAGACCGCGGCGCCCAACGCACCCGTCGCGACCGCGAACATCGGGATAAAGATGAACGCGATGGCGGTCGTCGACGAGACGTGCTCGTCTGTGTACAGAGGGCGGAGCGACACCCATGACCCCCACAGGATCATGGCGAGAATGCCCGTCAACCCCCGGCAAAGACGGAACGGACGGAGTTCCCGAATCTCGTTCTCGAGAGGACCGCGAGGACGAGACCTAGCCCGACGTAGGGGACGAGCCGGAACGCGGTAAAGAAGAGGTAGCCGAAGATCGAGAAGGACCCGAACGCGGACCCAAACCCCTCGATCAGACCCAACCCGCCGACCGTGATCGCCAGCACCCACTGCACCAGATTCTCGTTGACGAACAACGCAATGGGAACGAGCAGAAGCAGATACGTCCGCTGAGAGCGGGCTGTCATGGCCAACCCTGCCGCCGACACGCCGTCCACCACCAGCCTAAGCGGCAGGCGCGCTACGTGCTGACGGGCCAGTTGACCTCCGTCTTCCAGTCCGCCTGATTCGGCACTTCGCCGGGATCGGTGAGATAGACCTCCCAGGGGTCTCCAGCAGCCTTCAAGCCGTTCTCTGACATCCACGCCTCCACTGCGGCGTACGCGTCGGTGAGCGTGTCGTACGGCCCGCTGTGAACCGTCGTGGCGACCGGACCGGCGGGCAGCGTGCCCGCCAAGACGTCGCCCTCGCCAGCTGCGGGAACAGCAACCGCCACGCCCGCCTCGAGCGTCATGCCGCCAGCGTTCATCTCGCGATACCGACACAGGGGCGGGCCCGCCAGCGCGGCACCCGTTTTCATCGCATGGCCAAATGCGCCCCCGAGCAGCTCGCCGAGCGCAGCGGAAATCTCCGACCGCTGCACTCGCCTTCGCATGAACAGGATGTGCGACTCCGGCAGAATCCGCTTCTCGATCGAATATGCCATCTCAGTTCTCCTGGGTGTCGCCTGGGTTGTGCGAACCCCATACAGCCCGATGCATGGCGCCGTGTGGTGCGCGATGCTCCGGTGCATGGCAGCCCGCTCGATTGACTGCGTATCTACCCCGGCCAGCCCTCGCTCGCGATACCTGGCCGGGCTGACCTCAAACCAACGTCGAAACGCGCGTGTGAACCCCTCGTGGCTCTCGAACCCGCTCGCGAGCGCGATGTCGACGATGGACTCGCGGGTCGTGACCAGCGCCGCGGCCGCCCGGTCGAGCGCGATCCGCGTTGCGATGCGCTTGGGGCTCTCGCCGATCATCTTGGTGAACACCCGCTGGAGATAGGTCGGCGACAGACCCGTGCGGGCGGCGATCGTGTCCAGCCGGGCATCGCTGGCCGGATCGGCCTGCAGGCTGGCCACGAGCGGGAGGAGATCGTCGACTCGTATCGCCACGAACACGAAAACTATCATGGCCCCGTGGGCGCGTCTTGACCGTTCTTGCGTTCTCGGGGAGTACCCTTCGCGCACGACCGGCCTTGACGTTCGCTCTCGGTCGGTGCACGCTCGGCACGAGGGGTGGAGGGGATGCGAGTGTCGAGCACGTACGTGAGCAGACTCGGTGGGTGCGTAACGTTGCTGCTGGCCATCGTCAGCCTTGCCGCCGGCGCCCAAGACAAGGACGCAGACACGCGCCTGGTTGACGCGGCCAAGGCCCCAGATGCGACGCGCGTGGGCGTACTCCTGAGCCAGGGTGTGGACGCCACCACTCCACAGGCCGACGGCGCGACCGCCCTCCACTGGGCAGCGCATTGGGACGACGCGGCGATGGCGGACGCGCTCCTGCAGGCGGGCGCCGACGTCGACGCCACGAACGACTTCGGCGTCACGCCTCTCTGGTTGGCCTCCGTCAATGGCAGCGCCGCGATGGTCGGGACCCTGCTCACGGCCGGAGCAAACGCAAACGCCGCGCTGCCCTCGGGCGAGACGATGTTGATGTCAGCGGCGCGCACCGGATCCGCCGACGCGGTGCGCGAGCTGGTCGAGCATGGCGCGAACGTGGATGCGCCGGAACGGTCCCGGGGACAAACGGCGCTGATGTGGGCGGTGGCGCAACAGCACCCCGACGTCGTGAAGACACTGGTCGAGCTCGGCGCCGACGTGCACGCCCGCTCGTCCCCTCGACCGCGGCGTATCCACACGCGAACCGCAGGATTCAACCCGACCGGCGTGCTCGACGTCGTCCAGGGTGGGAACACGGCGCTGTTGTTCGCCGCCCGCGCGGGCAACCTCGAGACCGCGAGGCATCTGGTGGCGGGGGGCGCCGACGTGAACGATACGGCGCCGGTGGGCACGAGCGCGCTGGTCGTGGCGACGCACAGTGGCCACACGGCGCTCGCCGAGTTTCTGCTGGAGCAGGGCGCAAACCCGAACGCCGCCGAGGCGGGCTACACCGCCCTGCACGCCGCAACGCTGCGCGGGGACGACATCATGGCGCGGGCGCTGCTCGCGCGGGGCGCGGACCCGAACGTGCCGGTGGTACGAGGGAGCGAAGGCCGGCGCAACAGCCCGGACTATGTGCTGGAGCACGATGTCGTCGGCGCCACGGCCTTCTGGTTGGCCGCTCGATTCGCTGAACCGCGGATCATGCGCGCGCTCGCGGACCACGGAGCCGTGGCGCACATTGTCATGGACGACGGCACGACGCCGCTGATGGCGGCGGCGGGCGCCCGCCGGCGCACGGAACCCGGATTGGCGGCGAACCCGGTCGAGAACGAGCGAGTCGTGTTGGAAGCCGCGCGCGTCGCGATCGACGCAGGCGTCGACGTCAACGCGACGGACGCCGAGGGGAACACCGCGCTGCACACCGCCGCGTCGAGGCGCCTTGCGACGGTCGTCCAGTTGCTCGCCGACAGCGGCGCTGACCTGAATGCCCAGAATGCCGAGGGGAAGACGCCGTTGATGATCGCGGGCGACGGCGAGGACAACCCCACGGGCGAGCTGCTGCGCCGGCTAGGTGCGAGCGTGAATTAAACGGGGCTGCGCCCCGAACCCCCGCACCGTGCGCGCCTAGAATTAGACCCCGGCAAGTCGGTCGACCGTCAGTCGGCCGTCGCTCTCTCCGAGGCTCTCGACCGGCACACCGAGCTTGTCCATCAGCGACACGAGGAGGTTCGGCATCAGCGGATCGTCCGGGTATCTGAGGTGACGTCCGCCCTCGAGCTGTCCGGCGCACCCACCGAGCAGCAGCACCGGGAGATCGAGGGGGCTGTGCGCGTTGCTGTCCGACATGCCGCACCCGTAGAGCATGAGCATGTTGTCGAGCAGCGATCCGTCGCCGTCCGGTGTCGCCCGGAGCTTCGCCAGGTATTCCGCAAACAGCGAGGCGTGATACGCGTTGATCTTCGACATCTGCGCGATCTTCTCCGGGTGATACTCGTGGTGCGAGAGCGGGTGGTGCGCGTCGGGGATTCCAATCTCGCTGTAGGTCCGGGAGCTCACCTCGCGCCCCAGCATGAACGTGCTGACCCGCGTCAGATCCACCTGGTGGGCGAGCAGCTGGAGGTCGAACATCAGCCGCACGTGCTCCGCGAAGGTGCGCGGAATGCCCTCGGGTTGCGCCACCTCCGGCACGTCGCGCGTTTGCTGCTGCTCGACCCGCTGGATCCGCCGCTCGATGTCCCGCACGCCCTCGAGGTATTCGTCGATCTTCAGACTGTCAGACTGCCCCACCTCGCTCCTGAGGTCGGCGACCTTCTCCGTCACGGAATCCAGAATGGAGCGGTCGCGCTCCATTCGGGCGCGGCGGACCGCCGGATCCGTGCTCCCGCTGTCGCCAAACATCTGCTCGAAGACGACGCGCGGGTTGTTCTCCATCGGGAGCGGTGTCGTCCGGCTCCGCCAGCAGATGGTGTTCGTGTAGACGCAGCTATGACCGCCGCTACATTGACCCGCGTTGGCCCGGCTGTCGATCGAGAGCTGCAACGAGGCCAACTCTGTATGCTGGCCGTACTCCTGCGCCAGAATCTGATCCATCGAGATGCTCGCCACCGGGGCCGTCTCACCGGCGACGCCGGCCGCACCCGTCAGGAACGTCGTGGAGGCCCCGGCATGCGCCGGCGTCCAGTACCCGCGGAGGCCCGAGACCACGGTCATCTGATCCTGAAACGGCGCCAGGGACTGGAGAATCGGGGTCAGCTCAAAGCCTCTCCCCTCCGCCGCCGGCGTCCAGTACTCCATGGCGATACCGTTCGGCACATAGACCACGCCGAAGCGCCGTTTCGGCGCGGCGGCCGTCCGCGCCAGTGCCGACGCCGCCGGGACCATCGCATCCAAGAGCGGCAGCGCCACCGCCGCGCCCAGCCCGCGTAGCACCGTCCGTCGTGGCAACGACTTCTTCGTGATGATCATGATCTTCCCGTCTACAGGAACAGCGACGTTCAGCGACCCTGCGCAGACGACGACGCGGCCAACGTCTGTTCCACCGAGCGTGACCGTCGCCCCTGGAACGGCGCACTCCTGACGATGCCGAGCACGATCGACGACCAGCGATAGTCATCGGGCGCGGCATCCCTCAGAATCTGACGCACGCTCGGACGATCGTAGTATTCCAGCCCGCGGCCGACCGCATACGCCAACAGCTTGTCCGTGACCGTGCTCGCGAACTCCTCGCCACGGCCAAGCAAGATGCGCCGCAATCCCGCTGGACCCTCGAACTGCGCGCCGCTCGGCATGGTCGCCGACGCATCGATCGGCAGACCCGCCTCGCTGGCCTCGCGCCAGTGCCCGATCGCATCGAAATTCTCGAGTGCGAACCCCAGGGGATCCATCGGCGCGTGACAGCTCGCGCAGACCGGGTTGGCGCGATGCTGCTCGAGGCGATCGCGCACCGACGCGGGTTCGCCCCCTTCGCCGCGGTCGGGCAGTCCCGGCACGTTGGGCGGGGGCTCCGGCGGCGGCGCACCGAGGATGCTCTCGAGTAGCCATTTCCCGCGCAGCACGGGCGAGGTTCGGTTGGGATGAGAGGTCACCATCAAGAGACTGCCGTGGCCGAGCAAGCCGCCACGTGGATCGTCGCCGCTGAGGGTTACGCGCCGGAACCGATCCCCGTAGACCCCGCGCATCCCGTAGTGCCGGGCGAGTCGCTCGTTGACGAACGTGTAGTTCGCGCTCAGCAGCTCGAGGAGGCTCCGGTCCTCACGAATGGTGCTCTCGACGAACAGCTCGGTTTCACGCCGGAACGCCTCACGCAGGTTCTCATCGAACTCGGGATAGTCGGCCGACTCCCGCTGTTGCGAGTCGAGATTCCGGAGACGCAGCCACTGGCTGACGAAGTTATCGACCAGGGCGTGTGATCGGGAATCCGCCAGGAGCCGTCGCGTCTGCCGCTCCAGCACGACCGGGTCGCTGAGCTGACCGCGGACCGCGGTCTCCAGCAGCTCGTCGTCAGGGATGCTGCTCCAGAGGAAGAACGACAGTCGGGAGGCCAGCTCGAGATCGCTCAGACGATACGGTGTGCCGGGTGCGAGGTCCGTCGGATCGCGCTCGATGCGGAAGAGGAACTCGGGGTCGACGAGCATCCGCTCAAGCGCAAACTGAATCCCGGCGTCGAAATCGCCGTCGCGCCGTCCGGACGTGTAAAACGCCATCAGCGTCTCGACCTCCACGTCCGTCACGGGCCGGCGATACCCGCGACGAGCCAGCCTGGCGAGAATCCGGCGGGCGCAAGCACCCTCGGCTTCGGCTTCGGCCTCGTCATTGGCATTGGCATTGACGAGGGACGCCTCGCCGGGCCGGCAGACGAAGATCTCGCGTCGAGCTGCGGTGTCTCCGGGGCCGGTGACGGCGTAGGGACCACCGATCGCCACCTGCTCGACCGCCGCGTCGTCGTCGTAGCGCTCATCGACGAAGCGACCGTAGCCGCGGTTGCGCGGCTGCAGCACCCCCTCCGACTCCGACAGGCGTCTCACGAAGGAGACGCCGACGGTTCGCTGACCTGCCTTCGCGGAGAAGCGGACTTCCAGCCCGGCATCCCCGGTGTTCATGTAGTACTCCCACTCGGGATCCCCGGCGATGTTCCCGGCGAAGCTCAGTGGGGCCATCTGCCCCATGGCATCGGCGTCGCCGACCGCGAACCGCTTGACGAGTGCGCCGTCGACCTGCACGTCGAGCTCCTGCGGCGCCGCGAAGCCGAGGATGTAGTCGGAGAAGTTCCGGTGGAGGCGGATCCGGATCGTGTACTCGCCATCGACCGGGAAATAGTGGCGGACCGCGACGCCGCCACGAGACCCGAACGACAACGCGTCGTCCTGCCGATCGTCCTGCACGAGACCCGGATGAATCCGATAGGTCGCAACGGCCGGCCCGAGCGGCGGAATCCCGACGGCCAGTCGGCTGATCTTGCGGGCGGCGGACAGATAGCGCGACACCAGATCCGGCGATATCGAGAGCATCTCGCCGTTGTTGTCGAAACCATGCTCGTACGTGTTGTCCGCCGGCAGCAGCGCGTCCACGTCGATGTCGACGGCCAGCAGATCGCGGACAGCGGCGTGATACTCCGCTCGATTGAGGCGATGGAACGTCTCGCCCCGACCCGGATCTGGATTGGCGAGGACCGCCGTGTCGATCTCGCTCTCCAGCCACGCGGCCACGGCACGATACGTGGCCTCGTCGGGGCGCGGATTGCCCGCGGGGGGCATCGTCTGCGCATGGAGCTTGACGAGCACCCGCTCCCACGTCTCCGCGTCGGCAGCGACAGCCGTCAAGTCTTTCGTGTCGAGCGCCAGCTCCGCTGTGCGTGTCCGCTCGTTATGGCAGCGCACGCAGAACTGATCGAGCACCGCGCGTGTCGATGCAAAAGAAGAGGATGAGGAAGCGGCGGGCGTCGTCGGCTGTGCGCCGACCAGGACCGGACGACCGAGCGTCGCGAGCACACCGAGCACCAGCACGAGGACTCGAACGATCACAGGAACAATCATAGTGCTGAACAGTCAATCACGTGGCACAAGGCGATTCAGCTCCGGTGACAATTCCGACCGGCCGGTCGTCACCGTCACCGCCAGGAGTTGATCGCCGTTCCGGAAAAAACAGCTCGGTGCCATCCGGGGCATGTCGTACCGCCACGTCAATATGGTAAAATATTATCTACCTTCTACCTTGAGATCGCATGAGCTTGAACATCAAGAACGAAGAGACCCACCGGCGCGCCAAGAGATTGGCCCGCCTGGCGGGTGAGACGATGACCGAGGCGGTGGACCGGGCGATCGCCGAGCGCCTCGAACGCCTGATGCGAATCCGAAACAGAGCCCGGTTGGTGGATCGGCTCCTCCACATCGGACATGAGTGCGCGGCGCTCCCTGTCTTGGATGATCGGAGTCCGCGGGACATGCTCTATGACAAACGGGGCTTGCCGGAATGATCGTCGTGGACACGTCGGCCCTCATCGCGATTCTGCTGAACGAGGCCGACGCGGGGCGGTGCGCCGCAGCGATAGCCGATGCGGCCCCGGCACTCATCTCAGCCGCCTCGGTTGCAGAAACCGGTATCGTGATGCTGAGTCGGCACGGCCCGCGAGGGGCCGACAAGGTGCGGGCGCTGATTCAGGAAGGCCGCCTGCAGGTGGAGGATGTGACGGAAGAGCACGCCGAACTGGCCATTGAGGCCTATGGCAGCTACGGCAAGGGCCAGACGGGGAGGGCTAATCTCAACTACGGGGATTGCTTTTCTTACGCGTTGGCAAAGGCGACAGGGTTGCCTCTGCTCTTCAAGGGAAGCGACTTCTCACGGACGGATGTCGAGGCAGTGCCCTGACATAGGGCAACGTCGTCATCACCGTTACCTTCACTCGATGCGGGTCCATTCCACCGTGCGCCCCAGCAGACGGAAGCCAATCCATCCTCGCACCTTCAACACCCCGTCCTGCAGCTCCAGATCGGCCTTGTACTGCTTGCCGTTCTCCGGGTTGTAGATGCGGCCCTTGTTCCATTTCTTGCCGTCGAACTCGAAGTTGAGGATGAAATCGGCACCCAGGAGAGGCCGGTCCCGAAGCGCCGGGTCCGGATTCTTCGCGTCGACACCGCCGGCGGGCGGCTCCTCGTAGAACCGTGTGAATCGCCCGTGGTACACACCATCGCGCTCGTAGACCTCCACGATCGCACCATCCCCCGTGTCCCAGACGCCGATGATGTCGCGCGGCAGGTCGTCGGCCAGCGCCGCGGGCGACCAAACGCCCATGACGATGACGACGACAATGACGACCATCACCAACGTTGTGCGGACGAAGCTGCTCACTGAGAATCCGGAGCCGGACCGCGAAGGACCACCCATGGCTGCGTCTATCGGGGCGCGGCGCCAGCAGCCTCCTCGGCGCGGGAGCCGGCCAGTATGTTGGTCAGGCCGTAGTTCCCCTCGTGACAGGCGTATTCGAACATCGGGCCGGTGCTCCGCGCCCACGGCGACTGCCCAGTCCAGGGTCTCGTCCAGGTGTTGCGATCGTCGACCGTGAACTGGTAGTCGAGCGTGTCGGGGCCGACACGCGTGAACCGCTCCACCACACGCAGGTCCTCTGAGAGATCCCAGTTCACCCCGCCCTGCGGACCAGGACCAGACGAAAAGAGGTAGGCCCGGTTGCCGAAATTGGTCGTCTCGACGACGAGCGTCTCGCCTTCCCAGTGACCCCGTGAGTCGCCCCGGAACTGCCCGATGCCATCGTCGATGTGCGGCCGACCGTCCAGGAGAATGAAGCGCACGTCGTGGATGTGCTCCTGAAGAATGGCGACGTAGTCGGGTGTCTGGACCACGTGATAGTTGTTGTTATAAGCGGTGGGCAACGACGGCACTCCCCGATACCAGATGCACCGGTCGCCCCAGTCGAACTGCTCGTGCGAATCGGCGGGCACGATGCCTTCCCGCACATCCTTGAGCCGCAGTCGCTCGGGTGAGGTGATCCAGCGTTCGGCCTCCGGCGTCAACGCCGGGAGCCGACCGTTCGGCGGGTCGATAACGAGCGACGTGCGTCGCGTCGGGACGACTGTCGTGCCACGATCCAGCCAGAAGCTGTTGTATCCACCGACGTTGCCGCCCACCGGCAACGGCTCCGTGCGCACCTCGCTGGGGGCGTTCGCACGGCTGTTCCGGTCGATGACCCCTTGTTCGATGGCCGCCGCTTCTTCCTCGCTCAGAAACGCCGCGGCCTGACTCTCAGGGCGTTCGAGCGGCGTCACCGTCGAGCTGTTCCAAACGCCCCCGATGTCGGGGTCACCCCACGGCGTTCGGGGCGCGGACGACCCGTCTGCCTGCGTAGCCTGTGCCCACGCCACGGCCGGCACGAGGAACAGGCTCAACGCCACCGTCAAGGCGACCGCACCGTACGTAGAAGACACGCGGTTCATCTCCGACTCCTTTTCGTCTGCGCAGTCCGGACGGTCCGGTACTGGCGTCTATTATCTCGCGGTGTCACGGTTGATGGTTCGACGCTTGATGCGCCACCCGTCCGATGTCCGCACGAACTCGTCGTCGTAGTAACCGGTAAACGTGGTCGCCGCCGGACGGGCGGTGGCGTCGAGCAGCACGTAGTAGGCGCGGCCCGTCGCGCCGCCGGCGGTCGACGTGATGAGATAGCTGCCGGTGCGATGGCGCCTCCCCACGTCGCCCGTCCGCCCCTGGTAGCGTTCGGCGCGCTCGGCCCGCAAGGCCGTCATGCCGGTGATGCTGCTGCCGTCGGCTCGCACGATCGTCGCGTCCTCGGAGAACGCCGACAGGAACAGCTCGGCGTCCTGAAAATCGCTGCCCTGGCTGTATCGAGCATAGAGGTTTTCGATCTCCCCATAATCCTGCCCGGTCAGCGCATCCGTCGCCCCACCGCCCTGCCTCGCCGATACCCACCCGACTGCCAGAGCCGAGACCACCGCCAAGACGACAACCACCGTTCGCATTCGTGACATGACGATTCTCCTAGAGGCGTAGCGGACCGTAGCAGATGTAGCGTTTCGTCGCGCTGTTGACCCTACCCCGGCAGCGCCGGCTTCG
This sequence comes from Vicinamibacterales bacterium, assembly GCA_965249175.1. GTDB lineage: Bacteria > Acidobacteriota > Vicinamibacteria > Vicinamibacterales > UBA8438 > CAZYFH01. Next base: position 3,197,583 of record OZ252227.1, read on the forward strand.
GCAGACCGGGCAATCGTGATCTCGCATGATGTGGAGCAGGCTGGCGATCTGGCCGTTATGGGCCGCGAAATGCTCGAGGAGGTGGTAGAGCACCCAGCGGCGTGAGACGTCCCCTCCCCCATAGAGGCTCACGACGGTGCGAATCGCAACGTCGTCCCACGTCTTGAGCAGCTCATGGGTCGAGCGTCGGGCGCGAGCCAGCAGGTCGAGGTAGCTCTCGAGGTCGCATCCCTTGAGCGGCTCGGCATGGGTGCCGACGAGGTCGCCACCGGCGTCATGGCCAAGGTATTCGCGCAGCACACGTTGTGAGGCCCGACGGCTCTCGGGCGTGTCCTCGATGCTGAGGCCGGCGCAGGCGACACGCAGCCACGCAATCTCGGTCGCGGCAAGGTGCCACATCAGCATGCCGATGGTGTTGCGCCCGGGGCGTTCCTGCCACTCGAGGTGGGTGACGTCGAGGCCGTTCACCGTCCACTGGAGTCGCCGAGATTGATCGTCGAGGCCGGCGGCGATCAACCCGACGACCGCCTGTGCGTCCGGGTCGTAACCGTCGGGAACCGCGAGTAGCTCGGCCATCGGGCGTCTCTCGGAGCGTCGAAACAACGGCGGGGAACCAGCCGAGTATAGAACGCCCGATCGGGCGTCGAGGCGTGCTGGACTTGACGGCGTCGTGACGGTCGTAAACACTCGCGACAGCTCGAACAAGCCGAAGGAGCCGAGATGGGTAGACGCAACCACGTGCGAATCCTGATCGTCGTCGCCGCGGTAGCTGTTGCCGTCCTCGCCCCGACCGCAGGACTTAAGGGGCAGGCGCCGGAGCAAGGCCGTGGCTACCCGACCCAGGACTGGCCATTGGTCGGTGGCAACTGGTCGAGCGCGCGCTACTCTGCGCTCAACGACATCTCCACCGCATCGGTCGACCGGCTCGGCGGCGCGTGGGTGGCGAGACTCGATGGCGGTGCGTCGTCGAGGGCAACACCGGTCGTCAAGGACGGCGTCCTCTACTTGACCGCCGGGGCCAACGTCTTCGCGATCGACGCGCGTACCGGTGAGACGAACTGGCGGTGGCAGCCGGGCAGCTCTGGCGATGACGCCCGGATGGTTCCATCGTGGCAAGGCGTCGGGCTGGGCGACGGCCTCGTCTTCGTCGGGCTGCGGAGCGCACAGGTGGCCGCCCTCAGCCAGGAGACGGGCGAGCAGGTGTGGGTCGAGTCGGTCGGCAGCGTCCCGTCGCAGGTGGGCGAGTCGGTGACCACGGCGCCGATGTACGCGCAGGGCAGGGTCTTCGTCGGCCTGGCGAACGGCGACACCGGCGGGCAGGGGCGCATCCTCGCCCTCGATGCGGCGACCGGGGCAATCCAGTGGACCTTCTTCGTCGTACCACGGCCGGGCACATTCGGTCACGACACGTGGCCACAGGACTCAAACACGTGGGAGCTCGGCGGCGGTGGTGTCTGGCTGGTCGGAACCGTCGACCCCGACCTGGGGATGGTCTACTTCTCGACCGGCAACCCGGTGCCGATGTTCGGTGGCGAGATCCGAGGGGGTGACAACCTGTTCACCGCCTCCGTGCTGGCGCTCGACATCGAAACCGGCGAACGGCGCTGGCACTATCAAGTGGTCCGGCACGACGTCTGGGATGCCGATATCGCCACCCCCCTGTTGCTCTACGACCACGACGCGGGGGGCGGCGCATCCCGCAAGGCGGTGGCGGCCATGCGGGCGGACGGCCACCTCTTCCTGTTCGATCGCGAGACTGGCGAACCGCTCTTTCCTATCGAGGAGCGCGACGTGCCGCAGGACGCCCATCAGCGGACCGCACCGACGCAGCCGTTCCCGGTGACGGGTGAAAGCATCCTGCCCGACTGCTCGTATTGGCGCGACCGCGTGCCGCCACCGTTCGAGCTCAACTGCAGCGGCTTCACGCCGCCCATGGTGAACGAGCACACGGTGGTGGCGCCCGGTGTGCCAATTCCTCGTGTCCGGGTCACGCCGATGTCGTTCAGTCCGCAGACCGGCTACATCTACGCGCAAGGCAACGCGACGGTCGGCCGCGCGCGCCGCTTCGAGGATCCCTGGCATTGGAACCTCGATGACAACGAGCTGACCCTGCCCGACCCTGTCGGCATCATCGCCGCCGTCGACACGCGGACCAGTCGAGTCGTCTGGAAACACGAGGTGCCGTCGGCGCTGCTCGGCACGAGCGGCCCGCTGACGACCGCTGGCGGCTTGATGTTCCGCGGCTCGGCCGGCGGTCAGGCCGAGGCGTATAACGCGCGGACCGGTGCACGAGCGTGGACGTTCCGGACCAGCGCGGCGGGGGCCCGTGTGCGCCCAGGCCCGGCGACCACATACGAGCTGGACGGCACGCAGTACATCGCCATCGCCATGGGCCCCGAGCTGTGGGCGTTCGCGCTGGACGGCACCGTTCCCGCGCGGGGTGAGCCGGTGCTCGACGAGTGGGTCGACTACGAGCGGCCACGTCCCGCTCCTGAGGTGACCGCCGCCATCGAGACCGCGACGCTCATCGAAGCGCCGAGAGGCATCGTGGGCGGCCGGCGGTACGGGTTCGACGAACACCGTTTCAACCCGGTGCGCGCCCTCGTCACTGCGGGCGCGCGGGTGCGCTTCGTCAACAACGGGGAGATCGCCCACACCATCGCGGCGCGGGACGGGAGCTGGACCACCGACACGCTCGACCCGGCGACGTCGGCGTCCGTCACGCTCGACGAACCCGGGACGTTCCTCTACCACTGCACGGACCACCCGTGGGCCATTGGCGAGCTCACGGTGGAACCCTGAGAGCACGAGGGATCGATATGCGTCTGCGTCAACGTGGTGTCATCGTCGCCGTCGTCGCCGGGATGGTTGCGCTAACGATCCCCTCTGCCCTGCGGGGTCAGGGCCCCGAGGGTGGGCGCGGCTACCCCACCGGAGACTGGCCGTTGGTCGGGGGCAACTGGTCGAGCTCGCGCTACTCCGCGCTCTCCGACATCTCGACCGCGACCGTCGACCGGCTCGGCGGCGCGTGGGTGACGAGGCTCGAGGGCGGCGCGTCGTCGCGCGCGACGCCGGTCGTCAAGGACGGCATCCTCTACCTCACGGCCGGGGCGAATGTGTTCGCCATCGACGCGCGGACCGGCGACACCGTCTGGCGCTGGCAGCCTGGCACCTCCGAAGATGCCGCGCGGATGGTGCCCTCCTGGCAGGGTGTCGCCTTGGGCGACGACCTCGTGTTCGTCGGACTACGCAGCTCGCAGGTGGCGGCGCTTCGCCAGGACACCGGGGAGCTCGCGTGGGTGGAGTCAGTCGGCAGCGTGCCGCAACGGGCGGGCGAGACGGTGACGTCGGCGCCGATGTATGCCGAGGGCCGCGTCTTCGTCGGGGTGGCCAACGGCGACAGCGGCGGCCAGGGGCGCATCGTCTCGCTCGATGCGGCGACCGGGGAGAAGCACTGGACGTTTTTCGTCGTGCCACGCCCGGGTGAATTCGGGCACGAGACCTGGCCACAGGACTCGAACACCTGGGAGCTCGGGGGCGGCGGGGTCTGGTTGGTCGGGACGGTCGACCCCGAGCTCGGGATGGTCTACTTCTCGACCGGCAACCCGGTGCCGATGTTCGGCGGCGAGATCCGGGCGGGCGACAACCTCTTCACCGCCTCGGTGCTGGCGCTCGACATCGAGACGGGCGAGCGACGGTGGCACTATCAGGTCGTCCGTCACGATGTCTGGGATGCCGACATCGCCACGCCGCTGCTGCTCTACGACCATGGTGCTGACGTCGGCGGCGCGTCACGCAAGGCGCTCGCCGCCATGCGGGCCGACGGCTATCTGTTCCTGTTCGATCGAGAAACAGGTGAGCCGCTCTCGCCGATCGAGGAACGGGCGGTGCCGCAGGACGCGCATCAGGTGACGGCGGCGACCCAGCCGTTTCCGGTAGGCGTGGAGAGCATCCTGCCAGACTGCTCGTTCTGGCGCGACCGGGTGCCGCCGCCGTTCGAGCTCAACTGCAGTGGGTTTACGCCGCCGTCGGTGAACGAGCACACCGTCGTGGCGCCAGGCGTGCCGATTCCGCGGGTGCGGGTCACGCCGATGTCCTTCAGCCCACAGACCGGCTACATCTACGCGCAAGGCACCGCCATGGTGGGACGCGCACGGCGCTTCGACAACCCGTGGTTTGTGTACATCGGAAGCGCGGTCACGCTCCCCGAGCCGGTCGGCATCATTGCCGCTGTCGACACGCGGACCAACCGCGTCGCCTGGAAACATGAGGTGCCGTCGACGCTGCTCGGCACGAGCGGTCCGCTGACGACCGCCGGTGGCTTGATGTTCCGCGGATCGGCAGGCGGCCAGGTCGAGGCATACAACGCGCGGACCGGTGCGCGAGCGTGGACGTTCCGGACCAGCGAAGTGGGCGCGCGGGTGCGCCCCGGACCGGCGGCCGCCTACGAGCTCAACGGCGCCCAGTACATCGCCGTCGCCATGGGCCCGGAGCTCTGGGCGTTCACGCTGGACGGCGGCGTCCCCGCGCGGGGCGCGCCGGTGCTCGACCCGTGGGTGGACTACGAGCCGGCCCTGCCCGCGCCGCGCGCGACGAGCGAGATCGAAACCGCGACGCTCATCGAGAGTCCCTCGTGGGCCGTTGGCGGTCGTCGCTACGCGATCGACGAGCACGGCTTCGCCCCGGTGCGCGCGCTCGTCGCGGTCGGCTCGAGCGTGCGGATCGTCAACAACGGCGAGATCGCGCACACCGTCGCGGCGCGGGACGCGAGCTGGACCACCGCCACGCTCGAGCCGTCGACCTGGGAGGTCGTCACCTTCGACCGGCCCGGCACGTTCCTCTACCACTGCACGGACCACCCCTGGGCCATCGGGGAGATCACGGTCGAGGAGTGACGGGACCGCTCACCGAACGACCGCGTAGTAAATGACGTACACCCACGACAGGATGCCGTGCAGGATCGCCCACAGAATCGACTCGTTGGCGCTCCACGACATCGCGATCGCGAGTGCGGTACCAAACCCGACCCCGACCTTTGCCGCGTTCTTCGAGTCCGCCATGGCTACTGAGTCGGCAGCAAGCTGTCGCGCGCTACCCACTCGCCGGCCTGCATCACCCGGTCGATCGCGAGCGTGTTCCGGATGTCGGTCAGGGGATCGGCGCTGAGCACGATCAGATCGGCGATCTTGCCAGCGTCGAGCGTTCCGAAGTCGGCCTCGCCGACCGGCGGCATGATCGTCGCGCCTGTGGCCGTGGCGGCGACGATCGCCTGCATCGGCGTCAACCCGGCCTCGACATAGAGCTCCAGTTCGTGGTGGGTGCCCCATCCCATCGGGACGTTGCCGGTCCCGCTGTCGGTGCCCAAGGCCACCATGACGCCGGCGTCATGGATGGTCTTCACGAATGCCTGCACCTGCCGAAACGCCGACTTGCGGTCTTCGAAACCAGGGTCGTCGATAACGCTGGCCCGAACCTCTGCATCGTCCCAGCGTGCGAGCGATTCTGGGTTGAACGCCGCACGCAGCTCGGGGTCTTCCAGCAGCTCGGGATGCTCGGCGAAATGCCAGTTGTTCTGGCTGATCGACAGCGTGGGCGAGAAGGCAACGTCGTTGTCGAGACACATCTGGATGAACTGCTGGGAGACCTCGGGATCGGTCATCGGGACGCCGGCCCCCGGGCCGAACGTCCGCACGGTGCTGTGCAGGAAATCCCGCAGACCGGCCTCGACCAACTGCCGGCCATCCGCCTCTTCGTCAATGTGGGCCACCGGAATCGCGCCGTTCGTGATCGCCTCGTCGACGATCGCCGCGCGGATCTCGGGCGTGATCTTGTGCCCCGGCTCCGGCGTCTCGTTGACCCACATCTTGACGAAGTGGGCGCCGAGGCCAACCTGCTCCCGCACCATCTCGCGCGCTTCCTCTTCCGTGGTCGGCTGATTCGCGATCCCCGCGTTGAAGCCGCCCGGATACGTAAAGCCCCGGCCGGCGGTGAACATACGCGGCATGCCCGCACGACCGGCGTTGGCTTCGAGCATCAGGGCCACCGTGTCGGGTGCGTCGGCGCCGATGCTACGCGCGGTGGTGACGCCGTAATAGAGCTGTGTCCGCAGCTGCCGCTCGACCGCCGCCGGGTCCCCCGGGTAGTGGTTGTGGGTATCCACCAGACCGGGGATCACCGTCTTCCCGGCCCCATCGAGAATCTCCGCTCCGGCGGGGATGGCGGTCGTGGCCCGCGGCCCGGCCGCGTGGATGCGCCCGTCACGAATCACGACGACCGCATCGGCGACGGGAGCCGCGCCGGTACCGTCGATCAGTTGCGCACCGACGATGGCCACGCTCGCTGTCTCAGGCTGAGGCGTGGGGCTCTCGCCGCACGCAACAAGCGACGTGACCGCGAGAACGACGAGAGACGATACAGCTCGACAGCTGGCGGTCATCGCGTGACTCCTGCGGCGTACAATACCAGCACTCGCGCGACGCTGAGCGCCGAGGAGGGACGACATGAGACGACTCGCACTCGCTGGCCTGGCGACAACGGCGACAACGTTGGTCCTGGGGTGCGCCGCACCTGCGCCCTTGCCCGACGACACCGCGGACGCGACGCCCGGCACCGACCCGGCACCGCCCGCCTTCGCGGTCACGGGTGAGGCCCCGTGCGTGCCGGTCGGGGACATCGAGTTCATCTGCGATCTCGTCAGTCCCGAGGACCTCGCCATTGTCCCCGATTCGGAATGGGTCATCGCGTCCGGCGCCCGAGAAGGTGGCCGGATCCACCTCGTCAACATGCGCGACAAGACCACGTCGGTCCTGTTTCCGATCCCGCAGCCAGCCGAGCGGTTCGATGCGACGACCTACCCGACGTGTCCTGGTCCGCTCGATGAGACGGCCGACGCGTTCAGAGCCCACGGGCTCTATCTCCAACCGGGACCGGCCACCCTGCACACTCTGTACGTGGTCCACCACGGCACCAGGGAATCGATCGAGGTGTTCGAGGTCGATGCCGGCACGACACCACCCGGCTTGACGTGGATCGGATGCGCACCGGCACTCTCGACGATCGCGTTCAACAGCGTGGTGGCGCTCCCGGAGGGTGGATTCGCGGGAACGAGTGGCGGCACAGGCGACGTGTGGGAGTACCACACGGCCACCGGGTGGCGACGGGTGCCGGGCAGCGAGGACACCGCGCCGAACGGACTGGAGATCTCGAAGGACGGACGCTGGATGTATATCGCGGGGTGGAGTGAGGAGAAGCTGACGCGCATCTCGCGCGGCCGAACCCCGGTTGAAAAGGACGTCGTCGCGCTGGGATTCCGGCCCGACAACCTCAGGATGTCGCCCGACGGCTCGGTGCTCTTCGCTGCGGGTCACACCGACAAGGACGGTCGCTCGATCACCGACCCGCGCGAGCCGACACGCGAAACGAGCAACGTCGCGGCGATCGACCCGGCGACGCTGGACGTCCGGCGGGTGTTCGAGCACGCCGCAATGCCGGGTTTCGTGGCGTCGACGACTGCGACGATCGTCGGGAACGAGATGTGGCTGGGGTCGTATCGAGGCGACCGAATCGCGTACTTCCCGGCGCCCGAGTAGTTAGTGCCCCTTCGCCGTCGCCTCGGCCACGCGCTCGCCCCCGAGCGCGTTGGGCACCGAATAGTTGCCCTCGTGGCAGGCGTATTCGAACTGCAGGTAGCTGTCGTCACGGTTGAAGGGGAACGCCGCGGTCCACGGCTGGGTGTAGGTCTCGATATCGTCCATCGTGATCGAATAGCGCAGCATGTCGGGGCCGACGAGCGTGAACCGCTCGACGATCCGCTGCCGTTCGGACTGACGTGACCGCGTGCCTGCCGTTGCTCCCCGCATGTTCTGCACCGCCCGGAAGTTGGTCGACTCGACGATGAGCGTGTTGCCGGCCCAGTGGCCACGCGGGTCGCCCTCCCACTGGAGGATCCCCGCGTCGAGGTGCGACCCCTGGCCAACCGGAATGATGCGCGCGTTGTGGATCATCTCGCTGTGAATCACGACGTATCCGGGTGACTGCAGGATCAGCGTCCCGTTGTTGTAGTGGGTCGGCATCATCATGCCGAGCACGCCGCGCGAGATGCAGCGGTCGCCCGTTTCCATGTTGGCCGCCGAATCGTGGAGCGCCGCCATGTTCATCGCGATCTCTTCGCGGGCGTCCGCCGTGCGGCTCGGAATCCGCCCGGTCGCCGGCTCAACGATCAGCGCGGGTGCGCCGATATCGACCGGCTTTTCCCAGAACCAGTCGAACCAGTAGGTCCCGTACGCGCCGACGCCGCCCCGGTTCTCCTCGAACCCTTTCCACGCGAACGCCTCCCGCCGGCCGCTGTCCAACGCTTCGGCCCGCTCACGCAGATCGTCGGGTGAGAACGCCTCCACCCCCGCCAGTTCCTCGGGTAGCTCGAGCGGCGTGAACATGGCGTTCGAGTTGTTCCACATCCCGGTGATGTTCGGCTGACCGTCGGCGAGACGCTCCGGCGTCCAGGTCCCGGAGCCCTCAGGCGCTGTCGAATTCTGCGCCGCCGCCGGTGCGGCAAGGGCGAACACGAGCGCCACGCCCGCGAGCGATCCATACCTGATCATGGTCATGCTGACGCTGGTCTTCATGCGATTGCCTTTCGCGCAGCCGCTGGCTTCCCCGCTGCGCCCGGTCCACGTGTTCACTGACCGCCGGCCTCATCCTCGGCGCGCCCGGAGCGCAGGCTGTTCTCGAGTCCGTAGTTGCCCTCGTGACAGGCGTACTCGAAGATCTGGTACGCCGCATCGCGGTTGAGCGGCATGGCCACCTTCCACGGGGCCGTGAACGGTCCGGGGTCGTCGATGGTCACTTCGTAGTCGATGGTGTCCGCATCGACACGCGTGAACCGCTCGACGATCTTCAGCGCCTCGCTCTGCTGGATGCCACGAAGCCCGCGGCTCGCGATGTTCGTGCCGATCGTCCCCTGGTCGTTGTAGTTCGCGGTCTCGACCACCAGCGTCTCGCCCTCCCAGTGACCGCGCGGGTTCCCGTTCCACAGCCGGATGTTCTCTGACAGCGGCGGTCGATCGTCGAGCGGAATGACGCGCGCCTCGTGGACCATTTCATAGTGGATCACCACGTAGCCGGGCACCTGCAGGATCTGATAACCGGCACCGTAGCCGCCGGGGAACATCCCGCCCGGAATGCCGCGCGTAATGCACCGCTCCCACGGCGTGTGGGTGAGCCAGCCGTCGGTCAAATTATCCAGGTTGTGGTTGCGCCGGGCGATCGCGTCACGTCGCAACGGCGCCCGTCCATTCGGCGGGTCGACGACCATCGAGCGGCGTCGCTCGTTTCGCAACGCGTCTCCCGGGCCATCACCCCATGGGCCCTGGGGTCCGCGCGACCGCGCGTCGGCGGGTGGGTTGGCGGGGGGACGCTGCGGCCGGTTGGTCCCGGGGAACCAGCGGGCCAACGGCGCGAGCCGCTCGAGGTCGATATCGTCGGGCGCTTCGAAGGGCGTCGGGTCGAAGTTGGTCCACACGCCCTGGATGTTGGGCTGTCCGTCCGGTGTGCGCATCGGAACGGAGTCCTGCCCAGAGGCGGGCGCCACCAGCACTGACGTCAGGAGCGCGCAGGCAACGAAGGTGTGTGTCTTCATCTTCATGGGTAACGCGATTATAGAACGGCGGAGGCATATGATCTCCCGGTTGACGATTTCGCGAAGGGAACGGACATGAAAAAGGCCGAGACCTCGACTGGAAGCGCCTTGCAACGCCGAGCAACGATGCTCGCCCCCCTCGGCCTGGCCCTGAGCTTTGGCCTCGGGAATCCCGTGTCCACCGCCGCCCAGGAGTGGGAGAAGCTCCCCGACATGCCGGTGGAGAAATGGGAACCCGGGACCGTCGTGCTCGACGGCAAGCTCTTCCTCTTCGGCGGATACACCGAGGGTGTGACGTCGAGCAAGCTGTCCCACGTGTTCGACCCGCAGGATCGAAGCTGGACGCGCATTCAAGATCTCCCCAGCGCGATCACGCACATGAACATGGTGCTCGACGGTCGAACCGTCTGGTTCGCCGGCGGCTACAAGGACGGCTACAAGGGTCACACCATCGCCGAGGTGTGGGCGTACGATATCGATGCTGATCGGTATACCGCGGCGCCCCTCCTCCCCCAGACCCGGGGCGGCGGCGGTCTCGCGCTCGTAGGGCGAACGCTGCACTACATGGGGGGCGTCAAGGCCGACCGCGACACGGACGCGCCGGACCACTGGGTCCTCGACCTGGACGAGTGGGCGAACGGCGCCGCACGATGGACCACCGCCGCGCCGATGCCCATGCCACGCAATCAGTTCTCCTGCGTGAGTCTCGATGGCAAGATCTACGCAATCGGCGGACAGTTCCATCACGACAGCGAACAGCTCGACCAGGCGCGCGTCGACATCTACGACCCGGATACCGACGCGTGGACGAGCGGTCCCCCACTGCCGAAGGGGCACTCGCATGCCGAGGGCGGGACATTCGTGCACGACGGCCTCATCTACATGGTCGGTGGACACACCACCGCGCCGGGTGAGACGAAGCAGGTCGATCCGGACATCCTCGCGCTCTCGCCGGGCGGAGGGTGGGCGACGGTAGGGACGCTCCCGATGCCGCTATCCTCGCCGGCCGCGGCCATCATCGACGGCAACCTGTATGTGGCCGGCGGCTCACCTGGCAACGCCGTCGTCCAGTCCGATATGTGGGTGACGGCGGTGCCGTGAACACGCACGGACAGCGCCGCCCGTGGCGGGAGGCATCGGCGGCCGCATGGCGGCGCCTGTGTGAGCAGGAACCGCGACATATTCTACGCCGCGACCACCGTCCTAGCGCCGTTCGTGTCGCCCTGGTGGCCCCGTTGCCCCCGGAGCGCCGTACAGGCCACGGAGCGCCCGAACGACGGGTTTCTAGCAGGTGTTCACATCGCGCCCGAGGCGGTCAACGGCGGGTGAGGGCCACGCGTCTTCGTCCGCGACGATCCGACGGGCCGGCACCGTCCGACCAGGTCGCGGCGCAGTTTCTCGGCTATGTCGCCACGGTGCCGTACCGCGTCGCCGAGCCGGACCAGGCTAAGGAGTGGGTCGCCACACCTGACCGCACGACGCCGCTCGCCAGGAGGCGGACATCTGATTACCATCATGGCTCACGGCCACCTCATGACGACCGGTGACGATTTTCGCCGACTCGCGCTCGCGCTCGACGGTGCCGAAGAGGGCGCCCACATGGGATCTCCCGACTTCCGCGTTGGAGGTCGCATCTTCGCGACGCTGGCGTCCGCCTCCGAAGGGTTCGGCAATCTGATGCTGACGCCCGATGCGCAAGCCACGTTCGTCGAAGAGGCCCCCGACGTCTTCGAGCCGATCGCCGGCGGGTGGGGACGGATGGGCGCGACTCATATTCGGCTGGCCGCGGCCGATGAAGCCACGCTCGCCGGCGCGCTCCGCACGGCGTGGAAGTTGCGGATCGAGAAGAACGCGAAGACGAGCCGTCGCAAGACGCGCTCGAGAAAGAACTAGTCCGCGTCGCACTCTGTACAAAACGGCTGTCGCCCACTATCGCCCACCACGCATTATCTGCGGCCCTGATCACGCGGTGGCATTCGAAGACGGTCGAGGACAGGCTGTCCGGGAACGACCGCCGCAGATTCACCCGCGTTCTACCGATCGCGGGGCACGCCTCCACCAGATGCACGGAATGACTCCACTAACCGTGTAAACGGTTGCTGGCGTCAATCTGCGGGTGGGACGGCGGTGATCGGTTCTGCTCGCGCGAAGGCCACCGCAAGCGTTCCGACGCTTTGAACCGCCGCTTCAGATCGGGATCAGCGGCGAGGTGCTCGGGCAGCCTCTTGGCGCTGCGCAATGACCGTGGTGACGACCAAGCCCACCAGGGAGATCAGAGGGGTGAGGAACCCTATCTGGACCAGCAGAGAGAAACCTGGCCCAAGCGCAGACTCCGCGGCATGATACACCCTGTGCGGCAGTGCCTCGGAAGGCAGCATCGGAGCATGGACAGCCACCAAGAGAGGCGACGATAAGAGAAACACCCACCTGAAGAGCAAGCGGTATCGGCTGAGTTGGTTCCGTGACCCACAGACATACCCTCGAGCGGACGGCCAGTTACGCGCCGACGATCAGCCGATCTAACGTTGTGTCCGCCGCCGTGAACGCCTCCGGCAACACCATGAGCGCCACGTCGCGGTCGAGCTTCGTGTCACGCGCGCGGTAGACCTCGCATCCCGCCGGCGCCGATCTGGGCGGTGACGTCGTAGTGCCCCAGCCGGGAGCCGACCTTGAGGGCCATCTGTCTGTCTATCGGGTAGTCAGGCGCGACAGGGCCATTCTACGCCTTGCCCACTCGCCGGCTCCACCAACCGCGCTGGACGACCCTTGCGAATAGTTCAAACGCCCTGAGACGGGACTTCGCGGGCAGGACGGCTCGCGAGGCGGGTGTGCTCGCGCGGGAGACGTGCCCAACGTTCAAACGCTTTGAACCGTTGTTTCAGATCCGGGGTCGACCGCGTTCACTCCGGCCATTCCCACCGCCGCAGTTCACAGTACTTACGATGGGGCGTCGCCCGGACGCGTATGGGGCGTTCAACTTCAAGACAGGAGCATGGAGGGTGAGCTAATCTTAGTTGAAAATTGAAACGGCTCCAGACCCTGTGGTGTGATGACGTTGCAAAAGACGGACATCACCCCACGAGAGAGAGGAGCCACGATGAGTGGCCTACGTGCTGTCAGGAAGCGCAAGAAAGTTCGCAAGCTGGGCTCGGTCAACATCATTCACCGCGAGGCCTACGCGGATCTGGAGCTGGACGCGAAGGTGGAGCTGATCCGCTCGCTGGTGCCCCTGGGCCTGATGCATGTGCAGGAGTTGCTCGACCAGGAGGTGACGGCGCTGGCGAGCGAGCGCTACGTCCGGAAGGACGCGTCGGTCGGTGGACGCCGTCACGGCAGTAACCCTGGGACGGTGGGTCTCGCGGGGCAGCGCGTGCCGATTCGCGTGCCCCGGATTCGTCGCCTCGCAGGGAGCGAGATTCCGCTGCGGTCGTATGCGGCGTTGCATGACGACCGCGAGGTGGACGACGCGCTGCTGCGACGGGTGCTCTACGGGATCTCGTGCCGCAACTACGCGGCGGCCGCGGCGGCGATTCCCGGGGCGATCGGGCTGTCGAGTTCGACGGTGTCCCGGGGGTTCATCCAGGCCAGCGCGGCGCAGCTACGGGCGTTCCAGGAGCGGGACCTATCCGATGAGGACGTGGTGGCCGTGTTCCTGGACGGCAAGACGTTCGCTGACGCGACGATGGTCATCGCGCTAGGCATCACGCTGTCTGGGGAGAAACGCTTCCTGGGCTTCGTCGAAACGGACACGGAGAACGCGACGGTGCTCACACCGTTCCTGCGGTCGTTGGTCGAGCGGGGCCTCGACCTCTCCCAGGGTGTGCTGGTCATCCTCGATGGCGGCAAGGGGCTCCGCACGGCCGTCCGGAAGGCCTTCCGGGGCCGGGCCCTGGTCCAACGGTGCCAGTGGCACAAGCGCGAGAACGTGGTGAGCTACCTGGCCAAGCACGAGCAGGCGGTGTGGCGTCAGCGTCTCCAGCGAGCGTACAACCGGCCGGACTACGACGAGGCCCTCGGTGCGCTCGAGACGCTCCACGGCGAGTTGGACGAGCGGAACCAGTCGGCGGCTGACAGCTTGGCGGAAGGCCTGGACGAAACCCTGACGTTACATCGATTGGGCGTGTACGGAGTGCTGGGCCGGTCGCTGAAGACGACGAACTGTCTGGAGTCGGTCAATGCGCTGGTCGAGGAACGCTGCGCGAAGGTAGATCACTGGCAGAGCTCGAGCCAACGCCACCGCTGGCTGGCGACCGCCCTCCTGGACATCGAACCGCGCTTACGAAGGGTGAGGGGCTACCGCCACCTTCCCACGCTTCGGGCCGCATTGAAGCGAGAACTGAAGATCGACACGACGACGTCGACGAAGCAGGCCGCGTAAGCCATCGGGAGCCGTGGAGAGTTTCAACTAAGAATGGGCTTGACTCGGAGCATGCGCCGTTCTCGTTAGCTCGACCGAGCCGTGTCACGGCAGCGGAGTGACGCGAAGATCAGCGAAATCGCCGTCGCTGTTGTTGCCCGTCCACAGGCCGATCAAGCCCCGATCGGACGTGCCGAGCTTGCGGACCTCGAGCGTAGGCGACGCGACGGATCCCACATAAATCTGGATCGTTCGTCCTGTGACGACCAGCCGGAGCGTCACCCAGCCGGTGGGCGACGTGGACGCATTGACCCCGTTTTCGAATTCCTCCGGGAACTCCTGTCGGAGACGCGGCCACTCGTACTCTGGCACCGCGATGTACTGCACAGCGTGCCCGCGACGAACTGGGTCGTCAGCCCGAAAGTTAAACGGACGTAGGTAGACGGCGTCGTACGTGTCGTCATCGCTCCCGTGGAAGGCGATGCCGACGAAGCTTCGCCCAGGCACATCTCGACCGCGGATGTCGATCTGAATCGTGCCCTGAGCGAAATCGCTGCCTTCAATCCACACGACACCGGGTCCGGGGTTCTCAGAAACATGCACCCCCGGCCCCCCTGAAAGCGCGGTCACGTCGCGATTCACGGCCCTCAAGCTTCCGGCGTGGAGCCGCTCGCTCAGGTCGACGTCCTGCAGGCCAGCGGATGACGCAACCTCCGCGGACACAGTCATCTTCAGTACAAGGCCACACACGACTACGGCCGCGGTGCACATCGTCACTCGGCGCATGTCGGACCTCCAAACGGCTGCTTCAGATAGGGATCGGCGTCGACGTGCTCGGGGAGCACGCAACTGGCGATGGTGCGGTCCAGACGCGTGTCCCTCGCCTTATAGACTTCGCCCATGCCGCCCGCGCCTATTGGGGCGGTGACGGTGTAGCTTCCAATGCGCTGCGGCAATCGCATCGAATCACGCCAGAAACTGGAGCGCGCTCCCCAGGGTGAGTGGCTCGTGCAACGCATCCGAGAACCGAGGCCGACCTGCCTACTGGTGCCGAGTAGCCCGAGGTGTAGCATGGCCCGGGGAGTCGCGATTGAGTCACTGGTGACACGCCTCGCGGTGTGATCCCGTTTAGGAGAATGCTCTCCGCAACGCCTCCCTGTTCTCGGATGCGTCTCGCAGTATGCAGGAGCCTCCGATGAAGCACAATCATCGCCGTCCCGCCCGCGCGCCCCGCACCTCGCCGTCGGTCCTTGAGCGCCTGCAGGTCGATGTCGCCGGCATCAACTGTGGCGCGGCTGAACATTTCGTCTCCGTCCCGCCCGATCGGGACCCGGTCCCGGTGCAAGCGTTCCGGACCTTCACGGCCGACCTCCAGCACCTCGCCGACTGGCTCCTCGCGTGTGGCATCACCAGTGTCGCCATGGAAGCCACCGGCGTCTACTGGATCCCGGTCTACGACATCCTCGAGGCGCGCGGGCTCGAGGTCCTGCTCGTCAACGCCCGCCACGTCAAGCACGTGCCAGGGCGCAAGAGCGATGTCCAGGACTGTGCGTGGCTGCGCGAGCTCCACAGTGTCGGCCTGTTGCGCGGCAGCTTCCGGCCCACCGCCGCGATCCTCGCCCTCCGCGCCCTGCTGCGCCATCGGGACACGCTCGTCAAGAATGCCGGCACCTACGTCCAACGGATGCAAAAGGCGCTGATCGAGATGAACCTCCTCCTGCCGCGCGTGGTCAGCGACATCACCGGCCGCACGGGGTTGCTGATCCTCCGCGCCCTTGTCGCCGGCGCACGCGACCCGCACGTCCTCGCCCAGCACCGCGACCCGCACTGCCGCGCCACCACGGCCGAGATCGCCGCGGCGCTCACCGGCCACTACCGCGACGAGCACGTCTTCGTCTTGACGCAGAATCTCGCACTCTTTGATATGTGTCAGACACAGCTCGCCGCCTGCGACACCACGATCGAGGCCCAGCTGGAGACCCTGACCGCCACCGCCGAGGCGCCCCCCACCGCGCCGCCGCCCCCGCGGGTCACGCGCCGCCACGGGAATGAACCGGCCTTCGACATTCGCACGGCGCTCTACCAGCTGACCGGCGCCGACCTCACCCAGATCGATGGCATCGCCCCCTATAACGCGCTCACGTTGCTCTCCGAGATCGGCACCGACGTCAGCCGGTGGCCCACGGCCAAGCATTTCACCGCGTGGCTCAGGATTCGACTCTAAAGCCAGACGATACTCACGCTCCGCCCCTGCCCAGTTCCACTCGTAATTGGCCAGTACCATCGCCAGCGCGGCATGAGCGTCAGCCACTGTCCCGTCAACCGCGAGCGCCTTGAGGGCGGCTTCCTTGGCCGTGGGCATGCCGTCGTGAGGGGCGTCGAAGAAGTAGGTCCGGAAGGCGTGAGCACTAGCGATACCACCGTGCGCGTGCGCATAGTCCGGTTCGACCGCCAGGGCTTGGGTAAAGCACTCGATACTTTTATCTAACTCCTGTCTCGTCAACCTCAGCATGTGATATCTGCCTTGCAACACTAAGTTGTAGGCTTCTAGGTTGTCCGTGGACCCTTCACCAACGGTGCGTCCCGTGCGCCGAGGAGCTTGACTTTGAGCTTGTCGACCAACGCTTTAGCAATCTCATCCTGCACCGCGAACACGTCGTCCATGTCGCGGTCAAACCGCTCGGACCACAGGTGGTAGCCGTCCTCAGTGTTGATGAGCTGCGCGTTGATCCGAAGTCGGTTGCCGGCCTTGCGGACGCTGCCCTCCAGGACTGTCTTGACCTTGAGTTTTTCGCCCACCTCCGTGAGATCTTGTCGTAGTCGTCCTTGCGCCCGAGCGTCGTTTTTCGTATCGGGCTGAAATCGAGCTGCTCCTCAAAACGCTCCTCGAACCATTCGTTAAGGCGTGCCGTTTCACGCTCTACGCGTGCGGCCGCGGCAATCGGCGGGTCCTGCTCGGCGGAGCCGCTCGTTGACTCGCCATTGCCCCAGCCCGCGCTCAGAGCCGTGCCTACGAGCAGTGCCAACAGAGTGCGCATCGGATTCTCCTCTGGGGACTGGTCGTCACATCCCGGTCGAGCTTCGTGCCGCGGGCGCGGAAGACCTCCCCCATGCCGCCGGCGCCGATCTGGGCGGTGACGTGGTAGTGCCCGAGGCGAGAGCCAACGGTCAAAGCCATAAGCTGTGCAGGGCCGACCGACGCAGGTCACCGCATTCTACCGGTCGCCGGGCGGGTGTGTTCCTGCTCGCGAGGGATTAAGCGCTCCAACGCTTGCGTGGATACGCCCCGTCCCGGTTACCCGTACTGGAAGCCCGGAAACAACAGATTCACCACGAACAGCCAGATCGGGGTAAAGAGCGCGCCAATCAGTTGCCACGCCACCAGGATGCCGACCCACGCAAACGCTGGCTGGCCCCAAACGAACTGCTGGTACTTGGCCGTCGCCTCCGCACTGAGCACCAACGGCATCGCGCCGCTCCCGTCGAGGGGCGGGACGGGGATCAGATTAAAGACCGCCAGCAACAGATTGAGCGAAAAGAACACACTCAACAGAAACGCGACGCCACCCCACAGTCCTCCCGATGTCGCCGTCACGACTTGGTCGAAACTCACCGCACTCGGCGCACTCAGCACGCCCATTCCCGTGCCGAGTCTGATCAGGACCGCCGCTCCTGCGACGAGGCTGAGGTTGGCCGCTGGTCCGGCCAGCGCCATCCGGGCCGCACGCTTCGGGTATCGCATCGCCCAGTGCGGATTGTAGGGCGCGCTCGCAACAGGAAGACGACGTAATAGACGAGACCGCTGCCGAGATCCGGCATGGGCTAGGGAACCGGCACCCGCGCCCTGAGGTCGTCGGGGCGCACCTTGAGCGCGACTTCGCGGTCGAGCTTCGTGTCGCGGGCGCGGTAGACCTCCCCCATGCCGCCCGCCCGGATCTGGGCGGTGACGATGTAAACGCCGAGGGTGGTGCCGGGACCTGCGGCACCGAGGTCTAAGTCCAAGCGGGTACACCAGTGTCAGCCACCGGGACGCTCGTAGCTCCTCAACGCTGCGACGCCACCCTCAAGCTCGTGCAGGGCGCGTACCTCATCGGTGGTCAGCGCGCGGCTGAACAGTGATAGCTCGTCGAACAACCCCACGTAGTTCACACCGAGGCGAATGGCACCTCGGTCCGTGTCCCACGTGAACGGCTCGTCGATGCTGTCGGCGCCGCCCGGCATCGGCTCCCCGTCAAGATACAACCTCGCGCGGCCACCCGGCTGGCCGAGGCCAGCGACGGTGATGACCACCTGCGTCCACTGGTCGCCGGCGAACGGCGGCGCGTCGACGATCGCCAGCCGCTCGGTAAACGCCGGGTCGTCGGGAGGCACGCCGCTAGGATTCCACACTTCCAGATCGCCGAACACCCCGAGCCGAAACTGCCGCGGATTCTCCGCCGTGAAATCGACCCAGACCGCGGCGTCGTTGTAGGCGGCATCGGTGATCTGAATCGGGTCGCAGAAGCCCGGCGCGAGGTCGGTCGCCGGGTCGACGCTCAGCCAGAACGACACCGTCCCCGTCCAGTCCTCCGGCGCATAGCTCACGTTCTGATCCGCCTTGTAGAAGATGGCGTGCTGGTTGCGCTCGGTGAACCGCAACGCGTGCCCGATGTACCCGGCCCCTTCCGCGTGCTCCACCGACGGGTTCCCGATGCCGGGCTCCGCGTCATCCTGCTCGTCATATGACGGGGCCGTGTAGATCTGCGCGTCGCCCAGCGCCCAGTCCGCATCGACGCCATCGTCGAACGACGCATGAAACGTTAGTGCATCGCCCAACGACCCGGTCACGTCGGTCGCCGCCTCCGGTCGCGGATCGTCGACGACGGACTCGGGCTGGCGCGCCCCGCCACAGCCCGCGAACCAGGTGCCCACGAGCAACGTCGCCACGACACGACGTGTCGTGTATCTCATCAGCCTGTCCCTCTGCCTCATGTGTCCTTCTCTCCCCCAGATGCGCACCGCGCTCTCGCGACCTTCGTGGGCGCTGCCCGGAACCGGGCGAGCCCATCCGGGTCCGCGGCGAAGGCGTCGGGCAGGATCTTCAGGGCGACATCGCGGCCCAGTTGCGTGTCGGTGGCCGCGATAGACCTGGCCCATGCCCCCTCGCCGATGAGGGCGGTGACGTTGTAGTGCCCGAGGCGGGAGCCGACGGCTAGGGCCATACCCAGCGACGGAGTCTTGCCGGCATTCTGACGCTCGGCTCCCTCGTCCCTCCTCGGCGCGATCACGTGACGACGTCAGCCGCCGTATCCTGGGGGCGGTACGAATCCTCCCATCTCTTGGGCCATCAGGCGCGCAAACTCGATCGTCATCCGATCGTTGAACGCGGCGCCGATAGCCTGCAGCCCGATGGGGAGGCCGCTTCGGGAAAGGCCAGTCGGAAACACCGTGCTGGGCAAATAGCAGAGCGTTGCAAGACCAGCCCAGAAGAGCTGCTCAAAGTACGGGCGTGGTGCGCCGTTGACCGTGATGGTGCGACGCTCCAGCGGGCTGTGGTCGTGGGGAAAGGCGTCAGTGGCAGTCACGGGACAAACCACGATGTCCCAATCCTGGAAGAACGCCTGCCACTGCATCCGATACCCACCGCGTCGACCGTGGAGGCCCATCCAGGTCTGATGGTCGATGTTGCCATCGGGGCCGCCCGTCACCGAGAACAAGAGAGATTGATAGGTCGCCTGGTACTCGGTGCTGGTGAGTCCGGCCGGACGGGCGGTGTCGGAGACGGTCGCACCGAGCCGCGCCAGGCGCTCACCGATCGCGGTCACGCGGTCGGACACCTCTCGATCGACGGACGCAGCCGCATCGTCCGGCCATAGCGCCACACGGAGCGCGCCGAGGGAGGCCTGACGCGGGGCTGGGAGCTCAAGTCGCCAGCCGGGCGCGTCCAAGATGTCGGGCCCGGCAATCACGTCCAGCGCAAGCGCCAGGTCGTCGGCGCTCCGCGCCAGGGGGCCGACCACCGCCAGATCTGGGTCCTGGGGCACCGCAGGGATGCCTGGTGGCGTGTGTCCCCGGCCCGGGACCACGCCCAAGGTCGGTTTGTGTCCGTACACGCCACAGAAGTGCGCGGGGTTGCGGATCGAGCCGCCGATGTCGGAGCCGCTGTCGAGACCCGTCATGCCGGCGGCCAAGGCGACCGCCGTGCCTCCCGAAGAGCCACCCGGTGTGCGCCCCTGATTCCATGGATTGTTGGTGGTGCCGTAGATCTCGTTGTAGCTCTGGAAGTCGGCGAGCTGCAAGGGCACATTGGTCTTCCCCATGAAGTGCGCGCCGGCGTCCTTGAAACGGGAGATCACCACGGCATCGGCGCCCGCGACGTTGCGCGCCGCGCTGGGCACCCCCCACGTTGTTGGCAGCCCGGCGATGTCATACGACTCCTTGATGGTCATCGGGAGCCCGTGGAGCGGCCCCAGCACGGTGCCTCGAGCGATCGCGTCATCGGCACGCCTGGCGGCGTCGAGCGCTCGGTCGAAGTCGCGGACCACAACGGCATTGAGCGTCGCGTCGTACTCTTCGATGCGCCCAATGAAGTACCGGGTCATCTCGACCGAGCTGAGCTGCTTGTCTCTCAGCATTGCCGCAAGCTCG
Organism: Vicinamibacterales bacterium; assembly: GCA_965249175.1. Taxonomy (GTDB): domain Bacteria; phylum Acidobacteriota; class Vicinamibacteria; order Vicinamibacterales; family UBA8438; genus CAZYFH01. The sequence goes on from OZ252227.1 coordinate 3,218,204, forward strand.
GTAGCCGGCTTGAAGGCCAGTTCCCCGCCGCTGCCCTGGGCTCCTCTGGCAGTTCGGCCGAGCGCTGAATACGCGGCGGCCGAGCCAAGCCCCACACCTGCCCGATGCACGAACTCGCGGCGCGTCATCCCAGCCATCGTCTTCTCCACTTCGATCCCCGGTCGCAGCGTTGTCCGCCGAGCCCGGCCGCACGCCGACGCAGACCTGCGCGTGACGCCTCCGGGTGCGATATCAGGGCTGATTATGTCACCGGCCGGGGCTGATCACGGCCTCGCCGATTGCGTGTGCAACGAGCGGGAAGGAGGGACGGGAGGCCCCGATGGTCGCCGGGGTCCAGGCGCCACGCCCTCAAGGCGCTGGAAACACAACTCGAGGGCACCTACGGTGACGTGGCCAGCGAGTTCTCGGACGAGGTTGCGGTCGCGATGCGGGCGCGTTTAGAGTCGGAACAGGGGGCGCAAGATGGGCGAGGACATCGACCCCGACCGGCCAGGCCGATTGCGGAGACCCGCCGAGAGACGTGCTCGGCGACTGGCTCGCGCAACATTCGCACCAAAGTGGGGAGCGATGGCTAACGGATCTTCACGCCTCCATGTGGCGACTCTCGCCGCGATCGGTGTGCTCGTTTACGTCATCAAGAACGTCGTTCACGAAGGGCTCGGTCACGGTGGCGTTTGCCTTCTTGTGGGCGGCGAGCCCGTGGCGATCTCGTCGGCCTGGTGGGACGGCACGTACGACGGTGTGTCGGACTGGGGCGTGCGCTGGGTAGCGGCTGGAGGCACGTTTGCTAACCTGATTCTTGCCGGCGCTCTCTTGGCTCTCTGGCGCCCAACCCATCGGTTGCGCAGCGACCGATCGGCCTTTGGGTACTTCATCTGGCTGCTCATTGTCGCGAACCTGCTCAGCGGCGGCGGGTACATGATGGTTGATCCCATCGGTGGCTTTGGGGACTGGACGAAGTTTAGCGAGGGACTGCAGCCCACCTGGCTGTGGCGCGTGGTGATTTCCGCGGCCGGTGTGGCTGTTTCGGGTCTCGCACTCTTGTTTGGGCGCCGTACCATCGGTGCGTTTCTCGGCAGCGACACTACGGGGCGTGGCGCACGAATTCGCGCGCTCTGTTGGACGCCCTACTTCGCTGGCGGAATCCTGTTCGTTCTTGCGGCCGCTCTCAATCCTGGTGGTTACCGGTTCATGTTTACGTCGGCTCTGGCGACTTTCGGCGGTACGGCTTGGCTCGCCTGGTTTTTGCCGTTCATCGTGCCTGCCCCAAATGCGGACCAGCCAGATGCGCTTGGGGTCGGAAAGAGTTGGGCGTGGATGTTTGTGGGCGGTGTCGCGGCCGCGTTCACTCTTTCTGTGCTCGGGCCATCGGTGCGGTTCTAGCAGCCCGTGGTGAAAACGCCCTTTCGTAGGTCGAGGGGCATGTGTTCGTGACACCGTGTCATAAGGTCGAAAAACGACGAGTGCGGCAGATCTTGCGCATCTCGCGCCCACGCGGGCGATACGAGGGTCCAGAGGCGGCCAAGATCGGCGATCAAGGCCTCGAAGACGGCGACCGCGCGGCCTTGGAGGCTCCGCGGCGTGCCAACGCCCGTCAGCTGCCGCATGAGGAGCCCAAGATTGAACCCGCAGACGTGCACGAGCACGCGCTTGAGGATGTTGGGATGCCCACGCAGATCTTGGGTTCAAGGGGTCGTGAGATATAACCAGAAGTTGTGGATCGGCAGTCTGAAGAAGGCGGCGTATCCTTTCGCGTGAGCAACGCGAAAACTCCGGCTGGCAGGCCGGTGAAAGGAGCCGCCACCCATGCTGAAGGTACTCGACAACGATGGAGCAGACAACGAAGTTCCGCCGGAAGAGCGCGGTGCGCAGACGGTGGACGAGCTGGCCCGGGAGGGAGCCCGGCGGATGTTGATGACGGCCCTGGCGGTGGAGGTCGGGCAGTACATCGAGGCCCACGGCGAGGAGCGGGACGCGCGGGGACGCCGGCTGGTCGTTCGGAATGGTCGGGCCCAGGCGCGGAAGGTGACGTGCGGGGCAGGTACGCTCGAGGTGCATGCTCCTCGGGTGAACGACAAAAGGGTCAACGGCGCGGGCCAGCGGGAGCGGTTCACGAGTCGGATCTTGCCCCCCTACATGCGTCGCTCGCCCAAGGTGGCGGAGGTGCTGCCGATCCTCTATCTGCGCGGTCTGTCGACGGGCGATTTCCGCGAAGCGCTGCCGGTGCTATTGGGGGATGACGCGGCCGGCCTCAGCGCGACCAACATCGCGCGCCTCACGGCGGTGTGGGAAGAGGACTACCGGCGGTTCCGCCAGCGGGACCTGGCCGATCGTGACTACGTGTACGTGTGGGTCGACGGCATCCATTTCAACATCCGGCTCGAGGACGATCGGCTCTGTACGCTGGTGATCATCGGCGTACGGCCCGATGGGACCAAGAAGCTCGTGGCCCTGGAGGACGGCTACCGCGAGAGCACCGACAGCTGGGCGACGGTGCTGCGGGACCTCCAGCGGCGCGGCATGCGGGCCCCGGTGGGGGCGGTCGGCGACGGCGCCCTGGGTTTCTGGGCGGCCGTGCGCGACGTGTGGCCGGACACGCGAGAGCTCCGCGACTGGTGTCACAAGATGGGCAACGTGCTCGACAAATTGCCAAAGCGATTACAGCCGAAAGCGAAGCGCGCGCTCCGCGAGATCATGTACGCCGAGACGCGGGCACACGCCGAGGAGGCCATGGACGTCTTCATCGCCGAGTACGAGGCCAAGTACCCGAAGGCGGCGGCGTGCCTGGACGCAGACCGCGACCGCCTCCTCACGCACTTTGCCCTGCCAGCTGAGCATTGGCAGCACGTGCGCACGAGCAACGTCATCGAGTCGCCATTCGCCACGGTCCGACTCCGGCAGCGCGTGACCAAAGGCGCGGGCTCGCGCACCAAGGGCCTGTTGATGGCCTACAAGCTGCTCGAGATGGCACAGCAGCGCTGGCGTCGGCTCAATGGCGCGCATCTGCTGCCACTCGTCCGCGCCGGCGTGACGTTCATTGACGGGGTACAGCAGGAGCGAAACAACGAGGGAGATCGGAAGGTGGCCGCCTGATCACGCTGATGACCGATCCACAACATTTGACAATATCTCAGGGGTCGTCGCAACACCGCGTTGTGTGATTGAGCATAGGTGATCGCCAAGCGCCTCCGCAGGTGTCTTCCAGCCGAGGGTCTTGCGGGGGCGACTGTTGAGAGCAGCGGCAACAGCGTCAAGGTCATCACGGGAGTGCCTGGACAGGTCGGTGCCCTTGGGGAAGTACTGACGCAGCAGCCCGTTGGTGTTCTCGTTCGTGCCGCGTTGCCAGGGGCTGTGGGGGTCGCAGAAGTAGATTGGCAGCCGGGTATCGCGTCGGAGTTGCACGTGTTGAGCCATCTCGGTGCCTTGGTCCCATGTCAGTGAACGGCGAAGCTGCGTGGGCAACGAGATGATCGATGACGCGATGGCGTCTCGGACGGCCTCGGCACCATGCCCGGCCAGTGCGGGACCGTTCTTGATCCGAGGCTGCCCATAGTCATCCATGCGGGGCAGATGCAGCAGCATCGTGAATCGCGTGGTGCGTTCCACGAGGGTCCCAATCGCAGAGCTACCCAGTCCGACAATCAGGTCACCTTCCCAGTGTCCTGGCACCGCCCGATCTTCTGCTTCGGCAGGGCGCTTGCTGATCAGGATGTCGGATTCGACAAATGCCTTGCCGCGTCCTCGTGTACGTGCCCTTGGAACCCGCAGCGCCCGCCCGGTCCGCAGGCACGCCACCAGTTCGCGTCGCAGCGCACCTCGTCCTTGCACGTAGAGCGCCTGGTAGATGGCCTCGTGGGAGATCCGCATCGATTCATCATCGGGGAAGTCGACCTTGAGTCTGTTGGCAATTTGCTCAGGACTCCATGAAGCCGCCCAGCGTCGGTCTTGGCGGCGACCGTGTCGGCGACCGTGCCAGGGCACATGGGGACCAGGCACGGGCGTCCCGTCCTCAGCCATGATCGTGCCTGCGAGGCGGTCCTGCACGTAGTGCCTCAGCTGGTCGTTCGCGGCCAGCTTGGCCATCTTCGGGCGCTGGGCACGTCGGTCGCTGTGCCACTGCGCCGTCGATGCCCGATACCCCAGACCGCCGCTTCGAGTCGCAGCGTTGCGACGCAGCTCTCGCGAGACCGTCGACGGGGCCCTACGGAGCCGACGGGCAATGTCGCGCACCCCGGCACCCCGCGCTCTCAGGATCGCGATCTCTTCCCGCTCGGCGAAGGACAAGTAGCGAGCCGATCGGGGCGCCAAGCTGATCGGCGGCATACCACCGCTCGCACGGAACCAACGACCACCCACGGGCGGCGACACACCACATGACACAGCGGCATCCTCACTTGATACCCCCCGGGCGATCGCCTTCCAGAACCGTTGCCGCTCCTCACGCCCCGCCACCGGCGGCCGACCAGGCGAAGGCATCGCAGGGCGACCCGCGCGGTCGGACCGTCGCCGTTTCCGTTTCTGCATCGCAGCACCTCATCATCAAGGTGTTGCGACGACCGGTTGAATTCACCGATGCACCCGGCGCAGCCGCCCGGTCTCGTAGAGATGCGCGTTGGGGCGTTCGAGCAACTCGCCCCGCCGTCGCAGCAGCCGTTGCCCACGCGTGCCCCGAATGCGCCGACGGTTCGCGTACACGGCGTCGCGCGCCGCCGCCTTGCCTGTCCAGTTGCGTCGCCCGCGGTCCGGCTCCGAAACATAACTGCGCATGCCGAGCGCGGCGAACGCCACCATCGTCTCGTTACTGTGATACCCCTTGTCCCCGACGACCTCGGCGATACCGGCGCCGGCCGGCAGGACGGCTTCGACGTGGTCGGCCGCCGTGATCAGGGTCTCGACCATCGTCGTCGTATCGCCGTCGTCGGCATCCTGCACGGTGACGCCGACGATGGCCCCCGTCTCCAGGTCCACCGCATGCTCCGCGGTGTGCGCCAAGTGCGTGCGCCCGTCCTTCAGCTTCGTGATCTTCGCGTCCGGATCCTGCGGATGCGTCCAGTCGTCGTTGGAGCCTTTCTTCTTCCGTTTCCGGTCGAACCGGGCCAGCTCAGCGCGGGTCGGCGTGACGATGCCGGACGCCTCGGCCAGCCCGGTCAGAAACGCCTCGTAGCCTTCGCCCGTGTCCCGGCGCACGATGCTCCGCAATGCGGCGTTCGCTTCCAACGTCGTGGCATCGATGCCGAGGGTCCGCCCGGTCACGAGCTGGGCGTCGGCCAGTTGCTGCAGCACCCACGTGAACACCGCTTGATGGGTCTCGACGTCGATCAGGCGCCGGGTGCGCGACAGCGTCGAGTGATCCGGCGGCGCCTCGTGCAGCTCGAGGTCCAGAAACTGCCGGATGCTCAGCGAATCGGCCGCACGCCAGGCGATCGCTCGCTCCGAGTCCAAGCCTTCAAAGTAGCCGAGCAGCAGCAGGCGGAAGTAGCGGCCCGGCGCCAGACTCGGACGACCGACGCCGTCCGCGTAGAACGGCGCGCACTGCGCCTCGACGAACGCGTCGAAGCCCGTGTCATCGAGGATCCGATTCAATCGCTGATAGAACGGATGCGCCGCACTGCGAGGCAGGTCGCTTGTGGGAACCCACATCGATACTTGCCGCGCCCGGCGTCGTCGTTTGCCCATCGCCATGCGCGACAGTGTAGTACGCGGGATCGATCGTGTCGATCCCTAATAGGGACTTTCACCACGGGCTGCTAGTGTGCGACGCGCGTTACGGCCCCAGCACCACAACCGTCGCCCGCAATGTCGCCCGCCGGACCTTCGCTATACCGGACACTGGCGCACCTCCGGGGCCATCGTGGGCCACCGGCGTCGTCTGCGGGCCGTCAGTACCGTGCAGCAGGCTCCACGTGTTCTCCGCCGCGACCGGGGCCGGGAGTCAAGCCCATTCTTAGTTGAAACTCTCCACGGCTCCCGATGGCTTACGCGGCCTGCTTCGTCGACGTCGTCGTGTCGATCTTCAGTTCTCGCTTCAATGCGGCCCGAAGCGTGGGAAGGTGGCGGTAGCCCCTCACCCTTCGTAAGCGCGGTTCGATGTCCAGGAGGGCGGTCGCCAGCCAGCGGTGGCGTTGGCTCGAGCTCTGCCAGTGATCTACCTTCGCGCAGCGTTCCTCGACCAGCGCATTGACCGACTCCAGACAGTTCGTCGTCTTCAGCGACCGGCCCAGCACTCCGTACACGCCCAATCGATGTAACGTCAGGGTTTCGTCCAGGCCTTCCGCCAAGCTGTCAGCCGCCGACTGGTTCCGCTCGTCCAACTCGCCGTGGAGCGTCTCGAGCGCACCGAGGGCCTCGTCGTAGTCCGGCCGGTTGTACGCTCGCTGGAGACGCTGACGCCACACCGCCTGCTCGTGCTTGGCCAGGTAGCTCACCACGTTCTCGCGCTTGTGCCACTGGCACCGTTGGACCAGGGCCCGGCCCCGGAAGGCCTTCCGGACGGCCGTGCGGAGCCCCTTGCCGCCATCGAGGATGACCAGCACACCCTGGGAGAGGTCGAGGCCCCGCTCGACCAACGACCGCAGGAACGGTGTGAGCACCGTCGCGTTCTCCGTGTCCGTTTCGACGAAGCCCAGGAAGCGTTTCTCCCCAGACAGCGTGATGCCTAGCGCGATGACCATCGTCGCGTCAGCGAACGTCTTGCCGTCCAGGAACACGGCCACCACGTCCTCATCGGATAGGTCCCGCTCCTGGAACGCCCGTAGCTGCGCCGCGCTGGCCTGGATGAACCCCCGGGACACCGTCGAACTCGACAGCCCGATCGCCCCGGGAATCGCCGCCGCGGCCGCCGCGTAGTTGCGGCACGAGATCCCGTAGAGCACCCGTCGCAGCAGCGCGTCGTCCACCTCGCGGTCGTCATGCAACGCCGCATACGACCGCAGCGGAATCTCGCTCCCTGCGAGGCGACGAATCCGGGGCACGCGAATCGGCACGCGCTGCCCCGCGAGACCCACCGTCCCAGGGTTACTGCCGTGACGGCGTCCACCGACCGACGCGTCCTTCCGGACGTAGCGCTCGCTCGCCAGCGCCGTCACCTCCTGGTCGAGCAACTCCTGCACATGCATCAGGCCCAGGGGCACCAGCGAGCGGATCAGCTCCACCTTCGCGTCCAGCTCCAGATCCGCGTAGGCCTCGCGGTGAATGATGTTGACCGAGCCCAGCTTGCGAACTTTCTTGCGCTTCCTGACAGCACGTAGGACACTCATCGTGGCTCCTCTCTCTCGTGGGGTGATGTCCGTCTTTTGCAACGTCATCACACCACAGGGTCTGGAGCCGTTTCAATTTTCAACTAAGATTAGCTCACCCTCGGGGCCGGGCCTGACGGATTGGCCGGACCTCGGCTCCTGATCGCCACGCGCGTCACTGATCGCGCAGCACCGGGGCGTAGGGAGAAAGAGGTCGGGGTCTGTCACGGGAGCGGATCTGCGGCGGGTCAGTCGGTGGGCACCCGCTGGGTCAGCTCCTCGAACCAGTGGGGTCAGGGCGTGGGGACGAGGCGCCGGAGTTCGTCGAACCAGTGTTGGACGACGATAATCTGGTCACCTGTTGCGCTGCCGTCGTTCGATTTGATCATCAGGAACCGCTGGCCGTCGGGCGAGATGTCCCACTGAGTACCGGCTGTGTCGTGGTACACATCCGGGAAGAGCGGTCTCGGAGTTCCTCGATCGAAGGTGTTCCCAGTCTCGACTGGCACGACCATGACCTCTAGTTCCCCTCCCTGTCCTCCACGATAGAACAGCTCTCGACCGTCGGGTCCCCAGAGTGGGTCGCTTCCGTATCCCGTAGACACGAGCCGCTGCCCTCCGCTGGCCACCTCGGGGTGCCTCCGGCCATGCGACGCGGCCCGCGAGCAGGAACTATGCCGCGACGAACACTGCCGCAACCGCCAATCTACTTAGAATGCGCGGAAACCTGGCGTAGTGCTCTGGGGTGGCGCCGCTCTGCAAAGGCATCCGTCGATCAACCGGCACGCGCGCCTTGAGTTCCTCGACCTGCCCCGGCGTCGTCGATGGAGATCGGGCCTTCGGCGATGCGATCCGCCAGGGTCGGCCCCTCGATGAGTTCGAGTACCAGCGCCTTCGTGCCCTCGGCTTCTTCCAGCCCGTAGACGTGCCCGATGTTGGGGTGGTTCAGCGAGGCGAGGACTTTGGCTTCGCGCTCGAAGCGGGCCAGGCGATCGGGGTCGGATGTGAACGCGTCGGGCAGCACCTTGAGCGCCAGGTCCCGGTCGAGCTTCGTGCCGCGGGCGCGGTAGACCTCCCACATGCCGCCGGCGCCGATCTGGGCGGTAACGGTATACGGGCCGCGGGTGGTGCAGGAGTCTAGGGACATCAATCTACGGGTAACAGCCGCTTCAGCTCCTCATGCCAATTGAGTACGACGGTCAGACTGGTAGCAGCTTGAGTGTTGGCAGCCTCGATCATCAGGAACCGCCCGTCGGGCGAGACGTCGTAGTTCGGAATCCTCAGGTCGGTGCGAGCAAAGCGATCTTCGAACAGCTCGACCGGACGACCAGGCTCGAGGTCTTCCCCGCTGTCGATCGCGACCATCATGACGTAGCTGTCTGTCCGGTAATACAGCTCCCGTCCATCCCCGGACCACACGGGCTCGGTGCCGACACTCGCCGACACCTGAGTGGCAACCCCGGAGGCCGGGAACGGCTCGACGAGAATCTCGGGGTTCCCGATCGGTCGGAGCTATACGGCCGTCGGGTGACACCGAGGGTCGCATCTCGCGTGCCGGTGTGCCTCGAAAGAGCCGAGGAACCTCGCCCAGGGGCGGACGCGTGTTCAGTTCGGGGTCCGAACCCGTTCCCCCGGGGACAGCGCCAACTGACAGCCACTAGTCGCCGCCGAGCTGTGACCAGAGGTAGGCGTACTCGAGCGCCAGCATCCGGGCGCGCTGCTCCGGAGTGACGCCGGCGCCGTGTCCGCCCTCGGTGTTCTCGAAGTAATACACCTCGTGACCCTGTGAGCGCATCTTGGCCGCCATCTTCCGCGCGTGGCCCGGGTGCACGCGGTCGTCCCGAGTCGTCGTGTCGATGAACGGACGCGGGTAGTTGCGGTCGGGATGGAGGTTCTGGTACGGGGAGTACTTGGAGATGAAGGCCCACTCTTCCGGGATGTCCGGGTTGCCGTACTCCGCCATCCAGCTCGCGCCCGCGAGCAGTTTGTTGTAGCGCTTCATGTCAAGCAACGGCACGGAGATGATCGCCGCCCCATAGAGGTCGGGCCGCTGTGTCAACGCAACTCCCGTGAGGAGCCCTCCATTGCTGCCACCCACGATCCCAAGTCTGCCGGACGACGTGAAGCCTCGGCGAGTCAGATCCTCCGACACGGCGATGAAGTCGTCGTAGGTGCGCTGGCGGTTCTCCTTGAGCGCCGAACGGTGCCACTCCGGGCCGAACTCGCCGCCGCCCCGCAGATTGGCCACGGCGTACACGCCGCCGCGCTCCATCCAGGCCTTGCCGCGCACCGCGCTGTACCCCGACTGCATCGAGACCTCGAATCCGCCATACGCATAGAGCAGCGTCGGGGAGCTGCCATCCGGTGCCGCGTCACGATCCGCGACCACGAAATACGGAACCCGTGTGCCGTCCTTGGATACCGCCTCGAACTGGCGGATCGCGAGCCCGGCCGCGTCGAACCGCGCGGGCGATTGGCGCACCTGGCGGACCGAGCCGTCGTCGTCGTGCAGATACAACGTCGTCGGCTGGGTAAAGCTCGAGTAGGTGAAGAAGAACCGGCTGGTCTGCAGATCGACGTCGACCACGCTGACGCTGCCCATGCCGGGCGCATCGACCCGTTCGCCGACCCAACGTCCGTCGTCCAGGCGGTATTTCCAGAGCTGGCCCTGGACGTTGTCCAGTATGCTGACCAGGAGTTGGTCGCCGGCCGGAACGGTGCCCTGCACCGTCACCCGAGGTGCCGGCTCGACGACGACCGTGAAATCGCATTTGCCGGCCATGAAGTCCCGGAGGGACATTGCAATCACCGAACCGGTCTCATAGGTCTTGCCGTCGGCCTCCCACGGAGTCCGCACGTAGACCACGAGCTGGTCGCCGACGATGCTCGGATCGGCGTCCGTAGGGATGTCGACATTCCCGAGAGTTCCGTCGCGGTAGATGTAGACCGAGCCGTCGAAGAACTCGAGCCGGTGCAAGATCGTCGGCAGTGGGCCGTCACGCGTCTCGAAGACGCTGGCGAAGACGCCCACGTCCGTCTCGTCGGCCTCGAACAGGGTCTCGGTCTGGGCCAGGAGAGTGTCGCGTCGCCATAGACGGATGGTCCGCGCATACCCCGACCTGGTCATCGAGCCGGGCCCGACATCGGTTCCGACGAGCAGGGAGTCGGCATCGACCCACGCGACCGAGCTCTTCGCCTCTGGCAGGTAGAAGCCGCCGTCGACGAACGTCGCCGAGGGCAGGTGGAATTCACGCGACTCGGTCGCGTCCGACCCGCCACGCGACAGGTTCACCAGGCAGTGGATGTAGTCGGGCGCCAGACAGCTCATGCCGCTGAACGCCCAGGGCACGCCTTCGGCTTCCGCCAGCGCGTCGACGTCGAGGACCGCCTCCCATTCCGGCGCCCCGGACAGGTAATCGTCCAGGGTGGTGCGCCGGTAGATGCCGCGCTCGTGCTCGGCGTCGGTCCAGAAGTTGTAGACCACGTCGCGCACGGTGCTCGGGTAGGCGATGCGGTCCTGCGAGGTGAGAATCTCCAGCGTGTCGTCATAGAGCGCGTGGAAGGTCTCGCTCTCGCCCAGATCGGCGATGGTTTCGGCGTTCCGCTCCTCGACCCAGGCCAGCGCGTCCGGGCCCTCGACCTCCTCGAGCCAGAGGAACGGATCATCCTGCGCCGTGGGAATGGCGACCGAGACGAGCGCGACGGCGAGAACGACGGCAGCGGTCCTGATCCTCATAGCTCCTCCACAAGACATCTTCGTAGCCGCGACGAGATCGCGGAGCTGTGCCGGAACGTCCTCCGGCTCCCAACCAGAGTCAGCCCGACCTGATGCCACCGGCAGCGGCTGATCACGGCCTCGGATGTACCTCGGCTTCCCCTTCATAAGGCGATGGTCCGTCATCGGCGTTCTCCCCCGAAGTCCCTTCGAAGCGGGCTAGGCGGTAGACCTCCCCCATGCCGCCGATCTGGGCGGTGACGGTATACAGCCGAGGGGGTGCCGGGTTGCAGCGTCATCTACCGAACGCGTGTGACTCCGTCGAGTTCCTCATTGGTCCATGCCGCCACGCTCGCTTCGTCGTAGTGTTCGCCCCGCAGCACGACCGACCGAATACGACGTAAGTTGTTTGTATCGATCAGCGGATTACCTTCGACCAGGATGAAGTTCGCGACCCGGCCCGGCGCGATGGAGCCGTATAGGTCATCAACCCCTAAGAACTCGGCACTGCGAATGGTCGCTGCACGAAGCACCTCGGCCGGTGTCAAACCAGCCTCAACCAGCAGCCCCAATTCGTCGTGAATGCTTGCCTCCGCGATTTCATCTGTGCCCGCCAGAATCGGCACACCCGATTCATGCATGATCCTGACGATTCGTCGGTACATATCAAAAAGTCTGCGTCGGACCCGCCTGTCCTCTGACGTGCCGGGAAGTGCGGTGACATCCGCCCATGCTCGCCAGAGCACCAATGTCGGCACCTGCCACACGTCGGCTTGAGCCATGAGCCTAGCAAGCGCCGCACATGCTGCCGAATCGAACGCGTCGAGAAGCGGTGCCAAGAACGCGCTCCCCATGATGACGTCTGGCGCCCAGAACTCTTCATCTGAGCCGACTCGCACTGCCGCTTGCCGAAGCAGCTGATCGTGCAACCGCAAGTCCGCACTGGTGCACCCTCGGAGCACACCGTGCGTCAAGCCACCCAGGTGCTCGATGCTCCTTTGACCTGCCTCAATCGACTCGTGGACCGTCATAGCAGCAGGAACGTGACCAACGACGGGCAGCCCTCGTGCTGCGGCACTCTCCGTAATCGCCCTGTACGCGGGTCGCGACAGCCAGTCGTGGACCTTAATGAAGTGCGCACCGCTTCGAGCAACCATCGAGACGGCCTGCCGAGCCTCCTGTTCGTCCTCGACCGGGATACGGTTGTCAGAGGTCTGCGTGCGTGGACCGTCGAGAATCGGACCAGAAGACCAGACCGTTGGTCGAATCAGCGACGCCGTATCCGCTTGAAGCGCAGCAACCGAGTCCAGCGGTGAACCAAGATCTCGAATTCCGATCACGTCAGCCGCAGGCGACTCGTGCCGAAGCATGTGCGCGTGCATATCGAAAAGACCGGGCACCACGAAGGCTCCGGAAGCATCGACCCGGCGCCCATCGGGTGACGTCGGAGCGACGTCCCCATCCTCAACCGCAACGATCCGCCCCTCTCGTATACGGACGGTTTGGTTAGGCACGACCACCGCATTGGTCACATCAACGACCGAAGCATTCGTCAGCACCCACTCGGAATTCACGGCACCTTGTCCGCGCAAGGCGACGGGAATCGTGAGGAGAAGGGAGACCGCGACCAGCGGCAACACCTTCAGCGCCACGTCCCGGTCGAGCGTGGTGTCGCGGGCGCGGTACACCTCGCCCATGCCGCCCGCGCCGATCTGGGCGGTGAGGTTGTAATGGCCGAGGCGGGAGCCGATGGTCAGAGACACTGATCGGTCTTCATCGCGGGTGTTCAGCGGATCGCCAAGTGCTTCGTGAACCAGTGGACCAACGCGTCCGTGGCGCTCTTGCTGTGCTCAGGAGCGCCAAACCCATGGCCGGCTCCTTCAATGACCAACAGATCGCTCACAACGCCCTTGCTCGTGAGCGTCGCTTTCATCAGTCGGCTGTTGTTGACATCGACCAACGTGTCCGCATCCCCGTGGACCAACAGCGTGGGCGGATCGTCCGCGGACGCGTGGACGATCGGCGAGACCGACGCCGCGAGGCTGTCGTCGAAGTCCAGCGCAGGGAATTGGTTGGCCGCGTCCGGCACAACCACGCCACCAGCGAAGGAGAGAGCCTCATCCGGAAACGTCGCCGGAAAGTGATCGTCCGGCGTCACTCGTGGCCGGAGATCGACGGGGGGAAAGTACGCCACGATAGCGGCAATGCGGCTGCTCTGGCGCAGCACCTCGTCTGTCGCGGTGGGGTCTCCCTGGTCGGAGGCCAACCCCAACATCAAGGAGAGATGCCCGCCTGCACTCCCGCCCCAGACGCCAAGCCGGTCTGGGTCAACACCATAAGTTGAAGCGTGCAGGCGCACGAACCGGACGGCTCGCTGCACGTCCTCATAGGCTTCCGGGACTTTGAACTGTGGACTACTCCCGTGGCGAACAGCGAAGACCGTAAAGCCTTCGTCCAAGAGCGCGTCGAACCTCGGACGGACGACCTCGGGGGGTGCCCACATCGAAACCCACCCGCCGCTGACCATGAACAGAATGCCGGCCCCGTTGGGCTCGCCCATCGGCGCGAACACGTCGAAGGTGAGTGCCATCCCAGCCTTGTGGCCGTACACCACATCCGGGATGATCGAATCGTTGTTCTGGGCGGAGACCCCGCTCGCCAGGCAGGACAGCGTCAGCAGGCAGCCAGCCACTCGGATCAGTGATGTCATGGTCCTCTCCGTGATTCAAGAACTGCGGCCGTCCTGCAAGATGGGGACGACCGGAACGAGCCGAGCCGCACGCAGACGCAGACCAGCGCATGGCCCCTCCTGTCGGGAGATACCCCTACGGGACACGCCGATTATGCCACTGGGAAGAGGACCATTTGCCAGGTTGTCGCCTCGTGTGGCGATGTCGATGGCGTCGTCGACGCCCATGCCGCCCTGGCCGAGCTGGGAGCGGATCTCGTCGGGACCGAGCGTGGTGCCGGGCGTCAGGGCATGGGTCAGTCGGAACTCCGGCGTCTCCGCCTCCGCAGGCCCCTGATGACGGTCGGCACGAAAGTCAGCGCGACGAACAAAAGGCTCGCGGCAGCTAGCGTCAAGAACGTGCGGTCGAGGCGGCTCTCGGCTGCGTCGACCAGGGCCGAAGCAAAGTAGCTCAGTACCAGCGTGGCAGGTAGCAGGCCGAGGATGGTGGCCCCCACGTAAGCGCCGAAGCCCATGCCTGCGAGCGAAGCGGCGTAGTTGACCAGCGCAAAGGGCGCCGGGAGAATCCTGAGCCGAACCACGGCCCAGAAGGCGTGGTGCTTGAGCAGGCGCTCAATAGGCTCGGTCCGTGACCCGAGCGTCTGCACGACGAAGTCACGCGCCAGGAAGCGTCCCAGGGCGTAGCTCGAGAGCGCGCCCAGAAACAAGCTGCCGAAGCTGATGGCGAAGCCGCTAGCGAACCCGAAGACGGCGCCGCCGGCCAGAACGACCGGCGTCGCGGGCATTCCGAACGTGCTCAGCAGCACGCTCGTGCCCACGAAGAGCGGCGCCGCGCCGGGGACGCCACGCAACTCCTCGAGTAGTCTCAGCATCTCGTCAAGGGTCAGAGCGTGGCGAAGAGGCGAGACGCGCAGGATCAGAAAGCCACCGACCACCAAGACGATAAAAAGGACGAAACGGACTCCTGGGCGCACTCGGTCTCGCTCTTCCCGGGACCTGGTCGATTCCCCTCCTCGATGAGGGCGACTACGTCGCAGTGCCCGAGGCGGTCACCGACGGTTGAGGCCATAGGTTGGGAACGACCACCGCGATCAGGGTGATTGTAGCCCCGCGGAGCGGCTCCATGTGCAGGCCAAGGCCCACCCATCCGAGGTTCGAACGACTACGGCACGGTACGGTCGAGGTGCATGACGGCGTTCAACGCCACGTCGTACGCCAAGGTCATTCCCTCCGCGTCGAGCATCGCGACAGCGTCGTCGGGCGTGTGGATCGTGCGCAGGATAGCCGGCACGAAGTCGTCGCGCAGGCCTGACCCGCCCGGACCTGCGTTGAGCACCAGCCACATCCGGTGCGCCTCGGCGCGCGGCAGCGTGGCCAGCGACACGTTCGGGATGCCGACCGCCTGGAAGCTCAGATCGTCGCTTGGCGGGAATCGATCAAACTCCAGGCACTGGTGCCCTACCGCCGCGCACACCTGGCGGACCGCCGTGTAGACCCGCTCGTTTCCCTCGCTCGCGGACGGTCCGAAGACCAGCGTGTCGCCGTAGCCGACGATGTCGAGATTGAGCATGGCCGTGACACGTTCGGGGTCGAGGGTCTCCGCGAAGTGCCGCGAACCGAGGAGGCCGAGCTCCTCCAGGTCGAAGAACACGACGCGGACCTGGTGTCGCAGGTCGTACCGGCGAAGTGTCTCCGCAACGCGTGCCAGCACGACGACTCCCGCCGCGTTGTCAACCATGGCATGGCTGAGGGTGCCATCCTCCAGCCTGACGGCGTCGGCATGCGCGCCGACGACGATCTGGCGCGCTCCGTCCCCGAGCGTGACCGCGACGTTGCGCCCTTCCGCGGGGCCTCCGTTGTCTGAACCGTCGTTCGGGAACCTCAGGATCTCGTACGGCAGGCGTCGCTCGGCCAGCAGCGCGAGAAGTGCGTCGAACCGCTCCTCGCTGGACGGCTGGTCCAGCCTGGCCGCGTCGTCGACCACGCCACGGAGCGGCGCCGTAGACGACACCGGGCGATCCGGAGAAGACGGCGTCGGCTGCGAGAGCGTCTGACAGCCGACCGTCGCAAAGCACAACAGGGCGAGCGGCAGTCGCGTCATGGCGATCGCCGAGCGCCGTCGGTCAGTCGACCGCGCCCCGGCCGATCGAGGTCGTCATCCCAGTTGAGCACGGTGAAGATCCGATCAGTAGCCGCGCCCTCGCTCGACGGCCGCATCAAGAACGCTGCCCGTCGGGAGCCAGCCTCAACGTGTGGACCGCCCGGCATCGTGACAGGCAACCCTTGCCAGGTTGCCCCATGCCGCCTTCACCGATGAGGGCGGTGACGTCGTAGTGGGCGAGGCTGGAGCCGACGGTCAAAGCCATGAGTCTCGGATTCCTGGCGCGTCCACGCGGGTCTACGTCCACTCCGTGCAAGCCGGTCTAGGATTTCACCTCGTTTGCCGTGATGATCGAATCTCGAAGCTGCGCCGCTAGGTCACCGAGTGCGCCCGGTGAATGGGGAATGAGAATCGTGTTCGTTTTCGATGAGTGCCCCAAGTCTTTGAGCGTATCGAAATACTGGGTCATCAAGATGAGGTTCATCACATCCTGCGCCGATGTACCATGGACAGTTTTCTGAAACTCCCCTACTGACTCGCGGAGCCCTTCGACGATGGCTCGCCGCTGGTCGGCGATGCCCTTACCCGACAGGGCCTTCGCCTCGGCGTCTGCTTCCGCGGCCTTCACCTGCAGGATCTTCTCCGCTTCGCCCTTCTCAGTAGCCGCGACGCGCATGCGCTGCGCCGCGTTGATCTCGTTCATCGCGACCTTCACTTTGGCGTCCGGGTCGATGTCGGTCACCAGGGTTTTGACGATCCCGTAGCCGAAGTCGTCCATTACTTGCGACAGCTCGGATTTTACGGCGCTCGCAATCTCATCCTTCTTCTCGAACACGTCGTCCAGCTTGATCTTGGGGACCCGTGCCCGGACGACGTCGAAAACAAACGCCTTGATCTGGTTGACGGGGTCATCGAGCTTGTAAAACGCGTCGAACACCTTCTCCGGCAGCACGAAGTACTGGACCGAGACGATGACTCGCAGGAAGACGTTGTCTTGGGTCTTGGTCTCGACCTCGACGTCGAGCTGCTGGACGCGGAGGTTGACGGTGCCAGCGACTTTCTCGACGAACGGCAGCTTCAAGTGCAAGCCGGGGTCAGCGATCCGATCGAACTTGCCGAAGCGCTGCACGAGTGCCGTTGTTTGCTGTTGCACGATGAAGAAGAAAGGGAACACTGTGGCCGTGAACCGCTCACGGGAGCGTGGGGAAATCGCCATGTCGTCGCCTCCTCGATGACGCTGCTGCCAGAGCTGTCACCAGTGACCCTCCGGCTCCGCGACGGCCTAGCCGCCACTGACGTCTTGACCTCCACGCCGACGCAGTCGCGCGCAGGGCGCCTCCTCTGGGTGAGATTCCAGGGCTGATTATGCCACCGTCTAGGCCTGATCACGGCCTGCGGCGGAAGCAGATGGTGTGCGACGAGGGGACAGGAGGGACGGGCAGCGACTCCGGCGTCGTTGCGTATATTGTAATAGTTCAGTCATTTTTAAATTAAATACATGGTATGTTTTAACCTTATGGAAAAGCGACCGAGACGACCAGCGGTCAAGCTGCTCCGCACCGCGACGGAACGGCGGGCGATCGCTTCTCCACTCCGGCTGGAGCTGATCGGGTTGTTCGTCGACGGTGAGCCTCGCTCGGCTGCCCAGATCGGCGAACGGATGGGCCGGCCCACCACCGCGATTCACTATCACGTGCGGGTGCTCGAGAAGGCGGGGATCCTCAGACGGGTAGGCCGGCAACGCTCGGGGCGCCGACCCGAGGCCTTGTACCTCCCCGCCGCCGACATGTTCAAGATGGCACAGCCTCGAGAGGCACCGGAGGAAGCCGCAGCCGCGGCGCTCAAAACGATGTCCACCGCATTCCGCATGGCCGAGCGCGACATGAAGGCGGCCCTGACCAATCCCTCGAGCAAAACCAGCGGCCCCTATCGCACCGCGTTCGGGGCCCGCATACATTGCCGTCTCTCCAAGAAGGACCTGGCGGAGCTCAACCGCCACCTACGCGCCATCGAGAAGATGATGACCCGCGCCGTTACACATCACGAACCGGCTCGGAGCGATTTGTTCCTGTCTCTCACGTTGGCATTGATGCCACTTCGTAACCGGGAGGTTCAGCCATGACGCTCCACCTGACCGACCATCTCGCGGTTGTGTTCCTGGTCGTCGTGTACCCGATCTGGGGTTACGTCTACCTCCGCAAACGGCGCGCGTTGATCGACGCCGGGAAGACCGAGCTGCGGGCCACGATCTATCGCAGGATCATCGGCGAAGAGTGGGTGATGGCGCTGGTGTTGCTGGGGATCTGGTTCGCGCTCGGCCGCAGCGGCGCTGCCATCGGTCTGGTCCCGCAGGTCGGTCCGCTCGTCTGGGCCGGCTACGGGTTCGCCACGCTGATCTGCGCGGTGCTCTTGCTTCAGGCGTGGTCGATCATCCGAAGTCCCAAGAACCGCGCGCTGATGCGCGACACGTTAGGCCCGCTTTCCTACCTGCTCCCGCACACGCGCGGGGAGCGGAGAACCTTCGAGGTCATGTCGGTGACCGCCGGTGTCTGCGAGGAAGTGATCTTCCGCGGTTTCCTGATCGCCTACCTGATCGCGGCGTTCGGCGCTCCGTTCTGGGTCGCGGCGGTGCTGTCCTCCATCGTCTTCGGCCTCGCGCACGCGTATCAGGGACCCGCCGGGATCCCGCGCACGGCTCTCGCGGGTGGCTCGTTGGCGTGGCTCTACGGAATGACGGGATCGCTGTGGGCGCCGATGATAGCTCACGCTGTGATGGACATCACGAGTGGGCGAATTGCCTTCGCGTCGTTCACGCACAACACGCCGGATCGGTCGTCGTTGGATCGGGCCGCTTGATCGCTAAGGGATCAACCCCTCATGTTCAGCGTTTCCAGAAGCGAATCAGGCGAGGTCGTCCACGCGCGGCAGGGCGGCTCGACCGGGATCGGAACTCGGCATCCTGTCCGTCGGTCATTGCACTCGCACGGCCTTATTTTCGCTCGCCGATGAGGGCGGTGACGTCGTAAATGGCCGAGGCGGTCACCGTGTCAGAGGCATCGTCGGTCTAGGTCGGCTTGACCTTCAGGATGCCCAGCTTGATGAGCAGACCGGTGAAGTCATAGATGCGCCGTTCGCGCACGATGTGGTCGTCCCCGAGTGTCAGGAGGAACACGGCCCGAAACTCTACCCGTTTCCCCGTTCCGGAAGACCAAGAAATTCACCTTGATGCGTCCCGGAGGCGTGGAACGCTACCGACACCTCGGACCCCGCCGCGACGATGCCCTCCGGGACGAACTCAAGATCCGGGAACCGACTCTCACGTCGATCCCGCCGCCAGGCTGCGAACCGCGTCCTCTTCCGACCGGAAGACCTGAATCACCGACGGGAGTTGGGCGATCGTCATCAGCCGCTCGACCTTCTCCGTCAGGTTCGCCACATGCCGCGTGCCGCCCTGCCTCCGCAGGGTGACGAAGCCGCTGACGAGTTCTCCGAGACTGGTGCTATCCATGTACGACACCGCACCCAGGTCCGGCACCACCTTGCGCCGACCCGCGTCGACCAGATCCTCGACTCGCCGTTTCACCGCGCCGAAACTCTCGCCGAGCGTTTCCGGTTGACTATGGTGCATTCAGCCCTACCTGCACCGAACTCGAAGAGAGCAACGCCTGGTGGCGTAACGCTGGGGTGATTTGGGTAGTCATCGGTATCGTGCAGATCGCGGCGCGGTACGCCCAAGAGGGGCGGCTCCAGGGCTCCTTCTGGCTCGTCCTCGGGATCGGGTGTCTCGTGGTCTTCCGTGTCGCGAGAACCGCATTCACCGTGCATCCCGCCGGAGACGATCAGGTTGCCACTATTCGCGATAAGCAGCATTCGACGATCGTCGAGACGCTCGTCACAAAGCGGCAGGAACGCCTCGCGCGGGCGCTCGGAGACGTGGATATGAGTCAAGATCCCGACCGCGAGATCGCGAAGTTCAAGTGGCTGGCCGAACAAGGGGCTATCTCCGAGCAAGAAGCGGCAGAGAAGATCGGGGTTGTCCTGGCGGCGGTGCGTTCCGATGCACCGGACACGGAGCCGCTGCTGACTAAGCGCGAGTCCGTGCCGCGTTCTGATCCGCCTCGTACGACGCTCGCGCCAACGATCGTGGCGGGCGTCCCGGAAAACCCCACCGAACTGGTGTGAACTTTCGCCCCGTTATTGCTGACGTCGCCGCTACACAAAGCGCGTCCCAACAAACAGATGTTTCTGAAGCACCCTCTTTGCTGAAGCTACGGGCAAACAGAGCGCGTTCTCGTCCCGCGTCATCGAAGGCCTGAAGGCTTGCGCCACAGAGTCAACCCCAGTGAGCGCCGGGTAGTGGGTCAGTTTGAAAAGTCTAGTCGCTGATCTTCACTTTGGCTTGGCTCCCGCCCGTGCTAAACGGGGGGAAAATCCGCTGCCCCAGATTGAAGGCGTGTTCCTCGTCCTTCTTGAGCCAAACCAACCCTTGATTATCGGCTCTTCGTCGATTTGAGTACAGCGATCTGAGGTGATACCCGGCCGCCTGCGCGGGCCGCAATTGAGGTGGGCGGCCTGCTCGACGGCCTGGACGAAAGAACGCGATCCCACTTGCACCGGACCACCCGGTGTTGTTCTCTCTTGATGTGCAACCAAGAAGGGAGGACACGTGGGATCGCAACGGGATTGTACCTGGATCTTGGGCTTGTCGGGCTTCCGAGTGGTGCGCGTCGAACGGGAGGACGACGGGGTGGAGAGTCGCCTGCGGTTGCAGTTGGAGCGGCGCGGGATACGGCGCTATGTGTGCAACGGCTGTGGACGCCGCACCGGCCGCGTGCGCGCCGCGCGCGAGCGGACGTGGGACGATCTGCCCTGGGCACGGCATCCGGTCACGTTGGTCTACCGGCAACGACGCGTGATCTGTCGCCACTGCGGGGTGCGCACGGAGCGGATCGAATTTGCCACCCCGAAGGCCCGGGTCACGCGCCGCTTGCGCCAGCAGATCGGCCTGGATTGCCAGTCGATGCCGACCAGCCACGCCGCCGTGCGGCACCGCGTCAGCTGGGGCAAAGCCCGGCGCGCCGAGACGGCCTTCTTGACCGAGTGGGATCGCACCCGCCGGAAACGGCGACCGCGGCACATCGGCCTCGATGAGGTGCAGCGCGGGAAGGGCCAGCGCTTCTGGACTGTCCTGTCGGATGTGGTGCGCGGCGAGGTCATGGGCTTGCGTCAGGATCGCACAACGACTACCGCCACGACCTTGCTCACGGAGGATCTCGACCCGCATCAGCGGGGCGCGATTCACGCGGTGTGTACCGACATGCACCGGCCCTATCTCAATGCGGTCACGCAGGTGCTGCCGCAGGCCGACGTGGTGTTCGACAAATTCCATGTCCTCCAGCATGCGAGCGCCGCGCTCGACGAGGTCCGCCGCCAAGAGTTCTTCCGCGCCGGGGCCGTGATGCGTGCCCATGGGCGCGGGAAACGCTGGTTGCTGCTCCGGCGCTGGAAGACGGTCCGCGGCTCGAAGCGCCGGGAACTGCAGACGTTGTTTGCCGCGAATCGCCGGCTGTTCAAAGCCTGTCTCCTGCGCGAACAGCTCGACCGCCTGTGGACGTATCGGACGCCGATGGGCGTGGGGCACTTCCTCATCGGCTGGGTGACCGCGTTGCGCTGGCAACGGCTCCCCGAGATGGAGCGCCTCGGCGCGTTCCTCGTTCGTCATCTCGAGGGCATCGCTGCCTACTGCTTCCACCCTGTTCGCTTCGGCGTGGTCGAATCGATCAACACGACCATCAAGGCGGTCCTCCGCCGCGCACGCGGTATGCAGAATGAACAACTGCTCTTGCTCAAACTGAAGTGGGCCACGGCTCATCCGATTCGATCGTCTCGCGACCTGGCGCGCTTCTTGAGCCTTCAACCCTTGTACTCAAATCGGTGAAGAGCCTGATTATCACAGCCCTCACGTCCGCAGATGATCGCACTATTCGGATACCCAAGAGGCGTGAACCGCCGGCTTACGTATGTTCCACTCTTGGCCTTCGGTGGGCCATGTTGCGTGCAGCGGGCGCTCGCCACTTTCACACCCTCCTAGTCGAGCAATCCAAACATAGTTCATTTTCAAACTGACCCACTACCGAGCGCCGCAATCACATCGGCGGTGGCTGGAAGCCGCCGAGCGTCTCTTCCAGGTGGGCCGCCACGGCAAGCGCGACGCCCTCTCTCGCGGGCCCCGCGACCACCTGCACGCCGATCGGGAGCCCTTCGGGCGAAGCGCCTCCGCGCACGACCACTCCCGGCCACCCGGTCGCGTTGTACGTCAGCGTATAGCTGTAGTCAGGCAGGTTGGTCCCGCCATGGGGCACGGCTGGTCTGGCGTTGACCGGGCAGAGGATCACGTCGTGATCCTCGAGGTAGCCGTGCATCCTGCTGCGCATGTCGTACCACGCGGTCAGCAGCGCATCCAGCTCGTCGGCTGGAACCCCCGCCCCCTCGGTCGGGATCGACGCCCCTGTCGTTCCGGCCCGGCGCAAGAGCCGCCGCACTGCCGCTCGGCCGTCGGCGCCGATCACGCCGAACCCGACGTTGAACGACTCCTCGATCCCTTCGGGACGCGACTCGTCGACGCGCGCGCCCAGGTCGACTAGTGCCGCCGCCGCTTCGCGCACGACCGTCTGCGTCTCGGCAGTCGGCGTGCTGATTCCGTTGTCGACATGGAAACCCACGCGAAGCGTGCTCAGATCGACGTCGCCCGGGGCTCCCAGCGGCATCGGCACGATCGCCGGGTCGACGTTGTCCGGTCCTGCCAGAATCGGCAGCAGCAGGACCAAATCGTCTACGTATCTGCCGAACGGTCCGATCTGCTGGAAGGCGTCGTGCGAGCCGCCGAACGGGAAGATGTGCCCGGTGCGAGGCACGCGACCGTGGGTCGGCTTGATGCCGGCGATGCCGTTGAAATGCGCCGGCAGTCGGATGCTCCCCCCGTAGTCGCTCCCGATGTCGAATGCCGCGCCGCCACAGGCGACGATCGCGGCCGCGCCCCCACTGCTGCCGCCCGAGGTTCGTGTGATATCCCACGGGTTGTTGGTCCGGCCGTAGACGAGATTGTCGGTCTCGTAGGAGAGCGTCAGCTCCGGCGTATTCGTCTTGCCGAGCAGAATCGCGCCGGCCTCCTTCACACGGCGGACCACCGTCGCGTCTCGCTCCGGCACGAAGCTCGCCCGACCGGTCGACCCGCCGGTCGTGATCATCCCCGCCGTGTCGAGCGAGTCCTTGATCGTCATCGGCACGCCGTGGAGCGGCCCCAACGAAGCCCCGCTGGCTACCGCCTCGTCGGCGCGCCGCGCGTCGGCTCGGGCCTCGTCGGCACGCAGTTGGACGACGGCGTTCAGCGCGGGGTTCACCGCCTCGATTCTCGCCAGGCAGGCATCGACCGCCTCAACCGCTGTCACGCGGCCGTCACGGATTGCGGCCGCCAGCGATCGGACGGGCGCATAGTGGGTCGGCCCGGCAAGCGGTCCGGCCGGCGC
This sequence comes from Vicinamibacterales bacterium, assembly GCA_965249175.1. Taxonomy (GTDB): domain Bacteria; phylum Acidobacteriota; class Vicinamibacteria; order Vicinamibacterales; family UBA8438; genus CAZYFH01. The sequence goes on from OZ252227.1 coordinate 3,241,470, forward strand.
TGGAACCGCCCCCCCGCCCGGGTCCGCCCCGCTGTCTGAGCCCTGCCGGCATCCGCCGACCAACCCAGCGACGGCCACGCCGCCAGCGAGTTTGAGCGCCTCGCGCCGGTTGAGTGAAGACATCGTCATGAGTGCGCCCTCCATCGCCACGACGCCATGATTCTGAGCGGCCCGCCGGGCCCGTCCGCGATCTTAACCGGTAGCACCACAACGGAGCTCTCCGTGGGCGGCACCTCACGGAGATTTGCCCACCGTCCGGCGCGCGACCCAAGAGACCCAATGCCAGCCAAAAAGAAGGGCCGAAACCCCAACAAAACGTTAGAGTTTCGGCCCAGTTTCGATCCCGGTGTAGCTTTTTAAGTCCTGTGCGTCTGTCGTCGGAATGCTGTCTCAGAAACCCCTGACTTTCGCCCAGCCGAATTGCGGGAGGAACGGGCGACTTTCGCCCCGGATCGAGGGTGTGTCAGAAACACCCGTTTGTGGGGCTGGGCACGCGAGCAGTGGCCTGTACGGAAATCGGCGAGCTGGAAACGGTGATCCACCGTGCAACCGATCCGGCCGCGGAACGGTCTCATGGCTAGACACGTCGGGCGGCGCGCGCGGTGCCTGCTGCCGGAGCCCGTCGCCAACGCCCCGCCCAAGGCACCAGCCGATCGGGGCCAAGCACATGACATTGGAGGCAACGGACGTCGGGAGCGCCAGATTCAGTTGGGCAGTGCTGATCGCAGTGCTCATCGGATTCCCGATGGCCCAGACGCTGGTCGGTGGGCCGCTCCTCGGTTGGGCCGACGACGTGTTCGGTCGCGGATGGACGACGTTCTTTGTGTGGGTCGTCTGTGTCGAATGGGCTCTCTTCTGGCTCGTGCGCTGGGACCTCACGCGGCGCAACCTTGGCCTCGATGCGGTGGGCGTTCCCACCGTCTCGATGAGGGACGTAGGGGCGGTGGTCGTGTGTGGCATCGCCGTGGTCGTGTTCATCGTCGTGGTGGGCGACAGTACGTCACCGCGCATCCTCGACGGGCCGTGGATCATCCCGCGGACCCGGGACGAGAAACTCCTGATGGTGGTCACGGCGTTCACCGCCGGCGTCTGCGAGGAGGTGCTGTTCAGAGGGTACGCCTATCACGCTCTCCGGCGCCTGAGGCTTCCACGATGGTGGGCGGTCCCCGTCACAACCACATCCTTCGCGTGCATCCACGGGCTCGAGCAGCCGGTCGTGCTCCTCGCCCTGCGTGTGGCGGCCGGGTTGAGATTCTTCGCGTTGTATTTCTGGCGGGGCAACCTCCGCGGGGCCATCTTGATTCACATGGCGGCCGACGCCCAGTTGGCGCTTGCCCTCTAAGAGTAGATGTGCCCGATGTTGGGGTGTTTTAACGAAGCAAGCCTTCGCTTCACGCCCGCAGCGGGCCAGACGGTCGGGGTCGGAGGTGAACGCCTCGTGGAGCACCTTGAGCGCCACGTCGCGGTCGAGCTTCATGTCGCGGGCAGGGGAGACCTCGCCCATGCCACCAGCTCCGAACCGTGAGCGGACCTCGTTCGGACCGAGCGTCGAGCCGGGCGCGAGCCATCTGAGACGCTCATCGTAGTGCGCGACGCGCCGGGTTAGAGAAACACGGACTCGTAGACGTAGAGCAATCCAACCGCCACCGGATACAGGGCCGCGCTGAAGGGGATGGCGCTGCGCCCGATGGCCCAGTTGCTGACGCCATACCGCGTGTGCAGCACGAGATTGACGCCCGACATCGGGTTCAGCGCGCACGCCAGGCCCCATCCCATCGCGAACACGATGGCGAGAAACGTCGGATCGACGTCGAGCATGCCGATCAACGGCGGGACGACGCTGATGACGACGATGGGGTGAATGCAGATCAACGACGTCAGCGGGAAGAGGAGGAGCAGCAGGCTGGCGTTGAAGGCGTCGAGCCGGTCGAACGGGGTCCAGCCGGTCGCGCTGCCGAACGCCGCCAGCAACCCGGAGCCGAGCACGCCGGCCGCGAGAAACAGCGCGAGCTCGCCACCCATCTCCGGGAGCCGACGGTTCACATAGTCGGACAGCGCTCGACGGAGGCCGCCGCCAATGACGAGGGCGCACCCCACGACGACGGGTGTCAGCATCGTAATCAGCGACAGCACCGTGTAGTCAGATGTCAGCGCCAGCGCTCCGAGCACGGCTGCCGCGAGCGCCACGGGCAGCCACAAGCCCTCGAGATGCACCGGGTACCCGCGAAAGTTCACGATGTCGTCGACCCGCCCGCTGCGGGCGTACCACGACAGCAGGACCAACGCGACCATCGCTATCGGGATCCCGAACGCCATCATCACCAGCGGGTTGGAACCGGGTGTATACGCGAGCGCCAGGGCGACCCCGCCGATGAACGGCGAGTAGAAGGCGACCGCGGTAAACGCGCGACTCAGCAACTGCGCCTGCGTCAGCGTCAGCGGCGCCGTGCGCGTCAGCCGGTCGGCCATGATGATGACCGCGGAAATATTGATCACCGCGCCGAAGGTGTGCACGCCGACCATGCTGCGCAGGTAGGACACGATCCCACTCGGCAGCTCCGGTTCGGCCTCGCGCACCGGCGGGCTCAGCAGGCGTAGCAGCGTGATGGAGGCCAGCATCGACAGGATCGCCTGGTTCTGCCCCAGGACGGCCTCGACACTGAGCGCCGCACCTCGACCAGCGCCCCACGACAGCGCGGCGACACCGAGGGCCGAGAACGCGACCATCTGGATGCGCTGCTGGATCCCGATCCCCCGCCACAGCAGGGCAAGCGCGATCCACGCGAGGGCGGGTGCGGCCAGCGCTGGCACGACCGGCCAGAACATGCGGGTGATCGACAAGGCGAGCATGCCGACAATGACCGCACCGGCTACCTTTCGCGAGACGGGCGTGGACCGTTCGGCGGAGATCAATCCTCAGTGGTCCTGGTCGTAATCACGGTGAGGCGCATGCGATTTGGGAGCGGTGTGTGCGGGTGGAGAGGTTGGGCGACGGCTACGGGCATCGGCGACGCGGGTCATTGTAATGCGAAGGACGCGATCGGTCGGCGTGACCTGAGCGATGCGGACAGGGCATAATGGCAGCGTTCTTCGGTGTTCATGCGGCCCCAATCGACCGACGGAGGTTGTGATGCAAAGACGGATGCGTGTGATCGGAACGACAGCGGTAGCCCTCGTCGCGCTCATCGCGCTCGTCGCCGTGCCGGCCGCGGCACAGTCGTCCGGCGATGGCTGGACGGCGTCGCGAACCGTTGACGGTCAGCCGGACCTCTCGGGCGTCTGGTCGAACAACAGCGTGACGCCGCTGGAGCGGCCCGAGGCGTGGGCCGGTAAGACCACGCTGACCGACGAGGATCTGGCCGAGCTGAAGGCGTCGGCCGCGGCGGTCACCGCGAGCGGCCTCGATGCCCAGTTCGGCGACCAGCTCGTGACGGCAGCGCTGGCCGGCGTCAGCGACGCCGATTCCTACGACAGCACCGGCAACTACAATCAGTTCTGGCTGGCCGATCGCAACTTCGAGCACAACCGAACGTCGCTGATCATCGAACCCGCCGACGGCAAGATTCCGGCACGCACATCGGGCGCCGAGCGCGCGGGCCGCGGTGTGCCGCCGCCGATCATCGCGCCGATGGCGGACTCATGGGCGGACCGGCCGCTGAGCGAGCGATGCCTCACGTTCGGCGTGCCGAACCTGCTGGCCGGTTACAACAGCTTTTACCAGATCATCCAGAACCGCGACCACGTCGTGATTCTCATGGAGATGATTCACGATGCGCGCATCATCCCGATCGACGGGCCGCCGCATGTCAGCGATGAGATCCGCCAACTGCATGGCGACTCGCGCGGCCATTGGGACGGTGACACGCTCGTCGTCGAGACGACGAACTACTCGGACCTGGGCGTGTTCTGGAATGCCGGCGAGGAGTTCAACATCACCGAGCGATTCACGCGGGTCGGCGCCGACACCCTGCACTACGAGATTACGTTCGACGACCAGACGACGTGGACGAGCCCATGGACCGTCCAGATTCCCCTGAAGCAAAGCGCAGATCCGCTGTTCGAGTACGCCTGCCACGAGGGGAACATCGGCATGGAGGGCATTCTCTCCGGATATCGTGCTCAGGAGCGGATGGCGACGGAGGGATCGCGGTAGCCGCACGGTCCCGTATCGCCGGCTCGGACGTCGAACCTCGCGTGATGCCGCGACGCCGGCCGGCGCACAGTCGGTCAGATTTAGCAGCCCACGTTACTTGAGCGCTGAATAGTCGGTCGCGCTCATCATGTACACCTCGGCGGAGACCGGCGTGTTGTACTTGGCCAGGAGCGCGGTCCACGCCGGGTCGGTCCGGAACCCTTCCCACACCCGGTCGCGATGGGCGCGGTCGCGATAGGCGAGCATCCAGACCAGGGTGTCCGGCTCATCGAGACGCTGCCAGACCGCGATGATCTCGGCGCCGTGCTTCTCGAAGATGGCGAGCTCTTCCTCCCGGAAACGCTGATGCAGCATGTCGATATCCCCGACGTAATCGCCGGTACCGACGCGGTCCTTGTCGACCGTGTACATCCGAATCTCGAAGCAGCGTGAGTCGGCTGCTACGTTGCCCGACAGCGCGGCGGGAAGCTGGCCCTTTGGACCGCAAGGCGGCGGCGTATCCTGTGCTTGCGCCACGCCAGTGAGACCGAAACCGATAACGACCGCGAGTAGCGCTGTTCTCATTACTGTCCCTTCCTATGGTTGCCGGTGCGAATCGCGAATTGGTTCCCGGCGCAAGTCAATCGGTATCGAGTGTACTCAGCCGGTTCCAGAACACCCGTGTCTGGATCTCTCGCCCATCGAGCGTCGAGACCGGTGGCTCGAGAATAAGCTGATCGTCCCGAAACTCGAAGCCGCGGCGGGCATCACCACCGACGCGGGTCGGATCGAGATGGGCCGCCTGGTGGTGCACGACGACGCGCTGTTCGGCGTCCACGGTGAAGGGGCCAGCGTAGCTCACGAAGCCCCGCATCGCTGCCTCGGCCTCCGCAGCGGTCGGTCGGGTTCTCTCGTAGGGATCGCGATCGGGTCTCATGAGCTGTGCCGCCATGTAGCCAGACGGCATGTAGATCAAATACCCCGCGGCGTACTGTTCGGTCGTGACCTCTCTGCCATCACCCTCGACATCGCGTCGCTCGACCCGGTCGATCTCCCAGAATCCGAAGAAGCGCCGTTCGTCGTCACCGAACTCCGTCGACCGGTCGATCTTCTCCCACACGTTCCGCAATTGGACACCGGTCGTGCCATATCCACACCCGCGCGCGGTGAGAAAGGAATCCGGGCACTGCAAACTTGGCGTGAGAACGAGCTGGTTCCCCGACCGCTCGTAGAACGGCTGCGTATCGCCACCGGCGCCGCTCGGGTTCAGGCTCCCCGCGACCTGATGCGACAGATAGCCGCCCGCCTCGTCGACCGCATAGCGTCCAAAGTACGCGGTGTAGCTCTCGACGGCGGCCTGCGCGTCGTCGACATCTTCCTCGCTCGGCAGGCGGTTCTCCTGCTGCACCACGGTCGCTATCCGCTCACCGTCGTACATCCGGAACCCAAGCGGCTCACCGACCCCGATCGTGTCGTGGACGAAATCTGGCAGCGCCTCGCCGCGCTGGTCGGAGCGCTCGACCCGCGCGAGCCGCCAGGTCCCGATGAACGCTGCGCGCTGATCGATGGACTCGACGCGCGCGTCAGCAACGTCGGGCACGTCGGGGACCGACGCCGGCTCCGCACCTTGGCAGGCGGCGACGACGGCGCCAAGAGCGACGCTCGCCATGCAACCCGCGCGCGGCGTGCGACGCGGCACTTTCACCACCGGCTGCTACAGGACCCCGGCCCGGCCCATCACCGCTTCGCACTTCCGGCGGATCTCGGTGCCGACCTCGAAGGCATCGCCCTGCACGTACTCCGCCCGGAACAGCTCGACCGACAGCGCACCGGTATAGCCCTTCTCCGCCAGCTTCTGGATGATGGGCACCACCGGGGCAATGCCATCGCCCGGAACGAGCCGCGCATCGTTGTTGATCAACTCGCGCGGCGTGTCGAGCAGGTCCTGGAAGTGCGCGTGGGCCAGCTCGCCCGGCTCGAGCAAGTCGAGGTCCTGGAACTTGCTCAGACCGGACCAGAAATGGAAGAAGTCGAGCATCGGCCGGACGTTGGGATGCCCCGCTTCGCGAATCACCTTGAGTGAGGAGGTCAGCGTCGCGAGGTGGGTCGAGTTCCGGATGAACTCGATCATCGCCGTCAGCTCGTACTCCCGGGCAATCTCGCCGGCCTCACGGATGCTATCGGGCGTCGCGGCGAAGTCGTCGGCGGTTACGGGTCGTCGCGTGATCGATGGCGAGTAGACCCTTTCCAGACCGAGGGTCGCATACTGGTCGCATCGCCGCCGCCACGTCTCGAGCGACGCCGCGCGCTCCGGACCCGGCAGCCAGATGTCCTGCAACCCCGCGACCGCGGAGACCGGCGTCAATCCCAGATCGCCGAGCAGGCGCCCGGCCGCGGCCAGCGTGTCGTTCTGGAGAAACTGGTCGAGCAGCCCGTCATTCAGCTCGACGTAGCTGATACCCGCCTTCGCCCAGCCCTCGAGCGACCCGCGGAAGCCGGCCCCTCGCGACGTGTTCTGATGGATGCTGAGCAGCATCTTGCCCGGCGCCGCGGTCTGCGCCGCGACCGACCGCGCAGCAACCGTCGCCAGCGGAGCAAGCAACAACGTTCGTCTGGTGAGCATAGGCCCCTACTCTATCGCTTCACTGTCCGGTCGGCACGCGGGCTTTGAGCTCCTCCGACCAATTCAGGACGACGTCGATCTGCGGTCGCGGCGCGTCCGCGCTCGTCTGATCGCCAGTCGTGATCATCAGCAACCGTTGTCCGTCCGGCGACATGTCGGCGTAGCGAAACCCTGAGCGGGCGAAGTACTGCCACTCGAATAGGTGCTCGGCTGCGCCGACGATCAGCGACGGTGGGTCGCTCCCGTCGACATCGAGCGGTACACGCACGAGCGCCTCGGGCGGCCCGCCAGATGGCGCGCGCTCATACACGAGCTCCCGGCCGTCGGCCGACCATTGGGCCCGACGCCCACCACCGACCGAGATCTGGCGCCGATCGACCATCTCCGGGAACCGCTGGACATAGACCTCCATCTGGCCAGACTCGTTTGAGCTATACGCGAGCCAACGCCCATCCGGAGAGATAGCCGGCGCGAGCTCCACCGCGGCCGTCGCGAGGAGCGGCTCCCACGTTCCCGACCCATCAACCGACACCATTCCGATGTCGGTGCCAGTCTCGGGGAACACGGCAGTGATGAAAAGCGTGGAGCCGTCTGGCGACCAGTCGTACGGGTAGATGGTGATCACGGCGTCATCCATCGTGAGCAGGCGTTCGGCCGTCCCGCTGCCGTCCGCTGCCTGCCAGAAGAGCTCTGGCTGCCCGTTGCGGTCGGACATGAACACCAGCCGCCTCCCGTCGGGAGTCCACAACGGGTTGTCCTCCACCCCCTGCTCGGTCGTGACACGCGTGAGTGTCCCGCGGGACAACTCGGACACCCAGATGTCCGTGTTCCCGGAATCATCGGTGAGACCCGTCGCCGCACGAGCACCATCTGGCGATAACCCCACGTTGTCGTAGGGGCGCTCCGGGGCCGAGGTCGGTTCTTCGTTCCCCCCTCTATCGACCCAGACCAACCCGCGCTGAGGACTTCCCACCTCGCCGGACGTATACACGAGTCGCCCGTTGTCCGAGATGTCCAAGTTGGCGGCGCCGGAGCTTTTGACCGCGACGCCTTCAACGAGCGGGACCGGACTTCCCGTGACCTCGAGCGCGGTGGCATCGAACGGCACGGCGCGCACCGACCCATCGTCAATGGCATAGACCAGGTGGCGCGTGTAGACGTAATGCGGGTTGACGCCTGAGACGCCAAGACGTTTGATCTCCAGCGTGTCGAGGTCGAGCACGGCAACTTGTCCGTCGGTCAGCGCATTCCCGTGGGCAATCAGAAACAGCACTGCATTCGCACCAGGGATGATGGCGGGCCAGAAGTGGCTCAGTTCACCCTGCTCGGCGTCGGGTGTCGTCAGCGGCTCGGCTTCGCCTCCGCCCGCCGCCACGCGATAGAGTGCATCGCCGGAGCTCCCAAAGATGATCCGCTCGTCGGTTCCCCAGCTCGCGCCAACGATAGCGTTCGGCATCTCCGTCAGCGTGACGGCCGGCCCACCGAAGATTGAGACCTTCAGGAGGGCGCGGGAGCCGCGCGACGGCATGAACCCGACCCACTCGCCATTTGGCGAGATGAAGGGGGTGGCGGCGCCTTCCGTGCCCCGAATGGGTGCCCCGGAAAGCTGGTCGATGGGCCGCAGATGGAAAGCCAAGACACCGCCAGGTGACAAGCTCTGATAGACGATTCGAGTTCCGTCCGGCGAAATCGCGAGATCGTGACCTCTGCCGGCGAGGTCCAGGGTGGCGTTTTCAGGCGGGACGATCGCGAACCGCATCACATCGGGACTGCCGACATCCTCGCCCGGCAGGATCGAGACCGCGAAGGCCGCCGCAGCCGCGCCGAGGGCGATCAGCGCGATGGCCGCGGGCCGCTGCCAGAACCGCGGCGGCGGTATGGCTGTGGACACGGGCGGTCCAGCGCCAGGCGCCTCGAACACACCACTCATCGCCAGACGCACGTCGCCGATGTCACGCAGACGCTCTTTTGGATCCTTGACGAGGCATTGGCGCACGACCGAACGAATGTGTGCCGGGATATGGCCTCCAAGGCTGGAGATATCCGGGTCTTTCACGAGGACCGATGCGAGCATCTCCGACGCGTCACTGGCTTCGAAGAGCTTGCGGCCGGTCAGCATCTCGAACACCACCGCCCCGTAAGCCCAGATATCCGCCCGCTTGTCGATCGCTTGCCCCTTGGCTTGCTCAGGGGCCATGTAGGCGGCCGTCCCGATCACCATCCCCATCTGCGTGGCCGCGGCCGTGAGCGAGATCGTCGGCGACAGCGACGCACTGGCCCCGCTCGCCTCTGGCTGAAACGCTTTCGCCAACCCGAAGTCCAATACCTTTACCGTGCCGTCGGCCTTGACCTTGATGTTGGCCGGCTTCAGATCGCGGTGGATGATGCCCTGTTCGTGCGCCGCCTCGAGGGCTTCGGCGATCTGCTTCGCGATCGGGAGCACGTCATCGATCGCCATTGGCCCCCGCGCGATGCGGTCCGCCAGCGTCGGGCCTTCGACCAGCTCGAGCACCAGCGCCTTCGTCTCGCCTGATTCTTCAAAACCGTGGATCGCACCGATGTTCGGATGGTTCAGCGAGGCAAGAACTCTGGCTTCGCGCTCGAAGCGAGCCAGCCGGTCTGGATCGGACGTGAACGCTTCGGGGAGCACTTTGAGCGCCACGTCCCGGTCGAGCTTGGTGTCGCGAGCGCGCAGCACGATACCCATCCCGCCGGCGCCCAGCTCACCAGAGACCTTGTACGGTCCCAGCCGATCCCCGGCGCTCAGAGGCATGAGATCAGCCCAGACGCACTCGCATTCACTCGCCGCTCCTCGTCAGTCGTCAGTCGTCAAGACCGAACGTGTAGACGACGTTGCCAGCAGCCAGCGTCACGTACTGCTGCCCGTCGACGGCATACGTGATCGGCGCGCCCTTCACGCTCCGGCCAAGACCGATGTGCCAGAGCGATTCGCCAGTCGCGGCGTCCAGCGCGAACACGTATCCATCGGCGCCGCCGCTGAAGACGAGGTCACCCGCCGTCGCCAGGATGCCGGCGCTCGAGAGCGGCTGGATCGGAAATTCCCACCGCCGGTCACCGGTCGTCGGATCGAGGGCCCGAATGGCGCTCTGGTACTCTTCGATCGGGCGATTGAATTCGATCCCGCCTCCAGTGAACTGGTCGCCTTCCTGATACTCCTCGTCCCGGATGAAATACTCGTTTTCTCCGTCGATCGCGTTCACGTAGAACAACCCGGTCTGAGGACTGTAGGCCGGCGACCACCAGTTGGTGCCTCCGATGACCATCGGCGCGACGACCACCCCTTCGGGGGTCGGGAAGGTATCCGGCAGGCGAATGGGCCGCCCGTTCTCGTCCAGCCCCGACGCCCACGTCTGCTTCGCGAACGGCTTGCCGACCAGGAACTCGCCCGTCTCGCGGTCGAGCGTGTAGTAGAAGGCGTTCCGGTTGGCCCACATCATCACCTTCCGCATCGCGCCCTCGTACATGATGTCGGCGAGGATCGGTACCTGGATCGCGTCCCAGTCGTGCACGTCGTGCGGCGTGAACTGGAAATACCACTCCATCTCGCCGGTATCGCCGTTCAGGGCGAGGGCGGAGTCGGCATACAAGTTGTCGCCCAGCCGCACGTCGCCGTTCCAGTCGGGCCCAGGGTTGCCGGTGCCCCAGTAGACGAGGTTGAGGTCCGGGTCGTACGAGCCGGTGATCCACGTCGGCGAGCCGCCGGTGCGCCACGAGTCGCCCGCCCAGGTCTGGTTGTCCGGATGGTCCGGCCCCGGGATCGTCCAGGCGCGCCATTCCTGCTCGCCCGTCTTGGCGTTATAAGAATCGAGGAAGCCGCGAATCCCGAATTCGCCGCCAGCGATACCGGTGACCACCTGGTCCTTGACGACGAGCGGCGCGGCCGTCTTGCTGTAGCCCGCGCGGTGGTCGGCGACCTCACGGTTCCAGACGAGATTGCCCGTCCGCGCGTCGATGGCCACCAGATGCGCGTCTAGCGTGCTCATATACAGCGTCTCGTCGAGGATCGATACACCGCGGTTGTTCCGGCCACAGCAGATCCGGAGGTCCTCGGGCAACTCATGGTCGTACCGCCAGAACGGCCGACCAGTCGCCGCATCGACGGCGACGACGTTGCTCGGCGACTCCGTGATGAACATCACGCCGTCAACGACGAGCGGAACGGTCTCCGCGAGATCGATCTGCGGGATCTGATACGTCCACTTGAGCTCCAGCTCCTGCACGTTTCGCGTGTGGACCTGATCCAGCCTGCTGAAGCGCTGACTGTCGAAGGTACCGGAGTACATCAGCCAGTTCTCCGGTTCGTCGGCGGCGTTCAACAGACGTTCCCACGTCACCGGTGAGAACACCGCGGTGCCATCCGGCGCCGCCGGTTCCTGCGCGGAGACAAGCTGGATCGAGGCGAACAAGAGATATAACCAGAAGTTGTGGATCGGCAGTCTGAAGAAGGCGGCGTATCCTTTCGCGTGAGCAACGCGAAAACTCCGGCTGGCAGGCCGGTGAAAGGAGCCGCCACCCATGCTGAAGGTACTCGACAACGATGGAGCAGACAACGAAGTTCCGCCGGAAGAGCGCGGTGCGCAGACGGTGGACGAGCTGGCCCGGGAGGGAGCCCGGCGGATGTTGATGACGGCCCTGGCGGTGGAGGTCGGGCAGTACATCGAGGCCCACGGCGAGGAGCGGGACGCGCGGGGACGCCGGCTGGTCGTTCGGAATGGTCGGGCCCAGGCGCGGAAGGTGACGTGCGGGGCAGGTACGCTCGAGGTGCATGCTCCTCGGGTGAACGACAAAAGGGTCAACGGCGCGGGCCAGCGGGAGCGGTTCACGAGTCGGATCTTGCCCCCCTACATGCGTCGCTCGCCCAAGGTGGCGGAGGTGCTGCCGATCCTCTATCTGCGCGGTCTGTCGACGGGCGATTTCCGCGAAGCGCTGCCGGTGCTATTGGGGGATGACGCGGCCGGCCTCAGCGCGACCAACATCGCGCGCCTCACGGCGGTGTGGGAAGAGGACTACCGGCGGTTCCGCCAGCGGGACCTGGCCGATCGTGACTACGTGTACGTGTGGGTCGACGGCATCCATTTCAACATCCGGCTCGAGGACGATCGGCTCTGTACGCTGGTGATCATCGGCGTACGGCCCGATGGGACCAAGAAGCTCGTGGCCCTGGAGGACGGCTACCGCGAGAGCACCGACAGCTGGGCGACGGTGCTGCGGGACCTCCAGCGGCGCGGCATGCGGGCCCCGGTGGGGGCGGTCGGCGACGGCGCCCTGGGTTTCTGGGCGGCCGTGCGCGACGTGTGGCCGGACACGCGAGAGCTCCGCGACTGGTGTCACAAGATGGGCAACGTGCTCGACAAATTGCCAAAGCGATTACAGCCGAAAGCGAAGCGCGCGCTCCGCGAGATCATGTACGCCGAGACGCGGGCACACGCCGAGGAGGCCATGGACGTCTTCATCGCCGAGTACGAGGCCAAGTACCCGAAGGCGGCGGCGTGCCTGGACGCAGACCGCGACCGCCTCCTCACGCACTTTGCCCTGCCAGCTGAGCATTGGCAGCACGTGCGCACGAGCAACGTCATCGAGTCGCCATTCGCCACGGTCCGACTCCGGCAGCGCGTGACCAAAGGCGCGGGCTCGCGCACCAAGGGCCTGTTGATGGCCTACAAGCTGCTCGAGATGGCACAGCAGCGCTGGCGTCGGCTCAATGGCGCGCATCTGCTGCCACTCGTCCGCGCCGGCGTGACGTTCATTGACGGGGTACAGCAGGAGCGAAACAACGAGGGAGATCGGAAGGTGGCCGCCTGATCACGCTGATGACCGATCCACAACATTTGACAATATCTCCACGAAGTACTGTTACCGGACACTAGACATCCGAAAGGACGTCGAGCTTCCCCGTGCTGTTCCCGAATTTCTCCATGGGAATCCCGAGCTTGCCCAGCAGGCTCAAGTACAAGTTGGTGATCGGCGTGCCCTCGGGATACTGGAGATGGCGCCCGCCCCTGAGCTGACCGCCACCGCCGCCGACCAGTGCGACCGGCAGATTGTCGTGGAAATGCGTGTTGCTGTCGCTGATCCCGGAGCCGTACAGGATCATCGAATGATCGAGCAGGGAACCATCGCCGTCTGGAGTCGACCGCAGCGTCTCCAGGAACCTGGCGAACATCTGCATGTGGAACGTGTTGATCTTCGCCAGCTTCGCGATCATCTCGGGCCGGTTCTGGTGGTGCGACACCGGGTGGTGCGAGTCGGACACGCCGATCTCGGGATAGGCCCGGCCGCTGACTTCGCGTCCTATCATGAAGGTGCTGACGCGCGTCAGGTCGGCCTGGTAGGCCACGGCCAGCAGATCGAACATGAGCGTGGCGTGCTCGGCGAACGTGGCCGGGATGCCGGCCGGCTGCTCGACGAGCGGCAGCTCGCGGTCGCTTTGCTCCTCAGCCTTTTGAATGCGGCGCTCGATGTCGCGAATCGCCTCGAGATACTCGTTGAGCCGTGTCCGGTCGCTCGGATGGAGCTGGCGCCGGACCTGACCCGCCTTCTCGGTCACCGAGTCGAGAATGCTGCGGTTCGTCCGGAGTCGCTCGAGTCGCGCCGCCGGGTCGGTGGTCTCACCAACCCCGAACAGGCGCTCGAAGAGCGCGCGCGGGTCGTTTTCCATCGGCAACGGTGTTGTGGGCGTGCGCCACGCGATCGTGTTGCCGTACGCACAGGCGTAGCCGCCGTCACACGCGCCCAACAGCTCGACCGACTCGATGGCGAGCTCGAGCGAAGCCAACTGCGTCGCTTTGCCGAACTCTCGCGCCGCGATCTGGTCCATCGAGACGCCCGCATGGATGTCGGCGCCCTCGGTCTTCTTCACGTGCACGCCGGTCAGGAACGTGCCGGCCGCGCGCGCATGATCGCCGGCGCCTTCCCCCGCCCGCGGGAACGCAAGCTCGTCGGCGAGCCCACTCAGCACCACCAACCGATCCCGAAATGGTGCCAGCGGCTGCAGAATCGGCGAGAGCTCGAACGCGGCGCCCGTCGCGGCGGGGGTCCAGCTCGACATCGCCATCCCGTTCGGCACGTAGACGACCCCGAGCCGGCGCACCGGTTTGGCCGCTGTGCGGCGGAGCGCCGCCGCCGCCGGCACCATGCCGTCGAGCAACGGCAGCGCGATCGCCGCGCCGAGGCCCCGCAGCACCGTCCGACGCGGCAAGTGTTTCTTGGTGATGATCATGGCTCGGGTGCCCCTCTCATTTGAAACGGCACGCTCTTGACGATCCCCAGTATGAGCGACGACCAGCGGTAGTCACCCGGCGCGGCCTCCCGCGTGATGGCGCGGACGGCCGGGGCGTCCGAATGCTCGAGGCCGCGGCCAAGGGCATAGGTGAGCAGCTTCCGCGTGACGGTCGTGGCAAACTGACCGCGGTAGGTCTCGTTCAGCAGCGCCGCCCGAAACTCCACCGGGCCGGAGAACGCCGTGCCATCGGGCAACGTGCCCGACGCGTCGATCGCGGTGGCCGCGTCGCCCGTCTCCCGCCAGCGGCCGATCGCGTCGAAGTTCTCCAGCGCGAATCCCAGGGGGTCCATGCGCGCGTGACAACTGGCGCAGACGGGGCTCCGTCGGTGCTGCTCCAGCCGCTCTCGCACGGAGCGTGCGTGAACGCCGTCATCGTTTTCCTCGAGCGCGGGTACGTCCGCCGGCGGCGGCGGCGGTGGCGCACCCAGAATGTTCTCCAACAACCATTTGCCGCGCATGACGGGAGACGTCCGGTGCGCATACGAGGTCACCGTGAGAATGCTCCCGTGGCCGAGCAGGCCGCGGCGCGCCTCGCCGGCGGTGACGCGCCGGAAGTGGTTGCCGTAGACGTTCGGGACTCCGTAGTGGCGGGCCAGCCGCGCGTTGAGGAAGGTGTGGTCGGCCCGCAGGAGGTCCAGCACACTGCGGTCCTCATGCAGGATGCTCTCGACGAACAGCTCGGTCTCTCGCTGGAACGCGTCACGGAGGTTGTCGTCGAATTCGGGGAAGGCCTCCGGATCCGGAAACACCAGCCGCATATTGCGCACATACAGCCACTGCCCGGCGAAGTTGCTGACGAGCGCCGTCGAGCGCCGGTCAGCGAGCATGCGGCGCACCTGCGCGTCGAGCACGGCCGGATCGCGGAGCCGTCCGCGTTCGGCGAGATCGAGCAGCTCATCATCGGGAATGCTGCTCCACAAGAAGAAGGACAACCGCGACGCCAGCTCGACATCGCTGACCGGATAGACCGAGCCCCGGGCGCTCGTGACATCCCGCTCGACGCGAAACAGGAAATCCGGGTCCACGAGCAGCCGCTCGAGCGCCAGGCCGATGCCCGCCTCAAAGCCCTTCGTGCGACCAGCGGCCTGGTAGAAGCCAAGTAGCGTCTCGACGTCCGCATCCGTGGCCGGGCGCCGATACGCGCGCCGGGCGAGCGTGGCCAGAATCTCCGTAGCGCAGCGATCTTCGTCATCGGGTCCCGCGGGCCGACAGACGAGTATCCGACGCCGGCTGGGGGTGTCCCCCAGCGCGGTGGCGTTGTAAGGCCCGATGATCTGAACGGTGTCGACACCCGGATCAGTGTCCTTGATCGAGCGGAACGCGAAGCTCGACACGGACGGGCGCGGGCGCAGGACGCCTTCCGGGGCCAGCGTGTCCTTCTGGAAGGCGACCCCGACGAGGCGGGTCCCGGCCTTGGCAGAAAAGCGGACCTCGAGGCCGGCGTCGGCCGTCATCTCGTATTGGAGACGAGCGAGGGCGTCGTCGGCGGCCGGCCCCTGCTCCTGTCGGAGGCGATAGTCGGGTGCCGGGTCCGTGTACTTGCCGCCGATGGCGAACAGCTCGAGTCGCGCGCGATCGAGGCGGACCTCGAGCTGATGGGGCTCCGCGAGACCGCGGATCTCGTCCATCCAGGTGCGTTGTAGCCGGATCTTGATGACGTACTCGCCGTCGACCGGGAAGTGATGCCGAATCGCGATACCGCCCCGCGTCCCGAACGGCAATGCATCGCTCATGCGGCCGTCTTGCACGAGCGTCGGGCGGACGCTGTACGTCTCGATGACGGGACGCTGGGCCACATCCCCGACGGCCTGGCGACTGATCTTCGTGGCCGCGGACATGTAGCGTTCGAGCAGCCCGGGGGAGACGGAGAGCAGATCCGCAATCGTATCGAACCCGTGGCCCGACTCGTCTGCAGGAAGGAGCGACCGGCCGTCGATCTCCAGATGCAGCAGGTCACGGATCGCGTTTGTGTACTCGGTGCGATTGAGCCGGTGAACGGCGGCACGCCCGGGTCGGGGGTTGGCCGCCGCCGCGCGGTCGAGAGCGGTCTCCAGCCACGACGCAAGGGCCTCGTAGGTCGCGTGATCCGGTCGTGGTCGCCCAGTCGGGGGCATCGACCGGCTGCGCAGCTTCTGCACGACCTTTTCCCACAGGTCCGGCGTGTGGTTTACCTGGTCCAGGTCGAGCCTATCGAGCGTCAGATCGGCCGTCCGCAGCTGTTGGTTGTGGCACGTGACGCAGTAGCGATCAAGCACGAGGCGGTAGGGTGAGGCGCCCGCGGCCTCTGGCGCTGCCTGGGTCGGTGGAGCTGTCGTCTGCGCCGAGGGCACACTAGGGGCGGCCGGCGGCAACACCGACGCCCGAGCGGTGAGCCTCGGCGCCTGCAGCGCGACGCCGAGCGCGCCGGCCACCACGAACGCGAGACCGCTAACGATCGTGCGGAGCGCGAGTCCTTGCATTCGCCGTCACCCCCGGGGTCCGGAATTGCGTTCGCTGCCGAGTGCGTAATACAATACCGGACTGTCCGCTCAACTGTCTACGACAAAGCAGCTTAGCCTCGCGCCTGATGGGAGGCGACCGATGCGTGCCATCGTCAAAGACTCGTGGGTCTGGGTCGTCGCGGCCCTCGTCCTGTCGCTCGCGAATCTCGGTGCTGGAGCCGATCTGCGGCTGGTCGACGCGGCGGAACATCGAGAGGCGCGTGTCGTCCGCGCGCTGCTGGCCGAGGGCGTCGACGTCAACACGCCTCAGGCGGACGGCGCCACGGCGCTCCAATGGGCGGCCCACTGGGATGATGGCGAGATCGTAGACCTCCTGGTTCACGCCGGCGCCCACGTGAACGCGGCGAACGACCATGGCGTCACCGCTCTATCGCTGGCCAGCCTCAACGGCAGCGCGACCATGGTCGATCGGCTGCTTGCGGCCGGGGCGGATCCGCACGTCGCGCGCGCCACCGGCGAGACGCCGCTCATGACCGCCGCACACACCGGCAACGTCGACGTGCTGCGGGCACTCCTATCCCGCGGGGCGGACGTCAATGCCACGGAGCCACGCGAGGGCCAGACGGCGCTGATGTGGGCCGCGTCGCAGAAGCATCCGGCCGCGGTGCGGGCCCTGATCAGGGGTGGCGCCGACATCAGCGCCCGCTCCGCAGGGGGATACACGCCGCTGCTGTTCGCCGCGCGGGAAGGCTCGGCGGAGTCGGCGAAGATTCTCCTCGACGCAGGCGTGGATGTCGACGCTCCCGCCCCTAACGGCACGTGGGCGTTGACGCTCGCGATCGCCAGCGGCCACGAGGCGTTGGCCATGTTCTTCCTGTCTGCGAGCGCCGACCCGAACGCGCAGCTCGGCGGGTACGGCGCCCTGCACGCCGCGGTCGCGAGAGGCGCACCGGAGCTGGTGCGGGCGCTCCTCGCGCGCGGTGCGGAACCGAACGCCCGCTTGGCCATGCGCGCGCCCCCGGGCGGCTTCCGGGGCGGCGGCGATTCGAGCCGGGCGGTCGACGTGAAGGAGGCGACGCCTTTCTGGCTCGCGGCCGCGCACCTCAACGCCGGACTCATGCAGCTCCTCGTCGACTACGATGCCGATCCGCTGTTGACGACTGACAACGAGACGACGCCGTTGATGGTGGCAGCGGGGCTCGGCCAGTCTGACGGCTCGGCGAACTGGCACGAGAGCCGCGCACTGGATGCGGTCCGCTACCTGGTAGAGCTGGGCGCCGACGTCACCGCCATCAGCCGGGCCGGCACCACGGCGCTGCATGGCGCCGCCTATATGGGGGCAGACTCGGTCGTCCAATTCCTGGTCGACCACGGCGCACCGGTGAATGCGCAGGACCAGGACGGCCAGACGCCGTTCCGCGTCGCGCAGGGTCACCGCGGCACCGGCTCGACGTTCATCGAACGGCAGGGCACGGCCGAATTGCTGCGCACGATCGGCGCCGATACCACGCTCGGGGTCGACCCTCGCGTCTCGTTTCGCGAGCGGGGCGGCGCGAGGTTGCCGAATCGACCGTGAGGCCCGGTATCCGCGCCACACATCTGACTCGCGCCCAACCCCGGGTGCTCGGCAACGCTGACGTGCAATCTGGGTTGAATACCGTCCGATATCCTCCTATAGTCTACTCACGCGCGAGCCGTGGCCGTTGCGCCCGACGCGGTGTCGGGGACGGGGAGATCGTATGCGGTGGGTGTGGATGGGTGCGGTGTGTCTGCTGGGGCCGTCGGTCGCGATGGACGCGCCCCTGCGTGCATCGCAGCAAGAGACGCGGACGACGCCCGCGGTCGAGCGGACGGTCTACGACATGCGGAAGCTCGCGATGCGCCCGGCCCTGTCCGACGCCGAGCTCACGGGCCGGCGGCTGTTCACCCAGCGCTGTGCGATCTGCCACGATCCGGTGGGGCAACCGCTCAATCGCACGCCCGGCCCGTGGCTGGACCAGCGGACGGTCGATGCCGGCGCGGAGGCCGGCGCGCGTCAGATGATCGAGACTGGCTCCCGCCGCATGCCTGGTTTTCAGTATGCGTTGCGGCCGTCCCAAATCGATGACATCGTAGCGTTCCTGAAGATGGTGACGCCCGACCAACAACGGGATTAGCCAGACAGCTGCCGGGCGCGGCGGCGCGAGACCGCACCACGCTCCAGGTGTGAGATCTCGACGCACGGCGTGCGATGGGACCAGGAGGAGACCGTGGCGAGACAACGTGTGACGGCGGGACAGCGGATCGTGTGTGGCGCGGTGATCGGTCTCGGCATCGGCGCGCTGGCGCTGTCGATGGGCGCCACACCTCGGGCCACGACGGCTGCGGCTGCGAGACAGGGCGCGCAGTCGCCATCGGGTGCGACGCTGAGCGGCATCATCCACGCCACGGATGGACAGACGCTCGAGGGCGTGGCGGTGTCGGCCCGGGCCGTAGACAAGACGTTCACCACCACGGTCTTCACCGATACACGGGGCCGCTACCTCTTTCCGCCGCTCGACACCGGCACCTACCGTCTCTGGGCGCAGGCGGTCGGGTTCGCGACGGCGCGAGCAGAGCTGGCCGTGGCCGCGGCGCGGCCCACCAGCCGCGCGCTGACCCTGACGACGATCGACGACTTCACGTCGCAACTCCGCGGCGCGGAATGGCTCGACTCGCTGCCGGAGGAGACGTTCGCGGATCGGCGGATGAAGGAGATCTTTCGGGTCAACTGCACAGAGTGCCATTCCCCCAGCGTGGCGTTACACAACCGGTTCGACGAGCAGGGCTGGCTGGCGATCCTCGATCTGATGGAGCAGTCTACGTACACCGGCTGGCTCGGCGGCACGCGTCCCCCGCCCGGTAACTACGAGGCCGGCGGCGGCATCTATCGGGATCGCACCATCCGTTACCACAAGGCGGAGCTGGCGGCCTATCTGGCCAGGGTCCGGGGGCCCGAGTCGGAGCTCGAGTTCAAGCTCCAGTCGCGTCCGACCGGTGACGCCGCCCGTGTGGTCATTACCGAATATGACATCCCGGTGGATCGGCTCGGGGAGCTGGGCTGGCACGACGGCAGCGACTGGTCGGAAGGTCCGGGGTCGGGCATGCACGGAGCGATGGGCGGCCTGCACGACGTGATCGTCGACAACGACGGCAATGCGTGGATGACTGAATCAGCCGGGAACATGAACCGCACCATCACGAAGCTCGAGACCGAGACCGGCCAGGTGACCGACTTCAAGCTGACGCGCGGGGATGGCACGCGCACCCGCTCGTCGCACGGCATCGGCCGGGATCAGGACGGCATTCTCTGGTTCGATACGAACGGGAGCCTCGGTCGGATCGACCCGTCGACCGACACCATCGAGCTGTTTACTCCGCCGCGCGGGATGGGCAGCGGGGTCAGCGTGACGGTCGACGCCGACGGCGACGGCAAGATCTGGGGAGGCACGCGCTACGGCTCCATCTGGTTCGATCCCGACACGGAGGAGTGGAAGCATCTGCAGAATGTGACCCCGGCCGACGGCTTCACATACGGCATGACCGGCGACGCCGACGGCAACGGTTGGTGGAGCCAGTTCAACGCAGAACGCGTGGTGAAGGGCGACCCGCGGACAGGCGAGTCGACCGAGTTCATCATGCGGCCGCCCTGGATGGCCGACCGTGAAAACGTGATGACGCCGGCCGACCGCGAGTTCTACGAGTCAGTCGGTGCGTTGAACTGGGGCGGCATCAACTCGGTGCCTGGCGCGCAGGCCCCGCGCCGGCTTGGCGCGGACCGGAACGGCGACACCGTGTGGGTGCCGAACTATCTGGGCATGAACCTCGCGAAGATCAACATCCGGACGCACGAGACGACCTACTATCCGCTGCCAATCAACGGAAACCCGTACTTTGTGGTCGTCGACAAGAACCACCAAGTCTGGGCGAATCTGCTGAGCGATGACCGGGTGGTCAAGCTCGACCCAGCGACGGAGGAATGGACGATCTATCAGCTCCCGAGCATCGGTTGTGAAACCCGCAACATCGCCGTCGACGACATCCGCGGCGACATCTGGGTGCCGTGTGCGCGGACCAGCCGCGTCGCGCGCCTGCAGTTCCGGACGGCGGCGGAGGTTGCGGCTCAGTAAGCCCTATTCCGCCAGCGGGTCTGGACGCATCTGGAACCGAACGATTTCGCTGGTCGCGCCTTTGCCGCCTTCGGTGTGCCAGGCCGCCATCGTGTCGTAGCTGCCCCACAGTGCGCGGCCCTTCCAGCCCGCCTCCGGATCGTCAATGCGCCCGTTGAGCCCTCGTGTGTAGAAGCCGAGCGGATACGGCACCCGCATGACCACCCACTCGTCGGTCTCCGGCACGAGAGCCAGCAACGAATCGGACCCGCTGCCGCTAGCAATCGGGATGTTCTCACCGAGGCCGAGCGTATTGAACTGATCGACCCAGTTGTAATAGTGGAAGTCGGCGTTGGCGGAGCCGACGACTCCTTGCATCCTGGGACCAGGCGTCTGATGCAGCGTCCAGCCTTCAGGGCAGTGCTGGCCGGTGGCGGTCGGTCCGTTCAACACGTGGCACTTCCGCCGATCGAAGCTCGCGAGGTGTCCGCTGCCGCTCAGCGCGGTCCAGATCACCCCGTGTCGATCAACGTCGATGCCGCGCGGACCGTAGCCCCACTTGCTCGGGTCGACGGCCGGGTTCTCGAACGGCGGTTCGTACACCTCGGTCTTGCACGACTCGGGCGGATGCGCTCCGAGCGTCAGACGGAGGATCGACCCCGGGAACTCGGTGGCCGGCCCGGACATCGAGCCACGCGTGATCCAAATGGACCCGTCGACCGGGTTGGGGATGATACCGTATGCGAACCCGTCGAGCCGGGTGTCCCGCGCGGGAACGACCGCCTCCCCAGGCTCGTTCCACGGCCGTGTGATCCCGCCGTCGCCGTTCGTGTCGATGACCGTCGGGCACCACCCTTGCGCCGCCTGCTCGTCGCCGGTTTCGTCGTACGGGTGCGTCCGAAGCCACCCCACGACGTTGACGTCGCCGCTAAACCAGAGGGTGTCATCCGCGTCCTCCGCGAACTGGAGATGATGCGTGCTGTAGCACGTGTCGACGAAGGCGAACCGGTCGGTCGTCGGTTCATAGTAGGAGGTCTGCCGGGTGCTGCGCTCTATCGGGAAGTACGCCGCCGATGGGTGCGTCGACCCGTCTCTACACCACTCGGGATTCCCTGACGGACGAATCGCCGAGGTGAGCCAGACCCGCCCCTCGGCATCCATCATCGGGTTGTGCCCACTGGCTGCACCGTAGCCGGGGGCTTCGTCCCAGTACAGCGACCGCGCCGCGGCCGCCCCTTCGATGCTCCCGCTCTGCATCGCATCGCGCGTGGGCACCGCCATCTGGCGTGCGCGGTGGGCGACCGGGTCGACCGATACGAAGTTGTCCCCGAGCACGCCGTAGATCGGGCCGTTCGCGTTCAAGCGCGGATTGCGCTTGTCGGTGGCGACGTTGTCGTGGACGTGCTTCTGCGACGACGACCAGCCCCACATCGTCAGGACCAGGTTTCGCTCCCGGCCATGGGGCCGTTGCGGCGACGCCGGCACCTCGCCCGCCAGAATCCGATCCGTCCAGTCGGCATACACCTGCAGAGTGCGCTGTCGGCCCATGCGGCCCAACTGCAGCACCATGCTGGACGCCGTCGCCCCGGTCCGCAGCCGGTGGGCCCACGCGTCGGCGGTCGAGTCGAACTCCTCCAGGTCGAGCATCGGCATCTCGCGGGTCGCGCGGTTGCCGAGCTGATGACACAGCTGGCAGCCGTCCTTCAGCCCGTCGATCCACTGCGCCTGCGTCCGCATGTTCGGGTTGATGCCGTTCGCCGTGGTGCCAGGGAACGCGCTCGGCGGTGGAACCTCGATGAGCGAGTACCAGTAGTTAGCCGGATAAATCGCGGCGGCTTCCTGCGGCGTTGCCGCGGCCGCGACGGTGAGCTCCACGTCATCGCCCGGCCGCCCCGGCTGTTTGGCCGAGTCGACGAGGCCGTAGCCCCGCACCCACACGTCATATGTCGCGGAGGGTAGGTCTGGAATCAGGAACCGTCCCTCGTCGTCCGTCACGACGATCTTCCGGAACGCCGTCTCGAGGTCATTGGTTTCCGCGATGACCCAGACCCCCGGCTCTGCGCTGCTCGTGCTCCGGACGACGCCGCTGATGTCGTCGTCCGCAGCCAAGGCCCGCCCGCCGACCATGGCGCTGCCTGCGGCCACCAGCACGCCCACCCCGAGCAGCTTGAACGGCAAACATCGCCTTCCCATCATGTCTCTCCCCGGCTTGTCTCTCTCAGTAGACCTGCCAACCGAATCGCGCGATCACGACTCGGCCCGCCTCATCTGGAACGGCGTGCTCTTGACGATGCCCAGGATGATCGACGACCAGCGGTAGCCCGCGGGCGCCGCCTCGTGCAGGATCGCCCGGATCGCCGGCATGTCGTAATACTCAACCCCACGCCCCAGCGCATAGGTCAGCAGCTTGCTCGTCACGGTCGTCACGAACTCCGACTCGCGCCCTGCCAACATCGACCGCAGCTCCGCCGGACCGTCGAACGAGGCCCCGTCCGGCAGTGTTCCCGACGCATCGATCGGCGTGCCCGCCTCGGTCGTCCGCCACTTCCCGATCGCGTCGAAGTTCTCCAGTGCGAAGCCGAGCGGGTCCATCCGCGTGTGGCAGCTCGCGCACACCGGGTTCGCCCGGTGCTGCTCCATCCGCTCCCGCATCGACCGCGGCGTCTCCGCCGCGTCCGCCTCCTCGAGGTCCGGCACATCGGACGGCGGCGGCGGCGGCGGCGCGCCGAGGATGTTCTCCAGTAGCCACTTGCCCCGCAGCACGGGCGACGTCCGCGTCGCATACGACGTCACTGTCAGGATGCTCCCGTGCCCGAGCAGCCCCTGGCGGGCACCATGTGTCGCCACCGACCGAAAGTGGCTGCCGTAGACGCCTGGCACCCCGTAGTGCCGCGCCAGCCGCTCATTGAGGAAGGTCGTCTCCGACGTCAACAGCTCCACCACCCGCCGGTTCTCCCGCACGTGGTGGTCAAACAGCAGCTCCGTCTCCCGCCGGAACGCCTCGCGCAGGTTGTCGTCGAACTCGGGAAACGCGTTGACGTCCGGGGCCACCGCCCGCACGTTCCGCAGATGCAGCCACTGCCCGGCAAAGTTGGTTGCCAGCGCCCCCGCGCGCGGATCGGCCAGCATCCGTCGCACTTCCGACTCCAGCACCGCCGGGTCGCTCAGGCGGCCCGCCCCCGCTGCATCGAGCAGCACGTCGTCAGGGAGGCTGCTCCACAGAAAGAACGACAGCCGCGCGGCGAGTTGCAGGTCCGTCAGGCGGTAGGGCGTCCCCGGTTCGGCGTCGACGGGGTCCGGGACCATCCGATAGAGGAAGTCCGGATCGATCAGAATCCGTTCGAGCCCCCACCGGATGCCCACCTCGAAGCTGTCACCCTCCGCCCGGCCGGTCCGGAAAACGCCGAGCAGTGTGTCGAGGTCGGCGTCGGTCATCGGGCGCCGGTACGCGCGGCGGCCGATCGCCGAGAGTATCTCGGTGGCGCAGGGCTCCTCGTCCTGACGCGTGGCCGGGCTGCAGCTGAAGATCCGCTGCCGGCTCGGGGACGCACCCAGCCCCGTCACGCCGAACGGGCCTTCGATCTCGATCCGCCCGACCCGCGTCTCTGCGCCCCGCACGCCCGCAAACAGCACGTTGGTCACCGGCAGGCTCGCCGGCCCCAGGCCTTCAGGTGCCGCCATGCGCTCGACGAAGGTGACGCCCAGCAGATGCGGCCCGGCCGTCACTGACAACCGGACCTCGAGCGGCACTTGCTTCGTCTGATAGCCCGCCGGTTCCTCGGGCGGCTCCGGCGCGGGCTCGAGCGTGAAGACATGCACCTGGACGCCGTCGAGCCGCACCTCGAGCTGCTCCGGCTCCTTGGGTGGGCGCACCCCGCCCCCGATCGCCGCGTGCGAAGAGATCCGGACGACGTACTCCGCGTCGAGCGGGAAGTGATGGCGGATCGCCGCCCCGCCCCGGGTGCCGAACGGGAGCGCCTCGCTGGCCCTCGCGGCCTGCGCGTCCATCAGCGAGACCGTGTAGGTTTCAATGCCCGGGCGGATCGTCATATCGCCCACCGCGAGTCGACTGATGCGTGACGCGGCGGACATGTAGCGTTCCAGCAACCCCGACGACAGCCTCTGCATGTCGGCGTTGTTGTCGAAGCCGTACGCCATATCGTCGGCCGGCAGCAACGCATCGCCGTCCACCTCGACGGCGAGAAGGTCGCGGACGGCGTTCGCGTACTCGGTCCGATTGAGCCGCCGGACCGTCGGCCGACCCGGGTTCGGATGCGCGGCCGCTACCCCGTCGACCGCCGTCTCCAACCACGAGGCGAACGCCTCGTAGGTGGCCGGCTCCGGCCGCGGTCGTTGGGGCGGGGGCATCGTCCGCGCCCGCAGCTTGACGAGGACCTTCTCCCAGATCTCCGCGTCCTCGCCGACCTCGTCGAGGTTGGCCGTCTCGAGCGACAGGTCAGCGGTCCGCAGGCGCTCGTTGTGACAGGTGACGCAGTAGCGATCGAGCACCGCGCGGTGCGCGGCCGCCGAGCCGGTGGCCTGTTGGCCCGCCGGCGCGGAACTGGTGGCCGGGCGGCCTGCGGCGTGCAGCGACGCGACGCCACCCAGCGCGACCAGCACGATGCTCAGCCGCTTCATCCATGAGCTCTTGGCCACGGCTTTCCCTCGTTCTACCGGCACTTGGTTGTACTAGTCCGCCAACGGGCTCGGTCGGATCTGGAACCGGACGATCTCGGTGGTCATGCGCCGGCCGCCCTCGGTGTGCCACACCGCGCCCGTGTCGTTGCTGGCCCACACCCCGCGACCCTTCCACCCTCCGTCCGGATCGTCGATCCGCCCGTTAAGCCCACGCGTATAGAAGCCGAGCGGATACGGCACCCGCATCGTCACCCACTCGCCAGTCGCCGGTATGAGCGCCAGGAGCGAGTCGGATCCCGTCCCGTTGGCAATCGGCACGTTCGCGCCCAGGCCGAGGGTGTCGAACTGATCCACCCAGTCGTAGTAATGGAACTCCGCGTTGGCCGAACCCTCCACGCCCGCCATCCGCGGGCCTGGCGTCTGATACAGCGTCCAGCCTTCCGGGCAGTGCTGCCCGGTCGCCGTCGGCCCGTTCAGCACCTGGCACTTCCGCCGGTCGAAGCTGGCCAGATGCCCGCTGCCGCTGAGCGCGGTCCAGATCACGCCCTGACGATCCACATCGATGCCGCGCGGGCTGTAGCCCCACCGGCTCGGGTCCACCCGCGGGTTCTCGAACGGCGGCTCGTAGATCTCGGCCGCGCACGTCTCGGGCGGGCGGCTGCCACGTACGAGGCGCACGATTGCGCCGGGCGTGCCGGGGCTCGCCACCCACACCGAGTCGTCCACGGGGTTGGGGATGATGCCGTACCTGAAACTCGTGTGCTCGAAGTTGGGGGCGTCGACGCCGGTGATGCGCGTGTCGTGTGCCGGATCAATCGGATCGCCCGGCTCGTTCCATGGGCGGGTGATGCGGCCATCGCCGTTCGTGTCGAGCACCGTCGGACACCAGCCCTGCGCGGCCCGCCCGTCGCCGGTCGCGTCGTAGTGCTTCGTGTTCACCCACCCGATGACGTCGAAATCCCCGCTGAGCCACAGCGTGTCGACGGCATCCTCGGCGAACTGCAGGTGGTGCGTCATGTAGCAGGTATCGATCAGGGCGAACTCCTCGGTCTGCGGGTCGTAGTACGAGAGCTGCCGGTTGCTCCGCTCGAGCGGAAACCACCGCACCGAGGGATGGTCCGAGTCCCGGCACCACGTGGGGTTCTCGCTCGGCCGCATCTGCGTGGTGAGCCAGACGCGCCCCTGGGCATCGAACATCGGGTTGTGACCGCTCCCGACACCCTCAGGCAGCGGCAGCGTACGCGCACGATGCGCCACCGGGTCCAGCACGACGAAATTGCCCCCGCCGATGCCATAGACCGGACCGTTCGGAAACAGCCTCGGATTACGTTTGTCGGTAGCGACGTTGTCGTGGACGCTGCTCCGCGCCGACGACCACCCCCACATCGTCAACACGAGGTTCCGTTCCAGCCCCTGCGGCCGCGGCGGCGACGGTGGCACGGCGCCACCGCGGATCCGATCCGACCACTCGGCGAACGTCTGCGCGGCGCGCTGGCGCCCCATCCAGGTGAAATAGGTGTTCATCAGATGACGAGAACCGGCGACCTGCACGCGACTGTCCCACGCCTCTGCGGACGAGTCGAACCGGTTCAGGTCCGGGATGTCCCGGGTCGCCTTGTTGCCCATCTGATGACACAGCTCGCAGCCGTCCTTGAGCCGGTCGATCCAGTGCGCCTGCGTCCGAATCTCTGGACCAATCCCGTTCCCGTTCGGCCCGGTCCCGGGGAAGTCACCCTCCGGCGGGACTTCCAGGAGCGAGTACCAGTAGCTGGCCGGGTAGATCTCAGCGGCCGCCTGGGGCGTGGGGGCGGCCCTCGCCACGAACGTCACCTCCGCGCCCGGGCGTGCTTGCTGCTTCTCCGAGTCGACGAGGCCATAGCCCCGCACCCACACCTCGTAGCCCGCCGCCGGCAGATCCGGCACCAGATACCGCCCCGCGTCGTCGGTGACGACGATCTTGCGGAACCGGGTCTCGAGATCGGTCGTCTCGGCGATGACCCAGACACCTGCCTCGGGGCCGTCGGGGCCGTTCACGACGCCGCTGATGTCGTCGCCGCCAGCAAGGGCCGGAACGTGCGCCGGCCCCAGCACACCAGCGAACCCAATCGCTGCCGCGCCCACGAGCGTCAATCGCAGTGCGTGCCGCATCACTCGGCTCCTTCTCGTCAACCGCCAACGTCATCACCCGCGCGTCATTCGCCGTGCCGTGCGCCAGGACGCAGTCCTCGAGCGCCCCGCAGGAGGTCGCCCGCGTGTCGAGCCGTCGGCGGGGCCCGTCGAAGGGGTCCGATCCGATGACGACGGAAGACCAGTTGCATCGGGCTCAGGGTCGTCAGAACGCGATCCGGATCCCGAGCTGGCCTTGACGGGCCTGATACTCGACGAGAGACGACGGCTGCGGTCCGCCGAAAGCCGCGCTCGCTTCGTCCGTCACCCAGCTTCCAAAGTTCCTGCGGTTGAACAGGTTGAACACCTCCGCGATGGCGTCGATGGATATGCCGCCGACGTTGAACCGTTTCTGCACCCGCATGTCGACCCTGTGCAGCTGGTCGCCGACGAACGAGTTGCGCGGTACGATCGTGCCATCGGGGCGCAGGCGGTTCGGGATTTCGGGCGCGGAGCCGGAGTTGCGCAGGTTGCCGTTGTAGGTGACTTCGCGGCGCTCACCCGAGGCGAAGAAATAGAGCCCGCTGAGCTGGAAGCCGCCGGGCAGCTGCCAGATGCCGTTGATCACCCCGCGGTGACGCTGATCGGGGATCGTCGCCTGGCCGCCGGCGGCCGATAGCGTGTACTCATCCCCGTAGTCCTGCACGACCGGGACCGGGAGCGGCGTATTGCACGTCCCCGTCACCCCGTTGAACGGGAACTGACACCCAGGGTTGAGCGGGAGCGGAAAGTAGTTCCAGGTGCCCGAGAGCGTGTACGTGCCCGACAGCTGCCAGTTGTCGCTGAAGCGCTTCGTGAAGGAGGTCTCCAGCCCGTGGTAGTTGGTATAGCTATCGGTGAACCGCAGGACCGCGAGCCCCAAGTCGGGGAACGGTCGCGTGCTGCGGGTGCTGTACGGCATCGGCGCTCCCGTCACCGGGTCGAAGCTCACGTTGACGTTCCGGAAGCTCTCGACACGCTGCTCGTTGTTCCAGACGTAATCGGCCGACACGACCATCTCGTTGCCGAGCTGCCGCTGAATCCCGACCGACGTCTGGTTCGTATAGGGCGTACGCATCTCGTCGCTCGTGACCCAGGAGGTCGCGTAGTCATGCGGCAGCAGCCTCGCATCCAAAAAGGACGGCACCGTCCCGGTGCCGAACGGGTTCGACGCGAAATCGGCCCGGCCGTCGTTGAAGAGCTCCGGCGCGACCGTATTCACCCCGCTGACGTAGGTGACGTGGCTCACGTGGTCGGTCATCCCCATGTAGTAGATGCCCCACCCGCCGCGGAGGACGGTCTTCTCGTCGGGGAGCGAGTAGGCGAACCCCAGGCGCGGCCCGAAGTTGAACCACTCCTGCCCAACGCCGCCCGGCTTGAATGGGGGCAGCGAGACCTCTTTCGCGTACGCGTCCGTGTAGAAATCCCAACGGACGCCGAGGTTGAACGTCAGGTTACTCGACGCCGCCCAGTTGTCCTGGAACCAGGCCGCGTACTCCGGCTTGAGGCGGTTGTACTTGAAGTTGCCGATGCCCTGGCGCACCTGAAACGTGTGCGGCGACAGCGCGTCGATGTCCCAGGTCGACCAGTCGTTCCAGACGGGGAAGACATCCGCGAGGTTTGGCGGGAGGCCGAGGAAGGCGAGGATCATGCTATCCCGGAAGTTCGGCCAGTAGAGGAAGTTGTCCGGGATCAACATCTCCCCGCCCAGCTTGATCTCGTGGTTGCCGCGCAGCATGGTGAAGTCGTCGCGAATGGAATACGTATCCTGGTATTCCCGGAGCGGAAACACGAAGATCTTGCCGGCGATCAGCCCGGGCATGATGATGAACGGGACATCCTCGAGCCCCGGCAGGCCGACCGAATCATAATGGAAGATGGCGAGGCCGCCCTTGAGTGTGTTGACACTGCGTCCCGTCGTCTGGGTCAGGGTCACGAAGGCCTGGCCCGAGACCCGCGACACGTCCTGTTGCACGGACGGATGCTGCGTGGCACTCCCACCAGTTCTCCGGTCCTCGATCGATCCGGTCGTGCGGACCGACAACCGCGTCCGGTCGGTGAGCTGCGCGTCGATCTTTAAGCCGGCCTGCTGGACCGTGTCGGTGTGAAAGATATCCGGGATGTTGAAGGCCGGATAGGGCGTGTTCCACGACAGCGTCCGCGGCTCGCGCTCGCCTTCGTAGAAGCCGAAGAAGTGAAACCTGTCTTCTATGATCGGGCCGCCGAAGGTCATGCTGACCTGCTGGTTCTGGTACTTCGGCGTGAAGCCGAGGACGTGGTCTTCCGCGTTGAGCGCGTTGTGCCGGAAGTAGCCCCCCACGGTGCCACTGAACGTGTTGGTGCCCGATTTCGTCACGGCGTTTATCTGGATTCCCTTCGACCGGCCCTGGGTAGCGTCGAACCGGTTGCTGATCAGCTCGAACTCGGCGATGGCATCGCGGCTGAAGCGTGGCTGCCCGATGCCCCCCAAGGTGAGGCTGGTGCTCACCTGCTGGCCGTCGAGGTTGAGCTGGAACCAGCCCGACGAGACGCCGAACGGGTTGTTCGAGACCGCGTTCGCGCGACTTCCTGGCGCGAGCATCGTGAGCGCCATCCAGTTCCGTCCGTTCAACGGCAGCTCTTCCATCTGGCGGCGATCGATGACGCCGCCGAGGTCGGACTCGACAAGATCGAGTAACGGAATCGCACCCGTGACCGTGACCGTTTCCTGGACGCTGGCGAGGACCATTTCGAAATCGATTCCCGCCCGCTGCCCGACCTGCAGCTCGACCGCCTCCTGCGTGACGACAGAAAAACCGCTCAGCTCGGCCGTGATGTTGTAGACGCCCGGTCGCAGGCCGCCAATCCGATACCCGCCCGAGACATCGGTCACGCCGAGGAAGGTGTTGCCGCTCTCGACATGCCGGGCCGTGACCGTGACACCCGGCAGCACGGCATCTGTGGCGTCGCGTGCCGTGCCGGCGACGACGGTCTCCTGGGCGTGGACCAGTGCCGGCGCAGCCAGCACGAGACATACCGCGGACGCGAGAAATGCTCTTGATCGACGAAGCATTAGTCCCTCCTTCGTTTTCCGTGCACGAATATCAGCCGACGGCAAACACCATACAGACGCGCATCTTTGGCCCGTACCCTTCAACGATCTACTGCGCGCCGTTGCGCATCTACGTCCTCTACCCGTCGGCGACGCGTTCACCAAACAGTGACAACCCGCGGTTACCTAGGTGATTGCTCGCCTGCGGCGGCATCATCGCGGGCGCCAAGCCTGCGCAGCAAATCCCCGGTGCTCGTCCGAACGGTCACGTTGCCACTGCCGGCACGGAAACGGTCCGCCACTATCAGGGGCGTCTCTCCGCGAGCGTTCGCCATATTCACCTCGGCGCCTCGGTCGACCAGGTACTGGACCAGCGCGTCCGACTTGATGTGGGCCGCCGCGTGCAGCGCGGTGTTGCCGACCTCGTTCACCGCGTTGACGTCGGCACCGAGCTCCATCGCGAGCGCGACGCTTTCAAGCGTGCGCCGCTCCGTCACGAGGCTCTCGGCCTGATACCGGCCCAGACCGGCGGCAACCATCAGCGGCGTCGTGCCGTCCCTCGTCGGCAGGTGTGCGTCGGCGCCGAGCTCGGCAAGCAACCGCATCACCTCGACATCGCCCGCCATGGCGGCCAGAAGGAGCGGCGTCGCGCCATCGAAGACCTTCACCCCCTGCTTATTGTGCTCGTATGACAACTGGCTGTAGCCGAACCGCGGCGGGATCTTCCGCATGCGGGCGTTCGGATCCGCGCCGTGCGCCAGCAGCGCCCGAACCAACTCGAGCTTGCCGGCTGGCACCCCGCGAATCGCGCGCCACTCGTCTTCGCGCTCAGCGGCGATGCCGTTCGGTCCCGAAAGCTCCGTCTGCCACGCGCCCGCTGCCCAATGCAGGGGCGTGTAGTCCGGGCCTTCCGGCTCTTCGTCCGCCTCGGCCGCCGCGTCCGAATCCGGCTCCGGCGCGAAGGGGTCGCGTCCCTTCACAATCGGGCCCGCGTTCGGGTCCGCGCCCTCGTCAAGCAGCAAGACGACGACCGGCACGTGGCCGCGCACGGTCGCCACGATCAACGCGCTCGTGCCATCCGGGGTCACCTGGTTCACGTCCGCGCCCGCGTCCAACAGGACCCGGGCCGTCTCGACGGTTCCCTCGCGCGCGGCGAACAGCAGTGGCGTGAACCCGTCGCGGGACTGGGCACCGACTTCGGCTCCCTGCCCGACGAGGACCCGCGCCACGTCGGCGTGGCGCCTGGAGGCCGCCCACATCAGCGCCGTCTGCTTCGTGACAGGATCGGCCGCATGCACGTCCGCGCCGGCTGCCAGCAACGCCTCTACCGCGTCGACGCTCCCGGTGCTCGCGGCCCGCATCAGTGGCGTCTCCCCGCTCACGCGCGCGGCGTTCGGGTCGGCCCCCGCTTCGAGGAGCAGCGCAACCATCTCGCCATTCGCGTTGGCGCAAGCGAGCGAGAGCGGCGTGACGCCGTGCACGTTCGCGGCCGTGACGTCGGCGCCGGCCCGAATCAGCAACTCCGCGGTGTCAAGATCATCCCTGTGCGCTGCCCAATGGATCGCCGTGGCGCCATCCGGTTGCGTCTCGTTCACATCAACCTGCTCGGCAAGCAGCGCACGCACCGCGTTTGCGTCCTGGCGCTCGACCGCCTGCACGAGACGCAGATCGTTGGCGACAGCCGCCAGGGTGCCAGCGGCGGACAGCAGCAGAACCGTTCCCCAGCAGGCAGCGCGCATGGCGTGGGTACTCATGGGTCTGTCTCCCTCGACTTAAGCAAGACCGCACGCGACAGCGTCACTCAGCCGACGAACCGGCTCGAAACAGCTACTCGCGTCGACCATATCACCACTCCCGAGAATGGCACCACGCCGTTCAGGCTGGCGGCCCGGGGGATTCGACCCTATTCCGCGGCCAACGCGATCAAGCCGACGGCGTTGCCCGTGCCATACGCCAGCACGAGGTACTGCTTGCCGTCGAGCATGTAGGTCATCGGCGACCCCGTCGGAGGCACGTCGAGCACCACCGAGTGTAACGTGGCGCCGGTCGCCTTGTCATAGGCATTCAGCACGGATGGCGGGGTGCTCCCGGATCGGGTCGCGCTGGCGTTCCCGAAGTCGAGATCCGGCGCATCGCCGCCGCGGAGGCCGAGAAACAGCAAGGTCTTGGTCACCAGCGGGCCAGTATACGACCCGCCGCCCAGCGGGCCGGGATCGGGAATGCCGAGGTCGATGACCTGCTGACGCGGCCCATCCCCCAAGGGGACCCTCCACTCACGCGTGCCCGCGTTGAGGTTGAACGCGCTCAATCGAGAGTACGGCGGCTTGAAGAGGGGGAGGCCCTGGGGGCCACGCAGTCTCGTCCCGCCAGCGCGGATGTAGCGGAAGTCCGAGCGGCTTGGATCGGGCGTGTCCAGTTGGATGGCGTGCGGGCGCGTGTGTGACGGCACATACAGCCAGCCAGTCGTCGGGTCCACCCCAGCCCCCGGCCAGTTGGCCCCGCCCCCTGCACCCGGCATCAGGATCGTGCCCTGCTTTCCACTGTCGGCGACGGTGGGGGGTTCGAAGAGGGGTCCGTAGACGAACCCATTCAGGATCTCTATCGCTTCCTGACGCAGCTCCGGCGTGAAGTCGATGAGATCGTCGATCGTCACCCCTTGGCGGTCGAAGGCCGGGGGCTTCGTCGGATGCGGCTGTGTGGGTGCTGTCTTCTCGCCGGGCACGGTCGACTGCGGCACCGGCCGTTCCTCGATCGGCCAGACCGGCTCGCCGGTTACACGGTCGAAGACATAGGTGTAGGCCTGTTTCGTCACCACGGCCACGGCCTTGACCGGCCGGCCGTCGACCACGAGATCCACGAGCAACGGCGCCGCGGTCGCGTCGTAGTCCCAAAGGCCGTGGTGGACGAACTGATAGTGCCAGACCCGCTCACCGGTCGTCGCGTCGAGACACACGATGCTTTCGGCAAAGAGGTTGTCACCGTGTCGATGCCCGCCGTACCAGTCGTTGGTCGGCGTGCCCGTCGGAACATAGACATAGCCCAGTTCCGGATCGGCGCTGAGCAACCCCCAGGCATTCGCAGCCCCCGTGTCGCGCCATGAGCCGTTCTCCCAGGTCTCGTTGCCGAACTCGCCCGGTTGCGGAATCGTGTGGAATTCCCAGAGCTCCTCGCCGGTCCGCACGTCGAAACCCCGCACGTCGCCGGGCGGCGCCAACTGGTAGCGTGGGCCATCGAACACCACCGATCCGATGACGACCACGTCACCGACCACGATCGGCGCCGACATCAGCTGATAGTCCCGGCGCGGGATCGGCCGTCGCAGCCCCTGGGTCGCATCGATGGCGCCATCCGCCCCGAAATCAGCGACCGGCCGGCCGGTCTTCGCGTCGAGCGCATAGAGATAGGCGTCGCCTGTCGGGAGAAAAACGCGCGAGTTGAGACCGTCGGACCAGTAGGCCACCCCACGGGCGTTGAATCCCGTGTTGGCGGGCGGATCCCCCTCCCAGGTCCCCGGGTCGAACACCCACAGCGTCTCGCCCGTTGCCGCATCGACCGCCGCAGCCTGACTCATCGACGTCTTGATGTACAGCACGCCGTCGACCATGACCGGTGTGGCCTTGAAGGCCCAGGGCAGCATCGGAAGGTCGGCGCGGTGGGCGGTCACGATCGCGTTGTCGGGCGAGTCCCACCGCCAGACGACGCTCAGCTGCTTGACCGTGTTGCCGTCGATCTGATCGAGCGGCGAGTACTTGGTGCTGCCGGGGTCGCCGCCATACGCCGGCCATCGCCCCTCGGGCGTCCCACGCTGAGCCCAAGTGGGGGCCGAGCCACACAGGGCGAGCGTCAGCAGGACAAGCGAGATGTGGTCTCGCATGGCGTTTCGTCGCGTCGGCGATGCTTCCGACTCGACTTCAGAATGCTAGTGTCGCCTGGGGTGCGAGTGCCGAAACGCCGCACCTCACGCTGGACCGTATCACATCCTGTCCTGAGATCTGGTTGCGGGGGGCCACGGTAAGCCAGGACGTGAAGTGCTTCTCGGTCGCCCAGCGCCGCATGTCGAGGCCGATCTCCGAGACGAGCTTGAGCGCACCGTAGGGGCCCACGCCGGGAAGCTCCGTCAGGTCCACGCCGCCGCACAGGGTGTGCAGCGGCGATCGGATATCAAAGTGCGGCTCGTGGGCGCGCGGCCGGCAGGAGCGCCGGGGCGGCCCGAGGCGGGTGCCGGGCGGCTGGGCGGTGGCCTCGAGCCAGTCGGCGAGCGCCGCGAGATCGTGCGTGAAGCTCCTGAACTCCCACACCGGCTGCGGATCCCGATCGCCGGGCACCGCCACCCAGTGGCTCTCGCCGCCGATGTCGATGCCCGCGGCGTTGAGGTGGATGGTCTGGAGCAGCTGTTGCTCGCGGCGCGGGGAACAACGTACCAGCACTGCGGTTATGATAGAGCCACGTCTCGAAGCGGTCGGCGGGCCGTCAGCGTGTGCCGCGCCGTACCGCGCCGGGCTCGAGGCAACCCGCCGAGGCTGCGGCCCGGGGGCCTACCGCTGGTCGTCGACTATCGTCGTCATCGACATCGTCATCGTCATCGACATCGTCATCGTCAAGAGCTCGCTGTCTAGACAAGGAGAGCCGAGTCATGATCGCCACCAAGAAAGCGATGCCGCGGCGGGCAGTGTTGCGCGGAATCGGGGCAGCCATCGCCCTGCCGCTGCTGGACGGCATGGTGCCGGCGTTTGCCGCCACCCGAAACACGGCCGCCGCGCCGACGAAGCGGCTCGGCGTCGTGTACGTGCCGATGGGCGCGATCATGGACCAGCTGACCCCAGCCACCGAGGGGGCCGGGTTCGCACTGCCGCCGATTCTCCAGCCGCTGGCCCGCGTCCAAGACCAGCTGGTCGTCGTGTCAGGTCTCGACAACGAACCAGCGGTCGCGTTGCCGGGCGAGCCGGCCGGCGGGCACGGGCGCATTGGCGCGGCGTTCCTGACCGGTGTGCACGGCAAGCCGACCGAGGGAGCCGACTTCCGGGCCGGCACGTCGATCGATCAGCTTGCCGCGGCGGCGCTTGGCAAGGACACGCAGCTGCGCTCGCTCGAACTCGGTCTCGAGGCGGCCGACATCGCCGGTGCATGCGACGTCGGTTATAGTTGCGCGTACGTCAATACGCTCTGCTGGCGGACGCCAACGACGCCGTTGCCGATGATGAACAGCCCGCGGGCGGTCTTCGAGCGCCTGTTCGGCGACGCCGACACCACCGACCCGGCGGCCCGGGCGGCGCGCCTCCGGAAGAACCAGAGCATCCTCGATTCGGTGTCCGACACGGTGGCCGAACGTACGGCGGTGCTTGGCACGCGCGACCGCGTCAAGCTTACCGAGTACCTCGACGCCATTCGCGAGGTCGAGCAGCGCATCCAGAAGGCCGAGGCGCAAAGCGACCGAGAGCTACCGACGCTCGAGCGGCCCACCGGCAGCATCCCGGAAGGGTTCGAAGACTACGCTAAGATGATGTTCGACCTGCAAGTACTCGCGTTTCAAGCCGACCTGGCGCGCGTCAGCACGTTCATGATCGGCAAGGAGCTCAGCGGCCGGACCTACCCCGAGATTGGCGTGGCCGAAGGGCACCATCAGGTGACGCACTCGACCGCGGATCCGGAACGGATGGAGAAGCTGATCAAGATCAACACCTACCACATGCAGTTGTTCGCCTATTACCTCGAGCGGCTGAAGGCAACCCCCGACGGTGACGGGTCGCTGTTGGACCAGATGACGATCATCTTCGGCAGCGGCATGAGCGAGAGCGACCAGCACGACCCCCACCAGCTGCCGATCCTTGTGGCGGGAGGCGGAGCTGGCCACATCAAAGGCGGCCGTCACCTCCGATATCCGGACGCGACACCGCTGACCAACCTCTATCTGACGGTGCTGCAGAGGCTGGGTGTCCCGGCCGAGCGGATCGGCAACAGCGACGGGGTGTTCAAGGAGCTCTCGGACATCTAGACGTGGCGTCACAATCAGCCAGGACGCTAGCAGCCCGTGGTGAAGTCCTGCTGCATTCGACCGGCGGTGCAACCCGCAAGGGACTGCGATGGACCACTGCTCAGCGGGGTCAAATACTGGGAGTACTCCTCCTTCTCGCGCCTTGCCAGCCAGGCGCATCACCGGTCTCGGTGCGACGCGGGACTTTCACCACGGGCTGCTAGAAGGCGACCCGTAGTCGCCCCCGGGGCGGGTCCCGCCAAGCGACGTCCGCTTGTAAAAGTGGGATACCTCGACACCGACCCCGAGTCTTTTCCACAGCCGAGCGGCCGCGCCGGCATCGACCGCCGTGTCGGTCGTGATGTTGTAGCTCGCCCGAACTCCCCGGCTTCCTGGAACAGCTCGTAGTCGACGGTGTTCTGGAACGCGTCCTTGACGAACTGCACGCCAGGCTCGTACCGATGATCATCCGCCGCTCGGTCGGCGGGGTCGTCTGCGCCGAGGCTCCGGTGGCGGCCAGCACGATCCCGCACGCGAGCGCCAGCGCGCGACCACCCATTCCCCACCACGAGATGCGGGCAAAATAAGGGCGATTTCGGTCGATGAACATCGTGCTCAACTGGGACGAGGAACTCCAGCCCTTCCCATGCGTATAATCGGATGAGCTAGGTATTTACTTGAGTCAGGTAGCCCCTACATGTTGTGCTTCTGGCCGTTACCGAAGGCCCGTCGCCCAGGCCACTCGACGCCACCACCGTCCCGCACGCGGCGCGCCTTCGTCTGGTTCACTTTCTGGGACCCTCTGAGCTCCGAAGTCGCTCCAGATGGCCGCGACAGGCCCGCAGGCTCCCACGGGCGCGCGAACCTGGCCAGGTAGTGGAGCCTCGTACACCAGATTCTGTGGCTACTTGAGTGAAGTAAATACCTAACTCGGATGATTCTCAGCGGCATACCTTCACGAGCATCCGCTGCGTCAACGTGTGGTGAGCGATGCAGTGCCCAAATTGGATCCTCGTGACCCAGATGATCACGCTCATCGGCGGGGCCGCGCTGATCGCCTGGCGCAACTACCGCCGCGGCCGGGGAGACCTGTTGGGAGCATTCCGACTGGCGGCCTTTGGGTTCGTCGCGCGGATGGCGCGGTGGGCCCTGCTCGCTCACCATGTCGCGTCAGTCGCCGAAGTCACCAAGCTGGCGTGGGCGCTCGCCGATGCCCTGCTTGTCGGTGCGGTGCTCTGGGTGTTTTACGTCGCCCTCGAGCCGGAGACCTGTGGGGAGCATCCCGACTGGCGGCCTTTGCGTTCGTCGCGCGGATGGCGCGGCGGTCGTCCAGCATCTCAGACATCCACAGATGACCGCAGGTAACAGCGCCCAGCGCGGTCACGGGGCCAAGTCACGAGCCGTCCGCGAGGTGGTCATGGGCGGTCGGGCAAGATCGGCGATCTGAACAAACGGTACGCCGGAGTCCTGACAGCCTCTGCCTCTTCAGTCAGTTAGATGTCGCCACCGTACGGTCGTCCCTAATGGGCAAAAACGGTCCGTTTCCTGTGGATACGGCGCTCCTCGATCACCGCCGGAGGCGACGTCGTCATGGCGTCGCTGGCGTCGTCCGTACGCGACGCCGCGGAAACACCTCGAACGTCGTTCGACAACGCGCGTGAGACGCGACGCCTCGCGATCGGCTGTGTCGACACGACGATCTGACACGCGCCACGTCGCCCGTTCGCGTCGTTCCGGAGTCAAGCCCATTCTTAGTTGAAACTCTCCACGGCTCCCGATGGCTTACGCGGCCTGCTTCTTCGACGTCGTCGTGTCGATCTTCAGTTCTCGCTTCAATGCGGCCCGAAGCGTGGGAAGGTGGCGGTAGCCCCTCACCCTTCGTAAGCGCGGTTCGATGTCCAGGAGGGCGGTCGCCAGCCAGCGGTGGCGTTGGCTCGAGCTCTGCCAGTGATCTACCTTCGCGCAGCGTTCCTCGACCAGCGCATTGACCGACTCCAGACAGTTCGTCGTCTTCAGCGACCGGCCCAGCACTCCGTACACGCCCAATCGATGTAACGTCAGGGTTTCGTCCAGGCCTTCCGCCAAGCTGTCAGCCGCCGACTGGTTCCGCTCGTCCAACTCGCCGTGGAGCGTCTCGAGCGCACCGAGGGCCTCGTCGTAGTCCGGCCGGTTGTACGCTCGCTGGAGACGCTGACGCCACACCGCCTGCTCGTGCTTGGCCAGGTAGCTCACCACGTTCTCGCGCTTGTGCCACTGGCACCGTTGGACCAGGGCCCGGCCCCGGAAGGCCTTCCGGACGGCCGTGCGGAGCCCCTTGCCGCCATCGAGGATGACCAGCACACCCTGGGAGAGGTCGAGGCCCCGCTCGACCAACGACCGCAGGAACGGTGTGAGCACCGTCGCGTTCTCCGTGTCCGTTTCGACGAAGCCCAGGAAGCGTTTCTCCCCAGACAGCGTGATGCCTAGCGCGATGACCATCGTCGCGTCAGCGAACGTCTTGCCGTCCAGGAACACGGCCACCACGTCCTCATCGGATAGGTCCCGCTCCTGGAACGCCCGTAGCTGCGCCGCGCTGGCCTGGATGAACCCCCGGGACACCGTCGAACTCGACAGCCCGATCGCCCCGGGAATC
Source organism: Vicinamibacterales bacterium (assembly GCA_965249175.1). GTDB lineage: Bacteria > Acidobacteriota > Vicinamibacteria > Vicinamibacterales > UBA8438 > CAZYFH01. The sequence goes on from OZ252227.1 coordinate 3,280,513, forward strand.
GCCGCCGCGGCCGCCGCGTAGTTGCGGCACGAGATCCCGTAGAGCACCCGTCGCAGCAGCGCGTCGTCCACCTCGCGGTCGTCATGCAACGCCGCATACGACCGCAGCGGAATCTCGCTCCCTGCGAGGCGACGAATCCGGGGCACGCGAATCGGCACGCGCTGCCCCGCGAGACCCACCGTCCCAGGGTTACTGCCGTGACGGCGTCCACCGACCGACGCGTCCTTCCGGACGTAGCGCTCGCTCGCCAGCGCCGTCACCTCCTGGTCGAGCAACTCCTGCACATGCATCAGGCCCAGGGGAACCAGCGAGCGGATCAGCTCCACCTTCGCGTCCAGCTCCAGATCCGCGTAGGCCTCGCGGTGAATGATGTTGACCGAGCCCAGCTTGCGAACTTTCTTGCGCTTCCTGACAGCACGTAGGACACTCATCGTGGCTCCTCTCTCTCGTGGGGTGATGTCCGTCTTTTGCAACGTCATCACACCACAGGGTCTGGAGCCGTTTCAATTTTCAACTAAGATTAGCTCACCCTCTCGTTCCGTCCGTTGCCGGGTCGCTCCTGAGCCCCGGCGCGCCGCGATCGGCGGCGTCGATACGACGATCCGCCGCATGCTGTTCGTTGCCCCGTCAGGGGCACCGACGCGCCGGCATCGTCGCGTGAGGAATGACGCCGTCGTCGACAACCCGCGGCCCAGACTGCGATTCGTTCGCCGTCCGGCTGACCCCGTAGTGTCCAAAAACTCAAGCGCCCCGCAACTTCTTGAAAGGCGTTGTCAGGTCGACCGTCCGGTGCGAGATTATGAAGAGCGGCGCTAACGGCGCCTTGAAACCACACGTTGAGTGATCGTGAGGCGAGTGGCCAGACTGGGCGGCGGCTTAGATTCCAAACGCATCCAGCACTGCGATCGCCGCCCGCAAGCGCCGCCACGCCTGCCGCGCTTCGGCTCGTTCCGCCTTCGCTGTTAGGAGGGGTGTTGCGAACTTTGAGGACCGCAATATCAAGTCCGCCGATGTTGGGTTGGCCTGCCACCGGGGGGCGCGACCATGGCTCCTGGCTGCACTTCGAAACTCCCGAAGGGCGTAGCGGCGCCGTTTCTGGCAGCGGTCACGATCATCCGCGTCGCGGAGCCATGCTTGCGATGGAGGATGTTATGGCCGGCGGTCAGTATCCGACTTGGCCCAATGTAGAAACCCGTGCCGATGAACCAGCTCGACCCTCGACCGCTCATCTGCATTCGGAGCTGGCAGATGGCAGAGAATGGATCCCGAGTGGGGTCTGTGACGATGCTACCGAATCCGGGATGTTCTGCCGTCGACCGTGACGCAGCGGCCAGTGTGATCGCGACGCGAACAGCGGCGGCAACGCCGGAAGGGCGTGGAGCGTGAGGAACCCCGCCACGGAGCCGAGGCCAACGACGACGACCAGGGTCCGCACCACCCTTGGAGCTGTCGCCGCGCGTGCGCTAGCGCGTACGCCCAGCGCGGCGCCACAGGCGAGTCCGACGAGAAACGTCGAGAGCATGACGGTGAAGGCATACACGGAAGAGCCCAGCACGAGCCCGAGGACCCGGGTCCACGCGATCTCGTAGACCATCGCCAGCGCACCAGACAGCGCCACGACCCACAGCGCCAGATGACCGTCGTCGCGGCCCGGTCCGCGGACGGCCTGATGACCGTCGTCGCGGCCCGGTCCGCGGACGGCCTGATGACCGTCGTTGCGGCCCGGTCGGCGGACGGCCTGAGGTCCATGCCGGCTATGGTGCTCCACGGACGTCTCGTCCACGGTATCGGGACTGCCCGCGCGTCGTGAGGCGGCCGCAACCCCGAGAGCCACTGCACCCAGTGCGACATTGGCGAGCCCGGCAGCGACGACCGTGGCGGCGGTCCCGAACGACGGCAGCAACACGAACCCGGTCAGTGCCGTGCCGGCGACCGCCCCGAAGACGTTGACGGCGTAGAGCCACCCGACCCCACCCTCGATTCGGCGGTGGCGCCGGGCAATCACCCGGCTCAGCGTTGGCAAGGCCGCGCCCATCAGCATCGTGGGCGCGATGAGGACCACGAGCGCCAGGAGAAAGCGGAGCGCGCTGCCGATGTAGAACGAAGAGGCCGTGGCCGGCGACAGGATGGCCACCGCCGGTCGCATCACCGCGAGCATCAGCGGCACGCACAAGGCGGTCGCGCCGATGCCGATTTCGAGCAGGCCGTACACGCGGAGGGGATGTTGTGTGACTCGGTCGACATATCGTCCGGCGGCGAGCGCGCCGAGCGCCTGCCCCGCCATGACCGCGGCCAACACCGCGGTGACGGCGAAGTGGGTCGAGCCGAAGAACAGCACGAGCAGGCGCAGCCAAACGACTCGTAGAGCAGCCCGAGCGCGCCGGAGAGGAAGAAGAGGCCGAAGGCGATCCGTCGCATCAGCTCACACCATCGGCGTCACGCGGCCGGGCGTCAGCACCAGTCTCGGTGCCACGCACGTCCAGCACGCTAGTGTAAGGTGATAAGAGAATGGTACCGATGTCCAGCGACAAACGCCAGGCCGATCGCGTCAGCACCGACGTCCGTGGCAGTTGGCATCGCGGCTCCGTCCACTGCCTCACACGAGTGACCAACCTCAGCACCGGTGGGTGTTTCATCGAGTCGCTGGACCAGACGCCGCCGTCGGGTCAGTTCCGTCTCCGACTGCCGCTTTCGCGAAACGAACTGGTGTGGCTGACCGGCGAGGTCGCGCACTTTCAACTGAACCCGGGGTTCGGTGTGCGATTCCTTCAAGTGAACGAATCGAGCCGCCGCATGCTGTCGCGCGCGGTCGATGCGTTGCGAGGTCCGTTCCCCGCGGGTCCTGGCACGGGCGCCGGTCCGCAACTCGCGAATTAGGCCGTGTAGCGCCCGCGGCGGGGTCCGGGGGCCCAGCCCCCGTGTCATGAGGGTCCGACCGTCAGTCTACTTGCCGTTGAGCTCTCGCACCCAACGCCGGCTCACGTATCGGTCGGACGTCCCCGACCGATGCGACCAGCGTGCTGCCATCTCGACCGCGAGGAGCAATGTGGAAAAGACGAGGACGAACGCGACACCGTAGGTCCACAACCATCCCCACATGGCTCACTCCTCTTATGACTATCGCGGACGCGCCAGAGCAACTAAATCTTGAGGAACGATTTGACTATACCACAAGGTATAGTGCCTCTAGACCGGCGCGCCGCACGGAGCGATACCGGGCGGCGAGCGCTCGGCGCCTCCGGCTGAGCAGCCCGTAGTGAGAGTCCCGCGGCATTCGACCGCCGATGCATCCCGCCTCACCGCGTTGCTCATCGGTCAAATACTCCCGGTATTCTCCCTCTTCGCGCCTTGTGAGACGGGCGCCTCGACGGTCTCGGTGCAACGCGGCACTTTCACCACGGGCTGGCTATGCCTGATAGAATCGCCGTCGGCTCGGCACCCGGAGGCTCGAAGTGAATCCTTTTGTTGCAGTCATCGTGACGGGCATCGCGGCGTTCGCCGCGCACATCCTGTTCGTGCTCGCCCTGCGTAGCAAGTAGGCTGTCGCGCGAAGCTTCAGGCGGACGGCGTCTCGCTATCGATCAGCCACGGTCGTCGCACGCGGTCGCCGCCCGATCTCGCCCGGCCCGACACCAGCGTAGCGGCGGAACAACTGATAGAAGCTGGTCTTGTTCCGATAGCCGAGCGTGCGCATCGCGCCTTCGATCTTTTCTCCTCCCTCGATCAGATCGGCGGCCCGCCGGATCTTCGCTCGCGCGACGTACTCGCGCACCGTCATCCCCATCTCGCGGCGGAAGACCCGATCCAGATGCGATCGCGACCAACCGGTGACCGTTGCGAGACGGCCCAATGTCCATCGCTCGTCAATCCGGTCGTCTACGAGGTTGGCGATACGTCGTGCCTGACTGCCGCGAACCAGCCGGCGCCGCTCGACCCGTTTCAGTGACGTGTGCATGTCCCTGCGGAATCGCCGGTACAGCTCGTGGTCCGGCAGCGCCAGCGACGCGGGGTCCCGCAGCATTGGCGGCGCCGCCAATCCGCGCCCCTTCGGGTCCACACCGCCGATGAGCCGGCTCATGTAGTCAGCGACGTCGGCCAGCGTGGCGATCACGAGGTTGCTCTCGGACACCTGGAGCGCCTCGAGCGCCCCGAGGAAGCGATCCACCTCCTGCGGCCAGGCGTGGGGGAGGGTTTCATACAGCTTGGTTCGCAGGTCCGCTTTGAGACTGACCATGTCGAGAATGGTCGCGAGCTGGTTGTGCTGTGCCATAGGAGGACTCAGCGCGTCTCCCGCCGACGCTCCCGACCATTGTGGTCGTTTTTGTCCCGACGCCCATAGAGCTAGTTTTCGTACTCTTTTGACACGATCGCGTACGTTTCCCGCCCCGCGGCAGACGCTCGCCAGCGCTCTCCGATAGAATCCCCATGCGATGCGGTCGGGAGTAGCGCTCGCTGGAGCCGCCGCCGTCGTGGCGCTTTCGGCAACCTACGGTGCAGTGGGGGCCCAGCCGACCACATCGGTCTGGAGCGGCGTCTACTCGGATGCTCAGGCGGCGCGGGGCGGACCGATCTATGAGAACGCGTGCGCCGAATGCCACGGACCCGCGCTCGAGGGGGGGGAGACCGCGCCGGCACTCGCGGGTGACGACTTCCGCTGGGCCTGGCACGGTCTGTCCGTCGGCGACCTCTTCGAACGAATCCGGATCTCGATGCCGGAAGGGAATCCCGCCAGCCTGAGCCGGCATGACAAGGCCGACGTGCTGGCCTATATGCTCCAGCAAAACGACTTTCCCGCGGGCGACGCGGACCTGCGTGATCGCGCAGCGCCACTCCGGTCGATCGCCCTGGAGGCCGTTCAGCCGTAGGTCGGCCGCGCGCGCCTCGTCCACCAACCACCGTGACTCCGCCCGACCCTGCCGTCCCCGCCGTCATCGCCGCGACCGGTCTCCGCAAGACGTACGGATCGACCGTCGCGGTCGACGACGTGTCGTTCGATGTCCGTCGGGGTGAGATCTTCGGCCTGATCGGCCCGAACGGCGCCGGCAAGACCACGACGATGGAGTGCGTCGAGGGGCTGAGAACGCCCGACGCGGGCACCATCTCGGTGCTCGGGCTCGATCCGATCCGCGACGCCTACGGGCTATCCGATCGGATCGGGGTGCAATTGCAGGAAGCGCAGCTCCAGAAGCGCATCAAGGTGTGGGAGGCCGTCGACCTCTGGGCGTCGCTCTACTCGACACCCGTCGATGCCGACCAGCTGCTCAGCCAGCTCGGGTTGGTCGAGAAGCGCAACGCCTGGTTCATGACACTGTCTGGCGGGCAGAAGCAACGCCTGTTCATCGCGCTCTCGCTCATCAACGACCCGGAGGTCGTCTTCCTCGACGAGCTGACGACCGGTCTCGATCCACAGGCCCGCCGGACGATCTGGGATCTGGTACGCGGGATCCGCGACCGGGGCAAGACCGTCTTTCTCACGACGCATCTCATGGAGGAAGCCGAACGCCTGTGTGATCGCGTCGCGATTATCGAGCATGGCCGGGTCATCGATGTCGACACGCCGGCTGGCCTCGTGGAGCGACATTGCCCGGAACGATCCGTGATACTCACCACCGACGCTGGCGACGCAGATGCGCTGTTCCGTGCGATTCCACGGGTTGACGCCGTCGAGTGCGACGGACACCGCTATACCGTTCGCGGCGCCGGGGAGGACCTGGTCACCGGCGTCATCCAGTGCCTGTCGGAGCACGCCATGCGCGTGACGGACTTCCGGACCGTGTTGCCGAACCTCGAGGACGTGTTCTTGAAGCTGACCGGGCATTCGATTCGGGACTAGTGGACGAGTGATGTTGCGAGGACTGCGGAAGCTCGTCTGGATCGAGATCAAGATCTTCGTCCGCGAGCCGTTGGGCTTCGTCGGCACCGTCGCGATGCCGGTCCTGGTGTTCATCGGCGTCGGACGCATGCTTGGCGATAACCTCTCCGCTGCGTCGTCGGGCTTCGGATCCTTCGTGGGAACCGAGCTCCCGGTCTTCGTCTCGATCCTCATCGCGATCAACGCCGTCCTCTCCCTCATCACCATCATTGCCATCTACCGCGAGGGCGGCATCCTCAAGCGGCTCCGCGCCACCCCGCTGCGGCCCCCGACGATTCTCGTGGCGCATGTCATCGTCAAGCTGGCCTTTACGGCCGTCACCCTCGCGTTCATGATCCTCGCCGGGCGCCGGTTTTATCCCGTCGATGTCGACGTGCCGGTCTTTGGGTTCACGCTGGCGCTTCTTTTTAGTACGTGGAGCATTCTGTCGCTCGGCTTCGTGATCGCCAGCATCGTGCCGACCGCGCGGTTCGCGCAGCCGCTCGGCGGCATGGTGCTGTTTCCAATGGTCGCGCTGTCGGGGCTGTTCTACGAGCTGGAGACACTGCCCCGCGCGCTCGAGCTCGCCGCGCGCGCGCTACCCATCACCTATGCGGTCTCGCTCTTGCGAGGCATCTGGTCGGGCGCGCCCTGGTCGGCGCACCTGCTGGACGTGACCGCGCTCGTCGTCGTCTTTGCTGTCTGTACCGCGATCTCCGCCAAGGTCTTTCGCTGGGAGTAGCCAACAATCTCGGGCACGTCGTGGCACGCCAGCGGGCTTCTCTTCGAGAACTGCAGCTGTCAGCTGCTCTGCCCCGCCCATATCTCGTTCAAGCAGATCTGCACCGGTGACCGCTGCCGCGGCCATTGGGCGTTTCACATCGACGTCGGACGCTACGGTGAGACGGCCATCGACGACCTCAACCTGGTCATCGTCTTCGACGCGCCGGTCAGGATGTACTCTGGCGACTGGACGCAGATCTTCTACATCGACCGGCGTGCAAGCGGTGCGCAACGGGTCGCGCTAGAGGCGATCTTCTCCGGACGCGCCGGTGGACCGTGGGCCATCCTGAACCGCTTCGTCTCTCGCCAGCTCGACACCGAGGTCGTCCCGATGCGGTTCGAGGACCGGGGCCGAGAGAAGCACGTGGTGATCCCTGACGTCCTCGAGACGACGGTCACGGCCCTACGCGGCAACGACGGCGATCATGACGCGCTTATCTCGAATCTACACAACGTCATCCACGGCCCGGAACACGTCCTCGCACGGGGACACACCCGCAGCACCAACCCGACGCTCAGCTTCGAGCACGAGCGGACGCACGGGCTCTACTCGCGTTTCTCGTGGGAGGGCATCAGGTCAATCCGAGCACCCTCTCCATGACGAGGCGGGGGGCGCGATCCGGGTCGTGCTCGATCCGGCTGACGTCGTTGAAGAGCATCGTCGCGCGCGCGCGCGCCGAATACGCCGGCCATTGCGGCAGCGCCGCGGTGTTCGGGTTCCCGGTGCGGGCGAACGCGGTCCACGCGCGACTCATCACGCCGGCCAGCGCCGTGGCCTCCGCCGTCACCGGCATGTCGAACAGCCGCGCCTCTGCATGGTCGATGTTGTCGAAGACGAAGCGGATCTCGAGCGCGTGCGGCGATTTCAGCACCGCGTCCATCTCCCAATCGAAGCGGTAGAGATACGCCGGCGCGCGTCCGAGGTCAGCCTTCCTCGCGGCGAGCTCCCGGGCATACATCCCGCGGGGGTGATCGGTCGCGATCAGGATGTAGAGATCCCACGGGCTCGCAGCCGGATGGGCCTTCCGATACGTGTCGATGACGTGTCCCGGCGCGACCTCGGTCCCGAGGCGCGCGGCCACCCGGGTTACGAGCGCGCGCTCATCGAGATCGAGCTCCGCAGGGCGCGCGAAGAGTGTCTCCTCGGTCCGGTTGTAGCCGACGAGGACCGGCACGTCCGCGGAGATCGTGCTCGCCGTCGGATCGAACGGGTGCACCGGCAAGAGATGGCCGTCGCGGACCGGCGTGCTGGCGGTCGTGCCAACGATGTGCTCGGCCGGCTCGAAGCGAGCGCCGACCGCCTGGTGCGCCTCCAGCAACTGGGCAGGTTCCACGTGCTGCAGGTCACGGAGCTGCCGCGAGGTCAGCCCGAGCTCTGTCAGCACCAGCTCGGCCTCGCGCGTGGCATCGTCCGCGCCGCGTAAGCGTAGGACCGCACCGCTTTCGATGATCGCCCGGTGGAACAGCCCTCTGGCCTTCGGCATGGCGAGCAGCGTCGACACCTTGCGGCCACCGCCCGACTCGCCAAAGACGGTCACCGCGCCGGGGTCGCCGCCAAACCGCGTAATGTTATCGCGGACCCATTCGAGCGCGGCGACGACATCGAGCATTCCGACGCAGCCCGACGCGTCGAACGCGTCCCCGCCGAGACCCGCCAGATACAGTGACCCGAAGACGTTCAAACGGTGGTTGATCGTCACGACGACGACGTCGCCGCCCGTGCTGAGGTTGACGCCGTCGTAGGTCGGCGACGACCCCGACCCCGACGAGAATCCGCCGCCGTGCAGCCAGACCATCACGGGCCGCCTGCCGCCGTCTCGGAGCCCGGGGGTCCAGACGTTGAGAAAGAGGCATTCCTCGCTCGTCGACGACTGGGGCCGAGTCTGTGGCGCGCTCGCCCCGTAGTCGAACGCTTCCCGTGGACTCGTCCAGAAATGCCGGAGGGGCGGCAAGAACCGGCGGTCGCCGCCGGTCGGCGCCCCGTACGGAATGCCTTTGAAGACATGGGTGCCACGCCGGATGACACCGCGCACCTTGCCACGGTCGGTCTCGACCATCGGGCCAATCTCGCGCTCCTGCGCGAGCTCGCGGGCGGCGGTCGAGAGGGGGCGGCCGAGGGAGTACGCCAAGCCCAGCGCCCCGAAGGCCGACATGCCGGTGAGAAAGTCGCGCCGTGGGAGCGGGGTCAAGGAAGGCGCCGCAGGATCATCACGTGTCGATCCTCGCCCTCGCGCTCGCTGTCGCCCACGACCGCGAAGACGAGCGTCGACGACGCCGCCACGTCGCGTGCAGGTCGCGGCGTCGCAAACGCGCCGGCAAGTGTCGGGGTCGCCGGCGCCGAGAGGTCGACGACCTGCACCCCGGCGTCGGAGTCGGCGACAAAGACGTGATGGCCGCTGAGCGCTACGCGCGCCGCGCGGCCCGGCGTGTCGGCGGTCGCGAGCTTGGTTGGCGCCGAGGCGTCGGACACGTCGTAGACCTGGACGTTGCCGCCTCCGGCCCCGACGATCAGCGTCGGCCGCGAGCCCGTACCCGGGACGACCTCGATCGCCCGCGGCGCGTTCGGGGCGTGCACGACACCGACCGGCTCGGGCATGCCCGGTCGCGACAGATCGAACACATAGAGACCTGACGGCGAGTCGGTGGCGTAGGCCATCGACCCTTCCGCGACGACGTCACGTGCGTAGCCGTCGAGGAAGAACGACCCGATGGAGGCGGGAGCCGTCTCGTCCGAGATATCGACCAGCACGAAGCCCTCCATGTGATCGATGATGCCGACCTTCGTGTCGACGACGGCGCCGATCTTCGTCTGGCCCAACGTCTTGTGCTGTCCCAGCAACGCCGGTCGCGCGGGGTCCGAGATGTCCAGGATGCCAAGGCCGAAGAAGTTCGCCCCGACATACGCGCGGTCGCCGGACAGGCGAAAGCCCCAGATCTCCTCGGGGAACGTGTGCGAACCGAGCTTCGCCGGGCGCGACGGCACCGACACGTCGTAAATCGTGAACGTGTGACCGCCGGAGACGTAGGCGTAGTCGCCGCGCGCGCGCACGAGCTCGGCCGGGCCCGGAATCTCCCCCACGGCCTCGAGTTGCACGGTCTGCGCCGCCGCGCTCCCGCTCAGCAGCGCGAGCATCATGACGACCATGCCGCACCGCAGCATCCGGATCATGGCTGATCTCCCTTCGCGATCCGGTAGAGCTTCGACTGCGTCCGCAGAAGAACGCTCCCGCGCGCGATCGCGGGCGTCGCGAGCGTCATCTCATTCAGCGAGTTCTTGTGGAGGATCTCAAACTCCGGCCCAGCCGCGATGACATAGGTGTCACCGTCTTCGCTGAGCAGAAAAATCTTGTCGTTGTAGGCCCAGGGAGAAGCGGTGAAGCCGTTGCCGATCTCCAGCCGCTGGCGGCTGTAAATCTCCTCCCCGGTGCGCGCGTCATGCGCGAGGAAGAACCCGCGGTCCAGCAGCGTGTAGTAGTAATCGCCATACACGATGGCCGACGTGTTGTATGTCCCGAGCAACGGATAGGACCAGGCGATGTCGTCCGACGATGTCAGCGGCCCGGGAAACCCGGACGTGATGCCCGACCGCATCGCCTCCTCGGGAAAGAGCGAGATGTCGCCCGAGGCGCCGGGGCGCACCGCGTAGACCGGTCGCAGCCCGCCGCCAGGGTACCCCGAGCTGATGTAGAGGAGGCCGTGGCTCGTGAACGGGGTCGGGATCGTCAGCCCGGACATACCGTGCAGCTCCCAGAGCAGGCTCCCATCCAGATCGTAAGAGCGGACACCCTGTGTCCCGGCCGTGACCAGCTCGGTGCGGGTCTCGTGCTCCCACACGAACGGCGTCGACCAGTTCTGGCCCTGCTCGTCGCGATCGACCCGCCAGAGCTCTTCACCCGTGTCCTTGTCGAAGGCGGCCATGAAGGAACGTGTGGTGTTGTCGTTCACCAGGTAGAGGCGGTCGCCGTAGAGGATCGGCGACGCGGCCGTGCCCATCTCGAGCAAGGTGTTGTAAATATCGATATCCGTCGTCCACACGGTTTCGCCGCTCAGGTTGACGGCCGTCAGTAGGCCGATGCTGCCGAAATAGACATAGACGCGACGTCCGTCGGTCACGGGCGTTTCGGACGCGAAGCTGTTCTTCAGGTGACGCTTCATTGGGGGCGGGGCGCTGTGGAGCTCGAGCTGCCAGCGAATGCGTCCGCTCTCGAAATCGATGTCGTAGAGCATCCACCGATGCTCGTTCGCCGACCCCTCTGAGCCGTTCTCCATACCTGGGTCGTAGAGCCCCTTGATCGGGTCGGGCTCCGCGCCCGCGCTGACGGCCGATGTCACGAAGATGTGGCCACCTGCCACCACCGGAGAGCTCCAGCTGAGGCCTGGGATCTCGACACGCCAGGCAACGTTGTCCGTCTCGCTCCAGTGCTCTGGCAAGACCGGATCGTCGGGAACGACGCCGGCCGCCGCGCCGCGAAACTGCGCCCAGTCTTGCTGCCCGGCGTCGGTCGTCCCCCCGAGCCCGAGCGCGACTGCCACGACCACGATGACCTTCACGACGTTCCGTTGCATCGGCGTCCCCTTCGGCATCGCACTACTGTACGGCTCCCGGACCACCTGTCAAGGAAAGCTGAATGGGCGCATAATAGACGGAATTATGCGGCCAAGCATTCGTCTCGCAGTCGTAACGCTCGTGGGGCTGTTCGCGCTGTCCGGCCTCGTCAGTGCCCAGGATGGACCGGGCCGCTGGATCGGGACCTGGAGCACTGGCCCCCTGGCCGCCGATCCGCCGCCGCCATCGGCGCAGACGGAGCCGGCCGGTCCGCGTGGAACGCCCCGCATTCACAATCAGACAATCCGACAAATCGTGCACACGAGCATCGGCGGCGCCGAGGCCCGCGTCACGATCTCGAATCTCTTCGGCACCGAGGCCCTCGAGATCGGCGCCGCGCATGTGGCGCTCCGCGCCGACGCGTCGCGGATCCGCCACGGGTCGCATCTGACGTTCGGCGGACATCCCGCCGTGACGGTCGAAGCCGGCTCGACCGTGCTCAGCGATCCCGTCGCACTCGAGGTGCCGGCGCTCGGCGACCTCGCCATCGACCTCTATCTCCCGGGCGACACGTGGGGCTCGACCTCGCCGGCCACGATCCATGCGACCGGCCTGACCACCAACTATCTCTCGTCGAGCGGCAACCACAGCGGTGTGTCCGACCTGCCGGTCGACTCGACGGTCCAGCAGTGGTACTTCGTGTCGCGGGTCGATGTGTGGAACGCGACCGCGCCCGGCGCGATCGTGACCCTGGGTGATTCGATCACCGACGGCACCGGCTCCACCGCCGATACGAACAGCCGGTGGCCCGACGTCCTGGCGCGGCGGCTTGCGGCGGAGTACGGCGATCGGGCACCGGGTGTGCTCAACGTCGGGATCGCCGGAAACCGGGTGCTCAGCCACAACGCCGGTCTCGGCATCCTGCAGCGTGCCGGCATACCGGCGCCCGAGACCGAGGCCCCCCTGAACCCGAACGCGCTGTTCGGGCCGAGCGGGTTGTCGCGTCTCGATCGTGACGTGCTGCTCCAGCCGGGCGTTAGCCACGTCATCGTGCTCGAGACAACCAACGACATCGGGATGGCGTTCGACGCCGAGACACCGACCGTGGCCGATCTCATCGCCGCGCATCGCACGCTGATCCAGCGCGCCCACGCGCGCGGTCTCGCGATCTACGCCGGCACGCTGACACCGTTCGAAGGCGCCTTCTACTGGACAGCGGCCGGCGAGGCAAAGCGCCAGGCCGTGAACGACTGGCTCCGTACGAGTGGCGCCTACGACGCGGTGTTCGACTTCGACGCGGCGGTCCGCGACCCCAATGCGCCAACGAAGATGCGAGCCGACTATCACCCGGGTGATTGGCTCCACCCCAACGACGCGGGCTACAAGGCGATGGCCGAGACGATCGACCTCTCATTGTTCGCCGCGACGGACACGCGGCGATCGGCGGCTGGAACCACCGGCCCGCGCACACCCTGGGGCGCTCCCGACCTGGTCGGCATCTGGGACTTTCGCACCATCACGCCGCTGGAGCGGCCGGCCGAACTGGCGGACAAGGCCGTCCTCACGCCCGAGGAGGCTTCCGAGTTTCAGCAAGCGACCCGCGACAACCTCAACGCCGACCGGCGCGACGGCGGGGCCCAGGCCGATGTCGAACGGGCCTACAACGACTTCTGGTGGGACTGGGGCGACGGGCTCACGGAGGACCGACGGACATCGCTCATTGTCGACCCGGCGAACGGGCGGGTCCCCGCGCGGGTCGAGGGCATCGATGAGGAGGACAACGCGCGCCGCACCGCCAGACGCCGGCCGATCAAGGAGCGGGTCATCATCGGCGGCCCTGCCCACGGGCCGGAGGACCTCGGGCTCTCCGAACGCTGTGTGCTTGGGTTCAACGCCGGGCCACCGATGCAGCCGAGCGCCTACAACAACAACATCCAGCTGTTTCAGACGCCGGACCACGTCGTGATTCTGAACGAGATGGTGCACGACGCCCGCATCGTGCCACTTGTCGAGCGCCCACACCTCGCAGGCGGGATCCGCCAGTGGCTGGGCGACTCGCGTGGCTACTGGGAGGGTGACACGCTCGTCGTCGAGTCGACGAACTTCACCAACAAGACGGGGAGCTTCAACACGATCGTGCAGTCGTATGGCTCCGGCACGACCCTCCGACTCCTCGAGCGATTCACCCGCATCGACGACGAGCGCCTGCTGTATGCCTTCACCGTTGACGACCCGGCCACCTTCACCGAGCCGTTCACCGCCGAGATCCCGATGAAGCGCACCGATGCCCCGTTGTTCGAGTACGCCTGTCACGAGGGCAACTACGGGATGACGAATCTGCTGGCTGGCGCACGCGTGCAGGAAGCGCGAGCCACCGCAAAGGCGTCGGGCGATGCGAGCCGCTAACGAGAACCCAGATGCAGCGAGATAGGTAGGGACTTCATGCGCACTTCACAGTTCGTGGCGGTGGTGGTGGTTGGCGGCCTGCTGGGCGCCTTTCCACTGGTGGCGTCCGGTCAGGTCGACCGCGTCGCGGACCCGAGCTGGACGCTGTCTCGGACGGCGGATGGCAATCCGGATCTCCAGGGAATGTGGGGAAACAAGACGCTCACGCCGATCGAACGCCGCGACGGCGACGCGGGGAAGGCCTTCCTCAGCGATGAGGAGATGGCCAACATCAACCAGCAACGGGTCGTGGACGAGCAGGCGCGCGATGACGCGCCGGCGCAGCGATACGAGGCTGGCAGCAATGTGGGCGGCTATGGCAGTTACTGGCTCGACTCCGGCGACACCGTGCTGTCAACCGGGCAGACCTCGATGGTCGTGGATCCGCCCGACGGACGGGCGCCGATCAAGGCGTGGGCCCTCGACGCCAAGGCGTATAACCTCGCGCACGAGGGCGACCACTACCAGCACATCAGCGTGTGGGATCGATGTCTCTCACGCGGGGTGCCAGGGTCGATGCTGCCGGCCGGCTACAACAACGCCTATCGCATCGTGCAGACGCCCGACCATGTCGCCATCCAGCACGAGATGATTCACGACGTCCGGATCATCCCGCTGTCCGACCGTCCCCACATCGCTGGGGACATCCGCCAGTGGATGGGTGACGCCCGCGCACACTGGGACGGCGATGTCCTGGTGGTCGAGACCAGAAACTTCCACAACCGCGGCTGGATCGCATCGAGCTTCGCCGGGGGCCGTCTCAAGGGCGTTCCGACGAGCAAGGCGCTCCATGTACTCGAGCGCTACGAGCGGGTCTCGGAAGACACGATCATGTGGACCGTGACCGTCACGGATCAGAACGTCTACACGCAGCCCTGGACGATCTCGATGCCGTTGACGCGCGACCCCAGCTACGTGATTTACGAATACGCCTGCCACGAGGGGAACTGGGCCGTGGCGGGCTCCCTGGGCGGCGCGCGTGTCCAGGAGACCAAGGCGGCCCGCTAGCGGTCCCCGCGCTTCGATCCCGAGAACTGCCGGTGCCCCCCTTGTGACCCCGCCCGTCCCGCGGGGCCGCCGCGGGCCCGCGCCCCGGCTCGGGCCGCATCGTCGAACACGTCGAGCGTGCCTGCTGCGATCATCTTCTGCACCATCGGGTGCTCGACATCGCGAGTGGCGATCTGACCTTCCTTTGCCGGGCCCAAACGCAGGACACGGCCTGGCGCCAGCCCGATCGTGAGTGGCCGACGGGTCTTGTTGACGATCGTCTTCATCGGTGTGAGCTCCGAGATCTGCGCGCGAGGGACGAGGTTCAACCGATCGTGTGACGCGCATCCGTGAGCATCGCCCGGAGCGCGGCGCGGACCCCTTCCGGCGTGCTCACCGGCTCCGCAAACGCCAGCCGAATTGGACGCGGTCCCTCGGTGGTCTCGGCTGACATCTCGAAGCCGTATCGGTCGACACCGGTCATGCGCGCGGCGCTGATGTCGGTTGCCTTCGAGAACGCCTTGCAATAGACCACCATCGCGTCGCCGTGATCGTCGTTCATGTGGGCGATGATGCCGCCCGCCGACGCGGCGAGCGGGTCCGGCTCGGCCGCACCCCAGTCGGCCGCGTCCACCCACGACATGCGCCCGTACCCACCGATATAGCGAATCGACGCCACGCCGAGCGTCCAGAACCCGAAGTCGCGATAGTCGGCATAGTAGGCGGCGTTCGGGTGTGTCGCCAGGAACGCCGTTCGCGCGCTGCCGCCGTCACCTGCAGCCTTTCTGCAGGACCCGAGCAGCGTCACACGTCCGTTGGCCAGCGGGTCCGCGGCGCCGCCCTCGGCCACGAGTAGCGACGCGCGCGGGTCGCGCCGCAAGTTCCGGGTGTGCTCCGCCAGCGAGCTCACGAGAAAGACCGGGTGACCGTCGTCGAAGGCAACCGTGACGAACGAGCCATACGGGTGGCCCTCCGGCTCGATCGCCAGGGTGGAGAGGGTGCCGGTCGTCATCTGCATCACCAGCGTCCGGGCCCGCTCGGCGTGGGTCGGCGTCGGAACGTCGACGTCGTAGAGCAACTCCGGTCCGTCACCGGACGGCCGGGCATGAGCGTCGTCGGTCATGGTGTCTCGAAGGCGGTCATGGAGGCACCGCCGTCGCGTGTCCTACTGCCTCGCGATGCGGTAGAGCTTTGACTGCGTGCGGATGAACACACTGCCGCGCGCGACGGCCGGCGTCGCGAGCGCCATCTCGTCGAGCACGTTGGTGTGCAGGATTTCGAATTCCGGCCCGGCGGCGATGACGTAGGTCTCGCCGTCCTCGCTCAGCACGAACACCTTGCCGTTGTAGGCCCACGGCGATGCGGTAAACCCGTGCCCCGGTGCGATGCGCTGGCGTCCGTAGATCTCTTCACCTGTCCGCGCGTCGTGACAGAGCAGGAACCCGCGGTCCAGCAGGGTGTAGTAATGGTCGCCGTAGACGAGCGCCGACGTGCTGTAGGTCCCGAGGAGCGGCTGATACCACGCGATGGCGTCGTTGCTCGTCTCACCCTCGGCCAGGGAGATGTCACCGGACCCACCGGGACGCACGGCGTACACGGGCCGGGGGAATCCCCCCGGGTATCCAGAGCTGAGGTAGAGCAACCCATGCTGTGCGAACGGCGTCGGCACGACGTTGACCGTCATGCCGCCCAGTTCCCACAGCTCGTTGCCGTCGAGGTCGTAGGAGCGGATCTTGCGCCGACCGGTCGTCACAATCTCGGTGCGGACCTCGTTCTCCCAGACGAACGGCGTCGACCAGTTCTCGGTCTCGTCCCGGACGATCCGCCACACCTCGTCACCGGTGGCGGCATCGAACGCCGCCAGAAACGACCCGGTCGTGTTGTCATTGACGATGTAGAGACGGCCGTCGTGTAGCACCGGCGACGCCGCCGTGCCGAACTCCTGGCCCCCATTGAACGCGCCGACGGTGGCCGTCCACACCGTTTCACCGCTCATGTTGATCGCCGCCACGAGACCGACGCTACCGAAGTAGACATAGACGCGACGCCCGTCGGTGACCGGCGTTTCCGACGCGAAGCTGTTCTTGATGTGCTTGAGCTCCGGGGGGACCAGCTCGGTCAGCTCCCGCGCCCACCGCACCCTGCCCGACTCGAAATCGAGGTCGAAGACCATCCAGCGATGCGCGGCGGTCGAGCGCGTCTTGCCGTGCTCTTCGCCCGGGTCGTACAGCCCGGGAACCGGATCGAGCTCCGTCCCCGCGCTGATCGCCGAGGTCACAAAGACATGGGCACCCCACACGATGGGCGAGCTCCAGCCGAGTCCAGGAATATCGGTCCGCCAGGCGACGTTCTCCGTCTCGCTCCAGCGGTCCGGCAGGGCCGGATCGTCGGCGACCGCGCCGGCGCTGATTCCTCGAAACTGCGGCCACTCGGCGTCGTCCTGCGCCCACGCGCTCCCGTGGGCGACGACCCCCACTGCCGCCGCCATCGCCGCCATCGCCGCCACACTCTTCGTCATCCCCCCTAGTACCGCACAAATCGGCACGAACTGCACACGAAAACTGCTATGTTTATGGTCATCAGAGTCCGCTGGCGTGTCCCCGCGCGTACTCGCTGAAGACCGTCGCTGTCCGCGGCCCCGAATGAACCGAGGGAGACAGATGACCACCACGGCACCGCGATCGTTGATCGTCAGCTGCGTCCTTGTCCTGGTCCTTGCCGCCGCCATGGCGTTGGCGCTGCCCACTCTCGCGTTTGCCGCGAGCGACGGGAGCGAGTTCAAGATCGTCGCACACCGCGATATCGACTACATCGCGGGCGAGGATTACGCCGACAACAAGGACACGCTCGACGTGTTCATGCCCGAGGGCGCGACCAACGCCCCGGTGGTGGTCTATTTCCACGGGGGCGCGCTGCAGAACGGCACCAAGGCCATCGGCGAGGGCCTGGCGCGTCAGCTCGCGGCCCGCGGGGTCGGGCTCGTCACGGCCAACTACCGCCTATCGCCCAGCGTGATGCACCCGGCCCACATGGAAGATGCGACCGCCGCCTTCGTCTGGACGAAGCGGCACATCAGCACGTACGGCGGCGACCCGAATCGCGTGTTCGTGTCGGGGCACTCGGCCGGGGCCTATCTCGCGACCCTGATGACGCTCGACCCGTCGTATCTGGCGGCGCACAACATGCAACTCTCCGACATCCGCGGCGCGATCCCGATTAGCCCATTCCTCTACGTCGAAGACCCAGACGTCGCGCCGAGCCGCCCGAAGACCGTCTGGGGCACCAACGAGCAGGTCTGGCTCCAAGCCTCGGTCACGCCATATATCGGGGGTCACAAGCCGCCGATGCTGTTCATCTACGCGGACGGCGACGACGACTGGCGCCGCGAGCAGAACCAGCGACTCGCCTCGGCGCTCACAGCGGACGGCAACTCGGCCGCCGTGATCCAGATCTCCGACCGCACGCACGGCAGCGTCAACTCCAAGATGGGTGACGACCTCGACCCGGGCATGATGAAGATCGTGGCCTTCGTCGAGCGTCACTAACAACTAACGATGACACGGCCGCGTGCGACGGCCACGGCGGTTTCGGTTTCTTCTTCTTCGGCTTCTTTTAGGAGGTGTCCGGTGAGAATCCCCCACACAGTGGTCGTCGCGCTCATGGCTTTGGCAGTCGTGGCGCTGGTCTCTGGTTCCGTGGCCGCACAGGGCTCCGCGCCCGACGACGGTTGGGCGGCGCCGCGCACGCCGTTCGGACACCCTGATTTGCAGGGAGTCTGGGCGAACAACAACGCGACGCCGCTGCAGCGCCCGGAGGTGCTGGGTGACCGGACGCACCTCACCGACGAGGAGCTCGCGGCGGTCCAGAGGCGAGCCAACGAGCTGTTCAGTCTTGACGCCGGGGACGCCGCCTTCGGCGACTCCGTCTTCACGGCCGCGCTGGCGGAGGTGCAGAGCTTCTCGTCGCGCGATACTGCCACCGGCAACTACAACCAGTTCTGGATGGTGGAACGGGACTGGGACACCCGGACGTCGCTCATCGTCGACCCGCCGAACGGTCGGATCCCGGAGCAGACCAACGCCGCCAAGATGCGCGGCACGGCGCGCCGCGAGGCACGCGGGCGCCACGCACGCTGGACCGACGACCGGAGCCTCGGCGAGCGCTGCCTCAGCTTTGGCGCACCGCGCCTCGGCGCCGGATACAACAGCTACTACCAGCTCTTCCAGACGCCCGACCATGTCGTGATCCAGATGGAGATGGCGCACGACGCGCGCATCATCCCGCTCGATGGGCGCCCGCACCTGGGCAGCAACATTCGACAGTGGCTCGGCGACTCCCGCGGTTACTGGGACGGCGACACGCTGGTAATCGAAACGAAGAACTACTCGTCGAAGGCCAACTTCATGGGCGCCGCCGAGCATCTGCAGGTGAGGGAGCGGTTCACGCGCGTCAGTGACGATGTCCTCCAGTACGAAGTCACGGTTACCGACCCGACGACGTGGACGGAGCCATGGTCGGTGATGATTCCGTTACGCGCGAGCCCCGACGCCATCTACGAATACGCCTGTCATGAGGGTAACATCGGCATGGAGGGCATCCTCTCCGGCGCGCGCCACCAGGAATCTCAGGACTCGCGCAGCGCTGTCCGATGATCGACACCTGCCCCGTGACGGTGCGGACGCTGACCACCGTCGTGTCCGCGTTGCTGTGCGTGACGGCCGCGGTCGCCCCTCACGCCCAGACGACCGCAGACTGGACGACACCGCGGACGGGCTGGGGCGAGCCGGACCTCCAGGGCATCTGGACGAACGCCACACTGACACCGATCGAGCGCCCCGACGCGCTCGCGGGCCAGGACCTGCTCACAGCGGAGGAGGCGGCGGAGCTCGAGGTCACCTCGGCCGAACGTCGCGCGGCGACGGACCGGTTCATTCCCGGCAACGTGGGCGCCTACAACCAGTTCTGGATGGACGGCGGCAAGAATGTCACCGGCGATCGCCGTACCGCGCTGATCGTCGATCCACCGGACGGCAAGATCCCCTGGACGGCCGGCGGGCGCCGGCGTCTCGCCGCGGACACGGCGAAATACGGGGTCGGGCCGTTCGAGTCTTGGGTGGATGCGGACACCGGTGAGCGGTGCCTGACCGACGGGCTCCCCTTCGTGCCCCTGCAGGGCTACAACATGAACTATCACGTTCTGCAGTCACCCGGATGGGTGGCGATCTTGAACGAGATGTTTCATGAGTATCGCCTGATCCCGGTCGACGGCCGTCCACATGCCGCCGGCGACATCGGACAATGGCTCGGCGATGCGCGCGGCCGCTGGGAGGGCGACACGCTTGTTGTAGAGACCGCCAACTTCGCCGATCTGGGCCACTTCTTGTGGCGCGCGACATGGCGCGCCGCGCGTTCGAGCCTGCGCCTGGTCGAACGGTTCACCAGGGTCGACGAGGAAACGCTCGACTACGAGTTCACGATGACCGATCCCGCGATGTTCACCCGACCGTGGACGGCACTGGTCCCGATGACGACGAACCAGGAGTCGCGTGGCGTGACCTCAGGACCGATGTTCGAGTATGCCTGCCACGAGGGCAACTACGGTCTCCTGAACATCATGAGAGGCGCGCGGGCCGAGGACGCCGCTCGCTAGGCGCCGTGACAACTCGCCACGCCATCGCAGTCCTCGCGGCGGCCGCGATGTTCTCCGGAGCCTGCGCCGACCGCACACCGCCAGCCATCGGGCAGCTGACGATCGCCGAACCCGCGCGCCCCGAAGCCCCGCTTGGCGTCCTGGTGGCCGTAACGACGGACGAGCCCGCCCGCCTCTCTCTCGAGATCGCGGACGGCACGCGTGTCGACCGCGTCGCGGTCGACGACAGCTACCGCACCGCGCACCGCGTGCCGGTCGTGGGGCTCCGGCCCGGCCGCAGACACGAGGTATCCTTCATCGCCACCGACGCCGCCGGGAACAGCGACCGCACGCCACCGTTGATCATCGAGACCGATCCCCCCCCGGACGACTTTCCACCACTCGAGGTCACGGCCAGTCAGCCGGACCGCATGGAGCCGGGCGCGACGCTCCTCGGCGTCTACCGGTGGGAAGCCAACGGGCCGGCCCAGGACTTCGGCCTCCTCCTCGCCGTCGATTCGACTGGCGAGGTGGTCTGGTACTACCGCGGCGACCACCGGACCGGTCACGCGATCCCCCTGGCGAACGGCAACCTCCTCTACCAGGCGGCGCCGGGAGGAATCTGGGGCATCCTCGTCGAGATCGATCTCCTCGGCAACGTCGTGCGCCGATGGCACTCGCGCGCCGTGGTCGACCGGGTGCCCGAGACGAGCATCCTCGTCGATGTCGACTCGCTCCACCACGACGTCATCGAGCTGCCGTCCGGAAACTTCGCGACACTCAGCACCGAGCTCCGCACCTACGACGACTACCCGACAAGCGACAGAGACCCGGACGCCCCCCGGGAGAGCCAAGACGTTGCGGGCGACATCATCGTCGAGTTCGCCCCCGACGGAACCATCGTGCAACGGTGGCCACTGCTGGACCTCATCGATCCGTATCGCATCGGCTACGACTCGCTCGGCACCGGCTTCTGGACGAGCACCTACCGCGCGCTCGGCCATACGGAGCCCGACATCGCTGACTGGGCCCACGCCAACGCGCTCGCCTACGATCACGTCGATGACGCGTTCGTCGTCTCCCTCCGGCACCAGGACGCGCTGGTCAAAGTGGATCGGGCTGGCGCGGTGCGGTGGATCCTGGGTCCCCACGCGGGCTGGAACGCCCCCTGGCGCTCCGAGCTCCTTGAGCCACAGGACGAACTGGAGTGGCCGTACCACAGCCACGGTCTCGAGGTGACCCCGGACGGCACGCTCCTCCTGTTCGACAACGGCAACCACCGCGCCATGCCGTTCGACGAGCCGCTCCCGGCCGAGTCGGCGTTCAGTCGAGCCGTCGAGTTCGATGTCGACGAGGCCGCCATGACGGTGCGTCAGCGGTGGGCGCACACGGGCGCGGGCGCCGGACGGTTCCACTCGTCGTTCCTGAGTGACGCCGATTGGCTCCCCGAGACCGGTAACATCCTGATCACCGACGGCGCCCGCACGCGCGAGGTCGAGGGTGATGACGGCGAACCGATCACCCGTCGCGGGGCCCGGATCGTCGAGGTGACGCGTACCACCCCGGCCGAGACGGTGTTCGAGCTGGTCATCAAAGATGACGATGACGATGACGACGCGCCGACCGGGTGGCACGTCTACCGTGCCGGCCGCTGGTCGGCGCAACCCTACTAGGCAACATGCCCAGCCTGCCGCGACTCGTCGCGCTCGTCGCTTGCCTCTTCGTCACGACCGGCGCACGCCCGGTCACCGCGCAGGTCCGGCCCGCGGCACCCGGCACCACGCCGGTCGTCCGGCTGACCGAGCCACGCATCGCGCCGGTGCCGGAGACCGAATGGTCCGAGACGCAGCGCGCGCTCGTCGTCCGCTATGCGCCGGAGCTGCGCATCGGCAACGCCTTCCGGACGCTTCTCAACGTCCCCGAGCTGGTCGAGGCGTTGATGCCCTTCCACCTCTACATCGCCGGCGATTCGACGCTGCCCGCCCGTCATCGGGAGCTGCTGATCCTCCGCACGGCGTGGCTCTGCCAGAACAGCTATCTCTGGGCCGACCATGTGCCGACCGCCAGAATCGCCGGTGTGACGACCGACGAGCTACGCCAGCTTGCCGTTGGCCCGACGGCACCCGGGTGGGACCCATTCGAGGCGACGCTGCTCCGCGTCGCCGATGAGCTCTTCCGCAACTCGTCGGTACGAGACGCGACCTGGTCCGCGCTCGAACAACGCTACGACCTTGGGCGCCTCGTCGACACCGTGATGACGGTAAACCAGACCACCCTGATGTCCATGGTGCTCAACTCCTTCGGGGTCAGGCCAGACGACAGCGCCCGGGCCCGGTTCCCCGCGGATGTGCCGTATCGCGTCGACGTCGCCGACCCGGAGCCGCCGCTCCGCGCGCCGCGCGTCGCACCGCTCGAGGGTCCCGGTATCCGCGTCGGCCGCACGTTCGCGCGCCATCCGCGAATGCAGGCCGCCCGGAGCGGCCAGTCGAACTACGTGAACCGCGTCTCGCCGCTCACCCCATATTTCCGGGAGCTCCTCATCCTCCGGATCGGCTGGAACTGCCAGGCCGTCTACGAGTGGGCCAAGCACGTAGGGAGCGTGGGGCGCGCGCGCGACCACGGTCTCGAACCGGAGCGCATCGCGCGCGGTCCGGACGCGGGGTGGGATGACGTCGAACGCGCCCATGTGGACGCCGCTGACGAGATCTATCGCGACGGCATCGTCTCCGACGAGACGTGGGCCATCCTTGCCGACCAGTACGATACGCGCGAGCTGATGAGCGTCGTCATGACCGTCGCGAACTACCGACTTGTCTCGATGTCGCTCAATGCGCTCGGCGTACAGCCGCAGGACGATGACGAGCTGTTCCCGACCGTGCAATAGACCGCGACCCTCGCTCGCGCTCATCCGATCAGACTGAGGCACTCATGAACCGACGCACGTTTCTCACGGCCGCCTTCACCGGTGCGGCGCTCGCGCCGACGCTGGCGCGTCCGCAAGCGCCGTCGATCCCGCCGTATGTACAGCGGGACTGGTCCGGCCAGCAGCCCGTACGCTATCCGGACCCCGACATCATCGCGCTCGACCCCCGCTTTCGTGCCTACATCCTGTTCAACACGCCCATCACGCGTCTCCACACCGGCACCCTCTGGGCGGAAGGGCCGGCCTGGAACGGTGTTGGCCGCTATCTCGTGTGGAGTGATATTCCGAACAACCGCCAGCTCCGCTGGATCGAGGACGATGGTCGCGTGACGGAGTTTCGCAGCCCGTCCGGCTTCAGCAACGGGAACACGTTCGACTACGAGGGGCGCCAGCTCTCCTGCGAGCACGGTGGGCGGCGTGTCGCGCGCTACGAGCCGTCCGGCGCGGTCACCGTGGTCGCGGACCGCTACGACGGCAAGCGGCTGAACTCACCAAACGATGTCGTCGTCCACCCGGACGGAAGCATCTGGTTCACGGACCCGCCATACGGCATCCGCGGGAATTATGAAGGCGCGAGAGCCGAGGCGGAGCTCCCACTGGCCGTCTACCGGGTGGATGGCGGCACGGGCGCGATCGCGATGGTCACCGATGACATCGGCGCCCCCAACGGGCTCTGTTTCTCTCCGAACCACGACCGTCTTTACGTAGCCGACACGGGCAGCGGCCGGGAGATTCGTGTCTGGGACGTCGATGGGACACGGCTTCGCAACCCACGCCGCCACGTGAAGCTCACGATGCCGGGCGATCCGGGCACAGTGTCCGGTGCCGACGGGATGCGATGCGACGTGGATGGCAACATCTGGGCCGGCGCCCGCCCCGGTGTCCAGATCATCTCGCCTGATGGCACGACGATCGGTGTGATACGTCTGCCGGAGATCTGCGCGAACGTCAGCTTCGGAGGCGCCCGGCGGAACCGCCTGTTCATGACCGCCAGCCAGTCGCTGTACGCGGTCTACGTCGGCGTCCAGGGCGCCGGCGTCGCCTGACGCTCTGCTGCACCGAGATCGCCGTCGTAGCGCGGGCCTTCAGGCCCGCGTGTCAATTGAACGTCACGTTGTGCGAGTGAAAGTCGTCCGTAGACGACGTCTTCGTCACCTGCATCCCGTCAGCGATCTGTCCCACTTCGGCCGCTGAGAGCTCGACCGTGTGCGGGTGACCGGCGCTGCCGGCGATGTTCAGCGAAATCGCGCCGCGCGCCGTGAGCTCGCCGGACGTGATGACGGCCGAATGTCCGTGGTTGCCCGAGATGGTCCCCGCCGCGCTGGCACCGCTCGGCGCGGCCGGGTTCGCGTCATCGCACCCGCTGATCGTGATGGTCGCGCCGGCCAGCACCGCCAGCGCAGACTGCAAGGTAAACTCCCGCCGACCGATGGTTCCTGAATCTCCCACGTGCACCTCCGCGGAGGGGTCCTTCACACTAGGTGCCACCTTCACGGCGTCCGCGCGCAACGCGCCGAACCGCGGTCTCTCACTACGTACGCGGTCTGGGTCGCGATCGTATCGTCGGCGTGCAACCGCGAAACGTGCAATCGGTTGGATTCCGATCCAACGACTTGAAGCGTCTGCACCGACAGCCAGGCCGTCTCGCCTACCCGCGACGGTTCGCGTGACTGCCCCGCTATAATCCAGGGACGTTTCTGGAGGTCCGTATGAAGATCCGTATATATCTGGCGGCGCTCGCATGCGCAGCCGGCGCCGCGGTATCCGTCGTCCCCGCGCACGCGCAGGTCGCGGAGGTGCGTCCCGCAACCGACGCCGTGCTCCAAGACCCCGACCCGGCCGACTGGCTGAACTGGCGGCGCACGCTCGACGGCTGGGGGTTCAGCCCGCTCGATGAGATCGACCGCGGCAACGTTCCAAACCTCCAGCTCGCGTGGTCCTGGGGCCTCGATCCCGGGATCTCGCAGACGACCCCGATCGTGCGCGACGGCGTCATGTTCATCGCGAACCCCGGCAACGTCGTCCAGGCGCTCGATGCGCGGACCGGGGATTTCATCTGGGAGCACCGTCCGGACATGGACGAGCGGCGACGCCTCTCGGCGCAGCTGCGTAGCCTCGCCATCTACCATGACCTCATCATCCTGGCGACGGTCGACGCGCACGTGGTCGGGCTGGACGCACGCACGGGCGCGGTGCGGTGGGACACGGCGGTCATGCCCAACGAGGAGGGCTACCGCTTCTCGAGCGGGCCGATCGTCGCCGACGGCACCCTCGTCGCGGGGTTGACCGGCTGTGAGCGCTTCCGCGAGGACACGTGCTATATCGTCGGCCTTGACGGCCGGACGGGCCGGGTGCTCTGGCGCACCTCGACCGTGGCTCGACCGGGAGAGCGCGGCGGGGATACGTGGGGCGATCTCCCGGTGCTGTATCGCGCGGGCAGCGATGCCTGGATTCCCGGAAGCTACGATCCGGTCAGCGGACTCATCTATTACGGCACGTCGCAGGCAAAGCCGTGGAGCCGCGAGGCGCGCGGCACTGATGGTGATGCGCTCTACAGCAACTCGACGCTCGCGCTCGATCCGTCGACCGGCGAGATGCAGTGGTATTTCCAGCATATCCCCGGCGACAGCCACGACATGGACGAGACCTTCGAGCGAATCCTGATCGATTACGACGGCCGGCAGTCGGTGTTCAGCATGGGGAAGCTGGCGATTCTCTGGGAGCTCGACCGGGTCACCGGTCGATTCGTGAACGCCTCCGACCTCGGCTACCAGAACATCATCGACGTGAACCCGCAGACCGGTGCGGTCACCCATCGCGACGGCATGGTGTCCGGGATCGGCGAGGAGCTCTACTTCTGTCCCAGCACGGGCGGCTTCAAGAGCCTGAGGGCCATGGCCTATCACCCGGAGACCGAAGCGCTCTACGTGCCCCTCAACCTCAACTGCGAGACCGCGGCCTTCGGGCCGGTCGAGCGCCGCGCCGGTGGCGGCGGCACGGGAGGCGTCCGCGGGCGTCTGAACCACTTCCATCCAGACGCGCCCGACCAGCTCGGCGAGTTCCAGGCGCTGAGCATTCGGACCGGCGAGACCCTGTGGAAGCAGCGCCGTCGGACGCCGTACAACACGGCCGCGCTCACGACCGGCGGCGGCCTCGTGTTCGTGGGGGACTGGGATCGGTATGTCTTCGCCTACGACGCACAAAGCGGCGAGCAGCTCTGGCAGAGCCGGTTGTCGACGATGTCGAACGGGTATCCCATCACGTATGCGGTCGACGGCACGCAGTATGTGGCGTTCGGCGCCGGTAGCCCGCTCGGCGGATCGAGCTGGACGACGATTCTGCCGGGCGATCTGTTGCCCGAGAAGCGGAACCCCCGGGCCGGCAACGCCATCTACGTCTACGCCCTCCCACGTCCGTGAGCGTGCTCGACACGCTACGCGCGCGATGGGGGGTCGGGCCGTGGGACGTCGTCGCCATCCTCCTGGCGTTCACGTTTGCCGGTCTGTCGATCGTCAGACTCCGGAGGCCGCTGATCGGCCTGCTGCTCCCCGACGAGCACCCCGGCTGGCTCGGATGGATCGTCTATCTCGTCGTGCTCCTCCCGCTGTATCAGGCGTTGCTGCTGACCTACGGTGCGCTGCTGGGCCAGTTCAGCTTCTTCTGGGGCCGTCTCAGGATGGTGTCTCGCCTGCTGCGCGGACGCGGTGGGCGTCCCTCGCGTGAGCCGTCCGCCTGAACCGGAGATCGCGCGATGGCGATGATGTCGCGGCGAATGATGCTGCACGCGCTCATGGCGCGGGCGGTGGCCGGCGGACAGACACCGGGGCAGGCCAACGCCCACCGGGCGCCGAGACCGCTCGCGGCCGACGCCGTCACGCACGATTGGTCCGCGTTCCTCGGACCCACGCACGATGCGGTCTCCACGGAGACGAAACTCAGCCGCAGCCTCCCGCCGCCATTGCTGTGGGAGCTCACCACGGGCAGCGGATACGCGTCCCCGGCCATCGCGGGCGATCGCCTCGTGTTCGTGCACCGGGTGGCGGACGACGAGGTGGTCGAGTGCCTGCACGCGGAGACCGGCGCGCGCCACTGGCGGTTTCGCTATGCGACCGCCTACGAGGATCGATACGGCTACAACAACGGCCCGCGGTCGAGCCCCGTCATCGACGCCGAGAACGAGCGCGTCTTCACGATGGGGGCCGAGGGCACGCTGCACTGCCTGACGCTCGGGTCGGGCGGTGTGGAGTGGAGCCTCGATCTGCGGGCGGGGTTCGGTGCCCGGCAGGACTTCTTCGGCATCTCGTCGACGCCGCTGCTGGACGGCGACCTCCTCATCGTGAACATCGGCGCTCCGGACGGGGCCTGCGTCGTCGCGTTCGACGCCGCGACGGGCCGTGAGGTGTGGCGCGCGGGCGAGTGGGGGCCGAGCTACGCGTCGCCGGTACCAGGCGTGGTGCACGGCAACCGGCGGGTGTTCGTCTTCGCAGGCGGCGAGTCCCGGCCGCCGGCGGGGGGGCTCCTCTCGATCGACCCGTCAAACGGTGAGGTCGATTTCACGTTTCCGTTTCGCAGCCGCACCTACGAGTCTGTCAACGCGTCATGCCCGGTCGTCTTCGACAACCACGTGTTCGTCTCGGCGAGCTACCGCACGGGTGGCGCGCTCGTCGAGGTGCGCCCGGACTTCACCCATCGTGTGGCGTGGACGACCGAGGACTTCGCGCTGCACTACAACACGCCGATCCACCGGGATGGCTATCTCTACGGCTTCGACGGTCGCAACATGGGCGACGCGTCGCTCGTGTGTCTCGACGCGGCCACCGGCCGCGTCGTGTGGCGTGAGGTCCCCGAGTGGCCAGAGACGCTCGAGCTCGAGGGCGGGCCACGGCGCCAGCTCATGGGCACCGCGCGGGGATCGCTGCTCGCCGTGGACGGCCAGTTTCTCTGCCTGGGTGAGCTCGGGCACCTGCTCTGGATGGACCTGACCCCCGAGGGGTACACCGAGGTCTCACGGGCCTGGTTGTTCGCGGCGCGCGAGTCGTGGGCGCTGCCTGTGCTCAGTCGCGGCCTGCTGTATGTCGTCCAGAACACCCGCGACGTCCTCAACGGCACCCCGCCGCGACTGCTCTGCTACGACCTACGGGCGTAACACCGGGGGGCGGCACCACCCTTGGTTCCGATCGCGGTGTTTGCCGCGAGCGCGCTACCGCATGCAAGACCACACTGCGATGACCGTGTGAAGGTCATTGCTCGTCTGGAGTGCCCCTCTTTGATAAAGCCCCGAGCCTATACCAGAACGGACACAACACCAGGCCCAGCACGATCAGCCCACTCACCCAGGCCGGTCGGGATGGCGACCAGAGCGGCGCGGGACTGCCGACCAGCCAGGTGCCGAGACCGACGAGCAAACTGAAGACCGAGAGCGCGCAGAGGAACATCGCGCCGAGGGCCCTTCCCAGCCGTCGTGGCCCCCGGTTGTCACCGGCTTCGCGTGCGACCGGTCCCCAGAACCCCACCGGCCGCACTCGCTCATGGAACACGCTCAACCGCTGCCGGTCTTCCGGCCCCTTGAGCCAGATTGCAGCCAGCGCCGCTGCCGTGGCTGCGGTGGCGGCCAGGAGCAGCCGGAGCGCCTGTTGGCTGTCGTCGAGCGACAGCATCAAGAGCGGCGCGACCGCCGACGACACGAGCATGGCGGCGATCTCTGCCCACGCGTTCATCCGCCACCAAATCCATCTGAGGACCTGCACCACCCCGAGACCGGCGCCGAAGAGCAGGCTGATCTGCCAGGCCTGATTGATCGAGGTCAGCTGCGTCATGATCGCGAGGGCGACGACCAGGATGAGGACGTTCGATGCCCGCGCGACCCAGATCAGCTCCCGCCCGGTCGGTTCCTTCCCCCGCCACGACTGACAAATGAAGCGCTTGTAGATGTCGTTGGTCCAATAGGAGGAGCCCCAGTTGAGATGGGTGTCGACCGTGGATGCAAGCGCCGCCAACATGGCGGTCACCATCAGTCCCTTCACGCCGACGGGAAGGAGCTCGGCCATGCCTCTGACATAGGTCGCCTCGCGTTCCGCCTGCAGGACGTCGGCGGACAGCGCTGGATCCGGGGGGAACAACACCAGTAGTCCGATGCCCAGCGGAAGCCAGAGCAGAAAGGTCACGAGGATTCGCGTGAACGTGAACACGACGGCCGCCGTCCTCGCATCGCGGTCGGTTCGACACGCCATCGAGCGCTGCGCGAGATATCCGCTTCCGTCGGAGACGGAGTTGATGAGCCATAAGACCCCGAGCAGCGAGAGCACCGTCGGGGTGACGTCCTTCCCGCGGTCGGGTGTGAACGCGAGGATTTCGTCCGGGCGGATGCCTCCGGGACCTCCGGCGGTGAACTGCTGGTAGACGCGGTCCGTCATCGCCGCCAGACCACCGACCTCCTGGATCACGATCGTGGTGAACGCCACGGTTCCGAGAAACATGATGGTGATCTGGACCACATCCGTCGCCGCGACGCTCCGCAGACCCCCGGTAGTGGAATACAGAGCGGTAATCCCGAGAATCATCACCAGCGAGATGAGGTTGTTGGCAGTCTTGATCCAGACCTCGGGATCGTCGAGCCCGCCGATCGCGAGCGGGACGCCGACCGATTCGACGAAGCTGACCACGGGTTCAAGCGCGCCGGCCGGCAGCCACTCGCTCCAGAGCAGGAACGGCTCGACGATCTTCGCCGCGGCGAAGAGCACCCACGCCAGAGCCACGCAATTGACCACTGTCCCGAGATAGATCGCCTTGACGGCTCGGAGCACGGCGGCGGGAGGGCCGCCATAGCGCACCTCGACCAGCTCGGCGTCGGTGACCACCCCGGCCCGACGCCAGGCGCCGGCCAGGACAAAACCGATGAGGAGGAACGTCAAGGCGTAGATCCACAGCTGCCACAGACCGAAGATGCCGGCGGTGGCCAGGAGTCCCGTGACGAGGAGCGGAGTGTCGGCGGCGAACTGCGTCGCCGACATGCTGAGTCCGGCCTTCCAGCCTGGTAGCGTGCGGCCGGCGAGGAAGTATTCTTCGAGGTTCTTGGACGCCTGCTTGCGGTTTCGAAGGCCCGCGCTAATCGCGTAGGCGACGAAGGCCGCAACGATCAGCGCGTCGATCGTCGTCACGCGTCTCTCCGATCAGGGCGCCAACGGGCGAGCCAGATGATGTCGACAGCGAACGAATACGCCAGTACGGCGAGCGCCGCGGCCGCCGCCGCCGTCGCCAGAACCGGCGAGATGATCGGTCCGAGGCAGACGAGGAGCAACACGCCCTGGGCGACGCACACCGCTTTGCGGCGCACGCTGGGTGGGAGCTCGGCGCGAAGCATCGGCCACACCCAGCCGCCCGCGACGTAGAGATAACGCGGCAACCCGATGAGGATCGCCCAGGCGCCGACCTTGCCGCTGCGCCAGACCAGAATCGACAGCACCAGCATCAGAAACGAGTCGAGCTCCATGTCGAACCGGACACCGAATGCGGACGCGGTCTGAGACCGGCGCGCCACCCAACCATCGACACCGTCGAGCACTAAAGCGACCGTCGCCACCGCGATGATGCACCAGGCCATGTCGTCTGTGAGCCGGATGGGCTGCACCGCGAGGGGCGACAGCGGCAGAATTAGCGTGGCCCGGCCCAGCGTCACCCTATTGGCAGCGCCCAGTTCTCCCTTTGGTAGTCCTTCTGGGAGATTCCAGACGAGAAGACAGGCGAGCACCATGTAGGCTGCGGCGACTTGCCCGACGTAGCCAACCGGCAGCCCGAAGAGCCACCACGCGGTCGTGGCAAGCGTCGTCAATGAGACCAGGCCCAGTGCGAGGTCTGGTCCTGCCTGCCGAAGCCGCGACCGCAGCAAGCTCTCCCGCCACGTCTGATGGGCCACCTTCGCCATGAGTACGGTCCCTTTGGTGGGTGGTTCGAGGCGAGAATGGCCGTGGTTGACAGCTGTCGTCAAGCTCGGACCCGCACCAATGTATGCTCAGAACCGATCCATGGGCCGTCGACCAGAATACCCGTGACGTGATCAGCGGCACTCCTCCGCGACTGCTCTGCTACGACTTGCGGGCATGATCGAGGAACTCACGTGCCTTGCCCATGTAGGGCGGGGCTTGAGCCCCGCCTCGCAGGCCTAAAGGCCTGCGCTACGAATGCTACACAGGCGAACGCTGGGGCTAGCTTAGGATGCGTCGGATCCCTGGCGGCTGGTCTATCGACGTAACGACAGATGGAACCGACGACGAACACCGACTCGACTCGTATCGATCTTGGTCTTCAGTTGCTCTGGAACAACTACCGGTGGCGAATTGCGCTGACCTGGTTGCTGGTACTGTTCGAGAATGCCGCCATCGCGTTGATTCCGCTCTTCATCGGTCGCGCGATCGACGAACTTCTGGGCGGCGAAGGTCTCCTAGCGCTATCGCCGTTGGCGTCGGTGCTGATGCTCTTGACCATCGTCAGCGTGTTGCGCCGAGCCTTCGACACCCGTGCATACGGCACGATGCGTGTCTACCTTGGCACGTGCGTCGTCGATCGGCACGGCGACCGACCCGTGTCACAGCTCAACGCGCGCGTGGATATGGCCCGTGAATTCGTCGACTTCCTGGAGGGCTATGTGCCGGCACTGATGACGGCAAGCGTCCAGCTGCTGGTATCGTTCGTCGTTCTGCTGAGCTTCGATCTCTCGCTGGGCGTGGCTTCAGCGTCTCTATTTGTCGTCGTGGCCATCGTCTACAGTGCGTTTCACCGAGCGATATTTCGCGCCAACCGCGATCTCAACGAGCAGGTTGAACAGCAAGTCAAAGTACTGGAACAGCATCACGTGACACGCGTATCGGCTCACCTGCGCGCGCTTCGTCGCTTCGAAGTGAGATTGTCGGATATCGACGCGGCGCTCTATGGGCTGATCTTTCTGTTCATGTCGATGTTCATTCTGACGAATCTCGTGCTCGCCGCGCAGCTCGAGATCGCCACAGCAGGGACCGTGTTCGCCGTCGTGACCTACTCTTGGGAAATCGTGGAGTCAGGTTTCGCCTTGCCGGCCACCCTGCAGCAATGGACGCGTCTTGAGGAGATTCGGATACGGCTAAACGACGGAGCGGGGCTCTAGCAGCCCGTGGTGAAAGTCCCTATTAGGGATCGACACGATCGATCCCGCGTACTACACTGTCGCGCATGGCGATGGGCAAACGACGACGCCGGGCGCGGCAAGCATCGATGTGGGTTCCCACCAGCGACCTGCCTCGCAGTGCGGCGCATCCGTTCTATCAGCGATTGAATCGGATCCTCGATGACACGGGCTTCGACGCGTTCGTCGAGGCGCAATGCGCGCCGTTCTACGCGGACGGCGTCGGTCGTCCGAGTCTGGCGCCGGGGCGGTACTTCCGGCTGCTGATGCTCGGCTACTTCGAAGGGCTGGACTCGGAGCGGGCGATCGCGTGGCGGGCGGCCGATTCGCTGAGCATCCGGCAGTTTCTGGACCTCGAGCTGCACGAGGCGCCGCCGGATCACTCGACGCTGTCGCGCACCCGGCGCCTGATCGACGTCGAGACCCATCAAGCGGTGTTCACGTGGGTGCTGCAGCAACTGGCCGACGCCCAGCTCGTGACCGGGCGGACCCTCGGCATCGATGCCACGACGTTGGAAGCGAACGCCGCATTGCGGAGTATCGTGCGCCGGGACACGGGCGAAGGCTACGAGGCGTTTCTGACCGGGCTGGCCGAGGCGTCCGGCATCGTCACGCCGACCCGCGCTGAGCTGGCCCGGTTCGACCGGAAACGGAAGAAGAAAGGCTCCAACGACGACTGGACGCATCCGCAGGATCCGGACGCGAAGATCACGAAGCTGAAGGACGGGCGCACGCACTTGGCGCACACCGCGGAGCATGCGGTGGACCTGGAGACGGGGGCCATCGTCGGCGTCACCGTGCAGGATGCCGACGACGGCGATACGACGACGATGGTCGAGACCCTGATCACGGCGGCCGACCACGTCGAAGCCGTCCTGCCGGCCGGCGCCGGTATCGCCGAGGTCGTCGGGGACAAGGGGTATCACAGTAACGAGACGATGGTGGCGTTCGCCGCGCTCGGCGTGCGCAGTTATGTTTCGGAGCCGGACCGCGGGCGACGCAACTGGACAGGCAAGGCGGCGGCGCGCGACGCCGTGTACGCGAACCGTCGGCGCATTCGGGGCACGCGTGGGCAACGGCTGCTGCGACGGCGGGGCGAGTTGCTCGAACGCCCCAACGCGCATCTCTACGAGACCGGGCGGCTGCGCCGGGTGCATCTGCGTGGGCATCCCAACATCCTCAAGCGCGTGCTTGTGCACGTCTGCGGGTTCAATCTTGGGCTCCTCATGCGGCAGCTGACGGGCGTCGGCACGCCGCGGAGCCTCCAAGGCCGCGCGGTCGCCGTCTTCGAGGCCTTGATCGCTGATCTTGGCCGCCTCTGGACCCTCGTATCGCCCGCGTGGGCGCGAGATGCGCAAGATCTGCCGCACTCGTCGTTTCTCGACCTTATGACACGGTGTCACGAACACATGCCCCTCGACCTACGAAAGGGCGTTTTCACCACGGGCTGCTAGGACAGGGCGTCGAGATCATCGCCGACCGCCTTGAACCGGCGCTCGCGACGTGCCCTCAGTATCTGAACAGATACTGCAACTTCGTAAAGATCGCGCGGTTGGTCCGGCGATAGGCGTCGGAATGGACGAATCGCTCCTGGATCGGGTCGAGGCCCTCGATGAACCTCGCCTGGCGGTAGTGGTCGTCGTATCCGACGTAGAAGACCGTGCCGCCGTTGATTCGATACGTGAACAGCAGATTGACGTCGAGCTGCTTGTCAAAGGAGTCGAACTCGGTGATGTTGCGCACCAGGAACCGGTCGGTGAATGTGTAGGTGGTCCGTAGGCGTGTGATCTTGACGTCGAACACCTGTGCGTCGTCGCTGCGTGGATCGACGAAGTTGGTCGTGTTGAGGCTCAGCTCGGCCTGGAGGCTCGACATCGGGCGCACCGTGAGGCTGACACGACCGCGTCGGTCGTACCCCAGATACGGGTTGGCCACGTCGTAGAAGATCTGGTCGCCGGCATTGAAGCCCAGGTTGACGGAGTACAGCTGCGCATTGATCCCGCCAAAAAACCAATACCGGCCCTTCT
Source organism: Vicinamibacterales bacterium (assembly GCA_965249175.1). Lineage (GTDB taxonomy): Bacteria > Acidobacteriota > Vicinamibacteria > Vicinamibacterales > UBA8438 > CAZYFH01. Next base: position 3,314,858 of record OZ252227.1, read on the forward strand.
GAAAGTCGACCCCGCCGAACCGCTCCATGTCACGGTCGATCTCGGCGCCAAACCGCATGTTGCGCGCGAACGAGAAATTGACCGACGACCAGAAGTTCTCATCCTGGTGCACCCCGTTGAAGTCGTAGTTCCGGCGATACCAGACGCGCGGACCCCAATCGATGATCCAGTGTTGCGGGAACCACCGATACGACGCCTCGCTGCTCAACCGCCTTTGGTCGCGTCGCCGCACGAACCCGACCTGCGTGTCGAAGTCCGGCGTGATCTCGTACGCACCCAGGGACCAGTCGAGGTTTCTGGCATTCTGTCTGAGCTGCAGGTCGAACACATGACCGTCGGTCTCGACGCCGTCGAGATCCCGGTTCTGCGCGCGCACGGCGGTCATGCTGACGCTGTGGACCGGTGAGAGACGGAAGCCGGCGTCCACGCCGGTGAGCGTGCTGCGGCTGTCGAGAAAGTCGCGGTGGGTCACGATCGCCCCCACATGCGACTCGGTAAACAGGTCGTAACGCGCGCGGCCGATGAACGTCTGGGCACTCGTGCCAAACAGCGGGTCGGTCGGGTCTTCCAGGTTGCCTGGCGCTTGATCGTTCGCCGCCAGCACACCGACCGCAGCGTTGCCCACCTTGCCGGTCAGCTTCGCCCCATACAACGGATCGACGATGGTTCGCGTGTGGACGAGCGTCACCGGTCCATTGATCGTGAAGATCTCGTTCCCCTCGATAAAGAACGGACGCAGCTCCGAAAAGAACAGGGGAAATCGCAGGTTGACCTCGATCTGCGGCCGGTCCGACTCGATCTGGGAGAAGTCGGGGTTCACGGTGAAATCGGCGGTCACGTTGGATGTGACGCCGTACTTGACGTTGAGCCCGGCCTCCGGATTGTTGCTGGTGGGAAAGCCCCCCGTGGCCGCGTCGAGGGAGCCGAATCGAATCCCGGTGAAGGTCGGCAGTAGCTCCACGTTACGACTCGTTGACAGATTGGTCATCCCTTCGAGCACACCCATCTGCCCCATGAAACTCCGCTCGTCGCGCGTCATGGGTGCCCAGACGATGCTCTCGCGGTCGTGATCCTTGATCTCACGCACGAACTGAAAGCCCCAGCGGTGCGGCACACCGTCCGGTAGCTGCGGATAGCGCAAGCTCTTGAACGGAATCGCCATCTCGGCCGTGAAGCCGTCGTGGACGATCTGGGCGCCTGTATCGAAGAGCGTGTCCCACGAGCGGTCGGCGAACGGAATCCCCGCGCCGCGGTTACGCCGACCGGCCAGGTCGATGATGCCGTCGCCCTGCACGTTGTGGGCATTGACATCGAAGTCGTACGACCGTTGCTGATCCATGAAGGTGTCGAGATAGACGGTCAGCAGATCGTCGTTGAACGCCGTGTCTCGATCAACCCGGTTCGACCGCATGATGCTCGGGTCAGCGTAGTAGGCGTAGAACCCGAAGTACAGGTGGTCGTCGTCATAGGCGACGTACATGTCAGTGGGCTCGGTTGGCGGCGCCCCGTCCACTGGCTCGTATTGCACGAAGCTGGTGATCTTCACGGCCGTCTGCCACACGGCGTCATCGAGCCTGCCATCGACGAGGGGTGGTGTATCGGCGCGCATCGGTCGGATGGTCGGTCGGCCGACCAGCACGCCGAGTGACCGCGCTTGCGCGTCGAGTGCGGCTGCGTCGAGCGCCGCCGCGCGCTCAGACCCGCTGCCGGAGCTATCGGCGAGGGATTGCGAAGACTCCGTGGGGCGGGCCGTGGGCTGTGCGTCCGCCGGAGACACGACCGACGCCAAAGAGACGGTCAGCACGGTCAGTGCTGCGACGACAGTGACGGTCAAGTTCGGAAGGTTGGGGGAGGTGTGCGCCCTAGCCGAGGGCCCTGGCGGTGGCCATAGCCGCTATTAGGGCTCTGTGACCGGCTGGGTGTCTTTGCGGCGCGCGCCGGCCAAGATTCCGTGCATCCCGATGTTGCCCTCGTGACAAGCGTACTCGAACAGCGGACCATCCGTTCGCCGAAGCGGCATCATCATGGTCCACGGACCGGTGTAGGTGTTCGGATCCTCGACGATGAATTCGTACATCACGGTGTCAGCATCGACCCGCCGGAACCGTTCGACCAGCTGCGTGTCGCGGCTCGAGCCGCGGAGGCTCGTCTCGGTATAGAAGTTCGTCGTCTCGACGACCAGCGTCTCCCCCTCCCAGCGACCCCGAGAGTCGCCCGCCCACTGACGCAGCGCGCCGTGCGGGCGTCCATCCAGCGGAATGATCCGCGTGTTATGGACCATCTCGTTGAAGATCACGACGTGCCCGGGGATCTGCAGAATCTGCAGGTTGTTGTTGTACGCACCTGCCGTCATCGGTGGTCCGGAGTTGAACCCCATGATGCAGCGGTCCGACAGGCTGCGGTCGGTGTAGTGATCCGCGAACCCGTTTCGCAGGTTCAGCCGGCGCACGGCGCGCGCCTCTCTGGCGCCGTCCGTGTAAGGAATGCGCCCGTCCGGCGGGTCCACGATCAGCGACGTCCGCTTGTCGCTCGTCAGCTCGACACCCCGCTCGTACCAGAACTCGTTGTAGGAGAGGACGCCGCCTTCCGACCGCGGCTGGTAGCCGGCGCTCGGCGCACCGGTTTCCGGATCGAACAGATCCCGGTTGAGCCGGGTACGCTCCGACGCTTCGAAGGCCGCAGCCTCCTCCGTGCTCAGCCGAGCCTGCCCTTCGAGCTCCGTCGGGCGCTCCAGCGGCGTCAGGGTGCGAAAGGTGTACGTCCCCGAGATGTGCGGCTGGCCGTCCGGCGTGACCAGTGGGTTCGCCCGATCTCCGGACTGGGCGTCGACACCGGTCGGCGCGACCAAGACCACCAGGACGACCAGCGCCGCGGCAGCCACGGTGGTCCGCTGACGATTTCTTTCACTCATCGACGCGTCCTCCACCGACGGCTTCACGACGTCCGGGTCATGCTCATGGCGATGCGCGGAGCGCGCCGGTAGCGAGCGCCGCCCACCCGATGAGAAAGCACACGCCGCCAATCGGGGTGATGGCCCCCAACCACCGGGTGCCGGTGATCGCCATCAGATAGAGACTGCCGGAAAAGAAGACGATGCCGGCGATGAACAACCAGCCGGCCGCGCCGACCCATGCGCTCGGCCAGCGTGACGCCGCCCATGACACCGCGAGCACGCCAAGCGCATGAATCAGGTGGTAGCGGACACCGGTCTCGAAGACCGCGAGCATATCGGCCGCCACCCGGTCTCTGAGGCCATGCGCGCCGAATGCGCCAATCAGCACGCCGACACCGCACATCGCGGCTCCCGCTGCAAACCACCCGGCTACCATCGCTGGCTATGATACCGGGAATCCCGCCTAGCAGCCCGTGCTACGAGCCCGCGTCACCGATGCGATACAGCCTTGAGGCGGTGCGCAGAATCAGGCTGCCGTTCGCGACGGCTGGTGTCGCCAACGACATCTCGTCCAGTGAGTTACGACCCAGGACCGCGAACTCCGGTCCGGCCTGGATGACGAACGTGTCGCCGTCCTCGCTCAACGCAAAGATCTTCCCGTTGTAGGCCCACGGCGACGCCGTGAAGAGGGTACCCGCCGTGATGCGGGCCCGCGGATAGACCTCGCGACCGGTCCGCGCGTCGTAGCACAGCAGGATGCCGCGGTCGAGCAGCGTGTAGTGGTAGTCGCCATAGACGAGCGATGACGGGTTGTACGAGCCCAGCTGCGGGTGCGACCAGACGACGTAGTCGTTGCTCGTGCTGCCTTCGCCGAGCGTGATGTCACCAGACGCACCCGGGCGCACGGCGTAGACCGGTCGCGATTGGTCCGCGATATACCCGGAGTTGATATAGAGCAGACCGTGCTCCGAAAACGGCGTCGGGATGACGAGCGTCGACATGCCGTGTAGCTGCCACAGCAGCTCGCCGTCGAGACCGTAGGAGCGGACGCCGCCGGTACCCGACGTGACGATCTCCGTGCGAACGTCGTTCTCCCAGACGAAGGGCGTCGCCCAGTTGCTCGCCTCGTCTCGAGCGGTGCGCCACAGCTCTGCTCCGGTGGCGGCGTCATGGGCGGCGATATACGACTGGGCTTCGTTGTCGTTGACGACATACAACCGGCCGTCGTGGAGCGCCGGCGAGGTGGCCGAGCCCCAGTCGCGGCGCGGCAACCACTCCATCGGCACCGACCACGCGGTGCGGCCGTCGAACTCGAGCGCGAACAAACCGATGTCCCCCAGGTAGACATACACGCGCTCGCCGTCGGTCACCGGCGTCTCGGCCGCCATCCTGGTTTTCTGATGGGTCGGCTCGCCCGGCAGGCCCGTGTGAAGCATCCGCTCCCATCGAACCGCACCCGTCCCGAACTCGATGTCATAGAGCGCCCACCGGATCGGGGTGGTCGGTGTGTAGACGTCGGTCCGGCTCATCGACCCCCCGAGCGAGCGCGCCCGATAGCTTTCGACCGGCGCCAGCGCTTCGTCCTCCCCGTCGACACTGACCGCCGTCAGGACGAACACGTGATCGTCCCACACGATCGGCGAGCTCCAGGATTGTCCGGGTACGTCGACCGACCAGACGACGTTCTCATCCGGTCCCCAGGTATCGGGCAGTCTCACATCGTCGGCCACGACACCCGCCGTATCACCACGGAACCGCGGCCAGTTCGACTGCGCCGACACAGTCGTCGCGGCGAGGGCCACCAGGCCACACCCGAGCACCGTTGAGCGCATCTTCATTGAGGCAACCTCCACAGACTGGCGATATTCTAGCAGCCCCTCGGGCAGGTCCCCGCCGACCCACGCTCACGTTCATCGACCTCGCTCGCTCCGGGCGTTCGCGTTCCGCGTCTCTGCCGTTGTACTGGGTAGGAACACACTATGAGAGCCCTCAGCCTCGCCTGGTGCTTGATGTTCTTCCTCTGCACGCCCGCGCTGGCCCAGACGCAGCCGGCCGGAGCGGGACCAACGGATCCCGAACAGCGCGGCTCAGGCTTACCGCCCATCTCCATCAACGTCCGCAGCGCGTTCGGCGCCGGGCAGGGTGCCTTCAAGGACAATGCCCCCCGGCTCACTGGCATCACCGTCGAGGGCCACGTCCGCGTCCGCGAGTCCCCGTTGCGATTCGGTGCGGCGTGGACCTATCTCCGCTATGCCACGGAGAGGCAACGATCGCTCGGGACGAGCGAGTATTTCACTAACCTGCCGGTCCTTGTGACCACGTCCAATTACCTCACCGCTCTGCACGGCGTCGTGCGTGTGCAGCCGGCGAAAGGCCGCGTGCGGCCCTACGTGGATGGGCTCGTGGGGTTCAGCTTCGTCTTCACCGACACGACGATCAACGACGCACAAAACGGGTGTTATGGCAATACCGCCTGCAAGCGCGCCCGGAATAACGAAGACTACGGGTTCAGCGTCGGGGGCGGCGCCGGCGTCACAATCGACCTCAAGTCGTGGCCGGGCGGTGAAACACACAGTCCCGGGAGCGTGGATCTGGACATCGGGCTCCGCTATCCGTACGGAGGCGAGGTCGAGCATCTGACGAACACGATCCTGGACCCGAACAGCGTGGCCGCCGAGTTCACCAGCCGGCGCTCACGAACCGACGTGCTGGCGATGCAGGCCGGCTTCGCTATTCAGTTCTAGCGGCGCTCCTCGCCACGCGCTTCGATCTGGTTGCTCCGTCGTAGGGCAGGGCTTCAGCCCTGCCGGTGCACCCAGGCCATACCCGTCGCGCGGCTAAAGCCACGCGCTACGACGTCATCTCCCCGCGCCTGACAGCCGCGAAATGGTACGATCTGGCCTGCTGACGTGACGCTCATCCGCTGGGCCCTCTCATTTCTCCAGCCGTATCGTGTCCGCGTCGCGGCGATCGCGGCGCTCTCGGTCCTGGGAATCGGATTGACCGCGCTGGCTCCGTGGGCCCTCAAGCTCATCGTCGACAACGTGCTCGGCGGCCTCCCCTTCCCCGACTTCATCGTCGCGCTCGCGCCGGGCCTAGCCAACGCGCGCCCAGTCGTCGTCCTCGTGGTCATCGTCGCGGCGGGCCTCGCCGTACAGATTGCGAACGAGCTGGTCCGCCTGATCCACACGCAACTCCAGGTCGGGATGGGCCAGCGCATCGTCTACGACCTGCGCGCGCGACTGCTCGCCCATCTGCAGGCGCTGCCGCTGAGCCATCACGTCGAAACCCGGTCGGCCGATGCCGTCTACCGGCTGGATGCCGACGCGTACTGCGTGGACGACCTCGTCATGGGCGGTGTCTTTCCGTTGGCGCTCGCGGGGCTCCATCTGGCCGTGATGTTCGTCATCCTCGTGTCTCTCGACATGACGCTCGGTCTGTTGGCACTGGCCGTCATGCCGTTTCTGTACGTGTGTCTGCGGTACTACGCGGCGACGATGACCGATGGGGCGGAGCGCGTGAAGGCGCTCGAATCCACGCTGCTCGAGCGGGCGTTCGAGATCCTCCGCTCCATCGCAGCCATCAAGAGCTTCGTTCGCGAACACCATGAGCTCGCGCGGTTCTCGACATCGGGCCGCGCCACGATGCGCGCGCGACTCCAGCTCACGTGGCAGGAGTCGCTCTTCTCCGTCAACGTCACCGCCATCACGCTCGCGGGCACCGCGCTCGTGCTGATCGTGGGGGGATTGCACGTCCTCGACGGGACACTGACGGTCGGGTCGCTGCTCGTCGTCATCGCCTACCTGGCCGCCGTCTACGACCCCGTCTCCGAGATCGCGCGCACCACCGGATCGCTTCGCCAGGCCCTCGTCAGCGCCAGACGTGTGCGGGAGATCTTCGCGTTGACGCCAGAGACGGTGGACGCCCCTGACGCCGTCGACGCGTCGCGGGTCGTCGGCCGCGTGCGGTACGAGGACGTGAGCTTCTCCTACGACGGCGAGCGGACCGTGGTCAACGACGTCAGCTTCGATGCCCAGCCCGGCGAGTTGGTGGCTTTGATCGGACCGACCGGAGCCGGCAAGACGACGCTGGCGAACCTGATCCCGCGTTTCTTCACACCGTCTGACGGTCGCATCATGATCGACGACGTGGACATCACCCGGTATTCACTGAGATCGTTGCGCCAACGGATCGCGCTGGTGCCACAGGATCCAGTGCTCTTCACCGGCACGATCGCCGACAACATCCGTTACGGCCGGCTCAGCGCGTCGGACGCGGAGGTGGAGCAGGCCGCGCGGGCCGCGCATATCGACGACCTGATCCGACGTCTCCCGCAGGGCTACGACACACCGGTCGCCGAGGATGGCGGCACGCTGTCGGGCGGCGAGCGCCAGCGCCTGGGGATCGCGCGTGCCTTGCTCAAGAACGCCCCGATCCTCATCCTGGACGAGCCGACGTCGGCAGTCGACGCGATCTCGGAAGCCGCGGTCTTCGACGCGTTGCGCCGGCTCCGGGCCGGCCGCACCACCATCGTCATCGCCCATCGGTTGTCGACGATTCGCGATGCCACGCGCATTCTGGTCATGGATCGAGGACGGCTCGTCGCCCAGGGTACGCACGACGCCCTGATGGGGTCGAACGAGCTGTATCGACGCATGTGTGCACACCTGTCCGTCGGCCAACCACTCGACGCACCCGTGGTCGTCGACGAGTTGTTGCGCGCGTAGGCCCAGCCTTATGCGGATCCTCTTCGCCGGCATCGTCGCGAGGTATCCGTTCGGCGGTGTGGCATGGTGCTCGCTCATGTATCTCATCGGTCTCCGGTCACTCGGACACGAGGTCTTCTACATCGAGGACACCGGCGAGGCCATCTACGATCCGGAGCGCAACGCGATCTCGCCTGATCCGTCCTACGGCACGCGCTATCTGCAGGAAGTGCTCGAGCCGTTCGACCTCGGCGATCGATGGTGCTTCGTCAACCATGACGGGACGTATCACGGTCGGTCGCACGATGACGTGCGGTCCTATTGCGCCGATGCCGACCTGTTCGTCAACCTCTCCGGCGGATCGTGGTTCTGGCGTGATGAATACGCGCGGATCCCGCGGCGCGTGTTCGTCGACTCGGACCCGGTCTTCACCCAGCTCGCCATCGCCAAGGGCGTCGCGTGGTATGTCGACTTCTTTCGGCAGTTCGATCACCTGTTCACGTTCGGCGCCAACATCGGGACACCGGCCTGCGACGTGCCCACCGGCGACTTCGCGTGGGAGCACACGTGGCAGCCGGTGACCACGGAGCTCTGGCACACGGAGGCGCCCCCGGTCGGCGAGAAGTTGACGTCGGTGATGACGTGGAAGACGGAGAGCTTCGCCGACGTCGACGGCGACAAGGACCGAGAGTTTCTTCGGTTCATCGACCTGCCGAGTCGGATGCCCGAACGCTTCCAGCTCGCGGTGAACGGCCCGATGCACCTGCTCCGGGAGCACGGCTGGTCACCGGTCGAGGCAATGAAGATATCGCGCACGCCCTGGGACTATCGGGACTTCATCCAGCGGTCGTGGGCGGAATTCGGTATCGCCAAGCACGCCTACACGGCGCGGCGCTCCGGGTGGTTCAGCGACCGCACGGCATGTTACCTGGCAGCGGGGCGTCCCGCCGTCGTGCAGGACACGGGGTGGACCGCACATCTTCCCTCTGGCACCGGCCTCATCGGTTTCGACACTCCGGACGAGGCACTCGCAGGGCTCGAGTGTCTCGCCAGTGATTATCCTCACCATGCAGGGCGCGCGCGAGAGATCGCCCGTGACTGTTTCGAAGCCGCACGGGTGTTGCCAACGTTCCTGGACAGGGCCTGCGCGTGACGACCGCCGCCGAGGTGCCGGCAGTCCTCCCCGATGGGCTTCGTATCGCCGTGGTGGCGCCGGTCGCGCAGTCGGTTCCACCCGATCGATCGGGCTCGATCGAGTCGCTGACGGCGCTCCTCGTCGACGGCCTGGTGGCCCGCGGTCACGACGTGACGCTGTTCGCCACCGGTTCGTCGGTCACGACCGCGACACTGCACGCGATCTACCCACGCGGATACAACGAGGACTCCTCGTTGTGGCCGTGGGACCTGTGTGAGCTGTTCAACCTGGCGGCCGCCGTGGAACGAGCCACGTCCTTCGACGTCATCCACTACCAGGCCGAGTATTACCCGATGTCGCTGGCCTACGGACGGCTCTCCCCAACACCCATTCTTCAGACGCTCCACCATGCGCCCACGGCACCGGAGGTCGCGCTCTGGTCCCGGTATGCGGACGCGCCGTTCGTCGCGGTATCCGCCGCGCAAGCGCACCAGCTGGCCGACCTCAACGTCGTGGCCACGATTCACCACGCGGTCGATACCAGCACCTACATGTTTCGAGAGCATCCTGACGACTACTTGCTTTTTCTCGGCCGTTATACCGAAGGCAAGGGCGTGTTGGCGGCGATCGACGTCGCGCGGCGCGTCGACATGCGGATCATCCTGGCCGCGGCCGAGAACGAGTACTTCCGGACCGCGGTCGCACCGCTCGTCGACCAGCGCCAGGTGATATCGAGAGGCGAGGTCGACCTTGCCGCCAAGGTGGATTTGCTCGGCGGTGCCCGGGCGCTGCTCTACCCGATCGCGTCGGGCGAATCCTTCGGCCTCGTCCTGGCCGAAGCGAACGCGTGCGGCACGCCGGTGGCAGCGCTCGACCGTGGCGCCGTCGGCGAGATCGTCGATGACGGGGTAACGGGTCGCGTGTTTGGCTCACTCGACGCACTCGTTGAGGGCGTGCCGGGGGTGCTCGCGCTGGACCGCGCAGGTGTCCGGGCGCGCGCCATCGAGCGGTTCGGGGTCGACCGGATGGTGGACGCCTATGTCGAGGTCTACAGGCGGCTGGTGGCCGCGACGCGGCGGGAACGAATCGCGTGACCACCCACACCTCTCCGAATGACCTGGCCGGGCGTTCTCTGCTCGCCGTGTTCGCCCACCCGGACGATGAATCGCTGGCATCGGGAGGACTCTTGGCCTGCTGTGCCGACCTCGGTGCGACGGTCATGCTCCTGTGCGCCACCCGAGGCGAGCACGGGCAGGGAGAGGGCGACCTCGGCACCATCCGAGCCGACGAGCTACAGGCAGCCGCGCACGTCCTCGGGGTCGGCACACCAGACATCCTCGGATACGAGGATGGCATGCTGCCGTGGGCCGATCGGGCGCAGCTTCAACGCGACATCGGCACGACCATCCGTCGCCGCCGCCCCGAGGTCGTGGTGACGTTCGACGAGGACGGCCTCTACGGACATCCCGATCACATCGCCATTCACGAAGACGTCACGGCCGCGGTGGCCGCGCTGTATGGCACCATCCCGGCGCTCTACTACGTGACGATGCCGGCGGGAGGCATGCGCGCGGTCGTCGACCACGCGGCAATCGCGGTCCCATCGAGCGCGGGCGGACCGCTCCGCGCGATCCTGGGTATCGATGACGCCGACGCCTTCGGAGCGGTCGCGCCCCCGCCGTCGCTCATCCTGGACGTTGGTCCCTACGCGGCCCGCAAGCTCGCCGCGCTCGAGTGCCACGCGTCGCAGATGCACGGCTGCGCGCTGCTGGCGGTCTCGGACCGCGACGCGGCGCGCTTCCTTGGCACCGAGCACTATCGCCGGGCCGACGTTGGCTCCCGCGGCGACGCGTTCATCGAGCACCTCACCACACGCCACACCCCGATCGATGCGTGAAGCGCTCCTCGACCTCCTGCGCTGCCCGTATTGCGGCACGCGGCTCTCGGTGGTGGACAACGACGCCCTCGCGCGTACCGACCACGATATCGCCTCCGGCGTGCTCGGCTGCGAGTGCTGCGCGTTTCCGGTGGTCGAGGGGATCCCCGTCCTCATCGCGGACGACGCGACACGTGACGCCATGCACGCCCTCGAGGCCGGCCGACACGAGGAGGCGCTGTTCCGATTGCTCGGTGTGTGGCGGGACGAGCCACGCGCCACGGCGTTACGGGCGCTGCTCGCGCGCGACGTCCCGCTCACCTATCGCGACGCGCTCGCCATCCTCTGCCTCGACGCGGAAGGCGCGTGCTTTCTCTACCGCTTCTCCGATCCGACGTTCGTCGCCGCCGAAGCGCTGGTCCAGGCGCTCGGCCAGCACCCCTCGATCGCGCACGGACGGTCACTGGATCTCTGCGGGGGATCCGGACATCTGACCCGGGTCCTGGCCGGTCTGCCCTCTGCCGCCGGCGCCCCGCAGCGCCGGGCTGAGGGCGGACCGATCGTCGCCGACGTCGCCTTCTGGAAGCTCTGGCTCGCCACCCGCGTGACGGCGCCCGGTTGCACGGCGGTCTGCTGCGACGCCAATCATCCGCTTCCGTTCGTCGATAGCGCGTTCTCCCTCGTCGTACTCTCGGACGCATTCCCGTACATCTGGCACAAGCGGCTGCTGGCAGGTGAGATGACGCGGCTCGCCGCGCCGGACGGCGCGATCGTGATGCCGCATCTGCATAGCGCGCTCGGCGACAACGTGTCCGCCGGCGATACGCTCACGCCGGCGGCCTACGGGTCCCTCTTCTCGCGCCAGCAACCACGGCTGTTCAGCGACGAGGTGCTGCTGACACAGGTGCTGGACCAGCGCGTGGTAGACCTCACGCAGTCCGTCACCGCGACCGAGATCGGCAGCGACCCGGCCTTCACACTCGTGGCGAGTCGTGACGACGACCTCTTCAGGCGCTACGAGGTGGCGGAGCCAGGGCGCGTGTCGGGCGCCCTGATCGTCAACCCTCTCTACCGCGTCGAGCGGCGCGGCGGCTCATCGGTGTTGACGCTCACCTTCCCCACGCCGGAGTACGCGGAGGAGTTCGCGAATTGCACCCGCTATCTGCCCGACACCGTCACCGTCGAAGCCGACCTCACCGGCCCCATCGAACCGGCGATGCTCGGGTCCGCGTACGAGGAGCTGCGGCGGCGGCGTATCGTGCTCGACGCGCCGCCGCACTATTGTTAGCTACGCGACGCCGAGTCGCCACGACGCTTCCATCGAAGAAACCCGACGCGCCGACACCCTCGCATCATGATCATCAACGTCATCGTCGTCCTCACGGCGGCCGTCGCCGCCGCGTACGATTAGGCTGCCGCGTTGCAGCCCGCGGACGGACAGGCCCCTGACCGAGCACTCACAGCAGTCGACCCCGCAGGCGTACGGCAGCGCCCCGTGCTATCCGGAGCTCGTGGGCATCGGTCTGGTCGGCGCGGCACACGTCGGGATCGAAGTGGCGGCGTCCGAGACGGTGGCGCTCCGGTTCAGCGGCGGGGGCGCGGCCGTGATTCTCGGCTATGTGGTCTGGAGAGCCCGAGCCAGCTCCAACGCTCTTCGCGCCTGGGGTCTGCGGCACGACAACTTCTGGCTCGCCCTCCGCGCCCAGCTCGTGCTAGTGACAGTGGGCGCCGCGGCAATGGTGGGGTTCGGGATGCTCGCCGGTTCCGTCGCGCTGCCCTGGGGCTTCTGGCTCACACTTGCGCTCTACCCGATCTGGGGCACCATGCAGCAGTTTGCCCTGCAGAACTTGATCGCGAGGAATGTCGCTGGGCTGGTCTCGCATCCCGCCGCCGTCGCGGGAGTGTCGGCGGCGTTGTTCGCAGCATCGCACGTGCCCCGTTGGCCGCTGGTCTCGCTGACCCTGGTGTCGGGCTTCTTCTTCACGCTGGTCTACAGACGCGTGCCCAACCTGTGGGCCGTCGGCATCGCCCACGGCGTCCTCGGCGCGCTGGCCATCTATCTGGTATTGAAGGAAGACCTCGGTCGCGCGATCTGGCGCGTCGTCGCCGGACCGTGACCGTGGCCGTCATCCAGCCAAGTCCAGCTCCTGCCGAAGCCGCTCGGCTAGCCATTGGCGGATCAGGGTCTGGTACGGCGTCGACTTCATCACCGCGATCTTGCGCACGGCCTGGATCTGTACCGGATCAAGCTTGATCGAAATGTTTTGCAGGCGACGCGGTCTGCCGCCGCTGAGAATCCGTTCTCGCAGGTCTTCGGTCAAGGTGAACTCCACGGGCCGCTCTTGGAGGTCACGAAGAACACCCCGCTTGTCGCAATACGCCGCTGCAGGAGCCGCCCCGCTCCCGTCCGTCCAAAGAGGGGGCCCAATAGGCGGATCTCCCGGCAAAGCCGGGGGTCTCCCCCGCTTGCGCTCGCTCTCATTGTTGCGCGGATTTGTGGCGCCACACTAGCTGAGGATAGCCACCGCTGCTCGGGCAGTACGTAGCGCAGGCCTTTAGGCCTGCGAGGCGGTTCAACAACACGTACGACGCCACGCTGGCCGTGTCTTCCTCTCCGCGCAGCACCCGTTCGTAGTAGCCACCTTGCCACAGGTCGACCTGGAACAGACGACGACGGCAAAACCCACTCCGCTGTTGGAACCGAGACACAGAGCGCCGCGCGCCGCATCTGCGGGAGGACGGATTCGACGACGTCATCCGCAGCGAAGTGGTGCCGGCGTCTGTATGTGCACAGTGTGAGGAAATAGCGGTTGAAACCCGTGTAAGTGAAGCTGGGGAGGCGCAGGGGTCTGCGGTTCGCCACGACGCCCACATCGCAAGATGCGTGCCTGTGCGATCCAAGCGAGATGGCGGGGCTGAAGCCCCGCCCTACGACGGGAATGACACTACGAGCGACCCGTACGTCGTAGCGCGTGGCTTCAGCCGCGCGACCCACGATCCGATGCGATCCGGCGCGCGACTTCGGGGACGGCTAGTCGACGGGAACCGGGACGGGGGACGCCGTCGGGTCGGCGTCGTCGCCGAACGCGTCCAGCAGCAGCGGGAGCAGCGTGTCCATCCGCGCGATGGCCGATCCCTGGGGGACGAACCCCTCCGTGAACCGATGCCGTCGAAGACGGTCGAGCACGGCGGGGCGGCTGGCGATCACGTGCACCGGGACGTCCCACGATGCGCCTTCTCCGCTCACGAGCGCGGGCGGCTGATGATCGCCGACCAGGATCATCACGACGTCGCGGTCCGCACGCAGCCGCAGATACCCGCCGATCGTCGCCTGGATGTAGCGGAGCGCCTCGACGTAGCTCGGTCCGAGGTCGAGCCAGTCGGGTTGCCAGGACCAGGCGCGGTCGAGCTCGTCTCGGTCGTAGGGCGTCGCCGACAACACCCGCCGCCAGCTCGGCTGATACGGCGGTGCCGGCGTGAACGGCGCGTGCGTGCTGAGCGTGGAAAAGAAGACGAACGCGGGGTCGCGCGGCTGCGGCTCGATCTCGAGGTGATCCACGCGCGCGAGCGCGAACTGATCGGTGATGCTCCACCACCCAAACGGCGGCCCCTGGTAACCAAGCCTGCGATGGTCGTAGATCTCGTCGAACCCGTAGAACGCGCCCTCGGGCCAATCGACCAGCAGGCCGGGCGTGATGGCCAGTGTGCGATAGCCCCTGCGCCCGAACAGCTTGACCAGCGTGTCGCGTTCCTGCGCCATCAAGCGGACGTTGGTCCGGTCATCGCGCACCTCGGTGCCCGACAGCAGGCTGATGTGCGCGAGCCACGACTCGCCGCCGAACGTCGTCGATTCGACGAACGCAGAGACCACGCTGCGACCTGTCTCGCGGATGTCGGCCTCGAGGCGCGCCCGGCTCTCCGCCAGCGCACGGACGTAGTCGGGGGCGTTCCAGGCCACCGCCCCATACGATTCCACGAAGATCAGAAAGACGTCGGCGCCCTGCACGCGCGCGAGGTCTGACCGAATCACCGGTGCGGGCCCGAGCGCGGCGACGCCGGCGCCGGTCATCTCGTACCCGAACTCGCCGATCTCCCGCGCGTACACGGATACCATCGGCTCGGCGAAGACCAGTCGATCCGGCATCCGCGCACCGCCGAGCTGAGCGGCGTAGGCCGCGAGCACGACGCCGGCCACCACACCGAGCGCTGGACCCGCCCACCGGTCTCCGGCGGCCGTGCCCAGACGGCCGACCGCCCAGCGCATTGGGGCGTAGAGCACGACTGGAAGCAGTAAGAGCCCGATGAGCACCGCGGCGGTGCGCCACGGCGCGACGGTAGCGAACATGGCGCCGACGCCGGGCAGATGGCGGCTATCCCAGTAGAGGTTGACGTCGCGGCCGTACAGGGAGCTGCCGGTCACATCGATATAACGCCCGACGGCTAGGAAGACCCACACGGCGGCGAGCGCCCGCAGGGTCGCGCGCGACGCGGCGCCCTTCCAGCGCCTCACGAGGACGAGACCGAGCACCAAGAGCGCCACTTCAACCGAGAGCCCCCCCGTGAGGCGAATGCCGAGCGTCGGCCAGATGTTGGCGAACGTCAGCGACACGTTGAGCAGGGCGAGCCCGGCAATCAACGACACCCATCCGATCACCGTCAGACGGCGCGGTGCGGAGGTCGATGCTGCTCTCGTGTCCAACGCGCCCTCAGGACCTGGAGACGGTCAGCGGGAGCCGGGCGGCGCCGATCGCCAAGGCCAACAAGCTACCGACCACGGGAGGCCCGTAGCCGTTCGTCAAGTAGCCGGAGGTAAAGATGATGCCACTCGCAAAATGAAAATTGACCACCATGGCGAGCGCCACCCCGGCCGCCAACCGCACCCGGAACCCGCACACCAGCGCGGCACCAGTGGACAGCTCGCCCAGCAGCACGAGTCGTGCAAAGAGCGGCGCGCCGGGCATCGCCACCTGTTCGAGATACCAGCGGCTGGGCGCGACGGGACCAATATCGAGCCATTGCTGGAGCTGGTAGGTGAGGAACCCACTGTCCGTGAGCCAGGCAATCTTATTGCTTCCCATCAAGATCAGGAAGACGCCCATGATCACCGACAGCACACGCAGGCCGACCCCGGTCGACCCGCCGGTCACGCTGGACATTCTGACTCCCCCTCTGCAGACAGGGCATTGTAACTGGCCCTGTTCCGCCGCAGAATGAGCACCGATGACTGCCGTGGGCCCTGAGAGTCGTCGCGGGGGTCTTTGCCCAGTGGGGACATGAGCCGCGCGAACCGTGCCGTCGGGATGCTCCGCTCGCTGGCCGTCTACCACGGCGTCCCGCTACGGCAGCGTCGCCTGCGCCGGCTCTACGCGCAGTTCGTCTCGCGCGGCGATCTCGTGTTCGACCTCGGCGCGCACGCCGGGAATCGCACCCGCGCCCTCGCGTCCATCGGCTGCCGGGTCGTGGCGCTGGAGCCGCAACCCGACTTCGCCCGCCTCCTGCGCGCCCTGTTCGCGGGCAGGGCTGGCGTCGAGGTCGTCGAAGCCGCGGTCGGACAGGCGGTCGGGCAGCGGACCCTCGCGATCAGCGAGCGCACGCCGACCATGACCACGCTGGCGGATGACTGGCGTGGAGATCGCGAGCGCGACCCCCAGTTCTCGGCCGTCGAATGGAACGGCTCGGTCGCCGTCGAGGCGACGACGCTGGATGCGTTGATCGAACGGTTCGGCATGCCCGCGTTCGTGAAAATCGACGTCGAGGGTGCCGAGCCGGAGGTGCTGGCCGGGTTGAGCCAGCCGGTGAGCGCAGTCTCCTTCGAATACCTGCCACGCGCGCTCGACTATGTGGCGACCGGCGTCGCGCGGTTGTGTGCGCTGGGTCCGTACCGGTTCAATTGGTCGCCCGGGGAGTCCTATCGCCTGGTCGCGGATCGATGGCTAAAGGATGACGAGCTGGCCGCGGCGCTCGAGACCACCGACGCGCAGCGTCGATCGGGTGACGTGTACGCGCGCCTGGACTCACCGACCTTGCGCTGACGCGCCATGCCGCAATTCGACGCGACCGCGGTCCGCCGCTACTACGATCGGCACACGCCCGCGTTCATCGCGTATGGACAGGGCGGGCGGACCGGTGCGATTCACCGAGCCGTGTGGGGACCGGGGACCGAGACCCGCGACGAGGCGTTTCGCTACGTCGAGACACGCGTCCTCGAACAGATCCGCCGGCTCGGGCCCGTGACGGACCGCCCTCACGTCATCGACTTCGGCTGTGGCGTCGGCGCCACCCTCTGCTATCTGGCGGACCAGGCACCGATCCGAGGAACGGGTATCACCCTGAGCCCGGTGCAGGCACGACTCGCCGCCCAACGCGTGCGCGAGGCGGGTCTCACCGACCGCGTCGTCTGCCGCGAGGGCGACTTCTGCGACCTCCCGACCGACATCGCGTCGGCCGATCTCGGTTACGCCATCGAGTCGTTCGTCCATGGGGCCGCGCCCGGACGTTTCTTCGCCGAGTGCGCGCGACTCATTCGTCCGGACGGGGTGCTCATGATCTGCGACGATTTCAGACGAACGGTGACCGCGCCGGCGGGGAGCCAGGCGATCGAACGGTTTTGCGAGGGATGGCACATCAACACGCTAATCGACCGCGATACGCTGCGGACGCTCGCGCGCGAGGCGGGCTTCGAGCACGAGACGACCGTCGAGCTCTCGCCGTATCTCGAGCTCGGTCGGCCGCGTGATCGCGTGATCGATGCGCTCGCCGCGCTCCTGCGGTGGCTGCCCGGACGGGAGCGCTTCGGTCACCTCACCGGCGGCAGCGCACTACAGACCTGTCTTCGTGCCGGGTGGATCGGATACGATCTCGCGCTGTTCCGGCGTCTGGATCCTTGAGCGAGCTAGGCTCCTCACATGCCACACCCATCCATCCGATACTGGCAGGCGATGACGACGACCGAGGCCGCGGCCGTCGCGCGTCGCGACCCCGTGGTCATTCTGCCGCTGGCCGCTATCGAACAGCATGGCCCGCATCTGCCGCTGGCGACGGACCTCGTGATCGGCCTCGGGATCCTGACGAGCGCCTTTCGGTGCTTGCCCGACGACTTCCCCGCGCTCGTGCTGCCACCCCAGGCCGTCGGCGCGAGCCAGGAGCACGTCCGGTTTCCAGGGACGCTGAGTGTCACACCGGCGCTCCTGGCCGACGTCGTGCATCAGCACGGAGTGGCGTTGGCCGGCTGCGGCGTGCGGCGGCTCGTGCTCGCCAACAGCCACGGCGGCAATCGCGCGGCCTTGGATGCTGCGGGACTGCGGCTCCGCGACGAGCACGGACTGCTCATCGTGAAAGCCACCTACACCGACTTTCCCCGGCCGGACGGTGTCGGGCTACCGGAGCACGAGTGGCGCCACGGGCTGCATGGGGGCGCCCTGGAAACGGCCATGATGCTGCACCTCAGCCCAGATGACGTACGCGCCGGCAAGGTGCAGGAGTGCCGTTCCCTGGGGGCGGAGCTCGAGGACGCCGGCGGTCGCGTCGCGCCCGAGGGCGCGGCCGCCTTCTCCTGGTTGGCGGGCGACCTCCATCGATCAGGCGTAACCGGCGATGCGCGGTTGGCGGATGCGGCGACCGGGAAGATCCTGGTGGAGCACTACGGCGAGATCCTGGCCGGCGTGATCAAGGACGCCCGCGCGTTTCCGTTGGATCGGCTGGTGTGAAGGAAAGCTACTTGCCGGGGACCGCGCCCGTCAGCATGTCGCTGAGCCAGTGACCGGCGCGGTGGACCTTGGCCGTGACGTATCGGACGTTGTGCCGGTTCAGCGTCCCGTAGATCGGCTGCCGGTCCACGACCTGGATCCCGCCGTCGCGGACGGCGCGCACCTTGTCCGGGTTGTTGGTCAGGAGCTGGACGCGCTCGATACGGAGCTTGCGCAGCATGTCGACGGCTGCGTCGTAACATCGTTCGTCAGCACCGAACCCGAGGGTGCAGTCGGCATCGACGGTATCGAGACCCTCCTGCTGCAACGTATAGGCCCGCAGCTTGTTGCCGAGCCCGATGTTGCGTCCCTCCTGAGCCAGATACAGCAGCACGCCGCCGCCGCGCGAGGCGAACAGGCGCAGGCTGCCGCGCAGCTGCTCGCCGCAGTCGCAGCGGAGGCTTCCAAACAGATCGCCGGTGAGGCAGGCCGAGTGGATCCGCACCGGCACCGGGTCGGGCCACTGCTCCCGACTGCCGATGAGGATGGCAACGTGCTCGAGCAGGCCATTGGCCTCACGAAAAAACATGAACCGGGCGTCCTCGGCTTCTTCCAGCGGGACCGGTCCGTCGCTGACGTGTGTCACCTCGACTTGCGCGTTGCGGGCCATTGCATCGATCTGCGCCGTCGTGACGGCGAGGATGGCGCCGCTCTCGAGGAAGACACGGAGCGCACCGGCGTGGGCCGAGTCCACGTCCACGCTCACCACCGCGGGCAACAGTCGCCCCAACCGCGCCAACGCCAGGCCGCCGAGCTCCGCGTCCGACGCTTCGCGGACATCGCGCGTGCCGGTCATGTTCGTGCCCGACGCGCTGGAGAGACGCAGGATTTGATCAGGGTTCGCGTCGCCGTTCAGGACCAGGCTCATGTCTCTCGGCCGCCCGCCGTTGGTCAGCCCCATGACCCGAGCACGGTGGTGCGTCACGGCCAGACGCACGGCTTCCCGGTCGACTTGCTGGAGCTGTTCGAGCGTCTGGCTTCGCAGACCGTCGACCGTGGCGAGCAGCGCCGCGCTACCGGAACGGTCGCCGTTCCCGGTGACGTACAGCGGTCGGCCTTGCCTGAAATCGAAGAGCCCGCGTTCGGCTTCGTGCATGCTACTGTCGAGCTGCTGTGAGCGTTCCCATCGACGACCACGCCGCCTGGGACCTCGTCCGAGCGCTGCCGGCCGGACTATCGACCCGACCCGGTGGCACGCGCGTGCACCATGATCCCAGGCTCGATGTCTGGTTGCAAGTCCGCTCCTCAGGACGCTGGGAGGCCTCCGCGCCGCTCACCGCCTCGGCGCGAGACCTCGTCGAGCTATATCTCCCGCTCCAGCTACGCACCGATCTCGTCATCGGGCAGACCGGCCAGAGCCTGGACGGCCGAATCGCCACCGAGAATGGCCACTCACATTACATCACGGGGCCGGCTGATATCCTCCGACTCCATCGTCTCCGAGCTCTTGTGGACGCCGTCATCGTCGGCGCCGGCACGGTCGCTGCCGACAACCCCCGTCTGACCGTCCGCCGAGTCGACGGCCCGAACCCCGTCCGCGTCGTGCTCGACCCGGACGGCCGCCTCGACCCGACACGCCACGTGTTCTCCGACGGCGCAGCCCGCACGCTCGTCGTCAGAAAATCGACCGTGACTCACGCGCCACCGTTGCCAGGCAGCAGTGTGTTGTCGCTGCCACCGACCGCGGTGGACGGCTTCGACCCGCATCACCTCGTGCGGGCGCTCCGGGATCTGGGTCATCGTCGTCTGCTCATCGAGGGCGGGGGGAGGACCGTCTCCCGGTTTCTCCAGGCCGGCGCGCTCGATCGCTTGCACGTGACGGTCGCGCCGCTGCTCATCGGGTCCGGCCGACCCTCCGTCGAGCTCGACCGTATCGACTCGCTCGACCAAGCGCTTCGCCCCCCATGCCGCGTCTTTCACCTCGACGACGACGTCCTCTTCGATTTGGAACTACGACCACCAGCGGCGGCGCCCGCCGGCGACGAGGATCAGCGCGCCCGGCAGCGCCGTGAACAGAACCAGCAGGCCGTACGCGACTGAGATCGCGGCGCCGTCGCTGACCGGGAGTCCGGCGAGGCGCCACAGGCTGGCAGCCGCGCCCTCTCTCACGCCCCATCCGGCGATCGTCACCGGGATCAGCATTGTGACCAGCACCGGCGCGATCAGCGGGAGCAACGTGCCGATCGGCGTATCGACGCCGATCGCCCGGGCGGCCACCACGTAGATCGCCAGGTAGGTGCCGACGATGACCGTTGAGCTCATCAGTTGCACCGGCAGGGCGGCGCCCGTCCAGAGCGCGGCGCGCGTCTCCCGCCACAGACGTCGGGCGAGCGACCGGTCGTTGCTCCACCGATGCCGCCCCCACGCGACCAGACCGACCGCGACGGCCAGCACGGCGATCGATGTCCACCACATCCATCGGCCCGTGCCGAGCGTCGCAGGCAAGACGGCGACCGACGCCGCGGCGACCGCGGTCATCACCACCTGTCCCGAGACGCGCTCCAACAACACGGCACGCATGGCCGGACCGCGCGGCGCGCGCGCCTCCCCCTGCGCGCGCGCATGGCGCCACGCGCGCGACACGTCCCCCATCACACCGCCGGGCAGCACTTGGTTGAGAAACATCGCGAGGTAATACTCACGGAGCGCGTCACGAAACGAGAGATCGATGCCCAGCCGACCGGCCGTGAATCGCCAGCGCCACGCCGACGCGCCGACCTGGAGGAGCGAGATGGCCAGCGCGAGCACGACCCATCGAGGGTCGAACTGGCCGAGACGTGCGATCACGGCACGCACGTCGACCACCCACGCCAGCCCCGCGACGAGGCCCACGCTTACGGACAGTCGGATGAGCACCGCCGTCCACCTCGGTCCCGGGCTCACGGTCACGACTGTTGTGGGGGGGGCAAGGCGAGCAGGTCGAGATGTCCCACCGAGATCGCGAAGGTGCCACGGTCGATGACCGCGCGCCGTCGGGCCGCCCATGCCTGCACGCGGTCCGCCACATCGGGCCGCATATCCGTCGCAGCGACCTCCCACGACTCGACCAGCCGGCGCGCGAGCGTCGCGTCGCCGGGACCGAGGTGCCACGGACTCGGGAGGAGCCAGGCTCGATAGCCGGCGGCGCGAAACCGTGTCTCGGCAACCAGGCCAGCCATCGGACCCAGCGCCGGTCCGAGCCCCTTGTCGCGCCGCTGATGGTCGTTGACCGCGCGTCGGATCACCGTGTCATCCGGGTCGTCATCCTTGACCCTCCGTGCCTCGTCTGCGAACCACTGCATCGTGCCGTCGTACGTGAGCGCGAAGTGCGCACCGCACGCCCTCACCCTACACGCCGCGATCAGCCTCCCCAACCAGTCCTCGGAGACCAGGTCCAACAGGGCCGCGCCGGTCACGAGATGCGCGTGCTCGACCGCGGCCAACCCCTCGCGCGCCAGCTCCCCATGCACTCGAGTCACCCGCTGCACGGCATCCGGGACCGTGACCCGTGAGAGCAGCTCCTGATCGCGATCCAGCACGGTCCACTCCTGGGGACCGACCAGCTTCGGGGCCAGGTAGCTCAGATTGGAGCCGGTGCCGCAGCCGAGGTCGAGCACCCGCGACCACCCGACGGCGCGCCACGCCTGCCGCAACAGCGGCACGACCGCCGCCGCGCGCGACCGATGATCGACCGGCTCGCGCAAGGCGAGCCAGTCAGCGTCAAAATGTGCGTCAGACACGAGTGAGCGCGAGGATAGCATCGGCGAACCCGGACGCGGCCTGGTCCCAATCGGGGAGAGTCGCAGCGTGCCGGCGCGCGGCCGCAGCGAGGGCTGCCCGTCGCCGGGTCGCCGCGCCCGAGTCGGCCTCCGCCAGCAGGGTCACGAGAGCGTCGGCGAGGGCCACATCGTCGCCGGGCGGCACCAACAGCGCGGCGTCGGACGGTACGGTGTCCGGGATCGCGCCTCCGGTCGTGCTGACCACCGGCAGCCCGTACGAGAGCGCCTCGGTGAGCACCATGCCGTAGCCCTCGTAATACGAGGGGAGGACGAACACCGAGCTGGTGCGGTAGTACCCGTCGAGCGTGGCCGCATCGCATTCCCCCGCGAACAGGACCCGGTCCCCGAGTCCGCTCGCCCGCGCTTGCGACTGCACGGCGTCGGCGTACGTGGGGTCTCGGCTGAGGCTTCCCACGCACGTGGCGCGCCATGCCAGGTGCGCGAGTCGCGCAAGCGCGCGGATCAGCACGTCCTGGCCCTTGCGGGGAATCACCGACCCCGCGCAGAGCAGCTGCGGCGGGTTGCCGCCGTGTTGTCCGTCGGCCCGCCGGATGGGTGCGGTGCCGGGACGGACCACTCGCATACGGTCGGCGGGCACACCGTACGCCGCCAGCCGCGCGGCGGTGAACCGGCTGGTCACGATCACTGCGCTGCAGCACGCCAGCGCCTCGCGCTCGAGCGTCGCTAGACGATGGCGCTGTTCGACGTCGAGCCCCGTCTCGTCGGCCAATGGATGGTGTATCAGCGCGAAGAGGCGGAGCCGGCGACAGCGCGCGCGCACCGGCCCGGTCAGTCCGGCCAATGCCAGACCGTCGATGAGGATCCTCGCGCCGTCACCGAGGCGGTCGAGCACGCCGGCAACGCTGATGCGGGCAGTCTCGTCCGCGTCCGGGAACGCCCCAGCCAGATTGTGGACAACGACCGGCCATCCGAGACGCCGGAGGCCATCGACCATCCGCGCGTCGTAGATGTACCCACCGGTCCGCTGCTCGAGCGAGCCGGGAACGGCCAGATGGAGCTCGGGAGGGGTCACACTTCGCCTTCGTAGCTCCCCCAGGCCACGGGCGATTCGCTCAGTTGCACCGAGAGGCTCGTGATCGCCCGCGCCCCGTCGCCCAGCGTGCCGGCACGGATCGCCTGCCGTAGGCGGCTGAAGATCTCCCGCGCGAGAAACTCGGTCGTGGTGTTCTTGCCGGCGAACGCCGGCTCAGCGTCCAGGTTGCGGTAGTTGAGATCCGCTAGCACCGCCTTGAGCTGCTCGCAGGCGAAGCCGATATCGACCACCATCCCGTCCGAATCCAGCTCCTGGCGTCTGAACGTGGCGTCGACGACGTAGGTCGCGCCGTGCAGGTTCTGCGCCGGGCCGAACGCCTCGCCTTCGAAGCTGTGCGCAATCATGAAGTGGTCGCGAACATTGAGGCTGTACACAGATGCGTCCCTCCCTTGGATGTCCTAGCAGCCCGAGGTGCAAATCCCCCGCCTTTCACCACGGGCAGCTAACGGTCGTAGCGAATGCGATGGCACAGCTCGTCTGTCGAGTCGGCGCTCACGTCCGACAGCACGACCGGCAATTTCTCGAACGCGCTCTCCCCGGTGATCAGGCTGTCAAAGCGGGAGTCACACAGCAGCTCCAGCGCCAGCGCCATTCGACGCGCGCGGCTCCAGCGCGGCGTGCGGTTCGGAGGGAGACGACCGACCTGGCTGCTCCTAAGCGTGAGGCGGCGCGAGTGGAAGGCCTCGCCAAGCGGTAACTTGACCGGTCGGCTGCCATACCAGCTCAGCTCGACGATCGTCGACTCCACACCCGCACTCGCGAGCGCGCTTCGAAGGCCCTCCGGCTGCCCGCTCGCATGCACGACCAGGTCGGCGTTCGACGTAGACGGTGGTTCACCGGCGAACGATAGCCCGAGCTCGCGACAGATCACGGCGCGCGACGGATTGATATCGACGACCGTCACCCGGCTGCCGGGCGTCTGGTGGCACAACCAGGCCGTAAGCAAGCCGACGACCCCGGCACCGATCACGACCACGTGGTCGCCGGCGGCCGGGCGAGCGTCCCACACGGCGTTCACCGCGGTTTCCATGTAGGCCGCCAGCACGGCACGACCGGCGGGCAGGTCGTCGGGGAGCGGCGTCACCGCGTCACGTGGGACACAGTACAGGTCTTGATGCGGATAGAGGCAGAAGACCGACTGGCCGATCAGGTCGGCGTGGGTATCCGGGCTCTCCTCGACGATGCCGACGCTCATGTAGCCGTACTTGACCGGGCCAGGAAACGCACCGTCCTGGAACGGCGCCCGCATCGACTCCTGCTGCGACGGCGGCACGTCGCCGCGAAACACGAGCGATTCGGTGCCTCGGCTGATCCCAGAAAACCGGCTCCTCACCAGCACCTCGTCCGCTTGCCGGGGTGCCAGCTCGGCGCGCACAATCTCCCCGTGCCCGGGCGATTGGATCCAGAATTGACGAGCCATGTGAGGGATCATGGTTTTCCATCGGACCATACCCCATGACCACGGTGACTCACCACACCGCCGGCCCCCATGATCGCCGCGACAGCCGACGACGCGCAGGAATCGACCTCCTGGCCGGCCTCCTCGCGCTGCTCGCCGTCGCGCTCGTCACGCGAGCGGTGTTCGACCTGCCGGTGAGCTACCTGCTGCAGGCAGTAGCGTGCTACGCCGCCACCGCGGCGCTCGTCTTCTCCACGGTCCCCGGCACGCTCCCCGGTCCGGGGCTCGGGCCGGCCAACCGGGTGACGCTGGCGCGCGCGATCGTCCTGCTCCCGGTGGCCGCGCTGGTGTGGCAACCGGGCATCCATCACGACAACGGCTACTGGTGGATCATCGCCGTCTCGACGATCGCGATGATCACCGATGGCCTCGATGGCTGGACCGCGCGCCGCAGCGGGACCGCGACGAGCTTTGGCGCCCGCTTCGACATGGAGCTCGACGCGTTTCTCATGCTGGCGCTCGCGTTGCTGGTCGCACTCAGCGGCAAGGTCGGACCATGGGTCGTCACCATCGGCCTGCTCCGGTATCTCTTCGTCATCGCCGGCTGGCTCTGGCCGACCCTGACAGCCGAGCTCCCCCCCAGCACGCGGCGGCAAACGGTCTGTGTCGTGCAAGGGGTGGCCCTGTTGGTCTGTCTCGGTCCCATCGTGCCGGCTACGCTTGCGGCCACCGCCGCCACGGCGGCACTCGCGCTGCTGATCTATTCCTTCGCGGTCGACGTGCGATGGCTCGTGAGGCCCTGAGCCTTGAGCACCGATCGGCGTTAAGGTTAGCTCCATGGAAGCCTCGCCGGTGACGCGGCGCCAGGTACTCCAGACGTTCGGGGCCGTCGGCGGGTCGTCGCTCGTGATGGGGGCCATGAACGCGTGGGGGCTGATGGGAGTCCCAGCCGGCACCCGTCCCATCCTGCAAGGCCGCGCACCCGGTACCCGCGTCGTCGTCCTCGGGGCGGGTATGTCTGGCCTGACCGTCGGATATGAGCTGGGCAAGCTCGGCTACGACTACCAGATCCTCGAGGCGCGGGATTGGGTCGGCGGCCTCTGCTGGACGGTCCGGCGCGGCGCCAGCCACCAGGAGATTGACGGCGAGCGCCAGAACTGCCAGTTCGACGAAGGCCAGTATCTCAACGCCGGCGCCTGGCGCATCCCGAATGCGGACACCGGCGTGCTGGGGTACTGCAAGGAGCTGGGCGTTCCGTTGGAGATCTTCATCAACACGAGCGACGCGAACTACTTCTACGACGAACGCGACGCACTCGGTCCAATCGCTAACCGCAAGGTGCGCCTGCGGGAAGTACGAGCCGACTTGTGGGGGTCGACCGCGGAGCTGCTCGCCAAGGCGATGGACCAGGGCCGCATCGATGCACCGCTCACCATCGCGGACGAGGAGCGCCTCGTCGACTTCCTGGTCAGCGCCGGATATCTCGACTCCGAAGACCACGCCTACCAGCCGCCCACGTCACGCGGCGCCACGAATCGCCTCGACCTGGGCGCCCTCCTCCGATCGGGCTTCGGCAATCGCGCCGGCCCCCTGTACGCCGGCACCGGCGGACCGGACCCGGTGTTTCAACCGATCGGCGGCATGATGCAGATCCCGCTCGCCTTCCAGCGCGCGATCGGCGACCACGTCACCCTCGAGGCGGAGGTCTCGAGCGTGCGGCGCACGGCGGACGGCGTCGACGTCGTCTACCGGGAGACCCGGAGCGGTGAGATGCGACGGACCAGCGCGGACTACTGCGTCTGTTGTCTGCCCATGGCCGTCCTGCAACGGCTCGACATCGACTTCTCGGCGGACATGGGCCGGGCAGTGATGGAGGCCCGTCACAGCGACGCAGCGAAGCTGGGTCTGCAGATGAGGCGCCGGTTCTGGGAAGAGGACGAGGGCATTTTCGGCGGTCATCTCTGGGCGCGTGATCTGCAGCTCGGCGAGTTCTCCTACCCGTCGTACGATTACTTCGCTCAGAAGGGGGTGCTGCTCGGCTACTACGGCAGCGGGCGCACGGCCGGCCTCGCGGACATGCCCGTCGCCGGGCGGGTCGAGCATGTGCTCGCGCAAGCCAGCAAAGTCCACCCGCAGATGCGCGAGGAGTTCGAGACGGCGTATGCCGTCTGGTGGGACAGAGTGCCCTATAGCCGCGGGGCCTACGGTCGCACCCCGGCCGATGACCTGCTGGCGACGCTCAGTGCGCCCGACGGACCGCTCTACATCGGTTGTGCAGGCGCCAGCTCGCGCCCCGCCTGGCTCGAAGGCGCCATACAAGCCGCCTGGCGGACTGTGGAGGCGCTCCACGAGCGCGTGATGCGCGTGTAGTCGAGTGCTAACGTGTAGCCGAGTGCTAACGTGCAGCCGTCGCGTGAGCATGAGATGATGACACCCACGTCTGGAGGCCACATGACGCATCGACTCTGGTCCGTCGCGTTGACGCTGGTTGCCGTGGCCCTGCTGGCCGCGCCAGTCCTCGCCCAATCTGCCACCGCTGATCGCGACGCGCCACCGCCGCGTACGTCGTGGGGTGCACCCGACCTCGAAGGCACGTGGAGCCATGCGACGGTCACGCCGCTGGAGCGACGGGACGAACATGCCGGCCGGACGTTTCTCACGGACGAGGAAGTGGCGGAGGCCAACCTCAGCGCCGCGACGTTCGCCAGCTCGGAGCGGAGGGGCGAGCTCTCGGCGGAGCGTGACGTCGGCCTCGCGTATAACCAGTTCTGGTGGGATCGCGGTCAGTCCGACGGTCGCACGTCGCTGATCGTGGATCCGCCGGACGGACGCATCCCGCCAATGCAACCGGATGCCCAGGTGCGTGCCGACGCGCGCCGAGCGGAGGCCCAAGCACGCCGCGCACGCGGCGCCGCAGGACCGGAAGACCGCGGCGACTGGGAACGGTGTCTCACGCTCGGGGTTCCCCGTCTGGGCGGCGCCTACAACAACAATTTTCAAGTGTTTCAGACGCCGGAGCACGTCGCCATTCTGCACGAGATGGTGCACGAGACACGCATCATCCCGCTCGACGTGCAGCCGCACGTCGACTCGACGATCCGTCAGTGGCTAGGCGATTCGCGTGGCCGCTGGGAGGGCGACACACTGGTGGTCGAGACGACCAACTTCGGCGACAAGCGGAGCTACCGCGGCTCGTCGCCGGAGCTCACGCTCGTCGAGCGCTTCACCCGCGTTGACGAGGGCACGCTCCGCTACGAGGTGACAGTGGACGATCCAGAGACGTGGACGCGGCCCTGGACCGCGGCGCTAGACATGCCGCCAACGGACGGACAGATCTACGAGTACGCGTGTCACGAGCGCAACTACGGGATGGAAAACCTGCTCAAGGGCGCGCGCGTCCAAGAGGCGGCCTCGACCGGCACGCGCTAGGCTACCGCTTGTCGCCGATTCGGTTGGCGGAGCCGCCGAGAAACAACCGGTCGCCGTCGGCGAGCAGGAAGTTACGGCCGACGGCCTTATCCGTCCCATCCTTGGCATGGTAGCCCTCGACGGTGAGTACCATGCCGATCTCGAGGGTGTTTTTCGTCACGCCCAGACGGATCAACTCGTTCGGGCTTCCGCCTTCAATCAGCCAGGTGGCGACGTCTCCGTCCGCATCCTCGATGTCGATGTGGAACCAGGAATGGGGATTGATCATGTCCCATTTCACGAGGGTACCCTCGAGCGTCAATGGCTTCGTGACGTCGAACTCGGCCGAAAACGCATGATGCGCCCACAGCGGTGCTGAACCGAGCAGCAGCCCCACGCTGGCGGCGGCGACGATCACCTTCGTTCGCATGCGCATCCCTCCGTTCTCGTTACCTCTCCGGCTGCTTGCGGAGATGACCGTAGATGAGATCTTCGACGAACTCCACGCACCTGAGCTCCATGAGCTGCGCGCTGGCCTCCGCGCGCCGATACAGCGGCATGCGCATCGTCCAGGGTCTCGTAAAGACGCTCGGATCCTCGATGGTGACCTCATACGTGAGCGTCTCGGGACTCCGAGCCGTGATGCGTTCCACGACATGCAGCGCGTCGCTGTGAAAATTGCCGGCCCGATCGAACCAGGTCATGCCGTTGAAGCCGGTCGTGTCGACCACCAGCGTCTCGCCGTCCCATCGCCCGTTCGACCCCCCCATCCAGCTGTCGGCCGGCGCCTCCATGTGGTCGGTCATGTAGACGGTCCGGACCGCCCCCGCGAACTCGTGGAGGATCATGACGTGGTCTTGGCTTTGGATGATCTGCAGCGGATAGGGCATGTAGGTCGCGCGCGGCACACCGGGCAGATAGCACTTGATCGCCGGATCGCGCGCGAGTCGGTGCGCGAAGTTCTCGTTGCGCGTCGCCAGCGCCTCGGGGCGATACGGGATCTCGTCGCCATCCACGACGCCCAACCCGCCCGGCACGGCCGCGAGCGCGCCGAGATCCCTGACGACGCTCGGTCCCGCCGAGTGCGGCTCGACGTCCCAATGGGCCGTGTTGAGCGCCTGCCAGATGCCGTTCAGATCGGGTCGACCATCGGCGGTGCGAGGCGCGGTGTAGGCCGGCGCCTGCGCCGAGACCCCCCACGCGGACAGCGCGAGACCCGCGGTGGCGAAC
Source organism: Vicinamibacterales bacterium (assembly GCA_965249175.1). Lineage (GTDB taxonomy): Bacteria > Acidobacteriota > Vicinamibacteria > Vicinamibacterales > UBA8438 > CAZYFH01. Next base: position 3,344,062 of record OZ252227.1, read on the forward strand.
GCCGCCGCGAAGGCCCGGACGCGGAACCGGCGTCGCATCGATCGGCCTCCTATCGCGGCGCGTGCCGCGCGTCCTCCGCCGCTTCGGCAGCCTGTTGCTCTTCGAGCCGCGCCCCGACCAACGTGTTGTAGAGGCCGTAGTTCCCTTCATGGCACGCGTGCTCGAAAAGCGGGCCGATCGTTCGCGTCATCGGCATGTCCGCGGTCCACGGGGTCGCCCAGGTCGCGTCGTCCTCAACCGTGAATCGATAGGCGATGGCGTCGTCCGCCACGCGCGTGAAGCGCTCCGTCACGCGCATCGCGTCGCTGGATCCATTCAGCGGGTTCTTGCCGTTGAGGTTGGTCGTCTCGACGACGAGCGTCTCCCCCTCCCAGCGTCCGCGCGACATCCCCATCCACTGCCGGGCTTTGCCCGACGGCGCGTCGCGTCCGTCCAGCGGGATGATGCGCGCGTCATGAATCATCTCGACGAGGATCATGACGTGATCGCGATTCTGCACGATCTGGTAATTGCTGTTGTAGCCCGCGTTGAGCATCGGCGGGCCGGCGCCGCGCATGATGACGCACCGGTCGTCGAGCTGATTGGCCTCCGCGGAATCCCAGCGCCCGATCCGCTCGCGCACAGCCGCCACGGCGGCCGCTCGGCGCTGCCCCTCGGCGGTCACCGGTGGCAGTTTTCCGTTCGGCGGATCGACGATCAGCGACGTACGGAGATTGCGCGCAAAGGCCGACTGGCTACGATCGAGCCCGAACTGGGTGAAGTCATAGTGCACGTCGGGAACGGTGCCCGGGACAGTTTGTGAGATCTCGACTTCCGCGCGCCCCTGTTCGATCGCCGCGGCTTCCTCCTCGGTATAGAACGGCTTCGTGACGCCATCCGGCCGCTCGAGGGGTGTGTAGGTCTGGTTGGTCCAGAACCCCTGAAGATCCGGGTGGCCATCCGGCGTGCGCGGAGCAGTGTACGGCGTCTGGGCCTGCGCCTCGTTCGTTCCCACCGCGCCTTGGCCGGACACGGCCGCGGCGCCGAAGCACGCCACCGCACCCACCACCGGCATCGTCATCAGGCCGACCGAGCGTCGTAGGCCTCGCATGCGCATACCCTCCACTGGGACAGAACCGAGTCATTATGGCATCAAGGATGCCGGCAAGTGGCCGGAATCCGCCTGTAGACTTGAGCGATGATCAGACGATCCGACGCGGCCCGCCAACGCGGGCAACGTGGGCGGAACAGCGGATGGGTCCGCGCCGCCGCGGCGCTCTCTCTGGCGCTGCTGGGCATCGTGCCCGGTGTGTCCGGCGCCCGCGCCCCCGGACCGGCGACGCTCGGCGTGATGACCTTCAACATCCGCACGGCGAACACGAGTGACGGCGACAACGCCTGGTCATTCCGAAAAGCACTCGTGGCCGACACGATCGATCGGTTCGCCCCCGAGATCGCCGGTCTACAAGAGGTCATCGACGAGCAGATCGAGTACCTCGCCGCGTCGTTGCCGGACTATAGGTGGCTGGGGGTCGACCGCGGGCTCAACGGTGGCGAGGGACTCAGCGAGTACACACCCATCTTCTACAGACACGCAGAGCTGAGCCCCATCGAGTCGGGCACCTTTTGGCTCTCGGCGACACCGGACGGACCGACCGGCACTGGCTGGCGCCGCCGCGTGTCCCGGATCGTCACATGGGCCCGCTTCCACCACCGTCGGTCAGGACGGTTGATTTTCGTCTTCAACACCCATCTCACCCTGCGGCGTGGACCCCGGCAGGTCGCGTCCGCCCGGATGATCACCGATCGCGTGGCGGCGCTCCCGCCAGACAGCACGGTCATCGTCACTGGCGATTTCAACGCCGTTGCGGAGACGAGCGACACATGGAGGGCTGCGACAGGCCAGGGACTGCGGGATGCGTGGGTCGTCGCCGATGCGCGCCACGGCCCGCCGCGGACGTCGAGCGATTTTCGACCACCGGAGGACGCCAACGAGGGCCGGATCGACTGGATCCTCGTCGGCGGTCCGCTCGGTGTCCAGTCGGTGGAGACGATTCTCCACAATGCGGAGGGTCGCTATCCCTCCGACCACTATCCGGTCATGGCACGGGTCGAGTTTCGGGAGTAGGCTAAGCCCCGGTGGACTCCACGCAATCAGGCGACGACGGAACGGCCGGCACCGATCCGCCGCACGACGCGGAGCGCGAGGCGTCGTCGGAGACCAGCCCGCGAAAGCGATTGGGTCGTCGGATCACCTCAACGGCCGAGAAGCGCGCGGTCGCCACCACCGTCGCGGGCGCGGCCATGTTCGCCGCCCTGCGCCTGCTGACGCGGCGGCGCGCGGCCCGAAAGAAGCGTCGCGACAGCCTGTCGCCCGGCGACTTCGCGGCCGACGCGGCGGAGGCTGGGTCACCCGCGCCCGAGAGCACGGCGATCGCGCCGGACACCGATGCGTCCGACGAGCCGACGGCGGTTCTCGCCGCGCGTCGCGCGGCGGCACAGCTCGGCGGTGGCCAGCCGCGCATCGACGCGCAGCACGCGCGTGGCAAGCTCACGGCCCGAGAACGCATCGACGTGATCCTCGACGCCGAATCGTTCGAAGAGCTCGGCCCGTATGTCGAACACCGGCATTCGGGATTGGGGCTCGAGCGACAACGATATGCCGGGGACGGCGTGGTCACTGGCTTTGGCCTGATTGATGGTCGCCGGGTCGCGCTCTTCGCTCAGGATTTCACCGTATTGGGGGGCTCGTTCTCGGAAACGCATTCCCTCAAGGTGGGCCGCCTCCTCGAGTCGGCCACCGCCGCGGGCGTGCCGATCATCGCCCTGCTCGACTCGGTGGGCGCCCGGATTCAGGAAGGTGTGTGGAGTCTCGCCGGGTTCGGCGATCTCTTCTGGCGCAACACGCAGGCGAGCGGCGTGGTCCCCCAGATCAGCCTCATGCTCGGCCCGTGCGCGGGCGGCGCGGTCTACTCTCCGGGCCTGACCGACTTCGTCATCATGACGCGCGGCAGCAGCTATATGTTCATCACAGGGCCGGACGTGATCCGAACCGTGACCGGGGAGGAAGTGGACGTCGAGACGCTGGGCGGGGCGGAAGTCCACACGGCCCGTTCGGGCGTCGCGCACTTCGTCGCCGACGACGAGGAGTCGGCGTTGCATCTGACACGCCGGCTGCTGAGCTACCTCCCGTCGAACAACGCGGACGACCCGCCGGCGATCGACCCTGACGACGACCTCGAGCCCGACGCCGAGGAGCTGGACGACCTCCTGCCCGACACTGCCGAGGTCGCCTACGATGTCCGGGACGCCATCCGGCTGATCGCCGACCGGGAGTCGTTTCTCGAGGTGCACGGCGCCTTCGCCCAGAATGCCGTGGTCGGGTTCGCGCGTCTGGCAGGTCGCGTCGTGGGGTTCGTGGCCAACCAGCCGGCCCATCTCGCCGGCGTGCTCGACATCGACGCATCCGACAAGATCGCGCGGTTCATCCGCTTTGCCGACGCGTTCAACATTCCGATCGTGACGCTCGTCGACTGTCCCGGGTTTCTGCCCGGCGCGGGCCAGGAGCATCAGGGCATCATCCGTCACGGCGCGAAGGTCGTCTACGCGTACGCGGAAGCGACGGTGCCCAAGATCTCGATCGTGCTCCGCAAGGCCTATGGCGGGGCCTACATCGTCATGAGCAGCCGGATGATCCGCACCGACGTCTGCCTGGCGTGGCCCACTGCTGAGATCGCCGTCATGGGGTCGAAGGGCGCGGTGAGCATCCTCCACGCGCGCCAGCTGGCCGCCCTCGACGCACGCGACCGCGAAGCGGAACGCGGGCGGCTCGAGGACGAGTTCCAGCGGCAGTTCAATTCGCCGTTCGTCGCGGCGGCGTCGGGACACCTCGACGACGTGATCTACCCGCGCGAGACCCGGGCCCGCGCGATCGCCGCGCTCGAGTTCCTGAAGGACAAGCAGGCGACGTCGTTACCGAAGAAGCACGGCACCATTCCTCTCTGATCCTCCGGATGTCACCACAGCTCGCCACAGTCCTCGAAATCGCCGCGGTCGGTGCCACGCTGCTCTTCGCGGCACTCGCGGGTCTGATCGGGCTGATGTACATCCTGACCAGCCCGTGGCCGCGTGCCCGGCGGGCGAGACCGGCCGGTCAGCCACCCACATCGACCGCCACGGCGCTCGCTGAGACGACCGACGAACGACCGACCGCCGAAGAGGAGGCCGCGCAGGAGGCCGAGGAACGCGACCGGCAGCGGCGCGCGGTTGCGCTGGCGGCGGCGGTGGCCTGCGCAGACAGCGGACGCGTGGCCGCAACCGTGCCGGAGGCGCCGCCCGAGTGGCGACGCCTGCACCGCACCCGACGTCTGAACCAGCCACGGTCCCGCACACGGGCGCGTAGTCTGCTGCGGGTGACTATGTCCAGGAGCCCGTGGTGAAGCGATATCGAGTCACGATCGACGGCCGCATCTACGACGTCGAGATCGACGACCCGAGGGCACGCCCCGTGACGGCGCGGTTGTCGGGGGTCGCCTATTCCGTCGACGTGGAGCCGGCCCGTTCCAGTGACACCGACGCCTCGGTCCCGGCGTCCGCCGACGGCGCGGAACCTGACCGGGCGCCGCCACCAGACGCGGCGCCAGAGGCGCCGGTCATGACAGGCCCCATCGTGGGAGACGCGCAGGCCCTCACCGCGCCAATCCCGGGCGTCGTGGCGTCGGTGGTGGCGACCGTCGGCCAGGCGGTCGAGCGCGGCGACGAGCTACTCACAATCGAAGCGATGAAGATGTTCAACGTGATGCGCTCCCCGTGGGCGGGAACCGTCGCCACGATTCATGTCACCGAAGGCGAGCGCGTCGTCCACGGCCAACCGCTCGTGACATTTGGCCCGAGTTAGTCGGGGCTTCGCCCGAACCCCTACGCGGCCGCTCCGCGGGGACCCCGAGAGCCCCACTCCGCGGCCGCGGGGCGCGCGCGTGCGCGCCCAGGCCGGAGCCGACCGTCGAACGAGTGCATAATCCTCGTTTCGTCTCATGATTCCTACGATCACGCCGGAAGCACTCTTGATGTTCGCGGTGGGGGGGCTGCTCCTCTACTTCGCCATCGTCAAGGAATACGAGCCGACGCTCCTGCTCCCGATCGGTTTCGGCGTGCTGCTCGGCAACCTCCCCAACTCCCCGCTCAATCATCCGGGCGGGATGCTCTACATCCTCAACGAGGTCGGCATTCAAACCGAGCTCTTCCCGCTGTTCATCTTCATTGGCATCGGCGCCATGATGGACTTCCGGCCGCTGTTGTCACAGCCGATCTTTGCCATCCTGGGGGCGGCGGGTCAGCTCGGCATCTTCGCGACCCTCATCCTGGCCACGCTCCTGGGCTTCCCGCTGAACCAGGCCGCGTCGATCGCCGTGATTGGCGCCATCGACGGCCCGACGAGCATCTACGTCTCCTCGTTGCTCGCGCCGGAGCTGCTCGCGCCGATCGCGGTGACGGCGTACTCCTATATGAGCCTGGTGCCGATCATCCAGCCGCCGATCATGCGACTCATGACCACACGCGCGGAGCGCCGGATTCGCATGGAGTACGCCCCGCGCCCCGTCGCCCGGACCGCGGTGATCGCTTTTCCGATTGTCGTGACCCTGGTCGTCGGCATTCTCGTCCCGCAGTCGGCGCCACTCGTCGCAACGTTGATGTTCGGCAACCTGCTGAAGGAGTCCGGCGTGGTCCCGCAGCTGTCGAAGTCGGCGTCCAACGAGCTCGCGAACCTCTCGACCCTGTTTCTCGCCCTCACGATCGGTAGCTTGATGCAGGCCGAGGTGTTCCTCCAGCGGCAAACACTCTTCATCCTCGTCCTCGGCCTCGGGGCGTTTGTGTTCGACACGGTCGCCGGCGTCCTCTTTGGCAAGCTGCTGGCCGTCGCGACGAAAGGCAAGATCAACCCACTCGTCGGAGCCGCCGGCATCAGCGCGTTCCCGATGAGCGGACGGCTCGTCCAGAAGGTCGCCCAGGAGGAAGACTTCACGAATCACGTGCTCATGCACGCGATGGGCGCAAACACGGCGGGTCAGCTGGGGTCGGTGATCGCGGGCGGGGTCTTGTTGACCCTGGTCACGCTGCTCGGATCGTGATCTATCTCGATTTCAACGCGAGCACGCCGATCGCGCCGGAGGTCCGCGCCGCGATGGCCCCGTTCCTCGTCAGCGACTACGGCAATCCCTCGAGCGCGCACTGGGCGGGAACGCCAGCGCGGCGCGCGCTCGATGACGCGCGATCCGACGTGGCCACGCTCCTCGGCGCGTCGACGGACGAGATCGTGTTCACGAGCGGTGGCAGCGAGGCCAACAACACGGCGCTCAAAGGCGTCTTCTTCAGCCGTCGCGCGACAGTCGACGCGCCGCACGTCATCACGACCCAGGTCGAGCACCCCGCGATCCTGACCCCGTGCCGCTTCCTCGAATCGCTCGGCGCTCGCGTGACGCGGCTCCCGGTCGACGCCACCGGCCTGGTCGACCCGACACAGGTCCGCGACGCCGTCACCTCGCAGACCGTGCTTGTCAGCGTGATGCACGCGAACAACGAGGTCGGCACCGTGCAGCCGATCGCCGAGATCGGCGCGATCACGCGCGCGCGGCATCCCGTTCCACACCGACGCCGCGCAGACAATCGGCAAGCTCGCAACCCGCGTCGACGACCTCGGCGTCGATCTGCTGAGCATCGCCGGTCACAAGTGCTATGCGCCCAAGGGCGTCGGCGCGCTGTATGTGAGGCGCGGGCTGGACCTGGAGCCGCTCGTCCACGGCGCCGCGCACGAAGGCGGACGACGGGCGGGCACGGAGAGCGCGCTGCTCGCGGTGGGGCTTGGCGCCGCGTGCCGGCTTGCGGGGGAACATCCGTGTGCCGATCGGCTCGCGGAGGTGACGACCCATTTCTGGGAACGGCTCCACGACACGTTTGGACCATCGGTTGCGCGCAACGGCCACCCGAGCCAGCGCCTACCAAACACGTTGAACGTGAGCTTTCGGGGACAGAGTGGGCGGGAGGTGCTCGCGCGCCTCGAGGGGGTCGCGGCGTCGACAGGCTCCGCCTGTCACAGCGGATTGGATGTCATGTCGCCCGTGCTGCAGGCGATGGGGTGTGAGCCGCCCGTTGGTCTCGGCGCGATCCGGTTCTCGACCGGCCGCACGACGACGCGGGATGAGATCGACCGCGTGGTCGATCTCCTGAAAACGGCACTGCCGGCCGCGGTTCACGGCAGTCGATAGGTCACGATCGCGTCGGTCGCCGCCACCGCCACGTATTGCCTGCCGTCGCCTCCGAGATAGGTCATGGGATCGGCATTCCCCCGCCGATCCATCCGGTCCGCCCACAGCTCCCGTCCGGTCGATGCCTCGAGCGCGCGCAGCCGGTTGTCGTCCGTCGACGCGATGAACAGTAGACCCGAGCCGGTCACGATGGCGGCCGCACGGCCGGGGCGTCCGGTGTTCTGCCTCGCCTCGGGCAGGTGATCGGTGACACCGACCGGGTGCTGCCATGCGATGTCGCCGGTCGCGGCGTCAACGGCGATCAGCTGACCCCAGGGCGGTTTCTGGCAGGGCATCCGCGTGCCTTCGATCTGCACCTCGAAGCTCGCGGGCCGCGGCGCCTGTTTCTCGTAGGGAAGTGGATCGCCGTCCGCGTCGGGCACCATCCACCCAAGCGCGCCGACGTCCATCGAAAAGACGAACACATATCCTGAGCCAGGATCGTGCGCCACGCCTCCCCAATTGGGACCGCCGACGCCGCCGGGGAAATTGAGCGTCGTCCGGGGCGGCGCGCCGTCCGCCCGGTAGATCCACGGCGTGAACGGGCCGGCGTTGAAGACCTCGCCAAGCGAGTCGACCAACGCTGCGCACGCCGCCGCGTGCTCCGCCGAGGTGTCATCTGCCGTCACCAGGTCGGCCGGCTCGTAACTGACGCGCCCCATCGGCGGCGGCTTCACCGGAAACGGCTGTGTCGGGAACGTCGCCTCGCCCGGCACGTCGCTCTGGGCGACCGGGAGCTCGTCGACCCCGTAGATTGGTTCGCCCGTCTCGCGATTCAGGATGTACAGATACCCCGACTTCGTCGTCACACCGAGCGCCGGAATCGCTCCACCATCACGCGGGATGTCGAACAGCGCGGGCGGCGCCGGTGGGTCGGCGTCCCACAGATCGTGATGAATGGTCTGGAAGTGCCATCTGTACTCACCCGTCTGCACGTCCACCGCGACGACGGCGTTGCCGAACAGATTGGCCCCGGCACGGTCCCCGCCGTAGGCGCCGGGGATCGGCGACGCCAGCGGGAGATACAGCAGACCACGCTCTTCGTCCATCGTGAAGAAGAACGGCCAGGCATTGGCGCCGAGCCGCCCCTGCCAGCTATCCCCCTCCCACGTGTCGTGACCCACCGTGCCCGGCTGCGCCACCGAGCTGAACTCCCACACCTGTGCGCCGGTGCGCGCGTCGAACGCGCGCGCATTGCCGATACCGCCGATCGTGCCGGGCGGCGTGTTCGCCCCGACGACAACGATATTGCCGTAGATGAGCGGCACCGAGTTGTAGGGCACCACCATGTCGGCTTCGCCGGCCTCCCCGAACTCGAGGACCCGCTCGCCCGTGGCGGCGTCCAGCGCGATCAGCCGTCGCGCCGCCGTGAAGATCACGCGTGGCGACAGGTCGTCATCGCCAGGCCAGTAGGTGACGCCGCGACGCGACGGTGCCCCCTCCGCGAGCGCGTGGCGCCAGATCTCCTGCCCCGTCGCGGGCTCGAGCGCGACCACTCGGTCGGCCGCGGGTAGATACATCACGCCGTCGACGACGATCGGCGTCGCCTGCGAGCTGGTGCCGCGCCCGTCCGGGTCCGGGTCCGTCCGCTCAAGCGAGTAGGTCCAGGCGCGCGTCAGCGTCGAGACGTTCTCGGTCGTGATCTCGGTCAACGGCGAGTAGCCGGTCCCGGCCAGGTTGCCGCGATACATCGGCCAATCGCCGTGTGGCGCCGCCGCGGTGTCGGTGTCGGACTCGCCTGCCAGTCCGGTGTCGGCTGGTCCGCCGCCGCACTGGACCAGGAACAGCGCCATCAGCACGCCGACGATTCGAGTGGTCCGGTGCGTGGCTCGCGTCACGGCCTAGCCTCCTTCAGGAAGAGCGTGCATTGTATCCCGGCGCGCCTACGCTGCTAGCAGCGTGGTCGACAAGCGCGCTCGACGAGCGGCACGTTCGGGTCACGCGCGGGTCGTTATAAGCTATACCGTCGCAGGAGGAACCCACATGCGCCTTCTCTCACCGACCCTTACACTCCTCGTCGGCACGCTCGTGGCGGCTACGGCCACCACGGTCAGCGCCCAGTACTCGCTCACGGTGACCCAGGACCGCCTGATCAACTCGCAGAACGAGCCGCAGAACTGGCTGCTGATGAACGGTGACTATGGCTCGCAGCGGTATTCGAAGCTGACCCAGATCGACCGGGACAACGTCCGAAACCTGCGCATGGTGTGGGCGCTCGCCCTCGGTGGCATGCAAGACACCGGACAGAACGGCCCCGAGAACGAGGTCAACCCCTTGATCGACAACGGCTTCATGTACACGACCGACGGGTGGGGCACGGTCTACAAGATCGACGCGCGCCAGCCCGACAAGGGCGACTTCATCTGGATCACCGACCCGGGGGTCGACCACGAGGGCAACGGCTCGCGCACGCGTGGCATCGCGCTCTGGGAGGACAAGGTGTTGCAGAACCTCCAGGACGGCCGCGTGATCGCGATCGACCGCGACGACGGCGAGATTCTCTGGGACGTCGAGATCGCCGGGCCCACCGAGCTGGGTGGACGGGAGCGTTTCCTCACGGCGCCGCTGGTCGCTGACGGCAAGGTGCTCGTGCAGAACGGCGCCGGCGACGGTGGAACACGCGGCTGGGTCGCGGCGCTCGATGTCGAGACCGGCGACGAGCTCTGGCGCTGGTACACGGTCCCCGAGCCCGGCCAACCGGGCAGCGAAACCTGGAAGGACGATCACAGCGCCTGGAAGACGGGCGGCGGCGGGGTGTGGCAGACCGGTTCCTATGACCCGGTTACCAACCTGTACATCTTCGGGACCGGCAACCCCTATCCGATCTACGACGCCGAGTATCGTCCGGGCGACAACCTCTACACGAACTCGGCCGTGGCGCTCGACGTCGCGACCGGCGAGCGCGCCTGGCACTTCCAGTACACGCCGAACGACTCGTGGGACTACGACGAGGTCGGCGTTCACATGCTGTATGACGCGACCATCGACGGTCGGGCACGCAAGGTCTCGGCCCACTTCGGACGCAACGGGTTTTTCTACTCCGTCGACCGGACCAATGGATCGTTCATTGGGGGCGAGCAATACGTCAACGAGCTGACCTGGACGGCGGGGCTCGACCAGACCACCGGCCGACCGCTGGAGTACGACGCCAACCTCGATGTCCAGATCTACAACCCGGAGGCGCGCGCCATGCGCGCGGATCGCGACGAGATGAAGCGCGCCTGCCCCACCTGGCACGGCGGCGTCGCGCACCAGCCGACGGCCTTCAACCCGGAGAAGAACATCGCCTACGGCGTCGGCACGGAGGGCTGCTTCTCACAGAGCGGGGCGGAGGTCGCACCACGCAGTCCGGAGGGCGGCATCGACCGCGAGGCCAGCGAGCGCCGCGAATACAGCAGCGAGCTCTATTACGGGTCGATCACGGCGTTCGACGTCGTGAATCACGAGGTCATCGCCAAAGCCGTCACCGATATCGAGGTCCGCTCCGGGGCGGTCGCGACGGCGGGCGGCCTGGTCTTCTCGGCGCTGCAAGACGGCTGGGTCGTGGCCTACCACGATGAGACGCTGCAGGAGCTTTGGCGCTTCAACGTCGGCACGCCGCTCAAGGGCGCGCCGGTCACCTACGCCATCGGCCCGAAGCAATACCTGGCGGTCCAGGCGAGCGGGCGACATCTGCATCCCGTGAAATACGACAACCTCGAGAATTCGAGCTATCTGTTCGTGTTCGCACTGGACAACTAAACGTAGGGCAGGGCGTTAGCCCTCCCGACGGTCGCGGGACTGAAGTCCCGCGCTACTACCCGCGCTACGTGCATTACTGATGCCTCCGAAGAAGCCCGCATCGGCGGCTCACGCGGCTGCGTTCGAGCGCTACGAGAAGCTCGTGGCCACCAACCCAGCGGTCGCCTGGAAGGGCGCCACCATGGCGTACACGTCGTGCAACGGGCATATGTTCAGCTTCATGACGAATCAGGGAACGCTGGCGCTCCGTCTCGCAGCCGGGGAGCGAGAAGCGTTTCTGCGACGGTATCGAACGCAGCTCTGCGTGCAGTACGGCACGGTGATGAAGGAATACGTCGACGTGCCGGACGGCTTGCTGCAGAAGACGCGGCAGCTGAAGAAGTACTTCGACGCGAGCTACGCGTATGTGTCGGCGCTGAAGCCGAAACCGACCAAGAAGCCGAAGAAGGCGAAGAAGAAGGTGTCCGCCCGCTAATCAGGCAGCTCGGCGCAGACCTCGACCTCCCCACCCCAGTAGTCGACGCAGGCGGCCCGATTCATCGGACCCAGGCCGATCACCTTGGCCATGAGGAAGTCGGCCAGCCGCTCCATCTCACGGGGTTGCAGCGTCGCCCCGGGATCGGGCAGCTCCAACCCCATGCGCTCGAGGTCAGCGCGCGTCCGTCCCAGACAGCGGTCGTCGCTGTAGGCGCGGCGGTCGAACGCCGGCATGCTCCGGCCGGGCAACCCGCACTTGATGACGAACAGCAACTGGTCGCGGTCGAGCACGCTCTCACGCAAGTTCGCGCCATCCGGCATCTGGTTGTTCATCTTGCGCCCGTCACCCGCCCATCCGTGACAGGCCTGACAATCGGCCTTCTGGCGATAGATCCGCCCGCCGGCAGCGACGGTGTCGATCTGCGCGGTCGCGACCGTGCCGAGCGCCGCCGACAGCACGCACACGAGCACGACGTGCGAGACCCAGCCACACACGGCACGCGGTATCTGTCGTTTGCTCACTAGGTTCCTTGACGTTAGCGGCCGTTGGCGTCTTCCATGCGCGCCGTACGCAGCATCCCGACAATCGAGTGGTTGCCTTCATGACACGCGAACTCGTAAATGGCCTGTTCCCGCCGCTGGAGCAGCGTCTCGGCGGTCCACGGTCTCGCCCAGGTCGACGGGTCGGTCAGCGTCATCCCGTACGTGAGGGTGTCGGGGCCACTGCGTGTGAACCGTTCGACCAGACGCAACCCGTCTGCCGAACCCCGGTAGTAGCTCCCGGACGAGAAGTTGCGCGTCTCGACGACCAACGTATCGCCCTCCCAGTACCCGCGCGAGTCACCGTTCCACTGCCGGATGTCGTCCAGCAGGTGTGGTCGCCCGTCGAGCGGAATGATGCGCGCGTCATGGAACGCCTCGCTGATGAACGCGAAGTGCTCCGGCGTCTGGACGACTTGATAGTACGTATACGGTCCGGCGCCGAAGTTGCCCCCCAGCCGCGGCACGCCGGTCGTGATGCACCGGTGGATGTTGCTGAGGTCCTCGGGCCCCGTCTTGTACTCCCACCCGGTGTCGACCGCCGATTCGCGGCGCCGCGCGGCAGCCGTCTGCGTCGGGATCCGACCGTCGGGCGGATCGACGACCAGCGACGTCCGGTTGTGAAACGCGACGTCGACCATGCCGATCGAGCTGCTGGTCGACCATGCCTCGTACGTCTCGACGTCACGGAGAGCGGCAAGAAAGGCCCCCTCTGGCGTCGTGAACGCGCTTCTCCCGTTGTCGAAGATTCGGTCCGACCGTGCCTGTAGCTCGGCCACCTCTTCGTCGGTGAGCCGCTCGCGATCGGCCAGCGCCGCGGGGCGCTGCAGCGGGGTGGCGCTGTTGCTCAGCCAGACGCCCTGCAGGTCTGGCCGTCCGTCAGCGGTCCGCGGCGGCGTCCAATCGTCCGGCGTGGGGGTCTGGGCGACGGCCGGTCCGGCCAGTAGTCCGAGAAACGCGGCGACGGTGGTGACGCGGGCCCGGACGTGCGCTCGATGATGCATGCGACCCTCTCCTTCATGCGGCGGCTACTGGAGCAGGCGGATCACGCCGTCGCGCTTGTTGAGCAAGAATAGCTGGCCATCGGGACCGGTGCCGAAGCGGAGGTCGGCGCGCGTCGCCCGATCGCGACCCTGCTCGACGTTCGTCTCGCGGATCATCTCCAGCAGCGTCTTCGACTCGCCCGCGTCGCGAAACAGGATGCGCCTGATCCCGTCCTGTCCGCCTCTGGGCAGCCGGTCGGCACTGAACGCGAACACCTCGCCGCTGGGGTTGTCACCGAAGAGCACCAGATTCGACAGTTGGGGGATCGCGGCGTCGCGGTAGACGACGACGCCGGTGGCCGCCGAGCTGCGTTGGAACAGGGGGTCCAGCTGACCGTATTCGACCGTGGGATACGTGAGCCCGATTTCCCCGCGCGGGTCGACGAGACTGACCTCGCGCCGACTGATGAATCGGAAGCTCCCCTCCCAGTCGTTCCACCCCAGGTTGGCCCCCGGTGTGACAAGGCTGATCTCCTCCACGATGTTCTGGCCGATATCGGCGACGAACATGTTGCCGGTGTCCGGGTCCCAGCCGAATCGCTGGGGGTTGCGCACGCCGTACGCGTAGATCTCGTCAAGGGTCGTCGCGTCACCGTCGCCGGCGAACGGATTGTCGTCGGGAATCCCGTACCGACCATTCGCGCTATCCGAGCCGAGCGGGTCGATGCGCAGGATCTTGCCGAACCCCCGGCCGAGGTTCTGGGCAAGGTCGAGCGGATCGCCGCCGCTGCCGCCATCGGCCGCGCCGATGTAGAGGAGGCCGAACTCGGCATCGCCAGGCGGCGCGAGCGTGTTGAAGCCGAGCTGGCCGCCGTTGTGATTCCGAAACGGCTGCTCGAACCGCATCAGCTCACGCGGCGGACCGCCGTCGTAGGACGCGGCCCGCGGGTCCCGGGCGGTCCATTCCAACAACACCGTGTCCTGCGCGTCGTCTCCACCGGCCGGCACGAAGTCCGGCGCCGGCGCCGTGTTGCTCGTGTCGGTGTAGGTGTAGAGCTTGCCGTAGCCGGGCCTGCCGGCTTGGGTGAACTGCGGATGGAAGGCAAAGCTTTGGAACCCGCGCTCGCCGCGGGACGCCTCGACGCTGAGACTCCACTCATCGGCGCGGAGATCCAAATACGGCTCCACCTGCTGGCCGTCACCGCTGACGCCGTACAGCAGCCCACGCATATCGTTGACGAACAGCCGCCCCGTCCCCGGCACGTCGACGAGGCGCATCATGCGGGCCGCGTCGCCATCGACGTCGGGGAGCGTCGCGAAGTCCACGATGTCGACGGTGACGACCCCGTCGGCGGCGGGGATGGGCGACGGAAACGGGTCGTCGCTGGATTGCGCGCCCGATGGGGACGCTATGAAGAGCGCCGCCGTGAGCACTCCGGCACGGAGACGCGTCACGCGCACCGTGGCGACCTACCGTCCGTCTGCCAACGCCGCTTCGTCTTCCCGGGCGCCACGCAGGATGTTGAGCATGCCGTAGTTGCCCTCGTGGCACGCATACTCGAAGATTGGCACCTCGGACAGGCGCAGTGGGATGACCGCCGTGAACGGCCGGCTGAAGGTCGTCGGGTCGTCGACGGTGTACTCGTACCGCAACGTGTCATCGCTCACGCGCGTGAAACGCTCCGTGAGGCGTAGCGTCGCCCCTGTGCCGACCGCCCGCGCCACGCCCGGGCTGTAGCTTTCCCGCTTGTCGCTGAAGTTGCGACTCTCGACGACCAAGGTGTCGCCCTCCCACCGTCCGCGCGCGTCACCGTTCCACTGGTCGATGCCGTCGGGTAAGTGGGCCCGACCGTCGAGCGGCACGATGCGTGGGTCGTGGACCATCTCGTTGAGGATGACCACGTGGTCGGTCGTCTGGAACACCTGGATGTTCTGGTTGTAGCCACCGGGCAACAGCGGCGGACCGTTGGCGAATCCCAAGAGGCAACGCTCCGCGAGGCCGCGATCTTCCGGCCCGTCGACACCGCTACCGCCCACCCGGTATCGGATCGGACGCGTGGCCGGCAGATCGACCGCGAGCGATCCTTCCTGATCCGGCGCATCGGGCCGCAGCGCGGGCAGCTTCCCGTCCGGCGGATCCTCGATCAGCGAGGTCCGCGTGTTGTCGGCGAAGCTGGGCGTGTCGACCCAGAAGCGGTTGTAGCCACCGGTGCTGCCAGGCGGCGGCGGACGGTCGACGTTGCGCTCGACCGCACGTGCCTCGCGCACAGCCGACTCCTCCGGCGTGAGCACTTCCTTGTCGGAAAATTCGTCCGGGCGCTCGAGGGGAGTGATGGTGCGGAAATCCCACACTCCACCCAGATCCGGCGCCCCCCATGCCGTCCGCGGGAGCGACGACGCGACACCGGACTGGGCAGCGGCTACGACCTGCGTCAGCGCGACGATCGTGGCAATCAACGACGGAACGACGCATCGATGCTTCATGGTGAGATCCCTTCCGATGTGTACGGCCGATGTGATCATGGTGATGCTTGACCGATCCAGGCCGTGCTCAACCCGGCACGGTCGACTTCGACACCCCGCAGATACACGGCGTCGATGAGACGGGTGTTGGTGATGTCGTCGAGCGGATTGGCGTCGAGCACGACGAAGTCGGCGCTCTTGCCCGTTGCCACCGTACCCATATCGGACAGACCGAGAAACGCGGCCGACGTGCCGGTGGCCGCGACAATGACATCGGCCGGCGTCATCCCGGCCGCCACCATGTCCGCCATCTCGGCATGCGGACTCCACCCGGCGCCACCGTCAGTGCCGAACGCGACCCGCACGCCTTCCGCATGGAGCCGCGCCAGGTTGCGCGCCTGAATGCCGAACGCGTCATGCGCCTCTGGCCGGTCGACCGACCGCTCTTGGATCGCCGCCAGCTCGTCCGGCGCGATCGTCCCACTCAACCATCCCATGTCCTCCGCGACACCACGACCGGGCAGGTTGGGAACGAGCACCACGTCCGGTCGCTCGCGGAACATCGCCACGACCTCGTCGTCGATATCCTGATCGCGAATGCCATGCGCGAAGGCGTCGACCCCCGCACGCAGGAGACCCTTGGCGTCCTCGAGCGAGAAGATGTGTGCGGTCACCCGGAGGCCGTGCTGGTGCGCCTCGTCGATGACCGCGCCATACAGCTCGGGCGTGAGCTTCTCGTATTGGCCGTTGCGATCGTCGACCCAGACCTTGACCAGATCGACCTCCAACGCGGCGAGCTCCTGAACGGCCGCGCGCGCCTCCGCCTCGGTGTCGACCCAGAACGGGATGTCCGATCGTCCCGGCTCCGGCCGCGTGATCCCGCGCCCGGCGGTGCGAAACAGCGCCGCGTCCGGAATCGTCTCGGCGCGAACGTCGTAGGCGAGCTCGCCGGTGTCCTGACCCAGGCTCAGCGCCAGCGAGACACCGTAGTAGGCCTTCCGCTGCAGGTCCTCGACCAGATCCTCGCGCGTGCGGCCGAGGTGCGTGTGCGTATCGATGATCGCCGGCATGACCGTCTTGCCGCCGAGGTCGACATGGGCCGCGCCCTCGGGCACCTCGACGTCGCCGGTCGCGCCAATGTCGACGAACCGCCCGTCGTCGACGACAAACGTCGCGTTGTCGGTCGGGGCGCTCCCGTCGCCGGCGATGAGCCGCGCGCCCTCGAACACGATGGCACTGCTGTCGACCGGTATCGCCACCTCGTCGGGCGCGGGCGCCGCGCAGCCCGCGACGACCAATGCCCCGATCGACAATAGACGGACCGCGCCGAGCTGAGATGACCCCGTGTGCACTCTCCGCATCGCAGCCTCCTGTGTGTCAGAACTACGCCAGAATTTCCTTCACGACGCGCGCCGGTTCGACTCCGGTCAGTCGCGCGTCGAGCCCTCGATGCTTATGGGTAAACCGTTCGTGGTCAATCCCGAACAGGTGCAGAATCGTTGCCTGGAAATCCCGAATGTGCACCGGGTCCTTGACGATGTTGTACGAGAAGTCATCCGTCTCGCCATAGACCACGCCGCCCTTCACGCCACCGCCGGCCATCCACAGGCTGTAGCAGCGCGGGTGGTGGTCGCGGCCGTAATCGGTCGGCGTCAGCCGGCCCTGGGAATAGATCGTGCGGCCGAACTCGCCACCCCAGATGACCAGCGTCTCGTCGAACAGCCCGCGCTCCTTCAGATCCTGGATCAGCGCCCACGCGGCGCGATCGACGTCGCGCGCCTGTGCCGGCAGCACCTGCGGCGCGAACGAGTGCACGTCCCAGCCGCGGTGATAAATCTGGACGAATCGCACGCCGCGCTCGACGAGACGTCGCGCCATCAGCGCCGCGTTCTGGAACTTACCGGCCTGCTTCGCCTCCTCACCCCACCGCTCGAACGTGCTGTCGGGCTCGCTCGACAGGTCGGCCATCTCCGGCACGGATGACTGCATCCGAAACGCCATCTCGTACTGCTCGATGCGGGCGAGCGTTTCCGGGTCGCCGATCTCCGCGTGGCGAAGGCGGTTGAGCTCGCCCAGCCCGTCCAACATCTCGCGCCGGACGTCGGTCGACACGCCGTCCGGGTCCTTGAGATACAGGACGGGGTCGGCTCCGGTGCGCAGTCCCACACCGGCGTACTCCGGCGACAGAAACCCGGCGCTCCACAGCTTCGCGGAGATCGCCTGCACACCGGCCCGCGGATGGCTCCGCTCCGCGTTCATGACCACGAAGGTCGGCAAGTCCTCGTTCATGCTGCCAAGGCCATACGCGAACCAGGCCCCGATGCATGGGCGGCCGGGGATCTGCTGCCCCGTCTGGATGAACGTGATGCCCGGCTCATGGTTAATCGCGTCGGTGTGCATCGAGCGGATGACGGCGATGTCGTCGGCCATGCTCGCGGTATGGGGCAGGATCTCGGAGAACCACGCGCCGCTCTGCCCATGCTGCGAGAACTCGAATACCGACGGCGCGATCGGAAAGCGCGACTGGCCCGACGTCATCGTCGTCAGCCGTTGCCCCTGTCGGACCGACTCCGGCAGGTCCGTGTCGTACAGCGCCTTCATCTTCGGTTTGTAGTCGAGCAGATCCATCTGCGGCGGCGCACCCATCATGTGCAGGTAGATGCACCGCTTCGCCGTGGGCGCAAAGTGAGGCAACGACGGTAGGCCGCCGACCGCGGCAGTATCCGTGCCAGCGCTTTGGGGAAGGGCGAAAGCGTCGTCCGCCAGCAGGTTGGCCAGCGCGAGCCCGCCGATGCCCTTGGCGGCCGTCCCGAAGAACTGTCGCCGCGTCTCCGCGCGAATGGCCTCTCTCACAGGGTGCATCAATCAATGTCCTCTCGACGTCGGACTACTTGTTCAGCACTTCGTCCAGGTTCATCACCTGGCTGGCCAGCATCGTCCAGGCGGCCGAGTCGGTGAGCGGCAACGCGGCGTCGAACGGCAACGCGCCGACGTCGAGGAGGCGGCGCGCCTCGCCCGTGTCCGCGCGGTAGAGGTCGACGAAGCGATCGTAGGTCCGCCGCGCGACCGCGCGCTCCGCGTCGCTGAAATCGCGCGCCAGCACTCGCGTGGTCACGTAGTCGAGCCGACGGTCGAAATCGTCGCCGGCCTCGCGCATCGCCCGCTGCGCCAGATAGCGGGAGGCTTCGATGAACTGTGGGTCGTTCATCGTGACCAGCGCCTGGAGCGGTGTGTTCGTACGCACACGGCGCACGGTCGAGTGCTCGCGCGTCGGGGCGTTGAAGATGTCCATCGACGGGGGCGGGGCGGATCGTTTCCAGAACGTATAGAGGCTCCGGCGATAGAGCTTGTCGCCCGTATCTTGCTCATACTGGCGGGTGTTGCTCTGCGGCATCGCCACCGTCGACCACACACCGTCGGGCTGATACGGCTTGACGCTCGGGCCACCGATGGCACGCACCAGCAGACCGCTGGCCGCGAGTGCGTAGTCGCGCACCATTTCCGCATCCATCCGGAAGTGCGGACCACGCGAGAGCAGCCGGTTCTCTGGGTCGTGCTCGAGCTTGGCCGCGGTGGCGGTCGCCGCCTGCCGATACGTGGCCGACGTGACCAACGTCCGGAACAACCGTTTCACATCCCAGTCCGATTCCCGGAACGTGACCGCCAGATGATCCAGCAGCTCCGGATGTGACGGTGTCTCTCCCTGGGCCCCGAAGTCCTCGCTCGTGGTCACGAGTCCCGTCCCGAAGAGCTGCTGCCAGAAGCGGTTCACCGTGACGCGGGTCGTGAGCGGATTCGCCTCGTCGACGAGCCAGCGGGCCAACCCGAGACGATTTCTCGGGAGCGAGGCGTCCATCGGCGGCAGGGCGGCCGGCGTGCCGGCCGCGACCCGCTCCAACGGCTGGTCATACATCCCGCGCGCCAGCACGTGCGCCTCGGGCTCGGCGTCGGCGTTTTCCTGCATCACGTGCGTGATGCTCCCGCGCCGCCGGACTTCCCGCCACTCGCGCTCGACGTCGCGCTTCCGCTCGACGAGCGCTTGATACTCCTCGTCCTCGATGCCGAGATAGCGGAGTCGCAAGACGTCGCGCTCGTCGCTCGACAGTTCCTCGGGCGACTTGGCCGCTGCGTCCGTGAGCGCCCGCCATTCCGACACCACCCGTGCTTCTTGCACGGTGAGGGCGCGATCGAACACGCGCACATCGGCGACGCCGCCGCCGCCGAAGTGGCGCATCTCGGGCTCACCGTCTCTTGCGGGCGCCCCGCCTCGACCAAGGTAGAACGGCTGATCGGTCAGGATGCTGCCTTCGGCCTTTGCGAAGTACTCGCTACCCGACTCTTCGATCAGTTCGCCGTTGCGATAGACGTGCAGACCACCACGCTCGGCGGTGCCGTCGTGGGTCACGACGATGTGCGTCCAGACACCAGTCGGCATCCGCTTCGTGTTGATCGGCCGGACCTGCGCGCTGGTGGCACCGCGGCCCGGCGCGGCGCGGTCACCGGTCAGGCGGAAGCTCAACTGGCGCGAGCCGATCGTCATGGCCCACCCGCGCGCACCGTCCGCCTGGTCGTATTGACCGGCCACGACGAAGTTGCCCTCGTCCTCCGGCTGATAGACCCACAACGCGATGGAAAACGGCGTGTCGCTGTCGAGTGACAGCGACGGGAGCTCGGCCCACGACTCATCGTCGAACATCAGCGCCGGCAGTCCGCTCGGGCCGTCCACGATCGTGGCACCGGCGTGCAGCGTGATCGGGCGCCGGTCCCCCTCGAGCCAGACCGCCGGGCCGCCGGGATCCTGCAAAGCGAGGGTGAGGATCTCCGACGACGCGTCGAGCGGTGTCACCACCTCGCGATGCGCGCCACGTGTGAGCCACTCGACGAACGTCGGATCGGCCACCGCCGCCCGTTCCTCGAGTTGACCGTCGATGTCGGCTGCTTCGCGTCGGAGCCGGTGCCAGAGCTCGCGGTCATCGTCGGCCGGCACGACCAGAATGGGCGGCGGGTCGGACACGTTGCCGTCCATCACGTACTGTGTCGTGTTCCGGAAGAACGCCGTCATCGCGTAGAACTCGCGTTGCGCGATCGGGTCGAACTTGTGGTCGTGGCAGGTGGCGCACCCAACTGTCAGCCCAAGAAAGACGCTCCCGATCGTCTCCGCGCGGTCCTTGGCGTAGATCGCCTCGTACTCCTCCGGGACGACGCCGCCCTCGTTGGTCGTGATGTTGTTGCGCTGGAAGCCGGTCGCCACGAGCTGATCGAGCGTCGGGTTCGGCAGAAGGTCGCCCGCGACCTGCTCCACCGTGAACTCGTCGAACGGTTGGTTCTCGTTGAAGGCCCGAATGGCCCAGTCGCGATAGGCATACATCTCGCGATAGTTGTCGATGTGAATGCCGTGCGTGTCGCCGTACCGGGCGGCGTCCAGCCAGTAGCGCGCGCGGTGCTCGCCCCAGTGCTTCGAGTCGAGCAACCGATCGACGAGCCGCTCGTAGGCCTCCTCGGACGCGTCATGCACGAACGTGGCGAGGGTCCCGGGATCCGGCGGCAGGCCGGTGAGATCGAGCGCGACGCGGCGGGCCAGCGTCCGCGCGTCGGTTTCCGGCGCCGGCGCCAGCCCCTCGGCTTCGAGCCGGGCAAGGACGAACCGGTCGAGCGGACGCCGCACCCAGGCGTCATCGTCCACGGCCGGAGGCTCCGGCCGCGCGATCGGCGTGAACGACCAGTGCTGGTCCCACGACGCGCCCTGCTCGATCCACCGCCGGAGGACGTCAATCTGGTCATCCGAGAGCGTCTTGGTCGACAACGCCGGCGGCGGCATACGCAGCCGGTCGTCATCGTTCGTGACGCGCTGATACACGAGGCTGAACGTGGGGGCGCCGGGGGCGATCGCGACCCCGTTCGGTCGCGGGGCAAAAGCGCCGTCTTCGGTGTCGAGCCGAAGCCGCGCGCGCCGCGTGCCTTCGTCCGGCCCATGACACTGGAAACAGTTGTCGGCGAGGATGGGACGCACGTGGCGCTGGAAATCGACTCGGTCGGCCGCCGGTCCTTGAGCGGTCGCCGATAGAGGCCCACCCATGAAGACGACCGCCGCCGCCACCACGTAGGAACGCACAACGGTCATGGCAGACGCACCTCGCGGGTTGGGGAAACTAGCGTGCCTCGGCGGCTTCTGCGTCACGGGAGCGCGCGCCCGTGAGGATGTTGGACATGCCGTAGTTCCCCTCGTGGCACGCGTACTCGACGAGCTCGTACTGTGAATCGTCGCGAACGAACGTGTACATCCCCGTCCAGGGACTCGTCCAGGTCGCCGGGTCGTTGAACGTGAACACGTACTCGAGCGTGTCCGGGCCGGTGCGCGTGTAGCGCTCGATCAGCGTGAGCTGGTCGCTTGCCCCATAACCCGACCCGAAGCCGCCACCGCGCTGGGCAGGCGCGTTCCCGTTGAAGTTCGTGATCTCGACGACGAGCGTGTCGCCTTCCCAGTGGCCGCTCGCGTCACCTAGATACGACCTCACCTTCGAGCCGAGATTCGGACGCCCGTCCGTCGGAATGACCCTGGTCTCGTGAATCATCTCGCGCTGCACGGCCACATAGCCGGGTCCCTGCACGATCTGCAGACCGTTGTTGTAGACCTGCGGCATCGGCACCGGCCCGCGCGTGATGCACCGCACCCAGGGGCTGAGCTCTTCCGGCCCGGCCGGTACGCGCGCGTAGGGCCGCGGCGGCGGCGCCGTCGGCGACAACGCGGGCAGTCGGCCATCCGGCGGATCGACGACCATCGCGACCTGGCGCAGCGGCGCTGACTTCACATACCCCAACGTCGTGTCCCGCCACTCGGACTCATAGCCCCAGATGCTGCCCAGCGTCCCGGACTCGCGCCGCGCGAGCGCCTCCTCCACGGTCAGCTCCGTCTTGCCGGCATCGTCGTCGTCTCGCTGGAGTGGGATACCGTGCGCCGCGTCGCCCGTCCACACCCCCTGAAAATCGGGCGCGTCCCACGGTGTGCGTGGCACGGTGAACGGCCCGGCATCGGCGGTCACCACCTCGGCCACCGGTCCGATCTCCACGCCCGCGAAGCCTGGCTCGACGACCGCGAGCCTGACATTGTCTGGTCCGTCGATGAACGCACGCATCGCCGACGTCCGGGCGCCGTCCGGCACGCGCGGCTCCTGACGGAACTCGACGCCGCCGCGTCGCATCTCGACCGCCGCCGACTCGATGTCGGCCATCTCGAAGGCAAGGTGATCAATGGAACGCCCGGCCGTTGCCGCGGGCGTACCCTCGTCGTGCGGCGCGGCGAACAGCCAGATGTCGTCGAACCGGAGACCGTCTAGACGATTCCGGAGGCTGGCGCGCTCGCCGCCGAAGAACTCGGCGTACCACGCCAGCGTCCGTTCGGGGTCGGTCGCGCTCAAGTGGACGTGGTGAAAGCCGACGGTTTCCGGGTCCTCCACCAGCTCGATGCGCGTGCCCCATGGGTCGAAGATGAAGCCATGCGTGAAAAGGCCGGGTGCGTCGCGCAACGTGGAGCCGTCCTCGAACCGCTGTAGTCGCACGCCGCGGCCCCCAACACCGACCTCCTCGATCTCCGCCATCTTGGCTGCCAAATCCGGGTAGGAGAACGAGATGTGGTCGATGCCGGTTCGCTGGCTGCCCCCCCGCGTCGGCCGGGGCACGAAGACGATCTCGGTGCCCGCGCAGTCGATGCCATCGTCGCGGTCCGCCAACGGCTGGCACGGCAGGTGCTGCGCGTACCATTTGACCGCCTCGGTGGCGTTCGATGCCGTGACGTGCACGTGGTGGATTGCCGCTGCGACGGCGGGGGTGGGCGCTGAGACGATGGCCGCCGCCACGACCGCTCCGATCACGGCACCGGACGTCTGGGACGACTCCCGGTCTGCTGTACGAGCGCCAGCGAACAGTGTCGTGCTCATCGATCGACTCCTCCACGCGCGCCGCGCGCTACGAATCGAGGTTCATGATACCCCCGCCCGAACGATTCGTCGACGAAACTGAAAAGGGGTTCTCCGACTCAATGCCGCGACGGCGATCGGCACCGTCGGCCAGCTCCATCGTGCGGGTCGCAGTGTGCACTAAATGCTCATCGGCCCGCAGGAGATGCCCTGCTCGCACACGGTAAAGGCTACTTCTCATTTTCGCGAGCGACCTAACCCGCTCCACAAACAGGCGTTGACGTCACAACCGGTGTTGGCATCCGCTGTGCTGCCTCCAGGATGGTGACCTCCGGCTCTCTCTTCACGTCAGGGCGGGAGCGGCGTCTCTGGTTCTGGACACTGGCCGCGCTCGTGGCCATCTACGCCACACTGGGGCCGGCGCGGACGCTGGCCGACGCTCTGCGCGAACGCAATCTGCTGCAGATCTCGTTCTCGCTCGTCGTGGTTCTGGTGGTGGCGGCCCTGGTCGCGCATTGGGTGAAGAGCCGACCGGGTTGGGCCGAGGTCGGAGTGGCGATCGGCGTCGCGCTGGCCTATGTGGGGACGTTCCTCCGGATGGCGAGCCCGGAGGAGCGCACCCACCTGCTCGAGTACGGCGTTGTGGCCGCCCTCATCCACCAGGCGCTCCTTGAACGCGTACGCAACGGGCGCTCGGTTCCGATACCTGCTGCACTCACAGTGGGAGCGACGGCGGTGCTCGGGGGGCTTGATGAATCTATCCAGGCCATGCTGCCCAATCGCGTGTTCGATGCGCGCGATATCGGTTTCAACGCGCTCGCCGGCTGCATGGTGGTCGCGGCGAGGCTGGCTCTGGCGCCGCAGCGGGGGCCGGGCTGGCGCCTCTGGTTCTTGTGGCTGATGGCCAATGCATGGGGATGGGGCTTTGGCATGTTTACCCCATTCGGACAACCGGGCGGGATCCAAACGCTGCAGTCGAGCCCGACGATCGTCACGGCGGGGTTCCTGGGCGTGGCCTGGGGTGCCGTCCTGGTCGGAGGACTGGAATGGCTGCTGCTGAGGCGGTATGTGGAACGGGCAATCCGGTGGATACCGGCCAGCCTCGGCGCGTCGGCGATCGTTGGTGTCGTGGTCTTCGGGGTACGCGCGTTCGACGCGGACGCGGGGTGGGTCGCGGGAACGGGCCTCTTCGGGACGGCAGCCGGGGTGCTGCAGTGGCTCGTGCTCCGAGGGCAGGTCCGGGGCGCCGGCTGGTGGGTGCTGGCCAGCACGGTCGGCTGGGTCGTGGGGATTCCTATGGGAGAAGAGCTTGGCTGGAATGGGCTCGGCGCTGGTTACGGGCTCATCACCGGAACCGTGCTGGTGCTGCTGCTGCGACGGAAGCTCCGCGCGACAGACCAATCACGTACTGACCGGCCTCACGCGGTCACTGACGCTCCAACCACGACGCCATCCCGAGACACGTGAACTCCCGCGCGCGCCGGCCGCGTTGGGACTCCGCGGTGTAGCTGTTGCCCTTGCTGTCGGCGACAATGTCGTGGAGCGCGCGAAACTCAGCCGGTGCCTTCACCGTTGCGCCCGAACGCATCGAGGGACCGCCAGCGTTTGTCGGGTCACGGTGGCGACGTGCATCTCTACCCGGACATGGCGACGACCCTGACCCGAAGCTAGCGTCCCGCCACGGTCATGGTCCTCTGGGCCGCGGCATCCGGGTCGTCCCACGCGATAGCCATCGAGTCGTTCTGCTTCCCGTGGATAAACGATTTCAGGTCAGCGCGCTGCTCTGGATCCAGGTCCAGGAACTGGATCCCGACGCCTCTACCCTCAATGACGTACCGCACCCTCGCTTCGCACAGGATGTCCGACGGTGGGTCCGTTGGTAGCCCAAAGTGGATTTTCAGGTAATCGTCGACGTCAAAAGGGGCCGACACGAGAACGAAGGCCCCGCCGGCACCAACCATGTTCAGGAGCGCCCGGACGACCCGCGATGCGCCCATGTCGATCAGGACTGCCCCAATCTGAACATCGAGGCGGACACGCCGATGCCACCGGCGTTCGACCCTGCCCGCAAGAGCCGCATCGTAGATGCCGTCGTCCGCTGCCGCACCCAGCCCGGTCCCCAAGACAGTGTTCGCCATTCGATCTGACGGTCGAGTCGTCCTTTCCTCTAGCACCGGCGGCCGGGCGCGCCTGAAACCGCGGCCCGGCGATTGTCCCAGGCTCATCGCGCGCCCTCGTCCCCTTCACCATCTACTGCAAATAGTGCTCCATAAGTGTTCGTTATTATCCAAATACATGACTGTATTGACCTTAAGACACCTTACAAGTCACATAACGGTAGACCTGCCGTCTCTACGAAGTACGACAGGTGGACTCTTATGGAACAGTTGGGCCGGTTCCCGTACTTCCAGCCTCGCTCCGTAGGGGCGAAATGGCCGCACGGGACGGCCTACGCGCGATGACGGGACACGAGTCGAGGGGCATCGGCCTCGCCGTGGCGCGCCACAGCCCCGTCCGACTTTCGCGCGGCCATATCGTCCCAGATCGCGGCGCGCTCGGCGCGCCTCATCGCGCGATAGCGCTCGAACACGGCTCGTTGGCTTTCGAGCCCCAGCACCGAGCGGAGCGACGACCCGCGGAAGGTGTGGGCCATCATTGCGGCCGCGTGTGACAGGACGAAGCGGGGGCTGTGGGCCAGCGCCGTCGGGAAATGGCGCAGCTTCATCCAGCGCTCGGCCCGCCATCTTAGAAATTCGACCTCCGCCGCGTCGAGCGTCTCGGTCCGCACCACGGCGGTGGTTCCGTCGTATTCCTCGACGCGGTCATTGATGATGAGGTCGCGCGCCTCGAAGTCCTCGGTCATCGGCGTGCCTGGATACGGCGTCGGGTGCTGAATATACGGCCAGTCGACGTACCGACGCGCGAACGCCAAGTTCGTTTCGATCGACTCCCGCGTGTCGTCGGGGTTGCCGACGATCAGCCCGCCGACGACATACATGCCATGGCGATGCAGGTGCTCGATCGCTCGGATCGTGGCCGAGCCCTCGTCGGCGGCCTGACCTCGCGCCCGGTTCTTCGCGGCCGCCCGAAGAAACGCGAGGTCTCGATCGAGCACGTTCTCGATACCGAGGAACACATAGCGAAAGCCCGCCTGCCGCATGAGCGGCGCGAGCCTCGCCCCATGCATCGCGATGGACGAAGTCATCCCCTGGACCACGTACTCCACATCGTTGAGCCGGCGCGCGACAATCGCCCGGCAGAGCTCCTCGAACCGCGGCGCGTCCAGCGTGAGGTTGTCGTCGACGATGAAGAGGCAGCGCGCCCCGCGGGACCGGGCATCCTCGATGTCGGCCAGCACCCTCGGGATCGCGAACCTGTGGAAATTTCGGCCCCGCATCTCGATGATCGAGCAGAAGCTGCAATCGAATGTGCAGCCACGCGACGTCTCGACCACGTCGACCTGCCGACCCAGCAGCGTATAGCCGGACAGCTGCCGCGCGCCTCGATCCGGGAGTCGCACCGCATCGCCATCGAGCGCGCTGACCGGCCGGTCCGGATTGGCAACGACGTCCGTGCCCGACCGGTAGGTGACGCCGGCGATCGAGCTACAGCCGTGCCCGGCCTCCATCGCGCGCACGAGTTCACGAAAGGTCACCTCGCCCTCGCCGCGAACGATGACGTCGACGCCGAGGGCGGGGTCGGTGTACGCCTCCGGGGCCAGGCTCGGGTCATACCCGCCCACGACGATTCGCGTGTGGGGCCGTAGGGCACGCACCAGGCGGATGACGGCGTGCGCCGTCCGCCGCTGGAACGTCATGATGCTAAGGCCGACGATCGCCGGCTGGTGCGACCTGACGAGGCGCTCGACCGTCGCCCGAACGCGGTGCCCGGCCAGGATGAGGTCCGCCACCGTCACGTGATGGCCAGGATCGACGTTGCCCGCCAGCGACGTGAGCGCGCCGTTCGGCATACGCACCGCGACCGGCGCCATGTGCTCGAACGTGTCGGGCATCGACAGCAGGAGCACGTTCATCGGCTACCTCGACAGGTTGCTCCAGTGCACCGCCCCCGCCGGGTCGTAGGGGCGGTGCTCACCGCGTGACGCACGCTACAACCACGACGCCATCCCGAGAAACTTGAACTTTTGCGCGCGCCGGCCGCGCTGCGCCTCCGCGGTGTAGATGTTGCCCTTGCTGTCGGTGGCAATGTGGTGGAGCGCGCGAAACTCACCCGGGGCCTCACCGTTGCGCCCGAACGAGTCGAGCACCTCCAGCGTCTCGCGGTCGACGACGTGAATGAGCGAGTTCCCCTGATCCGCGACGTAGATGAACGTCTGCTCCCAGTCGCCGGAGAACGCCATACCGGCCACCGTCAGCGCGCTCTCGCCCGCCGGGTTGACGAAGCGTTGCTGGAGAAACGCGCCGTCCAGCGTGAAGCGCTGGATGCGGCCGTTATTCCGGTCGGCAACGTAGACCCGACCGTCTAGGCCCACCTCGATGCCGTGCACCGTGCCGAATTGCTGGGGTCCCGGTCCTTCACCGCGTGGCACGTCGCTTCCTCCACCGGCCGCGCGGGTTGGCGTGGGCTGGGGATCGCGGGGCTCGCCACCAAAGCCTCCCCACATCCGTTTGAAACCACCGGTCTGTGCATCGAGCACGATGACGCGTCGGTTGCCGTAGCCATCGGCCACGAAGACCTCGTTCGTCCCTGGAAAGACGAACGACTCGGCCGGCCGCATGAGGTTCTCCGTGTCGGCGTTTCCGCCGCTCTGACCACGGCGCCCGATCTGCAGCAGGAGCTCGCCATCGGGTGTGAACTTCAGCAGCATGTCGTCCGAGGCCGGGTTACTGCCGTTGCCGCCGACCCAGATGTTGCCCTCGTGGTCGGCGTGAATCCCATGCTCGTTGGCCGGCCATTCGTAGCCGTCGGCTGGACCGCCCCAGGCCCGGACAAAGGTGCCGTCGATATCGAAGACCAGCACCGGCGGTGCGGCAACGGCCTGCTCTTCGTCCGGCACCGTGCGCGGCCGGTGCAGCACCCAGACCTGGTCTTGACGGTCAACGGTCACGGAGGCAACCTGCCCGAGGACCCAGTCGTTCGGCAACATCGGCCACGACGGTTCCACCTCGAACACTGGTAGGTCGACATCTGGACCTTGCGCCCGCGGCTGATCCACCGTCGGCGTGATCACGAACGACATCAGCAGCACCGCGGCGGCGAGTCGCTTCCGGTTCATCTGCGCGCCTCCTTTGAATTCCATCTCGGTGTGGGTGCGTCGATCCGGCCGATTATGTCACCGGCCGACACGAGAAGTGTGCGAGCGATCAGCCGCAGGTCGCCCGCCACCGACCGATGCGCGACGTAGTCCTTGGCGAGACGGATCTTGTCGGGCAGGATGGCGGTCACATATGCCTCCTCCGCATCGTCCGCCTGACCGAGAATGGCCGCCTCGTCGCTGTACTTGAGTGACGCCGGGTCAGTGAGGCCGGGCCGCACGGTGAGGATGACGGCGTAGTCGCGACGGCGCAGCTCGACGTATCTGCGGACTTCCGGGCGTGGACCGACGAGTGACATGTCGCCACGCGCAACGTTGACGAGCTGCGGCAGCTCGTCGAGCTTCGAACGGCGCAGCCAGCGTCCGACCCTGGTAATACGTCGATCGCCCTCGGCCGTCAGAAGGCCGGGCCGATCCGACGTGTCCCCTACCATCGTCCGGAGCTTGATGATCTGAAACGGCTCGAACCCGCGGCCGATCCGCTCTTGGCGAAAAAACGCCGGTCCGTCCGAGTCGTGTCTGACGAGCGCGGCGAGCACGCCGAGCAGCGGCGCGAGCACGATGAGCGCCCCCACCGACCCCACGAGATCGATGACCCGCTTAACCCCATAACTGGGGTGAGTGACGGCGCCGGACCGGGGCAGGATTGCCCGCATCACGCCGGCCTCGCCTTGCGGATGGACCCCAGCACATGCGTGCACAGGAAAGGCACCGCCTCGAGCGCGGCGCATGCCGCCACCGACCACGGTGCGATCAGCCGTGCCAGGGGCGGTGCCAGCGTGATCCGGCGTAGGCTGACATGGCAGTCGGGAAACAGCCGTCGGATCTCGCGCTGCGGCACACGGCGCACATCTGGATTCCGCGGATTACCGATGTGGAAGTCGTACCACACGATGAGCCCGTCGTCAGTCAGCACACGAACCATCTCCGACGCCATGCGCCGACGGAGATCGACGTCAAGCACTGACGTGAACACGGTCGACTGCAGCACGATGTCGAAACTGGCCGCGGGGTACGGCAGCGACGCCGCGTTGCCGGCCAACACCGTCACCGATGCTGGCACACGGCGGCGTGCCGTGTCGACACGGTCGGGGACGAGGTCGATACCAGTGAGATGCGCGGGATCCGCGCCCCATCGCGCCAGCTCGTTCAGCCAGAATCCGGTCCCGCACCCGACGTCCAGGATGCGCTGCGTCCCGAGCCGCGTGATCCCATGCCGCGCCAGTAGCGCCACCACCCGGCGCGTGCGGGTCTCGACGATGTAGCGCTCGCCGGCATCCGCGCGTGCGGAGCGTCGCGCCCCGCCGGCGTCGCGCCGTGCGTAGACGGCACGTATCCGGTCTTCTTCGTCCCTGTCGGGCGACCAGTCCGTCGTCTGATTCACGATCGACTCGATTGCGTCAGGCGCACTGGATCGCAATCCGTCGCACCGACCACCCAGCGCAGCAGCGCCGCGGCGAATCCCAGTCCGTAGCCGGCGTGCATCAGGACGAACGCCACCGGCACCCTCACCGCGGTGCGGACCTCGACGCGCGGCGCGATGGCGATGCCGAGGCTGACGCCAATGTTCGCCACCATGTACGCGCCACCCGGCACGGCCAACACGAGCGCGGGAAACACGAGACCGAGCGACCAGGCCAGCAGGCTGGCGGCGATAGACCCCACCAGCAGCGCAGGCGCGAACACGCGGAGCGAGGCTGGTCGACCGTGCTTCCGGATCACGGCGACCTTCCAGTACCCGTATTGGAGATACTGCCTGAACAGCCCGCCGAATCGCTCACGGACCTGATATGTAAACCGCACGGCTGTCGACACCAGGATGCGCCCGCCGTGCCTGATGATTCTCAGACTGAGCTCGTCGTCCTGGTTCCGGACGAAACGCTCGTCGAAGACCCCGACCCGATCGAACGTCGAACGCCGATACGCCGGAAACGCCGCGCTGTCGACCTCGCCGTCGTAGTCGGCGAACCGATGCCGGGCGTTGCCCACGCCGAACGGATGCGACATCGCTGTCGCAATCGCGCGACCGGTGGCTCCGACACCGCGATGCACGATGGGACCTCCCACGCTCCACGCCTCCGGATGGGCGGCGAGCAACCCGACATTCTGCTCGATGAAATCCGTGGCGACCGCTCCGTGCGCGTCTACCCGGATGATGACGGAGCCGACGGCCGCCTCGATTCCACGATTCAGCCCGGACGCGGCGAAGCGACCGGCGTTGTCGATCACGCGGATGCGGTTGTCGCGCGAGGCCGCGCGCTCGACGACGCGCCGTGTGCCATCCTTGCTCCGCCCGTCGGCGACGAGAATCTCGATGCGCTCACGCGGGTACGTCTGCGCCCGCAGCGCGTCGAGGCACGCGCCGATGAATCGCTCCTCGTTCCGACAGGGCACGATGACCGAGACCATCGGCCGATCGGCCCCACCGTCCGCGCCGGCTCGCGTCTTGGCCATGGCGTGCGTCGATAATCTCAGGGCAAGGCGAACACGAACAGGTTGTTCGCCGTCGTTGGACGGAGCTCCGGTGTCAGGCGCATGTTGTCCCTCGAGCTCATCGAGGAGCCGGTACTGACCGCAACATACTGCCGGCCGTCGACGGCGTAGGTGATCGGAAAGCCGGTGACGGACGAGCCGATATTGATCTCCCACAGGACGGCGCCGGTCTCGTGGTCGAGCGCCCGGAACCGGCCGTTCCCGTCACCGCCGAACACAAGCCCGCCCCCGGTCGCAACGAGCGACGTCGTGCCGGCGCGCTGCTCGTACGTCCAGGCGATCTCGCCGGTCTCTGCCGAGATGGCTTGCACGGTGCCGACCTGGTCGGTGCCGGGCGCGATCTCGGGGCGCTGCGCGAGCGCGTAGAGCGTCACGCGACCCTCCGTCGTCGCCAGCATACGCGCACACGCGTTGCGCAGCGGGTAGTACATCAGGTTGGTCAGCGGGCTATAGGCACCGGCTTCCCAGTCCTTGCCGCCGGTCACGAACGACGGACAGACCAGGACCTCTGCGCCCTCCCGCGTGAAGACGAGCTCCGGATTCTCGGTCACCGCCCCGGTGGCGCCGTCGATGTGGCTGATGACATTCTGCGTGACCGTCGGCGTCGCCCACAAGAACTCGCCGGTCGCCCGGTCGAGCGTGTAGACGACCCCGGTCTTGCCAGGAATACCGGTCATGACCTGGCGTGTCTCGCCCGCACGCAAACGCGGGTTGATCCAGGTGACCCGCGCGGGGTCGGGCGCGACGACAGTGTCGACCAGCAATCGCTCGAACGGGTGATCGAGATCCCAGTGATCGTTGAGATGCTGGTAATACCAGACGATCTCGCCGGTATCAGCGTCGAGGGCGAGCGTCGAGTTGTGATAGAGGTGCTTGTTGTGGATGCCCCCGATCAGGAACTTCGGCGCCGGGGAGGTCACCGACGTACCGACATACACGAGATTCAGCGCCGGGTCATAGCTGGGGACCATCCAGGCGCCCACGTGCTTCCGCTCCTCGAAGGGCACGCCCCCCCACGACTCGTCCCCTGGCTCGCCCGGCCCGGGAATTAGGCGGCGACGCCATAGCTCGGCACCGGTCGTCGCATCGTGGGCAGTGACGACGCACGCGTTCGGCCCGCCCCGTGGCGTGCAGCTCCGTCCCGAGATGACCTTGCCGTTGGCGATGATAGGACCCGACGTCTGATTGGCGGGGTTCTTCTTGTAGTCGAGAATCTCCGTCTCCCACACCAGGCGACCCGTCGTCGCGTCCAGGGCGATGACGTGATCGTCGGTCGTGGTGTCGATGATGAGCCCGCCGTGGATGGCGAGATTGCGGTTCGTGTCGATGAGGCTCGCGATGAGGTACTCGCCCAGATCGTCCGGCCGGTCCCGGCGATACTCCCAGAGGAGGTCGCCGGTCACGGCATCGATCGCCTCAATGACGTCGCGCGGGTTGGGCATGTAGAGCACGCCGTTGTAGACCAGCGGTGTGCCCTGCTGCAGGCCCGGACCGAGGGCGCGCGTCCAGACCATCTGGATCGCGTCGACGTTGTCACGATCGATCTGGTCGAGCGGGCTGTATCCCCAACTGTCCAGCGTGCGCCGCCACATCAGCCAATCGTCCGGCGCCGGGTCCTGGAGCACCGCGTCGGTGACCGGCACGAAGTTGGACAACGGTTGGGCGTGGGCCGCCGGAGGTCCTGTGAGTGACGCGACCGCCACCGTCAGCACCACTACCCAACGCGTCACGAGTCGGGGTGCAGTCATCTCTGCTCCTCTGGCCCTGGGTCCGTCCCGCCAAAGCTCATTCGTGTTGTACGTAGCGCAGGCCTTCAGGCCTGCGAGCAAGGCTGAAGCCTTGCGCTACGAATGAGTGGCACAGGCGAACTCTGAGGTTAGCTTAACGACGCGCGGTGGGTCATTCAACGCGCGCGGAAGACCCGTCGGCGGCGGTCGCCCAATAGACCGCCGGCACGACGAACATGTTGAGCGCGGTCGACGAGATCAAGCCGCACACGATGACAAGGGCGAGCGGCGCCTGAATCTCGCTCCCGGGTTCGCCGGCCCCGAGGGCGACCGGGACGAGCGCCAGCCCGGTCGACATCGCGGTCATCAGTATCGGGACCAGTCGATTGACCGACCCCTGGATCACGGCGTCGCGAAGGTCGCGGACCCCCTCGTCGTCACGCAGGCGTCGGATGTGCGAGACCAGCATGAGGCCGTTGCGCGTCGCGATACCGAACAGCGAGATAAATCCGATCAGCGCCGCGATTGACAGCACGCCGCCCCCGAGGAAGACGCCGACGACGCCGCCGATGAGCGCCAGCGGGAGATTGATCATGACGATCGCCGCGTCGCGCGCCGATCTGAGCGCGCTGACCAGAATGAGGAAGATGCCGGCGACGGCGGCGACCCCGAGACCGATCAGCAGACGCGACGCCGCGGCTTCGGCCTCGAACTGGCCGCCGTATTCGACGCGGTAGCCATCGGGCAGGGTGACGCCCGCAGCGACGCGCTCGCGGATGTCGCGCACGACGCCACCCAGGTCCCGCCCGGCGACGTTGGACGTGACGACGATGCGGCGTTGCACGTTTTCGCGACCGATGAAGTTGGGACCGCGATCTTCCACGATGTCGGCGAGGCTCCCGAGCGGCACACGGGCACCGGAAGGCATATCGATCCGCGTCTGCCACATCGCATCAAGACTGGTGAGATCCCTCGGCGTGTAGCGCATGATGAGCGGAAACATCATCTGGCCCTCGATGATCTGCCCGACCTCGCGGCCGAGCAGCGCGGTCTCCAGGGCCACCGCGGCCTGACCGGCCGGCAATCCATGCCGCGCAAGCGCGGCGCGGTCGAAGTCGACACGCACGGTCGGGATGTCGGCTTGTGGTTCCAGCGCCAGGTCGACGAGTCCCGGGATGCCTTGCATGGCCCCGACCGCCTGGCCGCCGAGCGCACGTAGCATGCCGAGGTCGTCACCGAAGATCTTCACGGCCACGTTTGCGCGAGACCCGGAGAGCATGTGGTCGATGCGGTGGGAGATTGGCTGGCCCACGGTGATATTCGTCCCCGGCACGAGCGACAACCGGTCACGGATCTCCTCCACGACGACCGTGCGTGGTCGACCCTCGGGTTCCAGTCGGACATCGATCTCCGCCGATTCGACACCCTGGACGTGCTCGTCGAGCTCGGCACGCCCCGTGCGGCGCGCGGTCGCCACCACCTCCGGGACGTCGAGCAAGAGACGCTCGATAGCCGTGCCGAGCGCATTCGACTCCGCCAGGCTCGTGCCGGGCAGGGTCACCGCGCTGATCACGAGCGCGCCCTCGTTGAACACCGGCAGGAACGCCCGGCCCATACGCGGTGTCGTGGCCACCGCGACGGCGAGCAGCAGCGCGGCCAGCACCATCACGATCCGCGGGTGACGCAGCACGGGCGGCAGCGCGCGCGCGTAGCCACGCTTCAGGACGGTCGTCAGCACCGGCTCCCGCCCGTCGCGCACGCTCCGCGTGTGGGGCAGCACATAGGCGCACAGCGCCGGCGTCACGGTGAGCGCGACGACCAGCGACGCGGCGAGCGAGACGAGATACGCGTAGCCGAGCGGCTGCAGCAGCCTCCCCTCGACGCCAGCGAGAAAGAACAACGGCAGAAACGCCAGCATCACGATCAACGTCGCGAAGACGATGGTGCCGCGGATCTCGCGACTCGCCCGAAAGACCACGTCCAGCACCGGCCGCCGCGCCGTCGCCGACAGCGCGGCGTTTTC
This sequence comes from Vicinamibacterales bacterium, assembly GCA_965249175.1. Classification (GTDB taxonomy): domain Bacteria; phylum Acidobacteriota; class Vicinamibacteria; order Vicinamibacterales; family UBA8438; genus CAZYFH01. Next base: position 3,378,977 of record OZ252227.1, read on the forward strand.
CCGCAGCCGTCGCGAGACGTTCTCGACGTCGATGATCGCATCGTCGACGAGCGCGCCGATCGCGATGGCCATGCCGCCGAGCGTCATGCTGTTGATCGACAATCCCGCAAGCTGGAGACCGACGACCGCAGCCAGCAGCGATAGCGGAATCGCCACGAGCGTGATCGCGCTGGCCCGAGCGTTGGCGAGGAACAGGAGGGTCACCAGCACTACCAGGAGGGTGCCGTCCCGCAGCGCGTCGGTGAGGTTGTCGAGTGCGAGCTCGATGAAGTCCGCCTGACGAAACAGCCGCGAGTCGAGCCGCATTCCTGCTGGGAGGTCGGCCTGGATCTCGTCGAGCACCGCCTCGAGCTGGCGTGTCAACAGCAGTGTGTTGACGTCGGGCTGGCGTTGGATGCCGAGGATGACAGCCGGCTCGCCGTTGTGCGCCGCATCACCCCGTTTGAGCGCCTCCCCCACCCGCAGCTCGGCAACATCCCGTACGTAGATCGGCTGGGTCTCGTGGGTACCGATGACCGTCGCACCGATCCCGTCCAGATCGCGCAGCCGTCCGACACCCTGAATGAGGTATTCCAGCCCCCCGGCCAGCCGGAAGCCGGCGGACGTATTCCGGTTCGCGCGCCGCAGCGCCTCCTCCACCGCGCTCAGGGCCACACCGTAGTCGGCCAGCCGCTCGGGGTCGACCAGCACCTCGAACTGTCGCCGCTCGCCGCCGATGACCGTGATCTGAGACACCCCCGGCGTGGCCAGCAGTCGTCGCCGGACCAGGACCTCGGCGGTCGTCCGCAGCTCGAGCGGTGTGTGATCGTCGGACTCGAGCGCCACAAACATGATCTCGCCCATGATCGACGAGAGCGGCGCCAGGACCGGCGGCTCGACCTCGTCCGGTAGCGACCCAACGACGGCGGACAGCTTCTCCGTCACGGTCTGACGGGCGCGATGGATGTCCTCCCCCCAGTCGAAGTCCACCCAGACAACCGCGACACCGACGGCCGTGGCCGAGCGGACCCGCCGAACGCGAGACGCGCTGTTGAGGGCTGCTTCGATCGGAAAGGTGACGAGCGCCTCCATGTCGGTCGGCGCCATCCCGTGCCCCTCGACCAGCACCGTCACGGTCGGTGCCGTGAGGTCGGGCAGCACATCCACCGGCACCTGGGTCGCCACATACCCGCCCCATACGAGGAAGACGGCGGCAACGGCCAGCACGACCAGCCGGTTGCGAATCGACCATTGAATCAGCCCATCAAGCATGGAGCACCTAGTGCGTATGACCGTGCGCCGGGACCCGCGGCGAGAGGGCGGCCAGTCGGATAAATGGCGCGCCACGTACGACGACACGCTCACCTTGAGCAACGTCGCCGGTGATCTGCACGGTGCCGGCCTCGCGGTTCCCGAGCACGACCGCGCGCCGCTCGAAGCCCTCTCCCCCCACCTGGACGAACACGACCGGCTGCCCCCCGTCGTCGACGATCGCGCTATCCGGCACCGTGACCGCATCGGTGGTCGCCGACACAAAGACGCGCAGCGTCACCGCCTGTCCGATGGCGAGCCGCGGGTCCGGGTCGGAGAGCGCGTAGATGATCGGTACGGTCCGCGCGCCGGGGTCCAGCACGCGTCCGATAGCGACCAGCCCGTCGAGGGCGATCGACCCGTCGCGCCCAGGCACTTCCAGCTCGGCGCCGACCAGCTCATCAACACGTGACAACGCCGCCTCCGGCAAGGCGCCGACGATGTGCACCCGATCGATCGCGACGATCCGAAAAAGCCGCGCCCCTTCGTCGACGCTCGCCCCGGGCGTCGCGTCCGACGCCGCGACCACCCCGCTCATCGGCGCGCGTAGGATGAACCGGATGTCCGCCCCCCCCTCGACGTCACCCAACCTCGTGGCGTCGAGCTGCGACAGGTGCGCCTCCGCGGCCTGGACGCGCGCCTCGGCCGTCTGCGCGGCCAGACGCACTTCGAGCTGACGGCGAGCCGGCAGCGCGCCGACCTCGACGAGCCGATTGACGCGGGCGCGCTCGGCCCGCGCGAGCTCCAGGGCGTCGCGCGCCTCCGCGACGTCCAACTCCAGCGCCGGTCGGTCCTCGCCGTGTCCGCTGTTGGGCACGACCTCGGCCAGCGTATCGCCAACCGACACCGTCGATCCGACCGCGCGGGCCGGCAGGTCGCCGGCGAGCCGGCCGGCCACCGGTGTCGTCACGTCGACCTGACCGCCGGTGCGCGGCTCGACCTCGGCGGCGAGCTCGAGGCTCTCGCCCATCTCGCGTCGCTCGGCGGGCGCCGTGGCAAAGTCCAGCGCCCACTGTTGCTCCTTGAGGAAAGGAATGGCAGCGTCCTCTGGCTCCTCCACCGACGTGAGTGCCGCCCCGGCGGCAGCATCCAGCACCGTCACATCGCCCAGATCGTGCCGGTCTGTCAGACCGGGTGCATCCAGGAGCAGCTCGAGCCGCACCCGGCCGGCGCGGGCCGGCATGACGTCCACTCCGAAGATTCCGGGACGGCCCGGCGCGTCCACCGCGAACTCCTCGACGTCGTTCGGAGAGCGGCTCAGGCGCACGACCGCCTGCCCAGCGCGGACCGGCTCGAACGACGCGAGATCGGTGAAATGAATCGCGAATCGGCTCGTGCGACCTTCGACGAGCGGCGGGTACTCCACGAACAGCTCGCTACGTGTCGTCCAGCGCGTCTCGACGACCGGCGCCGGCCCCCCCGTCTCCTCTATCGCCGCCGTCGCCTCGGGCTCGGACACGCCGCAGGCGGCAGCGGTCGAGACCAGCAAGGCGAGGCCGACGATCCACGCGCCTGCCCTCGTGCCACTCATGTGCCTCATGGCGCGACCTCCCGCCCGACGGCACGGTCCAGCTCGATCGCGGCCCGGCGGGCGGCGGCCGACAGCTCCAGGAGACGGAGCCGTGCACCGAGCGTCGCCCGATGCGCGTCGAGCAGCTCGAGAATGCCGAACTCGCCTTCTTCGTACGCCGCGGTGGCAATGGCCGCGAGCTCGTCGGCGCGATCGACGGAGCCCGCGCGATACCGGTCGACCAGATCGTGATATCGGGAGGCGGCGGCATGCGCGACACGGACGTCACTGTCGATACGCGCCCCGAGCGCCTCCTGCTCGGCATGTGCACGCGCGCGCGCGGCTTCCGCTCTCGCCACCTGTGCATCACCGCGGTTGAAGAGCGGGAGCGCGACCGTGGCGGTCACGGCATAGCCCGTGTCCCTCGCGGCCGCTGGCCCAGCGCGCTTCAACCCAGCGGACACCGACGCCCCCGGATACCGCAGACGTTCGGCCGCACGCCGCTCCGTCTCCCAGCGCACGGCGGTCATCGTCAGCGCACGATAGTCCGGCCTCCGCGCGCGTGCCTCGGTGAGCATCGAGTTGACGTCGGCGACGGCGCCGCCATCCATCAAGCGACCGGCGGCGCGCAGTCCAGCCGGATCCGCTCCCGGACCGAAGAATGACGCGAGCCGGGCCTGCGCGCCGACGCGACCGATCGCAGCCGCCTCGAGATCGGTCTCGATGTCGGTGACCTCCCGCTCGGCGCGCAGCCGATCGAACCGGGATCCCTCACCCTCTGTCTCGCGCGCACGCAACACGTCGACAACCACGCCCAGATCGGTCAGGCCGTCTTCCAGCGCTACGACGCGTGCTTGCGCCAACAGCAGGTCGGCGAACACCGCGCGCGCGCGCGCGTCGATGGCGAGACGTTCGGCGTCCGCGCCGGCCTGGGTGGCGGTCACGGCGTGGTCGGCCGCCTCACCCAACAGACCCGGCCGTCCTCGCACCGGCAGCTCCTGCGTCACGAGAAGGAACGTGTCGGCGGCAAGGCCGGCGTCCTCCCGTGTGTAGCTCACCGTCGGGTTCGAGAGCTGCCGGCGCTCCCGCGCCTCCGCCTCGGCCTGTCGCACCGCGAAGCGCAGCGCGCGCACTTGTGGATGCTCCATCCGTACCCGCGCGAGGACCTCTGCTTCAGTCATCGTCTGCGCGGCGGCCTGATTCGCGAGCAGCGCGCAGACGCCGAACGACCAGACGAGCGGTCGCCATCGACACATGTCGTTATCTCCCACGGGCCGTCGAACGAACGGCGGCCGTACTGCGGGGTTACGAGCGAACGGGTTCAGGACGACGCGGGGACGGGCCGCTAATGAGGCGGGGCGCGAGCACCGAGCGCGCGGCGTGGGGGTGGGTTGGAACGAGCGGTTGCCGCGACCGGGATGGGTCGCTCAGTCGGTTGAGGTGCGGCGTCGGCCTGCCAGACCACGACCAGTGCAGGCGTCGCGCCGGCCCGTGTGCTTGGACGCTTCTCGGCAACGGTCGGGAACGGGATCGCGGCGTGGTCGTGTGGCATGGCGCCGACATGGCGGGCTGCCTCGCCGGTCACGGCCGCGTGCCGTACGGGCAGATGCCAATGAGCGCCCTGCCGTTGATGATGCTGATGATGATGTGCCTCGTGGCCGTGGACCGACGCACCATCTTCACCCGGCGCGCCGTGGTCAGCGCTCTCGTGGTCGGCGCCCGGCGCATGTACGTGTGCGAACGGCGCCGAGCCCCCCGTCGACACGAACACGACGACGAGCAGGGCGTGAGCAACGCCACGGAGCGGGCTCATAACGCCAGCTGTCCTTCGAATACCATCGCCTCGAGCTTGAACTTCTTCTTCACGTCGGTGTCGCCAAACTTCGTGATGAACTCGACATCCTCGTGGTCCAGCGTGATGGCGTCGCTCTTCGGAAACAAAAACACGGCCCTGATCGACTGATCGGCCTCGTCACGGAACAGCTGGATCTCCTCGGTCGCGATCGGTTCGTGGTCCCGGCGCTTGAGCAGCGTCTCGGGCCTGACCGCGTCGAGCATGGAAGCGAACGCGGCGAACGACGGCGGCAGCCCGACCACCGACACCGCGTAGTACGGCTCGTCCTGGGACAAGAGTTGCTGGTGGTCGGGCGGGACCGGGGCGTCGCGACCGATCGCCCGCCGAACGAGCGCCTGCTTGATCGGCAGGGCGCTGGTCCAGGTGACCGTCACGTTCACGCGCTGGAGCGCCTCGAACTGCTCGCCGCCACACCCGGGGATGCTGACCGGCGGAAGCGTTGGAAGCGCTCCTTCGTTGAGACTACCTATCACGATCCTGACCTTCTTCGCCCACGGCGAATCGGTCAGCATCTTCTCGACGTCCTTGTCGGACCAGGCCGAGAAGTCCGTCTCGTCCCAGAAATCGGCGGCGAGCGGAACCGCGCACGCCAGGAGCCACGCCCCGAGTGTTCGGGCCAACCTCCGGCGGAACAGTGTCCTCTGTTGCATCACGGTGCGACCGGCGTCCGCCGCGCAGTAAGAATTCGATGTTATCACGCGATCACCTGTCGGCCCCCGAGCCCGCCTAGCCAGCCTAGCCTGGATCAACTGGCGGCGCTGGCGCGGCTGGCCTCGAGTCAACCCGCGCGCCGTCGAGAAGCAGCCGCGCGATCCCCTCGGCAACGGTTGCGTCCTCATCGATGGTTTCGAGTCCGTACAGCTTGCTGCGTGTCGCGTAACCGACCGCCAACGCCGTCAGAGCGTACGCCATCAGGCGGGGGTTGGCAGCGCGAAACGCACCCTCCGCCTGTCGCCGCGCGACGTACCGCGCGAGGAACTCGAACAGCGGCGAGTTCATCTGTTTTTCCATCCGCCGGTTCGCGTCCTGGTCCTGATCGAGCCACGCGTACATGAGCATCCGGTGCAGGTCACGATCACGGTCGAACCCGAACATGATCGCCTCCGCCACGGTGCGGACCACCGCCGTGTCGTCCTGGCGCTCCGCGTGCTGCTGCAGCCGCTCCACGAGCCACTCCGTCCCCGCCTCGGTCCGGCGACGGAACGTCTCCGCGTACAGATCCGTCTTCGAGGGGAAATGCTTGAAGATCGTTGCCTCGCTAATGCCAGCCGCGTCAGCGATTGCCTTCGTCGTCGTACCGCTGAATCCCTTCCGACCAAAGAGGGCGATGGCGACGTCCGCGATCTGGGCCTTTCGCTCTGCCGCCGTCATGCGCTGACGGGGACGCGCCGAGGCTTCCTGGACGCTCTTGGGTTTCATGCTGTAACGTTGACAGTTCAGCGAAGTGAGTGAGTCCTTACCATAGCATTAGGACCATAGCATTAGGGCGTCTAACCCTTAGGCGTCTAAACCACTGAGCGCTGCCTCAACATGGTCGGAGGCGAATCGAGCGGAATCTGGAACAGGGAAAATGAGAATGAGACGAAGTGCGTGTGGATTGGCGTTGGTCCTTGCCGGCCTCCTGTTTGTGCCGGCGACGGCAACCGCGCAGGACGAGGCGGGAATCCGCGGAACAGTCCTGGACAACACCGGGGGCGTGCTCCCCGGCGTGACGGTCGTCGCGAACGGCCCGGCAGTGCTGGCTCCCCGGACGGCCTTCACCGACGGCGCGGGCCTCTTCGCGATCACCGCGTTGCCAGCAGGGACCTACACGGTCACCTTTACCCTCCAGGGATTCACGACGCTCGTGCGAGAGGGCATCCTGCTCGAGGGAGCTTTCACTGCCAACGTCGACGCCGAAATGGCAGTCGGGTCGGTTCAGGAAACGGTGACGGTCACCGGCCAGGCACCGCTGGTTGACGTCGTGAGCACCAGGTCGCAGGAGGTCTTACCCGCGGAGCGAATCAACGCGCTGCCGTCCGCGTCGAGCATCATGACCGGCATGCAGTACGTGCCGGGGGTGCGAGGGAATTTCTTCGGCTCGGGGCCGACGCTGCACGGCTCGGATGGACCGGATAGCCAGTCCCATATCGACGGCATCGAGACGGGCACACAGCTCGGGTCGCGGGGTCAGTTCGTGGGCGGCATCGGGCTCATCACCGACGAAGCGCAGGTTGCCGAGATGGTCTACGACACCAGCTCGCAGTCGGCTTAGTACGCGCAGAGCGGCATCCGGACGAACATGATTCCGAAGGCGGGTGGCAACACGTTCTCCGGAGAGCTCTTCCTCGACGGCGGCCACGAGAGATTCGCCGACAGCAACCTGAGCCCGGAGCTGGAGGCACAGGGTTTTGCGTTCGCGCCGACCGCGTGGAACTGGGGGATCAACCCATCCTTTGGCGGACCGATCAAAGAGAACAAGCTCTGGTTCTTCGGCTCGTTCGTCAGGAACGAGAACAAGTCCTTTCGGACCGACATCTTCTTCGACCCGGACGAGCCGTCCACGCCCGCCTCGGCAATCGACAGTGGTGACCTGCGCGCGTTTGGCGAAGGCGCCAGCAGCGTCCAGAACTTTCGCCTCACCTGGCAGGTCAACGACAGGAACAAGGTGACGACCTCGTTCACGGGCCAGCAGAACGACTTCGGACGGGTCGTCGGCACCGGATTCGGCCGGGTCGCCGCCGAGGCGCTCTTCGACGGCACGTCCGATCCGAACTACATGAGCACCACCCGCTGGACGGCGCCGATCACCAGCCGGCTGCTCGTCAAGGCGACCTTCTCGTATCAGCGGCTCGACCTCAACTTCCAGGACTTCGAGGAGAACGGCGTCGGGCGGGTCTCCTTCAGCGACAGCGCCACGGGGCTCCAGTCGGGCACCAGCTTCCTCCAGGACTTCTATTCACAGGACCATCGACGTATGGCCAACGCGTCGGTCTCGTATGTCACCGGGTCGCACAACTTCAAGGCGGGCTTTCAATACGCGAACAACGTGCAGTACTTCAGCTGGAAGAACAACGGCGACATATTCCAGGCGCTCACCTTCTTCGGGTTCCCGATCGGTGTGCTCGTCATGAGCAGCGGCGACGCGATAGACACGCGCAAGCAGAACTGCGAGTGCGGTTTCTATGCCCAGGACGCCTGGACGTTCGACCGGGTGACCGTCAACCTGGGTGTGCGCTACGACTGGTTCAACAACTCGATCGGCGGTGGCACGCGTCCGGCTGGCTTCTTTTCGCCGGAGGTCACCGTCGACGCGTTCGAGAACGTTCCGGACTGGACCGACTGGACCGGACGCTTCGGCTTCGCATTCGATTTGTTCGGTGACGGCCGGACGGCGCTGAAGGCGTCAGCGGGGCGGTATCTGGCCAACGAGGCGCTCGGGATCACCACGCAGTTCAGCCCGTTGAACCAGCAGTTCGACTTCCGCAGCTGGTTTGACGCCAACGGCGACGGCACCGTCATCAACGCCGACGGCACACCGCAGTACGCCGAGATCGCAGCTTCGTTCAACCCGCTGTTCGGATCACCGTTCACCAACCAGCGGCTCGACCCCAGTGTGGAGCGGCAGAGCAACTGGGAGTTCTCCGCGGGCATCGAGCACCAGGTCATGGACGGCTTGTCGGTGAGCGGGAAGTGGCACCGGCGACGCTTCAGCGATTTCCGTTGGGCGGACAACACCGGGCTCAACGCGAGCGACTACTCGCCGGTCACCTTCTCCTCGCCGAACGATCCGCGGCTGACGAACAGCGGGCAGACGCTGACGGTCTACGAGTTTGCCGACCCGGCGTTCTTCTTGTCGACGGGAGACATCCTCACCAGGCCAGCACCAGACGACTGGCGGACCTGGAACGGGTTCGAGGTCATCGTCGACGGCCGGCTCTGGGGAAACGGATTCGGACAGGCGAGCTGGACCACCGGCAACACGGTGAACAGCTTCTGTACGTCGGCCCGGCTGGAGAACCCCAACGGGCTCCGGTTCTGCGAGAACTCAAGCGGCTACCGGAACGACTTCAAGTTCTCGGGCGGCATCCCGCTGCCGTTCGACACGATGATCTCCGGTCTCTTCCAGGTGTTCGCGGGGAACGAGATCCTCGGCAACTACTCCGTTGGCGCGGGCGACCTCGGTCGGGCACCCGTTCGGCCGATCAACGCGTCGCCCTTCGAGACCCCGCTCATCAACATCGCGCTGATCGAGCCGGGCACGCAGTACGAGGGCAACTTCATCACCAGCCTCAACCTGCGGTTCCAGAAGACGATCACGACCGGTGGCCTTCGAACGCGGGTCTTCATGGACGCGAGCAACCTCTTCAACGAGCTCGCGATCTTTTCCCGCAATCGGTTCTTTGGAGGTGGGGGCGCCCTGAACGACGAGTTCTTCAGGCCGATCTCGCTCAACGCCGGTCGAGTGCTGTCGTTCGGCACACAGTTGTCGTTCTAACGGCGTCCACTACGTGAAACATCCGCGGCCGGGAAGCCAGCAAGGTTTCCCGGCCGCATTTATGTTCGGTCGGCCACGGGTCGTCGAGTGGTCGTAAGATACGTGAGGAGCGAGGTCAATCATGCGCCGTAGCCTCTGTCTTGTGAGTCTGACGCTGGTCGGAGTGATGCTCGTTGTCGCACGCGACGAGGCCCGGCAGCCTCGCGAGACGATCGTGACCCAACAGGTCACCGACAACCTCTACATGCTCGGCTCGGATCCGTCAGGCGAGGGGATGCGTAGCGGCGGGAACACGGCGCTCTTCGAGACCGCTGATGGCGTCGTGCTCGTCGACACGAAGCTGGCCGGATACGGTGCCGACATCCTCGCCGAGGTGCGGAAGATCACCAGCAAGCCGGTGACGACCATCATCAACACACACACGCACTTCGATCACAGTGGCGCCAACACCGAGTTTCCCGATACGGTCGACTACGTCTCGCACGAGAACATCAAGTTCCACATGGCGCGCGAGGACTGCCAGCCGGTCACCAACTGCGATGCATTCAAGGGTGAGAACGCGAAGTATCTACCGTCGACCACGTTCTCAGACCGGATGTCGCTCTTCAGCGGTCCGGATCAGATCGACCTCTATCACTTTGGCCGTGGCCACACCGACGGCGATACGTTCGTGGTGTTCAAAGCAGCGCGCGCGATGCACACGGGCGACATGTTCCTCGGGAAGTTCCTGCCGTTCATCGACGCCCAGAACGAGAACGGCGGGAGCGCCATCGAGTTCGGCCGCACGCTGACCAAGGCGATCGCCGGCATCCCGGACGTCGACACGATCATCACCGGTCATTGGGATACGCCGCTGGCGTGGAGCGACCTCGTGGATTACCGTGGGTTCTACACCGACCTGGTCGCCAACGCGCGAGAGGGCATCGCGGCGGGCCGGAGCGTGGACGAGGCAGCCGGCGCCTACTCGGTGCCGAGTCGCTACAGCGAGTTCAACGCCCCGCCACAGTCGGTCACAACCATCATGCAATATGTCTACGACGGGCGTTAGGAGTCCGTGGTGAAAGTTCCGCTGCATTCGACCGGCGCTGCATCCCGCCTGACGGCGTTGCTCCTCGGTCAAATACTCCCGGTATTCTCCCTCGTCGCGCCTTGCCATCCGGGCGCCTCGCCGGTCTCGATGCAACGCGGCACTTTCGCCACGGACTCCTAGACGCAGGAGATCACGATGAGCTCTAGATATGTGCACATTGTCACGTTGGTCGCACTTGCGGTTCTCACGCCGATGGTCGCCGCGGCCCAGGCGACAGCGCCGCGGACGTCATGGGGCGACCCCGATCTGGGGGGCGTCTGGGACTTCCGCACGCTCACGCCGCTGGAGCGCCCCGAGGCACAGGCCGACCGGGAGTTCTTGACCGAAGAAGAGGTCGCCGAAATCCAGCGTGGCGCCGAACAGACGAACCGCACCGCCGACGCGGCAGAGGCCGTACGGACCGAAGCGGGCGGCAACGTCGGCGCCTACAACCGGTTCTGGTTCGACTTCGGGACGAATGTCGTGGAGGACGGGCGTACGTCCCTGATCGTCGACCCACCGACCGGCCGCCGGCCACCGAAGACACCTGAGGGCGACGCGCGACCCGGGTTCGGGGGGTCGTTCGGGGCGGGTCCGTTCGAGCAGGTCGAGGATCTCAACTACTTCGACCGCTGCATCGGGACCGCCGCGTTGCCGATCTACCCCACGGCGTACAACAACAACGTCCAGCTCTTCCAGACGCCGGACCACGTGGCGATGTTCGTCGAGATGATGGGCTCGACACGCATCATCCCGCTCGACCGACGTCCCCACGGCGAGATCCGCCAGTGGCTCGGAGACTCGCGCGGGCACTGGGAGGGCGACACGCTGGTTGTCGAGACGACGAACTTCGACCGCGCGCTGCTGCTCATCGGCGGCAGCCGGGACGCGCGTCTGCTTGTCGAGCGTTTCACGCGGGTCGGCGAGATGATCGAGTACTCCTTCACCGTGGACGATCCCACCACGTGGACGGCACCGTGGACCGCCGTGCAGTCACTACGCAAGACCGACGCGCCGGTGTTCGAGTACGCGTGCCACGAGGGCAACTACGCCGCAGCGAACATACTCGCCGGCGCGCGACAGGCCGAGGCGGCAGACGCCTCTGCCAAAGACTAGACGGGTTGCACCCGACACCCGGCCGGGTTCGTCCAGTGACGCCTGTCCACAAAGGCCGCCGCCACGTCACCGTGCCGGCTTCGCTCGTCCTCGCGTTGTGCGTCGCGCATCCGCCTCACGCTCACGCGATGACGGGCAGCGGAGCGGCACAGACGGAGGAAGACCAGACAGGTGGGCTGCGCGACCTCGGCGACCTCATTGCTGCCGCGTTGGGGCGAGACACCGGACCGGAAGACAGCACCGCTGGCGAGGAGAACGCCGTTGAACGGCGCTTCCTGGTGCTCCCGACGTTCGGCGGCAATCCGGCCGTCGGGTTTTCCGCCGGGGCGCTCGGCACACTCACCCACTATTCGGGAGACCCGACGACGACAACGCTCTCGTCAACGCTCGTCTCCGCTTCGGTCTCCACGCAGAAGCAGATACTCGTCGTCGCGCGGTCCGACCTCTACGCGCCTGGTAACGCCTGGCACCTCACGGGTGACTGGCGCTACTACGACTTCACCGAGCAGACGCACGGGCTTGGGAGTGCCCGGACCGATTCCGGATCAGCCGAGGTCAGCTACGCGTGGTATCGGCTGCACCAGGTGGTCTCGCGCGCCGTGTGGGGTGGCCTGGAGATCGGCGCCGGATATCACCTCGACATCCGGCGAGACATCACGCCCCGGGGCGAGCTGCCGCAAACGGCACGAGGGATCGCGTCCGCGGCCAGCTCCACGTCGTCGGGTGCGTCACTGAACCTGGTCTACAACCGGCGGGACCACCCGCTCAACCCGGCACGCGGCGCGTACGGCCGGGCCAGCTACGCGTTCTATCGAACCGGTCTTGGAAGCGACACGAACTGGGAGAGCCTGCAGCTCGAGGGCCGCGCCTACCAGAAGCTCGCCAGTATGCGTCGGAACGTGCTGTCCGCGTGGGCCATCGGGTGGATGACGCGAGCCGGTCTGCCTCCCTACTTCGACCTCCCAAGCGTCGGTTGGGATACCTACAACCGCACCGCGCGCGGGTACAGGGCTGGACGATTCCGGGGACGCGACTGGGTCTATGCGGAGGTGGAGTACCGCGCCGACCTCACCCAGAGCGGGCTCTTCGGGGCGGTCGCGTTCGTCAACACCAGCCGGTTCAGCGACTTCGAGACGGGCACGCTGCAGGGGTGGGCGCCCGCTGCTGGCATGGGGTTCCGAGTCAAGCTCGACAAGGAGACGCGTTCGAACATCGCGCTCGACGTCGCGTGGGGCCGCGAGGGCTCCAGGGGACTGTACCTGTCACTCAACGAAGCATTCTAGAGGTGTCGTGAAATGGGCGTCTGGCATCGCAGTGCGGCCCTGCTCGGCGTGGTCGCCGTCGCCGGGATCGCCTGGACGGTACTGCGGCCGACGGAAGAAGACCGCATCGTCCGGCGCCTCGAGCAGCTCGCCCAGGACGCGAGCCTTCAGACGGGCGAGTCGCCGCTCGTGCGAGCCGCACGCGGAGCGCGGATCGCGGGGTATTTCACCGACGACGCGCACGTCGAGCTCGGACCGCCGTTCGAGGCGGTCGACGATCGGGATGGCCTCGTCGGTCTCACCACCGCGCTTCGCCTACTGGACGACGGGGTAACCGTCACGCTCGCCGATGTCAGCGTCCGCTTCGATATCCGACTCCTCCTCGCCACAGGCACGCTCACCGCGCGGGCCACGTCACCGGGTGGACAGGAGATGCTCGGGATCCGCGCCTACGAGGTCGGGCTCCGCCAGATCGAGGGCGAGTGGCTCATTCATGATCTCCGAATGGCTCTATCCGAGTCGTGGGATGGCGATAAGATCCCAAGATGGCCCACGTGAACCGGACCGCACACGATCAGGTGCCCGACCCGGTCCTGGTGGAACGGCTGACACAAGCCGAGCGCCTATTTCGAGACTTCGAAGAGCTGACGCCGTATCGATTCACGCCGTTCGTACGCTCGTTCGACAGCTTTGCGGAGTACGAGCGCTGGAAGCGTGCCCAACACAACCCCTGGTACCGATAACCGGGTCCTTCAGGTCTGTCGCCTCTTCAACCGCCACCGGGTGCGCTACATCTTGGCGGGCGGTGTGGCGGCCAACCTGCACGGTTCAGTGCGGGCAACGAAGGATGTGGACGTGCTCGTGCCGGAGGACCTCGACAATACGAAGCGTCTGCTGACAGCGCTCTCCGAATTGCCGTTTGCGGTCGCCAAAGAGCTCGACGCGGCCGAGGTCGTCGACAAGCCGATCACCATCGTCGGCGATGACCCCCGCGTCGATATCCTGACCGTCGCCCGCGACCTATCGTCTGAGCAAGCGGAGCCAACGCGAGAAGAGAGAACGATTCTCGGCGTACGAGTGCCCTACCTGAGAGGCGCCGATCTCATTCGTTCCAAGCAGACCGGTAGACCTGCAGATCTCGCTGACATCGAGGCGCAATCGCCGGATATGGGCGACGAATAGGATGACCGAGAGGAGACGCCCGGCAACGCCCACCCAGGCGGCCTCCTCGCGAACGAGGCGGACACTTCAGAACTGTGCGACGGATTGTGCGACAATTCGCACATGGCAACAAACCTCGCGATCAGCCCCGAGCTTCTGGAACGCGCCGTTGAGCTTAGCGGCAAGAGAACCAAGACCGCGGCGGTGACGCTCGCGCTCAAGGAGTTCGTTGCGCGGCGAGAGCAGCGCCACCTGCTCGAGCTGTTCAATTCACTCGACTGGGATCCGGCGTTCGATTACAAGGCCGAGCGCGCGCGCGCATGAGCCTGTTCGTCGACACCAGCGTCTGGTCTCTCGCGCTGCGGCGGGATGTATCGAGCGACGCGCTGGAGTCGGGACGGTTGCGGGATGCGTTGGGGTCCCAGGAGGCCGTTTATACCACCGGGTTAGTGCTTCAGGAGTTGCTCCAGGGTTTCCGCGGTCCCAAGGCCCGCGCGTCCATCGTGAAGCACTTCATGGCGCTGCCGCTCATCGTCCCGGACCACAACGATCACGTCGAGGCGGCCGAGATCCGCAACAGGTGCCGGCGTCGGGGCGTACAACTCGGGACCATCGATGCGCTTCTCGTTCGACTGTGCCTTCATCACGACCTCGAGATGCTCTCGACGGACGGGGACTTCACACACGCCGCACGGTATACCCCTCTGCGCATGTGGCGTCCTGGGGGCTGAGGTTACCCGCGGCGGGGGTGACCCGTCGCGGGCGGCAGACGCGGCGGCGCTGGACGACTGACACCAATGACGACTTCACTTCCCAGCCCGGTGCCGGCGACCGTCGGTCCGGGGTTCGCAGGCGCGTCGAATGCCACCTCGGGCCAGACCACGGGATCCCCGAACCTGACCGCGGTCATCGCCGCGCCCGGGTGGCATTTCCTGGTGGGCTGGACGACCGCCTGGCTGGGGGTCGGCCTGGTCGTTGCCGCCGGCATCTCGTTCGGTGCCGGTGTCGACTTCGGCCCGGTGTTGCGCTTGAGCGTGCTGTTCGCCCAGGTCGTTGGATACAGCGCCTATACGTCGGCGCGGCTGGTATTTCCGCTCCTGGCCGGGCTGCCCTTTGCGCTCCGGCTCGTGCTCGACTCGTTGATCCTCTTTTCCGGAACGATCTTCGGATCGCTCCTCGTCGTCGTGGTCGAGCCGCTCTTCTCGCTCGCGCAGTTCCGCACGGTCCTCCTCATCTTCCTGCTGAACGCCGTACTCGCAGCGCTGGTCGCCGTCGCCCTCGGCACGTACGACCGGATGCGCCGCCAGATCGAAGCGTCGTATCGCGTGCTCCGGGAACGGGACGCGCTCGAACGCGAGCTTCGCGTCGCCCGGGACGTGCAGCGCCAGCTGTTGCCCCGCACCGTCCCGGAGGTCGCGGGGCTGGAGCTCGCTGGTGTCTGCCACCAGGCCATCGCGGTGGGCGGCGACTACTACGACTACCTCCCGCTCGAGGACGGGCGTCTCGGGCTGGTCATCGCGGACATCTCCGGCAAGGGCGTGCCGGCGGCGCTGCTCATGGCGAGCCTGCAGGCGTCGTTGCGCAGCCTGTTCCCCACGACGGTCAACCCCGGCGCGCTCGGCGGCACCCTCAACGACGCGGTGTTCCGGGCGTCCACTGCCGCCCGCTATGCGACCGCGTTTCTCGCCAGCTACGATCCGACGATCCGCCGTCTGTCCTACACCAACGCGGGACACCTGCCGCCACTCCTGGTCCGGCGCGGCGACACGGTCGAGTGCCACGAAGGTGGGATGCCAGTCGGACTGTTCGAGGGCTCGACCTATGACACCGGGGCCGTGACGCTGGCACCCGGCGACCTGCTCGCGCTGTTCACCGACGGCGTGACCGAGGCGCCGGCACCGGATGGTGAAGAGTTCGGGGCGGGACGGCTAGACGAGCTGCTACGTACCGCCGGCGGGCGCCCACTGGACGCGATGATCGAGACCGTCCTCGAGGCGCTGGGCAACTGGAGCGGCGATGTCGCCCCCCACGACGACGTGACCATCGTGCTCGCGAGGGCGCGGTGACGTCAGAGATCGCCCGGAATGTGCGGCGTCAGGTCGCACTCTGGGTCGGGGTGAGCAGCCTCGCCGGTCTGGCCATCGGGCTCGCGGTCGGCGTCTTCCAGGCCGACGGCGTCGAGCCCCCGATCCTCGTGATCTCCGTGCTGTTCGGCAATGTCATCGGCCTGACGGCGATGGTGGGCTCCGTCTGGCTGTTTCCCAGGCTGCGCGGACGCTCGGGCCTGCTCCGTTTTCCGCTGCTCGCCCTGACCCTCCTGTCCGGAGCGGTCCTCGGCAGCGTGGCGGTGCTCGCCGCCTACCCGTTCTTCGTCTTCCGCGAGCTACGCCTGGCGGGCGTCGTCGTCGCCATCAACGGTCTGCTGGCGCTGGTCGTCGGTGGCATCGTGCTCGGCTACGAAGAGATGCGTCTCCGGCTCCAGGACTCGTTGCGCGAGGTGGAGGAGGTCAGACTCGTCGAGGCGCGTTTGCGGGAGGAGACCGCGCGCGCCGAGCTGGCCGCGTTGCAGGCGCGGATCAACCCACACTTCTTCTTCAACACGCTCAACACGATCACCTCACTGCTCGATGAAGATGTGCGGCGGGCCGAGGAGTTGCTGGAGACGCTGGCCGGCCTGTTCCGCTACGTGTTCGATGTCGCGGACATCGCGCCAGTACCGCTTGGCGACGAGATCGCGTTCACCCGGGGCTACCTCCGGATCGAGCAGGCACGTTTCGGCAAACGGTTGCAGGTGGTCTGGAATGTCGCCCCCGAGTCCGTCGCGGTACCCGTGCCCGGTCTGATCCTCCAACCGCTGCTCGAGAACGCCGTGGGACACGGTCTGGCGCCAAGGGCACAGGGCGGCGGGATCGACGTCTCGACCGCGGTCGCGGGGTCGACGCTGCGCATCGATGTCATCGACGACGGCGTCGGTCTGGCTGACGACGGAGAACGGCTGATTCGCGACGGGCACGGACTGGGCAACATTGCCCGCCGGCTCGAGGCCGTCTACGGCGGCCGAGCGATGCTCGCGCTGACCCCCGCGCCGGGTGGGGCTGGCACCCTCGCGCGGCTGACGCTCCCGACCATCATGCCGGACCCGTCCCCACCCACCCGCGCGGAGATCGGCCCGTGAGTCATCGCTGCGTCGTCATCGACGACGAGAAGCCCGCGCGCGACCGTATGAAAAGACTGCTCGCCGCACACACGGATTTCGAGCTGGCTGGCGAGGCTGGCGACGCCGACACGGCGGTCCGGTTGATCGACGACACCGCGCCCGACCTCTGCTTCCTCGACGTCCAGATGCCTGAAGGCAGCGGCTTCGACGTGCTGAAGCGGATCCGTCACGTGCCGCACGTCATCTTCGTCACCGCGTTCGATCGCTACGCGGTCCCGGCGTTCGAGGTCCGCTCCATCGACTATCTGCTGAAGCCGGTCGGCCGGCAGCGGTTCGCCCAGGCGCTCGACCGTGCGCGTGAGCGGCTCGGCGATGCCGCATCGGCGCGGCGGATCCTCGACGAGCTCGATACGCTTCGTCGCTCGCTCGACGGGGGACGGGACTCGTCGTCTCCCCGGCCCGACCGGGTCGGCGCCAAGCGCGGGGCGGCGGTGCTCTTGCTCGACCCCGACGAGATCGTCTGGTTCGAGGCGGAAGACACGCTGGTCTTCGCCCGAACCGCCACCGAGCGGCTCCTGGTCGAGCAGACGCTGTCCGAGCTCGAGCGTCAGTTCGACCGGCGGTTCTTCCGGGCGCACCGGAGCTATCTCGTGAACCTGGCCCGGATCGGCGAGATCCAGCCTGCCGACGCGGGCACCTACACCATCGTCTGCCCGGGCGCCGGCTCGGTGCCGCTGTCCCGGCGGCAGGCGCGGCGGTTGCGCGAAGTCTTTCCCTGGTGAGGTAAGGCGCGCCGCCCGCGGGCCGCTCACGAGATGGCCGCGCGCGACCGCTGACGCCGCGCGGACGACCGCCGGCGGCAATCCGGTTGCGCCTGGTGCGACATGACGGAACAATCCGTTCCGGGAGGTACACCCATGGTCCGCACTGTGTCCGTCTGGCTGACCCTCGTCGTGGCGCTCCTCTGGACCTCTGTGTCAACCCGGGCTCAGCAGGTCGCCGGCGGCACCACCGTGCGGGTCGAGCGCGGCGAGACCCGCGAGGGAGACCTCTACGCCACGGGTGGCCTGGTTGAGATCGCCGGTCACGTGAACGGGGACCTGATTGCTGCGGCGCAATCGGTTCTTATCACTGGGCCGATTGACGGCGACCTGTTCGCAGGCGCTCGCTCGGTCGACATCCGTGGCCCGGTGGGCGACTCGACCCGGATCGTCGGAGATCAGCTCACCGTGGACGCGCCGATCGACGGCGACCTGCTCGCGGCCGGGAATCAGATTCAGGTACTGGAGGGCGCTCGCGTCACAGGCGATGTGATGGCGGGTGGCGCCTTCGTCCGGATCGACGGCTCCGTGGATGGCGATGTCACGCTGGCGGGGGGAGAGATCGTCATCACGGGCACGGTGCGGAACAACGCGACGCTTCGCGCCGATCGCATCGACCTGGCGCCGGGCGCGAGCATCGGCGGCGACCTCGACTACCAGTCGCGGACACCGCTGAGCCCGGAGGCGGCCGCACGCGTGATGGGGACCGTGACCTACGAAGAGCAGGTCGACGACGAGCCCTCGGGTCTCACGACGGGAAGTATCCTCTTCTGGGGCTGGCAGACCGCCGCGGCGCTCCTGGCCGGCTTGCTGGCGGTCGGGCTGTTCCGGGGCACCGTGCAGCAGCTGGTCTCGGCGATCGCGGGCGAGACGACGGTGGGTGCGCTTCTCGGGTTTGCCGCATTTCTGATCGTGCCTGCCGCGTCGGTGGTCGCGATGGCGACGGTCGTTGGCGTGCCGATCGGCGTCAGTGCCGTCTTCCTGTTCCTGGTGGCCCTGTATCTCGCCAAGCTCCCCATCGCCGCATGGACCGGGGAGCAGTTGCTCGCCCTCGCAGGCCGTTCGGGGGCCTCTCCGTATGCGTCGATGGCGCTGGGCGTCGTCGCGCTCTACCTGCTGTTCGCGATCCCGTTCCTGGGTTGGCTGTGCTGGCTCGCCGCGACCTGGCTGGGACTCGGCGCGATTGTCCTGTCCGGCCGGGGATATCTACGCGCGCGCGAGGCATAGCGATCGGGGACGGTAGTCTCACCGATGGTATCTGGCGAAGCCCTTCGAAAATGATATAGTAAGTAAACACTCACTAATACTGGACGGAATCATGTGGAATAGACGTGCTACGGTGGCGGCAGTGACGGTGCTCCTGGCGGGAGGGCTGGCGTGGGCCGCCCAGGGGCGCACCCTGAAGGTGACGGTGAACTACACCGGGAGCGGAGAGGTCTCCGCGACCAATGCGGTCTACCTGGCGGCATGGACCACGCCCGATTTCGGTGGTGGCACGAGCGCGCCCATCGCCGCAGCGGTGGCCCAGGAGAACGGCGCCACGGTCTCCTTCGATAACCTCACGGCGTCGCCCGTCTACGTGACGGCGCTCTATGTCCAAGGCGGGTGGGATCAAGTGTCAACACCGCCGTCAGGGTCGCCTGCAGGGGCCTATAGCTCGGATGCCGCTGGTGCTCCGGGCGCGATCGAAGTGGCAGCCGGTGAAACCGTTGAGGTGGAGCTCACGTTCAACGACGCGTTCCGTTTGCCGTAATCGGACGGTACCGAAGACAGCATGCGCTCGACAGAGCGATCTCTTTCGGAGACAGTAACCATGACCCCTGTCAATCGACGCACCTTCCTCCGCAGCTCCGGCGTCGTGCTCGCGCTGCCGCTGCTCGAGTCGATGCATCCGGCGCTCGCGCGAGCGGCCGCCGCGTCGCCGAAGCGGCTCGTGAGCATCTGCAGCACGCTCGGGCTCTACTCGTCGTCCTGGTTTCCGACGACGGCCGGCGCGGGCTGGACGCCGACCGAGTATCTGTCGCTCATCGAGGGACATCGCGACCGGTTCACCTTGTTCTCCGGGCTGTCGCACGAGGAGCAGTCTGGCCGGCAGCCCCACAACTCCGAGATCACCTGGCTGACCGCGGCGCGACGACCCGGACTCGACGGGTTCCGGAACACCATCTCGGTCGATCAGGTGGCGGCCAACCACCTCGGCTATGTCACCCGGTTTCCGTCGGTGGTCCTCGGGACACTGACCTCGCAGAGCCAGTCCTACACCACCAGCGGCGCGATGGTACCGGCCGAGACCAAGCCGGCCGAGCTGTTCAGACAGCTGTTCCTGCAGGGCACCCCCGAGGAGGTCGCACGAGAGGCGCAGAGCCTCAACGACGGCGGCAGCATCCTCGACCGGCTCAAGACGCAGACCGACGCGCTCCGCCGGCGCGTGAGCGCGGCCGACCAGCGGAAGCTGGATGCCTACTACGACGCCGTCCGGACGGCCGAGGAAGATCTCGGCGAGGTCAAGGCGTGGCAGCAGAAGCCAAAGCCGGCCGTCGACGCCGAGGCGCCAACCGACATCGCGAACCCGGCCGATCTGATCGGGCGGATCAAGGCGATGTTCCACATGATCCCGCTGATCCTCGAGACCGACTCGTCACGTGTGGTCAGCATGATGATTCACGACCACGGCATCGTGCCACAGGTCGAAGGGGTGACCTCCGACCAGCACAGCCTGTCGCACCACGGGCAGGACGAGGCGAAGATCGGGCAGTTGAAGAGGGTCGAGAGGCAGGTCGTCGAGGCCTTTGGTGGACTGCTGGGCGAGCTCAGCCAGCGGACCGACACGAACGGCTCGCTCCTCGACCAGACGACGGTCCTGTTCGGCAGCAACCTCGGCAACGCCAATGCACACACACCGACCGACTTGCCGGTGCTCGTGGCCGGCGGCGGCTTCGCCCACGGGCAGCACATCGTGCACGAAGGTGAGGAGAACGGACCGCTCTGCAACCTGTTCGTCACGATGCTCCAGAACATGGGCGTCGAGGCGGATGGGTTCGGACAGAGCACCGGGACGCTCACCTGGAGCTAATGATGACGATCCGCGTGCTTACAGCCGCTCTGCTGTTGGTCGCCGGGCTCCCGCCCGGCGTCGCGTCCGCGCAGTCGCTCGAGGCGGACGTCACACCGCTCGTCGAGACGTCGTGTCTCCAGTGTCACGGTGACCGGACGGTGACCCCCTTGAATCTCCAACGCCTCGGCTTCGACCTCACGGACCACGAGACGGTCAAGGCGTGGGAGAAGGTCTATGAGCGTCTCGAACAGGGGGAAATGCCGCCGCGCACCGCCCCGCGACCGGACGCCGCCCTGCTCGACACCGCCCTCGGGTCGCTGAAGCGCGCACTCGTCGACGCCAACCTGACAGCGCGCGGAGCGCAGCGGACGCCGCTCCGTCGGGTGACGCGTCTGGAGTACGGGCACACCATCGCCGACCTCCTGCACGTGGACGAGGCGATCGGCGCGGAACTGAGTCTGATGCTGCCGGCGGAGGCCGATTCCGGTGGCTTCGACACGGTGGCGGCGAACCAGAGCATGTCGCCGCTGCACGTCCGGAGCTATCTCGACGCCGCCAACCAGGCGCTCGACGCGGCAATCGCGGTTGGTCCCCCCCCCCGACCGGACGACACGTCATCGACTACGCGGCGTCTAGGTATCTCTTCGGCATCAGCGTCGCCAAGGCCCTCGGCCTCGGCATCGTCAAGAAGCTCGATGACGCGTACGTGGCGTTCTTCGACTTCGGCTCCACCTACACGTTTCACAGCGTGAGCGAGGGCTTCGGCGTGCCCTATCCCGGCCGCTACCGCGTCTCGATCGAGGCGTATCCGTACCAGGCCGACACGCCGGTCGGTCTGATGGTGTATCGCGGGAAACTGGCGGGCGTGGCGGCGGCGCTGGATGATCTGATCGGCTCATTCGATTTCTTGGGTGACGCCCGCACCGTCGAGGTGACTCCGTTCCTGCGCCCCGGCGAGCTGATCGGCTTCGCGCCGGTCGATCTCGGTTTTCCGTCGGACGTCGATCCGACAGCGTTCCAGCCGACGGACCCATCGGTTGGCTACGGCGGAATGAAGGACTACCCGGGCGAAGGCGTCGCCGTGAAGTCGATGACTATCGAGGGACCGCTCCTCGAAACGTGGCCGCCGCGGAGCACCCGCGAGCTGCTGACCGGGATCGAGTTCGACGAGAACGGCGAGGTCCGGCTCACCAAGTCGCCCTACGATCATGTGGTCGACATCGTGGCGGGCTTCGCGCCACGCGCGTTCCGCCGTCCATTGACGGACGGTGAGCTCGACGCGTATGCCAGCCTGGCCCGGCCGCTGCTGGACGAGGGACGGCCGTTCGTCGAGGCAGTCCGCGTACCGCTCAGGGCCATCCTGAGCGCGCCGCCGTTCCTCTATCACGCGGGCGCCCCTGGTGAGCTCGACGACTTCGGGCTGGCCGCACGGCTGTCCTACTTCCTCTGGCGGAGCATGCCGGACGAGGAACTGTTCGACCTGGCGCGCGAGGGGCACCTGTCACGCTCGTCTGAGTTGGCCACGCAGGTCGATCGGATGCTCGACGACCCGAAGTCGGCGCGTTTCGTCGAGGACTTCGTGGGGCAGGCGTTCCGTCTTTACGAGCTGACGGCCACCAGCCCGGACCCGGGTCTCTATCCCGAGTTCGACGACCGCCTGGGGCAGGCGATGCGACAGGAGACCGAGCAGTTCCTGGCCGAGCTCATCGCGGAAGACCACGGCGTCGGGCACCTCATCGATGCCGACTTTACGTTCCTGAACCGCCGCCTGGCGGAGCACTACGGCGTGCCTGGCGTCGAGGGGCAACAGATGCGGAAGGTGACGCTGCCGGCCGACAGCCCTCGGGGCGGGCTGCTGACGCAGGCCAGCGTCCTCAAGATCACCGCCAACGGGACGACGACGTCACCGATTCCACGGGGCAACTTCGTGCTGGCCAATCTGCTCGGACGCCCGGCGCCTCCCCCGCCAGCCGGGATCAACGCGCTGGAACCGGATACGCGCGGCACCACGACTATCCGCGAGCAGCTGGATGCGCATCGCAACAGCCCGGTCTGCGCGAGCTGCCATCGCGTCATCGACCCGCCGGGGTTCGCCCTCGAGTCGTTCGACCCGATTGGTGGCTACCGGACCCGCTATCGGATGACCGGCGGGGAAATGCGGTTCGGTGCGTTCACGGTCCCCGCGCCGTTCAGCGAAGGGGCGCCAGTCGACTCGAGCGGGATCACTCCGGAAGGGAGCGCCTTCTCGGGAATCGAGGACTACAAGCGTCTCCTGCTCGGCCAGGGGATCGACCAGGTGGCCCGGCACCTCGCGTCGCAGATGCTGGTCTTTGCGACCGGTGCCGAGATCGGGTTCGTGGACCGGGACGCCGTCGAGGAGATCGTCGATCAGGGCGGCACCGAGGGCCATCCCGTCCGCGCGATGGTCCACCGAGTCGTACAAAGCGATTTGTTCAAACGCCGCTGAGCGGTGCGTTGCCGCTGGCCTTGCCTCAGAAGCGCGGTCCTGGATTTCGGTCCGCGATCACAGCATGGAGAGTCCGATGGCAATCAGATACTGCACGTCCGTGATGCTCGCGAGCGCGCTCGCGACACTGTGGGTCCCGGCCGCTGTGGCGCAGGACGGGGCGCTGCCGCACATGGTGCGCACCACGAAGTTCACGGTCGACGACGTCGAATCGTCCACGGCGTTCTACGAAAACCTAGTGGGGATGAAGGAGCTCGACCGCTTCGTCTCCGAAGGGAGACTCGTCGAGCCGTTCATGGGCTGGGGCGAGGGCGGCCGGATGGGGCTGCTCGCCTATGTCGAGAAGGAGACGGTCGACAAGAGTCCGTATCCGGTGTCGGTACTCTTCGTCCCCGACCTCGACGCGGTGGACCGGCGGTTCGAGCAGGCGCAGTATCCGATTCAGCTCCTGTCTGGCGACGACACCGGCGGCGTGCGACTCGGCATCGCCCGCGACCCGAGCGGCAATGCCATCGAGCTGGTGGAGCGTGAGGGCCCGCCGGCGGTGGGTGGCGCCAGGCTCATCGTCGACGACAGAGCGCAGGCGGAAGAGTTCTTTGTGCGGGTTTTCGGCGTGGAGCCGGGACAGCGTATCGAGACCAACGCCTTCGACGAGGTGTTCATGGACTTCGGCGAGTGGATGTTCGTCGCCCTGTTCGAGCCGAAGGGCGTCCAGCCGCTCCGCAAGAGCGAGAACCCCGTGGTGGCGATCTATTCCACCGAGTTCGACGCCGTGCTCGATCGGGTCAAGGCCGGCGGCCTGCGACTCCGCGAGTTTGGCGCGGGCATGTTCCTGGCCAACGATCCGTCAGGGAACGTGGTCGAGGTCGTGCGTCAGCGCACCCCGTAGTCCTTCATAGTCCAGCAGCGAGTCGAGAATCGCATGAACACGAAGAAGCATCGAGCACTCGTGCTGCTGATCGCCATCGGCGTGCTCTGTCCGGCCGTCGCTGCGGCGCAGACGAGCAACACCACGGTGCCGCCACGCACGGTGTGGGGCGATCCCGACCTGCAAGGCGTCTGGGACTATTCGAGCATCACGCCGATGCAGCGACCGAAGGAGTATGCCGACCGGGAGTTCCTGACGGAGGAAGAGGCCGCGGCCCTCGAACAGAAGGCGGTCGAGCGGGACAGAGCCGCGGTGGAAGCGCCGGTCACGCGCGCGGAAGCGGGCGACAAGGCTGGCGCGTCGAGCCACTCGTTCTTGTGGGGGCTCGAGCTCGGCACTGACGTCGTCGAAGACCGGCGAACCTCGCGCATCATCGACCCGCCGAACGGCCGCTATCCGGCACTGACGGCGGCGGGGGCGGCGGAGGCCAAGACACGCCTGGGGTTCAGCGACGACTCGCCTGCTGACGACTACGCGGACCGCGGGTGGGGCGACCGGTGTCTGGCCATTCATGGCATGCCGATCAACCCACTCCCGTACAACAGCTTCGTCCAGATCTTCCAGACGCCGGATCATGTGGCGGTACTCGGCGAGGCGTTCCGCATCTGGCGGATCATTCCCTTGGATGGCCGACCGCACGGTGGTCTCCGCCAATGACTGGGGGACACGCGCGGGCATTGGGACGGCGAAACGCTGGTCGTCGAGACGACGCGCTTCTCCAACATGCTGCAGCAGATCGGGTCGGGCCGAAATCTGCGGAGTCTGGTCGAACGGTTCACGCGTGTCGGTGACGGCGTCATCCGATACGTATACACCGTCGACGATCCGGTCAAGTGGGTGAGCCCATGAACGGCGGCGATTTCTCTGAGAAAGACCGACCAGCCGATCTACGAGGTCGCGTGCCACGAGGGCAACTATGCGCTCGCGAACATCCTTCGAGGCGCGCGTGCGCTGGACGGAACCCCGAACGAGCCGGTGTTCGAGCCAGGCACGATCTGCTGGGATTGCGAAGCGCCCCGATAGGCGCCTGCGCAGCCCTGGCACGCCATCATCCGAGGAGTAAAGACACCATGAGACACGTCCCTACCGTCAGTATTGCCATCGTCACCGCGCTGCTCCTCGCCGGACCGGCCACGGCAGCGGATCTCCTCGATCGTGTCGACCATCATGTCGTCTCGAACGACGGTGTCGACCTCCACTACACCTCGGTCGGTGAAGGTGAGGTATTGCTCTTCGTCCACGGCTTTCCACACTTCTGGTACGTCTGGAACCAGCAGATCGAGGGGCTCTCGGACCGCTATCGGTGCGTGGCAATGGACACCCGGGGAGCCAACCGGAGCAGCCAGCCCGAGAGCGTCGAGCACTACACCATCGAGCATCTGATGGCCGACATCGACGCCGTCATCGACGACCTCGGTGTCGACCAGGTCACGCTCGTCGCCCACGATCGGGGCGGCATCATCTCCTGGTACTACACGATGGACGAGCGCTACCGTGACAAGGTCAGCCGGCTCGTCATGATGAACCTCACCCACCCGATGGGGTTCAGCCGCGCGCTCGCCGAGGGGACGGAGCAGCAGCGCCAGAACACGCAGTACGCCACGGATTTCCAGACCCCTGGCGCCGGCGCGACGATCGCCGGCTTTGCCGAGCAGATCGCCCAGCGCTACGCCGACCAGGGCGAGGCGGTCGTCGAGTTCGTCCGCGAGAGCTACGCGCGGTCCAACTTCGAGGCGCTGCTCAACTACTACCGCGCCAACTACGATGCCTACTGGGCCCTTGGCGATTCCGAGCTCCCGATGGTCCAGGTCCCGGTGCTGCAGTTCCACGGGTTGCTGGACACCGCCGTCGACAAGGACGGCCTGAACCGGACGTGGGACCGGATCGCGGTGGACTACACGCTGGTCACCTATCCCGAGGTCGGCCACGACGTCCAGCTGGACGCGGCTGACCGGGTGACCGAGACGATGCGCTGGTGGCTTGGGTCGCGCTGATTACCGCGCGGTAGCGTATGAGTTCCTCGACGCCCTGCGCGTGGATTCTCGACTCGGGCGGCGCCGGCCGCGGCGCATGGCAGGGCGGCGTCCTGTATGAGTTGATGGGATGGGCCCGCCAGCATGGGGGCTACCCGGCGATCATGATGGGCGCATCCGCCGGATGCCTATGCCGCCGCCGATGTCGCCACGGGCACCGAGGCGACCGTCATGAAGGGCTGGACCGCTTGGGGGACCGACCGGATCCCGGAGCGGTATCCCCTGGCCGCGTTCGTTGCCAACCAATGGCCGCGCAGCCGTTTTCGTCGGCACCTGCACGCCTCTATCCGCTACGTCATGGACGATGCCGAGCTCGACTGCGTGTTCGACGACTCCGCGCGGCGCACCCTCCTCGTCTTCACATCACGGATGCGGCGGCGAGACGGGCGCGCGATGGGACGCGCCGACCTGGGCAGGCTGTTTGCCATGGCCTCCACGCGGAAGCTGCCAGGACCACTGAAGTATCGGCCGCGCGGGTACCACGTGGACCCGGTGGTATTCGCCACCAACCTGCCGGCCACGCTCCGTTCGGAGTTCGTCCGCCCGCTGACACCGGACAACTATCACTGCGTCATTGAGGCCTCGTGCCTGGTGCCCATGGCGATGGGACCTCCCCTGCCCCCGGCGCTCCTCTCTCCGCGTGGTGCGTATTCGGACGACACGCGGGCAGTGTTCCTCGATGGGGGGTTCGCTCTCAAGATGCCGATGGCGACCTTCGAGAACGACCCCCGTTTTCGCGAGCTGGCGCACTGGACCGCGGCGCCCCGCACGGTCATCTTCTGTTGCGACCCCAACGGACGCCTCTGGGAAACAAGTATGCGCATGCGCGCCTTGAACAGCCATGCCAGCGTGGCTCGCGCCATCGCGGACGGCTCGCTTCTGGTCATTCATCCGGACCACGTGGTCGAAGCCAGCTTCCTCTGCCTCGACCCGGCGGTCATCATGCGGACATTCGAGCGTGGCCGGGAACAAGGCCGCCGGCTATTGGCGACCGAGCCTGTGCGCCGGCTCCTGTCGGCGGAAGGCGGAGCGGGGGCGTAGTAGGCCGAGTTGCATACCAAGATCTGCTATCGTCTTTCCTGTCGCTGCTCGACGGGCGGCAATCCAACTCGCAAAAGAAAAGAGGAACCTAACCATGCGCACCATATTCTCAGTGGTCCTTGCCGTCGCTCTGTTCGCGACTCCCGGTGTGGCGGCCGGCCAATCTATCGACGCGGGTCGCGGCGACCTTCCGGTCACCGTGCCGTCAAGCTACACCGGCGATGCTGAAGTGCCGCTCATTGTCTTGCTGCACGGCTACAGCTTTACTGGCGCCCGGTTCGATGCGTACATGAAGATCAGCGCCCTTGCCGATGCCTACGGATTCATCCTGGTGGCCCCGGACGGCACACCGTCATCCGGCGAGCGGAACCCGCGCTTCTGGAACGCGTCGACCGCCTGCTGCAACTTCGAGGGCAAGGAGGTCGACGACTCGGCCTACATCGCCGGTCTCATCGACAAGGTCAAGGGTCAGTATCGGATTGACGACAAGCGCGTCTATCTCATCGGCCACTCCAACGGCGGTTTCATGTCGTATCGCATGGCGCACGACCATTCCGACACGATTGCCGCACTCGTGAGCCTGGCCGGCGCCGACCAGACGGAGATGCGGTCGGCCCCGCCCCATCCCGTACATGTGCTGCAGCTTCACGGCACGGCGGATACGGTCATCGCCTACGGTGGCGGCGAGATTCAAGGCGGGGCCTATCCTGGCGCCAAGAAAACCGTCGAGAACTGGGCAGCGCACAACGGTTGCGCCAAGACCGGCAGTGTCACCGGCGCCCTCGACCTGGAAGGTACGGTGACCGGGCTGGAGTCGACCGTCACCCGCTATACGAGCGACTGTAGGGCCGGCGGATCGGCCGAACTGTGGACCATCGGCAACGGGTCCCACATGCCGGAGATCTCCGATCACTTCGGCGAGCTCGTCGTCGAGTGGTTGCTGGCGCACCCCAAGCCGTAGCGCGATCATCGCTCACAACGAGACGGCGCCGCTATGAGGCTGCTCCGACTGCTGCGGACGTTTCTGCAGCCTTATCGCACCTGGCTGCTGGGGGTGGTCGGCCTCCAGTTCGCCGCCACCCTGGCGGCGCTGTATCTCCCGCGGCTGAACGCCGACATCATCGACAACGGCGTCGCGCAAGGCGACACCGGCTATATCGTGCGCGCCGGGCTGATGATGCTGGGTGTCGCGCTGGTGCAGATCGCCGCCACCGGCGCGGCCGTCTACTGCGGGGCGCGCACCGCCATGGGCCTCGGCCGGGATGTGCGCGCCGAGGTGTTCCACCGCGTCGGGTCGTTCTCCAGCCGTGAGGTCGCGCGCTTCGGCGCGCCCTCCCTGATCACACGCACGACCAACGACGTGCAGCAGGTGCAGATGCTCGTCCTGTACAGCTGCACGCTGATGGTCGCGGCGCCGATCATGATGGTGGGCGGAGTCATCATGGCGCTCCGCGAGGACGTCGGCCTGTCATGGCTGGTGGCCGTGAGCGTGCCCGCCCTGGTGGTCAGCCTCGGCTTCGTGATCTCCCGGATGCTGCCCAGCTACCGCGCCATGCAGGCGCGCATCGACGTCGTCAACAAGACCATGCGCGAGCAGATCACTGGCATCCGTGTAGTCAGGGCGTTCGTCCGGGAGCCGTTCGAGACCGCGCGCTTCGAAACGGCAAATCGCGACCTGACCGACGTCGCCTTGCGCGTCGGCCGCTGGATGGCGGTGATGTTCCCACTGGTGTTTCTCATCCTGAACGTGTCGAGCGTCTCCGTGCTCTGGTTCGGCGGACAGCGGGTGGACGCCGGGCTGATGCAGGTCGGCTCGCTGACGGCGTTTCTCGCGTATCTGATCCAGATCCTGATCGCGGTGATGATGGGGACCTTCATGCTGGTGCTGGTCCCTCGCGCGGCGGTCTGCGCGGATCGCATCGGCGAAGTCCTCGACACTGAATCGTCCGTCGCGCCCCCGGCGGCGCCGGTCACCGAGCTGCACGAGCGCGCGACGCTGCGGTTCTCCGACGTGGAGTTCAGCTACCCCGGAGCGAGCGCGCCGGTGCTCCGTCGCATCAGCTTCGCCGCGCGTCCCGGCCAGACCACGGCCATCCTCGGCTCGACCGGCTCGGGCAAGAGCACGCTGCTGGGTCTGGTGCCCCGCCTGTTCGATGTCACCGGCGGCGAGGTCAGTGTCGACGGCGTCGATGTACGCCGGGTCGACCCCGAGCTGCTGTGGAGCAAGATCGGGTTGGTGCCGCAACAGGGCTATCTCTTCTCCGGGACCGTCGCCTCCAACCTGCGATACGGCCGACCGGACGCGACCGAGGAGGAGATGTGGGCCGCGCTCGAGACCGCCCAGGCCCGCGACTTCGTCGAGGAGATGCCCGACCGTCTCGAGGCGACGATCGCCCAGGGCGGGACCAACGTGTCGGGTGGGCAGCGGCAACGCCTCGCGATTGCACGCGCCCTGATCAGCAACCCGGAGATCTACCTGTTCGACGACTCGTTCTCCGCGCTCGACCTGGCCACGGACGCGCGAGTGCGACACGCCCTCAAGCCGATCACACGTGAGGCAGCCGTCATCGTCGTCGCGCAACGGGTCTCGACCGTTATCGATGCGGACCAGATCATCGTGCTCGAAGACGGGCAGGTCGTCGGGCTCGGCCGGCACGCGGAGCTGCTGGCGGAGTGCGAGACCTACCAGGAAATCGTCGAGTCGCAGCTCAGCGCCGAGGAGCTGGCATGAGCGACAAGACGACGCCCCCGCCCGGCACGATGAAGCAGACCGAGCGCTTCCGGGAACGCGGCTCGGGCAGCAGTGGCCCCATGGTGGGTCAGAAATCGATCAACTTCGGTCCCTCGGCGAAGCGGTTGCTGGCACGGATGCACCCGGAGCGTCGCAAGGTCGTGGCGGCGATGACGCTGGCCGTGGTCAGCGTCGCGCTATACGCGCTCGGCCCCAGGATACTCGGGCGAGCCACCGACCTGATCTTCGCCGGCGTGTTCGGGCGAACGCTGTCGGCCGACGTCACCGTGGAGCAGGCGGTCGCCTCGCTCCGAGCGACTGGCGACGACCAGGTCGCGGACATGCTGGCCGCGATGACCAACCTCGTCCCCGGGCAAGGTGTGGACTTCGGCGCGGTTGGCCAAGTGCTGCTGCTCGTGCTCGGCCTCTACGTCGCGGGGGCGCTGCTGAGCTGGCTCCAGGGATATCTGGTCAACGACGTCGTCCAAGGCACCGTCTATCGCATGCGGGCTGAGGTCGAGGAGAAGATCAATCGGCTCCCGCTCGGCTACTTCGACCGCCAGCCACGCGGCGAGCTGCTCAGCCGCGTGACCAACGACATCGACAACATCTCCCAGAGTCTGTCCCAGACGATGAGCCAGCTCCTGACCTCGCTGCTCACGGTCGTCAGCGTGGTCGCGATGATGGTCCTTATCTCGCCAACCCTGGCGCTGATTGCCCTGGTCACGATCCCACTGGGCATGATGGTGGCACGGCTGGTCATGAAGCGCTCCCAGGCGCTGTTCGTGGCGCAGTGGCGGACGACCGGCACCCTCAGCGCACAGGTCGAGGAGGCGTTCACCGGGCACGAGCTGACCAAGGTCTTTGGCCGCCGCCGCGACGTCGAGGCGCGGTTCGACCAGGAAAACGAGGAGCTGTTCAAGGCGAGTTTCGGCGCCCAGTTCATCTCCGGGCTGATCATGCCGATGATGATGTTCATCGGGAACCTGAACTACGTGGCAATCGCGGTCGTCGGTGGGCTTCGGGTGGCAACCGGGGGGATGAGCCTGGGTGAGGTGCAGGCGTTCATCCAGTACTCGCAGCAGTTCACGCAGCCGCTGACCCAGGTGGCCTCGATGGTCAACCTGTTGCAGTCGGGTGTGGCCTCGGCCGAACGGGTCTTCGAGCTACTGGATGCCGATGAGGAGCCCGAGGAGAGCGCCGCGCCGGCCCTCGCGGCCGGGCAGCGGGGGCGCGTCGAGTTTGAGCGCATCGCGTTCCGCTACGACCCGGACACGCCGTTGATCGCTGACCTGTCGCTGGTGGCCGCCCCGGGACACACCGTGGCCATCGTCGGACCGACTGGGGCAGGCAAGACGACGCTCGTCAATCTGATCATGCGGTTCTACGACCTGGAGGCCGGCCGGATCACGCTGGACGGCGTGGATATCGCGCACATGCGTCGGGCGGACCTCCGCGAACAGATCGGGATGGTGCTGCAGGACACCTGGCTCTTCGAGGGCACGATTCGCGACAACATCGCCTACGGGCGTCCAGCGGCGTCCGAGGCGGAGATCGTCGAGGCGGCGAAGGCCACGTTCGTCGACCGGTTCGTGCACAGCCTGCCGAAGGGGTACGACACGGTCGTCGTCGACGCCGGGGGCAATCTCAGCGCCGGCGAGCGCCAGCTCATCACAATCGCCCGGGCGTTCCTGTCCGACCCCGCGCTGCTGATTCTGGACGAAGCGACGAGCTCGGTCGACACGCGGACCGAGCTGTTGCTACAGCACGCGATGGCGGCGCTCCGCACCGACCGGACCAGCTTCGTGATCGCGCACCGGCTGTCCACCATTCGCGGCGCCGACCTGATCCTGGTCATGGAGGATGGACGGATCGTCGAACAGGGCGCGCACGACGAGCTGCTTCGAACCGATGGTACCTACGCAGCGCTCTACAACGCGCAGTTCTCCGCCGCCGCGGTTGCTTGACCGTTTGTCCGCGCACGGCTAAAGCCGTGCCTTCAGGCCTGCGAGGCGGGCGTCGGGGCCCGCCCCACAGAGCGAATCGACAGACCGTGTCTCGGGGACGCGGGCGCTATCCGTCCAGGTTGACCAGCGGCTCGAACGTGATGTTCACGATGTGGCTGTAGTTGTTGATGTGAAAGCGCTGGTACTCCTCGAGCGCCTTCGCATCCTCGACTTCGAGCAGGACGTATCCACCCCACCCGGTGCCGTACGCGTGCAGGTGCTTGATCCCGTTCGCAATCCCGCCGTAGTTGCCGGTCCTGGCCTTGGTCTCGTTTGCGACGCCCCAGGTAGCATCAAACAAGGCCTTGTCGACCGCGCCTCGGTACTCGAATCGCTGCATAACGATCTGACTCATGGCTCCCCCTCCCGATGATTGACGCTCGACGTGAGGGGTGATTATGCCCCACATTCCGTCGATCCAGGTGGTCAGCGCCGAGCGGATGTGGTCGCCTGACCGCTATAATCCTCTGATTCTCCGGCCGTCTCCTCCCCTTCTCTGGAGTCACGATGAGCGATCTCATGCAAGCTATCCGCTGCCACCGCTTCGCCGGTCTCGACGCCGCCGGGAAACCCGTGCCGACGCCCGATCCGCTGCGCGACGTTCTCGCGCTGGACAAGGTTCCAGCACCCGAGTGCGAGAGCGGGCACGTCCTGGTCCGCGCCAACTACGCGGGGGTGCAATACCCCGACGCGCTTCAGGCGCAGGGCCTCTATCAGCACAAACCGAACCTCCCGTACGTACCCGGGATGGACGTGACCGGTACCGTGCTGGAAGCGGGCGAGGGCGTCGAGCACGTCGCCGTCGGCGACCGAGTCATCGCTCAGATGGACTACGGCGGCCTCGCCGAGATCGCCAAGGTGCCGGCGACGTCCGTCTGGAAGGCACCGGACGGAATGCACCTGTCAAAGTGCGCCAACCTCGGGCGCAACTTCTTTCCCGCCTATCACTCGCTCAAGATCCTCGGCGAGATCGGCGCGGGCGACCTCGTGCTTGTCGATGGCGCCTCCGGCGGCGTCGGCATGGCGGCCATTGAGCTGGCCAAGGCGATGGGCGCGCAGGTCATTGCCGGCGTCAGCGTCGAGGAAAAGAAGGCGTCCCCGATCTCGGCCGGTGCCGACCGCGTGTTCTGCTACGGGCGTGACCGGGACAGCCACCGGCGGTTCAAGAACGACGTCAAGCAGGCAGCGGCGGAGCTGGGACACCCACAGGGCGTCGACGTCGTGATCGACATGGTGCAGGGCGATCTCTTCGAGGCGGCCCTGGTGTCGTCCATCCGGCCGCTCGGACGGATCTGTCTCGTCGGCTTCACCGCCGGTCAGAAGCCCATTCGTCCCGGCGTGCTGCTCGTCAAGCAGGCGGCCGTCATCGGCAGCATCTGGTCGGGCTGGGCCAACGCCAACCCGCAAAAGCATCAGCGGAACGTGGCCGAGATCATCGACTTCTTGGCGCGTGGCGTCATTCAGCCGCGGGCCGACCGGATCTATCCGCTCGGCGACTACCTGGAGGCCTTCGAGCTCTTCGAGCAGAACCGCGGGCGCGGAAACACCGTCGTCTGCTTCAAGGAAGAGCCGGCGTAGAGCCGCAGCCGCGCGGCGCTAACGCACGACGGGCTTGGCCGGATTCTCTGGCTTGTCGGGCGCCGGGGGAGGCTCGGGCTTCGTCTCGTACTGGTCGCGGAACGCGGGCCGCGGCCCGTCCGTTGGCACACCGGCTCCCACCATGAGCGGCGTGATGGCTTCAATCGTCGGGCGGGACTGTCGTGGCAGACCGCCCCGATGACCCTCGGCGATGAACAGCGGCGTCCGGCCCAGCTCGTTCTTCTGTTTCCAGATGCGGATGTCGGCGCCGTTATCGGCAAGCAGCTCAACGACGAGCGGGAAGCTCCCATAGGCCGCCCCGTGCATGGGGGTGTCGCCGTTGCCGTCCATGGCGTCGATGTCGGCGCCGAGGTCGAGCAGCATTTGCGTGGCGACCACCGCCTCGGATTCCGTGCCCGCCTCTTCCTCCGGGGCCGCCGTGCCGAGCCCGGCCGCCGCCATGAGCGGCGTGGAGAGCTCCTCGTTCCGGATGAACGGATCGGCACCCAGGTCGAGCAGGACGCGCATCATCGGGGCGTCGGCCCGATCGGCGGCCATGAGAAACGCCGTGGCCCCCTCTGTCCCGAGCCTCGAGGCCGTGTGTGGCGCGCGCTTGCCTTCGGCGAGCTGCAGGTTCAGGTCCGCACCCAACCTGACGAGGGCCCTGACGAACGCCAGGCTCGTAACGTCGCCCGACCCGACCGGTGACGGGTCTCCCCTGTCGCTGGCATCCGGCTTGCGCACCCAGCTCACCGTATGCAACGGCGCAAACCCCGTGCGCTGGTCATTCGGGTCGGCTCCCGCCTTCACCAGCGCGAGCGCCAGCTCGAAATGCCCGTTCCGCACCGCCATCACCAACGGGCTCATCCCGTCGTCGACCGGCCGGTAGCTCGCGTTGTTGACGGCCGCGTCGGGCCCCTCCTTGACACGCTCGAGCACCGCGTTCACGCCCACGCCGGCTTCGAGAAACGTGTGCGCGACGTCAATGTGCCCCCCGCGTACAGCGAAGAACATCGGTGTGAAGCCTGACCGCAGCGTGGCGTGGATGTCAGCCCCGGCCGCGATGAGGGCGTCGACAATCGCCGTGTGTCCCTCGGCCGCGGCCCACATAAGGGCGGTCTGGTCACGTCCCTCTCGTGCACCGAGGTCGGCCCCACGGGCCAGGAGCGCGTGCACGGCGGCGAGATTCCCCGTGCGCGCCGCTGTCATCAAGACGGTTTCCCCACCGCGCAGGGAGACGTTCGCGTCGGCGCCGGCATCGAGCAGCAGCGCGATGACGTCGGCGTTGCCGTTCGTGGCGGCAAGCGACAACGGCGGGATGCCGTAGCGGTTCTCGGCGTTGACGTCGGCCCCCGCCTGCACGAGCAGTCGCGCCGTGTCGGCGTCGTCGTGATACACCGACCAGTGCAGCGCCGTCATGCCATCAACCTGTGTGAGGTTGATGTCTGCACCGTCCTCGATCAGCTCGCGAACCAGCGCACCGTTACCCATCTCGGCCGCGTCCGCGAGCGTCGACTCCTCGGCCGCGCCGGCGACACCCGAGAGGCCGACCACGAAGATGGCAAGTCCCGCGATTCGTTTCATGTCCATATTGCGTCGCTCCCGCGTCACACGGCCACCGAATCGAAGAGGTTGTCGACTGTGCCGTCGCTATCGCCGAACGCGTCCAGCCGCACGCCCACGCGGTCGAGCAGCGTGAGGTGGAGATTGGCGAGCGGCGTGCCGTTCGCGTATGTGATGTGCCGCCCACCCTTCATGCCGGTCGACGCGCCACCCGCGACCACGATCGGCAGGTTCACATGGTCGTGGAGACTGGGATTGCCCATCCCACTGCCATACAGATACACCGAGTGGTCGAGCAGCGAGCCGTCGCCGTCCGGCGTGGCTTTCAGCTTCTCCAGGAACTCGGCGAACAGCGACAGGTGGAACGTGTTGATCCGGGCGATCTTCGCCAGCTTTTGCGGGTCATTGCCGTGGTGACTTGTCGGATGATGCGGATCGGGCACGCCGATCTCCGGGTAGGTGCGATTGCTCAGCTCGCGTGTCAGCTGGAATGTGACCACCCGCGTGATGTCCCCTTGAAACGCCAGCACCTGCAGGTCGAACATCAGCTTGGCGTGGTCGGCAAACGCCGCGGGCACGCCGACCGGACGGTCGAGATCCGGCAGCGGGTTGTCCGCCACGCCGGCTTCCGCGTGCTGAATCTGCCGTTCGATCTCACGGATGCTGTCGAGATACTGGTCGACACGGTCACGGTCCGTCGTCCCCACGGCTCCCTTGAGTCGCGCGATGTCCTCGCCGAACGAATCGAGCAGGCTGGCGCGACTCCCGAGCGCCGCGCGTCGCTCCGCGGGCGTTCCGCCCTCGCCAAAGAGCCGCTCGAAGACGAGACGCGGATGCGCCTCGGACGGCAGCGGCGTCGTCGGCGACGACCACGACAGGCTGTTCTGATACACGCAGGCGTAGCCGTTGTTGCACACCCCGGCGAGCGGATTCAGGTCCATTGAAAGCTCGAGCGACGGCAACTGGGTCTCCTGGCCGATCTGCTTCGCGGCAAGCTGGTCCGCGGTCGTACCCAGGGCATAGTCCGAGCTCTCCGTGTGCTTCGCGAAGGCGGCGCTCAGGAAGCCGGAGTTGGACGTGTCGTGTGTCCCCGGATAGGAATTCTGCAGCTCGAGATTGGTAACGACGGTCACCTGCTCCTTGACCGGTTCCAGCGGGCTGAGGATTGGCGTCAGCGTGCCGAGCGTCTCCGCATCGGGCGGGGTCCAACGGGCATGATCGCACCCCATCGGGATGAACACGTAGCCGAGCCGGCGCACCGGCGCAGCCGGCGTCTTGGCAAGTGCCGTCGCGGCGGGAATCATGGCGTCCAGTAGCGGCAGCGCGAGGGTGGCCTGCACGCCCCGCAAGAACGTCCGCCGCGACAACGCTTTCTTCGTGATGATCATGTCGAGGTCCTCATCTGAAACGGTACGCTCCGCACGATGCCGAGGATGAGCGAGGAAAAGCGATACTGATCCGCCTCCGCCTCGCGGAGGATCTTGCGAACGGCGGGCGCATCGTAGTACTCGACGCCCCGTCCGAGCGCGAAGGTCAGCAGCCGCTCCGTCAACCGGCCGGCAAAGAGCTCCGGACGGCTCAACAACGCGGTTTCGAGGCCGGCCACGCCGTCCACCTCGCCGACGCCCGGCAACGCCCCGGAGACGTCGATGGGTCCGCTGTCACCCGCCTGCTCGCGCCAGCGACCCAACGCATCGAAGTTCTCCAGCGCGAACCCGACGGGGTCGATGGTCCGGTGACAGCTGGCGCACACCGGGTTGGCGCGATGCTGGGCCATCCGCTCGCGCATCGGGAGGGCCGCGGACACCTGGGTATCCTCGAGCGCCGGGACGTTCGCCGGCGGCGGCGGCGGCGGCGCGCCGACGATGTTGTCCAGCACCCAGGTTCCCCGAATGACGGGTGATGTCCGCGTCGCATACGACGTGACAGCCAGGAGGCTACCGTGTCGCAACAACCCGCCGCGCTTGCTGTCCGGGCCGAGCGCGACGCGACGGAAGCGGCTGCCATAGACGTTGGGGATCCCGTAGTGCTTCGCGAGCCGCTCGTTCAAAAAAGTGTAGTCCGCCTTGAGCAGATCGACCACGCTGCGGTCCTCGCGCACGATGCTGTCGACGAAGCGCTCCGTTTCCTCGCGGAAGGCCCGACGCAGGTTGTCGTCGAAGTCGGGATAGAGACGCCCGTTCGGGCTGACCGACGCCAAGTTGCGAAGTCGGAGCCACTGGCCGGCGAAGTTGCTCGCGAAGTTCGAGGAGCGGGGATCGGCCAGCATCCTGCGAGTCTGTCGCTCTAGCTCATCCGGCCGGCCGAGGTCACCCCGAATGGCCGCATCGAGCAGCTCGTCGTCGGGCAGGCTGCTCCACAGGAAGAACGAGAGGCGTGAGGCGAGCTCGATGTCGCTCACGCGGTACGGCTCGCCGGTCTTCAGATCCGTCGGGTCCAACTCGACCCGGAAAAGAAACTCCGGGTTGATGAGGACGGCGCTCAGGGCCGCTCCGATACCGGCGTCAAAATCGCCGTCCGCACGGCCGTCTCGGTAGAACGCCATGGGCCCGTCGACATCCGCCCCGGTGACTGGCCGGCGGTACGCCCGCTGCACGAGGCTGGACAGAATCTGACGGGCGCACGCCTCCTCGGCCGTTGCCGTCGACTCGGCGGGGACGCAGGTGAACAGCCGACGGCGGCTCGGCGTGTCGTCGGCCCCCATCGCGGCATACGGTCCCGTGATGGACACCTGGTAGACCGCGGGCGTCAGACGCGGATGTCGTGTTTCGTTGAAGTGTGACTGGAGCGGCTCCCGCTCGGTTTCCACCAGCGATGCGGCGTTCTGGAGAAAGGTGACGCCGACCTCGTGTGGGCCAGCGACCACCGGCACACGGATCTTGAGATTCTTGTCCACGAGCGCGTCGTCACCCTCGGCCGGTTTCTCGACCGTGAAGGTCCCGACCGGCACCCGGTCGATGAGCACGTGCAGCGTGTGCTGTCCCGGGTCCCTCAGGCCCCCGATGTTTCCGGTCCGATTGCGCGCGAGCCGGACCTGGATGTCGTATTCACCGTCCTGCACGAACGTGTAGGGCACCACCGTGCCGCCACGCGTGCCAATCGGAAGGCCCGGCACGTGCGCTTCCTGCGTGGTGTCGGCCGGCACGCGGGTGACGTCGCTCTGCAGTGATGTCTGCGTGCTGCCGATCGCCAGCCGGCTGATCTTCTGCGCCGCGGAGATATACCGGTCCAGCAGCAGCGGCGACAGATCGCCGACGTTCACGTTGTCGAAGCCGTGGCCGCTCTCGTCGGCTGGTAGCAGGACGGAGACATCGACGTCGACCGCCAGGAGGTCTCTCACGGCGTTCCGGTACTCGGTGCGATTGAGTCGTCGCAGTGTCTCCGTGCGGCCAGGATTCGGCTGCGCGGCGGCCGCGTCGTCAAGCGAGGACTCCAGCCAGGAGATCAGTCCACCACGCTCGTCAGCGGACGGCTGCGGACGGGTGGACGGCGGCATGACGCCCGTACGCAGCTTGCGCACGACCTGTTCCCACACCTCGGCCTCGTCGGAGACGCTGGCGACATCAATGGCGTCGAGGGAGAGACCGGCGGTCTCGAGCCGTTCGTTGTGACAGGTGACACAGTAGCGATCGAGCACCGCGCGGTGACTCGACGCGGACGAGGATGCGGCAGTCTGGCCGGACGATTCAGCGGGCACGCACAGCGGCACGGCCAGTGCCGCAGCGGCAACGACAACTGCAACGGGCGGTCGCGAAATCGTCCAGTTTGTCATAGACTTCCGGCCACGCATAGACTATTGGCATCGGCCCCGCAAGTCAAGCAGATCTTCTCCGTAACTACATGCCGATCAAGGAGTTACGATTGGATGGCAACTTCTACCGCTCCTTTTCGAGGCGCGTCGTCGTCAACGGCCCCATACCGCTGATCTGGACCGTGACCGCTTCGTCGCGGGCCTGGTCGTAGTGAACGCCGTTCGGCGGCTGGTAGAGGAAGCTCCCAGCCGTGATGGGCCGCATTGCGTCGACGTCGTAGGTTGCGGCGTCGGGCCCGCCCGCTACCCACCAGGTGCCCTCGATGACCGTGATGTATCGCGCCTGGTCGTGAAAGTGCGGCCGGGTGCCGGTACCCGGCGCGAAGGTGATCCGCATGACGTAGGTCTCGGCCTGGCTCGGATGCCCGAGGATCCGGACCGCCCGGCTCCCCTCCGGCGGCACGAGGTCATAGGGCGTCGCCGTGATGAACCCGTGCGCATCGGGTTCCAGCGTCTGGCCCGAGACGTCCGGCACGGTCACCCCCACGAGCAGAAGCGTGGCGCCGATCGCGCCCAGTGTGGAGCGTGCCATCGTTCTCTCCCTTACGTCGCCGCTACGCCGTGAGTCCGGCGAGCGGGCCACTCACGTCGATGAAGTCGCCCCGCTGTCCGCGCACGTGCGTGAGGCCGACGTGATCCAGATCGAGACCCATCGCACGGGCAACGCTCACCAACAGCTTCTGATGCGGCATGCCGGAGACACGGGTGGTACCGCCGGCCAGGATCTGCGACGGGACGCGCATCTGGGCCGGCGTGTCATGTGGCCAGTGCAGGTAGCGCCCTGTCCTGAACGCCCACGAGCCGCCGATGAGCACCGGGCAGTAGTGGCGATACCCGTGCCACCCGTCCCCGAGCTCAGAGCCCCACACGATGAGCGTGTTGTCCATCACCGAGCCGCCGCCGGCGTCAGGTATCGCCTCGAGCGTGCTCACGAGGCGCGCGACTTGCTCCGCGTGGTATCGAGCATAGTCGGTCATCGCCGCGTACTTCGCCTGGTCCTCGTAGATGTAATGGGCGATGCCCTTGTGCACCTTGTCGCTGATGTGGTCCGCCCCGAATTCCGCCGTCGGCATCTCGCCCAACGAGAGGGAGACGACACGCGTGATGTCGCAGCCGAATGCCGCCGCCATGATGTCCGTGAAGGCATCGAACCGCAGGTCGTATCCCTCGAATGAGGCCGCGGGCCGCGCGGGCGCCTGACATGCGAGGGTCGCGAGACCCTCGAGTCGGCCACCGAGCCGCTCGACGAGATCGAAATGGGTCTCGAGACGCACGCGGGCGGCGGGGTCCAGGGTCGACGCGAGCGCGCGATACTCGTCGTAGGCGAACTCGAGCGTCGTGCGTCGGCGCTGGCCCACCGCATCGCCCGACGAGGCGGGGCCGAAGACCCGTTCCCAGGCGCGGAGCGGCGTGCCCTCCGCCGGGAGGCGCACACCGCCGGACGTATAGGCGATGGGTCGTCCAGCTTCGAGCGCCGCGTCAACCGACAGCTCGAGCGACGGTAGCCGGTCGGGCCGCGTGATGTGCGCCGCGACGAGCTGGTCGAGCGATGCGGACGTCGAACGCGTGTCGCGCGCGGCGAAGTCCGCGTTGTTGCCGGTCCAGGCGTGAATCCAGCCTCGGTCGTGGCGGTTGCCGCCGGTGTCCAGCTCCGCCGTTGCCAGCGAGAGGCCATCGAGCACGAGCAGCCGGCGACGGTGCTCGTAGAGCGGTGCCAGCGGGCTGCTGAACTCGTGCTCGGCGAGGGACGCCAGATCGCGCGTCCACGGCTCGCCTTCCGACACTCCGTCCGGACGCATCTTCCACGTGTCGTATGGCCAGCCGTGGCAATGGCTGATGACCACGAGCCGCCGGATCGGCGTCGGCGACTGTGCGAACGTGCGGGAGACGCCTGCCGGCAGCGCAGCCCCGAACGCCGTGAGCCCGCCCAGCCGGAGCAGATGGCGCCGCGAGATCATTCGTTGCCCTCCAGGTCGGAACGGAGACCGCGGAAGAGGTCGCTGCCGGCGATGGACACCAACAGCCCCTTGACCGAATCGTCCTCCCGAAAGCGCTCCTGGAGCGCGGCCAGCCCCGGCGCCGACTCCTCGAGCCGCGTCCCGAGCGCGTATCGCGTCCAGTGGCGCACGTAGCAGTCTCGCACACGATCGCTCGTCGCGAGCTTGTGCGCAAAGTCGACCCCGTCGGTGAAGGCGATCTCCTCGCCCCCGGTCAGCGTCAGCGAGCCACTCGCGTCGACCGGCATACCGTTGTCCTTGGCGCGCCATTGGCCGATCGCGTCGTAGTGCTCGAACGCGAACCCCGGCGGGTTGATCAGCCTATGGCACGAGGCGCAGGTCGGGGAGCTGGTAGCGGTTGCCGTCCGCTGCCTGTTCGTCCGCTCGGCCGTGAGCGTATCTGGCGGTAGCGCCGACTCGGCGCCCTGAATCGGTGTCCCCATGTCCATACAGGCGATCCGTTCGAGCACGCGCTTGCCGCGGAGGATCGGTCCCGGTTGTACGGCGTAGGCGCCGAGTGCGAGGACGGACGGCAGGGTCAACACGCCGGCCCGTTCGCTGGGCGGAAACTCCGCAGGATACAGGGTGAGCTCCTGCTTCCGCCCGATCGACGCCACGACGATTTCGATCGGCCGCGTGATGGCGGGCCGGTCCGAGATACGCGTCGCGTCCTCGCCGTAAATCGGCGCCGTGGCATCGGACAGATAGCCGTGGTTGTCGGTCATCAAGGCGGTGAACGTGCCGGCCCCATCGAAGATGGCCTGCTCGACGAACAGCTCGGTCTCCAGCTTCAGCGAATGACGCACCGGGCCCATGATGGCCGGCCACTCGAGATCGTCGTCGCGTGCCGTCTTCAGCCGCGGCGTAATGCCAAACAACGGGCCGAAGGCGCGGCGCGCCGGCGCGACGAGCAGGACCTCGTCGGTACCGAGCCACTGATGGTGAAAGCGCGCGATGGCGGGCCGGGCCTTCAGGTCGTCGAGCAGCCGGCGCGCCTGTTGCTCGACCTGCGCTCGGGTGGCCAGCGCACCCGATTCGGCCGCCGCGAACAGCTCGTCATCGGGCATCGAATCCCAGAGAAAGTAGGAGAGGCGGGTGGCGAGCTGCCACTCTGTCAACTCCGGCGTCGCGCCGCTGGCCGAGGCGTCAGGCTCGATACGGAAGTGCACCGGGGGCGCCTGCAGGATGCCGGCGACCGTGAGCGCGACTGCTTCATCTGTGGGTCCCGCCGCGAGGTTCGCGCGCCAGAACGATTCGAGCCGCGAACGCTCGTCGGTCGCGAGCGGCCGTCGATACGCCCGCCGGGCGAAGCGCTCGATGCTCGTCCAGGCGCAAAGCTCCTGATCCGTCCCCGGCAACGCCGCCCAGTCGGTGCAGGTGAAAAACGTCGGCGAGTCGAACACGAACGACGCGAAGTGCATCGCCGCGAGGTGCAGCTCCTCCACCTGGTACGAGGACGGGTTCTGCCCCTCGACGATGCCCTCGAAGCCATCCGCGCCCGGCTCGGCCGGGAACCGCCATGGCCACACCGGCAGCGGCGGAGGGGGCAGAAAGACGCCCTTACTCGCGGCGCGGCGCGGACTGAGCGTGTCGGCGATGGCC
Organism: Vicinamibacterales bacterium; assembly: GCA_965249175.1. Lineage (GTDB taxonomy): Bacteria > Acidobacteriota > Vicinamibacteria > Vicinamibacterales > UBA8438 > CAZYFH01. Next base: position 3,421,507 of record OZ252227.1, read on the forward strand.
GGCCGCTCGGGCCAGCGCTCGCCGTCCCGAGGAAACCCGAGCAGGTCGGCGATGGTGTTGTTGTACTCGGCTGGCGTCAGCGCCAGGGGAGCCAACCCGGCATCGTCCGACCCGTGCTCGACGCCCTGGCCAAGCGCCAGCATCGGCGCGAGCGCAACGAGCGCGAGCGCGCTCGTCAGTGGCGCGACTGGAGTCGTTCGAACACTCATGGATGGCCGTGGGCGGCTCGTAGATCCTCATCTTACGCGAATGCCGCACCCTCCCATAGGACAGCCCACGTGACGCCGGCATTTGATCCCGCGTTCGAACTGAGTGTTTCAATGAGTCCGGCGAGACCCTGATCGCGTTGGGACAGCCCAGGCGGTGATTCTTGGACGCTCCACAGGCTGGGTAGTACCCCGAGGCCCCTCACTGATCACCCACGAGGTCCAGCGCATGACTGCCGACACGAACACCGGCCATGGCCGTGCGCTGTGTGGACGATGACGCGACGCGGCGAGCAACTGCGCTACGGGGAGATTCGATGAGTGAAAGTGCGCGACACCCGCCGATATAATCCCAGCGACTGTCCGGTGAACTCATGGGCTCGCTCGCGGACGTCTTTCGATTGCTGAACCGGATGCGTGACGACCGCGTCGTCACGGACTACGCCATCGGCGGGGCAACTGCCGTCCTCTTCTCCGCTGAGCCAACCCGCACGTACGATCTGGATGTCTTCGTCACCCTCCCGACGGACTCCGCTGGAGAGCTGGCGCCGCTTTCCAACGTCTATGCGTGGGCACGGGAGCGCGGTATCCGATCCGACGCCGAGCACCTCATGATCCAGGGTGTCCCGGTGCAACTCCTTCCGGCCTACAATAATCTCGTCGAAGCCGCGCTCGAGGCCGCCCGTATTCACGACTACGAGGGGGTGGCGGTACGCGTCGTCGACCCCGACCACCTCGTCGCGCGGGCATTGCACACCGGTGGGGCGAGGCGCCGTGAGCGCGCGTGGCAGCTCCTGCAATCGGGAGCCGTCGACCGGGGACGGCTCCAAGAGCTCTTGACCGTGCACGGCATCCCGGCGGAGCTACCCGACGATATCTGAGGACACCGCGCCAGCCGTGGCGGCCATGCTCGATCGGAAGCGGGTCTGGCACGAGGCGCAAGCTGCTGCGCCGCTTCGGGAAAAGTTCCGTATCCTGCTGGAGCTGCAGCGGCAGGACCTCCCGCTCATCGCCCGCCAGCGTCCGCTTCGGCCATGCGAACGTCCGTGGGAGGTGACCCCGTAGTGAGGACTGTGCGCGTCGCGCGGATGACCTGAGATGGCATTGACGCCGGGAGCTCGGCTCGGGCCGTACGAGGTCACCGGACACCTTGGATCCGGCGGGATGGGCATCGTCCTGCGCGCGCGCGACACCAAGCTCGATCGCGACGTGGCACTGAAAGTGCTCCCCGAGGCGTTCACGTCCGACCCGGATCGCGTGGCGCGCTTCGAGCGCGAAGCCAAAGTCCTCGCCTCGCTGAACCATCCGCACATCGCCGCGATTCACGGCTTCGAGGAAGACGCAACCCAGGGCACAAGAGCGCTGGTGCTCGAGCTCGTCGAAGGACCGACGCTGGCCGACCTCATCGCGGAAGGCCCGATGGCGATCGATGATGTGGTCCCGATCGCGAAGCAGATCGCCGAGGCGCTTGAAGCGGCGCACGAGCAGGGGATCATCCACCGCGACCTGAAACCTGCGAACGTGAAGGTCAAGGCCGACGGCACGGTAAAGGTGCTCGACTTCGGGTTGGCGAAGGCGTTTCAGCCTGAGGCGAGCGGGGCCAGCCCGTCGACGTCACCGACGATCTCGCTCACGGTGGCGGCGACGCAGATGGGCATGGTGATCGGCACCGCTGCTTACATGGCCCCGGAACAAGCCAGCGGCAAGGATGTCGACAAGCGAGCTGACGTCTGGGCATTCGGCGTCGTGCTCTATGAAATGCTGACGGGTGCTCGGCCGTTCGTCGGCGACGACGTCTCGAAGACGCTGGCCCATGTGATTGCCATCGAGCCGGACTGGGGCGCGTTGCCGAAGAACCTGCCACCCGTGCTCGGGACGTTCCTACGCGGCTGCCTTGAGAAGAACCCTACGGACCGAGTGCGCGACATCGGCGACGTGCGGCTCGCGCTCACAGGAGCATTCGACTCTCCCAGTGCGACGCAGCCCATCGCGCCGGCACGTCGCGCCGACGGTCTCTCTGCTCCGCGTCTGGCGGTTGTCGGCGCGCTGGTGGCGGTCGCTGCCGGTGCCGCTGGATGGTTGCTCAAGCCGGCGCCAGAGCCCCCCGTCCCGATGACGACTCGTTTTGCGATCGTTCCCCCAGAGACTGCGCCACTTATTCTTGGCCGAGGGCAGGATCTCGCGGTCTCCCCAGCGGGCACGCACATCGTCTACCACGGCAACGTCCCCGGGGAGAGCGAACCCCACCTCTACGTGCGTCCGACCTCCGAGCTCGGCAGTGTCCCGCTCCGTGGATCTCGGGGCGGCAACCGACCGTTTTTCTCTCCCACTGGAGCCTGGGTCGGATTCGTCGAGCTGCGAAGCAACACGATGAAGAGGGTCGCGATCGGGGGTGGGGCGGCGGTGACCATCTGTGAGCCGACGAATGACGTCCTCGGCGCGAGCTGGGGACCGGACGACACCATCGTCTTTGGCAGTCGCAACGGCGGATTGTTCCGCGTGGCGGGCACAGGCGGAGATCCCGAGGCGCTCACGACGACGGACCCCGAGGCAGGTGAAACCGCCCACCGCTTTCCGAGCTTCCTACCCAACGGCAACGCGGTGCTGTTTGCCATCGCGACTGGCGTTGGGCGCGGAGACAAGGAGATCGCGGTGCTGACGCTGGAGACACGCGAGGTGAAGCGGTTGGGTCTGTCCGGCAGCACCCCCAAGTATGCGCCGACGGGGCATCTCGTGTACGCCGCCGAAGGGACGTTGCGCGCCGTGCCGTTCGATCTGGCAACGCTCGATGTCACGGGTGGACCGGTGCCCGTCGTCGAGGGTATCGCGACCTCCGTATTCGGGAGCGCCGCGTTCGGCATCACGACCGGTGGTCTGCTCGTGTACGGAGCGGGAGCCGGGACCCGGATCACGACGCCGGTGTGGGTCGATCGCGACGGACGAGAAGAGGTCATCGTGACTGCGGCGCGCTCGTACGAGGATCCGCAGATTTCGCCGGACGCAACACGTCTTGCCCTGACGATCGCAGACGAGGGCAATATCGATGTGTGGATCTGGGACCTCGTTCGGAAGACCCTCTCACGCCTGACACGGAACGAAGCCAACGATCGATACCCCGTCTGGTCACCGGATGGCGATCGCATCGTGTATTGGTCGGCGCGCGACGGCGGCGGGGTCTGGTCACGCGCCGCTGACGGCAGTGGCGGCAGCGAAAGAGTGACGGGGACTCTTGACGACCTGTCCCCGTTCACCTGGTCTCCCGACGGGCAATTGGTCTTCGACCGCCTGGGCCAGAGCGGACGACGCGCCTGGGACATTGGGATGTTGGATATGGACGGCTCCGCGAGCATCGACATGCTGCTGGAGGACGACTTCTCCGAGGAGCGCCCTTCCCTCTCTCAGGACGGGCGCTGGATCGCATATGACTCCAACGAGTCGGGTCGGAAAGAAGTGTATGTGCGCCCGTTCCCTAACATCGACGACGACAAGTGGCTTGTCTCGAACGACGGCGGTTCAGAACCGCGATGGAGCCAACAGGGGAACGAGCTCTTCTTCCTCGGTCCGGAGGTTCTGATGGCCGTTGCCGTCGAGACCGACCCCACGTTTTCTGCGGGGACTCCCGAGGCGTTGTTCGGCACCAACGACTACCTGCGCCTCGGAGGTGCCCGCCGCTACGACGTCGCCCCAGACGGGGACCGGTTCGTGTTCCTGAAGCAGGCTGAAGACGACGAAGGCTCGACTCCGCAGATCAACGTCGTGCTGAATTGGTTGGGCGAGCTCGAAGCGCGCGTGCCTCTCCCGTAACTGGATAAGACGTCAGCCTCCCGGCCGGACGCTCCTTTACGGCAGAAAGCTCTTTGGCATCTTGGCCGCGATCGTGAAGTGCGGGTCGACGACTTGGACGACCTCATATTCCATCGCGTGACCCATGAGAAGCGACGACCCTCGTTCGTCGTACCCGTAGTCGGTCATCAGCCATCTCTGCAGCTCGGTGGTCGCATGCTGGAGGGCCTGCAGCAAGGGTCGGGCGCTCCCCAGGACGATGATGGCGTCCTCGGTGTCGATCCGCGGCCACCCGATCCGGCGGTCCTTGATCAGGTCGACAGAAAACTCGACATCCATCGAGATCTCGAGCGCGTTCCCGAGCACCTCACCCTCACCCTGGCGCACGTGCCCGTCACCGATGAAGAGGAGCGCGCCAGGTTCAAAGACCGGCAACATGACACTCACACCCGCGACCATCCCGAAGTAGTCGAGGTTGCCGCCGAACTCACCGGGTGTCGCCGTCCACACCGCTTCCTTGCGCGGCGGCGCGACCCCGACGCACCCGAGCATCGGCCTGAACGGAATCTCGATCCCCTGGTCCCGCAACGCGGGCGTCGACGGTCGGGCCACACGGGCCGCGGTGTCCACGTCCCACCGCTCCGTCTGCCGCTCGCGCTCGCCCTCGTAGCGCAAGAACGACGGGTCTGCCGCGTACGGTGCCAGCACGGTGCTGGAGAACGCCCAGTCGCGGTTCGGCTCGATCCGCTCAAGTCGCACAACGAGGACGTCGCCCGGTTCTGCGCCCTCGACGTAGAACGGGCCGATCTGCGGGTTGGGGCCCTGGGCGACCTGGTTGCCGTTCCAGTCCCCTCCCGCGGCATCGATCGTCTTCGTGACGACGCGATCGCCAGGTCTGATACGAAGCACCGGCGGATGCGCATAGGAGAAGGTGTTGTAGTACTCGGTCGCCTCGAACTGGTGCGTCGTCTGCGCCGATGACGGCGAGCAGACAGCGGTCATCGCGATCGCCGCGAGGAGCAGGTGCGCGTCGGGCTGGCGGATCATGCGACTCGTTCCTCTTCTGGTCACTCGTTCTAGACCGTTGAAGCGATGACCCGTGACGGGATCACGCCGGAGGCGTCACTGACGACGGTCTAGGAGTGAGCGCGACGCGGTCGCCAACCCGGAGGCATCATAGCCCGGTGGGCGCTGGCCTCACCTAGGGCAGCGCGCCCAACGTCGCCCTGGCCTGGGCAGCCTCTGCGGAATCGGGGTCCACATCGACGACCTGCTGGAGGTACGCCTTGGCCGTCTCGGTGTCCCCCCGGTTCAGCGCGACGAGTGCGAGCTTGTAGAGCGGTTTACCCCAGTTGGGATCGACCGTTGCCGCCTTTTCGTACCAGCCGGCGGCGGCCGCGAGCTCGCCTTTGGCGAACTCCAGCTCCCCGAGGTTGTACAGATCTTCCCGCGCGGCATCCAGGCCCGACGCTGCCGCCTCTAGTTCCTCCGAGGCCGCGTCGAAATCCCCCATGGCGAGCTTCGCGCGCGCGATGCCTGCGCGGGCATCGTCGTTGTTCGGGTCGTCCTCCAGCGCACGCTCATACGAAGCGATGGCCCCGGCATGGTCGCCCTGTTCCGCGAGCGCGTTCCCGATGCGCACGCGAAGCAAGCCGGCCTGCGAGAGCCTTCCAAGGAGCGCGCGGTACCCGGCGATCGCGTCGTCCCACCGCTCTGCGTTGAAGGCGGTATCGGCGTCGTCGATCTCGGCTTCGAGCGCCGCGCGCGCGAGGCCGGCCCGGGCGTCGGCGTTGTTCGGGGCATCGGCCAGGGCCCGCTCATACGACGCGATGGCTGCCTGATAGGTGCGGTTGTGCCTGTGCGCATCGCCGATCCGCACATGCAATGCGGTGAAACGCGGGACCTTGGCGAGGAGCGCGTCGTACCCTGCGACCGCCTGGTCGAACTGCTGCGCGTTGAAGGCCGCGTCCGCCTGTGCCAACTCGGCCTGGACCGCTGCCGGGTCGAGACCCTCGAGCACCGATTCTCCGAGCGTCAGCTCGAGGGGGTGCCGGATCCGAATCAGCGTGAAGGCGATGGGCATGTTGCGACCCTGGGTGATCGCCCACGGGCCTTCGACCGGTGTGTAGCCCTCGGCCTCGGCCCTGAAGTTCCACTGGCCGCTGATCAGTCCGATGATGGAGAACCGTCCGTCGTCGCCGGTCGTGGTCTCGAAGCCTGCGGCCCTGAAATCCCCGGAGACGTTTTCGGCCGTGATCGTCACACCCTCCATCGTGTTGCCGTCTTCGTCGACGGCCTGCCCGACGATCCGGCCAATCTGCGCGACCGCGGGTGCCGCCCCGACCCCGACAAGCAGGAGGGCGACGAGGATACGCGCAGAGTGGGTGGTCACGAGGTCGTGCCTGAGGTCACAAACGGTCGGCGCCATGAGTGGTCCGGGAAAGACGTGAGCATTCTAACGTTCTCTCAGTATCAGAAACGCAAGCGAAAACCGAACGTCGGGATGCGCGGGAACCCTTGTGAGGCAACCTCGAAGAGTCGCGGCATGTTCGAGCCGGGATCATGTACGAGCCGGGGTTCCAGCTCGACCGGGTTGTCGCGGCCCAGAAGATTGAGGACCTCGATGTAGAGCGACCACCGTCCGGTGGCACCCCCACGCTGGTACGTGGCCCTCAGATCGACCCGCGCATAGTGTGGCAGCCGCCCTGAGTTGAGGTTCTCGACGCCGCTGTAATCAACCGTGTAGATCAGATTCCCGTGCACGTCGGTCGCGGGCACGAGGATTCCCCGTCCGTCCTCCACGGCGGAGACCCGCAGTCCGACCGGTGCCGTGTGTGGAAAGCCGCTGGCGATCCGGGCGGTGGCAGCCAGGTCCCACCGGCTGGTGAGCCGGTAGCGACCAACGGCGTTAAACGCGTGACGGCGGTCGTACTCGAACGCGTAGCGCCGCCCGTAGCTCTCCCGGTGCGCTCGACCCCAGGCGTAGGATAGCCACCCCGTCAGCGGTGCTGAGAAGTTCGTGTGGTGGAGGAAGACGTCGAACCCGTACGCCTCACCGCGAGCGTCGTTCGTGGGGTTGCTCGTGATGCGTCGCGCCGTGGGGATGCTGCCCTGCAGCTCCGTCGGGAAGTCGTATCGGGAGATACGGTCGAGCCGCGCGGCCTCCGTCTCGAGCCGACCGACAAGCAAATCAGCGAACCGCTTGTAGTAGCCCTCGACACGAGCTGTCACGTCGGCGCCCAGGTCCTGCTCCACGCCGACCACGACATGTGTGGCCTTCTCGTGGAGGAGCTGCAACTCACGGGCGGCCGAGAGGTCGATGAAATAGTCGGACTGGGCCAGTTTCTCGTAGCCCGGACTCTGCGTGTACAGCCCGACCGCGGCACGCATGCGCGCGCCCCCGCCGAGTGCGTAGCTCGCGGCGAGGCGCGGCGAAACGGTCACGCCCCCGTTGACAGTGCTCCAATCCACGCGCACCCCAGGTTCGACCGATAGCCGAGCGGACGGCGCATACATGTCCTGCACCCAGACGCCGCCACGGGTGCCGTTCAGCGATGAGTCGAGCGCGTCTGGTAGACCCGCGCCTCCAAGGACGCTCGATCCGTTGGCCTCGCTCTCGTTACGATCACCGCTGATCGTGAACCGCACACCGGTGTTCAAGTGATGGAGCTCGAGACCGCCGCTGATGAGGTGTTCCGGCGACGCTTCGACCGTGAGCTCCTGACGCACGGAAATGTCTTCCACGCTGACCAGTCGGTCGAAGCTGATCGTGGCGAGCCCGAACGCCACGTCGTCGGCAGGGGCGTTCGAGCGTTTTGCGTCCGCGCGTAGCGTGCCGTCGAAGTCGAACAACTCGCGATTGCGATACCAGGACACGATTGTCGTCGACGTGCCTTGAGAGCCGAGCACCGCGTCGAAGCGCACCGACGCCAGATCGTTGCGCACGTCAGACCCGAACGCGGCGCGTTCGCCGGGACGGTCCCCGTCGATAGTGAGGTCCGCGTCCTCGACGCTGCCCAGGCCCATCAGCGTGAGTCGATGGCCTGGACCGACATCCCAACCCGCCTGCAGCTGAAGGTCGGCGAACGACGGGAATTTCTGATCTTGAAGACGGCCGGCAATCAGGTCGTAATACGTGCGGCGTGCACTGAAGATCCACGTGCCGGTGCCCCAACCAGGCGTCGCGCCCTCCAGCACGACGTTGCCGTCAGTGACGCTGAGCGCGGTGGCCCCTTGAAAGTCCCGGCGACCTGGACGGTTATCGACAACCAGGAGCGAGGACAGACGGTCGCCGTATGCGACGCCAAATCCTCCGGCTGTGAGGTGGAAGTTGGCGACGGTCTCGGGATTGAACGCGCTCGTAATCCCGAAGAGGCGATACGGGTTATGAATCTCGACCCCGTCCATCACGGTGAGGTTCTGGTCCGGCGTACCACCCCGCACCGCGAGACGGCTGCCGAAATCGTCCGTCGAGGCCACACCCGGCAGCGTGTCGAGCGTCCGGAACACGTTGTCGATGCTGCCCGCGACCTGAAAGATCTCCTGGGAGGAAATCGGATTGGACGAAGGTCGCTCCTGCGTCACGGTCTCCGATACGACCTCTATGGTCTCGGCGAACGCGTTCGGAAACAGCCGGACCTCGAGGTCCTGACCCTCGACCGTCAGCGTCGTCTCCAAGTAGCCGTCTGCCCGAAACCTCAGCGTCGTTTCTCCTTCACGCATCCGGACAGAGAATCGCCCGTTCGGGCCAGTCGCGACCGCCTCCTGCTGACTTTCGACCCGGACGTCAGGGATGGGTACCGCGGAAGCGCCGTCGACGACGACGCCCGTGACCGTGCTCGAGTCCTGGGCCGCGGCGAACGATGACCACGACAGCAGGACCCAGATCACAAGAACGGGTGTGTGGCAAACGCTTCGTGGCACGCTACTGGCACAAGACGACGGCCCGCCCCTGCTACTCGGTCATCAGGGCGAACGTCCACACCGAGCCGCCGGTCGGCACCTTACCGGCCGCATAACGGTTGGCGAGAAACCCTCCGAGCCCAGAGGCAACGGTCACGTATTGCCGGTCGTCGTGCGTGTACGTGATCGCCGTCGCGTTGATGCTCGACCCGGTCTGGAACTGCCACAACGTCTCGCCGGTCGCGCCATCGAGCGCGACGAATTCTCCGGTCAGCTTACCGGTGAACACGAGCCCGCCGCCGGTTGCCAGCATCCCCGCGGCGCTCGGAAAGTCGGTCAACGGGACCTCCCATCGCTTCTCGCCGGTGAGCGGGTTCATGGCCACGAAATGCCCGAGCAGATCGCCCGGCTCGACCGCCGGGAACCGGTTGTTGACGCCGGTGGAGTTACCACCGATCACCTGTTCTTCGTCTGCGGGCGGCGCGAGCTTCTGGATGCGCGGCACATGCCACGCGTTCACGTAGACGAGACCGCTGGTCGGGTTGAACGCGATCGGCACGGCGTTCGTGCCCCGTGACGGGTAGATGTGCACCTCCTCGCCGGCCAGGAAGTCGCGGTAGAGGTCGGTCAACACCGGGCGCCCCGTGGCCAGATCGATATGGGTCGCCCAGTTGACGAAGACGTAGGGATGCGCCGCGATGAGGGTGCAGTTGGTCCGATCCAGCACATACAGGAACCCGTTCTTGTTGGCCTGGATCATCACCTTGCGCAGCTGGCCATCGATCTCGATATCTGCCAGCACGTGCTCGTCCGTTCCGTCCACGTCGTATACGTCGTTGGGCGTGTACTGGTAGTAGCAGGCGATGTCACCGGTCGTCGGCCGGATCGCGATCACGCTCGAGGTATACAGACTGTCCAGCGCCCCGCGGGGTGCGGGATCATACGGCTCGGCATTACCGGTGCCCCAGTAGACGAGGTCCAGCTCGGGGTCGTAGGACCCGGAGCGCCAGGTCGGCCCGCCGCCATACTTCCAGGCGTCGCTGTCGGAGGGCCAGGTCTCGGAGCCCGGCTCGCCCGGAGCCGGGATGGTGTATCGGCGCCACAGCTTCGTTCCGGTGTCCGGGTCCCAGCCGTCGAGGAACCCACGCGTCGTCGACTCACCTCCGGACATCCCTGAAATCACCACGCCGTTCGCCACGATCGGCGCGCCAGTCGCATAGTAGCCTTCTGCCTTGTCGGCGAAGCGCTGGTTCCACAGCTCCTCGCCGGTTGCCATGTCGAGGGCGAGCAGGTGGTTGTCGAGTGTCACGCGAAACAGCGTGCCGTCATAGATCGTCGGGGCACCGCGATTGAACGGCGCGCGCCGTGTCTCCGGTTCGAGCTCCACCGGCGTGCGCCAGATCTGCCTCCCGGTCGCCACGTCGATCGCAAACGTCCAGCGCCCGTTGATCACATACATGACCCCGTCGTAGACTACCGGCGCCGCCAGCTCACCGGACTCGTTCATCAGGCTCGTGTTCCAGATGGGGACGAGACGCGCGACGGTCGACCGGTTGATGTCCGCGAGCGGGCTGTAGCTCGTCCGGTCGTACCCCATGCTCTGGGTGATGACGGTCTCCGGCGTCGCCGCGTCGTTGACCAGCTCGTCGGTCGTCTGGGCGTTTCCCGTTCCCCCTGCCAGAAGCGCCAGAAGGACCGGAGACAGCCTGGTGAAGCGACGCCGGGCATGGGAGTGTGACATCAGCGCTCCTCGTCTCGCGTGTCGGCCATGATATGACGATCGTAGGACGAGCGACGCCTTTGCCCGAACGAGAGCTATCATCTTCACTTGTGGCGCCAGCTAGCCCAGTCAGGGGAACCCAATGAGACTCTCGACAACGCTGCTCGTCTGTGTCGCCGCGTGTGTCCTTGCAACGCTGCCCGCCCCGGCATCTGCCCAATACGGCGCCGCCGACGGCGAATGGCGCGCCTACGGGGGCGACCAGGGCGGAACGAAATACTCACCGCTGGACGAGATCGACGCGACAAACTTCGACGCGCTCCAGATCGCGTGGCGCTGGCAGTCGCCCGACGCCGCGATCGACCTCGGCGCGCTGCAAGACGAACGAACGGGCGTCTCCATCAGGGGACTCCAGGCGACCCCGCTCATGGTCGGCGGCACGCTGTATATCTCGACCGCGATGTATCAGGCGGCGGCAATCGACGCCGCGACGGGCGAGACGCTCTGGGTGTACGACCCTCGGGTGTATGAGGCTGGGCAGCCAACGCACGGCTACGGGTCACGCGGCCTCGCCTACTGGACCGACGGACAGGACGAGCGCATCTTCTGGGGCACGAGCGAGGGCTATCTGCACGCCGTCGACGCCAGGACGGGCGAGCCGCCGCGGGACTTCGGGGACAACGGCCGCGTCGATCTCACGGACGGTATCCCCCGGGCCGACCGTGGGGACACGAACTATCAGGGGCGCAACCTGCTCGGCGTCAAGTCACCGCCGGTCGTCCTCCGCGATATCGTCGTCGCACCGACGATCATCTCCGACTTCGTCGTCCGCAAGGAGGCCCCGCCCGGCTGGCTGAAGGGCATCGATGCCCGCACCGGAGACACCCGGTGGATCTTCCGCACGGTGCCGCAGGCAGACGACTTCGGCGCGAACACCTGGCTGAACGAATCGTGGCGCTATTCGGGCAACGTCAACGTCTGGCCGCCGATGAGCGCCGACCCCGAGACGGGTTATCTCTTCCTCCCGACCGGTACACCGACCAGCGACTACTACGGCGGGCACCGTCCGGGTGACAACCTCTTTGCCGAGAGCCTGGTCGCGGTCGACATCGAGACTGGCCAGCGGATGTGGCACTTCCAGGCAGTGCATCACGGCGTGTGGGACTTCGACTTCCCCGCCGCGCCAAACCTGATCGACATCACGGTCGATGGTCGGCCGATTAAGGCGATCGCGCAGGTGAGCAAGCAGGGGTTCACCTATGTCTTCGACCGCGTGACCGGCGACCCGGTGTGGCCGATCGAAGAGCGTCCCGTCGAGACCGACACCGACCTCGAAGGCGAGGTGCTCTCGCCGACCCAGCCCTTCCCCACAAAGCCGCCGCCGTTCGAGTATCAAGGCATGAGCATCGACGACCTGGTCGACTTCACGCCGGAGATCCGGGCGCTGGCGATCGAGGCCGTCAAGGACTTCCGGCTCGGGCCGCTCTTCACCCCGCCGATGCTGAGCGTGGACGGCGGCCTGCAGGGGACGATTCAACGACCGAACATCGCCGGCGGCGCGAGCTGGAGCGGTGCGGCGGTCGACCCCGAGACGGGATTCCTCTATGTCCCCTCCGAGAACCGCTTCTCGGTGCTCAAGTACTACACACCCGACCCCGCCGAAGGTGGCAACTTGCGCTTCACCCAGGCCGACTTCGACAGCGGCACCCAGCCGCTGATGCCGCAGGGGCTGCCGCTGCTCAAGCCGCCGTACTCGCGGATGACGGCCATCGATCTCAACGAGGGGGATCACGCCTGGATGCAGCCGAACGGCGACGGCGACCGGTATCGCAACCATCCGCGGCTGCGCGACCTCGATCTGCCGCCGCTGGGCGGCGAGGGACATGCCGGACCGCTGCTGACCAAGACGCTGCTGATCAGCGCACTGTCAGCGGGCGGCTCCGATCGAGGGCCCCGGCTCGTCGCACGCGACAAGGCGAGCGGCGTGATCGTCGGGTCGTTCGATCTCCCGGCGGGCGCGATCGGTACGCCGATGACCTACCTCGATGGCGGGCGGCAGTTCATCGCGCTGACGATCGGCGGCGACGTGCCGGAGCTGATCGCGCTGCGTCTGCCGTAGTGGGATCCGGCGCGGCCACGAGGGACAATGTCCGCGCTGCCCACCACACGGCGTCGCGCCACTTGCCAGCCGATGCGCCTAACGGTGACACCGGTGTAGTATGTTGTACACAACGTCACACACGAGATGAACACAACGCTCTCGCTCCGCATCGATGGGAACACCAAAAAGCGCCTCGAAGCGCTGGCGAAGCGATCGCGACGCTCGAAGTCGTTCCTCGCGGCGGAAGCCATCGCCTCCTACGTGGAGGCGGAGAGCTGGCAGCTCGACGAGATCGAGGCCGGTCTCGGCGACCTCGAAGGGGGGCGGACCATCCGCCACGATGCCGTGGCCGGCTGGCTACGTTCGTGGGGCGGTAAGCGCGAGCGGAAGAAGCCTGCCGGGTGACCATCGTCTGGTCGGCGCGGGCAGTGCGTCACCTCGCCCACCTGCGTGCCTACATCGCTAGGGACCGACCCGAGGCGGCCCACGAGGTCGCGGGCACGATACTCAGCAGCGTGGCGCTGCTCGCCGAGCAGCCTGGTCTCGGGCGAGCGGGACGCGTGCCGGGGACGCGCGAATTAGTGATCCCGGACACGCCGTATCTGGTCCCGTATCGCGTCCGCGACGACCGACTCGAGATCATCGCGGTCTTTGACGGCCGCCAGCGGTGGCCCGACGAGTTGTGACCAACCCGCGCGTCGCGAACCGGCTTCCCTACCGCGCCACCGCCTCCTTAGCATCGTCGGCTCGGCCGCCGGTGAGAATACCGATCATCCCTTCGTTGCCTTCGTGGCAGGCGTACTCGTACATCACGTCGTTCAACGACGTGAAGGGATAGGCCACCGTCCATGGCCGGGTATACATCTGCGGGTCGTTGACCTCGACCTCGTATTCGAGCGAGTCGGGGCCGGTGCGCGTGTAGCGCTCGATGAGCGTCATGTCCTCACCCGAGCCATCGTAGGAGTTGAACACCGACCACGGCTGGAGCGCGCTGACGCGGTGATCGATGTTGGTGGTCTCCACCACCAACGTGTCGCCCTCGAAATGCCCGCGCGAGATGCCGTTCCACTGGCCGATGTTCGCCGAGACCGACCCACGACCGTCCAGCGGGATGACGCGCACCTCGTGCACCTGCTCGATCAGCATGACGACCCAGTCGGGCGTCTGGAACACCTGTACGTTGTTGTTGTAGGAGCGCGGGAACATGGCGTTTGGCATGCCGCCGCGCGTCACGCACCGCTCCCAGATGTGCCGGTCCTCCCACGTGTCGTCGCCACGCGGCTGACTGATCCGCGCCTTTTGTCCGGCGGGCGTCAGCGGTGGAAACCGGCCATCCGAGGGTTCCACCAACATCGACGTCCGGTTCGACCGCGCACCCCGCTCCATCCAGAAGTTGTTGTAGGCGCCGACGTTGCCACCGGCCTGGGTTCGCTGGGCCTGCGCGCGTGCGAGCTCGTCGTTCCGGGCCTCGGTTTGGCCGCGAATCTGGGCGACTTCCTCGTCGCTCAGCGTCTCTCTGCCCTCAAACTGGTCGGGGCGCTCCATCGGGGTGGCCCCGGACGAATGCCAGATCCCCTGCAGGTCCGGGTCGCCCCACGGCGTGGCCGCGACGGCTGCGTTCCGGCCAGTCGTGTCGCTCGCGGACTGGGCCGCGACGGTCGTCACCGACACGACCGCAATGCCGAACGCCAGCACGGGCACTGCGAAAAGACGGAGCCTTGGATAGCTCATCTGCATCCTCCCTCGAGACCAAAGATATGCGGTAGTGTCACTGATTCTCTTACACACCCGACAACAGCGACAAATGACCCGTGCTGTCGCCGAACGCGTCCACCTTCACGCCGAACTTGTCCAGCAGGCTCAGCGACAGGTTCGCCAACGGGGTGCCCTTCGGATACACGAGGTGGCGATTCCCCGCAAGACCGTTCTCACGCCCGCCGACGACCACGACCGGCACGCTGTAGTTGTTGTGCGTGTTGCCGTCGCTCATGCCGCTGCCATAAAGCACGACGGTGGAGTCCAGCAGCGTCCCGTCGCCGTCTTGCGACGACTGCAGCTTGTCCAGATAGTACGCGAGCGTGTCCACGTGATACGTGTTCAGCTTGGCGAAGTCCTGCATCTTCTCCGGGTTGTTGCCGTGGTGCGACATCGAGTGGTGCGCCTCGGGCAGCCCGATCTCGTTGTACGACCGATTGATGTTCTCTCGCGCCATCATGAACGACGTGACGCGCGTGATGTCGGCTTGAAAGGTCAACACCTGCAGGTCGAACATCAGCTCGGCGTATTCCCTGAACGTCTCCGGCACGCCGACCGGACGATCGGGCACGTCGACGGCATCGTTCGTCGACTCGGCCCTCGTGATGCGCTGCTCGACGTCACGGATCGCATCGAGATACTCGCCGAGCTTGGCGCGATCCGGTCCCCCGAGCGTGCCCGAGAGCCTCGCGATCTCACGCGACAACCCGTCGAGAATGCTGCGATCTTCCTCGACTCGAGCCAGACGCTCCTCGGGGGTGTCGCCGCTCCCGAACATCCGCTCGAACACGAACCGGGGGTTCGTCTCCGCCGGCAGCGGCATCGTCGGCGTCTTCCACGAGATCGAGTTCATGTAGGCGCAGGCGTACCCGTGGTCACAGGCGCCGACGACGTCATTGCGGTCGACGGACAGCTCCAGCGACGGAAGCTTCGAGTCGCGGCAGATGCGCGCGGCGATCATCTGATCGACCGTCGTACCGGCCGCGACGTCGGCGCCCTCGGTCTGCTTCGGATGGACCGAGCTCATGAACGCCGGCGCCGCGCGCGGATGCTGACCGCCGGTATCCCCCTGGTCGGTCGCCGGGTAGTTGTCCAAGCCGGTGAACACCAGCGTCCGGCTGCGATACCGCTCGAGCGGCCTCAGCGTGGGCGAGAACTCGAAGTCGGCACCGTCGGTAGCCGGCGTCCAGTCGAACATGTTGGCACCGTTCCCGAAGTAGACCGCCGCGAACCGCGGCGTACCCGGTGCCCGGGCCGACATCGCCGGCACCATCGCATCGAGAAACGGAAGCGCCAACGTGGCGCCCATACCCCGCAGAAAGGTCCGCCGCGGGAGGGCCAGCTTGGTGATCACCATCGATGATTCTCCCACATGTCAGTTGACGGGCGCGCCCGCCGTCCGCATCTGAAACGGCGTGCTCGTCACGATGCGCTGGATCAGCGTCGCGAAACGGTAATCGTCGCGCGCGGCCCCGCGCTGAATCTCGCGGACGGCTGGCGCGTCGAACGCCTCCAGGCCTCGCCCGAGGGCGTAGGTGAGCAGCCGTTCGGTCACCGTCGTCAGGAAGTCTCCGGAATGGCTCAACAGCAGCTGGCGCAGCTCCGCCGGCCCATCGAAGGTCGTACCGTCTGGAAATGCCGCCGACGCGTCGATCGGCAGGCCGGACGCATAAATGTCGCGCCATTCGCCGATGGCGTCGAAGTTCTCGAGCGCAAAGCCGAGCTGATCCATCTGCGCATGGCAGGCCGCACAGACGGGGTTCGCCCGGTGCGCCGCCATCTGCTCGCGCATCGGGAGCACCTTGCGCGGGTCCCGTTCCTCCACGAGATCGGGGACGTCTGGCGGCGGCGGGGGCGGCGGGGTCCCGAGGATGTTCTCCAAGATCCACTTGCCGCGGATCACCGGCGACGTCCGATTGGCCCGCGAGGTGCCCGTCAGGATCGAGCCCTGCCCCAGCAGCCCGCGACGGGGGCTGTCGGCCGGCAGCGACACACGTCGGAATCGCGCGCCGTAGACGCCGGGGATGCCGTAGTGGCGGGCGAGCCGCTCGTTCAGGAACGTGTAGTCGGCATCAAGGAGATCGAGCACGCTGCGGTTCTCACGCATGACGCTCTCGACGAACAGCTGTGTCTCGCGCTCGAAGGCTTGCCGGAGGTTGTCATCGAAGTGGAACAGCAGCTCCGGACTCGGCTGCAAGCCGTCCACATTGCGAATGTGCAGCCACTGGCCGGCGAAGTTGTCGACGAGCGCCTGCGAGCGGCGGTCCACCAGCATCCGCTGGACCTGCTGCCGTAGCACTTCCGGGGTGTGCAATCTGCTCTGCGCGGCAACGTCGAGCAGCTCGTCGTCCGGGATACTGCTCCAGATGAAGAACGACAGGCGCGAGGCCAGCTCGAGATCGGACACCCGATACGGCGTCTCAGGCGCGAGGGATGCCGGCTGCGCCTCGAACCGGAACAGGAAGTGCGGGCTGACGAGCATGCTGCGAACCGCCAGCTCGATGCCCGCCTCGAACCCGCCCCGTCTGGCACCCTCGGAGTACAGACTCAGCGGGATCTCGAGATCGCTGTCCGTCACCGGACGTCGAAAGGCGCGCCGCGCGAGTCTCGCGATGATCGTGCGCGCGCACCCGGCCTCCGCCAGCTCTGCCGCAGACTCCGGTGTGCAGACGAGCAGCTTGCGGCGGCTCGCGGACTCGCCCGCCCCCTCGTCGACCTGGGCGGTCCCGGGTTGCGGACCGGTAATCGTCACGCTCGAGATCACCGGCTCGCCGTTGGGCGCGCGATACGGATCGCGACGCAGGTCCGGGTCAAACAGATCTTCGACGTATGCAGAGGTCTTGGCGGCGAAGTAGACCTGCACCAGATGTGACCCGGCCGTCACCGGCGCGTGGAACCGCATGTCCTCTAAGATCCGCGCGGTCCGCGCATCGCCGCGCGAACCCTCCGGTCGTTGCACCGTGCCGCTCCAGACACGGACGCCGTCGAGGCTCACGTCGAGCTGATGGGGCTCGTCGGTCACGCCCTCGAAGCCGCCCGCGACGCCGCTCTCCTTCGGCCGCATTTCGAAGAGGTAGACTCCGTCGGCGGGAAACGAGTAGCGAAAGGCCGTGCCGCCGCGCGACCCGAACGGCAAGTCCTCGCTGACGCGGACCCCCTGGTCCCGGTCGGTCGGCACGAGGATTGTTTCCGGGGCCGGTGTGCCCCGTGGCCGGCCGAGCGCGAGCTGACTGACCTTCGCGGCCGCCCCGAGATACCGTTCGGTCAACGCCGACGATAGCGTCAGCGCATCGGCGTTGTTGTCGAACCCATACGCCGCGTTGTCGGCGGGCAGCACCGACACGTCGATGTCGACCGCGAGCAGGTCGCGCACGGCATTGCGATACTCCGCGCGGTTCAAACGATGCAGCGTCGGCCGACCGGGGTTCGGATTCTCCGACGCCGCGCGATCGAGCGCCGTCTCGAGCCATGTCACGACTTCATTCGACTCCGCCTCGTCGGGTCGCGGCCGTCCGGCGGGCGGCATCGCGCCGGTTCGGAGCTTGCGCACGACCTGTTCCCAGACGTGGGCGTCTTCCACCACATGCGCCATGTCCAACACGTCAAGGGCCAGACCGCCGGTCCGGGTGCGGTCGTTGTGGCAGCTAAAGCAGTACCGCTGCAACACGGCGCGCGGCGCGGGGCTGGCAGCAGTCCCGGGAGCCTGCGCCGCCCCATTGACCTGCACATCGTGCGCAACGGTTACTGCGATGCAAAACACCATCGCGGCGAACAACGCCCTGCGATCGCGCGACATTACTGCAGTGCCCCCGGGGGAATCTCCGCCGCGCATGGAGCCAGGCACTCGATCTCCCGTGCCCCCAGCGCCCGCAGCAGCTCGGCCGTGTGCGGATGCGCGGCGAACGAGTTGCCATATTCGACGCCGTCCGCGACTCGCAGCGGCGTCCGTCCGTCCAGCGCGACCACGTCCAGGGTGGCGCCCTTATCGAACAGGTATTGCACGACGCTGTTCGCGCCGCGATACGCCGCCGCGTGCATCGCCGTTTCGCCGACATCGCTGACGACGTTGACGTCGGCACGTAGCTCGTCCACGAGCAACGTGACCGCCTCGAGCACCTGTTCCTCGCTGGCGCGGTCCTGGTTCGAGGCCCAGGAGATCCCGGAGGCCGCCATCAGCGGTGTGATGTTGTCTTCGGTGCCAATCGTCGGGTCGGCGCCGTGGTCGAGCAGGAGCCGCATCACCTCGACATCGGCGGCCTTGGCCGCCAACATGAACGCGGTCGCCCCGGTCATATGCCGCCGATAACGGGCGCCCCCCCATCGCGGCTCTTCCATCGTGTTCCGGCCGTTGACGTCGGCGCCATACGCCAGCAGTGATTCGATGACGCGTACCCGGTCCAGGTTCACGACGATGAACTGATCGCTGATGTGCCAGTTGGCCACATGCACCGCGGCCTGCAGCGGCCTGCCGAAGATGTTGCCCCGCGTCACGGTCTCTGAATCGCGCTCCGTGTAGCCCAGTTTCCTAATCTCGAGCGGCATCGGCTGGGCGCGCACGCCCTGCACCGTCAGGCGCGTCGACCCACCCTCGACGTTGGGATCAGCACCGGCGTCGAGCAGCAGATTGACGAGATCTTCGTGCCCGTTGATGACCGCCACGAGCAACGGGGTCGCGCCGTCCGGTCGTGCCGCGTTGACGTCGGCGCCGGCCCCGAGCAGGGCGCGGACGGCGTTCAGGCTGCCCTTGCGCGTGGCGAACAGGAGCGGAGTCGCGCCGCTGTTGGAACGCGCGTGGGCGTCGGCCCCCTGCGCGATCAGCGCCTCGACGACGGACACGTGCCCCTCGGCAGCCGCCCACATGAGCGCCGACTGCCCGTTCCAGGTTTCTTTCGCGTTGATGTCGGCGCCGCCGTTCACCAGCGCCTCGACGGCACCAACTTGTCCAGAGCGCGCCGCGAGCAGCAGCGGCGTCTCACCGGCGTTCACCGCCTGCAGCGGATCGTTCGGATCGGCGCCTGCCTCGAGCAGCTGCTGAATGACCGCCGCACTGCCGTTTCTGGACGCGAGCCCGAGCGGCGTCACGCCGTAGTTGTTCGGCAGGTTGACGTCCGCCCCGGCACCGATAAGCAACGCCGTCGTGTCCACATCATCCAGATACGCGGCCCAGTGCAAGGCGGTCGCACCATCGCCCTGCGCCACGTTCACGTCGACCTGCTCTTCGAGTAAGGACACTACGACTGCGTTGTCGCCGCGCTGCACCGCGTCGGCGAGCGGCGCATCGACGCCAGCAGCACCAAGACCGGCGCCCGCAACTGCAAGGCTGACAACGAGTAGCGCAGCTGCACGGGACACCGTGGACGAACATCGGCGTCGCATCATTATTTTGATCTCACATCCTACGCAGAATTCGACTCAATGGGTAGCGTTGCTAGTGCAGCAGGCGCTGCACACGGCGTCCACGCCACAGCCTCTCCCCCCGCTGGTGAGCTGGATCGCCTATGGGTCGGCTGAGAGGTCGGCGCGCGGTCTACGTCGAGCGATCTCCGGCGCTGGGCCGGTCACGCCTCGGCGTAGGTGGCTTCACTGGCGGGCGCAGGCACTGGAAGGCCTTCTTCACGGAGATCCTCGATGTGGAGTTCGATCGCCTCCCCTATCCGCTGTGACACGTCGTCAGAGGAGTCTCCCACCGCGACGCAGCCTGGGAGGTCGGGCACATAGTCACCGAGAAGATCGGCGCCGGCGGCATGGACATCTGAGTTGTGCCGTCAAGTTTGTTGCGTCACGAGTGGCGACCCGTGTCGACGTAGCGCGGCGACGTAGGTGGCCTCATCGTACGGCGTCCGGTCCTGCCAACAGCGAAAGAGAATCCGCATCCATTTGAAGGCCAACGAGCGCAACGCGGCATCGTGGGTATTGCCTCGCCCCCGCTGTTGGTCGTAGTACCGGCGTGCCCAGCTCGAGACGCGAATGGATTGGTCCGCGTACTCGTGAAACGTTTGCTTGAGGAACTTGGGACAGGCCAGGCGGTGATGGACCCAGCAGCTCTTTCCGCTCCGCTCGGTGACCGGGGCGATGCCGGCGTAGGTCTGGAGCTCGGTCGCCGCGTGCCAGCGGGTGCGGTCGGTGCCGAAGGCGGCCGCTAACCGCGGGGCGCCGACGGGGCCCGCGCCAGGGAAGCTGGCGAAGAGCGCCTGGTCCGGGTGCTGGGCAAACATCGCGGCGATCCGCGCATCGAACGTCGCGATGGCGTCGAGCATCGGCCGGAGCTGCGTCGCATAGGTCTGGACCGTGAGACTCAGTGTGTCGACGATGGCCGGGTCGGTCGTGAGCGGCTGCGCGGTGTCGATCTCGGCGAGCCGCGCATCGATCACGGCCGCCCGCCGGCAGTTGTGCTGGTGATAGAACCGGCGCAGGGTGGCCGGGCGCGCCCGTTGGACCGCGGCGAGCTTCGGCCACTTCAGGAGAAAGTCGCAGCCTTGTCGCGAGTCGAGGGTGCCGACCCAGTCGAGGGCCTGCGGGAAGTACTGCTTGAGCAGGCTCGTGAGTCGGTTGGTCAGGGCGACCCGGTGATGGACGAGCTTCCGGCGGTGTTCGCAGAGCAGTTGCAGCCTGCGGGCCTCCACGATGTCGGGCACCCACGCGCGGAGCTGGGCGCGATGGGAACGCAGCAGATCCAGCAGGAGCGCGGCAACGGTCGGGTCGTCTTTGGCCCCGCTGGGGTGGAGGGCCTCCCGGTAGCGCGCCAGCGCCTTGGGGTTGACGGGGTACAGCACGAGGAACTCGTACATCATCAGCGCGTGCATCACGGCACCACGGCGCTGTTCGATGGCAATCCCGACCGGGCGGCCACCGAACCGCCGCCGCAGCTGCGCCACCCAGGCGTGCAGCGTGTCGGGCCGCTGTTCGAGCTCGCTGTGTTCCACCCGGCCGCCGGCGGCCGGCTGGACCGCGATCGCGTGCCGCTGATCGCCCCAGTCCAATCCGATGTAGGCCACCACGTCGTCGTCAGTCCGCATGCGCCTCACTTCGGGGAACACGCACGTGGCCGTGGTCCAACGCAAGCCCTATAGGAGAGTCCTGAGTGGTCACACTCGGACGACATCTGAGTATGCGATGTCGGACCAAAGCGCCGTCTCCGCTCGAACGTCCATGCCAAACCGTTGCTGCGGTGGGCGAGGTTGATTCGTAGCGGAGGCGGTGCGCGTTTCCTTTCCCGCGGTTATCCAGCCACGTCATGCGCGGCCGCTGTGGACCCTGCCGCACCTGTGGACATCCGCCAAGAGCGCGGATTCCCACAAGTTGCTTGGAACGCTTCGCGTCCCACAGGTCCCACAGCGTTCATCATCATCCTCTCTCGTATCCGGTGAGCTCCAGATTCCAAGACAGCGGCCCTACTACAAGACAGCGGCCCTACTATAGGGTGAGGTCTACCGCGCCCGCGATACCAAGCTCGGCCGCGACGTGGCGCTCAAGGTCTTACCGGACACCTTCGCCAGCGACCCCGAGCGGCTCGGACGCTTCCAGCGAGAAGCCAAGGTCCTCGCGTCTCTGAACCACCCGAACATCGGTAGCATCTACGGGTTTGAGGAAGACGAGGCCGAGGGCACGCAGGCTCTGGTCCTCGAGCTCATTGAAGGGCCGACGCTGGCAGACCGTATCGCGCAGGGAGCGATTCCGCTCGACGAGGCGCTTCCGATTGCCCGGCAGATCGCGGAAGCCCTCGAGGCGGCGCACGAGCAGGGCATCATCCACCGCGACCTGAAGCCGGCCAACGTGAAGGTGAAAGACGACGGTACGGTCAAGGTGCTCGACTTCGGCCTCGCCAAGGCGCTCGACCCGTCGTACGTAGCGCAGGGCTTCAGCCCCGCCAGCGCCTCGCCGACCATCTCCCTAACCGTAGCGGCGACGCAGATGGGAATGGTCATCGGGACGGCAGCGTATATGTCCCCGGAGCAGGCACGTGGGAAGCCGGTCGACAAGCGCGCCGACATCTGGGCCTTCGGCGTCGTCCTCCACGAGATGCTCACCGGCGCGCGTCCGTTCCAGGGCGAGGACGTGTCCCTCACGCTCGCGTCGGTGATGAAGTCCGATGTCGATCCGAACGCTGTCACCGGATGTGCCCGCGACGGTGCGGACAGTCCTGAGACGATGCCTGAAGAAGGACCCGAGCCAACGCATACGCGACGTCGGCGATGTACGTCTGGCGATGGCAGGCGCGTTCGAGACGACTGTCGCCACGCCGTCCGAAACATCTGCCTCACCGCCGACCCGGTTCTGGCAGCTGCCCACGTCCGCGCTCGGCATTCCGCTGGTGGCCGTCCTTGCCACCGGAGTCGCCGTCTGGGGCCTCACGCGGCCTGACGTTGTCCCGGCGGATGTAATGCGGTTCGTCATTCCGCCGCCCGACGGCGCCCCGTTCGACTTCGGCGCCCTGTTTCCGGACCTTGCGATCTCCGCCGATGGCACCCACGTCGTCTACCAGTCCCGTGCTCCGGGGAGTGAGCCGCAGCTCCACCTGCGGATGATCGACCAGCTCGGTGGCACGCCCCTGCGTGGCGCGGAGGGAGGTATTGGCCCCTTTTTTTTCCCGAAGGCGAGTGGGTTGGCTTTGTCCACGACGGCGCCCGCACGGTCCTCCAAAAGGTGTCGATCGACGGCGGACCGCCGGTGACGCTGTCCGACCTGCCGGCCGCCATGGCGGGCGCCAGCTGGGGAGCGGACGACCAGATCATCGTCGGCACGTTGGGGGGCGGCCTGTTCCGGGTGCCGGGCGGTGGCGGTGAACCCAAAGCCCTCACGAGCCCCGAGGCCGATCAGGGCGAACTGGGCCACTATTGGCCGAGCGTCATCCCGAGCCGTCAGGCCGTGCTGTTCGGGATCGACATCGGTGACGGGCCGAGCGCGGAGCAGCTCGCCCTCCTCGCACTTGAGACGGGGGAGGTGACGCGGCTCGGTCTGGTCGGAAGCAACCCGCGCTACGCGTCGACGGGTCATCTCGTGTACGCCGTCGATGATGGGTCGGTACGCGCGGCCCCGTTCGACGCCGAGCGCCTCGAGGTGACAGGGAACCCGGTGCCGCTGCTCGAGGGCGTCGTGGTGAAGAGCACGGGCGCCGCGAACTTCGACATAGCCGACAACGGGCGACTGGTGTATGCGTCCGGGATTGCGAGTGGCGAGCGGTCCCTGGCGTGGGTGGATCGGGAGGGCCGCACGGAACCGATCGGCGTCCCGCGACGCCAGTACGTCTACGCCCGCCTTTCACCCGACGGCACGCGGGTGGCCCTCGACTCCCGGACCGAAGAGACCGACCTCTGGACCTGGGACTTCGCGCGTGGCACGCTCCAGCCGCTGACCGTCGGTTCGGGCCGCCAGACGGGGCAGGTCTGGCACCCGGACGGCGCACGGATCGCGTTCCGCGGAGCCATGGGTGGTGTCGAGGGGCTCTACTGGCAGGCGGCGGACGGGTCTGGAACCGCGGAACGGCTCGCGGAGGGCTCATACTTCCCGACCGCGTTCACACCGGACGGCACGCGGCTGCTGTTCCATCAGCCGTCCACCACCCCTCCCCGCAACGTCGGCATGGTGAGTCTCGACGGCGAGCGGCGCGTCGAGCTGCTCCTGGACGAACCGTTCAGCGAGCAGAACGCCGAGATCTCACCCGATGGCCGCTGGCTCGCCTACCAGTCGAACGAATCGGGGCAGACCGAGATCTACGTTCGACCGTTCCCGGACGTCGATGCCGCCCGCGAGCAGGTGTCGACCGATGGAGGAACCCGGCCGCTCTGGTCCCGCGACGGCCGCGAGCTGTTCTACTGGGTGGACCCCGGCGCCATCATGGCCGTGCCGGTGGACGCCGGAACCGACTTCACGGCCGGCAGGCCCGAAGTGGCCGTTCAAGGGACACTCTTCGCTCCTGGTGTCGCCGGACGTTTCTACGATGCATCGCCGGACGGTGACCGCTTCCTCGTGATCACCGAGGCTAACGACACGGACGTGGATGGAGCGGCCCCGGCGCAGATCACGGTCGTCCTCAATTGGCATCACGAGCTGTTGGAACGGGTGCCGGTCGACTGAGCCGACGGCCCAAGTCATCGCGGCGCATCACTGATCACTGATCACTGACGACGCACGCCGCTTCCTACATGCGACACAATGTGTGCGTGAAGACGATCACCATCCGCGAGTTACATCTGGCAAACGGAAAGTGGGTGCGGCACGCCGCACAGGAACCGGTGATGGTCACCGATCGTGGCCGTGAAGTTGCCGCACTCCAGCCACTGGATTTTTCACAGCTCGGCCGGCCCCTGCCGGACCGCGAAAAGCGGATCCGCAAGCGGTCCCGTCTGTCCACCGATTCGGCGACCTATCAGGCAGAGATGCGAGACCGAGGCTGATGTACTTCGACGCGGCCTACACCCCGTGACGACCGACCTGGTGCGCAACGCCTGCGATCGGGTGCGACGACTACCGGTCACCACGTTTCTGCGCACCGGCGACGCGCTCCACCTCGCGTGCGCCCGTGCGTTCCGGTTCAACGAGATCTACACGAGCGACCGCCACATGCTGGCGGGAGCGACCCATTTTGGGCTCACTGGCGTGAACCTGCTGGACTGAGTCGAACGGTTGGAGCGGCGGTCACCGTCACCGCATGACGCAACCGGAGACCGATCCGACGCCCGGAACACCTCCGTTCGACGGCTCGGTGCCGACGGCCCCGCAGGAGATCGCGGATCGCAAGCCCGGCGTCGCGGTCGCCCGTCTGGCGGTGGTCATCCTCGTCGGAACCGCGCTCTGGTTCGTCCCGATCCCATCTGGCGTCCAGCCCCGGGCATGGCATCTATTGGCCGTCTTCATCGCCACGATGGTGGGGATCATCCTCCGTCCCATCCCCATGGGTGCCGTGGCGTTCGTGGCGGCGGCCTTCGCGGTGCTCTCCGGCACTTTGACAATCGCCGAAGCGACCGCCGGCTTCGGCAGCACCGTGGTCTGGTTGGTGGTGGCCGCGTTCTTCATCGCCACCGCCTTCATCAAGACGGGGCTCGGGATCCGCATCGCCTACCACTTCATGCGAGTCCTCGGCAAAAGCAGCCTCGGGCTCGCGTACGGGCTCGTCGCGACCGACCTCGTGCTGGCGCCGGCGATCCCCAGCAACACGGCTCGCGCCGGCGGTGTTATCTACCCCATCCTCAAGTCGCTTTGCACCTCACTTGGCAGCGATGCCGCGCAGGGCACCGAGCGCCGGATCGCCAGCTTCCTCACCTTCACCGCGTACCAGGGCGTCGTCGTGACCAGCACCATGTTCCTCACTGCCATGGCGGCGAATCCCCTCGCCGCGGAGCTCGCAGCACAACAGGGCGTGGAGATCAGCTGGTCGCTCTGGGCGCTTGCCGCGTCGGTCCCGGGGGCGCTGAGCCTCCTGCTCGTGCCGCTCCTGATCTTCCGGCTCTATCCCCCGGAGATCACCACAACGCCCGAGGCCCCGGAGTTGGCCCGGGAACGGCTCCGGCAGATGGGAGCCATGACGCGGGACGAGCGGATCCTCCTGACGGTCTTCGTCCTCCTCCTGGGCCTCTGGATCTTCGGTGACGTCCTCGGGGTCCACACGACGGCCACGGCGATGGCCGGCGTCGGCGCGATGCTGGCCACCGGCGCCTTGCGGTGGGACGACATCCTCAACGAGCGGGGCGCCTGGGACACCCTGATCTGGTTCGCCGTGTTGGTGATGATGGCCACCCAGCTCGGCGAGCTGGGCCTGCTTGACTGGTTCAGTGACCGGGTGTCGGGTGTGCTCCCGGACGGACACTGGATTCCGGCCTTTCTGAGCCTGAGCCTGATCTACTTCTACGCCCACTACTTCTTCGCCTCCAATACCGCCCATGTGAGCGCGATGTACGCGCCCTTCCTCGTGCTCGCGCTGGCGGTCGGAACGCCGCCACTCTTGGCGGCGCTGGTCCTTGCCTTCATGAGCAACCTCTGCGCGTCGATGACCCACTACGGCACCGCACCCGCGCCCATCCTCTTCGGATCGGGGAAC
The DNA here is from genome assembly GCA_965249175.1 of Vicinamibacterales bacterium. Classification (GTDB taxonomy): domain Bacteria; phylum Acidobacteriota; class Vicinamibacteria; order Vicinamibacterales; family UBA8438; genus CAZYFH01. Next base: position 3,448,008 of record OZ252227.1, read on the forward strand.
GTCGAGATTGGCACCTGGTGGAGGCTCGGTGCCCTCATCAGCGTGGTGAACCTCGCGATCTGGCTGGGTGTCGGGAGCCTCTGGTGGAAACTCCTGGGACTGTGGTGATCTCGACGCGCGCCCCCGACGCCCACGGCACGCTTCTTTGCGGATTGACCCCGAGCGGCCGCATCGATGTTCATCCCGGCTCGCCGGATGATGGTCCTGGGTTGTCCACCGCTGTGCAGCAGCGCATCCTCCGGGCGTTCGACATCGGTCGCGGGCACGGGGTGCTCAACTTGGGCGCGCGAGAGCTGAAGACGGAGCTCCACCCGACGCTGGCTTACTGGCGTGACATCGGGACGTCTGTCGTGGCCAGGGTCTGCGGTGCGTTGGATCCGACCGATCCGAGGTCGCTGGTCGTGCCCGAACCCGCCCCGGACGAGCTCGCGGCGTTCACCCAGGCGGCCCCTCCCATGCCGGGCGCCGAGCTGATCACGCCCTCGATGCTCGGCGAGGTGTGGTCCGACATCGGGACGGCCCTGACCACCGAGGCCGCCCGGTTCGCGGATGGGGTCCAGGGATACCTGAAGAAGCAGAGCTCGGTCTGGCATGTGGTCGGCCGCGTCTGTTTGCACCTGGCCGAGCACACGCGCAACCCGGAGTATCCCTTCGCGTTCATCGCGACCTATGTGCACAAGGTCTCGAGACACGCCAAGCCCCAACACCTGCCCCTCGGCCGAGCGCTGAAGGATTACGCCGGGGCGAAGAACCGTCAGAAGCTCCTCGCGCTGCTCTCTCCCCTGTCGCGCGCGGCCGAGCAGAGCGCGTTCATTCGCGAGTTGGTCGAGTCCGGTGACATCTACCACCCGTTGTCCTGGTCGCCCAGGGAGGCCCATCGCTTCCTCTGCGAGATCGCCGCGTACGAGCAGGCCGGCCTGGTCGTGCGCATGCCCGACTGGTGGAGCGCCAAGCGCCGCCCCCGTCCCACGGTCTCTGTCTCGGTGGGTGGCAAGGCGCCATCGACTCTGGGACTGGACGCGCTCCTGGACTTCGACGTGTCGCTGACCCTCGACGGGGAGCACCTGTCAAAGAAGGAGGTCGAGACCCTGCTCGCTGCCACCGATGGCCTGATGCTGATCAAGGGCAAATGGGTCGAGGTCGACAGGGACAAGCTCGACGAGGTGCTCGATCAGTGGCGTGACGTTCAGAAGCGAGCCCAGGCGGGTGACGTCAGCTTCGGCGAGGCGATGCGCATGCTGGCCGGCGCGCAGCTCGACGGCGGCGACGCGGACACCGAGGAGGACGCTCGGCCGGAGTGGTCGGAGGTCGTCGCCGGAAAATGGCTGTCGTCGAAGCTCGACGCAATGCGCTCGCCCGAGCTGCGGGCCGAGATCGACGCGAACGCCGGGCTGCGGACCGAGCTTCGCCCGTATCAGAAGATCGGCGTGCAGTGGCTGTGGACGCTGCGCGGCCTGGAGCTCGGCGGCTGTCTGGCCGACGACATGGGCCTCGGCAAGACCATCCAGGTGCTCGGCGTGCTGTCGGTGAGCCGGCGCAACAAGGAGCACGGTACCGACCTGCTGGTGGTGCCGGCCTCGCTCGTGGACAACTGGCGCCTGGAGATCGAGCGTTTCGCCCCTGAGTTGAAGGTGCTCATCGCCCATCCGTCCCAGATCCCCTCGCCCGAGCTCAAGAAGCTGTCGAAGAAGAAGGTGGATGCCCACGACGCGGTCATCACGACCTACGGCACCGTCATGCGGACCGAGTGGATGCGAACGCGTGCCTGGCGAAACGTGATCCTCGACGAAGCCCAGGCCATCAAGAACCCCGGCGCCAAACAGACCAAGGCCGTCAAAGCTCTGGACTCGAGGTGGCGCCTGGCCCTCACCGGCACGCCGGTGGAGAATCGCCTCGGCGACCTGTGGTCGATCTTCGACTTCCTGAACCCGGGGCTGCTGGGCTCAGCCAAGGCCTTCAATGGCCTGTGCAAGTCCATGGCGTCGGGCGAGCAGGGAGGCTACGCCCCGCTGCGCAGGCTGGTGCAGCCGTACATCCTACGGAGGCTCAAGACCGACACGCGTGTCATCGACGATCTTCCCGACAAGACCGAGGTCATTGCCTACTGCCTGCTGAGCAAGCGCCAGGCCGCCCTGTATCAACAATCAGTCGAAGAGATGAAGCAGGCCATCTCGGAGCTCGACGGCATCGAGCGACGCGGCGTCGTCCTGGCCTTTCTGCTGCGCTTCAAGCAGATCTGCAATCATCCCTCCCAGTGGCTGGGCGACGGGAGCTACGAAGCCGACGACAGTGGCAAGCTCGCACGGCTACGCGAGCTCGGCGAGTCGATCGCCACGCGCCAGGACAAGGTGCTCGTGTTTACCCAGTTTCGCGAGATGACTGAGCCGCTGGCCGGCTTTCTGGCCACGGTCTTCGGCCGGAGCGGCCTCGTGTTGCACGGCGGCACGCCGGTCAAGAAGCGACAAGGTCTGGTCAGAAGCTTCCAGGAGGATGACAGACTGCCGTTCATGGTGCTGTCACTCAAAGCCGGGGGCACCGGGCTCAACCTGACCACGGGCTCCCACGTCATCCACTTCGATCGGTGGTGGAACCCGGCGGTCGAGAACCAGGCCACGGACCGCGCGTTTCGCATCGGCCAGAAAAAGAACGTGCTCGTTCACAAGTTCGTTTGCCGCGGCACGGTGGAGGAGCGGATCGACGCGCTGATCACTGGAAAGCAGAAGCTCTCCGACGAGGTCCTCTCTGGCGGCGCGGAGTCGGCCTTGACCGAGATGAGCAACGAAGAGTTGATCTCGATGGTCTCGCTCGATCTGAGCAGCGCTGTGGAGGGATAGAACATGCGGATACGCGCTCGTCACAAGAGGGACCCGCGGTAGGCCCATGGGCCGGTACTCGTACGAGGACCGGTACCCCTATATCTCGGTGGCACGCCGCCGCGCTCAGGCCGCGCACCGGATCACCAAGATGAAACGGGCCGGTCGGGAAGTGTCACCGGTCGCGATCGCGCGCCGCACGATCGCAGCCACCTTCTGGGGCGACGCGTGGTGCAGGAACCTCGAGTCGTACAGTGACTACGCGAACCGTCTGCCGCGCGGCCGGACGTACGTGCGCCACGGATCGGTGATCGACCTGCAGATCGAGGCCGGACGAGTGCGCGCGCTCGTCAGCGGATCGGACATCTACCACGTGGACATCAGAATCAAGCCCCTCGCGAGGCGGCGATGGACCGGCATCAAGGGCCAGTGCGCGGGGCGGATCGACTCGCTGGTCGAGCTCCTGCAGGGTTCCATCTCCACGAGTGTGATGGAGGTCGTCACCCGCCGGGGAGAGGGGCTGTTCCCGGCCCCGCGAGAGATCTCGCTGGGGTGTTCGTGCCCTGATTGGGCGACCATGTGCAAGCACGTGGCGGCCACGCTCTACGGCGTCGGTGCGCGTCTCGACCACGTGCCGGAGCTGCTGTTCACCCTGCGCGGCGTCGACCCCGCCGAGATGGTGGAGGCCGCCGTCGATCGGCCACCGCCAGGAGTCAGGTCTCGGAGAGGCAGGGTGCTCGAATCCAACGAGCTGTCGTCGGTGTTCGGCATCGACATTGACATCGACATCGACAAGGACGAGGCATCCGCGTCAGACGTCGCAGTGCCGGCCAGGCGCCGTCGCCCAGCCGGGCGCACGAAAAAGCAGTCGGCCAAACGCGCCGCTGCCGTCGGAAGGCCACCGGCCACGAAGTCGTCCAGAAAGGCGAAGGCGAAGGCGGCGACAACGAAGGCCGCCAAGAAGAAGACGAAGAAACGCACGATCACGAAGAAAGCCGCGGCGAAGCGGCCCGTATAATTCGGCGACGCTCGAAAAGGCATGCCTCTCAGTCCCGGCACCCGCCTCGGCGTCTACGAAGTTGCCGAGAAGATCGGCGAAGGCGGGATGGGTGAGGTTTACCGCGCACGCGACACCAAGCTCGACCGCGACGTGGCGCTCAAGGTCCTGCCCGACCTGTTCGCGAACGACCCCGAACGCCTTGGCCGCTTCCAGCGAGAAGCCAAGGTCCTCGCCTCGCTGAACCACCCGAACATCGGCAGCATCTATGGACTCGAGGAAGCCGAGCCGTCACCGCAAGAGGGTGAACCGTCGGACGTAGCGCGGGGCTTTAGCCCCGCCGTGCGGGCGCTCGTCCTCGAGCTCATCGAAGGACCGACGCTGGCTGACCTCATCGGCCAAGGGCCGATGACAATCGAAGACGCCCTCCCAATTGGTAGACAGATGGCCGAAGCCCTCGAAGCGGCACACGAGCAGGGCATCATTCATCGCGACCTGAATGAACCAGAGCTAGCCCTTCAGCACTTCGACCAGCTGCTCACCCTTAGTGGCGTCTCGTCCGCCGTGCGCGCAGCAATCCTCAGCAACACTGGGCTGGAGCTCCTCAAGCTGGATCGCCGACAAGAAGCTCAGGATTCGCTGAAGCGGGCGACCGAACCGGCTCCCGATCTCGAGGAACCGCGGCACAACCTTCAGGAGTGGCTGGACGAGAAGTTTCCCAAGGAATAGGACTCTTCGAACTCCTGGGCCGAGCCCAGCGTAATACCGCGCTGACACCGCCCAGCCCACTATTCACTGAGTTGAGCAGCGCCGCCGAGCGTCCAGACCCGCGCCGCGCGCTGCGGCGTGCGGCACGCGGCGGGCGCATCGCACGGCACAAACCCTGCCCTTTTGTGGATGACGTCTACCACTGCAGGTCGTCTCGTGCGGCTAGTGCGTCATCTATCAAGAAGTGCTTCGTGAACTGCTCCTGACGACTTACGACGTGCGGGAACTCAACCGCTAACTGGTCAGATGTATTGCGAGGAAGACCTTCGAACTGGAAGACCAGATGTGGCACGCTCCCGACGTCGGCCTGAACGAAATCGTCGTCCACCGGCGATTCACTAAAGTCAACGCCGAGATGTTGGCGAATTCTCGAGCCATACCTGGCCAGGAGACACCCTGACGGTCTGTCGGTAGTAACCAACGTGACGCAACGATCGCTCGCGGACTTGTTTTCGTCGTTAACCTTGACCGTTTCGTACGCTGCCTTGTCCGGATGTGGACTATTGGACTCGTACCCGAACATCGCGTTGACATCGTCGATATCGGGGCCTATGAAGATCTTGCCGAGGGGTGACACGACATAAACCTCATTGCACACATCCATGACCGCTTGCTTGAATTCAACGTGCCCTTCGCCTCGAGCTGCCGGGAGCGGTTGGACGGGATGCCTACCAGTTAGCCACACCCAGTTGCCGGTTAGTAATCCAATGAATACCGCGTCCTCCCTATTCTCAATTGAGTTCTCACGTAGCTTGTGGGTGGCCTCTATGGTCTCATCACCCGTGATTGCTCCATAAACGGCAAGCGCTTTTCCCGGCAGAACGAAGCAGTCTACTGCGAGAGGCGAATACCGGTCTTTGTCATCCCGTCGGCCACTGGACATGAAATCGACGATTCCTGGGATGTTGTTCGTGACAACAGTGACCTTCGACGACCATCCGTCCTGGAGGGTGCGGTTGGCTTCGCTTGCGAGGCACCCGAAGTGCGGAAAGAGCGTGGTACCGGAGTCGATCAGAAGGTAGATCTTGAGGTCCTTTGAGACAAGATGCGCAAAGCGTTTGGCGAGAAGACGAATGAATCGAGCGGCTAGAAACTGCTTTTCGGCCTTGTAGTGTTCCGAACGTTGGCCGAAGGCAGACAGCGGTGTCGCGGCGGCTGCACTGGCGTCGTCGGCGAGTTTTGTGCGAACTCTTTCGGCAATCTCTTCCCCGGCCCGTGCAGTCAGCGACATGCTTGGATCATCGAGCCCATTGGCCACTCGTTCATACGCTCTTAAGGCTTGGCGGATCACCTCTGCGTTGGAGGCTGCTTCGGTAGTGCGCCTGAGTTCCGCCAAGCGCGCCAGCGCCGTAGGCGGAAGATCGATCTGTACTCTGGGCATGCTCTCTAGCCGCGCCCCTCTTCCGGCTCAGAGTGCAGGGGGCACCACCCGCGCGCGTCGTACAAATCGCCTGTCGCGTTCGCGCCGTTGACAATTAGGAGAAACATCTTGGCGCAGCGTCGGAAAGTAAACGGTCGGGTTATGTCACTACTGAGAATGGTATGGGACAGCACGTCCTTCCATATCCTGCGCGATCACGTTGACATCAGCCGTTTCCACGGGATCAGTGCCCCGCGCATGAACGTAGACCCAGAAGTCGACCTGCTGTTCTCGGTTGAGAAACGGGATCCTGAACTCAACGCTGCTATCCTGCTGCTCCACCTCATACGTCGGGTGTCCCTTGACGATCACCTGGTCGATTACGGCGTTTCCGTATTCGAGTCGGACATATAGATCTTCGGCCACCCGCGTGCTCGACGCCCTGCCCACACTTTGCTAATCGCGACGCTTTTATCGTCGTCGCAGAGATAGAAGGTCTCGGACACGCCACTTCCGTAGAAAAGCGGTGGCGACCCCTCTGGCCAAAGCGCCACGGTGATCACCATCATGGCCGCTGCGACGAGCGCGCGGCCATACCACCGGTCGGTCATCCAGAGGCGAACGGGCGCAAGAACTGACCACACGAGACGAACGCGCTCAACCACAGACCACATGGCAACCCTCCAGAGCATCATTCGCAGACCCGTTCAATCGAACGGGACGTTTCACATAGCAGAAGGCCTTCTGTGTCTATCGATTTCGCTCCGCACGGAAACTAGGCAGCACATTTAGACAGTACATATAGAGCAAAATATGATTTTTGAGTCAAGCCCATTCTTAGTTGAAACTCTCCACGGCTCCCGATGGCTTACGCGGCCTGCTTCTTCGACGTCGTCGTGTCGATCTTCAGTTCTCGCTTCAATGCGGCCCGAAGCGTGGGAAGGTGGCGGTAGCCCCTCACCCTTCGTAAGCGCGGTTCGATGTCCAGGAGGGCGGTCGCCAGCCAGCGGTGGCGTTGGCTCGAGCTCTGCCAGTGATCTACCTTCGCGCAGCGTTCCTCGACCAGCGCATTGACCGACTCCAGACAGTTCGTCGTCTTCAGCGACCGGCCCAGCACTCCGTACACGCCCAATCGATGTCACGTCAGGGTTTCGTCCAGGCCTTCCGCCAAGCTGTCAGCCGCCGACTGGTTCCGCTCGTCCAACTCGCCGTGGAGCGTCTCGAGCGCACCGAGGGCCTCGTCGTAGTCCGGCCGGTTGTACGCTCGCTGGAGACGCTGACGCCACACCGCCTGCTCGTGCTTGGCCAGGTAGCTCACCACGTTCTCGCGCTTGTGCCACTGGCACCGTTGGACCAGGGCCCGGCCCCGGAAGGCCTTCCGGACGGCCGTGCGGAGCCCCTTGCCGCCATCGAGGATGACCAGCACACCCTGGGAGAGGTCGAGGCCCCGCTCGACCAACGACCGCAGGAACGGTGTGAGCACCGTCGCGTTCTCCGTGTCCGTTTCGACGAAGCCCAGGAAGCGTTTCTCCCCAGACAGCGTGATGCCTAGCGCGATGACCATCGTCGCGTCAGCGAACGTCTTGCCGTCCAGGAACACGGCCACCACGTCCTCATCGGATAGGTCCCGCTCCTGGAACGCCCGTAGCTGCGCCGCGCTGGCCTGGATGAACCCCCGGGACACCGTCGAACTCGACAGCCCGATCGCCCCGGGAATCGCCGCCGCGGCCGCCGCGTAGTTGCGGCACGAGATCCCGTAGAGCACCCGTCGCAGCAGCGCGTCGTCCACCTCGCGGTCGTCATGCAACGCCGCATACGACCGCAGCGGAATCTCGCTCCCTGCGAGGCGACGAATCCGGGGCACGCGAATCGGCACGCGCTGCCCCGCGAGACCCACCGTCCCAGGGTTACTGCCGTGACGGCGTCCACCGACCGACGCGTCCTTCCGGACGTAGCGCTCGCTCGCCAGCGCCGTCACCTCCTGGTCGAGCAACTCCTGCACATGCATCAGGCCCAGGGGCACCAGCGAGCGGATCAGCTCCACCTTCGCGTCCAGCTCCAGATCCGCGTAGGCCTCGCGGTGAATGATGTTGACCGAGCCCAGCTTGCGAACTTTCTTGCGCTTCCTGACAGCACGTAGGACACTCATCGTGGCTCCTCTCTCTCGTGGGGTGATGTCCGTCTTTTGCAACGTCATCACACCACAGGGTCTGGAGCCGTTTCAATTTTCAACTAAGATTAGCTCACCCTCTGATTTTTAAGATGAGTAGATTCGGATGTCAAGCAAACCGGAAATGGTGATGATAGGAGCCTCGGTGTGGCAGGCTTGTATCACGTGTTTACGTGCTACACTATTTTGCGTGAACGGAAATCAGAATGTCACGTTGAGCGTCCCTCGCCGGCTGCTGAAGCAGATCAAGCGCCTCGCCGCCGACCGCGACACCTCGATGTCAGCGCTCATGACGGGGGCGCTCGCCCGCCTCGCTGACGAGGACCGCGGCTACGCCGCCGCGCGGAAACGGGCACTGGCCGCCATGACATCCGCCGGGTCGCTCGGCACGCGAGGCCGCCGGACCTGGACACGCCAGGAGCTCCATGAGCGGTGAAACAGCGCACGAATTCATTGACACGAACGTCCTTGTCTATGCCTTCGACGCGTCGGCCGGCCCCAAGAAGGTCGCGGCCGAGGAGTTGCTTGCGCGACTCTGGGAGACCGGCATCGGATGCGTGAGCGTGCAGGTCTTGCAGGAGTTCTTCGTCACCGTGACAGCAAAGGTCGCCCAGCCCCTCTCCGTCGATGAAGCCGCCGACCGCGTGCGCGAGCTTTCCCGGTGGAAGGTGTTCGCCCCCGGCGCCGACGATGTCCTCGAGGCGATCGCGCTTCACGAACAGGCCACGCTGAGCTTCTGGGATGCCATGGTCGTTCTGGCTGCCGCGCAATCGGGGTGTGATCTGCTCTGGACGGAAGATCTGAACGACGGGCAACTGGTCCGAGGAGTACGTATCCGCGATCCGTTCGTCGCTTGACGGTGAGACGACGGCCGCGCGGTTCGCACTCGACGCCCGATTGGGCCCTTGCGTCATCCAGCCTCGGGCCTTATGGTGCCGAGTACCGGATGTCGACACGGATCACGCGCGGTTTCCTGTCGGGAGGCCTAGATGAGCAAGCAATCGATCGCAGCGCTGGCGGCGGCGGTGGCAGCCATGGCAGCGGCGCCGCTGGCCATGGCGGGGCAGGCGCCGGATGGATGGACCGCGCCGCGCACCGCGGATGGTCGGCCCGATCTGAACGGCGTCTGGGCCAGTGACTCCGCCACACCGCTTCAACGGCCGGAAGCGCTAGGCGAGCGGACGACCCTCACCGACGAGGAGGTGGCCGCGATCGAGGCGCATGCGATCGAGCACTCCACCGTCGGTGGCGACGCGGTGTTCGGCGACAGCGTCTTTCTGCGGGCGCTCGCTTCGCTGGACGAACCCGCCGAGGACCAGCCAGCTGCCCGGCCAGCCCGGAGGTCGACCGGCAGCTACAACCAGTTCTGGATGAGTGGCCGCTGGTTCGACAACCGCACGTCGTTGATCGTCGATCCGCCGAACGGACGCCTGCCGCCGCGGACCACCGAGGCGCAGGCGCGCGCGGAGCAGCGGCGGGCGGCTCGCGACCGACCGGCACCGGACCAGCGTCAGACGTTCGGCGAGGAGCTGGCGAGGATCGACCCCGCGATCCGTTGCCGCGGCGGCGGAGCCCTGCTGACCGGTCGCGGGTACAACAGCACCTATCAAATCTTCCAAACCGCCGACGTCGTCGCCGTCCAGAAGGAGATGTATCACGACACGCGCATGATTCCGATCGGGGATGCGGCGCCGGATCAGGTCGGCCCACCGAGCGCGATGGGGAGCTCGCGTGGACATTGGGAGGGGGACACGCTGGTGGTCGAAACCACCAACCTGTCGCGCGGCGCCAACGGATCTACCCGCGATGTGCGAGTCACCGAGCAGTTCACCCGGGTGGGCCCCGAGCGGTTGCAGTACGAGTACACCCTGGATGACCCGTCGACCTGGACGCAGCCCTGGACCGCACGTCTCTTCATGCGGTCGGCCCCCGGCACCGGTGTCATCTACGAGTTCGCCTGCCACGAGGGCAACTACGCCATCGAGCACGCCTTGCGCAACGCGCGGCATCTCGACACGGAGAGCAGATAACACGGCCGGTGGTGGCGCGCCGGCGCTCCACACGCACGCCCCGACCGCGAAGAATCAGAATTCGAGCGAGACGCCGAGCCGGACCTTGAGCAGATCCGTCCGGGAGCGTCGATGCTCCAGGCCGTCCACGCCGTCATCAAACCCTCGCGACCCCGGGATCAGATAGTCGAGCCGTCCGCCGTAGACGTAGCGGACACCGATATCGAGACCGAATCGCCCCTCCGACCAGTCGACGAGCGCCACCGCCACCCCGGCACCCGCTCCGATGCTCGGTGCGACATCGCTGAAGTTGGTCGTCCCCGCGATGTCGTATCCGGAGTTCTCCTCCCCGACCGAGGTCCGCGTGAAGAGGTAGTGGAACCCGACCCGCCCCTCGACGTACGGTCGCACGGTGCCGTCGGACGATTGAAACCGCACAAGGCCATACGGCATCACGAGGTTGTTGCTGGTCGTGACCTCGACGAGGACGTCGGGCACCGTCAGGCTGAACGGAACTTCCCGCGTGTCGCGGTCATAGCGGAGGACGCCGACACCCGCACCGATCCAGACCGGGGCGTCGCCGAGGCGATACACGAGCTCGAACCCGCCGCCCCACGACGTATCGACGTTGTCGGCGAAGTCGCCCAGCGGGTGACCGATGAGTCCAGCCCCGACGAGCTGGAATCTGCGCTCGTGCGGCGCGTCCGGATCGGACGATGGGCCCGGTTGAGCCGCGGCGGTCTGGGATACCCCGAGCCCGATCACGCCGCACGCCAACGTGCAGAGGATCGTGCGCAGGACGCGTGGTGACGGCATGTCGGCTCCGTGCCCGACCTTGCAAGCCCTGCGCCGTGTAAGGCAGTCGCGGCCATCCGTGGACAGGGCGCTCGGTGTCCGATCCGCCATGCGGCGTCCGTCATGGAGGACAGAAGTGACCGTGGGAGGCGTCGCGACGGAGCCTCGGATGCCTCGTCCTCCGGCGTTGGACGCCGCATCCCGTATGCGCGTGGGTGCTGACGAGCCTAGCGCAATCCGGACACCGCGATCTCAGGGCTCTTCTCGTCGTTCTTCGAGCAGCGCTTCGAGCTCGGCCAGCGCCGCGAGGTCCCGTGGCCGTCCGGCCGCGCGCTTCAGCCGGATGAGCTGCTGGAGCGTGACCACAGCGATATCCGTGTCGAAGACGCTAAGTCGACGCGTGTGCGGCAACAGCTCTTCGTACGTGCCACCGCCGACCACCTCGCCCAACAGATCGAGGTCCCCCAGCGTGGTCGTCAACGTGAAGTTCAGTCCCCGGGCCACGGTTCCCACATCGAACACGAACGGCAGGCCGTCGGGTGCGCCGCGCAATCTGGGGGCCAACGGTGCCAGAACGCCAACGAGGCGATCGAGGTTGTCGGCGTCCCGCGCGTACACGATGTCCAGGTCGACCGTGGTCCGGGGCGAGCCGAGCACCGTCCCAGCAAACCCGCCTATGACCACGAACCTCACATCAGCGGCCCCCAAACGGCGGATCAGCCCTTCGAAATCGGTCATGGCTGCCGGCGGCCTGCCTCCGCGAGCGCTTCGGCGAACCGCAGCGCCGCGTTCATGTTTCGAACACGCTCATCGACCGTGCGGCGCAACTGCTCTCGGAGGAGCGTACGATCAACGTCCTGCTTGTACGCCTCGATGACCGGGTCCGGTTCGAGGCTCACGACATCCGGCGCGTTGACTCGGCTACCGACCTGGTCCACGTGACGGGCCGCGTGTGACGTGAGACCCCACCCCGCCACTCTGACCGCCTTCGGATCCGTCTCGGTCGCCAACACCTTGCGGAGGATTCTCGCGATGCGCCGCTCCGGCGCCTGGATGGCAAGCATGATGATGGCGATGCGACGGACCCTGACGGATGGATCGTTCAGGGCGCTGTAGGACAGGTGCGGCACCGCGTCGATCGGGTTCCGTCCGTCCTTGCACCGATCGCACCCGAGCGAGTGGACCGCCATCTTGCGGACCTTCTTTTTCGGGTCGCGCGTCAGGAGCACCAGTCGCCGCAGCGACTCGGCGTCGTAGACGTGGTCGATCACGGCGGCGCAGCCGCGGCGAATGCGCCAGTTGGAATGCCCCATGCCGGCCCGTACCGCCGGGAGCGCATCGTGGCCGATGTTGATCAGCTCGATGACGTACGGGTAGAAATCCGCTTCGCCCAACCTGTCGACGAGGTCCTCGTACTCGGAGCTCACTTCGGTTCGACCGTTATACCGCACGAAACGAGAATCGCGCACACGTTGTGGCCCAAAGCAAGCCAAGGCGCGCACGGCGCGCCTCGCGGGCGCGGAGTGGGGCTCTCGGGGCCCCGCGTAGCGTCCGCGGCGGGGTTCGGGGGCGCAGCCCCCGTCTAGATAATGCCCATACCTGCCAGACGTCTAGCCGGCGCTTCCCGAAGGAGCACTCCGGCTGTCCCCCGTGACAGGCACGGACCCACAAACTTAACTCAAAAGGAGCGTGTACTCGAAGCGCTGAAGGGCAACGGCCTACGCCCGTCAGAGGCCAGCGAGGGGTAGGCGGAAGGCGGCCATCTCCTGAAAGTTGCGAATCAGCAGGACGTCGCCGACCAGCGCCGGCTGGTTCCAGGTCTTGCCCTCGATCGCGGGGAAGCGTGCGAGCTCTGTGAACTGTTCGGACGTCGCGCGGACAAGCGCCAGCTCACCTCGCTCCGACAGCACCAGCAGCAGGTCCTGATCGGGCAGGAGGACGAGCTGGCCCTGACCGTAGCGTCCACCCTTCCACTTTCGCGCTCCGTCCTCGACATCGATGCACGCGAGGATGGCGCCGTCGAAGCCGAAGGCGTGACCGTCATGAACGACGAAGTCACTAAACGAAGGCTTCAGCCCGCGCGAGGTCCAGCGCTCTTCGATGGTCCATCCGCCCGGTTCATGGGCGACCGAGAAACGGCGCATGCCGAGCGGAATGGCTGAATCGGCGTTCATGCTGATCAAGAGGTCGCCGTCCGCGGTCAGGGCCGGCTGCACGATGCCGAGGCCCGGCCACGGGTGCTCCCAGAGCAGCCTGCCGTCGGCCGGCGCGACGCTGGTCACGCCGGATGGGATCAGCTGGAGGATCTGCACGATGCCGTCGAGCGTCAGGAGACGTGGCGAGTTATAGCTCTCGCCGGCTCGGGGGCGGACCCAGCGCAGCTCGCCGGTGTCGCGGTCGTACGCGACGAGCGTGTTCGTGTAGACGATCACGACGTCGTCGACCAGCAACGGCGAGCTCACGAAGCCGAAGAGCGGGACCGTCGCGTCGGTGTCGGACGCCGCATTGCGCGACCAGACGACGTCGCCAGTAGCGGCGTCGAGGGCATTCATGATGCCGGCCGCCCCAAACGCGTAGACACGACCGTCGCTGAGGGCCGGCGTCGCCCGGGGACCGGCGCCGACGTGCGAGTCCCAGAACCGGGTGGTCTCGCGATGTCGCCACACCGGCTGCCCGGCGGAGACGGTGTAAGAGGCAATGATCTCGTCTTCTCCCCGCTGCTCCTGAGTGTAGAGAAGGTCGCCGCGGACCACGATGGAAGACACGCCAGGTCCGATCGGCCTTCGCCACAGCTCGACCGGTGGCGACGCCGACCAGTCGGTCGCGATCGGCACACTGTGGACGACGCTGTTGCGATCGGGGCCGCGCAGGCCGGGCCAGACGTCGCCGTGCTTCGCGGTCTTCTTTTTCGATGCCGGAACCGACGTGAGCACCCGTGGCTCGTCGTCGACGTGTGCCAGGAGCCGCGCCTCGGCGGTCTCCGCCCAGCGCCACGCGAACTCCGGGAAGCCGTAACTGGTGAGGCCGTCGCTCCGGACGAGGGCCCAGCCGCCGCACCCGAGCAGGATGGTCGCGACCATCGCCGCGCGCCGGGGTCCGTCAGCGAGGGGACGGCTGGCCACCGCCCAGGCGACGAAGGCGAGGCTCAGGGTCGGAACGGCGTAGATATAGAACTGAAGACCCAGGTTCCCCGCCGCGACGGACTCGTGAAAGGATGCGCGGTGTGACGACCACCGCGACGATCATCAGAACGACAGCGCCCCAGCGCTCGGAACGAGGCGCCCGGCTGAAGAACGCCCACCACACCACGACCGCCAGCCCGCCGATGAATCCGCTGGCCACCCCGATGATGTTGGTCGTGGATCCGGGCGCGATGGTCGGAACGACGAGCCAGGCCAGCCATTGCAGCCCGACGGCGACCACGCCGGGCCACAGCCAGAGCGGCGGTTTCCCAGCCGGTGCGTCAGAACCGGGTCGGCTGTCGGCCATCGTCTACTCCACAGACGAGACCGACACCGCCGGTGTTCCCGGAGACGCGTTGATCGGTGATCAGCCGCGACTCGGTGTATGAAGCAGCCGTGTGTAAACGACCGGGAGTGCCCGCCCTACTCGCCGCCGCCGTCCGACGCTTTGGCCTCGTCGGCCCGCGCGCCACCGAGCATCGCTGGCATCGAGTAGTTCCCCTCATGACAGGCGTACTCGAACACCGGGAGGTCGTTGCGCCGCATCGGGAGGTTCACCGTCCACGGAGCCGTCCAGGTGTCAGCGTCGGTCACCGTGTACTCGTAGTCGAGGGTGTCCGCATCCAGCCGGGTGAACCGTTCGACGAGCCGCATCCCGGGGCTCGAACCGCGCCAGATGCGCTTTGCGTCGAAATTGGCCGTCTCGACCACAAGGGTGTCGCCCTCCCAGTGCCCCCGCGAATCGCCGGACCACTGATGGATCCCGTCGTCGAGCACGGGCTGCCCATCGATCGGAATGACGCGAACCGTGTGTACCATCTCCGTCAGCAACGCGACGGTGTCGGGGGTCTGGAAGATCTGCATGTTCTGGTTGTAGCCGCCCGACGTGATGGGCGGTCCCGCGTTGAATCCCATGATGCAGCGATCGGCGTCGCTGAAGTGCACATACGACTCCTTGGCGACCTCGCTGAACGACCCGCGGCTAGCAGCCCGTGCCTGCCCGGCCTCGGTGACCTCCGGCAGCCGCCCGTTCGGCGGGTCGATGATCAGCGACGTGCGCCCTTTCCCGGCGACGTTGGTGCCTTGATCCATCCAGAAGTTGTTGTAGCCGCCGACGTTGTTGCCGGCCTCCGTGCGGCGGGCGTCCGCCTCCCACAGTTCGAGGGCGCGGTCGACAGCCTCCTGCTCGAGGTTGGCCGCCTCCTCCGCCGTGTAGAGCGCCTTGTCGCCAAGGTCTTCAGGCCGCTGGAGCGGAGTAATGGTTCGGAAATCCCACACACCCTGCAAGTCCGGCGCCCCCCACGGGGTCGCGGGAACGTCCTGGGCGAGTGTCACCGCCGGCGCCGCCAGCAACACGACGAAGGCACCAATGAGCAGCCGCGTTGTCGATCGTTGACCTGTCATCACAAGACCTCCACATCAAGTATCGTTTTACCGCCGCTACGATAGCACAGCAAGGATAACGACAAGGCCACCGGCACCGTCGGAACCCGGACCGAGGAGAGGGAACGCCGCATGCGCGCTTTGCCACGTGGACTCATCACTGCAATCGCGGCCGGGGTTGTGGCCCTGGCCATGCCGGGCCCGGTCGAAGGTCAGGCTCCCGACGATGGTCCCGGCTATCCCGGACAGGACTGGCTGTTCGCCGGGGGCGACCACTCGAGCTCGCGCTACTCCACACTCACCGACATCTCGACCGACACCGTCGACCGCCTCGGCGGGACGTGGGTGACGCGGCTCGAGGGCGGCGTGTTGTCGCGAGCGACGCCGGTCGTCAAGGACGGCATCCTCTATTTGTCCGCCGGCGCCAACGTGTTCGCCATCGACGCCAGGACTGGCGATACGGTCTGGCGATGGCAACCGGGCACGTCTGAAGATGCCGCGCGGATGGTCCCTTCCTGGCAGGGCGTCGGTCTGGGCGACGACCTCGTGTTCGTAGGGCTCCGGAGCTCGCAAGTCGCGGCGCTCCGCCAGGACACCGGTGAGCTCGTCTGGGTCACGTCGGTCGGCAGCGTGCCGCAGCAGACCGGCGAGACGGTCACCACGGCGCCGATGGTGGCACGCGGCCGGGTCTTCGTAGGCGTGGCGAACGGCGATTCCGGCGGACAGGGGCGCATCGTCGCACTCGATGCGGCGACCGGCGACATCGACTGGACGTTCTTCGTCGTGCCACGTCCTGGCGAATTCGGCCACGACACCTGGCCGCAAGACTCCGATATCTGGCAGGTCGGCGGCGGCGGCGTGTGGCTGGTCGGGACGGTCGATCCGGATCTGGGGATCGTCTACTTCTCGACCGGCAACCCGGTGCCGATGTTCGGCGGGGAGATCCGCGAGGGCGACAACCTGTTCACCGCGTCGGTCGTGGCGCTCGACATGGAAACGGGCGAGCGGCGGTGGCACTACCAGGTGGTGCGCCATGACATCTGGGATGCCGACATCGCGACCCCATTGCTGCTCTACGAGGTGGTGGAGGACGGTGGACAGCCCCGCAAGGCGCTGGCGGCAATGCGTGCCGACGGTCTCCTCTTCCTGTTCGATCGGGAGACCGGCGAACCGCTCATCCCGATCGAGGAACGGTCGGTGCCGCAGGATGCGTTCCTCCGCACCGCGGCGACCCAGCCCTACCCCGTCGGCGCGGAGAGCATCATCCCCGACTGTTCCTTTTGGCGCGACCGGGTGCCGCCACCGTTCGAGCTGAGCTGTAGCGTGTTCACGCCACCGTCAGTGGATCAGCACGCCGTCGTTGCGCTCGGTGCGCCGATCCCGATGGTGCGCGTCACGCCGATGTCCTTCAGCCCGCAGACTGGCTACATCTACGCGCAGGGGCGCGGGCATGTCGGACGCGCCAAGCGCTTCGACGACCCCTGGATCTCCGACAATCGCCCCGCCGGCTACGACCGGATCGGGCTTCCCGAGTCGTCCGGCGTCCTGGCGGCCGTCGATCCGCGGACCAACACCGTGGTCTGGAAGCAAGAACTCCCAGGCGGAAGGCTGGCCACGAGCGGTCCGCTGACGACGGCCGGCGGCCTGGCGTTCTGGGGCTCAGCCGACGGCCGGCTCGACGCCTATGACGCGGGCACGGGGGAGCGCGTGTGGACGTTCCAGACGACCCCGGCGGGCGCACGGATGCGGCCCGGACCGGCGTCCACGTACGCGGTCGACGGCACGCAGTACATCGTCCTCCCGATGGGCAACGAGCTCTGGGCGTTCGCGCTCGACGGCGACGTGCCGCCGCGGGACGAGCCGGCGTCAGAGCCGCTGTCAGACCTCGTGCGCTGGGTGGGTCCGCCGGCGCGAGAGACCGACCAGATCGAGACCGCCACGCTCCGTGAGAACCCCTCGTGGTCGCTCGGCGGCAGCCGGCGCGCGATCGACGAGCACGCGTTCAACCCGCCGCGCACCCAGGTCGGCTCCGACACGCGCGTGCGATTCATCAACAACGGCGAGATCGCCCACACCATCGCGGCGCGAGACGGCAGCTGGACCACCGGTGCCATCGCGCCCGGGCTGTTCGGGTACCACACCTTCGACACACCCGGCACGTTCCGCTACCACTGTACTGACCACCCGTGGGCGATCGGGGAGATCACGGTCGAGCCTTGATATTTGATATTGGAGGACGGGGATGATGCCCAGCCAACTGCTAGCAGCGACAACTCCGCCAGCGCGCGTACGCGGCGCCGTCTGTGCCGCAACCCTCATGGTGTTCCTGACGGCGGGCGTCGCGGACGCCCAAGACGGCCAGCCTTCTCTCGACGTGCGGTCCGTCATCGAAGGCACGTGGGAGCTCGTCGAATGGCATGTGGGCGATCAGGTGCTTCGGTCTCCGCAGATGGAGGGGCGTTGGATGGTGCACGACGGGCTCGTGATGGCCACGCGGCATCGCGTGGGCCCTACGGATTTCGAGTCCACTGCCGGGTACGGGGCGTATCGTTGGGGACCGACGTCGTGGACCTACGGATACGAACGGTCCGAGGATCTGCGCGGCCCGTCGCCCGAGGACGTTGATCTGCGGGTCACCGGCTCGAATCCCACACAGATGCGGACGTTCGAGATCACGCGCGACGGCCACATGATCGTGCTGGTCGGTGATGTGTTGCGTTGGGAATACGACGTACCGGATCGCACGTTCGTGCTCAAGCGCACGACGGGCGAAACGATTCGGAAATACCGCAAGGTCGACTGACGTCGGTCGGTTGTGATGCTACGATGACGCCCGTAGGGCGGTCGGGTGCTCCGGCCGCGCCGACGAGAATGCAGGAGTAGAAACGATGAACGGCACACGACGTGGGGCCACTCGAACACGACCATTCTTGCTCGGGCTCGCGGCGGCAGCCGCCTGCGGTCTCTGGGCCACCGGGTCGGTGACGGCGCAGGGGCCCGGCACCGAAGACGGGCATTGGACCTATCTCGGTGGCGACGCCTGGCACACGCGGTATTCGACGGCCGAGCAGATCACGCCCTCGAATTTCGAGGAATTGGAGATCGCATGGCGCTGGGACGGGGCCAGCTTCGGCCCGAGCACCGCGCGAGCCACGCCCACGTATATCGACGGCAAGCTCATCACGGTCAGCGGCAACCGCCGTCACGTCGTCGCCCTCGACCCGGCGACCGGCGAGCTCATCTGGAGCTTCACCGAGCCGAAGACCCCCCGCTACGAGTACTCGATGCGCAAAGGCTACGGGAAAGGCATCGCGTACACCGAGATCGACGGTCGAGGGGTGGTCTTGATCTCGAGCCCCGGCTTCTTCCTCCACGCGCTCGACGCGGAGACCGGCCGCCCACTCGAGAACTGGGGACGCCCGGTGGACATACCGGACTTCGGCCCGAGCGGGACGGTGGACATGGTCGAAGATCTGATCGCGGACTGGGGACCGTGGACCAGCATGGACCGGCCCTACGACCCCAACGTGGGAATCCCATTGGAGATCGGCTACATCACCAACTCGTCACCGCCTATCGTCGTGAACGACACCGTGGTGGTCGGCAACTCGGCCGAGCAAGGCTACCTGCAGACGCGGATCGAGAACGTGCCGGGCGACATCCTCGCCTACGACGCCCGGACGGGCGACTTGAAGTGGAAGTTCCACGTCGTTCCGCGACCGGGTGAGTTCGGCCACGACACCTGGGAGAACGACGCCTGGGAGTGGACGGGAGACGTCTCGTCGTGGGCTCCGATGTCGGCGGACCCGGAGCTCGGACTGGTCTACATCCCGACGAACAGCGCCACGATCGACTACTACGGCGGCTTCCGCCCCGGTGACAACCTGTTCGCCGCGAGCGTCATCGCGCTCGACGTCGAAACCGGCGAGCGGCGGTGGCACCATCAGATGGTTCACCACGACGTCTGGAACTACGACACGCCCACGGCGCCGATCCTCATGGACGTGACCGTGGACGGGCGTGAGATCAAGGGGATCTTCCAGGCAACGAAGCAGGCTTGGGTGTATGCGCTGAACCGAGAGACGGGCGAACCGATCTGGCCCATCGAGGAGCGGCCGGTGCCGCAGTCGAACGTCCCAGGCGAGAAGCTGTCCGCGACGCAGCCCTTCCCCACATGGCCAGCGCCCTTCGATCTCCAAGGTCGGACCGAGGAGCATCTGATCGACTACACCCCGGAGGTGCTGGAGGCGGCGCGTCGCGTGGCAACGGACAACGACCTCTTCAACACGCTGTTCGATCCGCCCACCCACATTGATGACCCGGCCGGCCCGGCCTGGAACTGTCCCGGCGGCGGGGGCGGCGCCAACATCACCGGACCGGCCGTTGCCGACCCGGTGTCGGGGGTGATGTTCGTCACGTCGGGGAGCGGCTGTTTCAGATTGCAGGTGTTGCCCGGCAATGAGTCGGAGCTCGACGAACGGGAGCAGTCGGGGGTGACACACTCCGATTGGTCCGCCGTGGCGACGACCGTCGGTGGGGGTCCTGCTGCCACCATCGACGGCCTCCCGATCTGGAAGGGTCCGCTCGGGCGGATCACGGCGATCGACATGAACACGGGCGAGCATCTGTGGGTGATCCCGAACGGGGACGCCTCGCAGGAGGAGCAGGACCTCATCCGAAATCACCCGCTCCTCGAGGGCGTCGAGGGCGTCGAAGTCAATCGAGGCCGCGCCGGTGGGACCGCGATGGTCGTCACGCCAACGATGCTCATGGCTGGGGGCCGGACCGCTGACAACACACCGTATCTCTTCGGTATCGACAAGCGAACCGGGGAACGACTCGGTGCGGTGGAGATTCCTGGCGTGACGCGATACGGGATGTCGAGCTGGATGCACGAAGGCACGCAGTACGTGATCGTGCAGCTTCAGGGCGGTCTCGTCGCGTTGGCTCTGCACGACAGGGTGCAGGGAGGCCAGGCGGACCAGCACTGAATCCTCCTTCTAGCCGGACGACGTTGCCGAGGAGTCCAGTACACGCGGGGTACGTGGCGCACTTCGCATGTACGTTTGGCGCGTGACCGTTGCCACACACCGAGTGCGACGATCCAACGCAATAGACACGTTTACAACAACTTACGTCGATTCGTAACGCCTGGCACGGGTCTCGCTATATCTAGGAGCGACCAACGAGGACGACTCCGAGCGAAAGGGGGAAGCGTGACGGCTCCTACAGCACGACCCAGCCAGGCAACCATCACTCGGCACCGTCGGCGACAGCGGTTCTCCCTCCTGGTGCTGTCGGGATTCCTCTCGGGGTGTGCCACTTTCACCGGTGCCTCTCTTGGGGCCAAGCAAACCAATCAGGCCGCCGAACCATACACGTTCGCGTTGCACGAGATCCCGACCAGCGCCGGGCCGGACCAGTCCGTCGTGACGGGATTCCTGCTCGATGGCGCGGTCGCCGACCTGGCCGTGCTGCACATCGACGAGAACGGAAACCGCCGTCTGCGCATCCATAGCGGCGACGGCGGCTGGGAGCAGAGACTCGACGTCACCCTGGGTCCCGACGTGTTGTTCGTCGATGTGGCCAACATCGGCGGGCGCGACCGGTTGGTCACCTACGCGCCCGGCCGTCTGAGCTGGTTCGATCCGGACTCGGAAACGGAACGCCCTCTCGTGGCCGTGCGCTCCAGCTTTACCCCGCCTCGTGAAGGCGAAATCCCGCACGTCGATCTCACTCGGGACCTCAACGACGACGGCCGCGTCGACCTGGTCGTGCCCGGCACGGACGGCTTCTGGGTGTTCGTGCAGATGAGCGACGCCACATTCGCCGATCCGGTGCAACTGGATTCCTCCATTGAGATGAGTCGGATCCTGGGATCCGACGGCTACCGATACGACCCGTGGTCGCAGAGCCGTGTCCACGAGATGGACTACAACCACGACGACCGCGAAGATCTCGTGTTCTGGACGGGGGATAACTTCGAGGTCCATCTCCAGGACGAGCGGGGGTTGTTTGCCTCGGTGGCCGAGACCTTCACGACCGATGTGGCGTTCGACTCGGACGATCTCTCCTCGCTCGCGACCGGAGACATGCAGGGCAAGGTGCTCCATTCGATCACCGACCTGAACAGCGACGGCGTCGCCGACCTGGTGGTGTTCTCGCTGGAGGGGAGCGGCCTCTCCAACAAGCGGTCCGCCTTCGAGGTGCATTTCGGCGCGCCAACCGCGGACGGTGGCACCGTGTTCGCACCGAACGTCGATGCCGCGATTCGCTCGGACGGCATTCAGCTCGGGATGGACCGGCACGAGCTCGACCGCAACGGCCAGGCTGGCGTGATGTTCACATCCATCGGCGTCGACTACCTCGAGAACAGCTTCTGGAAGACACTCAAAGGGTTCATGGGCGAGGACATCTGGCTCGATCTCGAGTTCTATCCCATCGAAGGCGGCCTCTTTGGCGACACACCCAACGCCACCCGGAGAATAGCGCTCGACGGTGAGCCCAGCGGGCGCGAGCCGGGAGCGGTGTCACTCGACATCGTGCTTCGAGGGGGAACGCACGAAAGCCGACGGACACGGACGAGTTGGCCGCGCGCATTCAACAGGCCGTTGCTGATCGGCGACGTGACCGGCGACGGCCGCACGGACCTCCTCCTCGGGCGGACCCCCGAGGGAACGGACGTCTTTGTCGGCGTGGCAGGGCCGGAGCTGTTCGCCCGGCAGCCGCAAGGGGTCGGGGTCCCGTTGCCCAGTGACGGGGAGTACACCTGGCTCGTGGACCTCAACAGGGACGGCACCGAGGACGTCCTCCTGCATCACCCACCCTGTTGCCGACTCGCCGTGCACCCCGACGCCGCCGTCCAGCCGTCTCGGGTGACGATGCTGATCAGCCAACCGACCCCGTAAGAAACAGTCAACGACGGGCCTCGCCGTTCAGAACCAGCGAGACGTCGTGACCCACGTTAGCTCTGGGTTAGACTTGCAGGAGTGCGCTTCGCGTTGAGCTCGCGCGCGACCCCTTCCTGGGAGGAATCGTGAGAAGACTGCTGACACTCGGACTGCTGATCGCCGCGTCAACGACGACCCTGGCGGGCCAGGCGCCGGACGCCTCTGAGATCCCACGCAATGCGTGGGGACAACCATCGCTGGACGGCGTCTGGAACTTCTCCTCCAACGTCCCGATGCAACGGCCCGAGCGGTACGGCGATCGGGAATTCATGACTGACGAAGAGGTGGCGGAGCTACGCGCGCGGCTGGCAGCAGCGGATGCGGCATCTGATCAGGCGGTGCCTCAGCGCCAGGGAGGACCAGGCGCATACAACGATTTCTGGGTGGAGAGTGCCGGCATCACGGAGCACATTCGCACCTCCCACATCGTCTATCCCACCAGTGGTCGGCTTCCCGACACCGTGGCGGGCGTCGACGCCGTTTCCGGTGGACTTGGAGATGACGTCCCGGGCGAGCGACCCGTCCGTTTCGTCGTCGGCGGGATCAGCAAAGACGGCCCCGAGGACCGTGGCCTGTCCGAGCGTTGCATGGTGGGCTTCAACTCCGGGCCACCATTCGTCCCAAGTCTCTACAACAACAACGTGCAGATCGTGCAGAACCGGGATCACGCCGTGATTCTCACCGAGATGATTCACGATGCGCGCGTCGTGCCCATCGGGGACCGGCCGCCGCTCGATGACGCGATCGGCCTGTGGTCGGGCAACTCGCAAGGCTACTGGGATGGGGACACGCTGGTCGTCGAAACGCGCAATTTCAATGGCCTGACCAAGAGCTTCAGCGCGTTCGGCACGTCCGACGGCAAAGTCTTGACCGAGCGCTTCACGCGGATCGATCGGCTGACGGTGAACTACGAGTTCACGATCGATGATCCCGCCACCTTTACCGACCGCTTCACCGCCATCGTGCCGATGACCAAGGTGGCTGGCGAGATCCACGAGTATGCCTGCCACGAAGGCAACTACGGTCTGGAGAACACGCTGAGTGGGGCGCGCGCGGAGGAGACGGGTCGCGGCCAGTGACTCGTTCGAGGACGCGTGCACCCAAGATCTACATCGCCCTAGACGGAGCGGTGTGGTACTCGCGGGGCGGGCGCTAGCCCTCACCCGCGGAGCGCACGTGCGCGGCCATTGTCCGGCAAGGCGTCAGCCTCGTCTCGCGGAGTTGAACGCCTGAGTGTATGGACCACCTCACGATTACTGGCGCGCGCGTACACAACCTCAAGAGCATCGACGTCTCCATCCCCAAGAACACGCTCGTCGTGGCCACCGGCGTCAGCGGCTCCGGCAAGTCCAGCCTGGTGTTCGACATCATCTTCGAGGAAGGGCGCAGCCAGTATCTGCGGTCGTTGGGCGTGCTCTCCGGACTGGATGACGAGGTCAAGTTCGACAGCATCTCGGGGATCGCGCCCACGATCGCCGTGCAGCAGAGCATCATCCGCCGGAGCAATCCGCGGTCCACGGTCGGCTCACGGACCAGAATCCTGGGTTTGCTCGGCGTCCTCTACGCCGGCGAAGGGCAGATCCAGTGCTCCGCGTGCGGGACGCCCGTCGGTGACGACCTAACCTGCGGTGGATGCGGCCGTGCCGAGGAACGTCTAGACGCGCGTTGCTTTTCCTACAACGCGCCAGACGGCATGTGCATGAAGTGCTCCGGACGTGGAGCCTATCGTGAAATCGACATGGACCGGCTGGTCCCGGACGCCCGCACGACCCTGAAACAGGTCTTTGACTCGGCGGGGATGACGCCAGGCTACGCGAGACTGCTCGCGAGGCATTTTGGTGAGTACCTCGACACACCCTTTTCCGAGCTTCCCGACGAGGTCAAGGAGGACGTCATCCATGGCCACTACGTCGACAGCAACTCTCTGAACCAAAGCTACTGCTTGACGAGGATCTTTCAGGGCCGTCTGGCCAGGTACGGCGAAGATGTCAGCGGTGTCTACACACCGCGCGTGTGCCCGGAGTGCGATGGTTCGCGGGTGGGAGAAGAAGCACGCAGGGTCTTGTTGAACGGCAAGCACATCGGAGACGTAGGAACGATGACCCTGACGGAAACCAGGGACTTCTTCGCGACCTTGTTGACGCGGAAGACGTTCACACGCCTCGGGACGAACCTCCTCGGGGAGATGCTGCGTAAGACCGAGGGGCTGATGAGAGCCCGCCTCGGCCATCTGTCCCTGTACCGGGAGATGCCAACCCTGAGCGGCGGGGAGATCCAGCGCCTCTTCCTGAACGCCCATCTCGCGTCGCGGATGGACTCCTTGATCTACATCCTCGATGAACCGACGGTGGGTCTGCACGAATCGGAGAAGGCCGAGCTCCTGCAGGCAATCACCGCCCTGAAGGAGCTGGGGAACACCGTGATCGTCGTGGAGCACGACCGCAACACCATCGAGAGGGCGGACCATATCGTCGACCTGGGACCAGGCGCCGGGATCAACGGTGGACGCGTGGTCTATCAGGGTGATTACGCCGGCCTGCTCGCGTGTGACGATTCGATCACTGGACGGTATCTGTCCGGGAAGACCCCCATGCCGGTCAGGTCCACGAATCGGACGATT
This sequence comes from Vicinamibacterales bacterium, assembly GCA_965249175.1. Taxonomy (GTDB): domain Bacteria; phylum Acidobacteriota; class Vicinamibacteria; order Vicinamibacterales; family UBA8438; genus CAZYFH01. The sequence continues at coordinate 3,473,055 of OZ252227.1, forward strand.
GCCCGGCAAGCTCCGGGTCGCGAATCGCTGACGGAGACGACGCCCCGCCTGACACTCCGGCACGCCAGGACACACAATCTTCAGGATGTGACGGTCTCGTTTCCGCTGGGCGTCCTCGTCGGCATCGCCGGCGTCTCTGGCAGCGGGAAGAGCTCGCTTGTCTCGAACACGCTCATACCTCTGCTCAGGGACCATTTTCGCGATCCAGTGGTGAGGAGCGCGCAGCCCGATCCAGACGACGCGGCGGACGGCGACGACGAATCGACCGTCATCGACACCGTCGCGGACAGGCTGGACGGCATGGAGCACATCGCCGGTTTCGCCGAGGTCTCGCAAGCCCCCATCGGGCGACACCTGAACTCGAACCCCGTCACGTACATCGGCGTCTGGGACCGGATCCGCAGGCTGTTCGCCGCGCAATCGGACGCGATCGAGCGAAAGCTCTCGGCGGGCCATTTCTCTTTCAACTCCAAGGGAGCCTGTTCCGAGTGCGGCGGGACCGGGCGTAAGACGACGGTGCTGGGGAGCAATCTGAAGATGGACACCCGCTGCAAGGCGTGCAACGGGCGGCGATACAACGACGACGGGTTGTCCGTGAGATACAAGGGAAAGACGATCGCCGATGTCCTCGAGATGCGCGTCTCGGAAGCGGTGTCCTTCTTCGAGGGCCACAAGGGGATTCTCTCCACGTTGCTGGTGATGGACCGGGTTGGCATGGGGTACATCGCGCTGGGCCAACCCACCCCAAGCCTCAGCGGCGGCGAGTCACAGCGGATCAAGCTTGCGAGAGAGATGGGCGGACGGCGGAAGGGCAACATCCTCTACGTGCTGGATGAACCGACGACCGGCCTGAGTCTCTACGACACAGCCAAGCTCATCGAGCTGCTGGATGAGCTCGTCACGACCGGCAATTCCGCGATCGTCATCGAGCACGATCCCGTGGTCCTCTCATCGTGCGACTGGATCATCGAGCTCGGCCCGGAGGGCGGGACCGGCGGAGGACGGATCATTGCGGAGGGCACCCCGCCCTCGCTGCGGCACAATCCAGGATCCGTCACGGCCCGTTACCTTCCCGAGGCCGTGTGAGGGACCGGGTGCCGTCCGGCGGGAGGCGCCCCGACGTCTGGCAGAACCGCTCAGCTCCATGAACGCCGCGACCCGAGACTACTGGCCCACGACGAGCTGGCGCACGGCTGAACCGAACGCCATGGGTCTGCGGGCGGAGACGCTTGGCGAACTGGAGCGACTCCTGCCGTCCCGCTACCGCCACGTGAACGGCGTGGTCGTCGTCAGGCGGGGATACATCGTCTTCGAGTGGTATCGCCGTGGATACGGTCCCCGCGACACGCACAACGTCGCCTCGGTCACGAAGAGCGTCATGTCCGCGCTGGTCGGCATTGCGATCGAGGCGGGGTATGTGCAGAGCGTGGACCAAAAGATCCTGGACTTCTTCCCCGAATACGTCCCCGCCGCCGGCGACACGCAGAAACGCATACTCACCCTGAAGCATCTGCTCTCGATGACCGCGCCGATCGCCTGGAAGACAGGCGCCTGGGGATACGAGCCACTGAACAGACTGCGGCGGCAGCGCGACTGGGTCACGTTCATTCTCGATCTGCTGGGCCGGGAGGGACAGCTGGGACGGTTTCAGTACAGCAGCGTCTGTCCTCACCTGATCTCCGCCATCCTCTCGCGGACGACCGGCCAGTGCGCGCGCGCGTTCGCGAACGAGCGGTTGTTCCGACCGCTCGGCATGGAGGAGATCCCGGATCGCGACATGACGTCGTTTCAGAGAGACGACGTGTTCGGCAAGAACATCACCGGATGGATCAAGGACCCAGGGGGTATCACCACGGGAGGATGGGGACTGACGATCACGCCCCGAGACATGGCCCGTTTCGGATTCCTGTATCTGAATCGGGGCACGTGGGACACCACACCCCTCATCCCGGAGGCATGGATCGACGAGTCAACCACGCAGAACGCCAACGGATACGGGTATTACTGGTGGCTCCGCGGGGAAGGAAGCACGTTGTCGTATTCCGCCGCCGGATCCGGCGGCAATCTCATCTGCTGCGTGCCGGGCAAAGACCTGGTCGTCGCGATCGTCTCGAAAGTGGTCATGAAGTCGCCCGACCCATGGCAACCTGTCGAGCGGTACATTCTTCCTGCCATTGAAGATTGACGCATGAGCCGGATGCCGGCGCCCGGCACCGCAGCGCCCGGCCCACTAAAAGTCTTTATCGCAGGTGCGATCTCGAGGGCGGTCGGGATAGTCGGCGAACTGACCGGCATCCCTGTCCGTCACGGTATCCGAGTCGCAGCGGTCGGAGCACGCAGAGGCGAGGGCCGCGCCAACCGCCACCGTGCCAGCGCCGACCGTCCTGGACAAGAACGACCGCCTGTCGACCCGCACGGTCGTCACCTCGCTATCGAGCAACGACCCCACACGTCGCCTATCGGGTCGATCATCGTGTGTTGGCATCGAAAGCCTCCCATCCAGCCGCGTCCCCCCGCAGATACAGCACTTTGAGCTCCCCGACAGACACCCCGTACGCGAGCGCTATCTGTTGCAGCGAGCTCCCCGCCGATTCGGCCGCCAGCGTCACTCTCAGTGAGTCGTGTTTTCGCGATGAAGGCGACATCGGCATTCCGCCGCCTCCGTACTGTTGGGCTGTGCTTCTGGCCTCGATCATCGCAAGATGCTGCGCTCGTCGGATCTCGCTGAAAATCGCGCGGTCCCGGGCCTCACCCGTCTCGTGGATCGGAGCCGGCACGAACATCGCAGTTACTGCCGGCGCCGCCGTCGCGGGATCACGCGTGGCACCCGTCTCCGGCGCTGAGACGATCCATGCCACGACCGCCGTCAGCCCCATCGTCGCGACTCCCCACCACCCTGCTCGGCGCATCATTGTCGGCATTCAGCGGCCCCCTCGTATCTGGAGCAAGCCCTCTTTAAGGAGCCGTTGGACCAGCGTCATCTTGCCTGCCGCATCGATGCAATCGGGAAGGTCCCGCACGGCAAAGACCTCCCGCGCGGTCGCGAACTCGATCGCCGCGAACACTCGGGCAGGCAGTCTGAGCTCCCGCCGCGAGAATCGGAGCACGCATTCCTCGGCACCGTCCTCCAGCTCCACAGCCAGATCCGGACGTCGTCCGACCAGCGAGTCATGTGTCAGGGGGGAGTGCCGCAGCCGCGCCGCCAGCAAATCCGTCAGCAGCGGCGTGTTCGCCGCCAAGAGCTCGTGTTGGAAGTGCCTCCACACCGGCATGGGATCGATCCGTGTCTGGAGCACCTCGAGCTTCTCGCGATAGAGACGATCGCGGTCGCGGGCCGAGCAGCTCCCGTCAGCAAAGCCGAGAGGCAGTGTCTGACGCAGCGACTCCTCTTCGAGCGCCGCGGCGGCCACGCACTCCAGGAAGAAATCGGTCCACGTGAACGCGGTGAGTCCCACCGTGATGTGCAGCGACGCCTGGTCGCTCGCAGTGGCCGAGTGCATGAGGCCGCGCGGTAGATAGGCCACGTCGCCCGGACCGATCTCGAACTGCTCGCCCACGGGGCCAGGCTCATGCTGATCGGGGTCGAAGTCCTGTCCTTTGAGCGGGAGCGTCACTTTGGTGTCGTACGTCGACCAGTTCTTCGTTCCCGCGACCTGGAGCACGAACACATCATGCGTGTCCCAATGCGGCTTGAACCCCTGCGCGTGGGCCGGCGTGAAGTAGATGTTGGTCTGCACACGCGAACCGAAGACCTTGCCGATCGATGCACACAATCGCGCGAGCGCGGGCACCCGTCGATGGAGCTGCCCGAAGACGACCGTCGCGCCCTCGTCGAACCGACTCGCGACCTCGAGCGGGTCGATCCGGCCCGACGCGTATGTATACGAGTCCGGGGGGATATCCTTCGCGCCATTCACGAGCGTCACCTCGGTCTGCGTGATGTCGTGGGTGCTCAGGACCGTGTCGAGATCCTCGACCCCCAGAAGGCCGGCGTAGTAGCTCGGGTCGGTACGCGTGACGCGGCAGAGCCGCCGCTCGTAGAAGTTCCGCTCGAACTGCTCGCGCGTCAGCGGATCGATCAGCCACGCCAGAGAATCCTGACCGACCTCACCCTTGGTAGCGGTGGTTGTGCTCGACATCATGTGACGCGTGCCGGTTGGCGTCCTCCCGCGGCAAACGTTTCAACATGTGTGCCAGAGGGAGCTCCAACCAGGTTCGCGGACATACCGGGCACCTGTCGCGAAACTCTGACGCGACGCTCCACCCGGTGTCACAGGAGGGGGACAGTGCCTGACCGCAGCCGTCGTCGCGCGAGTGATGAGGCAGGGTGTTTAGGCGGGCCCTTCCAACGTCACCGTGCCCGCATCGCCGTCCACGACGAGGGTCATGCCCGAGGTGATGCGGTCGGTGGCCACACCGGTCCCCATCACGGCCGGGATGCCGTACTCCCGGGCCACGATCGAGCCATGCGCCAACGCACCGCCGACGTCCGTCACCAACCCTTTGGCCTGGGAAAAGAGCGGCGTCCAGGCCGGCGTGGTTGTCGTGCAGACCAGGATGGTGCCGGGCTTCATCTGGTCGAACTCCGAGATTGACCGGATGACGCTCGCCTGCGCAGTGACGCGTCCGGTGCTGACGGCGTAGCCGTTCAGCACCGGCCCTTCATTGACCGCATTGCTAGGCGTCGGATCGAACATGGACATCTTGATAGGGCCGATCTTGATGACGCTGCGCGCCGGCACCTTGGGTGGCGGTGCGAGTTGCTTGCGGGCGTCGCGCAAGGCGCGCCGCTCTCGCACCCGTTGGACGAAGTCGGCCCCCCCGTGACCGCCGGCACGCGCGTCGATCGCCTCCGCGATCTCGGTGCTCTCGAGGTAGTAGATGTCACTGGGAGTGGAGATGGTACCGGCGTCCGTCAGCCGTTGCCCCAGCTCGCGGGCGAGTGTCCGCAGCGTCGGCCAGGCCGAGCCCACGTAGAACATCACGCTCTCCCGATACGGCGCGTAATACTTCGTCCACTTCCAAACCCATCGAAACAGACGCCGCGACAGCGGATTCATCGCCTGCATCGTCTCGGCGACCAGCGCCTCTCGTTGCTCGGCCATCTTCGCCTGCCGCGTACGAACGTCCTGCTCGGGCGCCTGGTCGACCAGCGCCGTCAGGCTCAACAGCATGGGGAGCGGGTCTTCACTCTGCGTGGGATCGACGAAATCGAGGTTGTAGATTTGATGGCCGTATGCCTCCAGGTAGCGCTGGATGCCGTCGACCACGGGTTGACCGTCTGGATGCGCGGCCAATGCCTCCATCACCTCGTGTGACGGTGTCGCGCGGCTCAGCTCGCGTAGCGTCGCCGACTCGCGGATGATGTTGGCGAGCGCCTCCATGTCCGCTTGGGCGTCCAGCGCTTTCGAGTCGAATCCACGCAGGAACGATGCGCTGACGGGGCGTGGCTTCGGCAACGCAAACCTGAACAGGACGGACCTCAGCAGCCAGTCGAACAGCGAGTCCATCATCCGCGAGAAGCCCAGATGGACCGCCGACCCGAACCAGTAGCCGCTATCCGCCTCCGCCATCTCGCGAATCCCCTCCAGCAGCTCCTCATCCGTGGCCGCGTCCAGCTCGATGCCCCCCCAGCGCGCGATCACGGCCTGGTATCCGGGCAAGACGACCCCATCCCAATCGAACCCGGGCATCTTCAGGAAATTGAGAATGCGGGTGTACACCCGCAGGATCGGCACTACGTTCCCCTTCATCTTGAAGCTGCCCGTCGTGTAGGCATAGCCGTTGATGGTCGCGGCGAATCCCCCCTGGGGTATCAGGTTGTCGAGATCAAAACTGGTCTTGCCAAGCTCCCCCATCGTGTCCAGCATCTTGCGCAAGGTCTTGTCCATCCCCTGGCGCAGATACAGGTCTTCGAACAGCGGCGAGAGAGGCTCCGGCATGTGTTCGACGATCTGTCGCCGCATCCAGACGGTCTTTGGGTGGACGGGCTCCCACGCCACGTCTGTGAGCGGGGCCGGCTTCGGCTCGGGGAGCGTGGTGATGGGTCGGGCTTGCAGGATGGCGATCTCGCCGTCGGCGATCGCCCATTCGATGTCCATCGGCGCGTCATAGTGCGCCTCGATCTGCTCGCCATACCGGGCGAGTTGCGCGGTCGTGACGTCATCCAAGACCTGTGCGTCTCGCTGTGCCTGCGGCACGTCGCGTTCTTCGGTACCCGTGTCGGTCCGCACGGTCATCAGGGTTTTGGTGGCCGTCTCGCGGGACAGGATGCCGCCGGTCGACTTCTGCACCACCACGGTGTCAGGTGTCACCTGCCCACTGACGATTGCCTCGCCCAAGCCCCACGTCGCGTTGATGAGGATCTGGTCGCGCTGGCCGTTGACCGGATTGGCCGTGAACAGCACGCCTGCGGCATCCGCCGGCACAAGCCGCTGAACCACCACGGCGAGGCTGACCGTCGCTGGGTCGATCTTCTGGCGCATCCGATAGGAGATGGCTCGGCCGGTCCAGAGGCTGGCCCAGCACTTCTTCACGGCCTCCAGCAACGCCGCTTCCCCTTGGATATTGAGGTAGGTGTCTTGCTGCCCCGCGAAACTGGCGGTCGGTAGGTCCTCGGCTGTTGCCGACGAGCGCACCGCCACGGCATGGCCCCCAGTCCCCATCAATCCTGCATACGCAGCGGTGATCTCCGCGGACACGTCGGCCGCCATCACACCCTGCATGAACAAGGCCCGGATCTGCTCCGATGCCGCGTCACTCGATTGCGGGTCGTCCGCCGACACGGCGTGCGCGAGATCGACGATCTGTTGTGACAACCCGTGCGCCTGGACGAAGGCGTCGTAGGCGCCCGTGGTCAGGACAAAGCCGGCGGGCACCGGAAGGCCAGCCGTGGTCAGCTCGCCGAGGTTGGCGCCCTTGCCACCTGCGGCTGGAATGTCGGCTTTGGTCAGCTGTGAGAACGCAACCGTGTAGCTCATCGCACGAAACCCGAACGGTCCACCCACTCACCGACTCGCATGACCCGGTCGATCTCCAGCGTGTTTCGGATGTCGACGAGGGGATCGGCGTTCAGCACGATGAGGTCGGCCACCATACCGTCTTCGAGAGTGCCGAAGTCGGCCTCGCCCACCGGCGGCATCTGGCCGGCGCCGGCGGCCGTCGCCGCGACGATCGCATCCATCGGCGTCAGACCGGCCTCTACATACAGCTCCATCTCGTGGTGGATGCCCCAGCCAAACGGCACGTTCGCGGTCCCGGCATCATTGCCGAGTGCGACCGTGACCCCGGCGTCGTGCATCGTCTTCACGAAGTCCTGTACCTGTCGGAACGCGGCTTTCCGGTCATCGAATCCCGGCGCGTCGACCACGTCCGCCCTGCCTGCAGGGTCGTCCCATCGAGCCAGCGAATCCGGGTTGAACGCATTGAACGCGGCGCGCAACGCCGCGTCATCCAGCAGTTCCGGATGCTCCGCGAAATGCCAGTTGTTCTGGACGATCGACAGCGTGGGGGTGAACGACACCCCATGGTCGAGGCACATCTGGATGAACTCCTGCGAAGGTTCGGGGTCGTCGACCGGCACACCGGCTCCGGGACCGAAGGTCAAGACGGTGCTATGCAGAAAGTCCCGCAGGCCGGCCTGGACGAGCTGGCGGCCATCGGCTTCGTCATCGATGTGGGCGACAGGGATCGCGCCGTTCCGGATCGCCTCGTCGATGATGGCCGTCCGGATCTCCGGCGTGATCTTCAGGTCCGGCTCCGCAACCGCGTTGACCCACATCTTGATGAAGTGCACGCCAAGCGCGATCTGGTCCCGCACGAGCGCCCGGGCTTCGTCTTCGGTGGTGGGGGCGTTCCGACCGGCGGCGTTGAACCCGCCGGGACGTGAGAACCCCGTGCCCGCCGTGAACGTCCGGGGGCTGTCGGGTCGGCCCGCACTGCCAAGCAGGAACGCGGTTCTCTCTGGCGAGTCACTGCCAATGCTCCGCGCGGTGGTCACGCCGAAATAGAGCTGCGACCCAAACTGCCGCTCGATCTCCACCGGTCCCTCGCGATAGTGCACGTGCAGGTTCACCAGCCCTGGCATGATGGTCTTGCCGGTCATGTCGACCGTCTCTGCGCCGTCGGGCACGGCCGTGGCGTCCCGAGGACCGGCGCTCGCTATCCGACCGTCACGGATAACGACGACCGAGTCGGCGATTGGCGCCGCGCCGGTGCCGTTGATCAGCTGTCCCCCGACGAGCGCGAGCCCGGCCGGCTCCCCGCCCGCAGCTGGGCTGTCTTCAGGCACTGCGGGCGCTCCGCAGCCTGTCACGATCAACGCCAGTCCTGCTCCCAGTAGAGGAAGTCGTCTCATCGAAACACCTCTCGTTTCTGGTCGCCTACGACTCGAGGATCGCGCGAGCCTGACGGTATTCCTGCATCTGTTCGAGATCCGTCTTGACGATGTTCAGACCGGCGACGCACTGCTCGAAGACATCGGCCAGCTTCCGAAACAGGGGGGATTCGTTGCGATACTCGAACAGGTTGAAGGCTGCGACGATGGTATACGACTCCTTGCCCGCGCGGAGATAGTCGACGAAGGGGTCGAGCGAGTACGGTCGCCGGCGTGGAAGCGTGGCGAGGCTTTCGGGGAACAGACCCAGGACGAAGAGGGTGAAGTCGCCCACGTGCTTCCGGACGAGGCGCTCGCGGTCGAACGACTGTGCAGCCAGCAGCGGGTTCGATTCGATGAGCATCTCCGCGACGTCTTCGAGGCGTCGTCCCCTGGTGTTCCGGATGCGATACAGGTTGTCGACGTGTACGAAGTCAGTCAGGACGCCGGCAACGTAGTCCGCCACCTGTGGATCGGCGAGCCCGGCGTAGAGAGAAAAGCGGCGCACGACGAGCGGGTAGAGAAAGCGACGGAGGGGATGATCGGAACGGACCATGATCTCGTGGCTGCGTCCTTCAGGCTCGCGATCGTGATCCGCTCGTCAGTCCGGCAGCGCGAACACGAACAGGTTGTTGCCCATGCTCGGGCGAAGCTCCGGCGTCAGGGGTGCGAAGTACACGACGGTGCGGGAATTGCCGGTGCTCACCGCTACATACTGCCGGCCGTCAATGGCAAACGTGATCGGAAACCCGGTTATCGGTGAGCCCAGGTTCACCTCCCACAACACGTCTCCGGTGTCTGCATCGAGGGCTTTGAACCGCCCGTTGAGATCCCCGCCGAATACAACTCCACCGCCGGTCGCCACGAGTGATGTCGTGGCGGCCCGCTGCTCGTGCTTCCAGATGATCTCGCCGGTCTCGGCGGAGATGGCCTGGACGGTACCGACCTGATCGGTCCCGGGAGCAATCTCGGTCCTCACAGTAAGGTTGTAGAGCGATGAGGCCACGCTGTCGCTTTCGGTCGTGGCCATCATGCGAGCACAAGCGTTGCGCAGCGGAAAATACATCAGCCCGGTCTGCGGGCTATAGGCGCCCGCCTCCCAATCCTTGCCGCCAACCAGCGTCGGGCAGGCCAGCACCGTCTGTCCGGTACCCGTGAAGACGACCTCCGGGTTCTCTGTCACTGCACCCGTGGCGCCATCGATGCTACTGATCACGTTTTGCGTGACCGTCGGTGTTGCCCACAAGAACTCTCCCGTTTCGCGGTCGAGGGTATACACGACACCAGTCTTGCCGGGAATACCCGTCACGACCTTCCGGACTTCCCCGTGCTGTAGCCGCGGATTGATCCAGCTCACCGTCGCCGGATTCGGCGAGACCGCAGTGTCGAGCAGCAAGCGTTCGAACGGGTGATCGAGATCCCAATGGTCGTTCAGATGCTGGTAGTACCACACGATCTCGCCCGTGTCGGCGTCGAGCGCAAGCGTCGAATTGTGATACAGGTGCTTGTTGTTCGTGCCGCCGAGCATGAACTTCGGGGCAGGTGATGTCACAGACGTGCCGATGTAGATGAGGTTCAACGTCGGGTCGTAGCTGGGCACCATCCAGGCACCCACATGTTTGCGTTCCTCGAACGGCACATCGCCCCAGGTCTCGTCCCCCGGCTCGCCTGGCGCGGGAATCGTGCGCGTCCGCCACAGCTCCTCACCGGTCGTCGCATCGTGGGCGGTGATGACACACGCGTCAGGACCACCCTGTGGAGTGCAGCTCCGACCCGAGATGACCTTACCGTCGGCGATGATCGGTCCGGAGGTCTGATTCGCGGGGTTCTTCCTATAGTCGAGAATCTGCGTCTCCCACGCCAAGCGGCCGGTCGTGGCATCGAGAGCAAAGACGTAGTCGTCGACGCTGGTATCGATGATGAGGTTGTCGTAGACGGCAAGATTCCGGTTGATGTCAGCGAGCACGGCGATGAGGTAGTCGTCGACATCCTCCGGTAGTGACCGTCGGTATTCCCACACGAGATCACCGGTCGCACCATCGATCGCCTGGATGACATCCCGCGGGTTCGGCATGTACATCACGCCGTCATGGACCAGCGGCGTGCCCTGCTGGAGACCCGGTGCGAGGGCGCGCGACCAGACCATGCGCAGCTCGCCCACGTTGTCGCGCGAGATCTGGTCGAGCGGGCTGTAGCCCCAGCTGTCGAGCGTGCGGCGCCACATCAACCAGTCAGCCGGATCGGGCTCTTGCAGCATCGCGTCCGTGACCGGCTTGAAGTCGCGGACTTGCGCGCCCGCCAGCGTGCCCGCGAGGCTGAGCAGCAGCAATACGGCGAACGCTCGCCGATGCCAACTCGTACTCATCGCAACTCCTTCTCGACTCCTGGTTGGGGAACTGGCAGCCCGATTATGCCACCTGCGGAGCGCGCGGGTGTTGCGAACGAAGCGGTCCTGAGGGATCATGGTCACGTTGCGGACAACGACGGCAACGCCGTAGGGAGGGTCGAGATGCACCATCGTCTCCGAATCGTCGCCACGATGCTGGCCGCCGGCGTGCTGGCCCCGGTTCTGGCATTTGGACAGAGCCAGGCTCCCAGCGACCTTGGCGCGGACGCGGACTGGGAGATGCCCCGCCTGCCGAGCGGCCAACCCGACCTGCAGGGTTACTGGACCACACAAACCTTCACGCCGATGGAGCGCCCCGAGTATCTGGGCGACCAGGCGTTCTACACCGAGGAAGAGTGGGCTCAGCTCCAGGCGCAGCTCACCGTCGACGGTGCCGACCCGCTCGCCCGCCACGTCATCACCATCGCAGACGCGGAGGAACGCGCCCGGGTCCTCGATCAGGGTCACCGCGACGAGACCTACGTCCACTACGACAACGCCATCTGGCTGGCGACACGTGTACCCAAGGGGTTGTCGACCCGACGAACCTCGCTCGTCACTGACCCGCCCGACGGCCGGATCCCACCGCGCAACGCCCAGGCCCAGGGGCGGGCCGAGGCGCGGCGCGCGGCGCGTGGCGACCGCGGGCCCTTCGATGGCTACGAGCTGCGCCCGCTCAGCGAGCGTTGCATCTACTACGGCTACAACGGACCACCGCTCCAAAACCCGTCCTACAACGACATCCACCAGATCTTCCAGACCCCGGAGTACGTGGCGATCTTCACCGAGCAGAACAACAATCCGCCGCGGATCGTCCCGCTCGACGGACGACCCGCCATCTCGGAGACCATCCGCCAGTACCCGGGTGACTCGCGGGGACGCTGGGAGGGCGACACCCTGGTGATCGAGACCAGCCACTTCAACGATCGGACCGCGTGGCAAGGCTCGAGCCGCGATCTCAAGGTGGTGGAGCGTTTCACCCGCGTGTCCGACGACCGCATCCACTTCGAGTTCACCGTCGAGGACGCGGCCACCTGGGACCGTCCCTGGAGCGCCGAGATCCCGATGATGGCCACCGAAGGTCCGATGTACGAGTACGCCTGTCATGAGGGCAATCACGACATCCGGCACATCCAGGAGGTCTATCGCAACATCGAGCGGCAGGAAGCCGAAGAGACACGTTGACGGAGGCGTCAGGGCGCGACAGCGACGCTCGGATTGAGCACACCCGTCAGGGCAGTGTGTAGGTCAGTAGCGTCGTGCCCGCCGCCACGGCCACGTATTGCTTTCCGTCCCTACCCATGTACGTGATCGGATTGGCGCCGCTGATGAGCTGCTCGGTCTCGACATTCCACAGCTCCCGCCCGGTCTGGGTCTCGTAGGCGCGGAACCGTCGATCGGTCGCTCCCCCGATGAAGAGCACGCCCCCCGCGGTGGAGGTCGGTCCACCCTTTTGAGAATTGGGGGCGCCGGTCAGCAGCCCGGGCGGTGCACCCTCGACCGTACCGAACGGGATCTGCCAGGCGATCTCGCCCGTGTTCACGTCCACCGCGACCAGCCTGGACCACGGCGGCTGCCAGCAGGGCCACCCGTCGACGGTCAACCGGTCGACGATGTGCCAGTAGGTCCGGCGTGATTCAGGTGGACCCGCATAGCTTCGACGATCCGGATCGTCGTCCACGCGTCTGAGCGTGCTGATGTGTCCGGTGTCCGCGTAGTTGATGATGTAGTACCCCAGACGTGGGTCGAAGGTCCCACCGGTGAACTCCGTCCCTCCACCGGTTGACGGAAACACGAGCGCGCCCTCGAGCGACGGCGGCGTATAGGGGCCGCGGTTGCGCCCGCCGTCGTAGGTCATCAACAGCTCGCGGCACGCGGCCGTATGCTCCGGCGTGACCGTCGCGATGTCGTCCATCGTGAAGCGGATGCGACCGAAGGGCGGCGGCTTCACCGGGAACGGCTGCGTCGGCGAGTAGTACTCCCCGGGCATGTCCCCCTGAGGGACAGGACGTTCTTCGACCTCGTAGATCGGCTCGCCTGTGAGCCGGTTGAAGATGAACAAGACCGGGTACTTCGTCATGAAGCCGATGGCCGGGATCGTGTCGCCGTCCCGTACCACGTCGAACAGGATCGGCGGCACCGGCATGTCGAGATCCCAGAGGTCGTGATGGACGGCCTGGAAGTACCACGTGAGCTCACCGGTCAGCGCATCGACCGCCACGATCGAATCGGAGAAGAGGTTGTCGCCGGGGCGGTCCATGCCATAGAAGTCGTTGTGGGCCGATCCGAGCGGCATGTAGAGGATGCCGCGCTCCGCGTCGACGGTGAAGAAGCTCCACGTGTTGGCGCCGCTGACGCCGCGCCAGGAGTCGGCGAGCCACGTCTCGTGACCGACCTCGCCAGGCCGGGGCACGGTGTGGAATGTCCAGACGAGATCGCCTGTCCGGAGATCCCACGCGCGCACGTCGCCCGCCGGTCCCTTCGAACCGGTCTCGTCCGCGTTGTGGACACCGGTGAATACCAGATGCCTCCAGACGGCAACCCCCGACGAGATCCCGTAGTGCATGCTGGGGAAACCGTTCATCACGTCCGGCGTCTTCAGGTCGACGTATCCGTCGTTGCCGAACCGCGCGTTGGGGATCCCGGTCCGCGCGTTCAGAGAGATCAGCTCGCCCTCCTCGGTGCCGAAGACGATCTGCGGGGACGTGACATCGTCGCCTTCCCAGTACGCCAGGCCACGCATCGAGCCACCCGTCCAGTGCAGCTGGTGCTCCGGTGAGTCCCACTGCCCGGGCGCCGTGTAGTCCCAGATCACGTCGCCGGTCTCCGGTTCTAGCGCCACCACGCGGTAGTACGGGAACGACAGGTACAGCACGCCGTCGACCATGAGGGGGGTCGACTGGGCAGGCCGTGACGGTACGCCCGCCTTCGTCATCTCGTAGCGCCACGCCGGCACGAGCGTCGCGACGTTGGCGGTGTCGATCTGGGTGAGCGGGGAATGTCGCTGGTTGCCGGGATCGCCTCCCCAGGCCGGCCAGTCGTCCTGCGCGTGCACCGGCTGCAAGGCGAGGCTCGCCAGCACCAGCAACCACGGCGCATGCCGCCCGGCGCGTCGACCTGTTGTTTGGCTGGTTGTCATGTCAAATGTCAAAGCCCTGAGCACGCGACGCGTTATCCGGTCGCGACTCACCGCGAGCCCGACCGCGCCGCGTCCTCCGCTGTGCGCGCGCCAGCAAGGATGTTGAACAGGCCGTAATTGCCCTCGTGACACGCGTATTCGTACAGCGCGTCGTCGCTCCTGGTCATGGTCAGCTCGACGCTCCACGGCATCGTCCACGCGGTCGGATCGTCCATTGTGAACTCGTAGAGCAGCGTGTCGGCATCAAGACGCCTGAACCGCTCGACCAGGCGCAGATGACTCCCGGTGGCTTCGAGGCGTTCCATGTTGGGCGCGGGATGGGCGGTCCCGATCTCCATGAAATTCGCCGTCTCGACCACCAGGGTGTCGCCCTCCCACCGGCCGCGCGAGTCACCCTTCCATTGGCGGATCTGCTGGGGCAGAGATGGACGGCCGTCCAGCGGGACCAGTCGGACGTCGTGCACCATCTCGTTGAGAATCGCCACGTGGCCGGGCCCCTGGAACACCTGGACGAAATTGTTGTACGCGCCGGGCAGCATCGGCGGTCCCGAGTTGAATCCCAGGATGCACCGCTCGTCCACGTCCCGGTCCTCAGGACCGGCGTTCCGGCGTCGCGCTTCCTCGCGGGCCGCCATTCGCGACTCCCCCGCGCGCGTGTATGGAGGCAGGCGCCCAGCCGGCGGATCGACGATCAGCGACGTCCGTCGCGTGCCGGCGACCGTCGTCCCCCGGGCGAACCAGAACTGGTTGTAGCTGCCGGGGTCACCTGCACGCGGCGGCCGATCCACGCGACCCGCGGCGGCCTGCGCCTCCACGGCGGCGACGTCTTCGTCAGTGAAAAATTCCTTGTCGGCCAACGCGGCCGGGCGTTGCAGGGCCGTCACGGAGCCAAAGTCCCAGACGCCCTGCAGGTCCGGATGACCGTCCGCCGTTCGGGGCACGGTCGAGGTGCTGGGCGTGGACGGCTGTGCACTGGCGGAAACCGGCGCGAGTAACCCGGCCGCCATCACGACGGCGAGCCCCCGCACGATCGCAACTTGATGAGCGTCCATCTGACACCTCTCGTTTTGCCGAGTGCCGCACGCCCAACGCAAGCCGCGGCCCTCGTGTGGATATCCGTGAGTTTCCGAGTCTGATTATGCCACCGGCCGCGACAGATCACGGCCCGGTCATCGCGCGTCCTCGGACCCGTCTGACCAGCTTGACCTCTCCTCTGCCTCGGCGATAATCGGCTTCTCACCCGCATGCTGACGCTCGCCTTGCTCATCGCGGCGCTCGCGCCCGCGCCTTTGACGCTGGACGTCGCGATTCATCTCAGCGCCGAGCTCAGCGAAGACATCGTCGAGAACGCCCTCGCGGAGACCGAGCGGGTGTTTGAGCCAAGCGGCATCGCTCTTCGATTCGACCTCTCCCCGGATAACCGCACGAGTCGATCGTTGGTCACGGTGTTGATGCAGCCTCGGCCGGCCCGCTTCAGGGTGCACGGCTGCAGTCGTGGTCTTCACGATCATCGGCTCGGCCATGCCCAGCTGCGCTCACGCCTCATCACCGTCTGGTCAGAGCAGGTCGTACGGGCCGTCGATGGGAACTGGGACCGCAAGGAACTTCCCGACATCAACGACGGCGTCTACGCGCGAGCTCTGGGACGGGTACTCGCACACGAGATCGTCCACCTGTTGCTGAGACTGAACGGACATCGCGATCAAGGTCTGATGCGCTCCACCTTCTCACATCACAACCTGACCGCGCGCGGCCGCGGCGCGTTCCGTCTCTCCGAGGATGATGTGCGCGCGATTCGGCGCACGCTTCAACGGCCAGACACGCGTCGATAGATCGACACGCCCGAAAGCGCGCTCGCCACCTTACATACCGGCCACGACATACTTCGTGAACGCGGACCCCGCATCGCTGAGCGAGGCCGGTCCCTCGGCCACGAAGACGTTGCCGTCCTCGTCCACGCCCACGCCCTCTCCCGTCACGCCATGGTTCGGCCGACTGTCGGAATCCCACGGCGGAATGAAGCCGACAAGCACATCCCGATCGACAGGTCCGATGCGGACGCCGTTCCTCCAGTTGATATGCCGCAGGCGGCTGGATTCGGAGTCGATGGCGTACACCATCTCGTCCGCGGTGATGAAGAGGTCGCTGATGCGCCCGTACTGATACCGCGACTCCAGGTAGTTACCCTCTTGGTCGAAGATCTCGAGGCGGTGGTTCCCGCGGTCCGCGACCCAGAGCCGACCCTGACCGTCGAATTCCATCGCGTGTGGCGTGCGGAACTGACCGTGATCCGTGCCGATCTCGCCCCACTCCAGGATGTACTCGCCGTCAGGGGAGTACTTGACGATGCGGCCGGTGAGTCCCGCCGCGCGTGCCTCGTCCATCTGCGCGTCCGTCGTTAAGTTCTGCCCGCTGTGGCCGTCTGCGACGAAGATGCTCCCGTCGGGCCCAACGATCACGTCAATGGGCTGGTTGAGGTGATCCGGCCCGTTCCCGGGCTGGCCGGCCACACCGAGGCTCATGAGCAGCTCTCCGGTCGGGCTGAACTTGTGGACCTGGTGACCTTTTGTGCCCTCGTCGTTGACGGCGAAGTCCGTCACCCAGACGTTGCCGTCACTGTCCGCGTAAATGCCGTGCGGCGTCACGAAGGTGCCAGCACCGAAATTGGCGAGAACCTCCCCAGTGTCGCGGTCGAACTTGAAGATGGGGTCCACGGGGTTGTTGTCGCAGTTGACCCCAGGTCCACCCGCTGAGCCGGATCCGCAGCGCTCGTATCCCCAGACATGCCCGTCCGTCGGGTCGATGTCGAGGCCGGCGGTGGAGCCCCACTCCCGTCCTTCGGGCAGTGTCGCCCAGCTCCCGACACGTGTCGGGTTCGGGTTCGGGAGACCCTCACCCGTGACCGGGTTCACTGTCGTGGCCGGAGCCACGTCAGCCGTGGCCATCGCGGCCGTTGGCTCGGAGTCCGCCGCGCACGCCGTGAGCATCGCGGCGCTAACGAGCACGGGCATCAGAAGTCGTAGCGGTGCCATAAGTCCCTCCCAGCGAATCTCGTTTCGTCTATCCGCCGACACTGTACCCCACCCGCCTCGGTGGGTAGCCCCATCGGCGCTCGCCGCTAGTGCGGAAACGGCGCGAGCCCGGGCGTTGCGTCCGGCCGCAGCGGCGTCCGCGCCGTGTTCAACACCATCGCGATCAGCGAGTAATAGCCGCTCAAACCCACCATGTCGACGATCCCCTGCTCGCCGAACTCGGCCAGTGCGCTGGCGTAGGTCGTATCGCTCACCCTGCCGTCTCGATGCAGTGCCGTGCAGAAGTCGTACAGCGCCTCTTCGTCATCGGCCATCCGTTCCGGGCGCCGTCCATCGGCGACAGCCGCCGCGATATCGGGACTCAGGCCACCCTCCAATGCCAGGCGATGGTGCGCAGCCCATTCGTAATTCTGCGACCACTCTCTCGCGGTGATCAGGATGACGAGCTCGGACAAACGAGGCGGCAACGAGCTGTTGAACCGCAGGTAGTCGCTCACGCCCCGCAACCGGTTGAGCAGCTCCGGGCTACGGAGGATCACAGCCCACGGACCACCGGGTTCGCCACGCGCGGCCCTGAACTCCTCCACGGCCGCCTTCTGGGCCTCCGTCATCTCCGCCTCCGGAATGGGCGGCATCCGATCTTGGGCGTGTGCACTCATCGAGAGTAGTGACGTCAGAATCGCGAGCGCGGCGGCGCGCCGGATTCGACCCCCGGGTCCATACAGCTGGCATCTCGGCATCAAACACTCCCTCCTATCCGTCATTCGCCAATCTGGCCAACCAACAGGCAGTAGCCGTCCGGGTCCGCCACGCGAAGTTCTCCGCCTTGCATGTGGTTCGGATGGTAGACCTCGAAGACGACGCGACGCCCGTTGTTTGGTCCAGCCTGCCCGCAGTATTCGCCACCGTCGTGGAGCCCGCATGCCAGGAGATGGCGACGCACTGACTCAACGTCCCGGGAGTACATGTACACGATCACGGCCTGCTGTTCGGGAATGACCGGCGCGTCGGCCCTCGCAAAGAACACCTCGGCAGCGGCACCGGTGGGCCCCACATATTTGACCGACGCCCAGATTGCCTCGCCATTCGATTTCCGGTACCAGCCGTCCTCGTCGAATCCCAAGAGAGCGTAGAAACCAACCGACTCCTCTACGTCAGCGACGTGGAGGTAGGGGACGACCCGATACACTGGCGACGGGCAGCTTGGGGCAGTAGGGCTCATACCGCACGACTCCAACAGGAGTTTGGGTGCGCGCCTCAATCGCGACGGCGAATCGAACGTGCGCCCGCTACTTCAGGGCGGAGTAGTCGGAGGGGCTCATCATGTAGGCCTCGATGCTGAGCGGCACCGGGTACTTCGCCAGCAGCTCCTTCCAGTCCGGGTCGGCGCCGAACGCGGCGAACACCTGGTCGCGGTGCGCGCGGTCGCGATAGGCGAGCATCCAGACCAGCGTGTTGGGATTGTCGAGGCGCTGCCACGCGGCGACGATCTTGGCGCCGTGCTTCTCGAACAGGGCGATCTCGCCCTCCCGGAAGCGCTGGTGCAGCTTGTCGATGCCGCCCTGGCCGTCGCGGGCCGGCTCGGCCGTGTACATGCGCAGCTCGAAGCAGCGCGCGTCAGGCGCGACGTTTTTCGAGAACTCGGGCGGTAGCTGACCGGCCGGGCCGCACGCGGCCGGCAGGGTGTCCTGGGCGCTGGCGGCACCCGCGAACGCAAGGATGATGCCGAGCGTCAAGCTGATCCGTGTCATGACTGTGTCCTTTCGATGGAGTGAATCATCCGCGCGGCATTGTACCCGCGCGGCGCGGTTCTACCTGTTTGCGTCCGTCAGCATGGTCTGAAATCTTGCCTCGGAGCTCGCCACGAGCTCCATCCACCCCCGGGCGTCAAGGCAGCTCGCACAGCTCGGGTTGACCGGGAGATCTGGATCCAGCTCGAGAGGCGGATCTTGTGGGTGATTGTGTAGGAACAGATCCGGAGGGTCGAGCTCCTTGAGCCGGCGCAGGGTTCGGAATGTGTCTTCGACGACGGTCGGGTGCCTCGGATTGTCGACAAGCGGGACGCCAGCGTTCGGGATCTCGCCGCCACGAAAGGCGACAGAATAGCTCTGGCCCCCCTCTTGCGCTATCGTCATCCACATCGTCGCGCCCTGTGTGTGGCCGCCGGTCCACACAGCCCGCAACGTCATGCCCCCGAGCGTGAGCGTATCGCCATCCTCCACCAGGCGATCGACTGCGACAGGCTCCCAGCCCTCGTCCCCGAGGGCCGAGTTGTCCTGACCCGATTCAATCGCCGCGGCATCACCGCCTAACGCGACAATGTGCGCGCCCGTCACTCTCTTCATGGCCGCGTGTCCCTGCATGTGGTCGAAATGGGCATGGCTGGACAAGATGAACTTGATGTCCTGCACGTCGAACCCGAGCTTCTCCACGTTCGAGACAATCACCTCGTGCATCTCCATGGTCCCCGTGTCGTGGAGAATGTGACCCTCCGGAGATATTGTCAAATGTTGTGGATCGGTCATCAGCGTGATCAGGCGGCCACCTTCCGATCTCCCTCGTTGTTTCGCTCCTGCTGTACCCCGTCAATGAACGTCACGCCGGCGCGGACGAGTGGCAGCAGATGCGCGCCATTGAGCCGACGCCAGCGCTGCTGTGCCATCTCGAGCAGCTTGTAGGCCATCAACAGGCCCTTGGTGCGCGAGCCCGCGCCTTTGGTCACGCGCTGCCGGAGTCGGACCGTGGCGAATGGCGACTCGATGACGTTGCTCGTGCGCACGTGCTGCCAATGCTCAGCTGGCAGGGCAAAGTGCGTGAGGAGGCGGTCGCGGTCTGCGTCCAGGCACGCCGCCGCCTTCGGGTACTTGGCCTCGTACTCGGCGATGAAGACGTCCATGGCCTCCTCGGCGTGTGCCCGCGTCTCGGCGTACATGATCTCGCGGAGCGCGCGCTTCGCTTTCGGCTGTAATCGCTTTGGCAATTTGTCGAGCACGTTGCCCATCTTGTGACACCAGTCGCGGAGCTCTCGCGTGTCCGGCCACACGTCGCGCACGGCCGCCCAGAAACCCAGGGCGCCGTCGCCGACCGCCCCCACCGGGGCCCGCATGCCGCGCCGCTGGAGGTCCCGCAGCACCGTCGCCCAGCTGTCGGTGCTCTCGCGGTAGCCGTCCTCCAGGGCCACGAGCTTCTTGGTCCCATCGGGCCGTACGCCGATGGATCACCAGCGTACAGAGCCGATCGTCCTCGAGCCGGATGTTGAAATGGATGCCGTCGACCCACACGTACACGTAGTCACGATCGGCCAGGTCCCGCTGGCGGAACCGCCGGTAGTCCTCTTCCCACACCGCCGTGAGGCGCGCGATGTTGGTCGCGCTGAGGCCGGCCGCGTCATCCCCCAATAGCACCGGCAGCGCTTCGCGGAAATCGCCCGTCGACAGACCGCGCAGATAGAGGATCGGCAGCACCTCCGCCACCTTGGGCGAGCGACGCATGTAGGGGGGCAAGATCCGACTCGTGAACCGCTCCCGCTGGCCCGCGCCGTTGACCCTTTTGTCGTTCACCCGAGGAGCATGCACCTCGAGCGTACCTGCCCCGCACGTCACCTTCCGCGCCTGGGCCCGACCATTCCGAACGACCAGCCGGCGTCCCCGCGCGTCCCGCTCCTCGCCGTGGGCCTCGATGTACTGCCCGACCTCCACCGCCAGGGCCGTCATCAACATCCGCCGGGCTCCCTCCCGGGCCAGCTCGTCCACCGTCTGCGCACCGCGCTCTTCCGGCGGAACTTCGTTGTCTGCTCCATCGTTGTCGAGTACCTTCAGCATGGGTGGCGGCTCCTTTCACCGGCCTGCCAGCCGGAGTTTTCGCGTTGCTCACGCGAAAGGATACGCCGCCTTCTTCAGACTGCCGATCCACAACTTCTGGTTATATCTCGACCCTCCGGCGTCGTGATCAGATACGACGACAGCCCCTGGGCGCCGACGTAATAGATGTTGCCGATGACGCGGAACGGTTCAACGGGCTCGCTGTCAGGGCCGTGAAAACGGTCTCTCTGCTCCTGTGTCAGATACGGCGACTGGGCGGACAGGATCGCAGAGCTCAGCACAACGAGTGCACACATCACACGCATAAGAACCTCCATGACGGGTTGGCATCGCGGCCCACTTGCGTGTCGGTGGCCCGGTAGCAGCCCGTGGTGAAAGTCCCGCGGCATTCGACCGCCGATGCATCCCGCCTCTCCGCGTCGCTCATCGGTCAAATACTCCCGGTATTCTCCCTCTTCGCGCCTTGTGAGACGGGTGCCTCGACGGTCTCGGTGCAACGCGGCACTTTCACCACGGGCTGCTAGACCTGTAGAGATGGTAGCCTGTCGTCGACAATCCAGCTGCCGCTGAGTGTCGTAGGCGATGGAACATCCCCGAGAACGACGGAGGTGACGTCATGTCACGAATGATCGTGCCCCTCGCTTTGTCGGGCCTTCTCTGTGCGAACGCTCTCAGCGCCCAAACCTGTGAACCCGACGGTCCCGTGAAGTTCGTGTGCGGTACGACGAACCCGGAAGACTTGTATCAGGTTCCAGATACCGACTGGGTGATCGCTTCCGGACGATACTCCGATTCGGAAGGCCCGGTCTACGCGGTCGACATTCGTGACTACAGCGCCAGAGAAATCTTTCCCGCAGGTGCCCTCGCACCGCAGCACGACAGGGTCACCTATCGCGGCTGTCCGGGCCCGAACGACATTTTTCAGCCACACGGACTCACACTGCGGGAAGGCACCGGTACCGTCCATACGCTGTACGTGGTTGGCCACGGCGCGCGCGAAGCCGTCGAGGTCTTTGAGCTGAATGCCAGCGGCGCCGTCCCCACCGTGAAATGGATCGGTTGCATCCCCGCGCCGGCAGGCACCCGGCGCATCAACTCCATTACGGCCTTGCCCGGTGGCTCTCTCGGAGCCACCAATTTCGACCGCGCCGGCGGCGAGCTCTGGGAATGGCATCCCACGACAGGCTGGGTCGAAGTGCCAGGTAGCCAGATGCGCGGCCCCAATGGCCTGGTGTCCTCGGATGACGGAGACTGGTTCTACGTCGGCGGCTGGAGTGACCGGGCGCTGGTGCGCGTGTCGCGGGGCCAGACTCCGGTGCGGGTCGATCCGATCCCCGTTGGCTTCAACGTCGACAACGTGCGCTGGGGACCCAATGGGAAGGTGATCGTCGCTGGTCACGTGACGCGCTGTGAGGGATCCGACCCCTGTGAGCTGGCCGCCGCCCGCGTCGCCGAGGTCGACCCGAACACGCGTGCGGTTCGGCAACTGGTGGACTACAAGGGCAATGATTTTTTCAAGCTGGGAACCGTGGCGATCGACGTCAATGACGAGATCTGGATTGGTGGCATCAACGGCAGCTATGGGATCGCTCGGCTTCCACGGTAAGCCGGTGTGGCCGCCTGGGTTGGTGGCGACGCAACGCCTGCCGCGCGCGGCGGCTGTAGCGCCAATCTCGCGTCGCGAGCCGGCCGGAGAAACACCGTGAACAATTTGGAAATCCAGGTCACCGGCGGTCTGTTCCTTGCCGCTGCTTTCATGCTGTGGGTCGGCTGGACGCTGCTACCCGCCAAGATCGGAGCCTATTTCGTTCCTCAGGATTTCGCTGCCGTCGGGACGAAGAGACGGCTGTGGATCTGGCTGTATCGCCTGCACTTGTTCGGCTATATCGTCGCCACGATGGCATTCATCGCGCTCGCGACACTCGTGGCCGGTTCGGTGGGCCGCATCATCGTATGGCCCGCAGTTGGAGTGTTGGGCGCCGGACTGATCCTGCTGGCGATAGCCTCCGCCTTCTACTATCACTTCGGCGCGTGGGGATCGAATGATATGGAGGGGAAGGACGACGCGACGATCCGTGGATTCGTCGACTCGCTCCGCGTCAGCACTGAGTACGTCACGTGCCTCACTCGCTTCGGGCGCGTGTTTCTGGGCGTCGGCCAGGTCGTCCTGATGGTCGGCCTTCTCCTGCCGGACGCGATGTGGCCGATGTGGCTCGTCGGTGCAGGAGGCATCTTGGGCCTCATCGGCATGGGCCTCACGATGGGATTACCCGACGACTTGAGCCTCTATCGCCCGGTCTTTCACTTGAACGCGCTGTGGCTGGTCGCGATGGGAGTCACGACCCTGACCCTCGCCTGATTGCGCCATTCGGCATGACGGACCTCGAGTTATCCTGTGAATCACGACGAGGGCGGCGGCAACTTTGTCCCGACCATCTCGATGACCTGCTCGGAGGACCTGGCGAGCCCTCATGCAACCCCGCGTCCCTCCGGCGGTCGGAAGCTGGTCGTAGCCGCCCTGGTCCTACGAGCTGGGCCGTATCGTGACCACGATGCCGTCTGGCAGGTGGTACCCGCCACCGATGTAGTCACGTCCGATATCAGTGACCCAGAGCGAGTCGTCGGCAAAGGCCATCCCGAACGGCGACCCGAACCCCGAGGCCACCAGGTGTGCCTGCCCGTCGGCGGCCAGACGGTAGACCTTCCCGCTAGCGAGCCTTGAGCCTCCAGAGCTCGCGGTGAAGAACAGCTGCCCCGCATACGAGCCGAAGGTCGATGGCGCGACGGCTAGGCTGAGTACGCCTTCCCCCGGCAACACAACGACCGGCTCCGAGTCGATGGTGCCGTCAGGCGCGACACCGACGATCGCGCCATCCACGGGCGCTCCGCCCGCTCCGACGCCAGGGCTGCTCCGCACCGTCAGGAGCATCCTCGTACCGTCGACCGAAAACGCCAAGTTGTTTGGCGTAAACCACGGACCGCCAAGCGTGACGAATGGTGCGCATGTGCCGTCGGGCGACGCCTGGTAGACGGTGCTATTCGCCAACGCGACGGCGAACAGCCGGTCACCGAACGGGCTCCCTGGCGGCCCGAAGCTCGCGGCGAGGCCGGTGCCCGCATTCCCGTTGCCTAGCGTTCCGTTCGGAGGTAGCGTGCAAAATGGCGTGGCTACTTCGTCGTCGCCGGGATCAAGATGCAGAATCACGTGGTTCTCGAGCATGCCGGGCGGGCCGGCGCGGGGTTGCGTGAGGACAAAGACCTCTCCCGCGAAGTCGCCGAACGTTGGCGGCGCGATGTCGAAGCCCACCGACGGCAGTAGGCGTGGCGTATCGACCAGCGTCGACACGCCGCCCGCGTAATCCACGGACCAAATTCGCCCACCTCTCGAGCCTACCTGGCGTCCGTCATCGACGATCCAGACGGCGCCATCGAGGGGCCGCAGACCCAAAGGGTCGTACATGTCCCCGGGAGGAACGAGCAGCCTGGAAGTGAAGCCCGCTTCCACGGTGATCGCCGGAGGGGCCAAGGCTTCTTCAACGAGGATGTCGATTTCGCGCTGTCGCTGGGTACCCGCCAACGGCTCTGTGGATTCCGCCTCCTCACTCGTGGGAAGACCTTGAGGCGATCCACAGCCCGCGGCAAGAACGGCAACCCAAGACCAGCGTATCCCCGTTGCCCTAAGAGCTCTCATCTGACTGATGCGAGTGTGCCGATGGCAGCCTCCAGCAGCTACCGGAGCTCGGCGGCGACGGTCTCGACATACGATGTCGCGTGCTGGAGATCGTAGTCACGGTACCGTGCAGGCAGCTCCAGGTTGGCGAGCGTCTCTTCGACACTCTTCCCAGCCCTCAGCGCATCCTGCACGATCGCCAGGAGGTCGCGGCAGAACTCCGCGTACTCCCTCACGTCGTCCACCGTGAGCCACCCCAGCATTGTCTGCGCTGTGGGAGGCGTGGCGCGACCGGGCACGACGAACGTCACGCCGGTCTCCTCGAGCATCTCGACGACCCGCACGAGCGTGTCGGGGAAGGCTGCGGCACTCCCGCCCAGGCCGGTGTCGATCCGCGGTACGCTCTTCGACGGGAAGAGGTCTCCGAGATAGGCCATTCTGAATAGAGGCACCACGAGCACCGAGTCGCCGTTGGTGGGTCCGGCGCCGAAATGGTACAGGTCGATCTGGCTGCGGCCGTCGTTCAGGGTCAGCTCTCGTGCGTATGTCCGCGTCGGGGCGAACCGGGTCCGCTCGCCGGCGAACAGGTCCATCCGCTCCATGGCGGTCGCGGCGTTCTCATGGGCGACGACGTCGACCAGATTCGGGTATCCGGTAAGGTTCGCGGGCTCGGGGGCGTGTGCGAGCGTGTTGACGACCGTCGTGATCGGCTTGTCGGTGATCCGATCGACTTCGGCCCGAATCTCCTCGAACGAGGCGGACCGGGCGGGATCGACGACGACCACTCCATCATCGACGACGAACACCAGGGTATTGGTGCCTCGGCCTGACAGCAGATAGAGCTCCCCGTACTCGGCCGTTGACGGGTCACCGGTGGGGGACTCGCTCGCCGCGAACTGCATGACGAGCGGCGGCCGGCCGGCGTCCGTGGCCTCAGGAGCGTCGGGGCGCGTCACCGCTGCCCGTCGGACGGGTGATGACGAAGATGGCACGTTGGGATAGTCCGCCGCGGCCAGCGATGCGCTCAGGACTTCTTCGTCATTCCGGATGAGCACGTGTCGATTCGCGTACGCCGCGGCGACCCAGTTGACCCCGCCGAGACGACGCCGGTTGTGCGGGTTGGACGTCGGCGCGATGAGCGGGGTCCGGCTGATCTCCTCGTAGCCGTCCGGGGAAAACCTGGCGATGATCAAGTCACCACGGTCGTTGTTGATGAAGAACCGATCTTCGTGCGCCACGATGAAGGCGCTGGCCCAGCGGGCGCGCTCCCCGACTAGATCCTGGGTCTCCCAGACGCGTTCGCCTGTCACGGCGTTCAGCGCACGGAACTGACCGAAGCTGCCGACGCCGTAGACGTGACCTCCCAGGATGACCGGTGTGGTTAGTGTGGAGTGCAGCCCGTCAGTGGCGATCTCGTTGTCGCTCGTCCCCTTCCACACGAGCTCGGCCACCGGACGGTCGTCGTCGAGCGAGAGCATGACCGAGCCGTTGTAGAAGGCGCTGATCAACAGACGTGACCCGTCGTGGACCGGGGCGGCGACGGTCATGTTCCAGATGGTTCGCACCGGCTCTTCCCAGTACAACTCGCCGGTCGCCGGGTCGAGCGACACGATGGCTTCGGGAAACCAGATGATCAGCTGAGGCCGCCCCGCCGCCTCGATCACGATCGGCTGGGGCACACCGATGTCGGAGTCCGAGGGAAGGGCACGCCAGATCTCCTCGCCCGTGAGCTTGTCGAACGCCACGATCCGGGCGTTGTCGTCGCCGCCGACGATCGCGATGAGACGCGGGCCGTCGACCAGCGGCGCGCTGCTGAAGCCCCACTGCGGGGGTGCGGCTTCGTATTCGTTTATGAGGTCTTTCGTCCACAGCACTTCACCGGTCTCCACGTCGAGGGTGTGCAACAGTCCGGTGGCACCCATGACGTAGACACGATTGCCGTCCACGGTCGGCGTGATGCGTGGACCTTCCCAAGCGGCGCCAAGCGTTCGATAGTCGGCGTCCCAGGCCCGCGTCCACAGGATGCGGCCCGTCTCCTCGTCCAGCGCGACGGCACGCTCGACGACCTCCGTCCCTCGTTCGTCGCGAGTGAAGTCCGTCAGAAAGACCCGACCCTCGGAGACCACCGGACTGCTCCACCCCGGGTCGATCGGCGTCCGCCATCGCACCTTCAGGCCCTCGGCAGGAAACGCATCGACGATGCCGGTTTCCAGCCAGACGCCGCGGCGTCCTTTGCCACGGAACTCCGGCCAGTCGTCTGCATAGGCAGGGGGGACGACGAGGGCAAATCCGACAGCCGCGCAAAGAAGAAGGGACAGTCGCGCCACTGCTCTATTTGGTCGCCGCGAGCCCGCGCAGACGCTCCTGGACGGTCCCCGGGATGCCCAGGTTCGTATCGGCTCCGAGCTCCCCAAGCAGGGCCGCCACTTCTGGCCACTCCTGATAGTGGAATGACTGCTTGGCCCCCTCGGCCAGGCGGAACCCCGTGCGGCCCCGCCAATCGCGCGCGTCGATATCGGCGCCGTGCGCGACGAGCGACCGGACGATCTCGGGGAGACCACTGAAGGCCGCGCAGTGCAGCGCGGTGAAGTCAGCCTCGTTGGTGGCGTTTACGTCCACACCTGCCTCGATGAGGATGTCGACGGCCGCTTCCGCCGTCGGCTGACGGGGTGCCCGTGGTGTGTTCGTCCAGTGAGCCGCGCGCCCGCAACCGGCCGCAGCCATCAGCGCGGTGGTCCCATCCTCAGACGTGAGATCTGGACGAGCGCCTGCCGCCAGGAGGCTGCGTAGGATCTCTCCGGTCGAGTTCGGATTGCGTCTGCCGAACCTCATCCGATCCGCGCCGGGATTCGTCGCGTACGCCGCCACCCACAGCGGGGTCGCTCCGGCAACGTCGCCGGTGCCGGTCGTGAACGTGTCGTACGCGCCGTTTCGGACGAAGCCCTGGCCCGTCATCTCGGAGGCGGTCAGGCGCGCGTTGGGATCCGACCCTCGGGCGAGCAGGGCATTCACCAGCGGTTGCCGTTCGTCAAGCTGGATCCGGCCCCGCGCCCTCCCGCGCCCGCTGCGATTCCAGGCCCGCAGCCACGTATCGACCGGTCCGGCGGCGGCATGCAGCGCCGTGACGCCTCCGATCGCACCATTCGGATCGGCACCGTGATCCAGCAGAAAATGGGCGAACGCGCTCTGTCCGACGACGATCGCATACGCCAGCGGATGCGCGCCATCCGCCCCGGTGTCATTGACGCGTGCGCCGGCCTCGAGCAGGAGCTTCGCCGTGTCGATGTCGCCGTTCCCCGCCGCCGCCATCAACGGGGACAACGCCTGCTGAGGCATGGGATCGACGTCGGCGCCATGCTCGACGAGCTCGCGGACGATGTCCGGATGGCGTTCGACAATCGCCCACATCAGCGCCGTCTCTTGTGTGGTGGCGGTGGCGGCGTTCACGTTGGCCCCGCGGGACAGCAAGGCTTTCACCACGTCGGGATTGCCCGTGCGCGCGGCGGTCATGAGCGGCGTCAGACCGTTCATCTGTGAGGCGTTCGGATCCGCGCCGGCGTCGAGGAGCTGCGTGACCACCGCGGCGCTCGCGTTCTCGCAGGCCCGCGCAAGCGGCGTCACACCGTGATCGTCACCCGCGTTGGCGTTCGCGCCCGCGCGCAGCAGGATCTGCACCGCTTCAGCATCATCCCAGTGCGCGGCCCAGAGGAGCGCCGTCACACCATCGGCCCGCGCGGTCGTGACGTCGATCCCCTCCTCGATCAGCGCGCGCACCATCTCTGTGTCCCGTTGCGCGGCGGCGGTGACGAGTCGAAGATCCGAGCTCGCGGCGATGGCCCAGCCGGCCATCGACAAGAGGGCGACCGTCAACAGACCGACGAGCCGTGTGCGAGTGCTAGTCGTGTTCATGGTTCTTCTCTAACCTTAGATGGTTGCTGCGAAGGCTCCCACTGTCTCAACTCTTCCCACGCCGCTTCGATCTGCGGACGACGGTTCGCCCGTTCGTCCTCGGAGGCTTGCATCGCATACTCCTCATCCACCCGAGCGGCCCTGAGGCTGTTGGCCATCGCATAGTTTCCCTCGTGGCACCCCGGCTCGAGGAGCAGATAGTCGTCGTCCTCCCTTCCCAGGGGTCGAAGGACCGTGTAGGGCTCCACGTAGGTCATCGGATCGTCGACCGTGTATTGGTATTCGATCCGCTCATCGGAGACACGGGTGTAGCGCTCGATATAGCGAAGCCCCTCACCGGACCCTGCGTAGTAGTGGACATGCGCCGAGAGACCGCCGTGCGCGGGTATGACCTCTCCACCGTCTTGCGTCCCCAAGATGTTGGTGGTCTCGATCACCAACGTCTCGCCTTCCCAGTGGCCACGCGCATCCCCTAACCACTGGCGCATGTGCGCCGGCAACGGCGGGCGGCCGTCGAGGGGCACGACATAGACGCTGTTGTGATTGAGCGTCGTGACACGAAACACGACATACCCGGGTGCCTGGAAAATGACCTTGTTCCCACTGAGGCGTCCCCTCGCCTCGGCGAGACAACGGGCCGCCGGGTTCGCATCCCGCCACGAATCACGTTGGCCGCGGCCCCGGTTGTTCTCTTCTCTCGCCTCCCATCGTCGCAGCACCGCACGAGTGAAGGGGGGGTTGCGTCCATCCGGCGGATCGATGACCAACGACGTTCGCCGCCACGTGTCTCTCAGTTTTCGCGGTCCCTGGTCGGTCCAAAACCGGTTGTATTCCTGCCCGACAATCTTCTTGTCGTATCCAGTGGTCCGATCGAGATCCCAGGGGCGCACAACGCCGTCTAGCTGTTCTCCACTCGCTCCTTGAGCACGTATCGCATCCCTTTGTGCTCGTTCAGCCACTTCCTCGTCGGTCAGGAGCTCCCTCTCCCCGTACTGGGCAGGTCGCTCCATCGGGGTGGTGGTCACCTCGTTGGTCCAAATCCCCTGTAGGTCGGGATCGCCCCATGGTGTCCGGGGCGGTGTCCACTCTTGTGCCTCGATACTCGAGACGGCCGCGCCAAGGGCGGCGAGGAACGCCACGATCGCCACAGATCCGACCCTCATGTGCGCTCCCATGTTCACCTCTAGCAGCCCGTGCTAGGCAAGCGTCTCGACCCTCCCGGTGCTGTCGCCGAAGCTGTCGACGTGCACGCCGAGGCGATCGAGCAGCGCCACATAGAGGTTGGCGATCGGGGTGCCTTCCGGATGCCGGACGTAACGGCCCCCCGCGATCCCGGCCGCCTGTCCGCCCACCACCGCCACGGGCAGGTCATCATGGAAGTGCGTGTTGCTGTCACTGATACCAGTCCCGTAGAGCAGCGCCGTGTGGTCCAGCAGCGTGCCATCGCCTTCCGGTGCCGCGGCGAGCTTCTCCACCAGATACGCAAACTGCTGGAAGTGAAACTCGTTGACCTTGTGTAGGCGCTCGAGCTTGCCGGGAGGGTGAGCTAATCTTAGTTGAAAATTGAAACGGCTCCAGACCCTGTGGTGTGATGACGTTGCAAAAGACGGACATCACCCCACGAGAGAGAGGAGCCACGATGAGTGTCCTACGTGCTGTCAGGAAGCGCAAGAAAGTTCGCAAGCTGGGCTCGGTCAACATCATTCACCGCGAGGCCTACGCGGATCTGGAGCTGGACGCGAAGGTGGAGCTGATCCGCTCGCTGGTGCCCCTGGGCCTGATGCATGTGCAGGAGTTGCTCGACCAGGAGGTGACGGCGCTGGCGAGCGAGCGCTACGTCCGGAAGGACGCGTCGGTCGGTGGACGCCGTCACGGCAGTAACCCTGGGACGGTGGGTCTCGCGGGGCAGCGCGTGCCGATTCGCGTGCCCCGGATTCGTCGCCTCGCAGGGAGCGAGATTCCGCTGCGGTCGTATGCGGCGTTGCATGACGACCGCGAGGTGGACGACGCGCTGCTGCGACGGGTGCTCTACGGGATCTCGTGCCGCAACTACGCGGCGGCCGCGGCGGCGATTCCCGGGGCGATCGGGCTCTCGAGTTCGACGGTGTCCCGGGGGTTCATCCAGGCCAGCGCGGCGCAGCTACGGGCGTTCCAGGAGCGGGACCTATCCGATGAGGACGTGGTGGCCGTGTTCCTGGACGGCAAGACGTTCGCTGACGCGACGATGGTCATCGCGCTAGGCATCACGCTGTCTGGGGAGAAACGCTTCCTGGGCTTCGTCGAAACGGACACGGAGAACGCGACGGTGCTCACACCGTTCCTGCGGTCGTTGGTCGAGCGGGGCCTCGACCTCTCCCAGGGTGTGCTGGTCATCCTCGATGGCGGCAAGGGGCTCCGCACGGCCGTCCGGAAGGCCTTCCGGGGCCGGGCCCTGGTCCAACGGTGCCAGTGGCACAAGCGCGAGAACGTGGTGAGCTACCTGGCCAAGCACGAGCAGGCGGTGTGGCGTCAGCGTCTCCAGCGAGCGTACAACCGGCCGGACTACGACGAGGCCCTCGGTGCGCTCGAGACGCTCCACGGCGAGTTGGACGAGCGGAACCAGTCGGCGGCTGACAGCTTGGCGGAAGGCCTGGACGAAACCCTGACGTTACATCGATTGGGCGTGTACGGAGTGCTGGGCCGGTCGCTGAAGACGACGAACTGTCTGGAGTCGGTCAATGCGCTGGTCGAGGAACGCTGCGCGAAGGTAGATCACTGGCAGAGCTCGAGCCAACGCCACCGCTGGCTGGCGACCGCCCTCCTGGACATCGAACCGCGCTTACGAAGGGTGAGGGGCTACCGCCACCTTCCCACGCTTCGGGCCGCATTGAAGCGAGAACTGAAGATCGACACGACGACGTCGAAGAAGCAGGCCGCGTAAGCCATCGGGAGCCGTGGAGAGTTTCAACTAAGAATGGGCTTGACTCCTTGCCGGCCTCGTCTTGATGATGTGACAGCGGGTGGTGCGAATCGGACACGCCTATCTCGGGATAGGCCCGACCACTGACCTCCTTGGCCAACATGAAGGTGCTGACACGGGTCAGATCTGTCTGGTAGGCGAGCGCGAGCAGGTCCATCTGGAGCTTCGCGTGCGTGGCGTAGTCCTCTGGGATGCCCGCTGGCTCATCCACCACCGGCAGCTCGCGCGAGCTCTGCCGTTCGGCGGTCTGGATGCGCCGCTCGACGTCCCGCACCGAATCGATGTACTCGGACACCTTGGCCCGGTCGCCTGACCCCAGTCGCCGCTGGAGGCGCGAGAGCTCGGAGGCCACTGCATCGATGATGGTCCGGTCGCGCTGGAGCCTGGCCACCCGCGCCGCGGGATCCGTGCTGCCGCTGGTGCCGAACAGCCGCTCGAAGACCGCGCGCGGGTCGCGCTCGACCGGTAGCGGGGTGGTCGGTGTGCGCCACGCGATGGTGTTCGTATAGGCACAACTCGAGCCCCCGTCGCAGGTGCCCAACATCGCATTCGACTCGATGCCGAGCTCGAGCGAGGTCAGCTGCGTCTGCTTGGCGAGCTCCTGTGCCGCCACCTGGTCCATCGACACCGCCGCGTAGACGTCGGCGCCGGTGGTCAGCTTGAACGTGGTCGCCGTCAGGAACGTCCCGGCCGACCGGGCATGGTCACCCCCGCCTTCCATCAAATCCGCGGGCTTGTCGGCCAGGCCGCCCAGGAGCAGCACGCGGTCCTTGAGCCCGTTGAGTGACTGCAGCGTCGGCGGCAGGTTGACTAGCGGTCCCTCCGTCTTGGGCCACCAGTAGCCCATGGACATCCCATTGGGTACGTAGAACACCCCTAGCCGGCGCAACCGCGCCGGCGATGCCGGGGTCTGGCTGAGCGCCGTCAAGGCAGGCACCATCGCGTCGAGCAACGGCAGGGCCAGGGTGGCTCCCGCCCCGCGCAACATCGCCCGCCGCGACAACCGTTTCTTGGTGACGAACATCGGCGTTTCCTCAATCAGCCTAGTAGCCCGTCATTGGGCTGCCGGTTGACGCGGCGCTCCCTCGTGCACCACGCGCTGCTGGAACGGCGCGCTCTCGACGATGCCGAGAATGAGCGCCGACCATCGGTAGCCGTCGCGTGCGGTGTCGCGCGCGAGCTGGCGCATCGTGGGCGCGTCGACATAGGTCAGGCCTCGACCGAGCGCAAACGTCAGTAGCTTTTCCACCACCGTGTGGACGTACTCGTCATCGCTCCGTTCGAGCAGCGCCTCGCGAAACGCGCCCGGGCCGTCGACGGACATGCCCCGCCAGGTGATTGCGGCGTCGATCGGCGCGCCATCATCGTCATCACGCCATCTCCCGATCGCATCGAAGTTCTCTAACGCGAAGCCAAGCGGATCCATGTTGGCATGGCACTGCGCGCACACTGGATTAGCGCGATGTTGTTCCATCTTCTGTCGCAGCGAGGTCGGTTCGCCCGCCGTGCCGTCCTCCTCGAGCGGCGGCACGTTGGCTGGCGGCGGAGGCGGTGGAGCCCCGAGCAACGTTTCGAGCACCCACTTGCCGCGGAGCACCACCGAGGTCCGGTCTGCATACGAAGTCGCCGTCAGCACGCTGCCGTGCCCCAGGAGACCCCGGCGGGCCGGATCGACGACCGGCATCCGACGAAAATGGCTGCCATACACATCGGGCACCCCGTAGTGCGCGGCCAGCCGGGCGTTGAGGAAGGTATAGTTCGCGCGCAAGAGGTCGAGGATGCTGCGATCCTCGCGCACTTGGCTCTCGAAGAACAGCTCCGACTCGGCGATCAACGCGTCGCGCAACGTGGGGTCGAACCCTGGGAACCGTAATGGGTCGGGCACCATCGTGGTCAGGTTGCGAATCTGAAGCCACTGTCCGAGGAAGTCGTTCATCCATCGCGTGGCCCGTCGATCCGCGAGCAGTCGCCGAGTCTGCTGCGCCAGGACACCCGGATCGCCAAGCTGGCCGCGCTCGGCCACCGCGAGGAGCTCCTCGTCCGGCATGCTCCTCCACAAGAAGAAGGCCAGCCGCGACGCCAGCTCCAGGTCGCTGATGCGGTAGATCGTCCCGTCCGTAGCCCCGGCCGGATCGGCTTCCGTCCGGAGCAGAAACGCCGGCATGCTCAGCAGCGCTTCCAGCGCCCTCGCGATGCCCGTCTCGAAGTCTGCCGCCGCACGCCCGCGCGCGTAGATCGCCATCAGCGGGTCGAGGTCGGCGTCGGTGATCGGTCGTCGATAGGCGCGACGCGTCACCGTGGTGAGGATCTCCCGAGCGCACGGTGCTTCGTCTTCCGCGCTATCCGGTCGGCACACAAAGATGCGCCGCCGAGTTGGCGTGTCCGCCGGGATCGCCCCGTCGAACGGTCCAAGGATCTCGAGTGACGATAAGCCGGCCACCACATTGTCCCCGACGCCCCCCAGCGCCGATGGGGCCACATTGGTAAACGCCGCGGAGACGAGCCGCGTGCCAGCTTTGACCGGGAGGCGTATCTCCAACTCATCGTCGGCGTTCTGGTTGTACAGCGCGATCTGCTGGTGCACCAGATCGTCATCCGGCGGAGCGATGCCACCTGCGGTGAGCGTGTACTTGACTTGTCCTTCGAATTGGCCGCCGACCGAGAGACGTCCGACCAGCTCGTGATCGATGCGGAGCTCGAGGTCGTAGGACCGTTCCGCGATGTTGCCGAGAATGGACTCCCCGATGCCTGTCCGCTGCAACCGCAACCTGAAGA
Source organism: Vicinamibacterales bacterium (assembly GCA_965249175.1). Classification (GTDB taxonomy): domain Bacteria; phylum Acidobacteriota; class Vicinamibacteria; order Vicinamibacterales; family UBA8438; genus CAZYFH01. The sequence continues at coordinate 3,507,120 of OZ252227.1, forward strand.
GATAGTCGCCATCGAGGGAGAACGCATGACGCGCCGCCAGGCCCCCGTGCGTCGCGAACGGCACGTCCTCGCTCATCCGCGCGTCTTGTCTCGCCCCTGTCGGCACGCGGTATGTCTGCGTCATCGGGCGATTCTCGAGCGTGCCGACGGCGAGACGACTGACCTTCGTGGCCGCCGTGATGTAGCGATCCATCAACGCCGGCGTCATCGCGAGCACGTCCGCGTTGTTATCGAAGCCGAAGCCGGCCATATCGCTCGGGAGGAGCGCCTCCCCGTCGATCTCCAGGGCCAGCAGGTCCTCGATGACGTGGACATACTCCGTGCGATTCAGACGGTGCGATGCCACCCGCCCCGGATCGGGCGCCGCAACGTCCACCCGATCGAGCTCCGTCTCGAGCGCCGCGACGAATGCCGTGACCGCGGCCGGCTCAGGCCGCGGGCGGCCCGCCGGAGGCATCTGGCCACTCCGAAGCTTCCGGACGACCTTCTCGAACAGCTCCCGGTGGAGATCCACCCGGCCGATGTCGACCGCGTCAAAGGTCACCCCACCCGTTCTCAGCTGCTGGTTGTGACAGGTGACGCAGTACCGATCGAGGAGCGCCCGGGACGGGAGCCCCGCCGGATCCGCGGCCTGCGAGGACCGCTCGGCCTGTGCCTGAAGCGGATGGGAGAGCGGGCCGGAGACGAGGGCTAGTCCTACGAGACCCGCCGCGCCAAGCGCTCTCAGCATGAGCATCGTGGGTGGCCCCCTCTCTGCGACAACGCGCCTTAACGATGACGATGCGGACGGACGGCGCACGTCACACGAATCCGACCATATTGTAGTGTCCGCTTCTAGTGATTCGGGAAATAGTTCCAAGCAGTCCTTCTACTATTAGGCATGGGCGGGGAACAACGACGTCGCATGGCTGGCTGGGTCGCGGCCCTCGTCGTGGGGGCGGGGTCTCTGGGAACCGCACAGAAAGTCGTCGGCCCCGACGAGTTCGATCGCGCCATGAAGACGATCGGCACCGCCATCGAGGGCGTGCACGAGGCGATTGGGTCGGAGTCGTATGTGGCTGCCAAGACGCCGCTTGCGCTGTCACGCCAGGTGCTGGCGTCGACCAGACCTGTGTGGGAAACGACCGGAGAGCCGGACGCGGTGCGGATGACCCGCGAGGCAGTGGCCACGTTGGATGCGCTCGACACCGTGCTGTCGACGAGCGTGGTCGATGCGGAGGCGGTGACCGCGGCCGCCGAGGGCGTCACGCGCGCCTGCAACGCGTGTCATGCCTCGTATCGCGACGGCGACGAGACGACCGGCTACCGGATGAAGACGGTGCCTCGCTGACGTACATCGCGCGCGACGTTCACCCGGTTCAATTGACGGGGGTCGTATCCAGCGGCCCGAGGAGCTGCGCCGGAAGGGCGCCCGGCTTCGGGCGGAACTTCTGGGCCCGGCCGCCCCACACCTCGGCCGTGTAGAGGTTGCCCTCGCTGTCGGTCGAGAAGGCGTGCACACCCCACATCTGTCCCGGGCGGTGACCGAAGGTGCCCCAATTGAACAGCAGCTGACCGTCGAGGTCGAACTTGAGGAATCGGCCGATGTTGCCATCGTTGACCCACAGATGCTGGCTCCGGGCCATCCCGATCGACAGCGGGAATCTGAACCCGGGCCATGTATCGAGGTGCGTGCCGGTGGCATCGAACACCTGGATGCGCTGATTGCCACGGTCCGACACGTAGACGCGCTGCTCGGCGTCGATGGCGATGCCGTGCACCGTGTTGAGCTCGCTGGGGCCAGCATCCGGGCCGCGTCCCGGCGTCCCCCAGTGCATGAGATACTCGCCGTCGCCGTTGAACTTCACGACGCGGGCGTTCACATAGCCGTCGCTGACGACGAAGTCGCCGTTGGGAAAGAACGCGATGTCGGTGGGCCGATTGAACCGTGCAGGGTCGTCATTGTCTCCCGGCACCTTGAACTCGCCGATGCTCATGACGAGACGCTCGCCGTCGTTCGTGAACTTGTAGATCATGTGCGCCCCGTCCTCCACGATCCACACATGGCGGTCCGGGTCATACGGGGAGATCTTGACCGCATGCGGCCGCACGAACCGATCGTTGTGCTGCTCCCATGACTCCACCAGGTTGCCCTCACGGTCGAAGATCATGAGGATGTGCTCCCAGCGACCCACCTTGCCGGTCTCGGCCCGGCTGATCGGGCAAGGGCAGCCGTCCGGGCTGTTGTTCTCGCCAGCGGCCGGACGGATGGGCACGTCTCCGGCCCCGATGGGATTGCTCAGCCGGGGCAGCTCGCCGCTTTGGAACACGAACACCCGGTCGGGCGACTCGGCGAAGATGGCCGACGTACGCCCCCACCCGTAGTCCTCGTGGATCGGGCGCGGCCAGTCCAGGACCACCTCGTAGGCGCCGGTTTCAAAATTGCCGCCCTTTTCCTGCGCGCCGGCAGTCGCCACGACGCTGGCGCCAACCACCGCACCTGCTATCCACTTGTGGAGCTGCATGACGCTGACCTCCTCAGTCCATTGGTTGAATCCGACCACGTAGCCGTTGTGATCCACATACCAGACCGTGACCGGGTCGGTCGAGTTGTCGATCCACGTCCGGCGGTCGTGCGCGTACGGCTCGGGCATCATGTAGCCGGTCCACCGCTCGGTGCGGGAATCGTACCGCCAGAATCGCCCTGACTGCATGCCGCCCGCCCAGACCTCGCCGTTCTTGTCCGGCATCGCCTCGTAGAAGGTGTCCCACGCGATCGGCGGCCAGTGCTCGCTGACACGGTGGGTGGTGCCGTCGAGCTGTATCAGCATGCCGCCTCGGCCGCCGAACCACGCGTTGACGTCCGGGTCGAACCCGCCGCGCGCCGGATTGGACCTACGCGTCGGTGTCTCGACCTCCCACACGTCGCCCGTCTGCGTGTCCAGCATCGCGACCATGTTGCCGCTGAACGTCCCACCGGCCCAAAACCGGCCGTCGGCCGTGACCATGTTGTCGTAGGTCCCGGACAGCTTGTCCAGATGGAACAGCTCGATCTGTTCACCCGTCCGGCTGTCGCTCTTCGTCACCACCCTGGGGCCTTCCGACCTGAAGAAGGTGTGGTACACGTAGCCCGCCTCGTCCATGGCGAAATTCGACCCTCGACCCAAGACGCGGCGGCGTCCCGGATTTCGCCTGTCGAAACGTCGAACAACCCGCCCGGCGTCGGGATCAAGGGCCGTCAGATGTTGCGACCAGCCCTCGGAGAACCAGACGCGGTGGGTACCGGGCAGCGCGCCCGGTGTGGCGTCGGCCTTCGCCGGAATCCGGTGCTCGACGACGGCTCCGGTGCGGGGATCCAGCACGCCGACATACGGGCTGCGGTGGGCGGTGTACCAGATGTTCCCTGCCGCGTCGCCATGGACGTCGTGGGCTGCGTGGCAGCTCGTACTCGGTGATGACCACCCGGGTCGAGCGTCCCCGCTCACGCGGCAGATAGTGGAGCGGCGCATGCTCGGTGTCGGGACCGCTCACGCGCGCCAGCCAATTGGCCAGAAACGCTTCGGTCTCGAGCATCGGGCGGCCCGTCCGGTCCATGGACTCGGGTGTCGGCACGCGGGTACCAAAGAGCGTCGAGCTCGACGAACGCAGCATCCTCTGCACGATCAGCTCCCAGCTGCGTGCGTCGTAGCGATTGCGGAACACCTGCTGGTACGAGTGACAGTAGTTGCACGCAAGGCCGAAGACGCGCTTTTCCTCCCCTGTGCCGGGCAGGTTCAACAGCCACTCCGCGCCGGTCAGTTGCGCGAGCACGGCGGGCGTCGGCGGCAGCAGATAGTGTCGCTGATCCGCTGGAGCTCGATATCGGCCAGCCGCGTCGCACCGGCGATCTCGATCGCCTCGCGCAGATACGGCTCGAACTCCATCGGTCGGGGAATGCGCAGCGTGTAGCGTCCCGGCACCAGCACCGGAAATTCGAATCGCCCCGCGTCGTTCGTGTAGACCGTCGTCCGGATCGCCGTCGCGGTCGAGATCAGCTGCACGCCGAACCCCCTCGACAGGCTGCCCCTCCGAGCCGAGCCGGCCCCAGGCGCCACCCTGCAGCGCCGCGCGCCCCGTCGGCGCCTCCGGCACGGAGACGGCCGAGCCCCGCCCAGCGCGAAACCGCGGCTGGGGTGGCGGCTCCTCCCCCTCCCAGCAGCACTGCTCGCTGCGCAGATAGCTCAGCAGGTCGGCGATGTCAGCCTCGCTGAGCGTGTGCTGATAGGCCGGCATGCCCGGGCCGCCCTCGCGGATCTTCTCCGCCACGGCCTGCCCGGTCAGTGTCGAGCCGACAGCTTCCAGCGACGGAGCGCGATCGGCCAGCTCAGAGTGGCAGAACCAGCACTTGTAGAAGTACAGCTCCTCGCCGTGCTGCGCGCCGCGCGTCGCCGTGGCACGAAAGCCGTAGTGATCGGCGGACCGCTGGTACGGGTCGGCGGCCGCGGGCGGCTCGGGCGCTGCCTGGGCGGCGAGCGTCGCGGGCGCCAGGCCGCCAGCGCGCCCCGCGCCCCAGAGGACGACACCGACCACCGCCACGAGTCCGATCATCGACAGCGTGGAGACGCGCATCGCATCCTCCTCGGTCAGCTCAACTCCCCGAGCTGCCGTTCTCCTTGGCCCGTGCGCCCGCCAGCAGGTTGGACATCCCGTAGTTTCCCTCGTGACACGCGTACTCGAACATCGTGTCTCCCCGCTGCATCGGCACCACTGCGGTAAAAGGCCGCGTGAAGGTCGTCATGTCATTGACCGTGAACTCGTATTGGAGGTTGTCCTCGGCCACGAGCCTGAAGCGCTCCGTCAGGTGCAGGGTGGTGCCGTTCCCGGCCGCCGTCCACACCGTGGGGTCAAAGCTCGCGGTCTTGTCAGTAAAGTTCATCGTCTCGACCACCAGGGTGTCGCCCTCCCAATAGCCGCGCGAATCACCCGTCCACTGGCGGATGCGCTCGGGCAAATGGTCGCGGCCATCGAGCGGCACGATGCGGGCATCGTGGATCATCTCGTTGAGAATCACCACGTGGTCCGGCGTCTGAAACAACTGAATGTTCTGGTTGTAGAAGCCGGGCACAATCGGCGGACCCGAGTTGAACCCGAGGATGCATCGCTCGGCAAGACCACGGGCCTCGTAGCTGTCGGCGCTGATCCCCGCCGAACGGGTGCGATCCGGTCCGACGCCTCCCACGTCTCCGGCCAGTGAGAGGATCTGCATCTCGGCGCCGGGCTGCAGCGGTGGAACGCGTCCGTTGGGGGGATCCACGATGAGCGACGTTCGCTGGTCGTCGACGATCCTGCCCCCCTGGTCCATCCAGTAGCTGTTGTACGCGCCGACATCGCCGCCGACTGGCAGCGCGACTCGTTCCGTGGTGGGTGCATTCGCCGCGGCGCTGAACGCGGCGGCCCTTGCCTCGATCTCGGCGGCCTCCTCCGCCCCCAAGACCGCCTTGTCGGCGAGCGCCTCGGGCCGCTCGAGCGGCGTGAGCGTGCGAAAATCCCAGACGCCCTGGAGGTCGGGTCTACCGTCAGGCAGCCGCGGGGGATCGAACAGCGTCTGCGCACTCGCCGAGGACACGCCGACAGCGAGCGCGAACAGCGTCGGTGCAAGGGCGAGGCGTAGCCTGCTCATCTTACCCTCCTGCTCTTTCAAACAGCCGTGTGACACGGCATCATCATCATCATCATCATCATGGACGCTGCTGATTATGCCACCGGCCGGGGCCGATCCACGGCCGAGGCGTACGTAGAAACAGAGAAGTAGGGTCCTGACGGGACAGTTTAGGGACCGTCGGGCATAATCGCGGATGTTCTACGTGGATCGATATAGTCCCGCGGGGAGGAGAGTCGCGAAATGGCTGAACGACGAGAGCACACGGACCGACCGGGTCGACGGGAGAGCCGCCGACGCTTCTTTCAGCTCCTGGCGGGCAGCCCCCTGCTCGCCGCCGCCCTGCCGGCCCTACCGCCTGCCTGGCAGGAGGCGATCGCCAAGGAGTCGCTCCGCGGTGCGACGGGCGGTCCGCGACCGGCGGGCATGCCCTGTCCGGACTGCGGCCAGGAGATGGTCTATCCCGCGGCCGGCAGCGCGCGTCCCGCGGCACAGGACGCTGCCGCTGCGCTCGATCGCAACCGGTTTCTGGAGGGACAGCTCGCCGGCCAGGTCGTCGAGGCTCCCGAGCTGGCGGTCAACGTGTGGGACATGGAGATGACGACCCATACGAACAACCTGCCCGAGCACTGGGCGTACCTGCACCTGGGTGTCGACGACTTCGAGACACGGGTCGCCAACCGAGAGGGGTTCAACCGGATCATGCTCCGACCCCGGCGGCTGGGTCAGGATGTGAGCAACCTGGACACGTCGGTCGAGCTCTACGGCAAGCGATACGAAGCGCCGCTGTTCACCTGCCCGGTTGCGGCCCTACGGGCCTTTCACACCGAGGGCGAGGTAGGGGCGGCCCGCGCGGCTGGAAAGCGAGGCATCCTGACGGTCCAGTCACACGAGAGCTCGCAGTCGTACGAAGAGATCGCCGAAGCGTGGGGCGAGCCGCACTGGTTCCAGCTCTATATCCGACCCGACTGGAACGTCGTCAAGCGGTCGATCGACCGGGTCGAGGCGTCGGGCTGCCAGGTCTTGGTGTGGACCGTCGACCTATTGGGCGGCAGCAACCGGGAGCTCGCGCGACGCGCGTCTGGCTCCGAGGGCACAACCGCCGCATTCTGTCAGAACTGCCACAACCACCACGAGGGGTATCGGCGGCCGATGCGTCGAGACCTCGAGGGGCCGGCGGGGCCTCGCCCGGCGCAGGACTGGGACTACCTGAAGCGGCTCAAGGACGCGACGTCGATGAAGGTGCTCGTCAAGGGCGTCGTCACGCGCGAGGACGCCGAGCTGGCGGTCGAGCACGGGGCCGACGGCGTGTATGTGTCCAACCATGGCGGCCGCGGCGTGAACATGCTCCGCGGATCGATCGACGCGCTCCCGGAGGTCGTGGAAGCGGTCAACGGACGGGTGCCGGTGCTCATCGACAGCGGCGTCCGCCGGGGCGCCGACGTGTTCAAGGCGCTAGCGTTGGGCGCCGACGCGGTGGGGATCGGGCGTCCCTACGTGTGGGGTCTCGGTGCGTTCGGCGAGGACGGGGTCGACCGAGTGTTCGACCTTATGCTGAGCGAGTTCAGGATGATCATGCGGCAGACGCGGACGACCGCGATCGATCAGATCAACCCGCAGTACGTGACAAAGACGCAGAACCCGATCATGACGCGCCACCACCGACTGGGATTCGGCCTCTGATCGGGGGACGGCCACCCACGACGTCGCCGGCGGCATCGACGGAGTCGCCGAAGAAGTCAAAGGCCGCGCCGTCACTGGCCGAGGGCTTCGCCGTGCCGTGACGTTGCCGGTCCAGCCTCCGCCGGGCGCGACGAACACGTACGTCGATCCCGAGCTCCTACGGTATAGGTCCAAGGCTCGGCATGAATGTGTGGAGGACCGCCCGTGTCAGCGGTGCCGGGCTCACACGATAGCGATTCAAAAAGACGATGATCGCAACTTCCTGATCCGGGAACCGAGAGAAATCCGCGACGAATCCTGCGACCTGGCCGCCGTGACCGTGTGACGCGAGGCCTCTGTACCGACGGATCCTCCATCCAAACGCGTATCCGGTGCTATCTCCACTAGGAAGTATGGCTGGGGTCCACATCACCGACTTGGATCCGGCAGTCAACAAGGCGTCCGTGTTCAGCGCTTCGTCCCATTTCGCCAAGTCACGCGCGGTGGTGAGGATGCCCCCGGCTCCGAGGGTCGACGAGGTTTCGGTCGGATTCCGGTTGATGAGCTCGCCCGCCCTATTGACCCAGTACCCCGAAGCGCGATTGGGAATGACCGTTTCCGGATCAGTCATGCGAGTCGCGGTCATCTCCAGTGGGCTGAAGATCCGTGAGTCGAGTACCTGACCCAGCGGCCGCCCATCTATCCGCTCGACGATCAAGCTCAGCAGGAAATACCCAGTGTTGCTGTAATACCACCCCGTCCCCGGCGCGAAGTCCATCGGTCGAGAGTGTGCCACCTGGATGACTTCCTCCGGAGTCAAGCGAAACCGGTATACGTCATAGCTCCGGATTTCCTCGTAGTCGGGAATGCCCGACGTGTGCGTTAACAACTGTCGAACCGTCACGCTAATCCACTCACTCGGGAGATCCGGTAGGTACAAGTGAATCGGGTCGTCCAATCCAAGCTTCTCGTCCTCCACGAGCAGCAGGACGGCAGCAGATACAAACTGTTTGCTGATGGAACCAATCTCGAACACCGTCCGGTCTGAGACCGGCACAGACAATTCGACATTCGCCATCCCATACGGCTTCAAATGGACGATGTGCCCTCTCGAGGCCAGCGCCACGAGGCCTCCGGGGATGTTGTTCTCGTCTAGGTGTGCTCGGACCAGGCGGTCTAGCTCCGCCAGTGCCTCGGCGGAAGGCTGGACGATCTGGGCGGACGCAGCTGCCGCGCCGAACACCAGCAACGTCGCCGTGAGAACAGCTCCTATCCTGCCCGGTCGGTTCCGTTGACGCGGACTGCCAACCATCGGTGTCTCCCGCTGCTCGGGTCGCTTGAATGCTAAGCAGCCGCTTGGTCCGGCGCGATCAGGGTAGCGACAGTGCCACCCATTCGGGGATCTCATCTCTGGTCCCTACGGCAACGACGAGGTACTGCCTACCCTCGTGCATGTAGGTCATCGGTCCGCCGGTCGTTCCCGCCGGAAGCTCGGTCTCCCAGATGACCTCTCCGGTCGCCTTGTCGTAGGCGCGGAACTGCTTCCCCCAACGCCAAGATTGGTCTTGCTCTGGGTCGGACGGAGAACCGTCGCCGCGGAGCGTGCCAACGATGGCGTCGCTGCCTTCACCCAGGAACAGCAGCGTCTTGGTGACCAGGGGCGCGGGCCGGTTGGGGATGCCGAGCGGCGGTAGGTCGAGGTCGCGCAGCAGCGGGTGGTTCCGGGGACCGTCACCGTTCGGCGCCATCCAGGCGAGATCGCCGCGGTTGAGGTCGAGCGCCGTGATGCGTCCATACGGTGGCTTGGTGATGGGCAGCCCATGCGGCCGCGGCGTCGGCACACGCTGGGTCTCGGCACGGGGCGTCGACCACGCAAGCGTGGCATCGGGGTCGTCGGTCGTAGGGACGACACTCCACACGGTCGGCATGGTGTGCGACACGGCGTAATAGATGCCGGTCTCGGGGTCGAACGCCCCGGTGTGCCAGTTGCCGGCGCCCCAGCCACCCGGTGCTGTCAGCGTCCCCCGCTTGGCGTCGGGGTCGTCGCTCTGGGGCCACGGCGGCGTGAAGAGCGGACCGAGCACCAGCGAATCGACCGCCTCGAGCGCCTCGGCGCGCAGCTCCGGCGTGAAGTCGATCAGGTCGTCCTCGGTGATGCCCTGCAGGTCGAACGGCGGCGGCTTGGTGGGAAACGGCTGGGTCGACGACGTGGCTTCACCGGGCGCAATCGATTGCGGCACCTTGCGCTCCTCGATCGGCCACACGGGCTCACCGCTCTCCCGGTCGAACACATACAGAAAGGCGGTCTTGCTCGGCTGCATCACCGCCTTGATACGACGTCCGTCGACAGTGATCTCGCCCAACGTCGGTGGACCCACGGTGTCGTATTCCCAGACGTCGTGATGCACCATCTGGAAATGCCAGACCCGCTCGCCGGTCTTCGCGTCGACGGCCACGAGACTGTCCGAGAAGAGGTTGTCACCCGGCCGGTGCCCACCGTAAACCATTCCGGTCGGCGCCGAGAGCGGGATGTAGACATGACCCAGCGTTTCATCCGCGGTGAGACAGCACCACGAGCCGAGATCGCCAGAGTAGTCGCCTGACCCATCGCCCCACGTGTCGGCGCCGAACTCGCCTGCGTGCGGCACGACGTGAAAGGTCCAGAGCAAGTCGCCGGTGCGCACATCGAAGCCACGGACATCTTCGGGCGCCGCCTCGCGAACCAGACCTCCATCACCTGCCCCAGCCGTCGTGCCGGCTATGACGACGACATCGCCGACGACAATCGGTCCCCCCGACCAGCTGAACTGCTCGGCGAGTGGGCGGTCCCAATGCAGGTCGGCGCGTCCCTGGTCGGAGAGACCGAAGCCGGGAATGCGTCGGCCGGTCGCGGGGTCGAGCGCATAGAGGTGCTCTCCGCGTACGAGTAGGAGCCGTCGGTCGGTACCGTCGCTCCAGTAGGCCACGCCGCGGGTGCTGCGCCCGGCGACCTCCTCCTCGGTAGCCACGAACGGGGGCTGGCGCCAGACGGTCTCACCGGTCGCAGGGTCGAACGCGTCGAGCAACCCGAAGGCGTTGGGCGCGTAGAGGACGCCATCGATGATGACCGGCGTGGACTTCAGATAGGCATTGGGCTGTAGATCGGGAAACGCGCGTAGCAGCTCTGGATCCACCGCCGGACGACGCCACACGATCTCGAGCTGGTCGACGTTGTGCCTGTCGATCTGGTCGAGCGGCGCATACCGCGTGAACGCCTCGTCACCGCCGAAGTAGCGCCATTCACGCGCCGGCTCCTGACCGATGGCGCTTGTGGCCGACACGACCAAGATGACGAAGGGAAGAAGACTGACGACACGCATGATGCCGCCTCGTTTCCTTTTCAGCTCACGCCACCAGCTGACCAGGGCAGCAGCTACTGGCCGCCCTCTGCCTTCTCGTCGGCCCGCGCGCCACGGAGCATCACTTCCATCGCGTAGTTCCCCTCGTGACAGGCATACTCGAACAGCGGAAGCTCATTCCGCCGCATCGGGAGATTCACCGTCCATGGAGCAGCCCAGGTCTCCGGATCGGTCACGGTAAACTCGTACTCGAGCGTGTCCGCATCCACCCGGGTAAACCGTTCTACCAGACGCATGCCTTCGGTTGATCCCCGCCAGTCCCGCCTCGCCTCGAAATTGTCAGTTTCAACCACGAGGGTCTCTCCTTCCCAGTGGCCACGCGACACACCGGACAACTGGCGGAGACCGTCGCCCAGCGCGGGAGAGCCGTCGAGCGGAATGACACGCACGGTGTGCACCATCTCGGTCAGCATCACGAAGTGGTCCGGCGTCTGGAACAGCTGCACGTTCTGGTTGTATGCAGCCGGCGTGATGGGCGGTCCGGCGTTGAAGCCCATCAGGCAGCGATCGGAGTTGCTCAGGTCCGTGTAAGACGCCGGAAGCTCAGGGCTGAAGGATCCGCGGTTGGCTGCCGCTCTCGCTTGCCCGGCTTCTGTGACCTCCGGAAGTCGCCCGTTCGGCGGATCGATGATCAGCGAGGTGCGCCGCGTCCCAATGACGTTCGTGCCCTGGTCCATCCAGAAGTTGTTGTAGCCACCCACGTTCCCACCGGCCTCGGTGGGCCGGGCCTCTCGGTTCCACAGCGTGTCGGCACGGTCGACGGCGCTCTGCTCACGCTGCGCCGCCTCCTCCACGGTCAGCACCGCCTGATCGCCAAGGTCCTCGGGACGCTCGAGCGGCGTGATGGTCCGAAAATCCCAGACGCCCTGCAGGTCCGGCGCACCCCAGGCCGTCTGCGGCACCTCCTGCGCCCTGGTCAGACCCGGCAACGTCACCAACAGGGCACACGCCACGATCATCGGCTTCATCGTCGATCGGCCAGCTGTCATTCCAAGACCTCCCACGTCAAGAATCCAATATCTTGGCTACGATAGCATGCGGCGCCGTAACAGCGTGCCATCGTGTTGGGAGCGCTCCATGAGTGGTTCGGCATTTGGAACGATCCGAACCTCGCGCGTGCCCTCGTCGCGATTGGACATGGCTGTCGGCCACTTGAGCCGATTCGTCATGGCGCATAGGGAGGCAGGGCGAGCAAGCGATAACGTCGTTGGAGAAGCGGGACGCTGGCCTGCGGGAACAGAGCCAACGCCCCTAACCCGTCAACCGCCGTGTCGGCTGACGGCCTGCCGGGATCCTACCGCCGATCCCTCAGACCGTTGGCCCGCGGGATTGGCCCAGGCGCGGCGGAACGGGACACGGCTCGGCCGGCCAAAGGAGCGCATCCCTGAACGCGTGCTAGAGAGCCCGTGCGGGGCCTACCGATTCGGGAGGCGGCGCGGCGACTCGGCGCGTCTCGGTCGACCGCTCACCGGTGGTTGACCGCGACGTCGCGTGCTTAGTGCTGCCGGTGGATGAATCGCCCGTCCGGCCGACGGTCCAAGAACCCTGAGCCTTCGAGCGCCTGGAGCAAGATCGCGGCCGTCTCCCCGTCCAAGGCGACGAGGGCGGCGACTTGCGTCGGCGTCAAGGCAAAGCCGGGCATGTCCAGATACTCGGCCCGTAGCAACTGCAAAGCGGTCTCGACGCGCTGGGATGCCATCGGCAACCTCCTGCGTGTGTGCCGCCAGCCTACGCCGTTCTGCACCCTCCAACAAGGAATACGTCGCCCAGACCCCGTCCCAGAAAACCCCTTCGCTGAGACCCGACTTTCGCGCCGCATCGCTGCTCACACGGGTGACGTGGAGGCGTCCTGAAAACAAGGTGATTCTTGGGTCACCCGGACACATTCAGGGGTTCCCTCCCAGCCATGACTCGGAGTAGTATTCGCTTTTTGTTCTCCATTTGACAGGCTCCTCGTGTCGTCCTCCACCGACCCCATCGACGCTTTCATCTCCGAGGCATTGCGCCTGGATGGGTCCAACGCCGAGTCGGCGCATGAGGTCGGCCGGGTCAAGGGCCTACTCGCCGCGTGGCGCTACATCGACGACGTCGCCAAGCAGGCGCCACGGCCCGCGCTGTGGCAGGTCCTGTTGTTGGCCTACCTGATCAACCCCGCCCACAAGCACGGGTGGCGGCGCTACGACCTCGCCGGTGCGCCATCACCTGCAAAGGTCGGACGAGTGATGGAGGTGTGGCACACCCGGCTGGCCACCTGGACGCCCGAGCAAGCCTATGCGGCGCTCCTCAAGGTGCATCCGTTCGGGAATCCGAGTGATCGCGACGTCGGGCTCTGCGTCTACAACTGGCTGCGGGGGACGTGGCGGAGTCCCGTGTTCCCGAGCGCCTGAGGTAGTCGAGTTACTCGATGCGGATGTGCTCGTCCACGATGAGCGGATACGAGCGGTCAAGGTCCGCGAACCGCGTCGCATCCTCGAACACCTTACCCCCCGCCGGGCCGTTCATGACGCGGTCCATCGTCGCCGCATCGTCGAACCACAACTCGCCAACGCCATCGGGGCTCCCTCGCGCTCGTCCCCGGTCACTGCGTTCTGGATATACCGACGGAGTCCCCCCGCCTTACCCTCATCGAGGGACGAGAGGTGCTGCGCGCCCATCCACTCGGTCACGCACTGCTCGTGCGTGACTCCGGTTTTCCGGTAGAGCATGAACATCATCTTGACCATGCGAAGCACTAGCCCCCCGGTGCCGCTAAGAGGAACAGCAGCGCGGTGATCACCAACACGACGCCCGCCACGACCACTCCGACGACCCATGAGTTCTTGGTCGGCGTCTGGATCATGACCGACACCGGCAGGGCCCGCACCGCTCGCAGACGGCGGCGCCGTCCTGGTTCTCCTTGGCGCAGAACGGGCACATCTTCATCGATCCACTCCTCAGCCAGCCGGGAGCATCCTCCAGCGATAATGGCGCGCTGCGAGGGCACGCCGCTGGCGGACCGATGGCGGTGGCGATGGCGCAGCAGAGAACTACGGCTGGAACTCCTTATCAATCACGTAGACCTTCACCGTCTCGCGCTTGATGCCGTCCTGTGCCATGGCAGCAGCCGTGTCGGGAGAATCCAGGCCCGCCAGGAACGTGTCGAGGTTTGCCGGCTCGACGCAGACGGCCACCTCATTGCCCTCGCGGATCCCGAAGCCGACAGCCGTGGTGACCGTCTGGCTTCTGAACAGATCCCCGTGAGTGCGGAACCCTGCTTCCCACTTCACTGCGTCTTCCACCTGCGCTGTGACAATGACCTTGGGCATCGATGTGTCTCCCTGTGTGAAATGCTGCGTTCGACATGTGACCCGTCGAGACGGCAACCGACCGACGGACGCCCTGCTGGCGGACCCGGACCGGCTGAACGGGAGTGAATGGCCCATGAGGCACCGCTCCCACGGGCTCCGGTCCTCCGGTCCATCGGCAGAACGGAGTTCAGCCTCACGCCCGAGGGTCTCTGCCGAGCGGGACGGGAAGCCCGAGCACGATCACCAAACACCAGGATCCGCGTGATCGCAGACATCTCGCCTCTCCTCGTGGCAACCGAGCCGCACGCCGACGCAGTCCAGCGCATGGCCCCTCCTTCTACTCGTGCCGTAGCGAGTCCATCGGGTCGACCAGCGTCGCCCGGCGCGCCGGGACATAGCAGGCGGCCAGGGCCACGGCGATCAGCACGACCGGCACGACGACGAACGTCGTGAGGTCTGTGGTCGCGATGCCGAAGAGGAGGCTTTCAAGTCCTCGCGTCGTCGCGAACGCCCCCGCAAGACCGATCGCGACGCCGAGTCCGACCAACAGCGTTCCTTGCCGGACAACCAACGCCCGGATGCTCCGTCCGTCCGCACCGAGGGCCATTCGGAGACCGATCTCTCGGCTGCGCCGGGACACCGTGTAGGCGAGAACCCCGTAGATGCCGATCACCGCGAGCGCGAGCGCGCTGACGGCAAACAGCCCGAGCACGACAGCGTAGAAGCGCGGCTGTGCCACCGACGCCGCGAGGCGCGCTCCCATCGTCATGACATTGTGGAGCGGCAGCGACGGATTGAGCGCGAAGACATCCTCTTGGAGAAACGGCACAAACGCCACTGGGTCGCCGGTGGTCCGCGCCGCGACGCTGATGCTCGGAGCCCCTTGTGAGCGGAACGACTGCCGGTAGGAGATGTAGAGTTCGGGTTGCGGCTCACGGTCGAGGCCGCGATGGTGAACGTCGCCCACGACGCCGACGATTTCCCGTGGCTCGCCGGGACCCAGGTTGAGCTGTTGGCCAAGAACCCCCTCGGGGAAATACGCGCGGGCAAACGCCTCATTCACGACGAAGACCCTGGGGCTGGTCGCGGTGTCTTGATCGCTCACGAACCGGCCACGCACGAGACGCAACCCCATCGCGGCCAGATACCCTGGGCTGACAAGCTGCGGACGGGCGGCCGTCAGTTCGTCCCGGCTGGCCGGCGCCGGGCGCCCCTGGATCCGGAACGCCATCAGCGACTCGCCGGGGGTCAGCGGCAGCGTCGAGACGAGGCCGATCGCCTCGACACCGGGACGCGCCGACCCGCGCTCCAGGAGCCGATCGAAAAACGCCGTCGCGACCTCCACATCGCCATACTGCGCCCGCGGGAGATTGAGTCGCGCCGTCGTCCACGACCTGCGCCGATCGCCGACCGGACGGCCAGCTCCCGTTGCCGCGATGCCCCACACGCGAGCAGCAGGTTGGCGAGATTGGCCGTCGCGATGAGGAGGACGAAGCCAACCGCCGCCGACAGGGCGAGCAGTGCCGGCCGCGCCTCGCCGACCAACTCTTCCTGCAGCCCGGCTCAGGCGCAGCGTCGCGGCCCCCATGCCCGGCGCCATCGGCTCTTGGCCTCCGACGATCGCCTGGCCCTCAGCCTCGGCTTGCTCCAGGGACACTCCGTCTCGAAGGCGCGCGATGCCCGCAAAGGCCATGACGAACACCTGACCCGGTTGTGTCTGCGGCACGGTCACGCTCAGCGGAACCCACAACTCGGTGTCCCGGTCCGGGAAGTAGAAGTCTTCGGGCATGACGCCGACGACGGTATAGCCGACGTCATCGAGCGTCAGGAGGGCCCCGATCAGCTCCGGGGCGCCCCCGTAGCGCGTCTGCCAAGCGCGGTAGCTCAGGATGGCAACGCGGTTGTTCCCGGCGGCTTCTTCCTCCGAGGTAAACACCCGACCCAAGAACGGCCTCGCGCGTAGCAGCGGAAACAGCGACGGCGACACGACCGCCCCGCGCACCCGAACGGCCTCGCCGATCGACCAGTTCGTGGCATTGCCAGCCGCGCCGCTCAGCGTAAACCCCCGGTCGCTGTAGCCGGCGATCTGCTCGATCGTCTGCGCGTCCTCGCGCCACGCGTCGAGCGTCATGTTGGTCATGAAGGCCGGCATGTCGCGACCACGCATCAGCGGACGTTCTTCCCGCACGCGGACGAGGCGGTCCGGGTCAGGGTAGGGCAGCGGCCGCAGGAGCGCCGCGTTCACGACGCTGAACACCGCGGTGTTGGCGCCGATGCCGAGGGCGACCGTGGCGAGGGCCACGAACGTGAACCCAGGAGTTTTCACCAGCAGGCGCACACTCTGACGGAGGTCGTGAACAAGGGTCGCCATCTGAATGCCTCTGGGCCGACGTCTGGCCGCTCCGTGGCCGAAAGAGTTAGACGGTCCCGCGCGAGGTCTGGCCTGGGCAACTCACGTTGAGTGACCCATCCCTCCACGGCCGATCTCCGCGGTGATGGAATAGGCTTGGGAAGCGCCGTGCCGACGCGGGGCAGCAGCTATGCGGCGGGGCTCTTCCGCGCGCGGCCGCCATCGTTCACGGCCGCTGGCCCAGCGTTCTCCGTGAGCTGCGCCGCGCTGTCGACGGCCCGGGTCTCGACCGTCCCCCGCACGTGCGCGCCGGCCGCCACGGCGATCCGGGGCGCCACGACGGCCCCGTCCAGCCGTCCCGACGCTCGGATCTCGACACGGTCGGTGGCGGTGACCTCGCCGTGGACCGCGCCTTCGATCACGACGGCCTTGGCATGAATGGGCGCCTCGACCTCCGCGTCGTTACCGACGGTCACCGTGTGCGCGCGCACCTCGATCTCGCCCTCGAAGCGGCCGTGGACGGTCAGATCTTCCGAGGCCGACAGGTGTCCCTTAATGACGAGCGAGGGGCTGAGTCGTAGGGCGGCCATGGTCGCTGGCCCATCCTCGTGGGCCTGTGCCGGTGCGCACCGTGTCGGCTCGACCGCCCTCAGCGGGCGGGCTCTGGGCGCGCGGTCTGGTTGTCGCCTGAACATTCTACCCCCTCCGTCACCGTGCGGGTCGCGCTGGTTCCATCGGCCCGGACCTCGGGCAGGGGTAGCCCCCCGTGTCGGCCTGTCTGCCCGGATGCGGAGCGCCACTCCACGGCGACGGCCACGCCCGGCAACATTTCCGGCAGCGTGGGGTCGTAGGTCACGCGCACGACGGCGCCCCAGGCGGTGACCACGTCCGGTCGCCCCGGCCGGCTCGGCGTCGGCGTGTTCAGCACCAGCTCCAGCTCTGCTCCCGGCTGGGGCAAGCACGGGGCATCGGTGCGGAAGAACACGCCCGTGCGGCTCACGTTGTCCGTGATACCCGGCGACCACGCAGCAGCGCCACGGATCCGATAGCGGAGCGACACGCGGGCGGCAAAGCGACGAGCCCGGGGCTGCGGGACGGGCCGCCCCTCCTCGGCGAGCGCCCGCGTGCGGACGCCCGCTTCGATCAGCGCGTGGGCGAACAGGCCGTCCTGGGTGGTGTCAACGGGTGAGTGGTGGATCGACACACGGCCCCCTTCGTTGCGGGGAGCACGCTGACTTCTCCAAGAGTCGTGCCAGTGACACCGTCCGACGCGCGCAGGCGACAACCTCACTGACAACATGCGGTTCCACGGAATCGCACCGCGCGCGACCCAGGATGCCGCCCGCACGATCCGGCCAACCGCTTGTCCCATCGGCCAGCGACGACGCACTCCGTGATGGTGGGAACCAATCCGCACTCCCTACGAAGGTCTCTAGCCTTGGGGCCGCGACTGCTACCGGCAGGCAACCGTGGCGGGCCTCCACACGACGGTCGACGCGGCGTATGCCGACCTGGACCGGGGAGGCCACCGAGGTCGTGCTCGTGGATCCAGACACCGGTGATCGGCTCATCTTGCGACTGGGCCACGCCCAGCACGGTCCCACGCTGATGGTTGAGCTACCCAACGGAGAGCAACACGACCTGATCTACCCGGAGATGCGCGTGCTTCCGCTTCGACATTGACTCGGGGAGCTCGAGAACTACGAGGGGTGAGGTCCTGACAGGGACAGTTTGAGGTGTATCAGGACCAGGGCACCAAGCTGGACCGGGGGCGTTTCCGCCGGCATGCGTTGCCGAACGCGTAGCCCCGGCACGTCATCCGCCCAGTCGTTGGGCGGATCCAGTATTCTGTCCACGCACTGCAACAAGTCGGGACTAACCATGAACAAGACACACCTATGCTTCACATTCTCTTGGCTTCTTCTTCCCGCGGCTCTCATCGCGGCGACCAGCGCTTCGGCACAACAGGAACCCGTCGCATACTCCGGTGTCACCGAATCGCGATTGATGTTTCAGGAGAACTGCGCGGTGTGCCATGGTGAAGATCTGGAAGGCGCCGGGCAAGGCACACCACTTCGGAGTGCGCTCGTTCATGGCGAATCCATGGCCGACGTCGTTGGCAGTATAGCCAATGGCTATGTCGACTCCGGCATGCCCAGTTGGAACGACATCTTCAGCCCGGTGGAAATCCAGGGCCTTGCCATGTACGTGCTGGAGACGCGCGCCAACGTTGGCTATGTGACGTCGAACTATGATGCGCCACTTTCCATTCCAGAAGGTGAGTTTGCGACTGAACTCCACAGTTTCCGACTGGAACTGCTGGTCGACGATCTGGACCCTCTTCCCTTTTCCCTGGCACCGCTGCCGGATGGCAGCCTGCTCGTCACCGAAAAGACCAAAGGCGTGCGCGTCATCAGTCCGGATGGAGACAGATCGGAGTTGATACGGGGAACGCCGCGAGCGTATGACGATATCTATCAGTTGGAAACGCGCATCGAGAGGGTGAGCTAATCTTAGTTGAAAATTGAAACGGCTCCAGACCCTGTGGTGTGATGACGTTGCAAAAGACGGACATCACCCCACGAGAGAGAGGAGCCACGATGAGTGTCCTACGTGCTGTCAGGAAGCGCAAGAAAGTTCGCAAGCTGGGCTCGGTCAACATCATTCACCGCGAGGCCTACGCGGATCTGGAGCTGGACGCGAAGGTGGAGCTGATCCGCTCGCTGGTGCCCCTGGGCCTGATGCATGTGCAGGAGTTGCTCGACCAGGAGGTGACGGCGCTGGCGAGCGAGCGCTACGTCCGGAAGGACGCGTCGGTCGGTGGACGCCGTCACGGCAGTAACCCTGGGACGGTGGGTCTCGCGGGGCAGCGCGTGCCGATTCGCGTGCCCCGGATTCGTCGCCTCGCAGGGAGC
Source organism: Vicinamibacterales bacterium (assembly GCA_965249175.1). Classification (GTDB taxonomy): domain Bacteria; phylum Acidobacteriota; class Vicinamibacteria; order Vicinamibacterales; family UBA8438; genus CAZYFH01. The sequence continues at coordinate 3,526,349 of OZ252227.1, forward strand.
GAGATTCCGCTGCGGTCGTATGCGGCGTTGCATGACGACCGCGAGGTGGACGACGCGCTGCTGCGACGGGTGCTCTACGGGATCTCGTGCCGCAACTACGCGGCGGCCGCGGCGGCGATTCCCGGGGCGATCGGGCTGTCGAGTTCGACGGTGTCCCGGGGGTTCATCCAGGCCAGCGCGGCGCAGCTACGGGCGTTCCAGGAGCGGGACCTATCCGATGAGGACGTGGTGGCCGTGTTCCTGGACGGCAAGACGTTCGCTGACGCGACGATGGTCATCGCGCTAGGCATCACGCTGTCTGGGGAGAAACGCTTCCTGGGCTTCGTCGAAACGGACACGGAGAACGCGACGGTGCTCACACCGTTCCTGCGGTCGTTGGTCGAGCGGGGCCTCGACCTCTCCCAGGGTGTGCTGGTCATCCTCGATGGCGGCAAGGGGCTCCGCACGGCCGTCCGGAAGGCCTTCCGGGGCCGGGCCCTGGTCCAACGGTGCCAGTGGCACAAGCGCGAGAACGTGGTGAGCTACCTGGCCAAGCACGAGCAGGCGGTGTGGCGTCAGCGTCTCCAGCGAGCGTACAACCGGCCGGACTACGACGAGGCCCTCGGTGCGCTCGAGACGCTCCACGGCGAGTTGGACGAGCGGAACCAGTCGGCGGCTGACAGCTTGGCGGAAGGCCTGGACGAAACCCTGACGTGACATCGATTGGGCGTGTACGGAGTGCTGGGCCGGTCGCTGAAGACGACGAGTCAAGCCCATTCTTAGTTGAAACTCTCCACGGCTCCCGATGGCTTACGCGGCCTGCTTCTTCGACGTCGTCGTGTCGATCTTCAGTTCTCGCTTCAATGCGGCCCGAAGCGTGGGAAGGTGGCGGTAGCCCCTCACCCTTCGTAAGCGCGGTTCGATGTCCAGGAGGGCGGTCGCCAGCCAGCGGTGGCGTTGGCTCGAGCTCTGCCAGTGATCTACCTTCGCGCAGCGTTCCTCGACCAGCGCATTGACCGACTCCAGACAGTTCGTCGTCTTCAGCGACCGGCCCAGCACTCCGTACACGCCCAATCGATGTCACGTCAGGGTTTCGTCCAGGCCTTCCGCCAAGCTGTCAGCCGCCGACTGGTTCCGCTCGTCCAACTCGCCGTGGAGCGTCTCGAGCGCACCGAGGGCCTCGTCGTAGTCCGGCCGGTTGTACGCTCGCTGGAGACGCTGACGCCACACCGCCTGCTCGTGCTTGGCCAGGTAGCTCACCACGTTCTCGCGCTTGTGCCACTGGCACCGTTGGACCAGGGCCCGGCCCCGGAAGGCCTTCCGGACGGCCGTGCGGAGCCCCTTGCCGCCATCGAGGATGACCAGCACACCCTGGGAGAGGTCGAGGCCCCGCTCGACCAACGACCGCAGGAACGGTGTGAGCACCGTCGCGTTCTCCGTGTCCGTTTCGACGAAGCCCAGGAAGCGTTTCTCCCCAGACAGCGTGATGCCTAGCGCGATGACCATCGTCGCGTCAGCGAACGTCTTGCCGTCCAGGAACACGGCCACCACGTCCTCATCGGATAGGTCCCGCTCCTGGAACGCCCGTAGCTGCGCCGCGCTGGCCTGGATGAACCCCCGGGACACCGTCGAACTCGACAGCCCGATCGCCCCGGGAATCGCCGCCGCGGCCGCCGCGTAGTTGCGGCACGAGATCCCGTAGAGCACCCGTCGCAGCAGCGCGTCGTCCACCTCGCGGTCGTCATGCAACGCCGCATACGACCGCAGCGGAATCTCGCTCCCTGCGAGGCGACGAATCCGGGGCACGCGAATCGGCACGCGCTGCCCCGCGAGACCCACCGTCCCAGGGTTACTGCCGTGACGGCGTCCACCGACCGACGCGTCCTTCCGGACGTAGCGCTCGCTCGCCAGCGCCGTCACCTCCTGGTCGAGCAACTCCTGCACATGCATCAGGCCCAGGGGCACCAGCGAGCGGATCAGCTCCACCTTCGCGTCCAGCTCCAGATCCGCGTAGGCCTCGCGGTGAATGATGTTGACCGAGCCCAGCTTGCGAACTTTCTTGCGCTTCCTGACAGCACGTAGGACACTCATCGTGGCTCCTCTCTCTCGTGGGGTGATGTCCGTCTTTTGCAACGTCATCACACCACAGGGTCTGGAGCCGTTTCAATTTTCAACTAAGATTAGCTCACCCTCAAGACGACGAACTGTCTGGAGTCGGTCAATGCGCTGGTCGAGGAACGCTGCGCGAAGGTAGATCACTGGCAGAGCTCGAGCCAACGCCACCGCTGGCTGGCGACCGCCCTCCTGGACATCGAACCGCGCTTACGAAGGGTGAGGGGCTACCGCCACCTTCCCACGCTTCGGGCCGCATTGAAGCGAGAACTGAAGATCGACACGACGACGTCGAAGAAGCAGGCCGCGTAAGCCATCGGGAGCCGTGGAGAGTTTCAACTAAGAATGGGCTTGACTCCGCATCGATGTCGAACGCGGCATGGGCTGGCTATTCGACATCCTCTTGCATCCGAACTACGAAGAGAACGGCTGGATCTACCTATTCCACGGTCACCGCTGCGAGGATTGCACCGAGCTCAGCCGAGAGCGGGAGCGGCCGGTTTCCATGAACAGGCTGGTGCGCGGCAGAATCGACAATGGCGAGTGGATCGACGAGGAGATCATCTGGCAGGCCGACATGGAGCACTACAGCCTCGCGGGCGATATTGGCGCCGGTGGCCGTGCCGTGTTCGACAACCGAGGCCATGTCTTTTTCTCGGTCGGCTCGTCAGGCGGCATGCCGGGCATTCAAGATCTGTCAACACCCTGGGGCAAGATTCATCGCATCAATGACGATGGCACTATTCCGCAAGACAATCCCTTTGTTGGTCGAGACGATGTCTATCAGAGCGTCTATACCTATGGCCATCGCAGCCCGCAAGGGTTGGAATTCGACATGACCGGGTGCGAGCTATGGGGCAGCGAACATGGCCCCCGAGGCGGCGATGAAATCAACCTGCTGTTGCCTGGGCGCAACTACGGCTGGCCCTTGTTTTCGCTCGGCCTCGATTACGATGGCACACCGGTAGAGTATGGCAAGGACTTGGGTGTTGAATTCGAGCTGTCCGATATCGAACAGCCGGTGGTCGACCTGACGCCGTCGCCAGCCGTGTCCAGTTTCATCATCAGCGACAGTGACCAGTTCCCGGAGTGGAAGGGAAATTACCTGGTTGGATCATTGAAGGCGCGCAGCCTGTTTCGAGTCGAGATCGAAGACAACCACTTCGTGGCGCGGGAAACGCTGTTCGAAGGCATCGGTCGAGTACGCGATATCGAACAGGCATCCAATGGCGACATCTATCTTCTGTTTGAACACAATGCGGGTGGCAAGATCGCAAGACTCGTCCCTGTGGAGTAGACCTGGCTCCGTGATACCGCGCCGTCCCGTCGGCTGGACAGGTCGGATTCGGGGCAGGCATCATCGGCAGCCGTGATGACGCCACGACCGCGACCGTTCTCCGTCGCCTCTCGCCGCCAGGTCCCCGGGAGTGGTTCGTACGGGTGTCCGCGAGTGTACCACCAGGACCGGGGCTGATCACGGCCTCGGATGGGCAGACAGTGTGCAACGAGCGGACAGGAGCGACAGGAGGGCCGCCGGGCTAGCTGGAGGCCGCCGTCTCGGGGACGTGCATGCGGCGCTACGGATCTGCCTCATTCAGAACCGAAAGAGCCGCGTCAACTTGATGATGAAGGCGCGGTTCTCGAGGAACGGCGTGCCGCGCAGCTCGGTGTCGCGCTGGTCGTTGTAGACCACGAACAGCTCGCTGCCTGGCTGATATTCCCAGCGGAGCCGGAGGTTGGTGCTGAGCGTGTTGGTGCTGCTGTTGTACTGCAGGAGGCCCGAAAAGAACGTCCGCGGCGTCAACGTGTAGGTCAAGCGGGTCTGCACCAGCGTTGCGGTGAACGCGCCCTCCGGGAGATCGATCCGGTTGACCGAGATGCTCGGCTCGAACGAGAACTGCGGCGTGATCTCGATCCGGCCGCGCCGGTAGCCGTAGGCCGTGATGTGCCCGCTGAAGAACCCGCCGCGCTGGAACGAGAAGGTGCCCGAGAAGCGACGCTGCGTCCCCATCGAGTACGAGGCGAACACGTCCTGGAACGCATACGCGCCGCTGGGAATGGTGACATCGGACGCGATGGGGAACGGTTGCGCCAGGAACTCGTAGTTGTCCTGGACGTCGAACCCGATCCGGTCACTGTTCTCGAACTCGGTGCTGAAGCGCGCCTGGGCGATGCGCGTTTCCACCTGGCCCGCTCCGTTCTCGATGTAATCGAGGCTCCCGCCGACGGTGAATTGCCGTACCGCGCGAATCGATCGGGGCCGGGGACTGTACTGGCCGGTGGTAAACGTGCGCCGGAAGTCATCACGTCGGAGGAAGCCGATCTCCGGGTTGAAATTGTCGCCCACGAGCAGGTGGTCCAGCTGGAAGGCGTAGAGGTCGCCGTTGTAGGTGAAGACCCCCTGGTAGCTCGCGTCGTCGGCGTCGAGGCCGGGCGTGTGGCTGCGGGCGTAATAGCCATTGAAGTTGACGTTGTCATAGAACGCGAACGTGCCGTCGAGGCCGTAGACCTCGTTCGACCCCGGTCCGACGGTCGAGACGGACCGACCCGTGAAGATCGCGCCGATCGCGCTGCGCCGCAGGATGTCCCGCTTGACCCGCAGGACCGTGAAATTGGTCGACAGCGCGCCGACGCCTGGTGCGTCATCGGTCTGGATGTTCAGCGCCCCGAGGCTGAACTTGCCCGCCTTCCCGGTGAGCCTGCCGCCGGCCAGGATCGGCACCGTCTGCCCTTGTTCCAGCCCGATCCGCCGGCTGAAGAAAACCGTCGGCGCATCGCCGCCGCCGCCGAAGCCACCCCCACCGGGTCGCCGCGTCCCACCGCCTCCCCCGCCACCTCCGCCGAACCGCGCGCCGCGGCCGAAATCGAACGTGCCGCGGCTCTCGAGGAAAAACTCGCGTTTCTCGGGAAAGAACAGGCTGAACCGCGTCAAGTTCACTTGCTGCTCGTCCACTTCGACCTGGGCGAAATCGGTGTTGTAGGTGAAGTCGGCCGTGAGGTTCTGGGTCAGGCCGTATTTGACGTCGACGCCGAAGTCGCCGTCACCATCGTTCGAGACGAGCGGGACCGCGTTGACATCAGTGGCGAGTGAGCCGATCGCGTATGGCTTAATCTCGAACGTGCGGTTCCCCGCCGGGACCTCGATACCGGTCAGCGTGCTACCCGCCGATACCCACATTTCGCCCGGCCCGCCTGAAATAGGGACCGGGGTCAGATAGGTCCGTTCGTTCTTCCAGCGAATATGGCGCCCGAGTTGCAAGCCCCAGAGCTGCGTCTGACCTGGGCGAAAGCGGATTGATTTGAACGGGATCTGCATCTCGACGGTCCACCCGCCGTCGAAGCGGCCCGTACGAACAGTCCAGACCGGATTCCAGTCCATGCTCGAGGGCCGTTCATCCACAATCTCGACGTCCGAGAAACCGCCGATCGGGTTGACCATAAAACCCACGGCGTTTCGCCGATCGTAGAAGGTGTCAAACACCGCGCTGAAGTATTCGTTCTGGAAAAGAGTAGGCGAATCCCGGCGCATCTCGTTGACGACCCATTGCGCTTCGGAGGCTGAGTCCCACAGGCGCCCCGCCACGTAGACGTGTGAGGCATCATAAAAAACCCAGGCCTCGGTCCGTTCGGTTGAGGGTTCCCCTGCAAGGGGGATCTGCTGGATGAAGTCCCCGAACGAGGGCACGGTTGCGTAGACGTCTTCGTCAAGCACGCCATCCATGTCCAATGCGTCCGTCAACCGCACCGCGCGCAGCGTGGCGCGCCGGAGCGCATCCCGCGCGATGGTGGCGGGAGCGAGCGGTGGTGCCGGGCTGTCAATGATGCGGGTGGGGTCGGCCGTGCCGGCAGCGGAGACAGGCGCCGCCGCAGCAGCGGGTGGCCGTTCAATCGCTGGTTCCGCGTCTTCCGGCGTTGCTCGAGGCGCGGCATCCACCGGGGCCGGTGCACTGGCACGGGCGGTGACCGCGGGCGTGGCCGTGCTCCCGTCGCGCGTGAGCCGCTGCCGGAGGTTGGTGGCGAGCCGGTCCTGTAGCGCGAAGAGATCCGTCACCGTACCGTCGACGATCGCCGTGTGTACGACCGTGGCGGTCGCCACCTCCACCACGCGCGCCGTGATGCGCATCCGGTCGCCCAGCCGCTGGTAGCCACCACTGATGACCCACTGCGCGCCGAGGAGACGGCCCGCGGCAACCGCTGTCGCCTCGGTCGCCTCAGCGCTCCTGCCCTCCGCGCTCAGCTGCGCGATCGCGCCCGACACGGCCTGGCGCCCGACCACCGACACTCCGCCCGCACCCTCCAAGTCGGCCGCGAGCGTGTCGACGATACCGGCACCGATCCAGTCGTCCGGCGCGGCGCCCGAGATGTTGGAAAACACGGTGATGGCGACGCGGTCGTCCGCGACGGCGGCTGGCGCCGACTGGGCAGCGCGGACCGGTCCTGACGCGGGGAGGTGCGGCTCCGTGCCACGCTCGGCCGGCCCGGCCGTCGCCACCGAGAGAAGCATGATGGCCTCAGCGATGATCATGGGGTCCTAGGAGCCTACTCCGGCAGCGATGTCGATGGCGTCATCCAGCGGCAGTGGCCCGCGTGCGATCCGCTCCTTGAGCGTCTCCCCCTCGTAGTGCGCCATCACGAGGTAGAGATGGCCGTCGGCCGTCTCGTTGATCTCGTGGATGTTGCAGATGCTCGGATGGTCGAGCGCGGACGCAGATTTCGCTTCCTGCAAGAACCGCTGTTTCGCCGTGGCGTCGCGGGTCAAGTCAGGCGGAAGGACCTTGATCGCGACCAGCCGTTCGCGACGCGGCTCACTCTGCTTCGCTCAGACCTGAATCGGGCCGAGCCCCACGCAGCCAGGACGACGGACCCTCCGTGCTTTGCGACCTGCTCAACAGAGAGGCCTCATCGCCGAGCGGTCATGTATCGCGGCCAACACGCTCGCCGGCGCCGTCGAGCAGTCGATCGCGCTCGAGGAGGGTGCCCTCGCCGGCTAGGGGCGCCGGTGCCGGTGGACCGATGCCGGCCAAACGGCCTAGGATCGACGCAAGGAGCTGTCATGTCAATGTTGCGATCCATGAAGTCCGTACTCTTCGTCTGCGCCGTCGCCCTCGTGGCTGGTTGCGCCGCCCCGTCCGAGGCTCCCGAGCCAATGGGGGAGGCCCGGGCGACCGATGCCGCCATGCCCATGGGCAACCCGATTAGCGGCGAGGGGATGCCGAACCCCAACCCGACCGTGACCGCGAATTGGGGCACGCTGCCCGAGGGGCGGGAGTGGGGTTCGACGGCCGGGATCGATATCGACCCGATCGACGGGCACATCTGGGCCTATGAGCGCTGTGGCGCCGGCACCTTCGGTAGCGGGGCGCCGACGAACTGCGACCTGAACCCGGTCGACCCGATCTTCAAGTTCGACCGCAACACCGGTGAGATCCTTGCCAACTTCGGCGGCGGCCTGATGGTGACGCCGCACGGGATCCACGTCGATGCCGAGGGAAATGTCTGGGTGACCGACTTTGCCGTGAACGAGGATCGGACCAAGGGGCATCAGGTGCACAAGTTCAGTCCCGACGGTGAGCTCCTGATGAGCCTCGGCATGCCCGGGCAGGTGGGCACCGGCTCCGACACGTTCAATCAGCCAAACGACGTGGTCACCGGGCCCGACGGGAGTATCTACGTCGGCGACGGGCACAACGGCCAGGGCATGACCAGCAATCAGGCGATGGAAGAGGGCCGGGCCGCCGGCAACACTGGCCGCATCATGAAGTTCGCCCCCGATGGCACGTTCATCAAGCAGTGGGGCGAGATCGGTGTGCGCCACGGCGAGTTCCGTACCCCGCACGCACTCGCGTTCGACTCGCAGGGGCGTCTCTGGGTGGCCGATCGCGGCAATCACCGACTGGAGATCTTCGACCAGGACGGCAATTACCTCGAGTCGCGCTACGCCTACGGACGCATCAGCGGCATCTTCCTCAAGGACGAGATGGTGTATGCCATCGACTCCGAGTCGGGTCCGACGAATCATCCGAACTGGCGGAACGGCGTTCGGATCGGACCGGTGGACGGCGACTACATCACCGCGATGATCCCCCCGTTCGAGCGTGAGAACCGGGTATATCAGGGCACGGCGGGCGAGGGTGTTGCGGTCGACGCGGACGGTAACGTCTACGCCGCGGAGGGCCCGAACTCGCTGGGCTCCGCCGGCGGAGCCTTCACCAAGTACACGGCCAGCGGAAACTAGCGCGGCTTCAGATCGGGGTCGGCGGCGACGCGGGCTCCGGGAGCACCCTGATGGCGACAGTGCGGTCCAGGCGGGTGTCGCGAGCCTGGTAGACGTCGCCCATGCCGCCCGCGCCGAGGGGGGCCTGGATTTCGTAGGGGCCGAGCGTTGGGTGCTCACCGTCGCGCCAGGCACAAAAGCTGAACGGTACCGCGGAGAACCGCTCACGTCCCGCGACTACCTCTGCTTCGGCCCGGCGGACGATCTGCGGACCGCGGCGGACAAACTTGTCGCCGACCGGATACCGTCACCGATCTCAACAACACGGGCATCGGCGGGGTGCCGGCCTTGTTCGAGTCGTTCACCGACCAAGTCGGCTTGGATTACGGCGTGTATGTCGAGACCCAACCGGGCAGCGGGCTCGACTTCCACCTCGAAAACCGGCTAGGCGTCATCGGACGAAGAGCCTGGGACGCCGTCGTCACGCACGGGCAGAGCACGCTCGACTTCGAGGCACCCGGGGATCCCGCCAAGCTCGTCGACACCAGTGGTCGACTCGCAGAGTTCCTTCATTCCGCCAACCCGGTCGTAGAGGTGCACCTGATGGCGACCTGGTCACGGGCGGACCAGACATACCAGCCGAACGGCGCCTGGTCCGGACAATCGATTGAGGCCATGGCCCGGGACGTCCGGGCGGGCTACGACGAAGCAGCGCGGGCCTCGGCCGCCATCACGTCGGTGATCCCGGTCGGCGAAGCTTGGACGCGGGCCATGGAAACGGGGGTGGCCGACCCGAATCCGTACGACGGCGTCGACTTCGGCACCATCAGTCTTTGGACCTACGACCACTACCACGCCAGCACGTACGGCTACTACCTCGAGGCGCTGGTGGTCTTCGGGCGTCTGACGGGTCGGGATCCACGGTCACTCGGTGACCTCGAGTGCTCCGCCTTCGAGCTGGGGCTATCACGTCAGGAGGCCGCGGCTCTCCAGCACGTAGCGTTCGACACGCTGGCGGGTGAGGACGAGCTGACTGGCGCTCCGTTCGTACTCGACAATCCGCCGAGTTCCAGACGGCGCGTGGATCGGCGCTGAGACAGCCGTTCAGCGCATCGGCGTCTGATCCAGAGCCAGCATCCGTCGCGACGGCTTACGGCCTTGTCCAGTACCTCCCTCGCCACTGAGGCCGGTGACGTCATAGTGCACGAGCCGGGAGCCGACTGCCAGGGCCAAGAGTTGTCAGGGAGTTTCCAGGCTTTCTACCGATTCGCCACAGATCGGCTCCAGCGGCTGAACAAAACTGCCCGCCACCGGCGTACGTACGTCTCGTGAGACGGTTCAACGCTCGGAGTGGACTCAGTGGGCGGCGCTCAGACGGACGGCCGCGAGAAAGCGTACGTACGCTTCGGGCCGCAAGGCTGCTTCAGACCAGGGTCAGCCGCAACGTGCGCGGGGAGATAGGATGAAGCGGCTGGTCGTCCCCACGTGGTAGCTTGCGCTCCACATTTGTCCAACGCGCTCAAGGCGCACAGAGGGAGACCAGCCATGGAGCATATTGGCATCGACGTCCCTAAGAGAGAAAGTCAAATCTGCATCCTGACCCCCGAGGGCGAGATGATCGAACGGCGGGTCCACAGCACGCGGCAGCAGTGCACGAAGATGTTCGGGAGCCGACCGTGTGCCCGTGTGCTCCTCGAGGCGACGACGGAAAGCGAATGGGTGGCGCAGACGATCGAGCAGTGCGGCCACGAGGTGATCGTCGCGGACCCCAACTATGCCCCGATGTATCCGGAGCAGCGACGCCGCGTGAAAACGGATCGCCGGGATGCCCGGATGCTGGCGGAGGCCGCCCGCTCGGCTCGTATCGCCCCGCCCATCGGGTGTCGCCCACGCAGCGCCAGGTGCGACGCCAGCTCCTGGTCCGCGACCTGCTCGTGCGGGCGCGGGGGCGGACCATCGCGCTGGCCCGCACCCTCGTGCGGAGCGAGGGGCTCCGCGTCCGGGCGGGGGATGCCGACAAGTTTGGCACGTATGTCGGGGCCCTCGAGCTCCCGGCCGCCCTCGAGGCGGCGATCCAGCCGCTGCTCGCGCTCTGGGCCCAGCTCACGGAGCAGCTCGCGGAGATTGATACGGCGCTGGTGGCGAGCGCGGCGGCCAACCCGGTGGTGCAGCGGTTGACGACGGCGCCGGGCGTCGGCCCGGTGATCGCGACGGCCTTTGTCGCCACCCTGGATGAGGCCGGGCGCTTTGGCGGGGCCCATCAGGTCGAGAGCTATCTCGGCCTCGTGCCCAGTGAGGACAGCTCGGCAGACCGCCACCGGCGGGGCCACATTACGAAGGCCGGCAACCCGCGCATGCGCTGGCTGTTGGTGCAAGCCGCGTGGGCGGCGCTCCGCTCCCGCCGCGCCGACGCCGCCGGCCTGCGCGCCTGGTCCGCCCAACTGGCGAAACGGCGAGGCCCCCGGATCGCCACCGTGGCCCTGGCGCGCCGGTTAGCCGGCATCCTGTTCGCGATGTGGCGCGACCAGACGACGTTTGATGGGGCGCACTACCAGGCTGCGACACCGGGGCGGGCCCGGTAGGACGTCGGCCTGGCACCTCGTTGAGATCGGCCGTCCCGCGTCGTCGGTTGGTGGGTGAGCACGTGAAGGTCCTTGGTCGCACGCGAGGCCGTCCGGGAGATGGTGCCGCCCCCCTCGTCGTATCGTCTCTTGCGCCGGCGATCACGCATCGCCCCTGGTGAGCGCGAATAGAAGGATGACGCAACTCGTGGCTGTGGCCCGATGCGTCTAATGTGGGAATCCCGACGACGTCGGGGAGGGCCCCGGGTACCTGGACCCGTTCGCGCGCGCACCCCCTGGCTGGTTGAGGGGGCAGCGCGCACTCACTGGAGGTCTGTCTTCGAGCGCTCACGTCCGGCTACGAACAACGGGGTCACTTGACACGCCGCTTCATAGAAGCACCTTGATGGCGACGGTGCGGTCCAGGCGGGTGTCAGTTGCCTTGTAGACCTCCCCCTGCCGCCCGCGCCAAGGGGGGCTTGGATCTCGTAGGGGCCGAGCGTGGTCCCGGGCGCCAACGACATCAGTCATAATCGGCCCGTATTTTCCATTTTCCTGCGTTGGAGGAGCTTGTGAGGGTTCTGTGCTCGTTGCTCGTCGTCGGTCTCGTGTGGGTGCTGCCCGCGAGCGCTGCCGCAGACGACGTCACCATCACCGACTGGCGCGGTGCGTCGGTCACGGCGACCGAGGGATCGGTCAACTCGGGCGACGTCAAAATCGTCTACCACACAGTCGGCGAGGGCCCGCTGGTGATCTTCGTGCACAGCATCTCGGGCCCGTGGTTCGATTTCCGACATCAGATGGTGATGCTATCGGAGAAGTACCGAGTGGTCTCGATGTCGACCCGTGGCACCGACAAGAGCGACAAGCCGGTCGGCGACGAACACTATGCCTCGTCCCGAATCGCCGATGACATCGCTGCCATCATCGACCATTTCGGTGAGGACAAGGCGACGATCGTCGGGCAGGACAGCGGTGGGATGCACGCCTGGCACTTCGCGATGACACACCCCGAGAAGACCGAGCGGTTGATCTCGCTTGGGTCGGGTCATCCGGCCGGGGTGATTCGAGAGCTGATCGACAATCCGGACCAGCAGAAGGCGAGCACGTTCCAGCGCGGCATGCAAGAGAACCCGAACGCCGCCAAAGAGTATGGCGAGCGGCTCCGCAATCGACCGGCGAATCCGGACGAGCCTGCGGAGTTGGCCCGGCTTCGGAAAGAAGCCTATATGCGTAGCGACCCTGAGTCGGTTGTCGGCTTCTACAAATCGAATTGGCCGACGACGCCGGTAACGATGGAGACAGAGAGTTTCGGGTTCACGTATGGAGAATTTCCGCCAGTCAAGGCCCCGACTCTCTTCCTCTACGGCAAGGACAGTGGTCCGTTCACGAACCCCACGTTGAACGATATGTGGGAGTGGGTGGATGCCCCCCTGACCATTCATGTGCTCCCGGGGGTCGGGCATGGACCACACACGCAAGTGCCGGAGATCGTCACGCCGCTCATGATGGAGTGGCTCGAAGCGGGTCGATAGTAGTCACCTTGTCGAGCGCCTCGTGCAGCCGGCGATGGGCCGCGGAGTCGGGCTCGCCGACGCCCAACATGCCCGGTGCACAGCAGGCGTCGAGCCCATCTTGGGGGTCGGCCAGACGGGTTTTTGTAAACTTGACGCCGCCCGAAAAGTACTCTAAGTAAGCACATGCGGATTCATGTCAGGAGCGTTGGGTACGCGGCGTTTCTCGCGCTAATCACGGGAGTCGCCCAGTTGCAAGCTGCGGGGCAGCAGGCGCAGCAATCGTCAACAACGCCCGCTGCCGTTACGGCTCAGCAGGCCTTCATCACGCAGTATTGCGCGACCTGCCACAACCAGCAGTCGCGAACAGGCGGCCTCGCGCTTGATGCCCTGGACCTCACCAACGTCAGCTCCGATGCGGAGACCTGGGAGAAAGTTGTCCGGAAGCTTCACGGCGGTCTCATGCCTCCAACGGGAGCGCCCCGCCCTGACCGAACGACGTCCGCGGGCTTTGTGTCGTGGCTCGAGACGCAGCTCGACCGCGCGGCCGCGGCTCAACCCAATCCGGGCAGAACGGAAACGTTCCACCGTCTTAACCGGGCTGAGTACCGAAACGCGGTTCGCGACCTTCTCGGTCTTGACGTCGACATTGCCTCGCTGCTTCCGGCCGATGGCTCGAGCTATGGCTTCGACAACATAGCTGGCGTTCTCCAAGTCCCGCCGACGTTGATGGAGCGATATCTCACCGCGGCAAAGAGAATCAGCCGTGCCGCCGTCGGAAGTCCGCCGTCAGCTCCGAACTTCGATGTTTTCCGGGTGCCAGCTGATTTGCCCCAGGACGACCACGTCGACGGTCTGCCGTTCGGCACCCGCGGTGGGACGTTGATCCGCTACAACTTTCCCGGCGACGGGGAGTACAACATCCGCGTGCGTCTGGCGCGCGAAGCCGTGGGGGCAGGCGGCGTTGATGTCCCTCGGTATGATGTGCCGCAGCAGCTCGAGGTCGCCTTGGATGGCGAGCCGCTTCAGGTGTTTACGCTGCCTGCGACGGATCGGGCAGATCTGGCGCCCGGGGGCCGCAACCGACGACCGAATCGAGACCAGGCGCGTGAAGAGCAGCCCCCACGTCGACGCTACCGGCAAGCGGATCGGGCCGGGGTAGACGCAGATTGGCAGGTCCGCTTTTTTGCAAAGGCTGGCCCGCGCAACGTGTCAGTGGCATTTGTCAACAGGGTGCCCGCGCTGCTCGAGTCTTTGAACGAACCGTACTTGCACCCTTACCCGACCGGGGGGGAGACCAACTGGGGTTCACGGAAGGGCGCGTACCTGAGTAGGGTCGACATCAGTGGCCCTTTCGAGGTCCGAGGGCGAGGTGACACGCCGAGTCGGCGCCAGATCTTTACATGTCACCCCGCGGATCCTTCCGAGGAGGTGGCATGCGCAAGGACGATTCTCTCGACATTGACTCGGCGCGCCTATCGAAGGCCTGTGACCGCTGTGGATCTGGAGGGACCGCTCAGGTTCTACGACCAAGGTCACGCGACAGGTGGGTTCGAGGCAGGTATTGAGTTAGCGATTCGACGACTGCTCGTGAGTCCGGAATTTCTCTTCCGAACGGAGGCTGATCTGGTCACGGTCGCGTCTGACACACACGCCCCGGTGAGCGATCTCGAGCTCGCCTCTCGTCTGTCGTTCTTCCTGTGGAGCAGCATTCCTGACGACGAACTACTCGACCTGGCGACGCAGGGCAGGCTCAAGGACCCGGTCGTGCTCGAGACACAAGTTCGTCGGATGTTGGCCGACAGCCGCTCGCATGCGCTGGTCGACAACTTCGTCGGCCAGTGGTTGTATTTGCGCAACGTGCCTGCCTTGACGCCGGACTTGTACACATATCCCGATTTCAACGAGGGCTTGCGCAGAGCGATGAAGCGGGAGACGGAGCTGTTCTTCGAAGGCATCATGCGGGAGGATCGGAGTGTTCTGGATCTTCTGACGGCAAACTACACCTTCTTGAACGAAAGCCTGGCAAAGCACTATGGCATTCCGAACGTGCACGGGGACACGTTCAGGCGCGTCACACTCACGGAGGGCAGCGTGCGTGGCGGGTTGCTGGGGCAGGCGAGCATCCTCGCGGTGACGTCGCTGGCGAATCGGACGTCTCCCGTCATCCGTGGTAAATGGATTCTCGACAACATCCTCGGCTCGCCCCCACCAGATCCCCCCGCGGACGTACCTCCGCTTCCGGAGAGGAAAGGCGATGGTCCGGAGGCGATTACGATGCGCCAGCGCATCGCCGAACACCGTGAGAATCCGGTGTGTGCGAGTTGTCACTCGCAGATGGACCCGCTGGGTCTGGGGCTCGAGAACTTCGATGCGACCGGACGCTGGCGAGAGGTCGAGGTCACGGGTGACGCGCGAGCAGCCTCCTTCGCCCCGATCGACAGTTCTGGGGCGTTTCCGGATGGCACAGCGTTCAACACTGTTCCCGAATTGAGGCAGGCCTTAATGGCACGGTCGGATCGCTTTGTTGCCACCATGACGGAAAAACTTCTCACCTACGCCCTGGGCCGCGGCCTCGAGTACTACGACGCGCCCGCCGTGCGGACGATTGCGCGCGACGCCGCCCGCAGTGAGTATCGTTTGTCTGCGCTTGTGCTCGGTGTTACGAAGAGTGCACCGTTTCAGATGAGAGGGAGGTCGGGGTCATGACGTTCGTTACAAAGAAGGCGTTGCCACGACGGACGTTCCTCGGTGGTATGGGTGTCACGGTCGGGTTACCGCTGTTGGAGGCGATGATCCCGGCGGTCTCTGCCCAAACGCCGGCCGCTTCCATTCGTCGGCTCGGGTTCCTGTATGTGCCAAACGGCGTGTCGATGAACCACCTCGGCGCCAATTATTGGAAACCGACCGCGGTAGGTAACGACTTCGAGCTGTCGCCGATTCTGGCCTCGTTGGCGCCGTTTCGCGACCAGGTGACCGTGGTGAGCGGGATGAGTCTGCCGCAGGCCGAATCCCTGGGAGATGGCTCCGGCGATCACACGCGCGCCTGCTCAGTGTGGCTGAACGGTGTGCATCCAAAGAAGACGGAAGGGGCCGATGTGCGAGCCGGCACGACGGCCGACCAGATTGCCGCCGAAGTACTCGGCAAGGAGACAGCCCTGCCGTCGCTGGAGCTCGGCATCGACCTGGAGTACCTCGTCGGCATCGGCGAGAACGGTTATAGCCAGCTCTACCAGAACACCATTTCATGGCGCACTCCCACGACCCCAGCGTCTATTGAAAACATTCCACGCATCGTGTTCGAGCGGCTGTTCGGTGACGGTAGCACGGCGACAGAGCGGCTGAGTGGGATACAAACGGACCGAAGCATCCTCGACGACGTGGCCGAGGAGATGAACCGGCTTCTGCGAAGGCTCGGTGTGGGCGACCAAGCACGGTCAAACGAATACTTTGAGGCGATTCGCGAAGTCGAGAGACGCATCCAAAAGCTGGAGAAGAACTTCGAGCTCACGCAACCGCCACCAGACTTGGCGCAGCCGCCCGTTGGCATACCTGAAAAGTATGCCGATCACGTCAAACTGATGTTCGACTTGCAGTGGCTCGCGTACCAAGCCGACCTCACGCGCGTTTTCACGTTCATGTTTGGTCGGGAGTTAGGCGGTCGGCCGTACCCGGAACTCGACATTTCCGACGGCCACCATGCGGCATCGCACCATGGCAATCGCCCCGAGGACATGCTGCGACTCGCGAAGCTGAACGCGTACCACGTGGACTTGTTCGCCTATTTTCTGAAGCGGCTGCAGTCAACGCCCGAGGGCGACGGCACATTGCTGGACCACACGCTCATGTTGTATGGCGCCGGTCTGAGCGATTCGCAGCTACATTCGCATGTCGACGTTCCGCTGGCCGTTGTGGGTGGTGGTTCCGGTCAGGTCAAGGGCGGCCGTCACATCGCGGTCGCCGGGAACCCGCCGATGTCGAATCTCTTGGTGAGCATGCTGGACAAGGTCGGTGTTCACCGCGAGCGCTTGGGCGACAGCACCGGCCGGCTCAACTTCAGCGACCCCAAGCTCGGCGACCCCGACTTCAGCGACCCGTTGGGCTGAAGGGGGCCATCGCTCGTGCGGGATTCAGGGAGATGAACGACCGGGAGATGAGTTGATATGTCGAGACAATGCCTGAAGGGTTGTCTGGTCGTGGCACTACTCGCCATCTCGGGCGTGGGTGCGGCTGGGCAGGACATTCCGTTGATTGAAGCCGTCAAGAACGGCGACACGGCCACCGTGCGCGCGTTGCTCGACGAGGGCAGCGACGTGAATGCGCCGGAGGTTGACGGAACGACCGTTCTGCACTGGGCCGTGAGCCGCGACAACGTGGACGTGGCGGACCTCTTGATTCGCGCCGGTGCCAACCTGCGCGTCGCGAATCGGTACGGCGTCGCTCCGCTGTCGCTCGCCTGTCTCAATGGAAGCGTGGCGATGGTTGCGAAGCTGCTGCAAGCCGGCGCGGATCCCAAGAGCACTCAGCCGGGTGGAGAGACCGCCCTGATGACAGCCGCGCGCACCGGGAACGCTGACGTCGTGCAGCTGTTGCTGGCCCGCGGAGCCGATGTGAACGCTACGGAAGAGTGGAAAGGACAAACGGCGCTGATGTGGGCCGCGGCGGAAAACAATGCAGCTGCCGTGAAGGCTCTCATCGCGGGTGGAGCGGACATCCCGACTCGCTCCAAGATAAGTCCCGGTGTCGCTGAGTTGGGCAACAGGGGGTTTACCGCGTTCACGTTCGCAGCTCGCGCGGGGGCGATTGACGCTGCTGAGGCGCTCCTCGAGGGTGGCGCAAGCGTGAACGACACGTTGGCGGATGGCACGAGCGCCCTCGTTCTCGCTGTCATGAGTGCCCGGTACGAGATGGCTGCGTTTCTCCTCGACCGCGGTGCCGACCCGAACGCTGCCGCTCAGGGGTGGACGGCCCTGCATCAGATCGTGTGGACGCGTAGACCGAATCGGGGGTTCAACACCGTCTTCCAAGCACCAAAGGGCCGCGTCGACAGTCTCAGCCTCGTCGAAACTCTTCTGGCACATGGCGCTGACATCAACGCGCGTGTCACAACACGGCGGGCACCGCGTACCGTTACTGGCCGCAACCTCTTGAAAGTTACTGGTACGACACCTTTGTTCTTAGCCGCTCATAGGGTCGATGTTGACCTGATCCGCCTCCTCCTGCAAAGCGGTGCCGATCCTCTGTTGCCGAATGAGGACGGAACGACGCCGCTGATGGCTGCTGCTGGAGTCGGCTTGTACAACCCTGGTGAAAATCCGGGAACTCCCGAGGAGTCCGCCGAAGCGGTAGAGCTCTGCTTGGAGGCCGGCGGGGATCCAACGACCGTTGACGCCAACGGAGACACTGCACTACATGGTGCGGCATACTGGGATTCGCCTGGCGCGGTGGAGCTACTGCTCGCCGCGAACCCTCAGCTGGATCTGGATGTTGTGAACAACAACGGCTGGACCCCCCTGCGGGTCGCGGACGGTGTGATGGTGGAAGCTGGTACTGCCCTACACTTCGGTCCGGCCGTAGCTGCCGAACTTCGTGAGCTGCTGAAAGTACGTGGTTTGCCGGTTCCCGACCCGGTCCCCTTTGATGCCGCGCAGATACCGAGCTATTCCGACCGATGAGAGTCGATCAGGTAGGCGACGTTTGGGCAACCGAGCCGCGGAACGTGGCAGAGAGGCAATGAGTTCGTCGACCTGTGGGTTCACGTTCTCAACGCCCGCGTCCGTCCGCCAATACGACCGGGGTGGTGTCTGAGGACAGCGCGCCCCGACTGGCTTCCGGCAGCTCGGCTACGCTGTTGCCCGGAGCGAACGTTGGTGGCTCCGGCGCCATGTAGGCCGCGGTCCCAATCACCATCCCCATCTGGGTCGCCGCCGCCGTCAGCGAGATGGTCGGCGACTCCGATGCACTGGCCCCGCTCGCCTCCGGCTGGAACGCCTTCGCCAACCCAAAGTCCAACACCTTCACCGTGCCGTCGGCCTTCACCTGCACGTTCGCCGGTTTCAGGCACGAGGTGCGTTGCGCGCCCGTGTCGAAGTGCATCGCCCATGACTCATCCATCGCGGCCCAGACAAGCCACCAGATCGGCGATCAGGCTCCAGCTCTCCGCCGGCACGCTCGTTGCTGAACCGTACAACAGGGGCGGGCATCATTCAACGGAAACGCCTGAAGCTCAAAAGCGGTCACGGACGCCGATCCCCCCGTGTTTTCCGGCCTTGTCCCTTCGGATCACCGGGTGATGTATCTGGGCACCGGCTCACCTGACGCGGCGCCCAGCTCAGACAGCAACGCGGACGCGCGCTCCCGCCTGATCAGGCTGGCGACCTGATTGAACCCCTGCTCAGCGAGATCGAGCGGCGTGCGACCTAGCTCGTCGACGAGATCCATGCGCGCGCCCGCGTCGACGAGATGGCGGATGACGCGGTCTGCCGCTCGATACACGGCGCCGTGAAGGGCGGTCTGTCCGTGGGCGTTCGCCGCGTTGATGTCGTTCCCCGCGGCGAGCGCAAGCGTGACCGCGGCGAGCACGTCGTGTTCGGGCCGCGAGAGCTGTACTCCCTCCGTGAACACCACGCCCGCCGCGAGCGTGAGCGCCGTGTTGTTGGCGAAGGTGGCCAAGCGCGGATCAGCCCCATGGGCTGCCAGGACCCGCATCGCCTCGACGTCGGCAGCCTGGGCCGCTAGCAGGTACGGTGTCGCACCGCCCATGTTGACCAGGTTGTCGATGACCGGTTTCAGTCCGGCCTGTGACACCCGCTCATCGGACAGGCGCGGCTCCGGCTCCGTCCTCGCGTTCGGCGTCGCCCCTCGCGACAAGAGCATGCGCATGAGCTCGAGGCCATCTCGCTGCGTAGAGTCTCCGTCGATACCGAGGCGCTGCGGCCCTGGCTGGCGTCGGGGTGCCCGCGAGGTCACCAGAGCATGGAGCGCCGTGTTGCCACGCGCGTCGCGCGCGTTCGGGTCGGCGCCGGCTTCGAGCAACATGGCCGCGGCCCTGTAGTGCCGGTTCGTGATCGCCAGACGCAGAACGCTATGGCCGCTTGGCGCAATGGCGTTGACGTCGGCGCCCGCAGCGATGAGCAGACGTGTTGCGTCCCGGGCATCCTGTCGCACCGCGAACAGCAACGCCGTGAACGTGCCATTCGACGCCGCGTTGACGTCCGCGCCACCCTCCAGGAGGACATTCATGATCGCGACGTGGTTCTCCGCGGCGGCCCACATCAACGGCGTTTGGCCGCGCCAACGGTCGGTCGCGTCGACGGCCGCGCCGCGGGCGCGGAGCGCTCTCACGGCGCCGACGCGGCCCGTTCGCGCACAGCTCAGCAGCGGCGGCTCGCCCGCCGGCGCGAGGTTGGGATCCGCCCCCGCGTCGAGCAGCCGCTCGACCAGGGCGGGGCTGGCATTCACGCACGCCAGTGTGAGCGGCGTGGCGCCGTTCCGATTGACGGCGTTTGCGTCGGCGCCGGCGTCGATCAGCAGCGCCGCGAGCTCGGCGTCGTCGCGATAGATGGCCCAGTGAAGCGCCGTGGTGCCGTCCGCGGTGGGCACGTCCACGCCGGCCCCGTCCCGCAGGAGGCGCGCGACCGTCGCCCGGTCGCCAATCTGAGCGGCGGCGGCGAGTCGTGAGTCGTTGGCTGCCGCGGAAAGCGCGATTCCAACGAGCGGAGCGATGAGCAACGCTTGCAGCCCGTGGAGAAAGTGCCACTGCATTCGAGCGGCGATGCATCCCAGTAGCCGGCGGTGCTCATCGGTCATATGCACCCGGTACTCTCCCTCGTCGCGCCTTGACTACCGGGTGCCTCGCCGCTCTCGGTGCGACACGGCACTTTCACCGCTAGGAATCGTCCTCTACGCTTTGGTCGCTCCTGTCCCTGAGTCGCCGGCCAGGATTCCCGTCGATTCGGTGGGATGGCCCGCATTATACTGCCGGCATGGACCGTCGCGTTTTCATCGCAGACGTCCTGACTTGAGCAACCCGGTTTGCCAACCGGGATGACTGGATCCGGTTCCCCGGTGCCCCCCAGGACCTAGACTCCGAGGAACGACTCGTCGCTAGCCCAACGCTAGCCCAAAGTGGCCTTACGCCAGCTCGCGTCACCAACGATATGACCGTAAATAGCTTTAAATAAAGTGCCGAGGGTGGGGATCGAACCCACACGAGCCTTACGGCTCACAGGATTTTAAGTCCTGTGCGTCTGCCAGTTTCGCCACCTCGGCACAATTGGGGTGACTGCTGGATTCTAGTGGGTTGACCTGCGCTACGGGACGTCGGCCGCGGACGAGGTCAGGAATTCCATGATCGCGGCGACCATCCGCTCGCCGGCGAGCAGTGCCCGGTCGTTGTGGTCGGCCCCTTCCACGATGACGAGCTCCTTCGTCGCCGATGTCGCCTCGTACACCCGGCGGCTCAACGCGAGCGGGATGATCTGATCCTGGTCGCCCGCGATCACGAGCACCGGACAGGTGACCCGACCGATGTCGTCGACCGCGGCGAATCTATCCTCCAGGACGAGCCGCACCGGGAGGAACAGGTAGTGGATCCGCCCGACGTCCACGAGGGAGGGAAACGGTGAGCGGACGATCAGTGCCGCTGGCGGGTGTTCAGCCGCCAGACCGATGGCCACTGCCGAGCCTAGCGACTCTCCGAAATAGACCAGCCGGGATGCGTCGACGTCCGACCGACCCAGGACGTACGCGCGGGCGGCACGAGCGTCCGCTCGGAGCCCGGCCTCGGTCGGTGTGCCTTCGTTACCACCGAAGCCCCGGTAGTCGAACAGGAGCACCTGCACCCCGTGCGCACGGAGCGCTGCGGCCAGTGGGGCGCGATACGATCGGTTGCCAGCGTTTCCGTTGAACACGATCACGGTGAACGACGTCGCCGAAGGCAGCGCCGCACTCGTGGCGAACCACCCGTTGAGCGTCAAGCCCTCGCCGGTCGGGATCTCCACCGTCTCGACCGAGGCGAGCCCCGCGTCGCTCGGCGCCAGCACTGCGCCAAGAGGAAAGTAGATCAGCCGCCTCTGGAACATCCACGCGAGCAGGACGACGCTGGCGACGGCGACCAACACGACCAGGAGGAGGCTCATGGCCCGGCGCATCACAGAGGTCTGCCGACTCAGCTCCCGTGCGCACTCCGAGCGGCCGGCTCTCGGTCAGACCAGGTCGCACTCGTCGAGGCTCGAACAGTTGCATCGAATGCCCTCCTCAAGAAGACGCTTCATGCTCCGGGCGCGAGCGATCAGTCGGTCAATCTCGACCAGCTTCGCTCGGGCCAGCTCCGACCAGCGTGTCGAGGGGCTGGCATCGGGAAACCCGTAGAACAAGCGTTTGATTTCCTCGACGGTGAAGCCGGCCTCCTTCGCCACCGAGATGCCCGCCAGCAGCACCAGCACGTCGGGGCCGTAGCGTCTCCTGCCATTGGTCCGCGACGGAACGGGCAGCAGACCGACGCTCTCGTAGTAGCGGATCGCGGACGCGCGTAGCCCCGCCTGCTCGGCCACCTGACTGATTCGCATAGACCTTAGAAAGAAATCCCCTTGACTTAAAGTTAACTTTAACTTGTAGCGTATCACGTGAGGGGCGCGATTCCCTGACGAAAGGCCGTAATCATGCCGCACGCTATTCGGAGATTGATCACGTCGGGGCAATACACGGCGGTGGTTCTGCTGGCGGGACTGGTCGCCGCTGAGCCTTCGGCTGCTCAGCAGGTGCGTGTCGGACGGCACGTCGTCGTGAGGGCCGATGAGGTGATTACCGACGATCTCTATGCGTTCGGTGACACCGTCGTCATCGAGGGCACGGTGACCGGCGACGTGATGGCGAGCGGCCGTGTCGTCAGGGTGAGCGGCGCGGTGAACGGTGACGTGTTCGGATGCGGCCAGAGCTTCGTGGTGGACGGACGTGTCGGCGATGATCTGCGGGTCGCGGGCATGTCGGTCGTGCTGGGGCCGGACGCGCGCGTTGGCGACGACGTGGCCAGCGCGGCCGGCAGGTTCGAGACGAGGGTCGGCAGCACGATTGTCGGAAGCCTGATGTTCGTCGGCCATCGGGCCTGGCTGGCAGGCGACATCGTGGGAGCCCTCGGCGCCGAGGCGTCTGCGGTCGAGTTGGCCGGCACCATCGGCGGGACGGTGGACGTCGGCGTGGATGAGCGGACCACGGCCGCAGGGTCGTGGCGAGCCGGTCGTCCGATAGCGGTGGTCATGGTCGCCGGTCTGCTGATGGCCTGGCTCACACCATCCACGTTTCGCAATCTCGAAGCGCGGATCCGGACGCGGCCGCTCGGCGCCGTTGGTCGTGGGGCAATCGGAACGGCCGTTCTGCTCGCGGCGGTCGTGGGCGTCGCGCTCGTCGCCATCGGCGTCGGCACGGCGGCCGCACGCCTTGGGCTCTGGTCCCTGATGCCCGCCGTTGGTCTGGCGGCTGCCGCGACGGGCGTCGCGCTGGCGACGTTCTTGATGCTGGCGGTCCTGGTGGGTCCCGCGATGGTGAGTGTTGTGGTTGGACGCTCGATCCTGAGTCGCGTGAGCCCGGGTCGAGCGGCTGGCATCATCTTCCCGCTCCTCACCGGTCTGTGTCTGCTGGGCGTGGTCCTGAGCGTGCCTTACCTGGGCCTCATGGTGCGCCTGCTGGTCGGGTTGGTGGGCATCGGCACTGTCTGGTCCTACGCGGTGTTCACCATCGTCAATCGCGGATCGTGATCTTCTGCACACGCCACGTGAGCAGCTCGGCCACATAGACCTCGTTTTCGGACGGGCACGCCAGCCCATGGATCCAGCCGAACTGCCCAATGGCCTGGCCGTCCCTGCCGAGATATCCCAGGACGGTGCCGTCGAGGGACATCTTGTAGATACGGCCCGGAAACATGTCCTGCGTGAACATGACCGGATTGGCACCCGGCGTGATGCAGATGCTGTTTGGCCAGAGCGAGTTGTAGCTGCCATCCGGCAGTCGCCCGAAGCTCGGGATGTTGGGGGCGTAGTCGGGGGGGAGCGGCGCCTGCCGCCGTAGGTCGGCCAGGGTGATCTGGCGCACGAAGGTGCCGTCCGACTCGAAGACCTGGATCCGGTTGTTGGACCGATCCGCCACGTGGACTCGGTCTTGGTCGTCGATGGCGATGCCATGCGGGACTCGAAACTGTCCCGGGTCGCTGCCGCGCTCGCCCCAGGAGGTGACCCAGTTTCCGTCGCGGTCGTACTTGGCCACGCGGGCGTTGTTGTAGCCGTCGCTGAAATAGGTATTGCCCTCGCGATCGAACGCAACGTCGGTGACCTCGTCGAAGAGTCCATCTCGGGCCGCGGGCGGTGGAGCGTCGAGGGTCTCGTAGTAGGGCGGACGGAGCGAATGCGGGGGGCAATTCCGCCCAACGCACCGGGGATAGCGGGCATGGGTTGATTCCGGGCGACGGCCGAACACCTGGAGCACCTGGCCACCCGGGCTCAACTTCGCCGCCATGCTGGAGCCGTTGTCCACCAGCCAGAGGTTGTCGTCGGCGTCCACTCGGACCGCGTGTGCCCACGCCTTCAAGTAGAGGTTGCCGCCGATCTCCCGGATGAAGGTGCCATCGGGCGCGAACTCATAGAGTGCCGCGGCTTTCGGACTGATGAGCGTGGCGTCCGAGCCGGAGCGGCTGTACACGAAGATGTGGCCTTGCGAGTTGACCGCGACCCCCGCGGCTTCACCGAGATAGAGGTCGGGGGGGAGCCGCAACAGCGCCACCGCGTCGTACTCCAGCTCCGCCGCGGTTTGACCATGTGCGGTGGGGACCGGAACGAGCAGGCTGATTGTGGTGAGCAGGGCCATCCAGCGCATGTCTATCACCTCGATTCGTCGCGGTCGTCTATCGACCAATGATGCAACACTCAACCCAGACCGATCCGGCGCGCCAAGTCAATAAAACGGGGGTCGTCACGTAGCGGGGCGAGAAGTGGTAAGACGCGCATCTGGAGCATGTCAGCGTCGCGGCGCGCGTAGCCAACCTCGAGCGCCGCGAACGCGCGCTCCGGATCGCCCAAGGCAGCGTGCATCGCAGCGACTGTGACGTTGATTCCCTTTCCGCGAGACGCCGCCGCCTCCACCTGCGGGACCAGCGCCCGCGCCTCATCCGTCCGTCCCATCTTAGCCAGGATAGTCGCCCGCATCGCGGTCAACATTGGTAGCTGGCCCATCAGCGCCTCGTTCGTCTCGAGCGCTGTGAGCGCGTCGTCATACCGTTCGAGCGCCGCGTGGCCCATCCCGCTGTTGGGATCCAGCTCGAGCATGGCGTGTGCCGGCGCGAATTGCTCGTCGTGTCGGCCGGTGTAGAAGAGCACGTCGGCGAGGGTGCCGTGGGTCGAGGTCGAAAGCGGGTCGAGCTCGACCGCGCGACGCGCCCGCGTGACCGCCTCGTCTGGTCGGCCACTGAACACCGAGACCATCGCGCCAACTTGGTGGCCATCCGCTGAATCCGGATCCAGCGCGAGCGCGCGTTCGATCGACTGCTCGGCGCCGATCGGATCCCAGTCGGCGTTGAGCTTGACGTAGGCGAGCGCGGCGTGCCCATCCGATAGGCGCTCGTCGAGCTCGAGGGATCTCAACGGCGGCCGCTCGCGCCCGCCGGGTCGCCTCGTCGGGCGGTAGCGCGCCGAAGGTCGACAGGTCGATCAGCGCCGCGGCCAGCCTGGCGTACGGCGCCGCGAATCCGCGGTCCTGCTCGATCGCCTGCTCGAAGCAGCGCACCGCCTCTCCGAATCCGTCCAACGTGACCTGACCCAAGTGGAACTGGCCACGCAGATACAGCTGGTAGGCCTTCTCATCTGAAGTGCCGCGGTCGGCGATCCGCGCCGCCGCCGCGCCGCCGAGCGCCGGCCGGAGGTTGCGCGCGATGGCGGTCGTCACTTCGGTCTGAAGCGCGATGAGATCGCTCGCCGGGCGCGCGTAGTGCTCCCCCCAGAGCTGCGCGACCGTCACGACATCCGCCAGCTCGGCACCGATCACCAGCGTGTCGCCGCGCTGTGTGACGCGGCCCGTAATCACCGCGCGCACGCCAAGCGCCTCTCCGATCGCGTGCAGGTCGATCGGCTGCTCTCGATAGGCGAACGCGAGGCTCCGCGGGACCACGGGCAGATTCGGCAAGGTCGAGAGATCGTTGATGAGGCTCTCGGCGAAGCCGTCGCTGAGATAGGCGTTGTCCGGGTCGCCCCCGACGTTCTCGAACGGCAGCACGACCACCGAGTCGATCGTCTCGCCACCGGCCCGCGCGGCCACCGTCGTGCTCGCCTGCGAAGGGGCCCCGGGGACCCGTCCCTCGCCGCTGTCCCGCTGCGCGCGCTTCAGGTCACCGCGCAGGTCGGCCGCGCTCTGATGGCGCATGTCGCGGTCCTTCTCGAGCGCCCGTCCAATCACGTGGTCCAGCTCGTCCGACAGCTCGGGATTGACCCGCGCGGCCGCCGTGGGCAGCCGGTTGAGAATGCCGTCGAAGATCACGGCCGTCGAACGGCCGGTGAACGCCTGCCGTCCGGTGGCCATCTCGTAGAGCACCGCGCCGAGCGAGAAGAGATCGGTGCGCTGGTCCACGTCCTCGCCCCGCGCCTGCTCCGGCGACATGTAGGCCACCGTCCCCAGCGTGGTGCCGGCACGGGTCAAGTGGACGTCGTCCGGTCCTCGTCACCTCGTCCGGCGACGCAATGGCCGGCGCCGCGGCCGACACCTTGGCGAGCCCGAAGTCGAGGATCTTGGCGTGGCCCCGGGTCGTCACGAAGATGTTGGCCGGCTTGATGTCGCGGTGCACGATGCCCTTCACGTGCGCGGCATCAAGGGCGTCCGCCAACTGCGCCCCGAGATCGAGCACGCGCTCGGTGCTCAGTGCGCCCCCGCCGATCCGCGACCGCAAGGTCTCACCCTCGAGCAGCTCCATCACCAGGAAGTGGCGGCGGTCATGCTCACCGATATCGTGAATCGTGCAGATGTTCGGGTGGTTGAGCGCCGAGGCGGCGCGCGCCTCCCGGCGGAACCGGGCGACCGCCTGCTCGTCCTCCGAGAACGCCTCCGGCAAAAGCTTGAGTGCCACCTGCCGGCCGAGCCGCGTGTCCTCGGCCCGATAGACCTCGCCCATGCCACCCTCGCCGATCTGGGCGGTGACTCGATACGAGCCGAGGGTGGTGCCAGGGGCCAGCGCCATGGACTAGCAACCGATCGAGTAATGATACGGGCCTGACGCGTGGTCGTGGAGCCCGACCTAGCTGCTAGCCTCGGCGATCGTGGTTGTGACGGTGGACGCCGGCTTGCTTGCGTCGTGCGTGTCTGCTCGCGCCACCGTCCCCCGGCTCGGCGCCGCGACCCGCGCTGGCGCGACTGCGACCCACAGGCGCCGGCCGTGATGTCTTGGGGCGGTGCCGTGGGCTGTCAGCCTGGGTCTCGGCGCGCGCGGTGAATCCGGCGACGTGCTCACAACGGATCGGCTTCCCGACGAGCCGCTCGATCGCCGCCAGCTGAAGGCGCTCCTCGGGCGCGGCGAGCGAGATTGCGTCGCCGCCGTGACCGGCTCGGGCCGTGCGACCGATGCGGTGCACGTAGTCCTCCGGCACATGGGGCAGATCGAAGTTGACCACGTGGCTGATGCCGTCGACATCGAGCCCACGTGCGGCGATGTCCGTCGCGATGAGGGTGTCGATCTCACCGGTGCGGAAGCTCCTCAGCGCCCGCGTGCGGGCGCTCTGGCTCTTGTTCCCGTGGATCGCAGCGACACGGCGGCCGGACTTCTCAAGGCGTCGCACGAGTTGATTGGCCCGCGCCTTGGTCCGGGTAAAGACGAGGGTCTGCCCCAAGTCGTCACGCTGCAGAAGGTTCGCAAGCAGATCCTTCTTGCGGATCATCGCCACCGGATGCACGACCTGCCGGACGGTGCTGACCGGCGTCGCGCGACGGGTCACTTCGACCAGCACCGGTGCCCGCGTCGTTGCGCGGATGAGACCTTCAATCTCGGCCGGCATGGTGGCCGACAGGAACAGGTTCTGTCGCTTCGCCGGCAGGCAAGCCAGGATCCGACGGACATCCGGGAGGAACCCCATATCGAGCATGCGGTCGGCTTCGTCCAGGACGACGACCTCGACGTCGGCGAGCCTTGCCTGGTTGCGACCGAGGTGGTCGAGGAGCCGGCCCGGGGTGGCGATGAGTAGATCGAGGCCCGCGGCCAGCCGGCGCTTCTGCGGCTCAAGGCCAACGCCTCCGAAAATCACCGCGCTCCGCAGCCGCAGATGCGCGCCGTACCGCCGGGCCATCTCGTGGATCTGTGCGGCCAGCTCGCGAGTCGGGCTGATGACGAGCGCACGCGGGTGGCGCGCCGCAGTGCCACCCGCGAGGTGCTGCAGGATCGGCAGCAAAAACGCCGCGGTCTTGCCCGTACCTGTCTGCGCACACGCGATGAGGTCGCGGCCGTCGAGCACGACCGGGATGGCACGCTCCTGGATCGGTGTGGGGTTGGCATAGCCCGCGACGGCGCGAACAAGCTCCGGGCGCAGGCCCAACTCTGTAAAGTTCATTCGTCTCCGGAGGCCCGGTCATTCCCGGGCGACACCCGCTGGCTCTGGGGGGGCTTCTCAGCGGGAGACGCGTGCTTAGACTAGACTCAGCCGAGCATCGTTCCCGCAGACGGTGGGCAGGTACCGCCGAACCGCGCCGTCTTCGGCACGCGCCCGCCCAGCAACCGACGATATTTCAGACGCGGTCTCACGCACTCGCTGCGTGAGAGACCCCTCACGTACGGGGTTCGACTCCCGTACGCTCCGACTGCGCCCGCTAGTACATGCCGCCCATGCCACCCATTCCGCCCATGCCACCCATTCCGGGGGGGGCACCACCCGCCCCTGCGTCCTTCTCTTCGGGAATCTCCGAGATCAGCGCCTCGGTCGTGAGCAGCAACGAGGCGATCGAGCCGGCGTTCTGCAGCGCCGTACGCACCACCTTGGTGGGGTCGATGACGCCGGCGGCGACGAGGTCCTCGTACACCTCGCTCTGGGCATTGAACCCGTGCAGGTCAGAGTCCGCGTCCCGCACGCGTTGCACGACGATGGCCCCTTCGAACCCGGCGTTGTGCGCGATCCAGCGCATCGGCTCCTCCAGCGCCCGCTTGAGGATGTTGACGCCGATCTGCTGATCGCCGGACAGCGAGAGCTTCTCGAGCGCCCGCACGCCGCGCAGCAGCGCCACGCCGCCGCCGGCCACGATGCCCTCCTCGACGGCCGCCTTCGTCGCGTGCATCGCATCCTCGACCCGGGCCTTCTTCTCCTTCATCTCCGTCTCGGTCGCCGCCCCCACCTTGATCACCGCCACCCCGCCGACCAGCTTCGCGAGGCGTTCCTGGAGCTTCTCCTTGTCGTAGTCCGAGGTGGTCTCTTCGATCTGCGCCCGGATCTGCTTGACCCGCCCCTCGATCGCCCCTTGCGCGCCGTCGCCCTCGATGATCGTCGTGTTGTCCTTGTCGATCGTGACCTTTTTCGCCTTGCCCAAGTCCTCGATCTTGATGTTCTCGAGCTTGAGCCCCAGATCCTCCGTGATCGCCTTGCCGTCGGTGAGAATCGCAATGTCCTCGAGCATCGCCTTCCGGCGATCCCCGAAGCCCGGCGCCTTCACCGCCGCCCCTTGCAGCGTCCCCCGCAGCTTGTTGACCACCAGCGTCGCCAGCGCTTCGCCCTCGATGTCCTCCGCGATGATGAGCAGTGGCCGGCTGAGGCGCGCCACCTGCTCCAGCAACGGGAGCAGATCCTTCATATTGCTGATCTTCTTCTCGTGGATCAGGATGATCGGGTTCTCCAGCACCGTCTCCATCCGCTCCGGGTCCGTCACGAAATACGGCGACAGATACCCCCGGTCGAACTGCATCCCCTCGACGACCTCCAGCGAGGTCTCCAGCGTCCGCGCCTCCTCGACCGTGATGACCCCGTCCTTCCCGACCTTGTCCATCGCCTCGGCGATGATCGTGCCGATGGTCGCGTCGTTGTTCGCCGAGATCGTCCCGACCTGCGCGATCATCGCGCCGCTCACTTCCTTCGACATCGCCTCGAGCTCCGAGACGACGGCGGCCACCGCGGCCTCGATGCCGCGCTTGACTTCCATCGGGTTCGCGCCGGCCACCACGTTCTTGGCCCCCTCGCGATAGATGGCCTGGGCTAGCACCGTCGCCGTCGTCGTGCCGTCGCCCGCGATGTCCGACGTCTTGCTCGCCACCTCGCGCACCATCTGCGCGCCCATGTTCTCGAGCGGGTCCTTGAGGTCGATCTCCTTCGCGACCGTCACGCCGTCCTTGGTAATCGTCGGCGACCCGAACTTCTTGTCGAGGATGACGTTCCGGCCCTTGGGGCCGAGGGTCACCTTGACCGCATTCGCCAACTGGTTCACGCCCTCGATGATCATCCGGCGCGACTTTTCACCGTATACAATTTGCTTAGCCATGTTCTCGAACTCCAATCACTGACACACGTTGCTCTCTCGTCACTCAGATTCGATGACACCGAGCACGTCGTCTTCCCGCATGATGAACAACTCGTTGCCGTCGACCGTAATCTCCTGACCGGCATACTTCCCAAACAGCACGGTATCGCCCGCCTTGACGTCGAGCGGAGTCACCGTGCCGTCGTCCTTGATCTTGCCTTTGCCGGCGGCGATGACCTTGCCCTGCTGCGGCTTCTCCTTGGCGGTGTCGGGGATGATGATCCCCCCGACCTGCTGCTCGCCTTCCTCGATACGTTCGACGATGATGCGATCGTGGAGCGGTCGTACCTTGACAGCCATAAACTCTAAGCTCCCTGTAAGTGATGAATACGCTTAACCCCAGAGCTCACTTGAGTTGATGCGCCTGGCTTGTGCTGGCCGCCGATGGCCGCGTTGCTTCTCGGTCATTTAGCCCACCAAACTCCCTCGGCGCGCCTTGCCCTCGACGCCCAGTTCTGCACCATCCGCAATCAACCCAAGTGAGCTCTGGGGTTTGGGATACGTCCAGCCATCGGCACCTCGATGCTGCCGACGCCTGGAGTAGCACTCTCTGGACTCGACTGCTAATCTATCCCGCGCGGCGGGTCCGCGTCAAACTCGGCCGCCCACGAGAGCGCCGTCAGCAGCGGGTCCGGCGGGGCCGCTACTCCTGGGGGACGGCCTTCTCGAGTGACGGAACCGGCGGAACGACGGGCTCCGGATCGTCGGAAGGAGTCGTCACGCCACCGCCGAGCGACGGGGCAGATCCGGATGGAACCGGTTCGTCGAGTGGCAATCCCTTGGCGATCCGACGGACCTGGTCGCCGTCGAGCACTTCGCGGATGAGTAATTCTTCGGCGATACGATTTAGCGCGTCCGTGTGACTCTCCAGCGAGCTGCGGGCGCGGTCGTAGTTGTCGGTGACGATCCGCTTGATCTCTTGATCGATCCGGATCGCAGTGTCCCTGCCGTAGTCCTGCTGCTGCGAGAAGTCCCGGCCGAGGAAGATCTGTTCAGCCTTCTTCCCGAAGGTGAGCGGCCCAATGGCGTCGCTCATCCCCCATTCGCACACCATCTTGCGCGCCATGTCGGTGGCGCGATCGAGGTCGTTGCCGGCGCCCGTCGTGATGTCGCCCTGGGTCAGCTCCTCGGCGATGCGGCCACCGAGCAACATCGCGATCTGGTCGTCGAGGTAGTCGCGTGAGTAATTGTGCCTGTCCTCCACGGGCAGCTGTTGGGTCACCCCGAGTGCCATGCCCCGCGGAATGATCGTCACCTTGTGAATCGGATCCGCGTTGGGAAGCAGCACGGCCAGGAGGGCGTGTCCCGCTTCGTGGACGGCGGTCACTTGCTTCTCGTCGTCGCTGACGATCATCGAACGGCGCTCCGAGCCCATCAGGACCTTGTCCTTGGCGAACTCGAAGTCCTGCATGCCAACGGCCTTTTGGTTGTAGCGGGCCGCGTTCAGCGCCGCCTCGTTGACCAGGTTGGCGAGATCGGCGCCGGAGAAGCCGGAGGTGCCGCGCGCCAGCACGTGCACGTCGACGTCCTCCGCGAGCGGGATCTTGCGCGTATGGACACCGAGAATGCCTTCGCGCCCCGCGACGTCGGGCAGGCTGACGACGATGCGACGGTCGAAGCGGCCCGGCCGCAACAACGCCGGGTCGAGCACGTCGGGGCGATTCGTCGCCGCAACCAGGATGACGCCTTCGTTCGACTCGAAGCCGTCCATCTCGACCAGCAGCTGGTTGAGCGTCTGCTCGCGCTCGTCGTGGCCGCCACCGATTCCGGCGCCGCGATGCCGGCCGACGGCGTCGATCTCGTCGATGAAGATGATGCACGGTGCGTTCTTCTGGCTCTGCGCGAACAGATCACGCACGCGCGACGCGCCGACACCGACGAACATTTCGACGAAGTCCGAACCGCTGATCGTAAAGAAGGGGACGTGGGCCTCGCCGGCGACGGCGCGAGCCAGTAATGTTTTTCCGGTACCCGGCGCCCCGACGAGCAGGACGCCCTTGGGGATACGTCCCCCCAGCTTCTGGAACTTCTGCGGCTCCCGGAGGAACTCGATGATCTCCTGCAGTTCCTCCTTGGGCTCTTCGACGCCGGCCACGTCCTTGAACGTGACCTTCTTCTGGGTGCTCGTTGAGAGCTTCGCGCGGCTCTTGCCGAACGACAACGCCTGGTTCCCCCCACTCTGGAGGCGGCGCATGAAGTACACGAGGAATCCGATGATCAGGAGGATCGGCGCCCACCCGTAGAGCAGGGTCGCCCATGGATTACCGGCCGCTGCCTGCGCGCTGACCGCCACGTTGCGATCGATCAGCGTATTGACCAGGCCGTCGTACTGCGGAGGCGCATAGGTGCGGAAGTTGTCGCCCGACGACGTGCGGCCGGTGATCTCGTTGCCCGCGAGCGTGACGCTCTCGACCTGGCCCGCGTCCACCATGCTGGCGAACTCGCTAAAGGTCACCGAGTTGTCGGCGGCTCGAAACTGGCTGGAGACGGTCCAGATGAGGATCGTCGCGACCACCAGGGCCGACCACAGGACCGCGCTCTTGACGTTGACGTTCACCCGGAGCTTCCCCTCACTCTCAAGACTATCACGCGTTCACGTCGCGCTGGCGAGTGTCCCGCGGCGGACCCCCGCGGGCTACCGCGCGACGGCCAACGCGGTCGGACCGGCCTTGCCCAGCCAGGGTCTGCGCTGCACGCCGCCGTCGCGAAGATCGAAGATCAACAGCTCCTTCGACCCGGCCGCACCGACGAACGCGTAGCGCCCGGATGGGTCCACCGTCACGGCCTGCGGGAAGGTGCGCACGTCGTCCACCTCGATCTCGTGCAGCGTGCGCGCCGGGGTCTGGGAGACGTCGAGATGGAAGAGGCGCAGCGAGCCGTCCCCGGCCACAGGCATCACCACTTCTTCCCGGTTCGGTACGGCCCCGATCATGTAGGGCACGGTGTCCAGGACGTCGCCCTCGTCGATGACCACCGGCGCGTCGAGGTCCGATGCATCGACCACGGCAAAGTTGCTCGGGTTGACGGAATTGGCCACCACGACGCGCTCGGTGCCGGAGACGAACGTCACGCCCGAGCTGTCGTCGGACAGCTTCAGCGGCGTTTGGCTGAGACTGCCCGCCACATCCGCCGGATCGAAGAGGTAGAGACCAGAACCGGCGCCGATCACGGCACCGCGCGTCCCGGCATCGTTGATCGCGAGCCCTTCGACCGCCGGCGCCACCTCGACCTGCTCGACCAGCTCGAGGGCGTTCAGATCGTAAACGGCGATGCTGCCGTTGGCGCCCGTCCCCCCGAAGAGGCTGACGAACACCCGATTGCGCGGGCGGTCGAGCGCGGCCATGATCGGAAGGTCAGCCGTGGGAAAGTCGGCCACGACGTGCCTCGTCTCGATGTCGACGATGACGACACTTGAGCCCGCAGCGGGGAGCGCGTCACCGTCGATCCCGATCCTCGCGCCGACGAACGCCATCACGCCGTTGGACCGCAGGACAATCGCCCGAGCGCCGTCGTCGGTGGTCACGACAGTGAGCGGGCCCTGCTCGCCAGGAGCGGCGAGGGGCATGCGCTCGATCAGGGCGTCCTCGAACGTGCCCCCAGGTGCCAGCAGGGCATCCGCGTCGAGGAAGGACAGGCTTCCGTTTTGCCAGTCCGCTGAGATCGCCACCGACGCCGCCGGCGACTCGACCGGAGCCGGGTCCGGACTCGGCGGGGGCTCCTCTGCGGCGCAGGCCATGAACATGAACACGCACGCGAGCGGCGTCATCCGTGCTAGTCGCATCCCATCTCCTCACGCTGCCGCGATCATATGCGCCGAGGGCCGCGATGTGGCGCCAAGCGATGATCACTCCGCGGGTTCGATCCGCAGAAGGGCCCCGAGCGCATCGTCGCCCATCACCCGCGCCTCGGTGAGGACATACAGCAACCCGTCGGGACCTTGCCGCACGTCGCGGAACCGTTGCCCGATCTCGGTCAGCAAGGACTCGGGGCGGCCAATGGGCATCCCGTCGTTGAAGACGATCCGCTGGAGCTGCTGCGAGCCGAGCGCACTCACGAACAGGTTGCCCTGCCACGCGGGAAACCGGTCGCCCGTGTAAAACGTCATTCCCGACGGACTGATGGCGGGCACCCAGAAGATGAGCGGCATCCTCATCCCCGGGCGCCACCACGGGCGATCGGAGACGGGCTGGCCGCTGTACTCGCGCCCGAGCGAGACGAGCGGCCACCCGTAGTTGGCCCCTGGGACGAGAACGTTGACCTCGTCGCCCGCGAGTGGACCGATCTCGAGCTCCCACAACTCACCGGTGTCCGGGTGAAAGGCAAGCCCGTAGGCGTTGCGGTGCCCGTAGGTATAAACCTCCGGCCGGGCACCCGGATGGCCGACGAAGGGGTTGTCATCGGGCACGCTGCCGTCGTCGCGCAGCCGGAGTACCTTGCCGACGTGGTCCCCGAGATTCTGCGCGCGCATTCGCACGTTCGGGTCGCCGGTCAGCACCATCGTGTCGCGGTCGGCGACCGTCAGGTAGAGCATCCCGTCCGGCCCGAACGCCATCCGGCCGCCGTACGTACCGCCGCCCCCCCTGGCGGCCGGCCTTGCCGGCTCCCAGGCGTCGGCGACGAAGATGTCCTGAACGTCGGAAAGCGCGGTGCCATCAAAGCGACCACGTGCGAGCGCCAGTGTTGTCCCCTGCTCCCCCGACTTGGCGTAGGACAGGTAGACCAGGCGATTGTCGGCGAAGTCAGGATGGAGCGCGACCTCGTTGAGGCCGCCGATGTGGGTGTTGTTGACCTCCGGCACACCGTCGACCGGGCGCGGGTCGAGCCCGTCGTCTCGGACGATGCGCAGGCGACCCGGGCGCTCGGTTACCAACATGGTACGGCCGTCCGGGAGGAAGGCGAGACTCCAGGGGTGTTCGAGCCCGGTGGCGACCGGGACGACGCGAATCCGCTGTCGGGCTTGGGTGTCGAGCACGAGCGGCCTGAGCGGCGGCCCAGACGGCGGGTCCTGCGCGGCGGACCAGGAGGCCATGCCGTGGGTCAACACCACCAGCAGGACGGCCGTGACGAGCGTGGCGGCCCTCTCCGGACGAGCAGGCGGGCGGCGTGGCACGGCTAGAGGGGCCTGATCCGCACGTTGCGGAACTTCACGACGCCGGCGCCGTACTGGAGCGCGATCGGCCCGGCCGCGAACTGCGTGTCCTCCACGTCGACCATCGGCTCACCGTTGAGGGTGACCAGCAGTCGCGAACCGCGAGCGGTGATCTCGTACGAGTTCCACTTCCCGCCGCTCATGACGACGCTCTGCGGCGAGGCGATGTGGACGATCCCGCCGGTTCGATAGGTCTGATCGGCGCGCGTATCGTAGATGTTCACCTCGTACGAGTTCCGGTCGGTGACGCTCTGGGCGTCGGCACAGCGGATGAAGATACCGCTGTTCGCCGGCTCGTCCACCCAGAACTCGAGCGTCAACTCGAAGTCCCGGTAGGAATCCGCGGTCACGAGGAAGCCGCTCCCGCTGTCGGCTTGGACGGCGCCGTCGGCCAGCTCCCAGTTGGCGTCGCCGATCGCATTCCACCCGGCGAGACTCGAGCCATCGAACAGCGTCGACCATCCGCCCTGGCCAAACGCGCCCGTCGCCGACGGAGCACCGATACCGGCACACACGAGAAGCCCGAGAACGATGACGGCGGTGCGTTTCATCTGCCTTCCCCCCAGGGTATCAACCATTACCGGGACCCCGCGTCCCGCTCCTGCACGCGGTGCCCTGCCAGGATGCCTTCCATCCCGTAGTTCCCTTCGTGGCAGGCGTATTCGAAAATCGGCTCCGTGGTCCCGCTGAGCGGCACGAGGATCGTCCATGGCTGATCCCACAGCGTCGGGTTCGTCACCGTGACTTCGTAGTGCATCCGGTCCGGTCCGACGCGGGTGAAGCGCTCGACGAGGCTGAGCTCCCGGCTCACCCCTCTGAGCATCCGCATCGCCAGCGCGCCGGGCGAGTCCACGTTCGCCGCGAAGTTGGTGGTCTCGACGACGAGGGTGTCGCCCTCCCAGTGCCCGCGCGAGTCCCCGTGCACGTGGCGTATCGCGTCATCGACGTGCGGCCGGTCGTCGAGCGGGATGATCCGGACGTCGTGGATGAGCTCCTGCAAGATCGCCACGTGGTCATCGGTCTGGAGAATCTGGTAGTAGCTGTTGTAACCGGCGAGCAGGTTCGGCAGACCGAACGTGATGCACCGCTCGTTGAGCATCCGGTCTTCCCACGAATCGGCGGGATGGTCGGCGAGATAGGCGCCGCGGGCCGCCACGCGCTCCGCGGCCGCCGGGGTCATGGCCGGCAGCCGTCCGTCTGGAGGATCGACGAGGAGCGACGTCCGGTTGTCGACGTCGCGCTCGACCAACCACACCTGGCCGTAGTTGCCGGTCGCTTCATCGAACGTGAGGTAGTCGCTGTTCTCCTCGAGTGCCGCCGCGATGAGCCCGTCGCCGAACACGGCGTCGCCGCCGTCGAGCACGTCCGAGATCTGGGATTTCAGCTCCGCCAGCTCCTCATCGGTGAGGACTTCCTTCCCCTCGAACGCGACCGGGCGCTCCAGCGGCGTGGCGACGTTGTTCGCCCACATGCCCTGGAGGTCGGGCTGTCCCGAAGGGGTGCGCGGCACGGACCACTGCCCCTGTTGCTCGGTTTCTGTCTGAGCTGTGGTCGGCCCACCTGACGCGGCGACGACGAGTACCGTCAACGCGATCGCGAGTCCCGGGCTTTTCATGCGGCACCTCTCTGAGCGTGAACGATGTCGCATGTTATCGCAGATCCCACGTCGCCCGCCCGGCCCGACACGAGTGCCGGCACACCGGCGGGATCCGGGCCGCAGGCCAGGACGAGGCCGTGTTGACACACCCGCGGCCACAGGCCATGCTTACCCACCGAAATCGCACGGAGGTGTCGTGGTCACGCGCATCATTTTTTGGATTCTCGGCACCGCCTTGTTCTACGTCGTGGCGCTCGTCCCAAATCTGGAGTTCGCCGCGTTCTCCACGTACACGCGCGCGCACCTCATGTTTCTGGGCGGCTGCGCGATCGTCGTCTTCCTTTTCTGGCTCTTCGACAAGTTCGTCGCGACGGGCCCCCGTCCGTCGCCGCCCCAGCGCGGTTCCTAGTGTCCTGTAACCGTGATTCGCTGCATAAGTCCTGGCGCGCGGCGCCCGGCTGACAAGGCGCAACGAGGGAGCATAGTGGGCCTATGTGACCGAGGAGCGACGCCGTCAGGCGGGATGCCCCGCCCGGGAATTATGTTGCGAATCACGGTTACAGGACACTAGCTGCCCCGGATGCGCCGGTAGCCAACCGGCGTGGCCCACCACCGGCCAGTCGGCTGGCCAACCGGGTCGCGAATCGCACAAGTGCCACCGCTTACTCCGGGCGGTTCTGCCTCTCCGCCGCAAGGCTAAGTTCCTTTTGACGACAACGATACGGACGATGTGGTCGCGCCGCAGGTGCCTCCTGAGAACGGGCATGCGACATGCAACGATTCTGGCTCGAGGAATTGTCCGTTCGGCCCCCAGCCACGGGCGACCAGGATCACATGACCACGACAACCGTGTGCGGGCCGGCGCGCGTCCTCGTCCTCGACGACGAGCCGAGCATTCGCGCGGTCCTCGGATGCTTCTTGAAGCGCCACGGGTGCTGCGCCCTCGAAGCGGCGTCGGTCGAGGAGGCGCGGCAACTGGCCGATGCCAGTCCTGTCGATGCGTTGATCCTCGACGTGCGGCTACCGGGGAAACTCTCGGGGATCGATCTGCTGGCTGATTTGCGCAGACGGCCAGAGCTGGCGCGAACACCCGCCATCGTGCTGACCGGGAGCCAACTCGGGGAGGACGAGCAGGCCGCGGTGACCCGCCACCATGCCCATGTGTTCTACAAGCCCGAAGGGTTCCCGACCGTGATCGGGTTCCTCAAGCAGTTGATGGGCCGCGACCAGCCGAACTAAGAGGCGTTAATGCACGCGGTCGCTGGCGGCTCGATTGGCCAGCACGCGCTGAATCGTCGCTGTGAGCTCGTCCGCATCGGCATCGAACGGCCCGGCCACGACCGCCCCGGTCGACACTTCGATAGCGATGACCACCCCGCCGTCCACGGGAGTCACGATCCAGCTAAATCCGCGCAAGGAGACGGACCGCGTCTCGGCCGACGGGTTCAGCGCCTTGTCGTAGATGCCCAGCGTGAGGATCAGGATGCGCCGCACGTCGTCGTCGGCCAAGTCGGCGGCGGCGGGGCCGTCGAGATGCACGACCTCGTCGACGACGTGTTCCTTGCCCTTCAAGAGCACTTCAACGTTGAACGTCATCACGTCGTGGTTCGCGGGCGGCCGCCGAGACAATGCCGTTGAGCGGTACTGTTCGCAACGAACAGGACCACCACGACACGGGAGCACAATCTATAGATCCCGCAGCTGCGCGTCGAGCGCCGCCGGCGTCGTCACCGGTTCCCGACAGGTGAAATCGGAGCAGACGTAGGCCATCGGTCGCCCCTCGACGCAGCGCATCGCCTCGACAAACGGCATCCGTGTCGCGAGCGCCGCCCGCCGCGCGTCCGATGCCACCTGGATCCGGACCGCGAACGGAAGATACCGGGACGCGACGACCCGCTGCAGTGCGCGGGTGGCGTCATCGCCCGGCGCTCCCACG
Organism: Vicinamibacterales bacterium; assembly: GCA_965249175.1. Taxonomy (GTDB): domain Bacteria; phylum Acidobacteriota; class Vicinamibacteria; order Vicinamibacterales; family UBA8438; genus CAZYFH01. The sequence goes on from OZ252227.1 coordinate 3,564,931, forward strand.
ATGACGATCTGTGTCGCCGGCGCGTGATAGTGCGTCAGCGCGGCCATCATCATCGGGACGACGCGCGCCGCCCGGCCGAGACGAGCGCCATAGCGGCCGAGCGTCCGCTCGCTCTTGGCGAGCGCGCGCGCGTCGCCGGTCAGGTGTCGCAACGTCACCACGTTCCCGACGGCGACCGAGCTCGCCGCCGGCTCGGCGCCGTCGTAGTCTTCTTTCATCCTCAAGAGCACTGACGGATCGCGACCGGTCGTCGCGAACCACCCGCCACCGGCGTCATCCCAGAAGAGCTCGTCCTGCCGCGCCTGGAGCTCGACCGCCCAATCGAGCCACGCGATATCGCTGTCCATCTGGAACAGCTCGAGGAGGCCCCAGATGAGAAACGCGTAATCCTCGGCATAGCCGTCGATCGAAGCCTGCGCTCCGCGACTCCGGCGATGCAGCACCCGACGCTCGGCGTCCCACAAGCGTTCCCGCGCGAACGTCGCGGCACGTGTCGCGGCGCGCGCGAACTGATCGGCTGCCGCCGCGGACACGAGCGGCGTGGCGCGGGCGAGCGCGGCGATCATCAGGCCGTTCCACGCGGTCAGTATCTTGTCGTCGAGGTGGGGACGCGGACGGTGCGACCGCACCTCGAACAACCGCTGCCGCGCACCGAAGAGCACCTCGCGCACGTCATCCTCGGATCGTCCGGTCAGCGCGGCGATCTCGTGAACGTTCTGCTGGAGATACGGGATGTTCTTTCCGGTGAACTCCCCCATCGGGTCCTGCGGCGCGTTGCCGTGCGGCTCGATGCCGAACCGGCGCTTGACAACCTCGGCGTCGTTCCCGAGCAGGGCGTCGATCTCGACCGCGGTCCACACATAGAAGGCACCCTCGGCCTTTACCGCATCCGGGCCGTCCGCGTCCGGTGGGAGGCTGTCTGCATCCTCGGCCGAGTAAAACCCACCCTCCTCGCTCGTCATGTCCCGGAGCACGTAGGCGAGCGTGTCCTCCGCGACATCCACGAGAGACCGCTCGCCCGTTGACTGCCCCGCGTCCAGATAGGCGAGGACGAGCTGCGCCTGGTCGTAGAGCATCTTCTCGAAATGCGGCACACGCCACGCCCCGTCGACCGCGTAGCGATGGAATCCCCCGCCGAGGTGGTCGCGCATCCCCCCGCGGGCGATCGCCTCAAGCGTCGCGACCGCCATGCGCCGCGCCTCCCGGTTGGCGCCGCGGCTGCCTGCTCGCAGCAGGAAGAGGAGCTCCGCTGGGCGGGGAAACTTCGGGGCCTGCCCGAATCCCCCGTGGCGTTCGTCGAACGCCTCGACGAACTGCTGCACGCCGGTCGCGATCGCGTCGATGCCCGCAACCTCCCCCGTGGCGCCGTCACCCGCGCCGGTGTCAGTTGTCTGCTGCAGGCGGGCGAGCATCGCATCGGCGGACGACACGAGCTCGTGACGGTTGGCTGACCAGCGCCTCCCGATCTCGTCGAGGACATCGGGCAACCCGGGGCGGCCGCCACGTGCGGATGGCGGAAAGTAGGTCCCGCCCAGGAACGGCTTCAGCTCGGGCGTCAGCCAGACGCTCATCGGCCACCCGCCGCCGCCGGTCGTCGCCTGCACGAATGCCATGTACACGCGGTCGACGTCCGGACGCTCCTCGCGGTCGACCTTGATCGAGACGAAGCGGTCGTTCAGCGCGGCGGCGATTGCCGGGTCCTCGAACGATTCATGCTCCATGACATGGCACCAGTGGCAGGTCGAGTACCCGATCGAGAGAAAGATCGGCTTGTCGTCGTGGCGTGCCTTGGCGAACGCCTCCTCGCCCCACGGATACCAGTCCACAGGGTTAGCAGCATGCTGCTGCAAGTACGGGCTCGCCTCATGTTGCAGTCGGTTCGACATGAGATGGCGCGACGCGCAGGCGCGCCGCCCGTCAATCCTTCCAGGCGGGGTAGGAACCCAGCGTACGCAGCGACGGTGCGAACTCGGCCAGATGCATCAGCGCGCGCGCGCACCGAAGCTCCTCGCGATTGGCCGAGATGTCGGCGTAGAAGCGGTACTCGAACGGCCGGTCGGGAATCGGCCGTGACTCCAGCTTCGTCAGGTCGATGTCGCGCAGTGCGAACACGCTCAGCGCCTTGAAGAGCGCGCCGGCTTCGTTCGACACGGTGAACACGATGGTGGTCTTGTCCGGCGCGCCCAGCGGGGCGGCGTCGCGGCTGATAATGAGAAACCTGGTGAAGTTGTCGGCGAAATCCTGGATTCCGTTCTTCAGCACCGTCAGATCGAAGATCTGCGCCGCGCGCTCCGAGGCGATGGCCGCGCTGTCCGTCAGCCCCTGTTCTTTGATCATCTTGGCGCTGCCGGCCGTGTCGTAGGTCGCGATCAACTCGACATCCGTCAGCGTCCGCAGGAACCGCTCGCATTGGGCGAGGCCTTGCGGATGGGAATAGACCTTCCGCACCTGGTCTAAGCCGGTGCCCTGGCAGACGATCAGGTTGTGGACGATGGGCTGCTTCACCTCCGCCACGATCGACAGCTCGTGCTCCAGCATCAGGTCGTAGTTGCGGTGGAGGGTGCCGGCGATCGTGTTTTCGATCGGCACGATGCCGTGCGTCGCCTGGCGCTCCTGCACCGCCTTGAAGACGTCGTCGAACTCCGGGCGCGGCAACGGGTCCGCGGTCGGGTTGAACCGCAGGGCTGCCGCTTCGCTGTACGCGCCGGACACTCCCTGATAGGCAATGCGCACGCTCGTCGCTCCGCCGTCAAGAATACAGGAGTGGGTCGGACGCCCCCGGTCCTAGCAGCCCGCTAGGACGTCACCGCGCCGGGCGCCGCCTCGGATGAGCGGTCGGCCGTGCGGATCCACTCCGCCGTGAATTCGACCCCGAACAAGAAGATCACCGCCGAGGTGTAGACCCAAAACAGGAACGTCACGACGGTGGCAATCGATCCGTGCAAGCTGAGATCAGATACCTCCCGGAGATACCAAGAGAACCCGGTGAGTCCGAGTTGCCAGAGCAGTCCCGTGACCACGGCGCCGACCCAGACGTCGCGAAAACGCACGCGCGCGTTCGGCACGACGTAGAAGACGAGTGCGACGCCGATCGTAACGGCGACCAGCGCCGTGTAGCGGCTCGGGAGGGTGCTCACGCTGGCCAGCGCCGGGAACAGCTCGAGCCCCCGACCGAACCAGGAGCTCCGGAGGATGCCGCCCACGCTCACCCATCCCAGCGCCAGGATCAACGTGACGCCGGCGGCCAGCAGCATCGCGAAGGCCATGAGCTGGCTCCTCAGAAAGCTCGGCGGCTCGTCGACGCCCCACGCATGATTGACGGCGGTCGAGATCGCGCGAAAGATGCCGAGCGAGACCCAGCCGGCCACGACGGTCCCTGCAAGGCCGATCCCGAGACTCGCCTGCGCCAGCGCGTCGAGTTGCGCGCGGACGAGACCGACCCGGTCAGGAAAGAACTGGAGGATGAGATCGGCGACGGCCGCCCGTTGCGCCACATCCGACGTCACCCGGCCGATCAGGAAGGCGCCCAACAAGAGAAACGGGAAGAGCGAGACCAGGGCGTAATAGGCGATCGAGGACGCGTAGGTGAGATCGTCGGTACTGACCAGCTGCACCGTCGCGCGCCGCGCCGCGCGCCGGAATCGCCTGAGCCAGCCGCCGACTACGATGGCGCCTGGCGGTAGTCGGGCTCTTCCCACTCTGCGCCTGGGTCGCGCGCCGGCCGCGAGGCGAGAAGGTCGTCCATGGCGCGACGCCCCTCGCGCGCCGCGCCGCGCGCCTTCTCGACCGTCGCGCGCGCCCGCGTGAGCTCGTCGACCACCGCGTCCAGCATCGGTTCAACCTGGTCGCGCACGCGCCGGCCCTGTTTCGTCAGATAGAGGCACCCGAGCACGCCCCCGGCAACGGCGCCGAGAATCGTGGCAACGAGTACTTGCGAGCGTTCGTCCACGGCGTCCTCCCGTGATGTGTCCGTCTCAGTCTAGAAACGGAGTGCCAGACCGACAGCCGCGCGCCAGAACCCGACCTTGTCGAGCTCGAACTCGGTGAGCGAGCCCCCGACGGATGCGCCGCGCAGATAGCGCAAGTCGACACGTGCACCTATGTGGTCAGAGAAGAACCCCATCAGCCCGCCACCCACGGTGGCCCCGAGCCCGTCGGTCTGGTCTGCGAGCGAGAGGTCAACGGCGCCGATTTCGGTGCGCACCCAACCGACGCCACCGACGACATACGGGCGGACCGCTTTAATCGGCACGCCGACGATGATGTTGCCCGTGACCTGGGTCACCCGACTGTTGTCGATGAACACGCTGCTGTCCGTTGCTTCCGCGGTGCGGCTGAAGTCGATTTCGAACCCGAAGACGCCACCCGCCATCGAGGCGAGCGACACGCCCCAGGTGCTCACCCGTTCGGTATCGCCGGGCCCGAAGGAGGCTCCGATGAACGGCGTGAACACCCCATCGGCGGATGCGGTCGTCGGCCACACCAAAAGCAGGCAGATCACGGTTGTTGCTTGAACCCAGAGGCGCCGTATTCGGTGCTGATCGGTTGTCACGCGTCGACCCTCCTCTCCGTTCGCGCATGCCGCCACCCGTGCGGGCCCCGAAGCGGCACGAACACGCAACCGCCCCGTCGTTCCTCGATGAAACGGGCACCACGACGGCGGACCACGAGCAACTCCTGCCGGTCGGGCGTGCCAATCGGCATCACCAGACGACCGTTGGGGGCGAGCGCCGAGGGCAGCGCCGGCGGTACCTCGGGTGCGCCGGCCGCCACGAGCACCGCGTCGAAGCTGCAGCCCGGATGCGCCCGGCTCCCGTCACCGATGTTCACCGTCGCGTTTGTCACGCCCACGCTCGCCAACGCCGTGCGCGCGCGTGCCGCCAGCTCCGGCACCCACTCGAACGAGACGACGTCGGCCGCCAGACGCGCGAGGATCGCCGTCTGGTATCCGGAGCCGGTGCCGATTTCCAGCACGTGGTCGTCCGGCGCGAGCTCGAGCGCCGCGGTCATCGCCGCCACCATGTACGGCTGAGACATCGTCTGTCCGTGGCCGGTCGGTAGCGGGCGGTCGTCATACGCAGCGGCCTGGTGCGGCGCGGCCACGAACGCGTGGCGGGGCACCGCGCGCATCGCGGCGAGCGTCGGTCGGTCGTCGATCCCGCGCGCCTGGATCTGATCTTCGACCATCCGCGATCGTTCGGCCGCACGTGGGAACGCAGCGATCGGGCGATCGGTTGGCACGCGGCAGGTCTCGGAGCGCAACCTCGCGCTCTGACCTGATGATAGGGGCACGCATCGGAAGCGGTCAACGCGCCGATCTATAATCGGCGCAATGCCGGAACCACCCCGGCCAGCGCCGCCACCGCCTCCGTCGCCGACACGCGTCTCGGACGCCGCCGTGCTGTGCGACCGGTGCGGCGAAGAGATGTTCCGCATGCATGCGGTCTGGCGCTGCCCCGCTTGCGGGTACAAGACCGACTGCTGCGGCTGGTAATGGACCCCATCCGCTCCGAGCTCCGCACCGACACGCCGGAATACCGCGCGCACCGCGAGGCGATGGAGCGCCTCGTCGGCGAGCTCGACGCACGACTCGCCTCGGTGCGGGAGGGGGGCGACCCCGCGGCCGTCGCGCGTCACCGCGAGCAAGGCAAGCTCACGGTACGCGAACGCCTCGACCGACTGCTGGACACCGGCTCGCCGTTTCTCGAGATTGCGCCGCTGGCGGCGTTTGGCATGTACGACGATGCGGCTCCGGCCGCCGGCCTCGTGACCGGCGTCGGTCGCGTGTCCGACCGAGAAGTCGTGATCGTCGCCAACGACGCCACGGTGAAGGGCGGGACCTACCTGCCGGTCACCGTCAAGAAGCACCTGCGGGCCCAGCAGGTGGCGCTCGACAATCGTCTCCCGTGTGTGTATCTGGTCGACTCCGGCGGTGCGTTCCTGCCGATGCAGGCCGAGGTGTTTCCGGACCGAGAGCACTTCGGTCGGATTTTCTTCAACCAGGCGCGGATGTCGGCAAGCGGCATTCCACAGATCGCCGTCGTGATGGGATCGTGCACGGCCGGCGGCGCCTACGTCCCCGCGATGTCGGACGAGACGGTGATCGTCAACGGCACCGGGACGGTGTTCCTGGCTGGACCGCCGCTGGTCAAGGCCGCGACCGGCGAAGAGGTGACCGCGGAAGAGCTCGGCGGCGCCGACGTGCACACGCGGCTCTCGGGTGTCGCCGATTATCTCGCCGACGACGACGCGCATGCAATCAGGCTGACACGCACCATCGTCTCGACCGTGCATACCGAGGCACGCCACATCCCGGACGTCGCGGCGGTCGAAGAACCGCTCTACGACCCGGACGAGCTGCTCGGCATCATCCCGGCCGACCCCCGTGCACGCTACGACGTGCGAGAAGTCATCGCCCGCCTGGTCGACGGCTCGCGGTTCGACGAGTTCAAGGCCCGCTACGGTCCGACCCTCGTCACCGGATTCGCCCGGCTCCACGGCATGCTCGTCGGCATCCTCGCCAACAACGGGGTGCTGTTCTCCGAGTCCGCGCTCAAAGCGGCCCATTTCATCCAGCTCTGCACCCGACGCCGGATCCCCCTCGTGTTCTTGCAGAACATCACCGGGTTCATGGTCGGCCGCCAGTACGAGCAGGGCGGCATCGCGAAGGATGGGGCCAAGATGGTGCACGCGGTCGCCAACGCGGTCGTGCCGAAGCTGACCGTCATCATCGGCGGGTCGTTCGGCGCCGGCAACTACGGCATGTGCGGCCGCGCCTACGATCCGCGGTTCCTCTGGATGTGGCCGAACGCCCGCATCTCGGTCATGGGGGGCGAGCAGGCGGCCGACGTCCTGGCGACCGTCAAGCAGGCGCAGGCGGCGCGCGAGGGCCGCGAGCTGAGCGAGGACGAGGTCGAATCGATTCGGCGGCCGATCGTCGAAAAATACGCGTACGAAGGCTCGCCGTATTACTCCACGGCGCGCCTCTGGGATGACGGCGTCCTTCATCCCGCACGCACGCGCGACGCGCTCGCGCTCGGACTCACCGTCGCCCACAACGCCCCGATCCCCGACCCCGCGTTCGGGATTTTTCGGATGTAGGGTCGCAAGTGCTCCTAGGGCTTCGATGATTACGCGGCTGTTGATTGCCAACCGTGGCGAGATCGCCGTCCGCATCATGCGCACGTGCGAGATGCTCGGCGTCGAGACCGTCGCGGTCTACTCCGATGCGGACCGCAACGCCCGCCACGTCACAGAGGCCTCACGCGCGGTGCCGATCGGACCGGCGCCGGCAGCCGAAAGCTACCTGTCGATCACGCGTCTGATCGACGCCGCCCGTGCGAGCGGGGCGGACGCCGTCCACCCCGGCTACGGTTTTCTGTCCGAGAACGCCGCGTTCGCCTCCGCCTGCGTCGACGCCGGCCTGACGTTCGTCGGACCGTCGGCCGGGGTCATCGAGCGGTTTGGTTCCAAGATCGAGGCGCGGCGCACCGCCTCGGAGGCTGGTGTCCCCGTCGTGCCCGGGGGCGAGCCGGCGGACCAGACCATCGCCGGCGTCGAGGCCGTCGTCCGGGCCATCGGCTATCCGGCGGTGCTGAAGCCGTCAGCGGGCGGTGGCGGCAAGGGGATGCGGATCGTGCGTCACGACCGGGAGCTCGGCGCCGCATCCGAAGCGGCGCGCCGTGAGGCGCAGGCGGCGTTTGGCGACGGCACGCTCTACGTCGAGCGACTGCTCGAGCGACCCCGACACATCGAGGTTCAGATTGCCGGCGATCGGGACGGACGGCTCGTCCACCTCGGGGAACGCGACTGTTCCGTGCAACGGCGCCACCAAAAGGTGATCGAAGAAACCCCCTCGACCGCGCTGACGCCGTCGACACGCCACCGGCTGACGACGGCGGCGGTCACGGTGGCGCAGGCGGCGGGTTACGACAACGTCGGCACGGTCGAGTTCCTGGTCGAGGGAAGCGGAGACGATGCACGGTTTTATTTCCTCGAGATGAATACCCGCCTGCAGGTCGAGCATCCCATCACGGAACTGGTCACCGGCGTCGACCTCGTTCGAGCCCAGCTCGAGATCGCGAGTGGCGGCGGCGTCCCGTGGACCGAGGACGACATCACGGCACGCGGGCACGCGATGGAATGCCGGGTGTACGCGGAAGACCCGGCCCGTGATTTCAGCCCACACGCCGGTCACCTGACGCTCTACCGCGAACCGACCGGACCGGGCGTACGCGTCGATTCCGGCGTCAGCACGGGGAGCGTGATCCCGGTGCACTACGACCCGCTGCTCGCGAAGCTCGTCGTCTACGGAGAGACCCGCGAAGCCGCCCGTCAACGAGCGTTGGCGGCGCTCGGCCGCTACGTCGTGCTCGGTGTGCCGAGCAACCTGTCGTTTCTTGGTCGCGTGCTCGCCCATCCGAGATTCAAGCGTGGCGCGATTGACATCGGGTTTGTGGACGACGAGCACGATGCGCTGCAGGACAGCCCGCCGGACGCCACCGTCATCGCCGCGGTGGCGGCCGCCGCTGCGCGTGCACTTCGGCGCGACACCCCGTTGCGCGCCCCACTGGCCGGCCAGCACGGCGAAAGCGATCCGTGGGCCCGCCTGCACGACTGGCGGATGTAGGGACGCGGCCATGCCGGCACCCATCGACCTCCTCGTACACGCTGGATCGTCGAGCCGTCGGGCGAGCGTCGTCTCCGACGACGTCGTCGAAGTCGATGACCGGTCCGTTGCGGTCGAGATCACCGTCATCGATCCGTCGACGTACCTGGTCACCGCCGATGGGTCGCGGCACCTCGTCCACGTGGTCATGGACGGCACGCGCGGGTGGGCGATGGTCGCCGGTCGCGCGTTGGACGTCGAGCGATCGGCCGTCGCCGGACCTGCCGGGGCGCGCATCCCCGACGATGATGCGCTCTCGGCACCGATGCCTGCGACCGTCACCAAGGTGCTCGTTCGGGCAGGCGACGCGGTCAGCGAAGGCGACACGCTGGTGCGACTCGAGGCGATGAAGATGGAGCTTGCGGTGCGCGCGCCACGCGACGCACGCGTGCTCGGTGTCGCGTGTCGCGACGGTGAGCTGGTGCAGCCGGGCCGACCGCTGGTGACCCTCGCCTGACCGGCGGGAAGTGCCCTACGTCGCTGCCGCGGTCGGCTCCGACGCGTCGGTGTCGCTGGGTTCCGCCTCGAGCGCCTCGACCACGTCAGTGAAGTCGTGCATGTCGATGGCGTCGTAGTCGGGCGGGCAGCCGAAGTCCCGCGGCTGAGGGGCGGTCGTGTTGCCGAGCGTGACGCAGAGACCGCAGCCGATGCACTTGTCGACGACGACCGCGCACACCATCCGGCCGTAGGCATCCGGTTCCTCGATGATGCAATCCTCGACCGGACAGGCCGCCTGACAGATCGAGCACGCGACCGCACCGAAGCAGCGCTCCGGGTCGATGACCGCGAGGCGCTTTGGCGGCTTCTTCCGAGGCCGATTCATCAGCTTCGTCCACATAGACGCCCGTATTATACCCGACCGTGTTGCCGACCTCGGCCGCTGGGCCGGTCAGGCAGACTTCCCGCGCGCGGCAATGCTCCAGACCGCCTCGACCTGCCCGTGCCGCGCCGCGTACATCTGGTCGTAGAGGTTCACCACGGGGTCGCAGTGCGACACGATCAGCTCGAGCTTGTCGCCGACCGCGTAGGTCCGGCTCGGGTTGTCGTAGCGGATCGACCCGAACTCATCGGAGCCCGACGTGTAGCTCATCCCGGACTCGCCCTTGACGATCGCCCACGGCCGATTGATCGTGCAGGCCTTTGCGCCCGCGTCCGTGGTGGCCCGTCCCTCGTACTGCGCGTTGAGGACGGTCGTGAGAATCGTCAACGACGGCTGGAAGTCGGTATATCGCTCGGTGTCCTGCGCGCCGCCGATGGCCAGATACTGTGCGTCCATGAAGGCGTAGCTGCCGACCTGGACGTCGGTGAGGCCGGGCGTGGCGTGATCGATGTTGTATGTACCGGTGCCCCCCCCGCTGAAGATCTCGGTGCTCAGCCCGGACCGCCGGAACAGCTCGAAGGTCTCCGAGGCCGGTACCAGACGCTCCAGGGTCTGGGCCTTCCGTGTGTCGAACCCCTGGACGTGCTGCGACCCCCCGTCGTAGCAGAGCATGCCGCGCAGGCGGAGATGGGGCAGCCGGTCGATGAGCTGCGCCAGCATCAGCGCGGGTTGACCGGGCGTGATGCCCGTTCGGTGGCCGCCCGGGTCGATGTCGACGACCACATCGGCCACGATGCCGGCCGCCTGCGCGGCGTCGGACAGCTGCTGCGCGTTCTGGGTCGTGTCGGTCGCCTGAATGAAACCGTCGCAGAACTTGCGGAGCATCATGGCCCGCTGGATCTTGAAGGGCGTGACGTTGCTGGTGGTCATCAGCAGCTCGGTGATGCCATGCTCGAACATCGCCTCGGCCTCGCTGACCTTCGCCACGCAGATTCCGACCCCGCCGGCCTCGAGCTGCAACCGCGCAATCGCCGGACACTTGTGGGTCTTGGCGTGCGGGCGCGACGCGATCCCGTTGGCGCGCACGGTCTGCTGCATCGTGGCGAGGTTGCCCTCGAGGGCGTCGAGATCGACCACGAGCGCGGGCGTGTCGAGATCCCACATCGACAGCCCGACCTCAAGCCGCTCACCACGTGCCATGGCCGCGACCTCCGGCCCTGTATACCCGTTGGCGGACGACGGCACCCAGACTGCGGCGCTCGCCCCGGCCGCCTGAAGGAAATGGCGACGAGAGAAAGGAGACGTCATGGCGTTCTTACTCCAGTTCGTAGGGCATCGCCAGATGCACGAGCGTAGCGGTCACCATCAGCAGCACGACGCCGAGCGCGAGCTCAACTCGGGCGGAGCGGACCAGGGCGCGCGTGCCGGCGGCATTCCCGAGCCGCGGCCGCACCCGTCGCCAATTGTATGCCCCAACGGCGCCGGTGGCGCCGACCAGCGCGATCTTTGCGAGCAACGTCAGGCCCCACGGCGTCGTCCGGAGCTGGCTCAGCGCATCGACATACAACCACGCCGTGGCGCCGCCGGTCACCAGCACGATGCTCACGGCCCAGAGGGCCAGCCGGGAAAAACGGTCGATCACGGCGGAGACCCACGCGTCCGCACCGGGCTCAGCTGTCGCGACGGCCACGACCGCCAGGACGACCGCCAGTGTCCCAAGCCAGGCCGCCGCGGCCAGCCCGTGGCCAATCTGGAGGAACCACGGAAGGTGCGTGCCGAGCGTCACCGCGTGCCCGGTCAATGGCAGCGTCGCCCACAGCAGCACGACCATGACCGCTGTGGCGCGCCACGCGGGACGGGGCCGCACCGCGGCCCACCCGATGGTCGCCGCCACGCCCACGGCCACGGCGATTTGCGGACGCCAGAATGTGCCCCAACGACTCTCCAGCGCGATGACGCGCACAAGCTCGACCGTCACCGGCTCGTCGAGGCCGAAGACGGAGTAGGTCTGCGCGTAGAGACGTAAGATGGCGGCGACAATCACCATGGCCGCCGACAGGACGCCCACCCGATACAGCCGCCTTTCGAGCCGCGGCCAGACGCCGGGAGGGAGGGCCTGCGCGGCGGTCTGCAGGGGCATCATGACCGCGCGGGTCGCCGTCGCGCCGGTGAGCCCGAAGAGCCCGAGATAGGTCACCCACTTCGCGACGGCCAGGTAAGCGACGGCGAGCGACGCGGGGTTCATGCGAAGGGTGTGCCGCGGGCGGCGGCGTGGCCGAGTGTTGGACTAGTCGGCAGCGCGCACGGTGAAGGCGAACTCCCCGCGTTGCGCGTGGCCGTCACTGCCCGCGGTCCGCCACTTCACGGTGTACGAGCCGGGAGCCAGCGCCGATGGCAACATGGCCATCAGCGACTTGTCGTCGTGAATCATCGTGTCGCCCAGCTCGATCGCCCCGTCGGCGCCCTCGAGCGCGAGGAGACTAATCGCCGGATCCGGGCTCTGCGTGAACCACACCTGGATGTGCTGCGGCGAGCCCGTCAGCAACGCGTCGGCCTCCGGCGTCGTTTTGTCCACACGAAGATGCGCGACCGCGGTCGCGACACTGAGGACTACCAGCACCGCGCTCCATGCCGCTGCTCGCCTTCCGAGTCTCATAATTTGCCTCCCACGGGGTTGGAACCCTGATTGTATACGACCAGGTCTCGGCCACCGGTGGTTCGGGAGGGGCCGGGCGGTCCCCTGCGGTAGGATCTCCACTCATGAGTGCCTACCCGGACGTCTATCGCCGCGCCGCTGCCGACCCGGAGGGATTTTGGGCCGCTGCGGCCGACTCGCTCACGTGGACGAGACGGTGGGACCGGGTCCGCGACGACAGCCGCGCCCCGTTCCACCGCTGGTTCGCCGGCGGTGAGCTGAATACCTGCTACAACGCGCTCGATCACCACATCGCGCGCGGTCGCGGCAAGCAGCTGGCCCTCATCTATGACAGCCCGGTGACGGACACCGTGCGCCGGTACACGTTCACCGAACTGCGGGACGAGGTGGCCCGGGTGGCGGGGGCGCTGGCGGCGCAGGGTGTCGTACGCGGCGACCGCGTGATCGTCTATATGCCGATGGTCCCGGAGGCGGTAATCGCCATGCTCGCGTGCGCCCGGATTGGCGCGATCCACTCCGTGGTGTTCGGGGGCTTCGCCGCCAAGGAACTGGCCGCCCGCATCGACGACGCCACGCCGACCCTCGTCCTGTCGGCGTCGTGCGGCATCGAGGCCGGACGCGTCGTGCCGTACAAGCCGCTGCTCGACGAGGCGATCGCGCTCTCGTCGCACAAGCCGGCGCGCTGCCTCATTCTGCAGCGGCCGCAGGCCACCGCATCCCTCGTCGATGGTCGCGACCTCGACTGGCAGGAGACGTGCGCCGCGGCCGCCCCAGTCGACTGCGTGCCGCTGGCCGCCACCGACCCGCTCTACATCCTCTACACCTCTGGCACGACCGGCGTGCCAAAGGGCGTCGTGCGCGACAACGGCGGGCACGCGGTCGCGCTGAAGTGGAGCATGGAGCACGTGTACGGCGTCGGCGCCGGCGAGGTGTTCTGGGCCGCGTCGGACATCGGCTGGGTCGTCGGCCACTCCTACATCGTCTACGCCCCGTTGCTAGCCGGCGCGACGACAATCCTCTACGAGGGGAAGCCGGTCGGCACACCCGACCCTGGGGCCTTCTGGCGCGTGGTGGAGCAGCACGGGGTCAACGTCCTCTTCACGGCGCCCACCGCCTTCCGGGCCATCAAGAAGGAGGACCCGGACGGACGTTTCATCGCGACGTACGACCTCTCGCGGTTTCGGACGCTCTTCCTGGCGGGCGAGCGCTGCGACCCCGACACGCTGCACTGGGCGCGCGACCGGCTGCAGGTGCCGGTGATCGACCACTGGTGGCAAACCGAAACGGGCTGGCCCATTGCCGCCAACTGTGTGGGGCTCGGCATGCTGCCGGTCAAGCCGGGCTCGCCGACCACCGCCGTCCCCGGCTACGACGTCCGTGTGCTCGGGGATGACGGGGCCGAGCTGCCGGCCGGCACGACCGGCGGCATCGTCATCAAGCTCCCACTGCCACCCGGCTGCCTGCCCACGCTGTGGAACAACGAGGACGGTTTCGAGCGCTCGTATCTCGCGCGCCATCCGGGGTACTACGTGACCGGCGACGCGGGGTTCAAAGACGATGACGACTACCTCTTCATCATGAGCCGCATCGACGACATCATCAATGTCGCGGGCCACCGCTTGTCGACGGGCGGCATGGAAGAGGTCCTCGCGTCCCATCCCGACATCGCCGAGTGCGCGGTGGTCGGCGTGGCCGACGCGATCAAGGGCGAGGTCCCAGTCGGCTTCGCCGTGACGAAGGCCGGGGTCACCCGCGGGGAAGAGGAGATCGTGCCGGAGCTGGTCGCACAGGTCCGGTCATCGATCGGTCCGGTGGCGGCCTTCAAGGCGGCAGCGCTCGTTCCCCGGCTGCCGAAAACGCGGTCGGGCAAGATCCTGCGTGGCACGATCAAGAAGATCGCAGAGGGGCAGGAATTCACGATACCCGCCACGATCGACGACCCCGCCATCCTGGACGAGATCACCGAGGCGCTCGGCCGACTCGGGTATCCGAAGACGCCGGCCCAGTAGGGCGGGGCCGCCGGCGTCATCGAAGGACGTCGCTCAGCGGCGGTCCGGCATACCCGGTCATCTCGAGATACCCGGAACCGGCGACGGACTCGCCGGCGCGCGTACCGGTGACGTCGATCACCCCTTCCCAGTAGGTGACCCTGGTCGATCGGTCGGTGTGCAGCTCCTGCGCATCGACGGCGGCGACGACGTCCAGCTGGAGCTCGAGCGACGGTATGTCGAGGCGCCAGCCGACCGGATAGGCGGCACCGCTCGTGGAGGACGCCCAGACACGGCCGGGCACCAGCCGGTAGTCGTCCGCCGTCAGACGCACGATAGCCGCCGGCGCGACGACGGTGCCGTTCGAGTGGGGATCCGGCGTTCCATCGAGGCGACGCATCGTGTAGACCATCAGGTCGGTGCCATCGTCGAGCTGGATCGAGAACCAATCCCAACCCGCCTGGGACGGCTCCAGGAAGCTGCTGCCGAACTCGTGGTCCATCCAGCTCAGACCGCCGACCGCGATCGTCTCCCCGTCGACACTGACGGTGCCGTCGGTCGGCAGACGGGTCAGCGAATAGTAGTGGGAGGCGTTGCCCGGCGCGGCGCCCTTTTGGCTGAACCCGTCGTCGCCGTGGAGCACGGGCGGCGCACCCGGCTGGAGCCGCAGATCAAGCGCGATCGCGCCGTCGTCGCTCGCCGCCCGGAGACGATGGGTGGCGCCGTCGCCATCCAGCTCGGCGCGCCAATCCTCGTTCCAGACACGCAGCGTGTCCGAGCTCGCGCCCGCCCACCCGACGCCCGCGCGATTGAGCCGCTCCGCCACGCGATGGCGCCCGCGCCCGACATCCGTGATAGCGAGATGGGCCATGTGGAGATCGCGCACCGCCCAACGCGACGGGTTCTCCGGGTCGGGATCGATCCCGACCCGGAAGAACGTCAACTGGTAGCCATAGCGGCTCCCGTTCGCTGCTTCCAGATTCCCCGTGTAATACCACCACTCGACCCGGTACGCGGGGTGTGCGCCGTGGTCGCGCGGGAAGGTCAGCGTGTAGTCGGGATGGGCGAAACGCCACCCACGAGCGTCCTGATCCTGCCCTCGCAGCCCCGCCCCCCCGCCGCAGAGGACCAGCACCGCACACGCGACCCACCGCATGTACACACCCGGCATCATTTCTCGACCGACAGCCCGCCGAGCCCGAACCGTCCGGCGAGACGGGCCGGATAGAGGCCCGCCACGACGCTCGCCGCCAGAATCAGCAGGGTCGACTGCACGAGAAACGTGACGGGCAGATGAAATTGAATTGTCCACCCGAAGCTTTGGACGTTGATCACGTAGATCAGGATCAACGACAACGCCGTGCCGACCACGAGACCGATCGTCTGGCTCACGCCCCCGAGCACGCCCGCCTCGATCATGATCATCCGGCGAATCTGGCGGCGCTCGGCCCCCACCAGTCGCAGCAGCGCCAGCTCCGCACGCCGCTCCAGTGCGAGCGTCAAGAGGGTAACAGCGACGCCGAACAGCGACACGACGATCGCGATCGCCTCGAGTGCGTAGGTAATGGCGAACGTGCTGTCGAAGATGCGCAGCACTTCGGCGCGGAGCGTCGCGTTGGTGTTGATGAAGATCCGCGCCCTCCCGAGGGCCGCCAGCAGCTCATCCCGCACGAGATCCACGTCGGCGCCGTCCCGCAGATAGACCGACAGGCCCGCCGGACGCCGCGCCTCGTAATGGCGCGCGAAGGTCGGGCTGTCCATCATCACCAGCCCGCGGTCGCTCGAATAGTCGTAATAGACCGCCGCCACCCGAAAGGGCGCGGGGCCGGCTGGCGTCGCGAGCTCGACGATGTCACCGACGCCCTTGCCATGCTTCAACGCGAAGCTCTCGGACACGACCACCGCGTCCGCGCCGACCGCGGTCGCCATCGCCGCCCGCCCGTCGGCCGGCGACTTGAACAGCAAGCCACCGTGGTCGAGCAGCACGTCGAACCGGCCCGACCCGACGACGACCACGGTGTCGTCGTACGGTACGTTGGTCCCGGCAAAGCCGTCGACGGCCGCGACGGCCGGATGCGCCGCAATGATCCGTTCGGCGGCCTCCGACAACCCTGCGCGGTCGCCGACCGGCGACCGCCGGGCCGTCGACACGAACAGGTCGGCCTGCAGCGTCTGGCCGACCCAGTAGATCACCGTCTGTCGAAAGCTGCCCACCATGATGGCGATAGCCACCATCATCGCCAGGCTGACGGCCAAGGCGGCCACCGAGATGGCCAGACGCGGAATGGCGCCGCCGAGGCTCGCGTGCGCCAGCCGTCCCTCGACGCGGAGCCACCGGGCGAGCGGCCCATCGCCGACGCGCCGCGCGGCGAATAGGACGGCCGGCACGAGGAGTGCGGCCCCGAACACGACCGCGAGCGCGGCGAGCAACCCGTACACCGGGAGCCCACCGATCGGTCCTCGAGTGGCCAGGCCCGCGCCGGCGACGAACAGCAGACACGGCCCGATGACGAACCGCCGCGGCAGCCGCGCGCGCCCGCGCAGGTGATCGTCGCTCCGCACGGCGGCCATCGGCGCGAGCCGCGCGGCCTCCAGCGCCGGGACGCCGGCCGCCACCGCGGCAAGCGGGACACCAACGGCAAAGGCCAACCCCACCGATGCGGCGTCGAGCGGCGGCACCGCCGCCGCCGTCGCGACCCAGAACTGGCTCACCGTGGACGACGTCAATCCGACCGCCGCCTGCGCGAGGACCCATCCGAGCGGCGCGCCGACCGCGCAACCGACGACCGCCATGGCTACCGCCTCGCCGAGGAACAGACCGAGGATCACCCTGCGCGGTGTGCCAACGGTGCGGAGCACACCGATCTCGCCGCGCCGCGTGATCACTGACACCGACACCGTGTTGTAGACGAGAAAGAGCCCGACCAGGAGCGCAATGAGCGACAACGCGGTGAGGTTGAAATGGAACGCGCGGAGCATCCGCTCGACCTCGGCGCCGCGGCGCGCCGGGCGGTCGACCGAGAGCCCCGCCGGCAGCCGCGCCCGGATACGCGCCTCCGTCTCAGCGACGTCGATCCCCTGCTTCAGGCGCACATCGACGCGATCGACCCGCCCGATGCGGTCGAGCGCCCACTGCGCCGCCGCGATGTCCATCAATGCGAAATGGCCATCGAGGGCACGGGCAGGCCCGACATCATCCAGCACCCCCGCCACCACCAGGGGGCGCTCGCGGTCACCCACCAGCAGGACGACGTCGTCACCGAGCGTGAGCCCGTGATCGTCCGCGAACCGGCGCGTGAGCACGACCCCGCGCGGATCGGTAAGAAGGTCGAGGAAGTCCCGGGTGCTCACGGCCTGCCCTGTCGGCGTGTCCGCATCCGCCAGCGCGTAGTCGCGGAAGGGTCGGTCGCGCAGGATGTCAACGCCGAGCAGTCGGGTCACGTCGCCGTCGACGACGTCGCCGGCCACGGCCCCCGGCACGGTCAGGCGCACGTCGGCATCGATAACGGGGCTGACCAGACCGTAGGTCCGGAGCCAGTCGAGCTCCGAGAGCCGCGTCTCGTCCAGCGTGGCGCCCGGCGCCGTGATCTCGAGCGATGTCCGACCGGCCACGGCGTCGAGCACCACCTCGAATCCCCGGACAGAGCTGGCGTTGGCGAGCTGAATGGCCAGGACGACCGCCACGCCGACCGCGATGCTCAGGACCGTGGTCGCGCTGCGGAGCGGATGCTGCAGGAGGTGGCGTCCGATGAACCAGCGGAACAGCCTCACGATTCGTGGACGTGCCCGTCGCGCATCTGGACGAGGCGGTCGGCGGCGGCCGCGACGCTCGCATCGTGCGTGGCAAGGAGCAGCGCCGCGCCCGTCTCGCGGTTGACGGTACGGAGCAGATCGAGCACGCGTGCGCCGTTAGCAGAATCGAGGTTGCCCGTTGGCTCGTCCGCGATGATGACGGCCGGCCGATGAATGACGGCGCGCGCGATGGCCGCGCGTTGCGCTTCCCCACCGGACAGTTGCTGCGGAAAATGGTCCAGCCGCTGCCCCAGCCCGACCTGCCGCGCCCAACTCTCAGCGCGGCGATCGACGTCGCGCACCGGCTCCCCCGCCAGGAGGAGCGGCAACCCGATGTTCTGCGCGACAGTCAACGTCGGAAGGAGGTTGAAGAACTGAAACACGAAGCCGATCCGCTCGCGCCGCAGCCGAGTCAGAGCGTCGTCGTCGAGTGTGCCGAGCAGGCGTTGCTCGATCCAGACTTCCCCGCCGGTGGGTCGGTCCATCGCGCCGGCGACGTGGAGCAGCGTCGACTTCCCGCACCCTGACGGCCCGACCACCGCGGCGAAGGCACCCCGATCGAGCGTCAGGCTCACGCCGTCGACCGCCGTAATGTCGCGGTCGCCGCGCTGGTATCGCTTCGAGACGTCGCGCACCTCGAGCACGGCCACGTCATCACGATACACGAGAGGGAGGCTACTCGGGGTCGGTTCGGCCGGGGCTGATGGCCTTGCGGCGCGCCGCAGCCAGCTCGCGCATGCGGGTGAGCAGGTCCTTGATCTCGTCGACGTCATGCCGGAGCGCGGTGACCTCTGACGAGTTGCCCTTCACGCGACCGAGGTCCTCACGTAGGGCCCGTATCTCCGCCGAGATCGCCTTCATCATCTCGACCAGCTGCTCCGTCCGCGCGAGCTCGCGTCGCGCGGATGACAGCATGGCCACTTGATCGGCGAGCCGCGCTTCGAGGTTGGCGGCTGGCGGCCGCTCGGTCGGCTGTCGCGCTCGGACAATCTCCTGCGTCTCCTGCAGGCTCGCCGGGCGCAGCCCCTCCGAGGTGGCCTCGTCGGCCTCCGTGAAGTCGGTCTCGAGCCTGTCGATCCAGGCCTCGACCTCGTCGTCAAACGAATCGGTCAACGTTCGAGCTTCCGCCAAAGATTGATGGTCTCCACACAACTAGTTAATCTATACGACACAATATGACACACACGACATATCATCGTCTAGTAATGGCACACTTCACCAGCGTTCCCTCTCGTTCGTCCCCATAAAGGGTTTTCGGGCGAAGTCGATTATCCCAATGGCCCGGCGGGTTCGCCGGGACGCCAGGTCACGGGCTGGTTGTGGCGACATACCCGCGGCGTGCCCGCACGTCGTAGCCGCCGAGATCGACCCGCACCTCGATCCGGTGATACCGCCCGTCCGGCGCGCGCGTCGGCGTATAGCCAAGCGTGTACTGGTGTTTCAGCTCCTCCGCGATTCGCTCGGTCGCCGGCGCCAGGTCCGGGCTGTCGTGAATGATCTCGGTGTAGCCGCCGCTCTCGTCGGTGATCTCGCGCAGGACGCGCGCGTTCACGCGGTCGTTGATGGGCCGACGCTCCGTCGCGTCGATCCCAACAGCGTAGACGAATGCATCGGACCGCCGGATCGCGCGGCGCACGTCAGTCGGGGTCGCATCGCTGGCCGTGTCGGAGCCGTCCGAGATCAGCACCAACGCGGCGCGCGCATGCGACCGAGACGCGAACAACGGCAGCGCCATGTCCATGGCGTCGTAGATGGCCGTGGCGCCGTACGGGCGCACGTTGTCGAGACGCCCCCGTAGCCGCTGCGGCCCCAGAGTCCACGACGCCTCGAGATGCGGGTCGTGATTGAAGACGAGGAGAAACGCCTCGTCTGTCGGCTCGAGCAGATCGACGAGGAATCGCTGGAGCGCGAACTGCGCGTCCTCGATTCGCCGGCCGTACATGCTCTCGCTGATATCGAGCACGACACCCAGGCTGACCGGAACACGGCCGCGGTCGAACTGGGTGATGGGCTGGGGCCGACCGTCTTCGAGGATCTCGAAATCGTCCCGTCTGAGGTCGCCCACCAAGCGATCGTCGCCGTCCCGCACGGTCACGGTGACCTGTACCAGGTCGACGCCGGATCGGAAGATCTGGGTATCCTGGGGCTGCGCCCGCGGCGCGCCGTCCGCAAGGACGACGAGCCCTGCGGCGACCACACCGGCCCAGGCGCCGAGTCGCGAGCCATGAGGCACTCGTCGGATCCTTGCAGGGCTGGCTCGTGGACTGCAACAGCCCACGAGCCCATTATAATCACGGTCGAGTGGGCGCTCCCTCCTACGCGCACGGCGCGACCGATGTGCCGCTGCTGGGCGAGACCATCGGATCCAACTTGCGCCGGACCGTTGAGCGATTCGCCGAGTGCGACGCCCTCGTCGTCCGCTCGCAGGACTACCGGGCCACCTACCGGCAGCTCTGGGACGCGACGTCTCGGCTCGCGCGGTCGTTCCTCGGGCGCGGCATCGCAAGGGGCGACCGTGTCGGCCTCTGGGCCGCGAACCGCTACGAATGGGTTATCACGCAGTATGCGACCGCCCGCGTCGGCGCCGTGCTCGTCAACGTCAACCCGGCGTACAAGGCCAGAGAGCTCGAACACGCGCTCACACAGTCCGGTGTCCGCCTGCTGCTGCACGCGCGTCGGTTCCGCACGACCGACTACGGCGCCATCCTCGACGCCGTGCGCGCGCGGTGCCCGATGCTGACCGAGGTGGTCGTCCTCGATGACGATTGGGAGGCCCTGCTCGAGGAGGCATCGGCGTCCAGCGAGGCGGCGCTGGCGGAGCGCGAGGAGAGCCTCTCATTCGACGATCCCATAAACATCCAGTACACGTCGGGCACGACCGGGTCCCCCAAGGGCGCCACGCTCTCTCACCACAACATCCTGAACAACGGCTACTTTTGTGGCGAGATCCTCGGCTACACGGAAGCCGACCGGGTGGCGATACCGGTGCCGTTCTATCACTGCTTCGGCATGGTCATCGGCAATCTCGCCTGCACGAGCCACGGCGCGTGCATTGTCGTGCCGGCGGAGGGCTTTGACCCGGCCAGCACGCTGGCCGCCATCGAGGCGGAGCGTTGCACCTCGGTCTACGGGGTGCCAACGATGTTCATCGCCCAGCTGAGCCACGCGGACTTCGACCTGACCGAACTGTCCTCGCTCCGAACCGGCGTCATGGCCGGCTCGCCGTGCCCCGTCGAGGTGATGAAACAGGTGCGAGATCGGATGCACGTCAAGGAGATCACGATCTGCTACGGGATGACGGAAACCTCGCCCGTGTCGACGCAGACGCGCGTCGACGACCCGGTCGAGAAGCGGGTGACCAGCGTCGGGCGGATTCACCCACATGTCGAGATCAAGGTGGTCGACGCGGACACCGGCCAGGTCGTGCCACGCGGCGTGTCGGGGGAGCTCTGCACGCGCGGGTACTCCGTCATGCTCGGCTATTGGAACGACCCGGACGCCACCGCGGCATCAATCGATGCCGCGCACTGGATGCACACCGGTGACCTCGCGACGATGGACGCGGACGGCTTCGTCAGCATCGTCGGTCGCATCAAGGACCTGATCATCCGGGGTGGCGAGAACGTGTACCCGCGCGAGATCGAGGAGTTCCTCTACACCCATCCGGACATCGAAGACGCCCAGGTCATCGGCGTCCCCTCGTCCACGTACGGCGAGGAAGTCGTGGCCTGGGTCAAGCCAAAGGCTGGTGCCGCGCTCACTGATGACCAGCTCGCAGCGTTCTGCAGGGGCACCATCGCGACCTTCAAGATCCCCCGCTACTGGAAACTGGTGGACGGGTTTCCGATGACGGTCACCGGCAAGGTGCAGAAGTTCCGGATGCGGGAGATCGCCATCGAGGAGCTGGGCCTTGGTCACGCCGCAGGCATCGAGACCGCCTGAGCGGGGCCGGCGTCGTGCGGCCGGGATGCGGGCGACCGCCTTCGCCATCACGGCGATCGCCTCCACGCTGCACGCCGCACCGGTCACGGCCCAGCTGCACGCCGGCGCGGCCGCCGTCGAGATCACCCCGCGGCTGTGCGAGAACGCCGCGCCCGACGCCGGGCCCGCACCATTCAACGAGCTCGGCGACTGCTTTCGCTGGATCCATCTCGCGGGATTCAGCCCCTTTGTCCCCCTGCGGTCGGACAACCGACTGGCCACGGGGATCCACGACCCGCTGTGGTCCCGCGCCCTCGCAATCCGCGGCAGCAACGGACATACCGTGGTCATCGTCTCGACGGATCTGCCGGGTCTGGGTCGCAAGCACACCGGCCGCGTGCGCCGCCGCGTCGAGCGGACCCTTGGCGTCCCCGCGACACACGTCATCATCCAGTCGACCCACACGCACTCCGCGCCTGACGCAAGCGGCTATTGGTCGACGTTGGTGCCCGGCCGCAACGCCCGGTACACAGAGAAGGTCCGTGAGCACATCTATCAGTCGATCGACCTTGCGATCCGACGGCTGCGCCCCGCCACCATGTCGCTTGCGACGACGACGCACGTCTCGTGCCGCGACCCCACAACAGGGGTGCTCAAGCGCGACCCGCAGTGTCGACTGCCCGACATCAACAACGAGTTCGACGACTCGGCGGCGGCCTATGACGAGTTTCTGATGCAGCGGGACCAGCGCGATCCCATCGTCCGCAATACGCGCATCGTGGCGGCGGGATTCGACGCCGTCGCCACGGGCGCGCCGATCGCGACGTTCGTCAACTGGCACAACCACCCCGACACGCTCGGGAGCGCCAATAGGCTCGTCTCGAGCGACTACCCACACTACCTGCGCCAGTTTCTCGAGGAGCGCCGCGGCGGCGTGGCGGTGTATGTCGTCGGAACACTCGGCAACCAGATCGGCGGCCTCCGTGGAACACCGGTACCGCTCTGGAGCGAGGCAGGCGAACGCGTCGTCGAGGTCGGCGACGACGGCGTCCCCGCCCCCGTCCTCGTGCGCGACGGCTGGGACAAGATTCGGTCGACTGGCTACGAGGTGGCGGATGCGGCGGCCCGCGCGCTCGAGACCGCCGCCGCGACGACCGCCGTGACGGTGTCGGTGCACACCACCGCCCTCGATACGCCGATCGACAACGTGATTCACCTGCTCGCGACCTGGTCGGTCTGGAACGACGGGGCGTCGCCCGAGGATCGACCTCGGTATTCCTGGCCCCGCTGCTGGGGACCGCTCGGCTGCGTACGGGCGGAAGTCAGCCTCCTGCGCATCGGCGAGCTCAGCCTCCTCACCGCGCCCGGCGAGATCGACCCGGCGTATTTCCTCGGTCGCGCGGCAAGCACGGCCGACTACGGCGAGCGGTGGGGCACGTGGCACTTTCCCGCCATGCCTGGCGTCGACCGGATCATGCCAGGCACCCACCACGCCGTCGTCGGCTCGGCGCAAGACTACTTGTCGTACATGATCCCGCGTCCCGACTACGTCGGCTGGTGGAACGGCGACCATCCGAACCACTACGAGGACTTCGTCACGATCGGACGGCGCTTCGGCGACGACGTGGGCCGGGCCTGGCTGGAGCTGCTCGCGGAAGCGGGTCAGATCGCGTCCGAGCGCTAGCTGATATGAATGACCTCTTGTCAAACCCGGACGTTGCCGATGGATGCTGCCGTGGGTGGTCGGGCCGCCCAGACGACGAACGACCGAGGGCGCTTCGACGACGAGTCACGCTGATATTCGGTGATTACCGCAGTTGCCCACGGCAGCGCACGCATGACAGTGCTTCGTCGGGAGGACGTGCAGTCTAGGAGCGCGAGTTGGGACGGTCGTCCGTATCGCATAGCTAGCTCGCCGGTCCTCCGAATCGTGCCTCTGATCATTCGCCGTCTGGGCGGCCCGTCCCCGGCCCGCGCGATGTCTCCGTCGATGAATCAGTCCTTCCCCTGTGACCGATCGTTACGCGGTCGGGGGCGGCGCCGGTTGAAGCGCCGCCCAGAGAAACCCAGCCAAGTCCCGTGCCACGGCCACCGCGATGACCGGTGCGGGTTTGTTCCGCGTCGTCATTTGTCGGAAGCGCCGACACAGCCGCTGTTGCGCCCGGTCGGCGATCGCGATGACCCGCGGTGGCTGCCCTGCCCGGCGGTGGGCCAGCGCCCGGCCGAGTCCTGGACGATGCCGATAATGCCAGGCGGTTTCGACCAACAGGCGTCGCACCAGCGTGTTCCCCGTCTTCGTGATCCGGCCGCGCCGGTGTCGCTCGCCACTCGAGTCCTCGCCGGGCACCAACCCCAGATACGCCATCAACGCTGGCGCCGTCTGGAATCGACGGAAGTCATGCAACTCCGCGAGGATGAGGATGGCCGTCAACGTATCGATGCCGCGGAAGCAGCGCAGCCAGCCGACGGGCGCGCGATACGGCTCGGTCTCCGCGAGCTCCGCCAGGCGCGCATCGAGCTCGCCCAACCGGGCCGCGAGCTGGTCCATCGCGAGCAGGTAGTCCGCCCCCACGTGGCGCTCGGCCTCGTGCTCCCAGCACAACCCGTCAATCCACCGCCGGTGCGCCTGTGTCCAGTTGCGCCCGGGATAGTGCAACCCCCGACGCAGCAGCAGCTTCCCCAGGCGATGCCGGCAGCGCTGCCGATCCACCCGCGCGTCGTCCCGCGCCCGGCACAAGTCACGCACCGCCTCCTCCGCTGGCGTGGACGGGCACACCTCCGTCAACAGCCCAGCCCGGTGCAGCTCGGCCAGTTTGCGGGCGTCGCGCCGGTCGGTTTGATCCGCTCGCCCGGCTTCCGGGGCACCAGCGCGGGCGCGATGACCTGACAGCGCAGCCGGGCCCGCTGCAGCCGTCGTTGCAACGCATAGCCACACGGCCCGGCCTCATAGCAGCACTCGATCTGCCCGGGCGCGGCCCGTTCCAGCTTCCGTCGCAGCCGATCGATCGTGCGCGGCTCGTTCCGCGCTGTCCACGTCACCGGCGCCGCGGCCGGACCGACCAGCATCGCCACGTGCAGTTCCCGTTTGTGCGCGTCGATCCCAACGTAAGTGATAGGCTCGTTCACGACCGGCTCCTTTCGTCTGCGGCGCTGACACCGTAAGGGGTTAACCCGCGATCTCGGTGGCAACGCCCACCGTGTCGAGTGCGTCAGCACCACGACGGTACGATCGCGAGCCGGTCATTCCATATTGTCTAGGTTCATGCGCGGTCCATGGAGCGGCTTCGAACGGGCGGCGCTCGAGACTTGCGAACCGGACGTCGCGGGCTGGATCGTCCATCCAGCTGAAACCGCGACGGCGCTCGCCTACCTGGTCGCCGCGTTCCTCATCTGGACGACGTCCCGTCCCGAGGATCGCCAGCTTCCCATCGGACGATTCCCGGCGGTCATCGTCGTCGTCGGGCTCGCGTCGGTGCTGTTTCACGCCTCGTTTGCCGCGACGTTGCAACGCGTGGATCTCGCGGCCATCTTCCTGGTGACGGGCTATCTTCTGGCCGCCACGCTCGTTTCTGGGGGATTCATCGGGCGGCGTGCGTTCCCGCGCGCGGTGCTCGCGTTCGCCGGCGCCTGTGCGCTGCTCCCGTTTCTGCGCCTGTGGCTCGGGTTTGCCGGTATCGCCGTCCAGTCCGTGGCCGTGCTGATGCTACTTCGCCGCCGGCCGGTGGGCAGCGCCGCGTCGTCGGACTACACCGTCGCCGTCACGCTGATCCTCCCGGGGGTGGCGCTGCTGGTCCTCGATCACGCCGGTATGGCATGTCAGGGCGGCGGGCTCGCGCACGTGTTGCAACCGCACGCCGTCTGGCATCTGCTCTCGGCGGCTGCCCTGTTCTTTATCTATCGTGCGGAGCGAGAGGTCGAGCGGGTGCGGGTCACCATGCCCTAGCAGACCGTGGTGAAAGTGCCGCGTTGCACCGAGACCGTCAAGGCGCCCGCCCCACCAGGCGCGAAGAGGGAGAATACCGGGAGTATGTGACCGATGAGCAACGCCGTGAGGCGGGATGCATCGGCGGTCGAATGCCGCGGGACTTTCACCACGGGCTGCTAGTCCCCTGTGTCTGAAAAAGCTTCAAATAGTTTGTCGGCTGTGATGTATTGGGCGGCATGCCAAGAACAGGTCGGCCCAAAGCGAGATTGGAAGTCACCCCCGCGGAGCGAGTAGAACTTGAGCGGCTCGCCAGGCGCGCCCGAACGAATCGGCACGTGGCCTTGCGGGCGAGGATTGTCCTGAGGAGCGCGCGTGGCGAATCGAACGTGGCGGTCGCGGCGAAACTGCGCTGCTCGAACGTGACGGTCGGCACGTGGCGACAGCGGTTTAGGGTAGGTCGCGTGGACGCGCTGTACGATGAGCCCAAGCCCGGAGCCCCACGGACCCTGTCCGATGCGGATGTCGAGTCGATTCTCGTCACGACGCTGGAAAGTAAGCCGCAGGGACGGACCCACTGGAGCACCCGCAAGATGGCGGAGCACGCGGGCGTCAGCGCCTCCACCGTGGGCCGCATCTGGCGCACCTTCGGGTTGCAGCCGCATGTCGTGGAATCCTTCAAGATCTCCGACGACCCGCTGTTTATCGAGAAGGTGCGGGACATTGTCGGCCTCTACTTGCACCCACCCGACCACGCCGTCGTCTTGTCATTCGACGAAAAGCCTCAGATTCAAGCCCTCGAGCGAGCGCAGCCGATTCTGCCGATGGACCTGGGTCGCCCCGAACGCCAGACGCACAACTACATCCGCCATGGCACGGTGGACCTCTTCGCGGCGCTCAACGTCGCGACCGGCCAGGTCGTTGCGCACACCAAGAAGCAGCATCGGTCGAGGGACTTCGTGAGCTTCCTGCGCGAGATCGACGAGCGGGTGGACTCCGCCCTCACCGTCCACGTGATCCTCGACAATCTCTCGGCGCACAAGTCCCCGCTGGTCAAACGATGGGTGGCCCGCCACCCTCGCTTCCAGTTCCACTTTACGCCGACCTACTCCGCCTGGCTCAACCTCGTCGAGCGGTTCTTTGGCCTCCTCACCGAACACGCCCTCAAGCGCGGATCACATACCAGCCCACACGCGCTGCGCCAAGCCATCTATGCCTACGTGGACGCCCACAATGACGAGGGCAAACCGTTCACGTGGACCAAGACAGCCGACGAAATTCTCGCGAAGGTGAAACGGTTCGGACAGCGCACCGTTCAAGTCCACGGTGGCCCCAGATGACCAAACGACTTTTTGAAGAAACCAAAGATTAAGGGGACTAGGCCCTCTTACCGCGGACTGCTGGCAGCGCTGGACCACGCGAGCCACCAACCCGCCAGCGCGGCCGGCGCAATGAGGGTCAGCGCGGCCGCGATCAGGAACAGCCACGGAAACTGCCCGGTCAGCCCTCCGGGGAGGAGAGCGGCCGCGCCAGTGAGCCCCAGGCCTCCGGACGCACCTGCGAGCGAGAACGCCAGCGACGATTGGAGCGCGCGTCGCCAGCCGGCGCCGACCCAGCCGGTTCCGACCGCCCCCATCAGTGCGAACGACACGGCGAAGATCGGGACGAAGCCGGCAACGAGCTCGACGAGGCGCTCTCGACCCGACAGCGCCGGCACACTCACCACGGCGAGCAGCGGCAACGCCAGGCCGAGAGGAAACGCAAGCGCGAACCCCGCCGCGCCTCGCCACCCGCGCCCGAGAGCGCCCCCCGCGAGCGCGCCACCCACCGCGCCGGCGAGCGCGACCAGGACGACGAGGCGAGCCACCGACCCGCCCGTCAGACCTCCCACAGCCCCTGCGAGCGGGACCAGGACGAAAACACCGAGCACTGGCACCGCCATCCCGGCGGCAAAGCGCGCAGCCCCGCGCCCCGCGTGACGGCGACTGCCGGGGGCACTAGAAGCCAATATCGGACCCCGCGGCAATCACCCAGCGCCCTGCGCCCGCAACCGGATCCAAACCGTACCCGACATCGAGGCGTACGCCGCCGCGCGTCGACAGCCGATGGCTGCCGATCAAGAGGCTCGCGCCGATTGCGGTCCGGAGATCCGCGAGATCGACGTTCTGCCCTTCCGGCCACGCAAAGCCGCTGTCGACAAACGCGGCGAGCCCGATCGAGAGGAGCTGGCCGAGATCGTCGGCCACGAACCAGCGTTCCTCGGCGCTCAGCAGCAGCGATCTGGTGCCCGCGAACTGTCGCACCGGGTAGCCGCGCAAGCCGCTCTCGGTCCCGAGGAGAAGCTGGACTTCGGGGTCGAGGTTGTATCCATGTCGGTACGTCACACGGCCGACGAGCGTGTGGCGCGTCGCGTGCTTGCGGAGATACCGAAAGCGGGCCTCCGCGAGGGCGTTCCGCCAGTCGCCCCGCTCGCGGCGGCCCACGAACCCGACGCCGGCAAGAATGAAATGGTCCGGCCGGAACGCCAGCCCGCGAGCATGACGACCCGAGAGGAACAACACCTGCCCCTCGCGTCCGCCGAGCGCACTCGACGACATCCCGACGTTCACGTAGGACTCGGCGCCGAGATTGAAATCCTCCGACCGCTCGAACTGGTTGACATGGCTGAGCCGGACGAACCGATGCTCGACCGAACGGATGCCCACATCCACGATCCCGAAGTCACGCGCGTCGCCCCCCACCCGCTCCGAACGGCTTCGGTAGGCGGCATGCATCCGGAGCGCGCTCGTTGGCCGGCGCCGCAGCGCCCGACCGATCTCGAGATCGCTCCACTGGCCACGGTGTCTGAGCCGGTCAATCTCCTCGCCGTCCTGGAACACAGGATCGGTCCGGCTGAACGCACCGGCGCGCATCGACAGCGCCCAGCGATCCTCCAGCGAGAAGAACGGACGGTCGAGTGTGAGGAACTCGTCGTCGCCGTCACTGAGATTCGCCAGCGAGGCCGTCAGAGCGAAGCGTGAGCCGACCAGCTGTCGGTCCTGATAAACAACCCGGTCGGTGGTGCGGTCGAGGGTCGTCCGGTGGGACACCCTGATGGCCTTGCCGAGCCCGAACAGGTTCTTCTCCGAGGCTCCGATCTCCCAAATGGTGCGGTCCTCGAGCTGCTCGAAGTCGAACCGGGGCGCGAGCGACCACGTGTCCCAGGTCACCACCCGGATGTTCATGCGCTCGGGGCGCCCATCGCCATCCGCGTCGACCGGCGTCGTCTCGACACGCGCGTCCCGCAGGAACGGCAACCCCCGCAGGTTGCGCTCTGTTTGCGCAAGTTGTTCGTGGTTGAGCGGCTCGCCCGCCGCGAACAGGAGCTCCCGTCGGATGACCCCGTCACGCGTCTTCACGTGGATGTCGTTGGCCACCCGGTACGGCGCGGCGAGCCCTCGCGCCGGCTCATCGAAGACCTCGTGGCTGACGATCTCGATCGTGCCGATAACGAGAGGTGGGGTCGCGGCCCGATCCTGGCCGGAGACCATCGCCGTGGACACCACGGTCACCAGGGCCGTCGCCCAGAGGGCGGTCGATCGGGCACGCATCGCGTCGATCTTAGCGTCGACCCGGGGGTCTGGGCCTGGAGCGCGTTGGACTTCGGCACGGAGCGTGCAACGATCTGCTGCGCTCGTCAGTGAACGACGCTGCGGCCGTATACGTCAGATCTTGAGGAGTTACGAATGTCCGCGAACCGATACACAATCGTCCTCTCGACCGCCGCGCTGGTCCTCTGTGCCGGCCAGTCCGTCCCCAACGCCGCATCCGACGAATCGGAGCGTGTCGACCGGGCGGCCACGGTGCTCGAGGAGCTGATGGCCGAGTCGGACTCCGCGGTCCCACGCGCGATTCTCGATCGCGCCGAGGCCGTCGCGGTATTTCCGTCCACCATCAAGGCCGGCTTCATTTTCGGCGGGCATCGGGGTCGTGGCATCATCAGCGCCCGGAACCCGGATGACGGCACCTGGACGGAGCCCGCGTTTCTCACCCTCACGGGCGGGAGCTTTGGCCTTCAGATCGGCGGCCAGGCCGTCGACCTCGTACTGGTCGTGGTGAACCGGCGCGGGCTGGAGAAGCTGCTCGACAACGAGTTCAAGATCGGGGGCGATGCGTCAGCCGTTATCGGCCCCCTCGGTCGGGACGCCGAGGCCTCGACGGACCTCCATTTGCGGGCGGAGATCCTCAGTTACTCTCGCACCCGCGGCGTGTTCGCGGGCATCACGCTAAAGGGCTCCACGATTCGCGCCGACCGCGACGCCAATGAGCGATTCTACGGGGAGCGGCTCGACTCGGCAGACGTCGTGCTCGCATCGAAGGCTGGCCCCGGTGTCGCGCCGGACGCCGTCATGCGTCTCCAGGATACTCTGGCGATCTACGCGACGCCCGCCACCAACTAGCGGGCTTGCAGGATGTCGCTCTCTGTCGCGATCCCGATGATGGTCGCGGCATCCTCGTCGAGGAGCAATCTCCGATCGATGAGATCGGCCGTCGCCTGACGCACGGCGTCAACGAAGCCTGCGTGGTCCCCGTAGCGCTCCTCGAGTGAGCGCCGCGGGTCGCCGCTGGCCATCCGCTCGGCTTGGGTGTCGGCGAACGGAAAGAATGAGCCGCTGAGACCACACAGGTCCTTGCCGCGCGCTCCGGCCGCACGCAGGTTCCATCCGGTGTTCGTGCCAACCGGCACCGCCACGTCCACCGTTCTGATGCCAATCGCGTCGACGCCCTCCGCGTCCGGCTTCGGCACCAGGACGGGGTAACTGCCACGCGGGATCGGCGGGAGCTCGGTGATGTGCCCGCCCGCGGGCCCAAACGCCGGACCGAAATCCAGCCACTCGAGCTCGTTCACGACCGCCGGGTGGGTGACACCGGGGATCGACGGAAACGCGGCGGCGGCCTCCGCCACGCTGACGAGCGACCCGTCACGCACACTCGGATACACGCTGGGCGGCGGCTCGGCGCCTCGATCGGCCCACGCGTCGAGCGCGACGATGAGCGCTCTGAGCACCGGCGCATAGCTGAACCCGCCGTTGACGGGATACGCGCACGTGCCGGTGTCGGTCGGCCTGGCCGCGACGCCACTGGCCCCGACGTGCGAGTGGTTCGCGAGGTGATAGAACCGCACCGTATCGGGAATCGGCACCGGATCACGCCGCGCATCGTGCACGTTCAACGAGGCGTTCATCTGCCAGAACTCGTTCGCCGTATCGACATGGAACACCAGCGGGTCGGTCTCGGGCCGCGTGAGAATGCCATCGCGGATGCCCGACACCGGGTCGGCCGTCACGGCGTACGTGAGCGGCGGATAGGACGACGATGTGAAGTCCTGGTGCTGATCCTGCCTCGAGTAGACGTTGGGGTCGGCGAACTCGACGTTCGCCATCAGTCGGTGCGTGCCGGGGATGAGGATGCGGACGGCATCGAACACCTGGCGGCCCGCCTCGTCCCCGTTGAATCCGAGGTAGAGGAAGTCACGCATGTACATCCCCGTCGACGAGATCCCCAATCCGTAGGCGCGGCGCACGCCCACCAACCCGTCACCGCCGAGCGGATTGCGATTGCCGACGTCGTCGACAGACGCGTAGCGCAGAAACGACGCGAGGTCCCGGGTCACCGCGTAGCCGAGTCCCATCACCCACGCGCCCTTGGCCGGGTAGGCAAGCTCGTAGATCCGGTCGGGATCGAAGCCGTCGAAGAGACACAGGTCGGTCGTCGAGGGCTCCAGCGACAATCGGCCGGTCTCGCAGCGGCCAAACGCCCAGCGGTCGGGGGCGATAGGAATCCGCGCACCGTCTACGCCGTCGCGCACGGACAGCGTTGACCTGGCCGTCTCGGTGTCGGCCGCCTCGTAGCTCCGGAACCGGTCGTTGCCCTTCAGCGGGACGCTATACCCGCTGCGCGCGTACTCGATCCGGATCCGCGACACGACGGGGCCGCCGTCGGGCTCGAGCGCGACGGGCAGGTCAGCGCCCAGACGCGTGGGCGTGGTCGTGATATCGCCGGCCCAGCCGGCATCGACGAAGGTGTAGCCCAGCCGAAAGAAGAGGCCGTCGCTGGCGTCGGGCGAAGCGCCGGGTGGCAGCCTCGGAAACGTCTGAAACGTCAACTCGATCGGGTTGCCCCGGTTGTTGATGCCATACAGGATCTTTCGATTGCCGCGACTGGCGTCCACCGGCTTGATGATGACGAACGGCGCGCTGAAGGCGACGCGACCCGCCTGGTTGCGCGGCGCCTTGTCGAGGTTGACGATGACGGCGTTCGACGGGTCGAGCGGGTCGACCTCCATGTAGACGGTGCCCTCGAGCCGTTCGAAGAGACCATACTCGCCGAACGTGCGGCCGCCGGCGTACGGGGTCGTGCGCTCGACCACGAGTCGCACCACGCGCGCCTCGGCGTCGATCGCTCCCGCGACGAGTACCGCCGCGATGGCAACCGTTCGGAGCACCCTTGTCATCGTCATCGTCATCGACTTACCTTCTCACTCGGCCGGAGCGCTGATGCGATTCCAGTGGATGAAGCTCTGCACTTCTCGACCGTCGACCATCGCCGGCGGCGGCTTCAGGATGAGCTGGTTGCCAGCAAACTCGTAGAACCGCTGCGCGTCGGTACCGGCGGCGGTCGGGCTGGTGTTGCCGACGCGATGGTGCAGGACGTAGCCCTCGTCGGCGTGAATCGTGAACGGTCCGAAATAGCTCGCATACGACCCGAGCGCGGCGTCGGCTTCCTCAGGCGTCGGCCCGCCGTCCGCGTATGGCTGCCGCTCAGGTCGCGCCAAGTGCACCGCCATGTGCCCGGTCGGCGTGTAGATGATGTAGCCCGCCCTCCACTGGTTCGCCGGCAGCTCCTCCCCGTCCGCGGTCCTGCGCGCGACGGAATCGAACTCCCAGAATCCTATGAACCGCCGATGCTCCTCCGTCAGCTCCGTGAGATCCGGCACCCGCTCCCAGACGATACGGAGCTGGACACCGGACGCACCGGCCGGGGGCTTGAGCACGAGCTGGTTGCCGGAAAACTCGTAGAAGCGCTGGTTGTCGCGCCCGCGGCCTCCAGGGCTCAGGCTGCCCTCGAGATGATGGGTCACGTAGCCCTCGGTCTCGTTCACGGTGTATGGACCGAAGTACGATGTGTAGCTCGTCACCGCCGCCAATGCTTCCTCGGGGGTCCGGCGTTCGTCGGCGTAGGGCTCTCGCCCATCCTGCTGAATGACCACACCCATGTGGCCATCGTGGTCATACATGATGTAGCCGGTCGGGGAACCGGCTCCGAACCCCGGAGGCTCGGGCGGCGGTAGCAACTCGCCATCGGCGTCGTATCGCTCCACCCGCACGAGCTCCCAGGTCCCGGCGAATTGGCGCCGCGGGTCCTCGCTGGAATCGGCGCCAGCGTTGACCGCCGGCCTATCCGCCACGGCAACGTCCGGTCCATCGGCGGGTGCTGACCGCACGCCGTGGTGAGCAGCAGCGCGGCGACGAAAAGAGGGATCGGGTATCTGGTCATTTTCCGGGGTCTTCCCTAGAGCGCCAGAGCTGCTTTTGGACAAGAAAAGACCCTGGACGTCCCAAGCAACGCTTGGGACGCTCAGGGTCTTCGTATTCGTGACCGATGCGGTCTGCGGAAACAGCCTATTCCGGCTCGGTAGCGTCACGCCCGTCTTGCGGCGCGCCGGTGCCGGACGACCCCATGAACAGCTTGCGGCCGTCCTTGAAGGTCAGGTCGCGGCCGTTGCCCTTGTTGGACCCGTCTTTGGCCTGATAACCATCGACGATGATCTCGGTCCCCGGCAGCAGCGAGTTCTTGGTGAACCCGCGGCGGAGCAGCGTGTTCGGCGTGCCGCCCTCGACCATCCACACGGTCCCATCCTCGATTTCAACGTGGACCCACGCGTGGGGGTTGATCCACTCCATCTTCACCACGGTGCCCTCGAGATGGATCGGCGCGTCAGCGTCGAACTCCGCCGAGAACGCGTGATGCGCCACCACGGGTACCGCCGCCATCGCGATGGCCACGGCCGCAATTGCAAGAACTACGTTTCGCATCGGATTCGCCTCCACTTGGTAACTACCTACTTCTGGTTGCCACGGTCTGCGTATTATGGACGTCAACCGCGTATTCCGTCAACTACTCGATTTCGCCAGTGTCGAGCCCTCAGCGGGGGCCCGGCGCGTCGCCTTCGAACGCCGAGCCGAAACCGGTCGGGCGATACGTCGGCGTCAGGTCGGGGTCCTTCCGCAAGTGCCCATACATCAGCTCTTCCGCGAACTCGACGCACTTGAACTCGAGCAACTGCATGTTCTCGTCGATCCGCCGGTAGAGTGGGAACCGCATCGTCCAGGGGCGCGTGTAGGTCTCCGGGTCCTCGATCGTCGCCTCGTACATGATGTGGTTCTCGCTCAGCGCCGTGAAGCGCTCCACAACGTGGATCGAGTTGCTGTGGTGGTTACCCGCGCTATCGAGCCACGTGTCGGGCATCTGCGCGGTGACGTCGATCACAAGCGACTCGCCGTCCCAAGATCCTAGCGAATGACCCATCCACGCATCGACCGGCGCTTCGAAATCGGGCCGGTTCATGTACACGACCCGGCTGGCACTGGCAAACTCATACGCGATGAGAATGTATTCCTCGGTTTGCACGATCTGGAACGGATACGGCATGTAGTTGGCCCGCGGGACGCCCGGCATGAAGCAATTGATCGCGGGGTCGCGCTCGAGCCAGTGTTCTTTGTTGTCCGCCTGCCTGGCGCGTGCAGCGGCCGTATACGGAATCTCGCCACCCTCGACGATTCCGAGCCCACCCGGAATCGCGCCGAGTGACGCGAGCTCGACGACCGGACCCGGGCTCGCCGCGTGACCCTCGATGTTCCAGTTGGCGCTCCCGAGCGCCTGCCAGATCCCGTTCAGGTTGGGTTGCCCGAAGGCCGTCCGCTCGGCTCGATAATCCTGCCCGGCGACCGGTTCGGTCGCCAACGAAAACACCATCACAACGGCGACCAGCGCCGACGCCAACATCACGAATCTGACCGTGCCCCGATTTCGCATCAATTCTTCTCCCCGCTCGGGCCGCGACAGGGGCCCCGCTGCGTGGCACTCCGCCTCGCAGCCGACGCCACGTCGTGGCCGGTGAACACCTAAATCAGCGTCGTATTTTCGCCGCCGGTCCGGTCGATGTCAAGGGTCGCCCCCTGCCGGTCAGGAGAGCAGTCCGATCAGCCTCGCACCCACCGCAACGCCGGTCCACACCGAAATCGAAAAGAGCCCGGCCACTTTGGGCCATACGGGCCCGAGTTGCGCCTCGTCTGTCTGGAGGAGCTTCCGTCGTATCGTGAACGTGAAGATGACGCCCAGCAGCAGCGCCTCCATCTTCCACCAGAAGAACGGGCTGAAGTACTGCTTCATCGCGGTCGACGTCAACGATGGGAATCCGGTGATGAACAGCGCCACGAACGACCAGATCAGCCACGGCTGCGCGTCTCGGGCCACCTTCGCGAGCGGCGTTTTGGTCAGCCCGACGCCCAACAGCCGCATGTCGACGACGAGGATGGCTCCCGCGAACACTGCCAACGCGACGAGGTGCATCACCTGCGTGATCGGTGAGAACCAGGTCGTGTCGAGGACATAGGCGCTGAACGGATGCTGTTGCATCCACGTAAAGAACGGCTGCAGCATGGTGCGCTCCTAAACGTCCCTCTGCGCGCTGCTCATCCTTGGAGACCCAAATCGAGCCACCACTGCGGCACGAGTCCGGAGTAGGCGATCATGCGACCCAGGACGATGACGCCGGCCCACAATGCGATCGACAAGTAGCCGGCGACCCGAGCCGCTGGCGGTGGCGTCGGGTCGGTGTTCCACTGCTCCACCGTCTGATACGTCTTCGTATGGAAGTACCAGATGTTGATAGCCGCCAGCACCATGAACAGGTTCTTCGTCCAGAAGTAGAAGTTGACGTAGAAGCGCATCGGGTCGGCCCACACCAGCAGTCCCCCGGTGATTGCGCTGACGGCAAAACCGACCATCTGCCAGGGGAACAACCGTGTCTGCACATCGCTGATCGAGGAATGCTTGTTACCCACGCCCGCCAACCGCAGGTCCATCATCATCACGAGCCCCGCCATCAGACACATGCTGATGACATGCGACGTCAGCATGATCGGATAGGCGTTGAGCGATTCGCGGAGCGCGATGCTGCTCGGTAGCAGCTGCCCCCACTCGAACAAGCTCCTGAGCATCAATCAGTGTCCTGCGATACGGTCGATGACGCTGGGTGGCTACGGTACGCAGCGCTCCTTCGGGGGATCGGTATAACTGTCGCGATACACGCTGTGGCAGTTGGCGCACGCTTCGGCAACGTAGTTCGTCGCGTCGATCACCTCGTCCTGGCTCTGGTTGCGCGCCGCCTTCAAAGCGATTTCTCCCGCCTCCCGCAGGCCGACCACGAATTCCTTCCAGTTGTCCTGCTCGATCGGCACCGGCTCGCCGTTCTCGCACATGCGTCCGGGCAGCGTAATGAGGTTGGAGGCTTCGGCCAGCGCGACCGCCGCGTTCTCGACCTGCTCCCAGCCGACGTAGATGCCGGAGAACCTCGCGCTCGTCGAGTCTCCGCCCGCGGCTTCTGGCGGCGCGCCGGGGTCGGTCGTCTGAGCGTCGAAGAGTAGATTCGAGTTGGGAAAGAGAATGCCGCGCATGACCTCGGCGAGATCCCCGATCGGTTCGGGCGCCGGGTCCTGTGCGGTGGCGACCCCGGCGACCAGACACAACCCGACGACCAGACTCGCAACTCGCATTCCTAGACCCCCCGTCTCAGCGGCAATGGCAGGCGCGAAGTGTAACTCGCCGGTTTGAGCACGGTCAACTTGGCCGCGCGCCGCTTCCGCCCCTGCCAGGCGCGGTATAGTTGACGCGAAACTTGAGGAGGTCGCAGATATGACGCGCTTCGTGCCGGCCATCGCCGTTCTCTGTGCAGTGGGACTCTCCGTGATGATCGGGTTCTCGCCAACGCCCACCGCCGAGGCAGCCGAGCTCGCCGTGCAGGACAACCCGATCGCATCATCCGAGGAATCGTTCGCGGCCGGCCGAGGGACCTATGGCCGCTTTTGCCGCTCGTGCCACGGCATCAGCGCGGACGGCCGCGGCATGGCGGCCCCGCCCGACTCGCGACCGGCCAACCTGGTGGACGAAGAGTGGGACCACGGCGACACGGATGCCGCGATTTTTAAGGTGATCCGGGAAGGCGTCCCCCCCAAGTACGACATGGACGCGTGGGAAGGCCGCATCACTGATGACGATATCTGGAACGTGATCAACTTCCTGCGCGACCTCGCGGCCAACCAATAGACGGCTTCAGGGCAGGGTGCGCCGGGGCTATCGTGCCGGGCCGAGCCGCCCTCTCCCTCGCGAGCCGACGAGCCGCCGGCCATGCCGCCTGAGGCGCCGCCAGGCCTGCGCCAGCGACGTCATGCTCAGTGCGAGGCCGCCGACGCTCAGGATGATGACAACCACGTCCCACAGCGGCCGCTTGTCGTACAGAAACGGAAAATCGAGGCTGTGCAGGCCGTGATAGAGCCAGCGGTTCACACGGGTACGCCGCACTTCCTTCCGCGCGATCGCCCCCTGAAACGGATCCAGGTAGAGCCAGGTTTCCTCCGCATCCTCGTAGCGCACGCGTAGGACAGGTAACGCCAGGGCGCCAGAGCGGTCGTAGTAGTAGCTGTCGTACTCCCCGAGCCAGACCGCGTCGACGACACGCGCCTCCGGCATCGCGGCATGGGCGGCATCGAGAAGCTCTCGGTCGTCGAACCGCGCGAACACGCCTCGTTCGGGATGGAACGCCGAGACGAGCGTCCCTTCCAGTGTCTCCGGATCCAGTGCCCGTACATACGACTGGCCCCGGAACTGCACGACCTCCAACTCCTTCGGCACGAGCGACGCCTGCATGAGGGCGGCCGCGGTGCGAAGCTCCTCGAGGCCGAGTCGATCGAGCGGGATCGGCGCGCCGCTGACCGCTGCGCGCTGGTCGGCAGTCGGCGCGGTACCGGGGTGCCAACCCCACGGCTCCATCGACAGCCCCCCGCTCAAGACCCAGGTAAAGGTCACGACACCGAACACCAGGCCGGCGTAGTGGTGCCATTTCATCAGACCGGCGTAGGGCGATCGGGCCGTGCTCCCCTTCAACCGATAGCGCCGCTCGAGGGACAACCGCCACAGACCCCACGCGATGCCCGAGAGCGCGAGCACGCAGCCGACGACGGATAGCCAGATGACCGACTGCGCCCATATCGTCGCGTGGCGGCGGAACGGTGTGAAGTAGAGCCAGTGGACGACCGCCCCGAGGTACGCCCATCGGCGGCCGCTCCGCGTCGTCGTCAAGACCGGTTCACCCGTCCGCTCCGATACGTAGACGTCGGTATCCCGCCCGTCGCCGAGCGCGACGCGATGCACCGGCATCAGCGCACCACTCAGCAGCG
This sequence comes from Vicinamibacterales bacterium, assembly GCA_965249175.1. Classification (GTDB taxonomy): domain Bacteria; phylum Acidobacteriota; class Vicinamibacteria; order Vicinamibacterales; family UBA8438; genus CAZYFH01. The sequence goes on from OZ252227.1 coordinate 3,603,195, forward strand.
TCCATTGGTCGGGTGCGGTCAGCCGACCGTCGTGACGCGCGGTGGCGGCATGCTCAGGCGCGAAGCGCCGCACGAGATCCGTCGCCCGCCGGATCGACAACCGATCAAGTCTCGCTCCGGTATCGGCAAATACGGTCGTCCAGCGCCCTCCCTGCCAGAAGCGGTAGACCGGGCGCTCGCCCACCATCCCGACCAGCAGTCGCTGCGGCGCCGCGGGTGCCGCGCGGGACGCCTCGACGGGTCCTATGCGAGCCGTCGTGAGATCGAGCGGGGGCAGGCGAGCGAGGCGTTCCGTCGGCGGGAGACTCGGCATCCCCGCGTACATCAACACGACACCGGACGCGAACCAACTGATGAACAGCAGGCTTCCGGCGATCCCGAGCCAACGGTGCGTGTAGATGAGCGCGCGGCGCCAGTCGAGCAGAGCCATCGGTCCTGAGCGTTCACGGCACGAAGGCGAACACGATCTCGGAGCGCCCGCCGCTGACGTGGTCGCTCCGCGCGGCGATGACGTCCTCGTTCCATGCCAACGCGAACCCGTTGCCGGACCGGCGTATCGAGGGTATCAGCGACGCCGTCGTGTTGTCTGTGATCCGACGCGCCTCGTCGGCGGGCGCACCGTGCGGGTCGAACGCCTGGAAGTACACCTCGTGCTGCTGACCGTCCAGCTCATCGGACCAGGCCAGACCGAAGGCTGCGCCGTTCCACGCCACGTAGGCACCGATCGACGCGCCGGGCGTATGGGTGATGCGCCGTGCCGCCGCCTCCACCCCAGCGCGCAGCACCTCTGGCGGACCAGTGGACAGGTAGACTTCGCGATTACCGTCGCGCTCGTCGAACCAGGTGAGCGCGGCGCGGCGGCCGCCGAACGCCAGAGCCGGGTAGGTCGACGCGACGCCGTCGTCATCCGTGACGCGCGTGACCACGCTGTCCGCATCGCTTACCCGTGCCACGAACAGCTCGTTCGTGCGCGTGCCCGCCACGGCATCGAAGACGACCCACGCGACGCCATCGGCGTCGAGCGCCGCGTTCAGGTTCCAGGTCGTCGGCCCCGCGTCCGCGATTCGGCGTGGCGCGTCCACCGGGGTCCCGCCAACATCCAGCCATTGCGCCCAGACGCCGACCGACTCACCCTCTTCCTCCAGCCAGGCACAGAAGAGCTGGCCCGTCCGGGTACGGACGACCGGGGTGCGGCCGTCGCGGCCCGCATCGGACAGCGTCCGCGTCCAGCGCGGCGTGCCGTCCGGGGCCCAGACTCCGACCCGCGCCGCCGACAATCCGGCGTCACGCGCGGACACGTCGTACCACGCCACGACGAGGTCGTCGCCCACGACGTCGAGGCTCGGCTCATATGATCGGTCGGCGCTCGTCGTGAGGCGGTGCTCGGGGCCGGCGGGTTGCCCGTCGGCTCCGATCAGGCGCATGTAGATCTCCGGCCGACCGTGCCGGGTGTCGTGCCACGCGACGGCAAATCCCTCGCCCACGGGAGTGAGACTCGCTTCGTAGGCGCCGTGACCGCCGTCGCTCACCTTGATGGACGTGGACGTGGACGCCAGCGTGGCCCACACGACCAATGACAGGGCGCGCGCCACGGGGCCACTACCCATGCCGTCTGCGGATGTGCCAGGCGATGAGGAACCCGAGCACCGGCACGCCCACCCAGAGCCCCTCCCACGCACCCCCATCCGCGGGCAGCGTGGGTCCACGCGGCACTGGCTCGCTCTCCTCGAGTGCATGCTCCATCCGGAAGCCTTCGAGGTTTTCCGTGAGCGACGGTGGGCGCGCTTCGTTCCGACGGACGAAAGCCTCGGCCGCGGCCGCGGCGGTGGCGATGTCTATCCCGATCGCCTCCTCCATCGCTTGCTGGAAGGTCTCGAGCGCCGGCAGCGGGATATTCGCCATCCGGCCCTGCTCGATCACGTAGCTGAGCAGACGCGGGTTGCCGCAGGTGTGCTCGGCGCAGCCCGCCCCGTGGGTGTTCACGCTCTCCACGTATTCGGTCAGCAGCCGGGTCCGCGTCGCGTCGTCCGCCTCCCAATAGCCTTTCCTGATGGTCTCGACCATGCGCGCCGTCAGGTCCTGATAGGCGAACGGCGACTGGGTGTCGAAGAACGCCTTCAGATCGAGGTCGTGCTTATCCTCGACGTAGACGGCGAAGGACTCCTGCCACATGGCGTCATCGACGGTGTCGCTGACCGTCGCGTCCCAGCCCCAGAGATACTCGACGAAGGCCCGCATCTCCCCGGCGCCGGCGTAGCCTTCGCGCTGCATCCCCTCGATCCACGTCGGGTTGACGTAGCGCGACCGGAACTCCGCGCCGAGAAACTTGTCGATCGCCGTCATCTCGGGTCGACCGGGATCCCGTGTGTTGGTCACGACCAGCTCTGGGCTCGCCCCGTCGATGCTCCGGACCGCGGCCGCAAGGCCACCCATGTACATGTAGAAGTCGTCGTTGTCGAGCGCGCCGTAGAGCATCGTGGAGCTGCTGTGTACCACCTTGTCGGTGCCCGAGAGCGCCATCCGGAAGACATCCTCCATCGGCTCGCCCCAGAACCCGTTGCCGTACCCATGGCCCATCTTCGTCAGGTACTCGTCCGCCATCCCCTGGTCGGTGTCCCAGGTCCCGCTGGCTGCCACGATCCCCGACGTATTCAGGTTGAAGGTGCCCGGCGGCTCGTCAAAGATGCGAACGCCGGCGCGGCGGTCGGCATCGTCGTCTGAATAGCCGCGCGCGATGAGGGCGGCCTTCGTGGCCAGGTAATGCCGGCGGACGTAGTTCTCCGCTTCCTCGAGCACCTTGACGCGCTGGACCGCCTCGTCCATCAGCCGTGTGACGTTGTTGAACATCCCTTCCGCGGCTGAGGCGATGACGATATCGATGCGCGGCCGGTCGAGCTGCGTCGCCGGGATGACATCGACGTCGATGACGTTGCCACGGACGTCCCAGACCGGGCGCGTTCCGAGCAGATGGAAGATCTGAGACTCGAGCACGCCCTCGTGGCGCATTGTCTCGTCGCCCCAGATGACGAACGACACCTTTTCGGGATACCGCCCATGTTCGGTGACGTGATCCGCGAGCATCTGGTCGGCCAGATCGACGCCCAACTCCCAGGCCGCCGGTTTCGGCACTTTGGCGGGGTCGATCCCGTAGAAGTTCTTCCCCGTGGGGTAGGCGTCCGGATTCCGGATCGGCTCGCCGCCGCCGCCCACCGGCACATAACCGCCGTCGAGCGCCCGCACCAAGGAGTCGAGCTCGCGGGGCGCTGATTCGACGATGCGCCGCTCCATATCGGCCGCCATCACCTTTGCGTCCGCCGGCAGCAGGCTGCGGTCGACCGAGACGATCGCGTCGACCGTGCTCGCACGCATCACCGGATCCGGTGTGCGTCCGAACGCGTGCAGGCCGTACGGGATGTGCTGCCCGCGCAGCTCGATCATGTACTCCTCGATCTCGTGCAGGACGTCGTGGTCGAGCTCCCCCTCGGTCCCGATCTCGACCCCGAGGTCCTTGACCATCCCGAGGTCGGCGACCTGTTCGCGGATCTGGTCGGCATAGGCGAGGGTCAGCTGCGCGTTCTTATGAAGGTTGTTGTGATAGTCGTCGATGCTCTCGCTCAACGCGGCCAGCTCGGGCAGGAGCTCGCTCTTGGTGAACGGCGGCACCATGTGATCGACGAGCGTCGCCATTCCCCGGCGCCGCGCGACCAACCCCTCCCCCACCACGTCGACGTTGTAGACATACAGGTCGGGCAGGTCGGCGATCAGCGCGTCGGGCGCGTCAGCTTCTGAGAGACCGATGTCCTTGCCGTCGAGCCACTCCAGCGTGCCGTGTGTCCCGAGGTGGATCACCGCATCCGCGTCAAACCCACCACCGTCTTCCGCGTCGGCCCGGAGCCACGCGTAGGTCGCGACATACTGATGATGCGGCGCGAGATCGTTGGCGTGATACAGCTTGTCGTCGTCCTCGCCCCACCCGCGTGCCGGTTGCGGCAGCACGACGATGTTGCCGTAATGGACCGCCGGGATGATCAGGCTCCCATCCGACGCCATCAGCGTCGTCGCCTCGGGCTCGCCCCAGTCCGCGAGCACCTTCGCGCGCAGGTCGGGCGCGTAGCGGCCGAGCCACCGGCGGTAGTCGGACAGGCTGACGCGCGCGGCCGTGCCGTACGCCAGCATCGCCTCGAGCTCCCCTGGCGCGTAACCGCCGACGTTTCTGGCCTTTGCGGTGATCTCTTCCAGCAGCGCGTCCGCTGACAGATCGACCGCTTCGCCCAGGTCGTACCCCTCGCGCCGGAGGCGCGACAGGATGTTGGCCAGCGACTCGGCGACGTTGAGGTAGCTGGCGCCGATGCCCGCCTTCCCCGGTGGGTAGTTGTAGAAGAGCACCGCGACGCGCTTGTCGCTGTTCGGAACCGCCGCCAACGCGGCGTAGCCGAGCGCGCGCCGCACCGCCATCGTCACGCGCGACGCGATCGGCTGGCGCACGACGATCGTGAGCCCGGTCTCGGGGTCCTGGACGCGCTCCTGACTCCCGACGACGGTCGGCGCCACCAGACCCGACAGCTCGGGCACGGCGACTTGAAACGTCCCCTCGAACATCGACAGGCCCTGCGCCGACGCACGCCACTCAGCCTCGCTCCGCCCATAGAGGCTGACCAGGCTGAGGACCGGGATGTCGAGCGTCTGGAGCGAAGCGGCCGCCTCCGGACCGGCAAAGCGAAACAGGAAGGCAAGCGCCGCGTCGGCGCGCGGCGCGCCGTCGGCGTCGCGCAAGAGCGTCTCGAACGCGAGACCCGCGGGGTATCCGAACACCGGGATCGCCTCGGCGCCCTGTCCCTCGATCTCCGCAATGACCGCGTCAATCAGCGCGGTGTCACCGGCGTAGTAGTTCGACTTGTAGAAGCCCACCGCCACCCGGGGCGCGCCAGGCCGCGCCTTGCCTTCGGCGCGGCGCCACCGGTCGAACGACGCCCACGTCGCGAACACCCGCCCGGTCTCGCCGTCCGGATAGTAGTACCCGGCCTCCAGGCTCGGCTGCGGATCCGGCACCGTCAGACCGGGAATCCCCGCGGCCGACAGGGTCTGCTTGAGCAGTCCAAGCTGGTTCGCAAACCCCCAGTTGGCCCAGAACGCGCGGGCACGCTCGTCCCAGACTGCGCCCTGCTCCACGTACTGCTCCCGCGGCATCAGGCCCTCACCGACCGCCAGCACGAGCCCTTGCCCCGTGACCCGACCGAGCAGATCGACATCGTGCGCCTCGTCGAACCGCTCGAGCATCTGCTGGTTCATCACGTCGAAGACCAGCACGTCGGTCTCGAGCAGGGCCTCGACGTCGACGTCATCGAACAGCGACTCGGTCAAGAAGTCGACCGCGACGCGGTCACGGAGATCAGGTCGCTCCTCGAGCAACGCCTTGTAGGCGCGAAGCGTGCCCGGGAGGTTGCCGTCCGAGAACAGGTAGGTGACGCGCACGTCCTGCGCGGCCACTGGCGCGGCGAGCAGCAGCAGGAACGCGACGGTCAGGGCGCGCGATGTCGCAGGCATCCTAATCCGGCACATAGATAATCTGGCCGTTCGCCAACCGATAAGCGGTTCCAAGTCGCTCGCCGTCGCCGCCGAGCGTCTCGCCCGTCATCTCGTATGCCGTGATCTCGGTGCCCCGCTTGACGATGATCTCCCGGACCCCGTCCGCGTTGGTTTTCACGAGCGTCACTTCACTGTCGGGATCGACGAGGTCGCCGATGCGATACACGGAGAACAGCGTGATCATCAAGCCGACGATGAACACGACGGACACGTCGAAGATATTCGCCACGCCGGCCAGCGGATCCTCGTCCGCGGCTTCATCCGGCGACGGCAGATGCAGAAAGCGCCCCATCCCCTCTCTCCTCGCGCGCCAGCTCGCCCGCCATCTGCTCGGCGAGGTAACGCTGCTCACGCACGGTCTCGTTCACCCAGCCGTGCCGCACGACCTGCACGACGTAGGCGATCGTGCCGGCGGATAGTCCAACGATCGTCGTCGTGAACGCCACCACCATCTGGCCCGCCATCGCCTCCAGATTGCCGGCCGTCAGCGACGCGAGCGCCGTGCCCATGGGGATCAGGGTCCCCAGAAGTCCCAGGCTCGGGCCCACCTTGACCAGGAGGCGTGAGCTGTTCAGCGTGTGACGCACATGTTCCTCTCGCTCGAGGACGAGATGCTCGAGCCCGCCGTTGCCAAACGCAGACGCCACACGAGCGGTCTCGACCTCGCTCAGCAGCCCCCGCAGCGGTGCCGGCAGCGATCCGCGGCGAGTGTCATCGGCGTCGAGCGCCGGCCCGGCATCGATCCATCGCTTGACATCGAATCCCTGTCGCTCGCGGCGCCTCGCGAGGAACTCTACAACGCAGCCGCCGGCCATGAACACGGCCGCTCCCACGCACACCCACAGCAACACGATCACCGGAAACCGAAGCACCTGCGAAAGCGCGAACAGGCCGTTCTCGAGCGTCCCGAGCAGGCTCATCCCCTCCTCCACAGCGCATGCGCGCCGCCACCGGCCAGCAATACGACACCCAGCACGAGCAGCGACACATCGAGACCGGGGCGCACCCCACTCCCCGGTGCCAGGTTCATCGCCGACGCCGAGCCCCACCCGGCGCTCACCGCCGGTCCCATCGCAACGAGGAGCCCAAAGGCGCCGACCGCGGCCACGGCATCCTCACGCAAGCCGGCCGGCGCAAAACCTGCCCTGCGCACGGCCAGGGCCGCCGCGACGGACGGTACCGCCGCGCCCAGGAGCCACGCAACCGGCGCCGGCACCCCCTCGACCTGAAGCTGCAGGCCCCAGAGCCCCCCGAGGAGGCCGCCGCAGGCGGCGGTGGCCCACTCGACGTTGGGCCGTGCGATAGACAGCGCCGCCGCGAGTGCGACGACTCCTCCGGTCCAGGCCGGACCGGGCTGCCACCAGAACGTCGCCACGAGGAAGCCGCCCACCAGGGCCACCGCGTCGCGCCGGGTCACGGCAGTCGCGGCAAAGATCGCCGCGCCCAACCCGCAGAGCATGCTGGTCGCGTCCTGGTACATCAGTACAGCTTAGCAGCCGATCGCGCTGCCGCTAACGACTAGCTGGCTTGACCGTCCCGAGCGTGTGCACATGAGTCAAGTTTTCTGAAGACAGCAAGGTGCGCACGGCGCGCCTCGCGACCGCGGAGTGGGGCTCTCGGGGTCCCCACAGAGCGGTCGCGGGGGCTTGGGGCGAAGCCCCATCTGATTTAGTCGCCCCCGAGCGTCACCGAGAGCCCGCTGCGGAACGTCAGCGGCAACGCCGGAAAGCCGGCCGCCGCCGTGTACTCCTGGTCGAGCAGGTTCTCGATGCTGGCGTACCAGCGCAGGCGGCGGTGGACGCGATACGAGCCGCTGAGATCGACCTTCTGATAGCCCGCGGTGAGGTTCCGGTTCGGCAGGAGGAGTGACGGCCCGAAGAAGGCATCCGACAGGAACGTGCTGTCGTCGGACGTGCCGACGAAATACCCGGTGAGCGTCACCTGCGCCGGTCCACGGACGTAGGACGCGAGGAGGCTGCCGGAGTGGGTCGGGCGGCGAAACGGCCGCGCACCAACCAGCGGCGAGAACTGGCCGATCTGGATGTCGGGAAACGCGGGGTTGACGGAGGGAAAGAGCGCGCTCCCGGCGAACGACTCCGAGACGACCGCGTCGAGGTAGGTATACGACGCGGCCACCCGGACGTCGCCGACCGACACATCGGTTGACGTTTCGATGCCGCGGGCCTGGTACGACGACGCGTTCACCGTGGCGCCAAACGGCACCCCGGCGGCTACCTCCGCGGGGACGCCGAGTTGTGGCAGCGCGAACTTGCTGACGAACTCGATCAGATCGTCGAATTCGTTGTGGAAATAGGCCACACGCACGCGGGCGCGGCTGCCCCAGAACGCTTGCTCGATCCCCACATCGACGTTGCGGCTGCGCTCCGGTCCGATCGGGTCTCCCGGATCGATCCCCCCGGGCACGCCGGTCAGCAGCGCGAACAGGGATGACTGCTCGTCGAACACCCCCGGCGCCTTGATGCCGCGCCCGACGTTGAAGGTCAGCTTGGTGTCGCCGAGCGCCCCGGTTGCCGTCGGTGACGGCGGCCGCGCGTAGAATGCCACCGAGAGCCGTGGCGTCGTCGCGTAGCCAAACAGGTCGTTGTGCTCGAACCCCACGCCGCCGGTGAGATGGAGCCGGTTCCCGACGGTCCCGCGAGCCTCGACGAACGAGCCGACGTTGGTGCGCTCGGTCGTCGCAGTGGTCCCCGCCACCCCTTCCTCGCGGTCGAGACGGACACCCGCCGACACGTCGAAGGCCTCGTTCACGTAGTAGTCCGCCTGGCCGGACACCATGCGCCGCGTCGAATCGGCTTCGTACACCGACGGATAGACGCCACCGAAGTCGAGAATCGCCCGGCCGGTGGCCTGGTAACCGTTCGCGCCGACGACTGTCACCTCGTCGCCGAGGTAGTTCGCGCCGAACCCGAACGGGTCGAACGGCTCGCCACTCGGAGCCGGGTTGACGAACCGATAGCCGCGGTCCATCGACGAGAACTGGACGTTGGTCTGCAAGCGGTTGCTCACCTGCGAGCGCGCCCTGACGCTCACGAACGTCAGGTTGTTCGACTGCGACGAGTCGTCGGTAATCCCGTTGAACAGCACCGCACCCGGCAGACCGAGGTCGGTCCGGGTGTGTCGAACGGTCGCGCTCAGATCAGTCGCGCTCCCGAGCAGGACGCCGAAGCGCCCCGCCACCGAGTCGTTCCGATAGGCGTTGTTCGCCAGATCATTGTCGGTGTCGAACCGTGACACGTCGACGAAGTAGTCGAACCGGCCGGCGATCCCCCCGACAGAGAGCTCGTTGCGGACCGTGCCCAAGGATCCACCGTCGATCGCGTACGTCAGCTCTGGACGTCGCGTCTCGCCGCGACGGGTGGTGAGGCTGATCACGCCACTCAGCGCATCGGCGCCGTACACGACGCTATTCGCGCTCCGCAGGACTTCCAGTTGCTCCACACCCGCCGTGGCGAAGGCGTCAAAGTTGAACGCGCCACCGATATCGTTCGCCGGCACGCCGTCGATCAGCACCTTGTTGAAGTCGCCGCCACCACCGCGGAGGAAGACCGATGTCGTCGAACCGCGCGCGCCGTTCTGCACCACCGACACGCCGGGCACCAGGCGCAGCGCCTCGAGCACGTCGGCCTTGCCGAGCTGCTCGAGCACCTCGCGATCGATCACCGTGACCGGCGACCCACTCTGTGATTGCGGCAGATCGGTGGCGGCCGCCGTGACGACGACGTGCTGCTCGAGCGGGCCGATCTGGAGCGCGAGGTCGACCCGCACGTCGGCGGTGGCGCCGACGAAGACGGCGGCGGTCACCCCCATGGTGAACCCCGGCGCGCGACCTTCGACGCGATATCGCCCCGCGGCGAGCCCCTCGAACCGAAAGGCGCCGCTCGCATCGGTCTCCTGCTCCCTCATCGCCGCTCCGTCCTGGAGCAGTGACACCGTCGCTGGCAATCGCGCGCCGAGCGGATCGACGACCGTGCCGGATAAGGCGCCCTCGCCTTGCTGGGCCGATAGCGGCGGTGCACCGGACATCGTCAAGATCAGGCCAACGAGTACCGTGGCGACCGCGCATCGTGTGGCGGCCGGTCGGCCCTCCGACGCCGAACCCGAAGGCCTCATCCAGTCCGTCATCACACTCTCGTTCGATGAAATCACGCGCTCGGCCGCATCGCGGGCCGGAGCGATCGAGCAGGCAAGAAACGGGCGCAACCCGACGGCGAACTCTGCAGCTGAGTCTAGCGAACGCCGCGCGCGCACGTCCCTGAAGAGTTCATGAACTTTTCGAGCGGGAGGTAAGGGGATCCAGCACTGGCATCTCAATACGAAACGTGCTGCCGCGACCGTTCTGTCGCTCGTAGCTCAGCTGACCCTGGTTGGATTCGACCGCCCAGCGCGCAATGGCGAGCCCGAGTCCGCTGCCGCCGCGCTCACCGCCCGGATGTCCGCGATACAGTCGGTCGAACACCTGTGGCGCCTGCCCCTCGGGAATCCCGGGCCCGGTGTCGCTGACCTCGAGGACGGAGCCGGTCGCCAGCTCGGCGACCCGGACACGGATCGCGCCACCGACGGGCGTGAACTTGATGGCGTTGTCGACGAGGTTGATCACGGCCTGACGGAGCACGATCTGGTCGCCGCGACAGGTGGGATGCCCCGCGCGCTCGACGACCATCGACTGCTGCTTCTCCTCGGCTAACACGCCGAGATGCGTCGTCACGTTGTCGGCGAGATCGCCGAGATCGATCGCGTCGGCGGAGAGCGTCGTGTCACCGTGGTCCGCGCGCGATACGGTCAGCAGCCTGTCGATGAGGCAGGTGAGCCGGTCGGTATCCTCCAGCATGCTGCCGATCACCGCCCGGTAGGAGGCAGGATCACGCTGCTCGCGCAGACCGACTTCGCCGACGCTTCGCACCGCCGTGAGCGGCGTCCGCAGCTCATGCGAGACGTTGGCCGTGAACCGTCGCATCTCGGTAAACGACGACTCTAGCCGGCCAAGGGTCTCGTTGAAGACCGAGGCCATCCGCCCCAATTCGTCGTTCGGGTTGCCGACGGGCAGCCGATCGCTCAGCTGGGTCGCCGTGATGGCGCGCGCGCGCTCCGTCATCCGATCGAGTGGCGCCAGCGCGCGCCGAGCCAGGTAGTAGCCGCCGACACCGGCGGCCGCCACGCTCAGCGGCAACCCGAGAATCAGCACGAGCGCGAGCTCCTGGATCTCGCGCCGCATGAGCGCTTCAGAACGGCCGACCTGAATGACGACCGGCTCCGCGCCGATGGTAGTGCGCCCACCCAGCAGCCGGAACGGGACGCGGCCGGCCGGCACCGACACGATCTCGTCGTCGGCGCCGTCGACCAGCGCCTCGCTCTCCGGGACGGGCAGCCGGCTGGCGACCGCCGTGCGATAGATCAAGCGCCCCTCGGGCGTCCACACCTGGAGCCACGGACTCTCCTCGCTCCCCGGGTCACCGTCAAACCACGACAGCGAGCCGTCCGGACCCTGCAAGGCCATCTCCGCCGCCCACCGGTAGTCGCTCCGGAGCTGACCGTCGAGCGTCGTCGATGCGCTCCGTCTCACGATCAAGAGGACCACGGACGCATAGATCGCGAGCACGACGACCATCACCGCAACATGCCACGCCGTGAGGCGCACACGCAGGGTATGCGGCACCCATCGCGGCGTCACGGTGTTCCCTCGCGTAACACGAACCCGACGCCACGGACCGTGTGAATCAGCTTGACCGGCTGGTCGGCGTCGATCTTCCGTCGCAACCGCGACATATGGACGTCAATGACGTTGTTCAGCGTGGTGCTGCGGGCGGTCTCCCGCCAGACCTCGCGCGCCAGGGTATCGCGCGACACCACCTGATGCGCGCACCGTACCAGGTGGAGGAGGAGATCGAACTCCTTGGCCGTCAGTTCCACCGCGCGACCTGCGCGCGTGACGTGCCGACTGGCCGGGTCGATCGCCAGCGTATCGAGACTCAGTCGGTGGCTGTCGGGGACCCGTCCCCGCCGCCACACCGCCCGAAGACGCGCCAACAGCTCGGCGAAGGCGAAGGGCTTGACGAGGTAGTCGTCCGCACCGGCGTCCAGTCCGAGGACCCGGTCCGGGGTGGCGTCGCGTGCGGTCAGCACCACCACGGGGGTGTCGAGACCCCGCCGCCGTGCGGTCGACAGGACCTCGAGGCCGTCCACACCCGGGAGCGTGAGGTCGAGGAGCACGACGTCGAACCGATCGGTCGTCAGGCGGTGGAACCCGGCCTCACCAGTACTCTCGACAACCACGTCGTAGCCCTCGCCCTCCAGCCCCTCGCGGAGGGCGTCGGCCACTTTCTGCTCGTCCTCGACGACGAGCACGCGCATCGTCCGGGACCGCGCTGCATCCGACTGGCCGGCGGTGACCGACACTCCGACAACTTCAGGCAATGTTCAGGCTCGATGTCGACGGTCTCCGCACTATGATAGCGACGGTGGTCGACCCACGTCATGCGAACGGAGGACGAGCCGTGAATCCACACACGCGCATTCTCGCGCTCGCCGGGGCCATCCTGGCGGGTCTACCGCTGTGCGCGCATCACGCGATTTCGGAGGTCTACGACGTCGCGCGCACGGTGACGATCGAGGGGGAAGTGGAATCCTTCTTGTTCGACAATCCCCACTCCGTGCTCCACGTCCGGGTGAACGAGCCCAACGGGCACGTCCGGACGTGGGCCGTCGAGTGGCGAGCGGCGGATCGCCTCCAGCGTCGGGGGCTGGGTGCCTCGGCGCTCAAACGCGGGGATCAGGTGACGCTGTGCGGGAATCCCGGGCTGGATCCCGGGACCTACCGGCTGTATCTGTTGAACGCGGCGCGCGTGTCGCCCGGGAACGCGGGCACGGAGAGCCTCGACCCGACCGCCTGCCGGTAGTGACTGTCGGTGTCGCTGCTGTCCGTCTACTCTACCCGACCGCGCTGCTCGTCACCGACCCAGTACAGACTGTGACACGTGTTGCAGGTGTTATAGACCGCTTCCCCGACGTCGAACACCCGATCGGGGTCACGTGATTCGACCGCGTCGAGGGCCACCCCGGCGGCCTCCGACATCTCCCGCGCGTACTGCATCCATCCGTCCTGGTCGTGTGGGCGATCGCCCAGCATCAGGAGATTGGCCGATTCCTTGATCGTCATCGCTGCGGCCCCGACGGCGATCCAGTCTTCCTCGGTCTCCGGCTGCCAGTATGTCTCGCCGTTCTCATCCAGGATGGTGCCCACGGCATCCCACAACACGTCGGCTGCCGGATCGATCATGCCGGACATGAGGTCAGCGACAGAATGGCCCATGTCGAGCGGTGGCCCCGCCGGCGCCTCGGCGCCGCACCCGAACACCACCAACACGCTCCCCAACACCAGCCATCGCGTCTTGCGCATTCCTACTCCCCTGTCCGCCACCTGCTAGCACGATAGTCCGGACACCGACGTCCGCACAAACGAAAGGCCGGGCAGCGCGCCCGGCCCTTCCGAACAACGTCACGAAGACATCGGCGAGAAGCTACTGCGGCCACGCGACGCCGACGTCGCCCGTGGGGTTCCCCATCCCCTTGTAGATGAACTTCTGCACGCGCTTCCCCTCGTAGGTCTCCGTCGTGTAGATATTTCCCTGCGAGTCGGTCTCGATGCTGTGCGTGCCGTAGAACTGACCGGCCTGCCGGCCGCCGCGGCCAAAGCTGTAGAGATACTCGAGCGGCTTGCGGCGCAGGACGTGCACTTTCTCGTTCATCCCGTCGGCGACATACGCAAACGTCTGGTCGGGGTCACGCGAGAACGCGATATCCCAGACCGCGCCGGCGCCGAGGGTCTTCGTCTGCAGGTAGATCTCCTCGACGAACGTCCCGTCCTTCTCGAAGACCTGGACGCGGTTGCCAGGACGGTCGCAGGCGTAGACGAGCCCATCGTTGGTCGGGTCCGCGCAGTGCACCGGGTTCCGGAACTGCGGCGTGCCGGACTTGTCCGTGCTGACCGCGCCGTGCGCCGGCGCGCCGTCCAGGTCGTAGCGCGGCAGCTCGGCGTCGCTCGGCTCGTTGCCGTAGGCGCCCCAGAACCGCTTCAGCTCGCCGGAATCCGCGTCGACGACGGCGACACGCTTGTTGCCGTAGCCGTCCGCGATGTACACCTCGTTCGCGGAGGCGTCGTACCGCACCTTCGCCACCTGGGAGTACCGCGTCGTCGACAGGCTGTCGGGACCCTCGTGATCATGCTCCCCGACCTGCATCAGGAACTCGCCTGTGCGCGTGAATTTCAGCACGTGCGAGTCGGCACCACCGTTGCCGCCGATCCAGACGTTGTCCATGGCGTCGACGGCGATGCCATGGTTGGAATCGGGCCAGTCGTATCCCTCGCCCGGGCCACCCCAGTGACCGACGAGATTCCCTTCCGGGTCGAACTCGAGAATCGGCGGCGCCGCCGAACAGCACTCAGCGGCCAGCGGCGGATCTAGGTCGGCCGGCCTCTCGTTCGCACCCAGGTTGCCACGGTGCACGACCCAGACGTGATCGCGCGAATCGGTCGCGACCCCGATCGTCGAGCCGAGCAGCCAGTTGTTCGGCATCGGCTTCGGCCAGAAGGGATCGACCTCGAACATAGGCGCGCCATCGCCGGTCGTCGGGCCCGGTGCATCGTCCGCCATCGCTGCTGCCTCGGCTGGCATCTCATCCATCGCACCGCCGCCGCCACACGCCACGGCGACCGCCACGACCGCCACCAAGCCGAGAATGCTGAATTTCCGAATCATCTGGAGTCCTCCTGCCAAACTCGTTGCGCAAAGGGTGACACTGACCGCCCTTCCGACGCAAGCGAGAAAATGCCGAGCTCTCGGCTTAGGGCGCCGCGGCGACGGTCACGTCGACGTGCGCGGTCGTCCAGCAGCACTGGTCGCCGCCTCCGCCGTTCCCCGAAATGTCGTTGGCGGTCACCATCAGCCGGTATTCGCCGGGCTGGCTGAAGGTTGCCGAGGTCGTCGACTCGCCGCCATCGAGGCTCGCATACTCGTGTGTCGCCTCGTCGAACGTCACCTCGCCGGGCCCGCGGAACTTGCGCCACGTGACGCTCAGCGGCGGGCGCTCGCGCCGCTCGCCGCCGCGATTGCGCCGCGGCGGCGGTGGCACCACGAGCGGCTTGTCCTTGGCCCACGCCGACAGGACCAGCGGTTCCCCGACCGTCGCGACGTGAGTCGTCGCAATACCCCGAGGCGGGCCCTGCCGCTCGTCCCCACTGGCCGTCACCTTGAGCATCGGCGGCTCGTTGCCGTTCGCACGATTCAGGAACGGATCCAGATAGTAGGGCGGGTTCAACCAGAACGACACTTCGGACCGCTGGTTGTTGGCGACGAGCGTCCACGTGAGCCTCTGATCCCCGAAGTCCGCCGGCACCGTGACTGTGAACACCCCCCAGTTGCGGCGGGAATGAAAGTGCGACGGCTGCCCCACGTCGGGCCCGCCAGGCTGGATCTGATTGTCGGGTCCGACGGGGATGTCGACCGGACCGGCGTTCCGGTTGAAGTAACCGAGCAGAATCGTATAGCTGCCGTCGGCGTTGCGGTACCAGCCTTCGAGCGCGGGAAACACCGCCTCTCCGCGATCGCCCTCCGGCTCCAGCGGAAGCGGCGCGCGCGGCGGTTGTGCTTCGGCGACGACGGCAAGCGCCAGGAGGCACACCACCGTCGCCATGAGCTCCCGTATGAAGCGGGCGGGTCGCATGGAGTCTGGATACTCAGCCGACGACGGCCGTTTAGTTCTCGTCGGTCTTTGCCGCCTCGCGCCTCTCCACCTCGGCCTCGTAATCGTCATCGGTGAAGTACGTGACGTTGACCCACGCGTGGGCCATCTCGTCGACGGTCCGGTCCCCGTAGCCCACCCAGACGTCGGGGTCAGGATTGGCGCGGTTGCTGGCCGTGTTGTCGTGCCACGCGGTGACCTTGACGATGGTGCCCTTCGGCAGCAACGGCGCGACGTCGGCGCTGTACACGTAGCTGTTGTGCCAGTTGAAGTTGAAGTCGCCGACGTGGCTCAGCGTCTGGATCCGGCCGGTCGGAAGGATTGCCTCCATCGACATCGCCCGGCCGCGGAGGTGCATGTGCGGCTGGAAGCTCTCGATGCGCGCGCCGCGCTTCAGCGGAAAGAACCCCTCCGTGACCGCGACGGTGTGCGGCGGGATATCGAGCGCCCCCCCACCGGTCGCGCCCATCAAGTGAAGCACCTGTCGATGCTCCGGCTCCTCGCCCTTCGGATAGAAGTAGACGCCGAGCTCGACATGGTCCGTGATCTCTTCGCCCGCCCCCGAGTAATGGACGTCGAACACGATCTGAGAATCTGGCAGCATCAGCTTGCCGCTACCCGGCCGCATCAACTCGCCCTGCTTGCCGACGGCCCATTCCATGAACAGACCGGAGTTGTTCAGCGGATCGTCGTCGTCGGCGGCCGCATCGTTCTGCAGCAAGGGGTCGGTCTCCTCCTGCTGCAGGCGCGCGATCGCGTGATGGACGATCCGTCGACCAGCGACGCTGCCGGGTCGCATCTCGATGGCCCGAACCCAGCGCGGTTCCGTCAGACCCGTCTCGGCGACCGGCTTCCACCAGGCGTCATTCGCCTCGGCGGGCATCGTGTACGGCTCCGACTTGACGATGAGATCGGGCGGCCCGCCGAATTGCTCGGCAAAATACCACTTCGACTCGTCCGGCCACTCGCGTGCCACCGGCATGTCAGCAGGGTTCCCGCGTGGCGCGCCGCCGTCCACCCACCGGACGACGGCGTCGATCTCCGTGTCGCTCAGCGAGCGGTCGTTGCTGAAGTCGCTGATGCCCACCGTCCGGTCGATGTGCCACGGCGGCATCTGGCGGGTCGACACCCGATCCCGGATCGACCGTGCCCACGGACGCGACTCTTGGTAGGTCACGAGCGACATCGGCGCGATCGAGTTGGGCCGATGACACGCCTCGCACTTGGCCTGGAAGATGGGCGCGATGTCCTTGGTAAAGGTCGGCACCTCGTCTTCGGCTGCAACCGCGGCACCAGGCAGAAGCAGGGCGCCGACCATTCCGGCGAGCAGCAACGCACCCCAGGGTCTGTTGGTGTTCATCGTCGAAAGTCCTTTCGATCCGGGCTGATCACTCAGAGGGGCGACGCCTACACGGCCCCGGCTCATCTTACCATTGCCGTTCGCCGGTTGGATACCCGCCGCCCCGTTTTCCGCGACCATCCGGGAACGCGACCCGCCCGGACGTTTGGGATATCGTGATCGCGTTCCCCTTTCTTCAGCGAGGACGTCATGGCCTGGATCACGACCGTCGAACCGGCAGACGCCACGGGCCCGTTGCGCCGCGAATACGACAAGGCCATCGGTCGCGCGGGGCGCCTGTTCAACATCGTCAAAATCATGGGACTGAACGCCGACAATCTCCGCAACAGCATCGGGCTGTATCTCAGCGCGATGCATGGCGCGTCGCAGCTGAGCCGCGCGCAGCGCGAGATGCTCGCGGTGGTCGTGTCGCGTGAAAACCACTGTCACTATTGAATCGAGGCGCATGCCGCCGACCTCCGGGCCGAGGTCGAAGACGACACCTTCGCCGCGCGATTCACCAGTGACCCCGAGAGCGCGGGAGTCGGCGACGGCGACCGGGCGCTGCACGCCTTCGCCGTCAAGCTCACGCGGGAACCGTGGCGCATCACGCGAGACGACGTCGACGCGCTACGTGCGCAGGGGTTCAACGACTCGCAGATCAGCGATGCCGTGCAGGTCATCGCGTACTTCAACTACATCAACCGGGTGGCTGATGGACTCGGCGTCGACCTCGAGGACTTCATGCCGCCCCCCGCGGCGGGGTCCGGGGGCGCAGCCCCCGCCTACGTCAGTAACGCGGATACCGAATCTGCGTGACGGTCTCGCCGTTCTCGGGACGCGAGAACGCGACCCATCCTGAGCCGTAGCGCCACTTCCCGTCGTCGCCGATGGCCTCCGGCTCGCCGAGCAGGTCGCGCACGTCATCCTTCGACGACGTGTCCCACAAGATGAGGTGCCAGCGGGCGAGCGACTGCCACGTGTAGCTCTCGAGCGGGGTGTTCGTCAGATGGGCGATGGCGCGCTCCAGGGATCCCCGCGCCTCGTAGTGGAGTGGCTTGGAGGCCAGATGCCTCCGGAGCGGCTCCGCTGCCGCGGTCGCGTCGGCGTCCGAGAGCGCCTGCGCAACGGCGCCGTGCACGGCCGGGTCGGGGTCGTTCAGTTTCGCGAGCAACGCCTCGCGCGCGTCCGGCTGCCCCACCGACCGAGACGCGAGCGCGTGAATCGCCGCGGCGCGCAGCGACGGCACGCCGTCGTCAGCCGCGCGCTGGAGCCCCGCCGTGCCACAGGCGTCGTGGACGACGTCGAGCAGGGCGTCCACGAACACCTTCCCCTCCAGGAGGGCACGTGAGCCAACAGTCGACGTGATACGCGCGCGCTTGACGTCGCCATACAGAACCGGGTCGACTGTCGTCGCTCTCGGCACCCGTACGTCAGCCCCGGCGCCGGCGGCCGCCGGAAACAAGAGGGTTGGATAACGAACCGCCGAGAACGCAGCCGCTAACACCGCTCCCCCGCTCGGCCCGAAGGAGACGGTCCCCTCGATGTCCGCCCCGGTGTAGGCCGTCAAGGTGTCGCCATACTGGCCCCCGATGGCATTGGCCTTCGCCCGGATCGTGAGCGTGGCGACAGATCCACCGGCGGCGGGACCGAACCCGCAGTGCGCGAGCACGCTGCGTGCGATCGGCTCGAGCGAGAGCTCGGCGTTCGCGATGGACACATATTCGGCGTTGAACAGGTCGCGCTCCCTGTCGGGCGCCGTCGTCACGACGACCTGCAACCCACGAGTGGGCTGGACCTCCTGGGCATCCGCTGCCGCCGGGGCCATAATAATGATGAACGCCAAGGCGATCGCGCCTCTCACTAGCTCGCCTCTACCCATCGGTGTCCTCCCGAGCAACGCGCCACCAGTCCACGGATCAGCCATCGCGGAAATGATACCCGCTACGTCAGCGGCGTGTCCTCCCAGCCCTCGGCACGCGGCACTATCGAGATTGGCTCGTCGAAGACGAACGCGTCGGGCAGCGGCACCGGGACGGACTCGCGCTCGCTGAGCGTTTGCCCGGCGCACGTGATGCGGCCGCTCGCCGCGCAGCTGCCCACGGTCGCCCTCCAGATTTTCGCGTCCTTGATCGTGAGCACGGCTCCGTCGACCCGGAGCGCGATCTCAACCTCGACGTCGAGCCGGCCACACGGCTGGTCGTCGAGCAGCACGTCGAGTCGTGGTCGATGCCGTGACGTCACCACGTGCGTGGTCAGCTCCACGACGATCGTCTCGTCTGGGGCGTATCGCTGGGTGTCCGCGTAGCGCCCGAGCTCGGCGCCGGTCTTCCACCCCCCGCCGAGCACCTCGGCGAGCTCGACCTGCAGCAGATCCGGGAGCGCGCCGGCGATGTCCATGAGCACATGCTGCCAGCCGGCCGGGCCGATACCCGTGGACACCGTCTCGGCGAGGGTGGACAGCACGGGGTTCGACCCCAGCGCCGCGACCCGTTGGGCCGCGCGATCGTCATCGGCGAGCGCAAAGAAATCCCGCAAGGTACGTGTCTCGCGTGTCACGGCTGCCTCCGCTCGTGCGCAATCAGCCGGCCAAGGTTGGCGGCGGTCCCCTCAACCTCGATCTGTTGCGTGCCGTGGTCAACGAGTGGTCGCAGTCGCACGGCCACCCGTGTCGTGGGACGGGCGTCGTCCGGGATTCCCTGGCTCCCCGCGTCGTGAACCCCTCGAACACCGACGGCGGGACCCGCTGCCGCCTCACGCCGTCCTGTCGATCTCGACGGCTTCCCTTTCGTCGACGCCGACCTGACGCGACGCACGACGAGACCGACGACCCCGATGAGCAGAAACGCACCTAGCGGGCCGAGCCAGGTGATCCGATCGCGCGCGACGCCGAATGGCAGCGGCGTGCCGAACTCAAGGAGCGCTCCTGCTGGCTGGCTCTGCGACAGCACGGTACCGCCCGGCGCCAAGGAGAACCGCCGTTCAACAAGTCCGGCGACCAGCCCAGCCGCGCCGAGGGTACCGTTCACGTCGTCGACCTCAAGACCCACGATCGCCGGCACCGCCACCATCTCCGGTTCCGCAACGACGAGGCCGACTGACGAGCCAACGGCGACCCGCGTCGCCGCCGGCGGGTGCTGTTCGAGCACGATGCCGTCTTCCACCGTTCGGGACGGCTGTCGCGTCTCGTCACCGATGTCCAATCGCAGCGCCGTCAGGACCTGTCGGGCCGCGTCCGCGGACAGGCCCACGACGGTCGGGGTCTCGACGGTCTCCACCGCGGCGACGACGAGATCGATGCCGGTGCCGATGTCAATACGCGTGCCGACGGCAGGCCACTGCTCCAGGACGCGACCGATGTCCGTTGCCGACTCCCGATGCGCCAACACGCCGAGCCCGAGCTCGTAGACATCGAGCAGCTCGAGCGCTTCGGCCTCCGCCAGGCCGGCGACATCGGGCATCACGACCGTCGGCAGCACCGCGAGGACGAGCGCCACCGGCGTCTCGACCACGACCCGCGTCCCGGCCGCCGGCGTCTGCGTCAGCACGGTGCCAACCGGCCCGCGGGACTCCTCCCGCTCGAGCGTGCCCCGCGTCAGCTCCGCACGGAGCAGAAGATCGTCGACAGCCGGCTCGTCGCGGCCGACGAGGTCGGGAACCAGCACCGTCACCGGCGTCGCAACGATCAGATCGACGTCCGTCTCGATCGCCACCCGGCGACTCGCGGCGGGATCATGCGCCAGCACCGATCCTTCGGGCTCTCGCGATTCCTCGGTCGCCGTGCGCCCCCGCCTCAGCTCGGCATCGCGTAGCAGCGCATCCGCCTCAGCGACGGCGCGGCCGACGAGGTCCGGCACGCGCACGGTAACCGGCGTCGCCACCACGAGGTCGACGGCGGTCTCGATCGCGACCCGGTCGCCGCTGGACGGCGCCTGGGACAGAACCGTCCCCCGCGGACGGCGTGACTCCTCGCGCCGCGCGCGACCCGGCTCGAGCTCCGCATCGGCCAACAACCGGTTCGCGTCGTCCCCGCCACGACCGACCAGGTCGGGCACGAGCACGGTGACCGGCACCGCCACGACCACGTCGACGGCGGTCTCGATCGGGACGCGCGCATCCGCCGAAGGTGCATGCGACACGACCGTCCCTGGCGGCCGGCGCGACTCCTCGCGCCGAACCTGTCCGCGCGTCAGCTCGGCGCGGTCGAGCAGCCGGTCGACGTCCGTCTCAGGACGCCCGACAAGGTCCGGTACCACCACCCTGACGAGCTCGGCGACGCCGACGGCGACCGGCATCCCGGGCTCGGCACGATCGCCCGCGACGGGGTCTTGTGTGAGGATGCGCCCTTCGGCCACGCGCGACTCGACCCGCTCGACGGCGCCGAGGGTCAACCCACGGCCCTCGAGCACCCGCCGCGCGGTGGCCTCATCGCGTCCGACGACATTCGGCACCGTGACCGACGCGAACCGGATGTCGTCGACGTTGATGTAGCCACCGTCGCCAGACGCCCCGTCGACGACGCGGAGCCGCCCACGCTGCCCGGCGAATGGCGTCAGGTCCCAGGTCACGCGCTGCATCGCGTCGGTGCCGTCGCCGGTGGCATGCAGCGCCCGACTCTCGCCTTCCGCCGCGGAGATCACGACGAGCTCCACGCGGGTCGCAAACTCGGCCCCACCACCGACCAGGAAGCTGAGCGGACCAGACGGGATGTCGAACGCCGGCGATTCGAGCGTGCCCTGCGGCCGCGTCCCCTGCGTCGTGCCGGCTGTTTCCGCCGGTCCGCCCTGGTACTGCTCGTAGGTGCCGACCCAGTAGTCGCCCTGGTGGTTGGAGGTGGACTGGCGAGCGGCTGGGTTGTCCCCGCGGGTCGGCTGGAAGGCGAACGCGGCCCCCGAGGCCGTCCAGCCGCGCAGGTCGCCCGTCTCGAAGTCCCAGGTGACGTCAGAGCCGGCCGTCGTCTGTTGTTGAGTTGTCAGCGGCGCCGCGGTGACGCGGCCAGTCGCCTCCACGAGTGCGAGCCCGCTCGCCAGGAGTAACGCAACGCTGCTGACCGCCCTGGGGCAGGCGGCAGCACGCATGACACTCCACCCTCCGACCGACCCCGGTTCGTGAGCCACCGCGCGCACTCCATGTGTTCTATCACGTCCACTCGGCCGACGAGGCCGCGGCGGCACACGCCGGTCACGTCGGGATGTGCGGGTTCCTTGACATCGGCTCGTTGGGAATCCGACGTCGGTTCGTCATAATCGCGGGCCAGACCTACGATATGCGGGCCGCACCGACGATGTCGTTCGCCGCCTGGCTCCGCCCGCGGAACCGAGACTCGAGAATATTGGCGCTCGCCCACTTCCTGCCCGAGGATGAAGACGGGGCTCGCGAACGCTGAGCGCCGGCGGAGATCGCCATGCGAGCGCTCGTGTTGCTCCTCGCGCTGCAGATTCCTCTTGGCCTCGATCTCGGCCTGCTGGCGCCCCCCGACAATCCGGTGACGCGCGAGAAAGCCGCCCTGGGTCGACGCCTCTTCTTCGATACGCGGCTCTCGGCGGACCAGCCGGGCGTGTGCGGATTGCCACCGGCCAGAGCTGGCGTTCAGTGACGGCAAGCGCGTGCCCATGGGCATCCAAGGCCGCCGGGGCACCCGCAACGCGCCCGCTATCCTCAACCGGTCCTATGGAGGCTCCTTTTCGAGATCAGCCCAGACGTTACCGGGGCTCGCCGCCAGTGTCCGCGATGCGACCGTCTTCATGCACTACATGTGTATGAACGATCGTAGTGCGTCAAGGGAGCGGATCCGCCTTTGGTGCGCTCACGATAACCGCTACGCCGCCAGCAGCCGCCACACCTGCGTGACGAGGAAACAGACCGTCACGCCCATGGCGAGCGGCATCAGCGTGGCGACGGTCGTCCACTTGGCGCTCCGTGTCTCCTTGAAGATCGTGTAAATCGTCGTGGAGCACGGGTTGTGGAGCAGGCTGAACAACATCAGGTTGACCGCGGTCAGCAGCGTCCAGCCGCCGGCCCGGAGCAGCTCACCGGTGGCGGCGACGCTGTCGAGCTCGAACATCACACCGGCGCCGGAGCCGCCAGTGGCGACGTTTGCGGTCAGGACCGTGAGCATCAGCACCGTCGGCACGACGATCTCGTTGGCAGGGATCGCCACGACATAGGCAAGCAGGATGACCCCGTTCATGCCGATGAGGAGGCCGAGCGGGTTGAGCCAGACGACCGAGTGCTCCGCCAGGCTGACACCGCCGAGCGAGATGTTCGACACGAGCCAGATCACGGCGCCGGCCGGGATCGCGAACATCACGGCGCGCCAGAGCACGATGAGCGTCCGATCGATCACCGAGGTGTAGAGGGTCTGCAGGATGCGCGGCGGCCGATACGGCGGGAGCTCGAGGCTGAAGCTGGTCGCCTCGCCGCGGAGCACGGTGCGGGAGAGCAGCCACGACGCCAGGAACATCATGCCGATCCCGAGCACCGCGATGCCGACGACCGCCGCGGCCGACACGATGCCGGCGAGCTGCGCCGGCGCCAGCGCGCCGATGAAGATCGACGCGATCAGAATCTGCGTCGGCCACCGGCCGTTGCAGAGCGAGAAGTTGTTCGTGATGATGGCGATGAGGCGTTCGCGCGGGCTGTCGATCACACGCGTGGCGACGACACCGGCCGCGTTGCACCCGAAGCCCATGCACATCGTGAGAGCCTGTTTGCCGTGGGCGCCGGCCGTTCGAAAGAGCGCGTCGAGGTTGAACGCCACGCGCGGCAGATAGCCGAAATCCTCCAGCAGCGTGAAGATCGGGAAGAAGATCGCCATCGGCGGCAGCATCACGGCCACCACCCAGGCCGTGGCCATGTAGATCCCGTCGAAGAGAAACCCGCTCATCCACCACGGCATGCCGACCGCGTCGCCAAGACCCTTCAGCCAGGGGTGGACGGTGTCGAGGAGCAACGAGGCGAGCATGGAGGACGGGACGTTGGCGCCTTCGATCGTGATCCAGAAGACGGCGGCCAGGATCGCGAGCATCAACGGAAACCCGAGCCAGCGACTGGTCAGCAGGCCATCCAGCGACCGGTCGAAGTCGAAGCCGGCCTTCTTGAGACCGCGCATCTGGGCGCCCTCCGCGATCTCCTGCGCAGCGGCGTAGGTCCGTTCCGTGATCCTGTCGTGAAAGTCGGCCGGGAGGTCCCACCGGAGGCGTTGCGCGGCTTCGAGGACATGCGTGCGCACCGCGTCTGGCACGACGGCGGGCTCCGGCCCATCCGCATCGTCGCCCAGCTGCCCCAGCTCGCCGGAGCGGACCGCCTCGATGACCGCGTCGTCGGCATTGAGCAGTCGCTGCGAGACCCACCGGCTGTTCGGCACGCTGGGAAACGCGTCGTCGACCACCTGCGCGAGCGACGCGACCGTCTCCTCGACGACCGGCGCGTGCGACGCCATGCGGAAAGGTGTGGTGCGCTGGTCACCAGCCGCGACCTGGTGCGCCGCGTCGATCAGCTCATCGATGCCGACGTTCGACCGCGCCACGCCGCTCACGACCGGGACACCGAGCTTCGCTTCGAGCCGCTTCGCGTCGACCGCGATCCCGTGGCGCCGCGCCTCGTCGACGAGGTTGAGAAAGACCACGACCCGGTCGGTGATGTCGAGAATCTGGAGCACGAGGTTGAGGTTGCGCTCGAGGCGTGACGCATCGACGACCGCGATCGTGACGTCCGGACGCCCGAAGAGAATGAAGTCGCGCGCGACCTCTTCGTCCGCGCTCCCCGCCTGCAGCGAGTAGGTCCCCGGCAGGTCGACGATCTTCAGCCGCTTGCCCTCGTGCGCGAATGCGCCCTCGGCGCGCACGATCGTCTTGCCGGGCCAGTTGCCGGTGTGCTGCCGGAGCCCGGTCAGCGCGTTGAAGACGGTGCTCTTGCCAACATTGGGGTTGCCCGCCAGCGCGATCAGGATGTCCCACTTGTCGGGGCTCAGGCCGAGGCGGATCAGACTCTGCGCGCGATGCTCGGCGCATCCGCCGCACGAGGCTGCGGGCATCGCCATCAGGCGACCTCCTCCACGGCGGCGGGGGGCTCGATCCGGATCCACTCCGCCTGCGACCGGCGGAGCGCGATGAGCGCGCCGCGGATTCGGTAGGCGACCGGGTCGCCGGCGGCGCTCGTCAGCTCGGGCGTGATCTCGGTCCCGGGCACCAGACCGAGGTCGAGCAGGCGTCGTCGCTGCGTGCCGGAACAGGCTTGCGAGATACCGACGACGCGCACCGTTTCGGCCTGTCGCGCCGCGAGCAGCGTGGTCCAGGGCGTCTCCGCCCGCTCACCCTCGGGCAGGTAGCGGACGGTGACGTTGCCCGCCGAGACCGGGTCGATACTCCACTCGCGGCCGCCGGCGCGAACGCGCACCGCGCGATCCGTCCGCTCAACGATCTCGAGACGGACGCCGAGCGCCAGGCCGTCGTCCAGGAGCGCATTGTAGATCTCGCGTGGCTCGTCTTCGAGGTGGAGGATCTCGACGGCCCGCCCTGCCTCGGACGCGACCAGCCCGATCCCCTGGTCCGGCGGCACGTGGCCGGCCGAGGTTGGAATTGGGTCGCCGTGGGGATCCCAACGCGGGTGCCCGAGCCGTGAGTCGAGAACATCAACCTGCGCGGTCGAGAGCGCATGCTCCATCCGCTCCGCCTCGTCGTGCCACTCGCCGGCGGGCACGCCCGTCCGGTCCGCGAGATAGCGCTCCCACATCCGGTGGGTGCGGACGATACGGAGCGCCGACTGCTCGCCCGTCTCCGTCAGGATCGGACCGCTGTCGCCCGTGCGGACAAGGCCCATGTCCGCCAGACGCGACAGGAGCAGCGCCCCGCGCGCGCGGGAGATCTCCAGCCGCCCGGCGAGGCTCTCCAGCGAGCACACGTGACCGCCGCGCTGGCAGGTGTAGACGTGCTTGAGCGCATCTTCGAGACGGACGCGCTCGTCGAGCCGGGCCAGGCGCAGCAGACGGGGCACGACACCGCCCGATGGCCAGAACACCGCTGCCGCTACGACGGCAAGGACGACAAATACGAGGAGCGCAAGGCCGGGCTCAACCATTGTTAGATTTTGACTATACAAAAAAAATATCTCTATTGCTATAAACCAGCCCGCGGCACACAAATAGGGTTGCCGCCCTATCCGATGCGACACGCTGGCGCAGCCGGTCTCGACGCACTAACCGCGGAAACTGGTGGTTGCAGACGCGCCAGGTCAGCGCGTTACGGTAACGATGAAGTTTTCGCTGGAGAGCAGCGCGCCATCGCCGGCGACGGCGCGGAGCGTGTACGTGCCCGGCTCGTCGAAGGTCGCGTCGACCTCCCACTTCCCGTCCGCGGGAACCGCGGGCAAAATGTAGGGCGGTGACCACGGCGAATTGGAGTAGACGCGCGTGTCTTGCCAGGTCTTCAACTGCGGGACGCTGAAGCTCACCTGTGAGGCGTCGCCCCGGTAGACGATCCACGAGAACCGGAGTCCTGGCGGATTGCCGGGCACGATCTGCCGCGGCGGTGTGTACGCCGGATGCGCCTTGCCGTCCTCGACCGGTGGCGGCGAGTATTCGCCCGAGGGCGACCCGTCGTCGCTGGCGAACGCGACCAGGGTCAGCGGCTCACCCACGCCCACCCGGCGCGGCTGGTCCACGGCGAGGGTGAGCAACGGGGGCTGGTTCGTGCGCCACTCGTCTCGGACGCGACCGAAGTTGGCGCCCATCTCGGTGGCGATCGTCTGCGCGTCGAGCTGGTAGTCGGTTCGGAGCGACCCGTAGGCCCGCTCCGTCTTCCCGTTGGTCGTCAGCGTCCAGACGACCTCGTCGTCACCGAAGTCCGCCGCCACCTGCACGGTGAAGAGGAACATGTTGCGCCGGGGGTAAAAGTGCGTCGGCTGCCCTTGATCGGGTCCCCCGGGCTCGATGCTGTTCGCCGGCCCGATCGGCACGTCCAGCTCCTCTTCCCAGTTCGTATTCATGTATCCGAAGTACAGGGTGGAGGTCCCGTCTTCGTTCGGCGACCATCCCTCGTAGGCGGGGGAGACGCTCTGGCCCCTGGAATAGGTGTAGCGAGTCTGGGCGCTGGTGCCCCAGGCGAGGAGAGGCAGCAGCGCGAGCGTCACGACCAGCCGGCGGGATCGGGTCCCCATCACGGTCGCTCCAAGCCCCGGAACGCTATTGCTGACCGTCGGCCGAGAGCTGCCGCGAAGGGAACTCGACCAGGCACAGCGGACAGCCGATGACATGGTCGTTTGGTGTCAGTCCCAACCGATCCCGGCGCGCCGCCATCTCACGCTCGAACTGCTCGTCGGTGAGCTCGAGCGCTTCACCGAGGTCGATGAACATGTTCGCCACCGACCGGCGCCCCCCGCCCGACCAGTTCCGCGGGTCGGCGACGTTGCGGTTAGCTACCGTCGTATCGAGCCAGCCGATGATGTGGAGGATGGTCCCCTTCGGAAGGAGCGGTGCGTAGTCGTCGTCGTAGATGTACTGCTTGACCCAGTTGTGGTCGTATCCCGCGCAGGCCAACGTTTCGATGTTGTGCCCCCAGATCGCCTCGACGCACATACGCATCCCCGGCGCATGCTGGTGCGGCTCGAAGGAGACGATCCTGGTGTGCTCCTCCAGCACCCGATAGGCATGGAGCTCCTGGTTCGGCTGGTCCGGCTTGATGTCGATGTCGACACCGTTCCCCACGAACACGCGCGAGTGCCGGATCTCCGGCTCGTAGCCTTTCGGGTGCAGCTTGAACGCGAACTTCAGGTGCGCGCGCGTCTCACGGCCATTGGCGTGCAGGTGTCCCGTTTCGAGCTCCAGCGACGACCCCGCCTTGAGCAGCCGCCCGGCGCTGTCCGGGAAGATGTCCGCGTTGCGGCCCACCTCGTGGACGGGGAACCGCGTCGCGCCATCGCTGTCGTCCCCCTCCGGATTCACTGACGCGTAGGTCATGTGG
This sequence comes from Vicinamibacterales bacterium, assembly GCA_965249175.1. Classification (GTDB taxonomy): domain Bacteria; phylum Acidobacteriota; class Vicinamibacteria; order Vicinamibacterales; family UBA8438; genus CAZYFH01. The sequence continues at coordinate 3,630,834 of OZ252227.1, forward strand.
TGGAACACGTACCGGCCGCCAACGGTGTCGCCCGCACCCTCCGCCGGAATGTCGTTGAATTCCTTCACCTCGACCGCCGCCACGTACCGGTCCTCGGTGAGCCCGGTCGGGATGGTGCCGAGGTTCGTCCACTTGTCCGGTGCTGACGCCGGAACGGTTACCTCGGCCGAATCCAGAATAAGATCGGGCTCGCCAATCGCCCACTCATTCGCATCACCGAACTCGAGCGGCGGCGGCAGGTCGGCGGGATTCCCGAGCGGTGCGCCGCTATCGGCCCAGATGGCGATCTTCTCGATCTCCTCCTCGCTCAGGGAGGGGTCGTTCTTGTAATGCTGGATGCCGATGTCCTTTTCGATGAACCAGGGCGGCATGGCCCCACGCTCGCTGCGGAGACCGGTCCGCATCTTGATGGCGCGCGCCCACGGACGGACGTCCTCATACGTGAGCAACGCCATCGGCGCCACCGACGCGGGCCGATGGCACGTCTGACAGCTCCGCTGGAGAATCGGGGCGATGTCCTTGGCGAACGTCACCGTGGCGGGGCCATCCGACTGGGCACCCAGGGTGACGGGGGCCAGGAGCCCCACCAGACCGGCAAGCGGAAGCCGCAGATGGTTCGTGGCGTTCATCAAAGACACTCCCTCAAAGATTGACAGAACTGCCCTACAGTATCGCCGACGCGGACCGCCGCGGCAACCTGCGCGGTCCTATTCCAATTCCGGAAGACGATACGCGATGAGCTCGCCCGGGAATCCCCCACCGCTCACTGCAATGACGACGTATTGCTGGCCGTCGTGGCGATACGTCATCGGCGATCCCGACGCACCGGCGGGCATAAACACCTCGCCGACCTCGCGGCCCGTCGCCTTGTCATAGGCGCGGAGCATCGCCCCTTCGTCCCCGGACGCCGTCGTGAACGTCCCCGCCTCTCCCGCGATGACCAGGGTCTTCGTGATCAGGGTGCCGACTCGTCCCACACGCCCGGTCCGCGGCACCGTCACGCCCTCGAGCAGCGGGTGGTTGCGGATGTTGTCGGGCGTCTCGCCGTGAGGAATCTGCCAGAGGATCTCGCCAACCGTGAGATCGACGGCCGTGATCCGCCCCCACGGCGGCTTCACGATCGGGATGCCGTCGATATTGAGCGCCGCGTCCTCGGCTGGAATCTCCCGCGCGCGCCCACGAATGAAGTTCATGTCGGAGCGCTCCGGGTCGTTGATGAGTCCGAGCGACACCATCGACGTGAACGTGTAGAGGTAGGCGATCCCCGTCTCTGGGTCGATCGAGCCTCCGGGCCAGTTGGTGCCCCCCGCCTGCGACGGGAGCATCAACGTGCCGATCACGCCGGTCGCCTCGGAGACGGTCGGCGGGGTAAAGATCGGACCGATGCGGTGTCGCGCGGCGATCTCCTCGGCCCGCCGCCTGATCTCCGGCGTGAAATCGACGAGGTCGTCCGCGTCGACACCCTGCCGGTCGTACGCGGGCGGCTTGGTGGGAAACGGCTGGGTTGGCGACAGGACTTCGCCAGGCACGTTCGACGCCTCCACCGGCCGCTCTTCGATTGGCCAGATCGGCTCGCCGGTCACGCGGTCGAGGACGTAGAGCCAGGCTTGCTTCGTCGGCTGCGCGACGATCTGCCGCACGACGCCGTCGATTGTCACGTCGGCCAGGATCGGCGCGCAGGGAATGTCCCAATCCCACACATCGTGATGGATGAACTGGTAGTGCCACAGGCGGTCGCCGGTGTCGAGGTCGACCGCGACCAGGCTGTCGGAAAAGAGGTTGTCGCCGTGGCGATGTCCCCCGTAGTAATCGTTGGTCGGCATCTCCGTGGGGAGATACGCGATGCCGAGCTCCGCGTCGACGCTGATCTGCCCCCACACGCCCGTGTTCCCCGTATACCGCCATGACTCGTTCAGCCAGCTGTCGTTGCCGAACTCGTCCGCCCCCGGAATCGTGTGAAAGATCCACTTCCGGTCACCGGTGTCGGCATCGAAGCCGCGGATGTATCCCTTGATGTTGCGCATCGACTTCGGCGCGCTCCCCGGCAGGTGCGCCGCGCCCACCACGATGGTGTCGCCGGCGACGATCGGCGCGGCGTGCAGACCGGCCTCGCCGGTCACGAGGTCGATGTCCTGATCGAAATTCTGCTTCAGATCGACGACGCCGCTCGCACCGAAACCGGGGAGCCGGTCGCCGGTGGCGGCATCGAGCCCGATCAATTGATAGCCGGGGGTCACGTAGAAGATCTGCCCGTCGGCGCCGTCGTCGCGAAAAGCGAGCCCACGGCCCGACAGCCGACGCGGCGCCGCCGCCCCGCGCTCACCCTCGTCGAGGCGGTGCATCCACAACAACTCACCCGTACCGGCGTCGAGCGCGATCACGGATCGCCGCGACCCGGCGGTCGAGTAGACGACGCCGCCGACCATCAGCGGCGTCGACTGGAAATTGAATTCCGGGTTGGGACCAAAGTTGCGCGTCTGGACCCGCCACGCCACCTCGAGGTCCGCGAAGTTCTCGGCGGTGATCTGGTCGAGAGGCGAGTAGCGAGTGTTCGCGATGTCACCCCCGTAGCTGCGCCACTCGCCGTTCTCGGTGCCCTGCGCGGCGAGCGCGAGCGATGCCCCGACCACCATCGTCGCCGTGACCAGCGCCGTCGCGGCGTGCCGTCCCGTTGCCATGTTCGTCGGCCCGCCTGCCTACCGCTCCACGTATTTGTGCAGCTCGGGTCTGACGGTGTCGGCGACGTAGATGTCGCCGCTCGGGGTCACGGTCATGTAGTGCGCCTCGCCGAACTCCCCCAGCCCCTTGCCCGGCTGGCCGTTGGCCCCGATGGCCTTGCCGTTCTCATCCAGCTTGAGGATCTCGCCGGCGAAACCGCTGACCATATACATCTGCTGGTTGGCATCGATGAACAGCCCACAGGGGAGGCCCTTGTATGCCCACTCCTTTATGTACGTCCCCCCACTATCGAAGATCTGGACCCGCCGGTTCTGGCGGTCCGCCACATAGACGAGCCCTTCGGCGTCGACCACGATCGAGTGAGGTGTGTCGAACTCGCTCGCTCCGGTCCCGGCCTCACCCCACGACGTCATCAGCGATCCTTCACGGTCGAACTTCAGCACGTGGGGCTCGCCCTGCCCGTGCCCGACGAGCACGAAGATCTCGCCCTCGAGCCCGATGGCGAGGTCGGTCGGCTCGTTCATCAGCGGCGTGTCGTCGGCATCGATCCTGAGCAGCACCTCGCCGTCAGGGTCCATCTTCCGCACGACGTCCGCGTTGACGTCGGTCGTCCAGATGTTGCCTCGGGCATCGACGCGCATGCCGTGCGGGCGGTCGTATTCCCCCTGCCCCCACGAGCGGACGAAGCTGCCGTCGGGCTCGAACTCCATCAGCGGGTTCGGGCCGCGATTGAAGACGAGGAGGCGATTCCGCGAGGTCCAGCCGACACTGGACGGTGCGCCCATCTCGACGTCCGCGGGAATCTGCAACCCGTGCGAGACTGGCCGGTATCCGAGATCGGGCGCGTCTTCCATCTGCGCCGGATCCGGAGCCGTGAGTATCTGGAGCAGCAGGACGATACTGATGATGACGTGCATCTGTCTTCCTCTATGGTGAGCCGCGCAATAGCTATACCACGGCGGCGGTGGTAGCGTGTCGCGCAGTGACGCGATTCTGTCTACTGATGGTCGTCGGCTGGGTCTCGGCCTCGTGCGTCAGCCAGACCGGATCCACGGCGCTCGACGCGCTCGGCCCGTTCCTTGATGACCTCATGGTCGAACACGGCGTGCCCGGCGTCGGGTTCGCCGTCTTCGACGAGCACGGGCTCCGCTACGAGCACGTCAGCGGGGTCAAGAGCGCGGCGACCCCTGAGCCGATCGACCGCCGCACCGCGTTCGAGGCCGCGTCCATCAGTAAACCGGTCTTCGCCGCCGTTGTGTTGTCCCTCACCGGCGACGGCGTGCTGGATCTCGACGCCCCCCTCCAGAGCCTGGTGCCGGAGTTACCGGAGCTCGCACACGATCCCCGCTCCGCGATCCTCACCCCACGAATGCTGCTGATGCATCGCGGCGGTCTACCCAACTGGAGGAGCCGGATGAACTTCGGTGCGCGGACCTTCTCGGCGCTCTTCGCGCCGGACGACGCGCTCGAGTTCGTCGTCGACCCCGACACCGAGTATCGCTACTCCGGCGAAGGCTATGTCCTGCTCCAACGGATCGTCGAAGAGAGGGTCAATGCGGGCCTCGATGCGCTGGCACGGGACCGGGTGTTCGATCCGCTGGGTATGACCAGGAGCAGCTTTCCTGTTCGATGAGGACGCCAAGCGCAACCACGCCGTCGGCCACGACGCCGACGGCCGTCCGGACAAGTGGGAGGTCAACCTCCCATTGGCGAGCTCCACGCTGCACACGACAGCGGCCGATCTGGCGAGGTTCGGCGCGCATCTGGCGTCGCAGCTGATCGCGCGTGGGCCGTCCCTCCCGATCGTGACCCCCGCCGTGACGATCGATCTCGACGGCGAACTCGAACGAAGCTGGGGGCTGGGACTCGGTATCGTCTCCGAGGGGACACGTCGGTATCTCTACCACGGCGGTAACAATGTGATCTTCATCGCGGACTTCATCTACGGAGTCGAGGAGCAGCGTGGGTATGTTCTGCTGACCAACAGCGCCAACGGACAGCAGATGGTCGAGGCAGTGGAACGGCGGGTCTTCGGGCGCGACGTGCGCCGGTAGAGGCGTCCCGCGCACCACCGCGGAAACTGCTTGGTCCGCGGAGCCCGTCGTGGTCGTCTAGAACATCGCTATCGGATTGACCGGCGACCCGGTGCCGTTGGGAATCGGCAGGGGGGCGATGGTCACCATGAACTCCCACCGGTTGCGTGCGGCGGCCGCCGCGGCCAACGCCTGGAAATCGGCGCGATCGAGCAGCTGGATCCCGAGGATCGTCAGCGCGAAGTTATGGAGCGCGATCCGAGGGAGGTCCCCCTCGGGCTGCGGCGCGTAGCCGGGCGTTTCCCATCCCGCAACCGCCACGTCGCGCTCCCGCAACCAGGGAATCACGTTGTTGTCGAGACCGGCCGCCTCCTGGCCGGTGTCGAACGGACCGATCGCATCCTGACGGGCCCAGCGACCCCAGCGGATGAGGAAGGCATCGCCGGGGCCAACCGCGACCCCGGCCATCTCTTCCCACGCCTCCAGATCGGCGACGGTGATGCGCGTGCCCGGCTCCAGGTAGGGCACCCCCTTGAGACGCGGGATGTCGTAGAGCACGCCGCGCGTCACGATCCCGTCCTTCATGGCGAGGATGTTGTTTTTCGTCGCGCCCTCTTCCATCGTCACCAGACCATCTACGTCGTACCCGTTCCACATCTTGCCGTCGAAGAAGATATGGGCGAAGGCATCGAGGTGCGTGGTGCCCGGACCATGGATGCAGGGGTAGGAAATCTGATCGCTGGCGGCGGACCGGTTCGCGCGCGTCATCGACCACTCGACGGGGCACGGCACGTCGATGCTTTCGTAGTTCTGGGCCTCCGAGGCGAGCGAGACCGTGAACCCCTCGGTGACGAGCGCGGCCGCCGCGGCTCTGCGGGCCGGTGTGATCAGGTTGAAGGCACCCACCTCGTCGTCGGGGCCCCACCGACCCCAGTTGGACAGCTCGTCGATCCAGCGGTCGTATTGCGCCTGGCTGACGAGCGGGGGGGCCGACGCCTGCTCCGTCGACACCCCACACGCCGGCGTTGCGGCCACACCCGCAGCCACGGCGACGACGACGACCGCGCGAGACGAGAAAGCCGTCATATTCAGTGTCATCGTCATCGTCATCGTCAGGCTTCAGGCTTCTAGGCTTCAGGCTTCTAGGCTTCAGGCTTCAGGCGCACCGTCCTACGGGAGCGCCAGCGCGACGTACTCGCTCGGCTGATCCTCCCAGCCGACCGTGACCACGATGTATTGCTTGCCGTTAGCCATGTACGTCATCGGAGCCGACGTCGTCCCGCCCGGCAATTCGATCTCCGACACCACGTCGCCGGTCGCCTTGTCATAGGCCCGGAACATCCGGCCGCCGCTGCCCGCCGGCAGCACCACCACACCGGCGTTGGTCCCCTCACCCAGGAACACGAGTGTCTTGGTCACGAGCGGTGACACCCGCCCTCCCTGCCCGAGCCACGGCAGGTTGAGGTGCGCGAGGGCCGGATGGTCGCGATGCCCCGGGCCGTTTGGCGTCGACCAGGCGATGTCGCCTCGGTTCAGATCGATGGCGACGAGCTGGCCATAGGGCGGCTTGAAGAGCGGGAGCCCCTGCGGGCCGGGCGGCATCTCGAGCGCCCGCATCACCCACCGGACGTCGGAACGCGGGTTGGTGGAACGGACGAGACCCACGAGCGCCGGCCCCTGAATCGACGCGACGTAGAGCATGCCGGTCTCGGGGTCGACCCCGGCGCCGCTCCAGTCAGCCCCACCGACGAGACCGGGGACCTGGATCGTGCCGTTCGTGCCGCCAGGCTCCTCGCTCACGACGGACGGCGGCGTGAACAGCGGACCGATGACGTGCGCGCCGAGGATGTCGAGCGCCTCCTGGCGCAGCTCGGGTGTGAAGTCGATGACATCCTCGAGTGTCGCACCTTGCTGATCGAACGGCGGCGGCTTTGTCGGGATCGGCTGCGTCGGGGCGTACCACTCACCCGGCACGTTGCCCGCGGCCATCGGTCGCTCCTCGATCGGCCAGACCGGCTCGCCCGTCGCGCGGTCGAAGACATACGTGAACGCCTGCTTGCTGACGATGGCGACGGCCTTGATCTCCCGGCCGTCGACCGTGATGTCGATGAGGTTGGGGGCCGCCGGGAAGTCGTAGTCCCAGAGTCCGTGGTGCACCGCCTGGAAGTGCCACACACGCTCGCCGGTTCGCGCATCGAGACAGACCAGGCTCTCCGCGAAGAGATTGTCGCCGTGCCGATGGCCGCCGTAGTAGTCGTTGGTCGGCGTCGACAGGGGCAGATACACATAGCCGAGCTCTTCGTCGGCGCTCGGCCACGACCACATGTTGGTGTTACCGGTGTACTCCCAAGAGGCGCGGTCCTCGTCCGGGTTGGTCAACCAGGTCTCGTTTCCGAACTCACCCTCTTGAGGAATCGTGTGAAAGATCCAACGCTGCGCGCCGGTGCGAACATCGAAGCCGCGCACGTCCCCCGGCGGCATCGCCTTGGTTGCGGGCTGGCTCTGGCTGACGTAATCGGTCATCGCCGAACCGATCACCACGATGTCCAGGACGACCACCGGGGCCGAGCGCCACGTGAACGTGTCGACCTGACGGTCGTCGTATCCGAGCGTGAGATCGACCTCGCCGCCATCGCCGAAGTCCGGATAGCGCTCCCCGGTCTTCGCGTTCAACGCCACGAGCTTCGAGGCCACGACGGCAAGAACGCGATCATCCTCACCGTCAGGGTCGGTCCAGTAGGCCACGCCGCGCGTGGCGGCGCCGCGTCGGACGGCTAGACCGTCCACCACGGGCGCCGCGTCGAACCAGACAACCTCACCCGTCGTCGCATCGAGCGCCGCCACCGTCCCGAGCCCCGTGCTCACATAGAGCAGGCCACCAGCCATCAGCGGCGTATTCTGCGAGGCGATGGGCGCGTCCAATGGATTGCCCTGCCGGACGGCGTCTGGAATCGTCGACTGCCGCCAGGCGACCTCCAGCGAACCGGCGTTGTCCGCGTTAATCTGGTCGAGCGACGAGTACTTCGAGCTGGCCGCGTCGCCCGCGTACGCACGCCACTCGCCCGACTGCGCGGACACGACGGCGGGCGTGGCGACGGCAACGGCACAGGTGAAGACGAGCGTCCTGGTGCGCTCGCGGCTCATGCGTGGTCGTCCCATGAAAGTACCTTTACCCTTCGACGTCGACCGCAAGCGCTTCCAGCTCGCGTACGATGGTTTCCACTTTGTCGGGGGGCAACTGGTGCTTTGCCGCCACCGCCTCCACGTGCTCGAGCTTGATGCGGTGCGGCGCTGACGCCGCGCCGGTGGGCCCGAAGTCGTCGTCCCGCACACGCAGCGACACCACGTCCCACCGGCTGTAGTGCCCCATGCAATCGAAGACGTTCTTGGCCACGATGCGGTCCTTGGGATCGAGCTCGGCGACGACGAGCGCCTCGCGATGGAACACCGGCTCCGTGACATAGGCGCCGAACGGATTGGCAATGGCACTCCCACCCATTGCCCACTTCCAGGACGCGGTCTCTTTGTACGGAAACGCGTCGGGCACCGCATCCTCCGGGAGGAACATCGACGCGCTCACGACAAAGGTCTGCGTCTCGAACGCGTACTCACGTATCGCCGAGTCCTGATCGGAGAGATGGAGCGGCCGGACGTCTCCCGTCATGTCCCGCACGGCGTTGCCCTTGCCGCCGTAGCTCCACCACCCGGGCCAGCACGCGGCGTGGATCTCTTCGCCCTTCATGGCCATCGCGGCCTTCAGGAGCGTCATATGATTCTCGAAGCAGACGAGCCCACCCAGCTTGCCGAGTGGCGTGTCAAAGACCTGGAGATCCGAGGCGTCGCCACGCCCCCAGAAGAACCGTTCCTGATGCGTCGGCATGAGCTTCCGGTGCCGGCCCAGGAGCGTCCCGTCGCGATCGATGAACAGCATGGTGTTGTACAGCGTCGCCGAGCCGTCGCGATCGTCCTGCTCGTTCACTCCAACCACGGCGACCACGCCGGCGCTGGCGCACGCCTTCGACAGCACGTCGGTCTCGGGCCCCGGAATGCGCACCGACTGGTCGTAGAACGCGACGACCGTGTCCTTCCAGTGCGCGGCGCTCTCCGGGTTCGTGTAGCCGAAGTTGTTGCGCCAATACGGATACGTCGGAATGCCGGTCTCAGGGGTCACGACGAGATCGACGCCCTGCCGGCCCGCGTCGTGGAGGCACTCGGCGTATTTTTCGATGCTCTCCTTCTTCTTCATGAACACCGGGCTAATTTGGGCGGCCGCCGCGATGAAGGGTTGGTCCAGGCGCATGTCGGAGGCTACTTCGACTGATAGGTGCGGCTGACGCCGGTCCGGCCGTTCGTCATCGTCCAGCTCCGCCCGTCCGGCTGCACCGTCGCCTTGATCCAGTGCCCGGCGCAGTCGTCCTCCTCGGTCAGGTTGGCGATGAGCGGCTCGTCCGTGTTGTATGCCGCATCGTCGGCGAGCGCGCGATGCGCCTGCCAGACATCCTCGATGCTGGCGATGCTCTGCGCGACAACTAGCGAATCGGGTGTCCCGCCTTTGCGCGGGCCGTTGTTGATGACGACGACGGTCGGGTCGAGCGCGGCCGTGAGCTCGGGCCGGATGGCGCCGTAGCCACCATGATGGGGGACTTGATAGACGTCGACGACACCGAGTCGGTTTTCAGGGCAGGCCAACGCATACTCGCGGTCGGGCGTCAGATCGCCGAGGTTCAGAAACTGAAAGGCGCCAAGCGAGAGCAGATATCCGAGGCTATGGCCGTTCTCCCCCTGGTCGGCCGTCGGTGCCTCCGCGTCGGCGCAGAGACCGTTGGGCGGCCGCGGCTCCAGCGAGTCGACGAGCGCGCGGTGCGAGGCAACGATCGAAAACTCGATGCGTCGGAGCGGCAGCTTGTCGCCCGGTGTCACCGACCGTCTGCGGTCGACGGCGAGACCGACGTACTCATTCCAGAGCGCATCGCCCCGCTCGCTTCCCCGCTCGACGCTGTCGCCGTGGTCGATGATCTGGCCGACGGGAACGCGGTCGACCAGCGCAGCCAGTCCCCCGACGTGGTCGCCATGGAAATGCGAGAAGAGCAGGTAATCGATCTCGGTGATGCCCGCGTCGCTCATCGCCGCCTGGATGCGCTGGGCGTCACGCGCGTCGGGCCGGGACCACCCGGTATCCATCAGCACCGACTCGCGCTCGGGCGTCACCACCAGGGTGGCGGCGCCGCCCTCCACATCGATCCAGTAGATGTCGAGTGTGTCCGGCGCTTGCGTGTGCACGCCTGCCGGCACGGTCACGAGCACGAGCGCGGCAAGTCCGCACACGACGATGCGTCGCGTGACCGCCAGGAACGTCGTCATCGTCGTCTGCGTCATGGTTCAGGTCACTCCCGGCCGCTGTGAGAACCTCCGGAGAGGCCGTCAGGCAGGCAGTCGACCGATTCCTGCCAGCCCCACATCGCGGCACATACGTGAGATGGTCTCATAAGACAGGTTGTTGGTCGCTACCCGGAGACACGCAGTGGTCGCTACCCGGCCGAGACCCTGGTGTCTACGTCCTTTCCGTCGCCTGCCTCCGCGAACCGCGGCTTGTGGCGGCCGTAGATGTGGTCGCCGATCCGTTGCATCCGCTCGATCTCGTCTGGCGGCAGCGGGCCCCGCTCGAGCGCGCGCAGCGCTTCCTGCATCTGGACCCGATCCGACGGACCGCAGAGCACCATGTCGACGGCGGGCTGGCTGAGGACAAATCGATAACAATCGCCGGCGGTTGGCGGGGTCTCGCCGGCGGGCATCTTGCGCGAGTCGAGGAGATGGCCCCAGCGGGTCGCGGTGTACGCAATCAAGCCTGGACGCGGGTCGACAGGCATGAAGGGGAAGACATCCCGCTCCGCGCCGCGGTGGACCGCGTTGTAGCGCAGCATGAAGATGTCGTACGCGCTCTCCCCTTTTCGGTACTCGTCGAACAGCGACTGCAGCAACGGTCGGTTGTGCGTGCTGAGCGCCAGGAAGCGGACCTTGCCCTGTTCGCGAAGCCGTTCGAACGCGTCGACATACGCCCGGTCGGGACGCTCGTTTCGCATGCCGAGGAGCAACACGTCGAAGTAGTCGATGCCCGCGCGCCGCAACGCCACCTCGACCGACAACCCAATGAGCCCAGGCATCCTGGAGTAGGACTGCACCGTGAGGACGACGTCCTCACGGCGGCGCCGAGCGACGTTCCGCATCGCCCGCCCGAAGGCTGAGCGCCGGACGGTGCCCCAATAGAGGTAGTTGACACCCTGCTCGACCGCCTCCTCGATGACGCGTGCCGGCGCCCCGAAGCTTGAGCCGAGCCCAAGTCGGCTGACCGTGAGCCCGGTCTGCCCGAGCGGGACTCTCTGGGTGTAGTCGGCCGTCATCGGAGGGATCATACCGGCAGACACGATGGCACATGGCGAGGATCACCCCCAACCTCGGACGCCGTCGTCAGCGCCGCGAGCCGGATGGCTGGACTTGAAGGTGGCCCACTAATTCGATACGCTTCGAATTAGATGTATATCGAATAAGGAGCGCCGTGTCAGACGAACGATTCGACGAATTGCTCGACGCCTTCAGGGACCTCACTGACGAAAGCCGCCTCAAGATTGTGGGGTTGCTGACGCAGCGAGAGCACAGTGTGAAGGAGCTGTCGGCACTGATCGGCCTGACGGAACCGACCGTCTCGCATCACCTCGCGCGGCTGTCCACACATGGACTGGTATCGATGCGGCCGGACGGAACCACGCATCTCTACAGCTTCAATCGCACCGTGCTCCAGCGATTCCGGAAAGATCTGTTCTCCACGGAGCACGTCAACTCGCTCGTGGATGGCGTGAACAAGGACGCGTACGAGCGGAAGGTGTTTCGAACCTACGTGGACGGAGAGAGAATCACGCAGGTGCCGACCGTGCGCAGGAAGAGGGACATTCTCCTGCGTTGGCTTGCGGAGGATTTCAACGAGGGGATCCAGTACACGGAGAAGCACGTGAACGCCATCATCAAGAAACGCCATGCCGATACGGCCTTCCTCCGGCGCGAAATGATCGGGCTGAAGCTCCTCCATCGCGAACGCGACGGCGGCATCTACTGGAAGGCGGGGAATCGGCGAGATCAGTCGAGGCAGAACGTCCGCTCGTAGATCGTCCGACCCTCCCCCCTATACGTCCTCTCGAAGGTCGTGTGGACGACCGCCAGCATGTCGCGGTCGACCTCGAGACCATCGGCGCCCCCAAGGACCCGTCCGCCGGCGGCGCGCACGGCGCGCTCCGCGAAGTCGACCAGGTCCGCGTCATCGGTCTTCAGATGAACGGCCCCACCGGGGCGCAAGAGCCGCCGGTAGCGCTCGAGAAACGGGGGCGACGGCAGCCGGTGCTTGGCCTGCCGATTCTTCGGGAGGGGGTCCGGAAACGGGAGCCAAATCGCTCCGACCCGGCCGGCCGGGATGTGCTCTTCGAGATACTCGACCGGGGAGCGGAGAAAGAACGCATTGGTCAGGCCCTCGTCGAGCGCCCGGCTCGCACCCATCCACAGGCGGGAGCCGTTTCGATCCACACCGATCACTCCTCTGTTTGGCCGACTCCGAGCCAGCGCGAGGGTGTACTCGCCACGGCCGCATCCCAACTCGAGCACAGCTGTCTCCGCGGGACCAAAGGCCGTGTTGAACCAGTCAGGCACGCAGCGTCGCCCGTCGATGACGTTCGCCATCGTGTCGAGCGCCGCAAAACGGCGGAGTTTCGTTCGAGCCATCGCTCAACAACCGATCATTGATCTGGCGCCGGCCACGCGTCGTCGTCGGCCAGCTGATACACGCCCGAGGCTGGCGTGGTCGCGAAGCCCTCGGCCACGAGACCTCGGTTGCCACGCCCGGCCTCCGGTCGTGACAGACCGCTCACACGCGCCAACTCACCGGGCACCGTCATCCCGGCCCCGACCAGGAAGCTGCGCGCGATCTCCCTGAGCGCGGTGTCACGACTGACCCGCCGAGTCAGCAGTTTCGGAAACCGTCCAACGCCAAGCGTCCAGAGGTAGGTAAACCTCGGCTGATAGACGACCTGGCTCGGCACGACAATCATGGCGGCCTGGAGCTCATCCACTGCCCTGGTGAACGCCTTGCGGTCCTTCACCCCCGAATCATCACGCAAGTCCGACGTGCCCATCTCCCACTCACGCCGGAGCACCCGCAAGACCGCGCGGGCGTTCGCGCTCAATCGCTCTGGCTCCTCGGCCTTGCGCACGCCCCAGACCGCCTTGAAGTATGGAACCATCCGCGGGGCGACGAACGTGGCCTTCCCACGCGCGAGCTTCGCATAGTAGACCTTGCCCCGCTGCACCAGCTCATCCTTCAACCTCCAGGTGAGCGAGGCCTCCGGGTCCTTCTGCACGTGCCGGGGCATGACGGCGTCTCGGCGCCCACAGACCGCCACGTATAGTGACGGCCCCGGTCGCCGTGCATCGGCGAGGCACGCGGCGAAGCCGGCCTGCTCGATGAAACGTTCCGCATCGAGGACCGTCTCGACCTGCAGGGTTCCCTCTCGGCGCCAGTGGACGTCGCGGTAGTCTTCGACCCAGGTTGGAATCTGTCGCCGGGGTGTCATCCGTGTTCGCGCCGTTGCTGAGGGTGAAGACGAGATTACTTTAACCGGTACCTGACATCGGGCCGTACCACCGTTCGTCCCAAGGGCCGAGCGAGGGTGCATCACGCTTGCAGGTTGCCGGGGCTTAGTACAGCACCGCGTCGGCGCTCCGCTCGGCGACCAGCTCTTCGAACCGCGCGACCACGAGGTCCCGCCGCTCCATCAGCCCCTTGATCTCCGACTTGGTCAGGTGACGCCCGACCGCGGCCTTGACTTCGTCCTTGTCGAGCGACTGGAGGCGCTCGAGGAGATCTCGATCGCACTTCACCAGCGTGTTGACGTCGAGGAGGCGGCCCCATACGCGGAACGCCCGCGTGAAGTCGATCATCCACACCCTCCAATCGGGCCCGTAGAGGATGTTGTGCTGATTCCGGTCGGTGTCGTGAACAAGCTGGCCGAACACGTGCATCCGACGCAGCTGCGCATCCCAGTCCGCGTAGTTCGGCGGCTTCACGCCGTTGCTGAGCCGGGTCCGCTCGTCCATGGCGACGTCGTCGACCCACCAGGTGAGGGCGCCCTTCTTCCCCTGCCACCGCCGCTCGACCGTGACCGGTATCATGTCGCCCAGCCCCAGCAGGCCGGCCAACTGATACGCGGCGATGTTGAAGTGATACGAGTCGGCGAACTGCAGCTCTACACGCCCCGGAAACCGCTGTACATCGCGCCGAATCTCGACCGGCTGGAACAGCGCGTCGTGGGTTATCTGTCCGTCACTCAGCGTGAGACGCCAGGGGCGGGTGGCACCCCCACCGACGCGAGTGCTGTCGACGATGTCCGCGTTCAGGAGAAACTCCTCCATCTCGGACGCCGTGGGCGCCGGCGCCCCCTCGGCGACCGAGGGTGCCGCGAATGCGACGGCTAGCGTGACTGCCACTGCGAAACACCGAACGGCTTTCAAATCCATGACCCCTCCTCGGGAAAAGCGTGCGTTTCGTGCCCTACTCTCTTTGCGCGAGGAATGGAGCGAAAAGCGGCCACCGGGCCTCGCGAGACGGACGAGGCCGGCGAATGGACGGCGAATGTCGACGAGCGAGCCGGAACACGCGTCATGACGCCCGAGCGCTGGCGCCGCGTGAAACCGCTGCTCGAGACGGCGCTCGACCTCGACCTGTCTGCGCGCTCCGACTACGTCGCCTCGGTTTCACGTGACGACGCCTCGGTCGGTAACGATTTGGCGGCCTTGCTGGACAGCGCCGATCGCGCAGGGTTTCTCGATGAATGGCGTGTCGGTCGTGTGCCGGTGACTCCCGCGACTGTCACCGTGACGAACGTCACCGCCACGGGGCAAGCCACCGAGGTGTGCCTCCCGGACCTCGCGCCCTATACGCGGCTGGCGGTGTCAACACGCCACCGGCGCTATGACATCGTGCTTGTCGCGCCGATGACTGGTGAGGTCGTCGTCAGCGGCGGGCAACGATTTCCTGAACCGGTGTCGGCGTTTATTCGGCAGGACACGATTCGTGTCGGCGGGAAGCTGGCGCTGCGGGTCGGGCCGAGGGTGATCTCGACGACCGGGATCACGCAGATCGAGATCCTTGGCGGATCCGATCCGTGACGCGCTACGCTGACTGGCTGAGCTCGCGACTGAGCCAGGCGCGTGCCGAGCTCCAGTCCCGCCGCACGGTGCGTGGCGAGACGTTCAGGACCTCGCTGATCTCCTCGTCCGTCAGCCCTCCGAACACCCGGAGCTCCACGAGCTGCCCCTGACGCGCGTCGAGCACGGTGAGACGACGCAGCGCGTCGTCCAGGTCGGTGATGTCGTGCGCTGGCTGGCTCGGCTCTAGCGGCAGCGCGTCGAGCGACAGCGGCGCCACCCCCGCGCCACGCTTGTCCGTCTTCCGTGCCCGGGCCTCATCGACCAGGATTCGACGCATGACCTGCGCCGCGATCGCGAAGAAATGCGAACGGCTCTGCCATCGCGTACGGGTCTGCTGCACGAGCCGGACATACGCCTCGTTGACCAGCTCGGTGGTCTGGATCGGTCGACCCGGACGCTCCCGGCGCAGCGCTGCGTGGGCCACGCCCCGGATCTCCCCGTAGACGAGCGGGACCAGATCGTTCAGTGCCTGCTCATCGCCGGCCGCCCAGGCCTGCAGCAGGCGCGTGACATCTTTCGAAGGCGTGTTCGTCATTGGCCGATGCGCACCCGCCCTCGGTCGTGGCAGAGGCTTGTCCCCAGGTCAGCAGGGTCGGACTCGAGGTCGACGTCAGGCTTCGCAGAGCGACTTCAATCGGGTGAGCGCCTCGGCCCAGGCGTTACGCAGGCCATCGGACTCGGGCCGCGTCTGGATACGGGAGGTCATGACGTTCATGAGGCACTTGCCCTTGCTGGCCTGGAACTGCACGTCTACTCGCATCGGTGCCGTGCAGCCCTTGTGCTCCCACGTAAACCGCAGGTCCTTGTTCGGACGAATGCGTATGAACGTGCCCTTCGAACCGGCCTTGCATGAGATCGCGCCGCCTTCTTCGAGGGCCTGCGTCCCCGCGTCGCCAAACATCTCTGCGAACTGCTTCGGTTCGGTCCACGTCTTGTAGACCTTGTCGACACGAGCGTTGATGGTCTTGGTGGCGCAGATGCTATAGCCCTCGGCTTGCCCATCCTTTTTCTTGACGCTGTGGCTCGCCTCGTACTCGACGTAGATCGTCGTCGGCCACCACGGATCGGCCGTGTGAGCGTAGATGTGCTGCGTGCACGTCCGACGGCCCTGCTTGAGCCCGTCCATCTTGTTCAGCTCGGTGAACCACTGCTTGAGCGTCTTGCCGGTCGCCTTCTTGCAAGCAGCGTCGGTCACGGGAAAGTCCGACCTGTTTGTTACTTTCACGCTTTCATTCCGCGGTGATTACCTGACCTTCGAGTCGCCCGTTCCAACCACCGCGTCGCGCCGCTCGCGTTCACGTTCTCCGGCGAGAATATTCGTCATCGCGTAATTGCCCTCATGGCAGGCGTACTCATAGATGACGTAGTCGTCGAGTCGCGCCATCGGCCGATCCACGGTCCAGGGTTGCGTGTAGATCTCGTCGTCCTCGATCGTGAATCGGTAGTCGATCGTGTCCTGGCCGACGCGGGTGAAGCGTTCAACAGCCCGTGTGTTCGGTGTGGACACAAACCGCAGCTCGGTCTTGTCGCTATAGTTCCGCGTCTCGACGACGAGCGTGTCACCTTCCCAGTGGGCCCGAGAGTCGCCGTTCCACTGCGGGATCCCCTCGTCGAGCAGCGGCCGATCGCCGATCGGAATGATCCGGACGTCGTGGATGTTCTCGACGTGAATGGCCACCACGTCGGGCGTCTGGACGATGTGGTACGTGTTGTTGTAGTTGGTGCCGACCGGCGGGACGCCGTGATACGTCAGGCAGCGATCCCAGTTGGTGCGGTCGAGCCACGAGTCGGCTGGATGCATCCGCCGGTGCTCGCGGCGCGCGTCCAGACGGGCCTGCCCCGCCTCGCTCAGCGGGAGTCGACCCGTTGGTGGGTCGACGATCTGGGAGGTGCGCTGGTCCGGCAGCACCCAGCCCCCGTCAAACCACAGCGCATTGTAGCCGCCCGGGTCGACGCCGGGCCGGTCCGGGCGGTCGGTTTTCCGGAGCGTGGTGTACGCCGCCGCTTCTTCCGGCGTGTAGAACTCCCGCCCCTCCAGCGCGGGCGACCGTTCCAGCGGCGTGAGCGTGGCGTAGGACCAGACCCCCTGCAGATCGGGGTCGCCCCAAGGCGTGCGAGCCGTGTCACCGGATTGCGCTGCTGCGGGCAGCGCCACCAGACCGAGCAGCACGACTGCGACGATGGTTGGCAGCGTGGTGGAGCGGCTCATGTCTTCCCCTTCCGCGTGACGGGACGGTGATCGGATAAGTGTATCGCCCTACGGGATCGCCAGCGCGACGATCTCGTCCGGGTCGCGGCCTGAACCGATACCGACCGCAAGATACTGCTTCCCATCGTGCAGGTAGGTCATCGGTAGCGCTCGCACGGACGATGGCAGCTCGATGGCCCGGAGAAGCTCGCCGCTCGTCTTGTCGTAGACGTTCAGCAACGGCGGGTTCCAGGCGTCGCGCCCCGTCGCGGTGAAGAGCAGCGTCTCGGTCGCGATCGGAAAGTTCAGCACCTTGGTGCCAAGTGGGGGCAGGTCGAGGTGTTTGATCGGGTCGGCGTGTCTGGGACCGTCGCCGTTGGCGATCTGCCAGACGTGTTCGCCGCTGGTCATGTCGATCGCCGTGATCCGGCCATACGGCGGCTTGAAGAGCGGAAGCCCGTCGACGAGCGGCGTGGCATCGCCGTTCCAGACATAGTCGAACGGGGTGCCGTCCTGTCGTTGCCGGCTTCGGGCTTGCTCAGCCTGACCAAGTTCCAGTCGGTGAAGGAAGGCACGTAGAGCACCTGGGTTCTTGGATCGAATGACGCGCCCGTCCAGCTCCCTCCACCGACCCACCCGGGATTGACGAGCGTGCCTCGCTCCGAGGGTGGCGAGTACAACGGACCGCCGTCGGAGTCCTGCATGATCTGCAACGCCTTGGCCCGAAGCTCGGGGGTGAAGTCGATCAACATGTCTTCGGAGATGCCCTGTCGCTCGAAGGGCGCAGGTCTGGTCGGGAACGGCTGCGTCGCAGACGTCACCTCACCGGGCACGGTCGACTGCGGGACGGGACGTTCCTCGATCGGCCAGACTGGCTCACCGGTCACCCGGTCGAGGACGAAGAGGAACCCCTGCTTGGTCACCTGGGCGACCGCCTTGATCGGGCGACCGTCCACGTCGATGTCGATCAACGTCGGCGCGGCGGGGGGATCCCAGTCCCAGATGGGGTGATGGACCAGCTGGAAGTGCCAGACCCGTTCGCCGGTCTCGGCGTCGAGACAGACCAAGCTCTGCGCGAACAGGTTGTCACCGGGGCGATGCCCCCCATACCAGTTGTGCGCCGCGCTGCCGACCGGCAGATAAACGTAGCCGAGCTCCGGGTCCACCGACATCAGGGTCCAGACGTTGACCGCCCCGGCGTCACGCCACGACTCCGCCTCCCACGTCTGATTGCCGTAGTCCGCCTCGTTCGGGACGGTGTTGAACGTCCAGCGGAGCTCGCCGGTACGGACATCGTAGGCGCGCACGTGTCCGGGTGGGATCTCACGTGTCTCCGGGGTATCGCGGATCGACGAGCCGACGATGACGACGTCGCCCGCCACCAGCGGCGCCGACGTCAGCGTGTAGGTGTCCCGCGCCACATGGGAACCGAGGTTCCTGGTGAGATCGACCTTCCCGCCGTCCCCGAAGTCGGGGTCCAACGCGCGCGTGCTCGGGTCGACCGAGACCAGCGTCGCCTCCGCGCCGCCCGCGTAGAACAGCCGCTCGCTGTCGTCGTCAGTCCAGTACGCCAGTCCCTTGCTCAAGAACCCGAGGTTGGTCGGCCGGCCAGCCCGCCAGACCTCCGGGTCGACTGACCAGCGCGTCTCGCCGGTGCCCGGGTCGATCGCCGCAATCTGACCCAGGGACGTGCTCGCGTACAAAGCGCCACCGACCTTGAGCGGCGTGACCTCATGGAAGAAGATGCGGGCGGATCGTTCCTGGAGCTCGTCATGCTGCTCACGTAACGCTCGGTCGACCGACGTCCAGCGCCAGACGATCTCGAGGTCCCCGAGGTTGTCCTTGTTGATCTGGTCCAGTGCCGCGTACTGGATGTGCCCGGTGTCGCCGCCGTGCGACCGCCACTCGCCGTTTTGTGCGCCCTCTTGCGCCAGGGCCAACGTGTTCGCAAGTACCACGACAACGGCAACAGCGATGATGACGTGACGTCTGGGCATCTGACCTCCGAACACTTGGCAGTTCGCTCAGGTAACGTTACAGCCTGATTCCCAGACCTCCGAACGACCGACACTCACGTGCAGGACGAACCCTCCGCGATCGCCGCCTTCGAGGAACAGCTGCGCGATCGGTTTCGGGCGCGCACTCCCCGTTCGGCCGCACTGTACGCGCGCGCCCTCGGGAGCCTTCCCGGTGGCAACACCCGCACCAGCACCTTCTTTCGACCGCATCCACTCTTCGCCGACCGGGCGGAGGGGTGCCGGCTCCACGACGTGGACGGGCACGTTTACCTGGACCTGCTCAACAACTTCACGTCGCTGATTCACGGGCACGGACACCCGCGGATCACCGCCGCCATCGCGGCGCAGGCGGCGAAGGGCACCGTCTACGCCGCTCCGGTGGAGGCGCAGCTCGCACTCGCGGAGGAGATCACGCGACGCGTGCCCTCGATGCAGCGTATTCGGTTCGCCAACTCCGGCACCGAGGCGGTGATGAACGCGTTGCGGGTCGCCCGCGCCTTCACTGGACGCTCGAAGTTCCTCAAGATGGAGGGTGGCTACCACGGCAGCTACGACCCGGTCGAGATCAGCATCGCTCCAGGGCCCGATGGGCCGGCGTGGCCGGCCGGCGAACCGGACGAGATCGGGCTGTCGCCGGCGTTGACGGACGAAGTGCTGGTCGCGCCGTTCAACGACCTTGCGACGACGCGGCGACTGATCGAGCAGCACCACGAGGACCTGGCCGCCGTGATCGTGGAACCGCTGATGGCCGCCGGCGGCATGATTCCAGCCGACCAGCGGTTCCTGGACGGGCTGCGCACCGCGACGACTGCCCATCGGGTACTGCTCATCCTCGACGAGATCATCTCGTTCCGGTTGGCGCCGGGTGCGCAGCAGCTGTATCGGATCGAGCCGGACCTGACCACCCTCGGAAAGATCATCGGCGGCGGGTTGCCCATCGGCGCGTTTGGTGGGCGCGCGGACGTCATGGCGCTGTTCGACCCGCGCCGATCGGACCGAATGACCCACGCCGGCACCTTCAACGGCAGCCCGATCTGTATGGCGGCCGGGGTGGCATCACTCGAGCTGCTGACACCCGAGGAGATCGACCGGATCAACCGGCTGGGTGACCGACTGCGTGACGGGTTCCAGGCGGCGTTCACCGCGACCGGGGTGCGGGGACACGCGACCGGGCACGGCTCACTGGCCCAGACCCATCTGGTCGACGGCGAGGTGCGCAACTACCGGGACGGCGCGCGGGCCCCGGGTTGGTATCGGCGAGTGACCCACCTGGCGCTCCTGACCCACGGGGTGTTTTCCGGTTGGCGCACCAGCTTCAACGTCTCGACCGCCATGGGTGAGGCGGAGGTCGACGAGGCGATCGCGGCGTTTCGCGCTGTACTGGAGGAGCTAGCGGCCCAAATCTGACACTAGCGCCCCGCTCCTCCCGGCGCGTCAGCGCGCTGCCGACGCCAGTAGTAGTAGAACGGCAGACCGGCGAGGACGACGGCGAGGCCGGCCAACGAGGGGACGGTCCGCGTGACCAGCAGGTTGACCAAGTACCACGCCGAAATCGCGAGAAAGAGCAGCGGGGTCATCGGGTATCCCCAGACCCTGTACGGACGCGGCAAGTCCGGCTCCCTGACACGCAACACGATGACGGCTGCCACCGCCAGGCTCAGCAGCAGCTGGATCACGAACCCGACGATGTTGAGGATCTGCTGATACGTGCCGGCCAACGAATAGGCGACAGCGAGCCCACCCACGAGCACGATGGCCGGACCGGGGGTCCGATGCACCGGGTGGAGTCGTGCCAGTGCCGGGAAGAAGAGGCGGTCCCGGGACTGGGCGAAGAAGATCCGCGGGTAGCTCAACAGCTGGGCATTGAGCGTGCCCATCGCGGAGCAGAGCACGGCAAGCGCTGTCACCGTGGCACCGACCGGCCCGAGTATCGCTTGCGCCGCGTCGGCTGCGACCCGCTCCGATGCCCCGAGCGCCTCGAACGACAGGACGCGCAGATAGGCCAGGTTGATCGCGACATACAGCACCAGCACGATCGTCATCGCCATCAGAATCGCGCGTGGGATTGTCCGCGTCGGGTCGCGCACCTCGCCGGCGACATGCGTCACGAAGTAGGCGCCGCTGAATGCGAACAGCGTGAGCAGCATCGCGGAGCCGAGCGCACCGATCGCTTGAGGGGTCTCGCGATCGGCCGGCAGGAACGGCGTGAACTGGTCGAGTCCACCCTGCCCGAACGCGAGCCCGATCACGATCAATCCGAGCAGCATCCCGACCTTGAGCGCCGTCAGCACATCCTGCGTCTTGCCGCCGATCCGGACACCCAGATAGTTGACGGTCGTCAGGACGCCGATCAGTCCGGCGGCCACGACTCGCTCTCCCCAGACTCCCGATGGCATGAACCGTCCAAACAGCTCGCCCGCATAGACCGACGCCATCGCCGCCACGACCGCGATCGCGCCCGCCGCGTAGGTGAAGCACATCATCCACCCGAAGAGGAACGCGGCCGGCGTGCCGGGGAAGGCGCGTTTGAGAAAGACGTAGGTGCCGCCGGTTTCCGGAATCGCCGCGGCCAGCTCGGCGAAGCAGAGCGCGCCGCACACGGCGAGCAAGCCCGACAGCACCCAGGTCACCAGGAGCAAACCGGGCGACCCCACCTCTCGCGCAATATCGGCCGGCACGAGGAAGATGCTCGCGCCGATGATGCCCCCGACGATCAGGGTGGTCGCCTCGAGCTCCCCGAGGCCGCGGTCGAGGGTGGTCACGGTCATGTGGGTCGTGAATTGCAAGATAGCGTAGTTGCAAGACAGTGAGGCGGCGTATAGTGGCAACGAGCCTGTGAGCAACGTCGATGCCGCTGAAGCCTGATGTCACCGACCCCGCCGACGCCTCGCGACGGAGCTTCCTCAAGTGGAGTGCGCTCCTGGGCGGCGCCACGGCGCTCGGCGGCGGGGGGTTGCTGCTCTCCCAGTACCGCGCAGGCGAATCCGGCGGCGGCGTAGCGGCCGCGGCGAGTCACGTCTTCCACACGGCGAACACGCCGGAATGCCTCCATTGCGCCTTGCTGGCCCACGTCGAAAATGGGCGTCTGGTCAAGGTGACTGGCGATCCCGACTTCAACGTGCTCGCGTGTGCCCGTGGCATTTCGCGCATTCGACAGCTCTACAGCCCCCATCGGCTCAAGTACCCCATGCGTCGCGCGGGACGGCGAGGCGAGGATAAGTGGGAGCGCATCAGCTGGGACGAGGCGCTCGACACGATCGCCGAGCGCTATCAGCGCATCCTCGCGGAAGATGGGAACGAGGCGTTCCTCGCCTTCGGCCAGACGGGCAACTGGTCATCGCTGTCGACCGGTGTGCGCGGTCTCTACTCGGCCTTCTGGAACCGCTTCGGTGGGGCGACGCCGATCATCTCCCAGCTCTGCTGCGCTTCCGTGTCCGAGGGGTACCAGGCCATCTTCGGGGGCGGGCGCTCGGAGTTCCGCGACGAGTGGGTGCACAGCCGCTACTTCCTGGCCTGGGGCAACAACCCGGCGGTGACCAACCAGGGGTACATGAAAAACCTCTTCCAGGCGCGGGAAGAGCACGGCGCCCGCCTCACGACGATCGACCCCAGGCTCAGCGAAACGGCCGCGCTCTCCGACCGGTGGCTCCAGATCCGACCCGGCACCGACGCGGCGTTGGCGCTCGGCATGATCCGCGTGCTCCTCGACGAAGCGCTCTTCGATGAAGACTACGTACGCGCCCACACCAACGCGCCGTTCCTGGTACGTCACGGCGAGCGCGGTTACGACCTGACCGCGGCATCCGCCCGTTGGCCGGCAGGTGGCGAATCGCTGCCCGTCGACCTGCGCGACCTGCATTTGCTGACGGCCGGCGACGACGGTCCTGGGCGATTCGTCGTCTGGGACGAGCGGACCTCACGCGCGGTGCCGGTCGACAGCCCGGGCGCGCACGCGGCCCTCCGCGGCACCTACGTCATCGACGGGGTGCGGTATCAGCCGGTCTTCGAGTGGCTTCAGGCCATCGCCGCGCGCTATACGCCCGAAGTCGTCCAGGGCATCACGGGCGCCTCGGCCGACGCCGTCGCCGCGGTGGCGCGAGAGTTCGCGGCAGCCAAACCCGCCGCGATCATCCAGAACATGGCCGGCGCGCAGCGGACCGACCACGGCACGCTCACGGTGATCGGCCAACTCTATCTGGCGGCGCTCACCGGCAACGTCGGGGTGCTCGGCGGGGGCGTCAACGATACCGGCGGCTATCTGGGGCAGGGCGGGACCATCAACTACCCGGTGCCGCTTCAGCAGAATGCACCGATCGACGGCATCCCCTGCACCAAGCTCGGCGAATACCTCGTCGAACGCAAGCCACATCCCATCAGGGCCATGCACGTCGCCGGCACCGGCCTGCTCACCCAGTATCCGAACACGCGCAAGATCATCAAGGGGCTCGACAATGTCGACCTCGTCGTCGTGCAAGACCTCTTCATGACGACCACCGCGCGCTACGCCGACATCGTGCTCCCGGTCACCACGCTCTTCGAGACCCGGAACCTGCTCGCGGGGATGCGGAGTCGATACATCCAGCTCATGGAGCAGGCGATCGAGCCGTTGTTCGAGGCGCGGTCCGACCGCTGGATCATGACCGAGCTGGCGAAGCGGCTCGGCTTCGGGGACGACTTCGACCAGCCCGACGACACCCTCATCCGGCGCGTGCTCGAGCCGACCGGCGTCAGCCTGGAGCAGCTCGAGGAGGGCCCGGTCAATCCGCTGCCGGATCCCTGGATTCCGTTTGCCGACAAGCGGTTCAACACGCCGTCCGGCCGCATCGAGCTGTTCTCTCTGCACCTCCAGCACAAGGGCTTCGATCCACTGCTCGAGTATCTGCATCCCGTGGAAGCACCGTGGGTAGATGAAGAGCTGGCCAGTCGCTACCCTCTGCAGCTCATCAACCGGAAGAACCACAACCACGTCAACTCGAGCTTTCACCACCATGACTACCTGACCGAGATCTGGAAGGGACAGGTGCTGCAGATTCATCCGGACGATGCGACACCCCGCGGCGTCGCCGACGGTCAGCGCATCCGCGTGTTCAACGATCGGGGCGCCATCGACGCTAAGGCGGTCGTGACGCCCGGCATCATGCGCGGTGTTGTGAGCGTGACGACCGGCTGGGGCGCGGTCGACGAGAAACAGACGGCGAGCCTCCTGAGCCCTGACAAATACGAGCCCATTTCCCTTGGTCACACGCTGAACTCGTCGATGGTGCAGGTCGCGCCAGGAGACTCCGCATGACGCAGGTGGCCTTCTTCTTCGACGCGAATCGCTGTACCGGCTGTCGCACCTGCGAGATCGCGTGCAAGGTCGAGAACGGGGTCGACATCGGGCCACGCTGGCGCAAGGTGCGGACAGTCGAGGGCGACGACGGCAGCGGTCCGTTCATGTACCACGTCTCGATGGCCTGCAACCAGTGCGAGGTGCCGGTGTGCGCCGACGCCTGTCCGTCGGGCGCCATTCAGAAACGGCCAGACGGCATCGTGGTGGTCGATGAGAGCAAGTGCATCGGTGCCCGCCTCTGCGCCTGGGCATGTCCGTATGACGCCCCGCAGTTCAGCGAAGAGACCGGCAAGATGGAAAAGTGCAGCTTCTGCTCGCACCGCATCGACGCCGGCATCGGAGGGCCCGCGTGCGCCGAGGCCTGCCCGACCAAGGCGTTGCAGTGGGGCACCCTCGACGAGGTGGCAGCGAAGGAAGGCGCCACCGCCACGTTCGGCCTCTTACCCGACGCCGACATCACCAAGCCGGCGATCCGTTTCATCCCGCTCAAGGTGGTGCGCGCGTAGCGATCCGTCGGCCAGGTCGAGCGCCGGGAACGGTCCAGCTCGGGTGACGCTCCGGGGCTCGCAACGTGAACGCGACACCGCACGATCATGGATCCGCGTGACTGGGCGCTCGTCGTCTTCACCGTCTTGACGCAGGCGGCAGTGGGCGCGTACGTCACGCTGCTGATCGTCTATCGGCCCGCGGCGCGCGGTGCGGAGGGGCGCAGGACCGCCGGACCGGATGGGCACGTCGGTCCGCTGGTGGCTGTCCTCGTCGTGCTGTCTGTCGGGCTGTTCGCGGCGCTCTTTCATCTCGCCACCCCGCTCCAGGCCGCCCGTGCGTTCGTCAACGTCGCCTCGTCCTGGCTGAGCCGCGAGATTGTCTTCGGCACGCTCTTCGCGGGACTGCTGGCCGCGCTCGTAGCCGCGGAGTGGCGCGCCGGCCGGACGACGTCGTGGCATCGAGCGCTCGCCGGTCTGACGGCAGCCGCGGGCGCGGCGTTCCTCTACTGTCAGATCCGAATCTACCTGCTCCCCTCCCAGCCAGCCTGGAACAGCGTCGCGACACCGGTCGCGTTCACGGCCACTGCGCTGCGGTTGGGGATCCTCGGCGTGGCGGTCGGTCTGGTCGGCGGGACGGGAGCCTCGAACGCTGACGCGCGTGGACCAGCCGACGAGGCGTCGTGGCCGACGCTGCGCGGTCTCGCGCTCGCCGGCATCCTGATGCTGCTGGCGGAGCTCGTCGTCGTGCCGATTCAGCTCGGCGCGTTGGGCGGTAATGCGTCGCCGGCCGCCGCGGCAAGCGCCACCAAGCTGACCGTGGACTACGGCGGCGTCTGGATGCTCAGGCTGGGCCTGCTGGTCGTGGCGGCGGCGGCGCTCAGCGGTGTGCTGGTGAGTCACCGCACCTCCGGCGGGTATCGACGAGGACGCATCTTGACCTACGCGTCGTTCGGCTTCGTGCTCGTCTCGGAGCTGTGTGGTCGCTTCCTCTTCTACGCCACGCAGGTGAGGGTTGGAATTTGAGCGAGCCGGCCCCGCCGGGCGACGCCGTGTGGAGGCGCGCGCACACGGGGCAAGGGCTGGCCTATCGGTTTCTCGCCCGCTGTTTTCATGAGCCACCGCGCAAGGAGTGGCTCGCCACGCTGGTCGAGCAGCAGCTCTTCGAGGCATGGCCCTTTCCGTCGGACGAGGAGGACGTCTCCGAAGGGCTTCACCTGTTGGCGTCCTTCTGCGAGCGGTGGGACCCGGCGACCCACGACGAGCTGGTGTGGGATTTCAACCGCCTCTTCGTCGGACCAGGCGAGATGCTGGCGCCACCCTGGGAATCGGTCCATCGGAGCAAGACGCGGCTCACGTTTCAAGAGCCGACGCTCGAGGTGCGTGGAATCTACCAGCAGTTCGGCATCGAGGCGCCGGCGATCCACCGCGAACCGGACGACCACCTCGCGCTCGAGCTGGCGTTCTTCGCCCACCTCTCTGAGCTGGCGACCGAGGCGGAAACGCGCACCGACACCGCCACGCCGTCCCGCGACCGCTGTCTCGAGGCACAGCGGGACTTCCTCCACGACCACCTGCTCGCCTGGGTGCCGGGCTGTCTCGCGATGGTCCTTGCACACGCGGAGACCGACTACTATCGCGGCGCAGCGCGTGTGACGCTGGGGTCGCTCGCGGAATCGGCGCGTCTCTCCGGCGTGCCCAGGCCATGACAGGGTGTCCAAATTCGGAGCGCGGTCAGCGATTGAAAGAACCCGTGGCTGAACGCCGCGCCAGCGTAGGACCCTCGACTACGGGCTGGTCTCCCTGTCGTCGGTACCGACAGTGCGCATCGAGTCCAGTGGAGCGCAGGTGCGTAACGCACGAACGAGCTCGGCGCGAGCCTCGGCCGCCGACTTGAAGCGCTCGTGGATGTTCGGGGCGAGGCAGCGGTCGAGCGCCGCCTCGATCGCCTGCACTCCTGGAGGCCCTTCTGGGAGACGGGGACGTTGTCCGAGCATCGCGGCGGAGAGCTGCGCGTAGCTATCCCCTCGGAACGGTCTGACGCCGGTGAGCACCTCGAACACCATCACACCGACCGCGAACAGATCCGTCCGACCGTCCACCTCGAGCCCCGCCAGCTGCTCGGGTGACATATAACCCAGCGTCCCCATGACGGCGCTGGCGGTTCCGGTGACGATGCCCGACCCCTCGAGCGGTCTGAGCTTGGCCAGACCGAAGTCGAGAATCGTCACGCTCAGCGTCCCGTCAACCCCCCGCCGACCAATGAGATTCTCCGGCTTGAGGTCTCGATGGATGACGCCGTTGGTATGCGCGTGATCGACGCCCTCGAGCACCTGGTCGAACCAGTCCGCGGCGTCGGGGAGCGACAGGGCACCCGACCGGCGGAGCGCGGCGCGCAACGTAATGCCCTGGACCCGCTCCATCACCAGATAGGCCCCTCCCCCGTCGACCGTCCCGAAGTCATGCAAGTCGACGATGTTGGGGTGACTCAGTCGCGCCGCCGCCCTCGCCTCCTGTCGAAAACGGCGTACCGGCTCCCCGCGGCCGAAGTCCCGTCCGAGCATGACCTTCACGGCGACCGGGCGATCGAGCTGCAGATCGTGGGATTCGTAGACAGCTCCCATCCCGCCTTCGCCGAGCAACTGGTCGAGCCTGTATCGACCCGCAATCGTGCGTTCGACCGGAAGAGCGAGCGACAGCCGGCTCCCGTCGCGCTCGCACATCTCGTCCGCGGCGTCGTAGCAAGCGCCACAGGCGGGACACTGCTTCAAGAGGTTCAGGCCCCGGCGATCGAGTCGGCCGAGCACCTCGCGACGGATGCGCGCTTCCTCATCGACCTGGTCCCTCAGCTGCAGGTTGTCGCACACCACCGCCACCTGGCGGCCAATCGCCTCCAGCATGCGACAGTCGCGAGGCCCATAGGGCTGTTCCGACTTCCGCTCCCCGAGCAGTAGGACCCCCGACAAGGAATTGGCCCTGGCCGAGAGCGGGATCAGCAGCTGGACGCCCAACTCCGACAGCCATCGGGCTTCGTCACCGCTCAGCGAGAGCTCCCCTGGAGCCTCGAGGTCTACACCGCGGGGGGTGCGCTCCAGGTGGGTCAGGAGGTTGACGCTCAGGGGCGGGGTGGTCGGCGCCCGTGAATCGGACCGTCGAGGCTGTTCTGGTGAGTTGCGATACCAGAGGTGCAGCACCTTCGGATGCAGCGCCCGCTCCAGCCGACTCCGAACGAGCGGCGCGATGGCCTCCAATGACTCCAGATCGCCGAGGTCGCGCAGCAATCCGATCAGGACCTGCTCTCGGTCATACTCGTCGCGAAAGAACCGTCGGTCGAGCCACGTACGCATCGGACGTCGGAAGGCGAGGCTCAGACCCATGGCACCGACCCAGTACAAATACCCGGTACTGCCGGTGACCAGCTCTGCCAGCGTTCGGTTTCGAGCGGACACGAGCGTGACCGCCAGCGCGACCAGCGGCACGACGAGCAGGACCTGCAGCGCCCGTCGGGCCAGGACGTACTGAACCCCGACGCGGACGGCCACCCGGATATCCAACACACGGTGCTTGACGACGGCATACGCCACGCTGAGCGGGATGGCGACACTGAGGACGTTCAGGATGAATGACAGGCGCTCGAGCGTGGTCGGTGCCAGCGGAGGGTTTGGCCCGCCCAGCTGCTCTATCAGAACGAGCCCGGCGACAAGTAACTGCCCTGTCAACCCCACTATCGAGCCGTATACCACCCAGCGGAGCCGCCGACGGTCGTCGGCACCGGTGAGTACCCGATATTTGCGAACCAGCACGGCGATGAGCCCAACCAGGGAGATCACGAACACCAGCAGCCCGAGGTTGGAACCGGCGCTTCGGAGCATCGGATGGTAAGCGAGCCATCGCGTCATCGCTTCCGCCCCGCCTGCCTGATAGACCACCACTCTCGGTAGTCGGATCAGGGCGGCAACGGCGCCGCCGAGATACAGCAGGACCAGCAGCCGGCGCCACAGCCGGGGCGGTGCGTCGCCGGCAGGGAAGCGAGAGAAGAAGTGGAGACCGACCACGAGCTGCAACGGGTTCCACCACCCCAGCAGGTCGCTTGGCAGGACCCCGACGTCAAAGAACGACAAACCCGTCATAACCCCGGCCGCAAACCCGAGCCGAGCCACGCCGAGCTCGGGTCGCGCGAACCCGATGAAAAGGCCCACGAAGCACCAGGTGAAGCTCGTCACGACGTAGGCGAGCCGGGCCGACGCCCGGCGCGAGTTGGGTCTGACCACCAGCTCGACAGTCCGGACGTCGCCATCGCGAGCGACTTGCAACCGATAGGCCTCGTCGAGCGGAAGCGCCTTACGGTAGGCCGTGGTGCCTGCTTGCGCGATATTCCCGTCGCCGTTCAGGCTGACCAGGCGGTCGTCGGGGAACAGCAGTCTTGCTGCCGGCCCAGAAGAGTCGACCTCGGTCACTTGTCGGCCGGCATCACCGGCCGCATCGAGCCAGCCGAACGCCTTCGGAGGAACGCCGTCGCGAACGATCAGCCAGGCCGCCAGGCCGTAGGCGACACAGGTAATGGCGACGAACAGCCACAACACCCCGACGAACAAGCCGCGCGCGCGAGGCGTGGGAAGGGAGGTTCGGGACATGAGCGCGTCGCCGAGCCAGTATGGTCCGCGACGGGACACAGCTTAACGACCTTCTGGGGCCCGCGGTGAGGTCTGGAGCGATCAGTGCCGCGATGCCGAGGGCGTCAAGACGGGCCGCCAGCCGCCCTCGGTTCGTACTCCTTCACCACCAAGATCGCAACGTCCAAGAGCGTGGAGGTCACGGATCTGCGTGAAGCAGCAGAACAACGGGAGAATAGCCCTGAACTAGGAAGAAAAGAATGGAGGCGCCGCCCGGATTTGAACCGGGGATGGAGGTTTTGCAGACCTCTGCCTTACCACTTGGCGACGGCGCCGTCAGGCGAGACGAAGCAACGGCTCGCGGAGCGAGAGGATGGAGCGGGAAACGGGATTCGAACCCGCGACTTCGACCTTGGCAAGGTCGCACTCTACCACTGAGTTACTCCCGCCCGTCTCGACACGCGAAACCTACGGTACCACAGGGTTTGAGACGGCTTCAAGACAGGCCCAACCGCTCTGCCTCGACGGCGAGACGCCGATCGAAAGTGACGAGCGGAACAGCTAGCTCGCACGCCAGCCAGAGGTAGCTGGCAGCGTATCCAGACAGATTCCGCTGGAGCGCGAGCTCGAACGCCCCAGCCTGATCGATTGCCTCCCATTGATAGTGCAAGGCCAGGGCTGTCCGGAGACCGAGCTGCAGCAAGGCCGCCCGTTGCGGGTCTCTCCGGCTCTTCACGGCCGCGACGTTGGTCAGCTCGAAGAGTAGCAAGGCTGGCTCATGGAGCGCCTTCCCGTCCGTGAGGGCACGGGCTTCGTCGGCCCGGTCCTCCCCAAACGCCAGCGCTGCCAACACTGACGTATCGACGACCGTCGCATTCATCAGCGCGTGTCTCGCATGTGTCGGATAATCTCCGTCGCTTCGTCAGGCGTCCGCAGTCCGATGGCCTTGATCCGGTCCGCTGCCTCCGCAACCGACAGCGGGCGTCTCGCGGCGCTTTCCAGAATCGCCAGCAGCTCGCCCTGGAGCGACCGCCGATTGCGGGTCGCCCGTTCACGAAGCCGGTGCGCGACGTCGTCAGGCACGTTCTTTACTGAAAGACTCACAGCCATTGGACGGTTCTGATATGGAGTCATATTAGAACCATCGGGTAATCGCGTCAACGTTCATGACGCTGCGAACGCGCCGCGGATGAGCTCGACGAAGGGGCGCCTCTCTCCGTATCGAATGCCGACGACGTCGAATCGACATGGCCGATCGCCCCACCCGGCTCGCATCAGGTAGCTCTGCGCCATCGCGGTGACGCGGCGCTGTTTGATCGCGGTCAGCGCATCGAGCGGGCTGCCGCACCGGGACGTCGACCGCGTCTTCACCTCGACGAACACGAGGACGTCGCCGTCGCGCGCGACGATGTCGATTTCGCCATACCGGGTGCGATAGCCGCGCGCAAGAATTGAGTACCCACGCCGACGGAGCTCACGACAGGCCAGGTCTTCACCTTGTTTCCCGAGACGCGCGCGGTCGGCGGTGGGCACGTGGCAACCCACGTGCAAGGGAGAGGCCGCTATTTCCGCTTCCAGCGGGTCCCCGTCGGGGTGTCCTCGAGCACGACGCCACGGGCATCGAGATCGTCGCGCAGGCGATCGGCTTCCGGGAAATCGCGACGCCGCCGCGCGGCGTGCCGCTCCTCGATGAGACGATCGATCTCTTCCACCGCCACCGGTGGTGCCGCCTCTTCGGTCCGTCGCAGGGCGATGACCCCGAGCACGCGGTCGAACGCGTCGAACGCCTCCTGCACCACGGGCACGTCGCCGCCTCCGAGCTCGCCCGCGTCGACCGCCGCGTTGATGTCGCGCACGAGCTCGAAGACCGCGCCCAACGCGCCGGGGGTGTTGAGATCGTCACTCAACTTCTGGGCGAACGCCTCGCGCGCGCGCGCCACGCGGTCCGCGATCGCGTCGTGCGGACCGCCGGCGCCCACGGCGTCGAGTCGACCCAGGCAATCCATCAGCCGCCGCAGCGCCTCCTCGGCCTGCGCGAGGCTCTCCCACGTGAAACGCAGCTGTTTGCGGTAGTGCGTCGATAGCAGGACATAGCGGAGCGCGGACGCTCGATGTCCCTCATCGAGGATGTCGCGCACCGTGAAGACGTTGCCGAGCGACTTCGACATCTTGATGTTCTTGTCGAGCAACAGGTGCTCGACGTGCACCCAGAACCGGGCGAACGGCTGACCCGTCGCCCCCTCGGCCTGTGCGATCTCGTTCTCGTGATGCGGGAAAATGAGATCGACGCCGCCGGCATGGATGTCGATCGGTGGCGCCCCGAGCATTCTGAGTGCCATCGCAGAGCACTCGATATGCCACCCCGGGCGACCGGGCCCGACGCCGACATCCCAGCTCGGCTCTCCCTCCTCGGTCGCTTTCCAGAGCACGAAGTCGCGAGCGTCTTCCTTGGCGTACTCGTCCGCATCGACGCGCGCACCCGGCTGCATGCCGTCGTGATCCAGCCGCGCCAGCTTGCCGTACTGCGGGAGCGTGGCGATCTTGAAGTACACCGAGCCCTCGCTCCGATAGGTGTGGCCGCGCTCGTCGAGCGCGGCGATCATCGCCGCCATCGCGCGCATGTTGTCGTCGTCAGTCGCACGCGGCGACTCCTCGACCGGCTCCAGCCCCAGGGTGGCCGCGTCCTCGCGAAATGCCGCGATGTACTGGTCGGTATACGCACGGAGCGACACCTCAGCGCGCTTCGCGCCAGCGATCGTCTTGTCATCGACGTCGGTGAAGTTGACGACCTGGTGCATCGTGTGGCCGGCCATGTGCCGAAGCGCGCGTCGCAGCACGTCCAGACAGACGAACGTCCGGAAGTTGCCGATGTGTCCGCGCGCGTACACGGTCAGCCCGCAGGCGTACATCCGCACCGTGTTGTCGCGCTGCGGACTGAACTCTTCGATGCGCCGGCTCAGCGTGTTGTAGAGACGCATTAGCGGTCCGCGTGGAATGAGGCGGCGGGGCGGTGGACGGTTGCCTACGACGCGTCCGGCAGCGTCCGTGCGAGCGTGCAGATATCGGCGCCGTCCTCGCGGTCGAACTCGACGCGGGTCATCACCCGCTGAATAAAGTCGAGCGGGGGGTCGTCCTCCCCCGCTTGACTGAGCACGCGCTCGAGATCCGTGCCATCGGCATCCCGGGGCGCACCCGGTCCCTGCCGACATCGGATCCGGATTTCCATCTCCGTCTCGCTGGTCCGGAAACTGACATCCAGGCTGGCATAGGGGCGCCCGGCCGCGCCGGTGAGCACCCGCTCGGTCGTGCGCTCGACCGCGCGCGTCAGCGTCGTCGCGTCGGTTGCGGCGTAACCGACATACGCGATCAACCGCGAGGCGAGCTGGTCGAGCATCGGACGAAACCGCGCATCGCACGGCACGGTCAGGTCGAAGCGTATCGACGCCAAATCAAGGTGGGGCGATTCAGTCACGACGCCACTCGGTCACGGTCAACACCGGCATAACTATAGTGAAATCCGATCGAAGAGCGCCCGCGCCTGTGCGCAGTCCGCGGCAATCTGACGCGTGAGCGCGGCCGCGTCGGGAAACGGCTGTTCGTCACGCAGCCGTTGAATGAACGCCAGCCGCACGTGCTGGCCATAGAGGTCTCCGTCGGTCCCGAAGACGTGGGTCTCGACCGTCCGCGCGCCCCCGTCCTCGAAGGTGGGTCGCACGCCGATGTTGGTCACCGACGCGTTGATGATGCCTTTCACCGTCGCCGTGGTGGCGTAGACGCCGTCCGGCGGCAAGAGCTCGTTGTCGCTCTCGAGGTTGGCGGTGGGGAACCCCTGGCCACGACCACGGCCTGCCCCCTTCACGACCGTGCCATCGATGACGTAGTGGTGTCCGAGTAGCGCGCCCGCCTCGTCCACCCGCCCCTCGCCGATCAGCCGCCGCAACCGGGTGCTGCTCACGACGAAGTCCTTGTATCGGACAGGCTCGATTTTCTCGGCACGGAACCCGTACCGGGCACCAAGTGAGCGTAGCAGCGAGAAGTTGCCGCTGCGGTCACGGCCAAAGAGGAAGTTGGCTCCCACCCAGACGTCGCTGACGTGCAGCCATTCCACGAGCACCGTGCGCACGAAGGTGTCGGGATCCCAGCGTGAGAGCTCGGGCGTGAATCTGACGACGGCGGCCCCGTCCATCCCGGCAGCCGCAAGCGCCTCCAGCTTTTGCGCCTGGGTCATCAGGAGCGGCGGCGCGCGATCGGGGCGCACGACCCGTGGTGGATGCGGCTCGAAGGTCAGGACCGCGGCCGTACCGCCGCGCTCGCTCGCGTGCCGGCGCACACGCTCGACGATCTTCGTATGGCCGCGGTGTAGGCCGTCGAAGTTGCCGAGCGCCAGGGCGGTGTGCGTCCAGCCGGCCGGCGGCGGGTCCTCAGGATAGTGAATGACTTCCACGCGCGATCCAGCCATCATAATCCACGGAGACACAGTCATGCGCAGACACACACGGGTTCAACTGGCGGGTGCCGGCCTGGTCGCGATCGCACTCGCACTGCCGGCCACCGCGGCGGATGGTCCGCTCCTCGGGTTCATCGGCGATCGTTCCGCGGCGCACCGCGCGCTAGAGGCGCGGTTCGACCGCGAGCTGCGGGCCGACAATCTCCGCGAATGGATGCGCTACCTCAGCGGGCGCCCGCACCATGTCGGCGCACCCTTCAGCAAGGAGATCGCGGACTTCTTGGCGGCCCAGTTCCGTTCGTGGGGATACGAGACCGAGATCGAGACGTTCCACGTGCTGTTTCCCACGCCACTGACGAGGCGTCTCGAGATGACGGCGCCGACGCGATTCACGGCCGCGCTGCGCGAGCCGGTGCTCACGGAGGACGCGACCTCGGGGCAACGCGATGAGCAGCTCCCGAGCTACAACGCGTACTCGATCGACGGCGACGTGGCCGGCGAGCTGGTCTATGTGAACTACGGCGTCCCGGCGGACTACGACGAGCTTGCGCGCCGCGGAATCGATGTCGCGGGCAAGATCGTGCTGGCCCGCTACGGCGGATCGTGGCGCGGGATCAAACCCAAAGTCGCGGCCGAGCATGGCGCCGTCGGTTGCCTCATCTACTCCGACCCGCGAGACGACGGTTACGGACGTGGCGATGTCTACCCTCAGGGGGCCTACCGCATGGACCAGGGCATCCAGCGCGGCTCGGTCGCCGACATGCCACTGTTTCCCGGCGACCCGCTGACGCCGAACATCGGCGCCACGGAGAATGCCCCGCGGCTGGAGCTCACGGAGGCGCCGACGCTGACCCGCATTCCGGTCCTGCCGATCTCGTACGCCGACGCGCGGCCGCTGCTCGAGGCGCTCGGCGGACCGGTCGCCCCCCCGGACTGGCGTGGCGGGCTGCCCCTCACCTACCACCTCGGACCGGGACCGGCGCGGGTCGAGCTCGAGGTCGCGTTCAGCTGGGACATCGAACCGGCCTACAACGTCATCGCGAGACTCGAGGGCGCGGAGTTCCCCGATCAGTGGATCATGCGCGGCAATCATCACGACGCCTGGGTGAACGGCGCCCGCGATCCGATCAGCGGACTCGTGTCACTGATGGAGGAGGCACGAGCGATTGGGGTGTTGGCAACCTCGGGCTGGCGTCCGAAGCGCACCCTCCTGTTTGCGGCGTGGGACGCAGAGGAGCCGGGACTCATTGGTTCGACCGAATGGGCCGAGCATCATGCCGACCGCCTGCGCGCCAACGCCGTGGCCTACATCAACACCGACGGCAACAGCCGCGGCTTCCTGAATATGTCCGGGTCCCACACGCTCGAACGCTTCGTCAACGACGTCGCGCGTGACGTGATCGACCCGCAGACCGGCGTCAGCGTGTCGGAGCGGCTGCACGCGCGGCGTCTCACGCGTGGCATCGGGGATGATCTCGACGCAGGAGCCGACCACCGCATCGGCGCGCTCGGGTCGGGGTCGGACTACACGCCGTTTCTGCAACATCTGGGGATCGCGTCGTTGAACCTGTCCTTCAGCGGTGAAAGCGGAGGCGGATCCTACCACTCGATCTTCGACTCCTTCGACCACTACGTGCGGTTCGGGGATCCGTCGTTCGCATACGGCATCGCCCTCGCGCAAACCGCCGGACGCGCCGTTCTGCGGCTCGCCGAGGCCGACGTGCTCCCTTTCCAGTTCGTGCCGTTCGGAGACACGGTCGGACGGTATGTCGACGAAGTGGTCGCGTTGACGGACACCATGCGTGACGACACGGCACGGGTCACACGGCTGATCCGCGATGGGCGGTATCGTCAGGCCGCCGACCCGACGACGGCGTTCGCGCCGCCGCCAGAGGATCAGCCGGTGCCGCATCTGAACTTCGCCCCGCTCCGCAACGCGGTGCGCACGCTCACCGAGACCACGACCGCCTACGACGCGGCGCTCCGGCGGGCGGTGGCAGACGGCACGCTCTCGGACGAGACGCGCCGGGAGCTCGATCGGATCCTGATGTTGACCGAACGGGCCTCACGCACGAGTCTGGGCTACCTCGCCGGGCATGGTTTCGTCACCAGATCTATGCCCCAGGCTTCTATACCGGCTACGGCGTCAAGACGCTGCCGGGCGTGCGCGAGGCAATCGAAGAGCGCGACTGGGATGAAGCGACCGCGCAGATCGCACTGGTTGCCGGCTCGCTCGACCAACTGGCGCGGGAGCTCACGCGCGCCACGGCGCTTCTGACCGAGCCGTAGGAACGCGGGACTGAAGTCCCGCGCTACGTATTACGTACGGACCCTGTCTTCGCGCGGCACCGAAGTGCGCGCTTACATCCCCGCCGTCGCAACCGCCGCGGGTGCCAGCAGATCGGTCACGTCGCGTTCCGCGACCTCGAGCTGCAAGCCGTCGTGCGCGAGCGCGATCCCATCTGGAAGCTCCGCGCAGGTCGCGGCATGGGGCAGGTCGTGGGTCATATGGGTGAAAAAGGTGCGCGCCGCCCCGATACGACCGGCGGCGGCCACCGCCTCCTCGACGGTGAAATGCGTCGAATGGCGCTTGTATCGGAGTGCGTCGAGCACGAGCACGTCGAGCCCGTCGAGCAGTGGCCAGGACGACTCCGGAATCGCGTTGCAATCGGTCAGATAGGCGAACGCACCGAACCGGAAGCCGAGCACCGGGAGCGTCCCGTGCATGAGGGGGATCGGCACGACGGTACATCGCCCAATCGAGAAGGGACCGACCAGCGCCGACAGCGCCAGCTGCGGCAGTCCCCCGCCGCGCGGCGTCGTCGGGTCGAAGACATACGAGAACATTCGGCGAACCTTCGTCAGCGTCGCTCGAGCGGCAAGGCACGGGATAACCGCCCGCTGGCGAAAGTTGTAGATTCGCACGTCATCGAGGCCGAGCACGTGGTCCGCGTGGCAGTGGGTAAGCAGGATGGTATCGACTCGGCTGAGACCAAACGCCAGCGCCTGGGCGCGCAGGTCGGGCGACGCGTCGATCAGAATGGACGTGCCGTCGTCGAGCGCAACGACGATGGACGGTCGCCACCGCTTGTCATGCGGGTCGGTCGACCGGCACGTCGCGCACTCGCACGCGATGACCGGCACCCCAGCCGAGGTGCCCGTCCCGAGAAAGGTAATCCGCACGCCACTCAGGGGCTAATAATCTTCGGATCCCGATCGGTCCCGGCTGAACGCTGCCCATCGCCGCCCTTGGCGTCGACAAAGTGGAGACGGAGCTCGTACAGGACCTGCCGCAGAAACTTCACTTCGTCGTCGGTCAAGTTGCCCCTGGTCTTCTCTTCCAGCAGCGCCAGCATCTCTATGGCGTGGCCGGCCGCCTCGAGGTTGGCCGTGGTGGTCTGCCCCGTGCTCGGGTCGGCGACGTCGCCGAAATGCACGGCCGCGGTCGTGGCCAACGAGATCACAAACCCATTGAAGGACACGTCGCTCATACGTGGACTGCTAGCATACGTCACGATGTCCGAGACAGGCGACCGCGATCGATTCCCCGCCGGCGTCGCCTTCGACCGGCTGGTCGAGATCATGCGCACGCTACGGTCCCCCGAGGGGTGTGCGTGGGATCGACAGCAAACGCTGGAGTCGCTCCGTCCCTTCGTGCTCGAAGAGGCATACGAGGTCGTCGACGCCATCGACCGCGACGATACGGCCGGGCTCAAAGACGAGATTGGCGACCTGGTGCTCGAAGCCGTGTTTCTCGCGCAGGTGACGAGCGAGCAGGGCACGTTCGCGATTCAGGACGCGGTCGACGCGGTGTGCGACAAGCTGGTGCGGCGGCATCCACACGTCTTCGGTGATGGGGCCGTGGCCACGGCGATGACACCCGCGGACGTCAAGCGGCAGTGGGAGGAGATTAAAGCCGGGGAACAGGCCTCGGCCGGTCGCGAGCCGCGGAGCCTCGGCGGTGTCCCGCCAAGCCTCCCCAGCCTGCTGCGCGCCTACCGACTGGGCCGACGGGCGGCCACGGTCGGATTCGACTGGACCGGCGCTGATGCGGTCGAGGCCAAAGTCGACGAGGAACTGGCCGAGCTACGTGAGGCCCGACAGCGCGGCGCGGCGGCCGCAATGGAGGAAGAGCTTGGGGATCTGTTGTTCGCCGTCGTCAACCTCGCGCGCCACCTCGACATCGAACCCGAGTCAGCCCTCCGTGCGGCCAACACGAAGTTCACCGACCGCTTCACCGAGCTCGAGCGCCGTTTTCGCGACCGTGGCAGCACGCTCGGCGACGTCTCGCCCGAGGCGATGAACACCGAGTGGGACCGGATCAAGGACGGGCGGTAGGGCTTAGGGCGTAGGGCCGAGCTCGAGACGGCCTCCGCGCTCGGTCGTGACCGCGAGTTGCCGACCATCGGTGCAGAGCGTCACGGCACCGACCCCACCTGTGCTGAGCATCGTCGTGCCCGCGTCCGCATATCGACGGACCACGTCGGGGTGCGGATGCCCGAACCGATTGTCACGACCCGCGCTCACGATGGCCAGATCCGGGCGCAGCGCGGCAAGAAAGGGAGCGCTGCTCGACGAGCGGCTGCCGTGGTGCGGAGCCTTGAGCACCCGGAGCGCCGCGGCGGGCCAATCGGCGAGCCCGGCTTCGACCTCGGCACCGATGTCGCCAGGCAGCACGATTGACACGTTGCCGTATCGCAGCTCGAGCACGACTGAATCGTCGTTTCGCACCCGAGGCCGTTCCCAATCCGGGGGCGCCGGGTGCACCACCCGGATCGCGACCCCGCCATCGACGATGAGATCGCCGGCATACCGCGCCCGCCAGCCGATGTGCGCCGAACGAGCCAGCACGCGAAGCGTGTCCAGCGGTTCGTGCGAGGGCACAGGCACCCCGTGCCAGACCTCGCGGGGCGCGAAGTCGCGCACGACGGCCGGCGCTCCGCCGATATGATCGGGATCTCCATGGGTGAGGACGAGGTAGTCGAGTCGTCGCACGCCGGCGGCCCAGAGCGCTGGCGCAACGACCCGCGTGCCGACATCGTACCCGCCGCGGATGGTGCCACCGGCGTCGACCAGCATCGAGCGGCCGTTGGGCAACTGCACCAACGTGGCGTCGGCTTGGCCCACATCCAGAAACAGCACGCGCAGCCACGCATCCGCGGCCGTCCTCCGCGGCGCGGCGCCGCCACACCACGAGGCCGCCCGCCCAACCATGGGCGGGGCAACGGGTGCGACGAGCACGACGAGCCCCGCCGTCGCGACGCAGCCGAGTGCGAGCCGACGCGCCCACAGACGCCCGCCGCCCAGCCAGAGCAGCCACCCGCCGTAGTACACGACCGTCGCTATGGGCGGCGGTCGCGGCACCCGCCATACCAGCCACGGGGCCACATCGACGAGCCTCGTCGATTCCACGATTCCCGTGGCCGCCGCATGCGCAACGTAGCCGACCGCCATCGCCGCGTCCGGCCACACGAGCCCAAGCCCGACCGCCGCCATCCCGGAGAGCTGCGCGACGCTCATCAACGGAATCGCTACGAAGTTGAGGGCGAGCCCGGCGAAGCTCACGCGCGAAAACCATGCGGTCGCGATCGGCAGCAACGCCAGCTCGGCGCAGATCGTCGCAGCCAGAAGTCCGCACGCCGCGGCCAGGAGCCACCGCCAGCGTCGGCCGGCCGCCTCGAGGACAGGTGACACCACCGCGAGCAATCGCGGGACACCGACGAGGATGCCGAGCGTCGCTCCGAAGGTGAGCTGGAACCCGGGGTCGGTCAGCAGTCGTGGTGACGCGGCCACCAGGCAGCCCGCGGTGAGTGCCAGAGTATTGAGTGGACCGATCCGATGGTCGGCCACTCGGGCGGCGAGAAAGACCGCCGCCGCAAAGATGGCGCGGGCCACGGACGCCTCCGGGCCGACGATCTGCCCGTACCCGAGGAGACAACCGATGGTGAGCAGCGCGGCGAGGCGACCGCCGACGCCGACCAACCGGAAGCCAAGCAACAGCACGGCTGAGAGAATCGCGATGTTCCCCCCGGAGATCGCGATGACGTGATAGGTGCCCCCCTCTTGGAGCCGGCGCTCGGTTTCCGGGTCCAGCCCGGCACGGTCGCCGATCAAGACGGCGGTCACGATGCCGGCCGATCTCGCGTCGTGCACCCCGACCGATCGGCCAACCTCTCGCCGCACCAGCGCGCGCGCCGCGGCGGCCCAATCACGGCGGCGGGAGGTGGACTCGAGCGTCTCGACCAGCAGCGCGCTCTTCACCGAACCCAGCAAGCTGATGCCGCGGCGCCTGAGGGATTCTTCCTGGTCCGGCACACCGGGATTCGCGTAACGGGCCGGCCGGCGAAGCGTCACCGGCATGCGTATGCGTCGACCGCTGCGCCAGTCGTCGCGACGCGATGAGGCGAACCTCCCCCCGACGCCGACGCGAATGCCGCCGGCGGACGCGACGCGGTGCGCCCCTGTACCCACGTGGTCGACGTCAATGGTCAGGCTGGTTCCGTAGCCAGTCTGGGTCGCGTCGCGGGCGAGACGCCCTTCGACAACGACGGGTCGGGCCACGCCGTCCGCGGCGCTGGCCCGAGTGGCCTCATACCAGACCAGGAGCGGCGTGCGCAGGTCGGCCCGCGCCGCAGATCCCAATGCCACCCCGCCCGCGGCAAACGTGGCGAGCGCGAGCGCCGCGAAGCGCCCTGTGGCCATGCGCTCGAAACAGATAGCGGCCGCGCCGCATCCCACGAACACGCAGAGGACGGTGAGCGAGAGCGAAGCGGGATGCGCCCAGCCGAGCGCTACGCCCCCCAGCAAGGCAGCGGCCGGCGGAAGCGCGGGGAACGCCATATCCGAGCTCCGGTGCAAGCCACTCGCCTGCCGGGGTTCGCATCGATGTCGAAGCCGAATGACGGCGGACCCACGGTGTGCTCGGCGGCGGCGCTGGCGGACGCGCGCTTCGGGGTACGCGGATTCTGCGACGGGCCGACTGAGAACCGCTGGAAGCTACTCCACTAACCGCGGCGGGGTTCGGGGGCGCAGCCCCCGTCTAAATGACGATGCCGGCGTGGTAGTCCTGCAGCGGCCTGACGACGCTTTCGTCCGCACGCAACGCACGGATCGCGCTCACCGTGGCCGCGGCGCCGGTCAAGGTCGTCACGCACGGCACGCCGTAAAGCATGGCGATACGACGCATCGTCATATCATCGAAGAACGACTCACGGCCGAGAGGGGTGTTGATGACGAGCTGCACCTCGCGGTTGAAGAGGCGGTCGCCGACGTGCGGACGTCCCTCGTTGATCTTGTAGACGACCTGGACGTCGAGTCCGTGCGCGCGCAGATAGGCCGCGGTACCCTTCGACGCGATCAGATCGAATCCGAGCTCCGCGAGGTCGCGCGCGACCGGCACCACGTGCTGCTTGTCGTCGTCGTTGACGCTGAGAAACGCTGTACCGGAATCCGGCAAACGCTGTCCAGCAGCCAGCTGCGCCTTGGCGAACGCCGTGCCGAAGTTGTCGGCGCCACCCATCACCTCGCCGGTCGACTTCATCTCGGGGCCGAGGATCGTATCGACACCCGGAAAGCGGACGAACGGAAACACAGGCGCTTTGACGAACACGCCCGAGACCTCCAGGTCATCGACGATGCCTTGGTCCGCCAGAGACATCCCGATCATGACTCTCGCCGCCACCTTCGCAAGCGGCACGCCGGTGGCCTTGGACAGATAGGGTACCGTGCGCGACGCTCGCGGATTCACCTCGAGCAAGTAGACCGTGTCCTCCTTGATCGCGAACTGGATATTGAGCAGACCGATGACCTTGAGCGCCCGCGCCAGACGGCGCGTGTAGTCCCGGATGACGCTCAGGTGCCGTTCCGGCACGAGATACGGTGGCACCACGCAGGAGCTGTCCCCCGAGTGGATCCCGGCCTCCTCGATGTGCTCCATGATGCCGCCGATGATTACGGCGCCGCTTGCGTCCGCCACCGCGTCGACATCGAGCTCGAACGCGTTCTCCAGGAACTTGTCGACCAGAATCGGATGCTCCGGCGACGCATCGACCGCTTCGGTCATATAGCGATCGAGCGCGCCCGGGTCGTAGACGATGGCCATCGCCCTCCCGCCCAGCACGTAGGAGGGCCGGACCACCACGGGATACCCAATCGAACCCGCGACGTCGCGTGCCTGATCACGTGAGGCAGCAATCCCGTTGGGTGCCTGCGGTATGCCCAGATCCCAGAGGAGCTTCGCGAACCGCTGGCGGTCCTCCGCCAGGTCGATCGAGTCGGGCGAGGTGCCGATAATGCCGACGCCCGCCGCTTGCAGATCCAGCGCCAGTTTTAGCGGGGTCTGCCCCCCGAACTGGACGATGCACGACACCTCACCGCCGGCGGACTGCTCCCGCGTGATGACCGCCAGCACATCCTCTAGCGTCAACGGTTCGAAGTAGAGTCGATCGACGGTGTCGTAGTCGGTCGAGACGGTCTCCGGGTTGCAATTGATCATCACCGTCTCGTAGTCCTGCTCGCGCAGCGCGAAGGCCGCGTGGCAGCAGCAGTAGTCGAACTCGATCCCCTGCCCGATGCGGTTGGGACCGCTTCCGAGAATGACGGCTTTTCGGCGGTCCGTCGGCTCGGCCTCGCATTCGCGCTCGTACGTGCCGTAGAGATAGGGTGTGAACGACTCGAACTCGGCCGCGCAGGTGTCGATGCGCTTGTAGGCGGGGGTCAGCGACGCCTCCGCTCGGCGGTCGGCGATGACGCTCGCCTCGACGCCGAGGATGCTGCCCAGCTCCTCGTCGCCGAAGCCGGCACGCTTCAACTCGGTGAGCGCGTCGTCAGACATCGATCGATACCCGACAAGTCCAGCCGCACGAGCGAGCTCCGCAATCTCTGAGAACTGCGTCAGGAACCACCGATCGATGCGGGTGGCATCCGCGATCCGGTCGACGCTCCAGCCGTGCTCAAGGGCCTGAAACACCGCCCAGAT
This sequence comes from Vicinamibacterales bacterium, assembly GCA_965249175.1. Classification (GTDB taxonomy): domain Bacteria; phylum Acidobacteriota; class Vicinamibacteria; order Vicinamibacterales; family UBA8438; genus CAZYFH01. The sequence goes on from OZ252227.1 coordinate 3,673,854, forward strand.
GCGGCGATCGTTGGGCGACACGAGGTCGTGCTGTAGTTGCCCCTCGTCGACCACCGCGTCCGGCGGACCGGCGAACAGCCGACCGCTCCGGCCGATCTCCAGCGACCGCACGCCTTTGAGAAACGCTTCCTTGAAGGTCCGCCCGATCGCCATGACCTCGCCGACCGACTTCATCTGGGTCGTCAGCGTGCGGTCGGCCTTCGGGAACTTCTCGAATGTCCATCGCGGAATCTTGACGACGACGTAGTCGATGCTCGGTTCGAACGACGCCGGCGTGAGGCGCGTGATGTCGTTCGGGATCTCGTCGAGCCGATACCCAAGCGCGAGCTTCGCGGCGATTTTAGCGATCGGAAATCCCGTCGCCTTCGAGGCGAGCGCGGACGAACGTGACACTCGCGGATTCATCTCGATGGCAACCATCCGTCCGTCGTCGGGGTTGATCGCGAACTGGATGTTCGAGCCACCGGTTTCGACCCCGACGCGGGTGATGATGCGGCGCGCCGCGTCGCGCATCCGCTGATACTCCTTGTCGGTCAGCGTGAGGGCCGGGGCGACCGTGATGCTGTCGCCCGTGTGGACACCCATCGCGTCGATGTTCTCGATGGAGCAGATGACGACGAAGTTGTCGGCGACGTCGCGCATGACCTCAAGCTCGAACTCCTTCCAGCCGATGACCGACTCCTCGATGAGCATTTCGTGCACAGGGCTGAGCTCGATCCCGCGACCCGCCAGCTCACGAAATTCCTCGACGTTGTAGGCGATGCCGCCGCCGACGCCACCCAGCGTGAACGATGGCCGGATGATGACCGGGAACCCGAAGCGGTCGACCAGCCGCAACGCCTCTTCGTAGGACCGCGCATAGGCGCTGGCCGGAACTTCGATGCCGATCGACTCCATCGCATCGCGAAACTGGAGGCGGTCCTCGGCCACCTTGATGGCCTCGATCGGGGCGCCGATCAGCCTGACCCCGCACTGCTCGAGAACGTCGTGCTCGTCCAGCTCGATGGCCAGGTTGAGCGCCGTCTGCCCACCGACCGTCGGGAGGAGCGCGTCGGGACGCTCGCGCTCGATGACCGACCGCGCGTACTCCCAGGTCAGCGGCTCAACATACGTGCGATCGGCAACCTCCGGGTCGGTCATGATGGTCGCCGGGTTGCTATTCATCAGGACGACTTCGAGTCCTTCGCTACGCAACGCCTTGCAGGCCTGGGTGCCGGAGTAGTCGAACTCGCACGCTTGCCCGATGACGATCGGACCGGACCCGATGACGAGTACGCGCTTGAGGTCGCTGTTACGGGGCATGAAACGGTGGCGCCGCAGCGCTCACCCCGATGCGCGCCGCTCCATCTCGTCGATGAAGGACCCGAACAGGTAGTCGGCGTCATGCGGGCCGGGCGATGCCTCGGGATGATACTGCACAGAGGAGACGGGGAGTCGGGTATGGCGAAGGCCTTCGATCGTGCCGTCGTAGAGGTTGGTGTGGGTCACCTCCACCTCGTCCGGCACCGACTCAGGGTCGACGGCGAAGCCATGGTTTTGCGAGGTGATCTCGACCTGGGACGTGGCCAGATTCCTTACAGGATGATTGCCACCGCGGTGCCCGAACTTGAGCTTGTAGGTGTTGGCCCCCAGCGCGAGCCCGAGCACCTGATGACCCAGACAGATGCCGAAGACCGGCACGTCGGCGGCGATCAGCGTGCTCGCGTTCGCCACCGCGTAGTCGAGCGGCGCCGGATCCCCCGGACCGTTGCTGAGGAAGACCCCATCCGGATCGATCGCAAGCAGGTCGCGGGCCGGCGCGGTGGCTGGAAAGACACGCACGTCGCATCCGTAGCTCGCGAGGCGGCGGAGGATGTTGCGCTTCATCCCGAGATCGTAGGCCGCAACGCGTAGGCGACGGGTCGGTCGTCGGGTGGGCGGAAGGGTGAAGTCGGCTGGCGGGTCGGTGTCGTGCCAATCGAACGGTGCGTCGCACGTGACGCCTCGCACGAGATCGCTGCCCTCCATCGCCGGTGCCTGCCGAGCCTGACTCACCAGCTCGTCCGGATCGGCGTTCCCGGTGCCGATCACCCCTCGCATCACACCGGAGGAGCGGAGCGTGCGCGTTAGGGCGCGCGTGTCGATGCCCGAAATCGCGACGATGTCATGGGCCGCGAGATAGTCGCCCAGCGTCCCCGTCGCGCGCCAGTTGCTGGCAATTGGCGAGGCCTCGCGGACGACGAACCCGGCCACATGCGGCCGGCTGGACTCGACATCGTCCGGCGCCACGCCGTAGTTGCCGATCTGCGGACACGTCATCGTGACGATCTGTCCGGCATACGACGGGTCGGTCAGGATCTCCTGATAGCCGGTCATGCTCGTGTTGAATACGACCTCACCAACGGCCTGCCCCGTCGCTCCGACAGACATCCCGCGAAACCAGGTGCCGTTCTCGAGCGCCAGGACAGCGTTCATCGGCGGCCGGCCGGATCGAGCGACGCCGTCACGCGGACGCGGTCAGCGGAGGGTACGTCTACGGTGGTGACCCAGGGTTGGTATCCGTCACGCTCGATGCGCAGGTGATGCGTGCCCGGAGCGAGGTCCGGGACGAGGATCGGGGTGAGGCCCACCGCGGCATCGTTGACGAGCACGCGGGCACCCGCCGGACGCGAGTCGACGAACACCGATCCACGGCCCAGGGGCGCCGGCGGCAACCCGGCTTCAGGCGACAGCTCCGTGCTGATCGCCGCGACCGTCGCGGATGCGGAGAGGGATACTTCGTGGGTTTCCGGCTCGTACCCTGAGGTGCGAATCTCCACCCGGTGCGTGCCGTAGGCCACATCGCGCAGCGACATCGGCGTCTGGCCCCGATCGACGCCGTCGACCAGCACCGAGGCGCCTGGAGGCGTGGTCCGCACGAGGAGCCATCCTGCGGCTGGCGTCTCGGCAGCCCGAGCGGGCGCCGCCGCGGGCGCGGCCGGCGATGGGGATGCGACCGCATCTCTCGCGGCAGGCAACGGAGATGCCGCAGCATCTCGCGCAGCGGGCAACGGAGATGCCGCTGCATGTCGCGCAGCGGGCGCCGGCGGAACCGGCGCAGGACGGGAGTCGACGGCGACCGAATCGGCCGCGGCGCCGTCGACCGTCGCCTCACTCCAGTCGCGTTCCCCAACCGCCGGATCTCCGCCAGCTTGCGCCTCGTCGACCTGCGGTGCCGCCCCGCTACCGCCGAACGGCAGCTCGATGCCGAACCCGATGCTGACGACGTACGCCGCCAGCACGCCGACACCGATCGCGAGCGCAATAGGGACCATCGCGCGCACCGATGTACGGGAGGGCGGAGGCTCGTCGATAGTGAGCGGGTCCAGCGGATCGAGCGGATCGAACCGGTCGGCCGAGTCGATGGGGTCGAGCAGGTTCGGCGGCGGGTCATCCGGGCGCACGTGAGAGTCGAGCGCGTCGTCGTCAACGCCCTGGGACGACATCCTCATGGCGGCGTCACCGAGACCGGTCGGCCCTCTGACGGCCATCGCCGGCGGAGGCACAACGGACCGACCAATCGCGTCCGGCTCGGCCAGCTCAGTGGCAACACGCGATACGTCGGCCTCGGCCAGCTCAGTGGCAACACGCGATGCGTCGGCCTCGGCCAGCTCAGTGGCAACACGCGATACGTCGGCCTCGGCCAGCTCAGTGGCAACACGCGATGCGTCGGTGTCGGGGGTGACGACATCGTCGGCCAGGCCGTCGCTCAGTGGCAACCGCGGCTCGCGCACGTTGCCGCCCGCCACGACCTCCCAATCGGTCGGCGACACCGACCGCGCCGTGTCCGTAGTACCGGTGTCCTCGGCGGCATCAGGAACCCGGCCGTCGATCACCCCCGGGTCACCATCGACCATCGCGTCCACGTCGCCCGAGGCCGATACGGTGTCACCGTCCTCGACGCCGGGTGAGCGCGCGTCGAGAGCCGCCAGGGGCGTGGTCGACGGCTCCATCTCGTCGTCGAACGGTTGGGCGCGCAGCGGCTCGAGCTGGTCCAGCGTACGATCCAGCGCGGCGAGATCCGTCGTGAGCCCGTCCGCAGGCGCGCCATCCGGATCGAGAGCAGCACCCGCCGCGGGTCCCACGTCGGCGGAGATCGCGCCGCCGTCAGCGGCGGCCGGCGGCGGCCCGATGTGCTCGAGGAGATCGGCGATCCGCGCCGAGTCCGCCGCTGCGTGAGCATCGCTCGCAAGGAGCGCGGGTGGCGCGTCCATGGGCACGCCCACCGCCTCGCCCAGCGCCATGACGAACTCCGCAGCGGTCGAGGGACGGCTCGCCGGATCGTCGGCGAGCGCGCGCGCGAACGTCTCGCTCAACCTGGCGCGGTCCCCGTGGTCCCCGACGTCCACGACGTCGAGCCCTTCGATGACCTGCTCGCCGCTCCCCGGGGCGCGTTTACCCGTGAGCAGCTCATAGGCAACGGCCGCCACAGCGAAACGATCGGCCTCCGGGCCCCAGCCACGACCCGAGACGAGCTCCGGCGCGCTGTAGGGCCGTCGGACTGGGGCGCGGAGCCCGACCTCCTCCAGCGCCTGCGCGACACCAAAACCGGTGGCGCGCGCCTCGTCCGGCGTCACGAACACATCTCGGAGGTGGAGACCACCATGCAGGACGCCACGGTCGTGTGCGGCGTCGACCGCGCCCGACAACTGAGCGATAAACGGCAGCGCGCGCTCGGGGATGGCCGGGGCGTAGTGCCGCATCGCCACATCGAGCGACTCGGCGGCCACGTACTCCTGCGCGAGATACGGAATCCCGGCTTCGAGACCCGCCGCCAACGGCGTCACGACCGCGCGATGGGACAGCCCTGCGTCGACGAAGCGCCGCAAGGCTTCGGCCAGTCTCTCTGCGGACTCGGGTGTGAGATCGAGGTGGAACGCTTTCACCGCGACGAGCCGATCGCCCTCGGGGTCGTACGTCCGAAACACAGGCCCGAGAACGCCCACACCGATCTGATGCATGACCCGGAAGGGACCGAATGCACCAGGGGCGGTAAACGAGCTGCCGTCCTCACGTGTCAGTGGTGGAAACCTCCGGCTGGGAACCGGACAGTACCACGGAAACGCTGTTGTTTCAATACGTTCGCGAGGCACTGCGAGCTCGCAGCCAGCAGCGATCGCTTGACACCACCCAACCCGTTTGGAAGAGTACGGTGAAAGTGCCCGCCGACGTCTCGGACTCGCTCGCTTCCGCCTCGGGTATCCCGGTCGACCTTCGCCGCCTCCCGTGGGCCGGACCTCTGGTTCGCGACTACAGTCACGCGTTCGAGCGGCTCGAGGCCTTCTACGCCGGCTCGCCAAGCGGCGAGTCAAGCTGGGCCAACGCGATCGCGCGACGTCGGAGCCAGCCGCCCGAGCCCGGCATCAGCGACATTCTGGTGGCCCAGCTTGCCGCACGCGGCGCGCCCGCCGAGGCCCAGGCCGCGGCCGCACGCCTGGCCGAGCCCGGCGCCCTGGCGGTCGCTACCGGGCAACAAGCCGGCCTCTTCGGCGGGCCACTCTTCACGCTGCTCAAGGCGCTGACCAGCGTCCGCCTAGCACGGAAGCTGGCACGCGAGCACGACGCCACCGTCATTCCCATTTTCTGGGTCGACGCGGAAGACCACGACCTCGACGAAATTCGCAGCTGTCCCGTGCTGGACTCCGACCTCGCCCTCCAGCGCGTCACGCTCGACCTCGGCGCGGCGCCGGGGACGGCGGCCGCTTCGGTTCAGCTCACCGGCTCAATCCGCGAGGCCACGGCACGGCTGCGCACCCTCCTGCCGCCGACCGAGTTCACTGACGACCTCATCGCCGGCCTTGACGCCGCCTATGCCGAGGGCACACGACTGGTCGAGGCGTTCGCCCGATGGATCGACACGCTGGCGGGCGCCTCGGGCCTTGTCGTCTTCGACGCGTCGGATGCCGCCGCCAAGCCCCTCGTCCGGTCGGTGTTCGCCCGCGAGCTCCAGGCGACCGGTGAAACGGCGAGACTGGCTGCAGCAGCGGGGGCGAAGCTGGTGACCCGCGGCTACCATGCGCAGGTCGAGCCGCCGGCGGACGCTGTTGCGTTGTTTCGACTCGATGGCGCACGGGAACCGATCCGCATCCGCAGCGGCGGATTCACGGTCGGCGACCGGCCAGTCGACACCGCATCGCTGATGCGCGACGTGGAAACCCACCCGGCGCGTTTCAGCCCAAACGTGCTGCTGCGGCCGATCGTGCAGGACGCGCTGTTTCCGACGGTGGCCTACGTTGCCGGCCCGAACGAGCTCGCCTACCTGGGACAGCTCCGCGAGGTCTACACGAGCTTCGGCGTGCCGATGCCGGTCATTCATCCGCGCACGAGCGCGACGATCGTTGACGCGGCCACCCTGAAATTCCTGCGCCGTTACGAGCTCGGCTTCGAGGAGCTGCAACCGCGTGACGACGCCACCTTGAACCGGCTCCTCGCGTCACGGCTACCAGACGAGATCGAGCACGTGCTGGGGGACACCGAGACGTCCGTCGCCGAGCAGCTGTCGAGACTCGAGCACGCGGTGCCGATCATCGACCCCACACTGGCGGGTGCGGTGCAATCGACGAAGGGCCGCATGGAGCGGGACCTGCGCAACCTGCGGGGCAAGATCATCCAGGCCGCCAAGCGGCGTGACGACACGTTGCGGCGCCAGTTCCATCGAGCCCGCGCCCAAGCGTTCCCCGACGGCACGCCGCAAGAGCGCGCTGTCGGCGCGGTGTACTTCCTCAACCGCTACGGCGATGCGTTCATCGAGCGGTTGCTGGCCGATCTCCCGCTCGACCCCGGCCAGCACTGGCTGCTGTCCTTGTAGCCGCCGGCGGACGGTACTGGGCTGCTGTCCTTGTAGCCGCCAGCCGCGCATCGTCGTCGCGGTATACTTGAGCAGGCTCAACTGTAATCGGGACAAGCACTTGCACCAGAGACTCGCCGTAGCTGGACTGCTCGCCGGACTCGTATGGCCTGCCTGTGCCGGACCTGTGGCCGACGCACCGGCGGCGATGGCCCCGGTCGAACCGGCGGCCGCCACGGTCGATCCGGTGCCGGTCTCTTTGCCCGAAATCGTCGCGCACGTGAACGGCATGGCGATCGCGAGACACGAGTTCGAGCGGGCCGTGCAATCAGCGGAAGTGCAGGCCGGTCAGGTGGTCCCTCCGCAGTTCCGCGACGAGGTGTATCGGCGCGTGCTAGACCGATTGATCGACTTTCACCTGCTGCTCCAGGAATCGCGCGCGCGCGATCTCGCCATCGACGAGAGCGCGGTCGAGACTGAGATCGCCAGGGTCGTCGCCGGATTCGACTCCGAGGCTGCGTTCGAGGCCCAACTGGACGAATGGCAGTCGACGCTCGACGAGGTGCGGGAGGAAGCCCGCAAGGACCTCTTGATCGCCAAGGTCATCGAAATCGAGGTAGCGCCGCAACTCGGACTCGATGAGGAGGCCGTGCGGGCGTTCTATGAGCGGCACCCGGGCCAGTTCGCGGAAGATGATTCCGTGCGGGCGCGCCACATCCTCGTCGAGACGCCCCCGGATGCCGACCCTGCTGCACGGGATGCGGCCAGGACCCGCGCCGACACCGTGCGCCAACATGTGCTCGCCGGCGAGACCGACTTCGGGGAGCTCGCGCGCGAATACTCAGACGACGTCGCCAGTGCCGACTCCGGCGGGGACCTCGGCTTCGTGAAACGTGGTCAGACGGTCGAACCGTTCGAGGCGGCGCTGTTCGCCCTCGAAGCGGGCGGCGTCAGCGATGTCGTCGCGTCGCCGTTCGGCTTCCACGTCATCAGCGCGGTCGAGCGGCGGGAGGGACGCGTGATTCCGTTCGATGAAGCGAGCGGTCAGATCCGCTTGCTGCTGCTCGACCAGGCCCGCCGGGCGTTGACGGTCGAGTTCATCACCCGCCTGCGCCAGGCCGGCGCGATCGAGATCCACATATGAACGAAGAGGTATTTCGCGCGGTCGGGGAGACGTTGGAGCGCGGGGAAGCGGCTGCCCTGGTGACCATCATCCGGACCCAAGGATCGACGCCACAGCGGGTCGGCGCGAAAATGCTCGTCTTTCCCGACGGCCGCTCCATCGGCACAATCGGCGGCGGATGCTACGAGAACGATGCGTTCTGGAAGGCGCGGCGCGCACTCGAAACGCGTCAGCCGCTCGTCGCGAAATACGAGCTCGCCGACGACCTCGCCGAGGAATCGGGGCTCATCTGCGGGGGACAAATGGAGGTGTACATCGAGCCCTTGGAGTCGTCGCCGCACCTGTATCTCGTCGGTGGCGGACACGTTGCCTATCACCTCGGACAGCTCGCTGCCAACGTCGGGTTCCGGCTTCACGTACTCGATGACCGTGAGAAGTTCGCCAACGCCGATCGGTTTCCGGATGCCGTCGAGGTCGCCGTCGATACGATTCCCACCTGGCTGGAGCGTGCGACGATCCCTGCACAGGCATACGCCGTCATTCTCACGCGCGGTCATCGCTATGACCTCGACGCACTGCGCGCCCTCGCACAGCGCGACCTGCGGTATCTCGGGCTCATCGGCAGTCGCGCGAAAGTCGCACGCCTCTACGAGGCGCTCCGCGACGAGGGCGTGTCGGTCGACAACATCGAACGGGTCCACGCGCCGGTCGGTCTCGACATCGGCGCGGTCAGCCCGCAGGAGATCGCGGTCAGCATTCTCGCCGAGCTCATCGCCGTCAAGTACGGCAAGCTCTCACGCGACACCGAGACGGCTGACGCGACGGTGCGATCGCTGCAATGGACACCGGGTTCGACCGAGACGGCACCGGTGACGGCCGACGAATAGCCGCCCGTGACGATGACCGAGTAGCCGCCCGTGACGATAGTGGTCGTCGGGGCACGGGGGGCGACTGCTATAATGCGGCCTGAGCCATGACACCACGGTCCGGCACGCGTCACCGCGCGACAGGCGGGCTCCCGGCACGTTCACAAGCCATCCTCGCGGCGCTCGTCAAGCATTACATCGATACGGGGGAGCCGGTTTCGTCGCTGTGGCTGGCAGAACACGCCGACGTCCGGCTGTCCTCGGCCTCCGTGCGAAGCATCACGTCGGAGCTCGAGCAACTCGGCTTTGTCGACCAACCGCACACGTCCGCCGGCCGCGTGCCCACGGACCGCGGGTACCGATACTTCGTCGACCTGCTGCTCGAGAATCGGCGCGACGCACGGCCGACACCCGCGGTCGAGGCGCGACTTCGCCAGGCCGGCACGGTCAGCGACGTGCTCTCCAATGTGTCGCACGAGCTGTCGATGGCATCGCATCATCTGGCGTTCGCGTTGATGCCGCGCGTCTCCGCCGGCACGTTTCGCCACATCGAGTTCGTCCCGATCGACGGCACCAAGATCCTCGTCGTCGTCAGCACGGAGGACGGCGAGGTCGCGCACAAGGCCGTCGACCTTGGCGAGCCGACCGACCGCGCCGCGTTAGATCAGGGTGCCAACTTCCTCAACCAGGAGTTCGCGGGGCTCTTGTTGTGGGACGTCCGGGCGGCCGTCGTCGAGCGGCTCCGGCAGGAGCGGATGCTGTACGACCAGCTGCGCTCACGCGCGCTCCGGCTCGCCAGCTCGACGCTCGAGGACATGGTCCCGCATCACCAGCTGTTCGTGGAGGGCGCCGGGTTTCTCGCCGAAGTGATGTCCGACGGCGAGGATCGCGTCCCGCTCGGGACGCTGCGCACGCTGCTCGCCATGATCGAGCGGAAGGATCTGCTGGTGCGCTTGCTGAACGAGTACATCGAGGGCCCGGATCTCACGGTGGTGATTGGCACCGAGCACACGTCACCCGAGATGCAGGACTTCAGCCTCGTGACCTCTACCTATTTCGATGGCTGGCGTACCGGCAGCATCGGCGTCATCGGTCCGCGCCGGATGCGCTACTCGCGCGCCATTGCCGCCGTCGACCGGGTGTCCCGCGCCGTGAGCCGTGTCCTCGTCGCGCAAGCGGCATCGTCGGACCATGACAAACGACGCGAAACCGGAACCGCCTGACGACCTGCTCGCGGAGACCGAACCGGCCGACGCCCCCCCCGGCCCGACGCCGGACCCGGGGGGGAACGATGAACCGGACGCGGCGAGCCAGCGCGACGAGTATCAGGACCTGCTGCTCCGCAAGACCGCCGAGTTCGACAACTACCGCAAGCGCGTCGAACGAGAGCGCGGCGAGCGCACCCGCGCCGCGGCGGCGGACCTCCTCGAGGAGCTGCTGCCGCTGGTGGATGATCTGGAGCGCGCACTCCGCGTCCAGGACGACGAGACGACTGCCAGCGCGTATCGTCAGGGCGTCGAGCTCATCCAACGCCAGCTCCTGGAGTTGCTCCGGAAGCGGGGCGTGACACCGATCGAGGCGACCGGATGCGACTTCGACCCCCACGTGCATCAGGCCGTCGCGCACGAGGTGAGCGCGGAGCATCGAGAGGGCGAAGTGATTGACGAGCTTCGACGCGGCTACATGCTCGGCGGCCGGCTCTTGCGGGCCGCCATGGTCCGGGTGGCCAAGGCGTGAGCAAGCGCGACTACTACGACGTGCTCGGCGTTCCACGCGACGTCGACGAGACGCAGCTCAAGAGCGTGTATCGCAAGCTGGCGCTCAAGTATCATCCCGACCGCAATCCGGACGACCAGGCGGCCGAGGAGCGCTTCAAGGAGGCGGCCGAGGCCTATGGCGTGCTCGCGGACGCCGACAAGCGGGCGCGGTACGATCAGTTCGGTCATGCCGCCGTCGGCGGCGCCAGCGGCAGCGCCGGCATCGACCCGACGATCTTCGCCGACTTCAACGACATCTTCGGCGGGCTCGGCGACCTGTTCGGTGGCGGCCGTCGCCGAGGGGGTCCGCAGCGGGGCTCGGATCTGCGCTACGACCTCGAGATCGCATTCGCGGAAGCGGCCAGCGGCACGGAGACAACGCTGCAGATCCCGCGCGCCGAGCCGTGCGCCGCGTGCGCGGGGTCGGGGGCCGCAGCCGGCTCGAGCCCGGAAACCTGTTCCCAATGCCGTGGCCGCGGGCAGGTGCGATATCAACAGGGCTTTCTGACGGTCGCCCGAACATGCGGACAGTGCCGCGGCACCGGTAAGATCATTCGGACCCCCTGCCCTGAGTGTCGCGGGGCGGGGCGCCTCGAGCGGGACCGAAAGATCACGGTCAAGGTGCCGGCCGGCATCGCCACGGGTCAGCGTCTCCGGCTCTATGGCGAGGGCGAGCACGGTGATGCCGGCGGACCGCCGGGCGACCTCTACGTCGTGGTGCACGTCAAGGACCACGAGTTCTTTCAGCGCGAGGGTGAGGATCTGTGGTGTGCGATTCCGGTCACCTATCCCACACTGGTGCTCGGCGGCACGATCTCGGTGCCGACCCTCAATGGCAACGCGACGCTCCATGTTCCCAAGGGCACGCAGGCCGACGCGCGGTTTCGCGTCCGGGGCAAGGGGCTGCCCCACGTGTCCGGTCGCGGCCACGGTGATCTGTATGTCACGGTCAGGGTCGACGTGCCTACCTCGGTCTCGCGTGCGCAGAAGGACCTCATCACGGAGCTCGACAAGACGATGCCGCAACGCGCGTCCGAGCCGAGCCGGCCGACCGACACGGACGGCGACGACCGTCCGTTCTTCGAGCGCGTCAAGGACATCTTTGGGTGAGGGGTAGGCCGGCGCTCGATGTCCGGCTCCCGGCGCACGCACCGGCGCTCCCCGCGCTGCTCGATGCGTTGCTCGACGACTTCCGTCCCTTCGCGATCCAGGAGCACGACACCGACCCGCCGGCCGATAGCGTCGCACGGCGCGTCTACTTCTTCTCGCGAGACGACCGAGACGCCGCGCATGCGGCGATCGCTGGCACGCTCGCGCTGGACGGCGCGGAAGCGCAGGCGGTAGAGGTGCCCGACGATCGGTGGGCCGAGCGCGCACAAGCGAGCCTCTGCGCGATCCGTGTAGCCAACCTGATCGTCGCGCCGCCGTGGGATCTCCCGCCGCAGGCGGCGGAGGACCGGCGCGCCGTGATCGTGATTCATCCGTCGATGGGATTCGGCACGGGTCATCACGCGTCGACCCGGCTGTGTCTCCGGGCACTGCAAGCCGACGGCGTCGTCCCAGTCGGGGCGGCCGCGCTCGACCTCGGAACGGGGTCCGGAATCCTCGCGATCGCGGCAGCCACTATGGGCGCGAGCGAGGTCATCGCCGTCGATCGCGATGCAGATGCGCTCGCGAACGCGGGAGACAACATCGCGCGGAACGGCGTCGCGTCGAGAGTCCACCTGCGCCAGATGGACGTGCGAGCCATCGATGCCCCCGTGTGCGGTTTGGTGACCGCCAACCTCACCGGTTCGTTCCTCGTGCAATATGCGGGGCAGCTGTCGCGGTGCGTACGACCGGGTGGTCGTTTCGTTGCCGGAGGCCTAACGACCCGCGAAGAACCAGACGTCCGCGCGGCGTTCGCGCCGGCCCTGTCTCCCGTCGCGCGCGCCGTCGAAGACGGCTGGGTCGCGCTGACCTTGCGTCGAGAGAGCGCCGGCCCCACCGCTCCCGGGCGTCACGAATAGATCCGTGCACCGCTTCTTCGCGCCCGACGCCGACCGATCCGCGTTGACGGTGCAGTTGCCTGCTGATGAGGGCCGTCATCTCGCCCGGGTGCTCCGCCTCATCGTCGGGCATGCCGTCCGCGTATTCGACGGCCGCGGGCACGAGTATGCCGCCGTCGTCACCAGCGTGGACCGCGGGTGTGTCACCGTGCGCACCGGCAGCGCGGTGGTGCCAACAGCCGAAGGTGGTGTGCGTGTGAGGCTGGCCGTCGCGCTCCTGAAAGGGCGCAAACTGGATAACGTCGTGCGCGACGCCACCATGCTCGGCGCGTCGATCGTGACACCGCTTCTGACGGCGAACACGGCCAGGCCGCTCGGCCCGCAGCGAGCCGTGGCGCGCGCACGGTGGGCCAGCATTGCCGTCGCCTCCGCCAAGCAGTGCGGGCGCGCAGTGGTGCCACAGATCGATGATCCGACGACGTTCGAGCGCTTCGTGCAGACCGCCCCATCCGATGGGCTACGGCTGTTGCTGGTCGAACCGGGCGTGCCCGGCACGGGCGCGGCCGAATCCGTGAGGGCGCTGTCGGCGGCCACGCCAGCGACGGCGACCGTGGTGATCGGTCCGGAGGGCGGCTGGACGCGCACGGAGCGCGATCTCGCCGTAGACGCCGGGTTCCGCACCGTCACGCTCGGCACGCGTACTCTCCGCGCCGATGCGGCGCCGGTGGCGGCCCTTTGTGTGCTCCAGTTCGTCTGGGGCGACCTGTGAAGATAGGTTCTATACTGGCCGCACTCGCATGCTGTTTCGAGGACAGACGCTCGGCAAGTACAAGATCCTGGCTCCTCTTGGCAGCGGCGGTTTCGGAGCCGTCTACCTCGCCAAGGACACCTGGATCGACAAGGACGTCGCGATCAAGGTTCCCCACAAGCAGAATCTGAACTTCGGCGAGCTGCTCCGCGAGCCGCGCCTCTTAGCGGCACTGGACCACCCGAACATCGTGTCCATCACGACTGCCGAGAAGGAGGAGAACGTCTTCTTCATCGTGATGGAGTATGTCAAGGGCCGCACGCTGGAAGACGAAATCGCGAACGACGGTGCCCTCGCCCCGGACCGGGTCGTCGAATACACGACGCAGATCACCAGCGCCGTCGAGCACGCGCACCGGCAGGGGGTCATCCACCGAGACCTACGTCCTCCCAATGTGCTGGTCTCGGGCGCCGGGGTGCTCAAAGTCGCCGATTTCGGCACATCACGGTTCCTCGAGATCGCCGCGCACGGCACAACGGTCATCGGCAGCCCGCCATACATGGCCCCGGAGCAGTTCGAAGGCAAGGCCGTGTTTGCCTCCGATATCTACTCGCTCGGCGTGACGATGTATCAGATGGCGACGGGCGTGCTCCCGTACGACACGCCCACACCAAGCGACCTCGACCGTCTGATGCGCGGGGAGCTGGTCCGCCCACCCCGACTCAGAAACCCCGGCATCCCGAAGGCACTGAACGACATCATCATGAAGGCGCTGGCACCGGAGCTGTCGGCGCGCTATCGGCGCGCGAGCGATCTGTTGCGCGACCTCGAGGGCACGCAAGACGCAGGGGATCGCCGAACTCCGCGATCGGGCCGGACGACCAACAGCTCAGGTCATGACGCCGAGATGCGCGATATCCAGACGCGTCTACAGACCGAGACACCCCCCGCCGGCCGCTTCTGCTGGCAGTGCCACAAGCCGCTGCACGCGCGCACCGACCGCTGTCCGTTCTGCGACGAGATGCAGTAGCAGCACAACGCGGAACTATCGCCACGGGCTGCTTGCCACACGACGGGAGCGCCCGCTACACTCGGGACAGGCGTCGTAAACTACTCAGTGCACACGATTTCACGGGGTCTGGTATGAGCTTCGGGCAGGGCCGCATCTGGATGAACGGGTCGCTCGTTGACTGGGACGACGCGAAAATCCACGTTGGCTCTCACGTCGTGCACTACGGCAGCGGCGTGTTCGAGGGGGCCCGGTGTTACGACACGCCGAACGGCGCCGCGGTGTTTCGGCTCGACGCGCATGTCCGCCGGTTGTTCGACTCGGCAACGATTTATCGGATGGATCACGGCTTGCGGGCGGACGAGATCGAGCACGCTGTCCTGGATACCATCCGCGCGAACGGCTACACGGCCTGCTACATCCGCCCGCTGCTGTACCGCGGCTACGGCGAGCTCGGCGTCAACCCCTTCAAGTGCCCGATCGACGCGGCGATTCTCGTCTGGGAATGGGGCGCGTATCTCGGGGACGAAGCCCTCGAGCACGGCGTCGACGTGCAGGTCAGCTCGTGGGGTCGCGGCGCGCCGAACCGCTTTCCGTCGGTCGCCAAGTCGACGGCCAACTACGCCAACTCACAGCTGATCAAGATGGAATCGACGCTCAATGGCTACGCCGAGGGCATCGCACTCGACCCGGCGGGCTATGTCAGCGAGGGCAGCGGGCAGAACATCTTCGTCGTGCGAGACGGCATCATCACGACCCCGCCGATGGCGAACTGCGTGCTCCCCGGCATTACACGGGATGTCGTCATGACGCTGGCCGACGAGATGGGCTTCGCGATGCGGCAGGAAGCGATGCCGCGCGAAGCGATGTATATCGCCGATGAAGTGTTCTTCACAGGTACGGCGGCCGAAATCACCCCGATCCGGTCGATCGACAAGATCGCGATCGGGAACGGCTCGCGTGGCCCGGTCACGGAGGCGATTCAGCAACGGTTCTTCGATGTCATCGCCGGCCGAGTCGCCGATACCCACGGGTGGCTGACCTACGTGTACACGGACACCGCGACGGCGGCGGAACCCACCGGAACCACAGCCAAGGCCCGCTAGCCGTGGACCTCAACGAGCTCCTGACGGCGGCCATGGGCGAAGGTGCGTCCGACGTCCACCTCAAGACCGGAAGGCCGCCGATGATGCGTGTCAACGGTCGGCTCGTGCCTATGAGCGGCGCCACGCCCCTCGCCAATGAGGACGTCGAGCGAATGGCGGCGACGGTCATGCCGGCTGAGGTGGCGCAGGCGTTCGAGCGCGAACAGGACGTCGACCTGGCGTATAGCATCGCCGGCGTCGGCCGATTTCGCTGCAACGTCTTCCGGCAGAGAGGGACGGTCGGGTTGGTCCTGCGCATCATTCCCATGAAGATCCTCACCATCGACGAGCTCGAGCTGCCACCGGTGCTCAAGCGGATCGCCGACGAAGAGCGCGGCCTCGTGCTGGTCACCGGCACGACCGGCAGTGGAAAGAGCACGACGCTCGCGGCGTTGGTCGACCACATCAATACGTCGAAACAAGCGCACGTGATGACCGTCGAGGACCCGATCGAGTATCTCCACCGGGACCGACAGTCGATCGTCAATCAACGCGAGGTATCGGTTGACACGAAGTCGTTCGCGCACGCGCTGCGTGCCGCGTTGCGGCAGGACCCGGACATCATCCTGGTCGGCGAGATGCGTGACCTCGAAACCGTGGAGACCGGATTACTCGCCGCGGAAACCGGGCACCTCGTCATGTCGACGTACAGGGCATCGGCAGCACGTCCGACATGGCGCGCAACGGCATGGCCGAGTCGGCCGGGATGAGCGAGAGCCCTGACATCGAGCGGTTCGGGGGATAGCGACCCGGCCGAGCCACCAGACGTGGCCCCTGATGCGTTTGCGACCGGCCTGGCGCTGTTGGCGCGCCGCGAGCTATCCACGTCGCAGCTCCGCGACCGGCTGCTGCGGAGGGACTTCCCACCCGACGTCGTCGAGCGCGCTCTCGAGCGCCTGCGGGCTGAGCACGCGCTCGATGACAGACGTGCCGCCGCGACGTACGCGCGAACCGCCGTCGTGGTAAAACGGCGCGGACCCCGGCGGGTCGCCCGGGAGCTCGAGACGCGCGGCATCGAGCCCGGAGACGCACAGGCCGCGGTCGATGCCGTCTACGCCGATCACGACGAACAAGACGTCCTCGAACGCGCCCTGGCGCGCCGCCTCGAGGGCCCGGTCCGGGACCGTGCTCAGTTCCGCCGGCTCTACCAGTATCTGCTCCGTCAAGGATTCGACGCCGGCATGGCCGCCGCGACGTTGCACGCACGGTCGAAGACCGCTGCCGCGCCCGACGAGTGACCCGGACCGGCGTCGAGTGTGCGTGAAACAATGACCACGATGACCTCGTCAGAGATCCGTCAGGGCTTTCTCGACTACTTCCAGGACCACGATCACCGCATCGTGTCGAGCTCCGCGCTGGTGCCCCACGCCGACCCGACGCTGCTGTTCACGAACGCGGGGATGAACCAGTTCAAGGAGGCCTTTCTCGGCCGCGAGCGCCGCGGTTACCGGCGCGCCACGACGGCGCAGAAGTGCATGCGCGTCAGCGGCAAACACAACGATCTCGACAACGTCGGGCCGTCACTGCGACACCATACGTTCTTCGAGATGCTCGGCAATTTCTCGTTCGGCGACTACTTCAAGGCGGAGGCCATCCCCTTCGCGTGGACGCTCCTGACCGACGTGTGGGGGCTGCCGCCGGAGCAGCTGTACGCCACCGTGTTCGCGGGCGAAGCCGGGGTCCCGCGCGACGACGAGGCGTACGCGCTCTGGCAACGCCTGGTCCCCGACGACCGGATCGCTGAGATGGGGGTGGACGAAAACTTCTGGGCCATGGGCGACACCGGCCCGTGCGGGCGCTGTTCGGAGATTCACTTCCATCGTGGCGACCACCTCCCGTGCGCGCGCCAGGCGTGCCTCGGCATCGACTGCAGCTGCGACCGCTACGTCGAGATCTGGAACAACGTCTTTATGGAGTTCGAGCGCACACCTGACGGGTCGCTGACGCCGCTCCCGGCGCCTTCAATCGACACGGGGATGGGGCTCGAGCGCATCGTTGCCGTCCTGCAGGACAAGCTCTCGAACTACGACACCGACCTGTTCACGCCGCTCCTCACCGCCATCGGCGAGCGCGCGGGGGTCCGCTACGGGCCCCTGGACGGACGGCCCTCGGTGCAGTCCACCGATGTGTCGATGCGGGTCATTGCCGACCACCTGCGCGCGATGACGTTTCTCATGACCGACGGCGTATCGCCATCGAACGAATGGCGAGGCTACGTGCTGCGGAAGATCATGCGGCGGGCCATGCGGCATGGAAAGAAGCTCGGGATGACGGAGCCGTTTCTGCATGGCCTGGTCGACGTGGTGGTCGGCGAGATGGGATCCGCGTACCCCGAGCTCGCGACCAACCGGGATGCCGTCGTGCGCGCGGTCAAGCGGGAGGAGGAGCAGTTCGACAAAGTGCTCACGGACGGGCTGCCGCGGCTCGAGGCCGCGCTCGCGGAATCCGCCAGCGGTTCGCGGCCTATCGATGGAGACGACGCGTTCAGGCTGTACGACACGTTCGGGTTGCCACTTGATTTCATCGAGGACCTCGCGAGCGAGCGCGGCATCGTCGTCGATCGCACTGGCTTCGAGCACGCGCTGGAGCGCCAGCGGCAGCGGTCGCGCGATGGGCAGTCGTTTGCGGCGACGGCCGAACGCGTCTTCGCGTACCGCACGCCGGACACCAAGCAGTCGGTCGAACGGCTCGACGACGATTTTGAAGGCTACGAGACCACCGAGGTCCCCGCGGCGTCGCTCGCCGCGTTGTTCGACGCCGAACGCCACGAGGTGGCCGAGCTCGGGGAGGGCCTCTCCGGCTACGCAGTGCTCGACCGTACGCCGTTCTACGTGGAGGCCGGCGGCCAGGTCTCCGACACCGGACGCCTGCGGGTGGATGGGGGAACCGGCGAGGCGACGGTGGACGCGATGACACGCCTCGCGCCGCTGGGACCGCGCGCACATGCCGTGCGCATCGTGTCGGGGCGCCTCGCGACGGGCGACGTCGTGACGGCGACGGTCGATGCGGCGCGTCGAGACGCCACGCGCCGCAATCACACGGCGACGCACCTGCTGCACGCCGCCCTGCGTCGCGTCGTCGGCCCGCACGTGAGGCAGGCTGGCTCACTCGTGGCGCCCGACCGTCTGCGATTCGACTTCACCCATGGCGAGCCGGTCACGCCGTCGCAGGTGGCGGAGATTGAGCGCGACGTCAACGGGCATGTCTACGGCAACCAGACCGTCGACACGACGGTCCGATCGACGGACGAGGCGATCGCCGACGGCGCGATGGCCCTGTTCGGCGAAAAGTACGGCGACCGCGTGCGCATCGTCTCGGTCCCCGGCGTGTCGAAGGAGCTGTGCGGCGGCACGCATTGCCGCGCCACGGGCGATATCGGCCCATTCGTCGTCGCCCACGAGGGCGGCGTGGCGGCGGGCATCCGGCGCATCGAGGCGGTGACCGGCGACGCGGCGGTGGCCACACTGCAGCACCGTCGCGATGCTCTGGACGGCGTCCTGCGCCTGCTGGGTGCGCCCACGGACCAGGCGGTCGGGGCCGTCGAGCGTCTGCAGGGCGAGACGAAGCGACTCGCACGGGAGGTCGAGCGGCTCAAAGTTGCCGCCGCCCTAGGGTCGTCGGCAGGCCCGGCGGCGGCCTCGGACCGCGTCGACGTCGACGGCGTCGGCATGGTCACGCGCCGCGTCTCGGGTCTCGACAAGGGCGCCCTCCGGACGCTGGCCGACTCACTGCGTGATCGCCTCGGCAGCGGGGTCGTCGTCGTCGTGTCAGAGAACGACGGCAAGGTCGCGCTCGTCGTCTCCGTTTCCAAGGACCTGACCCCTCGGGTGCACGCCGGCAGAGTCGTCAAGGCGATCGCCCCGATCGTCGGCGGCAATGGCGGGGGCCGGCCCGACTTCGCGCAGGCGGGCGGGAAGCTCCCGGACAAGATCGACGCGTTGTTTGCCGAGAGCGAGGCGGTCGTGCGTGCGATGCTCGCGGGCGCGTAGGCGAAGTCATAAGAGGCGCTCCCACCGTCGAGGGGAAGGTCATGGCGGTTGCGCGATGACATCCCGCCGTTGTGAACCCCACCTCGTCGCCACGCTCTGCGCAGTCGCGCTGGGCGCGTGCGCCGCGCCGCCTCCCGATCCCGAGCCCGCGAGCGACGGCTTGCTCTTTCGCAACGTTCGCATATTCGATGGCGAGCGCGTGATTCCCGAGACCGAGATTGTCGCTCGAGCTCAATCCGGACAATGAGAACGGGCGGCAGATGCTGGAGAAGCTGCGCGCAGGTCGGTGAGGACGGCGGCATCGCGCGACCCCGGGATCGCTCGACCGGACGTCGGACGGCCGCGCCGCACTGCTCGACGACGACCACGGACCGACCCCGCTGCCCGAGCGACTCACGCGGCGGCACTCGTTGCAGCGATAAAGCCAAGTCCCTGGCGGCCGATATCTTTATGGGGGCCGCAACTCACTGTCTGGATTGAGCTTGCGGTTGCGCGTCTGCCCATGTCTGGTAGACTGAGTGGCTGAATCATGCGACGCGCGATAACCCTCCTGACCGGGCTGGTCGTCGCGGCCGCGGTCGCCGCGCCGGCGGAGGCCCAGATCTACACCTGGCGGGACGCCAACGGCACCCTCGTCTTGTCGGATCGGCCGCCGCAGGCGGGTGCCGAGACGCTCGAGGTGCGGGGTGCCGTTGCCCCCATCCGCACGACCACCCCGACCAGACCCCTCGCGCGCCTCAGCCGGGCCGGCCACTACGACGCCGTCATCGAGCGGTACGCCGCCAGCGAGGGTGTCCGCCCCGATCTGGTGCGGGCGGTCATTCAAGTGGAGTCCGCGTTCAACCCGAACGCGCGCTCGCCGGTCGGCGCCATGGGTCTGATGCAGCTCATGCCGGCGACCGCCCAAGAGCTGGGCGTGCTCAATCCATACGATCCGGAGCAGAACATCCGAGGCGGCGTCACGTATCTGCGCCGGCTGCTGTCGGAATACGATGGCAATGAGGAACTGGCGCTGGCCGCCTACAACGCCGGTCCGGGCGCCGTGAGCCGATACGGCAACCAGATCCCGCCCTTCCGGGAAACACAGGACTACGTCGAACGGGTGCGGTCGGCGACCGCGCTGGCGACCACCAGCGAGTTGCCCACGGCGTCGGGCGAGACGATCTACAAATCGTATGCGCTCGTCAACGGCCGCCGTATCCCGGTCTATAGCAACATACGGCCGGCTTCGGACGACCACGCAGTCGCCACGGCGCCGCGCCGCTAGTGGCCTGTATCGGGTGAATCGCAAGCGCTCTTCGGGCGGGGCATCCCGCCTGACGGCGGTGTTCCTCGGTCACATACGGGGTGTATGCTCCCTCGTCGCGCCTTGTCAGCCGGGCGCCGCGCACCGCAGACCACTACCGATTCACCCGATACAGGCCACTAGTGTCCGAACCCACCACACCAGTTCGACTCGACTTCTGGCTGGACGTCGCCTGCCTGTATCACACGCGTTCCGAAGCGCAGAAAGCCTGTAAGGGCGGCAAGGTCGACGTCAACGGTCAGCGGGCCAAACCGCACCGCGACATCCGCACCGGGGATAACATCGCCATCACGCGCCGGCACGGTATCAAGCAGATGGTGACCGTGCGGGCTCTCGCTGATCGCCACCTCCCCAAGCCCGCAGCGCGCGCGCTATACGACGATCGCACCCCGCCCCCGTCGGCGGAGGACCGGGAGTTCCGCGAGCTCTTGCGCCGTGCCGGCCCGCCCGCGGGCGCGCCGGACAAGCGCCAGCGACGCAGGCTGCGCTCGCTGAAGCGCCAGTGACCCGTGCCACGGCCTACAGTCCAGTAGCCCCTGGCGGCGAGCATCGATATAATGGACAGTTCATGGCGAATCACAAGTCGGCATTGAAGGCGCACCGTCAGAACCTCCAGCGCCGCGACCACAATCGACGTCTCCGCACCCGCATGCGACACGCGCTCAAATCTGCGCGCGCCGCGATCGACGACGCCAGTGCCAACGCCGAGAACGGCCCGGCCAACGCCAGCACCGAGCTCCGCACAACGATCGCGTTGATCGACCGTCTGGCTGGCAAGGGTGTCATCCATGCCAACGCGGCGTCCCGCCACAAGTCACGGCTGACCAAGCGTTTGAGCAAGGCCAGCGCCCAGGGCGCCTAACCCTCCCCTCGCGACCGGGTCGCGGGGTTCCCACACAGCTCCACCACCAGGCGTTCGAGAAGCACCCGCGCCTCGCCCGCTGACCGCTTCAAGCCAAGATCCGTCCGGAACACCGCATCGATGGCCCCACGCACACGCGGCGCGGTCAGGCGCGAACGCGCGACCCAGGCGAGCTGGCCAAGCACCATGTGCGGTGGCGCGCCAGCGTCGAGGGCCAGCGCGAGCTCCTGTAGCGCCACGCCCGCAGCGCCCCGCTCGATGGCTCGGGCGACCGCCCAGTCATCGTGGGCCGCGGCCGGCCCCACCACGGCGCGCACGTCGTCCACCGAGACGCTCGGCTGGTCCATCGCATACAACACCAAGCGCTCCACGTCTCCCCGGAGGCGGCCCACGTCAGGCCCGACGACGGCGGCCAGCAGGCGCGTCGCAGCCGGCTCGCCCGCCACGCCCGCGGCCTTGAGACGCGCGCGGATCCAACGCTCGGCGTCGGCTGTGTTCTCGAGCTCGCCACACCGGACGATGGTGGCGTTCGCGTGCAGGCGCTTGCTGATGCGCCGCCGCTCGTCGAGGTCGGTCACGACGAGGACGAGCGTCGCATCCGGAACCGGCGCCTCCAGATACCGCTCGAGCGCCTCGAGATCCCGCGCGGTGGCCTGGCTCTCGCGCTTGGGCATCAGCCACCGCTCGGCGCGCAGCCCGGTGACGATCCGGCGGGGCACCATCATCGGCAGGGTCCGCAACGCGTCGAGGAGCGCCCCTAGCGGCACCTCGCCGCCGCGAAACCGCTCGACGTTGAACGCTCGCAGTCCCTCTTCGACGACCTCCTCGAACTCGGTCGCCAGCTCTGCCTTCTCGTGCTCGTCGTCCCCGAGCACGAGATAGACGGGGTCGAGTGCGCCGGCCGTGATCTGCTTCCGCAGCGCAGCGGGTGTGAGAGTGTTCACCGAAGGTTGCCTAGAAGGCCTCGAGGATCGAACTGACAACCGTTGTCGCGAAATCGACCGCCAGGCGCTCGACGGCGTTCGAGCGCTGCCCGAAGAAGGACGAGACGTTCTCGACGTCTCCGGTGCCGGACGCGACTTCGTATTCGTCGCTGAACACCAGCTGTGGATCACTCCAGACGACTTCGTTGGTGCTCAAATCGAGGAACTCGATGTTGGCGGTCAACGTGAAGACGTACCGGGATGCCTGTTGGTCGGCGTTAAAGCTCGCCGGAGTGATGTTGATATTGCTGATGGTGCCGGTCAGGACGGCATCGACGCCGGTCACATCCGGTTGCACACGGTAGGATCCCCGCCCGATAAACGCCGAGCGCACTTCCTGCGTCAGGAGCTGCTCGACGTCGAAGACCGACGTATTGTTCTCAAACGTCGGAATGCCAATCGTCTCGATGTAGTCCGGCAGGATCGACCCGCGCCCGGCGAGCGAGTACCCGCACGCTGTGGTCGTCACGAGCGCGAGACCGGCCACTAGCGTCGCCGTCAACATCGTCGGCGTCAGCGCTCTCGACATACGACCTCCTTCCTACTTCGTCACGACGCTCACGAGCTTGCGCGGAACGACGACCACGCGCGTGACGTCCTTGCCCGCCGTGTGCGCCTGGACCTGCGGATGCTCGAGTGCGAGCGTACGGAGATCCGCCTCCGAAATCTCCGCTCCGACAGCCAACCGCGCGCGGACCTTGCCATTGACCTGCACGGGCAGCACGAGCTCTTCAGCCCGAGCCACAGCGGGGTCGAACGTGGGCCATCCGGCGGCCTCGACGCCATCGGTGTGCCCGATGGCCTCCCACAATTCCTCGGCAAGATGCGGTGTAAACGGCGACAACATCACGATCAACGCCTCAACGGCTTCCTTGACCACCCACAGGCTTGACGCCGGCGCCGGCGCATCCGCCGCGCTACCGTCCGCGAAAGGCCCAAGCCGGGTGCGTTCGCAGAAGCCGTATGTGTCGTTGACCAGCTCCATAAGGGCCGAGACCGCGGTGTTGAGATGCACGCGCGGGTCGATATCGGCCGAGACGCGGTTGATGGTGTCATGCGTCTTTCGCCGCAGGGCGCGTTCGGCGTCGCTCCACTCGCTCGCTGCCGGCGCCCCATCGTGTCCGGCCGCGAACTCGGCGGCGAACGGCGACACCAGTCGCCACACGCGTCCGAGAAACCTCGCGCTGCCCTCGAGGCCCGCATCGGTCCACTCGATTTCCTTCTCCGGCGGGGCGACGAACATCTCGTAGAGACGCAGCGCGTCCGCGCCATACCGGGCGGTCATATCGTCCGGGTCGACCACGTTGCCCTTCGACTTCGACATGACGGTGCCGCCACGGAGCACCATACCCTGCGTCAGCAGGCGGGTGAACGGCTCGTCGTGGCCGACGAGGCCGAGGTCGCGAACGACCTTGCAGAAGAACCGGGAATAAATCAGATGCAGGATCGCATGCTCTACGCCACCGCTGTAGAAGTCGATCGGCGACCAGTAGTTGACCTTGGCGGCGTCAAATGGTGCGGCGTCGTTGTGGGGGTCGCAGTAGCGGTAGAAATACCACGACGAGTCGACAAAGGTATCCATTGTGTCGGTCTCGCGGCGCGCGGGTCCGCCGCAGACAGGGCACGTCGTCTGGACGAACTCGGGTACCTGGGCTAACGGTGAGTCGCCACGACCGGTAAACGCCTCGACGTGCGGTAGCTCGACGGGGAGCTGATCGTATGGCACGGGTACCGTGCCACACCCGTCGCAGTAGACGATCGGGATCGGCGTGCCCCAGTATCGCTGACGCGAGACGCCCCAGTCCTTGAGCCGGTACTGCACCTCGGCGTGACCGAAACTGCCCGCCGCCGCGGCCCGGGTCATGGTCGCGATCGCCTCCCGGCTCGACAGGCCCGAGAACTCCCCCGACTCGACCAACGTCCCGGGTTCGGTCGAGGCCGCGTCGAGCGCCTCCCCCGACAGCGGAGCCACATCGGGCGGCTGAATCACGACGTGGATCGGCAACGCGTACTTGCGCGCGAACTCGAAGTCCCGCTGATCATGTGCCGGGACCGCCATGATGGCGCCCGTGCCGTACTCGGCGAGCACGAAGTTGGCGATCCAGATGGGCACTGGCTGACCCGTGAACGGGTTGACCGCCTGGCGCCCGGTATCAAACCCCTCCTTGTCGAGCTCTCCCGTCAGGCGGGCCGTGCGGTCGACCGCGCGGAACCGTCTCACGCGCGCCCGAAAGGCCTCGCTGTCCGGGCTCTCGACCGTCAGGCGGTCGACCCACGGGTGCTCCGGCGCCAGGAGCACGAACGTCGCGCCGAAGATAGTGTCGATCCGAGTCGTGAACACCTCGATCGCGTCGTCCGACGCGGGAGCCGACTCGCCGGCCGCCACGACCGGGAACCGCACCAGCGCTCCCTCCGAGCGCCCGATCCAGTTCCGCTGCATCGTTAGGACCTTCGCGGGCCACTGATCCAGTTGTTCCGTGCGGTCGAGCAACTCGTCCGCGTATCGCGTGATGCGGAGGAACCACTGCTCCAGGTCGCGCGTCTCGACGGCGGTGCCGCACCGCCAGCAGCCTCCGTCGACCACCTGTTCGTTGGCCAGCACGGTCTGACAGCTCGGGCACCAGTTGACGGACGACCGCTTGCGATACGCCAGGTCCCGCTCGTACATCTTCAGGAACAACCACTGGTTCCACTTGTAGTACGCCGGGTCGCACGTGGCGAACTCCCGGTCCCAGGCGTAGCTGATGCCGAGGCGCTGCAGCTGGTCCTTCATGTGCGCGATGTTCGCGCGTGTCCAGGTCTCGGGATGGGTGCGGTGCTGGATCGCCGCGTTCTCGGCCGGCATCCCGAACGCGTCCCACCCGAACGGATGAAGCACGTTGTAGCCCCGCATACGTTTGGTGCGGGCCACGACGTCCCCGATCATGTAGTTGCGCACGTGGCCCACGTGGGCGTGACCCGACGGATACGCGAACATGACCAGGCAGTAGAACTTGGGGCGAGTCGAGTCCTCGTCGACCTCGAAGGCGCGGCGATCCGCCCACCGCTGCTGCCACTTCCGCTCGATGGCCTGGGGATCGTAATCGCGCACGGAAGGCTGGAAAGATGACCGGGGCTGCGACCGCCGCCGACGCAGAACTCGTGACCGCTATCCGGTTACTAGTGTAGGCCAAAACGGGCGGAGCGCGGGTCGCACGGCGGCGAGCGCGACGTCCGCCGCCGCCGTCGGTCCCGCGACCGCCGGCACGTCCGTGGGCGACGACTCGGACACCACTCGCAGTGTGGCGTCCAGACACGCCTCGAGCGCCGGTAGGTCGTACCCGCCCTCCGTCACCACGGCCAGGCGCCCCCGGCAGGAGCGATCGACGACAGCGCGTAGCCGCCGGGTCATCGTCGCAAAGCCCGCCGTCGAGACACGCATCCCACCGAGCGGATCATCGGCGTGTGCGTCGTAGCCGGCGGAGAGCAGAAGCACCTCGGGATCGAACGCGGTCAGCACGGGCACCGCGACCTCGCGAAACACCAGGTCGAGGTCTGCGTCACCGGCGCCCTCCCCGAGCGGTACATTGATCGTGAAGCCGGCCGCGTCGCCGCGCCCCACCTCAGCAGCGGCGCCAGTCCCCGGATAGAACGGGGATTGATGTGTCGAGAGATACAGCACCCGAGCATCGTCGTAGAAGATCCACTGCGTCCCATTGCCGTGATGCACGTCGTAGTCGACGATCGCCACCCGCGTCACGCCGCGCGCCAGCGCATGCGCCGCGGCGACCGCGGCGTTGTTGTAGAGACAGAAGCCCATCGCCCGTTCCCGCTCCGCGTGGTGCCCCGGCGGACGGACGAGGGCCGCCGCCGGCGCATCATGGTCCAGCGCGTGATCGATCGCCGCCATGGCCGCGCCGGCCGCCAGCCGGGCAACCGCCTCGGAATCGGGCGATGTGTAGGTATCCGGGTCGAGTCGCACCCGCTTCCCCGCCGTCGCACCGATCGCGTCGACGTGGCGCGCGTCGTGCACGCGGAGCAGCGCCTCGATCGGCGCGGGCGTGGGCGTCGCGACGCGACCGCCGGCGGCGCGCCAGCGCGAGGCCACCCGCGACAGGACCTCGGCCCGGGCCGGCTGGTCGGGGTGCCCAGGGGGGGGCACGTGGTCGACGAAGCGGTCTGAGGAGATCACCAAGACGTCGTTCGCGTCCACGATGCACCTCGCGTGGTCAGCGCGGCTCGAGCATCGCCGTCGAGCGCTGCCGCGCCCGGAGGAGCGCCTGCTCGAGCGCGACGCGTTTCGCTTCCAGCACGTCCTCGCCGGCGCCAGGCGGCACGTGAATCGGCTCCTCAACGGCGATTGCAGCGCGAGCGTATGGCTTCGGCACCTGGGTGCGGTCCCAGCTTCGCGCCTCCCAGTACCGGTCGGCCTCGATGTGAAACGGGAGCATCGGGTTCCCGGTCAGTCCCGCGAGCCACACGGCTCCCGGCTGAACCGACCCCGCCGGCCCGCGCGGACCATCGACGGTGAAGGCCGCGGGTCGTCCGGAGCGCATGTCACGCCGGAGCTGCGCCAGCGCGCGTCGGCCGCCGCGCGACGTCGAGCCCCGCGCGGTCCCATATCCGAACCGCTCGATGATCTGAGCGATCCACTCGCCGTCGAAGTTCGCGCTCGTCATCACGACGATGCCTCGCCGACGCCAGAAATATGCAGCCGGCAGAATGCGGCCATGCCAAAACGCAAAAATGGGCTGGTGACCGTCGCGGCAGACCGCCTCGTAGTGGGCATAGCCGTCGATCGACCATCGCAGCGTCCGCCCGATCGCCGCGATGACCGGATAGGCGAGGGCCGCGATCGCCGACGCGCGCACGCGCTGGCCGCGCGTCAGGGACGTCGGTGCAGCCTTCGACGTCACATGCCTTCGTAGTGCGGCCCGCCGCCGCCCTCGGGTGGCACCCAATCGATGATCTGATAGGGATCCATGATGTCGCAGGTCTTGCAGTGCACGCAGTTCGAGGCGTTGATCTGCAGCCGCTTCCCGGGTCCGCCGTCCGCGTCGAGGATCTCGTACACGTTGGCCGGACAGAAACGGGTACAGGGGTTCTGGTAGTCCTCCAAGCAACGCGTGCGACAGATATCGGTGTCGTGCACGATCAGATGGGACGGCTGATCCTCATCGTGGCGCGTGCCGGAGTAATGCACGTTGGTTAGCTTGTCGAACGTCAGCTTGCGGTCGACGGGCGCCATCGGCGACGGCGCCGGCGCGCCACCGTCGGCATAGCGCGACACGGTCCACATCCGCTCGTGCCCTGCGTGTGCCGGCATCGGATCGCGAAACCACCAGCCGCGGGTGACGAGCGAGAGTCCGGCATACAGCACCCCGGAGATGAGCCCGTGCCCAAAGGCCTGGTGCGCGTTTCGGACCGGGTACAGCTCGCGCTTGATCGGCCCCGACGCGACCAGACTCGCGTAACGCCCCAGCCGATCCGCCGACGGGTCTCCGGCGCGGATCGCCTCGAAGGCTGTCTCGGCGGCGCACATCCCGCTCCGCATCGCGAGGTGGATGCCCTTGAGCCGCATCGAGTTGAGAAACCCGGCCGCGTCACCGACCACCAGTGCCCCATCCACGTGGCACCGCGGAATGGCATGCCACCCGCCCTCCGGCAACGCCTTCGCGCCGTACCGCACCATCTGCCCGTCGGCCAGCAGCGCGGCGACGAGCGGATGCCGTTTGAACCGCTGGAACGCGTCGTGGGGGTCGAAGAGCGGGTTGCGATAGTCGAGACCGGCGACGAATCCGACATCCACCCGACCCTCTGGCAGCGCGTAGATGAACCCGCCACCGAACTCCTCCAATCGCAGCGGGTAGCCCATTGTGTGCAGCACGGTCCCCGCCGCCAGCCGGTCCGGCGGCACCTCCCACAGTTCCTTGATACCGATCGCGTAGACCTGTGGGAGACGTCCGTCGTCGAGGGAGAATCGCCGCACCAGCGTCTTCGTCAGGTTGCCCCGCACGCCGTCAGCGAGAATCGTCACCGGCGCGCGTATGTCGACGCCCGGTTCGAATGTCGACTTGCGCTCGCCGTCCCGGCCGATCCCGCGGTCACCGGTCCGCACCCCGACCACGCGGTCGCCCTCGTACAGCAGCTCGGCACCGGCGAATCCGGGAAACACGTCGACGCCGACGGACTCGACCTGCTCGGTCAGCCACTTGGCGAGACGGTTGATCGACACCACATAACAGCCGTGGTTGCGGAGCGGCGGCGGCGTGATGGGAGAACGAATCCGGCCACGCTCGGTGAGGAAGTAGACGCGGTCGCCGGTCACCGGCACATCGAGCGGTGCGCCTCGCGCGCGCCAGTCCGGGATCAACTCGACGAGCGCGGAGGGGTCGAGGACGGCGCCCGACAGCAGGTGGGCGCCGGCCTCCCGCGCCTTTTCGAGGACGGCTACCGTCAGCGCCTCACCGCCGCGCTCCTTTTGGAGCGTTGCCAGGCGGTAGGCGGCCGCCAGACCGGCGGGGCCGCCACCTACGATGACGACGTCGACATCGAGTGTCTCGCGATCCAGCTCACTCTCCCAGCGCCGTCACGAGGGCCGGCACGACCTCGAACAAATCGCCCACGATCCCGTAGTCGGCGACTTCGAAGATCGGCGCGTCGGCATCCTTGTTGATAGCGACGATCGTCCGTGATCCCTTCATCCCCACCAGATGCTGGATCGCACCCGAAATGCCGAGCGCCAGATAGAGCTTTGGAGCAACGGTCTGTCCCGAGCTGCCGACCTGCCGGTCCATCGGGAGCCAGCCGGAATCGCAAATCGGACGGGAGGCGGCCAGCTCCGCGCCCAGCGCTACGGCGAGCTCCTGGGCGAGCGGAAGGTGTTCCTGCCCCTTGATGCCGCGCCCCACGGCCACGATACGTTCCGCTTGCGTGAGGTCGACCGCTTGCTTGGCCTCCTTGAACGGCTCCTCCGGACGCTGGCGTATGGCGGCGGCGTCGATCGTCACGGCGATCGCGCGGGTCGCAGCCGGACTCGTGCCACGCGCGGCGGCATCCGCCCGGTACGACCCGATCTGAAAACTGGCGAAGTGAGGCGGTGGTCCCTCGGGCGCGACGTCCGCGACGAACTTGCCTTGGAACATCGGACGCACGAACGCCACTCCCCCATCGCGGGTCTTCGAGCCGATGCAATCCGTCATCAGGGTGCGTCCGAGGCGTGCGGCGAGCGCTGGCGCGTAGTCGCGCGTCTGATACGTGTGAGGAAACAGCACGAGGCTGGGTTGCACCTGCTCGACGACTTGCGCGAGCGCGCCGACGAAGCCGTCGGGGGTGTATGGCTCGAGCGCCGCGTCCTCGACGGCGAGCACCTCAGCGACGTCGGCCGCGGCGAGCGCCTCGACACTGGACCCGACGTTCGCACCGGCCACGGCGACCGACAGCGGCCCGTCGAGGGCCTGGCCGGCGGCAATGGTCTCCCAGGTCACCGGGTTCAGCGTGCCCTCGCGCTGTTCAGCGATCACGAGGATCATGACGCTCCTTTGGCGGCGCGACCGGCGGGCGTCGCCGACCATCGTGTCATCCTCGAGCGGACCTGTGCCTGGGCGCTCATAGTGCGCGCGCCTCCTCGCGCAGCAGACGGACGAGCTCGGCCGCCGCGTCGGCCGGCGCCCCGTCGATAAGATGCGTCTGCTTGCCTTTGCCTGGGGTGTACATCTCGAGGATCCGGTGCCCGACCGCCGGCGTGGCGTCGGGGGTCACCGTGCGAAGATCTTTCTTCTTGGCCGCCATGATGCCCTTCAGCGTGGCGTAGCGCAGCTGGTTGATCCCGCTCTGAATCGTCAGAAGCGCCGGTGTCGGCATCGAGACCCACTGGAACCATCCGCCCTCGAGCTCTCGCTTTACTCGAATCTGACCCGCACCCTCGCCGACCGCCTCCACATCCATGATGATGGTCGCGTGCGGCAACCCCAGCAGCTCGGCGAGCACAACCCCGGTCTGCCCGAATCCCTGGTCATTGGACTGGAGACCCGTGAGCACGAGATCGAAGGACTCGGACCGGATGGCGGCGGCGAGCGCACCCGCGACCACTCCGGCGTCGGCCGCTGCCAGCTCGGCGCTGTCGACGTGAATGGCCCGGTCGGCGCCGCGCGCCAACGCTTCCCGTATCACCTGCCCCACGCGCGCGGGGCCCGCCGAGCAAACCACCACCTCCCCGCCATGGCGCTCCTGGAGGCGGAGCGCTTCCTCGAGCGCGTAGGCGTCCGGCTCGTTCATCTCGAAGCTCGCGTCGTGGTCGCGAACCCACGTCGCCCCGTCATCCGCGCGGAGCGGCCAGTCCCGTGTAACGACTTGCTTGATGCAGACGGCGATATTCATCGTCGGTGGTGGTTCTTGGCCTTCACGGCCGGGCGCCTGGCACCCGCCAGGACACTGTCAGTTCTCGTACCGTTTGAGGAGCAAACTCGCGTTCGTGCCGCCGAACCCAAACGAATTCGACAGCGCGTAGTCGATCGATAGCGGCCGTTTCTGATTCGGCACATAGTCGAGGTCGCAATCGGGGTCCGAAGTTTCGAGATTGATGGTCGGCGGCACGACCTGGTCTCGAATGGCCAACGCCGTGATCCCCGCCTCCAACCCACCAGCGGCACCGAGCAGGTGACCGGTCATGGATTTCGTGGAGGAGATAGCCACCGTCGACGCATGCGGACCGAAACAGTTCTTGATCGCCAGGGTTTCGAGCCGGTCGTTGTAGAGCGTCGAGGTCCCGTGCGCGTTGATGTAGTCGACCGCGGACGGTTCGACCCCGGCCTGCGCGATCGCCGCGCGCATGACCCGCACCGCACCATCGCCATCCTCCGCCGGTGCCGTCACGTGAAACGCATCGGCCGACATCCCGTAGCCGACGAGCTCAGCGTAAATCGATGCGTCGCGCTGGCGAGCGCGCTCGAGCTCCTCGAGAATGACGACGCCGGATCCGTCACCGATGATGAACCCGTCGCGGTCGAGGTCGAACGGTCGGCTGGCGCGCTCGGGCTCGTCGTTGCGGGTGGACAGCGCGCGCATGGCCGCGAACCCACCGACCCCCATCGGGGTAATGGCCGCCTCCGACCCACCGGCGATCATGGCCTCGGCAGCCCCCCGCTTGATCAGCTCGAACGCGTCCCCGATGGCATGGGCGGAGGCGGAACACGCGGTGCACGTCGCCGAGTTTGGCCCGCGCGCCCCGAATCGAATGGAGACCTGACCGGCGGCCAGGTTGATGATGGCCGACGGAATGAAGAACGGTGAAATCTTCCGCGGGCCGCCCTTGAGGAGCGCCCGATGCTCGCGCTCGATCGTGCTGAATCCGCCGATGCCTGACGCGATGACCACGCCGACCTCAGGCCCCAGTGCCCGATCCGGCTCGAGCCCGGCGTCGCGCACCGCAAACTCGGACGCCGCGATCGCGTACTGGATGAAGACGTCCATTTTCTTGACGTCCTTCTTGCCGACGAATTGCAGCGGATCAAACGCCTTAACCTCGCCGGCGATCCGAGACGCGAACGCCGACGCATCGAACCGACTGATCTCGCTGATCCCGCTCCGACCAGCGCACAGCGCTTCCCACGTCGGCTGTGTGCCGATCCCCAACGACGACACCAAGCCCACACCGGTCACTACGACCCGCCTCTGCACCAGCTGCCTCCTCGCCGCTCCGAACGCCTACTTCTTCTTCTTGGCGTGCGACTGAATATAGTCAACAGCCTCCTTGACGCGAGTTATTTTCTCAGCGTCCTCGTCCGGGATCTCGAGACCGAACTCCTCCTCGAAAGCCATGACCAGCTCGACCGTGTCGAGCGAGTCCGCACCGAGATCGTCCACGAACGATGCGTCCGGTGTGACCTCTTCCTCATCGACGCCCAACTGCTCGACGATGATCCCCTTGATCTTGTCAGCAACCGCCATTCAGGAGCCTCCTACATATACATCCCGCCATTTACGCCTAGAACCTGACCAGTAATATACGACGCTTCGTCCGATGCGAGAAAGCAGACGGCCGAGGCGATGTCCCCCGGGGCGCCGAGCCGGCCAAGCGGGATCTGGGCCGTGACCGCGTCACGCGCGCGCTGATCCAGCGTCGCCGTCATGTCCGTCTTGATCATCCCCGGCGCCACCGCGTTGACGGTGATGCTGCGCGATGCCACCTCGCGGGCGAGCGCCTTCGTCAGCCCGATGAGCCCGGCCTTCGACGCCGCGTAGTTCGCCTGGCCCGGATTGCCCGACTGTCCGACGACGGAGCTGATGTTGATGATGCGGCCTGAGCGTCGCTTCACCATCGGCCGGAGCACGGCCCGGCAACAGGCGAACGCGGCAGTCAGATTGGTGGCGAGCACCGCGTCCCACTCCTCCGGCTTCATTCGCACCATCAACTGGTCGCGGACGATGCCGGCGTTGTTGACCAGGATGTCGATGCCCCCGAAGCGCTCCGCGGCGAGCTCCACCGCTCGACCGATGGTGTCGGCATCGGTCACGTCCAGACTGATGCCCACCGCCTGACCACCCGACGACACGATCTCACCCGCCACTGCGTCGGCGTGGCGATCGCGCGCGCCTGCGACGACCGCCGCGCCGGCGCCCGCAAGCCTCACCGCGATCGCTCTTCCAATCCCGCGCGACGCGCCCGTGACGAGCGCGACCCGCCCGGTGAGGTCATGCATCGCCACGACCCGGCGCGCTGGACACCCGTCCCGCCCCTTCGAGCATGGCCTCGACCGCCGCGAGGCTCTTCAGATCCGCGACGTTCGCGACACGGACCGATTTGTCCGTGGCCCTGATCAACCCACTGAGCACGCGGCCCGGACCCACCTCCACGAACGCCGTGACGCCGTCGGCAATGAGGCGGCGGACGGACGCCTCCCAGAGGACCGGGGCGCTCACTTGCCGGATGAGCGCCTTCGTGGCCTCGAGTCCGGCGCGTTTCGGCTCGGCATCGACGTTGGCTACGACCGGAACCTGTGGATCGGACACGACCAGCGCGCGTAGGTCCGGCGCGAGACGGGTTTCTGCCGGCTTCATCAACGCGCAATGGAATGGCGCGCTGACCGGTAGCGGCACCACCCGCCGCGCGCCGAGCTCGCGGGCACGCGCGCTCGCGCGGCCAACGGCATCGCGGGCACCGGCGATCGCGACCTGTCCTGGCGCGTTCAGGTTGGCGGCGCTCACCACGTCGCCGGCGGCGACCTCTACGCAGGCCCGACGGACGGTCTCCGCGTCGAGCCCGAGCACGGCGGCCATCGCGCCCTCGCCCACGGGCACCGCCTCTTGCATGTACCGACCACGGCGTCGCACCGTGCGCAGCGCATCGGCGAACGACAGCGTCCCCGCCGCGACATGCGCCGAGTACTCGCCCAGACTATGGCCCGCAAGGAACGACGGCGCGTGTCCCCTCGACGTCAGGAGTCGGTACGCCGACACGCTGGTGGCCAGCACTGCGGGCTGCGTGTTCTCGGTGAGCGCGAGCCGGTCGTCGGGCCCTTCGAAACAGAGCCTGCTGAGGGGCTCGCCGAGGGCGTCGTCGGCCTGCTGAAACGTCTCCTGGCAGACCGGAAACTCGGCGGCGAGTGCCCGCCCCATCCCGACGCGCTGCGACCCCTGGCCAGGAAACACGAACGCGATCATGGTTGCGCCTCTCGGTGCGCGTCGATCACCTTTCGTTCTCCACGGCGGCAGGTGTCAGCGACGCCAGACCGGCGCCAAGATCCGCGATGACGTTCTGTGTCGCAAACCGGTGCGCGAGCGCGATGGCGTTGCGCACGGCTTTGGCCGATGACCGTCCATGCCCGACAATGGCCAGCCCCGCCACGCCGAGGAGGGGCGCCCCCCCGTATTCCGAATAGTCGACGCGGCGACGGAAGCGCCGGAACGCGCGACGGGACAGCAGATACCCAAATCGAGTCGTGAACGTCCGCCGCAGCTCCGCGCGCAGCAGATCCTCGACCACCTCCACGAGACCCTCGCTGATCTTCAGGGCAACGTTGCCGGTAAAGCCATCGCATACGATGACATCCGCCCGACCGCCATAGACTTCCCTAGCTTCGATGTTGCCGATGAAGTTCACACCGCAGGCCCGCAGCCGTTGATGCGCATCCCGAGTCAGGTCGTTTCCCTTCGTGGCCTCTTCTCCCGTTGACAAGAGCCCGACACGTGGCGAAGCAACGCTGAGTGCGGTACGCGCATAGACGGTGCCCATTGCCGCGAACTGCACGAGATGATGCGCCCGGCAGTCGACAGTCGCTCCCGCATCGAGCAGCACGGCGTCTCGATGCAGCGTAGGAATGGTCGTAGCCAACGCCGGCCTGTCGACGCCCGGCAGCATGCCGAACGCAGCGTGGGCCGACATCACGGTGGCACCGGTGTTCCCAGCGCTGAAAAACGCCACGGCGTCCCCGGCGGCGACTGTTTCGGCCGCCACCCGTACCGACGCGCGCGGTTTCCGGCGCAGCGCAGCGGCGGGCGCCGCATCCATGTCCACGACGTCGGGCGCGTGAATCGTGCGAAGGTCAACGCCGGTGGCGCCGCCGTGGCGCTTGAGCTCGCTTTCGATCTGATCGCGCGGCCCGACCAGCGTGAGCCCGCATCCCAGATGTCGCGCGGCAACCAGCGCCCCCGCGACGATGTGCGTCGGCGCGTGGTCACCACCAGCCGCGTCAACGGCAATGTGCATCGGCTGGGCATCCCCGACCGAGCGGGGCTCACGCGTCCTTGACGGGCTTGACCGGCCGGCCTCTGTAGTACCCGCAGTGCGGGCACACCACATGCGGCGGCTTTGGCTCGTGACAATGTGGACACTCGCCCGTCGCGGTCGCCGTGATCGCATCGTGCGCGCGTCGCTTCGCCGTGCGCGCCTTGGAGTGCCGCCGTTTCGGATTGGGCATCTCGATCAGTCCTTTCGCGCGTGCCCCGGCTCGCCGCGCACCATCGACCGTAGGGCCGCGAGACGCGGATCCCGCCACACAGTCTCGCAGCTGCACTGGTCCGTGTTCCGATTGATGCCGCACACGGAGCACAGCCCCCGACACGCCTCATCGCAGAGCGGCTTCATTGGCGCCGCGAGTTGCAGTTGCTCGCGAACGAGATGTCCGAGGTCGATCTCATCGTCTCGGTAGAACGCCGTCGAGAGATCGTCATCGCAGATCTCCACGTCGCCGTCGCCGATGTTCGCGCGCTGGGGCAGATAGCGCAGGTCCACCTCGAAGTCGACCGGTCGGTCGAATGCCTCGAGACACCGCCCGCACGCCAACCGCATGGCTGTCGTGACATGGCCCCGGAGCCGCAGTATCTCGCCGTCCATGTCAATGACCAGCTTCACGATCACTGCCGTGGCGACTGCATAGCCGTCACCCGGCCCCGTCTCGAATGTCGAGGGTGGATATGAGCGCTCCACGCGGTCTTGGGCCCCGCGCAGCGCACGGGTGTCCAGAACCAGGGACTGGCTCAGGTCGGAGTGCCCCGTCTCAGCCATCTCCACGACCATTCGACGAACCCTATACTATAGCACGCGTGAACGGACCTGCTCGCCCCACGGGCGCGGGACGAACAGCTCCTCGAAGAGGCTGATCGCGAAGCGATCGGTCATGCCCGCCAGGAAGTCGCGCGCGGCAACGTCGAGACCATCGCGTTGGAGCGTGCGCCCATCGAGGAATCGCGCGGGCTCATCGCGCACCTTCTCCCAGAGCCCGGCAAGAATGCCGTACGCCTTCTTGAACTCGGCGGTGGCCACGTCGTTCTCGTAGACCGCGGTGAACAGAAACGCGCGCAGGTCGAGCGTCGCCTGTAACACCTCCGTGCTCATTCCGATCTCGGGCGAATCGGCCCGGTCGAGAGTCCGCTCTACGACGTCCGCGACCATGCACCCGATCCTCGCCGATGAAGACGACCCGAGCACACCGATCGTGTCCCGAGGCAGATCATCGGCACCGAGCACCCCGGCGCGGATGGCGTCGTCGATGTCGTGGTTCACGTAGGCAATGATGTCTGCGACACGCGCGACCTGCCCTTCCAGCGTCGCGGCGCGGTTCTCGAGGTCCGCCCCGACTGGGGCGCCTTGTTTGCCCTTCGAGTGCTTGGCGATGCCGTCGCGTACCTCCCAGCACAGGTTGAGACCGGCGCCGTCCTGCTCGAGCACGTCGACGATGCGCAGGCTCTGTTCATAGTGGTTGAACCCGCCGGGAATGAGCTGTTTCAGCACGCGCTCGCCAGCGTGCCCGAACGGCGTATGCCCGAGGTCATGCCCGAGTGCGATGGCCTCAGTGAGCTCTTCGTTGAGCCGGAGCACCTTCGCGATCGTGCGCGCGATCTGCGACACCTCGAGCGTGTGGGTGAGTCGCGTGCGATAGTGATCGCCGGCCGGCGCGAGAAATACTTGGGTCTTGTGCTTGAGCCGGCGGAAGGCCTTCGAATGCACAATCCGGTCGCGGTCGCGTTGGAACGCGGGTCGAATCGGGTCGTCTGGCTCGGGACGGAGACGACCCCGGCTGGCGCTGCTCCGCGCCGCCCACGGAGCCAGCGTGTCCTGCTCGCGGGCCTCCAGTTGGGCGCGCAGCGCGCCCGCCATCGCTCGGTCGGGCATTAATCAGATGGGGCTGCGCCCCCAGCCGTGCGCGCCTAGGACGACGCCCCCGACGCACCAATGGTGAACGGTCGGATCGACGCGATCGCGTGCTTGAACAGCATCGAGTCCGTGCCATCGTGCTCGACCAGCACGGCGAACCTGTCGAAGCTCTTGATGCGACCGTCGACTTCGGTGCCATCCATGAGACGAATGGCGACGCGTAGGCGCTCGCGTCGCGCTCCATTCAAAAAGGTGTCCTGCAGATTGGGACCCACCGCCGCCTGTTGTCCGCGGTCACCTGCACCAGGAGCCGACGCGGTGTCGCGGGTCGACATCAGGTAGGAACGTCTCCAAGCGCCCCGAGCACGGTAGTCATTGCGTCGCGATGCTCCCCCGGCAGCTGAATCCACCGTAGGTTAGGCTCTTTACGGAACCAGATCAACTGACGGCGCGCGTACCGCAGGTTCTCCCGCACGATGAGCTCGCGTGTCTCGCGCTCGGTGCGCAGACCCCGGAGGTGCTCGAGGGCTTGTCGGTAGACGAGCCCGCCGAACGGATGCGCGTCCTCCCCCACCCCCGTGGACAGCGTGCGCCGGATCTCGTCCAGGAGTCCATCAGCGAACTGGCGGTCGACGCGATCGGCGACCCGTTGTGCGAGGTCGGCTGGCGACACCCGCAGACCGAACGCCACCACCAGGTAGTCGTCGAGCGGCGAGCGCGTGTCGGCGAAGTGATCTGTCAGCGGCCGTCCGGTGAGCATGAACACCTCGAGCGCGCGAACCAGACGCTTCTCGTCACGCGGCGATATCCGCTCGGCTGACGCCGGGTCGACCCGGGCGACCATCCGATGCAGACAGCCGGCGCCCCGTTTCTGCGCGACCCGCGCAAGACGCGTGCGCAGTACGTCGTTGCGGCCCGGACCCGGAAAGAGCCCTCGCGTGAGCGCCCGATAGTACAGCCCAGTCCCACCCACGAGGATCGGAAGGCGCCCGCGGTCTGTGATGTCACGAATGGCCGCCGCCGCTGCCTGCACGAAGCGCGCTGCGGAATACCGTTCGGTCGGCTCCGCCACGTCGACCAGGTGGTGCGGGATTCCGCCGCGCCGTCCTGGCGGCGTTTTATCGGTGCCGATATCGAAACCGCGGTAGACCGCCGTCGAATCGCAGCTCACAATCTCGCCGTTTCGACGCTGGGCCAGCGCCAAGCCGAGTGCGCTCTTTCCGGTCGCGGTCGGGCCGAGAATCGCCACGAAGCGAGGGCGGGTGGCTTCGGTCGTCACACCTGACGGCACCATCGGAGCACCACGAGCAGAGTCAGCGCGCCCAGCAGGATGAGCCATCCAAGCCGCTGCGCGCGTGTCGGGAGCTGCATTGAGCGGACCGGGGCCGTCACTCGCCACGAGACGTCGCGCCGTCAGCCGCCCGAGCTCGCGGCTACGCGGGCGGTGACTCGTTGAAGTAGAACGTCACCGTGAAGAACGCCTGGTCGTCGGGATACTCGGGCGGTAGTGGCTGGGCCGGGTTCGTGGACTGAAGCGCGTTGAACGCGGAGTTGGTAAATGCACCGACCGCGGACGGCCGCGAGACGGTGAGGTCGGTCAGGGTGCCGTCCCTGTGGACGTAGAACGTCAGCACGACGTTGCCATGCATGCTGAACGCGGCGTACGGGATGAACCAGTTCCGGCGAATCTTCGCAATGAACCGGCGCACCCACGGGCCGAACTCGACCCCCTTTGTGTCGAACTGAATCCAGGGGCCGAACTGGTCGGTACTCCCGCGCAGGTTGCCGAAACTCTCGCGCCTGACGTATTGCTCGAGGTTTTCCATCGCCCGTCCGAGCAGGCCGTCGGCCTTGGCGTCGGCGTCCGACCGTGGATCGGGATCCTCGGGCCCCCCGCCCTGGCGCGGTACGACCAGCGACCCCTCGGTCTCCAGCGCTTCCGCGGTTCGCTCTTCCGGCTCGGGGCGCTCACCCGGTCCCGGATCGTCCGCGCTCTCCGTCGGTGGCCGATCGGCGAGAGCGTCGAGCAGCTCGTCCACCGCCGGTTCCGGGTCCGGCACATCGGCCGGGTCGGGTGAGGTGGCGTCGGCCGGAACCCCGATGCGCGGGGTTTCGTCGAGCCCGGCATCGGGGTCGTCCGCTTCAGCGAAGGTCGAGGAGTTCCCGACCGCGTTCGGCAGGCTGTTCAGCGGATCGTCGGACGACAACGCCGACTGCGCCCGCCGATCCGTATCCGAGAGCGGGGCATCCAACCGCGGCGGGTTCGGTGTCTCGAGATCGACGCGTGGCTGGACGAAGACGAACTGGCGGTCCGTATCGGCCTCCCGCTGCAGGGCGGCCAACGCTGCCTGCTCCTCGGCCAACTCCGCCAACCGCTCGGCCCGTCTGGCTTCGGCATCGCGGACGAACGACATCTGCGGCACGAAGACTACCGCCAGCACGACGAGGACGTGGGCAAAGACCGACAGCAGCGCCTGCTCGCGCCATGACATCGCCGCCTCGACCGTCGGCGTTTCGAAACGGCGGTCGTCCAAGTCGAAGTACATGAGCCACTTAGTTCGGGTGCGGGTTCCGCTCTGAGTATACCAGCCAGGTCTACGGGCTCGGGGCGAAGCCCCGTCTAAACCTGAGCCCGGCGAGCCTCATAGAGATAGACAATACCGAGTTGCAGCGGGACCGCCCGGATCGCGACGAACCCGGCAGCGCGGAGCAGCGTGCACAGCGCGTCTCGTCCGCCGAACTCGCCGACGGACGCCGGAAGATAGGCATAGGCGCTATCGTGACCGGAGATCGCCGCACCCAATCGCGGCAACACGCGCTGGAAGTACCACGCATACACTGACCTGAG
This sequence comes from Vicinamibacterales bacterium, assembly GCA_965249175.1. GTDB lineage: Bacteria > Acidobacteriota > Vicinamibacteria > Vicinamibacterales > UBA8438 > CAZYFH01. The sequence goes on from OZ252227.1 coordinate 3,713,855, forward strand.
TACCGGGACGTTCGGCGTGCCGAACTCGAGAATCGCGACTCGACCGCCGGGCCGGATGAGGCGGTGCATCTCGTCCAGCGCGCGCCGCGGGTCCTCGACGTTGCGGATGCCAAACGCGACCGTCGCACAGTGCGCGGACTCGCTGCCCACGGGCACGCGGGTGGCGTCGCCTCGCACGAGACACACGCGCCCCGCCAGCCCACGAGCGGCAATCTTGGCCTGGCCGCGGCGCAGCATCTCTCCCGCGAAGTCGACCCCCACGACCTGGGACGCGCCGGCAGATCCGCGCGTCAGCGCAATGGCCAGATCGGCGGTGCCGGTGCACAGGTCGACCACCAGCTCCCCCCCCCGCAAACCCAGCGATCGGACGGCGCGCGCGCGCCATCGACGGTCAAGGCCGGCGCTCAAGATGTGGTTGAGGACATCGTAGCGTCGGGCGATTCCGTCGAACATGCCCGCGATGCGGTGGGGCGTCTTGTCAACCAATGGCGCGGGCGATCGGTGAGTAGACCAGGCTAGTGCACCGCACTAGCCAGTCCAGGAGGGAAACAGCTGGTGCTGGAACCCGAGCGACGAGAGGATTTTCCCGGCCATGAAGTCCGCGAGATCGTCGAGGGTCTCCGGCCCCTGATAGAAAGCGGGCATCGCGGGCAGCACGTGCGCGCCCGCCTCCGCGCACAAGACGAGATTCTTCAGCTGCGGCAAACTCATCGGTGTCTCGCGAGGCACGAGCACGAGCAGGCGGCGCTCCTTGAGCACGACATCCGCCGCGCGCTCGATCAAGTTCCGCGAGAGACCGTGGGCCACCCCTGCGAGGGTCTTCATCGAGCACGGGACGATCGCCATCGCGTCGCACCGGTAGCTGCCGCTGGCGATCGAGGCGCCCACATCTTTGTTGCTGTGGATCTCCAGCGTGTCGGCGCGTGCCGCAACGCCGTAGCGCGCGTGGAGGTAGGTGTCGAGACGGTCGATGGCCGCCTCCGCACCGAGCTCGTCCCGCAGCAGGCGCCGACCGTAGTCGGATACCACGAGCTCGACACGCGCGTCGGCGGCCAGCAACGCGGCCACGGTACGCACCGCGTAGAGGGCCCCGCTCGCGCCGGTGATCCCGACCGTGATGACGCGCTGGGCGCTACCCGACATAAACGGCCGCCACCGTCGTGAGCAGATAGAGAATCCCGACGTATCCGTTCAGGTCGAAGGCCTGTTTCACGCGCGACAAATCGCGTGGGCCAACGAGGGACTGCTCGTAGGCCAAGAGCAGCCCGACGCCCGCGACACCGGCGAGGTACACCGGTCCAAGCGCCGTGACACCAGCGAGAAGGGCCAACGCCGTCACGGTGACCAGGTGAAGGGCGCGCGAAATCCAGAGCGACCGCGCGACGCCGTAACGGGCGGGAATCGAGTGGAGGCCGTGGGCTCGGTCGAACGACACGTCTTCACAGGCGTACAGGATATCGAAGCCCGCGACCCAAGTCCCAGTCGCGATCGCCAGTAGCCACGGCTCCCAACCAGGTCCACCTCCGGCCGCCAGCCATCCGCCAACCGGCGCGACGGACAGCGCCAGGCCCAGGAACAGCTGCGTGTAGCTCGTGTAGCGCTTGGCCAGCGAGTACCAGAACACGATGGCGAGCGCGACGGGCGAGAGCGCGAAGCACAGCGCCCCGAGCGGATAGGTCACGCCGACAAACACCAGCGACGCAACAATGACCACCCCGACCGCCTCGCGCCGAGAGATGCGGCCACGCGGGAGCTCCCGGTCGCGTGTCCGCGGGTTCAAGGCATCGAAACGCGCGTCAACCACTCGGTTGAACGCCATGGCCGCGGTGCGCGCGCTCACCATCGCCGCGAGGATCCAGCCAACGCGCGCCCAGGTCAGCGGCACCACCATCCCGGCAAGCACCGCGCCGGTGAGCGCAAATGGCAGCGCAAACACGGTGTGGCTCAGCCGGATGAACGACGCGTAGGTGCGGATTCGAGTCAACATCCCGTGCTAGGTGGTCACCACTATGATGGCGGGCACGGGCTTCTGCCGTCGGCACCCCGTGTGCCCCGTCCCCTTGGTACCCAGTTTCCGTTTCCTAGTCCCCGCCGACGTCCTCCAGCCACGCTATCTGCTCTGGCTGGATCCCACTCAGTAGGTATTCTTCCACATCGTCGACGGGGCCAGGCAGATCGACCCCAATCAGCGCCGCTTGCCGCCCAGCGCGGAGGGATCCGAATCGGTCCGCTGCCGCGAGCGCCTCGGCTCCCACGAGGGTCGCGCTTAGGAGGATGGACCGTGCCGGCACCCCCGGAGCGATCCGTCGCATCACGGCCAGCTCCGCGAACAGGTTGAGGTCTGGCGCGCTCGCCAGGCTGTCAGTGCCGACGGCCACGGGCGCACCCGAGGCGTAGAATTGCGCGATCGGTGGCGTCCCGGCCCCGGTCCACGCGTTGCTGCGCGGACACGTCACAAGCGTCGCCCCGGACGCCGCGAGACCCTCGAGCTCGGCCGGCGTGAGATGCACACCGTGCACGATGAGCGTCCCGGTTCCGGCCCACCCGAGTGCATCGAGGTACTCGACGGGACCGCAGCCTGGCGGATTCCACCCTGGAATCCACCGGCCGCGCTCCTCGAGGACGGCACGCCACGCGCCTGTCCCGTGCTCGAGCAGCTCGAGCTCCTCCGACGATTCCGCCACGTGGACGGACCGCGGTCCATCGTCATCACTCTCCCTGAGCGCCGTGAACAGCGTGGGCGCCACGGAGTACGGCGCATGCGCAGCCACCGCCAAGCGAACGCCCACCTCGACTCGCGCATCGCGCTCCGCCTTCAGCTCACGGGCAATGGCTCGCGCTTCCTCCGCCCCGACGTTGAACCCCAGCACCTCACGGAAGACCACCGCCTCCACCGGGCTCGCCTCGAGCGCGCCCACCGACTGCCGCGTGTTGGCGATGTCACCGACCAGGGCGGTCCCCGCACGCCGGAGCTCGTTCACCGCCGCCGCCAGTGCGGGCGCGGCCGTGGCGTCGTCGTGGTGACCCCGTTGCGACATCATCGCGCTGGCCCACACGGGCGGTGACACGGCAGACGCCACGGCGCCTCGCAGATGGGACAATTCAAGGTGCGTGTGTGCGTTGACGAGCCCAGGTAACAGGACCGTCGACGGTAGCGGCACGACCGTCGCGTCGGCGCGGTGGGGTCGCTCGTGGCGCTCACCGACCGCGACGATCACCCCGTCCTCGACATCGACATGACCGTCGCGGATCGGCGGCGCGGTCACCGGCACGACCCAGGCGGCCTGATACCGGGTCGGCCCGGCGCTCATGTCGCGGTCTGGCGTCGCTTTCCGGACCGACTGCGGGCGGGGTAGCGGTCGAGCTCGGGCGGCAGGCTCGTGTCGCCGGAATCTCGGGCGACGGCGAGTTCGTGCATCCGCGGCACGGCGCGCTCGCGGAAGACGGGATCCCCAATGGTGTCGTAGTGCATGTTGCGACGTTTGGGGACGAAACCCGCGTCTTCGATGTTGCGCACGATCTCGGACTCGTCCATACAATAGGCTGCACCCGCGGCCCGCACGACGTTCTCCTCGAGCATCACACTGCCCATGTCATTCGCGCCGTAGGCGAGGCTGAGCTGGCCCACCTTGCCACCCTGTGTGACCCAAGACGCTTGTAGATTGTCGAAGTTGTCGAGGACGAGACGCGCAAGCGCGAGCGTGCGCAGGTAGTCGACGCCGGTCGCCTCGACGCCGCCAAGCTCCGTGTTCGTCGGCTGGTAGCTCCACGTGATGAACGCGGTGAAACCGCCGGTCTCGTCTTGGAGATCCCGCAAACGCATCAGATGCTCGATACGTTCCTCGAGGCGCTCGACGGTTCCGTACATCATGGTCGCCGTCGTCCGCAGCCCGGCCTCGTGGGCCGCGCGCATGACGCCGAGCCATTCGGCGGCCGTCGCCTTGCTATGGCAATTGAGCCGCTCCCGTACGCGATCGACCAGGATTTCCGCGCCGCCACCGGGGATGCTGTCGAGACCAGCGGACACGAGTCGATCGATGACGGTGCGCACCGGGAGCTGCGACAACCGGGATAGATGGATGACTTCCGGTGGGGAGAGCGCATGGAGCTTGAAGGTCGGATATCGGTCCTTGACGGCCCCGAAGAGATCCTCGTACCACGACAGCGGCAGATCGGGGTTGTGCCCACCCTGAAGCAGGAACTGCACGCCGCCGACCGCAATGGTCTCGTCGATCTTCCTGAACACCTCCTCGAACCCGAGCACATAGCCGTCCGACGATCCCACCTCTCGGTAGAACGCGCAGAAATTGCAACGCGCGACGCAGACGTTCGTGTAGTTGACGTTGCGATCAATGATGTAGGTAACGACCCTATCCGGATGCTTTACGGCGCGGGCCTGGTCCGCGAGTCGGCCCAGTTCGTGCGTCGATGCGTGCTGGTAGAGGTCGAGCGCCTCCCCGGCGTTCAGCCGCTGGCCAGTGCGAGCCTGCGGAACCGCCTGCGGGCTTGCGTCTGACATCACGATCCGAAGAAGCGCACGTTGGGGGGGATCTGCACGATGCCGAGCTCGAGCGCCGCACTGTAGAACTTCTTGAGACCGGCGAGTCCGTCCGCGGTCAGCTCGAACTGCACGTTGTCCTGCAAGTAGGCTCGCGCAATCTCCGCCTGGTCCTCGTCATCAGGACCGTGCTCAGCGGCGATCGCCTCGAGCGCACCAACTCCTGCCGCCCGCGCCTCACGAAGCGCCTCGAGGTGGACCGGCTCGACGGCACCCGGCCGACCCGCCCAGAAGGCCCACACGAACGGGAGGTTCGTCATGGTGGTCCATTCGCCTCCAAGATCGATTTTTTCGAGGCCGGCGGTCTCGTGGTCGATGTACAGCGCGATGTCGCCAATCAACAATGCGGCGTCGCACCGCTTGAGCATCGCCGGCAGATCGGGGCGCATCGTCACCAACGTCGGCTCGATGTCGAACCACTGGGCACACAGGATCCGCAGCAACGCGACGGCCGTGCGAGAGCTCGAGTCGATGGCGAGGGAGCGAATGGCGGTCGCGGGCCGCTTCGAGAAGAGCGCGACCGAGGCCACGGGACCGCGCGAGACCACCGCGATGTCCGGCACGACGAGATATCCCGGACTTCGGAGGTACTCGATCGTCGGAATCAGCCCGAGGTCGACGGACCGATCGTGAAGCAGCACGGCGCACCTGGCCGGCACGTCGAACCGCACGGAGAAGAGGTCATCGCGCGCGTCGAGCCCGTGAACGAGTGGTCTGGCATTGAGATACTGGACCGCCCCGACGCGGATCACGCTCATGACGGCGTGCCGATCTCGAAACGGCCGTTGCGTTGCACTGGGGCCAGCCCCGCCGCGCTGATGTTGCGAACGATCTCCTCCAGCGGCGCCCGGCGCCACCCGAGCTCGGTCGAATCGATTGGCGAGACAGCGTCCACGTCGTCGGCCCCGAACGCGAGCGCGACCTGCGCTAGCTTCGGCCCGTACACACTCCAATCCACCTGTATCGAGTCGATATTGTCAACCAGCAGCCGCGCCAGCGCAACCTGGCGGACATCGGCATAGCCAGTCGTGGGCAGGGCCGCCGCGACGCGCGGCAGTGGCGCGAACGCGCGGACGCTTCCTACCGCCGATCGCCACGAGGCCACTCGCCGCGCCCAGGTCCCCGCCTCGGCCTCACGCTCGATCACCGTGAGCCGCGCCACCGGCAGGCCCGCGGTCGCGGCAAGCTCGATCCACCGTGGATCGCGTGAGCGGTCGACGCGCGCTTCGGCAACGAGCGCCAAGCCGGCCTCGCGAAGCGCCCCGACCAGCTCTGCAACGCGATACGTGTCCTCCCCGCAGGCCTCAACGAGGTCGTCGAGCGCGAACCCGGTGACGGGCACCTCGCCAGCCGCCGCCCGGACGTGCCGCGTGACCCGCAGCGCGGCGTCCGGGTCATCCGGACAGCCGACGATGCGCACCTCCCCCGCCCCCGGTGGGATGGCTGGCGGCTCGGCGTCAACCGGCACTTCGACGACCCGGACGAACGTCACCTGCTGACCGCGTCGAGCACGTCGCATCGCATCGGCCACGGACCCAAGCCCAAGGAGGTCACGAGTCCCGACCAGGGCGTCGATGTCGCCTTCCGTCAGTGGCTCGCCGGCCGCCACTCGGCTCTCGATGTCGTCCAACAGGGTCGTCACGTTCTCACCCATTCCGCACCGGCCCGCATCTGTCGGAGCCGGCTATCGAGCCGCGATCGCCGTCGCGATGTTCTGCGCCAGCGCGAGCGCCCGGCGTCCGTCCGCCCCATTCACGCGCGGGCGCGCCCCCGTCTGCGCTGCGTGCACGAAATCCGCGAGCTCCCGTTCAAGCGGCTCCGCGCGCGGCACGTCGACCGGTCCGCCCTCGATCGCGGGCCCGGTGTCTCCGTCACGTGTCACACGCCACGCCTCGACGTGCTGCGCAGCGTAGTCGATCGAGACGTAGGCATGCGGCTGGAACACACGGAGCTTGCGTACCTGGTCGCGGCTGATCCGACTCGCGGTCAAATTGGCGATGCATCCGCCACGGAAGCGGATCCGCGCGTTCGCGATATCGACACGATCGGAAAGCACGGGGACGCCGACGGCCTCGATCGACTCGGGCACCGCGTCCACGATGGAGAGGATGACATCGAGATCGTGGATCATGACGTCGAAGACGACATCGACGTCGAGACTCCGCGGCGCGAAGGCAGCGAGACGATGCACCTCGATGAACCGCGGCATAGACACCAGCGCGTGACCGATCGTCACCGCGGGATTGTGGCGCTCGGTGTGGCCGACCGCCAGGATCGTTCCCGATGCGTTGGCGGTCTCGACCAGCGCATCGGCCTCGGCCACCGTCGTCGAGATCGGTTTCTCCACGAGCACGGGTATTCCGGCCCGCAGCAGCGGCAACGCCACCCGCGCATGGGCCGCCGTCGGGACCGCAATCGTGACGCCGTCCACATCGGAGACGAGCGCCTCGACATCGGGGACAGCGCGGGTGCCCACCTCCGTCGCCACGGCCTCCGCGCGCGCGGGGTCGATGTCAAAGACGCCAACGAGCTCGACGCCGGGCAGTCGGCTCAGAATCCGCGCGTGATGCCGCCCAAAGTACCCGACCCCCACCACCGCCGCGCGAAACGGTGGCCCGGTCGTCACTCGGTCGTCCTCTGCTGGTCCTCCGCTCGACCGACCAAGGCGATCCCCGCCTGGTTCGCCGCGTCGAGCACACGGTCGCCGTCGAGGACGAGCGTGCGTCCGGCGTCGACTGAGAGCACGGTGGCAGCGGCGGCGCGAAGCGCTTCGATCGTCGGAACGCCGATCACCGGCACGTCGAACCGCATATCCTGATTGGGCTTGGCCACTTTGATCACTCGCACACCGGACCCAGCGAGCCGCGCCGCCCGCGCGATGACCTCGTCGGTGCCCTCCATCGCCTCGACGGCCACGACAGCGCTGCTCTTGACGACGACGGTCTGCCCGATATCGAGCCCCGCGATCGCATCGGCCATGTCGTAGCCGAACGCCAGGTCGGCCCGCTCGTCCTCCGTCGGCCCCCGCGTCGTCAACGTCCCGGCGCGCGCCAGCAGCGGCTCGAGGAACGCCGTCGAATCGACCAGCTCGATACCATGCTCGCCCAGCACCTCAACGACGGCCGTGAGGAGCGCGTCCGTGTTGCGCGTGGCGAGCCGTCGGAGCACGGAGAGCGCTGCGCGATCCGGCACCACGCCGGAAAAGATCTTGGCGTGCTTGACCTGCCCGGCCATGAGCGCGCGCGTCACGCCGGCATCCTTCAGCAGGGAAATGCACCGGCCAAGCTGGCCGAGCGACACCCAGTGGAACGACGCCGGAGCACCCTCGGCCGCAGCCGCCTCGATCGCGGGGCTCGTCTCCTCGCGAATCCCGACGACCGTGACCTCATGCCCCAACCGCTTCGCCGCCTCGAGCGCCAGGAAGGGGAACCGGCCGTTACCGGCAATCAGACCGAGTCGCATGTGTCGCGGGACCGGAGCCCAGAACACGCGCTACGCCGGGCCCTCGACCTCCATCGGCTCGGCGCGCCGCGGCGGTCGCCGCAAGGTGACGCCTCGCTTCGACGTCCGGATGAATTCGACCAGATAGCGCACCTCGGGGCAGGTGAGGGACGCATCGTCGTCGATGTGCTGGAGCGCCTGCGTCGTATTGAGTTTGGACTGCAAGAGGTAGCGGTAGGCGTGCTTCAGCTTCTCTATCGTCGTCGGCGGCACCCCGCGCCGCTCAAGACCGATCGTATTCAACCCGTAGATCCGGGCGCGGTTGCCCACGGTCTTGCCATACGGCAACGCGTCTTGGGTGACGACGGACCCCCCGCCAATGAATGCTTGCCGCCCGACGCGGCAAAACTGATGAACGCCACACGACGCGCCGATGACCGCCTCGTCCTCAACGACGACGTGCCCGCCCAGCATCGCGCCGTGACTGATGATCGTCGTGTTCCCAATGATGCAATCGTGCGCCACGTGGACGTACGCCATGAACAGGTTTTCGTCGCCGATGAGCGTCACGCCGCCGCCACCGCGGGTGCCCCTGTGAATCGTGACGAACTCACGAAATACGTTGCGGTGTCCGATCAGGAGCCGCGTCGCCTCGCCTCGGTACTTCGTATCTTGCGGAATCAAGCCCACGGAGGCGAAGGGGAACACCTTACACCCGTCGCCGAGCTCGGTATCGCCATCGATGACGGCCGAGGCGCCGATCCATCCGCCGCAACCAATGCGCACGTCGGCGCCAATCACGGCATTGGGGCCGACGACGGTTCCCGCGCCGATGACGGCTCCGGGTTGAACGATGGCGGTCCGGTGGATCTGTGGCTCACCGTATTCGAGCCCCAGCAGCAACTCGGCCTCCGCGACGGTCCGATCCGCCACGGTGGCCACACCCCGGGCGATGGCCAGCCCCCGTCGCTCACGCGCGAGCGTGACCTCGAGCCGTAGCCGGTCGCCAGGCACAACTTGGCGCCGGAACTTCGCGTCGTTGACTCCGCGCAGCACGGCGCGTCGCGTGGGGGCCTCGCCGCCGTCATCGAGCAGCAACAACGTCGCGACCTGCACCAGCGTCTCGATCATCATCACACCGGGCATCAGCGGGGTGCCCGGGAAGTGCCCCTGGAAGTAGTCCTCGTTCACGGTGACGTTCTTCACCGCGACGATTCGCTCGCCGGGGACGTGCTCAACGACGCTGTCGACCAGCAGCGATGGATATCGATAGCAGAGGCGGTCGAGAACGAGAGGGATGTCGAGGGACACGGACTAGGGTCGCGGGACCAGAAACTCCCTGACCCCTGCGCGCGCGCCAGTGTACAAGGTCGCACGCACATCGTCCACCGGCAGTCAACCCAGCGAAGTTGGGGTTAGGGGCTCGTGGCCGCCCCGTTGAGCTGGTCGACGACCTCCTGGGTCAAATCCAAGTCGCGGTTGGCCCAGATGAGGCCGCCCTGCCCGACGTTGAAGAGAAAGTCGACCCCGCGACTCGTCGCAATCTGCTCCAGGGCCGGCGCGAGCCGCTGCTCGAACTCGAGCTGTAGCGCCTGCTGCAGGTCGCCGACCTCGGCTTCCGCGTCCTGCGTGACGCGCTCCATTTCCGCCTGCGCGTCCTGCGTTTCCCGCTGGATCTCGAGTTGAAGTCGAGAGATTTCTCGCTGCAGGCTGAGCCGCGCTTCCGCACTCAAGATGCTCTGGCCCTGCTCGAGTTTCTGCTGCGAGTCGACGAGCGTCTGGTTACGTCCGCCGATCTGCCCCTGCAGTTGCTGGTTCCGCGCCTCGATCTCAGCGAGCTTCGAGTCGGTCAGCTCCTGGACCTTCGCATTGGCGGCCTGGCCCTCCGTCGATTCCGCGAGCACGCGTTGGAGGTCGACGTAGGCGTATTTCGTACCGGCCGGGAACGACGGTGCCGGCGCCGCAGGCTGCGCGTCCTGCGCATCGACACTACCTGCGACCCCAACGATGAACAGGGCCGCCACGATGTGTATCACGGATCTCATGGGTCCTCGTCTTTCGCTCGTCGGTCTCTCTGTCTTTCGGCTCTTCGGCCTCTCGGCGCTAGTGTCCCGAGGGTGGACTAGCCCGCTCGCGGCCGCCACCACGGCCACTCGTGGACTAGAACGTCGTGCCGACGGAGAATCGGAATCCCCGATCCTCCTGGTCCTGTAAGCGGTCGCTGTAGATGCCTTCGGGGTTCGGATTCCAGTAGTAGATGATCCGGAACGGCACGTTCAGCATCGGCATGAAGAAGCGCAGCTCGACACCGGTCGACGACCTGAAGTCCTTCATCACAAACGAGTCCCCGAAGTTCTGCACCTGCCCCGCGTCGTAGAACGCGACCAGCCGTATCTCGTTGCTGAACAAGAACTGGTATTCCGCGTTGACCAACAGGCTCTTGTTGCCGCCAACGAGCGTACGACCGTGAAACGAATCCTCCGGCACCTCCGGATCGATGTCGGACAGCGTCGGCCCGATGCGGCGGATGTCGTATCCGCGCACCGAGTACTCGCCGCCGAGCCAGAGACGCTCGAAGATCGGGATCTGGTTCGGATCGCCCGCCGCCAGGTAGCTGTACTGACCACGCAACCCGATGACGGTCTTGGACGTGTGTGGCTTGTACCACGTGCCTTCGAGCGTCGGTTTCCAGAAGCGCGTGTTGCCACCCAGACCCGCCAGGTCGATGGAGGCCCGGAGACTCCGGCCCTGGGTAGGGAAGATCGGATGATTGACCGTGTTCGCCATGAACGACGGCGTCACCTTGCTGACGAGACGGCGCCCACCCTGGCTTTGCAGGAGCGCGTCCTGAAAGAACGGGTTGAAGGCCAGCAGCTCGGGGTTGTCAGTGAAAACCGGATTGAGGTCGGTCACGAAGGACGACTGGAGGCTGTAGGCGAAAAACATCCGCGTGAAGACCGCCAGGGGCCATCCGACCGTCACCGACGCGCCGGTTGATTCCTCGGTGAAGCTGCCGATCCACTCGACCCGACGCGAAAAGACCTGGGTGCCCAATGACAGTGGGCGCCCGAAGATGAACGGCTCGGTGAACGAGACCATGTAGTTGCGCGTGCGCGACCCGTTCTGTAACGAGACGCCGAGCGTCTCGCCCCTCCCCATGAAGTTGGTCGTCTGAAACTGCACCTGACCGAAGAACCCGTCGTATTGCGAGACACCGGCGCCGAACGTCAACTGATTCAGGTTCGTCTCGGTCAGGTTGAACGTGATGTCCACCTCGTTGTCGACGTCGGTCTTCTCTATGCCGATGCCGTCTTCCTCGAGCGGCTCGAAGAAACCGAGCTGATTCAACCGGCGCAGGCTGTATTTGAGCGCCTCGGTGTTGAACACGCCCTTCTCGGCGAGCTGGAGCTCGCGACGGATCACCTCATCGTGCGTCGTTCGGTTGCCCGAGAACTCGATCCGGTTGACGAAGTACTGCTCGCCTTCCTGCACGCGAATCGTCACATCGACGACTGGGCTGCCATCGATCCGCGTGGGTCGCGCTTCGGCGACGACCTCTTCGGCACCGCCGTTCGCGTCCTCCGGACCGTCGCCGTTCCCGTTCGCGTGGAGCTCGCCGTTGCCGTTGCCATTGCCGTTGCCGTTGCCGTTGCCGTTGGCCTCGGCGAGCAAGTCCCGCCGGTCGAGCTGGGGCGCGAGCGTCATCTCGTAGTAGCCGAGCGAGCCATAGAGCTCGCGCGCGTCCTCGAATCCGTCCCGAATATCGCTTGCGCTGTAGAACGCGCCCGGCTCGATGCCGTCGAAGATCTGGCGCAGGCCATCCTCCAGCAGGATCTCGTTGCCGGCAAAACTCAACTCGCCGATCCGATACCGCTCGCCTTCGTCGACGGGGATCCGGAGGTTGATCTCGCGCGTCTTGCCGTCTTCGGACAGTTCCAGATACTCGATATCCGGCTGACCGACGGTCGCGTTGATGTAGCCCTGCTCGTTGTAGTACGCCACGATGGCTTCGGCGTCCTCCTCGAACTCGCCTTCCTTATAGGTCCCGCGCTCGGTCATCCAGGACAGCCACCATTGCTCACGGACCTTCTTCATCTTCCCCTTGAGGTCGTCGTCGCTCTGCGCGCTGTTGCCCGCGAACTCGATCTTGCGGACCTTGACCTTCGGACCCTCCACCATCTGGAAGACGAGCCGCACAAGATTGGGACCGCCAGGCACCGGCTCGATGGTGTGGGACACCTCGGAGAACAGAAACCCTTTGGAGCGGAACATCATCTGGATGACGTTTTTGGTGGCCCGAATCGTACGGGGATTGATGAACGAGTCCATCTGGAGCGTGACTCCGTTGTCCCCGAGGTTCAGGTTGATGTCCTCCGGCTTGAGCTCTTCAGAACCCTCATACACGACGATCTTGACGCGCTGGCGCTCCTCGAGGTTGAAGATGACGTGCTTCCCCTCGACGCCGTTCGACCACGGTTGTTCGACGACCTCGATCCACAGATCGCTCAAGAAGCCGAGATCCCACAGCCGCTGGAAGTCCTCGAGAATGATCCGCTCGGTCGCCTCCGTGTAGGGCGCCCATTTGCCCTGTGAGGGACTGCTCACGTGCTCCGTGAGCTGCATGTAGTAGAGATAGGTCTGGGGATCAACCGTACCGACGCCGTTCTCGTGGGTAGGAAACCTGAGCTCCACGGTCCGCATCAGCGGCGGCGAGCCCTCCGGCGGCAGCGCTTCCGTCGGCGGCGGTGCCTGCTCAGGCCGACGCTGGCCGAAGATCGACGGCTGCTGCTGTTGCTCAGGCTCGGCGGCAGCGACGCCGGGGCCGCCGCTCAAGAGCATGGCAGCCGCGAGTGCGGCCACCGTGACGTGACAAGCTATTCGCATGAGTGAGTTCCCGGTGAGCAACACAGGCCGACCTCCGGTCATTAGTCTCCAACCTTTAGTTTACGAGATCTTAGACGTCCCTCGCCAGGATTTGGCCGGAATCCGCGTCGCGCGGCCGCCAAGCCGGCGCCAGAGATGTCGCCGCTAGGCGAGCCGCCGGCCTTCCAGTTCGAGGCCCGCTGCGCGATAAGCCAGCACGCCGCCTTCGAGATACACCTCGACGTCGCCACGTTCCAGCCGGCCGCGAATCAGCTCCTCGGAGAGCGGGTCCTCGACGTAGCGCTGGATGGCACGCCGCAACGGACGAGCCCCATAGGAGCGGTCCTTGCAGGTGGCTTCGATGATCCAGTCCACGACATCGGACGTGAGCGAGATTCGTAGATCCCTCGCCACCAGATTCTCGTTCAGCTGCTCGACGAGCATCCGCATGATCTGCCGCAGATCGTCGTCCGACAGCGCCTCGAAGACGATGATCTCGTCGACCCTGTTGACGAACTCCGGGTTGAACGTGCGCTTGACCTCGCTCAGCACCATGTCGGAGACGCTGCGCTGTATCTCGTGCGCATCCGCCGACTGGAATCCGACCGACGCCTTCTTCTGGATATAGCGGGCCCCGATGTTCGAGGTCATGATGATGATGGTGTTCTTGAAGTTGACCCGGTTGCCCAGCCCGTCCGTCAGATGCCCGTCTTCGAACACCTGCAACAAGATGTTGAACAGATCCGGGTGCGCCTTCTCGATCTCGTCGAGTAGCACGACGGAGTACGGATGCCGCTTGACTTTCTCGGTCAGCTGCCCGCCTTCCTCGTGGCCGACGTAGCCTGGAGGAGACCCGATCAACTTCGACACTGAGTGCTTCTCCATGTACTCGGACATGTCGAAGCGAATGAGCGCCGTATCGCTCGCGAACAGGAAGTTGGCGAGGGCCCTGGCCAGCTCCGTCTTGCCCACACCGGTCGGCCCGAGAAAGACAAAACTCCCCACCGGTCGATGCGGCGACTTGAGCCCGGCGCGGGAGCGACGGATGGCGCGGGCCAGGGCGGAGATCGCCCGCTCCTGGCTGATCACGCGCCGGTGCAGGTCCTCCTCCATGCTGAGCAACCTGGCGCTCTCGTCCTGGTTGATGGACGTGAGCGGCACGCCGGTCCACTTCGACACGACCTCGTCGATGTCGTGCTTGGATACCTCGATGGCGTGCGCGCCGGTTTTGACGTCGAACTTCTCACGCACGACCTGGAGGTTCTCTCGCGCGAGGACCTCCTGCTCGCGAAAGAACTGCGCTCGCTCGTAGTCCTTCTGTGCGGTCGCGCCCTCCATCTGCTCGAACGCCACGCGAATGCTCTTGTTAATCTCGCTGAACTCTTCGCTGTAGCCAGCCTCGCGCAGCTTGGCGCGCGCCCCCGCCTCGTCGATCAGATCGATCGCCTTGTCCGGCAGGAAGCGATCGGTAATGTAGCGACTCGACTGATATACAGCCGATTCCATCGCGTCGGGCGTGTACGTGACGTGGTGAAAGCTCTCGTACCGGTCCTTGATGCCGTTGAGGATCTCGAGTGACTCGGCCTCGGTCGGCGGCTCGACCTTGATGGCTTGAAACCGTCGTTCGAGCGACCGATCCTTCTCGATGTACTTTCGGTATTCAGAGGGCGTCGTGGCGCCGATGCAGCGAATCTCCCCGCGAGACAGCGCCGGCTTCAGAATGTTGGCCGCATCGAGCGACCCCTCGGCCGACCCAGCGCCCACCAGGGTGTGGAGCTCGTCGATGAAGATAATGATGTTCGGGTTCTCGGTCAGCTCCTTCATGATCGCCTTCAGGCGTTCCTCGAACTGACCGCGATACTTCGTGCCGGCGACAATCAGCGAGATGTCGAGCGCCAGCAGCCGTTTATCGGCGAGGAAGTGCGGCACGTCGCCGCAGACGATTTTCTGCGCCAACCCCTCCACGATGGCGGTCTTCCCGACGCCCGGCTCGCCGATGAGCACCGCGTTGTTCTTGGTGCGACGGCAGAGCACTTGCTGTACCCGCTCTATTTCGGTCGTCCGGCCCACCAGCGGGTCGAGACCGTTCTTCGTCGCCGCGTCGGACAGGTCGCGACTGAACTCCGCCAACAGCGGCGTTTCCTTGACCCGCGTCAGCGTCGTTTTCTCGTTCAGCAACTGCACGATGTCCTCGCGCACCGTGTTCAACCGCATGCCCTTCTCGGACAGGATGGTCGACGCCACCGAGCGCTCCTCGCGGAGAATGCCCAGCAGGAGATGCTCGGTCCCGATGTAGTTGTGCAAGAGGCGATCGGCCTCCTCAGCGGCAAACTGCAACACGCGCTTGGTCTCGGTGCTGAACGGGATCTCGACGGACGTCGAGACCTTCTCCCGAAAGACGGTACGTCCTTCGATGTCCTTGCGGATGTTTTCGAGCGCGAGATGAGACCGGGCGAAGATCCGGCTGGTGAGACCCTTGCCTTCGCGGATCAACCCGAGCAGGAGATGCTCGGTCTCGATGGAGATGCTGCCGAGCTGACTGGCTTCGTAGCGGGCGAAGAACAATACACGCCGCGCTCGTTCCGTGTAGCGTTCAAACATCGACCCACCCAGACACGTCGAGTCGCCAGACTGGTGAGGCGGCCCGCATCTCGATTATAGGGCATCGGCCGGCCCGCGCCAATTTTGGTTCTTGCCCAAAATCAAGCACTTCGCGAGTGTCGATCACGCGGAACGGAGCTGGCCGTTCTCGAGATGCAGCACGCGGTCGCACGCGCTCGCGAGTCGCTGATTGTGGGTCGCGATGACCGACGTCAGGCCATGACGCCCGTGGATCTCGCGGAGCAGCTGGTGCAGTGCTTCTCCAGTCGCTTCGTCGAGATCCCCGGTCGGCTCGTCCGCGAGCAGCAGCGCGGGGCGCATCACGAGCGCGCGCGCCACAGCCACCCGCTGCTGCTCGCCGCCGGAGAGCATGCCCGGGCGGTGCGTCAGCCGGTCGCCAAGACCGACCTGCGCGAGCAGCGACCCTGCCCGCGCGCGCGCTTCGTCATTGGGTAGCCGGGCGATACGCATCGGCATCTCGGCGTTCTCGACGGCGCTGAATTCCGGCAGCAAGTGATGGAACTGAAACACAAACCCGATGTGACGGTTGCGAAACGCGACCAGCTCGGCCTCCGTCAACCCGGCAAGCTCGGTCTCCGCAACGCGCACGGCACCGTGATCGGCTTGGTCCAGCCCGCCGACGAGATGCATGAATGTGCTCTTGCCGACGCCCGAGGCGCCAACGATCGCGACCATTTCGCCGGCCTCGACCGCCAGATCGAGGCCCCGAATCACTGGCAGCGAGCGGCCGCCCACGTGGTAGGACTTGGAGAGCTGGGAGATTTCGAGGAACGGCAAGGGGTAGGGGCCCCGGTGATCCTGGGTCTTGAGACGTTGGTCTTAGGTGTGAGCGCTCACTGATACCGCAGCGCTTCAGCCGGATCCAATCGCGATGCCTGTCGTGACGGGTAGACCGTGGCCACGAAGCAGATCAATATGGCCGAGATGACGACGACGACGAAGTCAACGGGCTCCACGGTGAACGGCAAGTATGGAATCTGGTAAAACTCCATCGGCAGCCGCACCAGCCGATAGCGGTCCATCACCGTCGAGATCGTGTATCCGGCCGCCGCGCCAGCAGTCGTCCCGATCGCGCCGATGATGACGCCCTGCAGGATGAAAATGGCGCGGATCGTGCGGGACGACGCGCCCATCGTCTTCAAGATTGCGATGTCGCGGCTCCGCTCCATCACCATCATGATGAGTGACGCGACGATGTGGAGTGCCCCGACGAGGACGATCAGGCCGATCGCGATCGAGACCGCGGTCTTCTCCAACCAGAGCGCCGAGAAGAGCGACTGGTTCAGTCGCGACCAATCTTCGGTCATGTAAGCGGGGCCCAGCAGGTCGGGGATCGAATCGGCTACCTCGCGCGACGCGTACAGGTCGTCGACCCGTACCTCCATCATCTCGACTTTGTCGATGTTGAAAAGGCGCTTGGCGACGTCGAGCGTGACGAACGCGTATGTCGTGTCGTATTCGAGGAGCCCCAGGCTGAAGATACCGACGACCGCAAGCCGCCGGGGCCGCGGGAGCACACCCATGGGTGACGCCGACCCAGCGGTGGTCAGGAGCGTCACCTCGTCGCCGACGAACGCACCGAGCTTCTCGGCGACGCCCTGTCCGAGCACGATGCCGCCCACACCACGATGATGTGGCTTCTCGAGATCCGCGATCGAGCCGCGCCGCACAGAGACCACGACGTCGGTGACATCGGCCTCCAGGACCGGGTCGATCCCCTTGACGTTGATGAACACCTCGCCGTGGCGCGAGCGTGCCAGCGCTTTGCCCTGAATCGATGGCGCGGCGGCCAGCACCCGCGGCACCTCGCGCAGCCGCTCGGCCTCGTGACGGTAGTCCGCGAACCCGCCATCGACCACCTTCCAGACGTACACATGCGACTGCGACCCCAGAAGGCGGTCGCGAATGCCCTGCTCCATACCGGTCATCAGGGCGAGCGCAATCACCAGCGCCATGACGCCGACCATCACGCCAACAATGCAGATGAGCGACGTACTGGCGATTGAGGCCTGTTTTCTCCGCGCCAGCAGGTAGCGCGTCGCGATGTAGAGCTCGAATGGCACCTTCATGGCAGCATACCTATTGTCCACTTATCGGCCGCATGAGTGGAAAAAGGATGACGTCGCGGATGGATTGGCAGTTGGTGAGCAGCATTACGAGCCGATCGATGCCCACGCCCTCGCCACCGGTCGGCGGCAAGCCGTGTTCGAGCGCGCGGAGGTAGTCCTCATCCATCGCGTGGGCCTCGAGGTCGCCCGCGGTCCGCTCCCGCCGCTGGGCCTCGAAGCGGCGCCGCTGCTCCGCCGGATCGTTCAGCTCGCTGAAGGCGTTCGCGATTTCCATGCCGCCGATATAGAGCTCGAAACGCTCGACGGTGTCCGCGTCATCGGGCCGTTGCTTTGCGAGCGGTGACACCTCGGTCGGAAAATCATGCACGAAGGTGGGTTGCACGAGCGACGCCTCGCATAGCGTCTCGAAGATCGCGAGCGTGATCTTTCCCGCACCGGCGCTCGGGGGGACGGCGACGTCGAGCCGCGATGCGAGTGCGGCGACCGTGTCGCGGCTTCGCAGATCGTCGTCCGTCACGGTCTGCCCGAGTCGAGCGGCGGCGGTCCGCACGGCGTCCCGCAGCGCGACTCGCGCAAACGGGGCGGCGTAGGAGATGGTCTCGTCACCGAAGGGCCCGCTGTCCTGGCCAAGCACCGCGCGGGCGAGGGAGCTCAGCAGCTCCTCAGTCATCGTCATCAGCGCCTGGTAGTCGCTATAGGCCTCGTAGAACTCGAGCATCGTGAACTCGGGGTTGTGCTGCGTCGAGATCCCCTCGTTCCGGAAGTTGCGATTGATCTCGTAGACGCGCTCGAGGCCGCCGACGACGAGTCGCTTCAGATACAGCTCGGGCGCTACCCGGAGATAGAGCGGCAGGTCGAGCGCGTTGTGGTGCGTGACGAACGGCCGCGCGAGGGCGCCGCCGGCGATCGGCTGCATCATCGGCGTCTCGACCTCGAGATAGCCGCGCGCGTCGAGAAACGCGCGCATCGCGGTCAAGATGCGGCTGCGCGTCTCGAAGACCGCGCGCGCGTCGGCGTTCACGATGAGGTCGAGATAGCGGCGCCGGTATCGCGTCTCGACGTCGGTGAGCCCGTGCCACTTCTCCGGCAGCGGCTCGAGGCACTTCGCCAGGATCTCGACCCGGGCGGCCCAGATCGTGAGCTCGTCGGTTCGCGTGCGAAAGACCCGTCCCGCGACGCCGACATGGTCGCCGACGTCGATCAGCTGGAACACGGAGAAGTCACGCTCCGATACCGAGTCCATCCGGACGTAGACCTGAATGCGAGCATCACCGCCGGAGATGACGAGGAAGTTTGCTTTGCCAAAGCTCCGGATGGACACGACGCGACCCGCGGTGGTCGTCTCGGGCGTCGCTGCCTCGAGCTCCGCCCCCGACTGCGATCCGTGTGCCGCCACGACAGCGGCAATCGTGTCGGTCCGCGCAAACCCGTCCGGGTATGCGTCGAGCCCGAGCGCCCGGAGGGCGTCAAGATGGGCGCGCCGCTGCTTCAGTTGATCGGTTTCGCGTTCAGGCGGCTCGATGCGTTGTTCAGGCGCCATGCGCTTCCGGGCTTTCGACGATCTCACGACGCACGCTGTCCAGCACCCCGTTGATGAAGGCCACCGACTTGTCGCCGCTGAACGTCTTGGCCAGCTCGAGCGCCTCATCGATGACGACAGGCGGCGGCGTGTCCGCACCGAGGAGCTCGTAGATCGCCATTCGCAGGATCAGCCGATCGAGCACCGCCATCCGGGACAGCCGCCAGTTCTGGGCGTGCGTCTCGATGAGCGGATCGATTTCCTCTGCGCGCGCGGCCGCGCCGCGCGCGAGTGCTGTCGCAAAGGCCCGTCGCGACGCCGGCGCCGGATGCACCGTCCAGTACAGCTCGATGGCGTCGTCGACCGTCGCCTCCGCAAGACGGCCGATTTCCCACTGATACAGGAGCTGGAGCGCGGCTTCCCGCCCGCGATGCCGTTCGACGCGGTGCGAAGAGGTCGTGGTCACTCCGCTGCCCCGCCCCCCCCCGCGGGCAGCGCGCGCACGACGTTGGCGCTCTGCACCGCGGCCATCGCCGCCTCCCACCCTTTGTTCGCCGGTCCGGCACCAGCGCGCGCCTGTGCCTCCTCCTCGGTGTTCGTCGTCAGGACCCCGAACGTGATCGGGACGCCGGTCGCCAGTGACGCGGTCGTGATCCCATGGGCCACCGCCGACGCGATGTAGTCGAAATGCGGTGTCTCACCCCGAATGATGCACCCGAGACAGACGAGCGCGTCGAAGGACCCAGATGCCGCCGCGCGTCGCGCGACGAGCGGAATCTCGAACGCGCCCGACAGCGTGATGACCGTCACGGTCCGCGCGTTGGCGAGCGACAAGGCGGCCAGGGCGCCCTCGCGCAACGAGTCGGTCACCGAACCGTGATAGACCGACACGATGACGCCGATGCGCAGCCCGGACGCGTCACCCGCGCCATCGATGACCGGGCGGTCCTTCATGACCCCGTGAAGCTCGGCCGTCGCTTCTCGAGAAAGGCGCGGGTACCCTCGCGCCAGTCCTCGGTCCCGGCCGCGAGACCGAAGAGCGACGCCTCGAGGGCGCACCCCTCCCGCAGCGACATCTGCATCCCGTCCTGGACCGCCTCGAGAATGTGACGCGCGGCGACCGGCGCCTTGGACGCCAGCACGTCCGCCAACGACCGGGCCGCGGTCATGAGCTCGTCCGCCGGCACGACACGGTTGACCAGGCCGATGCGCCATGCCTCCTCGGCGGAGACCGGCTCGCCGGTGAGCATCAGCTCGAGCGCTCTCCCGCTGCCGACGAGTCGGGGTAGGCGCTGTGTCCCGCCATAGCCTGGCAGGAGGCCGAGTGAGATCTCGGGCTGCCCGATCTTGGCCGTGTCGGCCGCGATCCGCACGGTGCAAGCCATCGCAATCTCGCAGCCGCCACCCAGGGCGTAGCCGTTGATGGCGGCGATGACCGGCTTCCCCATTCGTTCGAGGGCGTCACACATGGCCTGGCCGCGCTGCGCGAACGCCTGCGCCGATGCGGGCGTCAGTGTGGCGAGCTCGGCGATATCCGCGCCGGCCACGAATGCGCGATCACCGGCGCCCGTGAGAATCACAACCCGCACGTCTCGGTCGATGGCCAGCGCGTCGACCAACGCGCGCAGCTCAGACACGGTCTCGACGTTGAGGGCGTTGCGGGCCGACGGACGATTGACCGTCACGACGGCAATGGCGCCACTGCGCTCGACGACGACGTGCGTGTCTGTCATGGGTGTGGTCGGTTTCGAAAAACTATACTCCACGCCCAGACGACCGCCGCGCCCGCCATCGCGCCAATCGTGTCGGCCACGAGGTCACGTGCCTCGGCGGTGCGTCCCGGCACGAACGACTGATGCCATTCGTCGGTCACACCGTAGAGCGCCGAGACGAGGACGGCGGAGATGACCGCCGCGAACGTGACACCGCGCCAGTGCCGGTCGGTGATCCCGCGCAACACGAGCATGGCCAGCACGGCGTAGGCCGCGGCATGCGCGCCCACGTCGGGCACGTTGCCGGGTGGCTCCGGTGGGCTCGACATCGAGGACACGCCGAAAATCGCCGCCATCAGTATCACGGCGGGTCCCCAGGACGAGAGGGCACGCTGGATCCCAACGCGCGGCGAAGGTGTCACAGCGGGAACGGGTACAGCAGCCAACTCAGCACCACGCCGGTCACCATAAACCCGGCGAGCACGACGCCGCCGAATCGCACCTGTTCGGCCGGTTCGTCCCGGAGGAGCGCCGCGAAGACGACCGAGACGCACACCGCGAACAAGAGCATCAGGACGAAATGGCTGGCCATGGAGGCATCATCAGGCTCCGGGAGCCTATTTGCGCCCGAGCGCGATATCGAAGGCGTCGATCACCACCAGCATGTTGAGCAGCCCGGCAACGATTAGAAACGTATTGCCGTGCTCATAGGTGGCGGCCACAACCGTACCCTCGCCGAACCCGAGCGCACGAGCCAGGAAGTACGGCACTCCGATGCCGAGGTCGGCCGCAGCGGCAAGGGCCACGAAGGGTTGGGCGAGGTCGAAGGGATGCACACGACCCTCGAGCCACAGCCCGACGACGAACATGAACGGGAGCACGACGAGAAAGATGACACCTTTGGGCAATCGCCCCAACCACAGATGGCCCGCCCCCGGGACGGCCCAGGCGATGGCACAGATAAACGCCGCCGCCCCCGGTGCCCCCGTCCTAGCCCGATTCATCCGTGCCAAGTCTATCGTCTCCGAGGACACCGCCCAACGTCAGTCCCACGACGGCGGCGACGGCCGCGCTGAGCGGCACCGCAGCCACAGCGCGCACGACGTCAGTCACCTGGACGACACCGGCTGCCTCTGCAACGACCGTCACGGCGGTCGGGATCGCCGCGATGATCAGGAGCGCGCGCAGCCGTCCCCAGCCGGTGGGTCGGCCCTGGCGAGGGACACCCCGCCGCGTCACCAGCGGTAGGGCAAGCAGCAGCCCGAGCGGCGCGCCAGCATAGAGCCCCGAACAGCGGGCGCACACCGGTAACTGGGTCTCGTCGAGATGAAAAGACCGCGCGGCTTGCTGGTGGCACACCACGCTGCCGACGACGTAGACCATCGTCGCCGCCACGAAGACCGGCTCCGTCGGCGCCACGTGCGTCACGACATACGGCGCGCTGACCAGCACGACCACCCAGAGCGCGGCCGCGAGCCCGAGACTGCTGACGACGACAACACCTTTTCTTGGTTTACAGCGCATCGAAGTGCGTCAGCCGCTTGAACGCGCCGAAGCGGCTCGAGATCTCGGCCTGTTCCAGCCTGAGGAGACGGCCCAAGCCGAAGTCCTCGACCGAGAACGATGCCAGCGTCGACCCGGCGATCATGGCCTGTGCGATCACGTCGTCCGTGGGCGCTGGGGCCGCGGCCAGATAGCCGACCAATCCGCCAGCGAAGCTGTCGCCGGCCCCCGTCGGGTCTCGGACATCCTCGAGCGGCAACCCCGGCACCGCGAAGAACCCCTCGCCTCGCGTCATCAAGACGCCGTGTTCGCCCCGCTTGATGATCACGCGACCCGGTCCCATGGCCTGTATGGCGCGAGCGGCCTTGACCAGGTTGCCCTCGCCGCTCAATTGCCGCGCCTCCTCGTCGTTGATGATCACCGCATCGACACGCCCCAGCACCGCGCGCAGCTCGGTCGGCGTGCCCTCTATCCAATAGTTCATCGTATCGAGCGCCACAAACGAGGGCGCGGTGACCTGGTCGAGCACATCGAGCTGCAGCGCCGGATGGATGTTGGCCAGGAACACGATGGGACTCGAGCGGAACGACTCCGGGATGTGCGGCCGAAAGGACTCGAACACGTTCAGGTGCGTATAGATGGTCTCGCGCGTGTTGAGGTCCTGCCCGTACTCGCCGCGCCATCGGAAGGTATCGCCCGGCACGCGCTGGAGCCCCTCGAGGTCGATCCGGCGTCCACCGAACACCTGGACCTGCTCGTCGCCGAAGTCGTCTCCGACCACACCGACGAGGCGGACGTCCGCGAAGAACGATGCCGCGACGCTGAAGAACGTCGCCGCGCCGCCTACCATGCGCGACGCCTCACCGAACGGCGTCGTCACAGAATCGAAGGCGACGGATCCAACGGTCAGGATCGGCTTCACGTCAGGTACTCCCCCACGATCGGTGCCAGGTCTCGCTTCGTCTCCTCCGGTACGGCGTCCGGACGTGTGATGATCGCCGCCTTCAGGGCGGTCGCGCACTCGCATCCTCGCTCGACCGGAAGACGGGTCAGCAGGTCCTTGAGCGTGCGTTGGGCGGTCGACGCGTTCCGCTGCAACGTCTCGACGATCATCTCGACGGTGACCTGGTCATGGTCCGGGTGCCAGCAGTCGTAGTCGGTGACGAGTGCGAGTGTCGCAAAACAGATCTCGGCCTCTCTCGCGAGCTTCGCCTCCTGCAGATTGGTCATGCCGATCACGTCCATGTTCCACGACCGATACAGGCGTGATTCAGCAAGGGTGGAGAACTGCGGGCCTTCCATGCACACGTAGGTCCCGCCACGATGGACGGTCGCCCCGACGGCTGTCGCCGCGTCACCCGCGAGCGCGCTCAGTGTCGGACAGAACGGATGCGCGAGCGACACGTGCGCCACCAGACCGCGTCCGAAGAAGGTGCTGATCCGGCCGCGGGTCCGGTCCAGGAACTGGTCCGGCACGACGATGTCCTGCGGTCGATACCGTTCCTGGAGACTCCCGACCGCGCTTGCCGAGACGATCCACTCCACGCCGAGCGCCTTGAACCCGAAGATGTTCGCGCGGAAATTCAGCTCCGTCGGCAGGATGTGATGACCGGCCCCGTGACGCGCCAGAAACGCCACGCGCTGCCCGCCAAGGCCCCCGATGACATACGGCGCCGACGGCTCGCCGAACGGCGTCGGGACCGCACGCTCCTCCAGGTCGACGAGCTCGGCCATCTCGTAGAGTCCGCTGCCGCCGATGACACCAATGCGGATAGGTTCAGACATGATGGGTCCATCGCCGCACGGCGGTCGCTCGACCCCGCGGGTCGGCTCCACCGAGCGTGAGCTTATCTTCTCTCTTCCTTCAGCTCCACCAACACACCGTGCGCGCTCGACGGGTGCACGAACGCGACGAGCGAGCCTTCCGCCCCCTTGCGCGGGCGTTGGTCGATGAGCCGAGCACCGTGCGCGACGAGTTGATCGAGTGCGGCGTGGATGTCGTCGACGCGCAGTGTGATGTGATGCAGCCCGGGTCCCCGTCGGGCGACGTAGCGCCCGATCGGTGAGCTCTCGCTGGTGGCCTCGAGCAACTCGAGCGACGCCGACCCGACCCGCACGAAATGCGCGCGCACGCCCTGGGACGGCACGTCTTCGGTGACCGCCACCTCGAGTCCCAAGGCGTCCGTATAGAACCGCAGCGCCTCCCCGAGGTCGCCGACGGCGATCCCGATGTGATCGAGCGTCGCTTTCATGTGTCTGCTGGCCCGCCGGGTGCTAGTGTCGCAGTGCGCCCGGCTGGCCACCCTCCACCCACCGACCTGATACCCGGTTCACGTCTCCGATCGCGGCCTCAGCACTTCCCGCAGGATCTCGTCAGCCGCGCGGTAGGGATCACAGGCGCCATCCAGCACCCTGGTCGTCGCCGCTTCGATCGCGTCCGACCCCACGGCGGTCAGGAACCCGTCAGTCAGGGCGGTCCGCACCCGCATCTGCGCGCGATACCGTTGGCGCCCTCCCCGACCAGACGTCACGCGAGCCACATCGTCAATCGCGCGGGCCAGATCCGGGATGCCGTCGCCGGTCGACGCCTGCGTCTTGAGCACCGGCGGGCAGGCGTCGGTAGCCGTGTCACGTAGCGACAGCATCGCCTCGATCTCGCCCACCGCGCGGTCGGCGCCGTCCCGATCCGCCTTGTTCACGACGAAGAGATCGGCGATCTCCATGATCCCGGCTTTGAGGGCTTGGACGTCGTCCCCCGTACCTGGCACCGTCACGACGACCGACGCGTCCGCGGTCCCCGCGATATCGACTTCGCCCTGCCCGACCCCGACAGTTTCGATGACGACGATGTCCTTGCCGGCGGCATCGAGCACCAGCACCGCGTCGCCGGTTGCCCGCGCCAGGCCGCCAAAATGTCCGCGGGTCGCCATGCTACGAACGTAGACGCCCGCGTCCAGGGCGTGCGCCTGCATCCGCACGCGATCACCGAGGATCGCGCCACCCGTGAAGGGGCTCGTCGGATCGACCGCGATGATGCCGACGGTGCGCCCAGCCCGGCGCCACTCGGTGGTGAGGCGATCGACGAGCGTGCTCTTGCCGACCCCCGGGGCGCCGGTCAGACCCACGACCCGCGCCCGTCCCGCGTTCCCGAACAGACGACCGACCAGGGGTGCGGCCGCCGACGTCTCGTTCTCGACGATCGAGAGGGCGCGCGCGATCGCCCGCTGATCCCCGGCAAGCACCCCCTCCGCGAGGTCCATGGCTACCCCAACAGACCGACCCGAGACTGGCCGGCCGAGTCAGTGGCGTCGAGATATTGTCGAGCAATCACGAGTCGCTGGATCTCGCTCGTGCCTTCGCCAATAGTCATCAGCTTGACATCGCGGAAGTATTTCTCCGCCGGATAGTCCTTCACGAACCCGTATCCACCGTGGATCTGCACGCACTCCTCGGCGGCGCGCACCGCCACCTCGCTCGCGTAGAGCTTGGCCATGGACGATTCTCGGGTCGTCTGACGTCCGCGGTCCTTGCGGGATGCCGCCCGATAGGTCAGCAATCGGGCCGCCTCGATCCTGATAGCCATGTCCGCGATCTTCCACTGAATCGCCTGAAAGGAGGCGATCGGCTGGCCGAACTGCCGGCGTTCGGCCGCGTACCGCCGCGCCGCCTCGAACGCGCCTTGCGCCAGTCCCACTGACAGTGCCGCGATGCCGATGCGGCCCGCGTCCAGCACCTCGAGGGCATTGACGAACCCCTGGCCTTCGGCTCCGAGCAGTGCGTCGGTGGATACCCGACAGTCCTCGAACCGCACTTCCGACGTGTCGCTGGCGCGCATGCCGAGCTTGTTCTCTTTTCGACCCGGCGTCATCCCACCCGTGCCCTGTTCGACGATGAAGGCGGAGATCCCGTGATGGCCTTGGCCCGGATCGGTGACCGCCATGGCGACGGTGACGCCGGCCAGACTGCCGTGGGTCGTGAACGTCTTCGCCCCGTTGAGCACCCATCCGCCCGGCACCGAGGTCGCGGTGGTCCGCGTCCCGCCGGCATCGCTTCCTGCCGTCGGCTCGGTCAGGCCCCACGCCCCCAGCATCTCGCCGCGCGCAAGCCGGGTCAGCACTCGCGCCCGCTGCGTCTCGGAACCGAACATGAACACATGGGCAGCACAGAGCCCGTTGTGCGCGGCGACGGTCAGCGCGATTGCCGGATCGACCCGGGCCAGCTCCTCGATACAGATGCAGTACTCGAGCGCCGACATGCCGGCACCACCGTAGCGTTCCGGGAACTGAATGCCGAGCAGCCCAAGCGCGGCGAGCTTGGGCAGGAGTTCGAGGGGAAACCGCTGAGATTCGTCCCACGTCATGACGTGAGGCGCAATCTCCCTTTCCGCGAACTCCCGGACCGCCCGCCGCGTGATGCGTTCGGCGTCGGTCGGCCGAAAGTCCATGGCGTCGGACTCTATCACACGGGTTCGCGTCGCCTGGCTAACCCCAGATTAAGTCTTCGGGCCTCAGGCGTCGATAAGACCACACGTGAGTCAAGTGATGAGAACGCTGGTCGCCGCAGTGCTGCTGACGGGTGTGGCGAGCCCGGTCTTCGCCGACGCCACCGCCTTCATCGGGCCAAACCGCACGCCGGCCAATCGCATGGCGCGAGGCGCGGCCCTCGGCCTCTCCCTGCTCATCATCGGGTTCGAGTTCGAGTACTCCGACACCCCGGAGGACCCCGCCGCGAACGCGCCGTCGCTCAGATCCGGCATGTTCAATGTGTTGGTGCAGACACCGGTGAGCATCGCGGGATTGCAGTTCTACGGCACAATCGGCGGCGGAGCGTATCGCGAACGTCTCCACGCGCACGAAGCGACGAATGTGGGGGGCAATGTCGGCGGCGGCGTGAAGATTTCGTTACTGGGGCCGCTCCGCGCACGCATCGATTACCGCGTGTTCACGCTGCGCGGATCACCCCTTCACGAAAAGCCGCAACGGATCTACGTCGGCCTCAACCTCGCCTTCTGAGCTTCTTTGGATGGGGCTTCGCCCCAAGCCTCCGCGACCGCTACGTGGGGACCCCGAGAGCCCCACTCCGCGGACGCGAGGCGCGCCGTGCGCGCCTTGGCCGCTCCCGTTCAACCGCACACGTGTAGCACCGCGGGCGGCCTCACGTTACGGCTCGGGCGGGAATCCCTCAAGCGACTCCAGGCTGACGACGAGCTGTCCGAGGCCCGGAGCGAACGCGCCCATGAAGGACTCATACAGCCCCTGCACCTGCTCTGGGAACTCCTCGTTGAGAATGTCCGTCACGGCGTAATCGGCCTCGGCGACCACCGGGTCGATGAACGACACATAGATGATGCTGTCGCTCGGTCCTGGCTCCTTCGCCTTGAAGATCCGCCACCCGGCGGCCTGCTCTCGACGGCCAGCGTCCTCGCTGGCCTCCAGCGCGTCCCCGAGCCTCCGCATGACGCGCTCGAAATCAGTGGCGCCGGTCGCACTGATGTAGTTGAAGATCATGCCAACATCAGCGTCTTCATCGAACCAGCGCGGCTCCGACTGGGCCGCGGCGGTCTGTTGCGACACCGCCAGTCCCACGACGATCCCGACCGCCACCGCGGTGGCGATCGCTCCGCCGGCCCACATGGGTCGGCAACTAAACCGACGAGTCACAATCGAACGGATCATGTGATCCACCCTTCGATATCCCGCTGTACACGCATCGCACCACTATACGCGAGGCGCAGACCTGCACTCGGTTGCGGGACGGGCGGGCGCCAAGGCGCGCACAGCGCGCCTCGCGACCCGCGGAGTGGGGCTACCAGCCCATGGTGCACGTGCCGCGGCATTCGACCGGACGATGCATCCCATCGCGCCGCGGTGCTCGTCGGTCACATACGCCCCGTATGCTCCCTCCTCGCGCCTTGCGCGCCGGGCGCCTCGCCGGTCTCGATGCGACGCGGACGTGCACCGTGGACTGGTGGGGTCCCCACGTAGCGGTTCGCGGGGGCTTGGGGCGCAGCCCCATCTAATTTCAGAAGTCGGCGACGAGCTCGAGGTTCACCGGAAGCTGCTTGACCTGACCGTCCGTAAACGACCCGTTGTAGGTCTCGAAGAGCCCCTCGATCTCCTCCGGGAATGCCTCGTTCATGATGGTCGAGGCTGCGTAGTTGGCACCGCCGATGACCGGATCGATGATCCAGACGTAGGGCACGGAGCCCTGGCCGGTGAAATCCGCCCCGGCCCGATATACCTTCCAGCCTCGCGCCTGCGCCTTGCGGTCGGTTTCCTCGTTCTGGCTTGCCTGCAGCGCGTCGCTGAGCTTCTGCATCACGCCTTCGTAGTCGGACGTCGCCGCGGGCTTGACGAAGTGAAACATAAAGGCCGCGCTGCCTGTGAATGTGGTCGTGGGCTGGGCTGCCGCCTGGTTTGAGGTGAGTAGCGTCCCCAGCATCACGCCTATGGCCATGGTTGTCGCGAACGCGCATCCCATCCATATCCGTCCGACCGACCGCTGCTTGCGAAGTACGCGCATGTCCCTGTCCTCCTTGGCTCCTCGCCTCTGCCGATAAAGCGGGATACTTTACCGTACCGGCCCGCTCAGACAAAGGACTGCATCACCTCATTGGCGACCAGCATCCCGCGCCGCGTCAGCTTCAGCCGACCGGCCGCGTGCCTGAGGATGCCGGAATCGAGAAAGGGCCGTAGACGGGCACCAAAGCGGTCGAACACGTCGACGTCGTAGCGCCGCCCGATCGCTTCGAGATCGAGGCCCTCCGTGAGCCTGAGACCGGTAAACAAGGTGTCGCCGAGCCGCTCGTCGTCCGGGAGGCGGCGCCGCTCCCGCGTCACCGGTTGGGCCCCCTCCACCGCGCTGACGTAGCCGGCGGTCTCCGCCACGTTCACCCAGCGCCAGCCGTCGCGGGTGGAATGCGCGCCGCAGCCGAAGCCGAGCCAGGCGCCGTCTTGCCAGTATTTCAAGTTGTGACGCGACCGCTTCCCCGACCGCGCGACGTTGGAGATCTCATATTGCGCAAGACCGGCCACGTCCATCCGCTCGAGCGCGTCGAGATACATCGTCGCGGCATCGTCGTCCGGTGCCAAAGACCAGTCTCGGCGGGCCATCTCCTCCCGCAGCGGCGCATTCGGATAGAGCTCGAGCATGTAGACGGAGGCGTGGTCGGGGGACAGCCCGATCAAGGCCTCGACGGACGCGGCACAGTCGTCCGGTGTCTGCGCGGGCAGCCACAGCATGAGGTCGAGGCTGATGTTGTCGCACCCCGCCGCGCGCGCCGAGACCAACGCGGCTTCCGCGCGCGCCGCGGTGTGCTCCCGACCCAGCCGCGCAAGCTCCCGGTCGTCGAATGATTGCACGCCGATACTCAGG
Source organism: Vicinamibacterales bacterium (assembly GCA_965249175.1). Classification (GTDB taxonomy): domain Bacteria; phylum Acidobacteriota; class Vicinamibacteria; order Vicinamibacterales; family UBA8438; genus CAZYFH01. Next base: position 3,743,516 of record OZ252227.1, read on the forward strand.
CGCGTCACACCCGCGGCGAGTAGCGCCGCCACGTAGTCGGCGGTGACGGTCTCCGGATTCATCTCGAGCGTCACCTCGGCTCCAGACGCCACGGCGAACGATGACCGACACGCGTCCACCAGGCAGGCGACCTCGTCGGGCGCAAGCAACGACGGCGTGCCCCCTCCAAAAAAGATCGTGTCGACCGACACGGCCTCGGCCGCCCCGCGGATCTCGGTCTCCAGCGCGCCGACATACCGCCGCTTGAGATCAGGGTCGAGGAGCCCGCGGTTGAAGTTGCAGTAGTTGCAGATGGACGTACAGAACGGGATGTGCAGGTAGAGACCGAGCGGATCTTGGCTCACGGGGACTCTACCCCCCGACTAAGGACCCTAACCACTCGCCTTGCCGCCCGACCAACCGAGCTCGAGCTGGCCTTCCTTCTGCGTGTCCTTGAGCCGAGCGCGGGCGCGACTGGAGGTGCGTTTCGGCAGACGCTTGCGGGGACGCGACTTCCAGGCCCGAAAGAGGTCCTCGGCGCTTGGTGGATACTCGAAGTCGCGATAGTCAGGCCCACCGTACTCGAGAAAATCGCACATTTCGCGCAATCGCGAATGCATGCGAAACCCCACCCGCACGAGGAGCGAGTCGAGATCGTCTGTGTCGGGCACATCCTCGTAGTTCGACGTAAACACGGTCGGCCGCCGCTCGTTGTACCGCGTGTTGACGATGAGATTCATCGTCTCCTCAACCCAGTCGGTCAGACGCTCCGCGCCGAGGTCATCGAGCACAAGCAGTTCGGCGCGCATGACCTGCCGCAGGATCTCCGCCTCGGACGTCCGGGTCACCGGGTTGTACGTGCTCTTGATCGCGCTCAGCAACGTACGGGTGTCGTAGTACAGGCCTCGGATGCCCTTGCGCACGACCGCTCGCAGCACGGACACCGCGAGATGCGTCTTGCCGACACCGGGTGGCCCGATCAGCAGGATGCCCTTGTCGACCACTGGAAACGACTCGCTGAACTCGCGAGCCTTCTTCACCGCGCGAGTCAACTGATCGTTGCGATAGGTGACGAATGTGTCAAAGGTGCACGTGCGGTAGCGCGCGGGGATCCGCGCTTGCTCGAGCGATCGCCGCGCCACGGCTTCGCGCCAACAGTCGCAGCGCGCCACCCGGGTCGTGCCATCGACGTCGTGCGCCCGCCATCCGGTGTCGTTGCACAGCGCACAGGCCATGATTGCAGGTGCACAGCATACCGCGACCGACGCGGTCTAGGATGAACGCTTTTTCTTGCGCGTCGACCGTGACGCCTTGGCCGGCGTGGGCTCAGTCGCTCGCGCCGCGGGAGATGACCGCACGAGATCGCCGGGCCGCGACTTGACAAGCGCTGTGCCGAGCCGCTGCTCCCAGTCACCGAGTCCGCGCGCGAGCTCCTGTTTGACGTAGGCCATGAACTCGTTCACCTCGCGCTGCATGCGGTCCATCTTCTCCCGCATGTTGAGAATGATCTCGACCCCAGCGAGGTTGACGCCGAGGTCGCGCGTCAGCGACAGAATCGTCTCGAGTCGCTCGAGATCGTCCTCGCTATAGAGCCGGGTGTTGCCGTCGGTTCGCGACGGCCGGAGCAAGCCCTCGCGCTCATACAGTCGCAGCGTCTGCGGATGGATGTCGTAGCGCTGCGCAACCGCGCTGATCATGTACTGCGCCTTGCCGGGCTGGCGTCGCGTCTCGGACCGCATCACGGTCTAACCCTCGAACAGGTCCTTTCTGACGTCGTTCGAGTGAATGCGACCGAACTCTCGCAGCAGCTCCTTCGACCGCTCGTCGAACACGGGCGGTAGCACCACGCTGACCTCCACGACCAGATCGCCGCGCGTCCCGGTGTGGGGCGACGGCGCACCGCGCGCGCGTAGCCGGAATCGCTGACCCGACTGAGTCCCTGGCGGGACACGAAGCCGAGCCGCGCCGTCGAGCGTCGGAATGTCGATCTTGGCGCCGAGCGCCGCTTCGTGGATGGCGATGGGCATCTTCAAATGAAGGTCGTCGCCCTCGCGTTGCAGGAACCGGTGCTCCTTCACGTTGGCCGTGATGTAGAGATCGCCCGGGTCGCCGCCCGCCCGGCCCGCATTGCCCTTTGCGTCGACCCGCAGCCTGGCGCCGTTGCGAACACCCGCGGGCACCTGGATCGTGATGTGCTCGTCTCGCGCCACGACGCCTTCGGAGCCACACGCGCCGCACGGACGGTGCCGCAACCGACCCGAACCGCCGCAATGCTTGCACGATTTGGAGAAGACCATGTGTCCCCGTCGCCAGCGCGTCGTCCCCACGCCGTGGCACTTGGTGCACCGGCCCGCGACCGACCGGCGCTGGCCCGTGCCGCTGCACGCTTCACACGTATCGAGCCGCGTGATCGACAGGCGGTGTTCGGCCCCCCCAAATGCCTCTTCGAAGCTGAGTGCCACCTCCCCGTGTAGATCGCTTCCGCGCGTCGCCTCCGCAGCGGACTGGCTCGCGCCGGCATCTTGAAATACCTCGGCAAACAGCTCGCCGAACGTCGCCGAGACGCCACCCTCCGAACCGGCAGTGGAGAAATCGAACCCCTGGAATTCCACAGACGTCTGCCGGGTGACACGCGCCCGCACGCCGTGGATGTCGTACTCCTGCCGCCGGTCGGGATCACTCAGGGTCTCGTACGCTTCGGTCGCCTGGCGAAAGAAGGCCTCCGCCTCGCCGTCGCCAGGGTTGATGTCGGGGTGGTACCGGCGCGCGAGCCGCTTGTAGGCCCGCTTCACGTCGATCTGACTTGCCGCGCGCTGCAGCCCGAGAATCACATAGAAATCCATACCCTGGCCCACGTGCCGGTCACCGCCGCGGGGGCACCCTAGGAGCCCGTGCCTACTTCTTGTCTTCCTCGACGACCTCCGCATCGATCACGTCACCGTCACCCGCCTCTTCGGCCGATTCGGCCGCAGGCTCATCCGCCGACCCGCCGCCATCCGTCGGCGGCTGGGGCGTGCTCTGCTTGTACAACGCCTCGGCGGCCTTGTGCTGCGCCGTGTTCAACGCCTCCAAGGCGGCCGTGACCGCCGCGAGATCGGTGCCCTCGTTCGCCGTCTTCAACGCGGCGATCGCCTCCTCGACCGGCTGCCGGTCCGCGTCCGTCAGCTTGTCTCCGGCGTCCTTGACCATCCGCTCGGCCGCGTACAACGCCTGGTCCGCGCGGTTCTTTGTCTCAACCTCGTCCTTTCGCTGCTGGTCCTCGTCGGCGTGAGACTCGGCCTCCTTCATCATCTTGTCGACTTCGTCCGTGCCGAGGCCGCTCGACGCCGTGATGGTGATCTTCTGTTCCTTGCCGGTCCCGAGGTCCTTCGCCGAGACGTTGACGATGCCGTTGGCGTCGATGTCGAACGTCACCTCGATCTGTGGCACCCCACGCGGGGCCGCCGGGATCCCGACCAGATGGAACTTGCCGAGCGTCCGGTTGCCGTTCGCCATCGGGCGCTCACCCTGGAGCACGTGCACCTCGACGCTCGTCTGGCTGTCGGCCGCCGTGGAGAACACCTCGCTCTTCTTGGTCGGAATGGTGGTATTCCGCTGAATGAGCGTGGTCATCACGCCGCCGAGCGTCTCGATGCCGAGTGACAGCGGCGTGACGTCCAGCAGGAGGAGGTCCTTGACCTCGCCGGCCAGGACGCCCGCCTGCACCGCCGCACCGATCGCGACGACCTCGTCCGGGTTGACGCCCCGGTGGGGGTCCTTGCCAAACAACTCCTTGACCAGTTCCTGGACCTTGGGAATGCGGGTGGACCCGCCCACGAGCACCACTTCGTCAATCTTCGATGGGTCGAGCCCGGCGTCCGCGAGCGCCCGTTTCACCGGCTCGACCGTCTTCTGGAGGAGGTCGTCGACCAGCTGCTCGAACTTGGCGCGCGTGAGTTTCTTCTGGAGGTGCTTCGGCCCGGATTGATCGGCGGTGATGAAGGGCAGATTGATCTCCGTCTCCATCACCGTCGACAGTTCCATCTTGGCCTTCTCGGCTCCCTCCTTCAGCCGCTGGAGCGCCATCCGGTCCTTGCTGAGGTCGATGCCCTCCTCGTTCTTGAACTCCGCCACGATCCATTCGATGATGCGGTGGTCGAGGTTGTCGCCCCCGAGGTGCGTATCGCCATTCGTCGATTTGACCTCGACGACGCCTTCACCCACCTCCAGGATCGAGATATCGAACGTGCCGCCGCCAAAGTCGTAGACCGCGATGGTTTCGTCCGTCTTCTTGTCGAGTCCGTACGCCAGCGCGGCCGCCGTCGGCTCGTTCACGATACGAAGCACTTCAAGTCCGGCGATCTGACCTGCGTCCTTCGTCGCCTGCCGCTGCGCGTCGTTGAAGTAGGCGGGCACGGTGATGACGGCCTTGTCGATGCTCTGACCCAGATACTCCTCAGCGGCCTGCTTGAGCTTCTGCAGGATCATTGCCGACAGCTCGGGGGGGGCCAGCTCCTTGCCACCCGCTTTGACACGAGCGTCACCATTCGACGCGCGCGCCACCGTGTAGGGCACCATCTTCATCTCCTCGTTGACTTCATCGAAGCGGCGGCCCATGAAACGCTTGATGGAGAAGATGGTGTTTTCCGGATTCGTCACCGCCTGACGTTTGGCGACCTGACCAACCAGTCGCTCGTCTGATTTCGCGAACGCGACCACCGACGGTGTCAGCCTGCTGCCCTCCGGATTCGTCACGACCGTCGGCTCGCCACCCTCCATGACCGCGACCACCGAGTTGGTGGTTCCTGAATCGATTCCGATGATTTTGCTCATCTGCCTACGTCCTTAACGCGCGATCGAGGGCGGAAGAAGACCGCCCGGACCGCGCGCGAGAAATGTGCGGAGACCACTCGCGTTGCACCCAACATCCGATGTTGAGACAAGTATAAAATGTGAGTGTATATATGTCAATTATTAGACCAACCTGTGAATCGTCAGGGGTCGCATCGCCCCTCGGCGTGGTATACTTACGGTGCCTGCCTTGCACCTCCAACACCATGATATACAGACACTTAGGACGCGATTGTGTCGTATCAGCCATCTTTTTTTTGATATGGGGAGTGAGCGTCGGCACCGCCGACGTGCAGGCCCAGACGAGGCCACTCGGCATGGTTTCAGGCACTGAAGGAGAAGCCTCCATCATCCGAGGCACACGTCGCCTCGTGGCGGTGATCGACCAACCCGTCTTCGAAGGGGATCGCGCGGTCACCGGGCGCGGTCGCCTGGAAATCCGAATGGACGGCGGTGCCGCGGAGCGCCTGCATCTTGACCTTGACCATGACACGGTCATCGACCTCCTGGGGTCCCAGCTCGTTCGCTGTCAGCGTGGCCGGCTCCGGGTGACCGCCGACCCGGGCGAGAGCCTCGCTCAGACGCGCGTCGACACAGCCGATGGCCAGGTTGCCCTCGAACGGGCCGGCGAGTATCTCATCGCCATCGAGCCCGCCGGCGTCCGCGTGTCCGTCGCCCGCGGGCACGCCACCGTCACCACTGGTGCGGGCATCGTGGCCCTCGGCGCGGGACAGCAAGTCGTCGCGCGTGCCGGCACCACATTGGAGGCGACCGCGTACAACACGGCGGCGTGGGATGAGTTCGATCGCTGGGTGGAACGGCGACACGAGAGCCGGCGTGGTCGATACGCGTCGCGAATGCTCCGGACCCGCGGGTCGGTCGTATCGAGAGCGCGCGCGCCGCAGCCCACCTTGGCGGCGGTGGCGTCCAGGGCGTCGTCAGACAGAACACATCCCCACAGGTGGTACGCAGCGGGGCCGTGGCTTGGCGGCGCGGCATTCTGTTGCGCGCGCGGGCGGGACCGCGCCGACGCCTCGGCGTCGCAGCCCGTCCTCGTCGTGCCGATCGAGTTGCCACGCGACGAGTTGGCGCCGTCGGACGCGCGCGAACCGGAACGGCCCGCCGAGCCCGCACCGCCACACGTCGCGGGCCTCCCCATCACCCCGGTCGGCGCACCTGCGCCGGGCACGGCGTCCACGCGTGGGCGGCCACAGACCATGATTGTGCTGACGCGTGGTGGCACGGCACGCGGCGGCAGCCGTGTCACTGGCGACGCGGGCACCAGCCCGGTGGCAGGCACGGATGCGGCGAGCGCGACGACGCCCGCCCGCGCAACGTCCACGCGTGCCGTGCGGTCGCGGTCGCGCGCGGCACACGAACGCGCATCGGCGCCTCTTCCGGCGCGGTCGACGCGCCACGGGCGCCTGTCGAGCCGAAGCGAGCGCCTCGCCGCCGCGCGTCCCGACTAGCCGCAGAGCAACGCAGAGAGAGGGCCTCCAAACAATGACCCCCACACCGAACCGCTTCATCCGCCAGGCCGTCGCCATCGGGCTCTTCGCCTTCGCGGCCGTGCTCGGGACGGTGAGCGGCGCGCTGTTCGCGTACTCGCCGGACCTGCCCGAGATTGCGGCCCTCGACGACTACACGCCGAGCACCATTACGCGGGTGTTTGACCGCAGTGGTGAGGAGATCGGCGACTTCGCCACCCAGCGCCGGGTCATCATCGGCTACGACGACATCCCCGAAGTCCTCCGCCACGCCATCATCGCCGCCGAGGACAAATCGTTCTTCGAGCACAGCGGGATCAGCATCCCCGCGATCATCCGAACGGCGGTCAACGACGTGCTGCGCCGTCAGCTCCACGGTGCGAGCACCCTGACGATGCAGCTCGCGCGAAACATCACGGTCGGCGGTGAGCGGCTCGGTCTCGAGAAAACGCCGATCCGGAAGCTTCGCGAGACCTTCTACACGTTCCAGCTGGAGAAGCGCTATACAAAACGCGAGATCTTCACGCTCTATTGCAACGAGATGTACCTCGGCACGGCCACGCATGCCGCCCACGGCGTCGAGGCGGCCTCGCGTCTCTACTTCGGCAAATCAGCGCGGGATCTCGAACTCGGTGAAGCCGCGCTCATCGCCGGCATCTTCCAGCTCCCGTCGCGACAGAGCCCCCTCGTCAACATGGAGTGGGCCACTCAGCGACGGAACTATGCACTCGGCCGGATGGCCGCGGAGGGCTACATCACGGCCGACCAGGCGGCCGCGGCGAAACTCGAGCCGATTCGGCTCGCGCCGCGGCGGGAGCGGCGCAACAACACGATCGCACCCTACTTCTTGGAAGAGGTCCGGCAGCACCTCGAGCGGGAGTACGGCGCCGCGCGTCTCTATGAAGATGGGCTGGTGGTCCGGTCCACCCTCGACGCGACGCTTCAGGTCGCGGCGAATCGGGCCGTGTCCGAAGGCCTGCGAAGCCTCGACAAGCGGCACGGGTACAGAGGTCCGCGGCGGAACGTCTTGACCGGTAGCGACACCGTCGACTCGCTGGACGCGTTCGAGCACCGGCGGTGGATCTACCCGATCGAGGTGGGCGATGTCGTGCCGGCCATCGTCACCGGTATCGACAGCGACACGATCCAGGTGCGTGTGGCCAGTTACTCGGCGGCGATCGATCCGGAAGGGTATCGCTGGACACGGGCCCGGTCGGCGGAGGACATCGTCGAGCGCGGAGACCTCATCGACGTCCGGATCGCGGCGCTACCGGAGACCTCCGACGGCATCGCCGACGTCACGCTCGACCAGGAGCCAGAAGTCGAGGCCTCCCTCCTGGCCATCGACAACCGCACGGGGCACATCCTTGCCATGGTGGGTGGCTATGACTTCGAGCGGAGCAAGTTCAACAGGGCCACCCAGGCATATCGGCAGCTCGGGTCGCTCTTCAAGGGCGTGCTCTACGCGGCAGCGATCGACCAGGGCTACACCGCCACATCGATCGTCATCGATGAGCCCGTCAGCTACGACGTCGGACCTGATCAGGATTTGTACGAGCCCGAGAACTACGACAACGAATACGAAGGGCCGATTACCCTGCGCCACGCACTCGAGAAATCGCGCAACGTACCTGCGGTCTGGTTGATGGACTCCGTCGGCCCGGACATCGTCGTCGATTTCGCGCGCCGCGTCGGGTTCAGCTCGCCCGTGCCGCCGTATCTGTCGGTGGCGCTCGGCTCGGCCGAAGCGACGTTGGCGGAAGTCACGAGCGCCTATTCGGTGTTCCCGAACGGGGGGACGCGCATGGTGCCGTTCCGGATCCAGCAGATCCTGGACCGGGACGGGAACGTCCTGGAAGAGCACCATCCCCAATCACGCGATGCGCTGCGAGCCGACACCGCCTACATCATGGTCAGCTTGATGCGCGGTGTCGTGCAGCGGGGCACCGCGCGGCGCGCACGACGCGAGCTCGCCTGGCCGGTCGGGGGCAAGACGGGCACGATGGACGAGTACACCGACGCGTGGTTCGTTGGGTTCGACCCGGACATCACCGTTGGCGTCTGGGTGGGTTACGACGAGAAGCGCACGCTCGGGGACAAGGAAGAAGGCGCGCGCGTCGCGCTGCCCATCTGGATCGATTTCATGAAGGCCTATATCGACGAGCAGCCAGCACCCGAAGGGTTCGTCCCGCCGGGCAACATCGTCTTCACGGCCGTGGACCCCAAGACGGGCCAGGTCACCGAGCCGTGGGCCCGCGACGCGATCCAGGAGGCGTTCATCGCCGGGACTGAGCCGGGCACGGCGTTCCGTCGGTAGCCCCCACCGACCCCGCCGCCGTTTGCTAGCCGGCCGCGGCCCCGGCCTTCTGCATCAGGCTTCGCTTGATGAATTCGTCGAGGTCGCCGTCCAGCACGCGCTCGACATTGCCCACTTCCATCTTCGTGCGGTGGTCCTTCACCATCTGATAGGGGTGCAGCACGTAGCTGCGGATCTGGCTCCCGAACGCGATGTCCTTCTTCTCACCGCCGATCTGCGCCATCTTCTCCTGCTGCTCCCGGAGCCGAAGGTCATAGAGTCGCGCCCGCAGCACCTTCATGGCCGCGTCGCGGTTCCGATGCTGCGACCGCTCGTTCTGGCACGACACGACGATATTGGTGAGCAGATGAGTAATGCGGACGGCCGAATCCGTCACGTTGACGTGTTGACCACCGGCGCCACTAGACCGGTAGGTGTCGATCCTGAGGTCCTTGTCTTCGATCTCGACCTCGACGTCGTCAGGAAGATCCGGCCACACAAAGACCGACGCGAACGATGTGTGGCGCCGGGACGCCTGATCGAACGGTGAGATCCGCACCAACCGGTGCACGCCCGCTTCTTGCAGCAAGAGCCCGTAGGCGTATGACCCGTTCACCGTCATCGTCGCGCTCTTGAGGCCCGCCTCGTCGCCCGGCTGGAACTCGATCACGTCCCTCGCGAAGGTGCGTCGTTCCGCCCACCGCAGATACATCCGCAGCAGCATCTCGGCCCAGTCCTGCGATTCGGTCCCGCCGGCGCCCGGGTGTATCGACACGATTGCGTTGCGCGCGTCGTGCTCGCCACCGAGCGTTTTCTTAATTTCGCCGGCGTCGACCTGCGCCTGCAGCTCGTCGAGCCCGACAGCCAGATCATCCGCCACGCTCTCGCCCTGGTTGGCCCACTCGACGAGCACATCGAGGTCCTCGGTCCGGGTACGCAGAGACTCGGCGAGGTCGTGGTCTTCCTGCAGGCGGCGGCGGCGCTGGAGAACCTGCTGTGCCGCGGCTTGATCGTCCCAGAAAGTCGGAGCGGCAGCCTGCTGCTCGAGGCGCGCGATCTCGGTCTCGATACGTGCGGCGTCAAAGATAACCCCGCAGGTCCACCGCCCGCTTGACCAGGTCCTGATATCGCCGAATCTGTTCATCGAGCGCAAGCGCCACCGTGTCCTCCGTTCGCAGGTGAGATGTTCCTAGTGTCCTACTAGCGGCGCCGGTGACGTGACTAACCCCGGCGCGACGCGCGTCGTCCGCGGGGTCGCCGCCGGCAGACCCAGAGCACGAGCGCGGTCAAGACGGCGCCGGCATACGCCGGCGTATCGCCGATGCGCCCGTAGACGGTGAGCCCGTCGAGCAATCGCACGTCCTCGACGACAATTGCGGGCTCGAATAGCGCGGTCCGGGCCAGGATGCGACCGTAGGGATCGATGACGCCGCTGATGCCCGTATTGGCGGCACGCACCAAGAACCGTCCCTGCTCGACGGCTCGCAAGCTCGCCTGCTGAAAATGCTGGTGCGGCGCAGCGGTCGGTCCGTACCAGGCATCGTTCGTGATCGTGATGAGCAGCGTGCTGCCGGCCAGTACGAGCCCGCGCACGAGCCCAGGATAGATGATCTCGTAGCAAATCGCGGTGCCGACCGGCCGCCCCGCGACCGGCAGGGTGCGTGGACCTGGCCCCGCGGAGAAATCAGCGACGGTCTCCACGAGCGGCGACACGAAAAACAGCGCGCGTTTCATCGGCACGTATTCCCCGAACGGCACGAGGTGCTGTTTCTGATAGACGCCCGCCGTCGCGCCGGCTGGGTCGATGAGATACGCGGCGTTGTAGTACCTCGTCTCGGCGCCTGCGCTGATCGCGGTGCTCCCGACCAATGCGTGCGCGCCGGTTTCCCGCGCAGCGCGACGAATCGCCTCCCCGCGCGGGTCGTGCTCGAACGGGAAGGGGATGGCCGCCTCGGGCCAGACAATGAGCTGGGCGCCGTCGGCGGCGGCGCGTCTCGTCTGGTCGAGGTAGCCGGCGAGAATTGTGTCGCGCCTCGTTGGGTCCCACTTCTCATCCTGCGCGACGTTACCCTGCAACGCGGCCACGCGCAGCGGCTCACCCTCACGGAGCAGCGCTGCGTCCTCCAGGCGCCAGTAGCCGAACGCTACACTCGCCACGACGACGACGGCGGTGATCGCCCCGGGCGCCCACGGCCGGGGCCCCCGGGCGACGACCGCGTGCGCAAGGGCCGCGTTGACCAACACCACGAGCGCCGACACGCCCAGGACCCCCGCGAGGCTGGCCACCTGCGCAACCGGTAGGACCGCCGCCTGGCTGTAGCCGACCAGCTCCCACGGGAAGCCGGTGAACACATGGATCCGGCCGAGCTCCGTCGTCACCCACACGGCTGGCGCGTAGAGCAGCCCGCCGGCCCCGAGACGCTGCCGGATGAAGGCCATCATCAACGCGAAGAGCGCCGGATAGAGCGCGAGATACGCCACGAGCAACCCGTGCACGAGCCACGACGCCGACCGCGGCAGCCCGCCGTAGTCGACCATCACCGCCGGGATCCAATAGATCGTCCCCGCGAAATGAACCAGACCCGTCACGAGCCCGAGCCCGAAGGCACGGGTTGGCGGCACTCCGCTCCCGACCGCGACGAGCAGTGGCACGAGGGCGATCCAGGCGATGGCGGGGTGCCCGAGGTGGGGGAAGCTGAACACGAGCAGGAGGCCGGAGAGCACTGCGGCAAGTGGCGTCGCGCCGGCGCTGCGTCGCGACACTACCGCGTGATCCAGGGGTCGAGGTGTTCTTCGGTCTCCAGACGCAGCTGGGCCCGCTCTGCGTCAGCCCGATCCGCGAACGGACCGACGCGAATGCGAAACAGGTCCACGGGCGCATCCGGCACCGGGTCGACCACGAAGGCGGGGAAACCCTTGGCGCTGAGATCGTCGGCGACATCTTGCGCCGCCGGTCGTTCGCGGAGCGCCAAGACCTGGACCGCCCATCCGACGGATCGAGCCGTCAGCGCGGGAGCCGGATCCGTGGCCGCTTGAGAACCAGGGAGCGACGGGTCCCCACCCGTGCGTGACCCCTGCTCCACCTCGCCGCGTCCCGGTGACACAGGTGCGGCGGGCTCGGCAGCGCTCGCTGACTCGATCGACGGTTCAGGCAGGTCGGCCACGGGCGGCGGCGGATCGACGGATGCGCGCGGGTTGCGGAATGCTTCCTCGACCGGGACGTCACTCTCCAGCCGTCGGAAGTAGGTCAGGTCGTCACCCGACGTCGCGGCCGCCGACGGCTCGGAATTCGGAGTGTTGATGACCGCGGGCCGCCGCTCGTCTCCGAACAGACCCGCGGTCGCCGCGCCGCCGCCATCCGTCCGCAGGAGCGGCTCGACGAAAGGCACGCCCCGCCCGACCAGAACGCCGCAGAGGAACACCACCACGGCGACAACGGTCGCCGCCATGAAAAGAAAGACGACTTGCTTCGGGCTTGGGGTGACGTCGCCTGGGGCCAGAGACGCCATGCCGGGTTCAGGAGCCGTCGCTCTTTTTCCCGCCCAGCACGCTGAAGATGTCTATGGGCAGCGGGAACACGAGCGTCGAGTTCTTCTCGCTGGCGATCTCGGTCGCCGTCTGCAGATAACGGAGCGTCATGGCCAACGGTTGATGGCCGATCACCTCAGCGGCCTGCGCCAGCTTCTCGGACGCGATGAACTCGCCGTCAGCGTGAATGATTTTGGCACGCTTCTCGCGCTCGGCTTCGGCCTGCCGGGCCATCGCGCGCTGCATGTCGACCGGCAGGTCGACATGTTTGACCTCGACGGCTGACACCTTGACGCCCCACGGATCGGTCTGCGTATCGAGGATCTGCTGCAACTGCTGGTTGAGCTGCTCACGTTCGGCCAGCAGCCCATCGAGCTCGACCTGGCCCAGCACGCTGCGGAGCGTGGTCTGCGCGAGCTGCGACGTCGCGTAGTGGAAGTTCTCAACCTCGACGATGGCGCGCTGCGGGTCCATGACACGAAAGTAGACGACGGCGTTCACCTTGACCGAGACGTTGTCCTTCGTGATGACGTCCTGCGGGGGCACGTCCATGACGATCGTCCGCAAGCTCACGCGCACCATCCTGTCGATCGGGGCGAAGACGAGGATCACACCCGGACCCTTTGGACGCGGATACAGCTTGCCCAAACGGAAGATCACGGCGCGCTCGTACTCGTTCAGGACTTTGATGGAGCTGGCGAGATAGAGCAGAAGGATGACGAGAATGATGAGCGCCGGATTGATCATGTTGCGTCGCCTCCACTGTCCTCAGGCTCGCGGCGCCGCACCGTGAGCGTCATGCCATCGATCCCGACGACGCGCACCTGATCCCCTTCGGCCAGGTCATCCTTGCTGGTCACCGACCAGATCTCTCCATGTGTCGACACGCGGCCGGCGCCGCCCGCCGGAATCGGACCGAGCGCCATCCCGACCCCGTCCAGCATGCCGGAGACGCCGGTGACGGGCTGCGTGCGCTGCGCTCTGATCACGAGTCGCGTCAGACCCGCGACGATGGCGGCCAGTGCGAGCATACTCGACAGGATGAACGGGACACCGAGCTGGAGCTCCGGGGCCGGCGAGTCAATCAGCATCAGCGCACCGAGCACCATGCTGACGATGCCGCCCGTCGCGAGGAGGCCATAGGTGGGCGTCAGCATCTCGACGGCCAGCAGCGCGAGACCAAACAAGATCAAGAGCAGCCCCACGTAGTTGATGGGGAGTATCTGAAACGCGAAGAACGCAAGCAGCAGACAGAGGCCACCGACAATCCCGGGCACGATCGCCCCCGGGTTCCACAACTCGATCGTCAGGCCAAGCGTCCCCAGGCTGAAGAGCAGCACCGCCACCTGGGGATGCGCCACGGCGCTCAGCAACTGCTGCCGCCAGGTCATCGCCGTGCGCTCGACGCGCGCACCCGCGGTGCGGAGGACCTGGGTGCTCCCATCCCAACGGCGGATCTCACGCGCGTGCAGCTGGTCGAGGAGATCGTCGAGATCGGTGGCGATTAGATCGATCAGCGGGGGCTCGGCGGCCAGCGCTTCTTCCTCGGTGAACGACTGACTGTCGATGACGGCCTTCTCCGCGAGCCCGACGTTGCGCTGGCGGCGGCTCGCCAGCGACCGCGCGTAGGCCGCGACGTCGGAGGCCGCCTTCTCGGCCGCCGTGTCGTCCATTGCGGCCCCGGTCCCGGAGACCGGATGCGCCGCTCCGATGTGGGTGCCTGGCGCCATCGCCGCGATGTCGGCCGCAATGGTGATCAGGAACCCGGCCGAGGCAGCGCGGGTCCCGCTCGGGCCGACGTAGATCACGACAGGGGTCTCGGACTCGATGATCCGTGTGTTGATCGTGCGGGTTGAATCGACGAGACCGCCAGGGGTGCGGAGCGTCAACACGACGAGATCGGCGTCATCGGCATCCGCGCGGTCGAGGATCTGCACGATGTACTCGGCCGAGATGGGATGGATGAGCGCTTCGACCTCGGCGGCGTAGACGAGCGGTCGCGGACCGGAGGCGCCGGGGTCGACCTGTCGCGTGCCGACGAGCGCCGACGCGAGCAGTGGCAGCGCAAGCCAGCCCACCGCTACGCCGAAGCCGACGCGCCGACGGGCGCGAAACGCGGACATAGTACTTACCGCTCGTACCGTAGCCGAGCGACTGAACAGTGTCAACGAGTGGGCCGGCGGGAGCGAGGCGTCTGCGTAGAGGTCAGTGCACGCTCGGCTGCGGCGCACCGCGAATCGTCAGGATGCAAGACGCGCCATCGGTCACCCGGCATCGCCGAATCTCCACGTGCGTGGGGAGATCGAATCGCTCGAAGAACCGCGCGGTCGCCGCGGCGTGAAACGCGCACAGGGGCCCCGCCGTGACGGCGCGAACATCGCAGAACACCGAATCAACGAGCTCGGCCTCCAAGGCGCCCGCCCGCCTGCGAACGACGAGCCGTCCAACCGCGCCAACCCGCTGAAGCAAGCGCCTCGCGAGGCGCATCACGACGCGCCGGCGAAAGAATCGCGGCAGGGCGTGGACGGCGCCGGTTGCGGCTGCCGGCCACGACTCGATCGTCCAGTCGACCGCGAACCGTGCCGCACGCGACACGACGCGCTCATACGCATCGGCCTCCTGTCGGAGAAAACTGAAAACGGCCACCAGCTGGGCGGGGCCAACAGACTCGTGGCGCAGCTTTCGTGTATCGAGCCAGTGCTCGTAGAACTCGAGCCGGGTAGGCAAGCACTCGGCCACAGCCTGATGCAGGCTGGCCACAAGCAGTCGACCGACCGTCTTGTTGGCTGCCACGGGGCTCTGAGTGTCGCACACGAGCCCGACATTTCCCCCTCTGCTAGGGTTGCGCGTGCGGACGTCTACCGCGGCCATCCTCGCCGGCGGGCGGGCACGTCGGTTCGGCGGGCGGGCCAAGGCGCTGCTTCCTCTCGGCGACCAGCGGGTCATTGATCGCCTCCTGACAGTCGTGCGGTCGGTTGCCGACGACGTCATCGTCGTGGCCGCCGCGGACGGCCGCCTGGAAGGACTGGGGCTGCCTATCCACGCGGACCTGCGGCCTGGATCCGGTCCATTGGGCGGGATCTACACCGCGTTGGTCGCGTCCAAATCGCCGCAGACCCTCATCGTCGCCGCCGACATGCCGTTTCTCAGCGCGCGGTTCCTCGCATATGTGCTGCGGGCCGGCCGCGACGTCGACATCGCCGTGCCCCGCACACGGGACGGCCAGCAGCCGTTATGCGCGTCGTATGGCGCCGGCTGCATCGCGCTCATCGAACGCCGCCTCGATGCGAACGCGCTCAAGGTCACCGACGCGTTTGCCGGTGCGCGCATCACCGAGATCGGGCCGGAGTCGATTCGGCCGTTCGATCCTGAGGGCACGCTCTGCTTCAACATCAACACCCCCGCCGACTACGCCCGCGCGCTCGCCCTGGCCGCGGCCGGCGCGGCGCCGCTCGGTTCGGCCGTATGATGATGGCGCACGCGCCCTGGCCCACGTCACCGCCATGATTCTGACCATTCACCGAGCGTTGAAGGACCGCCTCCGCGCGGTGCTCATGGAGCTGTACGGCCTCGACCCCGACGCGACGCCCGAGATTGCCGTACAGTATCCGCCCAACAGAACGCTTGGCGATCTGGGCATCCCAGTCGCGTTCGAATTGGCGCGGACTCTGCGCAAGGCACCGAAGGCCATCGCGACCGAGGTCGTCGCCGCGCTCGGCCCCATCGATGGCATCGCGCGCGCGGAGGCCGCGCCGAACGGCTACGTCAACGTCTTCTTCGACCGCGCCACGTTCCTCAGGAAAGCGTGCACGACGCCGGCGGCGGGAGCCACGGCACCGGCAGCCCAGACCAAGACCATCGTCGAGCACACCGCGATCAATCCCAACAAGGCCGCCCACATCGGACATCTGCGAAACTCGGCGCTTGGCGACACGCTGGTCCGCGTACTGCGCTTCCTGGGCACGCCGGTTGAAGTCCAGAACTACATCGACGACACGGGCGTCCAGGTGGCCGACGTCGCCGTGGGATTCGAGCAGCTCGAGCATGCATCGATAGACGACGTGACCGCGCTCGCGGCCAAGCCGCGATTCGATTTCTACTGCTGGGACCTGTACGCGCGCGTGACCGAGTGGTACACCGGCGACGACGACCGGCTCGCCCACCGCACGCGCGCCCTGCGCGATCTGGAAGCCGGTGATACACCGACGGCTGCGATCGGCCAGGCCGTCGCGGCCCACATCGTCCGGTGTCACCTCGCCACGATGGATCGACTGAACGTCGAATACGACCTGTTGAGCTGGGAAGGCGACATCCTGCGCCTCGAGTTCTGGGCGCGAGCGTTCGCCGTGCTGCAGGAAGCCGACGCCATCTTTCTGCAGACGGACGGTCCACAGGCCGGTTGCTGGGTCATGCCGCTCGCGGCCGTACCCCGCGAGGACAAGGGCGTGGGCGCCGAGGCCGGCGATGCAACCGGGGAAGGCCTCGACGCGCCTGCCAAGATCATCGTGCGCTCAAACGGTACGGTGACCTACGTCGGGAAGGACATCGCCTATCAGTTCTGGAAATTCGGAGTGCTCGACCGGGACTTCCGCTATCGCCACCACAGCAACCAGCGGTCGGGCCGGGCGCTGTGGTCGACCACGGCCGAATCCATCGCACGCACAGACGGGCCCGTCCCACCAGCCTTCGGCGACGCCGCGGCAGTCTACAACGTCATCGACACGCGGCAGTCCTATCTGCAGGAGCTGCTCAAGCAGGCGCTGAGGGCCATCGACCGGCAGCCGCAGGCCGACCGGTCGGTGCACGTCTCGTACGAGATGGTCGCGCTCTCCCATGGCACGGCACGCGCGCTCGGTCATGACGCCGACCCCGACGAGCGACGCCCCTTCGTTGAGGTGTCGGGACGGAAGGGGTTGGGCGTCAAGGCCGATGACCTCCTGGACCGGGTGACCGCGGCCGCGCGGCGCGAGGTGCTCGAGCGCCACGTCGATCTCGCCGAGAACGAGACGGAGGCCGAACGCATTGCCGCCATCATCGCCGTGGCGGCTATCCGCTACTTCATGATCAAGTATTCGCGCGGCAAGCTCATCGTCTTCGATATCGATGAGGCGCTGAGCTTCGAGGGCGAAAGCGGTCCGTATGTGCAGTACGCGGCAGTGCGCGCCGAGAAGATCCTCGACAAGCTACGGCAGCGCCATGGCACCGATGACACCGCACTGGTGGACGCGCTCGCGACGCTGCCGGACGCCGCGCTCGACGACCCGAACGGCACGGACCCGTGGGCGCTCGTCCTCGAAGCCGCCCGGCTCGACGAGGTCGCCGCGCAGTCGGTGCGCGCGCTCGAGCTGTCCGTGCTGGCGAAGTATGCGTTCGGGCTCGCCCAGGCGTTCAACACGTTTTATCATCGATGCCCGGTCATCGCCGAGGAACGCCGCGACGTGCGGCTGTGGCGCGCGGCGGCAGTGACCTACGCGCGTCTCCAGCTGGGAAGAGCCCTGGATCTGATGGGCTGCGAGGTGCCGCCGCGAATGTAGCGCGTGCGCGCGCGCGCGTGCAGCCACTAGTCGTAGGTGAGACGCGGCAGTTCCGCGTGCTCGGTCACCAGCCGGTCGAGGCTGGCCTCCAGCGCCCGTCGAAACACGTCCGGCGCCATCCGGTCTCGAAACGGCTCCAGGTCGACCGAGGCCGATTCGCGCAGCCGACCGCGGACGGCCTCGTCGGCGCTGGCGTGCGCCGCAGCACGCAAGCACCGCTCGAGCTCCGCCAGCCGATCGATGATGCGCTGCCGCGCGTCTCCACGCGCGGTCGTGGCGGCTTCGCGCGTCCCCTCGAGCTCCGCCACGACGTCCACCACCTGCCGATCCAGAGCCGCAGGTCGACTGCGCCCCCGCCACGCCTGCAACCGTGCGGTGACTCGATCAAGATGGGCCACGAGCGGGCGCCGGCGAGGCGAGGGCGGGCCGCCGGCGTCTGCTTCTTCGGCGGCGTCCGCGTGCACGTCGCGCGCGCCAACGCCGATCGCGCGTTTCCACTCGTCGAAAACATCGCGGACGTCGGCCTCGCAGTACTCGATCCGAAGGGGCCGCCGTTTCGGCCCCTTGGCGTAGTAGCGCGCGTGGGCCAGATCCACCGCACGCATGACGACGCTCAGCGGGATCGCTGCGCTCGCCCAGCCGCTCACGAGCTCGAACGCAGGCCCGACGATGCGGATGAGATGACCGTCGTTCTTACGGCAGAGATACGACTCGACGTCGCGGCAGTACGCTCCCGACTCCATCTGCGCAGGGCCCCAGTCCTAGGAGTCCGTTGTGAAAGCCCCGCGTCGCACCGAGACCGGTGAGGCGGCTGGCTGGCAAGGCGCGACGAGGGAGAATACCGAGAGTATTTGACCGAGGAGCAACGCCGCCAGCCGGGATGCATCGCCGGTCGAATGCAACGGGACTTTCACCACGGGCTCCCTAGCTCGTGTCCAGTACGGACACTAGCCGCTGTTGTTCCGCTCCCATACGAAACGGAGACCGGTCAGCGTCAGATCGGGCTGCACCTCGTCGATCGCATCCGTTTCGTCGGCGATCGCACGGGCCAGTCCGCCGGTGGCGACGCAGATGGTCGTGGACCCGTCCGCGGATAGCTCGGCTCGCATGCGTGACACGATGCCTTCGACCATTGCAACGTAGCCAAAGAAGAGGCCGGACTGCATCGACGCCACCGTCGTCCGCCCGATCAGCTCGTCAGGCTTCCGCACGTCGACGCGCGGCAGTCGTGCGGCGCGTTGAAACAGGGCGTCGGCCGATATCTCCACACCGGGACAGATCACGCCACCCCGGTATGCGCCGCCCGCGGAGATGGCATCAAAGGTGGTTGCCGTCCCGAAATCGACGACGACAACTGAGCGCTGCGCAGCGCCGAACAG
Source organism: Vicinamibacterales bacterium (assembly GCA_965249175.1). Taxonomy (GTDB): domain Bacteria; phylum Acidobacteriota; class Vicinamibacteria; order Vicinamibacterales; family UBA8438; genus CAZYFH01. The sequence goes on from OZ252227.1 coordinate 3,762,549, forward strand.
CCGCAACGCCGCGACGGCATTCACCAATCGGTCGGCACCAACGTCACCTGGCTCCTCGTACTCGACAGCCAGCCCTGCATTGCCTGCATCCACAGTCAGAACCGAGCGATCGAGCCCCCGGGCGACCATCTCCGAGACCGTCCGGGTCAGCGCCGGGACCACAGACGCCATGACGACGCCGTCAATCCGCGACACGTCGATCTCACGCTCGTCGAACAACCGGCTCACGAGCACCCACAGCTCGTCGGCAGGCCGGTCCCGAAGCGTCGCGAGCCGCCAGCTCACGGCGAGGTCGTCGCCCTCGAAGATCCCGAGCACGATGTTGGTGTTGCCAATGTCGATGGCTAAAAGCACGGAACTACGCCTGGATCAAGGTTAGGGCTGAGGGCGGAGCGCTTGGGGCGAGCTCCCTTCCCACGACACCTCACCACCGACGATCCGCTCGGTCCGACCCTCACAGTCGACCCTGAGCGCGCCCTCGTCGTCGATGCCGGCGGTCACGCCGGCGCGTCGCGTTCCTCCTTCGTCCCATGTGACACTCGCCCCATGGCTGCTCGGAGACAACGAACACCAGCGCGCGAGGAGATCGGTCGACCCGTGCGCGGCCAGCGCTCGTCGCCACCGCTCGACACCCGACAGCACGTCCGCGAGAAGGGCCGCCGAACGGACGGGGGCTCGGGCCTCCGCCTCCAGCGAGGTCGCGCGACCGCCGAGCTCAGCCGGATAGTCCGCCCGGCCGACATTGATCCCGATGCCCATCACGACACCCTCACCGACTGCCAGGGGCAAACGCTCGGCCAGAATGCCGGCAACCTTCCGGGACGGGCCCACGGCGCCCGTGGGGATGCGCGGCGCCGGCACGACGACGTCATTTGGCCATGTGAGCTCGACCGCGACGCCGCTGCGATGAGCGACGGCCTCGGCGACGGCGACCCCCGCCATGAGGGTGACCAGCGGCGACTGTCGTCCGAGCAGCAGAATCGACATGTACAGCCCGGCGCCGCCTGGTGAATGCCACGAATGCCCGCGGCGCCCTCGACCCGAGCTCTGCGCGCCAGCCAGCACCGTGGTGCGGTCGACCGCCCCAGATCCGGCGAGCTCGACGGCCACGTCGTTCGTCGAGGTGACCTCGTCGAAGTAGACAAGCCGGACCCCCGCGAGATCCGGCTGCTGACCCAGGGCAGCAGCGATATCGGATGGCGGCGGCATTGGGCCCATCTGGTGTCGGGCAATCAAACAATCTCGAAGCTCATGTCGATCGCCGGGGCCGAGTGCGTCAGCGCGCCCACCGAGATGTAGTCTGGACCCAGCGCGGCAATCGTGTCTATGTCGGCCAACGTGACCCCACCCGAGACCTCGGTCTGTGCGCGGCCGCGGCACCGCTCGACCGCCGTGCGCTGCTGGTCCGGCGAGAGGTTGTCGAGCAGGACGATCGCGGCGCCGGCGGCGAGCGCCTCGTCCACCTCGTCGAGGTCATGCGCCTCGACTTCGATCGGCAGGTCGTGATCGGTCTCGCGCAGCCTGTCAACCGCCACAGCAATCGATCCGGCCACGCGCACGTGGTTCTCCTTGATCAGCAATCCATCGTCGAGCGCCAGGCGATGATTGACCGCCCCGCCGGCGCGGACGGCGTACTTCTCCAGCACCCGGAGCGTCGGTGTCGTCTTCCGCGTATCGAGAATCGTCGCGCGTGAGCCGGCGGCGTCAACGAACCGGCGTGTCAGGGTCGCGATGCCGGACAGGCGTTGCAAAAAGTTCAGCGCCGTCCGCTCGGCGGTGAGCAATGCCGATGCAAAACCGCTCAGACGCAGGATGGTCTCCCCCGCCTCGCACATCTCCCCGTCCTGACGCGTGCGGGTCACGTCCGCCTTGGGATCGAGCTGCAAGAATGCCTCGAGCGCAATATCGAGCCCGGCAAGCACGCATGCCGCGTTCGTCTGCACCTCGCCGGTCGCGCGCGCCTCGGCCGGCACAGCCGCCTCCGTCGTGACGTCTCCCCACCGCAGATCCTCCGCGAGCGCTCGGCGTACCACCTCGCGGTACAGTCCGGGGTCCAGTGGGGCGAAGGGCTCCTCCCTCACTTCCCGAGCTCCTGCAGGATCAGCTCCAGCTTGGCCTGGTGGACACCGCGCTCCTGCTCCTGGGCGCGCGCGTCGCTCACGACCTGCGGGTCCGCGCGTTCGACGAACGCCGGGTTCTCGAGACGCGCCCGCAAGCGGCCGCGCTGCTGCACGACCTTGTCCAAATCCCGCCGCACGCGCGCGGCCTCCTTCGCCCGATCCACGATGCCCTCGAGCGGGATGTGAATCTGGAAGTCGCGCACGACCCGCCGGACGGTGTCCGGTCTGCGCTCGACGCTGGAGGCGAACTCGAGTGCGGCCAACCCGGCGAGTCGGACGACATGCGATGCGTGCGCGCGCAGGGCCGACTCCGTGTCGGCGTCCGCGCCCTGGATCAGCGCGGTGACCTTCTGTGCGGGCGGCACCCCCCACTCCGATCGGACGGTGCGTACGCCTGTCGTCACCTCCTGGAGGAGCGTCATCACGGCCACGGCCTCGTCGTCTGCCCACTCCGGCTCGGGCGTGGGAAACGCCGACAACGTAATCGTCTGGTCGGTCCCACCCGCGGATCGACCATCGTCCGGCCGCTGCGGCAGAGCCTGCCAGATCTCCTCCGTCACGAACGGCACGAAGGGGTGCAACAGGCGCAGGACCCGGTCATGCACCTCCAGCAGCACGGACACGGCGCGGTCCCGCACCGGGGCGTCGGCCTGGAGCTCTGGCTTGACCAGCTCGATGTACCAGTCGGCGTATTCGTGCCAAAAGAAGTGATAGAGCCGGTCGGCTGCAACGTCGAATCGGAAGCGCTCGAGCGCGGCGTCGACCTCGCCCGCGAGGGCGCTCGTACGATGCAGCATCCAGCGATGCACGACGTCGAGTGTGGCGGGCCGCGGGAGCGTCGGTCGCTCCTCGAGCGACGCCGGCACGTTCATCAGGACGAATCGGGAGGCGTTCCACACCTTGTTGATGAACTGCCGAGCGTTCCGCAGGCGCCCCTCTGAGAGGGAGATGTCCATGCCAGGCGAGGCGAGCGAGGCCAGCGTGAAGCGAAAGGCATCCGCCCCGATCTCCTCCATCAGCTCCAGCGGGTCAACGACGTTGCCCTTCGATTTGCTCATCTTCTGACCGTGCGCGTCACGGACGAGCGACGTGATGTACACGGATGTGAACGGCACCTCATTCCTGAACCTGAGCCCGAGCATCATCATCCGCGCCACCCAGAAAAAGATAATGTCGTGCGCGGTGATCATCAGGCTGGTCGGGTAGTAGCTGTCGAGGTCATCCGTCTCCTCGGGCCATCCCAGCGTGCTAAAGGGCCACAAGCCCGAACTGAACCAGGTATCGAGCACATCGGTGTCCTGGCGCAGCGCGCCACCGCACGTGCAGGCCGACGGGGCCGTCTCCGCGACGTGCACCGCATCGCATGACGCGCAGTACCACGCAGGGATCCGATGCCCCCACCACAGCTGGCGGGAGATGCACCAATCGTGGATGTTCGTCATCCAGTCGTTGTAGGTCTTGGTCCACGTGTCGGGTACGAATCGCGTCCGGCCCTGCGCCACCGCCTCCATCGCCGGCTCCGCGAGCGGCTTGATTCGAACGAACCATTGGGTGGACAGCAGTGGCTCGACAACGGTCGCGCATCGTTCGCAATGGCCGACCGCATGTTCATGGTCCTCGACGCCGACGAGCACGCCATCCGCGTCGAGCTGAGCGACGAGCGCCTTGCGCGCAGAGAATCGATCCTGGCCGGCGTGGGGGCCCGCATCGCCTGTCATCCGACCGTCCTCGTCGATCACCGCGACCTTGCTCAACCCATGGCGCTCGCCCATGTCGAAGTCGTTCGGATCGTGCGCCGGTGTGACCTTGACCGCCCCCGTGCCGAACGCCGGGTCGACGAATGCGTCGGCGATGACCGGGAGGTCTCGCCCGATGACTGGCAGGCGCACAGTCCGGCCCACGACGTCGCGGTAACGCTCGTCGTCCGGGTGCACCGCCACGGCGGTGTCGCCGAGCATCGTCTCCGGCCGCGTCGTCGCGACCGTGACGCCACCCTCTCCCTCCGTAAACGGGTACCGGAGGTGATACAGCGTGCCCGTAGCCGGTCGGTGTGTCACCTCGAGATCGGATAGCGCCGTCCGGCATCGGGGACACCAGCTGACGAGATACGTCCCACGATAGATGAGCCCTTCCTCATACAGCGACACGAACACCCGTCGCACCGCCAGCGACAACGACTCGTCGAGCGTGAATCGCTCACGCGACCAGTCAACCGACGACCCGAGCTTTCGCATCTGATTCGTGATGGTGCCGTGACTCTGCTCGACCCACTTCCAGACGCGCTGTTCAAAGGCCGCGCGGCCGAGATCGTGCCGCGTCTTGCCCTCCGCGGCGAGTTGTTTCTCGACGACGTTCTGCGTGGCGATACCTGCGTGGTCGGTGCCGGGCAGCCACAGCACGTCAAACCCGCGCATGCGCTTCCAGCGGGCCATGATGTCTGGCAACGTCTGGTTCAAGGCGTGGCCTATGTGCAATGTGCCGGTGACGTTGGGTGGCGGCAGCACCATGCTGAACGCCGGCCGGCCAGAGGTGGGGGTTGCGCGGAACGCGCCCAGGGCTTCCCAGTAGGCGTACCATTTGGGATCGACCGTGGTGTGATCAAAAGCGGTAGGAAGCGCGCGCATTGCCGCCCGATCGTATCAGGAGCCGGTGACCGCGCATCGTGCGCGCGGCGACTGGTGGCAGGGACTACTTCGCGTCGGTCTTGATTCGATCGATCTCGTCACGGACCAGCCGTTCGGCCACCTCCGAAACGATCTCCGCGGTCGTGTCGCGGACGATGGAGTCCGTCATCCGGGCGACGACGCGTTGCACGACGTCATCGACCATCGCCTCCGGCAACGGCGTGTACGCTGCCTCCGCACCAGCCGGGGCCAGCCGCGGCGGGGTCGCGCCCTGCTCGACCGCGAGGAACGTCGCAAAGGCCTGGGCCAGCACCGAACCGGCGGCGTACTGCGGGGGTGCGGCCGCACGTGCGGGCCCCGGCACCGGCGACACAGAGACGGCCGCGCTCGCAACCCCGCCGATCGGCGATCCGCCCGCAGACTCGGGCAACGCCGTCTCCGGAACCGGTGACGACGCCTCGGACAGCGGGGCCGGCTCGGACGCGACGGTCGGGGGCGACACGGGTGCCACGGCAGGCAGCGTCGGTGGGGGTGCAGGCTTCGGCGCCGGCGCGTCGGCCAGCGGCGCGGATGGCAACGCATCCGCCTTGGCAGCATCTTCGACCAGCGCCTCCAAGTCCAGCCGATCGAGATCCGCCGGCGACGCGACCGATGGCGCCACCTCGGGCTGCCGGCCGGTATCGTCGAGCGGCGGACCGGGCGCGAATTCGTACGCCGGCGCCGGCGTGCGTGTCGGCGCGTCGGCGGGGACCGGACCGGTGCCCGATGGCCCCTCGGTGCTCGCGAACGCCTCGTCGAGTTGGTCGAAGTAGTCGGCCAACTCGCCATCATCAACGCGCTGCTTCGAGGGGGCCGACGATAACGACTGCGACGGGGGCGGAGTCACCGGGGCCATGGGCGTCTCGACCACGGGAGGCGGCGATGCGGGACCCGCGGCCTGCGAAGCAAGGTCCGCCGACGATGGCGCTGGCGCGGAGGCCGCGACCGCCTCTGGCGCGGGCGGCTCAGCCGCGGCACCGGCCGCCGAGGCCAACAGCTCCCGCACTTTGCCGATCACTTGCTGCGGCTCGAACGGCTTGACGAGCACCCCATCGGGACCGACGGTCTCCGCCCGCGCGGCGTCAAGCGGTTCGAACGCGCCGGTGAGCAAGACGACGGGGATGCGTGCGAGGGCGGGATCGTTCTTGACGAAGGCGGCCACGTCGTAGCCGTCCTTCTCGGGCATGCTGGTGTCGGCCAGTACGATGTCGGGCGCGTTCGCCCTGATCTGCTCGATGGCCTGCACGCCGTCGCCGACGACCTGGACATCGATGTCCTCGTCGGCGAACGTCAGCTCGATTACACGCTGAATGGTAACGCTGTCATCGGCCAGCAACAACTTTGGCCCCATGATCATTGCAGCGTACCTGCACCCGTACGGGCAGTCAAGGACGGTGGCTCGTCTTACGGCGAGGCGGGAGGCGTTCCGTCGTCGCTCCCGTGACGGGCGTGCTCGGCAATGTAGTCGACGATCGCTTGCATCGGTGTCCCCGGCTGGAAGACGCCGTCGATGCCGACCGCTTGCAACTTCGGGATATCGATGTCCGGGATGATCCCGCCGACGACGACGAGCACGTCGTCGAGGCCACGTGCCTTCAACAGCTCCATGATCCGCGGACAGATGTGATTGTGCGCGCCGGACAGAATGGACACCCCGATGGCGTCGGCATCCTCCTGCAAGGCCGCGTCCACGATCTGCTCCGGCGTTTGACGCAGCCCCGTATAGATCACCTCCATCCCGGCATCACGCAGCGAACGCGCGATCACCTTCGCGCCACGGTCGTGACCGTCGAGACCGGGCTTCGCGATCACGACTCGAATCTTCCGCATTCGCTCTCTCGCTCAGGCTTAGGACCCTGACCGAAATAAGGTTGCCATCTGAACGCCGATGCATCCCGCCTCAGCGTCCAGAGTTGGTAACCCTATTTCGGTCAGAGTCCTTAGGGATCGGCGGGTTCGGGCCGGTCACAGCACCGCGTTCTCCTCGTACTCCCCCCACACGTCGCGAAGCGCATCGCACATCTCGCCGAGGGTGGCGTACGCGCGCACGGCGTCCAGCACGGGCGGCATGAGATTGTCCGTGCCGGCGGCCGCGTGTCGCAGTGCGTCGAGCGCCCGGGCGACTCGATCGCCGTCGCGGTCACGCCGTTGGGTTCGCAGCCGGTCGACCTGGCGTTCGGCAGTTGCCTCATCGATGTAGAGCGTGTCGATACCCGCGCGCGATTCGTCGACGTGCTCGTTGACGCCGACGATGGACTTCTCCCCGCGCTCGACCGATCGCTGAAACCGATACGCGCTATTGGCGATCTCCTGCTGCGGATAGCCCTCCTCGATCGCCGCCACCATGCCACCCATCGCGTCGATGGTTTCGAAATAGCCTCGTGCGCCGGTCTCGAGGTCACGCGTGAGACGCTCGACGAAGTACGACCCGCCGAACGGGTCGACCACCGCCGGCACGCGGCTCTCATACGCGATCACCTGCTGCGTGCGCAGCGCGAGCATCGCCGCCTCGCGAGACGGCAACGCCAGCGCCTCGTCGAGCGAGTTCGTGTGTAGCGAGTTCGTGCCGCCGAGCACGGCGGCAAGCGCCTGGATCGCGGTCCGCACGATGTTGTTGTTCGGCTGCTGCGCGGTCAGCGAGACCCCTGCCGTCTGGGCGTGAAAACGGAGCTTCCACGCCCGCTCGTCGGTGGCACCAAACCGGTCGCGCATCACCGCCGCCCACAGCTTCCGGGCCGCTCGATACTTGGCGATCTCCTCGAAGAAGTCGTTGTGGGCGTTGAAGAAGAACGACATCCGCGGCACGAAGCGGTCGATCGGAATCCCCGCCTCGATCCCGTATTGCACGTACTCGATGCCGTCGCGCAGGGTGAACGCGAGCTCCTGGAGCGCCGTCGCGCCCGCCTCGCGAATGTGATACCCGCTGACCGAGATCGTGTTCCAGCGGGGTACCTGCTGGGCACAGAAGGCAAACACATCGGTCACGAGCCGCATCGATGGATGCGGCGGAAAGATGTACTCCTTCTGTGCGATGTACTCCTTGAGGATGTCGTTCTGGAGCGTGCCTGACAGCGTCGACCAGTCCACGCCCTGCCGCTCCGCGACCACCAGATACATGGCGAAGACGATCGCGGCCGGCGAGTTGATCGTCATCGACGTCGTGACCGCGTCGAGCGCGATACCGTCGAACAACCGCTCCATGTCGGCCAGCGAGCCGACGCTGACACCGCACTTCCCCACCTCACCCAGCGACAGCTCATGGTCGGGGTCGCGCCCCATCAGCGTGGGCAGGTCGAAGGCCACGCTCAATCCAGTGCCCCCGGCAGCGAGGAGCTCCTTGTATCGAGCGTTGGTGTCCTCGGGAGCGCCGAACCCGGAGAACTGCCGCATCGTCCACAGCTTGCCGCCGTAGCCCGCCGCGTGAATGCCGCGCGCAAAGGGAAACTGCCCCGGGTCGTTGAGGTCGCGGGCATAGTCCACATCAGCGACGTCGGACGCGGTGTAGAGCGCGTCGATGGGACGCCCCGACACCGTCGTGAACTCACGGGTCTCCGCGGGGGGCGCTGTCGTGACTGCCTTCTGTGCCGTCATGAGTTGAGCCGGAACGCGATGAGCTCGGTCGCTTCGGAGTCGGGCGTCGTGACCGTCAGCTCGATGATGTACTCGTCAGGCGGCAGGCTCACCGGTGTGAGGTGGACCTGATACGGGTGCCCGTCGACCGACGCCTGGACGTCGAGCGGATAGATCGCGCCACCGTTGCGATTGAGCAGACGAGCCTCGACTTTGGGGACCGCGTCGCCCGGGGCGTGTGCCTCGAACCGCACGAGCACTTGGTCGGTACGTCGGAAGTCGCGCGACGCGGTGGGCACGACGTCGTAGTCGTCGACGATCTCGCGAAGCGCTAACGCGTTGCGGGCACGCACGAACGATGGCGTGCTTATCACCAGGTCGGGTCCGGTGAAGTCCGGGATCTCGATCTTGTCGAGGTCCCGGTCGATCACGTCGCCCGCCTCGCCTTCGATCGCCAAGCTCAACTGCATGACGCCGGGATCCGCTTCGAACTCGACGCGGGTCACGGGCGGCGGCGCGGGGTCGCGTCCGCGTGTGGTGCCGCGTCCGGCACCGGTCGTCCGTTCGGGGACACGCCCACGAAAGTACGCGCTGCCGTCATCGCCCATTGCGGTCACGAGCACTCGTGACGCGACCTCGCGTCGGCCGCGCACCTGCGTCGGCTCCCACACGAACGTCACCCGTGTCTTGCCGTTCGACGCCGGCGCGGTGCCGACCCAGGTCCGAACGAGACGACCGCGTTGGGGTGCTGCCAGCGCCGACAAAGCCAACTCCACCGCCTTTGGTGGCTCATTGGCAGTGGTCGTCAGCGCGCGCTCGGCATCTCGCTCGGTGATGGCCCAATAGCCTGGACGCGACCGCACCCGAATGCCGTCGCGCCGGACCCGCACGTCGATCTCGTGAAACTCCCCGTCCGTGGCCGCCAGGCTGGAGTTATAGCCGAGCAGGTAGTAGGAGCTCGCATCCTTGAGCATCTGCTGTAGGCCGGGCACGAGGTCGTTCGTGTTGACGATGGCGCGGCCATCGGTCTGCTCTGCGAGCAGGCGCAGCGAGTCCTGCGTCCGGCGCAAGGCCCGCTGATCGGTGTTGATGCCAACGGAGGGCTGATCGAGATCGAACTCGAAAACGGCTAGCCCGCGCGGATCGACCGTATAGAGCGATGTATTGAACCGGTTCGCGATCTCATAGACCCGCTGCAGGTCCATCATCATCATGCTGGTTTCGAAGAACGCGTTCGTTGCCTCGAACGAATTGTCGCCCGCGAGCGGATTGCCACGGTCGGGGTTGCCGCCGGCCAACCCTAGCTCCGCGTTCTGTTCCCGCAGCTGCGGAGGAACGTAGTCCGAGTATCCCTCGCTCACGACGAGCACCGACTTGCGGCCTTCCCGCAGCCCACCGAGGAGGACCATCAACCCGCGCAGCGCCGACAGCGAGACGTCGTTGCGAATTCGCTCAACGACCGTGGTCGGGTACTGGTTGTATCGCGCTTCGAACTGGTTGCGGACCTCGTAGTCGTACTTGACACCACGAAACTGCTTGACGGCCGTGATGATCGCCTCGTGGTCCCGCGTCAATCGCACCGCGTCGAGTGGCATCAGCGGATACATCACCCCGACGAGATCGGTCGGGATGAGGTCGTTCTCGAGAAAGTCCGTCAGCATCAGCCCCGCCTGGATGCTGTTGCCTTCACGCACGTGGTAGTCGTCGAGGAAGATCACGAAGACACGGACGTCGGCTTGCGACGCCGCGAGCTCTTGATCGGACCGGCGGATGCCGACCTCGGTCACGGGTTCGCCGTCGATCGCAGGCAACATGTCGACCTCGATGCGCTGGAACGAGTCGACGTCCTGCAGGACGTCGTCCTCGTACACCTCGAAGTCGTCGAGCGTGAGGTCGGTGACGTGGTTGCCGTCGCCATCGGTCGCGATGACGTCGACACGGATGTAGTTGATGCCGGTACGGAAGATCGGCGTCGGGGACTGTCGTGCCGCCGCGTCCTCCGCCCCCGAATCGGCGACCGGTGATGCCTGCGCGTCCTCTTGCCCAGACGTGGCCGTCGCCTCGGGCGTCGGCTGGGTCTGCCGCTGTTGGGCTCTGCCGGGCGTTGTCGACAGCAGACCGAGCGCGATGACGACGAAGAGGGCGGTCTGCTGGTGTCTCATGCAAGCCTCGGTGGCAGGGGCGTCGGTCAATGATAGCATCGCTCGTTGCAGTCTCCTGGAGGTGCACGCCATGCCTGATGTTGCCGACCACACCCCGCCGTTGACGTCCGTGTCCGAAGACGAGCGGCTGCTCCGGGCCAACGTGCGCGCGTTCGCGGAGGCCGAAGTGGCGCCGCTGTCACGTGAGATGGATGACCGCGCCGAGATGCCGCGGGCGCTGATCGACAAGTTGTTCGAGCTGGGGATCATGGGCATCGAGATCCCCGAAACCCACGGCGGCGCCGGCGCGCATTTCTTCATGTCGGTGATTGCCGTGGAGGAACTGTCCCGCGTCGATCCCTCGGTGGCCGTCGTCGTCGACGTGCAGAACACCTTGGTCGTGAACGCGCTGATGCGATGGGGGTCGGATGACCTGACCCGTCGGTTCCTGCCGAGGCTCGCCTCCGGCACGCTAGGCGCCTATGCGCTCTCCGAAGCCGGGTCCGGCAGCGACGCGTTCGCACTCTCCACGCGCGCCACACCGGCGGGCGACGACTTCGTGCTGACTGGCCGGAAGCTCTGGATCACGAACGCCAACGAGGCCGACCTGTTCATCGTGTTCGCCAACGCCGACCCGAGCGCCGGGCACCGCGGCATCACCGCCTTCGTCGTCGAGCGGGGATGCAAGGGATTCACCGTCGGCAAGAAGGAGGACAAGCTCGGCATTCGGGCCAGCAGCACGTGCGAGCTGCTGTTCGACGACTGTCGCGTGCCCGGCGCGAATGTCCTCGGCGAGCTCGGGCGTGGCTACAAAGTGGCCATCGAGACGCTGAACGAAGGACGCATCGGGATCGGGGCGCAAATGGTCGGGCTGGCCCAGGGCGCACTCGACCAGACGCTGGCCTACGTTCAGGAGCGCCAGCAGTTCGGTCACAAGATCAGCGACTTCCAAGCCGTACAGTTCCAGCTCGCCCAAGCGGCGACCGAGATCGAGGCCGCGCGGCTCATGACCTACAACGCGGCGCGCCTGCGCGACGCGCAACGTCCGTTCCTGACGGAGTCGGCCATGGCGAAGCTGTTCTCCTCACAGGTGGCCGAGCGCGTCACCTCGCTCGCCGTGCAGCTCTTCGGCGGCGTCGGCTACACGAAGGACTATCCCGTCGAGAAGTTCTATCGTGACGCGAAGATCGGTCAGATCTACGAAGGCACGTCCAACCTGCAGCTGCAGACGATTGCGAAGCAGATGCTCGGGAGCCCCAGAGCGTAGCAGCCGAATCGAGACGACCACCGAGGGTCCGATGTACGAGTACGCTCGCCTACGATGCCGCTGTCGCTTCGACGATCTGGAACGGCGAGTGCGTCTGCGTGACCGACGTCAGTTGGAGACTGGCAGCGCGGAACAGGTTGGCGTATTCGGACTGCGTGCGCTCTCGGCCAGGCAGCAACGCCAACATGTTGAGGTCCATCAGCTGGGCGGCCGTTGGCGTCCGGTCGTCCGGGATGACCATCTCTGCAACCAACACGCGCCCGGCCGAGGGCAATCCCCTGGCGATGTTGCTCAAGATCGTCACGCACTGCTCGTCGTTCCAGTCGTGGAGGATCTGTTTGAGGATGTAGACGTCGGCACCGCCCGGGACCGCTTCGAAAAAGTCTCCGCCGAGCACCTCGCAACGCCCCGAGAGGCCGCGCGCCTCGATCGCGCCTTTGGCGCACTCCGCAACGTCGGGCAGATCGAATACAACGCCGCCGATGTCGGCGTGCGCGTCGAGCACCGCGCACACCAACGTTCCGCCTGAGCCGCCGATATCGACGACTCGCTGCACGCCCGCGAAGTCGACCAGGCGTACGAGCTCACCGGCGACCCACTCCGACAAACCCTTCATCGCTCCTATAAAGGCCGTGCGTTCCTCTTGGTGATCGCCGTAGTGCTCGAAGACGCTTTTGCCGAGGATCTTTGCCGACTGCGTCTCGCCCGTCTTGACGGCATCGGTGAACGCCCCCCATGGCGCCCAGTGACCCTCCGCGGTCTGGGCAATCGCCATGTCGCGCATCGAGCCGGGCACGTGAGAGCGCAAGGTGTCGCCGATCGGGGTCAGCGAGAACCGGTCGTCTTCGTGATGCCGCAAGACACCGACGCTGGCCGCCGCGCGCATGACCCGAAACAGCGCACTCGGATCTGCTCCGACCTCACTCGCCAGCGCGTCGGCGTGTCGGGGCCCATCGACCAGAAGGTCGCATACGCCCAGGCGGGCGAGCGCCCCGACGGTCTGACTGACCCAGTAGCCGGTGATCATTCTGAACATGACTTCGGGGGGCGGGGGAACGGCGTTCGGGTCAGCCATGGGTGCGGTCTCCTGCAACGAACCATTCTTCAAGTCGGATCAGCGAACGCTCGCTGTCGTGGCCCTCGACGAGGCCGGGTGAATCACTCGACCACGTGCAACGCCTCGCTGAGGTCGCCATTGAATTCCTGATACAGGCCTGCTAAGTAAGACCGAAGACGTGTGGCGCTAGTCGGAGGCAGTCCGAACCGCATCGCCCAACACCTGCGAGGCGATGATCATCCGCTGCACCTCCGACGTCCCCTGGTAGATCTCGGTCGCGCGTACGTCCCGGAACAACCGTTCGACGGTCGAGCCGCGCCGATAGCCGGCTGACGCGAGGATCTGCATCGCCTTGTCTGCCGCGTCGTGCGCCGCCTCGGACGCGGCGAGCTTCGCCATCGACGCCTCCAGCGTGCAGCGCTCCTGCGAGTCCTTCGCCGCCGCGGCGTTGAGGACCAGCATGCTGGCCGCGTCGAGCTCTGTCGCCATATCGGCCAGCATCCATTGGATCGCCTGATAGCGACCGATCGGCTGTCCAAAGGTCCGACGCCGCCTGGCGTGTGTCAACGCTTCGTCGAAGGCCGCTCGACCGACCCCGAGCGCCTGCGCGCCAATCGCAATGCGACCTCCGTCAAGCGCCCACATTGCCACCCGGAACCCCTCACCCGGCCCACCCACCATCGCGCCGCCATCTACCCGCACGTCGTGCAGCTCGAGGTCCATGCAGCCGAGGCCACGCACGCCGAGTGAGTCCAGGGTCGCCGTCCGGCGCAACCCCGGCGTATCCGCGGGCACGAGAAATGCGCTCACGCCGCGGCCGCCAATACCGGGCTCCGTCGCGGCGAAGACGAGAATCACCCGGGCGTTGGTGGCGTTGGCCACCCACACCTTGCAGCCGGACAACACATAGCCGTCCGAATCTGCGATTGCCGTCGTCTCCTGGTTGGCAGCGTCCGTCCCGGCATTGATCTCCGACAGCGCGAACGCGCCGACGACCCGACCGGTCGATAGCGGATGCAACCACTGGCGCTGCTGCGCAGCCGAACCAAACCGCGCGACGACTTCGGCCACGAGCGAGTTGTTCACAGCGAGGATGACCGCAAGGGTCGCGCTCGCCGCAGCCACCGCCTCGATCGCCAGCGCGTAGCTGACATAGTCGCGCCCAGCGCCACCGAGAGCCGAAGGGATCGTCACACCCATCAGACCGAGGTCGGCGGCCATCGACACCAGGTCCTCCGGGAACCGATCGGTGGCGTCGATGTCGGCCGCTCGCGGCTTGACAGACGCCGTGGCGAACTCGGTGATCGAGAGCCGGAACGCCTCCTGGTCAGAGGTGAGCTCGAGGTCCATGGGAGGCTTGGGGCCCAGGTCTTAGGTCTTCGGTCTCCCCGCAAGACGCTCGAAGATCGGTCGCAAGCGCGTCACGCTGGCGGCCGGCTCCTCCGGCACGACGCGCGTCTGCCCCACCACACCCATGAAATTCGTGTCGCCATCCCACCTGGGAACGAGGTGCACGTGCAGATGACCCGGGACTCCGGCGCCGGCCGAGCGCCCGAGATTCATCCCGACGTTGATCCCGTGGGCCCGGTAGGCCTCGGTCAGCACGATCTCGGCGGTGCGCGTCAATGCCATCAACTCGTGCAGCTCGGCGGTCGTCGCGTCGGCGAGGCGTCCGACATGGCGTATCGGCACGACCATCAGATGGCCGTTGTTGTACGGGTACTTATTGAGGATGATGAAGACCCCCTGGCCCTGATGTAGCAGCAGGGGCGAGTGCCCCTCCGGGTCGAGTGCGGCACAGAAGACGCATTCTCCTGGCTCGCCGCTGTCGGCCGCGGTGCTCACGTACTCGAGTCTCCAGGGGGCCCACAGACGCTCCACAACTCACCTTCCGGTCGCGACGGCCGTGGGAATCGATGTGGCAGTCGAACACCGTCCGAGCGCTCGTCGAGGCTCTGGCTGAGAGCCGTGCGCCTAGCAGCCCGTGGTGAAAGTCCCGCTGCATTCGGTGCGACGCGGGACTTTCACCACGGGCTGCTAGTACTGCGTCACGCCCGTGTCGGGCACGGGCAGCGCGGGCTCATGCGTTGGCGCTGACGGCTCCGATGGTGCGGCTGGCACGACATCAGCTTCGCGGTTGATGAGCTCCTTGAGCTCCTTGCCGGGCTTGAAGTACGGGACCTGCTTCGACGGCACGTCGACCTTGTCACCGGTCTTCGGGTTGCGTCCCTTGCGGGGCTCCCGCCGGCGCAGCCGGAAGCTGCCGAATCCGCGCAACTCGATCTTTTCGCCGCGATGCAGCGCATCGATGATGCTGCGGAACACCGTATCGACGATGACCTCGGAGTGCTTCTTCGTGAGGTCGGCGACCCGGGCGACCTCCTCGACTAGCGCCGCCTTGGTCATACTGCCTCCTGCCACGGACCCCCCTTCGACGACGGCTCGATGGCGCGAACCCGCGTTCCGCGCCTAATCCGAGGACGTCTGCTGCTTGAAGTGGTCACCCAGCGTGACTTCGGGCGAATCGCCGCTTGCGTAGCTCTGCCACTCGCCCTCGAAGCTGTCTGACTTCAGCGCTCGGATACTGAGGCCTATTTTTCGCTCGGATGGGCTCAACTTGATGACACGCATCTTGATGGTCTCGTCGACCTTGAGCTCGGCCGCATCGCCGCCGGCCTGCGCGTCGAACTCGGACACATGGATGAGCCCTTCGATGCCCTCGGCCAACTCGACGAACGCACCAAAGTTCGTGATGCGGACGACCTTGCCCTCGACGACGTCCCCGACCTTTGTTCCGGCGAAGAAGTCGTCCCAGATGTCGGTTGCGAGCTGCTTCAAGCCGAGCGAGAGACGCTGATTGTCGGGATCGATGTTGAGCACCATCGTCTCGACCTCGTCACCCTTCTTGAGCATCTCCGACGGGTGCTTGAGCCGCTTGCTCCACGACATGTCCGAGATGTGGATGAGCCCGTCAATCCCCTCCTCGACCTCCACGAACGCCCCGAACTCGGTCAGATTGCGCACATTGCCGGTCAGCTTCGACCCGACCGGATACTTCTCACCGAGCTTGTGCCACGGATTGCTCTCGATCTGCTTGAGTCCGAGGGAGATCCGCCGCGCTTGCGGATCAACGCCGAGCACCATCGACTCAACCGTGTCGCCGACGTTGAGCAGCTTGGACGGATGCTTGATCCGCTTGCTCCAGGACATCTCCGACACGTGGATCAGTCCCTCGACACCGGGCTCGAGCTCGACGAAGGCCCCGTAGTCGGTCAGGCTCACGACCTTGCCGTTGAGCCGCTGCCCCACCGGATAGCGTTGATCGACGGACGCCCACGGGTCGGCGTGCAGTTGTTTGTAGCCCAGCGAGACGCGCTCGGTCGCTCGGTCGTACTTGAGGACCGTGACCTCGACCTCCTCGTTGACCTTGAACAGCTCGGTGGGATGCTGGGCCCTGCCCCATGACATATCGGTGACGTGCAGCAGACCATCGATGCCACCGAGGTCGATGAACGCCCCGTAGTCCGTGATGTTCTTCACGACGCCCTGCATGACCTGGCCTTCCGCGAGATTGGCGAGCGTCTCCTTCTTCTTCTCCGCGTTCTCCTCTTCGAGCAGCACCTTACGCGAAAGCACGATATTGCCGCGCTTCTTGTTGACCTTGATGACGCGCATGCGGAGCTCTTGCCCCCGGAGCGAGTCGAGGTTGCGCACCGGCCGCACGTCGATCTGCGAGCCGGGCAGGAACGCCCGGACACCGATGTCGACGGCAAGGCCGCCCTTGATGCGCTCGATGACGCGGCCGATGACGACCTTGCGGTCGGCGTACGCCTTCTCGACGTCGTCCCAGATCTTCATCTTCTCGGCCTTCTCGCGCGACAGCACGATGTGGCCTTCGCGGTCCTCGGTACGCTCGAGCAGCACGTCGACCGTGTCGCCCGGGTTCACCGAGGCGTCGCCGTGCTCGTCGTAAAACTCCGAGAGCGCGATGATGCCTTCGGACTTGTAGCCGACGTCGACGATGACCTCGGATTCGGAGACTTTTAGGACGGTGCCCTTGATGACCTCGCCTTCGGCGATGTTGCGAAAGCTCCCTGCGTAGAGCTTGAGCAAGCGCGCGTGCTCAGCGGGGTCCATCCCCTCGTCCTCGAGATTGCTATCAGGAAGCTCCGGCGCGAGGGCCGTGGCCGCCGACGCCTCGACCTCGGGCCCGTCAACTGCGTCTGTCATACCGTGTGGGTCCTCTCCTACCTGGCCGGCTGCGCGACCGCTGGACCGACGCCCGGCACACGGGCATCCGATTCGTCACGGTCTGTGAGCCTCAAATTTGCGGTAAGCACAAGACTATATGATACTTACCGGCAGGCCGTCAAATTACGGAGGAGCCTTCGTTGGCGAAGTCAGGACCCCGATCGAAGGCACGACCTCGCGCATCGGCCACGCGCCCCCGGCCCTCGAAAAAGCGTCCCGCGCGAACCCGAAAACGGCCCGCGACGCGCGCAACGCGCCAGACCAAGACGCGCGCGAGCACGCGCAGGGCGGCCGCGACCCCGAAGGGGTCCCGCGCCGGCAGCGCGAAACGCGCGACGCGCAAGCCTACGACCCGCGCCACGACAACGACATCAAAAGCGAAACCGAAAACACCACGTGCGGCAGACGCGAAGCGGCGACGAGTCAGGCCGCCAGGTCTCGATCGGCCGCGCCGCGTGCTTGCCGACATCGATACGTCGATCGGCCGCGCTACCGGCGCGGTGCGACCGGCCAGCGCATCGTCAGCCGGCACGCCGATACCGGTCCCGAGCAGGACGCCGGGCAAGGGATCGACGCCGGCGGAGAAACCCGTTGCCGCTGCCGGTTCGCTGGCGGATCTGATCGCCCGAATCAGGGCGGAAAAGAGCTAGCGTCGATCCGAGGTTCGCTACCCCAGCTTTTCGCGAACGATACCGAGCACCCGAGATACGACATCGTCGATCGACACCCCGGTCGTGTCGACCAGCACGGCGTCCGGGGCCTTCATCAACGGCGACGCCTGCCGGGTTCGGTCGAGATGATCCCGCGCTTCGAGTGCATGCGCAACGGCATCGATGCCGGACTTCGATGCCCCATGAGCCGGATCGACCGCTCGGCGGGCGGCACGCTCTTCCGGAGACGCATCCAGGTAGATCTTGACGGTGGCATTGGGGAGAACGACCGTGCCGATATCACGTCCTTCCATGACCACGTGGCCACTTCCCGCCAGCTCGCGTTGTCGCCGGACGAGCGCGTCCCGCACCCGCGGCAAGCGCGCGACCGTGGCGGCGGCAACATCCATGTCCGGCGTGCGGATCGCCGCCGTCACGTCATGCCCATCAATCGCGACGCTGGTCGCGTCGAGCGCGAAGACCGCGCGCGTGGCAATGCCGGCGACGGCCTGCTCGGCCTCGAAGCCGATGTGCTCCCGCTCGGCCAGCCAGGCCACCGCGCGATACATCGCGCCCGTATCGACGTACGCACAGCCCAGCGCGCTGGCGACGGCGCGAGCCACCGTCCCCTTGCCGGCTCCAGACGGCCCGTCAATCGCGACCATCATCCCCTACCCCCGATGACCCCTGCGCTGGCGCGCGACGCGTCGCCGCTCGACGGAGTGCCGCGACCTCCGCGGCTGCCAGATCACGGACGCCGCCAGGCTTGAGCCCCCGAAGGCGAAGCGGACCCAGCTCCGTCCGACGCAGCCGGCGCACCGGGTGTCCGATCGCGTCGAACATCCGCCGGACCTGTCGATTGCGACCCTCGCGCAGCACGATGCGCACCCGCGCTTCCCCTGAACGCATCCCCGCCCGACCCGCCAGCAGCCGAACGCTCGCCGGCGCCGTCCGCCGACCGGTCAGCGGCATGCCGCCCGCGAGGCGGCGCAGCCGTGCGGCGCTCGGGACGCCACGCACCGTGGCTTCGTACACCCGGGACACCCCGTGACGCGGGTGCATCAACAGCGCGGCTAACTCGCCGTCGTTGGTCAGCAGCAGCAACCCCTCAGATTCGTAGTCGAGTCGGCCGACGGGATACAGGTAGTCCTCGACATCCGGAATCAAGTCGAGGATGGTCTTCCGTCGTTGAGGGTCGCGACGGGTCGTCACGTAGCCGCGCGGCTTGTGGACCGCGAGGTACCGGTGCCGCGCCGGGCGCTTGACCCGCCGCCCATCGAGACGCACGTCATCCGTGGCCAGGTCGGCGCGACTGCCGAGGGCGGTGACTGCGCGGCCGTTCACGGTGACGCGCCCGTCCTGGATCAGGGTCTCGGCTGCGCGTCGCGACGCAAGCCCCGCCATCGACAGGATTTTCTGGAGTCGGATTCCAGCGGACATCTACACTCAATGCACCTGCTCGTCCGACGAATCAGTCGAGAGCGGTTCCGGGTCGAACGGCAGTGCCTCGTCGGTCGGATACTCGTCGGAGAGCCCCGCCGGCACTTCCATGCCAAGGGCTTCGGCCATGTCCTCGACCTTGGGCAGGTCGGTCAAATCCTTAAGCCCGAAGCGATCGAGAAACTCCCGAGTCGTCGCATAGAGAAACGGCCGCCCGATGACCGGCTTCCGCCCGGTGACCTTGACCAGGCGGCGCTCGACCAGCGTCCCGAGGACACCCGACGTGTTCACACCGCGAATCTCCGCGATCTCGGGTCCCGTCACCGGTTGCCGGTAGGCAATCACCGCGAGCGTTTCCAACGCCTGCAACGACAGGCGCTGTTTCGAGTGTTCATGAAAGAGCCGTCGCACCCACTCGTGCAACTCGGGTTTCGTCACGATCTGGTGACCGCCGGCAACCTCGACCAACTGCAATCCGCCGGCGCGGTCCGCCCACTCCGCGCTGAGGGACGCCAGCGCTTCTTCGACGTGCTCGCGCGGCTCACCGTCGAGAATCCGCGTGAGCGCCTTGAGCGTCAGCGGCTCAGGCGCCGCGAAGATCAACGCTTCGATCGTCGCCTTCAGGTCACTCAGGTCATCAGACACGTGAGCACCCCCCTGCTCGATGTCCCACGGATACGTCCAGCGGTGCTCGACCGGCTCGCGCCCATGGACTTGCGGTGCCGAGTCACGCTACTCACTGTTCGCCGACGCCTCCGGGTCGTTCATGGGTCGGGGCGCATCCGCGGGCCGGGCGCGCTTGTAGACGCGGATCGGGCCGAAGCTCGTCGCCTGAAACACCCGGATGAGCCTGAGCCGGATCATTTCGAGCAACGCGAGAAACGTGGTGATGAGGCCGCTCCGCGACGACGCGTCCGCAAACAATTCGTCGAACCCGCAGGCGTCGGTCTCCGACAGCCGTGCGAGCAGCTGATCGATCCGCGTCTCGATCGGCATGACGTCCGCGGGCAGCGGCACGCGCGGGCGCTCGCGAGAGCGTGACAGCACGGCTTGAAACGCCTGCAGCAGGCTGAACAAGTCGACTTCGAGCTCGCGTTCGATCGGTTCGCCGGCGATGTCCTCCACACGCCCATCGGGGCGTGTCCACTGCGCGCTCCGCACGGTCTCCCGCTCGTGCAGGAGCTCTGCCGCCGCCTTGATGCGCTGATGCTCCAGCAAGCGACGTACGAGCATGTCACGCGGATCCTCCGCATCCTCGTCCTCGTCGGGCGCGCTTTCGAGTCGGGGCACGAGCATTCGCGCCTTGATGTGGATGAGCGAGGCGGCCATGACGAGGAACTCACCGGCCACGTCGAGGTTGAGATC
This sequence comes from Vicinamibacterales bacterium, assembly GCA_965249175.1. GTDB lineage: Bacteria > Acidobacteriota > Vicinamibacteria > Vicinamibacterales > UBA8438 > CAZYFH01. Next base: position 3,783,073 of record OZ252227.1, read on the forward strand.
CTGCATCACGTCGAGATACCCGAGATACTGATCGGTGATCAGGACAATCGGGATGTCGTAGATGCTCACCTCGTTTTTCTTGATCAGATACAGCAGCAGGTCGAGGGGGCCCTCGAAGTTGGCGAGCTTGACGGGATAGTCCGGCAGGATCGACTCGAAGCCCGCTGGAATCTCGAGGGTCTCCTGCTCGGTCGGCAACGGATCATCGGTTTCGCGTGGCTCGTCGTCGGTCATCGCTGTCGTCCGATCGTACGGCTGTCAGCTGTACTTCACCCTCACCGCGTCGCGCACGCGCGCCATCGTCTCCTGAGCGATCGCGCGCGCGCTGGTCGACCCGTCGTGCAGGATCTCGCGGATCCGGCCGGGTCGCGACCGGACGTCGGCACGACGCTCGCGCATCGGCTCGAGCACGGCATTGACGGCCCGCACCAGCTTCTCCTTGACCTCGACGTCGCCGACCGTGCCGGCCCGATACCTCGCTTTGAGGTCGTCGACCTCCGCGGTGTCGGGGTTGAAGGCGTCGTGATAGGTGAACACCGGATTCCCTTCGACCGTGCCGGGAATATCCGCGCGGATCCGCTTTGGATCGGTGTACATTCGCATCACTTTTTTTCGGACCGTGGCGGCATCGTCGCCCAGATCGATGGTGTTCGCGTAGCTCTTCGACATCTTGCGGTTGTCGAGCCCCGGTAGCCGCGGGAAGCGCGTCAGCAGCGGCTGTGGCTCGGGGAAGAGCTCGCCAAAAAAGCCCTGAAAGCGCCGGACGACCTCCCGAGTCAGCTCCAGGTGCGGCACCTGGTCCTCACCCACTGGCACGTAGTTCGCCCCGTAGATGATGACGTCCGCCGCCTGCAACAGCGGATACGCGAGAAAGCCGATTGTGGACAGATCGCGATCGGACAGCTGGTCCATCTGCTCCTTGTAGGTCGGGACACGCTCGAGCCACGGAATCGGCACGACCATCGACAGCAGCAGATACAACTCGGCATGCTCCGGCACGAGTGACTGGACGAAGAGCGTGCTGCGTTCCGGGTCCACCCCCGCGGCCACCCAGTCCGCGACATTGTCGTACGCGTAGCTCGTCAGCTCCGTCGTATCTGCATACTCGCTGGTCAGCGCGTGCCAGTCGGCCACGAAGTACATGCAGTCGTAGTCGGTCTGCAGCTCCGCCCACTTGCCAAGCGCACCCACGAGATGGCCGAGGTGGAGCTTGCCCGTCGGGCGCATGCCGGAGACGACGCGCGGCTTCACCAGATCAACAGCTCCGACAGGAAGAGGTAGGGCGGCATGATGATGTCGTAGAGGACTCCGGTGTACATGAGCACGAGCAGGATGACGAATCCCCCCGCCCCCCTGAGGCGATCCAGTCCCCGGGCGAACCCCTCCGGCACGAGCCCCGCGAGCACGTTGCCACCGTCGAGTGGCGGGATTGGCAGCATGTTGAAGACGGCCAGCAAGAGATTGATCTCGAACATGACGCTGGCAACCCGCCAGAGCGGGACGGCCGTGCCGCCGACCTCGAGCGGACTGACCGGCGCGACGCTCATGACGGCCGAGGCGATCACGGCAAGCACGATATTGCTCGCCGGCCCGGCCGCTGCAATGAGGAGGAAATCCTGCCTGGGCCGCTTCAGGTTTCGCGGATCGACCGGCACGGGTTTGGCCCACCCGAAGACCGGTCCGCCACTCCACGTCAGAATCAGGGGCAGCACGATCGTGCCCATGGGATCGATGTGTCGGATCGGGTTGAGCGAGATCCGACCGAGGCGCTCGGCGGTGCGGTCACCAAGACGGGCGGCAGACCACGCGTGCGCCGATTCGTGAACGGTCAGGGAGAACAGGATGACGCCAAACGGGATGAGCAGTTGGCCGATGTCCAAGCCAGTCAACGGTTAATAAGGATACGGGGAGGCGGGCGTTTCGGCAAGCGCCGACCAACCTTAGGAATGCCGGGCGTCGAGGGTCGTGAAGTGATGCAGGACGGCATCGGCGAGCTTGGCCCCGATCACGGGTTGCAGCTCTTCGCGGGTCGCGCGCCGCACGTTGGCCAGGCTGCCGAATCGGCGGAGCAACGCGCCACGGCGGCGCGCGCCGATCCCCGGCACGAGATCCAGCTCGGACCGCAAGTCGCGCATGGTGCGTGCACGCCGATGAAAGGTCACCGCCACGCGATGCGCCTCGTCCCGCATGCGCTGGACGAGCTGCAACGCAGCGCTCCGACTATCGAGGCGGATTGGATCCGCCGCGTCACGCGTAAACAGCTCTTCCTCGCGTTTCGCGATGCCGACCGCGACGAGGTTTGAGAGGCCGAGTTGCGCGAAGGCGTCATAGGCGGCGGACAACTGCCCCTTCCCGCCGTCGACGACCACCAGATCGGGAAACGGGCCGCCTTGTTCAAGGAGCCGCCGATAGCGCCGCAGGACGACCTCGTGCATCGCGGCGAAATCATCCGGGCGACCCCGCGTGCCCGCCGCCAGCCCCGAGGCACCAGGTGCACCATCGGCGCCCCGCACCGTGGGCGCGCCTGGAGCAGACCGCGTGCCGCCGCCCCTCGTCGAGGCGCGCTTGCGGCGTCGCGTCGTGCGGCCCATGGCGCCGTCGCCCTGGATTCGGTACTTCCGGTACTCGGCACGCTGCATCCGACCATCGTCGCAGACGACCATCGACGCGACGGTCTCGCTCCCTTGGATGGTCGAGATATCGAAGCACTCGACGCGCCGTGGCGCGGCCGCAAGGCCAAGCACGCGCTGTAGCTCCCGCAGCGCATCCACGCGCACCCGGGAGCTCTCGCTGAAGCGTGAGTCGTAGGCGAGGGCCGCGTTCCGCGCAGCCAGCTCGAGCAGCCCCCGCTTGTCGCCGCGCTTGGGGACCACCAGGCGCACTCGACGTCCGGCACGATCCGACAGCCAGTGCTCGATCGCGTCACGGTCCGCGAGCTCGAGCGGCACGTGCACCTCAGGCGGCACGTCGCGCGCATCGTAGAACTGCTCGACCGCCGCCTGGACGAGCTCGGGCTCCCCTCCCGTGGCCTCCTCGATGTCGTCGGCCACGAGCTCCACGCGCTCAACGACGCGACCGCGCCGCATCTGAAACACTTGAATGACGGCCCCGGCCGGGCCAAGCCGCACCCCGAACGCGTCGCGATCACCGAGCCGCGTCGTGGCCATTTTCTGTTGACGATCGCGGAGCGTCTCCACCGTGCGCATGGCGTCGCGGTGCTGCGCGGCCTGCTCGTAGCGCTGCTCATCGGACGCGGCGCGCATCTGGCTCTCGAGCCCCTCGATGACTTCCTCGGTGCGGCCCTCGAGAAACAGCCGCGTGTGCGCGACGGCCTCGGCATAGCGCTCCTCGCTGCAGATCTCGGTAACGCAGGGCGCAATGCAGCGCTTGATGTCGTACTCGAGGCACGGCCGGCCCCGGCGACCGGTAATGACCTCGTTACAGGAGCGAATCCCAAAGAGCCGATGCGTCAGCGACATCGTCTTCCGCGCGAACGTGGCGGGAAGAAACGGGCCCGCGTAGAAGTGGCCGTCACGCGCCACGTTGCGCGCGACCAGCACACGTGGGCACGCCTCGCCGGTGGTCAGTTGTAGGTAGGGGTAGTTCTTGTCGTCGCGCAGGAGGATGTTGTAGCGCGGCGCGCGCTGCTTGATGAGATTGTTCTCGAGCGCAAGGGCTTCGACCACCGAATCAGTGACGATGATCTCGAATCGCGCGACGTCGTCCAGCAGGGCGTCGGTCTTGGGACTCGTGCCATACGCGCTCAGATAGCTCCGAACGCGATCCCGCAGCGCGCGCGCGCGGCCCACGTAGATCGTGTCGCCAGCGCGGTTGAAGTACAGGTAGACTCCTGGCTGCTCGGGCAAGCGGGCGATCTCGTCCTTGAGATCACGAATAGCCATTCGCATTAACGATACTTGGATGACCTTTACCGGCGCCATCGGCGCGACGTTTCTGTTTCCGCTGCGCGCCATCATCGCGTTCTGCGTCGCGCTTCGCATCCACCCGAACGTCCTCACGCTGACCGGAGTGATCATCAGCGCCGGCGCGGGATGGGCGTTGGCCATCGGCGAATTCCGCACGGCCGGGTTCGTGATGCTGCTCGCCAACATCTTCGACTTCATCGACGGCAAGGTCGCCGACGAGCTGAAGCTGTCCTCACGGTTCGGGGGCTTTTGGGATTCGGTCATGGACCGCTTCTCCGACTTGTTCCTGCTGATCGGCCTCATTTATCTGTACGCATCGCTGGGCCGCGCGGACTACGTGCTCATCACGTCGCTCACGCTCATGTTCTCGGTGATGACGAGCTACAGCCGAGCGCGGGCGGAATCGATCATCCCGCTCTGCAAGGTCGGCTTCATGGAGCGACCCGAGCGCATCGTGCTCTTCATGATTGGGGCATTCACGAATCGGATGGCCGCGGTGCTATGGGTCATCCTGGTCCTCTCGGTGGTCACGGTGCTCGACCGCATCTACTACACCTGGCGCGAGCTACGATCGGACGGCTACGGAGCGGCCGCGTGAGCGTGAAGCAGATCATCGCGCTGCCTGCCCTGGTCATCTGGCACGCGCTCTTCTGGACGTTCGAACGTGCCACCTGGCAGTACGACCTGATGGTCATCGCGATCCTGGCGTTCGTCTGGGTCACGCCACCCGAGTGGCTCGGCGACCCAATGGCGAGTGGTCCGGGACTGGTGGGATTGATCGCGCGACTGCTCAGATGAGCAGATGAGGCGGGGGCTCGCTGCTCGCGGTGAAGGTCCCGCGGAACTTCACCACGGGCGGCTAGGCCCTCGACTGGTACTCGCCGGTTCCGGTGTTGACCCGCACGGTGTCCCCGTTGGCGATGAATGGGGGCACCTGCACGACCAGACCGGTTTCGAGACGCGCCGGCTTGAGCTGCGCACTGGCGGTCGCGCCCTTGATCGCCGGCGCCGTCTCTTCGACGGCGAGATCGACCGTCAGCGGTAGCGCGATCCCGACCGGGTCATCCTCGACGAGCTCCACGGTGATGGTCGCCTCCGGAAGTAGGTAGTGCACCGCGTCCCCAAGCGTGTCACCAGATAGATGTACCTGTTCGTAGGACTCGGTGTCCATGAAGTGATACCCCTCGCCGTCGGCGTAGAGAAACTGCATCTTGCGGGAGTCGAGCAGTGCCCGCTCGACGTAGTCACCGGAGCTGAACTTGTGGTCGGTTTGCGTCCCGGTCCGGATATTGCGCATCTTGGACTGCACGAAGCCTCGCTTGTTGCCCGGCGTCACGTGGTTCAGCTCGAGCACGCGAAACAGGTTCGCGTTCATCTTGATGAGCATTCCCTTGCGGAGGCGTGTGGCCTGGATGGAATCCACTGGGCTTAGGGCTTAGGGCTTAGGGCTTAGGGCGCAATCACGCGACGCGGACGACCCGGGATCGTACTACAGTGGGAAACCAGGGGCCAGGACACGGCGGGGACGCGGTACAATATTGAAAGACCACGGAGTCCGCACCATGCGAACCGGAGTCGTCGCCCTCGTCGCTGCCGCGTTTGTGGCGGGTATCGCAGGCGGCATCGTGCTCACTGGCGGTCTCGAGACCCGGGTCGCCGGCGAAGCGGTGCCCCTCGTCGCCGCCGCGCCGGACCGCGCCTGGACGGTGCGTGCGACAGCCCCCCGCGCAGCAGCCCTCGGACAGCCCGGCCGCGCCACGGCGGCGTTGCCTGATTTCGCCGACGTCGCCGAGCAGACCGTCCCTGCGGTGACCAATATCTCGTCGCGTCAGGTCGTGCGCCGCCGCCGCTCCCCCTTCGGCAACGACCCGTTCTTCCGCTACTTCTTCGGCGACACGCCGGGCTTCTCCCGCTATCGCGACCAGCCGAGCCTTGGCTCTGGCGTCATCGTCAGGCCGGATGGCTACGTGCTGACGAACGCACACGTCGTCGGCCCGAACTCGCGCGGGATCACCGTCACGATGGCCGACGAACGGGAGTTCGAGGCCGAGCTCGTCGGCCGAGACGAGTCGACCGATATTGCCTTGCTGCGGGTGGACGTGCGTGATCTGCCCACGGTGCCCTGGGGTGATTCCTCTACCCTGCGTATCGCCGAGTGGGTCCTGGCGGTCGGCAACCCCTTTCAGCTCAGCCAGACGGTGACGCTCGGCATCGTGAGCGCCGTCGGTCGTAACAACCTCGGCGTGGCGCGTTACGAGGACTTCATCCAAACGGACGCCGCCATCAATCCCGGGAACTCCGGTGGAGCCCTGATCAACGCGCGCGGCGAGCTCGTCGGCATCAACACCGCCATCTTCAGCGATAGCGGGGGGTATCAGGGCGTCGGGTTCGCCGTGCCGAGCAATCTTGCCCGGCGCGTCATGGAAGAGCTGATCACGCACGGTGAGGTGCGACGGGGCTCGCTCGGCTACGTCGAGGTCCGCGCGGTCACGCCGCAGCTGGCGCGTGAGCTCGACGCACTGGACACGCGCGGTATCGTCGTGTGGCAGCTGCATCGAGAGTCGGCCGCCAGTCGCGCCGGGATCGAGCCGGGCGACATCATCGTGTCGTTCGATGGCGAGCCGATCGAGGACGCCGCACACTACGGCCGCCTGCTACTCGATGCGGAGATTGGGCGCCGCGTGACGCTTGGCGTTCTGCGGTATGGCGATGCGATCGACGTGGACGTCGAAGTGGAACGAGCGCAACGTCGGCAATGACCGCCGCTCCAGCCTGACGCCAGGGCTCCCTGGCAGACCTAGCGATCCGCTGACACACTGGCACACCCGAGGACATAGCATCGCCACCGACGGGACGTGCCGACGCGAATCCCGATTCGCCGACTCCAGGTCGTCGGCAGCGTCCGCGCGCCTCCATACTCGATAAACAGTCGGTCGCCGCCAAGGTCACACCGGTTCTGCGCGAGCGTGATGCCGAGAGCGGCAGACACGTTGCCAGGCCCCCGACACAACGCCTCATCAACCACCGAGCGCCCCGTACGCCGCGCGCCGCGGGCGCGCCGGCGCCGCATCAATGACAGGCCCTCGCGTGGCACGAGTGCCCGGATCAAGACCGCGGCCGGAGACCCGAGCGGCTCGGTGACCGCATTCACCAGGTAGTGGAGACCGTAATTGAGATAGACGTAGGCACGACCGGGCGGACCATAGAGAGGCGCGTTGCGAGGGGTGAGGCCGGCGGCCGCGTGACAGGCGGGGTCGTCCTCCCCGACGTAGGCTTCCACCTCGACGATGAGCCCGGCGGTCGTGCCGACGGCCGTCACGTGAACCAGTGTCTTGCCGAGCAGGTCGCGCGCCACCTCCAGAGTCGGCCGCGCGTAAAACGACCGTGGCAGCCTTCGGCTCGACCGGCTCCTAGCCGGCATACGCGTGCGTCCGCCCGACCGCCAGCACCTGCTGCAAATAGCGGCCGGTATGCGACTGATCGGCTGCGGCCACCTGCTCTGGTGTGCCTTCCGCCACGATGTGTCCGCCGTGTTCCCCGCCGTCAGGACCAAGGTCGATGATCCAGTCGGCGGTCTTCACGACATCGAGGTTGTGCTCGATGACGAGCAGCGTGTGCCCGGCCTGCAGCAGTTTTCGAAACGCCGCCAGCAGCTTCGCGATGTCATCGAAATGCAGCCCGGTCGTCGGCTCATCGAAGATATACAGCGTGCGCTCGCTGCGATGGGACCCAAGGTGCGCCGCGATCTTGATGCGCTGCGCCTCGCCGCCCGACAGCGTCGTCGCCGGCTGGCCGAGCCGCAGATAGCCGAGCCCGACCTCGTCGAGCACATGGAGCCGGCGCAGGACCTTGGGCGACGCGCTGAAGAAATGCAGCGCCTCGCGCACCGTCATGCGCAACACTTCGTCGACACTGCGTCCGCGGTAGGTCACCTCGAGCACCTGCGGCTTGAATCGCTTGGCGTCGCAGTGCTCGCACGGCACGAAGATGTCGGCGAGGAACTGCATCTCGACCCGGACGACACCCTCGCCCTCGCATGCCTCGCACCGCCCACCGGGAACGTTGAAGGAGAAATGGCTGGCGGTGAATCCGCGCGCCCGGGCCTCGCGCGTCTGCGCGAACAGCTCGCGAATCGGGTCGAAGGCCTTGAGATAGGTCACCGGGTTCGAGCGAGGGGTGCGTCCGATGGGCGCCTGATCGACCAGCACGACGTCGTTGAGGAACTCGACGCCTTCCAGCCCCGCGTGCGCGCCGACCCGTTTGTCCCAGCCCCCCTTGGCGCGCTTGATCGCCGCGTAAAGCACATCGTGCACGAGCGTTGACTTACCCGACCCGCTCACGCCGGTGACACAGGTCAGCATGTTGAGCGGAATCGTGACATCGAGATCGCGCAAGTTGTGCTCGGCGGCGCCCAGGAGTCGCACCACCTGCGTGTTCGGCACCCGCTTGCGACGGGCGGCCGGCACGGGAATGGCGAGCTCGCCGCGCAGGTACTTCGCCGTGAGCGAGGTCGGCTCCTGCGCCAAATCCGCCCCAGGGCCAGCGTAGACGACGTTGCCGCCACGCGTCCCCGCCCCCAACCCGAGGTCGACGACATAATCACCGGCCCGAATCATGTCCGCATCGTGTTCGACGACGAGGACGGTGTTGCCCTGATCGCGGAGCTGACCCAGGATGCGCATCAACCGCTCGTTGTCGCGGGGATGAAGCCCGACGGACGGCTCGTCCAGCACGTACAGCGTGCCCACCAGCGACGATCCGAGTGATGTGGCCAGGTTGATCCGCTGGGCTTCGCCGCCCGAGAGCGTCGACGAGAGGCGGTCCAGGGTCAGATAGTCGAGCCCGACGTCCCCGAGAAACGACAGACGTTTCTGGATCTCGCGCGTGATGCGCTCGACGATCGCGGCCTCCTTGTCGGTCAGTGTCAGCGTGTCGAAGAAACGCCGCGCCGCGCCGACCGTGTAGGCGCACACCTCATCGACGGTACGACCGCCGACCCGCACATCGCGTGCTTCGCGGCGCAGCCGCGTGCCCTCACATTCGGGACATGTGAGATAGCCACGATACCGACTCAGGAACACGCGTACGTGCACCTTGTATTTCTTGCGCTCCAGCCACCGGAAGAATCCTCGGATGCCGGCATAGTCACCGTCGCCCTCGATGACGAAGTGTTTCTCCTTCGCGGTCAAGTCGGACCACGGCACGTTCATCCGAACAGAGCGGCCACGCGCCGCCTTCTTCAACGCGGCCAGGTGCGACCGGTAGTGCGGCTTGCTCCAGGGTTCGATGGCGTTCTGCTGGATCGACTTCGACGGGTCGGGGACGACCAGCGCCATGTCGAGCTCGATGATGTTGCCGAAGCCATGACACGTCGGACAAGCGCCGAACGGGTTATTGAAGGAAAACAGTCGCGGCTGCGGAATCTCATAGTGGATGCTGCAATCACGGCACTCGAACTGCTCGCTGAACTTGTGGACGGGGGGCTGTGGGTCTGGGTCTCCGGACGGCGTCTCGATCTCCGGCACCTCAACGGCGAACGCCGTGCCACCGCCATCAACATAGGCGGTCTCGATCGAATCAGTCAGTCGCGAGAGCACGTCGGGACCGATCTTGATGCGATCGACGACGACCTGAATGGCCGACCGGCCCGCGAGTCGGTCGCGGTCGAGATCGTCGAACGACTGCGCCTGACCGTCGACGAGCAGGCGCCCGAAGCCCTTCCGACGCAGTCCCTCGATGGCCCCCGCAACCGGGTCGGACCCCGCCGCGATGGTGGCCTCGACGCTGGCCCGCTTCCCGCGCGCCGGTCGCGGACGCTTCTTCTTCGAGCCGCCCGGCCGCGCCCCGGTCGGCGCGGGGGCGCGGGACGCGCGCTCGCCGATTTCGTCGACCTCCGTCCCGCCATCACCGTTCGATCCCGCCGGGACGGCCACGATCGGCATGTCGAACCCGAGCATCAGCCGCGTTCCGTCAGGCAGCGCCGCCAACGCGCGCGCGGCGACCTCCGCCGTTTCGCGCACGACTTCCTGTCCGCATTGCCGACAGATCGTGCGGCCGACCCGCGCGAACAGCAGCCGGAGGTAGTCGTGGAGCTCCGTCGTGGTACCGACGGTGGACCTAGGATTGCGAAGACTGTTCTTTTGGCGAATCGCGATGGCGGGACAGATCCCGTCGATGCGATCGACATCCGGCTTCTCCATCCGCTCGAGGAACTGACGAGCATAGGCGGAGAGCGACTCGACATACCGCCGCTGGCCCTCCGCATAGACCGTGTCGAAGGCCAGCGACGACTTCCCCGACCCACTGACCCCCGTCACGACGATGAGCTGCTGTTTGGGCAGCGTGAGATCGATGTTCTTCAGGTTGTGGGTCCGGGCGCCACGGATGACGATCTCGCGGTGGTTCCCAGGGGCAGGCTTCCGCATCGTGTCCGGTGGCCGTCCGCTAGCAGCGCTCGTAGGTCACGAATTGCGCGCGGACGATAACAGAGGATTGTACGGCGGCGAGGTCACGCGCGCAAACCACGGGACGCGATCGCGCAAACGCGTCCGGCGCACTGACGCTATGCTAAGATGCGGTGCTGCGCGGTTATCGATGGCCGCGCACACACACCCCACGTGCCGGCGTAGCTCAGCTGGTAGAGCAGCTGATTCGTAATCAGCAGGTCAGCGGTTCGAGTCCGCTCGCCGGCTCCATTCTTTTCAAGAACTTAGCGGCGGCGGACCATCGCGAGGGGACGCTCTAGGGGGCGTCTAGGGGGCACGTCGGTCCACGTATCCTTATTCAGTACTATTTTTGTGAGTTCCGGCATTCACGGGCCCATCGAGTGCGACACGAGCATCTGGAACCTCTCTGACGTCCTCGCGCGGTACGCCAACGACCTCGCCGCTGGACGGACGCTCTAAACCGCCGTTGGGCGCGTTCAGGATGTTGATCTGGAGCGATGGGATGTTCTTGGGCGCCACCTCCTGATGGGCGTGTTGGAACGTCCCTGAACAGACCGCGTCCCTTCAGCGTTTCGAGGACCGCCGTCAGATTCCCCTCCTCGAGCTTCTCCTGCAGCTTCTCGACGGCCGTCGGCACGGCATGGTGGTCGAAGGCGGTCGAGGGTGTCGTTCAGCTTCCCGGCCTTCCGCGCCTTGTAGAGCGTGTAGTTGACGTGCGCGACGGTCGTGTCGAGGATTTCCGCGATCTCCTTCCGGCTATGCCCCTCGAGGGCCAACGTCGTGATGAGCGTGGCCTTCTTCAGATGGCGCCGCTGTGTTTCAGGGAGCGCGGCCTTCCCTTTGCCCGCTCGCGGCGGCCGCCGTCTCGTTGCAACAGCTCTCGTCATCGTTGATGCTCCTTCGGCGCTGAACTGCCGGCGGGGCCTCAGGATGTCTCGTAGATCAGAAACATTTGGCGAGGCAGAAACCCGTGCTCATCGGCGAGCCTGAAGCCAGCGCGTTCGAGCTCGTCGGTGATCTGCTCCGGCGTGAACCGGAACTCGACCGGCGGCCCTGACGGTGAGTCCTTGCGGAAATCGATAATCGCCAGTCGCCCCGATGGCCGCAAGTCCTCCCGCAGCCGCGTGAAATAGTCGACCCGGTCGGGAAGGTGGTGATAGGTGTCAACGATGAGCACCAGATCGACGGGTTCAGGCAGGTTCGTGCGGTCGCTCCCAGCCAGCACCGTGACTATGTTGTCGAGCCCTGCCTCCTCGGCACGGGTGCTCGTGTAGTCCACCATCGAGGGCTCAATGTCCACGGCATACACGGTTCGGGCGCCGGTCGAGCGCGCGAGCCGCACGGAGAAGTAGCCTGTGCCGGCCCCCACGTCCGCCACGGTCTGCCCTTCTTGCACGCGGAGCGTCTCGATGATTCGCTCCGGCATCTGCCAGTCGTCGCGCGCCGGGTCGTCGAACGCACGGGCATACTCCTCCGCATCCTCGAAGCGATGCTCCATGTGCGGTTGGTCCCCGTCGCTGTGCGCACCGTGCTGGCTGTCTGGTTGGTGCTGGCAGGCCAGCCCGGCGCCGAGGGCGAGGAACAGGAAGGCCGCCGCCGTCAGGGTCTTGTCGATACGCATCTGTGCTCCTTGCTCTCTGAATACGAGCAACGCACGCGCAAGTCAAGCGGTTACGGAATACATCTGCGACATCTGCGACAAAACAATTCGGTGGGACTCCGACGCATGTTCGTCGGCGCCAGCAGTAGGAGTCCCAAGTTCACTGACAAACGCGAAACCGCCAGGCAACGTTGATCGCTAAACCTCCCCCCTACCCCCCGCTCGGCGCAGGAGTCACGCCATCGGACCCACCCCGGGGGCGGGGCGGTCCGCGATCTGTCGCAGCAGGACTCTGACGTCGCGCCGTGTGATGTCTTTGATCCCGAGATTCTTCCACGTCGGGTTCAGCTCGACCCGAATGATCCCAGGCGCCCACGATCCACGAACCACGCCAACCGCCTGCGTGTGAACACGCATATACGTCTTTGACGTAGTATACGGCATTGACGTATGCTGGCTCATGGTCACCTTCGTCGAGACGAAGCTGTTCACGAGACTGGTTCGTGACTACCTTGCTGACGACGAGTACGCCGCGCTGCAACAGATGCTTCTCGAGCATCCTGAATCGGGTCGCGTCATGCGCGGCTCGGGCGGTGTTCGGAAGCCTCGGTGGGGAGTTGCGGGTCGCGGGAAACGCGGAGGCGTGCGGATCATCTACTACCTTCGGTTGGCACACGGGCAGATCTGGATGTTGACCCTCTATGCCAAGAACGTGGCTGACAGCATCCCCGCCGGCGTGTTGAAACGGATCAAGGAGGAAGTCGATGCCCAAGGGTGAGCGAGACATCGGTCGAGAGATCCTCGATGGTATCCGTCAACTCAAGCGCGGTCAGCATGGGCGGACCACCACCGTGCCCTCGGTCGCGAGCATTCGCGAGAAGACCGGCCTGTCGCAGCCGCGGTTCGCGGAATTGCTAGGGGTGTCTGTACGGACCCTCCAAGAATGGGAGCAAGGTCGACGGGCACCATCCGGCGCCGCTCGGACGCTGCTCATGGTTGCCGACAAGAATCCGCGCGCTCTCCTCGAGGTAGCCTAAGCGTCACGAGGATCGCGAGAGAAATGCTACAGGGCCCGGGCGGGTTTGTCCGAGCGAATCACCCGATCCTGGCGCAGCGAGCCGATGCCCTGGTCGTCAGGATGCGCCTCTAAAAGCACGGTCTGATCCGTTCTGATCGGCTTCTGCTAATGTTTCGAAATCAGCAGGTCAGCGGTTCGAGTCCGCTCGCCGGCTCCACGCTTAATCAGATACCGCGCAACGGCTTGCGACGATCTGCGCGCTGGTATTACAGGGAATCAGCTTCGCGTCGCTGGCTAGGCGCGCGTTCGGGAGGATCGCTCGGACAGCAACTCCAGGCCGCTCAGCCCGACCAGTATGGCGACCAGGATCCACAGCACGAGGCTCCCCCTGAGCGGGAGCTGCAGCCCACCACCGATCAGCCAGCCTGCGAGCGCTAGTCCGAAGCAAAGGTTGATCACGAGTGCCCCCGTGAGACCGAGACCCTTCGCCGCTCCCGTCCTCCCACGCTGCTCCAGCAGCAACGCGATTCCTATGCCGACAAGCACCGCGCCGAACAGATTCGCGTAGAACCCACTACCGCTTGGGAGGCCAAGCCACGTGGCCACCGCCGTCGGCGCCACGAGAAGAAGAAGGCCCAAGAGCACGTTGCCTACGCCGTCGAGGAAGAGGAGTGCGCTCCGCATGTGAGTTCCTAGGCTGTCCAGTTCCGCAAAGGTGTTGACAGTTCCAACCACGTGTTCGCTGCGCGCGCCGGCCCCATCGGGTGAGGCCGGCGTGCTCGCTCAAGCGGCAACGGCCCCTCGGAAGACCGTGGCCGGCGTCCGGCCTCGGAGGCGATAGCCACGATGTGGTCGGTGCCCGTTGTAGAACACCAAGAACCGGTCCAACGACCGTTGCAGGGCGCGGGCCGAGGTGAAGTAGGGCCGACGGAACGCGACGCGCCAGTGCTCATGGAGGATCGTTCCCTGCAGCCGTTCCACGAATCCGTTGGTCCAGGCATGGCGCGGCTTCGTCCGGGTGTGCGTCACCTGGTGGACCGCACTCGCGGAGACGAACCCCGCCTTGAACTCCTTGCCGTTGTCCGGCAACACACGCCGCAGTTGCCAGCCCGCCGCCCGGTAGCCCGGCAGCACCACCTCGACGAGGAAGGCCGCCATCAGGGCCGCCGTGACCTCGCCGACGACGATCCGCGCCCACCCGTACGACGAGGCGCAATCACACGCCGTCAGCTGCCAGACCTTGCCCACGCCCTTCAGCTTCCCGATGTAGATGCTGTCGAGCGAACACAGGTCGCCCGGCCGCTCCGCCACGACATGGCGGCCCCGCCGCCGCCGCCGCACCGTGCGTTCGGTCAGCAGGCCGGTGGCGGCACGGTGCTCCTCGAGCACGGCCAACCGGGCCAGGCGGTGATTCAGCCCGACCCGGCGCAAGACCCGCCAGACGGTCACCGGCGCGATGGCGTGTCCTTGCCGGGCCAGTCGGTCGCTCACCCACTGCGGCCCGCGGGTCGGCCAGGCCTAGGCTTCGGCGATCACCCGCCGCTCGTCAATCACGCTGAGCTCGGGGGCACGCCCCCGCCGGGCGGTCCGCCGTTTCGGCTGCAGCCCGTCGGCCCCGTCGCGCGTCAGCCGAGCCCGCCATCGATAGAACACCGTCCGCGACACGTCGTCGCGTCGACACGTCGCGCTCACGTTGCCACTGCGCTGCGCCGCCCGCAGAACCCGCAGCCGGAACCCTTGTATGCTGTCGTCGAGGGTCATTGGGTACCTTCCTTTCGCGCTTCTTGGTCCAAAGAAACTGCGTGGAAGGATAGGCCACTTGGCCCTCGTTCTATCTCCGCTGTCAGACAGCCGAGACTGTCAACACTAAAGCGAAACTGTTCATCCTAGGCGCCCGAGCGGCGACAAACGTAATCAGGCGTCATGGGTGTCCACCAGGCGCACCCGACCGGTATTGCCATCCACCTCGACGATCTGTCCGTCCTCGAACCGATGCGCCACGTCGGCGATGCCGCTGACGCACGGCTTCCCGTATTCCCGCGCCACCAACGCGCCGTGTTGAAGCTCGCCGCCGATCTCCAGAATCACCGCGGCGGCGTTGATGAAGAGCGGTGTCCACCCAGGGTCCGTCGTCACCGCCACCAGAACGTCGCCCGGTTCCACCTCTTTCTCGAATGGATCGTTCAGCACCTTGATAGGGCCGGTGGCGACACCAGCCGATACGGCTGCCCCAGCGATCGTGCCCTCGGGCACATCGGTGTCGTACACGTCGGGCCGGAACAGACGACCACGCGAGTCCAGTGCGAGCGGAAAGTGTCGCACGTGGGCGCGCTGGTGACGGTAAAGCGCACCCTTTTCTGCCACCAACGTCCGAAGGTCGACATCTGGATCGGCATGCGCCCGGTCCACGTCGGCGAAGGGCAGCTGAAAGATGTCCTCCGTGCGATCGAGACGGCCGTCGGCGACAAACTGTGCTGCCCGTCGCATGACCTGCTTGCGAAATCGGTGGTACATCTCGGTGATGTGATGCTTGAAGTACTCTCTCGCGCCGTGGCGAGACTGGATGTCCGCATACAGCTTCTTGAGCTTCTTCGCTTTGCGCTTGGGCAACCGCTCGAGCAGGTCCCGATACGCCGCCTCCCGAGCTTTTACCTTGTCGGCGAGCACCTCGTGAGGATTGAACGTGCCGCCGGACTTCGCGATGTTGGCGATCTGCCGGAGAATGAGTGCGGGCGAGTCCGCATAGCGGGAATGCAGCAAGTCCATCTCGAGCGGTCCCCGGTGGCCATAACCGAACAGGAAGCGATCCCACTGAGTCAGGAAGGCTTGGGGCAGTGATCGCGCGCGCACCGCTCCCTCGAGCTGGGCCAGATCATCAAACGCCTCGACGGGCAGCGCTTGCCCCAGATCGTACAGCGCATGCCCCATGTTCACTACCATGTCGTCCTCATAGCCGCTGAGCAACGCATCGATCAGTGCAACCTGCTCCGGATCGGTGTCATCGATCAGTGCTTTGATGCGGAACGTGGCGAGGAAGAAGATGACGCCCGCTGGATAGGACGAATTCATGGTCACGGTGCCGATGTGCATCATCTCGTCATGGATGGCATCCACCAGCGACTGGTATCTGCTGGATGTGGACCGCGCGGGTGTCGCCAACCGCGTCGTGCGGCACCTCCTCTGGATCCTCCGGACGAGCCTTCCGCGACGGCTCTGGCCGCGCGCGCCGGTGCGGCAAGCAAGGGGCGACCTCGTGCGATTGGCCCATGCTCTGGATGCACGGCGCGCCACGCCGGCGCACTAGCGCGGCGCGCCCCGCGAGTACAATGATGATCGCGTCGCGCACTCGCGAGCGGCCTGGCCGTGCGGCGCGGAGGGTCTCGATGCCCACATACACGCGCAAGGAATTTCTCGGCCTGGGCGCGGTGCTCGCCGGGTCGTCCTGCGCCGGACTGCCCGGCACGGAATCGCAGGACACGCGGGGGGACGACGGCGCGCGACCCGACCTGATCGTGGTCAACGCGCAGGTGTTCACGGTCGACGACGGCGCGCCGCGCGCTGAGGCGTTCGCCGTTCGAGACGGACGCTTCCTCGCCGTCGGGAGCACCGACGACATCCGTCACCTCGCCGGTCCGGCTACCGAGGTCCTCGACGCCGGGGGCATGACGATCACGCCCGGCTTCATCGACACGCATTGTCACCCGAGCGGCGTGAACGAGCTGTACGGGGTCGACACCAACCTGCGGACGGTGGGCGAAATCCAGGCGGCACTCCGGGCAAAGGCTGCAGGCACGCCGCCCGGCCATTGGGTCAACGGGTTCATGTTCGACGACACGAAGGTGGTCGACGGACCGTTGCATCGGACACATCTGGACGCGGCGGTGCCCGACCATCCGGTCAACGTGGCGCACCGTGGCGGTCATACGAACTGGTACAACAGCCTGGCGTTCGAGCTCGCCGGCATCACGCGCGACAGCCCGGATCCACCCGATGGACGCTTCACGCGGGACACCGATGGCGAGCTGGCCGGCATGGTCGCGGAGAACGCGCGCCGCGTGTTCAGCAACGTCGGCCGACGCGACGAGCTGGAACCCGAGCAGCGGCGGGCGCGGGCGCGCGAAGGGATGGCGCACATCTCGAGGCTCCTGACGGCCACCGGGCTCACGACCGTGCACGACGCGGGAGCGAGTCGCGACAAGCTGGTTGCCTATCAGGATGCGTACGACGCGGGTGAGCTTCGGCATCGGGCCTACATCATGGTCCGCGGCCCCTACGAAGCGCTGCGGGACGCCGGCGTCCGCACCGGGTTCGGCAACGAGTGGGTACGCATTGGGGGCGTCAAGCACGTGGCGGATGGCTCGGCCTCCGAGCGGACGATGCGGATGAGCACGCCGTTCGAGGGGAAGCCGGACGATTTCGGCATCCTGACGATGTCGCAACAGGAGATCGACGACGTGGTCGAGGATGCGCACCGCCACGGCTGGCAGGTCGGCATCCATGCGAACGGTGACGTCACCATTGACATGGTGCTGAACGCGTACGAGCGTGTGCTCGAGCGATGGCCCCATCCCGATCCGCGCCATCGGATCGAGCACTGCTCGCTCGTCAACCCGGATCTCCTCGACCGGATCAAGACGACAGGGACCATCCCGACGCCGTTCTGGACCTACATCCACTTCCACGGCGAGAAGTGGCAAGCCTACGGCGCGGCGAAGATGGAGTGGATGTTCGCGCATCGGTCGTTCCTCGACCACGGGATCCCGGTACCGGGCGCGTCGGACTACACACCGGGACCGTTCGCGCCGTTGATGGCGATTCAGAGCATGGTGACCCGCAAGGACTTCGACGGGCGTGTCTGGGGCGGCAATCAACGCGTGACCGTCGATGAGGCCCTGCGCATCGCGACGATGCACGGCGCGCGGGCCTCGTTCGAGGAGCGGACCAAGGGGTCGATCAGCGCGGGCAAGCTGGCTGACTTCGTCGTGCTCGAACGCGATCCGCACGAGGTGAACCCCGACACGATCAAGGACATTCGGGTCGTGCGGACCGTCGTCGGGGGCGGGACGGTGCACCCGGCCGCAGATTGATCCGACCGCAGGTTGGAGGAACCGGACCGGCGCGGGATCGTATCTCCTAGACAGAGCGATGGAAGCAGTCGCCGCGCTGGGGCGCACGCTTGGCTTTTCCGTGGCCGCCGGGGTCAACCTCTACGCCACGGTGGCCCTCATCGGCCTCGCGGCGCGGTTCGGCTGGGTCGACCTTCCGCCTCAGTTCGCGCTCTTCGATAGCAACCTCATCATCGGTCTCGCGCTGGCTCTGTACGTCGTGGAGTTCTTTGCAGACAAGATCCCGTGGGTCGACTCTGCCTGGGACACGCTCCATACGCTCATCCGGCCGGTCGGCGGCGCCGCCATCGCCGTCGCCACCATCGGCGAGGCCTCCCCCACAGTGGAGGGCTTCGTCGCATTGCTGGGCGGGGCAGTTGCCGCCGGCAGCCATCTGACGAAGGCCGGTACGCGCGCTGTCGTCAATACCAGCCCGGAACCCGTGTCGAACTGGATTATCAGTCTGGTCGAGGACGTCTTCGTCGTCGGCCTCGGGGTGTTGACGCTCGGCTATCCGGTCACGGCACTCGTCGTAGCGCTCGTCATCCTGACGCTCATCGTGGCCTTCCTCGGGGTGCTCGCCCGGGCCGCCTGGCGGCGGCTCGCCCGGAGGCCCGCGCCGTCGTAACGGCCGCCTGGCGGCGGCTCTCCCGACGTCCCGTGCCCTCGTAACGTGGGACAACGCCCCGCTCTCAGACCATCTGCCGGACGACCACCGCGACGCCGGCCGCGCCCGCGACGACCAGCACGGCCCGACGCGTATAGCCACGGTCGACGAGGCCCGCCGTCCAATGCGACAGCACGTAGCCGGCCAGCAGGCTCGGCAGCATGATGAGCGCGAGTCGCACTTCGTACATCCCGAAGCGCCCCACCAGCCTGAGCGCCACCAGCGAGACGATCGTCCCGATGAAGAAGAAGCCGGACATCGTGCTGCGGACTCGCGCCCCGCTGGCATCCTGGTAGACGAGCGCCATCGGTGGTCCCCCGATAGACGCGACTGTGCCCATGACGCCCGACAGCGCGCCCGCGGCGACGAGCACCCGCCGAGCGGGTACGAACGCCCGCCTAGCGGGTACGAACCGCAGCCCCGACATGCTCATCACGATGCCGATCAAGATCAGCGCGCCGAACACCAGCACGAGCCGGTCAGCCGGCACGACCAGCAGCACGCCGGCGGCAGCCACCGTTCCGATCATCCGCCCGAGAACAGCCCAGCGAAGACCGTAAAGGTCGATCGCGTGCCGCTCCCGGTAGGTGAGGAGCGTCACGAGCACCAGCGTCGACAGCAGAATCGGGGCA
This sequence comes from Vicinamibacterales bacterium, assembly GCA_965249175.1. GTDB lineage: Bacteria > Acidobacteriota > Vicinamibacteria > Vicinamibacterales > UBA8438 > CAZYFH01. The sequence goes on from OZ252227.1 coordinate 3,802,467, forward strand.
GGCACGAACCGGGGGTCGAGCAGGATCAGGATCGGTGACGCCAGCAGTCCCATCCCGAAGCCGACCGACCCCTGCAACGTCGCTCCGACGAGGACCGTGAGACTCGCGACGGCGATGTCGAACCAGGACAAACATCAGAGTTTATAGCCGCCAGCAGCACGCTGCTAGACTTGTCGGGTGAGCAGCACCCCAGTCGAACCGGCCCCCGCCTCCTCTGTGATCTTGCTGCGTGATGCCTCTGCCGGGCTCGAAGTGCTGTATCTGCGGCGTAACCCGACCCTCGCGTTTCATGGCGGCTACTGGGTATTTCCGGGCGGGCGGATCGACCTGGACGACTACACGGCAGGCGGTCGCGGCGACCTGGCCGCAGCCGCGCGGCGGGCGGCGGTCCGCGAGGCGCGTGAGGAGGCCGGACTCGACGTGTCCGACGACTCGCTCGCGTTCGCCATTCACTGGACCACGCCAACGACCAGCCGCATCCGCTTCGCCACCTGGTTCTTCGTGGCGCCGACCACCGGGGAAACCGTCACCATCGACGGGGGCGAGATACACGAACATCAATGGTTGCAACCGAGCGCCGCGCTCGACCAGCAGCGTGCCGGCACGGTGAAGCTCGCTGCGCCGACGTTCGCGCTCACCACGCGTCTGGCCGAGCTCTCCGATGTCGACGCCGCGATCTCCACGATCGCGACCTGGCCGGAGGAACGATTGCTTGGCCACCTGCAAGACGTCGATGGCGGCACCGTTGCGCTGTATCACCAGGATGTCGCATACGACGACGGCCGGCTGGACCAGGACGGCGCTCGTCACCGCTTGTGGATGGTCAAATCTGGCTGGCGCTACGAGCGCGATTTCTGATCCCTCATGGGGCGTCGCCCCAAACCCCCGCGGCCGCTCAGCAGCGCCGAGTCGCCCACTCCGCGGTCAGGAGGCGCGCGGTGCGCGGCTGGACGCCGGAGGCCACCACCGGATTGCGGGGCGGCAATGGGTACATGCGATCGACGACGTCATGGCCGCGAATCCCCACGGCGTCTCGCTGCACCTCGAGATACCAGCGGTAGCGACGTGCCTCCGCGTGCAGCGATTGATACTGGACCAGCGCCTCCAGACGTTCGTATCCGGCGAGGTCGCCGAGTCGTGCCGTGAGGTCCGCAAGCAGCCGCAGGAGCGCGTCCAGACGTCCTCCGATCCGCCCGAGTGCACCGACCCGCTCCTCGGCCAGCTGATGCTCGAGCATGGCGAATGCGTCGGCGGTTCGTCCGTGCATCGTCAAGGTATTAGCGGCCGTTCAGCGGACGCTGCTGACGCTCGCCCAACAACGGGTTGACTCCGTTGTCGTGCCGGCACAGCATGGCGACATACGCGTCGGTTGCATTGAGACCGCTATGCCCGAAACCGAACCCCGTGTCGTCACCACGCTCGAAGAGCTCGATGGCGGTGGCCGGCTTGCGCGGATCACGATCGACAACCGGTCCCGTCTCAACGTCGTCTCCTCGCCGCTCATTCGGCAGCTGACGGATGCAGTCCGCGACCTCTACGGCGATACGGATCTCCGCCTGGTCATCGTAACGGGAGCCGGCGATCGCGCGTTCGTCGGCGGCGCCGATGTGCGGGAGCTCGTCGAGCTCGATGTGGACTCGGCGTACCCCTATATCACCCGACTGCATCTCGCGTGCGCGTCCTTGCGGAAAATGCCGGTGCCGGTCATCGCGCGGATCGACGGCTACTGCCTCGGCGGCGGTCTCGAGATCGCCATCTCGTGCGATCTCCGCGTGGCGAGCGCCACATCGACGTTCGGCATGCCGGAGGTGCGTCTGGGGATTCCGTCCGTGATCGAGGCGGCCGTGCTGCGGCGATTGGTCGGGCCGGGCAAGACGCGTCAGCTCGTCTATACGGGCGAGCCGATCGATGCCACTGACGCGCTCGGCTGCGGTCTCGTCGACCGGGTCGTGCCGCCGAGCGAGCTCGACGCCGCAGTCGACGCCTGGGTGCGCGCGATCGGCCGTGCGGGGCCGCGCGCCATTCGACTGCAGAAGGCGCTGGTGCGGCGTTGGGACGACATCCCGCTCGACCACGCGATTCAGGCCGGCATACGCTCGTTCACAACCGCGTTCGCCACGGACGAGCCTCACCGGTTGATGCGGCGCTTCCTCGACAAGACACTGGATTGAGCGACCGCTGGACGCCTGCTAGTTCTCGTCCATCGACCGGATGATGCCGGCCATATTCCCACCGTACGGGCCGTGGTCCCAAGTCCCGGCATACCGTCCGTCGTGAAAAACGACGCGCGCGCTGAACTCGTCTCCTAATCCAGGTATCGCAAAATCGGTAATGGTGACCATCGGAGTATCCCCCGCCCAGACCATGGGAACCACCACGGGCAACGTCGCATCGACGCTGCCGTATGTCAGGTGCACGTCGAACCGCCACCGGTCCCCATCCAGCTTGGTGACCTTGGCGATCTCGTAGAGCTCCGAGAGCCCGTCGCGACGCTCCTGCCCTTCGATCGTGAAGTGCCCCACGAGGGCGACGTTCTGCATCCGCTCGGTGAACGAGCGCTCCAGTTCGGTCAGCGAGGCCGGATCGGCGGCGCGACCGGTGCCGGTGGCTGCGAGGAGCCACCCGAGCCCAAAGGTGACGAGCAGCACGACGAGGGCGCCGACGAGCTTCAGCGAGGCTTTCATGAGGAGCAATCTCCTTTACGTTCCGTGGATTATAGCGCGCCGCCCGAACGCATTGCCTGGAACCGCAGCCAGTGGTCGGCCAGTACAAGCGCGACCATCGCCTCCGCCATTGGCACGAACCGGGGCAACAGGCAGGGATCGTGCCGGCCTCGTGTGCGGATGGTGGTCGGTCGTCCGTCTCGCGTCACGGTCGCTTGCGCCTGAGGCAGGCTGCTCGTCGACTTCACGGCCGCCCGCAGCACGATGGGCATCCCGCTCGAGATGCCGCCGAGCATGCCGCCGTGACGGTTGGTCCGGGTGACGATGCGCGGGCGACCGGCCGGGCCCGCACCGCCGCTCGACTCCTCTGCGATGAAGGTGTCGTTGTTCTCGAGACCGGTCAGGGTGGCGCAGCCGAACCCGACCCCGTATTCGACGCCGAGCACGGCCGGAAGGCTGAAGAGCGCCTTGCCGAGGTCGGCCTTCAGCTTGTCGAACACCGGCTCCCCCAGTCCAGCCGGCACGTTCGTGGCGACGATCTCGGCGACCCCGCCAACCGAGTTCTGCTCCGCTCGGAGCCGTTCGATCAGCGCGATCATCTGCTCCGCTTTCTCGGGGTCCGGGCACCGCACGAGGTTCGGCTCACCCGACGGGAGCGTTTCGACCTGCGCACGCGTCACCGTCGCGGGGTCGTCCACGCCCGCCACGACGTCGCCGACCTGCCGCACGTAGCCGACCACACTCCCGCCGAAGGCTCTGGCAATGAGTTTTTTTGCGATCGCACCGGCGGCGACACGGACCGTCGTCTCGCGCGCGCTGGACCGGCCGCCGCCCCGATAGTCGCGGAACCCGTACTTCGCGTCGTAGCTGTGGTCGGCGTGGCCGGGGCGGTAGGTGTCCTTGATCTCGGTGTAGTCGCGGCTGCGTTGATCGCGGTTTGCCACGAGGATGGCGATGCTGGTGCCCGTCGTCTTGCCCTCGAAGACGCCGGACAGAATCTCGGGGACATCTGCCTCGTCGCGCTGCGACACGATCGCGCTCTGGCCGGGACGGCGTCGCGCCATATCGGGCATGAGGTCGTCAACGCTGAGCGGCAGGCCCGGCGGACAACCGTCGACAATGACGAGGTGCCCCGCGCCGTGCGACTCACCCGCGGTCGTAATCCTGAACAGCTGGCCGAAGCTGTTACCTGCCATCCAGCGAATTGTACCGCGTCGTCTTCGCGCGGAGTCCCGGATTCAGCTATGATGATTGTCTGCGGTAGGGAATCCACACATGCGCATCACCAACTAACGCGCTCGTCCGTCGCTCTTCCCCGACAGACTCGTCGTTCACTAGTGCACGAGGCAGCCGCCGATCCGGTTGGCCGCGTCGGTTGACGTGCTCGATGGCCGTCGTGCCGGTCGCCGGGCCCCGGTATGCGGCTGCAGACCGCGGCGTCATTTTGTGTGCAGATGTCCTTGTCAGACTCGTCACTCAACGGTCGACTCCCAACACCGCGACAGGTGACGCGCGTCTGGCGCGACGTGCGTGACGCCGTGCGAGGCGTCGAACGCGATTACACGACCGGGAGCCTCGGTCGTGCGGTGCTCTTGTTGGCCGTCCCGATGGTCCTCGAGATGGCGATGCAATCGGTCTTCGAGGTCGTCGACGTCTATTTCGTCGGCCGCCTCGGCCCGGCGGCCGTGGCCATCCTCGGTCTCGCGGATTCGCTCCTTGGTCTGGTGTTCGCACTGTCGTTAGGCCTCAGCATGGGTGCTGCGGCGATGGTGGCACGGCGCATCGGCGAAGGCTCGCCGGAGCGCGCCTCGGTCGCGGCCGTGCAGGCCATCGTGGGGGGCGTCGTACTCTCGGCGGTCCTCGGCTTTGTGGGGATAGCGTACGCGTCCGACTTGCTCCGGTTGCTCGGGGCATCGCCGGACATCGCGGCGCAGGGTGAAGCCTTCACCGCGATCATGCTCGGCGGCAGCGCGACCGTGGTCCTGCTCTTCCTGATCAATGGGATCTTGCGCGGCGCGGGCGATCCGGCGTTGGCGATGCGGTCGCTCTGGCTCGCCAACCTCATCAACATCGTGCTCGACCCGCTCCTGATCTTCGGCCTCGGGCCGATCCCGGCGTTCGGTCTCGAGGGGGCGGCGATCGCCACGACCATTGGCCGAGGCGTTGGCGTGGCCTACCAGCTCCGCCAACTATCGAATCGCGACGGTCGTATCGTCGTCGACTGGCGGCGGGCGCGGCTCGATCTCCCGGTCTTGGGACGCGTGATGCGGGTCAGCGGCATGGGGATCGTGCAATACCTGGTCGGCACCGCGAGCTTCCTGGGTCTCATCCGGATCCTGGCGCCGTTCGGCGAGACGGTCCTGGCCGGTTACACCGTCGCGGTCCGGGTCATCGTCTTCATCCTGCTGCCGGCGTGGGGGATGGGCAACGCGGCGTCGACGCTGGTGGGCGAGAATCTGGGGGCGAGCAATCCGGATCGGGCCGAGCGCGCGGTCTGGGTCACCGCGCGCTGGAACACGCTATTCCTCGGCATCGTCGGCGTGCTGTTTGTCATCTTCGCGCGCCCGATCGTGGGATTGCTGTCGACCGACGCCGAGGTCGTCGCCATTGCCGCTACCTGCCTGCGCACGGTGGCCTACAGCTACGTCTTCTGGGGGTTTGGCCTGATCACCGTCCTGGCATTCAACGGGGCCGGCGACACCGCCACGCCAACCTGGATCAACTTCTTCGTCTACTGGGTCGTGCAGCTCCCGCTGGCGTGGGTGCTGGCGGTCCCGGCTGGCTTCGGAATGGAGGGCGTGTTCGTCACCATCGCCATCTGTCAGACGCTGATGGCCATCGTCGGCGTGCTGGTGTTCCAGCGCGGCCGCTGGAAGACGCGGACGATTTAGCGGTCGGTCATTCGGCTGTGCGCGCTCAGTAGATACACGCGTCAAGAATCGACAAGGCCTCTTCCACAAGCGCTGCGGGCGCTTTCGCAATGCGTCTGACTTTTCGAGACCGGAAATCGATCGACTTGACCTGTTCCACCATGACGAAACCACTCACCTTCTGGCCGGCGGGTATTGAGATGTGAAACGGATAGTCGCGTTGACTGCTCGTGACCGGACACACGATGCAGAGGCCCGTATGCGCGTTGAAGAGATCCTTGCTGACCACGAGGGCGGGACGTCGGCCTCGTTGCTCGTGGCCCGACTGGGGATCGAAGGTGAGGGCGACGAGATCGCCCTGCCGCGGCACGTAGGCTGCCACCTACCAGACCTCGCGACCGACCGGTGGCCCCCAGTCTAGCTCCGTGGGTTTGTAGTTCCTCGAGATACGGCCAACGAGTGCCCGAAGGTCGTGCCCGCCACGCACACGCCGTACGGGTGTTACCGTGAGGTTTCCCGCGCGAACAGCCACCTCGACCTCGTCTCCCACGCCGATGTCGGCGTCGGACAGTACCTGCTTGCTCAACCGCAGCCCTTGGCTGTTACCCCACTTCTGGACTCTCGTGATCATCGCTTCATCCCTGTCGGCTATCCTAAGTATAGCCATGCCAACCCAGAAGAACAACGTGTCGTTCGTAGCGCTAGCGTGTGCCGCTCAGCTGCCGGCGCAGCCCTTCAGCTTCGCCGAGTGTTTGGATTCGACGCCATCGTCGACTGCCCATCAGGAGGCATCGCGACTGTCGCCGCCCAACTGTCGGGCGCGGCGGCCGCGACGACGACGGCTTCGCCAGCGGCCGGTGCACATGCCAGGAGGGAACCGTCTGCCGACCAGATCGCGCTCTTGCCGGCCGAGGACCACCCGCCGACCTGGCAGCCGTAGTTCGCCATCAGGACGACGACCTGGTGTCCTCGGGCGTATCCTTCGAGCAGCTCGGTATCGACTTCATGCCCGGCTTCGGTCAGAAAGCAACTCGCGGCGTACACGGTCGCGCCTTCCAAGACGGCCGCGGCAACGTGCTCAGGATGGGTCACATCCGCACAAATGGCACACGCGATGCGGTCTTTACCCAGCTGAAGCTGAGCCCCACCGTATCCGGGTAGGAATGCCGATTCTTCCCCGGCATGCAGATGTTGCTTCAGGTATGTGGTCACCGCCTGTCGTGGCCTGAAACTCAGGGTACCTATATGGAGCCTCTTCGCCGACACGACCGGCACGCCGACCTGCACGACCACATCCCTCGCGTCCGCGACTTCCTGCCAAGGGCGTCAGCGGTTGGCCTCCGGCCGCGTTCGCGTCCCGCGATGTCAATCCTCTGCTGGAGCCCGTCAATGACAGCTCCGGGAACACGACCAGCTGCGCTCCATGGTCGGCGGCTATCGAAGCCAAACGGACGTGCGCCTCCACGTTCTCCGCTAGATCAGATGTAACAACGGACTGCGCAACCGAAGAGTAAGGTCGGCCATTTCGTCGTTGGTCCCAACGATATAGGCCTAACGGAATGGGCGCTCAGCTGCGCCGCGGGCGCTGACCGTCAGCGCCCCGGCACCCGAGCCCCGCCGCCAGAACGGTACTACTTCCCGTTGAGCCACCGTCCGCGGTGTCAGCTGCAGCGCCTTGTTAGGCGGCACGGGGCGGGTCTGGGCACCGGGTCAGCTTTTAAGCTGGAGGGGCTCCCAGCGCGGCAAACCGAGCTGAGCTCGCAGCGAGCGTTCGTTTTGAAGCCCTTTGATACCACGAACTGCCTCCTTGGGGCCGAATCCCATAGATAAGAGGTCGCGCACAATGTCGTGCTTCGCAGAAGCGACGACGCGAAGGTAGTGAGGAGCGCGGAAGGGAGGTCATCCCAGAACTGCGGCCACCAAAGGAATGCGCCAGATTGAGCTTTGCTACGCTTGTTATGGGGCGGGTTGAGGATGAATACTGGGGCATTCGGATAGTCGCTGAAAGTCCCTCGGCAGTCGACGGCAACGGGCGGAGAAGAAAATCGTCGACGTTTGCATTGGTTCCCTCAGCCCAGAGATAGACAATTCCGTCACGGGCGTCGTCATCGTCAATGAGGCCTGTCCTCCAGTTGACGCACGCAAAGAGCAAGGCTGCGCTAAGGAGATATTGTCAAATGTTGTGGATCGGTCATCAGCGTGATCAGGCGGCCACCTTCCGATCTCCCTCGTTGTTTCGCTCCTGCTGTACCCCGTCAATGAACGTCACGCCGGCGCGGACGAGTGGCAGCAGATGCGCGCCATTGAGCCGACGCCAGCGCTGCTGTGCCATCTCGAGCAGCTTGTAGGCCATCAACAGGCCCTTGGTGCGCGAGCCCGCGCCTTTGGTCACGCGCTGCCGGAGTCGGACCGTGGCGAATGGCGACTCGATGACGTTGCTCGCGCGCACGTGCTGCCAATGCTCAGCTGGCAGGGCAAAGTGCGTGAGGAGGCGGTCGCGGTCTGCGTCCAGGCACGCCGCCGCCTTCGGGTACTTGGCCTCGTACTCGGCGATGAAGACGTCCATGGCCTCCTCGGCGTGTGCCCGCGTCTCGGCGTACATGATCTCGCGGAGCGCGCGCTTCGCTTTCGGCTGTAATCGCTTTGGCAATTTGTCGAGCACGTTGCCCATCTTGTGACACCAGTCGCGGAGCTCTCGCGTGTCCGGCCACACGTCGCGCACGGCCGCCCAGAAACCCAGGGCGCCGTCGCCGACCGCCCCCACCGGGGCCCGCATGCCGCGCCGCTGGAGGTCCCGCAGCACCGTCGCCCAGCTGTCGGTGCTCTCGCGGTAGCCGTCCTCCAGGGCCACGAGCTTCTTGGTCCCATCGGGCCGTACGCCGATGATCACCAGCGTACAGAGCCGATCGTCCTCGAGCCGGATGTTGAAATGGATGCCGTCGACCCACACGTACACGTAGTCACGATCGGCCAGGTCCCGCTGGCGGAACCGCCGGTAGTCCTCTTCCCACACCGCCGTGAGGCGCGCGATGTTGGTCGCGCTGAGGCCGGCCGCGTCATCCCCCAATAGCACCGGCAGCGCTTCGCGGAAATCGCCCGTCGACAGACCGCGCAGATAGAGGATCGGCAGCACCTCCGCCACCTTGGGCGAGCGACGCATGTAGGGGGGCAAGATCCGACTCGTGAACCGCTCCCGCTGGCCCGCGCCGTTGACCCTTTTGTCGTTCACCCGAGGAGCATGCACCTCGAGCGTACCTGCCCCGCACGTCACCTTCCGCGCCTGGGCCCGACCATTCCGAACGACCAGCCGGCGTCCCCGCGCGTCCCGCTCCTCGCCGTGGGCCTCGATGTACTGCCCGACCTCCACCGCCAGGGCCGTCATCAACATCCGCCGGGCTCCCTCCCGGGCCAGCTCGTCCACCGTCTGCGCACCGCGCTCTTCCGGCGGAACTTCGTTGTCTGCTCCATCGTTGTCGAGTACCTTCAGCATGGGTGGCGGCTCCTTTCACCGGCCTGCCAGCCGGAGTTTTCGCGTTGCTCACGCGAAAGGATACGCCGCCTTCTTCAGACTGCCGATCCACAACTTCTGGTTATATCTCCTGCGCTAAGTGACGTTGTCACGTCCAACAGACGTGTGCCTGACTCTGTGTCATAGTGCTGCGTCCGGAACCACCACTCTGGGTGATTGTCGGGAAGCTGATTCTCGCGATCAACGTCTTCGACATCTGCAAGCGTGTCCCATCGACTGCGGAAATCAACCAAACTGTCCAGTTCTTCCTGCAGAATAAGGGTCCGGTTCTGGTTAGAAAGGTACCTTTTGGGCGACGTCCAACCGGCATCCATCAACGCGCGCGCCTTCGAAGGCAACAGGTCCAAGTGATGTCGCGCTGGCCACGAAAAAGAAAACGCTGGTGCGCATTTGGATCAGCTCCCTGCAGAGCACGAAGAAGTGATTTAGTTTGGCGCTTCAGGAATTCGGGTGGGCAAGAGTGTGTGCTTCATCCGGGTACAGGTCCAGGCGTCCGAGGTGGAAGTAGATGGCCTGGCGGAACCGCTCCCGGCTGCGAAAGCCCGCGGCTTGTTTCTTGATCCACTGGATGCGTGAGTTGATGGCCTCGGCGGTCGCGTTCGTGATGCCGCTGATGATGGCGTTGATGACCCCGTCGAAATGTCGTCGGACGGTCCGTGCGGCGCGGATCATGGGTGCCAGGCGCGAGCGTGCCATCCAGGCGAGTACCTCCTTCAACGCCCGCTCCGCCCGTTTGGGTTGGCGAAACGCGAAGGCGTCCATAAACGTTTCCTTGATGGCCCAGGCTCGGGCGACCTTGAGGTTGCTGGACTTGAGCTGCGTCAGCTCGGCCGTCTGCGCCCGCGACATGTTCCAGGGATTCATGAGGAAGAGATGCCGCGTGCCCTTGAGGCGCTCGTCGTGTTGCTCTAGCAGCGTTTTGTGCTCTTCACGCCGGACCTTGTTCACCGCATCGCCCAACAGGCTGGCGAGGTGGTACTTGTCGAAGACAATCCGCTCGTGCGCGGCCGGCCCCAACGCCCGGGTGACCGCGCTCAGGTAGGCGCCCGACATGTCCATCGCGACCGCCTCGATGCGGGCCCGTTCCGAGGCGGTGAGCGGGTCGAAGAAGCCGCTGAGCGACTCCGCCGAGCGGCCGTCCGAGACGAACAGGACCGCCGCCCGCCCGGGATCACACACAACCGTCACGTACTCATGCCGCTGCTGGAACGAGGTCTCATCAACGCCCACGACCTTGGGCACCGAGAGCTGACGGCGGGCGAGACCGCGGGCCACCGCGCGCTCCATGATGCCCGCCACCTGGTCCCAGCTCAGGGCGAGCAGCTCGGCGACGGCTTTTATACTGGCGTGCTGCAGCCATTCGATGACCAGACACTCGAAGAGGGCGGTGAAGCGAGACCGGGGGGCCGCCCAGGGCACCTTCAGCTGTCTGATCCCATGCGACGGACATTCGATTCGAGGAATCTCCCCCACGAGCATGGTCTTGTATTGCATCGTGTCAAGGTGTCGCCACGACCGCGTCCGGGTGTCGTGGCGCGGGCAGGGCTCACTACACTCCGGGCACGGCGTCGATGCATCCGGCCTGAGGGCCACAAACACCTGCACCGAGTGGTCTTGCATCGAGATGTCCACCTCGACGACTTCCCATAGTGGTTCGAGTCCGAGAAGCTGGGCATACAAGTCACGGTCCTGCATGCCGGGATGCTACATCTACTCACGCCCACCCTCGATGGCGTCGTCCGCCACCCAAAAGCCGGAAGAGCCTTTAGTTTTCAAGAAAGCATCGGCGATGGATCGGACGTGGTTTCGGCAATCATCTCAACTAGTGGACTGTACTAACTGATTCGTTAGTGGTAGGATTCCTCATGCTTCCTACCTCATTGCTGTCGGTGACCACGGAAGAACGAGCCACGTTGAACGCATGGGTCCGCTCGCAGCGCGGGCGAGCGGCGGATGCCCGACGAGCTCGGATCGTGCTGCTGTCGGCCGACGGGTGTTCCTACAGCGAGATCGCCGAACGGGTGGGATGCAGCGCGCCCACGATTAGCCGATGGCGCCAACGGTTTCTCGCGAAGCGGGTACCTGGGCTGCGGGCCCAGCACCGCGGGTCGACGGCGTGGCGGCTGACGGCGCGACTGGAAGCGCGGATTCTCAATTGGACGCGCAAGCCGCCCACGGACGGGACCACCCACTGGTCGACCCGCCGGTTGGCCCGCAAGCTCGGCATTCCCCATACGTTCGTGGCCCGGACCTGGCGGCGCGCCGGGCTCCAGCCACATCGGCTGGAACGGTACCTGCGATCGACCGATCCCGACTTCGAGACCAAGGCCGCCGACATCATCGGCCTCTATCTGCATCCACCCCAGCATGCCGCGGTGTTTTGTGTCGATGAAAAGACCGCGATTCAGGCGTTGGACCGGCGTGACCCGCGGCTGCCGCTGTCGCCGGGCCGCGCCGAACGCCACGGCTTCGAATACGTCCGCCATGGAACGCTGTCGCTGTATGCGGCACTGAATACACACGACGGGCAGGTCCTCGGCGGGCCGGCCGCCAAGCATACCAGTGCGGAATTCGTCCAGTTCCTGGGCGAGATCGTGGCCTCGCAATCGCCCGGCCGGGAGATCCACATCATCGCGGACAACCTGTCCGCTCACAAGACCGCGAAGGTCACCGACTTCTTGGATGCGTATCCGAACGTGACGCTCCACTACACGCCGACCTATTCGTCGTGGCTGAATCAAGTGGAACTCTGGTTCTCGAAACTCACACGCGACGTGCTCGCTCGCGGCATCTTCACGTCGGTCACCGACCTCACCCGTAAACTCCGTCGGTACATTGACCGCTACAACCGCACGGCAGCACCGGTGCGCTGGTCATATACAGACCCCTCCCGGCGCATCGCATGATTACTAACGAATTCATTGATACAGTCCACTAGTTCGCCTCTAGCGAACTGAGACCAATCGTCGTCGTCAGCATCCATCCCCCGCGGCGGCGTCTGCGTTGCAACTGTTTCGCGGGGAAGGTCGCGAGTGGCACCGAGAAGCTCGCTGTAGAGAGTTCCGGCAGCACTGGCCACAGCTTTTTTCTGATCCTGCGTTAGCCCATCACGCTCCCAGGCGCGCCGAGCCAAAGTATCAATACACGGCCACAAACGTTCAACTTGATCGATTGAGCCGTACGGGTTCTTGCTCACAGATGGTCTCCCGTCGACAACGAGGCTGGGTCTGTTCGCCGACTAACAAGTAGTCTGCCGACCTCGATAATCACGGACGCGACCGGGTACGCAGCGTAGACGCCTCAGACCGACCGATCAATTCGCTTGAGCGTGTCAGACGGCTGGCGGCATTCGCCAATCCGCCATTGGGCGGCCGGACTGATATGAAGACCTCGAGAGTCGGATACGTTGGCGCGGCATATCCGGAGGTGACGGCTCGGTCCGTCGCTTTTCGAGCTCCTCAACGGACGTCGTAGCGGCGGGACGCTTCGAAGAGGGTCGACGTCGTGGCTGCGGGTATCGATCCGACAGCCGTGGAGGCACGCCGCTGTGGCCAGTACCAAAACCGCTCCGGAGCGCCCGGCAGGCGATCACGCTCTCTGTGATCCGTGACTCACGGACAACCCGTGACGCGGATGGCAGCCGCGCCCGCTGTTCCTGACAACCCGATGATCGCCGCATCGTCGGTTCTGGGGCGAGCGTAGGCGCGGTTTTCGGCGGGCCGACCCCGGCTGTCGGATTGATACCCGCAGGCGCGACGTCGGGAGAGACTTTCACGGCGGACGGCTGCTCTATCGAACCTTAGATCCGGCGGGAGCCCGTTCGGGATCGTCCGGTTTCAACAACACTGGCTCCCCGTCGGCATCGGTTGCGGCCAGCACCATACCGTTCGACTCGACCCCCATGATCGTCGCCGGTTGCAGATTGGCGACGAAGACCACGTGCTGGCCAATCAGCGTGTCAGGAGCATAGGCGCGCGCGATGCCCGCGACGACCTGGCGCACCCCGCTGCCCGTTTCGAGCTCGAGCCGCACGAGCTTTTTCGACTTGGGGACGGCTTCGGCGGTCACGACCCGGCCCACGCGCAGGTCGACCTTCATGAAGTCGTCGAACGTGATCCGCGCCTCGTCTGCGCTCGGCGCCTCGGGCGCGGCCGCCGCGGGCGCGGACGCTTCCGCCGGCGCGTCGGTAACTGGCGTCTGGTCTGGCTCTTCCATCGCTCGCTCCTTTGTCGTTCGCGGGGGGCCACCGGACCGCGCGACTGCCCCCGAATCCCGCGCCGTCCCCGCATCGATCCGCGGCCACAACGCCTCGCCCTTGACGATGGTCCGCGCCGTCCCCGGGGCAGCCGCCCACGCGGTATCACGGTCCAGCCGCAGCGTGTCCACGTCGCGCGTCTCTCCGACGCGACGCAGGATCTCGGCCGCGGACGTGGGCATCACCGGCAGCAGGAGCACAGCGGCGATGCGCACCGCCTCACTCACGTCGAAGAGACAGCGATCGAGCTCGTCGGCGCGCGCGGGGTCCTTGGCGAGCGTCCAGGGTTGGACGGCCGCGATGAACTCGTTGGCGCGATCAACGACGTCGAATGCGGCCGAGATGCCCCGATGCAGCGCGTAGGTATCCATGGCGCGCTGGTAGCTCGCGACGGCGGCCGCCGCCGTGCCAGCGAGCGGCCCCGCTTCGCGAGCGGGCGACACCAGCCGGCCCTGTCGGTAGCGGTGGGCCATCGACGCCAGGCGGCTCACGAGGTTCCCGAGATTGTTCGCCAGGTCGACGTTGTAACGCTCCTCGAAGCGATCCCACGTAAAGTCGCCGTCTTGCCCAAAGGCAATCTCCTTCGTCAGATACAGGCGCAACGGGTCCGGACCGAGTCGGTCCGCGGCCTGCAGCGGGTCGACGACGGTGCCCAGCGTCTTGCTCATCTTCTGCCCTTGCCAGTGCACCCAGCCGTGACCGAAGATTCGCCGTGGCAACGCCACCCCTGCACTCATGAGCATCGCGGGCCAGACGACGCAGTGGAACCGCGTGATGTCCTTGCCGATCACGTGGAGGTCGGCAGGCCACCACGCGGCGAACAGCCCGTCATCGGTGCCGTAACCGACGGCTGAGGCGTAGTTGATCAGCGCATCCACCCAGACATAGACGACGCTGGACGGATCGTCCGGCAGCGGGATCCCCCATGACTGGCCGGTGCGGCTCATCGAGATGTCGTCTACCCCGGCTTCGAGCAGGCGGAGGATCTCGTTCCGTCTCATGTCGGGCTCGAGGAACTCGGGATGCGCCGCGAAGTGGTCGAGCAGCGGCTGCCGGTACTTCGACAACCGAAAGAAGTGGTTCTTCTCCTTGATCCATTGCGGTGACCGCTGGTGAATCGGGCAATTGCCCTCGACGAGGTCCTTCTCCTGCTTGAACGCCTCGCACGAGACGCAATACCACCCTTCGTAGAATCCTTCGTACAGGTCACCGGCCTCGGCAATCCGTGAGATCAGCGCCGTGACCCCTTCGCGATGACGGCTCTCGGTGGTCCGGATGAAGTCATCGAACGAGACATCGAGCCGCTGCCACACCTCGCGGAACGCGGCTTCCATCTGGTCGCAGTAGGCCAACGGCTCGAGTTCGAGCTCCCGGGCACGCTGAAAGACGTTCTGCGAGTGCTCGTCGTTGCCCATGAGAAAACGGGTCTCGAAACCGCACAGGCGTTTGTAGCGCGCGATGACATCGGCCGCGATCTTCTCGTAGGCCGTCCCGAGATGGGGCCGGCTGTTGACGAAGTCGATCGCGGTGGTGAGATAGAAGCGGGGCATGAGGGCTAGCGCTCCAGCCACGCTTTCGCGGCCACCGCCTGCACGTGTTTCACGGACACGCGGTTCGCCTCGGCTACGCGCACGCAATCGTCGAATTCAGGGGCGGCGTTCAGCACCGTGCCGTCTCGCCGCGCGACCTTCATGCGAATCACGCCCAACGGCGTGTCGACCGCGACAAGCACGCGCTCGAGCCGCTCGCGACTCGTCTCCGAGACACGCAGGCCGATCGTCGTCGTTTCGGCGAATAGCAGATCGCAGAGCGTCTGGCGCCGATCGGGCGACGCGACGACCGTCACGAGCGTGCCGGGGCGGTTCTTCTTCATCTGTATCGGCGCGTAGAAGACGTCGAGCGCACCGGCCGCGTGGAGCCGATCCATCAGCACGCCGTAGATCTGCGGGTTCATGTCGTCGATCTGGCACTCGACCACGACGACCCGTTCGAGCAGCGCGGGGCCGCCGGTCTCGCCGACCAGAACGCGCAGCACGTTTGGCATCCCCTCGGGATTCCGGTCGCCAGCGCCGTAGCCGACCGGACCCAGCGTCATCGGCGGAACCGCGCCGTACTCCGAGGCGTAGTCGGTCACCAGCAGCGCGCCCGTAGGCGTGAGGAGCTCGCAGCGGGGCCCGTGGGCGTAGATGGGCGCTCCCTCGAGGAGACGCGTCGTGGCTGGCGCCGGCACCGGGAGCTCCCCGTGCGCGCAGTGAACCGTCCCCGAGCCGACATTGAGCGGTGAGGCAACGATGCGATCCGGAGCGAACCACTCGAAGGCAAAGACGGCGCCGACGATGTCGACGATCGAATCGACAGCACCCACTTCGTGCAGATGCACCTGCTCGATCGGCATCTGGTGGATGCCAGCCTCGACCTCCACGAGCCGTGTAAAGAGGCCGATGGCGCGGGTTTTTGAGGCCGCGGACAGGCCGGAGCGCTCGACGATGGCCGCGATGTCTGACAGTCCTCGGTGATGATGACGTGGGTGACCGGGACGGTCGTGCACGTGCTCCCGGTGTTGATGGTCGTGCGCGCCATCGTGGTCACCGTGCTGATGGTCGTGCGCGTGGTCCCCGTGTTGATGACCGTGGGCGTGATCGTGGCGGTGGTCCGAAGCTGGGACAGGGTCGAGCGGGGCTCCATCGGATCCCTCGACCACCCGGAACTTGGTGGCCGCGATGCCGCAGCGGTCGACCCGGTCGACGGCGATGGTCACGTCGTCGAGCTGAAGCGTGGAGACCACGTCGCGCAGCCCCTCGAACGGAAGGCCGGCGTCGAGCAGTGCGCCGAGCAGCATGTCGCCGGAGGCGCCGGAGAAGCAGTCCAGATACAGCGTACGTGCCACGTCGCGAGATACTCCTGATGCTCCTAGGCTTACGGCCAACGGCTAATGTGGCAGCACGACCGACGACCACTACCTGCGGCCTGTCTTGCGAATGCCCCGACCGTAAGGCTGAGCGTTGAGCCTGATTATCTCGCGATTCGCTGCGTAGCGGTGCCCTACATCCGCCCGGCCTCCTTGAAGCTGTAGTAGGCCGCGTCGGCAAGGACGACATGGTCCAGCACGTCGATCCCCATGATCCCTCCCGCATCCACCAGACGAGCCGTCAACTGAACGTCATCTCGACTGGGCGCCGGGTCACCCGATGGGTGATTGTGAAACACGACGATCGCGGCCGCGCCGCCGGCCGCCGCCGCCTGAAACACCTCGCGCGGATGTACGAGGCTCGCGTCCAGCGTGCCGACCGACAGCACCGACACGCGCACCACGCGGTGCCTCGTATCAAGCAAGACGACACCGAACTGCTCGACGGACCGCGCGCCGTAGCGTGGCAACAGATAGGCGGCGACCTCGCGAGGACTGCCGAGCTGGATCCGTTCATTCGGAGCATCCAGCGTGCGACGACCGAGCTCGATCGCCGCAAGGATGCGGGCGGCAGTGGCTGGCCCGACGCCGGTCACTCGGCGCAGGTGTCCATCGAGCACGCGGGTCAGACCGTGCACACCGCCGGCGAGATCCAGCACTCGGTTGGCAAGATCGAGCGCGCCTTCGCGCGACGACCCGTGGCCGAGCACCGCGGCGAGCAACTCGTTGTCGCCCAAGGCAGCGGCGCCGAGCCGTCCGAGCTTTTCCCGCGGGCGGTCGTGCGGCGCGAGCAGTTTCATCTGCTCGATCGCCGTTTCAAGCCTCGTGCCGGGCGATAGGTCGTCGTGTTCGCTGTCCGAACGGTCCCAGGCGGCGCCCCCATGTGAATCCTGCCACCCGCGCCGCACCGACAGTACGCTGAAGCTTCAGTCGGTCCGCGACGTGACGGGGCCGCCACGCCAGTGGCCACGCACAGTCATCTGCGCCCATCCGGTCAAGTAGATCCCGTCGTCTCGCCACTCGACGTGCTGCGTTCCCCCGGGTGACACCACGTCCAGGTGGCGTTTCGCCCCGCCATAGGCCGCCGCGGCGACCCCCGAGGCGCACGCACCGGTACCGGATGCAGCCGTCGCCCCGACACCGCGTTCCCAGATGAGGATGCGCGCACGGTTCGGCCGCTCGACCTGGACGAACGCAACGTTCGTCCCCGCCGGAAACGCGTGATGCCTCGCCAGCGCCGGACCCAATCGTCGGAACCGGGCGTCGTCGAGGGAGGGCGTCAGCACGATGCACTGCGGATTGCCGACCGACAGGACAACCGCGGCGACCGATTCACCACCGACATCGATCGCTCGTTGTCCGAGACCGGCCGGCTTACCCATGAATGCCCGGAAGGTGTACCGCCCGGCCGCGTCATCGACGAGCGCCAGCGTCCGAAGACCCGCGTCGGTCGCGATCGCAATGTCCGCATCAGCGTCAGCGTCAACATCAGAGACGACCGATCGCTCGGCGCGCCGCGTCTCGGCAATGAGGGCGGCGAGGCACCGCAACCCGTTGCCCGATAGCTCGGCGTGACTCCCATCCGCGTTGTACAGGGTCATCGCCGCGCCGTCTGCCGTGTGTCGAAAGATGATGAGACCGTCCGCACCGATGCCACGGGTCCGGTGGCACGCCACGCGCGCGAACGCTGCCGCATCCGTGGCCGCGCGCGCCAGGTCGCGCTCGTCAACGAGGAGGAAATCGTTGCCGTAGGCGTGCGCCTTCACGAAGCCGACGTCATCGGGTCCGCTCACGGCACCTCGAAGGCGCGAAACACCCACGTCACGCCTGCGGTGACGCCGATGTTCGCATCCCGCGACGTCATGCCGGTAATCAACCCGCCGTCGAAGCGCACGGTGCCACGGGTGGCACGGGCGCCGACCCGGATGAACCCCGAGCTCTCCGTCCCCGGCGGCGCCGCTCCGGCCCGCGTGTTTGCGCGGCCGGCCACCTCGCCCACGATCTCGACGCCGGTCGCCACGGCGCGGGCAATCGACAACCCGTATGTCAGCACGTCGTTCTGGCGGTCGCCCCGAGTCGGGTCACTCAGAATGCCGAGTCCGATGTTGGTCACGACGCGAACGGACTGAATCGTCTTCCCCACGAGCAGCGACGCGAAGAAATCCATCGTGTCGAGCCCGAGGCCGCTTTCGTTGCTCGCGTTCGGCAGCTTCGTGGCGAACCGGAGCCCGACGGCCGGTCGGCGGCCGCCTTCACCCAGCATTCGCAGCTTCATCCCGATGACGGCATCCGCCGCGCTCGACGTGCTGTCACCGCCGACGTTGAGCGACCCCGACAGCGGCGCGGCCGCGGCCTCGATGACGCGGAGGCGGTCGTAGGAGATCCCATCGAGCTGCAGCTCGGCGATCGAGCTCAGACCGACGCTGATGCCCACCCGCGGGAGGCTGGTGAGATGGCCCGTCAGCCCGGAGACCGGGTAGTTCTGCTCGCGGAGGTAGTCGATGCCGGCCTCGACGAGGACGACCCCGCCGCCGACCGACTCCGGGTCCTCGGTCGCCAGCGGGCGCTGCTGGGCGTGCAGCGGAGATGCCAACGCCAGGACGAGGCCGAGGCCGAGCACGTACGTCACCATCAACAGTCGAAGTCGCATCTTCTGATTCTATCGGGGCGCAGCCCCATTTATGCCCGCCGCAACGGATCGCAGACGGAGCCCCAGCGAACATAGGCAATCGCCGCGGCGTCATACACGGCATGTGCGACGACAGGCGCCAACAGTCCGCCCGTCCAGACGGCGAGCCAGCCGAGCGCGGCGCCCATCACCATTGCCCAACAACCGAACGCCAACGTGCCACGCCCACCCATGTGCAGGACGCCAAAGACCACGCTCGCCGCAACGAGTCCGGCCTCCGGCTGCAGCGCGCCGCGAAACAGCAGTTCCTCACCCACACCGGCAGCCACGCTGATGACGACGACGTCGCGCGGCGCGACGGCGGCAAAGAGCGGCCGCAGCGTGTACCAACAGAGACGGCGGATGCCACGCACGCCCGACACGTCGGGCGCGCGACAGAGGAGGCTCCAATTGACGACGGCTAGCACCCCGGCCGCCGCCACCCCCACTGCTGCATCACGTTGCCATGGTCCGCCGGTCACGTGCACGGGAATGGCGCGGAACCAGATCCACAAGAGCGCCGCGACGACGAGGACCGACTCTCCGCCGATCGCCAACGCGAGAAGCTGCCGCCGGGCCACGCTAACCCCAGAGCTCACGTGGGTTAGGACGCTCGCGCACTATCAATCAGTACGGTCACCGGTCCGTCGTTCACGAGCTCGACCTCCATCATCGCCCGGAACACGCCGGGCTCGACCGGTGTGCCGCCTTCACGCAGCGTGCGCACGACCGCGTCGTAGAGCGGACCGTGCTCGCGGCCGACGTCTTCTCCCTCTTCGCGCCTTGCCACCCGCGCGCCTCGCCAGTCTCAGTGCGACGCGGCACTTTCACCACGGGCTTCTAGACGAGGAGCAACCGCTCCAATGCGTGGTCCCAGGTCATCGCATCCACCTGGCGACGGGCGGCGGCACCCCACTGTTCGGCCGAGACGACGTCATCCATGAGGCGGCCAAGCGCGGCGGCCAACGACCGCGCCGTCGGCGCGGCCACCAGCCCATTGACCCCATGCGTTACGAGCTCGGCGGGCCCCCCGCTGTCCGAGCACGTGACCACCGCCTTGTCGGAGGCGAACGCCTCGACGGTGACCAGGCCGTAGTCCTCGTGGGCCGCGGGCACGCACACGCCCCGGCAGCGCGCCAGATGATCGAGCAGCGCCGCCTCGCTCACGTGCCCCGCAAGCGTGACTCTATCGGTGAGGCCACGTGCCGCGATCCGCGCGGCGAGCGACGCGCGGGCGTCGCCCTCGCCGACGATGACGCAGCGCACACCGGACGCCGCCGGGTCCGCGAGCGCATCGACGAGGAGGTCGAGTCGCTTGAGCGCCGTGAGACGCGATGGCACGAGGAGGTAGTCCCCGTAGCCCTCGCAGCGATACGCGCGGGGCGGCGGCGGCGGATAGAGCACCTCGGAGGGAATCCGGCCCCAGCGCGTCAAACGCGCCTGGATCGTCCGTGATTGGGCAAAGAGCCGCGTGACGTTGCGCGTCAGGCAGTGGCGGTCGGCCGCATGGATCAATCGGCGGCGCACTCGCTCCTTGAACCGAGCGCGACGCGACAGCCGCGCGCTGAAGCGCGGCCACTGGTCGTAGTACTCGCGCATGCGGTGGTTGATCCAGCACACATGCGACGGGTGACGCACGGCGTAGCTGGGAAACCGCAAGCTGATGACTTGATCGATCGGCCGGCCGTCGTGCGCCTCACCGAGATCGGTGAGCCACGTCGAGAGATACGCGGCGGCTTGCCGCCCGAACCGGTTCTGGGGCGTCAGCGTGACCGCGGCCTGGTGCCCCGCCCGCTCAAGGACCGTCTGCAGCGCATTGGCGATGACGAGGTGTCCACCTGCGGCGAACGGCGGGTGCGAGGTGACGATCGCGATGCGGGCCACGCCGGGAAGGATACCCGACGTCGCCCGCGGCCGAGGCGGGACTCCGCACCGCGCACCTCGATGCTACGGCCAGGTGATGCAAAACACGTTGGACCGCTCGTTGAGAGGCCCTTGTGGACCGTTTCTGGCGGGCGTGCTCACGAAGAAGCACACCTTCTCGCCGGACTTGGGTGACCACGTGTTGCCCGGCGGCACCTTGATGTGGGGGCCAAGGTCGCTCCCCTTGAGCTCCTTGCACGTCTGGCCGGGGCGCAGGAACTCCCAGGTCGCGCTAAACCAGGTCCCGCCGAGCTGGAAGACGACCCAGGCATTGCCCTCGACGGCCGTGCCGCTGACCGTGATGACGGGCCACCCGCCCGCCTTCGTATGCTTGATGCAGATCGGTGGATTGCCGATCGACACACTGGTGACCGTCGATGTGATCGGCCAGGCGGTGACGTTGTGGTGGAGAAAGGTCGCCGTGTTGAGGTTGAACTGGTCACCCGACCCGCCGCTACCGGGCGGAGGCGCCGCGGCTGGAGTCGTGAACGACCACGCCCCGGTAAAGCCACTGACCACGCCAGGCGGTGCGCCGGCAGCGATCGTCGCCACGGCCTCATTGGTGCCTTGGGCGCGCCAGAAATACGTGGTCGACGTGTCCAGATCCTCGCTCGGCAGGACGCTGGTGCGCTGCTCGGCCAGATGCGCGGGGAGGACGGACGCACCCAGACCCAGCGTCTGCGGATGCTGACCGGCTGTCTGGGTCAGCGTTTCGACAATGTCCGTAAATGACGAATTACGGGAAAGCTGGAACTCGTACGAGACGGTGCCGACGTTACCGGTGGATTCACCATTGACCACCTCGAGCACCGGGCGCACGCTCGTCACGGTCGACCCGTTAACCGGCGCGTTCAATATCGGGACGTCAATGGACGCGAGGACCGGCGTCGAGAAGTATGCCCAGGCCGACCAGGGTCCGTACCGGCCAGTTTTCTCGGCACGGGCCCGCCACTGATACGCCGTTCCCTCCTCGAGCGCGGACGGCACGGTGTATCTGGTCGTGCCGTCGCCTCCCTCGCCGACGATGCCGGAGTGCGTCAGGACCGCGTTGACGCCGAGCGTACCCACCAGGCCCGATCCACCGTCGCGCGTGTGCACTTCGAAGCGGTAGTCGAACGCACTGGTCACGAAGGTGCCGGCGGTGTTGACAGCGGTCAGCGTCGGCATCAGCGACTCGCCGATGACCTGGTCGTTGATCGGCGACTGCGCGGTGGGCGCGCCCGACTTCATCGTAGAACCGTCAGGGGCCGAGGCGATCGCGAGCACCTCACCTTGGCCGCCTACCTCGCCGAGCGGAGCCGCCGCGTGGCCACCGGCCACCGGCTCGCGACTCTCGGATGGCGCGGTCGGTGACGCACCGTCACATCCGAGCGCCACCGCCGCGAGCGCGACGCACCCTACGCCTCGAACGACAGACCTCGCTTTTGCCATCACTCCAACGACTCCTGCGCTGCGGTTGTGGGTCTCGAGCGGCATCACGTCCACCTCTGCGTAGCCCGGCGATGGTGGCGAGCGTGCCCAGGGGGCTGGCAATCGCCGCAAAAATCGACCAGATCATAGCGGAAGCGTGGACGAAAAGGCGAACGCGCAACCGGACGGTTTCGAGTCCTATGCTACGATCGCGCGTCATGCGACCGACCTTTTTCAGTGCTGGAGCTCAGATGACGATGGGTCACGCGCGCTTGGCTCGAGGAACTCTCTGTCTGCTCATAGCGGCGGGCGCCGTGTTCCCCGGCGTTGCCGACGCCCAGGGTCGGTCGTGGACGGGCAACGGCTTCATCAACCTGAACGGCGGGGGGCAGTCGGGCGACCAGCGCTTCTCGGACGCGCTGGACGGACCGCTGTATGACGAGCTTGCCGTGTATGCGAACGACTACGTTTCGAGCGGCGGCAGCCTGATCGACGTCACCGGCGGTGTTCGCGTCTGGCGCGGGCTGGCCGCTGCATTCGGCGTCACCATCATCAACGGCTCGAGCACCGTCGGCATCGCCGGCTCGGTGCCGCATCCCCTCTTTTTCGATACGGCACGGGCAACGGCGCTCGAGCGGACCGACCTGACCCACAGACAGGTCGGATTCCACTTCCAGGCGGTCTACGTGATTCCCCTGACCGAGGCCATCGACGTCGCCATCTTCGCCGGGCCATCGGTGTTTCGCGTCGAACAGGACTTCGTCTCGGCCATCACGCTCGGCCCGGAGGTCGACCCATTCGATACGGTGGCGCTCGCCGGTGCGACAACGCAGGCAGCGCAGGAAACCGGTATCGGCGGGAACGTGGGCGCCGACGTCACCTACATGTTCACCGACATCCTGGGCGTGGGCGGTTTCGTTCGCTACACCACCGGCTCGGTCGACTTCACGACGTCCGACGGCGTCCAGCGTCTCGATGCCGGCGGCACGCAGGCAGGCATCGGCGTGCGCGCCAGGTTCTGATCGGCGCCTGCTAGACGCCGGATCAGGGCCACGTCACGAGCACGACATTCGAACGCTCTCGCACCGGACCCTGCGGACCCAATCTCGCCGGCGTGCTCACCATCAGGCCGATGGTCTCGCCCGACTGCGGCACCCACGAGGAAAGCGGTGATTGCTTGACGTGCGGCCCGATGGTGCTGGCCGAAATCGATTTGCAGGTCTGACCGGGGCGATTCCACTCATACGTTCCCCCGTACCACTTGCCACCGATCTTGGCGAACACCCATGGGTTCCCCTCGAGGTTCGCCCCGGCCGTGAACACTGCCGGCCAGACCCCCGACTTGGTGTGATTGATGCACATGGGGGGATTGCCGATCGAGGTGCTTGTAATCGTGGAGGATTTCGCCCATCCGCTCACATTCGTGTGCAACCACGTCACCTGCCCGAGGTTCAACTGATCAGCGGCACCACCACCACCACCACCACCACCACCGCCGCCGCCGGGTGGCGGCGGGGGCGGGGGCGGCGGAGGCGTTGGCGCGGCCGGGGTCCGGAAGCTCTGGCCGCCCGACCAGGGGCCGGTCGTCGTGTCGTCAGTCGCGAACATGCGCCAGTGCAGGAGCTGATCGACGGGGAGGAGGCCCGAGACCGTCGTCGTGGTCGGACCCGACGACATCGGCGCGCTGAACACGTGTACGACCTCACCAAAAGCGGCGTCGGTCGCGACGTGATAGTGAATCGTGACCGGGCCGGCCGGGCCCGTCACGCTGGGATTGGTCACGACGAACGTCGGGGGATTGGCCGAGACCGTCGCGCCGCTGATCGGCGAGACATGGGTCGGCGCACCAATCTCGACCGGCTGCACTCCGGTCACAAACGAGCCGCCATCGGCCCACGGGCCGGTGACACGCCCTTCGCGACCGTAGGCGCTGGCCCGCGCGCGCCAGTGATACATCGTGCTCCAGTCGAGCTCGCCGGTCGTCCCCTGCGCGGGGCGCAAACCCCTCGGTGGGGCAAACCCCGCAGGCATGGTTCCGGTCGACCCGACCGACGCCTGTACGCCCCCGCCGCCGCCCCCTGACACCTCGAGCACGGTCACGATGTTCGCAAAGCCTGGGTCGCTTGCGACCTCGAATCGGTAGGTGACGTTCGATGCGGGCCCCGTAATCGTGGCGTCGGTGAGCACGAGGGTCGGTGTGCGCCCTTGAAGCGCGGCGCCGCCAAGCGGCGAGACCAGCACGGGCGCGTCGATCGTCAACGGCGTATAGACTTCGAACGTCTCTGCGGCCGAGAAGGTGCTGGCGTTCGCCCCGTCGTCGGCCCGCGCGCGCCAGTAGTACATCCGCTCGGGCTCGAGCGAGATCGGCAGCTGATAGCTCGTCTGCCCGGACGGGTTGGCCGGAATGTCGGCGACGCTGTGGATCGGCGCGCCGAACTCGGCGTCGGTGGCGACCTGCAGCTCGTAGAACACCGTGCGCTCGCCGGTGCTGGTCGCGTTCGCAAACACCAGGGTCACCGGCTGGCTGTCGACCTGTACCAACGACCCCTGGCCCGGCGCGATCGGGGTCGGCGCGGCGATGGTGACCCCCTCGATCGGCCCGGCAATGGAAGGGCTGAGCGGATTGCGGCTCTTCTCGGTGTCACACCCCGCCACCGCGACGACGGCAGCGAGCAGCAAGAGCGGTCCCGCGGAGGCTCGTTGATGGGTCGGGCACGATCGGTTGCTGTTTCTCATGGCAGATTCCGGGCGCCCGCGTGAGCCGGGCTGCGATTTCGTGCACTCCTGTGCCGTTATCGGAAGTTGTGGTCAGTATGGATAGCCCTACGACCCAATTGTCAGGGGCAAGATCCGCGCCACGGACGACCCGCAACGGCCGGCACGAGACCGCTCGGACCGGTCGAACCGGCGGCCGCGTGGTACAATCGGCCGTTTTTGCCCGACTGTCCGACGTCGCACCGAAGATCGCCGCCCCGCCGACTCGTCACGTCGCACCACCCGACGCCGCCGGCGCCCTCCGCGGCCCCCCGGCGACCACGATGCTGTCACGCGGATAACAAAGGTGAGATCGGCACCGGCGGTCGGGAATTCGACAACATGCGATGAGAGTGCTCGTCACCGGCGGCACCGGGTTCACGGGGAGCCACCTCGTGCGTCGTCTCGTCGGTCGCGGCTACGACGTGCGCGTCCTCGACACCTCACCAGGACTGTTCGCGGACGACCTGGCGGCGATGGGCGCGGACATCACGCTGGGGAGCGTGACCGCCAGCGACACGGTCGACCGCGTCATGCAGGGGGTCGAGCGCGTCTTTCATGTGGCCGCGGTCTTTCGACAGATCAACCTACCCAATCGGGTGTATCACGAGGTGAACGCGGTCGGGACCCGGGTCATCGGCGAGGCAGCGCTCCGCCACGGCGTGGGCGCCTTCGTCTATTGCTCGACGCAGGGCGTACACGGCGACATCCAGTCACCGCCCGGCGATGAGGACTCACCGGTTACGCCGGAGGATTACTACCAGCGGACCAAATACGAGGGCGAGCAGGAGATTGCGGCGCTCGTCGCGCAAGGGCTGCCGGCCACGACGCTGCGCCCCATGGCAATTTACGGGCCCGGAGATCCGGCGCGGTTCCTGTTCCTGTTCCGCGCCGCGAAGCGGGGCCGCTTCCTGATGTTCGGGAGCGGCGAGACGCTCTACCATCCGCTGTACATCGACAATCTGGTGGACGCGTTCGAGCTGGCCGGCGACGGCGCCGGCCGCGGCGGCGTCTATCTGATCGGCGATGCGAGCTACTACACCCTCAACGACCTGGTCCGCGCCGTCGCGACGAGCCTCGAGATCGACATCCGGATTCTCCACCTGCCGTTTGCACCGTTGTGGCTGGCCGCGGCGGCGTGCGAGACCATCTGCCGGCCGCTGGGCATCGAACCGCCGCTGTTCCGGCGCCGCGCGGACTGGTTCCGACAAAACCGCGCGTTTCGCATCGACAAGGCGCGCCGGGAGCTCGGATACGAACCGAAGGTGGACCTTCCAACCGGGTTGGCGCAAACCGCGCGCTGGTACCGGGAGCACGGGTATCTGTAATGTGTGGCATCGTCGGCGTGCTCGAGACGCGCCCGGACGTCGACATCGGCCCGGACCTCGTCCCCCGCATGCTCCAGACCATCGCCCATCGTGGGCCGGACGACGAAGGCGTCCACGACGGCGGCCAGCTCGCCTTCGGGACCCGGCGGCTGAAGATCATCGACCTCGCGGGGGGGCATCAGCCGCTGTCGAACGAGGACGGGACGGTCTGGGTCGCCTTCAATGGCGAGATCTACAACCATGCCGCGCGCAGGGAGGCGCTGACCGCGGCAGGGCATCGGTTCGCGACCCGCTGCGACACCGAGGTGATCGTCCATGAATGGGAGGAACACGGCGAGCGCTGCGTCGATTGGCTGGACGGCCAGTTCGGATTCGCGGTCTGGGACGCGACGGCCCGGACGCTCATGATCGCGCGAGACCGCCTCGGGATCAAACCCATCTACTACAGCTGGGACGGCTCCCGTCTGGTCTTCGCCTCCGAGGTCAAAGCCGTGCTCGCCTCGGGGCTCGTCCAACCCGCGGTCGACCTGCAGTCGCTGTATCACTATGTCGGCTACGAATTCGTGCCCGCACCGGCCACGATGTTCCAGAGGATCCAGAAGCTCCCGGCCGGCCATCGCCTGCTGGTCGCGAACGGACAGCTGTCGGTGGAGCCGTACTGGGACGTGCGTTTCGAGCCGGCCGACCTGTCCGAGTCGGAATGCGTCACCACGATCCGACAGCTGCTTCGCGAGGCCGTGGAAAAGCGGCTGATGTCGGACGTGCCACTCGGGGTGTTCCTGTCCGGCGGGCTCGACTCGACGGCGGTGCTCGCCTTCGCGCGGGAAGCGAGCGACCGGCCACTGCCGACGTTCACGATCGGCTACGCCGACGACACGTTCAGCGAGTGGGAGCACGCCCGCCGCGCCGCGACGCACTACGGCACCGATCACCACGAGATCATCATCGACCCGATCACACCAGAGCTGATCGAAAAGGTCGTCTGGCACCTCGACGAACCGATGACCGACCTGTCATCGATTCCGTTCCACATCCTGTCCCAGCGCGCCAGGGCCGACGTGACGGTCTGTCTGTCGGGCGAGGGTGGCGACGAGGTCTTCGTCGGGTATGACCGGTTCATCGCATCGAAGATCGAGCAGGCCGTCTACCGACGGCTGCCATCGGTAGTGCGTCGTGGCCTCGTCGAACCCGTCGTCAGCTGGCTGCCGGACCGCCCGCAGAAGAAGGGCGCGATCAACCTCCTCAAACGATTCGTCGAGGGCGCCGCGTTGCCAGCGGAGGGCGGGCACTTGCGCTGGCAGTACTTCTCGTCGGCCGAGCAGGATGAGCGACTGTTCACGTCGGCGTTCCTGAACCGGATCACGCGCGACCCGTTCGAACCGATTCGCCGACACGCGGCACGCGCCGGCGACGTCGACCGGCTGTCACGTGAGCTCTACACGGACCTGCGCCTGACCATGCCCGACTCCGTCCTCATGAAGGTGGACAAGATGTCGATGGCCACGAGTCTCGAGGTGCGCGTGCCCTTTCTCGACCACCATCTGGTGGAGTTCGCCGCGCGCATCCCTCCGTCGTTCAAGTTCCCGGGGATTCGCACCCGTGCGATTTACCGGAAGGCGATGACTGGCCTCCTGCCGTCTTTCGTGCTCGAGCGCGGCAAGCAGGGATACAGCTTGCCACTGAAGACCTGGCTCCGCGGCGAGCTCCGAAGCTACATGACGGACCTGCTCAACACCTCCCCGCTCATCCAAGAGCACCTACACGTCGGATACGTCAATACCCTCATCGACGAGCACATGCGGCGTACCCGCAACCACAACCACGTGCTGTGGGCCCTCATGAACGTCGCGATCTGGCATCGCCGCTACGTCGAGGGCGAGCCCGCTCGGGCGGCGTGACGCGAGAGAGGAATGCCCAGCCTACGCGGCGTGACTGGGCTTCTCCTCCGGTTGGCGGTGACGTTTGGCCTGCTCGGGGTGCTGCTCTTCGTCGTTGCCGACGTGCGCGAGCTCTGGCGCAACATCATCGGCATCAGCCCGGTCGCCATGCTGCTCGCCGTCGTGCTGGCCGCGGTCGACCGCCTGGTCATGGCCTACAAATGGCGCATGCTCCTCCGCGTGCGGGGGCTGCCCGTGGACATGTGGACCGCGGTCCGGAGTTACTTCGCGTCGTCGCTCGTCGGCCTGGTGCTCCCCGTCACCGTCGGCGCGGACGCACTACGCGTGCTCACGCTTCGACGGTTCGGCATGCTCGAGGTGACGGCGTCGATCGTCATCGAACGCATCCTCGGCGCCATCGCGATGGTGTCGGTCGCCGCGATCAGCTGCCTCCTGCTGGCGGCGACCGTGGCCGGCGTGCCTGTGCAAGAGCTGACCACGTGGCTGGTGATAGCGCTCGTCGCTGTGACGGTGCTCTTCATCGTGTCGTTGCTCGCGGCCGACCGATGGGCGGCGCGCCACACGACGGCGCCATCCACCCTGACGAAGATCACCGAGGCCTACGCGAGGTATCGAGACCGCCCCCTGGTGTTGTTCGTGTTCTACGTGCTGTCGGTGGGCGAAAGCTTGATCGCGGCGGTCATCACCTACGTCATCGCCGTCGGACTTGGGTCGTCCGTGCCGCTGTATCTGCTGATGGCGACGGTGCCCATCGCGCTGGCCTCGGCGCGCCTGCCGGTCTCCCTCGGCGGTTTTGGCGTGCAGGAAGCAGCGTTCGTCTACCTCGCGGGACTCGTCGGTCTGCCGGCGACCGAAGCGCTCACGATCATGCTGCTCCTCAATGCCGCCATGCTGATCGCGTTGCTGCCGTCGGCGTTCGACACGTCGATGCTCAGCCTCCGACACAAGGCAACGAACGACCGAGTGCTATAATTCGGCGCGTGAACCGGAAGATCGACAACGTTCCACGGGAGATCTTCGACACCTCGCGAAGCAAACGACAAAAATACCAGCAGCTGTTCATTGGTCGCGAGGGATGGGCCGCCTTCGTGCGGTACGAAGCGATCACGATGTTTGCCCGGGGCATACCGGGCGCGCTGGGACTGTGGCTGCGATCCCGACTGTATCCGCTGTTGCTCGGCTCCTGCGGCCGCAACGTGTTCTTCGGCGTCGACGTCACGCTTCGGCATCCCCACAAGATTCGCATCGGCAACGACGTCGTGA
Organism: Vicinamibacterales bacterium; assembly: GCA_965249175.1. GTDB lineage: Bacteria > Acidobacteriota > Vicinamibacteria > Vicinamibacterales > UBA8438 > CAZYFH01. Next base: position 3,831,936 of record OZ252227.1, read on the forward strand.
TTGACGACGGGTGTGTGCTCGATGCCAAAGGGATGACGAACGACGGCATCGAGATCGGCAACGGCGTGTTCATTGGTCGTCAGACGATCGTGAACACCAAGGACGGCAACATCGTGCTCGAGGACGGCGTCAACATCAGCTCGTTCTGCATGGTGTTCTCGGCCAGCCACGTCCGCTGCGGCAGCAACACGCTGATCGCTGCGTACTCCTATCTGGTGGGCGGCGACCACGACGTCGACCGCACCGACGTCGCGATCATCGACCAGGCGCGTCCCTCGCACGGGATCACCGTGGGCTCGAATTGCTGGCTGGGCGCCGGCGTGACCGTGCTCGACGGCGTCACGATCGGACGCGACGTGGTCGTCGGCGCCAACTCTGTCGTCAACAAGGACCTGGTCGATTTCTCGATCGCCGCCGGCTCCCCCGCAGCGCGCATTCGCGCTCGCCCCGTGGCGGCGCAATCGGGCTAGCGCAACCGTGCCACGCACCGATCGCGCCGGCGAGATCCAACGTATCCAGGACACGGTCGTCGGGATGTACTCGGAACACCCCTGGCCGCTTCACCGGGATACCGATGAAGAGATGGGGTGGCGGCTCAAGTGCCTCGGTGTGGTCCCGAGCGATTACCAGGACAAGTGCGTCCTCGACATGGGATGCGGCACCGGCGAATACGCCATGTGGTACGCCATGCAGGGGGCTCGGGAAGTCATCGGGATCGACCTGTCGGCAGGTTCGCTGTCCATCGCTCGGCAACGACAGACCGAGTCGGATCTGTCCAACGTCGGGTTCAGGAGCATGGACATCCTCAACTGTGAGCTTCCGGATGGCTATTTCGACTACAGCTATTCGGTCGGCGTACTGCACCACACGGGCGATCCGCTTCGAGGGTTCAAGCACCTGGTTCGCGCAACCAAGCCGGGTGGTGTCGTCATCGTCAGCCTGTATAGCCAGTACAGTCGACGTCTCCTTCGATTCAAACAGACCATCTGCAAGTGGCTCGGCGGCGCGGATATCGACGCGCGCGTGCGGTGGGGCAACCGCCTCTTCGGGGGCACCCTGCGCAAGTTGGACAAGCGCTACCACGGGCTCAACACCGAGCAGATCGGGTACGACATCTTTGGCTTTCCGCACGAGAGCCTGCACACCGCGGGCGAGGTCCTGCGCTGGTTCGACGAGAGCAAGGTCCGTTTCAAGGGCGCGTTCGCACCGCTGCGGGTTCGCGACTACCTGTACGCGTTCGCCCAGCCGGAGTACCGACGGTTCCGCGCCACCCTGGCCGGGTTCCCAGCGATGCGCACGATCGCCGACCTCCTCGAAACGGCATCCGGGAAGGTGGCCGGACACGGGGACCTGGTGCGCATGTTCCCGCGTCCCGGCCCCCTGTCGCGCGCGATGTCGCAGTCCGCGTGGATTCTGTTCGGTCTCCGATTCAACTGTTTTACGATCGCGGGGATCAAAGAGGGCTGATGAAAGCGAGGACCCGGCCTAGGCCGGGCTCCCCCCACCCGGCCGAGGTCCGAGTCGGCCCCGTGGCGCCCCCGGTGTCCCCACCGAGGACGCTCGCGCGTCGGTGGCGCGCGTGGCTCGTCTCGCTCGCGATCACGGCCGGCATCTTCTGGTACCTCCTCTCGCAGATCGACCCGGCGGAAATCCTCACAACCGCACGCGGCATGACGCCCCGCTATCTGTGGGCGTTTCTTGCACTGCTGCTCGCGGGGGTCGTCGCTCGCGCGGCACGGTTCTGGGTGCTGCTCGGACGACGCGCGCCGTTTCCCCTGCTCACCGGCATCGTGCTGGCTCGCAATCTGTTCGTCGACCTCCTGCCGGCCAGGTTGGGCGAGTTGTCCTATGTCTACCTGCTGACCGCTCGAGCCGGGCGTCCGGTCGAGGATGGCCTGGCCTCGCTGATGCTGGCGGTCGCGTTCGATGTGGTGGCGCTCGCCCCGCTGTTGGTGCTCGCCGTGCTGGTTGTGGGCGGCGGCGGTGCCGTCGCCGGTCCATGGCTTGCGCTCGCAGCGGTGGCGCTCGGGCTCGTCGCCTACGCCGGCGCGCGCGTTGCCGCGCCCATCGGGATGCGTCTGGCGGCCTGGATCGCCCCGGCTCACGCGGGACCAACCGGGCGCCGTACGCAGCTCGCGGCGTTGATTCGCAAAACGGCGGACGCGCTCGCGACCGTGTGGGCGCGGGGCATCTTCGCGCAGGTCCTGGTGCTGTCGATGATCGTTCGGGTGTGCAAGTTCGGGAGCTACTACTTCCTGGTGCTGGCCATCATGGGAGGCCTTGATCTCAGCGCATCCAGCTTCGGGATCTTTCGCGTGTTTCTGGGCGTCGTGGGCGCGGAGCTCGCGGCGGCGCTTCCGATTCACGGCATCGCCGGGTTTGGCACCTTCGAGGCCGCGTGGGCCCTGAGCTTTACGCAGCTCGGATTTGCGCGTGCCGACGCCATCGTGTCCGGCATCCTGACGCACGCGGTCTCTCAGGTCGTGGAGTACAGTCTGGGCGTTGTCGCGCTGCTCTTCCTGATGCGTCCGGCAACGACACCCAATGCCGCCCGCGTCTGAATCGGACGACCCACCGAGTGACGCCGGCGTGGGGGCCCGATACGCGCCGGTCGCACTGCTCTGCGCGTGCGCCGGGGCCGTCGCCGTCGCGCTCTGGATCCTTCCCGCGTCGCTACACGTCGTCGCCTGGGAGGGTGACCGCGCTCGCGTGCTGGCCCTGCTCCCCCCTGGAGCAATCTCTGGTGGGCCGCCGCGGGCGCGCTGAGCGGAACGACGGTCATCGTCACGGCCTGGCACCGACTCCGCGGTACGACCCTGAAGGACATCGCCGGCATCGCAGCGCCGCTGCTCCTGCTCTGGTGCTGGGCGATTCCGTATCTCCCCGGTGTGAGCACCGCGTTTCCCACGCTGGTCGTGCTGGCTGGGCCGCTTCGATGGATCATCGCCGCTGCGGCGGTGACGGGCGTCGGGCTCCCGTTCGTCCGCCGCTTGCCCGGGCCGTGGCGACCACGACTCCCCCGACCCGCCGTGTGGGGGGTCTCGTTCGTCGCCCTGTCGGCCCTCGGGTTCGCCGTCACTGCCGCGCAGCACCCAGGCGGGGACGAGCCTCACTACCTGGTGATCGCGCACAGCCTGGTCGCGGACGGCGATCTCCGGATCGAAAACAACCATCTGCAGGAGGACTATTCGAGCTTCTACCCCGACGAGCTGCGGCCGGACTACGTCGAGCGCGGTCGGGGTGGCGTGATCTACTCGATTCACGCGCCGGGCCTGCCCGCGCTGCTGACGCCCGGCTATGCGGCCGCCGGGTACCCCGGGGCTGTGGCGATGATGCTCCTGATCACGTCGCTCGCGGCGCTCGCGCTGTTCGACCTCGTCCGGCGCTTCGCCGGGCAGGGGGTCTCGCTGATGAGCTGCGCGCTCGTGACGTTCTGCGTGCCGGTTGTGCCGCTCGCGTGGATGATCTACCCGGAGGTGCCGGCGCTGCTCGTCGTGGCCTGGGCCGCGCGCTGGGTCGCCGAGCCTGTCACGGAGACCTCAGCCGCCGGGCTCGGCCGCTGGGCGCTCCGGGGTGCGGCGTTGGGGCTGTTGCCCTGGCTGCACACCAAGTTCGCGGTGCTGCTCGGGTGCCTGACGCTGGCGCTCATCGTGCGGCTCTGGCCCCACCGTCGAGTAATCGCGTCCATGGTGACGCCGGTCGCCGTCTCTCTCGCCGCGTGGGTGTTCGCCTCGTTCGTGATGTATGGAAGCCCGAACCCGACCGTCGCGTATGGCGGTGCCGCCGGGTTGGCGCCCGGCAACGTGCCGCGCGGCGTCCTTGGTCTGCTGTTCGATCAGGAATTCGGGCTGCTGATCTTCGCACCCGTGTACATCCTCGTCCCGATCGGTACCTGGCACGCGCTGCGCTCGTCCCAGCACCGGCACGCAGCGCTCTGGTATGCCGGCACCACCGCGGTATTTCTCGGCGCCGTGACGCAGGTCTACATGTGGTGGGGCGGCTTCAGCCCGCCAGCCCGCTTCCTCCTCCCTGTTGTGCCCCTCGTCGCTCCGTTTATCGCGATGGCGATCGATCGGCTGCGCGGACCGACCGGCGCGCGCTCGTCGGTGTGACCGCGCTCTGGAGCGTGATGGCGGTCGGCGCGGGGCTGCTGTCAGATCAGCGCACCCTGCAACTGGAGAACCGTGACGGCGCGAGCCGGCTCGTCGAGGCCGTCGCCGGCGGGGCGCCGCTGACAGCGACCCTTGCGAGCTTCTTCCAGGCGGACTGGGTGACGCCGACCGTCGCGGTTGGCGCGTGGGTCGCCGCCGCGACGGCCGGCCTCATCCTCGCCCGGCTGGCGGCGAGGTGGCTCCCCACCTGGACCGGGGTACGGTCGGATACCAACGTGGCTCGTCGTGCGTTCTGGGGCGGTGCCGTCGGCACCATCGGGACCATCGTCATCGGCAGCGTCCTGGCGGCGCCCCTGGTTTCCGACACCGCCCGCGCAGCGACCGCAGAGCTCGGACGCTTTCGCCTGTTGATGGCGTACGACGGAGATCGGCTGCCTGCTCTGTCCTATGCGACGATGACCCGCCTCACCAATCCCGCCGTGGCCGCCCAGGGTGTCCAGTCGTCACCGGCGGATCGACGCCGGGAGCTCGATGACGGGCAGGTGCTTTTCGGTCCGTTCGACCTCCCGGCCGGCAGATACGAGATGCAGGTGATGTATCGGGAGCCCGGTGTCAACGCGCCGTGGTCGGTGGCGTACTATCTTCGCCGGATGCGCGGCGTGCTCGCCCGGGGGCCGGACACCGGAGACAAGACGTCCGCGTCGTTTACGCTGCCCGTCGGCCTGCCCGCCGTCTGGGCGCGGTTTCCACCGTCGGACGCCCTCCAATACGTCGACGAGATTCGGGTCGTACCGGTGACCGTCGTGCCGCGCCAGGAGCAGGTCGACCCCGGTGACGGTGTCCGTCAGGTCTGGGCGATGGACGAGGCCGTCGGCGCCTACGTCTTCTTCGTCGACGACAACACGGATCCACGAGGAGACCACTTCTGGGTCCGCCGGCGTGCGACGGGCACTATTCTCGTTGCCTCGCCTGTGGACCAGGTGCCGCACGTGACGATCACGAACGCCGCCCCCGTACCCGACACCATCCGCGTGGAGTCAGGCGCATGGACAACCGAAATCACGCTCGAGCCAGGGCCGGTTCGCCTTCATCGTCACCGCGGCCGCCCGGCGACCCGATCTTCGGCTCGTGGCGGTGGACGGCGATGACCGTTTGTACCGCGTGGTATCGTGAGTGTCCGTCCATCGGACGCACCATGTCACACACGTCGAAAGGCCGGACCGCTGTGGTGTGGCTCGGTGGCCTCGCACTCGTCGTCGCCGGCTCCGTCTCGGCACTCCTCTACGCACCCGAGCGGTTGATCACGCGCTGGGTGCCACCGCAGCCGCCGCCAACACTCGCCGCCGTCACGGGTCCGGAGCGCGACGCCTGGCAGACGCTGGGGCAGCAGATATCGGGCCGCCTGCTGTGGTCATCGAACCGCGAGGGCAACCACGATCTGTATCTCGTCGACCTGGTCACCGGTGCCGAACGTCGGCTGACCGACCATCCACACGTCGATTTCTTCTCGCGGTTCTCGCCTGACGGCCGCTCGATCTCGTTCCTGCGCAGCCAACGCGAGTGGGTCTCCTTTCGGGAGGAAACGGCGTGGGACCTGTATCTGATGAACGCGGACGGCAGCGGCGAGCGACGGCTCGTCCAGGGCGCGTATCACCCGACGTGGCTCCCGGACGGATCAGGACTCGTCTACGTGGACGACAACCTGATCTCGCGGGTCGACGTGACGACCGGGTCGGTCACCGTGCTGCACGACGGGGCCCGGCCGCCAACCGAGGGGCGGGTCCTCGAGCCGGAGTTGGGTGGCGAGGGGCTCATTGCGATCACGCTCCGCGATGTGGCGCCCGAGACGGTCGGGGTGCTCGATCTGCGGGCAGGGCGCTATCAGCCGATCTCGAGCCAGCGCGCCTGCCAGATCACTTGGTTCCCGGGACGCCGGCAGCTCGCGTGGATCGACGGTCAGGGCCACGGCGGGACGCGCGTCATGACCGCTTCCCTCGACGACATGGCCGAGGAAACCCTGATGGACCTCCCGGGACCGTATAGCCACGAGTATTTTCCCCGCGTCACCGCGAACGGCGAGTGGCTCGTCTGGGGGGCGTCGGCCGAAGGGCATGAGCACGACCGCGCCGACTATGAGATTTTCGCGTGGCGCCTCGGGACCGCGTGGACCACCGCGACCCGCCTGACGCACTCACCGGCCAACGATCAGTGGCCGGATCTGTTCGTGGCGTCCGAATGATGACCCGGACACGCCGGGGGCAGCCTGCGCCGGCTCGGCGCCCGCCCCGTGCACGCGCACGTCCGGTGGGACCGCGCCCAGCGACTCGTAGCGGTCCACGATCTCGTTGAGAAACGTGCGCGCGATCGTCTCGTAGCCCAGCTTCGTGGGGTGGAGCCCGTCCATGCCGATGAACATGGAGCCCCCGGACAACGTGGTGTGCAGGTCGACCACGACCGCGCCGACGCTGGCCGCCATCGTGCGAATCCGAGTGTTGATTGATCGAATCGCGGCACGCGCACCGGGATTCTGGGCCTCGTAGACGTCGGTCACCGGCGTGAGCGTTGCGATGAAGACCTCGGCGTCACGGACCTGTGCGGATCGGACCAACCCGCGGAGATCGGAGACGATCTTCGTGATCACGGCCGGGTCGAGCTGTCGCTCCTCGATCCGGGCCACGAGCAGCGCGTAGGACAGATCGTTGATCCCTTCGAGAAGCAGCACGAGATCCGGCCGCAACGACCCCAGATCGGTCAGAAACCGGGAGAGCCCGTCCGCGACGTGCTCGCCGCCCCGGCCGCGGTTCGCCACCGCGATCGGCTCGTCCGGAAATCGCTCGCGCAAGAACTGCTCGAGCTTCACCGGATAGGCGTTGGTCGGCTGGAGCACCTCCAGCACGCCGGGCAATGGCGAGACAAACCCCTCGGTGATGCTGTCACCGAACGCCATAACTCCGTCGATAGCCAGCTGGAGCGGTGGCGGAGTGCGGAGACTGGTTTCAGTAGAGCCTGGTGGCAGCGCGGCCGGGGTCGGCGCCGTGGGGCTGCCCCCACAGCCCGCCACGAGGAGCGCCATCCACGTCCCCGCGGCCGCAACCGTTGCACACTTCTTCATGGCGCCACCGTCGTGGACACTCGCAACCCATCATCTTAGCCCACGTTCCTCGATGGCACGCTGGAGCGCATCGGCGATCACGCTGTGCCCGGCGCGCCCGGGATGACAGCCGTCGGTGGTGACATAGAGCCGCCAGTTCGCCTCCATCTCAGACATGCCATACAGCGCTTCGTAAAAGAACACCTCGTCCGCGTACAACCGGTGCCCGCGCAGATCGTCGATCTTGTCCCGAAACAAGGCGCCGCCGTCGATCAGCGGCACCTCCTCCGTGTCGGCCACGTATTGCATGCCGCGCAGGTAGCGCGCGGACGGCACGCACACGCCGAGGACAATCGCGTCAGCACCAATCGCTCGCGCCTGGGTCACGAGGTGGAGGAGGTTGTCTATGTAGGTGTCGCGAGGCACCGACTGGACCAACCGGCGGGCGTCGCCTTCCCGGTCGGCCCGTGCGCGCGACGCTGCAAACGGATCAAACGCGGAGAAGATCAGGCGCCGCATCAGTCGGAAGGTCGCGACACGCATCAGCAGGCTGCGTGCACCGCCGCGCCACGTCGCGTCGATCGCGAGCAACTCGTCGGCGCTCTGGAGGACCAGGCGCGCGTCATTGGCGCCGAACTGCAGCACGACGAGATCCGGGTCGAGCGCGCGCGCGTAGTGATCGAACATCGCCATCCCATGACGCGTGGTGTGCCCGGGCATGCCGAGGTTGAGCACTTCGACCTCCGTCGTCGCATCGGCGAGGCGGTCCTCCAGCAACCGCTGATACGTGTATTCCGGATCGACCCCCCAACCGAACGTGCTCGAATCGCCCAGAGTCACGATGCGAATCACGCCGGGGGCCTTTGGTCTCAGTTCGGCCGTTCGGAACCCGTCGCGGTTTGACTCGAGTCGAAACGTCAGGCCCTTCCGCATCTCGATCTCGTTGAACGGATTGCTGGCCGCGACCGAGATGCTGGGCTTCAACTTGTATTGGATATGGCGGGCTTCCTCGAAATACTGGAGCCACGCGACGTCAGCGGCAGGAACGCCCTGGGGACGCGCCAGCCGTCCGCGCTGGATGTCGACCCAGTTCTCATCGGACAGCGCCCAGACCGGTACGGCGATCTCAAAGTTCTCGTTGCGCGCCAGGTCAGTGTCGACGCCAGAGAGCCGGACGACCGTTTCGGAGATGATGAGAAAGACGATCGGCGAGACGAGGACGAGAAGGACGCGCTGCCACAGCGACGTCGAAGCGGTGTTTGGCATCTGAGACACTCGCGCGGGATTTAACCCCAGAGCTCTTGGGTTTTAGTGTAGTGCGTCAGCGCTCGGCCAGGGTTCGGGGCGACGCCGCATCCAACGGCTAGACCATCGTCCGATAGATGGCGGCGAGACGCTCGATGAGGGCCGGCCACGCGAACCGGTCCGCCGCACGCCGTCGGAGCCCATCGCCCAGCCCCCGTGCGCGAGTCGGATCGTCCAGCAGCTCGACGATCCGCGCCGCAAGCGACCCAGGGTCGTCCACGGCGGCATATAGGCCGAGCTCGCCCAGGAGCTCGCGGTTGATCGGGGTGTCGCTGGCCACGACCGGCAGCGCGCACGCCATGTAGTTGAGCAGCTTGCCGTTGGCTTCCGTCAGCGACCGCTTCGGCGACACCGCCACCTCGGCGAGGCCGAGCCACCGGGCGGCCTCCGCATAGGGCACGCGCCCGGTCAACGTCACCAACGCGTCCAGGCCGCGTGCTCGAACCATGTCCCGATAATGCGCCTCGTTCGGGTACCCCATCACCAGGAAGTGGGCGTCCGGATGCGCCCGCGCGACGAGCGGCGCCGCCTCCAGCAGTGCGTCGACGCCCTGATACGCGGTCAGCACACCGAGGAAACCAATGACGCGCTTGCCGTCCAGGCCGAGGCGTCCGCGAAGCTCGGGGTCGGGCGGGCCCGGCCGGAACGCCTCGAGGTCGACCCCGTCCGGCAGCGGTTCAATCCGCTCGGGGTCCACGCCTTGCGCAACGAGCGGCGCCACCTCGTGGTGTGAGCTCGTCACGATCAGATCCGGTCGTCGGACCAGCCAGCCTTCCACGCGTCGGATCACGCGCGCCGGGACGCCGTCCTCGGAGACGACGCCGTGGTCGGCCAGCTCGGCAGTGAGGCTGCCCTGCAGATCGGCGATGAGCGGCCGATGCGCGCCGACCCTGAGCGCCACCCCGATCGCAATCCCCTCGTGCAGATGGCCATGCAGCAGGTGAGGGTGAAACTCGCGCGCCACGCGACGCGCGGCGCCGAGCACACCCAGGTCCAAGAGCGGCCGGCCCGCGCTGGGCCCGAGCGCGCGCGCACGAACACCGGGCAGCGCACGCGCGCGCGTGACCGCCACGTCCGGCACGTCGCCGCCGGTCGGGTAGGTGACGACGCGGGTCTCGACCCCGATCCGCGCGAGCCCCCGCGCTTCCTCATAGATTCGAACATGGCAGCCCCGGTCGCCGAAGAACGGCGTGGGGGCAATCACGAGCACACGCAGCGGATCGTTCACCACGAGCGGCTCACCCTAGGGCTCTGAGACGGCAATCGGGAACTGCGCGCGCGCGTCGTTGATCTGGTCGTCGCACATCGCGTCGGTCCACCCGAGATGGGACCCCATGATCGCGGCGCATCGCCGCAGGCACGCATCGCCCGGATGTCCCACCGTCCCCACGCCGGTGCGCCGGAACAGCACGTCCGTGAGGTGACGGGCCATCTCGTGCTCGACGGCAAAGACGACCTCGGCCTCGATCGACTCACGCGCCGGGGCCAGCGGCCGGCACCCGTCCGGTTCTCCAGCTGCAGCGCCGACGACCGCGTCGATCTCCGTGCCGTAGTGCCGGACGAGATGCTCGGTCGTCTCACGATCGATCAGCGCGGCGTGCCGGTCGACGGCGTCACGCGTGAATGCGGCGACATCGTCGATCGCGCCCCCCACGAGCGGCGTCTCGGCCGTGCGGCAACGATCGACAGGTCGGTCGAATCGCCTGCAGATCATCGATGTGGCCAGCTCGGCCAATCGACGGGCGGTCGTGTACTTCGCACCGAGCGCGGACACCATCCCATCGGCGCCGCCGGAGACCCCGTGATCGAGCACTTGATAGTCCCCGCTCCCCTGATAGATCCCGGGGCGCAGGCGGCGGGCGGTCAGCGGGTAGATCCCCGCGAACGCATGACGCACATCGGATCGCGTCAGTCTGACGGCCGGCAGCGCCCGTCGCACATCGTCGATGAGATCCCGCACGTCGTCGTCGGTCGGGCCGATACGTTCCAGGTTGCCGTCGAACGGCCGGTTCGTCGTGCCGATGAGCGAGTGTCCCCGCCACGGGATCACGAACACGTGACGTCCGCCACGATCGATGCGTGCCCCTGACGGGCGACCTGTGGACAGCGCGGCGCCGAAGGTGGGCATGATCTGGCGGGTGACGATGTGGGCACCGTGCGACATGCCGGTCACCCGGTGACGGAGCGGTCCCGCGGAGAACCGATCGTTGAGGCGCGGCAGCCACGGCCCGGCGGCATTGGCGACGACCTGGGCGCGGATCTCGAGGGGATCGCCGCGCTCGACGTCCCGCGCGCGCACGCCGACCACCCGTGACCCGGTCCGCAGCAGCCCCTCGACGGACACGTAGTTCGCGACCACGGCGCCGTGTTGCGCGGCGGTCTTGAGAAACGCCAGCGTCATCCGTTCGGAGCTGTGGAGTTGTGATTCGTACAGCACGAAGGCGCCAGTCACATCAGCGCGTTCCGCGAGCGCCGGCGCCCGATGACTCAGCTCCGCACGGCCGTAGTAGGTGCCGGACGCGGGGGCGTTCGGCCCAGGCACCGGATCGGCGGCGCCGCCGAGCAAGGCGTAGAACCGCATGCCGGAGGCCAGGAACCACCGCCCGCGGGCCAGACCGGGGTAGGTCGGCACGAGGAACGGGACCCACCGGATCAGATGTGGCGCGATGTGCGCGAGATACCTGCGCTCTCGGGACGACTCGCGGACCTTGTCGAACCGGATTTGCTGCAGGTATCGGATACCGCCGTGCAGCAGTTTCGATGACGCGGCCGACGTCGCACCACCGAAGTCCCCCTGCTCGACCAGCGCCACCGACAGTCCACGCAGGGCGGCGTCGTGCGCCAGACAGGCTCCCGAAATACCGCCACCGATGACCACGACGTCAAACGTGGTGTCCGTGAGCGCGGTGAGCGTTCGTCGCAACGTGTGCCCCTTCAACACTTTCCCGCTGATATAGTATCCCGCGTGCAGTCGGCGCCACCGCCACCCGAACGCGTGCCGAGCGACGCGTCGTGGTCGGTGACACGAGATCCCGGTCTCCTGATCGTCCTCGTGGCGTTCGTCGGCTTGGCCGCAGCCTCGCTCTCCGTCAACGTTGTCACCAAGACATACGGCATCAAGGGTGACGAGGCGACCTACGTCGCCATGGCCCAGAGCGTCGCCTACGACGGCGACCTCACCTTCGAGCGGGCCGACCTCGATCGTTTCTGGCACACATATCAGAGCGGCCCGGAAGGCATCTTCCTGAAACGCGCCGAAGGACCCGCTACGCGTGACGACCCGCTGTTCTTTGCGAAGGCCTTTATCTATCCGCTGATCGCCGCCCCGTTCACGCGTCTGGCCGGGCTCAACGGCTTGTTGTTCCTCAACGTCCTCCTGCTCGCCGGGGTCTTCGTGTGCGCGTATCTGTTCGCCTCCGCACGACTGCCGAGCCCGGCAGCGGTGCTGATCGCGGCCGGGTTTCTCGCCGCCTCGATTGCGCCGTTGTACGCCGTCTACCTCACCTCGGACACCTTGAACTTCGCCCTCACCTTCTTCGCGTACTTTTGCTGGCTCTACAAGGACGTCGCCGGCGAGCCCCCACGGCCCGCCTGGCTGCGAGGCACGGCCTCGAACGTCGTGGCGGCGCTCCTGCTGGGCCTGGCGACGTTTTCGAAGCTGACGAACGCCCCGATGATCGCGCCGGTCGTGGCGCTCGCCTGGTGGCGGCGACGCTACGCGCACGGCGCCGTCATCGGCGCGGCGTTTGCCGTCGCGGTCCTCGGCTGTTTTGCGGCGAATGCGGCGATCACCGGAGACTTCAACTATCAGGGCGGGGCCCACCGTCGGACGATCTATGGCGAATTCCCGTTCGAGTCGGATGCGCCCGCGTTCGACGACCTCGGCGTATCCATCAGCTCGAGCACCACGGAGATGGTCACGGCGGCGACCACGTTCGAAGGCTCCCCGTTGGCGCTCGTCCGGCAATTCGGCCACAACGTCCTGTACTTCATGGTCGGCCGTCACTTCGGACTCGTGCCGTACTACTTCCCCGGTGTGGTCATCCTCGCGTGGGCGCTCTGGCGGCGGCGCGACCTCGTCGCGTGGCAGGTGCTGATCGCCGGCGCGGTCGGCATGACCGCGTTGGGGTTTCTGGTGTTCTTTCCCAACACCTGGTCGGGTGGGGGCGGGCCACCCGGCAACCGCTACTTCCTCGCGATCTACCCAGCGCTGTTCTTCCTGCTGCCGACAGCGCGGTCCCTCGCCCCGGCGATCGTGCTTTGGGTCGGCGGCACCCTCTTTGCGGCGCCGGCCCTCATCGATCCATTCGTGGCCGCCGACCGCCCCTGGCTCCTCGCCGAGCAGGGTCCCCTCCGCGCGTTGCCGGTCGAGCTGACCATGGTGAACGACCTCCCGATCCGTCTCGACCAGGGCCGGTCGCGCATCCGATACCCGACCGACCCGCCACTGCTCCTCTATTTTCTCGATCAGAACGCGACCCGACCGGAGGAGCCTGGCATCTGGGTGAAGGGCCGCGCCCGGGCCGACCTCATCGTCCGAGTCGCGCCCCCACTTGCCGGCCTGGAGATCTCGCTGACGGCACCCATCGACAACCGCGTGACGGTGACGGTGGATGGCGACACCCAGACCGCCGACGTGACGCCGAACGCGGTGACTCGGCTGTCGTTCCCGGTCGGCGGGGTGCACGCGCGGGGCGCGCAGAACTTCGTGCTGTCGGTCACCACCAGCGACGGGTTCGTGCCCCGCCTGCGCAATCGCGGGTCGCGTGACTCGCGCTTCCTCGGGGTCGCGATGGAGCTGTCGCCGCTCGGCGCCGGCGGCGACTAACCGACCATGAGGCGAAGCCCAGGCCTCAAAACCGCAGCCGCAGCCCACCGCCGGTCTGAAACCCGCCCACTGACAGCGAGACAGCCGGCGAGATCGTCGACGGGAGCGTGACGGACCCCGCCGCGTAGCGGACGAGGAAGCCGAGCCCGATGGTCGCGGTCGGCATGAAGGTGACGTCGGCGCCGATGTGACCACCAACGGCGTTGCGACTGTGCTCACCCGTGTCGACCGCGACGGCGACCGTGGCAAACGGCGGACCACCGGTCTCACGCGCGGTGACGTGCGTCACAAGCCCTTGTGTGACACCGAAGAACGAGGGGCCGCCAAAGACCGCGATGTCGAGGCGGTCGTCGAACGGCACGGGCAGGACCCACGCGGCCGACACATGGGTCGCGCGCTCACGGTGCAAGAGCTGGAGGGTCTGCGGATCGACAGTGCGAGCCTGGTTGAACCGGAGCGGGTGGGGGACCGACCCGCTCACGACGGCGGCATCGGATCCGTTGAGCTGCGTGTACGACGCACCGACCTCCAGCTGCCGCCACATCCGAATCCGTCCACCGACATCGACGAGCGACCCGCCCTCGATCTCCTGGCGCGTCCGAAACGTCGCGTCCTCGCCGTAGGCACGAACGCTCAGCGTCTCTCGCAGCGACTGCGTGCCGGCCTGGAAGGCCGCGTTGACGTGCAGCGTCAGGCGTCCGCTCAGCGGCCCCCACGGGCTCGGGGCGGCCTCCTCGTCCGTCTGAGCCCCGGATTGCGGCTGTTGAGCACGGTCGCCGGCGCTGCCGGAAGGCGGCTGCGCGTCGGCGGGCGCGACAAACGCCGCCGCCACGACGCTCATCAGCAGGCAGCAGGCACATGCACGCCGTGTCGCGCTCGGGGTCATCGCCCACCCCTTTGAGCCCGTGGTGAACGTCCGCGCGGCACCGCGGCCGGTCCGACATCGCCCGGCACGCCGGCCGTGGCGAGCAACGATTCGGTCATCGTGTCATAGCGTTCGACAATCGCCGCCGCAAAGGCATCGGCCACCAACTGGTAGCCCTCGACGGTCGGATGCAAGCCGTCATCACCGAGGCATGGCATGGGATCGGGGTTGCCGTGCGATGACTGGATGCGTCGCGCCGACTGCGCCGCGCACTGGCCGTTTTGAACGATCGAAAAGACGTCGATGAGCTGCGTCCCCCGTCGCGCGGCGATCGACCGGATCTGGCTGTTGTAGCCAGGGACGAGATCCGCAGAACCGGTGCCGCGTTGTGGCGGAATCGTCGCGAGAAACACGTCCGCGCCGGCGGCGATCGCGGCAATCACCATCAACTCGACCGCGCTCGCGGCGGCGCTCGCCCCGTTGCCCGAGATCACGTCGAGATCGTTGGTCCCTTCCATGAGCAGCACGACGTCCGGCTGGTGCACCCCGAGGAGACCCTGGAACCGTGAGACTGCCTCGGACGCTTGCTCACCGGGCACGCCCGCGTTGATGACTTCGATGAACTGTGTCAGGTACCGCTGCGCCAGATCGAGCTGCAATCGGAAGGGATATGACCGCAATGGATCGAGCTGCACGGCACCCGCGATCGGTTGCGCGACCACCCCCGCTGTCAGGCTGTCGCCGAAGGCCAGGAACCGCGTCGCCGCAAGTTGTGGCGGTGCTAGCACCACGACCGACAGACTGCACCCGCTGGTCTGCTGCAGCGCATCTGATGCGCTGCAGACGACAGTGGTCGTGCCGATGTCGAACGCGCTGCCGGACTCCGGGCTACAACTCTGCTCGACCGGGGCCTGCCCACCGGTCACGAGTGCCTCGCCGTAGGCAACCAGGACCGGCTGACCGTTGAACGATTGCGTCATCGCGTTCGGCGGGCAGGCGATCGCCAGCTCCCCGACCTTGTCGGCAGGCAACGGCGACGGGGCGAGCGGCGGCACGACGGATCCCTCTTGGCACGCAGACGACCAGAGGAGAGCCGCGACGCAAACCGCAGCGCTCCCGAGTGAGAGAGTGTTCGAGGCGGGCCAACGCATCGACAAAGGACGCGGCATGGTACCTTTCTGACCAGATGCTGGTCAATCTCGACGCCGCCGGCGGCGGCGTCGCCGTCAACCGGCGACGGGCGTGGCGCTACGGGCGCACGCGACGCGCGGCTCTCTGCCTCGCGCTCATGACACTCGCGTGTCAGTCGGCGCCGGACCCACAGCTCGCGGTGCGGTTCGCGGCCACGTGCGTCGAGCTGGCCGCCAATGCGGGCAGTCAGGGATCGACCGTCGTGGCCGGGCTCGACGGCTGGTACTTCGCGGCCGATGAGCTGGAGCGACTCGGTGCCACGGGCGACGGCGCATCCGGCGGCGATGCGCTGTCGGCCGTCGTCTCGGTGCACCGCGAGCTCCAGGCCGCCGGGACCGCCCTCCTGGTCGTCCCCGTGCCGCCCAAGAGCATCGTGTATGCGGATAGGCTCACGGCTGACCTCGAGGTCCCGATTCCGGTTCCGCGGCTCGACCACGCGCTCGAGGATCGCTACACGCGTCTGCGAGACGCCGGCGTGGACGTCCTCGACCTCACGCGCCGCTTCATTCGAGATCGGTTTCATCCCGAGGGCCCCTTGTATTGCCGTCAAGACTCCCGATGGTCCAGCACGGGGTGTATCGTGGCGGCCGCGGCCATTCGCGAGCGGGTCGCGGCGACGCCGGCGCTTACCGGCATCACGGCTCGCCGGTTCGAGCCCGTCTGGTACTCGAGCCCCATCCGGGGCGACCTCTGGGTCGCGCTTGGCACCGAGGCGCCGGTGCCCGAGGAGCTGCGGTTTCGCGCGATCGTCCAGCCCACCGCCGGCGAGTGGATCGCGGCGGCAACCGAACCGCAGAGCCCGATCGCGCTCGTCGGCGACGGCCATACGCTGGTCTTTCATGCCGGGGGGGAGTACCACGTGTCGGGAGCGGGGCTGGCGGATCAGCTTACGTGGGAGCTCGGGATCCCCGTGGCCCTCGAGTCGACGCCCACGTGGGATCCTGGGACGAATCGCGACACCGCGGTCGACCGGGCAGGCGGATTGCCGTCTCCGCAGACTCGACTTGTCATCTGGGTGTTCGCCGCGACAAGCCTGCTCGACTGATCACTGATCACTGTTCACTGATCACCGATCAATGCCCAACGGCGACGGCCCGGCGTCAGGCCGGAGCTGTCGTGGAGACGTCGCGCTCGTCGGCCCGGTCGGGATCCTCGGCGCCGGCGGCGTCGAGCACATCGCGCACGACGTAGATCGGCTTACTCTGCGACTCGTGGTAGGTCCGCGCCTGCATCTCCGCGAGCAGCCCCAGCGTGACGAGCTGCATACCGGCAAACAGCAGCAGGATACCGAGCAGGAGCAACGGTCGGTCGCCGATCGCTTGCCCCGCCACCATCCGAACGTACGCGAGATACCCGAGGATGACGAAACCGCCGAGGCCCATCACCAAGCCCGGCGGACCGAACATGTGAAGCGGCCGGGTCGAGTAGTTCAGCAAGAACTTCACCGTCACCAAGTCCAGCAGGAGCGGTACCGTTCGCGACAGGCCAATGCCATACTTCGACTCGCCGAACCGCCGCGGTCGATGGTTGACCACCATCTCCACGATCCGCACACCCTGTTCGCTCGCGATGGCCGGGATCAGGCGATGCATCTCGCCATAGAGGCGCAGCGGCTTGATGACCTCGCTGCGAAACACCTTGAGTGAGCACCCCGAGTCGTGCAGCCGCACTCCGGTGGTCCGGGCGATCAACCAGTTCGCCATCATCGACGGGAGCCGCCGAATCCACGAGTCCTTGCGGTCGCGCCGCCAGCCGCAGACGATGTCGTACCCCTCATCCAGCTTGTCGATCATCGCGGGGATGTCGGCCGGGTCGTTCTGCAGATCGCCGTCGGAGGTCACGATGTAGCGGCCGCGCGCGTGCGCGAACCCGGCCGAGAACGCCGCCGTCTGCCCAAAGTTGCGTCGCAGCCGAATGACCCGTACCCGGGGATCGCCGGCGTGCAGATCGGCGAGGATCCGATAGGTGTCGTCGGTGCTGCCGTCGTCGACGAGGATGAGCTCGTACGACTGACCGGACGCCCCGAGCGTCTCGGTCAGCTCTCGATGTAGTGCTGAAAGACTGGGTGCCTCGTTCCGCAGGGGTATGACGACCGAAATGTCAGGTGACATGAACGAGCACCAGATTATAGATCGGCGCTCGAGACCGCCTCCCGCCGGCGGCGCCAGACCACGTAGACGATGCCGCCAGCGAGCACGGCGACGGCCAGCGCGATCGACACTGCGCGCCCGTTGGTCTGGATGAACGCGATCGCGTCGTCGCCGTACCGCACGGCGAGCGCGGCTTCGACGAAGTAGCGAAACCCTCGACCACCGGCCACGGCAATGGCAAACTGCCAGGCCGGGACGCGAGAGACGCCGGCGAGCACGACGAACACCTTGAACGGCGCCGGTGGCGGGAGGATGGCCGGCACCGCGACGGCCAGCACGCCGTAGCGCTGTGACAAGGCCATCGCCTGCTCGAGCCGCCGCCCGCCGAAGCGCCGGCGCACGAGCGCGTCACCCCCCTTGCGGCCAAGCGCGTACAGCACGAGGCAACCGGCGATGGAGCCCAGCGTCGCCATCGTCGCGTAGTACATCCACCTCCCCGTGTCCTGGATGACCATCGTCACGACGAGCAGATCGTTGATCTCGGGCAGCGACAGGAAAGACGAGTCGAGGAAGGCGACGATGAACAGACCCGGGCCGCCGATGGAGGCGGCGAAGACCTGAATCCAGTTAATGATGCGGGCCACGGGCGCAGGGATTATATCCGCGCGCGCGTGAAGCCGTGCTCCGGTTGTCTCGCGGACCCTAGAACCTCACCTGCAGCGTCACCTGCCCCGTCACGCCTCCGAGGTCGATCGCGTCCTCGAGAAAACCGTTCTCGATACCGACGATGCCGTTCACCTCCTGAAAGCGCACTTCGGCGCCCACCGCGTACCGGTCACCGAACGGCACCCTGACACCGCCGAGGAGGACACCGCCCACGTCGGAACCCTCGGCGACGAAGCGATCGCGGAACACGCTGAAGTCCCCGAAATCGATGAAGTCGCCGACCTCGCTATACCGCCAGCGATACAGACCGATGCCGCCACCGAAGTACGGCTGAAACGCCGCGCCCAACCCGAACGGGAACACCTGCAGGGTCGCCGTGACCGGCACGACCTGGAGCGTGAACTCCTGGAAGATCTCCGAGCCATCGATGTTCACGAACTGGTCGTAGACGCTCGGCACCGTGCGCCGGTAGTACCCGAGCCCCACGCTCGTCTCGAAGTACTCGCCGAGCGCGACGTTCCACGACCCGCCGAACGTGGCGTTGTTGAAGTCCGAGAGGTCGAACGCGAAGAGGTTCTGGTTCTCGAGCACGACGTCGTGGTCAATGCGCGAATCGGCTGCACGGACCGCGAAGTACCCAGCGCCGATCGTGACTGACTGCTGGGCCGTCGCGGGTCGGCTCTGGAAGAAGACGAAGGAGACGACGACGAAGGCGAAGACAACCGCGTTCACCTGTCCGGCACGCATCCGCAGCATGACACCCTCCACTCGCGGCGCATGACCTGATGCACCGCGGATCGTGCGACAGGCTGGCCGCACCACGGTGTCTCAGTTCACGATCGGTGCCAGCGCAATCACGCGGATGGGCAGGCAGGCGCGGCGTGCGCCGCGGGTGGGTGGGCAGGCGCGGCGCGCGCCAGAGCGGGTGCAAAGCCTCGTATCCGACCACGACGGCGCGCGCCACTGGACAAGCAGTCGTCGACGAGACTGTCCCTGTCGGGTATCAATCCGTCCCGTTTCGTGAGCGGGATTCGCAAGCGACAATCGTCGCCAGCATCGCCTCGTGAATACGCCCGTTGGAGGCAACGATGTGCCCGGCCCGTGTCTCGAAGGGCTCTCCGCGCATGCCGCTGACCCGACCGCCGGCTTCGGCGACGATCAACGCGGCCGCTGCGGTGTCCCACGGATGGAGACCACGCTCCCAGAAGCCGTCCAGCCGGCCGGCCGCGACGTAGCAGAGGTCGAGCGCGGCGGAGCCGAAGCGGCGGACCGCGCGCGCCCCGCCCACGAACGCGCCAAAGAGCGCCATCGCCTCGTCCACATGCTCTCGGACGTCGTACGGAAACCCCGTACAGAGCAGCGCGTCGGTGAGCGCATCGGCCGTCGAGACGTGCAGTGGTGCGCCGTTCAACCGCGCGCCCATCCCGCGCTCCGCCGCATACAACTCCTGGCGCACCGGGTCGTACACGGCGCCCACCGAGGGGACACCGTCGATCTCGAGCGCCAGCGACGCGCAGAAGAACGGCAACCCGTGAGCGTAGTTCACCGTGCCATCGATGGGATCGAAGACCCACCGGTATCCGGCGGCAGCATCACGTACCGGGTCGTTCGGGAGCTCCTCGGCCAGGATCGCGTGTGTCGGAAATCGCTCGGCGATGAGCCGCCGGAGCATGCGCTCGATCTCGATATCGACCTCGGTGACGAGGTCGATCGGGCCCTTCTTGGTGACAGCGACCCCAGCGCCGAAATGGGCCAGCTGCGTGGCGCCGGCCCGCAGCACGACCTCGGCCGCGGTGGCAATGAAGGCGGGGTCAATCGCGGGCGTCACACCAGCTTCTTGACCATCCGCACCTCCATCCCTCCCTCCGGTGCGCGCTGCAGCGTGAGGTCGTCCATGAAGCTGCGCATGAAGAAGATGCCCCGCCCGCTCGACTTCAGGAGGTTCTCGGGTGCAAGCGGATCGGCGACCTCGACGGGGTCAAAGCCGACGCCCTGGTCGACGACCCGCACGACGAGTGTGGTCGGCTTCGCAAGCGGCTCCAGCTGGCACTCCACCACCACGCGCTTCGAGTCGTCTTCGTTGTTACCGTGTTTGATGGCGTTGATGACCGACTCGCGAACCGCGACGCCCACCCAATGCGTCGCGTCGGCGTCCAGGCCGCCGACGCGCCCTAGCTGGTCGGTCAGCACCTGCACGAGGTCCAGGATGTCGAAGTGGCTGGGGCAGTCGAAGCGGATGACGTTACCGGCGACAGACATGCGTGAAAGGACCACTACGTTACCCCGGCCGGCGCGCGCGAGCAAGCGTGACGCCGGGACCGCTAGGGTATAGTTCGCGCATGTCCGACGCGGCGACGACCGCTGTGACGGTCGAGCCGGCGAGGTCGCTGCGCGGCCGGCTTCGCGTGCCGGGCGACAAGTCCATCTCGCACCGATACGCAATCCTCGCGGCCCTGGCGTCCGGAACCTCGACCATCACCGGGTACGCGAGCGGCGCTGACTGTCGCGCGACGCTCCGATGTCTGCAATCTCTGGGTGTAGCGATACGGCACACCGGCGAACGCGACGGGACGGAATCCATCGTCACCGTGCCTGGCCGCGGGCTCGGCGCCCTTACGCGCCCGGCCGGCCCACTCGACGCTGGCAATTCGGGGACCACGCTGAGACTGCTGGCCGGAGTCTTGGCAGCGACGCCCTTCCGAACGGTCATCACCGGAGACCGCTCGTTGCAACGACGCCCGATGGACCGGATCATCGAGCCGCTCGCGCAGATGGGCGCCACGCTTGCCGCGTCCGCCGGCTGCCCTCCGATCACGATCACCGGCGGTCGTCTGCGCGGGATCGACTACGCGCCGCCGGTGGCGAGCGCGCAGGTCAAGAGCGCGGTGCTGCTCGCTGGGCTCCACGCCACCGGCTCGACCCGCGTGGTCGAGCGCACGCAGACGCGGGACCACACCGAGCGCGCCCTGGAGAGCTTTGGGGTCGCGGTACAGCGGAACGACACCAGCGTGACGATCGCCGGCGGCGCGGCGCTCCGCGGCGGGGAGCTCGCCGTCCCGGGCGACGTCTCATCCGCTGCGTTCTGGGCCGCGGCGGCCGCCGCGCTACCGGGTTCGGATATCGAGATCGAGTCGGTCGGCCTCAATCCCACGCGGACAGCGTATCTCGACGTGCTGCGCCGCGCTGGCGCGATCGTCGATGTCCGTGTGACCGGCGACGCCGCCGGCGAGCCGGTCGGGACGCTCCGCGTGCGGCACGAGACGCTGCGACCGATCGTGATCTCGCCGGCCGAGGTCCCCGCACTGATCGATGAGCTACCGGTGCTTGGCGCGCTGGCGGTTCACGGCGGGTCGATCGAGGTGAGCGGCGCGGGCGAGCTCCGGCACAAGGAGAGCGACCGCATCGCCCAACTCGCCGCCGGGTTGCGCCAGTTGGGCGCCCGCGTCGACGAGCGCCACGACGGGTTCACGGTGGCCCCCGCCGGCCGCGTGCCCGATGGAACCGTCGACGCGGCCGGCCGCTTGCCCGGTGGAACCGTCGACGCGGCCGGCGATCACCGGCTCGCGATGGCCTTCGCGGTCGCGGCCCTGGCCGCGGATGAGCCGAGCCGCATCGTCGGCGCGGAAGTCGTCGATGTGTCGTATCCTGGGTTCTTCACGACGCTCGACGGGTTGCGTCACGACTAGGGTTAGGGGCGCTGGAGAGTCGTGTGCGCACGGACAGGATCTTTCTGGTGGGATTCATGGCGGCCGGCAAGTCCACCGTCGCCGCGGCGCTCGGCGGGCGCCTCGGATGGCGGGTCGAGGACGTGGATGACCGAATCGAGGCGCGCGAGCATCGGACCGTCGCCGACATCTTCGCGAGCCACGGTGAACAGCGTTTTCGGGCGACGGAGCGGACCGTGCTGCAGGAGCTCTTGCCGATGCGCCACGTCGTCGTGGCAACCGGCGGGGGCACGTTCGTCGATCCAATGAACCGAGTGGCCATCAACCGCAACGGGGCCTCCATCTGGCTCGATGTGTCGTTCGAGACGGTGGTCGAGCGGTTGCCCACCGACGGCCGGCGTCCGCTCGCCAACAACCGCGCGTCGATGCGGCAGCTGTTCGACGTCCGTCGCACGGCATACCGGCATGCACATCTGCGGCTCGACGCGAACCGCGCGCCGGCCGGCGAGCTCGTCGAACGGATCCTCGACTGGCTGGGACCCTAGCCTTTCCGTCATGCGCGCCCTCATCCTGAGCGATATCCACGCCAACATCGAGGCCCTCGACGCCGTGCTCGAGGTGGCGCCGCGCCAGGCGTATGACCGGCTCTTCGTGCTCGGCGACCTGGTCGGCTACGGCGCGAGCCCGAACGAGGTCGTCGACCGCGTGTACGCGCTCGAGCCAGACGTCCTCATCCGCGGCAACCACGACAAGGTCGCCTCAGGGGTCGAGGAGCCGCATCACTTCAACCCCGTCGCGGCACAAGCCGCGATCTGGACGTTGGACGCGTTGACCGACGCCAATCGCGAACGGGTGGCCGCACTCCCCCGGGGGCCAGTGGCCGTAGACGGCGTCGTGGAGGTGTGCCACGGCACGCCGTTCGATGAGGACGTCTATGTGTTCGACCACGACGACGCGGTGCGCGCCCTGGACGCCGCGACCGGACGCATCTGCTTCTTCGGGCACACACATGTGCCCGTGGCATTCCTGCGTCGCAACGCGGCCTCCGGTCTCGACGTCGTCGTGCCGGAGCTTGGAGCTCCGGGTCCCACTGTCGTCGCCTTGGAAGGCGAGCCACGCTACCTGATCAACCCGGGGTCGGTCGGCCAGCCGCGGGATGGCGACCCGCGCGCCGCCTACGCGGTCTACGACGACGAGGCCGCGCAGGTCGAGATCGTGCGAGTGCCGTATCGGGTGGACGTCGCGCAGCAGAAGATCATCGACGCTAAGCTGCCGGAGACCCTGGCCCGACGTCTGGGTGTGGGGCGCTAGCGTCCACTAGGAGGCCGCCGCCTTTCGCGCCGCGCGCTCTTCGCGCCGGCGTAACTCGGCGGCGTAGGCATCCGCCGCGGCGCGGGACCCAAGGATCCAGCCGACCACGATCCCGAACAGCAGCACGGCCGGGATGAACACGACGTGCCCGGCGGTCATGCCCAGCATTTTCTAGATGGGGCTTCGCCCCAAGCCCCCGCGATTGGGGCTAACCGTCGTCGCCGTCGTCACCGATGCGTCGTGAGAGGTCGGCGAGCTCACGCTCGACTTCCGAGAACCGGCGCGAGAGCAACCAGAAATAGCCGAACGCCAGTATCCAGACGATCGAATAGGCGGCAACCAGGAACGGCGCCGCCGGCAGCCGGTCCTCCGGCGGCAACTCGTCGATCGGTACGAACTCCTCGATCGGCGGCTGGTCGGGCTGCGCTACCGCAGCGCCGGCGAACGCGGCGACGAACACACCGACCGCGACGGTGACCGCAAGACCGTGCCTACGCCACGAGCCGATCCGACCACCGCCACACACCCGTCGATCTCGCACCGCGCCTACTCCTCGTCGACCGCCAGCTGCAGCCGATTGACCACCGCCTGCTGGTGCTCCAACCGCCGGCGACCGTCGAGCATCACCCAGAACATCGCGAAATACGCCAGCACGCAGAACCAGAACGGGCCGGCCATCGACGCCGGCAAGGTTGGCACCACCGTCGTCTCGGGATGCAAGGTCCGCCAGACGTTGACCGATACATAGACGAACGGCACATTGAACATCCCGAACAGCGCCAGACCGGCCGCGAGCTTCTCCGACCCCGGGCCACCGAACTTACGAAGCAACAGATACGCCACGAAGGTCAACTCGAGAATCAGCGCCAGCGTTGTCCGAACGTCCCAGGGCCAATAGGTCCCCCATGTGACGCGCCCCCAGATCGGACCTGTTGTCAGTCCCATCAGGCCGAACAGCACGACCAGCTCGGCGGCAGATGCGGCGAGTCCATCGGCCGCCGGTTTCCCCGTGAAGAGATACACGCCGCTGGCGATCCCGCAGATGAACACCGCGAGGAACATCACGAACCAGACCGGCACGTGAAAGTAGACAATCTTGGAGATGAGGCCCATGCTCGCCTCGAAGGGCGCCAGGGCGACGTACACCGGCGCGACGGCGAACATTCCACCCGCGATCACCAGCGCGGCCAACCTCCGGTTGCTCATCGTCCCTCATTCTGTCATGAGCGGCTCGAATGTCCATAACGTCAACGTCAGGAACACCACGTCGAAGAACACGATCAGCGCGAGCCAGAATCGAGCCAGGTCGAGGTTCGGCTCGGGCTGCACCAAGGCCACGGTCCCGCTGACACCGGCGATCAGCACCGGCACGGTAATCGGGTACAGCAGCACCGGAAGCAACACGGCGCGGCTCTGCGCGCGCGTCAGCATCGCGGCGAAGAGCGCGCCGACGGCGGCGAACCCGACTGTCCCCGTCGCCATGAGCGCCGCCAACAGGAACCCGTGCTGGAGCAACGACGTCGAGAAGAACAGCGAGACGAAGAAGACGACCACGACCTCGACGAGCGTCATCAACAATATGATGCCGATCAGCTTCCCCACGAAGATCGCGGAGCGCTCCACGGGCGCCAGCAGCAATCCGCGCAGCGCATCGTGATGGCTCTCGCGTTCGAATGCCCGCGCGAGTGCGAGCTGGCCGGAATAGGCGAGCGCCACCCAGATGATGCCGGCTTCGGCCCCGGCTATCGGACGGCCGCCGCGCACGAAGGCGAACGAGAACACGAGCACGCACGACGTCGCGAAGAACGCGGTCGTGTACAGCAGCTCGCGACTCCGGGATTCGACGCGGATGTCCTTGCGCGTCACGAGCCAGGCGATTCGGAAGAACTCTCGCATCGGAGAAGGCTTCGTGCGATCAGTCGACCTTCATCGCCGCCCGATACCGATCCCGCAGCGACCCACCGGTCTCCGGCAGCTCGACCACGCGGCCCCGACGAAGCATGACAGCGCGATCGACGAGCCCGTCCACGATGTCGAGATCGTGCGTCGCCAGGAGCACCAGGTTGCGCGCGGCGCGCAGCTCCTGGAGGCGCTCGACGAGGACCCGCGTCGACCGCTCGTCGAGCCCGGTGAACGGCTCGTCGAGCAGCACCAGCCGCGGCTGATGCAGCAGGGTTCGCTCGAGCGCCAGACGCTGGCGCATCCCACGCGAGTAGCCGATGACCGCGTCGTCGGCGCGATCGGCGAGCCGCGCTCGCTCGAGCGCCGCTGACACCTGCCCCGTGACGTCCGACAGTCCGTAGAGATGCGCAAAGAACTCGAGGTTCTCGCGAGCGGTAAGCTCCGGATAGAGTTGCAGATCGTGAGCGAGGTATCCGACCTGCGCGCGGAGCCCGGCCCCGGCATCACGAGCGGTGCGGTCGCCGTATCGGATGACCCCGGCGGAAGGCACGATCAGAGTCGCGAGCACCCCCAGCAGCGTCGACTTCCCCGCACCATTCGGGCCGAGGAGTCCGACGAGCTCGCCGGCGGCAAGCTGCAGCGACACGCGGTGGAGGGCCCGCCGGCGGCCATAATGGCGGGACGCCTTGGAGACGCGGAGCTGGTCGAAGTCGTACGGGTCTGAGGCCGCCGCGGGCTGGCTCATCCGGCGGTGCCCGACTGCCCCGCGACCGAGCGCTCGCCCACGCGGGATGGCGAACTGAGCACCACGGGCGCGAGCTCGTCGTCGAGCTCGCGATAGATGTGCTCGAGCGCCGTGACCAGCTCCGCGCGGCGCGACCCGTATTTCGTCGCGCCGATCTTGCCGCCGCGTTGCTGCCGCTCGATGCGAACGAGGTCGGCGAACAGCTTGTTCCTCCGCGCCTCAAGACGCTTCCGCCGGTCCCCCGTCGTCTCGCTCGTCGTAGGCGCGGCGCCACCCCACACGCCAGCGCCGAGAATGGCCAGCGCCAACGCGAGCGTGAGCGTGGCTGGCAGCTGACTATGGTACGGCAACCCGGTGATCTCGAACACAATCGGCGCCCCGGCCGGCACCCGCGGGCCCGCTCCAAAGACATACGTGACATCCCCGGCGCCTTCCGGGCTCATGTCCGCGCGCCGAGCGATCTGATCGGACCCGACATCCATGGAGCCCCACTTCTCGACGATGATCAGCAGCGCTTCGAGATCCACCGGCAACGGCTGCGTGATGGGGGCGACGTCACCCGAATACGGGAGCACGTAGGCGACGCGGAGTGGTGTCATGCCGGGCGCGAACGGCCCATCGAGCGTCACCGTCTGGCCGGCGACGCGTGTGCCGGCGCTCGACTCGGGCAGCGCGCTCGTCGCTTGCGCGCCCTGCGGCATGGTGATGCTGATCGATGTGTCGGGCTGGACGGGCCCATCGTTCGCATTGACGACGTCCAGGAAATAGAAGACGGTCACGGACTCTTCGCCCAGCTCGACGGCGATCCGTGACTCGGCGCCAAAGCTCACCGGTCCGGGCTGAGCGACCACATCGGCCCCCGCCGCATCCCCGGTCGTGCCGACGAGCAGGAGGCGAATGCCACCGCGCCCGGGCACCGGAAAGGGCTGCGATTCGATCCTGACGCCGTCGAGGTCCGTCGCGGCGGTGACCGTGGCGCCCGGATTCAGCGTCAAAAACGTCGCGCGTCCCTCGGCGTCGGTGCGAACGGTGACGACGGTATCGCCCTCGCGCAGCTCGACCGGATGGTCCGGGACATTGTTCGACACCTGGCCGCGGATGACGCGCACCGTGATGGTCCCGGCCGGGAGCTGTGGGTCCGGGAGCGGGATGCCCGACATGCGCCGCGGGTCAGGTTGGGCCGAGAGCGCGGCGCCGAGCGCCACGAAGCCGACGACGATCGCCACGGCACGCATGGCGAATCTCATCGTCATCGACCGACCGGCGAGGACCGGACTACGCAATGTGGGCCCCACACCCCTTGCAAAACTTCGCGTCCGGCTCGTTGCTCGTCCCGCAGCCCGGGCAGGCGTGGCGCTCGGGCAACGCCGGTCGGTCCTCACCTATGGAGGCAAGGCGGTCTGCCAGCTCCCGCTCGATCTGGTCGCGGTAGCCGACGCGTTCGGCGTCGAGCTGGCGGAGGAGCATCCTCGCCCGGCTCCGGAGCCGTCCCCCCATGTCGTCGAAATCGGTCACCGAGACCTTGCCCATCGCCCGATCGAACTCCAGCTCCTTGAGCGATCGGAGGACCAGCGTCTTCTCCCGATCGAGCGCGGCGCGCGTCCGCCCGCCGACCATGTCCGTGTGATCGGCGTATTGCCGCGCCGCGAGAGGCACCACCGTCCCATAGAGGGCGTAGCCGACATAGGCGCCGGCCCCGACCGCTCCGATCAGGAGCACCACTGCCGCGGGTTCACCTGGACGCACGACATACACCGCGATTGTGGCGCCCACGAGACCGGCGAGGACGAAAAAGTGCCAGGGACGAAACGGGCGTGCGTCAGTCGAGGTCGCGGAGCTCATCGTCCAAGCGCGCGTCGAGCTCGGCGTCGGCAACCTCGGGCGACGACCCCGCCTCGGCGCGCTCGGACGGGTCCCGGCGTGACCAGCGGACGGCCACGAAGCCGATGCCGACCAGGAAGGTGGCGCCGACCGCGTACGGAAACAGCCAGGCCAGCCGGTTGAAGCCCTCATCGAGCGGCGCCCCGAGTGGCTGTTGGCTTCCGTAGGCTGCGATGAAGTACTGCCGGATCTCGTCGCCGTTCTTTCCGAGCTCGATCTGCTCCCTGAGCTGACCGCGCATGTATTCCGCCCCAGCGGAGACCAGGATCTGACGGCCGTCGGACGCCGTCCGCCAGGTCGGAGGCGTCGAGCACCGACAATCCGCCAGCGTGTAGGGCGGGCACGTCCCGCACGTGCAGACAAGCTCCCGCTGAAGATCCGCTTCGAGCTCGCTCGTCGTCGTGTACGAGTCCAGTGCGACCTGCGCGCGCGCCGTCGTGCCGAATCCGCCCAACGACAGCGCCATCACGAGAAGCGCTGTCGTCGCGCCGGATCCGGTCGCCGACACGGCCCCCGCGCGCGACGCGAGGAACGCGAAGCGACTCTCGGGGAGCAGGGCGACGCCGGTCCCAAGGGCCAGCAGCGCGAAGCCGAGCCAGATCCAGTTCACGAGCGGGTTGACGGTGACCTGGAAGCTCGCCGACTGGTCGGCCATGTCATACGCCGCGAGGACGACGTAGACGTCCTCGGCGAACGTGCGACGCATGGCAACCTCGGTCGTCGGCTCCGACTCGTGCTTCCGATAGAACCACTTGCCGGGATGCAGCTGGCCAACGTTCTGGCCGTCCTCGAACACCGTCACGGTCGCCGTATGCATCTCCTTGCGGCCGTCGTCCCGGACGCTGAGCTGGTCCAGCCGCACGGCGAACCGGCCGACCTCCACCTGCTCGCCGGGCGTCAACAAGACCTGCGCCGTCTGCTTGTAGCCGGCGCCGGCGAAGCCGAGCATCATCAGCACGATGCCCAAGTGGATGACGTAGCCGCCATACCGCCGGCGTGACCGCATGACGAGCCCGATCATGGCGGTCACCATGTCGGTGCCCGTGACGCCCCGACGCACGACCGCGCCCCGGGCGAACTCCTGGCTCACGGTCCCGACCACGAAGGCACACAGCGCAAAGCAGATGCCCGACACCCAGACGCGGAAGTCGAGGGCGTAGAGCACGGCGGCCGTGCCGACCGCGAGTCCGGTCGGCCACAGGAACTGGAACCGGAGATTGGACAGGGTCGACTTGCGCCATGCCAGCAACGGACCGATGCCCGTCAGGAGCAGCAGGACCAGGCCGATCGGGATCATCCAGGTATTGAAGAACGGCGGGCCGACCGTGATCCGCTGCCCTGTCACCGCCTCGCTCAGCGTCGGGAACATCGTCGCGAAGAGAATGAAGAACGCCGAGAAGAGCAGGATCCAGTTATTGACGAGGAAGGCCGCCTCCCGCGACGCCCACGACTCCAGCTCGTTGCGCGCGCGCAGGAGCGGCAGCCGGTAAATGACCAGCCCGAAGCTGACCACCAGCACGAGGCTGATGAAGATGCCGAACATCAGCGCCAGCTGGGGGTCTTCGCCGAACGAATGCACCGACTGCACGATGCCGGTGCGCGTCAACGCGGTGGCGAACAGCGTGAGCACGAAAGCGATGATGACGAGCGAGATGTTCCAGACGCGCAGCATGCTCCGCCGCTCCTGCACCATGACCGAGTGCAGAAACGCGGTCGCCGGAAACCATGGGAGCGCACCGGCGTTCTCGACCGGATCCCAGCCCCACCAGCCGCCCCAGCCCAACTCCTCGTAGGCCCAGATCATGCCCAGCGTCAGCCCGAGCGAGAGGAAAAACCAGGAGAACATCGTCCAGCGCCGCACGGCGCGGAGCCACGAATCGTCGAGATGCCCGGTGATGAGCGCGGCGATCCCGAACGCGAACGGGATGGTCATGGCGACGAGCCCCGTGTAGAGCGAGGGCGGGTGAATCACCATATACGCGTTCTGGAGCAGCGGGTTGAGGCCGCGGCCGTCGGCCGGTGTCTCCATCAGATACGTCGCGAACGGGTTCTTGTTCACGATCATGATCATCAGGAAGAACATCTGCACGACGGCGACGGTCGCCACGACATACGGCACCAGTTCGCGATGACGCTCGCGATTGCTGCGGACGGCGACCGCGCCGAAGACGGACAGCAGAAACACCCAGAACATGATCGAGCCGTCGAGACCGCCCCAGTAGGACGTGATCTTGTAGAAGAGCGGCTGGACGGAATCGGAGTACCGGTCGACGTAACGGATCGAATAGTCGCGTGTCACGAACGCGTTGACGATGACCGCCGATGCCAGGGTCATCAACGCGGTGACGAGGTAGAAGGCGCCGATCCCGCTGTCGACGAGGCGGGTCGAGCGACGTCGGGCGCCCGCGACCGCCGCGGCGGCGGCATAGGCGCATGTGACGAATGCGGCCAGCAGCGTAAAGGTGCCTAGTGTGGCCATTGGACTATGTGGTCCGACGCATCGGGCTGCGATCGGGCCCGGATGTGCCGGCGACGCTGCCGTCAGCCGCCGAGGCGGTGCTCGTCAGTCAGTTGCTCGCACCAACCGCGCCGGAGACATACGCCCCGGACCCGGTGTCGGCGCCAACCGACGGCTGCTCCTCGTACTTCGACGGGCACTTCGCCATGATGCCGTTGGCGTCGACGTGCAACGTGTCACCGTCGAGCCGACCCGTCGCCACGACCTCCGCGTGATTGTCGAAGGTGTCCGGCACCACACCGTTGTAGACCGCGGTGACCATGTGGGTGCTGTTGTGGACGCTGTCCCGGATCTCGAAGCGCCAGTCCAGGGTCTTGGGATGCCGCCGCACGTTGGCGGCGTAGCCGTGCACCTGCAGCGCCTTGCCGTCCCAATCGACCGGGTCGGCCATCACCTCTTCCACCTCGACGTAGAACTGCGTGCCGTCTTGCATCGTCGTCCACACGAGGCCGACGAAGGCCACCGACAGCGCGCCGGCGGTCAACAGGATCTTCAGCGCTTTATTGGGCATGCGACAGCGTCCTCCACGCGAATACCGCACTCAGGATAGCCCCCGCGGACACTTCGCGTCAACGCACCCCGAAATGGCGCAGCAGTCGGTCGACGAGCGGGATCGGAAGCCCGACGACGTTCGTATACGACCCCTCGATTCGCTCGACGAACCGGGATCCGATCCCCTGGACGGCGTACGCACCGGCCTTGTCGCCGGTCTCGCCGGTCTCGACGTACCAGCGGATGCGCGCGTCATCGAGGGCCGCGAAGGTCACGCGGGTAACCTCGACGCCACCCAGCGTACGCGCGCCGAGGTGGAGTGCCACGCCGGTCAGCACGTCATGGCAGTGGCCCGAGAGGCGACCGAGCATGTCGACGGCCGCCGCGTCGTCGGCCGGCTTTCCCAGCACCGCCCCGTCGATGACCACCACGGTATCGGCGCCGATGACGACGCGATCCGGGAAACGCGGTGCGACAGCTGCGGCCTTGGCGCCAGCCAGGCGCGTGACGTAGTCGCGTGGGGCCTCTCCGTCGAGGCGAGACTCATCCAGTGCCGCGGGCTCGACGTCGAAGTCGAACCCGGCTTCGCGCAATAAGCGCACACGCCTCGGCGACGCCGATGCCAGTACGAGCCGCACGCCGCGATGATAGACTGAACCCATAGCAGCCAGGGTCCGGGATCCACTCGCACCTTGCCGCGTCCACCGTGCACCCTGCGCCCTGCGCACTGAAGCCGAGAAACGTCGGCCTCATGATCCCAGTCCAACAGTGCGCGACGCGTGCGCTTGGTTCGTTGCTTCGCCGGCAGCCGCTGTCCCCCGCGAAGGTGCGATGCGCCTGGGAGGTCGCGGTCGGCGCGGCGGTGGCGCGCGCCACGACGGTCCGGCTACGCTCCAACGGCACCCTCGACGTCTTCGCAGACACCGAGCATTGGCGACGTGAGACCGCCAGGTCGACTCGCGTGATCAGCGCGCGTCTCGGGGATTTGCTCGGACCGGATACCGTGAAACGGGTCGTCATCACGAGAGGGCGTCATCATGCGTGAATCAGTCATCGTCAGCGCGGTCCGGCTGCCCACGGGCAAGTTCCTGGGCGCGCTCCAGAGTCTCCCGGCCACCGACCTCGGTGCCCGGGTCGTGCGTGAAGCGGTCACGCGATCTGGCGTCGACCCGAAGGAGGTCGACGAGTGCATCATGGGCAACGTCGTCTCGGCAGGTCTCGGCCAGGCGCCGGCACGGCAAGCCGCGCTCCGCGGCGGTCTCCCCGATCACGTCGGCGCGCTGACCATCAACAAGGTGTGCGGGTCGGGACTGAAGGCGGTGATGCTCGCGGCACAGGGGATCGCGACCGGGGACATCGACGTTGCCGTGGCCGGCGGCATGGAGTCGATGAGCAACTGCCCGTATATGTTGCCGCAGGCACGCACGGGGATGCGGATGGGCAACGGCGAGGCTCTGGACGCGATGATGCACGACGGGTTGTGGTGCGCGATCGAGGATTGGTCGATGGGGCTGGCCGCGGAGGCGGTCGTCGATCGATACGGCGTCAGCCGCGAGGATCAGGATGCGTTCGCGGCGGGCAGTCATCAGAAAGCGGCGACCGCGATCCGCGAATGCTGGTTCAAGGACGAGATCCTGCCAGTGGAGATCCCCCGCCGCAAAGGCGACCCGATCCGCCTCGAGTACGACGAGAGCGTGCGGCCCGACTCGACGGCGGAGGCGCTGGGCCGCTTGCGACCGGCGTTCAAACCAGAGGGTGGCACCGTGACCGCGGGCAACGCGCCGGGCGTCAATGACGGCGCCGCGGCGGTTGTGGTGATGGCGGCCGAGAAAGCCGCGGCGCTCGACCTGTCGCCGATGGCGCGGATCGTCGGGCAGGCCGTGAGCGGCCGGCCGGCGAAGTGGCTGCTGATGACCCCGGTCGAGGCGGTCCAGAAGCTGCTCCAGAAAACCGGCTGGACGTTGGACGACGTCGACCTGATCGAGCTGAACGAGGCGTTCTCGGCGCAGGCGGTCGCGGTCATTCGCGAGCTGGGTGCCGACCCGACCAAGGTCAACGTCAACGGCGGCGCCGTCGCGCTCGGGCACCCCATCGGCGCGAGTGGGGCCCGCATCCTCACGACGCTGCTCTACGCCCTGAAGAACCGCGGGCTGAAGCGAGGCATCGCGACGCTCTGCCTCGGCGGTGGGAACGGCGTGGCGCTGGCGGTGGAACGGGGCTAGGAGCCCGTGGTAGAAGTGCCGCTGCATTCGAGCGGCGATGCATCCCGCCTGACTGCGTTACTCATCGGTCAAATACTCCCGGTATTCTCCCTCTTCGTGCCTTGTCAGGCCGGCGCCTCACCGCTCTCGATGCGACGCGGACTTCTACCACGGGCTCCTAGGGAGCGGTCAACTTCTAGGTTCAGTCCTCGACCTTCCAGAAGGCGATGCCGCCGGCCTGCTTGCCCACGTCGACCACCCCGACTCGTTCCGCCGTAGCCACGTGGAAGACCTCGACGGTTCCCGGCTCGATCCCCACGCCTTCGAGCGTGACGAAGGCGTAGCTGCCGTCCGGCGTGATCGCTACGCCGTGCGGGATGGTCCGCGTCGTCTCGACCCGTGCGCGCTCGGTGCCGGTCTCCAGATCCCAGAAGCCAACCGCCGCCCCGCCCTTGTACGTGGCGACGAGCGTCTTCCCATCGGGCGTGACATCGAGGTTGTAGGGACCCCGCCCCGTCTCGAACGTGCGGCGAACCGTCCACGTCTCGAGGTCGACCTCGAAGATCTTAGCGACGTTGTTCCCCGTCACGTAGAGACGCCCGTCCCTGGTCGGCGCCGTGACCCACGTCGGCTGCACGCCCGCCCCCAAGGTGAGCCGGCGGTTGATCTCGAACGCGAGCGCGTCCATTTCGACCAGCTCGAAGCTCATCATGTTGACGGAGTAGTGCCTGGTCCCGTCGCGGCTCAAACGCGACCCGTGTGGCATGACGCCCGTCGGGATACGGGCTACTTCCACCATCGTCTCGACCTCGACGGCCGAGATGGTGCTCGGCTCCATGGGACCGTGGAGGTTGAAATTGACGACGAACATCAGGCCGGTGGTCGGCGACACGTCCAACGTGGCGGGAAAGAGCCCCAGCGTGACATCGCCAACCCACGCGTCAGTCCCGGTTTCGTATTTGTGCACGCTCCCGAACGGGAAGCCATGGGCGATGGAGACGTACCAGTGGCGACCGTCGGGGTCGACGTTGACACCGTGCGGCCCCTCGATCTCGGCGGGATAGCTCCCGACCGACACGGTCTTGACCAGCTCGGCGCCGTCCGGACCGTAACGCACGATCGCGACCTCGTCATCCGATTCGGCGCAGACATACACGTAGTAGCTGCGTTGAGGCGGATCCGGGGGGGCGCGCACGGCGGCCGGGCTGAAGCCCTGCGCGACGAGACATGCGAGCGTGACGGCCGCGAGATGGGAGGGCCTGGTCACTCTTTTGCGGCTACTGCGGCTCGCCGATGATGCGCGCGGGTCCGGTCCGCTCCGCCAGCGTGACGGCCCACAGCCCGCTGTTGAAATCGGTGAAGAAGATGTTGCCCTTGAACGGCTGCGGGCCCCAGACGAACGGTGCGTTCGCGACGTAGCCGTCCGGGTCGAACGGCACGAACATCGCAATCTCGCGGCCCTGCCGGTACAAGTCGCCCATCAGCTCGCCCGACACGTCGACGACCCGGAGCCCACCTGGATAGTAGTAACCGACATACAGGACGTCATCTTCGACCCAGAGGTTGTGCGAGCCCGCTTCCGGCACTTGGTAGCGGGCAACTTCATGTGGGTTGTCCCAATCGCTCCAGTCGACGACGTGGATCCACCCCGCCGTTCGCATCGGCGTGCCGCCCCCGTCGCCATTGCGGTTGACGCCGCCATACGGATACGCCTCGTCGCCGGCGAAGAGATAAAACGTGCCGGTCGACTGGCTCTTGTAGGGGAAGGCGGCGTGGTTCCAGCCGCTGGGGTAGGCATACCGGCCCAACTCGACCGGCCGGGCCGGCGTGCCGCCGCGACCGCCGCCCCCCACGTCGACCGCAACAACGCCGTCGACCCAGTTCGAGGAAAACGCCACGCCGTCCGTGACCCACACGTCGTGCACGCCGTGCCCGGGCGTGTCGAGCTCGAATCGGCCGACGCGTTCGGGGTTTCGTGGGTCCTCGATGCTGATGATGTCGTAGCGTCGGCCCGCGCTCATCGCGTAGACGTGGTCCTCTTCGATAAAGATGTTGTGCACGCCACCCGTCAACTGGTCGGTGAACTCGGACAGCACCGGCACCCCCTCGCGCGGGTTGCCGACACCGAGCACCACGAAGCCGTTCTTGCGGTCCGACGCCCCCTCGCGACTGATCACCGCGATGTCGCCCCCAGCCGACACCTTGACGTCGTTGACCGAGCGCGCGTCGACCTGCGTTTCGCCCAGTTTCTCAATGGCGGAAGGGTCGGTGACGTCCCAGAAATAGGCGTGCCCATCGGCGCCCCACGTACCGGTGATCGCGTAGTCTCGCCCGTCGGTCCCTTCCCAGATCCAGAGGTCAGACGACCGCCGGTCGAGCACGCGCCCCCGACCCACGACCTCGACGTCGCGTCGGAGGTCGCGGGGTGCGATCGCCACGGTTTTCGTCGCAGTGTGCGTACCGGCCGTCGCGATCACGGTGTAGGTGCCTGACCGCTCGGCGACGAACCTGCCGGCCGCGTCGATGTGCGCCGCCGCACCCGCCGCGATGATCGTCGGTACGGTTTCGCCGCCCACGGCGAACTGCACGGGGACGCCGTGCAGCGCGAGCCCACGCGCGTCTTTCGCAATCGCCGTGAACCGAATCACATCGCCCGTGCGGCCCGCGTCCGCGCTGGCGGTGAGCTCGAGCACGGTCTGCGGGTTGGCTTCGACCTCGATCGACCTCGTGTCGGTGGCGTCGCCCGCCGTGGCCGTGATCTCGACCTCGCCCTCGGCGCGCAACGTCAACACGCCGAACACATCGACCTCGGCGAGCGCCGGGTCACTGGTCGCATAGTCGATCGAGACATCGTCACGTTCCGCGCCCATCGTGTCGACCGCATCGGCTCTGATGCGCGGTCGGGTGCCGATGTAGAACTTGGAGGGAAGGTCGCGAAACGCCACACGCTCGACGGGCGGCCGCGGGACCGTCACCACAATCTCCACGCGCACCCGCGCATCGGGCCGGCGGCTCGTGTCCTCTGGATCAGCGGGTACGAGCGCAATGAGCGTGACGTTCCCCGGCCGATGGGCATCGACCCGTCCCTCGCGCGTCACGCCGACCGTTCGGCGAGCGCGCGAGTAGAACACGACGGCGACGTCGTCGACGCGGTTGCCGTCGGCATCGCGCACCGTCGCCGCGAGCGTCGTGGACTCGCCGACCGCCAGGGTCACCGTCTCCGGCTCGACCGTGAGGGTCAACGCCGGCCCGTCGTCGTCCGGGTTCTCGTCTTGGGCGCGGGTGGCCGCGAAGGTCAGCGAACCGACGAGCGCCAGCATCACCGGATAGCGGAGAGTATTCACTGCGTCATTGTAGCGCCGTGGCGACGACGATCCACCGCTATTGATCGACTGGCCGGCTCGGTCCCGCTCACAGGAGGACCTGCAGCAGCAGCTTCCCCACGGTCAAGAGCAGCGCCATGACGACGGTCATGCGTAGCGAGTCGATCTCGAAGTCGTCGATCAGTCGGTCGGTGAGCCATAGCAGGAACGCGTTGATGACCAGTCCGAACAGGCCGAAGCTCAGCAGCATCGGGATGAAGGCGATCAGCGCGATGAGCCAAAACAAAAAATAGTTCAGCAGGCCATAGACCACCGCGACCGTCACCGCCGTGCCGAACGACTTCACGCGCACGCCGGGCAGCGCCAACGCCAGGGCGTAGAGCAGCCCGGAGGTGACGAGCACATTGATGATGAGATTCAGCATGACGTACTTGGGGTGAGCTCGAAGGTGCTGTTGCTTCTGACCCCCTGGCCCTCGTGCGGATACGTGTGGACGGTCTCTACGGAGAGCGTCGATCCGCCACGACGCCACCCGATGTGCGTGACCGGCTCTTCACGCCCGCCTTCGACGCGATACGTGCAGGTAATTTGATCCCGGCGGGTGAAGCCGGCGGGGAGTCGATCGCGTCCAGACAGAGCGAACGGCGTCAGGCGACAGCGATAGCTCAGATCATCGAACGTCCTGGACACGGCCGAGGGCACATTGGCCGCGCCTTGCTCGAGCACCTGAGCCTCGGCCGCCGTGGGAGCGCAGGTGAGCAACTCGGTCAGCGCCGCACCTCCATACTCGAGCAGTATCGCGTGGCTGGTGCCCAGTGCATAAAACGTGACCCAGTGGTCGAGCCATTGCACGCGCCGAGACTCGAAGATGCGCAACGGCTCCAGGGGCGCACGTCCGCTCAGCAACAGATAACGCAGGGTCGACGTGCTGTGGATCACCGTGTCCTAGGTCGGTCCGCTATGGTATTTTCCGACGAACGTCATCGTACGCCAATCCGTCCGATTCAGCCATGGATGAGCCCACACACGCCGCGGAGGACGACACTCGTTCGAAGACCCGCGCGCTCCTCATCTCGGTCTTCGCCATCGCCACCTGCGGACTGATCTACGAGCTCCTGGCCGGCACCATCGCGAGCTACGTGCTCGGCGACAGCGTCACCCAGTTCTCTACGATTATCGGCGTCTATCTGTTCGCGATGGGGATCGGCTCTTACTTGTCGCGCTATTTCCGTCGCGATCTCATCGCGGCCTTCATCCAAATCGAGATCCTGGTCGGCCTCATCGGCGGCGTCTCCTCCCTCGTGCTCTTCCTTGCGTTCTCCGAGCTCGACGCGTTCCGGGTCGTGCTCTACGCGTGGGTCGCCGTCACGGGGATTCTGGTGGGGCTGGAGATTCCGTTTCTGTTACGGATCCTCGAAGATCAGTTCCCGTTCCGCGACCTGGTCTCGAAGGTCCTGTCGCTCGATTACCTGGGTGCGCTGGCGGCGTCACTGCTCTTTCCCTTGTGGCTCGTGCCTCGGGTTGGTTTGATGCGGTCGTCGTTCGTCTTCGGCGTGCTGAACCTCGTCGTCGCGATCTGGACATGCCATCTGTTTCGTGCGGAGCATCGACGACCGATGCTCACGGTGCAGGCCTACGCCGCCTGCGCGCTGCTCCTCGTCGGCGTGGCCTACTCACAGACGTTGGTGACGTTCACCGAGCAACGGTTGTATCAGGACCCCGTCATCTTCTCGCGCGCCTCCCGATATCAGCGCATCGTGGTGACCAACGCACAAGGCGAGATGCGGCTGTTCTTGAACGGCGAGCTCCAGTTTTCCTCGTTCGACGAATACCGCTACCACGAGGCGCTCGTCCATCCAGGGCTGGCGGCGGTGGCCGCGCCGCGGCAGGTCCTCGTGCTCGGCGGCGGGGACGGCATGGCGGTGCGCGAGATCCTCAAGGACCGGCGTGTGCAGCGGGTCACGCTGGTCGACCTCGATCCGGCGGTAACGGAGACCTTCAGGGATCACGACACGTTCGCCGCCCTCAACGACTACGCGCTGCGATCGCCCCGAGTGGAGGTCGTCAACGCTGACGCGTTCGTCTGGCTCGACAACGACACGCGCCAGTACGACTTCATCGTCGTGGATTTCCCCGACCCCTCGAACTACTCACTGGGCAAGCTGTACACTGCCACGTTCTACGCGCGTCTGGCGGCCCGACTGGCCGAGGACGGCGTCGTGGCGATTCAGGGCTCGTCGCCGCTCTTGGCTCGTCGTGCGTTCTGGTGCGTGGTCGAGACGGTGCGCTCGGCCGGTCTCGACGCACGGCCGTATCACGTCGCGGTTCCATCCTTCGGTGAATGGGGCTACGTGATCGCGACCCGTGCGCCCTTTCGCATCCCCGACCAACTCCCCGACAACCTACGCTTTCTCAACCCGGCGATCCTGCCTTCCTTCTTCGAATTCCCCGCGGACATGGCGGAGGTCCCGGTCGAGGTCAACCACCTGAACAACCAGATCTTGGTTCGCTATCACGCGGAGGGCTGGAGGCAGTTCGCGCCGTGAGTGGAGGGACGACGCCGCGCGGTCTGACCCGGCGGGATCTTCTGCGCCTCGGACCGAGCGTTGCCGGCGCCCTGACGGTTGGCTGTCGCGCGCCCCGTGACGTCGACAGCGGCCGGATTGGTGGCTCGATCGTCGGCGCATCGCACACCGTCGGGCACCGGCTGCGTGCGGGCGACCTCCCCGAGCCCGACGAGACCCGGGACGTGCCGGTCGTCATCGTCGGCGCCGGCATCGCGGGCTTGTCGGCCGGCTGGAAGCTCGCCAAGAGCGGCTTTCGCGATTTCGAGATCCTCGAGCTCGAACCCGATGCCGGGGGCAAGTCACGCTGGGGCGAGAACGCCGTCTCGGCCTACCCGTGGGGCGCCCACTATCTGCCCGTGCCGAGCGCGGAATCGACAGCCGTGCGCGAGCTGCTGGAAGACATGGGCATGGTCCACGACATCGGTCCGGACGGTGAGCCGCGCTACGACCCGCGACACCTCTGTCATGTCCCGCAGGATCGACTGTTCATTGATGGGCGTTGGCAGGAGGGGATCTCGGCCGGGGGCCTCCTACGCTCGTCCGACGCGGTGGAGGACCGAGCGGTGCTCGCCGAGTTCGAGCAGCAGATGCGACGTTATCGCGAGTATCGAGATGCCCGCGGTCGCCCCGCATTTGCGCTGCCGATGGCCCTGAGCAGCGACGACCCGGAGCTTGTCGCGCTCGACGATGTCTCGATGCGTGAGTATCTCGACCGCGCCGGGTGGACCTCCGAGCGTCTGCGCTGGTACGTCGACTACTGCTGCCGGGACGACTACGGCTGCAACCTGGAGACGACGTCGGCGTGGGCCGG
Organism: Vicinamibacterales bacterium; assembly: GCA_965249175.1. GTDB lineage: Bacteria > Acidobacteriota > Vicinamibacteria > Vicinamibacterales > UBA8438 > CAZYFH01. The sequence continues at coordinate 3,871,500 of OZ252227.1, forward strand.
CTGGCACTATTTCTGCTCCCGCGACGCGGAGGTGGAATACCTCACCTGGCCCGAAGGCAACGGACGCATCGTTCGCCACATGATGACGGACCTCGAACGCCACCTGCACTCGGGCATGCTGGTCTATCGCATCCGGGTGACCGCCGATCCGAGCGCCGAGGCGGCCGCGGCCGAGGGCGTCGAGGTGGACGTGCTCGACACACGCACCAATGCCGCCGTCCGGTTTCGGGCCCGCCGCGTCATCTATGCCCTGCCCCGCTTCACGGCCCCGCATGTCCTCGACGGCTACGCACTGCCGGAGATCGACCGGTTTACGTATGCCCCCTGGATGGTCGCCAACCTGACCGTCGACCGGCTCCCTGACGATGCCGCGTGGAACAACGTGATCTACGACAGCCTGTCGCTGGGCTACGTGGTGGCGACCCACCAGAACCTGCGGGTTGCGCCGGGACCGAGCGTGCTGACGTACTACATGCCGCTCGCGGTGCCGAATCCGGAGGTCGCGCGTCGCTGGATGCTGGAACGCAGCTGGGACGATTGGGTATCGATTGTGCTCGGCGATCTCGCACCGGCCCACGTGGGCCTTGAATCGCTCGTCACCAACATCGACGTCATGCTCTGGGGCCACGCGATGATTCGCCCGGTGCCCGGTTTTCTCTGGGGAGAGACGCGCCGCCGCGCTGCCGCGCCCCATGGCCCCGTCCGCTTCGCCAACTCGGACATGAGTGGGCTCTCGCTGTTCGAGGAGGCGCAATACCACGGCGTCCGCGCGGCGGAAGACCTCATGCGGCACGTCGGCCATGCGCACCGTAGCTCGTTGGGCCCCGCGGAGGGTGCATGAGATGAGTGGGTCCCGCTCGGTCAACGCGGTGTGGATCGTGTCGCGCCGGTTCGATCTCGGGTTGATTCTCGGCCCGCCTCTGCTGGCGGTTCTACTCGTGCTGTCGGTGCCCGCGCTGCGAGCCACCGATGTCCCACTCTGGGGCTGGCTCGCCTTCGTGGTCGGTATCGACGTGGCACATGTTTACGCGTCGCTCTATCGCACGTACTGGGATCCCGAGGAGCTCGCCCGCCGGCGCACCCAGTACATCCTCACGCCGCTGGTCTGTCTGGCCATCGGTGTGGTCCTCCACAGCCTTGGATCGCTGGTCTTCTGGCGCGTGCTCGCATACGTCGCGGTGTTCCACTTCGTGCGGCAGCAGTTCGGTTTCGTGATGCTCTACCGTCACCGCTGCGGGGAACGATCGCCCGTGGATCGCCGCCTCGACAAGATGGCGATCTACGCGACCATGCTCTACCCCCTCGTCTTCTGGCACACCACCTCCGATCGCCGTTTTGAGTGGTTCGTCGAGGGGGATTTCCTGTCGCTCCCGACGTGGGTCTCGCCGGTCGCGCTGTGGGTTTATTCGGCCATCCTGCTGGTGTTTTTCGCGCGACAGGCGCAGATCTATCGGCAGCGAGGCACAGTCAACTGGGGCAAGGTTGGCATCGTGGCCTCGACCGCCTGCGTGTGGTACACGGGGATCGTGCTGCTCAACTCCGACTTCGCCTTCACGCTCACCAACGTGGTGGCCCACGGCGTGCCGTACATGGCCCTGGTCTGGATCTACGGTCGCCGCAAGTGGAGCAGCGAACGCTCGTGGCGGCACCGGATCCATCACCCGGCGGCCGCCGGCATCTTTGTCGGGCTATTGCTGCTGTTGGCCTACTTCGAGGAGGGCCTGTGGGATCTCTTCGTCTGGCAGGAGCACACGCTCGCCTTCGGCCAGCTGGCGCTGCCCTTCGCGACGCCGGACGCGCTGGCGCACCTCATCGTCCCCCTGCTCACGGTGCCGCAGGCCACCCACTATGTGCTGGACGCGTGGATCTGGAGATTCGACGGCTCGAATCCGGGACTCGGATCGTGGCTCTTCGGTGAGACGAGACCCGCGCCTGGCGTCGGGTGAGCCACCTCGATCAGGCGGACATGCCCATCTTTTTCTTCAGCTCGGCCAGGGAGTCGGTCGCCGCGGTGCTCGACGGCAAGGCGAGCGCCTTGTCGATGTCCTCGTCGATGGTGCCGCCGACATCGGAGAGCTCGCCGTAGGCTTCCGCCAGAGACTCCTCCTCCTGGACCTTGTTCTTCATCTTCTCGAGCATCGCGACGGTGCCCGAGGCGTCGGCTCCCGCGAGCTGCTGGTTGATCTTCCGCATGGACGAGGCGGTTCTGGCGCGAGCGCGAAGGGTGATGACCTCGTTCTCGTATTTGCCGATCTGACGTTTGAGCTCTTCGACCTTCGTCTGGAGCTGGTCGGCCATCCGCTGCTGTGTCTGCTGATCCGCCGAGACCGTGGTCGCCCGCTGGAGGGACTCCTCTTTCTTCGACAGGGCTGCCGTAGCCAGCCGCTCGGCTTCGGCCTCCTCGATCTCCCCCCCCTGCGACCGCTTGAGCACCAGCATGGCCTTCCGCTCGTAGTCGGCCGCCATCTTCTTGTTGTCGTCCGCCTCCTTCTGGAGGCGGATCGCGAGCGATTTGACCTGCGCCAGGCTGACCATCGACGCCTGCAGGCTCTTCTTGAGGTCACGGATCCCCTGTTCGCTCATCTTGATTGGATCCTCGAATTTATCCATCGTCGCGTGCGCTTCGGACTGCGTGACTTTGAATATCCGCTGAAAAATACTGGCCATCCCTGATCTCCTGTGGACGCGGTCTACTTGCCGAGGTGCGTGAGGAGCTCAGCGCCATATTCCGCGAGCGCCAACGAGAGGGCGCGAATGGAGCCTTCGAGCTCATTGACATCGAGGTTGGCGAGCTGCAGGGTGTCGCGGAAGAAGATCCGACCACCGTCCTCATCGAGCACGAACGCGCCATGCACGAGCGTGTTGTTCATCTGCAGCAAGCGTTTGAAGAGGTCGCCTGGTTCGGCCGGCACCTCGGCGATCAGCTGCTCCAGCACGACGATGGGCGGCTCGCAGTCGATGACCAGCTGCTTGATGCCGTTGTCCTCGTCATCGACGACAACCAGTTCTTCGGACTCGTTCTCCGTGACGATCGTGAGGTCGAGGTCGAGCAAATAACCCTTGACCCGATCCAGGTTTTCAGACATCGAACCGCGCCTCCGTGAGTGATTTCGTGTTCACAACCGGTCTCATTCCTATTTACGTTCGAGGTGTTTGGCAAGTTCTTCGTATGCGCGATTCAGACCTTGAAGGAGCTCGGTCGCGATGCGCTTCTTGTGCTCATCCGCCGAATGGAGATCGGGGTGGTATTTCTTGACCAACCGCCTCCACGTCTCGTGTACCGAGTCGAGACCGGCACCGTAGGGGAGCTCAAGATTAGCATAGTAGCGGGCGAGGACCGGATCTCGAGCCGGGCCCGCAGGGTCGGGCGGGCGGCGCCGCGCCGACCGGGTGCGTGTACTCGATTCGCGTTTCGTGGTCGCCGTTCGCGCCCGGCGACTGCCGGTCACGCCGTCCCGCTCCCACCCAGCGGACTCGAGTCGGGGCCGGTGCGCCCGAAGCCAACGGATGACACGCGCGCTGAGCGACATGGTCTCGTGTCCAACGTCCTCACGCGTCGGGCTGGGCATCGTGCGCGCGGTCGGGCCGCGCCGAGATGACCACCAGCCTGTCCTCCGCGTGGACGGCGACGTCCGTGTCCGGGTTGGTCACGACATCGTTGCTACCGTGCCGCTGGATCGCGAGGACCACCATCCCGCGGTCGCGTTTCATCTCTGAGAACAGCTCCAGAAACGGACGCCCCGCGAGCGATGCCGGCACCGGGACGGTGATGAGGTCGTTGCCGATCTGGGCGCTGAGTATCTCGGAGAGGACCTTGGTGATCCCATGGTCCAGCGTCGCGCTCGAGATGAGACGGCTGCTGAACTCGGCGCCAACGATGATCTCGTTGGCACGCGCGCGCTCACAGTGCCGCGCGTTGTCCTCGTTGGCCAGCTCGACAATGGAGTACGCATCAGGGTTGAGCGCTTCCACCGTCAGGGTCGAGAGCACCGCTTTCGCATCCCGTGCAATGTAATCCAGCCGGCGGTCCCCGACGATGACCACAGTGTCCGCCGTGGCGATGCATGCGCGCGTCAAGTGCTCCTCGCTCACGTCGCCACGCACGAAGTAGAGGTGCTCGTCCTCGACGGGTTTTGTTTCGACGTCGGCCAGCAGCACGATGGGCGATCGGGCTGAACGCGAGTCCGCGCGCAGGTCGCGCAGAATCTCGCGGGTCCGGTCGTTCCACTCGCACAGGATGATGTGACCCTCGAGGTCGTACGAACCCATGCCGCGCTCCTTCCTGAGTCGCTTCTCCACGAACACACCGGCGATCGTCGCGGTGAACATGCCGAGTACGCCGATACCGAAGAACATGAGGACCACGCCGATCGCGCGCCCCCCGAGCGATGTGGGAGCGATGTCTCCGAAACCCACCGTGGTCAGCGTCACGACGGCCCACCACAAGGCATCGACGAAACTGCGATCGTCCTCGAAGTACGTCAGACCAACTGCGCCGACGACGATCAACACCACGATGACGCCCAGCAGCCGCAGCAGATTCTCGCGGTTCAGGAACTCCCAGAAGACCCGGAGGCGGTCCATCATCTTGACGCTGAGTGAGTGCCCGTCCCACGGAGTGAGCCACGGCCGAACGGGGCGGGCGCGGGTGACATCAACAGGGCGGTTGCACGACGGCTGCGCTCAGAGGGTCAACCCGATCAGCATCGACGCGGCGACATACGTCGTCGCCTCGATCGCCCCGGCACCGACGTTGGGCACGTCCTGGACCAGCGCATCGGTCAATCGGACGCCCGGCAGCAGCACCTTGTCGGCGAAGATCCGGACCAGGGGCAAGAGCACCAACCCCACGATGGCGTAATACCCGAACTCGCTCAGGTTTTGCGACCACGACACGAAGTCGCCCTCGCCCGCGAGCCGGATGATGTTGCCGAAGCCGATCAGGACGCCGGCAAAGGCCACGCCGACCGCAGCATTGTCCTTCTCGATCTGCTCGTGCAGATCGAACGAGGTCATTCTGTTGTAGAGCAAGCCGGCGATGATGAGGCCGGCCTGGCCCAGGATCCAGAAGACCGCGCCGCTGAGCAAGCCGCCTTCACCCGAGAGCGCGCCGGCGGTGATCAGACCGACAGCGATATGGTTACCGCCCTCGATGGCGCCCATGCCCGTGTTGCGGTCCTCAACGATCTCCTTCTGGTTGTCGAACTTCGAGAAGATGATCGTGTCGTTGATCCAGCCGGAGAGATTGAGCAGGACGATGGCGACCAATCCGAAGACGACGAGATCGATGACGTCCTCGGTCAGCACGCCGGACCCGGGTCCGGACACCACGCCGCCAAGCACGATCGCCAGGCCGAGGTAGTAGCCGGCGACGGTGAGGGCCATCGCGAAGTTGTTCTTCTCGAGGAGCTCTGTGCGCAGGACAAAGCCGCGGTGGAGCGCGTCGTACACCCACTTGCCGACGACGACAAGGACGAGCACGACGACCAGGTAAATGAGGCCCGCGAGGATCTGGTCCAAGGACATGATGCTTCCTTTCTGCCCCTACTTGCCGAGGCCCCGCGCGCTGCCGCCCGTCATGCGACCACGCACCCGATCGCCGAATCCCTGGCTTCGGGCACGCTGCCGTGTTGCTTGGCGCCTGAAGAAATTTGGGTTGCTCTGTCTCGTGACCGTGCCATTGCTGCCATACGCGCCCGAGCCGAAATAGGGTTGGCCACGGCTCCGGTTGCCGCGATACGTGTTCCAGTCGTTGCGGTAAATGGGCCGGCCGAAACCGCCGATCATGTGGCTAATCAAGGCATAGCGGCCGTAGAACTCCCAGAACGATCCGCCACGCCCATCGCCTCGCCACTGACCGTAGCGATCATTGCCGACGTATTGGTAGCCCGGTGGATGCTGGTCCCTATCGACGTTGCCGTCCGGGCCCTTCGAGAGCACGACCATGCCGAGGTAGGGCTGGTATCGGGAATAGGTGTTGCGGCCGACGCGTTCCCAGTCCCGGATGCGCTCCGTGAACACGAGCTCGTCGGAGCCACCCTCCCGCTCACCTGTTGTCACCCGGTACTGGTGCAAATAGTCGGTCGAGAACGTCCCCTCCTCTCGCATGTCCGCGAGCACGACCGTGTACTCCGGGTAGCGGTCGAGCTCGCGCTCCAATCGTTCGAGTGGATTCCCGGCAGCGCAGCCCGCGGCCAGGACGAGGACCGGGAGCCCAATCCACGCGAACCAGCGTTGGCTTCTCGTCATCCTCATCCTCATCTCCACTCGCGCACCGACATGATGATCCGCTCGACGTGAGTGTAGCAGCCCGCCAGTGCAAGGTTTGCGCATGCCCGGCCAGACATCATAGGAGCCCGTGGTGAAAGTGCCGCTGCATTCGAGCGGCGATGCATCCCGCCTGCCTGCGGCGCTCATCGGTCAAATACTCCCGGTATTCTCCCTCTTCGCACCTTGTCAGCCAGGCGCCTCGCCGCTCTCGGTGCAGCGCGGACTTCCACCACGGGCTCCTAGGTGCCGCCCCCTGGGAGGATGTTCGTGAACTGGTAGTCCTCGACAAAGAAGCCCGTCGCGGCTCCGAGCTCGGTCTCGCTCCACCGCTCGATGCCCAGAAATCGCTCCTCGTCTTCGTCCAGGAACTCCCACCGAATCACTTCCACGCCTTTTCCTTCGCCGTTCGGAAACATGTACCCCGCAGAGGAATTGTCGAGGTAGTACTGCGTGCCTTTGTGGACGATGCGGCTGGGCGGGTCCTCTTCGCGAAGGATCTGGCTCCGGACGTCGCCGTCGATGACGCCGATGACGATCTTCTCCGCGAGGGACCAGCGCTCGTCCGCCAGCTCCAGATAGCGCTTCTCGCGTCCCGCCGCCGTGATCTCCCACTCCTCTACGCGGTCGCCGTCGAAATCGTACCGGCAGTAGCCCGTGACTTCCCAAGTCTTCAGATCGTAGTCCACCAGATAGCCGACCCTGAGCTTGCCGAGGACCAGATCCGCAAGGGGGTCCGGCGCGCTGTCTTGCTCTTTCTTCCCGAAGAGGTCTCTGAGGCCCATCGACTCTGTCCTTGCGTTCCGTTCCACGTAGCGCCACGAGGCCCGGCTACGAGCGTAATCAGTAGTGTCCCGAGTCAGAAGTTCGCCAACGATTCTCGGGCGGGGCATCCCGCCTGGCGGTGTTGCTCCTCGGTCACATATGCCCGATATGCTCCCTCGTCGCGCCTTGCCAGCCGGGCGCCGCGCTCCGAGACTTCGTCACCGCACTTCTGACTCGGGACACTAGCAGGAGTCTACTGGCGTCGCCGCTCGCGTGCGCGCCGTCCCCCGTGTAGTCTGACGGGCCCGCACGCCACGTGGTTCGCGGGCCGGAGGGCGCAGTAATCGCACTCGTCTTCGATGAAACCGCTTGATAATCCTGAACACCCTCCGCACGGGGCGAAAGTGTGGCATCTCGTAAGTGACTGATTACAATGATTATACTAGTTCTTAGATTTCTATTTTCGCTTGACTTGACCCTGGTACGGACCTAGAATGCGAAACCGTGTGCACGTTTGGGAACCACCCCTTGAACTGGAGCGACCATGCCAAACCCGGAGCGGATAGAACGCGAGCGAGCCAAGGCGATCGACATCGCCGTCGGCCAAATCGAGAAGCAGTTCGGCAAGGGGTCGATCATGCGCCTGGGGCAGAGCGCCGTGACCCCAATCCCGGTCATCTCCACCGGCTCGATCAGCATCGACTACGCGCTCGGGGTGGGCGGTGTGCCGCGCGGCCGCGTCGTCGAGATTTACGGTCCCGAGGCATCGGGGAAGACCACGCTGGCGCTCCAGATCATCGCGCAAGCACAGCGTGTGACCGGCAACGCCGCCTTCGTTGATGCCGAGCACGCGCTCGACCCGACGTATGCGACCAAGCTCGGGGTCAACCTCGACAACCTGCTGGTCTCGCAGCCCGACAACGGCGAGCAGGCGCTCGAAATTGTGGAGATGCTGATCCGTTCGGGGGGCGTCGACGTCGTCGTCGTCGACTCGGTCGCCGCACTCGTGCCGCGCGCCGAGATCGAAGGCGAGATGGGCGACGCCCAGGTGGGGCTGCAGGCGCGCCTCATGTCTCAGGCGCTCCGGAAATTGACCGGCGTCGTCTCCAAATCGAAGACCTGTCTCGTCTTCATCAACCAGCTGCGCGAGAAGATCGGTGTCATGTTTGGCAGCCCCGAAACCACCAGCGGCGGTCGCGCGCTGAAGTTCTACTCGTCCGTGCGGATCGATATTCGCCGGATCGGCGCCATCAAGGACGCCGATCGGGTGATCGGCGGACGGACGCGCGTCAAGGTCGTCAAGAACAAGGTGGCCCCGCCGTTCCGCCTGGCCGAGTTCGACATCATGTACGGCGAGGGCATTTCCCTCGAGGGTGACCTCCTCGATCTGGCGGTCGAACGGCGCATCATCGAGAAGAGCGGCGCGTGGTTCTCGTATGGAGACGAGCGGCTGGGCCAGGGGCGCGAGAACGTCAAGGGCCTCTTACGTGAGAAGCCCGAGCTCTTCACGGTGATCGAACGGCGCGTCCGGCAGGAGCTCGGGCTGATACGCGAACCGGAGCCTGAGACCGCGCCCGCGCCCGAACCGGAACCCGCACCCGCCTAGCGCGTGCTCGATCTACTGCTGGACGCCGACGCCGACCTGCTCCTGTGGATCGGTGCGTTGCCTCGCCCCGCGTGGATAACGGCACTCATGGTCGCCACCACACTCGCCGGGTCGTACGGTCTCGTCTGGCTTGGCATCGGCGTCGCCGTGACGGTGCGACGACGCGATGCCGGCCCGCTATGGCGCCTGGCCCTTTCGCTGATCCTTGCCTGGGGCATCGTGCACGTGATGCTCAAACCGGCCGTGGGGCGGCCGCGGCCGTTCGACGTCCATACCCACCTCGTGGTGTCCCCCGCCCTCCGCCCATCCGACGCGTCGTTCCCCTCTGGCCATACGGCCTCTGCGGCCGCGGGCGCCTACGCACTCACGCGGGTCGTGCCGGCGGCATCGGCCCCGCTGTGGGTGCTCGCGCTGATGGTGGCCGGGTCGCGGGTCTATCTGGGCGTGCACTTCCCGCTCGATGTCGTGGTGGGCTTCCCGATTGGCCTCGCCTGCGGGGTCTTCGTGACCGGCCGGATGCGGTATCCGCGGAACCCGGGGAATCGATCTGGTACGTAGCGCAGGCCTTCAGGCCTGCGAGGCGAAGCTGAAGCCTCGCCCTACTGGGCAGCACACGTGAACTCGGGGACGAGAGCTTAGCGATTCTCGTCCGAGCGCGGAACGCCGTTCGCCTCGGGCTCGGGTCCCTCGGCCACGACGAACAGTCGCTCGCCGGGACGGATGAGCCCCAGTTCGCGACGTGCGATGCCCTCGATCACGCCCGGCTCCTCGCGCAGACGGCGGACCTCTTCGCGCAACGACGCGTTCTCCTCGCGAATCGCCTCGATGTCGTCCGAGAGCGCGCCGTGCGCCCGCCCCGCGCTCACGGTGGCCAGCAGCCCACGGTCCCCGGCGAGCGCGTTCAAGACGAGCACGCACGTCACGAAAATCAGCAGGACCCGGGCCGTACGCCGGCGCGGCTTTCGCCGACGCGGCACGATAGGGCTCGGATGGGTCCGGTCGGCAAGCAGGTCGTTGGCGGGAGCCATTACGCGTCAACAGGTGACATCACAACGAAAGAGCTCGCGGACTGAACGCAGGCGGCCGCTCGAGACGTCGCGTGCGCCGGGCCCTGCGTCCAGTCGGCGAGGAGCAAACCTGGTGTCGCGCTCGAGAAGTCCTGCCTATTGGCGGCGTGCACCGTGCCCGATACTTATGTAACATCCGTATCATACGGTGATTATGTATTTACGTCTACATCTGTCTATTCTGTAACATTGGTGTCTAAGGTCGTGTCCAAGCTCTCATCGGGAGTCACCGACGCCGCCGCACTGAACATCAGGAACTTCCCGAAGGACCTGCTGAAGAAGTGCAAGATGCGCGCGCTGCAGCGGGACCAACCGCTGCGCGACTTCGTCATCGAGACGCTGCACCAGGAGGTCGAGGTGCGACCGTCGTCTCGGGCTGAGCAAAAGCAGTAGACCCCCCAACGCCACTCCTCGTACACTCGTCGACCGACATGGCACAGGGTCAGCTCGATCTGTTTCAGCGCGGCATCGGCCGCAAGCCCTCGATCACCGACGTGTTCCGCGGCGACGTCGAGCGCTTCAACGCGTTCGGCACGGCCACCACGGTCCGACCCTTCCCTGACGCCGCGTGTGACATCCCGCTCTACGTCAACGAGTTCTGGACCTCGAAGCAACGGGCCGCACATTCTCTGCACGAGGTCTCATATCGAGCGTGTTTCAAGCCACAGCTACCCAGGTTTTTCATCGAGCGCCTCACCCAACCCGGACAGCTCGTGTATGACCCGTTCATGGGGCGAGGGACCAGCGTCATCGAAGCGGCGCTGCTTGGCCGCCGCCCGGCCGGATGCGACGTCAACCCGCTGAGCGCGATCCTGGTGGCACCTCGGCTCGATCCGCCGACGCTCGCGGAGATCGAGGACCGTCTGGGCACGCTCGCCCTCGACGCGGCGGTTGGCGTCCGGAACGATCTGCGGGTCTTCTTTCATGCGACCACCCTGCGGGCGGTGACCAACCTCCGCCGGTATCTGCTGGAGCGGGAAACGTCGCGCACGCTGGATCGCGTCGACCGCTGGATTCGGATGGTCGCCACCAACCGGCTGACCGGGCATTCCCCCGGGTTCTTCTCCGTGTACACCCTCCCGCCCAACCAGGCGGTCACCGTGGCCGCCCAACGGAGGATCAACGACAGGCGGCGTCAGGTCCCGCCGCCCCGCGACGTGCGCGGCGCGATTCTCAAGAAGAGCCGGTCGCTGCTCGCGAAGCTGCGACCCGACGAGCGGCGTATCCTGCGGGCGGCCTCGGGCGCGGTGCTGCTCACGGCCTCGTGCAGCGATACGCCGGAGATGTCCGATGGCTCGGTCCATCTCGCGGTGACCTCCCCGCCGTTCCTCGACACGGTCGACTATCAGACCGACAACTGGCTGCGCTGCTGGTTCAACGGCATCGACGCGGCGGCGGTCGAGATCTGGCAACTCGCCCGACCCCGAGACTGGCAGGCCGGGATGGCGCGGGTCTTTGCCGAGCTCAGGCGGATTCTCGTACCCGGCGGGCACATCGCCTTTGAAGTGGGTGAGATCCGCGCGGGGCGGCTCTTTCTGGAGACACTCGTCATACCGGCAGCTGTGACGGCAGGCTTGACCCCCCGCATGGTCGTGGTCAACGACCAGGCGTTCACGAAGACGTCTCAGTGCTGGGGCGTCGACAACCTGAAGAAGGGCACCAACACCAACCGCATCGTCCTGCTGCAGAAACCCGGGTGACCATCGCAGACCCGCATGCCGGCCGTGCACATCCCTTCAGAAACCGACTCGCTCAAGAGCGGTCTTCTACGGCGCAAGGAGGTCACGCAGCGTGTCGGCGTTAGCCGTGACGTTCCAGCAGCCGAGATGCGCGAGCAGGTTGACTTGCTCCGGCGTGAGCCGGATGAGACAACCGGGGTTCTGGCCCCGCGTGCGATAGTGCGGAAAGTGGACGAAGCCGCCCTCGGCGCGCGCCGCCTGACCCGCCTCGACGTGCCGGCGCACCTCGGCCGGGATCCGTGCCTGCCACTCCGGCACACGCTCGTTGTAGACCCAACAGATCCGAGTCTCCCAGCCGCCGGACACGGCCCACCGGTCGTTTGCCAGTACCCGGTGGGTGAGCGTCGTCGCCACGCTGCGACCCGCCCGCCTCGCGGTTTGCAGGCCGCGTACGAGCGTCGCGAACTCCGCCTCCGGGAAGACGCGATTGTGCGGAAACTGGCTGCTCGGGGCGCCGAACAGTGGCGCAAGGAACGGATCAATCGCGCGGTGCTCTGGATCCGAGTCGTCGGGCCACGCCGTCTCACCGAGCGCCGCCGAGAGCGGCCACTCCGTGTTGATGAACACGACGACGCGCGTGACGCGTCGGCGGAGGAGCGCGATGAGGCCGTAGTTCTCGAGATCCCCGCCGTCGGTCAACACCTCGGTGGCGGTCGGCTCACCGCCGCGCCCTGTGACCGGCCAGCACGCCGCGTGCGGATAGTTCTCGAAATCGCGCCCCTGGACGCGGAAGGCGCTGCTCGCACCGATCGCGTCCGCCAGCGTGAGCGCCGACTCGGGCAGCTCGACTGCTGCGACCCCGTCCGTTCCCGGTGCGTCTGCCGGCGCGCGGCACCCGAACGCGAAGGGTTCGATGAAGCCGCCACCGATCCGCCGCCGGCGGCCGGCCGCCTCCAGGGTCGTGAGCGTCGGCGCGCCGACGGCCAGCGGCGAATACTCGAAGGCCACCTTGTGTGGCTCGCGCGACCCGTCGACCGGCCAGTTGAGGGTGGCGTGCACGAGCAGATACGGATGCGCCGCCCCATGCCGGACCAGATGCATCGGGCCGCTCGCCAGGTCGGGGTTGCGCGCGACGATCGCGTCCCGCGTCGCCGCATCGAGCGTGAAGGCCGGATGCCTCGCCTCGAACAGGCCGAATGGCTCGAGAAACGTCCGACCCACCGCGTCTACCCAGACGCGATCCCGCGGAACGTTGGGATCGGCATCCAGCGTGACCAAGGTGCGCTGGAAGTCGCGCGTCGCAGCGACGCCGAGATAACCAGGATCGACCCGACCCAGGACACGGTCGGTGATCGCGTCCGGCTCGACCACCGTGCCAAGGATGTCGTCATCCGTCCGCCCCGGTCCGGCGTAGAAGGCGTGGGCGGCTGCGGCCCAGGCACCACCGGACACGGCTGAGACGTATCCGATCCGCGGCAGCAGGCCGAGGGTGGTGAGGCCACGCAGCTGGCCGATCGTGGCGGCGAACGATCGGGTGCCCCCGCCAGAGAAGCAGACGCCGGTCGACGGACGACCGAGACGCTGTTCGGGAAAACGGCAGGACGGGCCGTCATGGACCCAGACGCGCGCGCGCCCGATCCGTCCTCGCCGGCCGGTGCTCACGGCGTCGACGGATATTCCATCGTGAAGGGGTCGGGGAGCGGGATCAGCGTCGGGGCCGTGTCGACGAGCCGGTCGAGGGTGTAGTCGGGGTTGTCGGGGTCACCGGCCTCCATCGCCGTCACGTTGCCGACCACCAGCATGACGAGCCGGTCCGGGTGCAGATACTCCTGCGCGACGCGGAGCACGTCGTCGGCCGTCACGCTGCTGATCCGCTCCCGATAGGTCGTGACATACGAGGGATCGCGCCCCGTGTACTCGTCGGTGGCGAACAGGTTGGCGATCGACGTCGCACTCGAGAAGTTACGCGTGAACGTCTCGACGAAGGACGCGATCGACGTGCGGAGCTCGGCGTCCGTCACCGGCTCCGACCGAATGCGATCGATCTCCTCGAGAACGATGGCCGACGCGCGCGCGACCGTTTCGCTACGCGACTGAAAGCTGGCGCGGAACGCTCCCTCGTAATAGGTGCCCAGCCCGAACCCCGAGGAGGCGCCGTATGCGAGCCCCTCGTCCGAGCGGATGCGGGTAAGCAGACGTGCGCTGAAGCCTCCGCCGCCCAGGATGTCGTTCATCACGATCAGGGCGTAGCGATCCGGGTTGTCCCGCATCGTGCCCAGATGACCGATCGACACCCGGCCCTGGTTCACGTCGGCCTTGTCGACGAGATACAACCCGGGCCTCGGCTCGTAGTTCGGCGCCGGCACCGGCCCCGCGGCGACGTCGCGTGCCGGCCAGTCCGACATTCGAGCCTCGAGCTTGGGGAGAATCTCGTCCGGCTCGACGTCGCCGGAGATCGCGAAGATGAAGCTCCCCGGGTGGAAGTGCGCGCGATGGAATGCCGTGAGATCGTCGCGGGTGATTTCGGCGACCGACGCCTGCGTCGTCGGCATCGTCGTGAAATGCGTGGTCCCGCGCAGCAGCCGGCCCCACTCACGTCCCTCGATGCTCTGCGTGCTGTCGTTCCGCCGCTCCATCTGCTGGAGGACCTGGCTCTTCGCCAACTCCAGCCGATCCTGATCGAACCGCGGGTGGCGCACCATGTCGAACAGGAGGTCGAGGGCACTGTCCAGGTCCTTCGTCAGGCTGTTGACGCTAGCGCGGCCGCTCGTCGTCCCGATGTTGCTGCCGAGCTGCGCGGCCAGGAATGCCGCTTCCTCGTCGAACTCGGTCGGCGTCATCCCGGTGGTGCCACCGGCGCGCATCTGACTGCCGACAAGACCGGCCAGACCGGCCTTGTCCGACGGCTCGAGGTAGTCGCCGGTGCGCACGAGAACCGTCACGGTGACCAGCGGCAGCGTGTGGTCCGGGACCACGAAGGCCACGACATCGTTCGACAACACGTGGCGATGGCTCGCCGCGTCGGGTGGATCGAACGTCAGCGAGTCGAACGTCAGGTCACGCGGATGGGCCGGGATCTGCTGGGCACCGGCCGGCATCGCGAGACCCACGAGCAGGGCGCCGAGCATCAGCATGCGCCGCATCGCGGTGCTCATCGTCCACCTCCGAGCTCCTCGAGGCGTTGCTCGACGAGCGCGATCATCGCCTGCACCATGTCCTGGTTTTCCGGCGGGGCCTGCGACAGCATCTGATCCGCTTGCGCGAGGAACTGGTTGGCCTGCTCCTCCGTCATCTGGGCGAGCATGCCTCGCATCTGTGCGATCTGCTGACGCTCTTCGTCGCTCAACCCGGCCAGCAGCGGGTCCTCCTCGGTCGGTGCGCTCTCATCGCGATAGTAAATCGCGACCGCGCGGGTCTCAGGTGTGAAATACGTGTTGGCGACCCGTGTGATGTCGTCCGCGGTCACCCCGTCGTACAGCGCCGGATCGGTGTTGATGTGCTCCCACCCGCGGTTCCCCTCCCGGATGAGGAGCTGCATCATCAACCCGAAGTTGCTCCGCAGGTTGCGGAAGTTGCCGGCGGCGTTCTGGTTCTTGACCTTCTGCAGCTCACGCTCGCTCACTGGCTCCATCTTGAGCCGTTCCAGCTCCGCGTAGATCGCCTGTTCCACGTCCTCCGGCGTCCGCCCCTGCTTGGCCGTCCCGCGCAACTCGAACATCCCCTCGAACTGGAAGCCCGACTGACCACCGGACGCCCCCGTCGCCACCTCTTGCTCCTCGACCAGCGCCTTGTACAGACGCCCGGTGCGTCCATTGAGCAGCTGACCCAGCACGACGAGCGCCGGTTCGTCGACGTGCCCGTCTCGCACCGACTGGTAGCGAATCGTCACCTGCGGGTTCGTCTCCGCGTAGGCGACCATGCGCTTTTCGGCCAGCTGGGTCATCTCGCGTGTCCGCGGCTGGAGCGGCGGCCGCTCGCCGCGTTCCAGGCCCCCGAAATACCGCTCGGCCAGCGCGATCGCCTCGTCCGGATCAAAATCGCCGACCAGCGCCATCGCGAGATTGTTCGGCGCGTAGTACGTGTCGAAGAACGCCAGCGCCTCGTTGCGGGTCACCCCCTCGAGATCGCTCGGCCATCCGACGACCGGCCACCCGTAGGGCGACGACTGCCAGAACATCGCGTCGAACTGCTCCTGAAACTTGCCAATTGGCGTGCTGTCCGTCCGCATGCGCCGCTCTTCATACACCACGTCCCGCTCCGCGTAGAACTCACGGAACACCGGGCTCGACAGACGATCGCTCTCCATCCAGAACCAGAGCTCCAGCTTGTTGGCGGGGACATTCACGATGTACATCGTGAAGTCGTAGCTCGTCATCGCGTTCAGCCCGGATGCGCCCTGACCGGTATACACGCGTGAAAAGTCCTCCTTTATCAGCAGGTCGCTCTGGCGATCCAGCAGCGTCTCGAACTCGGTCAACATTTCCTGATGCCGTGGCGAGCGGGCGGCCGGATCCGTCGGGTCCTCGAGCTGGCCGAGCTCGAACGCGCGGTTCAGCTCGACCTCCTCCGCCTGGATATCCGCGCGGAGCACGTCGAGCTCGGCGATGATCTGCAGGTCCTCTTCGATGTTCTGGGTGCCGAGCGTCTCGGTCCCCTTGAACATCATGTGCTCGAAAAGATGTGCCACGCCCGTGATGCCCGGTCGCTCGTAGACCGAGCCCACCTTGGCCACCCACCCGGCAGAGATGTTCGGGTCGCCTGTCCGCGGGACCAGGAGCAGCGTCAGGCCGTTGTCGAGCTCGTGCTCGATGACCTCCACTTCCTGGGCCGCACTCGGCGCAGCCAGCAAACCGACGAGCGCGACGATCGCGCAGACTTTCGACTGGGGCATGATCAGAAACTCCAAGATTAACCGTCGTAGCGCAGGGCTTCAGCCCTGCCGACCGGCGCCGCCCCACGAGTCTCGCACAGTCGCGACACGCAGACCAAGCCGCCACCGCCCCCTCCACGGCGGCGCGCGTCCAGGTCGGGTCTGGCCGCGCCGCACGGTCACCGCTGCCCTACAATGGCGCCCCGGGAGGTAAGACCGTGACCCAGACTTCACGACTCGTAATGCGCGTCGCCCTGCTGCTGGCACTTTGCGCCGGCGTCGCCGCGCACACCGGAACTCAGACTGCTCCGGCGGCCGAAGCACCGGTGGTGATGAACTGGAGATCGGCCGAGTGGGGTCCTCCGACCAGCCGCCCGCGCTACCCGGCCGGGCTGCGGAACGCGCCCATCTCGACCGATCCGGGGACCGGCGGCGTCACGTACCTCGCGCGGTTCCCGGCCGGCTCGCGCTTCGACATGCATTGGCATACGCACACCGAAACGGTCGTCGTACTCGACGGGGTCGTGGACATCATCTTCGACGGCACCCGTCACACCGCCACCGAGGGCAGCTACATCATCATTCCCGGCACGGCACATCACGAGTGGCGGGTGCACGCGGACGCCGACGTCGTGCTCTTCGCACGCCGCGACGGTCCGCCCGACTTTCATTTCGTCGAACCGTGAGCGTCGGTGGGAAAGGTTGGCTCGAGGCGTCTTGCAGGCGCGTTGCAAGCAGGGATGGATCTGAAATATGGTTAGAGGTCGCGCCGTTCCCCAACGGCGCTGCTAAGTCGTTGCATCAGGAGTAGTTGCTTCCCCACGGGCCGAGGTAGCTCAGTTGGTAGAGCACATGACTGAAAATCATGGTGTCGGCAGTTCAATTCTGCCCCTCGGCACCACCCTTCTCTTGCCGTATCAATGCTTTACGGGGTCGCGCTTGAGCGGGTCGTGGAGGGCCGTCGACCCATTGTCCCTGCAATTGTCCCTGCCGCACCGACCCGCCCGCCCCCCCGGTCACTAGCTCGATCGACATGCGCGATTAGTGACGCACCCAACTGACACAAGCGGCGGCGTAGAGTCAAGCCCATTCTTAGTTGAAACTCTCCACGGCTCCCGATGGCTTACGCGGCCTGCTTCTTCGACGTCGTCGTGTCGATCTTCAGTTCTCGCTTCAATGCGGCCCGAAGCGTGGGAAGGTGGCGGTAGCCCCTCACCCTTCGTAAGCGCGGTTCGATGTCCAGGAGGGCGGTCGCCAGCCAGCGGTGGCGTTGGCTCGAGCTCTGCCAGTGATCTACCTTCGCGCAGCGTTCCTCGACCAGCGCATTGACCGACTCCAGACAGTTCGTCGTCTTCAGCGACCGGCCCAGCACTCCGTACACGCCCAATCGATGTCACGTCAGGGTTTCGTCCAGGCCTTCCGCCAAGCTGTCAGCCGCCGACTGGTTCCGCTCGTCCAACTCGCCGTGGAGCGTCTCGAGCGCACCGAGGGCCTCGTCGTAGTCCGGCCGGTTGTACGCTCGCTGGAGACGCTGACGCCACACCGCCTGCTCGGGCTTGGCCAGGTAGCTCACCACGTTCTCGCGCTTGTGCCACTGGCACCGTTGGACCAGGGCCCGGCCCCGGAAGGCCTTCCGGACGGCCGTGCGGAGCCCCTTGCCGCCATCGAGGATGACCAGCACACCCTGGGAGAGGTCGAGGCCCCGCTCGACCAACGACCGCAGGAACGGTGTGAGCACCGTCGCGTTCTCCGTGTCCGTTTCGACGAAGCCCAGGAAGCGTTTCTCCCCAGACAGCGTGATGCCTAGCGCGATGACCATCGTCGCGTCAGCGAACGTCTTGCCGTCCAGGAACACGGCCACCACGTCCTCATCGGATAGGTCCCGCTCCTGGAACGCCCGTAGCTGCGCCGCGCTGGCCTGGATGAACCCCCGGGACACCGTCGAACTCGACAGCCCGATCGCCCCGGGAATCGCCGCCGCGGCCGCCGCGTAGTTGCGGCACGAGATCCCGTAGAGCACCCGTCGCAGCAGCGCGTCGTCCACCTCGCGGTCGTCATGCAACGCCGCATACGACCGCAGCGGAATCTCGCTCCCTGCGAGGCGACGAATCCGGGGCACGCGAATCGGCACGCGCTGCCCCGCGAGACCCACCGTCCCAGGGTTACTGCCGTGACGGCGTCCACCGACCGACGCGTCCTTCCGGACGTAGCGCTCGCTCGCCAGCGCCGTCACCTCCTGGTCGAGCAACTCCTGCACATGCATCAGGCCCAGGGGCACCAGCGAGCGGATCAGCTCCACCTTCGCGTCCAGCTCCAGATCCGCGTAGGCCTCGCGGTGAATGATGTTGACCGAGCCCAGCTTGCGAACTTTCTTGCGCTTCCTGACAGCACGTAGGCCACTCATCGTGGCTCCTCTCTCTCGTGGGGTGATGTCCGTCTTTTGCAACGTCATCACACCACAGGGTCTGGAGCCGTTTCAATTTTCAACTAAGATTAGCTCACCCTCGACGTTCGCGAGCAGGTGGCGGCTACGAACGTCGTGCCGGCGCTACCCGACGCCGGGCAAACCAAGCACGTCTTCTGGTGGGAACGGAGACAGGCACCGTACTTCGAGCTCGACGGTGCCGGGATCGTTCGGGGCGTTGACCCGGCGCTTCCCGGCGGCGCGCCGACCGTCATGGGATCCCGTCTCACCCACATCAACGGTACTTCGCTCGCCGAGATGACCGACCCGGTTGCCGTGCTGCGGAGCAACGTGTCGACGCTCGCACTGACGCTCGAACCATCCGATGGCGCGCAAAAGCGGCTCGAGCTCGTGATCGTGCGCCTGGACTGGAGAGTGCAGCTCACACTCCTGGTGGTCGGCGTGCTGATCGGCGGCCTCGGCTTCCGCGTCTACCGCGTCAAACCGGATATCGCGTCGTCGTGGGGCTTCCTCGCCTTCTGCCTCGCGGTCTCGCTCTTCTGGATCTACCGCTCGGTGCCCTACCACTACCGGTGGCCGATCGAGAGCCAGGCGTTCTACGTGCTTCAGTGCTCCATGCCGCTCGCGAGTTTGGCCTTTCTCGGGACGTTTTCTCCGCTCAGGGTCGTGATGACGTCGCTCAAGCCATGGCTCTGGGGCGCGGCGGGACTCGGGGTCGTGCTGCTGGCCATCAACCGCGCGCTCTATCCGCTCGATGCGGCGGACGGCGTTCTCGGGATACCGCTCTTCCTCGGCTGGGTCGGCATCATGCTCGCGATCATCGTCGTGTCGCAGCAGACGAAACTGTGGTTCCGCCTGCGCGGGCTCGCCATCGGATCGACAGACCGTCAGCGCGCGGTGGTTCTGCGGCTCGCCGCCGTTCTCGGTTTCGTGCCGCTCGCCGCGTTCTACGTGGCGGTGATCGCCCAACGTATCGACTTCGGCCATCGCCTCTGGTTCGAGCTCGCGGTCATCGCCTTTCCGCTGATCGTCGCGTACGCGATCGTGCGCCACAACCTGCTCCAGCTGAACGAGCTGGCGCGCGAGGGAATCGCGGCCGGATTACTGCTGCTGGGCGTCGGTCTGGTCTACGCTGCCGCGGCGGCCGCGGTCGGTCCGCTCACCGAGCGGTTGCTCGGGGGAGGCAGCGGGGTGGCCCAGGGGCTGCTCGTCGGCGCCTCCGTCCTCGGACTGGCGCCACTCTATGCGCGCACACGCCACCGGCTCCTCATCCGATTCCACCGCGCGGACCATCTCGAGGACTACCTCCTGCGGCTCGGCGACCTCGGCGACGAGCAAACCAATCTCGACGACTTTTGCGACGAGGCGGTCCTGCTCACTAGCTCGGCGCTCGACGGAGCCGAGACGTCATTGCTTTTCCGACAGACGTCTACCGAAACGTGGCGGGGCGCTGCCTCGACCGCTGATCCGCCATCGGCCATCGACTTCGAGCGCTGTGGACCGCTCCTTCGATTGCTGGTCCACGCCAAGGCACCACTGCATCAGGACGAGCTCCTGGAAGGCCGTCGCTTTGGCGGCCGTCGACGCGCGCTCCTGGAAGCGTGGGGCGAGCTCAACGCCGTGATGATTATCCCGCTACGATCCCGTGATCGTCTCGTCGGCGCGCTGGTCGTCGGCCCAAAGCCTCGAGGAGCGAACTTCACCGCCAACGAGCTCCGTTTCGCCGACAGCCTGCGCGCCCGCATCGCGACCGGCCTGGGCCGCTGGTTCACTCCCGCGACGGAGGAAGCCAGCACGATCACCGGTCAGTACCCCGCCTACCCGGCTTCCATCGGCCACTACCGCGTCGATAGGCTGCTCGGCGAGGGAGCGATGTGCTACGTCTACGTGGCAAACGACGACGACCGTGAGGTCGCGATCAAGGTGCCTAAACCCGCGACCAAGGCCGACGACCTGCGTCTCGAGCGGTTCCTGCGCGAGTCCCGGGTGATGAAGCGGATCGCCCACCCTCACATCGTCGAGGTCCTCGACGACGGTATCTCCCATGGCGAGCCCTTCATCGTCGTCGAGTACTTCCCCGGCGGCTCCCTCGACCGCTACCTCAGGCGCCACCGTTCGATCGTCGAGGCGCAGGCGCTGAGCTGGGTGCGAGACCTATCTGGGGGTCTAGAGGCTGCGCTCGAGCTGGGCATCGTCCACCGGGACATCAAGCCCGCCAACGTCTTCCTGGCGCCGACCGACCGGATCAAGATCGGTGACTTCGGCATCGCCAGGGCGTCGGACGAACCGACGCTGACCGAGCCCGGGAGCATCCTTGGCAGCCCGGCTTACATCAGTCCGGAGCTCGCCCGCGGGCGCAAGGCCACTTGGAAGTCCGACCAGTACTCTCTCGGCATCTGCCTCTTCGAATTGATCGCCGGCGATCGCCCCTTCACCGCGGACACCCTCGAGGGGTTGCTCCACCTGCAGATGAGCGAGCCGCTTCCCAACCTTAGCCAGCGATGCGCGGTGTCAAAAGAGACGCTGAGTATCCTGGCGCGCATGACTGACAAGGAACCCGGACAGCGGTTCGACTCATATCAGGAACTCGGTCAAGCACTGACCGCGTCTATCGAGGCCAATCAAGGACGACCGACGTCCACGCCGTGAGCCAGTTCCTAGACATCCGGGCCGAGCTCGACCGCCTCGAACGATCTCTTGAGGCCCATCTGGCGACCAGCTCCTCGAGACGTCGAGAACCGTCCTCGACACCCTCAGGATCCGTCCCGACCACGAGCCACGCTGGACCGAGCGCCTGTCGCCGTTCGTCGTTCTCTATCCCCTGCTCCAGTCCCAGGCCTGGTCCGAACGACCCACCGACGCCACACGCACGGCCAACGTCGTCCACCTATTCCTGCTGATGCACACCTTCATCGACGACCGAATCGTCGACAAACAACACCGGCTCTCCCCTGCGGAGATCGTCCTGGCAAAGCAGGCCGCCCTTCTCGCGCAGCGGATCGCAAGGGAGTCCTCGCTCTTATCTCCGCCGGTCGAACGTCTGTGGTTCGACGGCTTCGACAGTTACCACGCCGCCCAGCTCAGGAGCTACGACCAACCGACGGGAGAGACGTCAGAAGGAACGCTGGATACCCGCGAAAAAATCGTTACCGACCGAGCGGCCCTCGGTCAGCTCGGCGTGGTCGCCGCCTGCCACGCGGCGGGGAGAGCCGACCTACGTACCGCGTTCAGCGGCGCATTCAACGACCTCGCAATCGGTCTCCAGTGGGAGGACGACCTAATGGATTGGCCTGGCGATCTTGCGGCCAACCAGCCCAACCTTCTGTTGGCCGGCTTGCCACCAAGCGCGATCGCATCGGATGGTGGAGATATTGTCAAATGTTGTGGATCGGTCATCAGCGTGATCAGGCGGCCACCTTCCGATCTCCCTCGTTGTTTCGCTCCTGCTGTACCCCGTCAATGAACGTCACGCCGGCGCGGACGAGTGGCAGCAGATGCGCGCCATTGAGCCGACGCCAGCGCTGCTGTGCCATCTCGAGCAGCTTGTAGGCCATCAACAGGCCCTTGGTGCGCGAGCCCGCGCCTTTGGTCACGCGCTGCCGGAGTCGGACCGTGGCGAATGGCGACTCGATGACGTTGCTCGTGCGCACGTGCTGCCAATGCTCAGCTGGCAGGGCAAAGTGCGTGAGGAGGCGGTCGCGGTCTGCGTCCAGGCACGCCGCCGCCTTCGGGTACTTGGCCTCGTACTCGGCGATGAAGACGTCCATGGCCTCCTCGGCGTGTGCCCGCGTCTCGGCGTACATGATCTCGCGGAGCGCGCGCTTCGCTTTCGGCTGTAATCGCTTTGGCAATTTGTCGAGCACGTTGCCCATCTTGTGACACCAGTCGCGGAGCTCTCGCGTGTCCGGCCACACGTCGCGCACGGCCGCCCAGAAACCCAGGGCGCCGTCGCCGACCGCCCCCACCGGGGCCCGCATGCCGCGCCGCTGGAGGTCCCGCAGCACCGTCGCCCAGCTGTCGGTGCTCTCGCGGTAGCCGTCCTCCAGGGCCACGAGCTTCTTGGTCCCATCGGGCCGTACGCCGATGATCACCAGCGTACAGAGCCGATCGTCCTCGAGCCGGATGTTGAAATGGATGCCGTCGACCCACACGTACACGTAGTCACGATCGGCCAGGTCCCGCTGGCGGAACCGCCGGTAGTCCTCTTCCCACACCGCCGTGAGGCGCGCGATGTTGGTCGCGCTGAGGCCGGCCGCGTCATCCCCCAATAGCACCGGCAGCGCTTCGCGGAAATCGCCCGTCGACAGACCGCGCAGATAGAGGATCGGCAGCACCTCCGCCACCTTGGGCGAGCGACGCATGTAGGGGGGCAAGATCCGACTCGTGAACCGCTCCCGCTGGCCCGCGCCGTTGACCCTTTTGTCGTTCACCCGAGGAGCATGCACCTCGAGCGTACCTGCCCCGCACGTCACCTTCCGCGCCTGGGCCCGACCATTCCGAACGACCAGCCGGCGTCCCCGCGCGTCCCGCTCCTCGCCGTGGGCCTCGATGTACTGCCCGACCTCCACCGCCAGGGCCGTCATCAACATCCGCCGGGCTCCCTCCCGGGCCAGCTCGTCCACCGTCTGCGCACCGCGCTCTTCCGGCGGAACTTCGTTGTCTGCTCCATCGTTGTCGAGTACCTTCAGCATGGGTGGCGGCTCCTTTCACCGGCCTGCCAGCCGGAGTTTTCGCGTTGCTCACGCGAAAGGATACGCCGCCTTCTTCAGACTGCCGATCCACAACTTCTGGTTATATCTCTCGGATGGTGCCATCAATGGCCGACTGCGTACGGTCGAGAGGTCCTTGCTCGAAAACAGAACCTACGAGCTGGCTCTGCAAGAAACCGTGACGCACTTGTCGGCTGCAGAACAACAACAACGCGGCGTCGGTGCTCACCGGCTCGCGGAGGCGATACGGGAGCGCTGCGGGTCGATCGAGAACCTCGGACAGCGCCTCGCTATGGAAATCGCCAAGATGTGACTTCCAGTTAGTAGGTCTTGTGGATGGTCTGCGGCTCTATTTGTTCGCACTCCAGCAGTTCTTTGGCCTGTTCTATCTGCTCAGCCTCGCGGGATTTGATTAGAGGATACGCTTTGAAGATGTGGTTCTTCTCACAAATCTCTTCAGCTGTGTCGTAGTCACCCTCTTTGAGTGCATTGCAGATGCGAGTGGAGTCGCCATGGTCGTGTTCATAGGCAAGCAGATGGCGAATGCCCTGCATGATGGCATCCATCGCTTCCGGGTTTAGTCGCCTCTTCTGTTCCCAGATACCCTTCCTAGGTCTTGTTTGCTGGCGCTTCAGGAATTCGGGTGGGCAAGAGTGTGTGCTTCATCCGGGTACAGGTCCAGGCGTCCGAGGTGGAAGTAGATGGCCTGGCGGAACCGCTCCCGGCTGCGAAAGCCCGCGGCTTGTTTCTTGATCCACTGGATGCGTGAGTTGATGGCCTCGGCGGTCGCGTTCGTGATGCCGCTGATGATGGCGTTGATGACCCCGTCGAAATGTCGTCGGACGGTCCGTGCGGCGCGGATCATGGGTGCCAGGCGCGAGCGTGCCATCCAGGCGAGTACCTCCTTCAACGCCCGCTCCGCCCGTTTGGGTTGGCGAAACGCGAAGGCGTCCATAAACGTTTCCTTGATGGCCCAGGCTCGGGCGACCTTGAGGTTGCTGGACTTGAGCTGCGTCAGCTCGGCCGTCTGCGCCCGCGACATGTTCCAGGGATTCATGAGGAAGAGATGCCGCGTGCCCTTGAGGCGCTCGTCGTGTTGCTCTAGCAGCGTTTTGTGCTCTTCACGCCGGACCTTGTTCACCGCATCGCCCAACAGGCTGGCGAGGTGGTACTTGTCGAAGACAATCCGCTCGTGCGCGGCCGGCCCCAACGCCCGGGTGACCGCGCTCAGGTAGGCGCCCGACATGTCCATCGCGACCGCCTCGATGCGGGCCCGTTCCGAGGCGGTGAGCGGGTCGAAGAAGCCGCTGAGCGACTCCGCCGAGCGGCCGTCCGAGACGAACAGGACCGCCGCCCGCCCGGGATCACACACAACCGTCACGTACTCATGCCGCTGCTGGAACGAGGTCTCATCAACGCCCACGACCTTGGGCACCGAGAGCTGACGGCGGGCGAGACCGCGGGCCACCGCGCGCTCCATGATGCCCGCCACCTGGTCCCAGCTCAGGGCGAGCAGCTCGGCGACGGCTTTTATACTGGCGTGCTGCAGCCATTCGATGACCAGACACTCGAAGAGGGCGGTGAAGCGAGACCGGGGGGCCGCCCAGGGCACCTTCAGCTGTCTGATCCCATGCGACGGACATTCGATTCGAGGAATCTCCCCCACGAGCATGGTCTTGTATTGCATCGTGTCAAGGTGTCGCCACGACCGCGTCCGGGTGTCGTGGCGCGGGCAGGGCTCACTACACTCCGGGCACGGCGTCGATGCATCCGGCCTGAGGGCCACAAACACCTGCACCGAGTGGTCTTGCATCGAGATGTCCACCTCGACGACTTCCCATGGTGGTTCGAGTCCGAGAAGCTGGGCATACAAGTCACGGTCCTGCATGCCGGGATGCTACATCTACTCACGCCCACCCTCGATGGCGTCGTCCGCCACCCAAAAGCCGGAAGAGCCTGTTTGCTCGAAGCAGTTATTGATGGCGTTAACTTGCTTTCCGTCAGCCCTCTCAACGAAGTGGCCGTAATTCCCGGGTTCATCCTCTAGGTATTCCTCGGCTTCGTCATCGCCTTCGGCGAGTCTTCTGAGCTTGTTTATCCGGCCTGGCACTTCGTTCTTCGGGAGAATATGGTGTGGCTTACCTGTCGCTTCGTTGATACGTAGTCCTTCGACAACGCCGTCAACCCAGCGGAGTCTGTGATTCAGAACGCGTTCGATGAGAACCTGGTAGGTGTCGGAATCGATTCTCGTCATGAGTTCCTTCCTCGTTGAAGTGCGTCCGAATCGCTGCTGGACACTCTGCCGACTCAATCCTGGGTTTCTGTAATCGCCGGTTTATGTCGCCCTGCTGCCGCTAACCACCGGGAAATAGTCTGCGTGCAACACAGTGCGAGACACCGTACGGCACCCTACATCACATCCGGAACCAATGCGAGAACTTCGTAAAGAACGCGCGGTTCGCCTGCTCGAACTGGCTCCACAGGCAGAGCACCGCATCGGTCATGTTGTTGGTAGTGGTCGTCGTAGCCGACGAAGAACACGGTGCCGGAGCCGACCCGGTAGGGCGCGAGGAGCGTTCCCGCCAATTACCTCACAGACACAGGCGGGATCACCCGCTCCCCTACCGGCCGTCCTGCTCGGCGTCACGCGCCCGCGCACCGCTCAGAATGTTGCGCATGCCGTAGTTACCCTCGTGGCACGCATACTCGACGAGCTCGTACTGGCTCTCGTCCAGATCCCAGCGGAACATCGCCGTCCAGGGCTGGGTCCACACCGTCGGGTCGTCGACCGTGAACCGGTACTCGAGGGTGCCCGGGCCAATCCGTGTGTAGCGCTCGACGAGCGTCATCTCCTTGCTCGACCCTTGAACGGGCGCGCCGCCGTTGAAGTTGGTCGACTCGACCACCAGCGTGTTGCCGTCCCACCGCCCCTGCGAGTGGCCGAGATACGACGTGACGGCTGGCCCGACCCGTGGACGGGGCTCGGTCGGAATGACCCGTGTCTCGTGCACCATCTCGCGTGTGATCGCGACATATCCGGGTCCCTGCACGATCTGAAGGCCGTTGTTGTAGCCACCCGGCGTGGGAATGAGACCCCGCGTGATACAGCGAACCCATGTCGACATGTCCGCCGGCCCCGCTGGAGGACTGTCCGCGCGGCGCACTCGCGCTTCGGCGGCAGCGGCCGCGAGCTCTTGGCCTCGCGCCGTCCGCGCAGGCAGCCGGCCGTCGGGCGGATCGATCACCAT
The DNA here is from genome assembly GCA_965249175.1 of Vicinamibacterales bacterium. Taxonomy (GTDB): domain Bacteria; phylum Acidobacteriota; class Vicinamibacteria; order Vicinamibacterales; family UBA8438; genus CAZYFH01. Next base: position 3,898,136 of record OZ252227.1, read on the forward strand.
GGCGATCTGCGTGGAGACGCCCTTCCTGCCGTATCCGAGCGTCGTGTCGCGCCACTCGCGCTCGTAGCCCCAGATGCCGCCGAGGAGCCGTCCCTCGTGTCGCGCGACTGCCTCCTCGGCCGTCAGCTCGCCCGCCGCCGGGACGTCGTCGGTCCGCTGGAACGGAATGCCGACCGCCGAGCTGCTGGTCCAGACGCCCTGCACGTCGGGCTCGCCCCATGGGGTGCGCGGCGCGTCGTATGGTCCCAGCGCGTCGGTGGTCAGAATGGCCGCGCCGAGGTCCACCTCGGTGCCGGCGAAGCCGGTTTCAACGACCGCGACACGGACGTTGTCCGGGCCGGCGAGAAAGGCGCGCTTCGCCGCGGTGCGGCCGCCTTCCGGCACGGCCGGCTCGCGCTCGAAGGTCACGTCGTGGCGACGGAGATCCGCAGCGGCGGTGTCGAGGTCTTCGACAACGAACCCCACGTGATCGATCGCGCGTTCCACGGTGGTCCCGGGCTCGCCCTCCGGGTAGGCGGACACGAGGAACCAGACGTCGTCGAACCGCAGACCATCGAGACGCCCTTTCAGGCTGGCCGGCTCGCCGCCCAACACGTCGCGGTACCACGCGAGCGTGGCGTCGGGGTCGCTGGCGCTGAGGTGCACGTGGTGGAATCCGAGGGTGTCGAGGTCCTCCACCAACTCGATCCGGGTGCCCCAGGGATCGAAGACGAAGCCGAGCTTGAAGAGGCCAGGCACGTCACGCAGCGTCGAGCCGTCGGCATTCCGTTGCAGACGGACGCCGGACCCGCGGACACCAACCGCCTCGAGCTCGGCCATCTTCGCCGTCAGGTCGCGAAAGGAGAATCCGATGTGGTCGACGCCCGTACCCTGGCTGCCGCCCATCGTCGGTTGCGGGACGAAGACGACCTCGACCCCGTAGCAGTCCGCGGCGTCGGTACGGTCGGCGATGGCCTCGCAGTCCATATGCTCGGCGTACCACGCGACCGCGCGCGACGGACTCGCCGCCGTGATGTGCACGTGATGGTAGTCGGCCGCGCGGGCCAGACCCGGAGTGGCAAGCGCCACTGCGGCACTACTGGCGAGAACGAATCGGTTCCACGTCATGTTCATGGCTACCCCCTGATGCGACGATGCGGACTTGATTATAGGAAGGAAACACCGCCACCGGGTAACCGCGCGTCTCCCGCCGTCAGCCGTCGCACGCAGGCATCGTGATGACGATTCTGCCGATCTGTCTGGCGTCCAGGAATCGCTTCATTGCTTCCGGCAGCTGATCGAGCGGGTACGGCCCATCGACGACAGGCGTCAACTTGCCGGTCTCGAAGAGCTCGGCCATCTCGACCAGCCCGCCGTTCGGCTCCAGGATGCGCAATTGGATGTTCCTGTTGCTGATCCGGGAGATGAGCCCACCGAGCAGGCCAATCTGGAGCATTCGGACACTCGTGCCGCCGATTGTCACGTAGGTCCCGCCAGGTTTGAGTACGCGCACAAAGGCGAAGGGAGAGCGCTTGGTTCTGACGTCGAGGATCAGGTCGTAGCGTTTGCCGGCGCGCGCGACGTCTGTCTCGCGATAGTCGATCGTGTGATCGCATCCCAGCGACCGGAGCATGGCGAGCTTCTCGCCGCTGTCGACGCCCGTGACCTCGACGCCGTCTGCCTTGGCAAGCTGTAGGGCGATCGGACCGACGCCTCCGCCGGCACCGTTGATCAAGATCTCCTGACCCGACTGGAGCCGGCCCCTGGCGTAGAGCCCCTGCCAGGCCAGGGTCGCGCCGTGAGGAATCGCGGCGGCCTCGACGAACGACAGGACCGAAGGCTTGGGACGTAGGGCCTCTGCTTTCGGACAGACGTACTCCGCATACGCGCCGAAGCCACAGGCGTGGACATCGCCGTACACGGCGTCACCTGGCGCGAAGCTCGTGACGTCCTTTCCCGTCGCCTCGACCACTCCCGCGACGTCGCAGCCGGCGATCTGCACACTCGGTTTGAACCAACCAAAAAGAGGCCGCAGGGAGGGGGGCGGACCCACGACGAACCCGATGTCCCAGTCGTTCACGGACGATGCATGGACGCGGACCAGCACCGCGTCATCGCCAGGCACTGGCTTGGGGACCTCCGTCAGCTCAGGCGATCCGTATTCGGTTTGGACGATGGCTTTCATCGGATTCTCGGTGCCGACTACCCTCTTCGACGATGCCCGCTCCAGGCGCCTGAGAGCGTCCCTGCCAGACCTCGGTTGCGATGTCGCGGGCGTGCCGCGGCGGCTACATCCGAAACAGATACGAGATCTTCGAAAAAAACGCGCGGTTCGTCTGCTGGAACTGGCTGCCGGGGTAAAGGGTCGCGTCGATCAGGTGGCCCTGCTGGTAGTGATCGTCGTAGCCGACGAAGAACACGGTACCGGAGTTGACGCGGTAGGTCGCGAGAAAGTTCACCGCGAGCTGCGTGGTGAACGCGTTGTACTCAAGGATGTTGCGGATCGAGAGCCGGTTGGTGAATTGGTACGTGGTCAGGGCCCGCCCGATCTTCACGTCGAAGATCTGATCGTTCGAGAACGGGTCGCGAAAGCGGCTCGAGATGAACAGCAGGTCGGCGTTGAGGCGAGATATCGGTCGGACCGTGGCGAAGATGGTCGCGTTGACCGACCTGCCAAGGAACGGCGCGTCGCTGAAGAAGACCTGGTCGCCCCAGTTGAACATCGTTCCCATGGCGACCTTGCGGCTGGCGTTCACGCCGCCACCGACGAAATAGGTGGTCTTGTAGAACTCGTGGCCGAGGAACCGCTCCATGTCGCGGTTGAGATTGCTGGTGATGATGATCCCGTTTTGGAGACCGGCTTGCAGACCGACGCTGGTCTGCTCGTCTTGCAGCAGACCGGCGAAGTCGTAGTTGCGACTGTAGCTGACTCTCGGTCCCCAGTTGATCAGCAAGTTGTTCGGCCACCAGCGATAGGAGACATTGGCCCGCGCCGTGCGCGTATCGACGCGCCGCACGAACCCCGTATCGGTCCGGAACTCGGGGTCGATGGTGTCGATCGACGCCGAGTAGGCGAGGTTGCGCCCTCGCCGGTCGTACCGAAGATGGAACGTCGGCCCCGAAAGCTCGGCGCCTTCCTGGTCGCGATGCTGGGAGGCGGCGTATTCGAAGCTGAGTGAGGACGCCCGCGTGAGACGCAATCGACCGTCGATGCCCGCGACACGGCTGAAGCCGTCCAGGAACTCCCGGTCTGTGGCAATCACGCCGACATACGACTCGGCGTACAAATCGTACCGCGCGCGACCGATGAACGTCGTCGCCGTCGTGCCGAACGCGGGGTCGCTCCGGTCGTCGAGCCGTCCGGGCGCCTCGTCGTCGGCCACCAGCACGCCGACGGTCGTCTTCCCAACCTTCCCGGTGAGCTTGGCTCCATAGCGCGGATCGCCCAGGGTCCGCGTATGCACGAGGTTGACCTGGCCGGGGACGCGGAAAATCTCCTGCCCTTCGAGGAAGAACGGCCGCAGCTCGGGGAAGAACAACGGGAATCGCTGATTCACTTCGATCTGCGGCGAGTCGGACTCGATCTGCGAGAAGTCGGGGTTGTAGGTGAAATCGAACGTCATATTTGGGGTCACCCCGTACTTGACGTTCATCGCGGCCTCGGGCTGCGTCTCCTCGACGAGACCTCGGCTGCCGGTGTCAAGCTCGCCGTATCGGATCGCGGTGGCGGTCGGCAGGAACTCGAGGTTGCGACTGGTCGACAGGTTCGTCAAACCGTCGAGCAGACCCATCTGCGTCAGAAACCCCGCCACGTCGCGGGACACCGGCGCCCAGACGTCGGTCTCATCCTTGCTGGGAATCGTCCGCACGATCTGGAACCCCCACCGGTGCGACTCGCTGCCGCGCCGCGTCGGATACCGCAGGCTCTTGAACGGGATCGCCATCTCGGCCGTCCAGCCATCGTCGACGAGGGTGCCGCCGGAGTCGAAGAGCGCGTCCCACGTGGAGTCGCCGCGCGGGGTACCCCCTGTCGACATCGCCAGCATGGCCCCGAAGCCACCCGCGATGGCCCCCATGCCTCCGCCGCCGCCGCGCCCTGGCCCTCCGCCACCACCGCCGCCCATCGACCCGGACCGCGAGTCCAGGATGGAATCCCCTTGCACGCCGTAGCCGTTCACCGAAAAGACGTACGCCCGTTGCTGGTCGAGAAAGGTGTCGAAGAACACCGAGACCGTATCGTCCGCGAACGTACGGTCCCGATCGCTCCGGTTCGCGCGGATGTGGACCGGGTCGGTGTAGTGGGCGTAGACGCCGACGTAGAGGTTGTTGCTGTCGTAGGCGAGGTAGACCTCGGTTTGCTCGGAGGCCGGCGCTCCGTCCAGCGGCTGCTGCTGCACGAACTCGGTAATACGGGTGGCGTCCTGCCAGATGGCGTCGTCGAGCCGGCCATCGACGCGCGGGGGGACCGATGCGCGCATCGCGCTCACGCGCGGCCGGCCAGTCAGAATCCCTGCTTCGCTCGCGATCCCGAACCCACCCGGCCCCCTGCCCGCTCGCGGCGCGGCCGCGGGTCCACGGCCGGACGGGGCGCGGGACGCGGTTGATTCACCCACGACAATACCGCCGCTCACGCCTTCAAGCGGCTGAGGTGCCGACCCGCTGCCGTCCAGTAGCAGGCCGCCAGGTGCCGACACGGCGGGAGAGGACGGGCGCGCGCGACCTGTCGGTCGCCGCGCGGCCCGCATGTCGACGGCGGCCCCACCGAGACCGGACATGAGCTCCGTGACGATGCGATCCTGCAAGTCAAAGATGTCTTCGAGACCGCCGTCCGCCTTGACGGTGCGCAGCGCCACCCCCGACGCGACGTCGACGAGCCGCGCGGTGATCCGCAGCTGGCCGCTGACCCGCTGATAGCCACCCGCCACGACCCAGCGTGCCCCGAGGCGTTGGGCTCGGGCGACCGCGGCGTCACCGGCGTCCACTTGGACGACAGCCGGAGCGGTCGTCCCTGATTCCGACCCGGTCTGGAGCACCGACAGCCCGATCGCCTGCAGGTCGGCCCGCAGCGTCTCGGCGATTCCGGCGCCGATCCAGTCATCCGCCGCCGCGCCTGAGATGTTGGTGAACGGCACCACGACGACGGATTCGGCCGGCGTCGCAGCCGCGGCCGGCGGGGCGGCAGACTGGGCTGGCGGAGCCGGCAGACGGAGGGTCTCCACCTCGCCCGCGGTCCCAGACGCGGCGAGCGCCAAGAGGCCTCCGAACGCGAGGGCTCCGAGTCCCCAGTGTGTCAGTCGCATTGCAGTACTAACCGATGAGCGTACCCGATCCCGCCGCAAGCGGTCGCGCATCCAAGATTAGAACCGGAACAGCCGGTTGATCTTGACGACGAACCCCCGGTTGCGCAGCGCACCGTTCCGGTCGGGCCGAAGGGGGTCGGTGTCCCGTTCCTCCGTGTAGACGACGAACAGCTCGCTTCCGGGGCTGTATTCCCACCGAAACCGAAGGTTGCTGCTGACGGCATGGTCGTTCGAGTTGTATTGCAGCAACCCGCTGAAGACCATCCACGGGGACACCGTGAAGTTGACCCGCGCGCGCACGAGATCGGTGCGAAAGGCGCCCTGCGGCACATCGATCCAATTGACGGAGACACTCGGCTCGACCGACAGCTGCTTCGTGAGTTCGACGTAGCCCTGGTTGAAGTCGAGCGATGTGATGTCCCCGCCGAAGTACCCGCCACGGCGAAGCGAAACGGTGCCGTTCGCGCGGTGCTGCTGGCCGAGCTGATAGCGTACCTCGACGTCCCGAAAGTCGTAGCCGCCGATCGGAACCGACACGCCGACGCCGGGCGCGAACGGCGCCTCCAGGAGCTCGTAGGTATCGTTGAGCACGACCGTGATCTGGTCGCTGCTCTCCAGCTCCGTCTGAAACCGCAACTGGTGCTGCCGCGTCTCCACCAGGCCCGTGTCGGCCGTCACGATGTAGTCGAGGCTACCCTCGACGTTGAGCTGACGTATCGTGTCGCTCCATTGCGGGCGCGGACTAAACCGTCCCGACACGAGCGACCGACGGAAGTTGTCGCGGCGTATGAAGCCGACGTCCGGCGCGAAGCGATCCTCGACGACCATATGATTCGCCTGAAAGCCGTACCGATCGCCGTCATAGTCGAACTGGCCCTGGTAGCTCGCGTCCTCCCCACGGACTCCCGGCGACCGGGTCACCGCATAGTAGCCGAGCAGACTGACACTGTCGTAGAAGGCGAAGGTGCCATCGACACCCACCGTCTGGCTCGACCCCGCGCCCGTCGTCGCCACTGATCGGTTCGTGAGGAGTGCACCGACGGTGCTCCGGCGCAGGAGGTCGCGCCTCACGCGAACGACGGTGAAGTTGGTCGGGCGTGCGCCGACGATCGGCTCGTCGCCGGTGTGGATGTTGATCGCGCCGACATCGAACGGGCCAACCTTGCCGGTGAGACGCCCTCCGCCGACGATCGGCACCTGACGCCCGTCTTCGAGACCAATGCGGCGGCTATAGAAGAGGACGGGGGCGACGTTGTCGCGGAATCCGCCGCCGCGACCGCCCACGCCGCCGCGAGCGAACTCGAAGATGCCGCGTCCCTCCAGGAAGAACTCGCGCTTTTCGGGGAAGAACAGGCTAAACCGCGTGAGGTTGACCTGCTGTTCGTCGACCTCGACCTGCGCGAAATCGGTATTGACGGTGAAATCCGCCGTCAGGTTCTGCGTGACCCCGTACTTGACGTCGATGCCCACGTCGGCGGCGCCGGCGTTCTCACGCGCGGGGACCGCGGACGCGTCAGTCGTCACACCGCCGATCCCATAGGGTTTGACCTCGATGTTGCGACTCCCATCCGGCACCTCGAGGCCGACGAGCGTGGCGGCATCCGACACCCGGAAGATCCCACGAATCGCGCTGCCGCGTACGGCCGCGATCGGCAACGGCGTCAGATACGAGCCTTCGTTCTTACGCCGTACGACCCGCCGGAGCTGAAACCCCCAGACCTGCCTCGGGCCGGGCCGGTAGCGCAAGGAACGGAACGGGATTTCCATCTCGACGGTCCACCCACCCTCGAACGTGCCGGTCCGCACGTCCCACACCGGGTTCCAGTCGCTGTTGGGGTTCCCCTCGTTCGTGATCGCGAAGTCGGCGCGCGCGCCGAGCGGATTGGTGTAGAACGCGACGCCGTTCCGCCGGTCGTAGAACGTGTCGAGGATGACCGCGAACGTGTCGTTCTGCCGGAGCTGTGCCGTGTCCCGGCGCATGTCGTTCGCGACCCACTCGGCCGGCGGCGCCGAGTCGAAGCAGCGGGCCGCCACGTAGAGATGGTCGTCGTCGAACAGCACCCAGGCTTCGGTCGCTTCACTTGCCGGCGCGCCCTCGTCGGGCACCTGCTGGACGAACCCACCGATTGACTGCGTCTCGTCGTACGTATCCTCGTCGAGAATCCCGTCGAGGCGGATGCGCTCGACCACGCGGACCGCACGCACGGTCGCCGCGCCCGCCGCATCGCGCGACAGCACGGCCGGCGGGATCGGCGGCGGCGGTCCGTCAATCGTCACCGATGCGGTTTGTGCGAGGAGCATCCCGCCGGGCGCGCCACCGAGGAGGCCAGCCGTGAGCGCCAGCACACTTGTCGAGCGACGCAATTGTCGTGTCACGAGTGGTGCGTTACGGTATCCGCAAACCGTGACACGCACCACTCGCCGCGCCGGCGCAGGCGGCGCTGTGCTCCTGCTGATGAGCGCATGCAGCCACACGACGCCGTATCACCGCGACTCGGTGGTCTCACCCACCGCGCGGCCGTCCGCTGACACCATCGCGTTCAGCCTGCTGCTGATCGGGGATGCCGGCGAGCCACAGCCGACGGAGCCGGTGCTCGATAGCCTGCGGCGCTGGACGGACGTGGCGCCCGAGCGCACCCTCGTGGTCTTCCTCGGCGACAACGTCTACCCGGAGGGCGTCACCTCGGCGCGGGAGGCGGATGCCGGGCAGCGGCTCCGGCGGCAGATCGATGCGGTGGGAGGGGCGGCGGCGGTGTTCGTCCCCGGCAACCACGACTGGGCCAATGGGGGCGCGGAAGGGCATGCCGCCATCATGCGCCAGGAGGCGTTCGTCGAACCCGAAGCCGCGTTCCTGCCGAATCGGGGTTGTCCGGGCCCGGAGGTTCTGGACCTTCCGGCGAGGGGCTCCCCTGTCGCCCGACTCGTCGTGCTGGACACCCAGTGGTGGCTCCACAACCACGAGAAGCCGACGGTCGAGTGCGCATACGCCACACCGGCGGCGGTCGTGGCCGGCCTGATCGACGCACTTGGCACGTCGCTCCCAGTCGTCGTCGTCGCTCATCACCCGCTCGCGACCCATGGCGCGCACGGCGGATTCTTCGACTGGCGAGACCACCTCTTCCCCACCACGCGGTGGGATCCGCTCAGGTGGCTCTGGTTGCCGTTGCCGGGCGTCGGCTCGCTATACCCGTTGCTGCGCTGGAACGTGTTTCGCAGCGACCAGGATCTCATCGGCGGGGGGAATCGCGCGATGCGAGAGGCGTTGGCCTCGGCGTTCGCCGGCCGCGACCGCCCCGACGCCGGACCACTCGTCTACGCCGCGGGTCACGACCACGGGCTGCAGATCCTGGAGGGGCGGCACGCCGACTACGTGCTCGTCAGTGGACTCGGGTCGAGCACCAAAGCCACCGGCGTCGGCCACGGTGATGACACGTTGTTCGCCCATGAGCACCCCGGCTTCATGGCGCTGGACATCACGGCGGAGCAGATCTGGCTTTCTGTCGTCGAACCCGTCGGCGAGACGGAGGAGGTCGTCGTCCGGCTGCCCCTCCACCGGCGGTTGCGCTAGGGGTCCGGGGCGAAGCCCGTCTAGAGAAAGCTAATCCAGACGCCGGTCGCCGAACAGCCGCACGCCGAGGTCGGTCGCGCGACGCTGACGGACACGCTAGCGCCAGGCGCGTCCGGCCGTTCGTAGAGCACCCGGTAGCCCGCGAAGGCCGGTCTGGTCGCGGCGACGGCGCCGGGCGCGATAGCTACCGGTCTATTTCTCGACCGCCGAAGAGCCGCAAGCCGACGCCGGGTCGCGTGACGCTGACCGAGATGGCGGCGCCGGGCGGATCGGGCCGCTCGAAGACCACACGGTAGCGATTCGACGCCTCGTCATAAAGCGTGGCCATGTCGGTCGCGAGCTGCGTCATCGCGCCTTCCAGCGCGGTCGCCGACGCGATGGACACGTACCTCCCGCCCGTGTTCTCGGTCAGGTTGATGGCCAGTCCGGTCATCGGGCCGCGACCGCCGGTGGAGACCTGGATGGCGTGGATGATCACGCCCGCCTGTCGGACTTCGATGATCCACTCGAGGAAACGGTCTTCGTTCAGGAAGGCGCTGTCTTCCGTCCCATCTGACAAGACCAACACGATCACCGGCCACGCCTCGTCGCCCTCATATCGTCGGTCCAAGGTCTCCCTGACGCCGTCGAGGAGTCGGGTGTTGCCTCGATCGGGAAAGATGCCGTCCGCGGCGTCGAGCAGCTCCGCCTTGTCCTGCGAGAAGTCGGCCTTCCGCTGGACCTGGCCGCCTATGGTGAAGATGCTCATGGAGTGCTCGATGGGTATTCCCCTGATGAACGCGCTCACGCCCGCGCGGAGCTGCGAGGCGGCGTTGCCGAGCCCCTGCCCGTTGTCGACCAGGAGGGCAATCTTCATCGGGTCCGTCCCGATCTGCGCCGACACGACCTTGGCTTCTCTCTCATCCTCCGTGACGGAGAAGTCCTCGGCGGTCAGGTCCGTGACCGGCTGTCCGGTCTGGCTCATGACGTACGCGTAGACCTGACCCAGTTCCTGGGCCACGACCGCGTTCGGCATGATGTACCCGACTGCGCCCGCGGCGAGGATGGCGGCCACGACTCGAATGCCGATATGACGATGCATGCTTGCAACCTCCCGTGTTCCTACGACCGGCATGGTCAGTGGCCAGGGCGTCGCTTGCCGGCTGCGCGCCGTCCCTCCGCTCCCTCATCGCCCGGTGCGTTCTCCCACTCATACGCCCGGCCGGTCGCATACGTTTCGAACCAGTCTAACTCGACGTTCATTTTGAACAACTGATGACGGAGCTCGCGCCACCCGTGGCCCTCGCGGGGCGCCACATACAGATGCGTTGGCACCTCGAGGCTCCTGAGCGCACGGTGCATCTCGACCGATTGTGGCATCGGCACGCGCGCATCGTTCTCACCGACGAGAAAAAGCGTGGGCGTCGTCACGTTGGCGACGTCCTTGAGCGGCGAGTGCTCCCAATACACGTCGACAGGCGCGTCGACCTGCCACGGGGTGCCACCGAACCAGGGCGTGCGATAGGTCCGTATGTCGCTCTGCGCGTACATCGAGACCCAGTTGGCCGCCCCGGCGCCCGAAGAAGCCGCCTTAAAGCGATCGGTGAACGTGATGATCTTGTTCGTCATGTGGCCGCCGCCGCTCCATCCCATCTTCACCATCCGATCGGGGTCGACCAGCCCTTGGTCGATCAGATGATCCACCCCGGTCATCACGTCGAGATGCGACTGGCGGAAGTAGCCGCCGACCATGTCGCGCAGGAACCGGTCGCCGTAGCCGGTGCTGCCCCGGTAGTTCGGTTTGAAGACGACGTAGCCGAGCGCGGTGAGGACCGGCACGTAGTCCGACGGGCGCTGGAAACCGAACTTGTCGGACGCGGCCGGCCCACCGTGTGTCTGCACGCAGAGCGGGTACCGCCTGCCCGGCTCGTAATCGAGCGGATAGAAGAGGATCCCCTCGACCATGACGCCGTCCGCCCCGGCCCACTCGATGCGCTCCTGCCGCGGGAGCGCGTAGTTGCCAGCGAGGTAGCCAAAGACGTCGGTCACCCGCCGCGGCGTGGCGCCGGCACCGGCCTCCAGCAGCCAGAAGTCGCCCGCACGGATCGGTGTGTCGAGCTGGACGACGTGCGCGTCCGTGGACGCCGAGTAGCGCCAGGCACGCACCGCATGGTCACCCGTGGTGAGCTGCGACGCAGTCCCGGTGGCAAGGTCGAGCCGAAACAGCTCGCTGCGCACACCGGTGTTGGCCACGATGTGGATTGACCGGCTGTCCGCCCCCCAGGAGGCCGAGACGACTTCGTGCGGGAACCGGTCGGTGACGAGACGCGCTTCGCCACCGTCGGCGGGCACGACGAAGACGTTGTCGTTGTAGTAGAACTCGAACCGCGCGTTGGAGGCCGACACGAACAGCAGCTGCTCGTTGTCGGGAGACAGCGTCGCACCGAACTCGGGGACCGCATTCGACGTGAGCCGCAACGGCCGGCTGCCGTCCGCGTCCGAGACCCAGACCTCGCCGCGCTCGGCATCACCAAACAACGGCGTCGGCGCGCGGTGATACGCCAGGCGCGTGCCGTCACGCGAGAGCTCGTAGCCGATGATGGAATCGATGCCGCTCGTCAGACGCTCGGTCTCGCCCGAGCGCACGTCGATCCGCCAGAGATGACGCGGCTCGTGGTCCTCCTCGAACGCATAGACGTCGTTCTGCACCGCTTCTCGTTCGCGTTGGTCGGTCGACGGCTCGTCCGCCGCAAGGAACAGCAGCGTCTCACCGCCCGGAGCCCACGTCATGTCGGACACGGCGGTCGGGTGCTCGGTCAGGGCCCGCGCTTCGCCACCGTCGTTCGGCAGGAGGAACACCTGGGTGTCCTCGCCCTCGCCTCGATCGGCGAGGAAGGCAATCGTGGCCCCATTGGGGGACCATCGCGGAGCGCGTTCCCCCGCCCCATACGTCAACTGAACGGTGCGAGAGCCGTCGGTGTCGACTCGCCAGAGATGACCGATGCGCCGGTTTTCATCCCAGTCGGCGTCGGACCGGACATAGACGAGCTGGCCGCCGTCCGGCGCCACGCGTGGGTCGCTCAATCGAGGGACGTCGAGCAGATCGACGAGCGTCATCTCCCGCGGCTGGGCAGCGACAGGCCAGTCGACGGCCGCCCCGACGAGGCCCATTGCCGCAACCGAGGCGCCCGAGCGCGTGAACCTCGTCATGCTCTCTCCCGTGCCCGGTCGCGGACGCGGCCCGCGCACCCGTCCGGCAATCCGGTGCCGTCGGACCGACGAGGGCGCCTCGGAGTATACCTGTCAGGGTCGCGTTACAGGCGGGGCGCCGAGCCGCTCGATGGGTTCGCTGGGCTCTACAATGGCGGGGTCGCTGCCGTAATGGCGCGGTCGCTGCCATCATGTCTCGTTTTCGACCAACCATCGACGCCCTCGTGGCCTATGCACCGGGCGAGCAACCGCCCGCCGGCGCCGACGTCGTCAAGCTGAACACGAACGAAAACCCCTATCCGCCGAGCCCGCGGGCGCTGGAGGCGCTCCGCGCGATCGATGCGGACGTGCTGCGGCGCTACCCGCACCCGTACGCAGACGAGTTCCGCCGCAACGCGGCCGCCGTACTTGATGTGGATCCCGACTGGATCCTCGTCGGCAACGGCAGCGACGACATCCTGACCATGCTGGTGCGCGCGGTCGCGGCGGCGGATCGCTCCGTGGCCTTTCCGGTGCCAACCTACGTGCTGTACCGGACCCTGGCCGCCATGCAGGACGCGCCGGTGCGCGAGGTGCCGTTCGACGACGCATATGCGCTGCCCGTCGATCGGTTGGTCCGCGTCGACGCCGCCTTGACTGTCGTCGCCAACCCCAACAGTCCATCCGGCACCTCCGCGCCAACCGCCGAGCTGGCCACACTCGCCTCGCGTCTCAACGGCGTCCTGGCGATCGATGAAGCGTATGCGGAGTTCGCCCACGAGTCGGCGCTCGAGCTCGTCCAGCGCTCGGACCGCGTGATCGTGTTGCGCACGCTGTCGAAGAGCCATGCGCTCGCAGGGCTCCGGCTCGGCTTCGCCGTGGCGAATCCCGCGCTGCTCGAAGGGCTCGCCAAAGTCAAGGACAGCTACAACGTCGATGCGGTGGCGGCGCGGGTTGGCGCGGCCGCGATTCGCGACACGGCGCATACACGCGTGATGGTCGCACGCATCCGCGACGGGCGCGCCCGCCTCAGCGCCGCGCTGACCGGTCTCGGGTTTCGCGTCTGGCCCAGCCAGGCCAACTTCGTCCTCGTCCGGCCCGCGAACGGTGATGCGCAGCGGCTGTACGAAGGCCTCGCCGAACGAGGGGTGCTCGTGCGGTACTTCGCGGAGGACGCTCTGAGGGACAAGCTTCGCATTACCGTCGGCACCGACGAACAACACGCGCGGTTGATCGACGTGCTGACCGAGTTGGTATAACGCGAGGTGTCGCTGCGCGACGTGGCCGTCCCCGCGCAGATCGCCACATACGCTCAACCGGTCGCCGGCGACTCCAGTACAATGATCGCCGTCCGATGGCCAAGCCGCGTCCCATCCTCATCGTACAGCGCCATGACTACGAGCGGCTGCGTGGCATGCGCGAGAAGTTCCGGCGCGAGGGGGCGACCGTCGTGCCCGACCGGCGCGCGCTCGACCGCCGGAGTCCGGATCGCCGAAAGGCCGGACGCCGCACGAAGTGGACGGCGAAGTTCCCGACGTCCACCTTCATGGTCGTGCCCGACGACGTGTCGACCGAGTGGGTCGTGCCGGCCCCGAGCGACGTGCTGATTACGAAAGCCGCCGTTGAGGATCGCGAGTACGACCTCTCGGTCGTGCCGGGGTCGGTGCAGGCGAAATACGACGTCCACGAGCTCGCGGTGGAGCGCGCGCGCGGGTTCGCGAGCTTTGCGCACGTTGATCTGTAGTACACCGAGGATCAGACGACGTTCGTGCTGCTGGGCATGTTTCGGCCGACGCCGGTGGCCCAGAACGAGGACGAGGATCGGGACCAGGATCAGGAGCCGGTCTAGCAGCTGTTAAGCCCAGGCCGTCGAGAGATGCATCGAGGCCGGCAGCGGACAGGGATCGGGGTCGAACGCGACCGCGACTTCATACTGCAGCTCGCCACGCACATCCGTCACCTCACATCGGACGACGTGGCCCCGGATCCGAAACTTGTTCTCGACGCCGACGATCTGCAGGATCGCCTCCTGCCCGGGCACGAGCCGCGCCTGGCATTGCACCAGGACCCCGGTCGAGGAGACGTTGATCATCTGCGCGTCGTCGACATGGCCCACACGTACGCCGGTAATCCACGGTAGGTCGCCGGCCGGCAGACGCTGCGCGCCCCGCCGGTCCGTCGAGGAGTCGGACGCACTCAGGGCCCGGCTCGAGACGTCAGGTGCCGGCAACGCCGTGGCGGTTCGCGATTCCAGTGACATCTCTCTATGTACTCGGTACACAAGAACCGAGCCAATCCGAAAATCGGTGCTCGAGGCACGCTCGCCGGCGCGCCGGCCGCATCGTGTCCCATGAAGTCACATCGAGAACGCCCAGCCCGCGCCTTCGGCCCGGACAATCCGTGGTCCACAAGCTCGAATTCTGTCTGCCACTGACGAAAGTCGACAGCCGCGCCAACGGTATAATCGGCCGATGCTGAGCAGGAACGCCGGTCCGGGGTTGCGGGGCTGCTGCCTGGCGCTGGCAGCGTGTCTGCTGACGCTCTGCGCTAACGCGGTCGGTGTGACCGGCGGGCAGTCCGATGTCAATCGCTACGAGCTCGACCGGGCGCGGAAGCTCGAGCGGGACCGGACGCTACGCGACCTGAGTGACGGCGTCTTGAGCATGAAGAAGCTCGCCTACCCGAGCGACGCCGACGGCCTGGTCATTCCCTTCTACCTGTTCGAGCCGCTCGCGACGCGGGGGGTCGGCGGACACCCGGCGCTCGTCTGGATTCACGGCGGTGTGCACGGCGACTTCGACCCGAGCTACTTCCCATTCATCAAGGAAGCGGTCGACCGGGGCTACGTCGTACTAGCACCCGAATACCGCGGCAGCACGGGCTACGGCCGCCTGCACCACGAGGCCATCGACTACGGCGGCTTCGAGATCGAGGACTGCCTGACGGCGGTCGAGTACTTGCGTGCCCACGTGCCCCACGTCGACCCGGACCGGGTAGGCGTCATCGGGTGGAGTCACGGCGGGTTCATCGCGCTCCACTCCGTCTTTCGCGAGCAGGCGCCCTTCAAGGCCGCCGCCGCGCTCGTGCCGGTCACCAACCTGGTGTTTCGTCTGGCCTACAAGGGGCCGCGCTACGCCCGCAACTTCGTCACCCAGGAACGGATCGACGGACCGGTGCACGAGCGGCGCGACATCTACGTCGACCGGTCGCCGCTCTACCAGGTCGACAAGCTTCAGACGCCGCTGCTCGTGCATGTCGCGGACAACGATCGCGACGTCAACTTCGAAGAGGCGCAACAAATCATCCACGCCCTCGAATACCTGAAGCCGAATCTGGCGGAAACACGCGTCTACCGGAATCCTCCAACCGACGAGTTCGGTGGCGGTCACCGCTTCAACCGACGGGTCGACCGTGACGGCTATCGGCGCGTCGACACGCCCCAGCAGCGCGACTCGTGGAACCGCATCTGGACGTTCCTCGAGTGGCATCTGCAGCCCTACCGCACGAACGCGCGCTAGGAGCGCGGGTGTTCGGGTTTTATTCGTTCAACAGCGACAGACGCCGGGCCGCTTCCTCGAGCGTCGCGATGCTGCGGCAAAACGCAAACCGTAGATACCGCGCGCCGTCGCCGGCCACCGCATAGAAGTTGTCACCCGGCACCGCCGCGACACCGACCCCCTCGATCAGCGTCGACGCGGCTGCCATCGGGTCTCGGCCGACGAGCGCGGGCACCTCACGGTAGTCGGCGAAGAGATAGTACGCGCCGCGCGGCGTGGTCATGCGAAACCCGACCGCCTCCAGGGCGCGCTGCAAGACGGCGCGCTTTGCCGTGTACCCGTCCCTGATGCGCTCGAAGAACGCGTCCTCGAGCTCGAGCAGCGTCACGGCGGCTTTCTGCAGCGGTGTGGGTGCCTGGATGACGAGCGTATCGTGGAGCGCGCGGATACGCGGCGTCAGCGCCGGCGGCGACAGCACCCACCCCACGCGCCATCCGGTCGCATTGGCCATCTTCGAGATCGAGTTGACGACGATGGTCCGGTCTCGCATCCCGTCGTACGAGGCGAGCGACCGGTGGCGCGCGCCATCGAACACCAGGTGCTCGTAGATCTCGTCCGTGACGACCACGAGGTCGTGCGCCCGTGCGACGTCGGCGATGAGACCCATCTCGTCCCGCGAAAAGACGGTACCCGTGGGGTTGTGGGGCGTGTTGAGCACGAGCAGTCGCGCACCCGCCGCGGCGCGCCTCAGCTCGTCGCCATCCAGGGTCCAGGCCGTGCGGTCCGCGCGCTCTCGCAACGTGACGAACCGCGGATGCAGACCAAAGACCCCGGCCTGGGCCGGATACATCTCGTGAAACGGCTCGACGACGACGACCGCGTCGCCCGGCTCGCCCACTCCACCCAGCACGGCGGCCAACCCCTCCGTCGCTCCGAGCACGACAGTGATCTCGTCGTCCGGGTTCGGATAGAAGGCGCTCCAGCGCTCGGTGTAGTCGGCGATGGCGCGCCGCAGCTCGGGAAGGCCAAACGGGAACGAGTACTGGTTGAGCGTATCGGACGGGTTCTGGAGCGTGGCCAACGCTTCGCGCAGCGACCGATGCCCAGGACCGACATCGGCGACCGTCGTCCGCTCCAGCTGATGGATGCCGGTGTCCGTCCCGCCGAGCGCCGCCGCGATGGCCGCCCATACGAGTGGATACGCGGGTGCTTCGTCGGTAAAGCCCTGCGACAGGTTCACGGCGCCGTGCTCCATCGCCAGCCGCGTCATCCGACGGATCACTGATTCGCTCGCCACGCTCGCGGCCATTGTAGTGATCCCCCGGCTGTCGGCGGGCGCGCGACCGCCGATAAGACGGCCAACATGGTTCACTTCACTCGGCGTGGGGACGGCGGCAGGCAGCGCGTGACGGTGCGTTCGGCGAGGGCGGCGCGCGGCCATCGCCTGGTCGTCACCTATCCCGACCGCACGCGGTGCGTACACGACTTCCCCGACGACGCGTCGCTCTATCGAGGCACCGTGGACGTGCAAGCGACACTGACGCGTGAGGGCTGGGAACCGGTGCGGCCACCATCGCGCGGCTGGCGAAGCCATCTCGACCGTGCGCGGCAGTTTCCGCCCACCGCCCGGCTCTAGTGGGCCGTCACAGTCCACCAGTGCTTGCCCTCGACGTTGCCGTGCTCTTGCCACTCGACGCCCGAGCGGCGTTGACGCGGCTCAACGCCAGGCTCTCGCCTCCCCCCGACGGCTTCCACTTCGACGACAGTCACCTCCCGCACGTGACCCTCGTCCAGCAGTTCGTCCACGCCACCGACCTGCGGGAGGTGCAGGACATCGTCGGGGAGGTGCTTCGCGGCGTCGCACCGGTCGCGGTGCGGGGGACGGCGGTTCGCCACGGGGCCACCGCGACGGTGCTCATCATCGACCAGACGCCCGCGCTCCACGATTTGCATCGTCGGCTGATCGGCACGCTCGCGCCGTATGCCGTCGCGTCGGGCGACGCGGCCGCGTTTCTCTCCAACGGCGAACCCGCCCGCGACGCCGACATCGCCTGGGTGACGCACTTCGCCGCGAACGCGGCGCGAGACCGCTTCGACCCGCACGTCACGCTGGGTGTCGGAAAAGTGGACGGTTCGCTGAACGCGATCACAGGCCTCGCGACGGACATCGCCGTCTGCCACCTGGGGCGGTTCTGCACCTGTCGCCGGGTGCTCGGCACCTGGACGTTGACAGGCGGTCGGACTTGACCTCACAGTCCAGAGTTCCAGATCGCGTACGAGCTAGGGGGAGGTCAGCATGAAATGGCAACGATCGCTGATTATCGGGAGTGGTGTACTGGTCGTCGCGTGCGCAGCGGGTGATGCAGGCGGCCCGGAGCCGGTAGCCGAGTCCGCGCTGGCGCAGGCACCTGCGGCCTCAGCGATCGTCACTGAGGCCGATATTCCGTCGGACATTCACCGCAACGACTCGTGGGCGCGCCTGCCGCTGCCGACGCGAGACGCGCTCGACGAAGACGGCCAGCGGGCGTACGACGCCATCATTAATCCCGAGAGCCGGTACGCGGACGGTCCGCGCGGACCGGTCGCGATGTGGCTGTATAGCCCGCTGATGGCGGAGCACATTTTCCCGGCCAGCACCTATCTGCGCTTCGGCACGGACAAAGATCAACGGCTGACCGAGCTGGCGATCCTGGCGACCGCGCGGGAGGTGCGGAGTCAGTACGAGTGGAGCGCACACGAGCCGCTCGGGCTGAGCGCCGGTCTCGAGCCGGAGATCATCGACCTGGTCAAGCGCCGAGCCGCACTGGATGGACCGACTCCCGGACTGGGCGACCGCGAGCGCGTCATCGTGCAATTCACGCGAGAAGCGCTCGCCGACGAACGCGTCAGCTCGGCGACGTTCGCCCGTGCCCGCGAGCTGTTCGGTGAAAAGGGCGTCATGGACCTGGCCGGGCTCATCGCGTATTACAACTTCGTCAACATCACGCTCAAGAGCTTCGACGTCCAGTTGGCCCCCGGCCGCGAACGTCTCCTGCCAGAGCTTTGGTAGACGGGGGCTGCGCCCCCGAGGCGCGCCGTGCGCGCTGGCCCTAGCCGCCTCGCGTCAACCGCACCGAGAGCCCGGCGTACGACCGCCAGTAGTTGGGCGCATCGTCGAGGTGCACGAACCGCACGTCGGCCCGCAGCGCGAGACGCGCACCGAGCGCGACCGACCCGCCACCGCCCACGTTGAAGCCAACCACCACGGCGGTGTGGACAACGCCGCCAGGATCTGAGCGGCGGAGACGCGCGAGCGACCCGCCGGCGGTGATATAGGGCGTGATTGGCGCGGCGTGCCAGGGACGGTAGAGGACATTGCCGCTACCGACGACCGCGGCCGTTCGCGGCCCCGTCGTCCGCGTGACGAGATTGTCGAACGCCAGCTCCACCTCGAGCGCGACGTGTCGACCGCCGGCTGCGAGGGCGACACCGGGCGACAGCGTCGTTGCCGCGAGGTCGCCACCGGACACCGCGCCCGCAAACGGGGTCAGCGACCACAGGAGCAGGGGGACCATGATGGATGGGCTGTATGGTAAGGGCAGGTACGGTTCACCATGGTCGCTGTGCTCATCGCGCTATCCGTCGTCGGCTTCGCCATCTCGACCTACTTCACCGCGGTCTCCTACGGCTGGAGCCGGGCCGATGCGCGCTGGGTACCGGCGTTCTGCCGGTTGGACGACGCCACCTGCGGGTCGATCGTCTTTACTCCGCAGGCCCGCCTCTTGGGTCCACCCAACTCGCTGCTGGGCCAGGGTTACTACGCGGCGATCCTGGTCGGCGTGCCGCTCGGCGCGCTGAGCCACCAGCCGTGGCCGATGCTCTACCTGGGCGCGAGCCTGGTCACGGTGGGACTGGGGATCGTCCTCACCTACACCTTGCTCTTCGTGACTCGCGTCCCATGCAGGCTCTGTTTCACCTCGCACGCGATCAACGCCGCCATCTTCGGCCTGCTCCTGATGCGCTAACGATTCGAGACGACCGCCCTCGGCGACAACGTGTCGGCGGGCATGTCATCGCGAGGCCCGGGTCGTGGCGTAGCGCAACCATTGCACCCACTCCTCGCCAATCTGGCCGGTCAGCGTCCCCAATACCAGGTAGGAGATGAAGCCGCCCAGCGCGAGCATCGGGCCAGTCACGGTCCGCACGCTCCAGGACGCGACGCGCGACTGCTTCTCCATCAGCGACCCGATGGTGGTCAGGCGCTCAACCGCGCGGCGCAACCGATCGAAATCTCGCGCGACGAGGATGTCCCGCAATGGGACCTGGGCCCGACACGCCCGGGCCACGCGGCGGTCGCCACGCAGCCACGACGGCCCGATCTCGACGATGGTGTGATCAGGAAACCGGTCGCGCAACCGTGCTAGCAAGCGCTGGTGCGACGCGTCCGTGTGCTCGCCCGCGGTCGAGACGGTATCCACCTCGATGCGACGCGACCCTGGAACGCACACCACCTCGTGGAGGCCGCCGCTATCGAGATCCTCGATGTACGCGGCAGCATGCGGCGAGATGCCCTCGTGCAACAGCGCCTCGTGGTCGAGGCACGGAAGGACCGGCACCGGGTCGGCAAGCGTCACCGACAGGCGATGGAGCTTGACCGCGTGTACCCGGGCGAACGTCGACACGGCCTCGAGGAACCGTTCGCAGGTTTGCCTGTCCGTCGACGACGCTGTCTCGACGCGTCGGCTCACGGCGCGACGATAGCACACGGTTTCCCGACGGTCGGTGAGCGCAGTCGGTTTCGGAGTATGGTCTTGGACCAGCGCGGACGGCGCTTCACACGCGGAGGTGTGGCATGGCGGAGCAGCAATGGTACGTCGCTCGGGGCGGGCATCAGATCGGACCCGTGGCCGAGTCTGAAATCCAGTCGATGATCCGCAGTGGCAGCATCGACGGCAACACCCATCTGTTCACGGCGGGCATGACCGAGTGGACGCGCCTGCGCGACGTCCCGCAACTCGCCGGTGCGCTCGACGGCAGCCACCCCGACCCCATCCCGAAGCCACCGGGCCGCACCGCGCACGAGATCGATTTCAAGATCGAAGGCACCGAGATGCAATACGTCGAGGTCGAGCTCGACCCGGGCGAGAGTGCGGTCGCCGAAGCCGGCGCGATGATGTACATGACGAACAGCATCCAGATGGAGACGATTTTCGGTGACGGCAGCGAGCGCAAACAGGCGGGGCTGGTGGGGTCGCTCCTCGGCGCCGGCAAGCGCCTCCTGACCGGCGAGAGCCTGTTCATGACCGTCTTTACGAATAGCGGCAGCAACCTCCAGCGGGTCGCCTTCGCGGCCCCTTACGCTGGAAAGATTCTCGCGATGGATCTGTCGACCCTCGGTGGGGAGTTAATCTGCCAGAAAGACGCGTTCCTGTGCGCCGCGAAGGGCGTCTCGATCGGCATCGCGTTTCAAAAGAAGATCGGCGTCGGGCTCTTCGGCGGGGAGGGGTTCATCATGCAGCGTCTCGAGGGCGACGGGCTGACCTTTCTCCACGCCGGGGGCACCGTCCACCTCATGGAGCTCGGCGCGGGCGACACGCTGCGCGTGGACACCGGTTGTCTGGTCGCGTTGCAGCCGAGCGTCAGCTACGACATCCAGTTCGTCGGCGGGATCAAGACGGCATTGTTCGGCGGCGAAGGCCTGTTCTTCGCCAACGTGGCCGGGCCGGGCCGCGTGTGGCTCCAGTCGCTGCCGCTCAGTCGTCTGGCCGACCGGATCTACAAGGCCGCGCCGCAGACGGGCGGGCGGCGCCGAGGTGAAGGGTCGGTGCTCGACAAGATAGGCATTGGCGACCTGATCGACGGACGGTAGCGTCCTGGTCTATAGTGTTGCGGGTTTGAGGCGGTTCACCGACGACGAACGAGGTAATCATGAGTGCACGTGGGCGAAACGGCGTAGTGGCGGCGGCGAGCCTTGGGTTGATCGTGGTGGCCACGCTGTATGGCGCGGCCCAGGAGAAGTCCGTGTGGGACGGCGTCTTCTCCGAGGAACAGGCCACGCGCGGCATGGCCACGTATGAGCAGGAATGCGCGCAGTGCCACCTCGACGACCTGCTCGGTGACGGCATTGCGCCTTCACTTATTGGGGCGCCATTTCATTTCCGCTGGAGCGATCTGTCGGTCGGCGACATGTTGGTCGCCATCCGGACGACGATGCCGCAGGGGGCGCCGGCGAGTCTCAGTCCGCGGGCCTATACCGACATCGTGGCCTATCTCCTCAAGGCCAACGAGTTCCCGACCGGCGACATGGAGCTGTCGACCCAGGTCGAGGATCTCGAGGCGATCATGATCAAGGAAGAGGCGCCGTAGGACCACGGGCTGCTACGCGCCCGCTGGTTCGGTGGGTGCCTGCGGCGGCGCCTTCGCCGGTGACCGATCCGTATCCGGTCCGTAGGGAAAGCTGATACCGCGGCGATGCAACCTCAGCGTGTAGATGCTGAACGGCGAGTATCGGTGTGAGATGTAGACGCTGCCGACGACCGCCGCCATCAGCGGCAACATGATGCGGTAGTCGTTCGTCATCTCGAACAGGATCAGGATCGACGTCGTCGGCGCCTTCGCAGTCGCAGCAAAGAAGGCGGCCATGCCGACCATCGCGTACGCGCCGGACCCGGCCGTCCACGCTGGAAACAGCTCGTGGGCAAACGAGCCGAAGACCCCGCCGAGCATCGCGCCCATGTAGAGACTCGGGGCGAAGACGCCACCGGACCCTCCTGAACCCAGCGTCGCGCAGTTGGCGACCAACGCCGCGAAAAACAATCCAAGCAGCAGCTCCGGGGAAAAGCGCACCCACAGCGCCGACTCGATGGCCGGCAGGCCGGCGCCGTACACCTCCGGAAAGAACCGGAGGACCAACCCGACCATCAGCCCACCCACGGCCGGCTTCAGATACTCCGGAAAACGCCAGCTGCCAAAAACGTCTTCCGACCAGTACAGCAGCCGCACGTAGCCGATCGCCGCGACGCCGAGCAGCGTGCCCATCAGGAAATAGAGCGGCACCTCGGCGGGGCTCACCAGGTCGTAGACCGGCGCCATGAACGCCGGGAAGTTCCCGAGGAAGTATCTGGCGATCAGGCAGGAACTGAGCGACGTCAACAGCACGAGCAAGAAGTCGGTCCGAATCCGACCGATGAGGACCTCCATCGAGAACACCGCGGCCGCGATCGGCGCGTTGAACGTCGCTGCGATGCCGCCCGCGGCCCCGCACGTGACGAGCGTGCGCACGTCGTTCGCCGTCAGATGCGTCCACTGCCCCACGGTCGATCCGATGGCGGATCCGATCTGCACCATCGGCCCCTCACGGCCGGCGGTGCCGCCGAACCCGATCGTCAGCGAGGACGCGATGACCTTCACGCTGACGACCCTCTTGCGGATGTGGCCACCCCGCGTGGCCAGCGCGGTCATCACTTCTGGCACGCCGTGTCCTTTGGCCTCCCGCGCGAACCGGTACACGAGTGGCCCGACTATGAGCCCGCCGAGCGCGGGGAGCAGTACGAGCTGCGCCGTCCCGAAGCGCTCGAAGGCGTCGGCGACCGGGCCCCGTGCCAGGTCGGCGACCGTTTCGAGAACGTAGATGAACGCGACCGACCCGAGCCCGGTGAGTACCCCGACGACGACCGCCAGGATGATGAGGTAGTTCTGCTCGGGGAGAAACGAGGCACGCAGCCACACCTGCGCCCAGCGCCACACCGGCAGACGGGACGTGAAGGTTCGCCCGATCGGTTCCAGCGCGCGACCGATACGCCTCAGGACGTCTAGGAATGCGGACAAGACGACCCGCTACTCAGGCGGCGCCACCGCGGCGAGGGTGACCCGACCATCCCGTTGGAGGGTCAGGAGGATCGGTTGGTTGCGTTCGGCCAGGCGTTCGAGCGCGTGGCGATCGTCCCGGCGCGCCGCCGCCGTCCCATCGATCGCAATCAGACGGTCTGCTTCGACGACGCCCGCCAGATCGGCGGGGCCTCCTGGGGCCAGCGTCATGACGGTCCAGCCCGCGCCCGCGGGGGACTCGGCCCACTCGAAGGCTACCCCGAGCCGGACCAGGCGGAGCGGCGCCTGTTCCACAGGTTGACAGCGCCGATCCGGAATCAGCGTGCCACCCGAGAGCCGGCGGCGACCTCGCAGCACGAGGTACCGTGTGAGCGTGCCTGGCCCGAGCGTGTCGTAGCGCTCGACGAACGCCTCGACCGTCGTGACCGCCTCGCCGTCCCACTCGAGGAGCAGGTCGCCCGGTTCGAGCGACGGGACCGGGAGGAAGGCCTGGGCCATCACGCGCTCGATCACAAGTCCCTGCCCCACGCCCAGAAAATCGAGCACACCGGCTGCCGGCGCCGCGACGTCGATGGCGCGGCACGCCGTCTCGGGATGCATCCGGTCGACCACGCGCCGCATCGCGCGTGCCGAGAGGGTGCGCGGCCCGTCCGGTGCGATGTACGTCACGCCCACGAGCGCCCCGTCGAGGTCGATGACCGCGGCGACAACGCCCGGCGGCGGCGGCGGCGGCGAGACGGCGAGGTCGCCGACCCCATCCGTCACGTCCCCCGCGCCCGCCACCGACACGAGTGACCCTGGCGTGATCGACACACGGCCGTCCCGATCCCGGGTGACGACGCCCACATAGGACGCTGGGGGCAACGCGCGCGCGTTGCCCACGGCGAACGCGCCGGTCGTCTCTGGAACCTCCACGAGCGCGAGACCGACCTCCCGATCGAGCCCTCGCACGCCCGCCCCGCCGAGGTCCGGTGGCGACACCTCGCCGACATCGGTCGACGGCGCTTCGACGGCGGCGCGCGCCAGACTCATCCGCGCCGCCTCCGCGCGAATGGTCTCGGCGGCCGCGACGGAAGCCAGGGCCAAGCCGGGTTCGATGAGCACCCCCGCGTGGCGCCCTGGCCCGACCAGGACGATGTGATCACGCGCTTCTTCGCCGAGCTGCGCCCAATAGTCGGAGAAGTAGGTGAGCGGCGTCTTCTCGAGATCGCCACGGAGCGCCGGGCGCGCCACGACCGGGGCGGGGACTCTAGTGGCTGGATCGGCGTCTGGCACCGGTGGCTCGCGCTCCGCCGTCGCGGTGCGCTCGAGGGCGCCCTGCACGAGCACGCCGGCGACCACGACGACGACGAGGACCGGAAAGAGCCACTGCCGTTCGTGTAGCCGGCTGATACCAGGCAATCGTAGGAAGAACCGCAACACCGCCGTCCTCGCGAGACGAGCTTAGCACGCGCGTTGCACCAACTGGCCGATGAGCGCGTCGTGCCCGCGGACGCCCGTGTCGGCGAGGACCCGCGCCGCCAGACCGGTCATCCCGGCCACAGCAAAGCTCAAGCCCTTGAGATTGCGTTCCGGATCGACGCCGGGGATCGGTCGAGGGTAGCCCGACGTCCGCAGACGTGGAGCCGTCGTCGTGCCTCCGACCCTGAAGCGGCCCCGCGGACAGCTCCAGTCGAGCTCGACGCCGAGCACACCGTCGAGCGTCCCCGGCAGCCAGGCCACCCCGTCGTCGGTCCCCGCGGCAATCACCACCGTCCGCCGCGAGACGCGAGCCACGGCGTCGCGGAGCGGCCCTGCATGCACCGGCTCTCGGCTGCCGAGACTCAGGTTGACCAGCGGGACGTCGTGCGCGCCCGCCCAGTCAATCGCCGCGACCAGCGCCTCGAGCGACGTCTCCAGCGTACGGTCGAAGACCTTGAGCGCCCACACCACCGCGTCGGGTGCCAGGTCGTGAATCGCGGCGGTCACCGCGGTTCCGTGCCCAAGCCGATCCGTGTAGTCGTCGTGCGCGACCCCCGCCTCGTCGAACCCGACGCCACCGGCAAGTGTCCCGATGTGCGGGTGGTCCGCATGCACGCCGCTGTCGACGACCGCCACGACGACGCCGACGCCGGACGCACCGGTGGACGAGATCACGCCGGAGGCGCCACCCGCACCGCGTCGGTCTTGAAGAGATCCGCGAACGCGCCACCGGCCGCCAGCAAGGCGGTCGGCGCACCGGTCTCGACTACTCGCGCGCCGTCGAGGACCACCACCCGATCGGCACGCCGTGCGAGCTCGAAACGGTGGGAAATCAAGATTGTCGTCCGGCCCCGCATGACCGCCTCGTACCCGGCGATAACCTGGCGCTCGGCGACCGGGTCGAGGGACGCGGTTGCCTCGTCGAGCACGAGGACGCGCGGATCGGTGAGCAGCGCTCGCGCGATCGCGAGGCGTTGGCGCTCGCCCGCCGAGAACGCCGCGCCGCGCTCACCGACTGTCGTCGCATACCCGTCGGGCAACCGCGCAACGAAGTCGTGGATGCCGGCCGCACGCGCCGCCGCAATCACGTCGCTGTCGCTCGCGTCGGGTCGTCCGTATCGCACGTTTTCCGACACCGACGCGTGAAAGATGAACGGCGCCTGCTCGACCATCGCGATGTGGCGGCGCACCGACCGCAGGGTCAACGTGCGTAGATCTCGCCCATCGAGACACACGACGCCCGTGTCGGGATCGATCAAGCGGAGCAGGAGATCGGCAACCGTGGATTTCCCGGTGCCACTCGGCCCGACGATGGCGACCGTTTCACCCGGCTCGACCGTGAACGAGACGCGCTCGAGCGTCGGCGCGCCCCGGTCGAACGAGAAGCTGACGTTGTCGAACGCAAGGGCCCCGCGCACGTGGTCCAACGCCGCTGCGTCGGGGGCGTCCGCGACCTCGGGTACCGCGTCCGCGATCTCGTGCACGCGCCGGAGCGAGACCGTGGCTGCCGCAAGGCTGGCATAGAGCCCCATGAGCGCCTGCACCGGACCGAGCAGACGCATCTGATACGCCATGAAGGCCACCAGATCACCGAGACTGAGCGTCCCATCGATGACGCGCTGTCCGCCGTAGAGAAACACCACCGCCGTGCCGCCCGACAGCAGCAGCCCGGGAAGCCCGCCCGACAAGTAGGTCGCCCGTTGCATCGCCATCAGCGCGGTGATGAACGCATCGTTCTTCCCGCGAAAACGTGTCACCTCGCGATCCTGGGCATTCGACGCCACGATCAGCCTGACGCCTTGCAGCGTCTCGATCAGGAAGTTCCCGATCTCCGCGCTGCGTTCCCGGAACGTGGTGACACGCCCCTCGAGCTGGCGCCGGTAGCGCACGAGCGCCCAGGTGCTGAACGGCAGCACCGCCATCCCGACCAGGAACAGCCGCAGGTCGAGCCAGACCATGACCGCGACCGTGCCGACGAGAAACAACACGTTACCCACCCAGGCGAGCGCCGCCTCCGCGGCCACTCGTTGGATCTCCCCGATGTCGGTGTTGACGCGCGATACGACGTCACCGAGCCTGGTGCGCGCGTAGAATCGAGGCGACAGGCATTGCAGATGCTGATAGAGCGCGACCCGCATGTCGAACAGGATCTCCGCCGAGATCCGTGTATAGCGCAAGCCGCTGACGATGTTGAGTCCGAACCCGAGCAGGGTGAGGCCCGCGAACGTGGCCACCACACGGACCAGCGCGCCCGCGTCCCCTCCTAACAGCGCGTCGTCCACGAGATCCCGGGACAAGAGCGGGAGATAGAGCGACAGCACCGTGCTCGCGAAGCTCAGCACGACGACGATGACGAGACGGCGCCAATAGGGAACGACGTAGGCGAGGGCTCGGCGAAACTGCGGATCGATCATCACTATGACGGGGTTTCGCCCCGAACCCCCGCGGGGTGCGCACCTTGGCCGTTTGCCGACAGTTCACAACGAGTACGAGCCGTACCCGCGTAACGGCCTCACTATGATGCGGCTATTGGGTTGGAGGCAGCACGAAGAGGCTGGCGGTCATGTCGCCGTCGAGCGTGAGGGTATGGAGGTGGTCGAACGAGTCGGCGTCGTAGTAATCGATCGTGTTGCCCGCCGATGAGATGTAGAGCACGCGACCGTTGGAGCTCACGTTGAGCGCCATTCGTGGTCGCCCGTCGACACGCTGCCGTCGTCCAAGCGCCCGCTTCTCGAGATCGAACGTCCAGAACTCGTAGCTGCCAATCTCGCTCCACACGCCGTACGCCTTGCGGCGTCCCGGCGCGAGCGCGAAGCCGACCGGCTCGGAGGGGCCCAGCGCGTAGAAGTCCACGCCCCGGTTCGCGAGATCAATCCGGGCGACACCCATCAGGTCGCGATTCTGCGCCGCGTCACGCATGCGAAAGAGACCGGTGAAGAAACCGGGCTCTTCGTTGATCAAATCGGTGGCGAAGCCGAACTGCAACGGGCCCAGACCGTCCTCGATCGGCTCCGACATGTCCCACCGGTCGACGACGGTGAAGTTCTCGGTTTCGAGCACCAGGACATCCCGGTCGAAGTAGTAGAGGGACTCCCCGTCCGGCGCGAACAGCATGCGCGAGCCGACGAGATCCCCAATCCCGATCGCGTCGGTGTTCGGCCACGGGATGTCCTTGACGACCTCGTGGCGCTCCAGATCGTACTCGAGCAGCTTGCGAGGCTCGATCTCGAACCGATCGACCAGCTTCACGGCCGCGTCGACGTGGAGAATCGCGGTGCGCCCGTCCGGCGCAACACGAAACGAGCGGATCCGCACCCGTCGGTTCCCCTCGCTGAGCGTGAACGAATCCGTCACCTCGCGACCGGCCACGCTGACCGTCGTCAGGTGCTCCATCAACGGGTCGAGCATGTAGAAGCGTGACCCATCCTCCGAGAGGACCATGCTGCGCGGTGCGCCGCGCGGCACATCGATCTCCTGGACTACCCGTGCGCTCGCTTCGTCGATCACGAAGATGCGCTGCGGGAACGCGCCGAGATACAGCGTCCCGTCGCCAGCCGACACCGCGGGCACGGTTTGCCCGGCGGCGGGCGCCACCGCGGCGAGCACGACCATGATAAGGAACGACCACACCACAGCGCGCATCAGGTGAGACATCGGCACTCTGTCGGAATCCGCGCCCCGTGAGGCCCTCGGCTCTGAGCCTTGGGCGTCATCGTCATGTTCATGGGAATATCAGATCCACCTTGCGCCAGTCCTTCTGAGCGGCCGCGCACTTGCCTGTCCAGTCGGGCGCATGGTTCATCTGGTCGGGCACCTGTGCCGGCCAGAAGCACCCCAAGTGACAGTCGAACAGATCCCGCTCGACCGGCTGGCACAACCCGGCGGTCCCGCCGTTCTGATCGGTCTCCCAGCCAGGGAAAAAGACAAAGCTGCACCCCAACGGGATGTGCGGTCCCTGGGGCTGCTGTGGCGGCCCCGCCCCGTCCTGGAGCGCCACGACCCGCTCTGCGTCCCGCCCCGCGCCGTGCACCACCTCGCGCGTGATCCGGGCCGCCTTCTGGTTGATGGGTGTGAGATGGGTCATGGCTTGCCTCGGGTCCTCACGATGCCGGGGCACCCCGGTCATCGAACTGCCGCAGAAACGCAGGGTTGCGCTCGGCGATCTCCCCGTAGATCTCGAGACAGGTCTCCGTCCACCCGCGAATCCAGTCGCAGTAATGCAGGTTCGGCGCCTCTGTCGTCCCGTACCGCGTGTAGGCCTCATGGTAGCAGCCACCCGCACACAACGGCCGCGCCCAGCACGTCCGGCAATCCGTCTTCTGATCGATGTGATGGCGCTCGAGAAACGAGTGCTGGGTGTCGGTGTCGACCCCATCGCGGACCGTGCCGAGCTTGTGTTCGTCGGACCCGGCGAACCGGTGACACAGCGCCACGTCGCCGTCGGTCGCGACCCCCATCAAACCGAGACCCGCGCCGCACGGCAGCGCCTTGCTCGCGCCCTTGTGCAGCTCCTCGATCGTGTCACGCACGTTGCTGAAGCCATGACGGCGACCCGCCAGCGCGGCCTCCAGAAACTCGTGGCCGAGCGCCCGGAACTGGGCGAGCATCGCATCGAATCCGGTTTCGTCGAGCGCGTGCCCGCGTCCCGGAGACGTCGTCACCGGCGCGAACCCGACCTCCCAGAAGCCGATCTCCTCCGTGAGGTGGTCATAGATGCGCTTGACGTCGTGCACCTGCGAGGTCAGCGTCACCCGGGCACCGATTGGCCGCGACCGGTGCCGCTTCAAGAGCGCGCGTACCTTCGGCGCGATCACGTCGTAGCTGCCGCGCCCGTCGTGAAAGACGCGAAACGTATCCTGCATCTCGCGCGGGCCGTCGATCGAAATGGTGACACCAACGTCGTTGTCGGCGAGAAAGTCGATAATCTCGGGACGGAGCAACGTCCCGTTCGTCGTGAGGCTGAACTCCACCTGTTTCCCGAGCTCGGCGCCGCGCGCGCGCGCATAGGGAATCGTCTTCTGCAGCACGGGGAAGTTGAGCAACGTCTCCCCGCCGAAGAACGTCATCCGCGCGACCGGGTTGGTCCCCGAGGCCCGCAACATGAACTCGACGCTTTCGCGGGCGGTCTCCTCCGTCATCAGCTTCGGTTTTCCGTTCGCCGCCGGTTCGGCAATCTTGTCCTCACCGTACTCGTAGCAATACGCACAGCTGAGATTGCACTGGTTCGTCACGTTGACGACCAGCGTGGAGAGCGGAATCGGCGTCAGCGGAATGATGTTGGGCGAGGGACGCGGCACCGGCTCAGACACCGCGCGCGTGACTGCGCGGGCGCCCGCCAGCTCCGCCACCGTCTCCTCGACCGCCCGCGGGTCGAACCCATCGCCAAGACGCGCCAGGAGATCGGCGGCTGTCGACGGCCCGTCGCGGAGGGCATCGACCACGGCAGCCGAGGTGGCGTCGAGCGCGAACACCGCAGCGCTCGGCACGAGATAGAGAAACCGTCGGCCGGCCGCCTCGAAGGCGTGGCACTCGCCGAGTGCGAGTTGGCTCATGGCGTGTCCGCCCCCCCTTGGCGACGCGTGTACAGCGGAACGGTCACTAGCAGGTGTGCGCGCCCGCGGAGCGGCGTGGTCAGCGTCGCGCCCCCAGGCGCGGTCGTCAGCGTCGCGACGACCCAGACGTCGCCGATGTTGTTGCGGTTGCCGTGCCGATCAGGGTTCGGCCCGTCGCCCGCCGGGTCGAAGACGCCGTGTCTGCCGATGGCACCCACGAACGACGTGTCGTCGTCGTCGAACGTGGCCGCGTATTCCTCGAGGCTCCAGTCGACGTCGACCATGCCGAGATCCAGATCGTCTGGGGTGTCGGCCGCCCCATCGGGGCCGTCATGAAACGCGCGCGCTTCGAATCGTACGTACCCCTTCGGGAAGTTGAGACCGCCAACCCGCGCCACACCGGTGCCTGGCTGCACGGACAGACGATGCACCGCGTCGAACACGACGACGGCGTCGGACGCAGCCGTCCCACCGTCGAACACGATCAGGTCCCGCGTGCCGATCGCCGCGTCGGCGGCGACGCGCACATTGAGCGTGGCGTGGGTGGGCGACGCATCGCTGACGCTGGATACGGTCAGCCCAGCGCCGAGATCGATCCTCGCCGCATCCAACGGCGTCGGTAGATTCGATCCGAACAACTCCACGGTGACGTCACCAGACGCCGCCGGGATGGCCCGAGGGGCGATGCCCGTGACGATCGGATCGGCGCCGACGCGTCGCAGCGTGACGTCGATCCCCCGTTCGTCGTAGGCGCCCGTGAACCACCGTCCCGTCAACTCCTGACGGTCGCGGGACAGGGACATCACCTCGCGGAGATCCGGCCAGTCTTCGCTCTCGGACCGTCCCCGCCACTGAAAGCCGGTGTAGACGACCGCGCGCCCGGTCCGCGTGCCGGAGAGACCGCGGGCCGGATACGAGAAGCGGGCACGCGTCTCGTACGTGTCCGCCGCACCGGCGACCGGCGTCACGACCACCTCGCCATACACGGGACCCTGGCCCGGCTCGTGACCGACGATCGCCCAGGTTCCCTCCAACCGTGTGGCGCGCATGTTCGCAGACCACGCGGTCCACGCGGGGGTCTCCAGAGGAAATTCCGTCGAGAGATGGGCGATCGCCTTCTCGACTCGGTTGCGCCGGTCGGTGGCGTCCGGCGCCGCCGGGCCGCCCAGCCGAAACGACTGGAAGTCGACCAGGGGGTAGTAGCCCCGATGCATGGCCGTCAGCAGCCGCCATTCTTCCTCGGTTCGACGCTGGGTGAGGACACGGCCGAAGGAATGGCAGCGATTGCACGTGACCTGGATCTCCGGATCGGCATCGTACCGATAGTCCACCATCCGCCGCTCCACTTCGAACCTGGCCGGACGCACCTCGTCTGGCGCCAACCCGTGATCGGTTGCCAGATAGCGGACCGCTGCTCGCGCATCCTCCGGCGAGATGTCCAGATCGTTGAGCAACACCATGCGCCGGATGACCTGTTCCCATCCCTCCGGTGTCGAGCGTTGATAGGAGATGCGAGTCATGCGACCCCGGTCGTCAGACGCGTGGCAACGGCCGCACGCCCGCTGCACGACGGGGCTCGTCACGGGAATGCCCATATCCGACGCCTCGGCGGCGGTCTCCTGCGCCGCAGTCGAGGGAACAGATACTGCCGTCGACAGGAACCCGACGACAAGCGCGACGCGCAGGGCCATCATGGTCATGCGGGGTGACGGTGTTGTAACACACTCCACGGCGTCCCGTCGAACACGCTCAGGGGGAGTCGTTGCGTAAGACGCCCTTGCCGAGCAACACCGACAGTGCGCCCAAAAAGTCGGGGAGCGCGACGGGCGGGCCGACCCGCTGATAGGCCTCGTACAAGTCCGGCACCTGTCGGTGCGCGCCGGCCATCGCCACGAGCCTTGGCAAATCTACCCCCCTCAGATATCGCACCGCGACGGACGCGTCGGGCCCGTCACCAATGACGATGCGCGTCTCCGCCACGACCTCGCGGCCCTCGACGGCCGGATGCACGCGGCGCCGCACGCGGTCGGCGGCACGGAGGCGAATCGACGCCGCGCGTTTGACCGCGTCGAATGCGTCCAGGACGTCGCGATCGTGGCGAAACCGATCGATCTGGTCCTCATCATCATCATCCAACGCGTCGCGCTGTTGGTCCGAGGGATCCGCACGGTCGGACCAGAACGGATGCGGGTTCTGGTGCGAGACATCGGCGAAGAACGTCGCCGCCTGTCGCCGATAGCTCGCGAAGACACGCCGTTCGCGTTCGTCGTATAGCCGCAGGGCGAGCGCTTCGCGCTCCGGTCGCCGCAAGCGCGTGTGTGTGACGATGGCAGCCAGCCAGGCTGACGCGAGGGCCTTCTTGACGCCGAACGACGACAGCGGGTCGATAGACGTCGCCGCGTCGCCGACCAGGAGGAACCCGGTCCCTCCGAACTCACGTGCCCCGTACTGCGACGCATCGCATGCCCACGGGGCACCTTCGAGACGTGCGCCCGCGGTCAACCGCGTAAAGTGCGTCGTCTTGCGAACCTGCGCGCTGTACACCCCCCCGAGCGGACCACCCGGGTCCCACGTCGTGGTGCGCGGGTCGACCATCACGGTGAGGTAACGCCGTCGCGTCGATGTCGGTACCGACCACGCCCACCCATCGGCGTAGGTCTCGACCAGCGTGTGCGACTCGTCGGGCAGTCGCCAGTCGTCGTCACGCTGCCAGACGCCAACGAGAGCGAGCGTCGAACCGCCGGCCGCAACGCGCTCCCGATATCGGTGGCCGAGGACGCCGGCGCGGCCCGTGCAGTCGAGCGCAGAGCGCGCGTCAACGATGACCGGCGCCCCGCGCTCGTCCTCGGCACGGACGTGCACGCACCCGTCGGTGTCGCCGGTTGGGGGGAGCGTGACGGCACGGACCGTGACGCCGCGCCGAATCTCTGCTCCCGCGCGTTCGGCCTCGGCGAGCATCAACCGATCGAATGTGCGACGGAGGACCTGAAAACCGGCGGCGCCACGCTCGAACGACTCGGTGCGCGGCGGACCGCTGCCCCACCAGACGGTGTTCCCGCGACTCCGGAGAAACCCGGCGGCTTCGACGGCGGCCGCGATGCCCACCGCGCCGAACAGCTTCAGACAGCTCGGTGGCAACGACTCGGCGAGCGAGGGGTCGTGCGGCTCTGGCTTGGTCAGGACGACGACCGAATGACCCCAGGTTGCGAGCAGGTGTGCCGCCGCCGCGCCTGCGGGTCCACCGCCCACGACCGCGACGTCGTGCCGCGCTCGAGCCTCGCCAGCAGCCACCTAGCGTCCTGTAACCGTCATTCGTTGGATAAGTCCTGGCGCGCGGCGCCCGGCTGGCAAGGGGCAACGAGGGAGCATAGTGGGCCTATGTGACCGAGGCGCACCGAAGCCAGGCGGGATGCCCCGCCCGGGAATTATGTTGCGATTTACGGTTACAGGACACTCGCTCACTCGGAGGTTGAGTCGGTCGGTTGCGACGGTGACGCCGCGTAGGCGCCGCGCGCGTCGTAGTAGCGAATCCCCGACGTCGACCAAAGTCTGCAGCGAGTCGACAATCAGCCGGAATTTGCTCACTGGGTGATTGCCCCAGTCGGTGGGCACCTCCGCAACGCGGTAGCCGAGCCGACGGGGCGATCCGCAGCAACTCGACGTCGAAGCAGAACTGCTCGATACGTTGACGCGGAAAGATGTCGAACGCCGCGGTCCGCCGGAACAACTTGAAGCCGCACATGGCATCGTGAATGCCGGGGAGCACGGTCGCGCGGACGAAGCCGCCGAATAGACCGCTGGCGAGGCTGGACCACCACGGCGGGGGCCCGGATTGTCGAGTCGGCCACGCGCCGTGATGCGATCGCCACGTCCGCCCCCGCTTCCAGCGCCTCGATCAAACGGCCGACCTCACCGATCGGCGCCGGAAGGTCCGCGTCCGCGTACACGCAACACCTCGCCATTGGCGGACAGCATGCCGTGGTGGACTGCCGCCCCCTTGCCTCGGTTGACCCGGTTGTCGAGGGGGTTGATGTACTGCCGCCACAAAGCCGCGCGGCTCACGCGCGGCAGTGTCTGGTCGGTGCTGCCGTCTGCAACGACCAGCACCTCGCTCTTGTAGGACTGTTCGTCGAGGTAGTCCGTGATCTTGTCCAGCGTGGGCTCGATCCGGGCCGCCTCGTTAAAGGCAGGGATGATGATACCGAGATAGATATCCGACGGTCGAGGCATCAGGCACCGAGCGGCGGCTACTATACCGCGAATCGGCGTCCGCCAAGGCTCCGCACCCACGGGGCAAGGATCCAGTATGGTCCCGTAGAGGATCGCTCCGAAGCCGTCACATCAACGCCAACACCATGATCGGGACGAGGATGACGGCCACGACGTCCATCAGAATCCCGTACTTGATCATCTGCGTGATCGGCACCCTGCCCGAGGCGTAGACGATCGCGTTCGGCGGTGTCGACACCGGCAGAATGACGGCGACGGACGCCGCCAACCCCGCCGCCACGGCAGGCACCATCGGATCGACACCCGCGGCCTGGGCGATCGAGATCACGATCGGGATGGCGATGTTGGTGGCCGCCGTGTTCGACATCGTTTCCGACAGCACCACGGTAAAGAGCGCGGCGGCGAACGTGAGCGTCACGACCTCATTGGTGGGCACGAGCCCGGTGATCCCCTCGCCCACCACGCGCGCGAGACCGGTCGACGAGGAGAGCGTGCCCAGCGCCAGCCCACCGCCGAAGAGCAGGATGGTGCCCCAGTCGATCTGAGCGGCCTGCTTCCAGGTGATCGTGGTGCGCTGGCTCGCGCTGATCGGCAGTAGAAACAGCAGGACCACGCCGGTGAGCGCGGCCACCGACTCCGGCACGCTGGCGAGCACCGCTTGCGCCACGGGATGCTCGCGTCCCAGCAAGAGCGGCAGCAGCCCCGGGCCCACCCACAAGAGCACCGTCACGCCGAACGCGATGATGGCATTGCGCTCGCCCGGCTTCCAGGCACCGAGCGCGCGCTTGCGCTCCGCGATGATCCGGTCCGCGCCGGGGATCTCCTTGATGCCCGTATGTCCGACCCAGTTGAGATACACGAAGACGATGCCCATCAGCACCAAGGTGACGGGCACCGCGATGACCATCCACTCCACGAAGGTGATGCGCACGTCGAGTTGGTCGTCGATCATGGCAATGGCAATCAGGTTGGGCGGCGTGCCCACCGGCGTGGCCATCCCGCCTCGCGAGCACCCATAGGCGGTCATCAACATGAGCGCCGTCCCGTATCCCTTGGGGACCTTGCCTTCGCCCTCCATGAACGCGAGCAGGGACAGCCCGATCGGCACAAGCATCGCCGTCGTCGCGGTGTTGCTCATCCACGCCGAGAGAAACGCCGCCAGCGCGCCGTAGGCGATAAGGATGCGTGTGGGACGCGCGCCGATGAAGCGCCAGGACAGCACGCCGTAGGCAATCCGCTCGTTCACACGGTGCACGAACAGCGCCTGCGCGAGGATGAAGCTCCCGATGAAGAGAAAGATCAGTGGGTTGGCGAACGGCGAGAACGTCTCGCGCACCGGCGCCACGCGAAGCACGACCGCCAGCGAGGGCCCCAGGAGCGCAGTCACCGGGAGCGGCAACGCCTCGGTGGTCCAGAACACGATCACCAGGGCGATGACCGCGGCGAGCCGATGGGCTTCCGGTGTGAGCTGCTCGAACGGGGCCAGCAGCACCAGCACGAACACGATCGGCCCGAGGACGAGTCCGACCCTCCGCCGAGTCGTGTCGAACCGCGCCTCGGCGCCGGGCGGCGCGGGTGGGCGAGACTGCGACGTATCGGCCATCAGCGGCGTCCAATGGATAATGAGGAAGCGCCGGGTAGGGTAACATGGAAGTTGTTCTCACCCCGGCAAGCTCCGCGCATGCCAGCCACCGGCACGACCATCGCCCACTACGAGATCGGTGAACCGCTCGGCGCGGGCGGTATGGGTGAGGTCTATCGCGCGCGCGATACGCGGCTGGGCCGCGAGGTGGCGCTCAAGTTCATCGATCCGCGCTATCGGAAGGATCCCGATCGTCGGGCGCGCCTGCTGAAAGAGGCACGCGCCGCGTCGCTACTTCGTTCGCCGGCGGTCGCCACGACCTATGACATCGGTGAGGATGGGGACGACCTTTTCATCGTGATGGAGCTCGTCGAGGGGCAACCGCTGTCCGAGCGCCTCGAGCGCGGCCCGCTGTCCATCTCCGACGTGCTCGACCTGGCGGCGCCAGTCGCCGATGCACTCGACGAGGCGCACGGACTCGGGATCATCCACCGCGACATCAAGAGCGCCAACCTCATGCTGACGGACCGGGGCCGCATCAAGGTCCTCGACTTCGGGCTCGCTAAGATGACCGGCCTCGACATGGCCGACGGCGCCAGCCAGGAGACGATGACCGAAACCAGGCTCGGCACGGTCGTCGGCACCGTCGCCTATTTGTCTCCGGAGCAGGCATTGGGTCGCGTCGTCGACCCGCGGTCGGATCTGTTCTCGCTAGGCGTCGTGCTCTACGAATCGCTCGCCGGCCGACGCCCATTCGACGGCGAGAACACGACGGCGATCATCGACCGGATCCTGAATCGCGAACCAACCGCGCTCGCGCGTCTCAACTACGACGTGCCCCCGCGACTCGAAGACATCGTGCGCAAGCTCCTGGCCAAGGCGCCCTCCGACCGATACCAGTCGGCGCGCGACCTCCTGGTCGACGTGAGGACGCTGCGGAAGGACGTCGAGAGCGGAGGCCACCCAGGAAGCGGGCGGATTGCCGACCCCACCGAGGATGCCGGCGCGAGGCCGACGCTGACCAACGCGGTGCCGACGCTGACCAACGCGGTGGCGGTGCTACCGTTCGCCAACATCACACGGGAGCCGGCCGACGACTGGATTGGCTCGGGGATCGCGGAGACCGTGATGGCCGACGCCAAGAGCATCCGGGGGCTGACCGTCATCGGTCGAGAACGCGTCTTCGACGCGCTACGCCATCTCGGCTCGAGCGACGCGGGCAATCTCGACGAACGGGTGTCCATCGATGTCGGTCGCCAGCTGCGTGCGACATGGCTGGTCAGCGGCGGCTACAGCGACTGGGCGAGCAGATCCGGATCACGGCAAGGGTCGTCGACGTCGCCTCGGGCACGGTGTACAACACTGTCAAGATCGATGGCGGAATCAGCGATATCTTCGAGCTGCAGGACAAGATCGTCTACGAGCTGAGCCATGGCCTCAACGTCAAGCTGAATGACAGCGAGGTGGCGGCCATCGAGCGAAAGGAAACGCAGTCGGTGGAGGCGTACGAGGATCGCTCGCGCGCCATGATGAACCTGATGGAAGGGAGCCCGCAGTCGATCGACCGGGCGATCCACATGCTCGAGCGGGCGACAACACGCGACCCGGATTACGCGGCCGCGTGGGCCGCGCTCGGAACCGCCTACGACCTGAAGGGCTCGTTCCTGAGTCTGCCGGATCTGTCGCAGCGGGCGATCGAGGTCACGCGCAAGGCGATCGCGATCGACCCGAAGTTGACCGATGCCCATCGGTGGCTCGGATTCGCGCTGATGTCGCTCTCCCGCTACGACGAGGCGATCGACGCCATCAAGGAGGCCGAGCGACTCGACCCCGACAACGCCGGGGTACAGGCCGCGCTGGGCCGCGCCTACTGGATCGGCAAGGGACAGCTCGACGAGGGCATCGCCCATCTCGAGCATGCCGCGCGCCTCAACCCCGAGATGGGGTACGCGCATCAGCAGCTCGGCCTGCTCTACTCCATCCGCGGGGACTACGCGAAGGCGGAAGCGGCCTGCCTTCATGCCATCGACCAACTGGAGCGCCACGGGTCCGGTCGCGAGGGGCTCGTTGCCGTGGGTGGCTACACGCGTCTCGGCTACGTGTATTACCTCCAGCGCCGATACGACGAGGCGCTCGCGATCTATACGAAGCAGGCAGAGGCGCTGGCACGATCCGACCACGCCCTCAAGGAGCGCAGTCTCATCGATCTCGACTACAAGACCGGCGCGACCTACCTGCGTCTCGATCGACGGACCGAAGCCGAGGAGCACTTTCGGTCGGCGGTGAAAGCCTTCGACAGTCGGGTCGCACGCGGCGCGGGCGACCCCTACACGACGTACTACGTCGCGGCGCTCTGGGCGCTCCGCGGCGATGCCGACCGGGCCGTCCGGCACCTCGCGGAGAGCTGCCAGCATCTGCCGGCGCTCAACAAGGCGCGGGCGCGTGTCGACCCGGATTTCGATCTGGTCCGGGCCGATCAGCGCTTTGTGGCGCTTCTGGAGGCCGCTCCGAGCCAACTCCAGAGCACGGATCGCACCGCCTGACCGTGGTATCCTGAAAGCGTCTTGAGGGCCCGGGCTCGCGCATTGCCCGGGAGGAAGGTCACATCATGACCACATTCGCGCTACTGGGTCCGATCGGGCTACCCGAGTTGATCATCATCTTCTTCATCCTGATCCTCGTCTTCGGTGCGAAGCGCCTCTCCGGACTGGGACGCGGGATGGGTCAGATGATTCGCGGCTTCAAGGACGAGGTCCAGGTCGACGACAAGTCGGAGCCGGCCAAGCCAGAGTAGCTTGGGCGAAGGAACGACGCGGCGGACGACGCACCGGCGTCATCCGCCGTGTCGGTGAGCACCGTTTCCATTTGCCGCTCGACTCCGCGTCGCGCGGGCTACCGATTCTCCTTCATTGCCACGTCCAACTGCGTCAGGTGGGCCACGAGGTCCGCGCCCGCGCTCGCTGGGCTCACCTGCTTGTCGATCCTCAGAATCTTGCCATCCGGACCGATGATGAACGTCCACCGGAACGGCACCGGTCGCTCGTCATTGATGACGCCGTAGGCCTCGGCGACGCCCTTCCCAGGGTCGCTCAACAGCGGGAAATCGGCATCGAGTGACTGGGCGAATTTCAGGTTCGTGTCCGCGTC
Source organism: Vicinamibacterales bacterium (assembly GCA_965249175.1). Taxonomy (GTDB): domain Bacteria; phylum Acidobacteriota; class Vicinamibacteria; order Vicinamibacterales; family UBA8438; genus CAZYFH01. The sequence continues at coordinate 3,937,426 of OZ252227.1, forward strand.
GTCGACGCTGATCATGAAGTACGCGATGTCGAACTTCTGAAGCTGGTCGCTGGATTCACGCAGCGACTTGCATTCGGCCGTTCAACCACCGGTGAATGCTTTGGGGAACCACGCCAACACGACCGTCCGACCCTCGTAGTCGGTCAGGCTGTGGGTCTCCCCATCACTCCCCGGGAGCGCGAACGGCGGTGCATCGTCGCCGGCCTCCAACTCTGCCGCCGCCGCCCCAGCCGCGCCGAAGGCGGCAAGCGCGACCGTCGCGGTCAGGATGAAGAGTCGCTTCATGGTGCCTCACTCCTTGGTTGGCGATCGGCGGGCCGCCCCGCCGATACGCGGGTTCGTCGGGTGCCTCGCGGCACCGCTACAGCGTATCGCATCCGGCCGGATCTTGACAGGGTGCGCGCGTTACCGGAGCATGGGCGCGATGTCATGGAAAACAGCTCCGGTTCGCAGTGACGGCCCGTCCCCGCAGGCACCGGAGGACGACGATGACCGTCGGACCGGCGCGGAGCGACGGGACAGGACCGAGCGACGCCTGTATGACGAGCGGCGCCGGGACCCCGTCGGGCCGCCGGGTGACGATGCAACTGAACACCGGGGCGGCATCGACCGCCGCCTGCCCGGCGACCGCCGATCCTTCGCAGAACGTCGAAGGGACCGCGCGCCTGGCTGATGGCGGGGCGAACCTTCATACTCGTTGCCACCATCATCGCCGTGCTGGTGGCATGGAGCGCCACGAGCGCGTGGACGCGCGCCCTCGCACTTCCCGCCGTCGCGCCGCCTGCACCGAGCGTCCCGCAGGCGCTCGCGCAGCCGGCGCCACCGGCGGCTGGCCGACGACCGGGGCGCCCGGTGATGGGCGGGCCTGGCTGGCGCGTGCTTTCCCACGTGTCGGTCCTTGACGTGCTGATCGTCAAGGTCGAAACCAGCAGGCTTCACGAGGCCCCGGGCATCGCCCACCACATCATCGCCCCCGCGACATCGGACCACGTCGAGGCACTGGTCTATTTTTATCGACCGCGCGAGCGAATGGCCGACCTCAGGGTGCAATGGACGCCGGCAGGCGGGTACGCGACGCTACGGCTCAGGGGGCGGTCACACTAGCAGGACTCATGTTCGATACCGTCAACTGGCCCAACGTGACTATCGGCGCGGGGTTCGCGATCGGCCTGGCGCTGGTCGTCGCCCAGCTGGCCGCGCGCGGCCAGCTGATTACGTTGCTCGCCTATGTCGCCGTGCGCAGGGCCGCCCTCGGGAGTGCCCATCTCGAACGCGCGGTGACAGAGCGCGCCGGCGGTGATGCCGACAAGCTCGAGCTCGTGGAACGGGTCCGCACCATCAGCGGTCTCCGCATGAACGCGGTCAACGTCCGTCGTCATCAAGATCCGCATCAAGACCCGTCCACTCAAGCAGTGGATGGTCGCCCGAGGGCTGCGCCGGCGTATCAAGCGAGCATTCGGCGCCGACGGCATCGAGATCCCGTTCCCGCATCTATCGGTCCATTTTGGCGAGGCGAGCAAGGCGTTTCTGACACATTGGCGAGGCGAGCAAGGCGTTTCTGACACATCAACTCGAAGTTGAGGTCATCGAGCGGGCCGCCCTTGCGACGAGCGAGGGACGGGCACGGTGTGCCGACGTCAGCCGTTCGAAGACGGGCGCGGCCGACGGCGAGGCGGAAGGCGGCAGCGGGCACAAATAGGCCGTTGCGCGCGGCAGGCCAGGACGATGACGGGACAGCAGCCACAATCGGGTACGCCTGCGTCGGAGCCCACGGCGCTCTACGACGCCGCGCAGATTCACGCGCGTGTCAACGAGTTGGCGTCCGACTTGGACCGGCGACTCCCGGACGGAACGCCCCACCTGATCGCCGTGCTCAAGGGCGGATTCGTGTTTCTGGCCGATCTCGTCCGAGCCATGCGCCGACCGGTCACAGTGGACTTCGTCCGGGTCGCCAGCTATGGCGCCGGAACGACACCGGGGGCGCCCCGGCTCATCCAGGAGCCGGAGATGCCGCTCCGCGGCAGGGATGTCGTCGTCGTCGAGGACATCGTCGACACGGGCGCCACCCTTGGCGTACTGCGGCAGCGGCTCCTGCGCGAGCGCCCGCGCAGCCTGACCACCGTAGCCCTCTTGACGAAGTCCTCGCGACGCCAGACGAGCGTGCCGATCGAGCTCACGGGGTTCAAGGTCGACCAGGGCTTCATCGTCGGCTACGGACTGGATCTCGATGAGCGCTTCCGCCACCTCCCTTATCTCGCACTCGTCGACCCGCTCGACGGAGTTCGAGGAGACGAATGAGACGCCGCGATGCCCAAACCACGCTCGACTCCACGATCCTCAACGCCCCGCGCGAAGCGGTCCACACACCAACGCGCGTCCACGAGCGGCATCGCGGCGGAGAACTGGGGCACCGCGATCACCCGTATTGAGCCTGACAGCATCCTGATTCGCGGCTATGCGCTCGACGAGCTCATGGGACGGCTCTCGTTTGGCGAGACGATCTACCTACTGCTCGCGGGCGAGCGACCGTCCCCGGCAGTCGGCCGACTCATGGAAGCCCTGCTCGTGTCGTCGATCGATCATGGAGCCACCCCACCGTCGACGCTCGCGGCGCGGACCGTGGCCGGCACCGGCGCCCCGCTACGAGCGGCAGCCGCCGCGGGAATGCTCGCGTTGGGCTCACCGCTTGGCGGCGGAGGCAGCATCGATAGCTGCCTTCGCTTTCTCGAGGAGGGACTGGCATTGGTGGGCGACTGGGTCTCGCATGACGATGCGGCCCGGCGCCTGCTCGATCAGTGGAAGCCAACGGCCACCGACGCGCCTCCGGGATTCGGGCACCGTCATCACACGCGCGATCCGCCGGCGGCGCGGCTGCTGCAGCTCGCGTTCGAGCTCGAGCTCGACGGCGGACACACCCAGCTCGCGCGCGCGCTCGAGCAGGAGCTCATCGGGCGTCGCGCCGCCGCAGGCCAGGCCGCGGTGTCACTCAACTTGGACGGCGCCATCGCTGCCGTCTGTGGCGACCTCGGGCTCGATGCCGAGACGGCCACCATGCTGTTCACGATCGCCAGGGTGCCGGGATTCGTCGCGCACGCCATCGAAGAGCAGCGCCGTCAGCAGGCGATGCGACTCATCGATCCAACCAAGCACCACTACGACGGACCGAAGCCCCGACGGTTTCCGGACGCTCCGCTTTAGGCGTGGACGGAACGTCGCACCTAAAACGAGCGGACGAAGCCGCCGCTCGACCCGGCGAAACGCGAGTTGACGACGTTGTTGTAGATCGAACCGAAGGTAAAGGTGAGACCGACCGAGAGGCGGAAATCGTAGTCGGTGGCCAGCTGCCGGCGCTGCACCAAAATCTCCTCGTTGCTCAGATCCTCTTTGGGCAGGTAGATCTGGTCTCGGATCAGCGACGTCCGGCCGTTGATGCTGAAGAACAAGCCGCGCGCGATTCGGAACTCGAGGTCGCCGAACACCATGGCGCGGTGCTTGCTCGGGTCGTCGAGAAACTGCGCAAACTCGACAGTGACTCCCGCCTCGCCCCACGGCTCGTTGTAGTCGAGCGAGACGTTCACATTGTGGTCCAGCCGGAGCTCCGAGAGCGCGCCGAAGAGGGTCTCCTCCTCGTAGCTGAATGCGTTGACGCCGACCGCATATGTCACCGTGAACTCGCGCCGCGTCGACTCGTCGTAGGAGAAGAAGTTGTACTGCACGGCCGGCGCCACTCGTCCTGAAAGATCCTGGTTGCGAAAGGTCGACCGGACCAACGAACCCCCGACCGCCAGGCCCATGTGGTCGCCGACGGTCTTGATGACGCGACCGTCGGCTGCGTAGTTACGCGAGATGTTCGTGAACGCGCCATCCGTCAGCTGGAACTCGGTTTCGTTGTAGTTCGCGTTGACGCCCAACCGGATCTTCCATGCGTCGGTGGTCCGGTTTGCCGAAAATGAGCCGCTGTACGATTGCGACGTCCGTGATTCCTCGCCGCTGACACGCGCCCTGACGCGGGTGCGATAGACCCAGAAATTCCACGGGTCGTCGGCCGGCGTCGCCATGGCCGGTCGCTGCCGGGCGCCGGCCTGTCCGATCGCGACCTGCCCGGCAAGCGGCGTCCGCGCGACATACCGGAGCAAGCCGAGGCGAAAGATCTGGGCCAGGCCCTCACGCTCCTCGTCATCGGTGTCGGTCTGCGCGCTGACATATTCCAGGACGTCGTCGACTCCGGCGAACGATTCCATCCCGATGAAGCTCAACGTGAAGACCCGTCCTCCACCGCCGGACCCCTCGGTGGTGACCAGCACATGGACATCCGCGTCGCGCCGATCGCGGACATAGTTCACGAATGTGATCTCGGTGCGAAAGTACTCGTCGTCGCACCGGCCGCAGTCGAGAAAGACGCGGAGCGTGTCGGCGGGGTCGCTCTGGGTCGCCTGTGCCAACAGGACTGTCGTGAGGCAGAGACTGATGATCGCGACGCGCGCCCCCACGACGAGGAATCTACCCAAACCGGTAACCGATGCAGTCTCTCAAGCGCGGGGCGGAGGAAAGAAATGGTGGGCGCTGGTGGATTCGAACCACCGACCCCCGCCGTGTGAAGGCGATGCTCTACCACTGAGCCAAGCGCCCACGTTTTGTGAGTGGCACAGTGTACCGGTCGGCGCCTCGGAGAGCAACCCCCGAACGGGGCCGGAGAGCCGAACCGCGTGATCGGTGGAATCAGCGAGCCTGCGCGATGAGCGCTTTCAGCATACGCGCATACAGCGTGTCGGCGTCCGAGAACGCCTGGTCGTAATCATCCTGCGACAGCTGCTGGCCGCCCGGGTCACCATCGAACCGGAGGACGCGCGCGCCCGTGTCGTACATGTCGACCCCACCACCGCTGCCCGCCAGGCCGTCCGCACCGGCGTCGGTAATGAGGATCTTCGTATCGGCGATCGATGCCGAGTTCAGGTCGATGTAGACGTCGCGGTATTGCCCGTTGCTGATCTTCTCCCGCACATAGAGCGGCACTTCATAACGCGCCGAGACGACGAGGAGCTGCCCCGGAAACGCTAACGCCGCCACGAAGCGGTCGTCGCCCTCGGTGTCCTTTGCGGCCACCGCGTCGAGCTGCGCCGCGCCCATGACCTCGGCGAGCTCTGCCGCCAGAGCAGCCGACATCGTGCCCTGGTCCTGGGCGTGGGCGTGCGCCGTCAAAACGGCCACACACGCGACGACGATCACTGCGACGACCGATTGCCGCTGGTCACTGCTCCGCATGACGTAGTCCCCCTTCCCGCCGGTCCGCGGTCCGTCTCGACAGCTGGCGGGTACCCTCGTTCTACCATCGCCGCGGAACCAAGGTCAACGACGACCCCCGCGGGGATGAGCCTATACCGGCGAGCGGTCAGCGCCGCTGGCCGACGCTCGAGGCTAGCCGACCCTCGAGGCCTCGTCGGCTTCGGTGGCCGGGGCGTCCGAGGCTGGAGGTGGGTCGTCACGGCGTCGCATGGCCGCCACACCGACGCGGAGTGCCTGGACCAGGGCCGCCGCGTAGCGCACCGGCTCTACGACCGCCTCCTGCGCCGCGTCCATTACCTCATCCACACGCGCCGTCAACCTCGCGCATACCCGGTCCACGCGCTCGACCTGGGCAACGGCCAGCGATGACGCGCGCGCGGCGTCTTCGCTCATCGTATTGACGCGCTGAACCACCGGCTCTATCTCGCGCTCGACGACATCGACAAGTCGATTGACGCGCCGGGCCATCCGCGCCCCGTAGATGATCATGCCCACCTGGACGAAGGCCATCACCATGGTGGCCAGCGCGATTGCGCCCAGGAGGAGCGTCGGGGCGTTCATCACGCTTACCCGTGCTCCTCGGCTGCCTTTCCTGGGGTCTCGCGGGCGCGTTCATACGCCTCGCGGCCCCGATCAACCGCCGTCGACAAGTGCTCGCGCTGCTTGTCAACAAACTCTCGTCCGCGCTGGGCCGCCACGGCGGCTCGCTCACGCCCTTCGCGCGCCTTGTCGTTGAGCAGGCGTCGGGTTTCCTCACCGGTCGACGGCGCCCACAGCAGCGCCGTGGCGGCGCCCGCCACCGCACCCATCACGAACGCCATCAAGACGATCCCGGCAGATCCGTCGTGTTCTCTCGACATGTACAACTCCTCGTTCGTTTGACCTCATCATCTCACATCAGCGGGTCGAGCGGCGCCGATCTCCCGCTTGCGCAGCTCGCGGATCTCGTCTCGCAACGCCGCGGCCCGCTCGAACTCGAGATTGGCGGCCGCCGCCCGCATCTCGTCCTGCTTCGCCGCGATGTGGTGGTCCAACTCAGCCTGTGTGCGGAAGGTGGGGTGCCGCTCGGCGACCACGGGCACGGTGACGTAGTCGCGCTCGTAGACGCTCGACAACACCTCATCGATCCCCTTCACGATAGATGATGGCGTGATGTTGTGCGCACGGTTGTACGCCTCCTGCCGTTCGCGGCGGCGTGACATTTCCTCGAGCGCAGTCCGCATCGACACGGTCTGCGTGTCGGCGTACATGATCACCCGACCGTTGACGTTGCGCGCCGCCCGCCCCGACGTCTGGATCAGCGACCCAGCAGAACGGAGGAATCCCTCCTTGTCGGCATCGAGAATGGCCACGAGCGACACCTCGGGCAGATCGAGCCCTTCGCGGAGGAGATTGATGCCGACGAGGACGTCGAACGTCCCGCGCCGCAGATCGCGCAGAATCTCCGTACGCTCGAGTGTATCGATGTCCGAGTGCAGGTATCGGACGCGCACGCCGAGCTCGTGATAGAACTCGGTGAGGTCCTCCGCCATGCGTTTCGTCAGCGTCGTGACGAGCACCCGCTCACGCCGCTCGGCGCGCTGACGAATCTCGTGTAGCAGGTCGTCGACCTGGCCCTTGACGGGTCGGACCTCGACCTCGGGGTCGACGAGTCCGGTCGGCCGGATGATCTGCTCCACGACCACACCGGCACTGCGTTCGAGCTCGTATGGACCCGGGGTGGCGGAGACGAACACGACCTGACCGACCCGCCCTTGCCATTCCTCGAAGTTCAGCGGTCGGTTGTCGAGGGCCGACGGCAGACGGAACCCAAACTCGACGAGCACCTCCTTGCGCGACCGATCGCCGTGATACATACCCCGGATCTGGGGCACGGTCTGGTGGCTTTCGTCGATGACAGTCAGCGCATCCTCGGGCAGGTAGTCCAGGAGCGTCGGAGGCGGATCGCCGGCGGTGCGTCCGGAGAGGTGACGCGAGTAGTTCTCGATGCCGTGGCAATACCCGATCTCCTTGATCATCTCGAGATCAAACATCGTGCGCTGGTGCAGCCGTTGGGCCTCGAGCAACTGGCCGGTCTTCTCGAGCCGGCCGCGATGCTCGGCGAGCTCGGCATTGATCGTCTCGACCGCCTGCAGCGTGCGCTCCCGCGGCGTGACAAAGTGCGACTTCGGATAGACCGCTACCTTGTCGTGGCGCCGGAGGGCCTCGCCCGTGATCGGGTCGAAGCTCACCAGCTCCTCCACTTCGTCTCCGAACAACTCGATCCGCAGCGCACGCTCCTCGTAGGAGGGATACACCTCGATGATGTCACCCCGGACGCGGAAGACCCCCCGTGTGAACTCGTGGTCGTTGCGCTCGTACTGGATCTCGACGAGCTTCCGCAAGATCTGCTCGCGCGCGATGCGCTGGTTGCGCTCGAGCGGCAACAGCATGCCGTAGTACGCCTCGGGGGATCCCAGACCGTAAATACACGACACGCTCGCCACGATCACGACGTCGCGCCGCTCGAACAGGGCGCGCGTCGCCGACATCCGCATGCGGTCGATCTCCTCGTTGATCGTGGCTTCTTTCTCGATATACGAGTCGGTGGCCGGCACATAGGCTTCCGGCTGGTAGTAGTCGTAGTAGCTGACGAAGTATTCGACAGCGTTGTCGGGGAAGAACCGTCTGAACTCCTGGTAGAGCTGCGCCGCCAGGGTCTTGTTGTGGACCATCACCAGCGTCGGGCGATTCACGGCGGCGATGACCTGCGCCATCGTGAAGGTCTTCCCAGATCCGGTCACCCCGAGAAGCACCTGGTGCGGATCGCCGCGGTCCAGCCCCTCGGTGAGCTCGGTAATCGCGCGCTCCTGATCGCCGCGGAGCTCGAAATCGCTTTCCAGCGTGAAGTGGTCGTAGGTGGACGGCATGGTGAGGCGCGGCGCGAGCGCCGCTGGCGCTATCGATCGCGGGCTTGGGCTTCCTTGTACAAGGCGTAGTAGCCGTCGCGGGTTCTGACCTTCGCGCGCCGCAGGTCCGAACGCGACCCAGTCAGCCGCACGTCGACCTCGCGCCAGGTGCCGTCTGACCGATCGTTGGTCGACACGAAGCCCAGCGAATAGCGCGCGTCCAGCTCATTCGCGATCTCGTCATAGATGGCGCTGAGCGCATCGATCGAGTCGGGGAAGTAGCTCCTGCCGCCCGTGGCGCTGGTCAGCTGGTCCAGGCGCATACGCTGGAAGCCCCGGACGCTCGCTCGCAGGTTCTTCTGCAATCCGATGGCATAGATTGTCACGTCGGAGGCACGCACGAGATCGTGGGTTTCGCCGAACGGCATCAGGCTGCGTGTATCTTCGCCGTCGGTATACAGCAGCAACACCTTGCGGCCATCCTGGGCGAACGCCCCGTCGAGGTACACACCGAGCGCGTCATACAGCGCGGTGTATCCGGTGGCCTCGCGGTTGCGGATGCGCTCGACCAGACGCGGGAAATCTCGCTGCCCGTATCGTCCCACCCGCACCTCGCTATCGAAATCGACGAACGTCATGTCCGCGGCGTAGGTGATCGTGTTGAGAAACTTGATCACGGCCGTCTTGACGAACCGGCCATCGCGCTCCATGCTGCTGCTTGCGTCGAAGAGCACCCCGAGGTGCAGCGGGATGGTGTCGGCGTCGCCCGCCAGGCTACGAGAGAAATAGCGGACCTCCTGGCGGTGTCCGTCTTCGAGCAGCTCGAAGTCGTCCGCCTCGAGATCGGTGACCAGCCTCCCGTCGCGGTCCACGACCGTGACACCCACGTGCACCAGATCGATTCCGCTGCTAAACAGGGGGGCTTGAGCCGATAGTGCAAGGGGGGAGAGGAGAACGACGAGCGCGCCGCGACAGATGCGCACCATCAACCGTCGATGATAGCGCACCAGGCTCTGTGCTCGCCGCGATTCGTTCGCCGGTCGACCGGTTACAGGACGCTAGCCGCACGTCGTATAAACGCTAGCCCCACGTCGTATAATTGGAGGTTCTATGAGGTGCGTGGCGGTCTGCCAGGACGACCTGGTCGCCAAGACCCTCCACCGGGCGCTCGTCCCGACGCTCGACGTCGAATTCATCGTCGAGGACCGCGCGCTGGCTCGCCGCCTCCACGACGCGGGCGTCGCGGCGCGAGTCGCCGACCCTCGGCGTCTCGAGACCTATCTCAAGGCCGACGTCACCCCCACCACCTGCATCATCATCGAGGATAACGGGCGACGTGGCGTGCGGCGGGTGCTGCAGGCGGTGACCGACGCTGGGGCGAACCTGGTGTACGTGCTCGCCGTCGGCGAACGACCCTCAAAGCGCGCCGAGGACTGGACCGGCGCCTTCCCGGAGGTCACGGGACTCAGTCTTGGCCAGCTCCTCCAGGGCTCCCTGCTTGCCTCGTTGGGTCGCTCGCTGACTCGGGCTCGGGTCCAGCAGTATCAACGCTACTTCGCAGACGCCGACCGCGTGCTGATTCTCCTCCACAACGATCCGGACCCCGACGCCCTGGCGAGCGGTCTGGCGCTGCGCAACCTGCTCCATCGCACGAAGACGACAGCGATTCTCGGCGCCTTCCAGGGCGTCACCCGTCCAGAGAACGTGCGAATGGCGAATCTCCTCGACATTCGCGTCGAAGCCGTCACCGCGGAGTCCCTCGCGAAGTTCGAGCGCATCGCCACGGTTGACGTGCAGCCCCACTATTTCGGCGGTCTACTGCACCGCGTCGACCTGGTGGTCGACCATCACCCCGAACGCAGCGGCTACACCACCACGTTCAAGGACATCCGCGCGGACTACGGCTCGACTGCGACCATCCTCACCGAGCACTTGCGAGCGGTCGACGTCAACATCTCCGAGCGCATCGCGACCGCGATGCTCTACGCGATCAAGTCCGATACGTTGTTCCTCTCGCGGCACACGAATCGGACCGACCTGGAAGCGTTCACGTTTCTCTACCCGCTGGCCGACCCGGCGCTCGTGCGAAAGATGGAGGGCTCGGAGATCACGCTCGAACGGCTCCAATACGTTGCGCGGGCGGTCCAGACCGGTCGCCATCAGGATCAGGTCTTTGCCGCCCATCTCGGGCAGTCGCCACGGGAGGATCTGATCCCCTATGTCGCCGACTATCTGCTTCAGGTCGAAGACGTCAAGTGGTCCATCGTTTCCGGAGTGGTCAACGATGGCCTGGTCGTCTCGGTGCGCAACCTCGGCTATTCGCGCAACGCTGGCGAGTTCGTGAAGAAATGGTTCAACGACATCGGGAGCGCGGGCGGCCACCGCGCGATGGCCAAGGCGATCGTGCCACTCGACGCATTCACCCAGAGGTTCGGCCGTGTCGAGGGTCCCGAGATCTCGGCGCTACTGGGCGAGCTCGCGTCCCAGTTTCTCCGCGAGGCCTCCGGCAGTGAGCGGCGAAAGTCGGCGATGCGGCAGGTGTCGGGCGGGTAGCGACGCCCGACCCGCGTCACGCGACGCGGCCCGTTCACTCAGCCCTCGTCTCCATGGGCGGCCAATCGCTCCGAGATGGACCCACCGGGTGTCACCGGGCCATCCGCTCCCCGCTCGCGCGGCGGCGCCGGGCCATCCGCTCCCCGCTCGCGTGGTGGGACGTGCTCGAGTCGCTCGCCACTTGCGCCCACCACCGCGCCGACGAACTGCCGAAACCCGTCCTCGTACCCACGGTCGATCAGCTCTCCAAGCGTTTGCCGGCGATCCGAGCGCTCGTCGTAGCACCCCTCGAAGTCGAACGGCCCGAGCGGATTGTGCGTTGGCCGGACCTCGAAGATCGCCTGGAACAACGCCGCGCGACTCGCGATGGCATCCCTTATCGCCGCGGTCTCGATCGCCGCGAGATGCTCACCAGCTCGCCCGCGAATGTCTCTTCTTCCCGCGCTCAAGGTGTGGGGACCCGGTGCCCGCGGGAGTGCCGACACGACGATGACCTGCTCCGCTCCGGCGTTGGCGACTTCCTCCAACAAGCGCGTCGTCGCATCCGGCCGGTCGCAGACGCGATGCGTTTCACCCTTCCACGCGCTGTTGGGTGAAAACGTCATCAGATGCGGCTCGGTCGCCACCGGCAAGCTCAGCGCGGCGGCGAGCGCATCGGTGGCATGGCGCCGTGCCGCGCCGGTGAGATCCACGGTGTCGAGCTGACGTGTCGTGCCGTCGCCGAGACGCGTCGTGAGAAACTCGCGCCGGTGGGGCTCGGCGAGCAACGCGAACGTGATGTCGCGCCGTGCGTCGAGGTCGTGAGCCGACATGATCAATTCCCGAAACCCGGGCTGGCCGAGGTTCTCCGCCAGCAGCTCCGCGTAGCGGTCACCGAGGTCGTCGGGCGACGGCGTCGCTATGCGTGCGGCGCCACGCATGATCCGCCACAGGCCGCCGCTGAACCATGTGAACGCGCCGGAGACGTCCAGCGGGGTCCCCACCAGGCGCCACCAGAGCGCGCCCCGCGATCGACGTCGCGCACGTGAGCGCACCGTGGTCACGATGGCCCCGATGGCGAGGACCGCGAGAAACACCAGCACCGCGACGAACACGAACCGCGGCAGGTACACAGGGAGCGCGCTTGGGGCGAACGCGGCTTCGAGCCAGCGCGTATACGCGCCGGCCACGGTCTGTCCGGCGTCTATCCCCACAACGCGCAGCAGGTAGCCGACGGACAGGGCGATCACCGCGAACACCAGCACGACCAGCGGGAACGCGACGGCGGCCAGCGCCACCGCCAGCGCCGCGCCCGCGGCGCGCAGTGCAGCCCGCCAACGGTAGAGCCGACCGACCCCGGGGGCACGCCACAGACCGTCGGCAGCCCACAGGCGAGCGCCACCGTCGACGGCGCCAAACATCGCCCCGACGACGCCGATGCCGCGACCGGCGACGAGGTCGATCTTGACGCCCGCCTCGTGCAGCGCGCGTAACACGCCGGCGTGGTATGCCCCGGCGGTCCCGGTGCCGGTCAGCACGAGTGCGGTTCTCAGCTGCGGGGTGTAGCGGGGTGGTGACTCCACGGTGGCTGGGCGAGCGATTCGGCTAGTGTCCTGTAACCGTGATTCGCTGCATAAGTCCTGGCGCGCGGCGCCCGGCTGGCAAGGCGCGATGAGGGAGCATAGTGGGCCTATGTGACCGAGGAGCACCGCCGTCAGGCGGGATGCCTCGCCCAGAAATTATGTTGCGAATCACGGTCGCAGGACACTAGGTGTCGTGAACCGTGGTCAGCTCGATGACCTCGAACGCGCGCACACCGCTCGGCGTCGGCACCGTCACATCGTCGCCGACCTCCTTGCCGACCAACGCGCGCCCAATCGGAGAGGCGGTCGAAATCCACCCCTTCCCGGGATCCGCATCCTCCGGCATGACCAGCTGGTAGACCACCTCCCCGCCCTCGGGCTCGCGCAGCCGCAGCGTCGACCCGAGCGCGGCCCGGTCGTGAGGCAGCTTGTCCAGGTTCATGAGCGAGATCTCGGAGACTCGCGTCCGCAGCATGCTGATCCGCGCCTCGACGAATCGTTGGCGCTCCTTCGCGGCCTGGTACTCCGCATTCTCACGAAGATCGCCGAGCTCTCGCGCGAACTGGATCTCCTTCGGGAGCTCGTGCTTCAGCTCGCGGTCGAGGGTCCGGATCTCGTCCTCGAACCGCTTCATGAACTTCGACTTCATGGGTGGGGTGACCGGCGCGACCTCGTAGCGTAGCACATCTGCTATGCTCGGCCCCTGCGGTGAAGACCGTTCGCAGCCGTCAAAACGCGCTCGTCCGTCGCTTTCGGGGAGCAGCACGTGCGCGTGACCGTCGCGAACTCCTGCTCGATGGCGTCCGGCTCATTCGCGATGCCCGCGACGCGCGCGTGCCGCTCGTCACGGCGTTCGTGTCACGGTCGGCGCTCGATCGCGGTGACCACGCCCTGTCCGGGCTGGCGCGTGATCTCGAATCCGATGGCGTCGAAGTCGTGGCGGGTTCGGATGGGGTGATGGACGCCGTCAGTCCCGTGCGCGCGTCGTCCGCCGCCGTGGCCGTGGGGAATCATGATCCCGCGACGCTCGACGAGGTCCTCATGGGTGTCGGGAATGGCGTTGGGAACGGCGGCGACATCGGCATTGGCATTGTCTTGGCGCCCATCGGTGTGCAGGATCCCGGCAACCTCGGCGCCATCATTCGCACGGCCGCCGCGGCCGGCGCCGCGGGTGTCGCCGTGACCGAGGGTTCGGCCGATCCGTTTGGTTGGAAGGCCCTGCGTGGGGCCATGGGAAGCACGTTCCGCCTGCCGGTGGCCCAGACGGGGAACGCCGCCGCGGCCGTCCGGTGCGCCCGAGAAGCCGGATTCACGGTCTTGGCCGCCGTGCCGCGCACTGGACGCGTGCTCTACGACGCCGACCTCGGTGGCCGACGATTCGTGCTGGTCGGCACAGAGGGCGGCGGACTCCACGGTGAGGTGGCCAGCCTTGCGGACGACACGGTGTCGGTACCCATGGCGCCGTCGGTCGACTCGCTCAACGTCGCCGTAGCCGCCGCCGTCCTGCTGTACGAGGCGCGACGGCAGCTGACCCACCGATGAAGCCCGGAGAGCTGTTCGAACCGAGCGGCCCGACCGCCGCGCCGTCCGCAGCGCCACTCGCCGAGCGCATGCGACCGCGCACGTTCGATGAGATCGTCGGTCAGGAGGATCTGCTCGGCCACGGTCGCCCGCTGCGCGAGGCCATCGAGCGAGACGCGCTGCAATCCGTCATCCTCTGGGGACCACCCGGCACCGGCAAGACGACCCTGGCTCGTGTGATCGCGACGGTCACGCGTGCGCACTTCGTCGCGTTCAGCGCCGTTCTCTCTGGCATCAAGGACATCAAGGCGGTGATGGCCGAAGCCGAGGAGGCGCGCCGTCATCTGGGTAGACGCACCATCCTGTTCATCGACGAGATCCATCGCTTCAACAAGGCGCAGCAGGACGCGTTCTTGCCGCGCGTCGAGTCGGGCGACATCGTGCTGATCGGTGCGACGACCGAGAACCCGTCCTTCGAGGTCAACGCGGCCCTCCTTTCACGCTCGAGGGTGTTTCTGCTGCAACCGCTGACGGTCGAGGAGACGACACGGCTCCTGCGCCGTGCGCTCGACGATGCGGAGCGTGGTCTCGGCGGCGCGGGACTCCAGACGACCGACGACGCCATCGCCGCCATGGCCCAGCACGCCAACGGCGATGCGCGGGTGGCACTCAACCTCCTGGAGCTCGCCGCGACCATGGCGGGCGGGCCGACGCCACGTCGCATCGACCGCGACCTGCTCGACCACGTCATCCAGCGGCGCGCGCTGCTCTACGACAAGACGGGAGAGGAGCATTTCAACCTGATCTCGGCGCTCCACAAATCACTGCGCAACAGCGACCCGGACGCCGGAATCTACTGGCTCGCGCGCATGCTCGAAGCCGGCGAAGACCCGATGTACATCGCGCGCCGGCTCATCAGGTTCGCATCAGAAGATGTGGGCAACGCCGATCCGACCGCACTGGCCTTGGCGGTGGCCGCCAAGGACGCCGTGCACTTCATCGGCATGCCCGAGGGCAACGCCGCGCTGGCGCAGGCCGTGGTGTTTCTCGCGACCGCGCCGAAGAGCAACGCGGTGTATACGGCGTATCAACAAGCGGCGGAGGACGCGCACGCGCGGCTCGCCGAGCCGGTCCCGCTACACCTGCGTAACGCCCCGACCAAGCTCATGAAGGAGCTCGATTACGGCAAGGGCTACCGCTACGCGCACGACGACGCCGACGGCGTAGCGGACATGGACTGCCTGCCGCCGTCCCTCGCCGGCCGGATCTACTATGAGCCGACCACGCGAGGCCACGAGAAGGACATCGCCCGTCGGCTCGGCGCATGGCGGACACTCAAACAGAAAAAGAGGACCCGACCATAGCATCGCCATCCGATGTGCCCGGCGCGCTCTACTACGTCGGACGCGGGCTCCAGCTCCTGGGGATGGGGCTCCTGCTCGAAGCAATTCTGATCGCGGGCCCGATGGGTCCGAGCCCGCGGATCTTCGGCGGCGGCATCGCGGTGTTCATTGTCGGCTGGCTCATCGTTCGGCAGCGGGTCGGGCGATCGTAGTACCGCGGCGGCGAGGCATGGTCCACCGGATACAATAGCCTCGATGAGCGCATGTCGTGTCGGCGTCGCCGCCGTCGTGTGGGTGTTCGCATCGTTGGGCGCGTCCATCGCGGCCGACGATTGGCCGGAGTTCCGTGGCCCCACCGGGCAGGGGCATTCGTCGGAGGCCGGCCTGGCCCTCGACTGGAGCGAGACCAACAACGTCGTCTGGAAGACGCCCGTGCCAGGACTGGGCTGGTCGTCGCCGGTGGTGGCGGACGGCCGGGTCTGGCTCACGACCTCGGTCGACGCCGACGGCGGCGGATCCCTCCGCCTGCTCGCCTTCGACACCGACACCGGTCGCGAGGTCATCAACACGGAGGTGTTCCGCGTCGACGATACCCGCTCGCCGAATCCCAAGAACAGCCTTGCGTCGCCGACACCGGTCATCGACCCCGCGGGCGAGCGCATCTACGTCCACTTCGGCGCGTACGGGACCGCGGCGCTCACGACGCGCGGAGAACCGGTCTGGCAGACCGAATTCCCGTACATCTCGCAACATGGCAACGGCGGATCGCCGGTCGTCTACGACGACCGTCTCATCCTCAATATCGACGGATACGACACGGCATACGTGGTTGCGCTCGACACGCGGACCGGCCAGGAACGCTGGCGGTCGTCGCGACCCGACCCAGTCTCCCAGGCCTACACGACGCCGCTGGTCATTCAGGTCGGCGACGACGACCAGATCGTCAGCGTCGCGGCGTTTCGCACCACGGCGCACGATCCGGCGTCCGGCGAAGAGATCTGGCGGGTCGGCTACCCGAACGGGTTCTCGAACGTGCCGCGACCCGTCTACGGACACGGGCTCGTCTACATCACGACCGGCTTTCAGACGCCGACGCTGATGGCCGTCCGCGCGGACGGTCGAGGCGACGTGACTCGGTCCCACGTGGCGTGGCGACTGCAGCGCGGGGCGCCGCTGACTCCGTCGCCACTCCTCGTCGGCGACGAGCTGTATATCGTCACCGATTTCGGCATCGCCACGTGTGTGGACGCCGCGACAGGCGACATCCACTGGCAAGAGCGACTCGGAGGCAACCACTCCGCCTCGCCGGTGTTCGCCGATGGACGGATCTACTTCCAGAATGAAGACGGCGTGACGCGGGTCATTGCACCGGGGACCGACTTTCGCCTCCTCGCGACCAACGAGCTCGATGGATCGACGCTCGCCTCCATGGCCGTGGCCAACGGCGCGATCTTTATTCGCACCGGGAGCCACCTCTACCGGATTGCGGCTCCCTAGGAGCCGGCTCAGTCCTCCGGCAGCCGATACGCGATCAGCTCGCCAGGGAACCCGCCGCCGCTGATCGCCGTGACGATGTACTGCTGGCCGTCGTGGAGGTAGGTCATTGGAGATCCCGAGACCCCCGCCGGCATGAAGACCGCGCCCCGCTCCGCGCCGCTCGCCTTGTCGTAGGCGCGCAACATCGCGCCCTCCCCGCCCGACGGCGTCGTGAAGGTGCCCGGCTCACCCGCGATCACAAGCGTCTTCGTGATGAGCGTACCGACGCGCCCCACGCGCCCGGTCCGCGGAACATCGACGCCCGCGAGCAGCGGATGATTGCGAATATTGTCGGCCGTAGCGCCGTGGGCGATCTGCCAGAGGATGGCGCCCTGCGACAGATCGATCGCGGTGATCCGCCCCCATGGCGGCTTGATGATCGGGATCCCGTCGACGTTGAGCGCGGCGTCCGCCGCGGGAATATCGCGGGCGCGTCCGCGAATGAAGTTCATGTCTGACCGCTCGGGATCGTTGATCAGGCCCAGGGCCGTCACGTTCGTGAACGAGTACAGGTAGGCGATCCCTGTCTCCGGGTCGATTGACCCACCCGGCCAATTCGTGCCGCCGCCGGCGGACGGCAGCATCAGGGTCGCGATGACGCCGTCTGAATCCGATACCGTGATCGGCGTGAAGATCGGACCGAGGCGGTGACGTGCCGCGACCTCCTCGGCACGTCGCCTGAGCTCGGGCGTGAAATCGATCAGATCGTCGAGGCTCACCCCCTGGCGGTCGTAGGCCGGCGGCTTCGTCGGAAAGGGCTGCGTCGGCGACAACTGCTCGCCGGGCACCGCTGACGCCTCGACCGGCCGCTCCTCGATGGGCCAGATCGGCTCGCCCGTGACCCGGTCGAGCACGTACAGCCAAGCCTGCTTGCTCGGCTGTGCGACGATCTTGCGCTCCACACCGTCGATGACGACGTCGGCGAGGATCGGCGCACAGGGGAGGTCCCAGTCCCATACGTCGTGGTGGATGAACTGGAAGTGCCACAGCCGCTCGCCCGTCTCGAGATCAACCGCAACGAGGCTGTCCGAAAACAGGTTGTCGCCATGACGATGGCCGCCGTAGTAGTCGTTGGTCGGCATCTCCGTCGGTAGATACGCGATGCCGAGCTCGAGGTCGGCGCTGATCTGGCCCCACACGCCGGCATTCCCGGTGTAGCGCCACGATTCGTTGAGCCACGTGTCGTTACCGAACTCGTCGCCGCCGGGAATGGTGTGAAAGATCCACTTTCGCGTGCCGGTCCGCGCGTCGTAGCCGCGGATATAGCCCTTCACGTTGCGCATCGACTTCGGCGCGCCACCAGGCAAATGCGCGGCGCCGACGACGATGGTGTCGCCGGCCACGAGCGGCGCGGCATGCAACCCCGCCTCGCCGGTCACCAGATCGATATCCTGGTCGAAGTTCTGCTTGAGATCGATGATGCCGTTCTCGCCGAACGTGGGCAGGCGATCGCCAGTGCGGGCGTCGAGCCCGACTAACCGATACCCGGGCGTGACGTAGAAGATCTCCCCGCCGGCCCCGTTGTCCCGGTATGCGAGGCCCCGACCCGAGAGCCGGCGGGGCGCGGCGGCACCGCGGTCGCCCTCGTCGAGACGATGCATCCAGAGCAGCTCGCCGGTGCCGGCGTCCACGGCGATGACCGTGCGACGTGACCCTGCGGTCGAGTACACGACGCCATCGACCATCAACGGGGTCGACTCGAGGTTGTATTCGGGATTCGGACCGAAGTTCGCCGTCTTGACCCGCCAGGCCACTTCGAGATCATCGAAGTTGTCGGCCGTGATCTGATCGAGTGGCGAATAGCGGGTGTTCGCGATGTCCCCGCCGTAGCTCCGCCACTCGCCGTTTTCGGTGCCCTGGGCCGCCACGCCGAGCGTGGTGCTGGCAACGAAAGCCCCCAGGATGACCCACGTCTCGACACTGCGCTGTTTGGCTGGCATGTGTGGACCTCGTGCCTACACGTGGTGCTGGAGGAACTCCAGCACGATGCGATTGAACTCGTCCGGCTTCTCGAAATAGACCGAGTGCCCAGCACCGGGCACCTCGACGAACCGCGAGGCCGGCATCTTGCGATGCATCGCCTCGAGGGCTGGCGGCGGAAAGATCGAATCTTCCGCCCCGACGACGAACAGCGTCGGGATCTCGTGCGCCACGACCGGGCCGATGTCGGTTGGAGCCTCGAGCAGACCGGCGACGGCCGCGGGCCCACCAGCCGGTGTGCGGTCGAGCGTCGACCGCTGGATTTCGCGATACAGGAACGCCAACTCCGGTTCCTGGGCGCCGAACGATGGCGCAAACGCCCCTCGCTCGGCCGGGCGGCGCGCCATGAGCTCCGCCACCTCCGGATCGCTATAGCCACCCGGGGTGTCGCACAACACGAGCGCGTCAACACGATCCGGATGCGCCGACGCGTACCCGAGTGTGGTCCACCCCCCCATGGACTGGCCGACGAGCGACACACGGTCGAGACCGAGATGGTCGATCAGACCCGCGAGATCCCGCACGAACGCCGCGCGACCCGGCCCCCCGTCGACGTCGCGCGAGTAGCCGAATCCCCGGTGGTCGAACGTGATGCACTGGAAGTGCTGAGATAGCTCGGGAACCTGCTGCCACCAGCTCAGGTGCGTACCGCCAGCGCCGTGCGCGAAGACGACCGGCGGGCCCTCACCGTGCACTTCGTAATACAGCTCGAAGTCGCCGAGTGTGACGGCCGACAGGAACTGGCTTTGCGCGGCCGCGCGCATCACCGGCGCACCCATGGCCAATCCGCCGGTGGCTGCAACCAATTGCCGGACGAAACCGCGTCGACTGGTCTGCATCTCATCGACTCCTTTGGACACTAACGCCGCGTCCCCTCGATGTCGGTCCTGACGGAAAACAGTGTCTTGCCCGCCGTCACGTACAGCGTGCGCAGGTCCGGGCCGCCGAACGCCACGTTGGTAATCGTGTCCTCGAGGATCGGGATGTGCTCGAGGAGATCTCCGGCCGGCGAGAACACATGCACGCCGGCGACCGTGTCGAGCGTTTCGCTTGTGCCCCGGAGTCGATTGAGCCCGGCGGCCACATACAGATTGCCCTGGCTGTCAATCGTCATCCCGTCCCCACTTCGACCGGGCGAGAAATCGTGAAACACGCGCATGTTGCTGGCCGTGCCCGCGTCGCTGAGGTCATACGCACGAATCATCCGCGCGCCGCCTGCGCGCTGATTGGTCTCGATCACGTAGAGCGTGCGATCGTCGGGCGAGATGACGACGCCGTTCGGGCGTTCAATCTCCGGCTCGGTCAGAATTCGTTCGATCGTGCCATCGGGATCGACCCGATAGACGCCGTGCACGCCGGTCTGCTCCGGTGTCGGATTGGGCTCCGGGCGATCGGTGAAGTAGACGCGTCCGCGGCCGTCAATCGTCAGGTCATTCGGCCGGTGGAACTGTCTTCCCTCGTAGCTGTCGGCAACCACCGTCACCTCGCCGGTCTCGACATCCGTGCGAGTCACCCGGGGCAACGCCGTCACGCCATCTCCGCCCTCGCACGCGAGGAGCCGCCACTCGCTGTCGAAGATCAGGCCGTTCGCGCGATTGCTCGGTTGGCGATAGGTCTCCAGCGCTCCGTCCGGCAACAGTCGCATGATCCGGTTGTTGGTGAGGTCGGTGAAGTAGACGGTGCCGTCCTCGTCGACGGTGGGACCCTCGGTGAACGCCACCGTCGCGGCTACGTCCACGCTCCGGGTCGCCGACGCCGGCGCCGTCTCCATCTCCAGGGCGGGCGGCGGTGGCTCGGCCGCGCACGCTGGGAACACCACGACGGCGGCGCTCACGGCGATCCCTGCAACGGACGTCTGGTGAGCCACGATTCCCCCCACGTTTCTCCTAAATCCTCTCGAAGCGCTTCTCGAGCTCGTGGCGCGTCAGACGCAGGACCACAGGCCGGCCGTGCGGACACACCGTCGAGTATGCGGTGCGGCGAAGCTCCGCCAGAATGTATGTCATTTTCTCCAGCGTCAAGCGGTCGTTGGCCTTGACGGCCGCGTGACACGCCGTCGTCGCGGCGATGCGCCGGAGCGGCCCGTCCACGCCGGCGCCTCGATCCAGGCCTTCGAGATCACCGGCAAGTGCGCGCACGGCGTGCTCACATTCCGTGCGGCTCAACAGGCTCGGTGCGGCCGCGACCCGGATACTCTCACCGCTGAACCGGTCCACGTCGAAGCCGAAGCGCTCGAGATCGTCCGCGTGGGCCTCGAGGGCGACGCGCTGCGCCGGCGGGAGCTCCAGCACCAGCGGCTCGAGCAACCGCTGGCTCTCGAGGCGTCCGTCGGTGAGCCGCTCCATCACCTGCTCGAACAGCACGCGCTCGTGGGCGACATGCTGATCGATGATGGCAATCCCGTCGTTGTCAACCGCAATGATAAAGGTGTCCCGGAACTGGCCCAACGGCATCAGCGGCGGTCCCTCGCGGTCAGGGAGGGTGGCAGGCGCAGCATCGATCTCGGTCTCCGTCGACTCACGTACGCCGACCATCCCCTTACGGCCTGGCACCGCCCCCGGCGCCCGAAACACCTCGGTCATCGGGGCCCACCGACTCACCGCGCGGATGCCACTGGCGACGCCCGGAATCGACTGGGACCGCGGCTCCACCGGTGGGCCCGCGTCGCCGCCGAGCATCAACGTCGGTGCCGCGTCCTGCCCCAGCGCCGCACCGAGCGCGCGGCGCACAATCTCGTGAATCAACGACTGCTCGAGAAACCGCACCTCCGCCTTGGTCGGATGGACGTTGACGTCGACCCGATCGTGAGGCACCTCGAGCCAGAGGTGGACTTCCGGGCTGCGCGGCTTGATCGTCGCGCGTCCGTACGCTTCGCCGATGGCGTGATTAATCGTCCGGTCCTTGACAGCCCGCCGGTTGACGAAGATGTGCTGTGGTCCACGCACGGGACCTGGACCTGGTCCGGCGAGGGCGGCCGCGTAGCCCGAGAGACGGATGCCCGCGGCTTCCTTCCGCACCTCGACCAGATCGGCACGTTCGCCGTACAGCTGAAAGAAGCGGTCGACGAAGGCCGCGACCGGCGGACAGGTGAGCAACTGGCGGCGCCCGCTCGTCAGCGTGAACCCGACCTCGGGGTTTGCCAGCGCGAGCTGCGTCATGACCCGCGAGATCTGGGACGACTCTGCCGCATCGGATTTCAGGAATTTTCGACGCGCCGGGACGTTGTAGAAGAGATCGGCCACCTCCACGATGGTGCCGTCAGGCGTGCCGGCGTCGCGCGGCGCATCCGCCACACCGCCCTCCACTCGGATGAGGGTTCCATGGCGCGCGCCACGCACACGCGTTTTCAACGTCAGACGGGACACCGACGCGATACTCGGCAGCGCCTCGCCGCGAAACCCCATGGTGGCGATCGCGGCCAGATCCTCCAGACGGCCGAGCTTGCTCGTCGCATGCCGCTCGAGCGCCAGCGCGGCATCCTCGGCGCCCATGCCCTCGCCATCGTCCTCGACGCGGATCAACCGCTTGCCCCCGAGATCGATCGTGACGCCGATGCGCGTCGCGCCGGCGTCGAGCGCGTTCTCGACCAGCTCCTTGACGGCCGACGCCGGACGTTCGACGACTTCGCCTGCAGCGATCTGGTTCGCGAGACCGGTCGGCAGCCTGCTGATTCGGCCCATAGAGGATGGGTGCCCCGTTTACTCGCGCTCGAGCGCCGCCTGCGCCGCGGCGAGCCGCGCGGTCGGAATCCGATACGGCGAAGCGCTGACGTAGTCGAGTCCCACGGCATCGAAGAAGCGGATGGAGGCGGGGTCGCCCCCGTGCTCGCCGCAGATCCCGAGCTTGAGGTCGGGTCGCACCGCACGGCCCTTTTCCACGCCCATGCGCACCAACCCACCCACCCCGACGACGTCGATGGTGGCAAACGGATCGCGGTCGAGGATCCGGCGCTCCCGGTAGACGCGAAGGAACTTCCCGGCGTCGTCGCGCGAGAACCCAAAGGCCATCTGCGTCAGATCATTGGTGCCGAACGAGAAGAATTGCGCCTCGGTCGCCACCTCATCCGCGGTCATCGCGCCGCGCGGGATCTCGATCATGGTACCGACGAGGTATTTCACCTTGATGCCGGCCTCGCGCATCGTCTCGCCCGCCACCCGGTCGATGATGGCCCGCTGATCGCGTAATTCTCCGACGTGGCCGACGAGCGGGACCATGATCTCGGGAACGACCCTGAGTCCGTCCCGCTTGAGTCGGCAGGCGGCCTCGATGATCGCGCGCGTCTGCATTTCCGCAATCTCCGGATAGCTGATCGCCAGCCGCACGCCCCGATGGCCCATCATCGGGTTGAATTCGTGGAGCTGCTCGACGCGCCGCAGGAGCGTCCGCAGGCGCTCGAGCTCGGTCGCGTCAGCGCCCGACGTCTCCAGACGGGCGATACGCACCATGAGGTCCTCGCGCTTCGGCAGGAACTCATGAAGCGGCGGGTCGATCAGGCGAATCGTCACCGGCTCGCCGCGCATCGCCTTGAAGACGCCATAGAGATCGTCACGCTGCAGCGGCAGCAGCTCGTCCAGTGCCGCCCGCCGATCGGCCTCGGACTCGGCGAGGATCATCCGCTGCACGATGGGGAGTCGGTCGTCGCCGAAGAACATATGCTCCGTCCGGCACAGCCCGATGCCGCGCGCGCCGAACGCGTACGCCACCGCCGCCTGATCCGGCAGATCGGCGTTGGCCCGCACGCCCAGGCGCCGCACCTTGTCGGCCCAACCCAGAAGCCGGGTGAAACGCCGGTAGATGTCCGACCGCTTGGCGTCCAGCTCGCCGGTGAGCACCTGCAAGATTTCGCTCGGTTGCGTCTCGACGCGCCCGATCTTGACGTCGCCTGTGAGCCCGTCAAACGACACGAAGTCGCCCTCGGCCATCGAGTGCCCGTTGACCGCCGCCACCCGCGCCCTCTCGTCGACGTGCAGATCGCCGGCGCCCACCACCGACGGCTTGCCCATCTGTCGGCCGACCACGGCGGCGTGCGACGTCATCCCGCCGGTGGCCGTCAGGACACCCTGCGCCACGTGCATGCCGTGGATGTCGTCCGGGACGGTCTCCTTCCGGACCAACACCACCGGCTTACCCGCGCTCGCCCATTCGACGGCGTCATCCGCCGTGAACACGACATGTCCCGACGCGGCGCCCGGCGACGCCGGGAGCCCCGTGGTCACCGTCGGGAGCGCCGACCACGCCTCGGGGTCGAACACGGGGGCCAACAATTGAGAGAGCGCATCCGGATCGACCTGGCGCACGGCCTCGACCGGGGTCAGGCGCCGCTCGGCGACCAGGTCGGTCGCTATCACCACCGCGGCGCGCCCGGTCCGCTTGCCGTTGCGCGTCTGCAGCATGAACAGCTCCTCGTCCTGGATGGTGAACTCGAAGTCCTGAACGTCCTTGTAGTGGCGCTCGAGGCGACTCGTGATCCTCCGCAGCTGCCTGTACGCCCGTGGCATGACCTGTTCCAACTCGCGGATTGGCTGCGGCGTGCGGATGCCGGCGACCACATCCTCGCCCTGCGCATTGATCAGGAACTCGCCGTAGAACTCCTTGGCGCCCGTGGCGGGATTACGTGTGAACCCGACGCCCGTTCCGGACCGATCGCCGGTGTTACCGAACACCATCGCCTGCACGTTGACGGCGGTCCCGATCTCGTCGGCGATGTCATAGATGCGCCGATATTCGCGCGCGCGCGGGTTCTGCCACGACCGAAAGACCGCATCGCGCGCCATCCGCAGCTGGCGCCGCGCGTCTTGTGGAAACGCGCGCCCAGCGGCCCGCCGCGCCACGTCGAGATAGCGAGCCACGACCTCGCGCAGCGCGGCCTCATCCAGGTCGGTATCGAGGGTCGCCCCGCACGCCGCCTTGATCTGGTCGAACTCGACCTCGAACGCCTCTTTCGGGATCTCGAGCACCACGCTGCCGAACATCTGGATGAACCGCCGGTAGCTGTCGAACGCGAACCGACCGTTGTTCGTCCTGACCTTGAGCCCCTCGACCGCGGCATCGTTCAGGCCGAGGTTGAGAATGGTGTCCATCATTCCCGGCATCGAGAACTTCGCCCCCGAACGCACCGAGACCAGCAGCGGACGGTCGCGCGAGCCGAGTCGATCGCCGGTCAGGCGCTCCAGCCGGCGGAGGTGCGCCTCCATCTCGTCATCGACGACACCGGGCACCGAGCGGCCCGCGGCGTAGTACGCGGTGCACGCCTCGGTGGAGATGGTGAATCCGGGCGGCACCGGGAGTCCGGCGTTGGTCATCTCGGCGAGGTTCGCGCCCTTGCCACCGAGCAGGTCGCGCATCGACCGGTCGCCCTGGGCCTTGCCGTCGCCGAAGAAATAGACGTGCTTGTGAGGCCGCCGTCGGGCTTGGCGCTTGGCGGCCATGCGATGACTCGAGGCGCGCGGCCCTCTCTTCCGGCTACCCGCCGTGTTTCTCTTGGCCATGTCCGCTCTAGTCTTCCCGCACGATCTCCGACACGTCCGCGAGCTGAAGAATCACCCGCTCGACACGCTTGACCAGCCAGAGCCGCGCCGCGCGCAACGCCGGATCGTCCGCCATGACGAGCACGTCGTCGAAAAACCGGTCGACGGTGGGCCCAAGCTTCGCAGCCTCCGCGAACGCGGCGCGATAGCTGCTCCCGGACGCGACGGCCCCGTCGATCACCGATCGGCGACGGTCCAGCTCCTGGAGGAGCCCTCGCTCGCTCGGCTCCTGGAGCAGCGGCACGTGGGTTTGCCGCAGCGCATCAGGCCTATCGATCGCGTCGGCGTCGCCGACCACAACCTCCGTCGCGATGTTCTTCACGCGTTTGAACAGCGTCGCGAGCTGCCTGAAGTCAGCCGAGCCGGTGAACCTCGGCAACACCTCGAGCTTGCGTCTGGCGTCGAGCGGCCGCACATCGTCGAGGGAGCGCTGATGGGTCACGGAGCGCACGTTGCGAACATCGTATCCGCGGGCTTCCAGCACGAAGCGGAGTCGCTCGAAAATGAACGTCGTCTCCCGCAGCTGAATCTCAGGCGTGGCGGGCTTCTCGTGCACGCCGTCCACGAGCGTGAGCAGATCGCCGACCGATACCCGTGTCGCCACACCGGTGAGCTCCGGAAGGTCGACCAGAATCCGCAGCAGACCCTGCGCCTGGCGTCGCATCCCCAGCGGATCGCGGGACCCGGTCGGTTTCTCGCCCGCCCGAAACAGCCCCACCACCGTGTCGAGCTTGTCGGCGAGCGACACGGCCGCCCAAGTTGCCGCAGCGGCCGCACCGAGGTCGCGCTTCGACGGCGGTGCCGTGGCCTCGATCCCGATCGGCAGATAGTGAAAGTAGATGGCTTTCCACACCGCCACCGGCTCCCCTTGTTCCCGTGCGTAGACCCCACCCATGACGCCCTGGAGCTCCGGGAACTCACCCACCATGTCCGTCGCGAGGTCCGCCTTCGACAGCATCCCGGCTCGCCGTGCCTGCTCGGCGTCCGCATCTGACCCGTCAAACACGTCGCGCGCGATTCGCGCGGCCAGCTCGGCGACACGCTCGCTCTTGTCCCGATAGCTTCCAAGCGCGCGATGAAACCGGAGCGTATCGAGCCGCTCGAGACGATCGGCGAGTGGCACCTTGCGGTCGGCGTCCCAGAAGAACCGAGCGTCACGGAGGCGCGCCACCAGAACCCGCTCCGCGTTCCGCGCGATGCGCGCGACGTTGTCGCGCGGCGTGTTCGTCACCGCGAGAAAGTGCGGTTTCAGCCGGCCGCGACGATCCGCGACTGGGAAGTAGTGCTGATGGTGGATCATCGTCGTCGACAGCACTTCGTCCGGCAACTCCAGAAACTCGGCGGGAAAGGTGCCCGTGACAACGGCCGGACACTCGACGAGGTCGGGCACTTCGTCGAGCAACGACGACCCCTGGCTCAGCGCCGCCACCCGCCCGCCGACCTTGTCGGCGCACGTCTCGAGCTTCCGCGTGATCCGCGCCTGCCGATCGCTACGGTCGATGACGACGCAGCCCTCGGCGAGCCGCTTGCGATAGTCGGCGAACGACTTCACGCGGAGCGGGCGCCCCGGCTTTCCCGCCTTGGCGAAGAACCGATGTCCGTAGCTCACCTGCGTGGCGCGCACCGGGGCCACGCCGGCAGCCGTCGCTCCTGGTGTCCGCTCGACGACGAAGGGCACCACACGCCCACCGAACAGGAAGACGATCCAGCGTATCGGGCGGCCGAAGAGAAACTCGCCGCGCCCATCGTCGAGACGGGCATCCCACTGCATCTGCTTTGGAAAGACGAGATCCCGGAGGGTCGCCGAGAGCACCGAGGGCAGCACCGCGCGCCCCAGCAGCCCGCGTTCGTGCCGGTGATACGCCAGATATGTCCCCTTGGCGGTCTCGACCCGCACAAGGTCACCGACAGCGGCCCCGTGTTTCCGTGCAAAGCCGTGCGCCGCGGGCGTCGGTTGGCCCTCGGCATCGTACGCCGCACCAACTGGCGGACCGGTCACCGTCGCTTCGAGGTCGTCCTGTCGTTCGGCCACGGCCGGCGCGCACGCCACGAGTCGTCGTGGAGTGCTGAACGTCTCGACGGGCCGAGCGCATTCGAGCCGAGCGACCGCGAGTTGCGCGGTCACGCGTGCCGCGAGCTGACGGGTCAGGCCGGGCAACCAGCTCGCCGGGATCTCTTCACACCCGAGCTCGAGCAGGAGCTCGTGGTGCTTCACCCTCGCCCCTCTAGTTCGCGTTCCCACCGCCATCCGACTCCCGCGCCACATGCGCCTGCGCGATCGCGACCGCGAGCTTGCGCACGCGGAGAATGTAGGTCGCCCGCTCGGTCACCCCGATGCTGCCGCTCGAGTCGAGCACGTTGAACACGTGTGAGCACTTGAGACAGTAATCGAGCGCGGGAAGGGCGAGGCCCGAGGCAAGCAACTGCTCCCCGAACGCGTAATAGCGGTCGAACAGATCCCGATGCGTGGCTCCGAACTCGCCTGGCGGCAGCTCGACCTCGCCAAAGACGTACCTCGACTGCTCGACCTCCTCCCGATGGCGCACGTCGCCATACGACACGCCGGGCGCCCACTCCAGGTCGTAGACGTTGTCCTTCCCCTGGAGATGCATCGCGATACGCTCGAGACCATACGTGAGCTCGACCGAGATCGGTGCCAGATCGAGCCCGCCGGCTTGCTGAAAGTAGGTGAACTGGGTGATCTCGAGCCCGTCGAGCAGCACCTGCCATCCGATGCCCCACGCGCCCAGCGTCGGTGACTCCCAGTTGTCCTCCTCGAATCGCACATCATGGCGAGTCGCGTCGATGCCGCACGCCTGCAGGCTGTCCAGATAGAGGTCCTGCGCGGCATCGGGCGAGGGCTTCAGGATGACCTGGAACTGGTGGTGCTTGAACAGCCGGTTCGGGTTCTCGCCGAATCGTCCGTCCGCCGGCCGCCGCGACGGCTGGACATACGCCACACGCCAGTGGCGCGGGCCGAGGACGCGGAGATACGTCTCCGGGTGCATCGTGCCGGCGCCCACCTCAATGTCGAGGGGCTGCTGGATGAGGCACCCTCGTGACGCCCAGTACTGGGACAACCGGAAGATCAGATCCTGCAACGTCATATTTTGATGGGGCTACGCGCCGAGCTCCCACGACCTTCTTCTGCCGGCGGGGCCGATGCCGCGTATTCCGACGCCAGCTCTCGCACGACGCGAGCCGACTTGAGCTCCTTGTCGAGATGCATCGCGATGAGGCGGCGATGCGCGACCGCCAGCTCGCGCTCGGCGCGGCTCGAGAGCGGCACCCCCCCCAACGCGCCTGGCGCCACGGTGGCCGACGCGCGCAGGAACGCGACCGCATCGGCCGACAGCGCCGTACCCTCGTCTGACGTCGCGCACCGGGCGCATCGCAACATCCCCTGGGGCACAGAGAAGCTGGCCCCTCCCGCCCCGAGATCGCCTCCGCACTGTTGGCACTTGACGATTGACGGATAGACGCCCTGCAGCCGGAGCAGCCAATACTCGAAATAGCGTGCCACTGGCGCGACCGGCACATCGGCGGCCAGGGCCTCGATGACGGAGGCGCCCAGCCGGAACAGCGTGGCGTTCGGATCGGCCTCCTGCGCCCATTCGTCGATCAGCTCCGCGAAGTACCCCACGTGCGCCAGCGCGTCAGCGTTGCTGCTCGACAGCGGCGAGCACACCGGCTCCGCGTAGTTCAATCGAACCAGGTCGCGGCGCTCGCGCTCCAGATACGCCAGCCGCGCGTGCGTCAACGGCTCCAGCCCACCCGCGAACCTGGACCGTGGCCGGCGCGCGCCCTTGGCGACGCCACGGCGCTTGCCGCGATCATCGGTCAGGAAAACGACGATCCGATCTGCTTCGCCAAGCTTGTAGGTGCGCAGAATCAGCGCATCAGCGGTGTGGAGCGGCATCTGACGCGGTGATCATTCTACCCCGCGAGCTACAGGTACTGAATGAAGAAGGTCGCGAGCCCGAGGAACGCGAAGAAGCCGATGACATCCGTGAGCGTCGTGATGAAGACCGCGGAGGCGAGCGCGGGGTCCACTTTGAGGGCGCGCAACGCGATCGGGATGAGCGTCGCGGCGATCGCGCCCACCAACAGGTTGACCACCATGGCGAGCGCCAGGATGCCCCCGAAATACGGGTTGCCGACGACCCACCACGCGATGCCCGCCCCGGCCGCGCCCAGCACCACTCCGTTCGCGAGCCCGACCAACGCCTCTTTGCCGAGCGCCCGCCGCGAATTACTCCACGTGAGGTCGCCGAGCGCGATGCCGCGGACGATGACCGTGAGCGTCTGCGTGGCGGCGTTGCCGCCCATGCTCGCGACGATGGTCATGAACGCGGCCAGGGCGACGACCTGATCAATGGTCGCCTGGAACTCCCGCACGACGAGTGCGGCCAGCGTCGCGGTCACCAGGTTGATCCCGAGCCACGGTAACCGCTTGCGCCACGCCTCCCAGGGCCGCGTGAAGACATGCTCGTCCGCCGACACCCCGGCAAGTCGGAGAATATCCTCGGTCGCTTCGTCCTTGATGACGTCGATCACGTCATCGACCGTGACGATACCGACCAGCTTGTTCTCTTCGTCCACAACGGGAATGGCCACCAGGTTGTAGTCGGCGACCTCGCGCGCGACGTCTTCCTGATCCGTGTCGACGCGCGCGCTGATGAGCTCGGTCGTCATGATCCGCTTGAGCGGGGTCTCGGGCGAGACCATCAGCAAGCGACGCAGCGATACGACCCCCACGAGGTGTCGTCGTTCGTCGACCACGTAGAGGTAGAACACCATCTCCACCTCGCGTGAGCCCTGCAACGCCTGAATCGCCTGGCCGGCGGTCAGATCCTCCGCCAACGCGAAGACCTCCGGGTTCATGATGCGACCGGCGGTCTGGTCGTCATATTCGAGGAGGTGCTGCACGTCGCCCGATTCCTTGCGGCGCATCAGGTCGAGCACCGCGGCGGAGAGCGCTTCGGGGAGTTGATCGATCAGCGCAGCCGCGTCGTCGGACGGCAGCTCCTGAAACAGCCGGGCAAGCTCATCCGCCGGGCGATCGACGAGCAGCGTCGCGCCGACCTCCGGGTCGAGCTCGCTGAGCGCCTCCATGGCCAGACGACCGTTATGCCCCAGCAGTGTGCTGAACGCAGACCGACGTTCGTTGTGCGGAAGATCGCTGAGGACTTCAGCGAGATCGGCGGGGTGTTGCTTCTGGAGCAGGTTCAGGAGGTTGGCGGTCGCACCGATCCGCTGCAGTCGTTTGACTGAATCGAGCACCACGTCGATTCGACGGAGGGGCGGCATCGTCGTGACCTGCGAGGCGGGTCGGCCTCGCGCGCATCGGTCCGGATATGGATCGTTGTCCCACGTCTCCTAACCTGTCAGTCGCGATTGTACCATTTCCCGTGGTTCCACGGTCCACGGGCTGCTAGCCCTTCAGTCCCAGTTCGGTCAGCATCCGCTCGTTCTCCCGCCAGCCAGGTCTGACGCGCACGTGGAGGTCCAAGAAGATCCGCGTCCCGAAGAAACGCTCGAGATCCGCTCGCGCGTCGCTGCCAATCCGCTTGACGAGCGCGCCGCCGCGGCCGATCACGATGCGTTTCTGCGACGCCCGGTCCACCACGATGGAGCAGTAGAGGTGCATGAGGCCGTCGGTGCCAGGCTCCTCGAAGCGATCGACAACGACGGCGCTCGCGAACGGTAGCTCCGCACGCGTCTGCTGCAGGACCTTTTCCCGCACGGTCTCCGCTACGAGCACGCGCTCAGGCTGGTCGGTGAGATAGTCGCTCGGGTAGAGCGGATTTCCCTCGGGTAGCTCGGCAAGAATGACCGCTTCGAGCTCGCGCACGCCGTCCCCGGTCAGCGCCGAGATGGGGACGATCCCCGCGAACTCGCGTTGCCCCTGATACCAGTCGATCAGCGGGAGGAGGCGATGCTTGGCCATCTGATCGATCTTGTTGAGTGCAAGCACGACCGGCACCCGGGCTCGCTCGAGCAACCCAAGCACGAAGCGATCGCCGGCCCCGGTTCGCGTCGTCGCGTCGAGCACCGTCACGAGCACGTCCACTTCGGTCATGGTCTCGACCGCCACGTCGACCATGCGCACGTTCATGCGATGGAGGGGGCGATGGATTCCCGGTGTGTCGACGAACACGATCTGGCCCGCGGTCGCACCGGCAATGTGCTTGACCCCGAGAATCCGGGTCCGGGTGGTCTGGGGCTTGTCGGAGACGATCGCGATCTTGGTGCCAATGAGCCGGTTGAGCAGCGTGGATTTACCGGCGTTCGGCCGACCGATGAGCGACGCGAACCCCGTTCGCATCACGAGCGATCGGGCACGCTCACGCCCGCGCCCCGTTCTCGAGGGCGGGACGTCGGCGCAGACGGACGCGGTGGACGCGTCGGCGCTCGGCCTCGAGCACTTCCACCCGCAGCTCGTCGAGCTCGAACGACTCGCCGACGCGTGGCACCCGACCGAGGCGCGACAGCAGGTATCCCGCCACGGTCTCGAATCCCTGCGGCTCGATGTCCACGCCGAGGCGCTTACCCACGTCGTCGACGCTGACGCGACCGTTGAACACGAAGCTGCCGGCCCCTTCGTCGATGATCGGCTCGGCCTCGACGTCGTACTCGTCGCGGATCTCACCGACGATCTCCTCCAGCAGGTCCTCGATCGTGACGAGCCCCGCCGTACCGCCATACTCGTCGTGCACGATCGCGCTCTGCACCCGTTCGCGCTGCAACTCCTTCAACAGCTCGGCGACGCGTTTCGTTTCAGGCACCGTGTGGGCCGGCCGCAGCAATCGCTCGACGATCTGGTCCGTACCTGACGCCGTCGTGAGTCCGACCAGATCCCGGACGAACACGAACCCGAGGATGGTGTCGAGGCTGTCCCGGTAGACTGGCAGTCGCGAATACTGCTCCACGGCGAACACGTTGCGCAGCTCATCCAGTGTGACGGTTGCCTTGACGGCGACGA
This sequence comes from Vicinamibacterales bacterium, assembly GCA_965249175.1. GTDB lineage: Bacteria > Acidobacteriota > Vicinamibacteria > Vicinamibacterales > UBA8438 > CAZYFH01. The sequence continues at coordinate 3,969,604 of OZ252227.1, forward strand.
TGTCGGGACGCGGCGTCATGACCTCGCGGACCAGGGTGTCCCCGAACGCCAGGACCGACTGCAGCAACTCCCGCTCCGCCTGCTCCTCGAGCTGGGCGCGCTCCTCGACGTCCCCGGTCGCTGTCGCCGCGCCACCTGCGGCCCCGTCGCCGTTGTCATCGCCCGCGAGGTCGGATCGGTGCCGCAATCCGCGGAGGATGCCAACCAGCGGCACCGACAGCGGCCGCAGGGCCCGCACCGCGACCTGGAACGACGGCAACAGCAGCTCGAGCACCCGCTCCGGATCCCGTCTGACCAATAACAGGGGGATCAGCTGCCAACACACCACGACGAGCGTGACCAACGCCACGGCCACGAGACCCGCCGCGGCCAGTCCTCCGCCATCGGCGAGCCGCACGCAGAAGCCGGCTACGAACGCGATGACGAAGCCCTGTAGCAGCCGTACCGGCACGAACAGCTGGAGCGGGTCATCGAGATACCCGAGACGGCCGAGACGGCCGTGCCGCTCCACGCTCAAGCGCAGCGGGAGTCGCATGAGCGCCGTGAACGCCGCCTCGACCGTGCCGAGGTAGACCGCGGCACACACCAGCAGAAACAGCACGAGGGGGATCACCCGATGCCCCCCTTACGGCGCAACCGACGCTCCACACGCGCCATCTGCCCCGTGTCGCGCGCATGGTCATAGCCGAGCAGATGCAACAGCCCGTGGAGCGCCAGGCAGCGCAGCTCGGTTCCGAGCGGATGTCCTTCGGCGCGCGCCTGCCGCCGCGCAACGCCCGTGGCGATGACGATGTCTCCGAGGTAGGGGACGGGCGACGCCGGCGCTGGGTCCGTGGTGGGAAAGGAGAGTACGTCCGTCACGTGGTCGATTCGACGGTAACGCTGATTGAGCGTCCGCATCGTGCGGTCACCGACCAGCGCTACGGCGACATCCCCACGCGCCGCGCGCGGTGCCACGTCCTCGAGCCAGCGACGCAGCCTGTGCGCACGCACGCACCGCCCACGCCCGTCGGTGACCGCCACACGCAGCGCCCGCCGACCGGTCACGACCGGCCGTCCAGTTGTGTACAGGCGAGGGTCAGGGTCGGGGTCGTCAGGCATTATCCGAGCGGCCAGTCGACGGCTGCCCGCCGTGGCGGGTGTCGATCGAGAACGCCTCGTACGCCTTGACGATGCGCTGTACGAGGGGATGCCGCACGACATCGCGGTCCGTGAAATGCACCAGGGCGATTTCCTCGATGCCACGGAGCACCGTGATGGCCTCGACCACCCCGGAGGCGTGACCGGACGGCAGATCGACCTGCGTGATGTCACCCGTCACAACCGCCTTTGACCCGAATCCGAGTCGGGTCAGGAACATCTTCATCTGCTCAGGGGTCGTATTCTGTGCCTCATCGAGGACCACGAAGGCGTCGTTCAGGGTGCGCCCGCGCATGAACGCGATGGGCGCGATCTCGATCACCCCCCGGTCGAGGAGCCGGCCGACGCGGTCGCTGTCGAGCATGTCGTACAAGGCGTCGTACAGGGGTCGGAGATACGGATTGACCTTCTCCTGGAGGTCGCCGGGCAAGAACCCCAGCTTCTCCCCGGCCTCGACAGCGGGCCGCGCGAGGATGATGCGGCTGACGCGCTTCGCCGTCAAATACGCGACCGCTTGGGCCATGGCGAGATACGTCTTTCCGGTACCGGCCGGCCCGATCCCGAAGACGATGTCGTGGTGTTCGATGGCGTCGAGATACCGTCGCTGGTTGACGGTCTTCGGTGCTACCTGACGCTTGTTGGACGCGCGCACGGGCTCCCGCACGAAGTAGTCACGCAGGTCGACGGAGCCATCCTGTTCCACGAGCTCCGAGGCCCGCTGTACATCCTCCTTGGAGAAGTGATAGCCCTCACGCAGCAAGCCGGTCAGTTGTTCGATGACGTGCTCCGCCTTGGCCAGGTTTGCGGCGTCGCCCGACACACGCAGCTCGTGGCCGTCGGTCCTGATCTGGACATGGAACAGGTGCTCGAGCTGCTTCAGGTTCTCGTCGTAGGAACCAAAGAGAGTCTCAACCCCCTCGTCGGGGATTGGGATCTTCACGAAGGACGGCGTGGCTATCTGAGATCTCCCTACCGGCGATCGATTGTGACCGAGCTGTCCACGGGGGGTCAAGACGAGGAATCGAGATGAAGCTCCCGCAGCTGTCGTCGATCGACGCTGGACGGAGACCCCGCCATGAGATCGACTGCCGTCGCCGTCTTGGGAAACGCCATCACATCGCGAATCGACGGCTCGCCGGCGAGCTGCGCGACGATACGGTCGAGGCCGAGCGCGATACCACCGTGCGGCGGCGTGCCGAACTCGAGCGCCTCGAGAAAGAACCCGAACCGGCTCCGCGCTTCGGCGTCGCTAATCTTCAGCAGGCGGAAAATCCGCGCCTGCAACGCGGGGTCGTGAATTCGGATGCTGCCACCGCCGATCTCGCTGCCGTTGAGCACGAGGTCGTAGGCGCGTGCCCGCACCGCAGCGGGGTCGTCCTCGAGGCGGTCGAGGTCCTCGGCGTAGGGCGCGGTGAACGGATGATGCATCGATACGTGTCGCTGCTCGGTGTCGCTCCACTCCATGAGCGGGAAATCGACCACCCACGCCAGCTCGTCCCGGCTCTCGTCGAGGAGGCCATCGCGCTTGGCCACACGCAGGCGCATCTGTCCGAGCAACGCCGACGGCTCGAAGCGGTCGCCGGCCGCGAGCAGGACGAGATCCGACGCGCCGGCCTCCACGGATTCGAACGCACGGGTGACGGCCGCCGCGCCGGCCGCCTTGAGAATCGAGCTCTGGATCGCCCCGTCGGCGGCGCGCCGAATCCAGACCAGTCCCTTCGCACCAAGCGCGATCGCCTCATCCACCAAATGGTCGATCTGCGCGCGCGCGCGTCGGCCCGCCTCTGGCACGACCAGCGCGCGCACGCTTCCCCCACCGGCCACGATGCCGCGAAAGACCTTGAACTCGCCGTCGGCGAACACGCTCGAGACGTCGTGGATCGGGAGGTCGCAACGCAAGTCGGGCTTGTCGCTCCCGTAGCGTGTCATCGCGTCGTCATAAGACAGCCGTCGAAACGGGATGGGGACCTCGCGACCCACCTGCCGGAACATCGCCTGCATGAGCCGCTCGATCACGCCGAACACCACGTCCGGTGTCACGAACGCCATCTCGACGTCCACCTGCGTGAATTCGGGCTGCCGGTCGGCCCGGAGGTCCTCGTCGCGGAAGCACTTGACGATCTGGAAATAGCGATCCATGCCGGAAATCATCAGGATTTGCTTGAAGATCTGCGGCGATTGCGGCAGCGCATAGAACTCGCCGGCATGCAGCCGGCTCGGAACCAGATAGTCGCGGGCACCCTCCGGGGTGGACTTGGTGAGGAGCGGCGTCTCGATCTCCCAGAACCCCTCCTGGTCGAGCGCGGTTCGCACCGCCATCGTGACCCGATGACGCAGCCCGAGGTTGGCTCGCATCCGATCGCGGCGGAGGTCGAGATAGCGATAGCGCAACCGGACCTCTTCCGACACGGGCGTTTCTTCGTCCACCTGGAACGGGGGCGTCCGCGCCTCGCTGAGCACGTCGATGCGCCGTGCGGCCACCTCGACCTCGCCGGTCGCGATCTTGGGGTTGAGCGTCTCCTCGGATCTGCGCTCGACCGGCCCCGTGACGGCGATGACGAACTCGGAACGGAGTTGTTTGGCGCGGGCGAACATGTCGCCGGCCTCGCGAGCCACGACCTGGGTGATGCCGTGGCGATCCCGCAGGTCGATAAAAAGGAGTGCCCCCAGGTCCCGGATCTTGTGCACCCAGCCCATCAGGACGACGTCCGTTCCGACGTCGCCAGGACGCAGCTCACCGCAGGTATGGGTCCGAGTCTCTGCTGGCGTTTCGGTCACCGTGGATGCCTTTGCGCGCGACTCACCCGTCCCGCCCCTACGAAGAATTCGATGAGGGCGATATCGACGTCCCGGCGCCCACCCGCGCCACGACATCGGCTCTCGGGACGGTCGCCTGTTCGCCGGACTCCATGTCCTTAACCGTGACCTCTCCCCGCGCGAGCTCATCGCCCCCCACGATGAGCACGTGCCGCGCGCGCGTGCGGTCGGCCCGCTTCATCTGAGCGCGGAGCGAGCGGGCTTCATACTCGACAAGCGCGGCCAGCCCGGCGTGCCGGAGGTCGCGCGCCAGGACGTGGGCTGCCTGACGTGATTCTTCGCCAACCGCGACGACGAACGCGTCCGGGCGGCGGCCGCCGTCGGTCTCGGGCATCGCCAGCACCAACCGGTCGAGCCCGGCGGCAAAGCCGATCCCCGCGCGGTCGGGACCGCCGAGGTGCCGGACGAGGTCGTCGTAGCGGCCGCCTCCCAGCAACGCGTTCTGGGCGCCGATGCCTTCGCCGAGCACCTCGAAGGTGGTCCGTGTGTAGTAGTCGAGTCCGCGGACGAGGCGATGGGACACCTCGTAGGTCAGCCCGAGCGCCGTCAGCTGCATCTTCACGACGTCAAAATGCTCACGACACCCCTGACACAAATAGTCCACGGTATGCGGCAATCCGTCGATGATCGGCTGGTCGCGGGACACCTTGCAGTCGAAGATACGCAGCGGGTTGGTCTTGGCGCGCCGCTGGCAGTCCGCACACAGTTGCGGCAACCGGTCCCCCAACGCCTCGAGCAGCGCGTGGTTGAATGCCGGCCGACATGCCGGACACCCGACCGAGTTGACGACCACCGCGGCGCCGGTGATGCCGAGCTCGCGGACGAGTGTCGCTGCCATCTCGACGATCTCGGCGTCGATCGTTGGATCGGTGACGCCGAACGTCTCGACGTCGAGCTGATGAAACTGGCGATACCGACCCTTTTGCGGACGCTCATAGCGGAACATCGGCCCGATGCTGAAAAGCTTTGGGATCGCCAGATGCTGCTCGAGCGCGTGCTGGACGAAGGCCCGCACCATGCTCGGGGTCGCTTCCGGACGCAGCGTCACACGCTCGCCGCCCTTGTCCGTGAAGGCGTACATCTCTTTCTGGACGATGTCTGTGCTCTCGCCGGTCCCCTTCGCAAACAGCTCCTCCCGCTCGAGCACCGGTGTCCGGATCTCCAGGTAGCCGTAACGCGCGCACACGTCGCGTGTCACCTGCTCGAGCTGCTGCCAGCGCTCGACCTCGCCGGGCAAAATGTCTCGCGTTCCGCGAATGGCCGGAATCATGGGGTCGCAACGGGACCGACGCGGGTGGATCGACCAGCGCCACGGAGATTATAGAGCCCTGCTCACAATCGCGCCGGCGCGCCTGGGCCGGCCGTGCCGCCCGGGATGCCATAATGAGGAGGTGATGCCCGTGCGCGACGCGCTCGACCGCCCGCTCCGCAGCCTCAGGATCTCCGTCACCGACCGGTGCAACCTGCGGTGCCAGTACTGCATGCCGGAGCCGGAGTATGTGTGGCTCCCGCGCGAGGACATCCTGACCTTCGAGGAAACCAGCGCGCTGGCCGACGTCTTCACCGCGGTCGGCACGAACCGCATTCGTTTGACGGGCGGCGAGCCGTTGCTGCGCAAGGACCTCCCGGATCTGATCCGGCTCCTCGCCGACAAGTCCGCCGTCGACGATCTGGCGCTCACGACCAACGGCATGCTGCTGGCCGACCAGGCGACCGCGCTCCGCGCCGCGGGGCTTCACCGACTGACAGTGAGCCTCGACACGCTGCGTCCCGACCGCTTTCGCGAGCTGACGCGCTTCGATGGTGTCGGGGCGGTGCAGGACGGGTTGGCCGCGGCCGCAGGCGCCGGGTTCGAGAACCTCAAGATTGATACGGTCGTCATCCGCGGCGTGAACGACGATGAGCTGATCGCCCTCCTGGACTACGGGCGGCGTGCGCGCGCCGAGGTCCGGTTCATCGAATACATGGATGTGGGCGGCGCGACCCGCTGGTCGTTCGAAGACGTCGTCTCGCGCGAACAGATGCTCGCGACCATCGAAGCGGATCGCGGCGCCGCCACGCCCATCCAGGAGACGTCATCCGCGCCGGCGGCGCGATTCCGGCTACCCGACGGGCAGACATTCGGCATCATCTCATCGACCACGGCCCCGTTCTGCCGCTCGTGCGACCGGAGCCGGCTCACGGCCGACGGCGTCTGGTATCTGTGTCTCTATGCACGGACCGGCACCGATCTTCGCCGTCTGCTTCGGGCCGGGACGCCCGTCGCGGAGGTGCGCGAGCTCGTCAGGTCGGTGTGGACGGCACGGGGCGACCGCGGCGCAGAGCTCCGGCTCGCCGCGGCCGACCGGCAGCCGCTCATCCCGATCGAGACGCTGCAGAAGGAACCGCACCTCGAGATGCACACGCGCGGCGGGTAAGACCCGACACACGGAGCGTCCCTACTTGCGCTTCCGTCTCACGAACGCCAACCCCGACCACTCCTGGTCGACCGCACAGATTTTGAAGTCGACGAGGCCAGCGGCCAGACCGACGCGGCGCACGTCCCGCTCCGAGTGATCACCGGCCAGCGCTGACGTTTTCTTCGGCCAGACGATCCAGAGCCGCGTCTCACCCACGGCGGCGGCCATCGCGTCGATCCGCCGCTCGAGCTCCCGCCTCGACCGCGTGAACCAGAGCGTGACATCGCGCGCGCCGCGGTTGATCGTTTTCACCGTTGCGGCGTCAGGCAACGGCTCCAGCATCCGTACAAACCCCTGCGGCGCACCGATTAACACGACACGCGACCCGGCCTTGATGCCGAGCTTCTTGGGCAGCGGCGTACCGGAGTAGCCGGCCATCGCGGAGGCCGGGCGGACCGGCTCCTTCGGCGGTTGACGGAGCACCCGCGTCAGTGCGCCGCGAACGCGTCGCCACGTCGCGTACTCGGCGTCGGGGAGCACCCTCTTGGTCCGCGCAACCGAGGACGGCTCACCGGCGACGAACACGATCGGCACGCCGCGTGTCGCCGAGTGCTGGCGAAGCCCGACCGCCAGGTCGCGACCGAAGCTCGGCGCCCGGTTGAGATCGATGACGAACGCCGCCGGTGGCGTGACGCGCAGACGCTTCACATCGGCCGGCCTCGTGATGGGGCGATCGTCCACCTCGTAGCCGGCGGCGACGAGCCGTGCGACGCCGGCAGCGGATTCGTCGCTCTTCGGTGACCGAATCACCCTGATCGCTCCGCGCGCCATCCACCGGTAGTTTAAGATCCTGCACCCGTGCCTGCCGACCCGCCGCGTCCACGACACACGCTCGACGCCGTCCTGCGACCCCGGTCGGTCGCCGTTATCGGGGCATCCGACAGCCCGACGCGTATCGGGGGCCGCCCTATCCGGTATCTCCTCGAGGCCGGCTTCCAGGGCCCCATCTACCCCGTCAACCCCAAGCATCGGCGGGTCCAGGGGCTTGCCGCGGTCGCTGCGATCGACGAGGTGACGGATCCCGTCGACCTCGCCATCATTGCCGTGCCGGCGCCAGATGTTATCCGGATCGTCGAAACGTGCGCGGCGCGCGGGGTGCGTGGCGTGGTGATCTTCAGTGCCGGGTTCGCCGAGACGGACACGAACGGCCGCGACGCGCAACGCCGTCTCAGCGAGATCGCCGCCGCGACAGGCATGCGCATCGTCGGACCGAACTGCCTCGGGGTCTACAACTCGAGCATCGGGTTCTTCGGCACCTTCACCACGACGCTCGAAGTCGGCTTTCCCGCCGATGGCGGCGTCGGCCTCGTGAGCCAAAGCGGCGCCTACGGCAGTCACCTGTCGCTGCTCGCAAAGCAACGGCGCATCGGCGTCCGCTACTGGATCACCACGGGAAACGAGGCGGACGTCACGGTACCCGAGTCGATCGAATGGCTCGCGGACCAGGACGACGTGTCGGTCATCGTCGCGTACGCGGAGGGAATCACCGAGCCGGCGACGCTCATCCGCGCCCTCGACAAAGCCCGCGCGGCGCATAAGCCGGTCGTCTTCATGAAGGTCGGCACGAGCGCCGTTGGCGCGGCGGCGGCACGGTCTCACACTGCGTCGCTGGCCGGCGTCGATGCGATCTACGACGCCGCATTCCGCCAGTTTGGCGCCTACCGGGCACGCAGCACGGAGGACATGCTCGATGTCGCGTATGCGGCCAGCTTCGGGGTCTTTCCATCGAGCGGGCGGGTGGCCCTGCTGTCGATCTCGGGCGGGGTCGGCGTCCAGATGGCCGATGCGGCGGTAGCCGCCGGTCTCGACGTCGCACCGATGAGCGACGACGCGCAAGCCCGGCTGAAGGCGGCGCTGCCCTACGCCTCACCACGCAATCCCGTCGACATCACGGCGCAGGCGTTCAATAACGTCGACCTCATCGCCGACAACCTGGATCTGATCCTCGCGGATGGCCGCTACGATTCCATCGTCGCGTTTTTCACGTACGTGGCCGCTGCCAACGGGATGGTCGACCCCATCCGCGACACGCTCGGCTCCGCCAAGGCGCGTCATCCAGACACGGTGATCGTCCTGTCCATCGTCGGCCCGCCGGAGGTCGTTCGCCAGTACGAGGCCGTGGGCTGTCCGGTCTTCGAGGACCCGACGCGCGCCGTGCAAGCGGTCGCGGCGCTCCATCGCTTCGCCGCCCTCTTCGATCGCACGCCGAGCGAGGCGCCCGGTGTCGTGGCAACGGAGACACCGCTACCGGCGGGCCCGATCGGCGAGCATGCGGCGAAGCGGATCCTGGCGGCCGCAGGGCTCCCAATCGCCGACGAGCGGCTGGCGCGGACAGCGGACGAGGCCGTGCAGGCGGCGGACGCCCTCGGCTACCCGGTCGCGGTCAAGCTCGCCTCCGCCGACGTCGTGCACAAGACCGAGCTCGGTGCGGTGGTGCTGGACGTCGCCTCCGCGGCGGCCGTGCACGATGCGTTCGAGACGGTGACGGCACGTGCGCGATCCGCGCGTCCGTCGGCCGCCGTCGACGGCGCGCTCGTCTCCCGGATGGTCACGGGCGGCGTCGAGACCATCCTCGGCGTGCAGCGCGATCCGACGTTCGGCCCGGTGGTGATGTTCGGTCTCGGCGGCGTCTTCGTCGAAACCCTCAACGACGTGAGCTTTCGCGTCGCCCCGTTCGACGAAACGGAAGCTCGACGGATGATCGCCGAGACCAAAGGCTCGGCGATCCTCGACGGGGCCCGCAGCGGACGCCCCTTCGACGTTGCCGCCCTGGCCGCCGCGCTGGCGCGGCTATCGACGTTCGCCGCCGGTCACGGGGACGAGCTGGAGAGCGCGGAGGTCAACCCGTTCGTCGTGCTGCCTCAGGGACAGGGCGCCGCGGCACTCGACGCGGTGATGCTGCGGAGGCGGGTCTGACCGCTGCGCCGCGCGGTGCATGCGCCTCGCGCATGTGCCTCCGGAAACCGGCTCGCCGAAGACAATCGGGACAATGGTGACCACACCGGCCACGGGCAGTTCAGCGTCCCTTGGCAGGCACACCATCGCCGAGGGTTCCGCTCAGTATCGGCATCGCCATGCCGAACCCGAGTCTGGCCTGGCGGCGCTCTGCTCGGGCGCGTTCGATGTGGTCGTCGTCGTGCCGGTGTGCGCGGAGTCGGCGGCGTTCGTTGATGGTTACCGAGCTGCCGCGCGGCACGCGGGTCGCCTGCTGGTCATCGCGGTGATCAACGGCCGCGTGGACGCGGACCAGTCGGTGCATGCGTTGAACGCCGAGTGCGCGCGCCAACTCACGACCCGGTTTTCGCTGCGGGAGCTGGGGCACGGCGGTTTGCTGGGACACGATGCGAGCATGAGCGTGCTCGTGGTCGACCGGTTCACGACCTATCGTCGATTCCCGGCTCGCCAGGGCGTTGGCCTGGCGCGCAAGATTGGCGCAGACATTGCCCTCGAGCTCATTGTGGCAGGACGCGTGCGCCACCCGTTCGTCGCGATGACGGACGCCGACACATGCCTGCCCGAGAATTATTTCGGACGTCTCGCCGAGATCGATCCGGAGTGCTCGGCTGGGATCTTTCCGTTCTGGCACGAGCCGAGTGGCCAGCGTGAGATCGATCGCGCCACCGCGCTGTACGAGATCCGCCTCCGATACATCCAGCGCGGGCTCCAGTGGGCGAACTCACCCTATGCCTTTCACAGCGTGGGCAGCACGATGGCGGTGCACGCGCTCCGCTACGCCCAGGTCCGCGGTGTCCCCATGCGGCAGGCGGCGGAGGACTTTTATCTCCTGTGCAAGCTGTGCAAGATCCGCCCGCTGGCACGGCTCGAGGGCGCGCCCCTTCGGATTCGCAGTCGTCTGTCGAATCGTGTGCCCTTTGGGACCGGCGCCGAAACCGGCAGGCTGGCTCGGTGTGATCAGCTCACGCTGTACCATCCCGACTGTTTCGCGACCGTTCGGGACGTCGTGCGGAGGCTCCAGTCCTTGTCGGAGCGTCGCGGTGCTGCGGGGAACGCATGGCTGGCTCACCTGAGTCCTCCGGTGCAGCAGTTCCTCGAGTCACAAGGTGCCCTCGTCGCCTGGCCGACGCTCAGCCAGCAAGCGTCAGACCCGCAGGCACGGCTTCGACGTTTTCACGACTGGTTCGACGGATTCCGCACGCTGAAGCTGATTCACCACGTCCGGGACCGCGTGGCGCGGTCACTATCGTGGCAGGACGCGCTGCGGCTGGCGCCGTTCATGGACGACACCGACGCCGACGCCGCCGACGATGGTGCCAATCTGTACGAAGCTCGAACCGAGTTGCTTCGCCTCGAGCACGCTTTGCCTCGGTGGGTCGGGCCCAGCGTGTACCGGTGAGACGCGGGCGGGAGAGCCCGTCTCGATCCGAAGGCGACGGCCTAGTTTTGGATGATCTCGAGTAACTCGACCTCGAACGCCAGCGCCGCATTGCCTGGGATCCCGGGCCGGCCTTGCGGGCCGTACGCCAGGTTGGGCGGACAGACCAGGCGGCTCTTGCCGCCGACGCCGATGCGTTGCACGCCCTCGGTCCAGCATGCGATGACCCCGGTGAGCGCGAAGGTGGCTGGCTCGCCCGCGTCGACCGAACTGTCAAAGACGGTGCCGTCTCGGAGCGTGCCGTGGTAGTGCACCCGCACGGTATCGTCCGCCGTCGGGCTGGGACCCGTGCCGACCGTGATTGGCTGGATGACGATCCCTGATTCGGTGCGCTCGGCCCCCTCGAGGGCAGCCTGTTCGTCGATGAACGCGGTTGCGAATGTCAACTCGCCAGCAGCGGCACTCGCCACTCGCTGCTCGATGAACCCCTGAATCTGGGGGCCATACTCATTGAGATTCGCGAGGGGGTCACGACCCAGCACCGCGTCGCTCAGACCGCGCTGCACGAACGCCAGCTCGTCCGCCGACAGACCGGCGGGGACGACGTTCTGAGCCAGTGCCTGACCAAGCGCGTTGAGGATCTTTTCCTCGTCGGTTTCGGGGGCGCCGCTGGTGGCACTCGTCGGGGCCTCGCCCACCTCGAGCACGGACTCGGACGTGCAGGCGGACAGCAGACATGCAGCGAGAAGGAGCGGAGCACAGCGCGTGAGTCTCACGAACGCCCTTTCAGCAATCAAGAGAGCGCGCACGGGCGCGTCCGGGGCCGCCAGCACGGGCAGCAACTGAGGCCCACCATAGCAGGACGGGCGCAGCCGGTGCACGCCGCCACAGTCGGGGTCACGTGAGGTGTGCACCAGCCAGCTGTGCACAGCCGCCGCATCGTGCGGTACCCGCCGCGGGCGGCGCGCGTCGGCGCGTACGCGAAACGGGCCGCGCGAAGTGTGCACCCCGCGCGGCCCTCAATCGAGCTTGGCGCCAATACCCGACGACCTAGCGCCGCGGCCTAATTCGCCCCGACGGGCTCTTCCGTCTTCTTCGAACCGAGCCCCTGAATCTGGACGAGCGAGGGGGCCTCTTCCTTCAGGACGTGCTGCCGGTAGAGCTGCGCCATCTGCTCGTTGTGCGCGGCGTCCTTTGGAGTCTGGGCGGCACCGTTGCCGTTACCGTTGCCCTTTGACGCCGCGCGGGCGGCCAGCTTCTCCTGCCGCGCGTTCTTGACGATGCCCTGCTCGTCGAGATCGGTCTGCGCGCCGGCGGCGACCGCCGCCGGGTCCAGCACCAGCGAATGGTCCTTCGAGTCGAGCTGGACGTGCTTGCCGCCCGCGAAGATCTCGTGACGGCCGTGCTCCTCGTACCACTTCGTGAGCGTCGCCGTCATGTGCATCTTCTCGATGATGTTCCGCCAGCCAACCCCGGTGTTGTAGGCGCAGAAGGAAATCTCCCCTTCCTGCGTCGCGTAGGGGATGATGCAACGCTCCGTCCGCCGGAAGTCGTAGTTGAACAGGTCCTGGAACCACATCCCGGCGACGAACAGGAAGTTCCACCGGTCGGAGCGGCGCTGGGCGATGTCGTTCTCGGTGCGGTCACCCGACACGCTGCCGTAGTCGCGCCCGGTCGCACCGAAGGTCTTGTCGAACTTCTTCAGCAGGTCGGTCAGCTTGAAGTGGGTCGGCGCTTGGAACGGGTCGTAATTCCGCATGAGCGCCAGCGCCATCCCGACGACGGAGCGCGTCCGACCGCCGGCCGCGTCGTTCACCTTGGCGATATCCTTCGCCAGTCGCTCGCCCTTGACGAACGCGGTGAACGGCACCGCTTCCTTCGTCTCCTTGTCGATCATCACGGCCATCCCGACGCCGCAATTGGGGTGGCAGCCGCAGTTGAGCTGTCCCCAGCTCTCCTCCGGCCCGTGGACCAGGTCGGCCCAGTCCGTGAACGTCCCCATAAAGGAGATCGGGAACCAGTCGCGCGTGGGCACCCCGATACCGGTCTGATCCTGCACGTCGTGCGCGAGGTGCGACAGCGTGTAACGCTGCGCCTTGCGCCGCTCGTCGGTGATCTCCTCGTCGCGGCCGGTGAACGACACCGGCTGGAACGACAGGAAGCTGATGGTCTTCGGGTTGTCGAGCGCGAACTGGACCACCCGGCCGACCTGTTCGTTGTTGATGCCGTTGATGATCGTGATGACCGGCACGATGTCCACACCAGCCTGGTGCAGGTTCTCGATCGCGCGTAGCTTGACGTCGAACAGGTTGCCGACCAGACGGTGCGAGTTCGCGGCGTTGCCGATGCCGTCGAACTGCAGATACGCGTAGCGCAGACCGGCGTCGGCCGCCGCCTTCGCGAAGTCGAGGCTCTTGGCGAACTCGATCCCGTTGGTCGCCGCCTGGACGCTGTTGTAGCCGACCTGACGGGCGTAGCGGACGGCGTCGAGGAAGTAGGGCGACATCGTCGGCTCGCCACCCGAGAACTGCACCGACATCTGGCGCTTCGGCTTGATCGAGATCGCGTTGTCGAGCAGCGTCTTGATGTCGTCCCACGACAGCTCGTGCACGAAGCCGACCTGGTTCGCATCCATGAAGCACGGGTCGCACATCATGTTGCAGCGGTTCGTCAGGTCAATCGTCAACACCGACCCGCGCCCGTACTTGATCGTGCTGCTGCCGTGGTTGTGGAGCTTGGCGTCGTTGTGGGCCCGGATGTCGCTGCCCGGGAACGTGTCCTCGAGGTGCTTGAAGAACTCGGTATCGATCGCCATGACGTCTTCGAAGCGTCCGTGGGTCGGGCACTCCTTGACCATCAAGATCTCACCGTCGCGCTCGATGATCTGCGCCTTGATCTCGCCTACCTTCTGGTTCAGGAGGATCTTGTAGTCCTGCTCGCCGTCGAGAATGGACTGCCGCGCCTCACGGACACACGTCGGGCAGAGCGAATCTGTCTCCCGGGGCCAGCCGAGCGGCGGCTTCACTTTCTCGTTCGACTTCAACAGCGGCTTGTCCGACCAGGCAGGTGTGAACGACGGTCGCTGTGTGAAGGCGTTGTACCGGTCATAGAAGAACCAGGCGCCGTTCGCCGCGACCGACAACCCCTTCTCGACGTACTTGATCGGTTTGTGCATCAGAGCTCCGTTTCAGGTATTCACACATACGGCACGCGTCCGACAGGTGTGGTCCAGACGGGCGCCGCGACAAGTCTTTTAACGGTCATAGGATAGCGGAGAATTCGTGACCGGAAGACAAGTTCCGGTGGAACGGCGAATCGAGGGGACGAATGGGCACCGGACAGGCTGAACGGGCAGCCCTAAATCCTCAGCTCAAGCCAATCGTAGCGCTATCATGGCGTCCGTCCCATGCCGCGTTCGCCAGATGTCGTCGTGGTCGGCGCCGGCGTGTTCGGCGCCTGGACCGCATATCGGCTCAGACGCACCGGTCGCTCGGTGATGCTGCTCGACGCGTTTGGGCCGGGCAACTCCCGCGCGAGCTCTGGCGGCGAGTCGCGCGTCATCCGCATGGGATACGGCGACAAGGTGGTCTATTCCCGCTCGGCACTCGAGTCGATCGAACAGTGGCAGACGCTCTTTCGCGAGGCGCGGCGCCCATTGTTCGCCAAGACCGGCGTCCTATTCCTCGCCCCGGCTGACGACCCACTGATCAACGCGACGCAAGCGACGTTGCAACGACTCGGCGTGCCCATTGAGCTGCTCAGCCGCGACGATCTCTCACGCCGGTTCCCCCAATTCGACCTCGGGCCACTCACCCGCGGCATCCTCGAGCCCGACAGCGGGGTCATTTTCGCCAGGAGGGCCGTCGACACCGTCGTCCGGCGGGCGATCCGGCTCGGCGTCGACTGGCGACTCGCCGCAGCGACCCGACCGGCCGGTGACCGCCGCCTGGTCGAGCTCGCGTTGTCCGACGGCACCAGCGTCAGCGCCGACGCGTTCGTGTTCGCTTGCGGTCCGTGGCTCGCGACGCTGTTCCCCGACCTGCTCGCCCCGCTGCTGCACATCACTCGGCAGGAGGTGTTCTTCTTTGGGGGCGCACCGGGAGACACGCGGTTCGTTCCACCGGCACTGCCGGCGTGGATCGATTTCCGCGGCGGCGTGTATGGCCTGCCGGACATCGAGGCGCGCGGTCTCAAGGTGGCGCTCGACACGCACGGGCCTCGGTTCGATCCCGATGACGACGACCGTGTGCCGTCGGCGACCGCGCTCCTGACGGCGCGTCGGCTGGCCGCCGAGCGTCTCCCGGCCCTCCGGGAGGCGCGGCTGCTGGACGCACGCGTCTGTCAGTACACGAACACATCCAACGGCGACTTCCTGATCGACCGCCACCCAGGACACGACAACGTGTGGCTGGTCGGTGGCGGCTCCGGCCACGGTTTCAAGCATGGCCCGGCCGTCGGGGCCTACGTCGCGGCGCTGATGGACGGTGGCCGCGCGGAGCCTCAGTTCGAGCTGGTGACGAAGCAGCGCGCGCGCGCGCGGGAAGTGTTCTAGCGCCGAACTTTGGTGCGCCGAGATCCGTTGATGTGGAAAGAGAGAGAACCCGCGCCCGGCACTCCCTAATGATTCGTCACGCACCGTTCTGCAGCCACCATCCCAGCGGCATCGGGCGCCGGTGCATCGCCGACCGGCCGGCAGAGTCGTGCGCGCCGTCGCTCACTTCGATCCCCACGGCAACAGCATCGACTTGATCCAGTTGGTCGAGCTGGCTAGCTTGGCGAGCTGGATCGCGCCGGCGGGGTCCACGTTCTTGGGGCACACTTCGGTGCACTCGCCGACCAATGTGCACCCCCACATGCCCTCGTGCTCGTCGAGTGCTTTCATCCGCCCGGCTGCGCCTTGGTCTCGCGAATCCAGGTTGTATCGTTCGGCGAGGGCGATCACGGCCGGTCCGGCAAACGCAGGCTCGAGACCGACGACAGGGCAGGCAGCGTAGCAAAGCATGCAGTTGATGCACATGCTGAACTGTTTGTACGCCTCCAACTGCGCGGGCGTCTGGAGGTACTCGCCATCGGCGATCGGCTTCTCTTCGTCGCGAACGATCCATGGCTGCACTTTCTGGAGCTTCTGGAGGAAGTCGGAAATGTCGACCACGAGGTCGCGCATGACCGGAAAGGACTGCAGTGGCTCGATGTGGATCGGCCCTGGCACGTAGTCGGACAGCGGGACCGAGCAGGTGAGCTTCGGCGTGCCATTGACCGTCATGCCGCAGCTACCGCAGACGCCCATGCGACACGACCACCGGAACGTGAGCGAGCCGTCCAACCGGTCCTTGACGTAGTTCAAGGCGTCCAGCACGACCCAATCTTCTCGGTAGGGCACCTCGTAGGATTGGAAGGTGGGCTCGGAGTCGTCCTCCGGCCGATACCGTGCGACGTCCAACGTGATCGTATCTACCATGCGGTTACCTGCCGTAGGTGCGTTCCCCAGGTGGCCAGCGTGTGATGGTGACCGGCAGATACTCGATGCGCGGTGCGCTCTCGGCCGTCCGATACGCTAGCGAGTGGGCGAGAAACCGCTCGTCGTCTCGCTGCGGGTGGTCTGTCCGCTCGTGCGCGCCACGAGACTCGGTCCGCGCTTCCGCCGAGCGGAGGATCACCTGCGCCAGATCGAGCATGTAGCCAAGCTCGAGGGCCGATGTCAGCTCCATGTTGAAGGTCCGACTCCGGTCATCGAGCTGCAATCGCCGGGCGTGGCCCCGCAGACGGTCCAGTGTATCCGCCCCCGCGGCCAGCGCTGCGCCGGTCCGGTAGATCCCCGCGCTCTCCTCCATGGAAGCCTGCATCTCGGATCGGAGGTTGGCAATCCGCTCCGTGCCACCGGTCGTGTTGAAGAAGTCGTCCGACAGCCGCCGCGCCTCGTCCCCAACCTGAGCTTCCACCGACGCGCTCGGCGGTGGCGCCGCGGCGGCGAACGTCGCGGCGGCGAACGTCGCGGCCGCTTTCCCGGCGCGCGCGCCGAAGACGAGACATTCGGTGAGCGAATTCGAGCCCAGCCGATTGGCGCCGTTCACATTGACGCACGCAACTTCCCCCGCCGCATACAGCCCGTCGAGCGGCGTCGCACCCATGATATCCGTGTGGACGCCGCCCATCATGTAGTGGACCACCGGCCGCACGGGGATCAGCTTTTTGACCGGATCGAGGTTCGCGTATTTCTGGCACAGCTCGCGGACGAACGGGAGCTTCTGGTCGAACACCTCCTCGCCGATCTGTCGGATATCCAGGTTCACATATTGGCCATACGGGCCCTCCAGCGTCCGCCCCTTCTCTTGTTTTTGGATGAAGGCCTGCGAGAGCCGGTCGCGCGGGCCGAGCTCCATCGAACGCAGGACCGGCGTGGGTTCCGGCGTGCCGAGGTCGTAGTCCTGCAGGTACCGGTAGCCGTCCTTGTTGGCGAGCCACCCACCCTCGGCGCGCGCCGCCTCGGTGATTAAGATCCCGGTTCGAGGCAGACCCGTGGGGTGATACTGGACAAACTCCATATCCTTCAACGGCACGCCCGCACGATAGGCCAGGGCCATACCGTCGCCATTCTTGATGTTGGCATTGGTCGTGAACGGGAAGATCTTGCCGCAGCCGCCAGTGCACAGAATCACGGCCTTTGCCGCAATGCCGTGAACTCTCCCGGTGGCGAGCTCGATGGCCACGACGCCTTGACAGCGCCCGTCGTCGACCAGCAGCTTCGTGACGAACCACTCGTCGAATCGCCTCACGCCTCCGTACTTCAACGATGTCTGGAACAGCGCGTGGAGCATGTGGAACCCGGTTTTATCGGCGGCGAACCACGTCCGTTTGATCGTCATGCCACCGAACGGGCGGACGGCAACGCTCCCATCGGGCTCCCGACTCCAGGGGCATCCCCAGTGCTCCAACTGCAGCATCTCGCCTGGTGCCTCTTCGACGAAGGCTTCGACGGCGTCCTGGTCGCACAGCCAGTCGGCGCCCGAGATGGTGTCGTACGCGTGGGCATCGAGGCTGTCGCCTGGCTTGATCACGGCAGCGGCGCCGCCTTCGGCCGACACGGTATGGCTCCGCATCGGGTACACCTTCGACACCACCGCAACATCGAGCTTCGGCGTGGCCTCGGCGGCCGCAATGGCCGCGCGCAGGCCAGCGCCACCTCCACCGACGATGAGCAGGTCACACGAGAGCGTATCCATTCGTGATCCTACGGAAGACGTCCAACTTCAGACACACCGGCCTCGGAGCATCCTACGCGATCGTAGGTTCTCAACCGGCCCGCCCGCGCTTTAGGCTAGGACGCCCCGACACAGCGAGATGGCGTTTTAGCACCGAACTTTAGCGCGCCGAGATCCGTTGAAAGAAAGAGAGCCCGCGCCCCTGGAGCACCATCGGTGACCGGCATCCTTCACGATCTGCGCTTCGCGATCCGGCAATTCCGGAAACGCCCCCTGTGGACGCTCGTCATCGTCGTCGTGCTGGCGCTTGGGATCGGCGCCAATACCGCGATGTTCAGCGGCTTTGACGCCTGGGTCCTACGGCCGCTCGATTTCGAGGAACCGCAACAACTGGTGGCGCTGCACGAGTCGCAGCCGCGGCTGGGCCGCCAGTCGGTCAACGTGTCACCCCGCAACCTGGGCGACTGGATGGACCAGGTGCAGGGTTTGTCAGACTTCGGCGTCTTTACACGCCACCGCTTCAATCTCAGCGACGACCAGGAACCGGTCCGCATCGACGGCGCACGTATCTCGGCCTCGCTCTTCCCGCTGCTCGGCAAGCGACCGGTCGTCGGCCGGGGCTTCAGTCGAGACGAAGACCGGCCGGACCAGCCGGCATCCGTCGCACTCATCTCCCATCAGCTGTGGGAGCGCCGATTCGACGTCGACCCGGCGGTCATCGGTGGCACCGTTCGTCTCGACGGACGGACCCACGAGATCGTGGGCGTCATGGAACCGGGCTTCAAGTTCCCAGAGTGGGCGGACGTCTGGACGCCGCTCGGTCTGGACGTCGAGACCGGCGATCGACGCGACCGTGCGTTGAACGTGATTGCCCGTCTCGAGACGGGAACCGGCGTCGAGGCGGCCGCGACTCAAATCCAGGGCGTGGCCGCGCGTCTGGCTCGCCAGTATCCCGAAAGCAATGAAGGATGGAGTGCCAGCGTCACGCGTCTGCGGGACGATTTCGTGCCCCCGGTGATCACGACCGCGCTGACGGCATCCCTCGTGTCAGGCGTGCTCGTGCTGCTCGTCGTCTGCGCCAACGTGGCCAGCTTGATCCTGGCTCAGGCGAGCGCCCGCACGCGGGAAGTCGCCGTCCGCGCGGCACTCGGCGCCGGTCGCTGGCGTTTGGTCCGGCAGAGCGTGACCGAGGGCCTCGTGCTGGCGCTGGTCGCCGCGGTGCTGGGCACCTGGCTCTCTATCCTGGGAGTGCGTTGGACACTGTCGTGGGTACCCGTCGACCCGCCGTATTTGTTCGCGATGGGCGGACTGAACCCGGTGGGCGGGCTCTACACCCTGGGGATCGCACTGCTGGCGGGCCTGGTCTGCGGCGTCGTGCCGGTCATGCAGAGCTCGGGGCTCAGTCTGATGAACGTCCTCAAATCTGGGCGCACGACGACCTCAGATCCGAAGAGCAGACGATTCGGCGGAATGCTGGTGGCGGGGGAGCTTGCGCTTTCGACTGCGCTCCTGATTGGGGCGTTGCTGATGGTGAAGAGCTTCGTGGCGCTTCAAGGCGCCGACCGCGGCTATCGTGTCGATGCCGTCCTGACCGCCGCGCTCAGTCTTTCCGGAGACGCGTTCGACGAACGCGGCGAGCGCCTCGCCGCCGTCGACCGCATCCTGACATCGCTCGGTCAGCTCGACGGCTCGGCCCGCGTCGGGGTGACCACCCACCTGCCGGCCGGTGGCGGACACACCGTGTGTGGGGGCTGCTGCCACAGGACCGGACCTATCAGCCTGGCGAGGCGGTCACCGCGACCGTTCACGGGGTCAGCGGCGAGTACCTCACGGCTCTCGAAATCCCCGTCACGGATGGCAGGCCCTTTACCGAAAGCGAGATGCGCGAGGGCGGGTCGGTGGCGCTGGTCAGCCAGCGACTCGCCAGCCAGCTGTGGGGAGTCGATCCGGCCGTGGGGCGCCAACTCCGCCACGTGAGGGGCGCGAACGACGCCTGGGTGCGGGTCGTGGGGGTCGTAGGCGACGTCGACTATGGACGGGACCTGGTCAACATCGGCACCGTGCCCGACGCGCAGCTCTATCTGCCATACGCGGATCACCCGGCCTCGCGCATCGTCGCCACGTTCGCGAGCAGTCGACGCCCCGACGAGCTCGCAGGTCCAGCGCGGGACGCGCTCGCCGCGACCGTGCCGGGTGTTCCGACCGAGGTCGTCGACCTGGAGACGGCCATCTTCCGCGTGCAGTGGATGAGCCGCTATTTCAGCAATCAGCTGGCGATCTACGCCGTCCTGGCCACGGCGATTGCGGCATTGGGGCTCTACGGCCTCATGAGTCACTCGGCCGGCGGACGTCGACACGAGCTCGCCGTGCGGATGGCGCTGGGCGCCAGACGCGTGGACGTGATCCAGCTCATCATCCGAGATGCGGGACGGCTCGCCGCGACCGGTATCGCGCTCGGTCTGGCGCTCGCGTTCGCACTGACCGGCCTCGGGGCCTCGCTACTACACGAGGTGAGCGCCCGCGATCCGATCGTGTTCGGCGGTGTGGCGCTGCTCTTGACCGGGGTCGCCCTCATCGCGGCATTCTTGCCTGCTCGGCGCGCCAGCCGTGTCGATCCGAACGCCGTGCTGCGCGCGGAGTAGCGGGGTCGCGGTCCCCACGGAGCGCCCGCGGGGGTGCGGGGCGAAGCCCCGTCTAATCAGGACGACCGAACAGCCTTCTCATCCGCCGACCGGAGCCGCGCGGGCATGCGCCACCCCCTGAGACTCCAGCCGTAGAGTCGCACTCTCATGAACCCCCACACACGACGTGGGTAACTCGGAGTTGCCAGACGGGTGCCGAGTAGAACCGTCAGAATAGCGGCGTAGATGAGCGGTTCGCCGATCTCGAGTTTGACCAGCCAAATGAAGTGGACCACGCCGGCAATCGCGATGACGTAGATCATCTGGTGCAACGCGTGCCAGCGTTTCCCGCCCAGACGCCGCATCATCGCTTGCGACGAAGTGACCGCGAGCGGGATTAACAACACGAAGCCGGTGAAGCCCGCGGTCACGTACTTCCGCTCGATCACGTCCTCGATGATGACGTCGAGCGCGAAGAAGTGATCGAGGACCACATACGTCGAGAAGTGCAGGCAGGCGTAGAAAAAGGCGAAGAGTCCCACCATCCGGCGAAACCGGATGATCGCGCTCCACCCGGTCAACCATCGCATCGGCGTGATCGCGAGGGTGACGAGCAGCAACCGGAGCGTCCAGTCGCCCGTGCGGTGCGTGACGTCCTCGATCGGGTTGACGCTGAGCCCCCCCGTAAAGGCGTGCCAGACGAGCAGCAGCGCGGGAGCCAGGCAGGCGAGAAACACCGCCGGCTTGAGACGGCGGGTCAGTTGCGTGGCGGTCATGACGGCGGCCGGCAGAGGCGCGGTTAGTAGTTCTGGGCCAGATCCATCCCGTCGTACATGCTCGCGACCTGGTCAGCATAGCCGTTGAACATCTGCGTCCGTTGGCGGAAGAATTTGCCAATGCGCCGCTCGGTCCGCTGTGTCCATCGCGGATGATCGACGTCCGGATTCACGTTGGCGTAGAAGCCGTACTCGTTCGGAATGGAGACGTTCCACGAGTTGCGGGGCTGCTCCGCGACGAATTCGATGCGGGAAATCGACTTGAGGCTCTTGAAACCGTACTTCCATGGCACCATGAGGCGCATCGGGGCGCCGTTCTGGTTCAACAGCGTCTTGCCGTACAGCCCCACCACCATGATCGCCAGCGGATTCATCGCCTCGTCCATCCGCAACCCCTCGACGTAGGGCCACTCCAGGCTCCGGCCACGCTGGCCGCGGAACTCGCTCGGCCGAACCAGCGTCTCGAACCGCACGTACTTCGCCTGCGACGTCGGCTCGAAGCGCTTCAGCAAGTCGCCCAGCGGAAAGCCGACCCACGGCACCACCATCGACCACGCCTCGACGCAGCGGAGCCGATAGATGCGCTCCTCGAGCGTATGCGGCTTGAGGATATCCTCGAGCGTGTAGTCGGCGGCGGGCTTGTTCATGTGCCCCTCGACCCGGACACTCCACGGTTTGGGGTTGAACTCGTTCGCGTAGCGCTTCGGGTCTTCCTTATTGATCCCGAACTCGTAGAAGTTGTTGTAGCTCGTGATCTCGTCGAAGCTGTTCTGCGGCTCGTCCGTGCTGAACGGGCTCTCCATGATGCCGGGCAGGTCTTGCGGTGCCGCCGCCTGCACGCCTCCGCGCGGCCCGCCGAGCGCCGCCGCGCCAGCCACACCAAGTGCCGCCCCGGACGCTGCTTGCATGAACTGCCGGCGGTTGTAGTACAGCCGCTCCGGCGTGATCTCGGACGATGAAATGTCTGGCGCCTGCTTGATCAGCATTCGAATACCTCAACTCCCGGGACCGACCCGCCGCGCGCCGATCTCCACCCGGGTGCTTCGATCGTGGCCCCCAGGCCCCATGCTTGTCAATAGTACTGACGTGCCAGCCACGCGGGGGATACGCCGGCGAAGTACAGCGTCACCAACGTGACATTGAGCGCGGTCCGCCGCAACCACCCGTCCCGCACCCAGCGCCGTGCCGAGACGCGGACCGGGACACGCGAGAACCAGAGCGACCCGCGCCGGCCGAGCCGGCGAACGAGGTCGACATCTTCCATCAGCGGGAGGGCGTGGTAGCCCTCGAGTGCCTCGAAGACCGCGCGCCGCACGAAGAGCGCTTGATCGCCGTAGGGCAGCGCCAGCCATGCCACGCGCTTCGCCACGCCCCATTCGATGAGACGGGCCACGCGCCGCGGGGAATCAAGGGTGAACCGGAACGCGCCGCCGACCACCTCGTCGCGCCCGTCGACGGCCCTGATCTCGTCGAGCCACCCGGGGTCCAGACGCGCGTCCGCGTGCACGAAGAGCAACCAGCGACCCGCGGCTTCGGCGGCAGCGGCGTTCATCTGCCGCCAACGCCCAACCGCACTCGTACGCCAACGGACTGCCGGATAGCGCGTCCGCACGGCATCGAGGGAACGGTCGGTTGCGTCCCCGCTGACGACGACGACCTCGACGCTATCGCCGGTCGCATCCGCGGCGAGCGCGGCGAGGAGCCCCTCGAGCTCCACCGTGTCTCGGAGGACCGGGATCGCGATCGAGACGAGGGGCGCCGACATGGCGGGGTCCGTGCGCAGACCGTCACGGTCATTCGGCGTCGCGACCATCTGCCCCGAGCCCCAGAAACGCCTCGGTCTCCGACCACACGCGCTCGAGGCTGCCGCTCAGCTGGTGGTCGTCGTCGAGTCGCACCAACCGCACGTGCGACCGGCGCGCCGCAAAGCGCGCGACCGTTTCGGGATCGACCACCGCGTCCCGGTCGCCTTGCAGCACCAGCATCGGTGACGTGCACTGCGCGGCGAGCGAGTCGTACTGGTCCGCGTCGCTGTAGAGCCCGTAATGGATGCGGCGCACCTTCCCGTACGCGTGGTGCATCAGCTCCAACCACCCGGTGTCGCGCCATCGTGCCATCCCGGCGTCGTCGATGTCGCCGAGACGGCGGCGGCCGAAGTCGAGCGCGGGTGCCAGCAACACGAGCCGGTCGATCGGACGGTGGGACGGGCCGGCGCCGGCCGCCGCCCGCTCCGCTACCTGGAGGGCCACGAAGGCACCGAGGCTCGACCCGATCAACGTGACGGCGTCGGGCGCGAGCGCCGCAATCGCCGTCTCGACCTGCGCGACCATGCGCGTGGTCGTCAGGGTGGAAAAATCCGGTTCGTTGAGATCGGGACAGTGCAGCGTCAGGCGATGACGCCGGAGGCGGTCTGCCAGGAACGCGGCCTTGGACGAGGCCGGAGACGACATGAAGCCGTGCAGATAGAAGATGTGCATCCGCGCGACGGCCTCGTACTACATGTGCACTGGGTTCGGGGCAATCAGGACGGCTACAGGAGGCTCTTGCAACCGGGCCGGCACGTGCAGGGGATCTCGCCCTCCCCTTCCGTGAAGTAGTTGTAGGTCAGCTCCTCACCCAGCCTGATGCTGCGTCCCGCGATGATCCAGACGGTGTCGCCGATAACGTTGCTATAGCAATTCGGCGTGCACGAGTGGTTGATGAAGCGGGCGACGTTGCCGCCGACGTTGGCGTCGCGTGAGAACAGATGGTTGATGCGAAAACACCAGATCTCTCCACGGGACAGATACCGTTCCTCACGGGGGGTGCTGTCACGGTTGCGGATCTTTTCGCCCGCATAGTTGACAACCCGTTTGTTCTTGTTGATCGATTCGAGCGCGAAGACACCCCACCCGTGCAGCTTGGAGCGCTTCCGCCTGATCTTCGGAAAGTAGAGGCCGTTCGCGTGCGGATCCGAGAAGTCGCGAGGTTTCGCAGCACGTGTCCGCTTCCGCCGCGCCATGCGGGCGCAAGAATACCATGAACCCATGACCCGTCCACTCGAGACGCGCATGGTGGAGGCGAACGCGTTGACGTTCGAGGTCGACATGTGCGGCGACGGCGACCGGCTCGCGCTCTGTCTGCACGGCTTCCCCGAGCTCGCCTGCTCGTGGCGGCACCAACTGCCGCTCCTGGCACGTCTCGGGTACCGGGCCTGGGCGCCGAACCTGCGCGGGTACGGACGCACGTCGCGGCCGCCGGCGGTCGCCGACTACGCGATGCCGCACCTTGTCGCCGACATCGCCGGCCTGATCGATGCCGCCAACGCGCGGTCAGTACTGTTGGTCGGACACGACTGGGGTGGGGCCATCGCCTGGCAGGCCGCCCTGGAGCGGGTGCGGCCGATCGCGCGTCTCGTGGTGATGAACATCGCGCATCCGGCCCTCTTTTTCGAGGGGCTGCGCGGCTGGCGACAGGCGCTGCGGTCGTGGTACATCGCCGCGTTCCAGGTGCCGTGGGTACCCGAGCGTCTGCTCGGTGCGCGACGCGCGTGGATGGTCGGCGAGCTTGTCGCCGAGACCGCGGTCGACCCGACGCGGTTTCCCGCGGCGGTGTTGGCGGCCTACCGCACCGCCGCGACGCGTCGCGGCGCGACGCGGGCGATGGTGAACTACTACAGGGCATTGCGGTTGACGCGCCCGACACGACACGACCTGGAACGGTGGCGCCGTCCGCTCGAGATCCCGACGCTACTGCTCTGGGGTGAAGAGGACGTCGCGCTGGGGAAGGAGCTCACGGTGGGCACCGACGCGCTGGTGCCCCATCTCACGCTGCGCTACCTTCCGGGCGTGTCGCACTGGGTGCAGCAGGAAGCGCCGGAAACGGTGAACGCGCTGCTGGAAGCCTGGCTCCTCGATCGACCGGTGCCGGTCGTCGGCCCCCACGGTCGACTCGCAGCCGGACCGGTGTCACAGGGCCGCGTATAATCGCGACCCGTGTCCGACCCGTGTGACGAGCCTCCGCCTCCGTTACTGCTCAAGGGCATCACGCAGCTCAATCGAGGCGAGTTCTTTGCGCAGCACGAGACGCTGGAAGACCTCTGGCACGCCGAGCCCCGAGATGTGCGGCGCCTCTATCAAGGCATCCTGCAAATCGGGGTGGCGCTCCATCACGTGCGGCTGTTGAACCATCATGGGGCGATGCACATGCTCACCCGCGGTCCGGCGTATCTCCGGCCGTTCGCACCGCGGTGCCAGTCGATCGACGTGGCCGACCTGCTGACGCAAGCCGCTCGCATCCGCGCCGAGGTCGAGCGCCTCGGATCGGCGGGCCTCGACCGTTTCAACTGGACGCTGGCGCCCGCGGTCAAGATGATTGAGACCGCGTGACTCGGTGTCGTGTCCAGCATCCGGAGTGACAGTGCCTGCCCCACGCTTTTCACCAAAGACCGTGACGTTTCTCCGCGCGCTCAAGCGCCACAACGACCGCGACTGGTTTCGCGAGCGACGCGAGACCTACGAGGAGGACGTGCGCGCGCCCATGATCGCGACCATCGAGCGACTCGCTGACGACCTGGGCGCATTTGCGCCGGATCTCGTCGCCTCACCGAAAGTGTCGATGTATCGCATCTATCGCGACACGCGGTTTTCGGCGGACAAGGCGCCGTTCAAGACGCACGTCTCGGCCATCTTCCCCCACCGCGACCTCGGCAAGCACGAGGGCGGGGGGCTGTATTTCCACGTCGCGACGGACCACGTGCTGATCGGCGGTGGCATCTACGCGCCGTCGCCGCCGCAGCTCCTTCGGGTGCGCCAGCACATCGCCGCCAACCGACGTCGACTCGAGTCGATCGTAGGCGCGACGACGTTTCGGCGCAGCTACGGCAACCTCGACGGGCAGCGCCTGAAACGCGTGCCGCGCGGGTTCGACGCGGACGACCCGGCTGCCGACTATTTGCGGCTCAAGCAGTTCCTGGCCGGATCGGAGCATCCGGCGTCGTTCGCAACCGGCGCCCGCTTCTATCCGTCGCTCGTGCGGCTCTTCAGGCACCTGGCCCCGCTCGTGCAATTCCTCAACGAACCGTTGGCAGGCAAGCGCTTCTCGCTCTCCTGACGCCGAAGATTCTTTTTGCGTAGGAGGAAACCCCGTCGCCCCGCGTCCCGTCTAATGGGGACAAAGGAGACCCACCATGTCCCGTCCCCTCACCTGCGCGCTCATTGCCCTGCTGGCGCTTACGGCCAGCGCCTGCGAAATCGGCCATGCGGGCAGCAGTCTTCGTATCAATCTCGGCCGTCAGGCAGACGAGGTCTTCGAGTGGAACGGTCGCCTGGCGGCAGGCCAGCAGCTCGAGATCAAAGGTGTCAACGGCGCCATCTCGGCCATGCCGGCGACCGGCGACTCGGCGACCGTCACCGCCGATCGGCGTGGGCTCCGCAGCGATCCGGACGATGTGCGGATCGAGGTCATCGAGCACGACAATGGGGTGACGATTTGCGCGGTGTACCCACGCGAGGGGAACGCCTGCGAACCGGGCGATCACGGCCGCATCAGCGCGCGCCGAAACGACGTCACGGTCGAGTTCACCGTCGAGGTGCCGACCGGCGTCGATTTCGTGGCCCGGACGGTGAGCGGCGGCGTGAAAGCCAACGACCTCAGCGGCAACGTCGTCGCGCGGACCGTCAACGGCAGCATCACCCTGGTGACGAACGGTCACGCCGACGCCACGACAGTGAACGGGTCAATACGCGCGGAGATCGGCACAGCCGACTGGACCGGCGAGGCCGCGTTCGAAACGGTAAATGGCAGCGTGACACTGTACGTCCCAGAGTCGATTGACGCCGACCTTGCCGTCCGCACGGCGAACGGTTCCATCAACAGCGACCTCGACATGACCGAGATCAACTCGCGACGGCGGCGCCTCGAAGGGCGACTCGGGAGCGGTGGCCGCGAGCTCCGGATCAAGACCGTGAACGGCTCGGTCCGTCTCCGGCCGGCTGACTAGCGATCAAGAGCGTGGCGCAGCGCGCCGTCCAGCGTCGGGTGGTGACACTCGAAGCCGGTGGCGTTCAGACGCGTCGGCTCCACGCGTGTGCTGCTGAGCAGCGTCTCCACCCCGAGCTCGCCAAAGAGCAGCCGCACCACGGTTGCCGGCATCGGGAGCACCGTCGGACGACGGAGCACGGCCCCGAGCGTCCTCGTGAATTCGTGATTCGTCACCGCGCGCGGCGTTGCGACATTGACCGGGCCTACGACGGCATCGCTCGCGAGCGCGTGCCCCACGACGCGCACGAGATCGTCGAGCGCGATCCAACTGACGTACTGACGGCCTGAGCCCAGGACACCTCCCACGCCAGCCTTGAACGGCAAGAGCATCTTGCCCAGGGCGCCCCCGGCGCTACTGAGCGCGATACCGCTGCGAAGAAACACGAGGCGCACGCCGCGCCGACCGGCCGGGTCGGCCGCCGCTTCCCACTCGCGACACAGATCGGCGAGAAATCCTGTTCCAGGCGCCGCCGTTTCGCCGAGCACCTCGTCACCGCGGTCGCCGTAGAACCCGACGGCCGATGCGCAGACCAGGACGCGGGGGGGGGTCGTCGCGCGTGCGACGGCTTCCGCCACGAGGCGTGTACTCGCAATGCGGCTCGCACGGAGCACCCGCTTTCGCGCCGCGGTCCACCGGCGATCGGCGATGCCCGCACCCGAGAGGTGGACGACAGCATCCGCGCCGTCGAGCGCGTCGGGCGACAGGCCGGCGCCAGTGGGATCCCAGCGTGTGGCATCGATGGGATCGCCGGGTGCCGCGCGCCGTATGCACGCGACCGCCATACCCTGCCCGTCGAGGTACGGCGCGAGTGCCGACCCCACGAGGCCCGTCGACCCGGTGATCACCACTCTCATCGTGGCCTGCTCCCTCGGCGCATCTTTGCCACCCGGGCGCCGCGTGTCAGGACGTATGTAGCACATCACGTTTACAGGACACTAGAATACGGTTCGAGAGCCAGCCACGGTGCTTCGAGAATTCCTGGACATGCTTAGACGCGGACTCCGGCTGCGGTGTCCTTGCTGCGGCCACGGCCGGTTGTTCAAGTCGGCCGTCCGGATGAACAGCCGCTGCTCGGCCTGCGACGAACGGTTCGAGCGTGAGCCCGGGCTCTGGTTTGGCGCCATTTACATCAACCTCGGCCTGACGCTCGGCTTGACGGTCGTGGGGTACACGCTGACCCAGACCTTCACCACCGTGACGCCATCCGAACAGGCCGCCATCTGGACACCGGTCGCGGCGATTGGACCGTTCGCCTTCTACCGTGTGTCCAAGGGCCTGTGGGTCAGCCTCGTGTTCCTGGGTGAGGGGCTCTACATCCCGTGGCCGAACCGGTAGGCGATCCCTCACCCGACCCGTCCAGCACGACCGCGCCCCTCCCCCCCACGCAACCGGTTGGGTACCGCGTCGCCATGCGTCTCGGCGAGGCGTTCACGTTTGCGAAGTTTCGCAACCTGTGGACGGCCGCGTTCACGTCGGCGGTCGGCACGTGGATGCAGCGATTCGCGCAGCAATGGCTCGTGTTCACCCTGACCGGCTCCGCCTTCTATCTCGGCCTGGACACGTTTCTCGGCGCACTGCCGCTGCTGCTCTTTACGCTGATCGACGGCGTCATCGCCGATCGATACGACCGACGGCACCTGCTCATGGGCTCGCAAGCGCTGCAGATGGCGTGCGCGGTGGCGCTGACGGCGCTCGTCCTGTTCGACGCGGTGCGTCTCCGGTACATCCTCGCCCTCTCGTTCACGACAGGCTTCGCGCAGGCCTTTGGCGGACCGGCGTTCCAGTCCATCATCCCCGCCCTCGTGCCACGCAAGTCCCTACCGAACGCCATCGCGCTGAACTCGATCCAGTTCAACCTCGCCCAATCGGTCGGCCCGCTCATCGGGGGCATCGTGTTCACGACGCTCGGGCTGGTCGCCTGTTTCGGCTTCAACAGCGTCTCGTTCCTCGTCGTCATCGTCGTGCTCGGACTTATGCAGCTGCCGCGTCCGAACGCGCACGCGCGCCGTCCGCTGCTGGTCGAGCTCGGTGGCGGCCTCTCGTATGTCCGGCACAACGCTGCGCTTCTCAGCCTGACCGTGCTGGCCGCCGCGACCACCATGCTCGGGTTGCCGCTGCGCGCGTTTCTCCCGGTCTTCGCCGTCGATCCGGACCGCCTCAGCCAGATGATGTCCGCGCTTGGGACCGGTGCCGTCGCGGGTGCCCTCATCGTTGCCTGGCTCGGCACGTTCCGGCACATGGGACGGACGCTCCTGTGCGTGCAGATCGCCTACGGCGCGCTGGTGGCGACGTTCGCCCTACTCCCGGTGAGCGCGGTCAGCTACGTCTTGCTGTTCGCCGCCGGTGCCGCACTCCTGGTCGTGTTCTCGCTGACCGCGTCCCTCGTACAGCTCGCGGTGCCCGACGAGCTGCGGGGGCGCGTGATGAGCATCTACCTCATGGCGTTTCGGGGCGGGCTGCCTGTCGGCAGCCTCGTGAGCGGCTACTTCACCACCGTGGCGTCGACGCCGACTGTGATCGCCGTCAACGCCGGTCTCCTCGTCGTCGTCGCCGTTTACTTCCTGTTCCGCGGTCACGGCGTCCGCGAGCTCTAGTGCCCCACCAATGAGGCGTTGCGCAGCTCAGGTTCGGTAGCGCGAACATGCGTCATCTGTCGGTATCCGACATCGTCGTGACGACGACCTATACGCCGTCCGATGAGGCAGTGGCCGGCGCCCTCGCCCTCGCCCACCGTCTGCACCGCCCATTCGTCACTCGGCGCAAGGACAGTATCGCCGCGCTCGCCCGCCGCGAAGGAGTGGCCGCCGCAGTGGTGGTGAGCGACAACGGCACGCGGCTCGTGCACCGCGGACGGTCCTACGGGTTTCATCCGAGCATGGCCTGGCCTCGCCTCGCGGCGTTGCAGGCCGGGGGTCGCGACCGGCTCGTTCAGGTCGCGCGTCTACAGCCCGGCGATCGCGTGCTCGACTGCACATGCGGGCTCGGTGCCGACGCCATCGTGGCGGCGCATGCCGTCGGGGACGGCGGCAGCGTCGACGCCGTCGAGTCGTCACCGATACTGGCGGCGATCGTCTTGGACGGGACGCAAGGGTACCACCACACGGACAGCGCGCTCGTACGCGCGATGCGACGCGTGAGGGTCATCGGGACGACGTACGAGAGCCTCCTGCCATCGCTCCCCGCCCAATCGCTGGATGTCGTCTACTTCGATCCGATGTTCAAGGCGACAATCCACACCGCGAAGGGCTTGGACCTCGTGCGCATGCTCGCATCAACAGGCACGCTGAGCCGCGAGGTCGTCAACGACGCGCGGCGCGTGGCGAGACGCAGCGTCGTCGTGAAGGACCGGGCCCCCGGGCCGCTCCTCCGCGCCCTGGGCGTCCCGGTGGTCTCGCAGACGCAGCGGGTCTGGTACGGCAGGCTTGATGCCTCCTAGGAGGATCGGTCTGTGCTTGTTCAGTCTCGAATGAGCGGCCGCCAGTCGAGCTCCCACGTCAGCGGGATCTCGGCCGGCACGTAGCAGACCTCGTGGTCGCACGCCTGATACTCGAGCGCGCCCCGAAGCGTCAGGGTGGCCCCCGGCACGGCGGCCAGCTTGGCGCTCTCCTCGCTCATCGGGATGGTGACGTCCTGCACCAGCCGGAACGACGCCTGATACACCGGCACCGTCTCATCCAGCGGTTCGAAGTGATACGTCTCCGAGGGCGGATACGAGACGTCGTGACGCTGCAGGAACTCGGGCGCGTCCACGCGGAGGCGTATGACCTGATAGTCGTGATCGCCTGGGGCATAGACGTGCATCTCGGGCTTCGGCGCGACGTCGACGACCAGCGCGAAGCGATTGCCCGGCGCCACCACGCTGTCGGTGGACCACGCCAGCGCCTCGAGGTGATCGGTTTCGGCCCGTGTTGCCGCACGCTCGGTCCCGTCGATGGGGTCCCCGAGCCGCACGGCAATGGACGAGACCGTGAAGCGCTCTTGATACGCCTGCTCGAAGAAGCGTTCGAGCACGCGGCCATTCGTGTCGAGGATGAACGTCCCAGGGTACGGCACGCCGTAGAACCGCTGCATCATCGCGCGTCGGTCCTCCGGCGCGAGGCTGGGATCCATCTCGCGATTGAGGAGGTCGTAGCGTCTGATGGTCTCCGACCCCGCGTCGGACAGCAGTGGGTACTCGACGTCCCTCGCGCCGGCGAAGCCGGCGAGCGTGTCGGTCGAGTCATAGGTGATGACGGCAAGGCCGATGCCGCGCGCCCGAAGATCCTCGTACCGGCTTTGCAGCTCCACGAGCTGCGTCTTGCAGTACGGTCACCAATCGGCCGAACGGCTGAAGACGAGCATCAGACCGTTCCGACCCATGAGCGAGGCGAGGTCGCGAGTGTCGCCCTGCTGATCGACCAGGGCGAAGTCGGGCACGGCCTGCCCCACCTGGGGACCGAAGCCCTCGACGTCCGGGAGTGGCGGCGCCTGGGCGCTGAGCGTCGACCCGACTATCACGACGACGGCAAGGATGAGTATCTGTCTCACGGTCTGGGCTCCTGTCACATCTTGAACGCCGTTCAGAAGGCGCGCGTTTCATAATACTCGCGAGTGATCGTCAGAACCGAATCGGAGAGCCTCATTCTCGTCACGCAACCGGATCACGCCGCCCTGTCGGGCCGGATCATGGCCGCCTGGCGGGCAGATGGTCTGCCGACGCACCCGTCGCGGGACACCGTCCTCCTCGCCACCCTTGCACACGACAACGGCTGGGAGGAGGTGGATGCGCGGGCCACCATCGATCGAACACACGGGCGCCCGCATGATTTCATCACTGCACCGGGCCCCATCAAACGTGAGATATGGCCGCGCGGTGTCGCGCGCCTCGAGCCGGTCGATCCCGCCGCGGCGGCCCTCGTGGCGCAACATGCCATCACGGTCCTGGAGCGCCATCCGTCGGCTGCCTGGCGCCGGTTCTTCGCGTCGATGGAGGCCATGCGCGACCGAATCCTCGACGCGGGCGCATATGGGAACCGGCTGTCGGCGCTGAGGGAGGACTACCGGATGGTGTATCTGGGCGACCTCCTGTCGCTCATCTTCTGCTGCGGCTGGCAGGACCCGTTCGCGCGGGAGGGCTACGACGTCGTCCTGCGCGGGACCACGCTCGAGGTGTGCCCCGACCCGTTTGACGGGCGTACGATCGCGCTCGGTGTGCGGGCGCGACGGATTCCGGCGCGCCGATACGCCACCGACGCGGAGCTACACGGCGCGCTCGCGGAAGCTTCGGAGGAGGCCGTCACTGGAACCGCCATCGGCTGCCGGTAGCGAGCGGCTGACGACTCGGCGGCTCCCTGGGGACACAGACTTCTGCATGGTTCTGCACGGCGTACGTGGCCGTCGGGCGGTCTTGTGTTGTGAACTTCACGGCCTCTAGGTCGCTCGTGGCGTTGGCCGGCCGGAGTGGACCGTCGACGGCTGGAGGGATCATGGGTCGCACAGGATTCGGCGCGGTTCTCCTTCATGGTGATGCTGATCGCAACACACGCGCACGGTCAGATCGAGGCGCCCGAGAGCTTCATCGTTGTCGCCGACTTGACCGGTGATGGCGTCGTGCCGGCGTCGGGTGGGGCGTCCACCGGCACCTGTGCGATGACGGTGAGCTGGCTGAACGTGCTCGATACGGATTGCCGGTTCGAGCCAGCGATCCCGCTGTCATCGGTCCAGTTCGGCATCGGGGCGCCGGGCGTCGCGGAGTCCGCGTTCGAGAACATCTCGCTGGACGATTCGACGCAGCAACGGCTCCGCCACAGGAAGACAGAGGTAACCGGGTCGCAGGCCGACCACCTCCTGAACGGCCGCGTGTTCGTCCAGCCCAACAGCGATGCGGGCGGTGAGATGCGCGGCAACTTCGCCGCCTCCGCCACACGGATACGATACCGGTTCCCGCTCGGCGAGCCACACGACGACACGACGTGCGTGATGCTCTATGACGAGGGCGGGATCTCAACGAGACCACCAGTTTCATCGGAGGCCACTGCCTCGTTCCCGCGGTGCAATCGGCTCGCCTTCGGCTCGGCGCCGATCCGGGTGGCGCGACGCTCCTGAACATCGACGTGCCCCTCGGTGACGACTCGCTCATGTCCTGGGGCGCAACGGTCAACCCGCTCGACGTCACAGACGTCTACCTCGAGGTGCTAGTCGCCGATCCGACGGTCGGTGACGTCACGGTCAGCGGCCAGGTCGGAGGGTGCGCGGAGGACGCCACGACGCTCTGCCTCGGGCATCCGCCGCGGTTCGAGTTCGGCGCGACCTGGCTAGGTGTGGGCGGCGGAGCGGGCGGCGCGAACGTGCTTCGTGTGAACGCGAGCACCGGCGTGTTCTCGCTGACGTCGGCCGATGGCGGGACCGACGAGCCCCCCGACGTGCGCGTGGTCGTTTCCCTCGAGGAGCAATGTGTGGAAGGCACACGCACCGTGAGAGTGGCGGCGACTGACGATGGCGGCGCGACGAGCGTCCGCCTCTCGGGCACAGATACTCAATCAGAGGAGGCCCTCGACCTCTTGTTGGCCCTTCCGTTCCAGCCGATTACCGATGCGAGCGCCATCTCGACATGCCCGTAGCCCGGGCACGCGTCCGTCGGCGGTGAATCGGCGCGGAGCTCGGTCAGATCATCCCGAAGTAGTCGAGGGCGTCCCGCAGGAAGAGGGCAGCGAACACCCCGAGCGCCACACCCAGCGCACGAAGCAACACGACATACGCGCGGTGGTTGAACACCGATCGCCCCGCACCGACCGCCCACGCCACGAGCGCCTTCGATCCGACGAGACTGCCGTACATCGCGATCAGAAAACCGCCCGCGACGGCAGCCCCAGCATCCCACGCACGCCCGAGTGTTGGGCCACCGACGGCGAGCCAGAACAGATACGGGTGCGGATTGAACAGGTTGGCCACCACGCCCGTCGCCAGCGAGCGCGCGGGGCGCGGCGACGCACCCTGGCCGGGCGCGGTCGCAGTCACACTCGCGTAGGAGAGATAGGCGAGCACGCCCGCGCCGAGCCGACTGACCACAACCACGGATACGGCGATGATCGGCGCATCGGTGACGAGCGGCGCGGCAGCGACCTTCATCCCCTCGCGCGTCCCGTGCTGCACCGACTGCGTCGCGACCAGCGCCAAGAGGGAGCCGGGCGTCACACCCGCGGCCAGACCGAACACGACGCCGGACACGATGAACGGCCACATCCGTCGATGACCCCGACCCGTAGATACCCTGGCGCCGACCGCAACGAGCATCGTCGGGGCCGCGTGGGCGTTGTCCGATTGTGACCGCGTGGCCGGCCCGGAGCCAGCTCGGACGGCGACCTCGCGTGTAAGATTCGCGCGTGGCACGACGCGCGGCGCTCGCTGAGCTCGCGACCTTGTTCCTCCGACTCGGCGTCACCGCGTTCGGCGGCCCCGCCGCGCACATCGCGATGATGCGCGACGAGGTCGTCGAGCGTCGTCAGTGGCTGACCGACGCTGAGTTTCTAGATCTGCTCGCCGCCACCCATCTCATCCCCGGGCCCAATTCCACCGAGATGGCGATCCACCTCGGCTACCAGCGCGGTGGGCTCCCCGGGCTCGTGCTCGCCGGAAGCTGCTTCATCCTGCCCGCGTCGCTCATCGTGCTCGCCATTGCTGCGGCGTACAGCGTGTATGGCAGCACGCCGGAAGCCGAGTGGGTGATGTACGGCGTTGGTCCCGTCGTGATCGCGATCGTGCTGCAGGCGGTGGTCAAGCTCGGTCGCACCGCGGTGACCGGGGTCTTCCCTGCCCTACTCGGCATCGCCATCGTCGGGCTGTCGGTGGCCGGGGTCAACGAGCTCGTGCTGCTGGCCGGCGGCGCACTCGCGGGTCTGGCGTCGGCACTTGGCCGGTCTGGCAGAACGCTCCTCGCGTTGGCGATCGCGGCAGGCACCGCCACCGTGCACGTCATCGCGGCCGCGGTCGCGGCCACGGCTGAGGCGGTCCCGGTCACCCTGACCCGGCTGACGCTGTTCTTCGCGAAAGTCGGCTCGATCCTCTTCGGCAGCGGCTACGTGCTGCTGGCGTTCCTCCGAGCCGACTTGACCGAGCGTTGGGGGTGGCTCAGCGATCAGCAGCTCATCGATGCCGTGACCGTGGGGCAGGTCACACCGGGTCCGGTCTTCACGACGGCGACGTTTATCGGCTATTTGCTCGGCGGTTGGGCGGGCGCGCTGCTCGCCACGGTGGCGATCTTTCTCCCGGGCTTCGTCTTCGTCGCGATCACGCAGCCCATCATTCCGAGGCTCCGTCGGTCGACGGTGATGGGAGGACTGCTCGACGGGGTGGTCGTGAGCTCGCTGGGGCTGATGCTCGCCGTCACCTGGCGACTCGCACAGTCCGCCGTCGTCGATATCCCGACGGCGCTTTTCGCAGCGGCGGCGGCTGTCGGCCTCATCTCGTGGAAGCTGAACTCGACCTGGCTGATTCTTGGCGGCGCGCTCGCCGGCTGGCTACTGCGCGCCGGCGGTTAACCCAGGCCGCCCGCGGGGGTTCTGGACGAAGCCCAATTGTCACTCCGGCGCCCGGACGCTGAGCTCAGCGACCGACCAGTAGAACTCGCCGTCGTCCTCCATCTGGCGCAGCCGCAGATACCGCGCCGTGCGGCCGTCGATGGCGAACGTCATCGGAACGGCGATCGGGTCGCGCAGCGCTGCCACCACCGCCTCGACGTCGGTCGGCCCCCCCCACACGCGCTCCCAGACGGTCCCGTCCGACGAACACTCGATGGCCAACGCCCGTGGGAAGTCCATCCGAAACCGACCGAGCGACAGCACGAGCGCACCAATCCGCCGCGGTGCCCCGAGATCGATGGTCAGCGTCTGCCCGAGATACTGCGGCCCGGTATCCCAACGCGTGCCGAGGTCTCCATCGAGTGCGTTCGCCGTCCGATGGTCGTTGACGTTCGCGCTCAGACTCGCGACCGGGAGCGCCGCGCCGAAGCTGCGCGTGACGCGCGTCTCGGGCCGCACGCGAAACTCGTAGAGCGACTCGCTGCTCGTCTCCGCCACGAGCCGCAGCTCGGGCGTGCTCGCCACCAGGCTCTCGTAATGCGGCGCGACCGGGTTGCGACGGTCGACGCGGATGTGACGCACGCCCAACGCCCCGAGTGCGAGCAGCGACTCCGAGCGGCTGTGGTCCAACCCGTATGACAGCGCTCCGTAGTGCGGCGCGCGGTAGCCGCTGTGCCCGTTCACCACCGGACGCCCATGGTGTATGGAACGGAGCATCGCCGCGACGTCGTCGTCACGCCAGCCGAGCGGCAGCTCGAGCACGGGCCCGGTCGCACGGTCCTCGAGCATGGTCGACCGGCGCGGCGCGGGTACGGTCGGGAAGGCCACCCACCCATCGGCGAGCAGCGCGACGGTGACGATCGCGAGCGACGCGGTCTGCCACCGCGACCCGCGCGGCACCAGCCGCGCATAGGCGAGGGCGGCCGCCGCTGACACGCACACCAGCGCGAGCATCCAGAACCGCGCCGGCACGCGCAACCCGTCGAAACCCGGCAGTTGCATCAGTGCGAGATACGGTGAGTGGGTCATGATGCTCGTGCCCATCACCGACGGATGCGGGCCCATCGACAGCACCGCCAGGAGGAAGGTCGCGAGCAGGTAGAACGGAAACGGGGCATGGCGTCGATACGCCCACGCGCCGGCTGGACTGAGCACGCACGCGCACACGCAGGCGAGCACCGCCTGGGGAATGGCCTGGTCCAGGCGATTCATCGCGATCTTCCACCCGAACGGCCTGAGTTCCCACGGGCCCACCACCCTGGCGATGAGCCCAACGACGAAGAGGAGCGCGGTTGCCGTGACCACCAGGCGCAAGACGCGCAACAGCAGGGGTTCGCGACCACCCGGCCACCACGTGACCCGCCAGAGCGTGACCGCGAACAGCGCAGCCACCGTCAGCCCAGGGAACAGCTGCGCCTCCGGACTGCGAAACGTGTCGAGAAAGCTCCACACGAGGAGATAGGACGAGGCGCTCACCAATCCCATCACGTCGGCGCTGTAGCCCTCGATCTCCAGTGGCGACCGCGCCAACCCCAGGCTCTCGTGCACCGTCTGGTACTTCAGCAGGATCGGGACGACGATCAGCGACGCCAGCGCTCCGCTCACCCCGACGGCGCCCACTTTTCTCCACCAGCCTTCGTTTGGCGTGAACCAGAGGACCCACAGCACGACGAGCACCGGAAAGAACAGCAGGTAGTAGAGGTTCGTCAGTCCCTGCATCGTCGTCGCGCCCGCGAACAGTACGAGCCACCACGCGTGGCCGTCGCGGTAGTACCGATGCAAGCCGAGCATGGCGACCGGCATCCAGAACGACGCCAACACCTGGATGTGGGCGAGCTGGTCCATCCGATACGGCGCAAACGCGAACGCCAGTCCAGCCACCCAGCCGGCATCGCGACGACCGGTGAGCTCGACTCCCAGCCAGTACGCGGTGAGGCCGGAGAGTGCGAAGGTCAGGAGGAACGCGACGTTGTAGGCGACAATCGGGCTCCCGGTGAGCCAGTACACCGGGGTCGACAGCGGACTCAGGCCGAGAAGATGCTCGGAGTAGGTGAGGGTGTCGGCCGCCGGAAAGAAGACGGGCGGGCTCCACCAGCGCTCCGTGAACGGAATCGCCTGCGTGTTCCACCACAGGATCCAGGCATTCAGGACCGGATCGGCCAGGTCGCTCGGGAGTCTGGTCGCGATGCCTCGAACGAGCGGAAACGCGAGGACGATCGTGATCAGGAAGTAGAGGACAAACGCCGGGCCGGCGGTCACTCGCCGCATGAGGGATTCGAGGGATTATAGCGGCGAGTGGCCGCCGCTCGCCGCGCTGCCCACCGTCCCCGCGAGCGACATCTTCAGCACGCGGGCGTCCCCGCGGTCTCCGCCGTGGTCCGTCCAGATGCGGAGGGCGGCGCGTCGAGCCACGTCACAGACATCGATCAGCTCCGACTGCGCCGCGACGAACTCGGCGTGGAGCTCGGCAGTCGCCGGCGAGCGCCGTGCGCAACGCGTCGAGATCTCCGACCCCGCGCTGTCGCGGGTCGCAGGCCAGCAGCCCTGTCTGGATGAAGCCGGTCAAGACCTCGAGATCGTGCAGCCGGCCAAGCGTGTCCTGAATCGCCTTGAGCCGGGTGGTGACCGGGCTCCCGTCCAGCGTCCGGCTCTCGACAGCAATCTCGAGACCGTATCGCAGCTTCTTCGCGGCGATGCGGACCCCGTGCACACGCTCCGGCGCATAGAGTGCGCCAGCCGCGACGACCGCCTCGTTCAATCGACGGGATCGTGCACCGAGGCGGCTCGCCAGCGCGAGCAGCCACGCATCCGGCGACGCTCGCCCGACCTCAAGGACCTTCACGACCTCGGCCAGGTCCCGGAGCGCCTTGCGCGGCGACACCGACCGCACGCGCACAATCATCCGGCGACGGCGACCGTGCCGCTCGTCCGCGAGATATCGAGCGAAGCGCCGGGCACCGGCCGAGCGCAGCCGCCCGCCCTCCGCCAACTCCATGAACAGCTGGGCAGCAACGTCGATCTCGCGCACGCGGCCGAGCGACCGGCCGACACGGCGAACCCGACGGCGCGCCCGCGTCACCAACCCGCGCGGCACCGCGGGCGCACACAGCGGCAGCAGCTCGCGGAGCCGTCGCGTCGCGACGCGGACGCGATGGAGCGGTTCCACCTCGCCGTCGAGCGCGGGTGGCAGCTGTCGCTCCAGGCAGCGCGTCTGACGCTGGAGGGGCGCGCTCAGCGGGTGCGATGGTGGCATGGTAGGATCGGTCGTCCGACGGGATCGAAGCCTCGGACTATAACGAAAGCTCCACCGCGCGACCATACCCCGTCACGCGTCTTCCTCCAATTCACATCATGCGGATTGCCGCCCTCGACATCGGCACCAATTCGATTCACGTGATCATCGTGGAGGTGCGGCCGGACCGTTCGTTCGAGATCATCGATCGCGAGAAGGAGATGGTGCGGCTCGGCTCCGGGGGCCTCGGTGGGCGGTCGCTCACAGAACCCGCCATGCTCGCCGCGATGCACGCACTCACGAAATTCAAACGCCTGGCCGACTCGCACGCGGTCGATGAGATCGTCGCCGCGGCGACGAGCGCAGTCCGCGAGGCACGGAACGGCCGGAGTTTCTTGAGCGCGGTCCGGCAACGCACGGGGATCCAGGTACGGGTGATCTCCGGCACCGAGGAGGCGCGCCTGATTCATCTCGCCGCGGTCTACGGCGTCGACGTCTCACGCGGCTCCGCCGTCGTCGTCGACATCGGCGGCGGGAGCGTCGAGCTGACGCTCGGCACCAACGCCAAGGCCCGTGTGGCCCAGAGCGTGAAACTGGGCGTGATCCGACTGACCGAGCAGTTCGTGCACACGGACCCCATCGGCCGCGGGGACGAACGACAGATGGTGCAGCACATCACGGACGTGATTGCACCAACGGTTGACAAGATCGTCTCCCTCGGGTTCGACCGCGTTATCGGGACGTCGGGAACTATCCTGAGTCTCGGCGAGCTGGTGCTGGCCGACGGGCGCACCGTCGGATCCGATGATCTGCGCAACCGGCGGGTCAGCGCGAAGCAGGTCAAGCGGCTCCGCAAGGAGATCACCGGCTTGGACCTCGCCGGCCGCCTCCGCATCCCGGGACTGGACCCGCGGCGGGCCGATGTGGCCGTCGCGGGCTCGGTGCTGCTCGACACCATCCTCAGATTGATCGGGGCCGACGACCTGACGCTGTGCGACCTCGCGCTCCGCGAAGGACTCGTGCTCGACTACATCCGCCGCAACCAGGCACAGATCGCCAGGGTTGCGCAATACCCCGATGTCCGGCGCCGCAGTGTCGTCGAGCTGGCCGAACGCTGTAACTACGCGCCCGACCATGCCGGAGTCAAGCCCATTCTTAGTTGAAACTCTCCACGGCTCCCGATGGCTTACGCGGCCTGCTTCTTCGACGTCGTCGTGTCGATCTTCAGTTCTCGCTTCAATGCGGCCCGAAGCGTGGGAAGGTGGCGGTAGCCCCTCACCCTTCGTAAGCGCGGTTCGATGTCCAGGAGGGCGGTCGCCAGCCAGCGGTGGCGTTGGCTCGAGCTCTGCCAGTGATCTACCTTCGCGCAGCGTTCCTCGACCAGCGCATTGACCGACTCCAGACAGTTCGTCGTCTTCAGCGACCGGCCCAGCACTCCGTACACGCCCAATCGATGTAACGTCAGGGTTTCGTCCAGGCCTTCCGCCAAGCTGTCAGCCGCCGACTGGTTCCGCTCGTCCAACTCGCCGTGGAGCGTCTCGAGCGCACCGAGGGCCTCGTCGTAGTCCGGCCGGTTGTACGCTCGCTGGAGACGCTGACGCCACACCGCCTGCTCGTGCTTGGCCAGGTAGCTCACCACGTTCTCGCGCTTGTGCCACTGGCACCGTTGGACCAGGGCCCGGCCCCGGAAGGCCTTCCGGACGGCCGTGCGGAGCCCCTTGCCGCCATCGAGGATGACCAGCACACCCTGGGAGAGGTCGAGGCCCCGCTCGACCAACGACCGCAGGAACGGTGTGAGCACCGTCGCGTTCTCCGTGTCCGTTTCGACGAAGCCCAGGAAGCGTTTCTCCCCAGACAGCGTGATGCCTAGCGCGATGACCATCGTCGCGTCAGCGAACGTCTTGCCGTCCAGGAACACGGCCACCACGTCCTCATCGGATAGGTCCCGCTCCTGGAACGCCCGTAGCTGCGCCGCGCTGGCCTGGATGAACCCCCGGGACACCGTCGAACTCGACAGCCCGATCGCCCCGGGAATCGCCGCCGCGGCCGCCGCGTAGTTGCGGCACGAGATCCCGTAGAGCACCCGTCGCAGCAGCGCGTCGTCCACCTCGCGGTCGTCATGCAACGCCTCATACGACCGCAGCGGAATCTCGCTCCCTGCGAGGCGACGAATCCGGGGCACGCGAATCGGCACGCGCTGCCCCGCGAGACCCACCGTCCCAGGGTTACTGCCGTGACGGCGTCCACCGACCGACGCGTCCTTCCGGACGTAGCGCTCGCTCGCCAGCGCCGTCACCTCCTGGTCGAGCAACTCCTGCACATGCATCAGGCCCAGGGGCACCAGCGAGCGGATCAGCTCCACCTTCGCGTCCAGCTCCAGATCCGCGTAGGCCTCGCGGTGAATGATGTTGACCGAGCCCAGCTTGCGAACTTTCTTGCGCTTCCTGACAGCACGTAGGACACTCATCGTGGCTCCTCTCTCTCGTGGGGTGATGTCCGTCTTTTGCAACGTCATCACACCACAGGGTCTGGAGCCGTTTCAATTTTCAACTAAGATTAGCTCACCCTCCCATGCCGCGCAGGTGGGGCGGATGGCACTCGCGTTGTTCGATCAGACACAGCCGGTGCACGACCTCGGGGCGCGCGAGCGCGAATGGCTGGAGTATGCGGCGTGGCTGCACGACATCGGCTTGCACATCAGTTACGCACGTCATCACAGGCACTCGTACTATCTGATCAAGAATGGCGGCTTGCGTGGCTTCGAACCGGAGGAGGTCGAAGTCGTCGCACTGGTCGCGCGGTATCACCGCAGGGCGCGGCCGAAACGGTCGCATGAAGGGTATTCGAGCCTGCGGCGGCGATTACGCCGCACGGTCAAAACGCTCGCAGCGATGTTGCGCGTTGCGGAGGGCCTGGACCGCTGTCACGCGCAAAGCGTCGAGCCGTTCGACATGGTTCCGAGTGCCGACGACTATCTGCTGCGCGTCGTTGCGACCGGAGACACGGAGCTCGAGCTCTGGGCGGCGCAGCGGAGCGTCGCGCCGTTGGAAGCGATCCTCGGACGGACCCTCCGATTCGCAACGGATACCCATGCCGCACAGACGAACACGACGAACCGGTCGCCCGGCAGACGACGCCAGGGGCGACGACGCCCCCGCCCCGACGACCGCGTGCGAGCGACCCGCGCAACGCGGCTTCCCCACTGACCGCGCCATGCCACACGCGTCAGCGGGTCGACGTCGAACAGCCGTATCCGCCAGCGCAGCGATGGCGTTCGCCGCTGTGGTGCTGGGTGCGGGGGGACCGCTCGCCGCTCGCCAGCAGGAGTCGACGCTCGTCGCCCCCGGGGCGACCATCCAGCGCATTGCCACCGGCTTCGCGTTCCTCGAGGGCCCGGCCGCCGACCCGGACGGCAACCTCTTCTTCACCGATATTCCGAACGAGCGAATTCACCGCTGGTCACCGGACGAGGGCGTCACGGTCTACCGCGCACCCTCCGGCCGGGCCAACGGGCTGCGTTTCGACCTGGACGGCAACTTGTTGGTGTGCGAGATGGGCAACCGGCGCATCACTGCCGTGGACCCGACCGGAACGCTGACCGTCGTGGTCGACCGGTTCGAGGGCCGCCGCTTCAATAGCCCGAACGACC
The DNA here is from genome assembly GCA_965249175.1 of Vicinamibacterales bacterium. Taxonomy (GTDB): domain Bacteria; phylum Acidobacteriota; class Vicinamibacteria; order Vicinamibacterales; family UBA8438; genus CAZYFH01. Next base: position 4,012,407 of record OZ252227.1, read on the forward strand.
TCTGGGTCGATCCCAAGGGGGGCGTCTATTTCAGCGACCCGCGGTACGGCGCGACGGACGATCAGGAGATCGACGGCTATCACGTGTATTACATCTCTCCCAATCGAGAGCTGGTGCTCCGTGTCACGACCGACCTCGTTCGCCCAAACGGTATCGTTGGCACTCCCGACGGCAGCCGCCTGTATGTCGCTGACCATGGCGGCGGGCGCACCTACGTCTACACGCCAAATCCAGACGGGACCCTCGGCAACCGCCGGCTTTTCGTCTCGCAGGGATCGGATGGCATGACGCTGGACGAGCGGGGTAACGTCTATCTGACGGGCGAGGACGTGACGATCTACAATCCCGACGGTCAGCCCATCGGCTCGATCGCCGTGCCGGAGCCGCCTGCCAACCTGACGTTCGGCGGCGCGGAGGGCCGCACCTTGTTCGTCACGGCGCGCACGTCGCTCTATGCCGTCGAGATGACCGTGGCGGGACAGTGATGCACACCGGCCGGGAGGCACGTTGCGTCTACTGCCGGCGACGACCGGTCGCTGATGCGTGGCGACCCTTCTGCGGCGAACGCTGCAAGTTGCTCGACCTGCATAGTTGGGTAGACGGACGCTACCGAGTACCGGGTGAGGAGACGTCGTCGTTCCCTGACGCGGAACATCCGGACGCGGCGGGTGACACCGCCAACGGAACCAAGGAATGAGCTATTACCCGTACTGCTAGAAGAGGATACGACCGAGCATGGCCGACACGTTGACAATCACCGACAACCGTACCGGTAAGCAGTACGAGATACCGGTCACGAACGGCACCATTCGCGCGCTCGACCTGCGCCAGATCAAGGTCGATCCCGCCGAGTTCGGGATGCTGTCGTACGACCCGGCGTATCTGAACACCGCGAGTTGCCAGAGCCGCATCACCTACATCGACGGCGACAAGGGCATCCTCCGCTACCGCGGCTACCCGATTGAGCAGCTCGCGGAGCAAAGCACGTTCGTCGAGACCGCCTATTTGCTGGTCAATGGGGAACTACCGACATCGTCCGAGCTGTCGGGATGGACGGCAGAGCTCGCCACACACGCGGTCCTCCACGAGAACATCAAGAAGTTTATGGAGGGTTTTCGCTACGACGCGCACCCGATGGGAATCTTCCTGAGCACCGTGGGTGCGTTGTCCACGTTCTTTTCTGATGCGAAAAGCGTGCTCGATGCGGACTCCCGCCGCATGCAGATCGCGAGACTCATCGCCAAGGTCCCGAGCATCGCGGCCTACGCCCACCGCCATAGCATTGGCCGCCCATATGTCTATCCGGACCCCGAGCTCGGCTTCATCGGCAACTTCATGAGCATGCTCTACCGGGGGGTCGAGCCGCGATATCACGCGGATCCGGTGCTCGAGCGTGCGTTGGACCTGTTATTCGTTCTGCACGCGGACCACGAGCAGAACTGCAGTACGAGCGCCATGCGCGGCATCGGCAGCTCACAGGCGGATCCGTTCGTCGCGCTCGCCGGCGCCGCGGCGGCGCTGTACGGCCCCTTGCACGGCGGCGCGAACGAGGCTGTGCTCCGCATGCTGGCCGAAATCGGATCGGTGGATCACATTCCGGAGTTCATTACGCGTGTCAAGAGGGGCGAAGGCCGGCTCATGGGGTTCGGGCACCGCGTCTACAAGTCGTACGACCCCCGCGCCAAGGTCATCAAGGACGTCGCGTACCAGGTGTTCGATGTGACGGGGAAGAACCCCTTGCTCGACGTGGCCCTGGAGCTCGAGCGAATTGCGCTCCAAGACGAGTACTTCGTGAGCCGGCGACTGTATCCGAACGTCGACTTCTATTCCGGTCTGATCTACGAGGCCATGGGATTCAACGCCGGCATGTTCCCGGTGCTGTTCGCCATCGGCCGGACCGCCGGCTGGGTCGCGCAGTGGCAGGAGATGTTGCAGGACAAGGAGCAGCGGATCGCGCGGCCGCGGCAACTCTACATCGGCGAAGGCGAGCGCGCGTACGTCCCGATCGAGACACGTTAGGCCGTCATGCGGCTCGAAACGAGAGTTTCTTAGTCGTTCGCGGGACCGGTGACGGCCAAGGCGCGCACGGCGCGCCTCGCGGGCGCGGAGTGGGGCCCTCGGGGTCCCCGCGGAGCGCCCGCGGGGGTTCGGGGCGAAGCCCCGTCTACGTTAGGCGTCGCGCGCCTCGTGATATTCGACGACCATCGCGGTGACGTCGTCGTTTTGCGCCGCACCGGCCGTGAACTGCTTGACGCTGGCGAAGACATGCTCCAGCCGTGACTGGGCTTCCTGCGCCGTCATCGCGGTCAGACTCTCCACCAGGCGATCGTCGCCGAACTCCTCGTCGTCGGCGTCCATCGCCTCCGACACGCCGTCGCTGAACACGACGAGGAAATCGCCCGGGCCCAGCGTGACCGTAGCCTCCACGAAGTCGACGCCATCGAACAGCCCGAGGACCATCCCGCCTTCCTCCAGACGTTGGACGGGCGCGCTCTTCGTCACGAGCATCGGCGCGTTGTGTCCGGCGTTGCAGTAGGTGAGACGGCCGTCGGGAAACAGCACCGCATAGAACAGCGTCACAAAACGACCCTGGATCCCGCGGAGGACAAGCGCCTTGTTGACCGCCGCCATCGTGGCCGCCGGTCCGGCCCCGGCGCTGAGGTACGCCTGCGCGGTGAGGGACCCCTGCATCATCGCGCCGAGCAGTGCCGCCGGTGGCCCCTTCCCGGCCACGTCACCGAGCGCGAACCCGAGCCCGCCCTCCGGCAGGTCGATGTACTCGAAGAAATCGCCGCCGATCGACCGGCACGGGATCGTTTCGGCCGCCGCTTCGAAGAACGCCCCCGTTCGATTGCGCGTCGGCAGCAGCGCCTGCTGAATCTCCGCGGCGGTGGCCATCTCCTGCTCGAGCCGGGCCTTCTCCAGCGCCGTCCGATACAGCTTCGCGTTCTCGATCGCCACCGCCGCCTCGTTCGCCAGCGTCTCGAGCGCGCTGCCTGTCGACGAGGCCAGCAACGTGCCCTTCTCGCGGCTGTCGAGATACAGCACACCGACTCGGCGCTCCTCGGTCGGCGCCGTGTCCTCGTCCGTGTATTGCACCAGGCGCAACGGCACGCAGAGGACGTGCCGTATCCCAAGTGCGATCGTACCCATGTGCTTGTCGGCGAGGTCGCCGTCCAGCAGGTCCGCCTCGATGCGGGTCTGGCCGGTCCGAAACACCTCTTCGGGAATCTTGCGGCTGGTCTCGAAGCCGCTCCCGGGCAACGTGGCGCGGTCGCGAGAGCGACCCATCTTGAACTCGAGCTCCCCTTCGGGGTTCGCGAGCATGATGAACCCGCGTTCGGCGCCGCTGACGTTAATCGACGAGTCCATCACGAGCCCCAGCACATCGTCGAGGACCCGAGCGGACCCCACCGCCCGCAGTCCCTCGAGCAGCGCCGCCACCTGACGTAGATCGCCGACGGCGTCCGAGCTCCGCTCGGTGACGGGCGCCGTCGCAGCGTCGGACAACAGAAACGTCATCTCGGCGCCGCCGCTGCGACCAAGCCGGATGCGGTCGCCGTGCGCGAGCGGGCCTTCCTGCACCGAATCGTCGTTAACGAACGTCCCGTACCGCGAACCGCGATCGCGAATCGTATAGCCGCCCTCGGCGGTGACGATCTCGGCGTGGTCGCGTGAGATCTCACCGCTCGGCAGGTGCAGGTCGCTCCCCACACGGCGGCCGATCAGGAACGGGAGCTTTTCGACCGTCACGATTCGACGGCCCATCGAATCGGTGACCTCGAGGCGCGGATCTGGCATAGCGTCTCGAAATGCTATCACCGCGTCAGGCGCAGGCGCCACGCAAGCAGGCCGCCGGCCGCTGCCAGCATCGCCCACACGAAGCGATCGGGGGGCTTATCTCCGGACAGCTGCATCATGAAGAACCCAACCACCAGGATCAGCACGGCGGCCAACCCGATGGGGATCCAGACGCGCCTGGTCAACGACCGATGCGCTGCCGGCACCGGTTCACGCGTGCGCTCGCTCGTCGCCGCCCCGCATCGAAAGCAGATCAACGCCGTGTCGGCGATGTCCGTCCCACACTGCTGACAGGTCATGATCGCGGTCCGAGGTCAGGGCTCACGGGCTCCTAGAACCGGCCGCAATGCGGCGGCGGATCTCGCGGGAGAGCTGCGCCAGCTCGATGAGCAGCCGCTCGAGGTGCGCCTCGAAGCGTTCGGTCGTCATCGTGGCTTTCGCTGCTTTCCAGGTGGCGACTTCCGCTTCGAGCACGGATCGGCGGGCCACTAGCGGGGCAAGCGCGGGATCACCGGCCGCCGTCGGCCTGTCGACGCCCGCACCCACGTAGAGGCTGGCGGCAAGCGCGCCATCCGCTCCCACGCCGTCGGCCTCGGTGCCCGCGCCGTCCCCTGAGTCGTCGAGCATCGGTCGCTCGGTCGCGAGACGCCCCTGCTGCTGATACCAGCGCCGGACGTCGCCACTTGCGTGGGCGAACGCCTCCCACACGGAGATGCGACCGTTCTTGTCTCGATCGCTCGACGGCTCTCGGAAAGCGCCCACGAAGAACTCGGGAAACACGGTGTCATAGCGCTGCACGGGCGACTCGGTCGCCGCGATTGTCACCCGCCGGTCACCCGCCATCCGGTCGAGGAACGCGAAGCTCGCCGCGGTCGTGTTGACGAAGACGACATGCCCCGGGAGCGGCGCAAGGAGCGCGCGCCACTCGGCCGCCTCCAGGTCGGGTCCGACCAGGTTGAACTTCGCGTCGATCCCGTCGAAGGTCCCATGACCAAACAGCACGACGAGCAAGACGGCATCGTCGCCCATTCGGGTCTTGAGGGCGCCGATCGCCTGCTGCACCCCCTCGCGCGACGCGCGGCCAACCCCCGGACCGGGCGTCTCCGCCAGCACGATGAGGTGATCGTCGCGGAAGTCCGCCCGATCACGCCATGCGCCGATCAGCGTCGACCGCCACCGTTCCTGACGTTCCGCGTACTCAGCGCCACCCGCAGCGCCGGACACGATGAGCGTGAAATACTCGTCTGCCGACGCCACGACGGGCGCCGTCAGGAACAGCGCGAATCCGAGGACACGCCCGAGCCGGCTCGTCACGAGGCTCACGCGTCCACCTGGCACTCTGCACCCCAGCGACCGTGGAATCCGCACGGCTTCTGCCGTCGAGCGACCGTCCCTCACCTCAGTCCCCACCGACGCCGCAGCGACCACTCGGCCGCCAGCGCTGCCGCCAGAATCAGAAAGACCCACGCGTTGTGCCAGAGCGGCCGCACCGTCGGCGCAACATCCGCGGTCATGCCGTCCACGATGAGCCGACGCAACGCGGTGACGTCGTCTTGCACAACATAGCGGCCCCCGCTCACCGAGGCGGTGCGTTGGAGCGCGGCTTCGTCCAGCCAGGGGTCGGCCATCTCGGGGTCGGCCCCACCGACGAGGAACCACGTGCTCGCCGCGCCCAGCCGTTCGCCGCGGTGATCGACGACTGCCTCGGCACGATAGACGCCCGGGTCGCGCGGAGACAGCTCGGCGCCGTACAACCCCGCGCCACCGCCGCCCAGCACCGGACGTATCACATCGGTGCCGCCACCCGGTCCGGTCACCGTCACGACGGGCGCGGCGTCGAGGATCGGCGTGTGGTCCGCGTCGCTCACCCGCACGTCGAGGTGCATGGACGCCCCCGGGTCACCGCCGCCACGTGTGGTCACGCTGATCGGATCGGGCGCCGCGCCGCCGAGCCAGCGGGCGACCTGCCCCCAGTACGTCTCGTAAGTCCGCTCCTCTGCCGGCAGCAGCATGCGCCATCGCCAGGCGGCGCGTCCGGCGAAGACCATCGCGCGCCCGCCACCGTGTCGGTGCACGACGATCAGCGGCCGCGTGACACCGGGCCGCTCGTCTGTGGCCACCGCGAGCACACTCGCTCCCGGTTTGACGTCGCCCACTCCAACGGCCCCCGCGAGCGCCGGCACACGCTGCCAGCGAGCGCGAGTTTCGTCGACGGTCGGCGCGAGCTGCATCATCGCGTGGCCGGCGCCGTCCGCCGTCAGCACCAAGGTGGCGGGGCCGCCGGCACCGCGATAGTCACCCATCCGCGCTTGATCCACGAGCTCCACCGGCACGGCAGCCTCGAGCGCGGAACCGGCCAGGCCGTTGCGGTCGAGCGTGGCCGGCCCCAGCAGCAACAGGCCGCCCCCACGATCGGCGACGAAATCGGCAGTCATCTCCAATTGATTCGGCCGGAAGAACCCCGGCTCGATATTGGCCAGCACCACAGCGTCGTATCGGAACAGCGCCTCGCGCGTGAGCGGATAGCCCGTGGCCAGGGCACGTGTGCGCGCGGGATCTCCCTGCACGTAGAACGTATGCTCGCCGCGGTCGTTCAGGCCCTTGCGGACGACGGCATCGAGCGCGATTCCCGGATCCGCGTGCCAGACCCGCTTGAGAAAGCTATGGTCGTGACCGGGCGATCCTTCGATCATCAAGACGCGCCGGGGCCGGGTCGGCGGCGGCACGAGCACGCTCCGACCGTTGTTTTCGATCACGAGCTCGCGCGACGCCGTCGGCACCTCGACGGTATAGAGCGTCGCGACATCCGGCTTGGGCGCCGCGCGGAACGTGATGCGCACCGGTTGCCCGTCGCCGGGTGGGACCACCCGCCGGACTTGGGACAACGCCCCGTCCTCGAAGAGGCGGATCTCGAACGGCGTGCTCCCGAAACCGTGACTGACCGCCGAGACGTTGAGATCGATGAGCGAATCCGTGGCCGTCGCAACCCCGGCCGTCACGGCGATCACCTCCCGATCCGGCCCTGGGCGCGGCGCCCCGACACCGACGGTGTAGACCGGCGGCATGCCGATCTCGCCGGCAACGGATGCGGCGGCGCGCGCGCCGTTCTCACCGCCGTCCGAGATCACGACAATCCCGGCGACCGGACGCCCCCGATAGCGCTCCGCGACCGCGTCGAGCGCGCCCGCCAGGTCGGTACGCCGCGCGTCAGCGGCTGTCGTCTCCAGCGCGACGTCGACGAGCGCCTCGCCGAACCCCAGCACCTCGACCGGAACGGCGGGCGCGAGCAGCGGGACGACCCGGTCACGAGCCAGAGCGACGGCCTGATCAATGCGCGAGCGGCCGGCCGCGTCCACGACGCGCATGCTCCGCGACAGGTCGAGCAGAACCGGGACCACGGCGTCACCGAGCGACGCCGGCTCGGTGCGCACCGGCCGGAACAGCACGAGGAGCAGGAGCAGCAACACCGCCGCCCGCAGGCCGACGAGGGTCCCGCGCTGGGTGAGCGACAATGGCACCACCGGCCGGCGATAGGCGCCGTACCCGAGCAGCACCGCCACCGCGACCGCAAGCACCGGTCCCCACCACGGCACGCCAGCGGCTAAGTACATGGATCTACCGGCGCCCGGACGGTGGCTCGGTCAACGATCGGTAGTACTGATCGACCAGCCCGCGGTAGCCCGCCGGGACCCGTTCATCGGCGCCGACGTGATGCCGGCCATCCTGGTCTTCCGCGGCCCGCTCGCGTGACGCCGCCACCTCGAACGCTTCGATGGCCAGGCGCACGTCGTCGCGAAGACTCGCCCACTCGGCAAGGTCTTGGCGGGCCGCGTCGGTCCCAGGCGCGGCGCCGCTGAACCAGTGCTCGGCCCAGCGCGCGAGGTCTCGGTCGATCGTCGGCCGCGCGTGGCGTGCCCGCTCGAGCAGCTCGGGCAACTCCGTCAGCTGTCGCGTCAGCTGCTCTTGCAACGCGCCCAATGCGGCACCCCCTCCCGGGCTACCTGCCGACGCGTTGCCTCCCGCGTCGGCCAACTGTTCGAGCTGTCGTTCGATCTGGTCGAGTTGGTGCCGGAGGGCGCGCGCCGCGTCGAGCGCCTCGCGCAGACCCGCTTCGGCCGCATCGGGGTCAGCGGCTGTCCGTAGCGTCGCGGCGACCCGGTGCAACACGTCGGCGAGTGCGTCGTCCGCGGCGGCGATCGCGTCGAGGTCGGCGCCCCCCGACGCACCTTCGTCGGGGGTGGGCGGGTCACGCAGCCGCTCGGCCAGGCCTCGCATCCGCGCACCCGGAGCCTCCCGCGCCAGATCGCCGGCAGCGCCAGCCAGCGCCTCGCGTGCATTGCCGGTCGCCGATCGCACCAGCTCGCCGACGCCGTCCTCGAGAGAATCCGCGCGGCGCGCGAGCTGGTCGCGATCCTCCGCGAGGCGAGTCCTGGCGTCGCGGCCGGACGGACCGACCTCCATCCGCCGCGTCTGCGTCGCCATGTCGCGCTGGGCGTCCGCCAGCTGCTGTGCCTCCAGCTGCAGCGACCCGAGCGCCACCCGCGCCCCGCGCTCTGAGGCGCGGCTCAACCGGCGCTCCAAATCGTGCAACCGCCCCACCGTTTCTTCTCCCGCCTCCGCAGCGACTGCCGGGTCGTTTCGTCCGAGCGCGCTCAGGGCGCGCCGCATCCGGTCGGTAATCCCAGCTCCGCCTTCGCCGATCTGTCCGCTCTGTCCGGTCGGGCCGCTCTGTCCGGTCGGACCGCTCTGTCCGGTTTCCCCGGTCTGTGCGGCCTGGCGCGCGCCCATCAACTGTCGCTCGAGGTCGGCCATCTGCTCACGCAGCTCGTTTTGCTCACGGGTCAGACGCTCGAGCCGCCGCTGGAGTTCCGCAGGGTCAAGCGTTGTCTGCGTGTCGGCCAGCTCTTGGTGTTGCCGATTCAAGCGGGTCTGACGCTCGGCGAGCTCCCGCACGCGACGGAGCGCCTCGCTCTCCTCAGCCGCATCGGAGGCGCTGTCCGGCGTGCGATTCTCGTAGTTCGTTTCCTGCTCGCGTCGCAGCTCGCGATCGAAAAGCGCGGACAGGTCTTCTCGGGCCTGCGTGCCGGGCGACGATGCGCCCTGGCTGGCCTGCTGCGAGACACGGGTGCGGCGTATCTCCGCCTGCACCCGGAGTAGCTGATTCAGCGCGTCCATCTCGTGGGGAATCGCCGGACCAGTCTCGCCGGCCCGCAGCGCCGCGGCGGCCTCACCCATCGCCTCGACGGCGAGGGCCATGGTGTCAGTGTCGTGCGCCACCTCGCCGGTGGGGGTCGCCAGGCCGGTCTCGCGATCGCGCCCCTTCATCCGATCCGCAATTCGAGCGGCCGCGCGGCGTAACTCATCTTGCGCCCCGGCCACCGCCGGCAAGTCGTCGCCACGCGCGCCACCGGGTCTCTCCCGGTCGAGGCGCCAGGTGGCCACGATGATCTGCTTCTGCACCCGCACGAGATCGCCGACCTCGCCTGCGTCAGCGGCCGTCCCCGACTGGCTCGGCGCCTCCTCGAACTCCCGATCGAACGGACGCACCTCGAGAAAGAAGATGTCGCTGCGCGATTCGCGGGCGTCCCGGCTGGTGTTCGTGTCTCGCGCGCGCACGTAATAGCTGATGAAATCGCCGGGGACCACGTCGAGGTCCTCCGCGTAGATCGTGTGGGTGCCGACGGCATGCCGCGCGCGCGGACCGGAACGGAGGTCGATACTACGCGTCTCGCGCCCGACCACCGTATACACGAGGTCGAACCGCTCGATCCCGAAATCGTCCTCCACCCGCGCCTCGATGACCGCTTCCTCCAACCGGGTAATCTCGCGGTCCCCCGCCGGTCGCAGGATCTCGACCAGTGGTGGACGATCGAAGATCGTGCGCACGAAGTAGTCGACGTCGCCCGACGAGGCGAGCCCGTCGCCGTCGACCAGCGCAACGCGGTAGGTGTCGTCGGTCTGGACCTCGAACGAGACGGACCATCGCCGCGCTCCCTCCGGACGCAGCTCGAGCACGTCGCCGCCGCCCATGCGCAACGCGCCTCGCGAGACCGGCTCGTCCGCGACGACGGTCACGGTCACCGCCGTCCCCTCGGGCGCGTAGATGTCGCCACCGTCCACGTCGACGCGCGGCGGAAGGCCGGTAAACGCGGGATAGCGATAGGTCACGTCGACCCGCTCGACCGACGGGGGCACGAGGGCCGTGACCCCGTACTCCTCTGAACTGAGCGTCGCTGCGCTGACCCGGTACGTAAAGCTGTCGGTCACCGACGGGATCTCGACGCGGTAGCCGTCGTCCCGCGCGCGCATGGCGAGCACCTCCATGCTGCCATCGGCGCGAAGGACGGTCACGGCTGGAAACGAGCGTGCGGGTGCACCGAACGTCCCCCCGAGACGCGCGCGAATCTCGAGCGGATCCCCCGTGACGACGCGCGCGTCGCCCGGCTCGACCTCGAGCGTGGCGGTTGCGGGAAATGCGTGCAGCCACGTGCTGCGCGCGATGCGATCGATCGAGCCGAACCCGAGCACGGCGGCGATCAGCAGCGACGCGACCGCCACCGCCCCGCGTACGATGGAGCGACGCACGTGTTGGTCCGAGACGATCCGGTTGAGGTCGACATCGCGGGTCCGGGCGGCCGCATCCCACAGGACGAGCTCGCGAAACGGCGATGCCGTGCCGGGCGCCACGGCGGTCGCGCTCGCAAGTCGGTCCTCCAACTCCGGACAGCGCTCTTCCACGAAACGCGCGAGCTGTCGGTCGGTCGGCGCCCGGCGCAACGGCCACAGGGTGCGAACGGCGAACGCGACCGCCGCCAGGCCGGCAACGTTGCCGAGGAGAATCAGCGCGATATCGGCTGGCTCGACGAAGCGGTCGACGCCGATCACGACCAGGAGCACGGCCAGGGCCACGCCCACGGCCCGCACGGTCGCGCGCATCACGACAGTCGTTCGCCACCGTCGTCGCACGGCCCGGAGAAAGCCTCGGAGCTCGCTCAGATAGGCGTCGGCCACGAACAGATTATGCCATCGTGCGGCTTAGCAGCCCGTGGTGAAAGTGCCGCTGCATTCGACCGGCGATGCATCCTGGCTGGCGGCGTTGCTCCTCGGTCACATATGCCCAATATTCTCCCTCGTCGCGCCTTGCCAACCGGGCGCCTCACCGGTCTCGGTGCGACGCGGCACTTTCACCACGGGCTGCTAGCCACGTCTCGGCCACCAGCACGACGAACGCGGCGAGCAGCGCATACCACCAGTAGGACTGCTCGTTCTCCTGGCGTTCCGCGTCCTGACGTATCGCTTCGCGGCGCGCGTCCGCCGGCGGCGGACCGGCGGGTGACCGCGGATCGAGCCGCTCAAGGAACGCCGCCTGCGCGATCGGCGCGGGATCGGACTCCCGCGGGTCCACGTTGACAACAAAACCGTGGTTGGACCCGGGCCGGGTCGCCGGACCCGGCGCCCGCGACACGCCGGGCGGGACGTCGGCCACGAGGACATCCCGCATGCGTCGGCCGGCACCGACCAGATAGCTCGCCATCTCATGGACGAACGGCACGTAGCTCGGCCGGCGGGGGAAGTCGTTCCACGCGTTGTTCAGGTCGGTGGCGAGCACGAGCGCGCGACCCGCGCCGACGTCGTACTCGACCAGCGCCGGCGCGCCATCGTCGAACCGGGCGAGCACACGCGCACCGTCAGTCTCGACGATTGGCGCCGCGCGGTCGAACCGCACCTCGCCGAGCATCCCCACCCGCTCGCCGAATGCCCTGAAAATCGGGTGGCGAGTCTCGGTGACCGACCAGCGTTGGCGTGCCGCCGTCGCCGTCGCCGGCTCGAACCTGAGTCGGTGTGCGTCACCCAACGTGTCGCCAACGATGGCGGGATCGAGGTGCGGTCCTGCCACGATGAGCAGACCGCCGCCCGCCGCCACGAGCTCGGCGAGGCGCGCGCGCGCACGCCGGTCCAGGCCATCGGTGGCGAGGAGCACGACACCCGTCGTGTCCTCCCAGAAGGCAGCATCGAGCGAGGACACCGCACCCGGCGACCGCGGGTCGAGCGCGAACCGGCTCCCGTTCATCCCGACGCGCAGTGCCCGATCGAGAAAGAATGCCGAGTCGTCGAGACGGCCGTCACTGACAATCGCCAGCAATCGGTCGGGCTCGGGAGCATCCAGCATCGCGTAGCGGCGGTCGTCCCAGGCGTATCCCTCGGGATCGTCGACCTCCACCACCGCCACACCGGCCGCCGGCGTGACCGCGTCGAAGACGATGTCCGTGGGTCCGGGCTCGAGAGTCACCGAGCGCCGGTCCAGGACGGTGCCGTCGACGGCCAGCGACACGAGCGCCTGCCGAGACGTCGGGGCGGCATTCAGCACGACGGTGGTGAACCCCGTCGCCGTCCGCTTGAGCGCCGTGACTGCGCGATTCGCGTGGACTGGCTCGACCGCCGCGACGTCGATCGCGACCCCGGCCGGCACGGCAACGCGGGTGTCCGCATCCCAACCGGCCCGCTGCAGGTCGGTCACGACGACGATGGTGCCCTCACGCGCGCCAATCAGCTCGCCGGCGGCGATCAGCGCGGGGCCGAATCGCGTCGCGCCGGGCGTGGCCATCAGACCTTCGGCAGCTGCCGCAGCCATCCTACGGTCGCCCGTCGGCTCCTGCATGACCTCTGCCCGATCGTCGAACGCCACGACCGCCACGAGATGACCGGCCGGTGCAGCCGTCACCGCGTTGGCAGCGAGCACTCGCGCGCGCGCGAGCTGTCCCGGCGCCGACATGCTCAGCGACCGATCGACGGCGACCACCGTGAGTGCCCGGCCGAGGCCCGACCGATCGACGAACGGCCGCGCGAACGCCACCGCCAGCAGCACCAGCGCCGTCACGCGCAGGGCCAGGAGCAGAAGCTCACGCAGACGGCGCTGACGCGCCTCGGTGACCGGGGCGCGCTGTAGGAGCCGCACGTCGCTAAACGCGACGCGCGGGGCGCGTTCGCGCTTCCTGAGATGCAGGATGATCGGGATCGCCGCGGTGAGCGCACCCAGCAGGAACGCCGGGAACAGAAAGGACATCCCTCAATGCACTCGACTGCGGGTCGTGAGATACGACCGGAGCGCGACATCGAGCGGCTTCGAGGTGTCGACCAGGCAGTAGTCGATGCTGGCGAGGCGCAACTCGCGTTGGTATACGGACAGCAGATCGTGCATCGCCCGCAGATACGGCTTTCGTAGCAGCGAGGCGACCCCCGTCACCTCCGCGTCGGTCTCGAGATCGCGAAACCGCGTGGCGCGCTCGAACGGGAAGGTCAGCTCGGCGGGGTCGAGCACGTGAAAGACGATGACGTCGGTTCCACGAAACCGGAGATGGCGCAGGCCGCGAACAACGCGTTCCGGTTCGTCGAGCAGGTCCGAAATGACGACGACCATCCCCCGCCGGCCCAGTGCGTCGGCAAGGCGATTCAACGGTGTGGCGACGTTGGACCGCCGCCCAGGTCGCAGCTGGTCGAGCGCCACCAGGACTCGCCTGAGGTGACCGGGGCGGGCGCTCACTGGCACGTCCGTGATGATTGCGTCGTCGAAGGTCACGAGTCCGACCGCGTCGCGCTGCCGATGCATCAGATACGCGAGGGACGCGGCGAGATAGGCGCCGTATTCGCGCTTGGTCACGCCGTCGTCGTCTGACCGAAAGCTCATCGACCCGGACACGTCCAGCAGGATGCGACAGTCGAGGTTGGTCTCCTCCTCGAACTTCTTGACATAGAAGCGGTCGCTCCGCCCGTAGACCTTCCAGTCGATCGTCGACAGGGCATCGCCCGGCATGTATTGCCGATACTCGGAGAACTCGACGCTGAACCCCTTGTACGGGCTGCGATGGAGGCCGATGAGAAACCCCTCGACAACGGTGCGGGCCCTGAGCTCCATCGAGCCGATGCGGGCCACCACTTTCGGATCGAGGTAGCGGAGCTCGTTGGGACGCGCGGGTGTCACCATCGCGCGCGCTTTCTCCACGGGCTGCTAGAGGCCGCTCTGCGGCGCCGGCACCGACTCCACGAGGCGCTGGATGACCGTGTCAGCATCGATGCCCTCGGACTCGGCGTAGAAGTTGGTCACGATGCGGTGCCGCAGTGTCGGCGGCGCGAGCGCGCGAATGTCGTTGATCGAGACGTGATAGCGGCCGTGCATCAACGCGCGGGCCTTGCCGCCCAGCACGAGCGCCTGCGACGCCCGGATACCGGCCCCCCACTTGACCCACTCCCGCACGAACTTCGGCGTGTTGGCGCGCCCGGGGCGTGACGCGTCGACGAGGCGCACCGCATAGCGGGCCACCTCATCGGCAACCACGACCTGGCGGACCAGCCGCTGGAACTCCAGGATGTCGTCGCCCGCCAGGATGCGGTCGGGCCGCGTCGTCTCGTCCGACGTGGTCGTGGTCACGACGCGGACCTCGTCATCTTCCGACAGATACGTCACGACGACGTTGAACATGAATCGCGAGAGCTGCGCCTCCGGCAGCGGATACGTACCCTCCAGCTCGATCGGGTTCTGGGTCGCGAGCACGAGGAACGGGCGTTCCAGGTCGTATGTGCGCCCCGCGGCCGTGACGTGGTACTCCTGCATCGCCTCCAGCAGCGCCGCCTGCGTCTTGGGCGGCGTCCGGTTGATCTCGTCTGCCAGGATGATTTGCGCGAACACCGGACCCTTGACGAACGTCAGCTCGCGGTGCCCACCGGCCTCCTCGATGATCTCGGTGCCGGTGATGTCGGCAGGCATCAGATCGGGTGTGAACTGGATCCGCTTGAACGACAGGTCGAGCACCTCGGCCAGCGTCTTGATGAGCAGCGTCTTTGCCAGCCCGGGCACCCCCGTGATGAGGCAGTGCCCGCCGGTGAAGAGCGCCGTCAGCACGAGGTCAATGACGTCCTCCTGCCCGACGATGACCTTGTGCAACTCGGCGAGGATGTCCGCCCGCCCTTGCATGACCCGTTCGGCCACGCTGGCTGTGCCCGACGTCGACTCTGTCACCATGCGGTCCGATAGCTCGGAGGGCCGGCGCGTTGCACGCGGCGCCGACGAGTAAAAGTGCACCGCCGTCGAGATACGGTCAATCGACGGCGATGCACTAGTGGGTCAGCGCGTAGACGACCTCGTTGATGAACATGCGATACGACTGGGCGGTGTACTGGATGTACCGGGGGTACTCCTCGGCGTTGGACCACTCCCACCCGTCACCCATGTCCGTGTTGAAGTTGGCCAGCACCATCGCCCGCCCGTCGTCGTCGAGGATGGCACGGAGGCGTGGCTCGAACCCACCCTTCTCCCACGTGACGCCGTTGAAGAACGAGCCGAGGCCGGGGATCTGAGGAAAGGCATCGAGCTGATAGAAACAGCTGAAGATGGGATGCGCTGGTGTCAGGTCGATGAGATCCCGATCGGGAAACACGCGCGCCATCTGCCGGCGGAATAGGTCCCACTCGATCGGGCCGTGAAAATCGTCGAACGTGGCGGTGCCGCCCCGGAGCAGGAACTCCCGGACGATCCCGACTTCGGCGTCCGTGAACTCGAGGTTCGCTGGCTCGACGAAGTAGATCCACGGAAGCTCCCACAGGCGCTCGTCCGACAGCTCGAGAATGACCGGCTCGTTGACCACGACCGTCGTCACGCGGCCCATCCGACGGCTCAGATTCTGCTCAGCGGCCGGCGCGTCGATCGCCCACGGGTCGCTCCAATACGTGCGGCGGAACTGCGCGAGCCGATCGGGCGGCGTGCTGTAGCGAATCCGGGCGAACGTCCACTCGAGTCCAGTCAACGCCGCGCTGCGGATCGGATCGACCGTCTCTGCCGGCGCGAGCGGGGTGAGCGGGGTGAGCGGTTCGAGGCTGACCTGGGCCAGCGCCGCGGGCCCCAGCAACCCGGCCAGCACCGTCCCGGCGACGAGCGGCGCACGGCGCGCGCATCTGGTCACGGCCCCCCCTCGACCGCTTGCAGGAGCAACTCCTGCGCGCGCTCATAGGTGGGCGCGATCTCGAGCGCGGCCATCGCCTGACGCTTCGCCGCGTCGTACTCGCCGGACGCGATCAGGTTCTCGGCCAGATCGGAGTGGGCGCCCACACGGTCGACCGGTCCGAGCGCCAGCGCCACCTCGAGCTCGAGGGTCGCGACATCATGCCGGCCGTCGGCCATCGCAAACCGCCCCAGCGCCTGGTGCGGGATTGGGTCGAAGGGATCGATCTCGATCACCCGCTCGTAGGCGTGACGTAGACGCCTGTCCTCGCCGGCCTCTTCGGCGAGCGCCGCCAGCAACCGCGCCGCGTCGAGCGACGTCTCATCGAAGTCGAGCAAACGCTCCAGATGTCGCATCGCGGACTCGCGGTCACCCTGCTGCTCGGCGATGCGGGCCAGGACCCCACGCGGGCTGTCGAAACCGGTGGCCATCGGCGCGAGCTCGACCGCGCGCTCGAACGCCGCCCGCGCGTCATCGAGCTCATCCGCGGCATACAAGGCCCGTCCCAAAGCGACCTGCAGCTGATAGCTGCCTTCATGCGCCGCCGCCAACTCCCGCAGCGCAACGAGACTGTCCGCGGCGTCTGCATCCGATTCCTCCGACGCCCCATCCTGAGCCTGGGCCTCCGCATCCGACTCGCCCTCCGGCGTGTCCAGGGCTCGGCGCAGCGCGCCGAACTGGGTATCGACTGCGGTATCGAAACTCGATTGGAGCGTGTCGAAGTCGAGGCCGACGCGCGCAAGCGCCGCATCCGTCTCCAGCCCGTCGCCGTACGCGCGAATCAGCGTCTGGAGCGCCGGCTCGCCGTGCTGGTCGAGGATGTGCTCGACGAGGATCGAGGCCTGGAAATAGGCGAGCGAGATGGTGTCCGGGCGCGAGAACCCGCTATTGAGATCACGCAGCGACAGCACCTGGTCGTTGTTGAGCGCGGTCGCAAACTCCATCACCTGATCGCGACCCCACGCCGGATTCGCACGCTTCTCTTCGTACGTCGAGATGCCCTCACTCAGCCAGCGCGGCAGCCGCTGTTTCGACATCTGCAAGGTGACCACGTGCGCGATCTCGTGCCAGAGCGTCGACTGCCAGTTGAAATCGCCGGGCGGCCGCGCGCGCGGCGAATCCATCGTGACCACGCTGCCGAAACAGGCGCCGAGCGCGCCAATCATGCCGGGAAGCCCGAGGTTGCGGACCGCGAAATCGTCGTGTCGGGGAAAGATCTCGATCAAAATCGGGCCCTGGACCGTCATCGCGTATCGGGCCGACAGCGTGTCGATCGCCTCCTGGGCGAGGGTCAGGACATATTCTTTCAGCGCGGGCGCCTCGTCAGGATGCAAGCGCAGGATCACGTCCCCGCGCTCGAACGTCTCGAACTCGCCAAGCGTGTCCATCAATCCCAGCAGGTTGAAGGTCACGACGTCGAACGGGTCGTCGGCAAACGACCGATCGAGTGCAGCGCGCGCCGCGGGCTCGTCACCGGTACGTAGCAGGTGCAGGCCGAGCTCGGCATGCGCGCGTGTGTTGCCCGGGTCGAGCGCGACCGCCCGGCGCACGAGCGCGGCCGCCTCGGGAAACCGGTAGGCGCCAGCCGCGCGCGCGCCGGCAATGCGGTAGACCTCACCGTAGACCGGATTAATCGCCAGCACGCGGGCAACCTCCGCCTCGAAGTCATCGGTGCGGTCTTCGAGGTAGGCGACGGCCGCGAGCAGTGCCCGCGCCTCGAGGCTCTGCGAGTTGATGGCCAGCGCCCGGTCGATTGCCTCGCGGGCTGCGTCACGGCTGCGGTCGTCGAGCTCCATCTCCGCGATGAGGAGGTGCGCGGCCGTGCTGTTGGGGTCGATCGCCAGCGCGCGCTCCGCCGATTGCCGCGCGAGGGGCGGATTCTCATTCATCAGGGCCCGCGCCATGCCGAGATGGGCCGGCGACCACTCGTCGTCGATCGTCAGCGCGTCCTGAAACGAGCGCAGCGCATCGGACTGGTTGTATTTCTCGAGGAACAGCTCGGCCCACGTCGTATGGGTCTCGGCATCGGAGAGCGAGGCCTGCGCGGCCGCGCGCAGAAACGAGTTGGCCTGTCGGTACTCACCCAGCGCGCGTGCGGCCAGCCCCCCCCGGTAGTGATCGAGCGTGTCCGGCGAGCCACCGCCCTTCGACATCACCGCGTCGAGATACGGTCGGGCCTCCGTCGCGCGACCGAGCGACGCCAGCAGCAATCCGAGCTCCAATCCTGCGGCGCTCGATCGGTCTCCCTGCGCGACCGGAGTGAGGACGGATTCCGCCTCCTCATATTGCCCGCGCGCGATCAGCAAGCGCGCGCGGAGCGCGGCCGCCGACGGATCGCTGGCGTCGCGGGAGGCGGCAAGTGCTTCGGCGTCGTCTACCGCGCCGTGCGCGATCGCGCGCGTGGCGTCCTGGTGGAACTCCTGCTCTTCAGCAGGTGTGTAGGGCTGCGCGCGAGCCGGCGCAGGGACGAGCCAGACGACGGCGAGAACGCCGGCGGCCGCCGGAAGAACCCTCACCAGCCGATTATAGACCGAGGGCTTTCCGCTCGACGCCGATGCGGCGCCAGATCAGCGCGCCAAACCCCGCGATCGCCGCCGGGCCCGTGAGCCACGCCGACATCATGATCGCCATCCCCCCCAGTTCGCCGACGACCGCCACGTAGTTTGGGTGGGCCATCCATCGATAGGGTCCGCCATGGACGCGTGAGGCGCCGGGCGGCACCAGGACGCGAAACGTCCACCGGTCACCGAGCGTGGCAATCGCCCAGTACTTCAGTCCCTTGGCGGCGACGAGGATGACGGCCCCGATGAGCAATGCCACCGATGCCGAGACACCCGTGACGCCGCCCTCGAGCGCCATCGCCAGAAAGCAGGCCGGATAGGCCACCTGCATCGGCCGGTAGACGTCACCCGGCGGGTCGCTCGCTCCACGTGCCAGCAACGCGCGCGCCAGGCGGCGCGACCGCCGGCTTTCTCCGACCATGGCCAGGCCGACCGCCGCGAGCGTGGCCAGCGCAATCATCATCGCAGCTCGACGCCGGCGTCGCCCGCGTAGTGGATCGCCCGCCGCATCACCCACGGCGCCAGCGCCGCGCCGGTGCTCCCGAGACGCACACCCAGTCTCGACCCCGTGACGACCCGCACCGTGCGGTTGAAGCGCCACTTCGCGCCGAACTCCGCCGCGCGCCAGCGGCTCAAACGCCGGTGCCCGTCGACCCGACCGGAGTCGAGCATCTCCACTGCCGCGAGGGCCGCCATCTCCCCCCCACGGACGGCGAAGCGCATGCCATCACCGGTGATGGGATCGATGAAGCCGGCCGCATCGCCGGCCAGCAGCAACCCGGGGACACCGGCCGCCCGCGTGTCGGCCGCGAGAGGGCCCATCGAGACGACCGGACTCGCGCGCCGCGCCGCCGTGAACCGATCGCGCAGCTGGGCATCCGCGGTCACGATCTGCGCGAGGAGCGCGGCCGGATCGCGCAAGGCGCGCTGGGCCGGCGCCACGAGACACACGTTCGCCAGACCACCGGGGATCGGGGCAATCCCGACGAAGTGATCGGGCCGGACGTGCATCTCGCCATAGGGCCCGAGATCGGCGATGCCCTCGTAATAGCCGCCCACCGCCCACCGCCGCTGGGCGCGGGGATGGCGCACGAGGCCGAGCGCCGCGGCCACGACCGAGCGACGACCATCGGCCGCAATCGTGACGCGCCCCCTGACCTCGAGCCGCGCGCCCGTCCTCCCGCGCACCTCGATGCCATGCACGGTCGGCGCGCCGGCGGTGCCGCTCACGACCGGACCGATCACCGCCGTCGCGTCGTCGAAGCCCGCCCCCGCCGCAAGCGCCGCGTCCAGCAGTAGCGCATCCACCTCCCGCCGCGTGATCGCACGGCCCCCGGACGTCCCGGAACCGCCGCGATACGATTCGCGCACCGCGACGCCGCCGGGACCGCTGACGACCATGCCGGCAAGCGCGAGACCGCGCCGGTCGACGGCGTCGCCCACGCCGAGACGTCGCAGCGCGCGCATCGTCCCCGGATTCAGGGTGTCGCCGCAGAGCTTGTCACGCGGAAACCGCGCCCGGTCGACCAGCCTGACGCGCGCGCCGGCCCGCGCGAGCACGAGCGCGGCGATGGCGCCGGCTGGCCCGGCTCCCGCGATCACGACGTCAGTCGGGTCACTCATGTTGGTGGAAGGCCGGGGGGGGCCAGGTTAGTCCACCGCGCCCAGCACGATCGCGCTGTTCTTCGAGCCAAAGCCGAGGCAGTTACAGAGCGCCGCCGCGAGCGTGGCCGGGCGCCCGGTGTTGGGCACGAAATCGAGGTCGCACTCGGGGTCGGGGTGAGCATGATTGATGGTCGGGGGCAGATACTGCCGCGCAAGGGCGAGCGCCGAGGTGACGATGCCGGATGCTCCGCTCGCGCCCTGCGGATGCCCGATCATCGACTTGGTCGAGGATCCGGGTACGCGATCGGCACACCCACCGAGCACACGCCGCACACAGCGGGACTCGATCGCGTCGTTGAGCCGGGTCGACGTCCCGTGGAAGTTCACATAGCCGAGCTCTTCGACCGGCCGTCTGGCCCGATCGAGCGCCTGCCGCATCGCCGCCACGATGGCCCCGCCCTCCGGGTCCATCTGCACACGATGATACGCATCGCAGGTCGAGCCGTAGCCTTCCACGACGGCGTACACGGTGGCGCCGCGCGCGCGCGCGCGATCTTCGCGCTCGAGCGTCATCATCCACGCGCCCTCGCCAAGCACGAACCCGTCGCGGTCTCGCTCGAAAGGCCGCGACGCTTCCGCCGGCTGCCCGTTGTAGCGCGTCGTCAGCGCGCGCATGCGCGCGAAGCCGAGCATCATGCCACGCGTGACCGGGGCGTCGGCGCCGCCGGTCAGCAGCACCTCGGCCTCGCCGGCGCGGATCATCCGCGCGGCATACCCCACGGCGTCCGTCGAGCTCGTGCAGCCACAGGACAGCACGTGGCTGATCCCGCGGAGGCGGAGCGCGATGGAGATCTCGGACGACACCATCCCGACGATCGAGACCGGAATCGCATACGGTGTCACCCGCTTCCAGCTGTTGGTGAAGTAGGCCTCGTATTGGCGTTCCGTCACATCGATGCCACCGCCACCGCTGCCGATGATGACCCCGGCGTCGGGTTCGCCAACACGGAGCCCCGCGTCGTTCCACGCCTCACTCGCGGCGATCACAGCAATCAACGAGGTGCGCGCGTATCGTTTCGGGTCGGCCCTGGACCTGGACGGATGGGGCGCGCCGTCCCCGTCCGCACGCTCACCCCTCACCGGTGGCGCATCGTCGATGGTGACGTGCGGCACGGCGGCGGCCACCTGGCTCGGCAGCCCGTCGACATCGAATTCGCTGATCGCGCGAGTGCCGCTCAGGCCGGCGCTGACCGAATCCCAGTATCGCTCGCGTCCGACGCCAAACGGCGACACGACGCCGATGCCGGTGATCACAACGCGCGGCTCGGTGGAGGCGGTCATCGTCCGCGACCTATAATACCGACACGCCCGCTCGCTGAGGCGCACGTCCCGAGTCGATGCCCCCCGTTGCCGCGCGTTTCTACTCCGGTCTTGGAGCCGTCGCGTTCTGCCTGTCGCTGGGGGTCGGGGTCTACGTCTACCTGACCCGGCTCGGAACGCCATCCACCGACAGCGGCCCAGCGTGGCTCATCGTCGCGGCCAACGCCGGGATATTCACGCTGTTCGCGCTCCACCACAGCGTCATGGCTCGCAGCGGCGCGAAACGGTGGCTGGCGCGCCGCCTTCCAGCGGAGCTCGAGCGCCCGACGTACGTGTGGATCGCGAGCGGGCTCTTCGCGCTCACCTGTCTGCTCTGGCAGGATCTGCCGGGACGCGTGTATACGGCATCGGGCTGGCTCCGCGTCGGAGGCGTGGCGCTGCAGCTTGGTGGCGCCGTGATGACCGCCTGGGCGGTCATCCTGATCGACCCACTCGAGCTGGCGGGGATTCGTCAAGCAACGGCGCCTGTCCCGGAGCGGCCCGCACCGGCCCCCGCGCTCAACGTGCGCGGACCGTATCGATGGGTGCGGCACCCGATTTATCTGGGGTGGGCCCTGATGGTCTGCGGCACGCCTCACATGACGATGAGCCGCCTCTCGTTCGCCGTCATCACGACCGCGTATCTCGTCGTCGCCATCCCCTGGGAGGAACGGTCAATGGCGGAGCTGCTGGGCGACGAGTATCGACGGTATCGCGACCGCGTCCGCTGGCGGATGGTTCCGTGGGTGTATTAGGGCCGATAAGCACTCGCCATGCAGACCATCGTCTTTTACATCTCGGGGCACGGCTTCGGCCACGCCGCGCGGCAGGTCGAGGTCATCCGCGCCTTACGCGCACGGCGGGCGGGCCTGGCGATCATTGTCAAGACCAGCGCGCCGGCGTGGTTGTTCGAACGGTTTCACGAGGAACCCGTCGAGGTGGCGCCGCTCGAGACGGATACCGGCGTCGTGCAGATCGACAGCCTGACGGTCGACGTCCGGGCGTCGGTGACCGCCGCGTGCGCGTTTCACGACCAACTCGACGCCCGCGCCGAGGACGAGGCCGGGTGGCTCCACGAGCATCGCGCGGGCCTCGCCGTCGGCGACATCCCACCGCTCGCGTTCGCGGCCGCAGCCGTGGCCGACATCCCTTCGGCCGCGGTCAGCAACTTTACCTGGGACTGGATCTATGCCGGCTACGACGAGACGCGCGACCGTGCACCGTCGCTCGTCCCGACACTGGCCGCGGCCTATGCGCGCGCCACCGTCGCGAGGCGACTGCCGCTTCACGGTGGATTCGAGTCCTGCCCGCGCGTGGTCGACGCGCCGCTGGTGGCCCGCCGCGCCACATGCGAGCCGGGAGCGGTGCGGCGGCAGCTCGGCCTGCCGGCGCACGCACCGCTCGTGTTGGTGGCGTTCGGTCGCTACGGGATCGCAGATATCGACTGGTCCGCGGTCGGGGCACTCGGGAAATACCGCATCGTCTTCACGGACGCAACCGCGCCGCCCGTCGCGTCGCCAGCGGTCGCGTCGGACCGGTTCGTCGTGATCGCCGAGCGCGAGATGGACCGATGCGGGGTGCGCTACGAGGATCTGGTGGCCGCGGTCGAGGTCGTCGTGACGAAACCGGGCTACGGCATGATCGCCGAGTGCGCAGCAAACGATGCGGCGATGCTCTATACCTCACGGGGCCGCTTCCGGGAGTACGACGTGCTCACCAACAGCCTCCCCGGCCTGATCCGCTCGCACTTCATTCCGCATGACGATCTCTTCGCCGGTCGCTGGGCGCCGCATCTCGACGCACTCCTGGACCAACCGCGGCCAGCGCCCGCGCGGGTCGACGGCGCGCAGGTCATCGCCGACGCGCTACTCGAGATGCTGTAGCGAACGTGGAACGGGCAACCGTCGACCGGGAGCCTTGGGACGCTGGAACCGCTCTGGGTTTAATCCTTCGTGCAGGTCACGAGGGACCAGATGCGGGGGATGTTGACCTTCTCGATCGACAGCGGGGTGAGATCGGCCTGGGCGAGAAACGCGGGCAAGTCGAGGTCGGACCTGAACCCGGCGTGAATGGTCAGCGGCGAGATCCAGCGCTCGGCGCGCGCCAGCATCCGGTTGTCGCTCAGGAAGTGATTGAGAAACACGAAGTGACCGCCCGGTCGACAGACCCGACGCATCTCCTTCGCCACCGCGACCGGGTCGGGCACGACGCTGATCACGTAGGGCGCGTAGACGAGATCGAACGAATCGTCCGGAAAGGTGAGGTGCGCGCCGTCCATCTGCAACAGGCGAACGTTGCGGACGTTGCGGGCGGCAAGCCGGCGCTCCGCCTTGACGAGCATCTCCTCCACGAAGTCGATGCCGGTCACCGACACGTGACTCGGGTAGAGCGCGGCGTTGATTCCGGTCCCCACACCGACTTCCAGCACCGTGTCGCCGTGAGCCATCGGCAGCCGCGTCATCGCCTCGAGGCGGCCGGTCTGCAGCGTGGGACCGAAGATCCAGCTATCGAAGGCGGCGATCTTGTTGTAGACGCCTTCGACGAAATCATTCTCGAGGGCGGCGACCGAGAGCGCGCGGCTGGAGGGATCCGAGTAGGCGTCTTCGTCAGGCGGGGAAGAGCGCCTCAGCACCGAGGGACTATAGCGTGGCGATGGTCACCATCGCAAGGAAGGCCCCGCACGGCGGACGCGATCTGCCGGATGTGCTCGGGCGTCGTCCCGCAACACCCGCCCACCAGACGCACGCCGGCCGTCACGAATCGGCGCGCATACGACCCGACGAAGTCGGGCGAGGAGAGATAGAGCGTCCGACCTTCGACCTTGCGCGGCAGCCCCGCGTTCGGCTGGGCGGCCAGCGGGACACGCACCACGTCGGCCAGTCGCTGGACGATCTCCAGCATCGGCGCGGGGCCGGCGCTGCAGTTCACACCGAGCACGGTCGCGCCGCTGTCGATGAGCCGTGGGGCCGCCGCGCGCGGTGTAAGGCCGTCGTCGGTCTCGCCGGTCTCAGCAGTGGTCAGCTGCGCGACGACGGGCAGATCGCTCTCCGCGCGCACCGCGCGGACCGCGGCCGCCAGCTCATCCGCCCGGCGAAACGTCTCGAGCATCACCAGGTCCACGCCTTCCTCCAGCAGCGCGACCGCGTGCTCGCGGAAGATGCGCTCCGCCTCGGCGACCGATGTCCGCCCGCCGGGTGCGAGGCGCACGCCGAGCGGGCCGATCGCCCCGGCGACGTGCACGGCCGCCCCGGCCGCGGCACGGGCCAGGCGCACCCCGGCCCGGTTCAATTTCAATGCCTGGGCATCGGCGTCGAGACCGAACGCGGTGAGCTTGAGTCCGTTCGCACCGAAGGTGTTGGTCTCCAGAACGTCGGCGCCCGCCGCGACATAGGCGCGGTGGATCTCGCTCACCAGCTCCGGTTGGGTTTCGTTCAACTCCTCGAACGCGCGGTTCACGAACGCGCCCCGCGCATAGAGCATCGTCCCCATAGCGCCGTCGCAGACGAGAACCCGCGTGGCGATGTCGTCGAGAAACGGCGCGGCGGCCATAAGTGCTTTAATGATAGCGGTGTCTGGCGAGGCCCGGTCCGCTGCGGAGTTGCTGCTGGCGACGCTCGTCGCGAAGCTCGCGCTCGTCGCCGTGCTGGCGACCATGCTGGTCCGGTTCCGTCAGTTTCGCCGCATTCTCCTCACCGAACAGCGGGCCTGGCGCGAGCGGCTCGTCTTCGCCTTCAGCCTGGGGATTCCGCTGGTGGTCGGCGTGACCGCCCGGCTGGTGCTCGACTACGATGCCGCGGACTTCTCGCTGGCCGGTCCGTTTCTCGCCGGTCTCATTGCCGGACCGTACGCGGGCGCCATCGTCGGCGCCATGCTTGGCACCCCGGCGCTCTTTGCCGGTGAAGTGGCGGCCATGCCCTTCGCGGTCGGCTGTGGATTCGCGGGGGGAGGATTGCGTGAGGTCTGCCCCAAAGCGGCCATCTGGCACCTCTCGCCGCTGTTCTTTACCGATCTGCACCGTCATGCCTGGCAGATCGTCAGCCGGTTCAAGATCGACTGGCTGCTGATCCTAGCCGCAGCGCCCGTCGGCCTCGAGATCATTCGCGTCTCCCTCGGCATCCGCTTCGGAACCGGCATCATCTTCCACATGCCGCAGGAGTCGGTCGGCCTCGGCGCGCTGATGCTGATCCTGTTGGCCGCCGTGCTGAGCGTCGCGATCCCCATCAAGATCTGGAATACGGCACGCATCGAGCACCGACTGCAGGAGCAGGAACAGCTGCTGATGGCGGCGCGCGTGGAGGCGCTGGCGAGCCAGATCAACCCCCACTTCCTCTTCAATACACTGACGTCGATTTCCTCGCTGATCCGGTCACAGCCGGAAACGGCGCGCATGCTCATCATCAAGCTGTCGGCGCTGCTGCGGCGGCTCCTCCGAAGCCGGGAGCACTTCGTCACCCTGCGTGAAGAGCTCGCATCGATCGATGAGTATCTCGATATCGAGGTGGTGCGATTCGGCCCAACACTGGTGGTGGAGAAGGACATCAGCGCGGACAGTCTCGAGCTGGTCATGCCGAGCATGGTGCTGCAACCGCTGGTGGAAAACTCGATCAAGCACGGCATCGAGAAGAAGGTCGGCGGCGGACGCATCGTCATTCGGAGCCATCGCGTCAATGGTCACGGCGTCATCGAGGTGGTCGACAACGGCGCCGGCATGGCGGACACGGACGTCCGTCGGGGCCGGAGCGGCGGGATCGGCCTGCGCAACGTCGACGAACGACTGCGGGTCATCTACGGCGAGAACTACCACCTGCAGCTCGAGAGCACCCCCGGCGAAGGCACGTGCGCGCGGATTGAGATCCCAGAGCTGATCGAGCCACGGGCTCAGGCTTCGGCGTAGAATGGACATACGGACGGTCGTCGTCGATGACGAGCAGCTGGCTCGGAACGAGCTCTGTTTTCAGCTGCAGCAGCTGGACGGCGTGGACATCGTCGGG
The DNA here is from genome assembly GCA_965249175.1 of Vicinamibacterales bacterium. GTDB lineage: Bacteria > Acidobacteriota > Vicinamibacteria > Vicinamibacterales > UBA8438 > CAZYFH01. The sequence goes on from OZ252227.1 coordinate 4,038,717, forward strand.
CAGGCGGGTGACGGCGTGCAGGCCCTCCGACTGATCGAGGAAGTGCGTCCGGATCTCGTGCTCCTCGATGTGCAGATGCCGGGCCAGACCGGCTTCGAGGTGGCACGCGAGCTCGTGGCGCGCGGTGTCGATTCTCGGGTGGTCTTCGTGACGGCGTTCGACCAGTACGCGATCGAGGCGTTCGAGGTCAACGCCATCGACTACCTGCTGAAGCCGGTCGCGCCGGAGCGGCTCGGGCGGACGATTGAGCGCGCCCGTGGCCAGCTTCGCTCGACGCGATTGGCGTCGGGCGAGCATGCCGCCGGGGCGTTGCAGGAGGGTGAGCTCAGACGGATCGCCGAGTACGTGACCGAGCGGGAAACCCGACGACGTCAGATCGCGATCAAGGTCGGTGAACGCTTCCTGCTCGTGCAGTCTGACGAGATCGTGTACGCATCACTGGCTGACGAGGTCATCACCGTGTCCGCTGGCACGCTCAGTGGCACGTCGAACTGCCGGACGCTGGATGAGTTACAGTCGCTACTCGACCCGACGGTGTTTTGGCGGGTGCATCGATCGCATCTGGTCAACATCAAGAAGATCAAGGAGATAGTGCCTTGGATCAGTCGAAACTACATCCTGAAGATGAAAGACGCGAAGGGCACGGAGATCCCGGTGAGCCGGGCGCAGACGAAGCGTCTCCGCGACTATCTCAACCTCTAGGTCTGGGCGATTCGACGGCGCTTCGCGTTCAGCTTGACAGCGACGCCGAGCGCGACGCGCAGCAGGCACCAGAATCGTTCAGCGCGCCCCAGCACGCCGAGCACGCGGACACGACCCGCCGTGGCGACTTTCTGGCGCGTGCGGGCGAGGAGCTGGTGGCCTGGGTCAAAGTGTTCGCGTCAGCGGCCGTCTACGCCACCCTGATCGTCACGTTCGGGCTGCAGGTGGCGCGTGTCGAGGGCAAGAGCATGGAGCCCACGCTGCAGGATCAGGACCGCCTGATCGTCAACAAAGCGGCCTACAAGTTCTTTGGCGACCCGGAACCGGGCGATATCGTCATGCTGTACTACCCCCGCGACCCCGACAAATCGTTCGTCAAGCGAGTTGTGGCGGAGGAGGGCGATACCGTCCGGATCGACAACGGTCAGGTCTACGTGAACGAGGTCCTGAATCCCGACGCGTTCGTGCCACCCGAATTCCGAAGCCACGAGAACCATGGCCCCGAGGTCGTGCAAGAAGGCTATTTCTTCGTGATGGGCGACCATCGAAACAACAGCTCCGATAGTCGACACTGGGGCCCGGTGCCCAAGAAGTACATCATCGGCAAGGTACAACTCCGATGGTGGCCGCTGACGGAAGCGACGGTGTTTTGAGGCGCGCCGTGACGGTGTGCGACGGTCGACTCAGGCCGGTCGCTCGGCGTACAGCCCGTCGATGACGGCGGCCCAGCGTTCGGCGACGACGCGCCGTTTGACCTTGAGCGTCGGCGTGAGCTCCCCCGTGGCCACGCTGAACTCCGCCGGCAGCAGCGCGAACTGCTTGATCTGCTCGTAGCGTGGGAGCGCCGCGTTCACCGATTGGACGACGTCGTCGAACAGGCGGATCACCTCCGGCCGCTCCACGATCTGTGAGGCGTCGTCGTGCCCGCCGTCCGGCGAGGCCATCCGCGCCCGCAACGCCTCGAACTCCGGGACCAGCAGCGCGGCAATGAACTGCCGCCGGTCGCCGATCAGCACGGCCTCGGCGACGATCGGCGCCCGCTTGAGCTCCGCCTCGATTGGCGTCGGCGCGATGTTCTTGCCACCCGCCGTCACGATGAGATCCTTCTTCCGATCGGTGATCGTCAGGTAGCCGTCCGCGTCGAGCGTGCCGATGTCACCGGTGTGAAACCAGCCGTCCACCATGACCTCGTCCGTCGCCTGCTGCTTGCGGTAGTAGCCCAACATCACGTTCGGTCCGCGCGCCAGAATCTCGCCGTCCCCCGCGATCTCGAGCTCGACGCCCGGCACCGCGGGACCGACGGATCCAAGGCGCGGCGCCGTCGCCGGATTGATCGTCAGCACGGGCGCCGTCTCGGTCAGGCCGTAGCCCTCGACCACCGGGATCCCGACCGCGAAGAGGAACTCCGCGATCGATACGCGCAACGGCGCGCTGCCCGAGACGAGAAACCGGACGCGGCCGCCGAGCCGGGCGCGGATCTTCGACAGGACGAGACGGTCGGCCACCCCGAGCATCACCCGCGCCGGCAACCCGAGCGTCCGCCCCGCGAACACGGCCCGCGCCCGCTCGGACCCGACGGCGAGCGCCCACCGGAACAACGCGCGGCGCACCGGGGGCGCGTCGTTGCCTGCCGCGATGATACGCGCGTGCAACTTCTCATACACGCGGGGCACGCCGGTCATGATGGTCGGCTTGACCTGCTGCATGTCGCGAGCGATCGTGTCGAGCGATTCGGCGAACGAGATGGTCACGCCCTTGTAGAGGTAGAGACAGACCGCCGTCCGCTCGAAGGCATGGCTCAGGGGGAGAAACGAGAGCGCGTCATCCGTCTCCGCCACGTGTATCACCATGTCGACCGCGCGGATGTTGCTCACGATGTTGCCGTGGCTGAGCATCACGCCCTTCGGCTCACCGGTCGTGCCCGAGGTGTAGATGATCGTCGCGAGCGTGTCCGGTGCAATCGCGGTGGCCGCCTCCTTGAACATGCGACCCAGTCCATCCTTCCGCATCAGCCGCTGGTGACCACGCTCGGTCGCCGCCTCGAGACTCAGCTCTTCGCGGTCGGGCTCGGTCACGGGCGGCGCGGTCTGCGCAGGCTCCATGACGACCAGTGCGGCGAGCCCGGGCAGCTCGGACCAGATCGATCTGACCTTGGCGGCCTGCTCCTCGTCCGACGCGACGACCACCCGCGCACCGGAATCGGCCAGGATGTACCGCACCTGCGCTGCCGGCAGCGTCGGGTAGATAGGAACCGAGACGGCGCCCAGGGTCAGGACGGCGAAGTCGGCAACCAGCCACTCTGGCCGGCTCTCGGCCAGAATCGCCACGCGGCCTCCGGGCTCGACGCCGAGGGCGCCGAATCCCAAACTGAGATCGCGGATGCGTTCGAAGAACTCACGCGAGGAGAGCTCGTCGGGTGCCGCGCCCTCACCCCGACACCGCCGGACCAGCGCCGGCTTTGGATAGCGGCCGGCGACGTGAAACGGCAGTGCCGCCAGGGTCTCCAACGATTCACTCATTCCCTGCACCCCCTGCACCCCGATGTCCCCGAGTACCGGTGCGCGCACCTGAGGGGTCGGCCCGGAACGTCCCGGAGCGGCCACCCGTCTTCTCCACGAGACGGATCGCGCCGATGACCATCCGCTTGTCGACCGCCTTGACCATGTCGTACACCGTCAACGCCGCGGTCGCCACAGCCGTCAGCGCCTCCATCTCCACGCCCGTGCGCGCCGTGGTCCGCACCCGCGCCTCGATGTCGTAGCCGTCCGGGCGCGGGTCGAGCAAGACATCCACTTGGGACAGCGGCAGCGGGTGACAGAGCGGGATGAGCTCGGAGGTCCGCTTGGCCGCCATGATGCCGGCGATCCGCGCCGCTTGCAATGGATCGCCCTTGGTGAGGCGGCCGGCCCGAACGGCGCGCAAGGCGGCGCGGCCGATGCCGATGTGGCCGCGGGCCACGGCGACACGCTCGGTCACCGGCTTGTCGCCGACATCGACCATCCGGACACGTCCCCGTGTGTCGACGTGGCTCAGCCGCGCGCTCGCGCGCCCACCGCTGCGACCCCCCATCTCCCCTATCCTTTCGTACCGTCGCGGTTCGCCAGGTAGAACGAGAGGCTTTCAAGCGACACGGTCAGGTCTACGCTCTTGAGCTTCACCGGTGGCGGCACCCGGAGCGCACCCGGTGAGAAGTTGAGCACCGCCCGTATCCCCGCCTGGACCACCGTGTTGACCACCTGTTGCGCCGACCGCGCGGGGACGGCGATGACGGCGATCGTAATGCCCTGCCGTCGGGCCACGCTGCGCAGGTCGTGGATGTCGTAAATGCGCACGCCACTCCGCGAGAGCCGGCCGACCTTGTCGCGGAGAGTATCGAACAGCGCCACGATACGAAACCCCTCCTGTCTGAACCCGGGATAGTCGGCCAGCGCCAGCCCCAGATTACCGGCCCCCATGATGGCGACTTTCAGCTTGCGGTCCAGGCCGAGGATGGTCCGCAGCTGCTGACGGAGGTCCTTGACGACATAGCCGACTCCGCGCACACCCAGATCACCGAAATGCGCGAGGTCCTTCCGAATCAGCGCGGCGTTGAGTCCGAACTGCTCGGCCAGCACCTTTGAGGACACGGTCTTCACGCCCTTCTCATCCAGTTCAGACAGAAACCGCAGATAGAGAGACAGCCGATTCGTCGTGAGCTCGGAGATCTGTTCGCGCATGTGATGTCGTGTGAGGCACGCGATTCTATGGCGCGCACCTGGGCGGGTCAAGCGCGTCGGAGACGCGTGCTAAGATGCGAATGATGAACGAGATGGCGCCGTTGACGCGTGGTTCGTCGCGTGTCGCGGCGGCTGCGTGCGCCGCGCTCGTGCTTGCCGCCGGTCCGGTTGCAGCACAGTCAGGAAGGCACGCGGCGACCCTCGGCGCGCTCGCCGCGCACCCGATCTTCTTCCACGGCGAGGAGGTGGTCCTCCGAGCAGAGGCGACGAGCGAACAGGTCTTGACCTGGCTGGTCGATGGAGAGGTCCGCATCCTCGCGCTCGACGTGCCACCCCCGCCCAACGGCGTCATCGAACATCTGGAGATTGTCGGCACCTTCTACGATGTGGGCCGACTCGAGGACAACGACCCGCGCGTGCGCGACCTCCCCCTCGCGCGCCTTTCCGACCGGTTGCTCAACAAGCCCTGGCCCACGACGGGCGAGCTGCCGATTGTGGTCGCGTCGTCGTCCCGGCCGGTGCGGGCCCCGGACGCGACCACGATGCGGAACATCGTCCTGGACCCGGACCGTTACATCGACGCGGGCGTCACGCTGACCGGCCGGTTCCGGGGCCGCAACCTCTACGCCGATCTGCCGACGGCCCCGGACGAGAGCCGGTGGGATTTTGTGCTGCGATCGGCGGACGCCGCGGTCTGGGTCGTCGGCAAGGAGCCGAAGGGCGACGGGTTCGAGCTCGACGTGGCGGCCAGGGTCGACACCGGGCGATGGCTGGAGGTCACCGGCACGGTGAGCGTCAAGGACGACATGGTGCTGGTCGATGCGGGCGTGCTCAGACTGGCCGAGCCAACGGCCGACGAGACGTCAGCCCCCGCGCCGCGCGATGCACCGCCCTTGCTGCCACCGGAGGTCATTTTCAGCGCGCCGCTCGCGGACGACGTCAACGTCGCGCGCGACACGACCGTACGCGTGCAGTTCTCGCGCGACATGGACCGGGACTCGTTCGAAGGCAGTATCCACGTCGGCTACGCCGGTTCCGATCCCGCGACGGCGAGCGAAACATCACCGGACGCCTTGAGCTTCGAAACCGACTACCACGGCCGCAACCGCGTGCTCGAGATCCGCTTCGAGGAGGAACTGGACCAGTTCCGGGCGCTGGAAGTCCGCCTGCTCGAGGGCATCACCGCCAACGACGGCGCCCCCTTGTTGCCCTGGACGCTCTCGTTCTTCACCGGCGGGTAGCTTCGGCCGTCGATGCATCCCGTCCGACTGCGTTGGCTTAGAGCGTCACCGGTCCTTCCGCAAGCAGCTCCTCAATGGCGGCACGGGTGCGCGCGATCAGGTTGGTGCGCTGACCCACGTCGAAACGGTCCGCGGCGATCGGCGGCCCGAGACGCACGCTGACGGTCACCGGCCGGATCACGGGGCTCCCCTTGCGCATCGCGGCCCGCGTGCCCTGGATGGCGACCGGCACGATGGCCGCCCCTCCTTTGATCGCCATCACGAACCCGCCTTTCTTGAACGGCAACAACTCCCCGGTCCGGCTCCGGGTGCCCTCAGGGAAGATCATGAACGAGTCGCCGCGGGCCAACGCGGCGGCCGCACCATCAATGGCGCGCGAGCTTTGTCCCCGGTTACGACGCTCGATCGGCACGAAGCCGACGATGTCGAACGCGTTGCGGAGCACGGGAAATACCGGTCGCAGCTCCGCCTTATAGAGAATCTTCAGACGCGGATGAATGGCCGCAAGCGCGATGTAGATAATGGGCGGCTCGAGGTTGCTCGCATGGTTGACGCAGTAGACGGCACCGCCGTCGTGGTGGATGTGCTCCGTCCCAGCCACCCGCACCCGGATGCCGGCCGCACCCAAGCCGAGGCGCACACCCCCGCGGCCGAGTGCGTAGAGCACACCGGGCCATTTGAACAGCGCGGCGAGGAGCATCCCGGGAGGCCCCAGGACGAGGACCCACAGCGCGACACCGACATATGCGGACAGTGACCGAACGAACGCAACGAGGCTGCGGACGATCTCCGCCACCGGTGGATGGAGCGAATGTCCTAGGACGCGCGCGCTGTGCGGCGAGTTGCCGTCCGCGTCGACGCCTTCTTGACCTTGGCCACTTTCGCCTGCGCCAGCTGCCGGGCGCGATTGGCGAGACAGCGCTCGAGCGCCTTGTCGACGCGCCCCTCGACCTCGTCCGACGTCTCGCTCATGACTTCCGAGATCTCGGAGACGACGAGGAACTTCGCGCGGTCAAGCATGCGTTTCTCGCGAAACGACAGGTTCTTCGACTGGCTGAGATGATTCAGGCTCTTGAGGACGTCGACGACGTCATAGATAGAGCCGGTCCGCATCTTGTCGGAGTTGTCCTTGAACCGGCCCTTCCAGTTTTGGTGGTTGTCGATCTTGCCGTTCCCGAGCAACGTGAAGAGTCGTTTGACCTCGTGGTCGCCGATCGCGCGACGCAGGCCTACACCCTCCACGTTGTCAACGGGCACCAGCACCGTTGTGTCGCTCGAGCTCATCCGCAACGAGTAGAACCCGCAGGTCGTTCCCAAAATGGTCTTCGTCTCGATGCGCTCGATCACACCGAGGCCATGATTCGGGTAAATGACCTTGTCTCCAATCTCGAAGTGCAATATTGCCCCCGGGAGAATGTAACGATAGTAGCGCGGGAGTGACGGCGAAGCGGTACAGCCCATCCACTGTAGTCGATCACCATCTCGAAAGCAATGCGGAACCCACGTAGAATGAGCACTTTGCCGAGCTTTGCCTGTGGCTGCGCACACTCGCCTTCGCGACGTGGACGATTCCAGTTGTGGCAAATGCCCTATCGTGGTCAACGTTTGTCACGACATGAGTCGGCGACGGCCGTTGTTATAGAGTACGCCGGAGTGGTTGGTCTGGAGCCGACCGGCCCCGTCCTGGAGGACGAGATGATGTCACCTCGCGCCACCCCACCGGCCCGGATCGCACTGCTCGCCCTGGCCATCGCCACGCTCGTGCTGCTTGGCACCGGGTCGCTTCCCGGTATCGAGCTGCTCGCCTCGCAGCAAAACCGCAGCCTGGCGCCCTATGTGCCAACGCCGCAGGACGTCGTGGACCGGATGCTGTCGCTGGCGGGCGTCACTGGCGACGACGTGGTCTATGATCTCGGCTGCGGCGACGGACGGATCGTGATCACGGCGGCACAGCGATACGGGGCACGGGGTGTCGGGATCGACTTCGACCCGCAGCGCATCGCCGAGTCCAACGCCAATGCCGAACGTGCCGGCGTGCAGCACCTCGTGCGATTCGTGGAACAAGACGCGATGCTGGTCGACGTCTCGGAGGCCACCGTCGTCACCCTCTACCTGCTGTCGTCATCCAACGCCAAGCTGCGGCCGATCCTCACGCGCCAGCTCGGCTCCGGCGCGCGCATCGTGTCGCACGCCTTCAGCATGGGCGACTGGGAGCCCGACACCATCGACCGCTTCGAGGATGAGCGTGGCAATACGCGCACGCTCTATCTGTGGCGCCATGACGGCACGGTCCGGGATTAGGCACCACCGCGCCGAAGGCGAGCCGCGTCCCGCGTTGCCCTCGCTGGATGAACGGAGGCACTCGACGCGATCGCGACGGCCCTCGCGCGTGACTGGCGGGCTGCTGCTGGTCGGCCTGCTGGGCGTGAGCTTCGCATTCCCAGCGGCCCAGGAACGGTCCCGCCTCGAGCTGCTCGCCGAGATCGACCTCATCGTCGAACAGGCGATCGACGACGGCCCGATCGCTGGAGTCTCGGTCGGTGTCCGGCATCGGGGCGAGACGATCCTCGCGAAGGGTTACGGGTTCGCCGATCTCGAGAACGACGTCCGCGCGACGGAGCACACCGTCTATCGCATCGGGTCGATCACCAAGCAGTTCACCGCCGCCCTCATCATGCTGCTGGTCGAAGAGCATGTGCTCGGCCTCGACGATGCGCTGACGACGTTCCGGAGGGTGAGCTAATCTTAGTTGAAAATTGAAACGGCTCCAGACCCTGTGGTGTGATGACGTTGCAAAAGACGGACATCACCCCACGAGAGAGAGGAGCCACGATGAGTGGCCTACGTGCTGTCAGGAAGCGCAAGAAAGTTCGCAAGCTGGGCTCGGTCAACATCATTCACCGCGAGGCCTACGCGGATCTGGAGCTGGACGCGAAGGTGGAGCTGATCCGCTCGCTGGTGCCCCTGGGCCTGATGCATGTGCAGGAGTTGCTCGACCAGGAGGTGACGGCGCTGGCGAGCGAGCGCTACGTCCGGAAGGACGCGTCGGTCGGTGGACGCCGTCACGGCAGTAACCCTGGGACGGTGGGTCTCGCGGGGCAGCGCGTGCCGATTCGCGTGCCCCGGATTCGTCGCCTCGCAGGGAGCGAGATTCCGCTGCGGTCGTATGCGGCGTTGCATGACGACCGCGAGGTGGACGACGCGCTGCTGCGACGGGTGCTCTACGGGATCTCGTGCCGCAACTACGCGGCGGCCGCGGCGGCGATTCCCGGGGCGATCGGGCTGTCGAGTTCGACGGTGTCCCGGGGGTTCATCCAGGCCAGCGCGGCGCAGCTACGGGCGTTCCAGGAGCGGGACCTATCCGATGAGGACGTGGTGGCCGTGTTCCTGGACGGCAAGACGTTCGCTGACGCGACGATGGTCATCGCGCTAGGCATCACGCTGTCTGGGGAGAAACGCTTCCTGGGCTTCGTCGAAACGGACACGGAGAACGCGACGGTGCTCACACCGTTCCTGCGGTCGTTGGTCGAGCGGGGCCTCGACCTCTCCCAGGGTGTGCTGGTCATCCTCGATGGCGGCAAGGGGCTCCGCACGGCCGTCCGGAAGGCCTTCCGGGGCCGGGCCCTGGTCCAACGGTGCCAGTGGCACAAGCGCGAGAACGTGGTGAGCTACCTGGCCAAGCCCGAGCAGGCGGTGTGGCGTCAGCGTCTCCAGCGAGCGTACAACCGGCCGGACTACGACGAGGCCCTCGGTGCGCTCGAGACGCTCCACGGCGAGTTGGACGAGCGGAACCAGTCGGCGGCTGACAGCTTGGCGGAAGGCCTGGACGAAACCCTGACGTTACATCGATTGGGCGTGTACGGAGTGCTGGGCCGGTCGCTGAAGACGACGAACTGTCTGGAGTCGGTCAATGCGCTGGTCGAGGAACGCTGCGCGAAGGTAGATCACTGGCAGAGCTCGAGCCAACGCCACCGCTGGCTGGCGACCGCCCTCCTGGACATCGAACCGCGCTTACGAAGGGTGAGGGGCTACCGCCACCTTCCCACGCTTCGGGCCGCATTGAAGCGAGAACTGAAGATCGACACGACGACGTCGAAGAAGCAGGCCGCGTAAGCCATCGGGAGCCGTGGAGAGTTTCAACTAAGAATGGGCTTGACTCTTATAGGGAAAGCGGCGCGGTTTCCACTCCATCCGGATCAACGACCAGTGGCGAGTGGTGTTTCGCTGGAACAATGGGCAAGCACATGACACCCAGATCGTCGACCATCATTGACGGAAGGACGCCGTGAGGGGTCAGCCAACGAATCCGTTTCATCCGGGCGAGATTCTGCGTGAAGAGTTTCTAGACCCGATGGGGATCACACAGGCCACATTTGCCCAACAGCTCGGATGGACCAGAGCGCGTCTCAACGAGCTCATCCGGGGTAAACGAGGAATCACGGCCGAAGCGGCCCTCGACCTGTCCGCGACTCGGCACGTCGGCCAAGCTGTGGATGAACCTGCAAGCGACATACGACCTCGACCGTGTCGCCAAGGCGCGTCGAGTCGCTCGACTCGGACTTCGTCGTAGATGTCCGCCGCCTATACTCGGTTGGTGGCAACGCACCCTCTTGCGGAGCAAGGGTGGCCACCGTCAAGAAAAGTCAAGAGCGCCCGTAGCTCAGGTGGATAGAGCATCGGTCTTCTAACCCGACCGAAGCCTCGACGAAAAGTCCAGAATAGCGGGGCGTCCCCGTAACCACTGGCGGTTTCGTCATCGAGCCCGCCAGCTAGACAGAAGGCCAGTGGGGGCGAGAGGGGGCGAAAAGTTGCACACTGCTCCCCCGCGGCGCCGCACACCAAAACACAACACATGTGTTGATATGTAACACATCTGTTGCTATACTCTTCTCATGCCGATGACGCCACGCCAGTTCAAACGGTGGCTAGGTCGGCAGGGGTGCACGTTCGAGCCTGGCCAGGGCGGACACCTCACGGTGAAGCTCGGCGACCGGGTCGCATCGCTCCCGATGCACGGGAAACGGGACATGCCCAAGGGCACGATGGAGGCGATCAAGAGGGACCTCGGGTTGAAAGGCCAGCGCTGAGCTGGATTGGCAACAACGACTGGGTGCTATATGCGCTCCGACAACGCCAAGGGTGACAACCAATGCTGCGCTATCCAGTGAAATTGACGACGGAGGATGACCGTGTGCTGGTGTCGTTCCCGGACGTGCCCGGGGCCCACACCTACGGAGACGATCGAGACGAGGCGTTGACTCGAGCCGTCGATGCAGCCGCCACCGTCTTCGAAGCCTTGATGAAGGATCGACGGCCGATTCCGGCACCATCGACTCGCCGACGCGGCCCACACGTGGACATGCCGCCACTGATGGTCGCGAAGATCGAGCTCTACAACGCGATGCGTGAGCAGAAGGTCAACAAGGCCGAACTCGGCCGCCGTCTGAACTGGCATCTTCCCCAGGTCGACCGCGTGCTCGACGTGAACCACGCGTCACGCGTCGACCAGCTCGAGCAGGCGCTCGGCGCGGTGGGAAAACGGCTGGAGCTACGCGTAGTCTGAGTAGTCTGACGGGACGCCCGCAGGGCCTCCCGTCTGGTTCACGCTCCAGACGACTACGAATTGGAACTGGTAATTGGTCGAGTACTCAGACCCTCAGGGTGCGGCAGTCGTTGCACCCGAGGAAGGAGCTGCTAACTGGATCGCACACTTGGGGAACGGGATCGTGTCCATCCAGACCAATGCGTCAGAGAGGTCGTTCATATCACGCCCTTGGCCGGCTCGAACCATGTAGCGGGAGAAGCGTCGGGCTCTCGCCACGGGGCAAAATATGCAACGGAAGTTGCAACGCTGAGACACATCCAATTAGCGCCCGTAGCTCAGGTGGATAGAGCATCGGTCTTCTAAACCGAGGGTCGCTGGTTCGAGTCCAGCCGGGCGCGCCATTTCCTAGAGAATTCGCCGATTCGCGATCGCGAAAAAGATCAGGGGCGAAGCTTCATCGAAAAAAGTGACCGGTCTGGCCTTTTCGCGCCAGACTCGCAGATTCGATTTTCCTAGCGATTCTGCGAATCTCCGATTCGCGCCGGACCCGCAGTAGCTCAGGTGGATAACGTGATCCTCGGTCAGGAATACCGAGGATCGCTTGACCGTCACGCGCGGCGATGGCATCGTGCGGCGGCGAGCCATGACCACAATTCGGGAGCTTCGCCGAAGCATCGGGCTGTCCCAACAGGAATGCGCCACCCTGCTCGCCGTTCCTGGTGAGACGTTCCGAACCTGGGACAGTGGCCGCCGCCCCGTCCCGGTGTCTGCCCTTCGGCGCGCCCAGAGGATGGTGGCCGACTACAAGCGACAGGCGGAACTACTCACACTGAGCCAGCTCGCCACAGAACTCGGCGTCCACGTGCGTACCCTGCAGGCCGCTGCCCGGACTGGTCGCCTTGATGCCCAGTTCGAGACGCGATCTGCCTTGGGTCGGCCCCGCCGCCTCGCGTCGAGAGCGGCTGGCGAACGGTTATCCAGACGCACTATCGTCGGTTCGACGGTCAGCGCGCGTGTCCCCTGCCACTTCCCGTCGTACCCGACGATTACGCAGAGCGCGTGACGCGACTTCGTCATCGGCTCCGGCTGACGCAATCCGGCTTCGCTCGACGGATTGGGGCCGCGGGCAAGGCTGTTGTGTATCAGTGGGAGTCTAAGAAGAGGGTCCCATCACCGGTGTTCTGGCAGCGGATCCAGGTGCTCGAGAAGCCTGGCCTTCACGCGTGATCGAAGTAGAACGCGGCCGTCCAATGCGGGACAGGTGGCTGAGAAGAACGCTTTTCCATTAGAGCTCGACGACAAGGAAGACGAAGATGGCCGACGCGATGAGCCCCAAGGCTCGCTATGTGCTGCTTACCGCGCTTGTGCCGATGATTGCCGCGATCGTATGGATTGTCCGCACTCCGCAGGACCCGGAGACACAACCGCGACCCGTCCCGTTCTATACCGTGATTCACATGGAGACGGTGTCTGGCCTCGGCAGAATCGCTGACATTGTGATTCCGTCGCTGACCCGCGAGGATGACCGCCTGGAAGAGATCTCCCGGGTCATCGTCAGCGCTGAGGGATTGGACGTGGCGCACTTCTATTCCACAGTCGAGGCGTTTGAGGCGAATCACGCGGGGAGCCGCGATGAGGCCATGCGTAAGGCGAGTCAAGCCCATTCTTAGTTGAAACTCTCCACGGCTCCCGATGGCTTACGCGGCCTGCTTCTTCGACGTCGTCGTGTCGATCTTCAGTTCTCGCTTCAATGCGGCCCGAAGCGTGGGAAGGTGGCGGTAGCCCCTCACCCTTCGTAAGCGCGGTTCGATGTCCAGGAGGGCGGTCGCCAGCCAGCGGTGGCGTTGGCTCGAGCTCTGCCAGTGATCTACCTTCGCGCAGCGTTCCTCGACCAGCGCATTGACCGACTCCAGACAGTTCGTCGTCTTCAGCGACCGGCCCAGCACTCCGTACACGCCCAATCGATGTAACGTCAGGGTTTCGTCCAGGCCTTCCGCCAAGCTGTCAGCCGCCGACTGGTTCCGCTCGTCCAACTCGCCGTGGAGCGTCTCGAGCGCACCGAGGGCCTCGTCGTAGTCCGGCCGGTTGTACGCTCGCTGGAGACGCTGACGCCACACCGCCTGCTCGTGCTTGGCCAGGTAGCTCACCACGTTCTCGCGCTTGTGCCACTGGCACCGTTGGACCAGGGCCCGGCCCCGGAAGGCCTTCCGGACGGCCGTGCGGAGCCCCTTGCCGCCATCGAGGATGACCAGCACACCCTGGGAGAGGTCGAGGCCCCGCTCGACCAACGACCGCAGGAACGGTGTGAGCACCGTCGCGTTCTCCGTGTCCGTTTCGACGAAGCCCAGGAAGCGTTTCTCCCCAGACAGCGTGATGCCTAGCGCGATGACCATCGTCGCGTCAGCGAACGTCTTGCCGTCCAGGAACACGGCCACCACGTCCTCATCGGATAGGTCCCGCTCCTGGAACGCCCGTAGCTGCGCCGCGCTGGCCTGGATGAACCCCCGGGACACCGTCGAACTCGAGAGCCCGATCGCCCCGGGAATCGCCGCCGCGGCCGCCGCGTAGTTGCGGCACGAGATCCCGTAGAGCACCCGTCGCAGCAGCGCGTCGTCCACCTCGCGGTCGTCATGCAACGCCGCATACGACCGCAGCGGAATCTCGCTCCCTGCGAGGCGACGAATCCGGGGCACGCGAATCGGCACGCGCTGCCCCGCGAGACCCACCGTCCCAGGGTTACTGCCGTGACGGCGTCCACCGACCGACGCGTCCTTCCGGACGTAGCGCTCGCTCGCCAGCGCCGTCACCTCCTGGTCGAGCAACTCCTGCACATGCATCAGGCCCAGGGGCACCAGCGAGCGGATCAGCTCCACCTTCGCGTCCAGCTCCAGATCCGCGTAGGCCTCGCGGTGAATGATGTTGACCGAGCCCAGCTTGCGAACTTTCTTGCGCTTCCTGACAGCACGTAGGACACTCATCGTGGCTCCTCTCTCTCGTGGGGTGATGTCCGTCTTTTGCAACGTCATCACACCACAGGGTCTGGAGCCGTTTCAATTTTCAACTAAGATTAGCTCACCCTCCGTAAGGCGATCAGCGTCGGCTACCTCAGCAGTGTCGTGGCGGGGGAAGCGTTCACTTTGAGAGGGGCCGACAGCGAGACGGCTATCCGGAGACGGACGGGCTTTCCGAACGACGTCGGCGCAATCCTTCGACCTGATGAACCGGGCTGGACCTGCTACAGCAACCCTAATCACGTCGACCCGGCCATCCGAATCGTCGGCCGGTCAAGTGCTTTAGAGTCCTAGCCCTGACTCAACGTGTGCGTAGTATCCACGCCACGTCACGTAAGGGCGAGTCCCACATCCGGACGACGAGCGTGCGGCACTGGTTGGCCAGTGCCCGGTGCCCCAGAATCTGGCCGCGTCATTGAGGCGTTCTATCTCAGACGCGAGGCCTCCGACAGAATGGCAACGTGTCAGCCGGGTTTATCAAACGACCCGCGCGAGCACGAACGTGTTGGGCACTCGCAACTAGCACGACGTTGGAGCAGGTCAGTCGTCGGTGTGCCGACCGGCAGATGTGAACCGTGAGAAGTCGTCCTCGATCTGGCCCAGTCGACGCCACGTGACCCACACGAAGCCGAGTACGGCAACCCAGGCCAGGGCATAGGCGATCACCAAGAGGGGGGCGGCCGGCAATTGATCGGCAGGAGGGAGGCTCTCGATGGGCACGAACTCGTCGAGCTGTGCGACCGCTTCGTTGGGCTGAGCCTGGGGGGCCGCAGTGCCGAGTGTGAGAACCACGACGGCGACGGCCGCTCCTGTCACCAGACACGTCCTCACCTATCCGTCCTCCAGGGTCAGCCGATCCAGCGCAGCAGAAACCTCGTGAGTCCGCACGCGAGCGATGAGCAGCGTGAGGAACAGCACCTGAAACGCCCCAACGCAGAACAGGAAGGGGCCGCGCATCCCTGGCGGCAGCGTCGTGGCGACCGTGGTGGAGGGGTGCATTGTCCGCCAGACGTTGACCAAGACGTACACAAACGGCACCACGGCCATCCCAAAGATCCCGACTGCCGCGGCCATTCGCTCCGCGCCAAACCCCCCAAACCGCCGGAGGAGGAGGTACGAGAGAAAGATCATCCAGGTCAGCAGGGACAGGGTGAGACGTGTATCCCACGTCCACCAGGCACCCCAGGCCTTTCGCGCCCAGAGCGGACCGGTCACGAGCACGATCAGGCCAAACAGCACGGCCAGCTCCGCGCCGACCACCGCCACGCGGTCGGCCGTCGGCGTCCGGCCCATCAGGTACGACAGACTCGCCAGGCCGCACACGAAGGCCCCCGTGAACAGCGCGAATCCGGCGGACGCGTGGAAGTAGAACACCTTCTGGATAAGGCCCATCGTCGACTCGTAGGGAGCCGACGCGATGAAGAACGGCGCGACGCCGAACATCACCATCGTGGTGACCAATGCCGGAAGGAAGGTTCGTTGCGCCATCGTGCCCGACGACTGGACGAGACTAGCCGCGCGCCAGCTGCTGTTTCGTTGCCCCGGTCGTTCCCGCCGAGGCCGCCGCCGCACGCGACGCGAGGAACGCGAAGCGACTCTCGGGGAGCAGGGCGACGCCGGTCCCAAGGGCCAGCAGCGCGAAGCCGAGCCAGATCCAGTTCACGAGCGGGTTGACGGTGACCTGGAAGCTCGCCGACTGGTCGGCCATGTCATACGCCGCGAGGACGACGTAGACGTCCTCGGCGAACGTGCGACGCATGGCAACCTCGGTCGTCGGCTCCGACTCGTGCTTCCGATAGAACCACTTGGCGGGATGCAGCTGGCCGACGTTTTGGCCGTCCTCGAACACCGTCACGGTCGCCGTATGCATCTCCTTGCGGCCGTCGTCCCGGACGCTGAGCTGGTCCAGCCGCACGGCGAACCGGCCGACCTCCACCTGCTCGCCGGGCGTCAACAAGACCTGCGCCGTCTGCTTGTAGCCGGCGCCGGCGAAGCCGAGCATCATCAGCACGATGCCCAAGTGGATGACGTAGCCGCCATACCGCCGGCGTGACCGCATGACGAGCCCGATCATGGCGGTCACCATGTCGGTGCCCGTGACGCCCCGACGCACGACCGCGCCCCGTGCGAACTCCTGGCTCACGGTCCCGACCACGAAGGCACACAACGCAAAGCAGATGCCCGACACCCAGACGCGGAAACCGAGGGCGTAGAGCACCGCGGCCGTGCCGACCGCGAGCGCGGTCGGCCACAGGAACTGGAACCGAAGATTCGACAAGGTCGACTTCCGCCACGCCAGCAGCGGGCCGATCCCGGTCAGGAGCAGCAGGACCAGCCCGATTGGGATCATCCAGGTGTTGAAGAACGGCGGTCCGACGGTGATCCGCTGCCCCGTCACCGCCTCGCTCAGCGTCGGGAACATCGTCGCGAAGAGAATGAAGAACGCCGAGAAGAGCAGGATCCAGTTATTGACGAGGAAGGCCGCCTCCCGCGACGCCCACGACTCCAGCTCGTTGCGCGCGCGCAGGAGCGGCAGCCGGTAAATGACCAGCCCGAAGCTGACCACCAGCACGAGGCTGATGAAGATGCCGAACATCAGCGCCAGCTGGGGGTCTTCGCCGAACGAATGCACCGACTGCACGATGCCGGTGCGCGTCAACGCGGTGGCGAACAGCGTGAGCACGAAAGCGATGATGACGAGCGAGATGTTCCAGACGCGCAGCATGCTCCGCCGCTCCTGCACCATGACCGAGTGCAGAAACGCGGTCGCCGGAAACCATGGGAGCGCACCGGCGTTCTCGACCGGATCCCAGCCCCACCAGCCGCCCCAGCCCAGCTCCTCGTAGGCCCAGATCATGCCCAGCGTCAGCCCGAGCGAGAGGAAAAACCAGGAGAACATCGTCCAGCGCCGCACGGCGCGGAGCCACGAATCGTCGAGATGCCCGGTGATGAGCGCGGCGATCCCGAACGCGAACGGGATGGTCATGGCGACGAGCCCCGTGTAGAGCGAGGGCGGGTGAATCACCATATACGCGTTCTGGAGCAGCGGGTTGAGGCCGCGGCCGTCGGCCGGTGTCTCCATCAGATACGTCGCGAACGGGTTCTTGTTCACGATCATGATCATCAGGAAGAACATCTGCACGACGGCGACGGTCGCCACGACGTAGGGCACGAGCTCGCGATGACGCTCGCGGTTACTGCGGACGGCGACCGCGCCGAAGACCGACAGCAGGAACACCCAGAACATGATCGAGCCGTCGAGCCCACCCCAGTAAGAGGTGATCTGGTAGAAGAGCGGCTGGACGGAATCGGAGTACCGGTCGACGTAGCGGATCGAGTAGTCCCGGGTCACGAACGCATTGATGATGACCGCCGATGCCAGGGTCATCAACGCGGTGACGAGGTAGAAGGCGCCGATCCCGCTGTCGACGAGGCGGGTCGAGCGACGTCGGGCGCCCGCGACCGCCGCGGCGGCGGCGTACGCGCACGCGACGAATGCGGCCAGCAGCGTATAGGTGCCTAAAGTGGCCATGAGCTCCCTGCGGCCGCGGGCACGACCAATTTGGCCGAGTGGGCATCAACCACCCGCGCCACCGGCACGACTGATTTCAGTTGCTGGCGCCGTCGGTGGCCGAAATGTAGTCGCCCGACCGGCCGCCAACGGACGGCTGCTCCTCATACTTCGACGGGCACTTCGCCATGATGCCGCCCGCGTCGACGTGAAACGTGTCGCCGTCGAGCCGTCCCGTGGCCACGACCTCCGCATGGTTGTCGAAGGTGTCGGGGACCAGACCGCTATACACGGCGGTGACCATGTGGGTGCTGTTTTCGACGCCGTCCCGGATCTCGAAGCGCCAGTCCAGAGTCTTCGGATGTCGCCGCACGTTGGCCGCGTAGCCGTGTACCTGGAGGGCCTTGCCGTCCCATTCGACCGGGTCGGCCATCACCTCTTCGACCTCCACGTAGAACTGCGTGCCATCTTGCATCGTCGTCCAGAGGAGGCCGGCGAACGCAACGGACAGCGCGCCGGCGGTCAGGACGATCTTCCGCGCTTTCTTGACCATGCGGCAGCTACCTCTCACTCTAGTTCCACGCTCACGTGCGCGCCGCGCGCTGCGGCTGGGTGAACCGCGACGAAGCAGACGGTACCGGTAGGGGGTGCGCGCCACGATGAGCGGTATGCAGCGTGGGACTGAACTGGGTCAACACGTGGTCCGTCTCTGCATCTTTTCGATGACACGTACGGCAGCCGCTGGAACCGGGGAGCGCCCTCGCCTTGGTCGTCGCTGTGCCGCCACGCCCTGTAAAGTCGAAATATCCCCAGCCGTCCTCGAACCGGCCGTCCTTGATGGAGGCGAGCAGCACGGGCGCGTCCCGGTGTGGACGATCCGCCGTGCCGGGCTCTCGATCGTCAGACTCCCAAATCATCACCGTGCCTTCGGGGAACGTCCCCGTACTCTCATACGCTCGATAACCGAACGGATTGATATAGACCTTCGGAGTCAGCGTGTGTTGGTTCGCCGACCGGCTGACGAGGACCCAGTCGCGATAGTCCTCCGGAAGCACCAACGTTGTCCCATCCAACACGGCCACACCCTGCCTCATGTCAACGGTGGCGTGCCGGGCCTGCGAGAGCACCCCGAGTGACAGAACTCCAACCAGAGCGCACGCCGCGAGCGCGTGCGAGGGCTGTCGGAAAGCGCCCGCGATCGCTCGCTCGATTCGCAATCGCCATCCGAGCACATCCGGTCGGTCATTGATGATCGACATGACCGCACCACGCATGCGCGCGCACTCCGATGGCCTGACGACCTCGCGGCGAAGCGATTTCAGCAGTGTTTGGCTACGGCGCAGCTGCTCCAGAAACGACTGGCACTCCTCGCACCCGTCGAAATGGTGCGAGGTGATGTCCGCTTGTTCCGTTGCCAGATCGCCCTCGGCATAGAGCGCAAGCGTGTCCCTCGAGAACGTGCAGCTCACGACTCGCCTCGCAACAGCCGTTCGATGGCAGCTTTCAGCCGCAAACGGCCCCGACTCACCTGGGAGCGCACGGTGGTGGCAGAGGAGCGGAGAATCGACGCAACCTCGGCCGTCGACAACCCCTCGACGTCGCGTAGGACAATCGCGAGCCGTTCTTTCTCCGGGAGGCCACCCAAGGCTCTCCGCAGCACCAAGCGTTCCTGGGTTCGAACCAAACCGCCGTATGGGTCGGGAGAGCGGTCGATCGCCTCAGGGCTCTCGGTTTCAAGGAACGTGCCCCGGCTGCGTTGCCTCCGGCGCACCGCATCACGGCACACATTGACGGTGATCCGCATCAGCCACGGCTCCACGGGTTTCTGCAAATCCAGCCGGTGGAGATACTTGAACGCACGGAGGAAGACTTCCTGTGCCGCATCCTCGGCGTCGTCTCTCCCCCCGAGCAGCCGAGCCGAGACGGCCATGACACGGGTCTCGTATCGCGCGACAATGTGCTCGAAGGCCGTCGAGTCGCCCCCGAGCGTCAGCCGCACAAGCCTTGTGATTTCGGCCGCTTCCGGGGATAGCTCCTCGTGGGAAAGGCGCGACATCGACAGCGCCTTCTCGACGAGCAGCGATCCGTCTGGTCCCAGTTGCATGAATCCGTTGCCCTCAACAGGTAATACCCGGTCTACCCCCGAATCGTTGAAACGTCGCTGCGATCGGCCGACGGTGCCAACTCGCTGATAGTCGAACGCCCGCCCTCGAAGTGAAGGGTGGTGCACGGAACATCCTGTGGCGTGTTGAGGATCCGACGGTTGCTTGGAGGCATCGCAGATCTCGATAGCGCTTAGACCGTTCTGATGACAGGACTTACGTCAGCTAGGATTCGGTGTTCTCACGGCGCCCATAGCTCAGACGGATAAAGCATTGTGCTTCTAAACCGAGGGTCGCTGGTTCGAGTCCAGCCGGGCGCGCCATTTCCTAAAGAAAACGCCGATTCTCGATCTTGAGAAAAACCACAGGCGAAGCTTTATCGAAAAAAGTGACCGGTCGGGCGATTTCGCGCCAGAACTCGCAGATTCGATTTTCCTAACGATTCTGCGAATCTCCGATTTTCGCAAGACGCGAAGTAGCTCAGGAGGATAATTGACCCTCCCAGCCGCTCCGATGTTCGGCGAGCACCTTCCGACCGGACCGGCTCAGACGGTAGTAGCGACGGCGGCGCTGCCCGGCCTGTTCGACCCATCGACCTTCAATCCACCCCCGCTTTTCGAGACGGTAGAGCACGGGATACAACGACGCGACATGGAATCGCAGCGTTCCCTCGGACTGTCTGTCGATCTGCTTCGCGATGTCGTAGCCGTGCCGTCGTTGGTCCTCCAGGAGCGCAAGGATCAGCAGCTCCGCACTGCCCTTCTTCAGCTCGCGGGTGAGTTTCTGCGCGAAGCCTATATGTGTGACTACCACATATATAGACGCTAGCTGTCAAGAAAACGTTGCAAGGCCGCCGCACGCGACTGGCCCAGAGCCGAGGCGGCGTGCTGGGGCATCGTCCCCGCCCTGAGGACCGGCAGCCCACCGCGCAGGTCACGCGCCGACCAGGTTGCTATCATGTCGCTGAATCGGAGGTCGGCTGTCGTGGAGCTCGTGACGCGGGCGCCGTCGTGCCCCACGAGCGGCCGGCGGACGCTCAACCGTAGTGACCAACGGGAGAACAAGTCATGGCGAAGACACCCGACACGCGGCAGCATGGTCCGCAGGTCAAGAACGCAGACGGTCTCACGCGGCGAGACTTCGTCAAGACAGGAGCCGCGGCGGGACTGGGTGCCGGCGCCCTGTTGGGACCGGAGCAGGCGGAAGCGCAGGCCTCGGCTTCCTCCACGGCGCCCGACGATATCGCCTGGGACTACGAAGCGGATGTCGTCATCGCCGGGGCCGGGTGCGCGGGCCTGACGGCGGCCATTCGTGCGCGGGACCTCGGGGCCAGCGTGCTCGTGGTCGATTCGAACTTCGACCCTGGCGGCAGGATGTTGCACAGCGGAGCGTTTCTCTCGCTCGGCGGAGGTGACCCGGTTCAGCGTCGCGATATGAAAGGCGACAGCGACCACGAGGGGTTCATCACCGTCGACCCAGCCGAGGCCCCGGAGGAGCTCGACGACAGTGTCGACCTCCTGTTCACGGACCTCACCGATTGGTCGGTCCTCGACACCAAGGCCCAGAGCCCGTACCGCTACAACGAGCGTGAGCTCGCGCGCTCGTGGGCCGAGAACTGCCCGGCGACCCGACAGTTCCTGATCGACAACTACGTGCGGTTCACCCGGGTCAGCGGCACGCATGGCGGCGGAGGCCTGTCGCGCGCGCGAGGCGCACGCTGCTTCCTCATGCTGGGAGACCGCACCGACATCAAAGCGGGCACGATCACCGCCGAGGACGCCGGTGTGGCCGATCCGGAGCGAACGAGTCCGTTCGCGCCGGTGCAGATGAACAACGCGAGTCGCTCGGTCGGCCCCAACGCCGTCAGCAATGGTGTGGCTCTCTCCCGCCCACTGGAGTTCTCCGCCCGGGAGAAGGGCGTCGAGTTCATGTTTCATCGACACTTCGACACGCTCGTCCGTGAACAACCGTTCTCGGGCCGAGTGCTGGGGATTCGGGCCCACTACACGCCGCGCCATCACCCCGAAACCGGCGAGCTGCTGCAGAGCTACTGGCAGAACGGTAACGTCGAGGATCAACAGGAGACGGTCCGCATCAGGGCCCGCCGGGCCGTCATCCTGGCCAGCGGAGGCCACGCGGGAAACCCCGAGGTCCGGAGCATGTTCTATCCCGCCCTGCGGGAACCGGCCTTCCCGACCAGCGGCTACGCCTTGCAGGGCCCGCACGGTCAGGACGCCAGCGCGCTCACAGCGGGATTGAGGATCGGCGCCAACCTGGCGGGAATGCAGCAGAACCTCTCGTATCCGACGACGTTCCACATCTCGACGCGTCTCGGGACCCGCGACGCCTACACCACCATGATGCCCGGTCACCCGACGTTCGGTTTCCGCGGATCGGCGGGCGTCAACGTCGGCAACGCCGGCTTCGAGGAGTTCATCGCCGTGAATCAGGTTGGGAAGCGCTTCTTCAACGAGGTGCGTCTCCCCGCCCGGCCTGCGGGCAGCCGCTATCCGGGGGGCGGTGGCGCCCCCGGCCCGGGGCTGGAGCACACGCCGCTCGACTGGCGCAACTGCCGGAAGGAGTGGGTCCGGGAGATGTACAGCTACGACCACGGGCTCGATGCCGCGCTGGCGATCAACGAGGGGTCGAAGCCTCCCCACTACTACTCCGGTCCGCTGTGGGCGATCTTCGACCAGGAGGCGGTCGATCGCACTGGGTGGGAGCTCCGGTATCCGTACGTGGCGGACAACGGTTACTACTTCCACGCCGACACGATCAAGGAGTTGGCCGAGAAGATCGCGGCGGGTCATGAGTTCCAACGGGTGCCGCTGAGGCACCTGGCCGACACCGTGGCGACCTGGAACGGCTATGTGGATGCAGGGGACGACCCCGACTTCGAGCGCGAAGCAGATGCGCCCATGAACCGCATCGCGACGCCACCCTTCTACGCGCTCTCGATCATGGTGATCTGGCACGACTCCTACGGTGGTCTTCGCGTCAACGGCCGACAGCAGGTCGTCGACATGCAGGGCCAGGTCATTCCGGGTCTCTACGCGGGCGGCGAAGCGGTGGGGGGGCTCAACAAGCATGGCCTGGGCAAGGGACATGTGCACGGCTACGTCGCCGGTACGCACGCCGCTGAAGAACTGGTCTGACGGCGGCGCCCCAGCGGAGCCGCACGCCGTGAGCACGGTCGAAGCGTCACGCCCCTCGACGATCGCTTCGGCCTTGACGACCAGGCCGTAAGCGCCGTGCGGGAGTCGGGCCTTGCGCCCGGCAGGCCCGGCCCAGGCATTGTGTTGCGAATCACGGCTACAGGGCACTAGCATCGGCACCATGTCCTCCGGTCGACTGGGGATCGGCTTCATCGGCAGCGGCTTCATCACCCGATTCCACATCCAGTCGATGGTGGCCGTGCGTGAGGTGGACGTGCGCGGGGTCTGGAGCCCGGCGAGCGAGCACGCCGAGTCGGCTGCCGCGCTGGCTCGCGATCTCGACGTCGGTGACGCCCGGGCCTTCCCCTCTATCGAGGCCATGGTCGCCGACTCGGCGATCGACGCCATCTGGCTGTGCGGACCCAATCAGGCGCGGGTCGCCAACGCCGAGGCAATCTGCGGCGCCGTCGGCGCGGGCGCGAGCCTGCGTGGTGTCGCGTGCGAAAAGCCGCTGGGGCGCACGGTTGCCGAAGCGAAGCGAGTCCGGGCACTCGTCGACGCGGCCGATCTGCACCACGGCTACCTGGAGAATCAGCTCTTCGCGCCGGCTGTGACGCGTGGCCGCGAGCTGGTCTGGCGGCGGGGCGCCGCCCTGACGGGTCGGCCCTACCTGGCTCGCGCCGCCGAAGAGCACAGCGGCCCCCACATGCCGTGGTTCTGGCGCGGCGACCTGCAGGGCGGCGGCGTGCTGAACGACATGATGTGCCACTCGGTCGAGGTGGTACGCCATCTGCTAACCGCGCCCGGCGCCCCGCGCGCGTCTATTACCCCACGCCGGGTGACCGGACACATCGCCGCGCTGAAGTGGACTCGCCCCACCTACAGCGAAAGGCTGCGGCAGGCGATGGGGGACGACGTCGACTACTCCACCCGGCCGGCCGAAGACTTCGCCAGCGTCACGGTTGAATACGAGGCCGACGACGGTGCGCCACTCCTGGGCGAGGCCAGCACGTCGTGGAGCTACGTCGGCGCCGGGTTGCGGCTGAGCATGGAGCTGCTCGGGCCCGAGTACTCGATGTCGGTCAACAGTCTCGACACCGGCTTGAAGCTGTTCTTTAGTCGGGAGGTGCGCGGCGCGGCCGGGGAAGATCTGGTCGAGAAGCAGAACGCCGAGGTGGGGCTGATGCCAGTCGTGGTTGACGAGGCGGCCGCGTACGGCTACACGGCGGAGAACCGACACATGTCCCGCGCGTTTCTGCGGGGCGAGAGACCCGACGTCACCTTCGACGACGGCGTCGAGGTCGTCGAGCTGCTGATGACGGCCTATATGAGCGCCGAGCAGGGGCGGACATTGGTGTTCCGACCCGACGGTCTCGACACGTTTATCCCAGCCGTGGCGAAGGGAACCTGGAAGGGATCGGCGGCCGGCTGATGCCACGCTCCCTCCCGGTCGCAGGTCAGACGGTCGCGGTGCTGACGCTCGCATGGGCCGTGTCGGGATGCTTCAACGGAGACGGGAAGGGCGCGTCGCTCGACCCCGACGAATTCATCGCGACCGCCGGACTTCCAGACGGCCTGCGTCTCGAGCTGGCCGCCAGCGAGCCGGCTGTCGTCGATCCAGTAGGGCTGACCTTCGACGCCGACGGCCGGATGTATGTGGTCGAGATGGGCGACTACCCCACGCGGCCTGAGGGGTCACCGCCGCTGGGTCGGGTGAAGCTTTTGGTCGACGAGAATCTCGACGGCTCGTACGAGAGCTGGACCCTGTTCGCCGACGGCCTGCAGTACCCGACCTCGGTCCTGCCGTGGCGCGACGGCATCCTGGTGACCCAGCCGCCCGACATCCTCTTCCTGCGCGACGACGATGGCGACGGCATCGCCGACACACGCGAACCGCTGTTCTCGGGGTTCCCGGTTGCCAACACCCAGCACAACATCAACGGGCTCACCTGGGGCCTCGACAACTGGGTCTACGCTGCCAACGGCGGCAATCACGGCGGCGGGCATCCTACCGACGCGCCCGACGCCGTCGTGTCGATCCGCGGCATGGACTTCCGGTTCCAGCCGGACACCGGCGCCCTCGAGACGTCGTACGAGACGACGGGCGGGCACGGCATCGCCTTCGACGCCTGGGGGCGTATGTTCGGAACGCACAACCTCAACCATGTGCAGCACATGGTGTTCCCCACCGCCTACCTCGCGCGGAACCCGCTGCTGGCGGTGCCGACCACCCGCCACATGATCTCGAACCACGGCAGCTCCGCCCAGCTGTTCCAACTCTCCGATGCCGAGACCCGCGTCAATCATCCGGAACAGTCCGGCCGTTTCTCGGGCGGCTCGGGCATCGCGTTCTACGGTGGGGGCGCGCTGGGGGCAGCCTACGACGCCAGTCTCTTCGTGAACGACGTCGTAGTGAACGTCGTGCATCAGGACGTGTTGACCGCAGACGGCCCGAGCTTCGCTGCTACCCGCCGCGCCGAGGGCGTCGAGCTGCTCGCCGGACGCGATAACTGGTTCCGTCCCGTCACGTTGGCCACCGGACCCGAGGGCGCGCTGTATGTCGTCGACATGCACCGCGCGGTGATCGAGCATCCCGAATGGATTCCCGACGCGGTCGAAGCGACCCTCGACGTGCGCGCCGGAGACGACAAGGGACGCATCTACCGGCTCGTGCCGCGCGAGGGGCTGCCAACGGTGCGTCCGGACCTGGCCTCGGCCGATCTCGAGGCGCTGGTCGCCGCCCTCGCCCACCCGAACAAGTGGTGGCGCGACACCGCGCAGCGGCTGCTGGTCGAGCGGGGCGATCCGGCGGCCGCGCCGCTCGCCGCCGAGCTGCTGCGCTCAAGCCATGCCGCGCCGGCCCGGCTGCACGCGCTCTGGACACTACGCGGTCTGTCGGCGCTGGAGATCGAGGAGATCCAGGACGCGCTGGCCGACCCGGCGCCGGGGATCCGGGAGAACGCGCTGGTGCTGTCCGAACCGCGGCTGCGAGAGTCCGAACCGCTGCGTCGCGCGGTGACGGCGCTGGCGGACGACCTCGACACCCGGGTCCGGATGCAGGCGGCGCTGACGCTAGGCACCGTCGACGCATCCCAGAGCCGGGAGGGCCTGCAGGCGATTCTCGCGCGCGACGCCGGCCATCGATGGACACGCTACGCGGCGCTTGCGGGACTCGGTAACGACGCACCCGACGTGCTGCGTGCGCTCTTCGCCCGAACGACCAGCCTGGACACCGAGGCGCAGACGGCGGGGCTGCTGGACGCTGTTCGCCACCTCGGGGCGATGGCGATGTCGGCCGACGGGGGCGAGCTGCCGGCGCTGGTGAGGCTCTCGGACCGGCCCGGTCTGGCCGACCCCTGGCGCGCGGCGCTGCTCGATGGATTGGCCGACGGTCTCGAGCGCGTGGACGCCGCCCCCGGCGCGACGGCCGCGGCCGACGCCCTCGGTCCGTTGATCGACTCGGGCGCAACCGGCGTGGTTCGCGCCGCGCTGCGCGTGGCGGCGGCCGCCGGCATCGACGACCTCGCGGCGCGCGACCAGGCGCTCGAGCGGGCTCGGGAGCGCGCCGTGGACACCCGGCTGGCGGTCGACGCGCGGGCCGAGGAGGTCGCGGTGTTGGCGCTCGGCGCCTATACGCAGGTCGGCGACACGCTCTTCCAGCTCATGCACCCACAGTCTCCCCCGACATTGCAGGTTGCCGCTGCGCGCGCGCTGGCGAGCCTCGACGACCCGCAGCGTGGCGCCGCCGCGCTCGGCCGCTTCCGCCGATATGGCGCCGCGGTCAAGGGCGTCGTGATCGACATGCTGCTACGGAACCGCCCGTTCCACGAGCCGCTGATCTCCGAGCTGGAGTCGGGAGACCTCTCGGTAGGCGAGCTGAACCTCGACCTAGAGCAGCGGCGCCGTCTGCTGCGACGGTCGAGCGACGACATCCAGACGCGAGCGGCCGCCCTGTTCGGAGACCACGAATTCAGCAACCGCCAGGCGGTCGTCGACCGGTGGCTCCCCGAGGTCGTCGGCCACCGGGGCAACGCCGACCGCGGGGCCGAGCACTTTCAGACCCTGTGCGCCCAGTGCCACCTCTTCCGCGACGTGGGCTTCTCGGTCGGTCCGGACCTCGGGATGGCGTTCACCAAGGGCGAGGAAGATCTGCTGACCTCGATTCTCGATCCGAGCGCGGCATTGGCGCCAGAGTACGCCAACTACCTCGTGGAGACCGCGGACGGCGAGCTGCTGAACGGTATCGTCACCGCCGAGACGGCGAGCAGCGTGACACTCGGGCGGGCTAACGGGGAGACCGACACCCTGTTGCGGAGCCGCATCGGGACGATCAGGACTGAGGGACGCTCGCTGATGCCGGACGGGCTCGAGCAGGGGCTCGACGCCGGCGGTCTGGCCGACCTGCTGGCGTATCTGCGGCAGCACGAGCACTGATGATGACAACGGAGCCGAACCATGTCGCAAAGGCCTTCAGACTCGCGGGGGGAGACAACGCCATGACGATCGCCAAGAATCGCGTTGCGCTCACCGCGCTCGCTGCCATCCTGGTGCTGAGCGCCGCCGCCTCGGCGCAGACCTCTGCACGGACAATGACGGCCGGGGTGGCCAAGGGGGTGATCACGAACGACTCCCCGCTCGTGATGGTCAATGGACGGGTGTCGGAGGGCACCCGTGAAGACATCCACGCGCGGGTGCTGGTGCTCAACGACGGCGCCAGCCGGCTGGTGTTCGTCACCTACGACCTGAACTGTCTCGACGTCGCGACCCCCATCCTGCGGCAACGGGTGCGACGCGAGCTGGGTATCGACTCATCGCATCTGATCCTGCTGGCCACGCACAACCACAATGCTCCGATCCAGATCAATCCGGACAACTTCGCCTACGGGCGGCGACTGGCCGACCAGATGTTCGGGCTGATCGAGGAGGCGATCGCCGCCGAACAGGGACCGGTGCGCGTGGAGCTCGGCTCTGGGCACGGCTACTTCATCACAGCCCGGGGCAACGCACCGGTCGACTACGAGATTCAGTTGCTGCGGGTCGTCTCTGCGGGCGCCCCGGTGGCGATGCTCTTCAGCCACGGCACCCACCCCGCGCAGGCCTCACGCTCGATGATCGACGCCGGTCACCCCGGCTACGCGATGAACGAAATCGAGGAGGCGTTTCCAGGGGTGCTGGCGATGTACGCCGACGCCTCGGGCGGCAACCAGTTCCCGCGGCAGCCGGCCGGCTGGCAGAACCGCGTCGCGGACGCGCGCGAGGCGGGTGGCGGGGCCTACGACGCGCTGCTCGAAGCGCGCGCGCGCGAGCTCGGTCACGAGCTGGCCGAGGCAGTGCGTCAAATCGTGAACGGGCCGCTCCAGGATGTCACCGGGCCGATCACGAGCAGTATCGAAGTGGTGGGGTTGCCGCTGGCGCCTCCTATCTCGCGCGAGGAAGCGCTGGCGATGGCCGAGGAGTTCCCGCCCGACGTCGGGTTCGTGCACTACCCCAACCGGTATCGCGGCACCAACTGGGTCCGGATGCTGCTGCGCTACTACGAGAACGGCATCCCGTTTCCCACCACCACCACCGAGATGATCTGCACCGACGACACCTATCTGATCCACGAGACCGACGAGGAGTTTCTGGCCCGCTACGACGACCGCATCCACGACGACTCACCCTGCATCTACAACGAAGTGATCGTGGCGAGGCTGGGACCGATGCCGATCGTCGCGATGCAGGGGGAGATCTGCGCCCCGATCGGCGCCCGCATCAAGGACGTCTTCCGCGCCGACATGCCGATCATGGTGTTCGGCTACATGGGCGAGCACAATCTGTACATACCGACCCGTGAGCTGGTGCGGCTGAATGCCTACCAGGCACAGGTCATCCAGATACAGTACGCCTCGCCCGTCGGTTGGGCGCCGGAGGTCGAGGACGAGATGGTCGCGCACGTCGTGCGGATGGTGGCGGGGATTCTGGAGTGAGGGCCCGTCGTGGAATCGCAGCGAAGGAGCGGAAGATGAGACCCACGGCCCGCGGGTTTCTTACCGGGTGCGCGCTCGGGTGCGTTGTCGCGGCGTTGGCGACGGTCGAAATCGGTCGGTTGCACGCCCACGGAACCGAGGCCCGTTACGTGCAGGAAATCGACTGGCCAAAGCCGCGCATCGCGCACACCTATGGGCTGAGCTACTCCGAGCTGGGCCTCGGCGCCTACCGAAACGAGATCGAGATGCGCACGGTTGGCGGCCGGCAGTGCGTGGAGGGTGGGCTGATCGGGCTCGACGTCGACGACGATTATGGATTTGACGTCGACGAGTCGGTGACGTTGACGCTGACCTACGCCACGGCGTTCACCAACCCGTTCGTGGTGGTCTGGGACCAGAACGGTGGCAACAGCCTGGGCCGGACAGCGGAGATCCAGCCCGAGACAGGAGGACCGCTGCGTGCGATCACGCTGACACTCGACCGCGCACGCCTCGCCGGGCAAGGCACTCGAGGCATCGACATCGCTGTGGGCAGCCGCGCGGGGTTGTGCCTGTGCGACGTCCAAGTGGTCCGCGCTGGGACCACCGATGCCCCGACGGCGTTCGGTCGCGTGCGGCTGGAGGTGACGGACGCCGCATCGGGTGAGCCGATGCCCGCGCGCGTCGGGCTCTACGATTCGACGGGAAGGATGCCGTTGCCTTCGGACGACGCGATCATGGTGCATCGCTTCACAGACGAAGTGCGCCGGCTGTGGGTCGGCCCGCGGGCGTTTTGGCCCGTCGAGCATCGACAGGCGTTCTACCTGAACGGGAGCTACGAGGCCCGGGTGCCCGCGGGGACCTACGAGCTCGTTGTCACCCGAGGGATCGAGTATCGGATTCACCACGGCCAGGTCGAGATTCGATCCAACGAGACGCGCACCGTGCCGATCGCCCTGGAGCGCTACATCAACCAGCCGGACCGCGGGTGGTACTCCGGCGATGCGCACATTCACATCCAGCGAGACACGACCCAGGACGAAAACACCTGGGCGCAGGTGGCGGCCGAGGATGTACACGTCGGGAACTTGTTGCAGATGGGCAATATCGCCGGGACGCATTTCGGACAGCCGGCGTGGGGGGCGGCGGGCCGCTTCGAGCGTGACGGCCACGCGCTCGTCTCCGGGCAGGAGGATCCGCGGACGGTCCATCGCGGACACACGATTCACCACAATCTGCAACAGCCGCTGCACGTCGGCCCCGAGGGCTATTTTCTTTATCACCAGGTCTTCGAGGAATCACATCGGCAGGGCGGTCTGTCCGGCTACGCGCATCAGGCGGAGCTGTTCAACGGCCGCCGCGGCATCGCCCTGGACGTGCCGTTCGGGATCGTCGACTTCGTCGAGATCCTGCAGCAAGGACGCCTGCCCACGGACCTGTGGTACGGCTTCCTCAACCTCGGCTACAAGCTGCTCCCGGCCGCCGGCTCCGACTTCCCGTATATGGACCTACCGGGTGTCGTGCGGAGCTACGTGAAGATCGATGGTCCCTTCAGCGTCGACGCCTGGTTCGATGCCTTTCGCGCGGGACGCCTGTATGTCACCAACGGACCGCTGTTGGAGCTGACGGCGAACGGCCGGTCGCTGGGAGAGGAGCTGCATCTTGGACGTGGTGCCCGCGTCGAAGTCGTGGCGGAGGCTTCGCTCAACCCGGATCTCGACCGGCTGAATCGGCTGGAGCTGGTGGTGCACGGTGAGGTCGTGGCCACCGAATCGGCCAACGGCCGAAACCGGGTCCAGCTCCGCACGACGCTGACGGCGGACCGAAGCTTGTGGCTCGCGGTTCGGGCGTTTGGTGAGCGTCAGGAGCAGCGAAACATCACGGTGGCGCACAGCGCGCCGATCTACGTGATCGTCGACGACCGGCCGTTCTATCAGGACGAGCGGGTGCCAGAGCTGGTAGCGCTGCAACGTACCCGACTGCGGGAGCTGCTGACCGAAGCGGTCGATCCCGATTCTGACCTCGAGCCATGGGACACCCGGAGTCTGCTCTCCGAGCTGTGGCCGGCCCAGCGTCGTCTACTCGAACCGCGGGTCGAGGAGGCGGATGCGCGGTACCGGGCACTGCTGGCAGAGGTCGATGGCTCCGCGCAACGGTGAGGGCTTACCGATGGCGGTTTCCGGCGCGCGGTTCGAATCCCGAAGGCGGACGGGAGGCATCAAACGGGTCAGTTGCGTTGATGTCGTTAACCAGGCGGCGTGGCGGGGGTGTTCGCGTGGCACTCCAGTCCCGGGGCGACACTAGGAGGCAAATCGCTAGTCGGCGGCGGCTCGACGGGCCCCCAGCGAACAGCAAGTTTCGAATTGCGCAGAATCGCTCCCGCGTCTAACGTAGGGTGACCCGCAGAGAAGAAGGTCTAGGTGAGATGAGGGACCGATGTCGCGCGCTGGCGGCGGTGTTAGTCGCTGCACTGGCCCTCATCCCCGTCGCGTGCCAGGCCCCCCCGTCCCCGACTGCGGTAGACACGGACACCTCACTCCGCACACCGTGGGGCGAGCCGGACCTGCAGGGCATCTGGACCGACACGACCGCGACGCCGCTCGAGCGTCCCGCGCAGTTCGCCGGACAGGAGTTCTTTACAGACGAGGAGCGCGCCGAGCTGGATGAGCAACGCGCGGCGCTGCGCCGCTTCGACACCCGCTCGGAGGCGGGGACCCCTCTGGATGTCGCCGGCGCGTACAACGCGGTGTATCAGTCGGTGAAGAAAACGGGGCGACGCACGTCGCTGATCGTAGACCCGCCGGACGGGCGCGTGCCGCCGTTGACGGCAGCGGGACGGCGGCGGGTGGACGCGGACCGGCGCGGGCGCGCCTCGTTTGAGGAGTTGGCCGGGAGCTACGGCACCGAGCGCATGAATCGAGCCGACGGCCCTGAAGATCGCGGCCGAGCCGAGCGCTGTCTCGGCAACCGATTGCCGGCGCTCGGCGGCTACTCTCGGATTGTCCAATCCCCCGGATATGTGGCGATCTACTATGAGGCCGGCCAGGGCGGCGGCGGCAATCGCATCATCCCCCTCGACGGGAGTGCGCATCTTCCCTCACACATTCGCCAATGGTACGGGGACCCGCGCGGCCGATGGGAGGGGAATACGCTCGTCGTCAATACCACGAATTTCACCCGCAAGACGAACTATCGAGGGTCCCGCGAGACTCTGCATCTGATCGAACGGTTCACACGCGCCGACGGCCAGACGCTCCAGTATGACGCCACGTTCGACGATCCGACGACGTTCACGCGACCTTGGACCGTGATGGTTGAGCTGACGAAGCAAGACGATCGGCACAATCGGATTTTCGAATCCACGTGTCACGAGGGGAACTACGGCATGACGGGCATTCTCGTGAACACGCGCGCCGCCGAGCAAGCCTTCGCCGAGGGTCGAGGTCCGGATCCGGCCACGACGGGTCTCGCCCTTCGCGCCGCCGACGGGACTGATGATCGAAACGATCCGCTGCGCGGGCGGCGGCCTGGGATCGTCGAGGGACGGGACCCCGGAGCCCGGTGACGGCACGAGCCGTGGCGCGACGATTCCGCCGGAGACATTGACGATGGGAGCTCGGTCCACACGCTTGATGTTGCTGGTCACAGCGGTCGCCGTGATCGCGGCGGGCGCCCTGACCGCGAGGCGGACCGCTGGTCAGGATCCGGCCGCACCATTACCCCGGACGGCAGACGGGAGACCCGACTTCAGCGGGATCTGGCAGGCAAACAACACGGCGAACTGGGATCTGCAGACTCACGTCGCGCGCCCGGTGGTGGCGCAACGCGGCGTGTACCCCGACGTGCCGGTTCTCGCGGCTCCGGTGGTCGCTCTCGGTTCGATCGGCTGGGCACCCGGGGGGCTCGGTGTGGTCGAGGGCGATGAGATTCCGTATCAGCCGTGGGCGGCGGCAAGGAAACGAGAGAACGTCGACAACTGGCTGGACCGTGACCCGGAGATCTCCTGTTATCTGCCCGGCGTGCCACGCGCCATGTACCTTCCCTACCCCCTGCAGCTGTTTCAGGGGACGAACAAGATCATGATGATCTTCGAGTTCGCCAACGCCCAGCGCATCATCCATCTGGACGAAGTGGAACCCTACCCCAACGAGGCCTGGATGGGGCACTCGGTGGGGCGCTGGGAGGGCGACACGCTCGTGGTCGACGTGACAAGCTTCACGCCGTACACATGGTTCGATCGGGCGGGCAACTTCCACAGCGATGCCCTGCACGTCGTCGAGCGGTACAGCTACCTCACGCCGGACGCGATTCGATATGAAGCCACCATCGACGACGCGAAGGTCTTCACTCGTCCCTGGACGATCACCATGCCCCTCTATCGGCGGTTGGAGGAGAACGCGCAGCTCACCGACTTCCGGTGCATTGAGATGGTCGAGGAAACGCTGTACGGGCATCTGCGCAAGGCGCCCCTGGTGACACGCTGGGAGGGCAATACCATGAGCGTTGACGTCACGCGCCGGTTTGAGCCTGGTGACGAACGGGTTTACGACCGCCACCTCTCAGGCAATCCGCCCGAGGAACGGTGACGGAGGAGAGGGTTCGATGCAGGGGCGACGAACCGTTGGATCAATCGGACGTGCCGTCGTCGGTCTTCTCATGAGCGTGACTGCGGCGCCGGCGTCGGCACATCATGCGTTCTCTGCAGAGTTCGACGCGAACAAGCCGGTCACGTTCGACAAGGCGACGGTCACGAGGATGGAATGGACCAACCCCCACGTCTGGATTTACGTCGACGTGGAGCACGCGGACGGCGCAGTCGAGGCGTGGGCTATCGAGGCCGGGACGCCGAACGTGCTTTTCAGGCGCGGTTTCACGAAGGCGTCCCTGTTGCCCGGAACGCAGATCGTCGTCGACGGCTATCAGGCCAAGGACGGCTCGCGACGGGCGAACGGTCGGGATGTCACCTTCCCCGACGGGCGCACGCTGTTTCTCGGCTCGCCGGGCACTGGCGCCCCGGACGAACTCCGCTAGGACGCACGATGAACTTACGTCGTGCCGTCCATCGCCGTGTGCGCGGAGGCCTCGGTGGCCTCCGCGCCCGCACAGACTACTCCGCCAGCGGGTGCGGCCGGATTTGGAATCGCACCATCTCGCTCGTCGTGCCCTTGCCGCCCTCGTTGTGCCAATTGAACGAGTCGTAGCTCGCCCACACCCCGCGGCCCTTCCACCCCGCGTTCGGGTCGTCGATCCGCCCATCGAGGCCTCGTGTGTAGAAGCCGAGCGGGTACGGCACGCGCATGGTCACCCACTCGCCCGTCTCCGGCAACAGCGCCAGCAACGAGTCGGAGCCGGTGCCGTTTGCGATCGGGACGTTTGCGCCGAGCCCCAGCGTGTTGAACTGGTCTACCCAGTTGTAGTAGTGAAACTCCGCGTTCGCCGAGCTCGTCACGCCTTTGATCTTCGGACCGGGTGACTGATAGATGGTCCACCCCTCCGGGCACTGCTGCCCGGTGGCGGTCGGGCCGTTCGTGACTCGACATTTGCTGCGGTCGAAGCTCGCCAGGTGCCCGCTCCCGCCGAGCGCCGTCCAGATCACCCCGTTGCGATCGACGTCGATCCCCCGGGGGCCGAAGCCCCATCGGCTCGGGTCGACCGCGTCGTTCTCGAACGGCGGCTCGTAGATCTCCGAGATGCAGCTTTGGGGTGGATTGTCGCCCGGGGTGATCCGGACAAGGCTCCCCGGCGTCGGGGACGGCTTAGTCACCCAGACCGATCCGTCCGTCGGGTGCGGGATGACGCCGTAGTTGAAGCCCCTAAACCGGGTGTCCCTGGTCGGGTCGGTGACCCTCACCGATCCGGGTCGCGTCACGTCGGGCCGCTCCGGCGGCTCGTTCCACGGCTTCGTGATCTTCCCGTCGCCGTTCGTGTCGAGCACCGTGGGGCACCACCCCTGCGCGGCGCGCTCGTCACCGGTCGCGTCATACAGCTTCGTGTTCACCCACCCGACGACGTCGACGTCGCCGCTCAGCCAGAGCGTGTCGTTCGCGTCGTCGGCAAACTGCAGGTGGTGCGTGCCGAAGCAGGTGTCGATCAGCGCGAAATCTTGCGCGTTCGCGTCGTAGAACGAGAGCTGCCGGGTCGCCGTCTCAGTCGGAAAGTACTTCGCCGATGGATGATCGGAGTCCCGGCACCACTCCGGTGTCTCGCGACCGGGTCGAATCGACTGCGTCAGCCAGACGCGCCCCTTGTCATCCATCATCGGGTTGTGCCCGCTGCCGCCCTCGCCCGTCGGCGGTCTCGGCTCGTTGCCCCAGTACAGCGACGGCACGGCCTCGGACCGGCCGACGTACTCATCACGCACGCGTCCGCGCACCGGCACCCGGGCCGGCAAGTTCAACAGCGTCGACTGGTGAGTGTTCGGGTCGGTGATCGTCAGCGACCCGCCTCCCAAGCCGTAGACCGGCCCGTTGGCGTAGAGCGTGGGATTCCGCTTGTCGGTGACGATCTCGTCGTGGACGAAGATGCGCGGCCCGCCCCAGCCCCACATCGACAGGACGACGTTGCGCTCCTTGCCCTGCGGCCGCGGCGGCTCCGGCGGCACCTCGCCGGCCAGGATCCGGTCCGTCCAGTCGGCGTACATCTGGAGCGCCCGTTCACTCCCCATCCGATTCAGCCCGCTCAGCATCGACGGCCCGCTCCCGCCGGCACGGACCCGGTGCTCCCAGGCCGCCAGTGTCGAATCGAAGTCGCGGATGTCAAGCATCGGCATCTCGCGCGTCGCCTTGTTGCCCATCTGATGACACAGCTGACAGCCGAGCTTCAGCCGGTCGATCCAGTGCGCCTGCGTTCGCATCCCCTCGTGAATGCCGTTGCCCTGCGCCCCGGTGCCCGGGAACTCGTCTTCACCCGGGATCTCCAGCAGCGAGTACCAGTAGTTGGCCGGGTAGATCTCGGCTGCTTCCTTCGGCGTCGCCGCCGCCTTCGCCATCAGGGTCAGATCGTCGCCGGTCCGCGCTGCGGTCTTGTCCGAGTCGACCAGGCCGTAGCCGCGCACCCAGACCTGGTAGCCGGCCACCGGCAGGTCCGGCACTAGAAACCGCCCGTCGTCGTCGGTGACGACGATCTTGCGGAACCCGGTCTCTAGGTCGGTCGTTTCGGCGATCACCCACACACCCGCCTCGGGCCCCCTCGCACTCCGCACGACGCCGCGGATGTCGTCGCTACCTGCCGCGACATCGGCATGAGCCAGCCACAGGATGCTGCCGGCCCCGATCGCCGCCGCGCAGAGTAGTAGCGCCAGTCGAGTTGCCACGCGCATCTTCGCCTCCCCCATCGCTGATCCGGGTTGTCCGTGTCGGGTTTCTGGATCGGCAACGCTATACACGGCTCGATTCCCAGCCCGCCCGCATTTCATCGTTGCACCGTCCGGTGCCGCGCCGCAGTCATGAGCCGGAACCTCCATCCTGGCTTATACACCAACATCAATCTCCGCACGGCAAGGATTCTTCGCCGCTCGTGCTTCAGCCCCAGACGCTCGTTAGGTCCGTGGCGTCCGACTACCGCGCACCCAACGCGCGGAGCAGATCGCCAGTGCTCGTGCGAGCAACGATGGTGGCTGTGCCAGGCTGGACGTAGCGCGCGCGAATGGACTCGCTCGTCCACCCCAACCATCCGACACTCTACTACGTACCTCAGCGCATCGATGCAACCTGATTGATTCCTGGGTCACGCGAGCATCGGTCTCGCGAACCAAGGCCCGGGGTCTTCGGTCTACTGAACCGAAGTCCGCTCTTGCGATCCTCGGTCAGAAAGGCCGATGATCGTCGACTGCGAGGTCGGTTACGAGGCTCCGAGACGAAGCTACCCCGCCCGGTCGTGTCGGAGAGCGGTTCTAACTACGACAAGCGTCAGTCAAAAGTGATCGAGGTCGGACACGATCAGGCCGGCCGACCGAGATCGGCCGCTCCGGTTGTGGCTCACGACGCTCAGGCGTAAGATGAGTGCCTCGCGCCCGTTCGGCGCCGGTAGTCGCCGAACGGCGCCACCTGCACCGCGCTACCGCACGGTGATCCGACTCGCGTGAGAGCAGCGCATGCGACCGGGAATCGTGCCGACGTGATGGACGCCATCCACCGCGCCGCCGTCGCCTGCGCCCTGGCCGCATCGGTCGCGCCGCCGGCCGTGTCCGCCGTGTCGGCCGGGCAGGCAGCGTACACCGCCGACCAAGCCGACGCCGGGCTCGACCTCTACCGCCGCGAATGCGCGTCGTGCCACCGCACCGACCTCCAGGGCTCGTTCGAAGCACCCGCGCTCACCGGATCGAGCTTTCGCCTGGCCTGGGGCGTTCGCCCTGCGTCCGAGTTCCTGGCGTATCTCCAACAGGCGATGCCGATCGGCGCTGCGGGCTCGCTCGGCGCGGCCGAGTACGCTGCCGTCGCTTCCTATCTGCTCCGCGAAAACGGCGTTCCCCCGGCACGGTCACCGCTGAGTGCGTCCACACTCGAGCGCCTGCTGCCCGGTGAGGCGACCGACGCGACGACCGCGGGCACCGCCACAGCACGACTGCCGGTGCCCGGGCGTGCTGGCACTGGGCCGTCACCGCACGGGGTGAACCGACCGCCCGATGTCGTGGGCGAGGTCACGCGCACCGCGACCGGGATCACCGAGACCTACCGTCGTGCGGAGCGTTTCACGCCGGTGTTGGACGGAGACCTGACCGCACCGCCCGCGGGTGATTGGCTTCACTGGCGCGGAACACCGGGCGCGTGGGGTTACAGCCCGCTGTCGCAGATCACCGCCGACAACGTGCATCGGCTGCAGCTGGCGTGGAGCTGGGGCATGCGGGACGGCAGGAGCCAGCAGGCCCCACTGGTCCGCGACGGTGTCCTCTTTCTGAGCAACCCGGGCAATGTCGTCCAGGCCCTGGATGCGACCGATGGGACGCTGCTCTGGGAGTACCGCCGCCAGTTCGAGGACGAGCGGCGCATCGGTCAGCTCCGCACCCTGGCCGTGTGGCAGGACCTGATCTTCGTGGCGACGCGCGACGCGCACATGCTGGCCCTGGACGCACGGAGTGGCGTGGTGCGGTGGGAAACGCGGATCGCCGACGCGGCCAAGGGCTACTCGAACACCACCGGACCGATCGTGGCCGACGGCAAGGTGATCAACGGCATCGGCGGCTGTGGCCGCTTCTACGAGGAGAGCTGCTTCATCACCGCACATGACGCCCGGACGGGTCGCGAGGTCTGGCGGACCTTTACCGTCGCGCGGCCGGGTGAGCCGGGCGGCGACTCGTGGGGCGACCTGCCGCTCGCGCTCCGCGCGGGAGCCGAGGTTTGGATGAGCGGGAGCTGGGACCCGGCACGGAGGCTGGTCTACTTCGGCGTCGCCCAGGCGAAACCCTGGATGCCGGTGAGCCGCGGACTCACCGCCGCCGACGCGACGCTCTACGCCAATTCCACCCTCGCACTCAACGTTGACGATGGTCACATCGCCTGGTACTACCAGCACGTGCCTGCGGAGTCGCTCGACATGGATGAGGCGTTCGAGCGCGTCTTGGTCGATGTCGACGGACGACCGGTGGTGCTGAGCGTTGGCAAGCACGGCATCCTCTGGAAGCTGGATCGAACGAACGGCGCCTTTCTCGGCTTGGTCGAGACGGTCTACCAGAACATCCTCGACCTGAACCGCCAGACCGGAGCCGTGCGGTACCGTGAGGACATCGCGAACGCCGCGGTCGGCGAGTGGCTATCTGTCTGCCCGTCGACGGCCGGCGGACACAACTGGCCGGCCACCGGCTACCATCCTGGAGCGGGCCTGCTGGTCGTACCGCTCAGTCAGAGCTGCATGGAGATCGCCGGGCGAGAGACCGCCCTGGAGATCGGCGGCGGGGGAACTCAGGCCGATCGCGTGTGGATGGAGATGCCCGGCACGAACGGGCGGTTCGGCAAGCTCGCCGCTTACGACGTCGCGACGCTGGAAGAGGTCTGGAGCATCGAGCAGCGAGCGCCCTTCCTGACCGCTGCGACAACGACGGCTGGCGGGCTCGTGTTCGCCGGCGACTACGACCGCTGGATTCGCGCGCACGACGTCACGACGGGCGACGTCCTCTGGCAGAGCCGGTTGGGCACGTCGGTCATGGGATTCCCGATCAGCTACGCCGTGGACGGCGTGCAGTACCTCGCGGTGGCCACGGCACGGGGCGGTGGAAGCCCTTGGCGGATCCCGACGTTTCTCACACCCGAGCTCGTCAGCCCAGAGGGCCACAACGCGCTCTACGTCTTCCGGCTCGGCGAACCGTGACGCGGGTGGCGCCGTGCCGGAACGGTTCATGATGCAGAGCATGCGTACTTCGTTCTCGTTGGTCCGTCTTCTTCTGGGGCTGGTCGTGATGGTGACCCTGCCGGCGACCTCGGCGGCCCAGCGCGCCTCCGAGCGCCGCGTGGCGAACCCGGGCGAAACGCAGTTCGACGTCCAACTGCTCCGTCCGACGGGCGGCCCGGTGGTGCCGATCTTCGAGGGGTGGTATCGGAACCCAGATGGCACCTTTGAGCTGTCGTTCGGCTTCTTCAACGTGAACACGGAAGAGGTCATCGATGTGCCGCTCGGACCCGACAACTTCATCGCGCCGGCCGCGTTCGATGGGCGGCAGCCCACCAAGTTCGAACCAGTGCCCGACCGCGATCGACGCCACTGGGGCGTGTTCACCGTCACCGTGCCGGCCGATTTCGGTGACCGGGACGTCGTGTGGACGCTCCGTTCCGCCGGGCAGACGCTTTCGGTGCCGGGGCGGCTGACCAGCTCGGTCTACGAGTTGGCCGGGACGGCGTTTCCCGGACGGGCGAGTCTGGCGCCGCTGGTGCGCTGGAAACAGGACGGCCCGGCCGGACGCGGCCCGAGCGGGATCACCGGGGCGGGTCTCCAGGCCAAGGCGGGGGTGCCGATCGGCATAGGCGCGTGGGTGGCCAGGGATGCCGGGGCCAGTGATGACGAGCGCCCGATCAACGTCAAGTGGTTTCAGCACCAGGGCCCGGGTGAGGTGATGTTCGCCGAGCGCACCACCAGCATCGAGCGGGATGCGTGGGTCACGGCCGGCGGAGCGCACGTGAGCACCCAGGCGACGTTCGACGAGCCGGGCGAGTACATGCTGCGCGTGCTCGCGTTCAACGTGGTCCGGGAGTTCGAGTTCCAGTGCTGCTGGACGAACGGGCTCGTGCCGGTTACGGTTGCTCCATGAGCGGCGGTCGGCGGGGGGAGGGGAACGTGGCGAAGGCAGACAGGTTCAGTGGCTGGTGGTGGGGTGGGGTGGTCTGCGCCGGGCTCACCGCGGCGCTGACGCTGGCGGGTCAGGACCGGAGCCTGGCGGAGGTCGCGGTTCCGGAGGCGGCCGACACGACGCCGACCTTCAGCCGGGACATCGCGCCCATCCTGCAGCGATCGTGTCAG
The DNA here is from genome assembly GCA_965249175.1 of Vicinamibacterales bacterium. GTDB lineage: Bacteria > Acidobacteriota > Vicinamibacteria > Vicinamibacterales > UBA8438 > CAZYFH01. Next base: position 4,079,093 of record OZ252227.1, read on the forward strand.
CACTGTCACCAGCCCACCGGTATCGCCCCGATGTCGTTGCTGACCTATGGCGAGGTGCGCCCATGGGCCCGTAGCATCCGCGACCGCGTCGAACGACGGTTGATGCCCCCGTGGCATCTGGATACGACGGTGGGCATCGAGGACTACAAGAACGACATCTCGCTGACCGACGCCGAGATTGATACCGTCGTCCAGTGGGTGGACGCTGGCGCGCCTGAGGGCGACCCAGCGGATCTCCCTGAGCCGCTGGAGTTCCCGCGCGCCGACGCCTGGGGGGTGGAGGCGGTGCTCGGCCGGCCGCCCGACTTCATCGTCCGCTCCACCCCCTACACGGTCGTGGCTAACGGCCAGGACCAGTGGTGGGAGCCGGAGGTCGAGTTCGCGGGGTTTACCGAGGACCGCTACATCCGCGCGGCCGAGTTCAAGCCGTCCTATCCGGGCGGCCTCAAAGTAACCCATCACGGCCACGCGGTGCTGCGTGGTCCGGATCCGACCGAAGGCGAAGAGCGACGGCCGTCGGTGCGGCTCGTCGGCATGGGCATCGGCAAGCGGTGGGATGTGCTGGCGCAGGGCATGGGCAAGCGGCTGCCGGCCGGCCCGGGTACCGTCCGCTTCAACCTGCACTACTTCCCGGTCGGCGAGGAGGTGACCGACGTCATCGACGTCGGTGTCTGGCTCTACCCCGAGGGTGAGGAGCCGAGCAAGGTGACTGCTGGCGAGCGGCAGTTCTACGTGGACGGCACGCACCGCGAACGGCTGCGGGCCAGCGACATCCTCATCCCGCCGCATGGCAGCCTGGTCCTCGAAGACCAGTACGTCATGGACCAGCCCGCGCTCCTCCAGAGCTTCCGGCCCCACATGCACATGCGGGGCACCGAAATGTCGATGACGGCGCTCTACCCAGACGGTCGTCGCGAGCTGCTGAGCAGCGTCAACCGCTACGACCACAACTGGCAGATTGCCTACGTGTATGACGACGATGCCCAGCCGCTGTTGCCCAAGGGGACTGTGCTGATGCTGCGCGCAAAGTGGGACAACTCGGCGGCCAATCGGATCAACCCCGACCCGGACCAGTGGGTGGTGTTCGGGGCCCGCGGTGTCGACGAGATGTCGCACGCCTGGATCGGCATCACGTATCTGGAGGACGCGGAATACGAGGAGCTCGCTGCGGCACGTACCGCGAGCGAGACGACCGACGACGACCAGGAGCCGTAGGCCGCCGCGATCACGATCGGGCGCGGCCAGCGTAGGCGTCTCTCCGTCACAGCCGTGACCGAGGGGCAACGCCACCAGACGGGATGCCCCGCCCGAAAACCCTCGGAGGGACCATGACCATGGCCCGACCCGGCCTGTGTGGCGTTCTGGTCACGGCGCTGGTGCTGAGCGGGGCGTCTGATGCCGCGGCGCAGCTCACCGGTGTCGAGAACGGCGAGTGGCGGTATCTGGGCGGCGATGCCGGTCACACCCGCGCCAATCCCCACCTGACCCAGATCGACGCCTCGAACTTCGCCGACCTCGAGGTGGCGTGGATCTGGCGCGGCGACAACTTCGGGCCGGGCGTCGAGTACACCGTGCGGTCCACCCCGGTGTTCGCCGACGGCGTGCTCTACACCGTGGCCGGTCAGCGGCGGCAGGTGGTGGCGATCGAGGCCGCCACCGGCGAGACGCTCTGGACCTTCCGCGAGCCGGAGACGATGCGCTATCGCCGCTCGCCGCGGACAGACTTCGGCAAGGGGGTCGCCTACGCGGAGGTCGACGGCCGGGGTGTCGTCTTCGTCACCTCGCCCGCCTTTTTCCTCTGGGCGCTCGATGCCACGACCGGACGCCCGCTCGAGGGGTGGGGCGCTCCAACCGGGGTCGACACCTTGTCCTCGACCGGCGTGGTCGACCTCATCCCGCCACTGGTGGCCGACTGGGATCCCTGGCTGGCCTGGGACGGCCCCTACGATCCGGACCACGGCATTCCCCGCCACCTCGGGATGGTCACCGCCTCGTCGCCCCCGATCGTGGTCAACGGGGTGGTGGTCGTGCTGGTAGGCCACGAGCCGAGCTACGACCAGACCCGCATCGAGAACGTCCCGGGCGACATCATGGGCGTCGATGCACGTACCGGTGATGTGCTCTGGAAGTTCCACGTCATCCCCCGGCCCGGCGAGTTCGGCCACGAGACCTGGGAGAACGACGCCTGGCGCTGGTCGGGCGACATGTCGTCCTGGGCGCCCTCGGCGGCCGACCCGGAGCTGGGACTCGTCTACCTCGTCACCAACGCCTCGACGGTCCAGTCCTACACGGGCCATCGGCCAGGGCACAACCTGTTCGGCGGGAGCGTGCTGGCGCTCGACGTCGAGACCGGCGAGCGCCGGTGGCACTTTCAGATCCACCACAGCGACCAATGGAACTACGACCTGCCGACCGCGCCGATCCTGATGGATGTGACGATCGACGGCGAGCGGGTGCCGGCGCTCATCCAGAACACCAAGCAGGGCCTGGTGTTCGCCTTCAACCGGGCCACCGGCGAACCGCTCTGGCCGATCGAGGAACGCCCGGTGATGCAGACGCAGGTGCCGGGCAACTACACCGCCCCCACCCAGCCGTATCCCACCCGGCCCGAGCCGCTCGACCCGATCGTGGTCGACGGCCTGACCGAGGACTACGTGCTGGACTTCACGCCTGAGCTGAAGCGCCAGGCGCTCGAGATCCTGAGCGAGTTCCGGACCGGTGGCCTCTACGTCCCGGCGTTGCCCTATCCGCACGACAACGACTATCGCAACGTGATCGGCTGCATGGCCGGGCTCAACATCTACCATCCGCCGGTCGCCGATCCGACCACCGGCATCATGTATGCGTCGCATAATCGGGTCTGCAGCGCGCCCCGGTTCATGGTGCCCACCAATGGCGTCGATGAGGAGCGCGGGCTACCCGGTCGGTCGGCCGAGGCGTGGCGGGGCCGCGAGCGGCACACGCCCACCACAGGCACCACGGTGGCCGCCTGGGCGCCAGGCGGTCCGGCCGAATTCCCGGGACAGATCGAGGGTCTGCCATTCTACCGGCCGCTGTTCCAGGCGCTAGCCGCCTACGACATGAACACCGGCGAGAAGCTGTGGGACATTCCGATCGGCGAGACGCCGGAGCGGATCCGTAACCACCCGCGGCTGGCGGATGTGGATCTGCCGAACCTGGGCGGCACCGGCCGTTCCATTCAGATGGTGATGGGCGACCTGCTGGTGCAGACGACGGAGGACCTACGGGGCCAGGCGGAGCTCAGCGAGAACGGGCTGCCTCTGCTGCGGGCACGCGACAAGCGGTCGGGCGACATCGTGGCCAGCGTCGAGGTGCCGATTCCCGGCCAGTACGGCATGATGACCTACCTCGACGACGGCGTGCAGTACGTCCTCATGCAGGCGGGCAGCGCGCGGCGCGGGCAGCCCGGGGCGCTGGTGGCGCTGCGGCTGCCGGACGACACGATCCGCTGACCACCGAGGAGGCGACGGCTCATGTGTTTCCCGATTCGTTCCGCGACTGCGGGCGGGGTGCTGGCGCTGCTGGCCGCCGTGTCCGCCCAGGCCCAGGACTCACCGAGTCGGCCACTCCCTGTGGTGTGGGTCCTGGCGACCGGGGGGACGATTTCCGGCGGTGGGGCCACCCCGACGAGCCTGACGCAGTATCGAGCGGGCGCCTTCTCGGGCGACGAGCTCGTCGCGGCGGTGCCGGCGCTGGCGGATCACGCGGTGATGCGGGCCCAGCAGATCGCCAACGTCGGAAGCCCGAACATCACGTTCGAGGTCTGGCTCAGCATCGCGCGGCGGATCAACGAGATCTTTGCCGACGACCCGAACGTTGCCGGCGTGGTGATCACCCATGGCACCAACACGATCGAAGAGACCGCGTACTTCCTCAATCTCACGGTCCGGCACGACCGGCCCGTCGTGCTCGTCGGCGCGCAGCGCCCGGCGACCGCCATCAGCGCCGACGGCCCCCTCAATCTCCTGAACGCGGTGCGCACCGCGGTGGCGCCCGAGGCCCGAGGCAAGGGCGTCATGGTGGTCATGAACGACGAGATAAATGCGGCCCGTGACGTGACCAAGACCAGCACCTATCGGGTCGAGACCTTCAACTCCCGGACGCTGGGGTATTTGGGCTATGTAGATGCCGACCGGGTGAGCTTCTACCGCGAGTCGACGAGGCGTCACACCGTCCATGCGGAGTTCGACCTGACGGGTATCACCCAGATGCCCCGGGTCGACATCGTCTACTCCTACGTGGAGCCGAACCCGGTCATGATCCGCGCCCTGATCGAGGACGGCGTCGACGGGATCGTGCTGGCGGGAACCGGGGCGGGGCTCATCTCGGCAGTCGAGCGGACCGCGCTGGGGTCCGTCATGGCGCTGCCGTCGGATGCCCGGCCGGTCGTCGTCAGGTCGAACCGGACCGGGAGCGGTCGGGTGGTGCCGCTCGGCGCCTACGACGAGCGGGGCATGATCCCGGCCGACACCCTCAACCCGCAAAAGGCCCGCGTGCTGCTGATGCTGGCGCTGACCAGGACTCGCGACCACGATGAGATTCGGCGCATGTTCAGCGAGTACTGAGACAGCAGTCAGCGCACCGAGGCCCTCTCGGAAACATAGTCCTTCTAAACTGAGGGTCGCTGGTTCCCCGCGGGTCCCTATCCGATCATCGGTCTACTGAACCGAAGTCCGGCGACGGGCTTCGGTTACAGATACCGGTGCTGACGGCGTCCTCAGCTCAGCTCACGGACCGGTGACCGCCGCTGGCTGCAGCGTCAGACGATGGGCCGCCCGTTCTTCGACCGCGCCGCGCGTGTAGAGCAGCGGGAAGTACTCGCCGTTGCCCAGGTTGTCGACGAGGTTGCCGTAGTACGGGCTTCCGGGCTGCGCCGACTGACCGGGAGCGTTGCTCGCAACCGAGCGGTCAAGGTCGGCGAGGTCGATGATCCTCCGGAAGTTGGCACCGGTGGCGTTTACCGCGCCAAAGCCGCCCGGTCGCTCGACGGTCGGCAGATCGAACGCCGACGCAATCATGTGCGGAAGCTTGCTGGCGTGGACCCTCCCGTGCCGCCAGGTGGTCCGGTCGGGACCGAGCTCGCGGGTCAGCCGCTCCAATGCCGCCTTCAATCCTTGTTCAACCAGGACCTGACCGGCGGCGACCGGCGGGTCGGAGTCCTCGACGAGCTCGTCGACTTCGTCGCTCCAACGAACATAGAGCGCCGCGGCGGTGCTCTCCTTCGAGAGCGTGCCGTCCCACTGCGCGATGACGCTCCGCGCCCACTCGACGTCGAGATCGTCGGAGGTCCATCCCTGGAACGCGGGGATATTCTGCTCCGCTGTGAGTGAGTACGTGTCGTGTTGGATCCGCTTGTGATCGTCGACGGACAGTGGCTCGTTCGACCCAAGGATCTGATGAAGGCGCGCGATCCGCGACGTCTCCACCCCCTTCGACGAGTGGTAGAACACCGGTCGGCCTTCGTAACCGGGCGGATGGACGTTGTTGTTGGCGGTCGTGATGTATCCACGCTCCGGATTCAACTCGCGTGGGAGATCGGTCCGGAAGCCGCGCCACTCGTACTCGCCGGTGCCGGGGACCGGCAGCCGCCCGTTCCAGCCGTCGCGGTCCGGTGTGAGTCCGGTTACCTGGAGCGCGATGTTGCCGTCGACGTCCCCGCAGATGAGGCTGTGCGTCGGTATCAACCAGTGCATCGCCCGGTCGAAGAAGTCGGCGCAACTCTCGGCCTGGGCGAGTTGGAAGCTCCCTTTGTAGGCCGCCGTCCCCGGCTCTTGCACGACCGACCGGACGGCGTAGGCGCGACGGTTCTCCAGGTCCTCGTAGAAGACCGGCCCATGACGGCTGAACTTCAGCACGATCGGCTCCGGTTCCTGGCCCTTGACTGGGATCTCCTCCTCGATGACACGTAGCGGCTCCCAGCCGTCCTGCCATCGCACCAGATTCGGATCGTCGGGGTGCATCTCCTCGACGTAGACGTCGACCATGTCGGTGCCGGCGAACGTGAACCCCCACGCCATCCGCTCGTTGTTTCCGGCGTCGACGCCGGCGAACGGCGGCTCGCCGCCGCCGATGACGTTCCAGCCGGGGGCGACCAGATGGGCGAAGTATCGGAGCGCCGGCATCTCAATGCGCCGGTGGGGATCGTTGGCGAGGATCGGCACGCCGGTCGGCGAGCGCTCGCCGCTCGTGACCCAGTTGTTGCTCCCCTCGGTCGGAACCGGACCGGACGAGACACGCGTCGTCCGCACGCCCGGCACCAGCGCGCGATACGGCTCGACGACCTCCAGAGCCGGCAGCCGCCCGGCGACGAATGGATCGTTGTCGCCCGCCCGCATCGCGTCGAGGAGGTGCTGCGTGATGATGTCGACGTCAAGTCCGTCGGGGACCTCCAGGTCATCCCAGGGGTCTGGGGCGAAGCGTCGATTGGCCTCCTCAACCCCGTACCGCGCGACATCCATCGCCAACTGGATCTCGTTGATCGCATGGCCCCGCACGCTCGGGACCGCGAGCGCAGCCCAGCGCAGGACGACCGTCTCGGCGGTCCATGGCTCCGGCACGACGCCGGTCAGCTGGAACTCCACCGGAAGGTTGTTCCGGGTCTGATCAATGAACGCGTTCACCCCGTTGGCGTGCGCGCTGAAGAGACGCTCGGCGTCCGGGTGATAGCTCGTCCACTCCGTCTCGTCCCACGGCCCACGGAACATCATCAGCCGCGTGCGGCGGTCGTACACGAGCGCTTCCGGCCCGAAAATCTCGGCGAGCCGACCCGCGTGCCACCGGCGCCACATCTCCATCTGCCAGAGCCGGTCCTGCGCCATCACATAGCCCTGCGCGAAGAAGAGATCGTCGTCGTTCTCGGCGTAGATGTGCGGGACCCCCCACTCGTCCCTGATCACCTCGACCGGCTCCCGCAGCCCCGGAATCTCGAGCTCCCCCTCGATCTGAGCGAGGGACCGGCTGGCGAGCCCCTCGAGCGATGGCGGCGGAGCAGGCGCACTATCGCAGCCGGCGACGGCGACTCCTACACTGACTGCCACGATCCAGGCAGGACTGCTTCTGAAGACAAACATGAGGCCTCCCGACCCTGGCAGCCTACCTCAAAGACGCCAGCTTGGAGGTCTTGTGCGAGTGGCAGTCACATCCTGTTACCGGCCGCTGTTGCCCTCGTACTGTTCGTCGGTGACGGCCTCAAGCCACTCGAACGCGGCACCGTCGTCTCGTGCAAAGGTCACGGACACTTGCATCAAGTCCTGGTCCGGCACGGCACCGTGCCAATGCGCGAGACCCCCGGTCAGATGGGTGCTGTCGTGCAGGTCAACCTCCTGCATTCGGCCTCCCTCCGTCTGGTAGCGCATCCGGCCTTCCTGAACGAAGAGGAGCTGATCTTGGCCGTGAATGTGCCAGTGGGACCGGGCGCCCGCGTCGAAGCCTCGACGCGAGAGCCTCACTCCCTCGTTGTCCACCCTAAACGAGTTGCCGGTGAAGGTGGTCTGGCCGTGCGCCACCGTCGCCGCTACGTCGCCTAGCCACGCTGAGGAAGCCGCCAGCGTCAACACCACCCCAAGGAAAGCCGCTGCAATATGTACCCGCGCGTTCATCTTGAACCCTCCCTGAACTCGCGCCCCGTTTCGGCGCGGTCGAACGCCCCGCCTCTGATCTCACACCACGTTGTAGCCGAGCGCCCGCAGTCGATTGAGCATGACGGGAGCCTGGGCACGAGAGTCCAGACCGGACCGAGGGACCGAGCAATATCGGCACGACCGCCTCGCGTCAGCTGCCGGGGCGTTGTGACTCGTTCCGCGGGAACCCGTTCTACTTGACCGCGGCGACGTCGCGCAGGCGCTCCTGTACCGTCCCGGGGATACCCAACGCGGCATTTGCGCCCAGGCCCTTGATGAACTCTGCAGTTTCCGGGAAGGCGACGAAGTGGAATGATTGTTTCGCGCCCTCGGCAAGGCGGTACGGCGTGCGACCGCGGAAGTCACGCGCGTTGATGTCGGCCCCTTGCTGCACGAGCAACTCGATGAGCTCGTTGGCACCAAGGTACGCGGCACCGTGAATCGCCCTGAAGTCGGCCTCATTCGTGGCGTTGATATCAGCGCCCGCGTCGAGTAACACGCGAACAAACTGCTCGGCTTCGAGGAGGCGGGCGCCCCGCGCAGCCGCCGAGATGCCACCGGCAGTCCCCCCGATGCGACCGAGCCCCGCGGCCACCATCAACGGTGTCGTGCCGTCCACCGTGGTTGCATGGGGGTCGGCGCGGGCGCCGAGCAGCGCCTGTATGACCAGGACATAACTGAACTCCGGCGCGTCCGCCCCCTCGGCTGCAGCCCGCTGACGGCTTCTTCCGGCGGCCGCCGACGCTACCCACAAGGGAGTGGCGCCGCGGAGGTCGCCTGTGCCGTTGGCGAATGGCTCGAAGGCGCCCTTGGTCGGATAGCCAAGATAGGAGGTGAACATCGCCGTGTTGGTGATGCGGCTGTTTGCGTGAGCGCCGTGCTCGAGCAGCGCGTTGACAAGGGGGAGGCGCTGTCCTGGGTCGAGACCACGTTCCCGGTATTGTCCGAAATAGCTGGCCCTCCCATGACGCCGGTACCATCCCCTCAACCACGTGCCGACGTTGCCCGCTGCCGCATGCAGGGCCGGCACCCCTCCCATCGAGCCGTTCGGGTCGGCGCCTTGTTCCAAGAAGAACAATGCGACTTGATCTTGACCATTCACGATGGCAAACGGGAGCGCGTGGGTCCCATCTGCGCTGACCTCATTTACGTCGACGCCAGAGGCAAGCAGCGTCTTGATGGCATCGAGATCCCCGTTCCGAACCGCATACATCAACGGCGTGAACCCCTTCGCCGTGGTGACGCTGGGGTTGGCGCCCGCGTCGAGGAGCTGGTCAACAACGTCTGGATGACGCTCGGACACGGCCCACATCAGTGCAGTGCTCCGCGTGATGGTCGTCGCCGCATTGGTGTTCGCGCCGGCAGTCAGCAGAGCCTGGACCACATCGATGCTACCGGTCCGCGCGGCGGTCATCAGTGGCGTGAGGCCGCTCGTCTGTGCGGCGTTCGCGTCCGCGCCCACGGCAAGCAGTCTCTCGACCATCGCGAGACTCGCATTCTCGCCCGCCCGCTCGAGCGGGGTCACGCCGTGATCATCGGCGGCGTTGACGTCGGCGCCGGCTCGCAGGACGAGGTCCACCATCTCCAGGTCGTCCCTGTGGGCCGCTAAGAGGAGAGCCGTCGCACCGTCCGCGCGGCGGGCGTTGACGTCGACGCCGTCGGCCAGCAGCAATCGGACCGCCGTCGCGTCTTGATTCGCGGCGGCGCTGACGAGGCGTCGATCCTGACCGGCGGCCGTCGTGACGCTGGCTAGCAGGAGCAGGGTGCTGAGGCGAACGAGAAGGCCGACCCTGGGGCTCATGGTTCTGTTCCTTCCTGTTCAGGGGTCTCGACCGTCCCACTATAAGGGACCGACCGCCGGCCGGTCTACCAACGCTGGTCTCGCAACTCCCCGACACCAACCAGCGGCTCGCTTGGTTCCCGCGGCACTGATGAAAGCAGACGCGTCGAGCTGGATGTATTGGCAGCCGAGGCGCACGAGCTCCTCGACGTCCTCCCGAAGGAGTTCCGTCGCAACGCGTCAGCGGTTGACCGGGGCGACGACGACCGGCTCACGAAAGCTGAGAACGACGTAGGCCACGCTCGCAACCGGGCGGCCTCGCTGCATGGCCGGCTGAAACCGCCAGCGACGAGCCGTGTCCACGGCTGCAGTGTCGAACCCTGAACCGGAGCTGGCCACACGCGTCGCACCGACGACCGCGCCATGGCGATCCACGGCTACCTCGATCACGACCCCGCCGCTCCCGACGCCTCCGGGCGGATACGGGGGCGCCACCGTCGAGATGGGGATGGGAACTTGAACCGACGCACGCGGGCGGGGAACCCTGAGGGACTGACCGACGGATGGCCGGCCGTACGCCGTGGCAGGGCGAAACAGGGCAGCCACGAGAACGTCAGATTCGACCGGCTCACCGTTGGATCGCGCTGGTCCAAACCTCCATTCCCGGATGGCCCGCCGCAGTCCTTCGCTGAACGAAGACGCCTCGCGTAGCGGCTCGATAGTGCTCACGTCGCCTGTCGCATCGATTGACACGCGGAGCCATTCTTGTCCCCACCCGACGATGTGTGGAGAGGGTGGTACAGGCGGTGCGCCGGACCTCAACCGGGCAGGCTCGAACGCCACTTGCGCCAGCGGTCCGAGAGCCAGGCAAACGACGAGACTGGCCGTGCAGGCCAACGGGCGACACCATGACGACGGGCTCACGATAGGATGCCCCCCTTGCCAATAAGGGTGTTCAGGGCACAGTGCACGAGGCGGGAGCCGACGGTGAGGGCCATCAGCCTGTCTTCTCGGGTGTGCCGACTCCGAAGCAGGCTATTCTACGGACTCTCTTTTCCACTGCTCAACACTGGGAGTGGGCACGCGTCACGGGTCACATGCGCATCGCGCTGGTTCTGGCGCGGACGGGGGCCGATCCTCGACCTGCACCCGAAACCGCCGAAAGCGAGTGTAGGTCGCCGTGCCGTCGATGCGGGAGCCCCGCCGGCGATTCCCGAGGAGCTCCCGCATCTCGACCGGCACAACGTGGCCCATCGTCCCGTCCACTTCGTATCTCACGACGGTGAGCGCGTTGACCTCGAAGGCGAGTTCGGTGATCAGCACGCGACCAGTCGCGGGTTCAATCCAGTAGCGCCCATGCGCGGGCAAGTTCCTGCCGTCCCCTCCGCCGACCACCGTGGTCGGTCCCGTTTCCTCGTACTCGATGACCCACACGTCGGCCGCCCCGTCGGGGAGGTCGAGTCCGAGAGGCGGCGAGGTGTCCGATACGCGCTCGAACTCGAACCGGGGCCTGTAGTCCTGGCGGAGGAAGAGCAGCGCGAGGGTCGGCGTGTTGATGTTGCGTGCGACGGCGCCGACGTTGTAACGGGCGCTGTCGTCCAGAATCCCCTGGATCTGTCGCTGCGCCGATGCCGACGCGTCGAGAAACAGCTGCGTCGGCCGCTCCTCGCGGTCACGTACGGGCTGGCCGTCCACCTCGAACACGTCACGAAATCCGTAGTACCGATCTGAGCCGTTGGGCCGAACGAGGAGGTAGTCCGATCGGAGCGTGACCCGCTCGGCACGGAGGTTTCTGGCCCCGAACCCACTCGTCGCCCTCGTACGCTGCTCATACCGTTCTTCCGCCACCATGCCGGACAGCTGCTCGTAGAGCCCGTCGACGTAGGCGGTGGCCCGACCGAGCACGACCTCGAGCGACGCCTCCTGTGCCCCGCCGGGAAACGGCGCCAGCACGAGCGCGAGCCCCACGAGCAACGGGTCACGGACGTTCAAGGCTATGGGTGCTTCAAGAAGTCACGGAGCGGCTATGTCGTCCGGTCGGCGCGCCGTGGCATCGGGACCGACGTCAGCCGGCCATCAGCTCGGTCAGCGCGGCGCCTACGTCGGAGGGCGTGTCGAGCACGCGCACGCCGGCCTGCTCGAGCGCGCTGCACTTCGACGCGTAGGTGCCGCGGTCGCCCATCACGATCGCGCCGGCGTGCCCCATCTTCTTCCCCGGCGGCGAGGCGCGGCCGGCCACGAACGCCACCACGGCCTTCGACATGCCGGCGGCGTACTCCGCGGCGTCCTCCTCCATCGCGCCGCCGATCTCGCCGACCATCACCACAGCGTCCGTCCCGTCGTCGGCGTCGAGCTGCTCGAGCGCGTCGCGCGTGGTGGTGCCGAGCACCGGATCGCCGCCGATGCCGATGAAGGCCGACTCGCCGAAGCCCGCCTGCACCAGGTTCAGACAGATCAGCGTGCCGAGGCTGCCGCTGCGCGAGATGACGCCGACCCGACCCGGGCGGAAGATGTCCTTCTCGAAGGCGGGCATGAAGCCCACCATGCACTCGCCGGTGGTCACCGCACCGGCGGTATTGGGGCCGAGCACCGCGGCGCCGACCTCGCGCGCGCACGCGAGCACGTACATGACGTCCTGCACCGGGATGTGCTCGGTGAGGATCACGAGCTTGCGCGCACCCGCCTCGATCGCGTCGAGCGCGGCCGCCTTGACCCCGAGCGGTGGGATGAACAGCACCGACACGTCGAAGCCGACCTCGTCCATGGCGGCCCGCGCGCTCTCGAACACCGGCACGCCGCAGTGCGTGATGCCGGCTTTCTTGGGATTGACGCCACCGACCACGCGCGTACCGTACTCAGCCATGCGCTCGGTCCAGAACGTGCCCTGCGTGCCGGTGATGCCTTGCACCAGCAGCCGCTCGTTGCCGCGCACGATCATCGCCGCCCCTCCGCGTCGCCGCGCGCGGCCGCGACCGCCGCAACGATAGCCTCGTCCATGGTCGGGTACGGGTCGAGGCCCAGGCGATCCTTCAGGATCGCGATGGCGTCGGACGCGCCGGTGCCGTGGATGCTGAAGAACACCGGCAGGTCGGGCGCGAGCGCCGCCCACGCCGCGGTGACCCCGTCGACCATCACGTCGGTGCGGGCGAAGGCCCCACAGAAGTTCACCACCAGCGTCTTCACGCGGGGATTGTCGAGTACGAGCTCGATCGCCGGCGTGGCCTTGGTGTAGGCCTCGCCGCCGATCTCGAGGAAGTTGGCCGGCCGCCCGCCGTGCTGTGCGATCACGTCCATGGTGGCCATGGTGAGCCCGGCGCCGTTCGCGAGCAGCCCGATGTCACCGTCGAGCTCGATGTACTTGAGCCCGAGCGCCTGGCCGCGATGCTCTAGCGCAGTGAGCCGGTCCGGCGTGCCGCGCTCGGCGAGCAGCGCCTGACGCACGAGGCCCGAATCGTCTACGACGAGCTTGCAATCGAGCGCGATCACCGCGCCGTCCTCGCGCACCGCCAGCGGATTGATCTCCACCAGCTCCGCGTCGTGCGCGCGATACACGCGGTAGAGCTTGACCAGGGCGTCCGCGACCGCTGCCTCGGCATGGCCGAGCCCGAGTCCGGCGACCATCTCGGCCGCGTCCGGCGGCTCGAACGTGCCGCGCACGTCCACGTTGCGGCGGCGCAGGCGCTCGGGCTGGCTGGCCGCGATCTCCTCCACGTCCATCCCGCCGGCGGGTGAGAAGATCACCTGCGGTGACTTGGCCGCGGGATCGGTGAGCACCGCCGCGTAGACCTCAACGGTGAACGGCGTGCACTGCTCGACAAGGAGCCGCTCGACCGGGTGGCCGCCGATCTCCAGGGCCAGCATCGCCTCGGTCTCCGCGCGCGCCGCCGCCGGATCGTCCGCCCGCCGGATACCGCCGGCCAAGCCGCGCTTGCCCGCGGGCACTTGCGCTTTCACCACGACCTCACCGAGCTCGGTCGCGATTCGCTCGGCCTCCTCGGGGCTCGTCGCGAGCCGCCCGACGGGCGTGGCAATGCCCGCCGCCGCGAGCAACGGCTTGGCCGCGTGCTCCTCGAGGTTCATCGCCGCGTCACGCGCTGCCGGTCAGGGTCCTTAGCGCCCATGGCGTGCCCAGTAGGCGCCGAACAACGCCTCCTCGCTCGGCTTGTCCTCGGGGATCACGGTGGACAGATGCGTGATGTTGATGAAGTGCTGGTAGCCAAGGTTCTCGCTGATGCTGTTGCCCTGCCACGTGCCGCAGCCCATGCTCAGCGTGAAGTTGAGCCCGCAGTTGAAGCCCCCGCCGGTGCCGAACGTGTGCGCCTGGTTGACGAGCACGCGCACCACGTCGAGCTCCTCGGCCACGCGCCGCGCGCTCGCGGGGTCCCCGGTGTGGATGCCGCAGGAATGCCCCTTGCCCTTGAACTCGAGGATCTCCGTCGTGCGGGCGATCGCCGCGTCGAGGTCGGCTGCTCGGTACACGGTGAGCACGAGCGCGAGCTTTTCGTCCGAGAACGGGGAGTCGCGGCCAACCCCAGTCTCCTCCACGAGGAAGTAGCGCGCCGACCTGGCCGACGCCGGCAGCCCAGCGAGATCGGCGAGCACCGCGGCGTCTTTGGCGATGACCTTGCGATTGAGCCGGCCGTCGACCCACAGCGTCGACTGGATTGCCGCCTTCTCCTCGGCGCTCGCGAGGTAGCCGCCTGCCGCCTGAAGCGCCTCCAGGGCGGCGTTGTAGACCTGGTCCAGGATGATGACCGAGTTCTCCGAGGAGCACGACGTCGCGTTGTCGAAGGTCTTCGAGGCGGTGATCTTCTCCGCCGCGCCCGCTAGATCGGCCGACGCGTCGATGATCACGGGCACGTTGCCCGCGCCGACGCCGATCGCCGGCGTGCCGCTCGAGTACGCGCGGCGCACGTTGTCCTGCGACCCGGTGACGACGACTAAATCGCAGCCTGTCATCAGCGCGGAGGTCAGCGCCTTGTCGACGGGCGCCGGGAGCACCTGCACGAGATCCGCAGGCGCGCCCACCCTCTCCAGCGCCTCCCGCATCAGCGCCACCGTGCGCGTCGTCGTCTGCAGACCGGCCGGCGAGGGCACGACGATGGTCGCGTTGCGGCCCTTGAGCGCCATCATCGTCTTGTTAACCGGAGTGGCGGCAGGATTGGTCGAGGGGGTGACCGCACCGACCACGCCCACCGGCTTCGCGTACCTGACGATGCCGCGCGCCGGATCCGCGTCGATGATGCCGACGGTCCTCACGCGCATCAGATCGCGCAGCGTGCCGAACGTCTTCCGCTGGTTCTTGATCACCTTGTCGGCCACGTTGCCGAGCCCCGTATCGCGCACCGCCAGTTCGGCGAGCTCGCGCGCGTGCTCCGGCTTGTAGATAGACCAGGCGAGCGCGGTGACCGCTTCGTCGACCCGGGCCTGATCGGCATCGGCAAACGCCGCCATGGCGGCGCGCCCGCGTATCACGAGATCGCCGACGATCGCCTCGCGCTCGGGTGGGGAAACGCTGACTGGGGCCGGGGTGCTCATAGGCCTTCACTCCCTCGTCGTATCCGGCGGTACGGCCGCCGTGCGGCCACTAACAGCCCAGGGCTCCTATGGGTGGGCCGATTACGCCACCGGCCGGGGCTGAGCAAGGCCTGGACGGGCAGACGGTGTGCAACGAGCGGACAGGAGGGGTGGATTCAACCGGTCGACGCAACAGTGGCCGCCGATGACTCCTGATGGCCGACTCCGGCACTTAGCCCCAACCGACCCCGACTCCCAGCGTGCCGATGCCCAGTTATCTGTGCTCGGATATGTCTGGTCACTATCTGGCTGTATCCGGACATGAGCCGACACCGCGTGATCGACGAACGAGCTGTCCGGCCGCATCACGGCACATCAGATCCTGCGGCGTCCTGCCATCGTCGTTCTCGACGTCCAGCTTCCCCCCATGCTCGACCAGGAGTTCAACGACCGTCGAATACGCTAGCCGCACAGCGGCGTGCAGCGCCGTGTTCCCGTCAGGATCCGTGGCATTCACGTCGTTGCCCAACTCGAGCGCCAACTTGGTCCCTGCCCACGTCGGCCGCTCGCCGGCCGCCACCAAGCGCCGGGCCGCATCAACGCCAATACCACGGTCGCGGCGGTCATTTCGCTGCGTATTCCAGCCGTCGCCCGCGATCGCCATCAGCGGCGTCGTCCCGTTCTCCGGCGAGAGCAGCGGATCGGCGCCGTTGGCGGCCAGAAACCGCATGATGTCGACCTCTGCGTACTTGGCCGCCAGCCAAAATGGAGTCGCCCCGGCCAACGACCCAGACAAGGCAAACCAGTTGATGTTGCGTTTCTGCCGGCTCCCCTGTGTGATGCGACTGTCTGGGTCGACTCCGCGCGCAGACAGCGCCTTCACCAATGCCAGGTCGCCCCGCAACACTGCCGTGTGTAGGGCCGTGTACCCGGCGTCGGCGGCGTTCGGGTTGGCCCCACCCTCCAAGAGAAACGCCGCGAATCTGCCCTGACCACTGAAGCTGGCCATCACCAACGCGGACTCACCATTCGGAGCCGTCTCATTCACGTCTGCGCCCGCGTCGAGCAGCAGCCGGGCGCTTTCGATGCGGCCGTGCCGCGCCGCAAACAGCAACGGTGTGGAGCCCCGCTGGGGCTGCATCACCGACTGCTCGAAGGCGTCCCCGTCCCCGAGACTCACCGGCAGAAAGTGAAAGTCCGAACGCGCGCGGACATCAGCGCCGTGCTTCAGCAGCACCCGCACCACGTCTGGATTCTCCTGCGCGGCGGCCCACATCAGCGCAGTCTGCCCGTGTGACTCTTCCCTGGCGTTCACGGTCGCGCCATGGTCGAGGAGCGCCGCCACCGCGTCCACGTTGCCGGTCCGCGCGCACGTCATGAGCGCCGTCTCACCCAATGAAGTCGCCGCGTTCGGGTCCGCTCCTGCCACCAAGAGCTTCTCAACCACCGTCGCGTTCCGGTTGGTGCAGGCCAGCGAGATGGGCGTCACACCGTAGTCATTGGCGGCGTTCGCATCGGCGCCGGCGCGAAGGAGCGCCTCGATCGTCTCGACGTTATCCCGCTCGACCGCCCAATGCAGCGCTGTCGCCCCGTCCCCCTCACGGGCATTGACGTCGACCTGCTGCTCGAGCAACGCGCGCACGGTCTCGTGGTCGTGGTCTTTGATTGCTTCGATCAGTGGGAAATCTGCACCCGCCGCCGGTACGCTGGCAACCCAGAACCACGCAACCGCGCTCGTAGCCAGTGACGTGTTGCACAGCCGCATACAGGTTTCTCCTAACCAGACGAGAGCTGCGAAAGTTCGTGGATCGCGCCCGTCGTCCCGCCGAAACTCTCCACGGGGACGCCCAGCTTCACCAGCATCGTGTACTGGAGATCGGTCAACGGTGTGCCCGCAGGACAGATCACGTGACGCCCGCCGTGGATTTCTCCGCAGCCGCCCCCGGCGACCAAGATCGGCAGATTCTCGGTCGTGTGTTTGTTCGAATTCCGCAACGCACCGCCGTAGAGGACCATGACATGGTCCAGCAACGAGCCCTCGCCGTCGGGCGTGGATTGCAGCTTGACCAGGAAGTCACGGAACAGCAGCATGTGATACGCGTTGATCCTCGCCAACTTCTCGATCTTCTCCGGATTGTCCCGGTGGTGACTGAGCGGGTGGTGCGGCTCGGTGACGCCGATCTGCGGATACGTTGCGCCGCTCTCTTCACGGCCGACCATGAGCGAGATCACGCGGGTCATGTCGGTCTGATAGGCCAGCACCATCAGGTCGAACATCAATTTCGCATGCTCTTCGTACGACACCGGAATCCCCGCCGGGGATGCCACGGCCGGCAGCTCCCGGCCCCCTTGTTGTTCCGCCAGTTGAATGCGGCGCTCGATCTCGCGGACGGTTTCTAGATACTCGTCGAGCTTGCGTCGGTCGTACGGCGCCAGCCCCACCTCCAGATGAGCGACCTTCCCCAACACGGCATCGAGTATGCTCCGCTGCCGCTTTACGCGCGCGCGGCGCGCGGCGGCACTCGTATTGCCCACATCTCCGAACAACCGCTCGAAGACGATGCGCGGATTCGTTTCGCGCGGCATGGGCGTCGTCTCGTTGGCCCATGAGTTGTTGAGATAGGCACAGCTGAAGCCTCCGTCGCAGGTGGACACCCCGTAGACCGTGTCCCCGCCCTCCAGCGAGAGCTCCAATGACGGCATCTGGGTTTCACGCCCCAGGCCCTCCGAGGTTGCCGCAACCTGGTCCATCGAAATGCCCAGCTCGAGTGCCGCCCCGGTCGTGCGCTTCGGACGTGCGCCGGTCAGAAGCGCTGACGCCGCCTGGGAATGGGTCGTGCCACGACCCGGCTCCGCGCCGACGCTGTCGAGGCCCGTCATCACCAGTACGTGCTCCCGTACCGGTGCCAGCGCCTTCAGGCTCGGTGTCCACTCAAACCCGGCGCCC
Organism: Vicinamibacterales bacterium; assembly: GCA_965249175.1. Taxonomy (GTDB): domain Bacteria; phylum Acidobacteriota; class Vicinamibacteria; order Vicinamibacterales; family UBA8438; genus CAZYFH01. The sequence continues at coordinate 4,096,977 of OZ252227.1, forward strand.
GCCGTCTTTGGCGTCCAGTACTCTCCAGGCGCGCCGTTCGGAAAGGTAATGACACCGAGACGCTTCGTCGGCACCGCCGGCGTCTTGGCCAGCGCGGTCAACGCGGGCACCATTCCGTCGAGAAACGGCAGCGCCAACGCTGTGCCCACGCCACGCAGCATCGTCCGACGCGGGATTGCTTTCTTTGTCACGATCATCAGCCTATCCTCCTCGTTTGAAATGGTTGGCTGTTGACAATCGCCAAGATCACGGCCGACCAGCGAGATTCCTGCGCCGCGGCTTGCCGCTGGATTCGCCGGACTGCCGGCATGTCGGCGGCTTCCAGCCGACGGCCGACGGCATAGGTGAGCAGTCGTTCAGTCACCGTCCCGATAAACTCGTTCCGGCTTGCCAGGATCTGCCGCAAGCCGCTCGCCCCATCGAACTCGCTGCCGTCCGGCGCCACGCCTGACGGATCGATTGTTGGCCCGATCTCGCCCGGAACCCCGGTGTCCTCGGTCGTGCGCCAGCGCCCGGTCCCGTCGAAATTCTCCAGCGCGAACCCCAGCGGATCCATCATCCGGTGGCAGGAGGCGCAGACCGGGTTGGTTCGATGTTGCTCCATGAGCGCGCGCGTCGATGTCGGCGGCTCGCCCTCTTCGCGCGTCTTCAGATCAGGCACATCGGGCGGCGGGTCCGGCGGCAGCACCCCGAGCAGGTTCTCCAGCACCCATTTGCCCCGTGTCACGGGCGACGTGCGGTTCGCATACGAGGTCAGCGTCAGAATGCTCGCGTGCCCCAGGAGGCCTGCCCGCCGGTCATCCGGCCACGTCACCCGCCGAAAATGGTTTCCATAGATGTTAGGTATCCTGTAGTGCCGCGCCAGGCGTTCGTTGACGAAGCTGTAGTCCGCCGTCACCAACTCCACCAGCGGGCGGTCCTCGCGCAGCTGCGTCTCCAGAAACAGCTGCGTCTCCCGCTGCATCGCGACGCGCAGGTTCTGGTCGAACTCGGGAAACACGGACGGGTCCGGCGACGCATTGCGGAGCCGGCGCAGCCCGAGCCACTGGCCGGCAAAACTCTCGGCCAGTGTCTGCCTCGCACGCGACTGGGCCAGCATCCGGCGCACTTGCTGCTCCAGCACGGCTGGGTCCTTCAGCTGCCCTTGCGCCGCTACGTCGAGTAGCTCGTCGTCGGGAATTCCCCCCAGAGAAAGAACGACAGCCGGGACGCCAGCTCGAGGTCGCTCACGCGATAGGCGACGCCCGTCTCGACGTCCGCCGCCGGCTCGCGTTCGACGCGGAACACGAACTCCGGGTCGGTCAGCAAGAACTCCAGCGCCGCCTGGATTCCCGTCTCGAACCCGCCCTCACGCCGTCCCGCCTCGTAAAAGCTCAGCAACGCTGTCACGTCTCTGGGTGTCACGGGGCGCCGATACGCGCGCCGTGCCAGTTCGCTGATGATCTGCTCCGCACACGCTGCCTCGTCCGTGCGCTCGGTTGGACGACAGACGAGAATCTTCTGCCGGGTCGGCGTGTCGACCGGCGCGCGTCCGTCGAACGGCCCCCGCACAACGACCCTGAGCACCGCCGGATTCCTGTCCTGTTGATCATCGGTGCTGAAACCGAACGTCGCCGGGCTCGGCGGCGGCTGCAGAACCCCTTCGTCCAGCGCTGGCCGCCGGACAAATGCCAACCCCACCAACCGCATCCCAGCTTGCACCGGCGCCCGGACCACCAGCTCCTCGTCCGCATTGACCGAATACGCACCCCACTCGGGGAATCCGCCGCTTCCGGAGCCACAGAAACTCGCGGCGCACCTTCCGCCCTCGAAGGCGCCGCCGACCATAAATGTCCTGACCAGGGCCTTGTCCACCCGCAGATCGAGCTGGTGCGGCGTGTTCCCGAGGCCAAGGATGTAGTTGTAGAAATTGCGACGCAGGTCGATCTTGAACTCGTACTCCCCGTCGAGCGGAAAATAGTGATGTACGGCCAGACCGCCCCGCGACCCGAACGGCAGATCGTCGCTCGTGCGATCGTCTTGGTCCTCCAGCTGGGGCACGGAGTACGTGTGGGTTCGAAATGCCGCGGTCGGGTCGCCGAGTGCAAGCTGACTGATCCGCCGCGCCGCCGTCAGATAGCGCTCCATCAGCGTCGTCGATACCGACAACACCTCTGCGTTGTTGTCGAAACCTTCCGCGTCCGCGTCATCCGGTGGCAGGAGGGCCTCAACGTCCACGTCGAGCCCGATCAGATCGCGCACCGCGTTTTTGTATTCGAGCCGGTTGAGGCGATGCGCCGTCATCGGGCGCCCAAGGGGCGGCTGGGTGGCAGCCGCGCGGTCAAGCTCCGTTTCCAGCCAGCTGACCCAGGCCTCGCGTGTGGTGTTGTCGGGTCGCCGCGCCGCCGCGGGCGGCATCATCCCGGTCCGCACTCGCCGCACCACCCCCTCCCACAACTCCGCGTGGGCACCAACCTCTCCCATGTCGAGCCCCTGCAGCGACATCGGGACCGCGCCGCGCTCAAATCCGCTGTCGCTGTGACACGTGACACAGTACTGATCCACGAATGCACGCGGCGAGGCGACGTCGGACGGCGCCTGAGCATGGCTCACGTGCGGCAAAAGGCCGCCTAGTGCCACCGCGACCCCCGCTCTCGTCACCTTGAGCAGCCACGACATGGTCACCAGCCTCCTGCTCCTCGGAAGAGCACGCTTGCAGCCTGTGGTGAAAATCCCGCGGCATTCGGCCGACGATGCGTTCGCCCGCGACGTGACGTAGAGTCCGAGGGAGTATCCAAACCCTGGTGTACGCGGCGACCCGAGATCGCGACGATCGAGATGAGTCGTTCGCACCGCTGCGTCAGCATGAATGCACGCGTCGGGCCAGAACCTGGCGATTGGACGAGAACTGCCCTTTTCGCCCTTTTTCAGTAGCGAGCACAACGTACGCTGAGCCGCGGCCACTTGTCAACGGTTCTCACAGGGCAGCCCGCGGTTCGCCGTCTCGCCAGAGTCAGGCACTCGCTTCGTCAACGAGACAGCGCCTTCGTCACCGCTGTGCGCCGTCCCGATTGCGCACGCCATCACTGTCAGCGAGGCTTCGCAGCAGCGCTTCCGCGTCGGTGCCGGCCGCTATCATCAACGGCGTACGGCCCCGCTTGTTCTCGACGTTCACGACCGCACCGTTGTCGACCAGGAACTGCACGAGCGCGGCCGACCCCATGTTCGCCGCACCGTGCAGCGCGGTATCGCCTGCGTCACTGACGGCGGTGACGTCGACGCCCCCTAGCTCCCAGACCAACTGCGTCGCCGCGAGCGCGCGGTCCGCGGTCACGGTGCTCTCCACCAGGCGCCGGCCGAGGCCGGCGGCGACCATCAACGGCGTCGTGTTTTTCTCGGTGGCCAGGCGTGGGTCGGCCCCGAGCTCAACCAACAGACGCATCATCTCTCGATCGCCCGCCATGGCCGCGATGTGGAACGGCGTCGCGCCGTCCACATCGGGGCGAGTGACGGTGAAGCCGATCCGCCGCGGTGTCTTCGTGGCTCGGGCGTTCGCGTCGGCGCCGTGGGCGATGAGCGCGCGCACGAGCTCCAGCTTCCCGGTCGGCACGCCGGTCAGCGCCCGCCACTCGGCGTCGCGGTCCGTCACGATGCCGGCCGGGCCGGTCAGCTCCGTTTCCCACAGACCCGACGCCCAGTGCAGCGCGGTGTACCCAGCGCCGTCGGCGTTCGGGTCGGCCCCCTGCTCGAGCAGCCACATGGCGAGCGCCGTGTGACCTCTGACCGTCGCCACCACCAAGGCGCTCGGTCCGTCGTCGGCCGGTGCGTCGTCGATGCGCGCGCCCGCCCCCACGAGCAGGCGAGCGCTGTCGAGATCACCTTCGCGGGCCGCGAACAGCATCGGCGTGAATCCGCGTCTCGATCGGGCCATCACATCCGCTCCGTGCGCGACGAGTGCGCGCGCGATCGCGGAGTGACGCTCCGACACGGACCACATCAGCGCCGTTTGATGCTCCGACGGCTCCCTGCGATTGACGTCCGCGCCGCCGGCCAGCAGCGCCGAGACCGCCTCGACGCTCCCGGTTCGCGCGCAGGTCATGAGCGCGGTCTCGCCGCTCCAGATCGCGGCGTTCGGGTCAGCCCCGCCCCCCAGCAATGTCATCACCAGGGCCGCGCTCCCATTCGTGCACGCGAGCGACAGCGGCGTGACGCCGTGATCGTCGGCGGCGTTCACCTGCGCGCCGGCGCGAATCAGGCGGCCCGCCGTCTCCAGGTCGTCCGCGTAGGTCGCCCAGTGCAGCGCCGTGGAGCCGTCGGCCTCCGCCGTGTTGACGTCCACCTGTTGCGCCAACAGGGCCCCGACCGCCTCCGCGTCGTGCCGTTTGACCGCCTCGATTAGCCTCTGGTCCCCGGCCGCGCCCGCGCTGGCCGCGACCAGCATGACGCCGATCCACACACCGAACCGGCGCGCCGCGAGGCCGCGAGCAGAAAAGACCATGCGTGCGCATTTTGCCACGGGAGCCGGCCGCGAGCCAGCGTCTTGGTGAGAATGTCGGTCCTATCGGTCGACGCCGTTTCTGCGCTATATTGAGACCCGTAGGGGGTGCGATGCGGCACGTTCGGCACGGTTTCCTCCTGTGCGCACTGGCCAGCGTCGTGCTCTGGACCGAGGCGGGGTTGCTCGCGGGCCAAGCACGACCGCAGACAGTCGCCCCCGGCCTCGACGCCTCGACCTCGTCGACGTATCGCGCCGTGCTTGACCAGTACTGCGTGACGTGCCACAACACCCGCCTCCGCACGGCGAACCTGACCCTCGACACGGTGACGCTCGAACCGGTCAGCGATGCCGCCGAGGTGTGGGAAAAGGTGCTGCTCAAGCTGCAGACGCGCGCCATGCCACCACCCGGCCGCCGGGCGCGTCCGGAACCGGCGACCTACGACGCCTTCGCGTCCTGGCTCGAGACCACGCTCGACCAGGCGGCCGCGGCCGCGCCTGATCCAGGCAGACCCGCGATCCATCGGCTCAACCGCTCGGAATACACGAACGCTATCCGCGACCTCCTGGCGCTCGAGATCGACGGGCCGTCGCTCCTGCCAGCCGACGACCTGAGCTTTGGCTTCGACAACAACGCAGACCTGTTGAACGTCTCGCCGGCGCTGATGGCGCGCTATATCTCGGCAGCGCACAAGATCAGCCGGTTGGCCATCGGCGATCCGAGCCTACGCCCCGTGGTGCTCACATACGACGTCCCCCCAACGCGCGTGCAGGACAGCCGCGCCAGCGAGGACCTGCCGTTTGGGTCGCGCGGCGGTCTCTCAGTGCGTCACTACTTCCCTCTCGACGCTGAGTACGAGCTGAGAGTCCGTCTCCAGCGCGATGCCATCGGCAACATCTTCGGCCTCGACCGCCCCCAGCAGCTCGAGGTCAGCGTCGACGGCGAGCGGGTCGCCGTGTTCGCCGTGGGTCGGCAAACAGAGGACCAGAACGCGTCGCCGGCGAACTTCGGCGGGTCGACGAACGGCGACGAATCGCTGGTGGTGAGACTCCGCGTCAACGCCGGAGCACGGGTGTTGGGCGCCGCCTTTTTGAGGCGCACGCTGGCGCCCGAGGGGCTGACTCCCGGTCGCCTGCCGGTGGGCAACTTCATTCTGAGCGCGTCGCGCAATCCCCTCGAGTCTGAACGGATGGGCATCGCGAGCATCGCGGTCGACGGCCCATACGACCCGATTGGTCCCGGCGAAACGGCCAGCCGCCACAGGATCTTCGGCTGTCGGCCGGAGGGGCTGGCGGATGAGGACCCGTGCGCGCGGGAGATTCTCTCGACCCTCGCCCGGCGCGCCTATCGTCGACCGGTGACCGAGGCGGACCTTGCCACGCTCGTCGGCTTTTACGAGGACGGTCGGCAGGCCGGAGGATTCGACGCCGGCATCCAGCAGGCACTGACGCGGATCCTGGTCGACCCGGAGTTCCTGTTTCGCGTCGAGACCGACCCGATCGACGCCGCGCCCGGCACGCCGTATCGCCTCAGCGACCTCGAGATGGCGTCGCGCTTGTCGTTTTTTCTGTGGAGCAGCATCCCGGATGACGAGCTGCTCGATCTCGCCGCCGACGGACAGCTCAGCGATCCACCCGTCCTCGAACGGCAGGTCCGGCGTATGCTGGCCGACCGGCGCGCGACGGCGCTCGTGACCAACTTCGCGGCACAGTGGCTGCACCTGCGCAACCTACGACGCGTCACCCCGGACGTGAACCAGTTCCCGGAATTCGACGACAATCTCCAGGAAGGGTTCCGGCGAGAGACGGAGATGTTCTTCGAAAGTCAGCTGCGCGAGGACCATCGCGTCGTCGACCTGCTGACCGCGAACTACACGTTCGTCAACGAACGTCTGGCGCGACACTACGGGATTTCTGGCGTCTACGGAAGCCGGTTTCGCCGTGTGACCCTGGATGAAGGACGCGGAGGCCTGCTCGGCCACGGAAGCGTCCTGACGGTCACGTCGCACGCGACGCGGACATCGCCTGTGCTGCGCGGCAAGTGGGTGCTCGAGAACATCCTGGGCGCGCCACCGCCCCCACCGCCGGACGACGTGCCGCCCCTCGAGGAGACCGGCGATGGCGAAACGCCGCGCTCCGTGCGTGAGCGGCTGGAGCAACACCGGGCGAATCCTGTCTGCGCGAGCTGCCACGCGCGGATGGACCCACTCGGGTTCGCGCTCGAGAACTTCGACGGCATCGGCAAGTGGCGGACCAGCGATCGCGGCGCTCCGCTCGACACGGCGGCCACACTCCCCGATGGTGCTCGGTTCGACGGACCGGCCGAGTTGCGCTCGCTGCTGCGGTCCCGCCACGAGGCCTTCGCCCGAACGGTGACCGCGAAGCTGGTGACCTACGCCCTCGGCCGGGGCGTTGAGCACTACGACCAGCCGGCGATTCGCCAGATCGTGCGAGAGGCCGGCCCCGACCATCGATGGTCGTCGATTATCCTTGGCATCGTCCGGAGCATACCGTTCGCGATGAGGAGGACCGAGCCATGATCGTCACGAAGAAGGCGCTCGCCCGGCGCACGGTATTGCGCGGTCTCGGCGCAAGCATCGCGCTCCCGCTACTTGACGGCATGGTGCCGGCCTTCGCCGCCATCCGCAACACGGCCGCTCAACCGACCCCCCGCCTCAGCATCGTCTACACGGGGAACGGCGCCGTGATGGCCGACTGGACCCCCGAGCTCGAAGGGCCGGCGTTCGAGTTGAGCCCGATCCTGGCCCCGCTCGCGCCGTTCCGCGATCGCGTGCTCGTCGTGAGCGGCCTCGACAACGCGCCGGGCCTTGCGCGCCCGGGCGAGCCCGCCGGTGGCCATGGACGCATCTGCGGCTCATTCCTGACCGGCGTGCACGTGAAGCCGACCGAGGGTGCGGATTTCGAAGCGGGTGTTTCGATCGACCAGATCGCCGCGACCCACCTCGGCCAGCAGACGCAGCTGTCATCGCTCGAGGTCGGCCTGGAGTCGACCGAGTTCGCCGGCGCGTGCGACGCCGGGTTCAGCTGCGCCTACGTCACGACGACCTCCTGGCGCACGCCGACGACGCCGCTGCCGATGGAGAACAACCCGCGGGCCGTCTTCGAACGGCTCTTCGGCGACACTCAGAGCACCGATCCAGCCGCCCGTCTCGCGCGCATCCAGACCGATCGCAGCATTCTCGATTCGGTGACCGACAAGGCGACGCAGCTCAAGCAGAAGCTCGGCACCCGGGATGGTGCCAAGCTCGGCGAGTATCTCGATGCTGTGCGCGACGTCGAACGACGTATCCACATGGCCGAGGCGCAGGGCGACCGTGAGCTCCCCGTGGTCGATCAGCCGGCGGGTGTTCCCCCCAGCTTCGACGAGTACGCGAAGCTGATGTACGACCTCCAGGTCGTCGCGTTTCAGGCCGACCTGACGCGGGTCATCACCTTTATCGTGGCGCCGGAGCTCAGCGCGCGGGCCTATCCCGAGGTCGGTGTGTCCGATCCACACCATGCCATCTCACACCATCAGGGCAACGTGGAGAACCTCGAGAAGCTGACCAAGATCAACACGTACCACAGCGTGCTGTTCTCGTATTTTCTCGACAAGCTCCAGTCGACGCCCGACGGTGACGGCAGCCTACTCGACCACCTGGTCATCCTGTATGGTCGCGGCATGGCCGACAGCAATGCCCATACGCCGATCGGTCTGCCGCTCGTCCTCGCCGGCGGGGGCGCGGGACAGCTTACCGGGGGCCGTCACGTCCGGTATCGGGAGGGCACGCCGCTGACGAATCTCTACCTCAGCCTTCTCGGTAAGGTGGGCGTGCCGGTCGATCGGATCGGCGACAGCACTGGAGAGCTGAAGCACCTCACCGATATCTAAGACACGCGACCGTCGCCGCGCCGTAGCGTCACGATCCGGTCGCTGTCGAAGTCGCCGAACGTCTCGACCATCCCATCGACCCAGCGTACCGTCACGTCGGTGACGCGGCTGGTCGAGCCCAGCCCCACGTGCACGCGGGAATCGTTGCTCGCAAAATAGCCGTAGGCCGCCTTGACGTCGCGCCGGAGGCGCCGTGCTCCGGCACTGAAGCGCACGCTCGCGCCGAGCGCGTCGCCTCCCGCCATCTCCGTCACCCGGAAGGTGATCCAGTGGCCCCTGCGAGGCACGATGTTTCGGAGCAGGTACGCCGGGGCGTCGCGATTGACGACGACGACGTCGATGCCCCCATCGTTGTCGATGTCCCCGAACACCGCGGCGCGACTCGTGGCAGCAAGCACGCCGCGCGTCCCGCCAGGTGGCGCAACCTCGCCGAACTGCCCATTGGGGAGCCCCCGGAACAGCATGTTGGGCTCGGCGTAAGGATCGGCGGCATAGCGCGTTCCCTGGCGGTCGATGCGGCCGTTCGCCTCGTACAGGTCCAGCCGGCCATCGTTGTCGAAGTCGTGCACCCCCACGCCGAAACGCGTGAACCGGCGGCTCGGAACGCGCAGGCCGACCGCGATGGTGTCGTCGCTGAAGAAGGTGCTCTGGTTCCGGTAGACCGAATCGGACTCGCCGCGCAGGTTGACGACGATCAGGTCCAGGTCCGCGTCGTCGTCGAGATCGACGGCATCGACCCCCATGCCGGCCTTCGCTTGGCCGTCGAGGTCCACGCCGACGCCGGCCACCAACGCGTGGTCCTCGAACCGCCCACCGCCGCGATTCAGCCAGAGCTGGTTCGGCATCTTGTCGTTCGCAACGAAGAGGTCGAGCGTCCCCGACCCGTCGAAGTCGCCAGGAACGAGACCGAGCCCGTTTCCGAAGGCGGTGCGGAGGCCGGCGGCCTCCGAGACGTCCGTGAACGTGCCGTCTCCGTTATTCCGGAACAGGACGTCGCCCAGCGGATGCTGTGTCAGCGGGCTGCAGTAGTCCGATCCGCCTTGCTGGCCAGGGCACGTCAACTCCGTCTCCACCGACCAGTTGAGGTAGTTCGTCACGAACAGATCCAGGTCGCCGTCGGCATCGTGGTCAACGAACGCGGCGCTCGCGCCCCAGCCGGGGTCGCCGACGCCGGCTGACACGCTCACGTCGGTAAAGCGACCCGCCCCGTCGTTGCGCAGCAAGACGTTGGGGCCGACGTTGGTCACGTAGAGGTCCACGTCGCCATCCTTGTCGTAGTCGCCTGCAGCCACGCCCATACCGTAGCCCCGGTCATCGGCGCCACTCACGGCCGAGACGTCCCTGAATGTCCCCTCCCCGAGGTTGACCAGGAGCTGGTTGCCTGCTCGGCTGGCGGGGGGATCGACCAAGCTGCCGCTCTGCACGAAGTAGGCGTCGAGGTCGCCATCGCCGTCCATGTCGAATAGGGCGGCGCCGCCGGCAATGATCTCCGGCAGCCAGTGTCGGTCTCGATGCCCCGACTCGTGGCGGAAGATGAGCCCGCGCGCGGACGCGACCTCTTCGAACCAGGGGACCGCCGCCGAACCGTCACTCGGCTCGTCCGGTGCCGCCGCGCCGCAGCCCGCGAGGGCGAGGCAGATCGCAGCGACCCAGAGCCCGAGGGATATCCGCACCCCGCCACCCGCAATACGAGCTGGGCGGTCTGGCATCAGCGAGACGGGCCGGAGCGGGAACGGAACGACCGCAGTCGCTCGGCGGCGGTGACCATTTGCGGATGGTTCGGGTCGAGCCGCGCCGCCGGCTGGAGCGCCGCCTCCGCCTGTTCCAGATCGCCGCGATCCATGTGCACCATGGCGAGACCGACATAGGCCTCGACGACGGTTGGGTCGACGCGCCGCGCGCGGTCGAAGTGTTCGAAGGCGCCGGACGGCTCGTCCCGGTTGTAGTGCAGCATCCCCAGCGACACGAGGGCGGTCACGTTCAGCGGATCGAAGCGGGTCGCGAGGCGGAAGGCCTCCAACGCTTCTGCGTGCCGCTCGGCTCGGACCAGGAGCGTTCCCCGTCGTTCGTGACCGCGCGGATGCTTCGGGCTGATGGCGACGGCGCGGTCGGCATGCTCAAGCGCACGGTCCATCGCCTGCGCTCCCAGATACGCCCCAGCAAGGGCCACGTGGACCTCGAAGTGGTCTGGCTCCCGCGCGAGCGCGTCGTGGAGGATCGGCAGCGCGAGGTCGGCCCGCCCCCCGGAGACGTACGCCGTCCCGAGCTGGACGAGCAGGCTGACGTCGTCCGGACGATCCCGTCGCAACCCTTCGAGGAGCTGTGCCGCACCGGCAAATCCTCCCGACCGGAAGCGCCGCATCGCCTCTTGCCGGACCGCACTGGAACCTCGTCGATACGCGGCCAACTCGTCCGTCCAGGGATCCGCCGGCGCGGGCGCGGTTCGGCGCGGCATCGCGACCATCGCTCGCCCAATGCCCCCGGTCCGGCGCCTCGCCGCGTCCAGCAGCATGCGCGCCTCGTTGTGGTGGGGATGCACGGACAGCACGCGCTCCAGCGTGGCTGCGGCACGGGCCGGTGCGCCATCGAGCAGCGAGACCCGCGCCAGACCGACGGGTCCGGTTGGCTCGTCGGGCGCGAGCTCGCTCGCGCGCCGGAAGGCTTGAGCGGCGCCGGCGGTATCGCCCCGATCGACCAGCCATGACCCGAGGCGCCAGTGCGCTGGCGCGTACGGGACGTCTAGCGCCGTCGTTCGCCGCGCCGCGGTAATAGCGCCGTCGATATCGCCGAGCGCCGCGCGCGCCATTGCGAGCCGGTACCACGAGCGCCCCATCCCCGGATCGAGCTCGACCGCCTGCTCGTAGCACTGCCGCGCCGAGTCGAGCAGACGGTTAGCTTCGTAGGCCATGCCGAGCGTGGCCCAGCGCGTCGCGTCGTCGGACGCGCCGCGCACCTCGGCAGCGAGGTCCTGCACGAGCGCAACGACCGCAGTGTCTTGCTGGTCGAGGAACTCCGGGACCGGCGGGTGTACCGGCGACGTCGGCCCGACACCGCACCCGAGCGCCAGGGCGAGGGTGCACGCGAGGGGTTGACGCCGCAGGTCAGCGCTTCGTGGAGCCACGAGGGCGATGGCCGTGGTGCGGCGCGTGAGCCCTATTGGTCGGCCAGGCTGGTCTCCCTATTCGTCAGCCAGGCTGGTCTCCCGCTGGGCCTGGAGATCGGTGGGACTCCGGAACTGCAGCCGGGCGATCTTGCTCGCCCGGATACAGGGCACCCAGACGTCGCCGCGTCGATCGTCCACGGCGATGTTGCGCGTCTCGCACCCGTTGGTCGGCAGCTTGAACAGCGTGTACTCCTCTGTCTCCGGATCGAACCTGGCAATCCGGTCGTCCGACATCAGGTTCGTCCACACTTTGGAATTCTTGTCGACAACCACGAAATACGGATGCGCGCTGATGGGCAGCGGATACCGGGTCATCTCGTGCGTGTTGATGTCGATCTTCGCGAGCGCCATGCCGTAGTAGAGCGGCACGTAGACGGCGTCGCCGTTGCGATCGGCCCCGAGTCGGCGCGGTCCCTGGACACCGGGCACGGTGTTCGCAAAGCCCCACGTCAGCGCGCCGATGTCCTCGTAGAACGCGGCTTCCTCCGGTTCGATGATCAGCTCGCGATCCACCGGATTCCGCATCTTGAACTCGACGCGCTCGCCGGTCTCGACGTCGGCCGTGGTGACGATGTCCGCCCAGAACGTCGTCCACCAGCCGTTCCCGTTCGCGTCGACCGTCATGCCATAGGTCGTGCCGTCGGCCGGGGTCACGTTCTGGAAGTATTTGAACTTCTCCGTGTCCGGGTTGTACTGGATCGACCCGTACCGCGTCCCGGTCCAGACGTTGCCGTCCTTGTCGGCATCGGTGGTGAGAAAGGCGCCGCTCCCCATCCGGGCGGGCGGATAGTGGAGCGAGAAAGTCTCGGTGGCCGGGTCGATCTGCCCAATCGGTCCGTAGCCATCGAACCAGAGGTGACCGTCAGGGTCCTTGCCGATGCCGTGCGCCCGGAGCGGCGTTTCGCCATCGCGGTCGATCACGTTGAACCCCGTGACCGCGCCCGTGGCGGCGTCGACCTTGCCGATGGTCCGGCCACCGCCGGGCGATTCGGTGAACCACGCGTTGCCGGTTTCGTCAATCTGCAGATCGTGGATGCCAACGGCGAAGTGTCCGCCGGCCGACGATCCCTCGGTCCAATCGCTGCCGTCGGTCCACGCCAGCTCGTCCGGCGTCTCCGCGGGCGGGACGTCGTATTCAGTGATGACCACGCGCGCCGCGTCGCCCGTCGGACGCGGATGACGCTTGAGCGTCATCGGCGAGGGACCCGGTCCTCGGACGCGAGCCAGATACTTGGCGAGGTCGGCCTTGTGATACCCGATCGTCGTCGTGGGCGTCGCCTCGACCTGGTCCGACCCGTCCATCCCGGTGTTTCGGGGCCGATCCATCCGCTCGATCATGGTCAGCCATCCGTCTTCGTCGAACCGGTTCTGCAGCACCAGGTTGGGCTGATGGCACTCGGAGCAGTTGACACGGAAGAGCTCGCGCATCCGCCGGTCTTCGCGCGTGTCGGCGGGCAACGACTCGATCCATTCGGAGCCGGAGAGCTGCAGCGAAAAGTCCTCGAGTGTGCTCATGGCGAACGTCCGCTGGACGGCCTGGTTGCCGTCCAGTCGCACCGCGGCACGCGCAACGTCGTAGCCAACCGCTTGCGCCCAGACGTCGTAGTGGCCATCCTCGAGTGACGGAAAGAAGTACCGGCCCTGCTCGTCCGTGAAGACGGTCGTCGTCAGGGTCGACCCCTCAGCCTGCGCCGAGACCGCCACGCCCTCGAGCATGTCGCCAGTCGTCGCGCTCGTGGTGCCGTGCAAGGAGGGACCCACGACCTGTTGGCCCACCTGCGCCCCCGAGGACCCGCGCGGCTCGGTGGCGTCGACCGCGAACTGCCATACGCCGAAACCGACGACGACCACGGCGACGAGCGCGACCGTTCGATAGGTCATCATGGTGTCTTCTCCGCTAAGGACGGTTTGCGACTGCGAGGTTCTGTTGCGCGCTGCGGACCTCGACGTTACGTGACGGTCTTCAAGAACGCAATGATCTGATCTACCTGCTCGACGTCCAGCGTGTACTGAAACCCGGGCATCTGCCTCGGGAGGCCTTCGAGGATACGCTCCCGCACGGTCGTGTCGCCGGATTCCTCGATGCGGTCGGCGCCGACGTTGATCTCGCCACGCCGTTCGTGGCAGTAGGCGCACCGCTGCACGAATAGTCGGCGGCCGCGGAGCTCCGTGTCCGCCAGGTCGGGTGGAGCGACCAGCTTCACCATGTCGCTCTCCACCCGCTCGACGCGCGGTGTCACCGTCTGCCCGTGCAGAGACACGACCGTCAGAACGGCAAGGCTAGTGACCAACACGACATGCATTCGGCGCATGACCCCTCCCCCGGCTTACACCGAGCCCAGCACATTATAGGCACTTGTTGAGCGTGCGGTCTTGAAAACCGATCTTGATGGCGTCCAAGTGCGGCCACCCCGAAAATCGCCAAATGCCTCTCACGATGCTACTTGCGGCCGATATGCTGCGGGGCTCACGAGACACCGTAGCTCAGGCGGATGGAGCATTGTGCTTCTAAACCGAGGGTCGCTGGTTCGAGCCCAGCTGGGCGCGCCATTTCCTAAAGAAAACGCCGATGCTCGATTCTGAGAAAAATCAGAGGCGAAGCTTCATCGAAAAAGGGTAATCGGTCTGGCTTTCGCAACGCATCGGCGCGGCGGGAAAGGCCGTCGTCTACCAAGGGGAGTCCAGGAAACGGACACCGTCACCGGTGTTTTGGCAAAGGGTCGAGGCATTGGCACGCGCCCGACGAACCCGCTGAGGTCCCCGGCCACGGTGCCTCAACCTCGTCTTCTGAGATCGCGTCCGTTCCGCGCCTGGGACGAGGCGACGTGTGCCTACTGATCCTTCCTCAGCCTTCAAGCGACATCCGTTCGGATCTTGATCTCCGAAGACAGCGTCCGATGTACCGGGCAGCGAGTGGCGATGTCCATGAGGCGTCGCCGCTGGTTTTCGTCGAGCGCTCCCTGCAGGCGGACCTCGCTCCGGATCTCATCGAGCATTCCCTCTTCCGTCTCGCAGTCCGCACAGTCCTTGGCGTGAATCCGTCGATGGCTGAGCCGCACCTCGACGCTCTCGAGCGCCAGGCCTCTCTGCTCCGCATACATGCAGAGTGTGATGGATGTTCACGTACCGAGCGCGGCGAGCAGGTACTCATAGGGACCAGGTCCGCGGTCGGCACCGCCATAGACCTCCGGCTCGTCCGCCAACAGTGTGTGCCGTCCGGTCACGACTTCCTGCGTGAACCGCTCCCCAGACACGGAACGCACAACTACATCCGACGCCATGTGTACCTCCTTACCGCATAGGCCTGGCCGGTTGTGTGATGCGGCGCTCGCTCTTCTCCAGCCGAGCCTCCGCCCACCGCGTCCAGCTCGACGACATCTGAGGCACCGAGAGAAGCCGAGCCACATCGTCCCGATCACGCGTGTAGATCCGGAAGATGTCACCCACAGTCACGTCATGGTCAGGTTGTTCGACGACCCGGATCTCGTCTCCGGCACCGACGTCGCCTTCGGTCACGATCCTTAGGTAGGCGCCTGGTCTGCTGGCGATGGTGAAGCGGCGAGGAAACAGTTTGTCCTCCATTCGCACGCCGAGTCGCCAGCAAGGAACACGTGGCTCCGATACTTCGAGAACAGTGCTGCCGATCTCCCAACGTTGTCCGACGAGCGCACCGTTGACATCGATCCCTTCTGTGGTGAGATTCTCGCCGAACTCGCCGTGTTCGATCGGGCGACCGAGCTCCTTCTGCCACCACCGCAGGTCTTCGATCGCATAGGCATACACCGCCTTGTCGGGCCCGCCGTGCGCAGCGCGGTCGGCCTGGTCGTCCCCTGCCAGGTTGACTCCCCGGGCAGCGACACGCCCCGTGACGGGCCCCTTCCAGATCGCGCTGACGGCCTCGCGACCCTCGAATTCGAACTGGCGGATGCCACCGACGTTCACCGACAGCAGCGTGCGTCGAGCAAGTGCCATCTCGTCCTCCGATCGTTGGTTAACCTGGGGCACCAAGCCTGCGAGCGGGGCGCTCACGGGCTGCATGATCGACCACACTGGCGCCACTAGTGGTTGCCTGAACCCTTGCTTGCTCGGAGGTCACTGCTCCAGGCTCCAGCGCCTCGCCAGAGGGTGAAGGCGGTCAGCGCCATGACCACGATCGGGATGATCGGCTCGCTCGGCTGCAACGGAAACAGCGCCGGGTCGTCGACAATGAGATGGACATACGTCGCGACGAGCATGATGACGACGACCACGACACCCGCGATTCTGGCATATGCGCCGACCACCAGTAACGCCCCGACCGCCATCTCCACGAACGGGACGCTCCAACGGGACAGTGCGAAGAACGGAAGCTCGGCCGCCAGCAACTGGCCGTCCCAGGCGTCGGCGAGCGTCGGCACGACCAGCTTCATCACGCCGGTCATCACAAACAGCAGACCAAGAAAGACCCGCACACTCCCGGCGAGCGTGTCGTCGGCGGTCCGAACGAGACCACGGAGGTCCGTTAGCGGCATTCGTCAATCACCCCGCTCCTGCCCTGCTTTCTATGCTGCCCACGGCAGCAACACGAGGTTGCCGGCCACCTGGTTCGTCGAGATCAGACGACGTGCCTCGGCCGCCTCGCTGAGCGGCAGGGTCCGGTCCACGAGAGGTCTGATCCGCCCCGCGCGGACTTACTCCAGACCCCCACTGCAGGTCCTCGATGTCGCTGGCCATTGACCCACGCAACTGCTTCTGCGCGAAGAACAGACTGCGAACGTCGAAGCTAACCTGCGGGCCGGCTGCGAACCCAAAGGCGACGACGGTGCCCATCGGCTTGACTGCCTCGATGCTCTGGGCGAGCACGTCACCACCAAGATTATCAATCACCACATCAACTCCCCGGCCATCGGTCCACTCCGTGGTGCGGTGGATGAGATCGTCCCGCGTCGTGTTGATGACAAGGTCCGCCCCGACGGACGTCGCGAAGTCACGTTTGGCCTCCTCGCGAATCGTCGTGACCACGCTCGCGCCCAAGGCCTTGGCCACCTGGATCTGCATGCTCCCCGACCCAGAGGCGCCCGCGTGAACCAACACCGTGTCTCCGGCCGTGATGTGGCCGATTCCCTTCAACCCATGAACGGCGGTGGCCAGCGCGATCGGCAGCGTCGCGACCTGTTCCTCATCCTTGAGTGGATAGCCTGGCAACGGGATGACCCGCTCGCCGATCTGGAATCCGGCGACTCCCTTACCCAGTTCCGCGACTTCACCCGCGCCGTCACCGCCCAGGATGTGCGGGAACGGTAGCTCCGGAGCGACGAATCACTGCGGCTTTCATTCGCTTTCTCCTTTGAGCGGCCGGCTCCCGGGACACATCCGGGTTGGTTGACGCACTGACATCTGGCCACCACCTCGAGCAAGCGCCGAGTCACATCGACTCGCTGCCCGCGCACGCTCATGCAGCCGTGGCGTGATGACGAACCGCTACGTGGGACCCACGGCGTGCCAACCAGGCGTAGGTCGACCCCAGGATCTCGCC
This sequence comes from Vicinamibacterales bacterium, assembly GCA_965249175.1. GTDB lineage: Bacteria > Acidobacteriota > Vicinamibacteria > Vicinamibacterales > UBA8438 > CAZYFH01. Next base: position 4,114,021 of record OZ252227.1, read on the forward strand.
GTAGACCAGATGCCCTACGAGGCTGGGCATCATGCTCGTTGCAGCGCCCAGATTCCAGTTGACCCCAAGGCCCATGCCCATGAACAACGGCATGAGCGTCAGTGGTCCGAGCAGCCACCAGATCGCGCCATAGGCAAATCCGTAGCCCACGCCGCTTCCCATTCCGGCCACCAGCCCACCGAACACCAGGGCAAAGGCCGCCCCGATGATGGCACTGTTGACCAGGTGGATGACGAAAGCCACGACCGACGAGGAAGAACCGACCATTTGACCGATCATCGACAACATCCCCATCATCGCCATCATGCCGCCGAACACGACGCCACCTGCCACGCCACCGTAGACCCCATACTTGATGTTCTGAATACTCATCTCATCCTCCTCATCACCATGAATCAGGTTGATCTCTCTCTCCCCTTCGGTCGCCACCGTGCGGTGCCCGACCGTGTCGCTCAGTTGTCGGTCTTCACATCGTCCAATCGCCGTCCGACTTCCTCGGTGGTCCACACCGCGCTCGCCATGTAGCGGAAGTTCACCAGTGCCGCCGCGTAGCCATCTCCCTCGGCCACGCGGGCCGCAGCGGTCGCGTCCTTGACGACGGCCACTTCGAATCCTTGCTCCAAGAGCTCACGCATATGGCTCTCGGTGCACAGGTTGGCGGACATGCCCGCGAGGATGACCTTGTCGATTCCACGCTTGCGCAATTGAAGGACGAGATCATTGGTTTCCGGTCCATACACCTTGTGCGGGCTCGCGATGATGGTCTCCCCATCTTCGATGTACGGCTTGTACTGCTCGAGCCAGTCGGCTCCGGAATCATCGAAGTCGTGCAGGCTCAAGGCGCCGCTCCGGTCAAACATTCCAACCTTGTGCATCAGCGCTTCCAGCGCTCCCTCGAACTGCCAGCCGTGGTCGGTCGGGTAGTAGTAGTGCGGCGAGATGAACACCGGGATGCCTGTGGTCTTGGCGTGCTGGAACAGGGTGTCGATGTTCTGCACCGTGTTGTTCTCGACCACGCTGTCTCCCACGACACCCCACACCGCGCCTTCCGGACTCAAGAAGTCGTTCTGCGGGTCGGTGATGACAAGCGCCGTCGTCGTCGGGTCAATCTCCATGCCTGGGTTCGGCAGCTGGGCCCGAGCAGTAGGCATCGAGACCAGGAAAAGGGCTACGCCACTGACAACGGTCGACACGATGGATGCCTGCGTCTTCATCTGTTTCCTCCCTGCGTGTGTTGAGTTGTGCTCTCGAGTGGTGGTCCACGACGCGACCGAGCGACCGGAGCCCGGTTGGACACGGCTCCATCGGTGAGGCGCGGGCGAGCAGGTCCTGCACGAGATCCTCCCCGTCGGAGGGATTGCGCGTGAGGGCCCATGCGGCGCCCGTGAGGGTCGCGCACAGGAAAGTCGATGACGGTGTCAGCGACGTGGTTGAAGTAGTTGCTGAAGAGACTGAGGGCGACGTGGGCAACGATCTCGGCGATCTCGCCGTCGCCATACCCCACGCGGCGGAGGCGGGCGATGTCTTCGTCACCGACCCGACCGCGCAGGTCGACCACTCGCCGAGCAAACTGGAGGGCCGCCTCGACCTTCGTGGCAGGAGAGACGCCCTGACGGCTATCGAGGATGTCTTGGTGACTGAGGCCGACCAACTTGCCGACGGCGGCATGGGCTGCCAGGCAATAGTCGCAGCCGTTGACCTCGGCAACGGTCAGCGCAATCTGCTCGCGCAGTGTGGCTGGCAAGGCGCCCAGGGCCAGGGCCTCGTGGACGCTCAGATACGCCTCAAGCACGGCCGACGCATTGGCCATGGTCCGCATGAGGTTGGGGACCATGCCTAGCTTCGCCTGCACCCCATCCAGCAGTTCCTTGGTCCGACCTGTCGCGTGCGTGGGATCGATCGCTGGCAATCTCTGCATCGTTCCTTCCTCCGTTCGCACTGTGTGATGGCTCACGGGGGCCTGTAGAGCAGCCTTCGTGCCAGCACACGTGCGGATGCCAAACTCCCACTGGTCAACGACTTGACGGAGGCACGCGGTCACGCCGGAGCACGAACCCATCCTGGAATCACGAAGATTCATTTCGTCGAGCACGAGACTTCATGCAGCAAAGTGATCCGCTGGTCGACCAGTGCCGGGTCGAAAGCCGTCTAGGGATTTCCGGTCTCAACGCAGGCGGACGGGCGTCGAGGGCGCTCAACGTGTCGCGCCGGGTTGATTCGAGCGCGGGGTCAGACGCAGCGAGGAGGGTGGTCCGGACTCGCGGAGCGACACTCCGGCGTCAGAGCGCGGACCACTCTTCTTGTCGTCGCTGCGGCTTGATGGGACGGTGCCTCAGTTTAGTTGGTGGTCGTGTGTCGTCCGGAGTCGTCTGTCGATGTGCGCTCGATGCCGACGACCGCGAAGCTGTCGCCCACCGGTCGTAGGTAGACGAGAACGGGCGCGTTCCACCGCGGATGGTCCGGATGCCCCGACGAGACCTCGGCCACTAGGTACTGCTCCGACCCCTGGAGCCTGATGGCGGGCAGTGCGACCGCGGATGCCGTCGACACGGTCGGTGCGGTGAACGTCAGGTAGGAGTCGGCGGCGTTGTCGTAGACCATCCAACGCGTGCGATAGCGCGTGCGCGGGGTGGCAAAGCCATAGCGCTCCGAGAGATTGGCGAACGTGAGCCGGTCCCTGTCGACACGGAACGCATCGATCGGATTGATCCGGTTCAGGTAGTGCCGGGCCGTCTTCTGTTGGCGCGTGCGGAGTGTCTCGTAGAAGTACGTCTCTTGCGCTGGATCGCTGAACTCGCCTGTGCCCACGATGGCGCGGAGCTCCATCGGCGTGAACGAGGCAATGATCGTGGCCGCCCAGAAGGCGTCACGGTCCGTCATCCGGACGAACGCGGGATTGGGATAGTCGGGCTTCCACTCTTCTGGCTCGAAGGCGTCCGCCTCGAACCGCCCGACCGACGCGTACGCCGGAAAGTGGGGCCACGTGACCGTCCGATACTTCGGCGTGTGGAATCCGAAGCCACGGGCATTCTTGCGGACGAGGTCCATGTCGAGCCAGTAGTGGTAGCCAAGATTCGGGATCTGGAGGTCGACCGTGCCGCTCCCGAAGGTCGAGCCGAAGTCGATGAGGTGGTGTGTGGCGTAGTGACGTCCGCCGTCCTCCACCCAGGTATCGAGCGTGTTCTGCGCCCGCACATCATCGTGGTTCAACCAGGCGGCAAAGAGCCGGAGGCCGCGGAGCTCGCGACGGTTCTCGTGCGGGACGATATCGTTCGGATCGTCACTGCGGGTGCCGTGGTACCGAAAGGGACCGATCGGTTCTCCGTCGAGGTACTTGCTGGCGGTCACGCGGATCCGACCGTCGTCGAACCGAGGCATCCGGGCGAGCATCCGCCGGAGCCGATGCTCGGTCAGCCGGCGCGTCTGGCCGAATTCGTCCTGGACGGTGGCCTCCGGGTCGATCGCGAGCGTTTCGGGATGGACGTCGACGATGTAGTTCTCTGGCACGTTGTAGCCAACGGCGTAGAACAGTTTCGTCGCAATCACCTCGGCGGCCGAGCTCAACTCGGGCAGGCCAACGGGGTCGAGCTTGATGACATACCGGACCCCCTGGGCATCGACGATCTCGAAGCCGGGCGTCAAACCACCCACCTTGCCGCCGACGATGGTCCAGATCGACCGCGGGTCGGGCCCACCGTCCCGGTTGGGTCCGCGGGTGAGCGCATCAAGGCTCATCCGACGTGCCCCGTGCCGATTGGTGAACCAGGTGCTGTCGGGCACCTGGTCGAGCGTGTTCACGTTCTCGGCTTCGCGCCATTCGGGCGATCCCGGCTGACCGAAGGTGTGACGGAGCCGGTCGTAGAGGTCGCTCAGTTCGATCGGCGCCGGCCGACGTGGCGTATCGAGCCGGTCGTTGTCGTATCGGACCGGGTCGTCCGCGTAGAACTTCCGCTCGTCCGCGAGCACGACCGTCACGGCCACCGCGAGCACGAGCCCTGTTGTCGTTCCCCATAACCTCATGACGTCCCTCCTGTCTCGTTCGTCGTGCTGACCCAGCTAGAAGCTGGGGCCCGCGCCAATGTGGAGCTTGATGCCTTCCGTGCTCCGCGCGATATCGATCCGGACGACGAAGTCGCCCGGCGCGTGCGCGCGCACGCCAAAGCCGTATCCCGATTGCAGATCCGTGAAGTCGAAGTCGGACGCGTCCGAGAACACTTTGCCGGCGTCGTAGAACAGTGAGAAGTCGACGTAGGTCCAGACCTCCCAGCGATACTCCACGTTCATGAGCAGGTTTCGGGTGTCGCGGAAGCGGTATTCACGAAAGCCCCGCAGCGAGCCGGAGCCCCCGAGCGTCTCCATCAGGTAGAACGGCACCTGGTGTCCGGACGCGGTGGTCGCATGTGACGTGCGGAACCGAACCGCCAGCATCCGATTGCGGTGCCCCAGCGGGAGGTAGCCGTGCACATCGGCGATCAGGCGGTCAAAGTCGAACGGGTCGCCATCGCGGTTCTCGAAGTGTTGCGCGTCAACACGTGCCTGCACCCCGGCGGCCGGCCATCCGCGATCCGCAGGTCCAGTTCGACGTGGCCGCCATAGAGCCCGTAATCGGTCTCGAACCCGAACCCGGGCACACCGGCAGGGTCGAATCGCCGATTCAGCGGCGTCCGACGAGTGCCGGGCGACGCGTCGGCGCGCAGCCAGCCGCCGTGGGCACCGACGGTCAGAGAACCGGACAGGCTCGCCGTCGCACCCGCCGTGATCGTCCGATCCTCGAGCCGATAGGTTGCCCCATCCCCAGATCTCGACCCGTTGCCCAGCCCGAAGAAATTGAGCGCCTTGAGGTCGCGGACCTCTGCGCTGACGTAGCCCCGCACGGGCAGATCGCTCCGCTTCGGCGGGAAGGTCGCCGTTGCGTCGAACGCGGTGTAGCCATAGGTCGATCGCCGCGCGTTGGCCTCGACCTGGAGCCGCCCACTGTTGCGCCCGGTGACGTAGCCGCCACCCACGACGAAGCCGGAGCCGGAGGGCAGACCGCCGATGATCGGTCTGAACCCCCGGTAGCCCCCGACGAAGATGTTGCGCGGGAACTGTACGCGCTCGAGCGCCCGGATGCGGCGCTCGACGGTTGACACCACATACGGTGTCAAGTCGTCCCGCTTCTGCTCGCGCCGCGTCCGCCAGAGATCTTGGCGGGTCGGTGGCTGACTGACGGCCGGCTCCGCGACCTCGACGTCGACTTGGGCAGCGACGGGCGCCGTGGACAGGACCACAGCAAGGGCAATCACGTTCAGCGGGTGCGTGCTCACGGCCAGCTCCTTTCAGGCGACGGACGCTCATGTCCACCGGCTGGGGTGTCTAAGAGCAGCCTTTGTGCCAGAGCAGCAAAGACGCCAAAGCGGCTGCTGGTCAAGCACTTGAAGGATGCCGACGCTCGGAGCGGTCTGGGAAACCGGCTAGAACCACGAAGGATCGTTTGCTGGGACACGAGATTTCATGCATAGTGTCCGGGCCCTCTACGGGGCTCGAACACAGCTGTCGGCGGCGCGAGACTAGGTCCGACCGCCACCGGCCTGCGAAGAGCAGCACCGAGGAGGGAGACATGCCACGGCATCCCTGGAGCGACACACCCAACGGCGCGAATGGCCGCGTGCCCCTCGGCTTTGGGAATCTCTTTGCCTCCCACGGTGACCACATCGGGCACTTCTACGAGAGTCGGGACGAATGGAAGAGCGTCCTGATCCCGTTTCTTCAGACTGGATTGGCAGCGGGAGACAAGTGTGTGTACTTCATGAGCGCGGGAGCCGCGAGGCAGGAGCTCTCGAGCGAATTGGCGACTGACGGGGTCGATATGGAGCGCGCCCTCGCCTCCGGACAGTTGGTCCTCGATGAGGGAAAGACCGACCCCAAGGAGATGCAAGACACGCTGCGTCGCGCGCTGGCGGAGATCGGCACGCGGTTCCCGCTACTCCGTTGGGGCGGGGATATGACCTGGTGTCTCAAGAAACTGCCGACCACTGAGAAACTCATGGAGTGGGAGTCGCACTGCAACGTGTTGGATCAACCGCCCGCGGTGTTCCTCTGCCAGTACGAGCTGAGCGCGTTCCTCGGCAGCGTCGTCATGGACGCCTTGAAAACCCATCCGCTCTGTGTCGTCAGCCACGCCATCCATCAAAACCCGTACTACGAGGAGCCGGAGGCGTTTCTCGAGCGGCTGCGCCAGCGCGAGCCCTCCCCGCTCGCTCCGTAGCGACGTCTCAGACGATGGCGGGGCGCTCGAGTCCTGGGGACGCACACGGTGGCCAGGGCACGCACGCACTCTGGACGTTTCTCGCGGCCATCTCCGGCGTCAACGATGAGCTCGAGCGGGCGCGCCTGACCGCCACGGGCCTTCCCTCGCTGCTGCCCTGCCACCTCAGCGGTCTCGCCCTCTTGGGAGAGGGCGAGGGCGCCTGGCGTCTTTCACTCCAACGAGGCGGACAACCGCTCGATGTGCGCGACGTGGATGACGTGCTGGCCGACATGGAACCCCTGTCGCAGGAAGCGTTCCACAGGTCCGGTCTCATGACCGCCACGGCCCGCGGCCAGGGAGGTGACTGCGCAGTCCCAGCCTCGATCGAGAAGCTCGGAGTGCAGTGCCTTGCGATCGTCCCACTGATGACCCTGCGTCATCGGCTCGGCATCCTGTTCGCAGGCAGAATGCACCCCCACACCTTCGCCCCGGCGGACGGATCTGTCCTGCTGACACTGGCTGCGCACCTGGCGACAGGCATTGAGAACCTGCGCCTCTATCGCACATTGAAGCAGTACTCCGACAACCTCCAAGACCTCGTCGCGGAGCGCACCGAGAAGCTGGCCAAGGCTGAGGCGCGCCACCGGCTGCTGCTCGAGATCAACAACGCCATCATCGCGAATCTGGATCGGCCGTCGCTGTTCGACGCCGTGTCGGAGACCCTCGGGAAGACCATCTCGTTCGACCGAGCCAGCCTGACCCTGCTCGATCGGGAGGCCGATACGCTCCAGATGTACGCCCTTACCGACTCACGCCCTCAGCATCAACAGGTGAAAGCCGGGACGGTCCTCCCACGAGACCGTAGTCAACAGGCCGGTCTCTTCGAACACGGACGACCGCTCATCCGACGAGATTTGCAGACGGCGGAGCGGGTGGGCATGGAGGCAGGCCTCCTGAAGCAGGGGATCCGGTCCTACGTGTCGGCGCCGCTCATGCGACAAGGGCAAGCCTTTGGCACTCTCAACGTTGGAAGCCGAGCCCCGAATCGGTACTCGGACGACGATGGGGACCTCTTGGCAGCGGTGGCGCAGCAAGTTGCGCTCGCGGTGGAGAACATGCTGGCGCACGAAGAAATTGCCGCGCTGAAGGTGCGGCTCGAAGAGGAAAACCTCTACCTGCAAGAAGAGATCACGACCCAGCACAACTTTGGGGACATCCTCGGCGAATCCGCGGCGATCAAGAACGTCCTCAAGGCCATCGAGACCGTCGCTCCGACCGACGTCAACGTCGTCATCACAGGTGAGACGGGCACAGGGAAAGAGTTGGTCGCCCGCGCGCTGCACAATCTGAGCTCGAGGAAGCGGCGGACGCTGATTAAGGTCAACTGCGCGTCTATTCCCAAGGAGCTCTTTGAAAGTGAGTTCTTCGGCCATGTGCGAGGGGCGTTCACCGGAGCCGTGCGGGATCGTGTCGGTCGTTTCGAGCTGTCCGACAAGGGGACGTTGTTCCTGGATGAAGTGGGTGAGGTCCCGCTCGACATGCAGAGCAAGTTGCTCCGCGTGCTGCAAGAAGGAGAATTCGAGCGCGTCGGGGAGGAGCGGACGCGAAAGGTGGACGTGCGGATCGTTGCCGCGACCAATCGCGACCTCAAACAGGAAGTCGACGCCGGCCGGTTTCGCCAGGACCTCTACTACCGGCTGAACGTCTTTCCCATCGCCGTCGCACCGCTCCGGCAGCGGAAAGAAGACATCACGCTGCTGGCGACACACCATCTCCAGCAGGCGGCCCGGACGCTGAAGCGGCCCCGCCCGAGGTTGACGCAGGCTGGGCTGTTGCAGTTGCTGAACTACGAGTGGCCGGGCAACGTGCGGGAACTGCAGAACGTCCTGGAGCGCGCGGTCATCACGTCCGGGGCTGGACCCCTACAGTTCGATCTCCCAGCTGCGAACACCAACGAGCTGCCGCCCGAGGTTGCCCCGGTGAGTCCCCATCAAGCGACAGACGGCGCAGTCGTTCCAGAAGAGGAGAAGAAGCGCCGGGAGCGCGAGAACATTCTGGCGGCCCTCCACCGAACCGGGTGGCGAGTCTATGGCGACAACGGCGCGGCCACGCTTCTCGGCGTCCACCCGTCCACCCTCGCGTCTCGCGTCAAGAAACTCGGACTCAAGAAACCTGACTAGGCTCGGATTCCCCTGTAACGGCAATGACGATTCGCGACGCAACGTGTGGCCGCGAATGCGTGCAGACCGATGCCGCAGTGGACACGCGACATCTCGCAAATCGCACGAGTTTTCGCGGCGCTCCTGTGGACAGCCGGGGACAGACCAACAGCCCCGTGCTCACGCCCCGTCCGTTTCGATCGTGTGACTTAGCGTGGGGTTGGAAGCCCTCCACGCCGGTGGCACGCTGCGTGCTCCATGCGGTGGTCAGCATGCCGATTGGGGCACCACGAGACCGAAGGAAAGGGAGCCAAGTCATGACAGCGAAGCATCTGGTGTACGCATCGATCATCGCCGCGATTCCGTTCGCGCCTGGGAGCGCCGCGGCTCAGAGCGCCTCCGCGGAACCCACCTTGTGGGGAATCTACGGCGCGCACAGTCGACACGACTGCCCGGTCAACAACCGCGACACGGCCAAAGAGGTCGTCGCCCTCAGCGAGATGGACCTCGGACCGATGATGGCGAAATACGGCGTCACGGCTGTCGTGGATCGATATCACTCCGGTCTCGAACACACATTTCTCTGGGTCGTGCAGACCACCGCCCCACATCACCTGGAGGAGTTCGCAATCGAGCTCGGCGTGGCTCGCTGGAACGACTTGAAGTTCGTGCCCGAACGGACGTTTCAAGACGTGGTCACGGATGTCAGTGCGTTGCACGGCTTGGCGACGAGGCGTTCGGAATAGGCACGACACGGACGCCATGAGGCGGCGTCCCGTCAATGGCGGCCGCACGGTCAGACGCCTCCAGTTGACTGACAGCGGGCTCGGGTTCGAACCCGAGCCCGCTGTACTTTCCGCTGGGGACCCTTCCCCGACATCCTAGACGTGGCGTTGTCCCTCCCCTCCGCGTTCTACGCTGCGATGCTGGACGAGCGCAGCCGGTACTCGCTGGTACGGTCTGTGCTTTCTCTGGCGTCAAGACGCTTCGACGTGGAGTCGAGAACAGCGGAAATCACCGACGTCTCTGACACATTGTGGCGAGGCAGAGGAGGGCGAGATGAAGATCGAGGAGCGACGCGTCGGCAGCGTGGTAGTGGTAGAGATCAGCGGCTCGTTGACGTTGGGACGCGGCGCGACCCGAGTAAAGGACAAGATCAACAGCCTTCTCTGCGAAGGTCGCCGTTACATTGTGCTCAATCTCGCGAACCTCTCGTATGTCGACAGTGGGGGGCTGGGTCAGCTCGTTTCAAGTTTCACCGGTGTCCAACGGGAGGGCGGCACGCTCGCGTTGGCCAACGTGGGCGGACGGCTCAGTAACGTGCTGGCCATCACCAAGCTACTGACGGTGTTCGACACATACGCCAGCGAAGAAGAGGCGGTCGCACGCCTGCAGGCACGTCGGCCTCACCTTGAGAGCAGTGCCAGGCTGGCCAGTTAGACGCAGGCTCGTGATGGTCTCGCCTCGGCGTAACGGTTTTGACGCGTTGGGGAACCTCCCTGTATCCGGGCCGTGAAAGGATGGTTCGGCTGGCAAAGAAAACCCCCAACGACCACCGGATGCAGTCGTTGGGGGGCCGAGTGGGCGACAGGACGACCAGACTCTTCGTAGGCTGTTCTGCTCAATTGCCGCTCTGCGTCCGAGGCACCAACTCGTAGCCATGGGCTCCGTTGCGCCCGAACCAGGCTCGGAGGGCTGGCACACCGCTCGCGTCAGCGGCACGGTCAACGACGATTGCGCGGCTCGAGTCCCATCTGAGTCGACGGGTCGGACGCGTCAAGAACGGCCCGAAGACGGCCCCGTTGTCCTCCCCGATGATCCAGACAGCGTCGTGGCTTTCGTTCAACCGGAAGACGTAACTGCCTGCCGGTAGGGTGACATCCGCCACACGAACGGCATCCGTGAACGTCATGTGTGTCATCGTGTCGCCCCCGCCCAATTCCTGGGCTGCGGTGAGGGACGCAAACCCCATCACCAGGGCTGAAAGGCCGATCGCCGTGATCGCTGCGTACCGGTGCATCATTGGACTGCTCCTTTCCGAGTAGGCCGTGTCTCCCCAACCCCCGTCATGGGTCGTCGGGCGTTCCATGTCCTCGGGTCCTGCCCCCGAGTCATCTAGTGAGTGCCGCCACGCTCGGATTTCTTACATTCGATCCAACGCGCTTGCGGCCGCGCTCAAGATCGGGACAAGAACCCGTGGCATCCTTCTTGTAAGTCCAGACCAGCGACGGCAGTGGCGAGGACCTGATGGCAACAGGAGTGACACCGTTGGATCCCGATCTCGCGGCGCAGGTCAGGGCCCGCGACCGCACGGCTATCCACACCGTCGTCGAGACCTACCTGCCCCAGATCCTGCGCGCCGCTCGGGGGGCCGGGCTGGATCCCCAGCGGGCCGAAGATGTCACGCAGGCGACGTTCACAACCTTTATCGAGGCCGCACCGCGGTTCGAGGGGCGGTCCAGCGTGCGAACGTGGCTCTTCGGCATCCTCTACAAGAAGATCGCGGAGGCGCGACGGGCGCGACAGCGCGACCGGCAGATAGATGCGATCGACGAGGACTTCGAGCGTCGGTTCGACGCCCGTGGTGAGTGGGGCTCGCCACCCCAACCGGTCGACACCAACCTCCACCACAAGGAGGTCGAAACTGAGATCTTTGCCTGTCTGGACGCTGCACCCCTCAGGCCGTCGCTGGCGTTCATCCTGCGAGAGGTCGAGGAGCTGTCTACCGAGGACATCTGTCATGTCCTGGGGATTACTCGCACGAACCTCGGTGTGATGCTGCACCGCGTCCGGCATCGCGTGCGCGCGTGCTTGGAGGCCAAAGGCGTGGGAGCGTAGGCGCAATGTCGACCTGCAAAGACGTCGCAGTGGCGATCGGGCGGGACGACTGGCGCGCCGCGCCGGGGTGGCGGCGCATGGCCTTGCGACTCCACCTCTGGATGTGCCCACACTGCCGGCGCTACGCAGCCCAGATCTGGGCTATCGGCACGGCGCTGCGGACACTCGTCCGAGCGCGCGGCGACGACCCGAAGGTCATCGAGCGACTCCACGAGACAATCCTCAGCCACGCCGACGCGGTGGTCGCTGAGAAACGACGCATCTGATACGGACTCATGGCCTGGCGACGGGGCATGAGATTTCGTGTTCCTCCCAGTGATCCCTCGTGTTTTACCCGGGCTTTGAGGTGCACCTCTGCCATGCGCTTCCTTCAAATTGTTGACCAACGGCAGCTTGCCAGCCTTGGACGGACCTGGCACGAAGGCTGCTCCGCTCAGCACCATGAGCGATCAGTGCTGGATCCGAAGCCACCGAGAGGATGCCCCGTTCACGACCGCGTTCGTTGGTCCAACCAATAATCGCGATCAGTCGCACAGGCCGTCGGACGTCACGCGGGCCGATGGGCGTCGACCGTTGAGATCCACGAGGCGACCCGCCGACGTGCGGTCCAACGGACCGCGAGCCGGCCTATCAGCGATGCTGGCTCTGTGCACGATGTTCCTGGGCTCGCCTCTGCAGGCGCAGCAGAGCGGGGACGCCGTCGAGCTCAGTGCCACGCTCGAAGCGGTCGGCGAGCGCGTGCGCCCTGGGGTCGTGCGAATCTTTGCGACCGGCTACACGCCGGGCCACGGGGTCGTGCCGTCGCAGGGGGCCCTTGTCGCGCGACAAGAGATATAACCAGAAGTTGTGGATCGGCAGTCTGAAGAAGGCGGCGTATCCTTTCGCGTGAGCAACGCGAAAACTCCGGCTGGCAGGCCGGTGAAAGGAGCCGCCACCCATGCTGAAGGTACTCGACAACGATGGAGCAGACAACGAAGTTCCGCCGGAAGAGCGCGGTGCGCAGACGGTGGACGAGCTGGCCCGGGAGGGAGCCCGGCGGATGTTGATGACGGCCCTGGCGGTGGAGGTCGGGCAGTACATCGAGGCCCACGGCGAGGAGCGGGACGCGCGGGGACGCCGGCTGGTCGTTCGGAATGGTCGGGCCCAGGCGCGGAAGGTGACGTGCGGGGCAGGTACGCTCGAGGTGCATGCTCCTCGGGTGAACGACAAAAGGGTCAACGGCGCGGGCCAGCGGGAGCGGTTCACGAGTCGGATCTTGCCCCCCTACATGCGTCGCTCGCCCAAGGTGGCGGAGGTGCTGCCGATCCTCTATCTGCGCGGTCTGTCGACGGGCGATTTCCGCGAAGCGCTGCCGGTGCTATTGGGGGATGACGCGGCCGGCCTCAGCGCGACCAACATCGCGCGCCTCACGGCGGTGTGGGAAGAGGACTACCGGCGGTTCCGCCAGCGGGACCTGGCCGATCGTGACTACGTGTACGTGTGGGTCGACGGCATCCATTTCAACATCCGGCTCGAGGACGATCGGCTCTGTACGCTGGTGATCATCGGCGTACGGCCCGATGGGACCAAGAAGCTCGTGGCCCTGGAGGACGGCTACCGCGAGAGCACCGACAGCTGGGCGACGGTGCTGCGGGACCTCCAGCGGCGCGGCATGCGGGCCCCGGTGGGGGCGGTCGGCGACGGCGCCCTGGGTTTCTGGGCGGCCGTGCGCGACGTGTGGCCGGACACGCGAGAGCTCCGCGACTGGTGTCACAAGATGGGCAACGTGCTCGACAAATTGCCAAAGCGATTACAGCCGAAAGCGAAGCGCGCGCTCCGCGAGATCATGTACGCCGAGACGCGGGCACACGCCGAGGAGGCCATGGACGTCTTCATCGCCGAGTACGAGGCCAAGTACCCGAAGGCGGCGGCGTGCCTGGACGCAGACCGCGACCGCCTCCTCACGCACTTTGCCCTGCCAGCTGAGCATTGGCAGCACGTGCGCACGAGCAACGTCATCGAGTCGCCATTCGCCACGGTCCGACTCCGGCAGCGCGTGACCAAAGGCGCGGGCTCGCGCACCAAGGGCCTGTTGATGGCCTACAAGCTGCTCGAGATGGCACAGCAGCGCTGGCGTCGGCTCAATGGCGCGCATCTGCTGCCACTCGTCCGCGCCGGCGTGACGTTCATTGACGGGGTACAGCAGGAGCGAAACAACGAGGGAGATCGGAAGGTGGCCGCCTGATCACGCTGATGACCGATCCACAACATTTGACAATATCTCGCGCGACAACGCGGAAGCGGCTCCGGCGTGATCGTGGATCCCACAGGCTACATCGTCACCAACGCCCATGTGATTGCCAACGCCTCACACGTACAAGTCGCGCTGCCGGCGGTGGGCGACGCAGCACAACGGCGACGATCAGTCGTGCCGCCAAGGGACCGGATCGTCGGGGCACGCATCGTCGGACGTGATCGCGAAACCGACTTGGCCGTACTGAAGGTTGAGGTGAACCGCGAGCTGCACGCGTTGGAGTTAGGAGATTCAGAAGCCCTGAAGCCAGGACAGCTTGTATTGGCGTTCGGGAGCCCGCTCGGCCTCGATAACTCCGTGAGCCTTGGCGTTGTCTCCGCAGTCGCCCGACAGATTCGTGCCGATGACGAGATGATCTATGTCCAGACTGACGCCTCCGTCAATCCGGGAAGCAGTGGCGGGCCGCTCGTTGACCTCAGCGGCCGGGTCGTCGGCATCAACACCTTCATCATCACGCAATCCGGTGGCCATGAGGGCATCGGCTTCGCGGCGCCCAGCAACATCGTGCAGACCGTCTACAAGCAGATTCAGCAGTTCGGCCGGGTGCGGCGTGGCGATATCGGCGTGCGTGCCCAGACGATTACCCCCGACCTCGCCGCCGGGCTAGGGCTGGCGCGTGACTGGGGCGTTGTGCTCGCTGATGTACACCCACGAGGGCCAGCCAAGAAGGGCGGCCTGCGAATCGGCGACGTCGTGTTGACACTCGACGGCAAGGTGATGGAAAACGCCCGCCAGTTCCAGGTGAACCTCTACCCGCGCGGCGTTGGTGAAGTCGTGACACTAGAGATTCTGCGGGGCGGGGTGCAAGGGACGCACGCGGTCTCACCCGTTGACCGTCCAGGCGATCCGGAGAGATTGCAGCATCTGGTTCGTCCTGAGGAGCACCTGATTCCGAGACTCGGGATTCTGGCGCTGAATCTCACGCGCGAGGTCGCAGCGATGCTGCCTCCCCTGAGGCAGCATCGCGGAGTGGTGGTCGCGGTCTCCTCGGCGCAGGCCGTTCCCGTGTGGGGCGAGCCGTTGCAGCCGGGGGATGTGATTCACGCCGTCAATCGCCGCCCCGTCGGGACGCTCGCCGGGCTACGAGCGGCGCTCGATCAGCTCGCCACCGGTGACCCGATGGTTCTGCAGGTCGAGCGTGCCAACGAGCTGTTGTACGTCGCCCTCACGCTGGAGTAGTGCCGGGTAGGCAGAGGTAGCTCAGGGATGAACCCATGACGCAGGCACGGGCGCTCCTCAAGGGGGAGGCCGCTCATCAGCTCGACGGCGACGACTATCGGGCTCGGCTGGACGCGGACCTAGCCATTGCTGAGCGCGTCCATCGGAGCATGATTCCCACCAACCAGCGGCGGGAGATCTCGAAATCGCGTGCGACTTCCGCCCCATGATGGGTGTGGGTGGGGACTACGCCTCGGTGCACTTCCAGGACGACCAGCGGGTCGTCGTAGGCGTCTGCGATGTCTCAGGACACGGCGTGGCGTCGGCGCTGCTCGCGACTCGCGTCAACAGCTTCGTGCTCGGCCAGGCGCCGCACATCTGCCATCCCTGTCAGCTTGTCGATTCGCTGAACGAATTCGTCTGTCGGTCCTTTCGCGAGACGAGGCTCTATGTCACGTTCTTCGCGCTGTTCATCGATTTGGCCAGAGGCACCGTGGTCGGTGCGGGTTGCGGTCACCCGCCAGTGCTCCTCTTTGGCAAAGTAGAGAACATCATCCGGAGACTGGAATCAGAGAATACCCCCATCGGTCTGTTAGAGGATCTCCGCCGAAGATGCTCGATGGTGCAGATGCCGTTCGCCCCGGGGGACCGGCTCGTCCTCTTCACGGATGGGGTGACCGAATCGACGAACCGCGCGCGAGGGTGAGCTAATCTTAGTTGAAAATTGAAACGGCTCCAGACCCTGTGGTGTGATGACGTTGCAAAAGACGGACATCACCCCACGAGAGAGAGGAGCCACGATGAGTGTCCTACGTGCTGTCAGGAAGCGCAAGAAAGTTCGCAAGCTGGGCTCGGTCAACATCATTCACCGCGAGGCCTACGCGGATCTGGAGCTGGACGCGAAGGTGGAGCTGATCCGCTCGCTGGTGCCCCTGGGCCTGATGCATGTGCAGGAGTTGCTCGACCAGGAGGTGACGGCGCTGGCGAGCGAGCGCTACGTCCGGAAGGACGCGTCGGTCGGTGGACGCCGTCACGGCAGTAACCCTGGGACGGTGGGTCTCGCGGGGCAGCGCGTGCCGATTCGCGTGCCCCGGATTCGTCGCCTCGCAGGGAGCGAGATTCCGCTGCGGTCGTATGCGGCGTTGCATGACGACCGCGAGGTGGACGACGCGCTGCTGCGACGGGTGCTCTACGGGATCTCGTGCCGCAACTACGCGGCGGCCGCGGCGGCGATTCCCGGGGCGATCGGGCTGTCGAGTTCGACGGTGTCCCGGGGGTTCATCCAGGCCAGCGCGGCGCAGCTACGGGCGTTCCAGGAGCGGGACCTATCCGATGAGGACGTGGTGGCCGTGTTCCTGGACGGCAAGACGTTCGCTGACGCGACGATGGTCATCGCGCTAGGCATCACGCTGTCTGGGGAGAAACGCTTCCTGGGCTTCGTCGAAACGGACACGGAGAACGCGACGGTGCTCACACCGTTCCTGCGGTCGTTGGTCGAGCGGGGCCTCGACCTCTCCCAGGGTGTGCTGGTCATCCTCGATGGCGGCAAGGGGCTCCGCACGGCCGTCCGGAAGGCCTTCCGGGGCCGGGCCCTGGTCCAACGGTGCCAGTGGCACAAGCGCGAGAACGTGGTGAGCTACCTGGCCAAGCCCGAGCAGGCGGTGTGGCGTCAGCGTCTCCAGCGAGCGTACAACCGGCCGGACTACGACGAGGCCCTCGGTGCGCTCGAGACGCTCCACGGCGAGTTGGACGAGCGGAACCAGTCGGCGGCTGACAGCTTGGCGGAAGGCCTGGACGAAACCCTGACGTGACATCGATTGGGCGTGTACGGAGTGCTGGGCCGGTCGCTGAAGACGACGAACTGTCTGGAGTCGGTCAATGCGCTGGTCGAGGAACGCTGCGCGAAGGTAGATCACTGGCAGAGCTCGAGCCAACGCCACCGCTGGCTGGCGACCGCCCTCCTGGACATCGAACCGCGCTTACGAAGGGTGAGGGGCTACCGCCACCTTCCCACGCTTCGGGCCGCATTGAAGCGAGAACTGAAGATCGACACGACGACGTCGAAGAAGCAGGCCGCGTAAGCCATCGGGAGCCGTGGAGAGTTTCAACTAAGAATGGGCTTGACTCAACCGCGCCGGTGAGGAGCTCGGTGTGGGGCGACTGGAGGAGTACTTCAACGAGTTCGCTCATCTTCCGGCCGGGAAATGTCTGAAGGCAATGAGCGATCGGGTACACGCGTTTAGAGGCGGAGTGGCGGCGCGCGATGACCAACTGTTGCTAGTGGACTGTACTAACTGATTCGTTAGTGGTAGGATTCCTCATGCTTCCTACCTCATTGCTGTCGGTGACCACGGAAGAACGAGCCACGTTGAACGCATGGGTCCGCTCGCAGCGCGGGCGAGCGGCGGATGCCCGACGAGCTCGGATCGTGCTGCTGTCGGCCGACGGGTGTTCCTACAGCGAGATCGCCGAACGGGTGGGATGCAGCGCGCCCACGATTAGCCGATGGCGCCAACGGTTTCTCGCGAAGCGGGTACCTGGGCTGCGGGCCCAGCACTGCGGGTCGACGGCGTGGCGGCTGACGGCGCGACTGGAAGCGCGGATTCTCAATTGGACGCGCAAGCCGCCCACGGACGGGACCACCCACTGGTCGACCCGCCGGTTGGCCCGCAAGCTCGGCATTCCCCATACGTTCGTGGCCCGGACCTGGCGGCGCGCCGGGCTCCAGCCGCATCGGCTGGAACGGTACCTGCGATCGACCGATCCCGACTTCGAGACCAAGGCCGCCGACATCATCGGCCTCTATCTGCATCCACCCCAGCATGCCGCGGTGTTTTGTGTCGATGAAAAGACCGCGATTCAGGCGTTGGACCGGCGTGACCCGCGGCTGCCGCTGTCGCCGGGCCGCGCCGAACGCCACGGCTTCGAATACGTCCGCCATGGGACGCTGTCGCTGTATGCGGCACTGACTACACACGACGGGCAGGTCCTCGGCCGGCCGGCCGCCAGGCATACCAGTGCGGAATTCGTCCAGTTCCTGGGCGAGATCGTGGCCTCGCAATCGCCCGGCCGGGAGATCCACATCATCGCGGACAACCTGTCCGCTCACAAGACCGCGAAGGTCACCGACTTCTTGGATGCGTATCCGAACGTGACGCTCCACTACACGCCGACCTATTCGTCGTGGCTGAATCAAGTGGAACTCTGGTTCTCGAAACTCACACGCGACGTGCTCGCTCGCGGCATCTTCACGTCGGTCACCGACCTCACCCGTAAACTCCGTCGGTACATTGACCGCTACAACCGCACGGCAGCACCGGTGCGCTGGGCATATACAGACCCCTCCCGGCGCATCGCATGATTACTAACGAATTCATTGATACAGTCCACTAGTGTCCTGTAACAGAAACAAGTAAACGGTTGGCGACCTCGGCGTATCCCTCGATAGGAGGTGCACGTGAGAGGTCCTGCCCCGGTGACAGTCACAGTGAGTGAAGACGAACGGCAACGGCTCGACTCGTGGGCCCACCGGTCGCGGAGTGCCCCGCAGGTGGCGCGGCGCGCCCGCATCATCCTGGCCTGTGCGGCCGGCCGGTCGACGACCTGCATCGCCAGACGCCTCCACGTCTCGCGGACCACCGTGGGCAAGTGGCGCACGCGCTTTCTGCGCGACCGGCTGGAGGGGTTGATCGACGAACCGCGCCCGGGCACGCCACGGCGGATTACCGATGCGCAGGTGGAGCAGGTGGTGATTGCGACCCTGGAGACCACGCCTCGTGGGGCGACGCATTGGAGCACGCGCGATATGGCGAAGGCGACGGGCCTGAGTCACATGACCATCCAGCGCATGTGGCAGGCCTTTGGGTTGCAGCCGCATCGCAGCGAGACCTTCAAGCTGTCGCCAGACCCGCAGCTGGTCGAGAAGGTGCGCGATATCGTCGGGCTGTACGTCAATCCGCCGGACCATGCCCTGGTGCTCTGCGTGGACGAGAAGTCGCAGATTCAGGCGATGGATCGGACGGCCCCCCTGCTGCCCATGCAACCCGGGCAGGCCGAGCGGCGCACGCATGATTATCGGCGGCACGGCACGACCTCGCTGTTTGCGGCCCTCGACGTCAAGACGGGCGAGGTGCTCGCCGCCATGCACCAGCGGCATCGCTCGATCGAGTTTCGCACGTTCCTCGATGCGATCGACGCGCACGTCCCCGCCGACCTGGACGTGCACCTGATCGTGGACAACTACGGGACGCACAAAACCGCGATCATTCACCGCTGGTTGGCCAAGCGTCCGCGATTCCACCTGCACTTCACCCCGACCTATGGGTCCTGGATGAACCTGGTCGAACGGTGGTTCGCAGCGCTGACGACTACGCAGCTACGCCGCGGCGTCCACCGGAGCGTCGCGGCCCTCAAGCGCGCCATCCAAGCGTTCATCGAGGTCACGAATGAGCAACCGAAGCCGTTCGTCTGGACCAAGAGTGCCGACGAGATCCTCGCGAGCATCGCCCGGTTTGCTCACCGAACGCTCGCCGCACATCCAGCATGAACTCTGTTCGCGAATCACTGTTACAGGACACTAGAGATTGCCTATCACGACGTTCCGCCTGTAAGAAACCGCGGCCTCACTTCACTCACCTGATCATGAGGGCGCAATGACGCGCCCACGATCAGGAGGCAGCTCTGATGACGAAACGAACATCGACTCTTGCCCTGATACCGGCTCTGGTCGCGATCGCGTTCGTGGCGCTACCATCCGAGGCCCTTGCGCAGTACGGCCACTACGGGCATGGGTATCGCTACGGCTACGGTCACAGCTACTACGACTATGGCTACCGGGGATACGGCCCATCTGGACCTCGGTGGACACCCAAAACCGGCCATCGATCGACACCTGAAAACCGGCCACCACACGTAGCGCGTTGAGGCGTTGACGTCGGCGGGGAACCGCGGTTCCTACGCCGGATGAGCAACGTCTTGAGCGAACACACACGACAGCAAGTTCTGGCGCTGGGGCGACTCGGCTGGTCGCTGCGACGCATCGAGGAGGCAACGGGCGTCCGCCGAGAGACGGCGAGCGGCTATCTGAAGGCCGCCGGGGTCCCGGTGCGCGGGCGTGGGGGCCGGCCGCGGGCCTGGGCCACCAAAACCGGCCACCACGGCACCGGTGTCCACCGACCCCACTGCGCTCGCGCCGCCTGGCCGGGCGCCGCGGGCGAGCACGTGCGAGCCGTATCGCGAGCTGATTGTCGAGGCGTTGGGCCGCGGGCGCAACGCCATGGCCATCTGGCAGGACCTGGTCGACGACCACGGGTTTCCCGGGCGCTACGCCAGTGTCCGCCGCTACGTCGCCACGCTGCGGACCCAGCCCGCCGTCGAGGCCCGTGTCGTCATCACCACGGCCCCGGGTGAAGAAGGCCAAGTCGATTACGGCGAGGGCCCGATGGTCCGCTATCCGGACACCGGCACGTACCGGCGCACCCGGCTCTTCGTCCTGACGTTGGGCTACTCCCGCAAGGCGGTCCGGTTCCTCGTTTGGCGCTCGAGCACCCAGGTCTGGGCCGCGCTCCACGAGCGCGCCTTCCGCCGGCTAGGCGGTACGGTGCGCGTCATCGTCCTCGACAATCTCAAGGAAGGCGTCCTCACCCCGGACGTCTACGACCCGGCCCTGAACCCGCTCTACCGCGACGTGCTCGCCCACTACGGCGTCGTCGCCCTGCCGTGTCGCGTCGGGGATCCCGATCGCACGGGGAAGGTCGAATCGAGCATCGGCCACGCGCAGAAGACGCCCCTGCAGGGACTCCGCTTCGAGATGCTCGACGCGGCCCAAGCCTATCTGGACCGCTGGGAGACCCGCTGGGCCGATACGCGCATCCACGGCACGACCAAGCGCCAGGTCGCGGCGATGTTTGCTGAGGAACGACCCGCGCTCGGGCCGTTGCCTCTCGAGCCGTTCCGCTACTACCAATACGGCGTCCGGACCGTCCACCTCGATGGCTGCGTCGAGGTCGAGGCCGCCTTCTACGGGGTGCCGCCCGGGTGGATCGGCCGCCGTGTCGACGTCCAGTGGAACGGCGCGACCGTCCGGGTGCTCCATCCCAAGACCGGTCAGCTCCTCCGCGAGCATCTCCGCGCGCCGCGCGGCTGGCATCAGATCGCCGCCGCCGACCGCCCGGCGCGCACGCCGGCCAAGACGCTCGCCCTCCTGGCTGCGGGCACACGCGCCGGGCCCTCGGTCGGCACCATCTGCGACCACATCCATCAGCACGACGGGGCGACTGGGGTCCGCCGCATCCTGGGCGTCCTGTCCCTCGTCAAGCAGCACGGCCCCGCCGTTGTCGAGGAGGCCGCCGCCGCGGCCCTCGAACTCGGTGTCCCGACCTATCGCTTTCTGAAGCGCTACCTGGATCGCCGGCCGGCGGTCCCGCTCACGCTGCGCCAAGTGGACCCGCTCATCCGACAGCTCACGCTCTACCGCGATCTCATCGATCGCAGAACAGGAGACTCGTCATGAATCTGGTGGAACTCGACCGCGCGCTCCGCAAGCTCCGGCTCTCCGGCATGGCTGATGTCCTCGACACCCGGCTCCATCAGGCCCAGGCCGAGCAGCTGGCGCCGATCGACCTTGTCTCGACGCTGGTCGGCGACGAACTCCAGCGCCGTCAAGATCGCCTCCTCGCGCGCCGCCACAAGCAGGCCCGCTTCCGCGACCCCGACCGCGCGCTGGACGGCTTCGACTTCACGTTCAATAAGAAGATGAACCGGGCGCTCGTCTACGAACTCGCGACCGCGCTTCATCGCGCAGCGTGAAGATGCCCTCTTCCTTGGCCCGCCGGGCACCGGCAAGAGCCACCTCGCGCAAGCCATCGGCCACGCCGCCATCCAGCAGGGCTACCGAGTCGCCTATCGCGAGGCCCACACGCTGCTGGAAGAACTGGCCGAGGCCACGCTCGCCGAGACCCGCAAGGCCCACCTGGCCGAATTGACCGCCGTCCCGCTGCTCATCATCGACGACCTCGGCATGCGCAAGCTGCCGCATACGGCCGCCGAAGATCTGCTCGAGCTCATCATGCGCCGCTACGAGCGCGCGTCCACGCTGCTCACGTCAAACCGACCCGTGGACGACTGGGGGAAGCTGCTCGGCGACAGCGCGGCGGTCACCGCGCTTCTCGACCGGCTCCTACATCACGCCCACGTGCTCAAGTGCGGCCCACGTAGCTGGCGCACCAAACTGCACGCGGACTTGCGATCCACGGAGGGCCTGCGGTAGAACTCAATCCGCCTCACGCGCCACGTGCGTGGTGGCCGGTTTTGAAGTGTCGATCGATGGCCGGTTTCGAGGTGTCCACCGAGGTATGGATACGGCGCGTACCTGTCTGACTACGGAGAGGTCCGAATCGAGGTGGGTCCGAAATACCTCCGTGATGAAGCGCAGGTCTACGTGAACGACGCACACGTCGGTGACGTGGATGATTTCGACGGGTTCTTCGAGAGGCTGAGTCTGACTCCTGGAGAGTACGACATCGAAATCAGACTTGACGGCTATCAGACCTTGCAGACGCGCGTATTCGTACGGCGTGGCAGCACGTACAAGATTCGCGAATCACTGAAGCCCCTCGTCTCGAACTAGTCTGTGCTGGAACGGCAGGTCGCGTGAAGCCGAGGACGTAGCGACGTGACGCCCTCGGCTTCGTGCGTGGTTGGCCCCCGCCGCGGCGTCCGACGCCGCCCGCGTGCTCCGTTGCGTCGCTCCCCCCCCGTCGTCGTCACGCCTCACCACCTTCACGGTGTAAGAATTCAGCCTCTGGCCGCACTCACGTGCAAGAGCCCGAAAGCGGGCCCAGCGCCTCGCCGACGGGAACCGACGGGAGCACAGATCCTGTCATGCGACCAAACCCCGTATCGCGGATGCCATTGCGTGACCCGTTGGTCATGTCGACGAAAGGAGCCCCCCGTGGCAACGCACAATTCTCAGACATTCACAGACGGCGACTTCGGCACGCGCGTGCTGGAGTCACCAACAGCGGTCATTGTCGACTTCTGGGCCCCATGGTGCGGACCGTGCCATGCGATGGCACCGACCGTCGACTCGCTGGCCAGCGACTACGAAGGACGCGCGGCGGTCGGCAAACTCAACGTGGATGAGAACCCCCAGACTGCCGAGCGGTTCGGGATCCGCTCCATCCCGACCCTGCTCCTGTTCAAGAATGGCAAGGTCGTGGGGAGCGCCGTGGGCGTGGTCGACAAAGCTCGACTCACGGCGCTCGTCGAAGAGCACGTCGCGTAATGCTGGGCGCCGTGTGATGCTCAGAACGATTCGCGAGCGACGGGAGTCGTTGAGCGACCTGTCACCGTCGGGACGCCCCCTCGGCGCGCGATGACCGCGCGGATGCACAAGGGAAAGTCATCCGCGCCGTGGCTCTTTCCCTCGTGCTGATGATCCTCGTGCTCACCACCAGAACACGGTGCTCGAGGCAGCCCGTGAGGTGGAAGGCGGGGAGAGAAGACCGACGATCGCGCAGATGAGCGACCTCATCGTGGAAGGATCAGTCGAGCGGCACCCGCTGGGTCAGCTCCTCGAACCGCTGGAACGGCGTGTCCGAATTCGATTACTCGCGTTCTAGAAGTGACTTGATATCCTACCAACTAGTTGGTAGAGTATTGGAGATGGACCGGAAAGCGCAGATTCTTGAGGTCGCCACCGAGCTGGTGCAGACGCGGGGCTACAGCGCGTTCAGCTACCAGGACCTCTCCGCTCGGCTCGGCATCACCAAGGCCAGCATTCATCATCACTTCCCGAGCAAAGCGGATCTTGGCCTCGCCGTGGCGGAGCAATATCGGGCGGACGTGGAGGCGGCGCTGGCCGACGCCAAGCGGACCTCCGACGATCCCCGCGTGCAACTGGATGGCTACTTGCAGGTGGTGCTCGAGATCATCAAAACCGATGACCGGATCTGCCCCGCGGGCTCGGTGCAGTCCGACATCAACGTCGTGCCCGCGGCCATGGGGACGGCGATGTGCGCGCTGGCGCAGGATGTGATTGGTTGGATCGCGGAGGTGATCACCGCGGGACGGGCGCGTGGCGTCATGGACTTCCCCGGCACGCCCGCCCACCACGCGGCTCTGATCTTTTCGGCCACGCAGGGCGCAATGCAATACGGCCGAGCCAACGGGACACAGAAGGCGCGCCAGGTGGTGGCACAGATCAAGAGGACCGTGGCACCTCGAGAGTAACTTTTTTTTGGTCGCTGAACAGACCTACTAGTAGGTAGGTCGTGGTGTTCAGAAGACAGACGGCGGCGCCCGGGACTCGGGACCTGACCAATGGGTCACAGCAAAGGAGCACGGTCATGCGCTTGGTCGCCCAGGCACGGCCGAGGAGATTGCCGCCACGGTCGCGTTTCTGGCGCCTGACGAGGCGAGTTACTTCACGGGGCCGACCTCGTCGCTGACGGCGGAACGATTCAGGTGTAGATGCGACAACTGGGCGCGCGAGACCGATCGTCAATCCGGACATGCACACAGGAGGCAAGGAGTGAGACTCATGACTACTACTACTAGACCCACCAACGTGAACGAGGAGGACGCCATCGCCACGGCCGTCCAGCACTACGTCGATGGCGTCACGTCCGGCAAGGGCGACGAGATGAAACCCGCCTTCCACAAGGACGCGACGATCTTCGGGTATGCCGGGGCCGACCTCTTCGGCGGCCCGATCCAGCTGCTGTTTGACTGGAGTGACGGAAACGGTCCTGCAACGGCGCTCACAGCCCGGATCGCCAAGATCGACCTTGTCGACACGGTCGCCACCGTCCGGCTCGAACTCGACAACCTGTTGGGTGCCCGGTACACCGACTTGTTCACGATGCTGAAAGTCGATGGCCAGTGGAAAATCATGAGCAAGGTCTTTCATCTCCACGCTGAAGGCGTCGCGAGCGAAGCGGACAGGTGACATCGGTGTCACGAGATCCCCCGTGGCCCCTCGTCACAACACTCCTGTGCATCGAAGAGGAAGAAGATGACCGTCCAACACAACCCGCTCTCCACCCCGACGCTGTTCGACCCGATTCGGCTGGGACGCTACGTGCTGCCGCACCGCGTCTTCATGGCTCCGTTGACCCGGGGCCGGGCCGACCCCGATGGGACGCCGATTGACCTCATGGCCGTGTACTATGCGCAGCGCGCATCGGCCGGCTTGATCGTGTCGGAGGCGACCGCCATCTCCCCGCAGGGGGTCGGCTGGCTCAATGCCCCCGGCATCTTCACACCGCGTCACGTAGAGGCGTGGAAGCCCGTCACGGACGCCGTACACCGCGCCGGGGGACGCATCTTCCTGCAGCTCTGGCACACCGGCCGCGTGTCGCATCCAGACTTCGTCGCCGGCGGCCGACCGGTCGGGCCATCCGCCGTGGCCGCCACGGGCGAGGCGCGTACGCCGGCGGGCAGGAAACTGTTCGTGGTGCCGCGCGCCCTCACGGTCGACGAGTTGCCCGGCATCGCCGAGGACTATGCCCGAGCCGCCCGACGCGCCATCCAGGCCGGCTTCGACGGCATGGAGGTGCACGCCGCCAACGGCTACCTGCTCGATCAGTTCATTCGCGACGCGTCCAATCGACGCCGAGACGACTTCGGCGGGTCGATCGCACGCCGGTGGCGCTTCCCGCTCCAGGCCACACAAGCGGTCATCGATGAGATCGGCGCCGCGCGCACGGGTGTCCGCGTGTCACCGACCGTCTCATTCAGTAGCATGGGCGACAGCGATCCCGTGGCCACGTTTACATACGGTGCACGCGAGCTCAGCCGACGCGGCATCGCCTACGTGCACGTGGTCGAGGGACCGCCGGGACACGCGTTCGGTGCCGGGGGGCCGCGCGTGCATCCGCATATCCGTGCTGCCTTCGACCACGTCCTGATCCTGAACGGCGGCTTCGATGCGGCGACCGGCCAGGAGTCCCTGGCGAGCGGCGCCGCTGATGCCATCGCCTTCGGCGTCCCCTTCATTGCGAACCCGGATCTGCCGACGCGCCTCCGCACCGGAGCCACGCTCAACGTGCCGGATCCGGAGGCCTTCTACACGCCCGGCTCGCAGGGGTACACGGACTATCCGTTCCTGGACCCGAGGGAAGCGCAGCCGCGGGGGCACCTCACTCCCGTAATCCCAGCGCGAGCCTCGGCCTAGGAGACCGAGGGTCGCACATCCTTATTAGTGAGCTATTAATGAGCTGATACGGACCCTGGCCTGATCGGTTATCAGCTCAGGGTCCGTAACTGGCTAAAATGCGCGAATTCTTTAGGAAATCTAGCCCTTTGAGCCGGCAAAGAACACGGCAACACACGGGCCAACGGCCCTGTTTTCAGGGCTGATGGCGTTTCGGGACCACCGTTTGCTCGGATCGCGAATCGGCGCGCGCGCGCCGCTGTCCGGATCTGTGTACTTGATGAAACGTATATCGGCCTCTTCTAGTTACGTGCACGGCTCGGAGGCCAACGCGATCGTCGCAACCTCATCGACGCTCTCAACCACGTGAAAAGTCATCTGCTCGCGGACCGACTCCGGCACCTCTTCGAGGTCTTCCTCGTTGCGCTTGGGTAAGATCACCTCCTGGAGACCGGCACGATGCGCGGCAAGGACCTTCTGTTTGAGGCCGCCGATCGGGAGTACCTGGCCGCGCAATGTCACCTCACCCGTCATCCCCACGCTGGGCTTGACGGGTCGGCCCGTCAGCAGGCTAACGAGCGCCGTGACCATGGTGATGCCCGCCGAAGGGCCGTCCTTCGGAATGGCGCCCGCTGGTACGTGCAGGTGAAACCGACCGGAAACCTTCCGTCTGGAGTTGACCCCCAGCCTTTCGGCGTGGGAAGCCACGTAGGAAAGGGCGATCTGGCCCGACTCCTTCATGACGTCCCCGAGTTGGCCGGTCAGGATGAGGCCGCCCGCAGGGCGATCCCCACTTTCGTCGAGCTGGGTTGCCTCGATGAATAGCACGTCGCCGCCCGTGCCGGTCACGGACAGACCCGTCGCGACGCCTGGCACGCACGTGCGGCGAGCCGCCTCGAAAAAGAACTTCTGTCGGCCGAGATAGCCGCGGACGTCACCTTCATCCACTCGAACAAGGGGACTGGTCTCGCCCGACGCGACTGTCGTCGCCACCTTGCGCACGATGTTGCCGAGCTCACGCTCCAGATTGCGGACGCCTGCCTCGCGGGTGTAGTCGGCGATGACCTTGCGGAGCGCCGCCTCCGTGATGTCGACTTCGTCCACGCGAAGACCGTTCTTGCCGATCTGGCGCCGCAGCAGGTGATCCTGGGCGATGCCGAGCTTTTCATACTCGGTGTAGCCATCGAGGCGAATCACCTCCATGCGGTCGAGCAGCGGCGTCGGAATGGTCTCCACGACATTGGCCGTACAGATGAACAGCACCTCCGAGAGATCGAGAGCGACCTCCAGGTAATGATCCTTAAACGTGTGGTTCTGCGCGGGGTCGAGCACCTCGAGCAACGCGGACGCCGGATCGCCGCGCCAGTCCGAGCCGACCTTGTCGACCTCGTCGAGCATGAACACAGGGTTGATCGTTCCGGCATCCTTGAGACCTCGCACGATGCGGCCTGGCAGCGCTCCAACGTACGTGCGCCGGTGGCCGCGAATTTCCGCCTCGTCGCGCACGCCACCGAGCGAGATCCGCGTGAACCTGCGCCCCAGGGCGCGCGCGATGGACTCGCCGAGGCTTGTCTTCCCAACGCCGGGCGGCCCGACGAGCGTCAAGATCGCACCGGAACCTTTGCCGCTCGCTTGGCCCATCGCGCGCTCAGCGCGGAGCTTACGCACAGAGAGGTACTCCAGGACGCGCTCTTTCACCTCCCCAAGCCCGGTATGGTCTTCGTCGAGGATGCGCTTCGCCTCCTGGATGTCGAGGCGGTCCTCGGTCCGCTCACTCCACGGAATCTCGCACAGCCAGTCGAGGTACGTGCGAATCCAACCGTGCTCGGTGTTCTGTTCGCTCGTGTGCTCGAGGCGGTCGAGTTCGCGCTCGGCCTCCTTCAGCACGTCCTCGGGCATCTTCGATTCGGCAATCTTCGTCCGATACGCCTCCACCAAAGAACCCTCACCCGAGATCTCACCAAGCTCGTTCTTGATTGCCTCGAGCTGCCGACGCAGCAGGTACTCGCGTTGGCTCTTGTCCATGCCTTCGGCGACGTCGGCACGTATCTTCTGCTTGAGCGTGACCTCCGCCAGGGTGTCCCGGGCCCAGGCGATCACCCTCTGGAGACGCTCCTCCACATCGAAGGTCTCGAGGAGCTCGATCCGCTGTGCAACCGAGAGGTCCGGTGCATAGCCCGCGGCATCAGCGACCGCACCGGGCTCACTGATGCCCCGTAGAAACTCCGCGACTTCTGGCACGCCGCGGGTCTCGACAATATTCTCGACGAGGGCTCGGTACTCGCGAGCAAGCTCGGTAGATCGTTCAGAGGATTCTTCGGGATCGGGCCGAGCCTCGTACTGAACCCATAGCGCATCTCCGGTGCCCGGTACTCCGGAACCGATGACCGCCCGATGCAGACCCTCGACGACGATCGCATCCATTCCGCCTGGCGTCCGCCCCGCGTTGACGATCTTGGCGACGCAGCCGACCGGGGCGTAGGTGCCATCGACACGGGCCACCACGATCAGAACGCCGTCCGAGCCCCGCGCGGCAGTCGCGGCGGCCTTCGCTTCGGACGTCTCCAAGGCCAGCGGAACCACCATCGTCGGCAAGACCACGCCGTTACCAAGTGGTAGCACCGGTAGGATCTTGGGCTCTATCTCATTCATGGTAGGACCTCGATTGGCTGTAACAAGGCCAGGCCTCATCCGAGCCGAGTACTTCTCGTAGACACCGACTCGAGGTCAGACCCCATAGGGCTGAATCACTTGTGGAAGCGACACGTCTGGGTAGCTGTGCCCCCAGCCGCTACCGCGCCATTCACGGCCTGGAGGACGCCGTCCTACCTCCAACTCCATGAGTCGGCGAATTCGGTCGGCAGTGTTCGGGTGGGTACGTAGCACGGACGGTTCTGGAAGTCGCCGGCCGGGCAGGAGCACACGCTCGAGCCAGCTCCCGCGCAGCCGCTCCATCTTCACCAGCGCATTGGCCAAGCCGCGCGGACTCCCGGTCAATGTCGCCGCGGCAAGGTCGGCGTCGTACTCGCGCGTCCTGGAGAGAGCAAGTTGAAGGAGGACGCTGAGAGTCGGCGCCCCAGTCAAGAGCAGGGCGAGCAACCACGGGAACGTGTCGCCCCCCAGGAGCAGCGTTGGCAGACCGAGCAGGAGCAGCAGTTGCCCCACCCAGGAGAGCAGACGGGTAAGCCGGCCGACCGCGTCAGCCAGCCCCATCACCCGCAGGTCGTTGTTTCGGATGTGACTGATTTCGTGCGCCAGCACGCCCACCAGCTCTTCCTGGTTCAACGCTCCCAGCAGACCATCGGAGAGGCAGATTGCGGAGTCATTGGGTCGTCCCACTGCGAAGGCGTTGGCGATTCGGCTGGGCAGGTAGTAGAGGGCCGGCGGCCTCGAAAGCTCGGCCCGCACGGACAACGCCGTCACGACCCGGAAGAGCGCTGGCGCCTCCCGTGACGAGAGTGGGCGTGCACGATACAACCGGAGCACGAGCGCTGGTGACGCGCGCAGGCCCACCAGCATGAAGATCCCGCCGGCGACGAACACCCCCACGAGACCTTCGGTCCCCGCAACCAACCATCCGAGGGTTGCCAGCAGACCGAGCATGCTGACAAAGAGCAGCAGCGAATGGATGAAGGTGGTCACCCTCCTCTCGAGTACACGCGCTCTACGTATCATCGGTGCACCGCTTTCACTTTTCACTGTTCTATACGCCCGTATCCATCGATTTGTTCAAAATATTATTAACATGAACTAAAATAATATTATATTGAATACATCACCATCTCGGTCCCGGCGAGAAAACCGGATCTGCAGAAGGGGGCGCCAGAATATAACCGTCTTGATATAAGAAGGCCTGGCGATGACACAGCGACAAGAGGCAGCGCTGGTCACGCGCGGTGTGACCTCGACGCGCATCCGGCTCGGGCGCCACGTGAGCGCGCTCAAATGCTGTACTACGTGCCCGGACATGCAACGGCCCGTGGTGAGCGGCGGGGCGATAGTGAGCAAGGTGTTGCTCGTGGGGCAGGCACCAGGGAACAAGGAACCGCCGCTGGGACGGCCGTTCGCATGGACGGCGGGCAGGACGCTCTTCCGCTGGTTCAACGAGGCAATCGGACTCGACGAGACTACCTTTCGGTCCTCGATCTACATGGCGGCGGTGTGCCGCTGTTTTCCTGGAAAGAAGCCGGGCGGCGGAGATCGGGTGCCCAACCGGCAGGAAATCGCGAACTGCTCGGGCTGGCTCGAGGCAGAGGTTCAGATCCTTCGGCCCGAACTCGTGGTGCCGGTCGGCAAGCTAGCCATCGAGCGGTTCGTTCCGTGTCCGTCTCTCAGCGAGGTCGTTGGAAAACAGATGCGCATCCAGTTTGCCGATCACGAGACAGACGTGATCCCGATTCCTCACCCCTCCGGCGCCTCTCCCTGGCCGCGTATGGAGCCCGGGAAGTCACTGTTGCAAGACGCGCTGCATCTGATCGCCAAGCACCCTGCACTCGACAACATCAGGCGGTGAGCGTCGCATCGCGCTGGAGTTGGCCCCGGGGAGACACCGTGCCGATTCTGCTCAAACGTGTGTATGAAACGCCGTCTCGATCGGACGGCTGCCGCATTCTGGTTGAACGGCTGTGGCCTCGAGGCCTGTCGAAGGAGGACGCGAAGGTCGACCTCTGGCCCAAGGAGGCCGCCCCCTCAACTGAGCTGCGACGATGGTTTAGTCATGAGCCGAGTAAGTGGGCGGAATTCAGACGCAGGTATTTCAGGGAACTCGCGTCCCGAGAAGACTCGTTGCATGAGGTCCTCGAGCGCGTGCGACTGGGCCAGGTCACGTTCATCTTCGCTTCGCGAGAATCGCGCTTCAACAACGCAGTCGCACTCAAAGAGTACGTAGATCGACTCGCCTAACGCTCGCCGTGGCCGACCTCCGCTCGATGGATGGGATCAACAGACCGAAGATGGTTGCGTCATCGGACAATATAGTCTATATATAGGATTATATGAGAAGCGACCCCCTCAGCAACTTCGAGTTGACAGTGATGCTCGCCATCATGCGCGTCGGCGAGCACGCCTATGGGGTGCCGATCGCGCGAGAGCTGACGGCGCAACGCGGCAAGACCGTCTCGCGGAGCAGCCTCTACGCGGCGCTGGATCGGCTCGAGACCAAAGGTCTTGTGTCGTCGACGATCGGTGAGCCGACCCCCGAACGCGGCGGCCGCGCGAAGCGCTATTTCAGCGTGACCACGCGCGGGCTGCGCGTCGTCCGCGAGGCCCGGGGCCTGCTCGTCAAACTCTGGTCTGGCCTCGCCCAGGTGGAAGGATGAGCCGCGGGCCGTCGGGTCGACTCGCCGCCGTCGGCGCCCGAGCACTGCAGCGGTTTGGCCCCGCCAACGAAGCACTCGCCGGAGATCTTCTTGAAGAGTACCGGGAGTGCCGCTCGACCGCCTGGTACGTGCAGGAAGTCACGGTCGCCATCGCGTCGGAACTCACGCGTGATGTGTGGCACCACAAGTGGCTCGTCATCCGAGCCTTGCTCGTGGGGTGGACCGCCCTGCTCGTCTACAGCCTGCTCGTCGACCAGGTGTGGGGGTCATCAGAACTGTTCTTGGCGGGCCTCACGCGTACCCATCTGCGGCCGGCTCGATCAGGGGTCGTCCTTCAATGGGTGTATCTGTTGCTGGCCGTCCCAGGGGGAACAGCGATCGGATGGCTGCTGGGCCGATGGCATCGATCCTGCGGCGCCGCCGTGGTCCTCGTATTTGTCGCCGTTCTGCTGCTCTGGCGTCTGCCCTGGCTCTTGACGCTCGTGGCCAACGCGCTCGAGCACCCGCGCTTCCTCCAGGCGCACTGATGTCATCCGTCGGCACGGCCCTACTCACCTCGAGCATTCTGGTCGCAGGACTCTGGGCCACGCCGCCACGGGCCCCGGCGCGCTGCTAACACCGGAGGGGGAAGACATCCATGCTGATCAAGCAGGCACCAGACATTCCGTCGTCCGAGATGACGCCCGAGCCGCTGTACTACAACGCCGGCAGTTCATGCAAGCAGCGTCCGGGGCGGCACTTGGGGTGGCCGGCGCGGCGGCGCTCGGCGGGCCGCGCGGAGGCGTGCAGGCGGCGGCGGCGCAAGATGACCTGCCCGGCATCACGGAGAGCCCCTTCAGCACGGACGAGCCGCAGAACAGCTTCGACGAGATCACGAGCTACAACAACTTCTACGAGTTCGGGATCAATAAGGAAGACCCGAAGCGCTACGCGCACGAGTTCAATCCCAAGCCGTGGAGTGTCCGGGTCGAGGGACACATGCACAAGCCCGCGGCCGACTACACGCTCGAGGACATCCTCAAGCCGCACACGCTCGAGGAGCGCATCTATCGGCTGCGCTGCGTCGAGGCGTGGTCGATGGTGGTGCCGTGGGTCGGCTTTCCGCTGGGCGACTTGCTGAAGCGCTTCGAGCCGACGTCGCAGGCGAAATACGTGCGGTTCGAGACGCTGGTTCGGCCGAGCGAGTTCCGCGGCCAGCGCGGCGGGAGCCTGGAGTGGCCCTACGTCGAGGGGTTGCGGATGGACGAGGCGATGAATCCGCTAGCGATCATGGTGGTGGGGCTGTACGGCAAGACGCTGTTGAACCAGAACGGCGCCCCGATGCGCCTGATGGTGCCATGGAAGTACGGGTTCAAGAGCCTCAAGTCGATTTCCCGTATCGAGTTCGTCGCGGAGCAGCCTCGCAACTCGTGGAACGTCTCCATACCTCACGAGTACGGCTTCTACGCCAATGTGAATCCCGACGTCGATCATCCGCGATGGACCCAGCGGACCGAGCGGCGCATCGGCAAGTTCTTCAAACAACGGACGCAGATGTTCAACGGCTACGCTGACCAGGTCGCGAGCCTGTACGACGGCATGGACCTGGCCACGCACTACTAGCGCACCGGCTGAACACCCGACTGAGCACGACGCCCGACATCCGACCCCGACTCGAGAATCGCCAGCGACGTGAACCGGGAACGCTCGCAGAGATACTCTGATCAGGGAGAATCCGCATGCATCATCGCTGGTCAGCTGCGTTGTCCTGGGCTGCGGTCACCGCCAGCGTGGTGGTAACAGCCCAAACGATCCCGGCCGAGGTCATCGAGCGCTCCCGCCGGGACGGGGCGCGCGAGGCGCCTCCGCTCGTCGACGTCCTTCATCTGGAACCGGGCATGAGTGTCGCGGATGTCGGCGCGGGTTTTGGCGGATGGACCCTGGCCATGGCAAGACTGGTCGGCACGGAGGGGACGGTCTATGCGACAGACGTCGGGGCTCCGCAACTCGCTATCCTGCGAGATGTGGTCGCGCGCGAGGCCGTGTCGAACGTGAACATCATTGAAGGCGGCCCTGCGTCGACCAACCTCCCCGATGACTGCTGTCACGCGCTGTTCATGCGCAACGTGTACCACCATCTAGCCCAGCCCGAAGCCATGATCGACAGTGTCTTTGCCGCGTTGAAGCCGGGGGGGCGGCTTGCGATCATCGACTTCGTGGCACGACCCGGATCCGCGCTCCCGGCG
Organism: Vicinamibacterales bacterium; assembly: GCA_965249175.1. Lineage (GTDB taxonomy): Bacteria > Acidobacteriota > Vicinamibacteria > Vicinamibacterales > UBA8438 > CAZYFH01. The sequence goes on from OZ252227.1 coordinate 4,147,396, forward strand.
GGCGTTCGCAAGAACCGCGGCGGGAACGGTATCGCGGCCGAGATCGTCGTCGACGAACTCAAGAACAGTGCGTTCACCTACATCGGCACACGCTCGCCGTGGCCGCCAGACAGCCAACCGCCTTCGTACTACCTGGTGCTGTTCGAAAAGCCCGCACAGTAAATGCCGGCGGGCCGGAATACTGAGCACCCACTGCGCCTCCCTGCGTATCACTCTCACGCGGCTCAAGAACCGCGCCGTGGTGCCGACCCCGCGCGAAGCGCCGCGGGAGGCCGGACTCTTGCAAACGACGCCGTCTTCCGCGCCAAGACCTGCGGAGTCAAGCCCATTCTTAGTTGAAACTCTCCACGGCTCCCGATGGCTTACGCGGCCTGCTTCTTCGACGTCGTCGTGTCGATCTTCAGTTCTCGCTTCAATGCGGCCCGAAGCGTGGGAAGGTGGCGGTAGCCCCTCACCCTTCGTAAGCGCGGTTCGATGTCCAGGAGGGCGGTCGCCAGCCAGCGGTGGCGTTGGCTCGAGCTCTGCCAGTGATCTACCTTCGCGCAGCGTTCCTCGACCAGCGCATTGACCGACTCCAGACAGTTCGTCGTCTTCAGCGACCGGCCCAGCACTCCGTACACGCCCAATCGATGTAACGTCAGGGTTTCGTCCAGGCCTTCCGCCAAGCTGTCAGCCGCCGACTGGTTCCGCTCGTCCAACTCGCCGTGGAGCGTCTCGAGCGCACCGAGGGCCTCGTCGTAGTCCGGCCGGTTGTACGCTCGCTGGAGACGCTGACGCCACACCGCCTGCTCGTGCTTGGCCAGGTAGCTCACCACGTTCTCGCGCTTGTGCCACTGGCACCGTTGGACCAGGGCCCGGCCCCGGAAGGCCTTCCGGACGGCCGTGCGGAGCCCCTTGCCGCCATCGAGGATGACCAGCACACCCTGGGAGAGGTCGAGGCCCCGCTCGACCAACGACCGCAGGAACGGTGTGAGCACCGTCGCGTTCTCCGTGTCCGTTTCGACGAAGCCCAGGAAGCGTTTCTCCCCAGACAGCGTGATGCCTAGCGCGATGACCATCGTCGCGTCAGCGAACGTCTTGCCGTCCAGGAACACGGCCACCACGTCCTCATCGGATAGGTCCCGCTCCTGGAACGCCCGTAGCTGCGCCGCGCTGGCCTGGATGAACCCCCGGGACACCGTCGAACTCGACAGCCCGATCGCCCCGGGAATCGCCGCCGCGGCCGCCGCGTAGTTGCGGCACGAGATCCCGTAGAGCACCCGTCGCAGCAGCGCGTCGTCCACCTCGCGGTCGTCATGCAACGCCTCATACGACCGCAGCGGAATCTCGCTCCCTGCGAGGCGACGAATCCGGGGCACGCGAATCGGCACGCGCTGCCCCGCGAGACCCACCGTCCCAGGGTTACTGCCGTGACGGCGTCCACCGACCGACGCGTCCTTCCGGACGTAGCGCTCGCTCGCCAGCGCCGTCACCTCCTGGTCGAGCAACTCCTGCACATGCATCAGGCCCAGGGGCACCAGCGAGCGGATCAGCTCCACCTTCGCGTCCAGCTCCAGATCCGCGTAGGCCTCGCGGTGAATGATGTTGACCGAGCCCAGCTTGCGAACTTTCTTGCGCTTCCTGACAGCACGTAGGACACTCATCGTGGCTCCTCTCCTCTCGTGGGGTGATGTCCGTCTTTTGCAACGTCATCACACCACAGGGTCTGGAGCCGTTTCAATTTTCAACTAAGATTAGCTCACCCTCGACCTGCGGACACCGTTGCGTAGTCCGCGTGATGACGCGAGTGCGCGCTCATCGGACCGGCCGGGATGCACTCGCCGAGGTGCCCTGATGCCGCGACAGCACGCCTGTCTCACGTGCGGATTCCTAACGTGCGGGGACGCGAGATCAGCGCCGACGATGCGAAACCATTTGACATTCTAATGGAACGAACTATAGTTCCATTCGTATGTCTAATAAAGAGACCGCGCGAACCGAAGTCTTGCGCGGCACGCTTGACCTGATGGTGCTCCAGACCCTCGCGTACCTGGGACCGATGCACGGCTACGCTATCGCCGCCCGCCTCGAGCAGGTCTCGTCCGGCGCCCTCTTGCTGAACATGGGCACGCTCTACCCCGGCTTGATGCGTCTAGAACAGCGTGGGCTGGTGAAAGCCGATTGGGGCGTGACCGACTCGAATAGGCAGGCACGCTTCTACACGATCACGAGGGCTGGACGGCGCCAGCTCATCGCCGAGAAGGCCGGGTGGGATCGCATGGTGTCCATCATGCACGCGCTCTTTCGTGAGGCCTGAGACGGGAGGTATCGATGGCGACGCTTCGGGAATGGTTGCGTCGTTTGTGGGGTGCGTTTCGGCGGAACCCCAGCGACCGTGACCTCGAGCGAGAGCTCGCGCACCATCTGCAGTCCGCGGAGGCGGATCTTCGTCGGCGAGGCCACTCACCGAGGGAGGCGGCCCGCCAGGCCCGCGTGCGGTTCGGGGGATCTGCGCAAGCCATCGAGGCGTTGCGCGATCAACGGGGCCTCCCGTGGCTGGACGACCTGCGGAGCGATCTGCGGTTCGGCCTCCGCGGCCTGGCGCGCAACCCCGGCTTCACCGCCGCAGCGGCGCTCACCTTGTCGATCGGCATCGGCGCGACAGCGGCGATGTTCAGCGTCACCAACTTTCTCCTGCTGCGTCCCTTTCCCGCACCCCACCCGGAGCAACTCGTCGTCGTGGCGCAGCTCGACGAGCACACCGCCGACTTCCCTCATTACCTGTCGTATCCCGAGTATCTGGATTACCGGGAGCGGAACCAGGTCTTCGGGGGCCTCGCTGCGTACCAGCCCGTGAGAGAGCTGCTGTCCACCGGGAACGCCGCAGAGGCCGTCTGGGTCGAATACGTCAGTGCCAACTACTTCGAGGTGCTGCAGGTGGACGCGGCGCGTGGCCGCACCTTCCTTCCGACGGAAGGGCGCCAACCCGGGGATGGCGCAGTCGTAGTGCTCTCCCATCGCGGCTGGCAGACGCGGTTTAATGGCGACCCGTCTGTGGTCGGGCGGGTCGTACGACTCGGTCCGGTCGAGCACACCGTCATCGGCGTCATGCCCGAGTCGTTCACCGGGGCCGACGGGGTGATCCCCGCCAACCTGTTTGTCCCGGCCACGCAGATCCAGCAGATCAGATCAGATTGGGACGGCCTCCTGACCAACCGCAATCGGGAGGCGTTCTACCTCATGGGCCGCCTGCGTTCCGGCGTCACCGTCGTCGAGGCACGCGCCCACCTGGACGTGCTGGCCGCGGCGATCGCGACCGAGTATCCGGACTCGAGCGAGCACAGCGCGTTGTATGTGGTGCCGGAGCGCCAGGCAAGACCGGTTCCGAACGCGGCGAGGCACGCGCCGATCCTCATGACGATCGTGATGGCCCTGGCGTCGCTCGTCCTCCTGATCGCCTGCGCCAACGTCGGCACCCTCTTGATCGGCCGCGGCATCAGTCGGCAACGGGAGATGGCGTTGCGTGCGGGACTCGGCGCGACCCGGCGACGCCTGGTGCGTCAACTGGTCACCGAGAGCGTGCTCCTCTCGCTCTTGGGCGGCGTAGGGGGAGCCGTCGCGGCGGTGTGGGCGACTGGACTGCTCAGGACGATCGATTTCTCGGACGGTATCGCACAGATTCCCTTCGACCTGAGCACCGACTGGCGAGTGTTCGCGTTCACCGCGCTGACCGCGACGGTGACCGGGCTGATCGCGGGCCTTGCGCCGGCGCTGCGGACGACGCGGGTTGACCTGACCAATGCCCTGAGATCGGGTGGTCGTGGCGCCAGTCAGGGGGCCACCGGGCGGCGTCTGACGAACGGGTTGGTGGTCGCCCAGGTCGCCCTGTCGCTGCTGCTGTTGGTCTGCGCCGGCCTGTTCGTCCGAAGCGGGCAGCACGCCGCGGCGCTCGACTTCGGGTTTCGGACCGACCACCTGCTGCTCGTCTCGGTCGATCCACTCGCGCTGGGGTACCCACCGGCACAAGCGCGCGCGTGGTACCGCGACATTGCAGACGAGGTCGACGCCTTGCCCGGCGTCAGGTCGGTGAGTTGGGCGCGACGAGCCCCGTTATCGGCCGGCGGCAGTGCCGGCAGCGTGGTCACGTTGGACGGCGGCACGGCTCGCGAGACCGACCCGGCCCTCGTCGCCGTGAACCATGTCGATCCGCACTTCTTCGATACCCTCGACGTCCCGGTAATCCGCGGACGCGGGTTTCGCGACGAGGATGCCACCGACGGCCCGCCAGTGGCCGTGATCAGCGAGACGGCGGCGCAGCAGCTCTGGCCCGGTCAAGACCCGCTCGGCAAGCGTTTCGTCAACGCTGATGGGCTCGGCGATCAAGTCGAGGTGATCGGTGTCGTGCGCGACGCGCATATGTCGCAGTCCCCGCTGCAAAGGCCGCCGTTTGCGCTCTTTCCGTTCGGCCGCACGCTCGCCGGACCCGCGACACTCTTTGTTCACACCGAGGGACCGCCGACCGCGCTCGCCTCGGCGGTCACTGACGCCATCCGGCGGCGCGACCCGACGATGGCGATGTTCGGCGTCACCAGCATGAACAGACAACTCCGCACCGGCCCTCTCTTGGGTATGGTCGACTTGGGTGCCACGGTGATCGGTGCCTTCGGCGCACTGGGTCTGGTGCTGGCGGCGGTGGGGCTCTACGGCGTGGTTGCGTACTCGGTCACCCAGCGGCTACCGGAGTTCGCCATACGGACCGCCCTCGGCGCGACGGCCGCCGGTGTCCTGCGGTTGGCCGTGGGGAGAGGCATGGCGCTCGCCGTGGGTGGGCTCGCACTGGGACTGGTCGCCGCTGCGGCCGTCACGCCGTTCATGACGGGCTTCCTCGTCAACGTCGATCCCACCGACCCAGTCGTGTTCGGCGTGACAGGGCTCCTGCTGACCGGGGTGGCGCTGCTCGCGTGCCTGGTACCGTCCCGACGCGCCGCGACGGCCGACCCGCTGGCGGCACTGAGCGCTGAGTAGTCGTCACAGCAATATTGCGGCGAGCGCGGATGTGTGCATCTGCGTCCGATACCGCCCGACGACTTCCTGACAAATAGGTCTTCAGAACGCCGTAGCGACGAGCTATCCACGGTTCGACCGTTCCGTCGCTCGTCGTTTGTCCGTCGCCGTTATATGCAGGTCACGCCGGTCATCGACAGAACCTATCCACCAGGACGGATCCGAACAACCTGCTAATCTGTGGGTAAAGGGATGCTGGCGGGCGCTATCAAGTCGTCGCGGCGGCCGCGTCCTATCTGGATATGCGTCGCCGTCGCGGTGAACCTGGCCAACCCTTTCTCCGCCTCAACCCGAGAACTGCCCGAACCGCCCAGCGACGCTTTCGTGCAGGACGCTGTGGAATCTCTTGTGGAGATTATTCAGCGCGAGTACTTCGATTCCAGGGTGGCCACTCACGTCGCGACATCTCTCCGAGAGCGCCTCGCCGGTGGCCAGTATGCCGCCGCCGCGTCGTTGCGGTCGTTTGCCGACTCGCTAACCCGCGACTTGGTGGCCCTCACCCGAGACAAGCACCTGAACGTGAGTGTTGTCAGGGACAGGAACTCGGGCTCAGCGACCGATGAGGTCACGGCCGAGGATGCGCGAGAGATCCGAGGACGCCGCACCAACTTTGCTGTTCAGCGTGTCGAGGTTCTACCTGGTAACGCTCCAGGCACCGAGGTAGCTGAGTGAACGACCTGCGAGCCGGTGTCCAACTTGGTTGGAGGACATCGAATTGGAGACGACGAGACGTCGGCACGCACACCGATTCATTGTTCTGATGGCAGCGATCGTGGCATTCGTCGCGGTGGACCCGGCCACGGCACAAAGCTGGCCCAGCGACCTGTATGGCCGGCCAGGAGAGAGACTTTGACTGACCTCCTCATTGCGTTGCCCCACGGGTACGACCCGAACTCACAGGCCGTCGTCGGTATGGTGGCCGCCAGCTTCGACGACCAGTCGCAACGACTACGGGAGACTGTGGCCGGCCTCGAGATCGAGCACCTCGAGTGGCAGGAACGTCCCGGCCGCAACACCATTGGCATGCTGATGGCACATCTCGCTTCAGCCGAGGTCGGGATGTTCTGCCTTGTGGTGCCTGGCGTCCCAGCTACTGAGAGCAAGCGTGTGAATCACGAACACCTTGGTGTCGACGTCGACGGTTTCATGCCCCTGGACGGAACCCAACACCCCGCAAGCCTCAAAGGGCGCGACCTCACGGGATATTTTGACCTGCTGGCGCGGGCCAGGAGTGCGACTCACGAGGTGCTCAAGACCTGGGACGACGCTGCTCTCGACAGCACCATCAGCGTCGGCGAAATGACCCTCTCCCATCGCTTCGTGCTCTACCGAATTCTCGACCACTTCGCCCGCCACTTCGGCCAGATCGCCAGCGTACTGCACTGCATGCGAGATCACGAGGTGCCGGGCTTACCGGAGAAACGGTACGTGCCCTAGCGGCTCAGCGCCGCCGCTCGTCCGTCGCTGCTCCCGATCTCGACTACTCGCGACCAACGCCCAAGCGTCGACTGAAGGCGCCTCGGCGCGCGGCGCGGCGGTCCGGGTGCAATTCGACGTTGACCGTCACGACTGTTCCGACTGGCGGCGTTGCGTCTCAGCTCGTCCCCGCGAGACAGGGCCACTACAGTCCTCGAATCCAGTAGCCGGCGCCGTAGCGACGCAGGGTCCCCGCCAGCTTAGACCCTACCGGACGCATAGCCCGGCGACGACTCCGGCGCAGGTCAGCGTTGTCTTGGTGACCATGCAGCACCTCCTCGAATGATCGAGCCCGATCCTGCGGTTAGTACAAGCGCAGCTCTCCGGCCTTGAGATGCGCCTTGAGGAGGAACTCCCCGGGACCCCGCCAGTCGAGCGAGCGGAAGAGGCCTCCCGTTGTCGTCCTAAAGGGGTCAGCCTGCAGCTCGCCGGCCCAGACCGATCCCTCGACGCGTCGGTAGTCGTCGGCATCCCCCACGTCGATCCGCAACTCGCCCGCGTGCAGACGGATGTCCTTGTCGCCCACGATGTCCTCGACCGAGAGCTCGCCAGCCGAGAGGCGAATCGTGAGGTCCGCCCGCCGCGGCACCTCGATGTCGACGTGGAAACCATTGCGCGGCCCGTCGTCGACGACGACCGTCGCGTCGGACCCCTCGACCTCGATGTCCGCCTGCACGTCTCGCAGCTCGTGCTGATGCGGGACAGTCCACTCGACGCGGATCCGATCGTCCGGACCCGCCGAGATCCGATACCCCCCGGCCGACAGGTCCATCGAGATCCGGCCGCCGGTGACGAACGGGGTGTCGAGCGATTCCGACGGACGCGTCTCGGCGTGTGGTTGGGTGGCGGCACCAACGAAGATAGCGGTGCCGAGCACAAGGGCGCTCGCTGCGACTGACGTGTGCATATCGGACCTCCAGACGTGCCGGTCTCTAGAGTAAACGCAACGGCGGGGGCGGCGGTTCCGCGCCGATCGGTTTCCCCGCACCCCCGGGTCCCGCATCGGACGCTTCCTTTCATGTAGGTCGCGACAGACGCCGTTGTAGTGATCTATCCACGGTCCGTCCATTCCGGGCCGGTCGCCGGGTGCCTGAGACGGCCTCCTGTAAGTCATTGACAGCTACTATGCATTAAGTTATAGTGGGCCCTTGGACATTACTGACAACTGGACAACGCAACTGAGAAAAGGAGTGCTGGAACTGTGCATCCTCAACGTCGTGGGCCAGGCGCGCGTCTACGGCTACGACATCGTCAAGCAGCTCCGAGGCATTGATGCCCTCGTCATCCGGGAGGGCACGGTGTATCCCATCCTCAGCCGTCTCAAGCGCGATGGCTTGGTGCGCACGACGCTTGAGGAATCGCCAGAGGGCCCGGCGAGGAAATACTACGAGCTCACGACACGCGGAAAGCAACTGTGCGGGCAGATGAACGCGTATTGGGACATCCTGACCCGCGGAATCGACACCCTCAAGGACGAGACGCGATGATGAAGACCGCCCTGCCGACACTCACGCATGACGCCCAGAGTGACCTCAACCGGTACCTCAGTCGCGTCAAGAACGCCCTTCGGCCGCACGCGACCATCGACGCCGACGAAGTGGAGCGCGACATCCGGGGACACATCGAGGCCGAGCTATCTGACGCCCCAGCCCCGGTGACCTCGGAACGCTTGGGCAGCGTGCTGGACCGTCTCGGCAGTCCGACACAGTGGGTGCCCGCTGATGACCTCCCAGAGTGGCGACGGGTGCTGGTTCGGCTCACCGCCGGTCCAGAAGACTGGCGTTTGGCGTATCTGACACTGGGGTGCTTTGTCGGCGGGCCACTCCTCGGCACCATCATTGGACCTCGCCTGTTCTTCGCCACCATCCCGCTGTTCGTGACCAGCATTCTGCTCGCCCGAGCGTGCCTGGCGCTGCTCGACGAGAAAGGCGAACCGGCTGGCGCGCGGCGATGGCTGCTCTACCCGCCGTTGGTCGTGGTCTATTCCGCCATCGCCTTCAACGTGTTTCTTGTCCCGCCGATGATAGCGGCCGTCGTGACGAGTGAATCCGAGCCCCGTGTTCTCGTCGAGTGGCTCCCGGAGCCGTTCTGGTTTGGCCTCTCGCTCGGGACGGCGCTGGTCGCCGGCACGTGGTGGATGGTGCTGGGACTCACCCTCGCGCGATGCAGACGGGCTGTGCGGTGGGTGTTCTGGCCATTCGCTAACGGGTTCGAGCGCCGTCTCGGCATGCGTCTGGCGGCCGGCGGATCCATCATTGCCCTGCTGTCAGGCGCAGCCTTCGCGATGGTCCTCTGACGCCGACCGCGATCGGGCTCCCCCTGGGGTGTCGCCAGCCACCCCACCCCCTTCCCGACGGGCCCTCGATCACGAGCGGTGGGCGCACCACCGGCGGATGCCCTCCCAAGCGGGTCTCGGAAAACGCCGTCGCGTAGATCTTCGCGATGAAGGGCCCACCCTGCCGCCAGTCGGTGGGAACTTAAAGAGAGCCGGGAATAGATCGCGCGTCTCCTAGCAGCCCGTGGTGAAAGTCCCGCGTCGCACCGAGACGGTCGAGGCGCCAGGCTCGCAAGGCGCGAGGAGGGAGAATACCGGGAGTATTTGACCGACGAGCGACGCCGCGAGCCGGGATGCATCGGCGGTCGAATGCCGCGGGACTTTCACCACGGGCTGCTAGGTCTCTAGAGACAGGGCGGCGCCTGCCGCGTTCCCGGAGGAATGCATGTTGCGACGAGTCGCGGTGATGTTGCTAGTAGGGCTGTGCCTCGTCGACGACGCCATGGCGCGGGCAGCGCGCGGTCAGGGCGTCCATGAGGTTCAGATCGAAGGCACGGTGCAGACGCCAGATGGGGCGGTGCTCCCCGGCGCGACCGTCCACATCTTCGGCACGAGCCTGACAACCACGAGTGACGGGGACGGCCCGGTATACGTTGAACTTCACGCATGCGCCAGCACGGCTCATCGTTGTCGTCTACCTGAACAACTACCGCAGTGAAGATGCTGTGGTCGAGATCGACGGTCCATTGGCGACGACGGTCGACTTCACGCTGACCCCGGCGTTCGCCTCCGATGTCGCGGTCATTGCCGAGGTGCCGATGTTGAACGCGGCTGACGATATCAGTCGCATCACCCTCGCTCCAGAGCACGTCGAGCTCAGCAAGGGCGGGTTTGAGGCCCGACACGGTGGCGCCCTGTCCAGCGTGATACAGATCATCAGGAGCCACTCCTGTCACGGCCACGATGCCAAAGACCCTGGCAGATCGCCGAAGTTACCGCTGAGCTCCCGACCCTCGGATGATGACGGCCCTCGCCGGGACGCCCTTAGATAGGTCCTAGCAGCCCGTGGTGAAAACGCCCTTTCGTAGGTCGAGGGGCATGTGTTCGTGACACCGTGTCATAAGGTCGAGAAACGACGAGTGCGGCAGATCTTGCGCATCTCGCGCCCACGCGGGCGATACGAGGGTCCAGAGGCGGCCAAGATCAGCGATCAAGGCCTCGAAGACGGCGACCGCGCGGCCTTGGAGGCTCCGCGGCGTGCCGACGCCCGTCAGCTGCCGCATGAGGAGCCCAAGATTGAACCCGCAGACGTGCACAAGCACGCGCTTGAGGATGTTGGGATGCCCACGCAGATGCACCCGGCGCAGCCGCCCGGTCTCGTAGAGATGCGCGTTGGGGCGTTCGAGCAACTCGCCCCGCCGTCGCAGCAGCCGTTGCCCACGCGTGCCCCGAATGCGCCGACGGTTCGCGTACACGGCGTCGCGCGCCGCCGCCTTGCCTGTCCAGTTGCGTCGCCCGCGGTCCGGCTCCGAAACATAACTGCGCACGCCGAGCGCGGCGAACGCCACCATCGTCTCGTTACTGTGATACCCCTTGTCCCCGACGACCTCGGCGATACCGGCGCCGGCCGGCAGGACGGCTTCGACGTGGTCGGCCGCCGTGATCAGGGTCTCGACCATCGTCGTCGTATCGCCGTCGTCGGCATCCTGCACGGTGACGCCGACGATGGCCCCCGTCTCCAGGTCCACCGCATGCTCCGCGGTGTGCGCCAAGTGCGTGCGCCCGTCCTTCAGCTTCGTGATCTTCGCGTCCGGATCCTGCGGATGCGTCCAGTCGTCGTTGGAGCCTTTCTTCTTCCGTTTCCGGTCGAACCGGGCCAGCTCAGCGCGGGTCGGCGTGACGATGCCGGACGCCTCGGCCAGCCCGGTCAGAAACGCCTCGTAGCCTTCGCCCGTGTCCCGGCGCACGATACTCCGCAATGCGGCGTTCGCTTCCAACGTCGTGGCATCGATGCCGAGGGTCCGCCCGGTCACGAGCTGGGCGTCGGCCAGTTGCTGCAGCACCCACGTGAACACCGCTTGATGGGTCTCGACGTCGATCAGGCGCCGGGTGCGCGACAGCGTCGAGTGATCCGGCGGCGCCTCGTGCAGCTCGAGGTCCAGAAACTGCCGGATGCTCAGCGAATCGGCCGCCCGCCACGCGATCGCCCGCTCCGAGTCCAGCCCTTCGAAGTAGCCGAGCATCAGCAGCCGGAAGTACCGCCCCGGCGCCAGACTCGGACGACCGACGCCGTCCGCGTAGAACGGCGCGCATTGCGCCTCGACGAACGCGTCGAAGCCCGTGTCATCGAGGATCCGATTCAATCGCTGATAGAACGGATGCGCCGCACTGCGAGGCAGGTCGCTGGTGGGAACCCACATCGATGCTTGCCGCGCCCGGCGTCGTCGTTTGCCCATCGCCATGCGCGACAGTGTAGTACGCGGGATCGATCGTGTGTCGATCCCTAATAGGGACTTTCACCACGGGCTGCTAGTGACGCCGAAGTAGTTACTGATCCCGTCGTAATCCATCGTGGCAGCGGTTGTCCGGTACCCTCCCCAGCACAAGAGCTGTTGCATTCCCATAGGTCGTCCGCTAGGGTGTGGGAACCCAACAGGATCAGCGATGTCCTCCAAAATTGACGTCTGGCGTGGCACCCTGGCGCTCATGATTCTTCGAACACTCGACACGTTGGGCCCCCTCCACGGATATGGCATCGGTCGCCGCATCGAGCAGACCAGTGAGCGACTCCTATCGATCAACCAGGGCACGCTGTATCCGCAACTGATGAAGCTCGAGGAGGACGGCTACATCAGCGCGTCCTGGGGGGTGTCGGAGAACGGCCAGCGAGCGAAGTTCTACCGGCTAACGCGGTCCGGACGGCGACAGCTGCGGCGAGCCACGCGGGAGTGGGAGCAGGCGTCCCTCATTCTCGCGAAGTTCCTCTCGCCGAAGGACACGCGATGACCCGCCTGCTGAGGCGGTTCGTCAACCTCTTGCGCCGGGAGCGGCTGGAGCGCGAGCTCGATGCCGAACTGCGCGCCCACCTTCAATTGGACATGGAGCGCAACCTGCGAGCCGGCATGCCGCCGGCAGAGGCGCGGCGGAGGGTGAGCTAATCTTAGTTGAAAATTGAAACGGCTCCAGACCCTGTGGTGTGATGACGTTGCAAAAGACGGACATCACCCCACGAGAGAGAGGAGCCACGATGAGTGTTCTACGTGCTGTCAGGAAGCGCAAGAAAGTTCGCAAGCTGGGCTCGGTCAACATCATTCACCGCGAGGCCTACGCGGATCTGGAGCTGGACGCGAAGGTGGAGCTGATCCGCTCGCTGGTGCCCCTGGGCCTGATGCATGTGCAGGAGTTGCTCGACCAGGAGGTGACGGCGCTGGCGAGCGAGCGCTACGTCCGGAAGGACGCGTCGGTCGGTGGACGCCGTCACGGCAGTAACCCTGGGACGGTGGGTCTCGCGGGGCAGCGCGTGCCGATTCGCGTGCCCCGGATTCGTCGCCTCGCAGGGAGCGAGATTCCGCTGCGGTCGTATGAGGCGTTGCATGACGACCGCGAGGTGGACGACGCGCTGCTGCGACGGGTGCTCTACGGGATCTCGTGCCGCAACTACGCGGCGGCCGCGGCGGCGATTCCCGGGGCGATCGGGCTGTCGAGTTCGACGGTGTCCCGGGGGTTCATCCAGGCCAGCGCGGCGCAGCTACGGGCGTTCCAGGAGCGGGACCTATCCGATGAGGACGTGGTGGCCGTGTTCCTGGACGGCAAGACGTTCGCTGACGCGACGATGGTCATCGCGCTAGGCATCACGCTGTCTGGGGAGAAACGCTTCCTGGGCTTCGTCGAAACGGACACGGAGAACGCGACGGTGCTCACACCGTTCCTGCGGTCGTTGGTCGAGCGGGGCCTCGACCTCTCCCAGGGTGTGCTGGTCATCCTCGATGGCGGCAAGGGGCTCCGCACGGCCGTCCGGAAGGCCTTCCGGGGCCGGGCCCTGGTCCAACGGTGCCAGTGGCACAAGCGCGAGAACGTGGTGAGCTACCTGGCCAAGCACGAGCAGGCGGTGTGGCGTCAGCGTCTCCAGCGAGCGTACAACCGGCCGGACTACGACGAGGCCCTCGGTGCGCTCGAGACGCTCCACGGCGAGTTGGACGAGCGGAACCAGTCGGCGGCTGACAGCTTGGCGGAAGGCCTGGACGAAACCCTGACGTGACATCGATTGGGCGTGTACGGAGTGCTGGGCCGGTCGCTGAAGACGACGAACTGTCTGGAGTCGGTCAATGCGCTGGTCGAGGAACGCTGCGCGAAGGTAGATCACTGGCAGAGCTCGAGCCAACGCCACCGCTGGCTGGCGACCGCCCTCCTGGACATCGAACCGCGCTTACGAAGGGTGAGGGGCTACCGCCACCTTCCCACGCTTCGGGCCGCATTGAAGCGAGAACTGAAGATCGACACGACGACGTCGAAGAAGCAGGCCGCGTAAGCCATCGGGAGCCGTGGAGAGTTTCAACTAAGAATGGGCTTGACTCGCGCGGCGGGTGGCGCACGTTAGGCTGGGCGGTGTGGAGCAGGCGAAGGAGCGGTGGCGTGAGGGGCGCTCGTTCGCTTGGCTGGACGACCTCCGGAGCGATCTGCGGTTTGGCCTCCGCGGCCTGGCGCGGAACCCCGGCTTCACGGCCACGGCGGTGCTGGTGCTCTCGATTGGTATCGGCGGCACCGCGGCGATGTTCAGTGTCACGAACGCGCTCCTCTACCGCCCGTTTCCGGCACCCAACCCTGAGCAACTCGTGGTTGTCGCGCAGCTCGACGAGCACGACGCCACCTTCCCGCACTACCTGTCGTATCCCGAGTATCTGGACTACCGGGACCGGAACCAGGTCTTCGAGAGCCTGGCCGCCCACGGCGTGAACAGAGAGGTGCTGTCCGTGGGTGGCGTGGGCGAACCCGTCTGGATCGACTACGTCAGTCGCGACTTCTTCGAAGTGCTACGGGTGGACCCAGTCCTCGGCCGGACCTTTCTGCCTGACGAGGGACACCAACCCGGTGACGAGGCCGTCGCCGTCCTGTCCCATCGCGCGTGGCACACCCGCTTCGGCGGGGACCCGTCGGTGGTGGGAAGCGCCGTCCGACTCGGGATGACCGAGCACACCGTGATCGGCGTCCTGCCGGAATCGTTCGTGTTCGGTGACGACGGGTACACAGCCGAGCTATATGTCCCAGCGAGCCAGGGTGGACTGGTGAGAGGTGATCGAGGCGGCGTCCTCAGCGACCGCACACGCGAAGAATTCCAGCTGATCGGTCGCCTGCGGCCGGGCGTCACCGTGGCCGAAGCCCGCGCGAACCTGAGCGTGCTGACGACGGCGCTGGCGGCCGAGTATCCAGACGCGATGGAGCACAGCGAGCTCTGGGTCGAGCCGGAACGACTCGCGCGGGCCGGGATGGGGTTGGCCACCACCATGACGCTCATGCTGACCATGCTCATGGCGCTGGCCGCACTCGTCCTGCTGATCGCCTGCGCCAATGTCGCGACGTTGCTGATCAGCCGAGGCCTCAGCCGACAGCGGGAGATCGCGTTGCGCGCGGGTCTCGGCGCGACGCGTCTGCGTCTGATGCGACAGTTGCTCACCGAAAGTCTCCTGCTCGCGCTGCTTGGCGGACTGGGTGGAGCGCTCGCGTCTCTCTGGGTGACGGAGCTACTCAGCACAGTCGACTTCGGGGCGCCGCTCGGTGGTGGGATCTTCTTCGATCTGCATATGGATTGGCGGGTGTTCGCGTTCACTGCCCTCGCCGCGACACTGACCGGCCTCATCGCGGGCTTCGCGCCGGCGCTCCGGGCCTCACGGGTGGACCTGATCCGCGCGATCGGGACCGGCGGCCGCGGCGCCAGCGCGGGTGCCATGGGACAGCGTCTGACGAGCGGGTTGGTCGTGCTCCAGGTCGCGATGTCGCTGGTGCTGCTGGTCTGTGCCGGTCTGTTCGTTCGCAGCGGGCAGGGTGCCGCAACCCTCGACGTCGGGTTCCGGACCGACCATGTGCTGCTGGCCACGGTCGATCCCCTCGCGCAGGGGTACGCGCCGGAACGCGCAGGCGGCTTCTTGCGCGAGATCGCGAGTGAGGTCACAGCCCTGCCCGGCGTCAACTCGGCGAGCTGGGCTCGGCAGCCCCTGCAGACGCTGATCAATCCCTCGAGCCTGCGGGTGGCCACGCTGGACGGCGGCGCCATCCCCGAGTCCGACCCCGTCTCGGTCTACACAAACGATGTCGACCCCGCGTTCTTCGACACGGTCGCTCTCCGGATCATCGAGGGCCGCGGCTTCCGGGACGAAGACGCCAACGGCGACCGCGCCGTGGCGGTGATCAGTGAAAAGGCGGCGCGGCGGTTCTGGCCCGATCAAGACCCGCTTGGCAGACGGTTCTTCCGCCCGGCGGCGCCAGAGCGACCGTTCGAGGTCATCGGGATCGTGCGCGACGCGTACCTCTCGTACAACACCATTGAGCTACCCGCCGTCGTCCTCTTGCCGTTCGGCCAACGTCTGTCCGCGGGCGCGACGCTCCACGTCCATACCGAGGGACCGCCAACGACGCTTGCGTCGGCGGTGACCGAGGCGATGCGCAGGCGCGACCCGACCCTGGCGATCTATAGCGTCACCAGCATGGACAGGAATCTGTACAACAGTGCCATTCCCACGTTCACCCGGATGGGGGCCAGAGTGATCGGCGCGTTTGGCGCCCTCGGTGTGCTCCTGGCCGCGGTAGGGCTCTACGGCGTCATGGCGTACTCGGTCACGCAGCGGATGCAGGAGTTCGGCATTCGCACTGCGCTCGGGGCGACCGCTGCTGGGATCGTCCGGTTGGCGCTCGGTCGAGCCATGACCCTGACCGGGATCGGGCTGGCGTTGGGATGCCTGGCAGCCGCGGGCCTGATGCCGCTCACCACAGGCTTCCTGGTTGACGTCAACCCGACGGACCCGGTCGTGTTTGGGGTGACGGGACTCCTGCTGGCCGGCGTGGCCCTCGTCGCCTGCCTGGTGCCGTCCCGACGCGCCGCGACGGCTGACCCGCTCGCGACCCTGAACGTGGACTAGTAGGTGGTCACGGCTATTGGGTGGCGAGCTTGGCTGGGACACGCTGCGTCCGATCCCGCGCCGGGACACCTCAGATCGGTCCTGACTGACGCCACAGGGTTTAGCCGGGCTCACCATCGCCTATCTGGTGGCGCTAACGGCGTTGTTCGGTACAAGCATTGTCACCGGCGGCGCCGGCTTCTAGGAGGACCGTCGGCCCGGCTGACGTGGCCCACACAATAAATGCAAAGGTGGCGGTTGCCCAGGTCAACGATCACGCCTGCGCCGTCAGTCGCTACTGGGCCTTCACCGAAGCCGCCACTCGGCGGGTAGGTCCGTCGTTGGAAACAGCGTGAGTGGGGATAGGTCCCGATCAACGCCGAAGGGTAGAGCTATCCGCTCGAGTGTTCTGGTGTTCCAATGAGGATCATCGCGTCGACCAAAACTCTGCCGCGATCGTCGACCTGACGCGCAGGCGAAGTCGACCGCGATCGCGATGCGACGGAGCCAAGCGGTAACGTACGGCAGGCGATGCATCCTCGGCCGGCGTCCAATCAGTCTGGGGGCGTCCCCTACCCGGACCCCGCACAGATTGTTCACGTGGCGGCGACCCGCCCGGACCAGGAGTTCGGCGGCTTCCTCACACACATTCAGTTACCGCCGCTGCAGCGTGAGCCGCATCGTTTGAGCCCTCGCCGGCTATTCGCCCAGCACCTTCACCTGGATCGGTCCTGACGGTCCGCGGGTCCTTCCGGCTCTGACTGCCTCCCCGTCGTTGTTTCCGCTCTTGCGCACTGCGGCGTTTCAGGGACGGCTCTTCAGCGATGTCGACGCCCAGCCCTACATGCCGGTGAACGCCTCGCCGAAGCGGCGCAGCGGTCAATCTCTTATTAACGTCCCAGAGGTCTTCAAACAAGAAGAGAAGAGAGCCAGCGCGGGACTGCCAGGACACGATTCGTGTGAACCGCGGTTCTCATCTCAGTCCCAAGTCAACAGGAGTGCTGAAATGCTTGGGCTGGCTCAAACGGGGGGGCTCTCACAGCTGAGCCGACGGCGACACCAATAGCTCCTGACCCGTCGCCAAAGGGTAGAGCGATCAGCCAACCACTGGCGTCGTCTAGACTACGGCGTTTTCAAGGAATAAACGTGAACGACGGGGCCGGGTTCTTCCGCGGGCGAGTCTACACGGGTTGGCAGGGCAGGCAGAAGCGACTCAACGGCTGCTCAGTTGTCAGCGGGCCTGCAGTTCTCACTCGGCGGTCCCAGGCACCGTTCGGCGGCGACGACGCAACCGTCAGTCAGTGCCGTAGTCGATCTCGATGCGCCGCGAAGCCACGGTCGCCACCCACAGGACGAACGCCGTCACGATGAGCAGGCCGAGAACAGCAGCGAGTGTTGACGGCGGGGCCGCTGGACGCATGAGGAGCTGGATAAACAACGGTGCGCCGTCGTCGAGCGGCACCGGTACAGGGGTGAGCGCTTGCACGTAGTAGAGGACGCTCACCTTCTGCAGCATTGCCGGCAAGAAGCCGTTGATGCTCTCCCAGAATAACAGCGCAGCGGCCGGCACAATCGGGTTGCGGAGCAGCAGTCCGGCGGCGAGAAACACGCTGCCGTAACCGACGCAGCCGAGCACGGTCGCGGCGCAGTACGAGAAGAGGTGTGACAGGCCCGGGGTTGGCCAGAAGGCGGCGAGCTCGGACGGTTCCTGCGGCCAGAGCATCACAAGAAAGCAGAGGCCCGCGCCGACCGTGAAGATGGTGGTCGCGGCCACCAGCCCGGCGACATACTTGCCGAGCAGCAGCACGTCGCGGCGCGCCGGTGCGAGGAACCAGTAGTGCAGCGTCTTGTCCAGCATCTCGCCGCGAATCAGGTTCATGAAGATTCCGAGACAGCCGAAAAAGACCGCCAGCCGCAGGTGAAAATACTGGAAGACTGCGGCGAAAATCGTGCGGTCCTCGACGAAGTCCGAGATCGGCCGTTCGTTCTTGCGCACGAGGAGGCCCGCCTCGAACTGCAGCCGCCACCGGCTCGTGCCATCGTAGTAGGTCATGGAGCGGCGCTCCGGGATCGTGGTGCCATTGTCCCGCGTGCGCATCGGCCTCGTGTCGTCGGAGATCGGCTCGCCGGCGCGCAGCAATACCGCATCCGGCGTCTCTCCCTCGCGAATGCCCTGGATCAGGTGAAGCGCCGTCACGTCGTCGGCGTAGGCGGCGCGGCTCACCGTGATCTCGACACCGTGGCCGAAGAAGATCACGGCCGGAAACAAGGCCAGCACGTACACCCACAGGCTCCGGCGGGCGAAGAACACCCGGCGCAGTTGCAGACCGGCGATCAGACGCACCTGGCGCAGGCGGGCGGCGAGACTCACGCTCCACCCCCGATCAAATACCTGTAGAGCGCGTCGACGTTCTCGTCCGCCGCCATGACGCTCTCGATCGGGTGACCGTTCAGGGCAAGGCGTTGCAGCGTGCGCGAGAACTCGCTTTGGTTGCGGGTCATGACGAGGAGGCCGAGCCGGTCTTCATGAATCTGCACCTGGGTCACGTGGTCTTGTTCGAACAGCAGCGCCGCCACGGCCGACGCCCGCTTGCACCGGACGAGGTATTGCCTCGGGTGCTCGTCGATTTCGTCACGCACGCCCCGCACCCCGCCCTCGGCGATGATCGTGCCGTTGGCGACGAGAATCACGTGGTCGGAGATAACGTCGACTTCGTGCAGCACATGACTCGAGATGACGACGTGACGGCCGCGCGCGGCGAGCTTCTCGAACAGCGCGATGGTCTCGGCGCGCACAAGCGGGTCGAGGCCGTTGAGCGGCTCATCGAGGATCAGGACCTTCGGGTCGTGGGCGATCGCCTGGGCCAGCCGGATGCGCTGCCGCATACCCTTCGAGTATCCGGCGATCTTGCGCTCAGCGGCGTCGGTAAGGTCGAGTTGCTCGATGGCGTTCCGTGCGAGCTCGTGGGCGTCCTTGACGGTCCGACCGGCGAGCCGCAGCGCAGTGGAGACGAATTCGAAACCGGTCGCGCCGCGGGGGGACGAGTCGTACTGGGTCGCGTAGCCAACGACCCGCATCAGCTCCTCGGGGTTGCGCGGAGAGATGCCGCACACGGAGATGGTGCCGCGGTCAGGGGCGATCAACCCGGTCATCAGGTTCATCAGCGTGGTCTTGCCCGATCCGTTCGGACCCACGAGACTGCTGATGCCGGGAGGAATGCGTAGGCTGACACGATTGACGCCGAGCACTTCGCCGTAGAAGCGCGACACGCCATCGAAGACGATGTCGCGTTCGATCACGACACCACCTGCACTGGGCGCAGGCGTCGCTCGATGACGGCGATGAGCGCGACAACCATCACGGCGAGGGCAATCACGCATGCCCCCGTGCCGGGCCCCGGCGCCGGGTCGAGGCCGAGCATCGAGCGCCACACCTGATCCATCGCGCGCGCGGGGTTGAACGCCGCGGCCCACTGTACGCGCAGGATCTCATTGGTCAACTCGGCGGCCCCCGCCATGAGGAAGAACACCGCCAGCACCAGCGCGCCGCCGACAGCGCGCCACTTGACGTACGCCGAGCAGGCCAGCGCCACGAGCCCGACGAGCACAATCCACAGCAGGAAGCCGAAGAACAGGCCCAGCCCGATGCGCCAGTTTCCGCCAACCCAGCCCCAGCCGGCGATACCCGACTGCATGAAGAAGAGCAGCAAGCCCGGCACCCAGGTAACCGCCGACAGCATGCCAACCAGCGCCATCATGCGGGCAACGACGTACTCGGTGCGCGACAACGGTCGACTGAAATAGAGAGGCAGGGCGCCGTTGCTCAAGTCGGGGGCGATAAGTCCGGGCCCAACGAGCGCCGCCAGAACGATGGCGAACACTGACTGCGTCCCCATGAAGATCTGGAAGAAGGTGCTGTCGACGCGCAAGACTTCCGGCAGCTCGCCGAAACCGGCGAGCAGATCGGCGCGGTTGGCGACGTAGATGAACAGGGCGCAAGCGATGGGCCAGAACATTGCCACCACCAGGACAATGATCATGAGGCGCTGATCGGCGAGCTGATGCCAGGCGAACTTGGGCAGCACCATTAGCCGTGTGCGGTGCGAGGTCAGCGGACCTTCGTAGCGTGAATACCCGTGTCTATAAACGGCCACTGGCAACCATCTCCTCGGCGGGTAAGGTGCCGTCGGCCGGCGCCTGTCCAATGTGGCCGACGGCCTTGAGAAAGATCTCTTCGAGCGAATCGCGCCGGTGGCTCAGGTGGCTGACGAGCAGGTCGTGGCGGGCGGTGATCTCCCAGACGAAATCGAGCTCGACACCGGCCGGCAACACGATGCGCCAGCGGCCGCGGCCCTCATTGACGCCTTCGACGCCGTGGTCCCGCAGCGCCGCTGCTAGGCCGCTGTCGTCGCCGGCGACCTCGAGCTCCACGAACCGCTGGTTGGCGCGGCGTTCCTCCTCGAGATCGGCGTGGTGCACGATTTGACCGTCGTTGAGGATCACCACCTCGTCACACACCTCCTCGACGTCGCGCAGCAGATGGGAGCACAGCAGCACGTTCATACCGTGCTCCGCTTTCATTTCCGTGACCAGTGCAAGCATGCGGCTGCGGGCCGTCGGGTCGAGGCCGTTGGTCGGCTCGTCGAGGATGACCAGATCGGGCGAGTGGATGATCGCTTGGGCGAGCTTGGCCATCTGCTTCATGCCCACCGAGTAGGTCCCAATCTGACGATAGCGCGCCTCCCCGAGGCCGACATGGAACAGCACCTCGTGCGCCCGTTCGAGCGCCACTCGCGCGGGCAGGCCGGAGAGCTCGCCGAGGATGCGGGCCGAGCGCACCGCGGTGTGGCTGGCGACAAACGCATCCGTTTCCGGCATGTAGCCGATGCGCGCCTTGACCTGCCGCGCCTCGGCGCGGCAGTCGAGCCCAAGGATCCGCGCCGATCCGCTGGTCGCTTTGTGGAAGCCGAGGAGGGTCCGGATGAGGGTCGATTTGCCAGCGCCGTTCGGGCCTAGCAAGCCGATCGACGTGCCAGTGCCGGACACGCCGAGTCGGCAGGAAATGCCTTGCAGCACCGCCTGCCGGCCGAGCTTGACGTGGAGTTCATCGATGTCGATGACCGGTGTCATGGGCGCCTAGCGTACCGTTTCTTCGCAGCGGATCTCGCCTAGAAGCTGATCTCGCCGATCGGCTGGGCGAGCAGTATGTCCAGCAGAACGCTGGTGAAGCGGGTCCGCGACGACCAGCGCACCTGGTCTGACTCGCCGGTCAGGACGATGAGCACCGGCTCGCGCAGCGCCAGTGCCGGCAGGTCGGCAATGACGGCCAGCGCCGCGAGCTCGTCGGTGACCCGGGCGGCGTTGAGCCAGACGAATCCCGAATCGTGGACGCCACTGTCGCGCGGAAACTGCCGCTGGAAGGCTGCCGATCGCACCAGTGAGCTGCCCGAGTCGCGCACGCCGATGGCGCGCGCGGCGAGCCCCTGATCCGTCGAGGCAATCAGGTAGCCGCGGTCGTAGGTCCAGTAGATCGTGATCGGGTCGGTGCTGGCCCGCAACGACGTCCACAC
This sequence comes from Vicinamibacterales bacterium, assembly GCA_965249175.1. Taxonomy (GTDB): domain Bacteria; phylum Acidobacteriota; class Vicinamibacteria; order Vicinamibacterales; family UBA8438; genus CAZYFH01. The sequence goes on from OZ252227.1 coordinate 4,168,869, forward strand.
CCGCCCGTCGATCGTTTCCTCGCCCATGATCAGGCGGTTGTTCTCTCCCGAGGCAGCGATCGCGTCGTTGGTGCGGGTGACGACGCGGCGCATCGCGTAGTCGAGCGCGCCCGGGTTGAGCACCTCGACGACAGCGATCCAGCCTGGCATCGGAATGGCGAGCTGCTCGATCGCGATGACGAAATCGGTGCCCAGCGCGGAGGCGATGTCTCCGCCGATGCCGATCTCCGTCTCGAACCCCATCGTCTGCAGCTCGCCGAACAACTCGCTGTTGGTGCCAAGCATCGCGATCAGCTGGTCGAACGCCTCGCGCGGGTCGCGGGTCGAACCCGACGAGGCGGCGATCGCGTCGGCCGACACGTACTCCGCCGAGCCGATCGGGCCGGGTTGGGCGATCCACGAAGCGATGCCGCTACGCGGCCCATCGAACATGATGGTCGCCTGTGTCTCGTCACCAAGCAGGTCGCTACGCTGCTCGAGGAAGAGGTAGCTGATGTTGCGAACACCGAGGGCCGAGCCGATACCGACCTCGGGCACTTCAGTGCCAATCGCCCGGACATCGACGGCGGCAAGCCAGCCGACGCCGCGCTCGTAGCGGCGGCCGATCTCCACGGCGAACCCGGATTGCGCGCCACCGCCGAGCTGTGCCGACAGCAGCGGCAGGTTGCCGGGACTGTCGGCTACCAGCAGCAGGCCGTTGACAACCTGGACGGGAAGGTCCGCCTCATTGTCGCTGAGCGCCTGGATCGCAGCGCGCACGTCCTCTTCGCGCCCGGTTTGCACCTGCGCCATCATCAGAGGCACGACGTCGCCGTCGAGCGCGTGGCCGCTGAGGACGACGACGATCTCGTCGCCCAGCAACGGGGTGATCGATTCGACCTGCTCGAGCGCCCGGCGCATCGACTCGGCCTGTGTCGACGACCAGAGGGCGGCGAGCGACTCGTTGGCCAGGGCGCGCTGGTCGAAAAGCGATATGGCCTCGGACAGGGTGCCCACGAGGTTCGGGATGGCGAAGTAGGCGATCGCGTTGTTGGGCAACAACGGCAACAGATGGGCCTGGCGCCGCAGGCTCGCGGTGCTGGCGATGCGCTCCTCGAGGCGGGCCAGGTCGCCGAGCAGGGCAAAATAGCCCTCCGCGCCGCTGCTCCACGAGACCGCTTCTTGGACGCTGACGCCGCCCAGCGCCACGGCGGAGGCGGCCTGCTGGCCCGGGCCGAGCAACGCTTCGAAACCGGGCTGCGCGACCTCTACGGAACCCTCGACGACCGAGACCAGTGAACCTGCGGTGCCGCTCGATACCGCAAAGACCGTGCCCTTGACCAAAGCGGTCGAATCGCGTGTGACTACACGCAGCCGTCCGGCTCCCTGATCGGCGGCCTCGACGACGATGTCGCCACGCTCGAGACGAATGGTGTTGCCGCTCCAGGCACCGGCGACTGACAGCTCGGTGCGCTCATTTATCTCGACGAACGAGCCGTCGTCGAGGCGCAGCACGGCGATCGAGCCCGCGGCGGTGCGCAGCGACTGGCGGTCGGCGAGTTCGTAGCCGGCGCCGGCGGCGCCCGAGTCCAGGTTCACCATGGTCCCCGAGACCGAGACCACAGTGGCACGCGGCCCCGACGGTGCGAAGGCGGTGTCGATCGCGCCGCGGCCGCCATACAGAATCGCACACACCAGGCTGGCGGCGATCGCCCAGCGCATCCATGGCCGGCGCGTCGCGACCGGGTGGGGAAACTCGACGAGCTTGCGCGTGCCCCTGACCTCGGCCAGGGCGTGGCGGCAATCGACACAGCGAGAGATGTGGTCGTCGACCAGCAGCCGGCGGGCGTCGTTGAGGCGCCCCCCAGCGTAGGGCACCAGGTCCGGGCGGAATGCCTCGCAGGCCGGCGACATCGACGCAACGAGCTGTTTCCACACCCGTTCCCGGGCTGCCGCGATCTCGTCGGGAGAGGTGCCATCGCAGCGCATCTCGTCGAGCAGGCTATCGAAACGTTCGTCGTTCATGGTGTGTCTCCCTCAGCGGCTCAGCGCTTTTCGGAGAGCCGCCCGGATCCGGTGCAAGCGACTGGCGACCGTGCCGCGCTCGAGCTGCAGCAGCTCGGCCAGTTCATCGTATGAATATCCTTCGAGGTAGCAGAGGACGAACAACTCGGCGTTCTCGGGTGGAATGGCGGCGAAGGCTTGGCGCAACCGCTCCTTCAACAATGGGTGTTCGTGACACGGATCGGCCGGCGCTGGGTCGATGAGCTTGAGCTTGGCCGGCCCGCGACCATGGCGGGTATCCGGCGTTTCGTCGATCGCGCTCTCCCGGCGCGTCTTCGTGCGCCGCAGCAGGTCGATCGACGCATTGGCGGCGGCCCGCCGCAGGTACGCTCCCGGCGCGCGAGAGGCGTCGAGGCTGCGCCGGGTGTCGAGGACGCGCAAGAACACCGTTTGCAAGACGTCCTCGGCATCGGAAGGGTTGCCGGTGACGCGCAACGCCGTTAGGTAGACGGACGACGCGTGCTCCTCATAGAGGGCTTGGAACTCGCGCGGCTGGTACTTGGGGGCGTCGGCGTCCGCCACGGCGTGGGTAGCTGTGCTCATGGGTCAGTTCTCATCTAGCTATACGTGCCAGGACGACGGTTTCTTCCCAAAACACCGGCGCGCACGCACCGATTCGCAATCTGAACAAACGGTCCTCCGGCAACGCGGTCAGGCCCGAAAACAGGGTCGTTGCACCGTGTGCTGCCGTGTACACTCCAATGTCACGCTGGACTCCGAATCGCTTATATCGAGACGGGCATATTCTGGCGCCCTTCTGCGCGCTCCGAAGGCCAGATTTCGGCCGGAAATCGCGCATTTGGCCCCGTTTCGGACGGTCAGGTGATAAGCGATCTGAGATGCGGCCTCTCCCGCTGTCCCCATCGTCGTCAGACGGGGCAGAACACGCGTTCGTGAAGCGATCCGTCCGATCCTGAACTGTTCCTCCCACCTTCAGCCGAGGAGCGACGACCGGCCTCAACGTCGATCGCTGTCATCGGCGGTGAACCGCATGAAGGGCGGCGGCGTCTTGCTAAAGTGAAAACAGTCATCGTTGGCAAATGTCACCATGCAGGAACTGGCGCACCGGTTGGCGGGATTTGTAGACGTGGGCGACGACCTCGCTCGCGAGTTCGAGATGCGCCTCGTCGAATCCTCGACGTTGGCCTTTCGCGTCGCGTTCAGCGTGCTGCGGCATCAAGAGGACGCTGAGGACGTGGCACAGGAGGCCTTTGCAAAGGCCTACCGTAATTTTCGTTCTCTCCGTGACCGTGGTCGCTTCCGCGCTTGGCTGGTTCGTCTGACCTGGCGGCTCGCGCTCGATCGACAGCGCGCCGATCGCCGTCGCCTGTTTCGCGAAAACCACCACGCGCTGAGCCGGGAAGGGCCGGATCGGGCTACCCAACCGGTCGATGAACGCGCCAGGGCCATTTGGGAGGCGATCGATGCCTTGCCGCCAAAGTATCGGGTGGTCATCGTGCTTGGAGCGATCGAGGGTTACAACGTGCGAGAGGTGGCGCAATTGCTCAACCTGCGTGAGGGCACAGTGAAATCCCGGCTGTTTGGCGCCCGTCGACGCCTGAGGGAGCGCTTGGGATGAATCAGCGCGAGCCGAAGGACGATGTGGTGGTCGAGCGACTCGATCGCGAGATCGAGCGCGTGATCTCGTCCGATCCCTCGTCGGAGTTCCTGACGAGGATCCGGGCACGTGTGGCCGAGGAGCCCGACCCGAGAGGCTGGTGGTTCGGCTGGCCCCCGTTCGCAACGGGTCTCGCCTTGGGATTGTTGGTTCTCGGAGTGGCGACGTCACGCGTAGGCCAGCCTGGCGAGACGCAGGACCCCGGGGTTGGCGCTGTCGCTCCCGTCGAGACCACCGCGCGGCCATCGAGGATCGCGCCACCTCGGCTACCCGCCGAGGCGACCACAGTGGAGGCCCGCGCGCCGAGCGATGCGTTGTCGCCGTCGATCAGGCCACCGCTCGAGCCCGCGCGAGGGGCGGCGGACGCGTCCACGGAGCGTACCTCGCCGCGGTTTGCACGGGTCGTGACGTCCCCACGTGAGGTGGCGGCACTCAGAGCGCTCTTCGCGAGCGTTCGGGACGGGAGCGTGTCCGTGCCAGCGAGCCCGGAATCGCCAACCCCGATTCTGTCGACCGAGCCGCCATCACCGGTCACTGTGTCGGCTGTGACCGTCGAACCAGTGTCCCTGGCTCTGCTGGAAGGAGTTGTCGAATGAAAAGCACCAGGACGATTTCGTCGTTCGTCCTTGCACTGATACTGGCCTCCGGTGCCGTTGGAGGCGCCCAAGATCCGACTGTCGACGCCGAGCGAGAACCGGCGTCGCTGAGTATCGAGGTGACCATCGCGCGGTTTCAGGGCGAGACTCTCGTGAGCAGCCTGCCCTACACGTTGTCCGCGATTCCCGGAGAGGAGGCGACCTTGCGCATTGGAGCGGAAGTCCCCGTCAGGACTGTCGCGGGGGCGACCGCCAGCCAGGTCGTCAACTACCGCCCAATCGGGACAAACATCTCGTGCTCAGCCCGACGGCTCGCTGGCGACCGATACGAGTTCCGGATCTTCATCGACGAGTCATCCGTGTATGGGGACAACCAGACCGCTACCGATTCGGTAATGGTTGACGTGCCGGTGTTCCGGTCGTTTCAGTCAGGCAATAGCTTTGTGATTCGGAATGGGCAATCGATTCAATACACCGCGGCCGCCGATCGTATCAGCGGCGAAACTGTTCGGGTCGACGTGGAGTTGACGGTACTCCCGTAAGGCGGAGCGACTCGATCTCGGCCGGTTGGACGGGTCGTTCCAGTCCTCGGACGCTCATGCCGCACGACTTTGGCGGGAGGCAGTACGAGAAGGCATCCACTCACCAGCTGGAGTGGGGAACGAAGCTCATCGCCGGCCTCGGGCTGCACAAGCGCCTGCTGGACAACGTTCACCGGTCCCTTCAGCCCGGCGGCCGCTTACGTTTCACCTTTGCCGGAGATGGGAACTGTTCCGCCTACTTCAAGGTGATCCGCGAGGCTATGGCGCTGGACGAATTTGCGCCCCACTTCACTGGATTCGAGTGGCCGTTCTACATGCCGTGCGTCGATGAGTATCCGGTGCTACTCGAAGGCGGCGGACGGCGTGATGCACGGGTCTGCGGCGAGAACGCTGACAGATACTTTCTCGATCAGGACGCGATGATTCGATGGCTTGACCAGCCGAGCCTCGTCCCTTTTCTTGCCTCGGTCCCTCTGCACGACAAGGCTGCGTTCCGCGCGTTTGGAGTTCCCAGGGCGGTCTCATGTGAACGACGCAACATCTCGGCGATCATCCGAGCCACGGGTTCGGAGGGAGGCCAGATGCGACGTCGACGAGGCGACCATGGCAGGCGACTGAGCCACGCAGACCACGTGGAGATCCAACGGCGGGTCACCGAGGGCGAGACGTTCGCGAGCGCGGCGGCGGCGGTCGGCTGTTCGACCAAGTCCATCCAGCGGTTCATGGCGCGCACGGGCGGCCTGATGCCGCGAGCGCGCGCGCGTGCGCCGCTGCGGTTGTCTCTGGCGGACCGCGAGGAACTGTCGCGCGGGTTGCAGGCCGGCGAGTCGTTCCGCCAGATCGCCGCCCGGCTCGGGAGAGCGGTCTCGACGATCTCCCGGGAAGTGGCCTGGAACGGCCATCGCGCGACCTATCGCGCCTGGCGGGCCGAACAGAGCGGCCGCCCGGCGGGCGCGACGACCCAAGCCGGAGAAGTTGGCGACCTATCCCCGACTGTGTCGGTACGTCGCGCGGCGGCTCCGCGCGCGCTGGTCGCCGCAACAGATCGCGGCACGGCTCGTCTGTGACTATCCTGATGATCGCGAGATGCGCGTGTCGCACGAGACGATCTACCGGTCACTGTTCGTGCAGGCCCGCGGAGCGCTCCGGAAAGAGCTCACCACGTGCCTGCGTACCGGGCGCACGCAGCGACGCGCGCACAAGCGCACGGAGCATTCCGGTACCGGCCGCCTCCGCCACATGGTCATGATCAGCGACCGTCCCGCCACGGTGGACCGCGCCGTGCCCGGGCACTGGGAGGGCGACCTCGTCATGGGCAAGGGCGGGCGCTCCGCGATCGGGACGCTCGTCGAACGCTCGAGTCGCTGTGTGGTGTTGTTGCATCTCCCCAACGGCCGGACGGCCGACGAGGTGCGCCGGGCACTCACCCCGGCAGCTGTCTAAACTTCCGGCGGAGCTTCGCCGGACGCTCACCTGGGACCAGGGAAAGGAGATGGCCGCACACGCGCAGTTCACGATCGACACGCAGATCGCCGTCTTCTTCTGCGACCCACACAGCCCCTGGCAGCGGGGCAGCAACGAGAACAGCAACGGCCTGCTCCGGCAATACTTCCCCAAGACCGCCGACCTGAGCGTCTACACACGAACCGAATTGAATGCGGTGGCGGGGATGTCCCAGTAGCTGTTGAAATTTGAAGCGGCGGCTCTTCACTGGTCGTGCTATACGACCGGTGACTAAACCGAGGTGCAAGCCTCCCAGCAAGGAGCCGCCATGAAGCAGCAGTCTCGCACAGTCACTCGTCGTCGCCAATCGGAATCCCCGTCGGTGCGCCACCTCCCGTTGGTCGAGATCCTGATGGATACCGAGGCTGAGCTCCAGGAGCTGGTCGTGGCCTCGGGCCTGAAGGTGCTCGAGGCCATGCTCGAAGAGGATCGGGCGGCGGTGTGTGGGCCACGGTATGCGCATCAAGCGGCGCGACGGGCGTACCGGGCCGGGCATGCCCCCAGTCAGGTCGTGTTGGGCGGGCGCAAGGTCGCGATTCGGCGCCCGCGTGCCCGCCGCGCCGGCACGGAGGGGCCGCTGCCGACCGTGCGGGCGTTCACGGATGCGGACCCGCTGAACCGGCGGGTCGTCGACCAGAGGCTCATCGGCGTCGCGACCCGCCAGTATGCGCGGAGTCTCGAGCCGCTCGGCGCGGAGATCACCACGCGGGGCACGAGCAAGAGTGCGGTCAGTCGACGCTTTGTGGCGCAGACCCAGGCGCAGTTGGACGCGTGGCGCGCGACGCCGCTCGACAACCTCGACCTGGCCGTACTGCTGATCGATGGGGTGCACGTCGGCAGCCACTGTATCGTGGTCGCCCTGGGCATCGATAAATCGGGCACCAACCATCCGCTTGGCCTCTGGGAAGGGGCCACCGAGAATGCGACGGTCTGTCAGGGGCTGTTGACCAATCTCATGAGCCGCGGACTTCGCACCGACCGGAGCCTCCTGGTGATCGTCGATGGGGCGAAGGCCCTCGACGCCGCGGTGACCCAGACGTTCGGCCGGGCGGCCGTCGTGCAACGGTGTCAAGTGCATAAGGGCCGGAACATCCTGGAGCATCTCCCCGAGGCGCAGCGGCCGTGGGTGCAGGCGATCCTCACGCGCGCCTATACGAACCGCCACGTCAAGACGGCGACGCGTCTGCTGCAGGACCTCGCGCGTCGCTTGGACACCGACTACCCGAGTGCAGCCGCCAGCGTGCGGGAAGGACTCGACGACACCCTGACCGTGCTCGGCCTGGGGCTGTCGGAGCGCCTCCAACGATCGCTCGCCACCACGAATGCCATTGAGAGTCTGCTCAGCCGCACCCGCCATGTGAAACGGAATGTGAAGCGTTGGCGCGGTGGGACGATGGTGCTGCGCTGGGTGGCCGCCGGGGTGCTCGAAGCGGCGAAGGGGTTCCGTCGGGTGAAAGGGTGCAAAGATATGCCGGCCCTCGTCGCGGCCCTCCGAGCGCGCGACGCGCGGCTGGGCCTCGGGGAGTCGTCAGCGATGGTTGCGTAGTCGTGAACCGAGCCGCCGCTGAGTTTCAACAGCGCACGGGACATCCCCGCGGTGGCGCGCCAGCTCAATAATCGACCTCGAGCAACGTTAGGGTGGTTGAAACCGTCCGAAGTGTTTAGCCGTTTCGTTGCGTCGACCAGTTGAGGCCGCCCAGGGTTTTGTGGACAGCGCATCTAGGCGGCGTGAGCCCGGAGCAGTTCGAGGCGGTGCACAAGCCGCGCCGACGGGGTCTCCACTGAATCCTGGGATCTCCAGTCACGATGGGCGGCGAGCGTGATGAGCTGGTGGATAGTGCAGACGGCCTTGGCGATATAACCGCCAAGTACTCACCACCCGGATTCTCCCAGTCCCACGACTTCATGCCCGAGCGCGATCATGGTGTCACGCCGTTGATAACCATTGAGAACGGTTTGCAGTTTGTCTACGATGGCTCATAGACCGCCGTGTCGCGTGAGTCGCGGCGTAGCGCCCACCATGACAACCCTCGTCCGCGATATCCGGCACGCGGCCCGCGTGTTCCGCTTGAGGAATCTCGAGGCGACGTGTCCGTGACCGCCAGCTGCGGGCTCAGGCGGCCGCGCGTCGAGGCCAACCCCACACCCGTGCTCCGCCCATGGCAGTCGGTCAGGGCCCGCATGACGTGTCCAGCATCAGTCGTCCCCCGGGTTCTTTCAGCAGCCTGCTAGTCAACTCGCAACGCAGCGAGCGGGTCGATCTGCGTCGCTCGGCGGGCTGGGAGGTAGCAAGCAAGCCCCGCCACGATGAGCAGCAGGAGCGCAACCGATGCAAAAGTGAGTGGGTCGGTCGCCGTGACGCCGAACAGCACGCTTGAGAGAGCTCGGGTCATCCCGAATGCCGCTAGCAAACCGATGACGAGACCGATCGCGGTCAGCCAGAGCCCACGTCGTACGACGCCGCCCAGAATCGCGCTTGTCTGAGCGCCCAGCGCGAGACGCAACCCGAACTCCTGCGTCCGCTGGCTCACGGCGTATCCCATGACGCCGTAGATGCCGACGGCTGAGAGTACGAGTGCGATCACCGCGAACACTGCGAGCAGTACCGAGACCAGGAGTTGCGGAGCGATGGACTGCTGCACGACTTGCTCCATGGTTCGCATGCGGCCCACAGGCTGAGCCGCATCGACGGACCACACCTCTCGCCGAACCAGGTCGGCCAGGGTCTCCGGGGCGAGATCGGAGCGGATCACGACCGTCGCTGTCTGCCAGGGTACCTGGTAGAACGGAAGGTAGAACTGGAACCGTGACTCCGCCGCCACGCCGAAGTTCTTCACGTGGTTCACGACGCCGATCACGCGTCGCGTACCGTTGACTTCGAGATAGCGTCCGATCGGACTCTCTCCGGGCCACACAGCCTCGGCGAACGTGGTGTCGACCATCACCACCGGCGCGGTCTCGGCCGTGTCAGTCCGCTCGAAATGTCGGCCTTCCATCAGTTGGACGCCCAGCGCGTCGAAGTAATCAGGCGTGACCCGGAAGAAATCGGAGTAGATCCCTTCGTCCGGTGCAAACACGGGACTGTCACCAGCTGTCGGTGACGTCTGAGATCCACCGCCGGCGAGTGGTACCGGTCGGGCGACTCCCGCCGACTCCACGCCGGAGACCGCGTCGAGCCGTTGGCTCAGTTCCTGAAAGAACGCGGCTTGCCGTGAAGGTTGCCTGTACGCGTCCGGAGACTCAGTTCCATCGTGAGAACGCCCGCTGGGCTCAGACCTGCATCAGCGTCTTGAATCGACCCGAACGTCCTGATCATCAAGCCCGCTCCGACAAGCAGCACGAGAGAGAGCGCCACCTCACACACGACCATGACGCTCCGCACGCGATGGGCCCGGCGTGCGGTCGAGCTTCGTCCTCCCTCTTTCAGGACTTCGTGCAACTCCAGCTTTGTACTTGTCAGCGCCGGAATAAGACCGAATATCACACCGGTTGCGAGCGACACGGCCAGCGTGAAGAAGAGGAGAGTCAAGCCCATTCTTAGTTGAAACTCTCCACGGCTCCCGATGGCTTACGCGGCCTGCTTCTTCGACGTCGTCGTGTCGATCTTCAGTTCTCGCTTCAATGCGGCCCGAAGCGTGGGAAGGTGGCGGTAGCCCCTCACCCTTCGTAAGCGCGGTTCGATGTCCAGGAGGGCGGTCGCCAGCCAGCGGTGGCGTTGGCTCGAGCTCTGCCAGTGATCTACCTTCGCGCAGCGTTCCTCGACCAGCGCATTGACCGACTCCAGACAGTTCGTCGTCTTCAGCGACCGGCCCAGCACTCCGTACACGCCCAATCGATGTCACGTCAGGGTTTCGTCCAGGCCTTCCGCCAAGCTGTCAGCCGCCGACTGGTTCCGCTCGTCCAACTCGCCGTGGAGCGTCTCGAGCGCACCGAGGGCCTCGTCGTAGTCCGGCCGGTTGTACGCTCGCTGGAGACGCTGACGCCACACCGCCTGCTCGTGCTTGGCCAGGTAGCTCACCACGTTCTCGCGCTTGTGCCACTGGCACCGTTGGACCAGGGCCCGGCCCCGGAAGGCCTTCCGGACGGCCGTGCGGAGCCCCTTGCCGCCATCGAGGATGACCAGCACACCCTGGGAGAGGTCGAGGCCCCGCTCGACCAACGACCGCAGGAACGGTGTGAGCACCGTCGCGTTCTCCGTGTCCGTTTCGACGAAGCCCAGGAAGCGTTTCTCCCCAGACAGCGTGATGCCTAGCGCGATGACCATCGTCGCGTCAGCGAACGTCTTGCCGTCCAGGAACACGGCCACCACGTCCTCATCGGATAGGTCCCGCTCCTGGAACGCCCGTAGCTGCGCCGCGCTGGCCTGGATGAACCCCCGGGACACCGTCGAACTCGACAGCCCGATCGCCCCGGGAATCGCCGCCGCGGCCGCCGCGTAGTTGCGGCACGAGATCCCGTAGAGCACCCGTCGCAGCAGCGCGTCGTCCACCTCGCGGTCGTCATGCAACGCCGCATACGACCGCAGCGGAATCTCGCTCCCTGCGAGGCGACGAATCCGGGGCACGCGAATCGGCACGCGCTGCCCCGCGAGACCCACCGTCCCAGGGTTACTGCCGTGACGGCGTCCACCGACCGACGCGTCCTTCCGGACGTAGCGCTCGCTCGCCAGCGCCGTCACCTCCTGGTCGAGCAACTCCTGCACATGCATCAGGCCCAGGGGCACCAGCGAGCGGATCAGCTCCACCTTCGCGTCCAGCTCCAGATCCGCGTAGGCCTCGCGGTGAATGATGTTGACCGAGCCCAGCTTGCGAACTTTCTTGCGCTTCCTGACAGCACGTAGGCCACTCATCGTGGCTCCTCTCTCTCGTGGGGTGATGTCCGTCTTTTGCAACGTCATCACACCACAGGGTCTGGAGCCGTTTCAATGTTCAACTAAGATTAGCTCACCCTCGAAGAGGACACGGCCATCCACAGCGATCTCGTTGATGCCGGGAACCGGTGCGTTGGGTGGCACGATGGTCTGGATCACATCGGCCAGGTAGCGTGTCCCGAGATATCCGACGGCGAGCCCGGCGGCGCCTCCAAGCGCCCCGATCAGCACACTCTCGGTCAACAGTTGGCGGAACAGACGAACGCGACCCGCCCCCATCGCTGTGCGGACAGCCATTTCCCGCTCCCGCGCAGACGACCGGGAGAGCAACAAACCGCCCACATTCACGCAGGCCATGAGCAGGACAAACCCGACCGCGCCGAGCAAGGCGAGGAGCGCAGGCCTGGTCTGCCCGATCAGTCGTTCGTGTAAGTAGTCGAGCTCAGCCTCGTGGGTATGACCTGTCTCCGCACGGATCAGCCCCATGACCCGGGACATGTCTCCCCGTGCCTGCTCGAGCGTGATACCGGGCTTGAGGCGAGCGACGACAGACAGACCCGGATGGTTGTTTCGTTCGGCGTAGCGTTCGTGAAAGCGACCGATCGGGATGAAAAACTCCGCCCTGGTGCCAGGTGGAAACGAGAACGCTGGCCCCATGACGCCGACGACGGTGTAGGTGATACCGCCGAGTGTGACCGGTTCGCCCACAATCTCGCGGGACGCCCCTAGCCTACGTTGCCACGCGCCATAGCTGGCAACCACCGCGGGCGACGCGCCCGGCTGGTCTTCCACGGGCAAGAGTGCTCGCCCAAGCATCGGGGTCGCGCCAAGCAGAGCGAACACCGGCGCTGAGACCATGACGACTGGCACCCGTACGGGTTCACCGCGCCCAGTCAGGTTGAGCTGGTCGCCACGTACGGCGGTCATCTCCGTAAACGACCCGTTCATGTGTCGCCAGTCCAAGTAGTTGGGGAGCGAAACGGAGATCGAGGCCCCGCCGTTCTCGCGCTGTTCGCCGATCATGACGAGCCGGCCTGGGTCCTCGTATGGCAGCGGCGTGAACACCACCGCGTCCACGACACTGAACACGGCGGCATTCGCGCCGATCCCGAGAGCCAGCGTGAGCATCGCGGCCGCCGTGAAGCCCGGGCTCTTCACCAGCAACCGCAGGCCGTACCGCACGTCTTGCCACCAGTTCGTCAGCATCGTGACTCTCCGTTCCTGCCGCGGGATCTCTTCGCTCCTCGCCCGCCGCCATCCGTCGGCCATCTGCCCCGGCAGCCGGTGCTCCGCGCCACGCAACGACCACCCGATCGCGTCCCAATCGTCCAACTCGGCCTTGACCCTGGAAACGGCCTCCGTTTCAGAGACGCCCGTGCGCAAGAGGTCGGCGTATCGCTCCTCCAGATGCTGAGCCAGCTCCTCCGTGATCTCGACGAGCCGCTCTCCAGTCACGGCCAGAGGTGGTAGATGGTCTCTGACGTACAGCATCCAGTCAGGCATGGTCGATGCGTGCGATCCTCGACACCGCCGTGATGAAACTCTCCCAGCCGCTCCGTTGTTCGGCGAGCACCTTCCGACCGGACCGAGTCAGGCGGTAGTAACGACGACGGCGCTGCCCGGCCTTTTCGACCCATCGACCTTCAATCCACCCCCGTTTTTCGAGACGGTAGAGCATGGGATACAACGACGCGACATGGAATCGCAGCGTTCCCTCGGACTGCCGGTCGATCTGCTTCGCGATGTCGTATCCGTGCCGTCGGTGGTCCTCCAGGAGCGCAAGGATCAGCAGCTCCGCACTGCCCTTCTTCAGCTCGCGGGTGAGTTTCTGCGCGGAGTCCATATGTGTGGCTACCACATATGTAGACGCTAGCTGTCAAGAAAACGTTGCATGACCGGACCGAGGAGCGCATCCTCCACGCCTTCAAGATGCTATTCTCCGCCGGAGCTATGTGCAGCCTGCGCCGCTTCAGCCGGTGCGTCGCCACGGTCGTCCTGGTCGCAATCGCGAGCCTCGGGGCGGTCAGTGCCCCGTCGACTCCGGCGGCTGACGCAGCGAGGGTGGACGCGGTATTCGAGCGTTTCACGACGCCTGGCTCGCCCGGCTGCGCCGCGTCGGTCACCCGCCACGGTGTCGTTGTTCACGCGCGCGGGTATGGGCTCGCCGATCTCGAGGACGGCGTCCCGATCACGCCGACCTCAGTCTTCCACGTCGCATCCGTCTCCAAACAGTTCACGGCCCTGGCCGTCCAGCTGCTGGTGAACGACGGGGCGCTATCGTGGGACGATGACATCCGCCGCCACCTGCCCGAGCTCGGCGGCCTCGACACGTCAATGACGTTGCGGCAGCTGGGGCACCACACCAGCGGTCTCCGCGACCAATGGAGCCTGCTGCAAATGGCCGGCTGGCGGTTCGAGGCCGACGTCGTCACCCAAAGCGACGTCCTGCGCCTGCTGGCCCGCCAACGCCGGCTGAACTTCGAGCCGGGCACCGGGTTCTTGTACAGCAACTCCGGCTACACCCTGCTGGCGCTCGTGGTCGAGCGGGTCTCGGGCGAACCGTTCCGCAGCTTCACAACGCGGCGCATCTTCACGCCGCTCGGCATGACGCGCACGCACTTCCATGACGATCACCGCATGGCGGTCCCGGATCGGGCCTACGCCTACGCGGCCGACGAACAGGGGAGCTACCGGCTCGCCCTGTCTGACGTCGAAACCGTCGGGGCAACGAACCTGTTCACCACGCTTGGGGACCTCGTGCTGTGGGAGCGCAACTTTCAGACGTTCCACGTGGGAGGACGCGGGGGACTTGCGCAGTTGCAAAAGCCGGGGACGCTGGCGGACGGGCGGCGCAGCAGCTACGCCCTGGGGCTGGTGCTCGGTCAGTACCGAGGCGCGCGCACGGTGGGCCACGGCGGCACGCATGCGGGCTACAAGAGCGAGGTCGTCCGATTTCCTGACCAGGATCTGAGCGTTGCCGTACTCTGCAACCTTCGATCAGCGGATCCGTCGCGCCTGGCCCGGACGGTCGCGGACGTGTATCTGACCGAGCCTCGCTCGAGCGATCGAAGGGACTCGCGTCAGGTACAGGTGACGACGACGACCAGAGGCGCGGCGCCGGCCGGCCTCGAGCTGAGCTCGCTGACGGGCTACTACCGAAGGGCCGACAGCGATGTTCCCCTGCGTTTCGCTGTGCGCGACGGCGCACTCGCTACCATCGGCGCCCTGCGCGCCCTGACGCTTGCGCCCTTGGACCGCGCCGGCGACCGATTTCACGTTGCCGCATCGGAGGGTTCGACGGCCCACTTCCTCCAGGACGCGGGCGCGGTCAGACTCGAACTGCGCCAGGGAGGGCTCGACCCCGCGGTCGTCTACGAACGCGCACCGGCGTGGCGTCCGACTCGTGGCGACCTCGAGACCTACGTCGGCCGCTATGTGAGTCCCGAATTGGAGGTGGCATACGACTTGAGAATCCGCGGTGACCGGCTGGTGCTGTCGCACCAAAAGCTGGGCACGATTCCTCTCGCGACCACGTACCGGGACGGCTTCTCCGGCGGCGGGCTCTACCTCGCCGTGACGCGCGGCCCCCAGCAGCGGATCACGGGGTTGACCGCGAGCACCGAGCAGGCGTGGAAAGTCCGCTTCGACCGTCTGGCTCAGTAGTTGCCTCTGGCCCGAGGGACGGGATGCCGTCCGCACAACCTCCAGGATGAGTCCTCACTGACGCCGTCGTTAGTGATGGGGGCTCGGCTAGTGATGGTGGCTCGGCGGCTATGATCCAACGCATAACCACTTGACACCCAAGTAGTCCGCGTGGCACCGTACCACTTGCATGCCTAGTAAACCGCCGCGCGTGGAACTGCTCCAGGGCACGCTCGACCTGATCATCCTCCGGGCGCTCGCCACGATGGGGGCCCAGCACGCCTACGCCTTGGCGGCCCGCCTCGAGCAGGTATCGGACCACCCCTTCACCCTGAACCAGGGCACCCTCTACCCGGCCCTTATTCGCCTGGAGCAGCGCGGATGGATCAAGGGCGCGTGGCAGAAGACGGCGACCAACCATGATGCGAAGTACTTCGCCATCACCAAGGCGGGGAGACGCGCCCTCGAACAGCAGACGGCTCGCTGGCGCCGCCTCTCCGGCCTAGTCGACAAACTGCTGCTGATGGACGTGCCGTGATGGCCGGGGTGAGACGGTTCCTGCTGCGGCTGTACACCTTCCTCCGGCCCGCCCGGGCCGAGCGTGAGCTGAGTCGGGAGGTGGCCGCCCATCTGCGTGTCCTGGAGGAAGACTATGCGCGCAGCGGGATGTCTCCGGATGAGGCGCGGCGAGCGGCCCGGCGCGCGTTTGGCGGCGTGGATCAAGTAAAAGAGCGATCCCGCGATGTGCGGTCGTTCGTGTGGCTGGAGGACCTCCGGCGCGACCTGCGAATCGGCGCGCGCACGTTGCTGCGGCGCCCCGGGTTTGCCGTGTCGGTGATCCTGACGCTGGCGATTGGGATCGGCGCGAACGAGGCCGTCTTCAGCGTGGTGCACGCCGTCCTGCTTCGTCCCTTTGCGTATCCAGCGTACGAGCCCAACCGTGTGCTGCTCATGGCAGAACGGTCCCCTCGCGGCGAGCGAAACGGCGTGTCGTATCCCACGTTCCGCGACTGGGTCGAGCAGCTCGAGTCGTTCGAGGCGCTGAGCGGTGTCCAGAATTTTTTCACCTTCACTCTCACCGGTCTCACTGACCCAGTCAGGGTGCGGCCTCTCGTCACATCGTCGACCTATTTTGGCATTCACGGGATCCGCTCGCTGCACGGCCGCCTGTACGACGCCGCCGACGATCGGGTCGGCGCGGCGCCTGTGGTCGTGCTGACCCACCCGCTCTGGCAAGACGTCTTCGGTGCCCGAGCCGATGTCGTCGGCGAGACCATCCAGCTGAGCGGCCGAGGGTACACCGTCGTCGGGGTCCTGCCTCCCGGCGTCGACCTGAACCCAACGTTCGACCTTTATACGCCGCTGGAGCCGCTACTCCAGGGACAGCGTTATGAGGGCCTCCGGAGCCGCAGCGTGCACACTCCCTTGTATGTGCATGGCCGACTGCGGGCCGGCGTGAGCCTCGAGAAGCGCAGGCGGAGCTCGCCGCCACGGCCGCGCGCTTCGAGACCGAGTATCCGGAGACCAACGCCGGTTGGGGTGTGATCGTCGATCGGCTGAATGAGTGGCGGTTGCGCAGCTACCGGACGCTCCTGTGGGCGCTCCAGGCCGCCGTGCTCCTCCTGTGGCTCATCGCCACCATAAACGTGGCGAACCTCATGCTCGCCCGTGCGGTGACCCGGCGACGCCAGTACGCCGTCAGTGCCGCACTCGGGGCCGGGGCGCTCCGGACCCTGCGGCCGTTGCTGATCGAGAACCTCATGCTGAGCCTGACCGCCGGGGGAGGCGGTTGGCTCATCGCGATGGGTGTGGTGCAGCTGCTGCGGACGACTTCGCCGTTCGACGTGCCGCGGTTGGTTGAGGCGCAGCTCAACGGACCGGTGGCGGCAGTTGGCCTCAGCCTGGCGGTGCTGGCGGGCCTGGTGGCCGGCCTGCTCCCGGGCCTGCGGGTGGCGCGACGGGTAGACGTCATGGCCGTGCTGAACGAGGACGGGGCACAGGCACGCGCCGGGGGCGGCGGTCGCCGCCTGCACCGCGGCCTGCTGGTGACGGAAGTGGCGCTGGCGACCCTGTTGCTGGTGTGGGCTGGGGCGCTTATCCGGACAGTCGTCGACCTCACGCGGGTAGATCCCGGATTCCACAACGAGCGAATCCTTACCGCGCGATTGAGCGTGTCAGCCCCAGAACTCACCTCGCCAGAACGCGCGGCCCTCTTTCATGATCTGCGACAGCGTCTCGACGCGCTCCCCGAGGTGGTGTCGTCCGGTCTGGCCGATTCGCTCGCCCCGTTCGGATTCCCTCGAGGGGATGCCTTCGCAGTGGCGGATCAACCCGTGCCGGCGAGTAGGGCCGACCACCTAACGACGTCCTACATCGCGGCGGACGGGGGGTATTTCGACACCATGGGCATCCCGCTCCTGGAGGGCCGTCATCTTAGCGACACCGATCGACGCGACTCGCCGCCCGTCGCCGTCGTGACGGAAACGCTTGCGCGCAGCCAGTGGCCGACCGAGAGTGCGCTCGGCAAACAGCTCAAACTCGGCCCTCCCGAGCGGGAGCAGCCCTGGCGTGAGATCGTGGGGGTCGTCGGTGCCCTCCGTCAGGATGGACTCGACGCGGAGCCGCGGTCGGTCACGTTTATCCCGCGTGAGCAAGACGCCGCGACGTTCGGGTCGTCCGCCGCCATGATGGCGGTGCAGATCGCAGGCGATCCGGCGAGCGTCGTCAGGTCGGTCCGTGCGGCGCTGCGGGCCGCCCATCCGGACCTGCTCATGCGCGATGTCCGATCGATGGATGACATCCTCGCGGCACAGATGGCACCTCGGCGGTTCGTCATGTGGACCCTCGGGTTCTTCGGGCTGATCGCCATCCTGATCGCTGCGGTCGGCATCTACGGCATCCTGGCGCACGCGGTGGCCCAGCGCTCGCACGAGCTCGGTATCCGGATGGCCCTCGGGGCAGATCGTCGGAATCTCCACGCGCTCGTGATGCGTGAGGGCGTCGTGACGGCCCTGGCCGGGGTCTTGGTCGGGGTCGTGGGCAGCCTCGCGGCAATGCGAGTGCTCGAGAGCCTGCTCTTGCCTCAGACGACCAATGACCCGTGGCTCTGGATTCTGGTCCCGGTGTTTGTGATTACGGTGGCCCTCGTCTCGTCATTCATCCCCTCGAGACGTGCGGCCCGCACGGATCCCGTTGTCGCTTTGCGCGGCGTCTAGTGGCCCGGTTGGGTTGACGCTGAGCGCTCGTCGCGTCGCCCTCAGATAGGTCGCGAAACACGCCGTAGGGTTAGCGAACCGAGACCCGTCGCTCCTCTCTTGCCGACTAGCGAAGCTTCTAGAAGTGAGTTGGCCCTCTACCAACGGCATCACCAAGGCCAGCATTCATCATCACTTCCCGAGCAAAGCGGATCTGGGACTCGCCGTGGCGGAAAAATACCGGGCGGACGTGGAGGTGGCGCTGGCCGACGCGAGCGGACCTCCGATGATCCCCGCGTGCAACTGGATGGCTACCTGCAAGTGGTGCTCAAGATCATCAAGACCGACGACCGGATCTGCGCCGCGGGCTCGTCCAGTCCGACATCCACGTCGTGCCCACGACCATGGGTGCGGCGATGTTTGTTCTTCTGAAGACGCGCGGCGTCGCCGGGGACTCGGGACCTGAGCTCCTCTGCGGCTGTGCCTCTCCTCGGGTCCTGGCCGTGAAGCCCGAGCCGTAGCAACAGCCTTCACAGGGCAGCTTGTTGCTCGGCGCCGCCGTCACAGTAGCGGCCCCTCTCGGCCTTCCACCGCTCGCGCTCCTCCGGACTCATTTTCGCGAGCTTCCGCTCCCAGTGCCCGCGCCAGCGTCGGCGCCCTCCGGGTCCGCCGAGACCCCGCCCCCCCAGCAGGAGGCGGGCAAGCACCAAGAGCCCCAGTGCCTGTACCCACGTAATCTCCGATGCGCCGAAGATGTCAGGGACGAGGGCATTCCAGAGCCACATAACCACGGCCCCGGCGACCGACACGAACACGACCGCCAAGAGCGCGAACTTCGCTGCTTTGAGCATCCAGTTGCGTTTCATCTGCTTCTCCACCCTCACACTTCGCTGCCAATAGACGCAAGACGCAGTTGTAGCGAGCGCCTCGCGCTGTGTTTCCTTAGCCGCAACGCGTTCTCGGTCTCGCCGGTGATCTCGGCCATCTCCCGGAAGCTCAACCCCTTCAGCTCGTGCCACACCCATGCTTGACGCTGCACCAACGGCAGTTGCGCCAGGGCGGCATGCATCGCGTCCCAGACCGCGTCTCGCAGGAACAGTTCCTCAGGGTCCGCGGAGAAATCCGAAAGGAGGTCTTCGAGCGCCTCGTCGGTGTCGATGCTGCGCGCTCGCGCCGACCGATTCGGTGATTCGGGCCTCCGCCTGCGGTACGCGTCGGTGATCTTGTTGCGAGCCACTCGGAACAGCCAGGCCGTCACACGTTCTATCGTTTCCAGCCCGCGGTAGGCTTCGATCAGCTCCCCGAAGACGTCCTGCAGGATGTCCTGGGCGTCATCCTCGTTCTGTACTCTCGTCCGGATGAAGCTGAGCAGACGCCGCCGCTCCTTGCGGACCGTCAGCTCTATTTCGAGGTTCTGACCGGCGACCACATCGAGGCTCGCGGCATCCATCTACTCAGGTAGACGGATCCGCAGCGAGAATATTTCTGGGGAAATCTGGCAGTGATGGCCACGACGTCGCACGGCCTCGCTCCTAGAGACCGCTCTCCGAAGGCATCCAGTGGGCTTTAGGGGGTTGACACCAAGGATGAATATGAATACACTTCGACAATCGTCGAAGTGTTACAGTACGAACGCGGGGGCTACTAGCCGACTCCGATGACGAAGCCGAACACGAAGCGACTGGCCAAGGTCATGAAGGCGCTGGCCAATGAGCACCGGCTGGCGCTCTATTTGGGCATCGCTCAGCACGAGGAATCAGATTTCGAGACCTCCGACTGCCACTGCAACATCAGAGACATCGTCAAGGCATTCACGCTCACGGCGCCGACGATTTCCCACCACCTCAAGGAGTTGTCCAATGCGGACCTCATCGTCACGGAGAAGCGAGGGAAGTTCCTCGTGGCGAGGGTGAACAGGGACACGCTCGCTGAAGTGGAGCAGGTGCTGGCACTCGTCAAGAGCGGCTGAGCCCTTTTTTTGGACCAGTCACTTCGACATTTGTGGAACTGTAGAAACACTGATCAACCGAGGACTGACGATGACGCTCCAGACGTTTCTGAACCTGACCGCGGGTGTCCCCGAACCGACGTTGCGGCGATCGCTCGCCCTCGCCTTGTCCGTCGAGCGGCCCACCTCACCTGAGGGCTACGCGCGCTTCTACGAGCGAGTGTTGGCGGTGCTCTGCACCATCCCGTGTAGCGACGGCGATCCCGCTTCGCAGCGGGTCGTCGCGGGCGTCCACGCGTGACCGGCGCCGCTACGGTCTCCTCATTGAGAAAGAACTTCATGAGCACGCAAGACTGGACCCAACACGACATTCCCAGCCAGAGCGGCCGCCTCGCGATCGTCACCGGAGCCAACAGTGGCATCGGCCGGGAGACCGCACGCGAGCTCGCCCGTCAAGGAGCGACGGTCGTGCTCGCCTGTCGCAGCGAAGCCCGCGCGACCGCGGCCATTCAAGACATCCTCGCGGAGCTGCCCCAGGCCCGGCTCGAGTTCATGCGGCTCGACCTCGCGGATCTCGAACAGGTGCGCGAGTTCGCCGGCGCCGTCCACAAACGCTTCGACCACCTCGACCTGTTGATCAACAACGCGGGTGTGATGATGCCGCCTCCTGGCCAGACCACGCAGGGCTACGAGCTGCAGTTCGGAATCAACCATCTGGCCCACTTCGCGCTCACCGGGCTGCTACTCGACCTGCTCATGGCCACGTCCGGCGCGCGGATCGTCAACGTGTCGAGCCTGGCCCACCGGCAGGGTACGATGCATTTCGACGATCTCGACTTCGAGGCGCGCGGCTACAACGCGTACGCAGCCTACGGTCAGAGCAAGCTCGCCAACTTGCTGTTCACCTTCGAGCTCACGCGTCGGCTCGAGCAGCGTGGGGCCGAAGTCATCGTCGCGGCCGCGCACCCGGGCTGGACGCAGACCAACCTCCAGCAGCACGCGCGCTGGTTCCGGTGGTTCAACCCCGTGATGGGGATGCAGCCGATCGGCGGGGCGCTCCCGACGCTGCGCGCGGCGACGGCGCCGGACGTCGAGTCCGGCGACTACTACGGGCCCAAGGGGTTTTACGAGATGCGCGGGGCACCCACGAAGGTCGGATCCAACAAGGCGGCCAGCAACACGGCTGCGGCGGCCCAGCTGTGGAGCGTGTCCGAGGAGCGGACTGGCGTCCGCTACGAGCTCAGGTAGGAATGGTTGTGAAATTGGCCGCGAGGAGAAGACGACCATGGACGGAATCAACGTGTGGGCGGTACTGGTGGCGGCACTGGCGAACTTTCTGATCGGCGGGCTGTGGTATTCGCCGGCGGTGGCTGGCAAGGCCTGGATGCGAGCCAACAACTTCACGGACGCAGACCTGAAGAAGGGGTCGCCGGCGGTGATCTTCGGCGTGTCGTTCCTGTTCTGCCTGATCATGGCAGCCAACCTAGCCGCTTTCTTGAACGACCCGTCGACGACGGTGGGGTTCGCGATTGCGGCCGGTGTGGCCGCCGGGCTGGGCTGGGCGACACTGGGGCTGGGGGTCATCGCCCTGTTCGAGCGACGGCCGTGGACGTACATCCTCGTCAACGGCGGCTATTTGACTATCTCCTTCGCGACTATGGGCGCCATTCTCGGCGCCTGGCGGTAACCACGCCCGATCGACGATCAGCAGGTGCAGATCGAGCCGCTGCCGGCGGTAGATGGTGCGAATCGCTGGTCCACAAGGTGACGCCAATCCGTCTGGTGAATGTCTGCAAGAATGGGTGAGACGGTCTAGCGCGAAGAACGGCTGGAGGGAGAGTCAGCATGGGGACGCTTTCGATGAACAGACCATTCGGATTCGCTGTCGGCATCGGGGCCTTCGCGGTGTTGGCCGCCGGGTGCGCTTCGCCCGAGCCGGTCAGCGAGGAGCCAGCCGCGGTGACCGACGTTGCCGACACGATGCTTCCCGCGCCGACGTTTCACCATATCCACATCAACTCCGTGGATCCGGAGCGGTCGATCGAGTGGTACAGCACCTACTGGCCGCAGGGCACGGTGACGACCCATGCCGGATTCCCTGCCTTCCACGACGACATCTATCTGCTGTACACCCAGGTCGACGCGCAGGCTCCGGGTGGTTTCGACCGAGCGCTGCAGCGGAGTGACCCGCAGAGCGGGTTCTGGACGTTCGGCTCGACGTTCGCGGGACCGAACACCGAAGAGTTCCGGTCGAGAATCGCCGCACTCGATTCCGAGGCGTTCGCACTCGTGACGCTATACGGCGGGCCCGGCGGCGACAACACGTCCCTGCACTCGCTGGGGTTGCCACTCGGCGAATCGCTCCTCCCGCTGAGCCAGATCGACGCGCGGATGGCGGAGGACCCGCCGCCGCCGGCAACCTCCGGCCTGGACTTCGGCTATCTGGTCGACCCCGACGGCATGCTGGTCGAGTTCACAGCCGGCCGCAACGACAACTTCCGCAGCCACACGCACTTCTGGGGCGAGCAGCCGCTGTGCAGTGCGAACTGGCATGCCGACCATCTCGGGGCGACGTTCCCGGAGAACCAGAACACATTCAGCTCCGAGTTCAACTTCGGAGAGAACGGATGGGATCCCTGCGACGTACCGACCGGCGAGGTGACCTTTCCAACATATATGGACGTCGGACAGCTTCGGATCCCGGCTGGAAACGCCCGGGTCGCCAATGCCAGCTGGCTGTGGTACCCGCGCCAGTGTCGCGATGGGCGGTGCGGAGCGGGCAACGATCAGCCGCTTGCGCGCTCGCGCGGACAGGTGGTCGACCATGTCGGGCTCACCTACCCCGACCTCGACGCCGTGATCGCACACCTCGAAACCAGGGGCGTGCCGATCCTCGAAGGGCCGTACACGTTCGGCGATACGCGGGCGGTGCTCATCGAGGACCCGAACGGCCTCGCGTATGAGCTGATCGAAGCTACCGCACGATGAAACGACCGGTCACCGTCCGCGGGTCGACCGGCCGCCCGGCCTCCGCACTCCGCCGCCGGACCGCAGACGGCACGTCGCTCACCGAGAAGACATGTGTCCCAGGGCGAATCGGGGTGAAGCTGAACTGCGCTGTGCCGGGTACATCGAATTCGATGGCGCGGAACGCGAGACCCTGCAGATGGACCTCGACACCCCCGATGGTGACGAGTCGCAGGTGCGAGTTACGTAAAAGCTCGTCGACCTCGAGCCGCCAATCCTGTTCGCTGTCGCTGGCCACGTTGAGCCGGTAGTACTCGCCGGTGACGAGCTCCAGCTCAGACAGGGAGAGCTGTGGTCCGTCTGGACCGCTCGTGATGTCGAGCGAAAGGTCGATAGGGGGACCCGCCGCAAGATTGCCGCCCACTTGGGCGGGCGCGGTACCTGTGCTGGCCAGCCAGGACGACAGCGCAAGGACAACACATAGAGGTCTGGTCACGAGTGTGATCCTAGCGGGTTATGGATATGTGCACTTGGCCCGCCCCGTCAATGGAGATTCGGCAATGAGTGTCGCACGTTCAGGGGAACCGACGTGGTACGCTCCTTGTTCCGCCGTAGCCGTCATCAATGCCCCTCGCGACGCTCGACCGCGTATCCCTGACGTTTGGACATAAGCCGCTGCTCGCCGACGCCACGCTGCGCGTCGAACGCGGGGAACGGGTCTCGGTCGTGGGCCGCAACGGCGCCGGCAAGTCGTCGCTGCTGCGAATCATCAGTGGCGAACAGCCACCGGATACGGGCGACGTGAGGATGGAGCTGGGCCTCCGCGCAGCCCGGCTCGATCAGGATGTTCCGCTCGCGACAGATCGCACGGTCTTTGACGTCGTCGCCGATGGGCTCGGAGCACTCCGGGATCTCGTCGCGGACTATCACCACGCGGTTGTCGCGCTTGCCGAGGAGAGCACACCGGCCGTCCTCGAGAGACTGGGCCGGCTACACCAAGAGCTCGACAAACAGGACGGTTGGACCCTCGAGCAACGAATAGAACTCGTGTTGTCGCATCTCGCTCTGCCGTCGGATGCGAGGGTCGGGACCCTGTCAGGCGGGTGGAGGCGTCGTGTGTTGCTCGCGCGGGCTCTGGTGGCCCAGCCTGACGTGCTGCTGCTCGACGAACCGACCAATCACCTCGACCTCCCCGCCATTCTCTGGTTGGAGTCGTTCCTGCTCGAGTATCCGGGCGCCGTCGTGTTTGTCACGCACGATCGCGCATTCCTCCAGCGCGTGGCGACGCGGATCGTCGACATCGACCGCGGTCGTCTCACGTCGTGGCCTGGAGACTACGCAACGTTTCTCCGCAAGAAGGACGAGTGGCTGGCCAACGACACGGCGAGTCGAGACAAGTTCGACAAGCGCCTGGCGGAGGAGGAGGCGTGGTTGCGGCGGGGGATCAAGGCGCGACGAACGAGGAATGAGGGACGCGTCAGGGCGCTGATGACGATGCGTCAAGAACGAGCCGCGCGGCGCGACCAGATGGGCGCGGTGCGAATGCAGATCGAGCGTGCCCCGTCGTCGGGCCAGATGGTGTTCGAAGCCGATGCGATCAGCAAGTCGTTCGGACCGACACCCGTGGTGCGTCAGTTTACGACTCGCATCATGCGAGGCGACCGGATCGGCCTCATTGGGCCGAATGGGTCGGGGAAGACGACGTTAATCCGACTCCTCTTGGGGGAGTTGGCTCCGGACGAAGGCGAGCTACGCCGAGGCACCAACGTCGAGGTCGCCTACTACGACCAGCTACGCGAGCAACTCGACCTCGAATGGACCGTCTTCGAGACGATCGGCGAGGGCAGCGACACAGTGACTGTCAACGGCCGCACGCGGCACGTGAACGCCTACTTGCGCGATTGCCTGTTTCCGCCGGAACGGGTGCAGTCTCCGGTGAAGGCACTGTCGGGCGGCGAACGCAACCGGCTGTTGCTTGCCCGGCTGTTCACCCGCCCTGCAAATCTCTTGGTCCTTGACGAACCGACCAACGATCTCGACCTCGAAACCCTCGAGTTGCTCGAAGCCCAGCTCGTCGAGTGGCCTGGCACTCTGCTGCTCGTCACCCACGACCGAGCGTTTCTCGACAACGTGGTCACCACCACGCTCGTCTTTGGAGGCGACACGAAGATAGAAGAGTACGTCGGCGGCTATCAGGACTGGCAGCGTCAGACGATGCCAACCCCGTCGCCCCCCCACGCGCCATCCGGAGCGAAGCCGACCAAACGGCGGCCGAATGTCGCGAGCCCCACCCACAAGCTGTCGTACCGGGAGCAGCGCGAACTCGTTGGGCTCCCTGCCCGCATCGAGACGTTGGAAGCCGAGCAACGCACCTTGGGCGATACGATCGCGGACCCGGCATTTTACAAACGACCACCCGACGAGATTGCTGTCGCGCTCGCACGTGCAGACTCAGTCGAGCGCACCCTCGGCGATCTGTATTCGCAGTGGGACGCACTCGATTCGCGCTCGACCAGAGGTAGTGGCTAGTTACGTCTTGCTCGGCCGCTTCATCAGCCGAGGCGACTGACGGTCGCCTCGAGCCCTGATTGCGGGCACGAA
Source organism: Vicinamibacterales bacterium (assembly GCA_965249175.1). Taxonomy (GTDB): domain Bacteria; phylum Acidobacteriota; class Vicinamibacteria; order Vicinamibacterales; family UBA8438; genus CAZYFH01. The sequence goes on from OZ252227.1 coordinate 4,194,393, forward strand.
GGAATCGTCCGGCATTTCCCGGGCCAGACCTTTGGAGGCCTCCCTCGCCGCCCGCGCCCTGCGTTTCCCAGCGCGAATGGCCTCCTTGTGGGAATCGCTCTGCATGGGTCTAGATTTGACCCGCCCTGTTGCTTCAGCGGGCGTGCCAGCGCCGGCGAACGCTGCAATGGCCTTGTCAATAGCGTCAAGTTGCCCCAGTAGCTCCTGACGCTGCGCTTTCAGCATGCCTAGCATCCGATTCACACCGATCATCGTCACCTCAAGCCCTCGCCTTGAAATGTACTTGACAGCGAGTTCCCAAAGAATTCGCCGATTCTCGATCCTGAGAACAACGGTGGGCGAAGCTTCATCGAAAAAATGACAGGTCTGGAACCTTCCGGACGTCGGACATCGGGCCCACCCGTGTGGGCGCCAATCGCTGTTGGCCTCGGCTCAGCCGCCAGGCGCGTGTCCGGTTCCTCCGCGAGGCGCAGATTCTGTCTAAGCTCGACCATCCCCGCATCTGCCGGATTCACGACTACGTCGAAGGCCCAGACGCCGACGCCCTCGTGCTCCGCGACCTCCGTCTGCTTCTATTGCACCGTGAAGGCGACCAACTCCGCGATGTTCTCCTCATCCAAAGCCGCTACGACAATGTGCTGTTGGCCACCCGCCATGTATGTGATTGGGAACCCGATGGTTGGTCCACCCGGAAGCTGAATCTCATGGACAACCTCGCCCGTCCGTTTGTCGTACGCACGGAACACCGGTTCACCCCGTGCCCCCTCACCTGAAAACAGCAGCGTGGACGTCACAAGAAGTCCGGACCCTTGCGTCGGGATTCCCGTCGTCGGCACGTTGACGCCCTGCAGGTCCGGATGCTCCCGGATATAGCGGGGCGTGTCGCCGTGTGGGATCTGCCATAGGATCTCGCCGACGGTCAGATCGATCGCGGTGATCCGGCCGTAGGGGGGTTTTATGAGAGGAAGGTCACGGATGGTCGGGACACCCCGAGCAAACGAGATGTGGTAACGCACTCCGGTCCCTTCGGTGCCGTCTGTCAATCCGAACAGCGACGGCCGCGTGAGCGACGGCACGAAGAGCAGACCCGCCTCGGCATCCACCGCCCCACCCGGCCAGTTGACGCCGCCACCCGCGCTTGGGAGCGCTAGGGTCCCGAGATTGCCGTCCGGCTCAATCAGGGACGGCGGCGTATAGAGGGGCCCGAGCCGGAAGTTCTCTACGACCCTTAGTGCCTCGGCCCGAAGCTCCGGCGTGAAGTCGATGAGGTCGTCCTCGAGCACGCCTTGGCGTTCAAACGCGGGCGGCTTGGTGGGAAACGGCTGGGTGGGAGACGTCCACTCGCCCGGGACATCCGACGCTTGCACTGGCCGCTCCTCGATCGGCCAGACGGGTTCGCCCGTCTCGCGGTTGAGCACGTACGCAAACCCCTGCTTCGAGAGTTGCACCAGGGCCTTCACCGGGACACCGTCGACCTCGATGTCCACAAGGATGGGGGCCGTCGGGAGGTCGTAGTCCCAGAGCTCGTGATGAGTGAGCTGAAAATGCCACACCCGCTCGCCGGTCTCCGCGTCGAGCGCCACCACGGAGTTCGCAAAGAGGTTCTCGCCCGGCCGATAGCCACCGAAATAGTCGTTCGTAGCCGTCTCGGTCGGCACGTAGAACAAGCCGAGCTCCTCGTCGACCGTCACGGGTGCCCAATGCCCAATGTTCCCCGTGTACTTCCAGGAGGCGTCGAGGAGGTCTGGGGATTCTTGCACCCAGTCGTGCGTGCCGGTCGCGACGTCCCAGAGAGCCTCGTCCGCTTTCTGCCAGGTCTCGACGCCGTACTCTCCCGCCTTCGGAACCGTATTGAAGCGCCAGCGCACCCGACCGGTGCGGGCGTCGTACGCCACGACGTCGCCAGGGATGTTCATGGGCCACACCTCATTCGGAGATGCCCGGGTCGGCACGCTGCCGGTGTGCAGTGAAATCGACGACACCAGCACATTCCCGAGAATCGCCGGCGGTGACGTGTTGGCCACCCTCCCCTCTCGCCTCGCAGCCGGCCGCTCACCCCAACGCAGGTCGTCCATCATGTCCACGACGCCGGCATCCCCGAATCCGTCGACGAAGTTTCCCGTCCGCGCGTCCAAGGCCACCAACTGATAGCTCGGCGTCACCACGAAGATGCGCTCATCGCCTGCCCCATCCGTCCAGTAGCTCACGCCGCGCCCGGCGCTCCGTGCGACGGGCTCGATGATGTCGCCCCACCGTCGTTCGTTGTCGCCCGGCCGCCAGTTCCAAAGGGACTCACCCGTCGCGGCATCGAGGGCAACCACGCTGCGTTGGTTACCGGCGGTCGTATACAGGACCCCGTTGATCACCAGGGGACTGATTTGCATCCGGCCGGACGGCGGGGGCGTGCCCTGGTCCCGTGCGCTCCATCGCCATGCCACCTCCAGGTCCCCGACGTTGCCGGAATCGATCTGGTCGAGCGGCGAGTAGCGAGTGGCACCGGCGTCCGCCCCGAACACGCCCCACTCTCCATTGGCGGCACCCGACTGAGCGGTCACACCAGCCGCGCCCAGACACGCGACAGCTGCAACCGCAGTGGCATAACGGATCACAGGGTGCCGAGTAGAAAGCGCCGTGCGCATAGGTTGCCTCCTCTTGCTTTGCCACCGTGGTAAACACCGATCCGGGTCACTCATCCGCTAAGTGTGTCGAGAGACGTATCAACTTGACAACACCCTGGGCCATAGCGCATCACCGACGCCTCCTCCTGTTCACACGTCGACAGATCACTGTCGCGGTGACGAACGCCCAGATCAGCAGCCCGGCCGAGAACACCGCAGGGCCGAACACCAGCTCGCCGTCCGCGGTGCCGACCATCGTGCCAGCGCGGAAGAGGAGAAGGCCCCCGATGGCGATCCACAAGAGCCACCGAACGATGGGCTCCCACCGGCGTGCCCCGAGCATCGGGGCCAGTCTAGCTTGCCACGTGTCGTCGCTGCGCCGATTGCGCCGGCGGTGATCCTATCCGAGCACGACGCGTGTGCCGCGAACCCCCGACAGATAGGTCGCGAAATACGCCGAAGGGACGAGCTATCTGCAGGATGGACTGGAATGACATAGTCACATGAATCCCACCTCCTTTCCTTGTCAAAACTGCCCGTCCCCTCCACGAACCGACCGGCCAACGCTCTCATATAATCGGTGCACCCGACTCGGAGCCGCGAGTTCGCTATGGACTCATTGAGGCAGGACCTGCGCAGCACGCTGCGTTACTTTCGACGCAACCGCGGCTTCGTGGCTGCCGCTGTGCTGGTCCTCGCTCTCGGGATCGGCGCGACGACGGCGGTCTTCAGCGTCAGCGAGAGACTGCTGCTCCGCCCGCTCTCCTTATCCCGATAGCGATCGTCTCGTGGCGTTGCGGAGTGTCCGGCGGCTCGATGACTTCCCGTTCACCCGCGCGGCGGCCGGGACGCTCGTCGATTGGCAGCTTCAGGCAACGTCGCGTTCGACGCGGTTGCCGGCTACCGGTGGGGCACGTTGGACGTGATCGACGGCGTACGAAGTCATCGGTTGAGCGGACTGCGGCCACCCCAGGGTTCTTCGAGGTGTTCGGCCTACCGATGAACGGGCGCGCCTTTGTCGCCGACGATCGCGGCGCCAACGCGGTGGTGCTCGGCTACGACGCCTGGCGCCGGCGGCTCTTCGATGCGAATGAAGCACTCGTCGGCGGGACGCTGGATCTCCAGGTCCGGGACCTCTCCCGCGTTGGGCCGACGCGATTCACGGTGCTCGGCGTGGTGACGACCCCGGTGCGGTTTCCTCCGATTCCCCCCGAGGAGCCTCCCTACACGTGGAGCAAGTGGATCACGGGGAACTATTTCGAGACCATGCAGATCCCGCTCCTCGCGGGGCGCCCCATCGACTGGTCGGACGTCCATGCGCGGGCCCCGGTCGCAGTGGTCACCGCGAATTTCGCCGAGTTGTACTGGGGAAGCCCGACAGCGGCCCTCGGCCAGCGGATCCGGCATCCCCGGACCTCCAATCAGCGTTTGATGGAGACCGATCCCGGACTTCTGCCATGGCGGGAGATCGTCGGTGTGGTGGGCAACGTCCGTAACGACGGCGTGAGTCAGCCTGCCCCCACGGTGATCTTCTGGCCGATGGCCCAGAACCGTCCGCCGGGCCTTTATTCTCCCGGGTACGGAGAACCAGCGTGGTGATGGCCTCTACGTTCGGCGGGCCATGGCGTTCGCGGTCCGAACGAGCCGGCCTCGAGCCGCCAGCGTGCTCCCCGAGGTCCGGGAGGCGGTCGGGGCCATCAGCCCGAACCTCGCACTGGCCAGGGTGCGTTCCCTTGATGACATCCTCGCGCAATCCATGGCGCCGACCTCGTTCACGCTGGTCATGCTCGCCATCGCGGCCGCGGTCGCGCTCGCCCTCGGCGTGGTGGGGATCTATGGGGTCATCTCGTACATCGTGAGTCAACGCACGCACGAGATCGGGATTCGCATGGCGCTCGGCGCGGACGGTGGTGACGTGCGCCGCATGGTGCTGCGCCAGGGCGTGATCCTGGCCGGCATCGGGGTCGTGATCGGGCTCGTCGCGGCCGGCGGACTCACGCGCTTCCTGTCCTCGCAGCTGCACGGGGTGGAGGCCACGGACCCGGTGACCTTCGCGGCAGTGGCGGCTATGCTGACGGCTATTGCGCTCGTTGCCTCGTATGTACCGGCCGTGCGAGCGTCCAGGACCGATCCCCTGGTGGCGCTACGGTTCGAGTAGGGTGCGGCGAACACGTTCCCGGAGTCGGGCCAGTGCCCGTGGGTCCTCTGCGCGAACACGCAACGCCCCCTGGGCAGCTATCGCAATTGCCCGGAGCTGGGCGGCGTAGCGGCGGCAGTGCCGGCACATCAGCAGATGGAACCGCAGCGACAGGCGCCTCGGCCGTGAACCGGTGCGCAATTCGTCCCGTCCAATGGCCGTCGCCACCTCCTTGCAGGTCAGCATCGAGCTCTATTTCCGCACACCTCTGCCTTCGAGGCAGTCTCGGACGTAGTTGCGCACGCGGTGCAGCATCACCCTGAGGTTAGTGCGAGAGATCCCCAACACGTTACAGATGTCCTCTGCGGACAGCTCCTCGACTTCTCGCAGAATGAACGCCAGCGCCTGGCGAAGCGGCGCGGCATCGAGGCACGCGAAGATCTCACGCTCTACATCCTGCTGATGCAGGATGAGGTCGACCGGCAAGGGTGGCCGTTGCCAGCGACCCTTGGGATCGAACCGGGTCTCAAAGTCCTCGTCGAGCGTATCCCTACGCCGGTCTTGCTGACGCCCCCGGCGCGTCTCCGCGATTTTCTTGTACAGAATGCCGAACAGCCACGTCCGCACGCGGGACCGCCCCTCGAAGCGTGAGGCCGCCTCGAGCAACGTGGTGAAGGTGGCCTGCGTGACATCTTCCGCTTCCTGCGGATCGAGCCCCGCACCGCGCGCCGCCCGAAGGATTTGGGCGAGATAGGTGTCAACGACGGTCTTGATCGTGCCTGGATCGCTCGCCCTAATGCGCGCGATCAGGCCGGGTTCCTCGTGCGTCGGGACCGCGATGTTGCCCCTCCCTCGTCACCGCGTTAACCGTCTGCCCGGGGGGTGTAACGATTCACGTCTTCGGCGCACTCACATCTCGAAGCAGCACACTGGAGTCGAGTGTGTTCGGCGTCAGGATGGCGATGATGGGGATGTTGCCGATGATCGGCCAGATGGTCGGTTCTTCCTCCTCGGTCGTCGGTTTCGGCGTCCACATGGTCAACAGTGCCATCATCGGAGCCGCCTTTGCCCTGGTGCTTGGCGGGCTGGTGGCCGGGGTAGGAAGCGGCGTGGGCTACGGATTGGCCTACGGCGCGATCTGGTGGCTGTGACCCTCATGCCCTTGTTCATGGGCATGGGCTTCGGAGTCAACTGGAATCTGGGCGCCGCAACGAGCTTGATGCCCAGCCTCATGGGGCATCTGATCTACGGCGCGATCCTGGGATCGACCTACGCCCGGTTGGCACGCGGCGGATCCCAGGAGGTCACCGTGCATCACCATGCCACGACCGCGTGAGGCCGAGACCGTGCGGGCGGCGGGCGACGAGACCCGCTGCCCGCTGACCACCGTTGGAGCCGTTGGGACTTGACGCGGCTCACGTTCTGCTTATACTTACATTTGTAAGTTTAACGGCGTCACCACGTGCTCAGTACTGAACTCCTCATCCTCCTGGCGCTGTCCCGCGATACGGAGCAGTACGGCGCCGGGATTATCGAGACGGTCAAGGAGCTCACCGACGGCACCCGCAGCATCCCGCTCGGTACCATCCATACCACGCTGTATCGCATGGAACGGGACAAGGGCCTCATCACTGGCAGGTGGGGCTCGGAGGCCGAGGTCAAGGAAGGGGCGAGGCGGCGCTACTTCAGGCTGACGGCGCTCGGTGCGCAGTCGCTCGCAGCGGCGCGCGCCCTGTTCGACGCAGCGGGAGCGACGTAGGTGACACCACACGTCCTGCCCCTCCGACGGCGCGAGCGCGAGCCTTGGTTGTCAGGTCCCCCGTGGGTTTCACCCGCGGTCGCCTACCTCCACATGGGTCTGGTGATGTTGGCGGTGGCGCCACTGGTGGCGATGGTGGCCCTCCCGCTTCTCGCGCCTTTGGCGGTCGTGTTCCTGTGGCTATTGCTGAAGAGGCTCGCGGGCTGGCTCTCGAACGCCAGTGACAGCGCCGTGGTCGCGTATCGCGGGTGGCACAACAGCAGTCGCCCGTGGCCGTGGTTTCGCCGCGCGCTATGCGTCTTTCCGCCTGAGCTAGCCGAAAGCTTCCTGAACGATGTCTGCCACCGGCGCGAGGAGATGGCGCGTGAGGGCGCTGGTCAGACGACGATCGAGCTGGCGACGGCTTTGATCTATGGACAGGCCTTCGTCGGCTGGCTCGTCACCCTCGTCCTTCGCCTGCTCACCATTCCGTCCCCGACGCCGAAGGACTAGCGCGCGGCGGTGGGGTGATTGGTAGCCTCATGCTCGACGTCGTCCTCATTCCGCTCTTCAAGAGTCTCGTTGTGTTCAACGCGGTCGTGATCTCTGTGATGTTGCTGGGGCTCATGGAGCGCAAAGTCCTTGGCTGGATGCAGTCGCGGCTCGGGCCGATGCGTGTCGGCCCGTACGGCATCCTGCAAGCGATCGTCGACCCCTTCAAGTTCTTGCTCAAGGAGGACATCACGCCGGCGAGGGCGGACCGATACGTCTTCGGCCTGGCGCCGTTCATGAGCCTCGTGCCGGTGATGGCTATTTTCGCGGTCGTGCCGTTTGGACCGGACGAGCTCTTCCGCGTGGCTGACGTCAACGTCGGGCTGCTGTTTGTGGTGGCGATGACGTCGGTCGGGGTCTACGGGATCATCCTGGCCGGCTGGGCCTCGAACAGCAAGTACCCGCTGCTGTCGAGTCTTCGGGCATCGGCGCAGCTCATCAGCTACGAGATCGCCGTGACCATGACGCTTGTCAGCGTCATTCTGACCGCCGGCACGCTGAGCCTCGTCGAGATCGTCGAGGCGCAGCAGGCGCGCGGCGTGTGGTTCGGGTTCATACAACCCGTGGCGTTGATTCTCGTCTTCATCGGAGGGCTCGCCGAAAGCAACCGCATCCCGTTCGATCTGCCGGAGGCCGAGACGGAGCTCACCGGCGGATACCACACGGAGTACAGCGGCTGGCGGCACTCGGTGTTCATGTTGGCCGAATACGCCAGCGTCATCGTCATCTCAGCGGTCGTCGTCGTCATCTTCTTCGGCGGCTGGTTGCGGCCGTTCCCGAGCGTCGCCTGGCTGTCGTTCCTTGGCTTCGTGCCGGCCTGGATCTGGTTCGTCTGGAAGATCTTCGTGTTCCTCTTCGTCTTCATCTGGCTGCGGGCCACGTTTCCGAGGTATCGCTACGACCAGCTCATGGCGCTGGGCTGGAAGGTCCTGATCCCGATCGCGATCGGCAACCTGGTGGCGACCGCCGTCCTCAAGGTCCTCCTGTAACGGAGCCCGCGGCGCAAGTCCCACCGCATTGGCCCGTCCAACGGCGTGCCTTCGGAAATCGCTGTCGCTCGAGCATCGAAAGGCCTATATTTCTGGCTGGACGCTAGGCGCACGGCGAGCGCCGCAAGGAGCCAGACAATGAGGAACGAACAGCAGATCGACCAGCGGGTCTTCGATCTCTATGACGAGTATTGCCACGGCGGCATGGAGCGGCGCGAGTTCTTCAGCCGTGCCGCGGCAATCACCGTCGGTGGGGTGTCGGCCCTGTGGATGGCGCAGGCGTTGATGCCGCGCTATGCCGAGGCACAGACGATCTCCTTTACCGATGCGCGGATGAAAGGCACGTATGTCGAGTATCCGTCGCCGGGCGGCACGTCGGGGATGATGCGCGGTTATCTCGTGCAGCCGACAGGCGATGGGCCGTTTCCGTCCGTCCTGATCATTCACGAGAACCGCGGTCTGAATCCTCACATCGAAGACGTCGCGCGACGCGCGGCCGTGGCCGGTTTCCTGGCGTTGGCGCCCGACGGCCTCTCTCCAGTGGGCGGGTACCCCGGCAACGACGATGATGGCCGCACCTTGCAGCGGAGCCTCGACCCGGCGACGTTGGATCAAGACATGATCAATAGCGGGCGGTATCTCAGGTCGCATGCGCTCTCCAGCGGCCGGCTCGGTGCCACGGGATTCTGCTGGGGTGGCGGCATGACGAACCGGCTCGCTGTCGCGCTCGGCAGCGACCTGGATGCCGGCGTCCCGTTCTACGGCGCGGCAGCCGCGAGCGAGGATGTATCCAAGATCGAGGCAGCCCTCATGATCATCTACGCGGGTACCGATCCGCGCATCAACGCGATGTGGCCCGAGTACGAGGCGGCGCTCCAGGCAGCCGGCGTCACACACGAGATGCACATGTTCGAGGGCACGCTGCATGGCTTCCACAACAACTCAACGCCGCGCTTCAATGAGGCGGCCGCGGCGCTGGCGTGGAATCGAACCGTTGGCTTCTTCCGGCAGCAGCTCGCTGGGTAGTGGGTCGGTCCCCCTCATCATCTCCAGGAGACACTCATGGCCGAATACCTCCTTGCTGTTCCTGACGGGTACGACCCCAACACACAGGCCATCGTCGGGATGTTCGCCGCCAGCCTCGACGATCAGGCCCGACGATTGCGGGAGACCGTCGCCGGCCTGGGGGTCGAGCACCTCGAGTGGCAGGAACGTCCCGGCCGCAACACCATCGGCATGCTGATGGCGCACCTCGCTGCCGGCGAGGTCGGCGTGTTCTGCGCCGTTGTGCCTGGCCTCACTACGCCCGCCGACGCCAAGCGTGTGAGCGACGAGCACCTCGGGTTCGACACCGAGGGCATCATTCCCCTGGGCGGCACCCATCCCGAGAGCCTCAAGGGGCGCGACCTCGCGGGCTACGTGGACCTGCTGGCGCGGGCCAGGAGCGCGACTCACGACGTGCTCAAGACGTGGCAGGACCCCGACCTCGACAGGACCATCAGCCCCCCGGGAATCACCTTCTCCCACCGCTTCATGCTCTACCGGTTTCTCGACCACTTTGCCGGCCATCTCGGCCAGATAAGCAGCCTGATGCATTTCATGCGCGATCACGAGGTGCCGGGTCTTCCGGAGGCACGGCCCGTGTTCTAGCAGCCCGGGTAGTCGCGCCGAGAGTCGGGATGCATCGGCGGTCGAATGCAGGCGTGTGTATCATCACCCCCACAGATCATGATTCTCGCTGAAGACAGGTTGCACGAACGTGCAGAATACGATTGGAGAAAATGTGGCGAGCGAAAGCAAGTGCCCAGTGTTGGGCGGGCCTCACAGACACACGGCGGTTGGGACCACGGCGAACCAACACTGGTGGCCGAATCAGTTAAACCTGACGATTCTGCACCAGAACTCTTCCCTCTCGGATCCCATGGGCAAGGACTTCAACTACGCGGAGGAGTTCAAGACGCTTGACCTGGATGCGCTGACTAACGACATCGACCAGTTGATGACGACGTCCGAGGACTGGTGGCCAGCCGACTACGGCCACTACGGACCGCTCTTCATTCGCATGGCGTGGCACAGCGCAGGCACGTACCGCATCGGCGACGGCCGCGGCGGCGCCGCCTCCGGCACACTACGCTTCGCGCCCCTCAACAGTTGGCCGGACAACGCGAACCTCGACAAGGCCCGCCGGTTGCTCTGGCCGATCAAGCAGAAGTACGGCCGGAAACTCTCCTGGGCCGACCTGATGATCTTCACCGGTAACCGTGCCCTGGAGTCGATGGGATTCAAGACATTTGGTTTTGCCGGCGGGCGCGAGGACGTCTGGCAGCCCGAAGAGGACATCTACTGGGGGCCCGAGAACGAGTGGCTCGCAGACGAGCGCTATAGCGGCGACCGGCAACTCGAGCATCCTCTCGGCGCGGTTCAAATGGGCCTGATCTACGTGAATCCGGAGGGGCCGAACGGGAACCCCGATCCGCTCGCCGCAGGCAGGGACATTCGAGAGACGTTCCGCCGCATGGCGATGAACGACGAGGAGACGGTTGCGCTCATTGCCGGCGGACACACCTTCGGCAAGACCCATGGTGCTGCTGCGGACACGCACGTCGGTCCCGAACCCGAGGGTGCGGCCCTGGAGGAGCAAGGCCTCGGCTGGAAGAACAGCTTCGGCAGCGGTACAGGCGGCGACGCGATCACCAGCGGGTTGGAGGGCGCCTGGACCACCGCACCGGCGACGTGGGACAACAACTTCTTCGACAACCTGTTCGGCTACGAGTGGGAGCAGGTGAAGAGCCCCGCCGGTGCGACGCAGTGGACGCCCACGGATGCATCTGCGCAGGGCACCGTACCGGATGCGCACGATCCGTCGAAGACGCACGCCCCCACGATGCTGACCACGGACCTCGCGTTGAAGATGGACCCGATCTATGCGCCGATTTCCAAGCGCTTCCACGAGCACCCGGAGGCGTTCGCCGACGCCTTCGCCAAGGCGTGGTACAAGCTGACGCACCGCGACATGGGGCCCCGCACGCGGTGTCTCGGCCCGTTGGTTCCTGCGGAGCCGCAGTTGTGGCAAGACCCCGTCCCCGACGTCACGCATGCGTTGATCGGAGAGCAAGACGTCGCTGCCCTCAAGGGCACGATCCTCGAATCAGGACTGTCCATTGCCCAACTGGTCTCGACCGCCTGGGGGTCGGCGGCAACGTTCCGCGGCACCGACAAGCGCGGTGGGGCGAATGGGGCGCGCATTCGCCTCGCGCCGCAGAAGGATTGGGCCGTGAACACCCCGGCCGAGCTGGCAAATGTGCTGCAAACACTGGAGGAGGTCCAAGCGGCATTCAACAGCTCGCAATCCAACGGGAAGATGGTCTCGCTCGCAGACGTGATCGTGCTCGGCGGGTGCGCCGCGGTCGAGGCCGCGGCGAAGAACGCCGGACACGACGTGCGGGTGCCCTTCTCGCCGGGACGCACGGACGCATCGCAGGCGCACACCGACGTGGACTCGTTTGCCGTGCTCGAACCCACCGCCGACGGGTTCCGCAACTACGTCGGAGGTGGACACCGACGATCGGCGGAGGAGCTGCTGGTGGATCGGGCGCACATGCTGACGCTGACCGCTCCCGAGATGACGGTGCTCGTCGGCGGCATGCGCGTCTTGAATGCGAACGTCGGACGGTCCGAGCTCGGCGTCTTTACCGAGCGGCCTGAGATGTTGACCAGTGATTTCTTTGTGAACCTGCTCGACATGAACACGCAGTGGCAGGCGTCCTCCACATCCGAGCACGCGTTCGAAGGACGCGATCGCGGGACGGGTGAGCTCAAGTGGACCGGCACCGCCGTCGACCTCGTCTTTGGTTCGAACTCCCAGCTCCGAGCCATCGCGGAAGTCTATGCATGTGACGACTCGCAGCACGCGTTTGTGCGTGACTTCGTGGCTGCGTGGGCCAAGCTGATGAATCTTGATCGCTTCGACCTGACCTAAGCGCGATCAGGTCAGCCACTCGTGCTTTTGATGTACTCGTCGACGTTGAGTGCGAGCACATCGAGTGGCACGTTGCCGCCGAGCACCACCGTGTCGTTGAACGCGCGGAGGTCGTATCGCGGGCCCAGCGCCGCTTGGGCCCGCGCGCGCTGGCGGATGATCTCCTGGTGGCCCACCTCGTAGCCGCACGCCTGCCCGGGCCACGAACAGTAGCGGTCGACCTCACTCGCGACTTCCTCCGGGTTCGACCCGTTGACCTCGGTGAAGTAGCGGACGGCCCGCTCACGCGTCCAGCGCTCGACGTGAATGCCGGTGTCAACGACGAGCCGGCAGGCGCGGAAGGCAATCGACTGCAGATAGCCGAGTTGCCCGACGGCGAAGCCGTCGTAGACGCCGAGCTCGTCGGCCAGCTGCTCGGCATAGAGTCCCCAGCCTTCGGAGTACGCGTTGAACGAGAGGATCGACCGGATCAACGACAGCTTCTGTGCGTACTCGCCCTGCCATACGTGTCCGGGAATCGCCTCGTGATGGACGAGGTCGGGCAAGCTGTAGCGGCTGTGCAGGTCGGTGGTGCGGAGGTTGATCCAGAACTTGCCGGGGATCGTGCCGTCAATCGAGCCGGCGCCGCCATACGCGCCGGGCGCGCCCGGTTCCTCTTCGGGGGGCAGCCGGCGCACCTCGAGATTGCCCCGCACGAGCGTGCCGAACGCCTCCGGCATCCGCGCGCGAATGAGGGACAACTGCTCTTCGATGACACCGAGAATCTCTTGCCGGCCTTCGTCGCCCTCCGGGAACTGATAGCGGGGGTCGGCGGCGAGTGCCGTCATCCGCGCGCCGACCGACCCATCCGTATAGCCGAGGCTCCGGAGGATCGGGTCCATGCGGCCGTGGAGCAGCTCCACCTGGTCGAGACCCAGCTGGTGGACCTCGTCCGGGGTCATGCTGGTGGTGGTCGAGGCCTTGAGCGCCCATCGGTAGTACTCCTCGCCCTGCGGCCTCGCCCACATGCCGGCATCGTCCGTCGCGAGAGCGCGCGACTGACGCAGTTCGGCGATCTGTCGCTCGAGCGGAGGCACGACGCGCTCGGTCACGATGCGGCGCGCCTGCTCGGCCCAGTCGCCTGGGATGTTGGTGGTCTTTGCGGCAATCGACTCGACCAGCGAGTCGCCCCCGCGCGCCCGCGTCGCGGCCAGCTCGAGCTGCGCCACGGCCTTGTCGATGAGGAAGGCAGGCGGGACCAGACCGGCGCCGCGCGCGGCGCGCATCCGTTCCAGCTCGCCGTCGAGTGCCGCCGGGTACTGCTCCAGCCGGGCGATCCAGGCCTCGGCGTCGGCCGCATCGGCCACCAGATGGTCGCTCTCGAGAAAACGCGGGATGTCGAGGTAGGCCCCTACGTTCTGGATGACGACATAGGGCGTGTTGCGCCACCCTCCGACCGCGACGTCGCCATACGGCAAGTCGAACCCTTCGAGCGCCGTGCCGTAGGCGCTCTTCAACACCTCGAGGCTCGTGCGCGTCTCCGGGCCGAGCGCCGCCGTGTCGATGGCTGACGCCCGGGCGAGATCGTCGCGCAGGGTCTCGGCGAGCGCCTGCTGGCCCGCCGCGGATCGGTCGGACAACCGAGAGCGGAGCGCCCCGCGTTCGTCCGTGTCGACGCCGAGCGACGTGGCCGTCTCGGGCTGCAGGCGGAGCAAATCGTCGGCGGCCGAATCGAGTAGGGCCTTCACTGTCGCCTCGGACGCCGAGTCGCCCACAGCGGGGGGGGCGGCGCAACTCGGCAGCCAGGGAAAGACCGCGGTCGAGGCCACGGCGGCAATCGCCTGACGGCGGGTAGGCTCGTTCATCAACGATGGCTACCGAGCCGGCAGCGTGCCGCCTTCGGCGAGGGTCTTCATGTTCTGCAGCGCCCGGGTGAAGGCTGCCACCCGTCGCTCCCGGTCCGCTTCCCGGGCAGCGTCGTCCTCCAGCATCGAGTTGTCGAAGACCAGGGTATAGACCAGCTTCGACGTGGTCGCGGTGACCGGTCGCGCCTCGAGGGTGCCGTGATACAGGTTGTACGGTTGGCCCTCTCTGGGGGACTGCGTATACGTGTAGGAGAGCTCGGTCTTTCCCACGAGAATCTCGTTGGCCACGCTGCGCACGGTGCCAAACTCGTCTTCCGCCCCCGACGTGATCGTGCACGGTATCCCGAACCACTCCCCGATGTCGCAATAGCCTCCGACGCGCTCCCACACTTCGGACGCGGGGCGGTCGACGTCGATCTCCATGGGAATGAACGCGTAGGTCGGATTGGCGACCACGATACCGCTTGGCGCCGGGGTCTGGGCGACGACCGTGGTCACAGAGGCCGCCGCGATCGCGAAGCCGGCAACGATGCTCATGAATCGAGTCCGCATGAAACCCTCCAGACAAGTTGGTTCACGACCGGAGACTGAGCGCCATCCGAGTATACGCGGTGACCCGGCCGCTGGCAGCACATCACGTCGTTCCAGGCGTACAATGCAGCGGCGCCGGTGATGTACGGGCGCAGCGGCGGAACCGCGAAGTTGAGGAGATACCCAATGCGTCACCGACTTGTTGCCGTTGCGATCACGTTCTTCGCTGTCGGAGCGCTGGCCCCAGTGCCCGTGACCGGTCAGGGTCGGACACCCTGGGGCGATCCAGACCTGCAGGGTATCTGGAACAACGTGACCGCGACGCCGCTCGAAACGCCCGAAGAACTTGAGGGCAAATCGGTGCTGTCCGACGAGGAGGCGGCGGAGTACGAGCAGCAGCTTGCCGACCGCCTGCGCGAGGTCGAATCACGCGAGCACACGGGCTACTCCCCGAGTATCTGGTTCGAGACCAGCGATGCGCTCGTCGAGAACCGGACGGCGCTCGTCGTCGATCCGGCGGACGGCAAACTGCCGGCGTTGACACCGGACGCCCAGCGCATCGTCGACGCGCGCGAGGCGGCGCGCCAATTCAACAGTGTCGGTGAGCCCATGACCCCCGCCGATGGACCCGAGGACCGCGGCCCTTACGAGCGATGCATCACCCGGGGGCTGCCCGGTTCGATGCTGCCCGGGTTCTACAACCACAACTACCAGATCCTGCAGACGCCCGGTTACGTGGTGATCCTCGTCGAGATGATTCACGACGCGCGAATCATCCCCGTGGACGGTCGGCCACATGTCGATGCGGGGATCCGTCAATGGCTCGGGAACTCCCGCGGCCGGTGGGACGGCGACACGCTCGTCGTCGAGACGACCAATCTGTCGCCCATGGACCAACGCAACGTGGCGGTGTTCGGCACCAGCACCGAGGGCCGCGTGGTCGAGCGGTTCACGCGTCTGGACGACGACACGATGGATTATCAGTTCACCGTCGAGGACCCGCCCACGTTCACGCAGCCCTGGACCGCATCGATTCCGATGACGAAGGTCGAGGGGCCGCTCTACGAGTACGCGTGCCACGAGGGCAACTACGGCCTGCCGAACATCCTCGCCGGCCATCGCAAGGAAGAAGCCGAAGCCGACGCTGAGAAGACCGCGGCGAGGTAGTCGGCGGCTGAGCCCACACCGACTACTCCGCCAGCGGGTGCGGCCGGATTTGGAACCGCACCATCTCACTCGTCATGCCTTTGCCGCCTTCGTTGTGCCAATTGAACGAGTCGTAGCTCGCCCACACCCCGCGGCCCTTCCATCCCGCATTCGGGTCGTCGATCCGCCCATCGAGGCCTCGCGTGTAGAAGCCGAGCGGATACGGCACGCGCATGGTCACCCACTCGCCCGTCTCCGGCAGCAGCGCCAGCAACGAGTCGGAACCGGTGCCGTTCGCGATCGGAACGTTGGCGCCGAGCCCCAGCGTGTTGAACTGGTCTACCCAGTTGTAATAGTGGAACTCCGCGTTCGCCGAGCTCGTCACGCCTTTGATCTTCGGACCCGGTGACTGATAGATGGTCCATCCGTCTGGGCACTGCTGCCCGGTCGCCGTCGGACCGTTGGTCACGCGACACTGGCTGCGATCGAAGCTGGCCAGGTGCCCGCTCCCGGCGAGCGCCGTCCAGATCAACCCATTGCGATCGATATCGATCCCGCGGGGACCGAAGCCCCACTGGCTCGGATCGACCGCCGTGTTCTCGAACGGCGGCTCGTAGATCTCCGAGATGCAGGTCTCGGGCGGGTTGTCGCCCGGATCGATGCGGACGAGGCTGCCCGGCATCGGGTACGGCTTGGCCACCCAGATCGATCCGTCAGTCGGGTGCGGAATGATCCCGTAGCTGAAGCTCCCGAACCGGGTGTCCTTGGTCGGGTCGGTGACACTCACCGCTCCCGGCCGCGTCACGTCGCGCCGGTCGGGCGGCTCGTTCCACGGCTTCGTGATCTTGCCGTCGCCGTTGGTGTCGAGCACCGTCGGACACCAGCCCTGCGCCGCCCGCTCGTCGGCTGTCTCGTCGTATAGCTTCGTGTTCAGCCATCCGACGACGTTGACGTCGCCGCTCAGCCACAGCGTGTCGTTCGCGTCGTCCGCAAACTGCAAGTGGTGCGTGCCGAAGCAGGTGTCGATCAGCACGAAGTCCTCCGCGTCGGGGTCGTAATAGGACACTTGGCGGGTCGCGGTCTCCGTCGGAAAGTACTTCGCCGAGGGATGAGTCGAGTCGCGGCACCAGTCGGGCGTCTCGCGCCCGGGTCGAATCGACTGGGTCAGCCAGACGCGTCCCTTGTCATCCATCATCGGATTGTGGCCGCTGCCGCCCTCGCCGGTCGGCGGCCCCGGTTCGTTGCCCCAATAGAGTGACGGTACGGCGTCCGACCGGCCCACGTACCCGTCCCGCCCGCGGCGCACCGGCACCCGGGCCGGCAAGTGCATGACCGTCGACTGGTGGGTGTTGGGATCGGTGATCGTCAGCGCGTTGCTGCCCAAGCCATACACGGGCCCGTTGGCGTAGAGCGTGGGGTTCCGCTTGTCGGTGACGATCTCATCGTGGATGAAGACGCGCGGTCCGCCCCATCCCCACATCGACAAGACGATGTTGCGCTCCGTGCCCTGCGGCCGCGGCGGCTGCGAAGGCACTTCGCCGGCCTGAATCCGGTCGGTCCAGTCGGCGTACATCTGGAGCGCCCGCTGGCTCCCCATCCGACCCAGCGCGCCCAGCATCGACGGCCCGCTCCCGCCGGCCTGCACCCGATGCTGCCAGGCCGCCAGCGTCGAGTCGAAGTCCCGGACATCGAGCATCGGCATCTCACGCGTCGCCTTGTTGCCCATCTGATGGCACAGCTGGCAGCCGTCCTTCAGCCGGTCGATCCAGTGCGCCTGTGTCCGCATCCCTTCGTTGATGCCGTTGCCGTCCGCCCCTGTTCCCGGAAACTCGTCTTCACCTGGGATCTCCAGCAGCGAGTACCAGTAGTTGGCCGGGTAGATCTCCGCGGCTTCCTTTGGCGTTGCGGCCGCCTTCGCCATCAGCGTCAGATCGTCGGAGGGCCGCGCAGCGGTCTTCTCGGAGTCGACCAAGCCGTAGCCGCGCACCCAGACCTCGTAGCCTGCCGCCGGCAGATCCGGTACCAGGAACCGCCCGTCGTCGTCAGTCACGACGATCTTGCGGAACCCGGTCTCGAGGTCGTTCGTTTCGGCGATCACCCACACGCCCGCCTCGGGCCCACTCGCACTCCGCACCACGCCGCGGATGTCATCGCTGCCCGCTGCGACATCGGCATCGGCCAGCCACACGATGCTGCCGGCCCCGATCGCTGCCGCGCCGAGCAGTAGCACCACTCGATTTGCCACGCGCATCTTCGCCTCCCCCATCGTTGATCCGCCCCTGCGCGGTCACAGCCGCGCTCCGCGCCCCGTCGTTCGGCAACTCGAGCCGAAGGCTCACCTCCATGCCCGTCGCGACCGGTCCGAGGATCGCCGTGTGCGTCACGAGGCGGATGCCCGAGCGACTGATGTTGGTCGACACCCCATCCGTGACGTGACCCGCCAGACTGACGCCCACGGGCAACGCGAGCTCATATCGCGCGTCGCGTGGGCTGGTCGGCTCCAACCGACGGTCCGACTGCAAGATCACGCGGGCCGTGACGGGCGGATACTCCAGCAGGAACGCGAATCCATCCGTCGGCCGAGGCGGTGGTTGCGTGAGGGCCGTTTCGATCCTCAGGAACGTCGCCTTGTCAAACGGCTTCTTCAAGAAAAAACGACCACTTTACTTGGGTCCCTCCCGCACGTGCCGGCTGTCTTCGAAGTACCCGGAGATATAGAGCACCCGTAGGTCCGGTCGCGCCTCGACGGCGAGTGCGGCCAGCTCAAAGCCGCCCGGGCTGCGCATCACCACGTCCGTCACGAGCAGGTCAATCGCGTCGGGGTAGCGCTCGACAATCTGGCGGGCGTCCGGTCCGTCCCGTGCCAGGAGCGCGATGACCCCCTCGCTGTCCTCGAGAAACCGCCCAATCAGTCGCCGGAGGAACTCATCGTCCTCAGCTACCAGAATCGTCCGCGTGCCACCAGGGTCTGACATGTCACCGCCCGCGACAACGCGACCGGCCAATGTGGCCGCGCCGTCCCCGGAAAGGCAAGACACCGCCCGAAGAGACGGGGGGATGTCCCGTGCGCTGTTGAAACTCAGCGGCGGCTCGGTTCACGACTACGCAACCATCGCTGACGACTCCCCGAGGCCCAGCCGCGCGTCGCGCGCTCGGAGGGCCGCGACGAGGGCCGGCATATCTTTGCACCCTTTCACCCGACGGAACCCCTTCGCCGCTTCGAGCACCCCGGCGGCCACCCAGCGCAGCACCATCGTCCCACCGCGCCAACGCTTCACATTCCGTTTCACATGGCGGGTGCGGCTGAGCAGACTCTCAATGGCATTCGTGGTGGCGAGCGATCGTTGGAGGCGCTCCGACAGCCCCAGGCCGAGCACGGTCAGGGTGTCGTCGAGTCCTTCCCGCACGCTGGCGGCTGCACTCGGGTAGTCGGTGTCCAAGCGACGCGCGAGGTCCTGCAGCAGACGCGTCGCCGTCTTGACGTGGCGGTTCGTATAGGCGCGCGTGAGGATCGCCTGCACCCACGGACGCTGCGCCTCGGGGAGATGCTCCAGGATGTTCCGGCCCTTATGCACTTGACACCGTTGCACGACGGCCGCCCGGCCGAACGTCTGGGTCACCGCGGCGTCGAGGGCCTTCGCCCCATCGACGATCACCAGGAGGCTCCGGTCGGTGCGAAGTCCGCGGCTCATGAGATTGGTCAACAGCCCCTGACAGACCGTCGCATTCTCGGTGGCCCCTTCCCAGAGGCCAAGCGGATGTTTGGTGCCCGATTTATCGATGCCCAGGGCGACCACGATACAGTGGCTGCCGACGTGCACCCCATCGATCAGCAGTACGGCCAGGTCGAGGTTGTCGAGCGGCGTCGCGCGCCACGCGTCCAACTGCGCCTGGGTCTGCGCCACAAAGCGTCGACTGACCGCACTCTTGCTCGTGCCCCGCGTGGTGATCTCCGCGCCGAGCGGCTCGAGACTCCGCGCATACTGGCGGGTCGCGACGCCGATGAGCCTCTGGTCGACGACCCGCCGGTTCAGCGGGTCCGCATCCGTGAACGCCCGCACGGTCGGCAGCGGCACCTCCGTGCCGGCGCGGCGGGCACGCGGGCGCCGAATCGCGACCTTGCGCCCGCCCAACACGACCTGACTGGGGGCATGCCCGGCCCGGTACGCCCGTCGCGCCGCTTGATGCGCATACCGTGGCCCACACACCGCCGCCCGATCCTCTTCGAGCATGGCCTCGAGCACCTTCAGGCCCGAGGCCACGACCAGCTCCTGGAGCTCAGCCTCGGTATCCATCAGGATCTCGACCAACGGGAGGTGGCGCACCGACGGGGATTCCGATTGGCGACGACGAGTGACTGTGCGAGACTGCTGCTTCATGGCGGCTCCTTGCTGGGAGGCTTGCACCTCGGTTTAGTCACCGGTCGTATAGCACGACCAGTGAAGAGCCGCCGCTTCAAATTTCAACAGCTACTGGGACATCCCCAGAGACGGAGCCTCCCTCCCTAACAGCCCTTAACGTCGCGCGAGCCTCAACCGTACAGGAATTCGCCATCGGTCTGGATGACCGAGGATCGCTACGCGGCATACGGGAACGGCGCGCGAAGAGGGGCCTATCGAAACTTGTGAGCTCAGTGCACCCTCAGCTCGACCTCGCCACGGTCCGCATGAATGCGCAACAACGCCCCGCCTCCGTTAATCGTTCCGCTGATCGCTCGACCGCTCTCCCGGACCGTCAGCGGCAACTCGGACGAAAAATCAGACCGACGAGAGACGTCCGCGTCGATTGTCAGGCCCTGATGTTCGTCGAGCTCGATGTCGAGACTTCCGCGGTTCACATTCACTCGAGAATCACCATCGATACTGACATCGCGCATGCTGACGCGAGTGCGGTCGAGGTCGAGTGTGAACGACGCATCCACACCGTCCAGCACGACGTCGCGCCCGCGGTCCATGGTCAGCTCGGCCTCCCCCGTGAGGTCGCTCACACGAAGATGACTGCGGTCGAGGTCGACGGTGACCTCCCCACTGAGGTCGACGGCTTCCAGGTTGCTCCGGTCGAGCTCAAACGCGATGGCGCCGGCGAACCCCTGCACAGTGCCGTCACTCCGATCGATATCGAGCGTCAGGTCGAGCTGGCGCGGCGCGCGAATCTCATAGTGCACCGGTGGGCGTCGGCGGTCGAAAAACCATCGTCGCGGGACACCCCGGTAGTCGGCCTTGATTCTCACGGATCGGTCGGTCCCCGTCACATTGATGGAGGTCCCATCGACCGCCCGTTCGGCATACGACGCGCTCACGCCGCGCGGCGGCTCGATACGGGCACGGATCTCGACACGCGGTTGCTCCCAGGACGTCAGCTGCACGCTACCGCGAGACACCTCGAGCGTCAGTCGGCCCCCGAGCTCCAGCGTTGCTGTCTCTTCGACGATCTTGACCTGCGCCTCGACCGAGGCGCCCACCGAGAGTGCAGCGGCCACGATGAATACTCGGGCCCAAACTTCGCGTGACATGGTGTCCCCCCCAATCCCGGGTCTTCGGGAGAGTAGACGCAACTGCTAGACAATAGTTCGACATCTGACCCTGGCGAAGCGGCGGCGCGCTGCGTATAGTGGGGTCTGAGTCGACATCGTCGCGAATAGGCAAAGGACACGATGATGGGTCACACAGCTTCCCGTCGGGTTCTCTTGTTCGTCCCAGTGCTTCTGCTGACTGCGAGCGTGGCGACGGCCGCTGGCGCCGACCTCCGGCTGGTGAACGCCGCCGCGGAACAGGATGGGGAGGCGGTGGTCGCCCTGCTCGGCAAAGGGGTCGACGTCAACACGCCTCGCGCAGATGGTGCGACGGCGCTTCTCTGGGCGACCCACTGGGACGATCTCGCGACGGTCGACCTGCTGCTGCGGGCCGGCGCCGAGGTGAACGCGGCTGACGACCACGGCGTGACCCCGCTCGAGCGGGCTGCGGAGAACGCAAGCCCGGCAATGGTCGCACGGCTGCTGGCCGCGGGCGCGGATCCGAACGCGGCGCAGACCAGCGGACTGACGC
Source organism: Vicinamibacterales bacterium (assembly GCA_965249175.1). Taxonomy (GTDB): domain Bacteria; phylum Acidobacteriota; class Vicinamibacteria; order Vicinamibacterales; family UBA8438; genus CAZYFH01. The sequence goes on from OZ252227.1 coordinate 4,215,971, forward strand.
CGTTGATGACGGCCGCACGGACCGGCAACGTGGAGGTCGTCGACGCGCTCCTGGCCGGGGGCGCGGACGTCAACGCGGAGACGGCAGAAACCGCGAGCACGGCGTTGATGTGGGCGGTGGCGGAACCCCATCCGGACGTCGTGAAGGCGCTCCTCGACGCAAGCGCCACTCCTCACACCTCGACGGCCAAAGGGTTAACGCCGCTCCTGTTCGCGGCCCGCAACGGCGACATCGAGATGGCGAAGACTCTGATCGCCGCCGGTGTCGACGTGAACGAGACCGGCGTCGACGGTACGCATGCGCTGCCGTATGCGATCGTGGCCGGTCACGACGCCTTCGCGCTGTTCTTGCTCGATGCGGGCGCCGATCCGAACAGCACGATGAGTGGGGTGGGCGCGCTGCATGCGGCAGTTGGCCGCGTCGACACCTGGTTGGGCGACTGGTATCGGCGTCACGGCCGGGGCGGGCTATTTGCGCGGTTTGGCCGGAGCGGCCTCGCGCCGGACCGGCGGCTCCCGCTCGTGAAGGCGCTGCTGGCGCACGGGGCGGACGTGAACGCGCGCATCGCGACGTCGGCCATGCTGATGAGCTACATCGGCTACCCGAGAAAGGGGGCGTTCGAGCCGTTCGCGTGCGGCACGGGCGACCTCCGTGGGGCCACGCCGCTGTGGGTCGCGGCGTACTCGGCGAACGCGCGAGTGCGACGCATTCGCCCAGACAACGTTGGTAGCGAGCCTTCAGGCGAGGGCATGACCCGCGCGAGCTCCGAGATCATCCGCGCGCTCTTGGGAGGCCGGCGCGGACCAGCACGTGACGACCGATGACGGGACGACGCCGTTCATGGTCGCGGCCGGGCTCGGCCGCTCGACGTATACGCCACGGGAGCCACGCGGTGTCCGGTCGCAAGGCGCCGAGCAGGCCGTCGAGATCTTGCTCGACGCAGGGGCCGACATCAACGCGATCAACGAGGCCGACTTCACGGCGCTGCATGGTGCCGCGTTTCGCGGGCTGAACGAGGTCCTCACCTATCTGGTGGAGCACGGCGCCGAGATCGACGCGCGAGACTTCCGCGGCCGCACCGCTTATCGGATGGCAGAGGGATCCAAGCAGTCGTTCCAGTTCCAGAGCTGGCCGGAAACGGCCGCCCTGTTGGAGGAGCTCGGCGCCAACACCCGGCTGGGCATCCCGGGCACGCTCCAGGAGCGTCTCCGCGACGTCCCCGATGCGGCGCAGCAACAGCCCTGACGCCGGGAGTTCGTGCCCCCGTACGCGTCAGACGGGCCCCTACTCGTCGGCCGGGTCCGCCCCATCCGCCGGTCGCGGTGGGCGGGACCGAAGGACATCCCCGAGTTCAAGGCCCTGATGCTGCGTGAGACAGGGCAGATCGCGACAGCGCCACAACCGGCCTGGTCGTTGCACACATCTACTTCGCGCTTCGGCCCGACCACTAGTGGCTGACGAAAGCGATGATCTTCGGTCGGATCACGCGCCGGCAGTTCTTCCTGCACAACGAGCCCAACCGATGGCGGGTGTCAAACGACAGGCCGTGGGAAGTCGGTCAGTTCTCGGTGTGATCTGCGCGGGCTTTCCGTTCCTCGGTGATGCGCGCGTAGTCATCGTCCGTGATGAAGATGACTTGCTGATTGGCGTGCGCCATCTCGTCCACGGTGCGGGGTCCGTAGCTCACCCATTGCCGCGGGTCCGGGTTGTTCCGGTTCGCGCGCGTGTTGTCGTGCCACGTCGTGATCTGGATGACCGTGCCCTTCGGTAGCACGGGCGCGTAGTCGGGGTCGTAGATGTAGTTCAGGTGCCAGGTGTTGTCGAACCGATCGGCGTAGTTGATCACCTCGCGCTGACCATCCGGGTAGAGCGCCTCCATGAGGAACGACTTTCCGCGGTAGTGCATATGGGGCTGGAAGTTGTGGATGATCGCGGGCGCCGGCAGCGCGTAGGTGCCCTGGTGCTGTACGACCGAATTCGGCGGGATCTCAAGGGACCGGGACGCGCCCGCCCCCATACCGACGTACACCGCGCTGTACTTAGGCGGCGCGTCGTTCGGATAGAGCCACCAGCCGACCTCGAGCTGATCGGTCAGCTCCTCGCCGACCGCGTGGTAATGAATGTCGAACTCCACGTGGGACCCGGCGCGCACGAGCTTCCCAACGTTGTCCGGATAGATCTCCCCCTGCTTGCCTTGCGCCCACTCCGTAAACAGCTCGCGCACTTCCTCTGGATCCGTGGCCCGCTTCTGCGCGGCCACCAGTACCGCATCCACGCCCACCTGACCGGCTGCGAGCGCCCGCTCCGCCTCGAGGAGCTCCTCGCCCTTCGGCTGATGCAGATATGTGGACGCGTGGTGGACGATGCGTCGCCCCTCGCGCGAGGGCCTGGTCTCGGCGGCACGCACCCAGACCGGCTCGGTCAGATTCAGCTCCGCGCGCGTCCGAAACCAGGCGTCCTGGCCATCGGCCGGCATCGTCCACGGTTGGGACTGGACGATGAGATCCGGCGGCCCGAGCTCATTCTCCAGCTCGAACCGGTCGCCGGTCGGCCAGACGATCGGAGGCGGCAGCTCGCTCGCGTCGCCCAGCGGCGCGCCGGCATCGACCCACCGCACGATCGTGTCGATCTGCGCGTCGCTCAGCGACCGGTCATTGATGAAATGCTGGATGCCGACCGTCTTGTCCAGGTGCCACGGGGGCATCTCGCGCGCGGCGACGCGCGCCTTGATCGAGCGCGCCCACGGCCGCGTTTCCGCGTAGGTCACGAGCGACATCGGCGCCATGCTCCCGACGCGGTGGCAGGTCTGGCATTTCCGCTGCAGAATCGGCGCGACGTCCTTGGCGAACGTCACCTCAGCGGTCGCCGTCTGCGCGGCGGCACCCGTTGGTATTGCGAGCAGTGCGCTCAGGAGCAGTCCGCCCCCACCCCACCGCGGCCAGTGTGCCAACTTCAGATTTGTCATCTCCGCTCCTCTGATCGCCAGACGACCCCGCCGTCAGGCTTCACCGGTCACCCGCCGCCGTGACGATAACCCGCAGGTAGCCGTTCGTCCAGCAACATTGGTTGCTTTGTCGCGACCCGTCGGAGACGAGCACGGACAGCCAGTACTCACCGGCGTCCGCGAAGCTCGCGCTGGTGCTCGCCTTGCCCGTTTCGATCGGAGGGCTCGACTCGTCGAAACTCACCATCCCGGCTCCGCGAAACTTCCGCCAGGTCACCGTCAGCTCGGGCTCGTCGCCACTTGCTCCCAACCCATCGTCGCTCACCCACACATCGAGCGCGAGTGGTGTGCCTACGGTTGCCGCCCGTTGGAGGACCGCGCCTGCCGGTCCGCGGATGTCGTCGTCCGCCGGGTCGAATCGCAGCACCGGCGGTGTGTTGCCCGGGCTGGGACCAGCCGCGGCTCTGAACGGCTCAATCAGATACTCCTGGTCGAGGTTGACCGGAATCTCGAGCGTCTCGCCTCTGGCCGTCAGCACCCACGCGACCTCGTTCGACGGATCGGCGGGAAGCGTGATCACGAAGACGCCCACCTGTCGGCGGGGGAAGAAATACGTCGGCTGCCCCTGATCGGCTGGTCCTGGCTGGATGCGGTTGTCGGGGCCGACCGGAATATGGACCTCTTCCTCGTAGTTCCGGTTGAAGTACCCGAAGGAGGCGGCAATCCTGCCGTCGGGCTGCTGGTACCAGCCCTCGTACACCGGGGAGACGCTTTGGCCGCTGTCGTGCCGAATCAGACCGCCGGGCCGGGTAGCCTGCGATGTGGCGCCCAGCCATTGCGTCAGGGCCGCAACGGCAACCGCGACGGCAACCCCAGTCAGACCGGTGGTTGCAACGCGGCGCTTCCCGAAATCCGAGCCCATATTCGAAGGATCTTCTCACAATCCGGCAGCGGTGTGCACGCCGGTGGTGCGCTTGCTGCGACTTCCGCATACACTCGGCGCGGTGCGCACGCGTGGGTCACACGCGTGCCGAGAACGCGAGGCTGTCGTGAACCCGAGGAGTCGCGGAGGTGAACCGTGAAGCGCTTGAGCCACCGTCGCATCGCCCTGTCGATCGCCGGCGCCGCCGCCGCCGTCGCGTGCGTCGTCCTGATCAGTGACGTCGCCGCGGCGCAGCCAGCCGAGGAGACGTGGCCGCCGCAGTTCCCGCGCGAGGGAGCGACAAAGCTCTTCGAGAACGAGCACGTCATTGTCTGGGAGCAGATCGGCCGACCCACGGAACCGTTCGCGCATCGGCATATCCGCGACATCCTCACGTTTGGCGTGGAAGCCGGCCCCATCGAGGTGCTCGGGCCCGATCTCCAGCCGCGGACTCCGTCGCCCGGCGGATCGTCGTTCACCGAGCGGCTCTACGCGCGGGGTGACCACACCCTCAGTTACTCGAAGGCGGGGCTGGGACCTCACGTGGAGATGGCTCCCGATCCGAACAACGTCCCGATCTCGATCTTCGTCGAGATCAAGGGCACGGAGCCGGACGACTGCGCCCAGTGGAGCACGGGGTGCCGGTAGCGCGCGGTCCGTCGCCGTTGCCTTGACAGCCGTGGTCGCCGCAGCCACATCATGCCGCGATGAGCCGGCGCTCCGTGGCACTGCCGTTCGCGTTCATCCTCGCGCTCGCGGCGATCGGCGGCCTCCCCGCCGTTCGAGACAACGCACGCCTGCTGGCGTCCGTCTGGGGCGCGGCCGGCATCCTCGCGCTGTGGCATGCCTGGCTGCTGGCGCGCGCGCGCCGCAACGGCCGCCGGCTCGCCATGACACGGGATCTCCGGCCGCAGCATTACGTGCAGGCGTGCGCGCAGGGGGCCGTCCTGCTCTACTGGGGGTGGTACTGGCCGGGGGTCTACGGTGCCGCCCACCTGCTCGCAGCCCAGATCCTGTTCGCCTACGCGTTCGACCTGCTGCTGTCGTGGTCTCGGCGCAACACCCACACCCTCGGCTTCGGTCCGCTCCCGGTGATCCTGAGCATCAACCTGTTCCTCTGGTTCAAGGCGGACTGGTTCGCCCTGCAATTCCTGCTGATCGCCGTCGGGCTCGTGGTCAAGGAGCTCGTGCGCTGGGAGAAGGACGGACGCCGCGTCCACATCTTCAATCCATCGTCGTTCCCGCTGGCGCTCTTCTCCCTCGCCCTCATTGCAACCGGGACGACGGAGCTGACATGGGGACAGCAGATCGCGACGACGCTGAACGACGCGCCGCAGATCTACCTCGTGATTTTTCTCGTGAGCGTCCCCGGACAGCTGCTGTTCGGCGTGGCGACGATGACGCTGTCGGCGGTCGTCACGACATACCTGTTCGGCTTGCTCTATCTCGCTCTGACGGGCACGTACTACTTCGTCGACTCGTACATCCCCATCGCCGTCTTCCTCGGCATGCATCTGCTGGTCACCGATCCCTCGACGTCGCCTCGCCGTGAGCTCGGCCGGATCGTGTTCGGCGTGTTGTACGCGCTCACCGTCATCACCCTGTACACCGTGCTCGAGCGTTTCGGGGCGCCGACCTTCTACGACAAGCTGCTGGCCGTGCCGCTGTTGAATCTAGCGATCAAGCACATCGACCGCGTCGCCGACGGCTGGACGCACTGGTGGGGCCCGGCACCGGCGGACCGATTCGTCGCGATCCTTCGGCGGCCTGTCGCCACCGTCGGTGTCTGGGCCATGGTCTTCGTCGCGATGAGCGTCGCGCAGGGGGTCGGCGACACGCATCGCGGCCAGTGGGTGACGTTCTGGTTGTCCGCGTGCGAGGATGACCGGCCGAACGGCTGTCGCCACGCCGCGCGACTCACCTCCGTGTATTGCCGGGACGGATCAGGATGGGCGTGCAACGAGTACGGCGTCTTGCTCCAGCCGGCGTTGCGCCCCGAGCGTGCCGGGCGCACGTTCCAGCGTGCGTGCGATCTCGGGTTCGCGGCCGGCTGCGATAATGTCGACCCGGCGCTGGCGGATCATCCGCGGCGCGCACCGCCCGCCGCCGCCGACTACCGCATCGTGCTCAGGAGGAGGAAGGGGCGCCGGCCGGAGCTCACCCCGTCCGAGATCCGGCAGCGGGCATGCGCACAAGGATTTCTGGAGAGCTGCTAAGCGGGGCGCGACTCACCGACCCGCGAACACGGCGAGATCGACGGACCGGGCCATGGCTGCGTAGCCGAGCACGTTCGGGTGAATCCCGTCGCAGTCGAAGATCGGGGTGATGAGGTCGCGGTCGTTCGAGTCCTTGAGCACGGCGTCGAAGTCGAGCACGGCATCGAGATCCTCGTTCGACCGGATCCAGGCGTTGACCGCGTGACGCTCGGCGTTTCGCGCCGCCCCGAACCCCAGCTCCGGCGGCAGCCCCCGCGGCACGGGATTCCGCGGAATGATGGTGGTGCCGATCACCGTCAACCCGCGCGCCTTCGCGCGACGAACGACATCATCGAGACCCGTAATCACCTGGGCGGCCGTCGCATTGCGGCGGAGGTCGTTGGTTCCGAGAAACAGCACGACGTGTGTGACGCCGGCCAGGCTCAGCACATCGCGGTCCATGCGCTCGACGCCCGGCACGCTGCCCACCGGCGGCACACGGATCACGGTGTTCCCGCCGATGCCGGCATTCACCATCGCGAGACGGGCTGTTCCGGCGGCCACGGTCTGGGCGTCCCGCAAGCGCGTGTAGAGCACGTCTTCCCACCGGTTGTGTCCGTCGATCGTCGCGCACGACCCGTCGGTGATCGAGTCTCCGAACGCCACGATGGCGCCGCGGGCCGAAGACGAGTACACCTCGACCGCCGATAGCCAGTGCATCCGCGTCGTGGTGGCGGCGTAGGGTTGGCCGTCGACGTCGCCCGTCTGGTCCCCCACACTCGCGTCAGTGACATACGACGTCGTCAGGCCGTTGTTGTGGACGCTGCTTCCAACGTTGGAGCCGGGGATGTGCAGGCTGATCGCTAATCGCTGCTCGGCGCGGACGGCGAGGGTCACCGGATCGCTCACGACATACTCGCCGGCGGGAATGGTCACGGCGTCGGACCCGTCGAAGCGCAGCGGTCGCACAGATCCCGCCACCAGCGCCGCGCCACGGGCCTGGTGGCCGATGGTCGCAGCGCCGATCGTCAGCGGCGCCATGCCGAACGTGTTCTCGAGCCTGACGCGGACTCGGTCGCCGGCGATGGTCGACCGCGCGATCAAACGGACGCTTGCGTCGGTCATCATCCAGTCGTCTGGTGACGGACCCTGGAGGGACGAGCCCCAGGCGGTCACCCAGTGCTGGGCGGCCGCCCGGCTGGACTGGCTCGCCACGAGAACGGCGGTCGAGACCACCACGGCCGCCAGCGTCCGTAACGGTCGTGAGTCAAGGAGATTCTTCATGGCGCCACTCCCTCTTGAGCTACCGATCATGGTGCGCTTCGCAGAAGTCTAGCAGCGCTGTCGCGGTGCTATGATGCCGGCTGTTCTCGGCGAGGAGGACCGTGATGAAGCGATGCTTTCGAGTAGCCGGCGTGATGTGGGCTGTCGGTGCCATCGTCGTGCTCGCTCCATCGTCGGCCGCCGGACAGACGCCGCGCACGCCGTGGGGTGACCCGGACGTCCAGGGTGTCTGGGACTACTGGACATTCACGCCGCTCGAGCGCCCGGACGAGTTCGCCGGCAAGGACACGCTGACCGACGAGGAGGCGGCGCTCGTCGGCGAGCGGGGCAGAGCGGCGGCGATCGCGACGGACGCGAACACGCCCCGCGCGGGGAGCACTGGCGCGTACGGGCAGCAGGTCTGGACGGAGCGCTCGCGGGCCACGGCGCTCAATCAGCCCTCGTTGATCGTCGATCCACCGGACGGCAAGATCCCGCCGCTGACGGCAGCCGAAACCGCCCGGGTCGCGGCGCATCGCGCGGCCGGGGGCCACCCGGTCCGGTCACGCGCGACCGGCATCGGCGTGGACGGCCCCGAGGATCGCGGTCTGGCGGAGCGGTGCATCGTCGGTTTCAGCACCGGCCCGCCGATGCTGCCCGGCGGCTACAACAACAACGTGCAGATCTTCCAGGCGCCGGGGTACGTCGCCCTCGTGATCGAGATGATCCACGACGTGCGGATCGTCCCGCTGGACGGCCGTGCGCATCTGTCATCGGACGTGCGCCAGTGGCTCGGGGACTCACGGGGGCGTTGGGAGGGCGACACGCTCGTCGTCGAGACGACCAACTTCACCGATCGGGTCGGGAGCTTCAGCACGACCGGCGTGTCGTGGGGGACGGGCGCCAATCTGCGTCTCACCGAGCGTTTCACGCGGATCGATGCCGACACGCTGCGATACGAGTTCACCGTCGAGAACCCGTCGGTCTTCACCCGCACGTTCTCCGCCAACTACCCGATGCAGCGGAGCGACTTGCCGCTGTATGAGTACGCGTGTCACGAGGGGAACTACGGGCTGCACAACATCCTCAGCGGCGCCCGCGCCGCTGAGGAATCGCTGGTCGACAGCAGATAGGCGCGGTCCCGTGCTTCGCGGGCTCAGGGCGCGGGGTCGACAGGCTCGATCCGGAGAACGGCGCCGTCGGGCTCGTCGGTGGTCAGATACAGGAGGCCGTCGGACCCCTGCCGCACATCCCGGATGCGCTGGCCGAGCTCGGCCAACAGCGTGCGGTTCCCACGACGTTGTGTCGTCCCTTCCTGGTTGAGCACAATGCGATGCAGCTGCCGCGACCCCAGGTTGCCGCTGCCGAGCGCGCCGATGAAGATGTTGCCCCGCCAAGCGGGAAACGCATCACCGGTGTAGAACGTGAGGCCGGCGAGCGCGGGCGACGGGACCCAATACATGAGCGGCTCTTCCATGCCCGGCGCCCACGGGTGCTCCGACGTCGTGCCCGAGAGGCCCCCGAGCTGGTTGCCGCTGTAGTCACGGCCATACGACACGACCGGCCAGCCGTAGTTCCGCCCGGCTTCGATGATGTTGAGCTCGTCACCGCCCATCGGGCCGTTCTCGGTCTCCCAGATGTCTCCGGTGTCCGGGTGGACGAACAGCCCGAGCGCGTTCCGGATGCCGAGCGCGTAGATCTCCGGCCTGTACTCCCCGCGACCGATGAACGGATTGTCGAACGGAACCGTCCCGTCGTCGTTGAGGCGCAGCACCTTGCCGGCGTGATTCGCGGGATTCTGCGCATCGTCCGCCGTCCCGATCTTGTGACGCGTCGGCATCCCCACCGTCATGATGATCTTGCCGTCGCGGCCGAACGCAATCCGTGAACCCGACGTGCCTTGGGCCCAGGCATCCGCCACGAAGAGGTCTTCGACATCGGCCAGCGCGTCGCCACCGTCGAAGCGGGCGCGCGCCAGGGTACACGTGGCCGCATCCCGCATGCCCTCGAAGTCCTCGAAGGGATTCCCGGGCATCGGCTTCGAGTAGGTGAAGTAGACGAGCTGGTTCTCGGCGTACTGCGGGTGCAACACGATGTCCATGAGCCCGGCAAAGACGGCGCCGGTGTTCACCTCGGGCACACCCGAGATCGGCTGCGGGTCGAGCACGCCGTCGCGGATGATCCGCAGTCGCCCGGGCCGCTCGGTGACGAGGATGTCGCCGCTCGGGAGAATCGCCAGCGCCCAGGGTCGTTCCAGACTGGCGATAGGCACGACGCGGATCCGTTGTCCGTCGGCCTCCAGGATCCGCGGCCCATCCGGCAGACCCGCCGGTTGCGCTGCGGCCGCCGCTCCGGACAGCGCCGTCGTCGCAACGATGATCAGGACGACACGAGGTCCGCAGCCGAACACAGTCATGGCGCTGAGAATGAACGGACGGACGGCGGAGGTCAAGAGCGTTGAGCCGTGATGGAAGAACCTCAAGCGACCTGACGGCCCCAGATAGAGCAAGCCACTTTCCTGCAACGCGGGTCGTATCGCACCCGCCACCGGCCGCACCACGTGCCGCTCGACCGACCGAACGCGACCGGTCCGAGTTCCCCATCGAGCTTCACTGGGCGGCGGCGCCGGACGACGGTCCAGTCGGCGCCGATGAGCACGAACACGCTCTGGTCCTCACGTTCGGGACGATAAGGAGTATTAGACGGGTGCCCGTCGGTTAACGTAAGGTTCGTTCTCCGACCCGGCGGCCCAGGACGCGGGCGTCGCCGCCTGCGGATCCTCCGCAACACAGGCCGACTGCGTCGAGGAGTCGCGGATCATGTCGAAGCGAATCTGGGGCGGATTCCGTGGAACGCGTTGTCGAGAACCGGGGCCCACAGCGGCGGCGGTCTGGTTGGCTGCCGCTGGACTGATCGCGGCAGGTGGTCTGACCGGCGGACTGGGTGTGGCGCCAGGTGTCGGCATCGCGGCAGCGCAGCCGCCGGCGGCAGACGGCGGCTTCACGGCGGAACAGGCCACCACTGGATGGGCGGTGTACGCGCGGCAGTGCGGGGAGTGCCATGGGCCACGCCTGGACGGGATGGCGCTCGCGCCGCCGCTTCGCGGGGTGGACTTCCTGAACAACTGGGCCGGGCGGACGACCGACGAGCTGTTCGCGTACGTGCGGGATGAGATGCCGCCCGGCCTCGGGGGATCGCTGAGCGATCAGGTCTACGTGAACTTGGTGGCGTACCTGCTGGACGCGAATGGCGCCCGCCCGGGCGACGCCCCGTTGACGGCCGACGCGGCGCTCATGATTGGCGATGCGGCGGACGTGGCCGAGGCGCGGCGTGCGGCGCGGGAAGGGGACACGCCCCGCTGGGGGCCGTCGCGGTTCGTCAACCGGGAGGTGGAGCAGCGCCTGACCCCGGTCACCGATGCGTTGCTGCAGGATCCGCCGCCGGGCGACTGGCTGAGCTGGCGGCGGACGCGCAACAGCCACGGCTACAGTCCGTTGGATCAGGTGACGCGCGACAACGTTGACGAGCTGCAGCTTGCCTGGGTGCTGGCGGTCCGGGAGGGGAACAACCAGACGACGCCGCTCGTGCATGACGGCGTGATGTTCCTGGCGCATCCGGGGAACGTCGTGCAGGCGATCGACGCCCTCACCGGCGACGTCATCTGGGAGTACAGGTCACCGCTGCCGGAGGATGCGCCGCAACGAGGCGCGACCCGCACGCTGGCGCTCTACGGTGACAAGGTCTACCTGGCCACGTACGATGCAGCGCTCGTCGCGCTCGACGCGCGGACCGGCACCGAGGTGTGGCGCACCGTGAAGGCGGATTACACGCAGGGCTTCATGCACTTCGGCGGACCGGTGATCGCCAACGGTGTCGTCGTGAGCGGCATCAACGGATGTCAGCGCTACACGGAGCAGACCTGCTTCATCACCGGGCACGACCCCGACACCGGCGAGGAGTTGTGGCGTACGTCGACGATTGCGCTGCCGGGCGATCCGAACGACGCCTCGTGGGGTGATACGCCGCCGTACCTCCGCGCCGGCGGCGACCTGTGGATCCCGGGCAGCTACGACGCGGACCTCGATCTCTTCTACATCGGGACCGCGCAGGCGAAGCCGTGGGTCGCGGCGAGTCGGGGGATGACGACGCGGCAGGAGCGCTCTACACCAACTCAACGCTGGCACTGAACCCGCGGACCGGGCAGGTGGAATGGTACTTCCAGCATGCGCCGGGCGAAACGCTTGACCTCGATGTCGTGTACGAGCGCGTCCTGGTCGACGCCGACGGCGAGCAGTGGCTGTTCACGATCGGGAAGGACGGCATCCTCTGGAAGCTCGACCGGCGGACCGGCGCGTTCGTCGACCTGCGCGAGACCGTCTACCAGGACATCTACGAGTCGATCGACCGTAGTACCGGACGCGTCTCGTACCGGCCGGACATCCGGGCCGCCGGTATTGGCGATCGCGTGCCGGCCTGTCCCAGCGCGCTCGGCGGACACAACTGGCAGGCATCGGCGTACCACCCGGGCGTCGGCGCGCTGGTGATTCCACTCCACCAGGTCTGCATGTACCTGACGGGTCGCGAGGTGGAGTTCGTCGATGGCGGTGGCGGCGAGGCGGGACGAGCCGAGTTGCACGAGATGCCCGGCACGAACGGGAACCTGGGGAAGCTGGCAGCCTACGACGTCCGGACGATGGAAGAGCTCTGGAGCCGCGAGCAGCGGGCGGCCTTCCTCACGTCGACGCTGACGACGGCGGGCGGCCTCGTGTTTGCGGGCGATGCCGACCGCTACTACCGGGCGTTCGACATCCGGACGGGGGACGTCCTCTGGCAGACCCGCCTCGGCGCCGCGGCGCACGGGTATCCCATCACCTACGAGGCGGGCGGCCGGCAGTTCATCGCCGTCCCGGCTGCGCTTGGGGGCTCCTTCCGGTTCCTCACCGCGCAGGTCACTCCGGAGATCTACCAGCCGGATAGTGGGAACGCGCTCTACGTCTTTGCCTTGCCGGAGTGACGCCGCGTGCGCTCGCAGTGTGTCTCCCGGGCGAAGCGCTCTAGCGGACCAGTGGTGGATCGATGACGTGCCGATCACACGCCCGTCGACGGTCAAGCCGGGACGGCGGCGGGCTCTTCGGCGTGCTGACCATCGAGGGGAAGCGGGCAACCGAGGTCGTGCTCGCGACCGACTTCATCGAGGACGTGCTCGCGCTGTCGCCGGACGGCCGGTCGATGGCCCGTGCGGGATGGGCGAAGTCTGCAAAGCCCGCGACACCCCCCTGGACCTTTCCGTCGCCATCAAGGTGCTTCTATGAAGCGGCGTGTCAGGTAACCCGTTGTTCGTAGAAAACTGTCAGCGTGCCAGACCTCACCTCCAGTGCGCGCATGGCGCCCTCTCAACCAGCCAGGGGGAGCGCGCGCGAACGGGTCAGACACACGGCGGCGTACGCCAACCCAGTCCCGGGTACTGCGACTAGACGCGTCGGGCTGCAGCCACGAGTTGCGTCATCCTTCTATTCGCGCTCGACAAGGGCGATACATTGAGCGCCGGCGCAAGAGACGATACGACGAGGGGGGTGGCACCATCTCCCTGACGGTCTCACGTGCGACCAAGCACCTTCACGTGCTCACCCACCAACTGACGACCCGGGACGGCCTCGATCACCTACGGGGCAGCTCCGACGAGCTACCGTGCCCGCGCCGGCCCCGCGGCCCCGACATGCGCGCCATCAGGTCGTCTGGTGAGGACGTGCATCACCACGGCGTCCTCCGGGAAGCCGGTCCCATGGCTTCGGCCGCCTCCTGCAAGTCGAGGAGCGGAGAATCCGGCGCACCGGGGACCGCGGGGAGCGGGATCACCGTGGGATGGACGATAAGGAGTATTAGACGAGTGCCCGTCGGTGAACGTAAGGTTCGTTCTCCGACCCGGCAGCCCAGGACGCCGGCGTCGCCGCCTGCGGATCCTCCGCAACACAGGGGCCGAGTGGCGCTACGGCCGCAGTAGACGTTACCGCCGTGCGACCGGCCCGCTGGTCGCGGCCTTGAGCGCCAGGAGCTCTTCCTCTGTCCTGAACTTGATGCGCGCGGCGCGGCTCGCCTCGCGGTACACCACCCACACGTCCGGATCGCCCGCGTCATCGACCGCGATGTGCCGCAGCTCGGTGCCGACACTTGGCAGCTTGTAGATCGTGTACTCCCCGGTATTCGGATCAAGCCTGGCGACCGCGTCGTCGGAGGACAGGTTCGTCCACACCATGTGATTGCGGTCGACGGCGGTCGCGTACGGGTGTGAATTGATCGGCAACCGGTGGTACGTCGTCTCGAATGTGTTGATGTCGATCTGGGCCAGGTTGTGGCCCCACCAGTTCGCGACGAAGACCGAGTCGCCGTTGGGATCGGCGAAGAGTCGGCGCGGCGCCTGCGCGCCAGGGTTGAAGACGCTTCCCGAAAAACGCAGGGCCCCGATGCGGTGGAAGAAGTCACGGTCTTCGGGCGTGAGCAGCTCTTCCTCGTCGAGCGCCCACGGTGGGCGCATCCGCACCTCGGACACTTCGCCCGTTTCTCCGTTAGCGTGCCCGACGATGTCCATGTTGAACTGGGCCCACCAGCCGTTGCCGAGGCGGTCGGCGGCCGTCCCATATGTCTGGGCATCGCCGATGGTCTTGTTCTGGAAGTACTCAAACTCGGCCGTCTCCGGGTCGAATTTGGTGGCGCCGTGAGGATTGCCGATCCAGATCCTCCCCTTGCCATCAACCATCGGGCTCCCTCCGACGCGGAGCGGCGTCGGCGGCGTGTAGAGCGTGAACTCCTCCGTCCTCGGGTCTACGCGTCCCAACGCGCCCGACGTATCGAACCACAGGATGCCGTCGCGATCTTTGGTAATCCCGTGGGACTGGCGCGCCCCTCGACCATCCGGCGCCGTCACCTTGAACCCGACGACCTGGCCGGACGTGGTGTCGATCTTCGCGAGTGTGCGGAAGTTGTTGCGCACCGAGTCGGTGATCCACGCGTTGCCGTCGTCATCGACGATGGAATCGTGCATGCCGCCACCGCCGTGCATGCCTGACACGACGCCGTGCGACCAATCGCTGCCATCGAGGGTTGCGCGCTCGTTCAGCTCCTCGGCGATCGGGATGTCGTACTCGGTGACCAGGTGGCGCGCCGCGTCACCGGCGGGGCGTGACTGGAGCACGAACGCCAGCGGATCGGACTTTGGCCCGCGGGCTTTTGCCAGGTACCTGGCGAGCTCGTTCCGGTAGTACTGCATCGTGAGCGATGGCCGGGCGTTCGCTCCACGCCATCCGTGGTAGGACACCTGGGCCATCAGGTCGATGATCGTTCGCCATCCGCGTTGGTCGAATTGGTTCTGCAGCGCGAGACCAGCCGAGTGGCATTCTGTGCACGTGACCCGGAACACCTCCTTCATTCGGCGATCATCGCGCGTCTCCGCCGGCAGAGCATCCAGCCACTCGGTGCCGGAGAGCTGGTGCGTGAAGTCATCGATCGGCGTGAGCGTAAAGTCTTGCTCGGTTGCCCCCGTGGCGCCGAGCATCACCTTGGCATCTGCCTTCGCGTAGCCGACCGCCTGCGCCCAGACGCGATAGGTGCCCTCTTCGAATGGGGGAGCCAACGGCGGGAAGAAGAACTGCCCCTGCTCGTCGGTGTAGACCGATGTCGTCGTCGTCTTGCCGTCGGCGCGCGCGGAGACTGCGACGCCCTCCATCGGTTCGCCCGACGCGGACATCGCCGTTCCCCATAACGCCGGGGAGCCATCGGACTGTGCGGAGGCGTTGGTGGACCCTGGACCGACCACAAGACACAGAGCGCCAATGCCGACGAGCGCCGCCGATATCCCTGCGTTTTGACTGGACTTGAACATTGCTGGTTCCTCCGACTGCGATCTCATCCTACGGTCGTTGATCGGGCGTGACGGTTTTCAGGTAGGCGATGACCTGGCTGACCTGTTCGGGCTGCAGGGTGTACTGCCAGCCAGGCATTCTGGCCGAGCCCATCATGATCTGAGCACTGACGGTGTCTTCACCCAGGGATCTGACGGTTGCGGCATCCACCCACGGTCCCGGGGTATTCGGATACGAGGGCTGGCCCAGCGGGTCGTGGCAAATGGCGCAGCGCTGCACAAAGAGCTGTCTGCCCCGGACTTCGTCCGCGGAGAGCGACGGTGGCGACGCCACCTTGTCCATGTCGTACACTGTGCGGACGATGGTCGGTGAAGAGATCTCAGTTTTTTTCAGAATGCTCTGGGCCGCGACCGTCGTGCCAACGACGGCGAGCGACACAAGCAGAAGGAGGGCCAGAAGAAAGCGTCTCGAACGCATCGCCATCCTCACCTCTCTTGCGTGACGGGAACCCCTCTCACGCCAACCGAACTGGTTCAGGCTGACTCTATACGGCTCCTGCGGCCCACGCCAGTCCCGGGCCGGTTCCCAGACCAGCAAGGCGTCCACGGCCGCGGCGTCGCCCCCCGCGCGGCATCGGCCAGCCGCGTATCGCGGCCGGCTGCACCGGGAGTCGCTTGGAGCGCGCGGCGGCTGCACAAGTGTCACGTGCTCGATCTCAAGGGCCGGAGCCAACGGCTGCGCGAGATCGAACACACGGGGCTGGAGCACCAGTGACCAGGCCACGACCGCAGCATCAGCCGGGTGAGCTAGCGCGGCCCGAACTGAGGAGTACGGCTAGGATGAGCCGCCAGGAGGGAAGCAGATGACCGAACGTGTCCGCACGGAGTATGTGAGTCGCCGCGAGGCGCTGCGCCTGCTCGGCGCGGGCGCGGCCGGGGCCGGTGTCGGGCTCGCCGCCGCCTGCGGGCCGGGGTCGAGCCCGGAGCCCTCCAACCAAGCGACCGAGCCGACCGCAACCGAACCGTCCCCTCCCTCGGTCGCGTTCCCAAACGGCGCGGTCGTGCGGACGATGCTCGCCGACGTCGATCCCAACGCGCTCGGCACCGGCGCCACACTGTTTCACGAGCACCTGGCCTTTGACTTCGCCAGCCCGCCGGCCGAGCCGCGCGCGCCCGGCACGCCGGAGCCGCCCAGACCGACGAATGCGGCGATGGTCGACCTCCTGGTCGACGAGCTACGGATGGCGGCGTTTGACGGTGTGAGCTGCATCGTCGACTCGTCGATCGGGCCGCGCACCGACCAGCAGCTCGACAACCTGTCCGCGATGGCGACCCGGTCGGGCGTCCATGTCGTCCTCGGCGGCAGCTACTTTCTGCAGCCGCGGTATCCGGAGGAGATCATCCGGATGTCTGAGGACGAGATCGCGACACACCTGGTCGAGGAGGCGAATCGGGAACGCTGGGGCGCGCTCGGCGAGGTCGGCAGCTCGTTTCCGGCGATACACGACGATGAGCGCAAGATGGCGCGCGCCATCAGTCGCGCACATCATCGGACGGGTCTCCCGATCTTCACCCATGTGCCGCACGAGAGCTGTCCGTCGTGCGCGATCGATCAACTCGACATTTACGAGGCCGAGGGGGTCGACCTGGCGCATCTGGTGATCGGACACCAATCGACCATCAAGCGGTCGGACGACCCGGGGTGGGAGACGCACAAGGAGATTGCCCGCCGGGGGGCGTTCGTCGGGTTCGATACGGTCGGCCATCGGATGAGCGCGTCGTTCATCCCGGAGCGTGAGAAGGTGGACATGGTGCTGAACGCGCTCGACGCCGGAATCGAGGACCAGATCCTGCTCTCGTCCGACTTCGCGAACACGGCGCAGATCAAGGCCAACTGGGGGAACGGGTTCTCAACGGTCCTCCTGCAGTTCGTGCCGAAGCTCCGGTACTTCGGCGTGCCGGAGGCGACGATCCAGAAGATCCTGGTCGACAACCCGCGCCGCTGGCTCGCCTACCAACTAGCGTCGACGTGAGGCCGGCGGCGCCGCCGCGACCGTAGGACTACCTCTTCAACCATTTCTGGAGGCAGTCCCCGGACGGGCTGGCGTCGCAGCCGCCGGTCAGACCGGCGAAGAATGGTGCCCGCCTCATCGCCCGCCAGGCCCTCCGGTCTCGTGCCGGGAATGAAGAATCACAGCGAGCCGTCCGTCGCGCTGCCGATGCGGATCCCCACCTGCCATCCGGGGTTGATAATAGGCAGTATTAGATGGTGCCCGTCGGCTCCGACGACCGGAACGGCGACGCGGGCGGTCGTCGCCCCGTCGCGGGTGACCTCGACCTCGGGGTCGTCGAGCGCACGGTGGTACCAGGCCGCGGAGCCAGGGTTTCACGCGATCACGCTGCACATCGTCGGGTCCAGGCTCGGGAAGCTGGAGACGATAGGCGGCATTAGACGGGTGCCCGTCGGTTAACGTAAGGCCCGTTCTCAGACCCAGCGACCCAGGACGCCGGCGTCGCCGGCTACGGAGCCCCCGCGACACAGCGACACAGGGCCGATTGGGCGCTACGCGCGGATCATGGCCCTGTAGTAAGCGGATCAAGGACGTCGTGGGGACGTCGTGGGGCACAGCCAGGCGCACGCCCGTCGCAACGACCGGGCTGGTCCCTGGTCAGGCGCGAAATCGAAAAGGGGCGATGGACCCTGGCTCGTGGCTCGGGAGCCCGGGATCCAGTAGCGGCGGGTCGCGCGCTGCCCGTGGCTCGGGGATCGCGGTCAGGAGCCCGAGATGACGGAGGATGCGTTGGATCACGGGCGGCTGGTCGATGAGCGCGACCAGGCGCATCCGGCCGCCGCACCGCGCGCAGGCGAGGACGTCGAAGCCGAAACTCCGCTGCATCAAACGCGCCCAGAGATAGCTCGAGGGGGTGCGTGCGTCCTCGAGCGCTTCGCTGGCGTCGCCGCCCTGCTGGGTGGGAACGACCTGCGCCCGCCACGCCGACCGTGCTCCCAGCACACCGTAGTAGAGGATCAGGTTGATCCGCGGTCGGGGTGTGATGGCCGCCAGCCGCTCGAGCAGCTCGGTCGGGTCGCACACCAGATGGGTGGTGCCATCCGCCCATCGTCGCGTGAGCGCGAGCCGCACCTGGCCCTCCGGCGTCAGCCGGAGTCGGTCCGCGGCGATGGGCGGGCGGAGGGCATACCGGATCACACGCTCGAGTCGATCCCGGCAGCCTGCGCGGATGCCGACGGCGGCGTGGAGATCGAAGCCGTGCTGTCGGGCATGACAGGGCCCGGGTTCCGCGGACTCAGCCTCCTCTGGCGGGTCACCGCGCCGGCGGGTACGACGCCCCGCTCGCGGACCGAGCGCCACACGGCCCTCGACCGACGCGGCCGCCATCCCGGCGAGCGCTGGCTCGGTCTCGGCCCACGCATCTGCGGCGCCGCCGCATTCGTCGTCGTCCACCAAGCCACGGCGCACCAGGAGCCGGCGGATCCCGGCCACGATGGTCGCCAGCACATCGGCCACATCCATGGCGTCGAGGTCGGGCAGGGGGATGGAACCGCCCACCCTCGTCAACACACCCGTCAAGAACCAGCGCGTGAAAGTGAACGTTGAGATCGAGCGCCCCGCCGAAGCGCTGGACGATGACGACCGCGCCCCCACGCGGGTCGTCGACGCCGGCGTCACGGGCCAGGTGACGCAGGAAGCCAAGGATGGCGCGCATGGACACGGCCACCACCGCCCGACAGACGTCATGGTCCCAGGCCAGCAGGTACCGCACCCGGTGTGGAAGCGAGAGCACCCATTAGCGAATGGGGACGTCGGAGAACACATGATCGAGAAGTGCGCGGCGCGTTCGGTCATCCGGCGCCCGCCACAGCTCGGACACACCGCCCTGGCTTTGCACGAGAACGCGATCAGCCGGTCGGTGCCACAGTAGCCGCACCGAAAGCGGGCAAAGCGGCCGGCGAGCCAGCCACAGCGCAGGAAGTCGCGGAACTCTTGCTCGACGAACCGGGGCACCCCCTCGCCGTCGCGCTGGTGCCGCGCCTGCGCGAGGAACGTCTCGAGGTGATCGCGGACGATCCGGTAGAGGAGGCTCTGGGCTGCGGCGCGCGGTTCGTATGAAGCGGACGGCGAGGCCATCCAGAACGCGGGCGCACGAGCCGTGCCGACCCGGTAGTGGCTGAATGTCGGAAACAACCGCGCGGAGGATGGACGTTTCTGCAGCCGGCGACGTCACCGACGGTGGCAGATTCGCACGCCCCCAGCCCAGCCTGAGAGGCGATAGGCGGTCGCTTTCGGAAGAACCTGTCGGGACAGTACCGGGTGCGCGCACATGAGGAGCAGCATCAGCCGGCTGAGCGGCCCGGCCCGAGGAGTACGGCTAGGATGAGCGAGGGAGGGGGAACAGATGACCGAACGTCACGACCATACGGCGCCCGTGCGTTCCCGGACGCGATCGTGCGCACCGTGGTCGCCGACGTCGATCCCGATGCGCTTGGTAGGGGCGCCACCCTGTTTCACGAGCACCTGGCCTTTGACTTCGCCAGCCGCCGGCCGAGCCGCGCGCGCCCGGCACGCCTCGACGGTCCTCCTGCAGTTCGTGCCGAAGCTCCGGTACTTCGGCGTGCCGGAGGCGACGATCCAGAAGATCCTGGTCGACAACCCGCGCCGCTGGCTGGCTTACCAGCCGGCATCGGCGTGAGGGTGCCGGCGCCGCGGCGCCCTACTTCTTCGCGGCAATAAGAAGTGTAGCGGACGCGGTCGGTCAGCACCCGGGCCGGCGCCAGGCACCGCGCGTGCGATCGGGGCTGCCGGTCCGGCGGTTGAAGCGGGCCGCCGCGTACGGGTAGTCGTCTGAGATGACCCCGCCGTCGCACTCGCCGGCCGGCGGAACGATCCAGTCACACCCCGGCGTGTTCTCCGGACCGTGCTCCCAGCACTCGACGAGCTCCTGGTAGTCCGCGGCCAGGGAACCGGGGTCGTGCGGCGGCATGTGCTCGTTCGGATCCCAGTGGTCCCCAGTGAACTCCGCGAGGGTGTCCATGCCGATCCGATGGCATCCGAGACACCCGTTGCCCTCGATGTGGATGGTCCGCATGTCCCAGTCGGTGCCCCCGATGACGTAATAGGGCGGGTTGCTGCCGGGAATGACCGGGATCACCGGCTGGCGAGAGTCCTCGGGCAGTCGCGCGCTCTTGATCCACGGGTTGTGGATGAACGGATCGGCCTGGTGACACTGCACGCACTGGACCCCGGGCACGACGTAGGCCCGATCGAACTCCGGATCGTCTGGGCCTGGCAGCACGCCGACCAGCCGGTTGTTCTCGTCGACGGAAGTCCGCGGGCTGTTGTCGCCGGACTCGAAAAAGCAGGTCGCGCCGGTCTCGTAGTTATAGCCGATCATCTGGACCGAATCGGGCATGTCGTACTCGGCCGTGTCCCGTCCATCGTGGCGGCAGAAGCTGATCCACACGGCGTCCTGTCTGGGTGTGCCGTCGGCGTGCATGGCCTGGTAGCGCTGCAGGCTAGAGCCGGGCATGCAGTCGCCGACCTGGAGGCTGGCCTTGTCACACTCGTGCAGCCCCGGGTCCTCGAACACCTCGACGCCAGCGACAGTGATCGGGATCGGAACGCCCACGGCGCAGTCGACGATCGGCGGAACCCCGAGCTCCAGCGCGCACATCGCCGCATACTCCCGGGCGGTCTCCGGCATGGGAGCGCAGTCCCCGCGCGGGAGGCACTCGCTGGAGGCGCCCGGCGGAGCATTCTGGCCGGTGGCGTGCACGACGAGGATCGCAAGGACACTGAGCGCGACCGGGGCGACGTAGCGCATGAGCTGGCTCATCCGCATCCGGTCACCGCGATACGCTCCCGCTCCCATGACAGGTGGTGCATGCCGTCCGCCCCCCGGCGCAGAACCCGCAGGGGACCCGTACGGTGCGGTACGTTGGATTATTGTCGTAGTCGTAGTCGACCTGACCCTCGTCACGCCCGCCCATCCCGCCACACGAGGCGCAGTCGATCTGCCCCAGCCCCAAGCATATCGGGCACTGCCGGTGCCCCTCCGGGGTCGAGGTCGTGGACCTGGCGGGGGCGGCTCGACGACGCCGCGGACGGCCGCCCGGGAGCAGACCGTCGTACCGTGGGACGTGCTCGCGTCGGCCGCACCGGCCCAAAGCGGCATTCCAGCACCGTCACCGGTCCGCCGGTATGGTCGGGTGGCGTGCCGTCGATCTCGAGGACGATCAGCCCAGCGATGACCCTCGCCCGGAAGTAGACTTTCTCGCTGATGAAACCGTCGACCATGGGAGCGGGATCCGAGTTGGACGCATAGACGCTCAGACGGCCTGTTGGCAGCCGCAATTGACCGGCCAGCACGTCGTCAAACGCGCGCCGTTCGACATCGAGCGCTAACTCCGCACGGGGTCGGGACGCCAGCAGACGGCAGAATCCGGTCAAGGTCTCGTATTCGTCGCAACTGCGCGCGACGGCTGCACCGGTCGTCACCTCACCGAGCGCCCACGTCCCGACGAACGTCTTCAGGAGCTCCCGCGTCACCGGATCACCTGCAGCCCATTGAACACCGGCGGGTTCGAGAACGAGCCGTCTTCTGACAGGTGATGAGCGCCCCCGCCGAGAGGGGCCTGGCTGGCTTCCTACTTCTTCACCCACTTCTGCAGACAGCCACCGGACGGGCTGGCGTCGCAGCCGCCGGTCAGTCCGGCGAAGATGTTGCCCGCCTCGTCGCCCGCCAGGCCCTCCGGTCTCGTGCCGGGAATGAAGGACCGCAACGAGCCGTCCGTCGCGCTACCGATCCGGATCCCCACCTGCCAGCCGGGGTTGCGGGGCACCCGTCCTCCGCCTTCCGGGGCGTCGGGTGGACCGGGAATCATGGCTCCCGACTCCGAGTCGGACACGATCAGCGTGTCGTCTTCGAGAATCGTGACACCGCTCGGGCGACCGAAGTGCCGCCACTCGTCGACGAAACGCAGGTTCTCGTCGAGGATCTGCACCCGGTTGTTCGAGCGATCGGCGACGAAGAGCCGACCGTCCGAGTCGAAGGCCAGCGCGTGCGGTCCCATGAACTCGCCCGGGCCGGCGCCGAATCGGCCGACCGCTTCGAGGAACCGACCATCCGGCCGGATGCGAACCAGCCGGTCGCCGTCCTGCTGCGCATCGGAGGGACGCGGCCAGTGGCCGTCGGCGATGATGATGTCGCCGTTCGGCGCGACGGCGCAGGCGGTCGGGCCGATAAACGTATCTTCGCCTGCGGCCGAAACGCCCGCCTTCCCGAGGCTCATCAGCAGCTCGCCGGACTGACTGAATTTATGGATCTGGAAACCACGCCCGCGCGTCGACGGATCGTCGCCGAAGGGGCCGCTGTCTCCCGCCCACAGGTTGCCATCGTGGTCCATGCAGAACCCATGGGCCTGCACGATCGTCCCTTCACCGAAGCTCCGGGTGATGGTGCCGTCGGCATCGACGTAATTGATCGGCGGCTCGGAGCGGAACATCATCCAGGTGCCGCCGGTGTCGTCGGGGATGAGACCGATGGCCGCGCCCCACTCCATCCCGGGCCGAAGCGTCGGCCAGTTCTCGAGCATCCGATACGGGTTGGTCATCGTGCTGGTCGGGCGCAGCGACAATCGTTGCAGCGCGGACGGCTCCTGACCGCCGGCGCCGCCCTGTGCGGACATGGCCGCAGTGATCATCACGGCAGCCGCCACGCTCCCCAGCGCGGATCTCGTCATTCCTGAGCGTGACATCGTCTTCCCTCCCGGGGTCAGTTGCCGCTGACTACGAACCTCTGCACCCGCCGGTTCTGGCCGACCTCGGCGCCGTAGACGTTGTTGTTCGAGTCGACGGCGATGTGGTGCAGGTTCGTGAACTGGCCAGGATCGCTCCCAAGCGACCCGATCTCACCGACTGTCTCGAGTGTCTGCCGATCAAGGATCCAGACACGGCCGTTGCCGAAGTCATTCGTGTAGATGTATCGCTGCTCCGGGTCGGCCGAGAACGCCACCCGGGCGGTCGTGTTCGCCGAGGGACCCGGACGGTTGACGAACCCCTGCATCACGAACTCGCCGGCAACCGTGAACACCTGGATGCGCCGGTTGCCCCGGTCGGCCACGTACACGTGGCCGTCGCTCGACACGCCGATCCCGTGCACGATGCCGAACTGCTCCGGGCCCGGCCCCTCGGTCTCGAGCGTTGCGTCCGGATCGGGCGGCACGAACGGCGGACTCGCGAGCCCGACTTCAATGGCATCGACGGGCTCGTCACCGAACGCGCCCCATTGCCGCTTGAAGGCGCCCGTCTCGGCGTCGAGCACCCAAATCCGTCGGTTGCCGTAGCCGTCGGCCACGAACACCTCACCGGTCGGCGCGTAGACGCCGACATCGGCCGCCTGGCGCGGGTGCGCCGGGTCCGCGTTGCCGCCGCTCGCATCGAATCCACCGACCTGAAACGACAGGGTCCCGTCCGCGGTGAACTTGAGCACCATGTCGTCCGACCGATCCGAGACGTTGCCGCCGGCCCGCGGGTTGATGCCGGTGATCCAGACGTTGGTCTCCTCGTCGACGAAGATCCCGTGCTCGGTATCGGGCCAGTCGTACCCATCGCCCGGTCCGCCCCACGCCTGGACGAACGCGCCGTCCGCGTTGAACTCGATCACCGGTGGCGCCGCCTGCGCCCGCTCCTCCTCCGGGACGGTTCGCGGTCGGTGCAGCACCCACACATGATCGCGCCCGTCGACCGAGACCGACGTCGGGACCCCCATGATCCAGCCGTTGGGAAGGGCGGGTGGCCACGACGGATCGTGCGCGTAGACCGGCACCGCCTCGGCCGGTGTCGCATCGGCCGCCGGGTCCGGCGTCAGTGCATCAGGAGGGTCGGCAGCGCCGCCCCCGCAGCCCACAAGACCGACGGCGCCGATGAGCGCCAGCGCGATCGGTGAGCGCGATGTCCAAGGGTGTCGGAACATGGTGCGTCTCCCCGCTCCCTACTCTGCCGTCATGATCAGCTCGACCTGGTTGCCGTCCGGGTCCTCGACGAAGGCGACCCTGAGGTTGTCGAAGGTGGACGCCGGGCCCATCAGTGTGCCGCCGGCGGCCTTCACCGCCGCGATCGCTGCATCGAGGTCCGGCACCTGGAGAATGATCGCCGCCAGTCCACCGGCAGGCGGCGCATCGGCGGCTCGCGTTGCAATCACGATCGGCGTGGACGTGGCGTGTCTGGCGATCTCGGGTGTCGAACCGGTGTTGATGATGATCTCCGTGAACCTCGGCGTCTCCACCGGCCGGCTGGTCTCGGACATGCCGAACGCCTTCTGGTAGAACGTCGCTATCGCCTCGGCATCGGCCGCCAGCACGCGGACGGTGCGCACATGGATGCCACTCTCCTGGGCGGTCGCCGCCGTCGCCGAAGCCAGCATGGCCGCCGCCACCACCGCGAGCGTCGCGAAGCGCATATCGCCTCCTTGCCCCGCCTGTGGGCGAGGGGCAACGGGTCAAGACACCAGACAGGAGGGAGCCTATCATCGACCCCCCGATCTAGTGCACGGTAGTGCACGACCTGTGTCGCGCGGTAGACTTTCACCGCAGGGTGCGAGCGGAGGAAACGGTGACACATCGATCCCGGGCGCTCGACCTCCTGGGCGCGCTAGCCCTCTGTGTCCTCGTGACGTCGGCGACGACTGCCGGGCAGGCGGCGCCGGCCGCTGACTGGAAAGCGCCGCGCACCCCGTGGGGCGCACCCGACCTCCAAGGCATCTGGGACAGCAAGAGCACCACGCCGCTGCAGCGTCCGGAGCAATACGCCGACCGCGAGTTTCTGACCGACGAGGAGATCGCAGCGCTGGAAACGGCGCGGGAGCGCGAGGCGACCGACGGGCCCCAGGGACGCGACGTGCGGGCCGAAGCGGGGACCGAGGCGGATGTGGAAGGCGCCTACAACAACATCTTCAGCACGGCGCTCGGCACCCGCTACAGTCGCACGATGCGGTCGTCGCTGATCGTCAATCCGCCGGATGGTCGGATCCCTCCGTTGACGCCCGAGGCGGAGGCGAGGCGCGCGGCGATCGTGGAGGCCGCCGGGACACGAGGTCCCCGACGCACCGATCTCCCGTACCCGGTCGACACCGGACGGTCGTACGACAACCCGGAGGACGTTCGAAACATGGAGCGGTGTCTCGGTGTCTCGATGCCATGCATCGGCGGGCTGTGCGGATTCAGCCGACTTGTGCAGGGGCGCGAATGGGTCGGGATCTACTATGAGCAAGGGCATGGCGGCGGCGGGTATCGGTCGATTCCGCTCGACGGCCGACCGCATCTGCCGCCGCACATCCGCCAATGGCTCGGCGACTCGGTGGGACGCTGGGACGGCGACACGCTCGTGGTGGATACGACGAACTTCACCGACCAGACGAGCTTCCAGGGATCGAGTGAGCAGCTGCACCTCGTCGAGCGTTTCACGCGCATCGCTCACGACCTGCTCAAGTACGAGATTACGGTGGAGGACCCGACGGTGTGGACACGGCCCTGGACGCTGGAGCTCGCACCGACGCTCCAAGACAATACGGAGAATTTGATCTTCGAGGCCGCGTGCCATGAGGGGAACTACTCGCTGACGACGATGCTCGCAGGGGCGCGCCTGGAAGACGCAGACGCGGAGGCGGATGCACAGAAGAGGGAGTGACGCGATGAGAACGAGCGTATTGGCCGGGGTAACGGCGTGCCTGTGGTTGGCGGCGGCGCCGGCGGTCGCGCACCATGCGTTTTCCGCCGAGTTCGACGCGCGGCGGCCGGTCCATTTTGAGGGCACGGTCGCCAAGGTCGAGTGGATCAACCCTCACGCCTGGATCCACATCGACGTGACCCAGTCGGACGGCGCGGTCGAGCGCTGGATGATCGAGGGTGGCAACCCGCACAACCTGTTCCGGCGGGGGTTCTCGAAGGACGTGCTGCGGGTCGGCATGGACATCGTGGTCGACGGGTATCAGGCCAAGGACGGATCGCGCCGGGCGAACGGTCGCGACTTGACGCTGCCCGACGGCCGAACACTCTTTCTCGGCTCGTCCGGCACCGGTGCTCCGAGAGACGGGCGGGATGCGACCGAGCCTGAATGAGCGGGGGAAGGAGCACTCAAATCATGCGTGAACGTGATGACACCGTGCTGATCGTGACGGTCGCCGTGGCCGTGGGGGCGATGCTGACGATAACGCCGCCGTCGGCGGCCGCCCAGACGGCCGAGACGACCTTGTCGACCGGTTCGTGGACACCGGCACAGACCCCGTGGGGCGATCCCGACTTGCAGGGGATCTGGAACGGCAAGACTCAGACGCCGCTCCAACGGCCCGAGGAGTACGCGGCGCGCGAGTTCCTGACCGACGACGAGGTGGCCGACCTCGAGCGCGCGAACCTGGAAAACCCGGGCCGCGACGAGCGGGCGGAGCCGGGCACGGTTGCCGACGTGGAAGGCGCTTACAACAACGCCTTCAGCTCCTTCTTCGGGTCGACGGTGGTCGGAACCCGGCGGACGTCGCTGATCGTCGATCCGCCGGACGGACAGATCCCCTACACATCGGAAGCAAGAGAGCGGGTCGCGGCGGAGACCGCTCGGCGGCGCGCAGAGCGCGAGAAAGCCGACGGCCCGGAGGATCGGCCGGGCGACCGTTGCATGGGCGTGACCATTCCGTGCGTGTCCGCATTGTGCGCCTATAGCCGGATCGTCCAGACGCCGGGAGCGGTCACGCTGTATTACGAGGCGGGCCACTGGGGCGGTGCCTATCGCACGATTGCCTTGGACGGACGTCCGCACCTGCCACCCACGGTGCGCCAGTGGTTGGGTGATTCGCGCGGCCGGTGGGAGGACGGCATGCTCGTCGTCGAGACGGCCAACTTCACCGACCAGTCGACCTTTCGGGGCGCGAGCCGCGACATGCGGCTGACGGAGCGGTTCGCCCGGGTAGCGCCCGACACGATCTTGTATCAGGCCACGGTCGATGATCCATCCACCTTCACGCAACCATGGACGCTCGAGATGACCTGGACGAAGAACGACGACAGCGACAACCTGATCTTCGAATCAGCGTGTCACGAGGGCAACTATGCGCTGACCAGCATCTTGGCCGGAGCACGCGCGATCGAAAACGCATCACAGCCGGGAACGAGGTGAGTGGTGGGAGAGCGATGGAGGACACTCAGACGCGGCCGGGTGGCCGGCATCCTCGCCCTGCTGGCCGGCGTCGCGGCGTGTCAGCCGGCGACGCCCGACGCCGAGTCGACAAACGGGATTCCGCGTCTCGAGGGAACCGCGCGGCCCGACATTCACGGTGTGTGGCAGGCAATGGGCGAAGTCGGCCACGACCTCGAGGGGAACGCGGCGGCGGCGGCAGCGGTGCTGCACCCTGGTGTTCCCAACGGAGGACCGGTGCCGGACGCGCCGGTCCTCGCGCTCGGCGCCCTCGGCGGAATTCCACCGTCGCAAGGCGTGGTCGTCGGCGGGACGATCCCGTACCGGCCGGACGCTCTCGCGCACCGCAATGACAACCGCGCGAACGCGCTTACGCGCGACCCGCTGGTGAAGTGCCTGATGCCGGGGGTGCCGCGGGCAACGTATCTCCCGTTTCCGTTTCAGATCACGCAGGGAACCGAAAAGATCATGATCGTCTACGGGTTCTCGAACGCGGGTCGGACGATTCATCTCGACGAGGTGAACGCGCCGGGCGTCGACTCGTGGATGGGGCACTCGGTCGGCCGCTGGGAGGGCGACACCCTCGTCGTGGAGGTGACCGAGCAGATCGATCAGACATGGTTCGACCGGTCGGGCAACTTTCATAGCGGTGCAATGCGCGTGGTGGAACGCTACACGCCGATCACGCCGTACCACATGCAATACGAGGCAACGATGGTCGACCCCGAGGTGTTCACCGAACCGTGGACGATCTCGTTGCCGCTCTACCGGCGGATGGAGGAGCACCCGGCGGTCATGGAGTATCGCTGCGTGGAGATGGTCGAGGAGCTTGTCTACGGCCATCTCCGCAAGGAACAGCTAGTGCGGCGCTGGGAAGGAGACTACGGGCGGCGCGGCGGGACACTGGTGGTCGACATCACGCGCCGGCCCACTGTGCGCGAAGCCGAACCATGATGTTTGACGTCTGATCGATATGTTCGGCGCGTAGGGCCGTCTCGCCGCGGCGAGGCCCCTACCGAGTTACCCCAGCAGGAATCCGAGACAGGCGGAGGTCGAGTCGTCGCTGCTCCCCATCCTCAAGCGTGAGTGGCGTCGCGCGTGACCAGAGGCGATCGAGCACCTCGGGCACTCGCCAGGCGATCGGCGGCTCGGCGGCGACGGCCACCACCAGGTAATCCGCGGACGGCAGCGCGAGGACACGATAGGCACCGTCCGCCTCGGCACGGACGGCCATCACGTAGCTCGTGGGGGTCACCCACCGGTCGCGGTCCTCTGGGAAGACGATGACGATCGCGTCCGCGACGCGTCGGCCCGTGCGATCCGTCACGAAGCCGGTGACGCCGGCGTGCGGCCCGTGATCACCATCTCGACGTCCGAGCGACCGCTGCTGAAGTTTGTCGGGTCGTACGTGATGTCCACGCCCCCCAGCCGCACCGCCAACAGCGACCAGCCCGGCGGGAGCCCGCTGAGGTCCAGGAGCGTGGGACCGACGACGCCGTCGACCACGAACGACCCGTCGGGCGCGATCGATGCATCGCGACTCATGCGCATCTGGAGGCCGTTGCCCGGACGCACCTCGGTCGCGATGCCGAGCGCCGAAGGATCGAACGGAAGGGGTGCGGCGTCGTCCGTCACGATCTGGCCACGCACGCGGGCCACGGCGGGTGCGCGCACGACGAGATCCGTCATGTCACCGGCCACCACCACGTCGAACCCCTTCACCGCCAACGGAGGAAACCGCTCGTCGGCATTCGTGACACGGAGCTCGTAGTCGCCGGGCACCAGACCGGAGAGCTCGAAGGATCCGTCCGCTAAGACCCGCGTACTCGCCACCGGCGTAGGTCGTCCGGCGCGCGTCGCCGTCACGAGCGGGGACGCGAAGAACGGGCCCACGAGATTCGTCGCGACACCCGAGAGGGTGTGCGTCGGCACGGTGGCCAGCTCGAAGTCAATCCCCACCAGCTCCTGTCCTGGCCCGATGCGGAGCGGCTGCGCCGCGGCGATCTCAGTTGCGTCTGGAAAGAGCGTCGCGGTGTACACCTCATCCGAACTCTCGACCGGGGCATCATTCGCGAGCGACAGGACCCGCCCCGTGTGCGCTCGGACGTAGTACTGGCCGGGCAGGAGGTCGTCGAGCCGGTACGTCCCGACCGCGTCCGTCTGCGCGAACGCAACCGCGACGTTGGAGAACCGCCGGCCACCCCCGACGCGGTCACCGAGCAACTCGATCTCGACATTGGGCATCGGATTGCCTTCGGAATCGAAGATCCGTCCGCTGATCGCGCCCGCGCGTTCGAGTCGGATGTTGATGCGGCGCGTCGCCTCGCCCGCACGGACGGCGACCTCGTCGCCCCCGCGTGTCGCCAGGAGCTGGCCGTACTGCCACTCGGAGTAGCCCGGGGCGCTCGCGTAGACCCGATATGTGCCGGGCACGAGGCGAGCGAGCTCGTAGCGCCCGTCGTCGTCGGTCGTCGCGCGGTGCTCACCTCCTGTCCCGGACGCGCTCACGGTCGATCTGGCGATGGGACGGCCCGACACGTCGTCGATGATGCGCCCCTGGATCGCACCCGGAGTTTGTCCCGCGGCAGGGAGCGCCGTCGCCAGCAGGGTCAGAAGCACGACGCTGACGCGTCTGAAGAGCTTCGGCATGGGAGCTCCACCGGGCCTCGATCGATTCGACGCCCGCACTCTCACTGGCACCGATCCCCCCGTGCTCAGAACACGGCAAGCGGGTTGATCGCCGAACCGGCGCCGTTCGGCACACCGTGCGGCGAGGCCATGAACAGGAACTCCCAGCGGTTCAGCTCGGTGGCCGTCTCGGCCAGCTCCTCGAGGCCGAGGTTGTCGAACAAATGCACGCCAAGTGACACGAGCGCGAAGAAGTGCACCGGGATGGTCACGCCCTCGACCACGCCACCTTCCTGAGGCACGTCCGCCCC
This sequence comes from Vicinamibacterales bacterium, assembly GCA_965249175.1. GTDB lineage: Bacteria > Acidobacteriota > Vicinamibacteria > Vicinamibacterales > UBA8438 > CAZYFH01. The sequence goes on from OZ252227.1 coordinate 4,246,289, forward strand.
GAGGAGAGCAATGTCCCGCTCCTTGAAGAACGGAAGGAGCGATGGATGGTAGCCGCCTTGCTGCTCGATGTCGCGGCCGGTGCGCAGGAACAGCGCGTCGCCCGACGAGATGGTGATGCCGGTCTCAGCCTCCCACGCCTCGATGTCACGTCGCCGGACCGGCTGGCCGGGCAGGTCGACCAGGACGCCGCGCGTGACCAGCCCGCCCGTCAGATTGACGATCCCCATCCGCGTGCAGCCGTCCTCGGTCGAGGCGACCTCGTCGAAGCTGAGACCGTTGTAGACCTGGCCATCGTAGGCGACGTGGCACAGCGCGTCGAGATGGGACACCAGACCGCCGTGATACTCGATCTCGTATCGCTCCCAGAAGTAGCCGTTCCCGGTGTCGATGTCGAACACGTTGCGGACCGCGCCAACGAGTAGCGGTCGCCGATTCGCGCTCGCGCCGTCGGGGTCCTCGAGCGGGTCCAGCGTCATCGCCCGGGCCATGGAGACCACGCGCCCCGTCTCCACCAACCGCGCAGCCTCCACCCGCTTGGCCGGAGTCACGAGGTTCAGGGCGCCAAGCTGGTCGTCCTCGCCCCAGCGGCCCCAGTTCGACAGCTCGCTCATCCACGTGTCGAACTGTGCCTTCGTCACCTCCTCGCCCGGCTCGCCTTGGGCGCCGCCTCCCGCACAGGCAGAGACCGTCACCACCGCGCCCACCGCCAGACCACCAGCTAGCCGGAACCACGTCATAAATCCCCCTCGAGGAAGCGCCCGCCTCGCTGACATTGGCGTCCGTCGCCGCCGGGCGTGTCGCCGCGCCACGTTGCGGACCAACGGCGAGTCACATCATATGGTGTTCGGGTCTGCCACGTTGCAGGCGCCGCACGCTGGGCAAGTCCGCATGAATTGTTTTATATATTTAAATATCATATATATTATTTATAAATTAATGTAATAATTAGAATATGGCCACACAGACATTCGTCGTCCGGCTAGACGCGGTCCTGGCGAGGCGGGCGATGGCAACGCTGAACGCACCCGGACAGGGGTACGACTCGCTCGACGAGCTCCTCTCGGTCGCGCTCGTCAATCAACTCGGTGCGGAAGCGGCCTTCACGAAAACGATGCCGGACGGGGCGAGTGCGCCGACCATCTCCCAGATCCACGGGACGCTCCTTCGCCCAACCGCTGCCGCCACGGCGAAGCACCTCGCCGTCCCGGCCACGTGCGCGGACAGTCTCTTCATCCTCACCAACCGTTTGAGTCCGCTGAAGGTTGCGACTCGCGTGCTGGCCAACCTGTCGGCGCTCGTCACCCGACTCGGCGACGATCGCCGGTGGCCGACCATCGACACCTTTCGCACGACGGCAGGACACGCGGCACGGGCGCTCGGCTTCGCCCTCCAGCGTCACGCGTGGCCGGATCCATCAACGGGACGAGACAAGCGGTGGATCGGCTATCCGGTCGGGCGAGACGAACGCGCGAGCCTAGCACGCTTCGCCGTGAGCTTTACCGTAAGCAAGAACGACGGGACGGCGGGACCGCTCGTCATCCTCGGGCTCGCGACCGTCGTCGACGGGGGCCGCATTGCACTAACGGAGGCCGGCTGGCGTCTGGCGATCGCGCCGAGCCCGCTCCTGCAGGAGTCAGGCTCGGGCATGCTGTCCGATGAGGAACGACACATCTTTGCGGAGCAGATCGCCGGCGCGTCCGGCGAGCGCGCGGCCGTGACCCAGCTGCTCGATCTCGTGGTCCAGGCAGACGGCTCGCAGACCGAGGTCGACCGGCGGCTCCGCTCCCTCCACGCGGACTGGTCGGTCAATCGGACCACCGCGCATCGAGCGGCGATCGTCGGCCGTCTCGTCGAGCTGGGCGCGTTGTCGGCGTCAGGGAGGGGGCGTCGGGCGCGGCTTCGGCTCCTCGCTGACGGCGAGCGGTTCCTTTAGCAAGCCACGTCGCGTGAGCGCGTACACTACCCCTGCACAGTGGAGGGTATTCCCCGCGACTACAACGCGGCGACCGATTTCGTCGAACGCAACGTCGAGGAGGGACGGGGCGACAAGGTCGCCTTCGTGGATCCGCTGCGAGCGCTGACCTACCGCGACCTGGCCGACGACTGCAGCCGCGTGGGCAACCTGCTGGCCGCCCACGGCATCCGACGCGAGGCGCGGGTCGCGCTGATCGTCCTCGACTCGGTCGACTTCCCCGTCATTTTCTGGGGCGCCATCAAGGCCGGCGTCATCCCGGTCGCGGTCAACACGCTGCTCAACGCCGAGCAGTACCGCTACATCCTGGAGGATTCAAGGGCACAGGCGTTGTTTGTCTCGGCGCCGTTGCTACCGGTCGTCGGACCGGTCCTCGACGATCTCGCGGCGCTGGACCATGTCTTCGTGGTCGGCGGCGAGGACGCGGACGGGCGACAGCCCACGTTCGCCGAGGCGCTGGCGGACCAGTCCCCCGCCTTCACTCCCGCGGCCACGTGCGCCGACGAGGTCGCCTTCTGGCTTTACTCCTCCGGTTCCACCGGCATGCCGAAAGGCACGCGACATGTGCATGCCGCCGCCATGATGACGGCTCGGCTTTACGGCCAGGGCGTCCTCGGCATCAACGAGGGAGACCTGGTCTACTCGGCAGCGAAGCTGTTCTTCGCGTACGGCCTCGGCAACGCCATGACGTTTCCGTTGTCCGTCGGAGCCACGGCCGTGTTGTTCCCCGGACGACCGACACCGGCCGCGGTCCTCGGAGTGCTGCGAGCGCGTCAACCAACCATCTTCTTTGGCGTGCCGACGCTCTATGCCGCGCTCCTCGCGGACCCCGCCTGTATACCCGAGGCGGGATCGCCGCGCCTGCGTGCCTGTGTCTCGGCAGGTGAGGCGCTGCCCGAAGACGTCGGCAAGGCCTGGAAGGCCCGGTTCGGGGTCGACATCTACGACGGCGTCGGGTCGACCGAGATGCTGCATATCTATTTATCGAACGGGCCCGGCGACGTGCGATACGGCTCGTCCGGCAAGGCGGTGCCGGGCTACGAGCTTCGCCTGGTCGACGAGGCGACCGCGGAGGTCGGACCCGACACCATCGGTGAGCTGCTGGTGCGCGGTCCCAGCGCCGCCGAGGGCTACTGGAACCAGCGTGACAGGAGCCGCCGGACGTTCGAAGGCGAATGGACGCGCACGGGCGACAAGTTCATCCGCGACGCTGCGGGCTATTACCGCTACTGCGGGCGCACCGACGACATGTTCAAAGTGAGCGGGATCTGGGTGTCGCCGTTCGAGGTCGAGTCGGCCCTGATGACTCACGAGTCGGTCCTGGAGGCAGCGGTGGTGCCGGCAATGGACGAGGACGGCCTGCTGAAGCCGAAGGCGTTCGTCGTGCTGACGGGAGGCGCGTCCAGCGATGGCCTCGCGGACGCCCTCCAGCACCTTGTCAAGTCCAAGGCCGGGCCGTGGAAATACCCGCGCTGGGTCGTCTTCGTCGACGATCTGCCGAAGACCGCGACCGGCAAGATCCGACGCTTCCAGTTGCGCGCCTGACGGCATGATCGATTTTCAGACCGACCCGTCGCGCTACCGCCACTGGCGGCTGACAATCGACCGCGAGGTGGCGACGCTCGTCCTCGACGTGGACGAGCAGGCCAGCCTGGGCGACGGTTATGCGCTGAAGCAGAACTCCTACGACCTGAGTGTCGATATCGAGTTGGCCGATGCCGTCCAACGGTTACGCTTCGAGCAGCCCAACGCAAAGGTCGTGGTGCTGCGCTCTGGAAAAGAACGGGTCTTCTCCGCCGGCGCCAACATCCGGATGCTGGCAAGCGCCTCCCATGCGTTCAAAGTGAACTTTTGCAAGTTCACCAACGAAACACGTAATGCCATCGAGGACGCGAGCCGTCATTCCGGTCAGCGCTACCTCTGCGCCGTGCAGGGCACGGCCGCGGGAGGCGGCTACGAACTCGCGTTGGCCACGGAGCACATCGTGCTGACCGACGACGGCACATCCGCGGTGGCCTTGCCGGAGTTGCCACTGCTCGCGGTGCTGCCCGGTACGGGCGGCCTGACCCGCCTGACCGACAAGCGCAGGGTGCGGCGCGATCTGGCGGACGCCTTCTGCACGCTGGAGGAGGGGGTCAGGGGTGAGCGAGCGCTCGGTTGGCACCTCGTCGACGAGCTGGTGCCGAATTCCCGCTTCGAGGCGGCAATCACGGCCTGGACCGCAGACTGGGCGCGCCGATCGGATCGGCCGTCGACCGTAGAGGGGGTGCAGCTGACGCCGCTCAGCCGCCGCGTCTCGGACGCGACAGTCGTGTACACGAGCCTCCGCGTCGACATCGACCGCGACCGGCGGGTGGCGACGCTCACCCTGGCCGGACCGACCGCCCCGGCACCCACCTCGACGACGACCGTCGCGGCGGAAGGCGCCGACTTCTGGCTCCTGCGCCTCGCGCGCGAGCTCGACGACGCGATACTCCACCTCCGCCTGAACGAGCCGGAGATAGGCGTGCTGGTCTTCAAGAGCGACGGCGACTCGACGCGCGTCCTGGCCTTCGACCAGCTGCTCGACACACACGCGTCGGATTGGCTGATCCGCGAGATCCGCCTCCTGTGGAAACGGGTCTTGAAGCGAATCGACGTGACGTCGCGTTCGCTGGTGGCCCTCATCGAGCCTGGCAGCTGCTTCGTCGGCACGCTTGCGGAGATCGTCTTTGCATGCGACCGCAGCTACATGCTCGAGGGGCGCGTGGAAGGCGACGGCCGGCCGCCGCCGTGCCTCGTGCTGAACCAGCTCAACTTCGGCTGCTATCCGATGGGCAACGACCTGACCCGTCTCGAAAGCCGATTCTGGGGGGAACCGACCAGGAGCACAGACGCCCGACGCCATCTCGGCGAGGCACTCGACGCGCACGCCTGCGAGTCACTCGGGATGGTCACTTTCGTGCTCGATGACCTCGATTGGGCGGACGACGTGCGCCTGTTTCTTGAAGAGCGGACCAGGTTCTCACCGGACGGTCTGTCCGGTCTGGAGGCCAACCTGCGCTTCGTGGGGCCCGAGACGATGGAAACGAAGATCTTCGGACGGTTGAGCGCCTGGCAGAACTGGATCTTCCAGCGGCCCAACGCCGTCGGCGAGAGCGGAGCCCTTCCCCGCTACGGCAGCGGACGCCGACCCGTGTTCGATCCGAAGCGCGTGTGACGTCGCCAGCAAACGCGGAGGAGGACGGCATGGTGGGATCCCACGAGATTAGCTACGACACCCTGATCCCCAACAACGTCGGGCTTGCCGAGGACCGCCGCGTGCTCAAGGCACTGGAGCGCTGGCACCCAGGCTACATCGATTGGTGGCACAGCATGGGACCGAACGGTTTTCAGCAGTCCGAGGTCTACCTGCGCACCGCGATTAGCGTCGACCACGCAGGCTGGGCCAAGTTCGGGTTCGTCAAGATGCCGGAGTATCGCTGGGGCATTCTGCTCGCACCGGCGGTCGAGGACCGTACCATCGGGTTTGGGGCGCACAAGGGCGAACCGGTCTGGCAGGACGTGCCGGGCGAGCATCGGTCCATGCTGCGGCGTCTGGTGGTCATCCAGGGTGACACCGAGCCGGCATCAGTCGAGCAACAACGCTATCTGGGCCAGACGGCGCCGTCACTCTATGACATGCGCAACCTATTCCAGGTGAACGTCGAGGAAGGCCGCCATCTGTGGGCGATGGTCTACGTCCTGCAGAAATACTTCGGCCGCGACGGGCGCGAGGAGGCAGCGGCGCTCCTCGAGCGGCGCTCCGGCGACCAGGACCGGCCGCGCATGCTGGGCGCGTTCAACGAGCAGACGCCCGACTGGCTCTCGTTCTTCATGTTCACGTTCTTCACCGACCGAGACGGCAAGATGCAGCTGGAAAGCCTGGCGCAGTCCGGCTTCGATCCATTGTCCCGGACCTGTCGTTTCATGCTGACGGAAGAGGCGCACCACATGTTCGTCGGCGAGACCGGTATCCGCCGCACGGTGCAGCGCACCTGCGAGGCGATGCGGGCGGCGGGGATCGACGACCCGCACGACACGGACCGGATCAGAGCCCTCGGCGTGATCGATCTGCCGACCATGCAGAAGAAGGCCAACCTGCACTACTCGTTGTCCCTCGATCTCTTTGGTTCCGAGCTGTCGACCAACGCCGCCAACGCCTACACCGCGGGGATCAAGGGTCGCTTCCACGAAGACCGGATCGACGACGACCACCGTTTGCTGGACGCCACCTATCCGATCCTCAGGCTCGTCGCGGGGCGCATCGCGCTGGTCGAGCAGCCGGCGCTGTCCGCGCTCAACATGCGATTGCGTGACGACTACGTCCGCGATTGCGAGGAGGGAATCGGCCGCTGGAACAGGATTATCGAAGGGGCCGAGATCGACTTCCGACTCCGCCTGCCGCATCTGGCCTTCAATCGGGCGATCGGCGAGTTCGCCCGCGTGCATGCATCGCCGGAGGGAGCGCTCCTTGACGCCGCCGAGTGGGCACGACGACGCGACGAGTGGCTACCCTCGGTGGCGGACGGGGACTTCGTGCAGTCGTTGATGGAGACGGAACGGGCGCCCGGCGCCTACGCCGGCTGGATCGCACCGCCGAAGCGGGGCATCGACAACAAGCCAGGCGATTTCGAATACGTCAGGCTCGAGGCGTGAGCCCCGCCACGCGGTCCTGCTAGTCCCTCACCAGCGCGCCCTGCACTGCGGAGATCAGGATTCGCTTCGCCATTGTGGCGCTCATCTCGGCGTGTCGGACACCCAGCTCGAGGCCGAGCGCGCTCCACAGGAAGACGACCGTGACGGTCGCAGACTCGTTCTTTGAGAGCCGGCGCTCCGCCTGCCATACGGGCGCCCAGGCTCGCTCGACCCGGGACCACAAGCTCCCGTAGGTCGCGCCGCGGTCTGTCAAGTGTCGCCGTAGGGTGATTCCCAGGGCACCGGGTGAGTCCAGCAGCAAGGCGAAGCTCCGCTCGACTGTTTCGCCGAGCGAGAGACGGGCAGCCATGATCTCGAGCTGCCTGGCCTGCCAGGGATCGAACAGCGACGCCGAGAGCGCATCGACGAGTCCCTGATGGCCACCGAAGAGGGAGTGCAGCCATTGGCGGGTGATACCGCTCGCCTCGGCCACCCGACTCGGGGTGAGCGCGGACCACCCGTCCGTCTCGATCACGAGTTGGGCGGCTTTCAACGCCGCGGCGCGGCTGTCGGAGAAGGCAGTTGACACGTCGTCAATTAATAGACTACAACGAGCAATCCGTTCCGCGCGCTCGGACGTAAGTGTAGGCGCAACGCACCAAACCGCGCGGGCTTCGGTCGTTCGGTAAAGAGGGGATCGCGCGATGACACACCGACTTCACTCCCGTCGGAGTTTTCTGTCCACGTCGAGCGGACTGGCCGGTTTCCTGACGCTGGGCGCCGGATCGAGGGCGAGCGCCGCGCCGCTCTCCGAGGTCGAGGCCGAGACCAGGCGAGTCGTCGAAGACTACCTCAGGGCGTCCACCGACCTCACCTCGAATCGGCTCGGCGACTTCCTGGCCGAAGACATCACGTACGAGTACGGCGACACGCGGTTCGATGACAGAGCGTCGATGCTCGCCGCCCGCGCGAGCCTGATGGACCTCCTCACCGCACGACGGTACGACATCCGTCGCTCAATGGTCCTTGGGCACGTGCTGCTGCACGAACGGATCGATAAGCTGGAGGCGAATGGCGGCGAGCTGAGCTTTCACGTCGCATCTCTCTTCATCGTCACGGAGGGTCGTATCCAAGAGTGGCGCGAATACCTCTGGCCAGACGTGGAGTAGCGGCACCGGCGCCGGTTCCACGCATCACCAGGGCCCGCGGCGTCCGAGGGCCACCGGCCCGGGCGTCACTCCGATCGCAGCGCGGCAACTGGATCGGCGCGGCCGGCCCGTCGCGCCGGGAGATACGACGCAACGACCGCCGTCGCCAGCAGGACGAGTGGCGCCGCCACGAACGTGACCGGGTCGAGTGTCGGGATGCCGAACAGGACTCCGCTGAGCAGACGCGCTGCCACGAGTGACAGCGTCAGCCCGAGCGCGCTGCCGACCAGCACGAGCTTGATCCCGTTGCCGGTCAGGAGTCGAGTGATGGTCCCCGCGCTCGCCCCGAGCGCTATCCTGATGCCGACCTCCCGGGTTCTTGCCGCCACCGCGTGGCTCACCGCGCCGTAGAGTCCGACCACCGACAGCAACAGGGCCAGCACCGCGAACGCCGACAGCACGAACGCGGCCAGTTGCGCGGCCAGACGGCTGCTGGCCAGATGCCGGGCCATCGTCGTGGCGTCCAGCACCATCAGGTCGGGCACGATCGTTCGACCGCTGGTAACCAGGGCGATCGCAGTCTGGTCCGGGTCGCTCGTGGTGCGCGCGACGAAGGTGAGGTAGCGGGCGTCACGCTGGGAGTACGGCTCATACACCATGACGTCAGGCCCACCGCCGGTTAGTGACACGCTGATGTCTCCCGCCACGCCAACGACACGAAGGTCGTCCTCGTCGGGATCCGGATCGCGCAAGAGGCGGCCGACCGCTTCCCCCTCCGGCCAGAAGCGTCGCGCCAACGCCTCGCTGACGATTGCCACCCGCGGTTCGCCTGGCCCGTCCGACTCCGCAAAGGGCCGGCCGCGCACCATCCGAATGCCAGCCGCATCGAAGAACGCGGGGCCCACGGGCGCCCACTCGGCCGTGAACGCCTCTTCATCCGGCGGCGGCTCGTGGCCGTCAACGTTGAAGCGAATCGACCCGAACGAGGCCACGGAGAGCGGCAGGCGGCCCGTAATCCCGACCGTCGCCACCCCCGGCAATGCGCGGAACCGGTCACGCATCTGACGCACGAGCGCACGCGTCTCACCGGCGGTGTACAGGTTCGGCGGGAACGAGACGCTCATCAGGGCGGTCGGGTCCCGTCCGAAACCCGGGTCGACCGCCAGTACCTGCTGGAAGTTCCGCACGAAGAGTCCGGCGCCGACCAACAGCACGAGCGATACGGTGAGCTGGGTCACGATCAGGCCGCTGCGCCACCCGCCCTGCCCCGGCCGTCCGCTCCCCGCAGTCCCCTCCTTGAGTGTTGCGACCTCGTCCGGGCGCGTGGTCTGGAGCGCCGGCACGAGCCCGAGCGCCGTGCCCGCCAGCACCGCAACACCGAACGTGAACGCGAAGACACGCGTATCGAGCGCGAGGTCTAAGTAGAGCGTGGCCGGGATCGGCATTGGCAGATCGGCATTCAGCAAGCTGCGGAGACCCCACATCGCCAGACCCAGGCCAGACGCGCCACCGAGCAGACCGAGCAGCGTCGTCTCGGCTAGCAATTGCCGCACAAGCGCCCCGCGCGACGCCCCTAATGCCAGTCGCAACGAGATTTCGCCGCGTCGGTCCCGCGCGCGGGCCAGGAGGAAGCCCGCCAGATTCGTGCAGGCCAAAAGCAGGACCAGTCCCACCACCCCCATGAGCAGCCCCGCCGAGGTGCGGATATACGGGTCCAACCCCGGCGTGAAGAGCACGTCGGTGGTCGGCACCATCCGAAAACGGGTCCCAACGTCCCAGCCCTCCGGCCGCGCATCATCGAGCGAGGCAGCAATCGCTGCGGCTGCCGTTTCCGCTTGGGCTCGCGTCGCGCCTGGGGCAAGACGCGCTTTGCCCCACCATCCCCAGGCACTCCAATCGTCGCGGAGATCCACGCCCGCCAACTCGTTCGCCATCGACGCCGGCACGAAGAGCACGGTTTCGATCCAGCGTCCACTACCCGGATAGTCCGCGGGCACAATCCCGATCACGGTGTACGCGCGGCCGTTGACCCGGAGATCCCGCCCGACTACGTCGGGGTCGCCGCCAAACCGACGGTGCCAGTAGCCGTAGCTCAACATCACCACCGGATGGCCGCCCGGCACGCGGTCGTCCTCGGGCCCAATCGCCCGCCCCTCGAGCGCCTCGACACCAAGGGTCTGGAAGTAGTCGCCGGTGATTACCTCGGCGAAGACGCCCTCCACCCCTCCCGCACTGTCGACCTGCGCGGGGAGGTAGGTGCTCTCCGCAAACCCGCTGAACACCGCTGCGGTCGCGTCCCGGAGGTCCTCGACCGCCGGATAGGAGATCGGCAAGTACCCGCCAAGGAGGTTTGAATCCGGCGGGCTCATGAAGATGTCGATCAGCTCGTCGGGGCGCTGCACGAGGTCCAGGTCCTCCCGCAAGACGATGGCATTGACCAGGGTGAAGATGGCGGTGTTCGCGCCGATGCCGATGGCGAGCGACAGCACGGCGATCGCCGTGAAACCAGGACGCTTGCGAAGCATGCGGCTGCCGTACCGCAGGTCGGCGACCAGGACGTCGAGGAGGCGAAACGCGACGGGGCCGTGGGGAGGTTCGTGACGTCGCATGGCACTCTGAGCCAACACCACCAAGGGACGGAAACCGGGAGCGTAAGGTTCGTTGGTGCCACCGGGCCGCAGCCGGCCCGTGATTCCTGTTGACAGGTTACACGTAGATATCTACGATACCTGTAGACAGGCAACATGAATTTACCGGTGCGCACCGTGACCCACGCCCGACAGGACGTGCCCTATGGCACGCTCGATCTCCTCGTCCTCAAGACGCTCGATACCCTCGGTCCGACGCACGGATTCGGGATCGCCCGGCGCATTGAGCAAGTGTCCGAGCACCTCGTCACTTTGAACCAGGGCTCGATTTACCCGGCGTTGTTGCGGATTCGTCAACGGGGGTGGATCACGGCGTCGTGGGGGATCTCGGAGACGAACCGGCGCGCCAAGTACTACGCGCTCACCAAAGCGGGTCGAGCGCAGCTCACGGCCGAAGTCGAGAACTGGGAGCGCACCGCGGCGCTCGTGTCGCGGTTCTTGACGACGGAGCCCCGCTGATGCGCGCGTGGCCAAGCAAGATCGGCGCGCTCTTTCGACAGCGGCAGCTCGATGACGAGATGGATGAGGAGATTCGCACGCATCTGGAGATGGCCGCCGACGAGAACCGCCGTCGCGGGATGAGCCCATCGGACGCGCAGCGCGCCGCGCGGCGAAGCTTCGGAGGGATCGACCAGATTCGAGAGACCTGCCGCGAGACACGGGGACTGCGGTGGGTCGACGACCTCAGGAGTGATCTGCGGTTTGGCCTTCGCGGCCTGGCACGGAACCCTAGCTTCACCGTCACGGCGGTGCTGGTGTTGTCGGTCGGTATCGGGGCGACCGCGGCCATGTTCAGCGTCAGCAGCGCGTTCCTCTTGCGCCCGTTTCCGGCACCCGACCCCGATCGACTCGTCGTGCTGGCGCAGCACGACGTGCGCCACGATGCCACTGCGAGCGGCGTCAACCGCCTGTCGTACCCCGCGTACTTGGATTACCGGAATCGAAACCAGGTCCTCGAGGGCTTGGCGGCCTACGACAGCGCCGGAGAGATTCTGTCTGCCGCGGGCGTCTCCGGACCGGTCTCCGTCGAATACGTCAGTCACGACTTCTTCGAGGTGCTGCGAGTCGATGCGGCGCTCGGCCGCACGTTCCGGCCGGACGACGGTCGCGACGCGGCCGTCGTTGTGCTGTCTCATCGCGCCTGGCAGAACCGCTTCGGCGCCGACCCGTCGGTGGTCGGACGCGTCGTGCGCGTGGGTTCAACCCAGCAGACCGTCATCGGCGTCGCTCCGGAGTCGTTCGTGTTCACCGACCTGTTTGCCGTGCCCGAGCTGTATGCCCCAGTCACCCAGTTCGGACATGTCGGTGCGAATCGGGACGACCTGCTCACCGACCGCAGCCGGGAAGTGTTCTCACTGATCGGCCGCCTGAGACCTGGTGTCACCTTGGCCGCCGCGCGTGCGAATCTCGGCGTCTTACACACGGCGCTGGTGGCCGAGTATCCGGACTCGATGGAGCACACCGAGCTCGTGGTCGAGTGGGAACGCCGCGCGCGACCCACCCCGGAGGCCGCCAGACTCTCCGCGCTCCTGATGGCGTTCGTGATGGCGTTGGCGTCACTCGTCCTGTTGATCGCCTGCGCCAACGTCGCGACGCTCTTGATTGGTCGCGGCGTCGGTCGTCAACGGGAGATGGCGCTACGGGCGGGACTCGGCGCAACGCGGCTTCGGCTGGTGCGACAGTTACTCAGTGAGAGCGTTCTCCTCGCACTCCTGGGTGGCACGGGGGGGGCGTTGGCGGCGTTGTGGGCCACCGACGTGCTCGGGACGATGGGGACCATCGACGTGGGGATGGACTGGCGGGCGTTCGCCTTCACCGCCGTGGCGGCGATCGTGACGGGAGTGATCACCGGCTTCGCGCCGGCGCTGCGGACCACACGGGTAGACCTGACCCGCGCCATCGGGCAGGGCGGTCGGGGCGCGAACGGGGGTCCCACGGGGCAACGCCTCACGAGCGCGCTGATCGTGGCGCAAGTCGCGATGTCCGTACTACTGCTGGTCTGCGCTGGTCTGTTCGTGCGCAGCGGGCAGAACGCCGCGAACCTCGACGTCGGGTTTCGGACCGACCACCTGCTGCTGCTCTCGGTTGACCCCCTCGGGCAGGGGTACGGGCCGGAACAAGCGCTCGGTTTCTATCGCGACGTCGTCGACGAGGTGGCCGCACTGCCCGGCGTCAGGTCGGCGAGTTGGGCGAGCATGGCCCCACAGCGCGACGATACGAACATGGATGTGGTCACGCTGGATGGCGGCGCCATCTCGGAAACCGACCCGGTTCGGGTCTACAGCAATCGTGTCGACTCGGCGTTCTTCGCCACCGTCGACGTCCCGGTGATGCTGGGACGCGGGTTCAGCCCAGAGGACGCCGAAGGACAAGCCGTGGCCGTGATCAGTGAGGCGGCGGCGCGGCAGTTCTGGCCCGATCAAGACGCGCTCGGCAAGCGGTTCTTTACGCCCACGGCGCCGGAGCGCCCGTTCGCGGTCATCGGGATCGCGCGCGACGCACTCCTCGAGGCCCTCACCACCGAGATGCGCGCCGTCGTGCACTTGCCGTTCGGTCAGCGGCTCTCGGGCCCGGCCACGCTCCATGTGCACACCGAGGGACCGCCGACCGCGCTCGCCTCGACGGTCACCGAGGTCGTGCGGCAACACGACCCGACGCTGGCGGTCTACGGCCTCACCAGCATGGACACGCTGGTCAACGACGGTCTGCTCGCGACGAGCCGGCGCGCTGCCTGGCTGTTCGGCGCCTTCGGCGGCCTGGGTCTCTTGCTCGCGGCGGTGGGGCTCTACGGCATGGTGGCGTACTCGGTCACACAGCGGATGCACGAGTTCGGCATTCGCACCGCCCTGGGGGCGACGGCCGCCGGCATCCTTCGTTTGGCGCTCGGGCGAAGTATGGTGCTCACCGGAATCGGACTGGTCCTCGGGGCCCTGTCCGCCGCCGCCGTGACGCCGTTCACCGCGGGCTTCCTCGTCGGCGTCGAACCCACCGACGCGGTTGTGTTCGGCGTGACCGCACTCTTGCTCGGCGGCGTGGCGCTACTTGCCTGCCTGGTACCGGCCCGTCGGGCGGCACGGGCCGACCCGCTGGCGACGCTGAACGCCGGCTGAGCGTCCACCGCTCGTGGCGGCGACAGGACTCGCTCAACGCGCGCTCTGGGGATCGATGAGCCGCGCACCGGTCTCCGCCTCGCGGTAGTCGAAGAACTCTTGCGTGATCGTCGCCTGGAACTCGCCGAGCGCGGTTGTGACGCGCCCGGTCAGCGTCGTGGACGCCGGCATCCAGACACCGCCGACGTGCGTCATCTCCGCCGACACCGCAAACCCCTCCATCCGCGCAAGCCACCGCAGCGGCAGGAAGTCTATCCCGACGTTGTCGAAGCTGTACACCGCAATCTGTTGCACTTCGGGATCGATCCAGGACGTGACGATCGACGACTTGTTGAATCCTCGACTGATGCGCGGGTTGTGGGACTCGTCGTTCACTCCCGTCGGGTAGTACTCGATCCGGACGACCTCGCGACCGGCACGCGTGTCACGACCCGCAAGATAGTAGGCGCCGGGCTCGAACGGAAACTCCGTGCCGTAGAACGCGTCGGTGATGAAGCCCGGTACGAGATCCTGGGAGTCCTCGCGCGCGCGCCGCCGGCGTTCCGCGCGTTGCCAATCGGCCTCGGCGTCGCGACGCTCGTGCTCGTCGACGTCGATGCCGTCGAACCGCACGGGACTCCGCACCGCCACGCCGTCACGGACGTACCACTCGTACTCGCGCCGGAACCCGGAGAACGGGACCACCGACGCCGCCTCGATCTCGACCGTAAAGACGTGGCGCACGATGAAATCCCCGAGCTGGCGCCACGACGTGTATCGGTTATCGAGGACGCGCGCCATGAGCTGGTCGATCTCGTTCTCGCCAGGTGAGGCCTGCACGCCGCCCTCGCTCGACGCGCCGGCGATCGACGTCCCAGTGGCGATTGACCAGGCAACCGCCGCCACACACACGCTTCCCTTGGCTCCGCGCATGCGCGTATCTGTCGCATAGCGGATGCCAACCACACACGGGTCTGGCAAATGGCTGTGTCGCAGTCAGTTGGGCCGCGCGGAGGCGTGCGCCAACGCGACGACTGCCATCCAGTCCGTGACATCCGGTGCCGACCGATGTACACCATATGTGCATGGCCGACCACCAGCGGCCAAGCGCGCTCGTGGGTGGGTCGTCGGCGGGGCGCGTGCCCGCCATGTTGGGAGTTAGCCGGGAGGCGCGATGTCCGTAGCGACTCGAATCGGATTACCGGTCGCGGCACTGCTCACGACGTTGATGCTGGGGACCGCCGCCGGTGCGCAGCCCAATCCTTTTCGGCGCGTGGATGCACCCAGTCCACCACCCCACCTCAACGATGGGCGCTGGGGAGAAATGATCCAGGTGCGGGTGGGGCCGGCGGGCAACGTCTATGTCTACCACCGGTGTTTCAAGGTCGTGCTCGGCGATCCCAACGTGGGGCCCGGCCATTCCGACGGCTTGACGGCCAACTGCTTGGGACGATGGTCAGGTTATCCACCCGTGCTCAAGTTCTCTGCTACCGGCGAGTTCGTGGCAGGCTTCGGCACGGGCCTGGTCGGCAGACCTCACGGGTTTGCCGTGGACCACGACGGCAACATGTGGCTCACCGACGTGGCGCTGATTCCGGATGAGATGGGGGGAGTGGTACACAAGTTGAGTCCGGCAGGTGAGCTGGTGATGACGCTCGGACGCCCGGGAATCGTCGGCCAGGACCGTGACACGTTCAATCGCCCGGCCAGTGTCGCTGTCGCCGCGAACGGAGACGTCTTCGTGGCAGATGGCGAAGGGCCGAACAACCGGATCGTCAAATTCTCATCCGATGGACGCTATCTCATGGAATGGGGGACGACAGGATCGGAACCCGGCCAATTCAGCACACCCCATGACCTGGCCATCGACTCGCAGAGCCGCCTGTTCGTCGGGGACCGGGGCAACAGCCGGATTCAGATCTTCGAGCCGGACGGAACCTTTGTCGACGCGTGGAGTCACTTTGGCAGACCCAGCGGTATCTACATCAACCGCGGCACGGACACGCTCTACGCCACCGACTCCACGTCGAGCTCGAGCACCAATCCGGGTGTGAAGTGGGGCATCTATGTCGGCAGCGCGCGCACCGGCGTGCTGCGCTACTTCATCCCCGATCCAGACTTAGAGGCGGCTGACCGGACCCGCATCTCCGGCGCGTCGGGGATTGCGTCCAACCATGACGATTCCGTCGTCTACGCGGCGGACGTTGCTCCCTGGCGACTACGCATGTACGAACGGCGTTGATGACGACACCGCACTTCGACGTTGTCCTCACCTCGCTCTAGCGCTACTCACGACGGTCGCGCTCCTGGCCGACCCCGTCGCGGCCCAACAGGGCGCGCCCAACGGCGAGTGGCCGACCTACGGTAGCGATCTCGGTCACACGCGCTATTCGGCCCTCGACCAGATCGACGGCGACATCTTCAGCGACCTCGAGGTGGCCTGGCGGTTCCGCACCGCCAACCTCGGTCCACGTCCTGAGTACATCTTCCAGTCGACACCGTGGATGGTCGGCCGATCAAGGCGCTGGCGCAGCCCAGCAAGCAGGGTTCCTGTATGTGCTCGATCGGGCGACCGGTGATCCGGTTTGGCCGATCGAGGAACGGGCCGTACCTCAGTCGGACGTGCCGGGCGAGGTGCCACCGCGCCACGCCGGCTGTCCGGGCGAGGACTCACCTACTGGGACGACGGCGCGGACGGCGTCGTCTTCTACGTGACGCCCGGCTACCGCCTCATCGCGCTGAACGCCCTCACCGGTCGAGAGATCACCGACTTCGGGGACGATGGCATCGTCGACCTCAAGCTGGGACTCGACCAGGACATCGACCCGTGGTGCTCGGCAGTGTCCCGGTCCGCGGGCGCACGGTCGTAGCGGTCCGTCAGGTCGTACTGTAAGGTGACGCTGGCCCAGGGCCCGAACCAACGCCGAATCCCATGTCCGTTTTTCACGATCTGCGTTACGCCGTCCGCAGTCTCTCGCGATCGTGGGGCTTCTCCGCCCTGGTCGTCGTCACGCTGGGGCTCGGCATCGGGGCCAACACCGCCGTCTTCAGCGCGCTGCGAGGCGTGTTGCTGAGGCCGCTGCCTCACCGAAGCGGGGGCGAGCTGGTGTATCTGCGGCAATCGGCCGAGCTGACCGGCGAGGACAACGTCCGGTTCTCAGTACCAGAGGTGATCGATTACCGCGACGGCGCAACCCTGCTTACCGGCTTCGCCGAGTTCTCGGCGATGACGTTCAACATGATTGGACACACCGAGCCGGTCCAGGTCACGACCGGCATCGTCACGGGTAACTATTTCGACGTCCTCGGTCTCGGGGCGATCGCCGGCCGGGCCTTCGACGCGCGCGAGGACGGACCGGCGGCCGAACCGGCGATGGTGCTCACGCATGAGTACTGGATGCAGATGTTCGGCGGCGCGCCCGACGTGGTCGGCCGTCGTGTCCGGGTTAACGACCAGGCGCTCGCCATCGTCGGTGTGTTGCAGCCCGCGCCGCACTACCCTCAGCGAACCGACGTGTTCGTCAACATGGTGACGAGCCCGCACCATCTCAGCGCCACGATGGTCCAGGGGCGGACTCATCGGATGACCGAGGTCTTCGCCCGCCTGACCGCCGGGACCAACGTCGCCCAGGCGAACGTCGAGCTCGCCAGCATCACGTCCCGCGTCCACGACGATCATCCGGATGCCTACGAGACGGCCGCCGGGTACCAGGTCGTCGCCACGCCGCTGCGAGAGGTGCTCACGGGCGAGGCACGACTGACCTTGCAGCTTCTCATGGCGACCACCCTGCTGGTGCTGCTCATTGCGCTGGCGAACGTGGCGAACCTGATGCTCATGCGTCTCGTCGGGCGGGAACAGGAGCTCGCCGTGCGCTGGTCGCTGGGCGCGGGCGCCTGGCGTCTGCGTCGTCTCTTGCTGATGGAAAGCGGGCTGCTCGCGGTCGCCGGCGCGGGACTCGGCCTCCTGCTCGCCTGGCCGACGGTGGGTCTGCTCGTACGTCTGGCGGAGCGGTTGACCCCACGCGCCGCGGAGATTCGAGTCGACGGCGCGGTGCTCGGCTTCACGGTCGTCATCGCGCTGGCGGTCGCCTGCGCACTGGCCTTCACGCCGTCGTTGGGACGATTGCGCACGCTCGGCACCTCGGCCGCACTCAAGGACGGGCGCGCGACGCCCGGTGGCTCGCGCCGACGGGCCCAGCGGGGGCTCGTCGTCGCGCAGCTCGCGGTGACCGCGGTGGTGCTGACCACCGCGGGTCTGCTCGCACGCACGCTGCTCCAGCTCCAGGCGGTCGATCCAGGACTGAAGCCGGAGGGCGTGCTCACCATGGAGGTGCCGATCGAGGGGGCCGGCCGCGCCCCCGGCGACGTGCTGACGCTCTACGAGGAGATGCGACGCCGGATGGCGGCGCTGCCAGGGGTGGTCGGCGTCGCGCTCGGATCGAACGTCCCGCTCCGCAGCTCCGACTTCATGCTCGACGTGGCGGTGGACGACCGGCCGCTGCGTCCGGGCGAGCCGACCCCGCGCGCGGAATACCGCACGGCCTCACCGGAATACTTCGAGGTCGCGGGCATCCCGCTGCTGCGCGGTCGCGCGTTCGTGTCCACGGACCGCGGTGAGAGCGAGCGGGTCGCCATCCTCACTCAGAGTCTCGCCGACCGGCTGTTTCCCGATCGCGACCCGATCGGTCGCAAAGTCGCCTGGACCGGCGACGTGCTGCGCTTCATTCCGGTCTCGGGCGATTGGCGCACCGTCGTCGGTGTCGTCGGCGACACCCGCGACGGCGGGCCCGACGTCGAGCCCAGTTCGGTGCTGTATCAGCCATTCGCGCAGGAGACGTTCGCCGGCGCGGTGCTCATCCGCACCCGTGCGGCTCCGGGCGCGCTGGCACCCGCGGCGGCCGGCGTCATCCGCGAGCTCGTTCCCGACCAGCCGATCGTGAACGTGATGACGCTGGACGACGTGCGGCGGCAACCGGTCGCGTCCCAGCGGCTCAACGCCCTGCTGCTCATCTGCTTCGCCGGGCTGGCGCTGCTGATCGCCGGTGTCGGCGTCGCTGGCATGCTCGCCTTTTCGGTAGCACGGCGCACCGGGGAGATCGGTATCCGGATGAGCCTCGGCGCCGATACCGGCCAGGTGCTGCGCCTGGTCCTCGGCGAAGGCGGTGTGCTCGTGGCATGGGGGCTCGCGGCCGGCCTCGCCGGGTCGCTGCTCGCGGGCCGGCTGCTGGCGGGACTGCTGTTCGGGGTGCCACCGCATGATCCGCTCACGCTGGTCGCCGTGGTCGCGTTGATGAGCGCAGTGGGAGTCGGCGCAAGCGCGATGCCCGCGCTCCGGGCCGCACGCGTCGACCCCGCGCGCGCAATCCACGAGGCGTGATCGGGCATGGCCCCATCCGCGGGGAAGCGAGCTGCCGCGGAACGCGCGGCCGGCTAGAACCGACCGGCGCGGACCCGCATCATCCGATTCGCTCCCCGCTGAAACTCGTAGGGCACGACATCGATCGTTGCCGTGAAGCCATCGCGTGTCAGGGTGCGCGCTACGCGGTCGACATGCGCGGAGGGGGCGCCGTCGAGCTCGACCAGCGGGAACACACGCACCTCGGCGGCCACGCGAGCCATCTCCCGGATTGCATCGATGTGAAACGCATCCGACAACCGATCCCCGTAGAGAAACAAGTAGTGGGAGCAGACCGCCAGATCGAACGATCCGTCCCGGAACGGGAGCGCGGGAAGGGCCGCGGCAACGTAGCGACCTTGCCGACGACCGGACGCCAGGTCGTCCAGGAACCACCGCATCGATCGGAGGCGTGCCTCGCCAAGCTGGTCGACCGACGTGAATTCGGTCCACCGGTAGGTGCGATAGTTCAGGCGAGTCTGACGCAGCACGGTCTGGCAGGTCGCATCGATGCGGTCACGGATGTCGTCATGCGTGCAGACATACAGAGGATCACAGGACACCACGCGCATCCCGTTTCGGGTGGCTTCGGGGTTGAAGCTCGCCGGGCCATCGGCACAGCCGAGGAGGCGGCCGCCGAGGTCGTCCGGCGTGAGATCGAACATGCGTTCGTACTCGCGACACGACCGACCCCACGGCACGACGCTGTCAAGATCGAAAGACACGGTGGCCTACCGTCTGTGTAGCCCGAAGATGCAGCGTCTCGCGGTCAGGGCTGATTGTTCGTCGGCGCCAGCGGCCGGGGCGCCTCGTCCATCACCGGCAGCAGCAGCGCCGTCGGATGGCTCGCGTCGTGATGAATGGTGTTGCTGGCCACCACCGGCTCCATGGTGGTCTCGCCGGTCGCCTCACCCGTGTTCGGGTTGACATCGAACCTGGGGTAGTTGCTCGAGGTCAGGTGCACCGCCAGCCGGTGCCCCCGCTCGATGGTGATCGCGGTGTTCCAGAGGTCGATCGTCATCCGGGTCGGCTCCCCCGGGAGCAGCAGCTTGACGTCCTCGGTGCGCCGGCCGTCGCGGAACCGCGCCCGTAACCCCATGTCGAGGATGAGCGCCTCGTAGCCGTCCGGGTAGACGTCGACCAGCTTGGCGATGAAATCGGTGTCGCGGGCGTTACTCGAGGCCCACAGCTCGAGGTCGATCTTGCCGGTCACCACGAGATCCTCGTCGAGCACCGGGGTCTGGAATCGCAGGTAGTCGGTGCGCTCACCCACGTCGCGCTGATCCATCGGTCCGCGCTCACCGCGCAGGTTCAGCCCGCCGAGGGTCGGCACCGGGTTGGAGGGATCGAAGGCGTACGTGGTGGACGAGCCGGCCACGGTCGGTGGGTCCGGGCTCAGCCCCCCGTCTCCGGTCAGATAGTAGCGCACCCGACGGCTCGCGCTCGGCGGCCACTGGTCGGCAGTGCGCCAGCCGTTCTTGGACGACGGGATGCCTTTGCGCGCCGCGGCCATCATGTAGTACTTCACCGGCGGCTCGTCGGCGAGACCGTTGTCGATCCCGCGCAGCCAGTAGTCGAAGAACCGGATCTCTTCGTCGGTGCCCAGCCGCGACTGCGGATACTCGAGGTCGCCCGACAGCGGCCCGTGGCCGATAGGGCCGACCATCACCTTCTGGTTGCCCTGGGCGCCTTCGCGTCCCCATTCCTGCAGGTACTTGAAGTTCATGACGGTGCCGTAGCCGAACAGGTCGTACCAGCCGCCGGCGTTGTAGATCGGGATGTCGATGTTGTGCCGATGGAAGATCAGGTCGGTATCTCGCCACCGCTTGTCCAGCACCACGCGCTTCTGGTACGCCACGATCTCCGACTCGTCCACTCCCTGGCCCCGCATCCAGCCGCCAGTGTCCTGCTCCTTGAAGATCCCGCCGACGAACCGACCCTCGTAGAACAGGCTGCGTGGCGCCACGCTGAAGTAGGCGGCCCGCAGGTGGGGCGGGTCGGCCGCCGCCGCGAGGTTCCCGGCGATACCGAGCGCCGAGGCGCCGGTCATGCCGACGCGGCCGTTCGACCATGGCTGGGCCCCTAGCCACTCCACCGTGTCGTAGCCGTCGTCGATCTCGTGCTCGTGCGGTATGTAGTTGCCCTGAGAGCGGAACCGGCCGCGCTGATCCTGCACGGCGTAGATGTAGCCGGCGTCGAGGTAGCGGCGGGCGCCACGCGCGCTGCCGGCCTTGTCGTATGGCGTGCGCGCGAGCACCACCGGCCAGGACCCGTCTCCCTCGGGCCGATAGACGTCGGTGGCCAGCTTCACGCCGTCACGCATCTCCACCATGTACTCGGTGGCCTCGGGTGTGTCGACCGCGGGTCGCTGGGCCTCGAGCAGACCTGGCGCAAGCGCCAGCATGGCCACCACCGGCAACAACCAGACCGACGTGCGAACGACGGTTCTCATGGCGCTGATCCTCTCGTGACGTCCTCGTGCCCAGCAGCTCTCGGTGCCGATCGTATGTTACAGCGCGCAGGTCCTCCGGCTCATGCGACAGGTTCAACATCAGAGTCCGCTAGCAGCCCGTGGTGAAAACGCCCTTTCGTAGGTCGAGGGGCATGTGTTCGTGACACCGTGTCATAAGGTCGAGAAACGACGAGTGCGGCAGATCTTGCGCATCTCGCGCCCACGCGGGCGATACGAGGGTCCAGAGGCGGCCAAGATCAGCGATCAAGGCCTCGAAGACGGCGACCGCGCGGCCTTGGAGGCTCCGCGGCGTGCCGACGCCCGTCAGCTGCCGCATGAGGAGCCCAAGATTGAACCCGCAGACGTGCACAAGCACGCGCTTGAGGATGTTGGGATGCCCACGCAGATGCACCCGGCGCAGCCGCCCGGTCTCGTAGAGATGCGCGTTGGGGCGTTCGAGCAACTCGCCCCGCCGTCGCAGCAGCCGTTGCCCACGCGTGCCCCGAATGCGCCGACGGTTCGCGTACACGGCGTCGCGCGCCGCCGCCTTGCCTGTCCAGTTGCGTCGCCCGCGGTCCGGCTCCGAAACATAACTGCGCACGCCGAGCGCGGCGAACGCCACCATCGTCTCGTTACTGTGATACCCCTTGTCCCCGACGACCTCGGCGATACCGGCGCCGGCCGGCAGGACGGCTTCGACGTGGTCGGCCGCCGTGATCAGGGTCTCGACCATCGTCGTCGTATCGCCGTCGTCGGCATCCTGCACGGTGACGCCGACGATGGCCCCCGTCTCCAGGTCCACCGCATGCTCCGCGGTGTGCGCCAAGTGCGTGCGCCCGTCCTTCAGCTTCGTGATCTTCGCGTCCGGATCCTGCGGATGCGTCCAGTCGTCGTTGGAGCCTTTCTTCTTCCGTTTCCGGTCGAACCGGGCCAGCTCAGCGCGGGTCGGCGTGACGATGCCGGACGCCTCGGCCAGCCCGGTCAGAAACGCCTCGTAGCCTTCGCCCGTGTCCCGGCGCACGATACTCCGCAATGCGGCGTTCGCTTCCAACGTCGTGGCATCGATGCCGAGGGTCCGCCCGGTCACGAGCTGGGCGTCGGCCAGTTGCTGCAGCACCCACGTGAACACCGCTTGATGGGTCTCGACGTCGATCAGGCGCCGGGTGCGCGACAGCGTCGAGTGATCCGGCGGCGCCTCGTGCAGCTCGAGGTCCAGAAACTGCCGGATGCTCAGCGAATCGGCCGCCCGCCACGCGATCGCCCGCTCCGAGTCCAGCCCTTCGAAGTAGCCGAGCATCAGCAGCCGGAAGTACCGCCCCGGCGCCAGACTCGGACGACCGACGCCGTCCGCGTAGAACGGCGCGCATTGCGCCTCGACGAACGCGTCGAAGCCCGTGTCATCGAGGATCCGATTCAATCGCTGATAGAACGGATGCGCCGCACTGCGAGGCAGGTCGCTGGTGGGAACCCACATCGATGCTTGCCGCGCCCGGCGTCGTCGTTTGCCCATCGCCATGCGCGACAGTGTAGTACGCGGGATCGATCGTGTCGATCCCTAATAGGGACTTTCACCACGGGCTGCTAGTCCTCGTCGCCGCGCGCCCTCCCACGGAGGGCTTTCACCTGGCCGCGTCGCCGCTTCACGTCGAGCCGTTTCTCCTTCGCCCCAGGGCGAGGCTTCGACGGTCGCCGTTCCTTGGGACGCTTTGATGCACGCTCAAGTAGTTCGGCGAGCCGTTCACGAGCCGCGACGCGGTTCTGCGCCTGCGTCCGGTGCTCGCGGCTGTCGAGCACAAGGATGCCCTTGGACGACATTCGACTGCCGGCCGCTGCGATCAAGCGTGCCTTGATCTCGGGCGTGAGGGACGAGTGCGTGACGTCGAAGCGAAGCTCGACAGCCGTCGCGACTTTGTTGACGTTCTGCCCACCGGGTCCAGACGCGCGGACGAAGCGCTCCTCCAACTCGCGCTCTTCAACCGCGACAGTATCGGTGAGTTTGATCATCGCCTGACACCTCGTCGGGCGAAGCCCCGAGGGTCGATAACGCCGTTCCCCAAGGTACCGCGGCGGCGTCATGCAGCGCCAGCGTTCGATCCGGTCCTGGTCCCGGGCGGGTGCGTGTCTGCGCCAGAATTGGGGGGAAGTCGAGCACGGCACGGACGCGAGGTGAGGCATCGTTTCGGTTGCGGCCCCCGGCGGCGCTGCGATACATTTCAACCTGGGCTCTATCACCCATCTTGAGGAGGCACATGGTCTCGCTGAGCGTTAACGAACGGCACTACACGCTGGACGTCGACCCCGACATGCCGCTGCTCTGGGCTATCCGGGAGGCTATTGGCCTGACGGGCACCAAGTTCGGCTGCGGAATCGCCCAGTGCGGTGCGTGCACGGTGCATCTGGACGGCGCGCCCATTCGGTCCTGCACGACGCCGGTCTCGGCAGCGGTGGGTAAGCAGATCACCACAATCGAGGGCCTGTCGCCCGATGCCAGCCACCCGCTGCAGGTCGCCTGGATTGCCGAGCAGGTCCCACAATGCGGGTACTGCCAGTCGGGGCAGCTCATGTCGGCGGCCGCCCTGTTGGCCCGGACGCCGCAGCCGAGCGACCGAGAGATCGAGACGGCGATGTCCGGCAACATCTGTCGCTGCGGGACCTATCAGCGGATCCGCCGCGCCATTCACCGGGCCGCGGAGAACGCGTGATGACCAAGACACCGACGATCGATCGACGCGCGTTTCTCAAGGTCAGCGTCACGGCGGGGGGCGGGCTGGCGGTAGGCACGTATCTGGGGTCCTTGCCTGCGTCGCTCGCGGCGGAGCTTGCTGGCTCCTTCGAGCCGAACATCTGGGTCAGGATCGACGCCGATGATTCGGTGCGGGTCATGCTCACCCAGCTCGAGATGGGGCAGGGTGTCATGACCTCCATGCCCATGCTCGTGGCCGAGGAGCTCGACGTGGCCTGGAACACCATCACCACTGAATGGGTGGGCGCCGATGGCCGCTACGGCGCGGGGTTCGGAGGCCAGCAGTTGACCGCCGGAAGCAATAGCGTTCGCGCCTATTGGCGACCGTTGCGGGAGGCGGGTGCGGCCGCACGGCACATGCTCGTCATGGCGGCCGCCCAGGAGTGGGGTCTATCCGCAGAGGAGTGCACCACCGACAAGGGCCGCGTGATTCACGAGCAAACGGGTCGCCAACTTCGCTACGGTGCGCTGGTCGATCGCGCCTCTCGCCTTCCGGTGCCCACAGACGTCCAACTGAAGGAGCCGAGCGCCTTCACGCTGCTCGGCACGGACGTGCCGCGGCTCGACATTCCGGAAAAGGTCGATGGCCGGGCCGTCTTCGGCATCGACGTCCAGCGGCCCGACATGCTGGTGGCCCGGGTGCTTCGTTGCCCCGTGTTCGGCGGCACGGTCGCTGACTACGACGCGGACCAGGCCACGGCAATCAAGGGGGTGCACGCCGTCGTCCCGGTCAGCGCCGGTCTCGCCGTCGTGGCTGACACCTACTGGGCCGCGTCGCGCGGCCTCACAGCGTTGAGTGACGGGGTCACCTGGGACGAGGGGCCGCTGGCCGGGCTCACGACCGCCGAGATCAGTCGCCGGTTCAAGGAGAAAGCGGAGTCGCCGGGCGCGCCGGCGCGCGACGACGGTGACGTCGACGCGGCGCTCGGCAGCGCGGCAACCACCTTCGAGCGTGTGTTCGAGGTGCCGTATCTGGCGCACGCGACGATGGAGCCGATGAATTGCACCGCGCACGTCCAAGCCGATCGGTGCGACGTCTGGGCGCCGACACAGGGGCAGACGCCGACGCACCAGGCCGCCGTCGCGGCCTCGGGGCTGGCTCCGGACCAGGTCTTCGTCTACCCGACCTTCATGGGCGGCGGATTCGGCCGACGCGGCGAGGCCGACTTCGTCACCGACGCGGTCGAGGCCTCGAAAGCCGTCGGCCGTCCGGTCAAGGTGATCTGGTCGCGTGAAGACGACATGCAGCACGACTACTACCGGCCCTACACCTACGTACGGATGTGGGCGGCGCTCGACGCTGACGGCACGCCGATCGCCTGGAAACAGCGGTTGGTTCAGCCGTCGCTGCTCGCGCGCAACAATCCCGGCGGGCTTGCGCGGACCGGAGGCATCGACTTCATCTCCGTCGACGGGGCAGCGAACCTGCCCTACGACATCCCGAACGTCCGCGTCGAGTACACGGAGTTCGACCCGGGGATTCCATTCGGTTTCTGGCGATCGGTCGGCGCCTCCGTCAACGGCTACGTCGTGGAGGCCTTTATCGACGAGGTCGCGACCGCAGGCGGCCACGACCCGTACGAGCTACGGCGACAGCTCCTCCGCAACCAGCCCCGCCACAAAGCGGTCTTGGAGCTGGCGGCGGTGAAGCACGGCTGGTCGACGCCTCCGCCCGAGGGCCGCGCGCGCGGCATCGCCGTCCTCGAGTGCTTCGGAAGCATCGTCGGGGTGGTGGCGGAAGTGTCCATCCCGTCATCCGCGACGCCGGGAGGCGCCGTGCGGGTTCATCGGCTCACCTGCGCGGTCGATGCCGGTTGGGTGATTCACCCGGACACGATCAAGGGGCAGATGGAAGGCGGGCTGCTCTACGGGTTGACGGCCGCGCTCAAGAGCGAAATTACGATCGACCGCGGCCGCGTGTCTCAGGCGAACTTCGACGATTATCAGATGCTGCGTCACAACGAGTCGCCCGAGATCGAGGTGCACATCGTGCCGAGCACCGAGAATCCCGGGGGTATTGGTGAGCCGAGCACCGCGGTGCTGGCCGGTGCCCTTGTGAACGCGGTCGCGGCCGCGACCGGCAGACGGATCTACCGGATGCCGATCCGGCCCGAGATGGTCCGCGCCTGACTGTCGTAATGAGATGGTGCGACATACGCCCGCGTCTTGTGTCGCCCGCTGAATCAGCGGTTGAAGAGAGGCAGCAGGCTATGCGCACACGCTCCGCGTCGACCCTGCTGTCAGCCATCGTCATGGTCATGCTCATCAGTCTGCCCGCCACGGTCGTCGCACAGGATGCGCCGGGTGGGCAGGAGGTACCACGGCGATCTGACGGCCGCCCAGACCTGCACGGCGTGTGGCATTTCAACACGACGACCCCGCTCCAACGGCCAGAACAGCTGGCCGACAAGGCGCGCTACACCGAAGAGGAGCACGCCGCCCTATCGGCGCGTTCCGCCGAGTTCCGACCGTTCGATGCCCAGCCACCGGCGGGTAGCGTTGGTGCCTACAACCAGTTCTGGTGGGACCGGGGCGGTCCGGTCGCGGACCGCCGCACCTCACTCATCGTCGACCCGGCCAACGGTCGACTGCCGCCCTTGACCCCGCAGGCGATCCGGCAGGTCGGCTCGACCGAGCGTCATGTCCCCGGGTCCCATCCGGTGCGGTACCGCATCGGCGGCGTCGGCGCCGACGGGCCGGAAGACCGTGGGCTCGCCGCGCGGTGTCTGCTCGGGTATAACGTCGGCCCGCCCCTGTTGCCGGGCGGCTACAACAACAATCTGCAGTTGTTCCAGTCGGCCGACCATGTCGTCATTCTCACGGAGATGGTGCACGACGCGCGTATCGTGCCGCTCACGCCTCGCCCGCATCTCCCCGAGTCGGTGCGGCTGTGGAACGGGGATTCCAGGGGCCACTGGGACGGTGAGACCCTCGTCGTCGAGACCACGAACTTCACGGCCAAGCGGGCGAGCTTCGAGCCGGGTGCGACCGTGGCGTTCGGGACGGGGGAGACACTCCGCCTGGTCGAACGGTTCCGGCTCCTGGATACGGATACCGACACGTTGCTCTACGAGTACACGGTCGACGATGCGACCACCTTCACAGCGCCGTTCACTGCGGCCGTGCCGATGACGCGCAGCGCGGACCCGATCTTCGAATACGCGTGCCACGAGGGCAACTACGGTATGGCCAACATGCTGCGCGCCGGTCGGGCCGAAGACGGCGAAGGCCACGGGACCCGGTAGATCGGATATCGTGATGCCCTGCGTGGGCCGAGCGCGGACCCACGCCGAGCATGCCGATGGATGTTGCACCCCACATAAAGAGGACCGTCGCGGTCGCGGTCGCGGTCGCGGCGCTCGTGGCGACAGCCGTCGGCCGCGCGGAGGACTGGCCGCAGTGGCGGGGGCGTGACCGACTGGCCGTGTGGCACGAGACCGGCATCATCGACCGGTTTCCGGACGAAGGCCTAAAACTGGCCTGGCGCGTGCCGATCGGCTCGGGATACGCGGGACCGGCGGTCGCGGACGGGCGCGTCTTCGTGCTGGATTGGATCGCAGACCCCGCGTCGCGCACCATGGACGGGACCGAGCGCGTGCTGGCACTCGACGAGGAGACCGGCGACATCCTCTGGCGGTACGAGTGGCAGACCTCCTATCGGTCGCTGATGGCCTCATACGCCCTCGGGCCGCGCGCGACGCCGACCGTCGACGGGGACCGTGTCTACGTCGTCGGCGCCACGGGCCGACTCGTCTGTCTCGATGTGGAGACCGGCGAGCCCCAGTGGACGACGGACTACGTGGATGACTACGACATGTCGGTCGCGCCGTGGGGGGTCACCAGTGCGCCGCTGGTCGACGGTCCGCGGCTGCTCGCCATCGTCGGCGGCGAGCCCGACGCGCTGGTGGTGGCGTTCGACAAGCGCACGGGTGCGGAGCTCTGGCGGGCGCTCGATGTCGTGTCGGAGGCGGGCTACGGTCAGCCGGTCATCTACGAGGCCGGCGGCGCCCGCCAGCTGATCGTCTGGCACCCGGGCGGCCTGGCGTCCCTCGATCCCGAGACCGGAGACATCTACTGGGAGCAGGCCTTTGACACCCCGGACGGACTCACCGTGGCGACGCCGGTCCGGAGCGACAGCTATTTGCTGGTCTCCCAGATTTACAACGGCGCGACGATGATGCGGCTGAGTACGGACCGTCCGGCCGCCGAGCTCATCTGGAAGGGATCCGCCAACAGCTACGAGCCGGACAAGACCGATGGCCTGCACGCGATGACGACGACACCGATCATGATCGACGATCACGTCTACGGCGTCGGCGCCCACGGCGAGCTGCGTGGGCTGGATGCCCACACCGGTGAGCGGCTGTGGATGAGCGACCGCTTGACCGCGCAAGCCTCGTACGCAACGGCATTCTTCGTGCGCCACGGCGATCGGTATTTTGTCAACAACGACGACGGCGACCTGATCATGGCTCGATTCACGCCGTCAGGCTACGTAGAGTTGGACCGCGTGGCCCTGATCGAGCCCACGGCACGACCCGCGCTGGGGCACGGACCGGACCGACTTGTCAACTGGGTGCACCCGGCGTACGCCAACGGCCACGTGATCCAGCGCAACGATCGGGAGATTCTGAGGGCATCGCTCACCGCGTCGGACTATTAGGAGGATGGCATGCAGAGAGCAATCGTGCTTGGGTCGGTAATCATCGTCGGCGCGCTCTCGCTGGTTGGCGCGTCAGCGCAACAGGGCGAGATGGTCGTCGAGGTGGAGCAGATCAAGGACAACCTCTACGTGTTGCGCGGCGGAGGCGGCAACTCCGCGGCGTTCGTGACGAGCGGGGGCGTGGTGCTGGTCGACACGAAGGTCGCCGGATGGGGGCAACCGCTGATCGACAAGATCGGCGAGCTGACGCCGAACCCGGTGACGACCATCATCAACACGCACGCCCATTTCGACCATGTGAGCGGCAACGTCGAGTTCCCCGCCTCGGTCGAGTTCGTCGCGCACGAGAACGCCAAGCAGCTCATGGAAGCGTGGAACCCGGTCACCGGGTTTCCGGGCGACTTCCCGGATGTCTTCGACCAGAACAACGGTCACGGACTGCCGTCGCGGACCTATAGCGATCAGCTGACGCTGGGCAGCGGCAACGACCAGATCGACCTCTACTACTTCGGACGCGGGCACACCGGGGGGGACACGTGGGTGGTCTTCCCGGCGCTCCGCGTCATGCACGCGGGCGACATGTTCCCGGGCAAGCAGGTGCCGATCATGGACGCGAGCAACGGCGGCAGCGGCGTCGAGTACGCCCAGACGCTGCGGCTCGCCCATGCAACCGTGACCGACGTCGACACGATCATCACCGGGCACAGCACGCAGATGACGCCGGGCGATCTTCTGGAGATGGCCGCCTTCGTCGACAACTTCGTCTCCGGCGCAACGGTTGGGAAACGGGCGGGTCGTTCTGCCGCCGAGGTGGCCGCGAGCTGGCGCCCACCGGCGCGGTTCGCGACGGCGTACACCGTGCCACCGCCCGAGCGCCTGCAGCCGTACATCCAGGTCATCTTCGACGAGTTGGACTAATACTCGCCCCGCCCGGCGAGTGGCGGTGGCATGCAGCTCATCGATGTCGTGATCGTCGTCGCCGGGTGGATGGCCGGGAACGTCGTGTTCCGGGCGTTCGAGCGCCATGTCTCCGGTGCGAAAGCGCATCGGCAAGCTCGTTGTCATCATGGCGGTGCTCTACGGGGTTGGGATCGTCGGAGGCCGCTGGGCCGTCTATGGTCTCCTGCTCCTGATGGCTGCCGGTATGACGGTGCTTCACGCGTGGTGGTTTCCGAAACACGGCGTAAACGGTTTGACCGCCGAGCCGTACGATCGCTACCTACGGCTGATCGGCAAGGCGCGCGATCATTGAGGAGTGTCTGATGAGCCATGAACGACTTACGGCGGCGTGCATCGTGGTCGCGAGCCTGGCGCTGAGTCCGGCGTTGGCCACCGGTCAGCCCAGCGGTGCCTCGGCACCCCGAACGCCATGGGGACAGCCGGACCTGCAGGGCATATGGGATTTCCGCACGATCACGCCGATGGAACGACCTGAGGCGCTGGGCGACCAGGAGTTCTTGACGGAGGAGGAGGCGGCGAATCTCGAACGGGAAGCGGTCGACCGCGACACCGACCTGCTGAACCGGGCCGCCGCGCGCACGGAGGCCGGTGCGAACGTGGATCGCGGCGCGGACGGCGCACCTGGCGCCTACAACAATTTCTGGCTGGATCGCGGAACGACGACCATCGGCACCCGGCGCACATCATTGATCGTCAATCCACCCAACGGGCGCATGCCCGATCTGTCAACGGTCGGGCAGCGACGAGCCGACGCGCGGAGCGCGTATCGCGGCGACCACCCCGCCGACTCCTACGTGGACCGGAGCACGTCCGACCGGTGCATCGTCGGCTTCAACGCCGGCCCGCCCATAACGCCGCTCGCCTACAACCAGAACATGCAGTTGTTTCAAACCCCGGACCACGTCGTGGTCGTCACGGAGATGGTGCACACGGCCCGCGTCGTGCCGCTCGACGGACGCCCCGCGCTCGACGACGGCATCCGCCAGTGGTCGGGCGACTCCCGCGGCTATTGGGAGGGCGAGACCCTCGTGGTCGAGACCGCCAACTTCAACGATGAGCGGCGATGGAGGGGGTCGACGGCCAACATGACGCTGGTCGAACGCTTCACCCGCGTGGACGCGGATACGCTCGAGTATCGGTTCACGGTCACCGACCCCGAGACCTGGACCAACACGTGGACCGCGTCCATTCCGATGCAGCGCACCGATGTCCCGATGTTCGAGTACGCCTGCCACGAAGGGAACTACAGCATGGCGGGCATCCTTGGCGGCGCCCGTGCGGACGAGCAGGCGGCGGGCCACGGCTCGCGTTAGGCGCGGCAGGACGCTCTACGTCACGAACAGGCGCCGGTGGCGGTCGTGGCTCTCCAAGCACCACGCGACGGAACCCGAGATCTGGCTCGTCTACTACCGCAAGGACAGCGGCAAACGCCGCATCTCCTATGACGGCGCCGTGCTCGAGGCCCTCTGTTACGGGTGGATCGACAGCACCGTCAGGCGCATCGACGACCAACGCTTCGCCCAGCGGTTCTCGCCCCGGAAACCTGGAAGCAACCTGTCACAGATGAACAAAGAGCGTGTCCGGGAGCTCCTCCAGCAACGCCGGATGACACGGGCGGGCCTGCGGGCGATCGCGCACGTGTTCCATCCGGTGAGAGACGCGACGGAGGCGGTGGTCATCCCGAAGAGCGTCCTCGCGACGCTCGCTGCCAACAGGGATGCACTGACGCACTTCCGCCGGATGCCGGAGTCGTATCAACGCATCCGCCTCGCCTACCTGGAGACGCGCAAGCGGCACGGGATGGACGTGTATCGGAAGGCGCTGGCCCATCTTGTCAGGATGACCGCGATGAACAAGCAAATCGGATTCGTCGCCGAGCGGCGCTAGTGCGTCTTGCGGGCGACGATGATGTCACGAGTGATCGACTGGTCCACCACGTGACGGAACGCCAGATACGAGTCGGTGGAGAGCACGTCGAGCTCGCGATCGGCGATCACCTGGACGACCTTGTCCCGCGCGGCAACACGAGTGTTCCACGCCAGACCAATCGCGCCCCCGGGCCGTAGCACCTCCGTCCAGACCGGAAGTGCCTCGGCGAGCAGGTCGAGTGGACGGCGCGACAGACGCCCTTCAGCCGCGCGACTCCCGTGGCGAACGCCGTACGGCAAATCGGCCACGATGACGTCGAAAGTGCTTGGCCGAAAGAACTGCCGGGCCGACGCGGTCTCGCCGTTGATCACCGCTATCCGGTTCAGGTCGCCGGCGGTGTAGCGCTCCTTCGTCACGCCCAGCTCGACGTCGACACGTTCGCCAACGATGCGCCGGTCCTGGCGAATGGTGCTGCGGCGTATCGTGTGCTTGACGCGGCCCCGCTTCAAATAGGTCGCCAGGAACCGCGCATAGGCCTCGCACTCCGCCTTCTCGATCTCGATGCCCGCGACGTCGAAGCCGTATACGAGTGCCTGATTGAGCGTGGTGCCACGGCCGCAGAGGGGATCTAGCACGTGCAACTTCCGATCGAGCATCGCGCCCGGTTCGTGCGTGGACAGGATCGTCACGTTGAGCAACAACTTGGTGAAGCGCTCGTTGGTTTTCCCACGGTATTTCTGGATCGTGATGAGGTCGTCCGCGAAGCAGTCCAACGGCCGCAGCTCGATCGGGCGTAGCACCTCGCCCTGCACCTCGAAGAGCGCGTAGATCGACGACAGATTCGAGAGGAACCGTATCGTTCGGTCCTCTAGCCGGTCGGCGGAGAAGGCGACGTACGGGACGCCCCCACGCATCGCGTCGGCCACGCCCGAGAATCCGCCACCGACAGCCGCGTCGACCACTCTGAGCTCGGCGCGCGACAGCTGCACCGAGGCGCTCGCGTACACCGTGTTGAGCGCGGGACGGACGAGAAAGGCGTAGTCAACCATGAAACGGCGTAGCGTGCGGGCCGCGCTCCCTATTGATCCGCGAAATAGGTATCGGTGTGGTCGAGCCAGTCCTGTCTCGGCGGGGAGAAGATATCGACATCCAGGGTGTCTTCGAGGGCTTCGGCCTTGTGCGGCACGTTGGACGGCAGGCGCAAGACCTCGCCCGCCCCGACGTCGATGGTCGTCGACAGGTCGTCCCCCACCCAGAAGCGGAGCTTACCCTCCAGGATGTAGGTGAGCTGCTCGTTGTCGTGTGAGTGCCGCGGAACGATGGCGCCGCGCTGGAGATAGACGTGCGCAACCATCGTGCGCTCGCCGCTGACGATGCGGCGCTCGATGCGGTTGGTCACCCGCTCCTTCGGCATGTCGTTCCAGGCGAACTTCGTGACGGACATGGGTTCTGGCATGGATTCCTCTAACGAAGAATGTCGTCGAGCATTGTGAGTGCGGCCGCGGCGTTCCGCTGGCGCACGGCTTTCCAGTCGGCCCCCGCCCGATGCTTCTGGCGGTCGGTGAGGTAGGCGTATTCGGGAGCCAGCAGCTCCGGCGCTCCGCGCTTGGCTGCCGTCCACGCTTGGGCGAACTCGGCGAACGTGGGCGCGTCACCCCGCGTCCAGAAATCCGCGACGAGGATACGGGCTACAGCGCCGACCGTGAAGTGCCCGTGGGTTAGCGATTCCAGGAGGCGGATCACCGAGCGGTGGTTCTTGTTGTACCAACGATAGATGAGGCGGTCCGTGGAGGTCAGTCGTCGGGGTGGACGCCCGGCCCGGACGATGCTCGCCGGCAACCGAGTGGCTGCGAGTATCGCGCCCGTCGTCAGATAGTGCCGGATCCGATGCGACACGACCGGCTTCCTGTCGGTATCCGTCGTCGTCTTCGTGCGGCCATCCGCGGTCTCGACGAGGATCCTGTACGGAATGGCGTGCCGTCGACAGAACGCACGGAACTCCCCCAGGTTCAAGTAGTTCAGCTGGTCGAACAGCTGATTCCGTTGGGTTCGGCTGAGGCCGCCAAGCAGCGTCGGCACGGCGCGCAGTATATGCCGGGAACCGGGCACGAACGTTCGTCGCGATACTACCAGTAGTATAATATTATATATAAATAGTATGTAATTATGTACAGTTTATCTTATATTATGGACTTAAAGTCAGCAATTAAAGACGTATGGAGCAACAAGATGTCGTTTCGTGAGAAAAGCGCCTGGGTCACGGTGACCTCGATCCTGCTCGTATCGGGTTTCTACTTCCTCCACGTGCCGTGGTCCCTGACACCGGCACCAAGCCCTGAGCTGGTCCATGGCCTGGCGTACTGTCTCATCGCGTTCGTGCTCATCGAGGTCATCGCGCACGTGGTCCTCGCCATCCGCGCGCCGCACGACGCCCGCACGCCGAAAGACGAACGCGAGCGCCTCGTCGAGCTCAAAGCCACACGCGCCGCAGCCTACGTCTACGTGGTCGGGACGTTCCTCGCAATTTCCTCAATCCACATCGGCGCCAACAAGGGCGCGATCGGCTACGGCGTCCTGCTGGCATTCGTGGTGGCCGAGGTCGTGAACTACACCGCACGGATCATGTACTACCGGCGCGGGGTCTGAAATCCTGAAATGTCGAAGACCGCGATCATCAACCGGATCCGTCGCCTCCGATTCGATCACGAGGAGATGACCCAGCAATCCCTGGCCGAGCGTATCGGCGTGACACGACAGACGGTCAACGCCATCGAGCTCGGGAAGTATTCGCCGTCCCTCGAGGTGGCGTTCCGCATCGCCGCCGTCTTTGGCGTGCCTCTTGACGACGTGTTCCAGTATCCGCCCGGCGGAGAACAGGAGTAGGCGAATGGACCTGTTGCGATACGACTTCGGGTATGCGTGGCCCTGGAACTACGGGCATCTGGTCGCCGTCCTGGCGTTCGGTGTGCTCGCGATGTTTGCGTGGCGCCGCGGTCTTCCGAGATGGATGAGCGTGCTGTCGCTCGGCGTGGCGGTCTGGGGGGTCGTGGGGCTTCTCATCGTCCAGCTCGTCGTCCGCATGAACCTCCCACTGGAGCTGCCAACGGAGCGCTTCCTGACGAATGCGTCCGGTCATGTGCTCGACGCGGGGGCCGGGTCGGGTCGCGCGGCCCTCATGGTGCTGCTGTCGCGTCCGAACAGCACTGTCCTGGCCCTCGACCTGTATGAAGGCGGTTTCGGCATCCCCGACAACAGCCCCGAACGTCTCTTTCGCAACGCCAGACGAGCCGGGGTTCGCGACCGCATCGACGCGAAAGTCGGTGACATGCGCGACATGCCGATCGCCGGCGGCTCGCTCGACGCGGCGGTCAGTGCGTACGCCATCGATCACCTGAGCCGTGCGGGCATCGAACGCGCCCTCGCCGAAGTCGAGCGGGTACTGCGTCCTGGCGGCCAGTTTCTGCTCATGGTGATCAATCCCGATCTGTGGACCCGGTTGGCCTATCCGTTCCTGCTACACCACGGCTACTTTGGGGGCACGACGAACCACGACCGTTGGCGGACGCAACTGATCGATACGGGGCTGGAGGTCGTCGAGTTGGGGACCACGCCCGGTACGCTCTATCTCCTCGCGCGCAAGCCCGGACCCACGTCCGTCAAGCTGGCGGCGACCCGATAGACGCCGGTCCCCGCGGCCAATTCGCGTCGCCGGTCTATCTCCGCTCGATCACAATGTCACCGCTGAAGCTGGTGATTTCGAGGCGGGCGCTACCGTCGCCATACTCGCCGTCGAGCGTCTTGCGACCGCGGCCACGCACCGCTTGCGTGGAGATCGGGAGCTCGCTCTCGATGTCGCCGCTGAACGACGCGGCTTCGAGCGTGAAGCCCACATCGTCTCCGATTCGCACGAGGACGCGTCCCGAGTGAGACTGCAGCGCGTAGCGGCCGTCGGTGGAGAGCTCGCCATCGTACTCCAGGGTGCCGCTCACCGATGAGACGTCCGCCCGGGAGCTCTGTACCTCAAGAAGCTCCACGTCGCCGCTGACGGTCGTCATTTCGAGTCGCGGCGTGTCGAGGTTGCGTCCGTGGATCGAGCCGCTGACCGTTTCGGCCTCAATCTCGCGGTCGGCCGAGATGTCGGTCAGCACGAGATCCCCCGACACCGACTTGAGACCGTCGAGCCGAGCGATGCCGGTCACGCGCAGATCGCCGCTCACGCTCTCTAACCGGGTTTCACCATCGATTGTCTCGACGGTCACGTCACCCGAGACGGACGTCACCAACACCTCGGCCCCGCGCGGTAGCTGCACGTCGAAATCGACGGAGACACGACCCCGTATGGAACGCCCGTATCGTGTGCGAACCTCGACGCGATCGCCGCGCTCCGAGATCTCGACCTCCACGCGGTCGCGCGCCTCCTGGCTGCCGCCCCGCTTCGTGGCCTCGATGACGATCGCCGTGCCGTCGCCGCCGGCGATGGTGATGTCACCCGCTACATTGGTCAGTCGGAGCTCCGGCGTGCTGCCCGCCTCGATGCGTCGTGTGATGGTGTCTTGCGCCTGCACAGGCGTGGCGAATGCCAGCCCGACCAGCAGAGTGGTCACCATCCAGAGATAGGTCTTCCGTCCTCGCATAGTCATCTCCTCGATCACGTCGTGTTCCAGATCCGCGCGCTCAAAGTTGCCGCCCCCCCCACGGCCAACGAGGCGTCGGCCAGTCTCAGGCGCATGTCCCCATGAGGACATCAGGGCTGTAACGTGTCCACGATCTGCCCCGCACGGTGCCCGTCGCCCTTGCGCATGGCGTTGACCAGCGCGACCCCGTCTCGCAGCAGGATCAGCTTCCGCCTCATGCTCGCGAAGAGGCTTTCGCGGGCCGGCTCGCTGTCCGGGGATTCGGCCAACGCGACCTGGCTTTCGGCGATCGCGATGTCCACCACGGCGAGACCCTCCTTGAAGACCGCCGTGACCTCTGCGTCCACGTCGATCCCGCCGGCCGGCCGTACCGGGTCTTCTCGGAGACCGGCCACGGCAGAGTCGTAGTGACCCTCGGCCGCGCGCAGCTCCACTTCGAACATCTCGAGCAATGACGACGCCGACGCCGGTGGCGCGGCGTCTCCTCGCTCTCGAGGGAGGGTGTCGGACGCCGTTGACGTCGGCGGCGCTGGCTCGGTTCTCCACCACGGCGCGAGCCCCACTCCGAGCACGAGCGCGGCCGCCGCGGCCAGGCCGATGAGCGACGCGCGCCACGTGCCCGGCGTGGGTGCGACCGCCTCGGGTGGGGTGGTCGCATGGCCGACGCGCCGCTCCATCTGGAGCTGTCGCGCGACCGCCGGCCAGACGTGTGCCGGTGGCACGGGGTCACCGAGCGCCTGGGCCGTGTCCTTGATCTGCCGGAGGTCGTCTGCCAACGCGCGGCAGTGGCCACAGGCGGCAACGTGGGTCTCGACCTGCAGCCGTCGACCCGAACCGAGGCTGCCTTCGATCCACTCTCCGATGGCCGTTTCGATCTCGCGGCACTCGTCGTCCATTCCCGTCTCCTGCTTCTCGATCTCCGTGCGATCCTCAGCCCGCAGCGGCCGGTAACGCCGGCGTCAGCAGTGTCCGGAGCCTGAGCCGTGCCTTGTGCACCTGCGACTTCGATGTGCCCTCCGAGACCCCGAGCAGCACCGCGATCTCCCGATGCTGGAGTCCTTCGACATCGTGCAGGACGAAAGCCGCACGGTAGCCGTCCGGTAACCGGGCGATGGCGCGTTCGAGGTCCACCCGGTCAACGGCCGACGAGCTTCGGTCGACCGACCCGTGCGCGGCGTATCCCTCATCGAGCGCTGTCATCGCCTGAGCCATCTTGGCCCCCCGGCTCCTGAGGTGGTCGAGACACCGGTTCACAGCAATCCGATACAGCCAGGTGGACACCGCCGCGTCGCCTTTGAACGTGTCGAGCCGGCGATACGCCGTGAGGAAGATTTCCTGTAGGAGGTCCTCCGCCTCGCCGCGACTGCCGACCATACGCGTCGCCAGGCCATACAGCTTGCCGGCGTGGGCGCGGTACAGCTCCTCGAACGCGTCCACATCGCCGTCACGACAGCGCTCCAGGAGCTCGGTCTCGGGGTTCGCCACGTGTGTCATTGAGCTTGGACGACGCGCGACGCGCTTGGGTTGCCCTGACCGGGCGCGCACCACCCGGAAGGAACCATCCGGCGCCGCCATCCGTCCATGCTCTGTACACTGAGGAATATGCCCATGTCACGAAAGACCGGCTGGAAACGGATGCTGATCGTCACGGGCGTGGCGACGGTTTCGATGGTCGCGTTGCTGCTCACGGTGGGCGCCGCCGGGTTCGTCTGGGCGACAGCGACAGCCAATCGGATCGGCGAGGCGACTCCCGAACCGATCAGCCGCACGATCGCGGTGGTCGACCAATCCGCAGCCGGGCGCGACCACGTTGGTGGCGCAGACGAGACGGCGCGTCTGGAGATCGAGCTGGAAGAAGGCACCTTCGAGATTCGCCCTGGCCCGGCCGGCACGGACGTCACCGTGGAAGGCGCCTACGCCAAGGGGTACTACGAGTTGATCGAGGAGCGCACGCCGGCCAGCGACCGTGGCGGACCCCGCACCCTCATCCAACTTCGGCCGAGCCATGGGTTCCTGGTCAGATTGGTTGGCGGCGCCATGAACGGAGCGAGCGAGCTGAACGACCTGACGGTCACAATTCCCAGAGACCTGCCGATCGCCCTGACATTGCGCCTGCGCGCCGGCGAATCGCGGATCGACCTCGGAGGCCTCAACCTCACCGATCTGGAGGCCGAACTCTCGATGGGGTCTCATCGACTGGACTTCAGCGAGCCGTTGGCGAACGAGCTGCGCCAGGTGCGTCTCGACGGCCGGATGGGGGAGGTCAGACTCGAGCACCTCGGCAACGCGCAGGCGTTGGAGTTCGAGGCGGCGAGCCGAATGGGGTCGTTCAGCGCCGACCTCGGCGGCGAGTGGGACCGCGAGACGGTACCGGAGCTGTCGTTCCGAATGTTGATGGGCGAGCTCAGGCTCGACATCCCCTCGTCGGTGCATGTGGCGGCCGACTCCCAGAGCTCGGCCATGCTCGGGGAAAGCAGCCAGTTTCACCGTAGCGACGAATCGAGCGACCCCGCCTCGCCCACGATCAGGTTGAACGTCTCGACCACGATGGGTGAAACGCGCGTCAGCCGCTACTAGTACTTAGACCGAGGCGCGCCGTGCGTGCCTTGGCCGACCAAGCGTAGGACTGCGTCCCGAGACGGGGCTCCGCCCCGGACCCCACACGGCCGCTCCGCGGGGACACTACCAGGCGGCTGATCGACGTGGAAACGCTTCACGCGGTGTTCACGGGGGTTCCAAATTGGGCCATACAGGCTTCGGCAGTGGCCGTCGTGACGTCGGTCGGTGAGAGCTCGATAACCGCCGGCACCGGGGTCGGCATGGCGCCGAGAAAATCGAGGATCGGCTTGAGTACGGTGTCGTTCAGTGCATCAGGGCCACCCGTCGGGTACCCGAATGCCACCGGCACGAGCGAATCCGCGGACGTGAGTCCTCCGTGGATCTCGCGAAGCCGCTCGGTGACGAAATCAAACCCGAATCGACCATTGGCCAACACCACGATGTCGCCTGTGTTCGGGGAGATGAAGTCAGTCAGCCTGCGTTCCGGTTCATTCTAGCCACACGGCGTCCCTGAACTCGTCCGCGAATCGCTGGAGCACTTGCAACGAACAGCGTTAGAGGAAGTACAACAACGCCTAGACCGGCCGGAAAATCCCAGTCGAAGCTACACATGCCGAACATCACGAATCCCCACACTCCGTCCCCGACGATCAGCAGCAGCCCGTGCGCGATGGCCACCACAAGCACCGCCGCGTAGTAACAGAGTCGGGAAGCTGGGCTACGCCCTAATACGAATACGGTAGCGAGCGCAGCGCCCACAAAGAGCGCTCCGAGAACGGCGACGTCGATGAACACGCCGGCTCGCACGTTCAGCGTCTTGTTGCGAAGTCCCGGAAACCCGCCTGAGCGCAACGTGTTTCGACCATTCGTCGATCAGTGGACGGCGCGCGATCGACGGCAGAGCGGCGATCCGGCCGAT
Source organism: Vicinamibacterales bacterium (assembly GCA_965249175.1). Lineage (GTDB taxonomy): Bacteria > Acidobacteriota > Vicinamibacteria > Vicinamibacterales > UBA8438 > CAZYFH01. The sequence continues at coordinate 4,285,997 of OZ252227.1, forward strand.
CAATTCCCGGGGCCATACAGCTATTTATGGCTCAACGAGTTCGGCGACGGAGGAGCCGCGATCGAAGAATCGGCGCCGATATGACAAACAGCGTAGACGGCAACACGATACGAGCGAGCGAATATGGGAAGCTCGGACTGCCCGTGAAGGCACTTACCATCACTGCCACCCACAGGTCGTCCATGGCCAAGTAAAGCCGGTTCCCCCACCACGAGGGCGGGCGCGAGTCCCTGGAGGCGATCACGAGACGCTCCAGTCGGACCGCATCGTTTCGCACGCTCCACCGGACACCGCCGGGACGAACGCCGACGACCAGTTCAGCCTTCGCGACGTCGATTCCTACAAAGGACCCGCGTGTTGTCATGCCCCAACTCCACCGGACGGCGATGACGACCTGGCCCCACCTTGCGGATCCGGGTTGGCTCCCGCGCAACGTTCGGGCTCCGATCACGGGACGGACAACGCTCACGCTATCGTTCGGTCTTGGTGACCAGAGGAGGATCGAGCTGTTACCCGCCACCGTCCGTTTCATGAGGCTTGCACCTGTACCCACAACGCTACTGGACGGCAAGATACAAGGAAGCATTAGACCGGTTAACGTAAGGTCCGTTCTCCGACCCAGCGGACCCAGAACGCCTACGTCGCTGCCGGCGGATCCCCCGAACACAGGGCTGATTGACGCTACGGCCCAGGACGCCGACACCGCAGGCGCCGGATCCCTCGAACACAGGGCCGATTGGCGCTAGACCGAGGCACGGTCACGCGGCCCCCGTCTGGGAGCCGGGTGTGGGAACCGGATCGTCGGAGGCGAATCGCCTCAGGACGTTCTCGGTGATGCGCGAGACGTTGTTCGAATAGTCGTTGAACGACAGGCCGCCACACCACGCGATCGAGCTCGTGGCAAAGACCGCGCCTCCGTGCGGGTACTCGAGAAACACCATATCCGCCCGCACGAGCGGGTTCTCCGTACCGCCCGTGCTCGCGTTGTTGGCGGTGTTGGTCTGCTCGACGACGTGCTGATAGGCGTCCGAGTGACCGAACGAGGAGGCGAGGATCAACGTGTGGGCCGGTGTCCCCAGCGCGAAGTCCGCGCGGTCGAGCTCGGAGCCGGCCGCGCCGAAGTCGAGCACCAGCGACGGGTGATTGCCGATGAGCTCGTCCCTCGCAATGCCCTCGAAGATGAACGCGGCGCGAGGGTCGAAGCTCCCCGGCTGTCGCTGGAACGGCGAGTTGCGGTCGAACCCCTGCGCGGTGAATCCGACTCCGAAGTACTGCTGCGGGGCCCGGCCGCGGAATCGCCAGAGACCGCCGGGCTCACCCGTGAGGCTGTGATGGTGCTCGCCCGGGGCGCCCTGCCAGTGCTCGGTGCCGTCGCGCCGGCGCACCTCGATGTAGCGACCCGTGGCGTCCATCGGTGTGACCCAGTAGAAGCCGTTGCCACCCATGTACATCACGCGACCCCCGCCGTCGAGATACTCGGTCACACCGTCGAGCATCTCGACGGAGTAGTACTCCGGGTGCGTGCCCGTCAGAACCACCTTGTACGGAGACAGCGCTGACGCCCCTTCCTCGTGGAGGTCCTCGTCGGTGAGGAGGTCGACCTCGAAGCCCTTGGCGTCCAGCCAGTCGATGAGGTGCGTGTCGGCCATGAACTGCCAGGGGTTCCTCGTGTCGATCTTGGGCCGCATGTTGGTGATGGGGCGCAGGCGTGAGGAGTAGCAGACGCCGCTGCCATCGCTGTGGCGCGAGTAGAGGCTCAGCGGGCGAAAGGCGCTGGTGCCCGTCCCGGCGTACGCGAGATAGCTGAACGTCGGGATCACGAGGGCGATGCGCGCGCTCGCGGTGCCCTTCCTGGGGCGGACCACGAAGGGAATGTAGTCCTCGGCCGCCGCGGTCCGGAGCCGGGCCGCGTAGAGCCCGCTCTTCTGGCTGGCGGGGACTTGCCATTCGCAGCCCGCCTCCCACCCGGCGTCGTCGAGATCGTCATCGTGGAAGAAGATCGCCCCGTACTGCCCACGGGCGCCTCGATAGTCCGTGATCGTGGAGTCCCAGTTGTGGCCCGTGACGGCGCGCATGGGCAGATTGACCGTTCGACCATGGAGCGCCGACCGAGAACGATCCGTGACGACGTCGGACTCGATGTCGACGGAAAAGTCCCACGAGGCGAGGGCGTCCGACGGCCCTTCGCCGTCGTCGATGGCCTCGATCTCGGCACGGCTCAGCGCTCGGGCGTAGATGCGCGGGTTGTCGATCTTTCCGTTGAAGTGTCCTCCCACCTTTCCGGGCGTCGTGTTGTACGCCGCGATCAGAAGTGGCTCCTCGTTGGACGAGATCGACCGCACGTCGGTCGTACGCTCGACGACGGCGCGTGTCTCGTCGAAGGCGAACCGGCTTCGTGGCTTCTGATAGAGGACCACGCGACCGCTCGCCGCGTCGAAGGACGCCGCCACGAAGGTCCAGGCCGTCGAGACGCCCTGGGCCCTCTCGTTCATGCCGGGGATCGCGGGGATCCACGGCCGGAGTGGAGGTTCGGAGCTGATCTTGGCGACGCGGCCACGCGGCCCGCCGAGCCAGACAGAAAGCGAGCCGTCCTCGTCCACGAACAGCCCGTAGCCGCTTCCACCACGCTCCGAAAACTTCGTCACGATCCCCTGGGCGCCGACACGGGGGAACGCCTCTGTCTCCTCACCCCGCGTCGGTCGCAGCGTGGTCGGAGCGATCCACGCGGTGATGGAGAAGCTGTTCGTGAGACGCAGAGCGTCGGTGTCGGACACGATCGCGAATGACCCCAGGGGCAGACCCTGACGGGTCCCGGGATACTCGCCGCCGACGTCGGTGGGGATGACCTCTTCCTTGATCCCGGGGCCGTCGGGGTTGGGATCGCCGTGGATGAGGCGCACGATCTCCGCCCGATAGGAGGGGCGCTCGCTCGAGACCATGAAGCGGATCGTCCCACCGGGCTCGACACGAAGCCGGTCGGCGTAGCCGACGATGCCACGATCGCGTAGGTTGCGGGCCACTTCCTGGCGGATCGGCATGTATCCCGGCCCGTCGGGATAGCCGAGCGCGCTGCCGCCCCGGCGGGCCTGCGCCGCCGCGTCAGCGCGGCTCAGCACGCTGGCCGCGAGGCTCGTGGCGCCAACGGTCTTGAAGAAGTCACGGCGACTGACCGTGACTTCCTCCGTGATCGGTCGTGGAGGCCGTTCCCGCTCGTCGTGTGGCGCCATAGTGGTGCCCTCCTAGGCCCACCCTAACACCCAAGGTTCCCCGCTTGACTCTCGTCGCAGTATCGCAGGCCTCCAAGACGAAGGATTGGACGAGTGCCGGCGGCTGACGTGGGGTCTGTTCTCCGCTCCAGCGACCCAGACGCCGGCGTCGCTGCGGGCGGATCCCCCGCACACGGAATCGGGGCTTTCATCTGTTCGAGATCCGCAACAAGGACGTCGCTAGCCTCGCGAGTCTCGGACCCGTCGGTTCGCTCGTCGTCGAGACGCGGACCGGAGCGCAGTCGTGGCCGCGCGGATTCAGGAACCGCGCGATCATCCACGACGACACGGTGTATTACGTTCGTGACGACAACGTGTGGTCGACGTTCTGGGTGGATGTGCGAATAGCGAACGGGCCGTTCTGAGACCTTACGGTAGGAGCGCCTTCAAGCGATCGGGTGGGCGGACGGGACCGTGAAGGTCCTGGGCTTCGGGCTGTCGGGCCAGGCAAAGCCTCGGAGAGGGGGATCTCGCCAAGAGGGAGTGAAACCTTTCATTGGAATCCAGCTGGTGGAAGTCCAGCCCGGCCAACGCCGCAGCGGGCAGACCGGTAGCGAGTCTTGCACCTGCGTCAGGTGACCGGCGAGGTGAAGCGTAGACAGCGAGAACGCGGGCCGCGAGGGTTCAGCTCCGAAATCTGTCGTAGTGGTGGGTGCCGACACTGTCAGCCCAGCGGAAGGCCGCACCGCCCGGACCGCGACACGCGAGGTCCGGCGCGGGCCGCCGGCGCAGGGTCCACATTCGAAGGAGCCGGGGAAAGAGCGTCCAATCTCGATCCCGGCGCTGGAAGATAAGATCGTGCAACGGGCGACGGTGACGGTGCTCAACGCGATCTACGAGCAGGATTTCCTGGAGTGCTCCTACGGCTTCCGCCCAGGACGGAGCCCTCATGACGCGCTGGATGCGGTCCGCCGGACCATCTGGACGATAGGAAACGTTAGACCGGTTAACGTAAGGTCCGTTCTCCGACCCAGCGGCCCAGGACGCCGACGTCGCTGCCGGCGGATCCCCCAAACACAGACAGTGCACGGGGGGCCAACTCCGTTCTCACGAGCCGGACTTTTGGAAAACCGCCGCGTAATGATCCCAACCTGGCCACTCGTCGACACTCATCACGTCGAATCCAGCCGTGGTCACCTGGTCGATCAACCTGGCCTGGTCGATCCCCATCCGAGTCACTCTACCCAACACCCCATCAGACCCGAACTCGATGATGACGAGGCGCCCGCCGGGTACCAGGGCGTCATGGAGGTCGGAGGTGATCTCAGCCGGGTCAGCGAGATGGTGATAGACACGTCGCATGAAAACGGCGTCGCAACAAGCAGGCGGCAGGTTCGCCGATCGCTCTCCAGCCGACACCACGGACACATTGGTCAGTCCGGCCTCGGCCACCGCTTCTCGAATGTCGTCGAGGCGCCGGCGACTCAGCTCAGTCGAGAAGACGCGGCCAGAGATGCCCACCCGTTTCGCGACTTCAACGCTCAACCAGCCGGTGCCGGCGCCGATCTCAGCCACCGTCAGGCCATCGCGAAGCTGCAGCACCTTGACGAGACGATCAACTTCACCTTCTCGTGACCCACTGGCCGTTAGGAGGACGCCTGCCAAGAGTGCGACAAGCGCGCCGGCGACCGCCAATGCACACGCACGACCGCTTCGCGGTAGGAAACGAGAGCGAATGGCTCCGCTTGTCATGGGACTCCTCCGAGAGCGACGACTGTGGCCGAGGCGGCCTTCGAATCGCCATAACGCGCCACACCGCCCTGCCGACCTGAGGAACACCGCTCGTAGACACACCGCGACGTGACGTGTGGACGGGGTAAGGGCCAAGCGCGTCGAAACAGCGGCCGAGAGCATGCCGCGTGAACACGCCAGCCTGCTCCGGGTCAAGATCAAGACCTTGCACCTGGAACCCCAACTCTTGGGCGACGCACCTCGCAGCCGGACCATTTCCACAGCCGACGTCGAGATAGCGCTGAGCAGCTCGGAAACCTCGGCATGCCACGTCGCCACGCGAAGATGTACGACGAACTTCGTATTGACAACTACGAACGTCTTCGTAATAATCCCTTCGATGACCGCGCGTCGCACACAGCCGACCAACGCCGAGCTCGCCATCCTGCGCGTCCTGTGGTCTCGGGGCTCGAGCACCGTTCGCGGGGTGGCACGGGCGATGGGGCGAGAGCGCGGATACACGACCGTCCTGAAGCTGCTCCAGATCATGACTCGGAAGCGCCTCGTGCGACGAGATGAGTCATCCCGCGCCCACGTGTACCAGGCAGTGGGCACCGAGGACGCGACACAACGCCAGCTCGTGACGGACCTGGTGGACCGCGCCTTCGACGGGTCGGCCGCAAAGCTGGTCGTGCAGGCGCTGGCCACTCGACGAACGTCGCCGGAGGAGCTGGCCGAGATCCGCACGCTGCTGGCGCAGCAGCGAAAGGGGGCCCGATGAGCGCCGGGTGGACGCTGCTGCACGTCGTATGGCAAGGGGCCGCGATCGCACTCGTGACCGCGGGCGCCCTGCGCCTCCTCGGGCAGCGATCGGCCAACACGCGCTACGTCGTCGCCTGTCTCAGCCTGGCGATGATGCTCGCCGCGCCGGTCGTGACCGCCGCTATGCTCGCCCGGCCGACCGCTACGGTCTCGCCGGTAATGGAACGGGCCGGGTCCGGTGCCGCATCGGCGGTCGCAGCGCCGGTCGCGGTCGACGGGAGCGATATCGCCGGCCTCGCGATCCGGACCGTCCGGAGCCGCATCGACGCGTGGTTGCCGCTCGTGGTGATCGCGTGGCTCGCGGGAGTCACGGGGCTGCTGGGACGGATGGCCGGTGGGCTCTGGCGCGTGCGGCGCCTGCACCTCGCGGCCATCGCGGCGCCGGCCTCGAGCTGGCAGGCGGTGTGCACTCGCCTGGCGTCGAACCTGGGGCTCGGGGCGACGCCGCACGTGGCGGAGTTACGGAACGTCGAGACCCCAACCGTGGTCGGCTGGATGCGCCCGGTGATCCTGCTGCCGATCGCCGCGATCGCCAACCTGACGCCGTCGCAAGTCGAGGCGATCCTCGCGCACGAGCTGGTGCACATCCGGCGGCACGACTTCGCGGTCAACGTCGCGCAGACCGTGGCCGAAACGCTGTTGTTCTATCACCCGAGTGTCTGGTGGCTGTCGGGACGCATCCGCGTGGAGCGCGAGCACTGTTGCGACGACGCTGCCGTCGAGCTGTCGGGCGACGCCGTCCAGTACGCGACCGCGCTGACGGAGCTGGAAGCACTACGGTCGACCGGCACAGCGCTGGCACTGGCAGCAACGACCGGATCGCTCACCCATCGCGTACGCCGGATTCTGCGTCTGCCACATGTACGCGAACCCCGGTCGCTGAGCGAGGCAGCGTCGCTCATGCTGGCGCTGGTGTTGGTCTTGGGAGTCGGTGCCCTCCGTCTTCCTGGCGTTGATGTGAGCGGCGCGACGCCTGCGGCCACGGAGCGCGCGACGGCCCAGCAGGAGCCGCTCGCCTCCCCGGACACGTTCGACTGGCGTGTCTACGGGACCAGCCATTTCGACATCTACTACTACCCGGCGCTCGCCAACGACCTCGACCGGATCGAGGAAGCCGCGGAGCTGGCATACGAGCGGGTGACCGCGGCGCTGGAGTACAACCTGGCGTTCAGGGTGCCACTCATCCTGTTCAAGACGCGCGACGAATTCGAGCAGCAGAATATTGCCCCCGGCGCGAGTCTCCGAGGGGTCAATGCCTTCTCGGAGCCGTATCGCAACCGGATCGTGGTGCTCGTCGATGACTGGGAACAGCTCCACCCCGTTATCGCCCACGAGCTGACACACCTCTTCGCGTTCGACATCATCCCGCGTGAGCCGGCACCCGGCCGCGGCCGGGTGCCGCGGTGGGTCGACGAAGGCCTCGCCGACTACGTGGCCGACGCGTGGACGCCGGAGGACCTGGCCACACTGCGCGAGACCGTCGTGACCAACAGCGTTCCGCGGATGAGCGCGTTCGAAAGCGAGGACGGATCCTCCGAAATGCGGCTCACCTACGTCCTCGGCCACGCGGTGTTCGACTTCATCGAGGCGACGCATGGGAAGGCGGCGGTGACACAGTTTCTTTTCGAGCTGCGACGAAACGTCATCGACGGGACCGGAGACTTGTATCAGGCCGCGTTCTATCAGACCCCCGACGAGTTCGACGAGGCGTTCACCGCGTATCTGAATGCTCGGTTTCGAGGTGCCGTGTGACCCGGGGCGTGCGGGAGAAACGCGGCAGCACGACCGGCCCGGCGGTGGGCTCCGGGCGCTACTCGTATCTGAGCGCGACCACGGGATCGATCCTGGTGGCTCGTCTGGCGGGGGCATAACCGGCCACCAGCGTGACGACACCGGCCAACAGCGCGACCGCGCCGTACACCACAGGATCCCACGGCGTCAGCCCATAGAGCAGCGGCGTCATGAGGCGAGAGACTGCCAGCGCCGTGCCCAGTCCCGCGCTGATGCCGAGGACGACCATGACGATGCCCTCGCGGACCACCAGGCGCCGCACGGCGGCCGCCGTGGCGCCGAGCGCCATCCGGATCCCGATCTCTCGTGTGCGGCGCGCCACTGTGTACGCCAGCACGCCGTAGAGCCCGATCGCCGCAAGCAGCGCCGCCAACCCGGCGAAGCTCGACGTGAGCACCGTCAGCAGCCGCTCCGTCGCGAGCGTGGTCCCGACCTGTGCGGTGACGGTGTTCAGGCCTTGGAGCGGCAGCCCTGGGGCGACGCCCGTCCCGGTCTCGCGGACCGCGCCGACCAGCCCCTCCGGCTGGCCTCTGGTGCGCACATACACCCACAGTTTCTCCTGACGCCGACGCTGCCGATACGGGATGTAGAACACCGAGGGAGCCGCCTCGCGCACGCTGGCGTATTTGGCGTCCCGCACGACGCCGACGATCGTGGTGTCGAGCTCCGCTGACGCACCGCCACCGGGGGCCAGCCTTCGGCCCAGTGGGTTCTGGTCGGCCATGAACTCGCGGACGAACGCCTCATTCACGATGGCGACGCGTGGAGCGGCGAGGTCGTCCGCCCGCTCGAACTCACGGCCGGCGACGAGCGGGATCCCGAGCGTGCGGAAGTATCCCGGACCGATCAGATTCAAGCGCGAGTAAACACGCTCCCCGTTGGTCGGGGTGAATCCCTCGACCGCAATGGAGCTCTGCTCGGTTTCGCCGCCGACGGCCGGCACGATCGCCGCCGACGCCAGCGTGACACCGGGCAGGGCGCCGAGCCGCTCGATGAGATCGTCGTAGAGCTGACCGGCCTGCGCGTCGGTGTAGCGGATGAGCTTTGGCGTCAGCCGGAAGCTCATCAGTCGGTCGGCCTGGATCCCGAGATCGACCGCGGTCAGATTCACAAGCGTCCGGCCAAAGAGACCCGCGGCGACGAGCAAGAGCACGGCGACCCCCGTCTGCAGCGTGACCAGGGAGCGCCGGAACACTCCGGTGACCGCCGTCGACGTGTCCCGGTCGGTCTGTTGCTTGAGCGAGGGGGCTAGATCGGCCCTGGAGAAATGCACGGCCGGGTAGAGCCCGAACAGCAGGCCGGTCGCGACCGCGAGCGCGAAGCAGAAGAGCAACACGCGCGCGTCGAGCGTCGCGGTCATCGATGTCGCCGCCATATACGCCGACACGTCGGCGGGGACGCTCGCCTGCGTGCCACGGACCGTCCAGTGGGCGACCAGCAGCCCCACACAGCCGCCGGCGAGCGCGAGCAACAGCGACTCCGTCAGCAGCTGGCGAACCAACTGGCCGCGCGAGGCGCCGAGCGCGAGACGCACCGCGACCTCGCGGGTGCGCGTCGTCGCGCGCGCAAGCTGCAGGTTCGCGACGTTGGCGCACGCGATCAGCAGGACGAGGAGGGTCATCCCGGCGAGCACGTAGAGTGGCTGCTGCACATCCGCGGCCAGCCCGGCCCGGCCGCGCTCGCCCGCTCGCAGGATGAGACGCTTCGCCTCGAACTCGCGAAGAAACTGTGGGCTCGGGCTCCGGAGCAGCGCGGTGTCCTGCGCGATCTGAGCGCGATACAAGACGTTGAGGGCGGTCTCGGCCCGCTCCCGTGTCACACCGGGCTTCAACCGTCCCATCAGCGGGATCCAGTAGTTGAGCCGATCCCGGAACCCGTCGCCCCAGTCCGGCGTCAACTCCCCCTTCATCGTGATCGGCACGAACGCCGCCGGCGTGCTGCCGATCTTCTCGCTGATGAAGGTACGCTCGGCCACGCCGACGATCGTCAACGGATACCCATTCACGACCAGCGTTTCGTCGAGCACCGACGCGTCGGCATCGAACCTGGCGGTCCAATACGCGTGACTCAGGACGGCGACCGGATTCCCACCCGCGATCTCGTCGTCGCTGTCCGTCAACAACCGGCCGAGCGCCGGTTGGACGCCGAGCAGCGTGAAGTAGTTGCCCGACACGAGGTGCACGCGTCCAGCGGAGGCCTGGTTGTCGTGGGCGAGGCTGGCGCTCTGTTCGCGCGCCCCGGCGAGACCGGTCAGGACGGGCTGGGCCGCTTGCAGCTCGCGAAACATCAGGTAGCTGAAGGACGGCCCACCGGATTCGTCAGAGGAGTAGCGGCCCTGGCTCGGGCCGGGGTCGTAGAGAAAGACGAGCTCTTCTGGGCTTGCGACCGGGAGCTCCCGCACCAGAACGCGATCGAGAATCGAAAACATCGCGGTGTTCGCGCCAATCCCGAGCGCAAGCGAGAGGACAGCCGCCAGGGTGAACACCGGGTCGCGGCCCAGGGCTCGCAGGCTGTAGCGCGCGTCCTGCCCGAGATCGTCGCACCATCCCAGCCGCCGCACGTCGCGACACTGCCGCTTCACCGCGTCGACGCCGCCGAGCTCGGCGCGCGCACGACGGGACGCGTCCGACCGGGAGACGCCTTCGGCGAGGAGCGCCTGGATTCGTTCCTCCAGGTGAAACGCGATCTCGCGGTCGATCTCCCGATCGACATCGCCTCGCCCCCCGAACCAACGTGGCCAACCCACGAGCACCTCCCTACTCCGCCGCGCGCAGGACGAGTCGCACCGCCGCCGATAAGCGATCCCAGCTCGAGCGCTCGCGTTCGAGCTGGGTCCGGCCCGCCGGCGTCAGACGGTAGTACTTCGCCTCGCGCCCGGTCTCCGTCGTGCGCCACTCAGCCCGCAGCCAGCGTCGCTTCTCGAGCCGATGCAATGCGGGATACAACGACCCCTGCGTCACCTGCAGCGCGTCGTTGGAGATCTGCCGCATCCGTTGCGCGATCGCGTAGCCATGGATTGGACCGACCGAGACGACCTGGAGGATCAGGAGATCCAGGGTTCCCTGGAGGATGTCCGATTTCTGATTGGTCATCGACTTATACCTAGTCAATCGACACATGCTAGGCGGCACACGTGTCGGATGTCAAGGTATCGTGAGTACGGCCCGACCAGGACGAGAAACCGTCGGTCGGCCTACCGATTCGCCGCCGTGCCTCTCGTGGCGCCGCTTCCGGGGGTAGGGTTCACACGACGGAGGCGCGCCGCTTCCGGCGTGTCGTTGCCGAGCCTGGCGAGCAGCGCCGCCGCCTCGTCGCGCCGAAGACGCGAGGCGAGCAGGAAATACCCTTCCTCTGCCAGTTTCAGCGGGGTTCGCCCGACCGCGTCGGCGGCGTCCATGCTGGCCCCTTCATCGACCAGTAACTGAATGGCTGGCTCCAGACCACGGTAGACGGCGCCGTGCAGCGGCGTCTGACCGTGTTTGTTCGCGAGGTTGGCGTCGTTCCCCAAGGCGATCGCGAGCGTGATCGCCTCCAGCACCTGCCCGTCGGGCGGCTGCCGGGTTCCCTCGTTGTAGCCAACACCCGCCGCCACCGCCAGCGGTGTCGTCCCCTCAACGGTCGTCAACCGAGGGTCGGCACCGTGGTCCGAGAGCAGCCGCATGACCTCGACGTCCATCGCCCGGGCCGCCAGCAGGAACGGCGTTGCCCCGCCCACGCTCACGCTGTGGTCGATGAGTCGATCGGCGATCGTGTCGAGCGTGGTCGCCTCCCGAGGCTTTCCCGGCGCGAGCCGCGCGTCGAGGTCGACGTCCTCGGCGACGAGAAACCGGATGAACGTCACGCGATCCATCGTGCCGGTCGAGGGACGGGCAGCCCCGAAATAGCCGCGTCGCGTTTCCGCTTGGACGGCCGCGTGCAAGGCGGTGTAGCCGCCCTTGTCGGTCGCGGCGGGATCCGCGCCGCTGTCGACGAGGAGGGCAGCGAGCTCGTAGTGATGGTTGGTGATCGCGACCAACAGAGCGTTGCTCCCCTGCGGGGCGGTCTCGTTCACGTCAGCGCCGGCCGATACGAGCACCCGCGTCGTCTCCAGGGCGCCCTGACGAACGGCGAACAACAACGGCGTGAAGCCTTCCGCGATCTTCTGCAGGTTGAGCTGGACGTTGTCCAAGGCCTGCGCGCGCTCGAACCCTCCGCCGTCCGAGCGGGCGTGGAGGTCGGCACCGAGATCGATGAGCGTCCGAGTGACGGCCGGATGGTTCTCCGCGGCAGCCCACATCAGCCCGGTCTGTCCACGCAGCGTCTCCGTCGCATTGACATCCGCACCGTGCCGCGCCAGCAGCGTCACCGCCTCGACGCTGCCCGCTCGGGCCGCGGACATGATCGGCGGCACGCCCCCCGTCAGCAGCGAAGGATCGGCACCCGCGTCGAGTAGGGCCGCCAGCGTTTCTGCATACCCGCCCTCGCTCGCCAGCGATAACGGCCGCACGCCGTATCTGTTCGACACATCGACATCGGCGCCCGCGGAGAGGAGCAGATCCACCGTGGCCACATCGGCGCCATAGCTCGCCCAATGAAGGGCCGTCGTGCCGTCCGCCTCGGCGGCGTTGACGTCGGCCCCTTTCGCGAGCAAGGCACGCACCGACGTCGTATCCCCCGCACGAACAGCGTCCAGCAACGGCGCGTCGCCTTCGGCGGCGTGCGCCGGAACGAAGGAGGCCAGCAACAACAGCGACGCCAAGATGCCTGTCGTGCGCATATGTTTGACTCCTACACCGCGTTGGCGACGCACCGCGGGTCCATCGATCAGACCTCGCTCAGCACCTCGGTGCTGTCGCCGATCTTCTCCAGATCGACCCCGACCTTGTGGGCGAGAGTCAGCAGGAGATTTGCCAGGGGCGTCTGGTCCGGATACTGCAGATGCCGGTCTCCGTGGATCCGGCCTCCCGCCCCACCCGCTAGCACAGCGGGAAGCTGGGTGTGACTGTGGGCATTGCCGTTGCTGATGCACCCGCCATACAGAATCGCGCAGTGGTCGAGCAGCGTGCCGTCACCGTCGCTCACCGATCGCAGCTTCTCGAGGTAGTACGCCAGAAGGCTCACGTGATACGTGTCGATCTTGACGAGGCGCTCGATCTTCGCCCGATCGCCCCCGTGGTGCGAGAGCCCATGGTGCGGCTCCGGGATGCCGATCATCCCGTAGGTGCGCTGCGAGATCTCGCGGGCGAGCATGAACGTCGACACGCGCGTGATGTCCGCCTGATAGGCAAGCACCTGGAGGTCGAGCATCAACCTGATGTGCTCGTCCACTGCGTCCGGGACACCCACCGGCGCCTCGGGCACTTCCACGTTCTGGTCTGCCTGCTCTTCGACCCGCTGTATACGCCGCTCGAGCTCTCGGATGGCATCCAGATACTCGCTCACCCGACTGCGGTCCTGCGGCCCGAGCCGCTGCTGGAAGCGTGCCGCGGACTCGATCACCGAGTCCAGAATGCTCTGGTCGGTACGCGCCTGCGCGCTCCGCTCTTCCGGCGTGCCACCGTCGCCGAACAGCCGCTCGAACACGACGCGCGGGTTGGTCTGCATGGGGAGCGGCGTCGTCGGGGTCCGCCACGAGAGCGTGTTCAGATAGGCGCAGGAATAACCAGAATCGCAGGTGCCGACAACGGAGAAATCGTCCACTGCCACCTCGAGCGAACGCAACTGCGTCTCTCCGCCAACCTCATCCGCCACGACCTGGTCGATGGTCTTACCCGCGCGCAGGTCCTTACCCTCGGTGCGTTTCGGATGCTCGGCGCTGAGCCACGCCGTGGTACCGCGCGCGTGGTCGCCGGCGCCGTCACCCCACGACTCCGCGGGATTCGAGTCCAGACCGGACACGACGACGACCTTGTCGCGGAGCGGCTCGAGCGGCTTCAGGATCGTCGGGAAGGTGAACCCCGCGCCCACTTTCTTCGGCTTCAGATGATCCATGATCACGCCGTTGGGCACGTAGACGAAGCCCAACCGGCTCACCGGACGCGCTGCGGCCCGCGACATCGCGCTCAACGCTGGCACCATCGAATCCAGGAAGGGGAGCGCGACGGTCGCACCCACACCCCGAAGGAACGTGCGCCGCGGTACTGATATTCCCGTGTTGATCATGCGTTGCTCCCTTGTGGTCGCAGCGTCGTATTCCGGCGGCGCGTGCTCCCCTACCTGGCCGCCTGACTGGCCGTCGACGTCACCTGCCGAGGAGCGGACCGTCTCATTTGGAACGGCACGCTCTTGATGATGCCGGTGAGAAGCGACGAGAACGCGTAGTCGCTGGGCTCCGACTCCCGCAGGATGGCACGAATGGTCGGTGCATCGAAGTACTCCGTCCCGCGCCCCAGGGCGAACGTCAAGAGCTTGGACGTGACGGTCGTCGCAAACTGCTCGCGGCGGCTCAACAACAACTCCCGAACGCCGGCCGGGCCCACGAACGCGGTGCCGTCGTCGAGCGATGCCGACGCGTCGATCGCGGTCGTACCTTCGGAGACGCGCCACCGCCCCGTCGCGTCGAAGTTCTCCATGGCAAGACCGAGGGGGTCCATTCGGGCGTGGCAGCTCGCGCACACCGGGTTCTTACGATGCTGTGCCATGCGCTCGCGCATCGCCAGCACCTGGCCCGGCGCGTTGTCCTCGAGGTCCGGAACGTCCGGTGGGGGCGGCGGAGGTGGCGAGCCGAGCACGTTGTCGAGAATCCACTTGCCGCGCAAGACAGGCGAGGTGCGGTTCGGATAGGAGGTGACGGTGAGCACGCTGCCGTGACCAAGCAACCCGCGACGATGCTCGTCGGCGACGTGGATCCGTCGGAATCGGGCGCCGTAGACATCGGGGATTCCGTAGTGACGCGCCAGGCGCTCGTTGACGAACGTGTAATCGGCGTCGAGCAGGTCGATGACGCTGCGATCCTCCCGAATGATGCTTTCCACAAAGAGCTCGGTCTCCCGGCGGAACGCCTGGCGCAGGTTGTCATCGAAGTCCGGAAACTCCGACGGCGTCGGCTGCACGCTTGACACGTTACGCAAATGCAGCCACTGCCCCGCGAAGTTGCTCACGAGCGCGTCCGACCGCGGATCGTTAAGCATACGGCGCGTCTGCTGGTCCAGGACGCGGGGTGTCCGGAGCGTCCCCTGCGCAGCCACCTCCAGCAGCTCATCATCGGGCGCGCTGCTCCAGAGAAAGAACGACAGCCGCGACGCCAGCTCGAGGGCGCTCACCGGATACGCCGTGTCCGGTGCGACCTCGGAGGGGTCGACTTCGGCGCGAAAAATGAACTCCGGGTCGACCAGGATGCGTCGCAGTACGGTCTCGATGCCGACCTCGAATCCGCCCTGGCCGTGACCCGCTGTGTAGAACGGCAGCAGCACGTCAACGTCGTCGTCGGTCACCGGTCGACGATAGGCTCGCCGCGCCACCGTCGAGATGATGCGTCGCGCGCACGCCGCGCCGCCGTCGCTGTCGCCGTCGTCCGGTCGACACGTGAAGATGCGGCGACGGCTCGGCGTGTCACCGGGACCGGTCGGATCGTATGGCCCGCTCACTGTGATCCGATCGATGTGGGGAAGCCCCGCCTGCGGATCCGCCCGATAGCTGGACAGATACGGCCGTCGCAGGTCCTGGACCAGTGCCCGCGGGCGCTCGATGAACGTGACGGCGACGGAGTGATACCCGGCGGTGATCGGCGCACGGACTCGCAGCACCTCATCCGCCGAGAAGGCCTTCGTCACGCCGACGACGGTCGAGATCGTGCCGATCTGCTCGTAGGCATCCGGACCGCCGACGCTGAAGAGCGCCACGCGGCGGCCATCGACGACGACTTCGATCGTGTGCGGCTCGGCAAGCCCGCGGATGCCCGTCTGCTGCGTCCGCTTCAGAAAGCCCCTGAACTCATACTCGCCGTCGAGGGGGAAATAGTGCCGGACCGCCTTGCCGCCGCGGGTGCCGAACGGCAACCCGTCGAGATGGTAGTCCTGCGTGAGATCGTCCGCCGTGTCGTACGTCTCAGTCACGGGGCGGATGGCGAGACTCCCCACGGCCGCGCGACTGATCTTCCGCGCCGCCGACAGGTACTGCTCCATGAGCAACGGCGATATCCGCAGCACGTCCGCGATATTGTCGAATCCGTAGCTCGAATCGTCCGGTGGGAGCAGCCTGGAGACATCGACCTCGAGCGCGAGGAGGTCTCGAATGACGTTGGCGTATTCAGTGCGATTGAGGCGATGGAGCGCCCCCCGGCCAGGATCCGGGGCGGCGGAGGCCGCGCTGTCGAGCGCCGTCGTGAGGTGCCGCGTGAGGGCGTCGTAGGTCGATTCGTCTGGCCTCGAGCGACCCGCCGGCGGCATCTCGCGCGTCCGCAGCTTGCGCACCACCCGTTCCCACGTCTCGGCGTCAGCCGACACGTTCGACGGATCCAACCCCGAGAGCACGACGCCCGCGGTGCGAAGCGTGTCGTTGTGACAGGTGACGCAGTAGCGATCAATCACCGCGCCATGCGACGGGCTCTGGGACGAGTCACTCGGCGCCTGCTGCGCGGTCGCAGGCTGCGCGGTGACGACGGGCAGCGCCAGGAGGCACGATGCGATTAACGGCAGCCTGATTCTCAGCATATGGTCACCCGAAGAATCGAAGCCAGCGAACGCCAACTTTCGAATTCTAGCCGATCTCGTGCGACAAGGTGCGAAGGACCGACCGCGTCCTACTCGCGCGGCCCGAAGTGGCCCAGGGCCTCCTGCTCCGAGCCAAAGACCTCGAGGACGGTATCCAACTTGGTCACGCTCAGCACGTCGCGGGCGTGTTTCTGCGGGCCGGCAAGCTTGAGCTGGCCGCCTCGTTTCTTTGCCGTCACGTGGCTGGCCACCAGCTCGGCGATGCCCTTTGTATCGATGAACGGCACGCCCTCGAGGTTGAGAACGATCCGCGACCGCTCCTGACCAAGCAATGTCTCGACCAGCGCCGCCAGGCTCACCTCCCGGTCACCCCAGTCCATCCGGCCCGTCAGGTCGAGCACCGTCACGTCGCCCACGAGTCGCTGTCGGATTTCCATGTCGAGACGACGTGTCAGCCGCGTCGTGCGCCGGTGATGGTGAGACGCGCCCGACAATAATGAGGTGGCACAACGAGTGGCCGGACACAGACACCGGCGACTACTTCTTCGCTTTTCGCTTGGCGGCCCAATAGGCCTTCATCCGCTTCGACACGGCATTGCGCGCTGTCGCGGACATCTTCCGTCGGCGGCGCGCAGGTCGCCTAGACGAAGACGACGGCGCCGGCGGCCTCCCGTCAACGATGGTCTTCGCCCGCTGCAGGGCGTCGATGTCTGCCTGAAGCGATCGGATCTGCGCGTGGCTTTCCGCGATGGCCTTGGAGATCGTGCTCACCCCTCGCAAGCCTACCGGCGGACAAAGAGACGTGTCAACGACAAGACAGCCGACGCGCAGGTCCTTAGTGGCCCTGTTCGCAATTACGGTGGCATTCGGCCGCCGATGCATCCCCCTCGACGCCCTCCGTGCGTCACAGTAATCGCGAACAGGACCACTTAGCCGAACGGCCCGGGATAAGGCACCGGAAACGTGTGCCAGGTCTTCTTGTCGGTGGCGACCTCCTTGCGCTGCGCCATGACCAACTTGGTCCCGTTGCACCGCGCGTTGATGTGACCCAGCTTGACGCCGCTCGATCCGGTTTCGCGAGCGAGCTCGGTCGAAAAGATCAGCGGAAACGCCACATCAGTGTGACGCGCGGCGGCACCGATGGCGTCCGGCATGGGATGGTCGTGGGTACCGTTATCGCCCGACGAAAACACGGTTGCCTGCGGTCCGACAGAATCCAGATAAGACGTTTCGAAGTCGGCGCTGCCATGGTGACAGGCCTTGTTGACGTCCGCGGAGAACACCGAGGGGTCGCCGTATCGGTCCAACAGGTATCGCTGGGCCGGCTGATTGAGGTCGCCACCGAAGAGGAATCGGAAGCTCCCGTAGGTCAGCTGGAGCACGACCGAGTTTCCATTGATAGTGTGCGAGCTGCTGGCGGAGGCACCAGCGTCGTGCGGATCGGCAAAGACCTTCAGCCGTACGGCGCCATGATCGCTCGTCGGCACCGGACCGAGCACCTCGATGTGACGCGTGTCGTGCGTGAATCCCGTGAGCCGAGGTGCCGGCTGATCGAGCCGGCGTCGGAAGAGACGGTCGATGCGACCGAGGCGACCCGCCTGGTGGGCATCCCGCGCTGCGCGCACGAACTCGTCGAAGCGGGTGGCGAGGAGTCCCTGACCGCTCAAGGCCACGGCGGTGTCGAGGTCGGTGAGATCCGTGGTGATCCCACCGGCGGAGGTAACCGTTCCAAGCCCAAGCGGTTTCCCTGCACCGGCCGCGTAGCGCGGCAGGCCGTTGTGAAAGAGCCGGCGCACGAACACGACCGGTTCCTTCAGGAGGCTCGTGAGACCGCGGTAATGATCCTGGTCGAAGTGCGTCACGACGATCGTCTCGATCTGGAGCCGGCCCTCCTCGGCGATCACGTCGGCGTAGTGCGCGAGCATCCAGTCCCTCAACCCGCGACTCGGACCGCCGTCGATCACGAGGATGCCGTCCTCCGATTCGACCACGGTCGCGTCACCCTGCCCCACATCGACGTAGAACACCTTGAGCAGCGGCTTGTCGCGGAGCGCCGCCAGCCGGACGAAACCTGTGCGTCCCGAACGATCGGTCGCTGGCGCCCAGCCGGCGACAGTCGCCTGGGTGAGGTCGACCTCCAGCCACGCGCCCAGCAACTGCTGGACCGCACCGCTGATGTCGTGCGGATCGGCCTCGGACGGTCGTGGGAGCAGGAAGACGCCGGTGTCGTCGACATACCGTACGTCCACGTGGTGTCCTCCTTCCGCATCGCGCGGAGCCATGTGCCACGTGTGGGTCGCGGGGCGGAAAACGAGTATAGAGCCCACGGCACGAGTAGAGACTCGCCCGTGGCCGGACGTAGAATGGAAGCACGGTGCGTCAGGTGAGTGAGGCAGAAGACCGGGGCGACGTTGGCGATGACGCACCGCTCTGGCGCCACGGCTTCGTGTTACCGCGCAGTGGACGTTAGTGTCCTGTAACAGTGTGAGTCGCGAACCAGTTCCCAGGCGGGGCATCCCGCCTTCCGGCGGCGTGGCTCTTGACGCTTTCACCGCCCGGTTGTAGGCTCGGCTCACGTCTCGCACCCGGCACCTGCGGTGGGTCGCCGCGTCGAAAAACGACGGTCTGGAGGCATCGATGAAGCTGACGGCGCGTCTCGTTCCACTCGTCTTCGTCGTGCTTGCCCTTGTGACCGCCGGTGCGGCGACGATGCGGGAGAACGCCGAACAGGCGGCGTCCATGACCGAGGCGGCCCATGCATTTCTCGGCACGCTCACGCCCGAGCAGAGGACGGCCGTCGCCTTCCCCTTCGAGGGCGAGGACCGCTTCGACTGGCACTTCATCCCACGCGAACGCAAGGGCGTGGCGCTGAAGACGATGAGCGAGGAACAGCAGGCCGCCGGGCTCGCGCTGGTCCAGGCCAGTTTGAGCGCGGAGGGCTACGACAAGGCGGAGCGCATTCGACAGCTCGAGCAGATCCTCTTCGAGCGCGAGGGGCGCGCCATGCGCGACACCGAGCTCTATTTCTTCATGATCTTCGGCGAACCGTCAGACACCGGCACGTGGGGGTGGCGTTACGAGGGACATCACATCTCGCAAAGCTGGACGGTCATCAACGGTCGCCTCAGCGCGAGCACGCCGCAGTTCTTCGGCACCAATCCGGCGCACGTGCGCGAAGGGAGCCATGCCGGCGAGCGTGTCCTCGGTGCCGAGGATCACTTCGCGCGCAGCCTGCTTGGTTCGTTGTCCGGTGAACCCCTCCGATCGGCGATCATCTCCGACGAGGCGCCACGCGACATCCTGACGACATCTGATCGGCAGGCCGCGATGCAAGAAGATCTCGGCGTGGCGTACTCCGAGCTCACCGCGCAGCAGCAAGCGACCCTCTGGTCCCTCATCGAGGAATACGCAGTCGTGCAGCCGGAGCCGATCGCGCGCGAGCGCCTCGAGAAAGTGCGAGCCGCCGGTCTCGGCACCATCAAGTTCGCCTGGATGGGAGGCATCAACCCGGGTGAGCCGCACTACTACCGGGTGCAAGGGCCGAGCTTCCTGATTGAATACGACAACGTGCAGAACGAGGCTAACCACGCGCACAGTGTGTGGCGTGATTTCGACGGCGACTTTGGCCGCGACCTGCTCGCCGCACACTACCAGCGGTTTTCGCACGTCACCGTCAACGCCGACTGATCACTGATCAATGGCCAGCCGCACGGGCTGAAATCTATGGGCTGTCGCTCTGACGACACTGGCACCGCTTGGAAAAGGGACCAGGCGACGGTCCCACGGCAGTGCACGCTGGACGGCTTCGCCGCCGAGATCGCAGCCAATGACGGCGTCGCGCTCGGCGAGTTGGACGCGTTGTCGACGCTCCTGATCCGGACCCTCAACTCGCTATATCGCATCGTCGTGCTCGAGCCGCCACGGCCGCGCATCCTCGTTCAGGGTGGCCGTTTCTTTCCTGAGCCGACGGAAGCGCGGCTGGCGGGCGCCAGCTTCGGTGGCAGCCTGTTGAAGCTGTCCTGGTTCGGACAGGGCCTGCGGATGGAGATCTGCTCCGACGGCCAGCGAATCGTCACGTCGCCGGTGCAGTCGATTGAACTGTGCCGCGACGCCGACCTACCCGGCCCGTTCTGATTTAGACGGGGCTTCCCTTGCGCGTCGCCTTGATGATGACGAGGGTGCGATCGTCCTGCGAGGCGCCGGCGCCGAAGCGGCGCACGTCCTGCATGACGGCGCTGCAGGTCTCCGTCGCGCTCGAGCCGTGGGTCCGCCGCAACGTCTCGATCAACCGATCGCGACTATACTCGTTCCCGGCCGCATCCATCGGCTCGACGATGCCGTCGGTGTAGAGGGCGAGTAAGTCCCCTTCGCCGAGCGCCGCGTGTCCTTCGACATACCGTGGCGACGCGAACAGACCGAGTGGCACGCCACCTTCCTCGAACAGCTCCACCTCCCCGCTCGCGCGCAGAAGCACCGGCGGGACGTGTCCGGCGTTGACGTAGAGCAGGCGCTGCACCGGGACGTCGAGCACCATGTAGAAGAGGGTGACGTACCGTCCCTCCTCGACCGACTCGTGAAAGAAACGGTTGGCCCGGCGCAGGACCGCGCGCACAGCCAGCTCATGCCCCACGAGTGACGAGATGGAGGCGCGTGTGGCTGCAACGAGCAATGCGGCGGCGATGCCCTTGCCCACGACGTCGGCGATGACCACCCCCCAGCGGTCCTCGCCGAGCGGGATGAACTCATAGTAGTCGCCCCCCACGACCAACGACGTCTCGTGCGCGCCCGCGATGTCGAACCCGCGCAGCGTCGGGGTGACATGCGGCAGCAGGTCGGCCATCACGGTGCGGGCCAGCGCCAGGTCGCTGTCGAGCCGGCGTCTGTCCTGCATCTCGGCCTGCAGACGCGCACGCTCGATCGTGGCGGCCACCGCGGCCGCATACACCTCCAGCAACGCGACGGCGGGTGCGTCGTAGCCGCCGGGACGATCCGACCACACGTCGAGCGCACCGAGGGTGCGGCGTGTCGACCCGACCAACGGCACCAGCAGGCGAGATCTCGCGCCGGCGCGGCCTTCGGACGCCGCGTGATCGGTCACCGAGAGAGCTTCGCCCGTCGCCAGCACCTGTCCGACCGCCCCCTGTCCCTCGAACGGCGCGCGGAGATCGGCGGCCGGGTTGTCGCACCCACGGGTCAGGCTGTGGCGGACACGTCGGCCGGCGCGATCGGTGACATACACGCCGGACGCATCGTGATCGACGAGCGCTGCGAGACCATCCAAGACGCCGTTGAGCACAGAGGTCGGATCGTCGAGTTCCGTGGCGAGACGAAACGCGTCAACCATCGCGCGCGCGCCGTCCACGACGTCGCTGGTGACCTTGACTGACGGCCGACCCGTCATGTCGACCGACGCGCGACCTTCGGTAGTCATCACCCCTATTGTAGTGTCCCGTTCGGGGGGTCGGACCGGCGAGGACGCGTCTGCTAGACTGGGAAGTTGCGCGCGTGTAACCGACCATTCACGTACACGATCGTGGTGAGTGTAGCTCAATGGTAGAGCGCCGGACTGTGGCTCCGGATGTTGCGGGTTCAATCCCCGTCACTCACCCCACCCTCTCCCGCTAGTGCATCGCCGTCGAGATACGGTCACATCGTCGGGGTCGCAGCGCGCCCAGGCGCAAGGCGCCGCGACGAAGGCATACAGGACGTATGGCGAGGAACGGCAGCGCCGCGGATGGGTGTGATGCGGGCCCGACGAGTGACCGTATCTCGACGGCGGTGCACTAATGATCGATCGACCGAACACTCCGCGATGCGTGCGCCACGGTGCCCGTCGATCTCCTGGCTGTGCCTTCTGGCGTCTCTGCTGGTCGGCTGTCTCGGCGCCGAACTCACACCCGTTCAAGACGAACCCACCGTGCGGACCCCAGGTGGGACGGGGGGCGTCAACCACGCGTCGGTCGTCGATCGCCCCTACGTGGTCCTGGTGTCATTCGACGGGTTTCGGCACGACTACCTCGCGCGGTTCGACACCCCGAGCTTCGACCGCCTCGGTGACGCGGGCGCTCGCGCCGACGGTCTGATCCCGGTCTTTCCCTCGCTCACGTTCCCCGCGCACTACTCCATCGCGACCGGCCTCTATCCGGAGCGGCACGGCATCGTCGGCAATCGGTTCTACGACCCGATCCGCGACCAGCAGTTCAACTATCGCGACCGCGAAGACTCCCAGGAGGGTTCGTGGTGGGGCGGCGAGCCCATCTGGCTGACGACCGAAACGCAGGGCATGGTGGCAGCCGCCATGTTCTTTCCGGGCACCGAAGCGGCGATTGGCGGCCTCCGGCCCTCGCTGTGGCGGCCGTACGACGGCGGCGTTCGGAACGCGGCGCGGGTGCGCCAAGTGCTCGACTGGCTCGCGCTCCCCGCGGAGGCGCGACCGCATCTCGTCACCCTGTACTTCTCGCTGGTCGACTCGGCCGGGCACGCGATCGGCCCGGATGCGCCCGGGATGGGTCGCAGCGTCGAAGCAGCGGACGGCTTGCTGGGCCAATTGGTGGACGGGATCGCCGCGTTGCCACACGGTGCCCGCGTCATCCTCGTGGTCGTCTCGGATCACGGCATGGCGGCCCTCGATCCCGAGCGGCGGCACGCGCTCGCGGAGCTGATGGATCTGGACGGCATCCGGGCGGTCACGACGGGACTCCCGATAGGCCTCCATGTCGCCGACGTGGCGCGCCGCACCGAGGTGCGTGACACGCTGAACGAGGGACTGCGCGATGCGCGGGCCTATCTCCGGGAGGAGGTGCCTGCCCGTCTCCACTATCGCGCGAGCCCACGCATCGGCGACGTCGTCGTCATCCCCGACGAAGGTGCGACGGTTCAAGTACGACGGTCCGCGTCATCGCCCAGAGGGATGCACGGCTGGGACCCGCACCTGCCTTCGATGCACGGGATCTTCCTCGCGGCCGGCCCTGGCATCGTCCCCGGCACACGTCTCACGGCCGCGGAGAGCGTCGACGTCTACCCGCTGCTCGTCCATCTCCTGGGACTCACACCCCCCGCTGACCTGGACGGGTCCCTCGACGCGCTGGCCGGGCTGCTCAGTCCTAAGCCATGACGCTTTTCTGATAAAATCGGCGTTCAACATCGAATCGGAATCAGGACTGACCCCAGGAGAATTGATATGCGCCGGATGACCTTGCTCTCGCTCGCGACCGTGATGATGCTGACAGTACCCGGCTCGCTACACGCCGCGGATGACGAGTTGACGGCGGTCCGTTCGGCGTTCGAAGGCGCTGTCGGCGCGCTGAACTCTGGCAGCCTCGACGGGTTTCTCGACACGGTGCACGAAGACGCGCTTTCCTTCTACTCCTGTGGACCCACCTCGGGGAAACAGGGCCGGGAAGCATGCGCCCTCGACTGGCAGCTCTTCTTCAACACGACCACGAACGCTCGATTCGAGACCAAAAACGAGCAGTATCGCGTCATCGGCGACACCGGGATCGCGTATGGCGAGTACTCGCTGTCGGTGGACTACAACAGCCAGGGGCGACAGACGGTCCACGAAGGCCGCTACACGATGACGTATACGAAGGTCGATGGCGAATGGCGCATCGCCATGCAGCACAACACCCCGGCCGGTGAGGATCCGCAGCCGGTGCGCAACCTCCGCCCAGACGCGCGCTAGGTCACGCCTTAGACGTCAGTCCGTCGTACCAGTTCAGGATGGCCTCCCCGATCTCGTGGGGACGGTCCTCCTGCACGAAGTGCAGGCCCGGGCCGATGTCAACGGCGGTCAGGTTCTTCACGTTGGCCTCGCACCAGGCGACCATGTCCTTCCGGAGGATGGCGCCTGGTTGCGCATGCAGCAACAGCTTCGGCACGCTCGAGATCCCCAGCCACGCGGCATAATCAGTCGCAATCGCGACGACGTCGGCCGGTGCGCCGTCGACCGGAATCTCGTTCGGCCACCGCCAGACAGGCTTGCGGCTCGGGGGGTCGCGAAACGGCTCGCGATACCGCTCCATCTCGGCGTCGGTCAGCGCCCGTTGGATCGCGCCCGGCAAGACCTGCTCGACGAAGACGTTCTTGTTGACGATGAGGTCCCAGCCGACCTCGGGCGTCCGGAACGACTGGAACAACGGTCGAACGGTGTGCGGCCACTCGTCCCACGTCACCGGCCGCATGACCGCCTCCATGAACGCGAGGCCCTTGACGTTGGACTCGTGCCGGCACGCGTAGTGAAAACCGAGCGCCGAGCCCCAGTCATGGATGACCAGCGTCACGCGCTCCAGCCCCAACGCGTCGATGAAGCCGTCGACATAGCGCACGTGGTCGACGAAGCGATACTCCAGATCGGGTTTGTCGGACCGACCCATGCCGATCAGATCCATGGCGACGCAGCGCGCCGTCGGTGTCAGGTGCGGCATGACGTTCCGCCAGAGGTAGCACGAGGTCGGGTTGCCATGCAGAAAGAGGATCGGGTCTCCCTGGCCGGCCTCGACGTAGTGGATCCGTGACCCCGCCACGTCGACGAACCGCGACTCGTACGGCATCTCAGACGCAATCACTCGCTCGGTCATGCGGGGAATAGTACACTCCTCCACCCACGCGTCGAGCCACGACCGATCGTCCAATGACCACCCGCGTCCATCGCATTCTCGAGACCGCCCCCAGCCTCGTCTTTCCCGGCGTCTACGACAGCCTCTCGGCGAAGATGGCCGAGCGCGTCGGGTTCCCCCTGGCATTCGTCTCGGGGTACGCCGTCTCCGCCACCTCCATCGGCGAGCCCGACATGGGGCTGCTCACGCAGACGGAGGTCATCGACCGCGCGAGGCAGATCTGCCGCAGCGTGGCGATCCCGATCATCGTCGATGCCGACACGGGCTACGGCAATCCGCTCAACGTCGTCCGCACGGTGCGCGAGCTCATCGAGGCCGGCGCCGCCGGCTGCTTCCTCGAAGATCAGCTCTGGCCGAAGCGATGCGGGCACATGCGCGGCAAGAAAGTCATCGCCCGCGACGAATACCTCGGCAAAATCCGAGCGGCCGTCGACACAAAAGGCGACCGGGACTTCTTCATCGTGGCTCGCACCGACGCGATTGCCGCCGTCGGGCTCGAGGAGGCGCTGGCGCGCGCCGACGCGGCGAAGACGGCCGGCGCCGACGCCACCTTCATCGAAGCGCCGCGCTCGATCGAGGAGCTGGCCGAGGTTGGCCGGCGGGCTCCGAAACCGACGGTGGCGAACATGATCGAACAGGGTCGGACGCCGGTGCTGCCGGATACCCGCCTCGCCGAGCTCGGGTTCCAGCTCGTGCTCTATCCCCTCTCGGGGCTCTACGCCGCTGCCGAGGCGCTTGAGGCGGTCTACGGACGGCTGCTGGCGGACGGAACGACGGCCGCGGTCGAGAAGCGGTTGATCGCGTTCGAGCGGTTCAACGCATTGATCGGCGTCGACGAGAAATACGCCCTCGCCGAGAAATACAGCGGGAAATCCTAAGGGCCGGGAGATATAATGCCGCTCCCTTGCCCACTCGGAGGTGACGCGTGAAAGTCCCGGTCAGCATTACGGTCAACGGTCGCCGGTCGGAGCGTGACGTCGAGCCGCGACTGCTCTTGGTTCACTTCATCCGAGACCTCGGTGCCGTGACCGGCACCAAGGTCGGCTGCGATACGAGCCAGTGCGGCGCCTGCACGGTGCTGCTCGACGGCGTGGCGGTGAAGTCGTGTACGACGCTGGCCGTCCAGGCCGACGGCAGCGACGTCACGACCATCGAGGGGCTCGCCGACGGCGGCCAGCTCCATCCGCTTCAGGAGAGCTTCTGGAACAAGCACGGGTTGCAGTGCGGCTTCTGCACCCCGGGCATGATCATGGCGTCGCACGAGCTCTTGCGCACGAACGCCAACCCGAGCGACGCGGAGATACGTCACGGGCTCGAAGGCAACATGTGCCGATGCACCGGCTATCAGAACATCGTTCGCGCCGTCAAAGCGGCGGCCGAGACGATGGCGGGGAACGCGCGATGAGCGCCAGAATCTTTGGCTCTGGCATTCGCCGTCGGGAAGACCCGCGGCTGATCACCGGCACCGCCACGTATACGGACGACATCACCCTGCCTGGCATGGTGCACGCGGCGATGCTGCGCAGCCCGCACGCCCACGCGACCATCAAGAGCATCGACACCGGGCAGGCTGCCGCGGCGCCCGGGGTC
Organism: Vicinamibacterales bacterium; assembly: GCA_965249175.1. Lineage (GTDB taxonomy): Bacteria > Acidobacteriota > Vicinamibacteria > Vicinamibacterales > UBA8438 > CAZYFH01. The sequence goes on from OZ252227.1 coordinate 4,312,385, forward strand.
CTCGCGGTGTATACGGGTGCCGACATCGAGGGCCAACTGCAGCCGGTGCCGTGCGCCTGGCTCCTGCCCGACTCAGACTTGAAGATTGCGGACTACCAGTGCATCGCGAAGGACGTCGTCCGCTATACGGGCGACATCGTGGCGGTCGTGGTGGCAGAGACCCCGTATCAGGCCTATGACGCACTCGACCTGATCGAGGTGGACTACGCGCCCCTCGCATCCGTCATCGATCCGGAAGCCGCGTCCAAGGCCGGCGCCCCGCAACTGCACGCGGACATCGAGGGCAACCAGGCCTTTCATTGGGTCGTCAGCGGCGGTGGTGACGTCGACGCGGCGTTCGCGGACGCGGAGGTCGTCGTCAAGGAACGCATCGTCCAGCAGCGGCTAATCCCCAACGCGATGGAGACGCGCGCGGCGCTCGCGCAGTACAACCAGGCGTCGGGGGAGCTCACGCTCTGGAATACGACGCAGAACCCGCACATCGTCCGCTTCCTCTGCTCGGGCGTCACCGGGGTGCCGGAGGACAAGCTCCGCGTCATCGCGCCGGAGGTGGGCGGCGGGTTTGGCAGCAAGATCGCGGTCTACCCGGCCGATTTCCTGACCGTCTTCTGCGCGATGACCCTCGGGCGGCCGGTAAAGTGGACCGAGACCCGCAGCGAGAACTACCAGGCGACGACGCACGGACGCGACCACGTCCAGGACGTGGAGCTCGCGGGCACGAAGGACGGCACGATCACCGGGCTCCGCTGCACGGTCCACGCGGGGATGGGCGCCTATATGTCGACGGCAGCGCCCGGCATCCCGACGATTCTCCACGGCCTGATGCTCTCCGGGTGTTATCGGATCCCCGCCCTGAAGGAAGACGTCTACGGCATTTACACGAACGGCGTGCCGGTAGAGGCGTATCGCGGCGCGGGGCGGCCCGAGGCCACCTTCATGCTCGAGCGGCTGATCGACGTCTTCGCGAACGAGATCGGCATGGACCCCGCCGACATCCGGCAGAAGAACTTCATTCCGAAGTTCGACGATGGACACGACGTCGTCACCGGCTTGACCTACGACAGCGGCGACTACCCGGCTGGGCTCACGAAGCTGCTCGACCACGCGGGCTACACAACGCTCCGTGCGCGCCAGGCCGCGGGCCCGGCGAACGGTAAGTACCTCGGCATCGGCATCGCGTCCTATGTCGAGATCTGCGGCCTCGGGCCGTCCCAGGTCGCCGGCGCCATCGGCTTCCAGGGCGGTCTGTGGGAGAGCGCGATCGTCCGCGTCCACCCGACCGGCAAGGTCCATGTCTTCATCGGCGCCTCGCCGCACGGCCAGGGTGAAGAGACGACGTTTGCCCAGATCGTCGCCGACGAGATCGGCGTGTCGTCCGACGACGTCAAGATCGTGCACGGCGACACCGACAACACGCCGATGGGGTGGGGCACGTACGGCAGCCGCACGACCGCGGTCGGCGGCGCCGCGCTTGCGCTGGCGGTGCGGAAGATCCGGGACAAGGCCAAGGTCATCGCGGCGCACTTGCTCGAAGCGTCGGTCGAGGACATGGACTATGCGGACGGCAAGTTCTTCGTCAAGGGCTCGCCGGACCAGGCGAAGACGATCCAAGACGTGGCGCTGATGGCCAACGTCGCCTGGAACATGCCGGAAGGGGTCGAGCCCGCGCTCGAGGCGACAACCTTCTACGACCCGCCGAACTTCGTCTTCCCTTATGGGTCGCATCTCGCGGTAGTCGAGGTGGACGTCGAGACCGGTCACGTCGATCTCACGCAGTACACAGCGCTCGACGACTGCGGGCCGCAGATCAACCCGGTCATCGTCGAGGGCCAGGTGCACGGCGGCGTCGTGCAGGGGATCGGTCAGGCGCTGTGGGAGGAAGCGGTCTACGACGACAACGGCCAGCTCGTGACCGGGTCAATGCTCGACTACGCGCTGCCACGGGCCGACCGGCTGCCGCAGATCGATGTGATCTCGACGGTCACCCCATCCCCGCACCATCCGCTCGGCGTCAAGGGGATCGGCGAGGCGGGCACGATCGCGTCGACCGTGACGGTCTACAACGCCGTGATGGACGCCCTCAAACCGCTCGGCGTGAAAAGGATCGCTATGCCGTTCACGCCCGAGCGTGTCTGGCGCGCGATTCAGAACGCGAAGGGGAGCTGAGTCATGTTTGCTGCCGATTTTGACTACTACCGCGCGGGGTCGGTCGCCGAGGCCGGCCAGCTCCTGGCACAGCATCCCGGCGCCAAGCTCCTCGCCGGTGGCCACAGCTTGATTCCACTCCTCAAGCTCCGCCTGGCGTCGCCGGGCGCGGTGATCGACATCGGGCGCATCACCGAGCTGCGGGGCATCACCGCCGGCAATGGCGGGCTTCGGATCGGCGCGCTGACGACGCACGCGGAGCTCGCCGCGTCGGCCGAAGTGCGCCAGCACGCCGAGGCGCTCGCCGAGGCAGCCGGCCAGGTCGGCGACCCGGCGGTGCGCAATCGCGGGACCATCGGTGGGAACATCGCTCATGCCGACCCGGCCTCGGATCTGCCCATCGTCCTCTCCGCGCTCGGCGCGACGGTGGCCGTCGCCGGTGCGAATGGCGAACGCTCGATCGCCGCCGCCGCGTTCTTTCAGGGTGTGATGATGACCGCGCTCGGCGAGCACGACCTGCTCACGGCCATCGATCTGCCCGCCGCCGCGAGCGGCCAGGGCACCGCGTACGCCAAATTTTCGCACCCCGCGTCGCGATACGCCGTCATCGGGGTTGCCGCCTCGGTCACCGTCAGTGGCGGAAGCATCACGGCGGCCGCCGTGGCCATCGGCGGACTCGTGCCGGCGCCGGTCCGTTGCGGGGCCGTCGAGCAGGCGCTCATCGGCCAGGCGGCGTCGGCCGACACCATCGCCACGGCAGCCGCTGCTGTGACCGGCGACCTCGGGGCCGACGATGCGCTGCTCGGCGACATTTTCGCCTCCGCCGAGTATCGCAAGGCGGTCGCGCCGGTCTACGTGCGACGCGCGCTGACCGCGGCGGTGGAGCGGGCGGGGTAAGTAGGAGAGGCCCTCCCGCGCGCATGAGCCAGCCGAACCCTGCCTCGATTGACGAGCTGCAAGAGCGCCTCGCCGCCCAGCTCTATGTGGCCGACCCGGGGCTCGCCACCACGATCTACCTCGCCCTCAAGCTCAAGCGGCCCTTGCTGCTCGAGGGGGAGGCCGGTGTCGGCAAGACGGAGGTGGCCAAGGTGCTCTCGACGGCGCTCGGTGCCGACCTCATCCGCCTGCAGTGCTATGAGGGACTCGACGTCACCCACGCCGTCTACGAATGGAACTACGCGCGGCAGTTGCTCGAGATCCGTCTGGCGGAAGCCTCGGGCAGCGATATCGGAGACCGCGGGGCGCGGGTCCGCGAGCTCTTCGGCCCGGATTTCCTCATCGAGCGCCCGCTGCTCCAGGCGCTCCGCGATGGGCGCCCGCGTCCACCGGTACTCCTGATCGACGAGCTCGATCGCGCGGATGAGGAGTTCGAGGGGTACCTCCTGGAGCTGCTCTCGGACTTCCAGGTCACGATTCCTGAGCTCGGCACGATCCGAGCCGCCGCGCCGCCGGTCGTCGTCATCACCTCGAATCGCACGCGCGAGCTCCACGACGCGCTGAAGCGGCGGTGCCTCTACGCGTGGATCGACTACCCCGACTTCGACAAGGAGCTCCGCATCATCACCAGCAAGGTGCCCGACGCATCGGCGCGTCTGGCCCAGCAGGTCGCCGGCTTTATGCAGGAGCTGCGACGGGCCGAGCTGTACAAGGTGACCGGCGTCTCGGAGACGCTCGACTGGGTCGCGGCACTCGTCGCGCTGGACCGGCAGGAGCTCGACGCCGCGACGATTGACCAGACGCTCGGAATCATCCTCAAGAACCAGGAGGATGTGAGCAAGGTCCGTGGCGACCGGATCCAGGAGATGTTGAACCGAGCCAAAGCGCCGGGAGCGAGCAAGGCGACCGGGTAGTGGCCCAGGGCGCGCTCGAATGTCCTACCTCCTTCACAACTTGATTCACTTCGGCAGGCTCCTGCACCAGCTAGGCCTCGACGTGCACGCGGGCCGGATGCGCGAGGTGGCGCAGGCCCTCGCGCACATCGACATCGGGCACCGTCAGGAGTTCTCCCACGCGCTCCGGAGCCTCCTCGTGCACCGGGTGCAGGACCTGGCGCCTTTTGACGAGGCGTTCCGCGTCTTCTGGCGACGCCCGCACGGTGAGTGGACCACGACGGATCTCCGCGCGATGGGCGAAGCACGCCGCTCCGGCCCGCCCGAATACGAGTCGGAGGCGCCGCCCGGCGAGACATCGTCAGGCACCGAAGAAAGGCGCCGGCCGACGTTCGAGGTCGAGCGGATGGCGGCACTCACCTACAGCGGCCGGGAGGGGCTGTACGCGAAGGACTTCGCGCACTTCAGCGAGGATGAAGTCGCCGCGGCACAGCGGATGCTGGCCGACCTCGACTGGGAGATCGGCGACCGCCGATCGAAGCGATGGACGCCCGGGCGCGGCACCACGCTCGACCTCCGCCGGGTCGTCCGAATCAACATGCGATACGGCGCCGAGCTGGTCGACCTGCCAACCCGCCGGCGGAAGACCAAACGACGGCCGCTCATCCTGATCTGCGACGTGAGCGGGTCGATGGAGCGCTACAGCCGCATGTTGCTCCACTTCGTTCACGCGCTGAGCGGCGGCGGACGCCTGGGACGCGTCGAGTCGTTTCTCTTCGCCACCCGGCTCACACGCATCACACGCGAGCTCGGCGGTCGCGCGGTCGACGACGTCGTGCCCACCTTGCCGCGCCACATCCCGGATTTCGGCGGTGGCACACGGATCGGCGAGGCGCTGCGGACATTCAATCGTGACTGGGCGCGGCGCGTGCGGGGTCAGGGGCCCATCGTGCTCCTCATTTCCGACGGGTGGGATCGCGGCGAGCCCGAGGAGCTGCGGATCGAGATGGCACGGCTTCAGCGCTCGTGTCAGCGCCTCATCTGGCTGAACCCACTCCTCGGTTCTCCCGACTATCTCCCGTTGACGCGCGGCATGCAGGCCGCGCTCCCACTCGTCGACGACTTCCTCCCCGCGCACAACCTTGCGAGCCTCGAATCGCTGGCGCGCCATCTCAACACGCTCCCGGCGCATCGACCCGCACGCCGCCAGCACGCCGGCGCGGCCTAGGAGCCCGTGGCAGAAGAGCCGCTGCATTCGAGCGGCGATCCATCCGGCCTGACCGCGTTACTCATCGGTCAAATACTCCCGGTATTCTCCCGCTTCGTGCCTTGTCAGGCCGGCGCCTCACCGCTCTCTGTGCGACGCGGACTTCTACCACGGGCTCCTAGCTGTTCGGCGCGAAGTCGACGAGCGCCTTGAGATCGCTGACATGCCGCACCAATGCGGCACGACCGGTCCTCGTGAGACTGTAGCGGCTTTGCGGGCGCCGACCGGCGAAGCGCTTCTCCTCGGCAACATAGCCAGACGCGACCAGCTTCGCGAGGTGTGCGCCGAGATTGCCGTTGGTCACCTCGATTGAGCGTTGCAGCTCCGAGAAGGTCACCCACTCGGCGGTCACCAACTGGGCGATGACCTCTAATCGGACCCTAGACAGCAGCAGCTCGTCCACGCGACCTCCGCCCGAACAGCACGAGGCCCGGGAGGACGAAGCCAGCGGCCCACCCAAGCGCCAGCGTTCCGTGGAACCACGGCGGGACCAGACCGGCGACCCCCGTCGCCGCCAGCAGCGCCACCCCCCCGACGAGCAGCGGGCGGCTCGCCTGCAGACCGACGACGAGTAGCGCAATGCTGAACCCGGCGCTCCAAAACAGCGCCATTGCTGCCGCCGGCACCACCACGTGCTGAGCGGTGACGTTCACGACTAGCAGCACGGCGAACACCGCGGCGAACGTCAGCCCCGCAACGCTGTCCACCACGGTCTGTCGTGCATCGGAGCGCCGTCGCTCGACCCAGGTGGTCAGCGCCACCGCCGCCAGGATCATCGGCAGGTGCACGAACTGATCAGGCGGGACGGGCAGACCGAACGCCTGGGCCTGGTGGAGGCCGTTGATGGTCACGCCCACGAGACCCCAGACCACGAAGATGACGGGCGGCAGGTGCAACGACCTGTCCGCCGCACTGACAATCCGGTCGATGGCGGCGAGCTGTGCGCGGGCGGCCACAGTATCCATACGAATCTCCTCAATAAGTCTGTAATACAGACTACTCTACACCGATGGGCGTGGCAAGGGATCGGTGGGGAGTATGCTTGCCGCCATGGAAATCACCGCGACCTACACCTTCGACGCACCACGCCAGCGCGTCTGGGAGCTGCTCATCGATCCGACCGTCATCGCGGGCTGCCTGCCGGGCTGCGAATCGATGGAGCCGACCGGAGACGACACCTACACCGCCACGCTGACCGTCGGCATCGCAGCTATCACCGGACGCTACTCGGGGACCGTGCAGATGGCGGACAAGGTACCGCCGGCAAGCTACACGCTGCAGGTCGAGGGGCGAGGCAAGCCTGGGTTCGTCAACGGATCCGCCGAAGTATCGTTGGCAGAGGACGGGGCGAGCGGCACGACGACGGTCGCCGTCACTGGCAAGGCGCAGGTCGGCGGCACGATCGCGCGGGTCGGCCAACGGCTCCTCGGCAGCGTGTCGAAGATGATGATGGATCGCTTCTTTGCCTGTCTGCAGGAACGCGCGAAGGCGGACGCCTAGCAGCCCGTGCTGAGGGAGGTCCGTGTTAACGTGGACCTCGTGACCCCGACCCTGCGCAATATTGTCGCTGGCGTCGTCGCCATCGCCGGATTCGCCGGTGCCGTCATCGTCGTGCTCGTCGTTGCCTTCGATCTGCGCGTCGAGCCGGCTGGTAGCGGGATTCCCCTCATCTTCTCGTTCGGCGACCCGGACGATCATTTCGCCGCGCTCGAAGAGAGCCGCGCGCAGCCACGCGCACATGCACCAGCACCGGGGGGCCGCACTAAGGCCGTCGGACCGCCGACCCCCTCGGTCAACACGACCACCGGGACCGCGCCTGTCGCCGCCGCGGCTCCGGCGACACCGGCGGCGTACTGGACCGATTTCCGCGGCCCGAATCGCGACGGGCGGTACGCCGAGATGGCGATTCGCACCGACTGGCCCGGGACCGGGCTGGAGCCGCTGTGGAACCAGCCGATCGGCGGGGGCTACGCCTCGTTCGTCGTGGCCGAGGGCCGGGCGTTCACGATCGAGCAGCGGCGGCGCCGCGAGGTCGTGGCGGCCTACGACGTCGAGACCGGTCGCGAGCTCTGGACGCATGCATGGGACGCGCACTTCCAAGAAACGATGGGCGGCCCGGGGCCGCGCGCCACGCCGACGTGGCACGAGGGACGCCTCTACGCGTTGGGCGCCACCGGGGCGCTGTGGTGTCTCGACGCCGACACAGGTACCGTGGTGTGGGAACGGAACATCCTTGCTGATGGTGACGCGGCGAACCTCGCATGGGCGATGTCAGCGTCGCCTCTCATCGTCGACGAGATGGTGGTCGTCCTTCCCGGCGGCAGCGACGCGTGGTCGGTCGCCGCCTACGACCGACTAACGGGCGACATCGTCTGGCACGTCCTGAATGACATCCAGGGGTACACATCGCCGATGGTCGTCAACTTGGACGGGGTGAGACAGATCCTCGTCGTCACGGCCGCGCGGGTCGCTGGGCTCCGGATCGAGGATGGTCAGCTGCTGTGGGACCATCCGTGGGTGGTGTCGAACGTCCCGAACATGTCCCAACCGCTCGTGATCGCGGAGAACCGGCTGTTTCTCTCGGCCAGCTACGGGAAGGGCGCGATGCTGCTGGACGTGTCGCGGACGGGCGATTCGTTCACCGTCGAGACCGTCTGGCAAAATAACCGGATGAAGAACCGGTTCAGCAGCTCCGTACTGCGCGACGGCTATATCTACGGCCTCGACAACGCGATTCTTGCCTGTCTCGACGCCGCCACCGGCGAGCTCATGTGGAAGGGCGGCCGATACGGCTACGGCCAGCTGCTGCTTGCCGGCGACCATCTGGTGATCATCACCGAGCGAGGGGACCTGGTGCTCGTGCGGGCAACGCCCGAGAGCCATCAGGAGGTGGCCGGCTTCCGGGCCATCGAAGGCAAGACCTGGAACGTGCCGGCACTCGCGGACGGGCGGTTGCTGCTCCGGAACGCGCGCGAGATGGCCGCGTTTGATCTGCGACCCGGCGAATAAGATTAGGCGCGTTTGCGCTGCCGGACCGGCACGGCGACTAGGCGCGTTTGCGCTTCCGAGCCTGCACGGGGCGCTTCTTCGCCGTCTTCGCCTTGGCCGGCTGCTTCTTCGACCGACTCACCGAGTCGAGGCTCTTCCGCAGCGCGTCCATGAGGTTGACCACCTTGGCGGGGGCCTCCTCGGTGGGCGTCACGACATCTTCGCCCGCGATCTTCGCGTCGATGATGCGATGCAGCTCGGCCTGATACTCGTCCGTGAACTCGGTCAGGTCGAGATCGCCCGCGAACGTGCCGATGACCTGACGCGCGAGCGCGATCTCTGCGTCGCTCACCGTCTCCGGGAGGTCGCCGAGCTCGTCGATCGCCGACAACCGGCGAATCTCGCTTGCCTGGCGTAGCGTGAACATCACCAGCCCCTGCTCACGGGGCTGCACGGCCACCAGGTATTCGCGTCCATAGAGCGCCAGCTTGCCGATCCCGGCCTTGCCACGCAGCGCCTCGCGCAGCACGGCGAACGCTTCGCCCGCCACCTTGCCGTCGGGCGCGAGGTAGTAGGGGCGATCGACGTAGATCGGATCGATCGTCTCGACGTCCGCGAACCGCAGCAGGTTGACGATACGGGTCGACTCCGGACGCGCCTTGGCGAGGTCGTCGTCATCCATGACGACGTAGCGGCCCTTCTCGAACTGATAGCCCTTGACGATCTCCGTCTTGTCAACGTCACGCTCGCATGTCGGGCACCACTTCTTCTGCTGGATGCGGCTTTGGCATTCCGAGTGGAGCTGGTTGAAGCTGACGGTCGCCGCGGCGTCGGTCGCCGGGAACACCCGTATCGGAACGGTGACCAGGCTCACCTTCATGAATCCTCGCCAGGTAGGACGCGCGGGCATGAGTGGCTCCTTCCGGCAGGACGCGAGCTCGACGGAAACACCTAACCGCAGAGCTCACTCTGCGGCTAGTCTATCGGGTCGGGGGCGTCGGGATTGCAGGGGTGCACACGGCTGCACGGGCGGGCGGAAGAGTGGCTGCGGCACACACCGAGCCCGTATCCTTCTAGGCCCGTGGCGAAGAAACAGGCCGCGCCGCGCCGGCAACCGACGCGCTGGCGTGGCGAGGCGCGCGATGTCCGTCCGATGCTCGCGGTGCTGGCGGACCAGGACGCCCATGACCGGATCCTCCGCAAGGAACATCTGGTCTTCGAGCCGAAGTACGACGGCATCCGCGCACTGGTCGCCCTCGACTCGCCGGTCCATATCTACTCACGGCTGGGCAACGACAAGACCGAGCAGTTCCCGGAGGTCGCCGAACCGTTGGCTCGGCTGGCGCGCCGGCTGAAGCGGCCGGTGCTGCTCGATGGCGAGATCGTTGCGATCGACACCGACGGCACGCCGCTCCCCTTTCAACATCTGCAGGGGCGCCTCCATGTCCGCGGGCTCAAGGCGCACGCCTCGTCACGCGCGGTCGCCTCGGTGCTCATCGTCTTCGACCTCCTGCGCGACGGCGACGACGACCTGCGGCCGTTACCGTTCGTGGACCGCCGGGCGCGGCTCGAGCGCGTGTTCCGCCGGCCGGGCTCCGACGCGCTCCGGCTCATCGACAGCACGATCGGCAACGGCGTGGCACTCGCCGCACGCGGACGCGCGCTGGGGTGGGAGGGCCTCCTGGCCAAGGACCCCTCGGCGCGCTACGTGACGGGGAGCCGACATCCGGCCTGGCAGAAGCTGAAATTCATCGAGACCGAGGAGCTTGTCGTGGGCGGATGGACCGCCCCGCGCCAATCCCGCAGTCACTTCGGCGCGTTGCTGCTCGGCTACTACTTGAAGGGTCGCCGTCGGCGCGACGAGCCGCTCGTCTTCGCCGGACAGGTGGGGTCAGGCTTCACCGAAGCCGAGCTGGGCCGGGTGGCGGCGCTGCTCGAGCCGCTCGCTACCGATGACTCACCGTTCGGAGCCCTGCCGCAAAGCAGCGATGGTCGCTACTGGGTCACGCCGGCGCTCGTCGCGCAAACCAAGTTCACGCAGTGGACGCTCGACGGCGTGCTGCGCAACCCCGTCTATCTCGGCCTGCGCGACGACAAACGGGCAACGGACGTCCGGCTGCCCGATCATCGGCCGGTGGCGGACCTCGCGCCGACGCGCGCCAGACGACGAGTGGCGGCGGGCCGGGCGCCGGGGCCTCGCCGGTCAGCAAAGGCGCCGGCAAGAGCGGCGTCAAGGCCGGCGCATCGCCGCGCGACCGGAAACACGCACATCGTGCAACCGGCGCATCCGGAACCGAACGTCGACGCCTTGCTGGCGCGGCTCCGCGACATGGAGCAACGCAAGCGGCGCGGGACGCTAGCGCTGTCCGACGGCTCCAGTGTGCCGATCGGCAACCTGCACAAGACGTTCTGGCCGGACCCAGGCATCACGAAGGGCGACCTCGTGCGCTTCTACCTCCGGATGGCCCCGTACCTCCTGCCCGTCGTGGCGGACCGGCCGCTGGTGATGAAGCGGTTTCCCAACGGTGTCACCGCGCAGTCGTTTTACCAGCACCGCGCACCTGATCCGCTCCCAGAAGGCATCGAGGTCACCGTGGTGCGCGAAAGCCCGGAGAAACCGGACTCGGGCGTCCCGTATCTCGTCGGCGGCCGACTGCAGGCGCTCCTCTATATGGCGCAGCTCGCGGTTATCTCGCAGGACCCGTGGTTCTCGCGTTTACCGAATATCGAGGAGGCCGACCTCGTAGCGATCGATCTCGACCCGATGCCCGAGGCGACGTTCGCGCAGGTGCTCGACGTTGCGTGCTGGGTGCACGACGAGCTCGAACGTCTCGGCACACCGTCGTTCGCAAAAACGTCAGGCTCGGAGGGCGTCCACATCTTTATCCCGCTCCCCGACGGAACCCCATACGACGCGGGCATGATCTTCTGTCAGATCGTCGCCACGGTCGTTGCTAGTCGGCATCCGCGGGTCGCGACCGTCGAGCGAATGGTCAAGAAACGGCCGCGGGATGTCGTCTACATCGACTACCTCCAGAACATCTACGGCAAGACCCTCGCGTGCGCCTACAGTGCGCGCGCCAGCCCGTTCGGTGGCGTGTCGACTCCGTTGCGGTGGTCCGAGGTGCACGAAGGCGTGAAGACGGGCCTCATGCCGCACGACTTCACGATGCACTCGATCTTCGCGCGTCTCGAACGCGTTGGCGACCTGTGGGCAGATCTGCGCCACTCGGAGCCCGCGCGTCTCGAAGCCGCGTTCAGTTACGAGGAGGAGTGACGTCGAACCCTACGAGGCGACCAGGGCGCCGACGACTGCGACGAGCACCGTGACCTGGACACCCATGATCCAGAGAAACTGTCGCGACATCTTCTGATCGAGCGCGCCGAACAGCCGGTCCACCTTGTGGTCCAGCGCATCGAGTCGGCGATCAAGTTTGCGATCGAGGGCGTCGATTCGACCGCCGAGCTCCTCGCGGAACCGATCGACTTTCTGGTCCAGCGCGTCGATCCGAGCGGACAACTCATCGCGGAAGCGATCCACTTTACGGTCCAGCGCGTCGATTCGCGCCGCCAATTCGTGGCGGAACCGATCGACCTTCGCATCCGTCTGGAACGCGATGTCCCGGAGCTCGCCGAACCCACGCGTGTGCTCTTCCACGCGGCCCTCTAAGTATGCGATCCGCTCGTCAATCGTCGGCACTGGCGCAGCTTCCGGCTCTCACCCGCTACGCCGCACGGCTTCATTGTACCGCGGCAGCGTTCGGGCGATTCACCTTTAGTGAGCAGGAACCGTACCGGGGCCGCGCGCGGCTCTGGGCTTGATCCGATCTCGTGGACACTTTCCAAGAGAGGAATACGATGTCCACGATGGCCACAACAGGGAAGCCACGCCGGGTGCGGCGACGGTTCAGTGAGGAGTTCAAGACCGGGGCGGTCCGGCTGGTACTCGACGAGGGGAAGACCGTGGGGCGGGTGGCCCGGGAGCTCGACCTCACCGAGTCGGCACTCCGCACCTGGGTGGAGCGCACCCGGGCGGGTCGGACAAAGGGACGCACGGGCTTGACGAGTGAGGAGCGCGAGGAATTGCGCCGCTTGCGGAAGGAGAATCGGGTGCTCCGGACCGAGCGAGACATCCTAAAAAAGGCCGCGGCCTTCTTCGCGAAGGAGAACGCGTAAGATTCGCGTTCATCCAGACGGAGAAGGCCGACTTCAGCGTCAGGACGATGTGTCGGACTCTCGCGGTCTCGCCGAGTGGATTCTACGCCTGGTGCCGCCGACCGGCGTCAGCTCATGCCCTCCGGGATCAGCAACTGCGGGTGCTCATCCGTGCGTCGCATGAGGCGAGTCGCTGCCGCTACGGCAGCCCTCGGGTCCACGAGGATCTGATCGAGCAAGGGGTCCCCGTGAGTCGCAAGCGGGTCGTGCGCCTCATGCAGACCGACGGCCTCAAAGCTCGTGTGCGTAACCGGTTCAAGGGCACCACGATGAGCGACCACGACCAGCCGATCGCCGCGAATGTGCTCGACCAGGACTTCGTCGCCGACGCGCCGAACCAACGGTGGGTCGCGGACACGTCGGAGTTCGTCATCGGCAGTAGCGGGAAACTGTACTTGGCTGCCGTCCTGGACCTCTACTCGCGGTTCCTGGTGGGGTGGGCCGTCAGCGCCATCAACGACCGCCATCTCGTCATCAAGGCGCTCAAGATGGCGCTGAAACGGCGCCGGCCTGCCACCGGCATGCTGCATCATTCTGACCAAGGTAGTCCGTACGCCAGCGAGGACTACCAAGCAGTCCTCACGGCGTACGGCATGACGGGGAGCATGAGCCGACGCGGCAACTGTTTCGACAATGCCGTGATAGAGAGCTGGTTCTCGACCGTGAAGCTTGAGCTCGGTGAGCACTTCCAGAGCTGCGGCCAGGCCAAGATGGAGCTGTTCGACTACATCGAAGTGTTCTACAACCAGCAGCGGCGACACTCGACCCTCGGCCAGATCAGTCCGGCCGAGTTTGAACGACGCGGGGCCGCTCTGGCAGCATAGTCAAACCGTCCACGAAACTGGATCAAGCCCAGCTCTGGCGCGGCGCGTCCAGAGTCGAGATGGAGCAAACGACACCGCCTCGCCGACGGCAGGTTACGATTTTCTCCCCATGGCCGATTGCGCGCCGCTGTAGAATAGGAGCCGTTCATGCGCGCCTGTAGCTCAGCTGGATAGAGCGCCGGGCTTCGAGCCACCCATACCAGCGCTAAGTTACTGACTCTAAACGGCCGGGCATGGTCGCAGAGGGTATCAAAAGGCGGTGTCCGGCGGTATTATTGTGGACGCCTATGTGGACGCCTCAGAGCGCCTGCAGGTGGTCCTGATCGCCCTCCCGCACCAGCGCGGGCGGCGTGCGGTACGATGCCTGGGGCATGCTGGAATCAGTTGGGTTAAGTCTCGATATCATCGGAGTGTTGCTCGTCTGGCAGTGCGGCCTCCCGCCCGACTTCAACCCCAAGGGCGAAAGTGCCTTATTGCTAGAAGGGACCGACCAGAAAGCCGTCGTCAAGGGGAAGCGCTATGGGCGCCTTTCACACCTTGGTATCGGGCTGGTTGTCGTCGGGTTCGCTCTTCAGCTTCTCGGCAACCTGGTCGATTAACTGCCGCACTTCAGAGCGCCTGCAAGTGGTCGTGATCGCCCTCCCGCACCAGCCAAGTCGGCGTGCGGTACGCTGGCCCGAGGCCGTCATACAGGAAGCTACGCCCTGAGTGGCGGCTTAGGGGCGTCGGCAACTTTCGGGGGCCGCCGACGTCCCGTCTATCCGCCTCCTGTTGTCAGTGATGCGCCTTCACGGCAGCAGCTGCGGGTCGGGTCCTCCGGTACAGTGCGGCTAGGCAGTCACTCTGAGGGCCATCGGAGTGACTCTGCTTAGGGGCCGTCGGTCTCGTCTCCCTAACGTCGAGGCCGATGCCCCGCCTTCACGGCGGCAGCCGGTGAGCCCACGACCGCCGGAGCCACTGGTAGACCAGCAGCGCCACCACGCCGTTGGCGCGCCCGAACGGCTGCACTTTCAGCGGCGCCCGGTAGGCTTCCTCGGGTGACCAGCGCGAGAGCCGCCGGCACTACAGCCCCGTGAGCGCCGTCTCCTTGACGGCCAACGGCTAGCCGGAACTACGCCACGTCACTGATCGGCGATCCCGCGCCCAAGTCGTCCAACTCGCCGCCTTGCTGCTGCCAGTGTCTGCGCGGGTCACCGAGCGGGCCGCTCATGATTCTGGTGGACGGGTGTTTTGGCGGCGACGTGCCCGTCTGCGCTTCCGCTGGGCCGGCACACCGCCGGGTGCCCGCTCCAAGTCCTGGCGATACGCTACGACACGTTCGAGCGCGCGAGAACGTCGTTCTGCGAAATCCAGGCGGCTCGCCAGCGACGCCACGCGCATCTGGTCGTTCCTCGCGGCAATCGAGAGCCGCGTCAGTCCTACAACGAGATTGTGCAGCATCTCGTAGGTCAGCGCCTCCCGGTGCTCACGCCGGGCGTTCACGGCCCCTTGCCGATTGTTGATCGTGCGTTGCCGATCGTTGATCTCCTGCTGGAGGCTCAGCGCGTGCGCGATCGGTGTGGGGTTAAAGAAGATCTTCAGCAACGGATTCCCGATCCGACGCAACCTCTGGAGCAGCCGACCGGCCCACCCCCGAGACGACCGGTAGATAGTGTCCGGATCGAATACGAAGGATCGCGGCACAGGATCTGGTTCCGGCTCCGACGCTCCATCGTTCGGCTCCGCTTGCCGACGTCGAGCATGCTGCAGCAGGTCGGAACGAACACTCTTGGGATCGAGAAAGCGCTCGAGCGTAACGTTCGCGAGGTCGCGAATCTGGGCCTGTGTATAGTCAGTGCCCCTCTTCTCGCGGATGCGCGCGCGGATCTGCTCCATGACCTGTTCGACGTCGATCGAATCGGAACGAAAGGTAAATTCAGACATCGGAATCCTCGGATCGTGTGCTCGCCGACTTGGCGGCAGCTCACGTTTGAAACGAGACCTCAGACTGACACAGGCTAGACCATGACGTGGCGTCGGCAACTTTCGGGGGCCGCCGGCGTCCCGTCTATCCGTCTCATGCCGTCAGGGCAGCGTCACGGCGGCAGCAGCGAGGGTGAGCTAATCTTAGTTGAACATTGAAACGGCTCCAGACCCTGTGGTGTGATGACGTTGCAAAAGACGGACATCACCCCACGAGAGAGAGGAGCCACGATGAGTGTCCTACGTGCTGTCAGGAAGCGCAAGAAAGTTCGCAAGCTGGGCTCGGTCAACATCATTCACCGCGAGGCCTACGCGGATCTGGAGCTGGACGCGAAGGTGGAGCTGATCCGCTCGCTGGTGCCCCTGGGCCTGATGCATGTGCAGGAGTTGCTCGACCAGGAGGTGACGGCGCTGGCGAGCGAGCGCTACGTCCGGAAGGACGCGTCGGTCGGTGGACGCCGTCACGGCAGTAACCCTGGGACGGTGGGTCTCGCGGGGCAGCGCGTGCCGATTCGCGTGCCCCGGATTCGTCGCCTCGCAGGGAGCGAGATTCCGCTGCGGTCGTATGCGGCGTTGCATGACGACCGCGAGGTGGACGACGCGCTGCTGCGACGGGTGCTCTACGGGATCTCGTGCCGCAACTACGCGGCGGCCGCGGCGGCGATTCCCGGGGCGATCGGGCTGTCGAGTTCGACGGTGTCCCGGGGGTTCATCCAGGCCAGCGCGGCGCAGCTACGGGCGTTCCAGGAGCGGGACCTATCCGATGAGGACGTGGTGGCCGTGTTCCTGGACGGCAAGACGTTCGCTGACGCGACGATGGTCATCGCGCTAGGCATCACGCTGTCTGGGGAGAAACGCTTCCTGGGCTTCGTCGAAACGGACACGGAGAACGCGACGGTGCTCACACCGTTCCTGCGGTCGTTGGTCGAGCGGGGCCTCGACCTCTCCCAGGGTGTGCTGGTCATCCTCGATGGCGGCAAGGGGCTCCGCACGGCCGTCCGGAAGGCCTTCCGGGGCCGGGCCCTGGTCCAACGGTGCCAGTGGCACAAGCGCGAGAACGTGGTGAGCTACCTGGCCAAGCACGAGCAGGCGGTGTGGCGTCAGCGTCTCCAGCGAGCGTACAACCGGCCGGACTACGACGAGGCCCTCGGTGCGCTCGAGACGCTCCACGGCGAGTTGGACGAGCGGAACCAGTCGGCGGCTGACAGCTTGGCGGAAGGCCTGGACGAAACCCTGACGTTACATCGATTGGGCGTGTACGGAGTGCTGGGCCGGTCGCTGAAGACGACGAACTGTCTGGAGTCGGTCAATGCGCTGGTCGAGGAACGCTGCGCGAAGGTAGATCACTGGCAGAGCTCGAGCCAACGCCACCGCTGGCTGGCGACCGCCCTCCTGGACATCGAACCGCGCTTACGAAGGGTGAGGGGCTACCGCCACCTTCCCACGCTTCGGGCCGCATTGAAGCGAGAACTGAAGATCGACACGACGACGTCGAAGAAGCAGGCCGCGTAAGCCATCGGGAGCCGTGGAGAGTTTCAACTAAGAATGGGCTTGACTCGCAGCAGCGGGTCGGTCCACGACCGCCGGAGCCACTGGTAGACCAGCAGCGCCACAAGCGCGTTGCTCCGCCCGAACGGCTGCACCTTCAGTAGGGCTCGGTCAGCGTCGTCCGGTGTCCAGCGCGGCAGCCGCCGCACCACAGCTCCATGAGGCGGTGGCTTCCGCTTTCCACAGCGCCGACGTGCAGTAGTGGTCGGCGCCCTCAACGCGGTCCCGTAGCCGCTCGCGCATGATCGCCTGCGCGACGACACCGCACTCCTCAGCAGGCGCGTCCATCGCACCTGCCGCCCGGCCACGAGCTAGCGGGCTAAGCGTCTGAGACGTTCGAGAACTTCTGAGGATCTTCGAGCCGCTCAAGAAACGTCTGAATGCGTCTTGCGTTGGCGCCGGCATCTACCAGACCGTCGCGCGATTTCGACCGCATGTCGATGCGAGCCCGGCCGTCGTGATCTGAAACGTAGATGACAACGTCGTCGACGAACCGAAAGAACGTCGTCGTGGCTTCGCCTTCCAAGATTCCTGCCCCGACATCACGGTGCGTGATCACCCAGCCAGGTTGGGTGCTTGCGAGCGCTTCGACCCGTTGAAAGACCTGTTCTCGTCGCTCATCCAGAATGAGAGGCCGAACGTTCGGGTACGCCTCGCGCACGATCGGCCCGCTGTGTTCAGCGTACGACATGTCGCGACCCTGATTGGGACGGGCGTTCAGCGCGGCCACGAAGGCAGGTGGAGTCTCGACGTTCGTCGTCACATCATTGATGCGCGGGTAGCGCAGATCGTTGATGGCCATCGGTATTGCCACCGCTGCTGGCAGCGCAGCGGCAATCGCGAACACCCATGACTGTCCTGCGAAAAGCTGGGTAATGGCGACCCCGAGCCCGAATAGAACGCCGAGTGCAGCAAGGATCCATCCGACCATCGCGCGTAGCACGCCGACATGACTCAGCGCGATGCCGGCGACGATCAGCAAGAACGGAACAAGAGTGAGGTACTGCATGCCGCGCACGCCTCCCTAGTATGCACCCACACCCACCGTGGCCACTGGCTCCTGCTCTCTCGCCCACCGCGGCGGCTTCCGCTTACACAGCACCGACGTCAGGTAGTGGTCGGCGCCGTCGACACCTCAGAGGGCTTGCAGATGGTCGTGATCGCCCTCCCGCACCAGCGCGGGCGGCGTGCGGTACGATGGCGTCAGGCCGTCACTCGGCAGTTGCGGGTCGGTCCACGGGCCCGGAGGGGAAATTGGAACAGCAGTCCACGATCCGCGCGAGCTTCGATCGCTGTGAAGCCGCGGGAGTTTTGCGGAGCGCTTCTACGAAGTGTTCCTGAACAGCTCGCCCGAGGTGGGTCCGCTCTTCGCCAGGACGGACTTCAAACAGCAGCGCAAGCTCCTGAGAGCCAGCGTCTACATCCTGGTAGCCCGAGACGTGGACGACCCTATTGCGCGCGACATGCTGGAGCGGGTTGGTCATTCTCACGCACGAGCCAAGCTCAACATCCGACCTGACCTCTATGCCCTTTGGCTAGCAGCCCGTGGTGAAAACGCCCTTTCGTAGGTCGAGGGGCATGTGTTCGTGACACCGTGTCATAAGGTCGAGAAACGACGAGTGCGGCAGATCTTGCGCATCTCGCGCCCACGCGGGCGATACGAGGGTCCAGAGGCGGCCAAGATCAGCGATCAAGGCCTCGAAGACGGCGACCGCGCGGCCTTGGAGGCTCCGCGGCGTGCCGACGCCCGTCAGCTGCCGCATGAGGAGCCCAAGATTGAACCCGCAGACGTGCACAAGCACGCGCTTGAGGATGTTGGGATGCCCACGCAGATGCACCCGGCGCAGCCGCCCGGTCTCGTAGAGATGCGCGTTGGGGCGTTCGAGCAACTCGCCCCGCCGTCGCAGCAGCCGTTGCCCACGCGTGCCCCGAATGCGCCGACGGTTCGCGTACACGGCGTCGCGCGCCGCCGCCTTGCCTGTCCAGTTGCGTCGCCCGCGGTCCGGCTCCGAAACATAACTGCGCACGCCGAGCGCGGCGAACGCCACCATCGTCTCGTTACTGTGATACCCCTTGTCCCCGACGACCTCGGCGATACCGGCGCCGGCCGGCAGGACGGCTTCGACGTGGTCGGCCGCCGTGATCAGGGTCTCGACCATCGTCGTCGTATCGCCGTCGTCGGCATCCTGCACGGTGACGCCGACGATGGCCCCCGTCTCCAGGTCCACCGCATGCTCCGCGGTGTGCGCCAAGTGCGTGCGCCCGTCCTTCAGCTTCGTGATCTTCGCGTCCGGATCCTGCGGATGCGTCCAGTCGTCGTTGGAGCCTTTCTTCTTCCGTTTCCGGTCGAACCGGGCCAGCTCAGCGCGGGTCGGCGTGACGATGCCGGACGCCTCGGCCAGCCCGGTCAGAAACGCCTCGTAGCCTTCGCCCGTGTCCCGGCGCACGATACTCCGCAATGCGGCGTTCGCTTCCAACGTCGTGGCATCGATGCCGAGGGTCCGCCCGGTCACGAGCTGGGCGTCGGCCAGTTGCTGCAGCACCCACGTGAACACCGCTTGATGGGTCTCGACGTCGATCAGGCGCCGGGTGCGCGACAGCGTCGAGTGATCCGGCGGCGCCTCGTGCAGCTCGAGGTCCAGAAACTGCCGGATGCTCAGCGAATCGGCCGCCCGCCACGCGATCGCCCGCTCCGAGTCCAGCCCTTCGAAGTAGCCGAGCATCAGCAGCCGGAAGTACCGCCCCGGCGCCAGACTCGGACGACCGACGCCGTCCGCGTAGAACGGCGCGCATTGCGCCTCGACGAACGCGTCGAAGCCCGTGTCATCGAGGATCCGATTCAATCGCTGATAGAACGGATGCGCCGCACTGCGAGGCAGGTCGCTGGTGGGAACCCACATCGATGCTTGCCGCGCCCGGCGTCGTCGTTTGCCCATCGCCATGCGCGACAGTGTAGTACGCGGGATCGATCGTGTGTCGATCCCTAATAGGGACTTTCACCACGGGCTGCTAGACAGCCTCTGCGAGACGGTGAAGGGGATGGACTCCGAATGGACGCCGGCGCTCGAACAGTCCTGGAGGGACCACCTGGCACCGGGTATCGCCCTCATTACCTCTCTCTACTGATTCTGATCGGACCAGCCGGGTCGACTATCCTTCGCCGACGAACTTTCCGGTACAGGGCTCGACCACCTTCACGGCGGCAGCGAGATATTGTCAAATGTTGTGGATCGGTCATCAGCGTGATCAGGCGGCCACCTTCCGATCTCCCTCGTTGTTTCGCTCCTGCTGTACCCCGTCAATGAACGTCACGCCGGCGCGGACGAGTGGCAGCAGATGCGCGCCATTGAGCCGACGCCAGCGCTGCTGTGCCATCTCGAGCAGCTTGTAGGCCATCAACAGGCCCTTGGTGCGCGAGCCCGCGCCTTTGGTCACGCGCTGCCGGAGTCGGACCGTGGCGAATGGCGACTCGATGACGTTGCTCGTGCGCACGTGCTGCCAATGCTCAGCTGGCAGGGCAAAGTGCGTGAGGAGGCGGTCGCGGTCTGCGTCCAGGCACGCCGCCGCCTTCGGGTACTTGGCCTCGTACTCGGCGATGAAGACGTCCATGGCCTCCTCGGCGTGTGCCCGCGTCTCGGCGTACATGATCTCGCGGAGCGCGCGCTTCGCTTTCGGCTGTAATCGCTTTGGCAATTTGTCGAGCACGTTGCCCATCTTGTGACACCAGTCGCGGAGCTCTCGCGTGTCCGGCCACACGTCGCGCACGGCCGCCCAGAAACCCAGGGCGCCGTCGCCGACCGCCCCCACCGGGGCCCGCATGCCGCGCCGCTGGAGGTCCCGCAGCACCGTCGCCCAGCTGTCGGTGCTCTCGCGGTAGCCGTCCTCCAGGGCCACGAGCTTCTTGGTCCCATCGGGCCGTACGCCGATGATCACCAGCGTACAGAGCCGATCGTCCTCGAGCCGGATGTTGAAATGGATGCCGTCGACCCACACGTACACGTAGTCACGATCGGCCAGGTCCCGCTGGCGGAACCGCCGGTAGTCCTCTTCCCACACCGCCGTGAGGCGCGCGATGTTGGTCGCGCTGAGGCCGGCCGCGTCATCCCCCAATAGCACCGGCAGCGCTTCGCGGAAATCGCCCGTCGACAGACCGCGCAGATAGAGGATCGGCAGCACCTCCGCCACCTTGGGCGAGCGACGCATGTAGGGGGGCAAGATCCGACTCGTGAACCGCTCCCGCTGGCCCGCGCCGTTGACCCTTTTGTCGTTCACCCGAGGAGCATGCACCTCGAGCGTACCTGCCCCGCACGTCACCTTCCGCGCCTGGGCCCGACCATTCCGAACGACCAGCCGGCGTCCCCGCGCGTCCCGCTCCTCGCCGTGGGCCTCGATGTACTGCCCGACCTCCACCGCCAGGGCCGTCATCAACATCCGCCGGGCTCCCTCCCGGGCCAGCTCGTCCACCGTCTGCGCACCGCGCTCTTCCGGCGGAACTTCGTTGTCTGCTCCATCGTTGTCGAGTACCTTCAGCATGGGTGGCGGCTCCTTTCACCGGCCTGCCAGCCGGAGTTTTCGCGTTGCTCACGCGAAAGGATACGCCGCCTTCTTCAGACTGCCGATCCACAACTTCTGGTTATATCTCCGGCGGCAGCTTCGGGTCGGTCCACGACGCAGCCACCGCGTACTACGCGTGCTACGATCGACGTGAATGTCCGAGCCGGCTGGGCCTCCCCGGGAAGACGACCTCGATTGCTTGCTCGCCGGCTACTGCGCCTTGGAATTTGAGCTCGCCATCGAGGTATTGTCAGGGCATCGGCGGTCGAGAGCCGAAATGCTCCAGCTCAACGGTGCCTTCGGGGTCGCCGATCTCGAGCGGCTCTACGCGCTTCCCTCCCCCCGAGGTTCTGAGGGACGGCGATCTCGACCTCGGGTGACACGTCGGGCACGGCGGAGAGCCATCAGGGTTCGACCCGCCTGAGTGGCGCAGGGGGTCGGTCCACGACCGCCGGAGCCACTGGTAGACCAGCAGCGCCACCTCAGCGAACGCGCGCCCATCTACTGCCGTCATTGACTCGGACCGATACAGCCTTCTGGACGTTGGCGAAGCGGCTGACCAATTGAGCGGAGGATCACCTCATGCCGAAGTATCTCGTTCAGGGGTCGTACACGGCGGAAGGCGCACGCGGACTCGTGCAGGAGGGCGGCAGAAAGCGCCTGAACGCGGTCAAGAAGGTCATGAAGGACCTCGGCGGGAAGGTCGATGCCCTGTACTGGGCCCTGGGCGAGGACGACCTGTGCGCCATCGTGGATGCGCCGGACAATATCTCCGTCGCGGCTCTCTCGCTCGCGGTCTCTGCGGGAGGCGCGGCCTCCGTTCGGACGACGGTTCTGCTCACGCCCACAGACGTCGACGAAGCGGCGAAAAAGACTGTGACCTATCGCCCGCCCGGCCAGTAGTCCTCAGGCCGTTCGCCCCCCCGAAGGGCTGCACCTCCAGCAGCGCCCGGAAGGCGTCCTCGGGTGACCAGCGCGGCAGCCGCCGGCACCACAACGCCACGAGCGCCGGCACCTTGCGAGCCGCCGGATAGCCGGGCTGATCGTAGACCCGCCAGCCCTTCGCGTTCATCGACTCGACCAGATAGGCGAGCGTCAACAGATGGTGCGGCTCGGGGTGGGGCTGCTTGCCGCCGAGGTCGACCAGGAAGCGCAGGCCGGCGCGCAGCCCGCGCTCGAGTAACGCCGCGTGACCGGCCTGTGGATGCGGAGAGCCTCGGCGATAAACGCCTCCCACGTGCGCCGGCAATGCCTAGAGAGCTAAGGCAAAGCGAATCAGGATCAGGCTCGGCGGGATACAAGCTACGCTTGTGGCCGGCCACAGCCGCAGCGGACGCTGGACGGACGCTCAAGGGAAACCGATGGCAACTCCACCACGTCTCACCGAAGTCGAGTGCCCCAGGTGCTCGGAAGCTACGTGGATCATAGATAGTGACTATAGGGGGAATGTATGGGACTTGAAATCGTACGAAGAGCGCGAGTACTCGTGTGCGGCGTGCAGCCAGGTGAGTCCGGGATGGCGCTTACTGCAGCAGTCGCCTCCGTGGTTCTTAGATCAGCCGGACTCGCTATACCCGATGACACAGCCCGAGTTCGATCGTTGGGTCGCCGTTCTACAACGTCACTTTCCGGATCATCCGAAGCTGGTGGGGCTGGGCGCCGACTTCTATCCGTGCACTCCTGAGGAGGCCCAGAGAGAGCAGGCGGCCTTCGAACGGGCGCATCCGGTCGCGCTAATGCTCGATCAGGATGGTGCTCGTCGGCCGTGCCCCACCCTCAATGATGCGATCGACTGGATCGAAATGATGGCGGTCGGAGACTACCTTAGGTTCGTCCGTTACGACGAATCATTCCTGCAGGTAGATGCAAGCGGCGACGCGTCATACTCGGCTCGGTGCGTTCGAACGGACGGCGCCATCTCCGCGGAAGCGGCTTGTCTCAATGAGACGGCGGTAAAGAATCTAATCGGGCGCTACATTGACGGTGCTCTCCGAGCGTGTCTCCAGAAGCTCCGATCTCCGAGTCAGCGAGGGCTACGTAGGCTGTGGGGCGCGTTCGTTCACGGACGAGCGAGACAGTGAGCCGCCAGTCATTGGATAGCTCCACCAAGACCCTCCTTGCGAGAGCCGCCGACGTCCATCTCTCCGCCTTGTGCCGTCGGCGCGGCCACGTCGCGGCGGCAACCGCGGGGCGTCCTCGACCGCCGGAGCCCACTGGTAGAATCGCCGCGGTGGGCGCTCCGGATCGCCCGCGAGATCACCAGGCAACCGTTTTCGGAGGAGCAATCACCAAGTGCGTAAGATCGCCAAGGCCATCGCCGCCAGACAAACGCAGATCTCCCAGCTCCAGAACGACCTCGAGGCCCTGCAACAGGCCGCGACCATCCTCGGTGAGAGCGCAGAGACCACAGTTGAACTACCAGCACCCACCCACCAGCAGCCCAAGCCTAAGCGCCAACAGCGGCGCCGCAAGTGGACGGCAGCTGAGAGGAAGGCGATCGGACGGCGGATGAAGAAGTACTGGGCGAAGCGGCGGGCAGCTGAGGGCAAGGGGCTGTAGCCTACTGCTGGCAAGAGACTTGACTCAGCGGCCCCGGTAGAATGGCCGCAGTGCGCGCTCCGGATCTGCCCTTTCAACGAGGGTGCACAACTGACCAAGTCCGCCGTGGAGGGCATCGTGCAGCGACAGCGCATGATCACGGGATGGGTTGCCGTTTTCTCTGTTGTCACGCTGCCAGGCGCCGTGAGGGCTCAAGAGCCACTGGAGAACTGGCCCGGGCTCGACACGTCGGTCCTTGAGAGAGTTTTTGTCGTCGACGACGCCGGCGCGGAAACCGCGGGGAGACTGCTTGGTCTCAATCCCGACTCGATTGTACTCCTCGTCGAGGGAGCCGAACGCCGCTTTGAGGCCACCGGGGTCAGGCGAATAGAGAAGCATGGCGATTCGCTGCGCAACGGCGCAATCACTGGCCTGACTGTCGGTGGCATCCTCGGGGGGCTCGGAGCTATTGCCGGCAACTGTGAGGGGCTCAGCGGTGGAGGTTGTGCCGCAGCCCGCGGGTCGTTCGCCGTCATTCTAGTGGGCCTGTTCGCGGCGTTTGGAACCACGATCGATGCCCTCGTTCAAGGCCGCACGCCGCTTTACGTGGCGCCCGCCGCACCGGCTCAGGATGTGCCGACACAGCGGTCAGGGCTACGGTCCAAAGAAGGGGCAGCGATCAGCCTGGCTCTGCGCTGGTGATCGCGGCGGCAGTCGCGGGGCGGTCCACGACCGCCGGAGCCACTGGTAGACCAGCAGCGCCAGCCGCCAACAGTAGACTAAAGCGCGATGAAGCTGGACGAGGAATTGGCACGCCTGGCGGCGACGTGGGTCGGGTTAATCCTCTTCATGGCTGGTCTGCTCTGGCTAATGTTCGACCGTGCCTATCTCAACGCCGTCGTCGCCCTGTCCCTGGGCTTCGGCCTCTGCCTGTTCTACGCCCACCCTCCGCGGCGGTGGGTGCCCGTCGTCCAGCTCCTTCTCTGGGCAATAGCCAGCTTGGGAGCTGCCGTCGCACTGTCCCGCTGGTAGACCAGCAGCGCCACCAGGCCGTTGCTCCGCCCGAACGGGCTGCACCTTCAGCAGCGCCCGGTAGGCGTCCTCCGGTGTCCAGCGAGGTAGCCGCCGGCACCACAGCTCCACGAGCGCCGGTACCTTGACCGCCAACGGAGCGCCGGGCTCGTCGTAGACTCGCCAACCTCGCTATGCCTTCAGTTTCGAGTTGGGTCGATGGCACCGGCTGTGATCTCATCAGGCGCACGGCGGGAGGGAACATATGAACGTCACTACCTGGCGCTCGATCCTCGCTTCGGCGCTCGTCGTGTTGGCAGCCGGTGCCGTGAGTCTGACTGTATCGCAGGCGCAGCAGCGCCCGATCGCGGTCCCGGCCATACTCACCGCCCATTCCGCAGCGGAGGCAACATTCTCGAACATGGACCTTCGCGGTGACTACGGGTACTCGTTCACGGGACAGATCCTGGAGGGGCCGGTCGCCGGACCGTTGGCCGGAGTGGGGTGGGCGAGCTATGACGGCGCCGGCAACGTGTCCGTTACAGAAACCGCGACCCTGAACGGAACCGTGGTCCAGCGGACTGGCACGGGCACCTATCAAATGAACTCGAACGGGACCGGCACGGCGTCGATCACGTTCACGACCGTGGACCCGCCTGGCATCCCCGACAGTGTCTCGACGCTCGCGTTCGTCATCAGCAACAACCGTCTGAGTATAGATATGGTCGTGACGAATCCGGGCGTCGTCGTCCCTATCGTGGCCCGAAAGGTAGTCTCCCCGTAGCAGTTCGTGGTGCGCACGACGCACCTTCGGGACGATGGACCCGACGCGAGTGAAGCGACACCACGGCGACAGCTGCGGGTCGGTCCACGACCGCCGGAGCCAATGGTAGACCAGCAGCGCCAGCTAGTGCCGCCCGTGAAGTTCCACGGTGAGGTTCACGCGTGAAGGCGCATTGATGGACGTGCCCCCTTTCTTCCTCTCGTAGAAGCTCGTCCACCACGCAAGCGCTTGTGACTCGTTCCACTCGTCCTTCAGCGTGAGCTCAGCGAACGCGTCACGAAGGGCCCGCGCCGAGGCCGGGCGCTCGGCTGGCTTCTTGGCGAGGCACTTCAGGATCAGGTCCTCCAGCTCGGCGGGGAGCGCCTCGCCCATGCGGGACGATGGCCGGTCGGGGACCGTGTGGATGTGGTGCGCGCACATTTCGGCGGCCGTGCCCTCGAACACCACCGTGCCGGTGAGCAAGTAGTAGCCGACTGCCCCCAGAGAGTACAGATCGCTCCAGGGGCCCACCGGCTCCGACGCGGTGAGCGCCTCGGGGGCGAGGTAGGCCGGCGTGCCGGCAACTACGTTGACGTTGGCCAGCGTGACTCCGTCGTCGCCGTCCAGTTCCTTAACCAACCCGAAGTCGAGGACCTTGGCGACGTCTGGCCGATTGCCGCGCATGCATAAGATGATGTTCGCGGGCTTAACGTCGCGGTGGACCAGCCCGTGGTCGTGCGCTTCGTCGAGCGCTTCACAGACCTGCATCAGAACCTGGACGACACGGCCGGGAGGCAGCGGTCCCTCTTCGGCCACGAGGGATTCGAGGTCGATGCCGTCCAGATACTCCATCACGTAGTAGAACATCCCGCCCGGGCTGCGGCCGTAGTCGTAGATAGCGATCGTGTTCGGGTGGGTCAACTCAGAGGTGAGCTGAACCTCGCGCTCGAATCGCTCGACGCTTATCTCGTCCAGTTGGTCGAGTGGCAGCAGCTTGACAGCGGTCGGACGACGGAGCAGCGCGTGGCGGGCTCGATAGACTGCGCCCATCCCGCCCTCGCCGATCTTCTCCGTCAGCGTATACTGCCCGAGCCGCAAAGCCTCCTTGACCCTTCCTTCCAGGGCGGCGACGTAGCGCTCCGCGAGCCTTCCGGAGCGCACGAAGAACAGACCCACAAGGCACATCCCGCCAACGCTTGCCGCGCAGTTGACTGTATGAAGAACGTTGGCGACCTCGGGCGCTATCGGCAGTAGGGGCGGCCAAAAGTGTGGGATGCCCAACCCGACTGCGGTGCCGCTCGCAGCGCCGCCCATGGCCAGCCCGATAGCGATGACGTCCGAGCGGGCGAAGGCGAGCGCCGCCGCACCGGCGATGAGGACGAAGTAGTAGGCGAAGCCGGCGCTGCCTCCGACAAGCAGGATCATCAGCGGTTGATGGATGGTGGCCTCCAGGAAGCTGACCCAGATTCCGAGTGCCGAACGGACGCGCCAGGACAGCAGTAGGCCGACGCCGTGCCAGGCAACCGCTATGGCGCTAATGAGCACGAACTGGGGTAGTCCTAGGGACCAGAATACGGTCGCGAGAAAGGTGTGAAGCACCAGCGCAACAGCCGATATTGCCATCCGGATGATGCGCCGTTCCTCGCGCTCCTGCTGGGACAATGTGATGAGTGTCGGAGCCACGGCGCCATTCTAAGCGGATAGGTCCCCAAGCATCGCAGGCGCCCCTGCGGTACGGTGGCGTCACGCTGCTACCTCGGTATGTCATACGGGGAGACCGCCAGGGGCGCCGGCAACGTCCCTACCGACGCAGCCGACGTCCCGTCTATCCGCCTCATGCCGTCGGTGAACCAACGTCACGGCGGCAGCAGCGGGTCGGTCCACGACCGCTTGGGTCTCAAATCCAGAAAAGGAAAAACAAGGCGATCACTGCCACACCGATTACCGCGCTTGGCGGCCCTCACCCCGCGCTGGCCCGTGCTTGTCACGATAACTTGGCCAGTCGACGGGGCTGAGCAGCGTATCGGCATGCCCCCGTGCCGCCCTGTAGGGTCGACGAGGCCGCCTCAGAGCGCCTGGAGGCGGTCGTGATCGCTCTCCCGCACCAGCCTGAGTCCGAGCCGTGTCGCCCGACGCCGCGCCTGCGCCGCTGGTGGTGTCGGGTTCGGGCGATACCCCACGTCGGCCGAGCCAGAGCAGGTGCGAGGAGTCCGTGTGCCCGCCCACCTCAGCGTTGCGCTCCGGTGACCGGCCCCAGCTTGTGACGGACCCGAGGGACCACGAGCAGTAGGCGCGCAGCTGATCAGCGAAATCGGTGGGCCATATGTCCTCCCCTGGAAGCGGTAGGTGAGACGAGGGCCGCAACGGGACATCCGCCGCTCCCGCGGGCCTCAGCGAGTCACCGACCCCCAACGGGCTTCCACCACCGCTGTCGTCAGGACTCACCCGCGGTGGCCCCCGTCTCATCTACCGCCGACCAGATCAACCAGCACGGCCATGATCGCCAGCGTGAGCACGATTACCCCGAGTCCAAGCCCGATCAGCGAGATCCACGCCGGAACATGGACAGGCGGCTTCTCGTCTGGCGTCATGACGGCGACACCTCGAGAGGTGAGAGGTGAGCGGCCGCGTGTCTGACCACGCGACCCTCGGGCGAAGCCGGCCGGCCCAAGCGTTGGGCGCTGGGGGGGCTCCTGTTGAGATTCCCATCCTAGTCTGAACACCTCGTCAAACAGGACTGTCAACGCCGATCGCGCAGAGGTTGCCGTCTAGGTCCAGTTTCACTGGTCATCACTCCACCCGGGTAAAGCACGACGACCGCTGGCTCGCGTCGTCCGACGTGTTCACGCAGATCTGTCGAAGAATGGCCTTCAGCGCGTCTGTGCCCCGCATGGACTGCTGGATGTGGACGTCGAGCTGCGCCTTGATCTCCGTGAAGTCCCTGAAGATCTCTTCCCGCACCCGTTCTGTCGCGGCCTGCGCCTCGGGGTCCGGCGCCACCGGTTGCGTCGCCGCCCACACCAGCCACAACGAGATCACGATCAATGCCCCTGTCGCCCCGAGTTGGCTGACCGTCTTCGCCAGAGCGCCGTTCACCGGAGGTGTCATCGTGGCGGCGCCCCCTGCCAAAACGACTCGACGCCCTCGGCCGCAGCCCACCGGGCCATCTCGATCGACGCCGGCTCTCCGCCACGCCACGACATCTCGCCGAGAAAGAACGGCGTGCCAGGTGCGTTCCAGCCCTTTTCACCGCCCATGATGCGACGGTGAAGTCCACTGATCTGATCGCGGAACGGCTCCTCTTCCGTTTCACCGGACTGGAAGGCGATACCGACCTTGCCGCCGCACCTGTCCTTCAGCATCCGATACCACTCGCCTCCCCACGTGACCGTCTTGCCCCGCCACGTCGGCTGGGCGCCGTAGCTCGACCCGGTGGCCGACGCGCCGTTGTCGCGGCCGTTCGTGTAGTGCGACATGAGCCAGAGGTCAGGATGCTCTGCATGAAGATGCTCGAGCCAGTCGGCCTGCGACTTCGCCGATGACCACTCGTTCATCTCCAGCCCGGGCCAGATGACGTCGCACGTCATGTGCGGCCGGAGCGCGCCGAGCCACGGCGTCACCCACCGGTCCATCTGTCCGCGGCCGCGCCACGGGTCGGTCCGATGGCCGTCGAGCGCCGGACAGTCATCCGACTTGAGCAGCCAGATCGTGTGAAACCCAGCCTCGGCGTTCTGCTGGGTGATCTCGATAGCTTGGGTCGCCTTCGGGTCCTTCAGGAGGTTGAGCGGGCCGCGGTCGCGATCGCCGGCCCATCCGTGCCCGTCCTGTTCCATGTAGGCCGCGCAGATGATCGCGTTGTAGTCGCGCTCCGCGAGCAGCGCATAGTCCTCGTGCCGCTCGGCGTCTGTCAGGGTGGCCCAGTGGAAGGACGAGCGCACCGTCTCTCTGTCGGTGGGCTTCATCCCGAGCGTGAGCATGTCCGCCCGCATGCCCTTCCAGCCGTCCCTGAAGGGCTGCAGAACGGACGGGTCGCGTCGGTCAAGTGGATGGCCATTGGCCCAGTCGTGAAGCTTCCAACGCTCCCACGGGCGGGCCTCTTCACGATCTACCTCGATATGCGCCCCTCCGCCCTGGCTGGCCGAGAGAAACGTCCCCTGATCTGTCTGTAACCCGACGAAGACACCATCGAGCTCGACCACGCGAAACCGCACCCCGAGATCGTTCAAACACCGCCGCGTGGCGCGAAGGCGGTTCGGCCCATAGACGCTCGTGAGCAACCAGCCATCAGACGTCGCGAACGCCACCGTATCGTCGGCGAAGCGGCACAGGCCGAACCGCTCCCACAGGCCAGCACGGTCCCGGTTCGCGTTGGCGCCTTCGCCGCCGCCCTCTTCTGCGACGAGGTAGTGCCCGGTCTCAGCAGTCGCGAGTGATACCTGCATCCCCAACTCCTCCATCCGGCCCACGAAGAAAAGGCCGCCTCACCGACAGTGCGCTGCGCACCATCAGAGAGACGGCCTCATCCCTCGTGGCCTTGTCGGGTCCCCGCAGCCGCCGGCCGGGCGGCGTTCGCTAGCTAGGCTAGCGGGAACCCCACGTCGACTATCGCGTGGGCACCTCCGGCTCTCCGTCACCCGAGAGACAGCGCCTCATGGCGCGCCCTCGTCCGGCACACGACCCCAGCCAACGGTCTGCGCCGCTGCGTCCGGGCCATAGCCGATCGAGCGCGCCCACCGCTCGCCGTCGAGATCGACGATGCACGTCACCACGTACCCCCACCGGTCGTCACGGTCCACGACACAGAGCTGATGGTGCACCGTCGCCCAATCAATCCCCACAAACCAGCCGAACTCGGGTGTCATACCGCCTCCCTCCTCGAGCCTCGACCGCCCGTGGTGGCATCCCCCTTGTACTGGCGCTCGTGGCGCAACTCCCCACGGGACGTCCTCCACGGTCCACCTCGTCGGGGCGCAGGTCTACGAGCGGCGCTCATGGCGCAGGGGCCGAGTGGCGCTCCCGACGGGGTGGCCGAGCTCGCTGCGAGTCTATGACTCGCTATCTAGGTTCTGCTTGGGAAAGGTACAAGGGGCCGAGGGTAGTGCCGAGTTGGAGAGGCATCGCGCTCAGGGAACCGGCACGCGCTGTTTGAGTTCCTCGACCCAGTTCAAGATGACGTCGATCCCCCGACGCGGAATACCTGCGTCTTGACCGCCGACCTTGATCATGAGGAACCGACCGTCCGATGCCACATCGTAGCTACTTGTCCAAGTGGCAAGGGAGTAGTTGTCCGTTTGAAACAGCGGTTCGGGGTCTCCATAGACGAACGCTGGATCGGTTTGCACCGCTACTGCCATCATTCGACCACTCTCGACGTAGTACAACTCCTCACCGCTCTTTGCCCACGCTGGAGAAACCCCTCCTGCTGTCGACACCACGTATTGACCCTGTTCCACGGCAGGAAAGGGCTGGACGTGAATCTCGAACTGACCGGATTCGTCGGATTGGTACGCGATCCAGTTGCCGTCTGGGGACAACGCCGGGCTCAGTTCGGCGGACGGCGAACTGATGAGCGGCGCGACCGCGCCATCCTCAACGGACACCATGACGATGTCCGTGAAGTCAGTACCGGCGACGAGCATCGTCCCATCGGGGGTTGCCTCGTACAACAGAACGTCCCTTTTCGTCGCCTGGCGTTCCGCAGTCCCGGTGCCATCGGCCAGGGCCACGGAGAAACCGGTGCCTGGCTCCCCAGTCTCCTTGAACACCGCTCGTTCACCGTCTGGCATCCACACCGGCTCGCCGCCAGCGATATCCGAGGTCAAGCGTTGGAACGCCCCAGTGGCCAGAGTGAGGATCCAGGTGTCCATCTGCTCGGCGCGGATGTCGAGGGCGACGCGCGTCCCGTCGGGCGAGAGGCGTGGAAGTGTGTACGCACGAAGCGAAGGGGTAACTAGTTCTTCCTCGCCGAGCCGGTCGACCCAGACCAAGGACCGTTGGATGCCTTCAGGACCGCCTGGAACGTAGACAAGATGTCCAGCATTGGAAACGCTGAAATCAGCGCTTCCGCCGTATCCCACGGCCACACCCTCGACCACTGGCACGGGAGCCCCCGTGACCACGAGCGCCTCCGCGTCAAACGGAACCGCCTGCAGGGCTCCGGTGCGAGTGGCGAACACGAGGTGCCCCGTCGCGAGGTAATGCGGCCGGGTTCCTGCAACACCAAGCTTGGTCACGATACGGGTGTCGAGTTCGAGGACGGCCAACTCACCCGTTGCCAGTGTCGTACCAGTGCTAACCACGAACACCACCGCCTGTCTGTCTGGAATGATCTCCGGCCATAGGCGAAACGATTCATCCTGTTCAATGTCAGGCTTTGTGAGCTCCTCCGCCTCCCCGCCGACCGCGGGCACACGGTAGAGGCCGGTCAGCGCGCCAAAGATGATCTGCCCGTCCGCACCCCAGCTGGCTCCGAAGATACCGCTTGGAGACTCGGTCACCGTCTCGGGTGACCCGCCCGTGGCCCGGACCCGCTGGAGGATGTTCGTACTCGAAACGGGAACGAAAGCGACCCACTCGCCGTCGGGCGATAGGACGGGACCGCTTCCTCCGAGGCTTCCTTGGATCGGAACGCTAACCCGTTGATCAAGGGACCGGAGCATAAGCTGCGGCTCGGTACCTCCCAGAGCCGTCGCCGTGTAGACAACGTGACCGCCGTCCGACGAGATCGCGAGCCCCCCCAAAACCTCCAGAAACCGACGAGGTGCAGCACCAGGCTCGAGCGCGGTGTCTTCTGGGGCGATCGTGAACCGTAATAGGTCTGGCGGTTCAGGACGCGGCGTCACGTTCCACACAGCAACACCTGAGATGAGACCGCCGATTGCCAGTGCTGCGAGCCCCAGCGGCAATGCTGGTCGCCAGCTGCCAGCTTGTACGGTGAGGGAAGCCGTCGCGTCCGGGGATGTCCCGGTCATCACGTCGTCGAGGTCCAGGCGGGCTGCTCCGATGTCCGGCAACCGCTGCTTTCGTGCCTTGGCGAGGCACCTACGGAGCAATGTGCGGATCGCAGCGGGCGTCTCCGCAGGCAGCGAAGTCCAGTCGGGCTCGGTCTTCAGAACTTCAGCGAGTACATGCGACACGGACTCACCATCAAACACTCGTCGACTCGACAGCATCTCGAACAGCACCACGCCGAACGACCAGATGTCGGACCGCTTGTCCACTGGTTTCCCGCTCGCTGCCTCCGGACTCATATAGACTGCAGTCTCCAGGATGACGCCCTGCTGAGTGGCCGCAGTCACGGTGGGCGAGTCTGACGGGTCACTCCCAGCATCCGGCTGAAACGCCTTTGCCAACCCAAAGTCCAGCACTTTCACTGTGCCGTCCGCCTTCACCTTCACGTTGGCCGGTTTCAGGTCGCGGTGGATGATGCCCCGCTCGTGCGCCGCTTCGAGGGCTTCGGCGATCTGCTTGGCGATGGGGAGCGCCTCGTCGATTGGGATCGGCCCCTCGGCGATGCGATCCGCCAAGGTCGGCCCCTCGACCAGTTCGAGGACCAGCGCCTTGGTGCCCTCGGCCTCTTCCAGCCCGTAGATGAGCCCGATGTTGGGATGATTCAGCGAGGCGAGGACCTTGGCTTCGCGCTCGAAGCGCGCCAGGCGATCGGGATCGGCCGTGAAGGCGTCGGGGAGGACTTTCAGCGCGACATCCCGATCCAGCTTGGTGTCCCGCGCCTGGTACACCTCCCCCATCCCGCCGCTGCCGATTTTGGCGACGATCCGAGCCGTACACCAGGGGCCAGTGACACGGTCCTCCCCTACGATCCGAGTCGCGCGCTGGGGGTGAATCTCACTACGCTCCTCTTCGATCCAAGCACGCCGCGGTCAGTGACACGATCCTCCTCGTACGCTCCGAGCCGTACGCCGGGGGCGAGTGGCACGGCCCTCCTTGGGCGCTGGGGGAATCCTCGGGATTGTAGTCCGTCAGCGGGCGGGATCGGCGTCTTTCCGAGCCGCTGGGGCTAGAGACGACCTGCACTGTGAGAGAGGCACTTCTCGCACCCAAATTCCCGTGATCGCTGGCGGGACGACCCAAACCACCCCACGGGTGCCGCTCGGCGCTTCTGACCCCGGCGAAGTCGCTTCCTCATAGCGGATTTCTGCGGTGTTTCTACGCCCCCAGACGGCTAAGGCGCCGGATCCCGCCGAACAAACCGGGCCAGGCCGGTCGTCAACCGCTAGATTGGGGCGCCAGAGGCATCGATCTGGTCGACGTGCTTGACCTCGACTCCGGACACCTTGGCGCCCCAGGGGGTCAGCCTGCGTGTCGGGGATCTGCTGCAGCCGCTGGTTGAGCTGCTCCCGTTCTGCCAACAACCCGTCGAGCTCGACCTGACCAAGCGCGCTGCGAAGCGTCGTCTGGCCAAAGGATCATCACTCAACGCCACCCATCAGGTCCCTGAACGACCGAGCGGACCTTGACTGCCTGTGCTTGGAAGGGCTTGCAGGTAGGGAACGGTCACCGTCCGACTTGGCACGCCCTGTGCTCTTAACAGGGGCAGTTGGACGAGGAAGGAGAGAGCCCATGAAGGGGACGACGATGCGTTATCTGATACCGATCCTGATCGCGTTGGTGGCATTGCTGACGGCGCCAGTTGCACAGGAACTCACACCAACCGCCGATCAGAATGACACGGGCCAGGCGCGCTGGCGTGCGCAACGTGATGAGAAGGGGGAGCAGAACCAGACCCTTCTCGGTGACGTCACCCACATGAATCCGCGTGGTCGAATCCGCGTGGTCGGGCACCAGCTCACGTTCACCAACCTCGCAGACGACGACGGTGGCGCGCCGGCGGGCGCCCGCTATCGAACGCGCTGGATGGTCTACTCCCACACGATGGACGAGTACGTGACGATCACCACGGCGACCGTGTCGGCCCGACCGGTCGCGGCAATTCCGGATATCACCCCGGGCGTCGACCAGCACCTGGTGGCTGAGATCACGACGTTGCACGACGAGTACCCGGTGTGGGTCCACCTGCGGTCGACCAATGGGCAACTCACCGTCGTCGCCATCGTGCGCGCGACGATGGCAGCGACTGTGTAGGCGAACTTATCCCTCGGGGCGTTCAGGATCGCGGACGCCTTGAGGGAACGTGAATGTCGCTGACGTTGCTCTCTTTGCCCGATGTTCGGGTGGTTCAGCGACGCGAGGACCTTGGCTTCGCGTTGGAAGCGTCCCAGCCGCTCGGGGTCGTTGGCGAACAGGTCGGGCAAGACCTTGAGCGCCACGTCGCGGTCGAGCTTGGTGTCGCGGGCGCGGTAGACCTCACCCATGCCGCCGGCGCCGATCTGGGCGGTGACGGCGTAGGGACCGAGGGTGGTGCCGGGTGAGAGGGGCATCAGTCGATGGGGACGAGCGTTGCCAACTCCTCCGGGAGGTTGAAGACCACCTCGGCCTGTTCGGGACCAGCGCGTCGCTCCTCAACCATCAGGAACTGTCCGTCAGGTGTCACGTCATATCCCGCGTTGTTCAGAGACACGATCATGCGAAAGTTGTCGGCAAAGAGTACTTCCGGTTCGCCCAATCGCAGTTGCGCGCCGTCGAGGACGGGGACCGCCATCATGTGTGCGCCCGTCCGATAGAATAGCTCGGTCCCATCCACAGACCACCTAGGCTCGTGCCCTCCAGCGACCGAGGCTTGCTGCACGAGGATGCCGTCCGGGAACGACGCCACCCACACCTCGTCTTGGCCCGAACTGTCGGAACGATAGGCGAGGAATCGGCCATCGGGTGAAATCACCGGCTGGGTTTCGTCGAACTCGCTCCCGGCGAATTGCCACGGTTCGGCATCATTCGTCATCGGGAGCACCCAGATATCGCTGTCAGCCTCACCAATAATCGACTCCACGAAGGCCAGGAACCGACCGTCCTGGGACCATCCAGACGGGATCTTGAAGTGTTCATGTTCACCGAATGTCAACTGGGTGACGTCGGTACTAGCAAGCGATCTCAAGAACAGATTGGGTGCGGCCTCCGCGCCAAACCGGCTCGTATAGACGAACTGCTCACCCGTGGGTGACCAGCTCGCACCTGCTCCTGCGTTCTCAATCCGACTCGGTACTCCGCGATTCACGTCGAGAATGCTGGCAGAGAAGGTCGCTGGGTCGCCTGTGATCCCTGACGTGAAAGCAATGTGAGTGCCACGCGGTGCAAGTGACGGGTTCAGCACGTCGCGATACACGTCGCTCCGCCGCGTCACAACGCCCGTGCGGTTAACCCACGCCAGTCTGGTGTCGGATGTGCGCTGGTCCACGGCGTACACGAGGGTGCCTTCCGCCGACACGTCGTATTGCGCAGCCCCTGCAATTGCGGTCAGCACGCGGTCGACAACCCGGATCGGATTCCTGCCACGTTGAACGTCTGTTGGGCTGAAAGGGACCGCCCAGAGTGCCCCGGCCGACTGATAGAGCAGGTGTCCGCTCCGAACGTACCGGGCCGCTAACCCATCAACGATGAGCGTGCGACTGCCGTCTTCCAAGTTCAAAACATGCGTATCGGACTGCTCAAGCGCACCCTTCCAGGCGGTAAACAGAAGCGCGTCACTGTTCGGCAGCAGAGCTGGTCGGGTATGGCCGAGCTCTCCGGCCCCCGCATCGAGCTCCGTGATCAGCTCCGGCCCTCCACCGGTTAAGGGAACTCGCATCAGACCACTCCGCGAGGTGCCGAAAATGATCGTGCCGTCGTCCATCCAGACCCCAGATGCGCGGCCGGCAGGGACGTCACAGATCACCATCGGGCGGCCGCCCTGGGTGGATACCCGGTGCAGCGCAGCGTCCCGGAAGAAGGCAACCGCCTGGAGGCCGCTGTCTCTTGCGGCGGAGGAGGACTCGGAAGGGGCACCCAGGGCAACATTCGTGCAAAGATCGGCGCGATGGTCCAGGGCGCCTCCCTCCCACGACCAGTACTACTAGCACTGGCGGTGCTGTTTGCCACGGCCACCAGCGTCTACAGCGCTATCTGGATGTACGCCGTTCGTTGGGAACCGCAGGTATTGCTCGGCATCACCTATGAGTACTCACCGCTGACCCGCTCCTACCGCATTACCGGCGTGAGTGAGGGCAGCGCGGCTGAGCAGGCTGGCCTGGCGGTGGACGATCAGATCCTTGCGTTCAACGGCGGGACGCTCGAGACGCACAATCCGTTCTTCGATGTGGTGAGGCGCGGAGCACCC
Source organism: Vicinamibacterales bacterium (assembly GCA_965249175.1). Classification (GTDB taxonomy): domain Bacteria; phylum Acidobacteriota; class Vicinamibacteria; order Vicinamibacterales; family UBA8438; genus CAZYFH01. The sequence continues at coordinate 4,349,259 of OZ252227.1, forward strand.
GGGGACGTCGTCCGCTTGACGGTCGAGCGACCGGGCGAACCGGTTGCGTTGACCCTCGACGCGACCCTGGGCTCCGCGTTGCCACGGGACGCACGGCCGCCGGTCCGGACCATCCTGGATCAGGTCACGGGTTCCTTTCCGATCTTGTTCGTGATCGTGGGCTTCGGAGTCCTGTTCCTGCGTCTCGACGACCGCAACGCGTGGCTGCTGGCGTTGCTGTTCGGCAGCTTCGTTGCCAGTGCGCCGCTGCTGCCGTACGAAGCAGGAATGCCACCGGCGCTGCGCGGGTTTGGGGTGGCCTACAAGGTGACGTTCTTGGGGTTGATGGGACCGCTCTTCTACTACTTCTTTGCCGTATTCCCGACCTCCTCCCCGATCGACCGCCGCCTGCCGTGGTTGAAACACCTATTGCTGGGTCTGGGCGGCACCGTGTCGGTACCGCTCGCTCTGTGGGTCCTGCTCGCCGGCAGTTTCCGGCCCCTGCTCGACCTGGGCGAACGAGTCATCGAGTCTGGCTTTGGCTTTCTGTTCAGCGGGTTCATCTTCGGTACGCTCGGGCTCGGCTTCGTGTCGCTGCTGTGGAACGCGCTCCGCGCGACGAGCGCCGACGTGCGCCGGAAGACGCGCGTCATCGTTTTCGGGACGGTTGTCGGTGTGAGCCCGGCCACGGTGCTGCAAGCAGCGGGCATCTACCTCAATCGAGCGCCTTTCGACGAGTTCCCGTACTGGATCGTGACACCGTGCATCCTCGCCGTTTTCTTGGTCCCGCTCTCCGTGGCCTACGCGGTCGTGCGGCACCGCGTGTTGGGCATCCCGCAGCTCCTGCGGCTGGCGTTGCAGTACGCCTTGGCCCGCAAGCTGCTGCTGTCGTTGGTGCCGCTGCTCGGCGGCTGGCTGACGCTGGATCTCTTGCTCCATGCCGACCAGCCGCTGATCGACGTCCTGCGGGCGCGCGGCTGGGCGTACGGGGTGCTGGGCGGGCTGGCACTGCTGGCGCACACGCAACGGCAGCGCTGGCTCGGCACGTTAGATCGGACGTTCTTCCGCGAGCGCTACGATGCCCAGCGCCTCCTAGGCGAGGTGGTCAAGGAGGTCGGCGAGGCGACCAGCTTCGAGCAGGTGGCGCCCCGGGCGGTTGCCCGGATCGAGGCCGCGCTGCATGCCGAGTTCGTGGCGGTCTCGATGCTCAGCTCGAACGAGACCAGCTTCCGCAGCGTCGCGTCCGCGCCGGCCGGCCGGGCGCCGCTGGGGCTGGCGGTCGACAGCAAGGTGGTGGCGCTGCTGCAGGTACTGGGCAAGCCGCTCGAGGTGTCGCTATCGGGAACCAGTTGGCTAAAGCAGCAGTTGCCGCATGAGGAGACCGACTACCTCAGGCAAGCGCGGATCGACCTACTGGTGCCGATCGCCGCGGGGCCCGGCCGGACCCAGGCGTTGCTCGCGCTCGGACCGAAGCGATCCGAGGAGCCCTACACCGGTGAGGACCAGGACCTCCTGGTGTCGATCGCCGCGAGTCTCGCGCTGTTGCTCGACCGTCCGATGGCGGCGCCAGCGCCGCAAACAGATGCCTTCGAGGAGTGTCCGCAGTGCGGCGCCTGCTACGACGCCGATGTGTCCCAGTGCGCGGAGGACGGGGCCCGGCTGAGCCAGGTCCATGTGCCACGCGTGCTCTCAGATCGCTATCGGCTCGACCGGCGGCTCGGACGGGGCGGGATGGGGACGGTGTATGTCGCGACCGACGCGGCGCTCGAGCGCCGGGTGGCCGCGAAAGTGATCCGGGACGACCTAGTCGGCAGCGTCGATGCGGCGGACCGGTTCCGGCGGGAAGCGCGCGCCACCGCCGCCTTTTCGCACCCGAACGTCGTCACCGTGCACGATTTTGGGGTCGATCGGCACACCCGCGCCTTCCTCGTGATGGAGCTGCTCGAAGGCACGAACCTGCGAGACGAGCTGACGCGGCAGACGCGGCTGCCGGTGGACCGGTCGCTGCGGATCCTGCGTTCGGTCTGCTCGGCGGTAGAGGCAGCTCATGCCCGTGACCTGGTGCACCGCGACCTCAAGCCGGAGAACATCTTCTTGACCCGCGCACCGACGGGTGAGTTGACCAAGGTGCTTGACTTCGGGATCGCGAAGTTCGTGTCGGCAACGTCGGAGTCCGATGCGGCGACCGCCGAAGGGACGGTGCTCGGCACGGTGCGGTATATGTCGCCCGAACAGTTACGGGGCGGGACGGTGGAGCCGGCCTGGGACCTCTGGGCGCTGACCGCGGTGGCCTACGAGATGTTGGCCGGGGCGCACCCGTTCGCCGGCGCCACCATCGACGAGACGCACCAGGCGATCCTGGGTGCCCGCTGTCCGCCGGTTGCGACCCATCTGCCAGACGCCCCGCCAGGCGCACAGGCGTTCTTCGCACGCGCCTTCGCCTCCGACCTGTCCGAGCGCCCGCCGTCCGCGCACGCACTCCTCGAGGACCTCGAAAGAGCCTTGGCGTAGAACTACCCCGATGGAACCGCGGCTTGGCCGTGTCGTCGCGGGTCAGGTCCGGCGGCAGGAGCTTGATGGCGACCTGGCGCTTGAGCCGGGGATCCTCGGCGAGGTAGACGACGCCCATGCCGCCCTGGCCGAGTTGGGAGCGGATCTCGTACGGGCCGAGTGTCGAGCCTGCGGCAAGGGACATGGGAGGGGGCCATGATACCGCCCGCCGCAGGCGGGGTCCGTGTCTATAATCGCGCTCACCCCTACAGAGCCGTGAGCAGCCCCGCCGCCCGCTATCGCGTCCTTGAGAGCCTCGGCAAAGGCGGCATGGGCGAGGTCTTCCTCGCCGACGACACCCAGCTTGAGCGCAAGGTCGCTCTCAAGTTCCTGCCTGAAGAGCTCGAAGAAGACCCCGTCGCCCGGCAGCGGTTCGAGCGCGAAGCGAAGTCAGCGGCTGCGCTGGACCATCCCTACATCTGCAAGATCCACGAGATCGCGGAGGTCGACGGGAAGACGTGCATCGTCATGGAGCATGTCGCGGGCCAGACGCTAGACCAGGTGTTGGCCGAGGGTGCGCTGGAGCCCAGCCGCGCGTTGGAGATCGCGGCGGAAGTCGTCGAGGCGCTCGAGCAAGCGCACGCGCGTCGCGTCCTGCACCGCGACCTGAAGCCGTCCAATCTCATGCTTACGCCCGAGGGACATGTGAAGGTCATGGACTTCGGGTTGGCGAAACGCCTGCGCGAGCCGGGAGCCACTGAGAGCCAGGTAGCGACCCACGACACGCTCACCGGCATGGGCGCGTTCATCGGGACGCCGGCGTACATGGCCCCCGAACAGATCCGAGGTGGCGAGGCGGATACGCGGTCGGACGTCTTCTCCTTTGGCATCGTGTTGTACGAGCTGCTCGAAGGAACGCATCCCTTTAGGAAGGACACGACGAGCGACACGCTCGCCGCCATCCTTCGCGACCCGCCGTCACCGACCTCCAAGGCTGACCCGACGACCTACGTCATCTTCGAAAAGCTCCTCGCCAAACAGGCCGACGATCGGTACGAGAGCTTCGCCGTAGTTCACGCCGAAATCCGTCGCCTGAGGGGCAGCAATGCGGGATCCTCTCTTGCCCCTGTCACAGGAACTGCTGCGTTACCGAGCACCGGTCGCCGAACGCCGTACGTCGGTCGGGAGACCGAGCAAGCCGAGTTGAACCACCTGGTCGACCAGGCGATCCGTGGCCGGGGCGGCCTGATGCTCATCGGCGGTGAGCCCGGCGTCGGGAAGACGAGGCTGGTCGAACAAATACTCGCGCACGCCCACGACCAGCGCTGTCTGACGCTGACAGGACGCTGCTATGAGAGCGATGGTACGGCGCCGTTCATGCCGTTCGTCGAGATCGTCGAGGAGTGCATGGGCTCGATACCAGCCAAGAGCCTTCGCGAGTCGCTGAGCGATGCGGCTCCCGAGATCGCCCGCCTGGTACCGAGCCTACGTCGGCACTTCCCTGACATTCCGGCGTCTCTCGGACTCCCGCCGGAGCAGCAGCGCCATTACCTCTTCAAGAACTACGCGGCGTTCATCGCGCGCGCCAGCCGCACGCACCCGCTTGTCATCCTCCTCGACGACCTCCAATGGGCCGACGATGCGACCGCGCAGCTCTTGCAGCATCTGGCGCTTGAGTTTGCACAGGCACCGATCCTCGTATTCGGCACGTATCGCGATGTGGAGCTCAGTACCGAGCAGCCCTTCGCGAAGGCGCTGGAGACCCTGAGCCGCAAGCGTCTGGCACAGACCCTCACTGTGGCCCCGCTGCCGCCGGATAGCGTGCGGTTGATGCTGTCCGAGCTTGGCGGTCCGTCTCCACCCAACGCGCTGGTCCAGAGCATTCACCGCGAGACCGAAGGCAATCCCTTCTTCGTTGAGGAGGTCTTTCAACATCTGAAGGACGAGGGGGCGCTCTACGACCACGAAGGCCGGTGGCGGTCCGATCGCGAAGCGGACGAACTGGGCATGCCAGAGGGGGTGCGCGCGGTCATCGCTCGGCGATTAGGACGGGTTAGTGAGGACAGCCAGCGGGTGCTCACGGTGGCAGCGATCGTCGGGCGCGGGTTCAGCCTCGAGTTGCTGGAGGCGATCGGCGACGTGACGGGGGAAGCGCTGCTGACCGCCCTCGAAGAGGCGGAAGCGCACTTTCTGATCGTGTCGACCTCGAACAGAGAGGCCCAATGGGAGTTCTCGCATGCCTTGATCCGACAAACGCTAGCCGACGGACTGTCGGTCCCTCGCCGGCAGCGGATCCACGTGCGCGTCGCCGAGGCGATCGAGCACATCGCTGGCGATGCGGTTGATGCTCACGCCTCGGACCTAGCCCACCACTACTACCAAGCAGGCGCCATCGCCGATACCGCGAAGACCGTGCGCTACCTGATGGCGGCAGGCGAACGAGGTCTTCGCTCGGGGGCACTCACCGAGGCGCTGCGCGGCTTCGACCAGGCGTTGTCACTCCTTCCGGCCGAGGACCGCCCTGGGCGCGCCACTGTGATCTGGAAGCGTGGGGTCGCCCGGCGCAACCTGGGGCGGTGGGAGGATGCGCTCGACGACTGGAAGACCGTCCTGTCGATCCGTGAGGAATTTGGCGACCGCCTCACCGTGGCAAGGGCGTGTACAAGTCTCGCGGCTCTCCTGGGATGGATGGCGCGTGGCCCCGAAGCGCTGGACTTCGCCCAGCGCGGTCTCAAGGCTGTGGGTCCCCAAGTCAGCATCGACCGATGCCGTCTTCTCGCAGCGGGTGCGACGGCCGTTGGCGTCTCAGCGGAGCGCGCCGATGCACTCGTGACCGCGGATGCGATGCACGCTGAATCCATCGCCATGGCCACGGCGCTCGGAGATGCACCGACACGCGGGGTAACGCTCATGGTGCGGGGGTATACACACTTTCACAGCATGCGATCGACAGAGCAGCTCGCGGCGGCGGCGGAGGCGGTCGAGGTGCTACGAGCGGCCGGCGAGCAATGGGTGTTGGCTGACGCGCTCGCGCAAGTTGAGACGGCGTCGGTGCGCCTCGGGCATCTCGGCGAGATGGGCCAAGACAGGAGCGAGGCAGAACGCCTTGCCCAGCGCCTCGGGCACAGGGGCGCCGAAATGTACTCCGTGCTGGCCCACGGGCAGCGCGACTGGCTGGTCGACGCGGATCTGGACCAGTTCGAGGCGTGGGTGCGGCGGGTCATCGAGGTGTCCGACACATCGGGCATGCCGTGGGGCGCGGGATACCGGGGATGGCTGGCCATGACGAGCGTTTGGCGAGGCCAGTGGCAGGAGGCGCGAACTCGAGCCGAGGACGCGGTCGATCAAGAATCGTCGTGTTTCTGGGTGGGACTTAACTGGTCCCTCCTCTTCCTGTGCGAATGCCTCTTAGGCCACAAGACGACTGTGCTTGCCCTCCTGGAGGATGGGCGACGCAGGCTCCCGAGCGCCGGGCAGCCGAACACGACGGGGGCCTGGACGATGCTGCTCGGTGTCATCGAGGGGCTCGCGACGGTTGGCGAACGAGAGGCCGCTGGCGAGCTCTACCCCTTGGCGATCGAGGCCATCGACACAGGGACAGTGGTCAGTGCCGATACCCGACATCTCCTGCAAACGGTCGCCGGCATCTCCGCGGCAGCCGCTGGCAATTGGGAGCAGGCCGAGGCCCACTACCAAACAGCCCTCCGTCAAGCCCACGAGATCCCGTTCCGCAGTGAACAACCTGAGGTCCGGCGCTGGTACGCGCAGATGCTCCTCGACCGCAACCAGGCGGGCGACCGCGACAAGGCCCTGACGCTCCTCGGCGAGGCGATCGGGCAGTATCGGACGATCGGGATGCCGAAGCATCTGGCGATGGCGGAAGGGATGCTCGGGCGAGCGCGCTAGGGGCCGACCTTGGCGTCACTCGCGAAATATCTTCTGGTCAGCACGGTCAACGACCCAGTCATTGACGGCCTCTCGAACGGCCTCGACGAGGCTTAGGTGATTCAGCGTCGCGACTGCCTCCAGCGCTCGTCGCTCCTCAGGAGTCATTCGTATCCGGACCGTCTCCGACGCAACGGTCCCCGACACACGACTGGGTCGACCGCGACGATCGTGCAGAGCCATGCACCTAGGCCGGCGGCCGGCTGGCCACCGACACCGCCAGATCCAGCCGGTCGCGGTCGGCCGTCGCGAGGTCCTGGTGCTGCGAGGTCGCCTGATCGGCACCGCCAGGCTGCGGCGCCCCGACCTGGACGGCAACACCCATGTCGTCCTCGGCCCGGCGCGCCCGTCGCGACCGACGGCGGCCAGCCAACCCCTCGACCACCTGGTCGAACGTGGCCACCCGGTCAATCATGCCGAGACGCCGCGCGTCTTTGGCGCCGAACACCCGCCCCTCGCCGAACGAGGACCGCACCTCGGCAGCACTGACGTCGCGCCCCCGGGCGACCGCGGCCACGAAGTCCCGGTAGATGTCATCCACGCGGCTCTGCATGAACGCCGTCGCGTCATCGTCGAGTGGCTCCCACGGCGCGCCCTCAATCTTCCGGGCGCCGGCCTTGAACGTCGTGATCTGGATCCCCTCCTTCTCGAGCCAGCCGGTCCAATCCTCGTGCACGGAGTAGACGCCAATGCTCCCCACGTCCGCGCTCGGGATCGCGACCAGCTCGGACGCCTGGGACCCGATCCAGTACGCCGCCGAGGCCATCAGCGCGTTCGCCACGGCCGTGATCGGTTTCACCTCGCGCGCCTCGAACACCTCCTGTGCCAGTTCGGGAACCCCCTCCACGGTGCCGCCCGGAGACGACACGTCGAGGATGATGCTGGCGACCTCCTCGTCGGCCAGCGCCTGCCGCAGGGCCGCGCTGACGAACTCGGTCGATGTCGCGCCGCTGGACGCCTGGAAGGCACGGTGCGAGATCACGCCGTAGATCGGGACCACAGCGATCCGCCCGACACTGCGGGTCTCGGCCCGCCCGGGCTCAGCAGCGCCGATGCGGGCCTGGATCTCCTCCGCGGAGAGCCGCCCGCCGGCGGCGCGAAAGGCCAGCAGGTCCTGAATGAGGGCCAGCTTCTCGGGCAGGACGGCCCAGGGCTGGGCCAGGGCACGCTGGATCACGTGGTTGTATCGATCACCGGTCATCGTCGACTCCTCTCTCGGCCACGCCGAGCACATGGTCATCGCCCAGGGCCAAAGCCGCGAGATCCGACGGGATGGTCCACGGCCAATCTTCGGTCACCGCGATCCCTGTCGGGCTCGCCTCGAGGCGGGCACCCTGGCGTGCGGCATACGCCTGGGCCACCGCCAGCGGGACGTTCAACGTCTTCGCCACGAACTGCGCGTGGTCGGCGTAGAAGGTCCGCAGCCACGTCGACCAGCCCTCCCCGTCCTGCGCGTGCTCCTTCGCCGCCCGCTCGACCGCCTTCAGCTCGCGCCGCACGATCCGCGACCCGGCCTCCAGCGCCAAGAGCGTCGCGCGCACGCCGAACCGTGTCCGCAGCTGCTCCCTGGCCTCCGCGGGTCGCCGCGCCTGGCGCGGCCGGGCTTCGAGATCCGCTCGATCGTCCGCGCGCCACATATTCATCGGTTCGAGATACTCGTCGAGTGCCTCCGGCCCAGGGTTGAGATTCTCTTTGCCCCGGACCTCGTTGCGATTCATCCAGCCGGACATGATCGCGAGCTGATAGAACTGGCCGCGCGCCTTCAGGTCGCCGCGCAACAGCGCGTCCATCAGGAACTCGGCGTAGAAATCCTCCTGCTCGTCGTCGGTGAGCAGGTCCCGCTGGATCGCCTGCTCGATCCGCACGGCCATCGGGCGAAATGCCTGCGTCACCAGGCCCGGCATGAAGACCTCGGAGCTGGCGTGGGTCGGCTCCTTGCCGGCGTCCGCCAGCACGATCGTGGGTAAGCCCAGCCACCGGGCGGCCTCACGCACCACGTGCTCTCTGGTGGCCAAGAGCTGCGCCTCCTCAGGCTTCACGCCCAACGAGCTGATCGTGGCGCCGTTGTCGACGATGAGCACGCCGCCCACGTTGTCGAGGCCCGTCAGATAGCGGGTGATCGATCCGTGCAGATCGCGTTCACTCTCGTCGTCCAGCTCGTCCGGCACCGACACCGACAGGGCCGCCGTCGTCCCGGTCTTGAAGAACCGCGCGGCCATGGTGTCCGCCGCGACGGCCGCGCCCAGCGACCGCGCCGCCACCGCCGGCAACGACAACCCCGTCACTCATGAAGCCACGGATGTGGAAGATCTCGTCCTCACTCAGCACCTCCCGGCGCCCCTCCAGGTCGACCACCGTGTAGGTGATCCGTCCCGAGGGCTGCCTCGCGACACGCACCCGGTCCGGATGGATCGGCCGGACCTCATCGGCGAAGCCCGTCGGCCCCTCGATGAGACGGCTGATGCTGTTGCCGCGGAGCAGAATGTGGCCGATGGCCATCTCCCAGAACTCGAGCGCGTTGTGCCACCGGTTCGGCCGCCAGCGAAGCCGACGATGGAGTCGGTGGTCCGTCGCCCGGCGCCTCCCATCCCGGCCGTGGACACTGGTCCGCTCGTAGAGGATGCAGGGCAGCGACGAGAGGTTGCGGGCCATGAACGTCACGCCCGCCCAGATGGCCGACAGCGACATCGCCAGCTCAGGGGTCACGTGGATCCCGCTGTCGGACAACCGCGTCACCCAGCCTTCTGGCGAATACCACCGGCCGTCGTGCGCTGCCCACGTACCACCCGCCTCGGCCCGTCGGCTGGGCGCATACACACTGGCGATGAGGCCACCGCGCATCAGCCGCGCCCTCCGCGCCCGTCTGGCCGCGCACGGCGGATGAAGGGCTCCCGCGCCGGCAACGCATACCAGATCAGCACCGCGCCCGGGATCCCAAGGGCCGCCGGCCGCGAGATCTCCCAGAACGCCAGCACGACGAGGGCCAGGCCACCGACCAGCAGCAGGTCGCCCAGCGAGACGGCCGCGAGGCCCGTCGCCACCACGGCGCGCACGCCCCGCACCCAGAGCCGTAGTCTCCTCATGGGGTTGCTCCCTCCTCCTCGGGCGCCGCGAGATCCTGGACGCCGTCGACGGTGAACAGGCGCGCCCGCACCCGCCGCGTCCGTGGCGCCGCCGGCAACAGCACCAGCTGCGACAAGGCGATCACCGCCGCGATGACGCCGTCAATCCGCTTCGTCCGCGACGGCTTTTCGAGCCAGAGATTCTCGTAGCGGTCCCGCTTGGGCTCCGCGTTCGACACACACCAGCTCAGCACCGGATTGCCGGCATGCCGGATGCGCCGCAGCCGCACGAGCGCCTCGAACAGCTTGAAGCTCTCCGACAGTCCTCGTCCTTGCTTCACCTCGGCCACCGTCTGCCGCCCCTTGTCCCGAAGCTGCACCGCGAACTGGGTCGCGTTGTGCGGGTCGTAGCCGATCCGCTGGGGGCGGTACGCCGGCACGATCTCCGCCATGACCTGCTCGTAGATGAGGTCGTGGTCGATCACCGGCCCCGGCGTCGCACGCAGATGCGTGTCGGCGTGCCAGCGGTCGAACGGGATCTGCTCTGTCCGCACCCGCTCGAGCATCGTGTCCGTGGGGAGCCAGAAGAACGGCACCAGCTCGACGCAGAAGTTGATATTGAGGGACCGCGTCACCTCCTGTCCGTCGACCACATCGGTCAGCTCGACGTCATCCGCCGCCCGGTCGTCATCGACGCGGAGCGCCACGACGCCCGCGGTCAGGTCGAGCTTCTCCGACATATCGAAGCCCAACGCACACGCCTGGCCCGTGTTCGTCGCGGCCACCGCCGGCACCCGGCAGGCATCCCAGCGGTCGGTCGGGATCCAGACCGTGTGCGCTTGCGTCCACTGGCAGAAGCTCAGCCGCTTCGTACGGGCTTGCACCTCCGGCCGGTCGATGGCCTCGTCGACCAGGGCCTGCATCTGGTCGGCCATGATCGTGACCCCGAGCGACGGCTGCACCTTCACCCACACCGTCGGGTCCGTCCACGTATCGCAGTCCGGACAGCCGTCGTTGGGCTGGCTCGCCCCCTCCGACCGGCACTTCGCGCACGGGTCGAGCTGGCAGATGTAGCCAAACCACCGATCGGCGGCCGGGCCCGTCACCGTGCCCTCAAGCACCTTCGCGGAGTAGTCGTGATGCTCCCAGCAGACCGACGTCTTGTCGTGGCCGGCGTTCGTGATCTCCAGGAGCATCGGGTTCTCGCGGCCCTTGAAGCCCAGCCGCATCTTCTCGGGGATGACCGAACTGGGATGCTCGTGCAGCTCGTCGACAATCGCCATGTACGGGCGCTTGTTGTCCAGCGACCGGCCCTCCGCCGAGAGGGGACGGAAGTACGACCCCCGGGAGACCCACGCGATGTTGCGTGCGCCGATCTCCAGGACGGCGCTCAGCTCGTCCGACCGCTCCGCCATCTTCTTGGCGAAGTCATACAGATAGAACGCCTGCGCCCCGGTCACCCCGAGCGAGTAGATCTCCGCCGACCGCTCGTCCTTCCCGACCAGGCCGTAGAGCCCGTAGCCGGCCGCCATAGGCGTCTTGCCGGTGCCCTTCGAGGTCTCCACATAGCAGGTCTGAACCGCTGCTGCCCGTCCTCCGTGACCCAGCCCTCGAGGGACCCGAGGATGAACTGCTGCCACGCGAGCAGATCGAACGATCGCCCGTCGTCGTGGGTCAGGAAGTCGCTGAAGAACCTGAAGCAGTCACCCGCCCGCGTGGGCCGGAACGCATACGGGAAGCCGGGGGTCTGCTGGCGCACCAGATCGTCCATGTGGCGATCACACGCGAGCCGCACCAACCGGCCGGCGAGGATTGTCCGCGCGCGGACCCGCCGGGCGTACGTCGTCACCGGGTCCCGGCTGCGACCGTTAGTGAGCCGTCTTGCCATCCAGGAAGGTCTCCAGCTTCGACTTCGTTGGGGTGGCGCCACCCGACCCCCGCACCCGCGTCCGCGACCCGGGCGTCTGCCCGAGCTCCACGAGATACTGCCGAATCGCCATCCGCTGTTGGCGCAAGTCCCGGGTGCTCTTGTTCACCAGATACCGGAGTTCCACGATCTGTTTGATGGCCTGCACCAGCTCCGAGCCGTCCAACCGGGTCACCTGCTTCTTGAGCACGGTGCTCAGCTTGCGGTTCTCGGCCAGGTCGGACTGCAGTGCCTCCGTCTCAGCAAACAAGTGTGCATACTGATACAGCACGGCATCGTCAACGACCGCGAGCGTCCCCGACTCCTCAAGCCGTGCCACCATCCGATTCCACTCGGCCTTGGCGTCGCCTCTGAGCAGCTTGGGCGGCGTCGGCGTGCCCTTCGGCGGGTCCAGTGTCGCCTGACGCGCGTGCCGGTGCTTCCGAAACGTCCCCGTCACGAGGTGCATCGTGTCGGACTTCTTGTTCCGTCCGCCCGAGTTCTTCGTGCCAGGCATCAGTCCAGAAAACCCGCCATTAGGAAAAATTCATTTGCTGGCCGTGTGTGCGTGAACCCAGGGCGCGGTCTCCGAAGGTACTAGCTGGTAAGATGCGGCCCCCTCTACCGTGGCACCACACAACTCACCGGCTCGTCGTTGGTCATACCCGTTGCTCCTGCTGCGTCTTTCGGTTGTGACAGGACGGACACAGCCAACCCACTCGAAACGGATCGCACACGACGCGTCGTTCGGCTCGCTCCTCGAGTCGCAGCGGTGGGTCGTGATCCAGGTGGAGCTGCCGCTCGTTCAGCACGCCGCGGGCTCGACACCGGCTCGCCGTCATGCGAGGACCACCAGGCAACGCCGCCCCGCACACCACGGCGATCCCCTGGCGAGTCATGCGATGGCGCATCTGCTTGCGGAAGCGACGCCAGCCCGCGCCATAGCCCCGACTCGCTGAGCCGCGACGCTGATCGACCTGACGCGCATGGGCGGCGCAGCGCCCCGCGGTCACCAGTGCAGGACAGCCAGGAGCGGGGCACGGGCGCAGCAGGGCGCTAGGCATGCACTTGTGTCTCTTGTCTCACACACAAAGAAAAAGCCCGGCACCCACCTGCTCCAGGAGGATGCCGGGCTTCACCACTTCCGCCGGCGGGAACACGTATGCAGTTGACCTACGGACTAGGTTAGCACCGATCCTCCGGCCATGTTCACCCAAGCCGCGCCGGTGGGCGGCTCACTCACTCCTGATCCTAGGGAAGCGGGGATCTGGGACGAGTCAAGCCCATTCTTAGTTGAAACTCTCCACGGCTCCCGATGGCTTACGCGGCCTGCTTCTTCGACGTCGTCGTGTCGATCTTCAGTTCTCGCTTCAATGCGGCCCGAAGCGTGGGAAGGTGGCGGTAGCCCCTCACCCTTCGTAAGCGCGGTTCGATGTCCAGGAGGGCGGTCGCCAGCCAGCGGTGGCGTTGGCTCGAGCTCTGCCAGTGATCTACCTTCGCGCAGCGTTCCTCGACCAGCGCATTGACCGACTCCAGACAGTTCGTCGTCTTCAGCGACCGGCCCAGCACTCCGTACACGCCCAATCGATGTAACGTCAGGGTTTCGTCCAGGCCTTCCGCCAAGCTGTCAGCCGCCGACTGGTTCCGCTCGTCCAACTCGCCGTGGAGCGTCTCGAGCGCACCGAGGGCCTCGTCGTAGTCCGGCCGGTTGTACGCTCGCTGGAGACGCTGACGCCACACCGCCTGCTCGGGCTTGGCCAGGTAGCTCACCACGTTCTCGCGCTTGTGCCACTGGCACCGTTGGACCAGGGCCCGGCCCCGGAAGGCCTTCCGGACGGCCGTGCGGAGCCCCTTGCCGCCATCGAGGATGACCAGCACACCCTGGGAGAGGTCGAGGCCCCGCTCGACCAACGACCGCAGGAACGGTGTGAGCACCGTCGCGTTCTCCGTGTCCGTTTCGACGAAGCCCAGGAAGCGTTTCTCCCCAGACAGCGTGATGCCTAGCGCGATGACCATCGTCGCGTCAGCGAACGTCTTGCCGTCCAGGAACACGGCCACCACGTCCTCATCGGATAGGTCCCGCTCCTGGAACGCCCGTAGCTGCGCCGCGCTGGCCTGGATGAACCCCCGGGACACCGTCGAACTCGACAGCCCGATCGCCCCGGGAATCGCCGCCGCGGCCGCCGCGTAGTTGCGGCACGAGATCCCGTAGAGCACCCGTCGCAGCAGCGCGTCGTCCACCTCGCGGTCGTCATGCAACGCCGCATACGACCGCAGCGGAATCTCGCTCCCTGCGAGGCGACGAATCCGGGGCACGCGAATCGGCACGCGCTGCCCCGCGAGACCCACCGTCCCAGGGTTACTGCCGTGACGGCGTCCACCGACCGACGCGTCCTTCCGGACGTAGCGCTCGCTCGCCAGCGCCGTCACCTCCTGGTCGAGCAACTCCTGCACATGCATCAGGCCCAGGGGCACCAGCGAGCGGATCAGCTCCACCTTCGCGTCCAGCTCCAGATCCGCGTAGGCCTCGCGGTGAATGATGTTGACCGAGCCCAGCTTGCGAACTTTCTTGCGCTTCCTGACAGCACGTAGGCCACTCATCGTGGCTCCTCTCTCTCGTGGGGTGATGTCCGTCTTTTGCAACGTCATCACACCACAGGGTCTGGAGCCGTTTCAATGTTCAACTAAGATTAGCTCACCCTCCTGGGACCACGCCGGCCAAAGCCGGATAAGGCGAGCAGGCTGCCGAACCGAACGTGAGGGCTCGCGCCGCAGCCACCGTAGACACCGCGACACCCTCTCATTCGCTCAACACGCACACGCCGGATCATCCAATTGAACGGTCTCACTCGCCCCACTGGCTCGTCGACCTCGCCGCTCCGAACCGACACTGGTCTACCAAACGTGGGCCCGATTTTCATGCCGTTTCGCGAGCTGTATCTCTGAGGAGCATTTTGTCGTGCACAGCACTCAGCCACGTGCGTTCGAACTCAGTTGATCGGCACCCGCTCCAACAGCTCTTGCGTCCAGTTGAGGAGGACGTTGAGTTGCGCGTATCCGGCCAGATCCGTTCCTTCTGCTCCTGAGTCCGACACAGCCGTGTTCGTGATCACGAGCATCCGTTGACCAGCAGCTCGCACCCTGGGGGACATCGGGAGCGGTCAAGCGGTCGCGGGCGTTTCGGCGCGCGGCCACACGAACGACGCCGACTCCGCCGTTTCGCCCAGTCAGTGCCGATCGGGTCGTGATGCTAGGGCATGCCCCGACTCGCATAGTGGCACAGCGGCTTGACGTAGAATCGACGCGCATGGACGCGCTGTTACAAGAGACCCATGAGGCGGAGCGACGACATTTCTGGTTCCGCGGGCTCCGAGGATTCGCGCGTCCGCTGCTGGCTTACGCCACGTCCGGTGTCGGGGCCGCGCGCTTGCTTGATGCTGGGTGCGGCACAGGTGCCAACCTCGCGTTGCTGTCGGATTTCGGTGACGCCTACGGATTCGATCTCACGCTGTCAGGTCTGACACGGGGGTTCGCGGACGGCACGCGGCGTCTAGCGTGCGCCACGGCGCAGTCGGTGCCGTTTGCCGACGCGACCTTTGACGTCGTGACCTCGTTTGACGTCCTGTATTGCCTGGACGAACTGGATGAAGGCGCGGCCGTTGCAGAAATGTTCCGCCTGCTTCGGCCAGGCGGCGCGGCGATCATCAATGTGCCGGCGTTTGCGGCACTACGGGGCGAACACTCGGTGTTCGGTGGCGAACTCCGCCGCTACACGCGTCCGCGTCTGCGCAGGGCACTCGAGCTAGCTGGTTTCCGCGTGGAGCGCATGACCTGCACCAACGCTTGCATCTTTCTTCCACTGCTCGCCCTGCGCACCTGGCAGCGGCTCCGCGGACTGCCCGTGCGCGCCGCGGCGCGCAGCGATTTCGGGCGACCGCCTGCGCTCGTCAACGCCGTTCTGTCCGCCGTCCTGATCGCCGAAGCGCGTGTGGTCCGGTGGGTGGATCTGCCGTTGGGGAGTTCGATACTCTGTCTGGCGAGAAAGCCACGACCGGCTGGCATGGCCGAAGCCGCATGAGCCCGCCGCCCGCCCACGCCAACGCTCCTGGTTTGAGCGTGTTCTTCCCTGCGTACAACGACGGTGGAACGATCGCCAGCATGGTCGTCGGTGCCGACCTCGCCGTGCGCCGGCTCACCGCCGACTACGAGATCATCGTCGTCGATGACGGCAGTACCGACGCGACCGCCGAGGTCCTCGAGGATCTCGCGCGCGTCTATCCTCGCCTTCGCGTCGTCACGCACCCGGCGAACCGCGGCTACGGGGCTGCGCTGCGGACCGGATTCGCGGCGGCCACCAAACCCCTCGTGTTTTACACCGACGGCGACGCCCAATACGACCCTCGCGAGATGGCGCGGCTGTGGCCGCGACTCGAGGACGGCATCGACGTTGTCAACGGCTACAAGATCAGCCGGTCCGATCCCCTCCATCGCATCGTGATCGGGCGCCTCTTTCACTACCTGGTCAAGACGCTGTTCGGCCTGAGACTGCGCGATGTCGATTGCGACTTTCGGTTGTTGCGGCGCGCTGTATTCGACAGAGTGGTGCTGGAGAAAAGCAGCGGTGTCATCTGTCTGGAGATGATGAAGAAGATCCAGGACGCCGGGTTTCGGATCTCCGAGGTGCCGGTCCATCACTACCATCGGGCCTACGGGACGTCGCAGTTCTTCAACGTCCGACGCGTCGTCCGGATGGCGGTCGATGTTGTGCGGCTGTGGGTGGCGCTGGTCGTTCGGCAGGAGCGCCGCCTCGCGCAGCGGTCCCGAGCGGCGCTGTCGACGGCCGGGGAAGGAGGGCGACTTCCGCCACGGCATCCGATTGCCTCGAACACGACGAGAAGCACCGATGAGTGAACACTACGGGAACTTCTATCAGGACCGCCCCATTCTCATCACGGGCGGGCTCGGCTTCATTGGCAGCAACCTCGCGCATCGCCTCGTCGCCCTCAACGCGGATGTGCTGCTGGTCGATTCGCTAATTCCCGACTACGGCGGCAACCTTTTCAACATTCGCGACATCGCCGATCGCGTGACCGTCAACATCGCGGACGTCCGTGACGAGAGCTCGATGAACTACTTGGTCCGAGACCGTGACGTGATCTTCAACCTGGCAGGCCAGGTCAGCCACCTCGACAGCATGCGCGACCCGTACACCGATCTCGAGATCAACTGTCGGAGTCAGCTGTCGATCCTCGAAGCGTGTCGCAAGCACAACCCGGCGACGAAGATCGTCTTCGCCGGGACGCGCCAAGTCTACGGTCGTCCCGACTCTCTGCCGGTGACTGAGGACCATCTCGTCCGGCCCGTCGACGTGAACGGGATCAACAAGGTCGCAGGCGAGTACTATCATTTGCTCTACAACAACGTGTTCGGCGTCCGCGCCTGCTCGCTACGACTGACCAACATCTACGGGCCGCGCCAGCTCATAAGCCACAGCCGGCAGGGGTTCATCGGCTGGTTCATCAGACTGGCGGTCGAGGACCGGCCGATCGAGATCTTCGGCGACGGGTCGCAACTGCGTGACGTCGTCTACGTCGACGATGCCGCTGAGGCGTTTCTCGCGACTGGCGCGTCTGACCAGTGCAACGGGGAGGTCTACAACGTCGGCGGCGCGGAACCGATGAGCCTGCGAGATCTCGTAATGGTCCTCTTTGACGTCGCCGGAGCCGGCAGCGTGAGGTATGTGCCCTGGCCCACCGACAAGAAGACGATAGACGTCGGCAGCGTGTATACCGACTCGACCAAGCTCGCGGATGCGGTCTCCTGGCGCCCGAGAGTCGACCTCCGCGACGGTCTGGCACGAACGGTACGTTACTACCGTCAGCATCTCCCCCACTATCTGAGCGACCTCACCGAGGCCCGCGCCACGACATGACGGCCTTGCGCATCCCCTTCCTGGATCTCCGCGGGGATGCGGATGCCGAGAGGACCGAAGCGGCCATCCGCCGCGTGATCGACCGTGGGTGGTTCGTGCTCGGCCCGGAGGTGCAGGCGTTCGAGCGCGAGTTTGCGGAAGCGTCCAGCGTCGCCCACGCCGTCGGCACGGGCAACGGTACCGATGCGATCGCGTTGCTGCTGCGCGGTCTCAGGATCGGCCGCGGTGATGAGGTGATCACGAGCCCCTTGTCGGCCGTCTTCACCGCCATCGCCATCATGATGGTCGGCGCGCGCCCAGTGTTTGCCGACGTCGACGCCGGACGCCTGACGCTCGATCCCGACGCCGTCGACGCCCTCGTCGGCCCGCGCACCGCCGCGATCTTGCCCGTCCATCTGTATGGCCAGCCCGCGGACATGCCGGCGCTCATGCGAGTCGCTGAACGACATGGGCTGGTCGTCGTAGAGGACTGCTGCCAGGCGCATCTGGCCACTTGCGCGGGGCGCGCCATCGGAACGTTCGGCGCCGGGGCGGCGTTCAGCTTCTATCCGACAAAGAACCTCGGGGGGGTTGGCGATGGCGGCGCCGCGTGCACCGGAGACGCGGCGCTGGCCGACCGGCTACGCTGCCTCCGCAACGGCGGACGGTCAGGCCAGGACGCCCACGAGATCGCCGGCGTCAACTCGCGGTTGGATGAGATTCAGGCGGCGGTGCTCCGCACGCGACTGGAGCGGCTCCGGACGGCGACATCACGCCGTCGCGTGTTGGCCGGGAGATACCGCGAGCGGCTGGCCGACAGCCCGGTGAGAGTCCCGCCGGAATACGACCAAGGGCACGTGTATCACCTCTTTCCCGTGCTCACCTCCGAGCGCGACGCGCTGCGTGTGCATCTCGCATCCGCGGGGATCGAGACGCTCATCCACTATGCCGTTCCGATCACGAGACAGCCGGCCGTCGAACCAGAGGCGCCGGCACCCTGCCCGATCGCGGAAACCGTATGCCGCAGGGTCATCTCCCTCCCACTGCACCCCACGCTGTCCGAGCGAGATACCAACACGGTCGCTGCTGCCGTGCGATCGTTCTCTATGGACGCGGCACCGTGAAGACTTCGAACTTGTCCGACAAGGCCGGAGGGAGTCTTACCGCCGGGTACCGTTCTTCGAGGTACATGCGCACGTCTGCGAAACCGTCGTCCCACCACCGAGGGAACACGATGCCCGCCGCCGTCGCCTCCCACGGCTGGACGTCGAAGTCGTAGACCAGGTCAGCCCACTCCTCCGTGACGCGCTCCTGGACCCCCGCAATCGACCACACGTTCACTCGGAGCGCACGGTCCCCATAGAACCATAGCTGGGCTCCCGGCCCGCCGTCCCCTCCGACGACAAGGGCCAGATCGCCGGGATCAGGTGCGGCGGCCTTGATAGCCTGCCCCATCTCCATCGGCGTAAAGGGGACAGCGCGTGTCGTCGGGTAGAGACGCCTGAACGTCGAGTGCCCGGTCCATGTCGCGAACATCGCCACGATGAGGGCGACGCTGAGACCCATGACCGGCGCAACCCGGTGTTTCGCGGTGACGACGAACAGCCACTCGATCAAGAGCGCCGTACTGACCGCGATGCCTGGCGTGAGGAATATCCAGATGGACTCATGCGTGTACGCCGCTGTATTTCCGATCGCGATGCACGTGACCCCCCACGCGATCAGCAGTCGTGCGACCGCGGCTCCCGCTTGCGGGCGGCGGAACCGAAATCCGAAGATCACCAGCCACAGACCGCAGGCGCCGAGCAGGGCCATCGTGTGGAGCATCCGGTTGAGGATGAATGCCGTACCGAGCCATTGCATGAGCGTGAACGGCTGCCCCCCTACCACGGTGCTGTGGCGTGCGAAACGGGGCAGCATCCACGTCCAAGGAGCGTGGGTGACGAGCGTGATGTAGACATACACAGCAGCGAACAGCGCACAGGCGGCCACCCCAAACGCAAGAATCCATGGCCACTCGATGCGAGGCTTGGTCACGATGAAGTGAGCGACGAAGACCGGAGCGATCACGTAGCCCGGCCAGTCGCACAAGCTGGCGAGTACGAAGGCCGCGAAGAATGGCATGAACGTAGAGAGTCGAGGCTCACGGTGAAACCGCAGGTAACCGAGTACTGACAGCAAGATGAAGAGGATGAGCGGCGTGCCTGCGGGATCGGGCATGCCACCGAAAAAGAGTGTCATGGGGCTAGCAGCAAATACGGTGGCAGCCACCACGCCAGCCCGGCGCGTGGCCGTCAGGGCGAGCAACCGGTACAAGACACAGACAGCCGCAATCGTCATGATGGCGATCGGAAGCCGCGTCTGCCATTCGCCCACGCCGAATCCGGCATAGAACGAGGCAACGAGCAGTGGAACGAGTGGCGGGTGGTCCGGGTGCAAGACGATAGGCGCGGTCGGATGTTGCCCTACCGTGAGGACGGGCATGCCGCGGGTCTGGGTCCAATCGAACCGCAGGTAGTTCCTCGCCCAGATCCCGACTTCGCTTGCCGAGGCTCCTTCCATGTCATAGTCGAAGGGACGGTCGAGGACGAGGAGTTGGAACCCGGACGTAGACAGCAACACGAGAGCGAGTATCAGCGTGGGGCGACTAATTCCACACCTCACCGGATCCCCTCCCCGCAAGAACTCACCGGTCAGTGCGGTCCAGGCGCGTGTCGCGGGCGTTGTAGACCTGGCCCATACCGCCTTCGCCAATGAGGGCGGTGACGTCGTAATGGCCGAGGCGGGAGCCGACGGTCAGGGCCATCGCAGTCTGTAGGTCTATCTCAGGGCCGAGTAGTCGGTCGGGACGAGGTCGAGAGACTGCACCGACTCAATGAGCCGAGTAGTCGGGTCGCGCTCCACCGATGTCACAACCTCATAAAACTCTGGATCCGCGTGCGCGGCCGTCAGGCGCTCGTCCCGCGCCTCCCGTGACGGGTATCCGCGCATGTAGACGAACGTGCGACCCGCGTTCTCGCCGGACGCCGCGAACCAGTAGCCGACGTTTCGGATCCCATGCCGTTCGTAGATCTTGGTCGTGTAGTCGCCGAACCGCGCCGCGAGCGCCTCCCGCTGTCCTGGTAGCGTTGTATAGATCCGAAGTTCGTAGAAGCCAGGCTCGCGCGTCTGCTGAGCGTAGCCCCACGTCACGCCTGCCACCCCACACGACAGACCAACGACGGCGAGCACTCGCCACTTCAACATGCGGTCTCCTTCGGGTTCAGTTGGCGGGCGCGTTACTCGTCAGACACCGGGCCATGCACCGTGCGATGCGACAGATAACGCCACTGGCGATCCCGACGCTCGTAGACCCGGACGTACCAAAAGGTGAACGAACGCCCGGAGTCCGCGTCGCCGATGCGTGCACGTACGAGACCCGTGGTGAGGCCGACATCGCCGTGGATTTCGACGTGCTGCGTTTCGACGTCACGGCGGGTGTAGCGTCCGGGCAACGAAGCCAACCACGCCGCCTTGGTGTCAACACTGAGCGGGGCACCGCCCCACGTCCACCCGTCGCCGTGGGTGTAGGTGAAGTCCTCCGCGCAGACGCGGTCGAGGAACGCCACGTCCGCCTCGAGGACGGCGGCTTCGACCCGTCGCTCGAACGCGATGAGCTCGGCTTTGCCGGCCGTGGCCTCCGGTCGCTCCTGCGCGAACACGGCAGCACCGAGCACCAAGACGATGACCGCCGCGACGTAGCCTGATCGAGCCACGCCGCACGCCGACGCAGTCCAGCGCATGGCCCCTCCTGTTGGGGATATCCGGGATGTGGGCTGATTATGCCACCGGCCGGGGCTGATTACAGCCTCGGCGGAGCAGCCGGTGTGCCACGAGCGGACAGGAGAGACAGAGGGCCAGCCCGCTCACCGGATCCGGCAAGACAGGCGCCGGAGCCGGCGCCGCGATCTGCGGAGGAGCGCCGCGGTGAGCCAGGCCAGGATGACCAGGAGCACGACGCCGAACGCCGACGCTGGCCCACGTGACCAGCGGTGTTCGCGAGGAGACCTGCGCGCGATGAGCGCCAGGACAGGATGGCTGGGAGCCGTTCGACTCGCGTCGAGCCAGCCCGCGTGCGAGCGTGCCGACCAGCGCGTCTGGTTCGTCGGTGCCGACACGCGCCCGCCGACAGAAATGAGTGCTGAACTCCTATGGATGGACAGACGATCGGCTTGCCACCGAAGCACCCGCGATTGCTGCCGCGAACTTGGTGGCCAAAGACAACGCGACGATGCCTGCGATAGACGGCAGCGAGCCAGCGCCTGCGACAATCGCCAAGTCGAACGCGGCATACGCGAAAGAGACGGCGAGGGCGAATCCGATAGCGTGCCGTTCGGGTGTTCGGCGGGTGAGCCAGTAGAGAGCGCCGAGAAACAAAAACACACCGGCAACCACGCTCGACCACGGTGCGATGCGCTGAGCCGCCGCATCGTAAAACGCCGCATCGTGACCGGGCTCAATGAAGTACGCATACACGGCGACGACGGGGAAGCTGATCGCGACGTTGACCACCATGATGACGAGGGCGACACCGATGGCCTTTGGAATGTCTGTCTTCTTGAACATCTCAGGTCTCTCCTCGAAGCAGTTTGCCGGCCGGCCGGCCGGCCGAGCCCGAGCCGCGTCGCGAGACGCGTGGGACCCTCCCCGCTCATCGTGACGAACCCGCTTGAGGTAGGTCGGCGACAGACCTGTCCGGGCGGCGATCGCGTCCAGCGGAGAATCGCTAGCCGGATCAGGCTGCGAGAGGAGATCATCGAGTCGTATCGTCACGAACCCAAAAACTACCATGGCGATGCTGGCACGTCTTGACCGATCTTGTGGTCGGAGAAGCGGTTGGACACAGAAGAACTGGCTCATCGGGCAATCAGCGTGATCACCTCGAGCTGCGTGTCGGTGGCGCGATAGACCTGGCCCATCCCGCCCTCGCAGATGAGGGCGGTGACGTTGTAGTGCCCGAGTCGAGAGCCGACGGTGAGTGGCATCTGGCTGGTTATCGACGGCGCTGGCTACTCTGGCAGGGCGAACACAAAGAGGTTGTTGCCCGAGCTCGGGCGAAGCTCTGGCGTCAAACCCAGGAAGTGGGACACCGTTCCCGCGCTGCCCGTGCTGACCGCCACGTATTGGCGACCGTCGACGGCGTACGTGATCGGAAATCCGGTGACCGAGGACCCAAGGTTGATCTCCCACAGGACCTCACCCGTCTCATGGTCAAACGCACGAAACCGCCCGTTGACGTCGCCACCGAAGACGAGTCCGCCCCCCGTGGCCACGAGTGACATGGTCCCCGCGCGTTGCTCGTGGAGCCAGACCGTTTCACCGGTTTCGGCCGAGATCGCTCGCACCGTGCCGGCGGACTCGGTGCCGGGCGCGAGCTGGTGGCGATAAGCGATCGCGTAGCCTTCAGAGCGACTCTCATTCGGTCCGGCTGGGGTGTCGTCCGAAAACGTGGTCGCCGCCATCATCCGTGCGCACGTGTTGCGCAGCGGCATATACATCGTGTTCGTCAGGGGGCTATAGGCGCCTGCTTCCCAATCCTTCCCGCCGTTCCACGTCGGACAGGCAAAGACCTCTTGTCCCAATGCACTGAAGACGACCTCGGCGTTTTCTGACACGTCCCCGGTCGCCCCATCGATGTGGCTGATGACGTTCTGGGTCACCGTCGGCGTCGCCCACAAGAACTCGCCCGTCGCGCGGTCGAGGGTATAGACCACTCCCGTTTTCCCAGGAATGCCCGTGACCACCTGCCGCGCTTCGCCGGCCCGAAGCCGCGGGTTGATCCAGCTCACCGCCGTCGGATCCGGCGCCACGATCGTGTCGACCAGCAACCGCTCAAACGGATGGTCGAGGTCCCAGTGGTCGTTGAGATGCTGGTAGTACCAGACGATCTCGCCCGTCTCAGCATCAAGCGCGAGTGTCGAGTTGTGATACAGGTGCTGGTTCTCGGCCCCTCCGAGCAAGAATTTCGGGGCCGGAGCGGTCACGGAGGTCCCGATGTAGATGAGATTCAAGGCCGCATCGTAGCTTGGCACCATCCAGGCACCGACATGCCTCCGGTCCGCGTATGCGACGTCCCCCCAGGTCTCATCCCCGGGTTCACCGGGCGCTGGAATCAGACGCCGGCGCCAGAGCTCCGCGCCCGTCGTGGCATCGTGTGCGGTCACCACGCAGCCCTCCGGTCCTCCCCGCTGCGAACAACTCCGTCCCGTGATCGCCTTGCCGTTGGCGATGATCGGGCCGGAACCCTGCAGCACCGGGTGCACCTCTCGGTCAACGACCTGTGTCTCCCACACCATGTCGCCGGTGGTCGCCGCGAGGGCAAACACATGGGCGTCCATGCTCGTATCGATGATGAGGTCGTCGTAGATGGCGATGTTCCGGTTGTTGCTGGACAGGCCACCGGGGGTGGCATCCTCAGGAATCTCGCGGCGATGCTCCCACATGAGATCACCCGATGCTGCATCGATCGCCTGAATGACGTCCCCCGGGTTCGGCATGTACAGCACGCGGTTGTAGACCAACGGGGTGCCCGACTGAAAGCCGTCCGTCAACCCCCGCGTCCAGACCATGCGTAGCTCGCCCACATTCTCACGGTCGATCTCGTCGAGCGGGCTGTAGCCCCACCCGTTGAGTGTGCGGCGCCACATCAGCCAGTCGCCTGGATCCGGGTCTTGCAGCATCGCGTCGGTGACCGGCGTAAAGTCGTCTACTTGCGCCTGGTTGGTCGCAGCGGTTGCGATGGTGAGCGCGGCGGTCGCGCATGCCGTCAGGCGAGCACGAGATATCGGCGACGCAGATGCACGCATGGCTCCTCCTGAGCAGGGGGCATTCTGGCTGATTATGCCACCGGCCGGGCTGATCACGTCCTCCGATGGGCAGACGGTGGGCAACGAGCGGACACGAGGGACGGGGAGGCGGCTGGGTTGGTCCTGGGCACCGTCTCGGGGAGGTCCATGCGGTGGAGGAGGGCTTGGACATGGGGGTCGGCGCGGAGGGGTCGACCGCAGGCCACGTGGTGAGGAAGGGCAGCGTCGTATATCAGCGCACCCGGCGGCGCGGGCCCTTGAACTCGGGTCGCATGATCACGTCCCGCGGTTCGTAGGCGTCGCCCTCAAAGTAGCACTGCAGGATCAGCGAGCGCAGGCCACCGCCCTCCAGGCGAGCCGGGTGCGCCTCCAGTGCGCCGCGGATCTTCGCCACGATGGCGTCGATGCGTGTCGTCATTCCAACCGAGGGCACCGTCAGTCCTTGTAGCGGTCGAACGTGTCGATCCCCGCCATCGCCACGCCGATCGGCGTGAGGGTGTGGAGCACCTTCACCGTGTCGCCATGTGCGGCCAGGACGTCGGGCAGGTGCTTGTAGACTTCTGGCGCCTCGTCAGCCCCGGCCCCGCGTAACTCGATCCCCTGTGCCTTGATCTGCGCTTGGACCGCCGGCCAGTTCACCGTGCCGACGCGCGTGACGTCCCCCACGCGCCGCTTCTGCATCTTCGACCCGCAGGTAAGACAGCGCGGGTTGGATCCGTTCTCGGCGCGTGGCGTCTGGATCGGGAGCGTGCCGTCACAGTCGCGCGCGTTGCACGCCCAGACCTTGCGCCACTTCACGCGCCCCGCGGCTTCCGAGCGCGACATCACCCGGCCTGCGCCATGTACCGTCGAATAGAGCGACGCGGCCGAGGCAGGCGACTCCACGCCTTCGAGGACAACGCTGATCTCCCCCATCGATCCACCGACGAACCCGCGTTGACCGGGGGAGGCGGGAGTCGCCCCCTTGCGAATCACCCAATACTCGACGCCCCCGTGCTTCTCCCGCCATGCGAAGTTGTGATGGTTGTGGACTTCCTGGGTGATGGTCGCGCCGAGGATGTCCTGCGCCACCGTCCGCGTGACCCACTCTCGGCCGGCGTACGCGTACTGCCCCGCGAGCGCCATCCCCTGGAGGTACGCCTGGCCGAGATCGGTCCGCGTGTCGAGGAGCACCGGCGGGGCATCCATGCCGCCACTGCTCACCCGTTCGTCAAACGGCTTGTTCTGTGCCAGCGCCAGGAATCCGGTACACGTCTTGTGCCCGAACCCACGCGAACCGAAGTGGACGCCGACCCACAGCCAGCCGTCCTCGTCACGAAAGAGATCGACGTAGTGGTTCCCCGACCCGACCGTCCCGAGCTGGTTGGCGGCTATCTGCGCCAACGGCCGCTGCTCTCGAACGGGCGAGTCTGCAATAGCGGCCAGCACGGGCGACTCCACGCGCACGTTGTTGTTCTGCCCCATCCCGAACGAGATCCGCCGCCAGATCTCATCCATCACCTTCGGCACGTCGAGATCATCAGCGCGCACGTTTGTCTGGGCAGCCATGTTGCCGCAGGCAATGTCGTACCCAACCCCGGACGGCGAGACGTGATGCGCGTAGGCGACCACGCCACCAATCGGCTGGCTGTAGCCCGGATGATGATCGGCACAGAGCACGCCGGGTAGCTCGCACCCCTCTACCCGTTCAGCCGCCGTCAGACAGGTTGTCAGTTGGGTGCGGCTTCGCTCATCCACATGACCAAAGGTCTTGATCTTCACAAGCTGGTTCCCGCGTTCCAGTCCATCACCGCCCCCGCCGCGAGGAATTGCCGGCCTATGTTTTGCGCCTCAGCGAATGTCGTGTACGGCTTCCACGACTGGCCCTGGTACACCTTCGGAATCGCGAACTCCGCGGCAATGACCACATGGCCGGGCATCTTGCGACGCATGCGAGCGACGTTATGCTCCATGAACCCGAGCGTGCCGTCGTAAACGTGGCCCCCCGGCCCTTCGAGATGCCCACGGAGCAGATTGGGAAAGCCCATCTGAAGCGCCGAGCCGGTGATCTCTGGAGGCACACCAGAGAAGTCACTCACCGGGATCCCTTCCAGTGGACGCTCGTGCATGGCAATACGACGTTCGGGGAACCCCGCGTCCGCCGCGCCTTGATGCACGAGGCGCACGCAGCGATTGCGCTCTTCCAGATGGCCCCCGTCGAACACCTTACCGACCTCCCAGATCGGCACGATCCACTTGCAGTAGCGCGCGCAGTGGAATCCAGCGTCGTACATGAGGGCCTGTAACGCGTCCCAGTTCTTACGGAGCTGCTGTTCCCAGAAGGGCGGCCCACAGACGAACACGATCGGCGCCTTGTCCTCGCTGATCGCCACCTTCAGCCGGTCCTGGACCAGACCCCACTGATCGCGTGGATCAAACGGCGTCGCGCGGATGCTCTCTTTGTAGCCCTGGCCCATCGTGAGGAACGTCGCGTTCCCAGGATGGGCGCGGAGCGCCTGCCGGTACTCCTCCTCCGGCATCGCCATCGCCCGCGAAGACAGCAGGAACGGCTCGTCATAGAGGAACGGGCCAGCCTTATCGGCTTGGTTGATCTCGCCGCGCACGTCGCCCGCCCGGAGGTACGTTCCGTGCGCCGTCCGTAGTCGAACCTTCATACGCTGACCTCCCTCGCCTCCGCATACCCCCGGTCGGCGTCATCCAGGGAACGCGACCGCGCCCAGCCTGGTTGGTCACTAGACCGACCTCGATCCGGATCGTATGATTGCCACGTTGATGGTCGGCAATCTCCGCCATGGCGATCAGCCCATCCGGCAGGTTTCGCTACGTCGTGGTCGTACCGGACGGCGCACCCGATAGTTCGCGCGATTGGCCAGTGACGTCGTTCGACGCGCGCGAACCGGTCGGGAATCACAACGCTGACGAGAGGCTCGTCGGACTGACCCCCACCCTTCGCATCACAAACGCTGGCCTGACGCCGAATCCGAGTCCGGCGCGACCGAGGGTACTGAGGAGCCGGCTGACGCTGACGGCTCGTACCAGTCACTTGGCAGCTGTCGCCGGCGCGTCCTTCTGCGTTGACAAGGCGATCGTCGGCACCCTGCAACCGGGCGATCACCTGCACATGGTGAGAACAGGCTGCGGTGGTCTTGGGGTGTCCGTGGTTCGCGACGACCGACTGGTCGCGGCAGCGGGTGCCGTGACCCACCTGCCGCTTGGGAACGACGTCCATGCCCGGATTCCGTACGATCTCGTCGATGAAGCGTCGGCGGTGTTCGCGAAGCGAGACCCGGGATTCCATCTCCCTGAGTATCCCGTGGAGTTCCAGGTTGGCGAGCAGGTGCACATACGTCCGAGTAGCGGGGCCTACGGCACGATGATGCCCTACCGCCTCGTTTTTTTCCACGGTTACCGGGAGGGAATACCCGGACAAGACGAGTGTGCCGCCATCTGGCATCCGGACCGCTGTCCAGACGTCGCGGCGAGCGCGACCGCCCAATTGCTGGGGTGAACCGCTCACGTCCGAGCCCGACCCACCACGACGTCGTCGGCTTCCTCAGCATCCCTGGCTTCACCACGACCGCGTGGCGGTCAAACACCATGGGGCACCGGTCGTCCATGTGGACCACGTTGGCGCCGCAGTAGTGACAGGTCATCACAACACCTCTTGCAACGGTTGCCGACACCCCGTCTTGAACCGCCAGACCTCCACGGTGGCATTCTGTGGACGCGGCATGAGCTCCAAGGCTTCTCGCTCCACCGCCGACACGGACGGAGACTTGCCCGCCTTCACCTGGATAAAACGGACCTGAACGCTGTTCCACGCAATCACGTCGGCATGCCCCTTGCTCCCAGCCGCCCGTGACACGCAGAAGCCATCGGCCTCGAGGATGCGGATGGCGCGATGCTCCGCGCGGCGGCCGCGTTGGTAGTTCGCAGCCATCAGCCTTTGCCATCCGCGACGCTCGCCCGCGTCTCGAACATCCCGCGCAACACCGGCTCCCGATCCTGGAGAAGGCGCGCATAAAACGCCGTATGGTTGTTGTTGAGCTTGAAGCCGTCGGTCGACTGCGTCTCAACACGGACCCACCACCGCAGTCGCTCGAAGAGCGCCTTCATGCCGACCCGACCATCGCCATCCTTACGCGCGGCCAAGGCGTACTCGCGCAGCTTCGCGTAGACCTTCGGGTTTGCCGCGTGGAAGGCCCAGAAGCGCGCCTCCAGCGTGTCGGGGCACGGCACCGGCTCGAACGGCAGCAGCGCGGCCTGCGTCACGTGCAGTGCTCCGTCGAGGAATACCGGCGGTGGTCGATCCAGCCGAACGTCATGCGCGATCGCTCGGGTTGTCTGGCGTCTCCGACTTCTTCCGCGCCGCTCGCTTCGGCTTCCGTCGCTTGTCGACGGCGGCCTGAAAGAGACCGGCGACGACACGCACCTCAGCCAACGGCCCTGTGCTGGCGTAGTCGATGACCTGTTCCGCAGTGATCTTCATGAACCCCCCTATCCCCTCGTGTCGTTCCATGCCTTACGGTTCGATGTCTTCGTGCGACCCTTCGCCTGCCTCGCAGCGATGGGATCGAAGAATCCGTCCCGAGACGCCCTCGTCGCCCGTGGCGCCTGTTCCTCGTAGTCCTTCCAGACCGGCTGCGGGAACCCACGCGCCGTCGTCGTGCACGGCCCGCACTCGGGATCCGAACAGGGCTCCACCGTCAGCGCACAACTCGCCATTACGCCTCTCCATCGTCCGCTGGCCCCTCGGCCTCCTCACCAAGGCACACGCGCTGCTGCATTTGGTCGCGCGTCCCTTCGTGCATCTGCTGGCACACCGCGCACTGCCAGACATGCGGGAGATCCACCCACGGATCGTCTGGCTCCACCGTCGAGGCCGCGTCCTCCCACTGACGCTCCTCCAGATACCGACGCAGTTGCGGGATGAACCGCCGCTCCACGCGCACCCAGCCGGCAGCCAGGCGGCGCTCGAGGGCGGTCAGGATGAGACGCGCGAGGCGGTCACTCGGCCCCAGGGCGATCCAGGCGCGGTTCGCCGCCACCTTGCAGTCCTTGTTGGGATACCGGGCGTAGATCCGATCGAACCACTCCACCAGGGCGCTGCCGGCGAGTCGGTCCTCAACAGCGGACGTACGTACGTCTGTGTTTTGTGTTTTGCGTTTTGTGATGCCATTGCCCGAGCATGGCTCGGGCTGCGCTTGAGCATCTGCTTGGGCGGTGCGTGAGCGCTGCTCGAGCGATGCTTGA
This sequence comes from Vicinamibacterales bacterium, assembly GCA_965249175.1. Lineage (GTDB taxonomy): Bacteria > Acidobacteriota > Vicinamibacteria > Vicinamibacterales > UBA8438 > CAZYFH01. The sequence goes on from OZ252227.1 coordinate 4,378,650, forward strand.
GCAATACGTGAGCCGTGCTCGGGCAGTGCGTGAGCACGGCTCACGCTTGACCCTTGGACTGTTGGCGCCTCTGTTTTGGCGGTGTTGTCCCACTTGGCTCTTGCTCCAGCCCTCCCACGGGAACGATTCGTTTCTCGCGTCGCCCGTGCGCGCTGGTATTGATCCCATTGTTTTGCATTGCGCAGTCGTCGCCCGTCGTCGATGACGGGCTGAAACTTGGTCTTGACGAGGGCGCCGGCCGATCGCCAGCGCCGCGTCGACATGCGCGCGATGGCCGCGAGCTGCGTGTCGTCATTGGGCAGCGTGCACGGCGGGTCGGATATCCACGCGCAGAGCAAGAGGCGCCAGTACGCCCCGAACTGTTCATTACTCATCACCGCCGCGGACGTGCTCGACGCGAAGTCGCGCACCATCACGGGCATCGAGGGGAGGACGTCGTTCGCCATCTAAGCCCCCTCTTCCTCATGGGCGCGCTCGTCGAACGCCACGCACTCGGACCGGAAGATCAACTGGACCGTCCCGAGACGCCCGTCGCGGTTCTTCGCGATCAGGCACTGGGTGTCCGCGTCCTGGACTGCCGGTGGAGGAGCAAGATCACATCGGCGTCATGCTCCAGTTCTCCCGACTCGCGCAACGAGGCCAACGTGGGCGGCCGGCCTCGCTCATCAGCCGCCCCGCGGGACAGGGAGGACAGACAGAGCACCGGCACTTCGTACTGCAACGCCAGCGTCTTGAGGCCCTGGCTAATCGCTTCCACTTGGTGCCGACGTTCCTTGATGGTGGGCGACGCGCGGACCAGTTGGAGGTAGTCGACGACCACGAGGGCCACCGACGTCTCATCCGCCAGGGACGTCACCAAAGTCTGGATTTCCCCAAGGCTCACCGCCTCATCGGTGAACCAGAGTGGGAGGCGGCGCAACGGGCCACGCTCTGGGTGAGACTCCAGTGCTCCGGGTCAGACAGGTCGCTGCGCTTGAGTGCGCTGGCCCGAATGCGACCATCTTGCGCGACGAGCCGGCGAGCCAATGCAAGATTGGTCATCTCACGACTCACCACGAGCACAGCGCCGTCACCCTTCCGTGCAGCCCACCGGCTCAACTCGAGCGCCAGCGCGGTTTTGCCCACACCAGGGCGCGCACCAAGGAAGATCAACTCGCCGGGCGAGAACCCACCGGTCAGAAAGTGATTCAGCGTGGGGAATGGCGTCGACAGGGTCGGCGCGGGTCCTCGTTCGAGCGCCGCTGACAGCTCGGCCAGGACGTCTGCTACGTGCTGCACGCCCACGGTGCTGTTGGTCGCACCCGCGTCACGGCGGGCAATGGACCGCACGCACTTGTCGACCTCGCGTGGGGCGAACGGTGGGTCGCACGCCTGCGCAAACGACGCCGTGAGCACCGCCACGACGGTCTCGAGCTCGACCCCTTTGTTGAGAAAGTAGCCGGCGAGGCGCGTGCACGTCGCGTCGCGGTGTCCCTCCCCGACACCACGCAGGGCATCCGCCACCCAGAAGCGCCCTGACGGCACGTCGTCCTGTGCTGCTGGTGGTGTCGCCGCGCCCGTGTTCGATGTCGCGATCAGATCCAGCAGCGCGCGCGGCGCCGGCGGCGGATGCTCGGCGAGCGGGGTCACCCAGGTGTAGGAGGCTCCGTTCGGGTGCACAGACGGCGGCACGACCACGATGCCGACGCCACGAATATCCACTTGGGGCTTCTGCCCCTTCGTGGAGAGCATGGCCACGCGGTCGGGGACCGGGGTGGCGGCGCCCAGGAAGACGTGCTGCCCGTTTCCCGTCTGACTCCGCGGTGCCCCCGGCGGCAGCGCGATCCCGCGTCCGGCCAAGAGCGCCTCAGCGGCGACCCCACCGTCCAAGTCGACAGCGAAACGCCCGCGGCCCAACACCAGGGCCACGTTGGCATCGGGTGTCTGCTGCCACCACGACTCGAGTTGGTCAGTGCTCGGCATGTCGGTCTGAAACGACTTCCACGGCACGATCGGCCGTTTGTCCTTCGGACTGCATGGGATCGGGGCGTAACCCAGCCGGTGATACGCCAGTGCCGCAGTCAGAAACCGATTCGCCATGCAGACCCTCGAGTCGACGGTGCCACCACCAAAACACCCGCTGCCGTGTAGTGGCCGTGTCGTGGCAGTGGCTACAAAGGGGAATGAGCGGGCCGCGATGCCCGTGCTGGGCATACGGCATCACGTGATGGGCCTGCCGCCCGATGCCGAGGACTTCGAGCGCAGAGCGCGGCGCCCCGCACATCGCGCAGATGTTCCCGAACAACTCCCACACTTCGTTCAGGGCCTGCGGGGTTGGCGGACGTCGCTTCTGACGCCGCGCGTTCTGCTTGAGATAGAGCATCGACCCCATGGGTCGCTTGCACTCGCAATGCGGGCAGACAACGAGCAGCCCGTTGTTGTTCGGGTTGTGCTCCGCTTCGAGCCCTACCTGGCGACACTGACGGCAGGGCAATTCGGAAGCTGTTGCGCTGAACTCGTCGACGGTCATCGCACCCTCGTTGCCGTCAACGTGCCCGCCCGGTTCCGGTCGTCCACCCACCCCAAGCGCAGCACGTGGTCGTGGACGTCACGGTGATGCTGGAGGCACAGATGCACACGGTTCTGCGCGGCGATGCTCTCGCCGACATTGCGCCGCCCAATACCACCAAGTAAGTGGTGGAGCTCCACAGCGCGCGCGGGGCACCGCTGCCCCACCGAGTGATGCGGATCGTAGATCTCGCAGCGCCCCCCGGATCGTGCGTGCACCTTCCGGCGCTCCTCATGGTCCGTCCTGGCCTCTGTGCGTCGCTTCTCCCTCTTGTCCACCGCATGGGGGACCTTGGGATGGGCGAGGCCAGGGTGAAAGGGACCAAGCATCACGCCGCCTCTACCTCACTGGGGTAGGGGATCACGAACTGGTGCCAGTCGCCGCCCACGGGATCACCCACTCGATAAAGTGCGTGCACTCTTCGATGCTCATGTCAGACGTGTGCGGCTTGATCGGGATCTCTTTCCCGGACACCGGGTCGTGTCGCCAGCCCCAGCACTCCCCCATCAGCACGAGCTTCATCTCCGGCACCATGTAGCCGAAGTGCCCGGCGAGCATGGCGACCGGGACCGCATGGATGTAGGCGTTCTGGTCCACGCTTCGCCGTGACCGTCGTCTCCGCACGACCACTTCGATGACGCGGCCTGTCAGCGTGCACAGCCACCGCGAGAGACCGTCCCTATGGTTCAGCCGTAGACGCCCGCCCTCGTCCACGTGTCCGATAAAGATCGGCGTGACTGGCATCACACGCCGCCCTTCGATCGCCTACGCGTCTCGTCCTCGAGCGCCATGCCCTCGTCATAGGGGTCGCTCCAGCGATTGCAGAACTGCGACGACAACGGCACGCGTGGCACGTCTGGGCCATCCTGGTGCTGTGCAATCCCGCGCGGCGTCTTGTTGCCAACGCGCAACCGGCGGCGGCTCACGACACCAACAGCCGCATCGGCGGACGTCCAGGGCTGTCGCACGGTGACGCCGTCGTCCTGCTGGATGAGATCTGAGGCGAGCTTCATGGGTCCTACACTCAGTAGGGCGCCGGATCGTCGTCGAAGGGCGGTTCGTCCAGCGCCGGCACCGGCAGCGGTGTTGGCGCGACCGCCGCCGCAGGGGGTGACGCCGCACTGATCCGAATGCAGTCGACCTGCCGCCCTTGAAAGTCCGTCCTGGCCGGGACGAGCGTGATCCGCTTGCCCGGCCAGTTGTCGGACTCCTCCTCGCCCGTGAACTCGGCAATGGAATTGAAGTTGGTCACGTTTAGGACCAACCCTTTATTGGCTCCCTTGAGTAGCAGATCGGCTTGCGCTCCTTCTTCTGCCCACTGCCGACGTCTTCCATCGTCACGTGCGAGATGGTCACGGCGATCTGTCGCCCGTTGAGGTCCTCCGCTTTGAGGTGCTTCCCGGGGGATGCGTCACTCGACTTCATGAACCTCTCCCTTCTCCTGTCTGCATGTACCGCGCGCAGCCATCGTGGAACGTGACTCGCCGAATCTCCAGCGCGCCGCCTTCACAGGCCAGACTGCGAACGCGCTCCCGAAATCGCGTGACTACTTCGGGCCAGCAGGCCGGATAGACGACGTCGAGACCCGGGGGTCGCCGTGCTGGTCCTTCACGTGGACGACATGCCAGCCTGGGTAGGTGACGGGCTCCGCGGCGGCCACCGTGGTGGGCCGCGAGACTCGCCTGGCGCCTGACAACTGTGGACGGAAGCCCCACCATCAGGGCGTAGCCGACGTCGCGACGACGCGTGCGCCCGGCGTGTCTGGCCGCGGTCGACATCACACCGGGAACCCTGCCTGCCGGAGCTGCGCGCGTGGCAAGAGCAACCGCCGGCCGTCACGGATCGGTTCCAGGCCGCGATCGCGCATCCACCACCGCACCGCGTCCAAGCTCGGCTTGCGAGCACGGTTTTCAGGTCGTCGGTCGAGAGATACGCGGGCAGATCCGCGAGGCGCCCAGAGGCGTGAAAGCGGGCCAGCGGATCGCAGCGCTTTTCTGTGGTCGTCATGGACCATCCGGCGTTAGCTGCCCAGCCCCGCGACGAGCGTGCCGCCCTGGCAGTCCTGCTCGCACTCCCGTGTGCGGTAGCGGCCCGCTGCGTGCGCCCCGCCCTCGCAGGCGCCTGGTCGGGGCTCCTGTGCGCGCCGTTCGTTCATGGTCGTGCTCCTTTCGTTGGTCGGTTGATGTCTCTCCGGCGGCGACCGCGTTGGCCCGGGCGGTCGTGGGCGTGGGGGCCTGCAGCGGTCCGCGTCAGCGACGCGATCGGCACATTGGCCTTGGCCGCGATGGCCACGGCGAGGTGCAGTCGCGGCTGACGCGTACCACCCAAGAGCATCGACAAGTAGCCCTGCGAAATGCCCAGCTTCGCGGCGAAGGCTCTTTGGGTCAGGCCCGATCGGCACAGAATCCGCCGCACGGCGTTGGGATGGCAAGCGTACTTCACGATCCGGCTGCCCGGCGAGACCACGAAGCGGTTCGTCTCGCAACACTTCCCGCCGAAGACGACGGTCACGGCGATGCAGCAGTGGCGCGAGAATCGACGTGCCGAGCTTCGCTCGGGCGCGAAGCGCCTTTCCGTGGCGGCTGGCACCTTCGAGGACGACGCCGCGCGCTACCTCCAGGCCGTGCGCGCAATGCCGAGCTACCGCGACCGGGCAAAGCACATCGGCATGTGGGTCGCGCTCTTCGGGCAGCGGCCCCGGAGCAGCATCAGCGCTCGGGAGATTCGTGCCCAGCGCGACCGGTGGCTCATCGAGCCGCGGAGGGTCACACGCTCGCGCAAGCGATTCCGGGTCGTCGAGACCAAGCCCCCGTACGCCGCGAGCTCGGTCAACCAGTTCCTGCGAGCGCTCAGTAATCTGTGGCGGGTGCTCGACGGCCCGCGCGCCCCGAACCCGGTGCGTGACGTGCCGGAAGCAGACGAACCGGATCCCACCGCGCGCGGGACGACGTTCGCCGCGGTCGAAGCGGTGCTTGCGGGGGTGAAGCCGTCGGCGTCACGCGCCCGGGTGCGGGTGCTGCTCTACACCGGCCTGTCACCGTCGACGCTCAAACGCGTGCATCTGCAGCAGGTGCGCTGGGACCGAGCCGAGCTGGACCGGCCGCGCCGGCGCAAGGGCCGGGGGACGCGATCGGAGGTCGTTCCGCTGCACCCCGCCGCGCTGGCGGCCTTTCGATCGGTCGCCGAGTACGACGCATGGGGGGAGTTCAGCACCGCGGCGCTCTGTCACAGCCTGCAGCGCTGGTGTCGCTCAGCCGACGCGCCCCTCCTCACGCTCCGCGATCTGCGCCATACGTTCGGGAGCGAGATGTATCGCCGATCGGGGGACGCGCTCGCCGTCCAGCGCCTGCTAGCAGCCCGTGGTGAAAACGCCCTTTCGTAGGTCGAGGGGCATGTGTTCGTGACACCGTGTCATAAGGTCGAGAAACGACGAGTGCGGCAGATCTTGCGCATCTCGCGCCCACGCGGGCGATACGAGGGTCCAGAGGCGGCCAAGATCAGCGATCAAGGCCTCGAAGACGGCGACCGCGCGGCCTTGGAGGCTCCGCGGCGTGCCGACGCCCGTCAGCTGCCGCATGAGGAGCCCAAGATTGAACCCGCAGACGTGCACAAGCACGCGCTTGAGGATGTTGGGATGCCCACGCAGATGCACCCGGCGCAGCCGCCCGGTCTCGTAGAGATGCGCGTTGGGGCGTTCGAGCAACTCGCCCCGCCGTCGCAGCAGCCGTTGCCCACGCGTGCCCCGAATGCGCCGACGGTTCGCGTACACGGCGTCGCGCGCCGCCGCCTTGCCTGTCCAGTTGCGTCGCCCGCGGTCCGGCTCCGAAACATAACTGCGCACGCCGAGCGCGGCGAACGCCACCATCGTCTCGTTACTGTGATACCCCTTGTCCCCGACGACCTCGGCGATACCGGCGCCGGCCGGCAGGACGGCTTCGACGTGGTCGGCCGCCGTGATCAGGGTCTCGACCATCGTCGTCGTATCGCCGTCGTCGGCATCCTGCACGGTGACGCCGACGATGGCCCCCGTCTCCAGGTCCACCGCATGCTCCGCGGTGTGCGCCAAGTGCGTGCGCCCGTCCTTCAGCTTCGTGATCTTCGCGTCCGGATCCTGCGGATGCGTCCAGTCGTCGTTGGAGCCTTTCTTCTTCCGTTTCCGGTCGAACCGGGCCAGCTCAGCGCGGGTCGGCGTGACGATGCCGGACGCCTCGGCCAGCCCGGTCAGAAACGCCTCGTAGCCTTCGCCCGTGTCCCGGCGCACGATACTCCGCAATGCGGCGTTCGCTTCCAACGTCGTGGCATCGATGCCGAGGGTCCGCCCGGTCACGAGCTGGGCGTCGGCCAGTTGCTGCAGCACCCACGTGAACACCGCTTGATGGGTCTCGACGTCGATCAGGCGCCGGGTGCGCGACAGCGTCGAGTGATCCGGCGGCGCCTCGTGCAGCTCGAGGTCCAGAAACTGCCGGATGCTCAGCGAATCGGCCGCCCGCCACGCGATCGCCCGCTCCGAGTCCAGCCCTTCGAAGTAGCCGAGCATCAGCAGCCGGAAGTACCGCCCCGGCGCCAGACTCGGACGACCGACGCCGTCCGCGTAGAACGGCGCGCATTGCGCCTCGACGAACGCGTCGAAGCCCGTGTCATCGAGGATCCGATTCAATCGCTGATAGAACGGATGCGCCGCACTGCGAGGCAGGTCGCTGGTGGGAACCCACATCGATGCTTGCCGCGCCCGGCGTCGTCGTTTGCCCATCGCCATGCGCGACAGTGTAGTACGCGGGATCGATCGTGTCGATCCCTAATAGGGACTTTCACCACGGGCTGCTAGACCACAGGTCGATGACGCTGACTGAGCGGTACACAAAGTCCGTCATGTATGATCGTATGGCTGCGACCGTCAACCAGTCTGGCGAAAATCAGTCCTAAGCGGCTCGGCGACTGACGTCGAGTTGAACCAGACGAGGAGGGCTGGTAGATAGACGTGGCCTTACGAACCCCGCGTGTGACGGGGGGAGCGAAAGGTTGCAACCACGGTTGCAACGCGTGAAAGAAGTCAAGGGCGCCCGTAGCTCAGCTGGATAGAGCGCCTGCCTCCGGAGCAGGAGGCCGCAGGTTCGAATCCTGCCGGGCGCGCCATCATCGGTGCACGAACCACCACGAATGGGCCGCTAGCTCAACTGGCAGAGCAGCAGACTCTTAATCTGCGGGTTTGGGGTTCGAGTCCCCGGCGGCTCACCATTTCTTTTCAACGGCTTAGGGGGATCTGAAACCCGGAGCGTGAACCGCTGGCGCAAGGAATACGGCGGGCTCAAACTCGACCAGGCCAAGCGGCTGAAGGAGCTCGAGCGGGAAAACGCCCGCCTGAAGAAGCTCGTCGCCGACCAAGCGCTCGACAACGCGATTCTCAAAGAGGTGGCCTCGGGAAACTTCTGAGCCCGTCCCGACGCCGGCAGGCGGTGGCGCACGTGCGCGGCCAGCTGCGGGGCGTGTCGGAGCGGCGGGCCTGCCGGGGGGGTTGGCGGATGGTTCGTGTATCAGCCGCCGCTCCGAGTATCGGCACCACATCTGGGCGTATGACTTTGTCGCAGAGCGCACCCACGATGGCCGCCCCCTGAAGATCCTCACGGTCGTGGATGAATACTCACGGGAATGCCTGGCGATCGTGGTGGCCCGGCGGCTCCGGTCGATCGACGTGCTGGAGACCTTGGCCGAGCTGGTCGTGACGCATGGCCGGCCGGCGTCCATTCGCCCCGACAACGGTCCGGAGTTCACGGCGGAGCTCGTTCGACTGTGGCTGACGGCCCTGGACGTTGAGACGTTATTCATCGAGCCCGGCAGTCCGTGGGAGAACGGCTATGTCGAATCCTTCAACGGGAAACTGCGCGATGAACTGTTGGACCGAGAGATCTTCTACACGCTCACGGAAGCCAAGATCTTGATCGAACGCTGGCGGCAGGAGTACAACACGGTGCGGCCACACAGCGCGCTGGGCTATCGGCCCCCGGCGCGCGAAACGGTCAGGCCGACACCGATTGGCGGGCTAGCGATGAGTCCAGCTCTCTCATAAGCACTGGCACCACCATGGGGGGCGGGTCACTGTCGCCGGCTCCACGCGTCCGATTGAATGCACACATTGTTGCGTGCTATTTCGATTGTGCCATCTGGGCTTCTTCTCGTCGGTGGCCGGCGAGGATGTTCGGTAAACCGTAATTCCCTTCGTGGCACGCGTACTCGTAAAGGGGACCATCGACAAGTCTCATCGGAATAGAGGCTGTCCACGTATCAGTGAAAGTGACTGGGTCATCGACGGTGACGTGGTAATCCATGAAGCCGGAATCTAGCTTTGTGAAGCGCTCGATTACACGGCCTTGTTCACTGGTGCCAAAGAATGCCACGGTGAGTCGGAGTCAAGCCCATTCTTAGTTGAAACTCTCCACGGCTCCCGATGGCTTACGCGGCCTGCTTCTTCGACGTCGTCGTGTCGATCTTCAGTTCTCGCTTCAATGCGGCCCGAAGCGTGGGAAGGTGGCGGTAGCCCCTCACCCTTCGTAAGCGCGGTTCGATGTCCAGGAGGGCGGTCGCCAGCCAGCGGTGGCGTTGGCTCGAGCTCTGCCAGTGATCTACCTTCGCGCAGCGTTCCTCGACCAGCGCATTGACCGACTCCAGACAGTTCGTCGTCTTCAGCGACCGGCCCAGCACTCCGTACACGCCCAATCGATGTAACGTCAGGGTTTCGTCCAGGCCTTCCGCCAAGCTGTCAGCCGCCGACTGGTTCCGCTCGTCCAACTCGCCGTGGAGCGTCTCGAGCGCACCGAGGGCCTCGTCGTAGTCCGGCCGGTTGTACGCTCGCTGGAGACGCTGACGCCACACCGCCTGCTCGTGCTTGGCCAGGTAGCTCACCACGTTCTCGCGCTTGTGCCACTGGCACCGTTGGACCAGGGCCCGGCCCCGGAAGGCCTTCCGGACGGCCGTGCGGAGCCCCTTGCCGCCATCGAGGATGACCAGCACACCCTGGGAGAGGTCGAGGCCCCGCTCGACCAACGACCGCAGGAACGGTGTGAGCACCGTCGCGTTCTCCGTGTCCGTTTCGACGAAGCCCAGGAAGCGTTTCTCCCCAGACAGCGTGATGCCTAGCGCGATGACCATCGTCGCGTCAGCGAACGTCTTGCCGTCCAGGAACACGGCCACCACGTCCTCATCGGATAGGTCCCGCTCCTGGAACGCCCGTAGCTGCGCCGCGCTGGCCTGGATGAACCCCCGGGACACCGTCGAACTCGACAGCCCGATCGCCCCGGGAATCGCCGCCGCGGCCGCCGCGTAGTTGCGGCACGAGATCCCGTAGAGCACCCGTCGCAGCAGCGCGTCGTCCACCTCGCGGTCGTCATGCAACGCCGCATACGACCGCAGCGGAATCTCGCTCCCTGCGAGGCGACGAATCCGGGGCACGCGAATCGGCACGCGCTGCCCCGCGAGACCCACCGTCCCAGGGTTACTGCCGTGACGGCGTCCACCGACCGACGCGTCCTTCCGGACGTAGCGCTCGCTCGCCAGCGCCGTCACCTCCTGGTCGAGCAACTCCTGCACATGCATCAGGCCCAGGGGCACCAGCGAGCGGATCAGCTCCACCTTCGCGTCCAGCTCCAGATCCGCGTAGGCCTCGCGGTGAATGATGTTGACCGAGCCCAGCTTGCGAACTTTCTTGCGCTTCCTGACAGCACGTAGGCCACTCATCGTGGCTCCTCTCTCTCGTGGGGTGATGTCCGTCTTTTGCAACGTCATCACACCACAGGGTCTGGAGCCGTTTCAATTTTCAACTAAGATTAGCTCACCCTCGTGAGTCGGTCGACATGCCGAAGATTGGTCGTCTCGACGACGAGAGTGTTTCCTTCCCAGTGGCCCCGTGAATCACCGAGCCACTGCTTGATGCCAGCATCGACGTGCGGACGCCCGTCCAGTGGGATGATCCGAGCGTCATGAATCATCTCAACAAGAATTACGACGTAGTTCGGCGTCTGGCGAATCTGGTAGTTATGATTATAAAAGCCAGGCAGCATTGCGCCTGGTAGACCACGCGAGATGCAACGTTCGTACGGACCACGGTCCCACCACGTGTCGGCTGGACTCATACGTCTGGCTTCTGCCTCTGACTCGGAAACTTTCTTCGCCAACGAGGTCAGTGGCGGTAATCTGCCGTCTGGCGGGTCAATCAGCAAGGGCGTGCGATTGCCGGAGAGTACATCGCTTGATTCAAACCAGATGTTCACGTTGTACCCAATATGTGGCGTCGTTAAGGCCTCGGCGCGTATGTCGGCGATCAATTGTGAGTATTCAGCTGCTTCTTCATCCGTAAGTATGTTTCTTTCGCTTAGATCTTCCGGGCGCTCAAGACGTGTTGCCGTCACGTTATTCCAGATCCCCTGAATGTCAGGGTCACCCCAGGCTGTTTGTGTTTGTGTCCATTCCTCGCTTCCTTGGGTTTGCGCGATCAAGACATTTGGCGTCGTCATAAGGACGACCATCCAAATGAAGCACTTAACGAATATTCGTTCCGTCATAATCGATTCTCTCATTCTGTTCTTCCGGTCTCACGTTGGGATCGGACCATCCTAACTATACCCACTGGTATACCCACACCGATGGACACCCGTAGACGGAACGCCACTATTCGGACACGTGGGTCCCCAGGTCGAAGAACCCGATCCAAGTGTCGAACAACTTGTTCGCCTCTTGCAGCAGGCTCATCGCCTCGGGCGCGTCCCCGTTTTTCAGTGCGATCACGCCCTCGAGGATTCTCGCGTGGGCTCGAGGCTCGGCGCCTCGCTCGCTTGCTAAACCGTCGACAAGGGGCAGAGCTTTATCGATGTCGCCGGCTTCCACGAGGGTCCGCGCCGCGAGAAACCGATTCTTGAGCGCGCTGCTGTGCCGCAGCGCCTGCGACGCCGTCCGAGAAGCGACCTTCAAACACAGCCAGGTCGCCCAGACCGGACGCGGCAAAGGACTTGCCCAGCCCATCGATCTGCTCAAGCCGCTCGTAAGTCTCCCTCGCCTGAGACAATTGACCCTGCCCCATCTGAGCGAAGGCAATGGCCAACGTCGAGTACGCATCCTGCCCTTCCACCGTCCGCGCCCACACTTGCGCCGTCTGAAAGCGCCGGCGTAATTCGCGTACAGCGCATGATTGATGTCGTCGCGCGTCAGGTCCGGCGGAAGGACCTTGATCGCGACCTGGCGGTCAAGGCGCGGAACATCTTCCGGCATCAGGAGGAGCACGGCCAGGGGTTGCGTGGGTCGATCGAAGGCGCGCAAGAGATCGCCACGCTGTCGGAGGGGCTTTCAGCTTTCAGGCAGAGTCGAGTAATGGATCTTCCATTAACGGGGGTGTCTAATATCGTCTATCGTCCATCGTCCGAAGCGTGCCGTTCACGATGAGGAGATCCGAGCCATGATCGTCACCAGGAAGGCGCTCCCCCGCCGTACCGTCCTCGCGGCCTCGGCGCAAGCATCGCGCTCCCGCTGCTCGACGGCATGGTCCCGGCCTTTGCCGCACTTCGCAACGGCGCAGCCGCCCCGACGCCCCGTTTGAGCATCCTGTACAAGCCTCGGCAGAGAGGGTGAGCTAATCTTAGTTGAAAATTGAAACGGCTCCAGACCCTGTGGTGTGATGACGTTGCAAAAGACGGACATCACCCCACGAGAGAGAGGAGCCACGATGAGTGTTCTACGTGCTGTCAGGAAGCGCAAGAAAGTTCGCAAGCTGGGCTCGGTCAACATCATTCACCGCGAGGCCTACGCGGATCTGGAGCTGGACGCGAAGGTGGAGCTGATCCGCTCGCTGGTGCCCCTGGGCCTGATGCATGTGCAGGAGTTGCTCGACCAGGAGGTGACGGCGCTGGCGAGCGAGCGCTACGTCCGGAAGGACGCGTCGGTCGGTGGACGCCGTCACGGCAGTAACCCTGGGACGGTGGGTCTCGCGGGGCAGCGCGTGCCGATTCGCGTGCCCCGGATTCGTCGCCTCGCAGGGAGCGAGATTCCGCTGCGGTCGTATGAGGCGTTGCATGACGACCGCGAGGTGGACGACGCGCTGCTGCGACGGGTGCTCTACGGGATCTCGTGCCGCAACTACGCGGCGGCCGCGGCGGCGATTCCCGGGGCGATCGGGCTCTCGAGTTCGACGGTGTCCCGGGGGTTCATCCAGGCCAGCGCGGCGCAGCTACGGGCGTTCCAGGAGCGGGACCTATCCGATGAGGACGTGGTGGCCGTGTTCCTGGACGGCAAGACGTTCGCTGACGCGACGATGGTCATCGCGCTAGGCATCACGCTGTCTGGGGAGAAACGCTTCCTGGGCTTCGTCGAAACGGACACGGAGAACGCGACGGTGCTCACACCGTTCCTGCGGTCGTTGGTCGAGCGGGGCCTCGACCTCTCCCAGGGTGTGCTGGTCATCCTCGATGGCGGCAAGGGGCTCCGCACGGCCGTCCGGAAGGCCTTCCGGGGCCGGGCCCTGGTCCAACGGTGCCAGTGGCACAAGCGCGAGAACGTGGTGAGCTACCTGGCCAAGCACGAGCAGGCGGTGTGGCGTCAGCGTCTCCAGCGAGCGTACAACCGGCCGGACTACGACGAGGCCCTCGGTGCGCTCGAGACGCTCCACGGCGAGTTGGACGAGCGGAACCAGTCGGCGGCTGACAGCTTGGCGGAAGGCCTGGACGAAACCCTGACGTGACATCGATTGGGCGTGTACGGAGTGCTGGGCCGGTCGCTGAAGACGACGAACTGTCTGGAGTCGGTCAATGCGCTGGTCGAGGAACGCTGCGCGAAGGTAGATCACTGGCAGAGCTCGAGCCAACGCCACCGCTGGCTGGCGACCGCCCTCCTGGACATCGAACCGCGCTTACGAAGGGTGAGGGGCTACCGCCACCTTCCCACGCTTCGGGCCGCATTGAAGCGAGAACTGAAGATCGACACGACGACGTCGAAGAAGCAGGCCGCGTAAGCCATCGGGAGCCGTGGAGAGTTTCAACTAAGAATGGGCTTGACTCTCGGCAGACAACCCAAACAGCACACGGAGTCCGTGCGATGACCCCGATAACTACACGGCTTGGCACTATTGTTGGCAAATCGGAAAACGATATCCAGAGCTTCCAGGGCATCCCCTATGCCAAGCCCCCGGTGGGTGAACGACGTTTCCGTGCGCCGGAACCCCATGGACCCTGGTCGGGCACGCTGGATGCCACCAGGCTGGGCAACCGGGCGATGCAACCCGAAACCGCGCTCGGCCCACCGCCGGCGGAGGCGCGGAGTGAGGACTGTCTGTTTGTGGACATCTACACCCCCGCAGCGGACGGCCGCGCCCGGCCGGTGTTGTTCTGGATTCACGGCGGCGCCTACTACATCGGTGCCGGCAACGACCACGACGGCTCCGTTCTCGCTGCCCAGGGCGACGTGGTGGTGGTTACGGTCAACTATCGGCTCGGCGTCTTTGGTTTTCTCGACCTGTCGAAGTACGACGACGCCCTGGCCGGATCTGCGTCCAATGGTTTCCGCGACCAGATCCTCGCGCTGACCTGGGTGCGGGACAACATCGCCGATTACGGTGGTGACCCCAATAACGTGACCATCTTCGGGGAGTCCGCCGGCGGCGGCTCCGTCAACGCCATTCTGGCCGCGCCCTCCGCCGACGGCCTGTATCACCGCGCAATCGCCCACAGCGGCACCGCAATCACCAACGCGCCGGCGTCCCTGTCACCGGGCCTGGCCGCACACTTGAAGGTGGACAAAGGTGAACTGCTCACCCGCCTCAAGCAGCTCCCCGCCGAAGGGTTGCTGGCGGTGCAGGTCGCCTCCGGCATTACGGTCGGCGCCAGCGTCGACGGCGTGGTGGTGACCCGGGATACCTATCAGGCGATCGCCGAGCGCGGCGCGCGCGGCGTGCCCTACATCGCCGGCTCCAATCGGCATGAAGGCACCTTTTTCACGTCGTTCGCCCCAGAAGGAGCGACCTTCGACCCCATGAGCGCGGTCCTGGGGGCAATGACCTTCGACCTCCTCGCCGCTGGCGCGGACCCCGGCGCGTACCTGGCCGCGCTGCAGGACGCTTATCCGGACGATACCGGCAAGACCCTCTTCGAGCGGGTCTGGACCGAGATGTTCCGGCGCCCTGCCATCCGCACCTGCGAAGCGGTCACAGCGGCCGGACCCGGCGGCTGGCTGTACCGGTTCGACCTGCCCTCTTCCATCCTGGACGGTGCCCTGGGCGCCACGCATGGCTGTGAGGTTCCGTTCACGTTCAACGACTATGCGCGCCCGGAGATTTCGCGCATCGCCTTCGCCCACCACCACGATCCGAAGGATCCGGTGGTCCGCCAACTGGCAGAACAGTGGTCAAACACGGTGCAGCATTAGACGGGGTGCCCCTCCGTTAACGTAAGGTCCGTTCTCCGACACAGCCGTTCTCGGCACCCGTCCTGGTTTGTCGGTGGCGGATTGCGAGCCGTTCGAGGGTTCGATAGGGATGGGCCAGGTCCATCGGGCAACCGACACCCAACTTGGCCGGGATGTCGCGCTGGAGGATTCTGACCCGATGCCTTTGCCGCTAATCGATCTCGTCCGGCGCCGTGCAGCCTCGGCTGAACCGACGGAATGCATTCGTCGTAGTCTCGAAGGAAGAGACGCGCCGTGGACGTGCACCTGCTGCCTCGCCGTGATGGGGAGTACTTCATGTACTCAGGCGAGATCCAGCCTGAATCCACAGATCCGCCGGCGGCGACAGATGCCGCATTGCGCAGGGCGCTCTCGCATGCGCGACGCGCCTATGAGTGGTTGAGCCGGCGCCGGCGGCGGCGGGAGCTTCTGTTGCAGTCGCTGGGCGCGATCGAACGGGTGCGCATTCACTACCCCTCAGCGCTGGCGGAGGCGCAGGCCAGGTCGGTCTATGAGGGGCTGATTCAGGCGGCGATCGAGAAGCACCGGAAGTGGATGATCGCCAACGCCGCGGGGGTACCGGTCAGTGTGCCGCTCAGCCTGATCCCTGGGCCCAATCTGCTCCTGGGCTATCTGGCGTGGCGGAGCGTGATCCACTACCAATCACAGAAAGCTGGGCAACGTGCGACGGAGTTGCCGGTCGACTTCGTGCCGGAAACGGTGTTATCCGAACTCGCCGACCTCGTGCGACGACGGACACTGTTTCGCAGGAAGCGACGGATTCGTAAATTGGGTAAAGAGCTAGGTTTCGTCAACCTGGACGAGGCGTACTAGCCCAGGCCGCGAGCAGTCGAGAGCATGGGCTGGCAGAACGCGTACGTTCGCGAAGTCGACTGGTCGTTCATCGAGCGCGGCACACTCGTCACGGTCCAGACAAGCCCGTGGCACCTCATCCCGCACTCGGTGACGGTGACCTCGTGGGTCGCCGATGGCGACCTCAGCGTGCCCTTGGGCGATGACATTCCAGATGGGGACGAGGCATACCGGGTTGACCCGAGGTAGATGGGCGCTCGGCGTTCATCCCACCGATCTTGGCACCATCCCTGATCCAGGCGGTTCCTACGAAACTGACGGTCGAGTTCCCTCGGCGTGGTGAACGTCCTACACTGGGTGTAGGACCATGTCCTCGGACCCGACCGCGCCGAAAGCGAGCAACACGACACACCACGACGGCCATCGCTCGACCAGCCGCGGCCGTTGTCGACACCGCACGCTCGACGGTGTCATGGCGGCAGTGTCGCGAGCGAACGGCATCGGACTCACCGACGTGGACGTCCTGACGACGCTCTTGGTGCGGACCGACAACTCGCTCTACCAGATCACGATCCTCAAGCCCTACGCGCGTGAAGTGTTGGTCCAGGGTGGGGCGTTCTTCCCTGCCCGCACGAGAGCCTGTCTCAGCGGGTCGAGTTTCGGGGGCAGTTGCTTGAAGCTCGGCTGGGTGGGTCTCGGCCTGCACATGGAGTTCCTGGCCGGCGAGCAGTGGGTCATCACGTCGCACGTGCGCTCTATCGCGGTCGAGTCGGCGGTGGGACGCCCCTGCTAGTGGTTCGCACGAGGAAGCGTACAAACGGCTCGTAGAGCCATTCTGTGCGGCCGGTCGAGACGCCCGCTCTGCGGCGCTACAATCCTCCTGATCTGGGTCGGTTGATCCAGCACAGCCTATGGCCCTGAACGTCGGTGACCGCCTCGGCCACTTCGACGTAATCGCCCTCATCGGGGAGGGGAATGGGCCAGGTCCGGGGGAAGAGCGAGACCGCGTGCGCCCAGGAGTCCGTTTTGTCCTTTTC
The DNA here is from genome assembly GCA_965249175.1 of Vicinamibacterales bacterium. GTDB lineage: Bacteria > Acidobacteriota > Vicinamibacteria > Vicinamibacterales > UBA8438 > CAZYFH01. The sequence continues at coordinate 4,395,462 of OZ252227.1, forward strand.
GTGGTCTTGGTGGTCGGTGGCTTTCTGATCCTGCGCGTTTCGCCTCTTCGCCACTATCTGACCATCGACGAGATGCTGAGATTGCTCGAGGAGTCGCGTGACGTCCCCGGCGCGGCGCCGCTCTTCGTGGGCATGGGCGTGCTTCTGAGCACGTTCGGAATGCCCGCGACGCCGATCGTTCTGGCTCGCGGCGCCGTCTTCGGGTTCGCTCGCGGCTTCGCCATCAGCTTCGGCAGTTTGTTTCTGGCTGCCCTCTCGAGCTACGCCCTCGGACGCTTCCTTGCGCGTGACTTCGTCGTGCAGACGCTCGGGTCACGGGTCGAGCCCATTGAGCGCCTCCTCCAGCACCACGCGTTCTGGGCCGTGGTCCGGCTCAGGGTTCTCCCGGCGCCCTTTGCGCTGATCAACTACGCGGCTTCACTCGCAGGCATGGGCTTCGGCGCCTACGTCGGGGCCACCATCCTTGGCCTGCTACCTGCGACGCTGGTACTGAGCTACGTTGCTTCGGCCCTGGTCGACGCAGCCGAGAGCCGCCTTGACCGCACGTTCCTGACGCTGGTTGCCGCGAGCCTTCTGCTCGTCGCGCTGACGTTCGTGCCGACCGTCGTCAGAGGCTTGCGGAGCCGGGCACGCCGAAGCTCCGACTGACCCCATGCCCTTGACGCCCGGTGCTCCCCGAGCACGTCGCCGCCGACCCCGATCTGAAACAGGCCTAGCTTCATCTTCTCGCAGGCTCATGCGCTCCAGCCTAAGGATATTCACCGCTGCGGTCATGGTCGGCCTCGCCACGTTCGCAACGCTGTCGACCGCCACACGTTGGGAACCAGTGACGTTTAGCGAGATTCGAGAAACCGAGTACACGCTCGATCGCCTGCCGGATGGGGTGGCACTCCGGGCGGAGAGTACGCGGGCAGCATCTGGATTAGTTGTCGAACTTGACGCGGACGTCGAACCGGCAGCGATTTCCTGGCGGTGGCGCGTGGAACGGTGCCTCGACAACGCTGCCGAGCATGAGCGGGCAGGCGACGACTTTGCGGCCAGAGTGTTCGTCTTGTTGGGCCGCGATCGTTCATGGACACCCTGGGGCTGGTTCCGCCGCCAGGTGTTCAAGAGTCCGTTCGGACGCATCAGACCGAAGCGAGCCCTGAGCTACGTGTGGGCGTCACGCACCGCCAAGGGCGACTCCGCCTTCAGCCCCGTGAGCGATGACATCTATCAGGTCGTCGCACGCAGCGGTTGCCCAGAGGATCCCGAATGGGTCACGGAGCGTCACGAATTGAGTCGTGATTTCGCGCGAGCTTTTCAGGAGCCGATGCCCGACGTGGTGGGGCTTGCAGTGATGACCGACACCGACGACACAGAAGGCCGCGCAACCGCCTGGTATCGCGACGTGGTGCTCCATTTGCAGACGGGGTCGTCGCTCTCCGTTCCGTTTGACGGCGCCTTCGACGAGCAGGCTCGCTGATTGACGATCCTACGAAACGACTCGCCAGGAGATCGCGGCGGACCTGCGACCGGAGCCGCCCGCTCTGCGGGGTTACAATCGCCCTGATCTGCGCCGGTTGATCCGGCACAGCCTATGGCCCTGACCGTCGGCTCCCGCCTCGGGCATTACGACGTCACCGCCCTCATCGGCGAGGGTAGGATGGGGCAGATCTATGACGCGTCGACATCAACGCCCACTGCCGAATGAGAGGCCTCGCATGGCTGCCATCCGAATCATTGCCGCCGTCTGCGTCGGTCTACTGGCTGGCACGCACGGTGAGCAATCCGCTGACGGCGCCGAACCCGAAGATGCGATCCGCATCGACGCGCCGACAAGCTGGCGCGGCGAACACATTGACCTCCCGCCCGGATTCGCCCCTGGGATGACGCTCCAAGGCGTCGAAGAAGCCCGCTTCGCCCCCGGCATGTTCGACGCCGCGGCACGAGATTTCTTGTCCTACGTGATCGTCTTTCGGCTCGACGGCCAGCCCGAGATGACGGAGAAGACCCTCACGCAAGAGTTGCTCGCTTACTACGCAGGTCTCGCCACGGCGGTCAGCGGCGGCGCGATCAAGACAGATGACTTTTCGTTCGCAGTCGAACCGGAGACGCCCGCTGAACAAACAGACGCTGCGAACTATGTGGCGTCACTTAATTGGGTGGAGCCCTTTACAACCAAGGCACCTCAAACCCTCCGGATCGAAATCCGAGTCTGGGACGGCGCCAGCAATCACACGTGGGCCTTTATGAGCGTATCGCCGAACGGGACCGACGACCCGATTTGGACAACGATGCGCGAGATTCGGAACAGCGTCTTTTTTCGCTATCGATGAGGGAGGCCCACCTGGGTGTCACTGGATCACCGCGAGCGGGCACTCCGTGAGCTGGAGCGAGGGGGCGAAGAACGCGATTACTTGATGGGCTTCCTGGCATCGCCGTTCTGCGCTGACCTGCGGAGCACGCTCGGCTCAGAGTCACGTTTCAAAGACGTCTGCCGCCGCATGAACTTCCCAGAAACGGCGGCCAGCACCTAGTCCTGCGGCGCCTCCGTCCCTCCTGTCCGCTCGTTGCACACGCAATCGGCGCCGGGGCCGTGATCCGGCCCCGCCGGTGGCATAATCAGCCTTTCCACCCCCAAGGAGAGGCCAAGCGCGCGACTGCGTCGGCGTGCGGCTCGGCTCGGACCACGTGACCCGGCGACCCAGATGATGCGGATTGAAGAACGAGTCGTCGGCGAGGTGACGGTCCTGGCGCCGTCCGGCCCGATGACGCGAGACGAGAGTTTCGGCGCGGTGAAACGGCGGGTAGAGGATCTGGTCGCCGCCGGTCAGCGCAAGGTGGTGTTGGACATGGGCGCGGTGTCGTACATGGACAGCACCAGTCTTGGCGAACTCGTCAGCGGCTTCGTCACCCTGCGGAGGCAGGGCGGCACGCTGCATGTGGCGAACCTGACGGAGAAGGTCGAGCGACTGATGACGATCGCCCGACTCCCGTCGGTGATCCACGTCTTCGGTTCGGAAGCGGAGGCGGTTCGCAGCCTGGCGGCGGGATCGACGTGAGAGTTGGCGTCGGCCACTATATCGAGTACCAGCAGGCACACGACGCAGAAGCCCTCGCGAAGCTGTACACCCAAGACACCACGACGGCGCGTCTATGACTTCACCGGTCTACTCATCAAGCTCGGCATCCTGAAGGTCAAGCCGACCTAGACCGCCGATGCCTCTGACACCCGGCGACCGCCTCGGCCGTTACGACGTCACCGCCCTCATCGGCGAAGGCGGCATGGGGCAGGTCTATCGCGCCACCGACTCGCAACTGGGGCGCGATGTCGCGCTGAAGGTTCTCCCCGACGCCGTCGCCGCTGATCCGGATCGGCTCGCCCGGTTCCAGCGGGAAGCGCAGGTGCTGGCGAGCCTCAACCACCCCGGCATCGCCGCCATCAGGGGTAGCGGGTGCTGCACTTCGGGCAGATGAAGGTGCGGTCGTCGTTGCGGAGCCGGATCCCGTCGATGTGGGTCACCACGAAGTCCTGGATGAAGGCAAAGCGCTCGACGCCATTGTTCACGTCGATTTGGCGGTCTCGGGCGATCTGCCGGATCTCGCCATCGTACTCATACCGGCCCCAGCAGTTGGGACAGGCACCCTCTGGCGTATCGTCGGCCGTCTCCTCGGCAGGACGGGAGAAGAAGGCCGACAACGTGTCGAGCAGGCTCACGGGGACCTCCTCTCCAGGCGCCCAAGTCCTCGTATCTCACAGCGTTAATCGGTCCACGACGGTCTGACCGGTCACATTGTAACGGGCGCGCGAACTACAATGCCCCCCGTCGCCGATGTCCCTTGCGCCCGGATTACAGGTTGGCCCGCATGAGATCCGCTCCCAGCTCGGCCAGGGCGGGATGGGCGTCGTGCATCGCGACATAAAGCCTGCGAACCTGCTCGTCACGAAGAGCGGCACCGTGAAGATCCTCGACTCCGGCCTGGCCAAGCTCGCGGGGGCGGAGGCCGTGACGCAGACCGGCACGACGGTCGGCACGGTGGCCTACATGTCCCCGGAGCAAGCGCGGGGCGAAGAGGTCGATCGACCACCGCACGAAAATCTGGTCGCTGGGGTGGTGTTCTACGAGAGGTGGCCTGTCCGCCGCTACTCGCAACGAAGCGCCGCGACCGGATCGAGGTTCGCCGCGCGCCGCGCGGGCCATACGCACGCAAGCACCGCGGAGGCGACGAGGACCGCCACAATCGAGACGAGCGTCAGGGGATCCGCCGGGCTCGTCCGCACCAGGAGACTCTCAAGCAGCCGACCGACGCCGAGCGCCCCGGCGAGGCCGATCGGTAGTCCGATCGCAAGTTGCCGAAAGGCCAGACGCAGCACGAGCCAGAGGACCTGCCCCGACTGTGCGCCGAGTGCCACCCGGAGCCCAATCTCTTGCGTGCGCTGCGTGACCGAGTAGGCCGTCACGGAGTACAGGCCGATCGCCGAGAGTAGAAGCGCGATGAGCGCGAAGGTCGCGAACATCGAGCCGAAGACCCGAAACGGCCATCGCTGGAGAGCAAGGGCCTGATCCATCGTCTGAATGTTGAACAACGGGAGGTCCGGTTCAAGCCCTCGCATCGTCTCCCGCACGAGCCCCGTGATGGTCGCGGGGGCTCCGGTCGTGCGGAGGATCAGCACCGACGCCCGCGGGGATTCCATGCGGTGCGGGAGATAGACGACGGGATCCGGCTCAGGGTCCTGGAGCGACCGCTGTCGAATGTCCGGGGCGAGTCCGACGATCATGAACCACGTCAGTTCGGGCGCACCCGCCGCAGGGGTCGGGGTGTCGAGGCGGATGCGGTGCCCGAGCGGCTCTTCGTCCGCGAAATGCATCGCCGCGAATCGGCGGTTGACGATCGCCGACTCCTGGCCGGGGAGGCCGTCGCTGGTCGTGAAGGGGCGCCCACGCAACAGCGACACCCCAAGCGTGTCGAAGTAGCCGTCGCTGACGCTCATCGTCGTCACGACCGGGGGCTCGTCCTCAACCGGCGTCGGCCGCCCATCGATCGTGAGTGAACGTTCCGGACCACCGCCTAGCGGCAGGGTGCTGCTCAACGCTCGCTCTTGAATGTCGCCGAGGCCCTCCAATCGTTCCTCGAACTGCCGGAACAGCTCCGCCCGTGGACCCGGCTCCGGATATTTCGTCAGGGGAAGATACAGGCGCATGGTGAGCAACCGCGACGTCTCGACACCGAGATCCATCTGGTAAAGGGTCAGAAAGCTCCGCGTCATGAACCCCGCGCCAGCGAGCAGTACGATGGTCAGCGCGATCTCGGTCACGACGAGCGCGCGCGTCCACCGGCGCACGCGAAGCCCTCCGGTACCGCCACGGCCGCCTTCCTTCAGCACGCCGTTCACATCCGTCTTCGATACGTGCAGCGCGGGCGCGAGACCGAAGATGATCCCGGTGGCCAAGCACACCACCGCCATGAAGGCGAAGATGGTCCCGTCCATCGTGAACTCCATCCAGTACGGCTTGCCCACGTTCTGCGTCGCGGCGTCGAACCACCGCACGCCGGCGGCGGCCAGGCCGAAGCCGGCGATGCCGGCGAGAAGCGCGAGCAAGACGCTCTCCACGAGCAGCTGCCGGACGACGCGCCAACGGCTGGCGCCGAGCGCGACTCGGACGGCGATCTCGCGCGTGCGATGCGCCGACCGCGCGAGCAAGAGGTTGGCGACGTTCGCGCACGCGATCAACAACACGAACGCCACCGCCCCCTGGAGCGAAAAGAAGACGAGACGGAGGTCCCCGCCGGCACTCCGTTCGCTGTAGAGCGCGAGGTTCGGTGCGATGTCCGTGTTCGTGGCTGGATAGGCTTCGCTGAGCCGGATGCCGATGCTCGTGAGCTCGACTTGAGCCTGCTCGACCGATATCCCGTCGGCAAGACGTCCAAGCACCTGGAGATTTCGCGCGTCTCGCAAACCCGTGAGCGTCGCTGCTGGGAGTTGGGCGCGCGGTACCCAGATATCAACGTTGTTCGGAAACCGCATGCCGGGGGGCATCACGCCGATGATGGTGACGGGTGTGCTGTTCGCACGGACGGTACGCCCGAGGACCGCCGGGTCGCTGTCGTACCGGTTTTGCCAGGCGGCATGTCCGAGCATCGCGACAGGCTCGGCGCCGGGTTGGTCGTCGGCGTCCGCGAAATCCCGACCGATGGTGGGCGGCTGGCCGATTAGCGCGAAAAAGTTGCCGGTGACGTAGGCGCCGGGGAAACGCTCGGGTGCGCGTCCCTCGTCACTGACGTTGATCGTGGTCGTCAGGTAGGCACCCAGCGCCGAGAGCGTGTTCGACTCGGTGCGCCAGTCCTCGAAGTCCAGTTCCGAGACGCCACGCTGCCGGTTGCGAGCATCCTCGGTCCAGAGCGACATGATGCGGTCGGGCTCGGAGAAAGGCAGGCCGCGTACGAGGACTGCGTGCACAAAGGTAAACACAGCCGCGTTGGCGCCGATCCCAAGGGCCAGCGCCGCCACCGCCGCCACCGTGAACCAGCGATCTTTGACGAGAAGCCGCGCGCCGAACTGCACGTCCTGCCAAAGGTTCACGGGACCTCTATTCTGTAGGGCTGACACCAATAACGCAGATACGACGCCAAATGTTCGCAGGCCCAAGGCTCGCGCGGTCGATCCTGCCCATGCTCGGGTCCATGGCGGTATCGCCCTGTTCGAAGCCTGCGCGGCTACTTTTTCGTGGGCTCAATCCTTGCAGCCTCCCCGTCCTCCTGTCCGCTCGTTGCACGCCCTCCAATCGGTCATCTGATGCCGAACGTGAGGCCGAATCGCAGCTCCGGCTCGTAGCCCACCCGAAACTCGGGCGCCACGAAGAACCGGCGACCGACGGCCACCCGCACACCGATGCGCCCGGCACCGTGCCCTCGCCGGATGTGAACGGACCTGTGCCGACCTGCGTCGTTTGGCTCAGATACCCGCCGCCGACGGCCAGGTATGGAATCACCCGTCGCGGGACACTCGGCACGTCCGGGACAAGATCGGCCGTCGCGTTGATCGTCAGCATCCAGTCGTGTTCGCGCCCATGCCGCCCTGGCCGAATCACCATGCGACATCACGTGGGGCACTAGCGAGCATTGCGCTCGGGAAAGCACAAGACGCGGTGACCCTGTGTCAGCGAGGGGCCCAACACGTCGAAGGGCACGCGATCTTGAAGACAGCGCACGCGGTCGCCCACGCACCCGTTGGCAACGTGGTCGAGGCGGAAAAGATTCTCGCGCGGTTCACTGCATGTCGGCGCTCCGGTTACACATCGGCGTGCCTCGTGGCGGGCGTCTGCGCCGGACTCGGCCAGCACGAGGAGACGATGCGCTGGCTGCACACCGCCTACGAAGAGCGCGACCCGGCAGCTCGCGCTACTCGCGACCCGCTCGTGGGTGATGTTCGACCCCCTCCGCGCCGACCCCCGCTTCCAGGCGCTCCTCCGCCGCATGAACTTCCCGGAGCCGGCGGCGAGCAGCTAGACGCAGCGGCCTCCCAGGCTCTCCTGCCCGCTCGTTGCACACTGTCTGCCCCTCCGAGGCCGTGATCAGCCCCGCCGGTGGCATAATCAGCCCCAGTCCTACCCCACAGGAGGGGCCATGCGCGCGACTGCGTCGGCGTGCGGCTGGCTAGATCACTTGCGGCGCCTGAGCCGTGCCACCGCCTCACGCTTGTCCAGCGTCTGGTGACTCGTGCGCAAGACTGAGTGAGGCTCACGATGATCAAGGTTGTCCGCACCGCGGTTGCCGTCGTCGGCGGCTATGTCCTCATGGCCTTGCTGATCACGCTGGTGCAGGAGACGTGGTTCGGTGGGGTGGGCTGGGGCGAAACGCCGATTGGCGAACTCGTCATCGCCGGCATCCTCACGTGTGTCGCCGCCGCCATCGGCGCCGTCGCCGGGACAGCGATTGCGCGTGTCTCGGGGAGGTTGGTTGCGGGCATCATGTCTGGCCTGGTCGTCATGGAAACGACGACCCTCATCGCGACAGGCCAGGTCGCGGGACCGCTGTGGTTCGATGTGCTGGGCGGTGTGTCTCTCATCATCGCCATTCTGCTCGGTGCCGAGGTGTTCCTGCGCCTCACCGGCACCACCGGGCGTCAGTTCGTTGAGGCGTGATCCCCCAAGCCCATGGCCCTGACCGTCGGTGACCGCCTCGGCCACTACAACGTCACCGCCCTCATCGGCGAGGGCGGGATGGGTGACGGCATCGACTTCCTGGTCAGGGAGTATCTCGACGGGGAGACGCTGGCCCAGCCGACAGCGTTGAGGAGTCGTAAATCATGTCGAAGCGAATCTGGGGCGGATTCGGTGGAACGCGTTGCCGAGAACCGGGGCTCACAGTGGCGGCGGTCTGGTTGGCTGCCGCCGGACTGATCGCGGCAGGTGGTCTGACCGGCGGACTGGGCATGGCGCCAGGTGTCGGCATCGCGGCAGCGCAGCCGCCGGCGGCAGACGGCGGCTTCACGGCGGAACAGGCCACCACTGGATGGGCGGTGTACGCGCGGCAGTGCGGGGAGTGCCATGGGCCACGCCTGGACGGGATGGCGCTCGCGCCGCCGCTTCGCGGGGTGGACTTCCTGAACAACTGGGCCGGGCGGACGACCGACGAGCTGTTCGCGTACGTGCGGGATGAGATGCCGCCCGGCCTCGGGGGATCGCTGAGCGATCAGGTCTACGTGAACTTGGTGGCGTACCTGCTGGACGCGAATGGCGCCCGCCCGGGCGACGCCCCGTTGACGGCCGACGCGGCGCTCATGATTGGCGATGCGGCGGACGTGGCCGAGGCGCGGCGTGCGGCGCGGGAAGGGGACACGCCCCGCTGGGGGCCGTCGCGGTTCGTCAACCGGGAGGTGGAGCAGCGCCTGACCCCGGTCACCGATGCGTTGCTGCAGGATCCGCCGCCGGGCGACTGGCTGAGCTGGCGGCGGACGCGCAACAGCCACGGCTACAGTCCGTTGGATCAGGTGACGCGCGACAACGTTGACGAGCTGCAGCTTGCCTGGGTGCTGGCGGTCCGGGAGGGGAACAACCAGACGACGCCGCTCGTGCATGACGGCGTGATGTTCCTGGCGCATCCGGGGAACGTCGTGCAGGCGATCGACGCCCTCACCGGCGACGTCATCTGGGAGTACAGGTCACCGCTGCCGGAGGATGCGCCGCAACGAGGCGCGACCCGCACGCTGGCGCTCTACGGTGACAAGGTCTACCTGGCCACGTACGATGCAGCGCTCGTCGCGCTCGACGCGCGGACCGGCACCGAGGTGTGGCGCACCGTGAAGGCGGATTACACGCAGGGCTTCATGCACTTCGGCGGACCGGTGATCGCCAACGGTGTCGTCGTGAGCGGCATCAACGGATGTCAGCGCTACACGGAGCAGACCTGCTTCATCACCGGGCACGACCCCGACACCGGCGAGGAGTTGTGGCGTACGTCGACGATTGCGCTGCCGGGCGATCCGAACGACGCCTCGTGGGGTGATACGCCGCCGTACCTCCGCGCCGGCGGCGACCTGTGGATCCCGGGCAGCTACGACGCGGACCTCAATCTTTTCTACATCGGGACGGCGCAAGCGAAGCCGTGGGTCGCGGCGAGTCGGGGGATGACGACGCGGCAGGATGCGCTCTACACCAACTCAACGCTGGCACTGAACCCGCGGACCGGGCAGGTGGAATGGTACTTCCAGCATGCGCCGGGCGAAACGCTTGACCTCGATGTCGTGTACGAGCGCGTCCTGGTCGACGCCGACGGCGAGCAGTGGCTGTTCACGATCGGGAAGGACGGCATCCTCTGGAAGCTCGACCGGCGGACCGGCGCGTTCGTCGACCTGCGCGAGACCGTCTACCAGGACATCTACGAGTCGATCGACCGCAGTACCGGACGCGTCTCGTACCGGCCGGACATCCGGGCCGCCGGTATTGGCGATCGCGTGCCGGCCTGTCCCAGCGCGCTCGGCGGACACAACTGGCAGGCATCGGCGTACCACCCGGGCGTTGGCGCGCTGGTGATTCCACTCCACCAGGTCTGCATGTACCTGACGGGCCGTGTGGTCGAGTTCGTCGATGGCGGTGGCGGCGAGGCGGGCCGAGCCGAGTTGCGCGAGATGCCCGGCACGAATGGGAACCTGGGGAAGCTGGCAGCCTACGACGTCCGGACGATGGAAGAGCTCTGGAGCCGCGAGCAGCGGGCGGCCTTCCTCACGTCGACGCTGACGACGGCGGGCGGCCTCGTGTTTGCGGGCGATGCCGACCGCTACTACCGGGCGTTCGACATCCGGACGGGGGACGTCCTCTGGCAGACCCGCTTCGGCGCGGCGGCGCACGGGTATCCCATCACCTACGAGGCGGGCGGCCGGCAGTTCATCGCCGTCCCGGCTGCGCTTGGGGGCTCCTTCCGGTTCCTCACCGCGCAGGTCACTCCGGAGATCTACCAGCCGGATAGTGGGAACGCGCTCTACGTCTTTGCCTTGCCGGAGTGACGCCGCGTGCGCTCGCTGTGGTGTCTCCCTGGCGAAGCGCTCTAGCATCCCGTGGCAAAAAGTCGCGCTGCATTCGCCCGGCGCTGCTAGAGAGCGCGAATCGCCGCATCCCTGTGGTGGACCGTCGACCGGTAGAATGCGGGGTGACCTGCGTCGGTGGGCCCGACCCTACACAGCTCATGGCTTTGACCGTTGGCTCCCGCCTCGGCCATTACGACGTCACCGCCCTCATCGGCGAAGGCGGCATGGGGCAGGTCTGTCGCGCCACCGACACCCAACTCGGCCGCGACGTCGCCCTGAAGATCCTGCCCGACGCTTTCGCGGCTGACCCGGATCGCCTCGCCCGGTTCCAACGGGAAGCGCAGGTGCTCGCCAGCCTGAACCATCCGGGAATAGCCGCCATCTACGGCATCGAGAAGAGCGACGACACGCAGGCGCTCGTCTTGGAGTTGGTCGAGGGGCCGATCCTCGCCGACCGGATCGCACAGGGGCCGATCCCGCTGGATGAGGCGCTGCCGATCGCCAAGCAGATCTCGAGGCGTTGGAGGCGGCGCATGAGGCCGGCGTGATTCACCGCGATCTCAAGCCCGCCAACATCAAGGTGCGGGAGGACGGGACCGTCAAGGTCTTGGACTTCGGGTTGGCCAAGGCGCTCGACACGACACCGGAGGGAGATCCGAGTCAGTCGCCGACGCTGACAGCCGCGGCCACGCAGATGGGCGTGATCCTGGGGACGGCGGCGTATATGTCGCCGGAACAGGCCAAGGGCAAGCCGACGGACAAACGGTCGGACGTCTGGGCATTCGGTGTGGTCCTGTTCGAGATGCTGACCGGCCGCCGTTTGTTCGACGGCGACGACGTGTCCGAGGTCATGGCCGGCGTCATCAAGTCGGACCCCGAGTGGGCCGTGCTCCCGGACGGACTTAGTCCGACGGTCGTGACCTACCTCAAGCGCTGCCTGAAGAAAGACCAGAAGGAGCGGCCCCGTGACATCGGCGACATGCGGCTGGCAATGGAGGGTGCATTCGAGACGCCACCGCGTCACGCGGACCGTACCAGTGTGCGCGGGTCGTCCCGGTGGCGGTGGGCCAGCCAACTCGCGCTCGTCGGTGTGGCCGCCGCGTTGCTGACGGGCCTGACGATGTGGCAGTGGGCACGCCCGGTCCCGCGACCGGTCACCCGATTCGCGCTTCAGCTTCCTGGAGACCTCCAGGTCGTGAAAGGGCCCGGAATCGAATTCGCTGCCTCGGCCGATGGCCGGACTGTTGTCTTCACCGGAAGGCTCGCTGGAGGCGTGCAGCAGCTGTATCGACACTCGCTGGATCGCATGGCACCAGAAGCGATTCTTGGTACGGAACGAGCGCAGACGCCATTCCTGTCGCCAGACGGGCAGACGGTCGGATTCATCGCCGACGGCGAGTTCCGGACGGTGCCGCTCGGGGGCGGCCCGGTGGCGACCGTCATCGACATCCCCACCCAAACGGGTGTTCGGGGCGCCGTCTGGTTGCCAGATGACACCATCGTGTTTGGCACCGACCAAGGGCTGTGGCGGGCGCCAGCGACCGGCGGGCAACGGGAGTTGCTCACGACCGTCGACCGGGAGCGGGGCGAGACGTGGCATGTCAACCCGGCGATCCTCCCCGACGGCGAGACGCTCGTGTTTGGGGTCTTTTCGTTCACTGTGGCTCCCGCCAGAATCGAGGCGCTGTCGTTACAGACCGGTGAACGGATGACGCTCGTTGAGGGAAGCACGCGAGCGCACTATTCGCCGCCCGGCTACTCTGGTCTATGCGGATATGGGGAGACCGGGGGCACCACGGCCTTGGTCTGGGCTGTGCCGTTTGATCTTGACCGGCTCGAGGTACGCGGTGAGCCCGTGCTGGCATTGGCCGGCGTCGGCATCGGATTCAATGAGGCACAGTTCACGCTGGCCGGCGACGCAACCTTGATCTCCATCCCCGCGGGGGAAGGCGGATCGTCGCCGCTCGTCTGGGTCGATCGGGACGGACGCGAGCAACCATTGCCGCTACCGGCAGGGTCCTACCTGTCTCGTCTGATGGAAGCCGCCTGGCGGTGCCGGGATCCGGCTGACGCAGGGGGGCATGGACCGGCAGCCGCTGTGGACCCCGGACGACGAGTACATCCTGTTCAGCCGTCAGGTGTCCACGTCCCCGTCTGTTCTGAACCTGTACCGGGTTCGCGCCGATGGGAGCGATGCCCCGGAGCGACTCACGACCAGCGACGTGGATCAGGCGTTGGTGTCGCTCTCGCCGGAGGGGGACCTGTCCATCGTGACGAGCGCAACCGGTCCCACGGTGGACATCATGAGCGTGCGGTTGGACGGCGATGCGGAGCTGGAGCCCGTGGTGAGCGGTCCGTTCGCTCAGCGATCCGGGGAACTATCCCCGGACGGCCACTGGTTGGCGTATGAGTCGGATGAGACCGGCCAGTTGGAGGTCTACGTACGACCCTATCCCGGACCGGGTCCGAAGACACCGGTCTCGATTGGTGGCGGCCGCTGGCCCATGTGGGCGCCGGGTGGACTGGCGCTGTTCTATGAGAGCGCCGGCCGGTTGATGGTGCGCCCCGTCGACACCGATCCGACACTGCGTCTCGGCAGACCCGAGGTGCTGCTCGACTTGTCCGGCTACGAGCTCGGCATCGAGAATTCTTTTGACCGGCGACAGTTCGACATTGCTCCCGAGGGGGACCGATACCTGATGATGAAGGTCGAGCGCGCCCAAATCGACCTCGTGCTCAACTGGGTCGAGGAACTCAGCGCGCGGGTCCCAGTCAACTGAGTTCATGCCCCTAGAACCCGGCACCAGTCTCGGCTCCTACACGATCCTGTCGCTTGCCCAGGGTCGAGCGCCCTCCCAGCGAGAAACCAATAGGTCAACCGCACGGGGGTCGGGATTGCCGGGGCTTCGAACCCGCTGCCTAGAATCTGCTCGATACCGTCCTGGATGCGGCCAGGAGCGGCGACGACTAGCGTGCCACCTGGACCGTTGGTCACGCGACCCAGAACTTCGTCCTCGCCCAGAATCATCGCGCCCTGCAACATGCCACGCAGCTCCTCCTGGTACTCGGGCGGCACCTGGTACGCGCGCAGCTCGACCGGTGCGGGTGGATCCGCGGGGACTTGCACGCCGCACCCTGTGAGCATGACCCCGACGACCAGCACGCCGATGGCGGTCGCCGATGGGATGGCTCTAGTTACGATACGCATCGGACCTCCTCCAGGGCGGCGTGGCGATCAGTCGCTGGCTCCCGCCCTCGTTGGGGTACTACGCGCGAGCCAGCCGATCCTTCACGGGATTCCAGGCGTGGGACGCCGTAGCTGCGAAGGTGATCCGGAATCCCGGAGGGCGTCTCGTCGGTGAACGCCTTCGGAAGCAAGCACCATCCTCGGCCCCTCTGAGATCCAAGCCTCGCTCGCGCGGGCGGGATGGGAGAGGTCGACAAGCTACAGATCGGCGTCACACACGAGTGATCCCGAGGCCGCAAGACGACTGCGGCCGCGATACTTCGTTAGTCCGTCGCCAGTGCCGCGATGAGGGCCCCGAGTCCGGCACCAATGCCAGCCCCCAGGAGCATGTCTGGTCCGTGTGCCATATTCAATCCGCGACCGAACCCATACTCTCCAACCACGACGCCGACACCGCCACCGATTGCCGCACCCCTGACAATCTTCTGGCGCCGCGCCAGACCACGCTTGGTCGCCCTTGGCGGCAGTCCGATGCCGCCCGCGCGGTTGTTCTCCTGTTCCACCACGCCAGCGGAGAACCACGGTGCGCCGGTCGCAGTACGGGCCAACAACCGTGAGAGCGGCAGGCCGTGGAGGGTCAAGACGCGAGCCGGGGCCCTGGTGGCTTTCCCAGCCGCGTGAGCTGGCAGAGGTATTCCGACCACCCACAGGGTGAAGGCGAGTGCGATCACCGAGATTCGACGGACCATACACATAAGGCACCTCCGCGCAGCTACTGACGCCGTTTCTCCCTAATGCGTGAACGAGACTGAAAGCAGCTCACTGGGCACGAGCTCTGGGCGCAGGGGTTCGGTACGGGGAAGGATTGCGACGCGCGGGCGCACTGCTACAATCGCTCCGTGCCCTCGAGGTCCTGCCCGACCTGTTTTCCAGCGAACCGATTGGACGCACTGCTCTCCTAAGAAACTGTCCCTTCAAGTAACTCCCCGGTCTCGCGGTTGACCAGTGCAAACCCGAGCGTATCGGCGTGCCTGCGGAGGCGGCGCAGGAGGCGGTGCCGTTGGCGGGTGTTGTAGGTGTGGGCGCCTGGGTCGCGATACGTGAGGGTGCCGCTGAGGGTGTGATAGACGAGGATCGCGATCTTGCGCGCGGTCGCCGTGAGGGCCTTGGGCTTCCCGACCCGGACGGCCAGGCGGCGGTAGAAGGCGCCGAGCGCGGTTTGGCCCCGGACGACGCTGAGGGCGGCCATCCGGAGCATGGCGGCGGCGCGATTGGCGGAGGGTTGGGTGCGGGAGCTGAGCCGGCGGCCGCCGGAGATTTTGTTCTGGGGGGCGAGGGTGAGCCACGCGGTGAAATGCTTGGCCGTGGGCCACCGGCTGACGTCGGTGCCGATCTCGGAGAGCAACGTGAGCGCGTTATAGGGGGCGATGCCATCGATCTGGGTGAGGTCGGCGCCGGTCAGCTGGTAGAGCGCCGTGCGAATGTCGAAGGCCGGTTCATTCCCGTGGCGGCGCGTGACCCGCGGGGGCGGCGGCGCGGTGGGGGGCGCCTCGGCGGTGGCGGTCAGGGTCTCCAGCTGGGCCTCGATCGTGGTGTCGCAGGCGGCGAGCTGTGTCTGACACATATCAAAGAGTGCGAGATTCTGCGTCAAGACGAAGACGTGCTCGTCGCGGTAGTGGCCGGTGAGCGCCGCGGCGATCTCGGCCGTGGTGGCGCGGCAGTGCGGGTCGCGGTGCTGGGCGAGGACGTGCGGGTCGCGTGCGCCGGCGACAAGGGCGCGGAGGATCAGCAACCCCGTGCGGCCGGTGATGTCGCTGACCACGCGCGGCAGGAGGAGGTTCATCTCGATCAGCGCCTTTTGCATCCGTTGGACGTAGGTGCCGGCATTCTTGACGAGCGTGTCCCGATGGCGCAGCAGGGCGCGGAGGGCGAGGATCGCGGCGGTGGGCCGGAAGCTGCCGCGCAACAGGCCGACACTGTGGAGCTCGCGCAGCCACGCACAGTCCTGGACATCGCTCTTGCGCCCTGGCACGTGCTTGACGTGGCGGGCGTTGACGAGCAGGACCTCGAGCCCGCGCGCCTCGAGGATGTCGTAGACCGGGATCCAGTAGACGCCGGTGGCTTCCATGGCGACACTGGTGATGCCACACGCGAGGAGCCAGTCGGCGAGGTGCTGGAGGTCGGCCGTGAAGGTCCGGAACGCTTACACCGGGACCGGGTCCCGATCGGGCGGGACGGAGACGAAATGTTCAGCCGCGCCACAGTCGATGCCGGCGACATCGACCTGCAGGCGCTCAAGGACCGACGGCGAGGTGCGGGGCGCGCGGGCGGGACGGCGATAATTGTGCTTCATCGGAGGCTCCTGCATACTCCGAGACGCATCCGAGAACAGGGAGGCGTTGCGCAGAGCATTCTCCTAAACGGGATCACACCGCGAGGCGTGTCACCAGTGACTCAATCGCGACTCCCCGGGCCATGCTACACCTCGGGCTACTCGGCACCAGTGGGCAGGTCGGCCTCGGTTCTCGGATGCGTCGCCGATTCTATGCACGAGCCACTCACCCTGGGGAGCGCGCTCCAGTTTCTGGCGTGATTCGATGCGATTGCCGCAGCGCATTGGAAGCTACACCCTCGCGCGCCGTCTTCGGGCGGCCGACCGCGTAGCGGTCACTTACACAGGAGTACGCCGATGACTCGCTCTTCGCTCACTGCCATCGTGATGCTCTGCGGCGTATTGGCCGCCTGCGGCGCGCCCGAGGAGCAGGCACCAAGTGCCTCGACCGACCACGCCGCCGTGCCGACGCCGAAGCCGACGACCTCGGGCCTGCCACCGATGGAGGCGGCCTCGGTCGGCATGTCGGCTGAAGGCTTGGACCGCATCCGACCGGCGATGCAGGCATACATCGATGACGGCCGGCTGGCCGGCGTCATGACGATGGTGGCTCGGCAGGGGCACGTCGTTCACTGGGACGCGGTCGGCATGCGGGACCTAGGTGCCGGCGATCCACTGGAGAACGACGACATCTTTCGGATCTTCTCGATGACCAAGCCGATCACGAGCACCGCGATCATGACCCTGGTCGAGGACGGCAAAGTCGCGCTCGACGACCCGCTCTCGAAGTTCGTGCCGGAGTTCGTCGACGCACAGGTGCTGAACGACGAGGGTGAGCAGGTTGCGGCCAAGAGCCCAATCACCATCCAGCACCTGCTCACGCACACCTCCGGCCTGACCTATGGATTCTTCGGCAACAACCCGGTCGACCGGATTTACAACGAGTCGGGCATCTTCGCGAACGCCCAAGGGCTGGACGAGTTCGCCACCGGCATCGCCGGGTTGCCGCTGCTGGCCCACCCCGGAGAGGTCTGGAACTACAGCGTGTCTACCGACATCCTCGGACGCGTGGTCGAGGTGGCGTCAGGACAGACCTTCGATGCATACCTGGAGGACCGGATCATCGGTCCGCTTGGCATGGAGGACACCGCGTTTCACGTCGCCGCCGACAAACTGGACCGCTTCACGGGCAGCTACGCCACCGTGGAGGGCAAGCTGCGCCTGACCGATTCGCCCGTCGACGGTCAGTACACCCGCGCGCCCGCCTGGCTGTCCGGTGGCGGCGGCCTGACCTCGACTGCGTCCGACTACATCCGGTTCGCACAGATGCTGCTCAACGAAGGCGAGCTGGAGGGCGTCAATATCCTGTCGGCCGACAGCGTGCGTATGATGCGCACGAACCATCTGCCCGACACGCTGGTACCGATCGCGCTCGGGAACTACCTGAGCCCGGCGTACGGCTTCGGTCTGGGGTTCGCGGTGGTCGTCGACGAGGACGGCTCGCCCGAACCGGACAACAACGGCGTGCACCGCTGGGCCGGCGCGGCCAACACCTTCTTCTGGATCGACCCGGAGGAGGAGCTCGTGGGAATGGTCTGGATGCAGTACGGACAGTTCGCCGCCTACGAGATCGAGCGGGAGTTCCAGACGATCGTCTACGAGTCGATCCAGTAGCGATTCATGGCCCCTTTGGAATTGAGGGCCGACTTGATCTTGCGCGCTCCGGGCCGCCAGACCATCATGCCAGTCACGATTGGCTAGACGCGATGCCCCCTGGCAAAGGGGCGCGATGGCTCTGACCCTAGCGGAACGTGATCTTGCTGAAGACGTGCGAGCCCTGACGCGTGACGTCGAACAGATACCGCGCCACGAACGTCGCGACGCGTCGACCAGTCGCCGGCAGCGCGACGGAGCATTCCTCGTAGAGGTGATCCGACGTCAGATAACTCGCCTTGTCGAAGATCGTATGGGTGCAACACACCAGGATGGTGCCCATCTTTGTGTGCCGCTCAATCACCTTGTTGAAGTCGGACTTCCGCTTCCGGCTGATGCTCCCGTACCAGGGGTCGTAGAGGATCCCGTCGCATGTCATGTTGCGCGGGATGACGTTGTACCAGTCGCCCTTGATCGGCACCACCGTCGGTCTGTCCCGCGCCCATTGCAACAGCTGTTCGAAGATGTAGTCATCGATTTCGATGATCGTGTGGGACGAGACCCCACGCCGTTGGACGTAGTGTGCCGACCTTCCCGACCCTAAACCGATCTCCAGGATGTCTCCACCGTTCTCGTTCACCGCGTCCGCACACACCCGGTAGAAGTGATCGAGAAGCGGCGTGGCCGTGCAGAGTTTGAGTACGTAGAACGCCACCCGGCTCCTGAAGGCCGGACCGCCCATCCACAGGAGCGGGAGGGCCGGGAACGCGATGACGAAGAGCACGACCGACACGATGCGTCGGGTGAAGAGGCTCGGACGGGTCGACTGACCTGGCATCGTGCGCGTCATCGCGCCAGCCTCCCGAGTCGATCCGCGCGCAGCCACCCCCGCGATGTTAGTGGATGCCAACCTTCGGTCATTCGGAACGACCTTGCGGGTCTGAGTAATTCGTTGTATTTTGAATCATCAAAGTATTAGATTTGAACGAGCGAATCATAAACCGAGGTCCATGCATGGAGGAGGTGCCAGCGTGAGCGAGCCGCTCGTCTTCCGAATCGTCTTCGGAGTGCTGTTTGTGCTGCTGTTCGGCGTCGTCACGGTGTACCGGGTCAAGGCCCAGTCAGGCCGCACAATCGACTACTCCAAGGAGGGCGGTGCTGTCTTCCTGGCGCTCAGGCTGGGAGGGTTGTCGATCTGGCTGTACTGCCTCCTCTACGCGGTCTACCCGCGGGTGCTGACGTGGTCGTTCATCGAGCTGCCGTCGGTCGCGCGCTGGGCGGGCGCCGCCCTGGTGGTGATGCTGATCCCGTTCATCGTGTCGGCCCAGCGGGCCCTCGGGCGCAACGTGTCCCCGACCGTGATGACACACGAGGACCACGAACTGGTGACCGATGGTCCGTTCCGCTGGATTCGAAACCCGCTCTACACCGCGGGCGCCTTGCTGTTCACCGGCCTCGGCTTGATCTCGGCAAGCGGCTTTCTACTGGTCGGGGCGCTGATGGCCCTGGTGTTGGTGGCAATCCGACTCCCGAGCGAGGAGGCGGAGCTGGAGAAGCGGTTCGGCGAAGCCTATCGCGACTACGTTCGACGCACCGGTCGGTTCTTGCCGCGTCTTCGCCGGGGGTAGCCCCACCGACGCACGGCAGCGGGACAAACATCAGGCGAACATGAGCACGGTCGGAGTCGTGAGCGTTGCGGTGGGGAGCCTGCTGCTCTGCCTCAGGGCCTCCATACTCGTGGCGCCGGTGGCGACCCTGCGCTGGTTCAAGGGGACGATTAGGACAAACGGACCGATCCGAATGCTGGGCGCGTGCTTGCTGTTCCTCGGGGTGTCGATGTCGTGGGCAGGCGCGTCACAGGACAGCACGCTGGCGTTCTTCTTGTCCGTTGCCGGCTGGGCGTTCGTCGGGATCAGCGCGGTGGCCGTGCTGGTCCCAGGCGCGTGTCGAGCCTACGTCAACATGATCCATCCCTCCGAGGGAGGCGCGAGCCTGTCCTTGTGGCGCCTCGGAGGGATAAAAGGCGTCATCATCAGCGCCCTCCTCATCTACTTCGGCCTGATGGCGCTCTGACCGCAGGACATCGATAGAGAGCGTCGCTCATCCGTGGCAGCCGAGATAGGATCAATTGAGGAGGAGGGACGCTCCGATGCCGACACGCCTCACATTGTTCATTGCGGCCACCATCGCCATCGCCTGCTCTCTCGTCTGGCCCCCATCGGCGTTAGCCCAGGTCGATCGGGTCGCCGACCCGACATGGACGACGCCACGCACCGCTGACGGCCAGCCCGACCTCCAGGGCCTGTGGGGGAACAAGACGATCACCCCCACGGAGCGTCCCGATTCCGCCGGAGGACGAGCCTTCCTGACGGACGAAGAGATGGCCGCGGCCAGTCGGCAACGGATCGCGGCCCTCGAAGCGCAGGACGAGGCGCCCGCGCGACGAACCGAGGCGGGCGGCGGTATTGGCGCCTACGGGAGCTACTGGCTCGATTCGGGCGACACCGTCCTGTCAACCGGGCAGACCTCGCTGATCGTCGACCCGCCCGACGGGCGTACGCCGATCAAGGCCTGGGCGTTGGAGACCAAGGCGTACAACCTCGCGCACGAAGGCGACCACTATCGACATCTGAGCACGTTGGATCGGTGCCTCTCGCGGGGTGTCCCCGGCTCGATGCTCCCGGCCGGGTACAACAACACGCATCGCATCGCACAGACGCCCGACCATGTCGTGATTCAGCACGAGATGATCCACGACCTGCGGATCATCCCGCTGTCGGATCACGCCCATGTCGACGACCGGATCGGCCTGTGGATGGGTGACGCGCGCGCCCGCTGGGACGGCGAGGTCCTGGTGGTCGAGACCCGGAACTTTCACAACCGTGGCTGGATCGCGACGAGCTTCGCCGGTGGACGCTTGAAGGGCATCCCGACGAGCAGCGCGCTCCACGTGGTCGAGCGCTATGAACGGGTGTCGGAGACGACGATCATGTTGACGGTCACCGTCGACGATCCGAACGTCTACACACGACCCTGGACGATCTCGATGCCGCTCACCGCCGAGCCGGACTACGTGATCTACGAGTACGCGTGCCACGAGGGCAACTACGCCATTCCCAACATCCTCGCCGGCGCGCGCAAGGCGGACGCGGTCGCCGCGCAGGATGACGCGAGGGACTATCCGCAGTGGCGCGGCAGGGCGCGCGATGGATCGGCGAGCGCGTTCGTCGCGCCGGCCCGCTGGCCCGAGACGCTGACGTGGCGCTGGGCCACTGACGTCGGCGAGGGATACGCCACTCCGCTCGTCGTCGGCGAGACGGTCTATACCTTCACGAGACAGAACGACGACGAAGTGGCGACCGCGCTCGATGCGACGACCGGTGACGTCGTGTGGCGCACCGCCTACCCGGCGCCGTACGAGATGTTCTCAGGCACGGCACACCACGGCGCAGGTCCGAAGGCAACGCCGCTGTTTCACGACGGACGGCTCTACACACACGGGATCAGTGGTGCGGTCTCCGCGTTCGATGGGGCGACCGGCGATATCGTCTGGCAGATTCCGGCTCCGGACATCCAGCCGCTGTTCGGCACGGCGATTTCGCCGCTGGCCGACGGTGACCGGGTGATCGTGCACCCGGGCTACGCCCCGCTGACCGCGCTCGATGCACGCACGGGCAATGTCGTCTGGGCCACGGGCGATCAAGGGGTGTGGGCGTCGCCCATCATCACCCAGCTCGACGGCGTGCGACAGGTGGTTTCGGTGGCCTATCAGGTGATCGAGGGCGTCGGGCTCACCGACGGCGCCGTGCTCTGGCAATACCCGATTGACCCGGAGATGGTCCACGCGGTGACGCCGCTAGCCTACGATGGGATGGTCCTGCTCAGCGGCCAGGACTCGGGGGTCAAGGCGCTTCGGCCGCTCAGGCGCGACGGCACATGGGAGGTCGAGCTCGCCTGGGAGGCGCCCGAGGTGTCGATGGACCTGAGCAACCCGGTGCTCATCGGCGACGCGTTGTTTGGCCTGTCACATCGGTCGAGCGGACAGTACTTCGTGATCGACGCCCGGACCGGCGATGTGGAGTGGCTCGGCGAGCCGCGCGCTGCCCAGAACACGGCGGTGGTCAAGGCCGACGACCTCCTCTTTCTGCTCAACGACGATGCCGAGCTGATTGTCGGCCGCATCGGCCGAGCTGGTCTGGAGCGGATCCGCGGCTACACCGTCGCGGACAGCGCCACCTGGGCGCAGCCCGCGATCTCGGGGAACCGTCTGTTTATCAAAGACATCGACACGGTCGCGCTCTGGACCGTCGACTGAACGTTAACCCCGGAGCTCACTTTTTACGTGCTGTCGTCGTCGGCTCAGTCGTCCACCACTTCGACGGTGCCTGCCGAACCGTCGACGCGAAGCATCTGCCCGTCCTGAATGCGCGCGGTGGCGACGCCCGTCCCGAGGACAGCGGGGATGTCGTATTCGCGGGCGACGATGGAGCTGTGGCTGAGGACGCCCCCGACGTCGGTGACGATGGCCGACGCGAGGGCGAAGAGCGGCGTCCAGGCCGGCGTCGTAATGGCCGCCACCAGCACCTCGCCCGGCTGCATCTTGCCGAAGTCCTCTGGGCCCTGCAGGACTCGAGCCCGGGCAGTGACCGTACCTGCCTGTGCTCCCAATCCTTTGATGACATCGCCCTCTGCGACGTCGACGGCGGCGGGCATAAAGCGCTCCAGATTGAAGCCGAAGAATTTCTTGCCCACAGGGAGCGCCACGGGCGGTGTCACCTGGGCGCGGCCTCGCCACAGCGCCTTCCGCTGCTGAACGGATTCGACGCGTGGCGTCAGCGCCTCCTTACCTGCGTCGAGCGCCGCCGCGATCTCGTCCGCCTCGTCGGCGGTGATCCAGAAGATATCGTCGCGCTCGGTGAGCACGCCCGCGGGCACGGCCCGACGACCGAGCTCGCGCAGCAGCCGCCGTAGCGTGGGCCAGCCGAGCCCGATATCGGCCTGCACGGCCTCGCGCATCGGGAGCGCCGAGAGCGTCCACCCGAGAAGCCGATCGAAGATCCTGCGCCGCGGACCCCATATGAGACGGCCGCGGATTCGGCCGATCGCCTCCTCGCGCGCGGCCGTGAGTTTCGCCTGCCTGGCGCCCGGGTCGCCCACCGCACCCGCCAGGTAGAAGCGGAGCGTGTCGATCAGCGGCGACGGATCGTCGGCCGGCACGGCGTAGGCGAAGTCCATGTCGTAGAGCATGGCGCCATACCGATCGAGATGCGCCTGGAAGCGCTCCCGCCACGCCTGCCAATCGTCGTCAGGCACGGGACCCGGCGAACCTGACGCGCGCAGATGGTCGATGATCGACACCGTCGGCGTCTCGGCGAGCCACTCCGCGAGCCCCGGGCGCGACTGGCTCCACGTCGCAAGCGCGAACAACGATTTCTCCGCCAGGATCGGCTCGCTGTCCAGGCCCAACAGAAAGGTGGTGGCCAGTGGGTCGTCCCTGCGTTTCACGAGGCGGTCGTAGAAACCGGCGAAGCCGAGCTCGCCCATCATCGCCATCGGCATCGTCCGCCGCATCGCGAGGCCGAGGTAGTCCCCACCCGCTTCCGCGATCGCCCGCGCGCCGTCGAGCAGCTCGGCGGCGCGGCGTTCTTCGGGCGGCCGGTCCGCCCACGGCGCGACCACGGCCGCATACCGCGCCCGCTCCTCGGTGCGCCATTGGGTCGGTCCCCCGCGAAGAAAGACCAACGCCGCGCGAGGTATGCGCAGCAGCATCCCCAGCATCGGGCGGATTCGTAGCGCCATCCCCGTGTAGGCGTAGCCGTTCACCGCTTCGTACGTCTCCAACGGCGCCGGCAGGCCGATCAACCCCATGAACAGCCGATCCATGGCGTGCTCCACGGCCGGCAGGCCGAGGGTCTCGTAGAGCGGCGAGAGCGGGTTCGGGAGCAGCTCGATGGAGCTGGCCCGGAAGTACATGTAGCCCTCGGGCACGTCCCAGTTGGACGGCGGGGCGGCGGACGGTTCGGGCAGGGCGGTGATCGGGCGGGCCTGAAGAATCGCGAAGCGGTCCTCTGCCCTCGCCCACTCGATGTCCATCGGCTGACCGTAGAGCGCCTCGATGCGATCCGCGAGCGCGAGCAACTCCAGTGCCGCGTCGTCGTCGAGCGCCGGCCGTCCTCGTAGCTCGCTCGGCACCGACTGCTCTTCCGATCCGTCGTCGCTGCGGACGGTCATGATCGCCTTGTCGGTGATCTCGCGCGACACCACGCTCCGGTCGGCCTTGTCGAGCACCAGCGTGTCGGGCGTCACCTGGCCGGACACGACGGCCTCCCCGAGCCCCCAAGACGCGTTGATGACCACGTGATCCCGGCGGCCACTGATGGGATGTGCCGTGAACAGGACGCCTGCGGTTTCCGCCGGCACCAGCAGCTGCACGACGACGGCCATGCCGACACCGTCGGTCTCGACGTCGTGCTGCGCCCGGTAGCCGATGGCCCGCGGCGTCCACAACGAGGCCCAGCAGCGCTGCACGGCGTGGAGCACCGCCGCGCCGCCTTGCATGTTGAGAAAGGTCTCCTGCTGCCCGGCGAACGACAGGTCTGGCAAGTCCTCCGCTGTCGCCGACGAGCGCACCGCGACGGCGGGTGCGTCGCCCGGGAGCCCCGCGTATGCCGCCAAGACGGCCTGCTCGACCTCGGCGGGCACGTGCGCCCGACCGAACGCCGCGCCAATCGCCTGCGACGCCGTGTCCAGCCGTTCGGGGTCGGCGGTCGTGACCTCTGCGGTAGCGGACGCGATGATGGCGTCAAGCTCGTTGGCGCGCACGTACTGTCGGTACGCGGCGGTGCTGACGATGAAACCGTCGGGCACGGGTAGACCGGCCGCGACGAGCCGCACCAGAGACGCACCTTTGCCACCCGCCGTCGCCAGTTCGGCGGCGCTTTGGTCGCCGAGGGGGAGCGTCAATGGGACATCGGTCATGCTGCCTCCTCCGACCTGGCCGCTCCCGACGCGCCCGTGGCCGCAGGCCGGTGACAGATGATAGCCGCCATCCGCCCAGCGGCCGCCGGTCGAGGCGACCACCGATTGGTGCACCGCGGTGCTACGATTGCACCGCACGGTCGGCACGCGGCCACGTGGCAGTGCCGCCGAGTTCAGAGAGGAGCCCCATGGTCATTCAGCTTCGAGCGTTGGCTGGTATCGCGTCGGCGTGTCTCCTGACCCTCGTCCAGAGCCCGGGCGTCGCCGCGCAGGGCAACCCGGTCGTGGTGTTGGACACGAGCATGGGCGCCATCACGGTCGAATTGTTCCAGGAAGAAGCGCCGATCAGCGTCGAGAACTTTCTCTCCTACGTCGACGAGGACCACTACGACGGCGTCATCTTCCACCGGGTGATCGAGACCTTCATGATCCAGGGTGGGCGCTTCACGGCCGACATGCAGCCACGACCGGTGCGCGGCCCGATCAAGAACGAAGCGGCCAACGGCTTGGACAACGACAAGTACACCGTGGCCATGGCGCGCACCAACGCGGTCGATAGCGCGACCGACCAGTTCTTCATCAACACGGTCGACAACAATGCCCTCAACCATGAGGTGCGGGATTTCGGCTACGCCGTCTTCGGGCGGGTCACCGATGGCACCGACGTGGTGGATCGGATTGCAGCCACACCGGTCACCGACACCGTGCCGAACGAGCCGGTCGTCATCCGCTCGGTCAGCCGGCAATAGTCTGGAGCCAGAGAGGTAGCCGATGCACTCGAAGACCAGCGTCCTCGTCGCCGCGCTGCTACTCCTGAACACTGGTGTGCGCGGCGCGGATGTCGCCGACCTGCCACGCGCGACACCCGAAGAGGTCGGGATGTCGTCCGCACGGCTCGACCGGGTCAGCGCGCTGATGCAGCGATACATTGACGACGGCCGCGTGGCCGGCACGGTTACGCTGATCGCGCGTCACGGCAAGATCGCCCACCTCGAAGCCCAGGGGTGGCGCGACAAGGCGGCCGGCGCGGCGATGCCGGAGGACGCGATCTTCACGATCATGTCGATGACGAAGCCGATCGTCTCAGTGGCGCTGATGATGCTGTACGAGGAGGGTCATTTTCTCCTCGACGATCCACTCTCGAAGTGGCTGCCGGCCTACGCCGACCAGCAGGTCGCGCTGAGAACACCGGCGCGCACGGCCCGCGCGGCGGCCGCGAGACCCGTGACCGTGCGCCACGTGCTGACGCACACGTCGGGCCTCAGCCTCAGTCCCGATCTCCGGCCGAGTTATGGCTTCCCCGCGCGCCCTGGCGTCGAGCAAGCGGATACCGTCGCCGAGGCGATCGATCACGCCGCCGGTGTCCCGCTGGCGTTCCATCCAGGCGACGAGTGGCAATACGGGGCGTCGACCGATTACGTGGCGATGCTCGTCGAGCGGATCTCAGGGATGAACGTGCGCGACTTCCTCCGGCAGCGAATCTTCGAGCCGCTGGGCATGGACGATACGCACTACAACGTGCCGCAGGCGAAGGTCGGCCGGGTGGCGGCGGTCTACCGCCCGACCGGACCGGCGAACACACTCGAGCTGTTCCGCGCGCCGGCGTTCCAGGAGCCGACGCGCTACTTCGGCGGGGTCGCGGGGTTGAACTCCACCGCGGCCGACTATTTCCTCTTCCATCAGATGATGCTCAACGGCGGGGAGCTGAATGGCGTGCGGATTCTCAGCCCGCGCACGGTCAACCTGATGGTCAGCAATCACATCGGCGACAAGAACATCTACATCCGCGGCCCCGGCTATGGCTTTGGTCTCGGATACGGCATCCTCCTGGATTCCGGCACGGCAAACGAGCACCTCTCGCCCGGCAGCTTCATGTGGGGCGGCGCGTGGGGCACGCTGTCGTGGGTCGATCCCGTCGAGGACATGCTCGCGGTGTTCATGATGCAGGTCACGTCGTATGCGCATCTCAACATACGGCGCGACCTCGCCACCGTCGCGTCACAGTCCATCGTCGAGAGCCACCGTCATCATCCGCCGACGGTGCTCGGGTACGCGTCCCGGTAGTAGAACCCGGATGGCGGTTCGCTAGCTGTCGCCGGCGCGCACGGTGGCGAAACCCGAGACGACGATCGACAATGCTGTCGTCTCGCGATCACTCTTGTCAGTCGACGGGTAGGGCGAACCCATCGGCGCGCGGGGAACCGCACTCCAGCGGGGCGATCCAGGTGCCGTTCATCGGCACATCCTTTGCGCGTCACTGTTTTGACGCTCCCCGCGCCGGAGACCGCATGCAGACCGATCCCCACGATGGCGCCCCGCTCGACACCGATGGCCTGACGTGGCTGCTCAGCCTGCCGCGTGTGCCGGTCACGCTGACGCCGGAGGAGAGCCGCGGCGGGCGATCCCGACTCCGGCGTTTTGGTATCCGATTGCCGCTCCGCTATCGCCTCGATCACGACGCGGCGTGGCATCACGCCGTGACCGAGAACATGAGCCGCTCCGGGCTCCTGTTTCACTCGCATCGCGAAGCATTCGCGGACCGCGTCACGGACGCGAACGAGGGCACGTCGATCGACCCGCAGATCGTCGTGCCTGCGGAGCGGCCGGATTCCGCCCGACACACATGCGCTCTCTGGGTCGCGTGGTACGTACACAGTACAACCGGCGTGGCACGCTCATCCGGATCGCGGTCGCCGTGGAGGGATACCGCCTCAACGATGGTGGCGTTGGCGCGTCGTCGCCGACTCCTGAATACCAGCCACGCCGGCGCTTTCCCCGTGCCGCGCTCCAGTATGACGAGCGTCTCGTGGTGGAGATTGTGCCCGACAGCGGCGGCCGCTCGAATCGCCAGGTCGTCTCGGTCGGATTCGGCGGCCGGTTTCTCGAGTTGTCGGACGACTATCGGGAAGGCACCAGGCTCCGCATCCGGTTCAGGCTTCCGCCGACGTTCTCGGAAATCACGTGCACCGCGGTCGTCCGGAATCGGGCGCCGGGCCGGGGCGTCGGCGTGGCATTCTCTGAGCTGTCGTGCGGGGAGTGCGAGGAACTGCAGCGCTTTGTCGCGCGCCACACACCGCCGCCGGACTGATCACGCAGCTTCAATACACACCGGGCACGAAGCGCCACACCACGCGCCGACGATACGCACGGTAGGTGCTGTCCCGCGCGAGCGTTTCTTCCTCGAACCGCACGCGGACGACGAGCGCGAGGTCGGCCACTACGAGCATGGCGACGTTCCACACCGTGGCATGCGCCGCGAGGAACGACACGTGAGTCAGCACGTAGCCAACGTAAATGGGATGCCTCACCAACCGGTACATGCCCGTGCAGACGATGCCCCGGTTGGCCGGTAGGATCGCAAAACTCCGGCCGAGCGACATCTTGCCGACGACGACCAACAGGAGACCCACGCTCGAGACGACGACCGTGTACACGTCGGCCAACAGCGCCGCGCTGGCCGTGGGCGTCAACAGCATGGGCCCGCTGACCGATGCGGCCACGACGATGCGCACCGACCAGCGGCGATCGAT
Source organism: Vicinamibacterales bacterium (assembly GCA_965249175.1). Lineage (GTDB taxonomy): Bacteria > Acidobacteriota > Vicinamibacteria > Vicinamibacterales > UBA8438 > CAZYFH01. Next base: position 4,423,649 of record OZ252227.1, read on the forward strand.
CTCGACGGCTTGCCTCAGCAGCAAGGTCAGCACCACGACCAGCGATTCACTCACGAGTAACAACACCGCCGTCACGCGGCCCGTGTCGACGACGCTCGCCCCGACACGGTAGACCAGACCAAGGAACAGCCCGGCAACGACGACGCGGGCGACCGCATCCGCCGGGTCGCCGGTGAGCGGCGCGGACCGTCTCCGGCGCGCGGGGAGTGGCGCCGGCCTCGTCACATCGACGCCTCGGTCTTGGGCGTCACCGAATCATCCAGGAAGTACATCCGGCAGGCGGCGTCGAGGAGCTCCTCGGTAATCGCAGGCGTGCGGTTGTTGTAGTGACACCGGTTGACGATCTGGTCGATGAGATCGCGTGGGTGACAGGCGCGCACCGGGATGCCCCGCGCGGTGTAGTAGTGGCGATATAGGTAGTCCACGGCCGCCCGATTGAACGCAACCCGAGACCGCTCGCAGTTCAGCTTGAAGATCGCCGTGTACTGCTCGTACGAGGGATCCTGCGAGGGTGAGCTAATCTTAGTTGAACATTGAAACGGCTCCAGACCCTGTGGTGTGATGACGTTGCAAAAGACGGACATCACCCCACGAGAGAGAGGAGCCACGATGAGTGGCCTACGTGCTGTCAGGAAGCGCAAGAAAGTTCGCAAGCTGGGCTCGGTCAACATCATTCACCGCGAGGCCTACGCGGATCTGGAGCTGGACGCGAAGGTGGAGCTGATCCGCTCGCTGGTGCCCCTGGGCCTGATGCATGTGCAGGAGTTGCTCGACCAGGAGGTGACGGCGCTGGCGAGCGAGCGCTACGTCCGGAAGGACGCGTCGGTCGGTGGACGCCGTCACGGCAGTAACCCTGGGACGGTGGGTCTCGCGGGGCAGCGCGTGCCGATTCGCGTGCCCCGGATTCGTCGCCTCGCAGGGAGCGAGATTCCGCTGCGGTCGTATGCGGCGTTGCATGACGACCGCGAGGTGGACGACGCGCTGCTGCGACGGGTGCTCTACGGGATCTCGTGCCGCAACTACGCGGCGGCCGCGGCGGCGATTCCCGGGGCGATCGGGCTGTCGAGTTCGACGGTGTCCCGGGGGTTCATCCAGGCCAGCGCGGCGCAGCTACGGGCGTTCCAGGAGCGGGACCTATCCGATGAGGACGTGGTGGCCGTGTTCCTGGACGGCAAGACGTTCGCTGACGCGACGATGGTCATCGCGCTAGGCATCACGCTGTCTGGGGAGAAACGCTTCCTGGGCTTCGTCGAAACGGACACGGAGAACGCGACGGTGCTCACACCGTTCCTGCGGTCGTTGGTCGAGCGGGGCCTCGACCTCTCCCAGGGTGTGCTGGTCATCCTCGATGGCGGCAAGGGGCTCCGCACGGCCGTCCGGAAGGCCTTCCGGGGCCGGGCCCTGGTCCAACGGTGCCAGTGGCACAAGCGCGAGAACGTGGTGAGCTACCTGGCCAAGCACGAGCAGGCGGTGTGGCGTCAGCGTCTCCAGCGAGCGTACAACCGGCCGGACTACGACGAGGCCCTCGGTGCGCTCGAGACGCTCCACGGCGAGTTGGACGAGCGGAACCAGTCGGCGGCTGACAGCTTGGCGGAAGGCCTGGACGAAACCCTGACGTGACATCGATTGGGCGTGTACGGAGTGCTGGGCCGGTCGCTGAAGACGACGAACTGTCTGGAGTCGGTCAATGCGCTGGTCGAGGAACGCTGCGCGAAGGTAGATCACTGGCAGAGCTCGAGCCAACGCCACCGCTGGCTGGCGACCGCCCTCCTGGACATCGAACCGCGCTTACGAAGGGTGAGGGGCTACCGCCACCTTCCCACGCTTCGGGCCGCATTGAAGCGAGAACTGAAGATCGACACGACGACGTCGAAGAAGCAGGCCGCGTAAGCCATCGGGAGCCGTGGAGAGTTTCAACTAAGAATGGGCTTGACTCGATCCTGCGCCAGGATCTTGTAGGGGATGCGACGAAGAAACGCTTCGTCGGCCAACGCTCTCGGCTCGAGGTTCGTCGCGAAGACCACGAGCACGTCGAACGGCACCTCGAACTTGCGGCCGGTCGTGAGCGTCAGGTAGTCGACTCTTGCCTCGAGCGGCACGATCCACCGGTTCAGCAACTCGCGCGCGGGCACCCGCTGGCGGCCGAAGTCGTCGATGACGAGCACGCCCCCATTCGCCTTCAACTGCACCGGGGCCTCGTAGAACGACGAGAGCTGGTTGAAGTTGAGGTCGAGCATGTCGAGCGTCAGCTCGCCACCCACGGTGACGACGGGCCGTCGAATCCGCACCCACCGCCGGTCGCCTTCCTCGGTCGTACGAATCAACCGGCTGGCGTCGTCCTGCTCGAGCGCGACGTGACTGACCGGGTCGAACAGCGATATGACCTGGCCATCGATATCGAGTGCGTGTGGCACGTAGACATCCCCGCCGAGCGCGCGACCGATACCCTGTCCCATGACGCTCTTGCCGTTGCCGGGCGGTCCGTGAAGGAACATGGCCTTGCGCGAGCTGACCGCGGGCCCCAGCTGGTCGATCAGGTCGTCGGTGACGATCAGATGCGAGAACCCGGCCACGATCCGGTCGCGGTCGACGTGCCCGGTCGCCGCACGGACGTGCTGCATGTACTCGAGGTATTGCGTGAGCGGGACGGGCGCCGCGCCGACGTACCCACAGACACCCATGAGCGCCCGGGTCCGGTCGCGACCCGTATCCGTCAGGGAAATAGCGATAGCCCGCCGTGCCGGCGCCGACCGCGCTCCGCACCTCCATGAGATGCTCGGCGCGAAGATGCTCGACGACCGGCTCGATCATCCCGTACGGGAGACACACGCGGTCCGCCAGGTCCCGGCCGGCCGCCTCGCCCGCATAGAGGATCTTGAGCAGCAGCCCCGACACGTCGTCGTCAGCCAAGCCAGTGTCCTCGAGCGTCGGTGGTGCCTGCGGAACGATCGTGTCCGACCAGGTCCGCGACGCGTCGACGAGTGACGCCGTGCTGTCCATGCGCTACGCCGCCCGCTCGAGCGCCACGGTGTGACCGATCCGGACCTCACAGCGCGACACGCTCCCTGCCGACAGCTCGAGCACGCCAATGGCGCCGCGACGCGGCAGACGGATGCGCCACGGCCGCATCTCGGCCAGCATGTCGACAACCTCGCCCGATCGATTGAGCGCCACGACGTCGATGGAAAAGCGCATGCCGTACGTGTGCACCCCGCGGCACGGCGTAATCCACAACCCCTCGCCGGTCGCGAATCGGTGACGCGCGAGGAGGCCGACGGCGCGTGCGACGCGCGTGACGGCCGTCGTGACGGACACCGCGAGCACGCGTCCGTTGTCGACGTCGCGGGCGACCAGCAACACCCCCGGATCGGTCCACGACGGCTTTCTCACTGCGCCCTTCGATGATCGGAAAGAGCACCGTGACGAACCGGATGGCCGCTGGACCGATGGTCACGATCCAGATTGCCGGGAAGATGCAGAGCACGAGCGGGAAGACCATCTTGACGCCGGTCTTCGCAGCAGCCTCCTCGGCGCGCTGGCGCCGCTTCGTGCGCAGCGTCTCGGAATAGACCCGCAGCGAGTTCGCGACGCTCGTCCCGAACTTGTCGGTCTGGACGAGCATGGCGACAAGCGAGCTGAGGTCGTCGACGCCAGTACGATTGGCGAGATTCCGGAGCGCGTCCGACCGCGACGTGCCGGCGAGGAGCTCGACGTTGACGAGTCGAAACTCGTCGGCCAGTTCGGGGTACGCGAAGGCCAGCTCCTGGCCGACGCGCAGCAGCGCCTGGTCGAGCCCCAACCCGGCCTCGACGCTCACGACCAGCAGGTCGAGCGCGTCGGCGAGGGCGAGGCGTATCTTGTGCTGCCGCCGCTTGACCATGCGGGCCAGCCCCATGCCGGTCAGCAAATAGCCGAGACCGGCAGCACCGAGCCCAAGAAACAGGTTGGGGCGCATGACCAGGGGCGTCGCGCACACCAGGAAGCCGAGGACCGCGACCCCGACGCGAATTGCCAGGAACACCGACAACGCTTCGCCGCGTCGGAAGGAGCCGGGGGAGGTGACCGCTCACACGGTGGTGTTGCCGTCGACCTTGGTCCAGTTCGTCGGCATCGCGGGCACCGAGATCCACGTGGACGGCGAACCGATCGGGGTCCTCCCCCTCGCCTCGGTGGAGCTGCCCATCGGCACGCGCGAGCTCGTGAAGCGGTTCCCCGACGGGACCGAGGCGCGGGAACGCGTCGAGCTGGGCATCGGTGCGCCGACGACCATCGCGGTCGAAGCGCGGCCGGCATCGCCAGCGCCCGACCGGCGTAGCGCGCTGACCGTGTTCCCACCAGGACATCGGTGACCGTTCGTTCGATGTCGTCACTCGACTGACAAGCGAGGTATGCGAATGGAAACTACTCTCTTGATCCTCATCGGCGCGGCGTTCGGCCTGGTGACGCTGTTCGCCGTGAGTCCACCGCACTCTTGACGTTGCTCACGGCATCGCGATCGGAGCGGTGCGCCCGCGGAGGTTTCGGCGAAGCCCGTCTAGTCATCAGCAGCTATACTTCTGCATCGAGGACGTCACCAAGCTGGAGGACACGTCGATGCAAGATCAGCCGACCGGCAGACAAGGCAGGACTGTGGTCGCGGCAACCATCGCGGTGGTCGCGTTCGTGGCAGGGCTCGGAGTCGCGGGTGTCGTGTCCGCGCAGCAGGACAAGGCGCCCCCTGCGTACCTCGTCGTGAGCACCAAAGCGCTCGACGCGGACAAGCTGGGAGCCTACGGCGCAGCCGCCGGGCCGCTGGCCCAGACCGCCGGTATCGAGGTCATCGCCGGACGTCCGAATCCCACGGTCTCCGTCCTCGAGGGCACGTGGCCGTACGAAGAAGGCATCGTGATCGAGAGGTTCGCCTCGATGGCCGCCCTCAAGGAGTTCTGGTACTCGGACGGCTACCAGAAGGCAAAGAAGCTCCGCGAGGGCGCGTTGAAGGTCAATTTCATCGTCGCGGTCGACGGGACACCGGCCGACTGATTCCGCGCCGAACCTGAGGTGACCGGCCGGCGCGACACGCGCCGGCCTAGGACCCCGACGCTCGCCTACCCGGCAACCGCGCACGTCTGTGCACGCAGCGCCGCGACGAGGCAACAATCCCGCCCGGCGGTCCGTCTAAGCCTCCGATGAGCCTCGTCTATCTTCGGAAGGCATTCCGCACGCTGTTCAGAACGCCGTTTGTCAGCGTGATCGCCATCATCTCCCTCGCGCTCGGTATCGGGGCCAACGCAGCCATTTTTTCCATCTTCGAGCAGTTTCTGCTCCGCCCGCTCCCGGTGACGGAGCCGCAGCGGCTCGTCAACATGGCCGCGCCTGGTCCAAAACCAGGCGGCACGTCGTGCAACAACGCCGGCGGCTGCGACGAGGTCTTCAGCTACCCCATGTTCCGCGACCTCGAGCGCCTGCAGACGTCGTTTGCCGGCATCGCCGCCCATCGCACCTTCGGTGCCAATCTCGCCTACCGCGGGGAGACGTTCGCCGGCGAAGGCATGTTCGTGTCGGGGAGCTACTTCGGCGTGCTCGGCGTGGTGCCGGCCGTCGGCCGGCTCCTCGGTGCGGACGACGACAGGGCAGGCAGCTCCCCGGTGGCCGTCCTGAGCCACGACTACTGGCGGTCTCGCTTCGATGCCGATCCGGCGGCCGTGAACGAGACGCTGATCGTCAACGGCCAGGCCCTGACCGTCGTCGGTGTGACGCCGCCCGGTTTCACGGGCACGACGCTTGGCAACCGGCCGCAGGTGTTCGTGCCGATCACGATGCGCGAGTTGCTGCAACCGGGCACCGAGGTCTTCGAGAACCGGCGGAGCTACTGGATCTACGCGTTCGCCAGGCTCGCATCTGGGGTCTCGATCGAGCAGGCGCAGACCGGCATCAACATCCCGTATCGCGCGATTCTCAACGACGTCGAGGCGCCGCTGCAGGAGGGCATGAGCGACCAGACGATGGCCCGATTCCGTACGCGCGAGCTGCTCCTTGCCGAAGGCTCCCGGGGCCAGAGCAGCGTGCACGAAGAAGCGACCGCGCCGATCATCCTGCTGCTTGGGGTGACCGCGTTCGTGCTGGTGATCGCCTGCTCGAATATCGCCAACCTACTCCTCGCGCGCGCCGCGAGCCGTGAGGGAGAGATGGCCGTCCGGCTTTCGCTGGGCGCCGGCCGTGGACAGTTGGTGAGGCAGCTGCTGACGGAGTCGAGCCTGCTGGCTGTCCTCGGCGGCCTGGCGGGCCTCGTCGTGGCGCGCTGGACGCTCGCGGGCATCATCTCGATGCTCCCGGCCGAGGCGGCCGGGACGATCCCGCTCGGGCTCAACAGCACCGCGCTGCTCTTCACGGGGGTCCTGGCGCTCGCGACCGGGCTGCTCTTCGGACTGTTCCCCGCGCTGCACAGCACCCGGCCCGATCTCGTGGCCGTCCTCAAGCGCCAGTCGGGCCAGCCGTCCGGCTCGCGGTCGGCCGCGCGGTTCCGGACGTCGCTGGCGACCGTGCAGATCGGGCTGTCAATGGTCCTCCTCGTGTCGGCCGGACTATTCACGAAGAGCCTGTTTAACGTGAGCCGGGTCGATCTTGGTCTCGACGTCGATCATTTGATCACGTTCGGTATCTCGCCAGTGAGGAACGGCTACACACCGGAGCGACGAGCCGAGCTGTTCGAGCGCCTCGAGGGCGAGCTGTCAACGCTGCCGGGGGTCACTGGCGTCACAGCCTCGCTGGTCCCGTTGCTCGCCGGCAGCAACTGGGGTAGCAGCGTCTCGGTGGAGGGCTTCGATGCCGGTCCAGACACCGACACCGGCTCCCGCTACAACGAGATCGGCCCGGGGTACTTCGGCACGATGGGCATGCCGCTGCTGCGCGGCCGGGAGTTCACACCGGCCGACCGCCTCGACGCACCAAAAGTGGCTATCGTCAACGAACAATTCGCGAGGAAGTTCGGTCTCGCGACCGAGGCTGTCGGCAAATGGATGGCGGCGAGCACCGGCGATGCCGTCGAGCTCGACACGCGCATTGTCGGCCTGGCCCCCGACGCGAAGTACAGCGAGGTGAAGGGCGAAATCCCACCCCTCTTCTTCCGTCCCTACCGCCAGGACGACGACGTCGGCGCGATGACGTTCTACGTGCGGTCGTCGGTCGAGCCCGACCAGCTGCTGTCGGCGATCCCGCGCGTCGTAAGACAGCTCGACCCCAACCTCCCCGTCGAGGAGCTGCGGACCATGGCGGCGCAGGTCCAGGAGAACGTCTTCCTCGATCGGGTCGTCACCATCCTGTCGGCGGCGTTTGCGGTGCTGGCCACGTTACTCGCGGCTATCGGGCTCTACGGCGTCCTGGCATACACGGTTGCGCAGCGTACCAAGGAAATCGGCCTGCGCATGGCCCTCGGCGCCGATGCGGGCCGCGTTCGTACCCTCGTGATGCGTCAGGTCGGAGGCATGACCGTCATCGGCGGCGTTACCGGGGTCGCGCTCGCCCTCGGACTGGGTCGCGTGGCGCGGTCGCTGCTCTTCGAGCTGCAGGAACACGATCCGACGGTCCTCGTCGGTTCGGTTGTCGCGCTGGCGTTCGTCGCTCTGGTCGCTGGCGCCATCCCGGCGCGGCGGGCCTCACGCATCGACCCGATGCAGGCGCTGCGGTGCGAATGACTGCCACCGTTGCGTACAGGACACCGCGGGCTGCTAGCAGCCCGTGGTGAAAGTCCCTATTAGGGATCGACACGATCGATCCCGCGTACTACACTGTCGCGCATGGCGATGGGCAAACGACGACGCCGGGCGCGGCAAGCATCGATGTGGGTTCCCACCAGCGACCTGCCTCGCAGTGCGGCGCATCCGTTCTATCAGCGATTGAATCGGATCCTCGATGACACGGGCTTCGACGCGTTCGTCGAGGCGCAATGCGCGCCGTTCTACGCGGACGGCGTCGGTCGTCCGAGTCTGGCGCCGGGGCGGTACTTCCGGCTGCTGATGCTCGGCTACTTCGAAGGGCTGGACTCGGAGCGGGCGATCGCGTGGCGGGCGGCCGATTCGCTGAGCATCCGGCAGTTTCTGGACCTCGAGCTGCACGAGGCGCCGCCGGATCACTCGACGCTGTCGCGCACCCGGCGCCTGATCGACGTCGAGACCCATCAAGCGGTGTTCACGTGGGTGCTGCAGCAACTGGCCGACGCCCAGCTCGTGACCGGGCGGACCCTCGGCATCGATGCCACGACGTTGGAAGCGAACGCCGCATTGCGGAGTATCGTGCGCCGGGACACGGGCGAAGGCTACGAGGCGTTTCTGACCGGGCTGGCCGAGGCGTCCGGCATCGTCACGCCGACCCGCGCTGAGCTGGCCCGGTTCGACCGGAAACGGAAGAAGAAAGGCTCCAACGACGACTGGACGCATCCGCAGGATCCGGACGCGAAGATCACGAAGCTGAAGGACGGGCGCACGCACTTGGCGCACACCGCGGAGCATGCGGTGGACCTGGAGACGGGGGCCATCGTCGGCGTCACCGTGCAGGATGCCGACGACGGCGATACGACGACGATGGTCGAGACCCTGATCACGGCGGCCGACCACGTCGAAGCCGTCCTGCCGGCCGGCGCCGGTATCGCCGAGGTCGTCGGGGACAAGGGGTATCACAGTAACGAGACGATGGTGGCGTTCGCCGCGCTCGGCGTGCGCAGTTATGTTTCGGAGCCGGACCGCGGGCGACGCAACTGGACAGGCAAGGCGGCGGCGCGCGACGCCGTGTACGCGAACCGTCGGCGCATTCGGGGCACGCGTGGGCAACGGCTGCTGCGACGGCGGGGCGAGTTGCTCGAACGCCCCAACGCGCATCTCTACGAGACCGGGCGGCTGCGCCGGGTGCATCTGCGTGGGCATCCCAACATCCTCAAGCGCGTGCTTGTGCACGTCTGCGGGTTCAATCTTGGGCTCCTCATGCGGCAGCTGACGGGCGTCGGCACGCCGCGGAGCCTCCAAGGCCGCGCGGTCGCCGTCTTCGAGGCCTTGATCGCTGATCTTGGCCGCCTCTGGACCCTCGTATCGCCCGCGTGGGCGCGAGATGCGCAAGATCTGCCGCACTCGTCGTTTCTCGACCTTATGACACGGTGTCACGAACACATGCCCCTCGACCTACGAAAGGGCGTTTTCACCACGGGCTGCTAGCGGCAGGGGAAGGCCGCACGGAGTGCGTGCAGCACGAGCGTGCCATCCGCCTCGTAGAGCGACGCGGCGTGATCGCCGAGATACTGCACGACCGCCCAGACCGCCTGCGCGCTGGTGAGACCGGCAGGTAGGCATACCGTCTCCGGCGAGGCGCTGGCCACCCCGCGCACGAGACCCGCGCAATAGCCCATCCCGAATGGGTCCCGCTCGAATGTCTCGTCCCGCCCGGCGCCGGTGCGACCCAGGAACTCGAAGTAGAGCGTGCACGCTTCTGTCAGCTCATGACCGGTTCCAGTCCGGCCACGGAGCACCTGCCCGACGTCGGTCGAGCGCGTTGTCAGGAGCAAGGCGACGGCGAGGGCAAACCACCAGCGTGTCGCGGCGCGTCTCGTTGTGTATGCAGTGCGCGGAATGATCGACAGTATAGCGTTGGGCCTACCGTGCGGTCCCTTGTGTGACGTGCGAGCGGCCCGCATAGTCTAGGACCCGGGTCCGATCCGAGGCGTGCGGGTCCCATGCCATGATCTGTCCGAAATGCGGCGCAGAGACAGAAGCGACAACGGGTCGATGCGGCGCCTGCCAGACCGACCTGTCGGACGCGTCAACCCAGCTTGGCGATGTTGGCCCGACGGTCACTGCCGGCAACCTCGATCTGGCACGCACGGTGTCCGATGCCGAAACCCGTGCCGACGCTGACGCGCCCACTGCCGACACCCCCACGTTCGACGACGCGGTCACCGCAAGTGACGACGATGTCGGTGCCGTCGACGACTCGCCTGTGCTGGCCCCGGGGCAGCGCTTCGGCCCGCGCTACCAGATCATGCGGCTCGTCGGCGAAGGTGGCATGGGCGCTGTCTACGAAGCGTTCGATAACGAGCTCGGCGTCGACGTCGCGCTGAAGGTCATCCGTCCCGAGCAGATGGGCGACGGCAAGAAGGCCGCCGCACTCGAGCGCCGGTTCAAACGTGAGCTGTTGCTCGGGCGCAAGGTCACCCACAAGAACGTCGTCCGGATTCATGACATCGGCGAGATTGGCGGCATCAAGTACATCACGATGCCGTATATCGACGGGCGCGATCTGTCGAGTGTGCTGAAGGAGGCGGGCGGGACGCTGCCTGTCTCCCGCACGCTGAAGATCGCCCGATCAGTGCTGTCCGGGTTGACCGCCGCCCACGACGCCGGAGTCGTCCATCGGGATATGAAGCCAGCCAACATCATGATCGACGCCGACGACGAGGCGTACATCATGGATTTCGGGATCGCGCTGGCAGTGACCGATACGACAGCCGCGACGGACCAGGGTGGCACACAGGATGCGCGCCCCACGACCCGCGAGTCGGCGTTACTCGACAGCCGGACGCAGCTCGGACGCGTGGTGGGCACCGTCCAGTACATGGCGCCCGAGCAGGGCCGGGGTGAGACGGTCGACAAGCGCGCCGACCTTTACGCGTTCGGCCTGATCCTCTACGACATGCTCGTCGGCAGGCAGGAGCGCGAGCGGACATCGTCGAGCCCGCTCGAAGAGCTCACCGGCCGGATGAAAGCGCCCCCCGCACCAGTCCGAACGATTCGAGAGGACGTGCCGGCGCCGCTCGCCGAGATCATCGGCAAGTGCGTGGCGCCCGATCCCGCCGAACGCTATCCGCACCCGCACGCGCTGCAGGTCGACCTCGACCTGCTCGACGGCGATGGCGCACTGCGCCCCGTCGAGCGGCGTTTCAGCCCGCTGCAGCTGGCCGCCCTCGTCAGCGCGGTGGTCGCCGTCATGGCGGGTGGGTTCTTCGTCTTCGGTCCCCGGGAGCCACCGCCACCGCCCGATCCTGTCTCCCTGGTGATCGCAGACTTCGAGAACCACACCAACGACGCGGCGTTCGACGGCACACTGGAGCCGATGCTCAAACGTGTCCTGGATGATGCTGGATTCATCACGGCGTACGACCGGAGCGTCGTCAGCCGGCTTGGTGTCCCTCGGCCCGAACGACTGGACGACGTGGCGGCGCGGGAGCTGGCGGTGCAGCAGGGCCTTGGTGTGGTGCTGTCCGGCGCCGTGAACCCGAGGAACGGCGGATACACCGTGTCAATGGACGCCACCGAGACCATCACCGGGGAGGTCATCGCCAGCGTCGAGGATAGCGCCCGCGGCAAGGACGACATCCTGGACGTGGCGACCGGGCTGATCGCCCGCGTGCGCAACGCGCCGGGCGACGACACGTCGGAATCGCAGCAACAGTTCGCAATGGCGGCGATATCGGCCACCTCGCTCGACGTCGTCGGTCTGTATGCGGCAACCATGGAAGCCGCCTCCGCAGGCAGGTTCGACGAGGCGCGGCAGCGTGCCACGGAGGCCGTCGAACTGGATCCCAACTTTGGGGTCGGCTATCTCACCCTGGCGGTGGCGGCTGGCAATCTAGGCAGAGCGGACGAGGAACGTCAGTACCTCGATGAGGCACTCGCCCACCTTGACGGGATGACAGAGCGCGAACGATACGCGACGCGCGCCTATGCCTACTGGGCCACGAGCGACTACGAACAGTGCGTGCAGGAGAACACCGATCTAATCACGCTGTACCCGCTGGACATCGGCGGTCGCAACCAGCTCGCGCTTTGCCTGTCCCACCTCCGCGAGATGCGTCGAGCCACGGAGGAGGTGCAGGCGATTGTCGACATCCTACCGTCGCACCCCGTCTTCAGGACCAATCTCGCCATCTACGCGAACTACGGCGGCGATTTCCAATTGGCAGAGCAAGCGGCACGCGACGTGGAGGCAGAGGAACCCAATGCTTATGGGGCACTGACCCTTGCCTTCGCGCAGATGGGTCAAGGACAGGTCGACGAGGCGCGGGAGACGTACGAGCGGCTTGCGGAGATCGATGCGTTGGGTGCGTCGTTCGCCGCGTCCGGCCTCGGTGACCTGGCCGCGTTCGAGGGTCGCTTCTCCGACGCCGCGAGCATCCTCCGACAAGGCGCCGCCGACGATCTGGCCGCCGGAAACACGGTCGGCGCGGCCGGAAAGCTGGCCGCCGTTGCCCATGCGGGGCTCTCACGCGGTCGAATCGCAGAAGCTATCGAAGCAGCCGACGAGGCACTCACGCACAGCAGCGCCGTCAAGATTCGGTTTCTCTCGGCGCGGACCTTCGTCGAAGCGGGGGACGTTGAGCGGGCGCGACCGATCATTGATGCGCTGGCGGGCGAGCTGTACGCGGAGCCGCGAGCCTACGCGGGAGTCCTCGAAGGCGTCGTCGCGCTACAGAACGGGGACGCACCCGCAGCCATGAGCGCGCTGCGCGAGGCGAACGACGTGTTCGACACCTGGATCGGGTACTTCGACCTCGGGCGCGCCTCCCTCGCGGCCGGCGCCTTCCCACAGGCGACGACTGCTTCGACTTGCCGGACTTCGAGCCGGATCGACGCTTCCCCGGTTCGAAATCGACGGTGCCAACCCGGTAGTTGCCCGTAATCGTGTAGCTGAGGGAGATAGGATGAAGCGGCTGGTCGTCCCCGCGTGGTAGCTTGCGCTCCACATTTTCCAACGCGCTCAAGGCGCACAGAGGGAGACCAGCCATGGAGCATATTGGCATCGACGTCCATGAGAGAAAAAGTCAATCTGCATCCTGACGCCCGAGGGCGAGATGATCGAACGGCGGGTCCAGAGCACGCGGCAGCAGTTCACGCGGCTGTTCGGGAGCCGACCACGTGCCCGTGTGCTCCTCGAGGCGATGACGGAAAGCGAATGGGTGGCGCAGACGATCGAGCAGTGCGGCCACGAGGTGATCGTCGCCGACCCCAACTACGCCCCGATGTATCCGGAGCGACGGCGTCGCGTGAAGACGGATCGGCGGGATGCCCGGATGCTGGCGGAGGCCGCCCGGCTCGGCTCGTATCGCCCCGCCCATCGGGTGTCACCCGCGCAGCGCCAGGTGCGACGCCAGCTCCTGGTCCGCGACCTGCTCGTGCGGGCGCGGGGGCGGACGATCGCCCTCATCCGCACGCTGGTGCGCAGCGAGGGGCTGCGCGTCCGAGCCGGGGATGCGGCGCGGTTCGGCACGTATCTGGAGGCCGTCGATCTCCCGGCCGAACTGCAGGCGACGTTGCGCCCGTTGGTGGCACTCTGGGCGCAGCTCACAGACCAGCTAGCCACGGCCGATGCCGCGATCAGCGCGACGGCCGCCACCAACCCGGTGGTGCAGCGACTCACGACGGCGCCGGGCGTGGGTCCCGTCATCGCGACGGCGTCTGTTGCGACCTTGGATGAGGCCGGGCGCTTTCGCGGGGCCCATCAGGTCGAAAGCCATCTCGGCCTGGTGCCCAGTGAGGATAGTGCAGCAGACCGGCACCGCCGGTATGTCAGGTTGCACGACGAGTCGCAGGCCAGTGTTCTAAAACGGGTCATCCTTAGGCCGCCCTCGGCCGAGACACCGATGGACCGCCAACCAAATTCGGTTTACGTAACTCTCTTATGAATCAACGTGTTAGCCAAGCGAACCGAACATTAAAAGGAGTGGATGCCGACGCAAAACGACACCTTTCCCCGCCTGGCCGTCACAGAAGTGCAAGATCCCTCGCCTACACGATCGATATGATACCCCCTTGGGACGATCTAGTTATCTCATTCATTATAAATAAGTTATCTAATTTAAAAGTCTAGTCGCTCATCGCTGGATGGCGCGCCTCGACTGTCTCATTATTAGACGTGTGTGCCAATTAAGAACAGCATCCGGAACGGCTCTTTAGTGGCGTAGCGTGCGAGCCGTGGGCCGGGGCGCCTGACAGGTCTAGTCGTGCGGGGGGACCGCCTCCATGAGAAGGCGCAGTGCATTGTTGAACGCTTCACCGCCGGCGCGCGCCCCGCGGTAGTGGCCTTGCCGCACCACCACGAGATCGTGCGACGGAATGATCAACGTCGTTTGCCCGCCGGCGCCGGACATCATGTAGGCATCTCGCGGCACTGGATAACGGTCATCGCCGTTGATCCAGAAGAACCCGCCGTAAATCGGTCGGCCGTCAGCCTCCCAGGCTGGTGCGACGGTGCTCACGAAGTCGACGTAGCCCTCCGGCAGAATCCGCTCGCCGTTCCATACGCCGTCCTGGAGATAGAGATTGCCGAGCCGCGCCCAGTCGCGCGCGGGCGCGAGCTCGTAGCCCTGTAGCAAGTAGTTCCCGTACGGATCGGTCTCCAGCACCATGCCGCGGATGCCGATCCGGTCGAAGAGCTCTCGCTGCGGAAACGACAGATACTCGTCGCCGCGTCCCTCCACGCCGAGGCGCACGAGGTAGTTGATCAGGACGGGGTCGGAGTTGCGGTAGCGGCCGATCGTGTTGGGCGGCCACTGCTGCGGGCGCGTCGCGGCCCACGCGAACGAGTTCGCCGAGCCGGTGTAGACATAGAGATGGTCCAGATAGCCAAGCGACGGGTCGAGATCGGGATCGGCTACGCCCCGAAACCGGAGTCCGCTCGACATCCTGAGGATGTCCGCGATACGAATCGCCTGTCGCGGATCCCCGGCGGCCTGCCACTCCGGGACTGGCGCCGGCTGCCACAGGTCGTAAACGCCCTGCTCGATCAAGACACCCATCAGCGTCGCGGTCAGGCTCTTGCCCATCGACCAGCTCTCGAGCGGGGTATGCATCGTGATGCCGTCGCCGTAACGCTCGCCGATGATGCGCCCCTTGTGGGTCACGACGAATGCGGCCGTCATCCCCCCGGGGCGATCGAACGCGGCGTCGATGGCAAGCGCGATCTTGCGGCGGTCGAGCTCGGCGGGTAGCGGCGTCTGCGGCAGCACGTCACCCAGGGGCCACCGCTCGGCGGCCGGGTCGGGGAGCGTCGTCTCGATATCGACTGGGTCGAAGTGCACGTCGTCCTCACCGACGGGCAGCGTGACGCATCCGTGATCACCGTTGACCTTGGCGGTGCGCACGACGCCGTCGGGCAGCGTCAGGTGCACCTGGCGGTAGTCACGATCGATCTCGCGCCGCGTGACGTGTGCGCGATGCTCGTACGGGCCGCTGAAGAAGCCGACGTTCTCCGCCGCGAAGTCCGGGTCGAGCCCCGTGACGAAGACGGCCGAGCAGAGCGTCTTGGCGAACCCCGAGATGTGGTGCGACAGCGGATCGCCGGGCGGGGCGACGTAATCGGTGTCGAGCTCGGCCGCCGCCGCACGGGCGAGCATCGCCTCACGCTGGGCCTCGGCGCCGGACTGCTCGCCAAGCGCGCGCGTGGCCGCGACCCCGGCGAGACCGACCACCAACAGACAGATGACAAGCGAGGTCGATCGCGCTGACATCACACCCTCTCTTCTTGGCGGGCTGGGGGGGACGGGTCGCGCGGTCGCACCCCTGCTACCGGGTCGCGCCCGTGTCGGACGCGTTCAGCACCTTGTCGAAGTCACGCCCAAGGTCGAAGCCCAGCGACGTGTCGGCGCCAAGCTCCTCCAGTACCCGCCCGGTTTCCTCGTGGCGGTAGAACGACCCAGCCCGATACTCGCCCTGGGCCGCAATCATCCATGGCGTCTGTCCGCGCTTGTTGACCACGTCCATCTTCGCGCCCCGCTCGACCAGATACGGGACGAGCAAGGTCCCGCCTGTGTAGACGGCGCCGTGTAGCGGCGTTTGCCCCTTGTCGTTGACGGCATTGATGTCGAGCCCGAGCTCGAGACACAGCGTGATGGCGGCGAGCGCGCGCCGCTGCAACGTCTCGTAGCTCGCGGGAAACGAACGCTGCCCGTATTTGTCCTGCCCCTCGACGTAGTCCGCGCCGGCGGCCACCATGAGCGCCGTTGTCCCTTCCGTCGTGGTGAGGAAAGGGTCGGATCCCCCGTCGACGAGGAGACGCATGGTCTCGACGTCGCCGTAGCTCGCCGCCAGCCAGAAGGGAGTCGCACCCATGGTGGTCGGCATCAAACCGTTGTCCAGCCGGATGTAACGAGACAGGAGCGGCATCGGCTTCTCGAGACGCGCGTTCGGGTCGGCGCCGGCCGCCAGGAGCGCGCGGACCACCTCGGGCATCGCCTGCTGCGTCGCCGAATGAAGCGGCGAACGGCCGGCTCCGCTGTGGTTCACGTCGGCGTCCTGCTCGATCAGGAACAAGGCCAGCAGCGCGTGCCCGCTATCGATGGCGACCAGCAACGCGGTCGCTTCGGTGTCCGGCTTGAACAGCGCGCGCGCGTTGGTGTCTCCGCCAATCCCATCCGGTGCGGCCTCGTCCACCAGCGCGCCGGCGGAGATCAGCATTCGCGCGATCTCGACACTGCCCTGTTGCGCGGCGAAAAGCAACGGCGTGAATCCGTTCGTGGAGCGTGTCGTCGCGCCGCCGCCTGATTCGACGAGCACTCGCGCGACTGCCGTGTGGCCCTCGGCCACCGCAAGCATCAACGCCGTCTGTCCGCGGGATCGCTCGGTCGCCACGATATCGGCACCGCCGGCGAGCAGCGCCCGCACCACGTCGACGTTGCCAACCCGTGCGGCGGTCATCAACGGCGTGACGCCGGACGTACGCCCGGCGTTCGGGTCCGCCCCAGCGTCCAAGAGGAGCGTCACCATGGCAGCGCTGCCGTTCAAGCAGGCCAGCGACAGCGGGGTCACGCCGTGATCATCGGCCGCCCCGGCGCGCGCGCCCGCCCCGAGCAGCAACCGGGCGAGAAAGGCATCGTCTCGGTGCGCGGCCCAATGCAGCGCCGTGGCACCATCGCCCTGGGTCGCGTTGACACTCGCGCCCTGCTCGATCAGCGCGCGCGCGCCTGTGTGATCGCCTGCGCGGACCGCCTCGATCAGCGGCACATCAGCGGCGGTGATCAGACCGCTGGCGGCCACGATGACCAGAAGAAGAGAGGCCCCGACGACGGTGGATACGCGGTTCGACAACGGCGTCATGCGTCTTCCTTGACACCCCTCAAGAGGCCTCACGATAATGCACGTGTACGAAAGTATTTACAAGGGACCCGTGCGCGCAGCGACAGGATTGATCATGTCGAAACCGGCGACGGCATCCGCGGTTCTGGCGCTAGCCTGCGCCCTGGCGGTACCCGCACGGCCGGCGGCCCAACCGGTCCCGACTCCGGAGATCGACGACGTCTCCTCCCGCCGTCTGCTCGACCGCTACTGCATCGGCTGCCACAACGACCGCGCGCGCACTGGCGATCTGAGTCTGCAAGGTCTCGACCTGTCCCATGTGGGTCAGATCGAGACCGAAACGGAGGTGTGGGAAAAGGTCATCCGCAAGCTCCGAACGCGCGCCATGCCACCGGCGGGACGCCCGCGGCCGGACGACGCCGCATACGACGCCCTGGCGGGTCGTCTGGAGCGCGCGCTCGACCGCGTCGCCGCGGCCAGCCCCAATCCGGGGCGCCGGCCGGCGATCCACCGCCTCAACCGCGCGGAGTACGCCAACGCGATCCGCGACCTGCTCGCGCTCGAGATCGACAGCGAGACCTTGCTGCCATCGGACGACTCCGGGTACGGCTTCGACAACATCGCGGACGTGCTCTCCGTCTCTCCGATGTTGACCGAACGGTATCTGGGAGCCGCCCGCAAGATCAGCCGGCTGGCGGTGGGAGACCCGTCACTCGCGCCGACGACGGAAGTCTTCAAAGTCGACAAGCACCTGAAGCAGGACACGCGCGTCAGCGACGACCTCCCCTTTGGTTCGCGCGGGGGCCTCGCCGTGCGTCACCAGTTTCCGGTCGACGGCGACTACGTCCTCAGGGTGTTTCTCCTCCGGACGTATGACGGGCGCGTGCGAGGGCTGCACGAGCCGCACGATCTCGAGATCCGACTCGATGGCGACCTGCTGGAGACGCTGGCGATTGGCGGCCCGTCCGATGCCCCAGCCGAGACCGACGGCGCGCCGCGGCGCCGCGACCTCCGCAACGTCGCGGATGACGGTCAGGAAGTCCGCTTCGCGGCGACCGCGGGCCCCGCCAGGATCGGCGTCAGTTTCGTCGCCTCAGGCGCAGTGAGCGAGGGGATGCGACGACCGGTGTACTCGGTGACGAGTTACGAGTACGCCGGCGATCAGACGACCACACCGGGGATCGGCAGCATCGAGCTCAGCGGGCCGTACGATGTGACCGGTCGGGGGGATACGCCGGCCCGACGGCGGATCTTCTCCTGTCGTCCGACGGACGAGACGGACGAGCGGACCTGCGCCACCGAGATTCTCTCGTCGCTCGCACGCCGTGCGTACCGGCGACCGGTCACCGCGGCAGACGTCGAGCTGCTCCTCGGGTTCTACGAATCCGGTCGCGGCGGACGCGACTTCGACGCGGGCATCGAGATGGCGCTGCGACGCATTCTCGTCAGCCCGGATTTTCTCTTTCGGCGCGAGCGCGACCCGGCCGACGTGGCGGCGGGCGCCGTCTATCGGTTGAGCGACATCGAGCTCGCCTCGCGGCTCTCGTTCTTTCTCTGGAGCAGCATTCCGGACGACGAGCTCCTCGGGCTGGCGGAGCGCGGCGAGCTGACGCGCCCCGGCGTCCTCGACACGCAGGTCCAGCGCTTGCTCGCCGACCCACGGGCGGCCACGCTGGTCGACAACTTCGGCGGGCAGTGGCTCTACCTCAGGAACATGGCGCTCGTGGCCCCGGACCCATACGCGTTCGGTGACTTCGACGCGAACCTGCGTGAGGCCATGGCACGCGAGATGGAGTTGTTCCTCGACAGTCA
Organism: Vicinamibacterales bacterium; assembly: GCA_965249175.1. GTDB lineage: Bacteria > Acidobacteriota > Vicinamibacteria > Vicinamibacterales > UBA8438 > CAZYFH01. Next base: position 4,442,491 of record OZ252227.1, read on the forward strand.
GATACGCGAGGACCACGCCGTGCCGGCGCTCCTGACGGCAGACTACACGTTCGTCAACGAGCGGCTCGCGCGCCACTATGGAATCCCCAACGTCTACGGCAACCATTTCAGACGGGTCGTACTGCAGGGTGACCTCGATGTCCGGCGCGGTCTGCTCGGCAAAGGGAGTCTCCTGACCGTCACGTCGTACGCGCACCGGACGTCGCCGGTGCTCCGCGGCAAGTGGCTCCTGGAGAACGTGCTCGGCACGCCGCCCCCACCCCCCCCACCCGATGTGCCGGCACTCGAGGAAAACGACGACGCGGCCGCGGCGCCACGCTCCGTGCGCGAGCGGTTGGAGCTGCACCGATCGAACCCCGTGTGCGCCAGCTGCCACCGGATCATGGACCCGCTCGGATTCGCCCTCGAGAACTTCGATGGGATCGGGCGATGGCGCACGATGAACGACGGCGGCACCGCAATCGACGCCGGCGGCACGCTGACTGATGGCACGCCGGTGGACGGTCCGGCGACGCTCCGTAACGCATTGGTCGCCCGCGCCGAGGACTTCGTGACGACCGTTACCGAAAAACTGATGACCTACGCGCTCGGGCGCGGTGTCGAGTACTACGACGCGCCGGCCATCCGGCGGGTCGTGCGCGAGGCCGCGGTCGACGACTACCGATGGTCGGGACTCGTCGCCGGGATCGTCCGCAGCGCGCCGTTTCAGATGAGGAGATCGCCAACGCCATGATGATCACAAAGAAATCGCTTCCCCGCCGAACCTTCCTGCACGGTGTCGGCGCCTCGCTGGCGTTGCCCCTCCTGGACGGCATGGTGCCCGCCTTCGCGGCCGTCCGGAAGACGGCGGCGGCGGCGCGTCCTCGCCTGTTCACCGGCTATGTGCCGAACGGCGTGATCATGGATGCATGGACTCCCGCGACCGAGGGCGCCCGGTTCGACCTGCCGGCGACCCTCGAGCCGCTCGCGCCCTTCAAGGCGCAGCTCGTCGTCGTCAGCGGCCTGGCCGACGCGCCGGCATTTCCCCTGCCGGGCGAAGGCACCGGGGATCACGTGCGGGCGGCGGCGACGTTCTTGACCGGGGTCCACCCGAAGAAAACCGAGGGCGCGGATATCCGCGGTGGCACGTCGATGGATCAGATCGCGGCGCGCGTGCTCGGCACCGATACGGTGCTCACGTCGCTCGAGCTCTCGCTGGATCCGAACGAGCTGATCGGCGCATGCGAGGCCGGCTGGAGCTGCGCGTACAGCAACACTTTGTCTTGGAGCAACGCGACGACCCCGCTCCCGATGGAAAACCAGCCGCGCGCGGTCTTCGAACGACTCTTCGGCGACGCGAGCGACACGACGCCCGAAGCGCGTCGAGCCCGTCTCCGGGAAGACCGCAGCATTCTCGACTCGCTCGTCCACGAGGTGGCGGACTTCCAGCGGAGTCTCGGCCCCACAGACCGCGACAAGATCACGCAGTATCTCGAGGCCATCCGCGACATCGAGCGGCGCATCCAGCTCGGCGAGGCGCAGAGCGCGCGTGAGCTCCCGGAGTTGGCACGTCCAACCGGTGGGATCCCCGACACGTTTGCCGAGCATGCCAGGCTGATGTTCGACCTCCAGGTCCTCGCGCTGCAGGCGGATCTGACGCGCGTCATCACGTTCATGATGTCGCGTGAGGTCAGCCCGCGCACCTATCCCGAGCTGGACATCCCCGACCCACATCACGGGTTGTCACATCATCAGAACCGACCCGAGCAGATGGCCAAGCTCGCGCGCGTGAACCGGCATCACATCGAACAGCTCGCGTACTTCATGGACAGGCTGCAGGCGACGCCCGACGGCGACGGGACCCTACTCGACCAGGTCATGATTCAGTACGGTTGTGGAATCAGCGACGGCAACCAGCATCTGCACGTCAACCTGCCAATCCTCGTAGCCGGTGGCGGGGCCGGCACGCTGACCGGCGGGCGCCACCTGCGCGTGGCGGAGGACACACCGCTGACCAACCTCCACTTGTCGTTGCTGGAAAAGCTGGGTGCGCCTACCGAGCGGCTGGGCGATAGCACCGGGACGGTCAAGCACCTGTCGGACGTATAAACGGCGCAGACGGACGTTCAACGCCGGCCGCCTGGCGACCGAGACGTTGTCGGCTGCTAGGGACGGGCGCGAGCGCATATCCCCGTCCCTTTCGCGTCTGTCGGAGCGACGCTGACCCATGAAACCGAAGTGCCCGCGTTGCGGCGTGGCGGCGTCGCACGAGCGCGTCTCGACCGTGATGCGGGCGTGGTTCCGCTGCGCCACATGCAATTTTGTCTGGAGAGCCTCGGTGCTCGCATCGTGGCGTCTCTTCGGAGACGGACACGCTGCGCCGCGGACCGCGGTCGTGGAGCCAACGCGCGAAGACGAATTCGACCCGGCCCAGATCCGGCTCCCAAGCGACACGCCCGCTGCCACAGCCGAATCAGATGACGCCCCGAGACTGGAATCCGTCGATGCCAATCTCAGCCCACCGCCGCCCGCGGTGCGACGCCGCCGCCACCGGCGGAAGCGCGCCCGTGTCGCGGAGGTCCCCAGCACACGGCCGGATGCCGACGTGTCGTTTCTTCGCGACGTCAACCCGGGTCGCGGTGCCGCGACGCATCCGGAGCCACCGCTCGACTTGCTGGACGAGTCGACCGCCCCGTCACTACCACGAGGCCGGTCGGAACCGTCGCTTGATGCCCTGGAGTTGGGGCGACCCGCGTCCCGGCTCTCGAGCGACACGGGTGCGTGGCTCGAAAGCGTCGACCTCCAGCAACAGGGACCGCGCGGACGCTCCCGTTTCAGCCGCCACGGATGGCAACGTCGCTGCGGCGACTCGAGGCGTTGCAAGCAGCTCTCGGCCGGGTGGCACGCCGTCTCGGTCAGGACAACGCGGCGTATCGCACCATCGTGAAACGGTGGCAACCGCTGCCGTCTCGTATCCGGACCGGGACCGAAAATGACGACGAGTAGGATCGCGCCCGCCACGGCACGGCAACGGGCCATGGCCCTGGCCTGGCAGCCCGTAGTGAAAGTCGCGCGTTGCACCGAGACCGTCGAGGCGCCCGCCTCGCAAGGAGCGAGGAGGGATAATACCGGGAGCATTTGACCGACGAGCGCCGCCGCGAGACGGGATGCATCGGTGGTCGAATGCAGCGGGACTCTCACCACGGGCTGCTAGTGTCGTGTCTCGAAGAGGCACGGCACTAGAGAACGGGGACCGAGTGACCGACACAGCAAGAGAGCGATGAAAGCCACGTGTCCGAGCTGCGGGACGAAGGCGGCGCATGAGAAGTCCACCGCCGTGCTCCGCGTCTGGTTTCGGTGCGGCCACTGCGGTCACGTGTGGCGAGGGACGCTCCTCTCATTGGCCTACGAGGGCGCACCCCCGGGAAGCTCCGGCGGCACATTCGAACCGAAGGAGCAGGAACCGATCCAGTCGATCGCTCCACGCGAGCCGCTGGGTCGAGCGGAGCTCGACTCGCAGCTGGCGGACGTCGAGGATGCGCTGGACAGCAGCGTGCACCCACAGACGGACCCAAAGCCGGCGCCACGCGAGGGAACCGCGAAGAAGCAGACCCGCACCGCCGGTGCCGGCTCGTCCGAGTCTCCGCGCGACGCGACGCAGGGCCCGCGCGGGGACGTCACGACGTGGCTCGACGGGGAGCGCGAGATAGAGAACCGTCCCCGCCCACAGCGGCCGGTCAAGGTCTCAGGGTCGACCGCGGTCGACGCGCCGAGTCCGGCCGGCGGCCAGGCGCGCCCAGGCCCATCCGCCGAACCACCACCGGCTGCTGCCAGACAGCATGCCGAAACCGCCGAGATGCGACAAGATCTCGACCAGTTCGGCGCAGCGCCGATACCTGCGCGAACGGAGATTCGACAGGACGTCGCCGAGGTCGCGGCGTCTTCATCGCCGCGGCCGGCGGACAAGCGACCGAACGTCGACCGCGTCGCAACGCGGCCCGTGCACCAGGCGGCGCGTGGGAAACGCTCCCCTACACCCCAAGTGGCCCCAGCCAGCGCAACCGGCGGCCGCACGACGGTGGCGGACTCTCTCCGCCGTCTCGAGGTCTTTGATGCAGAGGTGACGCACATGCGGCAGCGCCTCGACCGGACGGACGGGTCATACGGCACGGTGGTCAAGCGCTGGCAGCCACCACTCTCCGACGACCCACCCATCAGCGCCGCAACCGAGCACGACCCCTCGGACGACAGGCCGGACGGATCGTGACACCGCGAGTGGACTGCTCGAGGCGACCATCCCCGCTTCGGTAAAGGGTCGCGCCGCCGGTCATGATTCGTCTCACAGCACTCACCAAGCGATACGGGGACACTCTCGCGGTCGACGCGCTGACGCTGACGGTCGGCCCGGGCGACCTCCTCGTGCTCCTTGGCGGCTCCGGCTGCGGCAAGACGACCACGCTCAAGATGATCAACAGGCTGATCGAGCCGACCCACGGCTCCGTTCAACTGGACGGCGTCGACACTGCCGGGATCGCGTCGCACGAGCTCCGCCGTCGGATCGGCTACGCGTTCCAGCAGGTCGGGCTGTTTCCCCACATGACCGTGGGCGAGAACATCGCGGTGACCCCGGCGCTCCTCGGCTGGGATGCGACGCGTGTGGCCCGCCGCGTCGACGAGCTCCTGGAGCTCGTCGAGCTCGCTCCCGAGCTGCGCGACCGTCGGCCCAACCAGCTCTCCGGCGGGCAGCAGCAACGCATCGGCGTGGCGCGGGCCCTCGCCGCCAGTCCGCGCGTCATGCTGCTCGATGAGCCGTTCGGCGCGCTCGACCCACTGACGCGGCAGCGGCTGCAGGACTCGTTCCAGCGCATCCGGCGCGAGATCGGTCTGACGGCTCTGTTCGTCACCCACGACGTCACGGAAGCGCTGACGCTGGGTGACCAGGTCGCGGTGATGGACGAGGGGCGGCTCGTCCAGATCGGCACCCCGCACGACCTGCTGTCGGCGCCGGCCAACGACTACGTCCGACAGCTGATGAGCACACCCCGGCGGCAAGCCGCCATCTTCGACCGGCTTGTGTCCTCCGATGGCGGCCGGCCACACTCCGCATCATGAGTGACCAGCTCGCGCTGCTACCAGAGTATCTGACGGCGCACCTGCGACTCACCCTCCTGGCGCTGTTCATCAGCACGGCGCTCAGCCTGCCACTCGGTATCGCGGCGACGCGGATCCGATGGCTCGAACATCCGGCGCTGGCACTCGCCGGGATCATCCAGACCGTGCCGAGCCTCGCGCTGCTCGCGATGATGGTGCCGGTGCTCGCGGCGCTGAACCTCCAGAGCATCGGCTTCCTGCCAGCCATCGTCGGGCTCACGCTCTATGGGGTGCTACCGGTCCTGCGCAACACTGTGACCGGCATCGCCGGGGTCGACCCGGCGCTGATCGAAGCCGCGCGCGGAGTCGGGATGACGCCGCGACAGCAGCTGACGCAGGTAGAGCTCCCCCTCGCGATGCCCGTCATCATCGCCGGCATTCGGACCGCCGCCGTGTGGGTCGTGGGCATCGCCACCCTGTCGACCCCGGTGGGCGCCACCAGCCTGGGCAATTACATCTTCAGCGGCTTGCAGACGCGCAACTATGCATCGGTGCTGGTGGGCTGCGTCGCCGCCGCGGCGCTCGCCCTGCTGCTGGATGGCCTCATTCGAACAATCGAAGTGGGGATGCGCACACGCCGGCGCCGTCCCGTTGTCGCCGCGCTCGCGGGGCTCGTGGCCCTGTCTCTCTATGCGGCCATCACGCTCGCGGCACCGCTCTTCCAGGAACGCGACCGACCCATCGTGATCGGAGCGAAGACGTTTACCGAGCAATACATTCTCAGCAGCGCCTTGGCCGGATGGATCGAGCAACACACGACGCGACCCACCAGGCTCATGCAGTCGCTCGGCTCCATCGTAGCCTTCGATGCGCTCGCTGCCGGCGACATCGACCTGTACGTCGACTACTCCGGGACGTTGTGGGCGAACGAGATGGGCCGCGGGGAGGTGACCGCGCCGCGTGCCGAGGTGCTCGAGGCCGTTGAACAGTTCTTGCGCGACGAACACGGCATCACGCTCGTCGCAACGCTCGGCTTCGAGAACGCGTACGCGCTCGCCGTCCGCGCCTCCGACGCCGCGCAGCTCGGTCTCAGGTCCGTCAGCGACCTGCGCTCGCACGCGCCGCGACTGGTCATGGGCGGCGACTACGAGTTCTTCGCGAGACCCGAGTGGACGGCCATCCGGGAGACCTACGGGCTCGCGTTCCGGGAGTTGCGCACGATGGACTCGACGCTCATGTATCAGGCGGCCGACCAACGCGATGTCGATGTCATCAGCGCGTTCTCAACGGACGGCCGCATCGCGGCGTACGATCTGCGCGTGCTGACGGACGACCGTGGCGCGATTCCGCCGTATGATGCCGTGGTGCTGGCCTCGGCGCGGGTCGCGCGGGACGCGCCGGATGTCCTGCGCGCCGTTGCGCGGCTCGACGGCGCGATCGACGCGGAGCGCATGCGCGCCATGAACCTTGCGGTCGACAACAACGGCGACAGCCCGGCGGCCGTGGCGCAAGCGTTCCTGGAGTCGTTGGGGGGGATCGACGCGCCGTGAGCCACACGGGGGAGTCGACGAGACGATGTCCATTCTGAAGTTTCTCGGTCTCACGACCGACGACGGTCCGGAGCAGCTGGATGCGGGAGCCGAGGGCGATATCGTTCGGCGCATTGTCCGCGAGCTCGAAGCGTTGCCGGAAGACAAGGCGCGGTATCTCGCAGCATTCGCCTATGTGCTCGGGCGGGCCGCCCATGCCGACTCGCATATCAGTGACGAGGAAACCAGCAAGATGCTTCACATCGTCACGGGGCTGGGACACCTCCCGGAGGCGCAGGCCGTCCTCGTGGTCGAGATGGCGAAGAGCCAGGTGCGCCTGTTCGGGGGCACGGACAACTACGTCGTGACGCGGCAGTTCAAGACGCTGTCGTCACCAGAGCAGCGCTTCGAGCTACTCGAGTGCGTCTTTGCGGTGACCGCGGCGGATGAGTCGATTATTGCGGTCGAGGAGGGACAGGCCCGGCAGATTTCGAAGGAGTTGGGTCTGACGCATGCCGAATTCGTCACCGCGCGGGCGGGATACGTGGAGCATGTCGAAGCCCTGAAGGACTTTCGCCGTCAGCGCGACGAGAAAGTATAGGGGTCACGCCTTCCGAGACGCGACCGCGGTCGGGTTGGCATCGAGCATCACGGCCACCCAGCGGAGGTCGGTCGTGTTCTCCAGGGCAATCTTGACCACCATCGTCAGGGGAACGGAGAAGAGCATGCCAACCGGTCCCCAGACCCAGCCCCAGAATACGAGCGACACGAACACCACGAGGGTCGAGAGTCCCAATCGACGGCCCATGAGCGTCGGCTCGACGAAGTTGCCGAACACGACGTTGACCCCCAAATAGCCGCCGGCGATGACCGCCGCGCTGACGGGACCGAGGTCGGGCTGGATGAGTGCGAGCAGCACCGCCGGCACCGCCGCCAGGATCGATCCGAGATTCGGGATGAAGTTGAACAAGAACGCGAGAACACCCCAGAGCACCGCGAATTCGAGGCCGACGACCCAGACCCACACGCCGACCACGACACCGGTGGCCGCGCTGATGGCCGTCTTGATCACCAGGTAGTTCTGCACCTGAGCCGTGATGCGGCCCAGTGGCCCGAAATGGTCGACCCCGGCACCGAACGCGGCCTTCAACTTCGCACTAAATCCGGCCGCCTCGACCAAGATGAAGATCACCGTCAGCAGCACGAGAAACGTGTTGGTGAGCAAGGAACCTAGCGCGCGTAACGCGTTGCCGACGACACCGCCGACCTGTGCAAGGGACGGCGCCAGCGTCGATTGCCACTCCTCGATGGGCAGATCGAACTGCGTGGCGACCGCCGCCACCGGCTCGGCCAGCGCCTGGAGGCTCTCCAGATACGCGTCAGGATCCAACCCGGCGAGCTGGGTCACCGAACGGCTGACCACGGCCACCAGCACGCTGACGATGGAGATGGCCAGCAGAATCGTGGCCAGCACGGCCAGCGCCCTGGGCACGCGATTCCGCTGGAGCCAGTTCATGAAGGGCACGACGACGACGCCGAGGAACACGGCGATGAGGAAGGGCTGAACGAGCGATGCCGCCGCCTGCAACCCGGCGATGACGACAACGACGCTCGCCGCCGAGACCAGGAACCGCGTCCCCGCATCGCCCCGTCCGCGCGCCTCGTTGGTCATGGCACGTCGAACAAGGTCAGAGCAAACCCAGAATCCGGATCGATCCACTGATCGCAGACCCCGAACCCCGCGGTCTCGCCCATGGCGCGGACCTGCGCCCGCTCGTACTTGTGGGAGCTCTCTGTCCAGATGGCTTCACCCTCAGCAAGGCGCACGCAGCACCCGGCGGCGGCAAGACAGACTGTTTGTTCGGTTCGGCTGACGAGGAATGACTCGACGCGCGATTCGTGAGCGTTCCAGATCACGCGGTGCTCGAACTGCTCCAGGTCGAAGTCGCCGTCGAGCTCGCGGTTGAGTCGGGCCAGCAGGTTCAGGTTGAACGCGGCGGTCACGCCGAGGGGATCATCGTAGGCCAGGACCATTTCGGCCTCTGGCTTGATGAGGTCCGCGCCAAGGAGGAACAGATCGCCGGCGCGGAGTGGAGCGCGGATGTCGCACAAGAACCCAGCGGCCTCGGCGGACGCAAGATTACCGACGTTCGACCCCAGGAAGAGCACCATGGCCGGACCCTCGTCGAGGCCGGCCACCGCCGCATCGAGGCCCGCCAAGTAGGCCATCTCGTAGCGCGAGAGAGAGACCGACGCATGCCGGGACAGCGTCCGATGCGAGAGCTCGAGTGCGGTGGGTGAGATATCCACGAGATGCACGCGGACCGCGCGGCCGCCCGCCACCAGTCCGTCGATGAGGATGGCGAGCTTTTCCCCGCTTCCACCACCCAACTCGATCAACGACGCCGGGTCGCCCATCCGGCTGGTGATCGCGGCGTGCTCTCGCTCGAGCAACGCCCGCTCGCCACGCGTGATCTTGTACCAGGGCAGCTCGCAGATGGCCTCGAACAGCTGTGAACCGAGCGCGTCGTACAGATACTTCGACGGCAGCTGCTTTGACGATCGGGCGAGACCCTCGACAACGTCGCGCGCCAGCCCGTCGAGGGTCGTGGCCCCACCCGCGGCGTCTGGTGTCGGCATGGCAATCTGTCCGCGGCGTCTACGCGTCGCGCGCGCAACGGAACGTGGCGTACATAAAGGGATAGCTCGGTCGGAACCAGTTGCGAAAGCTGCGGCGGATGAGATCGCGACCTGTGGCCGGTGACGCACCCTTGACGACGAAATGATCGCCGTCGAAGAAGTCAGCCGAGTACTCGGGATACGACGCCATCGCCGCGAATCCGGGAAACCCCTCAAACACCGTCGACGTCCACTCCCAGCCGTTGCCGACGAGATCGTGCACGCCCCAGGCGCTCACGCCGTCCGGATACGACCCTACCGGCACGGGATCCCAGTGATGGAAGTCGAAGTTGCCGCGCGTCGGGTCGGGTTCGGCCCCGCCCCAGGGATACGGGTGTTCCGAACCGTCGGGTGCACCGTATGCCGCGCGATGAAATTCGGCCTCGGTGGGAAGCCGGTCGCCGCGCCAGCGCGTGTACGCCTGCGCCTCGTCGTGCGTGACGAACACGGGCCAGCTCCGCGGCAACGGCACGGTCTCGAACATGCCACGCCAATGCCACTCGTCCGCGACACGCTCCCAGAACAGTGGATGCCTTCGCCCACCGCTCTTCAGGCGCTCCCACGCCCGCGGCGTCCACAGCGCCGGGTTCGTGTAGCCGCCGGCCTCGACGAACGAGCGGTACTCCTCGTTGGTCACGTCGTGCACGTCGAGGTCGAATGCCGGGACCTCGGCGACATGCTGGGGAAACTCGTTGTCCCAGCCGAAACGCACGTCGTCGATCTCCGCGCCAAGCGTGGTCCGTCCCGAGGGAACCCGGACGCTGGATCTCGTAGGCGACGCGCCATTGGTGATGGGACGCGTCGCGGAGCCCGGGCGACGCTTCCTCGCGACCGCAAACCGATGCCACATATAGAGGAGCGTTTCCTGGTGCATGACCTCGTGCTCGAGCATCGTGAACACACCCTGCCCTCGCTGGAGGACCGCGTTGCCGTCGCCCTCGATCGTTGCCGAATCGAGCGCACCGAGTATCGCGGTGTCGGCGCGGCCGGAGTACTCCTGCACCGCGCTACGGGTTGGCCACTCGGCGATCGCCGACCTCTCCGCTGCGGTCTGGTCGCTCGGATCGATCCCGCGCGCAAACAGCGCTTCGAGATCGCGGTCGAGGCCGCGGTGGCCCAATGCCTTCTTGAGGAAGCAGTTCACCGAGAACGCGGGAATATGCCCCTCGTAGAACACGACCGGGTGTCGCAGAGGAATCGGGCGCTCGTAGTACGCGTCCGGGTCCAGGACGTCAAAGAGGACCTCGGTGCGTGCGCGGTTCCGCTGGTAGGACTGAATCGCGTGCTGGCGGTCGACAACGCGACCGGGTGCCGGCCCGGGGGTTCCCATGCGCGCTCCTAGGATTTCGTTGGGGGCTGCATCATGGCGTGACTCCGCTTGATAGTACCAGAATCACCGCGGCGTCCGGGTCGTCGGCCACCCGACGCGCGCCGTAGCGGGACGCCTCGTCCCCGATCCCATACGCGGCCGCGCACGCCTCGTCCCCGATCCCATACGCGGCCGCGCACGCCTCGTCCCCGATCCCATACGCGGCCGCGCACGCCTCGTCCCCGATCCCATACGCGGCCGCGCACGCCTTCCGCACGAGGAACCGTATGCTACGCTGGTGGAGTTCCGGTGACGTCGGGCGCCGCACCGATGCGAAAGTGGCGGAACTGGCAGACGCGCCGGATTTAGGATCCGGTAGCCGCAAGGCTATGGGGGTTCGAGTCCCCCCTTTCGCACCACTGCTCGGAAACTGTACGTCGGGGCCCCACCGTCTGGTCGGCCCACTCTCCAGATGAAGACCGCATTCACCGATCTCAGCGACAGTCGCAAGGAGCTGTCCGTCGAGATCCCAACCGCCATCGTCGACAAGGCCATCGAGCGCCTATCGCGCCGATACAGCCGAACGGCGACAGTGCCCGGCTTTCGACCGGGCAAGGTACCGGCCAAGCTGGTGCTCACACGCTACCGAGAGCAGATCCTCCGAGACGTCGCCCAGGATCTCATTCCGCAAGCAGTGGATGACGCGCTGCGCGAGCGGGGGGTCGAACCGGTCGCCACGCCGGAGATTCGCGATGTCGACGTCGACGAGGGCAAACCGATGACGTTCACGGCCGCCTTCGAGACGGTGCCGGCGATCGATCCCGGCAACTACGACGGCTTCACGCTCCGACGCTCTCCTGTCGCGGTCGACGACGAGGCCGTCGACAAGGCTCTCGAACAGCTGCGGCAATCGGCGGCGCGTGCCGAGCCGATCGAAGGCCGCCCGGCAGCGACCGGCGACACGCTAACGCTCGATCTCGAGCGACGCCTCCGGCGGCCATCAGCTGACGGCAGTGTCGCAGAAGCCGCCCCGGAACGGCACGTCGACGTCAACGTGGAGATCGGCAGCCCCGAGAACCCACCCGGCTTCGACGAACACCTCGTGGGCCTGGAGCCGGGAGCCTCGCGGGAGTTCACGGTGACGTTTCCGGACAACTATGAAGTGTCAGGACTCGCGGGGGCGGAGGCCGCATACGCCGTCGAAGTCCGGAGCATTCACCAGCGGTTGGTGCCCGCGCTCGATGACGAGCTCGCAAGGGATCTTGGTGACTTCGGCGATCTCGCCGCGCTCCGTGGGCATGTGCACGAGGACCTGGAGCAGCAGGCAGAGGCGGATGCGACACGTGACGTCCGTGCCGAGCTGATCCGGCAGCTCGCTTCACGCGTGAGCGTCGATGTGCCGAACGCGCTGGTGACCGTGGAGATCGAACGTCGTGTTGAGCACCTCGTGCGCCACATGCTTGGGCAACGCATCGACCCCCGCCGCGCCAACGTAGACTGGGATGCCTTTCGCGAACAGCAGCGCGCGGCAGCGACCGAAGCGGTTCGCGGCGGCCTGGTCCTGGATGAGATCGCGACGCGCGAGTCGCTGGACGTCGGCGACAGCGATCTGGAGGCGGAATACGCGCGGCAAGGAGAGATGAGCGGACGCACGCCGTCGGCCGTGCGTGCGCTTGTCGAGAAGGAGAACGGGGCCGACCGGTTGTTGGCCGGGTTGCGGCGTGAGAAGGCAATTGACTTCCTGTTGGCGCGTGCTACTATCGTGACCGCTTGAAGCGGAGCCTCAGCCGCGTCCCAAATCGATTCCTCACCCGCCCAACCGTCCTGTCCATAGGCACGACTGTCCGACCGGAGCGCAGGTTGACATGGCTGAACCGCAAAACCAATTGATCCCCATGGTGGTCGAGCAGACCAACCGTGGCGAACGGGCGTATGACATCTACTCGCGCCTGCTGAAAGACAGCATCATCTTCATCGGCGCGCCCATCGACGATGGGTTGGCCAACCTGGTCATCGCCCAGATGCTCTTTCTCGAGGCCGAAGACCCGGACCGCGACATCACCCTCTACATCAACAGCCCGGGTGGCTCAATCTCCGCGGGCATGGCGATCTACGACACCATTCGGTTCATCAGACCCGACGTGCAGACGTACTGCATCGGTCAAGCCGCATCCATGGCGGCGGTGCTGCTGGCGGCAGGAGCCAAGAGCAAGCGATACTCCCTGCCCAACTCGCGCATCATCATCCATCAGCCACTGATGACCGGGCTGGGCGGGCAGGCGACCGACATCGACATCCACGCGAAGGAAATACTGCGCATGCGTGCGCGGCTCAACGAAATTCTGGCTGCGCACACCGACCAGACACTCGAGCGAATCGGTGAGGACACCGAACGTGACTACATCATGAGCGCCGATCAGGCCCGTGAATACGGTATTATTGATGACGTGATTCGGCAGCGTGCGTAGCGCGCTGCCCGCGTATCAATAGTCGATCAGTCGATCAGTCGTCAGTCGATCAGTCGATCAGTCGATCAGTCGATCAGTCGATCAGTCGATCAGTCGATCAGTCGATCAGTCGATCAGTCGATCAGTCGATCAGTCGATCAGTCGATCAGTCGATCAGTCGATCAGTCGATCAGTCGATCAGTCGATCAGTCGATCAGTCGATCAGTCGATCAGTCGATCAGTCGATCAGTCGATCAGTCGATCAGTCGATCAGTCGATCAGTCGATCAGTCGATCAGTCGATCAGTCGATCAGTCGATCAGTCAATCAGTCAATCAGTCAATCAGTCAATCAGTCAATCAGTCAATCAGTCAATCAGTCAATCAGTCAATCAGTCAATCAGTCAATCAGTCAATCAGTCAATGGCCAAGAAGAGCGGCGACAGCGAGATCCTCCGGTGCTCCTTCTGCAACAAGGATCAGAACGACGTCCGTAAGCTGATCGCCGGCCCGACCGTCTTCATTTGCGATGAGTGCGTAGAGGTCTGCAACGACATCATCGCCGACGACAACCGTTTCGAGAACAAGGGCGGGCTGCGATCGACGCTGCCGGTGCCGGCCGAGATCAAGAAGTTTCTCGACCAGTATGTCATTGGCCAGGAAACAACCAAGAAGAAGCTCGCCGTCGCGGTCTACAACCACTACAAGCGCGTCGAGATCCAGAAGCAGTCAAAGGGCCGCCACGACACCGAGCTCACCAAGTCGAACATCCTCTTGATCGGCCCGACCGGGACGGGCAAGACCCTGCTGGCGCAGACACTCGCCCGCCTGCTGTCGGTCCCGTTTACCATCGTCGACGCCACGACGTTGACCGAGGCCGGCTATGTCGGCGAGGACGTCGAGAACATCATCCTGAAGCTGCTCCAGGCCGCGGGCGGCGACATCGAGAAATGCCAGCAAGGCATCATCTATATCGACGAGATCGACAAGATCTGCCGCAAGGACGAGAACCCGTCGATTACGCGAGATGTGTCGGGCGAGGGTGTGCAGCAGGCGCTGCTGAAGATCCTCGAGGGCACGGTCGCCAACGTGCCACCGCAGGGTGGTCGCAAGCACCCGCACCAAGAGTTCTTCCAGATCGACACCACGAACGTGCTGTTCATCTGCGGCGGCGCCTTCGTAGGCCTGGACAAGATGATTCAGCGACGCCGTGGCAAGAAAACGCTTGGCTTCAGGGCGGATATCCGTGCGTCGCACCAGAACACCGTCGGCTCGTGGCTGCAGCACGTCGAGCCCGAGGACCTCATCAAATACGGGTTGATCCCCGAGTTCGTGGGACGCCTGCCGGTCCAGGGCACGTTGCACGAGCTCGACAAGAAGGCGCTCATCACCATCCTGTCGACGCCGCGTAACGCCATCACCCGCCAGTATCAGAAGCTGTTCGAGTACGAGAACGTGAAGCTCCGATTCACCGACGACGCGCTCGACGCGATCGCCGAATCGGCACTCAAACGCAAGATTGGCGCGCGCGGCCTCCGAATGATTATCGAGGACCTGATGCTCGACATCATGTACTCGCTGCCGGGCCAGAAGAAGGTCACCGAGTGTGTGATCACCCGCGATGCGGTGCTCACCGAAGACACGCCGATCACCCTCATCGAGAAGGCCGGGTGATCCGGCCGGTGCATCCCTGAACGCATGGAAGTCTACGAAACACTACCCATCGTGCCGTTGCGGGATGTCGTTGTCTTCCCGCACATGATGATGCCGTTCGTCATTGGTCGCCCGTCGTCGACGCGCGCGCTCGAGCACGCGCTCACGAAGGACAAACGCATTTTTCTGGCCGCTCAAAAGGATGCCGCGAACGACGACCCCAACCCGAACGACATCTACACGATGGGTTGTGTGGCGAACATCGTTCAGAGCCTGAAGCTCCCGGACGGCAACGTCAAAGTGCTGGTCGAGGGCGTGGACCGAGCACGCACCATCGAGTGGAAGGAAGACAAGGGTTTCTATCGGGTCGTCGCGAAGGCGCTGGCCAAACAGGCGGAGACCAGCGAGGACGTGGAAAGCACGATGAGCAAGGTCATCTCGCTCTTCGAGCAATACGTCAAGCTGTCGAACAACCTGCAATACGACGCGATGATCGCCGCGGTGCGCGTCGACGACCCGAGCAAGCTCGCCGACACCATCGCAGCCCACCTGGTCGTCGGGGTCGAAGAGAAACAGAACCTGCTCGAGATCATCTCGCCGCTCGAACGACTCGTGCGGATCGCCACCATTCTCGAAACCGAGGTGGACAAGCTCCAGGTCGACCGCCGGATCCAGTCTCGCGTGAAGAAGCAGATGGAGAAGGCGCAGAAGGAGTACTACCTCAACGAGAAGATGAAGGCGATTCAGAAGGAGCTGGGACGCAAGGAAGACCGCGGCAACGAGACGGACGATCTGCGGAAGAAGATCGACGACAGCAAGATGCCGCAACCGGTCGAGGAAAAGGCGGTCCAGGAGCTCAAGCGCCTGGAAGCCATGCCGCCGATGTCGGCCGAAGCGACCGTCTCGCGCAACTACCTCGACTGGCTCATTGCCGTCCCCTGGTTCAAGAAGAGCCGCGAGAGCCGCAACCTCAAGCGCGCGGAGACGATTCTCAACGAAGATCATTACGGCTTGGAGAAGATCAAGGACCGCATCCTCGAATTCCTGGCGGTCCGGTCGCTCGTGCGCAAGCCGAAGGGCACGATCTTGACGTTCACCGGCCCACCCGGTGTCGGCAAGACCTCCCTGGCGAAGTCGATTGCGCGCGCCACGAACCGCAAGTTCGTCCGCTTGTCGTTGGGGGGTGTGCGCGACGAAGCCGAGGTCCGCGGTCATCGGCGCACGTATATCGGCGCGTTTCCGGGACAGATCATCCAGATGATGAAAAAGGCAGGCACCGTCAACCCGGTGTTTCTGCTGGACGAAGTCGACAAGATGTCGATGGACTTTCGCGGCGACCCGTCGGCCGCGCTGCTCGAGGTGCTCGACCCGGAGCAGAACAACACGTTTCTGGACCACTATCTGGACGTCGAGTTCGATCTGTCGCACGTGATGTTCATCTGCACCGCCAACGTGCTGCACACGGTGCCCCAGGCCCTACGCGATCGGATGGAAGTGCTGCAGCTGGCCGGTTACACCGAGCTCGAGAAGATCGAGATCGCAAAACGGTTCCTGCTGCCGAAGACCCTGCCGGCCACTGGGCTCACCGGCACGAACGCCGCGTTCGCCGACGACGCGTACGAGATCATCATTCGCCGTTACACCCGCGAGGCGGGCGTGCGGAGCCTGGAACGAGAGATTGCGTCGATCTGCCGCAAGGTCGCGCGCAGGGTGGTCGAGGACGGCAAGGAGTTCTCGGCGGACGTCACCGGCGACAAGATCAGCGAGTACCTGGGTGTGCCCAGATACCGGCCGATGGCCGCCGAGGAGAGCAACGAGATCGGCGTCGCGACCGGGCTGGCCTGGACCGAAGCGGGCGGCGAGCTCCTGCTGACCGAATCGACCCTGATGCCGGGCAAGGGTCAGCTCATGCTGACCGGCAAGCTGGGCGAAGTCATGCAGGAGTCGGCCAAGGCGGCAATGAGCTACGTGCGGGCCAAGGCGGAGCAATTCGGGATCCCGAAGGAATTCAACAAGAACACCGATGTCCATGTGCACGTGCCGGAGGGAGCGATCCCGAAAGATGGCCCGTCGGCCGGCATCACCATCACGACCGCTCTCGTCTCGACGCTGGCGGGTATCCCGACACGTCGCGACGTCGCGATGACGGGTGAGATCACGCTGCGGGGCAAAGTCTTGCCAGTCGGGGGCGTCAAGGAGAAGATCCTTGCAGCCCACCGCGCGAACCTCAAGACCATCATCCTGCCCAGGGACAACGAGAAGGACCTCGCGGAGATCCCAAAGGCGGTGCTCGACGCGCTCGACTTCTACATGGTCGACACGATGGACGAGGTTCTGAAGATCGCCCTGACCGAGCCGTTCAGGCCCTCTCTGCCAGCGCAGGACGAGCCCACCCAGCCCGTCTCGGACGACCAGATCACACATTAGCTGCTTGTCGGTGAGGATCCTCAGCGCCGAGTTCGTTACCAGTGTGGCTACTGGTGGGGCGGTGCCGGCGGCTGGCACGCCCGTGATCGCGCTGGTCGGACGCTCCAACGTGGGCAAGTCCTGTCTGGTCAACGCGCTCACGCGGAGCCGAATCGCGCGCGTTGGCGCCCGGCCGGGGACGACGCGGCTCGCCAACATTTACGCCGTCCGCCTCCGTGCGACCACCCGGTCGAAGGCGTTGACGCTGACACTGGCCGATCTGCCAGGCTACGGCTTCGCGCGTGGCGGCAACTCGGCGCAGCAGGACTTCGAGCGGTTGACGGCCACATTCTTCGAGCAGGCCGCGACGGGCACACCGCGACCGGCCGCCGGTGACGGATTCGAGCTGGCTGGCGTGGTGCAGGTGATCGATGCGCGCCATCCCGGGTTGGCCAACGACGTGGCAGCCTGTGCGTGGATCAGGGAGCGCGGCTATCCCCTCGTGACGGTGATCACCAAGGCAGACCGGCTCACCGGCGCCCTGCAGCGGTCCGCGCGCAGCGACCACGAGCAGCACCTGGCCCCACCCGCACTGCTGACGTCCAGCAAGACCCGGACGGGAGTCGACTCGGTCTGGACCGCGATCCGAGGACTGCTATAATGCCCTGTTGAGGTTGCCGTTGAGGGGCATCCCATGAGAGCCGACATTCATCCGGAGTATCACGACGTCGACGTGCGGTGCGCCTGCGGTGCCACCTGGCGCACGCGGTCGACCAAACAGGAGTTGCGTCTCGAGATCTGCTCGAACTGTCATCCGTTTTTCACCGGCAAGCAAAAGCTCATCGACACCGAGGGCCGCGTGGAGCGCTTCACGAAGAAGTACGGCAAGGTCACGGTCGCAGGGCGCCGGCAACAGCAGCGCTCTAACCGATCGAAAGCGCCGGCATCCTGACAGGTCGCTACACGAGGGTGCCGCGCGTCTGCTGTTCTAGCTTCCGCTCGAGTCGCGAGAGACGATGCTCAATGGCCAGCCGGTGGCTGTGCCGTTGGGTCAGGTGGAGCGCCCGTCGGGCCAGTCGCTGGGCCTCGACGGGGTCGTCGGTGCGATGCTCGTGATGGACGGCGAGGGCCAGCATCGCTTCGCGTCGGCAGCCGGCCGGTGGACGCGAGAGGTCGAGAAGTCGGCGCCATGCCAGCGCCGCGTCACGGTAGCGGCGTTGGTGCCGCCAGTGACGCGCGAGCCGTCGGAGCGCTTCGGCTGGCACGTCATCGCACGCCCCACCGTCGTCGCTCGCGGCGCGCTCGTAGCAGGTCGCCGACTCCGCGGCACGACCCGCCCTGTCGAGAATCCGCCCCAGTCCCAGTGCCTGCGCCGCGGTGTTGGTCGCCGAGACACCGCCGTCGACGAGTCGGCAGGCCAGCCCCGTCAAACCGGCGAGCGATCTGAGGTCGAGTCGGTTGTGTTCGAGCACGGGCTCCAGGTGCTGCGCATCGCCGCCTCGAAGGTAGGCGATATAGCGGCCAGGGATCTGCTCCCGGCACGTCACCCACGCGCCGCACACCTAGGACCGCTCGTTCGAGACCCACCAGCGTGCCGTCATCACCCGGCCAGAGCCGCCGCGATGGGTGCAGCAGGTCGAGATGTGGTAACGGTGCCAGCGGCGAGGGCATACGGTGATACGCCCATCGTGACTCGAGCACCGGGAGATCGAACGACTTGCCGTTGAACGTGACCAGGGCCGCGGCCTCGCCGAGCATGCCGCTGAGCGCCGTAAGGACACGCGGCTCGTCGGCGAATCCGCGGAGTACGTACTGCCGCGTGGCAAACGCGCCCGCGTCGAACCAGCCGAGACCGACGACGAACGCAACCGTCGCGGCGCCGCCGCTGAGCCCCGTCGTTTCCAGATCGAGAAACACGACACGCCCCGCCCGCGGCTCGTGCGCCTGGTCGCGCTGCCCGGCGAGGACGCCGAACGCGGTTCCGCTCAGCGTGGCGTAGCCAGTCATGGCTCGACACCCATAACGGACGTTGGCGTCGCAGCTCTGTCGCACGACCGTGCAGGGTCCGAGCGGCGACCACTCCTCGCCGGCACCGGGTAATCGGGTCAGACGATCGAACCCGGCGCGGGCCGCCAGGCGACTTGCCGCTGGGGGCACCGGGCTGTCGCCGCGTGGCGCGACGCCGTGCCGTAGCGCGTGGCGAAGCCGATCGAGCGTCAGATGAGCGGTCATGACCTAGGAGCAGCCCGTCGTGAAAGTGCCGCTGCATTCGACCGGAAATGCATCCTGCCTGTCTGCGTTGCTCATCGGTCAAATACTCCCGGTATTCTCCCTCTTCGCGCCTTGCCATCCAGGCGCCTCACCGGTCTCGGTGCGACGCGGCACTTTCACCACGGGCCGCTCGGATGAGAACGGGCCGAACGCATGCAGGTAGAGGTCATCGCTCGGCTGCGGGCTGCGTGTCGTTTCCATCGCGGCCACCGCGGAGCAGATCATCCAGAATCGCCAGGGCGACGGCCTTCACCTGCGGACCGCTTGCCTCGACGGGCCCGACGCAGGCGGGGCACCCCGACTGGCACTCGCACCCTTCGATGAGACGAAGCGTCCGCTCCAGCAGCTCCCTGTGCATCCCGAACAGCGGCTCACTAAAGCCAACGCCTCCCGGGTAGTTGTCGTAAATGAAGATGCGCGGCTCGTCACCCCCGTCGACCTCAGGCGTCGACTCGCCGGCGTGGGCGGAGATCATGTGGGTCACGGACGCAGCCCGTGCGTCGCAGCCGTGGATGGAGAGCCCGAGGTCCGTCCGCTCGCACATCAGGATCAGCTGCGCGACACTCCGCAGCCCGCGGCCTAACCCGACGATGCCATCTCGTCGCGAGGCGAGTGTAAACGGCAGGCGCGCCAGGACGCGCGCCGGCAGGGTGAGCCAGTAGGCTGTGGTGTGCATCTGCTGCTCTGGAAGGTCCAGCTCACCCGAGCCGACGTTCTCGTGGGTGTGGAACTTGATCTTCTTGAACCCCACGACGCGGGAGACAACGTGCACTTCGCCGTGGCTGCGGGCGGCGTCCACGGCGGAGCCGGGGCTTCGGGCGGCGTCCACGCCGGAGCCTGGGCTTCGGGCCGCGTCGGTATCGAACTCGTCGAGAATCGTCACCTTTGTATACGTGATCGCGTCCGTGTAGTAGTCGCACTCGACGCGAGTCACATAGGCCTTTCGGCCATCGAAGTCGAACCGGTCGACCTGATGCTGTCGTCCTTCGACGATGTAGATGGCCTTCTCGTGCAGCGTCGCGGTGGCGCTCCCGAAATCGACCTCTCCGACGACTGACGTCGCATTCGACGTCTCGACCACCACGACGTTGTCGGACGAGATCGATCGGAGACTGATCGCATCGGCTGGATACGACTCATGGATCCAATACCACTGGCCGTCGTCGGCGCCCGCGGCCGACTCGCGGTGCACGAACCCCTCCTCAGCCAGCAGTCCGAGCACCGCCTGCGTGTCCACGCCACCAAACTGCTCGTCCTGTCCGAAGGGCAGCTCGAACGCCGCGCACTTCAAGTGGTCGAGCAAGATGTGGAGGTTGTCCGGATTGATGAGACCGCGCTCGGGCGACGCGTCGAAGAAGAAGTCCGGATGACGAACGACGAACTGATCGACCGGCGCGCTGCTGGCGACCAGGACAGCCGCTGACCGCGCGGACCGCCGGCCGGCGCGGCCCGCACGTTGCCACGTGGAGGCAATCGTGCCGGGGTATCCGGCCATGACGCACACATCGAGCGAGCCGATATCAATCCCGAGCTCCAGGGCGTTGGTCGAAACCACCCCGCGCACCCGCCCCTCGCGGAGCCCCTTTTCGATCGCCCGTCGGCGCAACGGGAGATACCCGCCGCGGTAGCCGCGCACGGCGGCGGCGCCCGGCTCCAAGGTTCGTGCATCCTCCTTCAGATAGGTCGTGAGGATCTCGGTTGCCAACCGGCTCTGGGCGAAGACAATGATCTGAAGACCACGGCGGAGGAACTCGGTCGCCAGACGACGGGTCTCCGACAAATACGAGCGTCGGATGCCCAGCTGCTGGTTGACGACCGGCGGGTTCACCATCACGAACCACTTCTCGCCACGCGGCGCGCCGCTCCGGTCGACGAGCGCAAACGGCGCGCCCGTCAACTGCTCGGCGAGCTCTCGGGGATTGGCGATCGTTGCCGACGAGCAGATGAACGTCGGGGTAGAGCCGTAGTGGCTGCAGATACGGGCGAGCCGCCGCAGGATGTTCGCCAAATGGCTTCCGAATACCCCACGATAGGCGTGCAGCTCATCGATCACGACGTAGCGGAGGTTCTCGAACAGCTTGGCCCACCGCGGATGATGCGGCAGAACCCCGGAGTGCAGCATGTCGGGGTTGCTCAGCACGATGTGCGCGCGACTCCGGATCGCGCGCCGCGCATCCTGCGGCATGTCTCCGTCGTAGGTATAGACGCCGACGGGCACACCTTCGCCGTCGAGCCGTGCGGCCAGCGACTCCAGCTCGGCGAGCTGGTCTTGTGCGAGCGCCTTGGTTGGGAACAGATAGAGGGCCCGATGCGACGCATCCTCGAGGACAGCGTTCAGGACAGGCACGTTGTAGCAGAGGGTTTTCCCGGAGGCCGTGGGGGTCACGACAACGACGTGCCGCCCAGCCAGCGCATGGTCGATGGCTTCGGCCTGATGGCTATAGGGACGCTCGATCCCCCCCGCCGCAAACGCCGCCCGCAGCCGCACGTCAACACTCGGCCCAAAGTGGCCGTACTCGGCGGGGGTCGCCGGCAGGACACGCGATGCTGTAACGGTCGGGTTCCCCGCAACACGGCCGTCACGCGTCGGGTGGGCGCCGGGAGTGATGGTCAGTGCCCGGAGGGCCGCGGCCAGAGCGCGGTCCTTGTGGCGGGCATCATCCAGGCGGTCGGGGGTTGCGGTGTTGGCCATTCCCATCGTCGTGTACGCCGGCGGAAATGGTAACAGGCGAACAAATATCGATCAACAAGCGAATTTAAGACGAACGGTGGATCAAGGGGGCGAAGCCCCCTTTAAATTAATGACCGGCTCTGGCAGCCGTCGACGGTGACGGACGCACCGCTGACCCAGCTCGCGCACGGCGACGCCAAGAACGCGACAACGGCACCAACTTCGTCGGCTCGGCCAAAGCGGCCGAACGGCAGCTGCTGACGCACGAACGCCGCCATCGCCTCCGGGTCCTCCTGCTGGCGCCTGTGCCATGACCCGCCAGGAAAAGAAATGGAGCCTGGGGCGACGCTGTTGACGCGGATGTTGTCCTGGGCGAGCTCCAACGCCATCGATTTCGCCAGGCTGATTTCCGCCGCCTTGACCGCGTTGTATGTCATGCGCCCACCTGACTCGCGGCCCCAGATGGAGGCGATTATGAGAATGACACCGCCTCCGCGACGTCGCATATGGGGGACGGCCAGGCGGGACGTCCGGATGGCTGGATACAGCGTCTCATCGAGCGCCGCGTGCCACTCCTCGTCCGTGGTTTCGACCACGCCGCCGCCGCCCGCCCGCCCGACGTTGTTGACGACGACGTCGAGCCCGTCCAACGCCTCCACCGTCTGCCCCACGACACGGGCCACATCATCTCCCACCGACAGGTCGGCGCACACGGCCAGTACGCGCTCGGGGGCCGTCACCGCCTCGCGCAGCTCCGCCGCCGCATCCTCGAGGCGTGCTTTCCCGCGCGCGCAGATGGCCACCTTGCATCCCTCGGCGAGGAGCGCGCGAGCGCTCGCCAGCCCGAGACCACGGCTCGACCCCGTGACGAGTGCCACTTTGTCAGTCAGCTGAAGGTCCATGGTGTCAATGCTAGGGTCGTCCGCCCGTCAGATCATTCAGCCGCCAGTCGAAGTCCTGATAGGCAAGCGTGAAGCGGTTGTCGTCGAGAAACGCGCGCTCGCTCGGAAAGAGCGCGGGCGCGATGACCGCCATGATCGCGCGCTCCAACGGCGTACGGCCGGAGCCCGGCCCGCTGCCGTCGGCGTAGGCGCCGACGAACTCAGCCTCGCGCCAGCCAAAGATCGGGCTCACTCGCAGCACCGCACCGAGCCGGTCGAGAATGACGCCGCGTGGCGTCGTCGCGAACTCTTGCACGACCGCGGCGAGCTGCGTCTCGAGCAGCGCTGCTGTAAACGCCTCGCTTCGGAGACGGCCGCCGCCGTCGGCGCCGCGCCCAAGCGCCAGAAACAGACGCGGATCGTCGAACGACGCCAGCACCGTTGCCTCGAGGGCGTCGAGCGTGAGCTGGCGACCCGCGACGGCATGCTCGGTGACATCGAACGCCCCCGGAATTTGACGAACACTGACCGCGGGATAGGCGTTCGACGTACCGCGGATCGGATAGTGATCGATGACCGTCCGCAAGACGATGGCGTTGTAGCTGTTCAGCCAGAACGCGATCTGCTGCTCACGCGACCAGCGGTCGAACCCTGCCGGTCGGTCTGTTCGAGAGAGGAGATAGCGGTCGAGAATCGGTCGGTCGAGCTTGAGCGCGGCGTAGTAGACGAAACCGTCACGGACGTATCGGTCGAGCAGCGCGTCAAGCGGCGCGTCCGGTCCGGCCTGAACCCGGCCGCTCGGCGCCGCGGCCAACACCGTAACGCATGCCGCGACCAGGGCGGTCAGCGGCAGGGACCGAGTCGGGGTCCCCATCAACATCGAGAATCCTACGCGCAACCGCTCGTGGCGCCGCAATTGACGCACTTGTAGCATGCGCCGCTGCGGATCATGATTGCGCCGCAGGTCGAGCAAGGGGGCGCGTCCTGGTCGTTCTGAATCGCGAACGGCGCCGCGGTCGTCTCACTCGGCTGTCCGGTGCCGGTCTGACCCACGCCATCCGATCCGGCACCTGACGCGCCAGGGTCCGTCGCGCCAAGCGTCAATTGCTCCGCCTCTGGCTGCGCCCGGATGTTGACCCCAGCGCGGTACTGCGCTTCGTTCGAGAGGAATTTGGTCGCCATCCACCGAAAGATGTAATCGACGATGGACTTCGCCAGACGAACGTCCGGATTCTTCGTCAGACCGGACGGCTCGAACCGGACATGGCTGAACTTGTCGACGAGCGCCTGAAGCGGGACGCCGTATTGCAGCGCGTAAGAGACCGCTTGGGCGAACGCGTCAGCGAACCCCGAGATCGTTGAGCCTTCCTTGGCCATGACCAGAAAGATCTCGCCGGGCGCCCCGTCCTCGAACAGACCGACGGTGATATACCCCTCGTGGCCGGCGATGTCGAACTTGTGCGTGATCGCCTGCCGCTCATCCGGCAGCCGGCGCCGCACCGGCCCACCGGGAACCGCGGCCACCGCCTCCGTCACCGCATCGCGAGCGGTGTTCAGGGGCTGGGTCCGCTTGCTGCCATCCCGATAGATCGACACCGCCTTCGTCCCGAGGCGCCACGCGTCGACATAGGCCTGCTGAATCTCATCGGGGGTGGCCTCGGTCGGGACGTTGATGGTCTTCGAGATCGCCCCTGAAATGAACGGCTGCGTTGCGCCGATCATCTTGATATGCCCCATGTAGTGGATGGAACGTGATCCGTTCGCCGGCTTGAACGCGCAATCGAACACGGCAAGGTGTCGGGGCTCGATGTGCGGCGCGCCCTCGATCGTCTCGTGGTCGTCGATGTACTCGACGATGGCCTGTACCTGCTCCTCGGAATAGCCAAGCCGAGCGAGCGCCATGGGCACGGTCTGATTGACGATCTTCATCAGGCCGCCACCCACGAGCTTCTTGTATTTGACGAGCGCGATGTCCGGCTCCACGCCGGTCGTGTCGCAGTCCATCATGAAACCAATCGTCCCGGTCGGCGCGAGAACCGTGGCCTGAGCGTTTCGAAAGCCATGCGCCTCGCCGAGCTCGACGGCGTCGTCCCACGCCTCGGTCGCGGCGCCGTACAGGTCCGCGGGCACGTGCGACGCGTCGATGTCCTTCATGGCCGCGCGGTGCTTACGCATGACCCGCAGAAAGGGCTCCTCGTTCTTTGAATAGCCCCCGAACGGTCCGCCGTGGTCGCGCGCGATCCGGGCCGACTGCGCGTAGGCCTCTCCTGTCATCACGGCCGTGATGGCCGCCGCCAAGTCCCGGCCTTCGTCGCTGTCGTAGGGCACGCCGCGCGACATCAGCAACGCGCCGAGGTTCGCGTAGCCGAGCCCCAGGGGCCGATAGGCTTGGCTGTTACGCCCGATGGCGGCCGTAGGATAGCTGGCGTTGTCGACGATGATCTCCTGGGCGGTGATGAGCGTGCGCACCGCCGCGCAGAAGGACATCACGTCGAACTCGCCCGACCCGTCCTCCTTGAGGAACCGCATCAGGTTGAGCGACGCAAGATTGCACGCCGAGTCGTCCAGGAACATGTATTCCGAGCACGGATTGGACGCGTTGATCCGCGACGTGTTCGGGCAGGTGTGCCAGTCGTTGACCGTGGTGTCGAACTGCATGCCCGGGTCGCCGCAGACATGGGTGGCTTTCGCGATCAACTGCATCAGCTCGCGCGCGCGATGCGTGTCCATGACACGACCGTCGGTGACCGACCGGGTCTGCCATTCGTCATCGTCGAGCACGGCGCGCATGAACTCGTCTGGAACGCGCACGCTATTGTTCGAGTTCTGAAAGAACACCGACGAATACGCTGGCCCCGTAAAGGAGCCGTCGTAGCCGGCGTCGATGAGCGCCCAGGCCTTCCGTTCTTCATCCACCTTGCAGTTGATGAAGTCGACGACGTCCGGATGGTCCGCGTTGAGAATGACCATCTTCGCAGCGCGACGGGTCTTCCCGCCGGACTTGATCACGCCGGCAAACGCGTCATACCCCTTCATGAACGACACGGGACCCGAGGCCGTGCCGCCACCGGCTAGCGCTTCGCGCGACGATCGGATGGACGACAGGTTCGTGCCGGTACCCGACCCGAACTTGAACAGCATGCCCTCGGTTTTCGCGAGCCCCAGAATCGACTCCATCGTGTCTTCGACGGAGTTGATGAAGCACGCCGAGCACTGAGGCGCCTGCTCGAAGCCACAATTGAACCACACCGGGCTGTTGAAGGCGGCCTTTTGATGCAGGAGGAGGTGCTTCAGATCGTCGCGAAACGCACTGAGATCCTCTTCGCCGGCGAAATAGCCCTGAGCGCCCGCCCATCCGCCGATCGTGTCAACGACACGGCCGATGAGCTGGCGCACGCTGTGCTCACGAGACGGCGTATTGAGCTGGCCGCGGAAGTACTTCGACACCACGATGTTCGTGGCCTGCTGAGACCAGCGCTTCGGCATGTCGACATCGCGCTGCTCGAAGACCACCTCGCCACGCTCGTTCCCGATCACCGCCGACCGTGTCTCCCACTCGACCTCGTCGAACGGTTCGACCCCGTCGCGACTGAAGACGCGTGGGCACTCGAGCCCCGGCGCGCGGGACTTCGATGGACTGGCGGCTGGGTGCGGCTGCTGGGTCTCGGTCTCGTGAGCAGCGGCTCGTGGCATCTTCACCTCCGACACGGCGGCGCCTCGTTCCCGAGGCGATGGTGCAACTTGTGACGACATCCAGCGGAACCCGGCGGCAACTCTCCGACACGTTTCGGCGAGAAGCTGGGGGATTCTCCGACCGCCGGTGACTCGCTGAGATGGCTATATTGCGACCACCGCCTTGGTGCTGTCAAGATCGAAAGCCACCAGATATGGTGTTGACCTTTTAGGTCAACCGCAAGATATTGATAAAACGCTAGTCAGACCGGTAAAAACGCGTGTGTTAGAGTCCCATCGAATGATCGGATCCAGCGAGACACCCGAGTCGGCGGCCCCGCCGTCGGCTCCAGCACCGTCCCAGACGGACCGGGAGCACTGGAACGGCCGGTTGATCCCGGCGCGGATCGAGGGAAGAGACAGGGCGGCCGCGCTGTTCGAGGTGGTGCTCTGCTCCGGCTTCCCAACGCAACTGCTGCTCGCCGTCGTGCTCGGCGCCACCGGCCTCACCGCCATCGGCGAGGCCGGCGGATTGTCCTTTGCCTTCGTCGTGACCTTGACCGTCGTCGACGCGGCGCTTGTGCTCGGCCTGATTGCGTACTTCTTGCGCGCGCACGGCGAGTCCGTGCGAGAACTGGCCCTGGGCGTACGCGCACCTGGTACCGAGGCCCGGTTGGGACTGTTGCTGATTCCGGTCGCGGTAGTCGCAGCGGTTGCGGGTATGGCGCTCATTGGATGGCTCGCGCCGTCTCTGCGCAACGTGCCGAACAACCCGCTCGAATCGCTGCTCGACACGCCAGCACGGGCGGCCATGTTCGCGGCCGTCGCCGTCGCGGCCGGCGGGTTTCGCGAGGAGCTCCAACGCGCCTTCATCCTCCGCCGCTTCGAGCAGCACCTCGGGGGCGGCTGGGTGGGGTTGGCGGTGTTCAGTGTGGCCTTTGGACTCGGTCATCAGATTCAAGGCTGGGACGCGGCCGTGGTCACCGGGGGGTTAGGCGCCGCGTGGGGTGCGATCTATCTGATCCGCCGCAGTGCGGTTGCGCCGATCGTGAGCCACGCCGGCTTCAACGCCGCGCAGATCGTGCTCGCGCTCGCTGCCACCGCACCGTAGATTCGGGGGCGCAGCCCCCGTCTCATGAAGTCAAGGAAATCGCACGACCTGCCCGCGGCGCAGCAGACCCTCCACCCAGTCGGCGACCAGCGCCCGGCGACGCTCGTCGACTAGCTGTCGCCGCAGCGCGCCGCGCGCTTCGTCGAAGGTCAACACTCGCCCGTCCAGGGTGAGCTCTGCGGCGTGCTCTTCGTAGTATTCGCGGACCTGCCGTTCGGTGAGCTCGCTCACGCCGCCAAAGCGCTCGACCAGATACGCCTCGCGCCGCGCCTCATCGCCGAGTATTTGCCGGAGATCGTCCGTCGCCAACCCGAGCCGGTCCAACATGGCGGTGAACGCGTCTGGCCCAGACGCGCGCAGGCTGAGCTCGGCAACGTCGCGCTCGATCTGCGCCACCGGCGGCGGCGCCACGCGGTAGCGGTCGACCTCATCGAGCACAAGGCGCCCCTCGATGAGGCGCTCGAGCGCCACCTGTTCCGCGTCGGCCGCCTTCGGGTCGACGTCGATCAGCCCCAGCTCGAGAAACGCCCGGATGTCCGACAGCATGATGACGTGACCGGAGACGACAGCAAGGATCCGGTCGAGGCTCTGCGCGGTGGACACCGAAGAGACGAGCAGCGGTGAGCCCAGCGCGATCACGAGGGGAATCGCCAGGATCCCCGCCACCCACGTGTGGCGCGCCTTTCTAGAACGCCTGGCCGATGCTGATGTGGAGCGCGGTGAGCGGTTCCCGGGTCGCCGACGCGTCGCTGTTCTGGTCACTGCCGAAGACATACCGCTCGCCGAGCTTGAACCCGAGGTCGACCGCTATTGGCCCGATCGGGGAGGCGTAGCGCACCCCGAACCCGGCACCGCCCCGGATGCGGGCGAGGCTCACGTGCTGCACCCGATCATAAACGTTCCCGGCGTCGAGAAAGGTCACCAGACCGAACGCGCCAGTGAGGCGGAACCGGAGCTCGCTGTTGAGCAGGATCATCGCGTTCCCTCCCTGTGGGAACCCGTCGTGATCGATCGTGCCGCCCGTGCGCCCCACCGGGTCGCCGAGACGGTCGAGGGCAAACCCCCGGACTGTCCTATCGCCCCCCGCGAAGAAGCGCTCGCTAATCGGCAACGCTGGATCTGTCAGCGCCACGACGATGCTCGGCGGCGGCCCGGGGCGCCCTGGGGTTTCCGGCATCACGACGAACGACCGGGGGAACCCCCAGGCCATTCCGATGCGCGCGGCGGCTGCCACGACGACACGACGGGTTCCCGGCAGGGCGCGGTACACCGACCCCGACGCAGCGGTCTTGCCAAACCCGACTGCCGACCCAATGGCGCGCGCCGCGATCTCGGTATCGAGCGCGACGAGCGAGCCGCGCGTCGGTTCGAACGGGTCGTCCGTCGTGTCACGCACGTGACTCGCCGAGAACGACGACAGGCGCACGTTGGGAAACAAGCGGTCGACGATGTCTGCGTCCTCCCGATTGAGCTCCTTGTTGGAGGTGTCGTTGCTCCCGAGCCGGTACGCCAAGGTGTTACGGGCCACGGGGGAGACCTGGCGGCTCAACTGCGCGGTGATACCGCGACTGAACAAGTCGAAGCCTGGACGGATCGCCTGCTCGACGTAGCCCTGGAAGAGCACATCCCATCCCAGGCCAAACGACCGGGGCTCCCGATACGTACCAAGGACCCGGTATTCGTTGAACCCAAACGCCGTCGTGCCATCCGCCCGCAGCAGGTCGGCAGGGTCGTTCTTCCGACGGACGCTGACCCGCGTGAACAGGTCGATCGAACGGTTCCGGCCGAAGAGATTCCGCCGGCCGATCTCGAAAAACCCGCGCGGGGCGAACTCGATCCGCTCGACGGCCTGACTGCCCGCCAGGTCGGTCTCGCGGCGCAACCGCTGCGAGACTTCGAGCCCTCCACCATACGCGAGGCGTGTCGCAGGCGCCTCTTCGACCTCGACGATCACATCACGCCGGTCGTCCCGGCCATGGCTGAATTCGCGGATATCGAGGTTGCGGAACATGCCCAGTGCGTTGAGACGGCGCTGCGTCTCGGCGAGGTCGTCGAGCCCAAGCGGGGCGCCCTCGGTGAGGGTCAGCTCGCCCCGAATCGTCTCGGTGTTCACCTGCCGATTGCCCACGACGAGGATGTGATCGACGAGTACTTGTGGCCCTTCGCGCACGCGAAAGACGAGGTCGACTTCCCGCAGGTCATCCTCGAAATGCGGCTCGACGGCCACCGTCGCCAGCTCGTACCCCTCGTTGAGATAGAGCTCCAGGACGGCGTTACGGTCGCCGTCGATCTCGGGACCGTCATACGGCGCACCCACCGTGGCGCCGATGGCGGCGACGAGCAGGTCCGAGGCCCAGGCGTCGCCGCCGTCGAACGCGATCGAGCGAATCGTCGTCCGCACGCCCTCCGTGATCTCCAGCTCGCAGGCCACCGCCACTGGCCCCACGTCGCCACCGGTCGTGATTTCGTCGCATGCGGGCGAAACCCGGGCCGTGGCGTAGCCGAGGCGGTTGTAGTGCTGGATCACCGCGGCCAGTCCAGCATCGAGGTCGGCCAGGACCAACGGATCGCCGGCAGCGAGGTTCACCAGCGGCGCGAGCACCGCGTCGTCAACGCTCTCGTTCCCGCTGATGACGACGTTGGCGACCTGATAGAGGATGCCGCGGTCGACCGTGAAGACGATGGAGAGATCGGTCCCCGTCGTCGACCGTTCGTGCGTCACGGCGGCATCGCGGTAGCCCAGCCCACGCAAGTGCGCAACGATGTCCCGACCTGCGTCCTCGAGCAGATCCTCGTCGACGCTGGCCTCGCGCTCGATGGGTACCAACTGCGCGACGTCGGCGCCCGGGACGTCGTCGCCCGCGAACGCGACCGACACGCGCCGTCCCGGCTGTATATCGAGGAGCACCGAGACGGTATCGCCGTCGGCGCTGAACTCGGGGACGTGGCGCAGGCTGGCTTCGTAGAAGGCGCGCTGCCGAAGCTCGCGCTCGTAGTCCGCGAGCCGGCGATCGAACTCGACGCCGTCATAGGGCATGCCGGCCCTCAAACCGAGCCGCGCAAGAGTACGGGCGAAGCCGGAGGGCGAGGGAGGGATCCCGCGGATCCGGAACATGCCGACGGTGGCTCGGCGTCCGGCATCGATGTCGAGCCGGAGCACGCGCCGCGCCCGGGGGCCCTCCAACCGCGGGTCGACTCGAGCGGTGAGGAACCCACGCGCGCGGTAATAGTCGCGCACCCGCTCGACCACGGCATCGACCGTGTCGGCGTCAAACGCCGCACCCGGCGATCGAGCCACCGCTTGCTGCAGGTCGTCCGTGGACAGGCCAAGGTGACCGCTGAACTCCAGGCGGTCGATGACCTCCAGCGGCCGCAACTCGTAGCGGAGCGCGACCCCGCCCCGCAATGCGCTGGCGCCGACCCCGATGCCGCCGTATCCGCCAAGGCTATACAGATGCGTCAGGCTCTCCCGCACCTGGCGCATGGACAACGGTTCGCCGACGCGCGTCTCGACCAGCTCGGCGACCGCAGCCGACGCGACGCGCACGCCGTCGCTCATGATCTGGACCTCGACGATGGGCTCGCCGAGAAACCGGTCGATGTCGCGCGGCGCGGCACGACCGGACGTCGCGACCAGGCTGGCGACGACGACGGCCGCCAGACTACCCCGGCGCATCAGAACGCGTGACGAACCCGGAAGTCGAGCGCGTAGGTCCGGTCCTCGTTCTGCGAGAGCACCCACGACAGCCGGTCGCTGGCGTCGTATTCGAGGATCATGATCACGTCCTGATTGGCCCCGCTCAACGCCCGAGAGAACGTCACGTGCGCGCGGTCGGAAATCCGCTGCCCGATCAGCAGCCGCGCGGTTGGAATCAGCTGGGTCGACTGTTGGGCCGTCGGATCGTCGAGTGACGGGACGATCTCGAAGGAGTCGACGCCAAACGAACGTTCGACGACCCCCCCCACCCCGGTGGAGAACGGACTGGTCAGCAAGCGGGCGCCGGCTGCCTGCAGCAGCTCCTGTTGCGAGGCTTCCCGGGCTCGCAGCGTTCGGATTTCGGCTTGCTGTGGGTCGCGTACGTCGCCGAGCAACAACCCGATGATCTCGAACTGCTGGAGCGGCGGATCCGACGACAGCTCCGGTGACGCCAGTCGATCCATCGTCCCGGTGAGCCCGACTGTAATGCGATACGTCTGCCCGGGCACGCGTCGGTCGGTCTCGACTTCGACGTCGAAGAACGGCTCCGTCTCGACCGGATTCGACAGGCTGATGCTTCCACGGGTGACGCGATACCGATTGCCCTCGAAGTAGACCTGGCCCCGCTCGATGTCGGCGTTGCCGAGGAGCACGGGCCGATCGTATGTGCCCCGCACCGTCAGCTCGGCGCTGGCGACGACCTCTGTATTGGTGTCGCTGATGCGCAGAGTCGAGGGCGCACGGACGCTCAGGTCGAGTCGCAACGGCAGCGTCGGTTCGATCGGCGCGACCGGCGCTTGCTCAGACTGGAAGCTGATCAGGCTCGTGTCTAGATCGAGCAACTCGAGCAGGACGGCGTCACGCACGTTCACCGTCCCGCCCAGCGTCGGCTCTTCGACCGACCCTCGCAACGACAACTCGGCATCGACCGTCGAACGGATGCCCTCAGGGTAGCGCAACGCCATCTGTGTGCCGCGCGCAGTGATGGCGAGGTCGCCGAGCGCGAAGTCCTGCACGGCGAGACGCCCGCCGAATTCGACCGGCCCGCCGCCGAACGACGCGGTCAGATCGTCGAAGACGACGCCGCCGGGCTCGAAGACCACCCGCCCGTCGATGGCGTCGAGGGAATGGGGCAACGAGAAGTGGCGGAGGCGTCCGCCGGTAATGCGAGCCTCTCCAGTCAGCACGGGATCCTGCAACGACCCGGAGATCCGAGCCGTGAGCTGCGTGCTCCCGGTACTACGGAGGTCGGGGAAGATCTCTTGCAAGATGCCGAGGCTCGCGCCACCCTCCGCTTCGAGTGACAGCTCCCCATCGTCGAGGTCGATCTCTCCCCGTAGCTCGAGCTGCGCGCCTTCGCCTTGGAGCCGCATCTGGTCGAGCCGGACCAGGTTGCCGTCGAGCGACAGCATCACCGGGCCATCGTTGCCGACGACATAGTCATAGAGCGCGAGGTCGAGCTGCTCGATGGTCGCGTCCACCGCCAACCGCGCGGCGTCACCTAGGGGGCCCTCGACCGCTAGCGTCCCGCTGGCGACCACGGAGGTCGCCTCGGGTAGATCTGGCCGCACCGCACGAATGAACGGATCGAGTGTGGTGTTGCTGACGCGGAACCTCAGCTCGGCGTCGGCATCGGTCGTCAGCGCAATACGCCCTGATCCAGACACCGCAAGGTTCGGCGAGGCGCCCTCGACCTCGAGCTGGAGGACGTCGTTGTCGACGTTGAGTCGGCCGGTCAGCTGGCCCACCGCGGCGCCGCCAATCGTCAGATCGCTCATCGTGCCGCGCACGTCGTACCGAGGCTCGTCGAACGCCCCCGCCCCGGTCACCGTGAACCGTAGAGCGCCTGACAGCGGTGTGCCAGGCCGTTTGGCGACCTGGACCATCGCAAGGTCGAGATCGCGGCCGTCGGCATTGACCGAGTAGGTGCCGTCCCACCGGATGAACATCGCACCGGTCACCTGGCCATCACCCTTGCGCACATCCAAACCATCGAGACGGACCCCGTTCCCCTCAAAGCGGAGCCCTGCCCGCGCCGAGTCGAACGGTTCCCCGTAGGCCACGCCGGGCCCGAGGGCGAGCGTCCCATACCCATGCGGACGACCGTAGGCCCCGAACAGGTGGATGTCACCGTCGAGCGGACCGTCGATCGTGTATCCCTCGAGATCAAACGCGTCGCGCACATGCTGCGCCGGCATCCCGACGAGGCCGAATCGCGCGTTGATCTCCTCGCCGGCGGTCTGCGGCTGGCCCAGTGCGAACCGCCCGTCGACCTGAAGCCCGGCGACCCCGTCATGAAACACGCCGTCCGCGACGTCGAGATATCCGTCTTCGAAGACGATGTCGCCCTCCCCGTGGCCCCAGTCAACATTCCAGGCCCGGACGTCGTCGCCATCGAAGCGAGCCTCG
Organism: Vicinamibacterales bacterium; assembly: GCA_965249175.1. GTDB lineage: Bacteria > Acidobacteriota > Vicinamibacteria > Vicinamibacterales > UBA8438 > CAZYFH01. The sequence continues at coordinate 4,476,294 of OZ252227.1, forward strand.
ATTCGCGGCGAGAGGAACGCGCCACGCATCACGCCGTCCATCGCGCCGTGGCCACCCAGCACAATGTCGCCCGTCGAGCGTCCGAAGGCGGTCATGATCGACGCCATCAGGCGGTCGCTTTCCTGCCAGTCCGCGCTCACCACGCGGAACGGCATGTGCGAGTCCCGCCCCCACGCCGTCCGTCCTTCGAACTCGATCGCCGTCAGCGGCGTGGCCGCCCAACTCGGCAGAAGGTCGACCCCGTCAGATCCGAACGCGTAGGTGAACTCCCCACCCAGCGGGAACCGCCACGGTGCGGACGCCGGATCGAAAGCGCCCACCGCATACCGCCACCCGTTGCCACCGGCCGACGGACGCGTCCCCCGCGGCAGCAACGATGTACCCTCGGGCGGCGTGAGGGAGAGCTCGCCATCACCGCTCAGATCGGCGAACCCGCCCAGCGGCCAAAGCAGCAACGTGCGCCCGGCCGCGGTCCCCTGCGGCCGCGCGCCCGCGATCTCGAGCGCGGCAAGCAGGTCGTCGAGCGCCACCCCTCGATAGCGCGTATCGAGCGTGGCGAAGCCAGGCGTCTCCGCCCCCAGCGGTTGCATGGCATAGGTGAGATCGAGATCGCCGCCGTAGAAGCCAGAGCGGTACCGGGGCACCTCGAAGCGGTCTCGTGTCCAGATGAGATCGCCGTCCAGGGTCGGGAAGTCGAGCCCCTGCAGCTGCGCATTCCCGCTCGTGAACGTGCCGGTCGTCTCGCGTCCACCATCGAAGACGTGATGCGTGCCCGTAAACGCGGCCTCGCCGGCCAGCGTGAAGTCGTCGTCCGCAAAGAAGATGTCCTTCATCGTCGGGAGATCGATTGACGACCCGACGATGTGGAAGGTGCCCTCCGGCCAACCGAGCAGGTCGGCGTGACCGGTCAGCCGCGCGTCGAAGCCGTCCATCTGGATGTCGATTCGAGTCAGGTCGACGAGACCACCGTCGAGCTGGTAGGTCACCTGCATGTCGGTCGTCATCGGCTCGAAGTCGCCGATCTGCACGGTGCCGTCGCTCAACGAGACCTGACCGCCGTAGCCACTCGCCTTGGCCACCGACAGGTCGATGTTGCGCGCTACCACGCTCCAGGGCGCGCCATGGTCGTCGTAGATGAACTCCCCGTCGTGCGCGCGCAGGTATTGCACGGTCGTCACGAAGCGGCGTGCCGACTCTTCCACGGCGTCGGCCGAAGATTCCGCCGGCAGCGGGTCGGGCGCGGGCGCTCCATCCCCGTCGGCATCATCGTCGTCGTCTTCGTTGTCGTCGCCTCCGGCGAAGCGCGGAAAGGTGTGGCGTCCGCCCGCGAAGGACTCGACCAGCATGCGCCATCCCTGCATATCGACCGAGTCGACCAGGAACTCGCCCCGCAACAACGGGAGCCAGGCGGTGGAGATGACGATTCGCTCGCCGCGAAAGAACGGACGATCGTCGGGCGACAGCCCTTCGATGACGAGGTCCTCGATGACGAAGCGGCCCGGCAACAGGTGCATGCCGAACCGGCCGATGTGGACCGGGCGATCGATATAGTCCGCGAACGCGCCCTCTGCTCGAGCGCGCAGGGCGGGCCCCAGATCGATGGTCACCCCCGACACAACGACGGCCGCAGTGACGGCGACGAGCCCGATCACGCTCCAGCGGCTATACCGGCCCAGACGCACCCACGCACGGCGCCACCACGGCGGCCCGCCCGGCGCGTGGTCGACGGCCACGTCCGGCTCCCCCACCGGGTCGACCTCGGGCGTCGCCGGGTTCGGTTCGTGCGCTTCCTCGTCTGACATGGCGCTACTCGACAATGGCCAAGAGACGACCGGCCTCGACGGAGGCACCCTCGGTCACGGCCAGCTCCTTCACGGTCCCCGCGCGCGTGGCGCCCAGCTCGTTCTCCATTTTCATGGCCTCGACAACGACTATCGGCTGGCGGGCCTCGACCTGTGCCCCGGGCTCGACGAGCACGCGGACCACTTTGCCCGGCATCGGCGCCAGGATGCGTTCCTCGCCATCGCTCGCGCTACCGCCGCCCCGCTCGAACCTCGCCGGTCCTCCGTTGACGACGGCGCGAAACACCGACCCCGCCACGTGAACGAACAGCTCGCCCCCGGCAGGGGTCGCTACACACCGCGCCTGATGACTGGCGGCCCGGTCGTCGAGTCGCACCAGCGAGAGCGTCACGCTCCCTGCGTCCCGCTCGACGACGCGCGCGTCGACCAGACGCGTCGTCCCGTCCCAACCCACCCGAAAACGCCCGGGTGACGACGGGACCCGGTCGACCGTCACGTCACGCGTCCGGCCGTCCAACTCGATCTCGACGTGCATAGGTCCTAACAGTCCGCGCTAGCGAAGCCCCTCGAGCCGCGCGGCACGTCTCCACGCCTGTGGATCGGCCCTGGGATCGCGAGACGCGCCGACACCGAGCGCCGCGTGAATGGCCGCCGCCACGATCGCCGTCTCCTCGCCGTCCTCGGGCGCGTCGCCGAACGACCCGCCGTCGCGCGCGGCAAGCACCCGATCCAGCCACGTCGTGTCAAAGCCGCCGCCGACGAAGTCGTCGTGGCCGAGGAGCCATCGAAACATCGGTACCGTCGTCCGCACACCGCCGATCTCGTACTCGGACAACGCGCGCCGCATGCGCTCTATCGCGCGGCTACGGTCGCTGCCCCACGCAATGACCTTCGCCACCATGGCGTCGTAATACAGCGGCACCTCGAAACCAGCGTCGACGCCCGCGTCGACGCGGATACCGGGACCTGCCGGCGGCCGATGGACGGCAATCAGACCTGGGCACGGCATGAACCCGGCCTCTGGATCCTCGGCATAGACGCGGCACTCAATGGCGTGTCCGTCCGGTGTGAGCGCACGCTCCGGGTCGACCGTGAGCTGTTCCCCGCAGGCGACGCGGAGTTGCCAGCGCACCAGATCGACGCCGGTGACCATCTCCGTCACCGGATGCTCGACCTGCAGGCGTGTGTTCATCTCGAGAAAGTAGAAACGCCCGTCTGGGTCGAGCAGAAACTCGATCGTTCCTGCGTTCGTGTAGCCGACCGTCCTGGCGAGCGCTGCGGCGGCATCGGCCAGCGCGCGCCGCGTCGACGCGTCGACGGCGAGTGAGGGCGTCTCCTCGATCACCTTCTGATGACGGCGCTGGATGGAGCACTCGCGCTCTACGAAGGGTATGACCGTGCCATGCTCGTCGGCCAGCAGCTGGACCTCGATGTGCCGTCCGCGCTCAATGCAGCGCTCCAGGTAGACGTCGCCGTTGCCGAAGGCGGTGGTCGCCTCGGACCGCGCCCCGCGGACCGCGTGTGCAAGATCTCCTTCCGTGCGCACGAGGCGCATCCCCTTGCCGCCACCACCAGCCACCGCCTTGACGAACAGCGGATACCCGATGCCGCGACCGGCGGTGACCAACGTCGCGTCCGTGGTCTCTCCCGGCAGCGCCGCCTTGGTGCCTGGCACGATCGGCACCCCGGCCTCGGCCGCGGCAGCCCGTGCGGCCGTCTTGCCGCCCATGAGCGCGATGACCTCGGCGGTCGGACCGATGAATTGCAAGCCGGCATCCACCGCCGCCCGCGCGAAATCCGCGTTTTCCGCCAGGAACCCGTACCCGGGATGGACGGCAGTTGCCCCGGTCCGCTCGGCGGCGGCAATCAGCTTGTCGACGCGGAGGTAGCTCGCCGCCGGCTCATCCGCATCGAGCGGGACCGCCTCATCGGCGTAGCGCACGTGGGGCGCCAGCCGATCGCAGTCCGAGTAGACCGCGACCGTCGTGAGCCCCATCTCGCGGCACGCACGCATGATACGAACCGCAATCTCGCCTCGGTTGGCGACGAGAACTTTCACAGGAAGGTCGATACCTACTGGCCGGCGCCGCTGGCAACTACTTACCAGTGTAGCACTTGGAGGCTTCGCTACAGGGGAATATTGCCGTGTTTCTTTGCGGGATTCCGGTCGCGCTTGCCCTCCAGGCTACGCAACGCGGTAATGAGGCGGGGCCGAGTCGTGCGGGGTTCGATCACCTCGTCGAGGAATCCGCGGGACGCGGCGACGAACGGATTCGCCAACTTGTCTCGAAACTCCTGCACGCGCTGCTTGCGGAGCACGTCCGGATCGTCGGCCGTTTCCAGCTCTCGTTTGTAGAGGATGTTGACCGCGCCCTCCGGCCCCATGACGGCGATCTCGGCGGTCGGCCAGGCGAAGTTGATGTCGGTGCGGATGTGCTTGCTTGCCATCACGCAGTAGGCGCCGCCGTAGGCCTTGCGGGTCACGACCGTCACCTTGGGCACGGTCGCCTCGGCGAACGCGAAGAGCAGCTTGGCGCCGTGGCGGATGATGCCGCCAAACTCCTGCTGGGTCCCCGGCAGAAAACCGGGCACATCCTCCAGGGTTACGAGCGGGAGGTTGAACGCGTCACAGAAACGGACGAAGCGGGCGCCTTTCACGGAGGCGTCGATGTCGAGCGTGCCCGCGAGATGGGCCGGCTGATTCGCCACGACGCCGACCGACTGCCCCCCGAAGCGAGCGAACCCTACGACAAGATTGCGCGCAAAGTGCTGGTGCACTTCGAGGAATGCGCCGTCGTCCGCGACTGCGTGAATGAGATCGAGAATGTCGTATGGCTGATTCGGTTGTTCCGGCACAAGCGCGTCGAGCCGGGCGTCCTCGCGGTCGATGGGGTCGGCGCTCTCCGCACGGGGCGGGTCGTCGAGATTGTTGCTTGGCAAATAGCCGAGCAGCGTGCGTGTCAGCGCCAGGCAATCGTTGTCGGTCGCCACCGCGAAATGCGCGACACCGCTTTTCGCGTTGTGGGTCATCGCGCCACCTAGGTCCTCTTTCGATACCTCCTCGTGGGTCACCGTTCTGATGACGTCCGGCCCGGTCACGAACATGTAGCTCGTGTGCTCGACCATGATCGTGAAATCGGTGATGGCCGGGGAGTAGACCGCCCCGCCAGCGCATGGCCCCATGATGGCTGAGATCTGCGGAATGACGCCCGACGCCAGCGTGTTGCGAAGAAAAATGTCCGCGTATCCAGCAAGCGACGCGACGCCTTCCTGGATACGGGCGCCACCCGAGTCGTTGAGGCCAACGACCGGGGCGCCGTTCCGCACCGCGAGATCCATGATCTTGACGATCTTCGCGGCGTTGGTCTCGGAGAGCGAGCCGCCAAAGACGGTGAAGTCCTGTGCAAAGGCGTAGACCGGACGGCCATCGACCAGCCCATGACCAGCGACGACGCCATCACCCGGGATCTGCTGGCTCTCCATCCCGAAATCGCGACAGCGATGCGTGACGAGCTTGTCGATCTCGCGGAACGACCCCGGGTCGAAAAACAGATCGACCCGCTCTCGTGCCGTCAGCTTGCCCGCGTCGTGCTGGCGCTGCCGCCGCGCCGTGCCGCCGCCTTGCTCAGCTTGACGCTCGTAGTCGGAGAGAATCGCCCGTTTGTCCATGCGTGCGGCAACCGGCTCCTAGTGTCGACAGGACACTACGCCCGGACGGCCTGCGCCTTCTCCCAATCGGCGAGGAACTTCGCGAGCCCTATCTCGGTGAGCGGGTGGTCGAACAGCATCTCGATCACCTTGGGCGGGCAGGTGCAGATATCGGCGCCCATACGCGCCGCCTCGACGACGTGGATCGGTCCGCGCACGCTGGCCACCAGCACTTCGGTCGGGAACTCGTAGTTCTCGTAGATCTCGACGATCTGGCTGATGAGCCCCATGCCGGAGGTGCCCACATCGTCGAGCCGACCGACGAACGGGCTCACATAGGTGGCGCCCACCTTAGCCGCCAGCAGCGCCTGCGTGGGCGAGAACACCAATGTCACGTTCACCCGAACGCCTTTGGCAGCGAGGGCGGCGCACGCTTGAATGCCCGCCTTGCCGAAGGGCACCTTGACGACGATGTGCTCGTCGAGGGCGGCCAGCTGGCGGCCCTCGCCGATCATGCCATCCGCATCGGTCGCCACGACCTCCGCGCTGACCGGCCCGCCGACCACCTGACACAGCCGCGTGAGTGTGTCATGGGCGCCGTCGACCGCCTTGGCGAGCAGCGACGGGTTCGTCGTGATCCCGTCGATAATCCCGAGCGGCATGAGCGCTTCGACGGCAGCGACACTCGCGGAATCGACGAACAGTTTCATGGTCGCCCTCGCTTTCAGCCCGCCAAGACCTCGTTGACAAGCTCGCCGATCCCCGCCACACGCACCGTCACCCGGTCGCCGGGCACGATCGGTCCAACGCCCGCCGGCGTCCCCGTCGCGATGACATCGCCCGGCAGCAGGGTCATGACCGACGAAATGAACTCGATCAGGCGATCGATCGGAAAAATCAGCTCGCGGGTATTCGACGCCTGCCTGCGCTGTCCGTTCACCGACGCCTCGATGTCGAGCGCGCCAGCGTCGAGCCCGGTGACGATGACCGGCCCGATCGGCGCGAACGTGTCGAACCCCTTCGCGCGAGTGAACTGGACGTCGCGGCTTTGCAACTCGCGCGCCGTAACGTCGTTCACACACGTCAACCCAAGTACATGATCCAGGGCGCCGGCGGCAGCAACGTTGCGGGCCGTGCGCCGAATGACGATGCCGACCTCGGCCTCGTGATCGACGCGCCCTGCACCGGGCGGCACGACGATCGGGGCCCCCGGACCGATCACGGCGGTCGACGGCTTCAGAAAGATGAGCGGCTCGGACGGGAGCCGCTTCCCCATCTCCTGCGCATGGTCGCGGTAGTTCAAGCCGACCGCGACGATCTTCGACGGACGGACCGGCGCCAACACCCGGAGGGAGTCGGCACCAAGCGCCGCCCCGGCGCGATACGTCCCGAACAGATCGCCGTCGAGCTCATGCCACTGCCCGTCGCGCTCGAGTGCGTAGTGTTGCCGCCCGTCAACCTCGACGCGCTGGATTCGGTCCATGTCTAGATGGGGCTTCGCCTAGCGGGCCGTTTCAACGATGCGCTCCGACGGCGGGCTGACATTTGGCGGCACGGCCGTGTCGATCGCATGTACTTGATATGCGTATCGCTCGCCCGCCTGGACGTCTTCGTCGCGAAACGTCGTCTGCACGATCGGGTCTGCCGCGAGCGGTTGGAGTGTCGCATCTGACGCCGCTCCGCGCAAGACCACGTAACCGGCGACGTCGGGTTCCGTGTTTTCGTTCCACGCCAGGTTGATCGCGCCGTCGTCGGCGACCGCGAGCAGACCGGTTGGCGCATCCGGGGCGAACGTGTCGGTCAGGATGACGCACGTGGCCGGGGATTCGACGCCTTGGAGCTCGAGATCGTCCTGTGTCGCCTGCACGCGCACCGCATAACAGCGTGTCTCGCCGAACACGACGGTGGAGTCCCTATAGGTCGTGGCTTCCCGCGCCCCGGCGAGAGACTCGGGCTTTTCGCCGTCCGCCATCGGCCCGGCGATGTCGTACACCAGGTAGGTCGACGGCTCGGGTTCCTCGAGGATCGGCTCCGACTCCAGGACGTCGTCATCGTCAGAGGCCTCTTCCTGGATGGGCTGTCGCACCGACGGCGAGTCCTCCCACGTGATCCTGACCGCGGTTTCCGTATAGGTCACGACCGGTGGCGCCGGCGGAACCGGTGCCACGACGAGCGGAATCGCCGTCATCGCCGAGTTCGGTCCGTCGCGGTCACGCGTCGTGACCCCGAGAGCGACGTACGTCCTGAGCATGGCGAGCGGCGTCTGCGGGGAGACGAGCGGCGCGACGTGCGGGCGTGGCTCATACTCCGACTCGTCGTCCTCGTCGTCCTCGTCCTCCGCGTCACCCACCGTGACGGGCACGAACAGCTCAGGCGTCAGCTGCTCGACGATCGTGACCGCCTCTCCCTGGTCGGCGTCGCCAGGATCGGACAGGGTGTCGTCCACGGCGACCGCCTCGCCGTCGGCGTCCGCTTGGGTTTCGTCGACCGGCGCGCCCGGCGGACGCGGCGGGCGCACGCGGATCGTGGCGACCAGCATCGCGGCGTCGAGCCAGTCGGCGCCAAACGGCGCGGGCGGCCGCTCGCGCGTCGGCTGCGTGGTCACCGCGTAGAGCTCTACCCGGTCGATATCCGCGGGTTGGTCACCATTCGAGTTCGCATCCGGTATGTCGAACTCGATGTACACGCGGTCGTCGAGTCGGGTCACGTCGAGCGGCGCGATCCGGCTCGGCACGATGATCAGCGGGGCCTGCGGTGGGCCTTTCTTGCCGCACCCCAAGACGGCTGCCGTGAACATGCATGTGACGACAGTCAGGGTGCGGCGCGGGCGGGTCACAGGATGTAACGCGACAGGTCTTCGTTCTTGACGATGTCCGCGAGCATTCGATCAACGTAGGCGCCGTCGATCACGACGCGTGTCTCGGTCATGTCGGGCGCCTCGAACGAGATCTCGTCCAGCAGCTTCTCCATGACGGTGTGGAGCCGCCGCGCCCCGATATTCTCGGTGCGATCGTTGACGAGCGACGCGAACTCCGCGATGCGCGCAATCGCGTCGGTCGTGAACTCCAGGTCGAGTCCGTCGGTCGCGAGGAGCGCCGTGTACTGTGTGACGAGGGCTCCACGCGGCTCCGTGAGAATCCGCACGAAATCCTCGGTGACCAGCGCCTCGAGCTCGACGCGGATGGGAAAGCGACCTTGAAGCTCGGGAATGAGATCCGAGGGCTTGGCCACATGGAACGCCCCGGCCGCAATGAAGAGGATGTGATCCGTCTTCGTCATGCCGTGTTTCGTGTTGACGGTCGTCCCCTCCACGATCGGGAGGATGTCGCGCTGGACGCCCTCGCGACTGACGTCCGGGCCCTGCGTACCCTCGTGCCCGGCGACCTTGTCGATCTCGTCGAGGAAGATGATGCCCGCCTGTTCCACCCGCTCGACAGCCGCCCGACCCACGCTCTCCATGTCCACCAGTTTCTGTTCCTCTTCCTGCGCGAGATACTCGGCGGCATCCGGCACCTTCATCCGGCGTTTCCGGCTGCGGCCCTGAAAGAGGCTCGGTAGCATGTCCTTCATGTTGACGTCGATCTCGTCAACGGACGACCCCGTGACGATCTCGAAGCTGGGGAACGACTTCTCCCGGACCTCCACTTCGACCACTCGGGCATCCAGCTGGCCGGCACGGAGTTGAACGCGGAACTTCTCCCGCGTCCGACCGGCGGCGTCACGCGCGGCCTGGGGGTCGGGTGCGGCGGCGCCCGTGGTCGGCACCGGTTGCACCGGCGGCAGAAGCAGATCCAGCAGTCGCTCCTCGGCATTGGAGCGCGCCTTTTCGCGCACCTCGACGATGCGCTCGCCGCGGACCATGTCGACGGCCAGCTGGACCAGATCGCGCACCATCGACTCGACGTCGCGACCCACGTAGCCGACTTCCGTAAACTTCGACGCCTCGACCTTGAGAAACGGAGACTGGGCCAACCGCGCGAGCCGCCGCGCGATCTCCGTCTTGCCGACGCCCGTCGGCCCGATCATCAAGATGTTCTTAGGTGCAACCTCTTCCGCGAGCTCTGGCGGAAGCTGTTGCCGACGCATCCGGTTGCGGAGCGCGATCGCGACCGCGCGCTTGGCGCGCGCCTGCCCAACGACAAACTTGTCGAGCTCCGCAACAATCTGCCGCGGCGTGAGCGCTTCGACGGTGGTCGTCGTCGATTCGGGGAGGTAAATGGGCACCGTTACAACTCTTCGATCGTGACACTGGCGTTCGTGTAAATGCAAATATCGGCGGTAATACCCATTGCCTCTTCTGCGATGGCGCGGGCATCGAGCGCGGTGTGCTTGGCGAGCGCTTTTGCGGCGGCCATCGCGTACGGGCCTCCCGATCCGATGGCCACGATGCCGTCGTCTGGCTCGATCAGGTCGCCGGTACCCGACAGCAGGAACGTCGACGACGCGTCCACTACGAGAAGCATGGCTTCGAGCCGCCGCAGGATCCGATCGGTCCGCCAGTCCTTTGCAAGCTCGACGACCGAGCGCTCGAGGTTGCCGCGATACTGCTCGAGCTTGGCCTCGAATCGCGAGAAGAGCGCGAACGAGTCCGCCGCGGATCCGGCGAATCCGGCCAGAATTCGATCGTGATACAGACGACGGATCTTGCGCGCCTGCTGCTTGACCACCGTATTGCCCAAAGTCACCTGGCCGTCGCCAGCCAACACCGATCGATCGGCGTGCCTGACGGCCAGAACGGTCGTACTGCGAAATTTCTTACCCATACCGTTACTCGAGGTTCCGGGTTCCAGGGTGTCCATGGTTACAGCCTGCCACATTCGAGGTTCCGGGTCCTTTTCACGAATCGACAGCCGCGCGCCCCCGCCTGCGAAACAGTGCGTAGACCGGCAACCCGGCCACGATCACGACGAGACCCGCCCCCGAGGCCGCCGGTTCGCGCCAGACCTGGTTCAAAAGCATCGCAAGGCTGGCCACCACGAAGAACAGCGGCGCAACCGGGTAGCCCCACGCTCGAAACGGCCGCTCGGCTGACGGCAGACGCCACCGCAGGACGAACAGCGCACTCACGGCAACTCCCGAGAACAGGACGACGGCGAAGCCGGTGTACAGCAGTAGCTGGTCGAACGTGCCGGCCAGGACGAGCACGCCGCTCCAGGCGCTTTGCGCGACGATGGCCGTCACCGGGGTACGGAATCTCGGATGCACCCGCGCGGCCGATGCGAAGAACTGGCCATCGCGCGCCATCGCATAATAGACGCGCGGGCCCGCGAGCACCATCGCGCTGATGCTCGCCGCGATCATGACGACGGACGCGGCGGCCAGCGGCGCCGACACGAGAGGCCCGAACAGCCGCTCGGCCGCAACATCCACCACGCGCACGTCGACCGCTCCGAGTTCCCCGATCGGCAGCGCATACACATACAAGACATTGAGGAGCAGGTAGATGACCACCACCACCGCCGTGCCCACGGCCATTGCGATCGGCACGTTGCGACCCGGATCGCGTATCTCCTCCGCGACATACGCCGCGGCGTTCCAGCCCGAGAAGCTGAACATGATCGGGATGAGCGCGAGCAGCCAGAGCGACGGCGTCACCGGTCCGGACGCCATCGTGAAATGGGCGGCCGAGCCGTCGCCGAGCGTGAAGCCGAGCGCGACGAGCGCCACGAGCACGGCCACCTTCGCTCCGGCCAGCAGGTTCTGGACGACCCGACCCGGACCAAGTCCCGCGACATGCACACCGGTCAGCGCCGCGAGCGCGGTCAGCGCGGTCAGCGACTGCGGCGACACGGTCAGTGTGACGAACGGCAGCGGCAGCTCAGCGATTGGTGTCGTGTCGCCGGCGGCCGGGATGAACCTCCCAAGGTAGCTGGCCAGTCCCACGGCGCCCGCGGCAATCGCCCCCGAGAAGCCGGCGACCAGGGAGGTCCAACCGGTGAGAAACCCAGCCAGATTGCCGAACGCCTCACGGAGGTAGACATATTCACCCCCCGCGCGCGGACGTAGCGCGGCGAGCTCCGCGTACGCCATGGCCCCGGCAAGAGCCAACACCCCGCCGGTCAGCCAGACGGCCAGCATGGCGCCGACGCTCGGAACCCACTGTGCGATCAGCGCCGGGACGAGAAAGATCCCGCTCCCGATGACGTTGGAGACGATGATGGCGGCGCCGTCGAGCGGCCCGAGCCGCCGATCGAGCGACGGTGAGGCGTCAACCGCTGCGGCGGGGATAGAGCGAGGCACCGTGACGGGGCGCGCGCTGTCCGTGGTCCACCTCGGGGAGCGGCGCCGCTATTGTGCCAGCAACCGCCGGGCGATCGGGTATTCGCCCAGCTTCGCCCACTGGTCAGCACGGTGCTTGGCAAACAGCTCAATCTTGACGTCGACGAAGTCGCGATGCTGCAACATGTCGCCACGTGGCTGCTCGCCCGTGTAACCGAGGGCCGATTCCATCGTGAACGGACCGACGGCGGCGCCCGGGTCCATGCCGCTTCGGTCCACCGCGCGCACCAGCGCGCTCCCCCATTCCTGCACCTCGCCGGCGCACGTACCGGCGGCCGGGTCGGCAGGCGAGGCCTCGGACACCGGCGCCGTCTGCCCCTCGTAGGTGGTCATGCAGCGACGGAAGACGCCGTTCAGTTGCAGCGTGCGCACCCGATCGTCGGAGACATTCTCGAGCCGGAACGAGATCGTCGGCACCAGCTTGTTCCGACCGAGGTCATCGAACCCGGCGTCGAGCCAGCCGGTCGTGATCTCGGTGACGTCGAGCGCGCGTGGGACATCGAGCTCTGTGCAGCCCGCAGCGAAGCAGGCGACGACGATCGTCAGCCCTCGAAGGCGGTCGCGATGCAGCATCGTGCGATCTTAACCCCAAAGGTCAGCGCACCGACAGCCCTCCGCGTCGCGTCCGACAGACGGAAGACCTATCACGCCCGCCGGTCCGACAGACGCGCGCAACCGGTCAGAAACCGGTCGACTCGACTCGGTTTCGGGCTTCGGGTCGCGTCAGCCGCCCCTCGCGCAACGCGTTCACGTCCCCGGCGCGGATACGGATTTGACCGTCGCGACCGCTCACGCTGCGCACGTCACGGGCCGCCACGGTGAGCCATTCGTCCTCGTCGAGCATCGCGCTCACAGCGCCGCCGTAGGACAAGATCGCATCCGTCAGCGATACACGCAGCGCCTGGTGATAGGCCAGCTGCGGGTCGACCCTAGCGTCGGCGCTCGCCACCTGCGGCGCCGCGGACGTCTCCCCGCCGCGATCGGATCGCCGGGGAGCCGAGGTGGGCACCGGTCCGCCAAACCGGACCCGCGAGGCGGGCGCAGCCGAACGGAACCCCTGCTCCACGTCGAGGAGCGCCTGCTCCAGCGACGACCCGAGGTCGCCCATGCGTTGGAGTCGGCGCAATGTCTCGAACGCCGCGTCCATGTTCATCTCGAACGGGTCAAGACGCTGTATCGACCAGAGAATGCTGCGACGGAGCACGGGGAACTCGACGTCGAAGAAGAGCCCGTAATCGGGGAGCCGAAAACCGCGCACCTGAATCGGTCCCGCGAAGAGCACGAGACCGGGGGCGGACGACGGCAGCTGCAACTCGACCGCACGCGCGCTGCTGTTCACGGCCTGGGTCAACGCCTGTTCCAACAGTTGTACCTGCTCGTGCATCAGCGTCTGCCCGCTCGCCTCGGGTGCGACTGCGGGCCGCGTCGGCTGCCCCGCGACCGGCACTGCCGCGACCAACGCTGCCAATGCGAGTGGCAGTGGCGTGATTCGTACCGCGTGCGCCATGCGTGCCCTCATTTCCTACCGCCCCGAGACGCGGACGAGATAGTCCGCCAGACTCCCGAACTCCTGCTGAACCCGCAGCTGATCCTCCCGCCGCTGGAGGTCGAACTCCTGGGCCAGGGTCAGGAGCCCCGACGCGAGTTCCTGCTGCTGGCGCTGCTCGCTCTCTTCGATGAGGATCTGGATTCGTCTCAGCAGCTCTTCGCCGGACGCATTCTCGACCGCCGGTCCGGACGGCGCCGCAGACCCTGGACGCGCGTTCGCGCGATCGGGCTCGGCCCGTCTGGCGATGAGCTCCGCGCGCAGCGCGCCTTCGAGTGCCGCCAGCTCGGCGCGCCACGGGGGGGGCGCGGCGAGCGCTCGTGCCCCACCCTCGTCCTCGTCATCGTCCACTGGCGCCAGACCAACCGCGGCGGGCGGCTCCGACCAGCCCATCCTGAACGCGAAGCCGTCAGTGCTCCAGCGGACTTCGACGCTGGCGATAGCGACCGCTGCGGCGAGGACCAGTGCCGCCGCTGCGGCGAGCCCCCACGCTGGCTGCATCGAGCGACGCCACCACGACAGCGCCGCGCGATCCGTGTCCGCTGACACGACCGCGAATCCGGGCGCCGGCCCAGGCTCCGTCCACTCCCCTAGCGCACCGCGTACGGACCCCAGGGCATCGACCTCCGCCGCACAGCTCTCGCACGCACCCACGTGCGCCTCGAATCGCTCCCGGTCACCCGGCTCGCACTCGCCGTACAGATAGGCGACGAGGGTGTCCTTTTCGTCGCAGATAGGCACTGAGTCCATCATCGCTCCCGGGCTATCCGAGGATAGGGCTTTCGGCCGTGCGCTGGCAACGCGGCCGCGGTATTCAGGCCGCAGCGCTCGATGTGCGCGCGCAGCACACTGAGCCCCTGATACAACCGCGTCTTCACGGTGCTGAGCGGGCACTCCTGGAGGTCCGCGATCTCCTGAAACGTCAGACCGTGATACTCCTTCAAGACGATGGCGGTCCGCTGCTCGGCGGGCAACGCCACCATCAACTTCTCCACGGCACGTCCGAGGTCACGCCTCACGATGAGATCCTCGGCGGTCTCGCGCACCGGGTCGATGAGCCCCCGCTCCTGCTGCTCGAGATCGTCAGACGGCTGTACGACCGTTGCGCGCCGCTCGCGTCGGATCCAGTCGCGACACAGGTTGAGGGCGATCCGGTAGAGCCACGACGAGAACTTCGCCTCTCCCTTGAACCCCTTGATCGCCCGAAACGCCCGCAGGAACGCCTCCTGGCTGACGTCGCGCGCATCCTCCTGGCGTCCGAGCACCCGGTAGGCCAGCGCATAAATCGGGCGTTCCCAGCGGATCACCAGCTGGTTGAACGCGTCGGTATCACCGCCTGCCGCGAGTGCCACGAGTTGCTCGTCGGTCGTCTGCATCGGCGCCGCCGGGGCCGGGCGAGCACCCCCCCTGTCCATTAGACGGTGAAACCGCCATTCCAGTCTCCGTTCAGTGGCGATCGCCTTAACTCTTTTCGTATGAATGTATTACCCTTAACAAAAATGACCCACGAGCGGTCGCGTGCCTCAATGACTCGGCAAACGCCACCGTCAACCGCCGTGGGTGAAGTCGAGATCCACCGCAACGTCCGGCGTCTCATTCTCGCCTACTCCGACGCGGTCTCGCCTGCGCTCAACCTGGACGCCGGTCTCGATGCGTTCTGTCACGCCGCAGACGCCCTGTTTGGCGCGACACGCACCTCGGTCTGGCTCCACGAACGCCGGCAGCACCAGCTCAGCCGGGCCGCATCTTCCGACCTCAAACTCGAGCGCCACGTCGCGGTCGCAGCGACCGACCGACGAATCCCGGCCGCGCGCGGGTTCCGCCGCGCGACCCCGACCCCCACGCCGCGGTCCGTCGGCTCTCAGGGTCGGCGGTCCCAATCGTGGTCGAAGGGGTGCGCCGTGACG
Source organism: Vicinamibacterales bacterium (assembly GCA_965249175.1). GTDB lineage: Bacteria > Acidobacteriota > Vicinamibacteria > Vicinamibacterales > UBA8438 > CAZYFH01. The sequence goes on from OZ252227.1 coordinate 4,491,476, forward strand.
GCTGGCGCGCGGACGACATCGCCGGCCCATGCGACCGAGCTCGGCCATCAGATGTCGGCGGCCTTGGAAAACCTGCTGCTGCTCCACGACGTCATCCACTCGCGGCAGGAGCTGGAGAACACGTTCAACTCGATCACCGATCTGATTGCCGTCTGCGACCGGCGGCTACAGCTGGTCCACGTGAACAACGCCTTCGCCGATCGGGTGGGTCTCGATCGCGACGCGCTAGATGGCCGCGAGCTCGCCGACTTCCTGGGCGATGACCTGCGCGCGTGGCTGACACGGGCGGAGCTCGACGGGGAACGGCCCCGGCCTCCATTGGACCGCTCGACATGGCCGACGCAGTGCTGGGCGGCTCGTTCTCGGTCAGCCTCACGCGCCTGATGAGCCCGGCCGGTGGGGCGGTTGGATTGGTGTTGGTGGCGCGCGATATCTCGGACCGGGTGCGTCTGGAAGCAGAGCGCACCGCACTGCGCGACCGGCTCGCCCAAGCGGAGAAGCTCGCAGCGCTGGGCCACTTCGTTGCCGGGATCGCGCATGAGCTCAATAATCCGCTCCAGGCCATCCTGGGCCACGCCGATCTGCTTGCGGCGACGGCCACGCTGCCGGACGAGGTAGAGCGGGACGTGCGAACCGTGACGCGCGAAGCGGAGCGCGCCGCCCAGGTCATTCGCAACCTCCTGGTGTTCGCCGGCTCGCGGACCCGCGCGAAACGGCGCCTCAGCCTCAACGCCGTCGTCCGGCGGGCGCTGGCGACGCGGCGCCGCGCCTGCCGATCGGCCGGCATCACGGTTGCCGCGAACCTGTCCTCGGCGGCGCCGCGCGTGATGGGGGATCCCCGTCTTCTGCAACAAGCCGTGGTGAATCTACTGACCAACGCCGAGCAGGCCGTCACGCTCGGTTCGCGACACGCGTGTCGGTCTCGACGCGCGTCGATACCCGTCGGTCGATGGTCACCCTCCGTGTTCGGGATAGCGGCGAGGGGATCGTGGACACGGCGCTGCCCCACGTGTTTGAGCCGTTCTACACGACTAGAGAGGTCGGCGACGGCACAGGGCTCGGGCTCGCCATCACCTACGGCGTCGTGCGAGAGCACGACGGTGAGATCACCGGCGCGAACGACCAGCACGGCGGTGCGGTCTTCACCGTCCGTCTCCCCTGGTTCCGCGGCCGCGTGACAAGCTCGACCAGAATTCGCTAAAGTGATGCGGGTCCGTGGCCATCGACGAAGCATTCCTGACCACTGAAGAGGTCCTCGAGTATCTGCAGGTCAATCTGCGGACCGTGTATCGGCTCATCAAGGCAGGTAAGATCCCCGCGGTCCGCGTCGGACGCCAATGGCGGTTTCGCAAGAGCGACATCGACGCTTGGCTCGAGAGCCAGCGCACGCGCAGCGTCCGGCCCGCCGTCGCGGCGTCGTCGACCGCTGCGACAAGCAACGATGTCGGAGTCGGCCCGCCTGTCGGACGGCCACGCGTGCTGGTCGTCGATGACGAGGCGAGCATCCGAGACCTCCTCTCGAAGACGCTCGCGTTGGCGGAATACGACGTCGACGTGGCACCCGATGGCCGTTCGGCGCTCGAGCGCATGCGGCTCTTCAGCTATGACCTGCTCATTGCTGATCTGAAGATGCCCGGCATGGACGGTCTGACCGTGATTCACGAGGCGCGGCGGCTCAACTCCGAGCTGCCTGTGATTATCCTCACGGGGTTCTCGACCGAAGCCAGCGCGATCGAGGCAGCCAACCTCGGCGTGGCTGGCTACCTGACCAAGCCCTTCAAGGTCCCCAAGGTGCTGGCGGTGGCCGCCAGGGCCCTGGGCGAATAGTTGCTCCAGCTCACCGCTCTCCACAAAGCCTTCGGCGAACGCGTGCTCTTCGATCGGTTGACCTGGCACGTCCGGGTTGGCGATCGCATCGGCCTGTGCGGCCCGAACGGCGCCGGCAAGACAACGCTGCTCCGCATGCTCTCGGGTGAGGACGCACCCGACGACGGTGCGATCGCACGACCAAACGATCTGACGATCGGCTACCTCCCGCAGGACGGCCTGGCGCACAGCGGGCGCACGCTGTTCGAAGAGGCACGCCGGGCGTTCGAGCCCGTGCTGGCGCTCCAGGCCGAGATGGCCGAGCTCGAGGCGCGTCTCGGCGACGCTGGGATCCCGACCGCACGACACGACGCGATGCTGGCCCGCTACAGCGAGGTCCAGGACGCCTTTCAGGCTCAAGACGGGTACGCCATCGACGCCAAGGTCAGCGGGGTGCTCCGCGGTCTCGGGTTCGCGTCCACCGATCTCGAGCGGGCCACCGATACGTTTTCCGGCGGCTGGCAAATGCGCATCGCACTCGCGAAGCTCCTGCTGCAGCGTCCGGGGTTGTTGCTGCTCGACGAGCCGACCAATCACCTCGACCTCGACGCCCGGAACTGGCTCGAGGAGTACCTCGCCACGTACCCGCACGCGGTCGTGCTAGTGTCGCACGACCGCTATTTCCTCGACACCGTCGTGACCGCCATCGCAGAGGTCGGCATGCGTACGCTGACCACCTACCACGGAACCTACAGCGCCTTTCTCGTCGAACGCGAGGCGCGGCTCGCGCGCCTGCTCGCAGCCAAACGCCGCCAGGATGAGGAGGTCGCGCGCATGCGCGTCTTCGTCGACCGGTTTCGCTACCAGGCGACGAAGGCGCGTCAGGTGCAAAGCCGCGTGAAGATGCTGGAGAAGGTCACGCCGATCGAGGTGCCGCTTCAGCGGAAGCGGGTCCATTTCACGTTTCCGCCAAGCGCGAAAAGCGGCCGGACCGTGATCGAGCTGGAACAGATCGTCAAGCGATACGACGACGTCCATGTGTTCGAGGGCGCCAACGTGCATATCGAGCGGGGCGATCGCGTCGCCCTCGTCGGCCCCAACGGTGCGGGCAAATCTACGCTGATGCGAATGCTCTCTGGAGTCGAGTCGCCCGACAGCGGCACGCGAGCCGAAGGGCACAACGTGGTCACGCAGTATTTCGCGCAGGATGAGGCCACCCGTCTCGACGGCGCGCTCACCGTCTACGAAACGCTCGCCGCCGGGTCGCCGATCGACATGGTGCCGGCGATTCGCAACATCCTCGGTGGATTCCTCTTCACCGAAGACGACATCTACAAGCGCGTGCGCGTCCTCTCGGGCGGAGAGCGGACCCGCTTGGCCGTGGCGCGGATGCTGCTGCGCCCGTCCAACACGTTGCTGCTCGACGAGCCGACGAACCACCTCGACATCGACTCGACCGACGTCCTGCTGGATGCGCTGACCGACTACGGCGGCACGCTGATCTTCGTGTCACACGACCGCTATTTCGTCGACCGGCTGGCGACCAGGGTGCTCGATATCGGTCGGGGCGACGCGGTGCTCTATCCCGGCACCTACGCGGAGTTCCGGTGGAGCCGCACCCAGGCCACGGCAGCGAAGGACAAGAAAGCCCGGCGCCCGCGGGCGGCGCCCGCAGCGACACCGCAATCCCGAGGCGGGAAACGGGCGTCGTCGTCACAAAAGCGGCCGGCGGCCGGCCGGGCGTCGTCGTCACCGACACGCGCAGCCGACCACAAGCGGGAACAGGTCGCCTCCCGCCGTCGTCAGCGGCAGCTCGATGCGTTGCAGGCTCGCATCGCCGAGCTCGAGCGCCGCATCGCGCAACGTGAGGACGCCGTCCGTGAGGTTGAGATGCAAATGGCGGAGCCAGGGTTCTTCGCCGACGAGTCGGCGGCCCAGCGGGTCACCGCGAAGCATCAGCAACTGATGTGGGAAGTCGGCGACCTGATGAACCAGTGGGAGGCGCTCGAACGGGAGGCCGCCGAGCACGCATCGACCGTGTGAGGGGACAGCGCGATAGGCGGAACGCCTCGATGCCACACCCACCAAACCGTCATCGGACAACACATCTGTAAGATGTAGGCTTGCGCGAAGCTGCGGCTCTGGCCCATATCACCAATGCCTGCAGCCCGTTTTCGTCGAGGCACGCCGTTTGCCTCCGGGATTACGAGATTGTCACCTGATGTCCCGTCCCGATGGGTGATAACGAGAGACACGTGACAAAACCTAGTCGCAGGGGACGCCGACCAAGGGGCCACTCAGGCCTCCGCCCGACCAGCCCTCTCCCGAGGCTGGAGACGATTTTTACCGGGACATGGTCTGGAGCATGCGAAACGGGGTCATCGCGATTCGACCCGACGACACCGTCACTGTCGTCAACGACATCGCGTATCGCATCCTCGGCTTGACGCCGGAGACCACCGATGTGGGCCGCCCCTTCAGTGAGGTCCTCCGCGACGCGCCAGAAATTGCGCAGGTCCTCGCATCGGCGTTCGATCTGAGTCACCTGCCCAACCGGGCGGAGCTCAGGCTCCAGGCATCGGGCCGGGTCATCGGCTACACGCTGTCGCGCGTCGTTGACCGCAACGGCAGACTGTCGGGGGCAGCCCTCTTCTTCAAGGACTTAACCCGGGTGGAGCGGATCGAGGAGCGCGAGCGGCTGCGTGATCGCCTGGCAGCGCTGGGTGAGATGGCCGCGGCCATCGCGCACGAAGTCAAGAACCCCCTGGCCGGCATCCAGGTGACGGCCGGCGTGCTGAAGCGGCAGCTCTCGGACTCGACCGATGCACAGGAGTTGCTGGCAGACATCATCAACGAAGCGAAGATGGCCAACACGATCGTCGTCGAAGTGCTCGAATTCGTCCGGCCCATCAAACTCCAGGTCGAACGCACCTCGGTGCCCGACGTACTGCGAGACGCGATCGTGCGGTCCGATGGACACGGCACCCGCGGTCAGGTCGACATCGTCACGCGCGTCGACGACGCGCTCCCCGAGATCCAGGGCGACCACATGCAGCTCCGCCAGCTGTTCACCAACCTCCTGATCAATGCGTTCGAAGCACTCGACGGCCGCGGTCTCATTACGCTGGCCGCCCGGTTCACGCCGAGCGATGAAGATCCGGCGGCGCCGCCGGAGACGCCGGATACCGGCGGATCCATCGTCATCGAGGTGGACGACAACGGGCCTGGTATCCCGTCGGACGTCACGGAGAAGATCTTCAGCCCATTCTTTACGACCAAGCCCCGGGGCTCTGGTCTTGGCCTGGCCATCGTGCGAAAGATTGTCGATGCGCACGACGGGCGGATCGACGTGCGCCGGCGGTCCGCGGGCGGCACGCGCTTTCAGATCACGTTACCGGTCGCGGGTGAGTTCGAGGACGGACCACGCCGCGTCGACCGCAGCGTCCATTGAGAACGGCACCGAACGCCCGACCGTGCGATGCACGAGGAGAACCCATGTCCAGTGAACGAATTCTCGTGGCCGACGATCACGACTCCTTGCGCGGCCTTACGCGGGCGCTCAGGGAGGCCGGGCATGAGGTCGAAGAAGCGGCCAACGGCAACGCGGCGATCGAGCAACTGCACCGAGGCCAGTTCGACGTCGTGCTCAGCGACCTCAAGATGGGCGGGAGTGATGGGATGGACGTGCTGCGCACCGCCAAGGCGATGCACCCTACGTCGGCGGTCATTCTGATGACCGCGTTCGGTTCGGTGCATACGGCGGTCGAGGCGATGAAGATCGGCGCGTTCGACTACGTCCAGAAGCCGTTCGAGATCGAGGAGATGGAGCTGAAGATCGCCAAGGCCCTCGATCATCGGCGCCTGAAGCATGAGATCGACTACCTCCGCCACACGCAGGAAGACATCTACGACTTCAACCGAATTGTGGGCGCGAGCGGCGCGCTGCAACGGGTGCTCGACGTGGTGCGCAAGGTCGCGAAGAGCACGACGACGTGCCTGATCCGCGGCGAGACCGGGACCGGCAAAGAGCTCATCGCGGGCGCGATCCACCACAATTCGCCACGCGCGTCGCGCAATTTTGTTCGGGTCAACTGCGCCGCGTTGCAGGAGAACCTGCTCGAATCGGAGCTCTTCGGGCACGAGAAGGGTGCGTTCACCAGCGCCGACCGGCAGCGTGTTGGGCGGTTCGAGCAGGCGGACGGCGGCAGCCTGTTCCTCGACGAGGTCGGCGACATGAGCCCCAACACGCAGGCCAAGATCCTCCGGGTGCTGCAGGAGCACGAATTCGAGCGTCTGGGCGGGACGCGGACGCTCCAATGCGACGTACGCGTGATCGGCGCCACGAACCGGAGCCTGCCCGACATGGTCACCGAGGGACTGTTTCGCGAGGACCTCTACTATCGGCTCAACGTCGTGTCCGTCGACATGCCGCCGCTCCGTGAGCGGAAGGACGACATCTCGGAGCTCGCGCACTTCTTCATCCGGCGGTTCGCGGGAGAGCTGCGCAAGCGGGTCGATGGCCTCCAACCCGCCGCTGAGAAGCTGCTCAAGCGGCACAACTGGCCCGGCAACATCCGCGAGCTCGAGAACACGATCGAGCGCGCCGTGCTGCTCACGGAGGGGCACCAGATCGGGCAGGACGATCTCCGTCTCGGCGAGCTGACAACGGGCGCCAGCGCACAGGAGCATCCCACGGCGGTCAAGATCCCGCCGACCGGCATCCCCCTCGCGGAAATCGAGCGACAAGCCGTCGTCGAAGCGCTGAGCATGTCGAACTGGGTGCAGAAGGACGCCGCCGAGCTGCTGTCGATCAGCCCGCGCGTGATGAACTACAAGATCAAGACGCTCGAGATCGAGCTGCCGCGGGGCCCGCGCGGCTCGCCGACGAGGTCGGACCCGACCGGCGGTTCTTACGCCCTCGGGTGAGTCCTGCGATAGAGCTGGGTAATCTGGGCCGCGCTCACATGCGTGTAGCGCTGCGTCGTGGTGACGCGAGCGTGCCCCAACAGCTCCTGGATTGAACGCAGATCCGCGCCACGTTCCAGCAGGTGCGTCGCAAACGAGTGACGCAGGGCGTGAGGGCTGATGCCCAGCCTGGCGCTCGACTGCGCCACGTAGCGCCGGACGATTCGATCGACGCTACGCCCGGTGAGCCGGCCGCCGCGATAGTTGACAAAGAGCGGATCGTGCGGTCTCGCGCGCCGTCGCCCGGCGGTGGGCAACTCTGACGCTAGCGCGCGCGCCATCAGCGTCCGCCGGTCGGGGAGGTAGCCCCGAATGGCGCCGGCGGTGGACCGATTGAACGGTACAATCCGCTCCTTCCCACCCTTGCCCAGCACGCGGACGAGCCGGCCACTCAGATTCACGTCTTCGACGTCGAGCCCGACGAGCTCGCTCAGCCGCAGTCCCGAGGCATAAAAGAGCTCGAGGATCGCCCGGTCGCGTCGACCGAGTGGATGTCCCGCGTCGGGTGCCGCGAGCAGCACCCCGATCTCGTCGAGGTCGAGGTGCGCCGGCATCTTCTGGTCGAGCTTTGGCGTCGACACGAGCGCCCCTGGGTCGTGGTCCAGGTCGCCCTCACGGCGCAGATACCGACAGAACGACCTGATCGCGGCAAGCTTGCGCGCCGACGATGCACGCGCGCGCCCCCGCGCGTAGAGCTCTCCGAGAAACGCGCGCACCAGCCGGTGATCGAGATCGTCGGGGCGCACCGCGCGTCCGAGCCTTCCGTCGGCGAACGCCAGAAACTGCGCCAGGTCGCCTTCATACGCCCGCGCCGTATGACGCGAGACGTTGCGGTTGAGCCGCAAGTAGTCAAGAAACGATTGCAGGTGTCGCTGCATCGGCCTCCCACCGCGCCGCGCGCCAGAGCTCGAGATCGGCGAGCGCGCGGTTCGAGATCGCCTGGCGGCGCGCCGATCGCCCGCGGGGCGGGCGCGGCAATGACGGCATCAGGCCGAAGGACACGTTCGTCGGCTGGTAGTTGGCGCGGTTGGCATGCGAGACGTAGTACGCCAGCGCGCCGTGCGCCGTCGTGCGCGGCAACTCGGAGGGCGCCTCACCACGCGACAATGCCACCGCGTTCAGGCCGGCCATCAGACCAGACGCGGCCGACTCGACATACCCTTCGACACCTGACAGCTGGCCTGCGAAGAAGAGCCCCGGCCGCTCGCGCGACTGCCACGTGGCATGGAGCACGGTCGGCGCGTTGATATACGTGTTGCGGTGAATCATGCCGAATCGCACGAACTCGGCGTTCGCCAGCCCTGGAATGAGGCGCAACACGCGGCGCTGCTCGCCCCATTTGAGCTGGGTCTGAAACCCGACGAGGCTGAAGTGGTCGGCGGCCAGATTGTCCTGCCTCAGCTGCACAACGGCGTAGGGCCGGCGGCCCGTCGCCGGGTTCGTGAGCCCGACCGGTTTCATCGGTCCGAAGCGCAACGTATCGATACCGCGATGCGCCATCACCTCGATCGGCAGACAGCCTTCGAAGAAGGGCGTGCGATCGAGGTCGTGTGCCTCCGCCAGCTCGGCGTGCGTCAACGCGTCGTAAAAGCGCGCGTACTCGACCTCGTTCATCGGACAGTTCACGTAGTCGCCGCCGGTTTCGTCGCCACCACCGGCCGGTGAACACGGCGCGGCCGCGGCCGCACGGCTGATCCTGGCCCGCCGCGAGGCGCGGAACACCAGGCTGTGGTCGATCGAGTCGGCATGCACGATCGGGCTGATGGCGTCGAAGAAGTACAGCTGATCGGTTCCGACCAGCGCGTTGATGTCGCTCGACAGGCGCTCCGACGTCAACGGACCGGTCGCGATGATGACCGGTGCCCGGGGGTCGGTCGTCGATGGAATCCGGGCGACCTCTTCCCTGTGAATCGCCACGAGGGGCTCGGCCGCGAGGGCCTCGGTGATGCCGTTCGCGAACCGCTCGCGATCGACCGCCAGCGCGCCGCCAGCCGGCACACGGGTCGCGTCCGCCACGCGCATCACGAGAGAATCGAGCTGGCGCATCTCCGCCTTCAGAAGGCCGACGGCGTTGTCCAGCTTGTCGCCGCGAAACGAGTTGCTGCACACGAGCTCGGCAAGTCGATCCGTGCGGTGGACGGGCGTCGTCCGAACCGGGCGCATTTCGTGGAGGGACACCGGCACGCCATGCCTTGCCGCCTGCCAGGCCGCTTCGCTCCCGGCCAACCCGCCGCCGATGATTGTTATCACGGAGGGTTTAGGGCGTACGGCTTAGTGCTTGGTGTGAGCCCAACGAACCATGAGCCATGCGCCATGAGCCTTCGATCGCTTCACAGCGTCAGACCGCGGCCAGCTCTTCTTCGTTCCGTACGTAGTCGCAGTCGTCTTTGTGGCACAGCACTTGGCGGCCCCAGCGCTTGGTGATTTTCTCGAGCAGGAACGGCGCCTGGCACTGCGGGCAGGGCTCCGGCAACGGCTTGTTCCAGACGGTAAAATCGCAGTCTGGATAGTTGCTGCAGCCATAAAACGCGCGGCCGCGGCGCGACTTGCGCTCGACGATATCGCCGCCGTCGCGCGGACACGGCACCCCCATGCTTTTCAGCTTCACGTAGCGACACGTCGGGTAGTCGCTGCAGGCCGTGAACTCGCCGAACCGGCCGTGCTTGATGACCAGGTTCGAGCCGCACTTCGGGCAAGGCTCCTCGAGCGGCTGGTCCGGCTTCGCCGCGGCGAGGCCCTGCGCGGTCGTGATCAGCTTGCGGGTGGTCTTGCACTCCGGGTAGCCGCTGCAGGCCAGGAACTGCCCGAACCGCCCACGCTTGACGACCATGGGACGCCCACAGTTCTCGCACGTCTCGTCCTGCTCGTCCGTCGTCGACTCCGCCGTCTCGAGCTCGCGCGTGTTCTGGCACTCCGGATACGCGCTGCAGGCGAGAAACATCCCGAACCGGCCGACCTTGATGATCATCTTCGACCCACACTTGTCGCAGGTCTCGTCGCTTGGCAACCCCTCGGCCTTGATGTTCGGCATCGTCGTCGACGCCTTGTCGAGATCGGTGCTGAACTTCCGGTAGAAACTCTCGAGCGTGCCCAGATAGTCCGCGTCGCCAGCCGCGATCTTGTCGAGCCGGTCCTCCATGTCGCGCGTGTAGTCGACCTGGATGAGGTCGTCGAAGCTGCGGCTCAACAGATCGGTAACGAGCCGGCCAAGCCTCGTGGGCTTGAAGCGCCCCTCCAGCTTTTCGACGTATTCGCGCGCCTGGAGTGTCCCGATGATGGACGCATAAGTGGTTGGGCGGCCGATGCCGTTCTCCTCGAGCTCCTTGACGAGCGTCCCCTCGCTGAACCGGGGCGGCGGCTGCGTGAACTTCTGCTCGGATTTCAGTGTCTTGAGCTCGAGCTCGTCCCCAGCGACCAGCGGCGGAAGGATTCCGGTCACGCCAGCGTCATCGGCGTCCGCGTCGTCACGAGGCCCGGAGCCGGGTCCGGGGGCGACCTCCGGAGCCGCGTCCCGCTCATAGACCGACATCCAGCCGCTGAACTTCGGGACCGAGCCCTTCGCGCGCAGCGTGTACTCCCCGGCGCCAACGTCGATGGTCGTATCGTCGTACGTCGCCGGCGGCATCTGGGAGGCCACGAACCGGCTCCAGATGAGTCGGTACAGGTAGTACTGCTCCTTCGACACGTGGGAGCGGACGCGCTCCGGGTCGTACGCCATCGAGGTCGGCCGGATGGCTTCGTGCGCATCCTGCGCGTCTTTCTTGGTGCGAAAGCGATTCGGCTTCGCCGGGACGAAGTCGGGCCCGAAGGCGGTCTCGATGTGCTGGCGGACATCGGTAATCGCCTGCTCCGAGACACGGGTCGAATCGGTCCGCATGTACGTAATCAGACCGACCGCGCCGTCGCCGGGAATCTCGATTCCCTCGTAGAGCTGCTGGGCGATGATCATCGTCCGCTTGACGGGAAACCGGGAGGCCTGCTGTAGCTTGCTCGTGATGAAGGGCGGTGCTGCCTGCTTCTTCCGCTCCTTCGTCGCGACCGACGTCACGGTGAACGTCGCGCCGTCGAGATCGGCCAGTACCGCCTTGGCCTCGGACTCGCGCCCGATCTTGATGGCGCTCTTGCCCTTCTTGGCGAGCTTGGCGTCGAACTCGGGCGGTACCCCTCCGGCCAGTCGCGCGAAGATGTGCCAGTACTCCTCGGACTCGAACACATCGATCGCGGCTTCGCGATCACACACGAGCTTCAGGGCGACCGATTGCACCCGGCCGGCGCTCAAGCCACGTCTCACCTTGTCCCAGAGCAGCGGGCTGAGCTTGTAGCCGACCAGGCGATCCAGCACGCGGCGAGCCTGCTGCGCGTCGACCATGCGCTGGTCGATCTCGACGACGTGGTCGAGCGCCCCCACGACCGCTTGCCGCGTGATCTCGTTGAATCGCAGCCGGCCAACCTTGGTCTTCTTGTTCTTGCCGAGCTCACGTGCCAAGTGCCAGCCGATGGCCTCGCCCTCGCGATCGGGGTCGGTGGCCACATAGATTTGATCTACCCCCTTCGCGGCAGCCTTCAGCTCCTTGATGACCTTCTTGCGCGCCGGAATGGGCTCGTAGGCGGGAGTGAACCCCTTGTCCACGTCCACCCCGAGCTTGCTCTTCGGCAGATCCCGGATGTGACCCATCGAGGCCACGACCTTGTAGTCGCTGCCGAGATACCGGTTTATCGTCTTCGCCTTCGCCGGCGATTCGACGATGACAAGCGTTTTCGCCATTTCTTTTCGTCCTGGTCGACTTATTGACGTTACCACCTTGAGCGGCCCATGGTGCAAGGCCCGCTGGTTTTCGACGTCCGATGCGTCCCACTCACGGCCCTAAGGAAGGTTAGAGACAATCCCGGGGCAAACGGACGAACTGTCCCGTGTCGGTTCGGACGATGCGCCCCCCGAGCTCCAGCTCGGTGAGACGCCTCAGCAAGACCGGGGCGGCCAGACCAGACCTCGCGATCAGATCGTCGACCGTGATGCTCTCGCCAACGTCCATCCCGTCCAGGATGGGGTCGGGCGGCTCCGCGGCGACCAGACCGCCGTCCTCGGCGACCCCCGCCAGGCCCATCTCCTCCAAGATATCGTCCGCAGTCTCCACGATCTTTGCGCCATCTCGGATCAAGGCATGCGCGCCACCGCTCCGACCATTGAGCACGTTGCCCGGAACCGCCATGACCTCCCTCCCCTGCTCCGCGGCGCATCGGGCAGTGATCAGCGACCCGCTCCGCGGCGTCGCCTCGACCACCACGACAGCACGGGACAACCCGCTCAAGATTCGATTGCGTCGCGGAAAATGATGCGGGAGGGGAGGCGCCCCGGGCCCGAGCTCACTCACCAGGGCTCCGCGGGCGGTGATCGTCGTCGCCAGCGCCGCGTGCTCGCGAGGGTACACGACGTCCACTCCAGAGCCCAGAACCCCGACTGTCACCCCGTCGCCGGCCAACGCGCCGCGATGGGCGGCACCGTCGACGCCGCGCGCGAGACCGCTGATGACCGTGACGTTGCGGCGGGCGAGGTCAGATCCCAACCGCTCGGCCACCGCGCAGGCATATGGGGACCCGGTGCGGGATCCCACGATGGCGACCGCGGGTGCGGTCAGCACGTCCCGAGCGCCGCGTGTCCAGAGCACGGGCGGCGGATCGTCGATCACAGACAGTTGCGAGGGATACTGCCGTTCTCCCCAGCTGATGACGCCGATACCGAGCCGTACTGCTGCGTCGAGCAAGCGGCTGGCGTCGACCCGCAGAGCGGGCAGCACCTCGGCGAGTACCGCCGGCGGGTCGCGCAGGCGTGCCGCCAGCACCGCGATCTCGGGGGTCCGACGCTGGTCGGCCTCGTCGGCCGGCGCACACTGGCGGAGAAGCGCTGCGCGCAGCCGAGTACGGGTCAGCACGAGAGACAGCAGGACCGCGTCGAGCACCGGCGTCGGCGTCGCTTCCACACCGTGGTCCACGGCAAGAGCCGCACCATGTTCGGGAGGACACACCCGCGAGCGCCGCCAGCGCGCAGACGGCGTGGCCGCGGCGCGCACGGCGCGAGAGGTCGCAGTTAGTGCACCCGATCCGACCGACCCGCGGTACAACTCTTGCAACTTCTGCAAAGGGCGGACGGGCACGACACTTGCGCCCGTCCGGTCGCCGTCGGTATATTCGGTAGAGGCTCCTGGTCGGATCGAGCCAGTATGGTGACCACACGGTGCGCTCTCGTCTTGACCGCGGCGCTCCTGTCCACCCTGACGGCCAGCGCGGAGGCCGACGAACGCGAGGACGCGAAAGCGCAAGTCGAGTTCGGTATCGAGGTCGCACTCAGCGGGCTCTGGCGGGAAGCGATCTACCGATGGGAACGCGCGTCGGTGATGGACCCCGGGTACGCGGCGGCGTGGAACAACCTCGGCATCGCCTACGAGCAGGACGGGCGGTTCGACGCGGCGCTCGAAGCCTACGAAAAGGCGCTCGATCTCGAACCGGGCAATCTCATGATGCAGCAGAACTACGATCTCTTCCGGGAAATCCATGACCGCGTTACCGAAGACGCTCGTTAGCGCGGCGCTGTTGCTGACCGTGTCGGCATGCGCCAGCTACTACGAGGTGCCGATCGAGACACCGCTACAACCGAAGCTCGACGTGGCTCGGTTTCAGCGGATCCTCATCGCCGGGTTCATGACCGGCGGTACCGAGGACGTGGATACCAATCTCGAAACGGCGCGTCTGCTCCGCAGTCAGCTCCGAGCCGAGTCCCGGATGGAAGTGATCGATGCCGAAGTGATCGATCTGTTGACTGTTGCCCAGGATCAGAGCGGTGAGGAAGCCAACGGCAATGGCGACGGGAACGGGACCGGGGACGGCGAAGCCGCCGCTGCCAACGGAGACGGCCTAGGGTCGGATCAGGACGAAGAGGCCGAGGAGACGCTGAGCGAGGAGGAGCTCGAAGGCTATGAGCACCTCTTCGCCAACGTGAGCTACTGGCGGCAGCTCGGCGAGGAGCATCAGAATCCTCTCATCGTGACAGGCACGGTGTACTTCACGCCACACCAGCGGTCGGGCATGGTGACCCGGGAGCGCGAGATCTACGACGAGTTCGGACGACGCCGCGTCGTGCCGGTGCGAGCCTACCGCGACCGGCGGGGCTTCGTGCTGAGCCCCACGTTCATCTTCATCGACGGCCGCACCGGCGTGACGCTGTATACGGAGCGGCATCGCGAGGAAGTCCTCTACGACGCGAGCTCGAACACGCCCGCGCTCTCCTCCTACTTCGAGCTCATGGACCGCCTGCTGCCATCGTTCCTTGGCGCGCTGAGCGACCAGAGTATCCGGGGCTCACGCATTCTGCTCAAGTAAGATTCGCGCGGTGCCGACGCCGGCCGGGCGCTTTACACGCCGGTGGCGGGAGGGGTAGGCTTGTGTGTTTGGGTGTTGCCGGACACACGCGAGCGGGTGACACAGCCGGCGCACGAGGTGAGTGTGTACGCGATTATCCAATCTGGCGGCCGACAGCTCCGAGTCGAGGAAGGCGGTGTCGTCGCCGTCGACCGGCTCGAAGCAAAGGTCGGCGATGAGGTCTCCTTCGATCGCGTGCTGTTCGTCGACCGGGATGGCGGCGCGTTCACGGCCGGCGCGCCCTTTGTCGAGGGCGCCCGCGTGATTGGCTCCGTCGACGAACACACGCGGGGACCGAAGATTCGGGTCTTTCGAAAGAAGCGGCGAAAGGCGTGGCGGCGGACCCTCGGACATCGGACCGCGCTCACCGAGGTGCGTATCACCCGAATCGACGCGGGATAGGTTGTGATGAAGCATGGCGCATAAGAAGGGTCAAGGCAGCTCCCGGAACGGCCGCGACAGCCAGGCCCAACGGCTCGGGGTCAAGCGGTTCGATGGCAATCTCGTGCCCGGCGGCGCGATTCTCGTCCGTCAGCGCGGTCGCCGGTTCCGGCCCGGGCTCAACGTCGGCCTGGGGAAGGACGACACGCTGTTCGCGAAAGCCAACGGCCGCGTCCGCTTCGAAGACCACGGCTCGCGCGGGCGCGTCATCAGCGTCCTGCCCCTCGAACCGTAGCCCCCAATCGCCCCGCATGTTCGTCGACGAAGTCGACATCCACGTCGCGGCCGGGGACGGCGGCAACGGATGCATGAGCTTTCGTCGAGAGAGGGGCGTGCCGCGCGGTGGTCCGGACGGCGGCGACGGTGGGAACGGCGGGTCGGTCGTCCTCAGGGCCAGCCCCCACCTCAACACGCTCGTTACCTTCAAGTTCCATCCTCAGTTCCGCGCAAAGCGCGGCGCCCACGGCGAGGGCTCAAATCGAACCGGGCGGACCGGCGGAGACTTGATGCTCGACGTACCACCTGGGACGATGGTGTACTCCCTGAACGACGAGCAGCGGGTCAGGCTGGCCGACCTGACAACCGAAGGGCAAGAGGTCCGAGTAGCCGAAGGCGGCCACGGCGGGCGGGGTAATCAGCGTTTCGCGACGTCGACAAACCGCGCGCCACGACGCGTCGAACCGGGTCGTCCGGGCGAGGCACGCGACTTGCGGCTTCAGCTCAAGTTGCTCGCCGACGTCGGATTGGTGGGATTCCCCAACGTCGGCAAGTCGACGTTGATCGCACGCCTGTCGGCCGCCCGACCGAAGATTGCGGACTACCCGTTTACGACCCTGACCCCGAATCTCGGCGTGGTGCAGATGGACGACACGCGCAGCCTGGTCTTGGCGGACGTGCCGGGGCTCATCGAGGGCGCGCACGAAGGCCACGGTCTTGGGCATCGCTTTCTCAGTCATCTCGAGCGCACGAAGGTGTTGGTGCACATCATCGACGTCTCGTCGGCGAGCGGCCGCGAACCGGTCGACGACTTCGACGCGATACGCCGAGAGCTGGAACACTTCCCGACGGCCGAGGGGATGGCCGACCCGGCGCCAGGTGACAGCCTCGCGTGCAAGCGGCAGCTCGCGGCGGCCAATAAGATCGACGCGCTCGATGACCCCGATCGGCTGGCCCGACTGCGCCGGCACTTGGAAGCGGTCTCGATTCCTCTCTACCCCATTTCCGCCGTCACCGGCGAAGGCGTGCGCGCGCTGCAGCACGCGATGTGGGCGGCCGTGCATGCCGGTGCGGACGCGACGCGCTCGTCCGTACTCGAATGAGCCACGTGCAGCGGATTGGCGTGCTCGGCGGCACCTTCGACCCGATACACTTCGGGCATCTCGATGCGGCGACCGCGGCGCGGCACGCACTCGGACTCGACGACATCCACCTGGTTCCAGCGCGCACGCCCGCGCACAAAGCGGCGGCACCGCTCGTGTCCGCATATCACCGCATCGCCATGGCGGCGCTCGCGGCGACGGGACACCCTGAGCTGCGAATCAACGATATCGAGCTCGATTCGGGCGATCCGTCGTACACCTCACTCACCTTGCAACGGCTGGCACACGCCGGGCACGCACCCACCCGGTTGTTCTTCATCACCGGCGCCGATGCGTTCGCCGACATCGCATCCTGGTACGACTACCCAGCCGTGCTGGGCCACAGCCACTTCGTCGTCGTCTCGCGTCCGGGCTGTGCCGCACCCGACCTCCGCCGCCGTCTTCCCGACCTCGCGGAACGGATGCGTCGTGTGGAAGAGCGAATCATCCCCGCAGCCGAGGAAGGACCCACCGCCATCTGGCTGGTCGATGCTCAGACGCGGGCTATCTCGTCCTCGGACGTGCGCACGCGACTCCTCCGAGGCCGGCCGGTCGACGAGCTCGTCCCGCCCGCCGTCGCGACCTACATCGCACGCCACGCCCTGTACTGCCGGGGTGGCTGACGACTTGCATGTCCATACAGCTACCTGAATCGGTGCGCCGCCTCGTGGGCTGGGCACACGACAAGAAGGCGTTCGACGTCGTCGTGCTCGATCTGCGGGAGAGCAGCGCGTTTACGGATTACTTCGTGATCTGCTCCGCGCAGAGCACGCGTCAGGTTCGAGCGATCGTCGATGAGGTCACGACACATCTTCGAGCCAGTCACGCCCGTCCCTCGCACGTGGAAGGGTATGACCGCGCCGAGTGGGTGCTCATCGACTGCTTCGAGGTCGTCATCCACATCTTTACCCACGACACGCGTCGGTTTTACGACCTCGAGCGCCTGTGGGGCGCCGCGCGCCGCATTGCGTGCGAGCCGCCGCACCCGAGCGAGGCGCGTCCGCGGCTGGACGCCGAGCCGTAGCCGCGGCGTTCGCAGGCGGCTCCGCGGAGACTGCGGACGGGGCCGAGCGTGATCGATCTCGCCGGTCGTGTACGGCACGGCGCGGACGCCGTACTCACTGTCGCATGGGCGCCGTCGTGCGCGGCGTGCCAGACACCGCTCGCCGCACCGACGCGCGGCGCCGTGTGCGCCCCATGCTGGCGCGGCGTTGCGCTGATCGGTGCTCGCGCGTGTGTCGCGTGCGGAGTCCCCGTCGCGCGGACCAGCATCACCGGTCCCGCGTCGCGCTGCGTCTGGTGCGACACACACGGTGATCCCGTGACCCGCCGCCGTGCCGCCGGTCTCTACGAGGGGCGACTGCGGGCCATCATCCACGCGTTCAAGTACGACGGCCGCCGCTCCATCGCGCGGCCGCTCGCGGTCATGATGCGGTCTGCGGGTGCCGACATCCTCGCACGCGCGGATGTCGTCGTGCCGGTGCCTCTGCATCGCACACGGCGGTGGCGCCGAGGGTTCAATCAAGCCGCCGACCTGGCGGCACGTCTCGGCGTCCCGGTATCCAACGCGCTCCGACGCGTACGGCCCACACCGCCGCAGGTCGGGCTGTCGAGCGCGGGGCGCCGTCGCAGCGTGCGCGACGCCTTCGCGCTCTCGGCGGGGCGATGGTCATCGCCGTGGGATCGGTCGGCGAGCGTCAACGGGCGTTGGATTGTGGTCGTCGACGATGTGATGACGACCGGCGCGACCATCGAAGCGTGTGCGGCGGTGCTGCGTGGCGCCGGCGCGCGCGCCGTCTGGGCGCTTACGGCTGCGCAAGCCGAGACTCGACCGCCAACGCGATCTCCTCGGCAACGACGGCTCGTGGCTGCTGGCCGTCCACACGCGACCATCCCTGGTCGTTCGCCTGCTGGAGGTAGCTGTCCCTGACGCGTCCAAGAAGCGCCCGATCCTGCTCGTAGCGATCGCGGCCCGTCGCTTTTCGCTCGACGGCCGTCTCTGGCGCAATATCGAGCAGTATCGTCAAGTCCGGCTGCGGCAGGAACTGCTGGAGCGCCGTCAACCATGACGGGTCGAGCCCCTGGGCCTCGCCATACGCCACGCTTGACGCGGTGTAACGATCGAAGACCAGCACCAGACCCGCGTCCCGCCACCGCACGATATCGGCTTTTCGCTCATACCGGTTGGCGACGTACAGCAACTGCATCACTTCCGGGTCGTAGTCGCGTTCACCCTGCAGGGCGCGGGCGATCTCCTCGCCGATCGAAGTGCCATAGTCGGGGAACGACACGACGCGCGAGCGAGCGCCGCCAGCGCGCAGCCGGTCTCGAAGCAGCTGCGCCTGGGTTTCCTTGCCGCTCTGGTCGAGGCCTTCGATTGCAATCAGCATGGGCGTAGCGCGAGGCGTGAGCCTCGCGTCGCAGGCCTGAAGGCCTGCGCTACAGATGCCACCGATGTGTTCTCCGCCATCATCCGTTCACGACGTCTCGAGCGCCAGCTGATCGTCAATCGTCTGCCGCCGCCGGATGAGACGCCAGCCATCACCGGCGACGAGGGCTTCGGCCGGCAGCGAATGGCGATTGTAGTTCGAGGCCATCGCCGAGCCGTAGGCGCCGACATCCCGCACCGCCATCACATCCCCGACATCGGGCAGCGGCATCGATCGTCCAAGTCCGACCACATCCGTCGTCTCACAGAGGGGTCCCACGATGTCGCAGATGACGTCCGGGCCCTGACGACGCCTGAGCGGCTCGACGCGATGATACGCGTCGTACAGCGCCGGCCGCATCAGCTCGCTCATGCCCGCATCCAGGACGACAAAGTGCATGTTGTCACCCTGTGGCTTTACGTCCACGACCGTCGCGAGGAGCACGGCGGCAGGTCCGACGATCCACCGACCCGGCTCGACGAGCAGCGTCAGTCCGGTTGGGGCAACCTCTTCGAGGAGCGCCGACGCATACTCGCCGACTCGGAGCGAGGGCGTGCCGTCGTAGGAAATCCCCAAACCACCGCCCAGATCGAGATGCTCGAGAGCAATCCCATCGTCCTTCAGCTCGCGCGCCAGCGCCGCGACGGTCGCCGCCGTTCGCCGCACGGGCGCCGCGCTCGTAATCTGGGAACCGACATGGGCGTGCAGACCGACGAGGCGCAGTCCGTCCTGCGCTGAGGCTTCTCGGCACAATGCGCGCGCGTGGTCGAGTGGTACCCCGAACTTGTGCGAGCGGCGGCCAGTCGAGATACCGGGGTGGCTGTCCGCGTCGACGTCTGGGTTGACCCGCAGCGCAACTCGAGCCGAAACGCCCCGGGCGCGGGCAAGACGATCGATGCGCCCGAGCTCCCCGGAAGATTCGGCGTTGATGATGCCGACACCGACCGCGAGCGCTTCATCGAGCTCGGCCTCCGTCTTACCGACACCGGTGAACACGACATCGCGCGACGCGATACCCGCCCGTAGTGCCACGGCGATCTCGCCACCGGAGTTGGCGTCGACGCCGCCACCCAAGTCATGAATGATGCGGACCAACCCCAACGTCGAGTTGGCCTTCAACGCGTAGTGGAGCCGATGGGGGTGACCGGTGAGCGCCTCGTCCAGAGCCGTGTAGCGCTGCTCGACGCAGCCCCGACTATAGACGTAGAGCGGGGTACCCTCGGCGCGCGCCACTGCGGACAGGTCGACCCCGTCGCACGTGGCCGCTGCCGCCGTGAACGCAAAGTTGGCGTCGATACTCATTGACCGGCCCGATGGACGCGGCATTGTACGCCAACCGGTCCCGTCCGCCGTGACGGTGGCATTCCCATTTGCCGTCAGGCATGCGAAGATGCCACGTCACGTATGTCCGTCGACTCGCCGCTCGCCCAGCCAGCGTCAACAGACCAGCTCATCGAGGCCTGCCTTCAGGGCGATCAGCAGGCCTGGGACGCGATCGTCAGCCAATACCGGCGCAGGGTGTTCAACGTCGCCTACAAGTTCGTCGGCCGGCACGACGAGGCGGAGGATCTCACCCAGGACATCTTCGTCAAGATCTTCAAGGCCTTGCACACGTTTGACCGGCGCGCAAACTTCCAAACCTGGCTGATCAGCATCAGTCGCAACCTGTGTATCGACCACTACCGCAGCGTGCGCAAGGAGCGGGAAACGGTCGACCGCCACGTCGACGCGTCCGATCTTTCCCCGCTCGCGAAGGGACCGGACGCGCTCAAGCAGCTCGAGCACTTGGACCGGCGCGCGTTGCTCAGGCGGGCGTTCACGGCCTTGCCGACCACGCTGCGTTCTGCCGTCGTGCTGCGTGACCTGCGGGAGCTCTCCTATCAGGAGATCGCCACCCGCCTCGAGTTGCCCGAAGGCACAGTGAAATCCAGAATCAATCGCGGTCGCCACGAGCTGGCCCGCCAAATCGTCAAGCTCGAACGGGAGCACGACGCGGTCGTGGCACAGCGAGCGAATCTCACCGCGGACACACCGTCGAGTGGAGCACACGAATGAATCTATCGACCGATCGAACAGGCGAGGTTGTTATCGTCCGCGTGGGCGAGGCCAAGCTCATGTATCCGCTGCTGTCCGCGTTCGCCGACACCGTCTCTGGCCTACTGACCGGCGGCGACCATCGCGTCGTGATCGACCTGTCCCAGGTCGTCTACGTGGACAGCGCATCCATCGGATGCCTGATGGATCTGTATCGCCAGGCGGAGAAGCTCGGCGGGGGGGTCAAGCTGTCTGGCGTGCAGAAGCGTGTCGAAACGATGCTGACGATGACCGGGGCCCATAACTTCATCGAGCTGCACCCTGATGACGCGACTGCGGTGCAGAGCTTTGGGGAATGAGCATGCGCACGATCAAGACCCGCGCCGGGACCGACGTCCCACTGGATGGCGACCTGCTGGCCGTGCTCGAGGCGCTGTACCGCACGCTGAACGAGCGGCACGGCCTCGACTACAGCTTCGAGGACACGCTCGCGGAGATCCACCACCTCGTCGAGCAGATGACGGAAACGGACCGCAATGCGTACCTCGTCGAGAGCCTGTTCCTGAACTCCGTCACCTACGAGAATGAAAAGCTCGGCGCCTACATGCGCAAGATCACCGGCAAGTGAGCTAGCAGCCGGTGTCCCTGAACCACCTCGCACACCGCTTTACCTGCTCCTGGCCATGGTCGACCCTCGTCATGCTGTGCGACGGCCGCGTCGTCTGCGGCTGTGCCGATCCCTACGCAACCCGCGTCCTGGGTGACGCGCGGACGACGCCGCTCGGCCAGGTGTGGACCAGTCCCACGATCGAGCGGCTGCGACGCGACCTCAACGGCGGTGGCTCCGATTTCTGCGGCGACTGTCCTCTGAAACTGCCGCTCATGGCGGACGTCGCCCCACCCCGACGATCGCTCGACGCCGGTCCGATGCCGTCTCGGCTGTACATCGAGTGCACAGCTGCGTGCAACATCTCGTGCTTCCAGGCTTGCTGCGCGCCGGAAACCGGCATCACTCGGTCCCGCGAGGCGGGGATGCTCGACTTCGATCTGTTCCGGAAGGTCGTGGACGAAGCGGGACCGTCGCTGGTCCGCATCGACTTCTTCAACTACGGGGAAGCGTTCCTGCACAAGCAGTCCGTGGAGATGTGCGAGTACATCAAGACTCGGTTTCCGCAGGTGTATCTCTACACGAGTACCAATGGACTGGCGTTCACCGAGGATCGCGCCCGTCGCCTGGTCCACACGGGAATCGACGAGGTGACGTTCTCGCTCGACGGTGCGATTCCCGAGCACTACGCCAGATACCGACAGCGAGGCAATCTCGAAACCGCACTGGGCCATCTGGGTGCGATGGCGGACGAGAAACACCGGGCCGGGCGGGACGTGCCGTTTATCAACTGGCGGTACATCCTGTTCAAGTGGAACGACAGCGACGAAGAAATGGACCTCGCCCGCCGGCTCGCCTCGGAGCTGGGCGCCGACCGGTTGACGTGGGAGCTCACCGACCATCCCGAAGAGGCTTTCTCAAGGCGATTTCGACCTGGGGGCCGGGACCTGGCCCGAATCCGACACGAGATCTGGGATGACAACAACCTCGGGAATGCCATACCGGGCGCCACCCCGCGCGCCGACATCGTCATCCCGCGCCTCGAGCGCGGACAGCCGCTGATCGGCCACCCGGGCCAGCGCCTGGGGGTCAATGCCCGGGTCTCCAACCTCTCGAACAGGACCTTCCCCGCGGAAGCGTCCTTCGGCCGTCGCCTCGTTCGCCTCGGCGCGCAACTCTGCCAGAGCGGCGGCGACGTGACCGATCGTGATCACGCGCGCGCGCGGCTACCGCGTCCACTTGGCCCCGGCGCCTCCATCGACGTGCCAATCGACGTGCCCATGCCCGACGCCCCGGGTCGCTATGCCTTGAAGTTCGACCTCGTCAGCGAGGGCATCGACTGGTTCGAAGCGTGTGGATCGGAGACGATCACCACGCCGTTGTGGGTTGTCGCGTGATCAACGACGGCTCAGGCGCACACGGCGCGCCGCGCGGAGTGGGGTCGCTGGATCTTAGGACCCTGACCGGAATAAGGTTGCCATCCGAACGCCGATGCATCCCGCCTGGCGGCGTTGCTCGTCGCTTGCATACGCCCGGTATGCGCGCTTCTCGCGCCTTGCCAGCCTGGCGCCTCAGCGTCCAGAGTTGGCAAACGTATTCCGGTCAGGGTCCTTAGCTGGCGGGAACGGCGTCGGTGATCCGATCGGCCCCGGGCGCAGACGCCGGTTCTAGCGGGGACTCGACCAGGTGCCAGGCGTCGGTCTCGGCGAGGAGCTTGCGCGCAAAGCTGGCGTGCAGCGCGTGACCGCCCCGATGCGCCACCAGGTGACCGATCAGTGGATACCCGAGGAGCGCAAGGTCACCAATCACGTCCAGCATCTTGTGGCGCACGAACTCGTCTTCGAACCGGAGCGAGTTGTTCAACACGCCCGTTTCACCGAGCACAATCGTGTTGTCCAGCGACGCACCGAGCGACAGTCCCTGTTGACGTAGTTGCTCCACGTCCTTGAGGAATCCGAATGTGCGTGCGGGAGCGATGTCCTCGATGAACGACTCCTCGGTCACTCGCTCGGTGCGGGATTGATGCCGCAGCAACGGATGGTCGAAGCTGATGCTGTATGTGATCTTGAAATGATCCGACGGATACAGCGCAATGCGCTTATCGCCGCGCGAGAGCGAAATCGGCCGAGCCACCTTCAGGAAACGGCGAGGCGCTTTGAGCGTCTTGACCCCGGCCTCGTGCACCAGGTAGACGAAGGACGCCGCGCTGCCGTCCATGATCGGTACTTCGGCCTGGTTCATCTCGACGGTGACGTTGTCGATCCCGAGACCGACGAGTGCGGCCAGCAGATGCTCGACGGTCTCAACGGACGCGGCGTCCTGCGCGAGACCGGTCGCGTAGCTCATCCTGACGACGCGCTCTGCGGTCGCCGGCACCTCCATCCCATCGAGGTCGAGCCGTCTGAAGCGAATGCCGTGATTGGCAGGGGCCGGTCGTAGCCGAAGGGTGACCTTGCGACCCGAGTGCAATCCGATTCCGGAGCAGGAAACCGACCGCCTGAGTGTTTGCTGCGTCAACATACCAGAACGCGTAGCTCCCACGACGCTCACTGGAGAAAGCAAGATCGATTCCCCAGCTGAGCGAAAGAGAGGCTATCACACAAGGTCATGTTTTACATATATTTACGATTCTTCACCACATCGACACCACGGCAGCCATCAACTGAGTGTGGTCAAACAGCCACACAGAAAGGGCACGAAAGTGAGGCTGTATGACCACAGTCAAGCTCTGCCATCCGCCTGTTTTCCCCCCGAGTCAGTTTCAGTGGTCGACGCGAGACGGGCCGCGTCGGCGCTGAAACGACGACGCAGACAGACCCCGGTGTCGGAACCGGGCTCCTGCGCCACCTCTTCCGGCGTACCCTCGGCGACGATTGTTCCACCCGCGTCGCCGCCACCCGGCCCGAGATCGATGATGTGGTCCGCCGCCTTGATGACATCCAGATGATGCTCGATCACGACGACAGCGTTGCCCTGGTCGACGAGCTTGTTCAGCACGTCGAGCAACCGGCGCGTATCTTCCAAGTGCAGGCCGGTCGTCGGCTCGTCCAGGATGTACAGCGTCTGCCCCGTGCCCCTGCGCGACAGCTCCTTCGACAGCTTGACGCGCTGCGCCTCCCCGCCGCTCAGGGTCGTCGCCGGCTGGCCGAGCGCGACGTATCCGAGCCCGACGTCTCGAAGGGTCCTGAGCTTGGCGGCGATCGACGGGAAGTTCTCCAGCAGGGGTAGCGACTGATCGACGGTCAGCTCGAGCATTTCGGCAATGGACACACCCCTGTATTTGACCTCCAGCGTTTCGCGATTGTAACGCCGCCCCTTGCACTGCTCGCACGTCACGTAGACGTCGGGCAGGAAGTGCATCTCGATGGCAATCAACCCATCGCCCTGGCACGCCTCGCAACGCCCGCCCTTGACGTTGAAGGAGAACCGTCCAGGCCGGTAGCCGCGGGCTCGCGATTCAGGCAGCATCGAGAACAGCTCTCGAATATACGTAAACAGCCCCGTGTACGTGGCCGGATTGGAGCGGGGCGTGCGGCCGATCGGCGATTGGTCGATCTGGATCACCTTGTCGATGAGGTCGATCCCGTCAATCCCGCCATGCGCGCCGGGATCGTTGCTCGCCCGATACAGTGCGCGCGCCAGCGAACGGTAGAGGATGTCGTTGACCAGCGTCGACTTCCCGGATCCGCTCACGCCGGTCACCGCGGTGAACATGCCGAGTGGGATCGTGACATCGATGTTCTTGAGGTTGTTTGCCTGTGCGCCGCGGATCGTCAGTTGCCCCTTCAGTGGGGTGCGTCGCGCGGATGGCGTCGGAATCGTGCGGTCACCGCGCAGATACATGCCGGTCAGCGACTCGGTCTCATCGGCGAGGAGGTCTTCCGGCGGCCCTTGGAACACGACGCGACCACCGTGTTCGCCGGCCCCGCGGCCGAGGTCGACGACGTAATCGGCGGCCCGAATCGTCTCCTCGTCATGCTCGACGACTACCACGGTGTTCCCGAGGTCGCGCAAGCGGCCAAGCGTAGAGAGCAGCAATTGATTGTCGCGCTGATGGAGACCAATCGACGGCTCGTCGAGCACATAGAGCACCCCCGTCAGGTTGGCGCCGATCTGCGTGGCGAGCCGGATCCGCTGCGACTCTCCGCCGGATAGAGTCGTAGCGCCACGGGCCAGGCTGAGGTATCCGACGCCGACATCGCGGAGAAACCGAAGCCGCTCCCGGATCTCTCGAAGCACGCGGTCGGCGACGAGCGCCTCGCGGTCCGTGAGCGCGAGCGACTCGAATGCGGCCAGGGCTTCGGTGATCGGCAGGGTCACGTAGTCATCCAGCGTGCGTCCCTTGACCCGCACCGCGCGGCTCTCCGGTCGCAGGCGCTGCCCGCTGCAACTGGCACAGGGACGCAGCGCCCGATACGGCTCCAGGACCTCCTGCTGCGCCCACGTGCCGTTCTCGTACCGACGGCGGAGGTTGGGAATGACACCCTCGAACCCCGCGCCGAACGGGTCGATCGTCGCGGTGGCCCCACGGCGCCGCCGACTGGCTCCCGTGCGGGCGGCGCGGCGGCCACCTCCGTTGGGCCCGTAGAGCAGCACGTCTCGCTGCTTCCGCGGCAGCTTGCGGAAGGGAACCCCCATATCGATGCCGAAGTGCCGCGACAACCTGAGCAACGCGTCCCGCACCAGCGCGCGGTCGCCGCGGGCCCAGGATTGGATGGCTCCCTCGGCGAGCGATTTCGTGTCGTCGGGCACGATGCGCGCCGGGTCGAAATCTTCCACCGCCCCGAGCCCCTGGCAGTCACGGCACGCCCCGTGTGGCGAGTTGAACGAAAAGACCCGCGGCGTCATCTCCGGCATGTTGATGCCGCAGTCGATGCACGCCAATCGCCTCGACAGCAACCGATCGCCGCCCTCCACCGTGTTGATGATGACGATGTCATCGGCCAGGGTGAGCGCCGGCTCGATCGCCTCGGTGAGGCGGCGCTCCGACCCCGACCGCACGAGGAGGCGGTCGACGACGACATCGATCCAGTGGTTCTTCCGCCGGTCGAGCTTGATCTCCTCCTCGAGGGCCCGCACGCCGCCGTCGACCCGCACCTTGGTCATCCCTCGGGCGCGAAGACCGGCGAGCTCTTTCTTGAACTCGCCCTTGCGACCTCGCACGATGGGAGCAAGCACGTTGACCCGCTCCGCGATCGGCTCGGCCATGATGCCCTCGACCATGCGCTCGACCGATTGTGAGGCGATCTCGTTCCCGCACGATGGGCAATGCGGCACACCGACGTTCGCGAACAGCAGACGCAGGTAGTCGTAGATCTCCGTGACGGTGCCGACCGTCGATCGAGGGTTGGACCCCGTCGTGCGCTGCTCGATGGAGATGGCAGGTGAGAGGCCGTCGATCTGATCGACATCGGGCTTTTCGACCTGCTCGAGGAACTGCCGGGCATACGCCGACAGTGATTCGACATAGCGTCGCTGACCCTCGGCGTAGATGGTGTCAAACGCCAGTGACGACTTGCCGGATCCGGAGAGCCCAGTCACCACGACCAGGTGGTCGCGTGGTATCTGAACGTTGATGTTCTTGAGGTTGTGCGCGCGCGCCCCGCGCACGTCGATGCAATCGTGCGGCATCAGTACAGTAGGGCCTCACAGCGCGGCCCAAACTCGTCATGCTAGCACGGAGTCGAGACGATACGCGGTGTCGTTGGAAGCGACGATCACGCCCCCAAGGGGGTCAAAAGCAACGCCCACGAGGCTTCGCGCAGCCACGACGTGCGTGACGGCCCCGGCGTCATCGACACGATAGAGGCCGCTCACGCCGGCCAACGCCTCGACGACGTGCAACGACCCGTGCGGGTCGAACGCGAGGCCCTGCGGACGCCCAAAGCTGGACGTGACCTGATCGACATGGCCGGTGAGGTCGATCCGATAGACGTGGTCGTACGACGCCAGCGTCGGACCGGTCACGTACAGCGCGTCATCCGGCCCCCACGCGAGATGGTACGCCGCCACGCTGGCTGGCAGCGTCGCAAACGCCGTGGCGCTGCCCGTAGACGCCACGCGGAACACCGTCCCGGACCGATCGCCGACATACAGCGTGCCATCCGGGCTGAACGCGAGCCCGCACGCGACGCCCAGATCGCTGGCCACCGTGTCGTACTCCCCGTCCTCGGTCACACGAAAGACCGCGCCTTCGAACCGGCTCGACACATGCAACCGACCGTCTGGGGCGAACGCCAGCGATGTGGCGTTTGTGATGCCAGTGACGAACGGCTCTCGGAATCCATCGCGGCGGATACGAAACACCGACACGGGTGATCGCTCGCCACGCGCACCGCTGTACGTCACGTACACCGAGCCCTCGGCATCGACGACGGGGTTGTCCACCTGATGGAGTCCGGTCGCGACGGGGCGACCGACCTCGAGGAAGGCGGTCTCGCCGGTCACGGCGCCCAGACGCACGGGGGTGCGCCCACCGTCGGTGCCCTCCGGGACGACCACCGACACGGAGGCGATGGACGCATGCAGGACCCGAGCAGGCCTCTCCCCCACACGGACCACGGGCAGCTGCTCATCCGACAGGAGGTCGGAGCCCTCGATCGTCACCCGGCCGCCCTCGACCGCCGACGGTGGATGAACGGAGGTAATCCGGGGTCGGGCGGTCACGGAGACTTCGGACGCGGTGCCGCAACCCTACGCGTCATCGAGTTCGACATTCCAGTAGAGGTAGTCGCGCCAGCTGACCGGCGCGTCTCGCAATCCGAACGTCATTCGCACAACCGGCGACCGCGTCGGCCGCGCCGGCGGCCTGACGACGCGCATCCCCGCCTGGGCCGGCGTCCGGCCGCCCTTTCTCCGATTGCAGCGGATACAGGATGTGACGATGTTCTCCCAGTCCTTACGACCGCCCTGCGACACCGGCACGACGTGGTCGAACGTCAGCTCACCCACCTGGAACCCGGTTCCGCAGTACTGGCAGGTGTGGTCGTCGCGCGCGTAGATATTCGCGCGCGAAAACGGCACGTAGTCGACGCGACGCTTGATCGTGATATACCGCAGCAGCCGTATGACAGACGGCAGTCGGAAGGTCACAGAGACCGAGCGGATCTCCCGGTCGTACTCCGAGACCACCTCGACCTTGCCCTGACAGAGCATGGTGATCGCCTTACGCCAGTCGACGACCTTCAGTGGCTCGTATGTCGCGTTGAGCAGCAGCGTCTGATCCATGGCCCTGGTGGTCATTTTCACTGACGTCCGAGACGCTGTCAACATCACAGCGCCGTAACACATTTTGAACAAGCGGGTTACCTCGTCCGTGCACGTCCACAAACGGCACGGCTCGTGGTGATCGCGGTGCATCGATCCGATACAGCAGGCATGAGCGGTGGAGCCAGCCGTCGCCTCCCGGTCGTCATCCTCGTGTGCGCGACCGGGGCTGTTGGGTGCGCCACCAGCGGGGTGATCACGCCGCAACCGTTTCCTCGACCGGGCGGGCCCGATGCGACACCCGCCGTGGCCGCAAGGACAATTCCGCAGCCAGCCGACACGTACGCGATCACAGCAACGGCGCTCTCGCTGCGAGGCGTTCCGTATCGCGACGGTGGGAGCAGCCCGTCGGGGTTCGATTGCAGCGGCTTCACGCACTACGTCTACGGACAGCACGGCGTGGCCCTACCCCGTCTGGCCACCGATCAGTTCGACGTCGGCACCGACGTCAGCCGCTCCGAGCTCGTCCCGGGCGATCTCGTGTTCTTCACCACGACCGCTGCGGGGCCCTCCCACGTCGGCATGGCGCTCGGCGGCGACGAGTTCGTGCACGCGCCGAGCCGGCGCGGTGAAGTGCGCGTCGAGCGTCTCAGCACGCGGTACTGGGCGCAACGGTGGATCGGAGGGAGGCGGGTGGTGGAGCAGTGATGCCCACGCGTAGGGTTTAGTGGCCCTGTTCGCAATTACGGCGGAATTCGGCCGCCGATGCATCCCGCTCAGCGGCGTTGCTCCTCGGTCAAATACGCCCGGTATTCTCCCTCGTCGCGCACGGCGGAACAGTCGCGACCGCAGGCAGCGGGCCCTCGATACGTCACCGTAATTGCGAACAGGACCACTTAGCCCGGCACAACGATTTTGATTTGATCGCCGGGCACGGGCTGTTCGTTGACCGGATAGCCGTTCATGATGGCGAGGTCCGACGCCAGGACGATCTCCTCCCCACTCCGCTGCGCGATGCGCTGCCAGGTGTCACCCTCCTGCACGACGTAGACGGTGACTCGGTTGGCGCGGATGTGCTCCGCTTCGTCACGACTGAGCTGCCTGAACGACCCGATGCTCGCATCCACCTCGCGCTCGACGTAGCTGAATTCCGTCACTGGCGCGAACCCACCCAGGACATACACCGACCGACCGGCGCGGATATACGCCACCCGGGCCACGAGGGGGCCCAGGTCATCGACCTCGCGTGTGTAGGTGCCGAGATACGCATCGAGGCCGTTGATGGACGATGAGGTGCCCTGCTCCGGCTGATAGCCAGCCTCGATCATGTCGCGCTCGGCGATCCGCTGCAGCTCCTCCTGCGAGCTCTCTGCCAACCGGAGAATCATGTAATTCTCGCGACCCGGCTGCTTGGCCACAACGAGCGCCTCGCTGTTCTGCACCTCCCATCCGCCAGGGAACGCGAGCGCGAACCGGAGCGCGGGATGGAGGAACTCGCTACCACGGACGATGCCATCAGCGGGGTTGTCGCCGTAGATGAGCCCTTCGATGCGGTCGAGGTATCCCGTGCGATCGACGCGTAGCGTCCCGCCGTCGGTCGCGGTCAGCAGCTGTTCGACGGTGTGCGACACGCCGGCAACGCGGTCGACCGGCGCCGGGTGCGTCGACAGCCAGTTGGGCGTGCCGCGGCGGTCGGTGGTGTCGGCGATACGGGCCAGCGTCGACAGCATGTCGCCGACACCGCGTGGGTCCCACCCGGACGCCGTCGCATACTCCGCGCCGAGCCGATCCGCCTGGGTCTCGTCATCGCGTCCGAACTTCAGAAAGAGCATGCCGAGGCCGGCTCCCGCGGCGTCACCCAGCCCCATGGGCGCGCCGTAGGGTGTCCGCATCGCGGGGACGAAAATCTGCGCCGCCAACAGGCCCCATGTGGCCCCGTTGGCGCGGCTATACGCCTGCACGGAGTGACGCGCGGTGACGTGGCCAATCTCGTGCCCGAGGACGCCGGCGAGCTCCGCCTCGTCACTCAGATACGCCATCAGCCCGCGTGTCAGGTAGATGTACCCCCCCGGGAGGGCGAACGCGTTGATCACCGGCGAGTCGACGATGGCGAACTGCCAGTCGAGGTCCGGTCTATGCGAGGACGCCGCCAGCGCGAGGCCGATCTCCTCGACGTATTGCTGGAGCTGTTGGTCCTCATAGACCCCCATCTCGCTCTTGATCTGGGCATCCGCTTCGCGACCGATCGCAATCTCCTGCGCCTCGCTGATCGTGACGAACTCGCGGTTGCCGGTCACCGGGTTCGTCGCGCATGCGGCGATGGTGGCGAGACCGCCCACCACGAGAAGACGGGCGATCGGCTGGTGACGGCTCATCGTGTCCACCGCAGAGGACGTCCAGGCCGTGACGACGCGCCAGGATGGGAGGTGGAACGTCATGACGACGTACATGTGCAACCAGCGTACCAGGACACTGTCACGACGCGACGCCAGCTTCGAGCTCCGCGAGCGCCTTCCGGATGTCAGCGACCGCATCCTCGCCCGCCGGCTGTAGCGGCCGGCGTGGATGTCCGACCTCGAAGCCCAACTCGGCGAGGGCGGCTTTCAGTCCCGGTACGCCGTGCGCGCTCGTCACGAGCCGGGCGAGCGGCGTCAGCCTGCGCTGCACGTCGCGGGCCTCAGTGAGATGGCTCGCTCTCACCGCCTCGTAGAGCGCGACGCACAGATCGGGCACCACGCATGCGAGCGCCAGGATGCCGCCGACCGCACCGGCGAGGAGGCTCACGTAGAACGCCGGCGCCGACCCCGCGAGCACACTGAACCCCGCCGGTGTGTGATCCACCAGCGCGGCGACGTACCGCAGGTCGCTGCCGGACTCTTTCATCCCGACGATGTTGGGATGCTCGGCCAGACGCGCCACCGCCTCGACCGGCAGCGTCACGCCGGTGAGCCCGGTGAAGTTGTAGAGCAGCACGGGTACCGCGGATGCCTCTGCGACGGCGGTGTAGTGGTCGACGAAAGCCTCAGCCGTCAGCTGGGACTTGAAGAACGACGGCGTACGGACGAGCACGGCGTCGACGCCGAGCGCCGCAGCTCGACGCGCTGCGGCGACAGCGGCCGACGTCGACTCGCGACCGGTGCCGGCAATCAGCAGGCGGTCTGATGGCACCCGTTCGCGCGCGCCGCCGATCACCCGATCCGATTCCGCCTCGTCGAGGAGGGGGGCCTCGCCGTTGGATCCAAGGACGACGATCCCGCGTAACTGGGTCGCCATCCATCGATTGACGTTGCGGCCGATCGCCGCCACATCCACGGCGTCGTCCTGCACACTGGTCGGTATGGGGGAAAAGACGCCAGACAGATCCATACCCGCTGTTGTAGCGGTGCAGGAGCGGGTTGTCAACGCGCGGATGCGACGCGTTGCCGATTAACCCCAGAAGGAGGGACCCGACCACACCGGCTGTCAACGGCGTGGTCGGGCTGTGGTGGGCCGTCCTAGTGCCGCGAACGCGTCAATTGGCGCGCTCGGGGCACGAGAGCCGCGAACGCGTCAATTGCGCTCGGGGCGCTAGTGAACGGTATCGCCAAACAGCGGCGTTCCGCGCCGCCAGTTCTCTCGCACCAGTGACCAGAGCGTCTCGTCCACGACGCGATCATCGGCAACGCACGACGGGACGGTGTGAAGCGCCTCGCCCTGATCTTGGTCTTGCAACTCGCGGGTGTCCGGCACGAGCGCCGTCACCACGTCATCGACGAGCGCGCAGGCCAACACCGCATCGAGATCGTCAGCGCGGGGGTCGACGCAGCTCACCGGCGCCTGCGCCCGGGGCGAAACGCCATCGCCATCCTCGGCGGCCGAGACGTCATGCAGCGCCGATGGCCGTTCGCCCACGCTGTCGACCTGTTCGGTCAGCGTTTGAAGCAGCCAGTCGCCGTATCCTTCGTTTTCGGCACTCATCTTTTCAACTCCCGTGCTGCCATCATGGAAAGCAAATTGCGCGCCAAACGTCACGTGCCCCGACTGACGAGGTATAAGTCTCTATTCTCGAGTCTGTTGAAGCGAGCAGGCAGCACGGACCACGTCGAGGGGCCACGTCTGGAGAGGACGGCCGCAACCCCTGGTTTCTAGCGATATAGATGACGTAACTTACTGATGAAACAACAGTTAATACCAACCGTTCCGACATGGGACATGAGACGCAAATCTGTTCACCGTCACCGATGGAGTGCCACTTCGTGTCACCCTCGTGAGTGGGATGGGTGCTGGATTCCCGTTGTTCTGCGGGAATCAAGGCGCGCACGGCGCGCCTCGCGACCGCGGAGCGGGGCTCTCGGGGTCCCCGCGCAGCGGTCGCGGGGGCTTGGGGCCGCAGGCCCCATCTAAATTTCCAGTTGTGCTCGCAGGCGGTCGATCAGGACAATCCGAGCCAGGAGAACTTCGAGGAGACCAAGACCACGAAGACCGACATCCAGCAAGCGCTGGCCGATGCGTTCGCGTATTGTCGCGGCGTCTACGAGCACATGAGCGACGAGACGGGGGCCGAGACCATCCCGTTTATCGGCGGTCAGGAGCTGGCGCGTTCGGCGGTGCTGTCTTTCAACTCGATGCACAGCTACGAGCATTATGGGAATCTCGTGACCTACATGCGCCTCAACGGGATCACCCCTCCGACCACGATGGCGGCCCGCGGCCAGTAGCACGGCCCGCTTCATGGCGTTTTCAAGAACTGACGCCTACTGGCTCGAGTCCCAGCAGAGTCCGAAGCCGTCTCCCTCGGGTTGAGCACGCCTTCGAGGAGTGCAACGTCTCGACGTCGGCTTCCGTGCGCCATTGGCGCGCCATCGGCCGCCAGTGGCGAAGGCCTTCTCCGTCCGCCGCCGCCATCCCCCCCAGTACACGCAGGTCCTGTGGGACCTCAATCTGGTGTCATTTGCGCTGGCGATCGGCGCCGCCGGATTGACGCTGGGGGGACTCGGGCTTGCGGTGCTCACGTCAGGCACGAGCATCGGGCTCGGACGACGTGGCGTCGTCGGTGCAGTGTTCCTGCTCGCCGGATCTGTGCAGTCGCAGGCGGTCCTTCAGGGTTCCCCGGCAGTCCCCCGACGCGACTCTGTGACCGGGCATGGCTACAATGGCGTGACTCTGCGTCGTCTCGGGTAGACCGACTATGGCCCTCACGTCGGTGACCGCCTCGGCCATTACGATGTGACCGACCCCGGTGCGGCGGAATGCTCCGAATGCCGGTGGGCATGGGCCGGATGTGTAGCGGGCGGACGATACCCCATTTGAACGAGAGACCTACTTCGTGAGGATTCATGGCGAGTCGGAGTGACAAGGGGATGGCCGACGCCACCACAAAGTTGGGTAGGGCCATAGCCGAGGCCCTGCGTTCCTGGGCGCAGGAAGTCGGAGCAGACGACCTCGCCAGCGATTTAGTGGACCGTGTTCGTGAGGGATTCGATGTGGTTCTTGACCGAGCCCACGAAGCGACGGGCAAGGCACACACGAGGGCTACGAGCCGCGCCAAGAAGGCAGCGGTGAAGGCGAGCAAGAGAGTCCGCAGCGCCGCCAAGAAGAAGACGCCCCGAAAGACGCCGAACAAGAAGAAGACCGTTCGCGAGAAAAAGTGAGTCGTTTCAGGCCAACATGTCTCTCACCCCCGGCACCACGCTCGGCTCCTACGCTGTCACCGCCCAGATCGGCGCGGGCGGCATGGGCGAGGTCTACCGCGCCCGTGACACGACGCTCGACCGCGATGTCGCGCTCAAGGTGCTCCCCGAGGCGTTCACATCCGACCCCGACCGCCTGGCCCGCTTCGAGCGCGAAGCCAAAGTGCTCGCCTCGCCTGAACCATCTCAACATCGGCCACATCTATGGGTTTGAGGAAGACGAGGCCGAGGGCACGAAGGCGCTGGTCCTCGAACTGGTCGAGGGGCCGACCCTGGCGGATCGCATCGCCGAAGGACCGATCCCCGTCGATGAGGCGCTTCCCATCGCGAAGCAAATCGCCGAAGCCCTCGAAGCGGCGCATGAGCAGGGGATCACCACAGGGATCTCAAGCCGGCCAACGTGATGTACAGCCCGCCACGGTTCCGCTCATCCTTCCAACTCGACCGCTCGCCCGATACCTGCGTGAATCACTCGCACCTGCTCGTATATGCCTGTGAACGCCGGCGAGGGAGGCCGGACGAGAACGGCCTGCAGGACGAAATGCGATGGAGAAGCGTAGGCGGTTGTCTGGCGCGAACCGGACGACGTTCAACGCAACGTACGCCGGTCAGCGCTTGATTCGGGTTGCGCACTGGACAGAGGAGGATCGAGATGCCAGGCACGTCCATCGGCTGGGTCCACTTCGTGCTGGCCATCGCCGCGATCGGAGCGGGAGCGGCCGTGGCCCTCGCCCGGAAGGGAACCTCCCGTCATCGGCAGTTGGGGCGGACGTACGGGTTCCTCCTGATCGGCGTCAACGTCACGGCGTTCATGATCTATGGGCTGTTCGGGCGGTTTGGCCCGTTCCATATCTCTGCGGTCATCAGTCTGATCACGGTCCTCGCTGGCTGGATCCCTGCGCGTCGGCGATCGCCACACGCATGGGTCGTTTACCACGCGTACTTCATGAGTTGGTCGTACGTGGGGCTGCTCGCCGCCGCGGCGGCGGAAACGCTGAGTCGGATTCCGGACAGCCCGTTTTGGGGCATGGTGATCGCCGCATCGTTGGGGATCGTGGCGCTCGGTGGCATCATCGTCCACCGCCGCCTTCCGGCGATCCTGGCGCCATTCGGCCGCGCGCGGGTCCGCCGCGCACACGCTGCCCCGGCGAATCTCTCACGCGTCGATTAGCTGGACTCTACCGTCTCGCAACGTTGATGCGCGGGGGATGGCTTGGAAGCGGCGGTCGGCGCGGACGGGATTCCAACTATGGCCGTAGCAGCAGTGGGGCTCAGAACGAAGCGGACCAGTCTCAGAAAGCAATCACCATGCGGGAGGTGCTGGTCAGCATCATTGCCCCCAACCCCACGAGGGGAACGATAGGCGCGAACGCGCGATCCACGCGTACCTGGACCACCGAGCCCGGATCATTGTCCGGAGTCCACGTCGTGGCGACGACGAGTCCCGTCATCCCGGCAGCCTGGCCCTGCACGTACGCATCGACGTCCGCGGCGCTCGCGGCACGTCCGCTCTCCGACCCACGGACGATGGCATAGCGAGCCCCTTCGCGGGCGAGATGCGTCACCGTCCCCTGCAGCCACAGGGCTCGACCGAACTCCGCGATCCCGAACATCAGCACCAGCAGTACGGGCCCGACTAGAGCCAGTTCGACTAACTCACTGCCGCACTCAGTCCACCCGCGCCTCGGTCTTCGTCTCGCGACCCCGCGGCCGCGCTTGCTTCGCCGCACGCCTTACTCCACCAGCGCCAGCCGCTTGAGAGGCGAACCGCCCGGGAGACTGGTGTAATCCGCGTTCAGCTGTAAGGCGGAGTTGCTATCGCCAATGATCCGCCGCGCCACGAGGATCGTGTACGCCGCCGAGATCTGGATGCTGCTCTCGAAGCTGACGATCTGCGTCGGAAAATAGAGCGCCCCCTCCAACGTGTGCGCCGAGCTGCTCTCCCACCGGTGTATCTGGTCCTCGTGCCCCGCCGACGGATCTTGATAGAAGAGAATGCCCGCGTACGACCCCGTCGTCGGCGCAGTGAGGTTGAGCACAGAACTGCTCTGGAAGCTAAGCGGCTCAAACGAAAAGCCCGCGCCTTCAGTCAAGAAGAAGGTCACCCCGGCACCATTCACCACGGCGTTGCTCTCCGTCGTGAATGGCCCGCCCTGAATTACATACATGCCAGGCTGCAACGTGACGACCGCGTTGTTCTTGATGGTGAGTTTTCCACAGTAGACGCCCGGCGCGAGCGTCGCGGTCGGCTGGTCCAGCTCCAAGTCGACGAACTGGCAGCCGCCATGGGCGGGTTCCACCAGATACCCCAGGGGGTCCGGTGCGCGGGGCCAGGCGTCCACCTGGATGCCGTGCGCCGCGTTCAGTGTCGAACTACTACCCTCGACGTAGTCGCCGGTGAGGGTCGCCGACGCCACCGACACGTTGGCGCTGCTCGTGAGGTGCATGCCCCACGCGTGACTGGAGTTGACCCGCAAGCCGCAGTTGGCGGTCAACTGCGCGCTGCTGTTGTACCAGAACCCGTCCTGGTCGGTGTCTTCCAAGGCGTAGACGCAGTGCTTGTCATTCGCCCCCGCCCAGGCCACGGCCCGGGACGGAATCTGGACACTCGTCCAGCCAAACAACCGCATGAAATAGGTCGGGCTTGGCTGCGTCACGAGCACCTCGACGGCGTCGAGGTCGCCGGCGTGGAAGCCACTGAGCGGCGGGTGATTGACGATGACGGTCACGCCGTCCGCGCCGTGCGCGTGCCCATTCTCCGCCGTCGCCGAGAGTGCCGCCGACGCAATCAGCGACGCGTGGCCGCGGTAGACCTCCGTGCCGCCGCCCAGCGCCCCGGCGTCCGCTGACGTCTGCAGGACGCGCCGGTGCTGGTAGATGCTCGCGACGTCTAGCCCTAGGCCCATGAATCCCGGGAGGAGCACCATCATCCCCGACGCCAGGATGAGCGCGGCGCCGCGCTCATCCCGCACCGCACGAGCGATCGAACGCATCCGTGTCACCTCTGTTCGCTGTTCAGACACTTACTGCAACCGCACCTTGGCGGTGCGGCTGAGCGGGACGGTGCTCGGGATCCCGGGGAACGTAACCAGCGTGGCAAACGGCCGCGTGGTCGTCACCTCGACAAAGGCCCGTGGCGCCCCGTAGTTGCCGCAGCTAATCGTCGTGCAGCTTACCGTCGCCCCCCGTGCACTCGCACACCCGCTGCGACGTCACCGTGATCGGGGCAATCTCCTGGGCTTCGTCCTCCGCCGCCTGGCGAATGCCTGCGGTATCGCCGGCGTGGCCGGGTCCCTGGGACCCGTACGCCGCGCCGGCACGCGCCGCGTGGGAGAGCGTAATGGCCGTGTACACCACGCGGCCGAAGTCACCGACGCCGAGCGCCATCAGGATCAGGAACGGCATGACGACCGCCATCTCAGCCACTGCGGCACCCGTATCCGTCCGGTCGTCCGCGTGTTCGGCTGCCGTCGCCGACCGTCTCCATATCATTCGTTGCTCCCGCGCGCCGCGTACCGCAGAGCCGCCTGGCTCACCTCGTCACGGGCCGCAAGGGATGGGCAGGTCGCGTCGCGTGGAGGCTGCGTGTCGCGTGCGTGTGAGGGAGAGAGCAAAGGGCGTGCCTGCCCGACGAACCTCGATCCAGGGCCGCTACCGGCACGGTCCTTCTCCGAGGGGTACCGTGCCGTTACAGTTCTGGCGAGAAGCGAACAAGAAGCGACCTGAGCACCGTACCCCGCACGGGTGCATCGTGCGACCCGGCGCGGGGAGCACCGGCCCGGGCTGACGTCTCGACCTGCGCCAGTCCAGCACTGAGGCGCCCCGACCGCGTCTCTGATCAGCCGCGCGGGGGGGCGTCAGGCGCCGGAGGGCCAGGAGTCCTCGCCCGTGTGCAGCGTCGGGATCGCCATGAAGTGTTCAGCGACCACGACGCCGGAGTGAGCGTGGCGCGTCAGCTGCATCTCAGCCAGGTCGAAGTCGCTCTCGATCAGCACGATCCCGAGCCCGCGGTCGCCCACGAATGCCCGCGCGTCTGGAAACATCTCCGTGACCGTCCAGACCGCCGTTCCGTGAGGCGGCACGCACCCTGAGACCGTCTGGCGCTTGCCCGTCTCGGTGATTAGCGAGGCCGTATAGATCGCAGCGTCGGCATACGCACGCTCGTTCGCCGCGTTGCTGATACAGACGCGTGTCTCTAAGGGTGGGCGGCACCACGCCCGATAGAACGCGCGGAACGGCACGCGCCCTCGACGCGTAGCCCGTTGCGGTGAGTTCCATTCATCGCTCCATAACATCACCCTCGTCGTGTTCTGTGGCGTCTCATACTCGACGAGCGCCTGCAGAGTCCGCGGGTAGGCGGGCTTGTCGTCGTCGCTAAAGGCGAGAACGAGCTGCCCGATCAGGCTCGGGCATCCTGGCGGGAGCAACTCAGCGACCCGGCCACGCGTGAGCGCCCGTCGTCGCGCGAGGAGCCAGTGCCGGCGCTCGCTCACGAGGGCGCCGGCCTCATCGTAGAGGTATGCGTCCACCCAGAAGTCGTCCTCCAAGGACGTATGCGTGTTGAAGAGGTTGACCGTAGTCGTGAGGTCCTCCCCTGCGGCGTCGTGTCCAGCGCCTTCGCCAACCCAAAGTCCAACACCTTGACGGTCCCGTCCTCGCGCACCTTGATGTTCGCGGGCTTCAGATCGCGATGGATCACGCCGGCTTCGTGCGCCGCCTCCAGCGCCTCGGCGATCTGTCGGGCAATCGGCAATGCCTCATCCAGCGGGATCGGTCCCGTGGCGATCCGATCGGCCAGGGTCGGGCCTTCGACCAGCTCCAGGACCAGCGCCTGCGTGTCATCGGTCTTCTCAATGCCGTGGATCTGCGCGATGTTCGGGTGGTTGAGGCTGACGAGCACATGCGCTTCTCGCTGGAACCGGGTGAGGCGATCGGGATCAGCGGCGAAGGCGTCGGGGAGGATTTTCAGCGCGACGTCGCGGCCGAGCTGCGTGTCGGTGGCGCGATAGACCTGCCCCATGCCGCCCTCGCCGATGAGGGCGGTGACGTCGCAATGGCCGAGCCGCGAGCCGACTTCCAGGGCCATGAGTTGTAGGGGTCGGGCGGACGGGCCATTGTACTGCCGGCCCGGACACGGCTCCAGGGGCTGCACAGAATGGCGCACGGAAACGTGCCGGAGATTCGCCGCCCGCTTGCACTAGCTGGTCGATTGACGAATTCCCGCCGCGCGCTCGGCCATGACCGCAGCTTCATCCCGCCGGCCCGTTTGTGCCAGCAGAAATGCATAACTCTCGAGCACCATCGCCACGCGCGGGTGGTCCGGGCCCCACCTTTCCTCCGCAACCGCGAGCGCGCGCTGATACAGGGGCTCGGCTTCCGCGTAGCGCTCGACCGTCCGGTAGAACCCGGCGAGGATGTTCAGCGTGATGGCGACGCGGAAATCGCTCGCCCCGTAGCGCTCGGCGTCAGCGACGCCAGCCTCCAAGAGAGCTTCGGCTTCAGCCAGGTCGCCGCGCGCCACCGCTTCGAGGCCGGCAGCGCTGTAGCCTCGCCAGCCTAGATCCTCTCCGCACGCGGTCATTGTGGTGACGGCGACGCATGTGACCACCCAGAACGCTGACCACCTAGGACCGACCGCTCTCACCACGAGGGACTCCGCTCCCTGGTGCGTGTCGGTGGTCGCGATAGACCTGCCCCATGCCGCCTTCGCCGATGAGGGCGGTGACGTCGTAATGGCCGAGGCGGGAGCCGACGGTCAGGGCCACTCGTTGTCAGGGGAGTACCCCAGCATTCTACTGGTCATCCTGCTCATTCCGTGCCGAAGGCGAGCAATACGTTCCCCGGTCGACTGCCGATGAAGTCGTAGCCGCTACTCGCGTAGACCATCCCGTCGACGACGACCGGTCCTGACGCGTTCAGCGAGCCTCCCGCTGCCGGCACCCCGTTGACCGTGTCAAACTCCCGGTTCGTGTCATAGGTCCAAATGACCTCGCCGGTCTCGGCGGCGTGCGCGCGAAGCCCCCCGTCGTTGGACCCCGCGAACACCACCCCCGGAATCGCCGTGACGGCGCCGGGGAGCGACGCGTTGCAGCCGCTGAGGAAGCTCGCCAGCGAGCTAACGGCTCGCACCACACGTCCGACGCCCGACTCGCAGAGCGGAGGTGGCGGTTCCGCGTGCCAGATCAACTCGCCGGTGCTCACTCGCACGGCTGACAGTCCGCCCGGCTCCGACGCGAGAGTGTCCGACGCGGCGAAGTAGGCGTGCTCTCCATCGACGGCAAAGCCCCATTCGATCCCACCAAGCTCACTGCCCGCCCCAGCCC
Organism: Vicinamibacterales bacterium; assembly: GCA_965249175.1. GTDB lineage: Bacteria > Acidobacteriota > Vicinamibacteria > Vicinamibacterales > UBA8438 > CAZYFH01. Next base: position 4,531,727 of record OZ252227.1, read on the forward strand.
GGTGCTGCCAGACGATCGCCCCCGCACGGTCCGGGTCGAGGGCGTAGGTCATGCCCGACTTCTGTCCGACCACAAGGAGATCCGGCCCGTCTGCCGAGGTGACAAGCGCTGGCGACGCACCGAAATCGTAGTCGGGGCCGAGGTCCTCTGGGCAGTTGGCGTTGCTCCGCTCGCAACCGGTGATGTACGCGTCTTCCGGTGTCAACTGGGCAACCCAGCGAATCGCGCCGGAGTCGAGATCGAGCGCGAGAATCGCGTCCGTCGCGTCGGTCGCCGGCCGTGTATACGCGTTGCCGGTGCCGACGTAAGCCACCCCGCGCTCGGCGTCGATCGTGGGCGCCGACCAGATCGCCCCACCCGCGCCACCTGCGCGTGTCGTGCCGTCTGGGTGGGTCCCCGTCGCCTGCGGGTCCTCCGGGATGATGAACGTCTTCCACAGGGGATCCCCCGTCGCCGCCTCGAGCGCGACGACGCTCCCGCGAAACGTACAACAGCGGTACGCCTCGTCGGCCGCCAGCCACTCCTCGATCGATGAGACCGGCACATAGAGACGTCCCGCGTGCAACGTCGGCGCCCCCGTGATGCGAGCCGCGGGGTGCTGCTCGACGTCCCGACGCCAGAGCTCCGTGCCGGTTATCGCATCGATCGCGTAGACGCGCGCGGTGGTGTCGCCGAAGAACACGGCGTGGCCACCCGCCCTCACGCCAACGGTGATTGCCGTTCGGACGCCGCCGCGGGCGGCGTAGGTCCAGTGGCGACACCCGGTCTTCGCGTCGAGGGCGTAGACGACGCCATCTTGGCTTCCAACGAAGAGACGTCCGCCCGCAACCGCGGGCTGGGCCCAGGCGGTGGTCGACTCGGGAAACCCGAACGCCCACTTGAGCGCGAGGCCGCGCACCCCGTCGATACTGAGCCGAGCCTGCTCGGTCGGCTGGAATCGAAGGTTGGTGTGACCAGCGCCCCACCCGTTCCAGTGCGGGCTCTCAAACGGCATCGTGAACGCCGCGTTGCCATCGCACCGCCCGACCGTGTTGGTGATCCGGTCGCTCGAGATGGCGCGGCCGGTGATGAACTCGGCCACGGTGCGGCGCTCGGGTGGTGTCAGCGCTTGACCCTGGAGCGCCATCGTGCCGGTCGTGAGCGACGCCACGATCGCCGCTGGCGAGCGGTCGCGCAGCGTCTCGAGCAGTGGCGCCCGCTCCGCTCCAGGAGCCGTGTGACAGGATGCGCACTGCGCCTCGAACGTCTCAGCTCCCTCCGATCCCTGTGTACATGCCAAGACACCCCCGGAGATCACCAGCCCCAAGATGGGCAGGACCACACGCCGTTGGTTCATCTGACCGGCCACCGATCAGGCTCCGGGTGACGCGAGATGTCCTTGGCCGTGTTCACCGAGCATGAATTGAACACGCTCGGGATCGGCGGTGAACGACTCCGGCAGCACCTTGAGCGCCACGTCGCGGTCGGGCTTCGCGTCGCGGGCGCGGTAGGCCTCCCCCATGCCGCCCGCGCCAATCTGGCCAGTGACCGTGTATGGGCCGAGGGTGGTGCCGGGTTCAAGTCGCATGGCTACGATCGAACGGAAAATCTAGCTCGCGGATTATGGCGTCGAACCGGGGTAACAGCAAACGGTCTCGTCGTTGACCATCGGCGTCGCCCGACCGTCACGATCCACGGTGACGATCGTATTGGGCGCGCGATCACCGTCGCCCGCGACGTAGGCCAGGGACCCGGCGTCTGACGCTGCGAACGACCCTTACTCAACGGCAGCCTGTCGCGCGGCCAGACCTTCGACGAGCGTGACGGCTCTCCCCGAAACGCCGAGGCTGTCGGGGTCGAAGGGCACGGCCCGCACCGCCTGACCAGGGCCGCCGACCAGCAGGTGCCCCGTCGACGCGTAGCGCGGATGCGCCCCCTCAAGCCCCAACCGGGTGACGGTGCCCGTGTCGAGATCAAGATGCGCGATCTGAGACTCAGTCCGATCCCCTGCCATCAGAATCTCGAAGAGCACGCCGCGGCCGGGAACGATGGAGGGGGAGCGATGAAACCTCTCGCCACCCTCCTCATCGACCCTAGTCAAATGTTCGACCTCACCGCCGTCCGCCGAAACCCGTCGGGGCGTTCACGCGGGTCTTGGCGCGGCACGTCCGCGGGAGTCGCGCTCTGGCGCTGGAAGCGGCGGTTCACAAGATGACCGCCCTCGCCGCGCAGCACATGGGGATGCAGGACCGTGGTGTGCTTCGGCCGGGCGCGTTTGCCGATCTCGTACTCTTCGACCCGAAAACCGTGGCTGACCGTGCGACGGCGGAGGACCCCACCCTGCCATCCGTCGGCATCCTGGGCGTCTGGGTCAATGGACGACGCGTATTTTCCGAGGACGGTCCAACCGGCGAGCGACCAGGGAAGGTAATCCGCCGGGCAGAGGACTGATGCTGCACGCGGCACGAGTCGGGCTCTGCTTCCTGTTGGCCTCAGGGAGGTGGCTGGCCTAGCCGCTTGCCGCCGTCTCCGGGAAGTTCATCCGGCGGAGGAGGGCTTGGAAGCGAGGGTCGGCTCGGAGGGGGTCAGCGACGGCGAGCACCGCCACGACCACCGCAAGTCCCTTCATTCGACCAGCCTCCTGACGTCCCGACACGGCGTGGCGTGCAGCGTCTAGCGCGTCTATCATGTGCTTACAGGTACGGATCGGCGCGTTGGCGACGCGTCATGAGAGGAGCCTCAGATGATCCATCGATACCTGGCGACCGCGCTGGCGGTGACCGCCGCCCTCGCGCTGTCACCTGCGGTCTCGGAAGCTCAGTCGACCGACGCGGGCGAGATACCACGCACGGCGTGGGGCGCTCCCGACCTCGGCGGTGTGTGGGACTTCCGCACGACGGTCCCACTGGAGCGTCCGGACGAGCTGGCCGGAAAGACCGAGCTGATGGCCGAGGAAGCGGCGGCACGGAAGGCGCGCGCCGCCGAGTTCCTGACTGCCGCCCTCGACAGCCCCCCGCCTGAGGGTTGCCCGGGCGGCTACAACGCGTTCTGGTTCGACACCCAGGGGCTGGTCGACGACCGGCGGACGTCGCTGATCGTGGACCCGCCGGACGGGAAGCTTCCGCCGCTCACGCCGAACGCGGTGACCCAGGTCGGCTCGCTTGGCGAGGATGTGCCGACCACGCTACCGGTACGCTATCGCGGATCCGGCGCCGGCGTCGCCGGCCCCGAGGACCGCGGTCTTGCCGAGCGGTGCCTCCTGGGGTTCGCGAACGGGCCGCCGTTGCTCCCCGGTGGCTACAACCAGAACGTTCAGGTGTTCCAGACCCCCGACCACGTGGTGATCCTCAACGAGATGGTGCACGACCCACGCATCGTTCCGCTCGACGGACGCGCGCACCTCTCCGACGACGTGCGGCAGTGGAACGGCGACGCGCGGGGGCACTGGGACGGCGACACCCTGGTTATCGAGAGCACCAACTTCACCAACAAGACGGCGGCCTTCACTCTAGCGCTACCACCAACGGCGATGGGCACCGGCGACAACCTCCGCTTGATCGAGCGCCTGACGCGCGTCAATGCCGACGTGCTGCGCTACGAGTACACCGTCCATGACCCGACGACCTTCACCCGGCCGTTCACGGCGGCGATCCCGCTGCGCACGTCGGAGCTGCCGATGTTCGAGTACGCGTGCCACGAGGGGAACTACGGATTGCTGAACATTCTGCGGGGCGCGCGGGAGGACGAACAGGCGGCCGCCCAGCAGTAGTCGACGCCACTGCGGAGCCACAGATCATGGCCCGCCCCGGTCGACGGGGTCGGCCTTTAGTTTGTTGGTCTTAGGTCTCCGGGCGGGGAAGAACGCCCCACCCTGAACCAACACTTCGCTCCCTACTGACGGTTCTGTCCTTGGCCGATCGCGACGCACCCGAGCTACAGGCTCGAAGGCTCGGTTTCCCAGGCGAGATAGGTTTCCTCAGGAACGAAGTACATGTGCACCGTGTAGCGTCCCCTCGTCGACTCGGCGGGTCCGAAATGCAACACGTGCACGTTGTCGATGGGAGGAATGCGGAGGAGACCGCCTAACGGTATCGCAGTGGGCCAAGAGATGCCGGCCTCAAAATCGGCCTGGCTGAAGACATATTCGATGAAGATCAGCTTGCCGGCCGCCTCGCCATAGATCACTCCGTCATCTCCGGCTACATTCGGCTGGCGACTGAACGTCGGGTCGGTGACGTCATCTGGCAGATCGATGAAATGACGTCCCATGCCCGGACAGAAACGCGTCTCGGGCTCGTGGTCGCACGCGACCACTTCGTAGTCGCTCGACAGGCTCGTAGCCGACGGTAGTTGGCCGGCCCTCAGCATCGACGGGGCGACATCGTCGGGCCGTGTGAAGTGCCAGAGCCACAGATACTGATTCGAGGCTGCGGTCTCGCCTTCGATCAGGTCAGCCGTTGTGGAGTACGCGACAGGAAAATCGAGCTCGCGCAACGTCAGGCCGTGGAGGCTCTTGCCGGCGACGAGATCCGCCTGCCGGATCAGGTAGCCGGCGGAGACGATGGCACCGTCCTCGACGCCGTAGAGGACACCTTGCGTGTGCGCACCATTCCCCTCCTCTGCCCACACCCCGGGGCCGGCATAGCCGTGGTAGTGGTTGCCGTCGTCCATGCGGAAGGCGGGTTCACCACCAGCGGCATAGAACGTCCCCCGCCCTGCAAGCTCGCCGACGGAACGGTAGTCCGAGGGCAAGTCGGTCACCTGTGGCAACGAGGATAGCGGACCCGAGCGGTCCGCCTGTGGCTGCTGCTCCGCAGGAGGAGCCGGCTCCGGCCCAGCGCATCCAACTAGACCGATCGCGACCACCAACGCCCCCACATAGACTCGCGCCGAACTCATGGATACCTCCCTCGCCTGCCGCGACAGTGGTGAATCGGCAATCCACCTTCCCCGCTTGACCGGAACCTTAATACACCGACACCCTATTCCGGACAGCCAATTCTCTGGCGTTTACCCAGTTCAAGACGCCCGCGATGGTGTTGCGGGAACGGCCCGTGACCCGGGCGGTCGCAGAAATGCCCACACCCCCGATGCCCAGGCTCGCTTCGCCCATGCCGCCCGCGCCGAGGGGACTTGGAGCTCGTAGCGGCCGAGACGGCGGAGTCATTCGTCCGCTGGGCCAAACGCCGCGCGCAGCTTGTCGGCCATCGAGCCGAAGCTCGCTTCTTGCCCTTCGCTCTGCCGTTTGGAGTAGGCACGGGCGTCATTGTTCTCTTCGACTTCGCGAATCGCTCTACGGCTCAGGCGAATTCGATGGCTTTCGGGATCGACGTCGAGAACGACAACCTCGATCTCGCTGCCGACCGGGAACGCCTGTTTCAGGTCGGTGCCGTACGCGGTGTCCGTCTCTTCATGGGGGATCAACCCGGTACGCCCCGGACTCAGGAAGACGAAAACGCCGTACCGCTCGTGGCGTTCGACTGTGCCCGTCAACTGTGCGCCCGCTTCGATCGTCGGGACCCGCGCCAAGTCGTTCTCGATCACGGCGACACCGATCCGCTTCCTTTCGAGGTCCACGGTAAGGATCTCGACTGCGACTGTCGCGCCGACGGTGACGGCGTTCTTCCAGTCGTCCCGCTTTCCGGACGGCGCAAAGGTCGAGAGATGCGCGAGCGCCTCGATGCCGGGCTGCAATTCGATGAAGGCGCCGAATTCGAGGACGCGGGTCACGGTCCCGGTCAGACGGTGCCCGCTTGCGTAGGACTGGCCGACCGCGTCCCACGGGTCAGTCTGCAGCTGCTTCATCCCGAGGGAGATTCTGCCCTTCTCGTCATCAACGCGAAGGACTCGAACGGTGACGGAGTCGCCGGGTTGGACCACCGTGGTCGGGTCCGACACTCGCGACCAGCCCATTTCGGAGACGTGCAGCAATCCCTGAATGCCACCCCCGAGATCGACGAAGGCGCCGTATAGCCGTACCGACACGATACGACCAGGGAGGTCGGCACCAGGGATGATTGTCTTGCGAACCTCGACCTCCTGCGCGCGTTCTTCTTCTTCGATCAACGCGCGTCGCGAGATGACGAGGTCCTTGCCTCCCTCTTTGTATTCAATGATACGGAAGGTGTAGAGCTGGCCTACGTGCACCTCCGGATCGGAGGTGAACCCGGCGTCGATCTGGGAGATAGGGCAGAAGGCGCGTTGTCCGCCGATGCGGACTTCGTAGCCCCCTTTGTTGGCCTTCTCTACGCGGCCCTCCACCGGCAACTGAGCGCGATAGGCGTCCTCTAGCTGTCGGCGCGTCGCGGCACCCCGTGCGAGTTTCCGTGACAGCTTGACCCCGTCGGAGGTCGAGACGACCACTCCCTCGACGGTGGCGCCCACCTCGACGGTCAGCTGGCCGTCTTCGTCCTGAAGCTCCGAGAGGTCCATCGTGGCCTCGCCTTTTCCGCCGACATCGACAAAGGCGACGTCTCTACCGATCAAGACGACGACGCCCTGGAGCGTCTGTCCTGTCTCGAACACGGCCAACTCGAGCGAAGCCGCAAACATCGCGGCGAAGTCTTCCTCCTCGACAGGTTGCGAGGGTGTGTCGTCATCGGGCGACATATGCAGGCTCCATCGGGCTAACGGTCGTCGTTCTGAACCTCGGCAAACCGGACCGGCTGAGGGCGCCCGAGCGGTGTGGCCTCGCGCTCGAACCGCTGTTTCAGATCCGGATCAGCGGCGACGTGCTCCGGGAGCACCTTGATGGCGACGGTGCGGTCGAGGCGAGTGTCGCGTGCCTGATAGACCTCGCCCATGCCGCCCGCGCCGAGGGGGGCTTGGATCTCGTAGGGGCCAAGGGGGTGTCGGGTCTGAGCGGCATGGGGTGCCTGATTGGCGGCGGCCTGCCTAACAGGTGAGGCCGCCGAGGATGTGGTCCTCTAGAAGAGCGAGCGTCTGCCGATGCATGTCGGGCTCGTTGTAGTGACGCCTCGTCACCACCGCCACGACGGACTCGCTGGGAATGATGACGACGACGTTGCCCCCATTGCCGGACATGAACCACCCCGTGAGTCGTCCGCACGGCGACTCGTACGCTCTTCGCCAGAAGAGGAAGCCGTAGCTCAGATCTGCATCCACCTCGTGTCTGACGGTGAGCATCTCAGAAATCCAACTCGCAGGGATGACTTGTTCGCCCTCCCAACGCCCGTTCGACAACACGAGAAGGCCGAGTTTGATCAGATCACGGCTGCGCAACCGCAACCCACCGCCCGTCATGACCTCACCGCTGGGCGACCGGTACCATTCATGTATCGTGATGCCAAGCGGGCCGAACAACCGTCGGGCGATGTAGTCGTCCACCGATTCCCCCACCGCCCGCTGCAGAATCTGCCCAAGGAGAAACGACCCCGCGGTGCAGTACGAGAAGGGTCCCCGTCCTGCCGGGTTGCGTCGGTAGCCCCTTTTGACCGGAAGGTCGGCAGCCCAGCGTGACCAGTTGTCGAGGGGATACATGTTTTCCTCGTTGCCGGGGCTTGACGGCTCCCCGTCGTCACAGTCCAGCGCCGAGGACATCGTCAAGAAATCTGCGATGGTAATCCCTTGCTTCAGGGGGCCTTCATGCTCGAATGGAGCGAGATCAAACAGCCACTGAAAAGCGGACTCGTTGACGGATTCGAGTGTCCCGTCTGCTACGGCTGCGCCTATCGCGAGAGCGGTGACAGACTTCATGGCCGAACGGGTATCGTTCAAGTGCTCGCGGCTGCCCTCGCCGAGATACTCCTCGAAGACCAGCCTCTCGTCCTTCGCGATCAAGACACTGGTCGTGTTCGGAAACGATCCCCTCGCCACAGCCTCGCGGAACGAGGCAAGCGGAGACACGCGCAAGCCGACCGAGCCGGGCGTTACAACGTCTAGCCCGTCGCTCAGGTTCGGAGGTGCCTCAACCTGCTGGGCGTGAGCGGATCCTGCGTAAGTGAGAACCAAGATGGAAGCCGTGACAATGAACCCGAGGACCAGGGCCTTGGTGCCCTCGGCTTCTTCCAGCCCGTAGATGTGCCCGATGTTGGGATGGTTCAGCGAGGCGAGGACTTTGGCTTCGCGCTCGAAGCGGGCCAGGCGATCGGGGTCGGACGTAAAGGCGTCAGGCAGGACTTTCAGCGCGACATCCCGATCCAACTTGGTGTCGCGGGCTCTCCATACTTCACCCATGCCGCCGGCCCCGATCTGGGCGGTGACCGAATACGGGCCGAGGGAAGTGCCGGGCAGGAGGGGCATGGCGCTCAGCGGGCGGGCACGAGCTCGGCCAGCTCCGCGAGCCAGTTCTGCACCACGACGATCTCCCGAGCCGGCGCCGATTGCGCCCGATACGGTCTCAAGAAACGGGTGCCGTCAGCCGCCACGTCGTAGGGGGCTCCCCAGTTGCTATAGCTCTGTACGGAATTGACCGGCCGAGCCGCGTCGAACACTACGAACAGCGTCACTGACGAGCCGAGCTCCAGCGTCTCGCCCTCTCCAATCCTCACCATCCGACCCAGCACCATCCCGTCTTGGTCCTGGTCGCCATTCTCATTGAAAAACAGGGCACGGCCGTCCGACCTCCACCGCGGGAAGAGCCCGCCGTTCGTCGTGACCCGACGGCGGCCGGCGCCCGACGGAAACCGAGCGACATAGACCTCCATCCGTTCCGACTCGTCAGACACAAAGGCCAGCCAACGACCGTCCGGCGACAGCGCAGGGCTATGCTCGTATGCCTCGGTCGCCACCACCGCGTGGGGCTCGGCGTCACCGCGCAGCCGGGCGAAGATGTCCTCCCCCGACCCCTCCCGAATCGCGGTATACGCGAGCGTCTCGCCGTCGGCAGTGAACGACGGCGTCGACGCACGGACCGGCTCGGTGACCAGCGTGGTCTCCGACCCGTCGTCGACATCGAGCAGCACAAGCTCCTGCCCCCGGCTCAGCGCAACGTGGCGACCATCGGGATGCCAGCGCGGAGCATACCATCCGACCTCCAGACCAGTCGGCACCTGCCGGACCATGTCCCACAGGAATACCCTGGTGGGTGTCTCTCGCGTCCCCACCACGGCCAGAGCGCCGTCGGGCGAGAGGTCGACCATGGCGACATCGGGTGGTAGCTCGCCCACCGTGGTGAGCGTCCCTTCCAGATCGACCCACGCGAGTGTCGCGGTGTCAGCGCGCGCGGGCGCTGGGATATAGACCAGCGTGCCCGAAGGCGAGACGGTCACCTGCGGTCGCGCCCTCGCCGGGTCGTACGCGAACTCCTCGAGCACCCCCCGCGCCGGACCAAGCCGCCGCGTCGCAGGATCGAACGCGGCGGCCAGCACCACCCCCTCCCGTTCGAACAGTAGGTGACCGGACGTCGCGAGCGCGACCAGTGTGGCGTCGTCGAGAAGCGGGACCGGGTCCGAGGCATCGGCCGGCAACACAGCGATCCGGGGACCCCCGAGATCCGACGCGCCGTAACCGTAAAGGATGTCGCCCGTCTCGGGCACGACCACCGGCTGCGGAGCGCGGCGGGCGCCCACGCCCGTGTCGAACAGTAGCACCGGCGTCCCCCCCTCGGCTGACACGCGGAACAACGCGCCTCGATCGCCGAAGACGATCTCGTCCTCCCACCAGACGCCGAACCCCCTGGAAACCCCCTCGACCAGCGTCTGCGGCGGGCTGTCCCCCTCGATCGCGACCCGCTTCAAGGCCTCGTCACCAGGTGAAAAAAATGCGACCCATCTCCCGTCAGGCGAGAAGAATGGCTGCTGGCCGCGTTCGGTGCCCGGAAGCGGGTCGACCGCGCGACCGTTGAGCGCTCGGCGCAAGAGCTGCCGCGGTCCGCTGCCGGCCCGGCCCGTGAAGACGATCTGGGTGCCATCCGACGAGACCGCCAGGCCGCGAGCAAACGACCCCGGGGCGGTGTATCGCACCCCGTCCGGCAGCACCACGCTGAGTCGGACGACCGCCGACGTCGGCAGCGGCTCCGGGGCCAGGGCACGGCCCGCCAGCAGACTGGCGGTGACCAGCAGTACGGCGGCAGTCAGCATCGGCGCCGGGCGCTGCCACATGGCGGGCGACCGGGCCGGTTGTTCTATCGGTTCCGGCCCGTCAGTGGCTGTCTCGAACGCCCCCTGCATCGCGAGCCGCACATCGCCAACGGCCTGTACCCGTTCCCTCGGATCTTTCTCGAGGCAGCGTCGCAGTAGGTTGGCGACCCTCGCGGGAGCGGTGCTGGGCAAGACATCCCATGTCGGTTCCTTCTCCAGCACCTTGGCCAGCGTCAAAGACACGTCCTCGCCCTGAAACGCCCGTCGGCCGGTGAGCATCTCGTAGAGCACGCACCCAAACGCCCAGATATCCGCCCGCTTATCGACCGACTTCCCGCGTGCCTGCTCCGGTGACATATACGCCGCCGTGCCCATGATCACGCCCACCTGCGTGGCCGCAGCCGTCAGCGTCGGCGACTGACTCGGATCACCTTCCGGCGTCGTGTCCATCGCCTTCGCCAATCCGAAGTCCAAGACCTTGACGGTCCCGTCCTCCCGCACCTTGATGTTCGCGGGCTTCAAGTCGCGATGGATGACTCCGGCCTCGTGCGCGGCCTCCAACGCCTCGGCAATCTGCTTGGCAATCGACAGCGCTTCATCCAGCGGGATCGGCCCTTTGGCGATCCGGTCGGCAAGGGTCGGCCCTTCGACCAGTTCCAGGACGAGCGCCTGTGTGTCGTCGCTCTTCTCGATGCCGTGGATCTGCGCGATGTTGGGATGATTGAGGCTGGCGAGCACCTGTGCTTCCCGCTGGAACCGGGCGAGCCGATCCGGGTCAGCGGCAAAGGCGTCGGGGAGAATCTTCAGGGCGACATCGCGGCCCAGCTGGGTGTCGGTGGCGCGATAGACCTGCCCCATGCCGCCCTCGCCGATGAGGGCGGAGACGTCGTAATGGCCGAGGCGGGTGCCGACTTCGAGGGCCATAGGTTGTCAGGCGGAACCCGCTGATTATGCCACCGGCTGGGGCTGGTCACGGCCTCACAGGGCAGACGGTGTGCAACGAGGGGACAGGAGGGACGGGGAGGCCGCTCGGCTAGCTCTGGGCCGCTTCATGCGGCGGAGGAGGGCTTGGAACCGGGACAGCGGAGCCGACGGGTGAGCCCGCTCACTCACGCCAGACGAACCGCACTGGAACCTGAGAGGGGTCGACACGCCCCTGAAGAGCAGACCGTCCTTTTGGGGGCGAGGGGCGTGCGGTGGTCCGTTATGATGCTCGCTGCCGAGCACGATGGCCGATCCATTCACCGCGACGACGCGTCGTGCGCCGTCTCTTCACGACAGACGCCGCGGAGCGGACCAGCTGTTGGCGCCAGGGCAAGTGATCGCCAGCCCTGAAACGCAGCTCAGCTACCGCGTTGATCGGCTGCTCGGCGAGGGCGGGTTCGGGCAAGTCTATCTGGTGCGGAGGCTTGGATCGTCTCCCAGCATTCCTGACACGGTCTGCGTCAAGGTCAGCCTCAGCATCGACGGATGGCTGCGCGAGGCGTACTTCGGGCAGTTGCTCGATGGTCATCCGCGTGCCATTCGCGTGTACGACCGATTCCCACTGACGCGCACGGACGGCCGCATGATGTACTACCTGGTGCTCGAGTACGCCCGGCACGGCGATCTGAGCGCCTTCCTCGACCGCGCACGCAAGAGCTGGCCGGAACGGACGGCACGTCGTGAGATCGCAGGTCTGCTCGACGTGCTTGGCAAACTCCATCGCGGGCAGCTGCTGCACCGCGATCTCACTCCGGTCAACGTCTTCGTCTGCGCCAACCGGCGCCTCAAACTCGGCGATTTCGGCATCCCTCGACCCCAGAGTAAACGGCGAGGGATCACCACCCGAACGCTCAACGCCTCTATGGTCCCGAGCGATTTCCTCTCGGGGTCCGCCCCGAAGTGGCAGGCGAGGGACGATGTGTATCAGGTGGGGCAGTTGCTGGGTATGCTCGTGAAAGGCGACGCGCGGAGCCGGATTCGGCCCCACGATGTACGGCATCTGCCGTGCACCGACCACCTCCGGGAGATTGTGTACCGGTGCATTGGCGAGCGGCGGAAACGGTACGAGAGCGCCGACGAACTCACCGACGCGCTCAACACAACACCCGTGCGGCTCAAAGCTGGCGTGCTGCGCAGCCTACAAGGAACCCATCTCGCCTTTACCGGCATCCTCACCAAACCGCGTCGCGAGGCCATCCGTGCGGCGCGGCGAGCCGGCGCTGTCGTCCACGGTATGCCATCAACGCGGACCGCGGTCGTCGTCCGGGGGCGTCCCAATCCCCAACAAGCCGCCGGGCGCGATGCTGGCCTGAAGCTGATGGAGATCAAGCGACTGCGCGCCAAGGGCCACCGCATCACGCTGCTCAACGAGACGCAGTTCTGGCGTTTAGCGATACCCGTGCGCGGTCGGCGGCCACGGGCCAAGTAGCTCAGTAATACTGCTCGATGCCCCCGTGCCCATAGCCTCTCGAGCGGAGCTGGCATGAAAGCTGCGGTCCAAGCGGGACGACCTTGATCGCCACCTGGCGCTCCAGTCGCGGGTCCTGGGCCAGGTAGACGACGCCCATCCCGCCCTGGCCGAGCTGGGAGCGGATCTCATACGGGCCGAGCTGCGCGCCGGGAGCGAGCCCCATCGGACGGGCCATGATACCGCCCGCCGCAGCGCCGAGTCCGTGTCTATAATCGCGGCTCGGCCCACAGTCGAAAGCAGCGCCGGTGACCCGGTGCGCGGTCAGTAGGGATACACACCAACGTGGCGTTCGGAGCGCGAACAGGTCAGGCGGGGATGGTCTTCATCTTCGTGACGCTGTTCATCGACATCCTCGGGATCGGCATCATCATTCCGGTCCTGCCGGAGCTCATCAAGGAGTTCCTGGGAGGGGATGTCGCCCAGGCTGGGCGCTACTACGGCGTCATCATCTCGATCTATGCGACGATGCTTTTCTTGTGCGCGCCGATCCTCGGCGCGCTGTCGGACCGGTATGGTCGGCGACCGGTCATCCTCGTGTCGCTGTTCGGCCTGGGCACCGACTACCTCATCCAAGGATGGGCGCCGAGCATCGGCTGGTTGTTCCTCGGACGCCTCATCGCGGGCGTCATGGGAGCCAGCATCACGACTGCCAACGCGTACATCGCGGACGTGTCGACGCCGGAGACGCGGGCCCGAAACTACGGCCTCGCTGGCGTCGCGTTCGGTCTCGGCTTCATCTTTGGACCGGCGCTGGGCGGACTGCTGGGAGGCATCAGCCTGCGGCTGCCGTTCTTCGTCTCAGCGGGGCTGGCGCTCGTCAATTGGCTGTACGGGTTCTTCGTCTTGCCCGAGTCACTGGCGCCCGAACATCGCAGCACCGTCTCCTGGCGGAAGATGAACCCGCTGACCAGTCTACGCCGGCTGCGCGCCTATCCCCTGGTCGGTGGGCTGGCGATCGGGTTTCTCTTCGCGTCACTGGCACAGCGCGGACTGGAAAGTGTGTGGGTCCTACACACTGGTTTCCGCTACGGGTGGGACGAACAGACCAACGGACTGACGCTCGCGCTCGTCGGCGTCATGGCGGTGCTCGTCCAGGGGTTGCTCATTAGGCCGGTCGTCGCGCGAATCGGCGAACGCCGGACAATCGTCCTGGGCATGACGGTGTCGGCGCTGGCGTTTCTGGCATACGGGCTGGCCGACGAGGGCTGGATGGTGCCGGTCATCATCGTCTGCGGGTCACTGGCTGGCGTGGCACTCCCCGCGATTCAGGGACTAGTGGCCGGCGCGGTGCTCCCCTCGGAGCAGGGGAAGATCCAGGGCGCGTTCACGTCGCTGACCAGCCTGACGGCCATCTTCTCGCCACTCATCTTTACGAGCGGGCTGTTCAGCTTCTTCACATCGGCTGCCGCGCCCCTCATCCTTCCCGGCGCCCCCTTCTTCCTGGGCTCGCTCTTGCACCTCGTCTCGCTGATTCTCCTCGTGCGGCTGTTTCGGCGGCTGCCGGCGCGGCGACCTGCTCAGGGACCACCTTAATGGCAACGGTGCGATCCTGGCGCGGGTCCTGGGCCTGGTGGACGACGCCCGTGCCGCCCTGGCCGAGCTGGGAGCGGATTTCGCAAGGGCCGAGCGTGAGGCGTGGCCAGAGACATCGGAGGGCCGATCATAGCTCCGTCGCACGCCGATGCTCCATCGCCGCCTCGTCAAGGCGCGCCGACCAGCCCTGGGCCCGACCCCCAGCGAGTTCCGGAACGCCCGCGAGGTGTTCGATGGACTGCTGACCGGCGGCGACCCCATCGTACGCCTCTGCAGAGAGACGGTTGTAGACCTTGACGAAGTCAACGCCGGCGCGGACCTGGTCAGCGACAATCCCTGCTGCAGCCTCCGCGCTCGCGGCGACCGCGCTCCCCTGGAGCTGCGGAGGCTGCCCGTCGATGAGTGCGCCAGCCGTGTAGATCGAGGGGCCGACAATCTGCCCATCGCGTACCCGCTCGCGCAGCTCGAGATGTAGCTCCCACCCCCACATGTTCCGCACGGTCGTCACCCCGTTCGTCACATAGAGCAGCAACTTGTCGGCGGAGAAAATGTGGACATGCATGTCCGCGAGGCCGGGCATGAGGCAGTTGCCCGCGCCGTCGATGCGAACGGCTGATGCCGGCACCTCGACGCGGACCCGATCGCCCGTCGCGACGATGCGATCGCCCGCGACCAGCACCGTCTGATCGGGAAGCAAGGTCCGGGTGCCAGTCATCGGCAGGACGGTCACCCCGACGAGGGCGTAATCGGCTGCGGGGGCAGGCTCCGGGCTGGACGGCGACGACCGGCCGCAGGAGAGTAGTGCAAGGCATACGAGCGGGAGGGCACGCGAGGTCCGTCGCCAGCCGATCTTCGTCACGGGAGTAGCGACACGACCAAAAGGCCCGATGTTCCCTCCCTCCCTCCCTCCCGGCCGGCTGTCTCAAAAACCTGCTTGAGACCGGTCGGACTTTCGCCCCGGCACGCTCAGGAATCTGCACTGCCGGACCACCACGGGCTGCGTCAAAAAGGGATATTTTCGACGCAAACGTTGGGTAGTCTCGTTGGTTACGTTCGCTAACGGGCCCAGCGCGAATCAAACGACGTGCGGTCTGAAAGGACGTTAACGACATGCAGACTATTCATACATCGCGTTGCTTCGGTACGGCCGCGCCACCCTTACTGCAGGCGTCACTTTCGAGGAGACTCGTAGCCACCTTGAAACGAACGGCCACACACTAGACACCGGGCACTTCGAACGGTTGTTCAGCTCGGTTTTCGAGAATCCATCCGGGCGACGGCACGGCCCCTCATGGCACGCGTATCCCGGTGCGCGGGCGTGGGGGCCGGCCGCGGGCCTGGCCACCAAAACCGGCCACCACGCCCGAGGTGTCCACCGACCCGCGCCGGCCAAAACCGGCCACCACGGCACCGGTGTCCACCGACCCCACTGCGCTCGCGCCGCCTGGCCGGGCGCCGCGGGCGAGCACGTGCGAGCCGTATCGCGAGCTGATTGTCGAGGCGTTGGGCCGCGGGCGCAACGCCATGGCCATCTGGCAGGACCTGGTCGACGACCACGGGTTTCCCGGGCGCTACGCCAGTGTCCGCCGCTACGTCGCCACGCTGCGGACCCAGCCCGCCGTCGAGGCCCGTGTCGTCATCACCACGGCCCCGGGTGAAGAAGGCCAAGTCGATTACGGCGAGGGCCCGATGGTCCGCTATCCGGACACCGGCACGTACCGGCGCACCCGGCTCTTCGTCCTGACGTTGGGCTACTCCCGCAAGGCGGTCCGGTTCCTCGTTTGGCGCTCGAGCACCCAGGTCTGGGCCGCGCTCCACGAGCGCGCCTTCCGCCGGCTAGGCGGTACGGTGCGCGTCATCGTCCTCGACAATCTCAAGGAAGGCGTCCTCACCCCGGACGTCTACGACCCGGCCCTGAACCCGCTCTACCGCGACGTGCTCGCCCACTACGGCGTCGTCGCCCTGCCGTGTCGCGTCGGGGATCCCGATCGCACGGGGAAGGTCGAATCGAGCATCGGCCACGCGCAGAAGACGCCCCTGCAGGGACTCCGCTTCGAGATGCTCGACGCGGCCCAAGCCTATCTGGACCGCTGGGAGACCCGCTGGGCCGATACGCGCATCCACGGCACGACCAAGCGCCAGGTCGCGGCGATGTTTGCTGAGGAACGACCCGCGCTCGGGCCGTTGCCTCTCGAGCCGTTCCGCTACTACCAATACGGCGTCCGGACCGTCCACCTCGATGGCTGCGTCGAGGTCGAGGCCGCCTTCTACGGGGTGCCGCCCGGGTGGATCGGCCGCCGTGTCGACGTCCAGTGGAACGGCGCGACCGTCCGGGTGCTCCATCCCAAGACCGGTCAGCTCCTCCGCGAGCATCTCCGCGCGCCGCGCGGCTGGCATCAGATCGCCGCCGCCGACCGCCCGGCGCGCACGCCGGCCAAGACGCTCGCCCTCCTGGCTGCGGGCACACGCGCCGGGCCCTCGGTCGGCACCATCTGCGACCACATCCATCAGCACGACGGGGCGACTGGGGTCCGCCGCATCCTGGGCGTCCTGTCCCTCGTCAAGCAGCACGGCCCCGCCGTTGTCGAGGAGGCCGCCGCCGCGGCCCTCGAACTCGGTGTCCCGACCTATCGCTTTCTGAAGCGCTACCTGGATCGCCGGCCGGCGGTCCCGCTCACGCTGCGCCAAGTGGACCCGCTCATCCGACAGCTCACGCTCTACCGCGATCTCATCGATCGCAGAACAGGAGACTCGTCATGAATCTGGTGGAACTCGACCGCGCGCTCCGCAAGCTCCGGCTCTCCGGCATGGCTGATGTCCTCGACACCCGGCTCCATCAGGCCCAGGCCGAGCAGCTGGCGCCGATCGACCTTGTCTCGACGCTGGTCGGCGACGAACTCCAGCGCCGTCAAGATCGCCTCCTCGCGCGCCGCCACAAGCAGGCCCGCTTCCGCGACCCCGACCGCGCGCTGGACGGCTTCGACTTCACGTTCAATAAGAAGATGAACCGGGCGCTCGTCTACGAACTCGCGACCGCGCTTCATCGCGCAGCGTGAAGATGCCCTCTTCCTTGGCCCGCCGGGCACCGGCAAGAGCCACCTCGCGCAAGCCATCGGCCACGCCGCCATCCAGCAGGGCTACCGAGTCGCCTATCGCGAGGCCCACACGCTGCTGGAAGAACTGGCCGAGGCCACGCTCGCCGAGACCCGCAAGGCCCACCTGGCCGAATTGACCGCCGTCCCGCTGCTCATCATCGACGACCTCGGCATGCGCAAGCTGCCGCATACGGCCGCCGAAGATCTGCTCGAGCTCATCATGCGCCGCTACGAGCGCGCGTCCACGCTGCTCACGTCAAACCGACCCGTGGACGACTGGGGGAAGCTGCTCGGCGACAGCGCGGCGGTCACCGCGCTTCTCGACCGGCTCCTACATCACGCCCACGTGCTCAAGTGCGGCCCACGTAGCTGGCGCACCAAACTGCACGCGGACTTGCGATCCACGGAGGGCCTGCGGTAGAACTCAATCCGCCTCACGCGCCACGTGCGTGGTGGCCGGTTTTGAAGTGTCGATCGATGGCCGGTTTCGAGGTGTCCACCGAGGAGAACGGCACCGACGAGTCGTTCAACGGGAAGTTCCGGAACGAATGCCTGACACTCGAATGGTTCCGGAATCGGAAGGAGGCGCAGATCGGGATCGAACGGTGGCGGCGGCACGATAACGAAGAGCGCCCGCACATGAGTCTCGGCGACCTCACACCTGCTGAGTTCAAGGCGCAGTTGGGGGCGACCCACGGCTGGGTAGGAGAGAGCCCTACGGGCGTCATTCTCCAGTAAGCGGTGGTCCGAAGAACCGGGCACGTCAGGTGCGCGCCAGTGCGGCCGGAGCCAGCACTATCAGCTGGGGGCCGGCAACATCGGAACGTGGGAAGCGACCCGCGGGTCACTGCCGCTCTGGGAGCGGTGAGAGACGCCTAGCCCCCCGTCGCCAGCCCACCGGTCACCCAGCCGTGAGTAGTTCGAGGACGTGCCCGTTGGGATCCTTGAAGTAGACCCCCCGCCCGCCATTCCAGTCGTTGGTCCGCCCATCCTCCAGCGAGAACGGCCCGCTGCCAAACGGAATCTCCTCGGCCTGGACGCGGCCAAAGATCGCATCGAACTCCGCGTCGGTGACCTTGAACGCGAGATGGTGGCTGTCGAAGGTCGTGGCGGTGTCGAAGTCGAGGGTAAGCGCGTCGTTCACCTTGACGGGGGCGAAGTGGCCGGTGGGCTCGTCGTAGGACAGGCCGAAGATGCGCGCGAAGAACCGCGCCGAGGCGTCCTTGTCGAGGGACGGGACAATCGTGTGATTGAGTTCCATCGGTCCGGTCAGTCGGCTTACAAGTCCTCGAACCCGCCGAGGACGATCACGGCTCCAGCTCGGCCGTCCAATTGAGGACCCAGGTAATCGGCGCGGACAGCGCCCCTTCGAGCATCGTGTTGACCAAGAACCGCTCGCCGTCGCCCGTCACGTCGTAGGAGTTTCGTTGTGGTGGGTTCTGCCGGAAGGCGGCCTGGAAGAGGGCGTGAGGAATCCCGACCGTCGGCTGCCGATCCCCCGCCATCGGGAGCAACCAGAGGTCGGTGGAGGTGTCGGTGGCGAGCTTGGTGTAGGACACCAACGCGCCATCCGTGGACCAGTCGGCAGGGAACAGGGGCGTGTCCGACCCCAACAGCAGTTGGGACGGAGTCGCTCCCGCGGCGTCCTTCTCGTAGAGACCGAGTCGTCCCTCGCGCGCCGAGAAAAACACGATGCGTGCCCGGGACCCGTAGGTCTTGCCAACCCAAAGTCCAGGAGCTTCGCCCCCGCCTTCGTCAACATGATGTTCCCCGGCTTCAGATCCCGATGCACGATCCCCTGCCGGTGCGCCTTATCCAACGCATCCGCGATCTGGATGGCGATCTGGAGCGCCTGATCGAGCGGCAGCGCGCCTTGTTCCAGCCGCTGGGCCAGCGTCTCCCCTTCGAGATACTCCATGACGAGGAAGTCGATGCCGTCCTGGCTGCCAACGTCGAAGACCGGGCAGATGTGGGGGTGCGACAGCGCCGCGACCGTCTTGGCCTCGCGCTCGAACCGCTGTTTCAGATCAGGGTCGGCGGCGACGTGCTCGGGGAGCACCTTGACGGCGACGGTGCGGTCTAGGCGGGTGTCGCGGGCCTTGTAGACCTCGCCCATCCCACCCGCGCCGAGGGGGGCTTGGATCTCGTAGGGGCCCAGGGTAGTGCCGGGTTGCAGGGGCATGTGTATCGCGATACGTTACCGAGGTCGAGCGGACCGCTCGGACAGCAGCTCAAGACTGCTCAGCCCGACCAGAATGGCGACCAAGGTCCAGAGCACGAGGCTCCCCCGAAGTGGGAGCTGAAGCCCGCCACGGATCAGCCATCCGGCGAGCGCCAACCCGAAGCAGAGGTTGATGACGAGCGCCCCGGTGAGACCCAGGCCCTTCCCCGCGTTCGCCGTACTGCGCTGTTCGAGCAGCAACGCGATCCCGATGCCGATCAACACCGCGCCGAACAAACTCGCGTAGAAGGCACCACCGTCGGGGAGGCCAAGCCACGCCGCGACCGCCATTGGCGCCACGAGCAGAAGCAGGCCCAAGAACACGTTGCCCACGCCGTCGAGGAAAAGGAGTTCCTTCCGCATGTGCATTCCCCAGGCACGCTCCGTTCACGGCACGGGCACGCGCTCTTTGAGTTGCTCGAACCAGTTCTCGATGAAGATCAGCCCGTTGAAGGCCGCGTCGCCGCTCGACCTGCCCCGTGCCGTGCGCAGCTCTCCAGAACAGGCCGCCGTCCTCTCGGCTGGACGTGAACAAGACCCGCGAGCTATCCGGTGTCCCGAGCGGATAGTTGTCGTCCGCCTCATCGAAAGTGAGCTGCGTCAGCGTCTGCCCGGCCAGATCCCAGATCCAGATGTCTCGGTTGTCACGATCCATAGGCGGTCACCGACGTTGAGAGACATAAGCTGTGATGAGATTGCTAGTCGCCGCCAACGATGCTCACGAAGTCCGCATGCGATCCAACCAGCCCGTGAACGCCGACATGACGCTCCACGTCGAGATTGAGCCGCTGGATGTTTCGATGAAGACTCTGCATGTTCGCGTTCGACGCTGGAGGCTGCGCTCCCGGAGCCGGCGGCGAGTAGAGGTCTGCATTGATCAGAATCCGTTCCGTCGGAAGATAGGCGATCAGCATGTTGCCGTTGTGCGCCAGACCCTGGACCGGATAGATGTCCATCGTTCGTGCGCCGTCGCTCAACACATACTTCCGGTTGACGACCTCGAACGCCGGTATCCGGTTCCCCGCGAACCACGGCATGCGGTCCGAGAGGATATCGGGCTCGAGCGTCCGTCTGCCGGGGCTGAAGAAGACGTCGTCGTAAAAGTCACGATTGCCCTGATGGGTGACGACCGTTGAGCTTTGGGCCAGATACGTCCGGAGTCCGCCGGCATGATCGAAGTGATGGTGCGTGTTCACGACGTACCGGATCGGCTTGTTTGGAACGAGTCGACGAACCTCAGCGATGACGGCCAACGACCGTGCCTCGTTCTGCGGCGCCTCCACGACGGCAACGAAATCACGGAACGCGACCGCGATGCTGTGGTGGGAGCCGCCCGCGAGGCGCCATACACCGTCAGTGACCTCCGTTGACCGAACCTGGACTGCCGGGAGCGTCGCCTGCCGCACAGTGTCCGGCACGGTGAGAGGCGCCGCGTTCACATTGACCTGTGCGTTCGTCACGCGGATTTCCATCCAGTTGTGCCCAGGATGGATCCGAGGATCTCCCTGGTGGGAGTGCAGCACGGTCGGAAACATCACCCCATCGAAATCTTGATACTCCGTGTAGCGGTGGTCGTAGATCATGTCGCCGAAAATCGGGTTCGCCACCCAGGTTTGGACGCGCTCGACGAGGTTGTCCTCATTGATCGTGCCGTTGACGCGGTATTTGCCCATTGCGGTGAACGACACGATCGTCAGGTCGCGCCCCTGGAGCATCAACGAGACGGCCGTCGCGTCGTTCGCATCCGCCGCCGCTTTCAGAAATCCGTGCGGCGACATCCAGATATCGAGTCGTCGGACCTCTGCCGCAGCCAGTTGGGGAGCGGGGGTAGGGCCGTTCAGGTTCCAGCTGTAATCGCCGCTCGTGAGGAAGACGCGCCGTTGGTCCCCCTGGAGCGGTGTTCCTCCACCCTGCGGTGGATAGTTGCCCTGGCGGCGGGTGTACTCCTCTCGGGAGGACCGGTCGTCGTAGCTAATCGTTCGCGTATAGGAGGCAACTTCAAACCGTGGCCAGTCGTCGTCGGGCGTGTAGCTCTGGCCGACGTTGGCCACCCAACCGGTTCCGGAATACCGGACGTTGCTGGGGGCACCCATCGCATCGGAGGCCGCGCGCAATACGCGTTGGGCGTCCTGGGCTTCCGCCGGTCCCGCAAGTAGCGCGCCCAGTACCGCAAGAACAGACAGCCTCTTCGCCATTCGTTCCTCCCTTGTCGGACACCCGGAATCTGCACTCGGGCGTGGCCGCACGTCGACGCAAACCGACGAGAGGGCTCTCCCGTGGGGATATCCCAGATGTGGGCTGATTATGCCACCGCCGGGGCGAATTACGGCCTCGGAGGGGCAGACGGTGTGCAACGAGCGGACAGGAGGGACCTGAGGGACACCGTCGGAGTACCCTGAGCGCACCCAAGACCAGTTGTCACACGCGGAGAACAGCCATCACCGCGAACACGAGAGACGATCGAACCATCCGACTAACAGACGACGTCCGGATCCCCAGCGTGGGCTTCGGCACCTACCTCATCTCCAACGCCGACGCGCCCGAGGCGGTAACCGCGGCCGTCGGCGCCGGCTACCGACACGTAGACACCGCAGAGGTGTACGGAAACGAGGAAGGCGTCGGCGCGGCGCTCCAGTCGAGCCTCGCCGCTGACGGGTTGTCACGTGACGAGATCTTCGTGACGACCAAGCTCTGGCCCGGGAACGCAGCGTGGGGACACACGCCCAAGACGACCGCGACCACGATCGACTCGCTCGCTGCGAGCTTGGAGCGGCTCCAGCTCGACTACGTCGACCTCTATCTCATTCACGCGCCATTTCAACCTGAGCAGCGACTCGCGCAGTGGCGCGGACTCGTCGAGCTGAGGCAGCAAGGGAAAGCACGAGCCATCGGCGTCAGCAACTTCAGCAAAGCGCATCTCGACGAGATCGAGGCGGCCGGCCTCCCCGTGCCGGAGGCCAACCAGATCGAGCTTCACCCGTGGTCCCAAAAGCCGGACCTCGTGTCCTATCTCACCGAGCATGGGATCACGGTGATTGCCTACAGTAGTCTCGTACCTCTCTCGACCTGGCGCGCGGCCGAAGGGCAAGACAGCGCCAAGACCCAGCAGATGAAGGCCGATGGCGACAACCCGGACTCCCCGTTTCGGGCCATGGCCGCGAAGTACGGCGTCTCCGAGGCGCAGGTTCTGCTCCGATGGGCCGTGCAGCAGGGCTACGCGGTGCTGCCGAAGAGCCTGAATCCGCAGCGAATCCAGCAGAACATCGACGTCTTTTCGTTCGTTATCGACGAGGAGGATATGACCGCGATTCAGCGAATGGACCGAGGCGACGGTGTCGCTTGGAGTATGGGCGACCCGACCAAGGTCGGGTGAACCGGGACCTGCGCTTCCCGCTGGAACCGGGCGAGCCGGTCCGGGTCAGCAGCAAAGGCCTCGGGGAGATAGGATGAAGCGGCTGGTCGTCCCCACGTGGTAGCTTGCGCTCCACATTTTTCAAACGCGCTCAAGGCGCACAGAGGGAGACCAGCCATGGAGCATATTGGCATCGACGTCCATAAGAGAGAAAGTCAAATCTGCATCCTCACGTCCGAGGGCGAGATCATCGAACGACGGATTCAGAGTACGCGGCAGCAGTTCACGAAGATGTTCGGGAGCCGACCGTGTGCCCGGGTGCTCCTCGAGGCGACGACGGAAAGCGAATGGGTGGCGCAGACGATCGAGCAGTGCGGCCACGAGGTCATCGTGGCGGATCCGAACTACGCCCCGATGTATCCCGAACGGCGCCGGCGTGTGAAGACGGATCGGCGCGATGCGCGGATGCTGGCCGAGGCGGCCCGACTCGGTTCCTATCGCCCGGCGCATCGCGTGTCGGCCGCCCAGCATCGGGTGCGGCGCCAGCTCCGGGTGCGCGACCTGCTCGGGCGGACCCGCGGGCGCACCATCGCCTTGGTGCGGGCGCTGGTGCGGCGGGAGGGACTGCGCGTCCGGGCCGGGGATGCCGACCGATTCGGTACGTATGTGACGGAGCTGGAGCTCCCCGACGAGTTACAGGCGGCGCTCCAGCCGCTGCTCGCCCTGTGGGAACAGTTGACCGCGCAGCTCGCCGTGGCCGATGCCCAGGTCATCGAGACGGCGGCGGCCAACCCGGTGGTACAGCGGTTGACTACCGCCCCCGGGGTAGGCCCCCTCATCGCGACGGCATTCGTCGCGACGCTGGATGAGGCGGGGCGCTTTGGCGGGGCCCACCAGGTCGAGAGCTTTCTCGGCTTGGTGCCCAGCGAGGACAGCTCTGCGGACCGCCACCGTCGGGGCCACATTACGAAGGCGGGCAATCCGCGCATGCGCTGGTTGCTGGTGCAAGCCGCGTGGGCCGCGCTCCGGTCTCGCCGGGCGGAGGCCGCGGGCCTGCGCGCCTGGGCCGAGCAACTGGCCACGCGCCGCGGCCGGCGCATCGCCACCGTGGCCGTCGCGCGCCGGTTGGCGGGGATCCTGTTTGCGATGTGGCGGGACCAGACGGTCTATGACGGGCGCCGCGTCGGGGTCCCAGTGCCGCACGGGATGAGCGGGTAAGTCCTTGGTGGTGCGGTCGGGCCACTGAGTGAGGTCCGGGGTTGCAGGGTTGGTGGGTGAGCACGTGAAGATCCTTGGTCGCACGCGAGGCCGGCAGGGAGATGGTGCCGCCCCCCATTCGGATCGTCTCTTGCGCCGGCGATCAGAGATCGCCCTTGTCGAGCGCGAATAGAAGGATGACGCACCTCGCGGCTTCAGCCCGGCGCGTCTAAGCAGGTTGTTACCCTAGCGACCGAAATCCGGGCCCGTGGACAGCACACCGAGCTGCCGACCCGTTCGCGCGCGCCCCCCAGCTGGGTGCGGGGACGGCGCGCTCACTGGAGGGTGTATCGGAGAGCGTGAGAGCTTCGACGAACAACGAGGTGACTTGACAAGCCGCTTCATAGAAGGATCTTCAGCGCAACATCACGGGCGAGTTGGGTGTCGGTGGCGCGATAGACCTGGCCCATGCCGCCTTCGCCAATGAGGGCGGTGACGTCGTAATGGCCGAGGCGGGAGCCGACCTGAAGGGCCATCAGTCGCGACGATCAGTCAAGTGCAAAGCAGTAGAACCGGCCGGCCCCTCCGGTCGCCACCAGATCGACCTGGGAGCAGCTCCGCGAGGGATGGGCTTGGTTCCAGGACGAGCCCGGGGTCGTGAAGGAGTAGCGGTCGGCGTGGCCCAGCATGGCGCTTCCCTCACCGCTGCTGGTCCAGTTGCCACACGTGCGGTCTTCACCCGCCGGAAACGCCGTGCCGTCCATCTGTGAGCCGGTCAGTACATCGTGCTCCGAAAAGTCCGGGTTTCCGTCGATGCGGGAGGGAAACTGATTGCCGTTCTCGTCCCGCGTGTGGATCCAGCCGAAGTTCGAGTTGTCGTAGTGCAGGTTGTCGACGCTGGTGGCCATGACGAGGCCGTTCGCATTTGCCCAGGGTCCGTCCCCGATCCGGTCACGTGCGTTCATCGCACCAGATCCCTGCGTGCTCAGATAGGC
Organism: Vicinamibacterales bacterium; assembly: GCA_965249175.1. Classification (GTDB taxonomy): domain Bacteria; phylum Acidobacteriota; class Vicinamibacteria; order Vicinamibacterales; family UBA8438; genus CAZYFH01. Next base: position 4,556,594 of record OZ252227.1, read on the forward strand.
GCGCCAAGTGCGGTCTCCGGCACCCGCCGCGGCAGCCAGCCTCTGGCAATGGGCGTCCGCACCGTCCAATCCCCTTAGGTCCGCGCCGTCACCCGCTCCCACGCTGGTGATGAAAAAGCCCATCGGCGGCCGCTCTTCTTCCTCTTGCTGGGCGACGACCGAAAGCCCGGACAGTGCCAACGCACCGATAACCGCGGTAGCTGCCAACAGGACGCGTTTGTTCCTCATCGTGGTGTTCTCCTATTCCGGAAGGGCGAGGATGAACAGGTTGTTGTTGGCGCTCGGACTTCAGCCGATTATATGCACCCGACCGGCGATTCAGGCCGTTATTCGCTGGAAGGTGTGCAACGAACGGACACGAGGGGCGGAGTCGGCCGGATCGACCTACCCGCCTCCGACATCCGCCAGCCACGCCGCCATCGCCATCCCCCTACGGGGGGGCGTGGCGTGGCGGACGGAGATGGCCCAGGCCAACTTGCGGCCATGGCGCGCCAATGGCGCTCGGCGCTAGCTGGTCTCGGCCGTCTCCGGGAAGTTCATGCGGCGGAGGAGGGCCTGGAAGCGAAGGTCGGCGCGCAGCGGGTCGACGCCGAACCAGACATTCACGAACGTCAGTATGTGCAGGGCCCGTCCAGTCGAATCGGTCCTCGTCTACGGTGTGCCGTTAATGAGGGACCAGGGATAGAGTCCGACGTTGACCTTCATCAAGACATACGTCATTCCGCCAGGGCCCGGAACGGTCGCGTGGGGCGTATCCGGCGGGATGTTCACGATGTCACCGGTCTTCACCGCAATCCGCCGGCCACCATTGAGGGTGCCGCCGTACTCGCCGGGCCGCGAGACGCGCTTGTTCGGAATCTCGCCACCGACGATCAACTCTCCCCCGCCGCCGACGATGAAGTACACGTCCGTGACGCCTTCGTGCTGCTCCCCACCAGGCACCTGACCTTCCGGTAGCTCCGGACGGTGCACCATGATGAACGAGTGGGTTCTCGTGACGAACGGCTGGAACAGATCGGGCGGGCTGACCCCGGCACCCGGTTCGCCTCTCGCCACCCGCGCGACAAGCTCCACATGTGTCTCCACCATGTCGTCGGCGAACCACGCCATTGGTTCGACCCACCCCGGCGCCACCTCGATCCGTGAGTAGTCTCCCGGAGGTAGGGCTCCAGCCAGCGGTGCCTGGGCGCCGCTGGCGGGCTGGCGCGCAAGCAGCGAACCCACGCCGCCGGCCGATGCGGCGTATCCAATCAGAAAAGCGATACCTAGCGTCACAGCCCACCCGGCCACCAATGTCTGCTTCATCATGGGTCGTACCTCCTCTCGGTCTCGAGACGCGCCATCACGCCCGTCGGTGCCGGATCGGCGTCGTAAGCTGCACCCACGCCTGACGAGCCGAGCCGCACGCCGACGCAGACGCGCGCGTGGCCCTTCCTTGGGGTGGAAAGGCTGATTATGCCACCGGCCGGGGCGGATCACGGCCTCGGATGGGCAGACGGTGTGCACGACGGCAACCTTGACACCCGCGATTGCTGCCCCGACACTGCGCTATGCGTACGATTATTGCCATCACCATCGTGACCCTCACGCTCGCGGTTCCGAGCGGGGCCGCGGAGTCGACCATCATCGGCACGCTCGTCGAGATCGGGTGTGCCAACGTGCCCTTCGGCAAGGGCACCGCCGCGTGCATGCTCCGGTGCGCCGAGCGGGGGGAGCCGATCGGCATCCGAACGAGCGACGGGACCTACACGATCACCGGCGACTGGCCGGCGATCAACGGCCACCAGCTCGCGGCGCTCATGACGAAAGAGGTCGAGGTGACGGGCGAGACCGACGGAATGACGATCGCCGTGGCAACGATGGAACCCGCCGAGTAGTCAGTAGCAGGCTCGTTTCCCGCTCAACATGCCATTCGCCGACGTGCTCAGTGAGCACCGCGATGGCAACCGTCCGATCGAGGCGTGTGTCCCTCGCCTTGCACACCTCGTCGATCCCCAGCGCCAAAGAACGCCTATTCGGGATGCACGGGACAGTCAAAGAGCGGGCACGGTCGGCGAGGCCGTGGGAAGCGTTCGCACACTTCCGATTGACTAGGTCCTCACTCTCCTCTTGGCGCCGCATTGTTCCCTTCCACGGCAACGAGGGATTCACCGGTCCGGATGAAGATTCGCCCGTCGGAAACCGCCGGTGACGAGACGACCCGCTCGGGGATGCGGCACCGTACCACTTCGGGGCAGCCGATCGATGCGGCGGCTAGCGGCTAACCTAGCGGCCCTCCCGTCCCTGCGGGTTCAACCGGTCGACGCAACAGTGCGAAAACCGAAAGTGCTTCGAGTTGCTTACAGTTGTCAGTTACATACATGTGTTGTGTTATTGTTCTTATTGTTGCTTGATAGTTGGCCCAGTGGCGCTGTTTCGGGGGGGACCTGATGGACCGCGACGAATTGCTTACCGCTGCGAAGGCTGCCCCGGCCAAGGTTCGGCTCGAGGAGTATCGAGAGGTCGTTCAGGAGTTGCGCGGTAAGGGTTTCACGTGGCGGGAAGTTGCCGACTTCCTGACCGAACGAGGTGTAACGACCGACCACACCTGGGTCTACCGCACGTTTGGGCAAAAGAAGAAGACTCGGCACTTCGAGTCCCGGCCCGTTGAAATCTCACGTGCCAGGTATGTCGGCACGCGGGAGACGAAGAATGGGGCTTGGAACCTGTTGGAGATCGAGCTGCCTTCCACTCTGGGTCAGCCGATTCCAGTGGTCGCCTTCTTTTGGGCGAAGGGCGCCGCCAAGCTCGAGTTGGGAGACAAGAGTACGGTAGCAGTCCGCGACGCGACCCTCGTGACCAAATCGGGCAGCAGCTTTCCAATGGCGTACATCAAGGCCGAGTTACAAGCCGTGGGTGACGACCAGTGGTCTCCTCAGGAGATGTACATCCTCCCCAACTGGGAGGTATTGACGCCCCCGTCACGCCCCGCCTGACAGGCAACCTGTCCGTGATGAATCTGACCAGAAGAGGAGCAACTGATGACATCGACCCGATGGGCCGGACTGGTCATGGCTTTGTTGTTCCTGACGTTGTCTGGCTATCTCTCCACGACCCGGGTCGATTCCTGAGGACTCAAGAGCACTACAGAGGAATGGGGAAAGGTGGGTAAGCGACGGTCGTGCAACCCTTTACGACCAGAAGTCGTGTCCCTTCACTGCGTTAGAGAAAACGCATCGTGCGGATTCGACTCCCGCCGCCTCCACCATTAACGTATGTATTGCTATGACATTTAGACATTTACTAGAACTACCCCACATTTAGACCTACATCAGAGATCCAGCCATCTCGTCCCAAACGGCTCCCTCGGCGGGGGTGGCGCGCCCGGCTTGACTCGAACCAGCAATCCGCCGGCTAACGAGTCGAATGCAGGTGTTCCCTCTCGTTGGTTCTTCGGTACTGCAGCTGCTGTTGGACCACGGTCGTGCATTGCACTCGGAGTCAAGATGATCAGAACTTGGGTCTCGAGGCGCGGGCGGTGCCGGCGACGTGGCCTTCATCGCGACCGGGCGGCCGGGTCGTTGAGGCCATCGAACGAGAATTCGCGGCCGGCGGCGCGGCATCGGGGCGTGCACGTCGGCCGCTTGCTCGGGAAGGCGGAGATTCGCACCATCGGTCTCGATTCCAAGAACTCGACCGTCAACCCAGCGGCGACGATACCGTGCGCCGCACCGCCTTCGATCGTCCACTCGGTCACGGTGTTGTCGTTGTTGAGGACGTCGACATGGAGCAGCGAGTGCGGATCCATCAGCTCGAAGCCCACGACCTGGCCCCGAATTTCGACGCGCGTCGTCGTGTCGAACTCGCTTTCCAGCGGGTGATGTGCCCGGACCAACGCGGTCGCTACCGCCAGAACGGCCACGGTCACGCTCACGGTGTTGAGACGTCTTACCATCACTGCCCCCTCAGCTTGTCTTGCTGCCCTCGACGGAGACCGCGGTCATCGGCAGCCCGTCGACCGGCCTTCGTCAGCATGACGTTGCCCGGCTTCAGATCCCGGTGGACGATCCCCTGCTGGTGCGCCTTGTCGAGGGCGTCCGCGATCTGGATGGCGATCGCGAGCGCCTGGCCCAACGGCAGCGCGCCCGTGTCGAGCCGCTGGGCCAGCGTCTCCCCGTCGAGATACTCCATCACCAGGAAGTCGATACCATCCTGGGTGCCGATGTCGTGGAGCGTGCAGATGTGCGGGTGGTTCAACGCGGCGACCGTCTTGGCCTCGCGCTCGAACCGCGGTTTCAGATCGGGATCGGCAGCGACGTGCTCCGGCAGCACCTTGATGGCGACGGTGCGGTCCAGGCGCGTGTCCCTCGCCTTGTAGACCTCGCCCATACCGCCCGCGCCGAGCGGGGCTTGGATCTCGTAGGGGCCGAGTGAAGTGCCGGGTGTGAGCGGCATCGGTCAGTTCATCGGAACCCGCTGAAGCAGCTCTTCATGCCAGTTGAGGACAACGTTGATCTGTGAGATATTGTCAAATGTTGTGGATCGGTCATCAGCGTGATCAGGCGGCCACCTTCCGATCTCCCTCGTTGTTTCGCTCCTGCTGTACCCCGTCAATGAACGTCACGCCGGCGCGGACGAGTGGCAGCAGATGCGCGCCATTGAGCCGACGCCAGCGCTGCTGTGCCATCTCGAGCAGCTTGTAGGCCATCAACAGGCCCTTGGTGCGCGAGCCCGCGCCTTTGGTCACGCGCTGCCGGAGTCGGACCGTGGCGAATGGCGACTCGATGACGTTGCTCGTGCGCACGTGCTGCCAATGCTCAGCTGGCAGGGCAAAGTGCGTGAGGAGGCGGTCGCGGTCTGCGTCCAGGCACGCCGCCGCCTTCGGGTACTTGGCCTCGTACTCGGCGATGAAGACGTCCATGGCCTCCTCGGCGTGTGCCCGCGTCTCGGCGTACATGATCTCGCGGAGCGCGCGCTTCGCTTTCGGCTGTAATCGCTTTGGCAATTTGTCGAGCACGTTGCCCATCTTGTGACACCAGTCGCGGAGCTCTCGCGTGTCCGGCCACACGTCGCGCACGGCCGCCCAGAAACCCAGGGCGCCGTCGCCGACCGCCCCCACCGGGGCCCGCATGCCGCGCCGCTGGAGGTCCCGCAGCACCGTCGCCCAGCTGTCGGTGCTCTCGCGGTAGCCGTCCTCCAGGGCCACGAGCTTCTTGGTCCCATCGGGCCGTACGCCGATGATCACCAGCGTACAGAGCCGATCGTCCTCGAGCCGGATGTTGAAATGGATGCCGTCGACCCACACGTACACGTAGTCACGATCGGCCAGGTCCCGCTGGCGGAACCGCCGGTAGTCCTCTTCCCACACCGCCGTGAGGCGCGCGATGTTGGTCGCGCTGAGGCCGGCCGCGTCATCCCCCAATAGCACCGGCAGCGCTTCGCGGAAATCGCCCGTCGACAGACCGCGCAGATAGAGGATCGGCAGCACCTCCGCCACCTTGGGCGAGCGACGCATGTAGGGGGGCAAGATCCGACTCGTGAACCGCTCCCGCTGGCCCGCGCCGTTGACCCTTTTGTCGTTCACCCGAGGAGCATGCACCTCGAGCGTACCTGCCCCGCACGTCACCTTCCGCGCCTGGGCCCGACCATTCCGAACGACCAGCCGGCGTCCCCGCGCGTCCCGCTCCTCGCCGTGGGCCTCGATGTACTGCCCGACCTCCACCGCCAGGGCCGTCATCAACATCCGCCGGGCTCCCTCCCGGGCCAGCTCGTCCACCGTCTGCGCACCGCGCTCTTCCGGCGGAACTTCGTTGTCTGCTCCATCGTTGTCGAGTACCTTCAGCATGGGTGGCGGCTCCTTTCACCGGCCTGCCAGCCGGAGTTTTCGCGTTGCTCACGCGAAAGGATACGCCGCCTTCTTCAGACTGCCGATCCACAACTTCTGGTTATATCTCAACCGGGAGAGATCTTGCCATCAATATCCTCTGCCCATCTGGTGAGATGTCGTACATCCGGACGCCAAGAGCGCTCAACGGTGTGAGCCTGAGAAGGCGACTGGGAACCCCGTAACTAAACGTCGGGGCTTCAGTGTTCACGGGGAACAGACATCATGTCTCCCGGGAGAGCGAATCGAGTCGTCGTGTCTTGAGCAAGCGCCTGATAGAGCAGTTCACTCCCATCTCGCGACCATACAGGCGCCAGACCGCCGCCCGTCGAGATCTGCCAGAGCCCGTCGGCCACATTCGGAAAAGGTTGCACGTATATCTCCGTTTGACCGGACTGGTTTGAGTCGTACGCCAACCAGCGACCGTTCGGGGAGATGTCGGGGTTCCTCTCGGAGCGGGTTCTTCCCTCCTGAACGCCCGTCTCGAGGAGAGGTGTCAGCTCTCCTGAATCCTCCAGGTTCGCAATGAACAGATCGCCGGACCGCGACGATTGGTCGACGACGAGACCACTGCCATCAGGCACAAACGTCAGACTGAGGTCGGGTGATGGTAGGTCTCGAGCCAACTCGAACGCTTCGACGGCGCCTGACCCATCGGCGTTTTTCCAGAAGAGACCCCGCTGGGAGGAATAGCGATCTCCCAACGCTATGCGTTCACCATCTGGTGACCATGCGATGCCCCCCGACACCTGACCATCAAACGTCAGGCGACTGCGTGTCTGCCGCTCAAGATCAAAGACCCAGATATCAGCGGACGTTGGATCGCCCTCGGCCCGCTTCACCGCGACCCGACCTCCGTCTGGAGAGATGCGTGGTTGGGAGTAATAGGCCGAGTCAATAGATAGGGGCACTTCGCCTCCTTCCCGGTCGACCCATACGAGCGTTCGCCTGGTTGCCTGAAACGAATCGCCTACGACGTAGAGTAATGTCCCTTCTGGTGAGATGTTGAAATTCGCCGTCCCGTTCGCCTTTGTCACCACCTCGTCGACAATGGGCACGGGAGTGCTTGTCAGTTCCAGTCGTTCGGGGTCGAAACCGGCCGCGTACAGTGGTCCGCCCGCTGTGTAAAGAAGATAGCCAGGCGTCGCGTACCGAGGGCTGCTTGCACCCGTCACGAGAACGCGATACTGACCAGACGCCAGATCGAGTACCGCGACATCGCTCGTCTCGCCCCGACGGATCGTGAAGAGAACACCTTCAAGGCTGGGAAGAACGCTTGGTAGCCAGTGGGCGACCTCTCCAGCGTCACCGTCGGGGGTCGTCAGAACTTCCGGTTCGCCTCCGGACGCTGCAACTCGCCTCAATCCGGTCTCGGTTTGTCCAAAGACAATTCGATCATCAGCCCCCCAACTCGCACCGCGCAAGTCGCCTTCGATGGCCGCGAGAGCGACCGCCGTACCACCACCGATGGATACTCTCTTAAGTTGCGTCTGGTCGTAGAATGCCACCCACTGACCATCTGGCGACGCGACCGGACTGACTCCGGACTCCGTGCCCGCCAACGCGACTGCTTCTCGCTCACGCAGTGAGCGGCTGTACAGATGCCGAGCCCCGTCACGGGCGCCCGTGTAGATGATTCGCTGTCCATCGGGAGTGATCGCCACATCCGCGTGGCTGACCGTGATTAACATCGGTTCCGCAGACGGCGGGACGATCTCGAACCGTACGACGGGTCCTGGCGATACAGGTCGAGCGTACCACCCACCGTAGTGCTCACTCCAAGCAAGACAAGCACGCCCAACAGCATGGGCAACGGTCGTTGCCACGCCTGAAGGTGAGGGGCCGCGGCAGCGATGGGCGACGCGGTCGGCTCAAACACGCCCTCCATCGCCAGCCGCACGTCACGTACGTCGCCGACGCGCTTCTTGGGGTTCTTTTCCAAGCAACCGCGCAGGAAACTGCCGAGGACGGGCGGCAGGTTGTCGGGCAAGGTGCCCCAGTCGGGGTCAATGGCAATGACGTGGGCCAGCGTTTTCGATACATCATCACTAACAAACGGTCTGGCGCCGGTCAGCATCTCGTAGAGCACCACCCCAAACGCCCACACATCGGCGCGCTTGTCGACGGGCTTTCCGCTGGCCTGCTCGGGTGCCATGTAGGCCGCCGTCCCGATCACCATCCCCATCTGCGTCGCTGCCGCCGTCAACGAGATCGTCGGCGACTCCGACGCACTGGCCCCGCTCGCCTCCGGCTGGAACGCCTTCGCCAACCCGAAGTCCAGCACCTTCACCGTGCCGTCGGCCTTCACCTTCACGTTGGCCGGCTTCAGGTCGCGGTGGATGATCCCCTGCTCGTGCGCCGCTTCGAGGGCTTCGGCGATCTGCTTCGCGATGGGGAGGGCCTCGTCGATAGGGATCGGCCCTTCGGCGATGCGATCCGCCAAGGTTGGCCCCTCGATCAGTTCGAGGACCAGCGCCTTGGTGCCCTCGGCTTCTTCCAGCCCGTAGATATGCCCGATGTTCGGGTGGTTCAGCGAGGCGAGGACTTTGGCCTCCCGCTCGAAGCGGGCCAGGCGGTCGGGGTCGGATGTGAACGCCTCCGGCAGCACCTTGAGCGCCACATCGCGGTCGAGCTTGGTGTCGCGGGCGCGGTAGACCTCCCCCATCCCGCCCGCGCCGATCTGGGCGATGACTTCATACGGGCCGAGGGCGGTGCCGGCTTGTAGCGGCATCAGTTCACAGGGACGAGGCGCTTGAGTTCCTCGAACCAGTTCTCGACCAGGACCAGCGTGGTGCTCGGGGGTGAGGCGTCAGGGGGGGCGATCATCACGAACCGCTGGCCATCGGCTGACACGTCATAGTTGAGAAGGCCGCCAGTCCAGATTCGACGCTCGAAGAGCACCTCTGGCCCGGAGACACGGACCGTGGGTTCGGTCGTGACGGTCACCACCATCATTGCTTGGTCGCTCGTCCGCCGATAGACAGCTCGCTGCCGTCAGGGGACCAGAGCGGCGAGCCGCCACCGCCCGTCGAGACCGTCACCTTCTCGCCGAGGTCGGGATATCGCTGTATGTAGACTTCAAAGCCGCCCGATTCGTTCGAGTTGTAGGCCATCCACCGACCGTCCGGCGAGAGGTCATGGTTCCCCTCCCAGAAGTCCCTCACGAGGTAGGGTGACCGATCGCCATCAGGCGACACTGTCCAGATGTCGTCGCGGCCGGGTCTCGTCTCATTGAAGGACAGGGCCTGGCTATCTGGCGTCCACGAGAACGGGGCCATCACACCACCCTCACCCGTCAGAAGGGTCTCTCGCTCGCCGCTGCCGTCCGCCGCTCGACTGTGGATACCCCAGGGCGGGTCCACGGAGCCGAAGTAGACCCGCTCACCATCCAGTGACCAGGCTGGAAATGCACTGTTCCCGTCTACTTCGTCCAGCCCCCTAGCGCCATTCCGTCGCACTGCCCAAAAGCGTCCGCACCGTCCCTTGAACTGAAACGACGACGTGCGCGCGGCCACACGCAATCCTTTGAGCTTCGTCAGCGCGTCGATCAGCTCCTCGGCCACTCCCTCGCAGAAGTAGTCCTGGTCCTTGCCGGGACTCATGTCGGCGAATGGCAGCACCGCGATGGACGGCACGGCCTTCTCAGCCACCGTGGCCGCCGCACCAGCGCTGTCCAGCGTGCGCGTGACCGTGCGTAACTCCGCCAACAGATCCGCCGCTGTCGGGTAGCGGTTCTCCAAGCGCTTCGCCAGCGTGCGAGAGACCACACGTTGCAGTTCCGTCGGCGCGCCGTTCCGCAGGGTCGTCAGCGGCGTGGGTTGACCGTGTTGAATCGCATGGGCGATGGCGAGCAGGTTCTCGCCCTCGAAGGGAATCTGGCCCGTCACCATCTCGTACAGCACGGCGCCCAGCGACCAGATGTCGGTGCGTCCATCAACGTCGCGGCCTTGCGCCTGCTCCGGCGACATATACGCAACCGTGCCCAGGGTGGCGGCGGACCCAGTCATGCTTTCCGAGCCCATCAGCTTGGCGAGGCCGAAGTCGAGGATCTTCACCGTCCCGTCCGCCGTCACCATCAGGTTGGCGGGCTTGATGTCGCGATGGACGATCCCGGCCGCGTGGGCCTTCGCCAGTCCCTGCCCGACCTGCGAGGCAATGTCGATGGCATCGTCCACCGCCAGCGGCCCGCGCCCGATCCGCTCCTTGAGTGTCTCGCCCTCGTAGTGCGCCATCATGAGGTAGAGCTGCCCGTCGGCCGTTTCGTTGATCTCGAAGATCGTGCAGATGTTGGGGTGGTCCAGGGCCGAGGCGGCTTGGGCTTCCTGGAGGAACCGCTGCTTGGCGGTGGCGTCGCGGGTGAGGTCCGGCGGCAGCAGCTTGATGGCGACCAGGCGCTTGAGGCCGGGGATCCTGGGCGAGGTAGACGACGCCCATCCCGCCCTGGCCAAGCTGAGAGCGGATCGCGTACGGGCCGAGGGTCGAGCCGGGAGCGAGGGCCATGGGAGAAGGGCCGATTATATGCCTCTGCCTGGCAGGCGTTGCCGCTCACGGCCAACGGCAACGTCGGGCCGTCAAAACTGTAGCAAGGGGAGGTCCTCGATGACCGATTCGCCATCACGCCCGTGGGGTCGTACGCTCGCCGTCGTCGCTGTCGCGCTGGGGGTACTCGTCGGCGGGTCCGTCTGGGCGGCGCAGACCCAGACCCAAACCACGGTGGAGGCCACCGAGGTCGTGCTTGTGGATCCGGATACGGGTGAGCGGCTCATCCTGCGCCTGGGTCACTCCCAGCGCGGACCGACGCTGATGGTTGAGTTACCCAACGGCGAGCGACACAACCTGATCTACCCGAGTCTGCGCGTGCTTCCGCTTCGACACTGACTCGGGGCAACTCGGGGACGCGCCTGCTACAGCAGTGAGCGGAGCGCCGCTTCGCGGGCGTCGTACAGACCACAGCCGGCGAGACCCAACAGCGTCGGCGGCGCCAGGAGCGGCGCCAGCGCCCTCCTGGTTCGCCCGGTTGCCACGATCGCCGACGGCGTAAAGCTGCCGTCCTGGCGTCTCAAGGGCATGACGATGCTGCAGATGGCGTCACCCCACGTGTACCGCAACCCGACGAGATCGAAGATCACGGCTGCCGGGGTGAGGGTCTCCACGGCGCGTGCGACGACGGCGGACATGTCAGCGGCGACGCGATTGCCCGGCGACCCCTCTGGATACCCACCGGCGAACGCGACCTCCACATCCGGCCCGTGCGCGTTCTCGAGGATCGGGGCTACCCGAGAGGTCATTGGGAGACGCCGTTCCTTGGCCAACGACTCTTGCGTGACATGGCCCCACCCGTTTCGTTGTTCGGCGAGTTCACCCGTGGCGTCCCTCGTTCTCTCGTAGGTCACTGCATCCGAGATTATCGACTTCTCGGTCAACTCGTAGACGGATGCTTGCCCCTGCAACTGCCGCCCGTCCGCTACGACCTCCAGCAGGAACGCCACTCTACCGATCCGCTTGCTGCTCGAATGGTGCATCGTGCCGAGCAAGAAACCGTCGGAGATTTCGCGTGGACGTTGAAGTGCCTGACCTCGCCGGAAGGATTGGCCTTGGACGTAATCGTGGCCGTCCCGGTGATCCGATGGGCGACCTGTGTGAGCTGAAGTACCTCATCCTGCTCCCACGTTTCAGTGTCATGTCGAAGGTGCCACTCGCCGCCAACGTCAACTCCATGGTAGACGCGCTTCTCATACCAGGGGACCAAGATGCGCTGCCACACTTGGGCGAAGAACAAAATGAGGAGTCCGGTCGCGAGCCCGCTAACGATGCCGACAAAGAAGTTCTCCAGCATGTCCAGGAGTGACTATCTGGTCATCGTGCGACAACACAGTGCGTCGCCCCAGAGGCAGTCTTCCATGGGGTCAGACCATGCCGGGCCGTTCGTCGACGCCGTCCAGCGGATGGCCCCTCCTTGGGGTTGGATTCAGGGCTGATTATGCCACCGGCCGGGGCTGATCACCGCCTCGGATGGGTAGACGGTGTGCAAAGAGCGGACAGGGACGAGGAAGCCACCCAGCTAGCCGCCCGCGGATAGAGGAATGTCTCGGGAAATCATGGCGGAGACCTCGCTGACTCTCCCGTAGGCACATGCCAGCGCGCTCGAGGTTGCACCGGTGGCCATGAGGACGGACCCAGGAGGGCGTCGGTCAGTCCACTGAGGGGTCTCGGTCCTGGAGGGAGGCGTCACGCGAGTCGCCATTCTAAACCCGGTCCGGACACCGGCGCGGGGGCCAGTATGATGGTGCCACGGTGGCCACGACCCGGATGCTCCGCGCCCTCGCGAGAAGCCCGGGATACAGCACGGTCGTCGTGCTCACGGTGGCGCTGAGCATCGCGGCGGCCACCACCATCTTCAGCTTCGTCAACGACACGCTGCTCCAGCCGGTCCCTCTCCCGTACGCCGACCGGCTGATGCTCGTCTGGGCCACCGACCAGCAGAACGGGAACGCGCGCTACCCGCCGGCCATTGCCGACCTACTGGACTTCGGCGCAGCCGCCGAGAGCGTCGAGCGGATGGTGGCCACCCGCTTCTGGTTCTATACGCTGGAGCTGGACGGTCGGGACGCCGCCGGCATGGCCTTCACACCGGAGCAGATTCACGGCTGGAAGGTTGAACCCGGCTACTTCCAAGCGCTCGGCATCGAGCCGATGCTCGGGCGGGCGTTTACGGCTCGCGAGGCGGTGCCGGGCGACGACCGGGTCGCCATCATCACGCACGACATGTGGCAGCGCCGGTTCGATGGCGCGCCGGACATCATCGGCCGTTCGCTGCGCGCCGACGGCCTGGCCTACACGGTCATCGGGGTCCTTCCCGCCGACTTCTATCCGTTCCGCGTGCTCGACAAGGACGTCGAGCTCTGGCTGCCGTTCGCGTTCACGGAGACCGAGCGAGAGAGCCGGGAATCGTCGGTCGGGGCCTACGCGCTCCTGAAGCCGGGCGTAACGATGGCGGACGCCCAGGCCGAGCTCGACGTCATCGCGGGCCGGTTGGAGCGGCAGTATCCGACGACGAATCGTCACCGGGGGATCGCGCTGGCGAGGTTCTCGGATCTGATCCGGTCGGAGAACCTCCCGAGGCTCCAGATCCTGTCGGCCGCTGTGGGTGTGGTCATGCTGCTGGCGGGGGTGAACGTGGCGGGCCTCATGCTGATGCGGGGGGCGACCCGGCGACGCGAGTCGGCAATTCGATTGGCCCTGGGGGCCGGGCGCTGGCGGGTGGCCCGGCACACGGTCGCCGAGGGCTTGGTGCTGGCGCTCGCGGGCGGGGCGCTGGGTCTGGTCGCGGCAGGATGGGGGATCCCGGCGATCGGGACACTGCTGGCGGACAGCCTGCCCCCTTATGTCGACCCAAGGCTCGACTGGACGGTAGCCGGGTTCGCGGGGCTCGCGTCGGTGGCCACCGCGCTCGCCTTCAGTGCGATACCGGCACTGGTGGCCTCGCGCGAGCAGCCGGCCGACGCGCTGGGCACGGGCGGCGTTGCGGTCTCGGTCGGAGCGGGCGCCCGCCGCGTCCGTAGCGGTCTGGTGGTCGGCCAGCTAGGCTTCACGCTGGCGCTCCTGGCCGCCTCGGGTCTGATGCTGCAGACGGTGCACCGCCTGACGACGCTCGACCGAGGCGTCGACCTCTCGAATCGTCTGACCCTGCAGTTGCGACTGACGGACGCCCGCTACGACGAGCCCCAGCGGTTGCTTGCGTTCTACGAGGCGCTGCTGGAGCGGATTCGCGCGCTCCCGGGGGTGGAGGCGGCGACCGCCAGCTCCTTCCTCCCGTTGTCGGACGTCTGGGTGGGCACGAGCTACGACGTCGAGGGGCGGGTGGCTCCCCCGGAGGAGATGCTGCAGGCGGCCTACTGGGTGGTGTCGGACGACTTCTTCGACACGCTGGATCTTCCGCTCCGCTCCGGTCGAGCCTTCTCGCTGAGCGACGGTCCGAAGGCCCAGCCAGTGGCGGTGGTCTCGGCGGGTCTGGCGCGGGTGGTCTGGCCGGACGGCGACGCCGGGTCGCAGCGGCTCCGGCTCGCGGGCGGAGAGATCGAGACACCCTGGAGCGACGGGGGCCGGCAAGAGCACCTGACGGTGGTGGGGGTTGCGGACGACTATCTGGGCCTCAACGAGGCGACCCGTCAACTCGAGCAGGGTCAGGCGATCTACGTACCCTTCTCGCAGAACCTCCGACGGATGATGCACCTGATCGTGCACACGAGCGGTCCGTCGTTCGCGCTGCTGCCGGCGGTGCGCGACACGATCGCTGGTATCGACCCCCGGCAGCCGGTGGCCTTCGTGCGCTCCTACGAGGACGTGGTGTTCTCGGCGTTCGACACGCGCCGGGTGCTGTCGTGGCTGCTGACGGCGTTCACGGGCCTCGCGGTCGCGCTCGCGCTGGTAGGCACGTACGGCCTAGTGGCCTTCCAGGTCACCCAGCAGCGACGCGAGTTCGCACTCCGGATGGCCCTGGGGGCGAGTCGCCGCGGGGTGGTCGCGCGCGTGGCGGGTCAGGCGGGCACGCTGCTTGGGGCGGGGCTCGGGGTGGGCCTGGTGCTAGCGGTCGCCTTCACGCGGTCGGTACAGAGCCAGCTGTTCGGCGTGGGGGCGTTCGACCTGCCCACATACTCGGCCATCGCGTTGGTCCTAGCGGTCATCGTGGCGCTGGCCACCTGGATCCCGGCCCGACGCGCGATGACAACCGAGCCAGCCGTTGTACTGCGAGAGGAGTAGGCGCCCAGGCGCCGCCGGGTCCTGTCACCGGACGCCCACCGGCTCGCGGACGAAACGGCCGTCGTGCTTTCGTCGCCGATGTCTTGGGAACGAGGGAGCTGCCCAGCTGCGAATTGCCACGTTGCTGATCGGTCACTGAGGCCCGACCCCCCTGGAGAGATCTAGGAAGGTGCCGAGACGGACTCGCTCTCGCGGGTTTCTGATCCGGATGCGGCCGTTCCCCCAACATTTCCTCCGAGCCCCGGTAGGCGCCTCGTAGTGGGCCATCACGAGGTACAGCTGGCCATCGGCCGGCTCGTTGGTCCCGTGGATTGCGCAGATGTTCGGGTGGTCGAGGACCGACGCCGCCTTGACCTCTTGCAGGAACCGTTGCTTCGCGGTGGCGTCACGGGTCAGGTCGGGCGGGAGGACCTTGATCGCGACCTGACGGTCAAGGCGCGGGTCCTGCGCGAGGTAGACGACGCCCCCGCCCTGGCCAAGCTGAGAGTGGATCTCATACGGGCCGAGCGTCGTGCCCGGAGACAGTGTCATGGGGGAAGGGAGATCATAGCGCGGGGCGGGCCGGCCACCAACCGCCCCACGTCGCGCGCCCCTGTGGCTAGAACCGACGACCGTTTCCGGGATGGTGAACGCGTGGCAGAATGGGCCGATGAACAACAGGGGTTCCGGCCATCCAGGCGGGGGCACATCCGGTGATGTTCAACTGATTGACCAGCGTTCCAATCAAGCACTGATCACGCGTTCTGTGATCGCCACCCTGTCGCTGGTCGTTGTTGCGGGGGTCGCATTCGTTCTGCTGGGTTCCCCGACAGACACCGGGGCAGAGACGAGCGCGTCGATCCTCCCTGCGGTCAATGCCCTGCTCAATGGCACGAGCGCATTGCTTCTCACGGTCGGGTACGTCTGCATTCGCCGAAAGAAGGTCGTCGCCCACAAGACCTGCATGGCAACAGCCTTCGTGGTCTCATCACTGTTCCTCGTCACCTACCTGACCCACCACTACCGGAGTGGCTCAGTGCCCTTCGCTGGTGAGGGATGGCTGCGGGGCGTGTACTTCGGCGTGCTCATCCCGCACGTCGTGCTGGCAGCGCTGGTGGTCCCCCTTGCGCTGACCACCATCCATCATGGCTGGACATCCCGTTTCGACAAGCACGTCCGAATCGCCAAGTGGACCCTGCCCATTTGGCTATACGTGTCGGTCAGTGGTGTCCTGGTGTACTGGATGCTGTACTGGCTGGAATGATCCCGCTCCTCCAAAACACGGGAGCATCCTCCATGGGCACTGACGCCGATCCGGGTCCGCCGCGAAGGCCTCGGGGAGTGGCTCAGTGCCCTTCGCTGGTGAGGGATGGCTGCGGGGCGTGTACTTCGGCGTGCTCATCCCGCACGTCGTGCTGGCAGCGCTGGTGGTCCCCCTTGCGCTGACCACCATCCATCATGGCTGGACATCCCGTTTCGACAAGCACGTCCGAATCGCCAAGTGGACCCTGCCCATTTGGCTATACGTGTCGGTCAGTGGTGTCCTGGTGTACTGGATGCTGTACTGGCTGGAATGATCCCGCTCCTCCAAAACACGGGAGCATCCTCCATGGGCACTGACGCCGATCCGGGTCCGCCGCGAAGGCCTCGGGGAGATAGGATGAAGCGGCTGGTCGTCCCCACGTGGTAGCTTGCGCTCCACATTTTTCAAACGCGCTCAAGGCGCACAGAGGGAGACCAGCCATGGAGCATATTGGCATCGACGTCCATAAGAGAGAAAGTCAAATCTGCATCCTCACGTCCGAGGGCGAGATCATCGAACGACGGATTCAGAGTACGCGGCAGCAGTTCACGAAGATGTTCGGGAGCCGACCGTGTGCCCGGGTGCTCCTCGAGGCGACGACGGAAAGCGAATGGGTGGCGCAGACGATCGAGCAGTGCGGCCACGAGGTCATCGTGGCGGATCCGAACTACGCCCCGATGTATCCCGAACGGCGCCGGCGTGTGAAGACGGATCGGCGCGATGCGCGGATGCTGGCCGAGGCGGCCCGACTCGGTTCCTATCGCCCGGCGCATCGCGTGTCGGCCGCCCAGCATCGGGTGCGGCGCCAGCTCCGGGTGCGCGACCTGCTCGTGCGGACCCGCGGGCGCACCATCGCCTTGGTGCGGGCGCTGGTGCGGCGGGAGGGACTGCGCGTCCGGGCCGGGGATGCCGACCGATTCGGTACGTATGTGACGGAGCTGGAGCTCCCCGACGAGTTACAGGCGGCGCTCCAGCCGCTGCTCGCCCTGTGGGAACAGTTGACCGCGCAGCTCGCCGTGGCCGATGCCCAGGTCATCGAGACGGCGGCGGCCAACCCGGTGGTACAGCGGTTGACTACCGCCCCCGGGGTAGGCCCCCTCATCGCGACGGCATTCGTCGCGACGCTGGATGAGGCGGGGCGCTTTGGCGGGGCCCACCAGGTCGAGAGCTTTCTCGGCTTGGTGCCCAGCGAGGACAGCTCTGCGGACCGCCACCGTCGGGGCCACATTACGAAGGCGGGCAATCCGCGCATGCGCTGGTTGCTGGTGCAAGCCGCGTGGGCCGCGCTCCGGTCTCGCCGGGCGGAGGCCGCGGGCCTGCGCGCCTGGGCCGAGCAACTGGCCACGCGCCGCGGCCGGCGCATCGCCACCGTGGCCGTCGCGCGCCGGTTGGCGGGGATCCTGTTTGCGATGTGGCGGGACCAGACGGTCTATGACGGGCGCCGCGTCGGGGTCCCAGTGCCGCACGGGATGAGCGGGTAAGTCCTTGGTGGTGCGGTCGGGCCACTGAGTGAGGTCCGGGGTTGCAGGGTTGGTGGGTGAGCACGTGAAGATCCTTGGTCGCACGCGAGGCCGGCAGGGAGATGGTGCCGCCCCCCATTCGGATCGTCTCTTGCGCCGGCGATCAGAGATCGCCCTTGTCGAGCGCGAATAGAAGGATGACGCACCTCGCGGCTTCAGCCCGGCGCGTCTAAGCAGGTTGTTACCCTAGCGACCGAAATCCGGGCCCGTGGACAGCACACCGAGCTGCCGACCCGTTCGCGCGCGCCCCCCAGCTGGGTGCGGGGACGGCGCGCTCACTGGAGGGTGTATCGGAGAGCGTGAGAGCTTCGACGAACAACGAGGTGACTTGACAAGCCGCTTCATAGAAGGATCTTCAAGGCGACGTCGCGGCCGAGCTGCGTGTCGGTGGCGCGATAGACCTGCCCCATCCCGCCCTCGCCGATGAGGGCGGTGACGTCGTAATGGCCGAGGCGGGAGCCGACCTTGAGGGCCATCAGTCTCGTCCGTCCACCTCGACGTGGGTACTGGCGCTCAATGGTCGCGCCTTAAGCACGCCGACCTTCACGAGAAACCCGGTGAAGTCATAGAGCCGTCGCTCATGCGCGATCTTGCCGTGCTCCACCGTCCACACGCTGACGCCGCGCAAGGCCACCTTCTCGCCAGTTCCCTCGATGCCGAACAGCGATCCGGTGTGGGTCCCGGTCACCTTAAAGACCATCACCAGTTGAGCCCCGTCAATGACGAGGTCCTCACGTTCGACGGTGAGCTCCCCGAACGCCGCCAGATACGTTTCGTACGCCAGACGTATCGCCTCCCGGCCGACAGACTTGCCCATGATTGGGCTGTCCAGGACGGCGTCGTCGGCGTAGTCGGCGGCCAGGGCTTCGGCATTGCGGTCTCGCCACGCGCGCCCGCGTCTCTCGACCCACGCGAGCAATGACTCGCGCGTCATTGATTCACACGCTCCGTCTCAGCGGGTGCCTGTCGAGCCGAGCCGCACGCCGACGCAGTCGCGCGCATGGCCCCTCCTTGTGGGGGTGGAAAGGCTGATTATGCCACCGGCCGGGGCTGATCACGGCCTCGGATGGCCAGACGGTGTGCAACGAGCGGACAGGAGGTGCGGGTTCAACCGGTCGACGCAACAGTGACCGCCAGTCTATCAGCGGGCGTGGCGTATTCCAGCGTTTTGCGGGGACGTGTGCTCAGCTTGAGCGCGACCTCGTCCAGATCCGCCTGCGTGTACCGAGACAGGTCAGTCCCCTTCGGGAAGTACTGGCGCAGCAACCCGTTCGTGTTCTCATTTGTGCCCGGCTGCCAGGGACTCTGCGGGTCACAGAAGTAGACCTGGACGTGCGTCGCCACGGTGAACCGTCGGTGCGCCGCGAGCTCCATCCCCCGATCCCACGTCAGCGAGGCCATCAGTCCGGCCGGCAGGGCTCGGACGGCCGTGGTCAACGCCGCGACGACCGCGGTGGTGTCTTACTCGCCAGCCGCACCAACAGCACGAAGCGCGACTGGCGTTCGACCAGCGTCGCGATGTAGGAGTGGGGCCCCCCCGTCAGCAGGTCCCCTTCCCAGTGGCCCGGGACCGCGCGGTCGGCCACCTCCGCCGGCCGCGCGCGGATGGAGACCGCGTCGGCGATGCCGCGGGTGCGATGCCGGGCCCGCGTCGCCTGATGCGCCCGGCGGACCCGGTGCCGCCGGCGCAGGTGGGCCATCAGCTCCTTTTTCATCACCCCCCGGCTCTGCACATACAGACTTCGGGAGATCGTCTCGTGCGACACGTGGAGACAAGGATCGTCCGGAAAGGTCCGGGTGAGCCACCCCGCGATCTGCTGCGGGGACCAGTCCCGAGCGAGCTTGATCGCCACCAGTCGGCGCAGGGCGACGGAGCCCGCAAGCCGGCACGACTTCGGCCGCCGGGCGCGGACCCACGCCTGCGTATCGGCCGTCGCCGCGCGATAGTGCCGCCGGCCGCCGTGCCGCCCACCTCCCGGCTGACGGTGGACGCGGCGCGGCCTACGCGCCGGCCGATCTGCCGCAGCGACTCACCCCGAGCCAGCCCCCTCGAGATCTCTTCGCGCTCCGTCTCGCAGAGCGCCAGGCGGGATCGTCGCCGCGGGGGCGGCGGAATCCCGCCCCGCCGGGCCACCACTGTGAAGATGGCCCCTCTATCTCGGTCGAGCGCCCGCCCAATGACGACGCACGACTCGCCCCGCTGCCACCGGGTCCAGACCTCCGCCTCCTCCCCCGACGACATCCGTGCCCGACCAACGCGACCCATGATCCCTCCTTGGGCATGATCATCTATCGCGTTGCGTCGACCAGTTGAATTCACCGGGGCGGGTAGGCGGGCCCACTACACGAGACCGCTGTCGCGAGAAGGGTGATCCACCCGAAAACGGCCTACGGCGAGAACGGATGAAGTACCGTGTCCAGCGCGAGCTTCTGCAGTTCGACGATCCCCGTTCGGAGGCCGGCGCGTGTTTGCCACCAGCTATCTGGATGGAAGTCGCTGTGTCGGGAGAGCCGAACCGTGACCGTCGTGTGACCGAGGTCTATGACCCGCCGCAGCGTACGGCGCAGTCGGCGGGAATGGTGCGGTGTCGACAGGACGACGATGGACGCGACGGTCTGCTCCCGGCACCAGCGCGCAAGGGCAACGGTCTCTCCTCGGGTTCCGCCAGTAGCGCTCTTGAGGATGTATACGTCCTCGGCATCCACCCCAAGGGACATGAGGACCCGTGCAGACCGTCGGGCCGAACTCTCGTACTCCACGCCTCTTCGAGCGAACTCATGCGCGATGCCTGGGACCGGTGGGTCGAGAATCACAACGTGATCCACTGCGCCGCGTGAGAGGAGGTCGGCGGCTTCAACTCCTCGGCTCCGTCCGCACCGCTCATCATCACGGCCGCAACCGCTTGAGCGCCCTGCGTATCAGCTCTCACCAACGCATGTCCGAGCGTACGCCAAGACACCGTGCCGCAACGGAGGCAGCACGCCAACACACACCGCCAGCACAGCCGCGCCCGCGACGCTGCGCCGAATCCATACCCGGACGGCGGTCCTGCCGCGTGACATAGGCGGGGCGGTCAGTTAGCCGCGTGAACGCGACGCCGAGTCGGTCTTGGGCTGCTTGCGAAGGCGGCGCGTCCGGGGACGACGACGTCTCAAGGTGTCGGATTCGCGACCGGTGTGCCGCTTAGCCTCGAAGCGCGGCGTTCGGCGGACGTTGTCTCGCGACATGAGGGCTCCTCTGCATCGGGACACAGTCGGAATCGGACCTGTTGCTGATGAGGACGGAGCAAGATGAATGCCGCCCGGCCCGGTCGCGAAACAGCGGCCAACGCTACCGACAGACGTGGGCGGGTGACGGCTCCTACCCTTTTGTCGCCGTCTGGGGGAAATTCATGCGGCGGAGGAGGGCCTGGAAGCGGGGAGCGGCGCGGAGGGGATCGAAATGAAGCGAGACCTTGCTAGTAACAAGGAGACCGGAGCGTTCCTCATATCCCTGTTCGAGCCACACGAACGCCTGATCCTGCTCGCCGAGCGCGCCGCAAATCGTCGCAAGATGCACAGCAGGAGGGTGAGCTAATCTTAGTTGAAAATTGAAACGGCTCCAGACCCTGTGGTGTGATGACGTTGCAAAAGACGGACATCACCCCACGAGAGAGAGGAGCCACGATGAGTGGCCTACGTGCTGTCAGGAAGCGCAAGAAAGTTCGCAAGCTGGGCTCGGTCAACATCATTCACCGCGAGGCCTACGCGGATCTGGAGCTGGACGCGAAGGTGGAGCTGATCCGCTCGCTGGTGCCCCTGGGCCTGATGCATGTGCAGGAGTTGCTCGACCAGGAGGTGACGGCGCTGGCGAGCGAGCGCTACGTCCGGAAGGACGCGTCGGTCGGTGGACGCCGTCACGGCAGTAACCCTGGGACGGTGGGTCTCGCGGGGCAGCGCGTGCCGATTCGCGTGCCCCGGATTCGTCGCCTCGCAGGGAGCGAGATTCCGCTGCGGTCGTATGCGGCGTTGCATGACGACCGCGAGGTGGACGACGCGCTGCTGCGACGGGTGCTCTACGGGATCTCGTGCCGCAACTACGCGGCGGCCGCGGCGGCGATTCCCGGGGCGATCGGGCTGTCGAGTTCGACGGTGTCCCGGGGGTTCATCCAGGCCAGCGCGGCGCAGCTACGGGCGTTCCAGGAGCGGGACCTATCCGATGAGGACGTGGTGGCCGTGTTCCTGGACGGCAAGACGTTCGCTGACGCGACGATGGTCATCGCGCTAGGCATCACGCTGTCTGGGGAGAAACGCTTCCTGGGCTTCGTCGAAACGGACACGGAGAACGCGACGGTGCTCACACCGTTCCTGCGGTCGTTGGTCGAGCGGGGCCTCGACCTCTCCCAGGGTGTGCTGGTCATCCTCGATGGCGGCAAGGGGCTCCGCACGGCCGTCCGGAAGGCCTTCCGGGGCCGGGCCCTGGTCCAACGGTGCCAGTGGCACAAGCGCGAGAACGTGGTGAGCTACCTGGCCAAGCACGAGCAGGCGGTGTGGCGTCAGCGTCTCCAGCGAGCGTACAACCGGCCGGACTACGACGAGGCCCTCGGTGCGCTCGAGACGCTCCACGGCGAGTTGGACGAGCGGAACCAGTCGGCGGCTGACAGCTTGGCGGAAGGCCTGGACGAAACCCTGACGTTACATCGATTGGGCGTGTACGGAGTGCTGGGCCGGTCGCTGAAGACGACGAACTGTCTGGAGTCGGTCAATGCGCTGGTCGAGGAACGCTGCGCGAAGGTAGATCACTGGCAGAGCTCGAGCCAACGCCACCGCTGGCTGGCGACCGCCCTCCTGGACATCGAACCGCGCTTACGAAGGGTGAGGGGCTACCGCCACCTTCCCACGCTTCGGGCC
The DNA here is from genome assembly GCA_965249175.1 of Vicinamibacterales bacterium. Taxonomy (GTDB): domain Bacteria; phylum Acidobacteriota; class Vicinamibacteria; order Vicinamibacterales; family UBA8438; genus CAZYFH01. Next base: position 4,578,909 of record OZ252227.1, read on the forward strand.
GCATTGAAGCGAGAACTGAAGATCGACACGACGACGTCGAAGAAGCAGGCCGCGTAAGCCATCGGGAGCCGTGGAGAGTTTCAACTAAGAATGGGCTTGACTCCACAGCAGACACGTAGCTGCTAATGCGAAGTTTCTTGAGGTCGTCGAGGATTTCGAGCGCCTCCTCTCGCTGCCCGCCAGGGCACAAGCTAGACCAAGGAATGCTCTGTCGTCGTATCACTGTGGTCAGACGGACGCGCCTGCCGGAGTATCGCCACGGCGTCTTGAACGGCTCCCAGCCCGGCGGTTGCCCACGCCAGATCCCATAACGCCGGGAGAAAGCCGGGGGCCACGTCGAGCGTTTTGCGCGCCTGATCCCGGCCTGCCTCGAATCGCCCAGCAAGGACCAAGGCCAGAGCCAGTTCGCGGTTAGAGCGCGGAGACACCGGATCGATCTCGACGGCGCGTCTAGCCTCGGTCAGGCTCGCGTCCGCACGGCCCAACACGGCCAGCAACTGGGCCAAGTCGCTTCGAGTCGAGGCATTCGCGGGATTGAGCACCAGCGCGCGCCGAAACGCGCGTTCCGCTCCGGCCCAGTCCCAGTCGTAAAACAGCAGCACGCGGTCCGAGGGCGGCGTGGGCGGCGTCAACCGATTCGTTAATCGCTAGGGCCTTGCGTGCGGCCTCCTTCGCTTGAGGCATCACGTCACGCGGCGCGGTCTCGCCCAGCAGCCCGACCACCAGATGCGCCCCCGAAATGCCCGCGTGCGCCCGAGCGTAGCTGGGATCTATGTTCAGGGCTTGCGTGAAGCACTCCACCGCCGCCGCGACGCTCGTCATCGTGAGCCGGGAAAGATGATGGCGACCCTTCAAATACAGGTTGTAGGCCTCCAGGTTGCCCGTAGGCCGAGTGACAACGGGCGCATCCGGTTCACCCAGAAGCGTCTGCAGCTTCTCGACGACCGACCGTGAAATCTCATCCTGCACCGCAAACACGTCGCGTCCATTTCCCGCTCAACATGCAAAGTGCGGAACGCCAATGCAGCTCCGCTCCATAAGTTCCTCGCGCCCAGCGGATTAGAGCCTGCCCCACACGCGACCGAGGGTGCGCAAACCCCGCTCGAGGGCGACGCACACGGCACACCACCGTGGGAATCGGCGGACATAGGCACCGATTAGGGCGGCAATTGAGGGCGAATGCGGCCGGTAGCCGGTCGATTCCCGCCACGTGTGCGCCCAGCGGTCCCGATCCGCGCGCGGGGAATCACGGCGGGGCGGAACCGCCGCCCCCGACGTTGCGTTTACTCTAGAGACCGGTACCGTCTGGAGGTTCGATATGCGTAGGCCCGTCCCCGCGAGCGCCCTCGTGCTCGGCACCGCGATCGTCGTGGGTGCCGCCGCCCAGCCCCACTCCGAGACACGTCCCTCCGAATCGCTCGACGTCCCGTTCGTTACCGGCGGCCGGATCTCGATGGACCTGTCGGCTGGCGGGTATCGGATTTCGGCGGGCCCCGACGATCGGATCCGCGTCGAGTGGACCGTCCGGCATCAGCACGAGCTGGGAGACGTGGAGGCGGACGTCGAGGTCGACGGGTCCGACGCCACGGTCGTCGTCGACGACGGGCCGCGCAACGGCTTTCACGTCGACATCGAGGTGCCGCGGCGGGCGGACCTCACCATTCGCCTCTCGGCCGGCGAACTCTCGGTCGAGGAGATCGTGGGCGACAAGGACATCCGCCTGCACGCGGGAGAGCTGCGAATCGACGTGGGGGATGCCGACGACTACCGAAGCGTCGAGGGATCGGTCTGGGCCGGCGAGCTCCAAGCCGACCCCTTTCGGATCACGACGGGAGGCCTCTTCCGCTCGCTCGACTGGCGAGGGCCCGGGGAGTTCCTCCTTAAGGCGCATCTCAAGGCCGGAGAGCTGCGCTTGTACTAGCCGTCGGATCGGGCGAGGTCTGGGCATCGGGCTCGATCAACCCAGGAGAGGGGTGCTGCATGATGACCACGACAACGCTGACGCGCGCCGGAGCCGTCGCCGTGCTGTGCGTCCTCGCGGGGGCCATTACCGGCGCACGGCAGGGGACCGACGGGGAGACGACGGAGCGGCGCTTCGCCGTGCGCGGCGTGCCGGACCTCGTCGTGAAGAACGGCACGGATGGTGAGACGACCGTCCGCACGTCCTCCAGCGCTGCTGACGTGCGCGTCCGCATCGTCCGGGAGGGTCGAGATGCGGACGAACTGGAGGTGCGACTCGAGCAGGATGGTGATCGGATCACGGTCGAGGTGCGGCTCCCGCACCGGCGCTGGTTCTCGTGGGGCCGGGGCCCGCGTGCGCACATCGAGGTCGAGGCGCCGGCACGCAGCGACATCGATGCCCGTAACGACGACGGCCCGTTGAGCGTCACCGGGTTCGAGGGGCGGTTGCGCCTCGCGGTTGATGACGGCGACTTGGTCGTGACCGAGACCTCGGGCGAACTCCGGGCCGTGGTCGACGACGGTCACCTGGAACTTCGGCAGGTCACTGGCGAGGTCGAGACGCGGAACGACGACGGTCGACTCACCGTCCGCGGTTTCGATGGACAGCTACAGCTCGCGCTTGACGACGGCCGGGTGGACATCACCGACGCCACGGGGAAGTTGACAGCTGTGGTCGATGACGGGGACCTTGACCTCCGCCAGGTTAATGGCTCCGTCGATGTGCGAACCGACGACGGCGACGTGCGATTGGACGGTGTCCTCACGGCTGTGCAGGTGAGGACCGACGATGGCCGCGTCGAAATTCGGGCCGAGGCCGGGTCCCAGATGGAAGAGGACTGGTCGGTTCGCGCCGACGACGGTGGCGTGGCGCTGGCGCTCCCGCCCGGCTTCGCGGCCGATCTCGTGGTCCGAACCGACGATGGCGCAGCGGAAATCGAGCAGGCGATCACCGTGCATGGCACGGTATCCCGCCATCGCATCTCCGGTGCGCTCAACGGCGGGGGACACGAGCTGCGCGTCCAGAGCGACGATGGTCGCGTGCGTATCACCCGGTAGCGTCCACGCGGCCGCACACCGCGGAGCGCTTCTTGTCAGAGTGGCACGTGGCTCATGCTGATCAGCGAGGCGACCTTCGGCCGGACGCCGTGCTACATCCACGTGCAGTTCGACGTGGTCCAGCGGCAAAAGGGCCCGGCTGCTGAGATCCTGGTCAAACTGGGCGGGTAACCAGGGGCCGTTCCCCGGGACCAAGCGTCGCGGCCTGGCGCGCACGGCGCGGAGGCCCATTCAACGGGCCTTCCGCCGGAGCGCACTGAGAACGGACGCACCTCGCGGGAACGCTGAGGGCCCGACGCGAGGAACGGAAGGAGTCATTGATGAGAGCAACGAGCGTGTCGTGCGCGGCGCTACGGCTGACAGTGATGATCTTGGTCGCGTCGGCAGCGACGATCGGTAGCCCAGCGGCCCAGCAAGCACCGCAGCCGTGGATTCACGTGGACGTCAACGGCGAGGGCCGCACACACGTGAACCTGCCGCTGACGGCCATCGAGGCCATCGCCCCACTCGTGCCTGAGCTTCTCCAGGACGGACAACTCCAGGGAGGCCACGGCGGCCACAACGTGCCGGTCGCCGCCATCCGTGACATGTGGCCGGAGCTACGGGATGTCGGCGTCGCCGAGTTCGTCACTATCCAGCACAAGGGGCCGACGATCTGGCGGGTCGCGCGCGAGGGCGACACAGTTCTTGTCGACGTCATCGATCGTCACTGGTTCAGCTCCGACGAGGTGCGAGTGGAGATGCCGTGGCGGGTGGCCGATGCCCTGCTCTCCGGCACTGGTGACGCTCTCAATGTCCGGGCCGCCAGGCGGGAGCTCAGCACGCTGCATGGCGAGACGATCCAGATCATCGGCGAGGACTTTCGGATCTGGATCGATGAGAGCCGGACGCAGTAAGCTCTGCGCCACGCGGAGCACGTATGCGCCCGATCCCGCTCCGGTGCAAGCCCTCAGAATAGGTCCTGTGTAACGCCGAAGTGTGTAGCTATCCTTTGTTACTGTCGTCGTCCTGGGCCCTTTCCCCTCGGACGGAGCGCGTCCGTCCCAGGGCCGCTACGCCCTTCAAATCAGATCCTCATGAACGGCGCACTGTAGAGCGACGACTGGCGCTGCCGTCGGCCTGGGACTGGCTTGTCGGTCGAAGTGACGTCCTGCCGCACTCCCCCTCCCACCGCCACAAGGGTTGCGTCAACCCGACAATATATTCTATATATAGGACTATATGAGAGCCGACTCACTGAGCAACTTCGAGCTGACCGTGATGCTGGCGATCATGCGCGTCGGCGAAGACGCGTACGGCGTCCCGATCGCGCGGGAACTGACGGCGCAACGCGGCCGGGCCGTCTCGCGCAGCAGCCTGTACGCGGCACTCGATCGGCTCGAGACCAAGCGTCTCGTGGCGTCAGATCTCGGTGAGCCGACGCCCGAACGCGGCGGCCGCGCGAAGCGCTATTTCCACGTGACCACGCGCGGACTGCGCGGGGTCCGCGAGGCCCGGCGCCTGCTCGTCAAACTCTGGTCTGGCCTCGCCCAGGTGGAAGGATGACCCGTGCGACGTCGGATCACGTCGCCGGCATCGCGTGCTGGATGCTGCAGCGGTTTGGCCCAGCCAACGAAGCGCTCGCCGGCGACCTCCTTGAAGAGTACCAGCACGGCCACTCGGCTACCTGGTACGCGAAAGAAGTGCTGGCCGCGGTCGTCGCGCAACTCACGCGTGACATGTGGCACCACAAGTGGCTCGCCGCTCGAGCGGTCGTCGTGGGGTGGGCGGCGCTCCTCGCCTACAGCCTGCTCGTTGACCAGGTGTGGGGGTCATCTGAGTTGTTCTTGACCGGCGTCACGCGCACCCATCTCGGACCAGCTCGCTCAGGGGTTGTCCTCCAGTGGGCGTATCTCTTGCTGGCCGTACCTGGCGGGGCAGCGATCGGGTGGCTGCTGAGCCGATGTCATCGAACCCGGGGCGTCGCCGCGGTCGTCGTCTTCGTCGCCTTTCTTCTGCTCTGGCGGCTCCCCTGGCTGTTGACCTTGCTCGCCAATGCACTCGAACATCCCCGGTTCCTCCACGCGCTCTTGATGTCGTCCGTCGGCACGGCCCTGCTCTCGACGAGCATTCTGGTTGCTGGGCTTTGGGCCACGCCGGCACGCGGACCCGCTGGTTGCTAACACCGGTACGGGAGGACGCAGGCATGCTCATCAAGCAGGCGCCAGACATTCCATCGTCCGAGATCACGCCAGAGCGGCTGTACTACAACCGCCGGCAGTTCATCCAAGCGGCGTCCGGAGCCGCGCTGGGCGTGGCCGGTGCGGCGGCGATCGGTGGGCCGCGCGGCGGCGTGCAGGCCGCGGCGCCGCAGGAGGACCTGCCCGGCATCACGGCGAGCCCCTTCAGTACGAACGAGCCGCAGAACGCGTTCGACGAGATCACCAGCTACAACACCTTCTACGAGTTCGGGATCGACAAGGGAGACCCGAAGCGCTACGCGCACGAGTTCAACCCCAAGCCGTGGAGTATCCGGGTCGAAGGGCATATGAACACGCCCGCGACCGACTACACGCTCGAGGACATCCTGAAGCCGCATCCGCTCGAGGAGCGCATCTATCGGCTCCGCAGCGTCGAGGCGTGGTCAATGGTGGTGCCGTAGGTCGGCTTTCCGCTAGGCGATCTGCTCAAACGCTTCGAGCCGACCTCGCGGGCGAAGTACGTCCGCTTCGAGACCGTGTACCGACCGAGCGAGTTCCGCGGTCAGCGCGGCGGGAGCCTGGAGTGGCCCTATGTCGAGGGGCTGCGGATGGACGAGGCGATGAACCCGCTGGCGATCATGGTCGTGGGGCTCTACGGCAAGACGCTGTTGAACCAGAACGGCGCGCCGCTGCGTCTGATGGTGCCGTGGAAGTACGGCTTCAAGAGCCTCAAATCGATCACCCGCATCGAGTTCGTCGCGGAGCAGCCACGGAACTCCTGGAACGTCTCGATTCCAGACGAGTACGGCTTCTACGCCAATGTGAACCCGGAGGTCGACCATCCGCGGTGGACGCAGCGGACGGAGCGGCGGATCGGCGAGTACTTCAAACAGCGGACGCAGATGTTCAACGGCTACGCCGACCAGGTCGCCGGCCTCTACGAGGGGATGGACCTCACCAGGAACTTCTAGCGCCTAGCCTGACGCCACGCAACGGGTCCCGGAGCGATCGACCGAATCTTCGGATCTCAGTGTACCCGCAGTTCGACAGCGCCGCGGTCGGCGTGAATGCGTAGCAACGGACCGCCGCCGTTGGGCCCGCCGATCTCACGCCCGCTCTCGCGGACGGTCAACGGCAACTCGGATGAAGAATCAGAGCCGCGAGAGACGTCAGCGTCAAACGTCAGGCCCTGGTGTTCGTCGACAGGCGACCTAGGCTGGCGCTCGCGATCGAGTTGTTCTGCTCCCGGCCCTCAGCTGGCGCCGAGCCGCCATCACTAACTACTACGGCGTTTTCCGCGACCGATGTTGAGGGCGGCTCAGCGCGGGACAGGCGCACGGGTGCTCCGTTGCCCCTGCATAGTCCTGTGACCCTAGCAGCCCGTGGTGAAAACGCCCTTTCGTAGGTCGAGGGGCATGTGTTCGTGACACCGTGTCATAAGGTCGAGAAACGACGAGTGCGGCAGATCTTGCGCATCTCGCGCCCACGCGGGCGATACGAGGGTCCAGAGGCGGCCAAGATCAGCGATCAAGGCCTCGAAGACGGCGACCGCGCGGCCTTGGAGGCTCCGCGGCGTGCCGACGCCCGTCAGCTGCCGCATGAGGAGCCCAAGATTGAACCCGCAGACGTGCACAAGCACGCGCTTGAGGATGTTGGGATGCCCACGCAGATGCACCCGGCGCAGCCGCCCGGTCTCGTAGAGATGCGCGTTGGGGCGTTCGAGCAACTCGCCCCGCCGTCGCAGCAGCCGTTGCCCACGCGTGCCCCGAATGCGCCGACGGTTCGCGTACACGGCGTCGCGCGCCGCCGCCTTGCCTGTCCAGTTGCGTCGCCCGCGGTCCGGCTCCGAAACATAACTGCGCACGCCGAGCGCGGCGAACGCCACCATCGTCTCGTTACTGTGATACCCCTTGTCCCCGACGACCTCGGCGATACCGGCGCCGGCCGGCAGGACGGCTTCGACGTGGTCGGCCGCCGTGATCAGGGTCTCGACCATCGTCGTCGTATCGCCGTCGTCGGCATCCTGCACGGTGACGCCGACGATGGCCCCCGTCTCCAGGTCCACCGCATGCTCCGCGGTGTGCGCCAAGTGCGTGCGCCCGTCCTTCAGCTTCGTGATCTTCGCGTCCGGATCCTGCGGATGCGTCCAGTCGTCGTTGGAGCCTTTCTTCTTCCGTTTCCGGTCGAACCGGGCCAGCTCAGCGCGGGTCGGCGTGACGATGCCGGACGCCTCGGCCAGCCCGGTCAGAAACGCCTCGTAGCCTTCGCCCGTGTCCCGGCGCACGATACTCCGCAATGCGGCGTTCGCTTCCAACGTCGTGGCATCGATGCCGAGGGTCCGCCCGGTCACGAGCTGGGCGTCGGCCAGTTGCTGCAGCACCCACGTGAACACCGCTTGATGGGTCTCGACGTCGATCAGGCGCCGGGTGCGCGACAGCGTCGAGTGATCCGGCGGCGCCTCGTGCAGCTCGAGGTCCAGAAACTGCCGGATGCTCAGCGAATCGGCCGCCCGCCACGCGATCGCCCGCTCCGAGTCCAGCCCTTCGAAGTAGCCGAGCATCAGCAGCCGGAAGTACCGCCCCGGCGCCAGACTCGGACGACCGACGCCGTCCGCGTAGAACGGCGCGCATTGCGCCTCGACGAACGCGTCGAAGCCCGTGTCATCGAGGATCCGATTCAATCGCTGATAGAACGGATGCGCCGCACTGCGAGGCAGGTCGCTGGTGGGAACCCACATCGATGCTTGCCGCGCCCGGCGTCGTCGTTTGCCCATCGCCATGCGCGACAGTGTAGTACGCGGGATCGATCGTGTCGATCCCTAATAGGGACTTTCACCACGGGCTGCTAGTCCGCGTTCAACGTCGCGAGCGGGTCAGCCGTCGCGGCGCATCGGGACGGCACCAAGCAGGCAAGCAGCACCACGCCGGCAAGCAGGAGTCCCGTCACGCCAAACACGACCGGGTCGGTTGGGTTGACGTCGGCCAGGAAGCCTGTGGTGAAGGAACCCTAAGCCCTATTTCGATGCCGCGGCGGCCAGGGCTTCCTCGCGCCGATGCCCGGCGAGGATGTTCGGCAACCCGTAGTTGCCCTCGTGGCAGGCGTACTCGTAGAGAGGACCCTCCACTCGCGTCATTGGGATCGACGCGGTCCAAGGCGCCGTGAAGGTCGGCGCATCCTCGACCGTGACGTGGTAGTCCATGGTGTTGGCGTCGAGCCGCGTGAAGCGCTCGATGACACGGCCTTGCTCACTGGTGCCATACACCGCGACGTTGCGCTGGTCGACGTGGGGAAGATTGATCGTCTCGACGACGAGCGTGTCGCCTTCCCAGCGGCCACGCGAATCCCCGAGCCACTGCTTGATGCCCGTGTCGACGTGCGGCCTGCCGTCCATCGGGATGATGCGCGCGTCGTGAATCATCTCGACCAGGATCACCACATACCCGGGTGTCTGCAGGATCTGATAGTTGTGGTTGTAGAACCCCGGCAACATCGAGCCCGGGAGACCGCGCGACACACAGCGCTCATAGGGGCCGCGATCCCACCACGTGTCGGCGGGGCTGACGCGTCTCGCCGCGCGTTGCGTCTCGGCGACCTTCTCCGCCAGCGATGTCAAGGGGGGAAACTTCCCGTCAGGTGGATCCACGAGCAGCGACGTGCGATTCCCTGACAGCGAGTCGCTCGACTCGAACCAGACGCTCGCGGCGTAGCCGGTATGAGGCCGTGCCTCGGCCTCGGCGCGCCGTTCGATTCTCTGCTGCTCGAACTGAGCGGCCTCCTCATCGGTGAGGAGTGCTTTGTCGGCCAGGGCGTCGGGGCGCTCCAGGCTCGTGGCCGTCACGTTGTTCCAGATGCCTTGAATGTCCGGGTCGCCCCATGATGTGGTCGGCGCTTCCCACGCGCCGGCCGAGGTGGCCTGCGCGGTCGCCGGAGCCGGCAGAAGCGGCAGGACGGCGATCAACGCGAACGATGCGGCGATGGCTCGGTCACTCATCTGGGAAATCTCCTGCCGTCACATGTTTCCGTGTCGGTCCGCCGTGATGGCGGCGACCTCCGGCACGACTTGCCACAGCGTAGCACCGCCACGGGGACAGGCCGCGACGAGTTGCGGGCCGGGGAGGTCACCCATCGCCACAGCTTACGACTTTCTCGTCTCGCCGTCAGGCCGAGCAAAAAGGCGTTTTACGGCGTCCAGCTATTTACGTAGTCGCAGACATGCGGCGCGCCTGGACGCCCCCAGATGGGTCCTCACTGACGCCGATCTGTTGAGCCATCGTCGGGAAACGCGGATTGCTCCGTCCTTGGCGACCAGTCGGGCCCGATTCGACTTCGGACTTCTGGTCTGAATGTGACGGAGCGGCTACCGCGTCAGACTGCGGCCGTCATTCATCGGCGAGGACACGGAGAGTTGGGAGCATCAGATGACCGTGAAGGATCTAGAAGACCTCTACGACTATGGCTACTGGGCAAACAGGCAACTCTTCGAAGTGTTGGCAAACCTGACACCGGAGGAGTTCGTTCAGGATGTGGCCGGAAGCTACGGTTCTGTTCGGGCGCTTCAGGAATTCGGGTGGGCAAGAGTATGTGCTTCATCCGGGTACAGGTCCAGGCGTCCGAGGTGGAAGTAGATGGCCTGGCGGAACCGCTCCCGGCTGCGAAAGCCCGCGGCCTGTTTCTTGATCCACTGGATGCGTGAGTTGATGGCCTCGGCGGTCGCGTTCGTGATGCCGCTGATGATGGCGTTGATGACCCCGTCGAAATGTCGTCGGACGGTCCGTGCGGCGCGGATCATGGGTGCCAGGCGCGAGCGTGCCATCCAGGCGAGTACCTCCTTCAACGCCCGCTCCGCCCGTTTGGGTTGGCGAAACGCGAAGGCGTCCATAAACGTTTCCTTGATGGCCCAGGCTCGGGCGACCTTGAGGTTGCTGGACTTGAGCTGCGTCAGCTCGGCCGTCTGCGCCCGCGACATGTTCCAGGGATTCATGAGGAAGAGATGCCGCGTGCCCTTGAGGCGCTCGTCGTGTTGCTCTAGCAGCGTTTTGTGCTCTTCACGCCGGACCTTGTTCACCGCATCGCCCAACAGGCTGGCGAGGTGGTACTTGTCGAAGACAATCCGCTCGTGCGCGGCCGGCCCCAACGCCCGGGTGACCGCGCTCAGGTAGGCGCCCGACATGTCCATCGCGACCGCCTCGATGCGGGCCCGTTCCGAGGCGGTGAGCGGGTCGAAGAAGCCGCTGAGCGACTCCGCCGAGCGGCCGTCCGAGACGAACAGGACCGCCGCCCGCCCGGGATCACACACAACCGTCACGTACTCATGCCGCTGCTGGAACGAGGTCTCATCAACGCCCACGACCTTGGGCACCGAGAGCTGACGGCGGGCGAGACCGCGGGCCACCGCGCGCTCCATGATGCCCGCCACCTGGTCCCAGCTCAGGGCGAGCAGCTCGGCGACGGCTTTTATACTGGCGTGCTGCAGCCATTCGATGACCAGACACTCGAAGAGGGCGGTGAAGCGAGACCGGGGGGCCGCCCAGGGCACCTTCAGCTGTCTGATCCCATGCGACGGACATTCGATTCGAGGAATCTCCCCCACGAGCATGGTCTTGTATTGCATCGTGTCAAGGTGTCGCCACGACCGCGTCCGGGTGTCGTGGCGCGGGCAGGGCTCACTACACTCCGGGCACGGCGTCGATGCATCCGGCCTGAGGGCCACAAACACCTGCACCGAGTGGTCTTGCATCGAGATGTCCACCTCGACGACTTCCCATGGTGGTTCGAGTCCGAGAAGCTGGGCATACAAGTCACGGTCCTGCATGCCGGGATGCTACATCTACTCACGCCCACCCTCGATGGCGTCGTCCGCCACCCAAAAGCCGGAAGAGCCTCTGTTCGGAACACCTTGGCTCATGCCATGAGCGCCGAGTGGGGGTGGCTCAGCCGGTGCGGCGACACGGAGCGGCCATCCCGACTCAGCCCTGACGACTTCCCGACGGTCGAGTCTCTCACGGAAACCTGGAGCAAGGTCGAGACCTACGTGCGCGCGTTCCTATCCACACTCAAAGACGAAGATCTGGGCCGGAGCGTCGAGTTCACGCTTGGCGGGGACAAGAGGCGCTCGATGTTACTTGGAGAACTGTTGCGGCACGGGGCTATCCATGCCGTTCACCATCGAGGGCAAGTTGCTCTGTTGCTCAGACTAATCGACTACTCGCCGGGTAACTTTGACATGCTCTTCTTCTTTGGAGAAAGGCACGAGACCGGTGGTGGATAGGTTCGGGACTACCACCTGACGGTGGGAACTGCGACTCGGTCGAAGCGAACGGCCAACTTATCGAGATTGGTCCTGATAAACGCCGATCTGTAGAGCTATGCTCACCGCAACTGTTGCATCGCGGGCCCTGGGCCAGGTAGCCGACCCCCATGTCGTCCTGGCCTAGCGGGGAGCGGATCGCGTAGCGGCCGAGCCGCGAGTTTCCATAAGTCTAGGGCTCGAACTCTTGGACCAGCTCCAGGTTGACGACGATCTGTCCATCCCCCGGACCAAACGCGCCCATGTAGGTCTCGTAGAGCGTCTGCACCTCGGCAGGGAACGCCTCGTTGAGAATTTGAGTCACGGCACAGTCAGCGTCGGAGACCGTCGGGTCAATGAACGACACATACACCAAGTTGCCGTTCGGTCCCGTTTCTTGCGCGTTGTAGATCCGCCAGCCGGCGGCCTGCTGCCGACGCGCCACGTCTTCGGTGTTCGCCAGTGCTTCAGCGAGCTTGGTCAGCACGCGTTCGAAGTCGGGCGCACTGCCGGCGCGCACAAAGTTGACAATCATCCCCGCGTCCGTGGCGAACGAGCGGTCCGCTTGCACAGCCTCGGTCTGGGTTGGGACTGCCATTCCAAGCGCCACACCGACAGCGACTGCTGCTGTCACCAGCGCGCGGACTCTCCAGACGGGACGACGTGTAGACCCTCGAGCGAGATTAGAACGTGTCATGACCAGTCCACCCTTCCTCGTTCGCACCGCGCACCTCACTATACGCGGCTCGCTCACGTCCACGTCGAGGGCACCGTCCCCACGCGCCGCGACGTTGGAACACTAAGCAGCTCAGTTCACAGGTGGCCCGTCGGCTGGGCCGTCCGGGTTTCACCGGGAGCAACTGCTCCTTTGGCCGTCCCTTCATGGCTTGCCAGTCTTGGAAACCTCGCGGAGTCTTATGCCTTACATCGGCTCCCTCCTGAGCTCCTTCTAGTGTCGGAGAACAGCTGGACGTCAACGGACGCGACAGGACGACAGTCGTTACTTCGCGCCTATTTTTGGCTCTTCGTCGATTTGAGTACAGCGATCTGAGGTGATACCCGGCCGCCTGCGCGGGCCGCAATTGAGGTGGGCGGCCTGCTCGACGGCCTGGACGAAAGAACGCGATCCCACTTGCACCGGACCACCCGGTGTTGTTCTCTCTTGATGTGCAACCAAGAAGGGAGGACACGTGGGATCGCAACGGGATTGTACCTGGATCTTGGGCTTGTCGGGCTTCCGAGTGGTGCGCGTCGAACGGGAGGACGACGGGGTGGAGAGTCGCCTGCGGTTGCAGTTGGAGCGGCGCGGGATACGGCGCTATGTGTGCAACGGCTGTGGACGCCGCACCGGCCGCGTGCGCGCCGCGCGCGAGCGGACGTGGGACGATCTGCCCTGGGCACGGCATCCGGTCACGTTGGTCTACCGGCAACGACGCGTGATCTGTCGCCACTGCGGGGTGCGCACGGAGCGGATCGAATTTGCCACCCCGAAGGCCCGGGTCACGCGCCGCTTGCGCCAGCAGATCGGCCTGGATTGCCAGTCGATGCCGACCAGCCACGCCGCCGTGCGGCACCGCGTCAGCTGGGGCAAAGCCCGGCGCGCCGAGACGGCCTTCTTGACCGAGTGGGATCGCACCCGCCGGAAACGGCGACCGCGGCACATCGGCCTCGATGAGGTGCAGCGCGGGAAGGGCCAGCGCTTCTGGACTGTCCTGTCGGATGTGGTGCGCGGCGAGGTCATGGGCTTGCGTCAGGATCGCACAACGACTACCGCCACGACCTTGCTCACGGAGGATCTCGACCCGCATCAGCGGGGCGCGATTCACGCGGTGTGTACCGACATGCACCGGCCCTATCTCAATGCGGTCACGCAGGTGCTGCCGCAGGCCGACGTGGTGTTCGACAAATTCCATGTCCTCCAGCATGCGAGCGCCGCGCTCGACGAGGTCCGCCGCCAAGAGTTCTTCCGCGCCGGGGCCGTGATGCGTGCCCATGGGCGCGGGAAACGCTGGTTGCTGCTCCGGCGCTGGAAGACGGTCCGCGGCTCGAAGCGCCGGGAACTGCAGACGTTGTTTGCCGCGAATCGCCGGCTGTTCAAAGCCTGTCTCCTGCGCGAACAGCTCGACCGCCTGTGGACGTATCGGACGCCGATGGGCGTGGGGCACTTCCTCATCGGCTGGGTGACCGCGTTGCGCTGGCAACGGCTCCCCGAGATGGAGCGCCTCGGCGCGTTCCTCGTTCGTCATCTCGAGGGCATCGCTGCCTACTGCTTCCACCCTGTTCGCTTCGGCGTGGTCGAATCGATCAACACGACCATCAAGGCGGTCCTCCGCCGCGCACGCGGTATGCAGAATGAACAACTGCTCTTGCTCAAACTGAAGTGGGCCACGGCTCATCCGATTCGATCGTCTCGCGACCTGGCGCGCTTCTTGAGCCTTCAACCCTTGTACTCAAATCGGTGAAGAGCCCTATTTTTAAATGTGTAATGGACATACTCGGACAAGCCTGGACAATCGTTTGGTGGACGCCGCCTCCACCATCCAACAAGTTACTGATCACCGCCTTCCTCGAAGGCAAGGGCGGCCGCCTACTTTCCGCAGGCGCTCCGGGCCGCATCCGAGATGAACGTGCCCCGGAGTCCGGGACTAATGACCTTCGCGGCCTTCGCCACGCACGATACATACTGACCGTGGTTCTTCCACGACGCGTCGCACGGGCAGGCTGCGTGGAGCGCATCAAAGAACTCCAACGACGAGACCGACGTGAACCCCGTTCATGGTCGTCGTTTCGGCTAGGACGGTGCCGCTCCCCTAATCTCATGGCCCTTGAGCGCGTTCTTCCGTATACCAACCTCGGGTGGTGGTTCGACCCCCTCCGCACCGATCTCTTCCAGACACCGTGGCGCCTGTATGATGCCCTGCCATGGCCGACACCATGACCGCGGACGCCCTGGAGAAGCCCCGTCTCGAGATCGCCGTCAAGGCCAAGGGTGCTGTCGAAGATGCTGAAGACTCAGTAGTCAATCAAGGGCAATCCCATCGAACCTCTCGGCCTCGCGGGCGCCACCGATGAACGGAGCAAAACAGATGCGATCCGACAGCTTGCCTCACGTCGTGGTCATCCTAGCCTCCTCGATCTTGTTTGCGTCGAGCCCATCGCCGGTGCTCGCGCAACCGGCCGACGACTTCGCGCCCGTCACCGATACGATGCTGGAGAATCCGGCTGATGAAGACTGGCTGACCTGGCGGCGCACCACCGACGGGTGGGGCTACAGCCCGCTCGACGAGATCACGCCCGACAACGTCGGCGCTCTCCGGATGGTCTGGACCCGGGCGATGGCCCCGGGGCGGATGGAAGGCACGCCCCTGGCCTACAACGGCGTGCTCTTCATGCCGCAGTCAGACGACGTCATCGAGGCGATCGACGCCGTGACCGGAGACCTGCAGTGGTCGTATCGGCGCGACCTGCCGGACGATGTCTACGACATGGTCGGCGGCAACGCCCGCACCAACCGGAATGTGGCGATCTACGACCGGCTCATCGTCAACACGACGGATGACGACTTCGCAATCGGGATCGACGCAACGACCGGCGAGGTGGTGTGGGAGACCAAGATCTTCGACTACCAGGTGAACCCGGCCGGTCACAGCGCCGGACCGATCATCGCCGACGGCAAGATGATCTCCGGTCGCAGCTGCCGGCCGATGGGTGGCCCGGAGACCTGCGTCGTGATCGCCCACGACGCCCGTACCGGCGAGGAGCGCTGGCGGCGGAGCACGGTGGCCCTGCCGGGTGAGCCGGGCGACGAGACCTGGGGCGGGGTGCCCTACGAGCGGCGGATTCACGTCGGAAGCTGGATGCCGGCCAGCTATGACCCGGAGTTGCGGTTGATCTACCAGGGGACCTCGGTCACCTCTCCTGCCCCGAAGTTCATGCTTGGCGGGGTCGACAACACGCACCTCTATCACAACTCGACACTGGCGCTCGACGTCGACACCGGCGAGATCCGCTGGCACTACCAGCACCTGAATGATCACTGGGACCTCGACCATCCGTTCGAGCGGATTCTGGTCGACACGGCGGTGGCCCCGGACCCGTCCGCGGTGAGCTGGATCAACCCGCGCATTCAACCCGGAGAGGAGCGACGAGTGGTCACCGGCGTCCCGGGCAAGACCGGGCTGGTCTACACGCTGGACCGGGAGACGGGGGAGTTCCTGTGGGCGACGCCGACGGTCACGCAGAACGTGATCAGCGGCATCGATGGCGCGACCGGGGTGGTGTCGACCAACTCCGAGGTGGTCTTCACACAGCCGGGACAAACGGTGTTCGCCTGTCCAACCTGGAACGGGGGCAAGGACTGGGAGGCGGGCGCCTACAGCCCGTTGACGAACACGATGTACATGCCGCTGCGGCAAACGTGCGCTCGGATGATGGCCGCCACGGAGTTCGAAGACCGACCGAACGAGCCCAACGAGAGTCGCGCGGCGATCTACGCGATCGCTTACCGGCATCAGATTGCGCCGGGGACGGAGAACGTCGGCACCATTCGGGCGATCTCGGCCGAGACTGGCGCGACCGAGTGGCTCTACGAGCAGCGGGCGGCCACCATGTCGCTGGTGGCCACCGGCGGGGGGCTGCTGTTCGGCGGGGATACCAACGGCCGGTTCCGGGCGTTCAGCCAGGAGACGGGCGAGATTCTCTGGGAGATCAACCTCGGCTCACCGGTGTCCGGGTTTCCGATCAGCTTCGGGGTCGACGGGCGGCAGTACATCGCGGTCGCCACGGGGTCGGGTGGCACCGCCTCACACTTCATGGGGCTGACCCCGGAGCTACGACCCAGTGCGGGAAACAACCTGTTCGTGTTCGCGCTGCCGAAGTAGAGGGCGCGCAGACGCGCAACGCGTCTTGTTCTCTATTCGCGTCGAGGATCAGGACGTGCCCGCGACACGAAGCCCACGCCCGAACAGCTGACGTCAGGGCGTCGAAGACGTCCACGACCCCCATTTCGCATCTTCTCGTCGGGCAGGACGCCGAGCGGGAGACTGGCTCGTCATCCAGCCTCCTCTGCCGCCCACCTCTCTCAACCCGATAGTGCCGCCCCGCGTTCGCTTTCCGAAGAGTGAACGTTCTTACTGGGTGACCGCGAGTCAAGACCGACTCCGGGCACTTCGGACCACACACCGACAAGGAGTGACCTATGACCGGACAGCATCAGAACGACGGCGTGGTCGCCGGCGCGGAGGCGGCGAACCGTCCACAGCCGTCAGCGTGGGACTGGGACTGGTGGCGCTGCTTTCGACTTGGTGGGGTGAGCGGCCGATATGACGGCGAGATGACGGCTCCCAATGCTGGAAGATACGCACTCGATCTGCGGGTCGACATCGACGTCAGGCACCCCAATTCGCCTGTCTTGAACAAGATCAGCGGCGACATCTACCAGGTCTATAAGTTCTCGTGGATAGGCCGCACCTTTGAATGGCGGGTCTACCGCGCGTCGTGGATCGTCGACCGACCGGCCGTGACCTGGTCTCGATGCTCGGTGGGAATGACCGGGACGGTGCGGTACTGGAAGGGCGTCCATATCGCGACCGATGTCGCCATCAGTATTCCGTGGACGGGAGGAGCGGTCGGGCCGGCAAGCGTGACGTTCACCAGCGTCACCGGAACCAGCTCGTACAGCTGCGCCAAGAAATCCAACGCGTTCCGCGACGTCGGTCTGGAGATCGACGTGTGTTCGTCGGTGAACGCCGCGCCGATCGTGCCCAGCTATGACACGGACTCGCATCCCAACCGGCCGGCCGACCTACCGCAGAGGATGCTCACGATCGATTCGGCATACCGGGAAGCCGGGATCGACGTGACGATCGATCCGAACCACACGACCATCGACGACAGCGCCGCCAAGTTCGCAGCATGGTCACCGGCCGAGTTGCACGACGCGATGGAACAGCATTTCAGCCGGCACCCTGGCACGTGGCCCAAATGGCAGATGTGGTGCTTGTTGGCAGGCGAATTCGACAATCCGGGGGTCGGCGGCATCATGTTCGACGCTGCGGCCGCCTTCGGTGGGGCCGGCAAGGCACCCGAGCGCCAGGGTTGCGCGGTGTTCCGCAACCACGCGTGGTTTAACGACCTGGTCGCGAATCCCGGCAAAGACACCCAGGACGCGGCCATGCGGAAGTACCTCTATACGTATGTCCACGAGATCGGCCATGCCTTCAACCTCCTCCACTCATGGGACAAGAGTCGACCCGACGCGTTGTCGTGGATGAACTACGACTGGAAGTACGACAGCCGAAACGGGGCCGGGACGTTCTGGGGATCTTTCCGGATGCGGTTCGATGACGAAGAGCTCATCCACATGCGCCACGGCGACCGCGCCGCCGTCATCATGGGCGGCGATCCCTGGTCGTCGGGTGGGCACCTGGAAGCACCGCCATCCGCGATGGCCGATCAGATGGGCACGCCTCCCATCGAGTTGCTGGTGCGCTCCAAGGGTCTCTTCCAGTTCATGGAGCCGGTAAACATCGAACTCCGTCTCCGAAACTTGACGGACATGCCAATGGATCTGGACACGGAGCTGGATCCCGAATACGGCGGGGTCGCGGTCTTCATCCAGCGCCCGGACGGACGCATCCTGGAGTACGCGCCGATCCTCTGCAAACTGGCCACGCCGAGCATCCAGACGCTGACGCCCGGCGCGACCGGGGAAGACCGGCACAGCCAGAACGTCCGTCTCAGCTACGGCGCCGGCGGCTTCTACTTCGACCAGCCCGGACGCTACCGGGTGCGGGCGGTCTACCAGGGCGCCGGCGACGTGCTCATCGCGTCCAATGTCGCCGAGATCAGCGTTGGACGGTCCCACAGCCTGGAGGAGGACCGCTCAGCGGCTGACTACTTTGGCCACGACGTGGGTATGGCCCTCTATCTCAGGGGGTCCAGCTCTCCGTTCCTGAAGAAGGGGATGGACGCGCTGCAGGACATGGCCGACCACTACAAGGACACCGCGGTCGGTAGCCACATCGCCCTGGCCCTCGCGGAGAACCTGGCGAGCCCGTTTCACCGGATCGAGAAGGGCAAGTTGAAGCTTACCCGCAACGTCGAGGCCAAGACCGCGCTGCAGCTGACCGCCAACGCCCTGGCGACTCAGAAGAAGGACGAGTCGACCCTCACGAATCTCGACTACAGCGAGTGCTTCCAAACCCGAGCGCGGCTGATGGCGTTGTCAGGCAAGAAAGCCGAGGCCCGCAAGGAACTGCGCGCTCTGGCCGGGACCTTGACGAAACGCGGGGTCAAGTCGGCCGTCGTCGGCGCGATCGATGCCTTCGCGAAGAGACTCTAGCAGCCCGTGGTGAAAACGCCCTTTCGTAGGTCGAGGGGCATGTGTTCGTGACACCGTGTCATAAGGTCGAGAAACGACGAGTGCGGCAGATCTTGCGCATCTCGCGCCCACGCGGGCGATACGAGGGTCCAGAGGCGGCCAAGATCAGCGATCAAGGCCTCGAAGACGGCGACCGCGCGGCCTTGGAGGCTCCGCGGCGTGCCGACGCCCGTCAGCTGCCGCATGAGGAGCCCAAGATTGAACCCGCAGACGTGCACAAGCACGCGCTTGAGGATGTTGGGATGCCCACGCAGATGCACCCGGCGCAGCCGCCCGGTCTCGTAGAGATGCGCGTTGGGGCGTTCGAGCAACTCGCCCCGCCGTCGCAGCAGCCGTTGCCCACGCGTGCCCCGAATGCGCCGACGGTTCGCGTACACGGCGTCGCGCGCCGCCGCCTTGCCTGTCCAGTTGCGTCGCCCGCGGTCCGGCTCCGAAACATAACTGCGCACGCCGAGCGCGGCGAACGCCACCATCGTCTCGTTACTGTGATACCCCTTGTCCCCGACGACCTCGGCGATACCGGCGCCGGCCGGCAGGACGGCTTCGACGTGGTCGGCCGCCGTGATCAGGGTCTCGACCATCGTCGTCGTATCGCCGTCGTCGGCATCCTGCACGGTGACGCCGACGATGGCCCCCGTCTCCAGGTCCACCGCATGCTCCGCGGTGTGCGCCAAGTGCGTGCGCCCGTCCTTCAGCTTCGTGATCTTCGCGTCCGGATCCTGCGGATGCGTCCAGTCGTCGTTGGAGCCTTTCTTCTTCCGTTTCCGGTCGAACCGGGCCAGCTCAGCGCGGGTCGGCGTGACGATGCCGGACGCCTCGGCCAGCCCGGTCAGAAACGCCTCGTAGCCTTCGCCCGTGTCCCGGCGCACGATACTCCGCAATGCGGCGTTCGCTTCCAACGTCGTGGCATCGATGCCGAGGGTCCGCCCGGTCACGAGCTGGGCGTCGGCCAGTTGCTGCAGCACCCACGTGAACACCGCTTGATGGGTCTCGACGTCGATCAGGCGCCGGGTGCGCGACAGCGTCGAGTGATCCGGCGGCGCCTCGTGCAGCTCGAGGTCCAGAAACTGCCGGATGCTCAGCGAATCGGCCGCCCGCCACGCGATCGCCCGCTCCGAGTCCAGCCCTTCGAAGTAGCCGAGCATCAGCAGCCGGAAGTACCGCCCCGGCGCCAGACTCGGACGACCGACGCCGTCCGCGTAGAACGGCGCGCATTGCGCCTCGACGAACGCGTCGAAGCCCGTGTCATCGAGGATCCGATTCAATCGCTGATAGAACGGATGCGCCGCACTGCGAGGCAGGTCGCTGGTGGGAACCCACATCGATGCTTGCCGCGCCCGGCGTCGTCGTTTGCCCATCGCCATGCGCGACAGTGTAGTACGCGGGATCGATCGTGTCGATCCCTAATAGGGACTTTCACCACGGGCTGCTAGCGGACCGTGACCCGGGGCGGGGGGGGGGGCGACTCCCCACCCCGGTGCCTCGTGTAGGATCGGCGTGATCATCATGCCCGTCTCCACCGAGAATCTGTCGGTCGCGTCTCGGGTCGACCGGGCTCGAGTCGTGCCGCTGCTCGTAATGCTCGCTTTGATGCTCCCGTCCTGTGGGGGAGATCGCTTGGTTGCGCACCCCGGAGACAGTGGGCAGGAGGCGTTGAGGATGGCCACCGTTCACGTCGATTTACAAGAGGGTTTCGATCACGACACTGTTGTGGTCCGCCTGGACGACGCAGACATCTACAACGGCAACGACGTGACGACCCAGCTCCTCTACGGCTTGGCCGATTCCACCGAAGTCGAGGTCGAGCCTGGCACCGTCCGCATCTCGATTGCCGTCGAAACACGGCGGTTGTCACACACCCTTCCCCTCGAGGTGGATGGCGACGTCTTCATCGGGTTCGGCCTGGAGGGCGGGGAGCTCAGGACTATCGTGTCGGAGACCCCCTTTGGCTACGGTTGAGCATGGGCGTCGAGCTTGAACTCTTCGTGTTGCTCATCCTCCTGACAGCCGGCGCGTCGATCTTTGACGTGTTCGAGGTCGAGACCCCCGCGTGGCGCAAGGCGCTGAAGTGGCTCATCGTCATTGTCGCGACCGTCGGCCTGTACTTCGTGGTCGGGCACTGGGCACTCCTGTTTCCGATAGTTGCTGGTGGCGCGGGCACGGTGTTTCACTTCGCGTGGTGCCGCAAGCACGGCATCCATCCCCTCCGTGCGACGCCCCGTCGTAAGTACTACGAACTGCGGCGGTGGGAATGGCGGGAGTAAGTCGCGACCGTCGAGGGGTGTGGTAGATTGCCTCGTGCTCACAACCAGGTCGCTTTGCTTGTCGCTCCTGTTACTTGGCGCCGCGGCCATCGCCGGGGCCCAGAGTCGCAGCATCCTCCCGCCGGTTCCGACGCCTACGGACGTGAAGCCGGGCAGCGCAACCTGCGACGAGTGTCCGTATCCGTATCCGAGCACGTATCTCGACATTAGCGTCTACAGCCAGGACGTGCGCATCTCCTATATGGACGTCGCGCCGCAGGGCACCCCCAACGGGCACACCGTGATGCTGTTGCACGGGAACAACTTTGGCGGGTTCTATTTCGGGGTCATCATCGACGGCCTCACCGACGCCGGTTTTCGCGTGATCGTCCCTGACCAGATTGGATACGGCAAGTCATCGAAACCGATCGCGCCGTACAACTTCAACACCCAGGCCCGCAACACCCAGCTCATCCTAGAGGACGAGCAGATCGACAAGGTCATGGTGGTGGGGCATTCAATGGGTGGCATGCTGGCGACGCGGTTCACCACGCAATACCCGGACTCGGTCGAGCGGTTGGTTGTCTACAACCCGATCGGTCTCTCCGACTCGCGGTTCAACCGGCCAATGACGCCGGTCGACGAGATCTACGCTCGGACGCTCCAGACCGACTATCAGAGCACCCGCAGAAGCCTGAGCCGCTACGTTGCGCATGACCCGGATGCCTGGAACGACGAGTTCGAGACGTACACGCGCATCCGCTATTCGTGGACACTCAGCGCAGACTGGCCACGGCTCGCGATGGTGCAGTCCATCATCAGTCAGATGCTGTACGGTGACCCGGTGGTGTATGACTGGGCGCATATTCACGTGCCGACGCTCGCGTTCGGCGGCGCGGAGGATCTGCTCCTTGGCCCAGCCGCCACCTTCCAGGAGCGCATGCGGGTGCTGGCCGAGACCGTCCCGAACGGGAAGGGTCGGGTGCTGCTGATACCTGGGCTCGGACACGTGCCCCACCTCGAGGCGCCGGACAAGATCGTGCCCCCGCTCGTGGCCTTCCTGGAGGAAGGCGTCGGCGCGTCACAATAGCCCACGCTCTTCTCGGCGCGGGCGCAAGGAGTTCCGATGCGTCGAACCCTCTCGCTCCTGCTCGTGTCCCTCTCCCTGTCGGTCGGCGCGGCGGCGCAGGCGCCGACGGCGACCCTCACCGGGCCGATCCCGGTGACCTCGCCCCCGGGCGCACCGACCCCCGATTTCGTCTTCTCGGCGTCGGCGATCGACCTGACCGGGCATGGGTATATCGAGGAAGAGTTTTTCATCGAGGGAACCGCCAACCGATACACGACCCCGGAGCTGGCCACGGGCCGTATCCTCGACGGCGACCATCCCTATGAGACGCGCCTCGTGGTGAGGCGCCCCATCTCCCCCGATCACTTCAATGGCACGGTGGTGGTCGAGTGGAACAACGTCACGGCAGGACGCGACCTTGACATCGACTGGTTCCAGGCGGGCGCCTATTTCGTTCGCAACGGCTACGCCTGGGTGGGCGTCTCGGCGCAGCGCGTCGGCGTCAGCCACCTGCGCGGGTGGAATCCGCGTCGGTACGGATCGCTCGATGTGACCCACGACGGGATGATCGAGGATGACGCGCTGTCCTATGACATCTTCTCGGCCGTCGGGAAGGCGGTGCGTGCGCCGGGGTCAGTCAACGTGCTGGGGACGCTGACGGCCGAACGCGTGATCGCCACCGGCCACTCGCAGTCGGCCAGCCGTCTCTCCGTCTACCTCAACAACGTGCACCCGCTCGATCCGGTGTTCGACGCCGTGGTCGTCCATGGGGGCGGGCGTCGGATCCGCCAGGACCAGGACGTCAAGATTTGGAAGCTCATGGCCGAAGGCGACATGGTGAGCCGGGCCGCGATTCGCCAACCGGACACCGAGACGTTTCGGAGTTGGGAAGTGGCTGGATCATCGCACGTCGACATCTTCTTCCAGACCGAGTCGTCGCGCGTCGCGGCCCTCGCGGCGGGACGCGACCTCGCGACGGCTGAAACTGGCGTGCCGGACTGCGAGCGCCCGTCATACAGCCGCGTCCCGTTTCGGTATGTCATGCACGCCGCGTTCGACCACCTGGTGCGCTGGGTCGATGATGGGACGCCACCGCCGACCGCCCCACCTCTCGCGACGACCTCGGTCGGGCCACCGGCGGTCTTCGACCGCGACGCACGCGGCAACGTGCTGGGTGGCATCCGGCTCGCGGCACATGCGGTCGCAACCGCGACGAATACGGGTACCAACACCGGCGCGTCTGGCTTCTGCCGACTCTTCGGGACGCATGAGCCGTTCGATGCCGCTACGCTCGCGCGGCTCTACGCGAACCACGAGGCGTACGTCGACGCGGTGAAGCACACCGTGGCCGCCAATCTCGCGGCGGGCTACATCCTCGAGCACGACGCGAGGGCGACCGTGCGTGACGCCGAGCGCTCCGATATCGGGACACGCTACGGCGCCATCGACGGCGACCACCTGAAGACCTACGTCGAGGAGCTGACCGCGGTCTCCCGCCGCTACCGCGATGCCGGCCACCAGTTCTGGGGACGGATCATAGGCACCGACGCCGACGCGGAGAACGCGGCGTGGATGGCGAACAAGTTTCGCGCCGCGGGCGTTCCCGACGTGCGCACGCAGATGCTCGATCTCGCCCCTCAGTGGATGCCGCAGTCGTGGGCTGTGACGGCCACGACCGGCGAGCGGGCGATCACATTCGACACCGCACAACCGGCGTACGGGTCGTCCGGCACGCCCACGGGTGGCCTCGACCTCGAGGTGGTCTACGTTGGGTTGGGCACCGAGGCGGATTTCGCCGGCCGCGAGGTGGCCGGGAAGGTGGCGCTCATTGCCAGCATGCCGATGCGGAGCACGCTCCGACACTCCGCAACCGTGAACGGCGCGGTGCGGCGGGCCGACGCAGGGGGCGCCGCCGCCATCCTGGTCAGTGTGGCGCTGCCCGGCAACGTCCGGACGCAGTTCTATCCGACCGGCACGGACGCGCCGACCTTCTCGCTGGGGCAGCACGATGGGGACATGCTCCGCGCGATGATCGAGTCAACGGGACCCGGGCCTCGCGTCGGCATCCGCCTCGAGGTCGAGATGGTCGAGGGACTCCGGACGTCCAACGTGTGGGCGACGCTGCCCGGCGTGACGGACGAGAAGGTCGTCATCGTCGCCCACCGAGACGGCTGGTTCGAGGGGGCGAACGACAACGCCGCCGGCGTCGCGACCGCCGTCGTGCTCGCCGAATACTTCGCGTCCCTGCCCCCGGAGCGCCGGCGACGAACGATCCAGTTCATTGGCTCACCTGGCCACCACAACAGTGCGCGCGTCGGGATCGACTGGATCGAGGACAACGCCGTCACCGCGCTCGCTGACACGGCGTTGTTGATCAACGCGGAACACACCGGCGCCGTCGATCTCTACATGTTGGGAAACCGCTTCCAATGGGCCAACCAGCCGACGGCGTTGATGTGGGGGGTGAGCGGAAGTCCCGCACTCAGACACATCGCGACCGACGCGTACGCGACGTTCGGGGTCCCCACGCTGATCGAGGGGGGTGGTCCCGTGGGCGAGATCAGAGGACTGCACGAGATCGTGCCGTCGGTCTGGCTGATCGATGCGCCGGAGTACTTCCACTCCGATCATGAGACTGCCGCGACGGTCCCGGCCGACGGGATCGAGGCGGTGACCCGAGCGTTCGCCAAGATCATCGACGACGTCAACGAGCGCGAGCTGGACGAACTGCAGCCCCGTTGATGGCAGGGTGATAGGACACGAGATGATCCGCTTCGAATGCACGGTGCAAGCGGGCTGTCTGTCGAATGACCTTCGTCCACGCCTGGCGTCGGCGATTGAGAAGGCATGCCGCGACGCGCTGGGCCACGACGGGAGTCCGGTCGAGGTATCCTGGACGGTCATTCCCAAGGGGTTCGGATTCCGAGGCGGACGGCCTTCCACCACGTCCTTGGTTCGGGGGCAGATACCCGACGGCTGTGACCGGGAGACTCGGTCATGGCTTCTTCGGTCGATCGGAGACTCGTGGTGTCGAATCACCGGGGCATCCGCGGGGGAGCTCATGGTCTCGGCGCGCGATCGGAGCTGGTCCGGATGATTCACCGGGAACACGAGAGGAGATAGGACATGCCATTCTATCGATGTCTGATTCCCAAGGGTTCGCTCTCGTTTGAACAGCGGCAAGAGATAGCCCTGGCGTTCACCGACGTGCATTGCGGAATCTCCGCCGCGCCGCGAAACTTCGTGAACGTGGTCTTCCTCGAGGACTCCGATAGCGCTGAGATCACCGACTCGCACGGACGGGGCGTGCTGAAACGCGATACTCCGTATTTCATCGCGGGAGGCAATCGAGCCGGACGTCCCCCTGAGATGAAGCAACGGATTCTGGATGGGCTGATCGAGCGGTTCTCGGAGATCGCCGGGATCCCCAGGGACCAAGTACACGGCCACATCAGTGAGGCACCAGCCTCGTGGACGATGGAAGCGGGAAAGATTCTTCCCGATCCGGGATCGGAAACGGCAGAGTGGTATGAACACGGTGCGGCGGCAGGGTGACGCCCATACGATCCAGGAACGCCCACTCCGGCGTGGTCGACCTTCATCGCAATCAAGGAGACGTTCCGATGCTGACATGGTGGCGCCGGTATCTCGTGTTCGGCCTAATACTCGCAGCGGTGTGTATGGTCTCGTTCGCCGCAGGACTCAACGCGCAATCCGCGCTCGAGGGTCGTGCGTACGAAAGCGGGGGTGGGACACAGATCAAGGTACTTTTTGATGGACCACGTCAGGACACGCCGGTTGATGTGGCGGAGATCACGTTTCCACCGGGTACGAATACCGGGAACCATCCGCACGGTGTCGCGGAAATCTTCTACATGCTCGAGGGCGAGCTCGAGCATGTCGTGAACGGCGAGAGCCAGCTTCTCAGGCCCGGGATGGTCGGCTACGTGAAGCCGCCGGACCTGGTGAACCACATCGTATCGCCAGACGGTGTGGCGGCCAAGGCGTTGGTGATCTGGGCACCTGGCGGTGAGGCCGCGCGCATCACGTCGCGGTGGAGACGGGTGGAGTAAAGAGCGACGCTTTCGACCTCACCACCGTGACCGGAAAGATCCCGATGAAGAAGACCCTGCGCGTTCTGGGCAGCCTGGCGATCGTGGCCGTGCTCGCGGTCGTAGGGATGATGGCCGCGGCGAGGTTTCATGATGGGCCCTTTGACGGCGCCCTGGAAATCGTGTCGGCAGGGGCATTCCAATCGGGTGAGCTCCACACCGGTCCTGACGAGCCCGATTGGACGTTCTTGCGAGACTATGCAACAGTCGAATTCCAGCTACTGGAGCCCGAGCGTTCCCGCACCACGTGGATCATGGAGCATGATGGGCGGATCTTCATCGTGTCCGGCTACATGAACACGATCCCGGGGAGAATCTGGAAACAGTGGCCCAAGGAAGCGGAACGTGACGGTCGCGCGATCCTGAGAGTCGACGGACGACGCTACGAACGTCAGATGGTGCGGATTCATGAAGGAGACATGGTCGCCCCCGTGTTGTCGGAAGTAGGGAGGAAATACATGGGGGGGGCCGACGTGCCTTTGGAAGAAGTGACATCTGGCAACATGTGGCTCTTCGAGTTACGACCCAGGACCTAGCACACCCGGTCTCGTCGGCCGATGGGGAGGGATCAGATGAATAGACGCTGTGTCTCGGCAAGTGTGATCGTGATCGCATTGGTATGGGCGGCGCCGCTCCCGGCCGCGGGGCAGGCCGCGCCGGACGACGTGGGTACGTGGGCGGTGCCCCGCACACCGGATGGACGACCTGACCTGCAGGGCGTCTGGGCGAACAACAACGTGACACCGCTTCAACGGCCGGAAGCGCTGGGCGAGCGGACGGTCCTCACGGACGAGGAAGTGGCGCGGCTAAAGGCGAATGCTGCCCGGCTCTTCGGCACAGACGCTGGTGACGCCGCCTTCGGCGATCAGTTCTTTGTTGCGGCCCTGTCCGACGACACGGAGTTCACCTCCTCCGACAGTGGCACCGGCAACTACAACCAGTTCTGGCTCGTTGACCGCGACTTCAACAACCGCACGTCGCTGATCATCGACCCGCCCAGCGGGAGAATGCCTCCGATGACGCCCAAGGCGGAGCAGGCCCAGACCGCGCGAGCCGCGTACAGAGAAGCCCACCCGGCCGACTCGTGGGAGGACCGGGGGTTGAGCGAGCGATGCATGAATTTCGGTGTGCCCAAGCTGAACGCCGGCTACAACAGCTACACACACGTGGTGCAGACCCCTGACTACATCGCGCTGTACCACGAAATGTCCCACCAGGTGCGCCTGATTCCCCTGGACGGGCGCCCACATCTCGGGGCCGACGTCCGTCAGTGGAACGGGGATCCGCGCGGCCGATGGGACGGTGACACCCTGGTCGTCGAAACGACGAATCTATCACCCAAGAGCACCCCGCTCGTCGTGCCGGGTTCCGAGAACCTACACCTCATCGAGCGCTTCACACGCGTTGGCCCCCACACGCTCAACTATGAGGTCACGCTCACGGATCCCACGACGTGGACACGCCCCTGGACGGCCCTCATCCCGCTCAAGAAAAGCGAGGACGCCATCTTCGAGTACGCGTGCCACGAGGGAAACTACGGCATGGAGGGCATTCTCGCCGGCCATCGCGCTCAGGAGGCTGCCGAGGCCGCGCACACCGAGTCACGGTGAACACGAGGCTGCCGAGGCCGCGCACACCGAGTCACGGTGAACACGAGGCTGCCGAGGCCGCGCACACCGACTCACGGTGAAGGCGACGCGCGCGTGACATGGCCCGCGCGGCGGGTTGAGCCAGGCACGTTATCTGGCGAAGCCGGCTGCTGGCCTGCCGGCCCGAGGCGTCGCTGCAACAGCGCCCTCACCGCCGACGTGGGTGCCAACTCGAGCGCCGTATCGCGATAACGCTGTGCTGTCTGCGCGTTTCCGCAGCGCCGATGCAGATCGGCCAGTACCGCGGACCACAGATAGGAGTTGGCCAGCCAGGTCGGCGGCTCGAAGCCCTCGAGCACCGCGAGTCCGACGGTGGGGCCCTGCCACTCCGCGACCGCGACCGCACGGTTCAGTGTGTGTATCGCCGAGGGAGCGGACCGCTCCAGCAACGAGTAGC
Organism: Vicinamibacterales bacterium; assembly: GCA_965249175.1. Taxonomy (GTDB): domain Bacteria; phylum Acidobacteriota; class Vicinamibacteria; order Vicinamibacterales; family UBA8438; genus CAZYFH01. The sequence goes on from OZ252227.1 coordinate 4,607,244, forward strand.
TCTCCACGACCTTGTCCCAACGCGTCGCCTGAAACGAGGAGGCGAGGCAGTGTTCCGCCGCGATCCCGGCCTCCGCGTGGTACCGGGAAAAGGCATCACCTTCGGCGGACCTGGCCAACCATTCGAGTCCAACGAGAATTTCCCGCCGGTCCCAGAGCGCTCGATCTTGCTCCTCCAACAGGAGCAACCCACCGGATCCGTCCTGGCGAGCTGTCATCCGTGCCGCGTGCAGATGCATCAGCGCCAACAGGGCGAACGTGGCCGGGACCTGGCCGACCGGGTGCTCCGCCAGCAGCGTGGCCAGCCGGATGGCTTCATTGCACAGTTCGCGGCGAATGGCCTGCTTGGCGTGGGAAGACAGGTACCCCTCGGTGAAGAGGAGGTACAGGATCGTGTTGACGGCCGGAAATCGGGCGGCGCATTGCGCGCTGGTGAGCTCACCGGGCCGAGGCGGCCGCTCCCGCAAACGGCCGCGGGCTCGACCGAGGCGTTTGTACACGTTCGCTTCGCTGGTGAACAGCCGAAGCGCGATCTCGCGGACATCGAAGCCGCAGAGGGTCTTGAGCGCGAGCACCAACTGTGATTCCACGGGGATCGCGTCGTCGCAGCAGACAAACAGCATTCGCAACAGGTCGTCACGAACCTCCCCCTCGAGGAACACCTCCGGGCCGCGCTCCGGAGGGCCGACGTCTTCCATGGCCTTTTGTTCCAGGATGCGACGCCGGCCCGTTCCCTGGCGCAACTCCCCTATCAGGTGGTTGTACGCCACTCGATAGAGCCAGGCCGATGGGTTGTCGGGCAACCCGCCGATCGTCCAGGCCTCGAGCGCGGTCATCAAGGCCGACTGCACGGCGTCCTCGACGGCCTCGATATGTTGCACACCCGCCCGGCGCGACAGCATGGCCACGAGCCTGCTGTATTCGTGCCGGAAGAAGTGCTCGACCAGAGCGAACGAGGTCACGGGGTGTTGATCTCCCTGATTTCAACGCTGGATCCGGGCATCGCCACTCCGGGACTCTCGCGAGCCACCTCCATCGCCTCTTCCATGGTGTCCGCCGAGATGATCATGAATCCGCCGACCACTTCCTTCGCCTCCACGAAGGGACCGTCCGTTGCACCATCTGACGACACGACTTTGCCCCCTCCCTTCAGGCTGCCTCCCATGTCGACGATGTTCTTCTCGAACTTGTCTTTCCAGGCGTTGAACTTCGCGTACATCTCCTCCATCTGGGCGGGAGACGGTCTTGCGCTCTCCCGCGGCTGGCTTCGTTGGATACACAGATACTTCTGCTGTGGCATGTCGCCTCCTTTTCGCGATTTCTGTCGATCAACTCGACATTTCACTCCTAGGACGTGCGTGTGCCCTCGTTTTGGACACTCTGGTGCACGAGAATCATGCTGACCCGGCTCATTCTACGTCCACGTGACAGCCACCGATGGCGCGAGCGTCGATCACTGCTCGCCATCGGCTCCCAGCTCGGCCAATACCTGCGTGGTCAATCCCTGGATCGTCTGACCCTGGGCCAGCTGCATCACCGGGATCTGCACGTCGAGGCGCGAGTCGAGCAAGCTCTCCAGCTCCACGCTCATCAGCGAGTCCAAACCAAGCTCGACGATCGGGCGGGTCGCATCGACGCTCGCGCCCGGCAGGCCGAGCACGGACCCCACATGATCCGCGAGCCTGGAGGCGACAAACGCTCTGCGTTCCGGTGGCGCCATATCCCGAACGGTTTGTCGGAAGTCGCCGGCTTGGTGGCGCTCGTCGGACGTATCGCCGCAGACACGCTCGTATTTCGGCGACTGAGCGGCGGGTGCGCTGAGACGCCACCGTGTCCAGTCGAGCTGGGCGACGGTGGCCTGCACCGCCTCGGCGAGCAGCAGTCGCTCCATCATCTCGAACGCGTGCGCCGCGGTGATACTCCCGAGCCCCACGCGCGCGCCCAGCCGATCCCGAACCTCGGGATTCCTCGCCAGATGCCCCACGTCGGCGATCGCACCCCAGCTCACCGTCAAGGCGGGCAACCCCTGCGCCCGGCGGTGGTGCGCCAGCGCTTCGAGCACGAGGTTCGCGGCGACGTAGTTGGCTTGACCGGGATTCCCGATCGCGGTGGTTCCTGACGAGAACATGACGAAGTAATCGAGCGGGAGCTCCAGGGTCTGCTCGTGCAAGAACCAGGCGCCGCGCGCCTTCGGAGCGGTGACCCGGGTAAACCGTTCGCGATCCAAGTTCACGACGGCGCCGTCGTCGAACACCGCCGCCGCGTGGAAGATGCCCTTGAGCGGCGCCAGCTCGTCGGCGGTGCGCCGGAGGACCGCCGCCACCTGCCCGGCATCGCGCAGGTCGACCGGCGCCACCAGCACGGTCGCGCCCTGCGCCTCGAGCTCGGCCACGCGTTCCTTCGCTCCGGGGGTGGCCATGCCGCGACGCCCAACCAGCACCAGGTTGCGCGCGCCCTTGGTGACCAGCCAGGCTGCCGTCGCCAATCCGAAGCCGCTCAGGCCCCCGGTGACCAGATAGCTCGCGCGCGCGTCGAGCTGGAGTGCGGTCGGCTGCTCCGGCTCGACGTCGACCACGGCGTCCCGCATCGAGACGACGACCTTGCCGATGTGCTTCGACTGCTGCATGTGGCGAAAGGCATCTCTGGCCCGGTCGAACGGAAAGAGACGATACGGGAGCGGTCGATAGACGTTCGAGTCGAGCCTCGCCACCACCTCCTCGAGCAGAACGCGCGCGAGGTCGGGTTGCGCAATCAACAGTTGATCCGCGTCGAGCGCGAAATACGACAGGTTGTTACGGAACGGGCGGAGCCCAGCCGGGTGTTGGCGTACAGGTCCCGCTTGCCGATCTCGAGGAACCGGCCGAAGCGGCGCAGCAGACCCAGGCTCTTGGGAATCGCCGCGCCCGCGAGGGAGTTGAGCACCACATCGATCCCCTCGCCATCCGTGATCCGCATGACGTCGTCGGCGAAGTCCAGGCCGCGAGAATCCAGGACATGGTCGACGCCGAGCAGCCGTAGAACGTCGCGCTTCTCGGGACACCCCGCCGTTCCGAAAATCTCCGCCTGCCGGTGTCGCGCGATCTGCACCGCGGCGAGGCCCACGCCGCCGGCGGCTCCGTGAATCAGCACACGCTCGCCCGGCCGCAGCCGCGCCAGATGTTCCAGCGCGTAATGGGCCGTAATGAACGCCGTCGCCACACCGGCCGCTTCCTCCACGCTCAGGTGCTGCGGTTTCCGGACCACCGCTGCCGCCTCGGTGCTGACGAAGGAAGAGAAGGCGTTCGGAGCGAATCCCATGACCTCGTCGCCGACACGGAGATGGCTCACGCCGTCACCCACCGCAACGATGCGCCCCGCACACTCCATGCCCAGCGACGCGCCCGCAAAACCGTTCTCCAGGGCCTCACCCGTCAGCAGGCCCATCGCCCACATCACATCTCGAAAGTTCAGCCCGGCCGCCTGCACCTCGATTTCCACCTGTCCGCGCCGCGGCGCTGCCCGTCGCACCTGATGGACGCGCAGGTTGTCCAGGGATCCAGGCACCGGGACGTCGAGCCGATACGACGCATCGCCCCCGCCGTCGGAGATCGGGCGCCGACCGATGGCGGGGTCATCTGCCGAGGCCGGCTGGACGCGATGGACGTAACGGGCCTCGCCCCACAAAAGCAGCTCGTCCTCGGCATCGGCATCGTCATCGTCATCGTCAGTCGGCGAGCCGAGCTCCGCCATGAGACTGCCGACGGTCTCCGCCTCTGCATCCTGCGCTCTGAGATCCACGAGCCGGCACCGGAGCTCCGGATGCTCGTTCATCAGGACGCGCCCGACTCCCCAGAGCAAGGCCTGCGAGGGACGGATCGGCTGATCGCAACCGGGCGGCCCCGCGTGGGCACCTGCGGTGACCAGCCAGAGTCTTGGGCGCGCCTGCCATGCTGCCGTCGACAGGCCCTGCACGAGGTAAAGGGCGGTCAGACACCCGTGCTCCTCGACACGCGTCCAGTCGTCTTCGGTGAGGCTGCCCAGATGGAGGATCTCGTCAGGCTCGGTTCCTGCAGCACTCAGCGCCGCGCACAACGCGACGAAGTCCTCCCGGCGGCGTGGCGCGACCTCGAAGTGATCGGCGGTGATACGCCGGAACCGCGCGCCGGGCGTCACCGTGACGACATCGTGACCCGCCGCCCGCAGCGCCGCGTCGACCGCGCCGTCCAACGCACGCGGTGCCGCATTGGTCGGGTCTGCCCGCCTGAAGACGATCCAACAAGGACGCTGAGGGGGCGTGTCGGCTACGACGCGGACGTCGGCCGGCGGCGCGACGTGCGGGCCACGGGCCAAGATGATCGACTGCTGCGCGTCGAGCTGCCCGCCCCGGTCGTTGACGACCGCCACGTCCCGATATCCCTCATCGGCGAGCGCGTCCCGCCACCCCTCGACACCGAGCAACCCGGACGTCGCACGCCGGACGCCGTGCTCGACACGCCACCAGCGAGGCAGCAGGCCAAGAATCAGATCCGTCATGCGCGTGGGCGCCGTCTCGAGCATCACCAGCAGCCCATCGGACGCCAGGACTCGCCGTACGCACCGCAGTGCGGTACGCACGCTGGCGACGCGGCCGACCGTGTTCGCGGCGATGACCAGGTCGAACCGGGAGTCGCTCGTATCCGAACCGGGGTCGTCGAGATTCAAACGCTCGCACGTCACGAACGGGTAATCGCGCGCCCAGTGCTCGGCCCGCGTCAGCCCGTCCACCGCCCCGCAGGTGACCACATATTCCGTGCGACCTGACGGCAAGAGCGGGAGCACGGCGGCCGTGGCACCTCCCGTGTCGCTTCCGATATCGAGTACCCGCAGCACTTTCCCGGGCGGCCAGGCACGCACGGCCTGGGTGACGACCTGCTCGAGAAGCCGGTTGTAGAGGCGCGCCGCCGGACCGGCGTGGCGGAACTGCTCGAGCATTCCGAGTCCCTGCTCGGGGGCGAGCAGCCGTTGAGCATCTGCCCGCCCTCGCACGACGTCGGCGATCCGTTCGGCAGCACGGCCGAGGAGCGCCAGCTCGGTGTGATACGCGGGGTGGTCGCGCACAAGCTGTCTCCACAGCGCATCCGGTTCACAGACCGACGCGGCGGGATTGAACTCCCATCGATCGACCTGGACCGTCAGGACCCCGTCCTCCCCCAGAACCTCCAGCATCCGGCCCACAAACCGCTCGTACTCCGGCGTGACGCCGGCGTTGGCAATCAGCGATGCGGCGGTGAAGCGGGAGTCGCGGGCGCATCCGAGCGCGTCCAGCGCCGCCGCCGCATAGCTCGCGCAGAGCGCGTCGATACGCGGTCGCACGTCGTCGTAGAACGCGGCCCGGCCGAACGTGGCGCACATCGCAGCGGCCCGTGGCGCCACGCGATCCGCCAACGCGCTCGGCGTGGAGAGCAGCCTGGATCCGCGCGACTGCCGCTCCAGCTGCCCGTCGTGGATGTCAGCGTGGCACCGAGTGCGGCGGGGCGCCCACTTCCACTCGAACGTATAGAGGTCGCGCGTGGGCCCGACCCGTGATGGGAGGTCGACCGCCTGAAAACGGACACGGTCGATCTCTGCGAGCAGCAGCTCCCCGCCGTCGAGCACTTTGCAGCTCACGACGACCGAGCGTTGCCCGTGAGTCTCGACCTGCGCGTGACAGTAGATCTCGTCCGTCGGGGATCGATGGAGGCGGACCCGGTCGATGCGCACCGGGACGTAGGTCGTGCGGGTCCCTCTCCCCGAGTCCGTCGCCGGCACCGTTTCGAGCGCGATCTGGAAGCACCCATCCAGCAAGGTCGGATGGAACAGATAGCCGCCGTCTTCCGGTGTGTCCGCGGACAGGGCGCGACACATGCGGCCCAACGCCTCGCCGCTGCCGACCCGAACCTCCTCCACCACTTGAAACGCGGGGCCGTAGTCGAGACCGTGCGCCCGGGCTCTGCCGTAGTGCGCCTCCTTCGAGATTGGCACGGCGCACCGCTGCCGGATCGTCGACAGCGACTCCGGGGCCACGTTGGCCGGGGCGCCAGGCGTTCCCACACTTGCGACCACGTGATGGGTCCAGTGCGCCTCGCTCGACCGACTGTAGATGCCAAGTGACGCGTCGTCTCCGAGGACCGTCTGCACGCGCGGCGACGCGTTGTTGCTCATCGCGGGGGTCATCGCAGAGGGCACCACGAGCGCCTTCCGAATCTCGAGCCCCTCCAGCTCACACGGCCCGCTCCCGTTCGTGCGCGTGGCCGCCGCGAGGCCCATCTCGACATACGCCGCGCCAGGAAACACCACGGCGCCCTGCACCTGGTGGTCCTCCAGGAACGGAACGAGTCCTGCATCGAATCGCTGGTCCCACGTCGGGTGGGCCGACGGCTGTCGGTGGCCGAGCAACGGATGATCGAGGGCCCCGGTCTCGACGCTCGGGGCGTTCCAGTAGGACTCACGCTGCCACGGGTAGCGGGGAAGCTGGACGTATTGCCCACCATCTGCGAAGAGCCGGCCCATGTCACATAGCGACCCGGCCGTATAGAGGCGTCCCACACTACTGAGGAGGTTGACGCTGGGGTCTTCCTTGCACCGGAGGGTGGGGACCGCGGCACCGGCCCGGTCCGCCGCACGAAGGCACTCGGTGAGGTAGCCACTCAGAATCGGATGCGCCCCGATCTCGAGAAACGTGGTGTACCCGTCGTCGACCAGACGCCCCACCGCGTCGGCAAAGCGAACCGGCCTCCGGATGTTGTCCCACCAATAGGACGCACCAAGACCGCCACCCTCCTCGTCATGTTCATGACCAGTGACGGCCGACATGAACCGCACACCCGTCCGCGACGGCACCAGGTCATCCAGCGCGTCGAGCAAGGGACGCTGAATCGGATCCATGAACCGACTGTGAAAGGCGTAGTTCAGATCCAGGATCCGGAAGAACACGTCCTTGGTCGCCAGTTCCCGACCAAGCGCTTCAAGCGCCTCGACGTCCCCGGACAGCGTCACCGCTCGCGGCGAGTTCACCGCCGCGATCGTGATCCGATCGCCATACCGGGCGATCAACGTGCTGGCATCCGCCTCGGACAGCGAGGCGGCGGCCATCTTTCCATGACCCGCCGTGAGCGCCTGCGCGCGACTGCGCTCATAGATCACCTTCACCGCCTGCTCGAACGAGAGCGCGCCCGCGGTGTAGGCCGCGGCGACCTCGCCGACGCTGTGCCCCACCGTCGCCTGCGGCTCGATTCCCCAGGACCGAAGGAGCGCGCACAGGCCGAGCTGGATGCCGAAGAGCGCCGGCTGCGCGACCTCGGTTCGATTCAGCCGGCTGTTCGCCTCGTCGGTTTGCAGCTCCTCCACCAGCGACCACCCGGTGTACGGCCTCAGCTCGGCGTCGACCGACTCCAGCGTCTCTCGAAAGACGACCTCGGTCGTGAGCAACGCGCGCCCCATGCCACTCCACTGGCAGCCGTTGCCGGAAAACACGAAAGCGACCGGTGACGCCGCCAACGAGACGCGGTGGTGACCCGACACGAGCCCTGGGCTCGCCGCCCCCTGCGCGAACGCCCTGAGCGTGTCGGACATCGCGCGCGCATCCGGCCCCACCACGGCGAGACGGTGGTCATGATGACCACGTCGGACGGCCGCGCTGTAGCAGACGTCTGTGAGCGCCGGCGGATCGGCACCGAGGAAGTCCGCGTAAGCGTCGGCCAGCGCGCTCAACGCCGCCGCGCTGCGCGCGGAGAGGAGTAGCAGCTGCGGATGGGGCGGGGCACCGGGGCCGATCGGGACCTCACGAGGTGCCACATCGCTGACCACGACATGCGCGTTGGTGCCCCCGAAACCGAACGAGTTCACACCCATGAACATGTTGTTGTTAGGCGACTGGGCCGGGAGATCGCTCGCAGCGTCCTGAACCCGGAGCCCCAGCTCCGCGAACGGGATGTCGGGATTCGGCGTGTTGAAGTGCAGGGTCGCCGGCAGCTGGCGATGCTTGAGCGCGAGCGCAACCTTGATTAGGCCGGCAATACCTGCCGCCGGCTCCAGGTGACCGATGTTCGTCTTGACCGATCCGACGCGACACGCGTCATCGATGCCCCGACCGGCGCCAAGCACCTGCCCCAACGCCCGCGATTCGATCGGATCCCCGACACCGGTGCCGGTCCCATGCGCCTCCACGTAGTGGACATCGCGTGGCGACACGCCAGCGCGGCGGTAGACGTCCCGCAGCAACCGGGCCTGGGACTGTTCGGCCGGCAGCGAAATCCCCGCTGTCCGTCCATCCGAGTTCACACCCGTGCCGAGGATCACCGAATAGACGGGGTCACCGTCTTCCAGCGCCTGATCGAGCGGCTTGAGGACGACGACACCCGCACCCTCGGCACGGACGTATCCGTCGGCCGACGCGTCGAAGGCCCGACAGCGCCCGCGGGGTGAGAGCATGGACGCCTTACTGAACCCGACGAACGGGCCCGGCTTGACGAGCACGTTCACGCCCCCCGCGAGTGCCACCGAGACTTCCCCACTCCGGATGCTTTGACACGCGAGGTGCACCGCAACGAGGGAGGAGGAACAGGCCGTATCGACGGCCACGCTCGGTCCCTGCAGATCGAAGACGTGCGACACCCGGTTCGCGGCCAGACTGAGCGCGCCACCCACGTTGGTGTAAGCGTTGACCGAGGATGGGTCGTCAAACTGCAGCGTCGCGTACTCGGTGTTCGACACGCCGATGAACACGCCCGTATTGGTGCCAGCCAACCGTTCGGGCACCAGCCCCGCGTCCTCGAGGGCCTCCCAGCTCACCTCCAGCAGCAGCCGGTGCTGGGGATCCATGCGGCTCGCTTCCCGAGGCGAGATGCCGAAGAACTCGGCGTCGAAGAGGTCGATGCCGTCGAGCATTCCCCCCTCGGCGCAGTACATCCGACCCGGCAGCGCTGGGTTGGGGTGATACGCGCTGAGCAGCGCCTGGCGATCCGCCGGGATGGCGCCGATCGCGTCGACGCCCTGTAGCAAGAGCGTCCAGAACGCCGCGGGGTCGGCCGCGCCGGGGACACGACAGCCGATGCCGACGATCGCGATGGAGTCCATAGCAGTGTCGCGGCAGATTCGTCCGCATCAACTCGCGAGCATGACCGGCTGCTGCCGGCTCGGACGCCGATGGCGCCGGGTCACCTGGTGGAAGTGCATGCGGCGTTGGCGCGTTGCCTCGCTGCCATAGAGATCCGTCACCAGATGACGGAAGCCGCTCACCAATGTCTCCGCGGACATGCCGTCGGGCGTGAAGTTGAGATCGAACAGGGTGCACCGCTCCCATGCCGCGTCCTGGTGGAGACGGCCCGCTCGCGCGAGTCGCTCGTGGAAGGGCGTGCCCGGAAACGGCGTCGGCAGCGTCACCTGCACGTCGAATGGCAGCGTCTCGTCGATGAAGTCGCGGATATCGTCGAAGATGCCAGAGCGATGCCCGTCCAGACCCACGACCAGACACGCATTGACGCGGATGCCGGCCGACTGAATCCGGTCGATGGCGGTGCGGTAGCGGTCGTATTGGTGGAGCTTCCAGTTACTTCTCGACTCGAGTCCATCGAGACCCGCCGGGGTCGGACTCTCGAAGCCAATCAGCACCTCGACACACCCGGCTGCGTGCATCATCTCCAGCAGCTCAGCATCCTCGTGCACCGAGAGGTCCGTCTCGGCGAACCATTGAAGTCGCAATCGTTCGAGCTCGGGCAGCAACTCGCGCCAGTAGCGCTTGTTGACGAACGAGTTGTCGTCGGCGAACTCGATGAAGGGACGGGGCCACAGCGCGCGGATGTGGTCGATCTCGGCGAGGACCCGGTCGGCCGGTTTCTGCTTGTAGCGATCCGTGAGGAGAATCGAGCTCGCGCAAAAGTCGCATCGCCACGGACACCCGCGCTGCGTCTGCACCGTGATGCGGTTGTAGCGCTCCATGTCGAGCAGCTCGAAGGCCGGCATCGGTGACTGCTGCAAATCGAACTCCGATCCGCGCACGTCGTACATGGGGTCTAGGGCATCGGCATCGGCATCGTTCAAGATGCGCGGCCAGGCGAGCTCGCCTTCACCGGCAACCGGGATCGCGCCGTGCCGCATGGCTTCCTCCGGCGCCACGCTGACGTGCAGACCGCCCATGACCACCGGGATACCGAGGTCGCGGTAGCGGCGCGCCACGCGGTACGCTTCTCCGATCTGCGCGCTGAAGCTCGATATCGCGACCAGATCGAAGTCGGTGGGCAAACGATCGATCGCATCCGCGTCGGGTACCTCCATGTAGCGGACGTCGTGACGCTTCGGCGTCATCCCCGCGAGGGTCAACAAGCCGAGGCTCGGAAGCTGCGCAATCGTGCGCCCACGGTCCACGAACCCGGGGAGTGTGAGACCGAGGGCCCGCAGCTCCGGGTCGCAGGCCCGAATGCCACTCATCGCGATGAACCCGATTCTCATGACGCGACTCCTTTGAGGCCGATCACACCGGCCGCGGTTAGCAGGCACACGACGGGGATGAAGAATAGATGGCGAAAGCCTCGCCGCCAGGCGGACAGATAGCACACGGTCGGCATGGCGACGGCGCCGCCGATGAGCAGCCAGGACGCGAGGGGGCTCGCGCTCTCGGCGCCGCGCAGGAACATCGTCTGAGCGAAGGCAAGGTTCAGAAAGGCAATGCCGAAGAAGCTGATGTGACCGAGACGAAGCATTCTTCGCGGCCACGACGTGTATCCTCCCAGCCAGTTGTCGCGGTGGAATCCGAGCCCCTGAGCGGTCCCCGAGAGAAGACCTAGCCCGATCCCGATCCACGCCGCGTCAAGGTGCATGTCGATCACGTGCGTCTCGCCAACCGATGACGACCCGCCCCGTGCGGATGGTCACCGGCGTGTCGTTATCTAGACGACTGCGAACGCCTTGCCATCCGGCATTGCGCGCGGCAACTCCAGACCCATCAACAGGTTGAAACGATGTTCAAAGAAAGAGCCTGGCAATGGCGTGTACACCCGGTGCGCATCCATCGGACATCCAATGCACGGTGGTACGCAGGCGTCTGATCGACGCGTCTCAGGCCTGACCGACGCCGGATCGCGGCGTCCGGTCGAAGAGCGAGAGCATGGCTGGCAGCACGACGGTGTCCGCGAGAAGGGCGGACACCATGGTCGCGGCGGTCAGCCAACCAAGTGCAACAAGCGGCGTGAAGGATGACAACGTGAGCACGAGGAACCCGCACGCGGTGGCAACGGTCGTGAACAGCATGGCGCGGCCGGCTGTACGGACCGTCGCCCGCGCCGCGTCGGCGGCGCCCTCGCTCTTTCGCCGTTCCTGGTAACGCGTCAGAAAATGAATGGTGTCATCAACGGCGATGCCGAGCGCGATGGACGCGATGACCGCGGTGCCCGTATTGAGCGTGACGCCTGCCAGGGTCATCAACCCGAAATACGTCAACACGGGGAGCAGGTTCGCGCCGATGCCGATGAGCGCGATCGTGACCGAACGAAACCACACGAAGAAGACCAGCGCGATCAACAGTGACGCCAGCGCGATACTGCGCCGCATGTCGCGCGGGATGGCAATGGACGCCTTGGACAACAGATACATCGATCCGGTGACGCTCACCTCGACGGCTGGCAGCGCCTTGGCCTCGCGACCGCCCGGTTCGTCAGCGTGTCCGTAGCGGCGACGCAAGTCGCTCACGAAGCCAAGAACCTCATCGCTCGAGATGATGCTCGAGCGTCCAATCACGATGGCCGCGTTTCCATCCGGCGACATCAGGCGGGCCAGCTCGTGAGGCCGCGCGTATCCGGCCAGATACTGTTTCGCCAGCTCCCGCGAGTCGGGGATCACGTATCCAGACGAGGAGTCGCGACCAGCCGGCTCACCGCCGCGAGCGGCGTGGTTCATGTTCTTGAGGTAGCCGACGATCGACAGGGACGAGGCGACGAGTGGATGGGCCGTGAGCGTCTGCTCGATATCCTCCAACAAACGCAGCACGTGCGGCTCGAGGACACCGTCGAGACGTTCCCCGCGCGTCCGTACAACCACGTTGATCGGGCGTTCGCCGGCGAGGTTGTTCCGCATGAACGCCAGTCCCACGAGCGGCTCGGATCCGCGCTTGAAAAACGCGGCGTAATCGGTATCCACCGTCACGGCTGCCGCACCCCAGAGGCTTGCCGCCGCAACGACCGCGCCGACGGCGACGACCGCCACCCGCCGTCTGACGGCGAACCCCCCGACCCCCTCGAGCGTGCGGCCGACCGGGCCAGCCACGCGCCCAGGGGCGGCCATCCGTGGCATCCGCCCGCGATGAAAGCTCAAACAGGCCGGCACGAGGACAACCGCCAGGAACGTGGCGGACGCCACGCCGAACGCGGCGTAGATCCCGAAGTCGCGCACCTGGGGCACGTCACTGAACACCAACGCCCCGAAGCCGATGAACGTGGTGAGCCCACTCCCCACAACCGGCCGCATGACGCGGCGCAGCGTCTGTGAGACCCGCTCCGAGGGCTCGTGCGCGGACTCCTGGTAGTACTGCGCGACGACGTGTATGGAATACGCCACGCCCACGGCGATGAGGAGCGACGGGACCGCTGACGTGACGATCGTAATCGACCGGCCAATGAGCCCCACAAACCCCACCGTCCACAAGACCGCAAGGCCCACGGTCGCGAGCGGCAACAGCACGCCAAGCGCGCTGCGAAACGTGATCCACAGGATGATTGCGATCACGAGCACCGTCACCGGGACGAACAGCAACATGTCGCGCCGCATGTACTCGCTTGTGTAGCGGGTGAGCACCGGGATGCCCGCGAACACGCAGTCCACATCGCGGCATTCGCCCTTCCCGATGCTTCGCACGGTCTCTACGAGCGTCTCTTTAAGGGTGAGGTTGCCGGGCCGGTGGGAAATCAGCACGTTAATCGCAGCCGAGCGACCATCTGCGGATACGAGGTTGCGCACAAACAGCGGATTCGCGAGGGCCCTTTCGCGGAGGTCCCGCACGTCCGCATCGCGCTCGGGGATCTCCGGGATGAGCAGGCCAGTCGCAATCATGTCGCCGCGCCCAGAGACGTCGTGAACGTTGGTGAGGGAGACGACCCTGTCAACGCCGTATTCTTCGGGCAGCGCTTCGATCGCGGCGGTGATTCGAGCGATCGTGTGCAGAATCGTCGGATGGAAGACATCGCCTTCGCGCGCGCGGATTCCGGCGACGATGATCTCGTCGTCGCCGAACTCATCCCGAAACTCTCGGTAGCGCTCTAGTTCGTCATCCTGCAGGAAAATCGATTCCATGGCCGAGTCGACGCGGACTCGGTGAATCTGCGCACACAAACCCGCGGTGACGATGGCGACAAGCGCCAAAGCCGCGCGCGGAGCTCGGACGGGAATCGGAGGCATCTCAGGACGAGCGCTCGTCTGCTGCGAGCGCCCTTGTGCAATAAGAGCAGGGAAGGTGCCAACCCGATGGCGTTCGTACAAGTGCGCGCGGCGAAAGATGTTAGGTCGTTCAGGACAGCGAACGAACGGTCGTGGGCGCGGGCCACCATCGGACGCCGGATGTCGTCAGATGTACATCAAATGCTCACGGCAGTCGGGTAGAGTCTGGACGCTCCGCAAAGGCTCAGACCCATCTGACAGAGCTCGTGGGCGTCGATCACCGCGAAAACGACACCGCTCGCTATAATCGTCTCTCGTCCCACTCGGAGCTGCGGCGCCCGTTGGCACGGATGCCATTCACGACACGGAGCCCGACCAGGAGGTCCAGATGTCCAGACGGCATGTGATGGTGCGGTCGGTGGCTGTGGCGGCGGTGGTCGTCGTTCCGGTCTTGGCGAGCCCGGCGCTGGGGCAATCAACCACTACTCCGTGGGGCGACCCGAGCCTGCAAGGGATCTGGGACTTTCGGACGATCACGCCGATGGAGCGTCCCGAAGAGCTGGCTGACCAGGAGTTCCTGACGGCGGAAGAGGCCGCGAACCTCGAGCGCGAGGTCGTCGAGCGGAACGACAACCTGGACAATCGCGCCGCGCGACGCACCGAAGCCGGCGGCAGCATCGGCGCCTACAACAACTTCTGGATGGACCGCGGCACCCGAACGGTCGAGAGTCGGCGGACGTCGCTCATCGTGGACCCGCCGAACGGTCGAGTTCCGCTGCTGACCGCCGAAGGACAGGCTCGCAAGGACGCCACCGCCGCGCGGCGAGGACGCCCCGCCATCGGCCCGGAAGACCGCAGCATGGGCGAGCGGTGCATCCTCGGATTCAATGCTGGCCCTCCGATGGAGCCGCGAGCGTACAACAACCACGCTCAGCTGTTCCAGACACCGAACTATGTGGTGATCCTGAACGAAATGGTCAACGACGCCCGCGTCGTGCCGCTCGACGGACGGCAACATCTACCGGCCGACATGCGCCAGTGGCGGGGCGATTCACGTGGTCGATGGGAAGGCGACACCCTCGTCGTCGAGACGCGCAACTTCCACACGCGGACGGCGTTCAGTGAACGGCAAGGCTCGAGTCCAGAGATGCAACTCATCGAGCGGTTCACCCGCGTCGACACGGAGACCTTGTCGTATGAGGCGACGATGACCGACCCGTCGACCTGGACGCGGCCGTGGACCTTCGAGGTGACGATGCTGCGCAGCGACGAGGCGGTCTACGAATACGCGTGCCACGAAGGTAATTACGGGATGGACGGCATTCTCACCGGGGCGCGCGCCGACGAATCCGGTCATTAATCGCTCGACGCGTGTCAACCCAACAGCGTCAGGAGCGCCGAGCATGCGTCTGACAGGTACGGCCGTCCTAGGCCTCTCGCTGATCCTCGGTGCCCGCGCGGCATCGGCGCAAGCGCTCATGACCTGGCAGGTCGACGGTGAGACGCGCGAAGCCATCGTCTATGCTCCGGCCACGTCACCGTCCGGCGCACGCGTTCCGCTGGTCTTGTCGTTCCACGGGTACGGCGACAACATGCAGAACTTTCAGCATACGAACGTTCACCGGACGTGGCCCGAAGCGATCGTCGTGTATTTTCAGGGACTCGAGACACGACGCGGTCTGCGCGGCTGGCAAGTGGAGCGTGGCGGCGGCGACCGCGACCTCGAGCTCGTCGACATGGCACTCGAGTCCTTCCGTGAGACCTATCGCGTCGACAACGAACGTGTCTATGCGACCGGCTACTCGAACGGTGGGATGTTCACCTATCTCCTCTGGGCGGAGCGGCCCGGCGTCTTCGCCGCCTACGCCCCGGTCGCGGCTCGCCTCGGTCCCTCGGTGCGGCCGACACGGCCCAGACCCGTCTTTCATGTGGCCGGGGCGGCCGACCGAGTGGTGAGCTTTGCGGATCAGGAAGCCGCGATCGAGGTCGCGCTCGAGGTGAACGGTGTGGGTGCGACGACACCCTGTGGGGCCGGCTGCACGGTGCACGGAGCTGGCACGCCTGCGCCGGTCATGACCTGGATCCATGCCGGCGCCCACGTCTATCCGCGCGGGACGAGCGAACGGATCGTGTCCTTCTTTCGCGATCGGTCCCGCGCGCCCTGATCAACCGGCCCCCGACGCCGTCCGCCGACTCGTGTCGCGAGACTCCGTGGCCCGCATCCCCGCGAGCCGCCGGTCGATGATCGCCGTCGCCTCGGTCATGATTCGTTCTACCAGCTCCTGGCAGGTCGGAATATCGTGAATCAACCCGGCCACCATACCGGCAGACCAGACCCCGGCGTTGCCGTCGCCATCAAGCAACGCACGGCGGCCACGCTCGCCGGCCACGAGGTGCCTGATGCTGTCTATGGTGGCGTTGCCTCGTGCTTCGATCTCGCGCACCTCGTTCGCGACCTCGTTCTTGAACACCCGTGCCGTGTTCCGCAACGTGCGGAAGATCAGCGCGGTGTCCAACTCCGTCGCCTCGACGAGCTGCCGCTTGATGTTGTCGTGAATGGGCGCCTCGCGCGTCGCCATGAACCGGGTCCCCATGTTCATGCCGTCGGCGCCGAGCGCGAGCGCCGCCACGAGCCCGCGTGCATCGCCGAACCCGCCCGATGCGATCACCGGCAGACCCACCTTGTCGGCAGCGCAGGGGATGAGGATGAGCCCGGGGATGTCGTCCTCGCCGGGGTGGCCGGCGCACTCGAAGCCGTCGATGCTGATCGCATCGCACCCGATCGTCTCGGCCTTGCGCGCGTGCCGCACCGACGTGCACTTGTGCACGATCTTGATCCCGGCGGCTTTGAACGTGGCGATGAACCGTTGAGGGTTATGGCCTGCAGTCTCGACGATCTTCACGCCCGACTCGACGATGGCCTGCGCGTACTCGGCGTGGGGCGTGGGTTTCAGCGTGGGCAGGATCGTCAGGTTGACGCCAAACGGCTTGTCGGTCATCCCACGGGTGCGAGCGATCTCGCGTGTCAATGCCTCCGGCGTCGGCTGTGTCAGCGCCGTCAGAAATCCGAGCGCCCCGGCATTGGCGACCGCCGAGACCAGCTCGGCGACACCGACGTTCTGCATGCCGCCCTGCACGATCGGATGCTCGATGCCGAAGGTCTCTGTGAACCGTGTGGTGATCATCGCGGTCGACCCTCCGTCAAGCGAGAGGGAGGGACCGGCGCACGGGCATGTCCACGCGGCGATGCCGCGAAGGCCTCCAGCAGGAGCACAGCCTCGTGACACTCACGCCAGCACGTCGTGGACGACGTTGCCGGACACATCGGTCAGGCGAAAATCCCGACCCTGGTACTTGTATGTCAAGCGGGTATGGTCGATCCCCACGGCATGCAGGATCGTGGCCTGTAAATCGTGAATGCTCACGGGGTCTCGAGTAATGCTTGCGCTGTAGTCGTCTGTTTCGCCGTAGGTGATGCCGGGCTTGATGCCCCCACCGGCCATCCAGACCGTGTAGCACTTCGGGTTGTGGTCGCGCCCGTAACTGTTGGCAGTCGCCTGGGTGTCGACGGCGGAGCTGAATTGACCATACGCCGTGCGCCCGAACTCGCCGCCCCAGATCACGAGCGTCTCGTCGAGCATGCCGCGCTGCTTGAGATCCTGGACCAGCGCGGCCGACCCCTGGTCGACCTGTTGGCATTGTTGGGGAAGGTAGAGCTGCAGGTTGCTGTGGTGGTCCCAACCCGTATGCGACAGCATCACATATCGGACGCCCCGTTCGGCCAACCTCCGCGCCAGCAGACAATTGGCCGCAAAGGTGCCTCGCTCCCGCGCCTCGGGCCCATAGAGGTCGAACGTGCTCTCAGGTTCCGTTGACAGATCGGTCAGGTCGGGCACGGATAGCTGCATGCGCGCGGCCATCTCGTACTGGTCGATCCGGGCCGCGATTTCCGGGTCTCCGGCTTCTTGCAGCTGGATCTGATTGAGCGCCGCCAGGTCGTCCAGAAACCGACGGCGGTCCTCGAGTGTAAAGCCGTCGGGATTCGACAGGTAGAGCACCGGATCGGGGCCGGTCCCGAACTTGACGCCGTTGTAGCGGGCGGGAAGAAACCCGCTCCCCCAGTACCGCGCCAGGAACGGACCTCCCCCGCCACCCGTCCCGGTCGTGGGCATCGCCACAAAGGCGGGGAGGTTCTCGTTCTCGCTTCCGAGCGCATAGGACACCCATGCGCCCATCGTGGGCCGGCCCGGCAGCTGGAACCCGGTAAACAGATACGTCTGTGCAGGATCGTGATTGAGCTGGTTGCTCCACAGCGACTTGATGAAGCAGAGGTCGTCGGCGACTCTCGCCGTGTGTGGCAGGAGCTCACTCAGCCACGCGCCCGATTGCCCATGCTGCGCGAACTCGAAGATCGTCGGGATGACCGGGAGCGAGTTCTGCGACGCCGTCATGGTCGTCAGCGTCAGCCCTTCGCGCACCGAATCCGGGAGCTCTTGTCCCGCCATGTCCTCGAGGTTGGGCTTGTAGTCGAAGAGGTCCAGATGCGACGGCGCACCTGACATGTGCAGATAGATGACCCGCTTCGCCGTGGGTGCGAGGTGCGGCAGGCCCGCCAAGCCTCCGATCGCTTCCGAGCCGGTCTGCGTAGCCCCGAGCTTGCCGCCGAGCAACGTCGACAACGCAGCGAACCCGATTCCCGTCCCGCTGGCGCGGAAAAAGGAGCGCCGGGTCATGATTCGTTCGTGTTCGTCTCTTGGGTCCATGCGCAGCCCCGTCTCGTCAGTGTTGTGTGACGACCTCGTCGAGGTTGAAAATCAGACTCGCCACCGCCGCGTGCGCCGCCAGATCAGCCACGTCAAGTGCTTCGTCTCTGGGGTGCTCACCCTGGCTCACGAGCTCGAACGCCGCATCCCGATCCCGCTGATAGCGCTCACCGAAGGATCGAAGGCTCTTCAGGAGCACGTCGGTTTCGGCATCGGACGGCTGCCTGGCCGTGGCCAACCGGAAGGCGAAGGCGATTCGATCGGCGGCCGTCGCGCCTCCTTCCGTCAGCATTCGCTCGGCCAGCATGCGAGCCGCCTCGAGAGCGGCCACATCATTCATCAACGTGAGCGCCTGCAACGGCGTGTTGGTGCGACTGCTGCTCACGGCCGTATTGTCCCGCGCGGCGAGGTCGAAGAGCGACAGCGACGGCGGAGGCACACTCCGTCTTACGAAGGTGTACAGGCTGCGCCGATAGAGGCTGTCGCCGTGGTCCTGCTCGTAGTCGGCCATGGTACCGGCCCACAATCCCTCCGGTTGATAGGGCTTCGTCGAGGGACCGCCGATCGTGTCCACCAGCAAACCCGATACGGCGAGAAGCTGATCGCGCACCATCTCTGCCGGCAGGCGGTACCGGGGACCGCGGGCCAGCAGGCGGTTGTCGGGATCCTGCTGTAACAGGTCGGCCGTCACGGAGGACTGCTGCCGGTAGGTCGCGCTGGTGACGATGAGCTTCTGCATCGCCTGCACGTCCCACCCGGTGCGTACGAACTCCGTGGCCAGCCAATCGAGTAATTCCGGGTGGGACGGTGGTTCGCCCTGCGAGCCGAAGTTGTCAGCCGTCTTCACCAGGCCGGTGCCGAAGGCGTTCTCCCAATACCGGTTGACCGCAACGCGCGCGGTCAGCGGATGGGATGGGTCGACCAGCCACCTGGCCAGACCCAACCGATTGTTCGGCGCGCCGGCCGGCATGGGCGGAAGCCACGCCGGGGTCGCCCGCTCTACCTTGTCGCCGGGCCGGTCGTAATTGCCTCGGATCAGTAGATGCGCCGCGCGCGGCTCGGGCAATTCCCGCATGACCATCACCGTCGGCAAGGTGTCTTCAAACTCGGCCTTTTGCTTCCGAGCAGCCGTCACATCGGCAAGGACGGTATCGACCGTCACGGCGGGCTTGGGGTAACGGGGAGGCGTCACCCCAGGGCGTTCTTCCCGAATTCGTGCGATCCGGGCCGCATCGATGCGTGCGTCGGCCTGATGTGTGAGGAAGTACGAGTCGATCTTGCGGACCTGCGACGGGGTCCGCCGTGCCGGTGGAATCGCCGCGATCTCGGCGAGCGACGCGGGTTCGGCGAGCGCCGCGACCTGATCCGGCGTCAACGCGTGGTCGTAGACACGGACATCCCAGATGGATCCGCGGAACCGATCAGGCCCTCCGCCGGCGCCGATGCGGAGCGGATGTTCCGTCGGATCCTGTGGACCCAGCCCGTTGAACAGCACCGTGAGGTCCTGGGCCTCGCCGTCAACATAGATGGAGACGCCCTCGATCTGCCGGGACCCGTCGTATGTAGCCGCCACGTGATGGCGGTCGCTCACCGCAACCGGATTGGCCGTCTCGACATGTCCCGAGTCGTTGTCCATCCACAGCCCGGCATTGCCTCCCACGAGGTTGAGTTGAAGCTTACCGTCCTCGAGCAGCAGACTGAACCCTTGTCCTCGAGGGGCATCCAGAAGGGTGCGCGTGATGATGGGACCGGTGGGAACCGTGGGATCGATCCACGCCGCCAGGGTGACCGCCTGACCGCCGCCAAAGACGTTTGAATAGAGATGCGTATCTGGCTCCTGGAGATAGGCGTCGAGTCTCTTCGGACCGCGACGGCCAGCGGCACCGCCGTCCACGAATCGCCGACCATCGAACGTGCGCTCCGATTCGGACGCGAGCGGAAAATGCGCGGTCAGGCCATCGTGCCGGCCCCCGTCGATCGGATCGGAAACGCCGATCGATTGCTCCCACGCCCGCTGCGCCTTGTCGATCGCCGGACGCAGGTCGGTCAGCTGTTTCTCGGCGGCGGCGATCCGACCTTCGATCGCCGTCAACTGTGCCTGCTGCTCTGGGGTCGGAGCGTGGATCAGCGGTGGCGTGTTGCCAGTCTTTTGTCCGATGCCGGACTCCGCGATACTGTTGAAGTACGCGTAGAACTGGTAGAACTCTTTCTGCGTAATCGGATCGAACTTGTGATCGTGACAGCGTGCGCAGCCCACCGTCAGTCCGAGCCAGACGGTGCCCGTCGTCGCCACGCGATCGACGACGTTCTCGACGAAGAACTCCTGTTCGATGATGCCCATCTCCGAGTTCGTTCGATGATTGCGGTTGAACCCGCTGGCGATGACTTGGTCCCGCGTCGCGTTCGGCAACAAATCCCCCGCCAGCTGCTCGATCGTGAACCGATCGAACGGCAGGTTCCGGTTGAAGGCGTCGATGACCCAGTCGCGCCAGCGCGACATGTCCCGCCGTTGATCCGCGAAATACCCGGACGAGTCCGCGAAGCGGGCCGCCGCCATCCAGACGGCCGCCATGCGCTCGCCGTGACGGGGAGACGCCAGCAGGCGATCGACGGCCTCCTCGTACGCATCCGGGGAATCGTCGGTCATGAACGCGTCCAGCGCGGCCAGTGTGGGCGGCAGACCGGTCAGATCGAAGGTCACCCGACGGAGCAGTGCCGCACGGTCGGCCTCGGGTGACGGCATCAGACCCTCACGCTCCAGGCGGTCGAGCACGAACAGATCGATCGCGTTCCGCGGCCAGTCGACGTGCTCAACCGTGGGTGCCTCCGGCCGCCTGGGGGCCATAAAGGACCAGAACGGTTCGTATGTCGCGCCCTGATCGATCCAGCGGCCGATCAACGTCACCTCGCGAGCGCTGAGTGGCTCACCGCGAAACGGCATGCGTCGCGCGGGATCGGTCGCGGTGATGCGACGCATCAATGCGCTGTGATCCCGGTCACCCGGCGAGATCACCTGGATCGAGCCGTCCGTCGGGCTCGTCCGGGTCGCGTCCCTCAGCACCGCTTCGGGGTCGTCCAGACGCAAGTTCGCTCGTCGTGTGGCCGAATCGGGACCATGACAGCGGAAGCACTTGTCCGACAGGATCGGCCGGATGTCGCGATTGAATCGAACGACTTGCGGAATGGATTCGTGGGCCGGGTTCTGTGCGCGAAGACTCCAGGTCGAACAGACCACGGCCGCCGCCACCGCGCCCAGCCAGGCGACCCGACCGACCCCACCTGACAAGCGAAGGATGGTACGCATACGGCTACAACCCCCTTGAGGCGTACATCGGCGCACGGGTACTGTGCGCACAGTACACTGATTGACCGTGCCCCTCAACACCGCCGTCACCCTCTCGGCCACGCGCCGTCCAACGGGGCGAGGGACACGTCACGTCGACCACCAACCGCGGGAGGAACCCATGAAGCGCGGCATCGTGCTCACCATCGTCGTCACACTCTCGCTCGCCGCCGTCGTCGCCCAGGACGCGGCCAAGGTGATCGAGGTTGAACGGCTCGAGGACAACCTGTTCGTGCTGCGGGGAGAAGGGGGCGGTGGCAATACCGCCGTGTTCGTCACGACCGAGGGGGTCGTCGTCGTCGACACGAAGAACCCAGGTTGGGGTCAGCCTATCCTGGAGCAGATTCGTGCGCTGACGAGCAACCCGGTCACGACACTGATCAACACGCACAGCCACGGCGACCACGTCAGTGGCAACGTCGGGTTTCCCGCAACGGTCGACGTCGTCACGCACGAGATCACGAAGGCCAATATGGAGGTGATGCGGCCATACACGGGTCGGACCGAGCCGCCCGTGAACGTGTTCGAGGACACCAACGGGAGGGGGTTGCCGACGCGGACGTTCACCGACCGGATGTCCCTCGGGAGCGGCGCCGACCGAGTGGACCTGTACTACTTCGGACGTGCCCATACAGGCGGTGACGCCTGGGTGGTCTTCCCGGCACTCCGCACGCTCCATGCCGGCGACGCCTTCCTGGGGGAGAGAGTGCCGTTCATCGACGCCGCGAACGGCGGGAGCGGGGTCGCGTTCCCCGCCACCGTGCAGAGGGCGCACGACACCATCCAAAACGTCGACACCATCATCACCGGTCACAGCACCCAGGCGACCTGGCAAGACTTGAACCAATGGGCCGCGTTCAATCGTGACTTCCTGGAGATGGTGCGTGCAGGTCGGTCAGCCGGCCAGACCGTCGAAGAGATCGCGGCCACGTGGACGACGCCGTCGAAGTACGTCGGCTACGCCGCTGCCAACCTGGCCGGGGTCACACGCAACATCCAGGTGATCGTTGACGAGCTCGAGGGCTAGCAGCCCCACCGCAGTCGACCGGTACTAGGAGCCCGACTACACCCCAACGGTGTCGAAATAGCGGATATCGGGATCCCCCTCGAGCCACCCTACCAGTGAGGCCAGGTCCCCGCGCTCCGTGCGCCACGCGAGGTACTTCTCGTAGTGCTGGCGCGAATCCCAGTGCTCGACGAACACCATGTTGTGCGCATTGTCCTGATTCCTGTGAATGGTGAGTCCATGACAGCCATCGAATCCACGGGTGTGATGGAGCTCGTTCCTCAGGAAGTTCACCAGGTCGTCGGCGTGTTCGGGCTTTACGTTGCAGTCGACAGTTACGAGAACGGCCATTGGTGGAGGTCTCCCCTGTTGCGTTGATGAGGTGTGCTGTCACGACTGCTTCACGGATGACGGCCCCGCGGCATACGTGTTCGCACACCGTGACTGCCGAAGCCGCAAGTATAGGCCGTCACGCGAGAAGACCTCCACGACGCCGCGCTCAGGCCGACGGGGCGCGGAGGTGCAGGTCCCACCACTCGTCGGCCCGGCGGGTATCCCACGGCTCCGCCAGTGGCACCTCGCGTAGCGCGTCGCCCATCGCTCTCGCGTCCTGGAAGCGGTTGGTGGGGTCCTTTTCGAGGCACTTCATGATGATGGCCTCGAGTCGGGACGGCCGTGGCAGATCCAAGCGGGCGGATGGCGGTGTGGGCACCGTCTTCACGTGCTCGACAATCTGGGCGACGCCGCTGGCGGTATCGAACACGAGGGTCCCCGTCGCCAGCCAGTACGCAACACACCCGAGCGCGTAGATGTCCGAGCGGTGGTCGACGCCGTTCCGCGCCACCACCATTTCTGGAGCCATGTAGGCGGGGGTGCCCGCCGTTGTCCCTTCCTGTGTCAGCTTCGCGGACTCGGACACCGGGTGTTCGTGCTGCACGAGGCCGAAGTCGAGCAGCTTGACATGATCGCAGCTCGGCCCCAGGCGGCAGAGAAAGAGGTTGGCGGGCTTGATGTCGCGGTGAATCAGTCCGCTGTCGTGGGCATCCGCGAGCGAATCGCAGGCCTGGACCAGCACGTGGACCGCCCGCTCCGCCGGGACGGGTCCGAATCGCTCGACGAGCGACTGGAGATCGAAGCCGTCGAGAAACTCCATGGCGTAGAAGAAGTGCCCGTCGCCCGTGACGCCAAAGTCGTAGACCTCGATGGTGTGAGGGGACCGCAGCGCCGCGGTAGCCTTGGCCTCGCGCTCGAAGCGCAGCAAGACCCGGCGAGCCTGATCGGCGTCGACGCCCTTGAGTCGATCCTCGCGGATCAGCTTGATGGCCGTCGCCCGGGCCAAGGTCTGGTGGCGGCCGCGCCACACCTCGCCCATCCCACCGCTGCCGATCCGCTCCTCGAGGTCGTAGTACGTGCGCTTGCGCTGATCGTACGCGTACGTGAACAACGTATGAGTCACGAAGGCCGAGAAGACCGCGACCGCGGCGCTTCCGCCTAGCACGAATCCGGTCTCGAACAGGCGGCCAGTCGCGACGGCATCGAACGCGCGCCCGGGTCGGCCGTATTCGCGCGCACGAGAAGCGCCGCCGCCAGTGGAGCGGCCCCGATCACGACGACCCCAACGACCGCACGCGCCAGCGTGTTGAGGACGAACACCCCGTAGGCGATCATCAGCAACCCGAAACCGAGCAGCGTGCTGGTCCAGGCGGCCGCACCGGCGGCGGGGTCGGCGACACCGACCGCATACGTCGTCGCGGCAAGGTAGAGCGTCACGGTCACGAAGGCCACCGCTTCGATGACGCGTAGTTGCCGGAGGCGCCAGCGTGTGCGTGTCACGGTCAACGCGGTGGCCGCGGCCATCACCACGAGGACCACTCCGCGCCACGCCGTGCCGATCGAGTTGACGTCGCGGAGCACAACGAGCGCAAACCCGATGAATACCGTTGCCGTGAAGGCGCTCAGCAGACGTCGCCCGAGGTTCGTCATGGCGTCCCCTCGGGCTTCCCGACCGGGAAGCAACCCATCCTCCGGTCAGAGGTGGAGAAACTCCTGGCTGGCCGAGCCCGAACGCTTGGGGGCGAGGACCTCGGCGGTCGTCGCGGCGTCGACGGCGGTGGCGCTCATGAGATGGCCGGGTGACGTGGCGTCCGGGATCAGTCTAGCGTAGGCGACGAGCCCGGGTCGGGCGTAGAATGGTCATCTCTAGGCTGTACGCCGCAATCACGCCGTGATCCGAGGAGCAAACCATGGGCACGTGGCTCTACTTCTGGGGCGAATCCAGGAGAACGCGGTATCCCGATGTCATCCCCGGCGGCGTGATCGTCCGGCAACGATTCAGTTTTTGATCAGAAGCGCAGCAAACGCGTCGCCTTGACCACGACCGCGCGATTGCGCAGCTCCACATACCGGCTCGGCTTGAGCGGGTCGGTGCTCTGCTCTTCCGTGTAGACCACGAACAGCTCGCTGCCCGGGGAATACTCCCAGCGCAATCGCAAGTTGGCGCCCAGGGTGTCGTTCGTCGAGTTGTACTGCAGGAGGCCGCTGAAGAACATTCTCGGTGAGAACGTGTAGGTCACCCGCGCCCTCGCGAGGTCGGTTCGGAGCGACCCCGCCGGCACGTCGATCCAGTTGAACGAGAAGCTCGGCTCGATCGAGAGCCGCTGAAGCACCTCGACCCGACCGCGTCCGAGGTCGAGTGACGTAATGTTGCCGTCGAAGTACCCACCGACGGTGAGCGCGACCCGCCCGGCGAACCGGCGCTGCGGTCCGAGCGCGTAGGAGAGTTGCACGTCGCGGAACTCGTATCCGCCGACCGGGATGCTGAGGTCACCGCCGGGCGAGAACGGCTCGTGGAGCCGCTCGTAGCTGTCTCGGATACTCACGCCAACCTGGTCGCTGTTCTCGAGCTCGGATTGGAATCCAACGATGTTCTCTCGCGTTTCGAGCCGACCATTGTCGGCGGTGAGGAAATAATCGAGGCTCGCGTCAAAGACGAACTGACGCACCGAGGCCAGCGACGCGGGTCGCGGACTGAAGCGACCGGACACGAACGTGCGTCGAAAATTGTCGCGCCGCAGGAACCCGACCTCCGGATTGAAGTGGTCCTCGACCAGGAGATGGTCGACTTCGAATCCGTAGCGGTCGGCGTTGTAGCCGAACCGTCCCTGGTAGCTCGTGTCCTGGCCCGCCTGCCCGGACGTGCGCGTGCGCGCGTAGTAGCCGAGGAGGTTGACGTCCTCGAAGAACGAGAACGTCGCGTCGACACCAAGCGTCTGGTTTGATCCGTCGCCGGCGAGCGACACCGACCGATTCGTGAACAGCGCGCCGACGCTGCTGCGTCGCAGCAGGTCGCGCTTGACCCGCAGCACGGTGAAGTTGGTGTTGGTGGCGCCAGACACCGCCGCGTCGTCCGTGTGAATGTTCAGCGCGCCCACGTCGAACGCGCCGACCTTACCCGTGACGCGACCACCGCCCACGATTGGGACCGCCTCCCCTCCCGCGAGCCCTATCCGACGGCTGTAGAACAGCGTCGGGGTATCGCCGCCACCCTGGACACCTCCGCCGCGGGCGCCCCCGATGTTGCCGAAGCCACCCCGCGCAAACTGGAAGATGCCGCGCCCTTCGAGAAAGAACTCGCGCTTTTCGGGGAAGAACAGGCTGAAGCGGGTCAGGTTGACCTGCTGCTCGTCGACCTCGACCTGAGCAAAATCGGTATTGTACGTGAAGTCCGCCGTGAGGTTTCGCGTGAGGGCGTACTTCGCGTCAACGCCGAAATCCCCGTGACCCGCGCCGCGCACCGGCGGCTCTGCCACGAGATCGGTGGTCGCGCCCCCAATGCCATAGGGCTTGACCTCGAGACGCCGCGCGCGCTCCGGCACCTCGAGCCCGACGAGCGTCCCGGCCGCCGACACGCGGAAGATGCCGCCGCGCCCGCCAAACCCGGCCGCTGAAATTGGGATCGCGGTCAGGTAGCTCCACTCGTTCTTCCGGAGCACCGTCCGGCGGAGCTGGATCCCCCACACCTGCTCGGACCCGGGCCGAAACCTGAGCGACGAGAACGGCACCGCCATCTCGATGGTCCAGCCGCCATCGAAGCGGCCCGTGCGCACGTCCCAGACCGGATTCCAGTCACGGTTCGGGTTGCCCTCGTTCGTGATCTGCTGATCGACGAAGCCGCCAATCGGGTTCGCGTAGAACAGCAGCGCGTTGCGGCGGTCGTAGTAGGTGTCGATGAGGAAGCCGAACAGGTCGTTATTCAGCAGGTTGAACGCATCACGCCGCATTTCGTTCGCGACCCACTCGCTCTCGGGCGCGCTATCCCAGCAGCGTCCCGATACATAGAAGTACTCGTCGTCGAACGTGATCCAGGCATCCGTCCGCTCGGTCGCGGGCGCGCCTTCGTCGGGGAGCTGCTGGATGAAGTCCGAGATCGGTGGCACGGTGTCGTACACCGGCTCGTCGAGCCGGCCATCGATCTGTAGCGGCGCGGTGAGCTTGATCGCCCGCACGGTCGCCTGTCCTCCGATGCGCGTGATGACCGCTGGCGGCACGGGCGGCGGAGGACCATCGATGACGACGGGGCGGTCGCGGGGGGCCGTTTGCCCGCTGACCCACGATGTTGCACCGACGAGACAGACGACGAACGCGGCCAGCCAGCGCACCGACACCCGTGCAAGTGTACGCGAAACCTCATTGCCCGATTCGCGTCCCGCTCGGTCCGAGAGCGCGGCGCAGCGAGCGTCGGCACCGCGTCCGGCACGGCAAGTGCCATAATCCCGGGGTTCGAACGCCGCGACGCGCGACACCGATCGGCGCGGCGCACGGAGGTCACAGGATGGCAGAGACCGCGACCCCGGCAAGCAACGCCAACGCGCGCACCCCGAACACGACGCTCTACGTGCTCGTCGGCCTTCTCGTCACCGAGATCGCCATGGTTGCGTGCGCGTTCATCTGGGTCTTCATCTACTCGACGGTGATCGACACGACCGGCAACGAGGCCTACGCACAGGACGCGAGCCCGGTGGTCGCCGTGGTCGTGGCGTTTCCGATCTTCTTTGTGATGGGCCGTGTGTTCTGTCGTCTCGGCGCCCGGGCGACCATGGCGGCCCTCATCGCCGTCGGGATCAATCTCGCGATCGACTTCCCCCTCGTGCTCACGATGGCAGAGGATCTGCCATACGCCTTGATCGCATCGGTCTTGGCGGCGTCGGGAAAGATCAGTGGCGCGTACGTCGGGACACGACCCGCGCGCGCCACGTCCCCGTAGCGCAGGCCTTCAGGCCTGCGGCGAGGCTAAAGCCTCGCCCTACATAGAAAGTCAGCGAGGCGAGGCTGACGCCTCGCCCTACATAGAGAAAGGGCCGGGTCCTCGCGGGCCCGGCCCTCCGAAATCGCCGTCCGAACGCGGGGAGACTCCCCGCGAGCCGCCTTACGGCTGTTGCTCTGTCGTCTCGCTCGGTGTGCTCGCGGCCACACTGTAGGTGATGCCCGTGTACTGCATCTCCTCCCACGTCTGCTCGCCCCAACGCACCGCGGTCGTGGCATCCGGGTTGGCCTTGTTGGCCTCGGAATTGTCATACCACGCCGACGCGAAGATCTGCGTGCCCTTCGTGACGACCAGCGGCTCCTCGAACACGTAGTACGTCTGCCAGTTGAAGTCATACCCCGGCACGGACAGCAATGGCTCGGTGCGCCCATCGGGATACCGGATCTCGTACTCCCACCGCTTGCCCCGCAGGTGGGTGTGCGGCAGCAGCGCGAAGATCTGGGCCTCGTCCGTGAACTCGATCAACGAGTCCACCTGCTGGTTCGACTCACCCGGTGGGATCTCGAAGTAGGGGTTGAGAAACTGGCCCGCGATCATCTCGCGCTCAGGGGCCGCATCGGCGAAGATCAGGCCGACTCTTGACTGATCCTTCGTCACTGTGCCAATCGCGGTGTAGTGCAGCTGGAACACGAACTGGGCTCCGTTGGGGATCCGAAGCGCCGTGTCGGCCTCGAACACCATCGCGTTGGTTCCGGGCGCCAGCGACGCGACGAGCCGGCCTGGGCCCCGCGGCTCCTCGCGACCCTGACGCTCGCCACCTTCCGCAGCCCGCTTGCGCGCGCGCTCGATGGCCGCCTCGGCCTCAGGGCTCGCCGGGAGGTCCTTGAAGGCGGACACGGATCGCGCACCACTCGGATCCCGGACATAGAGCAGGATGTGGTGGACGACGGGCCGCGCGCCGGCGCGAAGCTCGATTGCCCGCACCCAGCGGTCCTCGGTGAAGTTCGAGTCGGCCGCCACGAATTGGTAGTCGACCGTGCCCTCGGCCGGCACTTCGAAGGCCTCCGGCATCTCGATCACCACGTCGGGCGTCCCGATCTGCCAGCCGTCGCTGAACCGGGGTGCGGGCGGCAACACGCTTGCATCACCCTCCGGCGCTCCCGCATCCACCCACCGAACGATCGTGTCCTTCTCGGCGTCGGTCAGCCCGCGCGCGTTCGAGAAGGTTCCGACGGCGGGATTCGCGTGCCAGGGGGGCATCTCGCCGGTGAGCACCTTGTTCTTGATGGATCGGCTCCAGGGCCGCGCGTCCTCGTAGCTAATGAGCGACATCGGCGCGCTTTCGCCCGCCCGATGGCAGCTCACGCAGTTGTCATAGAGAATCGGAGCAACGTCCCCGGCGAACGTCGGTGTCGCCTCCGCCCCCTCCGCGCCCGCGGTCCCGAATCCCAGCGCCAGCGCCGCCACGGCGACGCCTACGCACAGCTGCCACGTGTTCCGCTTCATAAGTCGTCTTTCCTTTGAGGTGTGGAACCGAGTTTGACCCTTAACCATAGCTTAATGACGGACTTGATGGCCGCAAGGTTCCACCGGGGACGTTCAAATCGCCCCGCGGGCAAGCCGCGACCCAGCGGCGTGTCACAGACCAGGCGTGGCGCCGTTCGCGACCAGGAACCGCACGACCGACTCGTACTGGAGAGACTCGGCCGCGTCGAGGGCAGTGCGGCTGTCGGTGTCGGCGGCGTTGACGCTCACCCCCAACTCCAACGCCATCGTGACCGCTTCGAGCGCGCGCATTTCCTGTGTGCCGTCGGGAAGCGGTCCCCACGGTCGCACTCGCCGGCCCCCGCCCATCCCGACAGCCGCCATCAACGCGGTCGTCGCCTCGATGCGCCGCTCGAAGCTTCCGTCGGCGATGTAGTCGGCGTGGTGCACGAACAGCGGGTCGGCGCCATGGTCCGCGAGCAGGCGCATCAGCGGGACGCGCCCGAGCCTCGCGGCCAGCCAGAACGGCGTGGCACCGACCAGCGCCGGCGCGAAATTGTGGTCTCTCGAGGCGCGTCGCGTCGGTGTCCACGTTTCCAATCGGGGGTCAGGCTCAGCGCCATGGGCGAGCAGTGCGGTCGCCGTGGGTTCGTCCCCGCGCATCACCGCGGCGTGCAGCGCCGCAAACCCGGCGCCCGCAGCATTGGGATCGGCCCCCTGCTCGAGGAGGTACTCGACGAAGTCTGCGTATCCTGAATGCGCCGCGAGCACAGTCGCGCTGACCCCCCACGCGTTCACGTCATCGACATCCGCTCCGGCGGACACGAGAAGCCGCGCGGATGCGAGATCGCCGACGCGGGCGGCGAACAGCAGCGCGGTATTGCCGCCGTGTGGGAACTCCTGGTTGTAGCCGAATTGACCGTGCGGCGGCACGGCCATCACCTGCGTCCAGACGTCCGAGCGCGCGTGGATGTCGGCGCCGCCGGCAATCAGGACCTCGGTGACGTCGGCGTGGTGCTGGGCCACCGACCACATGAGCGCGGTCTGACCGCGCGCACCGCGCGCGTGCGGATCGGCACCCACCGCCAGCAGTTGCTCGACGACCGGGGCACTGCCCGACCGCGCGCCGACCATCAGCGGCGTCTCGCCGGCCAGCAGGGGCGCGTTGGGGTCCGCTCCCGCGGCCAGCAGCCGGCCAACCATGGCGGCGCTGCCGTTCTGGCTGGCCGTCCAGAGTGGGGTGGCGCCGAGGTCATTCGCTGCGTCGACATCGGCACCCGCCGCCAGCAGTAGGCCGGCGCTGTCGAGGTCGTCGCGATAGCTCGCCCAGTGGAGCGCCGTCGACGCGTCCCCCTCGGAGGCCCCCACGCTGGCTCCGGCTGCAAGGAGCGACTCGACGGTAGCGGCGTCCGAGCGCTTGACGGCGCCGATCAGGCGGCGCTCCAACGACAGCGCGTGCGCGTTGGATGCCGAGACAGGGGCAGCGCCCTGCGCGTGCGCGTCGGGTGGCGCGACACCCGTCACCGCGACGATCAGGCCGGCGAGAAACAACCTCTGGACGACGCGCATCTCTAGAGACCGGTGAGCGGCTCGAGCGGGAGCCTCCCTGTGCTGCCACCGAGGCGATCCACCGGCACGTCCAGCTTGTCCATGAGCGTGACCAGCAGATTGGCGAGCGACGGCTCGTCCGCGTACTGCAGATGCCGGCCGCTCGGCAGCGTCCCGGCGCCGCCGCCCACAAGCATGATGGGCAGGTCGTTGCCCGCGTGCCGCGTGCTGTTCGAGATGCCCGACCCGTACAGGATGGTCATGTGGTCCAGCAGCGAGCCATCGCCGTCCGGCGTCGCGCGCAGCTTGGCCAAGTAGCTGGAGAAGAGCTCGGTGTGATACCGGTTGATCTTCGACATGTGCGCGATCAGCTCGGGCACATCGTTGTGGTGTGACAGCGGGTGATGCGCCTCGGGCACACCGATCTGCGGGTACGGCCGGGCGCTCTGTTCCTTGCCGATCATGAACGAGATCACCCGCGTCAGGTCGGACTGGAACGCGAGCAGTTGGAGGTCGAGCATCAACTCCAGGTGATCCTCGAAGACCGGTGGCGCGCCTTGTGGCTGCCGGATCGCCGGCAGCTCGAGATCGCGCTGCTCCTCGGCCTTCGAAATCCGCCGCTCGACGTCCCGGATCGACTCCGTATACTCGTCGATCTTGATCTGATCCTGCGGGCCGAGCTCGTGCTTCAGATCGACGAGCTTCTCTGTCACCGAATCGAGCAGGCTCTTGTGCTGGCGCAGTCTCGCCTCCCGCGCCGACCGTTCGGTGCTGCCGCTGTCGCCGAACAGCGACTCGAAGACCGCGCGGGGATTCCACTCCATCGGCAGCGGCTGGGTCGGGCTACGCCACGAGATTGTGTGCGTGTAGACGCAGCTCAAGTTGCCGGTGCACGCGCCGGCGTTGTTCGGTCGGTCCATGGCGACTTCGAGCGAGGCCAACTGCGTCTCGTTCGCGAAGTGCCGGGCCAGAAGCTGATCCATCGAGACGTCGGCGATGATCTCGACTTCGTTGCGGCCGCCGCGCGTCGTGCCGGTCAGGAACGATCCGGACGCGCCGGCATGGATGTAGTTCCAGTTGGACTTGAGGCCCGACAGCACGAGCAGCTGATCACGATACGGCGCCAGCGGCTCCAGAATCGGCGACAGGGCGAAGTCGCGTCCCCCCGCACCGGCCGGCGTCCAATGCTCCATGGCCATGCCGTTCGGCACGTAGAACGCCTGGAACCGATGCACCGGCTTGGCGGCGGCCAGCAGACCGCGCGAGGAGGCGGGCACCATGGAGTCGAGAAACGGCAGCGCGAGGCTTGCGCCGAGGCCACGCAACACCGTGCGGCGCGGCAGCGATTTCGTGGTCAGGAAGGTCATGTGTCTCCTTCGTCAGTTCGCCAGGGCCTCTGAGGCCCGCATGAGAAACGTAGGGCTGGTCACGATTCCCGTGATCAACGCCGACCAGCGATAGTCCTGGTCCGCCGCGTCACGGACGATCTGGCGCACGGTCGGTCGATCGTAGTATTCGAGCCGACGGCCGAGCGCATACGCCAGCAGCTTCTCCGTGACGGTGCGCGGAAACTGGTCGGGCCGCTCGAGCAGGAGCGCACGCAGCCCCGACAAGCCGTCCACGGTCGCCCCGCTCGCGGTGGTCCCGCTCGCGTCGACGGGCTGACCCGATTCATCGATGGTTCTCCACCCACCGATGACGTCGAAGTGCTCGAGCGCGAACCCGAGCGGATCCATCACGGCGTGGCAACTGGCACACGACGGGTTCTCCCGGTGTCGGGCCAGTCGCTCGCGTATCGACAGCTGCACCGTGGCCGGCGTCGATTCCAGGTTCGTGTCGACGTCCGGTGGCGGCGGCGGGGCCGGCGTGCCGAAGATGTTGTCGAGTAGCCACTTACCACGGAGGACCGGCGACGTGCGGTCGGGATACGACGTCGTCGCGAGCAGGGCACCTGCGGCGAGCAGCCCGCCGCGCTGGTTCGCATCCGGGAGCGCGACGCGCCGGAAGCGGCTGCCGTAGATGCCCGGGATCTCGTAGTGCCGCGCGAGCCGCTCGTTGACGAACGTGTAGTCGGCGTCCAGCAGCTCGATAACGCTGCGATCGTCGCGCACGGTGCTGGCGATGAAGAGCTCCGCCTCGCGCTTGAACGCCTCGAGCAGCGTGGCGTCGTACTGCGGATACTGGTTGGGGTCGACGACCACCTCGTCGACCCGCCGCAGGTTGAGCCACTGCGCCGCGAAGTCGTTCACCAGCGCATCGGTCGCGCGCGGATCGGCGAGCAGGCGCCTCACCTGCTGCTCGAGGGTGACGGAGTCAGCGAGCCGTCCCTGCTCCGCCAGCGCGAGCAGCTCCTCGTCGGGAATGCTGCTCCAGAGGAAGAACGAGAGGCGCGACGCCAGTTCCAGGTCGGTGAGACGGTATGTCGCCGCCGCCGGCGGCGGCGTGGGGGCCGGATCGCGATACACCCGCAGCAGGAAGTCCGGGTCGACGAGGATGCGTTCGAGCGCGAACTGAACGCCCGCGTCAAAGCTCCCGCCCTCCGCCCGGCCCGCCTCGAAAAACTGGACGAGCGTGTCGAGATCGCCGGCGGTCACGGGACGCCGATACGCCCGCCGGGCAACGGTCGAGAGAATCTCGGTCGCGCATCGGCGCTCGTCCGGCCCGTCGGACGGCGCACACGTGAAGACGGCTCGGCGGCTCGGCGTGTTGGTCACGGCCGGTTCACCGATCAGCTCAGGTCCGCCGATCTGGACCGCGCCGACTGCGGCATACCCCATGTAGATCTGATCGTTCGTGAGGACACGCCCCCGCTGGAGCGGCTGTGGAAGCCCTTCGGGTTCCCAGAGCTCCCTGACGAACGACACGCCGACCACCCGCGGTCCCGCGTCAACCCGCGTGCGCACTTCCAGGCCATCATCGCCGGTCAGCTGCATGAAGGCTTCCCACTCGACGGCGCCCGCAAATCCGGGCTCGCCGTCGCCGGCGTAGCTCGCCGGCGCCGGTCGGCCCGGTGCGTCGCCCCCGACGGTGAACCGCTTCAGCAGCCGGCCATCGAGGCGAAGGTCGAGCTGCTGTGGCCAGCCCATCCCCATGATGTAGTCCTGGTATTGGCGCCGCAGGCGAACCCTGATGGTGTACTCGCCGTCGACCGGGAAGTTGTACGGGATCGCGATCCCGCCGCGGGAGCCGAGCGGCAGCGCCTCGCTTTCCCGGTCGTCCTGCACGACGTGCAGCGGAATCTCGAACGTGTCCATCCCCGGGGTCGTCGGTGGCAACCCGACGGCGAGACGCGTCACATGGCGCGCCACCGAGAGATACCGCTCCAGGTGGGCCTTGGAGATCGTCAACACCTCGGCGAAGTTGTCGAAGCTGCCGTCGGCCGTCTCGTCACCAGGCAGCAGCGATGTCACGTCCACGTCGAGCGCGAACAGGTCGCGTATCGCGTTGCGATACTCGGTCCGGTTGAGCCGGTGGACCGCGGTGATCCGACCCGGGTTGGGATTGGCCGCCCAGGCGCGGTCGAGGTCGTCCTCGAGTGCGCGCGCGACCGCGTCGTATGTGGCCGCGTCGGGGCGCCGCCTGCCCGGTGGGGGCATCGAGCCCGCACGCAGCTTTGCGATCACCCGCTCCCACACCTCCGGATTGGAGGCTGGGCGCGACGGGTCAAGCGTATCGAGGGCAAGATCGGCCGTGCGGAGTCTCTCGTTGTGGCAGGTGACGCA
This sequence comes from Vicinamibacterales bacterium, assembly GCA_965249175.1. Lineage (GTDB taxonomy): Bacteria > Acidobacteriota > Vicinamibacteria > Vicinamibacterales > UBA8438 > CAZYFH01. The sequence goes on from OZ252227.1 coordinate 4,641,732, forward strand.
GTAACGCTGCAACACCTCACCCGCCTCGGTCGGCGCGAGGCGCTCGGGCTGGGCCGGCGCGGCCAGCGCGGGCGGGACGGCCGCGAGGACGCAGACGAAAACGCCGGCGCCGATCGCGTCGGCCAACGCCCGCCGCTCGCCCATGCAGAGCCGCCACCGAAGCCGTAGAAACGGCGGTTTACACCCCATTTTCCCTGATCTATCGAGTATAGGCGTTCGCGCACCGTAAAGGAATGGCGAACTGAGGCCGAGGCCGCCAGCTTCGTATAATCGCCACACCGTGCCCCAACTCACCACCCGGCGTTCCCTGCGGGGAGGCCGGATTGCCGGCGCTCTCTTGGCCGTGGCGTGCTCGGCCTGCGCGGGGCCAGTCTGGGACGACTACATGGACGCGGGCTACGACGCGCTCCAGGATGGCCGATTCGTCGAAGCGGAGGAGCTGCTGCTGACGGCGTTGGATCAGACCGAACCGCTTGCGCCCAACGATGTGCGGCGCGCAACCACTCGCACGACCCTGGCCGAGCTCTATCTCGCTCAAGCCAGGCACGGCGAAGCCGAGGTGCTCTACCGCCAGGCGCTCGCCGTCATGGAGCAGGCCCTCGGTCCGGACCACCTCGATCTCGCCTCGCACCTCGTCACGATGGCCGAATTCTACATCGATCAAGGTGTGTATCCGGAGGCGGAACCGCTCTACGAGCGGGCGGTCGCGATCGCGGAAGCCACGCTCGGTCGCGACCACCCCGACGTCGGGACGGCGCTGGCCGGCCTCGGTTCCGTCTACTACAACCAGGGGCTCCTGGCGGAGGCCGAGCCCCTCTTCGAGCGGTCGCTCTTCATCTTCGAAGCCGTGCTCGAGCCGGACGACGTGCGCCTGGCCGATGTGCTCGAAGACTATGCGGCGCTGCTGCGCGTCACCGATCGCGGGCGACAGGCGGCCGAGATCGAGTCGCGGGTGCGGGCGATCCGTGCGGCGCCGTAGCCGTCGACGCGTTACACGGGCGCTGTCTGACCGGGCACCCGCGACGCGTCGCGGCTCGGATCTCGCTGAGCGACTGACTGTTACAGTCCACTAGTTTCCGCGGTCGAGCGGCACGCCGGCAACCTGACGCCCGGTCGGGGTCAGCAATGTGTCGTCCCACGGATGCGGAACCGGCGCGTCCTTGATCGACGCGACGTATCCCCGTACGTAGTCTTCGTAGAAATCGACGAACGCCTTCGTATAGTTCGGCGCCAGGGTGTCGAAGTGACGATCGAGTGTCGGCGAGCAGCTCCACCGTCGGAACATGTTCATCCAGCCCGCGTTGTCGAGCGCGTTCGGGTAGTCGCCGAGCTCGACCGCGAAGAACACCTTTTCCATGAGCTGGATCATGAGAGCACACATACTCCTCTCGGCGGACGTCGGCCCCGTTCCGCCGCGCACCGAAGGTCCGGGACCCGGCTGTGGGCTGATCTCTTCCGCAAGTGCCGCGAGGTCGGCTCGCTCCATGAACAGGCGCTCGATGGCCATGTAGTCCTTCGTCATGTCTTGAAACTCAGGAGAGTCGCCAGCGTTGAACGGCAAGTGCAACCGCTCGAGCTCTCGCAGGGCCGCAGGCGTCGTCGCTGGCTGCTCCCAGTCCTCGAACGCGCGGTTTGCGAGGTGAACACCGAGCGAGCGATAGGACTCGAACTGGGCGTCGTCGAAAAACTGGTCGGCCGTCGTCTCGTGCGGAAAATCGGGATGGACGCCTTTGTAATTGGTGATCGGTGCGGCCTCATCTCCGCTGAGCGTGTTCTTGATCACGATGAGCCATCCTGTCGATTGGGTCTGCGTGATCGCCGCGCCGGGGATCGCCGGGTACATGATGCGCCCGACCGCGCAATGCCCGCGACTCAAGCCGGTGTCGGGGTTCGGCCGCAACATCTTGAGATTGATGTCCACGTGCACGCCCAGGTCGATGTAGGCGTGCCGCAGCGCCTCCGTGAATGATCCGAAGCTGATCGTGGGGTCCGCTTCCGCGTCGCACGCGATGATGACCCGACAGCGACGCTTCAGCAGCGGGTAGATGCCGAGGTTGTCGCCGGTGTGACCTCCGTCCGACAGGTTGACCAGCCGGTCTTCCGACGTCGTATCGCTGATCATCTCCTTCGCCATGTAGCGATGCCAAAAGATGTCCCCCTCGGTCCCGCCTAGACAGGTCTCATATCGAGGGTTCTCCATCCAATAGCCGAGGCGAAGGTTGAAGAACGTCGTGGCAAAGGCCTGGGCGAAGAAGGTGTGATAGCCCATCGCGCTGCTCGCCGCGGCACCCGAGATCGTGACGGCACGGGCGAGTCGAGTCTTGCCATCTCGGTATTGGTCGGTCCGCCGGTACCCCGTCGTGTCGGATCCGCAGAAGAACCGGGAGAACAGGAAGTAGCCCGACTGTCGATCCTTTCGGGTGAGATCGCGACTCCCGGACAAGTTGATGGCCGCGCTGATGAGGTGATACGGCGCGGTGGTGGTCGGTGTCTCATTGGCGGTGCCGTGCAGATCCTTGAGCTTGAGCCGGCCGGTGTCCCGGAGCGTCACTGCGGTGCCGTCGGGACGCCGACCTTCAGTCCGAAGATACGCTTCCACCAGGCGGTCCCGATAGAAGTAGTGCAGGCCAACCTTGTTGAAGTTGATCGCCACACCCAGCCCAAGGAGCACGACTCCGACACCAACGGCTGCCAGGATGTCGACCGCAAGAGGAGACAGCCACACGCTGTGCGGATGCGGCACCGACCGCCCCAGCATCACGAGCAAGCTCGACCATGCCAAGACCGTCAACAGCACAAACGCGAACACGGCGACACCAAGAAGCGGCTTGGTCAAAGCCGCGGGGATACGCGACGGACCACCGCCCCCCTGCCTGCGCCCAAGCCACCAACTCGCGAGGCCCGCGAACACCGCGGACCCCGCCTCGTGAAGGCCGTAACGAGCCACCGTGTAGGCCATGAGTGGAACGACCGCCGCTGTGAGCGCGGCGACCAATCCGTATGACGTGATCCCCTGATAGGCGCCCCACAACGAGCGTCCCGATCGGCTCCAGCCACGGCCCGTGCGCCCGGCCAGGAGGCGACTGGTGGGAAGCCGGAGCGCGATAACAACGCTCGCCAGTCGAGCCCCGACCATCACGACGGTGGGAATGAACAGCCAGGCGATTCCCGGTGAGTACCGCTGGCCGGGAAGAACCACTGAGAACGCAACCGTCGCGAGCAGGAGCGCAGCGCCGGCAACCGTGATCAGGCGACGCTCTGGTTCGTCGTCGGTCGGCTCATCCACGCGGTGCGGCATGAGGCCGGCTCGCCAGCGCATCAGGAAGAACGTCGCGGCAGCGACGATGATTCCAAGGCCGAGCGCCAGCGCGAGCGGGACCAGATACGTCGCCCCGCCGGCCATCAGAGCACCAATGTCGTTCGAGACGGCGCTCCACAGTTGCGCAACTTCGTCCCCGAGGCTCGGCACATCACGCGACGCGGTCGCGGTGTTACCACGTTCCGTCCACGACCGTGCCAAGTGGTCGTCGAGGGACATCGGGCCCACCAGCCACTCAGCCGCAGCCATCGTGAGCGCCGCCGTGAGGAGCAGCGCGAGCAGCACCACGATCACGCTATAACTCGTGCCCGTCACGAGGTTGCCGATAGCGCGAAGAGTCTCCCGGCTGAAGACGCCGGCGCGAGCGATCAAGAAATCGCCGTGCGTCCTGAGGTGGCTGACCTGGGTCTGACCATTGAGTAGAGGCGCGTCATCGTTGCCGTCGTCCTTCCCTGAAAACGGGCTCTTCACCGATTTGAGTACAAGGGTTGAAGGCTCAAGAAGCGCGCCAGGTCGCGAGACGATCGAATCGGATGAGCCGTGGCCCACTTCAGTTTGAGCAAGAGCAGTTGTTCATTCTGCATACCGCGTGCGCGGCGGAGGACCGCCTTGATGGTCGTGTTGATCGATTCGACCACGCCGAAGCGAACAGGGTGGAAGCAGTAGGCAGCGATGCCCTCGAGATGACGAACGAGGAACGCGCCGAGGCGCTCCATCTCGGGGAGCCGTTGCCAGCGCAACGCGGTCACCCAGCCGATGAGGAAGTGCCCCACGCCCATCGGCGTCCGATACGTCCACAGGCGGTCGAGCTGTTCGCGCAGGAGACAGGCTTTGAACAGCCGGCGATTCGCGGCAAACAACGTCTGCAGTTCCCGGCGCTTCGAGCCGCGGACCGTCTTCCAGCGCCGGAGCAGCAACCAGCGTTTCCCGCGCCCATGGGCACGCATCACGGCCCCGGCGCGGAAGAACTCTTGGCGGCGGACCTCGTCGAGCGCGGCGCTCGCATGCTGGAGGACATGGAATTTGTCGAACACCACGTCGGCCTGCGGCAGCACCTGCGTGACCGCATTGAGATAGGGCCGGTGCATGTCGGTACACACCGCGTGAATCGCGCCCCGCTGATGCGGGTCGAGATCCTCCGTGAGCAAGGTCGTGGCGGTAGTCGTTGTGCGATCCTGACGCAAGCCCATGACCTCGCCGCGCACCACATCCGACAGGACAGTCCAGAAGCGCTGGCCCTTCCCGCGCTGCACCTCATCGAGGCCGATGTGCCGCGGTCGCCGTTTCCGGCGGGTGCGATCCCACTCGGTCAAGAAGGCCGTCTCGGCGCGCCGGGCTTTGCCCCAGCTGACGCGGTGCCGCACGGCGGCGTGGCTGGTCGGCATCGACTGGCAATCCAGGCCGATCTGCTGGCGCAAGCGGCGCGTGACCCGGGCCTTCGGGGTGGCAAATTCGATCCGCTCCGTGCGCACCCCGCAGTGGCGACAGATCACGCGTCGTTGCCGGTAGACCAACGTGACCGGATGCCGTGCCCAGGGCAGATCGTCCCACGTCCGCTCGCGCGCGGCGCGCACGCGGCCGGTGCGGCGTCCACAGCCGTTGCACACATAGCGCCGTATCCCGCGCCGCTCCAACTGCAACCGCAGGCGACTCTCCACCCCGTCGTCCTCCCGTTCGACGCGCACCACTCGGAAGCCCGACAAGCCCAAGATCCAGGTACAATCCCGTTGCGATCCCACGTGTCCTCCCTTCTTGGTTGCACATCAAGAGAGAACAACACCGGGTGGTCCGGTGCAAGTGGGATCGCGTTCTTTCGTCCAGGCCGTCGAGCAGGCCGCCCACCTCAATTGCGGCCCGCGCAGGCGGCCGGGTATCACCTCAGATCGCTGTACTCAAATCGACGAAGAGCCTGAAAACGACGCCTCGCACAAAGACGTGGCACGCTGGTCCGACAGTGGAAAGGACGCCCAGTCGGTGGAAAAGAACGGCCGCGCGTCGCTGGCCGGCCCTATGGGCGACACATCGTCGACCTCCAGACCACCCCGCCGCCGTTGGTTGAGAGATAAGAGCGACGACAAGCACGACCCGATATACCCACCACCCGACACCGTGCTCAGGTAGTCGACCATCGGCAAAACGCCGAGGCGCGAGAGCGTCTGCAGGATGCCGAGGTTGGTCGTGGCGGACCGAATGCCACCACCCGACAGTGCGAGACCGACCAACCCCTCTCGTCCGTGCTCGACTGCCGCCCCGGCGGATGTCGCGGCGCCACGTGGACGGTCATCCCGGACTTTTTGTCGGCGGTTCGCGATGTAGTTGAGCTCCGCCGGGATGACGTCCTCGCAAAACCGGTGAATACGGCTTGACCTGTCGTCGCCCATGTCAGCTCCTCAGTTGCCGCTGCCCCACGCGTCGAAGATGTCGATGTCGACCCCAAAAAAGCTCTGGATACTGTCCGCCTTGGGACCGAAGTCCGCATCCATGACAAACTGCGCGAACGGCGAGACGGCCCCTCCCCCACCCAGCGAGAGAAATACGTCGACCTTGTATCTCTGCTCACCGTCCGCAAACACATCGTTCTTGCCCCACCCGAACTCGAAGTAGCTGTCCTGCAAGCGGCCCTTGGTCAGCACGACGCCGGCCCCAACGTGATGGATGTCCTTGACGTCGGAACCGCCTGCCGCAACCGTCAGGAACCCCACCTGACCCTTCACGTACACGTTGGCTGGATTCTTCGTGCCTCGGTTCAAGGTGGCGAACTCGTACCGAATACCGCCGAAGGCCTCGAGGCTCGTAGCCTGCCGGAATAACGCGAGACGGTCATTCGCACTCGCCGGCTTCGTTGACTTAAGCGATGCCTCGTTGCAGATGGCCTCGTTGAAGACCACCGTTGTCGCGCCCATCGCGTCGGTGTTTTCAGTGCACGAGGCTTCCCCACTGACTGCGCCGTGCACGATCTCGCCGTAGAGCCACACCTGCTGATGGTGCTCCATCACCGTCTCCGGCGCATTCGATCCGTGCAACCGGTACTCGAAGTCGAACCCGCCGATCAGTTGCTCCTGGACGTCACCGGAGGCTTCGGGGTTGACCAGCGTTTTGAGGTCCGCCGACGCGAACGTGTCGATCGAGATGCCGGAAAACGCGACCACGGCGAGATCCTCTCGGCAATCGTTCGCCGCGCAGTCCGTCTCGGCCGAATCGGGCGCGTCAGCCTGATCGCCCTGTGCACTCACGACGACTGGCTGCGCCCCGACGCAGAGCGCCACCACGATCGCGCCAAGCCACGCCCGCAACCGTGAATCGTCCCCAAATCGATTTCTCGTCATTGGTCCCTCCATGTCGTGCCATCGCGACGCGGCCGAATGCCGGCGCGTTCTAGGGGTAGAACGTCGGAGGATGACGAACCGAACATCGGTGGAGTCAAGCGCGGTAGACTCGCGCCGCCGCGGCGCAGTGAGACGTCCGAAGGATGGTGAGTGGATCACTCGCGCGTGTAAGATGATGCGGCGCGCGCGCACCGACGCGATAGGTGCGCGGCGTATCGAACGAGACAAAGTGACGGGAGTGACCAGATTCGTCAGAACGTGCCGTGCGGCCAGCGTGGCGGCCATGCTCCTCGCGTCGAGCGTGGCCAGCGCGCAGGAGTTCCAGCTCGTCGAGGCCACGATCGACGACGTCCACGGGGCGCTGACCTCAGGGCGGACTAGCTGCCGGGCCATCGTCCAGGGCTATCTCGACCGCATCGCCGCGTACGATCAGACCGGACCTTCGCTGAACACCATCCAGACGGTGAACCCCGCCGCGCTCCGCGACGCGGAGCGGCTCGATGCGACCCTCGCGACCTCGGGACTCGTCGGACCGCTGCACTGCATCCCGGTCCTCCTGAAAGACCAGGTCGAAACGCGCGACATGCCGACCACGTACGGCTCCGCGCTCTTTCGAAACTTCGTCCCCCGACGGGACGCCACCATCGTGACCCGGCTGAAAGACGCCGGGGCCATCATCCTCGCCAAGACCAACATGGGCGAGTTCGCGTCGCGGTACGTCGGGTCGGCGTTTGGCATTATCCGCAACGCCTACGATCCATCACGAAACCCCAGCGGCTCGTCGGGTGGCACCGGTGCCGGCGTCGCCGCCAACTTCGGCACGGTGGGCATCGGCGAAGACACCGGCGGGTCCATTCGCGGGCCGGCGGCCGTCAGCAGCCTCGTCGGCCTCAGGCCCACAGTGCCGCTGGTGAGCCGACACGGCATGATGCCGGCGAACCCCACCACCGACACGCTCGGTCCGATGACCCGGACCGTCCGGGACGCCGCCATTCTGCTCGGCGTCCTCGCCGGCTTCGATCCGCACGATCCCATCACGGCGCACGCCGTGGGCAGGATGCCGGATTCCTATACGGCCGGGCTCGATTCGAACGCCCTCGACGGCGCGCGCATCGGCGTCGTGCGCGAGCCGATGGATCCCAAGGCCGACCCGGCCTCGGACGGTTACCAGCAGGTCCGGGCCGTGATCGACCGCGCGATTCACGACCTCGCCGCGCTCGGCGCGGATGTGGTCGACCCGGTCGTCGTTCCCGAGCTCGACACGGTGCACGCCGCGTATGCTAGAAACTCCTTCGAGACCGAAGCCGCGACCAACGCCTATCTGGCCGAGCATCCGAACGCCCCGGTCAAGAGCCTTCGGGAGATCCTCCTCTCGGGCACGGTGACGCCGTGGCGCGCGCGTGGCCTGATCGAGAGCGTCGGCCGCACGGTCGACGACCACGGTTATCTGCCCGTGCTGCAGGAGAAGGAGCGGCTGCGGCAGCACGTCCTGAATGTCATGGCGAGCCAGAAGCTCGACGCGCTGGTCTACGCGACCTTCGACCATCCACCGAGCGTGATCGCGCCTGACGCGCTCACGAACGCGCAGACAACGGACGCGTACGGACTGGGCAACAATCGGTATCTGAGCCCGATCATCGCGTTCCCCGCGGTCACAGTACCGGCGGGGCTCACCGCGGACGGCCTGCCGGTGGGCCTCGAGCTTCTCGGCCGCCCGTTTACCGAGCCGCTGCTCCTGCGGTTCGCGTACGCCTACGAGCAGGCCACGCACCGCCGCAGGCCGCCGCCGGCAACGCCGCCGCTCACGGGCCAGCAGTAACCTCAAAGCGGGCGCGCCAGGCTATCGAGCCGAGACAGACGCACTGCGGCCCGCAGGATGGCCTAAGCCTTCGGCCTTCAGCCGGAGTAAGCGCGCCGGCGCTAATGCGTCAGCCCGTACAACATGTAGTTGACGCCGAGCCGGAACCCGACATTCTCCGCGTCGATCGGAAAGAACCCCGTCCCAGCCATTTGCCAGTACTCGGCCAGGTTGGTGTTGTAGTTGGCGATCGCTACCAGCCGCCGGTTTGGGTCGTTGTCCTCGAAGAGGCCGAAGTATTCAGGCGTGAACCCGTAGAGGTGGTGGTTTCTCGGATGCGGGTAGTCGATCTGGCCGACCCGCAGGAACGACTCGAAGATGGGGTGCGTCCCGTCGAGCGGGAGCCAGAGCGCGCCGGGCATGACCCGGTCCATCTGGGCCTCGAAGTTGTCCCACGCCTCGAGCTCGAAGTCGTTGAAGATCACGAAGCCGCCCTTGAGCATGTACGCGCGCAGACGCGCGGCGTCCTCGTCGGTCATCACCCAGAAGCCTGGCTCCCACATGACCGCGATGGGGTGCTTGAAGAGGTCGGGGTCGTCGAGCGGCAGGATGAGGCTCCCGTCGGTCTTGGCATCGATGTGCGTGACGTCGCCCAGCACCCCCATCAGGTTCTGCTCGGCGCGGGGAAACTCGTGCATGAACGCGTTGATGCCCCGTTGAAAGGTCGGCACACCAAACGTGCCCCGCGTCCAGCGCAGCCGAACGAACGTGACCTCGCCATCGTACGGGATGTCGCGCTGCCCCCAACCGCCCCATCGCGATTGCGCCGAGAGCGCCGTCACGCACGTGAGTGCGAGCACCGCCAGCGTCCCGAGTAGCCCGTGGTTCATCGGACCTGCACCACCCTCCGCGCATCATGATGCTCCAGGCGGGGCATCGGTGTCGACGATGCGCCGCCTGGCGGGGTCTCGGTGTCGACGATGCCCGGCGACCACACATTGAGTAGACTGGCCGGTATTCGAAGAAGTGGAGTCCGAGATGCCGTATTCGCCCGCATGTCCGGTGCCCACGCGTGTCATCCTGCTCGGACTCGCGTTGGCGACCCTCGCCACCCCCGGCGGCGCGGTCGCCGGCCAGACCGTCGAGTGGCGCGCGTATTCGGCGGACCATGCCGCCTCGAAATACGCCCCACTGGACCAGATCAACACGGACACGGTGGCCAACGTCGAGATCGCCTGGCGCCAGCCGGTGATTCCGGACGCGATCCGGAACGGCGACACGACACGTGGTCCGGTCGGCTCGCAGAACACGCCACTGATGGTCGGTGGCCTGCTCTACGTCAGCACGGGTCTGGGGACGGTCGCGGCGCTCGACGCCACGACCGGCGAGGTCGTATGGAACGACACCCCGCCAGAGGGCGCGGACCGTGTGCGGCAGACACGCGGCGTCGCGTATTGGAGCGACGGCGATGACGCGCGGGTCATCGCGACGCTGGGACCCAAGCTCGTGGCGCTCAATGCGCTCACCGGCGAACGGTATCTCGACTTCGGCGAAACCGGGGAGGTCGACCTGCGCCTCGGGCTTCTCCGCCCGTTCCCTGGCTACTACTGGAACGGCGCGCCGCTCGTGGTCAACGATGTGATCGTCGTCGGGTCTTTTGTTCAAGACATCACGACGAACCAGCTCCCGGCGAATCGGGAGTCGCCGCGCGGCGACGTCCGCGGCTTCGACGTGCGGACCGGCGAGGCGCTCTGGACGTTTCACACGATTCCACGCGAAGGCGAGTTCGGCGTCGACACGTGGGGCATCGACCCCGAGGGCGACCGGGCGTCGTGGGAATACAGCGGGAACACCAACATGTGGGCGATCCCGAGCGGCGACGAAGAGCTTGGCTATGTCTATCTGCCGCTCTCGACACCTACGAACGACTACTACGGCGGTCACCGACCGGGTGACAACCTCTTCTCCGAAAGCCTCGTGTGCATCGATGCCCGGACCGGCAAGCGCATCTGGCACTTCCAGGCGGTCCATCACGGGGTGTGGGACTACGACTTCCCGGCGTCGGCCAACCTCGTGGACATCACCGTCGACGGCCGAGAGGTCAAGGCGGTGGCCCTCGTCAGCAAGCAGGCGTTCACCTATGTCTTCGACCGGGCCACCGGCGAACCGGTGTGGCCGATCGAGGAGCGGCCGGTACCCGCCTCGCCCGTGCCCGGCGAGCGACTGTCGCCGACGCAGCCCTTCCCCACCAAACCGCCGCCCTTCGATCTCCAGGATGTGACGGTCGATGACCTGATCGACTTCACGCCGGCGCTGCGTCAGGAAGCGCTCGCACTGCTGGAACAATACGACTGGGGACCGATGTTCACCGCGCCGATCGTGGTCGACCCCAGCCCCGACGGCAAGAAGGGCACGCTGCAGAGCCCGGGCACCGCCGGCGGCGCAAGCTGGAGCGGCGCCGGCTTCGACCCCGAAACCGGCATGCTCTACGTCCCGTCGGCCTACAGCCAGAACATCATCGCGCTGACGCGCTCGGCCCATCCGCGGGCGGACATGCGACTCGTACGCGAGAAGTACACCGCGGCGGTCGGACCGCAGGGGCTTCCCTTCTTCAAGCCGCCGTATGGCCGGCTGACGGCAATCGACCTCAACGCCGGGGACATCGTCTGGCAGAAAGCGAACGGGCCAGGCCCGCAAGACCACCCGGCCATCCGGCATCTCGACCTGCCATGGCTCGGCCAGGGTGGGCGCGCAGCCGTGCTCGTCACGAGGTCGCTGGTCTTTCTCGGCGAGGGCGGCAACACCGGTGTGTCGACGCTGCCGCAGTGGTATGGCGGTCCCGGCGGCAAGATGTTCCGCGCCTACGACAAGGCGACCGGCGAGATCGTGTGGGAGATCGAGCTCCCAGGCGGCGCGAGCGGCGCGCCGATGAGCTACATGGTCGACGGCCGGCAGTTCATCGTCGTGGCGGTCGGCTGGGACGACATGCCGAGCGAGTGGGTCGCGCTCGCTCTCCCGGACGGATAGCCGCGTCTATACTTGCTGCATGGACGCCGCCCCACTGCTCGGTGAAGTGGGACGCTGCATGCAGACCGCCGGTCTCGAAGCCGTCCTGATCGGGAACGCGGCTGCCGCGCTGCAGGGGGCGCCGGTCACCACCGTCGACTTCGATTTCCTGTTTCGTAAGACCTCGCGGAACCTGGCCAAGCTGAAGGCCGTGTCCCGCGGACTTGGCGCCGTCATCCTGCGCCCGTACTACCCGGCGTCCGATCTGTATCGCGTCGTTCGGGACGACGACGGCCTGCAGATCGACTTCATGGCCACGATACACGGCCTGCGCTCCTTCGAAGGCGTCAGGGACCGTGCGGCCCGCATCGAGATCGGCGGGGCGCCGATCCTGGTAGCGGCGTTGGCTGACATCATCAAGAGCAAGCGCGCGGCCCACCGGCCCCGCGATCGTGCCGTGCTCGAGATTCTGGAGGCGACTCTTGAGGAAGCAAAGAACACGTCGCGCACGACTCGCCGCCGTCGCCCGCGAGAATGAGCGTGCCCTGGTCGAGATGATTCGCCGGCGACTCGCGCTGCCGCCTTCGCGCCGCACGAACTTCCTGAGAAAACGGGTATCCGTCGGCCGCAGCGTGTTGTAGACCGGACCTTCCGGGATCGTCTCCCGTCACGCTAGGCGTAGGCCCGGCACGCGCTCGAAGTGAGCGGTGTTTCGGGTCCACAACGCCGCGCCGCGCGACACGCAGATCCCAGCGATCTGGTAGTCAGCCATTCCAATGCGAGCGCCTGACTTCTCGAGTGCCCGCCGCACCCCTGCCGCGGCGATGCCCGCAGCGTGATCGAACGACAAGATCGGCATCGGCCCGAGGAGCTGTTCGATCGTTGCCCGTTCACGCGGATTGCGTGCCCCGCTCAGAAGCTCGAAGACACTGATCGCCGTCGTGGCCACAGAGCCGGTGCGCAGCTCGGCGGCCATCGTCTCTGTCGTCGGGTTGCGGCCTCGTAGCGCGTCGATCAAGACGTCGGAATCGGCGACGGTCATCGCCCGGTCGCCCGAAGACGCCGGACCTCGGCAGCCAGTCTATCGGCCTGTGTCGCGTTGAAGCTGCCGATCGCCGACAGCGCTGTGTTGACCCGCGCCGCTCGTTCGCCATCAGCCTCGAGGTACTGGTCCAGGGCCTCACGGACCAGCCGTGAGAACCCTTTCTCTCCCCGCGGAGGGGCCGCATGGGGTTCGGGCGAAGCGCCGTCTAGGGACGGAACAGCCGCGTAATCTTGACCACCAGGCCACGGTTCCGGAGCGCCGCGAACCGACTCGGCATCAACGGATCGGTGTCTTGCTCCTCCGTGTACACCACGAACAGCTCGCTGCCGGGCGAGTACTCCCAGCGCAGCCGCACGTTGCTGCTCAGCGTGTCAGTACTCGAGTTGTACTGGATCAAGCCACTGAAGAACGTGCGCGGCGTCAATGTGTAGGTCACGCGCGAGGCGAGCAGATCGCTCCGAAACGACCCCGCGGGCGTGTTGATCCAATTGACCGACACGATCGGCTCCAGCGAGAGCTGACGCGTTACTTCGACGCGGCCCCGGCTGAAGCCGATCGACCGGATGTCGCCGCCGAAATACTCGCCCGCCCGGACGGTGAGTCTCCCGGTCACTCGCCGCTGGGCGCCGGGCGCGTACGTCACCTCGACGTCGCGAAAACGGTAGCCGCCGACGGGAAAGGTCACGCCGGGCGCCGGCGTGAACGGCCGAACCACGAACTCGTAGTGGTCGGCCACGTTTATGCCAACCCGGTCGCTGTTCTCGAACTCGGTGGCGAACCCGACCTGTGACTGCCGCGTCTCCACGATCCCGGTGTCGGCGGTGACGATGTAGTCGACGCTGCCCTCGACGCGGAATTGCCGGATCGCCTCGATCGACCGTGGGCGGGGGCTGAACCGAGCCGTCGTGTACGTCCGCCTGAAGTTGTCCCGTCGGAGGAACCCGACCTCCGGGATGAAGTTGTCGCCGACGACGAGGTGCTCGGCCTGGAACCCGTAGCGGTCCCCGGCGTAGTCAAAGCGACCCTGGTAGCTCGTGTCCTCGCCGACGTGGCCGGGGGTCTCGGTCCTCGCCGCGTACCCCAGCAGACTGATGTTCTCGTAGAAGGACAGCGTGGCGTCGGCGCCGTACGCCCGGCTGGAGCCGTCATCGACGAGGGAGACCGAACGATTCGTGAAGATGGCGCCCACGCTGCTACGACGCAGGATGTCGCGCTTGAGACGCACAACCGTGAAGTTCGTCGTCTCGGCGCCCGAGATCGCGTCCTCGTCGGTCTGGATGCTCAGCGCCCCGACGTCGAACGGGCCGACCTTGCCGGTCACGCGACCACCGCCGAGGATGGGAACGACAGCACCGTCCTGGAGACCGATTGTCCGGCTGTAGAACAGCGTCGGCGCGTTCCCGCTCCCGAAGAAGCTCCCGCTCGTGGCCCCGGCCTCGGGTCGCAGGGCGCTGTTCCGCCGGCTCGTCCCGCCCGGCCGGGCAAAATCGAAGATGCCCCGGCCTTCGAGGAAGAACTCGCGTTTCTCCGGAAAAAACAGGTTAAACCGCGTGAGGTTGACCTGTTGCTCGTCGACCTCGACCTGGGCGAAATCGGTGTTGTAGGTGAAATCGGCGGTCAGATTCTGTGTGATGCCGTATTTGACATCGATGCCGGCGTCGCCGTCGCCCTGGTTCCTGCGTGCCGGGATGGCCGTGAGCTCGGTCGTCACTCCCGCGATGCCATACGGCTTGATTTCGAGATTATGGCTGCCCTCCGGGACCTCGAGTCCAACCAGCGTGGCGCCGGCGGACACGCGAAAGATGCCACCGCGTCCGGCAGAGATCGGCACCGGCGTGATGAAGGTGCGTTCGTTCTTGTGCCGGATGTTGCGTCGAAGGTGGACGCCCCACACGGGAGCCGGCCCCGGCCGATACCGGAGCGAGCGGAACGGGATCGCCATTTCTACCGTCCATCCGCCGTCGAACCGCCCGGTTCGCACGTCCCAGACCGGATTCCAGTCGCCGTTCGGGTTGCCCTCGTTGGTGATCTGGAAGTCGCCGATGGCACCGAGGGGATTGGTAAAGAACGTCACCGCGTTGCGCCGATCGTAGAACGTGTCGAACGAGACCCAGAACGTATCGTTGTCGCGGAGCTGGCTCGTGTCTCGCCGCATCTCGTTCGCCACCCATTCGCTGGGCGGGGCTGAATCCCAGACGCGCGCGCTCACGTAGACGTGGGTCCGGTCGAACAGGATCCACGCTTCGGTCTTCTCGGTGGCCGGTGCCCCCTCGTCGGGCATCTGCTGGATGAACCCGGTGATCGCCGGGACGACTTGATACACGCGCTCATCGAGCCGTCCATCAATGCGCAGAGGCTCGGTCAGCGCGCTGGCTCGAATGGTGGCCCGCCCTTGCGCGTCGCGCCGGAGCACGGCCGGCGGTGTCGGGGGCGGGGGGCCGTCGATCGTCGTACGCGGCGGCTCCGCGACGTCCTGGGAGACAACCGCGACGACGGGTTGGGCCGTCGCGGGACCGACGGCGGCAAGCCACAGGGCACAGACGCTACCGCACCGTGCGGTCGCGCGCGCGCGCCGAGACAAGCAGGTTCTCCATGCCGTAGTTGCCCTCGTGGCAGGCGTACTCGAACAACGGACTGTCCGAGCGCCGCATGTCGACGCGCACCGACCAGGGGTGCGCATACGAGGCAGAATCGGCGACGGTGTATTCATACCGCAGTGTGTCGGCGTCGACTCGGGTGAAGCGCTCGATCAGGCGCATGTCCGGGCCCGACCCGCGGAAGCTGGTCTTGCCGGTGAAGTTCTCGGTCTCGACCACCAGGGTATTGCCGTCCCAGTGTCCCCTGGAGTCGCCTTTCCACTGGCGGACATGATTCGGCAGGTGCGCCGATCCGTCGAGCAGAATGACACGGGAGTCGTGCACCATCTCGTTGAGGATGACGACATGGTCCGGCGTCTGAAACACCTGCATGTTGTTGTTGTACGCGCTCGGATTCATCGGCGGACCGGAGTTGAAGCCCATGATGCAGCGCTCGAACGCGCCGCGATCCTCCGGCCCTTGGGCGTCCCGGCCAAGCAGTGCCTTGCGCTCCTGACCGCGCGCTTGTGCCGCCTCCGACCGCACGGGAAGCTTGCCGTCCGACGGATCGACGACGAGCGCGGTGCGTCGCTCTTCTCCGATCGACGTACCGCGGTCATACCAGAAATTGTTGTAGCCACCGGATACCGGCAGCCGGCCATTCTCATCGCGCCAGTTGTCGACGTTCTGCGCGTCCACGCGCTCCTGCTCGAACGCGGATGCCTCCTCCGGGCTCAGGGTCGCCTTCCCGGCCAGCTCGTCAGGTCGCTCGAACGGAATGGCGCTCCGGAAGTCCCACACGCCCTGGAGCTCGCGCTCGGGAGCAATGCCAGCCGGCGTCTGACCGGCCGACAGCGTAGGCACCAGTAGACACAGCCCGACCAGCGCTGCCGCTATCACCCACCGATTGTCGTGTGGCGTCTGTATGCGCATCCTCTCCTCACACCGGTAACCGACCGTCCCAGGCCGCAGCCTGCGGACGATTCTCTCACGAGAGAAGCCAGTCGTTAAACCTCCGTGGCGGCGAGAGGTCTAAGCCTCTAGATGCCTGCTCTGGGGAGACGGAGATATTGTCAAATGTTGTGGATCGGTCATCAGCGTGATCAGGCGGCCACCTTCCGATCTCCCTCGTTGTTTCGCTCCTGCTGTACCCCGTCAATGAACGTCACGCCGGCGCGGACGAGTGGCAGCAGATGCGCGCCATTGAGCCGACGCCAGCGCTGCTGTGCCATCTCGAGCAGCTTGTAGGCCATCAACAGGCCCTTGGTGCGCGAGCCCGCGCCTTTGGTCACGCGCTGCCGGAGTCGGACCGTGGCGAATGGCGACTCGATGACGTTGCTCGTGCGCACGTGCTGCCAATGCTCAGCTGGCAGGGCAAAGTGCGTGAGGAGGCGGTCGCGGTCTGCGTCCAGGCACGCCGCCGCCTTCGGGTACTTGGCCTCGTACTCGGCGATGAAGACGTCCATGGCCTCCTCGGCGTGTGCCCGCGTCTCGGCGTACATGATCTCGCGGAGCGCGCGCTTCGCTTTCGGCTGTAATCGCTTTGGCAATTTGTCGAGCACGTTGCCCATCTTGTGACACCAGTCGCGGAGCTCTCGCGTGTCCGGCCACACGTCGCGCACGGCCGCCCAGAAACCCAGGGCGCCGTCGCCGACCGCCCCCACCGGGGCCCGCATGCCGCGCCGCTGGAGGTCCCGCAGCACCGTCGCCCAGCTGTCGGTGCTCTCGCGGTAGCCGTCCTCCAGGGCCACGAGCTTCTTGGTCCCATCGGGCCGTACGCCGATGATCACCAGCGTACAGAGCCGATCGTCCTCGAGCCGGATGTTGAAATGGATGCCGTCGACCCACACGTACACGTAGTCACGATCGGCCAGGTCCCGCTGGCGGAACCGCCGGTAGTCCTCTTCCCACACCGCCGTGAGGCGCGCGATGTTGGTCGCGCTGAGGCCGGCCGCGTCATCCCCCAATAGCACCGGCAGCGCTTCGCGGAAATCGCCCGTCGACAGACCGCGCAGATAGAGGATCGGCAGCACCTCCGCCACCTTGGGCGAGCGACGCATGTAGGGGGGCAAGATCCGACTCGTGAACCGCTCCCGCTGGCCCGCGCCGTTGACCCTTTTGTCGTTCACCCGAGGAGCATGCACCTCGAGCGTACCTGCCCCGCACGTCACCTTCCGCGCCTGGGCCCGACCATTCCGAACGACCAGCCGGCGTCCCCGCGCGTCCCGCTCCTCGCCGTGGGCCTCGATGTACTGCCCGACCTCCACCGCCAGGGCCGTCATCAACATCCGCCGGGCTCCCTCCCGGGCCAGCTCGTCCACCGTCTGCGCACCGCGCTCTTCCGGCGGAACTTCGTTGTCTGCTCCATCGTTGTCGAGTACCTTCAGCATGGGTGGCGGCTCCTTTCACCGGCCTGCCAGCCGGAGTTTTCGCGTTGCTCACGCGAAAGGATACGCCGCCTTCTTCAGACTGCCGATCCACAACTTCTGGTTATATCTCCCTATGCAGACGTGATGGCGCTGCTTGACCCGGCGATGAGCCACCTGCTGAGACGCGCCGGATTCGGCGCGAGCGCCGAGGAGGCACCGGCGTGGAACGCCATGAGCCTGTCGACGGCCATCGACACCCTCGTCGATTACGAGTCGTCACCGGACGACGTCGACGACCATGTCGGCACGCCGGGGTTCCTGGGGACGACGTCGCGCGGGCCCTTCGAGCCGAGTAGCCGAATCTCCGACGCGGCACAACGCTGGGTCTTTCGGATGGTGCACTCGGAACGGCCGCTCCAGGAAAAGATGGCGCTGTTCTGGCACAACCACTTTGCGACCGGTTTCAGCAAGATCGCGGGGCAGCTCGGCCCGGCGGGCGCCAGCCGCGCTTTGGCGGCGAAGCCCTCCGAGGACCCGAACGACGTGAAGGGGCAGCTCGAGCTGTTCCGTGAGCTCGCGCTCGGCAACTTCCGAGACCTGCTGCTCGCTGTCTCACAGGACGTTGCCATGGTTGCCTGGCTCGACGGCGACACCAACGTCAAGGCGTTTCCGCAGGAGAACTACGCGCGCGAGCTCATGGAGCTCTTCACCATTGGCGTCGACCACTACACCGAGGACGACGTGTATGCCGGGGCGCGGGTCTTCACGGGATGGAACCTCCGGCGATTCGGCCGCGGCACGGACACCCAGTGGTCGGCGTTCAACTACGACGCGGGCCAACACGACACCGACGCAAAGACGTTCAGCTTCGCGATCTATCCGGACGGCGGTCACACGATCGATCCCGGCACGCGCGGGGAGCGAGGGGTTTCAGGACGGCGTCGATCTGGTCAACGCGGTGGCCGGCCACCCCGAAACCGGGGCCTTCCTGGCGCGCAAGCTGTATGCGTTCTTCGTGAACGAGACCGGCGTGCCCGACGAGGCGCTCATCCAGCAACTGGCGGAGACGTACTACGCGAGCGGCTTCGACATGCGCGAGGTGGTCCGCCAATTGCTCCGATCGGCGCAGTTCCAGGATCCCGCGAACTACTGGGCGCGGTACGTGTGGCCGGCGGAACTGGTGCCACGGCTGATCAAGGATGTCGGGTGGAGCGGTTTCTCGGCGGCCGCGACCCTGTCGCCGCTCATCAACATGGGGCAGACGCTGTTCGAGCCCCCGGATGTCGCTGGCTGGTCGCTCGGCACCTCTTGGTTTTCGACCGGGACCATGCTGGCGCGGATGAACTTCGCGGCCACGCTGGCTGGGAATCAGCGGTTCGCGCTCCAGCAGGCCTCGTTGGGGTCGGCGCAGACGCCCGATAGTTTTCTTGCGTACTTCCTGGACAGGCTGTCGACACCGCCGCTCGACCCGTCCGTGACCGACGCGATGCGTGGCTATCTGACGGCCGGGGCACCGTGGAGCGGCTCGGCGAGCCAGGTGGCCACGAAGGCCGCGGGGCTCGTGCATCTGATCGGGGCATCGTCGGAGTACCAGTTCGGTTAGCCCCAGAGCCCACCTGTGTTGGGGTGTAGGAGATGATCATGGCGGTTGCACGACGCACGTTTCTCAAGGGCGGGGTCGCCGCGTTCACGATGAGCTTCGCGGCCCCGGCATTCCTCAGTGATCTGGCGAGGGCCCAGAGCGTGTCGGGCCGCAGTTTGGTGGTGCTGTATCTCGGTGGCGGCAACGACGCGCTCAGCTTCCTGGTGCCGTACACGGACAGCGCGTATTGCAGTCGGCGACCCACGCAGGCGGTACCGGCCCAGAGCGTCATCCAGATCGGAAGCGATGTCACCGGTACCGCGCTCGGGTTGCACCCCAACCTGCCGGGATTCAAGTCGATGTTCGACGACGGCAATCTCGGGATCATCCAACGCACCGGCTACGAGAACTCGAGCCGGTCACATTTCCGCGGCACGGACATCTGGTCGACGGCCGATCCAGGCCAACCACAGGGCCCCGGGTGGCTCGGGCGCTATCTCGATACGCTGCCCACACCGGTCGATCCACTCCTCGCCTGGAACACGCACGGCCAGCTGCCGCACACGCTGCTGGCGACGTCGGTCGGCGTCCCGTCCATTCCTGACCCGGCCGCATACGCGTTCTCCAGCCCGAACACCGGCGCCGAAGCGGAGTACTCCCAGGCCGCGGCCATCGACATCTCCTCCCATCTGCCGACGACGAACCCCCATTTGTCATTCGTCAACTCGACGGCGCAAGCGGCGATGGCGACGCTCGACCGGGTCGCGACGGTGGCGGCCTACGTGCCGTCGACCGACTATCCCGACACCGCGCTCG
The DNA here is from genome assembly GCA_965249175.1 of Vicinamibacterales bacterium. Lineage (GTDB taxonomy): Bacteria > Acidobacteriota > Vicinamibacteria > Vicinamibacterales > UBA8438 > CAZYFH01. The sequence continues at coordinate 4,661,569 of OZ252227.1, forward strand.
GCGCCGCACTCCAAGCCGTGGCGGGTGCGATCGCGACCGGCGTCGGCACCCAGGTCTACTGGGTCCAGACGGGCGGCTACGACACGCATGCAGGCCAGGACACGATAGACGGGCGCTACGGCGAGCTGCTGACGACGCTCAACGATGCGGTCTTCGCCTTCTACAGTGACGTCCGCAACCAGGGGCTGCTGAGCGATACGCTCCTGTTGCAGTTCTCCGAATTCGGCCGTCGTGTGAGCGAGAACGGGAGCAACGGGACCGACCACGGCTCGGGGGGACTGATGATGGCGCTCGGTGGCAATGTCAGTGGCGGCCTCTATGGGACCGCGGCGGCATCGCTGGCCGATACGGACGACAACCCGCATCTGGAGAATGGTGGACGGGACGTCAGGTTCGAGACCGATTTCCGATCCGTCTACGCGAGGGCCATCGACGAATGGCTTGGCGCTGATTCGACGGCGATCCTCGGTGGTGACTTCAGAAACCCGACGGTCGATTTCGTCTAAGCAGGATGTTGCGCGGCAGGCGCGACCGCGGTGTAACCTTGCGGCCATGGTGCCTGTCCAACAGAGTAGTGCCCGGAAATGACCACGTGTGCCCGCCAGCGGACAGTGCGCTACCCCTGGCAACGCTGTTGCATGGAGCGAGAGCGCCGGGGGTGGCGGCGGGCCGTACGTGCAGCGGCCGTTCCGCCCTGGGCAACTCTGGCTCGGTCACCCACCGCTCCAAGGAGTAGGACGACGTGGTGATGCCGACGGTGACCGCATGCCCCGCCGGCCCCGAGCCCGAATGGAGGCTGACGGTGGCCCGGGCGGCCGTGGGGGCGGACAAAGACGCACCGCAGGACAGCGGGTTCGCGACGGATCGGGAGCTCGCGGAAGCGTGCGTCGAGGGGCGTGTCGGTGCGTTCGACACGCTCGTCGAGCGCCATCGGCGATCGGTCTACCAGTTGTGCTACCGCTTTGTGGGCAACCACGAGGATGCGAGTGACCTGTCGCAGGACGTCTTCCTCCGCGCCCACCGGGGCCTCGCGCGCTTCAAGGGGGAATCGGCGATCGCCACCTGGCTGTATCGGATTGGGGTCAACGTCTGTCTGAATCATGTCAACGCCAAGAAGCCGCTCAGCATGGCGGATCCGCTCGAACAAGAGCGGCACGTCGCGAACGATGGCGACGACCCGGTCGAGGCGGTCGCACGGGGAGAACGGGCCGCACGCGTCCGTGCGGGCATCGCCCGCCTCCCGGCGAAGCAGCGAGCCGCGCTGATTCTCAGGACCTATCACGAGCTGCCGCACAAGGAGATTGCCGCGATCCTGGGGAGCTCGGTCGGTGCGGTGAAAGCCAATGTCTTCCATGCGCTGGCCAACCTCAAGAAGTTTCTGTTAGAGGAAGACCGTGCGTAACGCTCGGACCGATGTGCGTTGCGTCGTCAGCGAAGCCGGTGCGATAGTGAGGCGAGCGGCCCGATGACCCATCTCAGTGCGGAGGAATTCGTTGACCTGACGGACGGCGCCTTGAGCGCGGCCCGCGCGCGGCACCTGGACGACTGTCGGGACTGCCGGGAGCGCGCCGAGTCGTTCCGCGACGCCCTCGGCGAGGCCCGCGCGATCGAGATCCCCGATCCGTCGCCGTTGTTCTGGGACCACCTGTCGCGTCGTGTGCGGGAGGCGGTCGATCGAGACGCTGACCCAGGCTGGCGCGCCTGGTCGTGGTGGCGTTCGACACATGCGTGGTCGCTCCGCGCCGTGGTGTCGGTCGTTACCGCCGTGCTGGCGGTTGTCGTCGGGTTCTGGGTATTGCCGCCGCTGGCAGAGAGCCCGGCCACGGTCGTCGACCGACTGGATACTGGGGACCTGCGCGTGGCCGTGGCGCCCGCGGTGCGTGGCCAGGCATCTGACTCTGATTCTGAGGCTGGTAACGACGCGGAATGGTCACTCCTGCTGGCGATGGTCGATGCCGTCGAATGGCAAGACATCGACACCGATGGCCTCGTGCTCGACCGTGACGCACTGGACGGGGTGGTGTTTTTGTTGTCGGCCGATGAGCGACGCGAGGTGGCGCGCTTGCTGCGCGCCGAGCTGGGATCCGCGGGTACGGGCAGCCTCTAGGAGCAACGTGACGAGCTCAAGTTGCGCGGCGTGCAGCTGGGGAGTCGGGATCGTCGCCATGTGTCTCGTGTCGACGACGGTCGCCGTCGCTCAGTCGCGTGATGAGCTCACGCTCACGGGCGACATGACCCCCGCCCAGGTGCAGCGCTTGTTCGACGCGTACGAGCTGGTGCGGGCCCGGGAGATGCTCGACCTCGACGACGAACAGTATCCGCAGTTCGTGGCCAGTCTGAACGCGCTGCAGAAAGCGCGGCGCGAGACGCAGCAGCAGCGTCAGCGGATGCTCCGGGAGCTGAACCGGCTGGCCAGACAACCCGGGACGGAAGAGTCGATCCTCGAAGAACGCCTCGAGCGACTGCGGGCCCACGACCGCGAGTCCGCGGACGTGCTGGAGCAGGCCTACGATGGAATCGACGACGTGTTGAACGTTCGACAACGCGTCCGCTTTCGCATGTTCGAGCGGCAGATGGAGCGGCGGCGCCTCGAGATGCTGCAGCGAGCGCGACGCCGGAACGCAACTCCCCAACCCAACAACCGGCCGCAGAACCGCTAGCGCGACCCCGCCGGTCATTCAACCTTTCGCGTCACCCGCTGGTCCAACAGTAGTACCCCGCACGCGTCATATGCGCACACGGGGCACTAGTAGCGCGAGGCCGACGAATCGGCGACCTCGCAGTGAGGAGGACCGAAGAATGAAACGAGTGCTGCTTGCCTGCCCGTTGCTCATGCTCATCGTGACCGGAGGATGCGTCCACGCACACGCGCAGGTGCGCACGCCGGTGCGGGCGACCTACCACCATCACCATCGGCTCGACTGCGACCATCTGGTCTCGTGTCGCGTGCGCCGCGGGCATCATCACCACGTCACGCATCGATCGCACGAGCGCTATGTGCACCTGCACGCGACAACTCGCGGTCGATACGCGCGCTGCACCGTCACGCGCGGCCGGCACGCGTACTGACCCAAGCGTTCACTTAGGTTCACTGGCCGCTGGCGGCCGCGACGCCGACGTCCCAGCACGCTTGAGCCGTCCGAACGCGCCCCTCATAATCGAATCGTGAATGCCATCGTCCTCACGAGATACGGAACGCCCGACGATCTCGAGCTGCGAGACGTCGACACGCCGCGTCCCAAAGCGGACGAGGTCTTGATAGCCGTCCACGCGTCGGCCGTGAATGATTGGGATCTGGGGCTTCTCAATGGCACGCCGCTGTTCATGCGGGTGTTTCTCGGTCTTCTGCGACCGAAGACTCGCATCATGGGCGCTGAAGTGGCTGGACGAGTTGAAGCCGTTGGCGATGCGGTCAGAGATTTCAGGGCGGGCGATGACGTGTACGGGGACCTGAGCGAGAGTGGATTTGGCGGGTTCGCCGAATTCGTGAGCGCGCCTGAGCACTCAGTGAGGCGGAAGCCGACCAACCTTACGTATGAGCAAGCCGTCGCGATCCCCCATGCCGCAATGTTGGCGCACCAGGCGCTCTACGACATCGCACAGATGCACGAAGGGCAAACCCTCATCATCAATGGCGCAGGCGGTGGCGTCGGCACGATAGGTCTGCAGCTCGCCACACGGCACGGCATCGAGGTCACCGGCGTTGACAGCACGGCCAAGCAAGGCTTTCTGCGCTCGCTCGGCTTCGACCACGTGATGGACTACACGGAGAAAGATTTCACCAGGACAGGTCTCAGCTACGACCTGATTCTCGATGCGAAGACGACTCGCTCACCGTTCGCGTACGCGCGAGCCCTGCGTCCGAACGGAACGTATGTCACCGTCGGTGGATCGATGCCCCGAGTGTTCCAGTGCCTGGTGTGCGGATGGTGGATTGCGAGGACCAGGAGGAAACACATTCGTATTCTGGCCTTGAAGCCGAATAGAGGACTCGATGACATGACTGAGCTGGTAGAGGCCGGCAAAGTCGTGCCGTCGATCGATGAGACCTACCCGTTGCGTGATGTGCCCCAAGCACTTCGACGGTTCGAAGCAGCGCACCACAAAGGCAAGATCGTCATCGCCGTTCGCTAGTGTCCTGTAACCGTGATTCGCAACATAATCCCTGGGCGGGGCATCCCGCCTGACGGCGGTGCGCCTCGGTCACATAGGCCCACTATGCTCCCTCGTTGCGCCTTGCCAGCCGGGCGCCGCGCGCCAGGACTTATGCAGCGAATTACGGTTACAGGACACTAGCTGCCGGGCGCCGCTCCCGACACCAGATAGCTGATTGCGGTCACCGCCACATACGTGCCAAGCAGGACGAAGCCGACCCCTCGCCCAAGCGTCTGGTCTCGAGCCGTCCGGATGCCCGTGCGAAAGACCACGAGCAGGAAGAGCAGCGCCGGGAAGTGCGTCGTGAAAAAGACCGGGTCGACGGTGAGCCCTCCCGTCGTCACAGCGGCCGCGCCGCCGGCGACGAACAGGACGTTGAGGATGTCGGCGCCGATCACGTTGCCGACAGCCAGCTCGCCGTGGCCCTTCAGCGCCGCGGTGACAACGACCGTCAGCTCCGGGAGCGACGTCCCGAACGCCACAAGCGTCGCGGCGATGATGCTTGGCGGCACGTCGAGTCGCTCGGCGAGCTCAGCGGCGGCGGCGACGAGAATTGCCGATGCGAGGATGACCAGCGCCAGACCGACCGCGAGGCCGAGCACCGCCCGAGCCACGCTTTGACGCTCACCCTCGCCGCCATCCTCGTTCGCGGCGCTCGCGCGCGCTGTCTGCACCGACCACACCAGGTAAAACGCGAGGAGTCCCACAAACACCCAGCCCGCGCCCTGACTGAGCGTGCCCCCGGTCGTGAACGCAGACAGCGGGTCTGCGATCGGCAGGCAGACCAACACCAGCAGGACGCCGCTGGCGACCTTCCCCCATCCCTGGCGGTTGACCACCCGCATATCGAGCGGGAGCGGCGTGATCAGGCATCCGATGCCAAGAATGAGACCGGTGTTGCAGATGATCGACCCGACGGCGTTGCCGAGCGCCATCTCGGATCGACCCTGGAGCGCCGCCAACACCGAGACGACGGCCTCCGGCATGGTGGTGCCCAGGCTGACGATCGTCGCTCCGACGATGACGCGTGGTACCCCCCATCGGCGCGACAACACCACCGCGTTGTCGACCAGCACGTCGGCCCCCTTGGCGAGGATGACGACGCTGAACGCGATGACCGCGACGAGTGCGGGACTCGACCAGGCCGCGACGAGGGTGTCGAGATACTCAGCCATCAGCGAACGCCGGTCAGTCTAGCCGGACTAGAAAAACCAGCTCACCGACATGAAGCCCGTGATGCCGGCGAGGCCGTACTCGGAGGGCAGTGGGCGCGCCTCCGTGATCTCCGTGTCGCCGAACCCGAAGTAGAGGCCCCCGGCGACCGCGGTGTTGTCGCCCGCCGAGTACGACAGGTTGGGCGAGACGAGCCAGCTCCTGTCGTTCAGATTCCAGAGCACGAAGTTACCGGCCGTCCAGAGCGTGCTGAGCTGGATGGAGCCGCTGAACATCATCTCGTCACGACCGAACACCTGGTGCTCCCCGCGGCGGAACTCGCGCGACTGCAGGATACGCAGGTACTCATTGGGTGCCGTTGCCCCGAGCCCATCGCGTTGGTACTCCCACGCGACCGATAGCGTTCGCTGGCCGAAGAAGAACAGCCGGTCCACGCCGATGGCGCCACGACCGACGACGGTCTGGTCGATCTGACGGACGACGGCCTCGGCGCGGATCGCCCACGCTCCGAACGCGCCGGCCGCGCCGAACGCACCGGCGACGTCGCCATAGAGCGACCCGCCCCAGCCGGAGAGCTCCCAGTTCTTCACCGTGGTCAACCCGCGCCCGAGCGCCGTGACTTCCTCGCCGACGTCGGTATCGGTAGGGCGCACCACGACGTCGATCTCGCTCAGCGGGCCCGGATAGACGCGCACCCGAAAGGCGTCGATGCCGGCCCGATACACGCGGAACGGATCGGTCGGGATGAAGGGAACGAACGGATCGGCCGGTGAGAGGAAGTTCGTCGTGCCCCAGGAGACGGTCTGGCGCCCGAAGCGGATGTCGACCGCGTTAGACGGACTCAGTCCCACGTTGAGCCGGTCGAACCGATGCTGCCAGACGGCGTGCTCCTGGCCGGAGCTCGTGATGGTCCCTTGCAGCTCCCACCACTCCGCGCCACCCTGGACGCCGCCGAGCCCGAACCCGGGGGCGACGTTGAACTGGCGGAAGCTGACGGCGTGCTCGTAGGCGACCTCGAGCGAGAACGGCCCGGCGTGCGGCTCGATCGACAGGCGGAATCGGCTGAAGTTGCTGGCGTTGCTCGGTGTCAGCTTCGTCGCGCCGCTGAAGAGCGGCGCCGTCTGGAAGTACCCGGAGAGCCAATTCGGCTGGGCGTGGAGCGTGGTGCCGCTGGCCGCCCAACAGCAGAGGACTGCAATCGAGGCGGCGGCGACGCGACGCATTAGGAGCGTGTCTCGTCCGAATCGACGGCGCCGTCGACCATCCGCACCAGCCGGCGTGCCCGCTCCATGACGTGGTCGTCGTGCGTGGCGAAGACGAACGTGACGCCGAGCTCGCGATTGAGCTCCGCCATCATGTCGAGCAGCGCCTCGCTGGAGTGCGAATCGAGGTTGGCGGTCGGCTCGTCGGCGAGGACGAGCGCAGGCTTGCTCGCCACGGCGCGGACCACGGCCACGCGTTGCTGCTGCCCGCCGGAGAGCTTGCCCGGCCGCCGGTCCTCGAGCCCCGTGATTCCCGTACGCTCGAACAGCTCTTTCACTCGGGCCGCACGATCCTCCGCCGGGACGCCCTGTAGCAGCATCGGGAACTCGGCGTTCTCCATCGCCGAAAGGACCGGGAGCAGGTTGTACGCCTGGAAGATGAACCCGACCTGCTCGAGCCGGAGTTGCGCGAGCGCCGCGTTCGACATCGCGCTCAGCTCTTCTCCCGCCACCCAGATCCGGCCACGCGTCGGACGGGTCAGACCGCCGATCAGGTTGAGCAACGTCGTCTTGCCTGATCCTGACGGCCCCGCGAGCGCCGTGAACTCGCCGGAGGCGATCGTGAGACTCACGTCCCGCACCGCCTGCACTTCTTCTGCTTCCTGCTGAAAGATCTTCCAGACGCCCTCTGTGCGCACGGCCGGCAACGCAGCGGCTGGTGTTGCGTCATGTGACGGCGCGGCAGTCGGCGACGGACTCGCGAGTGTCGTTGATTCGCTCATGTCAGAAGGCCTACCGCTCGAACTTCATGGACTCGGCCACATCGATCGTGGCCGCCCGGATGGCCGGGTAAACGGAGGCGACGGCGCCAATGAGCAGGATCCACCCCGCCGACTGGACGAACCGCGACAGCCGGAACTGCGGGTAGATGACCGGATCGATTGCTACGCCTGAGAACTGCATCTCGCTGAGCTCGCCCGCAATCTGCGCCAGATCGAGCCCGTCGGCCATGAAGAACCAGGTCATGACCACCCCGAGCCCGACGCCGGCGACGCCCGCAGTGGCGGTCAATAGCAGTCCCTCCACCAGCACCACCGCGCCGGTCTGACGCGGTGTCAGGCCGAGCGCCTGGAGCACACCGAACTCCCTGTTGCGGTGGAGCACCGACATCAACACCGTGTTGACGATGCTGAAGCCGATGATCACGAACAGAACGCCGAAGACGAGGTAGGCGCCCCACTCGTCGATCAGGACCGCGTCGCGAAGCGCGGGCATTGCCTCGCGCCACCCCATGACGACCGCCTCGCCGCGCGCGATCGGCTCGGCGAGCGCTTGACGCAGCTCGCGCACGACCGCCGGCACAGACATGCTCACGTCGACCATCACGCCGACGCTGGTGACATCGTTGCCCGCGCCGAGCCATTCGCCGGCCGTGGCAATCGGAATGTGAATCACGGAATTGTCGAGCTCCGGGATACCGCTTTGAAAGATCCCGACAACACGCACGAGCTGCCCAGCGACGTCTTTCTTCGCGTCCTGTGCGGTCAGGACGAGGCGCGAACCGAGACGTAGATCCAGGCTGTCGACGAGCCCGGCACCGACGTACGCGGCCAGCCGATCGTCGGTCGCGAGGTAGCGCCCCTCGACGCACTGCTCGTCGAGCGGGCTGAGCTCGGCCTCGGCGACCGGGTCGACGCCGAGAATCTGCGCCGGCCGCGCGCCCGCCGCCGAGCTGGCCAGCCCGCTCACAGTCAGCCGTGTGAACACCGAGGTGATCCGCTCAGCGATCGCCGGCGACTCGAGCGCCGCCATCACCGCCGGGCGCGCATCTGCCGGCAGACGGTCCTCGACCTTCCGGCTGAGCCGGAACTCGGGACGCTCAATCGTCACGTGGCCGCTGCCGGTTCTGACGCCGGAGTCAATCCACTGCTCGTGTGTGCCGTCGCCCAGGATGAGCGCGAAGATGAGGAACGCGCCCCCGATGGCGAGTGCGGTGGCCGTCAATCCGGTGCGCCGCACGTTGCGGCGGAGGCTGCGCAACGCGAGGGTCATGATCACGCCGAGGTGCATCGAGGGCCGCTGCTTCGGCATCGTCTTGGGTTCTCCCTACACGCCAGACAGGGTGTCGGCCGGCGGCACACGCGCTGCCCGGGCCGCCGGATAGAGCGCTGCAAGGAGCGCCGTGAGGACCAGCGCGACGGCGCCCCACACCCAGATCGCCACATTCCACTCGACGCGCAGCACCGGGCGTATCAACGCGCCGTTCATCGAGATGTTGCCGTAGAGCCCGCTCAAATCTGGCGGGGCGACGTTCCACCAGAACATCAGCGGCAGGCTGATCACCAACCCGAAGACCAGGGCGACGCCGCCCATCGCCACGGCTTCGTACAGGACCGTCTTGACGATCGACCTCGGCCTGGCGCCGAGCGCCAGCATCACCGCGATCTCCCGTCGACGCTCGTAGGTCGCCATCAGCATCGTGTTGGCAACCCCGAAAATGGCGATGCCGAAGACGATGACGAACACGATGAGATAGAAGGAATCGATGAGGACGACGAAGTCGAGGATCACCGGGTTCAGCTCGGTCCAGGAGGCCACCGCGACAGCGAGATCCCTGGGCGCCAGCGCCGAGACGAGGCGGCCGGCGGTGTCATCAGCGACCCACGGACCGTCGGTCGCCACGGCAATCTCATGAATCCGACCGGCGTCGAGCGTGATCAGCGTCTGCAGATCCGCAATCGGCATGATGGCCTGCGCGGCATCGAGCTCCACGATCCCCGTCCGAAAGATCGCCGCCACGGTGTAGAGGTCGTTCCCCATCGACCCGTCGGCCCCCGGCGCCACGAGGACCACCTCGTCGCCGATACCCACCTCGAGCTGCCGCGCCATCTCGACGCCGACCGCTACTTGATTGCGACCCGACTCGGGCATCTCGCCGTCGACCAGCTCGTCGAGGAATCGACTAACCGTCCGCTCGCGCGCGGGGTCGATTCCCATCAGAATGCCGGCCGAGGTCGACGCGCCGGAGCTGACGAGCCCGCCGGCGTAAACACGCGGCGCCGCTGCGACCACCCCCGCATCCGCGGCGATCCCATCAAGTAGCCGAGCGAGGTCGGTGCCATCGCGGCCGCCGATCGTGTCGTAGAGGCTCCGCTCGGGGCGGTATTCGTCGTCGTGGATCTCGATCTGGCCGCCCACGAGACCCGTCGCATTCTCGACCATCTCTGCGACCAGGCCCTCCGTCCACCCGATCATGAAGACCACCGCGAAGTAACCGACGGCCAGGCCGAGCGCGGTCAGCACCGTCCGCTTGCGGTGGCGAGCGAGGTTGCGCCAGCCGATCCGAGGCCAGGGATTTTCAGTCACGCTATCTCCGGCTTTGGAGCGTGCGCAGCGAGAAGAACGACTCATCGACGTCGACGTCGAACTCCATCTCGTCGTAACGGAACGTCGTGCGCTCCTCCGGCTTGTCAGCGGGGCGCATGTTCATCAGCCTCGGCATCATGCGGCCACCGATGTTCTCGTACTCGCTCCACTCCATCGAGCGGGCCAGCTCGCCGTCCTCGTCGTAGTAGAGGACGCTGGCGGGGAGCGCGTCGGCCTGGCGGATGATGTATTCGATCCGTCCCCAGACGACGGCCGCATCGAATTTGGGCACCAAGGTGACCTCCCACACGCGCGCCCCGTCGCGTTCCCCGTCGAACGTCAGCTCGATGTCGTAGTCGTCGACCAACCGGCTTTCCTGAATGAGATCGTCGTTCGTGAAATGCGACCCCATCCAGGAGCCGCCCATCATCGCGGCGGGCAGCTTGATGGTCCGGTCGACCTTCGGGAGGTAGTTCCAGATGTCGTCGTCCGCCATCAGCGTCGCGCTGCCAGCCTCTTTGGCGGGCGCGAGAATCCTGAGCAGGGAATGGTCCTCGCCAAGCGACCACGACTCGATCGTCACCTCGCGCGACCAGTGCTCGGTCACGATTTCCATTGTCGCGGTGCCGTGACTCGAGTTGCCGCGGTAGAGGTCCTGGACCTTGTTGATGATCTCGAGCGGGTCGGGCTGTGCCTGCGCCGAGCCGGCCGTCGCCACGCACACGAGCGCCACGAGCACAGCGAGTCGGCGCGTCATCCGTTTACACGTTGCCATTGCTGTTCCCCTTTTGCTTCGCGATCGGCTCTGTGATCGCGGTCTTTCGTCGATGAGTCGAACCACTCTTGCAACTCGGCTGCATCCAGCAACACCAGCGACCCGCTGGGTGCCCCCAGCACACGTTCGAGGGCGTCGATGTACGCGGTCAGCGTCCGCTGGATGAACTCCCAGTCGGCATTGCCGGATTCCGGCGTCGTCAGCTTTCGGCAGAGCGTATCGTCGAGGTCCAGCAGGAGCCCGATCGCGACACGGCCCACTTGTTCAGCGTCGCGCGCGGCGAGCACGCGTTCCTCGATCCCCTGCTCGACGATCCGCCCGAGCAACGGCGCGAGCTGCTCCGTCATTCTCGCGCGCAGTTTCACGCGGACGATGGCGTTCTCATCGGAGAACCACACCGGCAGCATCGCGAGCAGCAGCTCCTGCTGCTCCGTGCTCACGCGCACCATGGCGGCGAAGAACTGCCGGAGCTTGTCGAGGGTCGGGAGCGCCTCATCGTCGACGCACCGGGTCAGCGGCCCGTCCATGGCATTCACCAGACGGACGAGGAGCCCTTCGAGCAGCGCTTGCTTCGAATCGAAGTAGTGGTAGAACGCCCCTTTCGAGGTGCCGATGTCGTCCAGCACGTCCTGGATTGTCATCCGCTCATAGCCCTTGGTCTCTATCAGAGACTGGGCTGAGTCCAGGAACGCCTCGCGTCGTTTCGCGCGCGCCGCCTCGTCAACGGTTCTTGGCATGTCAGATTTTAATAGACCGACCGTCTGTTTATTAATAACAGCTGACGTCCAGCAGGTCAAGTCGGGCAGACCGCGTGCGCGCGGGAGGCGTCTCCCAGTTCATTGGCCATAAGCCCTAAGCCGTGAGCCTGAGCCGAACGACTAGCCGGGCTACCATCCCCCACATGGACCACCCGACCCCAATCGACCCCCGAGACCATGCCGTCTACTCTTCAAACAAGATGGGCAAGAGCACGATCTTCCGCTCCGCGCGGGTGATGGTCGGGCTCAACGCCTTCGAGCCGGGACAGGAGCATGCGCTTCACGCGCATGCGGGCATGGACAAGGTCTACCAGGTGATCGAAGGCGAGGGGCTGTTTCTCCTCGAGGGTGGCAACCAGCCCATGCGGGCCGGCACCCTGCTGATCGCGCCTGAGGGTGCGCCGCACGGCATCCGCAACACGGGCACGGGGCGGTTGCTCGTGCTCACGATCCTCGCGCCGGCGCCCTAGGCAGCCCGTGGTGAAAACGCCCTTTCGTAGGTCGAGGGGCATGTGTTCGTGACACCGTGTCATAAGGTCGAGAAACGACGAGTGCGGCAGATCTTGCGCATCTCGCGCCCACGCGGGCGATACGAGGGTCCAGAGGCGGCCAAGATCAGCGATCAAGGCCTCGAAGACGGCGACCGCGCGGCCTTGGAGGCTCCGCGGCGTGCCGACGCCCGTCAGCTGCCGCATGAGGAGCCCAAGATTGAACCCGCAGACGTGCACAAGCACGCGCTTGAGGATGTTGGGATGCCCACGCAGATGCACCCGGCGCAGCCGCCCGGTCTCGTAGAGATGCGCGTTGGGGCGTTCGAGCAACTCGCCCCGCCGTCGCAGCAGCCGTTGCCCACGCGTGCCCCGAATGCGCCGACGGTTCGCGTACACGGCGTCGCGCGCCGCCGCCTTGCCTGTCCAGTTGCGTCGCCCGCGGTCCGGCTCCGAAACATAACTGCGCACGCCGAGCGCGGCGAACGCCACCATCGTCTCGTTACTGTGATACCCCTTGTCCCCGACGACCTCGGCGATACCGGCGCCGGCCGGCAGGACGGCTTCGACGTGGTCGGCCGCCGTGATCAGGGTCTCGACCATCGTCGTCGTATCGCCGTCGTCGGCATCCTGCACGGTGACGCCGACGATGGCCCCCGTCTCCAGGTCCACCGCATGCTCCGCGGTGTGCGCCAAGTGCGTGCGCCCGTCCTTCAGCTTCGTGATCTTCGCGTCCGGATCCTGCGGATGCGTCCAGTCGTCGTTGGAGCCTTTCTTCTTCCGTTTCCGGTCGAACCGGGCCAGCTCAGCGCGGGTCGGCGTGACGATGCCGGACGCCTCGGCCAGCCCGGTCAGAAACGCCTCGTAGCCTTCGCCCGTGTCCCGGCGCACGATACTCCGCAATGCGGCGTTCGCTTCCAACGTCGTGGCATCGATGCCGAGGGTCCGCCCGGTCACGAGCTGGGCGTCGGCCAGTTGCTGCAGCACCCACGTGAACACCGCTTGATGGGTCTCGACGTCGATCAGGCGCCGGGTGCGCGACAGCGTCGAGTGATCCGGCGGCGCCTCGTGCAGCTCGAGGTCCAGAAACTGCCGGATGCTCAGCGAATCGGCCGCCCGCCACGCGATCGCCCGCTCCGAGTCCAGCCCTTCGAAGTAGCCGAGCATCAGCAGCCGGAAGTACCGCCCCGGCGCCAGACTCGGACGACCGACGCCGTCCGCGTAGAACGGCGCGCATTGCGCCTCGACGAACGCGTCGAAGCCCGTGTCATCGAGGATCCGATTCAATCGCTGATAGAACGGATGCGCCGCACTGCGAGGCAGGTCGCTGGTGGGAACCCACATCGATGCTTGCCGCGCCCGGCGTCGTCGTTTGCCCATCGCCATGCGCGACAGTGTAGTACGCGGGATCGATCGTGTCGATCCCTAATAGGGACTTTCACCACGGGCTGCTAGGAGCCCGCGGTGCTGCAATAAAAGACGCTGAAGGGAGAAGCTCATGGCCGAACTCGCCATCTTCCTAACCGTACGAACTAAGCCCGGAAAACGCGCCGTGTTGAAGGCGTTATGGGACCAGCACTTGAAACAGCGAGCCGCGCAGAACGACATGCAGTCCCGCTATGTCTATGCCTTCGACTCGCAAGATGAGAACGTCATCAGAATCACGGAAGTCTACGAGACCATGGCTGCGTTTCACGCGAACTCACAGGCAGATTGGTTTGCAGCCTATATGAAAGAGGCAATGCCGCTGCTAGACGGCGAGCCTGAGTTCCACATGGCGACGCCGCAGTGGGTCAAGTAGGTTTCGATCCCCTGTCCGCTCGTTTGAGATATAACCAGAAGTTGTGGATCGGCAGTCTGAAGAAGGCGGCGTATCCTTTCGCGTGAGCAACGCGAAAACTCCGGCTGGCAGGCCGGTGAAAGGAGCCGCCACCCATGCTGAAGGTACTCGACAACGATGGAGCAGACAACGAAGTTCCGCCGGAAGAGCGCGGTGCGCAGACGGTGGACGAGCTGGCCCGGGAGGGAGCCCGGCGGATGTTGATGACGGCCCTGGCGGTGGAGGTCGGGCAGTACATCGAGGCCCACGGCGAGGAGCGGGACGCGCGGGGACGCCGGCTGGTCGTTCGGAATGGTCGGGCCCAGGCGCGGAAGGTGACGTGCGGGGCAGGTACGCTCGAGGTGCATGCTCCTCGGGTGAACGACAAAAGGGTCAACGGCGCGGGCCAGCGGGAGCGGTTCACGAGTCGGATCTTGCCCCCCTACATGCGTCGCTCGCCCAAGGTGGCGGAGGTGCTGCCGATCCTCTATCTGCGCGGTCTGTCGACGGGCGATTTCCGCGAAGCGCTGCCGGTGCTATTGGGGGATGACGCGGCCGGCCTCAGCGCGACCAACATCGCGCGCCTCACGGCGGTGTGGGAAGAGGACTACCGGCGGTTCCGCCAGCGGGACCTGGCCGATCGTGACTACGTGTACGTGTGGGTCGACGGCATCCATTTCAACATCCGGCTCGAGGCCCGATGGGACCAAGAAGCTCGTGGCCCTGGAGGACGGCTACCGCGAGAGCACCGACAGCTGGGCGACGGTGCTGCGGGACCTCCAGCGGCGCGGCATGCGGGCCCCGGTGGGGGCGGTCGGCGACGGCGCCCTGGGTTTCTGGGCGGCCGTGCGCGACGTGTGGCCGGACACGCGAGAGCTCCGCGACTGGTGTCACAAGATGGGCAACGTGCTCGACAAATTGCCAAAGCGATTACAGCCGAAAGCGAAGCGCGCGCTCCGCGAGATCATGTACGCCGAGACGCGGGCACACGCCGAGGAGGCCATGGACGTCTTCATCGCCGAGTACGAGGCCAAGTACCCGAAGGCGGCGGCGTGCCTGGACGCAGACCGCGACCGCCTCCTCACGCACTTTGCCCTGCCAGCTGAGCATTGGCAGCACGTGCGCACGAGCAACGTCATCGAGTCGCCATTCGCCACGGTCCGACTCCGGCAGCGCGTGACCAAAGGCGCGGGCTCGCGCACCAAGGGCCTGTTGATGGCCTACAAGCTGCTCGAGATGGCACAGCAGCGCTGGCGTCGGCTCAATGGCGCGCATCTGCTGCCACTCGTCCGCGCCGGCGTGACGTTCATTGACGGGGTACAGCAGGAGCGAAACAACGAGGGAGATCGGAAGGTGGCCGCCTGATCACGCTGATGACCGATCCACAACATTTGACAATATCTCCGGCGAGCGGTTCACCGATCTGGCGGTGAACCATCCCATGGGGCACTACTTAGATGCCTTGTATCAGACCGGTTACTACTACACCTCAATTGGTGTCATGCAGGTTACAGCGGCAATCCTCTTGCTGGTCCCCAGGACAACAACACTCGGTGCGGTCATCTATTTCCCGATAATACTGAACATCTGCATCCTGTCGGTGGCCTTGCGTTTTCAAGGATCGCTGTTTACTGCGCCCCTGATGGTGGCGGCCAACCTGTATCTGCTCTGCTGGGACTATCACAAGCTACGGTTCATTCTTCCCGGACAGAAGCCGACGACCCATTACGACGTGCCACAGTGGAAGGACCTCAGCAACAGGTGTCCCACGCTCTTTGTCGCCGGGGTGGCCGCTACAGTCGTTGCAGTAGTGCTGGTAGCAGTCAACGCCTACGACATCATGCCCTGGAACACCGTTTCCGACTGTAGAGCGCAATGTGCGGGCAGTGACCAACCCGGGGCGTGCTACGCGTTCTGTGATTGCATCCACGGTGAAGGCAACTCTCTCAACAACTGCCTGGACGCTTACTACACAGCTCCATCTGAAACTGTTCGAAGAGATATTGTCAAATGTTGTGGATCGGTCATCAGCGTGATCAGGCGGCCACCTTCCGATCTCCCTCGTTGTTTCGCTCCTGCTGTACCCCGTCAATGAACGTCACGCCGGCGCGGACGAGTGGCAGCAGATGCGCGCCATTGAGCCGACGCCAGCGCTGCTGTGCCATCTCGAGCAGCTTGTAGGCCATCAACAGGCCCTTGGTGCGCGAGCCCGCGCCTTTGGTCACGCGCTGCCGGAGTCGGACCGTGGCGAATGGCGACTCGATGACGTTGCTCGTGCGCACGTGCTGCCAATGCTCAGCTGGCAGGGCAAAGTGCGTGAGGAGGCGGTCGCGGTCTGCGTCCAGGCACGCCGCCGCCTTCGGGTACTTGGCCTCGTACTCGGCGATGAAGACGTCCATGGCCTCCTCGGCGTGTGCCCGCGTCTCGGCGTACATGATCTCGCGGAGCGCGCGCTTCGCTTTCGGCTGTAATCGCTTTGGCAATTTGTCGAGCACGTTGCCCATCTTGTGACACCAGTCGCGGAGCTCTCGCGTGTCCGGCCACACGTCGCGCACGGCCGCCCAGAAACCCAGGGCGCCGTCGCCGACCGCCCCCACCGGGGCCCGCATGCCGCGCCGCTGGAGGTCCCGCAGCACCGTCGCCCAGCTGTCGGTGCTCTCGCGGTAGCCGTCCTCCAGGGCCACGAGCTTCTTGGTCCCATCGGGCCTCGAGCCGGATGTTGAAATGGATGCCGTCGACCCACACGTACACGTAGTCACGATCGGCCAGGTCCCGCTGGCGGAACCGCCGGTAGTCCTCTTCCCACACCGCCGTGAGGCGCGCGATGTTGGTCGCGCTGAGGCCGGCCGCGTCATCCCCCAATAGCACCGGCAGCGCTTCGCGGAAATCGCCCGTCGACAGACCGCGCAGATAGAGGATCGGCAGCACCTCCGCCACCTTGGGCGAGCGACGCATGTAGGGGGGCAAGATCCGACTCGTGAACCGCTCCCGCTGGCCCGCGCCGTTGACCCTTTTGTCGTTCACCCGAGGAGCATGCACCTCGAGCGTACCTGCCCCGCACGTCACCTTCCGCGCCTGGGCCCGACCATTCCGAACGACCAGCCGGCGTCCCCGCGCGTCCCGCTCCTCGCCGTGGGCCTCGATGTACTGCCCGACCTCCACCGCCAGGGCCGTCATCAACATCCGCCGGGCTCCCTCCCGGGCCAGCTCGTCCACCGTCTGCGCACCGCGCTCTTCCGGCGGAACTTCGTTGTCTGCTCCATCGTTGTCGAGTACCTTCAGCATGGGTGGCGGCTCCTTTCACCGGCCTGCCAGCCGGAGTTTTCGCGTTGCTCACGCGAAAGGATACGCCGCCTTCTTCAGACTGCCGATCCACAACTTCTGGTTATATCTCACTGTTCGAACACCTTGACGACGTGGAGTGTTTCAGACGTGGCTGGCCAGATCCGTTGGGAAGCGGGCCTGGCGCGTGGCGGCGCTCACAGAGAGACACTTGCCATGATGAGCCCAGCGAGCGCGATGCACAGCGGCGAGTAGAAGACCCGATTGAGGCGATCGTACGCAAGTCCAACGATACGGGGTCGCAGTTGCCGCTCGAAGAACCCGCCGATTCCGCGCAACGTAAACACCGACGCCGTGCTCCAGGTGGCCAGGTCGACCCACCAGTGAGGAATCGGTGCGGGCAGCACGCTTCGGGCGAACCACGGCAACAGTGCAGCGACGAAGAGCGCCGTAGCGACAGCGATGCAGGGGGCCGCACCTGGCATCCGACCGCCGGGCGTGGGTCCGACAACGGTCTCGGCCAGATCGCGCTCGTTCTTGCCTGGCCACAGACCGCCACACGCCCAATACACGTGAACCCCAGCGATGACCATCACCACGGTGGAGAACGCTATCGCGGTGTAGTGACCCATTCTGACAATGCTACGCCAGTGACGCTGGGTGCTATTAGAGCGTGCGCCCTTCGCTTAACGTAAGGTCCGTTCTCCGACCCGGCGGTCCAGGACGCCGCCGTTGCTCCGGCGGTTCCCCCGAACACAAGGCCGACAGGCGCTAGTGCGGCGCTCGAGTTGCGACGTCACCGCCGTGACGTAGGGAACGGACCCTGATCTCCTGGTTGATCCTAGTTCGCGGCACGCGCGGCTGGCCCCCGCGTGTGGTCGCGCGCTAGGTGCTCGCGCAACACGTCGCGACCGAGAGATCCCCATCGAAGTCGCGGAACGCGGCGTGGATGTGGTTCGGATCCTCCTGCGTATTGTCGAACTCGATCAGGAAGTTGGGCCCCTGCACTCGGTAGTAGGCGACTTCGCCTCGTGCGATTGGCCCGGCCCATGCGAAGTAGGTGCTGTCGAGGCCGCCGCTGCGGATCGCTTCGTGCCGCAACGCCGCGATGTCGTCCGCCATCATGCCGACATAGGCATCGACGACCGCCATCAACAGGTCGCGCTGCGCCGCTGAGAGATCGGCGCCACGGATGCCGATCGGATCGAGGGGATCGACAACCAGCTCGGCCCCGGTCACGATATTGGTCGGCGCCACGTCGTCGAAGATTGCGACCTCGCGCTGGCCCACGTCGAGTGACGCGAGGAGCTCGCGTGCCGTGTCCTCGTGCTCACGCATCGCGCGGACACCACGCCGCGGCCCGTCGGGGACCGTGGCCGGATTGGCACCGAGGAAAGTCGGCGTGCTGACGGTGATGTCGCCGCCCACCACCGTGAAGTGCAGCGAGAGATGGTGGCCTTCCCATCGCCAGCCCCAGGTCCCGTCGTGGGCCGGCGCGCCGAAAATCGACACCCAGTGGTCTTCCTGGTCACGCGAGAAGCGTCGGTCCGACCCCTCGAGTGTGCCGAGGATGCCCTCGACCTCCATGATTTGCTGCGCGGTCAGGTAGCCCTTCTGGCTGAGTCCCGAGCGAAGCAGGTCGAGCGCCCGCACCTTTTGCTCCGAGCTCAGAGACCGATAGACGACCCCGTGGCGCTCGAAGACCTCGGTCGGAATGAAGTGATGCCGCGCCCGTTCGTCCGACTCGAACGCGAAGCTCGCGTCCCCACGGGCCACTGCCGGCAGCGCCGAGAGAAAGTTGTTGGCCGCGTCGGCCATCTCCTCGGCCGAGCGCCGCTCCTGCACCTGCGCCGCCCCGATGACGCCAGCCACGGCCACCACGGTGGCCAGCACGAGGATTCTTCGCGAGTCCATGGTTCCCCTCCCTTGCCGCGTCGCGGAATCCAGACTACGGTACCGCCTCGCGGCCGGCGTATGCCAGAGTTACCGGAAGTCGAGCGAGCCCGGCGGCTCATCGAGAGGGTCGCCGGGGGGCAGCGGATCGATCACGTCACCTGCGCGCGTGACGCCATCGTCTTCGATGGCGTCACGCCGACCCGCATGCGACGGGCGTTGACCGGACGGACGGTCGACGCCGCCGAGCGGCGCGGCAAGCACCTGTGGCTCGAGCTCGACCACCGTCCCTGGCCCACCTTCCATCTCGGCATGACCGGTGACTTCCGCACGCGCGACGAGGCGCCGATCCAGCTCGCGTCGAGCCCTCGCGTCGAGACGGCGGTGTGGCCCCCCCGCTTCACGAAGATCCATCTGACCTTGGCCGACGGGGCCGAGCTCGTGATGACGAACAAGCGGCGGCTCGGTCGGATCCGCCTCAAGGACGACCCACAGAGCGAGGCGCCGATCAACGCGCTCGGGTTCGATCCGCTGTTGGATCTTCCGTCGCCGGCACAGTTTGCCGACCTCCTGGGTCGCCGGTCCGGCGTGATCAAGGCGGTACTGCTCGATCAGTCGTTTGCGGCCGGTGTCGGCAACTGGATCGCCGACGAGATCCTCTTTCAGGCCAAGGTCGATCCCCGGCGGCGAGCTGATGCGTTGACCGCGGCGGAGGTGCGGCGACTCCGCACGAAGCTCCGCCACGTCATTACGGTGGCGGTCGACGCGAACGCCGACAAGACGCGCTTCCCGAAGGGCTGGCTCTTCCACCGGCGGTGGGGTCGAGATGGCGAGGCGACGACCGCCCGCGGCGAGCCGATCCAGCACCTCACCCTCGGTGGACGGACGACGGCGTGGGTGCCATCCGTCCAGCGATAGCCGGACAGCCGGACGCCCGGCGAACGCTACAGAGTCATCCGATACAGGCCACTAGTTCCCGCCGGCGACGAGATCCCAGTGGGCGCCGGCCCGCTCGATCACTTGCGGTAGATCCGCCTCGAGGAGATAGCGCTCGCGAACCAACTTCTCGCCGGCCGCCTCGATCTGCGCGAGGAAGTCGTCGCGTGACGTGTAGCGTTCCTCGATCGAGCGCCGAGGGTCGTTCCTCGCCGCGCGGTCGGCCGCGGTGGCGGGGAACGGCATATACGCCCCGGCCAACGCCACGAGCGAATCGGGGTCACCGCGGTCCGGATTCGCGAAGACCCAGCCGGTGTAGGTCGCCAGCGGCACCTCGACTTCGGGGTGACGCACGCCGGCCAGCTCGTTCCCGTCGGCGTCGACTTGTGGGACGAACATTGGCAGTGCAGCGCCAGCTCCGTCGCCACCATCGAGCCACTGATTGCCCACGCGCGTGCCCGCCGTCCGGTCGTGGGGCGAACGCACGTCGGGGATCGCCGGGAAGTCGACGTCCGTCGGCCGCACCAGGTTGCCGTTCGTGAAGGTCGGGTAGCGGCTCGGCGGAGGCTCGACCTCGTCGACGACCCAGTCTCGGAGCGCGGTCAACAGCGCGCGCATGTTCCACCAATAGTCGGTCGGGTTGCTCATCTCCTGCCCACGGTCGGCCGGAGGTGGTGGGAACCGGCCCGGGCTGTGCTGCGTGCCCGCGAAGAAATACGACCGCACGTTGGCGGGCAGATCGATGTCGCGCGTCCCGTCCGGCGTGGAGTGGATGAGCGAGGCGACGCGGCCCCCGCCCCAATACTCAACGCTGGAGTTCGTATAGAGGATGCGCGGATGATTCCGACGGCTCCGCTCGTTCCCCAGTGTCCCGTCGATCACGCCGGTCACCGGGTCGCGCATCGCTTCGTCGGCGAACGGAAACGATGTGGCGTCGAACATCCCGAGGGAGATCGGCTCGGCGCCGGGCCGATTGAGATCGAGCCGCGACGACCCGGCGATGTGCGGGATCATCCCGTCAAAGACCTGACGGCCGTCCTCGTCGGTGTTGAAGCCGAGGTAGAGGAAGGTTCGCAGGAACCGACCGCTCTGCGACGAACCAAACGACAACGTGTGCTCGGCGCTGACGAGCGAGTCGGCCTCGTACTTGATCCACGAGGTCGTATCTCGGACGGCGGCAAACCCAATCCCCCCGACCTCCTCACCATCGACCGACGGCACCTCGATCCGTATGGCGCCCGGGTTGGGTGCGACATCGAACTCCCAGCCGACCCACACGACGGTGTACCCCTCGTCCATGAGAAAACTGTCGCCGCCGCGATTGAAGCCGAGGACACTGCGGCGGCCTCGGTTCGACACGTCGACGAGCGCAATGCCGTTGCCGCGCGTGGCATCAGTGGGGGCCAGAATCAGGAGATCGGCCGTTGCCTCGACCAAGCCATCTGCGTTCTTCGGTGCGCGGTCGAGGTTGATGATCACCTGATTGACGGGATCGGTCGGGTCGAGGGCGACGGTGATCTGTCCGACGATCTCTTCGTAGGGACCGGCCGCACCAAAGGCCCGACCGTCGTTCATCGGGTTGCGCTCCAGGACCTCGACCGACGCCACGTCGGCGGACGCGGCCGGGACCAGACAGAGGGTCGCGACAAGGCAGACAGCGATCGTTCTCAGCATGATGTGGTTAGTCCTCAGGCACGTACAAAGGTGACGCCCAGGCGCGCGCTTGAATCGTCGCCGCGACACCGAGGGTCGCGTTTCTCGCAACGGTTCGCTTCAATCGCGCTCGGCAGCCAGAATACAGGACTCCGTGGATCTAACCTACCGCTCTTGGCTCCGCGATGCTCGCTGCCGCGGCTCTCGGACATCGCCCCTACACCTCTAACGCGCCGGATGGCGAGGAGCCCGTGGTAGTGCTACGATCTGCGGCATGAGGCTCTTACTGTTGGCCGTCGGTGTCACGGTCACCGTCATGATGCTCGGCACATCGATCGAAGCGCAAGAACGCGAGCCGATTGACGTCTCGTCGCTCGGTCCGCAGGTCGGCGAGCGGGTGCCGGATTTCAGCCTGCCGGATCAGCACGGCCGCATCCAGACGCTCGAGTCGATCATGGGTGAGAAGGGCGCGATGATCCTGTTTCACCGGTCGGCGGACTGGTGACCGTATTGCAAAGCGCAGCTCGTGGAGCTGCAAGATCGGTTCGAGGAGCTCGAGGCGCAGGGCCTCGGCGCGGCGGCCATCAGCTATGACAGCGAAGAAGTCCTGGCCGCGTTCGCTGAGCGGAAAGGCATCGCCACGCTCCCGCTACTCTCCGACGACGACTCGGCGGCCATCCGGGCGTTCGGCATCTACAACACCGTGGCCGAGGAAGGCGTCGGGCCGCGCGCGGACGATCCGGATGTCAAGGCCGACGTGGAGCAATACGTCTCGGTCTTCGGCGCCAACCCGATGATCGTCGGCACGCCCTATCCGGGCACGTTCATCGTCGACCGCGAAGGGCGCGTGACGTCGCGGTTCTTCGAGGAGTTCTATCGCGAGCGCAACACCGCCGCGAACATCATGCTCAAGCTCGGCACGCCGGTGTCGCCCATCGCGGGCACCCAGGGCGAGACCGCGCACCTCGCCATCAACGCGTACCAGAGCAACCCGGACATCACGGTCGGCACCCGCTTCCACCTCGGCCTCGAGATCACCCCTGCGACGGGCATGCACGTCTACGCGCCCGGCGCCGACGACCTCGGGTACCGCGTCCTTCGCCTCGAGCTGGACACGCCGGATTTCATCCGGCTGCTGCCACCCCAGTACCCGGCAGCGGAGATTTACCACTTCGAGCCGCTCGACGAGCGGGTGCCCGTCTACCAAGACCGGTTCACGCTCGTCCAGGAAGTGATCGTCGAAGCCTCACCCGAGGCGTCGGAGACCTTGGCCGGCCTCGATGCGCTGACGCTGACGGGTCGGCTCGACTATCAAGCGTGTGACGACCGGATCTGCTTCGATCCCGCGTCGGTCCCGCTCACGTGGACGCTGACGGTCGATCCGCTCGACCGGCAGCGCGTAGGCCAGCCTGCGCGTTAGCGCGTGGGCGTGGGCGTTCTCATGTGCCCGATTCCCGGAGTCGTCTGGGAAACCACTCGTCGGGCACGCCGGGTTTCCCGCCGGCGTGCCTCGTCAGTTCCGGAGGAACTCCCCATGCCACGCTGGCTGACACCGGTCGTTCTCATCGCGTTGCTCGTCGTCTTGGCCGCGCCCGGAGCGGCCCAACGGCCGCAACAGCCGCCGGACCCAGACGAACCATCCGAGGCGACACAGGACGAGGCGACGGATCCCGCAGAGGGCCCGGACGACGACAAGGACGATGATTCAGGCATCAAGCCCTATGCCGAGGTCATCACGGACGACGCGGTCTCTGACGACGGGGTCTTCACGGTCCACCGCGTCAAGGAGAAGGTGTTCTACGAGATCCCGGTGGCGGAGCTCGACGCTGAGTTCCTCTGGGTGAGTCAGATCGCACGCACGACCGCGGGCGTCGGCTTCGGCGGGCAACCGCTCGGGAACCGCGTGGTCCGCTGGGAACGCCGGGGCGATCGCGTACTGCTGCGGAGCGTGTCGTACCAGATCGTCGCCGACCCGGAGCGGCCGATCGCGCAGGCCGTCTCTGCGGCCAACAACGACGCGATCCTCAAGGCGTTCGACATCGAGGCGGTCGGTGATGGCGGCGCGCCGGTCGTCGACGTCACGTCGCTCTTCGCGACGGAGGTGCCCGAGTTCAGCGCGCGCACCGTGTTGTCGGCGAGCGGCTTCGACCGACGGCGGTCGTTCGTCGATTCGGTGCGCGCCTTTCCGCGCAACCTCGAGGTCGAGGCGACGCACACGTATACCGCGCCGCCGCCCAGTCCGAACGCGAGCCGCACGCCGACCGCGCCGCGCCGGCGCGGCATGGGGCCCGGCAGCGCGAGCATCGTCGTCCACTACAGCATGGTCAAGCTGCCCGAGGACCCGATGCGACCGCGGCTGTTCGACGAGCGGGTCGGCTATTTCTCGGTCCGGCAGCGGGACTATGGCCGCGACGAGCATCGCGCGACAGAGCGTCGCTACGTCACCCGGTGGCGCCTCGAGAAGCAGGACCCGGCGGCCGAGCTGTCGGACCCGGTCACACCGATCGTTTACTGGATCGACGCCGCGACGCCGGCCAAGTGGGTCCCCTATCTGAAGGCGGGCGTCGAAAGCTGGCAGGAGGCCTTCGAGGAGGCTGGGTTCAGCAACGCGATCCTCGCCCGTGAGGCGCCCACGCCGGAGGAGGACCCGGAGTTCAGCCCGGAGGACGCGCGCTATTCCGTGATCCGGTGGCTCCCCTCGTCGGTCGAAAACGCCTACGGTCCGCACATCCACGACCCGCGCACCGGCGAGATTCTCGACTCGGACATCCAGTTCCACCACAACGTCATGAACCTCGTGCGCAACTGGTACTTCGTGCAGGCCGGGCCGCTCGACCCGCGGGCACGCACCTTGCCCCTACCGGACGAGCTGATGGGCGACCTGCTGCACTACGTCGCGGCGCACGAAGTGGGTCACACGCTCGGCTTCCAGCACAACATGAAGGCCAGCTCGATGTATCCGATCGACAAGGTGCGCGACCCCAGCTGGGTCGAGACGATGAGCCACACACCCACGCTGATGGACTACGCGCGCTTCAACTACGTCGCGCAGCCGGAGGACGGGATTGCGCCCGCCGACCTGATCCCGAGAATCGGTCCCTACGACCGGTGGGCGACGATGTGGGGTTACGCGCCGATCGCGGACGCCGCGACGCCGGACGACGAGCTGCCGCAGCTCGACGAATGGGCGCGGGCGCAGGACGACACGCCCTGGTACCGATTCACGACGGCCGACTCGCGCGGCTCGGATCCGGGTCAGCTGACCGAGGCCGTCGGCGACGCCGACGCGGTCGAGGCGACCGCACTAGGGCTGAAGAACCTCGAGCGCGTCGCCGCCCGGCTCCTCACGGCGACGTCCGAGGCCGGTCAGCCATACGACCAGCTCGACGAGCTGTATGGCCGCGTGGTGGCCCAATGGGCGCTCGAGATGAACCACGTCGCGGCTGTCGTTGGCGGCTTCGACTCGCAACAGAAGCACGGTGGGCAGGACGGCGTGCGCTTCGTGATGATCGACAAGGCGCGTCAGGCGGACGCCGTCGCGTTTCTCAACGCGCATGCGTTCGAGACGCCGGCGTTCCTTCTCGACCCCGACATCTTGCGGCGCATCGAGGCCACGGGTGCACTCGAACGCATCGTGTCGGCGCAGGGACGCGTCCTCGGCAGCCTGCTGAGCTCGTCGCGCATGGCTCGGCTCGTCGAGCAGCAAGCCCTCGACGGCGAGGCCGCCTATGCGCCGACCGAGTTCCTCGCGAGCGTGCGGCAGGGCATCTGGGGCGAGCTGAGCGCCGGCACGGTGACGGTCGACGCCTATCGGCGCAACCTCCAGCGGCTGCACTTGTCGACGATGAGTCGGAAGTTGACCGGGGCCCAGCGCGGACGTGGTGACGAGCGGGCGTTCATCCGCGGCGAGCTACGCGCGATCGATGGCATGCTCGACCGCGCGTTGGCGAGGACGGGTGACCGCGAGACGGCGCTGCACCTGGACGACGCGCGCGACCAGATCTTCCGCGCACTCGACCCGAGGGTCGCCGCCGCGGCGGGCAGCGCGACGGCGTCGCGCACAACGGGGGTGGAGCTCACCGAGTGGAGCGAGCCACACGATCCGTCGGACCCGCGGGCGTTGCTCGATTGCTGGATCGACTACTCGATCGCACGCGAACCTGCATTCGCGTCGCACTCGTGGGACCGGTAGCTGTTAAGGAGACCTGATGACGCGCACGGCATCCGCACTCGCGACAGTGCTGCTTCTCACGACGGGGATCGGGACGGCTTCGGCCGAGGTCGTCCGCATTCAGGTGGACAGCCGCGTGGACATCGCCGGCGGCCAGGCGTACGGCCTCGCTGGAGCCTACGAGGGACTGTCGGGGACGATCTTTTTCGAGGTCGATCCGGCGAACCCCGCGAACGGCATCATCACTGATATCCGCCTCGCGCCGCGCAATGCGAACGGCAAGGTCGAGTTCCGATCGGACTTCTACCTCATCAAGCCGACAGACCCGGGTCGCGGCAACGGCACCGTCCTCTACGAGGTCTCCAATCGTGGCGGCAAGGGCATGCTCGGCTATTTCAACAATGCCGCTGGCGGCAGGGCACCTCAGTCAGCCGAGGAGATGGGCGACGGTTTTCTCTTGCGGAACGGCTTCACGCTGCTCTGGCTCGGATGGCAGTTCGACGTGCCGCTCGAAGGTGAACGGATGCGCGTGTATCCCCCCATCGCCACCAACGACGGCAACCCCATCACCGGTCTGGTGCGAAGCGAAGTCGTCGTGACCGAACGCGCGTACGACCGCTCGCTCGCCGACCGGAACCACATCGCGTATCCCGTCGCCGACCCGAACGATCCGGCGAACGTCATGACCGTCCGGGACGGTGTCGACCAGGCACGTCGGGTCGTGCCGCGGAGTCAGTGGCGGTTCGCCCGCCGCGAGGAGAACGGGACGGTTGTCGACGACGCGACTCGCGTCCTTCTCGAGGGCGGCTTCGATCCGCACACGCTCTACGACATCGTCTACGTGGCGAAGGATCCCGCGCTGGTCGGCCTGGGGCCCGCCGCCGTGCGCGACCTGATCTCAAGAATGAAGTACGGCGATTCACCGGAGCTGTCGCTCCCGGCTGGCGCGATCGAGCACGCCGTCGCATGGGGCGTGTCGCAGAGCGGGCGCTTTCTCCGGACGTTCCTCTATCACGGCTTCAACCGGGATGAGGCGGACCGCCGGGCGTTCGATGGCGTGATGGCCCACGTGGCGGGCGGCGGCCGGGGCAGCTTCAACCATCGCTTCGCCCAGCCCTCGCGCGACGGGCATCCGTTTCTCAACAAGCTGTATCCCAGCGACATCTTTCCGTTCGCCGACATCGTCCAGAGCGACCCGGTGACCGACATGCGTGACGGCCTGCTGGCCGGCATCCAGCCGCAGCACATGCCAAAGGTCTTCTATACGAATTCGTCATACGAGTACTGGGGACGGGCGGCCTCGCTCATCCACACGACCCTCGACGGGGCGGCGGACGCCCCGCTGATGGACAACGTGCGGATCTACTCCTTTGCCGGGGGACAGCACGGCCCTGGCCGTTTTCCGCCACGCCACACGAGCGGGCAGCAGCTGAGCAACCCGAACGACTACTCCTGGTTCCTCCGGAGCCTGCTGCTTGCGATGGACGACTGGGTCGACGATGACGTGGCGCCGCCCGCGAGCGTCTATCCCCGGGTCGCCGACGGCGACCTCGTCATGCCTGACGACCTCCGGTTCCCCGACCTCCCCGGCGTTGGCCAGCCGGCCGAGCCGCACCTTGCCTACCGGGCGGTGTACGGACCGGAGTTCAGGACACGGGGCATCGTCACCGTGCAGCCGCCAGAGGTCCTCTCCGCGTTTCCGGTGATGGTCCCGAAGGTCGACGGCGACGGGAACGAGACCGCCGGCCTGATGATGCCCGAGGTCGCCGTGCCGCTCGCCACCTACACCGGATGGAATCTATTCCGCGCCGAATCGGGCCCGACCGACGTATTGTCGAGCATGCAGGGCTCCTATATTCCGTTCCCGCGCACGCGCGCCGACGGCGAGCGAGCGGGTGACCCCCGCCGTGCTATCGCCGAGCGCTACGACAGCCGCGAGGCGTATCTCGGTCAAGTCTCGGCCGCCGCGCTCGCCTTGGTCGATGACGGCTACCTGTTGGCCGAGGATCTCTCGCCGATCCTCACGCAGGCCGGTCGCCACTGGGACTACCTGATGGAGGAGGACAGCAGCCAGAACCAGCCTTAACCCCAGGGCTCGCGGGTAACGACCGTGGCCGACGACCAGACGTTCCGCATCATCCTCGCGCTCGGGATGGCCGCCTTTCTACCGGTCGGCCTCTACCACCGCATTCGTTCGCAAGCGACCCGCGAGCCGTTGGACCGGCGGCAGGAGGGGCTCTTCATCCTTTTCACGCTCCGCCCCTTCGGTCTGGCGGCGATGGGCGGTATGGTGACGTTCATCCTGAACCCAGACTGGGTGGCGTGGGCCTCGCTCCCGCTGCCGCTGTGGCTCCGCTGGGTCGGTGTGGCGATCGGCGTGCCGACACTCGCGCTCGGCATCTGGACGTTTCGTTCAATCGGCACGAACATCACCGACACCGTCGTCACCAGGCGGGAGCACACGCTGGTCACGCACGGTCCGTACCGGTACGTCCGCCACCCGTTCTATGCCACCGCCTTCTGCGGCTTCCTCGCGAACGCCCTCACCACCGCCAATTGGTTCATCGCGCTGACCGGAGCGATCGCGCTGGCGCTGATCGTCGCGCGGACCACGATCGAAGAGGCGCATCTCGTCCAGCGCTTCGGCGACGACTACCGCCGGTATATGCGCCAGACCGGCCGATTCTTTCCGAAGCTCGGCGCCTCGGCGCCGGCGACCCGCACGTAGCGCGGGGCTTCAGCCCCGCGAAGCCGTAGCCCATATGCCCACACGTAGCCGCCGCGGCTGGATCGTCCTCATCGGCGTCCTCAGTACCTTCCTCGCACCGGTAACCGACGGTTCAGCCCAGACGGCAGCCGCGCCGCGACCTCCCAACGTCATCATCATCACAGCCGACGACCTCGGCTACGGCGACCTCGGCAGCTACGGGCATCCGACGATCCGCACCCCGGCGATCGACCGACTGGCCGCCGAAGGCCAACGCTGGACCAGCTTCTATGCGCAGGCGCCGGTCTGCTCGCCCAGCCGCGCGGCGCTCCTCACGGGCCGTCTGCATCTGCGAAGCGGGATGTTTGGTCGACGGACCGGGGTCTTCTTTCCCGACTCGCTCGCGGGGCTGCCCGCGGACGAGGTGACGCTCGCCGAAGCACTCCGCAAGGTCGGCTACGCGACCGGCATCGTCGGCAAGTGGCATCTCGGCCACCTGCCCCAGTACCTCCCGACCCGCCACGGTTTCGACTCCTGGTTCGGGATCCCGTACTCGAATGACATGGACTGGAATCTGCCCGACGGGCTCGACAGCCGGACGGCGTATTTCAACCCGGACGTCGACTACTGGCAGGTCCCGCTCATGCGTGACGAAGCAGTCATCGAGCGACCCGCCCAGCAGGCGACGATCACGCGACGGTACACCGAGGAGGCGGTGCGCTTCATCGGCGAGCACCGGGACGAGCCGTTCTTTCTGTACGTGCCCCACTCCATGCCGCACATGCCGCTCTTCGTCTCGGACGCGTATCGCGATCGCAGCGCGGCGGGAATCTATGGGGACGTCATCGAGGAGATTGACGGGAGCGTGGGAGAGATCGTCGACGCGGTCGAGACGGCCGGCCTCGCCGACCGCACGCTGGTCGTCTTCACCAGCGACAACGGTCCGTGGCTCAGCTTCGAGACGCATGCGGGGACCGCGGGTCTGCTCCGCGACGGCAAAGGCACAACGTTCGAAGGCGGGATGCGTGTACCAGGCATCTTCTGGTGGCCGGGCACGATCGAGGCCGGCGTGACCCAGGAGGTCGGATCGAGCATGGACCTCTTTACGACCGTCGTGTCGATCGCCGGCGGCACCATTCCGGATGATCGGCCGATCGATGGGGTCGACCTCAGTCCCGTCCTGTTCGACGCCGGAGCGAGCCCACGTCGCACGATGGCCTATTACCGGATGGGGGCGCTCTTCGCGTTTCGCCTCGGCGCATACAAGGTGCACTTCATCACGGAAGGGCGATACGCGCTCGGACCGGCGCGGACGGTCCACGACCCGCCGCTGCTCTTCAATCTCGACGTGGATCCCGCGGAGCAATACGACGTCGCCGCAACGCAACCGGAGGCGCTCGCCGACGTCCTGGACGCGGTGGCGCGCCATCGGGCCGGGATGACGGTCGGGGAGCCGCTCTTCGACCTCCGCGGGCAGCCATAGATCTCGCGATGCCCAACGTAGGGCGAGGCTTCAGCCTCGCCTCGCAGGGCTGAAGGCCTGCACTACGATCGGCACCTCGGGCGCACGCCCATGCCCAACGTAGGGCGAGGCTTTAGCCTCGCCTCGCAGGCCTGAAGGCCTGCGCTACGTACGCATCGCCGCGTAGAGCGCGATGTGGCCGTCGACGACCCGCTGGCGTGCCGCCTCGTTCGGTTCGAGCGTCCACACGCCCCGCTCGGCGGTGCCGCCGAGCGCGATGCCGTCCGACCGCGGCATCATGTGAATCCCGATCCCGACGTCGTCGGCCGGCCCGATCCCACCCGACGTCCTGAAGTGCACCTCTGGCTGCGGAACAAGGTGCGTGAGCTGTCCCTTTACCGGCATCAGCTCGCGATCGCCGAACAGGGCGCGCGACCCGAGGCCCGTGCAGTTGACGATGATCGGCGCGCTGAGCGTCATGAGGTCGCGCGGCGTGTCGAACGTGCGAATGACGATTCGCCCGCCGGCGTCGCGGACGTCGCGGACCAGGGCGTCGAGATAGATCGACGGCTCGATGCGCAGGGACGGTTGGCGCGTCGCGTAGCGGAGGGGGAAAGGATGCGCGCCAGGCTCGAGCACGGTCCGGCCCGCCCGCAAGTAGTCCGGGAGAAGCGGCGATCGATCGCTGTCGCGGCGCGCCGCGCGCACCTCGTCCATCGTCTCGTAGGTATCGATCCAGGAGACGCCATAGCCGTTCCCGACGAGCAACTGCAGCTGTCGATAGGCGATCTCGGCGACCTGCCGGAACTGCGCGTCCCACAACTCGGTGCGACGCTCGTCGTCGACGAGTCCTGACGTCGGCGTAAAGCCGGCAAGCGACATGTTCGACGTCGTGTCGGGCGGCACCGTCTTCGCGTAGATCGTTACGTCGAAGCCGCGCCGCTGGAGCTGCCGGGCCGCGGTCAACCCGACCGCACCACAGCCGAGCACCGCCGCCCGCCGGGAGTCGTGCTCCAGCGCCCAGTCGGCCGCCACCTCTCCGCACCCCCACGACAGCGACATCCCCGAGCCGCCGTGCCCGTAGTTGTGGATGACGGTCTTCGCGTCGAGCCTGTCGGGTCGCAGTACAAAACCGGAAGGCCGATGCGGGCGAAGGCCGACTGTCGTGCGGATGACCCGGTCCCACGACGCGCGGACCCGCGGCAGGCCAAACACGAGCCGCGTGTCGGCGGCGGCGCCCGACGTAGCGACCCGGCGCACGCACCCGCCGAGCCCGAGGCCGATGGCGGCCATGGCGCCGGATGCGAGGAGCGTGCGTCTGTCCATCTTCCGTTTCCCCGTTCAAGGCCGGACGCCACGAATCATAGATGGACCGGCGCACCGTACCTACCGGGGAGTTGCAGTGCGCTCCGACTGTGATTCATAATGACTCTTTATGACTCAGTCAGAAGGGCCAGGGAGATGCGAATGACCCAGCTCACCGTGCGCGGATTCGACACGCGGCTCGAGCGCCACCTGCGGGCGTTCGCCAAGCGTCATGGCATCTCCCTGAACCGCGCGGCGATCCGGCTGATGCGTCGGGGTGCGGGGCTCGAACCAACCCCCGAAGCGGCCACGGTCGTCGGAGATTCGCTGGATCCATTCATCGGCAGCTGGTCCGCCGCAGAGGACCGAGAGATCATGGCCGCCGTCGACGCGTTCGACGAGATCGACCCAAGCTTATGGCGATGACGGTCCTGGTCGACACCGACGCGTATTCCGCGTTCATGCGTGGACACGCCAATGTCGTGGCCCGGATTCGGCGGGCCGAGCGCGTGCTGCTGTCGACCGTGGTCGTTGGCGAGTTGCTGTTCGGCTTCCGCCACGGCTCGCGGTTCGAACGCAACCGGAAGAGCCTCGAACAGTTCCTGGACAACCCCTTCGTCAGCCTGGTGCCCGTGACCTACGCGACGGCCGAGCGGTTCGGACGTATCGCGGCCGCCCTGCGCGGCAAGGGCCGGCCCATCCCGACGAACGACATCTGGATCGCAGCCCACGCGATGGAGACGGGGGCCGATCTCCTCTCGTTCGACCGGCACTTTGACGACGTCGATGGCGTCGCATGGGTCCAGCCGGACGAGGACGGCATCACTCGCTAGCGGGACATCCGCGCCCTGCCGAGCGCGTACCCGGATCTGGTAGGCTCGCTCCGACCGCGGATCGCAGGCGGTGGCAACGGCACCCACACACCGATGAGCGAGATCGCGACTGGCGGCCGGCTCGGTGCCTTCGAGGTCAAGGACCTCCTCGGCGAGGGCGGCATGGGTAGAGTGTGGCGCGCGCGCGACACCACGCTCGGCCGTGACGTCGCCCTCAAGGTGCTCCCAGACCTGTTCGCAGACGACCCGGAGCGACTTGCCCGGTTCCAGCGCGAGGCACAGCTCCTCGCCGCCCTCAACCACCCCAACATCGCCGGCATCCACGGGATCGAGGACAACGCGTCCGCTGGCGTTCGCGCGCTGGTCCTCGAGCTGGTCGAGGGGCCGACGCTCGCCGACCGCATCGCGCAGGGCGCGATGCCAGTCGAAGACGCGCTCCGGATCGCCCGTCAGATCGCCCAAGCGATCGACGCCGCCCACGAGCAGGGGATCATCCACCGCGACTTGAAACCGGCCAACATCAAGGTGAAGGACGACGGCACCGTGAAGGTGCTCGATTTCGGCCTGGCGAAGGCGTTGGGGGGTGACGCCAGCGGCGACCCGTCGCAGTCGCCCACGCTGACGGCGATGACGGCGCAGGCGGGCGTGATCATGGGAACCGCCGCCTACATGGCTCCCGAGCAGGCGCGCGGCAAGCCGGTCGACAAGCGGGCCGATATCTGGGCGTTCGGCGCGGTGCTCCACGAGATGCTGACGGGCCGCCGCGCGTTTCGCGGCGACGAGGTGTCGGACATCCTGGCGTCGGTGCTGGCGAGGGAGCCGGATGCTGAGTCGCTGCCACCGAACCTCCCTGGGGCTGTCCGCCGACTGCTCGATCGCTGCCTCGACAAGGACCCGAAGCGCCGGCTGCGCGACATCGGCGAGGCGATCGTCCAGATCGACGACGCGACGGCGCCACAGCCGACAGTCACGAACGACGCTGGCGCGGCTACCGCCGCACCGCCTGCCGTCCCTTCGTCACGCTGGCGACGCCTCATGCCCGCCCTCGCGTCGGGTCTCGCCGCAGCGCTTGTCGCCGGCTTCGGCGTGTGGTGGGCGACGCGGCCCGCGGATCCGCGTGTCTCCCGTTTCGTCGTCACCGCCCCGACCGCGCCACTCGCCGCCGCCGCGCAGGCCACTGACCTGGCGATCTCTCCCGACGGCACAGTCGTCGTCTACACCTCTGGCTCGCCACGGCGGCTCTACGTGCGATCGGTCGACGAGCTCGAAGCGAGGGTCCTGACCGACACGCAGCGCGCGCAGGGACCGTTTTTCTCACCTGGTGGCGAGTGGGTCGGCTTCTACGACCCCGGCGACGGCGCGTTGAAGAAAATCTCGATCGCAGGAGGGCGGGCCGTGACGTTGTGTGCGGCCGACTCCGCGCTCCGAGGCGCGAGTTGGGGCGCGGACGATCGGCTCGTCTTCGCGCTGAACGACACCGCGGGACTCCGCCGCGTCTCGGCGGGCGGCGGGGAGCCGGAGCAGCTGACGACGCCCGACCCGCAGCGGGGCGAGGGTCGGCATCATTGGCCGGAGATACTCCCTGGCGGTCGCGCCGTCCTGTTCGCGGTGGCGAGCGGGGCCGCGGCGAGCTCGAAGCGCATCGATTTGTTGAGCCTGGAGACCGGCCAGCAGACCGCGCTGATCCCGATCGGCAGCCATCCGCGATACGCACCAACCGGTCACATCGTCTATGGAACGGACGGCACGCTGCGCGCCGTGCCCTTCGACCTCGACAGCCTCGCGGTCATCGGCGATCCGGTTCCGGTGGTGGACGGCGTCGTGACCAAGGACATCGATGGTGCCGCGAACTTCGGCCTGGCGGGTGACGGATCGCTTGTCTACGTGACGGGTGCCGGCTCCAGCCCGGCGACGAACACAATCGTCTGGGTTGCGAGGGACGGCACGGAGGAGGATCTGGAGGCCGGACCGGGTGCGTATTCGTCGGTGCGGGTATCCCCGGACGGTCGACAGCTCGCCCTTGCCTTCGACGGAGACGTGCACACCTATGATTCAGAGCGCGGCACGTTCAACCGGGTCACGACCCATCCAGGAACCGACCAACACCCCCTCTGGACTGTCGATGGCGCGCACCTCGTCTTCGAGTCCAACCGCGGCGGAGGGCCCGAGCTGTTCCGGACGCCGGCCGACGGCAGCGGCACGCCTGACCTCGTCCTGGCTCTCGAAGGGTCGCGGAACCTCGTGGCACCCGAGGCGTGGACACCTGACGGCACGACGCTCTTGTTCGTGGAAGCCCGGCTCCCCATGGTCGACATCGGCGCGCTCTCGATGGAGGGTGACCCCGCCCTGGAGTTGCTGATCGACGACGAGTTCCAGGAGGGAGGCCCGGCGATCGCGCCCGACGGCCGCTGGCTCGCCTACCACTCGAACCGATCGGGTCGATACGAGGTCTTCGTCGAGCGCTTTCCCGAGCTCGGCGGCCGCCAGCCGATCTCGACCGACGGCGGGCGCGTGCCGCGCTGGTCGCCCGACGGGACCGAGCTGTTCTATCAGAGCCTCGACGGGCGGCAGCTGCTTGCCGTGCCGATCACGACGGGGTCAACGCTGACCGCCGGTGCGCCCGACGTGCTGTTTGAGGGACCGTACCTCGCGTCGACGGGCCCGTCTCGACCGTACGACCTCGACCCCGACGGCGAGCGATTCGCGATGATCAAGGTCCCCGCCGCCACCGCCGAGGATGGGCGCTCGCAGATCGTCCTGGTGCAGAACTGGGATCAAGAGCTGTCGGAGCGGGTCCCGGTGCCATGACAGCAGCCACGGCGCACGATATCCTGCTCGGCCTCATCGACGAGGCGTACGACAAGCGTGCCTGGCACGGCACGACGCTGCGCGGCTCGCTCCGCGGCATGGGAGCCGCCACCGCGGCGTGGCGGCCGGCCGACGAGCGGCACAACACCTGGGAGATCGCGGTGCACTGCGCGTATTGGAAGTACGCCGTGCGCCGGCGCCTCGCCGGCTCGCCACGCGGCCGGTTCGCGCTACCAGGCAGCGACTGGTTTCCGACGCCGGACCCACCGACAGACGCCGCATGGCGAGAGATGCTCGCGTTGTTGCGCGCGGAGCACCAGCAGCTTCGAGACGTGCTCGAGCGTCTGCCCGCCCGCGCGCTCGCGCGCGCCTCGGCTGGCAGCAAGACCAGCACCCTCGCGCTCATCCGCGGGATCGCGGCGCACGACCTCTATCACGCCGGGCAGATCCAGCTGCTGAAGAGGCTGCGGGCCGGCGCCTGACCTCGGCACGCCCGCGGGCGCCGGCCGGTTGCCAATGTAGTCTCACGTGACTACAATGAAGTCGATGAGAGCTGTCGGCATTCGTGAGCTCAAAGCACGGTTGAGCCAGTTCGTGCGGGACGCAAGCGCGGGCGAGGTCCTGCTGATCACCGATCGGGGGCGCGTCGTCGCGGAAATGCGGGCCCCGTCGGCGCCGGCCGAACCGGAGTCGCCAACGGATCGCAAGCTACGCCGGTTGGCCGACCAAGGCGGTCTTTCTCTGGGCGGCCATGACCCCTCCATCTATGTGAAGTCGCCGGTCTCGGCTCGTCCAGGCACTGGCGCGACGTTACTGGACGCCGAGCGAGCGGAGCGGTGATTGCGTACGCGGAAACGAGCGCCGTGCTGAACTGGCTCCTCGGTGAACCGCGAGAGGTCGAGGTCCGACACGTCCTCGCCGACGCGGAGCGCGTCGTCTCGTCATCGCTCACCGCGGTGGAGTGCGCGCGTGTGATGGCACGGGCGACCGCCCTGGAGCAGATCGGTCGAACCGACGAGCTCGCCGCGCTTCAACTGCTTGACTCGACGGTGGCAGGGTGGGCCGTGCTGGCGATGACCGGTCAGGTGCTCGCGCGAGCGCGTGCGCGGTTCCCTGTCGAGCCGGTGCGGACGTTCGATGCCATCCACCTGTCCACGGCGGCCGCGTTCGGCGCCGCGCTGGGGTCAATCACGGTCGTCACGCTCGACGACCGGATTCGAGCGAACGCGTCCGCCCTCGGTTTCGCGACCGCGCCATAGAACGCCACACTGCATCCGATCCATGGACGGTGTGATTCACCGGCAGACGCTCGGTGACCTGCTGCGACGAACGGCAGCGCGGCTTCCAGACAAGCCCGCCATTGCCTGCGGGGACGTCGCCTGGACGTACGCTGAATTCGACACACTGTGCAACCGGCTCGCGCATGGGCTGGCCGCCCAGGGTGTCGGGGGGGGCGATCGTGTGGCGATCCTCTCCCGCAACTCGCACGCGTTCGCCGCACTCCGTTTCGCCGTCGCCCGGGTGGGCGCCGTCCTGGTGCCCATCAACTTCATGCTCAACGCCGAGGAGGTCGCCTTCATCCTGGGTCACTCCGGTGCACGCATGCTGTGCGCGTCGGAGGAGTTCGTCCCGACCGCCGTAGAGGCCACCGCAGCCGTCACGACCGTCGAACGGCGGGTCCGGCTCCCAGCCGACGCGGCCGTCGAACGGCGGGTCCGACTCCCGGGCGACGCGACCGATCCACCGTCCGACGGCTGGATCGCCTACGACGACCTCGTCACCGACACGATCGTCGAACCAATCGTCGACCTCGACAGCGGGAGCGTCGCGCAGATCATCTACACGAGCGGCACCGAGTCGCGCCCGAAGGGTGCGGTGCTGACCCACGACGCCGTCATCTGGCAATACGTCAGCTGCATCATCGACGGGGAGATGCGCGTGGACGACGTCGTCCTCCACTCGCTGCCGCTCTACCACTGCGCACAGCTCGATGTCTTCCTTGGACCCTCCGTCTACCTCGGGTCCAGCGGCGTCATCGTGGCGCAACCGTTGCCCGACGTCGTCCTGCCGCTCATCGAGCGCCACCGTGTCACCTCGTTCTTCGCGCCGCCGACGGTCTGGATCGGGTTGCTTCGCTCGCCCTTGTTCGACCAGCACGACCTGTCGTCGCTCGCCAAGGGCTACTACGGCGCGGCGATCATGCCGGTCGAAGTGCTGCACGAGCTCGGCCAGCGCCTCCCGCAGACGCGCTTCTGGAACCTGTACGGTCAGACGGAAATCGCCCCGCTCGCCACGGTGCTCGGGCCCGAGGACCAGGTGGGCAAGGCTGGGTCTGCCGGGCGAGCGACACTCAACGTCGAAACGCGCGTCGTAGACGACACCGGGCGTCCGATCGCGCCTGGCGAGACTGGCGAGATCGTCCACCGGTCGCCCCAGTTGCTCCGCGGCTACTACAACGACGACGAGAAAACCCGCGCCGCGTTCGAGGGCGGGTGGTTTCACAGCGGCGACCTGGCGACCATCGACGACGACGGCTACATC
This sequence comes from Vicinamibacterales bacterium, assembly GCA_965249175.1. GTDB lineage: Bacteria > Acidobacteriota > Vicinamibacteria > Vicinamibacterales > UBA8438 > CAZYFH01. The sequence continues at coordinate 4,698,896 of OZ252227.1, forward strand.
ACGGTTGTCGACCGCAAGAAGGACATGATCAAATCGGGCGGCGAGAACGTCGCGAGCCGTGAGGTCGAGGAGACGATTTACGGCGTATCGTCGGTCTCCGAGGTGGCGGTGATCGGTCTGCCGCATCCGTATTGGATCGAGGCAGTCGTCGCCGTTGTGGTGCCGCGGGCGGGTCAGGCGGTGACCGAAGACGAGGTGGTCGCCCACTGCCGCGCGCATCTCGCCGGCTTCAAGATCCCGAAGCGTGTCGTCGTCGCCGACGCGCTGCCAAAGAACCCGAGCGGCAAGGTGCTGAAACGCGACCTGCGGCAGCGCTACGCGGATCTGCTGCGGAACGATGCTTGACTCCCGGCCCACCGGGAGCCACCATTGCCGCACGATTCCGGTAACACCCTGAAGACGGACCCAAAGGTGCGGGAGGCGAACATGCGTGGAACCCTTCGTGTCGTCGGATATGTCTGTGTGGCCGCGGTGCTCTCCGTCGCCGCCGTGTGGGTGAGCACGCCGATCGCCGCCCAGGGGGACGACATCCAGGGCGTCGTCAACGGGCCGGCGGGACCCGAAGCGGGCGTCTGGATCATCGCCGAAACCGACGACTTCGACACCGGGTTTCGCAAGATCGTCGTGACCGACGACGCCGGGCGTTTCCTGGTCCCGGACCTCCCGGATGCCGCATACGAGGTGTGGGTGCGCGGGTACGGCCTCGTGGATTCAGACAAGACCGCGGCACGGCCGGGCGACCGGCTCGATCTGGGGGTGCAGACCGCCGCCACGCCGGCAGAGGCAGCGCGGATTTACCCGGCCAACTACTGGTACTCGCTGCTCGAGGTGCCCCCGGCTACCGACTTTCCAGGGACGGGGCCGCGCGGCAACGGCATCGGCACCGCGATGCGCACGCAGGCGGACTGGATCGACCGGATGAAGGACGGCTGTCAGCTCTGCCATCAGCTCGGCAACATGGCGACGCGGGAGATGCCGATGCTCGATCTGGCGGACTTCGACTCGACCGCCGACGCCTGGGAGTATCGGATTCAGGCCGGCGGCGCCGGCCCCGCGATGGCGGCTGAGATCAACCGCATCGGCCGCCCGCGTGCGCTCCAGCTCTACTCGGAGTGGAGCGACCGGATCGCCGCGGGCGAGCTGCCGCCGGTGCCGCCGCGACCGCAAGGCAAGGAGCGCAACCTGGTCCTGAGCATGTGGGGGTGGGGCCACCCGCGAGGGATGGTGCACGACGAGGTGTCGACCGACAAGCGCAACCCGACGCTCTACGGTGATGGACCGATCTACGGCGTTGGCGGAGCGGGGCTTGTCATCACGGATCCGCGCACGCACCGGTCGGTCCGGATGGACCTGAACACCCGCGTCGAGCGGCAGCCCCGCAGCAACTCGTATCAGGGGTCGTCGACGGCGATTCCATCGCTCTACTGGGCCGGCGAGGGACCGGCGGGCCTCGAGAGCCGGAGCGCGCACAACCCGATGATGGACGACAAGGGTCGTGTCTGGATTACGCAGTACGTGCGACCGAACGACGTCCCCGACTGGTGTCTGGAGGGCTCGAACCACCCGTCGGCCAAGTACTACCCGATTCAGCATCGCGCCGAGTCACGCCAGGTGTCCTACTACGACCCTGAGACCGAATCGTTTGTGCTGGTCGACACCTGCTACTTCACGCACCATTTGCAATTCGCCGACGACGCCGACGACACGCTCTGGCTGAGTGGCTCGACCGAGGCGATCGGCTGGCTGAACACCCGGCTCTACGACGAGACGGGGGATGAGCGCGCGGCGCAGGGCTGGTGCCCGACCGTGATCGACACGAACGGCGACGGGCGCATCACGAGGCCCTGGAACGAGCCGACCGCCCAGGGCGACGTCGAGATCGACCCGGCGAGGGACACCCGCATCGGCAGCCTCGACAAGTTCAAGCGGGCCTACGGCGTCATCCCGCATCCCGATGGGTCGGTGTGGATCTCGCGACGATTCGACGTGCCGGGCCGGCTCATCCGGCTCGAGCTGGGTGACAACCCGCCGGAGACCTGTCTCTCCGAGGTCTACGAGCCGCCGTTCGGCAACCCCGACGTCGACGAGATGAAGTGGGGGTATGGCCCGCGCGGCATCGACGTCGACCGCAACGGCGTGATCTGGACGGCGCTCGGCGGGAGTGGTCACCTGGCCAGCTTCGAACGGGACAAGTGCGCCGTGCGGAACGGACCGACTGCGACCGGACAGCATTGCGCCGAGGGATGGACGCTCTACCCGACCCCAGGTCCAAAGCTCAAGGGAACCGAGAACGCCTCGGCCAACGCGGACTATCACTACTACAACTGGGTCGACCAGTTCGACACGCTCGGTCTCGGTGCGAACACCCCGATTGCCACCGGGACCACGTCCGATGCGCTGCTCGCCCTCGAGCCGGACACCGGGGAGTGGGTCGTCATGCGTGTGCCATACCCGCTCGGCTTCTACAGTCGCGGACTGGATGGCCGCATCGACGATGCCGGCGCGGGGTGGAAGGGACGCGGCGTCTGGTCGAGCTTCAACACCGGTTCGACGTTTCACCTCGAGGGCGGCAAGGGGAGAACGAGCGAGATCGTGCGATTCCAGATGCGACCCGACCCCCTCGCTAACTAGTGGCACGCGTACGTAATCGGCGTCGCTTCGCCGCCTCACTCGGCGGCCTCTCGTTGATCGCCGCCTGCTCCGGTGATCCAACACCGGAGTCGGCACCGGTGGCGGCACCCGCCACCGCCGTCCTCTACGAAGGGGCACGGCTCATCCCCGGCGATCGCTCGGCGCCAATCGAGACCTCGGCCTTCATCGTCGACGGAGGCGTCATGACCGAGGTCGGGCGGCAGGGCGAGCTGGCGCAGGGCGACGGTGGCGCCCGTGTCGACCTCACCGGCAAGACGGTCATTCCGGCGCTGGTCAACCTGCATGGCCATGTCGGATTCCAGCAGGGTCTGACGTACGACGCCGCCAACTACACCCGCGACAACGTTGTCGATCACCTGGAGCGGTACGCCTTCTTCGGCGTCGGCGTCATCGTGTCACTCGGCACGGACGCAGGCGAACTGTGGATCGACATTCAGCGCGATCAGGAGGCCGGCACCCTCGACGGCGCGCGTCTCTTCACCGCCGGGCGCGGGCTCGCCGCGCCGAACGCCGGGCCCGGCGCGGCGGCGCTGCGTGGGTCGGCACTCGGTGTCACGAGCGCGGAGGAGGGACGGCAGCTCGTCCGGGACCTCGCCGCGCAGGGCGTCGCCTTCATCAAGATCTGGGTCGACGACCGCGGCGGCTCGGTCGAGAAGCTCGACCCGACGTACTATCGCGCCATCATCGAGGAGGCCCACGCGCATGGCCTCGCGGTCATCGCGCACGTCTTCTACCACGCCGACGCCGAGGACCTGGTGGAGGCCGGCGTCGATGGCTTCGCACACCTCGTGCGTGACCGCGAGATGGACGACGCCCTCGTGTCCGCCATGGTCGACCGCGACGTCTTCGTGATGCCAAATCTCGGCATCTCCGAGCGCGGGCGTCACGCCGAGCCGCCGGACTGGCTAGCGGAACCGATGCTCACGCGCACCGTGTCGCCAGCCGTGCTCGAGCGCGCGACGGACGCCTTCCGACGTCGGGCACCAGCGTCGGCGACGCGCGCGGCGAAATCGTACGCCGCCATGGAGCGCAGCCTCGCGAAGCTCGCGGCCGCCGGCGCGCCGCTCGTGCTGGGCTCGGACTCGGGCGTTCAGGACCACTTCTACGGGTTCTCCGCGCACCGCGAGCTCGAGCTGATGGTGGCGGGGGGACTGACCCCGCTCGAGGCGATCGCCACGGCAACAAGCCGCTCGGCCGACCGATTGGGGCTCAGCTACTCCGGCCGCTTGCGGGTGGGCGCCCGAGCGGATTTCATTGTCCTCGACGCGAACCCGCTCGACGACATCACCAACAGCCGGCGCATCGCGCAGGTCGTCCTCGGCGGTGATGTGGTGGATCGCGAGGCGCTCCGGTCCCGATTGACCGGAGACACGAACTGACGACGCGGTTCCAGGCGTCCGGCAAGGAGGCTCGACATGATGAAGTCCGCGGTTCTCGGCATCGTGCTCACGGGCGCGCTCGCCCTCATCCTCGTCCTGGCGCCCCCGCTCGCGTCCACCGCCGCCGGTCAGACCGGTGAGTGGCTGGCGTATGCCGCCGACAAGGCAGGCAGCAAGTACTCCCCGCTCGACCAGATCGACGCGACCAACGTCGAGGATCTCCGGATCGCCTGGCGGCAGTCCACGGTTCCCTTCGTCACCCGACAGGGCAATACCATGCGCGCTCCGGGCGCATCCCAGAACACGCCGCTCATGGCGGACGGGCTCCTCTACGTCGTCACGGGACTTGGGATGGTGGCTGCGCTCGACGCCGCAACCGGCGTCGTGGTGTGGTACGACCTGCCACCCGGACGTGACCCCGCAACGGAACGAGGGTCCGCGAAACGAGGCGTGGCGTACTGGTCCGACGGAAGTGACGCTCGCGTCCTCGCGGTCCTCGGCTCCGACCTCGTCGCGTTGAACGCGAAAACCGGCGAACGCATCGCCGAGTTCGGAGCCGGCGGCCAGATCGACTTGATTCAGGGCTATGACGACGCCAGGGTCGTCACCTTTCGCTGGCAGTCCGCGCCGATCGTCGTCAACGACGTCATCATCATCGGCTCGTTCATCGGCGATATCGTCAGCCACACGATGCCCGCGTTGAAGGAGATGCCACCCGGCGACGTGCGCGGCTTCGACGTCCGCACCGGCGAGCAGCTCTGGATCTTTCACACGATTCCGCGCGAGGGCGAGCCGGGCAACGAGACGTGGCTCGCCGCTCCCGGCGAGGATCGGCGGTCGTGGGAGTACTCCGGCAATACCAACATGTGGGCCTCACCGAGCGCCGACGAAGAGCTCGGCTACGTCTATCTGCCACTCTCGACGCCGACCAGCGACTACTACGGCGGTCACCGCCCTGGCGACAACCTGTTCGCCGAGAGCCTCGTGTGCCTCGACGCGAGGACCGGTGAGCTGGTCTGGCACTTCCAGGCGGTCCACCACGGCCTGTGGGACTACGACTTCCCGGCGGCGCCGACGCTGGCGGACATCACCGTGAACGGACGGGACATCAAGGTGGTCGCCATCACCAGCAAGCAGGCGAACACCTATGTCTTCGACCGTGTCACCGGCGAGCCGGTGTGGCCGATCGAGGAGCGACCCGTGCCGCAGGGTGACGTCCCTGGCGAGTGGTACGCCGCGACGCAGCCATTTCCCACAAAGCCGCCGGCCTACGACCAGCAGGGCGTGACGATCGACGACCTCATCGACTTCACGCCGGAGCTGCGCCAGGAGGCGATCGCCATGCTCGACGATTACGTCTGGGGCCCATTCTTCACCCCGCCATCACTCATCGACGAGTCACCGGGCGGCACGAAGGGAACGATGGTGGTGCCCGGTCTGGTGGGCGGCACCGACTGGAATGGGGCCGGCGTCGATCCGGAGACCGGCATCATGTACATCCCGTCGGTCCACAGCGGAACCGTCGTCGGCTTGGCCCGCTCAGAGCACCCGCGGTCGGACGTCGACTGGGTCATGAAGCAGGCGCACCACATCCCGGGGCCGCAAGGGCTTCCGCTCTTCAAGCCGCCCTACGGGCGTCTCGTCGCCATCGACCTCAACCAGGGGGAGATCCTCTGGTCGGTCGCGAACGGTGACGGGCCGCGCGACCACCCGGCCATCGAGCACCTCGACCTGCCGCCACTCGGGCAGGGTGGGCGCGCCGCGCCGCTGGTGACGAAGAGCCTGGTGTTTCTTGGCGAAGGGGCGAACCTTGGCGCCGCGTTCCTGCCGGCCGGAAGCGGCGGCAAGGTCCTCCGGGCCTATGACAAGGCCACCGGCGCCGTGGTCGGGGAGGTCGCGCTGCCCGGGGGCGCCACCGCCGCGCCGATCAGCTACATGGTCGACGGACGGCAGTACATCGTAGTTACGGTCGGCTGGGACGACATGGAAAGCGAGTACATCGCCCTCGCACTGCCGTAACAGCCCGTGGTGAAAGTGCCGCGTTGCACCGAGACCCCGCTGGATCTGAAGCGCGCCCGGCCATTACAAGGCGCGAAGAGGGAGAATACCGGGAGTATTTGACCCCCGCTGAACAGTGGTCCAGCGCCGTCCCTGGCGGGATGCATCGGCGGTCGGATGCAGCGGGACTTTCACGACGGGCTGCTAGCTCGGTCCCGTCAGCTGGACGCGGCCGCATTGGCCGCGGTGGTGGCTGCGATCGCGGACGCCATCATCACGGCCTGTTGCGCGTCGAGGATGGCCTGAATCGACTGGAGCGCCGCGAGGTCGCCGGCGCTCCGTTGGCCGGCGCGTTCCGTGTCGTCGGCGAGGGTGATGCCGGCGGCGAGCGAAAACGCCTCGCCCTTGGTCGGCCGCGGCTTCGCGGCGCGCAGGCGATCCCGATACTGCAGCACGCGGTCGACCACCCGCGCGGCGGGATCTTGACTCAACGCGAGCATGGCGATCTCGTCGTAGCGTTCCGAGTTGACCCGTTCGCCGGCACTCTTCAGGCGATCGGCGACACGGGAGAACCGCCGCACCGCCGCGTCGGTGCCGCGCGGATCGACCGCGAGCAGGTGCGAGACGAGCTGCAGCATGTTGCCTCGCGAGAAACCGGCGCCGTGCAGGCTGGTATACGCGCGTTCCACATCCGCGGCAACGATCTCGACCGACGTGTCGCGCCCCGCATGCAGCGCCGCCGCCGGCAGGTCGGTCGCGCTCGTCAGCCAGAAGTGGTCCTCGCGCCATCGCCGGTAGATGCTCGCCAATCGCACCAACGTGCGCTTCGGCACAAGGCGCCCCTCACCGTGGAGCGCCAGCAGCAACGCCGCCAGCGTCGGACCGGTGCCACGGCTGGGGATCTTGTGCGCCTTGAACGCGGCGCGCGTCTCGAAGACCCGCCCGTGGATTCTGGCCGGATCGAGACCGCGACGGAGGATCATCGCGGCCACGACGTAGCGGATCTCGGACTTCAGCGGGCTCGACCAGCGCGCGCGCTTCCGGAGCCCGGTCGCCACCTCGTCGAGCCGGTCGTAGGTGACGCCGGCACCCGCCGCGCCCAACGTCAGCGCGACGAAGCGAAAGGTCACCGCGTTGGTCGTCCAGCGTTTACTCGCACGCAGTCGCTCGAAGGTCGCAAGATAGGCCGCGACGGGATCGGTGTTCGTGCTCATATCGAGAGTATAGAGTCAGTTCCGGACCGCACGGCCGGCGCGTACCGCGGCGTCGACCGAGGCCGGCAGCCCGCCGCCCGCTCGTCCGCCGCCCAGAATCGTGAAGCCCTGCGCAATCCGTCGTGGCATGTCACGTGCGCTCGCGGTGATGCCACACGCGATGTCGTTCGCCCGACAGGCGTCGACGATGGTCTGAATCGCCCGCTCGACCTCCGGGTCGTTTCGCGGAACCCCCAGCGAGTTCGAGAGATCGCTCGGACCGACGTAGAATCCCGCCACGCCCGGCACCGCCGCGATCGCCTCGACGTTGCGGAGGCCCTCAGCCGACTCGATCATCATGATGGCCACCAGATCGCCCTGCGGGTTGAGCGGCCAGGTGTCGGCGTGCGACATGTAGTCCGCAGTCGATAGCCCCCAGAACCAGGCGGCGGCGGCCGGCCCCGACCCGCGCAGCCCACGCGGCTCCGCGTACCGCGATCCGCGACGCTGTGGGTAGCGCATCGCCCGCACGGCGTTCCGCGCCTGCTCGGCCGTCTCGATGGACGGAAAAATGACGCCCATCAGCCCGATGTCGAGCGCCTGCTTCACGGCCCACTGCGACGACTCGCGGCCGTATGGCGCCAGACGCGCGAGCGGGGTGACGCGGTGCCGCACACGGCCCGCGTCAGCGATCGCGGAGGCGTCGATCATGCCAAGGAGAAACGCCTGGAGCGCGGCGAAGTCCATTGGACCGTGCTCCATGTCGACGTAGACGTAGTCGATGTCGGACCGGGCCAGCGAGCGGGCGTTCTCCAGCGACAGGTCGTAGGTACTGACCCCAAAGACCCGGTCGCCGTTCGACAGCTTGCCGACCACCGAGCTGAGATGCGGCGGTGTCTCCTGCGCGACCGCGACTGGCGCGAACACGATTGCGCCTAGGACGGCGACGGCGACCGGTGTCGTCACCATCCGCCGGCCGGCCGCACTGCTGGGTCGTTGATCCATCGGCAATCCTCCTGGCGCATATAATCGCATCGATTTCAGAAGACGAAAGCGAGACCTCATGACCCCGACTCGTCTGGCATCTGTTGCGACGTTCGTCTTCGTCGGTGCTGCGTTGACCGCCGCGCAGCAGGACGGCAATCAGCAACCCGCGCCGCCGTTCAACCCGGTTACGGCCGAGCGGCTCGTCAACGCCGTCGACGAGCCGGAGAACTGGCTGATGTACTCCGGCGACTACAAGAGCCGACGCTACACCGCGCTTGACCAGGTGCACGGGCGCAACGTCGACGGGCTCGAGATCCAGTGGGTCTACCAGCTTGGCACCCTCGACCGGGCCGAGACGACACCGCTCGTAGTCGACGGCGTGATGTACATCACCGAGTCGCCGAGCACGGTGATCGCCGTTGACGCCGGCACGGGGCGGCCGTACTGGCGCTACGAGTACCAGCTGCCAGACGAAGTCGTGTTCTGCTGCGGCCGCAACAATCGAGGTGTGGCGGTGCTCGGCGACCGCGTCTTCATGAGCACGCTCGACGCCCACCTGGTCGCGCTCGACGCCCGCACCGGCAACGTTGTGTGGCAGAGCGCAGCCGAGGAGACCCTGAACGGCTACAGCAAGACGGCCGCGCCGTTGATCGTCGGCGACAAGGTGCTCACAGGCGTGGCCGGCGGGGAGTACGGCATCCGCGGGTTCGTCGACGCCTACGACATCGAGACCGGCACGCGGGAGTGGCGCTTTTACACGACGCCCGGACCAGACAATCCGGACAACCGTACGTGGTCAGGCGAGTCGTGGCGCACCGGCGGTTCGGCGACCTGGATGACCGGGTCATACGACCCCGAGCTGAACCTCGTCTACTGGGGCACGGGCAACCCCGGCCCCGACTACGACGGCACAGTGCGCGAGGGCGACAACCTCTACTCGGATTCGGTGGTCGCGCTCGATGCCGACACGGGCGAGATGAAGTGGTACTTCCAGTTCACCCCCCACGACATCCACGACTGGGACTCGACGCAGATCCCGATTCTGGCCGACACGACGTTCAACGGCGAGCCGCGCAAGCTGATGCTGTTCCCGAACCGCAACGCGTTCTTCTACGTCCTCGACCGCGAAACCGGGGAATTCCTGCTCGGCGAACCGTACGCGAAGCAGACCTGGGCCGAGGGCCTCGATGAGAACGGCCGGCCCATTCTCGTGCCCGGCAAGGAGCCGACCGAGGAGGGCACCATCGTGTCGCCGCCCATTATCGGCGGATCCAACTGGTGGTCGCCCACCTACAGTCCGCGTACCGACCTGATCTATGTGATGGCCTACGACGCCGAAACGAAGTACTTCATCCGGCCGACGGAGTACGAGCTAGGGCGCAGCTACCGGGCCGGCGGCGGCGAGTCACCGGAGCCGCTCGAGAGCTACGTGCGCGCGGTGCGCGCCATCTCGCCGCAGACCGGCGAACTCAAGTGGGAGTTCGAGGTCGACCCGCGGACCACGTCCGGGCTGATGTCGACGGCCGGCGATCTCGTCTTCGGCGGAACGGCAGACGGGTCCTTCTTCGCGCTCGACGCGCACAGCGGCGAGGAGCTGTGGCACAAGAACCTCGGGGGACGCGTGCATGCGGGCCCGATGAGCTACGCCGTCGGCGGCAAGCAGCACGTGGCGATCGCGGCGGGCAACGCGATCTTCTCGTTCGCCCTGCCAGAGTGATCTGCCGTACGGCAAAGCTCACCACCTACTTCGAGCCCCCCCGAGGAACGGCTGAGTGCTGGCTACGGCCCTCCGAACAGGCTCTTCGGGACGAACCCGGTGACGACTTGAGTCAGGTCGACGGCTTCGGACACGTGGAAATCGACGGCGATGCTGGCCAGCGAGAACGCCTGCGAGCGTGTGAGCCCTTGCTCCGCGACGAGGTACTCGACGACCGCGACGACGGCCTTGCGGAGCGCGCGATCCAGGTCGAGGTCGATGCCAATCAAAAGATGATGCGTGGTGGTCTCGGCGCGCGGCCCGTCGATCGCCCGGCCCTTGTGGACCACGAATCGAAACGTCCCGCTCAGCGACTGCTCGATGGCCGTGCCGCTCACCTCGCCGTCGCCCTGGACCGAGTGGGGATCACCGACATAGAAGCGCGCGCCCGGGTGGAAGACCGGTAGATAGAGCGTCGCACCGGCCGTCAGGTCCTTCACGTCGAGGTTGCCACCGAACGCGCCGGGCGGGCGCGAGCCCTGCACTCCCGCGACCGTGACGCCCGGCTGCCCGACGGTCGGGTCTGCCGGAGCGACGGCCATCACCCCCATGAACGGCGCCAGCGGCACGTGGATGTCTTCCGAGAAAAGCGCGACCTCCCGTCCATCGACCACGGCGGTTCGGATGAAGTGCTGCACCCGCGGGATATCCATCGGCACATCGTCGACCGACGTGCCGGGATACGTGGGCCGAAGACACCGCTCGTAGCGCCGGTCGTGTTGATGCCGTAGGGGACGCGGGTCGCGAGGTCGAGAATCTGCACTTCGAGCATGTCGCCCGGCTCGGCGCCCTCGATGTAGATGGGACCGGTGATAACGTGCGCGCTCCGCCCCTCGCGAGGTCGATCGGACTTCGATTCCCAGAACTCGAGCACGTCCTGCAGCACCTCATGCGGTGCCACACCGAACGTCCCCAGATAGCGCTCCGGATCCGCGGCCTGAATGCTGCCGGCGTGCGTCAGTGTGTCGATGTCTACCGTGTCACCCGACGCGATCGTCAGCACCGGCGCCCGATCGACGGGAAACCACCCCCAGACGACGTTGGCCGGCGTCGACCCCACGTGGTGGGTCGCCTCCTGCGCGAGCGCGGCGCCGGGCACACCGCCCAGTAGCGTCGCCGCCAGCAGCAGCGTCACGTGCGACCCCGCGCTTGAGCGATTGGCCATCGACGGCGTTAGAATAGCGTGACTATTCCGATCGCCCAAGGACTCTGAGGAGGTCTCGTGCTTCGAACGCGCCCGTCCCTACTGCTGGCAGGACTGTCTGCTGCTCTGATCCTCGTCGCCGGCGGCCGATTCGCCGCTCAGGATCACGTGGGCCAGTACTCCCAGCCCGACATCAATTACGGGATGCGAGTCTACGGCGAGACGTGTATCGGTTGCCACGGAAACGGCGACGCGGTCCCCGGAGTCGATCTGCGGACCGGCCAGTTTCGCTCGGCCGAGTCCGACCAGGAGCTGATGTTTCTGATCCGGATGGGAATCCCGGACACCGCCATGCCGCCGGGTGACTACGACCAGGCCGAGCTGACCGGGCTGGTCGCCTATCTGCGCACCATGGGCGATCTCGACTTGAGTGACGTAGCGGTGGGCGACGCCGGGCGCGGCCGAACGATCTACGCCGGTAAGGGCGACTGTGCCCGGTGTCACCGCATCGGCGGCGACGGGTCGCGCGTCGCACCGAATCTCAGCAGCATCGGGACCATCCGCACCGCCGGCGCGATCGCGACGTCGCTGGTCGATCCGACCGAGGCCATGGTGCCACTCAATCGGCCGGTACGGGCCGTGACCCTGGGCGGCACACTCCACACGGGCCGGCGACTCAACGAAGACACGTACACCGTGCAGCTCATCGACCAGAACGGGCGGCTCGTGTCGCTCGTCAAAGACGACCTGCGCGAGTACACCGTCTTGACCACGTCGTCGATGCCGTCGTACGAGGATACGTTGACCGAGCAGGAACGAGCTGACGTCCTCGCGTATCTCTTGAGCCTGAAAGGGATGAACTGACATGGCGTTAGCACACCGTGGACGCGTGACCGGCTTGGCGCTGATCCTCTCGATGCTCCCCTTCACCGTCTCCGCGCAGGTCACGTTCGAACGCCTGCTGAACGCCGCCGACGAGCCGCAGAACTGGCTGACCTATTCGGGCGGCTACCAGAGCCAGCGTCACACCAGGCTCGACCAGATCACCGCCGACAACGTCAGCGACCTCGAGCTGCAGTGGGTGTTCCAGGCGCAATCGCTGCAGGCGTTCCAGACGACGCCGCTCGTCGTCGACGGCATCATGTATCTGACCGAGGCGCCGAACACCGTCGTGGCGCTCGACGCGAAGCTCGGCCGCGTGTTCTGGGAGTACGAGTACACGCCGGCGCAGACGTCACGTCCATGCTGCGGACGGGTCAACCGAGGGGTCGCCATTCTCGGCGACACGCTCTTCATGGGTACCATCGACGCCCAGTTGATCGCGATCGACGCGATCAGCGGGCAGCCGATCTGGCAGACGAGCGTTGCCGATCCGGAAGCGGGATACGCGCTCACACTGTCGCCGCTTGTCGTCAAGGACAAGGTCGTCGTCGGGATCGCCGGCGGGGAGTACGGCATCCGCGGCTTTATCTCGGCCTATGACGTGGCCACGGGCGAAGAGGCGTGGAAGTTTTACACGATTCCAGGACCAGGCGAGCCGGGCCACGAGACGTGGCAGGGCGACGACTGGAAATACGGCGGCGCCTCGGCCTGGCTTACCGGGTCCTACGATCCCGACGTGGACTTGATCTACTGGGGGATCGGCAACCCCGGTCCGGACTGGAACCCCGAGCAGCGGCCCGGCGACAACCTCTATTCCGATTCGGTTGTGGCGCTGAACCCAGACACCGGGGCGCTGGAATGGCACTTCCAGTTCACCCCGAACGATCCGTATGACTACGACGCCGTCCAGGTCCCGGTGCTGGTCGACTACCCCGCCCAGGATGGCGGCACATTGAAGCTCATGCTGTGGGGCAACCGCAACGGCTTCTTCTACGTGATCGATCGCACCAATGGCCGGTTCATCAACGGCGAGGAGTACATCGACATCAACTGGGCCGAGGGCCTGACCGATACCGGCCGCCCGATCATGACGCCGCAGCCGCCCGGGGCGACAACGTTCCCAGGCGTGCAAGGCGGCACGAACTGGTACTCGCCGTCGTATAGCCCGTCGACCAGATTGTTCTACCTGTCGGCGTGGGAGGGCTACGGCTCGGTCTTCGAGGCCCAGGAGGCCGAATACCAGGAAGGCCGCCTCTTCCTCGGCGGGCGCCCCGCGGCGCCGGATCCTTCGAGTGTCATCCCCGGCCTGGCGCGGGGACCCATCAACACGTGGACCGAGGCGAACGGCACCGGCTCGGTCATCGCCATCGATCCGACGACGGGCGAGGAACAGTGGAAGTTCGACATGACCGACGTCACGAGCAGTGGCATCCTCACGACCGCCACCGACCTGCTCTTCACCGGTGGCCGGGAAGGGTACTTCCACGCCCTCGATGCGCAGGACGGCGAGTTGCTCTGGAAGACGACGCTCGGCGGGATGATCGCCAACGGGCCGATCAGCTATGGAGTCGACGGTCGGCAATACGTCGCCGTGGCGTCCGGCAACGGGATGTTCGTGTTCGCCTTGCGGGATTGAGCGTTGCGCGGGCTTTCAAGCCCGCGTGGCAAGGCTAGAGTCGTAGCGCGGGCCTTCAGGCCCGCGTGGCAAGGCTAAAGCCTTGCCCTACGTTAACGTGGCCGCGACGGTCGCACCCGCACACGCGGCGAGATACCCTGTCGCGGCCGCTACACCGCCGGCGCGATGCGGCACGTCCGCCACCTGGAGTCCCATCTCGATACCGGCGAGCGTGCCCAGCACGCTAAGGTCATTGAGGTCGCCGAGATGACCGACCCGGAAAATCTGGCCGGCCAGCTTCGACAGCCCCACCCCGAGTGACAGATCGAAGCGGTCCAGCAGCAGGTCGAGGAGCGTCCCCGCGTCGCGTCCCGCCGGCATCATCACGGCGGTGATCGACGAGCTGTACTCGTCGGGATTCGCGCACAGGATCTCGAGGTCCCACGCGGTCACCGCGCGACGCGTCGCCTCCGCATGCCTGTCATGGCGAGCGAAAACGTTCGCCAGCCCCTCCTCGTTCAGCAGGTCGAGCGCTTCACGCAGGCCGTAGAGCAGGTTGGTGGCGGGGGTATACGGAAAGACCCCCTTCCGGTTCGCCGCGAGCACGTCGCTCCAGTCCCAGAAGCTGCGCGGGAGTGATGCCGTCGCGTGCGCGGCAAGCGCCCTGTCACTGACCGCGTTGAAGCTGAGACCGGGCGGCAGCATCAGCCCCTTCTGCGACGCCCCCACGGTCACATCGACCTGCCACTCGTCGTGGCGGTAGTCGATCGACGCCAGCGACGAGATAGTGTCGACCATGAACAGCGCGGGATGACGGGCGCCGTCGATCGCGTGGCGCACCAGTGGAATCCGACTCGCGACGCCCGTCGACGTCTCGTTGTGCACGACGCAGACGGCCTTGATGGCGTGGGCGGCATCGTCCGCCAACCGCGCTTCCACCGCGGCCGGATCGACGCCGTGTCGCCAATCGCCTGGCATGAGCTCGGTGGCGAGCCCCAGCTTGTCGGCGATGCCCTGCCACAACGTCGCGAAGTGCCCCGTCTCCGCCATCAGCACCCGGTCGCCTGCCGACAGCGTGTTGACCAGCGCCGCTTCCCACGCCCCCGTTCCGGAGGCCGGGTAGATCACGACAGGCCCCGCCGTCCCGAAGACGCCGCGCAGGTCGTCGAGCACCGAGCCCGCCAGGGCACGGAACTCCGGACCGCGGTGATCGATGGTTGGCCGGGCCATCGCACGCAGCACCCGCTCGGGCACGTTCGTCGGGCCCGGGATCTGGAGAAAATGTCGTCCGCCGCGATGTGCCATGCGTACCAGCTCCCTCTCCGCCGTGCGGCGCGCGCGGGGCACTCGGGCCGAGCCCCGGCGTCACAAGGTCACAGTATGCCACTGCTCGCGCACCGCCGTGGCCGGCCGGCGATCCGCCGGCGTTTATACTGCGCCGCATGAGCCAGGCGTTGCGTGATGATCTCGAAGCGCATCTCGACGGCGAGGTGCGCTTCGACGAGATCTCACGCGCGCTCTACTCCACCGACGCCAGCGTCTATCGAATCGAGCCGCTCGGCGTTGCCATCGTGCGATCACGCGACGACGTGGTGCGTGCCATCACGTGCGCCCGCCGGCACGGAACCTCGATCACGGCGCGAGGCGGCGGGACCTCGCAGGCCGGGCAAGCCATCGGCGCCGGCCTCCAGCTCGACACCTCCAAGTACTTCAATCGCCTGCTCGAGGTGAACGTCGAGGAGCGCTGGGCGCGGGTGGAGCCGGGGATCGTGCTCGACGAGCTGAACGCCCAGCTCGCGGTGCATGGACTGCGGTTCGCGCCCGATATCTCGACGGCCAACCGCGCCACGATCGGCGGGATGATCAGCAACAACTCCAGCGGCGCGCGGTCGGTGATCTACGGGAAGACCATCGACCATGTACTCGACCTGCACGTCGCGCTGTCGGACGGCGGAATCGCCCATCTACGACCGCTGGGGGCGGCCGAGCTTGAGCAGGCCTGCGACGGTGACGCGCTCGAAGCACATTGCTATCGCGCTGTCCGCGACCAGGCAGACGCGCTGGCGGCCGAGATCGACCGCCGCTACCCGAAGATCCTCAGGCGTGTCGGCGGCTACAACCTCGACGCGTTCGTCGACCGTACCCGTCCGTTCAATCTCGCCAAGCTGATCGTGGGGTCCGAGGGGACGCTGGGCATCGTCGTCGAGGCGCGCCTCAACCTCGTGCCGCTGCCACAGGCCAAGGCGGTACTGACGATCGAGTTCGACCACCTGCTCGACGCGCTCGGCGCGACACCGGACATCCTCGAACACCGCCCGTCGGCGGTTGAGGTGATGGACCGCGCGATCCTCGACCATGCGCGCGAGAACCCGCTGCTCGACGCCATGCGACGCGC
The DNA here is from genome assembly GCA_965249175.1 of Vicinamibacterales bacterium. Classification (GTDB taxonomy): domain Bacteria; phylum Acidobacteriota; class Vicinamibacteria; order Vicinamibacterales; family UBA8438; genus CAZYFH01. The sequence goes on from OZ252227.1 coordinate 4,714,897, forward strand.
GGTGCTCCACGGCGACCCCGGCGCGCTCCTCTGCGTGGAGCTGTATGACGATGGCGCGGGCGCGCTCACGTCCAGGCTCGAGCGTCTGGAAGCCACTGTCGCGGCGCAGGGCAGCGTGCAACACACCACCCGCGCGGTCTCGTCGGCGGACCAGGCGCGCATCTGGCAGCTCCGCCAGTCGTCGCTCGGACTGTCGATGGCGATGAAGGGGGACGCCAAGAGCATCTCGTTTGTCGAGGACACCGCGGTCGCGCCGGAGCAGCTCCGCGACTACATCGAGCGCTTCCTCGCGATCGTCGAACGCCATGGGACCACGGCGGGCGTCTACGCGCACGCGTCGGTCGGGTGCCTGCATGTCCGCCCGGTCGTCAACCTGAAGACCGAGCAGGGCGTGCGACAGTTCGAGGCCATCGCCAACGACATCGCCGACCTCGTCCTGGAGTACGGCGGCGCGCTATCGGGTGAGCATGGCGACGGGCTCGTCCGGGGCCCGTTCGTCGAGAAGATGTTCGGGTCTGCGATCTACGATGCGTTCCGGACGATCAAACGGACATTTGACCCTGACGGACTCTTCAACCCGGGCAAGATCGTCGACACACCGCCGCTCACCGCCAACCTCCGCTACGGCGCCGGGTATCGGACGCCGGACCCCGAGACGTTCTTCGACTATACGGCGCATGGCGGGCTTGGACGCGCCGTCGAGATGTGCAGCGGCGTGGGCGCCTGCCGAAAAACGCTGACCGGCACGATGTGCCCCTCCTACATGGCGACTCGCGACGAGGCGCACACCACCCGTGGCAGGGCGAACGCGCTGCGGCTCGCCATGGCCGGCCGCCTCGACGGCGATGACCGCGGCGTCTACGACGTCCTCGACCTCTGCCTCGAGTGCCGCGCGTGCAAGACGGAATGCCCTGTCGGCGTCGACATGGCCCGGTTCAAGAGCGAGTTCCTCGCGGGCTACTGGTCACGGCATGGCACGCCGGCGCGCGCCCGCGTGCTCGGCCACATCCGCGGGCTGTCGGCGTGGGGAAGCCGCCTCGCGCCGCTCGTCAACCGGAGTCTCGGACTCGGCTGGGTGCGCCGGCTCAACGAGCGGCTACTGGGGATTGATCGGCGCAGGCCGCTGCCGCGGTGGACCTCGCGCACGCTCGCCTCCCGCTGGCGTGATCGTCCGGCCGCCGAGGGCGCACAGCGGGTCGTGCTCTTCAACGACACGTTCACGAACTACTACCACCCGGAGATCGGGACGGCGGCGGCCGACCTGCTCGAGGCGACCGGCTACGGCGTGACGATCGGACCGTCCGCCTGCTGCGGCCGCCCGCTCATCTCACAAGGTCTCTTGACGGTTGCCCGCGAGCGCGCCGCCGACGTGACCCGCCGGCTGCATCGCGAGGCGGTCGCCGGAACGCCGATTGTCGTGCTCGAGCCGAGCTGCCTCTCGGCGCTGCGGGACGACGTTCCGGCGCTCCTCCGTGGGCCACTGCAGGCCAAGGCGCAGCACGTCGCCGATGCGTGCGTCTCGTTCGAAGCCTTCCTCGAAGACACGCTCGCGTCGGGTCGCGCCGCCCTGGCGTTACGGGACGGCCCGACCCAGGTGGTGCTCCACGGCCACTGTCATCAGCGATCGCTCGGTCTGGTCGCCCCGGCCCGGGCACTGCTCGCGCGGATTCCGGGCGCGAGGGTCACCGAGCTCGACGCCGGGTGCTGCGGGATGGCCGGGTCGTTCGGCTACGCGCGGGAGCATTTCGAGGTGTCGCGTCAGATCGCCGAGCGCCGACTGCTGCCCGCGGCGCGAGCGCTCGAGCCCGGAGGGGTCCTCGTGGCCGCGGGCACCTCGTGCCGACATCAGGTCCGCGACTTCACCGGGGTACGTGCGTCTCATCCGGCCGAGCTGCTGCGATCACTGGTCGAGCCATGACTCCCACCGAGCGGGACCTCACACCGATACAATGAGCCGGGGAGTAGACGATGCCTATCTACGAGTACACGTGCCGCGGCTGCAGCCACGAGTTCGAGGCGGTGGTGCTACCCAAGGGGTCACCGCCGGCCTGCCCGAAGTGCCGGAGCGAGGATCTCGAGCGTCGGCTATCGATGTTCGCCGTCAGCTCGAACGGCACGCGCGACATGCACCTGAAGTCGGCGCGGAAGCAGGCCGCCAAGGTCCGCCGCGACAAGGAAGTGGCCGACCACGAGATGATTCACCATCACCATCATTAATATGACGGGGCTGCGCCCCGAACCCCCGCCCTGTGCGCGCCTTGCCTTACCCGGCTGCGAGATATCTCGTCAGGGCGGGATAGACCCAGTCCTCGAGCACGAACGTGACGGCCCCCGGATCGGCCACTGATCCTGATACGGGCGACCGCGCGGCCGCCCGTGCGTTCGCCATCAGGAAGCCGAACCGGCGGTGGCGCGCGTCCGTGGCCACGAACAGCACTTTGTTGCCGAGATCGAAGCGAAGTGTTTCGATCAGCGCGGCGAGAAACGCTCTGCGCTCTTCGACGCCTTGACGTGCGTGCAGGAGGGCGCCATCGATCCAGGCCGTAATCTCTCCGGAGAGCGCGTCACTCCACTCGGGCGTCGGCTGCGTGGTCGACGAAGGGCGCCGTGGCCTCGCATCCTCCAAGACCGCGGCGCCGATCGCGACCAGGAGCACGAAAAGGTCGATGAAGATGGCGAGAAAGAGCGCGAACACGGTCGGGTAGTCGCTCCGGGTGAATGTGTGCGACAGATCGAAGACGGGTGCGAGGTCCTCGAGGGCGTACACGGGCGCCTCCTCGGACAAGACATCGTCGCGGGCAAACAGCTCGTAGCGCGGCGCCGCAGGCAGCGCGACGGCCTCACAGCGCACCATCTGCAGATCGCGCTGCGGGACACTCGCCAACGCGAGATCGAAGCGACGTAAGCGCTCGCGGTTGTCGATGCCCGCCTCGAAGATGTGCTCGCTGACGCCCCACTGCTGTCGCGCGGCGCGCAGGTTGTCGGCAATCTGCTGAATAGCTGCGCGCTCCGTCTCGAGGGAACCGTAGATCAGCGCCTGTCCCGGCCCCTGTGGGTAGGGACGCTGCACCCTCCCTTCCCAACTCTCTATCTTGCGCTGCACGCGATCGCAGACGCCACCGAGGTAGCAGTGATCGGTCTCATCGCACGTCGATGTCGTCCACCCTTCGGACCGCTCCAATTCGAGCCACCCCGCAAGACGAAGCTGGAGCTCGTCGCTTGCGGCGACGCTCGCGTCGATCTCCGTGGCCACAGTCGCCGACCGTTGGCGGAGATCGTCGAACAGGGCGCGCCGCGCCTCCTCGGGACGGATTTCAGCAGTGAACTCGCTCTGCAACATGACATACGAGAACACCACCGAGAAGGGCATGGTCACGCAATACAGCGCGACGACGAGGGCTCGCATCTTGACTTCGCCCGCGGCGATCAACCACGCCAGACCGAAAAGGCCGACCTGCACCGCGAGAGCAAGGGGCCATGCGAGCACTACCGGCAGATAACGCGCGAGGCCGATTCCGGTCGTCAGGAGTGACACGCAGGCGGCGACGACCGACGCGAAGAGAAGCAGGTTCCAGAACAACGACCAGCGATTCATGACTCCACCTAGTGTCCCTGACACTTAACCCCAGAGCTCTGGGGTGTAAACGCGACAGCGTGCCAAAAGTTCCGCATCAGACGGCCCTCGCCAACTCGACCTCCCTTCCGGCTGGGAACCGCTTCCTCAGAACCGTGGCCAGAAACTGAACGTAGTACCGGAGCAGCAGCAGCGCGGCGCCGCCGGCCATCATGCTCATCGGGCCAAGCGTCATCGCGACAGCGGGCGGCAGGCTATTGATCTGGATCTCGCCCAGAGGAAGTCCCGTGGCCTCGAGTATGCCGACGACGAACAGGTACGCGCCCGAGAGTGTGAGCCCAATGCCGATCACCCCAACGGTGACGGCCACGCTCGCTGCGGCAAGGCTCACCGCCGCGACGACGCCTGCGGCCTTCACCAATCCAGCGAATGTCCGGACGCGGCGCATGGCGGCGGCGACGATGGTCGTCACGAGTCCGCCAAGGGCCCTGGCGCGCCGCATGCTCATAGCAGCGACCGTTTTCACGAGTACACCGAGCGCGAGCACCCCGCGCGCGCCCGCGATGAGGACGGGCTTCAGAAATCCGGCGAGCCGTCGTACTCCGCGGAGGCCCGCCACGACGGCGGCGTGGAGGACGCCGCCGAGCACCCAGACGCCATGCAGTCCAGCCGCGGCGATGGCCCGCACGCGCCTGCCGAGCGACCACGCGACTCGCGTTCCGGCAGCCACGATGGCCCGCAGGACCCTGACAGGCAACCAGGGGCGGCGTATGCGCGCGGAGGCGACGGTCTCCGGGGATCCGCCGACCGCGCCGACGTCGCGCCGCCCGCGCGGGTTCAAGCCCAATTCGACCGCATACGCCCGCGCGAGGACGTCCGCTGGACCCAGCGTCTCGAGGACCGCGGCGAGACCCTGACCCGCAGCAGTGGCCTCGGCTATGTGATTGCGGATCTCATCGGTGATTTCTTGTCGCTCCGGGAAGTCGTACTCGTTGATGGCGCTCTCCAAGCGGGTCAAATAGCGTTCGACGACCGGATGTCGGTGGATCACGCGGCCACTCCTTTACGTAGGCAACGATCGACTGCGACCACCATCTCCGCCCACTCCCGTTCCAGCGCCGCAAGTCGCATCCGCCCCTTGGACGTGAGTCGGTAGTACTGCCGAGGCGGTCCAGCGGGCGAGTCGGCAGCGAACGTCTCGAGGTGACGATCGGTCTTCAGGCGACGAAGCAGGGGGTAGACGGTATTCTCGCCGGCGGCCAGGGGGCCGAGCGTGTTCAACATCGTGACGATTTCGTATCCGTAGCTTGCAACCTCGCCAAGCAGCTTGAGGACACAGAGTTCCAACACGCCGCGGCGCCATTGCGGCGTCCGGTCGCTCCGGGCCACATCGACCACGCCTGGCTCTTCGGAACTCATGTGCGTCACACAGTAGCATGCTACTGTGTAACGCGCAATAGTTGGTTGGGTCCGAACCGTCTACAGTCACCGGGAAAACGAACGCCGTGAGGAGAGACCGTGACCGACTACGACCGCAGCTTTCGGACGATCGATACCAACGTCGTGCACGCAGGTGCGCCGCAGCCGAATATTGGTGGGGCCGTCGTCACCCCGCTGTTTCAGTCCGCCAACTACGTGATGTCGGGTGAGACGACCTACGACGCGCTCACGTACATACGGCTGAGCAACTCGCCGTCCCACCTCACGCTACAGGCGCGGTTGGCGACTATCGAATCGGGTGAGGCGGCGCTGGTCACCGCGAGCGGTATGGCGGCGATCACCACATCGATCCTGGCGTTCGCTGGCGCCGGCGACCACGCGCTCACGCAGCGGACGCTCTACGGCGGTTCGCAGAGCTTCTACGATCACGATGCGCCGCGCATGGGCATCAACTACACCGCCGTCGATGCCAGCGACCCGACGACCTGGGAGTCGGCGCTCACAGACCGCACAAAGATCTTCTACGTCGAATCGATCTCGAATCCGCTGCTGGAGGTCGGCGACCTGGCCGCGGTGGTGGCATTCGCCGGCGCGCACGGTCTGACGACAATCATCGACAATACGTTCGCGTCACCTGTGAACTTCCGCCCGCTCGAGATCGGGTTCGACCTTGTGGTGCACAGCGCGACCAAGTATCTCAACGGCCACAGCGACATCGTGGCGGGCTGCGTGATCGGATCCAGCACCAAGGTCGATGCCGTCCGACGCGTGCTCGTCCACCTCGGGGGATCTGCGGACCCTCACGCCTGCTTCCTGATGGAACGTGGATTGAAGACCCTGGTCCTCAGGATGGAGCGGCACAACGCCAATGCCCAGCGGTTGGCGACGTTTCTCGCCTCGCGGCGCGATGTGCGCCGCGTGAACTATCCGGGGCTCCCGGGCGATCCCTCGCACTCCCGCGCGCTGGCGCTCTTTTCCGGGTGCGGCGGGATGCTCTCGTTCACGGTCGACGGGGCGGAGCGCGCCGAACGGGTGATCGAGCGACTTCGCATTCCCGTCCACGCCCCAAGCCTGGGCGGACCCGAAACGCTCGTCGTACGACCGGCCGCCAGCTCACACCTCGGCCAGACAGACGACGAGCGTGCGCGCGCCGGCATTACCGATGACTTGATCCGTGTGTCGGTGGGTATCGAGGACGCCGACGAACTGCTCGAGGATTTTGCCCAGGCGCTGGACGCGTGACCGCGGCGATTCCCCGCGCTTCAACACCTCTACTCATCAATCGCCCGCCGGTCGTTCCATCTGTTTCTCAAGCCATCCCCAGGACTGCAAGGAAGTGTGGTTCCCGGGAGTGCACTCTGACATTGGGGCGGGTACCCGGAACGGGACTCTGGCCTAGCGAAGGTCGCGCTCGAGTGGATGATGCACGAGGCGTGTGCGCTAGGCTTGAAGGTCGATCCCTACCGCTATGGCCGCACCCTGGGTAAGAACCTGAACGAGAGCGGCGAGTGGGAGAAGAACCCGAACGAACACTTCCCGGCTCCCGACGCCACCGCGCCCGCTCACGAGTCTCTCACGGGGGCGTGGCGGGCCGTGCAGCTCCTCCCGAAGGCGCTAGAGGCGTGGGAGGTGTGCAAGGACCGACGCACGATCAAGGGGGAGGATGACCGACCGCGCCCGGTGACAGCGGGACGGAAAGCGCCGGCACGATGACACAACCCGTTGCTCGTGCACAGCAGCGTCCTGGAGCGGATGAACAGTGAAGACGTCGAGACGATCACCACGCCCAACTCCGCGGAAGGGCGTTCCGCGGGAGCGTACCGACCCGAGAACCTCCCCGAGAGTGTGGCTGGTGACCTCCAGTGGACGCCAGGAGACAATCTCGAACAGACGAAACCCGCTCCCTCCTCCCTTCACCACACCCAAGATCCCGAGTCATGATTCACGTCGACCGCAGCGCTGTACCGGAGCCCCCTCAGCTTCAGAAGCAGGGTAAGCGTCAGCTGGACCGGCTTCTGAAGTTCCACGACCGCGGTGAAGCCCATCGCTTGCAGCGGAAATACCCGTTTACGCCATTGTGCAAGGAAGCGGGTGCCAGCCTTCGCGAGCTGTTTCACGACGAATGTGCGTTCTGTGAGACGCCGACGAAAGGCAGGGGCGAGGTCGAGAATTTCGCCCCAAGTCGGGCGCGCAGGACCTCGACGGGAAGATCGCTCCGGCCCACTACTTCTGGCTGGCCTACGCCTGGACCAACCTGTACTGGGTCTGTCCTCTATGCAGCCGCCACAAGCGAGAGTATTTTCCGGTGCACGGTCGGCGCGCCGCCGAGCGCGCCACCGGCAACCGGCTTCAGAAAGAACGGCGACTGCTGCTGGACCCCTGCGTCGACGATCCGGAACCCGAGCTCTTCTTCAGGTCCAATGGCTTGATCGCGGGGTCGACCGAGCGCGCCGAGTTGACGATAGAGCTGCTCCGGCTGAATCGTCCCGGGCTGGTGCGCGCACGCAGGCCGATTCGTCGGATGGTCTTGGATGTTCTGGGCGATGTCGCTAGCGCGCCCAGTGTCGATGGGGCGGCCCAGTTCCTCCAGAAGCTGCTGGATGCGGCCACGCGCTTCTCAGGTACCGCTCGGTTCTGGGCCAGGGATGCGGGGCTGAAGTTCTCGGTAGGTGCCCGCGGGCGGTCGAAGTCGACCTGCGCCTCGCCGCGGTCAGCCGTACGCGGGCCGGGACGCCAGGGAAGCCGAAAACGAAGACTAGCCGCCGTTCGGCTTCCGTCGACGCGCGAGGGCTCGCGCAAGGACAGAGGCCGCTCGGCTTCGATCCAACTGGTTGCAACGGGTCGAGCTCTTGAACTTCCGGAGCATCCACCGTCTATCGCTTGAGTTCCGGCAGCTCAGCGGCGACCGCGAGCCATGGATCATGCTCATCGGCCCCAACTCGACAGGGAAGAGCACGGTCTTGAAGGCGATTGCGCTCGCTATGGCGACTCCGTCGGTGCGCCGGCGCCTTGAGCCCGACGCGCGAAACTGCTGGAACCGTCAGGCGGACAAGCGCCGCCACGACCGCGGATTCGTGCGCCTCACGTTCAACGAAGGCGATCCGGTGGAGCTGCGGTTCAGCTGGCGCTCCAAGGAGTACGAGTTCGTCGGCACGCCGCCCCATCTGCCGCTGCTGGCGTACGGCTCGACGCGGGTACCGCCGCGACGTCACGGCAAGGCGCCAATGCCGAGTCGTGTGCGGCTGAACAACCTGTTCAACACGCGGGCGTCCTTGAGCAACGTGCATGCGTGGCTGGCTGACCCACAACGTGTCAAGGCGACCGACTTCAAGTCCCTGGTCAAGTCGTTCCGTGATCTGCTCCCGATGGGCAACGACGCCGAGATCCGCCGCCGTGCGGGACAGGTCTACAGCAGTCTGTTTGCCGACGTGACACCGCTCGATGACCTCAGCGACGGGTATCGATCGGCGGTGGCGCTGGCGAGCGACATCATGATGAACCTGTCCACCACGGTCTTCAGCATGGAGCACGTCGAGGGCACCGTGTTGCTCGACGAGATCGGTGTGCACCTGCACCCCTCGTGGAAGATCGAGATCGTCTCGAATTTGCGCACGCTCTTCCCGAAGGTGCGGTTCGTCTCCACGACGCACGAACCCTTGTGCCTGCGGGAGCTCGAAGACGGCGAGATCTTCCCGAGGAGTCCCCACCGGGTTCCTACGCCCTTGATGTAGAAGTTCTCGCCCGGCCCGCGATAGCCATCACGGTAGGCGTTGAAGAACTTCAGTACATTGGTGTCCTTCACGTCGACCGGGTTGTCCTTGTTGCCTGTGCCATCGAAAGCATAGATCGCCATTCCGTGTTGTCCTTTCGTCATGTCGGCCACGACGCTTCCGTATAGGAGAGGCAACGGGGAGTCGCGCTCCCACGCCTCTCGGACCGCTCCTAACGCGAATGCCGGGCCGCATCGGCGAAACCAACGCCGATCGCTTACGGCGCGAGCGGATCGGGTCGCAGCTGAATCTGGCTGATGTAGCCCAGCCGGTTCTCTGTATGCAACAGCCCGTCGGTGTTGTTCGACACCCAGAGACCCCGGCCCTTCCACCCCCCGTTGGGATCATCGATCCGTCCGTCGAGACCACGGGTGAACGTGCCCAACGGATACGGTATCCGCAACGTCGTAAACCCTTCGGTGGCCGGGTCGAACACCAGCAGCGAGTCCGAGTTGGTGCCGGTCAGGATGACCATGTCCGCGCCGAGACCGAACGAGTCGAACTGGTCGACCCAGATGTAGTAGTGGAAGTCCGCGCTACCGGTCGCATCGCTGGTCCCGCGAATTTTCGGTCCCGGAGTCTCCCAGTAGGTGAACTCCTCGGTCTGCGGGTCGAACCGACCGAGGTGCCCGCTGCCGGTCCCGAACCACAACGTCCCGTCGGTCGTCGCGTCGATCCCGCGTGGTCCGTAGGCCGGTGGGGGCAGGACGTACTGCTCGTATGCCTCGGTCTTCGGGTCGAACATGTCGATGCGATTCCCGACGAGGTTCGGGAGCGGCGGCTGCCCGAAGATGCCCGGATACCCGGCCCGCCAGATGGTGTCGTCCTTCGGACTGACGACGATGCCGTAGCCGCCGCCCATAACCGAGCGTCCGGTCTCCGGGTCGATCCTGGTGAAGGCGGTCTGGGCCGTTGCTTCCGTTTCGCTGGGGCGCTCGGGGTCGAGCTTGCTCGGGTCGAGCATCCCCAGCCGACTGCGATCGCCGCTCGTCCACAGGCGTCCCTGGCTGTCGAACTGCAGATGGTGCGTGCCGTACACCGTGTCAACCAGGACAAATTCTTCGCGCTCGGTATCGAAATAGCCGAGCTGCCGTCCCGAGCTCATGTCCCTGTCGCTGAGTTGCCGCGACGAGCCACCGGCGGTATCGACGACCACGTCGTGCGCCCATCCGGGGGTCTCACGCCCGCGCATCCGGGTCGTCAACCAGACGTTGCCCTGGTCGTCGAGCATCGGGTTGTGGGAGCTGGTGTTGCCCTGGATGCGGCCCTCCCGTGACGGGTCTCGACTGGGCCCGTGACGCATTGGCACCTCGCGCGACGTCACGGTGTGCGTGACCGGGTCGAGCGCCCAGAGATAACTCTGGCCGATGTCGATGCCCCACACCTTGCCGTACGGATAGAGCGTCGGGTCGCGTTTATCGGTCGAGACGTTGTCGTGGATGTAGCTGAGCTCCTGCCCCCACGCCCACTGCGTGATGACGACGTTGCGCTCGAGACCGGTCGGGCGCGGCGGCTGTGGTGGCACTTCGCCGCCCGCGATGCGGGACGCCCAGTCGGCCAGGCTGGTCTTGAGCGCGTCGCGTCCGAGGGCGTCGGCCGTTCTGCCCATGCCGGCGCGGTCCCACACGGCATCCCAGTGGTCGGGTTCGAGCCAGATCCGGGAAATCTCCTGCCCCAGCTGATGGCACAACATGCAGTTCAGCTTCATGGTGCCAAGCCAATGGTCCGCGGTCGGGAATGCCCCTGCGGCCTGGCTGCTCTCCTCATCTAGGGCTTCTGAATCCCCCTCGCCGTCGATCTGTGGCTGACGACCCCCTGTGTTGCCCACGAGCGGCAATGCGTGGGCCGGCGGTGGCTCGTAGAGTGACAACCAATAGTTGGCTGGGTAGATCTTCGCCGCCTCTTGAGGCGTGCGGGCGTCCTCGATCGCCAGCGAGAGGCGCTCACCCGGAGCGGCCGCGGACCGATTCGAGTCACGGAGTCCGTACCCGCGAGCCCAGACCTCGTAGGCGCCCTCGGGCAGATCGGGCACGAGGAACCGGCCCTGGTCGTCGGTCACGACGATGCGCTGGAAGTGCGTGGGCAAGCTGTCGGTCTCGGCCACGACCCACACACCCGCTTCGGGCCGCTCACCATTGAGCACCACCCCACTGATGCCCTGCGCATCGGTCGGTACGTCCACGAGACCGGGCGCTGGCGCTTCTTCGGCCGGCCGAGCGCCGCAGGCTACGCCGGTAGCCAGTAGGACCGGTGCGATGACCACGGCTGCCGAGGATCTCAGTGTTCCTGTCATGTAATGGCTTCCCCCAACGGAACCGATATTACGCTGACTACCCACCGTCGTGCGCGGTGATTCCACCGCCGGGTCGACGAAGCCGGTGGAGCTGCGGCCCGGCGATCGATACAATGCGGTCGTCCATCGGTCCGGGGACTCTTGGCAAAGAGAGGATCACATGCAGGTCATGAGGCTGTGTGCCATCACCACCGTTCTCGCCCTTATCAGTATCAGTGGAGGTCCGACCGCAATGGCTAGTGAGGCTACTCAAGCGACTGAATTGGCAGCTGTCATCAAGACAACGAAGGGTGACATCCGTGTGACGCTCTTTCCGGCGGAGGCCCCTTTGACGGTGGCGAATTTCGTCAACCTGGCCCAGCGCGGCTACTACGACGGGCTGAAGTTTCACCGTGTCCTCGCCAACTTCATGATTCAAGGAGGCGATCCAACCGGGACGGGAAGCGGGGGGCCCGGCTATCAGTTCGCCGACGAGTTCAGTCGCTCCCTGCGGCACGATTCCGCGGGCACATTATCGATGGCGAACGCCGGACCGCGCACGAACGGGAGTCAGTTCTTCATCACGCACGGGCCTACCCCTCACTTGGACGACATGCATTCGATCTTCGGCAAAGTCTCTTCGGGGCAGGACATCGTCGATGCCATCGCGCAGAACGACGTGATGACGACCATCGTGATCGAGGGCGACGCTGCGTCGCTTCTTGCGGCGCAGCAGGAACACGTGGACGAATGGAACCGGATCCTGGACGGGAGATAGACTCGCCGGACGCGTGGGCGGCGCGACCTTAACCCCAGAGCTCACGTGGGTCACCACGTCTGCTCTGGGGTTCGGGCTGAGCGCCGGCCGTCACCCGGCGATCGAACCCCAGTTCTCGACGAGATGCTCGGCGGTCCGCCAGGCCAGCGCCTGCGCGGTCAGCGTGGGGTTATGGGCCCCGCTCGTCCCCATCACCGACGCACCGAGCACGCCGAGATTGGGCACTTCGTGCGAGAACCCCCAGCGATTGACGACGTTGGTCTCGGCGTTGTCGCCCATCCGGGTGCCGCCGTACGCATGCGTCGACGGGCCCATCGTGCCGAGCCCTCCGCGGATGATCTCGACGGCCCCCGCCTCTCGGAACCACCGCTCCATCTTGTCCTGGACGAAGGTCGAGATTCGCCGCTCGTTGTCACGGTAGTCGGCCGTGATGCGGCAGACGGGATCGCCCATCGGATCTGTCACGGTCGGATGAAGGTCGAGGTAGTTGTCTTCGTAGGGGAACGTCGTCTTCTGCAGATACGACCCGACCGATCGATCGGCGTTTTCCTTGATGAACGCCTTCCACGCCGACCCCCACCGCGGCGCGCGGCCGAACGTGCTCATGCTCGCCGCCTCGATCGGCCGGCGGTCCGAGTAGACCCACAGGTTGCTGCCGCCGATGAAATCGAGCTCCGCGTGGTCGAAGTTGTCGTCGGCCCAATCGTCTATCGCGATGCCCTGGGCAGGCAGACCGTACCAGCGGTTGAGGTCACGGGGGAACAGCGCGGTCACGCCGCCGCCCTGCGCATGGCTCAAGTAGTGGTGGCCCACCTGGCCGTTGTTGTTGCTCAGACCGTTCGGACATGCGTCCGAGGTGGACAGCAAGAGCAGCCGGACGTTCTCGTAGGTATAGCTAGCCAGTAAGACGACCTCCGCCGGCTGGACATGGGTCTCGCCGTCCTTCACGTACTCGACCCCGGTGACGCGCCCGTCGCCGTCCGCACGGATCGCCCGCACGTGCGCTTCGGTGACGACGTCGAGGCTTCCAGTGGCCTGCGCCCGCGGAATCGTCGACACGGCTGTCGAGTTCTTCGCGTCGAGATGGCAACCGCCGCGATTGCAGAACCCGTGATACGCGCAGCCCGCGCGATCCTGGTAGCGCTCGGAGTTGATGGCCGCCGGTCCGGCGAACGGATGCCAGCCGAGACCGCGTGCCGCGTCGGCCATCATCTCCGTGAACCCGGTACCGCGAAGCGGCGGCATCGGGTACGGTCGGCGGCGCGGGCCCTCGAAAACGTTGCCGCGTTCGTCGATCATTCCCGCGACGTTACCCGCCTGGCCGGACACACCCACCTCGTATTCCACACGGTCGTAATACGGCTCCAGCTCCTGGAGTCCGAACGGCCAGTCCTCGACGGTGGACCCGGGGGGGATGCGAGACGCGCCGTAGCGGCGGGTCGTCGCGCTCACAACCTCGAAATCCCATGGGTTGAGTCGCCAGCTCTGCGCCCAGTAGTGCAGCGTCGTACCGCCGACCGCGTTCATCATTGGATGAATCGACCCGCGGGGCGAATCCGGCGCCGACCGGCTGCGCCGATGGACCGGCACCTCGCGGTTGGCTTTCTGCACGGCGTGGGGCCACCCGCGGTAGTTGTTGAACAGCTCGTCCGGCGCGAAGTCACGCTGGGAATGCCACCGGCCGGCCTCGAGCCCGACCACCTCGAGGCCGGCCTCGGCGAGCGGCAGCGCGGCGACACCGCCGACCGCCCCGAGGCCGATGATGACCACGTCGGTCTTCGGGAGATCAACCGCCATGCGTCCTCCCAGCTTTCGAGTCGGCGAACGCGGGGAAGTCGTACGCCGAGACCTGCCGCGCTGTCGGCGCCACGTCCATCCGCTGCAAATCCGGCGTCACGGCCGTCCGGACCCCCGGGTAGCCGACCAGCTCCCAGCCGACGAAGCCGTCGTTGCCACCGTACGCCGGGTCGGAGAAGGTACCCTGAATGGTGTGCGTCCGGAGCAACCCAAAGAACGGGGCGGCGCTCGGGGTGAACCCCGTCGCGCGGTCGTCTTCCATGTCGCGAAGGACCTCGTCCTGATCGTCGGCCGTCAACCGCGAGAACCGCCCGCCCTTTGACGACCCGGCATATCGGTCAACGGCGGCCAGTCCGACGCGGTACGCTTCGCGCGATGACGCGAGCCCGCCGCCCAGACCGCGGTCGATGTAACGCGTGGCCCGAGCTTCGGTGGCGCCCGGGCCGCTGTGATCGGATGGGATCAGACGCGCGACGATCGCCTCGAGCGTCTCACCTTCTGACTGCGTGAGGGTCTCCCACGTCGGCTCGGTCGACGCGGAGGGGGCGCACGCCGCAGATCCGAGTGGCACGGCCGCGGCGGCCCCGGCCACCGCCGCCTGTTTCAACAGGTCGCGCCGCGAAACCTTGTTCGTCATCGCCCTCTTATAGCACTCAATCCGAATAACACCCAATCGCGCGGCCCGGCGATAGAATGGGCTCGCTCGGTCCCTGGAGGTCGGCTATTGCGATACGCATCCATCGTTCCACCGCTCGCACTCGCCGGAGTCCTCGTTGCCGCCGCGCAAGCACCGACGGTGCTCCTCAACGAGACGTTCGACGACAATACCCGGGGCTGGCCGGAACAGAGCGGCCCGGTGATCCAATCCGACGTCAGCGACGGCGCGCTCCGGATGCAGTCCATCATCCAGCGCCAGCAGTACGTCGTTCAAGACGTCGGCCTCGATCCGACGGCCGATTTCGACATCGCGTGCAGCGTCGAAACGGTGGGCGGCGACCCCGAGTGGCCGGTTGGGCTTCTCTGGGGCCACGAGAACGGAGCGAACTTCCTCGAGTATCTGATCTGGATGGACGGCCGTCTCCGCATCGATCGCAACTCGTCCAACACCTCCGAGGAGCTCACGCCAACGATCGCGTCACCCGACATCGTCACGGGCGAGGGGACCAACACGCTCGAGCTCTCGCGCCGCGGGAACCGGCTCACGTTCTCCGTCAACGGCGTCGAGCAGGGCGAGATCCCGTTCGACATCGCGATCGGGCCTCGCGTCGGGTTCGTCGTCTGGAACGAGGTCGAGGTCCGGTTCGATGATCTCGTTGTGACGCAGTACTAGTTGCCGCCCTATCTGCCATCGATGCAACGACTTGCGCTGCGTGAATGGAACTTTCCGCGTCGAAGCGACGTATCCTATTGTAGATACTGCCTTTAGCCCGTAGCGGACTGTCCGGAGCGCTCGACAACAGATCGGGCTTGCATCCGGGCGAGCCGTACCCGATACTTTTCAGCCCGCTGTTCCCATCCGCTCGTCGAGCGGTGGAATTCGCGACCGGGCTGCTGCCTCCGACCGCTGTCAGTCGGAACCGTCGAAGGAAAACCGAGCGTCAGACACGAGCGTCTATGCCCGAGACACCGACCAACGCCCCGACGCGGCCCACCACCCGGATGCGGGTGAGCTACGTCCGGCGTCTCGACCAGATCGAACAGCTGACGCCCGAGGAGCGGGAACGGCTGAAACCGGTTGCGGTTGAGTATGTGTTCAGGGCGAATGACTACTACCTCGGGCTCATCGATTGGAACGACCCCGAGGATCCGATCCGCCAGCTGATCATTCCGCGCGACGAGGAGCTCATCGAGTGGGGACGGCTCGACGCCAGCAACGAGGCGAGTGTCACCGTTGCACGCGGCGTCCAGCACAAATACACCGACACCGTGCTCTTGCTGTGCAACGAGGTGTGCGGGGCCTACTGCCGCTACTGCTTCCGCAAGCGGCTGTTCATGGACGAGAACGACGAGGTCACGAACGACATCAGCGAAGGCCTCCGCTACATCGCCGACCATCCCGAGGTCACCAATGTCCTGTTGACCGGTGGCGACCCCCTGCTGATGAGCACGCGACGTCTCGTCGACATTTTCGAGGCCCTCAGAGCCATTCCGCACGTCCGCGTGATCCGACTCGGTACCAAGATGCCAGCATTCGACCCGTGGCGTGTGCTCGGCGACGAGGCGCTGCAGGCCGCGTTCCGGAAGTACTCCACGCCCGAGCACCGCATCTACTTGATGGCCCACTTCGATCATCCACGTGAGCTGACCGACGTGGCCATCGAGGGCATCGATGCGTGCATCAGAAACGGCGTCGTCTGCGTCAACCAATGCCCGCTGATCAAGGGCATCAACGACGACCCGTATGTCCTCGCCGAGATGTACGCGACCTTGTCCTACATCGGCTGCCCGCCCTATTACCTGTTCCAGGGACGTCCGACTGCCGGGAACGAGCCGTACGAAGTGCCGATCGTGCGCGGCTGGGAGATCTTCCAGCAGGCGCTCCGCCAGGGATCAGGTTTGGCGCGACGCGCGCGCTACTGCATGTCGCACGAGACCGGCAAAGTCGAGATCCTGGCAGTCGACGAGGAGCGGATGTATCTCCGCTATCACCAGGCGAAAGACCTGGACGACCTCGGCCGCTTCCTCATCCGCCGCCGCGACGACGAGGCCTACTGGCTCGACCAGCTCGTCCCGGCCGAGCCGGTGGCGGCGTACTAACGACACCCGGCCGGCGGTGTTCAGCTGCGGGCGAGCGCGATCGGCACACGTGCGCGCACTTCGTCGACGAGCTGACCGGTGCTGACGAAGTTCTCAAGCCGCGTCAACAGCGCCCGCGTGATCTCCTGTCCACGCGCGACGATCATCAGGCCGCCTTTGGTCCGCAACTCTTCGTCGAGCACCATGCCAGGGACGAGTTTGGCGGTGGCGACGGTTCGCGTGGCCTTCTGCACCCCCGCCGGCTGAAAGTCCCTGAGCAGGTCGACGAGTGCCGGGTCGGTCTGACGTTTCGGCGCTTTGAGCGCGCTGATCGCAGCCTCACGCCGGCTGCCGCCGCTGAGCTCGCGGTCGAACTCGATCGCGATGTGCAGCAACTGAGCACCAATGGTCACGGTGTCGCGTTCGCCGACAGGCACGGCGCGCGCGGCGGCGTCAACACGTTCGTGCTGGCGCCCGATCATCTCCGCCACCTCTTCGAGCCGCGGGATATTGCACAGCATCGGTATAATTCCACTCACTCGCGCTTGCTCCCCCCGAGAACACACGATGCGATCGCAGCTCACGCTCGCAGGTCTGAGATGGATGTGATGCACGCTGGCCGCGCGCAGGTTCGGCGTCCGCGCCCGGTCGCGCGGCGGACGGTGCTGCGAGCCGCCCTGGGCGCGAGCCTGGCACTGCCACTCCGCGCGGGCGCCCAACAACCCGACCCGACACAGACACGGCCGCAAGAGCACGACCGCTTCGTCTTCGCGCTCGGGGCGCGCGTGGGCGAGGTGATCGCGCCGGATGATATCGTCCTGGGCGAGCCACAGCTGTTCGCCTACCCGATGGACCCGACGACCGCGGTTGTCCGAGACGGATCGCGGCTCAATCAAGTCATGCTGGTCCGGCTCGATCCGGCGGATCTGACTGACGAGACACGGGCGCGCGCCGCCGACGGCATCGTGGCGTACTCCGGCGTCTGTTCCCACACGGGCTGCGACGTGACCGAGTGGCTCTCCGGTCCTCGCATGCTCCTCTGCCCGTGCCACGACTCGGAATTCGATCCGGCCGACGCCGCGCGCGTCGACATCGGGCCAGCGCCGCGACGCCTCGCGGCGCTGCCGCTCGGCATCGAGGACGGTGCGCTGGTCGCCGCCGGCTCCTTCCTCGGCCGCGTCGGGGCGGCCGAGCAGTGACGCACCGCCGGCACACTCGGCAGACGACTTGGGAGGCAACTGTGACACGCTCACGACTTGCGCCGGCAACCACGTTGACACTCGTCGCCCTCGGTCTCGCGTCCGGGCTCATTGCCGCGCGACAGCCCGGCGGGTATACCGCGGTGACCGACGCCCGACTGCTCGATCCCGAGCCGCATAACTGGCTGATGTATCGCCGCACGTACGACGGGTGGGGCTACAGCCCGCTCGATCAGATCACCGCGCAGAACGTTGGCGACCTCCGCCCGATCTGGTCGTTCTCCACCGGGGTACGCGAAGGCCACGAGGCGCCACCGATCGTCAACGACGGTCGGATGTTCGTCTCCACGCCCCAGAATCAGGTCTTCGCGCTCGATGCAGCAACCGGCGACCTGTTGTGGCGGTACGTGCGCGAGCTGCCGGATGACCTGCAGCAACTGCACCCGACGAATCGTGGGGTGGCCCTCTATGGCGACCGGGTCTTCATCGGCACGGTCGATACGCACGTCGTCGCACTCGACGCCGAGACCGGCGACGTCGTGTGGGATCAGGCGCTGGAGGACCATGCCACCGGCTACTACATCACCATGGCGCCGCTCGTGGCCGACGGCAAGGTGATGGTCGGGACATCGGGCGGAGAGCTCGGCATTCGCGCGTTCGTCGCGGCGCTCGACGCCGACACCGGCCGCGAAGTCTGGAAGACACATACCGTGCCGGCGCCCGACGAACCGGGCAACGACACGTGGCCGGGCGAGTCGTGGCGCACGGGCGGCGCGTCGGTCTGGGTCACCGCGACGTACGACCCCGACCTGAACCAGACGTACTGGGGTACCGGCAACCCCGGTCCGTGGATCGGCGACCAGCGCCCGGGAGACAACCTGTATACCAACTCGGTCCTGGCGCTCGACGCGGGAACGGGCGAGATCAAGGGCTATCACCAGTACCACCACAATGGCTCATGGGACTGGGACGAGATCGATGCCCCGCTGCTGATCGACATCGAGCGCGATGGACGGACGATACCCGCGCTCGTGCACCCGGGCCGGAACGGCTACTTGTGGTTGCTCGAGCGACAGGCCGACGGCATCGGGTTCGTCGACGCGCATCGGTACGTCTACCAGAACGCGTTTACGGCCATCGACCGCCAGACGGGACGGCCGTCCTACGACCTGGAGCACACCCCCGGCACCGGACGACCCGCCGTCTTCTGCCCGTCACTGTCGGGCGGCAAGAACTGGCCGCCCGCGGCTTTCAACCCGAACACCCGGCTTCTCTATATTCCTGCCAACGAGAACCTGTGCACCTCGATGGAAGGCCGCGAGGTCGAGTACACCCCCGGCCGCACGTTCACGGGCGCGCGGTCCGAACTGAGCGTGCGGGACGGCGCCGACCACATCGGCGAGCTGCAGGCGTGGAACCTCGATACGGGTGAGCAGGTATGGAGCCGAGAATTCGCGTCGCAGAACTGGGGGCCGGTGTTGACGACCGGGGGCGGCCTGGTCTTGGCGGGCGGCACGAACGACCGCTTCTTCCGGGCCTTCGACGCATCTACTGGTGATCAGCTCTGGGAGATCCGCACCAACTCCGGCGTGATCGGCGTGCCGTCGTCCTACGCCGTCGACGGCCGACAATACATCGCCGTGCAATCGGGATGGGGCGTCGACGCCCAGCGGATGCAGACTGGGCTCGACCGATTTCGCGGAGAGCGGACGCATATCCCTCAGGGGGGCGTCGTCTGGGTCTTCGCACTGCCTTAACCCCAGAGCTCACTTCGGCCACCACCCAAGTGAGTTCTGGGGTTAGCAAGCCACTACGCGCAGCCCCATCTGAATCAGTCGAGGACGTCGAAGAGGTAGCTGAACTTGGCGATGAGGCTGCGGCCGGCGCCGGTCGGGATGAACTCGCCGAGGCCTTCCGTTTCGTTGTAGACGAGGAACAAGCCGGTGTTGGCATCCTGCAGCCAGCCGAGGCGGAAGTTCACCGACCAGAGGTCGGCGCTATCGTTGTGCTGGAGTAGCGTCTGGGCGAAAAGCCGCGGCGAGAAGTTGTAAGCAAGCCGCACGCTCGTCAGGTTGGTGATGGTGCTCCCCATCGGCAGATCGATGTCGTTCCGGCTGAAGCTCAGCGACATGTTGAAGATCTCGCCGTACCGGGCGCGAATCGATGGTCGGATCGTGATGATATCGCCGCCGAAGAACCCGCCCACGGACGTCCGCACCCCGAAGCTCACCGGGGCAGACCGGTTGTAGTTGAATGAGTAATTCACCTCGTCGAAGTCGTATCGGCCCGCCGGGATCGGAATATCCGAGATCGTGAACTCGTTGAACACCTGTTCGCTTCGCACGTCGTAAAAGACCCCGGCCGAAGAGCTGTCCTCGAACTCGCCCTGAAAATGCATGTGGAGAAACGATGTCTCCATCGTGCCATTGAAGTTCCAGAAACGCGTGAAGCTCATGTGCGGCGTCAGCTCCTGGAACTTGAGGAACCCCTCAGGCCTGGAGGTGTTATTGAGACCGAAGTCGAGCTTCCGAAACCCGGTCCGCCGGAGAAAGCCGACCTCCGGATTGAAGTCCTCGCCGTTCTCCTGGTATCCGCTGATGACCCGCCAGGCCTCCGAGTCATAGGTCCCCGAGACGCTCAACGCGTGGTCGCGCCCGGTGCGACCCGGTGTCTGGGTGCGGCCCACGAACCCCTGCACGATGCCGTTCTGCCCGATGCCCCACCGGCCATCGACGGCATACGTGCGGTTGTAGTCGTCCGCGTGCGCCAAACGGCCGGTCGACTGACGGTTCACGAACAACCCCCCGACGCTGGATCGATTGGGCAAGTCGCGACGCACGCGCGCGACCGTGAAGTTGTTCGCCGGCGCGACGCTGCCGACGTCCTCGGTCTGCATATTGAGGAAGCCGACCGTCAACGCATCTGAGACTTTCCCCGAGAGCCGCGCGCCCGCGAGAATCGGGATCTGTGTTCCGTCGCCACCGATCCCGATGCGCCGGCTGAAAAAGAGATCCGTCTGCCCCAGGTTCATCCCGCTGGCCGGCCCCCCGTTGCTCACCGCAAACGCCCCCGCGTTCTCGAGGAAGAAGGGCCGCTTCTCAGGAAAGAACAGGTTGAACCGGTCGAGGTTAATCCGTTCATCGTCAACCTCGACTTGCGCGAAGTCGGTGTTGTACGTCCCATCGAGCGTGAGGCCCGACGTGACGCTGTACTTGATGTCGGCGCCGAAATCACCGACGGCAAGCGGATCCCGGTCCGGCGCCGCGTCGCGGGCGACCACCTCGCCAACCATGTAGGGCGTCACCTGTAGGTTACGCGTGAGACCAACCGGCGCCGACAGCCCGGTGACCTGCCCCGCCATCGAGACGCGATAGAGGTTGTATTGCCGCGGCAAGGGGGCCCAGTACGACGTCTCGTTTCGCCGCCGGATGTTGCGCTGGAAGTTCACCCCCCACGCCTGGAGTGCTCGCGCCGGGTACCGGATGGTGCGAAACGGAATGGCGAACTCCGCACTCCAGCCGACGTCCGTGATCGCCGTCCGCACCTGCCATGCCCCATCCCAGTTGAGGTTGAAGCCGCCGCCGCTGCCACGGGAAAACCCGCCGCCGCCGCTGCTACCACCGAAGCTGCGGGCGCCACCCTCGTTGATGACCTGGCCGTCGTACTCCTGCCCGGCGGGCGTCGTCCCGAACACGAACCCGTTCTGCCGGTCGGCGAACGTGTCGAGGATGAGCTGGAAGCTGTCGCTGTCGCGGAGCGACGAATCGCGCCGGCTGTCGGACATGATGATCGCCGACGGGTCGCGGTCGTAGCACACCACACCGATATACACGGTGTCGCCGGAGTACACGATCCGCACCTCTGTCCGCTCCGACGCCGGCTGGCCCTCGTCGGGGGCGGTCTGTCGAAACCCCGACGCCGGGGAGGCCACCATCCAGGCTGGATCGCCGATCACCTGGCCATCCATCACCGGAACGCTCTCAACCGCCACGGCGGCTGTCTGTTTGACCGACAACGCGGCACCGATGCCGAGGTCCGCGGCGGACGGCGACGCTGCCTGGGCGTCGGACGCCGGGGCCGCCGCTTGCTCGTCCGGCGGCTGGCCTGATGGACGCTGAGCCGCCGGGGTCTCGGTCTGTGCCGCCGCGAGCGACGCACAGAGAGAAAGCGCGAAAGAGATGGTGGTGATGGCCCTCAAATACCGCAACGAGATCTCCCAGACGCATGCATCGTGATATCGCCGGGCCGGCGTCGAGCCACGGAGGCATGAGGATGATACCAGTGGTGACTTGACACCCACCGCCCGCACGCTCGCGCGGCGCGTGACCAGCGGGTATAGGATGGCCCGATGTCCGACATGGTGCCGGTCGCGAAGACGGGCTAGCGGGCGATGGAGGATGTGATGACGCGGTTGCTCCAATCCACGAAGGCCAAGACCTGTGGCGCCGTCTTCGCCGTGACGGCCGTCGTCACCGTCGCGCCGGCTGAGGCCGCGACGTGCGGGAGCCTGGCGCGGCTCGTGCTCCCCGACACCACGTTCACGAGTGCCGCGACGGTCACGAGCGGCACCTACACGCCGCCGGGCGCGACCACGCCTCTCGACGTGCCCGCCTTCTGTCGGGTCGAGGGCGTCATCGAGCCCGCCGTCAGGTTCGAGGTGTGGCTGCCGATGGACGGCTGGAACGGGAAGTTCCATGTGTCGGGCAACGGCGGGATGGCGGGAGTCATTAGCTATGGCAGCATGGCGAGCGCGCTCCGTCGCGGCTACGCGGCGGCCAGCACCGACACCGGGCACGTGCGGCCGGGCACCGGCGGCTTCGACGCGTCGTGGGCCATCGGACGCCCTGACCTGGTGGCCGACTTCGGACATCGCGCGCTCCATGTCACCGCTGAGGCCGGCAAGGCCATCACGCGCGGGTACTACGAACGGGCACCGGACTACGCCTACTACGCGGGATGCTCGAAGGGCGGCCAGCAGGGCCTTATGTCGGCCCAACGCTATCCGGACGACTTCGACGGCATCATCGCGGGCGATCCCGCCCACGACTGGACGCGCTTCTACGCCGGCGCGCATCTGTGGTACGCGCTCGCCACGCTTCGGGATCCCGAGAGCTACATCCCTCGCGCGAAGCTGCCGCTGCTCGCCGACGCCGTCAACAACGCGTGCGACGCGCTCGACGGGCTCGAAGATGGCGTCATCGACGATCCGCGAAACTGCGATGTCGACCCGGCCATCCTCACGTGCCGCGACGGCCAGCCTGCGAGCTCCTGCTTCACGCCGAAACAGGTCGAGGCCGTGCGGACCATCTGGGCCGGCTCGCGCGACTCAGCCGGCGACGTGATCTATCCGGGTCTCGTGCCGGGTGGCGAGAACGGCCCGGGAGGCGGGTGGGGCTCCTGGGTCACGGGCGCCGATCCGTTCAGCAGCCTCCACTGGCTGGCGGCCGACGGGTTCTTCAAATACATGGTGTTCGAGGAACCGGACTGGAACTTCCGCACGTTCGACTACGACACCGACCTCGCGTACGCGCTGGAGAAGGTGGGACCGTCACTCGACGCGGCCGACCCCGATCTGCGCGACCTGCGTGACGGTGGCGCGAAGCTGATCGTGTATCACGGTTGGAGCGACCCCGACATCTCGCCGCTCGGCTCGATCGACTACTACGAGGATGCGCTGTCCGTCATCGGCGGCGACCGTGGCCGCGACGTCGGGCTGACGGAAACGAGAGACTTCTTCCGTCTCTTCATGGTCCCGGGGATGGGTCACTGTTCCGGCGGGCCGGGCTACAACAGCCTGGATGCGCTTCCGGCGCTCGAGGCGTGGGTCGAGGATGGTATCGCGCCGGACACGATTCTCGGCTCGCGCATCGAGGACGGCGAGGTAGTGCGTACGCGACCGTTGTGCGCATACCCGCAGACGGCGAGCTGGGACGGTGTCGGCGACCCGGACGAGGCGTCGAGCTTCGCCTGCAGGAACGAGCGCTGACGACACCCGCCCAAACACAGGCTGCTAAGCACGCCGCGTCCGCAGCGCCGCGAGCAGGCGGGGTCCGCCACGTCGTCCACCGGACAGCGACGCGTACTCGTCCGACTCGACGGCAACCAGGGCCACCCGGGCCTCACGATCGAAGTGCAGCCCCCAGCCGAATCGTTTCGGCAGCGGTGACGAACGCAGGCATGGCAGCGGCATGGAGAGAAACGACGCTCTGGCACGAGCGTTCGCCTTGGACGCGGCAAGGCCTTTGTGACGGACGTGCGTGAGCCAGAGCACGTCTTCCTGCGTGTAGTGATAGGGGCGTTGGGAGACGAGGTCGAACTGGATGCCGGCCACCGTCGCCTTCCCGCCACGCGGCGCCGGGACGACGGCCTCCGTCACTGGGCAATCCGATGCGACCGTGATGAAGGTGTCAACGTAGTTCACCGGCCCCGCTCCTCGACATACGCGGCGCGCAACGCCACGGGGCGACGGCGCGCGCCGGCACGCTGATTCAGCGACTCGACGAACACGGCAAACCCCATGGCGAAATAGAGATACCCCTTCGGGATCGCCTGATGAAAGCCCTCCGCCACGAGCGCAAACCCAACCAGCAGGAGAAAGCTCAGGGCCAGGACCTTGACCGCCGGGCGGTCGTTCACGAACCGACTGATGACCTCGGCCGAGATCAGCATGACCCCGACAGCGATGACGATCGCGGCGATCATCACGCCGAGCTGGTCCACCATGCCAACCGCGGTGATCACCGAGTCGAGCGAGAAGACGACGTCGAGGATCATGATTTGGACGATGACCGATGCGAACGACGCCCGCACCCTGTCAGACGCATGGCCATCCTCCCCTTCGAGCTTGTCGTGAATCTCGTACGTCGCCTTCGCCAACAGAAACAAGCCGCCGAGGATGAGCGTGAGGTCGCGGCCAGAGACCTCGTGCGCGAATACCGTGAAGAGCGGCGCCGTCAACCGGATGATCGACGCCAGCGACAACAGCAGCCCGATGCGGGCGATCATCGCCACCGCGAGGCCGAGACGGCGCGCAGACGCCTGCTGTTCCGGCGGCAGCTTGGTCGACAGGATCGAGATGAAGATGACGTTGTCGATCCCCAGCACGATTTCGAGCGCCGTCAGCGTGGCAAGCGCAATCCAGATCTCGGGGTTCGTGGCCCACTCCATGTGACCTCCTGTGACGACGAGCCTACTGGAAGCTTCGGAGCCCGTGGCGAAAGTCCGCCGAGGGCGGTCAGTGCGCTCGGACGTCGGTGTGGTAGGTGGCGACCGACACGGCCATTGCCGTCGGCATCGCAAACGCATCGCACAACGCTGTCCGCGCGACGTGACCGCGGCCGGTCACCTCGACGCTGCCATGCTTGCTCTCGGGCAGCTCGAGCCTGACCTCGACGGCTGGTCTGGCGTCCTGGGAGGACGCGACTTCGATGGGCGACGAGGCGTCGAAGAACAGCCCCGACCGGCTGATGTCTCGCGTGACGCCGCCTTCCCACACGGAGGCACCGATGAACCGATAGCGGATCGGGAGACGCACGCGATACCGGAGGCTCCGCTCGGGAGCGTCGGGCGGGCGCATGTCGGTGATGGCCCTGGCCTGAATCCCAGAGTGCCCGAGAATGACTGCGAACGCATCTGACGCTGCCTGCACTGGAGTCTCGAGCGCGCTGGTGATGGTGCGCAGGAAGTCGTCGCGCGAGAACGGCTTCCGAATGAAATAACGTCCTGCCTCGCGGAGGCCCTGACGCACCGCCTGTCGGTCTTCGAAATGCCCGGACATATACAGTACCCTGATGCTGGGACGCATGCGCGCCACCTCGGCAGCCAGCACGAAGCCGTCCGTCCGGCCCGGCATGACGACGTCGGTCACGAGGAGGTCGATCGCTTCCTGATCGCTGTATCGCTCGACGAGCCGCAACGCCTCGTCCGCATTGGCGGCGTCCAGGACGACCCACCCGCTGTCCGACAGAAAACGCCCGATCATTTGCCGCAGGGGCGTCTCGTCATCCACGACGAGTATGGTCTTCGAAGAACTGGTCACGTCGTGCAGTAAAGCAAGAACCGGGCCCTGACTCTAGACGTCTTCGCTGTCTCCAACAGTCGTCTAATGTTCGTCATGTGCACCACAGAACGGACCCCTTGGCCCGGCGATCCCTGGCACACTGGCCAATTCTTGAACACACGTCGGACACAGGGCGGACATACACGGGCGCCATCGACCACACAGCACGAACAGCCTGGCTGCGCGGCGAGGCGGTGTCGACGACGCGTTGCGTCATGATAGGGCCGGCGTTATGGAGCAAACAAAGAGGGGCTGGGCGGGTCTGGCGTTCCGGCTCGTCGCGGGCATCGCAGTGGCGACTGCGGGCCTGGTGGCGGTGCTGCCGCAACCGACGGCCGCCATCTGGCAGGCCAGCGTACTCCTGAGCGAGGGCGGCTACTGGCTCGCGTGCCTGGCGCTCCCGTTGCTCTATGGGTGGCGCCGCTCGGCCGGCCGCGCGCTGGCCGCGAGCCTCACACTGGCTGGCATCGTCCTGCTCGTCAGCCCGATCGCCCAGGCGATGCTGATTGGGCGATCGCTGCCCGAGTTGATGATCGACCGCTTCGGTGCCGTCGCCCCGCCGTCAGCGTTCGACGATAAGCCGCGGCCAGCGCCGATCTCGCTTCCGAGTCTGATTGGCGGGGTCTCGTCGGGTGACGTGGTCGTCGACGAGCATGTCTACGCGGTGGTCGACGGCACGGAGCTCACGCTCGATCTCTATCGCCCGGAGTTCGCGGAGGGAGCCCTGCCGATCGTGGTGATGATTCATGGCGGGGCATGGATGGCGGGCGACAAGCGCGACCTCGCCCCACTCAACGACTACCTCGCGGCCCGAGGCTACGTCGTCGCGGCCATCAGCTATCGGCTCGCACCAGGCGCGCCCTTCCCGGCGGCGCAGGAGGATGTTGCGGCCGCCGTTCGGTATCTGACGACCCTCGAAGAGACGCACGGAGTCGATCCGCAGCGCCTCGCGTTTGTTGGACGCTCCGCCGGTGGCCAGATCGCCCTGCTGGCGGCCTACACGGCCGACAACCCCGCCGTGAAGGGCGTCGTCTCGTTCTACGGACCCGCCGCCCTCCGCTGGGGATACGCGAATCCTGCGAAACCCGGTGTCGTCGACTCGAGCGGCGTGCTCGATGTCTATCTTGGAGGGCCGCCACTTACGCACGGCGACCAGTACGACGCCGCGGAACCCGGAGGGTTCGTGTCGGCGTCGACACCGCCCACGCTCTTCATCCAGGGACTGCGCGACGAGCACGTGTCCCCATTTCATGCCGAGTTCGTCAGCGCGCGCTTGCTCGAGGAAGGCGTGCCACACCTACTCGTTCGCCTCCCCTGGGCGACGCACGGCTGCGACTACGTGTTCCGTGGTCCGTGCGGGCAGGTCAGCACGTTCGCCGTGGAGCGATTCCTCGGCGCAGTATTCAGGTAGGCCGGTCGGACGGCCAAGGCGCGCACGGCGCGCCTCGCGGGTCGCGGAGTGGGGCTCACGGGCCCCCACGTAGCGCCCCGCGGGGGTTCGGGGCGCAGCCCCGTCTATTAGCCGACCAGGCGTAGGATCGTGCCTGCGAGCACTTTGGTTGCCGTCACCAGGTCATCGATGCCGACCCATTCATCGACCTGATGCGCCAGCTCCAGTCGACCTGGTCCGTACGCCACACAGTGCTCGATGCCGGCGATACGGCGCACGTGCTTGTGGTCGTAGGTCCCGGGACTGGCCACAAGCTCGGCGTCGCGGCCCAAATGCTCGCGCACGGCGTCGGCCAGCGCGGTCACGAGCGGTGAGTCGGGAGCCGTCGCAACGGGCTCGACGACCATGACGTCATGGATGTGGCACGGCAAGCCGGATGCGTCATGCGCCGCCCGCGCGACGACGTCGGCGACCTCCGCCTTGACATCGTCGAACGGCTCTTCGCGTAGGAACCGTCGGTCGACTACCGCCGAGCAGCGATCGGGGACGCACGGCGTCTCGGCGGAGTCTCCGACCTGACCGCCCCGGATGCTGTTGACGTTGAGCGTTGCCGCGCGTGCGTCGGGTGGCACGACCGGCATCGCGGTCCGGCGCCGCGCGAACACCGGAGCCAGCTCGTCTCGCATCCGCGCCAAGATGGTCGTCATCCGGTCGACGGCGTTGACGCCGAGAAACGGCATGCTGCCATGCGCGGCGCGGCCGTGGGTCGTAACCTCGAACCAATAGACCCCGCGGTGGCCGATGCAGATGCGGTCGACGCCAAACGGTTCAGGAATGATCACGTAGTCGGCACGATCCGACG
The DNA here is from genome assembly GCA_965249175.1 of Vicinamibacterales bacterium. Lineage (GTDB taxonomy): Bacteria > Acidobacteriota > Vicinamibacteria > Vicinamibacterales > UBA8438 > CAZYFH01. Next base: position 4,742,774 of record OZ252227.1, read on the forward strand.
AGAGCAGGCCCTCGGTCGCGAGCCACGCGACGCCGGCGAACCCACCGCTTTCCTCGTCGACCGTGCCGCTGATCTCGATGGTGCCCGCGAGACGCACGCCGGCACGGCGGATCGCCTCGGCCGCAAAGATCGCCGCGGCCAGACCGCCCTTCATATCCGAGCTGCCTCGCCCGTAGAGCCGCCCGTCGCGCACGATCCCGCCGAACGGGTCGACCGTCCAGCCCGGCCCCGCCGGGACGACGTCGACGTGGCCATTCAGGTGCACGCACGGTCGTGCGCGTGCACCTCGACGCACGCCGAGCACATTGACGCGCGGATGCTGCGGCACGTGCTCGGGCCGCCCGTCGGCCGCGTGGTAGTCCGTCTCGAAGCCGAAGCGCTGGAGCGTCTCCCCCACCAGACGCGCACAGTCCTTGTAGGCCGCGCCAGGCGGATTCACGCTGGGGATCGCGATGAGCTCGGCGGTGAACGCGACCAACTCGCCGGCGATCGCGTCGACGCGTGCGAGGACCGTATCGAGATCGCGCGCCATCATCGGCCGGGGCCTCTTTCGTGCAGTTGGCGCCCGCGCGGGTCGTGCGCCCCCGCGTCGAACAGCCGCGCGCTCGGGTATCATCGCGGCGGGCCCGCCATCATACCTCCAGATGAACCTGCACCTCGTCATCCTCCTGGTCTACGCCGCGGTGCTCATGGGCATCGGCCTGTGGATCGGGCGGCGCGTGCGGAGTTCGACCGACTTCTTCGTCGCCGGCCGCCGGCTCGGCCCGGGGCTGCTCTTCTCGACGCTCCTCGCGGCCAACATCGGGAGCGGATCGACGGTCGGCGCCACGGGGCTGGCATATCGAGACGGACTGAGCGTGTGGTGGTGGGTCGGCTCCCTCGGCATCGGGTCCGTCGTGCTGGCTGTCTGGGTCGGACCCGCGATGCGGCGCCTTGCGGCGCAGTACGACTTCCTCACCGTGGGCGACTTCCTCGAGCACCGCTACGGTCAGCCGGTGCGCGTGACCATCGCCGTGCTGTTCTGGGTTGCGACGCTCGCGATCCTCGCCGGGCAGTTCGTCGGCATGTCGCGGGTGCTGGGCGCCGTCGCCGGGCTCGATCTGTGGGCCGGCTGCGTCATTGGCGGCATCGTCGTCACCGTCTACTTCTCCGCTGGCGGCCTGTTGACGGCGGCCTGGGTCAACGTCGTGCAGCTCGTCGTCCTGTTGGGCGGATTCGTGATCGCGTTGCCCTTTGCACTGACCGCGGTCGGCGGCTGGAGCCATGTCGTCGACACGACAAGGACCATTCCCGACTACTGGGACTTCTGGCGGGGCGGCAGCTCAGGGTGGATCTACGTGGTGATGCTGGGACCCGCGTTCGTCGTCTCACCGGGCCTGCTACAGAAGATCTACGGCGCCCGCGACGACCGCACCGTGCGGATCGGGGTCGGCCTGAACGCCGCCGCGTTGCTCCTCTTCGCCATGGCGCCGGTGCTATTGGGCATGATGGCCAGGACGGCCTTCCCGGACCTGCCCGCTCAGGATCAGGCGCTCCCGGTGCTGCTGCGCGACACCCTGCCGCCAGTCCTGGGTGGCGTCGGCCTGGCGGCGTTGTTTTCGGCAGAGGTGAGCTCGGCCGACGCCATCCTCTTCATGCTGTCCACATCGCTGTCGCAGGACCTCTATCGGCGCACGCTCAACCCGGGCGCGTCGGATGCCCAGGTGCTCCGCGTTGCGCGTGGCGCCGCGATCGCCGGGGGGATCTTCGGGGTGGCGGTGGCGCTTGTCTTCAAGACCATCATCGGTGCCCTGACGCTGTTCTACAGCCTCCTCACCGTGAGTCTCTTCATCCCGGTACTGGCCGGACTGTATCTGCGCCGGGTCGGCCTCCCGGAAACGATCGGCTCGATTGCCGCCGGGGTATCCGTGGTCGTCGCCCTGCAGCTCACGACGGGTGACACGGCGATCGCCGGATTCACTCCCACGATGATCGGGCTGGCCGCCGCGGGGATCGGCTGCGGCGCGGTCGCCGGCGTACGCGCGGCGGGGCGCGGAAGGAGCCTGCCATGATCAGAGCAACGACTGACGACCCACGACTCTTCGGCCTCGGCGGACGCGTCGCCGCCGTGATCGGCGCCGCCTCCGGCATCGGCGAAGCGGTCGCGCGCGGGCTGGCACGTCAGGGGGCCGCGGTCCATTGCCTCGACATCGATGGCGACGGCGCCCGAGCGACCGCGGCGCACCTCGTCGAGACGGGGTCCCAGGCAGAGGCGGACACGCTCGACATTCGGGACGGCGCCGCCGTCGGTGCGACGTTGACCGAGATCGCCACACGGCGGGACGGTCTTGACATCGTGATCTGCACGCCGAGCATCAACGTGCGCAAGCTGATCGTCGCGTATGAGGACGACGAGTTCGACCGGGTGGTCGACCTCAACCTCAAGGGGAGCTTTAACGTCATCCGGGCCGCGGGCCGCTTGATGAGCGCACGCCGTCGTGGCAGCATCGTGCTCTTTTCGTCCATCCGGGCACAGGTAGTGGAACCCGGTCAGTCGGTCTACGCGGCCACGAAGGCCGGCATCGTGCAACTGGTCCGCGCGGCGGCCGCCGAGCTCGGGTCGTCTGGCGTGCGCGTGAACGCCATCGCCCCCGGCGTCGTGGAGACGCCGCTTACCGAGCCGATCAAGGCGAAGGCGGACTGGTACGACGCGTACGCGGAGAAGAGCGTGCTGCGCCGCTGGGCGCGTGCAGACGAGATGATCGGCCCGGCTATCTTCCTCGCCGCCGACGCGTCGAGTTACGTGACCGGCTCGCTGCTCGTCGTCGACGGTGGATGGACGGCCGCCGATGGACGGTTCACCCCACCCGGGATGGAGTCGGTGCCTGAATCGACGCCGTGAGCCTCACCGCTCAGCCGTCTGAGTCTAGCAGCCCGTGGTGGAAGTCCCGCGGCATTCGACCGCCGATGCATCCCGTCTCGCGGCGGTGCTCGTCGGTCAAAGACTCCCGGTATTCTCCCTTCTCGCGCCTTGCGAGACGGGCGCCTCGACGCTCTCGGTGCAACGCGGGACTTTCACCACGGGCTGCTAGGCGATCAGCCGGCGAAGCTGTTCGGCGGTCGCACGGATCGCTGGCGGGAGGGTCTGCCGCATGATGTCACCCCGGGCGCCGTACCGCTCGAGCCGATCGAGCTCGGCGACGAGCCGCGCCGCGAACGCGAGCGGGCTCCGGTCGATGCCCTCGTGCAGGCGCGCACTCGGCGGGCACGCGAGGACACGCACCGCCGGCGCCTGGGCGGCGAACGTCGCGACACAGCGGCGCATCACGAAACCCTTCGCGACCAGCAGCGCGCTCTTCACGGCGTCGCCGCGCCGATGGAGCGCCGCGAGCCCGAACCGCACATTCTCGAGCGTGTTACGTGCGGTCGACTCCGTGACGATGGCTGCCGCGGGTACACCGGCGTCGACCATCTGGTCGCGAAAGACGAGCGCCTCCGGCTGGTGGAACACGTCGCGCGTCATCCGGCCGTAGTGTCCGGTCACGAGGACCCGCGGTGCATGTCCAGCCCGATGGAGTGTCGCGGCACGCGCGGGCACCGTCAGATCCTGGCTGCCGAACACGAAGATGACGTCCGCGGGGGCCGGTTCCTGGACAAGCGTCAGGTAGTCCCACAGCGGCTGCATGAGGCGGGCGTACGCCGCATCGGGGACGGGGGGACGCGGCGACGGCGTCATGATCGCCCGCCCGCGCCCGCCCGCTTAACCCCAGAACTCACTTGCGTTGCCATGTATGGCGCCGGGCTGCTGGGCGACGAGGGCAAGGCGCGACGACGGAGTGTGGCGGGCCCACATGACCGAGGAGCAACGCCGCCCTCGTCGTTCAGCACAAGCCAGATGTGGCAACTCAAGTGAGTGCTGGGGTTAGCCGGCCGATGGGCGACTCCTCGCTCGGTGGGCGCGCCCGCGGGAGTTGTCCGTCCCGGGTGACTCTGGTAGGTTGTCGTCACGTCGCCGTGGTCTAATCCTAGGGAGCTCGCCGTGGCCGCACGCCCCACCTGGAAGGGACATCTCAAGGTCAGCCTCGTCAACATCCCAGTCCGGGTGTTTCCTGCAACCGATTCGGCGAGCACGGTGAGCTTCAACCAGCTCCATGCCGAATGCCAGGGCCGCATCCAGCAGAAGAAATGGTGTCCCTCGTGTGAAACCGAGGTGGTCAAGAGCGACCTGGTCAAGGGCTACGAGTTCGAGAAGGGACGATACGTCGTCCTGCAGGACGACGATATCGCCAAGGTGCGGCCCGAGTCGACTCGGGTCATCAACCTGGTCCGCTTCACCGACGCCTCCGACATCGATCCGGCGCATCTCGAGCGGCCCTACTACCTGGCCCCGGATGGCAAGGTAGCGGCTGACGCGTTTGCCGTCATGCGCGAGGCGATGGTCGGCAAGGCCGGCATTGGCAAGCTGGCGCTGCACGGCCGGGAGTACCTCGTCGCGGTCCAGCCTCGGGAGCGCGGCCTCGTCATGTACACGCTCCGTCACGCGCGCGACATGCGTCGGATGGACGCGATCGACGAATTTGACCAGCTGCCGGAGACCGTCAGTCCGGACGAGGTCCAACTGGCGCGTCAGGTGATCTCCACCTTCGAGGGCGATCTCGATCTGACGGAGTTTCGTGACCAGTACCAGGAGGAGCTGCGGGCCGTGATCGACGCCAAGGTCGCCGGACGCGAGGTGGTGACGCCGGCCGAAGAGGCTCCACCGAAGGTCGTCAACCTGATGGACGCGCTCCGGAAGAGCCTCGACTCAGTGAGCGATGCCAGGAAACAATCCGCCAGCGTGGAGCGGATGCCCGCACGTCCGGCGTCACGTCGCAAACGGGCACGGGGTTGACGACGACAGACGTGTGGCCGCCCGGTGCTATGATCGTTCGCGGGTGATCGTCCACTCGCGTGGCGTGCGGTCGATCGCCAGACGACCGGCATGATGCGCGCTCACACGATTCTCGTGCTGTCGGCAGTCGTCGCGTGCCACACTCCGCTGTCGGGCCAGTCGCCGTCGGCGCCGCTGACCATCATCTCCCCCGACGGCCGCCGGTCTCTAGACACCCTCGACGTACGCGGACGCCAGCTCGTCCCGCTCGATGCGCTTGCCGCGCTGTTCCGGCTGGACGTTCGTGAGGACAGCGGCGGCACCCTGACGATCGGCTCCGGTGACCAAAGCGTCATCGTGACGGCAAACCAGCAGCTCGTCTCGGTGGCCGGACGCCTGGTCTCCCTCGCCTCACCGCCACGGCGGGTCGATGGCCGCTGGCTGGTGCCGGTCGACTTCATCGATCGGGCCCTGGCCCCGATCGTGTCCGAGCGGCTGGAGGTCCGGGCTCGCTCCGGACTCGTGCTGATTGGCGACGTCTACGTGCCGCGTGTCTCGGCACGCTACCGGCCTCGAACCCGCGCGGGGCGCCTGAGCCTCGAGATCACCCCGGGTACGGACCACACCGTGTTGGAGCAACCGGGCCGCCTACGGATCCGCTTCGACGCCGATGCGGTCGACGTCGTGCGCCTCGCCCGGGCGCGTGGGGATGTCGTCCGCGACATTCGGATTGACGCCGACCTGCCGGGCCTGTCGCTCGAGCTCGGCCCGACCTACGACTCGTATAGCGTGTCGAGCCTGCCGGCTCCGGACGGCGCGGCGCAGCTCGTGATAGACGTGCGCGCCGCCGCGCCGGCCACGACGGACGCGGTGCCGGCAGTCCCGCCCGCATCAGAACCACGACGCGCCCTGTCCCGGCCGCTGCCCCTGCCGGATGCGGCCCGCTTGCCGGACTTCGCTGAGGCCCCGGCGATTCGAACCATCGTCATCGACGCCGGTCATGGCGGGTCCGACGAGGGCGCCATCGGTCCGGCCGGCACGCGCGAAAAGGACGTCACGCTCAGCGTCGCCATGCGCCTGCGGTCTGCGCTCGAAGGCCGGCTCGGCGCCCGGGTCATCCTCACCCGGAGCCGCGACGGCCTCGTCGAACTCGATGAACGGGCGGCCATTGCCAACAACAACAAAGCCGACCTCTTCGTCAGCTTGCACGCCAACTCGTCGGTCAGCGCGCTCCCGGCCGGTGCCGAGGTCTTCTACCTGAGCATCGACGAGTACGGCCCCGAGGCGCGCGAGCTGGCCGAGCGCGAGGGCCAGCTGCTCCCGGTCGTCGGTGGCGGCACGCGAGAAATCGACATGATCCTCTGGGAGATGGCCCAAGCCCGATACCTCGAGCAGTCGGCTCGCCTCGCCGAGCTTGTGGAAGACGAGCTCCGGCAGCGCGTCCCGATGAGTCCCCGCGCGATCCAGCAGGCGCCGTTCCGTGTACTGGTGGGGGCCAACATGCCTGCGGTGCTCATCGAGATGGGCTTCATCTCGAACCCGGATCAGGAGCAGCAGCTCGCGGGGGTGACGTTTCAGAACGACGTCGTGGACGCGCTCGTGGCGAGCGTGCTCCGCTTTCGCGACTTCCTCGAGCGCTCGCGCCGCGCGCTGGCAAGCGGTCCCGACGCGGTGGGCGGCGGCGACCGTCGCGCCATCGACGCCAGTCAGCTACCGCCTGTGCGCTGATCGAATGGCAACACTCCCGGGCACACCGGCATCCCGGTCCGCCGCAATCCGGCGTCCGTATCTGCTGGTGGGCGCCACCGTCGCCGCAGTAACAGTGGTGATTGGGCTCGTCGCATTCTTCCTACTTCGATCGTGGGAAGGGGCGCGCAACGCGCCGGATACCGGCGCGGCAACCGGCCGTGGGGCAGCGGCCGCGCCCGCAAGCGTCACGCTATTCTACGTGGCAGAGGACGGGATGGGACTGGTGGGGTACGAGCGGGGCGTCCCCCGGGGAGCTCACACGACCGCCACCGCGCGCGCGATCGCCGAACAGCAGCTAGCCGAGGCACCGCACCCGCTCATGTCGCCGTTCCCGGAAGGCACTCGGCTGCGATCGATCTATCTTCCGGGAGATGGCATCGCGTTCGTCGATCTCAGCCGAGAGGTGACGATTGCGCACTCGGGCGGATCGCTCGACGAGCTGTTCACGGTCTATGCCATTGTCAACGCGCTGACGACCAATGTCGCCGGGATCAACGCCGTCCAGATTATGATCGAGGGTCAGGAAGTCGACACGCTGGCCGGCCACGTCGACCTCCGTCAACCCCTCGAGCCGAACACGACGTGGGTCGTGGAACCGGGTGGAGACGACGATGACCCCCCTCCTGAGGCCGGCTAGTGGACTGTCATCCGTAGCGCTGGAGATACCGCCAACCATGGTCGATACCGTTCGAGTCGATGAACGCGCCGCAGCAGACCTGCGCGCGACGAAGCTGACGCCTCACTACGTGATGCACGCGGAAGGGTCGGTGCTGGTCGAGGCCGGCCACACCCGCGTGATCTGCACGGCCAGCGTGGAAGAACGCGTGCCGCCCTTCCTTCGGGGCAGCGGCAAAGGGTGGGTGACGGCCGAGTACGGCATGCTGCCCCGATCGACCTCGACCCGGTCGGCGCGGGAATCGTCCAAAGGACGGGTCGGCGGACGGACCCAGGAGATCCAGCGCCTCATCGGTCGATCACTTCGCGCGGTGACTCGGCTGACCGACCTGGGCGAACGGACCATCTGGATCGACTGCGACGTCATCCAAGCGGACGGCGGCACGCGGACGGCATCGATCACAGGCGGCTTCGTCGCGCTCGTGCTGGCGCTCAACACGCTTCGTGAGAAAGGCGTGCTGGCGCGGCTCCCGATCGACGACTACGTCGCGGCCATCAGCGTCGGCATCGTCGACGGCCGGGCCCTCGCGGACCTCGCGTATGAAGAGGATTCCCGGGCCGACGTCGACATGAACGTCGTCAAGACCGGCGCGGGCCGCTACATCGAGGTGCAGGGAACAGCCGAGGGCGCACCATTCGACCATACCCAGCTCGAGGAACTGCTGGCGCTCGCCGGCGCGGCCATCGACCGGCTCGTCGCCATGCAACGCGATATCGTCGGCACGCATCTCGCTCCGGCATGACACTCGTCGTCGCGACGACCAACCCGCACAAGCTCGCCGAGATCGAGCGGATGCTGACCGGGCTGCCGCTCGCGGTGGAACCGCTAGACCGGCACGCTCGCGTCCCGGCGCCGGAGGAGACCGGCAGCACGTTCGCCGACAACGCGCGCGACAAGGTCCGCTATTACTCGCGGGCGGTGCCGCACCTGACGGTTGCTGAAGACTCGGGTCTCGAGATCGACGCGCTCGATGGCGCGCCGGGCGTGCACTCCGCGCGGTTCAACGGCGAGACGTACACCGAGAAGTTCCGCGCAATTTACGCGCAATTGCGGGCTCGGGGCGCAACGACGAGCACGGCGCGCTTCGTCTGCGCCGTGGCGGTGGCCGAACAAGGCCAGGTCGTGTTCGAGACGATCGGTGTCGTCCACGGACGGATCGCTGGCGCGCCGTGCGGCGAGGGCGGTTTTGGCTACGATCCGATCTTTTTCTATCCGCCGTTCGACTGCACACTGGCGGAGGTCTCACCTGAGAAGAAAGCCGCGGTGAGCCACCGCGGCGAGGCGTTTGGGGCACTGCGCGCCTTTCTGCAGGGGGGATGGCCGCCACCGACCAACCCCGTCGCGCCCTGACACTGGCCGCTGCCGCAGGCCGAAGGCCCCGTCTCGTTACGTGCCCTTCAGCGTTGCCGCGAGGCATTTCAGGACACGGTGCACACCATCCGGGCTTGCCAGCCGAAGGCGCGCACATGTCGGCCGATCGTCGTCGGCCACGATGATGGTCGTTCCCGCGCCGGCCAGGGCCGCGAACGCGTGCTCGTCGGTGAGGTCGTCGCCGATGTAGAGCGCCGCGGCAGCAGCGACCCCCATCTCGCGCAGGATCCACGCGACCGCGGCTCCCTTGTCCCAGTCGAGGTCAGGTCGCAGCTCGAACACCCTCTTGCCGGCCTCGCGGCGCAGCGTCGGGTTGGCCGCGGCAACCTCCGCAACGGCCGCCTCCACGAGCGGCACATCTGCGGCGCCGGCGAGACGCACGTGCACCGAGACGCTGAAACGCTTGCGTTCGACGAGGACGCCATCCATGTGCCGCAACAGGCCCCGCAGACGGTCCTCAACGACGTCGAGCGTGGGCACGAACGATGATGCGAGCTCCCGCCGTAACCCGCTGCCTGGCGGACCGGCGATGTCGAGCCCGTGATTGCCCACGTAGCCGAGCGCGTCGAGCAGCACGAACGCCCGGACCACGGCAATGTCCCGCCCGGTGACGATCGTCACCGGGCACCGGGCGGCCAGATCGGCCAGTGCGGCCCGCATCGGCTCGGCCAGCCGGGCCTCGTCGGGCCGATCGACGATCGGCGTCAGCGTGCCGTCGTAGTCGAGGAAGACCGCCAACGCGCCCACGCGCGCCGGCGCGAGCCAACGGTCCATCTCATCCGGGGCCAGCGCGGAGGGTAGGGTCAGCGCCGCGCGGGTGACCATCGGGGCAGTCTAACGCCAGAGCTCACGTGGGTTGACCCCGGTAGTGCGGCCCCGGCGCACGCGACCCCCATCGACAGAACTGTGTTTGGCGCAACGAGATCGTCAGACCATATCGTCAGACCATGATGCGGTGGGCGGGCCGCGCCGCCGGCGGGGTCGGCAGCGCGGCCGCACGAACTCGCCGTCGACCGCCTGCACCGTCCTGGCGTCGACCTTGCTAGATAGACGAGGCATGAGGTACGCCTTCGACACGCCGTCGCTGGAACCGCCCGTCGACAACTCGACTGTGTTCATCGCGACCGAGGACGTGCTGGCCCGCTGGACCGGATGCGTGGCGGCGCCCTCGGACCTACTCGCGTTCGCAGACGCTGACGCGCAGCACGCGCTCGATGTCATCCAACGGCGCCGGCCACAGGTGGTCGTGCTCGAGCAAATGTTCGTGAACACCAGCCGTGGCGAAGCACTCGTGCATCATCTGCGGTCGGACCCGGCGCTGTCGGATGTCGAGATCCGGACACTCTCGACCGAGCGCTCGTCTTCCCTTGGCCGGACACGACCCGCGAGCGGTGTCATGCTCGCCAACATGGCTCAACCGATGCACCACGCGTCGGGGCCGATTCGTCGGGCGCGGCGGGTCAAGATGCCGAATGGCGCGGAGCTCATGGTGGACGGCGTCCCGTCCGCGCTCATCGACCTCTCGACGATGGGCGCACAGGTCGTCTCGGCGGCCGTTCTGCGCCCCAGCCAGCACGTCGGCGTCGTCCTGACCAACGTCGACGCCCAGCATCGGGCCCCGGCGTCCGTGGCCTGGTCGATGCTCGAGCTCGCCCGTGACGCGGCAACCTATCGCGCGGGGCTCTCATTCGGCGATTCGCACCCGGAGTTCCTGTCGGTGACGTCGGACCCGGATTAGATCCTCCGCGGAGGGGTTCGGCGGCGCAGCCCCCGTCCTAATTGGACGCCACGCGCTCGACCTCTCGCATGACGCGCAGCAGGTTGCCGCCCCAGAGCCGCGCGATCTCGGCCTCCGTGTAACCCCGGCGCACGAGCTCGAGCGTGACGTTGAACGTTTCGCTGGCGTCACCCCACCCCAAGACCCCGCCACCGCCGTCGAAGTCCGAGCTGATCCCCACGTGGTCGAGACCGATGAGGCCAACGGCGTAGTCGATGTGATCGACGAAGTCGGCGACGGTCGCGTCGGGAAACCGGTTGTCGAGCGCCTCGAGACGTCCCACGTAATCGAGGTGGGGCTCCGTGCCTAGCTCCTCCGGCTGTTGACCGGGGATCATGCCGAATTCGGCGCGGAGTCGCGCGTACGCCACCCGCCGGCGGCCGGCGGCCTCGGTGAGGAACGCGCCGAGCGCGACCGTCTGCAAGACGCCCCCGCTGCCCCGGAGCGCCTCCAGTTGCTCGTCGTCCATGTTCCGCGGGTGTTCGTGCAAGGCTGCAACGCTCGAGTGCGACGCGATGACCGGGGCGGCAGATAGTCGGGTGGCGTCAAGCATGGCCTGCTTCGACACGTGGGAAACATCGATCATGATGCCGAGGCGGTTCATTTCGGCGACCACCTCGGCGCCGAACGGGCTCACACCCCCATGCTCCGCGGCATCGTCTCCCAGGCGCTCCTGAGGCGTCGCCGAATCCGCGATGTCGTTGTGCCCACCATGCGCGAGCGTGATGTAGCGCGCGCCGAGCTCGTGATAGGTCTCCAGCAACGACAGGTCGGTGCCGATGACGTAGCCGTTCTCGATGCCGATTGCCGCGACCAGCTTGCCGCTCGCCGCGATGCGCTCGATGTCATCCGCCGAGTACGCGATCTCGATCTCGTCTGGGTACATCTCATCCGCCATGCGATGGATTGCCTCGAACTTGATCATGGCGTCGGTTGCCGCCTGCGCGTAGTTCTCCGTTGTCCGCTCGGTCTGGCCGACGTAGACGACAAAGAACGCCACGTCGAGCCCGCCCTCGCGCATCTTCGGGAGATCGACCTGACGATCGCCCCGCGTCCCAGGATCGACGTCGCGTGTCGCGAAGTTGAGCGGGATGTCGTCGTGCGTATCGATCGTCAGGACCCGTTGGTGAACGCTGCGTGCCAATTCGACGAGCTCCACTTCCGCCCGTTCCTCGGGCGTCAGCGAGTCGCCGCAACCGCTGATCGCCGCCCCCAGGCAGACAGCGATCATCTGTCTTTTCCGAATGTCTCTCATTCGAGTGAGCAAATATTACATCGGCCCACGCCTTCCGGTGTCCTGGTGCTCTAGAGCACTGAAAGCCTCGGATTACCGCCTCGGTCCCACGCACGTCTTACGCATCCAGTTATACTTGAACGGTCTACTATATATTGATACATTGCACCCGGTGGGCCGCCAAAGTGACGCGCGCCGTCGACTGCTCAACGCCGCTCACGCCCTGTTTCACGACCGGGGCTACGAAGCGGTCGGAGTCGCTGAGTTGTGCTCTGTCGCCGATGTCAACAAAGGGAGCTTCTATCACTTCTTTGCCTCGAAGCGCGACCTGATGCTCGAGGTGGTTGCGGGTGCCTGGGACGAAACGGGCTTGCTCGCCAAGTGGGAGGCCTCGCCTCCGGGACAGCCGCTCGCCCAGCTCCGGCGATACCTCCGGGACCTTTTCGCCTATCACTATGCGAGCCTCGAGAACGGCGGCCGCGTCCGCGGCTCGTTGCTTGGCAATCTCGCACTGGAGCTGAGCGCGCGCGACGCCGGCGCGGCTGATTGGCTCCGGGAGCAGTTCGCCCGAGAAACGCGGGCGTTTCGGCACCTCATCGGAGCGGCGGTCGAACGCGGTGAGGTGAGGGTCGCGGACCCCGACCGGACGGCGGAGGCCCTCGTGGCATGTGTGCAGGGGCTGCTCCTCCTGGCGAAGGTGCGCAATGACCTTGGCGTTCTCCCGGCCAACGAGGGCGAGCTGCTCAGACTGGCCGGAGTCCAGCAACATAACTGACCGGTCAACATCAGATGTCGTCGCCATACAAGCGCCTGTTCTCTCTTCCCCACGGGCTCCACTACCTGAACTGTGCGTACATGGCGCCGCTTTCCAGGCGCGTCGCGGACGCAGGGCGGGCCGCCATCGAGCGGCTGGAAGCGCCGAGTCGCATTCAGGTGCCGGACTTCTTCGAGCACAGCGACGCCGCGCGTCGGTTGTTCGCTCGACTCATCAACGTCGCAGATCACCGGCGAATCGCCATCGTTCCGTCCGTCTCGTACGCGATGGCCACCGTCGCCAAGAACCTGCGGATGAAACCCGACCAGAATATCGTCGTGATCGATGAGCAGTTTCCGAGCAACGTCTACTCCTGGCGCCGTGCGTGCGCGGACGCTGGCGCCGAGCTGCGCGTCGTGGCGGCCCCACGTACGGATGGCACGCTAGCCGCGGCGTGGAACGATGCGGTCGTGGCGGCGATCGACCGTCGCACCGCCCTCGTCACGGTCCCGCAGCTGCACTGGACCGACGGCACGCGATTCGACCTCGACGAGATCGGCCAGCGCGCCCGTGCGTGCGGCGCGGGTTTCGTCATTGACGGCACACAGTCCGTGGGCGCGGTGCCGCTCGATTGCGCGCGTCTCCGTCCGGATGCGGTTGCATGCGCCGGATACAAGTGGCTGACCGGGCCGTATGCGGCCGGCCTGGCGTTCTTCGGAGCGGCGTACGACGACGGCGTCCCGCTCGAGGAGAACTGGATCACGCGTGAAGGGAGTGAGGACTTCGCGGGCCTCGTACGGTACCGCGACGAGTACCAGCCGGGCGCCATTCGCTACGACGTGGGTGAGCGGTCGAATTTCGTGCTGCTGCCGATGCTGTGCGCCGCGCTCGAGCAAGTTGTCGAGTGGGGTCCAGAGACCGTCTCTGCGTATACGCGCGAGCTGCTCAGTGGCGCAGTGCCGCAACTCCGCGAGCTCGGCTGCCGGGTCGAAGACGACGCGTGGCGCGCCCCGCATCTGCTGGGCGTGCGGGTCCCGACCGACCTCGACGTCGCGAGCCTGGCGCGCGAGCTTGCGCGACGTCAGGTCAGTGTGTCGGTGAGAGGCGACGCGATCCGCGTCGCGCCGCACCTCTATAACGAGCCCGACGATGTCACGGCCCTCGTGGCGGTCATCCGAGAGGCTCGATCCAGCTAGTGTCCCGGGTCAGTCCTCTTGCTTCGGCCACTCGCGCTCGACGACACGCTCGAGCGGCCGCGCGACCGGCGACGGGCGGACCGCCTCGCGCGTCGCGAGGTTGTACCTGTCCCCGGGCGCAAGAAAAAAGAAGAAGCCTCCGGAATCGATCTGCCGCTCGCTGTCGTAAATCACCGCGTAGCTCTGGCCGATGACCTCGAGCTCATCTCCCTGTACGACGATGGCGGTGTCCTCATCGAGACCGATCCCCAGGAGATCGGGACGCGCCCGGATGACCTCGACCAGATCGAACTGGCGGTTCCGCCGGAGCAAGTGCTGGTCGATGCCGACACCTCGAAGAAACGCCATCCCCTCTTGATGATCCCCCATCATGATGGTGTTGCCGCTCGTGTCGCCGCGCACGAGATAGGACCCGAGAATGGTTGCGCCCGCGGATGACCCCCCGACGACCCCGCCGCGGCCGAGCACGGCTCGAATAGCCCGGTGAGTCTCGGTATGCAGATAGGCATCCGCGAGTCGCCACTGGCGGCCGCCACCGAACCAGACGCCGCGCGCCTCGCGAAGAGGTCGGACGAATGCGTCGGAGTTCGCTTCCTCCCGGTCGGTCGTGTGCAGAACCGTCAGGCGGGTCGCACCGGCGGCCTCGAAGGTCCGTAATCCCGGCCACGACCGGTCGTAATGCTCGCCGCCTCCCGCGGTCGGAATGACGACGATCGGCGCATCGGCCCCGCCGGCGAGTTGCAAAAACCGTTCGACGATGGACGGATCCTGCATGCGCCCGCCGACCGCCACGAGCGTTCCGCGCGATGGCCCGACCTGCTGGGCGAGCCCCACCGCTGCGACGGCAAGCATGACCGCCACCTCGGCGCCGAGACGTAACACGCTCGACGGACGGATGCGACGTTGCGTGTGCGCCCCCACATCCACGATTGTATCCGGCCGCGCGAGCGCTGATGCGCCGCGCCCCCGCAATCGTTTAGGATAGGAGTGTCCCGCGAGGCTGCGCCGTGCACGAGCCACACGGGGTCGCGACCATCAGGCCTCTGGAGCTCCCCCTACGACTCGCGGTGTCGTCGCGTCGACGGAGGGAACCCGCGTGCGTGGGGTTCGCATCGTCATCGTCATCGGCATCGGCATCGGCATCGGCATCGGCAGGGGAATCATGCAGAGAAGCGGACTGCTCAAGAGCGGGGTCGGCATCACGGCGTTGCTCCTGCTCCTCACACCCACCCGGCCCTCGCTCCAGGAGTCCGTCGGAGTGCAGTCGATTGCCGCCACCGACCTGTCTGAGCTCCGACAGACCGACCGGCTCGTCGACGGCATGCTCCGGGCGGGTGAGCTTCGGGTCACGCGCATCGAGAACGACACCCTGGCCCCCGGGCGCGTGCACGAACGGTTGATCCAGCAGCACGACGGCGTTCCGGTCTTCGGCGCCGGCATGACGCGTCAGACCGACCGCGGGCTTACCGTCTCGATCTTCGGGCGCATCCACCGTGGCATCACGATCGATGCCACGCCATCGGTGTCTGCATCGGCGGCGCGCGCCATCGTCGCCGCCCACCTCGACGTCGACCTCCGGTCGATCGCAGAGCCCGAGCTGATGATCTTTCGTGACCCCTCGGGAGTGCACCGGTTGGTGCGCCGCGTTCGGGGCTTCGCGTCGTCCGCCGTCATGATGTGCTTCGTCGACGCGCACACGGGTGCGATCGTCTGGGAATACAACGACCTGAAGACCCAGAACGCCACGCTGCCATGCACCGACTGCGCAGTGGGACGAGGCCGGGGCGTCAAAGGGGACCTGAAGAAAGTCAGCGTCCGGCCCGTTGGCGGGGTATTCCGGACGGATGACCGGCTCCGCCCGCCAGCGATCCGGACGTATGACATGCGCGGCGACTGGCAACGAACCTACGACGTCGCATTTTCCGGCGCGCCGCTGTTTGACAGTGACCTCGCCGCGGATGGGGACAACAACTGGGGTGACGGCGTCAACGTCGATGGGCATTCCGGCGCCGGGTGGACGTACGATTATCTGTTCGATCGCTTCGGTCGCCGGGGGTTGAACGGCAACGATGGCCCGATGGACATCGTCGTCCACCCGGTCCGGCGCGCGGATATCTTCGTCGTGCCCGACGAGATCTTCTCACTGTTTCACTCCAACGCGTTCTACTGCCACGACTGCGGTCCGAACGGTCTGGCGGTCTTCGGCGAAGGGTTCCCCCCCGGGCTCTTCTTTCCATCCACCGGGCAGATGGTCGATTTCTTTGTGGCCGGACTCGACGTGGTCGCGCATGAGCTCGCGCACGCGGTCACCGCGTTCACGTCGCAGCTCATCTATCAGAACGAGTCGGGCGCCCTGAACGAGGCGTTCTCGGACATCATCGGTACCGGCGCCGAGTTCTTCGTAGCGGAGAGCGGGCGCCATGCGCCGGAACGGGCCGACTACCTCGTGGGTGAGGACATTGTCAAGCCGGGCGGCTTTCGGTCCCTCGCCGATCCAGGGTCGCGCGGGGATCCCGATCACTACACCCAGCGGTTCACCGGCACCACCGACAACGGCGGCGTGCACACGAACTCGATGATTGCCGGCCATGCCTTCTATCTCGCGATCGAAGGCGGCGTCAATCGCACCTCCGGTCTGGGGGTGGGCGGTGTCGGCGCGGCCCGGCGCGACCAGATCGAGCAGGTGTTCTATCGAGCATTTACCTTGATGCTCCCGGCCGACGCGACGTTTGCCACGGCACGCGCGGCCACGATCCAATCGGCGCGCGACTTGTTCGGTGCGGGCAGCGCGGCGGAACGGGCGGTCACCGATGCGTGGACGGCGGTCGGCGTCTTCTGAGAGCGGATGCGTGGATGGATGAACGACATGCCTAACATCTCGTGGTGTGGAATGGGTGGTCGCGCGCTGGCGCTCGCGTGCGGAATCGTGCTGGCCGCCACCGGAGCCTCGGCGCAGACGACCCCGCCGACCGAGCGGCGGGTGATCATCGGTACGAGCCTCGGCGTGCAGTTCGTCAAGGACGCGTTCCAGAACACCGTCGACTACGAGCTGTTCCAGGAAGCCGGGGAGTTCGAGGCGATCTACAACATCACGACCGACACGGCGGTCGATGCCGGCGCGGCCGTTCGGCTGTGGAAAAGACTCGGGGTCGGTGTCGAGGTATCCCACTTTTACAAGCGGACGTCCGCCGCGATCGAAGCCGAGGTGCCGCACCCTTTCTTCTTCGGCTTTCCCCGCACCGCCACCGGTGTGGCCGGCCTCGTGACACGGCGCGAGCTGGCGTTGCACATGCAGGCCCAGTACTGGCACCTCTTCAAGGACGCGGTGCTCGTGCGAGGGTTTTTCGGACCGACCTACTTCGACGTGAGCCACGACCTGGTAAACACGATCGACACGGTGGAAGTCGGGTTTCCGTTCGAAGAGGTGGCGCTCGCGGGGTTCGGGACCGAGAAGCTGAGCCGGTCGGCTCTCGGCTTCAATATCGGCTTCGACGTGTCGTACTACGGCCTTCGCGAGTTGGGTTTCCTCGGAGACTCCAGCGTTCTCGATCACATCGCGATGGCGTTCACCCTGCGATATAGCCGGGGCACCTCGTCGGTCGAGCTGGACGGCGGCTTCCAGCCGTCGTTCGAGCTGGGTGGCACCGACCTCGGGATCGGCGTGAGGCTCGCCTTCTAGCCATCGCACGGAGCGGTCGCGGGGGCTTGGGGCGAGTGCATCGACCGTTCCGCATCATCGCTGCCGTCCTCGTCGCGGGCGCCGCCCTGCACGCGCTGCTCTGGTCACGCCAGTGGGTGTACGGCGACCAGTACGAGCTGCTGCTGCCGGCGATCGAGCTCCTCGACACCCACCGCCTCCCGCCCTACGCCAAGACCATGAGTGGGGGCGGACGCATCCCGGGCGCGCTGCTCCCGCTGTTGATCGGTCTGCCGGTGTCATCCTGGCCCGATTACCGGGCGCCGGCCGTGCTGATCGGCCTGCTGCATGTCGCGGCCGTCGCGGCACTGGCGGCCTGCATCGGGCGGGCGCTGGGCGCGCGATTCCTTGCCGCCTACCTCAGCGTGTACTGGCTGTCGCCGTGGCGGTTGTATCACGCCGGGTTTCTGTGGGAACCCGCGTATCTGTTTCTCCCGGCGGCGCTGCACCTCGCGAGCGCCTATCGACTACGCGACGAGCGCCATTTCGGCTGGAGCGCGCTGCTCGCGGCCACGCTGACGCTGACCCTGCAGCTTCACGCGTCGTTTGCCGTGCTCGCTATCTCGACCGCCGTGCTCGCTGCGAGACGTCTCATCCGCATCGACTGGAGAGGCGCAATCCTGGGCGGGCTCGCAGGCGGTCTCTCGCTCATGCCCACGGCGATGGCGTTCAACGCCGGTACGCTCCCGCGTATCGTGCCCGGGGACACGGAGGCCTGGTCCCCGGTGGTAGGGGGTGCGCTCAACGTGCTGAAGAGCGTCGTCTACTGGCTGCGTCTCGGCTCGCCGGACATCGGTCGGCGGCTGCGGCAGACGGCGTATGTCGACCCGACCGTCGCCGACCCGGCCGGCGGGACTCCGTTCGCATCCAGCGTGACCGCGATCATCATCATCGTGAGCACGGCCTCGGTGCTCGTCGCGCTCCTCGCCTCGTGGCGGTATTTTCGGCGACGCGCGTCACTCGAGGTCGCACGCGACCCGGACCGCGGACCCGCGACGCACTGGTTTCGATCCTACGCCTGGTCTTGTCTCGTGGCGATGTGCGCTGCGGCGGCGGTCGCTCCGGTGCCACTCCAGGGATGGCACATCGTGATCGCGTTTCATGCCGCGTGCCTACCGGTGGCCGCCTGGCTGTGCGATGCGTTCTGGGGGGAGTCGACATCGCGACGCGCGGCCGCGGTGTCGTTTGTCGTCCTGGAGGTCGCCGTCGTGCTCGTGCTGGCCTTCGGTCACCCGATGTATCGACCGCTGGAGGGAGACCAGCTGGCGCGGCAGGACATCCCCGATGCGATCCGGCCGCTCATGCCCGATCTGCGTTGACCGTCGCGCTAGTATCCTGTCACGAGCCCGGGAACAGTTCCATCAGCGACAGCGGGTCGACGCGCGCTTCGTTGAGCCGCACGGTCCAGTGCAGATGCGGACCGGTGACGCGCCCCGTCGCACCCACTTTGCCGACGACGGCGCCGGGGGCGACGACGTCGCCCTCGGTCACGTCGATCGACGATAAGTGGGCGAAGTACGAATAGAGCCCCCACCCGTGGTCGAGGATGACGACCTGCCCGGAGAAGTACTGATCGCCGGTCAGCACGACCCGACCGCCGCTGGGCGCTCGGACGAGCGTCCCCGCGCCTGCCCGGAAATCAGTGCCGCTATGCGGGCTCCGCGGCTGGCCGTTGAAGACGCTCCGCCGCCCAAAGCTGCTCGTGGCGTCACCTGGTACCGGCTCGAGAAAGCCGCCGCTCCAGAGCCGTTCGGCGCTCGAGACACGAAAGATCGCCGCCACGCGCTCCGCCTCGCGCTGAATGCGATCGAGCACCTCCGGTGGCGGGCTGACGAAGTTGGGCGCGACCGTCAGTTGACGCGTGGGGAACTCCTTGGGCGCAACGGACAGCGTGTAGCTCCGTCGAATCGCCGCCCCCTCGGCTGTGGTGGCGACGAGCGAGACCGGATGGCTGCCCGCATCGGCCGTCAGATCGATCCCGAGGAGGCCGCGCCAGAGCCCGTCGGCGGTGACCGCGAAGAACCGGATCGTGGATCCGAAGGCGGTCGCCCGAACCGACGCGAACGGCCCCGATGCCCGCACTTCCAGCACAACAACTTCGCCGGGGTGCAGGGCGCGGGCGCGGTGGCTGATCTCGACGGTCGGTTCCTGACCTACCGCGAAGCTGACGCTGGCGGCCATGAGGACCGCCGCGATGAACGCGGATCGGCCGCGCGGGCGGCCACGCGATCCGAGTGTGACTCGCGGTGTCATCCAGCCTGTCTCGCCGCGCCTGTCATTGGCGCTACGGAACGGTCGCCGCCGCCGGGGCCGGGCGGACGAGCTGGCCCACATACCGCCCGCCTCGCTGACCGCCCTCGGGCATGCCGCGCTCGATGACCCGGCCGGCGTGTGCGTATTGATGGAAGTAGAACGGAATGCCCTCTCCGAAGTATACGCGCGGCGAGTCCTGCACATGCAGGTGCACGTGCGGCTCGCTGCTGTTGCCCGAGTTGCCGACGCGCCCGATCAGCTGTCCCACGACGATCCGATCACCGACGTTGGCGGTGACCGACCCCGGCTGCAGATGACCGATGAACAGATACTCGCCCGGGGCCACTTCCACGCCGACGTGATTGCCAAGCCCGGCCAGACCCCATCGCGGCGTCCCGATCCCCACGTCTGGCGCGCCGTCATGCGACGCAAAGACGCGTCCCGAGGCGGGTGCGTACACCGGGAGGCCGTAGCCGTAGTAGTCGTCGAGCGCCGCGCCGTCCGCTCGATGGCTCCGGCCGTCACGCGTGACGAGCAGATCGTAGGCCCACCGCTGATCGGGAAGAAACACGTGGTAGTTCACCGCGGCCGTCGGGCCGCCCCACGCCACGGTCACGGGGACCTCAAAGGGCAGGCGGAACCGGACCTGGCTAGGACGCTCGTCGTACGACGACGGATACGCGTCGTAGATGGGCAGCGTGACGATGACCGCGATCAACCCGACGTAGCCCAGCAGGTGCCAGCGGTTGACCCCGTGCTTCCATCGTCGGGCCGAGCGCAGCGACCCGACGAGCAGCACCGCTGTCACAACGGCGAGGACGATCGGGCCCGCGTACCAAATCCAGAGGCCGACGTACCCGGGCCGTGCGCGCAGGATCGCCAGCAACGCGACGTGCACCCCCAGCACGAACGGCACGACGCGGACCCACCAGTCGATGGCCGCCCGCTCCGCAGGATCGCGTCGCGGCAACGGGCGCAGGCGCCGGGGTCTGCGCGACCCCGCTGCCGCCGGATCGTCGCCCGCGTGCGCGACCCGCTCAGACAGCCCCGTCTCGTCTGGCCGCATCGACCTGCAGCGTGTCCATACCCAGGACCTCTCGCAACACTTCGTCCGTATGCTCGCCGAGCAACGGCGACCGCACGACGTCGGCCGGCGACTCCGACAGCTTGATAGGGTTGCCCACCGTGAGATAGGGACCCCGTGTCGGGTGATCGACCTCGACGACCGTCCCGGTGGCGCGCAGCGAAGGCTCTTCCGCCAGCTCCTTCATCGACAGGACCGGGCCGCACGGGACGTTCAACGGATTGAGCGTCTCCATCACCTCGAACTTCGTCTTCGTCCGGGTCCACTTCTCGATCTCGCCGTACATCGCGTCCAGTTTGGAAAGCCGCGCCGCCGGCGTGTTCCAGTCCGGGTCGTCGAGCCAGTCTTCGCGGCCTATGGCCCGGGCCAACCCATCGAAGGCGGCCGCCTGGGTGATGATGTAGATATAGGCGTTAGGATCCGTCTCCCACCCCTTGCACTTGACGATCCAGCCTGGCTGACCACCGCCGGACGCGTTACCGGCTCGCGGTGTCGCCTCGCCGAACGTGCCGTGTGGATACTGTGGGTATTCCTTCAAGGGCCCGTGCGCGAGGCGCTGCTGATCGCGGAGCTTCACACGACACAGGTTGAGGACCCCGTCCTGCATGGCGCACTCGACGCGCTGTCCGCGCCCGGTCTTCTCCCGCTGGAGCAGCGCCGTCACGATGCCGAGCGCGAGGTGGAGCCCCGTGCCGGAGTCGCCGATCTGCGCCCCCGCGACCAACGGCGGCCCGTCGTCGAACCCGGTCGTGCTGGCACCGCCACCCACGCATTGTGCGACGTTTTCGTACACCTTGCAGTCGGCATAAGGGCCGGGGCCGAATCCCTTGACCGACGCGTAAATGATGCGCGGGTTGATGTCCTGAATGCGCTCCCAGGCGAACCCCATTCGGTCGAGCGCCCCCGGCGCAAAGTTCTCGGCGAGGACGTCGCAGGCCTCGATCAACTTCGTGAAGATCGCCTTGCCGGTCGCGACCCTCGTATTGAGCGTGATGCTGCGCTTGTTGTGGTTCAGCATCGTGAAGTAGAGGCTGTCGACGTCAGCCAGGTCACGCAGCTGACCGCGGGTCGGATCGCCGGTGCCCGGGCGCTCGACCTTGATGACGTCCGCGCCGAACCACGCCAGCAATTGCGTGCAGGTCGGGCCCGACTGGACGTGGGTCATGTCGAGAATACGAACTCCCTCCAGGGCTTTCATGGGTCTCTCCGTCGTCTGACTCGCGGGACCGAACTCGCAGCCCGCTACCGAGCGACACCCGCGATCCGGACTCCCTCGTCCTGAATCGTCTTGTTCAGCAAACTCGCGCACGCGTACAGCGCGCGCAGCGTCGGCACCTCGACGCCGGTCATCTCGGCAAGCTCGACGACCACACCCAGCATGCCGTCGATCTCGAGTGGCTTCCCGGCCTCCACGTCCTGCAACATCGACGTCTTGTGCTTGCCGACGCCCTCCGCGCCGGCAATACGTCGCTCCATCGGCACCCGGAAGCCCGCACCGAGACGCTCCCCGATCACCTGTGCCTCGGTCATCATGGCGGCGGCCAGCGTGCGGGTCAGCGGGAACCGGCAGATGTCCACCAACGTCGCGTGCGTCAGCGCGCTGATCGGGTTGAACGTCAGGTTCCCCCACAGCTTCAGCCAGATCTCCGATCGGATGTCACTCAGGATGCGCGACTTGAAGCCCGCCCCGGTTAATGTCTCCGAGATGCGCGTGACACGCTCCGATGACGACCCGTCGAGCTCGCCGACGGGAAACCGGTTCCCCTCGATGTGCCTGATGACACCCGGTTCGGCGACCGCCGCCGCGGGGTAGGCGATGCAACCGACGATACGATCCGGATCGACGCTGGTGAACAGCACACCACCGGGATCCACGGTTTCGACGACACGGTCGGCGAACTCCCCACCGAGCTTCTGGAAATACCACCACGGGATGCCGTTCTGCAACGTCACCATCACGGTGTCCGGTCCGAACAGGGCCGGCACGTCGTCGACGACAGCGGCAATCTGATGCGCCTTGAGAGCCAGCAGCACGAGGTCCTGGGGGGCGAGGTCGCGAATCCGGTCCGTCGCCGTGAGGTCGCCGGCGACCAGTTCCTGGTCGGCCTCGACCAGGCGCATCCCGCGGGCTTGAATCGCTGCGAGGTGGGGCCCACGCGCGATCACCGAGACGTCATGCCCTGCACCTGCGAGGCGCACGGCCATGAACCCGCCAATGGCGCCCGCGCCAACGACGCAAATCTTCATCCGGTCTGCTCACCCGCCAAACAGCGTCACCCCGAAGACCCGCGCCATGATCACGATGATGGTCAGACCCGTAAAGACCGCGAAGCTGAACCACGCGAACCCGCGTGCCGCCGGGGACGGGTAGAAGACGGGGTCGGCCCGTGGAATCACCGTCAGGCAATAGTAGAGGTTGAGAAAGAAGACGACCGGCGCAACGAAGAGCGCCAAGGCCGAGGCGACGAGCACGAGCCACACCGGTCGTGGCACACCCGCGATGATCGCCACCGAGGCGATGAGGGAGTAGAACATCGTGAGACGGTAGATGTTGAACTCGGAATACCAGCGCTGTCGGTGCTCCTGCCCCAGATCCTCCCGCGCCACCCCGCGCAACCGAGCCGTGCCCCGAAACAGGTTGCGGCAACACGCGCCGACCACGCGCGGCCACCCGTCGAAGTAGTTGAAGGCCGTCGAGAACGTCGCCGCGAACGCGCCGACGACGAAGACGACCATCATCGCCGGTCCAACGCTCTCGGTGAAGATACCCGCGATCTCTCCCATGACGGCGTTGCCCTGCACCGGGTTCGGGTAGAGCCAGACCGCCGCGAGCATGAGAAACAGGCATGCGATCACGAACGACACGACGTGGCCAAGACCGAAATCCAGTTGGCCGATGCGGAACCACCGCCGGCAATACTCGAGCGCATGTGGCGGCAACGACGCGGTGTCCACCGCCAGGTCCGCTTTCCCAGAGCGCATCGGGTCGAATGCGGGGGCGAGCCCCGTGCGCTCGAGCTGGTCGCGGATACGTCCCATGCCGACCTTCTTGGCCTTGCCCCACTCAGAGGCCTGCAGCGACACGTCCATGCCCGTCGGTAGTAATCCGAGGAATGCCGCGATGATCAACCAGGAGCCCGCCGGCACCTCCACACGGACGAAATGTCCGAGCGCGCCAAGCGGCGCCGGTTCGACGAGATAGACCCCCACAATCGTCACAAAGAGCAGACCGGCCAGGACCTTGGTGACCCGTTCCATGACACCGTACCGGCCGACGAGCAGGAGCGTGACGGCGAGCGTCCCGAGCAGAAACCCGTAGACCGGAATCGTGAACGGCAGCCCGAGATACTCGCTGAAGACGAAGTAGAGTACGGCGGACGCGGCAACGAGACGCCCCGCCTGGCCGAGCGCGCACTGGATCAAGGTGGTGACCAGCACGTACCACAGCGGCCATTTGCCAGGCGCGGTGGCGTAGGCGTCGAGCATGCTCCGGCCCGTCGCGTTCGTAAACCGAAAGGCCATCTCGAAGCCGTGGTACTTGAAGATGTAGGCGACCGGAATGCACCAGAGGAGCGCGAACTCGAATCGACCACCGGCGGCGGGCGCGGTCACCAGGTGCGAGGTCCCGATCCCGGTCATCATCAAGATGAGACCCGGCCCAAAACTGCGGAACAACCCACGCGGGCTGGTATCCGGGAGCGGCAGCTGGTCGAGCTCCTCGCGGTCGCTCAGCATGGCGGCGATCCTATCAGAGCGCGACGAGCGGACCGTGCCGCGCGGTGCCGCGCAGTGTCGCGCTAACCCCAGGGCTCACTTGGGTTACGGAGTTGGCGCTGGCGGGGACGACTGGAACAGCGTCTTCCCTACGAAGAACGGTCCCATTGCTTGAATGAACTCGGAGGTCTGGCGTGTCGAGCGCATGTCCTTGACGAGACGGGACAGGGGAAACAGCTCGGGTCCGATCAGCCCAATCACGAACTCGTTGTCGTCACGGTCGAGACCATGACACTCGAGCCGCACGTCGACGGCATGACCCGCCTCGCCGTACCGGCGACCGAGCATACCGTGCTCCATGAGGATGCGGCCCTGCTCGGCCCGAGCCAGCTGATTGAATGCGCCGATTCGACGCAGCGGATACCAGACGGCCCAGGGGTAGTCGGGGTTGAGCACGTTGCGCGGCACCTTGCGCAGAAGGAAATCCACCAGATCCGGCTCACGCCCGGACGCGTAGGTGCGCCCGATCATCGTGAAGTCCTGACGCGGTGTGAGAGCGGCGAAGGGCGGCGCCACGAGCAGCGCCCGACCGGCGTCGGCGAACACGGCCGGATTCTCACTCATCATCAGCACGCCGACGCCGCGTGGGTCGTTGAGGTCGGCATACACCGCCGCATCGAGCCCACTCGCCTGCACGCTGGCGACGACGGGGTCGATGTCCAGGCAGCCCGTGAACACGTGGAGCTGCACGAAGAGGCGGCGCTCGAGGGTCTGCGGCTCGCCCCGCACCGGCGCGCCATGCTCGCGGAGATCAGGGCCGCCGGTCTCTGGCGCCGCGTGCGCCCCGGCCGGAGGCCCCGGCGCGGTAGGCGCCTGCTGAGTCATGGCATCGATTCTATACTGTCTGGCGGACGCTCCAATTGGGTCGCATGCCATGACGCCTTCGAGCGACGCGACGATCGATCCGTCTGTCGTGGCGACACTGCGCACGCTACAGATCCCTGGACAACCGGACGTGCTCACCGAGCTCATCGAGCCGACGTGACGCGCCGTCCCCACCTGATCGGCATCGCCGGCGGGTCGGGCTCCGGCAAGACCACGATCGCACACCACCTCGCCCAGCGGCTGACGACGACGCCCGCGCCCGTCGTCCCGCTCGACGCGTACTACCGAGATCGGCCCGCACCGGAGTCCAAAGCGCGAGCCGCCGTCAACTACGACGAACCGGCGGCCGTCGATGCCGCGCTGCTCGTCGCGCACCTCCGCGATCTCGCTGCGGGTGCGACGGTGGACCAACCGACGTACGACTTCGCCCGACATGCGCGGTCCACCGTCACGCGGCGCGTCGCGCCCGACCGCTACGTCATCGTCGAAGGGATTCTCACGCTGCACTGGCGCTCGGTGCGCGACGTGCTCGGCACCACGGTGTTCGTGGCCATAGACGACGACACCGCGTTCTCGCGGCGACTTACCCGGGACACGCGGGAGCGCGGCCGAACCTCTGCGTCGGTGCGCGCCCAGTGGGACGGAACCGTCCGACCGATGCACGCGCGATATGTGGAACCGACACGCGCAATGGCCGACGTGGTGGTCGATGGGGCGGAACGGTCAGAGGTCAGCGTCGAGGCGATCCTGGCGCACCTGCGACGCACCGACCCGACACCGTAGATGAGAACCTGCGCGACCGGGGCTAGCGAGCCTACATTCCCGCGCGCCGCAATACCGCTTTCACGCGTGCGATAAACCGGGGTGGGTCGAGGGGTTTCCGCAGGTAGTCGTCCGCGCCGGCGTCCATCAGCTCGACCTCCGCCTCCTCGCCCTCGGCTCCGGTGAGCACGAGCACCGGCAGACCAGCCGTGGCGGCTGAGTTCCGAACCTCCCGCATGACCTGACGTCCGTCGACCTGCGGCATGTCGAGATCGAGCACCATGAGGGAGAACGGTTCTTCCGTGCGGAGGCGTGCGAGCGCACTCGAGCCGTCATTCGATTCCGACACCTTGTAGCCCGCGTGCTCCAGGGTGCGACGCGAGGGCCGTCGGCTCATGGCATCGTCGTCGACGACGAGCACGTGTGGCTCGACCGAGCGATCCGCGGAGGGGGGGCTCACCAAGCTCGCCCAGCACGCGGTCCGCTTCCGGAAGGGTGAGGTGACCTGACCGGATCCAGTCGCGTGCCACCCCGTGCAGATGACGCATCCCGCCGGCGATCGCCGCGCGCTCGAGCTCCGCCGACGTCGCGTTCTTCGCAATCAGCTCCGAGATTTCACGGGTGACCGTGAATACCTCGACCAGCGGTAGCCGACCGTGGCCAAGACGAGGTGCCCCGTCATGGCGGCCTTGGCCGCCACCTCGGCCGTCTCCGCGTCGCGGATCTCGCCGACGAGGATGACATCCGGATCCTGCCGCAGGATCGCCCGCAGGCCGGCGCCGAAGGTGACGTTGAATGCCCTTCGGATCGAGGAGACGAATGACGGCCTTCTCGGCATCCTGCGTCGGCACGGTCGAGAGCCGCAGGTCGTAGACGCGCCCTTCGATCCGGACACGGACGCTGCCGTCCTGCGGGCGCAGGCGGTCGGCGATGTCGAGCTTGCCGAGCACTTTGACCCGAGAAATCACACGATGCAGCGCTGGCATCTGCATGTAGTGCTGCAACACGCCGTCGACACGGAGCCGAACGACGCCACCGTGCGGCGTGGGTTCCACGTGGATATCACTGGCCCGCTTCTTCACCGCCTCGGCCAACATCACGTTGGTCAACTGAACGATCGGCTCCGACTCGGCCTCGGCATCGGAGACCGATTCAGGTTCGGAACGCTCCTCGACGCTGACGCCGCGCGTCACATCAACACCCATGCCTCGCAGAAAGCTCTCGATGTCGCGTTCCGCGGAGTAGTGCTGCTCGATCGCCTCGGCGAGCGCGCCCGGGGCCGCCACCTCGAACGATACGCTGCGCCCCGAGGAGAACGCGATCGCCTGCTCCACCTCGAGGTCGACCGGATTGCTGGTGGCGACCACGATCGTGCGATCGTCCTGGCGCACCGGGACCACCAGGTACCGCTGCGCGAGCTCTTCGGTAGGAGCTTGAGTGCCGAGGCGTCGACCGAGTCAGATCCGCGGGCTGGACCGAGGGCATGAACGCCGCGCGATTCTATACCCGCTCTCGCTCGAACACGCGGGCGAGCTGATCGCTGACACGGGTGACGAGGCGCGCCGCCGATGGGTCGGGCAGCAACTGGTCGAAGGCGAAAAACTCGAGCACCGCCACGACGCGAGACCCCGTTTTGACAGGCACCGCGCACAGACCGCGGACGCCGGCCAGCGCCCGGCGACGTCGGTCCGATAGACGGGGATCCACATCGATGTTGGTCACCCATGTCGGCTCACCGGTGCGGACCGCTGTCTGCAGTAACCCGTCGTCCGGATCGTCGCCGCACGCGTCGACCGCCGCCCTGAGCGCAACGGCGGCCCCGCCGTCGCTGACGTACCACACGCCGGACGCCGACAGTGCGCGCGTCTCGTCCGCGGCCACGAGATAGAGTGTGCCCGCCGGCCAGCGAGCCCACGTCGCGACCAGCGCGAGCACGTCTCGGGCGGCCGCATGACAGGACGTCGCGGCCGCGCCGACCGCAACCGCCTCCTCCAAGAGCGCGAGCCCCGCGGACTGGTGTTCCGCGCGGATCCGGTCGTCGGTGAGCGCAGCCGTGCTCGCGCGGCGATCCGTGACGTCGATATACAGGAGCACGGTCTCGCCGCCGGCGGTCGCTACAGTCCGGACCTCGAGCCAACGGTCGTCAGGGGTGCGCAACGTCTCGCACGAGTCCGTGCCAAGGCGTGCGGTCCACACGGTCACCCACTCCTCCACGTCGTCCTCGGGGACGAGCACGACCGCCCGCGTCGCGTTGAAGCGGATCAGATCCTCGAACATGAGGCCCGGCTTGATCGGGATGCCGGGATAGAACTCGCGGAATCGGCCGTTACACGCCCTCAGACGGCCGTCGGCACTCCAGACCGCCAGGCCAGCCGACAGGCTCTCGAGCATCCCCGCAAGGCGGGCCTGCACGGCGGCGACGCGGGCGTGCGCCGACCGCAGCCGCCACGCCGTCAACCCGAGCGCAATGGTCAACCCAACCGCCACAGCGACGAGTGCGGTCATCGGCTGATCCTACCCGGCCGAGTGCCCTGTCCGGGCTATCCATAGGGGCCTTCCGTGTGGATACTCGCTTGACACCGGTCGGCGTCGCACGTACGGTGGGTCAAGTTCCTCTTGCCACCGGTGAACCCGTCGTGACGAGAACCCTCACCGCTATCGGGATGACACTCACGCTCGCGAGCGTCGGTGTCCATGGCCATGTCCATGTCCAGGGCGCCGCGGCGCAAGAGGCCGATGCCGAAACCACGCGGCCGGAGGCCGAGCTGCCGGTGTCGCTGGAGCGCATGCAGCGGCGGATCGACAAGATCGCACGTGCGGAGAACGACGCGCCACGCTTGCGGCTCACGTCGTATGTGGAGGTGTTCGCGCGTGCGCCAGGGATCGAGCTATTCCGCCCGACGTTCGACCTCGAGCTAGGACCGATCCCCTATGGGGCCCCGACCCACGGCGAGATGATCGCGGCCATGACGCCTCGCCTGTGGCGCCCGCCACTCGTGCGACTGGACGGCGTCGTCGGCCTGACGATGAGGAGCCTCAACTCCCCGCGCTAGTCGCGGCGGGCGTGCCGGCGACGACCGGCGATCCTTCGGCCGACGGTCTAAACGGCTAGTGTCCTGTCACTGGCCAAACGCACCGAATGACCTCGTAGGCCGCGCGTGTTCGGGGCGAAGCCCCGTCTAAGTTTGGTCTAGGTCGTCCAATGATGTAACGGCACCGAGACGAGCATGTACCGCTTGCGTAGCTCGACCACGCGGGTCGAGTAATCGTTCTTCGGGATGTCGCCACGGACGTGCCGGTCGCGAAGCCGTCGGAGCTCATAGCGATAGAGGTCGTTTACGAACTCGTGCACGAGCGCGGGGCGCGTCGCCTGCGTGGGTCGGACGCCGTGGCTCGCGAGCGCCTCGAGCACCACGGGGCGGTAGTGGTGGGCCACGGGTCGCGGGCGCTGGGTGCTGGGTGCTAGTGAGCGGCGGGGCTACGCGATCTTGAGCGGGTCGGTCTCGACACCGTAGGCCCCGAACCACGACGTCGCACCACCGAGCCCCTCGTTGACGTTGCCGATGTTCTTGAGGCCCTCGGTCTTGAGCCACTCGCGAAACGCGTCGGCCCCCTCGGTGGCGTAGACCGGAATCCCGTCCTTCCACGTGGCCCGCCCGCACAGCACCCCGGCGAACTCAACGCCCGACTCCCCCGCCAACGCGAGCGACTCGGTGAATTCGGCGTTGCTGACGCCGGCCGACAAATAGATGAACGGTTTCCTGGCCGCCGCGGCCGCCTTACGGAACAGCGCCAGCGCGGCGTCTTTCGTGTACACCGTCGTCCCCGAAAAACTCGCAGTCCCCTCGACGAAGGACATGTTGACTGGGATCTCGACCTTCATCACGTCGACGCCGTAGCGCTCCTTCGAGAACTCCGCCATGCTCCTGGTCACGACCTGCGGCTTCCGCTTTGCGAACTCCGGCCCCTTCTCGTCGCCGCCGGTGTGGTCGTATCCCACGAACTCGAGAAAGAACGGAATGTCATGACTGCGGCACTCATCGCCGATGCGCTCGATGAAGGCATGTTTTTCGTCGTTGATCGCTTTCCGGTCGTAGGGCGTGTAGTAGATGAGGACCTTGACGCAATCCGCACCCGCGTCCTTCAGTCGCCGCACCGACCAATGGGGCAGCAGGTCGGGCAGACGTCCGGGCCGGGTGTTGTCGTATCCGCTCGCCTCGTACGCGAGCAGAAGACCCGCATTGGGGCTGCGCTGCTTCGACGGCTCCAACCCCCATTGCGGGTCGAGCAAAATCGCCGACGCGTGCGGGGTCAACACCTCGGTGACGACGGTCTTGAACTCCTCCATCATCGCGTCAGTGGCCCCACCACGCCCTCGGGCCTTGGCGAGCGCCTTCTTCAGCGACCCGCGCTGGTCCATCGCGGCCGCCGCGATCGTACCTGTATCCGTCGAGACTGCCTTCAGGCCAGCAAGTTTCCCTGGTGTGATTTTCACGTGGCTTTGACTCCTCGCGCGACGCGTTCCGGAACCCCATATCTTAGCGCGTTGTCCGCAGGCTGACCACCTCCGCTCGATTAGACGTTCGGGTCGTGGGCCTCGCTAAGTGCTCAAGGCAAAGGAGATGACGGTCTTGATGCCGTGATAGGCTGCACCGAGCGACGCAACAAACGTCCTCAATATGGGCTGCGTGACGCACCAACCGGGATTGGCGGTCGCCCTGTGCGGGCTCTGTCTCGCCGTCGGCGGCGGGGCGACGGCCGGAGCGCAGACCGAAGACCTTCGTCTCCCCGAACCCACCTACCTGGCCGCCGTCGAGCTCTGGCGGGATGGGCAGGTGCGCGATGCACTCGCGGCATTAGAGCGTGAGACGGGGCCCGGGCACACCTCGCCGCTCGAGGCGCTGATTCTCCGCTCGGCGCTGCTAGCCGACGCTGGGCGCGCCCGTGAGGCGGAGGCCTCGTGGCAGGTGGTCATGACCCGCGCGGTCTGGATGCGAACCTTCGCGCGACGTGCGTTGGTGGGGAGCCTCGTCAGCGGCGAGCAGCCCGGCGCCGCCGAGCCCTTTCTCGCGGAGCTGATGCAGACGGATGCCGCGCGACACCTCGATCTGGTCCTGCGTGTCGCAGCGTCGTACGCGGCCACGGGCGCACACGAACGGGCGGCAGATCACTTCCGACGGGTGCTCCGCCAGCAGCCACGCGGCCCGTCGGCTGACGGTGCGCGGCTCGGTCTGGCTCGGGCGCTCGAGGCGTCCGGCAACCGGCCGGAGGCAATGGCAACCCTGCGGGAAGCACAGCTCGAGCATCGGACCGCGGACGCGTTTGTCGCGGCCCGTACGGAAGCACGACGATTGTCCCGCACGCTGGGCGACACACCCCAGCCCTTCAGCGAGAGCGAATATCGAAGTCTTGCCCGCCGCCTCCGCAATGCATCGCGCTTCCCCGCCGCGCTCGACCTCATCGAGGCGTGGCGTGAGGCCTATCCGGACACCGCACGCCCCGATCGCATCGAGTCCGACCGGATCGCGACGCTCTATGCGCAGCGCGCCAACGCACAAGGGGTGGCCGCGTGCGAAGGGTTCTATCGGCGCTTTCCGTCGAGCACGCTGACGCCGGAGGTCCGCCAGACCGATTTTCGGCTGGCCGTCCGGATGGCCGACACGGAGCGCGCCCGCGGACTCGGGCTGGCCTTGTGGGAGGGCCGTGTACCCGGCGCCACCGATGGGCAGCGTCGTGGTGCGGCCTCGCTCCTGGCCGCCTATCTCGTCGCGGTTGGAGACGTCGAGGGTGGCCTGGCGCTCTATCGCGAGCTGTTTCAGACGGCGCAGTCGGCTGACGACCAGCGGGCAATGCTGTGGCGCGCCGGCGTGGCGGCACTCCGCGACGGACAGCACCAGCGCGCGGTCACCAACCTCGGCGCCCTGGTCGACCGGCGCCCGAGCGATGACCTTGCGCTCGCAGCCACCTACTGGCTTGCGGTCGCACATGCGCGAACCGGCGCCACAGACCGAGCGGCGCAGGCCTTTGGTGGACTCGCGGGCCGTCGTCCGTATCACTACTACGGTCTGCGGGCGGCGGACCGGCTCGAGGAACTGACGCCGGGCACGGCAAACGCGCCGCCCCAGCCGGCGACCTTCCCGCCGCTGTCTCTCACTCGCGCGTCACGCGAGCGGGCCGAGTTCAAGGCGGCGGTGGCGCTCGCACGCGCAGGCCTCACGGCCGACGCCGCCGGCTACCTCCGACGGCTCCTCGAGCACCAGTCACGCGACCGCGGCCTGGCGTTGCTGGCCGCCCGTGCGTCCGCCGACGCCGGCCAGTACGGCGCCGTCGCGCGCATCGTCGTTAACCACTTCGGCACGTATCTCGAACGCCCCGCGCGCGACCTGCCGGCCGACTTCTGGCAACTCGTCTACCCGCGCCCGTTCTGGGACGCGGTCCAGGCGGCCGCGACGTCGCACGATGTGGATCCGGTCTTATTGCTGTCGCTGATGCGGCAGGAGTCCCGCTTCGACCCCAACGCGCGGTCTGCCGTTGGCGCGATCGGGCTACTACAAGTCATGCCATACACGGCGACGGCGCTTGCGCGCCGCGCCGGCGTTGCCGAGATCCTCACCGAGCGCGGGGTTGACGAGACGACGCTCACCGAGCCGGCGGTCAACCTGGCAATCGCGGCGCGGCTGAATGGTGACCTGCTGTCGCTGTTCGACGACGCCCTCCCTCCGGTCGTCGCGTCCTACAACGCGGGTGAGGATCGGGTCGCCATCTGGTGGCAGGCCGCGCGGGACCAGCGCCAGGACGCCTTCATCGACACCATCCCGTACGCTGAGACCAGGCGCTTCGTGCGCGAGGTGCTGGCCAACTACGCCGCGTACCAGCGGATCTACGGAACGCCCTAATAACCCCAGAGCTCACTTGGGTTTAGGCGTCCCGATCGACACGAATCAGTAACCGCGCGCCGTGCTGCCGGCACGGCGCCGATCCGCCGCGCCCTCGAGGAGGTCGGCGTCGGCGTCGTAGTAGATGGCCTGCGCCGTACCCTGGCGGGCGCGGGTCGTGACGGAGTGACCACGGGCCTCGAGCAGCGCGACCGTATCTGGAGACAACCCGTAGCGCTCCGCGGAGATCACGTCCGGCAGCCACTGGTGATGGAACCGCGGCGCGTCGACCGCTTCCTGGATGTTCATCCCGTGGTCGACGACATTCAGGATGGTGTGAAGCACGGTGTTGATGATCGTGCGGCCACCCGGACTACCGGTCACCATGACCAGCCGGCCGCCGCGCGCCACAATGGTCGGCGTCATGCTCGACAACATCCGCTTACCCGGAGCAGCGAGATTGGGCGCCGTGCCAATCAACCCGCGTGTCGTCGTCAGGCCTGGCCCGCCGTTGAAATCGCCCATCTCGTTATTGAGCAAGAACCCCGCACCTGGGACGACGATGCTCGACCCGTAGGCCTGTTCGAGGGTGTAGGTCAGCGAGACCGCATTGCGATCCGCATCGACGATGGACAGATGCGTCGTTTCCTCTCCTTCGATCGGCCACTCGAACGACTCGGGTGACGACACCGACGCCCGGTCGCTCAGGATCGTCCGCCGCTGACGTTCGGCATACTCCTTGGAGATCAATCGCGCGATCGGCATTGTGGGATTGAACGCGGGGTCGCCGAGGTAGCGGGCACGGTCCGCATAGGCGCGCCGCATCGCCTCGACCATCCGATGCACGTTGGTCGCCGAACCGTGACCCGCGGTCCCGAGGTCGTACCCCTCGAGGATATTCAGCATCTCGACGAGCGCCGTCCCTCCCGAGCTGATCGGTGGCATCGAGATGATGTCGTGGCCGCGATAGGTGCCACGGATCGGCGCGCGCGCCACCGCCGCGTACGCCGCGAGATCGGCACGGGTGATCAGCCCATCGTGGGCGCGCATCTCCCGTTCGATGAGCTCCGCCGTCTCACCCGCATAGAAGCCGGCGGGTCCGTCGGACGCGATCCGCTCGAGCGTACGGGCGAGCGCGGGTTGGCGGAGGACGTCGCCCGGCGCGTATGGAGCACCGTCGTTCGAAAACGCCGCGACCGATGCGGGGTAGCGCCGAAAGCGCGGCAGCACGCCGGCTAGCGAATCCGCCTGTTCGTGGGAGAGGACAAACCCATCGCGCGCCAGGCGGATGGCCGGTTCGACGAGACGCTGCCACGGCAGACGTCCGTGCTCGGTCCAGGCGAGGTGCAACCCGGCCACGGTGCCCGGCACGCCGACCGCGATGTGGCTGTTGTGGTGACGGTCGGCGTCGTAGACCCCGTCGACGAGAAACATCGCCGGCGTTGCCGCCGCTGGCGCCGCCTCCCGAAAGTCGTAGGCGACGGCCGCGCCCGACGCGGGACGGTAGACGGCAAAGCCACCGCCACCGATGTTGCCGGCGGCGGGGTGGGTCACCGAGAGCGCGAACGCCGTCGCCACCGCGGCATCGATGGCCGACCCGCCCGCGCGGAGCGTGCCCAACCCGACGGCGGCGGCGTGCGGCTCCCGCGCGACCACCATCCCGTGCCGCGCCCGGACCGGCTGCGCGTTGGCCCCGAGTGTCGCGACAATGACGAGGGTCCCGGCGGCGAGGAGCGCCCCGACCCGCACACGCAACGCCAGCATGTTGGTCCAAGTGTAGGATAGGCGACCGCGCGACGCCGGTCGAATGGGCATCCCTGTCTCCGAGGGGGCTGCTAGGATCATCGTCATGATCATGGTCATTGGCCGGAACCCGCTCGGATGCACGTCGGTAGCGGTCACGCTCGTCGCAACGTTGCAGACAACGCCCGTCGGGGCGCAGCCACGCGGCCTCGCGCCGAGCGACGTCTATGCGGAGGTCGGCGTCGGCCAGGTTGCGGTCTCCCCCGTCGGCGACCTGCTGGCGTTCACGGTCACGACCATCGACGAGGCCAGCAACGAGCGTCACAGCGAGATCTGGATGCAGCCGCTGCGCGGCGGTCGCCCGGAGGGCGAGGCCACGCGATACACCGACCCGACAACC
The DNA here is from genome assembly GCA_965249175.1 of Vicinamibacterales bacterium. Classification (GTDB taxonomy): domain Bacteria; phylum Acidobacteriota; class Vicinamibacteria; order Vicinamibacterales; family UBA8438; genus CAZYFH01. The sequence goes on from OZ252227.1 coordinate 4,777,793, forward strand.
AAAGCCTCGGAGCCACGCTGGGCGCCGGACGGTCGCCTCTTGAGCTTTCGATCACGCCGGGGAGACGATGCCAACGACATCTGGTTCGCGCGCGTGACAGCTCCCGGCGGCGAGGCGTATCACATCGACGGCGTGACGGCCGCGCCGCTGTGGTCGCGCGACGGCGAATGGATCGCGTTCACGCACGCGACCGCGACCGGCGCAGACGCGGAGGATGCGGACACGAACCGAGTCGGCTGGATCGCACCGGACGCGATCACGACGACACTCGACGCGAGCCGTTTCGACGGTCGGGTCATCACGTCGATGCGCTACAAACGGGACGGCACCCTCACCCTCCTCCCCCACCGTCGCGCCGAGGCGGTGACTCAACTGATGGTGGTGCCGGCGTCGGGCGGCGCCCCCGTGTCGCTCACCTCGCTAGCGTTCGACGTCTCGGACCCCGCGTGGTCCGCCGACGGGAGCCAGATCTTCTTCGTAGGCGACGAGCAGCAGCACGATGAGCTGAGCGCCGACCTGACCCAGGATCTGTATGTCGTGCCTCGCGAGGGCGGCGAGCCACGCAAGCTCACGTCGAACCCCGGCAGCGAGTTCGCCCCGGCTGTCTCCCCGAGCGGCGAGCACCTCGCGTTCCTCTATCGCCGAGATCGCGGATCGCCGACCGACCTCAAGATTGTCGACCTCCGCCCGAACGGCACCTTGACCGGGCCGCCCCGCACGCTCACGAGCGAGTGGGATCTCGTACCGGGCCGGCCCACGTGGACCCCGGACGGCGCGGCCGTGCGATTCGAGGCCGGCGCCGGCGGCAACCGCCATCTCTTCGAAGTGACGGTCCGTGGCGAGTTGATCCGGCAGGTCACGACCGGCGACCGGTACGTCGCGTCCGTGTCGACCTCGATCGACGGACAGGTCATGGCGTACACCGTGTCGGATGCCGTCACGCCCGCGGAGGTCTACACCAACAGGGGCGATGGCAGCCTCCAACGCAAGGCCACGTCATTCAACGACGGCTGGCTGGCCGACATTACTCGGCAGCCGGCCGAGCGGCTCACGTGGGCGGTCGAGGACGGCACCCAGATCGAGGGGTGGCTCGTCGCGCCGGTCGGCTTCGAGCCTGGTGAGACGTATCCGATGATCCTGAAGATCCACGGCGGCCCGCACGGCGCCTATGGCAATACCTTCTTTCGCACGTTCCACGTGCTCTCCGCCTCAGGGTTCTTCGTGCTGTACGCGAACCCCCGCGGCTCGACGGGTTACGGCCATGCGTACACTTACGCGACGCGCGAAGCCTGGGGGGAGATGGATACCGAGGACTTGCTTGCGGGTGTGGATGCCGCCCTGGACGCACATCCGGAAATCGACGCGAGCCGTCTCGGCGTGTCCGGTGGCAGCTACGGCGGCTTCATGACGAACTGGCTGACGGCGACGACCGATCGGTTCGCCGCAGCGGTCACGAGCCGGTCGATCGCCAACTGGGAGAGCTGGTACGGCGGCACCGACGTGCAGTGGCTCACGGAGCAGGAGTTCGCCGGCACCCCGTGGGAGGCCCGCGACGTGTATCGCCGACTGTCACCCATCTCCTACGTCGAGCAGGTGACCGCGCCGACGCTCGTCATCCACAGCGAGAACGACTACCGGACCCCGATCGGCGACGGCGAACAGTGGTTCATGGCGCTGAAGAAGCGCAACGTGCCGACGGAGCTGGTGCGATACCCGCGCTCGTCGCACGGACTGTCGCGCACGGGGGAGCCGTGGCTGCTGGTGGACCGCCTGGAGCGGCTCCGGAGCTGGTTCGTCCACTGGCTCATCGATGCCCCTCCGGCGACGTCCGTGTCGCGCTGACCTACGCTGCGATCTGGCGCCGAGCGCGCCACGAACCTTCCTAGGGCCAGGCTTCAGCCTGGCCCGCAGGCCTGAAGGCCTGCGCTACGTACGCAACGAGCGAGCTCGGGGATTCGTCACGGGCGGGCGCCGGTCCGCGCGCCCATCTCGCGCATCATCTCCGCTGGAGTCAGACCGACCCAGCAATGGCCCCGGCCGGGGCCGTAGGCAATCCGGGCGTCGTACGCGGGATCCGTGTCGTCGAGCCACGCGTCGAAGAGCCGCACCGCACCGTCGAGATAGTAGTCGTCCGCCTCGCCCACCCAGATGTTGATCTTGCCGCGCAGCTTGGGCCCCAGCGTCATCCAGTCGCGCGCGAGACGCAGCCGCAGGTCGTAACGCTCCCAGTGCGCGGTCACCGTGCGATCGATGTCGCCGGTGACCGGGTCCCAGAGCGACACAGGAAGGCCGTCGTCGCCGCGCGGTCCATAGACCGCATTCCACGCGCCCCACTGACGGCCCGACCGCGTCCAGCTGTCGCCTCGCCCGAGGGCGGACTCCATCCGGAGCTCCTGCCGCATCGTGAAGCGGACGTCGCCGCTGGTGTCGCGGGCGGCGGGACGCTCGTGGCCCAGCGCGTCAACATAGGCGTTCGCGTCGTCGTAAATGTTCACCAATTGCAGCCGACGGAAGTCGAGACCGTCTGGACAGGACGACCAGGCGCCGTTGAAAAAATCCGGGTAGAAGATCTGCAGGGCGAGAGCAACCCATCCACCTGTCGAGCCGCCGTCGATGACCCGCGCGGCCGGTTCCCCGACAGCGCGAAAACGCGCCTCGATGAGGGGGATGAGCTCCATTGTGATCGCGTCACCATATGGCCCATTGTTGGCGGAGTTGACCTGATACGGGTCGCCGTACGGACCGGCCCCGTCGAGGTGCACGAGAATCATGCGCGGCATGTCGTCAGCGAGCCATGCCTCTCGGAACGCGGATCCGGGTCGCATGAGCCGCATGACCTCGGTGTAGCGGTCGCCGTATCCGCCGACGCGAACACGCGCGGGATAGCGCCGCGCCGGGTCGTCCTCGTAGCCGCGCGGTAGGATGACGCCCGCCCGGAGGTCGAACGGACGGCCATGAAACCTGGAGAGTCGCGCCGAGCGTAGCCGTACGAATCGCACGTGCTCGGTCTCGTCCGGCGCGCGCGCCGCACGCACGCGTTCGGTCAGCCGCAGGCTGACGGCGCCTCCGGGTGCGCTGCCGACCGAAAACGGTCGAGCGTGGCTGTACAGGTTGCCTGGGGCACCGTGGGAGCGGTGGTTCTGGCTGAGGTCGAGAACGGCCTGCGCCAGATAGTCGCCGGGCGGCAGGTCCGCGAGCGTCGCATACGGAAAGGCCGAGGCCGACCCGTCGACGACCACCGTGTCCCCGACGCCCACGGCACGGACATCGACGCCGAAGATCGGCATCGCGTCCGGCGCCACGCGACCAATGCGCAGCCGCGGCTCGCGACCACCGGGGCGGCCCACGGCGACGATGACGCGGCCGCTCACGGGCGCCGCGCGCATGCCGTCGCCGACGCGCACCTCGAAGCGGAGATCAGCCCCACGGGACAGCGACGTCTGCGCGGCGCCATTCATGCCGGCGGCAAGCAGCATGCCGCCCGCAAGAGCGGCGCCACACGCCAGGCGGATTTCGCGCTTCACCTCATCCCCGCGGTCGATCATAGTGCGGGCTCTGCGACCCGCGTTCCGGGGTCATCGTCGGGAGCAGACAGTGGGAAGACAGTAGAATCCACATGATGATGATGTCGGCAACCTCGGCACGGCAGCGATACGCGTGGGTCGCGACGTTCATGCTCGCGGCGGTCGCGGCGGCCTGCACCCCGCCGCAGGTGGGCGGATTGACCCAGCGCCTGTCTATCGCCACCGGCACGACCGGTGGCGTCTACTACCCCTACGGCGGTGGGCTCGCCAAGGTCATCAGCGACAGCCTCGAAGGCGTCGAAGTCACCGCGGAGGTCACGGCCGGCACCGTCGACAACCTGAAGCTCATCGCCAACCGATCGTCCGACCTCGCCTTCGGTCTGGCCGACTCGATCGATGACGCCGCGCACAGCCGCGGGGCGTTCGCGGACTTCGGCGCGGTTCCGATGCGAGCGCTCGCGGTGCTCTACGATAACTACAACCACATCATCTCGGTGACCGCGAACGGCATCGAGACGGTGGCCGACCTGCGGGACAAGGTCGTGTCGACCGGGGCTCCCGGGAGCGGTACCGAGATCAGCGCGTTTCGCATCCTCGAGGCCGGCGGTGTCGACCCGGAGAGGGACATCACCAGACAGCGCCTCGGCTCCGGGCAATCGGTCGACGCGCTCAAGGACGACAAGATCGACGCGTTCTTCTTCAGCGGGGGTCTCCCGACGGGAGCCGTGCTCGACCTGGCCTCGACGCCGGGCCGCACGATCAAGGTGGTGCCGAACGGCGAGTTCCTCGGGACGCTACAGGAGCAATACGGCCACCGCCTCTATCACAACGCCACCATCCCGATGACGACCTATCCCGGCATGGAGGAAGCGGTGACGGTCGTCGCCGTGTCGAACGTCCTCGTCGTCCATGAGTCGATGGACGCGCAGCTCGCGTACGACATTACGCGGGTCCTGTTCGACTATCACGACGAGCTGGCCGCCGTCCATCCGATGGCGGCCATCCTGTCGCTCGACACCGCGATGGTCGGATCGCCCATCCCGTTCCATGACGGCGCCGCTCGGTATTACGAGGAACAGGGCGTCTCCGAATCCCAGTAGGCTAGGAGCCCGTGGTGGAAGTGCGCGTCGCACCGAGACCGGTGAGGCGCCCGAGTCCGCTGGGCACACCGTGAGCGAGAGCCGACCCTGACCGCTCCCGAGACCCCGCGCAACCCGTACGAGGACCCCGAGTCCGATCTCCCGACCCGGAGCCTCAGTGGTGGCCTGGCGTGGCTGACCACCGCCCTCGCCGCCGGGCTGTCGCTCTACGCACTCTACTGGGTCGTCGGCATCATTCAGCCGCAGATCTACCGCGTCAGCTTTCTCCTGATCGCGCTCGTGCTGACATTCCTCGTCTTTCCGGCGCATGCGCGCTGGCGGGCCCGCGTGACATGGCTCGACTGGACGCTGATCGCCGTCGCCGTCGTCGCGCTCGCGTGGCCCATCGTGGACTTCGATGAGTTCGTCTACCGGGCCGCGACACCGACGACAGTCGACCTGATTCTTGGCGCATGCACGACGCTGCTGGTGCTCGAGGCTACCCGGCGCACCGTCGGCCCCATCCTACCGGTGACCGCTGTCGCCTTTCTGCTGTACGGCTTCTACGGCCCGCTGCTCGAGCTGGTCGGTCTCGAGCTGTTCGCGCACCGGGGCTACGATGTGGCCCGACTGGTCGGCACGCTCTACATGACACTCGAGGGCATCTTCGGGGTGCCGCTGAACGTCGCGGCCACGTTCATCGTCCTCTTCACGATCTTCGGCGCCATCCTGGCGCATTCCGGCGCCGGGCAGTTCTTTATTACCTGGACGATGGCGGCGTTCGGACGATCGCGTACCGGCGCCGGCCCGGGACGGACGGTCACGCTGTCGGGCTTTCTGCTCGGCACGGTCTCCGGCAGCGGCGTGGCCACGACGGTGACCCTCGGTGCGGTCGCCTGGCCGCTGCTGCGGCGCGCGGGATTCTCGCCGGAGGTCGGCGGGGGCATTCTCTCCGCCAGCGGCATCGGCGCCATCATGGCGCCGCCGACGATGGGCGCGGCCGCGTTCCTGATCGCCGAGTTTCTACAGATTACCTACCTACAGGTGATCGTGATGGCGATCGTCCCGGCAATCCTCTACTACTTCTCGATCGTGTTGATGATCGAGGCTGACGCGCGCCGGCTGGGTACGACCGCGGTCGACCTCGATGTGCCCTCGGTGGGCGAGCTCACCCAGCGGTCGGGCTATCAGTTTCTTCCGCTGGTGGCGATCGTCGCGCTCCTCGTCACAGGGATGACGCCGTTCCGGGCCGTCTTCCTGTCGACGCTCCTGGCGATCGCGCTCAGCTTCATCAGACCCGAGCAGGCCCTCAAGCCGCGTCGCCTGATCGCCGCGCTCGAATCGGGCGGGCGCAGCGTGCTGTCGGTCGCGGCGACCACCGCAACCGCGGGGATCATCGTCGGGGTGGTCACGCTGACCGGACTCGGTCTCAAGATCGCCGGGATCATCGTCGCGTTGGCCGGCGGTAGCTTGTTCCTGACGGTGATCTACGCTGCCGTCGCGGTCTGGATGCTGGGACTGGCGGTCCCTGTGACTGCGTCATACATCATTGCCGCCGTCATGATCGCGCCGGCGCTGACACTCGTCGGCGTGCCAGATTTCGCCGCTCACATGTTCATCTTCTACTACGCGGTGCTCTCGGAAGTGAGCCCGCCAACGGCGCTCTCCCCCTTCGCGGCGGCCGCCATCACGGGCGGCAACCCGTTCCGGACGATGATGCTCACGTGGAAATACACGCTGCCGGCGTTTCTCGTGCCGTTCGCCTTCACCCTCAGCCCGGAGGGCGCGGGTGTGCTGCTCCGCGCGCCGCTGGCCGACATCGTGCGAACCGTGGGCACGGCGGCGGTCGGCGTGAGCGCCCTGGCCATGGGCCTGGGGGGATGGCTCACCCGCCTGGCGACGACGCGGGAGCGCGTACTGGCCGTCGCGGGCGGCTTGCTGCTCTTTTACGCGACGACGGTCACCGATATCATTGGCCTTGGCCTGTTCGGCTTGGCCATCGGACTTCACCTATTGAGAACCGACCGAGGTGCCACATGACTCGACGAACGACACTCCTGCACCGCGTGCCGCTGACGCTGATCGCGGTCATGCTCACCGCGTCGCCGTTGCTGGCACAGGGACTGACGCCGGCCACGCCCGAGACCGTCGGCCTCTCGTCCGAGCGCCTCGAGCGGCTGACGGGGGCACTCCAGCAATACGTCGATGACGGGCGACTCGCCGGCGCCGTGGCGATCGTCGCGCGCCGCGGCAAGATCGCCTACCTCGAGGCGGTGGGCCACCGGGACAAGGCGGCGGCGTCCGCCATGGCCAAGGACACGATCTTCCGTATCGCGTCCCAGACCAAGGCGCTCGTGAGCGTCGGGGTCATGATGCTCCAGGAAGATGGAAAACTGCTCATCACCGACCCGGTGGGCAAGTATCTCCCGGAGTTCATGGAGACGACCGTCGCGCAGCCGAACGGACGGGGCGGCTACGACGTCGTCGCCGCGAAGCGGCCGATCACGATTCGCGACCTCCTGACCCACACAGCCGGGATCAGCTACGGCAGCGGACCCGCGGGCGAGAAATGGGACGAAGCCGGCATCACCGGGTGGTACTTCGCCGACCGTGACGAGCCGGTCGGCGCGGTGATGGCGCGGCTGGCGCGGCTCCCACTCGACGCGCACCCGGGCGAGCGATGGATCTACGGTTACAACACCGACATCCTCGGCGCGATGATCGCCAAGATCAGCGGCCGGACGCTCGAGGCGTTCCTCCAGGAACGGCTCCTCGAGCCGCTTGGATTGACCGACACGCACTTTTACATCCCCGACGGCAAGGCAAGCCGACTGGCGACCGTCTACTCCTCGACCGACGACGGCGGGATCGCGCCCGCGCCGAACCCCGGCTACATGGTCGGTCAGGGCGCGTATCTCGAGGGCCCGCGTAGGAGCTTCTCTGGCGGCGCAGGCCTGCTGTCGACCGCCACCGACTACGCTACGTTCCTCCAGATGCTGCTCAACGGGGGAGAGCTGGACAGCACGCGCCTCGTGAGCCGCAAGACGGTGGAGTCGATGACCGTCGACCACACCGGCGATATCGAGTTCCGCGCAGGCCAGGGGTTCGGCCTCGGCTTCTCGATCGTGGAGGACCCGGCTGCGACTGGCCTGCCGTCGTCGGTCGGTGAGTACGGCTGGGGGGGTGCGTATCACTCCACCTACTGGGTCGACCCGGCGGAGGAGTTGGTCGTCGTGTATCTCACGCAGATCATCCCGGCGCGCGGCCTGGACGACCACGGCAAGCTGCGAACGCTGATCTATCAGTCGATCATCGATTGACGTGACGACGCAGATGAAGGAGCGACGGTGACCATGACCAAGGACCAGCTCATCGAGAAGCTCAATGTGGATCTCGCCGACGAGCTCGGCGCGATCGTTCAATACATCGTCTACGCGGCGCGCGCCACCGGTCCCTATCGCCCGCAGCTCTCACAGTTCTTTCTCGCCGAGGTGGCGGACGAGCAGCTCCACGCGCAGTTCCTGGCCAACAAGATCGTGTCGCTCGGCGGCCAGCCGACGACACGGCCGCGCGACGTCCCGCTCCCCGACGGGAATCGCGAGATGCTCGAGGAAGTAGTGGCCGCGGAGCAGCGCGCAACGGACGCATACGTGCAGCGCGCGCAGGACGCGGAGGCCTACGGCGACAAGGGACTTGCGGTGCAGCTCGAGGACTTTATCCGCGCCGAGAGCAGCCACGTAGAGGAAACGGAACGCATCCTCCGCGACTGGCCGCTCTGAGCTTTCTGACGTCGTGCGTATCTTCGTCACCGGTGCCACCGGCACGCTTGGCCGGCCCACCGTCAAGAAACTCGTCGCGGCCGGGCACGAGGTGCGGGCGCTCGCCCGGTCGGCGGCGAACGAGCCGTTGCTCCGCCAGCTCGGCGCCACACCGGTCCGCGCCGATCTGTTCGACGCGACCTCCGTCGAGTCGGCCGTCGACGGGTGCCAGACGGGCTTGCACCTCGCCACCAAGATTCCACCGACCAGCGACGCGCGCAAACGGCGGGCCTGGGAAGAAAACGACCGGATCCGGACCGACGGCACGCGGGCCCTCGTTGACGGCGCACTGGCCGCGGGGGTCGAACGCATCGTCTATCCCAGCGTCTGCTTCACGTATCCCGACCGTGGCCGCGACTGGATAGACACGAACACCGAGATTGCGCCGACCGGCATGCTCGAGTCGACGGTCAACGCCGAGCGCGAGGTGGCCCGCTTCGGCGAGGCCGGCCGGCGCGGCATCGTGCTGCGCATGGGCTATTTCTATGGCCCGACGGCGCCGCACACCCTCGATACCCTGGCGATGGCGCGCCGGGGGATGGCGGCGCTGCTTGGCCGCCACGACGCGTACTATCCGCAGATCTGGGTCGATGACGCGGCCGCGGCGGTCGTGGCTGCGCTCGACCGCGCGCCGGCGGGCGTCTACAACGTGGTCGACGACGAGCCGCTCATCCGGGCTGATGTCGCGACCGCCATCGCCTTCGCGGTCGGCCGCCGTACGCTGATGATGCCACCGCAGATCGTCGTGCGGCTGCTGTTCGGCCGCCGAGCCGAACCACTGATGCGCAGCCAGCGCGTCTCAAACCGCCGATTCAAGGAGGTCACCGGCTGGCGACCGACGGTGACCAGCGCCCGCGAGGGTTGGGGCCGCATCGCGGCGGAGCACCGGCGCTAGTGGACTAGCGAGTCCCGCATGTCGAGCAAGATTATCGCGCGCATCGAACGCGAGCTCGGGCTGCCGGGGCTTGCGGCGCAGCTCGCGGACCGCCTCGCTGGAAGCGACCTGCAGTCGCTCATGCTCGACGTGTATCGGCGTCGGGCCGAGCGGCGTCCGGCCCCCGCCGTGCTGGCCGACTACCTCACGAACCGATTCGTCGGCCCGTCCGACATCCCGTCTCCCCTGCTCGCCCGCTGGGAGCGCGCCATCGAAACCCGTCTCCCCGCGGCCTTCGAGCAGATCGACCTCGCACCAGTCGCGCCGCTCGGGAGTTGCTCGGCGGTCGCGCCGGTCACCCAGCACTGGGGCGTCGCGACGGCGCGCAACACGGAGGTGGTGTCAGATTCGACCAACCTCCTGGCCCTCGAAGCTGCCGTCCGGCGACGCACTGCCCTCCAGCGCAGTGCGAAATCCACGGACGCGGTCCACCTCGCCGCGCGGCATCGCGTCCTCCGACCCCAGCCCGTGGCTACGCCCGACTTCCGCGCCCACTTCGCCCTCTTCGCACTCGTGAGCGCCAACCGCGACCTGGGCAGCCATCGGTTCGAGCTGGAGGCCATCCGCGAACAGATCCGCGTGTTCGTCGAGTCGCTACGCGCGCTTCTGGGCGCGGCGGTCCCGATCCGCGTGCGGGTCACGGCGCTCGCGACGCTCGCGTCCGGCATCAAGGAAACGATCCTGGCACCGCTTGGCGATCGGCACGCCGGTGTCGTCTACGAGGAGGACCCCGATCGGGAGCGCGGACGCGGATACTATCGCGACGTCTGCTTCAGCGTTGATGTGGCGGACGCGAACGGCACGATGGTCAACGTGGCCGATGGCGGCTCGGTCCCGTGGACGGCAACGCTGCTGAGCAACCGCAAGGAGCGGCTCGTCATCGGCGGTATCGGCAGCGATATGGTGTGCCGGATCCTCGGTCGACGATCCGCGCCGAAGGAGTGACGATGAGCGACTCGTTCCCCGCCGACGGCATGGAGCTGACGCACATCCTGGTGGTGAGCGACGTCGACCGCGCCCGCGATTTCTATCGAGACGTCGTCGGAGCCACCGTGCACCGCGAGTACGGCGGGACGTCATGCGTTCTGCAATTTCAAGGGAGCTGGTTGCTCCTCGTCACCGGGGGCGAGCCGACGGCCGACAAGCCGGGTGTCTCTTTCACCACCCCGGACAACGCCGACCGCGTCAGTCACGCGATGACCATCCGCGTGCCGAGCTGTCAGGCCGCGTACGACACCCTCAAGGCGAGAGGTGCGTCGTTTCTGACGCCGCCGTTCGACTGGGGAGCCGAGGTGCGCTGTTTCTTCCGCGATCCCGACGGGCACCTTCTGGAAATCAGCGAGGCGAAGGGGTGAGGCACGACGGCCTGTGTTGAGTCCTGAGGTCGATGCTGAGACAATGTCCAGATGCAGCCCCCGCGGAGCGGCCACGTCGACTGGTCGGGCGTTCAGCCGGACGAGTCGCCCATCGACCCGCTCGATGGACGGACGTTCTCCGTTCGCTTACGGTTGCTCGGCGAGCGCGCCCACAGCCTGACCCTCCTGCGCAAGGCTTTCGCGGAACAGCAGTCGCATGGCAAGCGGATTCCTCGAGACGCTGAACCAGCTCCACGACCGTCACGTTGAGTTCGTGATTGTCGGTGGTGTCGCCGCCTCCCTCCACGGCGGGTCGCGGGTGACGTTCGACCTCGATGTCGTGCCCAGCCTGGCGCCCGAGTCGTGGCAGGCCGCGGTCGATCTGCTCTGGTCGCTCGAGGCGCGGCCGCGCATTCCAGAGCCGGTCGACCGGATCCGCGACGTGGAACAGGTGCGGCGCTGGCGTCGAGACAAGGGTATGCTCGCCTTGAACTTCCGCACGCCGGACGGCTCGACCGATGTCGACTTGCTGGTTGGCGAAAGCGATGGGTTCGACGGGCTCCGACAACGTGCGGTCAGCGTCACGGTGGGGGGGCGCACCTTCTTCGTGGCGTCGATCGACGACCTGATCGCCATGAAACAGCGCGCCGGCCGTTCGCAGGACGAGCCGACATCGCGGAGCTGCGAAACATCCAGAAGCGGCTGGGCTGAACCGGCCGTATAACGCCAGCATGCCTCTAGAAGCGGGAAGGCGCATCGGACCGTACGAAGTGGCCGCCCTCATCGGTGAGGGGGGCATGGGACAAGTCTACCGCGCGCGCGACACGAAGCTCGACCGCGACGTGGCGCTCAAGGTGCTGCCCGACGCCTTCACGGCCGATCCCGACCGCCTGGCCCGCTTCGAGCGCGAGGCCAGGGTCCTGGCGTCGCTGAACCACCCCAACATCGGCAGCATCTACGGTCTCGAAGAGGCTGAGGGCGGCACGTTCCGCGCACTGGTCCTCGAGCTCGTCGGCGGACCGACGCTCGCGGACCGCATCGCGCAAGGGCCGATTACCGTCGATGAGGCGTTGCCCATCGCCCGCCAAATCGCCGACGCGCTCGAAGCGGCGCACGAGCAGGGGATCATCCACCGCGATCTCAAACCGGCGAACATCAAGCTGAAGCCGGACGGCACGGTCAAGGTGCTCGACTTCGGCCTGGCAAAGGCGCTCGACCCGACACCCGAGGGCGATCCCGCGCAGTCGCCTACCTTGACGGCGGCCGCGACCCGCATGGGCGTCATCCTCGGGACCGCCGCGTACATGTCGCCCGAGCAGGCGCGGGGCAAGCCGGTCGACAAGCGGGCCGACATCTGGGCCTTCGGCTGCGTGGTCTACGAGATGCTCACCAGCCAACGGGCGTTCCAGGGTGAGGACGTGTCGCTCACGCTCGCCTCGGTGATGAAATCGGACCTCGACGTGAGAACGCTCCCGCCCGACCTGCCCGCGGCCGTCCGGACCGCCCTGCGGCGATGCCTGGAGAAGGACTCGAGAGAACGCGTTCGCGACATCGGCGACGTGCGACTCGCGATGCAGGGGGCGTTCGAGACGACGGTCACAGCCCCATCCGAGCCGAGCCCCGATCCGGCCGACGATCAGGGCCCTTTGTGGAGTCCGGAGGGCGAGCGGGTCGTGTTCAGATCCGACCGGGAGCCGCAGGGCCTGTTTTGGAAGGCGGCCGACGGCAGAGGGGCGGTCGAGCCGCTGCTGGGGGGTGAGGCGGTGCAGCAGCTGTCGTTCCTGTCCCCCGATGACTGGTCATTCGATGGGACCGCGTTGGTCTTCTCGTATACGGCACCGGAGACCAACGATGACATTGGAATCCTCTCGATGGACGGCGAGCGAGCGTGGCAGCCGCTCCTGAGCTCGGCCGCGAATGAGGACACTCCCGCGCTGTCGCCTGACGGTGCGTGGATCGCGTATGCCTCCAACGAGACGGGTCAGCTCGAGGTGTATGTGGAACGGTTTCCGGATCTCGGGGACAAGGAGCAGATCTCGACGGGCGGAGGTCGGGGCCCCGTGTGGTCACACGACGGGAGCGAGCTGTTCTATCGCGACCTGAGCGGCGCTCGTATGATGGTCGTCGCCATCGGCACCGAGCCCACGCTAACGTTGGGGGCGCCAGCGGTCGCGTTCGAGGGACCCTACTATCTACCACCGTTCAACCGACACTATGACGTGGCCCCTGACGGTCGGTTCTTGATGATCAAGCCGTCGGGTGCGGCGACGAACGACGACGCGGCGGCGGTGCCCCAGATCGTGGTGGTCGAAAATTGGTTCGAGGAGCTCCAGCGCCTCGTGCCGCTGCCGTGAACGCCGGGTCGCTCTCAGGGCACAGCACGTGCTGACCTGCACGGGGGCTCCGGAGCGAGCCTCCCCGCAGGCCTGAAGGCCTGCGCTACGAGGTTTGGGGCGGCAGCCGCTATTGCTGCAGGTTCGGGGCGGTCCGGCGATTGGTCTCCCGGAGAAAACCGTCGGAGGCACCGCAACCCGGCGACTCACGATGGCACCGCGCTACCGTGACGACGCGGTTTTCGGAGGGAGACCAATGCCGGGCCGCTGGCTGGGCAGCACGCCCTTCCGAACCTGCACGGGCAGCGCTGGGCCGGAGTGAGCGTTGCCCAGGATTCGGCGCGAGCGCCGGCCGAGGCTACACCCGCGTGAGCTTGCGGAACCGGATGCGGTGCGGCCGGTCGGCCTCAGCACCGAGCCGACGCCTCCGGTCGGCTTCGTAGTCGGCATAATTCCCCTCGAACCACTCGACGTGGCTGTCGCCTTCGAACGCGATGATGTGGGTCGCGATGCGGTCGAGAAACCAGCGGTCGTGGCTGACCACAACCGCGCAGCCGGCGAAGTCGACGAGGGCGTCCTCGAGGGCCCGCAACGTGTCGACGTCGAGATCATTGGTCGGCTCGTCCAGGAGCAACAGGTTGGCGCCGCCACGCAGCAGCGTCGCGAGGTGGACGCGATTCCGCTCGCCGCCAGATAGATCGCCGACTTTGCGTTGCTGGTCGCGTCCTTTGAAGTTGAACCAGGAGACATACGCGCGTGACGCGACGGAGCGCTTGGCGAGCGTGATCTCCTCCTGGCCGCCGGAGATGACTTCCCAGACCGTCTTCTGCGGATCGAGCTCGCGGCTTTGGTCGACGTAGCCGATCTGGACCGTGTCGCCCAGCCGAAGCGTGCCCGCGTCCGGCTCCTCCTCACCGGTAATCAGTTTGAGTAGCGTGGTCTTCCCCGAGCCGTTCGGGCCGACGACACCGACGATGCCGGCCGGCGGCAGCGTGAAGGAGAGATCGCCGATGAGCGCACGGTCGCCGTACCCCTTCACGAGGTCCGTCGCCTCAACTACCACGTCGCCGAGTCTGGGACCCGGCGGAATATAGATCTCGACGGCTTCAATCTTCTGCGTCGCGTCCTCGTTCAGCAGCCGTTCGTAGGCGTTCAGTCGCGCTTTGCCTTTTGCCTGACGCGCGCGCGGCGACATCCGGATCCACTCCAGCTCCCGGCCGAGCGTACGCTCGCGCTTCGCCTCGTGCTTGGCCTCGGTCGCGAGACGCTGCTGCTTCTGATCCAGCCAGGACGAGTAGTTTCCCTCCCACGGGATCCCGGCGCCGCGATCGAGCTCCAGAATCCACCCGGCCACGTTGTCGAGGAAATATCGGTCGTGGGTCACCGCGACGACGGTGCCTCTGTAGTCAGCCAGGAAGCGCTCGAGCCAGGCGACCGACTCGGCGTCGAGGTGATTGGTCGGCTCGTCGAGCAGCAGGAGGTCAGGCGACTGGAGCAGGAGACGACACAGTGCGACGCGTCGCCGCTCGCCACCGGAGAGCGTCGTCACATCGGCGTGCGCGGGTGGCAGCCGTAACGCCTCCATCGCCATCTCGACGCGGGAATCGAGATCCCACGCGCCGGCCGCGTCAATCTTGTTCTGGAGCGTGCCCTGCTCTTCCAGCGCCTCATCCATCTCGGGCGAGACGAGCCCTTCCGACAGCGAAGCAATGACCCGGTCGTATCGCTTGAGCAAGTCGCGGACCGCGGCTACCCCTTCGTTGACGTTGCCCGCGACGTCCTTTGATGCGTCGAGCTGTGGCTCTTGCTGGAGATAGCCAACGGTGAGACCGGCCGCGGGAAACGCATCGCCGTCGAACTCGGTAATCTCGCCCGCCATGATCCGGAGCAGCGAGCTCTTGCCCGCACCGTTCAAGCCGAGCACACCAATCTTGGCGCCGGGTAGAAACGACAGCCAGATGTCGTGCAACACCGTGTGATCCGGCGGATAGCGCTTGCCGAGTCCCTTCATCGTGTACACGAACTGTGGTCCCATGAACGTGGATCCTACCCCGTATAATGTGCCGCGTCGTCATGCCCGAAGCGCCGGCCCCGCCTGCACCCCCGCCGCGCCGCCCCCGCAGGAAGAAACCGGTGTGGATCCGCTGGCCGGATGACACGCTGCTCGACGTCCGGATCTGCGATCTCGACGTTGCCATCGAAGGGACCTCGCTCGAACCGCGCATCGCCGAAGTGTGTCAGGAGCTGCGAGACCGCGGCATCGCGTTTCGCCCGCATTTCTGGCTCTCCGACGAGTGGTTTACGCCGGACGGGGTCCCCGGCGTGGCGGTGCCGTTCTACCTCGCGCACCCGCGCTTGTCACGGCTCGAGATGAGCCAGATGCTCGAAGTGGAGGGCGGGACCCGCGCGTGGTGCATGCGGATCCTCCGTCACGAGGTCGGACACGCCATTGACAACGCATACCGCCTGCAGCGGCGGCGCCGGCGGCAGAAGCTGTTCGGCAAATCGTCCACGGACTACCCCGAGTACTACACCCCGCGGCCATATAGCAAGAGCTTCGTCTTGCACCTCGATTCGTGGTACGCACAGAGCCACCCGGACGAGGACTTCGCCGAGACCTTCGCGGTCTGGCTCACCCCGAACGCGATGTGGCGCAAGCGATACGCCGAGTGGCCCGCGCTGAAGAAGCTCGAGTACATGGACGAGCTCATGCGCGATGTCGCGCGCCGGGAGCCGGTCGAAACGACCACTCGGGTCGTGGAACCGCTGTCGCGTATCCGCAATACGCTGCGGCAGCACTATCGGCGCAAGCGGAAGCACTACGGGCTCGACTATCCGGAGTTCTACGACCGCGACCTCCGGCGGCTGTTCTCCGACGCGCCCGAGTTCGCGGGGAATCCCCCTGCCGCGCAGTTCCTCAAGCGCATCCGTCGCGACGTACGCAGGCTCGTGAGCGGGTGGACGTCCACCTATCAGTACACGATCGATCGGGTCGTCGAGGATATGATCGCCCGCTGCAAGCAGCTCAACCTGCGGCTGACGACCCCCGAAGACCGCGCGACCCTCGACTTCACCGTGCTGCTGACCGTGCAGACCATGAACTACCTACACGGCGGCCGGCACCGAGTCGCCCTGTGAAGAAGCTCCGCATCCTGGCACTCATGCACGACTACATGGTGCCGCCCGACGACACGTCGGGACACGACCTGGCGACCGTCGAATGGAAAACCGAGTTCGACGTCACGAGCTCGCTGGAGGAGATGGGGCACGACGTTCGCCCGCTGGGTGTCAAGGACGACCTGGGGGTCATCCGGCAGGCCGTCGACGAGTTCAAGCCGCATATCGCCTTCAACCTCATGGAAGCGTTTCACGAGGTCGGCGTGTTCGACATGAACGTCGTCAGCTATCTCGAGCTGCTTCGCCTGCCGTATACGGGCTGCAACCCGCGCGGCATGCTGCTCTCACGCGACAAGGCGCTGTCCAAGAAGCTGATGGCGTATCACCGGATTCCGGTGCCCGAGTGGGCCGTGTTTCGGCGCGGTCTGGCCATCAAGCGCCCGCGCCGACTCAAGTTCCCCGTCATCGTGAAGTCGCTGACTCAGGAAGCTTCGATCGGCATCGCCCAGGCCTCAGTGGTGGATGACGATGCCAAGCTCCGGGAGCGGGTACGGTTCGTCCACGAGTCCGTCGGCACTGACGCGATTGCCGAGCGTTTCGTCGACGGACGTGAGCTCTATGTGGGGGTGATGGGAAGCGAACGGTTACACGTGTTTCCCGTCTGGGAGATCCACTTCAGCAAGATGCCGGACGGGGTGCATCGCATCGCCACCGATCGGGTGAAGTGGAGCGTGAAGTACCAGCAGAAACACGGCATCAAGACGGGCCAGGCCACGGACTTGCCCAACGGACTCGCCGAGCGCATCCAGAAGGTCGCGAAGCGGGTCTATCGCGCGCTGGAGATGAGCGGCTATGCACGCATGGATCTGCGGCTGAACACCGACGGACAGTTCTACGTGATGGAAGCCAACGCCAACCCGCAACTGGCGTTCGGCGAAGACCTCGCCGAGTCGGCCGAGCGCGCTGGCCTCACGTACGAAGAGCTGCTGCAACGGATCCTCAACGTCGGCTTGCGATGGCAGCCCGAACGACCCGGCTGAGGCGGCCGCCCCTGCCGGCCCTGGATGTACAGCGCCTCTGGGTCTGATGGCGCCACGTCTACAAGGCGCTGGGCTTCTTCTCCAAGCTCGTCGAGGGTCATTTCGACCGATGTACTCGCTCGTCGCATTGCTCCGCGGTGAGCCGGTTCCGCGACGGTTCACACACTCCTCGGTAAAAGGCAATTCCACATGCCGACGCACGCCGCACCGCCACACGAGCGCGACCTCGAGATCGACATGTCCCGAGTCTCATGGCACCGCAACGGCCCCCACGACGAAGTCCGCTTGGAGATACCGAGCGACGTGGACATGGTCCACCTCGCCGAGGGCGCGTGCGAGCAGATCGCCCGCACGTGCCAGATGGATGCGAGCGCCACGCAGGACTTGTCCCTCGCCGTGCGCGAGTGCGTCATGAACGCGATCATTCATGGCAACCAGGAAGTCCGGCGCCGCCGCGTCATCATCGGGTTCGCCATCGATCGGCGCCGCGCGCCGAAGCGGCTTGTCGTCACCGTTCAGGACGAGGGTCAGGGGTTTTCGTTGGGCGCGATCCCGGATCCCCGCAGCCCCGAGAACCGGCTCAAGCTGGGCGGCCGCGGCGTGCTCTTCATGCGCGCCTTCATGGACGAGGTGCATACGCTCGCGTGACCGGCTTGGGGGCGGAGGTCCGCATGGTCCGGCCACCTGTCGCCCCGCGATGGCGGTGAATGAGCCGGCTACTGCCGCGTCACGAACCGTCGTCCGTCTATCCGCCACCCGCCGTCGAGCATGATGCCGATCGCCGAGCTGTCCTCACGGACATTCTGGACTGTGCAATCCGAAGGCCGATGATCAGTTCCATGACGACCGCCGCACGCCGGGCTCGCGCGGTGCGGTGACTGCCGGACGGACCGGACCGCAGTGATGCACGGGGACACGGTGCAGACCCCCGCGTCTATTCGAGCGTGAAGGTGGCCTCGGCGGTGCCCCCAGACGTGACCGTCACCTGTTGTGGGGCGCCCGCATAGCGCTCGTGCCAGATCGTGAGCTCATGGGTCCCAGGCGGGATACCGGCCAGCTCGAACCGACCATCCGACCCCGTCACCGCGCCGGTGTCGTTCGTCACATACACCCACCCGCGCATCCACCGGTGCGAATCGCACTCGATGCGCATCACACCCGGGCGCAGGAGCGGCCGCTTGATGCTCATCCCCGCGATCGGGATCGCGATGTTGAACAGCGTCCGTTGCCGGTCATCGTATGCGTGGGTGGTATGAAGCGTGTCGTCCTCGCTCCGCACGTCGACCTGTGTGCGCGTCTTCGCAAGCTGCACGCGCGGCACGAAGTAGCAGCCGCTGTTGTTGATGACCGGCGTCGGCGCCGCCGCGTCGCCCCACGGCACACCCGTGACGATGACAACCGCATTGGCGAGGCCGCCATCGGCGTCGACGACGGTGGCGCGATCCTCGACTTCGTCGCCGCACACCGCCTGGTCGGTGGTCACCGCGACCATGCTCCGGTCCGGTATCGTGTCCACACTCGCACGCCCGACGATGACGCCCGTCGCCTGCGCGCCCGTGGCCACCACCGATGCGACCAGCGTTGGGACGATGAGACCGACAGCGACAGCCGCTGACGACAGCATCACGCCGGTGATCCGTGAACGGTTGACCACGGGCTGCTAGAGCGCGTTCGAGGCCCGCGGCGCCGTGGGCGCCGTAGCGGCGACCGGCTCCGGCGTAAAGTCCTCACCCGGATTGATGAACCGATTCCGCTCCACTCGATACTGTTTGTCGTAGAGCTGTTTGTATCGCCCATCGGCCGCGATCAACTCGTTGTGCGTGCCGTGCTCGACGATCTCACCGCCCTCGAGCACCATGATTTGATCGGCGCTCTGAATCGTCGACAGCCGGTGCGCGATGACGAACGTCGTGCGGCCGCGCCGCAGCGACCACAACCCATCCTGAATCAGCGCCTCGCTCTCGCTGTCGAGGCTCGACGTCGCTTCGTCGAGGATGAGCAGCCGCGGGTCGGCGAGGATAGCTCGCGCGATGGCGACTCGCTGGCGCTGGCCGCCGGACAGCTTCACGCCGCGCTCGCCGACGATCGTGTCATACCCGTCGGGAAACTCCTGGATGAACTCGTCGCAGTGCGCGATCTTGCTCACCTCGCGGATTTCCTCTGCAGTCGCATGTGAATTAGCAAAGCTGATGTTGGCCGCGATCGTCCCGTCGAACAGAAAGTTCTCCTGGAGCACGACACCGAGGTAGGCGCGGTAGTCCTTGAGACGTAGCGACTCGAGATCGCGGCCGTCGAGGAGTACCCGGCCGGACACGGGGCGATTGAACGCCATGACCAGGCTGATGAGCGTGCTCTTCCCGGACCCGCTCGACCCGACGAGCGCCGTGGTCGTCCCGGGCGCGGCCGTGAGCGACACCCCCTTCAACACCGGCACGCCCGGTTCGTATTCGAACCAGACATCTTCCAGCCGCACCTCGCCTTCGAGCGTGTCGACGGATGCGCGGCCCTCGTCCTCTTCGTCCTCGGTCGCCATCTGCCGAATCTCGCGGATGCGATCGAGACCGGCGAACGCCTCGGTGACCTGCGTGCCGATGGACGAAATCTGGATGACGGGCGCAATCACCAATCCGGTGAACAAGATGTATTGAAACATTGCGCCGGTGGTCCACGTGCCGTCGATCAGGGCCCGTCCGCCAATCACGATCATCAACGCGCCGATGACACCCACGACGAGCGTCGCCACGGATGTGACGGCCGAGACCCCGGTGACCGCCTTCGCCACGTTGCGAAACAGCCGATGCGCGCCTTTGGCGAACACGAGCTGCTCCCGCTTCTCGACCGCGTACGCCTTGACGATGCGGATGCCGCCCAGCGTCTCCCCGAGGCGCCCGGTCAGGTCGGCGTTGATCTTGCCACGCTCCCGGAAGACGGGCCGGAGCTTCGAAAAGGCCACGGCCAGGACGCCGCCCAAGGCGAGGAGGATCACGAGGGTCAGACTCGTCAGAGTCCAGTTGAGGTAGAAGAGCCACACGAGCGCAACGGTCGCCGTGAACAGGCCGCCGATCAGCTGCACGAGACCGGTTCCCACGAGGTTCCGGATCCCCTCCGCGTCGGTCATGATGCGGGAAATGAGGACGCCGCTCTGTGTAGAGTCGAAGTACCGGATGGGTAGACGCGACACGTGCGTCATCACCTTCTTGCGCATCTCGGTGATGGCCCGCTGCGCCGCGACGCCGAGCACCTGCGACAACCCGAACGACGTGGCCGACTGGACAACGGTGGCCCCAAGACCGAGGGCGCCGAGCCACAGCAGCTGGTCGGCGCGACCGTTCGGAATGACATCGTCGATCACGAACTGCACCATCGCCGGCAGCACGAATCCCGCCACCCGGCTGACGAGCATCATCGAGAGGCCGAGGGCGAGCCGGTACCGATAGCGCCAGACGAGAGCGCGCGCTTCCTCCCACGAGCCGGCCGTTATGCGTTTCTTTTTCTCCGCCATGTCCCTCACCGTGGCTGTGGTCACGTGCCACGTTGTTGGCCCGGCGCCGCAAGGATGCGTGCGCAGCCGAGTGTCGGACCTAGTGCACCAGTCTAGTAGACTTTCGCCATGGTTTCACCCCCTCGGCGCATCGTGCATGTCGACATGGACGCCTTCTACGCGTCGGTCGAACAGCGCGATGATCCGGATCTGCGCGGCAAGCCAGTCGCCGTCGGCGGGCGACCGGAGGGGCGTGGGGTCGTCGCGGCGGCCAGCTACGAGGCACGCACGTACGGCGTTCGCTCGGCGACGTCGATGGCGAAGGCGGTGCACCTCTGCCCGAATCTCGTGATCGTGCGGCCAGATTTCGCGAAGTACCGCGCGGTATCGCACCAGGTGTTCACGCTCTTTCGGTCGGTGACCGCCGCGGTGGAGCCACTCTCCCTCGACGAGGCCTATCTCGATGTGACCGAGAACGCGTGGGGAGAACCGCTGGCGACGACCGTCGCCAAGCGTCTCAAGCGCAAGATCACGGAAGAGACCGGGTTGACGGCCTCGGCCGGTGTGGCGCCCAACAAGTTCATCGCGAAGATCGCGTCGGGGTGGAAGAAGCCAGACGGGCTCACGGTGGTGCCCCGGGAGCGGGTCGAGCGATTCCTCCAGCTGCTGCCGGTCGAGGCGCTCTGGGGGGTCGGCCCCGTCACGGCGCGCAAGCTGCGCGCGCACGGCATCGTCAAACTGGTGGACGTACGCGGTGTCGAGGTCGACACACTCTCGCGGATCGTGGGGAGTCAGGCTGGCTGGCTTCAGCGGCTCGCGCACGGCATCGACGACCGGCCGGTCATCACCGATCGGCCCGCCAAGTCATGCAGCTCCGAGAACACCTACTCGCAGGACCTCGAGGACTTGGACGTCATCAAGGTCGAAGTGGATCGCCTGGCGCGGCGCACTGCGGCGTGGCTCGAGCGGAAACCTGTCTTCGCTCGAACCGTGACAATCAAGGTGCGCTACAGCGACTTCACGACGATTACGCGGAGCGAGACCAGTCCGCTCCCGACGCGGGACGCGGACGCGCTGGCCCGGCGCGCCGTCGCGCTGCTCGAACGGACCGACGCCGGGAGCCGCACGGTACGGCTGCTGGGGGTCGGCGTGCACAACCTGACACCTACAGCCGACGCGGGCACGTGCGACCGGATGGCACCCCTTCTCTGGGACGCGACCTAATTGGACGGGGCTTCGCCCCGAACCCCCGCGGGCGCTCCGTGCGCGCCTGGGCCGTTGCCGCCGGTCCGAAACAATACGGCACTCTCGTTTCGTGCCGTGGAAACTCCCCCCGCGGAGTATGATCGAGCGATGCTCAGGGGATCGCGTGAGGGCGTGCTCCGCAAGATCCAGCCCATTAGCATCCACGGTCAACTCTCGTTGGACGTCCATTACAACAACGCCGACGACCCGGACGGCGCCATCGGCACGGCGCGCCTCGGTCCGGAGTCAATGGATCGCGGGCTCGAGCCGGGCGACCGCATCCGGCTCGAATACGTGCTCGGCGCGGTGACCAGCATCACCCGCGCCGAGGATCCAAAGTCGTAGCAGCTCGTGCCGCGAAACCCGACCCTCGACCAGCTCGGCTGGAACGAGTACTTTGCTCGATCCTTCGAGGCGCTCGACGAGCCGGACATCGTGCCGGCCCGTGTCGGGATCGAGCACAACCACCTGTACCGAGTACACACGCCCCAGGGAGAGCTGCTGGCCGAGGCGACCGGGCGCCTGCGTCACCGTGCCGAAGATTTGGCGGCACTGCCGGCCGTCGGGGATTGGGTTGCGGTCCAGCTGTCCGAGACTGACTCTCACGCCACCATTCGCGCCGTCCTGCCGCGGCTGAGCTGCTTCTCACGCAAGGCCGCCGGAGCGGGCGGCCGCGGCGGACGCGGCGGACGCGGCGACCCGACCATACGTCAGATCGTGGCCGCCAACGTGGACGTCGTGCTGCTCGTTACCGGTCTCGACGAAAACTTCAGCCCGCGGCGGATCGAGCGATACCTTGTGGCGGCCGCAGACAGTGGCGCGAGTCCGGTCGTCGTCCTGAACAAGGCTGACCTGCGAGATGACGCGGCGGCGTGTGTCGACGTAGTGCGGAGGCTGGCGGCCGACGTTCCGGTCCACGTGACCAGCTGCGAGCGGAAGACCGGGGTCGATTCACTGGCCGTCTATCTGCAGCCTGGTCGCACCGTGGCGCTGCTCGGGTCCTCCGGTGTCGGCAAGTCCACGATCATCAATCATCTGCTCGGCCAACCCCGTCAGCACACCCGGACGGTTCGGACATCCGACGGCCGCGGGCGGCACACGACCGTGCATCGCGAGCTCATCCTGGCG
This sequence comes from Vicinamibacterales bacterium, assembly GCA_965249175.1. Lineage (GTDB taxonomy): Bacteria > Acidobacteriota > Vicinamibacteria > Vicinamibacterales > UBA8438 > CAZYFH01. The sequence continues at coordinate 4,800,847 of OZ252227.1, forward strand.
CCTGACGGCGGACTCATCATCGACACACCGGGCATGCGAGCGCTGCAGGTGTGGGACGGCGATCGCGCGCTGGAGGAGGCCTTCGGCGACATCGATGAGCTCGGCGCGGCGTGCCACTTTCGCGACTGCACACACCGAGCCGAACCACGGTGCGCCGTGCGACGCGCGGTTGACGAGAAACGCCTCCCGCCGATTCGACTCGCGCATTACCATCGCTTGATGGACGAGCGGGCGGCACTCGATGTACGGCGCAACGAACTGGCTCGGCTGGCAGACAAGCGCCAGACGAGGGTCGCGCACCGCGCGATACGGAAAATGTATCAGCGGCCGCGTTAGTGCACTAGTGGACTGTATCAATGAATTCGTTAGTAATCATGCGATGCGCCGGGAGGGGTCTGTATATGACCAGCGCACCGGTGCTGCCGTGCGGTTGTAGCGGTCAATGTACCGACGGAGTTTACGGGTGAGGTCGGTGACCGACGTGAAGATGCCGCGAGCGAGCACGTCGCGTGTGAGTTTCGAGAACCAGAGTTCCACTTGATTCAGCCACGACGAATAGGTCGGCGTGTAGTGGAGCGTCACGTTCGGATACGCATCCAAGAAGTCGGTGACCTTCGCGGTCTTGTGAGCGGACAGGTTGTCCGCGATGATGTGGATCTCCCGGCCGGGCGATTGCGAGGCCACGATCTCGCCCAGGAACTGGACGAATTCCGCACTGGTATGCCTGGCGGCCGGCCGGCCGAGGACCTGCCCGTCGTGTGTAGTCAGTGCCGCATACAGCGACAGCGTCCCATGGCGGACGTATTCGAAGCCGTGGCGTTCGGCGCGGCCCGGCGACAGCGGCAGCCGCGGGTCACGCCGGTCCAACGCCTGAATCGCGGTCTTTTCATCGACACAAAACACCGCGGCATGCTGGGGTGGATGCAGATAGAGGCCGATGATGTCGGCGGCCTTGGTCTCGAAGTCGGGATCGGTCGATCGCAGGTACCGTTCCAGCCGATGTGGCTGGAGCCCGGCGCGCCGCCAGGTCCGGGCCACGAACGTATGGGGAATGCCGAGCTTGCGGGCCAACCGGCGGGTCGACCAGTGGGTGGTCCCGTCCGTGGGCGGCTTGCGCGTCCAATTGAGAATCCGCGCTTCCAGTCGCGCCGTCAGCCGCCACGCCGTCGACCCGCGGTGCTGGGCCCGCAGCCCAGGTACCCGCTTCGCGAGAAACCGTTGGCGCCATCGGCTAATCGTGGGCGCGCTGCATCCCACCCGTTCGGCGATCTCGCTGTAGGAACACCCGTCGGCCGACAGCAGCACGATCCGAGCTCGTCGGGCATCCGCCGCTCGCCCGCGCTGCGAGCGGACCCATGCGTTCAACGTGGCTCGTTCTTCCGTGGTCACCGACAGCAATGAGGTAGGAAGCATGAGGAATCCTACCACTAACGAATCAGTTAGTACAGTCCACTAGTGCCAGAGGCTGACGTGCGAATCTCCTGGCGGATCATCTCGACGGCGTCTCTCCTCCTCCTGCTCGCACCTCCGGTGATGACGCAGGGCACACCGACCACCATCCGCGCAGGCCTGGTGATCGACGGGGCCGGTGCCACGCGCCGGAACGCCCGCGTCTTTGTCGAGGATGGCGAGATCACACGAGTGGACGGTCTCCGGGGCGCCGTCACCTATGACCTGTCCGATCTGACGCTGATGCCTGGCTGGATCGACACGCACGTCCACCTCGCATCCCACTTCGATACGGACGGGCGCGTGCATCGTCCGTCGACGCCGGAGACACCGGGCGAATCGATGCTCCATGCGGTCGCGAACGCCTATCGCACACTGATGGCGGGGTTCACCACAGTGCAGAGCCTCGGCAGTCCCATCGATCTGCCCCTCCGAGACGCCATCGCGCGCGGCGACATCCCCGGTCCCCGTGTCCTGACGTCGCTTCGCCCCGTGACCGACAGCACCGGCGACGCGGACGCCATCCGAGCGGAGATCCGTCAGCTGCGAGCAGACGGTGCGGACGTGATCAAGATGTTCGCCTCGGGCAGCATCCGCGACGGCGGGACGCGCGCGCTGAGCGACGCCCAGATCGAGGCGGCGTGCGACGAAGCCCGTGCCCAGGGACTACGCATCGCCGTCCACGCGTACGGCAGCGAGGTTATGGGCGCGGCCATCCGCGCGGGGTGCGACTCCATCGAGCACGGAAACCGCTACGATGCCGACGTCATCGACCTGCTCGCCATCCAAGGCACGTTTCTCGACCCGCATCTCGGCCTGCTCTACGACAACTACGACGAACACCGGGAACGCTTTCTCGGCATCGGGAACTACACAGCGGATGGCTACGCGCGCATGGCGGACGCGCGCCGCATCGGGTTGGCGACGTTCAGTCGCACGCAGCAGAACCCCGACGTTCAGGTGGTGTTCGGCACCGATGCGGTCGCCGGCGCGCATGGCCGCAACTTCGAGGAGTTCATCGTGCGGGTACAGGAAGGCGGGCAAGATGCGATGGACGCAATCGTGTCGGCCACGTCGCGCGCCGCGCGCGCGCTCGGTCTCGATGCGACACTGGGGCAGATCGCGCCGGGCTTCGCCGCCGATCTCGTAGCCGTCGAGGGCAACCCCCTCGACGACATCACGGCCGTGCGGCGGGTGCGTTTCGTGATGAAGGACGGGGTGGTCTACCAGAACGTAGCCGAGTAAACGGGGCTTCGCCTCCGGGCCACAGGCGCGAGTCCGGACCCCACGCCCTAGCCCCCCCTTGTGAGAGGATGATAGACCAACAACCGGCACCCCAATATCGAGGAGGAGCTATGCACGCGATGGGCGCAGCCACCATTCGAAGCAGTCGCGCCGGCGCCGTCGTCGCCGCCGGCGCGACTGCCCCCGTCGTCGTCGAGGCGCAGCAGCCGTTTCAGGTGCCAGACACCGTCGCGCGACGCGCGGTGCACATCTGGAGTGAAGGAACCCGCATGGCCGGCGACCTGTATTGGCCGCGGGACGCGCCGCGCGGCGACCTCCCGACGATCGTGATGAGTCATGGATGGGGCGGCACGAAGGCCTTGCTCGTCCGCAACGCCGCGACGTTCGCCGCCGACGGGTTCATCGTGCTGGCATTCGACTATCGAGGTTGGGGCGAGAGCGACGGCAAGCTCGTGGTGATCGGCGACATGCCGGAACGCGGCGTCAACGGCGAGATCTCGGTCGTGGCCCAGGAAATCCGACGCGTTATCGATCCGATCGATCAGACCCTGGACATCACCCGGGCCTTCGACTTCATCGAAGGCGAGACCAACGTCGACACGGATCGCATCGGCTACTGGGGCTCGAGCTACTCCGGCGCCCACGCCATCTGGGTGGCCGCCAACGAGCCGCGGGCGGCATGTGCCGTTGGTCAGGTCGCGGCCGCCGACTCGGTAGACCTCGCGCGAGTCTCGTGGCAGAACACGGACGTCGACATCGAGCACTACGCCCGGCGGCAGGCGATCAGGCGGGCGCGAGGTGAGAATCGCGCCGATTCCCCAGCGGACGGACAAGGCGCCCAACCTCAACGGCTGGGCGCATCTCGACAAGGTGCTCAGCTACCGGCCGGTCGAGGATGCCTCGCGCATCACGATTCCACTGCTGGTCATCGACGCGGAGAACGAAGAGTTGTTCGATCGGCGCCAGGCGGGCGAGTTGTCAGTGCAGCGCGCGAAGGCCAACGGCGCGCAGGCCGAGTATCGGGTGATTCCTGGGATCACGCACTATCAGATCTACGGCGAGGCTTTCGAGGAGTCAGCCGAGATGGCGCGCGTGTGGTTCAACGACTGCTTGAAGAACTGATGCCGTCGCACGCGCCGCCTAACCCCAGAGTTCACGAGGGTTGATGGGGTTCGCGCAGGACTGGGCACCGAGGTCAAGGCGCGACGAGGGAGTTTGGTGGGCCCAAATGACCGAGGAGCAACCCGCCCTCGGCGTCCAGAACAAGCCAGGCGCATCAACCCTCGTGAACTCTGGGGTTAGTGCACGCTCCCGCCACCCATCTGGAGAAGCGACGGTTCGGCACCCACACGCCGGATCGCCGTTTCCCACATATCGGTCGACCGCGTGTTGAAGACGATGTCGAGGTCGACCTCCGCGTAGAGCCACGCCGAGGCGGCGAGCTCGGCATCGAGCTGTCCGGCGCCCCAACCGGCGTAGCCCGTGAGGAGCCGCGTGCGAGGCGGAGGTGGAGCCTCGAGCAACCGTCGCAGCAGGCTCTGCGAGGTCGAGAGAAAGATCCCATCACACACGCGCACGGAGTCCGCGTCGCTCGGTGCGGCGTCCATCAGGATCCAGCCCCGCTCCGGTTCGACCGGCCCCCCGATCCAGAGCTCCAGACCGCTCGTGGCTGACACCGGCGACGTCAATCTGACGGCGTCGGCGGCCGGTCGATCCGTTGGCTGATTCAGCACGAGACCGAACGCGTTCTCCTCCGTGTGCTCGCACAACAGGATCACGCTGTGGTGAAAAGGATCGCAGAGCTGGGGCATCGACACGAGGAGCGAGGGCGCCAGCGACGGGGGCGGTGGCCGTGTCTCAGTCATCGGGCGGTGTCCGTTCCTCTCGTGACGTATTCTCGCACGTGGGCGCAGGCGCCGCGCCGTCCGCGCGACCGATCCTGTTCCGGGCCCACGTGACGTGTCGAGCGACGAGAGGATCGGCACGCGAATCGACGGGAGGCTGGATGTCGCTGTCCACCGCGCGCCGGGACGCCGCGGTGGCGCTGTTGCCGAGCGCGACTGCCAGGTTGCGTCGCAGCCCGCGTACGCCGGCGCGCGACATCGCACTCCGGTCGAGCACCCCGGCCAGTGTGCTGTCCGGCGTCTCCCAGAGCACGCTCAACCTGGGGGCGTCGAACACGGCGCTCGGCTGCCACGCGGGCTCCTCGGACACGACGGGCGACGCGTTGTAGGGACACACATCCTGACAGACGTCGCAACCATAGACTCGCGTGCCCACATCGGTCCTGTGCTCTTCCGGGATGTCGCCTTTCAGCTCGATCGTGAGATAGGACAGACATCGCGTGGCGTCGAGCACCCACGGCTCGGGCAGCGCGCCAGTGGGACACGCGTCGAGGCAGAGGGTGCAGGTGCCACACTGGTCGAGCGCCGGCCCGTCGGGGTCGAGCGGCAGGCTACAGATAATCTCCGAGAGAAACAGCCACGATCCCAGCTTCGGGTGTATGAGACAGGTGTTCTTGCCGATCCAGCCCAGACCGGCGGACTGAGCGTATACACGTTCCTGGACGGGCCCGGTGTCGACATAGACCCGCGCGTCGAACGCCTCGCCACTCGCGGACCGCATCCACGCGAGCAACGCCTGGCACCGCTGCTCGAGCACGTCGTGATAATCGGCGCCCCACGCATACCGGGAGATGACCGCTCGGTCGGGATCGTCGACCTCCGTCGAGTACGGCCGGTCGGTGTTGTACACCGTGGCGAGCGCGACGACGGACCGGGCGGTCGGCACCACGTTGCGCACGTCGGCGCGGCGACGTGCCGAGCGGGCCATGTAGCGCATCTCGCCCGCGTAGCCCTGCGCGATCCACTCGTCGAGGTACCCGAGCTCGCGATACTCGAGGGGCGCCGCGATACCGCAGAGGTCGAAGCCGATCTCGTGAGCGCGGTCTTTGACAGCGGCAGCGGTCAGCATCGGTCTCTCACCCGCACTTAACCCCAGAGCTCACTCTGGGGTTAGAAGCTATACCTCAGTCCGAATTGCATCTCGCGCGCGTTCAGGGCGCTGAACACTCGACCGAAGTTTGGCGAGCCAAAGAACCGGTTCGGCACGTCGAAGTTAGCGCGGTTCAAGGCGTTGAAGATCTCCCACCGGAACTCGAGCCGCCCGCCCTCTCCGACCAGCCAGTCCTTCTGCAGCGACACATCCACGACGGCGTAGCCCGGGCCGATCACCGGGTTGCGCGGCGCGTTGCCGAACGTCAAGGCATTCTGCAGGGCGAATGCGCCGGTGTCGAACCACCGTATGGCCGAGCGCTGACCACCGGGAAGATTGGGGTCGCCGATCAGATCCGGCCGCTGCGCCGGTCCTGCCCCGATGTTGGCGCGATCCTCGATGAGGCTGACCGTGAAGGGCGCCCCTGACTGCACCGTGCCGATGCAGCTGAGTCGCCAGTTGCCGAACACCCTTTCGCGCCAGCCCCCCCGGCGGCGAAACAGGGGGAACTCGACCGTACCGCTCCCTACGAACTGGTGGCGGTGGTCGAAACTCGACCGCGCGATCTCGCCCGGGAAAATGTTGCGCACGTCCTGTGGCACGTTTGGTTCGAACGCCGTCGGCCCAGGACTCGACGCGTCATCCCGTGACTGCGACACCGTGTACGCAACGTCGAAGGCGAGGTTGTTCCGCAACCGCCGTGCCGTCTTGAACGTGACGGCGTGGTAGATCGACGTGCCGTCGAACCGGATCGCGCGGATCCCGGCAAGCTCGGGAATCGGTCGGCGCGCGCTGATTGGGCCGGCGCCTGGCACAGGCACGTTGTGCACGGTCGCGTTGTCGGCGCCGCGGGTGTAGGACCCCATGTAGAACGCTTCGAATACGGTCCCGGGCCCCGTCTCCGTCTGTATGCCACCGCTCCACGTCTGCGTGTACTCGACCTGGTAGTCGTGGTCCATGATCGCGCCACCGACACTGCCGGCGGCGCCGCTCGCCAGGATCGAGCCCGTCGTGAAGCGGGGGACGAACTCGCCCGCCGGCACATCGACCTGCCTCAGAAAAAAAAACGGCAGGTTGCGCGTGAACGCGGTTTGCACGCTGTACGCCCACTGATTCAGATAGACCCCATAACCGCCGCGGATAACGGTCTGGCGCTCGTCACCCGTCGTCAGCGCGAAGCCGAGGCGCGGCGCGAATCGCGCACGGCTGGGCCGCAACAAGCTGCGGTCCCACCCGATCTCGGCAGAGGTGACCCACGGAATGGGGATGAGCGACAGGAGCGCGTCGGCCGATGAAGAGATGTTGCCCGCGTCGTCGCTCGCAATCACATAGCGGCCGCCGGGCACCGACAAATCGATCGACGAGAGGCGGTTGTCGGTGTCCGTCATGTGCTGGTTGATTTCGTAGCGCAACCCGAAGTTGATCGTCAGGTTGTCGCGCGCGCGCCAATCGTCCTGCGCGTAGACATGCAGCCAGTTCGTGCGCGCGTCCTCGTCCCCGCGACCACCAATGCCGGACTGGGCCTGCACTGGATAGCCGAGCAGGAAATCCGCGAACGGGTTGCCGCTGAACTGTCCCGTGTAGACGAACCGGCCGCGCGCCGTGTCGGGGTTCTCGGGTCGGAAGCGCAGATGGAACCAGTAGCCGCCGAACTTCATCCGGTGCGCGCCGCGGTCGATCAGAAAGTTGTTGTAGATCTCGAGGTGCTCGTTTCGTCGAAACACGAAGCTCGTCGGGTCGCCCATCTCGCTGTAGAAGCCAGCGGTGTTGATCTGCGGAAACCCCACGTCGCGCGGGTCCCGCGTCACCCCCTGCAGCCCGACCAGTCCCGCGAAGTCGACGCCTCTGTTCAGGCTCTCCTGCCCGCCGTCCACGCTCAGCCAGCCGAATCGCAGCTCGTTCACCATGGTGGTGCCGAACGTGTGGGTATAGCTCGACCCGACGTTGTGCGTGCGTGTCCCCAGCGTGCGGCCAAAGCCGGGCACGAGCGACTCCTGTTGCACGCTGGTGCCAAACGGCTGCACGTCGTAGGCGTCGAAGCTGCTGTAGCGGACGAACAGCTGGTCATCGGGGCCAAAGCGATGGTCGACGCGGGCGCTGAATTGATCGACCTGGCGGTCGAGGGTCTCGATCGCGGTCAGATTCTGGACTTCACCCGCCCCGGTCGGCAACCGCAGGTGCTCGAGAAACGCCGCCGCGATTGGATCCATGCGGTCACGGGGGATCTGGTTGCCGCCAAAATACGACCCACAGGCCCCGGTTGTCCCATCCCGCGTGAGCGGGTCGCACACCGGCGCGAAGCCCGACAGGTCGCCACCCCGAACGGCTGCTGACGGGACCGAGAACGTCCGGGTCAACGAGCGGTTCGTCCGCTGGCCCTCGTAGCTCACGAAGAAGAACGTCTGATCCCGCGACAGCGGACCGCCGAGCGTACCGCCGAACTGCCCCTGGTCGAGCGGTGGGACCGGCTCACTCCGGGTATCGAAGAAGTTGTGCGCGTCGAACCGCTCGTCCCGCACGAACGCGAACACGCTGCCGCGGTACTGGTTTGCCCCTGACCGGGTCGCGACGTTGATGAGCGCGGAAGCCTTGCCGCCGAACTCGGGAGGGTACATCGACTTCTGGATCTTGAATTCCTGGATGGAGTCGACCGACGGGTTGATGACCAGGTTGTTGAAGAGCTCGTCCGTGATCTTGACGCCGTCGAGGAGGTAGATATTGTGACCGGCGCGCTGGCCGCCGACGTTGGGCAGCGGTCCCGCCTGTTGCAGCGCGGCGCCGCGCGTGCCTCCGGGTGGGATCACAACGGCGGCACTGAGTTGCGCGAGCTGCAGGAACTGGCGGCCGTTGAGCGGAATCTGGACGACCTCACGGTTCTGGATGACATCGCTGATCTCTGCCGTCGTGGTCTGCAGCATCTGAGCGCCCGCGACGACGGACACCGCTTCGCTCACCTGACCCAGGTCGAGACTGAACTGCAGGTCGAGCGTGCGGCCGATCTCCAGCACGACACCTGTCTGGATCGCGCGACGAAAGCCCACGAGCTCGACGGCGAGATCCCATGCGCCGATCGGCAACGCGGGCATGAAGAAGCGTCCGGCGGCATCGGTCGCACGCTCGACGGTGAATCCGCTGATTGGGTGCGTGGCGACGACGACCGCGCCCGGCAGCACCCCGCCTGTTCCGTCACGCACGACGCCACCGATCTCCCCGGTGTTCGTCTGGGCATCGAGCGGGGTGGCTACCCCCAGCACGGCGAGCGCCACGATGATCCGCGCCGCGGATCCGCCCCAGACACCGACACGTATCATCATGGTCTCCTGTGCCGCCTAACTAATAGAACTTGCGGGCGATGTTGAATCCGATGAACCAGTTGCCGTTGTCCGCCCCCTGCGCGACCTGGGCGGGTGTGGCGCCCAGTCCGTTAGAGATATTCACCTGGAACAGGTGGCCACCCGCGCGCTTCTCGACCCCCACGCTCACGTGATGGTCGCCGTTGTCGAATCCGATGAGCCGCGGCACGTACTCGCCGGTCACATAGACGGTGTCCAGCACACGGATGCGCGCGCCGAGCCCCAACACCAGACTGTGCTCATCGCTCGACGCGAACCCCGGTTCGGGATGGAACAGCGCCTTGTTCGCGTTGCCGATCCAGATGGGCTCGACATACACCGCGCCCCGTTCCGACAACCGCTTGGAGAACACGGCGCCGACCGCGGGCGAGTATTCCTCCCTGAAGTTGTCAAACGCCTCGACCGAGACGTAGGCGTCGAGACCTATCCCCGGATCGTCGCGCTGCCACAACACATTGTAGCGCCCGAAAATCTGCACGTTACGGTTGTTGTTCCGGTAGACACCGACCTGGACGCCGGGCGCGAGGCCGTACCGCAGCTCCAACCCGATGAGCGCCGGCGAGTCGAATCCGAAGAAGTCCTCGAGTAAATTGCCGTATCCAGGTCCCCCGTCCAGCGGCCGCGAGAAGCGGTGCGTCAACCGAAACGCAAAAGCATTCCGCGGCAGGCGGAGTGTCGTCGGGAGCGTGATCAGGTTGAAGTCAGGCTCGACGACGTCGACCTCGAGATCGGCCACGCGGTCCGGACCGTCCGGTGCGTCCGCCCCGCCGGCGGGGGTCACCGTCAGCACGCCGCGCATCTCACCGTGCCCACTCCCGCAGAACACCGAGCAGGCGAAGGTGTATCGACCGGGCGTATCTGCGACGAACTCCACTGTGACCGCTTCCTGGTCGGGCCGCGCGACCGCCCGCACCCCCAACGCGGCGATGACGATGCCGTGCGGCACGTCGACCGCGCGGAGCGTCAACCGAACCGTATCGCCCTGTGCGACCTCGATCTCGTTTGGTGTGAACTGGAACCGTTCGGCCACTACGGTGACCTCATGAATCCGACTGTCCGGTTGCGCCGGATCGTCGGACGCCGTCGCCGGCGCCGCGCATGCCGCGAACACCAACAGCGCGACCGCGCCACGCCACCCGTCACCTCGCCGACACAGACGTGTGATCATCCCTTCTCCATTCCCTCTGCGATCCTCAAGATCCGCTCGGCGGCCCGCCGACTCGCGCCCACCGCGCCGAGTTTCGCGCGCACCTCTCCGAGCGCCGCGCGCGTGCGCGCCGCGCGCGCCGGGTCGGTCAGAAAGCTCACCGCCTCGTTCGCGACCGCCTCCGGCGTGAACGCGTCCTGAATCAGCTCGGGCACGATGCGTTCACCGGCAATCAGGTTCACCATCCCGACGTCGTCGACGTGCGACAACGCCTTCACCACCCGATACGTCAGGGTCGACAGGCGATACACGATGACCATCGGTCGTTGGTGAATGGCCGTCTGCACCGTCGCCGTGCCGGATGCAGTCAGGACCACGTCCGAGGCCGCGACGACATCATCGGTCCGTCCTTCGACGACCACCGGTGGCGTGCCGTCGAAGCCGGCAAGCGGCGCGAACAGCGCGTCGTCGAGATCCGGCGCGCGTGCGACGACGAACTGTGTCCCAGGGACGCGCTCAGCGATGTCGCGCGCCGCACGCGTGAACCCCGGGAGAATCGCCGCGAGCTCGTTCGCGCGACTCCCTGGCAACAGCGCGACGGTCGGCGCCTCGGGCCTGAGCCCATGCCGGGACAGAAACGCCTCGCGGCCCTCGGCCGGCGCGGAGAGCTCCAGCAACGGGTGACCTACGAACTCGACCGAGATCCCCGCGTCGCGAAGGATCGGCTCTTCGAATGGGAAAATGACCAACGCGTGGCTCACGAGCTGCTTGAGGGTGCGCAGCCGGCCACGTCGCCATGCCCACACCTGCGGCACGATGTAGTAGACGACCGGGATCCCGAGCGCACGGACGGCGCGCGCAAGCCGGAAGTTGATCTCGGGAGAATCGATGGCCACGAACACGTCGGGCCGCTCCGCCCTGGCGCGCGCCACGAGCCGTCGCAAGATGGCATACGACCGCGGCAGATGCGCGAGGGCTTCGGAGAGCCCGGTGACCGCCAAGCCACGATAGTCGGCGACCAGCTCGGCGCCAACGGCGCGGAGTCGTTCACCGCCGAGCCCGAAGACCCGCGTCTCCGGGTCAGCCGCGCGCAACGCGCGCACCAGCGCGCCGGCGTAGAGGTCGCCGGACGGCTCCCCGCACGAGATCAGGATGCTGGGCACAGAGCGGGCCGTCGGTGCAGCGGTTGGTTAACCTTAGGGCGCGACGCCGGTGGGCCGCTTGAGATCGGCCGAGGAGAGATCGAGCTCCGATTGGGAAATCACTTCAAACCGATCGAATCCCACCCCTGCGAGATCGTCGACAAACGTCGAGGCGTCGCCCACGAGCACGATAGACAGGTTGCCCGGCTTCAAGTAGGCCTGCGCGACACGCCGGATATCGCCCACCGTCACGCCGTTGATTCGCTCCCGATACGTCTCCAGCTCGTCGAGATCGAGACCGAAGAGGATGGCCTCGAGCACCTGGACGGCGATGGCGTTCGGAGTCTCGAGCGTGATGGGAAAGTTGCCCGCCAAGTAGGCCTGCGCGCCACGCAGCTCGCGCTCGGTCACAGGCTCGCGCTGCAGCCGGGCAATCTCGTCGACCGTGAGTCGCAGCGCTTCCGCCGTCGCGACCGACCGCGTATCCGTCGTGGCCATAAAGTCGCCGGCGCTTCGTCGCGCTGCCGTGTCGGCCGACGCCGCGTAGGTCAGCGACCGCTCGGTGCGCAACACGCCGCCGAGCCGATTGCCGCCCTCGCCGCCGAGGATCTTGATCGCCACATCGAACGCCAGGAAGTCGGGGTGCGCGCGTGGCAGCGCCAGATGTCCAGCGCGGACGGCAGTCTGCACCGCACCCGGCTTGTCGACGACGATGAGGCGGCGCGTCGGCGACGGGGTCTCGTCCGCCGGCGCCCTCGGGAGATCGCCCTTCGCCCAATCGCCCAGCGCGCGCTCGGCGCCCGCGAACGCCTGCTCTGCCGTCACGTCGCCGACGATCGCGAGAACGGCGTTGTTGGGCATGTAGTGAGCGGCGTGGAACGTGACGAGATCCTCCCGGCCTATGGCCCGCACCGATTCCGGGGTCCCGTTGTGCGGCATGCCGTAGGGATGAAAACCGTAGACCAGGCGGTTGAACACGACGCTGGCGAGGTAACCGGGGTCGTCATAGCTCACCTGCATCCCGGAGAGCACCTGCTGCCGCTGACGCTCGAGCTCGGCTGGCGCAAACGCCGGGTGCCGCGTCACATCGGACAGCAGGTCGAGCGCGAGATCGAAGCTGTCGCTCATGACAACCGTGTTGACGAAACTGAGGTCGCTGGCCGCGCCGACACCGAGCACACCGCCCACGTAGTCGATCTGTCGCGCGATGTCCTGCGCCGACCGGGTGGTTGTACCTTGATCGAGGAGCTGGGCCGCCATTGCGGCGATCCCAGGCGTCCCTCCAGGATCACTCGAGGCGCCGGCACGCACCAGCAACCGCACGTTGACGGCTGGCTGCTCGTGATGGCCGACGAACACGACCTGCAGGCCGTTGTCGAGTGTGCGAACCTCGTACTCGGGAAAGATGACGTCGCGCTCCAGCAGCGGCGGCGGCGGATCCTCGCTCGGCCAATCGATGGCGCCCGCGTCCCGCCCGCTCGCCGCGCCGCGCTGCGCCGCGACGGGCGCCGCGACCAGCAGACCGCAGATGACGCCCGCGACGAGCCGCCGGGTCATCGTGCACCCCCACGCGGCGGCCCGCCGAGCGGTCGGCCGCGAGACCCACGCGGGAGGATCGTCAACACGAGCCGGTTCTCGTCCCGGAAGTAGGTCTGCGCCACCCGCTGCACGTCGTCCTTCGTGATGTTCATGAAGATATCGAACTCCGCATCGGCAGTCGTGATGTCGTCGTGGATGACCGCCGCGTGCGCGAGGTGCGAGGCTTTCTGGTCGTTCGTGATTCGACCGATCACGTAATCGCGGGCGAACTGGTTCTTGGCCCGCTGGACCTCATCGTCGCTCGGTGGCTCCGCCTTGGCGTTGTTCAGCTCAGCGATGAGGGCGGCGGCGGCCTCCTCGGGCGTGCGTCCGGGCTGCACGAGCGCCACCGCATAAAACAGGTTCGGATCCTCGATGATGGTCTGTTGTCCGAACGCCGACACCGCCACTTGCTGCTCGTAGACCAGCCGCCGGTGAATCCGCGAGCTCTGACCGTCCGACAAGATCTTGCTCAGGATGTGCAACGGGTACGCGTCCGGATGACCGTCGTACGTGATCGGGTGCGCGACCACGACGGCCGGCAGCGGCCAGTTGTCGGCCTCGACCGTCACGCGCCGTTCTCCGGTCGGTGGCGGCTCGCGCGGAATCTCGCGCGGCACCGGCTTCATCGCCTTCGGCACGCGTCCAAAGTAGTGTTCGATCATCTGGAGCGCTTCGTCGGACGCGAAGTCCCCGACGAGCGTGAGCGTCGCGTTCTCCGGGACGTAGTACGTGTCGAAAAACGCCTGCACGTCGTCGATCGCGGCGGCTTCTAGATCGGCCATCGACCCGATCGCCGTGTGCTTGTATGGATGCGTCGTAAAGGCGTGGTCGTAGATGATCTCGGGCAGCAGTCCGAACGGCTCGCTCTCGTAGCGCCAGCGCCGCTCCTCCTTCACCACTTCCCGCTCTGATTCGAACGTCCCCTGGTTGATTCGGAGGGTGGCCATCCGATCCGCCTCGAGCCAGAGCACGAGGGGCAGATACTGCGCCGGCACGGTCTCGAAGAACACCGTGGCGTCCTCGGTGGTGTAGGCGTTGCCATCGCCGCCGACGCCCGACACCATCGTGAGATGCTGATCAGAGCGGACGTTGCGCGACCCTTTGAACATCAGGTGCTCGAAGAGATGCGCGAACCCCGTCCGCCCGGCCGGCTCGTTCTTCGACCCGACGTGGTACCACAGCTGCAGGTTGACGATCGGCGTCGAGTGATCCTCGGACAGGATCACCGTGAGCCCGTTGTCGAGGGTGGTGAGGGAATAGTTGAGCTTCGTCGGGCGTACGGCCGTGTCAACGGCGGCTGGCCCGATCGCGAGCGCAACCGTCGCCGCGATGGCGGCGCGGCGGACACGCGTCGATGCGCGTAACGCAGGCGGAATACACAGCATGTCGTCATTATCTCACGATGGGCTGCTAGCAGGCTGGGGGCGAACGGTTTACCCGACGACGAAACGAAAGCCCAGTTGCATCCAGCGGAGTGGTCGGCGGTCGAACGGATCGGCATCGATACGTCGCTCGCTTCCGATGAAGACCTCGGTGGCGCCAACACCGCCCCGGAAGCGCAAGCCACCTTCGAGACGACCGCCGTATTGCCGACGTCGACCATACACGTCGGGGTCGACGCTGACCGCTGTGCCATCCACGTCGACGATGATCGCGACACGGTCATGGACAGCGCGCATCAGCCGGATCGAGCCCGTATATTCGGTCTCGTAGTCCGCGCCGGACCGTTCGATAACGCGAAGGACTCGACTGCCAAGGCCAATCTCGAACCCGCCGATTCGGATCAGATCGCTGTAGCTCACGCCCACCATGTTCCAAGCGACCGATTCGGGGTTCTGGCGATCGCTGAGGTGCCGCGACACGTGGTGAAACGTCGTCCCGAGCTCGCCACGCGGAAGACGCACGAAGACCGACAGATCGATGGTGTAGTTGTTCTGGTTCGGATCGACCGCTCGGCGCTCGTCGCCGACGATCGACTCGAAGCTCGTGAACACGTTGCCGCGCACGATGTCGAGATCGAACACGTCGATGTCAGCACCGATGTCCGTGTCCCACGCGAAGCTGTTGTCGTCGTTGTTCGTCGTGCGGATCCCGTTCAAGTGGAATCGGTAGGCGGTGAGGAACCCGACCGTGGCCTTGGACAACCCGGCGGGACGCGCGCCACCGCTCGTCTGCGCGACCAGGGGCACCGCACCACACGAGCACCAGACCGCGATGATGACCAGGGAGGCGAGGCGGCGTGCCGGCCAGGGCATTCGAGGCGCGACCAAACCGGCGCAGTATAGCACGCGCCCGCGGCGGGGCCGGCGCCGCGGCCGGCCCGATGCGGGTCGCGATGGATCGCTATCGCCCGGCGGCCATCCGCTCGACGAACGCCGCCAGATGCTCGAGCTCGAGCCGCGCCGCCACGTCGCGGACGCGACGCGCTCGCTCCTCCGGCGGCCATGACAGGAGCCGGCTGAACTCGGCGAGCGGTCCGCTCCCGCGCGTTCGCCACCGGACCCCGGCACGCCCGTGCAGTGCGCCGCGCCAGGCGAGGAGATGCCCGACTGCGCGAAACGTGAAGTAGTAGGCGATGAGGTTCGGGCCCGGCACGAAGAAGAGCAACGGGCCGAGCACCGCGGCCGCAAGTCCGTCGATGATCAGCCATTTGCGGTGCCGGTCGGCGTCACGCTGCAGCGTCGCCTGCGCCGTGTCGAGCGCGCGTACGCCGTCGAGATCGTCCGGATGGACCAGCTCCGCTTCGGCCTGCGTTCTCAGATACCAGAGCAGGCGTTGCTCAGCGATCGCTTCGGCCACCCGCGAGATCACGGCATTACGCAAGCGCACGAGCCATGGCTGTCGAATGCGCGGGTCGGCGGGTACGGACTCCAGGCGCCGGGCGCGACGCTCTTCCTGCGCCTCGGCCATCATGTCGCGAAATCGGGCGTAGACGCCGGTGCGACCCCGTGGGGCGTCACCAAGGGCATCCTCCGCCTCGGCCGACTCGCAATACAGCTCGAAGCGGTCGGTCCCCAAGGGCACGAGATAGACGTCTACCCCAGACACGCTGCGGTTCTCGAGGTTGGTGGCATCTCTACCAGCCCATGGTGAAAATCACGCGACACTTCACCACGGGCAGCTAGCAGTCGTTCGTCGGCTCGGACCATTGTTGGCGGCTCGCGACCCGCCAGCGTATGATACGCGCGGTTCGACAACCTGCTCGGAACAGTTTTTCCCAACCTTGACCGCACGCCTGCTCGTGTATCGATGGTGGCTTCCAGTGGCCGGCGCGGTCCTGGTCGCCGTGCTGGGGGGCACGTCGGCGACGGTCGTGATGCGCGCAGGCGCCCAGGTCGCGGACGAGGCCGGCTCGAGAACTGGCGACGACTCGACGGTCAGCGCGGGACAGCCGATCGCCTTCAGCCACGCCCATCATGCGGGCGAGTATCAGATCGACTGCGAGTTCTGCCACGCGTATGCCCGGCGCGGCCCCGTCGCGGGGATCCCCTCGGTCGAGCGCTGCGCCGGCTGCCACCGCACGATCCTGAGCGAGCGGCCGGAGATCCTCAAGCTGCTCGACTACTGGGAGAACCGCGAACCGATCCCGTGGCTCCGCGTGCACGACCTTCCGGACTATGTGCGGTTCACGCACAAAGCGCACCTGCGCGCCGGACTCGACTGCGCGCACTGCCATGGCGACCTCACGGGGATGGATATCGCCGCGCAAGTCGAGCCGCTCACGATGGGATGGTGCGTGGATTGTCACGAGGCGCGCGACGCGTCACGGGACTGCCTGGTCTGTCATTACTGATGACCGTCGTCCGGACCATCTGTCGCCGACCAAGGTTGTTACGGGCGCGTGGACGCGCGAGCGACGAGTCCTCGTCCGTCCGGAGTCAGGATTGATGGATACACCGCGCGAGGGGATCGGCCGGCGCACTGTGCTCAAGGTGCTGGGCAGCGCAGGGCCGGCGGCCGCCGTCGCGGCCTGCTCACCCGTGGCGCCCGAGAAGATCATCCCTTACGTCATCCCGCCCGAGGACGTCATCCCCGGCGTCGCCACGTGGTACGCCACGGTGTGCGGCGAGTGCCCCGCCGGCTGCGGCGCACGTGTGCGGACTCGCGAGGGGCGCGCGGTCAAGGTGGAAGGCAACCCCGAGCACCCCGTCAATCGAGGCGCGCTCTGCGTGCGCGGACAGGCCTCGCTGCAAGGGTTGTACAACCCGGACCGGCTACGGGGCCCACTCCAGCGCCGAACCGCGAACGCGGCGACGGGGCAGGACGCCGGCGGCACCGGACGCCGTGGTGGGAGTCGGTTGGAGCCGGTCGGCTGGGATGTGGCGCAGCAAGCCTTGATTGACCGCATTGCGGCGTTGCGCCAGAACGGTCGGGCGGATCGCATCGTGATCGTGACGCCGCTGATGACGGGCGCGCTCGACACGCTCGTCGATCACTGGGCCGGCGCCGTTGGAGGCGCGCGGCGCCTGCGCTACGAGCCATTCGCCTACGAGGCTCTTCGCGCCGCCAATCGGCTGACCTTTGGTCGCGACACGATTCCGTCTCACGATCTGGCGGCCGCCGACCTGGTGGTGTCGTTCGGCGCGGACTTCCTCGAGACCTGGCTGTCGACGGTGGGACACACGCGCGCCCACGCGGAACGACGCCGTGCGCAGACCGACCCGCCGTCGCGCTTCGTGCAGATCGAGCCTCGCCTGTCACTGACCGGATCCCAGGCCGACGATTGGATCGGGATCGAGCCTGGCGTCGAGGGCCTGATCGCCGCATCGATGGTCCACACCATCGTTGCCGAGCAACGCGTGTTGGTCGACGGCCTCGCTAGCGAGGACCTCGATCGAATCGCAGGACTCGTTGACGGGCTGTCGGCCGCAGAGGTGGCGGGACGCACCGGAGTTCCGGCCGACACGCTCGTCGAGCTGGCACGGGCCTTCTCCGACCCGGACGCCGGCGCCGGGCGGTCCCTGGCCCTCGGGGGCGGCGTCTCCGCCTCGGGGCGGGACGCGGCCGCGGCCCAGGTCAGCATCAACCTGCTCAACTACGTTGCGGGCAACGTCGGCCGCACCGTTCGCTTCGCGCCGCACGCGGGCTGGTCCCAGGCCGGCACGTATCGGGATATGCGCGAGCTGGGCGCCGCCATGCAGACCGGCGAGGTCGAGCTGGCCATCCTGCACAACGTCAATCCGGTGTACACGATGCCCGGCGGTGATGCGTTCGCCGAGGCGCTCGACCAGGTACCGTTCGTCGTCGCCACCTCACATTTCCCCGATGAAACGACGGCCCGCGCCGACCTCGTGCTGCCGACACACACCCCGCTCGAGTCGTGGGGCGATGACCATATCGCGACCGGACTGCACGGGCTGATGCAGCCGGTCATGCGCCCGCTGTACGACACGCGGCACCTGGGCGACGTGCTGCTCGAGACCGGGCGCGCGGTCACCGGAGACGATGCGACCGCGACGCTCCCCTCCGGCGATTTCTATCGCGTGTTGCGAGACGGGTGGCGGGCGATCATGCCCGCGCCCGACGATACCGACGACGATGAACCCGACTTCGAAGCGTTCTGGGCCGCATCACTCCGGCGCGGCGGCTACTGGTACACGGTCGCGCCAGACGTGGTCACGCTCGATCCGCGCCTCGGCGATGTCCGCCTCGACACACGCAACGCCGACAGCGCGCGAGCGCTAACGCTGGTCGTGTATCCGTCGCTCCACTTCTACGACGGTCGGGGTGCGAATCGACCGTGGCTCCAGGAGATTCCCGACCCGCAGCTGAAGACGACGTGGAGCAACGGGGTCGAAATGACCCCCGCCACGGCGGCCGGCATCGGCGCCGACGAAGGACAGCTCGTGACGCTCGAGTCCGATCACGGATCGGTCGACGCAACGGTGCTCCTGAATCCCCAGATGCGCAGCGGCGTCGTCGCCATCCCGATCGGCCAAGGACACACGGACTACGGGCGTTACGCGAGCGGACGGGGAATCAATCCGCTCACGCTCCTCGACCCCGTGCCCGACACCGTGGCGGGGAGCGTACGCTGGGCCGGCACCCGGGTCGACGCGACACCCCGCGATGTCCGCCGACCGATCCCCCGACTGCAGTCGACATTCGACCAGCACGACCGTGAGATCGCGCAGTCGGTCTCGGCGGCGGCACTCGCGGCCGGCGACGTGCACCCGGAGGAGCCTCACGTCAGCCTCCACCCGGACCATCCGCATCCGGATCACCGGTGGGGCATGGCGATCGATCTCGATACGTGCACCGGCTGCAATGCCTGTGTGGCCGCCTGCTACGCAGAGAACAACATCCCGATCATGGGCGCCGACCAGATGCGGCGCGGCCGGACCATGTCGTGGCTACGCATCGAGCGCTTTTCCGACCCGGTCGAGCCGTCGGGCGGTCTGGTACACCCGGATACCCGGTTCCTCCCGATGCTCTGCCAGCACTGCGACCATGCTCCGTGCGAGACGGTGTGTCCGGTCTTCGCGACGTATCACACGGAGGAGGGGCTGAACGCCCAGGTCTACAACCGATGCGTCGGCACCCGTTATTGCGCGAACAACTGCCCGTACAAGGTGCGACGCTTCAACTGGTTCGAGGCCGAGTTCCCCGAGCCGCTGAACCTGCAGCTGAACCCTGACGTCACGGCGCGGAGCGCCGGTGTCATGGAGAAGTGCACGTTCTGCGTGCAGCGGATTCAGGGCGGCCGAGAGGAGGCGCGCGATGCCGCGCGTCCCATGCGCGACGGCGACGTCACGCCGGCCTGCGCCCAGACGTGCCCGGCGGAGGCAATCGTCTTCGGCGACCTCAACGACCCGGACAGCCGGGTCTCTCGCCTCTCGAGCAACGACCGGGCGTATCACGTCCTCGACGAAGTGAACACGCGACCGGCGATCGCCTACCTGAAGAAAGTGACGCGTGGGTCAGCATGAGCTACACGAAGATCAACGCTGACATTCTCCGGACGCTGCAGCCGCCTGGTCCCGTGTACTTCGGGTCGCTTGCGCTGATGCTCGCCGTCCTCGGGTTCGGCGTCTACGCCTTCACCGAGCAGTGGCGCACGGGTCTCGGCGTCGCCGGGTACGAGCACCCGATCTTCTGGGGCATCTACATCACCAACTTCGTCTTCTGGGTCGGCATCGCACATTCGGGCACGTTGATTTCCGCCGTCCTGTTCCTGTTTCGTGCGAAATGGCGCACGGCCGTGGCGCGCGCGTCCGAAGCCATGACGGTGTTCGCCGTCATGACCGCCGCGCTCTTTCCGATCATCCACATCGGCCGGCCGTGGTTCTTCTACTGGATGCTCCCCTACCCGAACGAGCGCCAACTCTGGATCAACTTCCGATCGCCGCTCATCTGGGACGTGTTCGCGATCACCACGTATCTCACGGTCAGTGCGATGTTTCTCTTTCTCGGACTCATCCCCGACAACGCGGCGGCCCGTGACCGGTGCACCGACTGGCGCAAGCCGATCTACCGGGTCCTCGCGCTTGGCTGGCGCGGGTCGACACGACAGTGGATTCACTACGCCGCCCTGTACGGCTTCTTCGCCGCGCTGGCGACGCCGCTCGTGGTCTCGGTCCACAGCGTCGTGTCGTGGGACTTCGCCGTGTCGATCCTGCCGGGGTGGCACAGCACGATCTTCGCGCCGTATTTCGTCGCCGGGGCGATCTTCTCCGGGCTTGCCATGGTGATCACGCTGCTCATCCCGCTCCGCCGCCTCCTGAAACTGGAGGAGTACATCACCATCCACCACTTCGAAAACCTCGCAAAGCTGATCATTGTCACGTCGCTCATCGTCGGCTACGCCTACATCACGGAGTTCTTCATCGCGTGGTATAGCGGGAGCACGTTCGAGCGGGGGACCTTCTTCGATCGCGCCTTCGGCCAGTATTGGCCGTTCACCTGGATGATGATCACCTGCAACGTCTTTGTCCCGCTCCTGCTGTTCTGGAAGCGCATCCGGACCAACCTCGTCTGGTTGTTCGTCATCTCGATCTTCGTGAACATCGGGATGTGGCTGGAGCGGTTCGTGATCATCGTCACATCGCTCTCGCACGACTACGACCCAGCCAACTGGGCGGCGGGCGTGTACCAGCCCACCTGGGTCGAGCTGGCCATCACCGCGGGTAGCTTTGGCTTGTTCTTCCTCCTTTTCCTCCTGTTCGTCAAGAACTTCCCGGCGGTGTCTTTGACCGAAATGAAAGAGACCGCGCATGTGCCGGCCGAGGCCGACCCGGCCGAGGCGTGGCCGGAGGTGTGACGATGCCTAGCCGCACGATGCTCGGGGTGTTCGACGACGGGACGCAGGCCGCTCGCGCCATCGACGGGTTGCGAGACTGTGGCGTCGATGCCGTGACCGCGTACGGGCCGGCGCCCCATCACGACATCGATCGGGCGGAACGCGCCTCGGTCAGTCCCGTGCGGCTGTTCACCCTGGTCGGCGGTCTGCTCGGGTGCGCCACCGGATTCGCGTTGCCGATCTACTCGGTCTACGACTGGCCCCTCATCACAGGCGGCAAGCCGCTCATCTCGATCCCGCCGTTCGTCGTGATCGCGTTCGAGCTGACGATCCTGTTCGGCGCCATCAGCGGCATGATTGGCTTTCTCCTGCTCGCGGGCCTTCCGCGGTTCAGCAAGCCCGCCCTCCACGACCCGCGCTTCTCGAACGACACGTTTGGCGTGCTCGTGCGGTGCGACGAACGACGGCAGGCCGAGGCCCGTGCCGCGCTGGAGCACGCGGGCGCCACGGAGATCACGTCCGATGCGTAGGGCGCTGACGACCGGGGTGCTGCTGGTGGTCGCAAGCGCCGCCGTACCGGCACTGACCTGGATTCGCGACATGTGGACAGGACCGGTCGTCCTCCCGCAGACCGACGCACGGACACCTCCCGACAACGTCTTGAGCGTCGACGGTCCGCGCATCATGAACCGGCGCGAGGCCCGGACGGAGCTGACCAACCCGCTGGTGGGCACGGCCGAGGTCAACGCCGACGGCGCCAGCCTCTACGACGCCTACTGCGCCCTCTGCCACGGTGCGGGCGGAACGGGGGACGGACAGCTCGCGTCGTTCTATCGCCGCATGCCCGACCTCACCGCGCCACACGTCGGCAACTACCCGGATGGGTTCGTCTACAGCATCATTCGCGAGGGCGGCCGGACAATGCCGCGCTTCGCCGATGCGCTCAGCGTCGACGAGCGGTGGGCGCTCGTCCACTACCTCCGCACGCTGTCGCCGCCGGGAGTGGATCGACCGTGACCGGCGTCCGTGTGCCCGCTGGCGTCCGACGCGGTTGCCTGGCGCTCGGGGTCATCGGGGCACTGGCCTTCCTGTACGGACTCCTCCTCGGGAATGGCGGTCGGGCGTGGCAGGCCCTGCTGGTCAACTTTCTCTTCTTCGCCGGCCTGGCGCAGGCGGGTGTCGTGCTGTCGGCCATCCTGCACGCAACGTCCGCGCGCTGGGGGCGGCCCCTCAAACGCACAGCCGAAGCGACGGCCGCCTTTCTGCCCGTGGCCTTCCTGCTCCTCATCGTCCTGCTGATCGGCGTGTCCGCGTGGGCGCCCTGGGTGCACGAACCCGTCGACACCAAGGCCGCCTGGCTCAACGTGCCGTTCTTCGTGACCCGCCAGCTCGTGGCGTTCGTTCTATTGGCCGGGATCAGCCTCTTGTATGTCTACCGCTCGCTCCGGCCGGACATCGGCATGCTCCACGAGTCGGGCGAGCGGGCCGCGGAGGGGCTGTCGCAGCGCGTCATCAGGGGATGGCAGGGGATCGACGTGGAACGCGCGCGAAGTCAGCGGTCACAAGATCGCCTGGCGCCGGCGGTCCTGCTCGCGTACGGATGGGTGTTCACGCTTGTGGCCTTTGACTTCGTCATGGCGCTCGACCCGCATTGGTTCTCGTCGCTGATGGGTGGGTACTACTTCATCGGCAACCTGTTCGTCGGCCTCGCGTTCCTTGCCGTCGTCGTGGCTGGATGGCCTGCGCATCTCGGCATCGAGCGCCACGTCGGGCGTGACCAGCGCCACGATCTCGGCAAGCTGCTGTTTGGATTCTGCATCCTCTGGGCCTATATGTTCTTTGCGCAGTATCTCGTCATCTGGTACGGCGACCTGCCGGAGGAAACCGCGTTCATCGCGCATCGCATGAGCGGTGCGTGGGCCCCGCTGACGTGGACGGTCTTCGCGATGGCGTTCGCCGTCCCGTTCGTCGTGCTGCTGAGCCGCGCGGTCAAGCGGCACCCGTCGGGATTGATGGCTGTCGCCGCGGTCGCGCTGATCGGGATGTGGCTCGAGCGGTTCATCCTCGTTGCGCCCTCGCTCTGGCACGGTGACGGCGTGCCGCTCGGGATCCCGGAGATCCTGATCACGATGGGCGTGCTCGGCTTGTTTGCGTTCTGCTACACGGGGTTCCTGCAGATCTTCCCGGCGCTACCGGTGTCCGATCCCCGCCTTGCACGCGCCGACTGAGGCGCGCCGCTGGGCGTGGGCAGGCCGCCCACGCGAGGGGACGCACGGATCAGCGACGATCTACGCTGTGGCCGGCGCGGAGCACGCTTCTGAGAGAAGATTCGGTCAGCGCGCGTCCGCGGACGCCAGGGTGATGGATCCGCTGCGGCTGGTGAGCACGACGGGAGGACCGCCGGCGGCGATAGACCCGGCCACCCGGCCGTTGGTGGTTTCCCCTCGCACCGCGAGATTTTCGGTTCGCACCGAGCCCGAACCGGAGACCGCCTCGACGCTGAATGCCGCGCTCGCGTCGAACTCGGCCTCAATCGCGCTTGAACCAGTGGTCACCCGCCACGGCCCGCTCGGGTTGCCGGAGATTCGGACTCGGCCGCTCCGTGTGACGGCCACGAATCCGCCGTGCAACCCGTCGACCGTGATGGCGCTCGATCCGGTCTCGACGTCTGCATCGCCCTCGTTGTCGAACGACGCGGTCACCCGACCGCTCTCGGTCCGGACATACAGACCCGCACCAAGGCGCGTCGCGGTGATCCCGCTGCTCGAGGTCCTGACGCTGAGCGGACCGGCGCCGTCAACGGACACCGCGCCGGACCCCGTCTCGACCCGCGTCTCACCGAGATTCGCCAGCGTGATGGCACCAGATTGCGTCCGGACCGACACGGCGCCGCGCACGCCCTCGATGCGGGTCTCGCCTGATTCGCTCCGCGTCACGACCTCGGTACCGGCGGGCACTTGGACGTCGTAGACCATCGTCACCGCCCGTCGGGTTCGCTCGTCGCTCGGCGTCCGGAGACGAACCGTGTCACCGGTCCGTGTCATCGGCGGGTCTTCGGCCGTTGCCCGGGCAAGCGCCACGGCGTTCCGGGGCACGTTCCAGCCAACACGGACCGACACACGACCTACGACAACGATCGCGCGGGTCGTGCCGGTACGCACCGTAATCTTGCCCCGCTCGGTCGTGACCTCCAGCCGGGTCGCGGCCGTCGCCGGGAACGACTGCTCGAAGGCGAACGACTGCGCGGCAGCCTGGGATCCGTGAGCCAGGATTCCGGCAAGCAGCGCGGACACCGCGACACGGGGGACGCTCATGTGGAAAGGGTTCGACTATACACCCGCAGTGCATGCCGCACCTGCTGCCGCGTCCCACCGCATACAATGCGGGACCGTGACCACGCGCCCATCGGAATACCGCTCCGCACGCCTCTTCGTCGCGGTCGCCTGTCTCGTCGCGGCAACGGTCTCCTGCTCGCGGGGTGCGAAAGCACCGACTGCCGACTTCCGACCCACCGCCACCGTCGAGGACATCATGCGACTCATGATCGATCCAGCGGCCGATGCCATCTGGGACGCGGTGGTCACGGACGTCACCACCGACGGCGTCGTAGAGATGCGCCCCGAGACCGCGGAGGAGTGGGCTGCGCTCGGCCGGCATGGCGTGACGCTGGTGGAAGCGTCGAACCTGCTGCTGATCGAGGGTCGGGCGATTGCCGCGCCCGGGTCACGCTCGGAATTACCGGGAATCGATCTTCATCCCGACGCCATCGGGACATTGGTCGCTGACGACCGCAACGGCTGGACGGGGCTCGCGCATGGGCTACACGACGCCGGACTCTCGGTGCTCGCTGCGGTGCACGCGCGTGACGCGGACGCGCTCCTGGTGTCCGGGACCGACCTGGACATGGCGTGCGAGAGCTGCCACGCCCGTTTCTGGTATCCCGGCTACGGCGACCCGCGGCCCGACGCGTCGGGGGACCAGCCGGACTGACCTGGCAGCCCGTGGTGAACGTCTCGCTAGGGCCGAAGCGGGCTACCGTCGGCCTGCGTGAGCTCCGCGCAGCACATGCCGAAGGTGCCCGGCGCGCGGGACGGCTGACCGACGACCTTGATCTGGTCGCCGGCCTTGATGGTATCCGGCGTCCACCCGCGTCGGCTCATCATGACCGAGGCACCCATCTCGATCTCCCAAGCCACCGTATCGCCGTTCTCGCCGGGCGCGTCGACGTAGAGGAACGAATGAGGGTTGCGGAAGACGAAACGGGTCACGGTCCCCACCGCCTCGACACTCTTGCTGTTGTCGTAGAAGGGCCCGCTGGCATGGTGCGCACTCGCCGGTCCATCCATCAACACGATCGCTACCATCACGACGACCGCGGTGGCCGCGATCCAGAGCATTACTTTCACGGCGTCATCCTCCTACAGACCCGGTCCTTCCGGCGTTGCCGCCGCTCATCGGTACTTCGGAACCAAGAACTTCACCGGGCGGCGCGCCGCTTCCGGATCGCAATCGTAGGCTTGCAGCTTGTAGCCGTCTGAGCCAGGCAGCCACTGGGTCGTATATGACGCCGGCTCCCGCAGAAACATCGGGTCCTCGACCGTGACCGTCGCCTTGAGCTCCTCGTCTTCGCGCCAGTAGCGCTCGGTCACCTTTTTCATCTGGGACGACGGAATGCCGTTGTAGTCGTCGAACCCGGTGACATCGAACGTGTAGTGCGTCGTCACGACGTGCAGCGCCCCGCCGTCGTAGTGACCGACCGAGACACCCTGGACGCTGTAGTCCTGCGGCGTCGGCTCGCGTCCGTCGAGCCAGATGGTTCTGACCTGATCGTCCTTTTCGTATCGGATCAGGACGCGGTCGGGCCACTGCACGACTTCCATCATGTACGGGTCGTATTGCAGCGCCGGCGGTGTCGACGGCACGCAGTCATACTTCGGCGCCAGCGCTTCGTCGAACGCCTGCTGATACGCCACCCCACGTTCGTTCAGTACCGGAAAGTTGTCGGGCGTCCACGGCATGTTCGGCCCGTTGACCGGTCGCGCGCGTGGCCCGCCGTCCCACACACCGGCCAGGTCGGGCTGTGCGTCGCCCGAGGCCGACTGCGCGGCAACGGGTGCCGTCGCCGTCATCGCGAGCACGGCACCGCCTGCGCCAAGACAGACCCAGCGCCACCACCGTGTTCGGCTTGTCGTGTCGTGCATGGCGTCTCCCTCGTGGCCCGATGACCCGCCGGGCGCGTTCCGGCACGCCCGATTTCGGGATTCTACACCGGTTGGCGGCCGCGCCGCGTGGTATCCTCCACGGTCGCACGGCCGGCGAATGCAGCCCACATGTCCGAACGACCCCATCAGGTCATCAGCCGGCCAGAGAGCGGCGCCTCGCCGCTGTCCCGAGAGGCACGGATTCGCCGGCGTTTCGACCGCCGGCTGCAACTGCTGCAGATACCGAACGACCTCACCGGCTGGTCCGTTCTCGACATCGGCGCGTGGCACGGCTTTTTCTCGTTCGAGTGCGAACGGCGCGGAGCCGACCGCGTGCTGGCCGTCGACCGCTACGCCTGGGATCGGTTCGGGATGGAGGAGTTCCTGTCGGCCCGCGCGCGCCTCGGTTCAGCCGTCGAGCACCGCCACGCCGACGTCCACGAGCTCGACCCGGACGACATCGGCCAGTTCGACCTCGTGTTGCTGCTGGGCGTGTTCTACCACCTTCGCAACCCGCTGGCCGCGCTCGAACGAATCGCCAGCGTCACCCGTCGACTGCTCATTTGCGAAACCCACGTGCTGCTCCCGTTCGTGCACGAGCGCTACCCGCTGGTGCCGTTCTTTCCCGGAGACGAACACGCCGAGGCAGGACCCTACGAGATGTGCGCAATGCCAACGCTGGCCGCGCTGACCCAGATGCTACAATCCGTCGGATTCAGCGAGGTCGAGACGGTCTACACACCGTCGTTTCGCTACTGGAAGAAGTTTCTCGCGCTCGTGACCAACCGCCCGCGATCGGGCAGGGGCATCGTGCACGCGCGCGTGTGATGAGGAGATCGACGTCATGAGGATCGCCGTGCTCGGCATGGGAACAATGGGCGCCCCGATGGCCAAGAACCTGATCAAGGCGGGGTGCGAGGTGATCGTCCACAATCGCACGCGCGCCCGAGAAGAACCGCTCGAGACACTCGGCGCGGCGCGGGCGGAGCACCCGGCGGCGGCGGCGCAGCAGTCGGAGATCGTGCTCAGCTGCGTGTCGGACACGCCGGACGTGGAGCGCGTGCTGCTCGACCCGGACACGGGCGCGATCAACGGGCTGGCGGACGGCGGACTGATCATTGACTGCTCCTCGATCGCACCGGAGGCGACACGGCGATTCGCCGACCAGTTCCGTGCCAGAGGCATCGGCTATGTTGACGCGCCGGTCTCGGGCGGTTCGGAAGGGGCCATCAACGGCACGTTGACCATCATGTGCGGAGGCACCGAGGACGACTTCGCCCGCGCCGACCCAGTCCTGCAGATCATCGGCGCCAAGGTGACGCGGATTGGGCCCGTTGGGTGCGGCCAGATCGCCAAGGTCGCCAATCAGGTGGTGATCGCCGGTACCTTTCTCGCGCTGGCCGAGGCGCTGACCCTCGCCTATCGCGCCGGCGCGAACCCCGAGCGCGTCGTCGACGCGATTGGCGGCGGGGTGGCCGGGTCGTGGATCCTGAACAACCGGTCGGACAAGATGTTGAACGACAGCTACCCGCTCGGCTTCCGAACGCGACTCCACCGCAAGGATCTCGCGATCGCACTCGATGCGGCACGGCAGTTCAAGGTGCCGGTGCCGATCGCCAGCCTCGTCGCCACGATCGAGGACTCCCTCATCGCCCAAGGCTACGGCGACGAGGACATGTCCAACCTCGCGCGTTTCGTTCGCTCCGGCGCCGGCGTTCCGGACGGCCCGATGAAAGCGTAGACGCCCGTGGTCAACAAGATCTACGCCAGTTCGACGGACGCGCTCGACGGGTTGCTGCGAGACGGCATGACGCTGATGGTCGGCGGCTTCGGCCTGTGCGGCGTGCCGCAGAACCTCGTGCGGGCGCTCCAGGAGTCCGGCGTCGGCAACCTCACCTGCATCAGCAATAACGCAGGCGTCGACGGCGTGGGACTCGGTGTCCTGCTCGAAACGCGGCAGATCACGAAGATGGTCGCCAGCTACGTCGGGGAGAACCAGATCTTCGAGCGCCAGTTCCTGGACGGCATCCTCGAGGTCGAGCTCAACCCCCAGGGCACGCTGGCGGAGCGTATACGCGCCGGGGGAGCCGGAATCGCAGCGTTCTTCACGCCCACGGGGTATGGCACGCCGCTGGCCGACGGCAAGGAAACCCGGGAGCTCGACGGCCGCGGACACGTGCTGGAGACGGCGCTTCACGCCGACGTCGCGCTCGTCAAAGCGTGGAGAGCCGACCGAGAGGGCAACCTCGTCTATCGGATGACGGCGCGAAACTTCAATCCGCCGATGGCGGAAGCCGGGACGGTGACCGTGGCCGAGGTCGAAGAGATCGTCACGACGGGCGACCTCGACCCGCACACGATTCACACCCCGGGTGTCTATGTCGACCGCCTCGTCGTCGGCGAGGACCCGGACAAGGTCATCGAGCGGCGCAAGACGCGCCAAGTCTAGGAAGACATCAGATGGCGTTGAATCGAGAGCAGATCGCCGGACGCGCCGCGCAGGAGATCAAAGACGGCTATTACGTCAACCTCGGCATCGGTATTCCGACGCTGTGCGCGAGCTTCATCCCGTCCGACATCAGCATCATGCTCCAGAGCGAGAACGGGCTGCTCGGCATCGGACCCTACCCCACGGATGCCGAGATCGACGCCGACCTCATCAACGCCGGCAAGGAAACGGTGACCGCGGTCGCCGGCGCCAGCTTTTTCAGCAGCGCGCAGAGCTTCGCGATGATCCGCGGCGGTCACATCGACCTGGCGATCCTGGGCGCGATGCAGGTGTCGCGGTCGGGGGACCTGGCCAACTGGATGATTCCCGGTGCGGTCGTCAAGGGCCCCGGCGGGGCGATGGATCTGGTGTCGGGCGCGAAGCGCGTGCTTATCGTCATGGACCACCTGTCAAAAAAGGGCGACAAGAAGATCCTCAACGAGTGCGCGCTGCCGCTCACCGGGAAGGGCGTCGTGAGCAAGCTCATCACCTCGCTCGCCGTCATCGACGTCAGGCCGGACGGCCTGCATTTGCTCGAACGGGCCCCCGGCGTATCGGTCGACGAGATCCGCGCCGCAACCGAGCCCGAGCTTCACGCGAGCGGCAACGTTCCCGAGATCAACGTCTAGCAGCCCTTCAACTATGTCGTGGTCAGCGCGCGCAGCTGATCACCTCGTGCCCGCACGATGTCGAGATACTGTTCGCGATGCGTCCACGCATCCGACCTGTAGAACCCGGCGCATTCTTCCCAGTCCGTGAGCCCCTCGAGCAGAACGACGCGCGTGCGCGCGGCGTCGAACGCGTCGAATGCCTCGTGCAGGGCGGCCCCGTCCCGCCGGTCGATGCGCCGGGACGGATTCGATGGATCCACGAATCCGGGCACCGCCATCCCGAACGCCTGGCCGCTCCACTGCCTGACCAAGAAGTGGCGCGGCGGATCGAACCAGTCGTTGACTCCATCGCAGTGTTCGTTGGTCAGCGTGGAATCGAGGGCGGGCCAGCTCTTATCGCAGACGACGCACAGCTCGCACTGATGTTCGTCCCGCGCCGCTTCCCGCAGACGTTCTAGTGTCCTGTAACAGAAACAAGTAAACGGTTATGGCGACCTCGGCGGATCCCTCGATAGGAGGTGCACGTGAGAGGTCCTGCCCCGGTGACAGTCACAGTGAGTGAAGACGAACGGCAACGGCTCGACTCGTGGGCCCACCGGTCGCGGAGTGCCCCGCAGGTGGCGCGGCGCGCCCGCATCATCCTGGCCTGTGCGGCCGGCCGGTCGACGACCTGCATCGCCAGACGCCTCCACGTCTCGCGGACCACCGTGGGCAAGTGGCGCACGCGCTTTCTGCGCGACCGGCTGGAGGGGTTGATCGACGAACCGCGCCCGGGCACGCCACGGCGGATTACCGATGCGCAGGTGGAGCAGGTGGTGATTGCGACCCTGGAGACCACGCCTCGTGGGGCGACGCATTGGAGCACGCGCGATATGGCGAAGGCGACGGGCCTGAGTCACATGACCATCCAGCGCATGTGGCAGGCCTTTGGGTTGCAGCCGCATCGCAGCGAGACCTTCAAGCTGTCGCCAGACCCGCAGCTGGTCGAGAAGGTGCGCGATATCGTCGGGCTGTACGTCAATCCGCCGGACCATGCCCTGGTGCTCTGCGTGGACGAGAAGTCGCAGATTCAGGCGTTGGATCGGACGGCCCCCCTGCTGCCCATGCAACCCGGGCAGGCCGAGCGGCGCACGCATGATTATCGGCGGCACGGCACGACCTCGCTGTTTGCGGCCCTCGACGTCAAGACGGGCGAGGTGCTCGCCGCCATGCACCAGCGGCATCGCTCGATCGAGTTTCGCACGTTCCTCGATGAGATCGACGCGCACGTCCCCGCCGACCTGGACGTGCACCTGATCGTGGACAACTACGGGACGCACAAAACCGCGATCATTCACCGCTGGTTGGCCAAGCGTCCGCGATTCCACCTGCACTTCACCCCGACCTATGGGTCCTGGATGAACCTGGTCGAACGGTGGTTCGCAGCGCTGACGACTACGCAGCTACGCCGCGGCGTCCACCGGAGCGTCGCGGCCCTCAAGCGCGCCATCCAAGCGTTCATCGAGGTCACGAATGAGCAACCGAAGCCGTTCGTCTGGACCAAGAGTGCCGACGAGATCCTCGCGAGCATCGCCCGGTTTGCTCACCGAACGCTGGCCGCACATCCAGCATGAACTCTGTTCGCGAATCACTGTTACAGGACACTAGCAGGCGGCTGAGGTTGCCCTGCTGGTTCGAATAGCCCGATCCGGCGTCGATGCTCCAGAACGTGACAAGCACACGCCCGTCGATCGTGAACAACAGGTCCTTTGGCACGGTGTTGAAGAGGTGCGCGAGATCGTGCTTCCAGAACAGCTCCCAGGCGTCCGCTTCTCCAAGATTCACCTCGCCTCGTTCAAACGCGCCCGTCTTGACGTGCGTCCACGTCCAGGGGTGAGCCCCAGTGTCGACGAACGGCACCAGCCGCGGAACCCGCCTGCCGGCTTCAATCGCTGCCCCCGGTTCGCCGGCGACGGCGGCTTTCACGACGTCCACGAGATGCGTCAAGCGCAAGGGACTTGACCACCCGGGGTTGTCGCCCCTCGGGTTCTCGCTCCGCGTGACCGGGGCGATGAAGTCGGCCTGCGCGATCCCGGCCTCGTGCAGCGTGTTGTGCCACCAGGCCGTGTCGTTGCTGTTCCAGGTGCCGTTCCCGAACCACGGTGGCTCGAGCCGTGGAAAGCCGTGTAGGTCCGTCGAAAAGCCGAGCGTCAGGCCGACCGCAGCGCTCATGGATCCTCTCCCTTCCGCTTGCAAAGCCACTCACTGGTGCGCGGCGCGACGCCGGGTCACCCGCCCACACGGCGGGAAGCCGCGGTGGCCAGTTCGATGACACCGATTCCTCCCCGCACAGTCAGACGACGCCACCGCGGGCTGGCAGGGCAGAAGCACTCGACGAGCTGACGCGTGGCCCGCGCATGGACGGGATCTCCAGGTTGCGAGTGGCGGTGCGCACGGTTTTCGTCGCGCAGCGCCGCGAGCACACCCAGCATCGAGTACGTCCCGAACTCCGCGCAGACGAATCGGTACCGGCGCGCGCCGGCATCCCGCGCGAGCCAGGCGCCCATGACGCCGCGCGCGGTGTAGGCACCGCTCCCGGCCACCGATACGACGCGGTCTGCGCCGAAGCGCGTCCGGAACCAGTCGAGGTGCGCGGCCTGCACCGGCTCGACGAGGAACTGATAGTCGCCAAACGCTCCCAGCCCGGTATGGAGATCGACGTGGACAACGTCCGGCGCCTCGCGTGTCCAGGACCAGAACCGCTCGCGGACCAACCGGGTCACCTGCGTCGGGCACGTGCCACCAAAGAACAGCCCGGCAGGATGCTCGTATTGTCCGCTCGCCACGGCCGCCCGCGCGGCCACCCGCCCAAGCCGCCAAACGACCCATGCTGCCTTGAGGCGGAACGGCTCGAACCGTGATGGCGACGAGTCTGGATTCAGCAGCCGGTGCACGTCTTCGTAGTGCGGCGGGACACCGACGTACCCCTCATCTGCGTCGTCGGCCAGGAAGTTCCGGTTGAGATCGACATTGTGCTCGTCGGTCCTTCGGCGCCACGCGAACCCGTACGGGTTCAAGGCGTGGACAATCGTGACCGCCGCGCCGTCCGGCACTGACACCCGACCGGCGGCCAGATCGCGCAGCCACGCAAGCTGCACGGCCGAGCCTGCGAAGCCCTCGATGCCGTGGAGCCCGGACGAGATGACGATCGTCGCCGCCGGCCGGCGAGCGCCGACGGTGATGACGTCAACCGTCAACCTCGCGCCATCGGGACCGCGCGCGGCGATCTCGCAGCTGCCGGTCGTCGCCTGAACGGACGCTGCGGCGTCCAGGATCCGGTCACGCGCGACGACGTAGCTCGGTGGGAACAGGTCGGGCACCCAGGGGTGAGCCCTAAGCGTTGCACGCGCGACTCAGTAAAACAGCATCGCCACGACGAAGAGCAGCACGGCCATTGTGACGACCCACTGCCAGACCTCCTGCTTGTCCTCGCCTGGAATCAGCTGGAAGGAGATGCTGCGGTGCGAGTCGACAGCGTTCTGGAGGAAGGGCGCCGAGGAGATCGCCTCGCTGTCGACGACGAACGAACGGCCGCCGGTGCGCTGCTCGAGCATGCCCAAGTCTTCGGTGTTCAGCCTGGTCCGTAGGCCCTCGAGGTCGGCTTCGAGCGTCTGGTCATAGTCGATCCCGCGGACATAGTCCTGGAGCACGACATCGAGCTCGACGCCCGTGCGCGACCCGACCGCGACGGGATACACCTTGAGTCCGCGGCGCTGGAACTCAGAGAGCGCCTGATCCAACCGCGCCAGCTGCGCGTTGTCGGCGGCAAAATCGCCGTCGGTAAACAACAGCACCAGCCGATCCGAGCGCTCCTCGGGCTGGAATTCGTCTTCGCCGGTCTCGAAGCGATCCTGGTTGTCCAGCGACTGGTAGATGTGTTCGAACGCGGTCGCGACGTCGCTGTCCCAGGGAAACGCGTCCCCCGACAGGGACGTCGGCGGCGACACCTGTCCCACCTGCTCGATGAACCGCTCCGCGTTCGAGGACAGGTGCACTTGCCGCAGCGCCGTCGTGCCGAAGACGAACAGCGCGACGCGATCGCCCGGGGTCAGGATGTCCTGCGTATAGAGATTGAGCACCTCGCGCACGGCGAGCTCCAGGCGTGACGGTCCGAGATCCCGGACCCACATCGACGCCGACGCGTCGATGGCGACCGCCACCTCCACGTCGCCGCGCTTGAAACTCGAGCCACCGTAGACCCAGAAGGGCCGGGCGGCCGCGACGGCCAGGACGCCCATCGCCACGATGGCCACGAACCAGAACTTGATGTGGCCGACGAGCGGATACGACGACCCGTGCGTGCGGACGGGCCTCAGCTGTAGCCAGAGGAGGAAGACGACGAGACCGAACAGCAACAACAGCGCGGCGATCGGGATGACCGCGAGAAACTCCGGGTTCTGAAACTCGACGCTTTCGCGTAGTGCGTCCTGCAGGCTCTCCATGGGGATCGCGCGCGGTCAGCGCTCTCGTCTATCCGCGGCGACGACGGACGGGCGTTCCCTCGCCCCGCATCTGCTCGAGTTGCGGGGGTTCCACTTCCCGGAGCGGTTCGAGCGCCCGCCGCACCGCCTCCGGATCGCTCGTCAGATCGTAGTTCCACTTGTAGTCGAAGCGACCGCTGAGATCACTGCGCAGCGCCCGCTCGTAGTCGGCGTTGACGTCCTCGAGCACTTCCTGGATGATGGCGAGTTTCTGCGCCTCGCCGGTCTCGCTGTCGTCCGGAATGGCGCGATACCGCTGACGGGCGAGCTGGAACTTCGCGCTGCCCAGCAGATGCGAAGCCCTGGGGTCATCGATCTCGTCCGCGAGGTCTCGCACCACGGCGGCATAGTCGCCGGTCAGATAGTTATAGGACGCCTGCTGGAGAAAGGCGTCGCTGAACAGGTAGGAGTCGGCGAACCACTGCATGCCCCATCCCCGGCTGCGCTCATAGAAGCCCGTCACGTCGCCGATCTCGATGTCGGCTTGCTCGAAGTCGCCACGCTCGACGCTCTCGCTGAGGCCGTCGAGGTGCCCGTAGAAGCCCGCCAACGCCCGCGACGGGATCGCCACGAGCGCCAGGAACAGCAAGGCGAGGGCGAAGCCGAGGAGGTACCTGAACGAGTGCTCTTTGTCGAGAAGATCCGTGAATCTCATGTGCGTCTGCTCCTACGGTCCCGTGCCCCACATCAGCTCGGCAACGAACCCCAGCGGGATGCCGACCGCCAGGAGCGCCATCGCGATCAGCAGGAACCGCGAATAGATCGGCACCTTGAGCGCACGATGGCGCAGCTCGACCCGCACGGCTTCCCGCTCATCGATGGCTTCGTACGCGAGCGTCAGGCTGTCCTCGTCTGTCACGTCGAAGTAATCTCCGCCATACTCGCGAATCATCTCGATGAGCCGCGGCGTGCTCGGATGGCCGATCATCGCTGTACGCGCATCGCTCGTGTTGATGTAAATGATGTAAGGCACGACGTTGCGCTGATTGAGCGCGGCGAACTCCGCGTCAGGAAACTCGTCGACCGCCGCGTCGGTCACGATGAGCACCGCGCGGTTCTGGTTGGTCGCCCCGCCGAGCGCGGCCTCGTCCTGATCGAATTGCTTCGTGATGGACTGCAAGGGTCGAATGATGTTCGTGTCGCCCTCGGCCGGCACGATTCGTACTTTGTCGCGCGGCACGACCATCGCCTTGTCTAGCCGCTGCGTCATCACATACGGGGCATCCCACACCTGAAAGTAGTACAGCTCGTCATCCAGGACGAAGTCGTCGACCATGTAGGGATACGTAGAGAACAGCCAGAGCGAGACGCGGTCGTTCTTGCCCGTCCGCATGTCGAGGAACCGGAGGTGTGCATCACGCGCGACCTCGGCCTTCGACTTGCCCGTCTCAGGAAATTCCCACGCCATCGAGCCCGATGTGTCGACGAGATCGACACGCACACGGGACTCGACGAAGCCACTGACTTCCTCCGTCGCCGTGAGAAACGGGTCCGCCGCCGCGAAGATGATCAAGGCCAACGCTCCACCTACCAGTACCTTGGGGAAGGTGTGCACAGCCCGCACCCATAACCGCTTCTGATGTTTGGGGTCGACGACGTGACCGGAATGCTGACGACTGTGCTTACGTCGACGGAGCGCGAGTCGTGCGAGCGTCGCAACCGCCGCGACGCCGACGAGCAGGGTCAACCAGAACGCCAGGCCGACGTCACCATATCGAACCTGGGCGAACTCCGTCTCGATCAGCTCCTCGACGCTGGTGGTCAGGAACGCGATGAAGTCGGACCACGGCAGAAACATGGCGGGTTAACGTCCTATCGTCCGACGACCCCCAAGACCCCACGCCACAGAAGAATGTGAGGCCGCAGCGCGGTAATCGATGCGTCAAGCACGGCGGCCTCCTCGGCCGGGTTCTCGATCGACACGCCATCATCGTGCTCGAGCCGGTATTGATAGGCCACGAGCCGAGACGCCAGCGTCGACAGCGCGTCCTTGCGGGCACCGTCCTTGAGGCCATCGACGTGTGCGCTGATGTCCTTCGCCGTGTCGCCCGAGTTGAGATCCGGCAGCTCAGCCTGAAGATACTGGCGCGCCGAGATCACGAGATCGCACTCCAGATCACGCCGCGCCGCACCGTTGCCGCTCAGCGTCGGGTCTTCCAGTGCCTTGAGTTGCCGCCGCAGGTTGCGCCGGGCCTCCCAGATCGACGGCGGAATGGGGATCTGTGCCTCGAGTCGCTCGAGCTCCTCCGCTTCCTTTGCCGCCTCCAGTGAGATGAGCTTCGGTCGCCGTGCGACGCGGACAAGCAGCACGGCCCACACGAGAAGTGGGAGCGGCGCGATCACCCACGCGACGGTGCTGAAGAGCGCGGCGCGGCCGCTGAATTCTCCGAGCTCGATCGTGTCCCTGATGTTAAGCACCGGCAAGTCGTTCATCGTGGTCACGTAGCGGACCAGCCCCTGCCCGCCATCGACCTGCTGAATCTCCGCGTCCTCGATGTCCTCGCCGAGGTCGCGCATCAGGTAGTAGAAGCCAAACGACGGAATGACGTACACGGCCTTCTCCGGCGCGATCAGCCGCATTCCGTAGACGAAGTCCCAGATGTGCTCGGTGTCGACCTGGCTCCTGTGGATCTCGAGCGAGACCCCTTCGAATGGGTGGATCGGCAGGTTCTCGGGGACCATGCGGTCTTCGAGAATGAGGATCTCCCGCCCCTCGCTGATCAACTCGGGGAACCGCACTCGATAGGTCTGCGTAATGACGTCGCCGGTCTTGACAACCGTCGGCTCCACCTCGAGTGTCTCGACGCGAACCGGCGACGCGTCCGAGGCCGGTGCTGGCGCGTCCTGCGCCAATAACTGCGGGCCGCACACGAGCGCAGCGACCGTCCCGAGTGACGCGAGCACCTGTCTCATATTCACCTGGTTCATCCGGCTACCGCGCCGTACGCGAGATGAGGAACTTCGGCAGCGCCTCCGCGTGATTGTCGGGCGTGAGCACGACCGAGTCGACACCGCTCTGATGCTTCAACCGGTATTGCAGCGCCTCGCGGCGCTCCTTGATGTCGCGGCGGATCGCAGCCGCCTTCCGCGCTGAGATCACCGTCTGCTTCCCCGTCTCCATATCGGAGATCCGGATATAGCCGAGACGGCTCCTGACCCGGAACTCGTCCGGATCGTCCACGATGAGCATCATCATATCGTGCTTCGCCGCAAGCATGCGGAGCATCTTGAAGTCGATGGCGTCCTGGTCGTTGACGAGGTCCACCACGTCAGAGATGACGATCAGGGAATGGCGCATCTTCAGCCTGGCCGCCATGAACCTGAGGGCGACCGAGAAATCGGCGGCGCGCTTCGTGGGAAACTGCCGCTCGAGCTCCAGTTTCTCGAAGATCCGGTGCGCGATGTGAAAGACCTGCGATGACCCGAGCTTGGGCTTGATGTACAGCTCAATTTGGTCCGAAAACGCCAGCAGGCCGACCGGGTCGCGGACGTTGGCGCGCG
The DNA here is from genome assembly GCA_965249175.1 of Vicinamibacterales bacterium. Taxonomy (GTDB): domain Bacteria; phylum Acidobacteriota; class Vicinamibacteria; order Vicinamibacterales; family UBA8438; genus CAZYFH01. Next base: position 4,838,318 of record OZ252227.1, read on the forward strand.
TCAGCCCGATGTTGCCGACGAGGTCGAGCATCAGCAGCGCCTTGTTCGAGGCCTGCGTGATCTGAAAGAGGGTGGAATACGACAGGTCAACGACGAGGAGCGTTCGGAGCTCCTTCGGCTCCATGCGCTCGATCCGGTAGAGCTTCTCGGGGTAGGTGCGGAGGCTGAGCGTCCACGCGATGTCCTTGAGCGGTTGACCCGGACGCCACTGATCGACGCCGACGATGTCATAACCCGCGCCCTTGAAGCCGCTCTTGTGATCCCCGTAGTGGATGCTGGTCGATTTCTTCCTGGTCTTGATGCCGTGCTTGATGTCTCGAAAGCGCGCAAAGACCTCCTCTACTTCCACGGAGGAACCTCCATGTCCTGCACGATCTTCGACAGGAGATCCTCCTTGACGACCGAGAACTCCATCCCCTCGCGGAGCACCAGACGGTGCGCGAGGACGGGCTCGGCCACGGCCTTGATGTGGTCGGGCGTGATCATGGTGTCGCCGTTGAAGAACGCAAACGTGCGCGCCACCGCCTCGAGGTGAAAATGGACGCGAGGCGAGATGCCCACCCTGATGTACTCCCTCACTGTTCTCGCCGCTCGGCCCTGCACCCGGTGGGGGCGGGTGTTCCGAATGAGCCGGACCTTGTACTGCTGGGCGTAGTCAGACATCTTCACGTTGTGAAAGATGTACTCCGCGATATCGAGCACCTCGTGAAGGTCGGTCAGCTTTTCCACTTTTTTCCCGACGACGTTGTGGGCGCTGATCTTCATCTCGTCCTCTTCGTCGTCCGGGTCCAGCATGTTGATCGACAGCGTCGTGCGATCGAGCTGCGCCACCGGGTTGGCGAACGTGCCCTCCTCTTCCCCGAAGATGTTCTCGGTGCAGATCACCATGAAGAACCGCCGGCCCTCGATATCGTTGAAGTCCCCCGACAGGGGGAACAGCGGCAGCATCTTCCCTTCGGCGAGGTTGCCGTAGTCCGAGCTCAGCGTGGCGGAGCTCTCCTCCATCCCCTCGAGCACCGCCGCCTTGGTCTTGCCGGACAGCCGGTTGTCCTCGTCGATTAGGACGATGTGGGCCATCAGCTTGCCAGGCTTGAAATGGATCTTCCGTGTGCCGTCGACCTCCTCGACGATGGTCTCGTAGCCGAGGATGTCCTCGGGCATGTAGGTGGGCATGCCCTGGATGCGCTCAAATTTCGCGTCGATGGCCATGGCGCATGCGCTGACGAGGTCGGTCTTGCCGGTGCCCGTCGGACCCCGGAACATCACGTGGGGCTGGCGCAGCAGCTTCCCCTGGCTGAGCTTGTCGGTGTACGGCAGCAGGGTGAAGAAGGCCCAGGACAGGATGCGTGCGGCATCGTCGAGCCCGTACAGCCACTTGGTCGATTCGCGCTGGAATCGCTGTACGACCTCATTGGCGCGGTCACGGTCAATGGTCGGCTTGGTCTCGACAGTCATCGTCACGCTGAAGCCTCGTGCGGCTAGGAACCCATGAGCCCGGGGCAACGGCGCCCCAAAGCAGGCAAGCATATCAGTGTCGCCGCTGTCTGGGCCACTCGCGAGCCGCTTGGTTTTTCTGCCGGCTGGTGGCACCATAGCGCGTTTCGAATGCGTGGCATCACCACGATGGGAGTGCACCGATGGCGTTGATGACAGCCAAGCAATACAAGGACAGCCTCCGCGATGGTCGGACGGTCTACTACCGCGGCGCAAAGGTCGACGACGTGACGACGCATCCAGTGATTGGCGTGGCCGTCGAGCACGCCGCCACGGACTATCGGATGGCCCACGATGCCTCCGAGAGCCAGCTCGCCGTCGTCGACGGTCCCGATGGCCCGTATTCGCGCTACTACCAGATTCCGCGCACGAGCGATGACTTGCTGCGGCGCAGCGCGCTCATCGAGCGGGCCACCGCCATCGGCGGAACCCTGGTCGTGCTCATCAAGGAGATCGGCACGGACGCGCTCTTCTCCCTGCACCTGATCGCCACGCACATGGACAAAGCCCTTGGCACCGGCTACCTCCCGCGCGTGGAGCGGTTCTACGCACACTGCCGGGACAACGACCTCGCCGTCGCGGTCGCGCAGACCGACGTCAAGGGGGATCGCGGCAAAGGACCGACCGACCAGAACCATCCCGACTACTACGTTCGCGTCGTCGGCGAAGACGACAACGGCATCACGCTGCGCGGCGCGAAGGTCCACACGTCGGTCTCGACGAACGCCCACGAGATCATCGTCCTACCGACACGGGCTTTCAAAGCCGGCGAGGAAGCCTATGCCGTCGCGTGCGCGGTCCCGGCCAACACGCCCGGGCTCACGATGCTGGCGAGCGGCTACGGCGGCCGGAAGGGATCGGCGTTCGAAAACCCCATCAGCACACGCCACAAGATGATGGAGACGCTGACGGTGTTCGAGGACGTGAAGGTGCCGTGGGATCGGGTGTTTCTGAATGGCGAGGTGAACATGGCCGGGCCACTCGCCAAGACCTTCGTCGAGTTTCACCGGTTCACCGCGGTCAGCTACAAGCTCCCCCTCGTGGACCTGTTCGTCGGGGCCTCGCACCTCATGGCGGACTACAACGGCATCCTCGGTGCCGGCCACGTGCGTGACAAGCTGGCCAAGCTCATCAGCTATGCGCAGATCTGCCGCGGCATGACGCGGGAGGCGGCGCGTGAGTCGAAGGTCATCGGCGGCATTGCCGTGCCAAACGCCGAGCTCATCAACATCGCCAAGCTCCACTTCGCGACCAACTACCATCAGGCGCTCGCGTGGGTGCAGGACATCGCGGGAGGCTTGCTCGTGACCGGACCGACCGCAGAGGATCTGGAGGAGCCTCGCGTCCGGCAGCTGATCGATCGCTATTTCGGTGCCGCGGGCGCGTCGGCGACCGACCGGCTACGTCTGATGAACCTCGTCGCCGAGATCACCGCCACCGACTTCGCCGGGTATCAGGCGGTGCTCGCCGTGCACGCCGAGGGGAGCATCGAGGCGGAAAAAATGACCATCTGGCGGCAGCACGACGTCGATTCGAGCGTGCAGTACGCAAAGCGCCTCGCCGGGATCGAGTCGTAGCCGCGTCCAAGAGACGCTTCAAAACCGCACGCGAAAGCCCGCAAACGCACTGCGGGGCACACCAGGCGAGACGAAGCGCGGGTCGTCGGCGCCGGGCGCCTCGGCGAGATCGATCTCCACCTCGGCCAGCACTCCGAACGTCGCATAGTCCTGGTCTAGAAGATTGTGAACCATGACGAAGAGCTCCAACCGATCACTCGCCGCGTACACCGACCGGAGGTTGATGACGCCATAGCCGTCGAGCTGCGACTGGTCGTTGCCTTCATCGCCGCGAAAGACCTGACTCGACGCGACGAGCGCCTCCACGGCCACGTCCCATCGACCCGTGAGGTCGTGTCGTATGCCGGCCTTCAGGCTGTGGCGTGGGATCCCCGGGATCCGGTCTCCCGGCGCCACCCTCACCTCCCCGTCCTCGCTGGCGGCATCGTTCACGTCGGGGTTGCTTGGCAGCACGAGTGGCGAGTCGAAGGTTGCCTCGACGGCCGCGTAGCTCGTATACCAGTCGAATCGATTCGTGCGACCGCTGAGCGTCAGGTCTACGCCCACGCGGTCGGTGTCACCCGCGTTCTGGAAGTACCCGGTGCCGATGAGACGCGGCGACGCCACGAAGATGATGTCGTCGCGAATCCGGGTGCGATAGCCGGCGACCTCCCACGCGACGTCGCCTATGACACCGCCCTCGAGGCGACCGCGCGCGCCTGCCTCGAACGAGCGGGCGACCGCTTGTTTCAGCGGCGGATCCGAGACAAACGCGTTCGGCACGCGGCACGGCTCCGCCGGGTCCGCGCAGCTGAGCTCGGCTGCGGTGGGCGCGCGGTTCGCCTCGCTGTATCGCCCGAAGACCGACACCGCGGACGACGCCTCGTACACGGCGCCGACCGACGGGTTGAACCGCGAGAACAGATGGCGGCCATTCAGCGAGGTGCCGAGCCGATCGACGATCGTCGTCCGCACATCGTTGTAACGCCCGGCGATGGTGACGTGGAGTCCGTCCGACACGGACAGCGTGTCGCTGAAATAGAACCCGAGAGCCAGGTTGTCGGTGTCGAGCCCGACGTTGTACTCGTCGTCCGGAGCCTGGCCATAGACGCCGGCGAACAGACCCGACCCGTCGACCGTCCGATCCGCCGTCAGCGTCCCCACCTCGCCGTTGGAAAGAAACCCGACATCGGCAAGATCCGTGGCGGCGCCCACGACGAACACGTTGTCGCGCTCGGCGAGTCGGGTCGTGGCCACGACCTGGACCGTGCCGCCGTATCCCGTCGATCGGGTCAGCGTTCGATTGAACGCCGCATCGCCGACGGCGTCAGCCAGCGTGATGAATCGGCCCGTCAGGACATCGACGAGCGCGTCCGATGCCGGGCGGTCGTCGTTCATCCCCTCATCACCGTTGCCCCCGAGGCTCCGACAGAGCGTCGTCGAGGGCGCGCCGGCCGGCAGCGCCGCCGCATCGCACTGCGCGAACTCGGCCTCGTCGCCGTTGAGCGTCCGCCGCTCGAGATCGCGATAGTACGCGGACGCCTGGACGCTCACCCTCGGCGTCATCGCATAGGTGAAGCGAGCCTGGCCGAAACCGAGACGATTCTCGGTGGTGTCGGGATAGGTGAAAACGGCGTGCGGATCGGCGGCGAGCAGCTCGACCGGCGCCGGCCCGTTCCCGTTGAGCGACGTGTCGGCGAACGTGAAGCTGGCGCCGGCGTCGACACCGCCGGCGCGGTAGGCGACGTCAGCCACCGCCTGCGTCACGTCCGATGCCGACGCGATCCGCCACCCCGTCTCGTCGAAGCGGGTCCCTCCGACGTAGACGGCCCACGGGCCGGCGCTGGCACCGGCCTCCGCCGTCCCGGTGATGCGCTCGAACGAGCCGCCCGAGAACTCGCCGCGGAAGCCGGGGGCGTCGAAGCCGTTCTTGAGCTCGACGGCCATCGACCCCCCCAGCGCGTTGAGGCCAAAGGTCGGGTCGGTCCCCGCGGTAAGCTGCACCCGACCGAGCGCGAACTGCGGGATCAGATCGAACTGGACCGTGTCGCCGAACGGCTCGTTGACGCGCGCGCCGTTCTGATAGACCGCCACCCCCTGCGGCAGACCGAGGATCGGCGAGGCGGTGAACCCCCGAAAGCGCAGCGACGGCTGAAACGGGTTGGTCGTCGTGTCCGCCAGCGTGACCGCGCCAAGCCGCTCGTTGAGCCCCTGCGCGAGTGAGACCGCGCGACGCCGGTCGAGCGCCGCGCCGTCAATGATCGCGACCATGGCCGGCACCCGCGCGCGGTCGACACCCGCGCCGCTGACGGGCGCCATGGCAACGACGTCGACCCGCTGCGAAAGCGGCGCCAGCGCGAGCCGGACCGACAGCACGCGCGCGGTCCCCGCCCGCAACGCGACCCCTTCATGACGCTGTCGCTGGAATCCCGACAGGTCGAATGTGATTGTGAAGACGCCGGCCGGGAAATCCGGGAACCGATAGGCGCCCGTGGTATCGGTGATGGCGACTGCCGGTCCCGGAAGCAGGCCGGACACCGCCGTGACGGTCGCGCCCACGAGCGCGCCGCCCTGCTCGTCGGTCACGCGGCCATCGAGCGACGCCGTTTGCCCGTGCGCGGCCGCTGGCAGACCGCACACGATCCACGCGATGCACGCCAGCGCGACGCACGCGACGCGCGCAGCGCGCGACGGCACGCGGTTCGCGCCTACAGCCTCATCGGACGCCAAACCCAAACGTCATTCCCGCGTAGACCTCACGGCCCGGCGACGGCTCGTAGTAGCGCCCGCCGAACGCGTTGGTGATGGCGGAAGAGTTGTAGCGCTCGTCGAGCAGGTTGTCGATGCCGATGAACGGTCGGACGTCCGTATCACCCCACCGGGCGTCCCAGCCAAACCGCAGATCGACAACCGTGTAGGCCCAGTTGGTGACGGTGTTCGAGTTGTTGAGGACGTACTCGTCGACCCACCGAACATTCAGACCGGACCGCAGGCCGAAAGGCGCGGTGTAGCTGAGCCCGCCAAAGACCCGATGCGGGGGTGCACCCGGCTCGTCCTTCCCGGCAAAGTCGTCGCCACCGGTGGCGAACTCCTCGAACACGAAGTCTTGATAGGTATACGCGACGGTCGCATCGAAGGTGGCGTTCGGTACCCACTCGAGCAGCAGCTCGATCCCGTCGCGCGACGACTTGCCAGCGTTGCGGAAGAAGGTCTGCTCGTCGACGTTCTGGAACGAGACAAGTGCGTTGTCCACGGTGGAAACATAGGTTGCCACTTCGTATCGGAGACGGGCTGGCGTGATCAGCCCCCGCACACCGAGCTCGAAGCTCTGCAGATCCTGCGGATCAAGCTGCTGATTGAAGCCACCCTCGCCAGTCGGCGTGTTCGACAGCTCGACCGTCGTTGGCGTCTCGTAGGCCGTGGCGAAATTGCCAAAGATGTTCACACCGGGTGCCGCCGCCACCGTCACGCCCACTGAGGGGCTCAGGGCGTCCATGGTCCGGGTGCCCGACTGGTCGCCGTCGTCCAGCTTGCGGTCGCCGGCACTGAAATCGTAGTAGTCCCAACGGACCCCCGCGGTGAACTGCACACGGTCGTGCGGCGCGACGCTGATCTGGGCGAACGGCCCGGCAGACAGCACGTCCTCCGTCTGGTCGACCCGTAGATCGCCGTTGGTTGACATCCCGGCGGGCGTGCTCGGTGGAACCTGCCCGAACTCACGCCGGTCGTCGTTCTGCGACGAAATATCGAGCCCGGCCGCCAGCTCGAGACCTGTCGAGCCGACCTGCGTGGCCCCGAGATACTCCGACCGCAACCCGTACCCGGTCCGGCCAAGCTCTACCATCCGGAACACCCCTGAGGCGTTCAGGTCTCGCCACATCCCCCACCCAGTGGCCCGGAAGAGCTGCGACTCGCTAAAGCGATGCTCCACGGTGAGCCCGCCCTGCCCCTGATTGGCCGCCTCGCCCCAGTTCCGGCTCACGGCGAGCCCTCGCGCCATCGTCGGGTTGTTGCGCGCGTCCTCCTCGTTGACAAAGCTGGGACTCTCGGCAAACGGGGTGTCGTACAGGTTGAACACCCCTCGCAACTCCGTGCTGGCAGTCAGATCGTGCCGCACGACGAAGTTGGCCTGGGTGATCTCGGCGTGGCTGTGGTCGCGGAAGCCGTCAGTCTCGAACCGGCTGACGCTGGCCATGACCTGGGTGCCGGCGTTGCCGCCGTCCAACCTGATTTGCTGTCGGTTGTAGCCGTGACTGCCGAACTGGATGTCGGGCGTGATGGTGAGACGCCGCGACGTGTCGAACGTCGTGGTCAGGTTGATCACGCCGCCGGCGGAGTTGCCGTAGAGCACCGAGCTCGGGCCCCGGACCACGTCGATCCGCCCAACGGACCCGAGGTCGACGTTACCCGGTTCGGTCGTGCCGTCAGCTGTCGTGATCGGAATGCCGTCCTGAATAATCGCGAGCCCACGCAGCCCGAACCGCGGCTGTGGCGCACGGATGCTGATGCCAATGCCGCCGGAGAGCCCATAGTTGCGCCGGTTCTGGACGAAGAGCCCGGGTATCCCGCGAAGCGCCTCATCGAGCGAGGCCCTGCGCTGCGAGTGCTCGATCGCGGCTCGCTGAATGACGGCGACAGACTGCGGCACCGCGCCAAGATCCTGTTCCGTCCGCAAAACGGTCACGGTCTCCGCCAACGGCGCGATACTGAGCGTGATGTCGTGATCGCTCGTCCCGGCGCCCACCGTGACGGTGGCGGGCTCGCCCCGAAATCCCGGCAACGTGGCCATCACGTCGTACCGACCCGCCTCGAGGCGTGTGAGCTCGTAGTTGCCACGCGCGTCGGTGACAGTCACGCCCACCGTCGCACCAGCGTCGTCCTGCGCCGACACCGTCACGCCAGGGAGCACGGCCCCGCTCTGGTCGACGATCATTCCGCCAATCGAGCCCGATCCCTGTTCCGCCTGCACCGGAGCGTGGGTCACCGCGATGAAGACCGCAGCGATACCGCATGCCACGCCGTTAATGAACCGCCGCCGTAGATTGAACGTCATGCCGACTCCCGTCAGATCATAGAAACAGATCGGGCGGCGGTGTCCGCCCGCGCCCTACTGCCTCGTGCCGGTCCACCGGCCGGCGCCGTACCAGATGAAGCTTCCCTCGTCTCCTCGGATGCTCGTGCCGTCGACTTCGCCCGACAGATTGATCGGCATGTCGCCGTCCAGGTCGGGCACGATGAACTCGAACTCGATCGCCGCACCCTCGATCGTGCCCTTGAGCGGCAGAATCATGCGGTCGCCGATGTCAACCTCGCCGGACAACGTCCCGCCGTCCTGCTCGAACGTGGCGGTCCAGACCGTCTCTCCGGTCTGCGTGTCGAGCAGGATCTCCCAGACTCCACCCACCGTGGACTGCGCCCGACCCACGAGCCCGAGCACGCCAGCGGCCAGAAGCAGCGTGGCCGCAACACACGACGTCATCGTCATAGGCCGAGCCGTCGTCATATTCATGGCTGGGCTCCCGGCGCGTCGAGGTTCTTGGTCAGCCACATGATCCCAAAGTTGAAGAAGTCCTCGTCATCGATCGAGATCTGCTGGTTGATCCGGTAAGCGGCCGGCGACACGAAATGGCTCCGCCCCTTGAGGGCGAAGACGTGCTCGTCGTGGCTGATCGCGGGCGTCTCCCAGAACGTGCTGTAGTAGCCTCCGAGGTCGCCGCCGAGTGGCCCGTACTGAAAGATAGAAAAGCCGGCGTCGTACCTCACGAAACGGGTCATGCTCTGCCCGTTCATGCCGAATTCGTAAAACATGACCCCGTCGCCGTTCAACGTCGTTCCGTCCTCGTTCTCCATCACGATCGCGACCGCCAGGTAGCGGTTGTTGACATGCGTGATGGTCTCGGTGCCGGTCCATTTCCCCGGCGGGACCAGACCGGTCTCAGGCGGGTTCCACTCGATCTCCCACTCGCCGAGGAAATAGCGGGGATCGAACGGCGGCATCATTTCGGCCCCACTCGTCGGGCCCTTCTGCGCCGAACCGCCGGCGTAGATCGGGACGCCGACAATAATGAGGATGGCCGCCAAAACAAAGCGCGTCATTCGCATCGTTCGCGAGTCCTGCCGTTCCAACCCGTCACCGGAGGTCCTGAAGACCGCGTGGCGACGGCGTCGCCCGGCCTATATTACGAGCCGCCCGCGAAACCCGTCAAGGACCTAACAGCACTACTGAGCAACAACTTACGGTCGTGCTTCATATGTGCCCGGCAATCCGATCGGAATCGCCCACCACGCACGAGGCGCGTTGATCCCGTCGCGCAGCCGTGATAGAACCTCCGCACGCCACCCATGCCGCGCTACCCCGTCAGCACCGCGGTCGTTATCGGATTCGCGACTGTGGCCGCGACGACCATGGCCGCCGGGCAAGACGTGGTGCAGCTCGTGACGGTCGTCGGCTGTCTCAGGCAGGACCCGGGCGAGCTGCCGTGGATGCTCGAGCGCGCCACCGACGGCACGGAGACCGCCACCGCGTTTACCAGCGAGGACGAGATCGAGCGCTCCGGCGCCGAAGCGCTCGGCGCGCTGGAGTACCGGCTCCTTGGCGTCAGTGAGTTCGGAGTCGAGCCTCACATCGGTCACAAGGTTCAGGTCAAGGGCCTGAAGCTGCGGTACGAGGACGAATGGCGTCTCAACATCACGTCGTTCCAACACCTGACGCCGAGCTGCGAGTAGGACGCCGGCGAGACTCATTCTCACTGAGGCGACACGCGAGGAGACACCCGAATGACTGACGCGACCGAGTCACCGACGACCCCCGCCTCAGCGCCGCCGGCCGCGGCGGGCAACCGCTGGCTGCCCCTCATGGGCGGTGTGTTGATGAATCTGGCGCTCGGGGTCATCTATGCCTGGTCCGTCTTCGTGCAGCCGATCGAAGAGGAGTTCGGCTGGACGCGCGCGGACACGTCGGTGGTGTTCACGATCGCCATCCTGTCGATCGGCTCGTGGTTCGTCGTCGCGGGCCTGCTACAAGATCGGTTCGGCCCACGCCCAATCGCCGCGTTCGGCGGTGTGCTGTACGCCGTCGGTTTCTTTCTGGCGAGTCAGACGGAGTCGCTCATCTGGCTCTACGTCGCGTTCGGCGCGCTGGCCGGAGCCGGCAACGGCTTCGGGTACGCAGTGCCCATCCCCGTGTGCTCGAAGTGGTTCCCCGACAAGCGGGGTCTGGCGGTCGGTCTGGCGGTCGGTGGGTACGGCGCGGGTTCGGGCATCTTCGGACCGCTGGCGACCAACGTCTTGATCCCCGACTACGGCTGGCGGACGACGATGCAGCTGTACGGCCTCGCGTTTCTCGTGATCACGTTGGTCGCCGCCTGGCTCCTCAAGAACCCTCCCGAGGGTTACAAACCGCCTGGCTGGGCACCCGCCGCGCAGGCCAAGGTGGCCACCACCCGGTCGAGTCGGGACATTCCGACCGGCGAGATGGTGAAGATGCCGACGTTCTACTTTCTCTGGGTCGCGTACTGTCTGGGTGCCGCCGCGGGCCTGATGGTGATTAGCCAGCTCGTGCCATTCGGGACCGGCGCCGGCCTGAGCGTTGCGGCCGCCTCGCTCGGTCTCACGCTGGGCGCGGTAGGCAATGCGGGTGGTCGCGTGCTCTCGGGGTGGATGTCGGACACGTTCGGGAGGCTGAACACGATGCGCCTGATGATCCTCATCTCCGCGATCGCGATGCCGCTCTTCTATACGTTCCGGGAGCAGGTGGTCTGGTTCTACCTGTTCATCGTCATCGTGTACTACTGCTATGGCACGCTGCTCTCGGTGTTCGCGTCGACGTCGGCCGATTTCTTCGGCACGAAGCACCTCGGCGTCAACTACGGCCTGCTCTTCTCTGCATGGGGGATCGCAGGCCTCGTTGGACCCGTGATCGCAGGCAGCATCTTCGACCGTTTCGGTAACTACCAGTTCGCCTTCTTCGCAGCGGCCGCCATGTCGGTCGTGGCGCTGCTGTCGCTGATGATGGCGAAGAACCCCGCGGAGGCACAGGCGACCGCCTAGCTGCCGCCCGGGGCGGCACGGGCGCGAGAGTCGCGCCCTCCAAGGCTGCTAGCCCCTACTCGTCATGTCCACCGTATCCTCGTCGTCTCTGGTCGGGTTCGTCGGCGATGCCGGCGATCGGTTGTGCCGCTTTACCCAGCGGTGGATCCCCGACTCGTGGGTCGTGTGCATGATTCTCACGGTCGTGGCCATCGTGCTGGCGATGGCCGCCGCCGATGCAAGCCTCAACGAGGCCGTGCTCGCGTGGGGCGGCGGCATGTGGGCGCTGCTCGAGCTGGCCATGCAGTTCTCGATCGCCATGATCGCGGCGCACGCGTGCGTCTCATCGCGCCCGGTGTTCACCTTGCTCGACAAGCTCGCCGGCCTGCCGGACAAGAACCGCCCGCTGCAGGCCATCGCGCTGATCGGTTTCTACTCGCTGACCACGGCCTACTTGAACTGGGCGCTGAGCGTGGTCGCCTCGGCGCTGTTCGTGCCGTTCGTCGCGCGGCACAATCCGAAAGCCGATATCCGGGTTCTGATTGCCGCGGCCTATCTCGGCCTCGGTACCGTCTGGCACGGTGGGTTCTCGGGTTCTGCACCCCTCATTCTCGCCACACCCGGGAACCCACTCCTGGCACCCGCCACCGGCGAGCCGGTGATTGACCGCCTGATCCCGGTGACCGAGACCCTCCTCATTCCGTTCAATTTGATCTACGTCGTCATCATCGGGGCCGTCGCGCTGGCGACGGTCGTCGCGCTGCACCCGCGCGGCAAGCCGCAGACCCTCACCAAAGAGCAGATCGATCAGATGATGCCGGCGCTGCCGGAGGTGGACCCGGCGGACACACCCGCCGGGCGGATGGAATCGCATCGTGGCTGGATCGTCTTCGCCGCCATCTTGATCGGCTATCCCCTCGGCTACTCGATGGTCACGCGCGGCTTCGGGGCCACCTGGACGATCAACGCCTTCAACGCGGTGTTTCTGGTCTCGGCGCTGCTCCTGCAGGGGCGGCCGGCGAATCTCGTGAAGGCGTTCGGGAACGGCGCGCGCACGGCGTCCGGCGTCATTCTGCAGTTTCCGTTCTACGCCGGTATCTTCGGCGTGATCAACAACACTGAGCTCGGAAGCTGGCTGGGCGCGTTGTTCGTCGAGATCGCGACCACCGAGACCTACCCGCTGGTCGTCTACTTCTACTCGGGGTTCATGAACCTCTTTGTGCCATCAGCCGGCTCGAAGTGGCTGATCGAGGCACCGTATCTCCTACCGGCCGCCCGCGAGCTGGGCGTGTCAGCAACGACCACGGTGCTGGCATACGCATACGGCGATTCGACGACGAACCTGATCCAGCCGTTTTGGGCGATCCCGATCCTGACGGTGACGCGACTGAAGTTCGGGGACGTGCTCGGCTACACCGGCATCGTGGCGATCGTCTGCATGATCACCAGCGTCATAGCGATGCTGTTGATCCCGGCGACGCTGTGAGGCCCGATCCGGCGGCGGGGTGCAGCGTCAGCGTCGCGGGGGGCGACCACGCTCGCGCCCCGGCGGTCCCGGGCCAAAGCGCCGGTCGCGCCGTGGGGGGCGTCGCTCGTTGCCGAGTCGGACGATCTCGTCCTCGAAGACCTCCAACTGCGCGGTCGTGAGGATGTCTGCGATTGCGGTCCGGAAGTCGGCCTGCTCGGTCTCGAAGCGCGCGCGCACCTCCCGATTGACCTCCCGAAAGCGCTGACGGCGCGTCTCGAAGAGCTGCTCGAGCCGAACCCGCTGATCGGCGGTGAGCTCCATTTCCGACGACAACCGCTCGAGGAGCATCCGCGGCGGCGGCCCACCTCGACCGCCCGGCGGCCCCAGGCCCGTCCGTGGGCCCGGCGCGAGCCAGGGCGTGACGAGCGCCCCCGCGCCCACGCCCACCAAGAACACGGCGACGACGAACATCCCAACCCAGGCGCGCCCCGGTGCCGCAGTCATGGCACCGTCTCCAACGGATCGTCGGGGTCGGCCGTCAGGACCGCGTCGAGCAGCACATCGGCGGAGACGTCGACCTGGGAGAGCAGCATGAACGTCGGCCTTGCATCCGTTGGCGCATCATCACTCCAGGCGGTCACGAGATCGACGAACTCGATCGGTTGAGGTGCATCCAGCGGACCGGACGTCCGGAGACCCACTGCCGCGAGGAACAGCGCGGTCGCCACAGGCGCGAGGCGCAACGTCCAGGCGCGCCAGTCCACGGCGTCGAGCCAGCTGCCGGTCGGCTCGAGCTTCGCCATCACCCGAGCGGCAAAGTCCGGAGGGGTGTCCCAGTCGGGTCGGGCGGCCAGCGCGACGCGCACGGCGCGCTGCGCGTCACGAGCGTCACGGCAGGCGGCGCATGCGGCAAGGTGGAGCCGCACGGCGCGATCCCGCGCCTCGTCCGTGGGCCCGTCGAGGGTGCCGTCAGCGTCCCGCACGATGAACGGTCGCGCCTCGTCGCAGTTCATGACCATGCCTCACTCACACCCGGTGTGCTCGTCGCGCGGTGCCGACGACTGACCTGAGCAGCGGCCGAAGCCGTTGCCGCGCCCGAAAGATCCGCGACTCCACCGTGCCGATCGGCGTGGCCATGATGGCCGCGATCTCTTTGTAGTCCAGCCCCTCGACATCCCGCAAGATCACGGCGACGCGGAGATCAGCTGGGAGCGTGGCCAGCGCCCGATCGATCGCGTCGCGCGCAACGAGCGTCTCCTCGGCGTCCGGGATGCCCGACGGCACCTCGTCGGCATCCGCCGCCTCCGCGTCGCCGACCGGAACCCACCCTTCGAGGTGCCTCCGTCGGGAGCGCCGGTCGAGCGCTGTCCGGGACGCGTTGGTGGCGATGCGGTAGAGCCACGTCTTGAAGGTGCTGTCGCCGCGAAACCGCGCCAGCCCATCGTACGCCCGCACGAACGTGTCCTGCGCGACGTCTTCAGCCGCGCTATGGTCGCGAAGCATCGCCTGCGCATAGTTCACGATCCGCGTTTGATAGCGACGGACGAGCGTCTCGAACGCGTGGAGGTCGCCCGCCCTCGCCTCCTCCACAAGCTTCCGGTCCGCATCACGTGCATCGCGTTCCACGGTATGACCGCGCCCGGCACGCCGGTCGTCACAGGCTGTCGCGCATCATACAGGCGCCCGCGCGCGGCTTCCGTGTCAGCGCCGTACAGACAGAGACTTCGAGCACCCGCCGTTTCTTCCCCTGATTCGGTTGACGTCGCGTGACTCGCGACCTCGTGTCCGAGGGGAATATTTCGTCGAGGTGCCGGGTCGATAGACACAACGAAGGAGGACGCAATGACGGACAGAAGCTCGACGAAGGCCTTGGGAACGGTGTCGGTCGGTGTCGGCGTCGGCATCATCGCGGCGAGCATGCTGCTGATGGCGCTCGACACCCAGGTCGACGCCGCACAGCGAGGCGGGGGGCCGAGGGGCGGACGGATGCACGCCGACAACGGCGGCCCGGCCCTCGGGCGCATCCTGCCCCCGCTCCGACGTCTGGATCTCGACGAGTTCCAACGCACGCAGGTCCGTGCCCTGATGGACCAGCATCGCGAGGCTTTCCGGACGACGGCCGAGCAACTGCGCGCGGCGCGACGTGCGCTTCGCAGTGCCGTGACGACGGATGTCGTCAACGAGGGCGCGATCCGATCGCATGCAGCCCAGCTCGCGACGCTCGAGGGCGACGCCGCGGTGCAGCAGGCCTCACTCTTCGCCCAGGTGTGGCAGCTCCTGACACCCGACCAACAGGCGCAGGCAGCGGAGCTCGAGGAAGCCGCGCAGGCCCGGCGCAGTGAGCGGCGCACGCGGATGGAGGAACGCCGCCAGAAGCGGCAGGAACGTCGGCCGGACGCCTAATGGACTCGTTGTCGTCCACTGGCACCGCGCGCCTCGGGACCGCGGAGCGGGGATCTCGGGGTCCCCGCGCTGCGGTCGCGGGGGCTTGGGATCCGGCGGGCGGTCATCGCGGTGGGCGGTCCAGGATGCGCTCGATCTCGTCCATCACGCGGTCCATCCGGGCAATGAGCGCATCGTACGGCGCATCGGTCGCGAGGTCGATGCCGTAGTCCTGCAGCAGCTCGTATGCGTAGCGTGAACCGCCGGCGGAGAGCACGGCAAGATAGTCGTCACGCGCCTGCTCGTCACCGTTGAGGAAGCGCTCGGCGAACATCGTCCCGCCCGCGATCGACGTCGCGTACTGAAACACGTAGAAGTTGCGGTAGAAGTGGGGGATGAAGCCCCACTCGATCGCGTAGGCCGCGTCGTAGTCCAGCACGCCGGCGTCCGAACCGTGATAGCGACGCACGAGTTGCTCGTAGAGCTCGGTCATCTTCTCGCCCGAGAGCGCCTCTCCCGCCTCGACGAGCTCGTGGATCTTCAGCTCGAACTCGGCGAACATCACTTGTCGAAAAAATGTCCCGCGCACGGCTTCCAATGCGGTGCCGAGGTAGAAGAGCCGCTCCTCGTCGGTGATGTCCTGGGCGAGCATATGCTCCTGCAGCAGGACCTCGTTCGTCGTCGACGCGATCTCCGCCGTGAAGGTGGCGTAGCTCGCCGTCTCGTACGGGTTGTGCTCCTTCGAGAGCAGCGTGTGGACGGCGTGTCCCCATTCGTGGGACAGCGTCGACACGTCGTCGTACGTGCCGTTGAAGTTCAGCAACAGATACGGGTGACCGTCGTAGACCGACCCGAGCATGTAGGCCCCGGGCGCCTTCCCCTGTTGGGGGTAGACGTGCATCCACTCGCCGGCAAACCCCTCCTGCAACAGGTCGGTGTAGTGGTCGCCGAGCGGCGCCGCGGACGCCAGGGCGAGCGCCTCCGATTCGTCGAGGTCGAACGCGCGATCGGATGCCACGAGCGATGGGTAGATATCGTAGTAGCGCAGTTCGTCGAGACCCAGCATCCGCTGACGGAGCCGGAAGTACCGGTGTAGCGACGGCAGGTGGCGATGGGCCGCAGCGATCAGTGTGCGATAGACCGCGGTCGGGATGTGTGGCCCGGCCAGCGCCGCGTCCAGCGCACTGTCATAGCGGCGGGCCTTTGCCTCGAAGACGTGCGCCTTGACGTGGGTGTCGAGGGTCTGGCCGAGTGTTGCTTCATACGCCTTCCACGATTGCCAGAAGGCGTCGAAGACGCGTTGCCGATCCTCACGGTTCTGCGCCGCGCGATGCTTGCCGTAGGCGGCCGGGTCGAGCCGCACCGCCTCGCCCGTCGACAACGTGATGGTCGGAAACGGCATGTCCGAGCTCGACAGCATGGCGAAAATCCGCTCCGGCCCCTGGCGCATGGCGCTCGTTCCAGCAATGACCGCCTCCGCCTCATCCGTCAACGTGTGCGGTGCCCGGCGCAACGTGTCGCGCACATTGAACGCATGCTTCGACAACCCGGCATCCTCGCGCAGGTAGCGCTCGAACGTCGCGGAACCGACGCGGAGCAACTCGGGCGCGACGAAGCTCGTGACCGCCTCGAACTCGGCTAGCAGCAACGCCGCGTCGCCGCGCCGCTCCTGCGCATCGGCCACGCGTCGGTCTTCGTCGGACTTGAGAAAAGCGTAGGAATACAGGTGCTCGAGCGCCTTCGTGGTGTCGCTGATGGCGTCGAGCGCCTCCCGGAGCACCGCGGCGCTTTCGCCCAGCCAGCCCTGAAATGCCGACAGGCCCTTGACCTGGTCCCCGAGGCGCGCCTTGTCGGCCGCCCACGCTTCAAGATTCGGATAGAGCGCGGCCAGGTCCCACGCGATCTGCGCGGGTGGTGTGGTGTCGGCGGGTTGCGCGGGCGCTGTCTCCGCTGGATTCATGTGCGTGGCTTCATTGACTGTCATCGTCGTCATCATCATGGCCATGAGAGCCACGCCGAACACGGCGGCGCCCGAAGGGCCGCGCCCGGCCGCGCACCTGTGGCGTGCATCGCTCGCCATCGTCAGGCCACCAGCTGCCGGAGCACGTACGGGAGAATCCCGCCGTGGCGGAAATACATGAGCTCATCGGGCGTATCGATACGGGCCGTCACGCTGAACTCGCGTCTCGCGCCACCGACCGCCGTCACGCGGACCCGGACGTCGCTGCGAGGCGCGAGCCCGTCGGCGACGCCGGTGAAGTCGAATGACTCGGTTCCGGTCAGACCCAGGCTCGTCGCCGAGTCCCCCTCCTTGAACACGAGCGGTAACACCCCCATGAACACCAAATTGCTCCGATGGATCCGCTCGAAGCTCTCGGCAATCACCGCGCGGACCCCGAGCAGCATCGTCCCCTTGGCCGCCCAGTCACGTGAGGATCCAGAACCGTATTCCGTACCGGCCAGCACGATCAGCGGCGTGCCCTCCGTCTGGTAACGCATCCCGGCGTCGTAGATGCTCAGCTGCTCCCCGCTTGGCTGGTGACGCGTCCACCCGCCCTCCGTACCCGGCGCGAGCTGGTTGCGCAGGCGGACGTTGGCGAACGTGCCCCGCATCATCACCTCGTGGTTGCCCCGCCGGCTACCGAACGAGTTGAAGTCCGTTGGGGCGACGCCGTTGGCGATCAGATACCGCCCAGCCGGGCCCTCTGCGGGGATCGCGCCCGCAGGCGAGATGTGGTCGGTGGTGACGCTGTCGCCCAGCAGGGCCAGGACACGCGCGCCGCCGATGTCGGCGAGCGGGGCGGGTTGGGCCGACAGCGCATCGAAGAACGGCGGGTGCTGGATATAGGTCGAGTCGTTCGACCAGTGGAACCGGTCGCCGCCCGACGCCGACAGATCGCGCCACCGGTGGTCGCCGTCGAAGACACCGGCGTATTTCTCGGTGAACTGCTCGGTCCTCACCGCCGACGTCATGGCCGCCTGGACCTCGCCCGCAGAGGGCCAGAGATCGGCGAGGAACACATCGCGCCCGTCGGAACCGGTGCCGAGCGGCTCGGTTGTGAGATCGATGGTCATGCGGCCGGCGATCGCGTAGGCAACGACGAGCGGCGGCGACGCGAGATAGTTTGCCCGTACGAGCGCCTGGATCCGTCCCTCGAAGTTGCGGTTCCCGCTCAGCACGGACGCCACGATGAGATCGCGCGTCGTGATGGCGTGCGCGACGTCGTCCGGCAGCGGGCCACTGTTGCCGATGCACGTCGTGCACCCATAGCCGACGAGGCCGAACCCAAGCTCGGCAAGGGGCGCCAGCAATCCGGCGGCCCTGAGATACTCGGTGACCACCATCGAGCCGGGCGCCAGGCTCGTCTTGACCCACGGCTGCGGCCGCAACCCGCGCTCCGCCGCCTTGCGGGCAACCAGCCCCGCGGCCAGCATGACGCTCGGGTTCGACGTGTTCGTGCAGCTCGTGATCGCGGCGATGACGACCGCACCGTGATCGATGTCGGCCACGCCGCCGTCGCCATTGGACGACGCCGGTGACGACCCGACGCCGTATCCGGGGCGCGATTCGTCGAGCACGGCTTGAAACGCCTGCTTCGCGTTTTTCAGTAGGACGCGGTCCTGTGGACGCTTCGGACCGGCGATGCACGGTTCGACGGTCCCGAGGTCGATCTCGACGACGTCGGTGTAGACCGGTTCATCCGAGTCCGTCGCGAAGAGGCCCTGCGTCTTCGCGTACGCCTCGACCAGATCAACCTGCGCCGCCGGACGCCCGGTCAGCGCCAGATAATCGAGCGTCATCCCATCGATCGGACAGATGGCCACCGTCGATCCGTATTCGGGCGACATGTTGCCGAGCGTGGCACGGTCGGCCAGCGTGAGCGAGCCGAGACCCGGACCGAAGAACTCGACGAACTTGCCGACGACCCCGTAGCGTCGCAGCCGCTCCGTCACCGTCAGGACCAGGTCCGTCGCCGTCGTCCCCCCGAAAAGCCTTCCGACCAATCGCACGCCGATGACGTCCGGTATGAGCATCGAGATCGGTTGGCCCAACATCGCCGCTTCCGCCTCGATGCCACCGACCCCCCACCCGACGACACCGAGCCCGTTGACCATCGTCGTGTGCGAATCGGTGCCGACAAGCGTGTCTGGATACGCGAGCGTGTGCCCGTTCGAGGTGTCGCGGCACACGACGCGGGCCAGATACTCGACATTGATCTGGTGGACGATGCCGGTGTCGGGCGGCACGACCTTGAAGTTGTGGAAGGCGTCCTGTCCCCACTTCAAGAACGCATAGCGTTCGCGGTTCCGCGCGAACTCGAGCTCGGCGTTGAGCTCCATGGCGTCGGGCCGACCAAAATGGTCGACCTGCACGGAGTGGTCGATGACGAGCTCCGCCGGTTGCAACGGGTTGACGCGGCCCGGGTCGCCGCCCAGCCGGACGACGCCGTCCCGCATCGCGGCAAGATCGACCACGGCCGGCACCCCAGTAAAATCCTGCAGCAGCACCCGCGCCGGCATGAAGGCAATCTCCCCCGCGAGCCCCGGCGTCCAGCGTGCGAGCGCCTCGATGTCGTCCGCCATCACCGAACCGCCGTCCTCACGGCGGAGCATGTTCTCCAGCAGGATCTTGAGCGAATACGGCAGTCGGCCCACGGCGGGATAGCCGTTGGATTCGAGCGCGCGGAGGTTGTACAGCTCGACGGTGGTACCGTCGCCGGCGGGCAATGCCTGGCGCGTGCCAAAGGAGTTGAGGCTCATGGTCTATCTGTACCTGCGAGGTCCCCGGCGGCGACGCACGTGAGCGCCGGGTTTAGAATGCCGTCGACTCGTCGGACGGAATCCTCAATGATCCTTCACGATCGACCCGTGACGCAAGGCCGCGCCCAAGCAGTCCGTGGTGAAAGTCCGCGTGGCACCGAGACCCGCTGGGGTGAAGCCGCGCGCGGCCCTTGCAAGTTGCGAAGAGGGAGAATACCGGGAGTATTTGACCGATGAGCAGCGCAGACGGGCGGGTTGCATCGCCAGTCGAATGCAGCGGCACTTTCACCACGGACTGCTAGCGGGTGGACGCCCATGACCCGACCGCGTCTCGGAGCGCACATGTCGATCGCCGGCGGCGTACCGCGCGCGATCGAACGCGCGGTCGCGACCGGGTGCGAAGCCCTGCAGATCTTCACGAAGAACTCGAACCAGTGGCGCGGACGGCCTATCCCTGACGCGGAGGTCGAGGATTTCCGCGCCAGGGCCCATGCGAGCACGATCGACTCGATCGTGTCGCATGCGAGCTATCTGATCAACCTGGCGGCGCCCGATCGCGCCCTGCGCCAGCGGTCGATCGCGGCGTTGGAG
The DNA here is from genome assembly GCA_965249175.1 of Vicinamibacterales bacterium. Classification (GTDB taxonomy): domain Bacteria; phylum Acidobacteriota; class Vicinamibacteria; order Vicinamibacterales; family UBA8438; genus CAZYFH01. The sequence goes on from OZ252227.1 coordinate 4,858,598, forward strand.
GACGAGCTCCACCGGGGCGACCAGCTCGGACTCTCAGGCGTCGTCCTCCATCCGGGGGCGTACACGACGGGCACGGAACAGGACGGGCTGAAGTGGATCGCCGAAGGAATCGCCCACGCGCAGTCCCGCCAGACGGGCCGCACGCCGGTGGTGCTCGAGCACACGGCGGGTCAGGGCACGATGCTCGGGCATCGGTTCGAGCAGCTACGCGCGATGATCGACCAGCTCGACGACGCGTCGCGCGTAGCACTCTGTCTCGACACGTGCCACCTCGTCGCCGCCGGTTACGACATCGTCTCGGAGGAGGGCTATCGCCGAGTCTGTGACGATTTCGACGCCGTGCTCGGGTTCGATCGCCTGACGGTCGTGCATCTCAACGATTCGAAGAAGCCGCTCGGCAGCCGCGTCGACCGCCACGACAACATCGGACAAGGCTGCATCGGCACGGAGCCGTTCCGCAGGCTGCTGCGGGACCCGCGGTTCGCACGCATGCCGATGGTGCTCGAAACGCCCAAAGCCGGACGTGGCCAACCGTCCGGGACCGACGCCGACCCCCAGGACCTCGAGAACCTCGCGCTCTTGCGGAGACTCCGCGATGAATGAGGGCGCCACGTCTCCCGACGACCCGGGCGTCACCGAGTGTCCTGTAACCGTGATTCGCTGCATACGTCCTGGCGCGCGGCGCCCGGCTGGCCAGGGGCAACGAGGGAGCATAGTGGGCCTATGTGACCCCGCTGACAGGTGGTTCAGCGCCGACCATTGCGGGATGCCCCGCCCGGGAATTATGTGGCGAATCACGGTTACAGGACACTAGCTTCGCTGAACACCTGGGCCTCGAACGTCCAGACACTCGCGCCCCGCGTCCAGGCATCCTCCGGCAGACCGGCCTTGCGACACGTCTGGTCGAGAAACGTCTGAGCGCCCCAGCCCCACTCGACCGCCACCTGCGGCAAGAGCAGACCACGATGCGCGCCGTCGTCGACGACCAGGCCGTGGCGGCCCACAGCGATCGCGGTTACGTCTCGGAGCTCGGTCAGCGGGCCGAGCACGGAGACCTCGAACACGACGTCGGCGAGCTCGACGCGCGTGAGCGCGGGGAAGCGCGGATCCTCGCTCGCGGCGGCAACGGCGACGCGACGGACGATGTCAGCCAGCGGCGCGTCCGCCTCGACGTGACCGATGCAGCCGCGGAGCTCCCCCGCCATGTGGATCGTGACGAACGCGCCAGCCCGGCGGCGCAGTGTGTCGGAGCCGCCGGAGTCCGCCATGACGTCGGGCAACGGGTCGTCGAGTCTCGCTGCCACCGCGCCGCGCGCAATCAACAGCAAACACCGTCCCTGGGCGTCGGACAGGGTCATCCGGTCACTCCAGCACGGCCGCGAGGTATCCGACCACCTGCCGCTTGTCTCCTGACACGTCCCCCGAATCGGCGCGCATCAGCACTTGGCCGCGTGTCGCGCCGAGCGCACGCGCGGCCCGCATCACGCTGATCGCGGCTCCTCCTCCGCAGGCCACCGAGCGTCCGCGCTCGGGCTCCGGATACCGCTCGAACTCGGTCAGCAGCCCATCCGCGTCGAATCGATCCACGAAGCCGGCAACGCGCCCGTCAAGCTCGGCTGCTCGGTCGGCGTCGAAATAGTGCGACAGATCGGTGCTGGCCACGAGCAGCGCCCTGGTGTCGGCCAACGTCTCGGCAAGCACGTCGGCGAGGGCGAGGATGGTCGAGCGCACCTGATAGCCGACGACCAGCGGCACGATGGGCGTATCGGGAAGGACCCGCCGCAGAAACGGTAGCTGGAGCTCGAGCGAGTGCTCTCGTGCGTGCGCCTCGGGGTGGAGGACGACCAACGGAGATCGCGTACGCATGCGCGCCGCCAGCGCGGCATCGACCGCTATCGGCCCCAGTGGCGTGTCGAACGCGCCGCGCGCATAGACGGACACACCGTCGAATCCGACGAAGTGAGACGGGCCGACCAGCACCACGACGTCATAGGGCCCGCCCCGCACCGCAGCATACGCATGCGCCGCCACCGGCCCCGAATAGACCAGCCCGGCGTGCGGCACGATGAGCGCACGGACGCGCGGCCGGCGATTCTCGCTCGCCCGATGGAGGTAGCCATCCACCTCGGCTGAGAGAGCCGCCGCGTCCGCCGGATACCACGTACCGGCGACGGCAGCCCGCCGTAGCGGCTCCAGTTCCTCGCGCTGAGGTCCCACGAGATCGTCCGTTCGCGTGTGCTGGCCGTGGCCGCGCCCACGGCCCATTCCGTCGAGGAAACGCGGCGTCGCGCAGGTCGCACCGCGGCAGTCGCTACGTTGACCGCCGACAGCCACTCCACTATTCTGGCCTCGAATCCCCCCCGTGAGGTGAGCGTGACCCGAAAGGCTGTTTCGTGCGCCGTCGCGATCCTGTCGATCTTGCTGTCGGTTGGTCTCGCCGCGCAAGACTACGTCGCCGAGACCGAGTCGTGGCGCGCCGAGCGGGAGGCGCGTCTCACGGCCGACGACGGGTGGTTGACGGTCGCGGGTCTCTTCTTCCTCACGGAGGGCGACAACAGCTTCGGGTCGTCGCCCGTCAACGACATTGTGATCCGCACCGGGCCCGAACGCGCGGGCATCGTCGCCCTGGACGACGGGCGGATCACGGTGCGGGCCGCCGCGGGCACCACGCTATCGGTAGACGGACAAGATGTCGTGTCCGCGCGGCTCTGGCCGTTCGAGGGCAACGACCGTCCGACCATCACGGTGGGACCGCTCAGCCTGTTCGCGCACTACAGTGGCGAGCGCCTGGCCATTCGGATGCGGGACCGCGACAGCGATATCCTCCGACAGTTCCGCGGACTGCAATGGTTTCCCGTCGACGACCGCTACCGCGTGCGGGGCCGATATGTGCCGCACGACGAACCGGTGACGATCACGCTCCCGAACATCCTCGGAGACGTCGAGGTGTTTCAGAGCAGCGGATCGGTGGCGCTGCGTGTCGGCGGGCGCGCGCTGCGTATGATGGCGATCGACTCGGGCGATCGGCTGTGGTTCATCTTCCGGGATATGACGAGCGGGACCGAGACCTATCCGGCGGCGCGCTTTCTGTACGCGGACGCCCCGGCGAACGGGGTGACCGTCGTCGACTTCAACCGGGCCTACAACCCGCCCTGCGCGTTCAACCCGTACACGACCTGTCCGCTGCCGCCGCCGGAGAATCGCCTACCGATTCGGATCGAAGCCGGCGAGATGGACTACCACGCCGCGAACGAATGAGCGAAGTGCGCGACCGAGATCTCTGCGCGCCCGCATCCCACGGTCGGCAACGACGGGCTGGCGCGAGAGGCCTTGACCGAGGATCGGTTGGGGGCTGAGGGCGGGGGGCCCCAGATCAGGCGAAACCAGCCAACTCGGCAGACACGATCTTCTGGCACTCCGGACAGGCAAGCACCCGCCCGCGTCTCGGCAAGGTCGACGTGAAGTTCACCCGGGTGCGCAGCAATCGTACGACCTTGAGCACGTCGAGATCGCGCTCGCAGTGCGGGCACTTGACGGAGTTCTCCAGCGTGTACTCGGCCTCGGCCTCTACGTCGGGGTTAGACATGGCTCCCAGCGTCCGGCCCTCTCCGGTAGACCAGACGCTCTCTCCCTATTGTCGGCCGAATGGGGTCCAAGCGCCACCCGGTGGCTAGCGGTGTGTCTCTCACACCACTAGCTACCTCGCTCGCGCATAGAGATCCAGCACTCCGCCCGCACGCGCGGCCTCGAGCGGCGCCTTGATCGCGGCGGTCACCCACGACGGGCGCCCCGCTCGCTCGAGCACGGGGGTCTCTACTCGCGTCACCTCGAACCCGGCCGCGGCAACGATCCGCGTGAGCGTCGCCGGCGTGAAGAACCAGAGGTGGTGAAGCGCGCCGTAGTGTTTCCACGCCTGGCGCTTGAGACCCAGACGGCTCTGCCAGCTCTTCAGACGCGGACTTAATCCGGCCAGGTTGGGCACGCCCACGAACAGAATCCCATCGGCGGCGAGGAGCCCTCGGGCGCGTCTGAGCTCCTCGAGCGGGTTCTGCGTGTGCTCGAGCACGTGGTTGAACCTGACAACGTCGAAGCGGGTGGCGTCGTCGAACGCAATGTCCGGGAGCTCACCTTCCCAGAGGCGCACGCCCGTGTCCCGCGCCGCAACCGTCAGCGTCACATCTGTGCCGTCCACGTGCCAGCCGTCGTCCACCGCGAAGCGGATGAACGCCCCGGCCCCACATCCCACGTCGAGCAGCGCGCGACGCGGCGGGGGCAGGAGACCCGTAAGCGTCGCGAGTTGCCGCCCGTAGTGTCGGCGCCTACCGGGATCGATGACGCGGTCAGCAGCCGGATGGTATGCGGCGCCGTAGACGGCCGTCGCGAGTTGCTCGATGATCGGACGGGGGTGCTGGAATTCGAGCCCGCAGCGCGCGCACCGCGCCAGCGACAACCCCTGGAAGTCGACGCCAAGGGCGCGAGGCGGGCACTGACACATCGGGCACGCCACCGCTTCCCGCGCCGACAGCGCCGCGTCCACCTCGACGCGCGACCGACCAAAAAGGGAACCGGGCATCACGATTACATGGGGCTGCGCCCCAAGCCCCCCGCGACCGCTGCGGGGGGACCCCGAGTGCCCCACTCCGCGGCCGCGCGGCGCGCCGTGCGCGCCGGGCCGTCGAAACACCTAATCATGGCACGCTCCCCATACCGCGCGCCCTAGCAGCCCGTGGTGAAAGTGCCGCGTTGCACCGAGACCGTCGAGGCGCCCGCCTCACAAGGCGCGAAGAGGGAGAATACCGGACGTATTCGACCGATGAGCAACGTCGTGAGGCGGGATGCATCGGCGGTCGAATGCCGCGGGACTTTCACCACGGGCTGCTAGCCGGGGTGCTACGATCCGCGCATGGCCGAGCGCTTGACGCGGGCTGAGGTCGAGCGCATCGCCGCGCTGGCACATCTAGAGCTCACAGCGGACGAAGCGGACCGATTCACCAGACAGCTTGGTGACATCCTCGCTTACGCGGAGCGCCTACGCGACGTCGATACGACTGGGACGACCGAGCGCTGGCGCCCAAGCGCGCCGGAGTCCGCACTACGGGCGGACACCGTGCGCCCATCGCTGAGTCGGCGTGATGCGCTGGCCAACGCCCCAGACGCCTCGCCAGCCGACCCGGACTCGGACACCGGCTTCTTTCGGGTACCCCGGGTGATCGGTTGATGCCGCCGAACGCGGCGCCCGACGAGTGGACCATCGCGACGATTCGCGCGGCGGTGGCCAGCGGCGACCGCTCGGCCGTCGACGTGTGCCAGACCTATCTCGACCGGATCGCCGAGGCCGACGGACACCTGAACGCCATGACACTGGTGCTCCGGGACGAGGCGCTTTCTCGGGCCGCCGAGGTCGACGCGCGCCGTGCCGAATGGCGCGATCGACCATTGCTCGGGGTCCCCATCACGATCAAGGACGTCATCTGCACGCGCGGTCACCCAACGACGGCCGCGTCGCGCATGCTCGAGGGGTTCCGGCCGCCATACGACGCGACGGTCGTGACGCGCCTACGCGCGGCGGGCGCCATCGTGATCGGTAAGACCAACTGCGACGAGTTCGCGATGGGGTCGTCCACCGAGCATTCCGCCTACGGGCCCACCCGCAACCCGTGGGCGCGGAGCCGCACGCCGGGTGGGTCGAGCGGCGGGGCGGCCGCTGCCGTCGCGGCGCGGTTGGCGCCGGCCTCGATCGCCTCTGACACCGGCGGCTCAATCCGCCAACCCGCGGCGTTTTGCGGCGTCGTCGGTCTCAAGCCGACCTATGGTCGCGTCTCTCGCTACGGCCTGCTCGCCTTTGGATCGTCGCTCGATCAGATCGGCCCGATCACGCTGACGGTCGCCGATGCGGCGACCGTCTTCGAGGCCATCGCGGGTGCCGATCCCTGCGACGCGACGTCTGTCGATGCGCCTGTCGCCCCCGTCGACGCCAACCTCACGCGTGGGGCCGCCGGCACGCGCATCGGCGTGCCGCGCGCCGTCCTCGACGCGAGTGACGCGGGTCTCGATGCACACGTGCGGCAGTCGTTCGAATCGGCGCTCGGCACGCTGGCGGAGCTCGGCGCGGACGTGGTCGACATCGAGCTTCCGCACGCCGGATATGCCGTGCCGGTCTACTACCTGGTCGCGCCAGCCGAAGCGAGCGCCAACCTCGCCCGATACGACGGCGTGCGATTCGGTTTCCGCGCGGCCCCGCCCGAGCCGGACAGCCTGCCGACGGCATCGCTGGCGGGCATGTATGACCGGACGCGACACGCCGGATTCGGCGCCGAGGTGAAGCGCCGAATCATGCTCGGCACCTACGCGTTGAGCGCCGGGTACTACGACGCGTACTACCGAAAGGCCCAGCAGGTGCGAAGCCTGATCCGACGTGACTACGACGTCGCGTTCGCTGACCAGGGCGTCGACGTCGTCGCCATGCCGACGACTCCTTCGCCGGCGTTCGCCCTCGGTGAGCGCACGGACGACCCGCTCTCCATGTATCTGGGCGATGTCTTCACCGTGAGCGCCAACCTGACCGGGCTACCCGCGATCAGCCTGCCGGCCGGCCTGACAGCGGACGGGCTCCCAACAGGGTTCCAGCTGATCGGCCGGCCATTTGACGAGTCGATGCTCTTCCGACTCGGCGGAGCGCTCGAGTGTGCGGCGCCATGGTGGCGCGAACGACCGTCCGCGGCGGGATTCGGGGGCGCACACCCCGTCTCGTGAGACGCCCGTGGCTACGCGGCCGCGGCGGGGATCCAGCCGATGAGTCGGAACGGCAACAGGACGAGCCAGACCAACGCTTTCAGGACCACCAGCATCGTCACCGCCATTCCGGCGACGACGAGTCCGGCGATGGCGAGCGCGATGAAGGCAACGATCTCCATCGTCTGCTAGTCCGTACGGCTGCTAGTCCTTGCGGCCGGCCTGCTCCAGAAGTTCCGGTGTGCGCAGTTGGTCGGCCGGCCCGCGAGGCGCGTCGGGAGACAGGTATCCGAATCCGCGTTTCTGCTCGTCATACAGGTTGCGCACGATGAGCGAATCGCGGTGGGACCGAAACTTCGTGAAGCCGAAGACGAACACGAAGCCGATGAAGAGGACCAGCACGAACCCGGTCGACATGAGGAACCCTTGCAAAAAGCCGAACGCGATCTCGAACGGCGTCACGCGCCCTCGTTTCTTGGCGGCTTGGGCTCCGGCACTTCATAGAGGACCAACCCGCCGTCCACCTCGCGCATCGCTATTCGCTCGAGCTTGCTCTGTGGATCGGGGCGCACGCCGGTCTCAGGATCGGGTGCGAGATGCTTCAGGCGCGGCAACGCGCCGCGTCGCAGCTGCTTCGCCCGCTGCGCGGCCACGTCGACGTAGAGGAAGCGGCTTTCGATCGGCGGGAGTGGTTCGCGCTCGACCGGCGGCTCCGGTTCGGCACTGGCGCCGGAGTCGATGTCCGCTACGGTTTCCGCCTCGGTCAGCCCGTCTTCTTCACTCATAACCCACAAGAATACGCGAAACGGTTGGGCGCTGTCTCTCATGATCCGATGGCCAGGGCCCGCCGATCCCCGGTACGGCTTCGTACCACTCCCCATTGAGCACGTAGTACGCGGGCTCGCCAGCGATATACAGGACGACACCCCCGATGTCGTCGGTCACGGGCACGATCGATCGCGCATCGAGGTCCGTGCGGCGAGGATGGGCTTGGTCTGTCATCGGCTCGTGTGACTGCCACGCACCCGTCAAGGGCACAGGTGAACCGACTGTAGCTAATATATTATTGTTTGTAAAGTATAAAATATTAGTTAAATATACTCATATAGTTGAACAGACGTCCAATTCGGCCGGGTAGGGCGCCTGACGTGAACGATTTATGAGGAATGTGCGATCATGAGTCGAAAGTGCGCATTCTGTTTGTTGGGGACATCGTGGGTAAACCCGGGCGCGAGATCGCCCGGCGTGCAATTCCGCCGCTGGTCGAGCGTCGCGAGATAGATCTGGTCATTGCCAACGTGGAGAACGCGGCTGGCGGCAACGGCATCACGCGCGACACGGCCGAGGCGTTGCGTGACGCTGGCATCGGGGTCATGACGACCGGAAACCACGTCTGGGACAAGAAGGAGGCGCTGAGCTACATAGAGCTGGAGCCGCGGCTGCTCCGGCCTGCGAACTACCCCGCCGGGGTCCCGGGCCGTGGCCGCTATGTGGCGCGCACGGCGGACGGGATCGCGGTCGGCGTCATCAACGTGATGGGACGGATATTCATGAACCCCCTCGACAATCCCTTTCACGTGGTCCGTGACGAAATCGCTGCGGTACGGGCCGACGCTGACGTCCGTGTCGTGCTCGTCGACTTCCACGCCGAGGCGACGTCCGAGAAGGTCGCGATGGGGTGGCATCTCGACGGCGACGTGACAGCGGTCGTCGGGACGCATACGCACGTGCAGACCGCCGACGCGCGGATCCTGCCGAAGGGAACCGCGTATATCACCGACGTCGGCATGACCGGCCCGTGCGATTCCATCATTGGCGTCGACACACGGCCGGCGTTAAAACGCTTTCTGGACGGGATGCCGGCGCGTTTCGACACGGCGACCGGGAACCCACACCTGAATGCAGTCATCGTGACGGCGGACCGAGCGACTGGCCTGGCGAGCGGCATCGAGCGCCTCGACTTGTCGGCGGACGACGTCGAGGCGCTCACGCGTAACGTGGTGTCGGTTCCGTGACCGACCGCCTCCCCTTCGACCAGCCCGATCCCGGACCGATGCCGCGCCCGGGTCCTGATCGTGATCCTAGTCTTGGTCCGGATGGTGGTCCGGCCTCATTCGTCAGCCCGCGGGCCGGCCGTCGCGTGTACACGGTGACCGAGCTCACGTCCTCCATACGCCAGCTGCTCGAGTCGAGCTACGCGGAAGTGTGGGTCGAAGGCGAGATCTCCAACTGCCGCAAGTGGAAGACTGGTCACCTGTACTTCACGTTGAAGGATGGGGGTTCGCAGATTCGCGCCGTCATGTTTCGGTCAGCACTGCGGTATCTCCGCTTCGACGCCGACGATGGTCTACAGGTGGTCGCCAGGGGCCGTCTCGGGGTCTATGAACCGAAGGGCGAGTACCAACTGGTCGCCGAGCATCTCGAGCCGCGAGGGCTCGGCGCGCTGCAATTAGCGTTCGATCAGCTGCGCCGGAAGCTGGCGGAGGAGGGGCTCTTTGCTGCTGCGCGCAAACGAGCGCTGCCCGCGCTGCCGCGCAAGATTGGCGTGGTGACGTCGCTCGACGGCGCAGCGCTGCGCGACATCATTCAGGTGCTTGGCCGTCGCTATCCGAACGCCCATCTGGTGATCAGCGCGGCGCGCGTTCAGGGAGAAGGCGCGGCGCTCGACATCGTCCGGGCGCTCGGACGTCTGCAACGCGTCGAGCGGATCGACGTGGTCATCGTCGGCCGCGGGGGCGGTTCGATTGAAGACCTCTGGGCGTTCAACGATGAACGGGTGGCGCGCGCCGTCGCCGCGTCACCGGTGCCGGTCATCGCGGCCGTCGGTCACGAATCGGACTACACGATCACCGATTTTGTCGCCGACCTGCGGGCGCCCACGCCATCGGCCGCGGCGGAGATGGTGGTCACGCGCAAGGAGGACATGGTCGACCGCATCAATCGTGCCGTGGCCCGGCTCGACGCCGAGATGCCTCGTGAGATCGAGCGACGACGCGTCAGGGTGCAGGCTGCCGCGAGCCGACCGGGCCTCGCGGGTTGGCCAGCACGGCTGGTGCTGCGCGGTCGGCACACAGGAGAGCTGACACATCGTCTCCGAGGTGCGGCGAGGGCGGCCGTGAACGGACGTGAGCGGCGCGCGCACGCACTGGGCCTCCGGTTGCAAGCGCTCGATCTCCGCCGGCGACTCGCCGAGATGCGCGCGCGTCTCACGGCCGCGCGGACAGGGCTCGTGCGTGGCGTCGGCGTCGTGTGTACCACACGCACGACAGGCCTAGCGAGACTCGCGGGGCGGCTCGATGCCCTCAGTCCGTTGGGCGTGCTCGCGCGCGGCTACGCGGTGTGCTGGAACGACACCCGGACGTCCATCCTCCGTGACAGCGCGCGCGTCGCCGTCGGCGACACCGTGCGTGTCACGCTGCATCGTGGCGAGCTCGAGTGCGACGTCAGGAAGACCACGTGACGGAGCCGACGATCACCGACTTCGAGACGGCCCTTGCGGAGCTGGAGTCACTCGTCAAGACGCTGGAGGACGGGCAGCTCACACTCGAAAAGTCGCTCGAGCTCTTCGAGCGGGGCATCGAGCTGTCCCGGTACTGTCACACGCGGCTCGAGGATGCGGAGCGTCGCATCGAGGTCGTGACCGAGCGTGGCGAGACGCGCCCCGCACCCTCCTCACTCACCCCGAACGAGGACGAGTGACGGCGACCTTCGATGGTATGCCGCTCGAACGATACCTGCGGTCGCGACGTGCCGATATCGACGCGGCGCTGGAGGGGTTCCTTCCGGCGCCACCGGTCTGCCCGCCGCTCATGGCCGAGGCGATGCGCTACAGCCTGTTCGCCGGCGGCAAGCGCCTGCGGCCAATCCTGACGCTGGCCACGGCCGAGGGCATGCCCGGCGCCCAGGGTCGTGACGCGTGCGACCTCGCGATGCCGGCGGCCTGCGCCATCGAGATGATTCACACCTACTCGCTGATCCACGACGATCTTCCGGCGATGGATGACGACACCATGCGGCGCGGACGCCCCACCTCGCACGTCGTCTACGGCGACGGCATCGCCGTGCTGGCGGGCGATGCGTTGCTGACCGAGGCGTTCGGCGTGCTCGCGCGGCATCCGCAAACCGATGAGCCGGAGCTGGTGTCGAGAAAGGTCCGCACACTCGATCGCGTGGCCGAAGCGTCGGGCGTCGTCGGAATGGTGGGTGGCCAGGCCATCGACCTCGAAGCCACGGGTCTCGTGGGCGACGAGCGGACGTCGACCGCCGGCCGAGCCCTGGATGGCCTCGCACTCGGCGCGATGCACGCGCGCAAGACCGGTGCGCTCATCCGCGCCGCGGCGGTCGCCGGCGCGTTGATGGCGGGAGCGCCGGCAACCGTCGTGACCGCGGTTGACGACTATGCAACGCACCTCGGTCTCGCGTTCCAGATCGTCGATGACATTCTCGATGTCGAGGGCGGCGAGGCGGAGCTCGGCAAAACCGTTGGGAAGGACGCCGTGGCCGGCAAACCGACGTACCCCGCCCACTATGGGGTGGAGGAGTCGCGCCGCCTGGCCGCGCAGTCGATCGCAGGCGCCAAGAACGCACTGACGGCCGGTCATCTCGGCGGGCGCCTCCAGGACATTGCAGATTGGGTACTGACGCGATCGCAGTGAATGTAGATGGGGCTTCGCCCGGCACGCCACCGGCTCCACGCCTGAGCCATGATCCTTGCGCCCTGAGCCCCGCAGATGGTCTCCCGCAAACGTCTCGACACCCTGGTCGTTGAGCACGGTCTGGCCGACACGCGCGCGCGCGCGCGCGCCCTGATTCTTGCGGGCCGGGTACGCGTCGGCGAGGAGGTGGCCACGAAGGCCGGCGCCGCCGTGCCGACCGACGCCCCCATCACGCTGGTCATTCCGGACCACCCGTACGTCGGCCGCGGCGGCGTGAAGCTGACACATGCCATCGAGGCGCTCAGCGTGCACGTCCGCGGCCGGGTCGCCATCGATATCGGCGCGTCCACCGGCGGCTTTACTGACGCCCTGCTGCAATGTGGCGCTCGCGCAGTCGCGGCGCTCGACGTCGGGCGTGCCCAGCTCGCGTGGAAGCTCCGGGGGGATGAACGTGTGGTGGTGCTCGAGGGCATCAATGCGAGGTATCTCACCCCGGATCGGCTTCCGCCGCCGTTCAGACCGGCGGACCTCGTGACGATCGACGTGTCGTTCATCTCGGTCACGAAGATCTTGCCCGTCGTGCCGGCGATCCTGGCACTCGACGGCGACGTGATCGTGCTCGTCAAGCCGCAATTCGAAGCCGGTCGCCCGGAGATCGGCAAGCGTGGCGTCGTGCACGACGGCGCCGTCCACCACCGCGTCGTCGAACAGGTCGCTGCGGCGGGTGATCGGTTAGGATTGACGCGGATCGCGATGACCCCCTCGCCCATCGTCGGAGCCGAGGGCAACCGGGAGTTCTTTCTCCACCTGCGCCCTGCGAAGTTCGGATGACGGCACCAACGGCGCCCGAGCGCATCGGGCCAATCACGACTGTTGGCATCGTCGCGAAGACCCACTCTCCGAACGCCACGCAGGTTGTCCGCGATGCGGTCGCCTGGCTCGACGCGCGCAGCATTGCGAGCGTCGTCGAGGCCGACACGGGGCAACAGGCGGGTCTCGCCGACCGATATCCGCGCTGCGCGAAAGACGATCTACCGACGGTCGCGGATCTCGCGCTGGTGATCGGCGGTGACGGCACGCTGCTCGACGTCGCCCACCGGATCGCCGGCACCGCACCCGACACGCCGATTCTCGCGGTCAACTGCGGGAGCCTCGGCTTTCTGACTGAGATCACGCTCCCGGAGCTCCACGCCGCGCTCGCGTCCGTGATCGCCGGCGACGCGCGTGTCGACGAACGCCGGATGCTTCGTTCCGAGGTCTTGCGCGACGGGCACCCAACCGCCGAGCGTCTCGTCCTGAACGACGTCGTGATCGGGAAATCGGCACGGTCCAACATCATCGAGATGTCGATTTCGGTCGGCGACCAATTCGTCACGACCAGTCGCGCGGACGGCATCATCGTGGCGACGCCCACCGGATCGACGGCGTACAACCTGGCGGCCGGCGGCCCGATCGTCCACCCGGCCGTCGATGCGATCGTCATCACGCCGATCGCCCCGCACACGCTCACCAACCGACCAATCGTCATTGCCACTGCGGCGCCCGTGACCATTCAGCCGGACCTCGCGGGGTCGCACCGCGAGGCTGTCGCGAGCTTCGACGGCCAGTTCACCGTCGAGCTCACCGACGGCGACGTGGTCGTCGTCGCCGCGGCCCCACGCGCGCTGCGCGTCGTGCGGGCTGAATCGCGCAACTACTTCGCCGTGCTTCGCGAGAAGCTGAAATGGGGCGAGCGATGAGCGGCCTCGTCGGGCGATGACTCCGTCGTGGATGGAGGGCTGACGAGCGATGCCGCGTCAGATCAGCCTCGACACCATTCGCGACGCGACGCGCCACATCTACACCGTGGCGCGGCGCACGCCGCTCGTGCGCCTGGATGCCACGGCGGCACCCACCGCCGGCGCCACCGATATCCATCTGAAGCTCGAAACGCTCCAGCCGATCGGCTCATTCAAGATCCGAGGGGCGGCCAACGCCGTCCGGCAACTCACGCAGGCCGAGCGGTCGCGGGGCGTCTGGACCGTGAGCGCGGGCAACGCCGCGCAGGGCGTGGCGCTCGCCGCGCAGGCCGCAGACCTCGCGTGCTCGGTTCTGCTCATCGACGCGGCGCCGCAGACCAAGCGCGATGCGATCGCGCGTCTGGGCGCCACGATGGTCACCGCGAGTTACGACGAGTGCTGGGGTGTCGTCGAGCGGCGTATCGCCGACCGCCTGCCCGGGTGTTTCGTGCATCCGTTCGACGATGACGCGTTCATCAGCGGCAACGGGACCATTGGCCTGGAGCTCCTCGAGGACCTCCCCGATGTGGACGCCGTTGTGACCTCGGTTGGCGGCGGCGGCCTGCTAGCCGGCGTGGCCACCGCCGTGCGGGCGCTGAAGCCGGACACGCGGATCTTCGCGGCCGAGCCGGAGACCGCCGCGCCGCTCGCGTGCTCGCTCGCGGCCGGCACCGCACAAGCGTTCGATGGGTGGCGTGCGTCGTTCGTCGACGGCTGCGGCGGGAAGTCGGTGACCCCGACCATGTGGCCGCTGCTCCGCGACCTCGTCGATGGCGCCATCGTGGTCTCGCTCGAGGAGGTGAGACGGGCCATGCGACTCATCGCTACCCGTGCGCACGTCATTACGGAGGGCGCCGGTGCATGCGCGGTCGCCGCCGCATTGAGCGGTCGCGCGGGCGGCGGGCGGATTGCAGCCGTCGTCTCCGGCGGCAACATCGATCTGCCAACCTTCGCTCGACTCGTTACCGAGGACTAGCCGTGGCCAACCTGCCGCCACGCATCGGCCGTCTGCACGAGCTGGCCAACGACTTGTGGTGGACCTGGAATCGCCACGCGCGAGAGGTCTTCCGCCGCCTCGACTATCCCCTCTGGCGCTCCACCGCGCACAACCCGGTCCACATGCTGCGACTCCTCCCGGCAGACCAACTCGCGCGAGTCGCGGAGGACGCGCCGTTCCTCGAGCTCTATGACAGCGCCCTCGCCGACCTCGAACAGACGCGGACAGCCGAGGGCACGTGGTGGCGACGCGAGGTCGGCGCGCTGCCGGGCCGTTCGATCGCCTACTTCTCCGCCGAGTTCGCGCTCCACCAATCGCTGCCAATCTACGCCGGCGGCCTGGGGGTGCTCGCAGGCGACATCTGCAAGGAGGCCAGCGACCTTGGTCTCCCGTTGATCGGCGTCGGGTTCATGTATCCCCAGGGCTATTTCCACCAGCACCTCTCGGCAGAGGGGTGGCAACAGGAGGAGTACGAGCAGATCGACTGGGCAAACGCGCCGATTGAACGCGCGACCACACGCGACGGTCGTCCGTGCGTGCTCCCCGTGCCGCTTGGCAACCGCACGGTCGCCGTGGCGGTCTGGCGCGTCCGTCTCGGTCGGACCAAGCTCTATCTGCTCGACACTGGCCTCGAGGAAAACGCGCCGTGGGACCGCGAGCTCTCGGCTCGGCTCTACGCCGGGGACGCCGAAGCGCGCGTGCAGCAGGAGATCATTCTCGGCATCGGCGGGGTGCTCGCGCTCCAGGCTCTCGGGTCCGACCCGGCCGTGTGGCACCTGAACGAGGGGCATGCGGCGTTTGTTGCCCTGCAGCGAATTCGCGAGCTGACCGATCGGGGACTCAGCTTCGACGAAGCCGTGTCCGAGGTACGGCGCACCACCGTGTTCACGACCCACACCCCGGTGCCCGCCGGCCACGATGCGTTTCCGTTTCAACTCGTCGAGCGCCACCTCGCCGGCTGCTGGGGCACCCTGGGCACGCACCGCGAGGCGTTCCTCGCGCTCGGCCACTACGACGGCGGGACTGGCTCGCTCTTCAATATGACCGCGCTCGCGCTCCGGACGGCCGACCATGTCAACGCGGTGAGCGGCGTGCACCGCGAGGTGACGCGCGACATGTGGGGCCCCATCTGGCCCCAAATCCCGGCCGCCGAACGGCCGGTGCGGTCGCTGACCAACGGCGTGCACATCGGGACCTGGGTCGCGCCCACCGTCGCGCTCTTGTTCGATCGCTACCTCGGCGCCGACTGGCGCGACCGACAAGAGGACGCGGCGGTGTGGGACCGGGTCCACGAGATTCCGGATGCGGAGCTCTGGACGGCGCGACGCGCGCTGCGAAGCTATCTGTTCGCGTTCATTCGGGAACGGGCGCGGCGACGATGGACCGACGAACGCGTCAGCACCGGTCGCGTGGTCGCGGCCGGGACGCTGCTCGACCCCGCCGCGCTCACGATCGGCTTCGCGCGTCGCTTTACCGGCTACAAGCGGCCCGAGCTGCTCTTTCGCGATCCCGACAGGCTGGCCGGCATCCTCAACGCCGCCAAGCGTCCCGTCCAAATCGTCTTCGCCGGCAAGTCGCATCCCGCTGATGAAGCGGGAAAGCACCTGCTCCAGCGGGTCTATCGGGGAGCCATCGACGCCGCGTTCGGCGGACGGATTGCTTTCGTCGACGACTACGACTTGCACGTCGCGCACTTCATCGTGCAAGGGTGCGACGTGTGGCTGAACAACCCGCGGAAGCCGCTCGAGGCGAGCGGCACGAGCGGGATGAAGGCCTCACTCAACGGTGTGCCGCACCTCAGCATTGGGGATGGCTGGTGGGCCGAGGGCTACACCGGCGCGAACGGGTGGACGATCGAGGCTGCCACGCCGGTCGGCTCCAGCGAGGAGGCCGCTGACGCCGCTGACGCCGAGGCGTTGTATCGATTGCTGGAGGACGCAGTCGTCCCCGCGTTCTACGATCGTGACGACCGCGGGATCCCCACACGATGGCTGGCCATCGTCCGCGAGGCGATTCGCACCGTCGCACCGATCTTCAGCGCACGGCGAATGGTGAAGCAGTACGTGAACGAGATGTACAGGCCCGCGATTGCCGATGCGCTCCGGTCGTCCTCAACCGATGCGTCGTCCGCCAGCCCGGCAAGACTCACCCCCCGCTGATCGGCGGGTGATAGATGATCTGGACCGTGTTGCCGTCAGGATCGCGGACATAACACGAGCGGGCACCGTCTCGATGTGTCCGGGGCATCGCGACGAGGCTGACACCCTGGTCATCGAGATACGTCGCCCACACGTCGACCTCGTGTGCCGTCCGGACGACCAGTCCCAGATGGTCGAGTGCCGTGTGTGGAGTGCTGACGGCGGTGGATCGGTGGAGCGCGAGGTTGTCGCTGCCAGACGTCAGATAGACGTTGTCCGCGTCGGGTTCCCATTCGACGCGGAATCCGAGCAGGTCGACGTAGAACCGCTTCATGTCGTCAAACGCCACGACGTGCAGCGCGAGATGCCGAATTCCCAGGTGGGACGGTCGCTGATCCATGGTGGCATCGTACCGACAGTTCTGCGCAGCGTGCAAAAACAACGCGCGCCCAGAACCCGCTCTGGGGTTAAAATTCACCGCATGTCTCCGCGGTCCGCGGCCCAGGCTCGTTGCGCGTTGTGCGGCGCCAAGGAGGTGTCCGAGCCGCGCGGTGAAGAGAAGTATTGCCACGACTGCTGGGACAAGAAGATTGCGGTCGAGGATGTCGTCGCGCGCGAGTTCGCGCTGAAACGCTACATCCGCGCCCACAGCGCCGAGAAGTACCTGGTGTATCACTCGACCCAGAAGCGGCCGTGCGGCCAGCTCATCGTCGTGGACGACGGTTACGACCTCTTCCTCAGCCTCATCCTCTATCCGAGCTTCGCCTGGGACGAGCCGGCGTATCATCTGGAGGGCGACCCGGAGGGGCGTGCGTTCGCTGACCTCCTCGTCGACGTCGTCGCCGCCGAGGTCATCGAGCCGTGGGGCGGCGGGAAGTGGCACCTGGAAATCTTCCGGTCCGCCAGCCCAGAGCCGGAGGACTGGAACGGAGAAATGTGAGCGTCTCGGCGGCGCGTCAACCCGAGTGAGCTCTGGGGTTATAATCTCGCTTCACCCGTGGTGAGCCTGGAGGAGATGTGATGAATCGCCTGAGCCGTGCGCTGGTGTTCGGTGTCATGGTCACGATAGCCGCGACGTCCGCCTGCGGCGGCGCGCCGGCCGAGGAGGCCGCTGCCCCCGAGACCGGCATCCCACCGCCCGATCCGGCGGCGGCCGCGGCCGCGCGCCGTCTGGCCTCCCGACTCGGCTCGGGCGCCAAGCTGGTGCCAACGCAGCGTGGCCTCGCCGAGATCGCATATACGCAGCCGGTCGCCCGGCGCGAGAGTGGCTTCATTGTCACGTCGATGCGGATCAAGAACCTCGCCGAGAACGCGATCGCGGGCTTCGCAGTCGACGAGTTCTGGTTCGATGCCGACGGCAACACCGTGACCGGCGACCAGGTGCGATTCCGCCAACCGATCATGACGGGCCAGGTCCTCGACATCGAGCTCCGCGTGCCGCGCGTGGAATCCATGGACCGGAGCAACTACGAATTCTCGCATCAGAACGGCGACATCAAGGCCACGTTGTTCGACGAGATCGAGGATCCACCCGAGCCAGAGGAAGAGGAAGGCGAGGAAACGGACGACGAGTCCGAGGACGCTCGCTGACGGCGACGCAGGGCTCGTGACGGGCCTGTGGTGCGCCGGCTCGTCGTCTGACGTTGCGCGTTTCTTCGCGGCCGCCAGACCTGCCGTGGGGCGGCGGCGTCCTACCTAGGAGCCCGTGGTGGAAGTCCGCGTCGCACCGAGACCGGCGAGGCGCGCGCCTGAGAAGCCACGAAGAGGGAGCATACCGGGAGTATGTGACCGATGAGCGACGCACTCAGGCGGGATGCTTCGCCGGTCGAATGCAGCGGCACTTCCACCACGGGCTCCTAGACCCATGGCCGCCGCGACACTCGACGTCTCGGGCATCCAGGCGGCTCTACGCGATGACGGTCTCGATGGGTGGCTGCTGTACGATTTTCATGGGTCCAACCCCATCGCACGCCGCGTCGTCGGGTTGGTGGGGAGCGAGAAGCTCACCACGCGCAGGTGGTACTACCTGATTCCGGCCGATGGGACGCCCCGTGCCCTGGTGCATCGCATCGAGCGTAACAGCCTCGAACATCTGCCTGGCGAGCGCCGCCTGTACGCGGGACGTGACGAGCTGGCCAGCGGACTCGACACGCTGCTCTCCGGCGTGACCCGCGTCGCGATGGAGTACTCACCGGCGTGCGCCATTCCCTACGTCTCTCGTGTCGATGCTGGGACGGTTGACCGAATCCGGGCGCTGGGCGCAACCGTCGTCTCGTCCGGGGATCTTGTACAACGCTTCGAAGCGGTCTGGGACACGGCGGCCCTCGATAGCCATACCGACGCGGCCGCGCGTCTTCACCGCATCAAGGATCGCGCGTTCGCGAAAATTGGCGCGGACATGGGAGATGGGACGCTCACGGAGCTCGCTGTCCAGCGTGCGATGGTTGGGTGGTTCGCCGACGAAGGGCTCGTGAGCGACTCGCCACCTGTCGTGGCCGCCCAGGAAAATAGTGGCAACCCCCACTATCTGCCAACCGCGACACGACACCGGGCCATCGGGACGGACGAGCTCGTGCTGCTCGACCTGTGGGGCAAGCTCGACAGGCCGGGCGCCGTCTTCGCCGACATCACGTGGGTGGGGTACACCGGTCGGACCGTGCCGTCTGCATACACGACACCGTTCGCCGTCGCGCGTGACGCGCGCGACGCTGCCGTTGCGCTGGTCCAGGATCGGGTGCGTGCTGGGCGGTCGCTGTGCGGATGGGAGGTCGATCGTGCGGCGCGGACGGTGATCGACGCCGCAGGCTACGGGGCCCACTTCGTGCACCGGACGGGGCACAGTCTTGGAGAAGCGGTGCACGGGAACGGTGTCCATATGGATGACTTCGAGACCCACGACGATCGCCGGCTGCTGAACGGGACCGGTTTCACGATTGAGCCGGGGATCTACTTCGATGAATTCGGAGTCAGGACCGAGTTGAACATGCACGTGGGGCCAACAGAAGCAACGGTCACCGGGCCGATGCAGGCCCACGTCGTCTCGCTCTTGTCGTGAGGGACTGGCGGGGCGAAAGCGGTTGCGGTAACGTAGTACGGGGAGTCGTTCCGCTGCGATCCAGTTGGAGGAAGTGATGTCGACACACAGGACCACCCTGTTTTCCGGAGTCTTGATCGTGGTGGCGTCGATGGCCATTGGTATGGTCATCGCGTCGCGATTCAACCTCACGCCGGCGTCCTCGGCCCAGGGCGTCCAGATCCCGGCCATGAACAGTGCGCCGATTTCCGGCGACATTGGCGCGACGACGTTTCGCGACATCGCGCAGGCGCAGACCGCGATGGTGGTCAACATCCGCACCGAGTCGCAACAGACGTCGAACCAGCTCAACGATTTCTTTGGCGGTGACGAGTTCTTCCGCCGTTTCTTTGGCCCCGGCCAGCCGCCACAACAGCGCCAGCCGCGAGAGGAGACCGTGCGGGCCGCCGGGACCGGCTTCGTCATCGACGACACCGGGCTCATCATGACCAACAACCACGTCGTCGCGGAGGCGACCAAGATCGAGATCGACTTCTTCGGCGATGAGGAGGGCGAGACGTTCGAGGCACGCGTCCTCGGCCGGGACCAGCTGACCGACACCGCCCTCCTCGAGCTGGTGGAGCATCCGGACTGGGAGCTCCCGGTCGCACAATTCGGAGACTCCAGTCAGATGGCGCCCGGCGACTGGGTCATGGCCATCGGCAACCCGTTCAGCCTCGGCCACACCGTGACCGTCGGCGTCGTCTCGGCGATCGGGCGCCCGTTTCGGCCGGTCCGCGGTCGCAACACGGAGATGATCCAGACGGACGCCGCCATCAACCCGGGAAACTCGGGTGGTCCCCTCCTGAACGTGCGGGGCGAAGTGATCGGGATGAACACCGCGATCGTCAGCGACCGGATGGCCAACGTCGGCATCGGCTTCGCCGTGCCCATCAACACGGTCCGCGAGCTGCTGGCCGAGCTCCGCACCGGCAAGGTGACGCGTGGAGTCATCGGCGTCGGGATTGCGAATGTCAATCGGGACGGGTATGAGGACCTCGGGCTCGACGAGCCGCGCGGCGCGGTGGTGTCACAGGTGGAAGAGGGCCAACCCGCCGACGATGCTGGCATGCAGCCGGGCGATGTCATCGTCGGCTACGACGGCAGTCCCGTCGACAACGTGGAAGACCTGCAGGGCCGGGTGGTCGCGACCCGACCGGGCACGACCGTGCCGGTCGAGGTCGTGCGCGGCGGCGAGCCGATGACGCTGCGTGTGACGATCGGGGAGCTCGATCTCGAGGCTCAGGGACGCACCGTCGCGGATGCAGCTGAGGAGATTAGCGAGGGCTTCGGCATGACGCTGCAGGACCTGACGCCGCAGATCGCGCCGCGCCTGGGCCTGCCTGCCGATTCGACCGGCGCGGTCGTGGTCGATGTCGCGAGCGGGAGCACGGCCGAGTCGGTCGGCGTGCAGCCCGGCGACGTCATCGTCACCGTGAATCGGGTCGAGGTGGCGTCGGCGGCGGAAGCGACGGCCCAGCTCAACGGCGTCGCGTCAGGCCGCACCGCGTTCCTCCTAGTCCAGCGGGGCGAGACGAGGGTCTTCCTCCAGGTTCCCAAGGAATAGACGTTGACGGTGCGCGACGTGATCGCGCAGCGGATCCGCACGTCGGGTCCGCTGCCCTTCGCGTCGTACGCCGAGCTGGCGCTCTATCATCCGACGCTCGGCTACTACGCACACACGGCCCAGCGTTCCGGTCGGGCCGGGGATTTCTACACCAGCGTCGACCTCGGCCCACTCTTTGGCGAGTTGCTGGCGTCCCAGTTCGCCGAGATGTGGCGACTGGTCACCGCCGGGGCGCCGTCCCACACCACCTTCGATCTCGTCGAGGCCGCCGCCGGTAGCGGCCGGCTGGCGCGAGACATCCTCGACGCGGCCGCGGCCAGCGACCCCGCGTTCTACGACGCCGTCCGGGTCAAGCTGGTCGAACGGAGTACGGCGGCGAGGGACGCGCAGGAGACGACGCTCGGCCCGCATGCCGCGAAGCTCGTCGCCTCGGACCCGGATCTCACCGGCGAGGCGACCGGCGTCATCTTCGCGAACGAGCTGCTCGACGCGTTCCCGCCCCACATCGTCGTCATGACGGACGACGGTCTGCGAGAGGTCTACGTCGACCTCGCGAACCCCGGCGAACAGTTGGTGGAGCGGCTCGGACCGCTCTCGAGCCCCGAGGTCGAAGCGCACCTCGATCGGTGGAAGATCAGGCTCGCGCCCGGCTGGCGCGCGGAGATCTCCCCCGCCACCGTGACGTGGGTACGACGCGCCGCCGACACGCTGGTGAAGGGGTTCCTCTTGCTCATCGACTACGGCCACGAAGCGGAGGAGCTCTATTCAGCCGCGCACGCGGCAGGCACGCTGACGACGTATCGCCGGCACCGGGTCGACGTGAGCCCGGACCCGGCCATCCCCGCGTGGCTCGCTGACCCCGGTGAGCGCGACATCACGACACACGTCGATCTCACGGCGGTGCGGCGGACCGCCGAACGCGCGGGCTTGCAGACGATTGGTGTGCTGGACCAAACGTATTTCCTGCTCGGCCTCGGCGCCGCGGCCAATGTCACCGCCGGCGTGGACGGCGTCGCAGGGCTCAAGCGTCGGCTGGCGCTCAAGTCGCTCCTCATGCCGGGCGGTCTCGGCAGCACGCACAAAGTGCTCGTCTTCGGCAAACAGGTCGGCGCGCCTCAACTCGCTGGGTGCAGCTACCCCGGCCGTCTGTCGTGACCCAGAGCTGCCTAGCGCATCGACGGGGGTGCACGAAGGTGAGCCACGTGAGCTCTGAGGGTAAGATGGCGCGGTGCACTAGTGCCGGACACGGTGGAGCGTGAGGTCAAGCTGGCGTTTGCGTCGACTGATGAGGCGCGTGCAGCCGTCGCCGCGCTCGGCGCGGCACCGGTGCGATCGCGCCGTCTCCAGGACGACCGGCTCCTGGACGCACCCGATGGCCGCCTGCGGAGCACGCGCATTACGCTCCGCGTTCGTGTCGAGGGCGATCGCGACACGGCGACCGTGACGCTGAAGGGTCCGCCCAAGGCGGATCTGATGAAGGTGCGCGAGGAGCTCGAAACCGGCGTGGTCGACGGGATGTTGCTGCTACGCATGCTCGAGCGCCTCGGGTTCGTGATCTGGTTTCGGTATCAGAAGTTCCGCGAGGAGTTCGCACGTGACGGCGTGATCATCGCGGTCGATGAGACGCCTTTCGCCACGTTTGTCGAGCTCGAGGGCGACCGCGGTGGAATCACCAGGCTTGCCGCCGCGCTCGGACGGACGCCGGATGACTACATCGTCGACTCGTATCGGCAGCTGTTCGTTCAGCACTGCCGCGCGCGCGGTCTGCCGGCGGCGGAGATGATGTTCTCCAATCCGCCCGACGCCGTGCGTCGCTGAGTGCGGTGAAGGCTCCGCTCCCGCCGGCGATCGTGCTTGCGGCCGGCATCGGTCGACGCCTCGCCCCGTTGACACGCACGCGAGCCAAGCCCGCCGTGCCGGTGGCCGGCACCCCGCTCATCCTTCGCGTGCTGGCATGGCTCGGCCGCGAGGGCGTGCGCGACGTCGTGCTCAACCTGCACCATCGGCCAGAGACGATTACCCGCGTGGTCGGCCACGGGGCGCGCGCGGGTGTCACCGTCCGCTACTCCTGGGAACCCGACATCCTCGGGTCGGCGGGCGGCCCGCGCCAGGCGCTATCGTTGCTCGGCCCGCGCTTCTTCATCGTCAACGGCGACACCCTCGTCGACCTGTCGCTCGACGCGCTTCGCGACGCCCACGAACGGACGGGCGCCGCCGTCACGCTCGCGGTCCGCCCCAACCCGGCGCCGGAACGCTACGGCGGCGTGCTCGTCGATGATCCGGATCGTGTGCACAGTTTCACCCGGCCCGGGCACGCGACCGCGGCGCTTTTTGTCGGCGTGCAGATGGCGGACGCGTCGGTGTTTGCCGATCTACCGGCGCGGCGCCCGGCATCGAGCGTCGGCGGCGTATATGACGCGCTCATCGCCGATCAACCTGGCGCTGTGCGCGTCCACCCGGTCGCGACTCGCTTCCTGGACGTCGGCACCCCCGGTGATTACCTCAACGCGTGCCTCGCGCTCGCCGAGGTCGAGGGGCTCCATCCGCTCCCCGCTGGAGACGGCTCGACCATTCACCCGAGCGCGTCGCTGACGCGGACAGCCGTCTGGGACCGTGTCGTGGTGGAGGAGCGATGTCGCGTGCACGACTGCGTCCTCGGCGACGACGTGCGGCTGCCGGCCGGGTCGCGGCTCGAGCGACAGGTCGTCGTCAGGGCTGATGGCGCAGCACCGACGTCCGGCCAGCAGCGGCTCGGCGACCTCCTCGTGTCGCCGGTCTGGCCCTAGGAGCCCGTGGTGAAAGTCCGCGTCGCACCGAGACCGGCGAGGCGCCTGTTTGACAAGGTGCGAAGAGGAAAAATACCGGGAGTATTTGACCGCGCTAGTAGTGGTCCGACGCGGCCATTGCGGGATGCATCGCCGGTCGAATGCAGCGGCACTTTTGCCACGGGCTCCAAGCACACCGGGAACCGGACCACACCCGGATGACGCACACGGACGCACCCCCTCCCGACGTGCTCCGCCGCGCACGCGCCTACGTCGCGCGTGCGGGCTGGTCCGTCAGCGACACCACGCTGGACCTGCTGGCCGGCGACGCCTCATCGCGAGCCTTTGTTCGCGTGCGCCCACCCCTGATCGCCTCGCGCGTACTCATCGTCCACCCGGGGCCGATTGACGCGGCAACCGCCCCACTCGTGACGGTGGCGCGCCTGTTCGAGTCGATGCGCATCGCCGTCCCGGCGGTCCTGGGCGCGGACGACGGGCTCGGCGTGATCGTGGTCAGCGACCTGGGCGACGTAACGTTGGAAGCGCATCTGCGTCAGGCGTCCGCCGCGGAACGGATGGCTCGCTACGAGGAAGCCGTCCGCATCATCTGCGCGCTGCAGCACGAGGGAAGCCGGCTGGCGTCCCCGGGGCATCCGCCGTACGACGTGGCCTTCGACGTGGAGAAGCTGAGTTGGGAGCTCGAGTTCTTCGTCGACGAATTCCTCATCGCACACCGTGGCGTCGCGCTCACCGCCACGGCGCGGGCGGCGCTGACCCGCGCGTTCCGCGCCCTCTCGACCACCCTGGCCGACGAACCGCGCGTCCTCTGCCACCGTGACTTCCACAGCCGGAATCTCATGCTGCACGACGGCCGACTGCACGTCATCGATTTCCAGGATGCGCGGATGGGACCCGCCACCTACGATCTGGTCTCGCTGCTCCGCGACTCCTACGTGGATCTCGACCCGGCGCTGGTCGAACACCTGATTGACCGCTACGGCGCGTTGGCGCGCACCGCGACCTCCGCCGCCTTCCGCCGGCGATTCGACCGCATGGCGGTGCAGCGCAACCTGAAGGCGCTTGGCACGTTCGGCCACCAGGTCACCGTGCGCGGCAACCGGCGCTATCTGGAGGGCGTGCCACGCACGCTGGGGTATCTCGGAGAGTGCTGCACGCGCGATCCGGGGTTGTTCGGGCTCTGGGACCTGTTGGCGCCGTACCTCCCTGAACTCCGCTCGTAGTACGCTGCACTCTCACCGGGGAACCACGGGCACGAATCGCATGACGGCAGTGACCACTTACATCGAAGACGTGGCGCGGCACACCGGCCAGGTCGTGACCCTGCGTGGGTGGCTGCATCGACGGCGGTCGAGCGGCAAGATCCACTTTCTCACCGTGCGCGATGGCACCGGGTTCATGCAGGCGGTGCTGTCGAAATCATCCGTCGACGGTGAGACGTTCGCGAGTGCCAGCCACCTCGGTCAGGAAACCTCGCTCGTGGTCACCGGCGCCGTCCGGGCCGACCAGCGGGCACCAGGCGGGTACGAGCTCGACGTGGCCACGCTCGAGGTCGTCGCGGAATCGCACGACTACCCCATCACACCCAAGGAGCACGGCGTCGACTACCTGCTCGACCGCCGCCATCTCTGGATTCGTACACAGCGACAGCAAGCCATCCTGCGTGTGCGGCACGAGGTCATCGATACCATCCGCAACTTCCTCAACCGCCGCGGGTTTATTCTGGCCGACACACCGATCTTCACGCCGGCGGCGTGCGAGGGCACCACGACGCTCTTCCCGGTCGCGTATTTCGACGACCGGACGGCCTTCCTCACGCAGAGCGGACAGCTCTACAACGAAGCGAACGCGATGGCGCTCGGGCGGGTCTATTGCTTCGGTCCGACGTTTCGCGCCGAGAAGTCGAAGACACGGCGCCACCTGACGGAATTCTGGATGGTCGAGCCCGAGATGGCGTACGCCACGCTGGACGACGCTACCGATCTCGCCGAGGCGCTGGTCGTTGCCATCGTCGGACGCGTGCTCGAAACTCGACGGCGGGAGCTCGAGGTCCTCGAGCGCGATACGGCTCCCCTCGAGGGAGTCCGCACGCCGTTTCCCCGTGTGAGCTACGACGAGGCGGCGCAGATACTCCGGGACCGCGGTCTGCCGTTCGAATGGGGCGGCGATTTCGGCGGCCCGGACGAAACCGCCCTGGCGGAGCACTTCGACCGTCCGGTCGCGGTGCATCGTTTCCCCAGCGCGATCAAGGCCTTCTACATGAAGCCGGACCCTGAGCGGCCGGAGCTGTCGCTCTCGGTCGACGTGCTCGCGCCGGAGGGCTACGGCGAGATCGTCGGCGGCGGTCAACGCCTCGACGACTACGACCTGCTCCTCGAGCGCATCACCGAGCAGCAACTGCCCAGAGAAGCGTTCGAGTGGTATCTGGATCTGCGACGCTACGGAACCGTCCCACACGCCGGGTTCGGCATGGGTGTCGAGCGGGTTGTGGCATGGCTGTGTGGCATCGACCACGTGCGCGAGACGATTCCGTATCCGCGAATGCTCTCTCGCCTCACACCATAGCCACGGCGCCTCTCCGGCCGTTGCCGGCGCGATTTCCCTCGTGATATATTGAGACGGGTACGTCGACGCCAAGTCCGCAGAAGTGGGCGCTTTTCGCCCACTTTTTTTTTTCGGGGCGTGATTCAGCGTGGTCAACCCGTGGGCCATGAAAACAGCTTGGACCAAGTTCGGGCCATTGCCGGCCGCGTCTCGCGGGACTTCGGTCTCGAGATTTTCGATGTGCAGTTGCGCCGCGAATCGATCGGTTGGGTCCTTCGCGTCGTCATCGATCGGCCTCCCCGAGCCACTGGGCCCCTTGCCAGTGAGGCTGACGAGGTGAGCGTGGCCGACTGTCAGCGGGTGAGCCATGATGTCAGCGCCGTCCTCGACGCGGAGTTCACGTTCGAGCACGCCTACACGCTGGAAGTGTCATCACCGGGACTCGATCGACCGCTGCGCCACCCAGGCGACTGCCGCCGCTTTC
Organism: Vicinamibacterales bacterium; assembly: GCA_965249175.1. Taxonomy (GTDB): domain Bacteria; phylum Acidobacteriota; class Vicinamibacteria; order Vicinamibacterales; family UBA8438; genus CAZYFH01. The sequence continues at coordinate 4,885,349 of OZ252227.1, forward strand.
AAGGCCGCCGGGCTCAGTTCGTGACCTCCGAGGCCGTCGACGGGCAGCGCCACCTCACAGGCCGCATCGCCGACGTGGAAGAGACCGCGACCTCTCCCGGAGTCGCACGTCCAGGCGTCATGCCCGGTAATGCAGCAATCGTGATCGAGGCGGGTCGGCGGGTGCACCGCATCCCCTGGGCGCTCGTGACCCGGGCTCGGCTCGAGGTGGAGTTCTAGGCCCGGCCGCTCCGGCCATGCCATCCGGAAAGACGTCATGAGCAATTCACTGCAGCAAACCATCGAGGCCCTGGCGAAGGAGAAAGGGATCGAACCCGACGTGATCATCACGGCCATCGAAGACGCCGTGTTGACGGCATCGCGCAAGTACTACAAGTCGACGGAGGACTTGCGCACCAAGTTCAACCATGACACCGGACAGGTCGAGCTCTTCGCCGTACGGCACATCGTCGAAGAGGTGACCGATCCGCTCACCGAGATCTCCCTGACCGAGGCGCAGGACCTCTATGGCGAGGAGGCCGAGGTCGACATGGAGATCGAGTTCCCGAAACCGACTGACGTGCTCGGTCGAATCGCCGCCCAGACCGCCAAGCAGGTCATCTTCCAGAAGGTGCGCGAGGCCGAACGCGACAACGTCTACGAGGAGTTCAGCGACCGACTTGGCGAGGTCATCGCGGGCACGGTCAAACGGTTCGAGAACGGGGACATCATCGTCGAAGCGGGCCGCCTCGAAGCGATGCTGCCGAGACGCGAGCAATCGCGCGCGGAGAACTACACGACGGGCGACCGGATCAGGGCCGTCATCCGCGAGGTCAACAAGAACACAAAGGGCCCGCAGATCATCCTGTCGCGGACCGACCCCGTCCTACTCATCAAGCTCTTCGAGCAGGAGGTGCCGGAGATCTACGACGACACCGTGTCGATCCGGGGTGCGGTACGCGAGGCCGGGGACCGAGCGAAGGTGGCCGTGCATTCGCGTGAACGCGACGTCGACCCGGTCGGCGCCTGCGTCGGGATGAAAGGCACACGGGTCCAGGCGATCATCCGCGAGCTGCGCGGAGAGAAAATCGACATCGTCGAATGGTCCGACGACGTCGCGCTGTTCGTGACGAACGCCATCAGCCCAGCCAGGGCGCAACGCGTCACCATCGTCGACGAGACCGAGAAGGTCATCGAGGTTGTCGTCGAGGACAGGCAACTCTCGCTGGCGATCGGCAAAAAAGGTCAGAACGTGCGCCTGGCCGCGAAGTTGACCGGGTGGAAGATCGACATCAAGAGCGAGGAAGACAAGCGGCGCGAAGTCGAAGCGCAGTTCGACGGGTTGGGCATGTCGGAGGAAGCGGCAACGTTGACGCTGCCGGGGCTGGAAGACGAGCAGCTGCGCAAGTTGAGCGACGCAGGCCTCGATACCGCGGATAGCTTGCTCGAGACCTCGGCAGCCAACCTCGCGGAGGTAGCCGGCGTCGACGAGGCGACCGCGGAGCAACTGCAGGCGGCCATTCGCGAGCAGGTGGCCGCCGTCGAGCAGGCTGCGGCGGAGGCCTCCGCAGCGGCAGCCGCCGCCGAGGAGGCGACAACCGAGACGGTTGCAACCGAGGAGGTCTCGGCACAGGCCGCCGATGACAGCGCCTTAGACCCGGCAGCGGCCCCCGCGGCGGAGCCGGACGCGGGTCATGAGCCTGGCGAGGACGCTCCGACCCCAGACCAGCCGACAAATGCGAAGCAGCCGGGCGGCGATGATGCCGCATCGTCCGAAGGCCCAGACACCGGACGCTGAGAGAACACGTGGCAACGATACGGATCTACAAAGTCGCGGAGGTGCTGGGCATCCCGAGCCAGGTGGTCATCGAGGCACTGCGCAAGGAGCACGGCATCGAGGTAAAGAGCGCGTCGAGCACGATCGAAGAGATCGTCGCTCGGCAATTCGCGCAGCGCCTCGCGCGCGAGCGCGGCCTCGAGCTCCCCGGTGGCGAACTGTTCGCGCAGAAGCCGGCTCCACGGCGCGGCAACAAGCGCGCGGCCGCAAAGCAGGAAGCCGCGCAACCGGCGAAGCCACGGCTCGGACCGCCCCGACTCGTGAAGGCAGCCAAGGCTGCACGAGCCGCAGCGGCTGAAGCCGAAGCGCTGGCCGTGGTTGATGCCGATGCCGATGGCTCCGAGGACGCGCAAGCACCGGATGCGGTCGCGGCGGACCCCAGCACACCGGAGAGCGTAACGCTGGACGCCGGCGCACCGGAGAGCGTAACGCTGGACGCCGGCGCACCGCAGAGCGTAACGCTGGACGCCGGCGCACCGGTGACGGTGGCTGTCGACGCGCCCCCCGTCGCACCAACCGCCAAGGAGACGCCGGCTCCCGTGCCGGCCGAGGAATCGCAGCCCGCCGAGACCCCACCGGCGGTCTCGCCACCTGCCGCCGCGGCAGCGGCCGCGCCGAGCACGCCGGTCGCGCCGTCTCCCGTGGTCGCGCCGGCGCCGCCGGCTGAACCCGCGTCCGCCCCGGCCCGCGCAGTCACGCCCGTCGCGCGATCGACGGCAACCATGGCACCGCGACCCACCGGGCGGGTCGTCCCCCCCACGTTGCGGCTGCGCGTCGAGGAACCGAAACGGGTCGTTGCAGCCCCGGCTGCGTCCGCCGGCGTAACGCGAGCGGGTGTCGCCGCACCAGGACGAATCGGCACCACAACGGGCCAGCCGCCGCTCGGCGGACCACGACCGATGCCGTCACAGCCGGTCCGCCCGCCGTCGTCCAGACCGTTGCCGCCCCGACCCGCGGTCGGGTATCGACCACCGCCAAGACCGCATCACCGGCCCGGTGGCCGTCGGTCGGCCTATCGGCGCGGCCGCCAGACGCCGGCGGCGCCACCACCGCCGCCGCCCGTCACGCGCACCATCACGCTGGCGGAGGGCATGACGGTCAAGGATCTTGCCGACAAGCTCGAGGTGCGTGCGAAGGACGTGCTGAAGAAGCTGATCGAGCGACGGTTGATAATGACGATCAACACGACGCTCGACCCGGACACCGCGACGATGATCGCGCGCGAGTTCGGGGCGGACGTCAAGATGCGGTCGTTCGAGGAAGAGATGGTCGTCGTCGAGGCCGAGATCGCAAAGCCCGAGGACGTCATTCCGCGCGCACCGGTGGTCACCGTGATGGGGCACGTGGATCACGGCAAGACGACTCTGCTCGACGCGATTCGCGAAACGAACGTGGCCGGCGGCGAGGCGGGGGGAATCACGCAGCACATCGGCGCCTATTCGGTTGCCGTCAACGACCGCCGCGTCGTCTTTCTCGATACGCCCGGACACGAGGCCTTCACGCTGATGCGGGCGCGCGGCGCCAAGGTGACGGACGTCGTGGTCCTTGTCGTGGCGGCCGACGACGGCGTCATGCCACAGACCCAGGAAGCGATCGACCATGCGCGCGCGGCGGGAGTGCCCATCATCGTTGCAATCAACAAGATCGACAAGGCCAACGCCAACCTCGACCGGGTCAAGAAGGAGCTGGCGGAACGCGAGCTGACGCCCGAGGATTGGGGCGGCACTACCGTGACCGTTCCGGTCTCCGCCAAGCAGCGCGAGAACCTGGACGGTCTGCTCGAGATGATCCTGCTCGTCACGGAAATGGGGGACCACAAGGCGAACCCGACGCGCGCAGCGACCGGCACCGTGCTGGAGGCGAAGGTCGATCGAGGCCGAGGCCCGGTGGCGACCGTCCTGGTGCAAGATGGCACGCTGCGCGTGGGAGACAACTTCATCGCCGGGGTTCAAGTCGGGCGGGTGCGTGCACTGATTGATGACCGGCTGGAGCAAACAAAAGAAGTCGGCCCATCGAACCCGGTCGAGGTGCTTGGGCTGACCGGACTGCCGCAGCCCGGTGACGCCTTCCAGGCCGTGGCCGACGCTGCCAAGGCGAGACAGATCGCGGTGCTCCGGCAGAACCTGGCCAAGGAAAAGACCCTCGGGGGACGCGGGCAGCGGGTGACGCTGGAATCGTTGCAGGCCCAGCTGGCCGAGGGCGAGGCCAAAGAGCTGCCCGTCATCATCAAGGCCGACGTGCAGGGGTCGGCCGAAGTGCTGGCCGACGCGCTCTCCAAGCTCGGTGACGACCGCGTCAAGATTCGCGTCATTCACAGCGGTGTCGGCGCCGTGAGCGAATGGGACGTCCTATTGGCGTCCACGTCGAAGGCCATCATCATCGGATTCAACGTGCGGCCGGACCGCAACGCCACGGCAGCCTCCGAACGGGAGGGGGTTGATATCCGGCAGCACTCCGTCATCTACAACGTCACCGATGAAATCAAGATGGCGATGGCGGGGCTTCTCGAGCCGACCGTCCGCGAGCAGCAGCTCGGGCAGGCCGAGATTCGGGAGACATTCAAGGTGCCCAAGTTCGGCACCGCTGCAGGCTGCATGGTGACGGACGGGGTTCTCACTCGGTCCGGCGAGACGCAGGCGCGCATCGTGCGCGACGGAGTCGTCGTGCACGAGGGCAAGCTCGGATCGCTGCGTCGCTTCAAAGACGACGTCAGCGAGGTCAAGACGGGTTTCGAGTGCGGCGTCGCCTTCGAGCGTTTCGGAGATCTCAAGATCGGCGACGTCATCGAGGTCTTCACGGTCGAGAAGATCGCGGCAACGGTCGTCTAACCCGCTGGATCGATGGCCGCCGTCGGGATGCTGTCCGTCGAGCTTCACTTCGACGGCGCACGCTCGCTCAAGGACAAGCGGAGGTCGCTCGGCAGCATCAAGGACCGGCTGCGCAAACTCAACGTGGCCGTCGCCGAGCTCGACCATCACGACCTACATCAGCGAGCCAGACTGGGCATCGTGGCCGTGGCGACGGCGCGAGACGGCGTCGACCGGCTCTTCGAGAGTGTCCTGACGGAGATCGACCGGCGCAACGCCGGCGCCATCGTGGCGTCCGACCTCGACTGGCTCACGTAGTGAACTGTCACAAGGGGCGCGCCTGAGACATGCCGCACGGGACTCGGATGGAGCGCGTAGCGGAGCGGATTCGCGTCGAGCTCAGCACGCTCCTGACGAGAGGGGTGCGAGACCCTGGCGTCACCGACGTGACGATCACCCACGTGAGCGTTACCCGCGACCTCCAGCGTGCCGAGGTCCGCTATACCGTGATGTCGGACGAGCAGGCGCGACGCAGTGCCGCGCGCGGTCTGCGCCGCGCGCATGGGTTCCTGCGCCGGGCACTCGCCGAGCGTCTCAGCCTACGCCGCGTACCCGAACTGTCGTTTCGCTACGACGAGGCGGTCGAGCAGCAGGCTCGCGTCGGGCGCCTGTTCGAGGAGATCGAGGCCGAGCGGACCGGATCTGCCGATGGCGGTGACGACGCGACGAAGACCGATGCCAACGAGTCCTGACCATCCAATTCGGCACATCGTCGACGCACTGCGGGCACGCCAGCGCTTCGTGATTTCGTCACACGCGCGCCCGGACGGCGACTCAATCGGCTCGCAGCTCGCGCTCGCGCATGCGCTGACCGGGCTCGGAAAGACGGTGCGCATCGTCAACCACGATGCGCCGCCCGACTCGTTGCAGTCGATTCCCGGCGCCTCGTCCATCGAAGTCGCGGACACGGTGGACGGCTCCTGCGATGCTGCGGTCATTCTCGAATGTAGCTCGTTGGGCCGCACCGACGTCACCGGCCTCGACCGCCAACTCGTCATCAACGTCGATCACCATGCCGGCAACGGTATGTATGGGACGCTCAACTGGTTTGACCCCTCAGCGTGCGCTTGCGCCGAGATGGTGCACGATCTCGTGGCGGAGTTGGGTGTCGCGGTGACCCCGCACATCGGGATCGCGCTCTACGCGGGGATCCTCACCGACACGGGCTCGTTTCGCCACGCGAACATCACGAGCCGCACGTTCGAGATCTGCCGACGCGTGGCTGCGGCCGGCGTGGACGTCGCCGGCGTCGCGGCCGAGATTTATCAGCGGAGCAGCGTCGGAAAACTCAGGCTGACGGGCGCGCTACTCACGGACATGACGCTCGACGCCGAGGGGCGCGTCGCAGTGCTGCATGTCGACGATGCGCTGCTCCGGCAGACCGGCTGTCCGACCGACGATCTGGACGGGCTCATCAATCTGCCGTTGTCCGCGACCGCCGTCCAGGCGGTGATCATGTTCAAGTTCCTCGACGGATCGGCGCGGGTGAGCCTCCGATCCAAGGGCACCATCGACGTGCGAGCCGTGGCGGCGTCCTTTGGCGGCGGCGGTCATCGCAATGCGTCCGGGTTCTCGCTCGACGGATCGCGCGAAGATGTCGTGTCTCGCGCTGTTGCCGCCGTCATCGGAGCTCTGGACACCGCTCCGGATGAGCCAGCCCGATAATCGATCCGCCGGCGTGGACGGCGTGCTCGTCGTCGACAAGGCCGCCGGGATGACCTCGCACGACGTCGTCTCGCGCGCGCGGCGCGCTCTCGGGACGCGTCGGGTCGGCCATGTCGGCACCCTCGACCCGATGGCGACCGGCGTGCTGCCCCTCGTCGTCGGGCGCGCCACGCGGTTGGCATCCCTGCTGTCGGCCGGCCCGAAGGTCTACGATGGGGTCATCCGGCTCGGTGTCGTGACCGACACGTACGACACGACCGGCACGCAGTCCCAACAGGTGTCCGAGGGTGGCACACGCCCACTGGACGCGGTCACCTCCGCCACCGTCAACGAGGCGATCGCGTCCTTCGTCGGCACCTTCGAACAGCACCCGCCGCCGTTCTCGGCCAAGAAAATCGGCGGTGTCAGAGCGTATCGACTCGCGCGGCGTCGTGAGCCGGTCGCGCCCAGGCCGGTCGCGGTGACGGTGCATGCGCTCGAGGTCATCTCGCACACGGCCGATCGCCTGCGTTGCCGGGTCACGTGTGAACCCGGCTTCTACATGCGAGCGCTGGCGCACGATCTGGGGCGCGCACTCGGCTGCGGGGGTTGCTTGGAGGCGCTCCGCCGCGAGCGGAGCGGCGCCTTCGACCTGACCGGCGCGGTGCCGGTCGATGCACTGACACGCCGGTCAACACCCATCGCCGACCACCTCGTGCCGCTCGTGCAGCTGCTGCCCGACCTGCCAAGCGCGGTGCTGACCGACCATGGGACACGGCGGGCCAGGCACGGCAACCGGCTGTCGCGCGCGGACCTCTCGTCGTGGGATCGCGGTTGGGAGAACGCGGGAGCGGACGGGAGCCAGGCGCGAGTCAAGCTCATCGACTCGACCGGCAACCTGCTCGCCATCGCAGACGCGGACGGATACCGCATTTTGCATCCCGCGATCGTTCTAGTGTAAGCTTTTTCGGTTGGACAAAGCGCGATAAACGAAAGAGGAAGAGGTAGTTACACGTGGCGCTGGCCAAGGAGCGAAAGACGGAGATCATCGGGTCGTATCGAACGCACGAGAGCGACACCGGTTCGCCTGAAGTGCAGGTCGCCATCCTCAGTGAGCGGATTGGCTATCTGACTGAGCACTTCAAGGTCCACGCCAAGGACCACCACTCGCGCCGCGGGCTCTTACAGCTCGTTGGCCAGCGGCGGCGACTCCTCGACTACCTCAAGGGCAAGAGCTCCGAGCGATACTCGGGCCTCATCAAGCGACTCGGCATCCGCAAGTAGGCGCGAGATGAACCACCGGCCCTCGACGGGCTGGTAGCCCTCCCTCCCCGCCTGACGATTCGCTGAGCACCGTCGCCTGCGCCACCTTCAACGGGAGTCACACGTCATGCATACGGCCCAAGTAAACGTCGGCCGGGGAACCCTGACCATCGAGACAGGCAAGATCGCCAAACAGGCGGGCGGCGCGGTGACCGTACGCTACGGCGATACGGTTGTCATCGTCACGGCGTGTTCCGCGGCGAACGCCCGCGAGGGCATCGACTTCTTGCCGCTCACCGTCGACTACCGCGAATACGCCTACGCGTCGGGTCGGATCCCAGGCGGCTTCTTCAAGCGCGAAGGGAAGCCGACCGACAAGGAGGTCCTGACCAGCCGACTCATCGACCGACCCATCCGGCCGCTGTTTCCGCAGGGGTGGTCGCGGGAGACCCAGGTCATCGGGCTGCTGCTCTCCGCCGACGCGGAGAACGATTCGGACGTGCTCGCGCTCACCGGCGCGTCCGCCGCGCTCTCGATCTCACCGATTCCGTTCGCGCGACCGATAGCGGCGGTACGCGTCGGCCTGATCGACGGCGAGCTGCTCCTCAACCCAACCTATCCCGAGCGAAAACGCAGCACGCTTGATCTGGTCATCGCGGGGAGCCGTGACGCGGTCGTCATGGTCGAGGCCGGGGCTCGCGAGGTCAGCGAGGACGTGGTGCTCGGTGCGCTGGAGGCCGGCCACCAGGCGATACGCGACATCGTGGGCGCGATCGAGGAGATGACGGCGGCGGTCGGCAAGCCCAAGCTGACGGTGGTCACGGCGGAGACAGAACCTGCCAGCACTCAGGAGATCACGAACAAGGTCATCGAGCCCCTGCGCGAGGCGATGCGTGTCCCGGACAAGCTCGACAACTACGCGCGGGTCGACCAGGTGCTGGACGAGCTACTCGCGTCGCTTCCGGCGGAGGGCACCGAGCGGGACGATGCCAAGCGGGTCTTCAAGCAGCTGAAGGAAACCGTGCTGAGGAACGAGGTCCTCGAACGCGGTACGCGTCTGGATGGACGCCGGTTCGACGAGGTGCGCCCCATCTGGTCTGAGGTGGGCGTGCTGCCGCGCACGCACGGCTCGGCGATATTTACGCGGGGCGAGACTCAAGCGCTCGTTACCGCCACGCTCGGCACGGCCGATGATCAACAAAAGATCGAGTTAGTCGACGGGGAGAGCTACAAACGGTTCATGCTGCACTACAACTTCCCACCGTTCTCCGTCGGCGAAGTGAAGTTCATGCGCGGTCCGGGCCGGCGTGAGGTGGGACATGGCAATCTCGCGGAGCGCAGCCTCCTGCCGATGATTCCCGGCGACGACGAGTTCCCCTACACCATACGCGTCGTGTCCGACATCCTCGAGGCCAACGGGTCGTCGTCGATGGCCACGGTCTGCGGTAGCGCGCTTGCGTTGATGGATGCCGGGGTACCGCTGACGCGGCCCGTCGCCGGGATCGCCATGGGGCTCGTCATGGACGACGGCGCGGGCGGTGGCGCACCACGACACGCGATCCTGTCCGACATCGCGGGGGCGGAGGATCACTACGGCGACATGGACTTCAAGGTCGCCGGCACGACGGAGGGCATCACTGCGCTCCAGATGGACATCAAGGTCGCCGGCATCACGACCGAGATCATGCGCGAGGCACTGGCGCAGGCGCGCGCCGGCAGGATCCATATCCTGCAGGAAATGGGCGCAACGATCGCGGCACCGCGGGAATCCATCTCGGGGCACGCGCCGCGCATCGTGAGCATCCAGATCCCCGTCGACAAGATTCGGGATGTCATCGGCCCGGGCGGCAAGACGATTCGCAGCATCATCGACCGCACCGGCGTCAAGATCGACGTCGAAGACAGCGGTCGCGTCAACGTGGCGTCCTCGGACGAAGCCTCGGCACAACGGGCCATCACGATCATCGAGGAGCTGACCGCCAGTCCGGAGCTGAACAAGAGCTATCTGGGCAAGGTGCAGCGCATCACGGACTTCGGCGCATTCATCGAAATCCTGCCGGGTATCGACGGCCTGCTGCACGTCTCGGAGATCGCTCACTACCGGGTCAAGGAGGTGCGTGACGAGCTGAATGAAGGCGACCAGGTCCTGGTCAAGGTGATCAACGTCGACCCGTCGGGCAAGGTGCGCTTGAGTCGAAAGGCGCTACTGCCTGCGTCCGAGTCCGCCGACGCCCCGAGCGGCGGAGCGCCCAGCGGCGATGGAGGGGAACGGCCGGACGGTCGCGGCGGACCTGGGGGTCGATCGCGCCCACCACGGTCGGGCGGCAACCGGGAACCCGCGAGGCGCTAGGCCACGAGGAGTGGCCTAGCCGCGGCGGGCGGCGGCCATGCGCTCGGCAAGCGGCGGGTGGGACGAGAACCACCATGCCGCGAAGCGCGACGGGCGAGCCTCCGCGAGATTCTGCGCACCGAGGCGACGCAGCCCCGACACGAAGGCCTCCCGGTTCCCGGTGACCTCGATCGCATACCGATCCGCTCGGCGTTCCTGACGGCGGGAGAGCACGTTGGCGAGCGGCCTGACCGCGAGCGCGACGCCGGCAACACACAAGACCAGCGCCGGTAGCCCGGCGACGTCCCCGATCCCGTCCAGCCCCAGCACCGGCGACACCGCGGTCAGCGCGTGGTGCGAGACCCAGAGCGCGAACAGCGCGACGCCGACCTCGCACGCGATCATCTTCCAGATGTCCCTGTGGACATGGTGCGCGAGCTCGTGCGCCAGCACGACCTCGATCTCGGCGTCGCTGTAGCCCTCAATCAGCGTATCGGACAACAGGATACGCCGGGTCGCACCGGTGCCAACGAGAGCGGCGTTGGCCCGTGACGTCCAGGCGCCGACTCGCCACTCGTGGACGCCAATGACCGGGGCGCCCGCACGCCGCGCGAGGGCCTCGAGCCTGTCCGCGAGACGCCGTCGACCGATCGGCCGCACGCCAAACACCTTCGGCAGGAGGACGACCGGCGCGAGGTTGGTCAGCGCGACGGACACCGCGGCAAACGCAGCGCCTCCCGCAAGCCACCACCACGTCGCCCAGCGATCAATCGCGACATAGACGAACACCACGGCCGCGACCCAGAACACCCACCGCGCGATCGCAGTCTGCGCGTAGCCGCGCACCCAGGCCGAGAAGCTCTCCCGCGAGAGCCCGTATCGTCGTTCCAACAGGAAGCCGGAATAACAGACGAACGGAAAGGCCACGACCTCTGACGCGAACCCCAGCGCCGCGGCGAAGAGGACGACGACCATCGCCGCGCGCGCGTCGACCGGCACGCCCACGGCCGTCACTACGTGCTCCAGCGACAGCCGCGCCGCAGGCAGGAGCCCAGCGCCAAGCAGGCTCGCGAGCAGACCCGCGCGGGCGGCGACCCCCAACGCGGTGCTGCGTCGCCTCTGCCGATGGTACCGGGTTGCTTTGTCCTCGTTCAGTTGATCTTGACCGAGATGAGCTTCGAGACGCCCGGCTCCTCCATGGTGACCCCGTAGAGCCGGTCGGCGATTTCCATGGTCTTGCGGTTGTGCGTGACCAGGACGAACTGCGTGCGATCTTGCAAGCCCCGGAGCATCTCCACGAAACGACCGATATTGGCGTCGTCCAGCGGCGCGTCAATCTCATCGAGCAGGCAGAACGGGCTCGGCTTGTATTTGAAGATGGCAAACATCAACGCCATGGCCGTCAACGCCTTTTCACCGCCCGAGAGCAGCTGAATGCTCTGTAGGCGCTTGCCGGGCGGCTGCGCGATGATGTCGATCCCGCTCTCGAGCACGTCGGTCTCGTCGAGCAACACCAGTCCCGCGCGGCCACCGCCGAACAGGGTTTCGAACGAGCGCTGGAAATGCTCGTTGACCGCACGAAACGCGTCTTGAAACCGCTGGCGGGTCGTGACGTCGATCCGCTTGATGGCCTCACCGGTGGCGGCAATCGCGTCGAGCAGGTCCCGTCGCTGTGTCGTCAGGAACGTGTGACGATCCTCGAGCTCGTCGAACTGATCGATGGCCATCATGTTGACCGGCCCGAGCCGGTCGATCTTGGCGCGCAAGTGCGCCAGGATGTCATCGACCGTGGGCGCCGCGTCGAGCCGGTCGGACACGGCCTCCCGCTCCGCCTCTCCCGGATCCTCAACCAGCTCCTCGGTCCCGCCATCCTCGTCGGCCTCGGTGCCAGCGGCGTCAGCGCCCCCACCCACGACGCCCAGTAGCGCACGATCGGGGTCGATTGGTCCGTCCTGCTCCAGACGCGCGACCTCTGCGATGACGTCCGCGAGATCGACCTGGAGCGTCTCGGCACACGACGACGCCGTGTGTGCGAGATCGGCGTTGGCGGTAGCGTGGTCCACCTCCACACGGCCCACGTCCGTTCGGATGTGTTCGAGGCCGTGCCGCGCGTCACGCACGTGGCGGCCTTGCTCGGCGATGCGCTCGCGGAGCCCGTCGGTCCGCTCGTCGACCAGCCGGATCTGCTCGCGGAGCCCATCGAACGCCGCCACGTCGGCGTCGAGCTGACGCTCGGCCTCCTCAATCGAGACGAGCAGCGCGCCGCGGCGCGCCACGTCACGCTGGTTCTCCGCCTCGCGCGCGCCGATGCGCTGCCACAGATCGCTCGTTTGATCCTCGAGTCGCCGGACGTCAGCGGCCAACGCGGTGGACCGCTCACCCAACGCGGCGTGAGTGGCCTTGGCTACCGTCACTCGTTGGCCCAACGCGTCAACTGACTCGCGCGCTTCGAGCAGGCGGCCTTGCGCCTGCTCGAGGCGCTCCTCCGCCGATGTCTGGTCCGCTTCGAGGCGCGCAATCGCCGCGCCCGCCTCCGCCTGCTTCGCCGCGAGGCCGTCGTGCTCTTCGGTGGCCTGCCGCCGCTCACTCGCCAGAAGGGCGTCCTTCTCCGTCAACCGGACATGGTCGTCATCGAGCCGACCGAGCTGCATCTCGAAACTGACCAACGTCTTCTCGTGCGCGTGCTCGTCGGCCATCAACGCCTCGCGCCGGTCGTTGGCTCGGGCCACGGCTGCTTCGAGCTCGGTGACCTGCTCGCGGAGACGAGCCAGGACCGTCTCCTCGGTCACGGCCCTCGCACGTAGCGTCGCAATCTCCCGCTTGGCCGCCAGCAGACCGAGTGCGCCCGTCTTGCCGCCGCCGCCAAGACGCGACGCGCCGCGAACCACGACGCCGTTGCGCGTGACGATGGGATCGTCGGTGACCGATGCCGCCGCCAACGCGTCCTCGATCGACGGCGCGAGCCAGCGGCGCTGCAGCAGACGGCGAAGGACCGCCTCACCCGGGCCACGGACGGCGACAACGTCTGCCAGTGCCCGCAGCGTGGGATGCGGCGGCGCCGTCTCGGCCCCCCGGTCGTGGTTGGCGCTGATAAGGAACCCGCACCGCCCGGCATCCTTCTCCGCCGCCAGGGCGATGCCGTCGAGCGCCGCCTGACGGGTGGGGACGACGACATACTGCAGCAGATCACCCAGACACGCCTCGACGGCGGATTCGTCCGACTCGCCGACCTCGAGGTGATCGGCGACCGACCCTTGGTGCGCGATCCGGTCGTCTGACGCCATCACGATCCTGGCGGCGTCTGAATACGCGGCCCGGCCGGCCTCGAGCTCCTCGAGTGACTCGAGTCGTGCACGGACAGCCGCCACCTCTCGCTCGTGTACGCCCGCGTCCCGGGCCCGCGCCTCGGTTTCGGCACGGGCCACTACCAGATCCGCATCACACGTGGCTCGCGCAGCCCGGACGCCCTCAAATGTCGCGCGGGTGTCTCGCGCACCCGCATCCGCCTTTGCCTGCTCGTCATCGTACCGAGCGTGCTCGGTTGCCACGTCCGCCGCCTCTGCCTCGAGCTTCGCCAACGCCTGCCGGAGCCGGGTTTGTCCGGCGTCCGCGTTGGTCACGACGTTCTGGAGCGCCGTCGCCGCGTGAATCGCCGCGTACACCTCGCTGCGCGCTGCCTCTACGTCCGCTTCCTGACCCTCAATGGCGCGTTGCGCGTCCGCAAAGCGTCGTTCGTCCTCCGCCAAAAGCTGCCGAGCGGCGTCATGCTCATCGAGACAGAGGGCGCGTGCCGCTTGCTGGCCGGTCAGCTCGCCTCGAACAGGACCGCTTCGCTGCTGAAGCGACTCGAGCTCACCCGCACCCGAGGTCAGCGCCTCGGCGAGTGTGGCCACCTGCTGCTGGTCGAACGCAATGCGCTGCTGACGGCGCCCGAGTTCGAGCTCCCGCTGATGGGCGTTGTCCCGCGTCGACGTCGCCGACTCGTCAGCCTCGACCAACTCGAGCCGAAGCCGTTCCTCGTCACCTTCCAGGCGAGCGAGCTGGGCGGCGCCCACCTGCTCTCGCGCCCGCGCCTCCTCGAGGCGGCGCTCGGCCTCCCCGATGGCGGTCTTCAGGGCGTCGCTCTTCCTGGCAAAGAACACCTTCTCCCAACGGCGCAGCTCGTCGCGCAGACGCCGATAGCGGCGCGCTTTGGCAGCCTGCCGCTTCAACGCGCTCCGCTGCTTCTCGACCTCGTAGACGATGTCGTCGACACGCGTCAGGTTCTGCCGAGCGGCTTCGAGCTTGAGCTCGGCGGAGCGGCGCCGTGACTTGTACTTCGTGATCCCGGCCGCCTCTTCGAGGAGTTGGCGGCGCTCGGCGGGTCGCGCGCTGAGGATCTGTCCGATCCGGCCTTGCTCAATGACCGCGTAGGCCTTCACGCCGACACCCGAGTCCATCAGCAGATCCTGGATGTCACGTAGACGGCAGACCTGCCCATCGATGAGATACTCGCTCTCCCCCGAGCGATACAACCGCCGCCCGACCTCGATGTCGCGGCTGATGTGGGGCGGCAGAAACTCGTCGTCGTCGATCTCCGTTTGCGCGACCGGACTGGACGCGGTGTCGCCAAGCGAGGGCGGAACGGCGGTCGCGTCTTGACCGTGTCCGAGGTTGTTCCCCAGTCCACTGCCGTTGCCTCCCGCGCGAGAGACCGTGTCCTGAACATGGACAGCGCTCGCGTCGTCGGCAGGTCCGGCGAGCGCCGCGAGGGCCGCCGTCACCTCGGAGAGCTGTAGCCGGACTTCCGCCGCGGCGGTCGGACGACGAGCATCGCTGCCGCTGAAGATCACATCCTCCATCCGCTCCCCGCGGAGGCTGCGGGCACTCTGCTCGCCTAGGACCCACGTGATTGCGTCGATTACGTTGCTCTTCCCGCAACCGTTGGGGCCGACGATGGCCGTGACGCCGCCATCGAACGCGAGTTTCGCTCGCTCGGGGAAGCTCTTGAAACCGGCGATCTCAAGATGGTTCAGGCGCATCGACCCTCAAATGTAGAGGCCGTACACAAAACTGGCCGCACGGACAGGTCCATTCGCAACCTCACCTGTCGAGCGGCTGGGAACGCTCCGACTCGGTACTCGTGATATCGCGTCAGCAGTGCGCCGCGGTCATGGGCCGCGTCGCGACAACCGTCGAGCCACCGCGTGCCCCTGTCGCGGTCGAGACCCAACGACGGCCGCAGTGTAGCAAGGGCTGACGGCGAACCGCAACCCCTGTTACTCGATCTATCGGGCGGCCACGAGGCCGGGATCGCGCGACATGGTCTACCGGGCGGCCACGAGGCCGGGATCGCGCGACAAGCGAAGTAACCCACGCGCCTCGTCGAACAGTGCCAGCGCGTACTGCGCCTGCGGATCTATCCGAATGAGGTTCTGGCGCGCTTCGGCCTGACCGAACAGCGCGAGGTCCACCTCGTAGCGGATCTTGGCCCGGATGAAATCCGCATCGGCCGCGAACTCGTCGTCGTCGACCGTCAGACCGCGGCTGCGGACGTGGTCCCTGAACGCAACCATCAAGCGGTCATCGACGGTGAATCCACGGCTCACGATCTCGCGGTCGCGACCCTCCGCGCTAATCCGCGTGTCGCCGGCGGCCGAGAAGCGCTCCGCAAAGCTCGCAAACTCGGCGCGCGCGGCAAGGAGCCGGCCCAACCGGGCCGGGTCGAATCCGTCGATGGGCCCCGCGATGAAATAGTCTGGCTCGATCCCCCCGCCGCTGTACACTTCGCGACCGGCATCGGTCAGCTTGCGATCGGCCGCTGCATGTGCCGCCGTTTCCTGCTCACGGAGAAAGTACGTCCGGTACTCGTCAAACGTGCCGTCCCAAGGACGCTGGATCATGCGACCGCTCGGCGTGTAATAGCGGGCGGTCGTGAGCGCCAACCCCGCGCCGTGGCTGACGCGATAGATGGACTGGACGAGCGCCTTACCAAAGGAGGTCTCGCCGACCACGAGAGCTCGATCGTGGTCCTGGAGCGCGCCGGCGACGATCTCCGACGCGCTGGCGCTGTTCCGGTTGACCAGCACGATGACCGGCAGCCCCGCGAGATCGCTCTCATCGCCGGCATGGTAATCCTGGTCGGAGTTGGCGATCCGGCCACGCGTATAGACGATCATGTCGCCGCGAGGCAGGAACAGGTCCGATACGTTGATGGCCTGATCGAGCGGCCCACCAGGGTTGTCACGCAGATCCAGCACGAGCTGATCCAGGCCTTCGGCGCCAAGGCGCACCAACGCCTGTTGCAGTTCCTCAGTACTCGTTTCCGAGAAGTCGCCGAGACGCACATAGCCCGTTTGGTCGGCAACGATGAACGCCGCCTCGACCGTCGGGATCGTGATCTCGTCGCGGTGCACGTCGAGGTCGATCAGTTCCTCGTAGCCGGCACGGAGAATCGAAATATTGACCGCGCTCCCCTTCGGTCCGCGCAGCCGGCCGACCGCCTGATCGCTGCTCATCCCGATCGAGTCTTCGCCCTCGATTCGAGCAATGACGTCACCCCGGCGAATCCCCTCTCGGTACGCCGGGGACCCCTCGAACAGGCTCATGACGGTGATCCGCCCGTCGATGACGTTGATCGAGATCCCGAGGCCGAAGTAACGGCCCTCCTGTCGCTCGCGGAGCCGAGCATACGACCGCGGGTCCATAAAGTTCGAGTGAGGATCGAGCGTTTGGAGCATGCCCCCAATCGCCTGGTAGACGAGTCGCTCGGTATCGACCTCATCGACGAAGTTGGCTTCGACGGCGGCCAACGCAGAGGCGAAGGCGTCGTAGTGGCGGGACATCGCATCCTGTTGCGCCAGGACCCGTCCGCCGAACAGCCCGCCCGCCATCGCCGAAATGACGATTGCGCCGACACCGACGGTCAAACTCGTTACAGCTCGCATTTGCCGAATCGTATCAGACAAGCTACTGCCCAGCAATGACTTCGGGGGATTCGAGGACCTCCGAACGCTTGACCGACCGCTGGCGCCGTCTATAATGCTATGAGATACGGATCGCGTTCGCGCGAAGTCTGAGGAGCACTGCCATGGGCCCTATCGGCGTGCCGGAGATGATCATCATCGGAATCATCGCGCTGGTCATCTTTGGCCCGCGCAAGCTCCCCGAGCTGGGCCGCTCGCTCGGCAAAAGCCTCGGCGAGTTCAAGCGCGCCTCGAACGACCTCCGGAATACCCTCGAAGACGAGATCCGGGTCGAGAAGAAACCCGACGTCGCGGCAGTGAAAGCGACGCCGAATCCACGACCGGAGGCCGCTCCGGCTCCAGACGCGCATCCCGCGGGAGACAAGATCCGAGTCGAGACAAAGAACGACGTCGCGGCCGTGAGCCCGAAGCCGAACCCAACCCCGGAGCCCGCTCCGGCTCCAGGCGCGCATCCCACGGAAGCCGACGCCAGCACCCAGCCGTAATACCGTAGGTCACCTCCGATGGCGCTGGTCCCGTTTCCTGAGCAAGCCTCGCCCGACCCCGAGGACGTCGCTCCCCGCCCCAGCGATCCGGTCGAGCCGGATGACGCGGGCGGCAAGATGTCGTTTCTGGATCATCTCGATGAGCTCCGGAAACGCCTGGTCGTTTCCTCCATCGCGCTCGTCGTCGGCGTGCTCGTCTGCTTCGGCTTCATCGACTATATCTTCGAGTTCATCATGGAGCCGCTGACCGACGCCCTGCCGGACGATCAGCCGCTCGTCTTCACGGAGCCGACCGAGGCGTTCTTCCTGAACATCAAGATGGCGGCGCTCGCCGGGCTCATGCTCGCGACGCCGGTCATCCTCTGGCAGGTGTGGCTCTTCGTCGCGCCCGGGCTCTACGCCAAAGAAAAGAAGTTCGCGATCCCCTTCGTGGCCCTTGCCACGGGCTTCTTCATCGGCGGCGGGCTGTTCGCGCATTACATACTCTTTCCTGTCGCTTGGGCGTTCTTTGCCAGCTACGGCAGCGAATTTGTGGTGTTCATGCCGCGTATCCAGCCGGCCTTCTCGCTCTACGTCAAGCTCGTGCTGGCCTGCGGCGTCATCTTTCAGCTCCCGACCATCGTGTTCTTTCTCGCTCGGATGGGGGTCGTGACGCCCGGATTCCTCATCAGGAACATCAAGTACGCGATCCTTGTCATGTCCATCTTCGCGGCGGTATTGACCCCCACCGGCGACCCCGTGACCTGGTCGCTGATGTTCCTGCCGACCTTCGCGCTCTACGGGCTGAGCATCGGGATCGCCTGGATCTTCGCGAAGCGCGGCGTAGACGAGTAACGTCGGGACCGGTCTCGTTCCCGGCGGGCCCTTGCGGTCCCGTGTGTCCAATCGGACGGCACCCATCCGCGTCGCGGCTCGCCTCGCCGGCGGAGATTCGTTGACTTGGTCCGTTGGGACGCCATACTATTCACGGTGGTTTCATTACCTTTTTTGGTGGGGACGCGCTGCTCATGAAGACGAGACAATGGCTTGGCCGCCTGGCGGTCGTTGCCTGCATCAGCCTGCTGGGCTCCCCCGCGGCCGCCCAGTCTGAGGACACTCGCCCAGCCGGATCGACGTTTCTCGGCGACACGGGATTGTGGTTCGTGCCCACCGCCGAAATCGTCGGCCACGGGCGGGTCGCAGCCAGCGTGCACCTCGCGACGTTCAATCGCGAGGAGGGGTTCACGGCGGTCCAGTCCGCTGCGGCGACGTTCGCGGTTGGGCTACGCGACCGGGTCGAGGTGTTCGGGTCGTTTCAGTTCCTGACGCGCATCGACCGCGACCTTCGGCCGATTTTTCAGCCGGACCAGATTCGCGTCGGCGGGCTCGTGACGGGCTATCCGCTCGTCACGAACGGCTTCAGCGGGAACGAGATCGGCGACTTCGTCGTTGGCGCGAAGATCAACCTCATGTCAGAGCGCACCCGCGCGCCCTATGCGATGGCGATCCGAGGTTTCGTCAAGCTCCCGACTGGCAACGAGGCGGCGGGAACGACGACCGGTCAGACCGACGGCGGAATCGGTTTCGTCATGAGCAAGGCCTTCGCCGGTGCCGAGCTGTCAGGGCACTACGATTACGTCTTCAGGAGCGATCCGTCGACGATCGATCTGCCCCATAGCATGCGCTGGGGCGTCGGGGTCGGGGCGCCGGTTCGCGGGCGAATTCGATTTTTCGGAGAGCTGCTCGGCGAACAGCAGCTGAGCAACGCGATCACGCTGACCCAGCGCTTGGTCGGCGCCGACGGCAGCCAGTCGACCCTCGCGTCGCTCAACCGGAGTCCACTCGATGTCATCCTCGGGCTCCAATGGAACGGTCCACGAGGTGTTGCGCTGGGCGGCGGGATGAGCTGGGCGACACGGCACGAATCGCGCTCGGTCGTCGGCCAGTCGACGACATCCGGCGACCGGTTCGGACTGCTCGTTCGACTCACCTATCACCCGGGCGTCAGCGTGTACGTGGCGCCGCCGCCACCGCCGCCACCGGCACCGCCACCGCCACCGCCACCACCGCCGCCGCGCCGACCGCCACCGCCGCCGCCGCCAGCCGCGCCGGCGCCGGACCCGCCGCGCGAGTACGTCTTCGAGGACGTGCACTTCGACTTTGATCGCTACAGCTTGCGACCGGGCGCGGCGCGCGTGCTCGACGAGGTCGTGGCGGCGCTGCAGGATGACTCAGACCTCACCATCGAGATCGAGGGTCACACGTGCAACATCGGCACGAACGAGTACAACGTGGCGCTCGGTGATCGGCGAGCGAACGCGGTTCAGCAGTATCTTGCGAGTCGCGGGGTCGGTGGCAACCGCCTCCGAACCGTCAGCTACGGCGAAGAGCGGCCCGCGCACGACAACGCGCGTGAAGAGACCCGGCGCCTGAACCGCCGTGCCGCGCTCGTCGTTCGCCTCCAGTAGCGAAGTAACAGCGCGAGTGTTGTTGCGAGGGCGCCCTGGGTCTCGGATCCTGGCGCCCTCGCGTCGTGTACGGGCGCGGGTGCCGCGCGGCTCGCGCGGGACTAGTAGGATTTGGCGAAGACGGCGTCGGTCTGACCAACCTGACCGCATTCAACGCAGGGGCCTGACGCTGCAGGTGACTCGAGCGGGATGTTGCGAATCGTCGCCTGGGTCTCGGCCTTGATCCGTGCTTCGCACCCCGCGTCGCCGCACCAGGGGGCGATGACGAAGCCCGGTCGACCATTGAGCGCGTCGCGGAAGTCCTCGCGTGCCGAGACACGCACCGTGTGCTCGTCGCGGAACTGAACCGCCCGGGCGAAGAGCGCGTCCTGAATGGTGCCGAGCAACGCGTCGATCCGCGACGGGAGACCGTCCATCGGCGTCGGCATCTTCTCTCGGGTGTCGCGGCGCACCAGCATGACCTGATCCTTCTCGATGTCCTTGGGACCGATCTCCAGTCGGAGCGGCACACCCCGGAGCTCCCATTCCGCGAACTTCCACCCTGGGGAATACTCCTCCCGATCGTCGAGCGAGACCCGCGTCCCGGCTTCGCGCAGGGAGGACGCGATCTCCTGTGCCCGTGGCAACACGGTCTCGCGCCAGTTGCCGCGGGGAATGGGTACGATCACGACCTGAAACGGCGCGATTCGAGGTGGCAGGATCAAACCGCTGTCGTCTCCGTGCGTCATGATGACGCCGCCAATCAGGCGCGTCGTCATGCCCCACGACGTTTGCCACACATACTGCAACGATTTGTCGCGGGCCTGGAACTTGATATCGAAGACCTTCGCAAAGTTCTGGCCCAGCTGGTGCGAGGTCCCAGCCTGCAGGGCCCGCCCATCGCCCATGAGCGCCTCGATTGAGTAGGTGTGCGCCGCGCCTGCGAACTTCTCGCTCTCCGTCTTCCGTCCGTCGAGGACGGGCATGGCGAGCTCGCGCTCGGCGAAGTCCTTGTAGACCGCGAGCATGCGCAGCGCCTCTTCCTCGGCCTCGGCCTCGGTTTCATGCGCCGTGTGACCCTCTTGCCACAAGAACTCCGTGGTGCGCAGAAACAGCCGGGTGACCTTCTCCCACCGCACCACGTTGGCCCATTGGTTGATGAGAATCGGCAGATCGCGCCACGACTGGATCCACTTTGCGTACATCGTGCCGACGATGGCCTCCGAGGTCGGTCTTATGATCAGTCGCTCCTCGAGGTCCTCGTCGCCACCGCGGGTGACCCACGCCACCTGGGGCGCGAATCCCTCAACGTGCGCGGCCTCCTTCTGCAGCAGGCTCTCGGGAATGAACAGGGGGAAGTACGCGTTGACGTGGCCAGTGGCCTTGAATCGCCGGTCGAGGTCCGCTTGCATCAACTCCCAGATCGCGTAGCCATAAGGCCGGATCACCATGCAGCCCTTGACCGGCGAGTAGTCGGCGAGCTCGGCGCGGCGTATCACGTCTGTGTACCACCGCGAGAAGTCCTGCGACTGTGGCGTAATCTCGGTGACGAAGGATTGCTGTTTGGCTGTCATTGCTGGCCCGTGCGCGTCGCGCACAGTCTATATCGTCTCGAGCGTAGTGCTATTCTGGGCCAACGATGAAACCAGTCCGCATCGACGTCGCGACGACGTCGCGCGCCTACCAGGTGCACGTCGGTGAGGGACTGATCGCCAGGCTCGGGCCGCTGCTCGACAAGGCTGGCGCACGCGACCGCCGATTCCTTGTCTCAAGCCCTGCGATCTGGAGAGCCCACAGCCGAACCGTCGAACCGGCGGTCCGCGGGGCGCACACGACTCTGGTGCCGGACGGCGAACAGTCCAAGACCATGCAGACCGTCGCCAAGATTCATGACGCGCTCCTTCGCGCCGATGCCGACCGCGCCGCCACTGTGATCGCCGTCGGCGGCGGGGTCATTGGCGATATGGTCGGATTCGCCGCGGCAACGCTGCTCCGCGGCGTGTCGCTGGCGCAGGTGCCCACGACCTTGCTGGCACAGGTCGATAGCGCGATCGGTGGCAAAGTCGGCGTCAATCATGCACTCGGCAAGAATCTCATCGGGGCGTTCCATCAGCCGGTCGTCGTCGTTGCTGACCCCCTGGTCCTCCACACGTTGCCCCGACGCGAGTTTCGGGCAGGTCTGTACGAAGTCATCAAGTACGGCATGATCGCCGACCGCGATCTGTTCGACCGGGTCAGCCGTGATCTGACGGCGCTGTTCGCCCGTGCGCCCGCAGCGCTCGTGCCGCTCATCGCCACGTCGTGCCGAATCAAGGCCCGGGTTGTGGCGGCCGACGAACGGGAGCACGGGCATCGTCGCGTGCTCAATCTGGGACATACCGCTGGTCACGCGATCGAAACGGTCACGCGCTACCGGCGCTTTAGACACGGTGAGGCGGTCGGCTACGGCATGCTGGCTGTCGCCGACATCGCGGTCAGGCGCGGGGTACTCGAAGCATCCCAGCGGGATATGCTCGCCACGCTGATCGCCCAGTTGGGCCCACTCCCGTCCGTGAGTGACTTGTCCGCCAAGGAGGTGGTCACGGCCATGCGCCGGGACAAGAAGGTCGTGAAGGGACGGCTCCACGTCGTGCTGCCGACCAGCATCGGGACGACCCAGATCGTTGACGACGTCGCCGAGCGAGAATTCAGCCGGTCGCTACGAGCCATCGGACTACGCGCGTGAGTCCAAGCGCAGATGGGGCGCACCCCTAAACGCAACTACCCCAACCCGTGCTCCCTCAGCTTGGCCAGGAGCACGCGGTAGGCGACCTTCAACTGGTCGGCCGAGACACCGATCGCCGCGTACGTCGCGCAGGACCTGCGCAATTTTGTGCCGTTCGACCTCGGTCTGCACGCGACCGCAGGCCTCGGCCAGGCTGCCCGACAAATCGGCGTGGTCCCACGGGTTGACCGCGCGCTCGGTCGTCAGGCCGAGCCCCGACAAGTTGACGTCGCCCGCTTGGATCTCCGAACCGTCGCACAGGATGACCGCGCGCTCGATGCAGTTCTGCAGCTCGCGCACGTTGCCGGGCCACGCATAGGCCCGGAGCGCCTCCTCGGCCGCCGGTGCCAGTACGAGCGCCGGTTTCTTGAGGTCGCTGCAAAACCGCCGGATGAAGTGACGTGCGAGGATCGGCACGTCGTCTGGGCGGTCGCGGAGTGGCGGCACGGTGATCGGAAACACGGACAGACGAAAGAACAGGTCCTCGCGGAACTGGCGGGCGGCGACCGCCGCCCGGAGGTCTTTGTTCGTGGCGGCGACCAGGCGTACATCGACTTGCAACTGTACGTTGCCCCCGACATGCTCGAAGCTGCGCTCCTCGATTGCCCGCAGGATCTTGGCCTGCAACGGCACCGGCAGATCACCGATTTCGTCGAGAAACAGCGTGCCGCGATGCGCCACCTCGAACTTGCCCGGTTTCCGGGCGACCGCGCCGGTAAAGGCGCTTTTTCGTGACCGAACAGCTCTGATTCCAACAGCGTGTCCGGTATCGCCGCGCAGTTGATGGCCACGAACGGACCCTCTGCTCGCGCGCTGTAGGCGTGGAGCGCTCGCGCAAAGAGCTCCTTCCCGGTACCGCTCTCGCCGCCGATGAGCACGGTTGCGTCCGTCTCAGCGGCCCGCTGCAACGTCGCCAAGACCTGTTTCAATGCGGCATCGTCGCTAACGATCGTCGGCAGCCCCCGCCTGACGGCCAGCTCTTCCTTGAGCACCAAGTTCTCCGTCGCCAGACGGTGACGATCGAGCGCGCGCGCCACCAGTAGCACCAGATGGTCGGGGTCGACAGGTTTCGCGAGAAAATCCATCGCCCCATCCTTCATCGCGGCGACGGCGTCCTCGATGCTGCCATAGGCCGTCATGACAATGACCGACGTCTCGGCGTTGAGCTCCTGGGCGGCGCGAAGCACCCCGAAACCGTCGCCTTTTGGCAGGCGGAGATCGGTGAGCACGACGGCCGGTCGGTGGCGGTGAAGCGCCGCGGTTGCGTCCTCTTGATCCTCCGCCTCGACGACGGCGTAGTCGTGCGCCTCGAGCGCATGTCGAAGCATGGTCCGCAGGGACTGTTTCTAAGGCGCGCCCCCGGTTTTCTTGGACACGGATTAAGGGAGAATCCAATGTCCAAGGAGGTAGGGGGAATGGTCCGGTCGAGGACGGTGAAGGGATCTGGGTCGGCGCGGACGGAGGGAGCCCGGAGGGCGACTGGAGGCCGTGCCGACGTTGCGGCGGCCGAGGCGGGGGCCTTGGGGCCTGGGCAGCGGTGGAGCGCGGGCCGGAAGCGAGACGTCGTGCTGCGCCTGCTGCGCGGCGAGTCGCTCGACGCGGCCCAACGACACATTGGGGCCCTGTCGATGGAGAACGAGCTGTTGCGGGAGCGGGCTCGAGCTGCGGAACGCCGCCTCCCTTTGCCGATGCGGAGGTCGCGGCGATGAGCGCGACGACCTCCGCGACCACCGGACGGCGCTACGGCCTCCAGCGGGTGTGTCGGGCGTGGGAGCGCTCGCGCTCGGCGCTCTCCGCGCGGCGCGCTCAGGCGGAGCGCCGGCAGGGCGACGGCCCCGCGGGCCGGCACCGGCACTCTCGGGTGAGCAGCTCCTGGCGGCCATTCGCGCCGACCTCGCCCGGTCGCCGTTCCAGGGCGAGGGCCATCGCAAGGTACACGCGCGGCTGCGGATCTTGGACGGGATCCGCGTCGCCCGTACCCGGGTGCTGCGCGTGATGCGCGCGCACGGGCTGCTCTCGCCCCACCGCGGGCGCCAGGGCAATCCGAAGCTCCACGACGGGACCATCATCACCGCGGCGCCCCAGGTCATGTGGGAACCGACGGCGTGCGGGTATTCACCGTGGACGACGGCTGGGTCTGGACCTTCGCGGCGGTCGACCACTGGAACGCCGAGTGCGTGGGGTGGCACGTGTGCAAGATCGGCAGCCGCTTCGCGGCGCTTGAGCCCGTCGCGCAAGGCGTCCGGCGGCTGTACGGCTCGGTAGACGCCGACGTCGCCCGCGGACTGGCGTTGCGGATGGACCATGGGCGTCAGTACCTGTCGGACCACTTCCTCCACCAGATCCGGTCCTGGGGCATCCGTCCCAGCTTTGGCTTCATCGAGGAACCTGAAACGAATGGTGTCGTGGAACGGTGGAATCGCACCCTCAAGGAGCAAGCCATCTACGGCCGAGTCTTTCAGCATCTCGACGACGTACGCGCCGCCGTCGCCGAGTTCGTCAAGCACTACCACCAGAGCTGGCGCCTTGAAAAGCTCGGATATCAGACGCCCATCGAAGCACGAGAGAGATTCGAGCTACGCCAGGCTGCGTAGCGCAAACGTGTGTCCAAGGAACCGGGTGCGGTACAGCAGGGACTGTTTATCCTCGACGATCAAGGTCAAGGGAGCGGGTGCCTTAGTGGGGCCGGTCATCGTCGCGAAAGCACTGGCGGAATGCGTCCCCAGTGTAGCATCCGGCGTAGATGGGCTCGCTCGCATGGGCCAGCGCGGGCGCGACTAACCTTAGGCGACAGCGCGGCGCACCTCAATTACCGCACGACACCCCAGGAGAGCAGTTGCACGTAGTCTCGAACTGGCGCGCCCGATGGCGGCTCCGATGGGGCAACGCGGACGAGCGTCGCTTGGAGCGCACGATGCGCTCGCGCCGGACCGAACGCCGCGGCATGCGCGACCACCGCGTCGTTGCTGTCGCGCTGCGGATCGCCGTCGGCGTCTGCGGCATCGTCCGCCACCCAGACGGCGATCATCCACTCGGGGTACCCCGCCGGGACCGCAACGATGCCGCTCAGCGATCCGTGCGCAAACAGCCGCCAGGCGAGACCCCGGCCGGCGCCGTACTCTCCCGACCCGTCGCGCCGCAGTCGAGCGGTCTCGTCCGACAGACTCAGCCGCGACCCGTCCGCCAGTCGTGGCTGGAGCGACGTCCCCCAGAAGCGCGACCGGACCGCTCCGCCGAGGGCCCCGTGCCACGAGACCCTCCTCTGGTTCGACGCCAGCTCGGCCACGGTCCACTCGAGGGCCGCCTCGGCGGCATACAGCCCCTCAATCGCGCGTCGATGATTCGATGCCACCGACACCTCCGTTGACGCCAGGGGCACGAGCGCGCCCACGAGTGCCACGAGGACGAGGCAAGCCATCATCGTGACGAGCAGCGCCATCCCGTCAGTACTAGTACACCGCCGTCGATATACGGTCAGTCGTCGGGCCCGCATCACACCCAGCCGCGGCGGTGCCGCCTCGACATACGGCCTGTATGCCTTCGTCGCGGCGCCTTGCGCCTGGGCGCGCTGCGACCCCGACGATGTGACCGTATATCGACGGCGATGCACTAGTCATTCTCACCACGTCGCCCCGCTCCGTGGGGACACATCGAATCGGACGGCGAGATCGGGAATCGCGTCAGGCCGGACGCGAGCGGCCGACGGCGGGACCAGCAGCGGCTCGCGGGCACGGCGCCACGCGACCTCCGCGACGCGGAGACGCATCTCGACGCGTACCCGACGGATGCGGAACACGTCGACGTCGAATGGGGCACCACCCCCGCACCAGGGGCCATCCACAAAACGATCCGGGGAGAGCGCGCGAACAGCCGGCGCGGAGTGGCCCGGCGGCGCTGGGGAGGCGGCGCGTGCGAGGCACGGCGCCACCACGCGCTGGCGCGCGAACGGAACCGTGGTCGCCGTCGGGAGCGGACCGCCAAAGTACTCGAACCCTATGTCCACCACGCCATCGATGAACGGCAGGTCTGTGGCCCATCCATCGTGAACACGGAGCTGCCCGCGCTGCCGGTCGAGGTAATAGCTACGCACCCGGACCGGCACCACCCAGGCACCTGGCGGATAGGATGCCCCCGAACCGCCACCGAGATGCCGGAGCCACACCGTGTCACGACGGGCGCGCGTGACTCGGAACATGTCGGATCGCCCCGACTCGTCGAACACGAGGGCCATCAACCGGGCGTCCACCCCGCACCGCGGCGGTCGATCGCACCCGCGGCCTGACATGAGGGTCACGCGGACGCGCATGCCTCCACTTGGCACCGTCGTCGCGAGCCGCGCGCCAACGGCGCCGGGGATCGCATGGAGCGTCGTGACCGCTTCGTCGTTCGCCGTCGTCCTGACCACGGCGCCGCGCCCAAGACGACCCGGCACAATCGGCGCGCGGAGCCATGTCAGCGCGTGCTCATGTTCGGTCCCGACGGTTGGGCCGCTGCCGGCCATGAGCAGATCGCGATGCAGTTGCGAGCCGGCGGCGCGCAGTCGCTGGTGCATGTCCGCGGTCTGAGGGACCGAGACGATGGCCCCGTGCGCGGGGTTCAGCAACCCGAACACCATGCCGAGCAGCGTCAGCATGAGCGCGGCCGAGACCAAGAGCTCCAGTAGCATGTGGCTATCTGCGCGCGCGCAGTGTGGCAATCCATGCGACTCCGGGGTCTGATGGCCTCAGCGGTCGCTCCGGCGCAATCGGTGCGGCACCGAGCGCGATGACAATCACCTGGAGCGCCAGCACGTCGCCGGCGGGTGACGCCAGGGCGCCGACCGACCAACGCCGAACGTAGGCGGTACCAGGTGGCGGCTCACGACCCGTGCCGAGCCATGCGCCCCCGGTATCGAGAAAGTCGACATACCCCGCTACGTTGGTGTCCAGTCCGGCGGCCGCGGCCGGGGCGTCGCGCAGTCCGCGCCCCTGCGCCGTGGGCGGTTCGGTCGCGAGATCCGTCGTCACGTCGGACCGCGGCCCGCCCGTACGCGGATGGAATGCCCACGTAAGCGATCGGAGCTCTTCGATCTTCTGGACCGCCAGCAGCGTCGACGTGATGTCCGCGCCACCAGCCCCGACCGCCGCCCGCGTCATCGACACGACGTGCGCGATGCCGGTCGCGAGCCCGATGAGCAGCGTGGCGGCAATCAGCGTTTCGAAGAGCGCGAATCCGTCGGTGGATGACCGGTGCGGCACGAAGACCGGTCAGTGCAAGGCGCGGGCCGACAGGAGATGGTGCTCGAAGCCCACGCAGGGAGTGGTTGACCGACAAACGACGGCAGAACTTGCCTCGTCGTGATCTGCGGACCACTGCAGGAGCTGCCACGGCGCGCGTGTCACTACGTGGCCGGCGTGAGCGGGAGGACGATGTCCATCCTGGCGCCCCCCGAGTCGGCGGCACCCGCCGTGACCCGACCGTTGTGCGTGACGACGATCTTCTGCGTCAGCGCCAGCCCGAGGCCGGTGCCCGAGGACTTCGTCGTGAAGAACGGGCGGAAGATACGCTCGCGTGCATCCGCGGCAATGCCTGGACCGTTGTCTGTGACGGTGACCCGGACCTCACCATGCTCGCGATCCACGGCGCCGATGAGACGGATCTGTGGCGCGACCTGAGCGTCGGCACACGCGTCGACAGCATTCCGGAACAAGTTGCTGAGCGCTTGCCGCAGCAGCACGTCGTCACCTTCGACATCGGCAAACTCGCCGCTGAGCACGACCGCACCGCCGCGCCGCGTCACGTCACCCCGCACCTCGTCGGCGGCCCGCTCGGCCAGCTTCGCCATGCTCACCGTCGTCAGGCTGAGCTCCGCGGGCCGCGCGAACGCCAGGAAGTTGTCAACAACCTCACGGAGCGCGACAGTCTCCTGCCGGATACCTTCGACATACGGTTTGTAGTCGGCCCGAAGCTTGCCGGGATCAATCAAGCGGGCGTACCCGTGGATGGTGGCCAGACCGTTGCGGAATTCATGCGCGATGCCGGCGGTGAGCTCGCCAACCCTGGCGAGGCTGTCTTGCAACCGAACGCGCTCCTCGAGCTCCATGACCGCACTCAGGTCGGTAAACAGGCAGATCGCGCCCAAGATCTGACCGCCGTCGTCCAGCATCGGCGAGATCGATACGCCGAGATGCGTGGCGCGGCCGGGACCTGCCGCCGCGTCGAGCTTCAGGGTGCGGCGCCCAATGGGTCGGCGCGTGGCGAGGCACTGCTCCAGGGCGCTGGTGAGCGGACTCGCAACGGGCGCGAGCAACTCACGAAACGACCCACCGGCTTCACGCGTAAGCCCAAGAAGACGCCGGCCGGCCGGATTCAGGATATGCACGTCGCCGCCGACGTCGACCACCAGCAGCCCAGACGCGAGGCTCGCGATAATCTGCTCGCTCAACCGCTCCGAGGCCACCGCCCGCTCCTCCGTGGCCCGCTCTTGCATCCGGAGGCGCGCAACCGCCTGCTCGAGGGCGGCCGTCAGAAAAGCGGTTTCGGGTCCCGCGTCGCGTTGCCGCCGATTCGCGGAGCGCGTCGCAAGACCCAAGCGGAGCACCGCGAACAACAGCACCCCGCTCAGCGCGCCGACAATGAGCAAGAAGACGAGCAGGAGAGGATTGGATTGGGCCACCAGCGAACCTTCAGTAGAAGGATGCGTACCACGCCACGAACGGCTCTCCGGCGACGGTAGCCACGATCGCGGCAATCGCCAGAAACGACCCGAGCGGTAGCGCGTAGCGTGCGTCACCACGTCGGAGCGCCATCACGGCGAGGCCAGCCAGCGAACCGAGCAGCGACGCGAGCAGGAGCGTCACCAGCATCAGCTGCCATCCTAGAAATGCCCCAATCATGCCCAGCATCTTGACGTCGCCCATGCCGAGGCCTTCCTCGCCCCGAATCCGGTAATACGCCTCAGAGATCGCCAGGAGCACTCCCGCGCCCACCGCGACCCCGATCAGCGCATCGATCCAGCCCGGCTCGACGACGACGCTCGCCAGGAGACCGACGACGATTCCCGGGACGGTGATCACGTTCGGGAGGATCCTGTGACGCAGGTCGATGACAAAGAGCACCACCATGGCGCCGCTGAATGCCACCCGGGCGACGAGCAGCGGTTGCCATCCCACATGCCAGTACTGCAGCAGGAAGAGCGCAGCGGTCGCGACCTCCACGGCGGGATACATGAGCGAGATCGGTTCGCCGCAGGCCCGACAGCGCCCTCGCAGCACCATGTAGCCCAGCACCGGCACGTTGTCGAACCACCGCAGCGCCCGCCCGCACGAGGGACAGTGCGACGGCGGATTGACGATGGACCCCCCGCGGGGCAGCCGGTGAATACAGACGTTGAGAAAGCTGCCGACGATGAGGCCGAACACGGCCAGCAGCGCGGCCCCCGTCGCCTCGCTCATCGGGCCGTGGGGCCTGGCGCTCGCGGATCGTCCGGCATCGGAAACAGCGGCGATTGCGCCGAGACCGTCACCCGGCCGGTGCGTTGTAGCAGCAGATACTGGTGCCCGGCCGGGTCGATTGGCAACCCGGTCAACGCACCAGCGACGACGAGGTCCTCCCAGATCTCGGGGAGCCGCCCGGTGCGATCGCGGTATACCTCGATGACGCGCTCGTACAACTCGATCTGATCGAGCGCGTCGAGCTGGGCCAGGCGACGTTCGGCCTCGTTTTGGATCCAGTCATTGTCCGCCGACTCGAGCAGCTGCTGCCACAGCATTCGCGATGCGCTCCGGTTGCCGCCCTCGGCCAGGGTATTGGCGGCGAGCGACTGGAGCCACCACGCCGCGCCGGGCACCTGACTGGCTCGCTCGAACCACCGCGCCGCCTCCTCGTAGTCGTGCAGCCACCAGTAGTAGACGAACCCAATGTCCTGGAGCATCTGCCACCGATCGGGCATGTTGGCGGCGCCCTTTTGAAGCAAGGCGACGGCTTGATCGGGGCGTCCCGGACCGTCGGGAAACGCCTCGGTGAGGAAAATGGCACCGAACCTGTAGGCGACGTTGAACCGGGGATCGAGGGTCGTCGTGATGTCGAGCAGTGGATACAGGAGGCTGTAGTCCTTCTCCGCATCCTCCGCCAGCCGGCCACGCCCATAGTGCTGAATCGCCCGAATCCAGTAGACGTCGGCCAGCAGCGCGTCGAACGACAACGCCATGCGTCGGAGAATATTGCCCGACGGGACATACAAGACCTCGATGCGGGCACGCTCGGCGGCGTACGTCCTGTCGCGGACCAGCTGCACCGAGGTGAAGAGTGCGACGAGCACCGCTACGGCCACAAGGGCCGTGCCCGGGCGGCCCCACCAGGCCGTGCGGCCGTCCACACTCCGATTCCCCTCACGGTTCACCGAGCCCTGGTCGCCGGTCATCTGAAATCTCGCCGAGTGAACACGAGCACCGCCAGCACCAGCAGCGCGGCGATGTACAGCAGTCCATAGCCGGTCGTCAACGCCATGTACTCCAACGTCACCGGCTGCGCATGCACCACCGCCGCCTTGACGTCGAACGGCGCGAGATTGGGAAGCGCGTAATACAGGGCACGCGCCAGGTAGACTGCCGGCGCCGAGTCGACGACGTCCTGGAAATTTCGTAAGTCGGCGTTGAAATGCCCCACGACGTAGAGACCGAACGTCAGCACCGCCGACAGCATCGGGCTCGAGAACGTGGAGAAGAACACCGCCATGGCCGTCACGAGCATCAGCTGGACGAAGATCAGGAACACCGCTTTCAGCAGCGCCGGGTCCATCGCCGGCGCCTCCCAGCTCCGCTTGAACTCCTCGGTCTCGATCCACGACATGTAGCCGAGCACGGCGTACATCGCCGCGACCATGATCGCCACGTTGATCGCCAGCGTCAGCACGAGGCCGACGTATTTGCCGAGAACGAGCTCGTGGCGTCGGACCGGTTTCGACAGGATCGTATAGATGCTCCGGCGTTCCACCTCCTTGGCCACGAGGCCGATTCCGATGAACACCGCGATGAACAGGCCAAAGACGCTGGTCGCGCCGAGCGCCAGGTCCTTGATGATCTTGAGGTCCTGGCCTGCCGAGAGCTGGCCGATGAGATAGGAGGCCGAGATGAGGAGCACGGCGAACAGGACGAGGTTGTACAGCACCTTGTCGCGGACGGAATCCCGGAACACGTGAACGGCGATCTTGGAGATGGCGCTCATGGGTGGGTCCGTCGCTATGCGGACGCGGCACCGGTGTCGGGTGTGGCCCCCGCAGCCGTCACCTGTCTCACGAAGAAGTCCTCGAGCGTCTCGTGATGGGGGGTCAGCGAGATGATGCGCGCACCGCTGCCGGCAAGCTCCGTGACGATCGCTTCGGGCGGGCGGTCGAGCGGAAGCTCGATCATGTAGCGGCCCTCGGCGACGCGCGTCACGCTGGTGGCGCCATGCCCGAGGGTGGCCGCCCGCGAGGCGTCGATCCCCGCCACGACGAGCTCCCAGCCCCGCACCTCGAGCGCGAGGTCGGCCACGCGTCCGGACGCGATGAGTCGGCCCTTCGTCAACACCGCAACGCGGCTGCACACGGCCTGCGCGTCGCCGAGGATGTGTGAGCTGAAGAAGAGCGTCCGCCCCTCGTCGCGCAACCACAAGATGATGTCGCGGACGTCGCGGCGCCCGAGCGGGTCCAGGCCGGACATGGGTTCGTCCAGAAAGACCACCTCAGGATCGTTGATCAGCGCCTGGGCGATGCCGACACGCTGCAACATCCCCTTGGAGTAGTTCCGGAGTACCCGTCGCCGCTCCGCCCCGAGACCAACGCGGTCGAGGAGCTGCGCCGCGCGACGGCGCGACTCGGCGGCCGTGTACCCGAACAACCCCGCGAAATAGACGAGCAACTCCTCCGCGGTGACGTTGTCGTAGAAGTACGGTGTTTCCGGGAGGTAGCCGATGCGGCGCCGAACCGCCACGTCACCGGCTGGCCGGCCCAGGATCTCGGCCAGACCGGACGTCGGATAGATGAGCTGCATGAGCAGCTTCAGGGTGGTCGTCTTCCCTGCCCCGTTCGGTCCGAGATAGCCGATGACCTCGCCTGGCTCCACCTCGAGCGTCACCCGGTCGAGCGCGCGGTACGGGCGGGGACGCCAAAACCCCACCTTGAAGTCCTTCGTGAGCTCCGCGAGGCGAACAGCGCGCATCTCGGCTGCTATCCCTCGGTCCCCGCAATAATGCGCCCGACCATCTAGGGGGCACCGTCGGGGCGCGCGAGCTCGTAGGCGAGTGCCGCGTCGAAGAACTGGGGCGCCAGACCTCCTTTGAGCACCACACCGTTGATGACGTATGTCGGCGTGGCCTCGACCGGCAGCTGCTCGCCGCTGCTGATGTCGAGCCTGACCTGTGCGATCTCGGCCTCATACGCTACGTCGAACCGCTCGCTGTTGACGCCTGCGACATCCGCCAGCGCGGCCACGATCGTCTCGCGTGTGAGGGTCGCCTGATTGGCGTACAACCACTCTTCCATCTCCTGCCGCGCGTCGACGCCGACGGCATCCGCAAGGCGAACCGCGACCGCTGCTTCGCACGCCGCGCCGTGCGGTCCGTTCGGCGACCCGTCGTTGCATTCGGGGTCAAGTGGATAGTCGAGCGTGACGAGCGCGACGGACCCCGGGTGGCTCGATTCGTATTTCGCGAAGATCGGTCCATAGAGGAGGTGGGTGTTTGCACAGGCAGGGCATTGGTAATCGTTGAACTTAACCACCACCACCATGGCCTCGGGGTCGGGCGCCGAATCCGGTAACGCGAGATCGACGCGAGGCTGGGCTTCCCAGAACCGCTCGAACTCGCTCTGCTGGTCGGCCGTTGCCGCGGGCGGGGCCGCGTCCGTGGCGGTCTCGCTCGGCACGGCGGCGGTCAGGGCCGGAGCGTCACCCAGACCCGCGAACCACACGGTCACGCCTGCCGCCATCACGACGAACGCGGCGACAAGCCCGAGCCCGACCGGTCTGGAGGCCAGGCTTCGAAGATCGGCGACCGCGGCGGCCGGGAGGCGCGTGACCGGAGTCGCGGGACCCATGCCGGACACGATGAAGATGCCGACGACGGCCACGTAGACGATGACGCAGAGCACGCAGACGACCTGGAGCACGATGAACGAGGCGTACGCCATATACATGGCGACGGCGAGACCCACCGTGGACCACACGAGGAGATACCCGCTCACGTGCGGTTTCGACGCCGCCGGCGCCGTGGCGCCGGCGAAGGCAAGGAGGAGCACGCCGACAAACCAGATCGCACCGCCGGCGGCGACCGGGACTCCCGCGAGGCTCCCGTAGCGGCTCTGGTAGACGTCGGTGCAACTGATACGTGCGTTGATATCGCAGAACGTCGTGTAGCCCGGGTCGGTCAGCATCTGCACGTGCACGTAGCTGGAGATCCCGGCGGCCATGAGGCCGCTGAGCGCCAGGACCGTCATCCAGCGTCGAGCTCGGCTACTCATCCCTCACGCCCTCCCTTCGTTCCCTGACCCCGGGTGCACGCATCTGACAGTCTTGTAAAGGCTCCGGGAAGCGACGTCAAGCCATTGCGCCGACGGCGCCAGCCGCGGGAGACTCGGCCCGCAAGACACGCCGTCACTCGTGATGTCGGCCGGAGGAGCCCCGGACGACAGCGGTGCGCGTCGCCAGCGGCGCTTGGGGCGATTACTGAACGATCGTGCTTCCTGGTGGTGCGCCGTTCTGGGTCACCGGGAGGGCAGCGGTTGCCGGGTAGATCGTCCCCCCCTGGTTCATCCCGAAAAAGCGGATACCCCCGTTGGAAATTGGGTTGGCTCCAGCGTAATAGGTCCAGACCAGGTTGCCCGCCGCCACGCCGTTGCACGACGGCGCCGACCCGGCCGCGAGCGCCCCGGGCGTCAGCGTCAGCAGATAGCTGCTCTTGGACGAGGGATCGTTCGCCAGGTCGGTGCTGATGAACCCATCGCCGGGGCTCGCCGCGGGCGCCGTCCCGAGGGCCGTGAGGGAGGGCGCATAAAACCCGAAGCCGCACGACGCCGTGTAGGAATACTGCGCGCTGTTGATGATGCGCAGCGAGCCGATGGCGGCCGATTCGTTGGCGGCCGCCCTGGCCCGGTTGAGGCCAGGCAGTGCCATTGCGGCGACGAGCATCATGACCGCGACGGCGATCATGATCTCCATCAGTGTGAAGCCACGTGGCGCCCCGTTCATCGCGCGACCCTCGACGACATCACACCCTGGTCCTCCCGGCCCGTTCCTCGCATCGGTCATCATGACAAAAAAGGAGGGATGCCCGTGAGGGCATCCCCCGTTCGACAACGACTTGCCCGGTCTACTGAATCGGGTTGGAGCCGGCGGGGGCCCCCTGCTGCGTCACCGGCACGGCGGCGCCGCTGATGAAGTAGATGGTCCCCCCCTGGTTGGACCCGAAGTTCCGTACGCCGCCGCCCACCGCCGGCGTGCCGCCGACGAAGTAGGTCGACACCACGGCACCCGCCGCAAGCCCGTTGCACGACGCCGGCGCGCCAGCTGCCGCCGCCCCGCCCGTCACCGCGATGGTGTAGCTGCTCTTGATCGACGGATCGGTCGCCAGGTCCGTCCCGATGAACCCGTCGGTGCCGGCTGCCGGCGGCGCGGCGAGGTTGACCAGCGTAGGCGCATAGAAGCCGCTCCCGCAGCTCGCCGCATAGGTCGACATGGCGCTGTTGACCGCCCGGAGCGACCCGATGGCGGATGCCTCGTTCCCCGACATGCGCGCCCGGAGCAGCCCCGGCACCGCGATGGCGGCGATGATGCCGATGATCGCGACAACGATCAGCAGCTCGATGAGTGTGAATCCTTCGTTCTTCGTCATGCGCTTCTTCATATCCATCTTCATGGCTCTCTCCCCTGGGAACACGGTTTCGATTCCGTTTAAGCTCGAAGTTGTCATTGCTCAATCTCGTTGCCATGTATAGAAGCAACGGTCGTGCCAACACGATCGACGACTGCATGATCTATGTAAGTGATTGCATATTCAGCGTGTTACACGACACGTGCATTGCCCAGGCGGGCCGGAGTCCGCGGCAGCGGCCCTGCACCGACACTAATTGTCAGGTCCGCACGACCAATAAGTGTCAGGTCCGCACGGCCAGTGGATGTCAGGGACCCGGGGAGAGGCCTTACCCCAGGTTGTACTTCTTCACGTAGTAGCGAAACGAGCGGAAGCTCATTCCGAGGAGATCGGCGGCCTTCATCTTGACGCCACCGGCGCGCTCGAGCGCTTGGGCGATGTAGTCGCGCTCAATCTGCTTGACGTGCTGCTCGAGGTCGAAGCCGTTGTCCGGGATCTCAGGCCCATGGCCTTCGGCCCCCTCTGGCGGCGTCTCGTCTGGGGCGACAGGCGCATGCGCAGCCTGCAGTTGCAGGCTGTCGGCCTGGATGGTCTTCGTCGGCTCGAGGGCCACGGCACGCTCCAGGACGTTCTCGAGCTCCCGCACGTTGCCGGGCCATGCGTAGGCCCGCAGGGCCCACTGGGCCCCGCTCGACAGACCCTGAACTGGCTTGGCCATTTGCTTGGCGAATTTCTGCACGAACGTCTCCGCAAGGAGCGGGATGTCCTCGACGCGCTCGCGCAGCGGCGGGAGGTGCACTGAAATCACGTTGATGCGGTAGAAGAGGTCTTCCCGAAACTGCCCGCTCGAGACCAGACTTCCCAGATCGCGGTTGGTGGCCGCGATGACACGAATATCGGCATGCACCTCCGACGTCCCCCCAACCCGCCGGAACGTCCGTTCCTGGAGGACGCGGAGCAGTTTGACCTGCATCATGAGGCTCATCTCGCCGACCTCATCGAGAAAGATCGTCCCGCGATCGGCCACTTCGACGAGCCCCTTCTTGTTGCTGTCCGCACCGGTAAACGCACCGCGCATATGTCCGAAGAGCTCTGACTCCAGCAAGGTCTCCGGGAGCGCCCCACAGTTGACCGCGACAAACGGACGATTCTGGCGCAGAGAGTTGACGTGAATGGCGCGCGCGACCAGCTCCTTCCCGGTTCCCGATTCACCCGTGATGAGCACGGTGCTATTCGTCGGTGCGACGCGGTCGACGAGATGGAACACCTCCGTCATTGGATCGCTCTGGCCGATGATGTTCGAGAAGCTGCTCGACGTGCGGAGCGTCCGTTTCAGCGCGGCGTTCTCTTCACGGAGCTGGCGGTGCTCGATCGCGTTGCGCACGACCTTCTTGAGCTCGTCCACGTTGAACGGCTTGCTGAGGTAGTCATGGGCACCCATGTTGAGCGCCTTGACCGCCGAGTCAGTGGACGCGTAGGCCGTAATCATGATGCCTACGATCTCGCGGTCGATCTGCTTCGCGGCCTTGAGCACCTCGACCCCGTTCATGTCGGGCATCTTGACGTCCGACACGAGCAGGTCCACGGCCTCCCGCTTCAGCACTTCGACGGCGGACCGGCCCCCGTCGGCGACCAGGACCTCATATCCCTCCCGCGTCAGCGCGATCTCCAGCAACTCGCGCATCGACCGCTCGTCATCGACGACGAGGATTCTCGCGGTGCGAGACGGCGCGGCGCTTGGTGTGTGTGTCGTCATCCGGCTCTCATGCCCGGCGAGGCAACCGTCGCGGCCCCGCGCTCAGACGTCGAGGCAGCGGACGGCCGCGTGGGGAGGCGAATCGCGACGGTCGTTCCGCTGCCTTCCTTCGAGGTGATCTGGAGCTCGCCGTCGTAATCGCTCACGATCCGATGGACGATGGCGAGACCCAGACCCGTGCCCTTGCCAAAGCTGGCATGGAAGGGCTGCAGCACCCGGTCGAGCTCGTCGGCCGGAATCCCGACACCTTCGTCCGACACGCTCAACACCACCTCGCCGTCACCGGCGGTGGCCACCGAGAGCACTAGGCGCCCCCCTTCGGGCATCGCGCGGAGACCGTTCGTCGCCAGGTTCCAGACGATCTGGCGGATCTGGTTCTCGTCAGCTTCGTACCACACCGGATCCTGCGGGACTGCAACGTCCACCTGATGCTGCGCGCCGGCCTCCGAGCCGTGCCGCAGCAGCAGCGCGGCATCATTGATGACCCGGCGCACGTCGAGCTGTTTCGGCGCGAATCTCTGCGGTCTGGCATAGGCGAGAAACGTCTTGATCGTCTCGTTGAGTCGCTCGGATTCCCGCAACACGATGTCCATGAGCTGCGCCTGCTCGCTGTTCAAGGGCAGATCGTGGCGCAGTATCTGGATGGACCCCGACATCGAGGCCAACGGATTCCGAATCTCATGAGCGATACCGGCCGCCATCTCGCCGACTGCCGCCAGGCGCTGCTGCAACCGCGCCACGCGCTCCATCCGTCGCGTCTCGGTCACGTCCTGGAACACGAAGAGGAGTCCGCCCTGGCCACCAGGCACGTTGAGCGGCGAGGCGCTCAAGCCGATGTCGATTTGCCTGCCCGCCGGGGTCGTGTAGATCACCTCGGTGCGGTACTTGCGCTCCGACCCGGAACGCACCGCATCCACGAATGCGGGCGGCAGTTGCAGCAGCTCGTAAATGAGCTGGCCCACGGCTTCAGGTCCGCCCCGGCCCGTGATCGCCTGCGCCGTCTGGTTGAAGGTCAATACGCGTCCGTCGGGATCCGTGGTGGCCAACCCACTCGTAAGGCTTTCGATGACGTGCTGGTTGAACGCCTGCAGATCGGCGATCTGGGTCGAGGCGTGGGCGAGCCGCGCATCCGCCCGCCGCAACCGCTCGGCGAGATAGCCGCTCAGGAACGCGACGCCCATGAACCCGACGGCATCGAGCCCCACGGTAAAGAGCGCGTCCCGCACCGGCGGCAGCGCGGTGACCGGCAACCAGGCCACATCGACGAACCCGAAGGTCCACGAGTACTGCGCGAGCACCAGCCCGCCGTACATCACAGTGCTGAGCACGCCGACCAGCAGTCCGCCGCGTCTGTCTTGGAGAATGCTGGCGCCGACGATGGGGAGCGCGTACAGGGTCTGGAAGTAGCTCTGCACCCCTCCCGTCATGAGCACGAGCGCCGAAATGATAAAGGCGTCGAGGCCAAACTGGAGATCGACCAGCCATCGCTGGCGTTCGACGAACCGCAGCGTCACCGCGTAGACGACAGTCAGGGCATAGGTCAGGCCGAGCACGAAGAAGAACGGGTTGATGGGCCAGACCCCGGGCGTGCGGACCTGTGTCAACACGCCCGAGCCCAACAGGACCGTGATCATCACGACCCTGAGACCGATCAGCCACAGGAGCTTGGACCGCAGCGGAATATCCGGTGCGGAGGCGCGTCTCATCCGGCCAGCCTGCTGATCAGATCGAAGATCGGCATATACATCGCGATAACGATGCCACCGACGACGACACCGAGGAACGCAATCATGATCGGCTCCAGGAGCGTGAGCATCCCGGCGACCGCCGTGTCGACCTCCTCCTCGTAGAAGTCGGCGATTTTCCCGAGCATGGTGTCGAGAGCACCGGTCGCCTCACCAACGTTGATCATCTGCGTGACCATCGCCGGGAACACCGCGGTCTCGCGCAACGGGGTCGAGATCGATTCGCCGCGCTCGATCGCAGCTCGGGTCGTCACCACCGCGTCCTCGACGACCGCGTTGCCGGCGGTCTTCGCGGTGATATTGAGCCCTTCGAGGATCGGGACGCCCGAGCTCAGGAGCGTGCTCAGCGTGCGGCAGAACCTGGCCACGGCGATCTTGCGAAGGATGCCACCGAGGACGGGTGCCTTGAGCGCCAGGCCGTCGATGACGCGGCGACCACCTTCCGTCGAGTAGTACTGCCTGAACAGAAACGCCCCACCGACCAGGCCGAGGATGATAAAGGGCAGGAAGCTGACGAGCGAGTTGCTCATCGCGATGACGATGCGTGTCGGGAGCGGCAAGACGGCGCCGAGCCCCTCGAACAGCGACGCGAAGGTCGGGATGACCTTCCACAAGATCGCCCCGACCACGACAGTGGCGATGACGACGACGGCGATTGGATACATCATCGCCGACTTGACCTGCCCTTTCAGCTTGACGTTCTTCTCGATGTAGGTGGCCAGCCGCTTCAGGATCGTGTCGAGGATGCCGCCCGCCTCTCCGGCGGCGATCATGTTCGTGAAGAGCGGATCGAATGCACGCGGGTGTTTGGCCATAGCGTCGGAGAGCCCGGAGCCGCCCTCGACATCGGCACGGACCGCGAGGAGGGTCGCCGCGAAGTTCTTGTCCTCCTCCTGCTTCCCAAGAATCTCGAGGCACTGCACCAGTGGCAGGCCCGCGTCGATCATCACCGAGAACTGGCGCGTGAAGATCGCCAGGTTCTGGGCGGGCACCGCCTTGCCGCCCTTGGCCTTCTTCGCTGCCGCCCGACGCTTGACGGCGTCGATCTTCGTC
This sequence comes from Vicinamibacterales bacterium, assembly GCA_965249175.1. Lineage (GTDB taxonomy): Bacteria > Acidobacteriota > Vicinamibacteria > Vicinamibacterales > UBA8438 > CAZYFH01. Next base: position 4,925,286 of record OZ252227.1, read on the forward strand.
ACGAGAATTTGCTCGCGACGGAGCGCCGCCACCGCTGCGTCAGCCGTTTCGGCCACCCGCTCGCCGCTCACCGGTTGCCCCTGCCGCGTGCGCCCCGTAAAGGAGAATGTCGTGCTCATGAGTTAGATCCTCTTGAAAGTCAACACTAGCGCCGCGTCACGACCCCGGGGCGCCGCTCCGCCCCTGGGCGAGCGCCCGGACGCCCCATTCCGGCGCCGGCGACGACGCCGGCGCCCCGGCCCACGAGATCCTGGAGCTCGTCACGATTCGACGAGTACTCCAGCGCCTGGCTGAGCGTGATGAGACGGCGCATGCACAACGTCGCCAGCGACTGGTTCATGGTCTGCATCCCGATCTTCTCTTGCCCGGCCTGCATCGCCGAATACACCTGGTGGAGCTTGTCGTCCCGAATCAAGTTGCGAATGGCCGGCGTCGGCACCATGATTTCCAACGCGCACACCCGCCCCTGGCCGTTGGCCTTCGGCACCAGTGTCTGACACAAGACGCCTTCCAACACCAGCGAGAGCTGTGTTCGGATCTGCCCTTGCTGGTGGGATGGAAAGACGTCGATGATGCGGTTAATCGTCTGCACGGCCGAGTTCGTGTGCAGCGTGGCCAGTGTCAGATGGCCCGTCTCGGCGATTCGCAGCGCCGACTCGATGGTTTCGAGATCGCGCATCTCGCCGACGAGCACGACGTCCGGGTCCTCGCGCAACGCCGCGCGTAGCGCCGGGGCAAAGCTCGCCGTATCGCTGTGGACCTCCCGCTGGTTGACGACACAGTTCTTGTGCTGATGCACGTATTCGATGGGGTCCTCGATCGTCAGGATGTGACCCTTGCGGTCCGTGTTGATCTTGTCCACCATCGCGGCCAGCGTGGTGCTCTTTCCGCTGCCGGTCGGTCCAGTCACCAGGATGAGCCCACGCGGCATCTCGGCGAACTTGCCCACGACGGGCGGCAGGCCGAGATCGTTGAACCCCTTGATTTCCTCCGGGATCAGCCGATAGACGGCCGCGACGGCGCCACGCTGGTTGAACACGTTGCACCGGAACCGCGCGACGCCGCGGATCCCGAACGAGAAGTCGAGCTCCATCGTCTCCTCGAACCGCTTCTTCTGGGCGTCCGTGAGCACGCTATAGACGAGTTGCTTCGTCGCAGCGGCTGACAGCGTCTCCAGATCCTCTTGCCGCTGCAGCTCGCCATGGATCCGGATCTGCGGCGGCGAGTTGGTCGTCAGATGCAGATCGGACCCCTCGCGCTCGACCATGCGCTTTAGGAGGTCTGGAAGGGTCGTCGGCATGCTCGCTCCTTGCTTACTTCACGGTCTCGCGCGTCACTTCCTCGACGGTCGTGACGCCAGCCTCGATCTTGCGCAACCCGCTCTGGCGGAGCGTCAACATGCCTTCTTCTGTCGCCTTCCGCCTGAGCTCGAGTGACGACGCGCCAACCAGGATGAGCTCGCGGAGCGATTCAGTGACTTCCATGACCTCATACAAGCCGACACGTCCCTTGTACCCGGTCTTGTTGCACTTCTCGCATCCCTTGCCCTTTTGCGGCACGACGGTCCCGGCCACCTCCTCCGTGAACCCGATGTCGACGAGCGCCGGCGGCGCCATTTCCTGGGGTTCCGCGCAGTTCGCGCAGACGCGGCGCACCAACCGCTGGGCGCAGATCAGGTTGACCGAGCTCGCGACGAGAAACGGCTCGATGCCCATGTTCATGAGCCGGTTGATCGTGCTCGGCGCGTCGTTGGTGTGCAGTGTCGAGAGCACGAGGTGGCCGGTCAACGCGGCCTTGACGGCGATCTCGGCCGTTTCGAAATCGCGAATCTCACCGACGAGGATGATGTCGGGATCCTGGCGGAGAAACGATCGCAGGGCGGCGGCGAAGTTCAAGCCGATCCCCTCGCGGATCTGCACCTGGTTCACGCCGGTCACGTTGAACTCGACCGGGTCCTCGGCCGTGATGATGTTGGTGTCGGGCGCATTCACCTGCGCGATGGATGAATACAGCGTGTTCGTCTTCCCGCTGCCGGTCGGGCCGGTGACCAGCACCATCCCCCACGGCTTGCGGATGTTCTCCTCGAACCGCGTGAGCGACTCCTGCTCGAAGCCGAGCTTCGTCATGTCGAGCATCAAGTTCTCTTTGTCGAGGAGCCGCATCACGATCTTCTCGCCAAAGAGCGTCGGCAGACACGACACGCGGAAATCGATCTCCTTCAGCGTGCCGTTGCCGCTGAATCGGATCTTGATCCGACCGTCTTGCGGGAGACGTTTCTCGGCGATATCCAGCTTGGCCATGATCTTGAGCCGCGAGGTGATCGCGTCCTTCATCTTCATCGGTGGCACCATGACGGCGTAGAGCATGCCGTCGATGCGATACCGGATGCGGAACTCCTTCTCGTAGGGCTCGATGTGGATGTCGCTCGCGCCCTTCTGAATGGCGGACGCCAGCACGACATTGACCAGCCGGACCACCGGCGCCTCGCCGCCCTGCTTTTCCAGCGTGACGACGTCGGTGTCCTCCATGTCCTCGAGGACTTCCATATCCTCGTCTTGGACCTGGGGCATCTCCTCGAGCTCGCGCGTTGCGAGCTCGAGCGAGCTCGCGCCTGGTGCGCCGTAGTATTTGCCGATGGCATCGACCATCGCCGTCTCGGACGCCACGACCGGCTCGACGTTGTAGCCCGTCATGAACTTGATGTCGTCCATGGCGAAGACGTTGGTCGGGTCCGTCATCGCGATCGTCAGCGTCGCACCGGATCGGCTGAGGGGCACGATCTGATACTTCTGCGCGGTTTCGGCCGGGATGAGCTTCACGACGCCGACGTCGATGTCGAATTGGGCGAGGTTGATTGACGGCACGCCGTATTGCTTGCTGAGCAGCGCCGTGATCTCTTCGTCTTTGACGAAGCCGAGCTGGACGAGGTTGAAGCCGAGCTTGCCCCCGTTGCTCTTCTGGTAGGTGAGCGCCTCCTGTAGTTGGGTCGGGTTGATACGCTTCTCCTTGAGAAGCAGCTCACCGATTCGCACTGGCATCTAGGCGGTCCTGTCTCTTTGCCCTTGAAAACAAAGGGCAAACTACCATTCTAGTGCGCTGACAATTATTGTCAGAGGGAGAGGCCGGCTAGAGCCCGATACGGCCCGACAGCGACCATCCCCGCTCGGTCGACTCGCGCCCGCGTGTCACCTGGGCGTCGAGGAAAAACCCCTCGGTCAGCCCGACACTCAGGCCGAACGCGCCGGCCATCTGGCGCTCGTCCTGGGCGAGGTTGACACGCGCCCCGCCCCGAACGGCAAACCACTGCCCAAACCAGTGCTCGCCCCCGACGGCGAGCGCCCGGCGGTCCCCGGCGACAGTCTGCGTCGTTGTCAGATCGACATCTGCCGCCAGCAACGGTCCGATGGGCAGGCGCATCGCCACGCCGCCCCGCAGATGACGGTTCAGCCGCACGTTGCCGCCGTCAGCCGTCGAGAATGACGGCTGCCGCAAGTTGCGGGCCACGAACCCCACCCGAAACGTCGGTGACCCGATCATCATGCCCACATCGATGTCGTACTTGTGCTCTGTCTGCCGATCCAGGCCGTCCGCCTGGAGCAGCAGGTCGTCTGTCGACACACCGGGAGCGGCACGGGTCGCACCCGCCGCCCCATAGACGTACCGGAGCGTCGTCCCCACGCTGAGCCCAGGCGCGACCATCGACACGGTCGTGAGGGCGACGTTGTGGGTGATGAGCGACCGCAGGGTCGCCTCGTCCCCTAGCTCTTGCCGGGCGTCACCGGGCACGGCTCCAGGGCTGGGGTGTCGGTCTAGTTGGTTGGCGCGCAGGCGGTAGTACGAGATCCCCGCCGCGTTGGTCGTCAACCCGGTGAACCACCCGGTCGCCGAGGTGCCGGGCGTGTCCGAGCGGCTCCGATCGACCCGTGTGTCGACGGTCTGTCTATCGACAATCAGGCTGAACAGGCCGCCGGTGGCGAGACCCGCCGGGTTCCAATACACCGCTGTGGCGTCGTCGGCGACGCCCACGAACGCGCCCGCCATGCCGAGGGCCCGGGTGCCGACCGACTCGAAGACCTGCGCGACGGCGGTCCCCGGCAACAGCGCCGGGGTGAGCATGATGACGGCCGCGTGCCAAGACCAGGACACGAGGGTACGCGCCGCGACATGCCGGTGCGTGCATCGACGCGCCATAGTATGCAGACGCCCGGCTGCTAGCCTACGAGAACCGCGGCGGCAATCACCGTGGTCCAGTGCCCGTTCTTGCGGCCGACCGCGGTCTGGGTGATGTTCTGGGTCCGGACAATCTTGCTCGACATCCGCCACACTTCCTTGTTTTCGTCCCAGCTCTTGTCGGGGTCGAATTCGAGACCGAGCGTGGTGGCCAGCATCTCGGCCGCGAGGTCCTCAGCGTAGTCGCCGGCGGTCTCCTCGTTCTCCCCAAAGCTATGATGCTCAGAGAGATAGCCGTACATCTCGCGATCGCGCGGGATGGCGACACCGATTGTCGCCGCGATCAGCCGATGCGGCTCGCGGGTCGCCGCCTCCGACATCACAACGAACGTCACCTGCCCCGGACTCAGTTTTTGCACGCCGTCCGTGCGGGGAATAATCTTGCACCCGGGCGGAAAGATGCTCGACACCCGCACAAGATTGCAGGCCGCGATACCGGCCGACCGCAGGGCGAGCTCGAACGAGGTGAGTTTCTCTCGGTGCTTGCCAACGCCCTTCGTGAAGAAGAGCTCTGTGGGAACGAAACCGAGCACGCCGTCGTCCTTTGGTGAGCAACGCATCCTAGTCAACGTCTCAATGGGTGTCAAGGCACCCGCAACCCCGAACTTTCTCCCAAGTTGTCTCGTATCAAACGGATGCAGTGAGTCCAGGCTGAGTCAGGATCAGGATAAGATAAAGGGTTGAGAGCGTGACGCGTGTCGAATGCAGTAAACGAACCGACGCCTACGGCCGGTCTTGGCCTGATGAGCCGTTTCGTCGGCATGATCGTGTCGCCCCGCGCCACGTTCGAGCAGGTGGCGCAGGACCCACGTTGGCTTGGGGTGCTCGTGCTCACGCTCGGTCTCGTGGCGACCTTCAACACGGCGTTGCTGAGCACCGAGGTCGGAGAGCGCGCCATGCTCCAGCAACAAGTGCAGGCGGCGGAGTCGTTCGGCGTCGTCATGACCGACGAGCAGTACGACCAGATGGCGGACGTGGCGCAGTACGGGGTGTACTTTGCGCTCGCCGCGATCCTGGTCCAGGTGCCGATCATCAACGTGGTCCTTGCCGGCATCCTGTTCGTCGTCGCGAACGTGCTGCTGGGCGCGCGGTCGACGTTCAAGCAGGTGTTCGCGGTGGTGGCCCATTCCGGGGTGATCCTCGTCGTCCAGGGTGCGTTCGTCGCGCCGCTGAACTACGTGCGGGAGGCGATGTCGAATCCGGCCACCCTGGCGGCATTCGTCCCGATGCTCGACCCGGAGACGTTTCTCGTCCGGATGCTGGGCGTGCTCGACGTCTTTTTCCTCTGGTGGGTGATGGTGCTCGCGATTGGAACCGCGGTCGTGACCGAACGGCGGACCGGACCAATCGCCGTGGGGCTCTTCGGCGTGTATGCGGCCATCGCGGTGGCTATCGCGATCATTCAGGTGCAATTGGGTGGATGACGACATGAGCGGGACGAATCCTGAGAGCCCTAGTGTGCCAACGGGCGGCCGATCCAGCGGCGGTCTGCGCAAGCTCCTCATCGGCGGTCTGATTCTGCTGACCGCTGTGGCGCTTGTCCTCGTCAACCTGTATTTCGAGCGATCGGACGCACCAGAGGTAGATGTCGAAGCCATCGCGCGGAGAGACCTCCAAGCCGTCGTCTCCGCGTCCGGCACGATCGAGCCGAAGCTCTCCGTCGACATGAGCGCCAGCGTGATGGGCCGGGTCACCCGGCTCGCGGTAGACGAGGGCGACCGGGTCACGGCCGGTCAGTTCCTGCTGCAGATCGACCCCGAATCGCTCCAGGCGGCGGTGAATCGGGGCGAGGCCTCGCTCGGGGCCACGGAATCGACGCAGACGCAGGCGCGCGTGACGGTCGAAACCGCGGAGGTCAACCTCCAGCTCGCGCGCGACAACCTCGAACGCCAGCAAGAGCTCTGGGAGCTCCGGCTCGTGTCACGCGAGGTCTACGACCAGGCGCTCACCGAAGTGGAGCTACGCGAATCCGAGCTCCGAGCACGAGAGGTGGAGGTGGAAACCGCCGAACAACGGATCCGGCAGGAACAGGCGCAGCTCGACAGCGCGCGGTATGACCTGACGCAGGTGACGATCACGTCACCCATTGACGGCATCGTGACGCGTCGCAACATCGAGGAGGGCGAGACGGTCGTTATCGGGACGATGAACAACGCCGGCACGGTGCTGTTGACGATCGCCGACTTCTCGGTCCTCGAGGCCGAGCTCGAGGTGGACGAGACGGATATCCCCTCCATCCGATTCGACCAGCCCGCCGAGATCACCATCGACGCGCTCCCGGACGAGAGCTACGTCGGCAAGGTGACGGAGATCGGTAACAGCCCGATCCAGGACGCCCAGGCCGGTGGCGTCGGCTCGCAGCAGGCGACGAACTTCGAAGTGATCGTCACGCTCGATGAAAACGTGCCGGGCGTTCGCCCCGGCTTCACGTGCACGGCCGACATCACGACCGCCAGACGCGCCGGCGCCGTGGCCGTTCCCATTCAGGCGACGACGATCCGCGAGGTCGAGCTCGACGCGGCAGGCAACATCATCCGCGCGGACCCGGCTGGCGAGGGCGGCGTTCTCGCCGCGCCGGCCACTTCAGGCCTGCGCGACGAGGTCGAGGGGGTATTCGTCGTGCGCCAGGGCCGCGCCCAGTTCGTGGCGATCGAAACCGGGATTGCCGGCGAGCGCTATTTCGAGGCGTTGTCGGGCCTGAATGAGGGCGACTTCGTCATCACCGGCCCGTTCAACGTCGTGCGCAACCTGAGCGACGGCGACCCGGTGCAGGCGAACGAACGCGAGCTGCGCGACACCGACGACGGGGACAGCGGCGGGTTCCAGTTGAGATTCGGTCGATGATCGCCGGCGCGGGCGGCTTCGCGACTCCACTGACATGATCCGCCTAGGACTGATCGCCGAGATGATCCGGGTCGCGCTCAACGCGATCTGGGCCAACAAGCTTCGCTCCTTCCTGACCACGCTCGGAAACATCGTGGCGGTGGCGTCGATCGTCGCGATGGTGTCGTTGATCCAGGGGATCAATGACGAGGTGTCCAGCGTCATTCTGTCGCAGGTGGGCGCCGATTCGTTCATGATCGACCGCATGGGTCCGGTGATGGACATGGACGAGATGGAACGGATGCAACGGAACCCGCGCATCACGCTCGACGACGCAGCGGCGGTCCGCCGATACGCGCCGAGTGTGACGGCGGTCATGGCCGAAGCGCAACGGAGCGGCGAGGTGAGCTATCGCGAGCACGTGCTGGAGAGTGTGTCAATCCAGGGCGTGACGGCCGAGTTCACCCGATTCTCCACGTTCAACGCGGAGCGCGGGCGCCTGATGAGCCGCAGCGAGATGGATCGACGGCGCAACGTCGCCGTCATCGGATGGGACACGGCCGACAGGCTGTTCGGCGAGCTGGACCCGATCGACCGCACCATCAAGATTCAGGGGCTCCACTTTCGCGTCATCGGTGTCAGCAAGAAACAGGGGGCGGTTCTCGGGCAGTCGATGGACGAGTTCGCGATCATTCCGCTCGGGTCCTTCCGTCGAGTCTTCGGCAGCCGCCCGTCGCTTGGGTTGCGTGTGCAGCCGGTCGACCCGAACCAAACCGACACCGCCATGGGCGAGGCCACCGTCGCCTTGCGGATCGATCGCCGACTCAAGGCGGCCGAAAAGGACAACTTCGGCATCTTTTCGTCCGACACCATCCTCGACCTTTATAACCAGGCGACGACGGGTATCTTCACCGTGTTGATCGGCGTCGTGGCGCTGTCGCTGGTCGTCGCCGGCATCGTCATCATGAACATCATGTTGATGGCGGTGTCCGAGCGGACGCGCGAGATCGGTCTCCGCAAGGCGATCGGCGCCAGGCGACAGGACATCCTCTGGCAGATGCTGGCCGAATCGGTCACCTTGTCGGTGCTGGGCGGCATCGCCGGCACCGTACTCGGCGGCGGCGCGGCGCTGGCGCTCGACCGATTCGCGCCGATCCCGGCGTCGGTGCACGTCTGGTCGGTCGCGCTGGCGATCTCCATGACGGCGGTCGTCGGACTCTTCTTTGGGTTGTATCCTGCATCCCGTGCGGCCGCGCTCGATCCGATCGATGCGCTCGGTCGTGCCGAGTAGACGGAGCCTCCATGCGCAGTGGCCTATTTGTCGAGATCGTCGCGATGGCGGTTGCGACCCTCCGGACGCAGAAGATGCGCTCCGCGCTCACGGTTCTTGGCATTGCGATCGGCATTACCTCGCTCGTCAGCATGACGTCGCTCATTCGTGGCTTCACCGAATCACTGAAGGACCAAATCCGACAGATCGGACCCGACACCATCATGGTCGCGCAGTTCTCCGGCGTCAGCATGATGCAGGGCGCCGATTTCATGGAGCTGTTGCAACGTCCGACCTTGACGGTGGATGACGCGGAGGCGATCGAGCGGCAGGCGTCCGAGTCGATCGCCAGTGTCAACATCCAACTGGGCGGAATGGGCGGGCCGGGGGCGGCGCCGACACGCCTGCACTACAAGGGTGAGCGCACCAAGCCGATCATGATCGCCGGCACGACGAGCAACTTCCCAGACGTCTATCACATCGATCTCGAGCAGGGGCGCTTCTTCACGGACGCCGAGGTGAGCCACCGGCGACGGGTCGTCGTGCTCGGCTACACGACGTACGAGGCGCTGTTCCCCAACGTCGACCCGATCGGCAAGACGGTCCGCGTCGGCACGCAGCCGTACACGGTGGTCGGCGTGATGGCCCCGCGTCCGGTCATGGGTGGCATGGACGCCGGACAGGACGACGTCGCGGTCATCCCGCATACCGCCTATCAAAAGCAGTTCGGGGTCCGGGCGTTTCGATCGCGTCGAGGGCAGTTCTCCAGCATCATGATCGCCGCTGTGCCACGGGAGGGGATGCCACGTGCCACCGCCGAGCGTGACCTCACGGAGGTGATGCGGGTTCGTCATGGTCTCCGCCTCGACGAACCGAACGACTTCGACCTGATGACCCAGGACGCCGCGCTTCAGATGTTCGACCAGATCACCGGCGCGATGTATCTCGCGTTGGGGGGGGTCTCGTCCATCGCGCTCCTGGTTGGCGGGATCGGGGTCATGGCCATCATGACCATCTCGGTCAAGGAGCGGACCCGCGAGATCGGGACGCGAAAGGCGCTGGGCGCCCGCCGGCGCGAGATCCTTCAGCAGTTCCTGCTGGAGGCGGTCTTCCTGACGGCCGTCGGCGGTGTGATCGGCATCATCTTCGGCAGTACCATCGCCGCAGGCATCTTCTACGCTACCGGCTTCCCGATGTCCCTCCCCTGGTGGTCCTTCGCGCTGGGCGTCGGCTTCTCGGGCTCCGTCGGCATCGTCTTCGGGATATTCCCCGCGGTCAAAGCCTCCGGCCTCGATCCGATCGAGGCCCTCCGATACGAGTAGCGGCTCCGGGCCCGGCCTGACGCGCCGCGAGGGCCCGCACCCGTCGGACTTGAGCCCCCGGCCCCATCGAAGTACGATCGAGGGCTCCCCAGACCGGGTACTGGCGGGGCGAGGAAGGGTGCGTTCATGAAGGTCTATAGCGCGTCGGGCATACGCAACGTCGCGATCGTCGGCCACAGCGGATCTGGCAAGACGCAGTTAGCCTCGGCCGCGCTGTTCGACGCGAAGATGGTCAACCGCCTCGGCATGGTGGACGACGGTACGACGACCACCGACTACGACGAAGAGGAAGTTGCCCGCAAGCACACGCTGTCGTCGAGTCTTGCCTTCGCCGAGTGGCAGAAGACGAAGATCAACCTCATCGACACGCCAGGCATCGGCAACTTCCTCAGCGATACACGCGCGGCGATGTGCGTCACCGACGCGGCGGTCGTCGTCGTCGATGCCGTGGCCGGCGTCGAAGTGCAAACCGAGAAGGTGTGGGGCATTGCCGAGGAGCTCGACATGCCGTGTCTCGTCGTGGTGAACCTCCTGGACCGCGAGCGGGCAAGCCTGGATCGATCCCTCGCGTCGCTGCGGGAAGCGTTCGGTCGGACCGTGGTGCCGGTGCAGATCCCGATTGGCTCGGAGAAGACCTTCCGCGGCGCGGTCGATTTGCTGGCCATGAAGAGCGTGACGTTCGACGCGGACGGCGGCGGCACGCCGACGCCGGGCGACGTCCCTGGCGACCTCTCCGAGCAGGCGGCCACGTCGCGCGAAGCGCTCATCGAGCTGGTCGCGGAAGCGGACGACGCGCTGATGGAGAAGTTCTTCGAGGCCGGAACACTGACCCAGTCGGAGCTCGAAGGCGGGCTGCGCGCGGCGACGATCGCGCGCCGGGTCTACCCGGTGGTCTGCACATCGGCACACGCGAACATCGGTATCCAACCGATGCTCGACGCCGTGCTCGCCTACCTCCCCTCGCCGGAAGACAAGCCGTTCCCGGCCGTCGACCGACAGAGCGGCGAGCCGGCGTCCTACGACGGTGGCGACACCGCGCCGGCGGCGGCGTTTGTCTGGAAAACAATCGCTGACCCGTTCGCGGGGCGCATCACGTTGTTCCGCGTGGCGGCCGGCACCCTCGAGCCCGACTCGACCATCTACAACGTGACGAAGGAGACATCTGAGCGGCTGGGTGGGTTGGTGGTCATGCAGGGCAAGACGACAAACACCGTCCCCGAGGTGCGGGCCGGCGATCTCGGCGCCGTGCCCAAGCTCAAGGAGACCCAGACGAACGACACGTTCGCCGAGAAGGGCGGCGCGTTCAGTTTCATGCCGATCCCGTTCGCGGAACCCGTGCTCTCCTACGCCATCGAGCCGAAGAGCCGTGGTGACGAGGAGAGAATCAGCACATCGCTACAACGGATACAGGAAGAAGACCCGACCATCCGCTACGACCGTGACGCCGAGACCAAACAGCTCCTGCTATCCGGCCAAGGGCAGGTGCATATCGAGGTAACGGTCGCCAAGTTGAAACGGCGGTTCGGTGTCGAGGTCATCCTGAAACCGCCGCGCATCCCCTACCGAGAGACCATCACGGCGGCCACCGAGGCGCACGGCCGGCACAAGAAGCAGACCGGCGGTCACGGCCAGTTCGGCGACTGCAAGATCCGGGTGGAGCCGCTGCCGCGAGGCTCGGACTTCGACTTCGCAAACGAGATCTTCGGGGGCTCCATCCCGCGCCAGTTCGTTCCGGCCGTCGAGAAAGGCATCCACGAGGCGCGCGAAAAGGGTTTCCTCGCCGGATACCCCATGGTGGACTTCCGCGTGACCCTCTACGACGGCCAGTTCCACGCCGTCGATTCGAACGAGATGTCCTTCAAGATGGCGGGTCGCCTCGCGTTCAAGGACGCGATGTCGAAGGCGCGCCCAACACTGCTCGAGCCGATCATGAACGTCGAGATATCAGCGCCAGGCGATTTCGCCGGCGATCTCATGGGCGATCTGAATGGCCGCCGCGGTCGAATCGGCGGCATGGAGACGCGGGGCACATCGACGCTCATCAAGGCCCAGGTGCCGATGGCTGAAATGCTCACGTATGAGCAGCAGCTGACTTCCTCGACCGGCGGCCGCGGCTCCTACCACATGGAGTTCTCCCACTACGAGGAGGTGCCGTCGCATCTCCACGGCAAGATCATCGCCGAGGCGAAGGCCGGGCGCGGCGAGACCGTGGAGGCGGAAGAGTAGCCCCGCCGCCTCGTCCATAGCCAACAACTACCCCACGACCCGAGCCAGCCGGCGGTGATGTCCCCCGTGCAGTCGGGTCGGCCCCCCGGATAACCGCGCCTGCGCTTGCCCCTCATCACGGATGCGGCGATCAATGGGTTGATAGGAACTTCGGGCGTCACGTGTGTTCAGCGTCATGGGTCATCCGGAGGCCACGGATCACACAGACCGTGATCGCCTGAGGGTCGCTCCGGAGCGGTTTTCCACCAGTGCTCGAGGTCGGCGTGCCTCCACGTCTGCCCGGGGGACATCAACGCCGGCTGACTCGCCCCCAACGAGCCGCCTGTCGGCTGACAATCCGTTTGTTGGACGCCCTAACGACTTAGGCGGCAAACATCTCCTGCAGCGCTTGCAGCACCACCGTAACAGTGTTGGCCCCGAGTCGCCCGACCCGCTTTGCCAAGCGGCTACTGTCCACGGTTCGTATCTGGTCTACGGCCACAAAGCCCGTACGGCGCTGGAAGCGACACGGAACCCGCCACGGATACGCCCGGCCGCCCGTCGTCATCGGTGCGACGATGGTCGTTCGGAGATATCGATTGAGTGCGTCGGGCGAGATGATCAGACAGGGCCTTGTCTTCCGGATTTCGCTGCCAGTCGTCGGGTCCAGGCTCACAAGGTGGACATCCCCACGCGCCGGGGTGCGGCGAGTTACCACGTCCACTCCCGCTCGTCGAAGCTGTTCGGACGCGTCGGGTCGAGCAACCCGTCGTCACCTGACGTGTGCATCTGCTCGGCTGCGTCCGCCCAGCCGGCCCGCGGGACCCGAGCAGCGGTAACGACCAGCCGCCCAGGCTCTGCCCGAAGTTCGACCTCCTCAGGCAGTTCAGCTTGGTCCAGCAAGACCTTCGGCACTCGAAAGCCCCGAGAGTTACCGATGCGAACGATGCGCGTGGTGGTAGGCATGTGACTACATTGTAATCACACGTGTGGTAATCCGCAATGGCAGCCGGACCAGCTAGCTTACGTTTGCCGTTCAGCTGCCGGCGTAGCCGGGGATCCCAGCGCTTGTTAGACCGCGACGCTCGCTGGTATGGTGAAACACCATACCGCACGAACGATGCCGAAAGCCAAGGTTGCCCTGACCCTCGACGCCACCCTTCTCGACCGGGTCGACTCGCTGGTGTCGGAGCAGCAATATCGCAACCGCAGCCAGGCCGTGGAAGCCGCCCGGTGGGCCGACCTCAGTCCTGTCCGCGGACACGAGCAAGCCGGTCGGCGTCCGGTCCTGGGTACTGAGTCACGATGTCTTCAACGAACGATCCGGCATGGTGGTCGCCGTTGCCCTGACCAGTCAGGAACCGAGAGCCGGTTTCCCCTCACGCTGCAGCTCAGCGCGTCCAGATTGACCAAGCGCTCCTGGTCAAGATCAGCCAGATTCGCACACTCTCCGTGGACCGCATCGGCCGGCGGCTAGCTCGTGCCCCAGACTCGGAAGTCACCCAGGCTGTTGATGGCCTCGTCGAGATCATCGGCTAAGACTGCGCGCTCAGCGGGCCAACGGCTGGCCGTTCAGCTGCGGCCGTCGAGCAATTGACCGACCGTCAGCTGCAACGGCTTATTAGGCGACCGATCGGTACGGTCCAGACTTATCCTTGACAGATCAGTCCGGGGACATCGTTTACACATCGCGCAGCATGGGCGACCAGGAGGTGGTTGCCGATGCCGTGGAGCGAGGCGTCAACGATGGGTCAGAAGCGGCTGTTCATCAAGGACCACATACGCTCATGCACAAGACGCTCAAACAAGAAACGACGCGGCCCCCGGCCGCGACCCTGCGCGGTCAGCAACGACACTTCGATCGATTCCGCGCCGAGTTCAACACCGAGCGGCCCCACGAGGCACTCGACCAGGAGACACCGGCTTCGCGCTACACGCCCTCGTCGCGATCCCACCCAGCCCGGCTGCCGCCCATCGCATACCCCGCGCACTTCTAAAACGCGGCTCATGAGTCGCAACGGTGGGTTCCGATGGGCGAGTCGCCGAGTGCCCCTGTCCCACTTGCTCGAGGGGCAGTACATTGGACTCGAAGAAGTCGATGACGGGATCTGGGATGTCTACTACAGCACCGTCAGACTGGGCCAGATGGACGAGCGCCTACTCAGGGTCGAGGATGCGCTTGGAAGAAGAATGAGGAACCCAAAGGTGTAAACGATGTCCCCGGATTACGGTGTTAACGATGTGTCCGGCCGTTCATACCGCGGGCACTCTCTTGTTAACTCCTTCGTCGGAACATTGAGCCACCGAGCTATTCGTGCGATTGCAGGGAACGACGTCCTACCACCTTTTTCGAATCGTTCTAGCATACTAACCGAAACGCCACCAATATAGTCTGCGACTTGATCCTAGGTAAGTCCTTCTTCGATTCTCTTGGACTCGAGTAGTCGATAAGTTCGTTGTACATCAAAGCGCAGAACACCGTTTGTCGGTTCCTCGAGTCGATGTCTCTCAGAGGCCCTTACTCCAGGAACAAAGCTCTCAGGCGACCGGCCTAGCCACAGAAGCATCTGTAGAGCACCATCACCTTCAACGAAACTCTTTTCACGAATACCTTTGATGGTGGACGATGAAACCTTCGTATAACGAGCCTCAATCTCCTTCGCGACACTCGACCAGGAAAGGCTCAATGATTGTCGCTTACGATCAAGAGCGGCGTACAGATTATCAACTTCGAAGTCGTTGCTCATGGCTTAGCCGCCTAACGGCTTGGCGATCACCTGCGGCTGCTGAGCGACAGCCTGGCGGCCGTCAGGTGCAACGCCTGGTTCGACGCCGTACTCCCAACGGAACGGCGTGTGCCGCCGTGTGTCGCACACGCCAGTAGCGCCGCTATGCCCGTGCTCGTACAAGTTTCAACGCTGGTCCTATGGCTACATCATCCTGCATCCAATGACCCCGTAGCTGGTCACGTGTGACACGCATCACGAGACACGGTGTGTCACCCTGATTCTTCCCGGGCGGCTTTCCCATCTGAAGACGCAAGACCTTGCCATCAAACGACGCTTCGTTGATCAGGCCCAGCTCTTCGCCATTTGTGCGCGACAACGTATCGCCGCTTCGCGCGCAGGCGCGACGAGATCAAAAGGTCGGCCTGCCCGGTTGGTCGGCTTGTGTCGGTCATGATATCGGGATACGGCCCGTCAGCGTAGCGCCTGCACCGAGGGTGGTGTCGTCCGCGGATCGGCTCAGTCGGCGGTGACGTCCCCCGCGCAGACGTTGGAGGCACGCCGACCTCGGGCGTTGGTGGAAAACCGCTCCGGAGCGCCTTCCAGGCGACCACGGTCTGTGTGATCCGTGTCCTCCAGACAACCCATGACGCTGAACACACGTGATGCCCGAAGCGACTGACCAGCTGTTGATCGCCGCATCGGTGAATTCGGAAGCAAGCGCAGGAGTGGTTTTCCGGCGGGCCGACGCCGACTGCGCGGGGGACGTCACCGACGGCTGAGCCGGGGGCGTCGCATCCGTGGTACGGTGCGTGAGCGAAACGTAGGGGGCGCCCTAGTCCCTCGGAACGAGTGCTTGGTCACGGATGAGCGTCGACGTCTTAACGGAGATTGTGATCGGCCGTGCGCTGAAGGATGTCGCCGCCTACGCGGCGAATCCAGACAACGTCGCCGCCTGGTACGTCAACATCAAATCGGTGGAGTGGAAGACGCCGCCGCCCGCGGTAGTCGGCTCCCGCATCGCCTTCGTCGCCCAGTTCCTTGGACGCCGGCTGGCCTACACCTATGAAATCGTCGAGCTCGTGACCAACCAGCGGCTAGCCATGCGGACCGCGGAGGGACCCTTCCCGATGGAGACGCAGTACACGTGGGAAGCGGTCGACGAGGGACACACTCGCATGACGCTACGAAACAGGGGGAGGCCGTCGGGGTTCTCGAGGATGGCCGCGCCGTTCATGGCGAGGGCCATGCGCCGGGCGAATCAGAAGGATCTGGCGCTGCTCAAGCAGGTGCTGGAAGGCGAGGGCCCTCCGTAGAACGGTCGCAGGGCTGAAGCCCTGCTACGACTGGGTGCTCGAGAGCGAAGGCTAGACCTTCTTCCGGGTGCGCTTGGGCTGGGCCTTGCCGGCGCCCTTGTCCGGCTTGCCGCCGGTAGGCTCGCCCGTGTCGACGCTCTCGCGACCGGCGCCGCGGATGCGACGCGCGGCGCGACGCAGACGCCCGCCGACGCCTGGCTTCGCCTCGGCTTCCGCGGGCGCGTCGGCCTCGGTGTCGACCTCCGGGCTGTACTCACTCCCGATCAACTCGATCTGCGCCATGTCCGCCGAATCGCTCTGACGGCGTCCCAGCCGCAACACCCGCGTATACCCGCCGGGACGCGTCGCAAACCGCGGCGCGATCGTCTCGAAGAGCTTCGTCGCCACCTCTCGGTCGGCGAGATCACGCCCGACGAGGCGCCGCGCGTGTAAAGCACGACCCGCGCCGGCCCCCTCGGCGAGGCCGCGTTTGGCGACGGTGATCAGTCGTTCCACGAACGGCCGGAGCTCCTTCGCCTTCGCGGTGGTCGTACAGATCCGCTCGTGACGGAGCAACGCCTCCGACTGGTTCCGGAGCAGCGCGATCCGGTGCTCCGTCGTGCGACCCAGTTTTCGGTGAGCGACTCGATGACGCATGGTTTACGCCTGATCGGTTTGCGGCGGCGCCTCGACGGCTGGCTGCTCCAGCCGCATGCCGAGGCCCAGTCCCATCCCCACCAGGATCTCCTTGATCTCGTTCAATGACTTGCGCCCGAAGTTCTTCGTCCGGAGCATCTCCGGTTCGCTTTTCTGGACCAACTCGCGAATCGTCCGGATGTCGGCGTTTTTCAGGCAGTTATACGATCGCACAGACAACTCGAGCTCCTCGACGCTTTTGTCCAGGTGCTCGTTGGCGGCAGGGGGCGGTTGGTCGGCCGCCGGCTCTCCGGGCTGCTCAACTGGCTCGTCGATGTTGATGAAGATGTTGAGGTGATCCCGAACGAGCTTCGCACCGAGCGAGACGGCATCGCGTGGGCTAATCGCCCCGTCGGTCCACACGTCGACCGTCAGCTTGTCGTAGTCCGTCGTCTGCCCAAGCCTCGCTGCCTCGACAACGTAATTGACCTTCTTGATCGGCGAGTGCACCGAGTCGACCGGGATCCATCCGATGCCGAGCTCCTCGTCGAAGTTCTTGTCTGCGGACACGTAGCCCCGGCCGCGCCTCGCACGCAACTCCATGTTCAGGCTCCCGCCCGCTCCGACCGTCGCGATGTGCACGTCGGGCTCGAGAATCTCCACGTCGGCATCGGTTTCGATGTCGCCCGCTTTGACCTCCCCGGCCTTGTCCGCATGAAGACGAAGTGTCTTGGTGTGATCGACGTGAATCTTGAAGGGAACCTGCTTGAGGTTGAGGATGATGTCGGTAGCATCTTCCACGACACCCTGAATGGGCGAAAACTCGTGCAGCACTCCATCGATCTTCACGGCGGTCACGGCCGCGCCCTCGATCGACGACAGCAGCACGCGACGCAGCGCGTTGCCAATGGTCGTACCGAAGCCGCGCTCGAACGGCTGCGCGTGAAAGCGCCCGAACAGATCCGTGAGCGTATCGCGCTCGCACTCCAGTACCTTCGGTCGCTGGAAACCTTTCCACAGCATCGAGTCCAGTCCTTTCAGAGCGGGGGGCAGACGTGTTGACCCCGAACGGGCCAGCCGTGTCGCCTATTTCGAATACAGCTCGACAATCAGTTGTTCCTGTACCGGCAGATTCATCTGCTCTCGCGTCGGGATGGCCGCAAACCGGCCGGTCAGACCCTCGCCATCCAACTCCAGCCATTCCGGTACACCACGACCCTTGACCTCTTCCATGGCGTATTGGATCGCGGGGTTCTTTGCGCTCCTCGACTTGACCGTGATCTGGTCTCCCGCACGAAGGGAATACGACGGGATGTCGGCGCGCTTGCCATTGACGCGAAAGTGCCCGTGACGCACGAGCTGGCGTGCCTGTGGCCGCGACGTCGCGAAGCCGAGCCGATAGACGACGTTATCCAGGCGGCTCTCGAGGAGCTGGAGGAGCGTCTCGCCGGTGATGCCCTTCTTTCGGTCCGCGGTCTCGAAGTAGCGCCTGAACTGTCGCTCGAGGACGCCATACATCCGCTTCACCCGCTGCTTCTCACGCAGCTGGAGACCGTAACCGATGAGCTTGGCCTTTCGTCCCTTCCCGTGTTGGCCAGGAGGCACATTGCGCCGCTCGATGGCACACTTTTCACCGTAGCAGCGCTCTCCCTTGAGAAAGAGCTTCATGCCTTCTCGCCGGCACAACCGACACACCGGACCCACGTAACGTGCCATGCTTCCTTAGCCCTTCTCGACGCTACACGCGCCGCCGTTTCGGTGGACGGCACCCGTTGTGCGGAATTGGGGTCACGTCCCGGATGGATTTGACCTCAAGTCCCACCGACGTTTGCAGCGCGCGAATTGCGGACTCTCGCCCCGCACCTGGCCCCTTGACCCGTACGTCCACCGAACGGACACCGAAACCCTTGGCGCCATGGCCCGCGCTGATGGCGGCCTGCGTCGCGGCGTACGGCGTGCCCTTCCGAGACCCCTTGAAACCGATCCCACCCGCGCTCGACCAGGACAACACCGCGCCATCGTTGTCCGTGATCGTGATGATGGTGTTGTTGAACGAGGCCTGAATGTGCACCACGCCATGGTGCACGACACGCTTCTCGCCACGCTTCTTGAACGTCTTCTTCCGCCGCTTCGGCTTCCCCGCGGGGAGTCCTGATTCAACCGTTTCCGTCTTGGCCATCGTCTATCCCGCGCGCCTTACGTCGCCTTCTTCTTGGCAACCGCACCCTTGCGCGGCCCCTTGCGGGTGCGCGCGTTCGTATTGGTTCGCTGTCCTCGCACCGGCAGGTTGCGCCGGTGCCGGAGCCCCCGATAGCACCCGATCTCCATCAGGCGCTTGATGTTCATCGAGATCTCTTTACGCAGGTCGCCTTCAACCCCGCCCTGCTCCTCGATGACGCGACTGATCTTCCGTACGTCGTCCTCGGTCAAGTCCTTGACGCGCGTATCCGGAACAACGCCGGAGACACCGAGGATGTTCGCCGATCGCGTCGGCCCGATGCCGAAGATGTACGTCAACCCCACTTCGATCCGCTTCGTTCTCGGGAGATCTACACCTGCAATACGTGCCATACCTAGCCTCTAGTCCCCGGCGCGGTTTCGCCCGCGCACCTCACCCTTGCCGCTGCTTGTGCTTTGGATTCGGACAAAGCACGCGGACGACGCCCCGGCGCCGAACGATCTTGCATTTGTCACACATACGTTTAACCGATGTGCGCACCTTCATGGCTACCTCTCGCCCGCCTGTCGCTCTAGCGGGCGCCCAAACGCCCCGTGATCCGGCCGCGGGTCCGGTTACGTGGTGCGCGCGCGACGATCACACGGTCACCCACGAGAATCCGCATGAAGTTGCGCTGCGCGTCGCGCGACGCGTGCGCCACGATGTGCTCATGCGACGCGAGCTCCACCCGGTAGAGCGCGCGCGGCAGTGCCTCGACGACGACGCCCTCGTCATCGTCCTCGACGTCTCGGTCGGTGACGTCACCACCCGCGGCCCGTGTCTCCTGCATTGCTCTCCAAGCCACCGGCCGTCGGCGCGTACGCATGTACGGGGCCCGTATCGCCGGTCTGTGCTGCCTCGGTGGGCGCCAGCGGCGTGCTCAACACCACAGGACCCTCGATCGTGATGGCCACCGTGTGCTCGAAGTGCGCGGACAAGCTGCCGTCGGATGTGACCGCGGTCCAGCCGTCATCGAGCAACCTGACGTCGGCGCGGCCCATGTTCACCATCGGCTCGATCGCGATCACCATCCCCGCCGTCAGCCGTGGCCCACGCCCCGGCTCGCCATAGTTTGGGATCTGGGGATCTTCGTGAAGCGCTGTCCCGATCCCGTGCCCGACGAACTCGCGTACCACCGAGAAACCGTTGGCCTCGACGTGCTGTTGGACGGCGTGTCCGAGATCCGATACGCGTCCACCCACGCGGGCGCACGCGATGGACCGCGTCAGTGCGTCTTCCGTGACGCGAAGCAGCGTCGACGCGGGCTCCGAAATCGTCCCGACCCCGACGGTGACCGCCGAGTCACCGTAGAAGCCACCGAGCACGACCCCGAGATCGATCGAGACGATGTCTCCCGCCTCCAGCGGCGTGTCGGACGGAATGCCATGGACCACGGCATCATTGACCGACGTGCACAGCGTGGCCGGGTAGCCCTTATAGCCTTTGAACGCCGGAACGGCACCTGCCTCCCGCACGTGCGCCTCTGCGAGGGTGTCGAGCACCCGAGTCGTGACCCCGGGCGCCACCTCGGCCTGCAGCTCGGTCAGCACCTGCCCGACCAGCGCGTTGGCGGCCCGCATCCGCTGGAGCTCAGACGGCGATTTGGTCACGATCATTGGCTCACCGCGCTCTCGGCCGCCACAACGTCATCGATGGCAACCGCCACAGCCGCCGAGACGACGTCTGGGGGCTGAGCGCCATCGACCGCTCGAAACGTCGGCCGCCCCTGATAAAACTCCACGAGCGGCGCCGTGTCCCGCCGATAGACGGCAAGGCGCTCGCGCACCACGTGTTCGCTGTCGTCGCTCCGTTGCTCGAGCGCGCCGCCGCAGCTTGGGCAGACGGTGTGGGGCGATCCGCCCCCCGCGATTGCGCCGCACGTCGAGCACACGCGCCGCCGCGACAAGCGCTCCACGACCTGGGCGTCGGTGACCGTTAGATCCACGATCGCCAGCGCACCGCGGTCCGCGAGCATCTCGTCCAGCGCCTGAGCCTGGAAGACCCTCCGCGGAAACCCGTCGAGGACGACCCCGGCGCGGGCGTCTGGCAAAGCCAGTCGCTCCCGGACCACTTCGATCACGATGTCGTCACCCACCAACTGGCCGGCATCGAGCACCGCTTTGACTTGCCGCCCCAAGGGACTCTCGGACGCGATTGCCGAACGGAGCATGTCGCCCGTGGATACATGTGGGATGCCACGCGCGTTCGCCACGCGTTTCGCCTGCGTGCCCTTGCCTGCGCCGGGCGGACCGAGCAACAAGACATCCAGCGTCATCGCACGTTCCAGCTACGCCCGCCGTCCCTTGATCCGCGTCTTCTTCATGAAACCATCGTAGTGACGCATGATCAACTGCGACTCCACTTGCTGCACCGTATCCATCGACACGCCGACGATGATGAGCAGCGACGTCCCACCGAAGTAGAACGTCACCCCGAGCCCGTTGGTGATGAACCCAGGCAAGATCGCATCGAGCTGGTCCCCGATCAACGGAACCGCGTCGGCCCGGAAGCCGACGATCATGACGTCCGGCATGATCGCCACGAGGGCCAGATAGATCGACCCGGCCAGCGTGATCCGCGTGAGGATCGTATCGATGTACTCCGCGGTCCGCCGCCCCGGCCGGATGCCGGGAACAAACCCGCCGTACTTCCGCATGTTCTCCGCGACGTCGTCGGGGTTGAAGATGATCGCGGTATAGAAGTAGGCGAAGAAGATGATGAGGCCCATGAACATCAAGTAGTACAGCGGCATGCCGTTGTTCAGGTTGTCCGTGACCGCCTGGCCCCACGCACCGACCGGAAGCCCAGCCACCGCCGCGTCCGGTTGGATCGCCATGCCTGCGGTCGCGGGAAACGCCAGGATGGACGACGCGAAGATGACGGGAATCACTCCGCCAGTGTTCACCTTGAGCGGGATGTGCGTGCTGGTGCCACCGTACATGCGACGGCCCACGACGCGCTTCGCGTATTGCACCGTGACGCGGCGATGCCCCCGTTCGATGAAGACGACGGCGCCTATGACGACCACCATGACGACACCCAACGCAATCAGCGTGAACAGGCCGATCGCCCCGCTGCGCATCTGGTCGAGGGTGGTCAGCAAACCGCTCGGAAACCCGACGACGATGCCGGCGAAGATGATGAGCGACATGCCGTTGCCGACACCACGCTCGGTGATCTGCTCGCCGAGCCACATGATGAACCCGGTCCCGGTCGTCAACGTGAGCACGGTCATCAGCCGGAATGCCCACCCCGGCTCATAGACCAGCGGCAACCCCCCCGCGATGTTGGTTTGTCGTTCGAGGAAGATCGCGATCGCCGTCGCTTGGACGATGCAGAGCCCGATGGTCCCGTACCGCGTGTATTGCGTGATCTTGCGGCGACCGAGCTCGCCTTCCTTGGAGAGACGTTCCAGATAGGGCCAGACCACCGTCAGCAGCTGCAAGATGATCGACGCGCTGATGTAGGGCATGATGCCCAGCGCGAAGATCGTTGCGTTCGCGAGGTTGCCACCGGAGAACATGTTCGCGAGACCGAACATGGTGCCTTCCGCCTGCTCCAGCAGAATCGCGAGCGCGTCGGTGTTCACGCCGGGCGTCGGAATCGCGCTGCCGAAGCGATACACCCCGAGAATCGCGAGCGTGAACAGTACACGCTTCCGGAGATCCGGAATCGCGAAGACGTTCTTGAAGCTCTCGATCATCAGGCTGCATCCTCGGACATCGACCCGCGTGTCGACACCGCCTCACACGTTCCACCGGCGCCGACAATCCGTTCGCGCGCCTTCGCGCTGAACTTGTGAGCCTTGACGGTCAGCGTCTTGGAAATCTCACCGCGCGCCAGCACTTTGACGAGCGCGAAGCGGCTGATGAGACGGGACGCGCGCAGCACATCTGGCGTGACCTCGGCACCGCTCTCGAAACGGCTCTCCAATGTGTCGAGGTTAACGACCTCGTACGCGACGCGAAACGGATTGTGAAACCCCCGCTTCGGCAACCGCCGATGCATGGGCATCTGGCCGCCCTCGAAACCTCGCTTGCGCGAGTATCCCGACCGCGACTGCTGGCCCTTGTGCCCGCGACCCGCGGTGACACCGGTGCCGGAACCCTCCCCGCGGCCGATACGCTTCTTGGCCCGCTTCGCGCCCCTCGGTGGTTGGAGCGTGTTGAGGCTCATTGGTGCGACCGGCGCGTCTTTCCGTTGCTCAGTCATCGTTCGTCACGACCAGATGCCGGACCGCGCGAATCATGCCGCGCACCGACGGATTGTCGACCACCTCGACCGAGTGGCCGATTCGTCGCAACCCGAGGCCGCGCACGACCTGCTCCTGGACTTTCTCATAGCCAATCCAGCTCCGCACGAGCGTGACGCGCACCCTGGGCGCGTCGTCGTTACGCGTTGCAGGTCGTCTCATCGCCTCTCTCTCACACGCCCAGCGTTTCGAGCTCGACCCCACGAAGCCTGGCGACATCCACAGGATCCTTGAGCTCGGCGAGACCGGTGAACGTCGCGCGCACGACGTTGTTCGGGTTATCAGAGCCGAGGGACTTCGTCAGGATGTCGTGGATGCCGGTGGCTTCCACGACCGCGCGGACGGCGCCGCCGGCGATGATCCCGGTGCCCTGCGGGGCCGGCTTCAGCAGCACACGACCGGCGCCAAACCGTCCGATGATGGCGTGGGGAATGGTCGTGCCCTGCAGTGGCACCCGGATCAGCGCCTTCTTGGCGGCTTCGATGCCCTTCTTGATGGCCGAGGGCACCTCCTTCGCCTTGCCGATGGCGTACCCGCAGTGGCCGGCGCCGTCACCGACGACCACGAGCGCACTGAAGCTCAGGTTCTTGCCGCCTTTGACGACCTTGGTCACTCGGTTGATGGACACCACGGTGTCCTTCAAATCGAGCATGGTCGGATCGATCTTCGGTCGTGCTTCTTTCATGGGTCGTCTAGAACTCCAGTCCGGCTTTGCGCGCGGCGTCGGCCACCGATCGGACACGTCCGTGATACAGGACGCCGCCGCGATCGAATACCACGCGCGTGACACCTTGCTTCAAGAGGCGCTCGGCGACCACGCGGCCGATGATCTGGGCGCCGGCCAGGTTGCCGCCCCGGGCGCCGTCGCTGAAGAGCGCCTTCACGGTCGGCTCCATGCTCGACGCCGACACGATGGTGCGTCCAGCCAGGTCGTTAACCACCTGCGCGGAGATATGAGCCAGACTCCGCGATACGGCTAGCCGCGGCCGTTCGGACGTCCCGCTCATACGCTGCCGCTGCCGCAGGCGGATGCGCGTGCGCCGGTCCCTCTTCGTCTTGACTCTCATCTCTTCGCCCGTACCCGCACCTACGCCCCGGTCTTACCTACCTTCTTCTTGAGCACTTCGCCGGTGTAGCGGACGCCTTTCTGCTTGTAGGGGTCCGGTTTGCGCAGCGAACGGATGTCGGCAGCTACTTGGCCCACCTGCTGGCGATCGATGCCGCTCACGGTGATGTGCGTCTGCTTCTCGACCGCGATGTCGATCCCGGCCGGGACATCAAAGTTAATCTGATGCGAGTATCCGAGCGAGAAAACCACCTGTTGGCCCGACACCTCCGCGCGGTAGCCGATCCCGACGATATCGAGCTCCTTCTTGAAGCCCTCGACCACGCCGTGGACCGCGTTCGCCACGAGGCTGCGCGCAAGCCCGTGAAAGTTGCCGACCGTCGTATCGTTCTCCTTGATCGGGCTCGCCACGAGCGTACCGCCGGTCTCCTCGAACTTGATTCCCGGGGGCACGATCTGTCGAAGGCTTCCCTTCGGCCCCTCAATCTCAACCGCATCGACGTCCACTCGCACCTGGACCCCGCTCGGTATCGGTATCGGCTTCTTTCCTACACGCGACATGATCGGTGCTCGACTTGCTCGTGGTTCCCGCTGCCCAAGGTTGCACAGTGCCACCGTCCGGCTAGAGCCCGCGCCGCTACCAGACGTTGCACAGCACCTCCCCACCGACACCGGCTTTCGAGGCGTCACGTCCCGTCATCACCCCGCGCGACGTGGTCAGGATGCTCGTCCCCAGGCCCGCGAGGACCGGCGGTGCCTTGTCCCGCGCGAAGTACACCCGACGCCCGGGCCGACTGACCCGCGCGAGCCCGGTCAGCACGCGCTCGCCGCGGGGACCGTACTTGAGATAAATCCTCAGCATGCGCAGGCGCTCGTCTCCACGCGGGTTCGGTAACTCGACCTGCTTGAACCCGAGGATGTAGCCCTCGCCTTGAAGGATGCGTGCGATATCGGACTTCAAGCGCGATGCCGGAATATCAACACGCGGGCGCCGTTCCAGGGTCGCGTTGCGAACCCTCGTCAGCATGTCGGCAATCTGGTCAGCCATAGCACTCCGATCCCAACCTCGGACCCGTGGTAGCCACGATCCCGGGTGCGGCCACGAGGGCCACGCAGTCTACCAACTGCTCTTGGTGACGCCCGCGACCTCGCCCTCGAGCGCCAGCCGACGGAAGCACAGCCGGCACAGCGCGAACTTGCGAAGATATCCGCGTGGCCGGCCGCACAACCGGCACCGATTGCGCAAGCGCACCTTGAACTTCGGCGTTTTCAACTCTTTGACGATTTTTGCGGTCGTGGCCATAATCTGTCCGCCTCAGGACTCGCCCGGATCCTAGTTCTGCCGGAACGGCATCCCCATTAACTGCAGGAGCTTTCGGCCCTCTTCGTCACTGCCAGCCGTCGTGACCACGGAGATGTTCATCCCGCGCGCCGTGTCCACCTTCATGTAGTCGATCTCGAGAAAGATCAGCTGGTCCTTGAGGCCCAGCGTGTAGTTCCCGCGACCATCGAAGCCACGCGGCGATACCCCACGGAAGTCGCGCACGCGCGGCAGGGCAATCGACACGAGTCGGTCGAGGAACTCGTACATCCGCTCGCCGCGCAGCGTGACCATCGCACCAATGGGCATGCCCTGACGGAGCTTGAACTGCGCGATCGACTTTCGTGCGCGCCGCGTCACCGGGCGCTGACCGGTAATACGCGCCAGTTCGTCGGCACCAACGTCGATCAACTTGGCGTTCTGCGTGGCTTCGCCGAGCCCCATGTTGACGACGATGCGCTCGATCTTCGGCACCGCCATGACGTTGCCGTAGCCGAACTCCTTCTCGAGCGCGGGCACGACCTCGCTCTTGTACCGCTCTTGTAAACGACTCATTTGTCCACCGCTCCGTCGCACTTGCGGCAGATACGCACCCGACGACCGTCGCCGAGCAGCCGGCGCCCGAGGCGCGTCGCGGCACCGCACTCGGGGCACACGAGCTGCACATTGGAGGCGTGCAACGACGCTTCGCGCTCGACGATGCCGCCCTTTACGTTGGCGCGAGGGTTGGGTCGCGTGTGTCGCTTGATGAAGTTCACGCCCTCCACCACGACGCGGTTGCGATCCGGCAGAACCTTCAACACCCGTCCCCGCTTGCCGCGGTCCTTCCCGGCCACGACAACGACATTGTCGTTCTTGCGAACCGGGGTCTGTAATCGAGACATCGCTGTTCTCTGTTCGTTGCGCCCTACGCCCTACGCCCTACGCCCTACGCCCTACGCCCTGAGTCTGTCGCCTTCGCAGTGACGCTCACAACACCTCGGGGGCCAGGGAGATAATCTTCATGAACTTGCGTTCCCGGAGCTCCCGTGCGACCGGCCCGAAGACGCGCGTGCCAATGGGTTCGTTCTGATCATTGACGAGCACCGCCGCATTGCGATCGAATCGGATATAGCTGCCATCGCGGCGACGGTGTTCCTTCCGGGTGCGCACGATGACCGCCTTCACGACCTGGCCCTTCTTCACCGTCGCGTCCGGCGTCGCCTCCTTGACGGATGCCGTCACCACATCGCCCAAACGTGCATACCGACCGGTCGCCCCGCCAAGCGGGTTGATGACCGCGATCTTGCGCGCCCCGGAGTTGTCGGCCACGTCCAGGACCGACTGCATCTGAATCATGAGGCTCGCCTCACGTTAGACACTCTCAGCCCGCGTGATGACACGTCTGACCACATAGCGTTTTCGACGACTCAACGGGCGCGATTCGACCATCGCGATCCGATCGCCCACCTTGGCGCTGTTCTCGGCGTCGTGCGCCATGAACGTCGATGTGCGACGTTGCGTTTTCCCATAAAGGCCATGCCGCACCCGGCGCTCCACGGCCACGATCACACCCTGATCCAGCTTGTCGCGCACGACGACACCCACGACCTCTCGCTGATTACCCATTGCCCTCCCCCGAGGCCGCCAGCTCCCGCTCGCGGAGCAGGGTCTTGGCCCGGGCCCGGTCCTTGCGCAACGCGCTCATCTTGTGCGGCGCGTCCGTCTTTCCCATCGACTGCTGCAGTCGCAGCCGGAACACCTCGTCGTCGAGCTCGCGGACACGCTGGACGAGATCGTCGCTCCCCAGCTCCCGCAAATCGTCAATCTTCGCCATCACACCCGCGCCTCGCCGAACCGTGTGGCGAACTTCGTGTGAATCGGCAGCTTCGCTGCTGCAAGGCGCATCGCCTTTTCAGCGTCCGCCGCGCTGACCCCCTCCATCTCGAAGAGGATCCGGCCAGGGCGCACAACGGCCACCCACTGCTCGGGCGCGCCCTTCCCTTTACCCATCCGGGTCTCCTGCGGCTTCTTTGTGATCGGCTTGTCGGGAAACACGCGCACCCAGATTTTCCCGCCGCGCTTGATGAATCGTGTCATCGCCACACGGGCGGCCTCGATCTGCCGATCGGTAATCCAGCAGGGCTCCATCGCCTTCAGGCCATAGTCGCCGAACGACACCGTCGAGCCGCGCCAGGCCTTGCCCGTCATGCGCCCGCGGTGCTGCTTCCGATACTTGACCTTCTTTGGCATCAACATGATGCGTCCCCTGGGCCTCTTGGTCGCGGACTACACGCGAGCGCCACGCCGCGGGGCTCGATACTCTTCCTCGCGACCCACCTGCGGCTCCAGGCGCTCACCCTTGTAGAGCCATACCTTGACGCCAACGACGCCGTAGGTCGTCTTCGCCTGTCCGAACCCGTAGTCGATATCCGCCCGCAGCGTCTGCAGCGGCAACTGGCCATTCAGATACCACTCGGACCGCGCGATCTCTGCACCGTTGAGTCGGCCGCCCACACGCACCTTGATACCACGGGCGCCGAACCGCAGCGCCGACTCGACCGCTTTTCGCATGGCGCGTCTGAACGCGACGCGCTTCTCGAGCTGCAGTGCGACCGATTCGCTGATCAGCTGGGCATCCAGCTCCGGCTTCTGAATCTCCTGGATATTGATGAACACCTGGCGGTCGGTCCGCTTCTGAATCTCCGTCTTCAGCTTGTCGACCTCGGTGCCCTTCCGTCCGATGATGATGCCCGGCCGCGACGTGTAGATATCCAACTTCAGCATGTTGGCCGCGCGCTCGATTTCGATCTTCGAGACCCCGGCATGCGCGAAGCGTTTCTTCAGGTCACGTTTGAGGGCGAGGTCCTCGTGCAGCAGCTTGGCGTAATCGCGGTCGGCGTACCATCGCGATCGCCAGGTCTTGTTGAACCCCAGGCGGAATCCGATTGGATGAACCTTCTGTCCCATAAGCGTTGTGGCCTCGTGTCCGGCTAGTCCGCCGTCGGCGCCTTCCTTGTCTTCTTGTCGGCAGCGCGAGCCTTCGTCGCCGCGCGCGCTGCACCCGTCGTGGCGCCGCTCGCGCTCTTGGCCCCACTCGGCTTTCGGCGCGCGGTCTTCCGCGACCGTTTGTGCTTCACCCGCTTGGTGGCGCGCCTGGCACCAGACCCTCCTTTGCGCCGCTCGGTTGTTCCGCCTTCGCCA
The DNA here is from genome assembly GCA_965249175.1 of Vicinamibacterales bacterium. Taxonomy (GTDB): domain Bacteria; phylum Acidobacteriota; class Vicinamibacteria; order Vicinamibacterales; family UBA8438; genus CAZYFH01. The sequence goes on from OZ252227.1 coordinate 4,953,833, forward strand.
CCCGCCGGCTCGCCGACGGTCACCACGGTCGTGGACTCGGGGCGCTCTCGCACGACGACCGTCAGATGCGCCGACCGCTTCACGATGCGGAACGCACGGCCCATCGGCGCCGCGCGGATGCGCTTCAATGACGGGCCCTGGTCCGCGTAGCACGCCCCGACATACAGACGATCGACATCGCCGCTCCCACCCTCCCGCTGACTGGCGTTCGCGACCGCTGACCGCAACGCCTTCTCGATGTCCTTGGCCACGCCTTTGCGCGCGAATCGGAGCGTGGCCAGCGCCGTGTCGACGTCCCGTCCACGAATCAGATCGAGCACGAGCCCAGCCTTCTGGGCTGACGTCCGTACATAGCGCGACGTCGCCCGCCCCTCGATCATCGAGGACCTCCGGTCCTGGCGACCGACGCGGCTTTCTCGCTCTTCGTCGTATGTCCGCGAAATAGCCGTGTCGGCGCGAACTCGCCAAACTTGTGGCCCACCATGTTCTCGGTGACGTAGACGGGGATGAACCGCTTTCCGTTGTGAACAGCGACGGTGTGTCCCACCATCTCTGGCACCACGGTCGACCGGCGCGACCACGTCTTGATCACTTTCTTGTCGCCGCTCCGATTCATGATCTCGATCTTCTCGAGGAGCGGTACATCGACGAACGGTCCCTTCTTCAACGAGCGGCTCATGATTCGCGTCCCTATCTCGACCGCTTCTTCTTCCGTGACACGATGAAACGATCCGACGGCTTCTTCTTTCGGGTCTTGTACCCCTTGGTCGGCATGCCCCACGGCGATACGGGATGCCGCCCGCCCGCCGCATGCCCCTCACCGCCGCCCAGTGGGTGGTCCACCGGGTTCATCGCGTTGCCGCACACGTGCGGTCGACGCCCGCGCCACCGTTGACGACCGGCCTTCCCGATTCGGACGTTCTCGTGGTCGACGTTGCCCACCTGACCGATCGTGGCGAGGCACCTCGGCATGATGAGTCGGGTCTCCCCGGACGGCAGACGCACGGTCACGTACTTGCCTTCCTTGGCCACGACCTGCACGGATGACCCGGCGCTGCGGGCGAGTTGGCCGCCCTTCCCGGGTCGCAATTCGACGTTGTGCACCTGAGTCCCGAGGGGGATGTTCGCAAGCGGAAGCGTGTTTCCAGGCAGTATGTCCACCTTGTCGCCCGAGATGACCGAGTCGCCGACCGTCACGCCGACCGGATGCAAGATGTATCGCTTCTCGCCGTCCGCATACGTCACGAGCGCGATTCGCGCCGAGCGGTTCGGATCGTATTCGACCGTCGTCACCGTGGCCGGAATGTCGCGCTTGCTTCGCTTGAAATCGATCACGCGATAGGCTCGCTTGTGGCCGCCGCCGCGCCACCACATGGTCACCTCGCCGCGATTGTTTCGCCCGCCGGACTTCTTCAACGGACGGACCAGGGGCCGGTGCGGCCTATCGGTCGTGATCTCGTCGAACGTCTGCACCGTCTGGAATCGGCGGCCTGCCGAGGTCGGTTTGTATTTGCGAATGGCCATCGTGCAGCTCTGTGGATGCTCCTAGGCGCCTTCGAGGAAGTCCGGCACCTGTTCACCCGCCCGCAGGCGAATATACGCCTTCTTCCAATCCGGCCGCTGCCCGGCGAAGCGCCCCTGGCGCTTGACCTTGCCGTGCGCGATGCACGTGCGCACCTCGGCGACCTTCGACCCCAACAGCTGCTCGACTGCCCGCCGAATCTCGATCTTCGTAGCGCGCAGCGCGACCTCGAACACGAGGATCTGGCCGCCTTCCCTCAACAGGGTCGACTTCTCCGTAACGATGGCGCGCCGAATGACCTCGGTCTGCTTCATGACGCCAACACTCGGGCCAAATGATCGACCGCGGCTCGACTGACAATCAGCTGCCGGGCGGCGACCACATCCCTGGCGGTCAGCCGTTGCGACGCGACCACACGCACGCCGCGCAGATTACGTGTCGCGCGTTCGAGGTTGCCGTCCGGCCGGACGTCGACCAACACCGCCGTTCGCGTCACGCCGAGCCGTGCGAGGAGCGCGGCGGCCTGTCGCGTCTGGGGGCCGTCAGGGTCGATCGCAAAGGCGTCGAGCACGATGACGCTCCCCTCCGCCAACCGCTGCCGCAGTGCGGCGCCAAGGCCGGCCCGCGCCACTTTCTTTGGCAATCGGTACCCGTAGCTTCGCGGCTGTGGACCAAACACCACGCCGCCCGTCCGCCAGAGCGGATTGCGTGCTTCACCGACACGGGCGCGCCCGGTGCCCTTCTGGCGCCAGGGCTTCTTGCCCGTGCCGCTCACACGCCCCCGCGTCTTGGTGGCGTGCGTGCCGCGGCGTCGGACGGCCTGCTCGTGGACGACGGCCTCCCAAACCAGTCCCGCGCGGACACGACCGCCGAACACCTCGTCGCTCATCTGGAGCGAGTCGACCTTCTCATTCTCGGCGTTGACCACGTCGATCGTCATCGGCCCTTCTTCTTCTTCTTCTTCGCATCGTCCGCTGGCGGGGCCGGCTCACGCCTCGGCGCGACCGCCTTACGGATGACGACGTATCCACCAGGCGCGCCCGGAATAGCGCCCTTGACGACCATCCGATGGTTGTCGGCGTCGACTTCGATGACGCGAAGGTTGCGCACGGTGACGCGCACGCCGCCCATGCGGCCGGGCGCCCGCATTCCCTTGATGACCCGCGACGGATAGGACGACTGGCCGATCGAGCCGGGCGCGCGGTGGAACATCGAGCCGTGCGTCGCGCGGCCGCCACTGAAGCCGTGACGCTTCATGACACCCTGGAACCCTCGGCCACGACTCACACCGCAGACGTCGACCTGATCCCCGGCGGCAAACACGGACACGAGCACTTGCTCGCCCGCCTTCGGGGCCTCGCCTGCATCGTCGATCCTGATCTCCTGGCGCACGCGGGTGGGTGGCACCGCGGCTCGCGCGTAGGCACCGGCAATCGGCTTGGACACGCGCGGGACCCGGTCCTCGACAAGGCCGAGCTGCACCGCCTCGTATCCATCGCGGTCCATCTGTTTCCGCTGCACCACCACGCAAGGACCGGCTGTGAGCACAGTCGCCGGCTGCGACGCGCCGTCGGCGCGGAACACCTGCGTCATCCCGATTTTCCGTCCGATAATTCCGGTCACCATCGCCGTCGTTCCCAGCCTCCGGGCCTCTGCGCCGACTAGCTATGCTCTTTTCCGAACGCTTTGATCTCCACGTCGACGCCGGCCGGCAAGTCGAGCTTCATGAGTGCATCGACCGTCTGCGGCGTCGGCTCGAAAATGTCGATCAACCGTTTGTGCGTGCGGATCTCGAATTGCTCCCGCGATTTCTTGTCCACATGCGGCGAACGCAGCACGGTCCACTTGTTCTTCTCCGTGGGGAGTGGGATCGGTCCGGCGAGCCTCGCGCCGCTCCGGCGTGCGGTCTCGACGATCTCCGTGGTCGACTGGTCCAGCACACGATGGTCGTAGGCCTTCAAGCGGATCCGAATCTTGTCACTGAACGTTGCCATGTCGTCCCTAGCCGCTGACTTGTGAGAGGACGCGTGCTACTCGACGATCTCCGTAATCGTCCCCGAGCCGACCGTCTTGCCGCCCTCGCGAATCGCGAAGCGCAGCCCCTTCTCCAGCGCCACCGGCGTGATCAGCTCCACGCTGATGCTCACGCTGTCGCCCGGCATCACCATCTCCACCCCGTCCGGCAGCTGCGCCACCCCCGTCACGTCCGTCGTCCGGAGATAAAACTGCGGCCGATAGCCCCCGAAGAACGGCGTGTGCCGCCCGCCCTCGTCCTTCGTCAGCACATACACTTCGCCCTTGAACTTCGTGTGCGGCGTGATCGACCCCGGCTTCGCCAGCACCTGCCCCCGCTCCACGTCGGTCTTTTCCAGTCCCCGCAGCAGCACCCCGATGTTGTCCCCCGCCACACCCTCGTCCAGCAGCTTCCGGAACATCTCCACCCCGGTCACCACCTTCTTCTGCGTCTCCGCATACCCCACAATCTCGATGTCTTCCCCGACCAACACCTTGCCCCGATCCACCCGGCCCGTCACCACCGTCCCCCGCCCCGAGATCGAGAACACGTCCTCGATCGGCATCAGAAACGGCTTGTCGACATCCCGCTCCGGCAGCGGCACATACGCGTCCACCGCCGCCATCAGCGCGTCGACCGACTGCTCCCCCGCCTCGTCGCCTTCCAACGCCTTCAGCGCCGACCCCTGCACCACCGGGATGTCGTCCCCCGGGAACTCATACGAGCTCAGCAGCTCCCGCACTTCCAGCTCCACCAGCTCCAGCAACTCCGGGTCGTCCACCGCGTCCACCTTGTTCAGAAACACCACCAGCCACGGCACCCCCACCTGCCGCGCCAACAAGATGTGCTCCCGCGTCTGCGGCATCGGCCCGTCCGTCGCCGCCACCACCAGGATCGCCCCGTCCATCTGCGCCGCGCCCGTGATCATGTTCTTGATGTAGTCCGCATGTCCCGGGCAATCCACATGCGCGTAGTGCCGGTTCGCCGTCGTGTACTCCACATGCGCCGTCGCGATCGTGATCCCCCGCTCCCGTTCCTCCGGCGCATTGTCAATCGAGTCGAACGTCCGCACCGTGTTCGTCGCGTCGTGCTTCGCCATCACTTGCGTGATCGCCGCCGTCAACGTCGTCTTCCCGTGATCGATGTGCCCAATCGTTCCGATGTTCACGTGCGGCTTCGACCGATCGAATTTCTCCTTCGCCATGACTCGATCCCCTATCTCCCAGTGATACGCGCGATGATCTCGTCACTGACGTCTCCAGGCACTGGCTCATACCGATCGAAGTGCATGGAGAACGTCGCCCGTCCTTGCGTGCGGGACCGCAGGTCAGTGGCATACCCGAACATCGCCGCCAACGGAACACGCGAGTTGATGATCTGGGTGCCGCCACGCGCCTCCATCGATTTGACCTTGCCGCGCCGGCCGTTCAGGTCGCCGATGACGTCGCCCATGTACTCCTCGGGCACGACCACCTCGACGCGCATGACCGGCTCCAGCAGCACCGCGGCACCCCTGCGCGCAGCATCCCGAAACGCCATGGAGCCAGCGACCTTGAACGCCGCCTCTGACGAGTCGACATCGTGATACGACCCGTCGTACAGCGACACACTCACATCCTCGATTGGATACCCGGCCAGCACTCCGGTCGTCATCGCGTCGCGGATCCCCTGCTCGACCGGCTTGATGTACTCGCGTGGAATCGCGCCGCGAACGATATCGTTCACGAACTCGAAGCCATGCCCAGGCGGACCCGGCACCACTCGAATCTTCACGTGACCGTACTGTCCGCGGCCGCCGGTCTGCTTGACATAGCGCCCCTCGGCGTTCGCTGGGCGGGTCAACGTCTCCTTGTACGCCACCTGCGGCCTGCCGACGCTAGCCACGACCCCGAACTCGCGCTGGAGGCGGTCGACGAGAATCTCAAGGTGCAACTCGCCCATGCCGGAGATGACGACCTGCCCCGTTTCGTCGTCGGTGTGCACCTGAAACGTCGGGTCCTCGATGGTCAGCTTCGACAGTCCCTGCCCCAACTTCTCCTGGTCGGCCTTCGTCCGCGGCTCGATCGCGAGGCTGATGACCGGGCTCGGGAAGTCCATCGATTCGAGCACGACGGGGTGCTGCGGATCGCAGATCGTGTCACCCGTGCCAACGCTCTTCAGCCCGACGGCGGCGGCGATATCGCCCGCGTACACCTTCTTGATCTCTTCACGCTTGTTCGCGTGCATCTTGAGGAGACGCCCGATACGCTCGGTGCGACCCCGGCCTGACACCACGATCGACGAGCCCGTCTGCATGACACCGGAATAGACCCGAATAAAGGTCAATTGTCCGACATACGGGTCGGTCATCACCTTGAAGGCCAGCGCCGCGAACGGCGCCGTATCGTCGGCCACACGTTCGACGAGGTAGTTCGGATCGTCCTCGGACGTGTCGGGCGTGATGCCGGTCATCGGCGGGATGTCCGGCGGCGACGGGAGATAGTTGATGACCGCATCGATCAACGGTTGCACACCCTTGTTCTTGAAGGCCGACCCACACAAGACCGGGACGAACGGAGCTTCTTCGTTTCGCACCGACTCGATCGTGCGTCGGCGCAGCGCCGCGCGAATCCCCTCTTCGGGCAGCGCCTCGCCGTGGAGATACTTGTTCAGCAGGTCGTCATCGGTCTCGCTGACTTTCTCGACGAGCTGTTCCCTGAGGTGCATCGCCTGCTCGCGATACTCACTCGGGATGTCTTCGGTGACGGACTCGGCGCCCAGGGTCTCGTCCTTGTACCGAATGGCCTTCATCGCGACCAGGTCGATGACCCCCACGAACCCGTCGTCCGACCCGATCGGCATCTGCACCGCGACGGGGTTGGCTTGAAGCTTGGCTCGGATCTGCTCCAGCGTGCCGTCGAAGTCGGCGCCGACCCGGTCCATCTTGTTGACGAAGCAAATCCGAGGGACCCGATACTTGTCGGCCTGTCGCCACACGGTCTCCGATTGCGGCTCGACGCCACCAACCGCGTCAAAGACCGCGACCGCGCCGTCCAGCACGCGCAACGACCGCTCCACCTCAGCAGTGAAATCGACGTGCCCGGGCGTGTCGATGATGTTGATCCGGTGCTCGCGCCAGAAGCAGGTGGTGGCCGCGGACGTGATCGTGATCCCTCGCTCCTGTTCCTGCGCCATCCAGTCCATCACGGCGGTGCCGTCATGAACCTCCCCGAGCTTGTACGTGATGCCGGTGTAATACAGGATGCGCTCGGTCGTCGTCGTCTTCCCGGCATCAATGTGGGCCATGATGCCGATGTTGCGAGTCCGTTCGAGCGGAACCTGCCTTGACATCTTTCCTGCCACACGCGTCCGGGACTTCGCGTCTCCCGCGCCCCTGGACGAATCGACCGTGATCTCGGCTGTGGTCACCATCGGTAATGCGCAAAGGCCTTATTGGCTTCAGCCATCCGGTGCGTGTCTTCTCTCTTTTTCACGGAGCCGCCGCGCAGATTCGACGCGTCGATCAACTCATTCGCCAGCTTCTCCCGCATCGTCTTGCCGTCGCCGCGCGAGCGCGCATATGTGGTCAGCCATCGGATGCTAAGCGACATCCGGCGGTTCTGACTGACCTCGATGGGGACCTGATAGTTCGAGCCGCCGACGCGCCGCGATTTGACTTCGAGACTCGGCTTCGCGCTGTCCACCGCCTTCTTGAAAATCTTGAGCGGGTCATCCCCGGTCCGATCCTTGATGATCTCAAGACTGCCGTAGACGATCCCCTCCGCGACGCTCCGCTTGCCGTTCTTCATGATCATCCGTACGAACTTGGTCACAAGCGTGCTCTTGTAGACGGGGTCCGCGGGGACCTCACGCTTTGGAACGTCGCGTCTCCGTGGCATCCTCTTTCCCCTAGTCCCTACGCGCCAGTCTCAGCTAGACCTTTGGACGCTTCGCGCCGTACTTCGAACGCGACTGCTTGCGGCCCGAGACCCCCACGGTATCGAGCGTGCCCCGCACGACGTGATAGCGAACACCCGGCAAGTCCTTGACACGACCGCCCCGAATGAGGACCAGCGAGTGCTCCTGCAGATTGTGCCCCTCGCCCGGGATATAGCTTGTGACCTCGATGCTGTTCGTCAAGCGAACTCTGGCGACCTTCCGGAGCGCGGAGTTCGGCTTCTTGGGCGTTTGCGTGAACACGCGCACGCACACGCCGCGTTTCTGTGGGCACTGCTGCAACGCGGGGCTCTTCGTCTTGTTGACCACTCGCGCGCGGCCCTTGCGCACTAGTTGGCTGATTGTCGGCACGTGCACTCCCTATCTAGATCTAGAAGGGGCTTCGCCCCGCACCCCCGCAGGCGCTCCGCGGGGACCCCGAGAGCCTCACTCCGCGCCCGGTGCGCGCCTTGGCCTCTGCTACTGCTCCACAACGCGATCGAGATTCTCGTTTCGTCAGACACAACGGCCTATCTAGCCTCGCCGGCCAACACGCGGCACGGCGGACACGCAGCGAAAAGTGGCCAAGGCCTAGAAGCCGGCGTCACCGGGACGCCGACTTGGCACCTGTGACCGGTTACCCCTAACTCAGTAAGCTCGTCGTGCGGGCGACCCGCGGTGTTCGACACCGACGCGCGGGGACCGTTTGACAGGGGCGTACCGGCGTTCGATCCACCAACCGGTACGCTCCCCCGGACAGATCGGAGCTAGATAGGGTGTCCCAACTCCGACAAAACCTTTCGACTCTATCACGTGGAGCTAATCACAGCAACCAACATTTGCCAGCTATTCGCCGCCCTTTTCCAGCGATCCGAGGGGCCGGGGCGACGCCGAGCGCGGTCCGCCCGGATCCGCCGATCCGGCTGCCGCCGGTCGGTCAGGCGGGGCCACCGGGTTGAGCCTGCCCAGGGCCCCGAGCCGGCTCGCGGATCCGTCGTCCGACTCCACGAAATAGTCCATCTCGCGCGCAAGCTCGAGCTCCTCCGGTGACAGCGGCGGCGGCGGCGGCGGCTCATCAGGCTCGATGCTCACCTTGCGGTAGTAGTCGAAGCCCGTCCCGGCCGGAATGAGCCGGCCCATCGTGACGTTCTCCTTCAGCCCGCGCAAGTGGTCGACCTTCCCCGAGATCGACGCCTCGGTCAGCACCCGCGTCGTCTCTTGGAAGGACGCTGCCGAGATGAACGACTCGGTCGAGAGCGAGGCCTTCGTGATGCCGAGCAGCATCGGTCTGCCGGTTGCCGGTCGGCCCGCGTTGTTGATCACCCGCTCGTTCTCGGCGAGGAAGCGGAACTTGTCGACCTGTTCGTCCACCAGGAACTCCGTATCGCCGACCTCCTCGATTCTGACCCACCGCATCATCTGTCTGACGATGACCTCGATGTGCTTGTCGTTGATCGCCACGCCCTGGAGTCGATAGACCTCCTGGATCTCGTTCACCAGGTAGCTGTGAAGCGCCTTCTCGCCGAGCACGCTCAGGATGTCGTGCGGATTGGATGGCCCGTCCATCAGAGGCTCTCCGGCGCGCACGCGATCCCCCTCCTGCACATTGACGTGTACGCCGCGCGGGAGCGAGTACTCGCGCGGCTCAGCGCCCGCCTCCTCTGGCACGATGATGAGCTTCCGGAGTCCCTTGACGATGCCGCCATGTTTGACGGTGCCATCGATCTCGCTAATGACGGCCGTTTCTCGCGGCTTCCGCGCCTCGAACAGCTCGACCACGCGAGGCAGTCCACCGGTGATGTCCTTGGTTTTGGTCGTTTCCCGAGGAATCTTCGCCAGGACGTCACTCGCGCCGACCGATTCGCCGTTCGCAACCATCAGATGCGCATGCGACGGCATGTGGTATTTGCGCACGACCTTGCCGGCCCGGTTTCTGATCTCGATTGTGGGTTGCTTCTTCTCGTCTGGCGAGTCGACGATGATCAAGCGCATCAGCCCGGTGACTTCATCGGTTTCTTCGTGAACCGTGACGCCTTCGATGATGTCCTTGAACTTCACCGTGCCTGCCTGTTCGGTCAGGATCGAGAACGTATACGGATCCCACTCGACCAGCACCTGCCCGGGCTCGACCTCCTGGCCATCCTTCACACGCAGGTGCGCGCCGTAGACGACCGCGTATCGCTCGCGGTCGTGTCCCTTGGCATCCTGGATGACCAGCGACCCGGTCCGATTCATCACGATGAGCGCGCCGTCCTTCTTCTCCACGACCTGGAGCGCCTGGAACTTGACCGTGCCGGCGTGTTTGGTCTCGAGGGTCGACTGCTCGGACACGCGCGACGCCGTCCCACCGATGTGGAAGGTCCGCATCGTCAACTGGGTGCCGGGCTCGCCGATCGACTGCGCGGCGATCACTCCGACCGCGAGACCCAACTCGACGAGCCGGCCGTGCGCCAGGTCGCGCCCGTAGCAGCGTGCGCAGACGCCGCGACGTGACGCGCAGGTGAGCACCGACCGGATCCTGACTCGCTCGATGCCCGATTCCTGGATCTCCGATGCGAGCTCTTCGGTGATCTCGGAGTTGGGCTCGGTGATGACCTCGTCGCTGAACGGGTCGGTCACCGCGTCGAGCGACACGCGTCCGATGATCCGATCGCGGAGCGGCTCGATGATCTCACCGCTCTCGACGATGGCCCGTGCCTCGATACCGTCGAGCGTGCCGCAATCCAGCTCGGAGATGATGACGTCCTGCGCCACATCGACCAACCGACGGGTCAGATACCCAGAGTCGGCGGTCTTGAGCGCGGTGTCCGCGAGGCCCTTGCGCGCGCCATGCGTCGAGATGAAGTAGTGCAGCACCGTCAGGCCTTCGCGGAAGTTGGACGTGATCGGCGTCTCGATAATCTCACCAGACGGCTTGGCCATCAGCCCGCGCATACCGGCGAGCTGGCGGATCTGCTGCTTGCTGCCCCTGGCGCCGGAATCGGCCATGATGAAGACCGGATTGAACGAACGGCCCTCGTCGTCGAGGGCCTCCATCTCTCGAAACATCTCGTCGGCGATCTTCTCGGTAACGTCCGACCAGATGGCGATGACCTTGTTCTTGCGCTCGCCGTTGGTGATCGCGCCCTCGAGATACTGCTGCTCGACCTGAACCACATCAACGTTCGCCCGGTCGACCAGCCCGGCCTTCTGCCGTGGGATCACGAGATCGTCGATGCCAATCGAGATGCCGGACTTGGTGGCGTAGAGGAAACCAAGGGACTTGAGTCTGTCGAGCATCTCGACGGTCAGCTCGACACCGTGCCGCAGATAGCTGTATTGCACCAGCTGCTGCAACCCCTTTTTCTTGAGCAAGCCGTTGACGAACGGGATGCAGTCAGGGAGCGTCGAGTTGAACACCACACGGCCGACCGTCGTGTTGACGATCCGACGCTCGACGGTCTCGACCGCCGCATGCAACACGTCCTGATCGTCACGCCCGACCGTGAGGTCCATGAATTCCCCACTCAGACGCAGTCGGATGGGCGTCAGGGTCTCGACATGGCCCCCCTCCATGGCGAGCATCACATCCTCTGGCGTCCCAAAGACGCGGCCCTCTCCCTTGGCGCCCGGCTTCGCCTTCGTCAGGTAGTAGCACCCGAGCACGATGTCTTGCGACGGCACCGCGATCGGCGCGCCGTTGGACGGCGACATGATGTTGTTCGACGACATCATCAATACCGATGCCTCGATTTGCGCCTCTGGCGACAGCGGTACGTGCACCGCCATCTGGTCGCCGTCGAAGTCGGCATTGAACGCCGTGCACACGAGCGGGTGGATCCGTATGGCCTTGCCTTCCACGAGCACGGGCTCGAACGCCTGAATGCCCAGTCGATGCAACGTGGGGGCGCGGTTGAGCAGGACCGGGTGCTCCCGGATGACCTCCTCCAGAATGTCCCACACCTCGGGCTCGTATTGCTCGACCATCTCCTTGGCCTGCTTGATGGTCGCGACCATCCCCCGGTCCTCGAGCTTGTTGTAGATGAACGGTTTGAAGAGCTCGAGCGCCATCTTTTTCGGCAGCCCGCACTGGTGGAGCTTGAGCTCGGGTCCGACGACGATGACCGACCGACCCGAGTAGTCGACGCGCTTGCCGAGCAGGTTCTGCCGAAAGCGGCCCTGCTTGCCCTTGAGCGTGTCCGAGAGCGACTTGAGCGGCCGGTTGTTGGCCCCTCGCAGCACGCGCCCACGCCGTCCATTGTCGAACAAGGCGTCGACCGCCTCTTGCAGCATGCGCTTTTCGTTGCGAATGATGACGTCGGGCGCCTTGAGCTCGATCAGCTTCTTCAGCCGGTTGTTGCGGTTAATGACACGCCGATACAGGTCGTTCAGGTCGGACGTCGCGAAGCGCCCCCCGTCGAGGGGCACCAGCGGTCGCAACTCCGGGGGGATCACCGGAACGACGTCGAGGATCATCCATTCTGGCTTGTTGGTGGACTTCCGGAACGAATCCACCACCCGCAGCCGCTTGGCGAACTTCAGCTTCTTCTGAACCGACGTCTCGCTCCGCATCTTGACGCGCAGCTCGTCCGCGAGCGTTTCCACTTCGACCCGCTTGAGGAGCTCCTTGATGGCTTCGGCGCCCATCTGCGCGCGGAACTTGGGGCCGTATTCCTCACGCGCCTTCCGGAACTGCTCCTCGGTCATCAGCTGATTCGGCTTCAGCTCGCCCTCGCCGGGCTCGATCACGACGTAGGCTTCGAAATACAGGATGCGTTCGAGGTCGCGCAGTGAGATGTCGAGCAGGTGGCCGATACGGCTCGGCAGCCCCTTGAAGAACCAGACGTGGCTGACCGGCGTCGCCAGCGTGATGTGCCCCAACCGCTCGCGGCGCACCTTCGCTTGCGTGACCTCGACGCCGCACTTGTCGCAAATGACGCCACGGTGCTTCATCCGCTTGTACTTGCCGCACAAGCATTCCCAGTCGGTGACTGGACCGAAGATTTTGGCGCAGAACAACCCGTCACGCTCGGGCTTGAACGTGCGGTAGTTGATCGTCTCCGGCTTTGTCACCTCGCCGTGCGACCACGACATAATCTTTTCAGGCGACGCGAGACTGATCCGGATAGCGTCGAAATCCACTGTCAATTGGCCACGATCGGCAAAGCTTGGTCGCATGGAGTCCTCTCCTCGGAGTCCGTGGTGCGCCACGGACCACGACTGTTCTCCTACTGCTACAGCACGTTACGCGTCGGTCTCGACATTGGCGGCCGCGACGTCCGACGCCGCGGGCTCCGCGTCTTCGTCGGTCGCCGCCTCGTCGTCTCCATCGAGCTCCAGGAGCTCGATGGGCGGCTTTTTCGTCTTGATCAGATCCACGTCCAGGCACAGCGCCTGGAGCTCGCGAATCAACACGTTGAACGATTCCGGCAGGCCGGGTGCGAAAGACGCGTCACCTTTGACGATGGCCTCATAGATCTTGGCCCGGCCCGTGACATCGTCCGATTTCGCAGTCAGTAGCTCCTGAAGGATGTGCGCCGCACCGTAGGCCTCGAGCGCCCACACCTCCATCTCGCCGAATCGCTGGCCGCCGAACTGGGCCTTGCCGCCGAGCGGCTGCTGTGTGATCAGCGAGTACGGGCCGATCGATCGCGCGTGGATCTTGTCATCGACCAGATGTGACAGCTTCAGCATGTAGATGTAGCCAACCGTCACGTCCTGCTCGAACGGCTCACCCGTCATGCCGTCAAACAGCGTCGACTTGCCGCCCTTGGGCAACCCAGCCTGCGCGAGCCAATTCTTGATCTCCGGCTCGCGCGCCCCGTCGAACACCGGCGACGCGAAGTACAGCCCCAGCGCGTGCGCCGCCCAGCCCAGATGTGTCTCCAGAATCTGTCCGACGTTCATCCGCGACGGCACGCCGAGCGGATTCAGCACGATCTCGACCGGTGTCCCGTCGGGGAGATGCGGCATGTCTTCCTCGGGCAGGATGCGCGCGATCACCCCCTTGTTGCCGTGGCGGCCGGCCATCTTGTCCCCCACCGACAACTTGCGTTTCATCGCGACGTACACTTTGACCAGCTTGATGACGCCCGGCGGCAGCTCGTCGCCGCGCCGGATCTTCTCCTTCTTTTCCTCGAACAGCTGCCGGATCACTTCCACCTGACGTTCCGTCCGCTCCTCGAGGCCCCGCAAGTCGCTGTCGATCCGCGCGTCGTCGGTCGCGATGCGGATCCGGGCGAGGTCAGCGTACGGCATGTCGCGGGCGACGTCGTCGGTGACCACGGTGCCCTTCGCAAGTAGACGGTTCGCGCCAAACTCGTCGAACAGATCGGCGGCCAGTGTCTGGCCGACGAGCACCAGGAGGATCCGTTTCTTGACCTCGTCGTGCAGGATGCGAATCTCGTCCTGCAGGTTCTTCTCCATGATCTCGAGCTCTTCGGTTTCGATGGCCTTCGCCCGGTCGTCCTTCTCGATGCCCTTCCGCGAGAAGATCTTCACGCCGACGACGATGCCCTCGATCCCCGGCGGGCACAACAGCGACGCGTCACGGACGTCCCCCGCCTTTTCGCCGAAGATGGCGCGCAGGAGTTTTTCTTCCGGGGTCAGCTGGGTCTCGCCCTTGGGCGTCACCTTACCGACGAGGATGTCGGCCGGCTTGACGTATGCGCCGATCCGGATGATGCCGCTCTCGTCGAGGTCCTTGAGAAAGCCTTCGGAGACGTTCGGGATGTCTCGTGTGATCTCCTCCGGCCCGAGCTTGGTGTCGCGCGACTCGACCTCGAACTCCTCGATGTGGATCGATGTGTAGTAGTCGTCCTTGACCATGCGCTCGGAGACGAGAATGGCGTCCTCGAAGTTGTAGCCCCGCCATGGCATGAAGGCGACCAGGACGTTGCAACCGAGCGCCAGCTCCCCAAGCTCGGTGCACGGCCCGTCCGCAAGCACCTGACCCTTGGCCACCTTCTGCCCCACGCGCACGATGGGCTTCTGATTGATGCACGTGTTCTGGTTGGACCGGCGGAACTTCGTCAGGTTGTAGATGTCCGCCCCCATCTCACGCGATGCGGCGGCTGTCTCGCCTTCGACACGCACCACGATGCGCTGCGAGTCGACGAAGTCGACCGCCCCGGCGCGCCGGGTCGTAACGACGGCGCCCGAGTCGCGAGCCGTGATGTACTCCATCCCGGTACCGACGAACGGCGCACGCGCGCGCAGCAGCGGCACGGCCTGACGCTGCATGTTCGACCCCATCAACGCGCGGTTGGCGTCGTCGTTCTCGAGGAACGGAATCAAGGACGCCGCCACCGACACCAGCTGCTTCGGTGACACGTCGATGAATTCGATCTTGTCGCGCGGCGCGAGGAGGAAGTTGCCGGCCTGCCGGCATGTGACGCGGTCGTCGACGAGATTGCCCTGGTCGTCCAATCGCGCGTTGGCCTGCGCAATCAGATGCTGGTCTTCCTGCCAGGCGGAAAGATAGAACGAGTGCGGTACGTAGTCGGCCCCCCGCTTTTTTCGGGTCTTGGCGCTGGCGTTCTCAGCGCTCGCGTCATTGGCTTGCACGATGTCGCCGACGCGGTACTTCGTGCCACCGGCGTTGGTGATCTCCACGTACTCCACGGCGCGGCCGTCCTTCACCTTGCGATACGGCGATTCGATGAACCCAAACTCGTTGATGCGCGCGTAACACGACAAGGAGGAAATGAGACCGATATTGGGTCCTTCCGGCGTTTCGATGGGGCAAATTCGGCCGTAGTGGGTCGGGTGAACGTCGCGCACTTCGAAGCCGGCCCGCTCCCGTGACAACCCGCCTGGGCCGAGTGCCGATAGGCGGCGCTTGTGTGTGATCTCCGACAGCGGGTTCGTCTGGTCCATGAACTGCGATAGCTGTGACGAGCCGAAAAACTCCCGAATGGCCGCCATGACCGGTTTCGCGTTGATCAGGTCATGGGGCATGGCCGTGGCCATTTCCTGGTAGACGGACATCTTCTCCTTGATGGCCCGCTCCATCCGTACGAGGCCGATGCGGAACTGGTTCTCGAGCAGCTCACCGACCGACCGCACACGCCGATTGCCAAGATGGTCGATGTCATCGACATTGGTTGGATTACGCCGCAGCGTCAGCAGGTACTTGATGACCTCATAGAAGTCCTGCGGGTGCAGCACCTTCTCGTCGAGTGGGGTGTCCAGCCCCAGCTTGGTGTTGAGCTTGAGACGGCCAACACGAGAGAAGTCGTACTTCTGCGGGTTGAAAAACATGTTCTCGAACAGCGACCGCGAGCTGTCAAGCGTCGGGGGGTCGCCAGGGCGCAGGCGCCGGTAGATCTCGATCAGCGCCTCCTCATGGGTTCGGATGGCGTCCTTCCGAAGCGTCGTCGACAGCACCACGCCCACCTCGTCAGGCTCCGGGAAGAAGACTGCGATCTCCGGGATCTGCTTCTCTTGCGCCATCGAGATAATCCGGGGCGTGACCTCCTCGTTGGCCTCCAGCACGACCTCACCGGTCGCAGGGTCGACGACATCCGCCGCCGCGAACGCGCCTTCGAGCTCCGCATCGGAGATTTCGACCGACGCCACACCGGCGGCCCTCAGCGCCTCAATCGCCGCCCGCGTCACCTTCTTCCCGGCATGGATCGTCACGTCCGCACCAGGCACCTCGAAATCCTTCGCCGCGCGACGGCCTGCCAGCGTGTCACTCACCGCCCACGCGAGTGTTTTGCCGTTCGTCGCGATCCGCTCCACGGAATAGAACGAGCGGATGATCTCGTCCGCCGTGCGTAGCCCGAGCGCGCGCAGGAACACGGTAGCCAGGAACTTCCGTTTTCGGTCGATGCGCACGTAGACGAGATTCTTGGCGTCGTACTCGAACTCCACCCAGGACCCGCGATAGGGAATGATTTGGGCGACGAACGAGGCCTTGTCCTCCGAGTGAAAGAACGCGCCAGGGGAGCGGTGCAGCTGTGAGACGATGACGCGCTCGGTGCCGTTGATGATGAATGTCCCGTTGTTCGTCATCAGCGGGATGTCGCCGAAGTAGACCTCCTGCTCCTTGATGTCGCGAATCGTCTTGACGCCGGTTTCGGGGTCCTTGTTCCAGACCACGAGGCGGATCGTGACCTTGAGTGGCACGGCGTAGGTCATACCGCGCTCCTGGCACTCTTCCACGTCGTATTTCAGTTTCAGACTGACCGTGTTGTCGCAGACGTCGCAGACCACGCCGCGCGCGTTGTTCGCGCGCCCGCACGAACGGCACATGACCTCGTGTTCGCCGAGCGGGTCGGCCTCGAGAATGGTCCCGCACCCCTCGCACGGTTGGCGAAGGTGCTGCAGGCCGGTCAACCGACCGCACGGACATTCCCAGTTCCCGATCGCGTACTCGATGAACTCGAGCGACGAGTTCTCGCGAAAGTCGCTGATGGGAAAGACCGACTTGAACACGGACTGCAAGCCCGAATCCTCGCGCTCGGCCGCCATCCGGTTCATCTGGAGAAAGCGCTCGTAGGACTTCTTCTGGATCTCGATCAGGTTCGGAATCGGAACGGTGGTCAGGATCTTCGAAAAATCAATGCGCTCTCTGTAGACGTTCGTCGGCAGGGTATGCACGGTTGGAATCCTCTACGTCTCGGTCAGTCAGGTAACGGGTCCAACGACGACGAGTTCCGAACGCTGCTCCCCGATCCCGAGCCCGCCCGAAGGCGATGCGGCCGGGACGTGAGCAAGCGGGGGTGCGTGCCGCGATCGTAGTGACGCGTCGCGCAGGCCAGCCGACGCTGGCCCGGCGTCACTTGATCTCGACTTTCGCGCCAACGTCTTCGAACTTCTTCTGCACCGCCTCGGCCTCGTCCTTCGGAATGCCCTCTTTGACCGCTTTCGGCGCACTCTCGACGAGGTCCTTGGCCTCTTTCAGCCCCAGGCTCGTGACCTCGCGAACGACCTTGATCACGTTGATCTTCTTCGCGCCGATCTCGATCAAGTTGATCGTGAACTCGGTCTGCTCCTCCGCCGCGGCGGCCGCTGCGCCGGGCGCGGCCGCGACCGCCATTGGCATCGCTGCGGCGGCCGAGACACCCAGTTCCTCCTCGAGCTTCTTGACGAGCTCGGACAGCTCCAGAACGGAGATGCCCTTGATGTAATCCACCACCTGATCTTGCGTTACGTCAGCCATGTTCAGCTCTCCTCCGACTTTTTCTTCTCCACCTGACTCAGCACGCTCATCAGGTCTCGTGGTACCGCCGTCAGCACCCGCACGAACTGGGTCATGGGCGCCTGCAACACGCCGAGCAACCGTGCCTGGAGCTCGGGCTTGGACGGGAGCGTCGCCAACTCGGCGACCGCGGACGCCTCGATGGTCTTACCTTGGACGTGGGCGGCTTTGACCCGCAGCGCGGGGGCCGTCTTTGAGAAGTCCACGAGCGTCTTCGCCAGAGACACCGGATCGTCGCCGCCGTAGGCGACGGCCGTCGTACCGTCGAAGTGCTCCCGCAGGCCCTCGAACGCCGTGCCGTCAAGCGCCCGACGCGCCAGAGCGTTCTTGACGACGCGATAGCTCCCCTGCACCGACCGCACACGGCGGCGGAGCTCGGTCGCTTGCGGAACGTCCAGCCCCTTGAAATCGACAAGAATGACGCTCTCGGCACCGCCGAGCGCTGCCTGGAGGTCGGCGACTCGCGACTCCTTCTGGGCTCTAGTGATTGCCATTCGTCTTTGCCTTCACCGCGCCGTCCCGACGCACATCTCGAAGCCCCGGCCCGCAACCTCGATCCTCATCCCTTCGATGCCGCTTCGACGGTCGCGCCGTCGACCCTGATCCCCGGCCCCATCGTCGACGACACCGCGACACTCCTCAGATACTTGCCTTTGGCTGCGACCGGCTTGGCCTTGATGACGCTGGTCGCCAGTGCCTGCGCGTTCTCGACAAGTTTGTCAGTGGCGAACGACGTCTTGCCGATCGGCGCGTGTACCACGCCGGCCTTGTCCACGCGATATTCGACTTTTCCTGCCTTAATCTCGTTGACCGCCTTCGCGACGTCGACCGTGACGGTCCCGGTCTTGGGATTCGGCATCAGCCCGCGTGGTCCGAGGATCCGGCCGAGCTTGCCGACCGACCGCATCATGTCGGGCGTGGCGACGACGGCGTCGAAGTCCATCCAGCCACCCTGGATCTTCTCGACCAGCTCGTCGCCACCCACCGTGTCAGCGCCGACGCTATCCGCTTCCTTCTGTTTGTCTGCGTTCGCGATGACCAGCACTCGCTTGTCACGGCCAAGGCCGTGCGGGAGCACGACCGTCCCGCGCACCATCTGGTCGGCGTGCTTGGGATTGACGCCCAGCCGCATCGCCACCTCCACCGTCTCGTCGAACTTGGCGTATTTGATGCTCTGGAGGAGCGGGATTGCCTCCTCGAGCGCGTAGAGCTTGTCCTCGATCTTCGCGCGCGCCGTCTCAAAGTTCTTGGCGTGTTGCGACATCGGCTACCCCTCGACCTCGAGCCCCATCGACCGCGCGGTGCCGGCCACGATGTTGACCGCCATATCGAGCGAATTCGCGTTGAGGTCGGGCATCTTTGTCTTCGCGATCTCCTCGACCTGCTGCCGTGTCACGGTGCCCACTTTGTTTCGATTGGGCTCGCCAGAGCCCTTCGCGATATTGGCCGCTCGCTTGAGCAGGACGGCTGCCGGCGGTGTCTTGGTGATGAAGCTATATGACCGGTCCGCGTACACCGTGACGACCGCGGGAATGATCAGCCCTTCCTGCGCGGCCGTCTTGGCGTTGAACGCCTTGCAGAAATCCATAATGTTGACGCCGTGCGGTCCCAGCGCGGTCCCCACCGGTGGCGCCGGCGTCGCCTTGCCGGCAGCGATCTGAAGCTTGATCTGACCGATGACCTTTTTCGACATGTCCGCTCGAGGTAGCCTCGCCCCTAGTTCTTTTCCACTTGCAGGAAATCCAGCTCCACGGGAGTGGCTCTCCCGAAGATTGTCACCATGACTTTCAGTGTGTTCCGGTCGATGTTCACGTCGTCAACCACCCCGTTGAAACTTGTGAATGGCCCTTCGTTGATCCGCACCTGGTCACCCCGTTCGAAGGAGTACTTCGGCTTCGGCTTTTCGGCCGCCACCGTGACCTGGTGCAGGATCTGGTCGACCTCTTCACGCGTAAGCGGTGTCGGTTTCGACCCGGCGCCGACGAACCCGGTCACCTTCGGTGTGTTCTTGACCACATGCCATCCGTTGTCAGACATGTTCATCTCGACCAAGATGTAGCCAGGAAAGAACCGCTTCGAGCTGACCACTTTCTTGCCGGCGCGCATCTCGACCACGTCCTCGGTCGGAATCAGCACCTCGCCAATCTCGTGCTGGAGGGCGTAGGCCTGCACGCGCTGCCGCAGCGAATCGGCAACCTTCTTCTCGAACCCCGAATACGTGTGCACGATGTACCACTGCTTTGTGCTGACGTCGGTCATGAGGCCCCAAAGGTCCGAAACACCACGGTTGAAAGCCGACCAAGCACCAGGTCGATGCCCCACAGATAGACGCCGAACATGATGGACGTCAGGATCACGACCAGCGTGGTGGCCTGGACTTCCTTCCACGTCGGCCACGTGACGCGCTCGAGCTCGTTACGCACCTGCGCGAGAAAGGTGCGGGAGCGCCCCCACCAACCGAGGACACCGCGCATCGCCCCGGGCGTTTCACGCTCGAGCATGGCTGACTTCACGTTGCGGTCCTCGTTCGCACATTGCGCGACACCGGGCGTTCGCCGTGGGCATCGCGAGCACTGGCAGGCCAGGAGGGGCTCGAACCCCCAGCCCCCGGTTTTGGAGACCGGTGCTCTACCAATTGAGCTACTGGCCTATGAACTCCGCCTGCTATTTCGTTTCCCGATGCGACGTGTGGCGGCGGCACCAACGACAATACTTCTTGAACGCCAACCGGTCGGTGGTCTTGCGCTTGTTCTTGGTCGTGTTGTAGTTCCGCCGCTTGCATTCGGTGCAGGCGAGGATGACGATGTCGCGCATGGGACTCCAAAACTCCAGGCTTAAGGCTTAAGGCACAGGCCGACGCCTACTCGACGATCTCCGTAATCGTCCCCGAGCCGACCGTCTTGCCGCCCTCGCGAATCGCGAAGCGCAGCCCCTTCTCCAGCGCCACCGGCGTGATCAGCTCCACGCTGATGCTCACGCTGTCGCCCGGCATCACCATCTCCACCCCGTCCGGCAGCTGCGCCACCCCCGTCACGTCCGTCGTCCGGAGATAAAACTGCGGCCGATAGCCCCCGAAGAACGGCGTGTGCCGCCCGCCCTCGTCCTTCGTCAGCACATACACTTCGCCCTTGAACTTCGTGTGCGGCGTGATCGACCCCGGCTTCGCCAGCACTTGCCCCCGCTCCACGTCGGTCTTTTCCAGTCCCCGCAGCAGCACCCCGATGTTGTCCCCCGCCACACCCTCGTCCAGCAGCTTCCGGAACATCTCCACCCCGGTCACCACCTTCTTCTGCGTCTCCGCATACCCCACAATCTCGATGTCTTCCCCGACCAACACCTTGCCCCGATCCACCCGGCCCGTCACCACCGTCCCCCGCCCCGAGATCGAGAACACGTCCTCGATCGGCATCAGAAACGGCTTGTCGACATCCCGCTCCGGCAGCGGCACATACGCGTCCACCGCTGCCATCAGCGCGTCGACCGACTGCTCCCCCGCCTCGTCGCCTTCCAACGCCTTCAGCGCCGACCCCTGCACCACCGGGATGTCGTCCCCCGGGAACTCATACGAGCTCAGCAGCTCCCGCACTTCCAGCTCCACCAGCTCCAGCAACTCCGGGTCGTCCACCGCGTCCACCTTGTTCAGAAACACCACTAGCCACGGCACCCCCACCTGCCGCGCCAACAAGATGTGCTCCCGCGTCTGCGGCATCGGCCCGTCCGTCGCCGCCACCACCAGGATCGCCCCGTCCATCTGCGCCGCGCCCGTGATCATGTTCTTGATGTAGTCCGCATGTCCCGGGCAATCCACATGCGCGTAGTGCCGGTTCGCCGTCGTGTACTCCACATGCGCCGTCGCGATCGTGATCCCCCGCTCCCGTTCCTCCGGCGCATTGTCAATCGAGTCGAACGTCCGCACCGTGTTCGTCGCGTCGTGCTTCGCCATCACTTGCGTGATCGCCGCCGTCAACGTCGTCTTCCCGTGATCGATGTGCCCGATCGTTCCGATGTTCACGTGCGGCTTCGACCGATCGAATTTCTCCTTCGCCATGTGTGTACTCGCTCTGGAAACGACGTGGTTCGCCGAGCCTCGCTATCTAGCCTCCGCCTCCGACCGCCCTGTGCCGCGAGCGAAGGCTGGAGCCGATGACCGGGCTTGAACCGGTGACCTCGTCCTTACCAAGGACGCGCTCTACCACTGAGCTACATCGGCTAGCGGTCCGATCCCGACGGGCCAAGCCCGAGCGAAAGCTGGAGCGGGAGACGGGGATCGAACCCGCGACCAACAGCTTGGAAGGCTGTGACTCTACCACTGAGTTACTCCCGCCTTCGCGCCTTACCCGTTGCGCCCCTCGGCGCTTCGGTGGCAAGCCCGCGTCGACCCTTTCCAGCCGGCCTGCCAGCTGTAGCCCCGACTCATCCTGGCGTGCCAGCCGTGCCTCGCGTCCCACCGGGGGCGAGCAAAGGCTGGTGGCGAGGGGAGGATTCGAACCTCCGAAGCCGCATGGGCGACAGATTTACAGTCTGTTGCGTTTGACCGCTCCGCAACCTCGCCGACGTCAAGCGGCGCATCGACTCCGTACACCGTCAGCGGCACACAGGCCGACCTCTGCCGTGTAATCTCCTGCCTGGGTTGGAACAGCGCGTCCTGCAGTGTCGCTGGCGCCCGCCGTGAAACCCCGAACCCACACCCGCTCCCGACGTGCCCCCCTGCGTTCGTCGGCACGGACACTTCGCCTTCGTAGCTTGTGGAGCTGGCGAAGGGATTCGAACCCCCGACCCGCTGATTACAAATCAGCTGCTCTACCGGACTGAGCTACGCCAGCCGGACGAATTGATTATCTTAGCATGGGGCATGCCAACCTACAAACCCCGCGTTTTTGGACCCTATTTCATGGTCGCTGGGCCTTTGTGTTGGTGGTTCTCGGGGATCCGGCGGCCCGCTGACGAACCGCCTCGAATAGTGCGATCCCGGCGGCAACCGACACATTGAGGCTGGACACCCGGCCCTGCATCGGGAGCGACGCCAGCCAGTCACACCGGTCGCGTACCAGCCGCCGCAACCCTCGCCCCTCCGACCCAACAACAAGCGCCAGTGGCACCTTCAGATCGAGGTCATACAGGGACCGGTCCTCGCTCGCATCGAGGCCCACCGTCCATACACCGGCGGCCGCGATCTCGACGAGCGCGCGGCTGATGTTGACCACGGGGGCCAACCGCACGTGGGTAAGCGCCCCTGCCGAGGCCTTCACCGCGGCGCCCGTTGCGGTGGCCGCTCGCCGCGTTTGCAGGACGATCCCGGTGGCGCCAGCCGCGTCCGCGGTGCGCGCAATCGCGCCAAGGTTGCGCGGGTCCTCGATGCCGTCCAGCACGACGAGCAACGGCGCGGTTTCCCCCCGCACGAGATCGGCCACGGTGTGCACGACGGGACGCCGTATCGTCGCGACCACGCCCTGGTGAACGCCACGACCAGACAATCGGTCGAGTTCTCCCGCCGATACCCGATGCACCGCCACGTCGCAACGCGCGGCCAGCGAGCACAACTCGGTCGTCCCCCGCGTGCGGCCGGTACCGAGGTGTATCTCGGTCACACACCCCTCGCGCAGGGCCTCGAGGACCGGATTGATCCCGAAGATCCTCACGGATCGGTCTCGACCTCGACAAGGAGGGCGACCGCGTGCACGGCAATCGCCGCGCCTTGACCGATCGCGTCGAGCCCCTCGGCCGTCTTCGACTTGACGCTGACGCGACCCGACGGGACTCCAAGCACGGCCGCCAGACGCTCCTGCATCGCGGGCGCGTGCGGCGTCAGCTTCGGCTGCTCCGCGATGACGACGACGTCGACGTTGCCGACGGCGAGGCCACCCTCGCCAACGAGCGCAACTGCACGCTGGAGCAGATCGAGGCTCGAAGCGCCCTCCCAGCGAGCATCGGTGTTCGGAAACTGCTGGCCGATGTCGCGTTCACCCGCGGCGCCGAGGATGGCATCGGTGATCGCATGGCAGACGGCATCCGCATCGGAATGCCCCGCGAGACCGCGGTCGTGGGCAATCGTCACGCCGCCCAGCACCAGCGCTCGCCCCTCGACCAGGCGGTGTGAATCGTAGCCGAAGCCGATCCGCGGAGAACTGGGTGTCGAGACCCGTCCGGTCGCCCGCACCTCCGCGGCCGCGAACTCGGCCGGTGTGGTCACCTTGACGTTACCGGGGTCGCCGTCGATCAGCCGCACCGGGTGACCGGCGCGCTCGACGAGCATGGCCTCGTCGGTGGCGTCGACGTCGCCCGCCGCGTGCGCGACCGCATCGGCCAGCACGTCGAACCGGAACGCCTGCGGGGTCTGCGCAAGGTAGACCCGGGACCGCGGGAGTGTGCGACGGACGAAGGTTCCCCCGGGCTCCGCGTGCCCTTCCTTGACCGTGTCGGTCACCTGGAGCGCCGGGACCGCAGCGCCCGCCGCGGCGGCTGCATCGATCGTCCGCGCGATGAGCTCCACCGTACAGAACGGGCGGGCAGCGTCGTGCACGACGACGATGTCAGTGCCCGCCGACACGCGCTGGAGACCCGCGGCCACGGAGTCCTGCCGCCGCGCCCCACCGGCGACGACCTCGAGCGGCGTCACCGTGGACAGACGCGGGGCGGGCGGGGTATTCGCAAGATCGGGTGGCAGGGCGACGACGATCTCTCCTACCCGGGCGCTCTCGTCGAAAGGGCGCACCGCAGCGTGGAGCATCGTTCGCGCCCCGAGCCGAAGGAACTGCTTCGGCACGGCGCCGCCCATCCGCACGCCCCGACCACCGGCGGCGATGATCGCCGCTACCCGCACGGACCCACCTGTATCCGCCGCTCCGCGTCCGCGACCGTTTCCGAGATCACGGCGTGGGTCCGATCTGCGAGCGCGCGCGCGTCACCACGCGCGAGGCCCGCGGTAACCAGGGGCGCGCGCACCACGAGCGCGACGTCGCCTGGGCACGTCATCAAGCGTCCCTTCGGCATGACGTGCCGGCTCCCGATGACGGCAACGGGAACGACCGGCAGACCGGCTTCGATGGCCAAGAGGAACAGCCCGCGCTTGAATCGCTGGACACGATCATCACCGCTGCGGGTCCCCTCGGGAAACACGAGGAGGGACGCGCTGCGCCGCATCAGAACGGCCACGCGCTTCAACGTGGCGGAGCCGGCATGCGACCGGTCCACCAACAGATGTCCCGAGTATCGCAGGTGCCACCCCAGCACGGGGAATCGCGCGAGGGACGCCTTGGCGATGATTCGGAGCTGGAAGGGCAGCGTCGCGAACAGGATCGGGATGTCGTAGATGCTCTGGTGGTTGGAGACGAACACATACGACTGGTCGCTCACGACGCCGTCGTCGAGGGTGGCATGCACACGCACACCGGTCGTCGCGAGGATCAACCAGGACCAGACACGCGCGCACCAGTGTGCGACATGGCCCCGCCGATCGACGAGGACGGACGCCAACGAGAGCGCACCCAGTGCGATCGTGTACACGGAGATCATCGGAATAAGCCAGAACACCGTTCGCCACCAATGGAAGGGAGGTATCGCCACGACTACCCGATCAGCGCCTCCAGCGCCGCCTCCACGGTGTCAACGCCCACGAGTTCGCACGCCACGTCCTGGTCGAGTCCGGCGCGGTCACCGGCTGGGAGCACGCAGCGGGTAAACCCGAGCTGCACGGCCTCCTTGACGCGTAGCCCGGCCCGACTCGCGCCACGCACCTCACCTCCCAGACCGACTTCACCGAACACCGCCGTCCCGGCCGGAATCCCCCGGTTTCGCAGGCTGGAGGCGACGGCGGCGACCACGCCGAGATCGGCGGCCGGCTCGTTGACCACCAGCCCACCGGCGATGTTGACGAACACGTCCTCGCCCGCAAGGCTGAGCCCCGCTCGCTTCTCCAGGACTGCAAGCAGTAGCGACAATCGATTGTGGTCGAGGCCGCTCGCCGTCCGGCGGGCGGTGCCGTATGCGCCCGTGCTGACGAGCGCCTGCACCTCGACAAGAATGGGCCGCGAACCCTCGACCGAACACACCACCGCTGAACCGGGAACGCTCGCGGCGCGCTCTGCAAGGAACAACCGAGAGGGGTTGGGGACAGGCGTCAATCCGGCACCGGTCATCTCGAAGACCCCGAGCTCGCTCACCGCGCCGAATCGGTTCTTGACCGCCCGCACGATGCGGTGCGCGTGGTGGCGATCCCCTTCGAAGTAGAGCACCGTGTCCACGACGTGCTCGAGCACCTTCGGCCCGGCGAGGCTCCCATCCTTGGTGACGTGCCCCACCAGGAACGTGGGCAGGTCGCGTCGTTTCGCGGTGAACAGCAGATGCGTGGCGGCTTCGCGCACTTGCCCGATGCTGCCGGGCGCGGATTGGAGCGAAAGCGAGTACATCGTCTGAATCGAATCGACGATGACGAGCGCGGGGTGGAGTCGATCCACTTCCTCGAGGATGCGTTCGAGGCAGGTCTCGGCTAGCAGATAGAGCGGGGGTTGTCCGATACGCAAGCGCTGGCCCCGGTCCTTGATCTGGGGCTCCGACTCCTCGCCCGATGCGTACAGCACCGGCCCGACAGACGTGGCAACGTGCGCGGCGACCTGCAAGAGTAGGGTCGACTTGCCGATACCTGGCTCGCCGCCCAACAGCACAACCGACCCCGGCACGATGCCGCCGCCCAGCACACGATCGAACTCGTCGAACCCACTATGGATGCGCTCGCACGCCACCATGTCGACGTCGGCATACGCGCGCGCGGTCGACCGGCCCTGAGCTTGCCCCAGCCCGTAGCGCGTAACATCGGCCTCCGCCGAGACCGGGCGGGCCTGCTCCTCGACCATCGTGTTCCACGCGCCGCAGTCGGAACAGCGCCCGAGCCACTTGCTCGCCTGCGCACCGCAGGTCTGGCAGACGAAGATCGTGTGCGCGCTAGTCGATGTGGAGCCGCTCGGTTTGGATTTGGCCATGGCCAGGGCGGTGACAGAACACTAGGCGAGGCCGGCATCATAGACTCGGGCGATCCGGGCACCGGTCCGACACAGGATCTCGTGGGGCACGGTGCCGATCGCGCTGGCCAGCTCGCAGGCGCCAATCTGGTCGTCACCCTGGTCACCGATCAACACGACGGAGTCGCCCGGATCGGCGGCAACGTCGCTCACGTCGATGGTCGCCGAGTCCATCGACACCGCCACGATCGGGGCGCGTCGGCCGCGAACGAGCACGTAGGCCGTCCCGGCCAGCCGGAGGTCCAGACCGTCGGCATACCCTGCCGGGACGAGCGCCACGCGGGTTGGCCGTGAAGCAGCGTACTGGGCCTCGTATCCGGCGGTCTCACCGGCGCGCATCCCTTTGACCGCCACGATCCGGCTCCGCAGCGAGAGAACGGGCGTCACGGCGACCGAGGTCTCGAGTGACGGCGGGGTGACACCGTAGAGCAGCAATCCGGGCCGAACCGCGTCGTACCACGTCCGCGGGTCGCGCAGCAGGGCGGCGCTGTTGGCTGCATGACACCAGGCACCGCGCAGGCCCAGCTCATGGAGTGTGGCGAGCGCCGCCTCGAAGCGCGCACGCTGCTGACCGAACAACGGATGGGTCGCGCGCTCCGCGGTGGCGAAGTGCGTGTATACGGCGTCGATCTCCAACGGGCCGCCGCGCACGAGATCGGGCAGCGTCTCGCCGATATTGTCGTGGCGAAAGCCGAAGCGGTTCATCCCGGTATCGACCTTGACGTGCACGCGGAGCCGACAGTCGCGTGCGGTGGCGGCAGCCGCGAGACGGCGCGCGGCGCCGGGTGACGACACCGTCGGCGTGAGGTCGTGGGCGAAGACCCCATCGAGCTCGCTGACGCTGAGCGCCCCGAAGACGAGCACCGGGGCCCGCACTCCGGCCTCGCGGAGCTGCACGCCTTCCTCGATATCGGCGCACGCCAGCATCAAACGCTCGCTGGCGCCGGCCGCCGACTCGAGCGCCCGGGCGACCTCCACAGCGCCATGGCCATACGCGTTCGCCTTGATGACGGCGATGACGCGCGGCGGAGCCGCCGCGGTGCCGAGGGCGAGGTGCCGCTGAATGACCCGGTAGTTGGAGACGAGACGGTCGAGGTCGACGAACGCGTGAGTCGGCCGGATCACTTGGTGGCCTGAGCAGGTCCCACCCTCTAACGGCCAAGGCGCGCACGGCGCGCCTCGCGACCGCG
This sequence comes from Vicinamibacterales bacterium, assembly GCA_965249175.1. Taxonomy (GTDB): domain Bacteria; phylum Acidobacteriota; class Vicinamibacteria; order Vicinamibacterales; family UBA8438; genus CAZYFH01. The sequence goes on from OZ252227.1 coordinate 4,981,674, forward strand.
GCGCGGGGCTCTCGGGGTCCCCGCTGCAGCGGTCGCGGGGGCTTGGGGCTCTAGCCCCATCTAACTATAGTCGCGCGTCAGGCTCTGAAAGCGCGTTTGCTGCTTGATGAACGCCAGCTTGACGGTGCCGGTTGGGCCGTTGCGTTGCTTGCCGATGATGATCTCGGCGAGATTCTCGTTTTCGGGGGTCTCCTCGTACATCTCCTCGCGGAAAATGAACATGACCACGTCCGCGTCCTGCTCGAGCGCGCCCGACTCACGCAGGTCGGACAGCTGGGGTCGACGATCCGCGCGCGACTCCGGCGCCCGACTCAGCTGTGAGAGCGCCACGACCGGGACATTGAGCTCCTTGGCGAGGCCCTTGAGCGCCCGAGAGATCGACGCGATCTCCTGCGTCCGGTTCTCAAAACGCCCCCGGCCCGCCATCAACTGGATGTAGTCGACGACGAGCAGATCGAGCCCGTGCTCGGCCTTGAGGCGACGCGATTTCGCGCGCATCTCGAGCACGCCGATGCCAGCCGTATCGTCGATGAAGATCCGCGATTCCGACAGTTGCCCCATGGCGGTCGACAGGTGGCCGTAGTCGGCCTCGCTGAGGAGACCGGTCCGAAACCGGTGGGAGTCGACCTGCGCCTCGGTGGTCAGCATGCGCATGAAGAGCTGCTCTTTCGCCATCTCGAGACTGAAGAAGCCCACCGTCTTGTCGGTCTTCGTGCCGATGTGCTGCGCGACGTTGAGGACGAAGGCCGTCTTGCCCATCGACGGGCGCGCGGCCACGATCACCAAATCGGCCGGCTGGAGACCCGCCGTCAGGTTGTCGATATCGGCAAAACCCGTTGGCACGCCGGTGACCAGGCTTTTATGGGCCTGCAACTGCTCGATGGTGGTGAAGCTGTCCTGAACGAGGGCGCTCAGCGGGACAAAGCCGGCATGGACACGGTCCTCGGCGATCGAGAAGATCTCTTGCTCCGCCCGATCCAGCACCGTTTCGGCGTCCTGCTCGGCCTCGTACGCCGTTGTGACGATCCTATTGGCCGAGTAAATCAGGTTGCGGAGCGTCGCCTTCTCCTTGACGATCCGCGCGTAGTGCTCGACGTTGGTCGAACGTGGCACGCCATCGGCCAAGGCCGACACATACGCCGGTCCACCGACGTCGTCGAGGTCGCCGGCCCGATTCAACTCGTCCTTGAGGGTGACGAAGTCGATCGCTTGGCCTCGCTCGTTGAGACCGACCATCTTGTCGAACACGCGCCGATGGGCGTCCCGAAAAAAGTCCTGGGCGTCGATCAGCTCGGCCGCGACATTGAACGCGTCGTTGTGGATAAGGATGGCGCCGAGGACGCACCGCTCCGCCTCCAGGTTGTGCGGAAGCGGCCGCTCGACCGCAGCGACGGCTTGGTTGGCCATCTCGTCACCCGTCCCTACGGTCCACGGAGACCCCGGGGCGGAAGTACGTTTACATCCTGGCCGCGCCCTACGACGCAGATGGAGGTGCGGCCGCTGTGGCTTCCCGCACGACCTTGACCGTGAGCTCCACGGTCACGTCGCGGTGCAACCTGACGGGAACGGCATACTCGCCCAGGGACTTGATCGGCTCGGTCAGCGTGATTTTCCGCTTGTCGAGATCGACCTTCTGTCCCTCGAGACACTCGGCGATGTCGGCCGACGTAACGGACCCGTACAGCGTGTCCGTCTCCCCGACGCGACGTGCGATGACGCACTCGACCGCCGCGATGCGGTCTCCGATGCTCTGTGCCGCTCGGCGCTCGTCGTCCTCGCGCGCCTCGGCGACTTCACGCTCGCGTTCGACCTGGCGTCGATTGGCGTCTGTGACCGGAAGCGCGAGCTTCTGCGGCAGCAGATAGTTGCGTGCATAGCCGTTCGCCACGCTCACGACTTCACCGCGGCGGCCCAGGTTGTCAATCGTTTCTCTGAGGATGATCTCCATCGGCGTCCTGCCCCTACGCTATTCAGTGACGTACGGGATGAGCGCGAGTTGCCGCGCGCGGTTGACCGCGCTCGTCAGCCTGCGCTGGTGTTTGGCGCAAGTACCGGAAATGCGGCGCGGCTGGATCTTGCCGCGCTCACGGAATCGCCATCATCATCACACGCACGTCCTTATAATCGATGTGGTCGCTCTTGTCGACGCAGAACCGGCACACTGTGCGCCGATGAAACCCGCCGCAGCGGAACGCACCGCCACTGGACCTGGACCTGGACCTGGACCCACGACGTCCTCCGCGATCATCACTCATGACTTCACCACCGCCGGCGGTACGGCTGCCGCATCACCCGTCGCTGTCCCCGGTTCCCCATCGCCCGAAGAGGCCGCGGGTTGCGCATCGACTGCCAGTTGGGCATCCGCTGCCGGTTGGGCATCCGCTGCCGGTTGAGCCTCCGCGGCGGGTTTGGCATCCCCGGCCGGATGAACCTCAGCAACCGGTTGGGCATCCGCGGGCGGTGGGGCATCCGCGGGCGCTGGCGCCGCGGGCGGTGGGGCATCCGCGGGCGCTGGCGCCGCGGGCGGTGGGGCATCCGCGGGCGCTGGCGCCGCGGGCGGTGGGGCATCCGCGGGCGCTGGCGCCGCGGGCGCGATCCCCTTGGCGGCACGGCGGCGCTGAACCTTCGCTTGACGGCGATCCCGCGCTCGCTGGGCCTTGCGTAGATCCTCGTCGACCCTCACCAGCAGATGACGCAACACGTGATCGTGCACACGCAGACGGCGGTCAATCTCGCGGACCATCTCGCCCGGCCCGTTGATCAGCTCGAGCACATACGTCCCCTCGCGATGCCGGTTGATCTCGTACGCGAGTCGGCGACGACCCCAATTATCGGTTCGTTCGATCTGACCGCCCATTTTCTCGGCGATCTCCGTGATCTGCACGTGCATCGCGGAGACGCCTTCCTCATCCGTCTCCGGGCTGACGATGTAAACAAGTTCGTATTGCCGTGATTCACTCATCGGTCTCCTTTCGGACTCGACGGCCACCCCGAGGTGGCAAGGAGCGTTCTACCCGCGTGTTCGTGACCGCGTCGGCGCTAGCATCCGACGAGTCCGGCCCGGCCTCGTCCTTCCGATTGAAGCGGTTCATCATCACATCGATCCCGTCGCCGACAAACGTCTCGACAGCATCGGCAGCGCGTCCGATGGCGGTCGCAATCTCCTCCCGTTCCGGCTCGTCAAAGCGCGCAAGGACATGGTTCGCCAACGCACGCCGCGATTCGCCGCGACCGACGCCGATACGCAACCGCGCGACCGTGTCGGCACCGAGCGACTCGATGACCGACGCCAGACCGTTGTGTCCCCCGTCCGAGCCGCCCGAACGTGCGCGGAGGCGGCCCAGGGGGAGGTTGGCATCGTCGGTCACCACAAGCACATCGCCGACCTCGATGCGGTAGTACCGCATGAGCGCCGTCACGGCGCCCCCGCTCCGGTTCATGTAGGTCAGCGGCTTGGCCAGCATCACGTGTGCATCGGGTCCACGCTGTCGCGCCATGACAGCTTCGGTCGGATTCGATTCGAACGCCAGGTCGAGTCGCCGCGCGAGCTCGTCGATAACCTCGAATCCAACATTATGCCGCGTCCCGAGATACTTCGAGCCAGGGTTTCCGAGCCCGATGATCAACTTCACCCGGCCTGTTCCCGTTCATCATTCGTCAATCGGACGGGGCCTAGTCCCCAGCGGGCTCTCCGCCCTCGGTCTTGCCTTTCTTGGCCGCCTCCGCGTCGCCGCCCTCGCCCTCCGCCGCTTCCGCTCCCTCCACCGCGGCCGCCTCGGCTTCAGTCTCCTCTTCCTCCTCGACCTTCGGCGGAATCACGTGCACCAACAGGGTGTCGGGATCGCTGATGGGGGTCCAGGTTACACCCTCGACCACGTCGCGAAGCCGGATGCCATCGCCAATCATCAGCGCGCTGACGTCGACCTGGATGTGCTCGGGGATCTCCGCCGGCATGCACTCGACCTGCACGTCGCGACTCACGAAGTCGACGAGCCCACCCTGCTGCTTGACCCCGGCAGCCTCGCCCGTCAGCGTGACGGGCACGGTCACCGTGATCACCTTGTCCATGGCCAGCCGATAGAAATCGATGTGCAGCAGGTCGTCGGTAAACGGATCGATTTGAAACTCCTTGACCAACACCTGGCTGGACGCACCCCCGTCGAGTGCCAGGGCAATCAAGGTATTGACACCGGACTCGGATGTGAGGATGCGTAGCATCTCTTTTGGGTCGACGGCGATTGCCCGCCCTTCGCGCGTCTCGCCGCCATAGATCACGGCCGGCACCCGCCCGTCCCGCCTCAACCGTCGCGCGGCGTTCTTACCCCTGGTGTCGCGGGAAACCGCCGCCAGCGTCGCTTCCATGCTCGCTCCCTATCAATCGCGGAGATGTCCGTCAGACGAACAACGACGACACGGACGTCTCCTGGTGAATGCTCTGGATGGCCTTGCCGAGCAGTCCTGCCACCGACAGCACCTGGATCTTGTCCGACCCGGCGAACTCATCCGGCAAGGGAATCGTGTTCGTCACGATCAGCTGCTCGAGCACGGAGTCGGAGATCCGCTGTTGGGCGGGACCGGACAGCACCCCGTGAGCGGCGCACGCCAGCACGCGCGACGCCCCGCTATCGCGTAGCGCGCGCGACGCCTGCTGCAGCGTGCCTGCGGTATCGACCATGTCATCCACGATGATGCACACACGGCCCGCGACTTCGCCCACGACGTGCAGCACCTCGGCGTGACCGTCCTCGGATCGGCGCTTGTCGATGATGGCCAGGTCGGCGTCGAGCCGCCTCGCGTACGCACGCGCGCGCTCCACGCCACCCGCATCGGGCGACACGATGGTCAGGTCGTCCCGGTTCGCGTCCCGGGAGAGGTGCTCGATGAACACCGGCGCGGCAAACAAGTGGTCGACCGGGATATCGAAGAAACCCTGGATCTGGGCCTTGTGCAGATCCATGGTCAGCACGCGGTTCGTGCCGGCCGCGCTCAGCAGGTTGGCGACGAGCTTCGCGGAGATCGGCACGCGCGGCTTGTCTTTGCGGTCCTGCCGCGCGTAGCCGTAGTACGGGAGCACGGCCGTGATGCGCGCGGCCGAGGAGCGCTTGAACGCGTCGATCATCACGCACAACTCGACCAGATGCGCATCGACCGGGGTGGACGTCGGCTGCACCACGAAGACGTCGGTGCCACGGATGTTCTCGTCGATTTGGAACGAGACCTCCGTGTCCGGAAAGCGCCGGAGACAGGCCCGACCCATCGGCACTCCGAGTACCTGGGCGATCTCCGCGGCGAGTGCCGGATGCGCACTGCCGGAAAAGATCTTCAAGTCGCCGTTGTGCGTTGGCACGTCGCTCTCCACCACTCCGCAGCGGCCCCGTCAGGCGCGCGCCGCGTCCAGCCCGGATTGGTTGGGGCGGAAGGATTCGAACCTTCGAATACGGGATCCAAAGTCCCGCGCCTTACCGCTTGGCCACGCCCCATCGGCGTCCCGGTCAGCCCGCGGTCGGCGTCAACCGTCACACGGACACACCCCGCGGACGTTGCTGCAATCGAGCACTTTAGTCGATGCGTCGGCGGCCCGCAAGGTTCGACGCCGAGGTGACCGCAGCGATCTCCCCATACTCGGCCGGACCGACGGTCGGCACGATCTCGATGCGCCACCCCGCGCGGCGCACCGCGGTTCGTGCCGCGGAGGCGTGTGCGCGGCGCCGGTAGAGACCGAAGACGGCCGAGCCGCTGCCCGTCATCGCCGCGTGAACAGCGCCGGCCCCACGCAATCCCGCGACTACGGCCCGTAGCGCGGGATAGCGACGCGTGACGACCGGCTCGAGGTCGTTCCGAAGCATCTCGAGATGGCTGCGCCAGCCGCGCGGCAGGCCCGGGCGGTCGCTCATGACCGCCTCGGCGCCGTCCCACCAACCGTACGCGCTCGCCGTCGACACCCCTATCCGCGGCACCGCCACCACGACCCAGCAGGGCGCGAGGGGTCGCAACGACCGGAGGCGCTCTCCACGGCCGGTCGCGGCAACGGTGCCCCCGCGTAAAAAGAACGGCACGTCGGACCCAATCGTCGCCGCAACCCGCTCAAGGAACGCGCGACCGCACTTCGGCGCCCAGAGTGAAGACAAGCCGCGGAGCGCGGCGGCGGCATCGCTGCTGGCGCCGCCGAGACCCGCGGCGGCCGGGATCGTCTTGCTGACCGATATGGCGACGTCGCGCGGGCGCCCGGCGCGGCCGAGCGCCAGCCACAGACCGCAGGCCGCAGGCCAGATTAGGTTGGCGCTATCACGGGGCACCCAGGGCGAGCGGCTGCGCACGACGAGCGAGCCGCGCCGGAGTCGGATGGTCACCGTATCGCACAGGGCGATCGACTGCAGCACGGTCTGCACGTCGTGGTAGCCGTCAGGTCGCCGGCCCAGGACGCTGAGCGAGAGGTTGATTTTCGCCGGGGCGCCGACCACGACGCGGGTCGGTACGGACGCGGCGCGACGGCCGGTCACGTCGATGTGTCCGGGCGATCGGCGGCGGGCGCGGGGTCCTCGAGCGGCGTGTCGTTGCGCAATTCGTCGAGCGTGATCGTCATGTAGTCGTCGCGCACCCTGGCCACGAACACCCCGGTGCGCAGCTCGATGTTGGTACTCACCTGCGACAGCTCGGCGGTGAGGTCGGTGCCGCCCGCAGCGCGGTCGGACGTGACACGCACACGCATTGGCAGCCCGCGGACATGACCGGAGTACTCCAAGGTCAGAGGCCCGCGGGTCCCCGCCACGATTGCCATCTCGCCATCCGTATCTCGGAGAAAGACGGTCGCGTCGTCATCGAGATCAACGGCGACCCACTCGTCGCCGTAGGCCCGACCCCCAATCGACCGCGGGTCGGGAACCACACAACCTGTCAAGACGGCGCGAAGATCATCCGGGGCGAGCTGGAGACCGGCCAGCGCGTACAGCAACTCGCTCGGCGATGCGTCGCGCACGACTTGCCGGGCACGGGGCAGCACGAGTGTGGCGGCGCCAGGTCGCGCGGCGAGGATGAACCGCGAGGCACCGAACGAGGCCGTCATCTCGAGGCGGAGCGACGCCGGGCGGGCCAGGGCCGCGCGAACGCGACTTCGAATTCGCGTCGATCCCGACGTGCCGCGGAGCGCCATCACGAGCTCCATCGTGCGGATGCCGCGGCACGATCGGACCGCGGCTTCCAGCGTCTCCGCGTGGGACGCGAACGGCACTCCCGGTCCCTGGGGGAGGGTGATGGCGACGGGTGGCGACGCGCACGCGCTCAGCGCGGCGGCGGCGAGCAGCGCATAGCTACGCAAGGTGAGCGCTCTACCGCGGTCGACCGACGTCGTCGATCTTGCGCCTGATGATGTCAGGGTCGATGTCGTCACCGTCCCCAGCGAGCGCCCGCTCCCATGCCTCGATCGCCTCGGTGTGCCGTCCCAACCGGCTGAACAGGTCGCCAAGATGATCCTGCACGACGGAGTTCCCGGGCAGCTGATCACCCGCCTCTCGCAACGGAGGCTCTGCCAGGTCCAGACGGTCCAGCTTGAAGTACGCCCATCCAAGGCTGTCGAGGTAGGACCCGTTGTGCGGGTCCTTTTCGATCGCCCGCCTCAGTAGTTCGACCGACTCCTCGAGCCGGACTCCACGGTCGGCCAGCATGTAGCCGAGGTAATTGAGCGTCGCAGCGTGCTCCGGGTCGCGGTCCAACAGCTCGCGAAACGCCCGCTCGGCATCCGCGAACCGGTCGTGCTGCTCGAGGACCGCACCCAGCTGAAACAGAATCGACGTGTCCTGCGGGAAGCGGCGTTGGGCCGTCTCGAGGAGTGACACGGCATCGTCGACCCGCTCGTGCTCGCTGTAGAAATTCGCGAGCACGACATACGCCGATGGCGCGCCGTCGTTCGTCTCGAGCGCTTGCTCCAGCACACCAGCGGCTTCGCCGATGTCGCCCCGGTCGCCGAGCACGCGTGCCTCCAAGCGCGCCAGCGTCAGGCTGTTCGGATGGTCGTTCTTCGCGCGCTGGACGACGCGCATGGCGTCCGCGGCCCGGTCGGCGTCGATGTAGGTTTGCGCGAGCCGCGCCCCGAAGGCCAGGCTCGCCGGGACGAGACCGACCGCTTCTTCGTAGACGGCGGTGGCCCGCGCGAGATCGCCGAGTTGCTCGTGGGCGAACCCGAGGCGACCGAGCAGGCTGGCGAGCTGTTGTGGGGCCGCGTCGCTACCACGCGCCTCGTCGAGCGCGGGCTCGAGCGTGTCGACCACGCGTTGATACTCACGCCGGCGCTCGAACACCTGGGCCATCGCGAACGCCCCGCGAATCGAGCCTGGTTCGAGCTCGACGAGCCGCTCGGCCACGGCCTCCGCTTCGTCGAAGTTGTTCAGCGCGAGCTCCACCTCGGACAGCAGGTAGAGACCCGACGCATCACGCGGTCGCATGGTCGTCAGCTCCACCAACACGTCTCGCGCCGCGGCGGGGTCGCCGGTCTCGACAAGCACGTTGGCGAGGCGGCGGCGCACGCCAGCGCTGCGGGGGTTGCGCGCGACGGCGAGACGGTAGGCCTCGACCGCGTCGTCCAAACGTCGCCGCCGTTCGTACAGCTCGCCCAACCTCGCCAGCGTGCGGAAGGACGGCCGGCCACTGGCCACCACCGCTTCGAGCGTGGAAAGGGCTTCCTCGGCGCGACCTGCCTGTTCGTAGGCTTGCGACAGCAACAAGGCCGCCTCGCCAAGACCCAGCTCGTCCTTGCGCAGCTCCTCGAGCAGCTCGATCGCCTTGTTGGAGTCCTCGGTCCTGAGGTAAAGCCGTGCGAGGGTCAGCTCGACCTGGAAATCCGGGAGAATCGTGCCGCGCGCCTGCTCGAGATGCGTCACGGCCTCGGTGATGTCCTCCGGTGTGGTCTCGCGCGAGTTCGCGATGGACGCGTGGATGAGGCCCAGGATTCGATGCGCCGTCAGATTGTCGGCCTCGCGTTCGAGCGCCGAGCGGGCCGCGTCCATCGCGTCGTCGAGCCGGCTCGCCCTGGAGTACAGCGCGGCGAGCTCGGCCAGCGGCTCACCCGACCCCGGATCGAACTCGGCGGCTTCACGAAAGGCGTCGATGGCGCCCTCCAGATCCTCCTGCCGTTCGAGGTGCTGACCCAAGAGGAAGCGCTGGTAGGCCTGGCCCTGCGCGGCGGCCGGCTGCGACGCATTCACGGGCTGCGCCGCGATCGGCACCGCGGTGGACATCACGAAGCATCCCGCCACGCCGACCTGCCAGAGACGTTGACTCATCACCGAAGGATTTTTCCACAGGTTGCGGTCCGCGACAAGGCGACCGGGAGGGTCGGAGGCTTCTGCTATAGTGGCGGGCGGGTGGCCTTCCCGGGCCGCCGCCGGAGATATGAGGGGATTCATCAATGGGCGTCGACCCAGAGCTGCTCGCGATCTTGGCGTGTCCCGAATGCAAGACTCCGGTAGAACTCGTCCATGAGGGGGCGGGGCTGCGGTGCAAGCAGTGCCGACGCGTCTACCCCGTCAAGGATGACATTCCCGTGATGCTTCTCGACGAGGCGACCATCGAGGCATGACGCGAGCCTACGCCGCGGCGCGCCTTCGCTGATTTCTCGCAGCCCATGGTAAAAGTCCCGCAGCATTCGCTGCGGCGCGGGACCTTCACCACGGACTGCTAGCGAGGCCCTTCGGCGACGATGACCAGCTCGACCTTGACCGCGTCAGCCGCGCCCCCGCGCCTCCACACGGCTGCCTGGGCAACGCTGCTCGTGTTCGTAGCGGCGCTACAGCTCTCCATCGCCGCGTCGGCGATCCTGTTGACTGCAGTCCTCGCATGCTGGGCCGCGAATGCGGTCATGACCGGCGTGCGTCCGGCGGTTCCCTCCTTCTTCTGGCCACTCGTGGCGTATGCCGGCTGGACGCTCGTGTCGGTCGCTTTCTCCGACCAACCGTTGGCCAGCCTCGTGGATGCCAAGGAGGTGCTGCTGTTTCTCGTCGTGCCGGTCGTGTTTCAGCTCGCGCGCGGCGCGCGCGCCACGACACTCGCCACCGTCATCATCACCGTCGGCGCAGGCACGGCGGTCATCGGAATCGTGCAGTACGGCATCCTCGAGTACGACCAGCTGGGTCAGCGGACACGCGGGTCGATGGGTCACTACATGACCTACGCGGGCCTCCTGATGATGGTCATCTGCCTGGCCGTCGCGCGCATTCTCTTCGCGGCGCGCGACCGGGCCTGGGCAGCGCTGGTCCTGCCGGCACTCTCCGTCGCATTGGCGTTGACGCTCACACGAAACGCGATGCTTGGCGCCTGTGTTGGCGTCGGACTACTCTTGATCTTGAAGGACCTGCGACTGCTGGCCGCAGCGCCCGTCATCGCGGCGATCGCGCTGGCGCTCGCGCCGGCGCAGGTCACGGATCGCGTCTACTCCACGTTCGACCTGCAGGACCCCACCAACCGCGACCGGCTCGCCATGATTCGCGCTGGCGCGGGCATGGTGCGCGATCATCCCCTCACGGGTGTCGGGCCGGAGATGGTGGAGCGCGTCTACCCGCGCTACCGTCCGGCCAACGCCGTCAACGCCACGAACCCGCACCTGCACAACGTGCCGCTGCAGATTGCCGCGGAACGGGGGCTCCCGGCGCTCGCGCTCTGGCTCTGGTTCGTGGTCGCGGTGGTCACAGACCTGCTCCGGCGCTTCGCTCGCTCCGAGACGCGCGTGCTGGCCGCCGCGGGACTCGCCGCGATGGCGAGCATGCTGGCGGCTGGCCTCTTCGAGTACAACTTCGGCGATTCAGAGTTTCTGATGCTGCTGCTGGTGCTGATCACGCTGCCGGCCGCCGCGTCGGAATCTACCCAGGAGCCGTCGCCGGCGGCCGCCGCCCCACCCATCCTCTCGCCACGCGAGCCGCCGGCGCCCTCCGCGCAGCGCTAGCACGTCACCCATCAGTGCCGGAAGTGCCGGCGCCCCGCGAACACCATCGCGATGTCGTGCTCGTCCGCCGCGGCGATGACGTCTTCATCACGTACCGACCCACCGGGCTGCACCACCGCCGTCGCCCCCGCCGCGGCGATGGCGTCGAGACCGTCTCGAAACGGAAAGAACGCATCGGAGGCCGCCGCCGTGCCCGCGAGGTCGCCGCTGGCCTTCATCGTTGCGACCTTCACCGCGTCGACACGGCTCATCTGACCGGCGCCCACCGCCGCCGCGCGATCCGGACGCGCGAAGATCACGGTGTTCGACTTGATGTGAGCACACACCCGCCAGGCGAACCGCAGAGCCCGGAATTCGTCAGCGCTGGGCGGCCGCCGCGTGACCACGCGCAGCTCGGTGTCCGGCGCAATCGCGACGCCGGCGGCCCAGGTATCGATCGCTTCGACCACGCGGTCACGTTCCTGCAGCAGCCACGCGCCGAGGATGCTCCGCACGTCGCGCCGACGCGCGCCACTGGACTCAACCCCGCTGAAATCTGCGACGACCAGCCGGAGGTTCTTCTTCTTCGCCATGACGTCGCGTGCCGCGTCGTCCACTGCGGGGGCCAAGACGCACTCGATGAACGTCGACGTGATCGCCGTCGCCGTGTCGGCGTCAAGGGGGCGATTGAGGCCGACGATGCCACCGAAGGCGGAGAGTGGATCGACCTCGCGTGCCTTCAGATACGCATCCTGGAGACGGTCCGCCGTGGCGACCCCACACGGGTTCGTGTGCTTGATCACAACCGCGGCCGGCTCGGTGAACTCGAGGGCCAGCCGTGCCGCCGCGTCCAGATCGAGGAGGTTCGTGAACGACAGCGCCTTGCCCTGGAGCACCTCCGCGCCGCCAAAGCCCCACGCCGTCGTTTCGTCGGCGCTGTACATCGCGGCGATCTGATGCGGGTTCTCCCCGTAGCGCAGGTCGCGCATCTTCGGTGCGCGCAGTATGAGAGCGTCCGGCGCCACGCCGTCGAAGACCAGCGGCGATCGGGTGAACTCGGGGCCCTGTGTGTCAACGGCGGACAACGCCGAGGCAATCGTGGCGTCATACGCGGCCGTGTGCGCGAACGCCTTTTGCGCCAGCGCAAACCGGAAGGACCGGTCGGGCCCACCCGGTTGGTCGAGCGCGGCGAGGACACCCGGGTAGTCGCTCGGATCAACCACGATCAGGACGTCCGTGAAGCTCTTCGCGGCGGCCCTGACCATGCTCGGTCCGCCGATGTCGATCTGCTCGATCAACTCGCCGAAGGTCGTCGCGGCCGCGGCCGCCGCGCGGGCGAACGGATACAGATTGACGACGACGAGGTCAATTGGTGCGATGCCCTGCGCGCCGATCGCCGCGAGATCGTCCGGCCGGCTGCGCCGGGCCAGGATGCCCCCGTGGACGGCGGGATGAAGCGTCTTGACGCGGCCATCCATCATCTCCGGAAACCCGGTGACGTCGGACACGGCGGTCACCGTCAGCCCGGCATCGGCCAAGGCCCGAGAGGTCCCGCCGGTCGACACCAATTGCACGCCGCGAGCGGCCAACCCCCGCCCGAGATCCGCCAATCCGCTCTTGTCCGACACACTCAACAGCGCACGCATGGTTTGCTCTGACCTCTCTCTTGCTACTCCGCCATGCCCTTCAGTCCGCGCGCCGTCAAACTCACCTGGCCGTCCTTGACGGCAACCCGAAAGGCGACCTCCGGGTTGCCACTCGAACGCAGCTGATTGACCTGCTCCTTGACCAGGTTCGCGAACTTGTGGAACGGCACGACCGACTCGCCGGCGTCGCGGCGCGCGTCCATGAGCGACTCGTAGAGACCGTGTAGCTTGTCCATCTCCTTGCGTGGATCGGAAAAAGACGTGACGTGCAGAACGGTGTCGCCCGCCGGCTCCTCTGGGGCAGGGGCCGCCGGCGCCCGCTGATGGGCAAACGGGCCGGGACGCCCCTCCTCGCGGGCACGCTGCCCCCGGTCCCACAGATCGGCGAACGACGAGTATCGGCTCTGCAGCGTGCTGAAGCGGAATCGGTCGGTGGCGGAGTTGATGCGGGTGCGATCCCACTTCTTGATGATCTGCTCGACCCGGGTGCGCGTCTCCCAAGGCGGACGCGGCAGGCGCCCTGAAAAGAACTGCGTGTACTCGATCTCCAGCTTCCGCATCTCAGCGGCAAGCGTCTGGAGATCGCGCGCGATGTCCGTGGACTCCGCCACTTGACGTCAGTCCCGCGGGATGAGGAACCACACCAGCGGCAGCCAGAGCTCCCGCGCATACGGGACCGGCCGGTCGTCGACGAGCACGTCGCATTCATCGTGACGGCCGACGATCTCGAAGAGGTCGCGCAGCTGGCCGGCGTCAGCGGGGAAGTAGCGCGCACGATGCCGGACCCCGGCGTCCTTGCCCACCAGGCGATACTCGGGCGCGGCGCGAGCCAGCTCGACCGCGCGGTCGTACTCGTCGCCGTCGAACCGCGGAAAGCTCAGCGTGATCGAAAACGGCCGCTCGGTCCGTCCGAACAACGCGTCGTGTAGGTCGGGATCCAGCGCGGCCAGCTCGTCATCCGTCGGCGCTTCCGGAAGATCGGCGTAGGGCCAGAATCGGTCGCTCGGACGATAGTCCGGCACCGGACCGGAGGGAACGCGTCTGGTCTCGGGGGACATGCTGCTCGTCGCGCACGATCGACCCCCTGACACCGACGGACCAGGGACGAGTGTCGCTCGTCGCTCTCGCAAGCGAGGGTGATGGTATCCTGAACGCTGGCAGCCCAGCAAGCACACCGCGCGCCGTGTGGTACTCAGCGGCGATGCGCGCATCGATGAGCGACCGCCGCGTCATCCCGTCGATCGAACAGCTTCGCCAGCGCAACGAGATCCGGCGCCTCGAATCGCAGTATGGCCGGGACACCACGCTGCGCGCGCTGCGCGCCGAAGCCGCCGCGCTACGGGACACGCTCACCCACACGACGCCGCCGGTGCGCGAGGCCGAGGCGGCAGCCGCACACATCGAGGCACGTCTCGAACGACGCCTACGCCAATGGGTCGCGCCCTCGCTCAGACCGGTCGTCAACGCCACCGGGATCGTCGTGCATACCAACCTGGGCCGGGCGCCGCTCGCCCGCTGCGCGATTGACCGCGTCGCCGAGGTCGCCCGCGGCTATTCCAATCTCGAATACGACCTCACACGTGGCGCCCGCGGCTCGCGTTCAGCGCATGCCGCCGCGCTCCTGACGCGTCTGACGGGTGCGCAGGCGGCGCTGGTTGTCAACAACAACGCCGCCGCGGTGCTCCTCGCCCTCGCCGCGTTGGCCGCGGGGCGAGAGGTCGTCATCTCGCGCGGGGAGCTCGTGGAGATCGGGGGTGGCTTTCGCATTCCCGACGTGCTGCGCGCATCAGGGGCGACGCTCCGCGAGGTCGGGACGACGAACCGGACGCGCGCCGCCGATTACGCCTCGGCGTTCACCGACCGCACCGCCCTGGTGCTGCGGGTGCACCCCTCCAACTTCCGGATCGACGGTTTCGCCGAACGGCCGTCGCTGGCACAGGTCGTCGAGATCGCCACGCGCTTCGACATCCCAGTTGTCGAAGACCTCGGCAGCGGCCACCTCGTCGGCTCCGCGGCGCTCGACGGCGAACCGACGATCGCGGAGAGCGTTGGTGCCGGTGTGGCGGCGTGCACCTTCAGCGGTGACAAGCTCCTCGGCGGACCGCAGGCCGGACTCATCGTCGGCCGGCACGACATCCTTGACCACCTCCGAACCCATCCGCTCATGCGCGCGCTGCGGGTGGACAAGCTGGTCTACGCCGCACTCGAGTCGACGCTCGTCGAGCATCTGACCGGCCGCGCGAGTCAGACAATCCCGGTCGCGCGGATGATCGACGCGACTGTGGAGTCCCTCGACGCGCGTGCGCGGCAGATCCTCGCGCGGCTCGAGGGCGTGGCGGCGCTCGGTCTGAGCATCGAATCGGGCGACGCCGCGATCGGCGGCGGGAGCACACCCGCTGTCACATTGCCGAGTCGGGTGCTGGCGCTCAACCTGGCGGACCACAGCGCCGCCCGGCTGGCCGGTCGCCTGCGGCGGGCCACGCCGCCCGTCGTGGGTCGGATCGAGGACGAGCGCGTGCTGTTGGACCTGCGGACCGTGGCGCCGGAAGAGGATGACGCACTGGTCGCCGTGCTGCGTAGTCTGGCGGTCGACGCTGACGCGGAAGACGAGTCCGCAGGATCCTGATCCCGCGCGGGGTGGGGCAAAGCTCCGTCTCATCCTCCGCGCCGACGCGGACAGACATCGCAGGTGAGCGGCCGGCCATCGGCGGTCAGCACGTCGGCGCCGCCGCATGAGCCGCGGAGACAGGGATACTTGAAGGCAAGCCCGACGGCCATGATCAGCATGGCGCCGCCGATGACGGCGACGGTCAGAAGAAAGAGCACCACGCCTTTTATTCTACCGGTCTCGGCGCTACCCGGGAGGTCCGCCACCGATCGCGTCGAATGCCGGCGTCGAGCGATCGCGCAACGTGCCGTCCTCGTCTTCCACGACGAACAGCGCCGCCCACCCCCGGTCGAGCGCGAGGGCGAACCCGTCGTCCGGGCCGAGCACTTCGAGCGCGGTCGCGAGACCATCCGCGCGCGCGCAGCGGTCGGCCAGAACACTCACCGACCGGAGCCGGTGTGTCACGGGCCGACCCGAACGCGGATCGATCGTGTGTGACACACGAACACCCTCGAGGTCGTAGAAGTTCCGGTAGTCCCCTGATGTCGCGAGCGCCCGGTCGGTGAGACCGAGGACCCGGTGGGCGACGGACGTGTCCGGGCGAGGCCGTTCGATCGCGATGCGCCAAGGCGCCCCGTTCTCGTTCCCCCCACCGAGGCGTATCTCGCCGCCGACCTCGACCAGGTAGTCGGTGAATCCCGCCGCGGCCAATGCCAGCACGACACGGTCGACGCCGTGGCCCTTGGCGATGGCCGACACGTCGAGACGGACACCTGGACGCAGCTTGCGGAGCGTCGAGTCAGCGTCGTCCGCGGCGAGATGTCGATACCCGACGTCTCTGCGAAGCAACGCGATCGTGGCACGGGTCGGCGCCGCGTCCACTGAACCGGGCGCCCCGAATCCCCAGGCGTCGACGAGCGGGGCGATGGTCACGTCGAACGCGCCGCCGGTCTCCCGGCTGATCTCGAGCGCCTCCATCACGACCGCGACCATGTCGCGCGAGACCGGGATGGGCGTCGTCTCCCGTGATTGATTGAAGCGGGACAGCTCGGAGTCCGGCCGGTAATGGGACATCGTGGCATCGACCGACTCGAGCGTGGCCGCCATGGACGCCCGTAGACTCGCCAGTCGGCCGTCGTCGAGCGGTCGGGCGACCACCGTGACGGTATAGGTGGTGCCCATCGTCGTGCCGCTGAACGTGTGGCGCGCGAGGGAACGCTCCGTCGGCAGCTCACCCGCACATGCGATGCCGACGAGCAGGAGTGGTGCCAACCGGGTCAATCGCATGCAAGCGCCGGCAATCGGCAGCACGTGGCACCGCGTCGCGGCCGCTACTTCTGGCCTCGCGCAATCTTCATGGCGGAATCGACCCCGCCGTCGTCCTTCGGTCGCCGGTCCGCCGTTCCGTAGAGGTAGGAATTGTCGGCAATCGACTCGATCGCGATGAGCGCGTCCCGCCGACTGACCTGGCCAATCACGCGGCCGTCATCGTCGACGACCGGTAGTTTGCGAAACGAACGGGTGAGAAACAGCTGCACGACATCGTAGAGCGCGGCCGACGGCGATATCGATTCGACGGGCGTGGACATGTAGTCGCTGACCCGTCCACCCGGCACGCCGTCCATCGCGCCGCTAATCACGACCTTCAGACAGTCCTTCTCAGTGAGCATGCCGGTCAGGACCCCGCTCTGGTCGACGACCGGTGCGCCGGTGAGCTTGCGCTTGATCAACTGGCGCAATGCCTCGTAGATATCGAGCTCCGGCGACAGGGTCATTTCCGAACGCGCCATGAAGTCCGCCGCGGTCACTCGCTGCATTGTCCCCTCCCGACGTGTGTCCCGGCCGGAGACTCAACATACACTGGCGCACGATCGGTCTCACACCTGACCAGCCCGCGTCCGCGGGCGGGTTACCCGAAGTCGTCGAAGAGGATGTTCTCGCGCTCGACCCCAAGGCTATCGAGCATTTGCATGCACGCCCTGAGCATGAGTGGTGGACCACAGAGGTAGTACTCGACGTCCTCCGGCGCTGGATGATCTTTCAGATAGTGGTCGTACAACACCTGATGGATGAAGCCGGTCTTGCCCGACCAGTCGTCCTCTGGCAGCGGCTCCGACAACGCCAGGTGCCAGGCGAAGTTGTCGTGCTCCGCCTGAATGGCGTCGAAGTCCTCGATGTAGAACGCCTCACGCAGGCTCCGCGCGCCGTACCAGAAGCTGACCCGGCGGGTGGTGCCGACCCGACGGAACTGGTCGAAGATGTGGGACCGCATCGGCGCCATGCCCGCGCCGCCGCCGACGAAGATCATCTCGGCAGGGGTGTCCTTGGCGAAGAACTCGCCAAACGGGCCGGAAATGGTGACGTCGTCTCCCGGTTTAAGATCGAAGAGGTAGGCGGTCATCTTGCCGGGGGGGGTGCCTTCCGGCGCGCGCGGCGGTGGTGACGCCACACGCACGTTGAGCATGATGATGCCTTTTTCCTCCGGGAAGTTCGCCATCGAATAGGCGCGCGTGACCGGCTCATCGAGCGTCACCGCGTAGCGCCAGAGGTTGAACTTGTCCCAGTCGGCCCGATACTCCGCGTCGACATCGAATGTCTCGTAGCGGTAGTCGCCGACCGGCGCGTCGATCTGGATATAGCCACCCGCGCGGAAGGGGACGGCTTCGCCCGCGGGCAACTCGAGAATCAGCTCCTTGATGAACGTCGCCACGTTGTGATTCGACCGCACCTTGCATTGCCACTGCCGGACGTCGAACATCTCCGGCGGGATCTTGATGCGGAGGTCCTGCTTGACCTTGACCTGACACGAGAGCCGGACACCCTCCCGCGCCTCGCCACGGCTGACGTGACTGCGCTCCGTCGGAAGGATCGCGCCACCGCCGTCGGACACGCTCACCGTGCAGACGCCACAGCTTCCCTTCCCACCGCACGCCGACGGGATGAAGATGCGGTTGGCCGCCAAGGTACCGAGCAGCGTACCGCCGGCCGGCGTCACCAGCGCCTTGCCGGGGTCGTCGTTGATCGTGATCGTGACGTTGCCGGTGGCCACCAATTGCCGCCGCGCGACCATGAGGAGGCCAACCAGCGACACGATCACGAACGTGAACATCGCGACGCCGAGGGTGATCGTGACCATCTAGAGTTGGATTCCCGCAAACGCCATGAATCCGATCGCCATCAAGCCCACGAGGATGAACGTCAATCCGAGCCCGCGCAGGCCGTCGGGCGGGTTGCTGTATCGGAGCCGCTCCCGGATGCCGGCGAGCGCGATGATCGCCAGCGCCCATCCGATCCCTGAGCCAAGACCGAACACCGTGCTCTCGGCCAGCGTGTAGCTCCGCTCGACCATGAAGAGAGACGCGCCGAGGATCGCGCAGTTGACGGCAATCAGCGGCAGAAAGATCCCGAGCGCCGCGTGGAGCGGCGGGAAGAAGCGGTCGAGCGTCATCTCGACGATCTGCACCATCGCCGCAATCGTGCCGATATAGGCCAGGAAATTGAGGAAGGACAGGTCGTACGCTGCGAGATCCGGGTGCATCCACGCCATGGCACCCGGGCGGAGCAGATACTGATAGATGACGTTGTTCATTGGAACGGTGATCGTGAGCACGAAGATCACCGCTCCGCCCAACCCGATCGCCGTCTTCACCTGCCGCGACACCGCCAGAAACGAGCACATGCCGAGGAAGAACGCCAGCGCCATGTTCTCGACGAAGATCGACTTCACGGCAAGATCGAGGTAGTGCTCCATCACCGATCGCTCTCGACCTGCCCGGGCTTCCACGCGCGGATCGCCCAGATGAAGAAGCCGATCAGGAAGAACGCTCCCGGGGACAGCACCATCAACCCGTTGGGCGTGTACCATCCGCCCTCGCTAGCGAGCGCGAACACCTGCGTGCCGTAGATCGAGCCGGAACCGAACAGCTCCCGGAAGAACGCGGTCCCCATCAGGATCGCCCCATACCCGAGACCGTTCCCGAGCCCGTCAATGAGGCTCATCCCGGGCGGGTTCTGCATCGCGTAGGCCTCGGCGCGGCCCATGATGATGCAGTTTGTGATGATCAGACCGACGAAGATCGTCAGCTGCTTCGAGGTCTCGAAGGCATACGCTTTGAGAATCTGATCGACGACGATCACCAGCGAGGCGATGATCGTCAGCTGCACGATGATCCGGATGTTGGTCGGGATCTGGTTGCGCAGCGCGCTGACGAAGAAATTCGAGGACATCGTCACCGCGATGACGGCCACGCTCATGACCAGTGCTGGCCGCATCTGCGTGGTGATCGCCAGCGCCGAGCAGATCCCGAGCACTTGCAACGCGATCGGGTTGTTGTTGAAGATGGGGTCGATGAGCGCGTCGCGAGCCTTCGTCATCTGACGGTCCCCTCACGCAGTCGATCGAAATACGGCCCGAATCCCTGCTCGCCGAGCCAGAACCGGAGCAGGTTGGTCACGCCGCGGCTCGTCATCGTCGCGCCGGCGAGTCCGTCGACGCGATACGGGTCCTCGCTGACCGTGCCGGCGGTACCGCGGGCGACCGCGATCTCGGGCGTCCCAGATGCGTCAAACACCTTGCGGCCATCCCAGAGGCCTTTCCACCGCGGGTTGTCGACTTCGCCGCCGAGCCCCGGCGTTTCCTTGTGCAAGTAGAACGTCAGGCCTCGGATCGTGTCGAGGTCGGCGTCGAGCGCAATGAAGCCATACAGAATCCCCCAAAGCCCGAGACCGCGGACCGGCAGCACGACCAGCTCTAGCATCTCGTCCGCTCCGCGCAACTCGTAAATCAACGCGTGATGCCCGATCCGCATCAGCCCGGCGTCGTTCGCAGGCGCCGTGCTGCTGGACGACGTGTCGGCGTCAGCCAGCCGCTGATTGAAGGTGGCGGGGTCGAGATCCGTCGGCTCGCCGGTAGCGACGTCGATCACGACTTGCCGGATGTCGCGAAAGCGCGCCGCGACCTCCTCCTCGGACGGGACCGGCTCGTCCGACGACGAAAGACCGGCAGCCAGCAACACATTGCGTTGCATGTCGAGCGTCTGGTTGGCGACCTGCAGATCGCGCAGGGACACAGCCGACGACGAGACGAAGATCGCGCACACGACGCAGATGACCGTCGCGAACGCGAGGTTATAGAGCGCGCTACCCTGCATACCGGGCCCTCCGCCGGCGCACGTTCGCCTGAATCGCGAAGTAGTCGATCAGCGGCGCGAACAGGTTCATGAAGAGAATCGCGAGCATCATCCCCTCGGGGTACGCGGGATTGACGACCCGGATGAGCACGACGAGCACGCCGATCAGGAATCCGTAGACATAATGGCCCCCGAGCGATGAGGGCGCCGACACGGGGTCGGTCGCCATGTAGACCATACCGAACGCCCACCCGCCGAGCACGAGATGCCAGGCCGGTGACACGTCGAAGAACGGGTTCGTGGCCGACCCGACCGTATTGAGGATCCAGGCCATGAGCACGGTCCCGACGGTGACGCTGGCCATGACGCGCCACGACCCAATGCCGGTGACAACCAGCAGCGCGGCGCCGGCCAGACACGCGAGCGCGGACGTCTCGCCCATCGACCCGGGCACGAATCCGAGAAACGTCTCCCACCAATCGGCGCCCACCACCAGATCCACCGTCCCGCCCAGCGTCGCCTGCGCCAGCGCCGTCGCGCCCGAGACGGCGTCCGACGTCGTGTCCGCGGCAATCCAGATGGCGTCACCGGACATCTGGGCCGGATACGCAAAGAAGACGAACGCCCGCGCCACGAGCGCCGGGTTGAGCACGTTCATCCCGGTACCGCCAAAGATCTCCTTGCCGACGACGATGCCAAACGAGATGCCAAGGGCCACCTGCCAGAGCGGGATCGTCGGCGGCAGAATCAATGGAAACAACATCCCGGTGACGAAGAACCCCTCGTTGACCTCGTGCTTGCGGACGACCGCGAACAGCACCTCCCACAGCCCCCCGACCGCGAAGGTGACGACGAGGATCGGCAGGTAGTAGAGCCCGCCGTGCACCAGGCAGCTCAGCAGATCGTCAGGGCCGAACCCGAGCCCGAGCGCGCGCATCGCGCCGGATTGCCAGGTGTCGAGCGGCACGGCGCCGCCCGCAATGGCCAGGTTGGCCTGATAGCCGGTGTTGTGCAGCGCCATGTAGATGCACCCGGCCAGGGCGATGACGACGGTCATCATCATCCGCTTGAGGTCGATCGCATCGCGTACGTGGGAGGGACCCGCGGTCACCTGACCCGGCGTATAGAGAAAGGTGTCCTGCGCCTCCCACAGTGGATAGAGCTTGGCCAGCTTGCCGCCCGGCTCGAAATGATGCGCCTGCGAATCGAGCAGGCGTCGCAGGGTCTTCATGCGGTAGGCCTACCCATCCTTCTCGAGTGTCTCGAGCACCTGCCGGAGGTGCGGGCCAAAATCGGTCTTGCCCGCGTCCACGAACGTGCACAGCGCCAGGTCCTCTTCGTCGAGCTCCAGACAGCCCAGCTCCTCGGCGCGCTCGACATCGTGCATGACGAGCGCGCGCAGCATCGGGGTCGCCATCACGTCGATCGGCATCACGCGCTCGTACGTCCCGATCGGGATGATGGCCCTCGGTGACCCGTGGGTGGTGGTGGTGAGCGGGAGCGGTCGTCGCGGTAGCAGGGACGACACGCACGTGCGGACCGCCGAGAACTTGCCCAGGCCGGGGCTCAACCAGCCGAAGAACTCCCGCGCGCGGCCTTCGACCAGGACCGACACCTGCTGATGAAACCGACCGAGGTAACCGTGCACGTCGCCCGACGCGTGACGCCCGGCATAGACCGAACCCGAGATGATGCGCGTGTCGAGCCCCGACGGCACCTCACCCGCGACCAGGGCGTCCGTCGACGCACCGAGCCGGGTGCGCAGCAGCCGCGGTCGGTCGACTGGGGGACCGCCAAGCGACACGATGCGAGCCGTATCGAGCACGCCGGTCTCGAACAGACGCCCGGTCGCGATCACGTCCTGGACGCCCGCGTGCCAGACCACCTTCCGCCGATCGACCGCGTCGAGCGTGTGGATATGCAGACCGACCGTGCCGGCGGGGTGCGGGCCGTCGAACAGCTCGTGGCGGATCTGGTCGCTCGTGGCCACGCGGAGATTCGAGTCCGGCGCCGCACAGACGTAGACGGGACCGTCGGTGAGACGCGCGAGCGCGGCGACTCCCCGATCAAAGGACGACTCGTTGCCGTCGACGATCGCGTCAATAGACGGCGCCAGTGGGTTCGTGTCGATCGCGGTGATGAAGATGGAGTGCGGGCGGACGCTCGGGTCAGCGACCCGACCGTAGGGCCTGGCGCGCAACGCGATCCACTGGCCCGACTCGATCAACAACGCGCGGACGTCCGCGTCGGAGATCCCGCTGGGGTGCCGGCCGGAGTACGCAGCGAAGCGCGTCGCCTCCGGCGCGCGTCCTTCGCGCTCGGCGCGACTCTGCTCGATCACCACCGACTCGAGCGCCCGCCGCTCTCCACGATGCACACCGACCACCGTCCCGGCTGACGGTGCGGTGTACCGCACCCCGGGCGTCGTCTTGTCCTCGAACAGCAGCTGTCCGCGCGCGACGTCGTCCCCCGGCGAGACGTGCACGGTCGGCCGGAGACCGACGGCGTCGGCCGCGAGCAGTGCCACACGGTGCGACGGCCGGGCAGACTCTAGGGTCTCGGCCGGCGCGCCGGCCAGTGGGAGCCGAAGGCCTCTCTTGACGGTGTGCCGTGCCATCGTCACGCCAGGCTCAGAGTGCCCACAGCACTCCCGATCCCTCGGCACCTTGTGAAATAAGTATCAAACTTCTGGCAAAAAATGGCCGGGAGACCTCCGGTTCACGCAACCTGAGCCACCTCCCAGCTTGTGACAAAAGTATCAAGCTCGTGCCGAAAAACAGCCGTCGGACCGAACCGACGGCGCTCATCCACAGACCTTTTTTGTAGACTACTCCCCTCCCCGAGACAAGTCAATCAGCTCGGTGCGCCGCAGTCAGTCCTCGCCAAACGTATCTGCTACCATGCGCGACAACGTGATCACGATCGTGATCACGTTGTGCACCTCACCAGGACCGGCTCGTGGCTCGCATCGGGCCACGAGCGCCGGCAACAGCGACTCGCAGATGTCAGTGCGCACGGTTCTCGTCTGCGAAGCCCAGGTGCCTTTGGTTACCGGCGGCGCCGAGTCCCACGTGCGCTCCCTCGTCCATCACTTGCGGCAGCGCGGCTACGAGGCCGACCTCGTCAGTGTGCCGTTCAAGTGGTATCCGAAGGAAGAAATCCTGGCGCATTCCGCCGCATGGCGCCTGCTCGATCTCAGCGAGAGCAACGGTCGCCCGATCGACCTCGTGATCGCGACCAAGTTCCCCTCTTATTTCGCCCGCCACCCCAACAAAGTCGTCTGGCTCATCCATCAGCACCGCGCTGCGTATGAGTTGTGCGGGACCGTGTACAGCGACTTCGCGCACATCGAATCCGACGTCGGTCTGCGCGCGAAGCTCATCGAGCTCGATACGCAGATGATGAGCGAATGCCGGCGGCGCTTTACAAACGCCCGCACTACGGCGACCCGGCTGAAGCGGTTCAATGGGATCCAGAGCGAACCCCTCTACCATCCGCCCCGCCTGGCCGACAGGCTCCGACCCGGCCCATACGGTGGATATATCCTCTCCGTCGGCCGGCTCGAGTCGATCAAGCGGGTCGATCTGCTGCTCAACGCCATGCAGGTGGCGGATCCCGCCCTCCGGCTCGTCATTGCCGGCGAGGGGACCCAGCGGCAGCGCTTCGAGGAGGTGGCCGCCTCGTGCGGTCTCTCGGGACGCGTCGAGTTCGTTGGTCACGTCGGCGACGACGCACTGATCGAGCTCTACGCCGGCGCGCTGGCTGTCGCGTTCGCACCGTATGACGAGGACTACGGCTTGGTCACGTTGGAGGCTTTTCTCGCGCGGAAACCGGTCGTCACGGCCAGCGACTCCGGCGGCACGCTCGAGTTCGTCGAGGACGGCGTGACCGGTCTCGTGTGCCAACCCGAGGCCGACGCGATGGCGGCGGCCTTGAGCCGCCTCGCCGCGGACCGGGGCCTGGCGGCGTCTCTGGGTGAAGCCGGCTACGACCGCATCCGACACATCACGTGGGACACCGTCATCGAGAAACTAGTAGCGAGTACATAATCCACGTTGAGCGCCGCATGAGGGCCTCACGTCCGCGAGCCGCCGTGTCGAAGCTGATCATCCAGATCCCCTGTCTCAACGAGGCCGACACGCTCCCGGAGACCGTGCGGGAGCTGCCTCGTGAGGTCGACGGCATCGATCGGGTCGAGGTGCTGGTCATCGACGATGGATCGCGTGACGACACCGCCGCGGTGGCCACGGCCTGCGGTGTCGACCACGTCCTCCGGCTTCGGGCGCACAAGGGACTGGCGGCCGCGTTCATGATCGGCCTCGATGCGGCCGTGAAGCGCGGCGCCGACTACATCGTCAATACCGACGCCGACAACCAGTACCCGGGTCGGGAGATTCCCAAGCTGGTCGCACCGCTGCTCCGGGGCGAGGCCGACATCGTGATCGGCGACCGCAATATCGCCACGATGCGGCACATGCCGCTGTTGAAGCGGTGGCTGCAGCTCGTCGGCAGCTGGGTCGTCCGCCAGGTCTCCAACACACGCGTGCCCGACACGACGAGTGGGTTCCGTGCCTATACACGCGAGGCGGCGCTACGCCAAACGATTGTGTCGGAGTTCTCGTATACGCTCGAGTCGATCATCCAGGCCGGCAAGAAGCGAATGGCGATCGCCCATGTGCCCGTTGCGTCGAATGAGCACACACGGGAATCGCGGCTGTTCGATAGCGTCTTTACGTACATCAAGAAATCGGCCGTCACCATCGTCCGCATCTACGCGATGTACGAGCCGCTCAAGGTGTTCACCCTGTTCGGCTCGCTGAGCTTCGCGGCCGGCTTCGCGGCCTCGTTGCGTTTCGTCTACTACTACCTGAACGGCGCCGGGCAAGGCCACCTGCAATCGTTGATCCTGTCGGCCGTGCTGATGATCGTCGGGTTCCAGGTGCTGCTCATCGGGTTGATGGCTGATGTCATCTCGGCCAATCGTAAGCTCACCGAGGAGCTCCTCTATCGCGTGCGCTCGATGGAGCTGTCGGTGATGAACACGACGTCCCCGACGGTCGATCCACCCCGGCATGTCGGCCTTGGGGAGCCGTAGACGTGGTTCACCCGGAGACGACCAGCGTCGTCATCCCGGCCTTCAACGAGGCGGATGCCATCGGCGACCTCGTGGGCGCGCTTGCGCGTGCCGGTGCATGGCGCGAAATCCTGGTGGTCGACGATGGCTCGACCGACGCGACCGCTGACCGGGCCCGCGAGGCGGGTGCGGACGTCGTGCGTCACCCGTACAACAAGGGCAACGGCGCCGCGGTGAAGACTGGGATCCGGCGCGCGGAGGGCGACGTCGTGCTGATCATCGACGGCGACGGGCAGCACCGACCGGAGGACGCGCCCCGGCTCGTCGAGAAACTGTCCGAGTTCGAGCTCGTCGTCGGGGCGCGTGCGCCGCGCACGCAGGCGTCGTGGGGTCGTCGACTCGGCAACCGCCTCCTAAATGTCATCGCGAGCTATCTCACCGAGCACCCCATCCCCGACCTTACATCCGGCTTTCGCGCGGCGCGACGCGCGCACTTCCTCGAGTTCCTGCATTTGCTGCCCAACGGTTTCTCGACGCCGACGACGACGACGCTGGCGTTCATCAAGGCCGGGTATAGCATCGCCTTCGAGCCATCGGACGCCCGCCCCCGCTCCGGCCAATCGAAGATCCGCTTGACGAGCGACGGATTCAAATTCTTCCTGATCTTGCTCCGCGTCGTGACGATCTACAGTCCGCTTCGGATTTTCGCACCGCTTAGCCTCGGTGCCGCCGGGCTCGGGGTTGTGTATGGGCTGTGGGACGTGGCCGTCCACGGACGGATCCCGAACGGCGCCGTGCTTCTCATCGTGCTCGGGGTGCTCGTGATGCTGATCGGGCTCGTCTCCGACCAGGTATCCACGCTGCGGTTCGAGCGCCGTGGCCGCGACTAACCCGTTGGACCTGCAGCCCGTGGTGACAGAACGCCGTCACACCGTGGTCATGCTGACCACGTCCTATCCGCGCTTTCCGGGTGACGGGGTCGGCACCTTCATGGAGCCGATTGCCCAGGGGATCGCCGCACGGGGACATCGCGTCCATATCGTGGCTCCGTGGCATCCTCGCATTCGGCGGAGCGACACCCCGACGCTGCAGTTCCACTTCTATCGCTACGCGCCGGTCGGGGCGCTCAACGTCTTCGGCTACGCCGGCGCCCTCAAGGCCGACGTCTCGCTTCGCGCGTCCGCCTACCTCGCGGCGCCGCTGGCACTGGCGACGGGCTGGCGTGCCGCGCGACAAGTCGCACGTGAGCAGCGCGCGACCGTCGTGCATGCCCACTGGGTCGTGCCGAGCGGCGCGGTGGGCGCCGCGAGCGGCACGGGCCTCCCGCTCGTGGTGAGCTTGCACGGGTCCGACGTCTTCGTCGCGGAAACGCATCGCCTGGCGCGACGAGCGGCGCGCTTCGCGTTCGATCGGGCAGGGTGGATCACGGCATGCAGCGACGACCTCGCCCGGCGGGCGGTCGGGCTCGGCGCCGACCGCGCGCGGGTGTCCGTGGTCACGTACGGCGTCGACGACACGCGCTTCCGACCTCACCCACCGACCCGCGCTCGCGTGCGCGCCGCGCATGGCATGCCTGACGACGCCCCCATCGTCCTCGCCGCCGGTCGGCTCGTGCGGAAAAAGGGCTTCGAATACCTGGTGGAGGCGGTGGGCGCGCTCGCGACCGACTGGCCGCGCCTGACCCTCGTCATCGCGGGCGACGGCGATCTGGCGACCGAGCTGCGACAACGCGCCGAACAGCGCGGTATTCGCGATCGCGTGCGGTTCACCGGCGCGGTGTCCCAGGACGAGATCGCCGATTGGCTGGCCGCCGCCGACGTCGCCGCGGTTCCATCCGTCCGCGACGATGCCGGCAACGTCGACGGATTGCCCAACAGCTTGCTCGAGGCGCTCGCCTCCGGCACGCCAGTGGTCGCGACGCCGGCCGGCGGCAGCTCGGCCGTTGCGATCGACGGCGAAACGGCCCTAGTGGTGCCCGAACGCGACGTCGACGGACTTGCCGGCGCCATCAGCCGTTTGCTCCGCGAACCGGAGACGGCGCGCACGCTAGGGCACGCGGCACGCGATGCGATGCGGCAGAACCACGGGTGGTCGCGCGTAGCCGAGCAGTTCGAGAGGGCCTACGAACGCGCCGGCGCGCGGGAGGCTCACTCGTGATACCGGACACGAGCCTGATGTGGCGCGCGGTGTTCTCCTCAAGGCGAGCACATCGATCCGACCCGCCGCTCGTGCGGTGGCCTCGGCGGCCATGTTTTCTGCGACGCGGCGGGGCGCAGCGAAGTCGTGCCGTGCGGCCTAGTCGACCGCTTCGGTCCGAATAACGGCGGTGCATCTACGCGTCAAGCACGGATTTTCTTCTCGTGCTACGGTCCGGCGACATGTTGCGGGCGGCCTTCATCGCGGTCCTGATCGCCTACGCGCCCGGTGCACTTGCGTACCGCCTTCCCGGCCGCGATCGTGACGCGCGGGCGTCGCTATCGGCGGAGGAGCGCGTCTTCTGGGCAATTGCCGGGAGTATCGCCTTGTCGTCGCTCGTCGCCTTCGGCCTCGCCGTGACGGGCGCGTATCGCCTCGATCGCCTCCTGGTGATCAATGGCGTCATCAGCCTCGGCTTCGCGTTCGGGGCCCGCCGCACGCCCAGCCTGCGTCCACCGGCACCGAGACCGGGATTGACCGCGGTCGCCCCGGCCTTGCTGGTGGCACTCGCTGTCGTGGTGTTCTTCGCCGTTCCGCCATCCGAGTACGTCATGGGTGGGCGCGATCCGGGCGTGTATATGAACGAGGGCATCCAAATCACACAGCGGGGATCTCTCGTCGTCAGCGACCCGGTGATTCGAGACCTCCCGAACCAATATCACCGCTTGTTCTTTCCATCACCGCCGAACTTAGGGTACGACCAAGGTTACGACAGCATTCGATTCATGGGGTTTCTGATCCTTGACCCGTCCGCCGGCGTCGTGGTGGGCCAGTTCCCACACCTGTATCCAACGTGGATCGCAATCGGCTATGACGTGTATGGGCTGACCGGCGCCCGATACGTGCTCGGGCTCTGGGCTATTTTCGGCGTGCTTGCCGTCTATTTCGCCGGCGCCGCCCTGCTTGGACGCCCGGCCGCATTTGCCGGAGCCGCACTTCTCACCGTCCACGTAGCGCAGGTGTGGTACGCGCGGTTTCCGAACTCCGAAATGATCATGCAGGCGCTCGCGTTCGCCGGCCTGCTGGCCTACGCACGCGCGCATGTAGACAACATCCGGTGCTTCGCGCCACTCGCCGCAGTCCTTCTTGGACTGACGTTCTTCGCCCATTTCACGGGAATCCTCGTGATCGGTGGGGTCGCCGCGGCCACGCTATTCGGTCGATGCGACAAGCAGCCGGTGATCCCGTCGTTCGTGATCACGCTTGTCGCACTTGGGTGTGGGGGGCTGGCGTACTACCTGACGGTGTTGTCGCCGTACATGGCACGACCGCTCAACTACTTGGACGTCCTCCAGCCGCTGCACCTCGCATTACTTTCCGGCGGAACACTACTTCTCGTTGGGCTGGGCGTAGCAATTCGGCGCGAGGCGATGGCGGCCACATTGCGCACGTGGCTGCCGACGCTGTTACTGGCTGCCGTGTGGTTGCTAAGCGCCTATGCGTTGTTCTTTCGCGAAGCCGGCGGTCGGCTGGCGCCACACGATGCCGACGGTCTTCGTACTTACGTCAACTTCTATCTGTTCCCGATCGGTCTGCTCGCCGCACTCATCGGTTGGACGCTCGTCTCGGGCCGACGCTTCTGGCGAGGGTCGGCACTCCTGACCGTCGGGACGACATTCTCCTTCTTCATCTTCTATAAAGCGCGCATCGTACCCGAGCATTTCTGGATGGCTCGGCGTTTTCTTGCCGTCATCCTTCCGATCTCGCTGCTCCTCGTGGGGACCGCGGCATTTGCGCGTGTCCATTGGCCCGAGCGCCCATGGCTGTCTTGGACCATGAGACCGGCGGCGCGGGCAACTCGCGCAGCGCTCGGCTGCGCGCTCATTGCATGGCTCGGGTGGCACTACATCGAGGACACTCGTCCGATCCTGAGGCATGTAGAACTTGCCGGACTTATTCCCAAGCTCGAGGCGATGGCAGGTCGCTTTACCTCCGACGACCTCCTCCTGGTGGAATCCCGAGCCGCATCGGACACGCACGTGCTGGCCACGCCACTCGACTACATCTATGCGCGGAACACAATGGTGTTCGACCGGTCGAACCCGGACAAACTGCTGTTTCGATCGTTCCTTGATTGGGCACGTCGACATTATTCCCGTGTTTTTTTCATTGGTGGCGGCGGCACCGACCTTCTGTCACGACGCACGGCCGTTCGCACTGTGGGCGGCGACCGGTTTCAAATCCCGCAGTACGAGCGGGCACTCAACGCCTATCCGACCGAGGTGCAATACAAGGAGTTCGACTACGGCATCTACGAGTTCGTCGACGGAATCGTGGAGCCGGACGTGTTCGATCTCGACGTTGGCACCGATGATGATCTGTACGTCCGTCGGATCCATGCCAAGCAACACGACGAACGCGGCGTCACGTATCGCTGGACTCGCAGTCACTCCTTCGTGTCCGTGCTCGGGACTCGACCGAGCGCGCGTACTCTGACGTTGCGCATGAGCAACGGCGGCCGTCCAGCAGAGGCGGGTGAGGCCCGCGTGCGTCTTTTGCTCAACGACCGTTGGCTCGACACCGTTACCGTCGGCGAGGGGTTTCAGCCATATACCGTCGCGATACCGCCAGAACTCGCCCGTGCCGTCGCCGCGCAGGAAGAGGCGTCCCTGTTAGTTATCGAAACCGACACCTGGATCCCGCAAGAGATCCTCGGCGGATCGGACGACCGTGACCTCGGCGTGATGGTCGACCGCATCGAAATCCGATGAGCGTGGCCGGTCACTGTTAGCGCTCTATGTTCGACTACCTCCAGATCGATGCGCGGCGTGAACGATGGCTTGTCGGGAGCGCGGATCTCGCGCTTGCGCCGATCGGCGCCATGGGTCGGTGGCGCCGCCCGCCACCCGCCGTCGGGCCGCCGCGCCGCATCCTCCTCTTCAGGTTGGAGCGGATCGGCGATCTCTTGATGACCCGCGAGGCGCTCGCCGCTGTGCGTGTGCGTGCGCCACAGGCAGAGATCCACCTCGTGGTCGGCAGCTGGAACGAAGACCTCGCGCGACTCGCCTCGCAGGCCGATCAGGTCGAGACGCTCGACGCGCCCTGGTTGTCTCGGGAGGGGACCCGGTCGCCGCTACGCGCCGTTGGCGCGCACGCCGCTCGCTGGCG
The DNA here is from genome assembly GCA_965249175.1 of Vicinamibacterales bacterium. Taxonomy (GTDB): domain Bacteria; phylum Acidobacteriota; class Vicinamibacteria; order Vicinamibacterales; family UBA8438; genus CAZYFH01. Next base: position 5,012,344 of record OZ252227.1, read on the forward strand.
ACGCGACGGTGTGGATCTCGCGATCAACTTCGAGCCGGACATTCGCAGCAACGCGCTCATCGCAGCGAGCGGTGCGCGCCGCCGCGTCGGATGGTCGACGGGAGGCGGCGCTACGTTCCTGACCGACGCGTTGCCGTACGACCCGACTGCGCACACGGCGGACAACATGCAGCGCCTCGTCGAACGAGCATTGCCCGAGGTCCCGGGAGCGCGGCCGCCCGAACATGGAGAGCGCCTCGAGGTGTCTGCAGACGCCGCGGCCCGCGCGCGTCAGCTGCTCCCCGGTCACGAGGTCTCTGGCCCGTTGATCGGCGTCAATCCGGGGTGCGGCCGCGCGATCAAGCAGTGGCCGGTCGACCGCTTCGCCGAAGCCGCGACGACTCTCGCGCGTACGGAGCGTGCCACGCTGGTGTTCTTGGGGTCACACGCGGAGACACCGATCACGGATGCGGTGCAGAGAGCACTGCCCGATGACGTTCATTCGATCGATCTCGTCGGCCTGACGGTTCCCGACTTGGCGGCCGTGCTGGCGACACTCTCCGTGTTGGTCGTCGGCGACACCGGCCCGATGCACCTTGCCGCGGCCGTCGACACACCGGTGGTGGCCATCTTCGGTCCGTCCGATCCGACCCGGTACGCACCCCGCCACCAACACGCGCGCGTCGTGCACGCCAACCTCTGGTGTCGACCGTGCAACCGGATTCGGCGACCACCGGCTCGATGTTCCCACGGCGTGCCCGATTGTCTCACCCGCGTCACCGTCGAGCAGGTGGTGCAGGCGACACGTCGTATCCTGCGCGGTCAACCCTGAGTCAGTAACTCGTCGTACAGCGCCATGAGTCGGCGTGTCACGGCGGGCCACGAGAATTCCTGCTCGACGAGCGCCCTGCCGGCTCGTCCCATCGCCGGCAATGTGGCGCGCCGCTGAAGCGCGTCGGCGATCGCACGGGCGAGCGACCCAGCATCGCCTGGCTCGACGAGCCAACCGGTCACGCCAGGGTGCACTTTGTCCGGCAGCCCCCCAGCTCTCGTCGCGACCACGGGCCGACGATGTGCCATCGCCTCGAGCGTGACGAGAGAGCTTCCCTCGTACAGCGTCGGATGGACGAACAGCGTGGCAGCGCTGTACCACGCGTGAAGCTCGGCGTCATCAACGCCACCCAGGAACGTCATTCGCGGCGCGAGCCCCAGGTCGCGGACCCGGCGTCGAAGCCCGCCCGCGTAGGAGCCGTCGCCGATGGCGATCCAGTGCCACGCCTGGTTGGGGCGCTCGGCGTGCAAACGGCCGAGGGCGTCGGCGAGCACGTGAAACCCCTTGCTACGCTCTAGCCGGCCGACGCTCAAGAGCAGTGGCGCATCACCGACGTCTCGTTCCCTCGGCGGCCCGGAAGCGACCTCGCGGTCGAGGGCGTCAATCCGCTGCAGGTCGACCGCGTTCGGGACTACCCGCACGCGGTCGTCCGCGACCTGGAGGTGATCGATGATCGGTTGTCGTAGCGCGCGGTCCGTAGCAATCACACGATCAGCCGCGTGGGCGCACGCGCGGACGGCGCGCTGCAATGGACGGTAGGCGAGTCTCTTGAGCCGGGCCCGGGTCGGGTCGGTCGCGCCAAACTCCTCGAGTCCTTGCGGATTGAAGACGAGCGGCACGGTCTCCACTCGGTGAAGCGCACGGGCGTGCGCGTAGCCACGAACGCTCGCACCGTGCCCATACACGAGATTGATGCCGCCGCCGCGCACCAATTTCCAGGCCAGCTGCCCCGCGCGCCACCCGAATAGCGGGTATGCCGTGCTGCGGTCGAGAATCGTCGTTCCCCGGCGGTTCGCAAAGGGAAACGTCCGATATGGCACGAAGTGCGTTGTCAACCCGTCGCGGGTCAACCAATCGTCCATCGCAGGCGATCGCACGTCGGTTGGACGTTGGGTAATGAGCGTGATGCGAACACCGGCGCCGAGCAAGTGCCGGACGAGGTCATCGGCATAGCGCTCCAAACCACCGACGCCATGCAGGGGGTACACGGCACGTACGAGCAGCGCGACGCTCACCGTCGACATCGTCTTCACTCGCGACCGACCGTCCGACGCAGCGCGTCGGACAACACTCGGCAGTGGTTGTCCCAGCTGAACAGTCGTTCCACGCGCTCCCGACCGGCCGCACCCAGCGCGGTGCGCCGTGTGACGTCCCGCAGGTGGTCGATGGCGTTGGCCAGGCCACTCGGGTCGGCGGTGTCGTAGAACACTCCCTCTCGGCCGTCCCGCATGATGTGGTGGAGCCGCCGGATGTCCGGCGCCACGACCGGCAAACCAGCCGCCATGTACTCGAATACCTTGAGCGGCGACCAGTAGAACGCGAGCGTCAGCGGCGGGTGCGCCTGGACGTCGAACGGAGCCACGCCGATGTCTGCGGCGCTGAGATGCGCCGGCATTTGGTCGTGCGGGATGCGCCCTAGAAACGTCACCCGCTCGAGACCCTCAGCTTCTTGTTGCACCCGTCGGCGCTCAGGACCATCACCGACAAATACGGCGGCGACGTCGCCGCAGCCACGCTTCCGCAACTGCCTGACCGCCCGGACAAGGTGTACCGCGCCATGCCACGACCGAAACGCACCAGCGAACACGGTCACGACATCATCGGGTCGACGCACATAGGCGGCGGTCGGCGGGACCGTCGGACGGAATCGGTCTGTGTCGGCCCCCCATTCGACCTCTAGGACACGGTCATCGGGAAACCAGGCTGGGAGTATCGCGGAGGTCGGCGTCACGATGAGATCTGCCGCGCGACATTGCCATTCCCGCCATCGGCGCATCGGCTCGGCGAGCAGCACGCGATCCAGGATATGTTTGGACGACCCTGGATGATCGACCACCGGCGCGTTGACCTCGAGCACGGCCGAGGCGCCAACCGCACGCGCGGCGAGCAGTCCTTCCCCGCCAAAGTTGTAGTACCTCTCAATGACCACGTCAGGGTTCAGGGTGCGGGCGAGGCGTCGCACGTGAGGCGCTCGAAGCAGACGGAGGCGAGCAATGCCGAGCGGGGGGGCGACAGCATGCCACTGCACCGGACCGACAGGAAAGGGGCCGTCTCCCGACGACGTGAGGACATGCACCTCGTGACCGAGTCGGCCCAGCCCGGTGGCCACCTGGTGGACGTGGACGGCCCCGCCGTCGTAGCCCGGAACCCGCTGGTCGAGTGCGACGTACAGAATTCGCACAAACTAGGGCGTTACGCGAGAGTCGTTGTACCGCTGGGGATCTTCGTAGAAAGACGAACGGTCGAACAGATACCGATAGACGAGCCTCGGCAGCGCCCGCGGAATGACGGTGAACGTGGTATACGCGTTGCGCCGGAGCTCGAGACGCTGGCGATCCATCATGCCGGCGCCGAATTGGGCCATGAGTCCGAGATTCCACCACACGCAGAACGCGATCGCGCCGACGAGGGCCCGCTGCGACCAGCGTTGTTCCACGACGCGAAAGACGAACGCCAGGCCGACGGTCAGGAGCACGCTGGTACCGACGAATCGCCGCTGCCCGAACGAGCCCGCACCCATCCAGGTTTCGACGCTGCCGCACACGTAGACTTGCGAGGCAAACATCAGGAGCATGCAGAAACCGAGCCGTCTGGCGTCGGGCCACCGAGATCGCGCAGCGGGCGCGACCATCAACGCGAGCCCGGCCACGCACAGGACCACCAGCGGCGTCCACGCAACGAGTCCATTCGACGGCGACAACAACACGAGCCCGGAGTACGGCGCGAACCACGACATCTTGTTCGCTACGTTTGGCGACGGTCCGAGCCGCCCGTACAACGTGAGATACGTGAGGAGCTGGGGGACGTAGAGGAGCACGAACATCGCCGACCCCGCCGCGACGCGGCCGAGCAGGGCCGGCACGCGTGACGGGACCTCACGCGATCGAGATTCTTCGGCGACTCGCCAGACGAAGTCGACCGCCGGTCCAACCACCATGAAGAGGTCTTGCTCACGTACCATCCCCATGAGCGCCGCCGCCGCGCCGAGCCCGACCAGACCGCCGAGCGACCACCGCTCCCGCGCCACGAGCCAGACATTGACGAAAAGCGCGACCGCGAACGCGGAGCAAGCATGCGCCATGCCGGGCGCGATGTACATGTAGAACGTCAGGGGAGTGCCGACCCACACGATGAGCGCAGCCAGGTGGCCGGAGCCGACCACGCGACGCGCCGCGATGATCGACAGCCAGACGGCCAGGAATCCATAGAACGCCGATCCATACGCGACGGCCGCGAGATACGGCCGGGAGTACCCGTCCACCGCGACATCGGATCCGCTCGCGCGGAGTCCTCGCGCGACGAGGTCGCCGACACCGTAGAACGGTGCCCACAGAATCGCGCTCCCGACCGTACCGAAATTGATTCGCAGTCCGGTGTCCGTTTCCCGTTCGAGAAACGTCTCGCGGAATCCAAACGCACGTGCGATGCCGCGGTCGTGGAAGTATCGGTACTCGTTCTCGAACGAAAGGTCGCGGTCGAACCAGACCGAGCGCAGGTATGCAAAGTACTCGATCTCATCAGATGCGTACAGCCTCGGGGTCACCGCGGGAAGGGACAGAACCATCAGCAAGACGATCGCGACCCAGGCAGTCGCGACACGCCCGTCGTCTGACGACGCTGCCCAGGAAAGACGCACGCACCGACACTATAGCGCAGCCGGATCGTCGAACCGCGCGCGGTCGCTTCACAACGGGACACACCGAGTGCTACGGTTGCTCCCGACATTCGTGCGCACCATCGACAACGACGCCATCCGAAGGCATAGTGCCGTTCGCTTCCGGTCGGAGTACGACTATGCCGTCTTCGAGTACTGGCGTAGCGCCAAGCTCCTGCAGTGGCTCAGAAGAGCGGGCATCGATCGGCTCGGCCATGTGCTCGACGACGGCTGCGGGGGCGGCGGCATGTGTGTCTCGCTGGCCGAGGAGACCATCCGCGTCACCGGTATCGACCTCGACGCCCGCTTCGGAGGCGCTGGCGAAGCGCTCGCCGCCGAGAAGGGCATCCACAACCTCGGATTCGCGCAAGCCGACGGGGCGACGCTGCCGTTCGCCGACGACACGTTCGACGTGATCTTGTCGCACTCGGTGATCGAGCACGTGGCGCAGCCGCAGGCGTATCTGCACGAAGCGCGCCGCACGTTGCGACCCGGTGGCGTCATGTTCCTCCAGACGGCGCCCTACCTGTCGCCCTCGGGATCACACCTGCCCCGCCTTCGCGTGCCGGTGCCGCTGCATCTGCTCATCGGCCGGCGGGCCGCCTTCGCCCTGTCACGCTGGATCGCCTGTCATCGCCCCCAGTGGCTCGACGCACCCGTAGAGGGATCTTCGTTCCTCACGACGGCCAAGCGGGGCGAGAAGAAGCTCGACGACCTTCGCTACCGAGTGACGGTGCGCAATCTCCGGCAATGCATCGCAAGTGCCGGGTTCGGTATTGTTCGCGAGGATCCGCACGTCGCCCGCGTCGTCCGTCGTTTGTTGCCGAACGTGCTCGTGCGCAGCGTCCGCCGGTTGCCGATGGCGCGGGACATCGTCATCACGAACATGGAGTACCTTCTTGCGGCCTGAGGCAGGGACCACCTGACGTGCGTCTGGCATATTTCTCCCCTTTGCCTCCGGACCGCTCTGGCATCGCGACCTACACGACCGAGCTCCTTCCCTTCCTCGCACGCGAGCACCACGTTGATGTGTACGCGGCGGGTGCCGCCGATCCGATTCCGGCCGGGGCCGCCAATGTCTTCAACGCGCATGACTTCGTCTGGCGAGAGAAACGACAGCCGTACGACCTGTCGATCTACCAGCTCGGCAACGCGACCTGTCATGACTACATGTGGCCGTACCTCACGCGTTATCCCGGACTCGTCGTGCTTCACGACGGCCAGCTGCATCACGCACGCGCCCGGCTTCTCCTCGCGGACAAACGGGAAGATCGATACCGGACTGAACTGGCGCTCAGCCATCCAGAGGCGCCGAGCGGCGTCGCCGAGCTTGGGGTGCAGGGTCTGCTCGGCCACCTGACGTACCTCTGGCCGATGGTACGCATTCCGATCATCACGTCGCGCATGGTCGCGGTTCACAACGCGTGGCTCGCCGATCGGCTCACGAGCGCGTTTCCCCAGACCCCCTGCGACACGATCCGGATGGGCGTCACGGATCCGATGAGCGGCGTGGGTGACGACGACCGCGCGGCACTCAGAAATCAGCTCGGACTACGACCACAGGACGTCGTGTTTGCCGCCATCGGCGGGATCACCCCCGAAAAGCGGATTCCGCAAGTCCTGCGAGCGCTCGCGGCCGTGGGAGACGCTGAGCCGCGAGCGCGTCTGGTGCTCATCGGCAATGAGGCGCACCACTACGACGTGCAGGCCGACATCGACGCGCACGGTGTCGACGATCGCGTCATCGTCGCGGGCTATGTCGACGACACGACGTTGGGACAGTACCTGGCCGCCGTCGACGTCTGCGTGTGCCTGCGGTGGCCGAGCAGCGGAGAGACGTCCGCATCGTGGCTGCGATGTCTCGCCGCGGGAAAACCGACCGTGGTGACCGACCTCGCGTCGCTGTGCGAGGTTCCCACGCTGGTGACGCGTGGCGTCTTCAATCCCTCGCACCTCGGGTCGCTTCGCGAGTACGACGATGAACGCCCACTTCCGGTCGTGGTCGCGATCGATCTCCTCGACGAGGATCGATCTCTGGCCATCGCCATGAGACGCTTGGCGTCCGACGCCGATCTTCGCGACCGCATCGGCGCGCGGGCACGCCGGTACTGGAGCGAGCATCATCAGTGTGCGGCCATGGCCGAGGACTATGCGCGGGTCATCGCGGCGGCCGCTGGGCGTCCCTGCCCGGTCGTTCCGCCCCAGCTGCTTGCGGATGGGACCGCGCCGGCGCGCGAACTGCTCGCGCCGTTCGGGGTATTCCCCGACACGCTGCAGAACGCTCCGGGCTAACCTGCTTAGGCGCAACACGTTATCTTGACGCTGCTCACCTCCAGCGGTACGCTGTTTGGGCCGTGACCATCCTGCTGAACGGCGAGTCCTTCGACCTGCATGGCCCTCTGACCGTCAGCCGACTGCTGGCGACATTGGTGGTCGACCCACGCCGCGTGGCGGTCGAGCACAACCGGGTCGTCGTCAAGCGCGCCGCCTACGAGTCGACGCTGGTCGACAACGGCGACGAGGTCGAAGTCGTGAACTTCGTTGGAGGCGGCTAGCCACCATGCCCGACGCCCCACTGACGATCGCGCACCGGTCGTTCCGGTCGCGTCTCATCGTCGGAACCGGCAAATACTCCTCGGCCACGGTCATGGTGCAGGCGCACGAGGCGTCGGGTGCCGACATGGTGACGGTCGCGGTGCGCCGCGTGAATCTCTCGGATCGGACCCGAGAGTCGCTTCTCGACCATATCGACCGCGACCGGTATTTCCTGTTGCCGAATACCGCGGGGTGCTACACCGCGGACGAGGCGGTGCGGGCCGCTCGGCTCGGTCGAGAAGCCGGGCTGTCCGAGTGGGTCAAGCTTGAAGTGATTGGTGACGAGAAGACGCTGTTTCCCGACAACGAAGCGCTCGTCGAAGCGACGCGGGTCCTGGTGAAGGAAGGGTTCGTCGTCCTCCCTTACACCAACGATGACCCCGTCACCTGCCGCAAGCTCGAAGACGCCGGGGCGGCGGCCGTCATGCCGTTGGGGGCGCCCATCGGATCCGGGTTGGGCATCCAGAACCCGAACAATATTCGCCTCATCAAGGAGGCGGCGTCTGTGCCGGTCATCGTCGATGCGGGCGTGGGGACGGCGTCCGATGCCGCGGTTGCCATGGAATTGGGTGTGGATGCCGTGCTCATGAACACCGGTATCGCAAGCGCCGACGACCCGGTCGGGATGGCCGAGGCAATGAAGCTGGCCGTCCAAGCGGGACGCCTCGCGTTCCTGTCAGGACGCATCGCGCGAAAGTCGTACGCCACCGCAAGCAGCCCGCTGGAAGGCGTGATCGGCCGCTAACCGTTAGACCGCCAAGGCTCCTGTCCGGGTTTAGTCGCGACATGCCGAAGAGAACCGTTCACCAGGAGGACCTCGCGCGCCTCAAAGCCGATCGCGAACAGGCCGACCGCGAGTACAACGACGTCCTCTCCGCGCTCGATCGGGCACTGACCGCCAAGCCCGACCTCCCGCAGCCGCCGCCGGACTTCGACGACCACCAGATCTCGCCGCTGAATGAGGCGTGGCGGGTCGTCTCCGACGAGGGCCCCGACCTCGGCGGCGGATGGCGGGCGCGCCTGTATGGCCTCGTCTGGCGTCTGATGGGGCCCCTCATCCAGCGGCAGCAGCACTTCAACGGGCTGCTCGTCGACCATCTCAACCGGAACGCCCAGGTGGCACAGGAGAGCAAGCGTTCGGCGAGTGACGCGCTCACGGCGGTCGACGCACACATCGACGCGGCCGTCACCTTTCAGTCACGACTCATTCAGTATCTCCAGCGCCTCACGCCGTACATCGACACCAAGGACTACGAGGCGGCTGGGTTGGCGCGTCGCCTCAGCGAAGACGTGGCATCGATGGCCGGTGACCTCGACCGACGCACCTTGGGGCTGGTCGGCGCCCTCGATGGGGTGACTGATGAAATGCGCAAGCGGGCCGAGTCCTCGCTCGCGCGCGAGCAACGGTTCCTCCAGCACGTCAATGAGCTGCGAACGACGGTCGGGCAGGTGCAACATGGGCTCCTGGCGGTTCGCACCGCGATGGAGCAGCTCGCCGGCGGGTCGGCGACCACCGGGCGAACAGGCGCACTCGATGTTGCGGCGCTCGACGATTCGATCGACGCGTATACATATGTGGGGTTCGAGAACCTGTTTCGCGGGGCGCAAGAAGAGATCCGGGCACGTCTGCGTGACTACCTTCCGCTGTTCGACGGGGCGTCGGACGTGCTCGATCTCGGCTGCGGACGGGGGGAGTTTCTCGACTTACTCCGCGAGTCGGGTGTCTCGGCACGCGGTCTCGACATCAACGGAGAAATGGTCGAGGAGTGTCGGGCGCGCGGACTCGAAGCCGAGACGGGCGACGCCTTGACCTATCTGCAGGCAATGCCGGACGACTCGCTCGGCGGCCTGTTTGCTGCGCAGGTCGTCGAACATCTGCAGCCTGACTATCTCATCCGGCTTCTCGGCGTGGCCGGACGCAAGCTGAGACCCGGAGCCACGATCGTGTTGGAAACCGTCAACCCAGCGTGCTGGTTTGCGTTCTTCGATGCCTACGTGCGCGACATCACGCACGTCCGGCCGCTGCACCCCGACACACTCCAATATCTGCTCGCGGCAAGCGGATTCCAACGTACGACGATCCGCTATAGCGCGCCGTATCCGGAGGACGCCAAGCTGCAGCGCGTGATCGTCCCGGCCAAGCGAGGCTCACCGGACGACGACATCACGACCCTCACCGCCGCGGCGTCGACGTTGAATGCGAACGTGGACAAACTGAACGCGTTGCTCTTCACGTATCTCGACTACGCGGCGATTGGCACGCGAGTATGAGAGCCCGTGGGGCCTTAGGACCCTGCGATAAGCTCTCTATATAGCGTCTCCATTCGCCGCAGTACCGCGGGCGTCGAAAAACGCTCGGTGACCTCGCGCCGCGCCGCCTGTCCCATCCGCCGCCTGAGGTCGGTGTCACTGCACACACGCGCGAGGGCATCGGCTAATTCCTCGGAAGTGCGGCACAACAGGCCGGTCTCGTCGTGAACCACGATCTCGCGCGTGCCGCCCGTGTCCATCGCCGCGATCGGCACTCCGAACGCACTCGCCTCGAGCAGCACACGGCTCAACGGCTCGGGCCACCGCGACGGAAAGACGAGGACGTCCGCACGGCGGAGCCATCCGTCGACGTCGTCTCGGGGTAGCCACCCGGTGAACTCGACCTGGCATGCTGAGTCATGCGCTTGCCGTTCGATCGCCGCCCGCTCTGGGCCGTCTCCGACCACCACCAGCGGCCATCGCACGCCGGACCGCTCCATGACTGGGATGAGCTCTCGGACGCCCTTGTTCGGCGCCAGCTTTCCCACATAGAGCGCGAAGGGGCCGGTCACGGAGAGGTCCGCCCCATCGCCGCCGTCACCGGTACCGCCAAGGCGCTCGACATCGATCGGATTCGGGATGACCTCCAGACGGGTCCCGGCAAGCTCCGGGGCCCGCTGCCGCAACAGCTCGGCCACTGCCTCGCTGACAGCAACCACGGCATCTGCCTGCGCCAGCTCGCTCCGCTTACGTCTAAGATTCGACTGCATGTAGGGAATGAACGGGAGCGTGAGCGGCCACGCGATTCCCGCCCGCGGGCGCACGCAGCGAGACATCATGGCGGGCGAACACCCAGGACAGACCTCCCCCGCTGCATTGTCGCGCAGGAGATCGGTCCAGTAGCAAAGCGGCCAGTAGTCCCGTACGGTGCACACCACGGGAATCCGCCGCGCGCGTGCCGCGCGCATCGACGGCGGTCCGGTCAGCACGTGCTGAGCGTGAACGATATCGACCGGATTGCGCTCGAGCACCCTATCGAGGTGGCGGGCAAATCGAGTGTAGAAGCGCTCGTTCTTGAAGTAGTTCCGCAGGAACGGGATCCGGGGTGCCGACGCGCGATATTCCGTCACCGAAACCCCGTCGACGTCGCGGTCGCCGAGCGCCTCGTCCCCGAAGCGCGGCTGCATGACGACCGGCTCGTGCCCGCGCGCCCGTAGCCCCTGGGCCAGTGCGTGAGTGCTCCAGCCGCTGCCGCCGCAGTTCGGCGGAAACGCGTCGGTGGTGATCAACACCCGCATCGGCGGCTCGGCTCCCGTGTGGTCATCGACCAGCCTGCACGGTGTGCAGCAGCTGGTCAACCCTCTCGGCCCGGCGCTCCCAGGTGTACTCGGCTGCATCGTCGAACGCCGTCCTGGCGATGCGTGTCGCCAACGACGCGTCGGTCGCCGCGCGACGAATGCCAGCGGCGAGCGCGTCCGCATCCGAAGGCGCCACGAGAATCGCGTTGCGCCCGTCCTCCAACACCTCGCTGGTCGCTTGCAGGTCCGAGGCGACGATCGGCCGGCCGACCGCCAGGTACTCGAACAGCTTGAGCGGCGAGGTGTACCGATCGGCCGACGCGGTCGACGTCGTCGGCAGCACCAACACGTCGGCGGCCGCCAGCGCCGTCTGCACCTCGGCCACCGGTACCATCCCTGTGAAGTAGACGCGGTCGCTCACCCCGAGGGTCTGGGCCATGTGTCGAAGACGCCCCAGATCGCCTTCTGCCGGATGGCCGCCGACGACGACCGCGCGCACCTCCGGCAACCGAACCACTGCGTGCAGCAGGACGTCGACGCCTTTCCAGGGATAGAGGTGTCCAGCGTAGAGCACCAGAGGCTCAGCGCGCGGCTTCGATGGCCTAAATCGCCGATCCGGCTGGAGTCGAACGCCGTTCGGCACGGTCGTCACGTTGCGCCGCGGACCAAACCGGGTCTCGAGCTCGGTCGCGAGGCTTCGAGTCGTGGTGACATAGCCCTCCGCGCGTTTCCACACCCGGCCTTCCCGGTTGTACAGTCGTCGCTGTTTCGTTTCTCGGGCCGGGCGGCCGCCCAACACCAGCTCGTTCATCGTCTCGGCAAACACCGGCGCGAATCCGTGCGACTCGAACACGAGAGGCGGACGGCGCCAGCGAGGAAGGCGCAGGAGCAGTGCCGCCACGCCCAAGTCGCGAGTCAGGATGATGTCCGCCGTGCGGGCCGACGCGCGTTCCAGGGCGAACGCCCCGTACAGCAGCCGACGGACCGTTGGCGGCCCCGCCACATGGGCTTGATCGACAGTCAGCGTCGTCAGACGCGGCAACCCGTAGAACTCGAACGGGTCGCGCGTCGGCCGGACGGTGTCCGGGCGCACCCCCAGGACGACCTGGTGCCCACGCGCCGCGAGCGCATGGCAGGTTTCCATCGTTTGTACACCGTTGGCTCGCTCGAGCGGGAAACGAATGTCCGAGAAATAGCGGATTCGCACGTCCGGGGCCGATCCCCAAGGCTCCTTATCGTATGGCAGAATCAGTGTCGCAGCGACGACCACCGTGAAACGCTCCCACACCTCGGTCATCGGAACATTTCAGATTTCGGACGGCGCGGCGTCCCGTACCGTCCAGCTCGCGACCTACCTCGACGCGACGTCGGCCGAGCGCGCGACGAATGAGGCGAACGCGTGGATTAAGTCATTGCGACACGTGCTGGTCGACGGCCGTCCGCTCCGGGATCGGCTCACGTATCGGGGTGACTCGCTTTGGTGGTTCATGGAGGTATACCTGGCGAGAGAGAAAGTCGTCGTCTCGATCTTCAAGACGCTGGCGGCGCTCGAGGCGCTTCTCCGACGGGAAACACCCGACACGGTGACGCTCGTGGGAGGAGACCACATCACTCGCACGCTCGCACCACTACTCGCAGGTCACCGCGGTATCGACTACGACGGCGTGCACGAATCCGAGCCGCACGCAGATGTACCGAGGCCTGACACGACCGTCTCTCACCTCAGCGAGACGATCGTGACTCGGTTACGACCAGCCGCACAGCCGGACGCCGCGTCGTGCGACCTCGCGGTGTTCGTCCACTCGGCGTTCTGGAGCGCAGACGGTGGGGACCAATACCTCAGTCGTGTCATTAACGCTCTCCGGGAGCGGCTTGGCGAGTCCCGCGTCACGCTCGTCGGGATCGGGCCACGGACCAGCACCCGCGTTCGGCGCGCGCTCCGTGCGAGCCCGCTGTCTGCGGAGACGCTCCCGTTCACCCAGGTCCAACGATACGCCGCGCTGCCTGCGGTTCTCCCGTCGCTCCGCCTCTGGCTGCGCAGGCGCTCCCTAGCGCGCGCGCTCCTGGCGAGTGACGGGGTCCGCGCGTCGACCGTCATCCACGGATACGACGTCTGGCCGCTCATCCGCGACGAAATCTCGGACATGGTCCGCTTGCACTTGCCATGGTCCGCACGCGCCATGGACGAAGTCGGAGCGGCGCTCGACCGCTTGCGGCCTCGCGCGGTGGTAACCTACGCCGAAGCCGGCGACTGGGGGCGCGCGGTGGTCCTCGAGTGCCGTCGACGCCACATCCCAGTCGTCGGCGTTCAACATGGATTCATCTATCGACATTGGCTCCACTATCTTCACGGGGCCGACGAAATGGCGCCGTCGCGCCGCAACGAGGACGACGCGGGATTCCCACGACCCGATCTCACGCTGCTGTACGACGGGTACGCCGCGCGGTGGCTGAAGGAGAAAGGACATTTTCCGCCGACCGCGATTCGCGTGACCGGGAGCCCTGAGCTCGACGCCCTCACCATGCAGGCGTCTGCGGTGACCGACCGCGACCTCCAGGTTCTTCGTGCGGCAATCGACCTCCCCGCAAAAAAAGATGTCATTCTCATCGTCTCCAAGTTCACCGAAATCCAGCCGGTATTAGCGAACCTCGTCGAGGCGATTCGAGGGCTGCCCCAAGTGCACGCCGTCATCAAGTGCCACCCGGTCGAACCTACGGAGCCATACGTCGCGGCGGCGGCGGGCACGCCCAACCTGACGGTCGTGGCGGCCGACGCACACCTCGCGCCGTTGCTGCGTCTCTCTCGTGGCCTGGTCACGGTCAACTCCACGGTCGCCTTCAACGCGATGGTGCTCGGTGTTCCCGCGCTTACACTGGATCTCCCCAACAACCTGAGTCCGTTTGTTGATGCGGGCGTGATGGTCGGCCTCGGCCAGAACGACGCGATCACGCCAGCGCTCGAGGAATTGCTTTACGATGAGAAGCGGCGCCAGACGCTTGCCGACAAAACCGCGGCCTTCCTGGCCGGTCACGACGTGGTGGCGGACGGTAGAGCGGTGGAGCGCACAACAGACGCAATCGTGGCGCTCGTAGAGCGGTGACCGTCGCCTCGCGAACCTCATGGGCCAAGCGACGTCACGTGGACGAGCCACGCCCGAGTACGCCGCTTGATGTTCGATCGCCTCAAGACGCTGTTCGCGCACACCACGGTCTACGGCCTGGGCGACGTCGCGACCTCCCTCGTCGGCCTCCTGTTACTCCCGATCTTTACGCGTTACCTCACGCCGGCGGAATATGGTGTCATCGCGCTCCTCTTGACGGCAGAAGCGGTCACCAAAGTGCTGTTTCGATGGGGGGTCGATACCGCATTCCTACGGCTCTACTACGACTGCGTGGACAACGGAGCCCGTCAGGCGCTGGCAAGCTCGATCTTCTTCTTCCTGCTGGGGATCAACGGAATTCTCGTCGCCGTGGGACTCGGGGCGGCGCCGTGGATCGCCACCCGGCTGCTTGGCGACGTGGCCCATACCATGGTGCTCCGTCTCGTCTTTCTTAATACCTTTGTGATCGGATTCTTCTTCATCCCTTTCGCACTGCTGCGGATCGAGAACCGGGCGCGCCGCTTTGCGACGGTCACCTTTTCGCGGACCCTTGCCACTCTTTGCCTGAGACTCTTGTTCGTGGTGGTGTTCGGGATGGGTGTCCTCGGCGTTGTCCTAGCCGACACGATCATTACCGCACTCTATGCGCTCATTCTGGCGCGGTGGAGCGCACCGCTGATCCGCCCGATGTTTTCCCGCCGCTCGCTTCGAGAGGCGCTCCGATTCGGTCTGCCAAAGCTCCCGCACGGAGTTGCCCATCTGGTCACCGCGTTGAGCGATCGCTATTTCCTGGGCGTGCTCGCGACCGCGAGCGACGTTGGTGTCTATTCCATCGGGGCGACATTCGGCCTCAGCCTGAAGTATTTCCTGAGCGCGTTCCAGACGGCATGGTCTCCTTTTCTGTACGAAATGATGGACAAGCCTGACGCGCGTGACACGTATCGAGCCGTCACCACCTACGTATTCCTGACCCTTGTCCTTCTCGGGGCCGGACTCTCCGCGATCGCCGATGAGCTCATCCGTTTGATGACGACCGCGCAGTTCCATCAGGCATCCGCCGTCGTCCCGTGGGTGGCGATCGGCGCCGTCCTCCAAGGCTTCTTTCAACTTACATCCGTCGGCATCGCTATCACCAAGCGCACGCGCTACTACCCGATCGCCACCGGCCTCGCGGCGTGTAGCAGCGTTGGAGCCAACCTGTTCCTCATACCGCGATTCGGCATCATCGGCGCGGCCTGGTCACAAGTGGTTGCGTACGGGGTGCTCGCGGCCGCGGGACTGACGTTTTCACAACGGTCCTACCCAATCCGATACGAGTGGTCGAGGCTGGCCCGAATCGTGGTGGCTGGCCTCTTGAGCTACACGGCCGCAACGGCGGTCCCTATGGGTCAGACGGGTACCGTGGTCGCGATTCTCGGGCGTGGCCTGGCGGTCGTCCTCATCTACCCGACCATCCTCATCGGGCTTGGCTTCTTCCGGGCAACTGAGATGGCACGGATCCGACAAGTGATTGGCGTCAACCGGCCCTCCCACCCTGCCCCCGTGGACGGAAGCGCAGACATGGCCGGGGGGAAAGAGGAGCTACGGCTGCCCTGACATCTACGGCACCTGCCTGAGCAGCGGCTAGCCGTTTGTTTCGCGCGGACGTCGCCTGCTATCCTCCCAACGTCCGTTCGCCAAGAACACGACACGTCCCACGCGATATGTCGGTTGAATTGATTCGCATCTTCATCGGCACGGACGACACCCAGGCGGTGTCCACGGCCGTCATCAAGCACAGCATCATCTCCCGTACCGATTCTCCGCTGGAGTTCCGCGAACTCCATGACCTGCAGACAGGCCTGGAGAACGAGTTCTACACCGGCTTTAGCTTTTATCGGTGGGGCATACCACGCGCCTGCGATTTCGAAGGACGTGCGGTGTATCTCGACACCGATATCGTCGTCCTTTGCGATATTGAAGAGCTGTGGCGACTGCCGCTCGATGGCCACTCGCATCTGTGTCGTCCACGACCCCGGTTCGGGTTTCGCGGTTGGCGACCGAAGCGACTCGGCGGAGCCTACACCTCGGTCATGCTCGTCGACTGCGCCCAGGCCCAGGACTGGGACTTTCCCGACTGGTGCGCGAAGGCCGCCGAGAGCAAGGAGTTCTATCGAGACGTCATGTGGTGCCTGCCCGGGTCGCCAACGGAGCGGAGGCGAGGTGATCTGCCGGCCGAGTTCAACCACCTCGACAACTATGCCGCGCGGCGTACCAAGATCATCCACTACACCGACCTTCCGAATCAGCCGTGGAAAAAGACCGGACATCGTCATGAGCGCGTGTTCCGGTCGGCGGTCCGCGAGGCGTACACGGCGGGTGCGATCGACCTCGCCACAGTCGAAGACGACATTGGCAAGGGACACGTTCACGACGAGATGGTGAGCTGGTGTACGGACGACCCCGTGTCCGCCTAGCATCCCCTCGGCCGGGATACGTCGGTTCCCATGTCGTCAGTCGACCGCTCTATGCGAATCTGCCACGTCACCTCGCACCTTCCACCCGACCAAACCGCGAACGCCCTGCTGCCGTTTCAACTCGGTCAATGGGCGCGTGACAATGGGGATCTCATCAGCTATTTGGCGCACCCACCTCGCACACCAGGCGACTCACGACTGCCAGGGTCCGTCACGTGGATCGCCCGCCGCCGTGCCTCTCGTCGCGCGGTGATCAGGATGCTGTCGAGCGCGTGGCGGTCACTCGCGATCGGCGGCGCGAGCTGGTCTAGCCTACGACAGGCGAACGTCATTCACCTTCACAGCAACGGGCTGCTCCCCGAGGTTTGCGGACGGCTGTCCTCATGGCTGGGAAAGCCGACCGTCCTCACGCTCTACGGCACCGAGGTCTGGCACTACGAACCGCGTTGGCTCGACCTGTTCGCGCGCATGCACCGGGAAGCCGCGCACGTGGCGTTCTACAGTCGGGCCCTGCTCGAGCGTGCCGAGGAACTCGGATTGCGCCAAGACGCCATGTCCGTTATCTACCCACCGGCGGCCGACGCGTTCACCTGGCATGACCAACCGCGTCAGGCCGCGGCCCGCCAGGCGCTCGGCCTTCGGGAGCGATTCATCCTTCTCAATGTGAAGCGACTCCATCCGCTAGCGGGCCAACGGCAACTGATAGAAGCGATGCCGGCGATCATTCGGGCCCTGCCAGACACCCGTCTGCTCATCTGCGGGGATGGGCCGCTCCGCTCGACACTCGAGCAACTCGCGGCGGCGTGTGACGTGGCCCAGCACGTCACCTTCCTGGGCCAAGTCGAAAATCAGACGGTCGCGGAGTACTGCGCCGCCGCCGATCTGTTCGTGCTGCCGTCCGTCTTGGAGGCGTGCCCCACGGTTGCGGTCGAAGCACTCGCGTGCGGGACGCCGGTGGTCAGCGCCGACAACCCTGGAGGACTCGAGCTCAATGCGCTCTTCGGGACGGACGTGCACATCGTGCCGAAAGAGCAACCGGCGGCCCTCGCCTCCCGTGTCATCGACCTCCTCCCGCACCGCCGGCGGGCCGCTCCCTCGACCCGCGAGCGGGTCGAACGCGAATTCAGGCCTCCTCGCGTGTGGGCGCAGTATCGCGACGTCTATGCCGCTGTCGTCGGGTGACTACGCGCCGGTCGACGTAAGTAACCGCGTCTCCTGCAAGACCTTATCTTGACTGTTGATTTGGACGGGCGCTACTCTCTAGACGGTCCAGTCATGATCGCCAAGCTCCGCAAAGTCGCTTCCCGTTCGCCCGCTTTCGGTTGGCTCCGACGCGTGGTCGCCGCGTACCGTCGGAAGGCCCACGAGCGCCGGATCGCGCGCTTTCTGAAGGAACGGACCGGAATCGCCGACCCCCTCCCGGCGGGCGCCGTCTATGAAGGCACGATGCGGTGCAACCTCCATTGCGGCTTCTGTTGGGTCGGTGACCTTCTCAATCTCCAGGGCGAATGGAGAGATGAGCTCTCGATCGACGCGTTGCGAACGGCCTTTCCGGACCAGGTTGGATTCAACATCAACCTCACGGGCGGGGAGCTCTTCATGCGTAAGGACATCTTCGAGGTCCTCGAGCTCTTCAAAGCCAAAGGGTATTCGTGCGGCTACCTGACGACGAACGGCACGATCATTGACGACGCGCGAGCCGACGCGCTGGCCGAGCTTGCGCGCGCCGGCTTCCTCAAGCACATCAGCGTGTCGGTCGACGGTCCGAAGGACGTTCACGATGAGGCCCGCGGGGCCAAGGGGACGTTCGAGCGAACCGCGGCAGGTCTGCGGCTCCTGCAGCAGGCAGTTGAACGGAACGGGGGGACACGGCTCCCTATCAGCATCAACACCACGGTGACGCGTGAGGGTCTGGCGGCGCTCGACGAGATGGTCGACGTCGCCCAGGAGCTGGGCGTCGATGCCATCGGACTCAATCACCTGATGTACAGCACGCCTGAGGAGGTCAAAGAGACTCTACGGATCCTCGGCGAAGAGGACCCGCAGATTATCCAGACCTATGTCACGCCCGACCCCGGCCTCCGGCCGGAGGTCGTGCGCGCGAAAATCGGCGCGCTGTCGGAGAAGTGCCGACACGCCAACATCCGTTTCGGCGCCAGGCCACAAATCTCCGACGACGTGC
Organism: Vicinamibacterales bacterium; assembly: GCA_965249175.1. Lineage (GTDB taxonomy): Bacteria > Acidobacteriota > Vicinamibacteria > Vicinamibacterales > UBA8438 > CAZYFH01. The sequence goes on from OZ252227.1 coordinate 5,030,911, forward strand.
TCGACCACTACTATCAGCCGGGTGACCGTGTCGAAGGACGGTGTCTCTATCCGTTCTTGAACGCTCGGGTGTCGTTCAGCGGCAAGATGTACTTCTGCCCTCTGATTCGAATCGAAGTCGGGGATCTCACCAAGAACTCGATGGCAGAGATCTGGAACAACGAGCGATACGTCGAGCTGAGACGGCGGTTACTTGACAACACGCTGTTCCCCGTCTGCCAGCGGTGCTGCAAGGTCGAACTGTCCCCCGAACGCGCCCTCCAGCCCGCCGTGGCCGTCGCACCCGATGAGCTGACAGTGCCCGTCATGGCCGACGAAGGCGCTGTTGGCAAGCCGGCAGCATCAACCCTGCCCTAACTGAGCCGAGACCCAATTTCCATGTCCGCGCCTTCCGCGCGAGCGCTCCTTCGATCGGCGGGACCTGTTGTCGATCGACTGTATGACGGCGGACGCGCCGGAGGCGCCATCATCGCCGCGGTCGCCGTCTTCGTCCTGTTTCAGTCGTTCTTTTGGGCGTCCCACGTGCCGTTGACGCTCAAGTTCGGGGCCCTGGCCATCGCGCTCATCAGCGCGTGGAGACCGGCCGACGGGCTGCTCGTCGTCGCCGGGCTGACTCCCTTTGGACTCATGTTGACCTCGCGAGTCTTCTCGGCCAATCCCGGGCGAATCACTGAGGCAATCGTGGTGGCGTTTCTCGCCGGGTATGCCATCCGCACTGTGACCGACCGGCTGGTGCGCCGGGGCCAAGCTCGTGACGGTGGCGCAACCGATCGGAGGGAAGTGCCTGCGCATCTCGTGGTGCCCGCGGTCCTGTTCTGCGTGGTCATCCTCGCCTCGTGTGTGGTCCACTACGGGTTTGTCCAGGTGTGGCACGACCGGCCCCGCCTGTTCTTCGCACGATTCGTCGAGTTCGTGGTACTGGGCTACCACGGCGACCGGGGCAACTACGACCCTCTCGCATCCGACGCCGGGTTCCGCTTCTTCGGCTTTGCGCTCTTCACTGTGCAGAGCGTGGCGCTCTGTTTCATCGCGTGCCATCTATGCCTCAAGACGCCGGCCGTCATTCCACGCCTGCTTCGCATGGTGGTGGCGGGAGCTGTCGGCGCCGCGGCGCTCAGCTTCGTCGCGCTCGCCCAGGCAGCGGCGGCGGCCCCCGACCTGATGGCGACGTGGCCCGCGCTTCTCGAGCGCCGGTGGACGATGTTCACGCCGAAGCTCAACACGGCGGCTTCGCTGTTCGTACTGGCCGCGCCGATCGCAATCGGCGTGGGAGCGACGGCCGGACATCGTCGACTCGGATGGATGGCATCGGCGGCCGTCATCATCGGTGCCCTCTGGATCAACGGCACCCGCGTCGCCTTGATTGCCGCCATCCTTGTACTCGCGGCGACCGCCATCTGGTACGTCACGCGGCAGCGCGGAGGTCTGAAGCAGGTCGGGGTGCCGGTCATCGTCAGCCTGCTCGTGCTCACGGTCGGCGGCGCCGCAATCGCCTTCCATCGTATGTCGTCAGCCAGGGCCATTCCTGCAGCTCAGTCGCTCATCTATCGGTACGAGTTCAACAAGACCGCGCTCCTGATGTTCGCATCGAGCCCAGCCTTTGGCGTCGGGATCGACCAGTACTACCTGCAGTCGGAGACCTTTGGCTCGCGGGACCTGCCGGCCTTTTATCGCCGCGTCCCCTCGCACAACCCGTTTCTTCAGACTGCCGGCGAGCTCGGCTTGGCCGGATTGATCCCCTTCGTCTGGATGCTCGGGGCGGCGGCGTGGCTGAGCCTTCTGGCTCTTCGTGAACGACCCAAGGATAAGGTCGTCCTCGGCGTCGTCGCGGGCCTGACGACGTTTCTTCTCACGACAGCCTCCTCGGGCCACCCGTTGCTGATCGAGATCACCGCATACACGTTCTGGGTCGTCCTCGGAGCAGGAATCGCGCTGGCGACCGTCACACACGCCCCCCGTGTGCGTCAAAGGGGCGGACTTCCGCCATGGGCACGGCAGGTGCTGGTCGTCGGCATCGTGGTGCTGGCGGTGTCCGTACCGATCCGATGGCGTGAGGCTCGGAGGGACATCGACTACACGAACATCAGCTACGGCCTGCACGGATGGGAGGAAGCAGGCGGCGCGCGTTACCGCTGGACGTCTGACCGAGTCACCTATTTCGTTGGCCCCGAGACCACGGTCATCGAGCTGCCCTTAAGGGCCCCGCTCGTCGACACGACCGGCCCCATGACGGTTGACGTTCTGCTTGACGGACAGCTGGCGAATCGGCTGGAACTGACCCAGCGAGACTGGCTACCGATGCGGATGATTATTCCACCGACCGACGAATCGTTCCGGGTGCTCGAGTTGAGAATTAGCCCCACGTGGTTTCCAGCGGCGATCCTGCCCGAGAGCACCGACCCGCGAGAATTGGGAATCATGGTGGGTGAGATGCGACGGTTGCACGAGGAGTTGCCTCCGGGCCTCGCTCGCTCCGGCTGATTCGGCCAGGGGCAGACCGTCACACTCAATTCCCCTCGCACGCTCAGCTGGCGACGATGCGCTGCATACCCACCTGCATCCGCGCCAGAGTCACCCCCCGGGCCTCGCATACATGATTGAGCTCGTGTAGACGCGCAGTGTCCACAGGGTTCGCGCACAGGACGACCGTATCGACTTCATCGCTCAGTATCAGCGAGAGCAGTTTCTCGTACCCTCCGAGCACCGCGTAACCATGTAACCGCCGACCGTGCTGCGTGGCGTCATCATCGATGAAACCGACCATTCGGCACCGTGAGTCCGGCTCCCCTGCCAAATTTCGAAGCGCGGCAACGCCACCGCCGTCCACGCCGTACACGACGAGACGCTCTCCGGTACTCCGCCCGCGGAGGATGAGCTCACTCAAGAGCCTGAAGGACGATCGGAATCCCATGACGAGGAACATGAGGAGCACGGCGTAGATAACGAAGACGGTTCGCGAGTAATCCTCAAACCGATAGCCGAACACCAGGACAACGACGACGGCTGTCGTGCCCAAAACCACAGCCTTGGCAAAGACGACACTATCGATGAGCGTGAAGTATCGCCACACGCCTTGGTAGGCGCCCGTGCTGAAGAGGGCGAGCATCTGGACGCCCACGACGATCGGCAGCGACTGCAGAAACAGCGGAAAGTTCCGGCTCCACTCATTCCCTTCGAACCGCAAACGGTACGCCGCATAGTACGCCACCGAGACGAGGCAGACGTCGAGCACGATCTCCGCGACCCGTCGCTTGTAGATGAAGTTCACGACGAGCGGGGTAATCGTACCGCTGCTGAGTCCGTCTGGCTCGCCATCCTCGTAGACACGGACCTGCGAGAGATACACCGCGAAGATTGCCATCACCAGGAGGAGAAGCGCCCCGAGTAAGCCTGACCAGCCGGGACTGACGTAGTTGGTAAGGACACCCACCGCTCCCCCGAGCGCCGCCAACGCCCAGAGGACGGCTACCGCTGTACGCTCAGAGAGCCCGATAGCGACGAGTCTGTGAGATGAGTGGTCGCGCCCGCCGGTCGCCGGCGCCCGTCCCGACAGCAAACGAGACAGTGTCACGAGGGTCGTGTCGAAAATCGGGATCAGCAGCACGAATGCGGGTACAGCGATGACCGAGAGCACGCTCGGCTGCCCGCTCGTCACGCTCTCTAGATCGAGTGCGAGCGTGGCAAGGCTGACACCAATGAAGAGACTGCCGCTGTCACCGAGAAACACCGACGCCGGATGCAGGTTGTAGACGAGAAACGCGGTGGTAGCACCGAGCAGCAACGACAGATACACGAGCTCTGGCGGCTGCGGCGAGCCGCCGGCATATACGACCAGCAGCGACACACCCGCGATGAGTGTCACACCGGCACAGAGCCCGTCCATGTTGTCGAGCAGATTGAAGGCATTCGTGATGCCGACGATCCAGACGAGCGTGAGCAGCGTATCCCCCGTGAGCGTTTCGACCCACTGCAGCCGGTACCCGAAAAACACCAACAGCGAGGCGATCGCGATCTCGGCGATTAGCTTGGTGGACGGCTTGAGCGACCGGAGGTCGTCTGCCAGGCCGACGGCGAACATCAACCCGGCGGTCAATAGGAGCACCCAGACCGGCCGGGGCTGGCCGACGACCACCATCAGACCAAGAACGGTCACGCTCAGCGCAACGCCTCCCAGCATCGGCGTCGACCGCGTGTTCCATCGGTCTCGCGTCGGGCGCGCCACATAGCCGTGTTCGCGTGCGAAGTACCGACACGCCGGCACGAGCGCGAGCGCCGTGAGGAAAGCCGCGACGTACGATCCAAGGAGCAGCGTCATCGAGATGGGTCCCACTGCGTCCGTCGACTACACGGACTTCGGGGCCGCGCACTCTTGTCGCCCGTGACCCTCGCGAACGACATGTGAAGTACTCCGCTGGCGCGTCCTCGGCGTCCACTAACCCCGCAATCGTCAGCCCGCCGTGTCCGATCGGTCCGTATAGGACAGCGTCTTGTGCACCGATAGCGACGACTCGGCCAGCACCGCGGCAATCCGCTCGGCCGCATGACCGTTTCCGTAGAGGGGCGAAGGCTCGTAGCGACCGTGCGCCACCTGGCGCTCGATCGCCGCCTCGATGTCAGCGGCCACGTGCGGCGCGTCGGTCACGTTCGCGCCCCGTTCCCGCGCGCGCTGGCGCGACCCGATGTTCACGCACGGGACTCCGAGAAACGCCCCTTCCCGAATCCCAGACGACGAATTACCCACCAGACAGGCGGCATTGTTAATGAGGCACGCGTAGTCTTCCGCGGCGAAATTCCTGAAGAAATGAATGTAGCCCGGATTGGCTCGCTCCCGGAATATTCGCAGGCCTTTTGAGATGTCATCGGACCCCGCGTCGACGTTGGGCCACAACCAGATCACCTGCATCCCCCACCGTCCGACTTGCTCGATCGCCGTCAACGTCTCGCGGACCTGGGTGAGCCCGTCGCCGTACTCGGTCGTGACCGGGTGCTGGAGGACGACGATGTAGGGTCTGGACGAATCGACCGGCGCGCCGACGCCATGATAGCGCTCGAAGATATCCTCGGGAAGCGAAAGGTCAGTGTCGACCAGCAGGTCCAGCGACGGGCACCCGGTCAGATGCACCGTCTCGGGGAGCTCACCCATGCGAATCAGGAAGTCCCGCGCCTGGGTCGTGGCGGGAAAGTGGATATGCGACAATTTAGTGACCGCGTGCCGTACGTTTTCGTCAATCGAGCCGCTGACTTCGCCACCCTGAGTATGTGCCACCGGAATATTCATGTAGCTCGCCGCGATTGCCGTCGCGATCGTCTCGAACCGGTCCGCCACCGTCAGCACTATGTCCGGCATCAGGTTCTCGAAGTGCGTCGCCAGCTCCACGATGCCCAACCCGGTCGACTTGGCCATTGTGGTTGGGGTCTCCCCCTCCACGATCGAATGGACGACACTATCCGGAACGAAGCCGTCCTCCCGAATGACGTTCACCACCGAACCGAATCGGTGGAGTAGCGCGGACGCGCCGACAATCAGTTGCAGTTCGAGGCTCGAGTGCGCCCGAATCGATCTCAGAACCGTCTTAATGCGCGCGTAATTGGCTCGGCTGTTCACAATCACGCAGACCTTACGACTACTCATCAAGATCTCCCCATCGAATGAGCCGGTCCGGCGTTACGTCGCGCGCCAGACGTCGTCCGAGCAGGTCTTCGAGCGCGTCGACCGGGATTCCCGATCCCGGTTTCCTGTACACGAGCATCCCGCGTTCGAGCACCGTGCCGGCCGAGAGCGATCGTGACGGCGAGAGGCTCCTACCGAACGTGACCCGCAGGTCCGAGAGCGACTCCGCCACGGCATCCTTGTCCACTGGATGTGACGCCATCGTAGCAAACGCATCTCGCGCACGCGCCAGCAACGCCAGCTCGTCGAAGGTCACCGACGCTGGGACGTCGGGACCGAACGCCCGGCGGTGAAAGGCGACGTGAACTTCGACGACCGTCGCACCCCGTGCCATCGCGAGGAGCGCCGGATACGGGGTCCCGGAATGGTCGGACAGACCCACCGGGCACTCGTATCGACGTGTCATGTCGTCCAGCACATTGATACCAACTTGCGAGAGTGGTGTCGGGTACTGGCTGGTGCATTGCAACAGAACGATCTCCGCGTTTCGTTCGTGGAGAAACTGAACGGCATCGTCAATCTCGCACCACTGACTCATCCCCGTGCTAAGAAGGATGGGTCCACCGGCGTCAAGCATTGCCTCTAGGAGGTCACGCGAACGGACTTCGCCCGATCCCACCTTCCACGCCGGTACGCCAAGGTTCGCCAGCATACGGACCGCCTCCACGGAGAACGGCGAGCTCAGGAAATGCAGACCTCGGTCGCGCGCGTGGCCAGCGAGGGCCTTCCACTGCGGAGCCTGGAACTCTATCCTCCGCCAGTAGTCGTACCGGCTCTCATCCTGGGCCGAGAATCGGACGCGAAACGATTCGTCCATCGTCGACTCGGCGGCGGCGATGTGCGTCTGGAATTTGATGGCGTCGGCGCCCACGTCCGCCGCGGCGTCGATGAACGCGTGCGCGCTCCCTAACGATCCATCATGAGCCTGCGCGACTTCCGCAATGAGGAACGTCTTGGGAGCACCAACGTGGAAGGAGAGCGTACTCACGGTCCTTCTTCGTGGCTGCAACGTGTGTGCGGTACCGCCTCGCCGAAGTGACGGGACATTCTCATCCGCGATGAAGGGCGACTACGAGTCGCACTCACGGATCGACACGACGGGCTTTCTCGTCCTACACTCTTGACCATGGTCGTGGGCCTGCCCGACGCGTCAGTCACGTACTGACCGACCCGATCAGACCCATATCCTACACTGACACTTTGTCCATCGCATGTTGGACGGATATCAACACCCGACTGCAGCCACGGCCTTCCGTGCCGGAGTACGAAGCACGTCAAGAAGAGTCCGCGATGGATATGCCGAAGACATTTGCAGGCTGTACGGCCATCTCGACCCGTATCCGGCGTCGAGTCGTTGCCCCCAGTCGTGAACAAGGCACACCTCACCATCTTTGTTCCGTCGCTCCGTGGAGGCGGGGCCGAGCGCGTCATGGTCACGCTCGCCACCGAGTTCGCGCGGAGCGGTGTTCGCGTGTCGCTTGTGTTGCCGACGGCGACAGGTCCATACCTGTCGCGAGTCCCGCCGGACGTCCGAATCGTTGATCTTGACTGCGCGCGCGTCGTGTCGTCCCTGCCTGGGCTCGTCGGTTACCTCCGGCGGGAGCGCCCGGAGGCGCTGCTGTCGGCCATGACGCATGCGAACGTGATTGCGTTGTGGGCAAGACGTCTTGCAGGAGTCCGCACACGACTGGTCGTAAGCGAACGCAATACTCTGTCCCGCACCTCTCGCTCCTCGCCGGTATTGAGGCGCGAGCTCATGCCGCGTCTTGCGAAGCGCTTCTACCCATGGGCCGACGCGATCGTGGCCGTATCGTCCGGCGTTGCAGACGACCTAGCGGAAGTCGCGAGTCTGCCGAGGGAGCGCATTACCGTGATTCACAATCCGATCGTTTCCGACTCGCTCATCGAACTTTCCGAACAGGCGCCCCACCATCCGTGGTTCGAGATTGACAGGCCGCCGGTGGTCCTCGGTGTTGGTCGGTTAACCCCCCAAAAAGACTTTCCGACATTGATAGCTGCGTTTGCGAAACTCCGCACACAGCAACGGACCAACCTGGTGATACTCGGCGAGGGAACAGAGCGGCTGCGCCTACAGCGACTCGTGGCGAGCCTGGGTCTCAGCGAACATGTAAGCATGCCAGGGTTTGTAGACAACCCGCCATCGTACATGGCACGCGCGGCAGTGGTCGTCCTCTCCTCGGCATGGGAAGGGTTTCCGGCGGTGCTGGTGGAAGCCATGGCGTGTGGCACCCCAGTCGTGAGCACGGACTGTCCGAGCGGGCCGTCTGAAATCCTCGGAGATGGCGCACACGGCACGCTCGTGCCGGTAGGCGACATCGACGCTCTCGCGACGGCAATCGCGGAGACGCTGACAGGAACTCCGGACCTCGAACGCCTTCGTCATCGGGCACGTGCGTTCGACGTACGCGCGGGTGCCGAAGCGTACCGGAGTCTCCTGCTCGTAGCGAGCGGTCACTCGCACAGCGCGGAGTCGCCGGGCTTCGCTCGGGGAACGTAAGGCAACAACGGTGGCCTCCATGCAGGCTGGTGACGTGGGTACGGTCGCTCCGACCGGTCCCACACGAGTGCTTCATGTCATTACTGACCTGCGTGTCGCCGGCGCGCAAGTCAGCCTGTGCAGGCTATTGACGAGGCTGGACCGCGCCGAGTTCGAGGCCGCAGTGGTGTCGCTCAAGGTCCGTGGCGTTATGGCGGAGAGGATCACGAGCCTCGGCATACCGGTCTATTCGCTGCGGCTCGGGTACAGGGCGTCGAGTGCACTGGGCTTACGACAGTTCCATCGCGTGGCGGCGTCGTGGCGCCCAGACCTCCTACAAGGGTGGATGTACCACGGCAACCTGGCCGCCTCGATCGTCGCTGGGTTGATGAAACGCAGCCCACCCGTCGTGTGGAACGTTCGCCATTCGATCAATCGCTTGGACGAAGAATGCAGGCCCACACGGTGGATCATCAAGGGCGGCGCGTTGATGTCACGGTACGCGAAGAAGATCATTTACAACTCTCATGTCAGCGCGCATCAACACGAGCGGCTCGGCTATAGCCAGGGCCGAACGGTCGTGATACCCAACGGTTTTGATACCGCTGATTTTGGACCATCTGAAGAACGGCGGCGTCACATGCGCAGCACCTCGGGCATTTCCGCGGATCAGTTCGTCGTAGGAATGCTCGCACGGTACCATCCAATGAAGGACCACGCTAACTTCATCCAGGCTGCGAAGCGCATCCTCGCAACCCATCCGAACGCTGTGTTTCTCTTGGCCGGACGGGATGTGACGCTGGAGAACGTGGCTTTGCGGGAACGAATTACGACGAGCGGTCTCACGACGTCGGTACGACTTCTCGGCGAGATAGCGGACGTACCGTCGTTTATGGCGGCACTAGATGTGCTCGCGTCGGCTTCCGCGTACGGCGAAGGATTCCCCAATGTCGTCGGCGAAGCAATGGCGGTCGGGGTGCCATGCGTCGTCACGGACGTCGGGGATTCTGCGATGTTGGTCGGCGATCAGGGGTCCGTCGTCCCTCCCCGGGATCCATCGGCGTTGGCGACGGCCATCGGCACTCTCATAGACCTGGGAACCGATGCGAGGGGGAAGATCGGACTGGAAGCCAGAGACCGCATTGTGAAGAACTTCTCATTGGCCGACGTCTCGGGTCGCTATGCGGCACTCTACGGCGAAGTGCTGGAATCTTGAGCTCGAATCGATCTACTGAGCCAACCTCGATTTGCTATGACCTGTTCGTCGACATCGGCGAACAGCTCATGGGCTCTGCTATTTGGATGCGTGTCCGCGGCGCTCAAATACAGTCTTGGGCTCGGGTGCTAGTGTCCTGTAACAGAAACAAGTAAACGGTTGGCGACCTCGGCGTATCCTTCGATAGGAGGTGCACGTGAGAGGTCCTGCCCCGGTGACAGTCACAGTGAGTGAAGACGAACGGCAACGGCTCGACTCGTGGGCCCACCGGTCGCGGAGTGCCCCGCAGGTGGCGCGGCGCGCCTGCATCATCCTGGCCTGTGCGGCCGGCCGGTCGACGACCGGCATCGCCAGACGCCTCCACGTCTCGCGGACCACCGTGTGCAAGTGGCGCACGCGCTTTCTGCGCGACCGGCTGGAGGGGTTGATCGACGAACCGCGCCCGGGCACGCCACGGCGGATTACCGATGCGCAGGTGGAGCAGGTGGTGATTGCGACCCTGGAGACCACGCCTCGTGGGGCGACGCATTGGAGCACGCGCGATATGGCGAAGGTGACGGGCTTGAGTCACATGACCATCCAGCGCATTTGGCAGGCCTTTGGGTTGCAGCCGCATCGCAGCGAGACCTTCAAGCTGTCGCCAGACCCGCAGCTGGTCGAGAAGGTGCGCGATATCGTCGGGCTGTACGTCAATCCGCCGGACCATGCCCTGGTGCTCTGCGTGGACGAGAAGTCGCAGATTCAGGCGTTGGATCGGACGGCCCCCCTGCTTCATCACGGCCCGCCACTACTGGCGCCGCCGCCGCCGCGACTTCTTGGACTTCATGAATGCCTTCGTGGATCTCTACGACGGCTGGGAGCTGCACATCATCCTCGACAATCTCAACACGCACAAGCCCAAAGAGGACCGCTGGCTGCGGCGGCACCCCAACGTCCACTTCCATTACATCCCGACCTACAGCTCCTGGCTCAATCAGGTCGAGATCTGGTTCAGCATCCTGAGTCGCCGTGCGCTCGCCGGCGCAAGTTTCACTTCGCCCTGGCAGGTGCGCGACGCGATCGACGCGTTTGTGACGGTCTACAATCCCGACGCCACCCCGTTCGAATGGACGAAGCACGTCGTGCATCCCAAACGCCCGTCTGACAAGTACGCCAATTTACGCAACTAATTACTAGGCCAGTCGATTGCGAGAGTCGTAACGGCTCAGGTCTTTGTTTAGCGGGTGACGGCAACAGATCCAAGGAATTGGGCTTGTACAATTTTCGGGGATATGACATAACGCATGCGTACCCGACGAGCATACACGACCGACGCGCAACGAACGCGACGAGCTGATCAAGCGCCACCAAGATGAGATTGCCCGCCTGCGTGACGAGTTGGCCCGCGCGACACGCGATCGCGATCGATGGAAGCGACGAAGCGAGCGTCTCAAGCACCAACTCGACGCGGCGCGCCGTGCGGGCTTTCGACAGGCCGCCCCGTTTGCGAAGGACTGTCCGCAGGGTCGCGGCGGGCGACCGGGCCGGCGGGCAGGTACCACCTATGGACGTCGCGGCCGGCGACCGATTCCAGCGCGGGTGGATGAGACCTATGCCGCGCCGCTTCCCGTGGCGTGCCCGCGCTGTGGTGGGGCGATTCATTTCACTCGCGTCGCGACGCAGTACCAAGAAGACCTGCCCGTCGTCCACCAATCGTGCGGCGGTTCAACATTCAGATCGGGTGCTGCGTCGCATGCCGGCACCGCGTGCAGGGCCGGCACCCGCTGCAAACCTCCGACGCCTTGGGCGCGGCCGGCGTGCAGCTCGGTCCTGGCGCCGTGACGTTGACGGTCCTGTTGCACAAACACGTTGGCGTGCCGCTGGAGAAGATCGCGACGCTGCTGCAGGACCGGTTCGGGCTGACGGTCACGCCGGGAGGACTTGCTCAAGTCTTGCATCGCGCGGCCCGGGTAGCGGCGCCCACGTACGCGGCTCTCTGCGCTCAGATCCGGGGGAGTCCCGTCGTCAGTCCGGATGAAACCGGCTGGCGCGTTGGTGCCGTGTTGCACTGGCTGTGGGCGTTCGCGACACCTGAGACCACCGTGTATGCGATCCGCCCCGGGCGTAGCTTTGACGATGCGGCCACGATCCTGGGCGCGGACTTCGCCGGTGTGCTGGTCCGCGACGGATGGGCGCCCTATCGCCGCTTCACCGGCGCGCTGCACCAGAGCTGTCTGGCGCATCTGTTCCGCCGGTGTCGCACGCTCCGGGCCGACCATCCGCGGAGCCCTTGGGCAGCCCGCGTGCAGGCCGGGCTCACCGACGCCCTCGCGCTCCGCGATCGGCGGGATGCGCACGCGATCACCGAGCAGGGCCTCGCTGGGGCCCGCGGGCGCTTGCTTGCCCGACTGGGCCGGCTCATCGACGCGGCGCCCGCCCTGCCGGCGGCCCAACGCTTCGCCCGGCATCTCGACCGCGAGTTCCCGGCTGTGCTCGCCTTCTTGTGGGCCCCCGACGTCGACGCGACCAACTGGCGCGCCGAACACGCCATCCGCCCCGCCGTCGTCAATCGCAAGATCTGTGGCGGGAATCGGACGCCCCGCGGCGCACGGACCCAACAGATCCTCGCGAGTGTGGTCCGCACCGCGCGTCAACGCCATGTCGACCTCGACGACCTCTTCACCTCGCTGCTGCGGGCGCCGCGGTCGATGGTCCCCGCGGCGTTTCGCCTCCCGACGCTGTAGGGTCACCTGCGAGACGAAGAGTCTCATGTAGGTGAGACAGATCGGTTGGCCGCACGACTGGCCACCACAGAGGGTGGACTTGGCCCGTTTCCCAACGACGACCGGGAAGACGAAGTGGCATGGTCCAACCGTGAGGATTCAGCATGGCTGCGAAGATTACAAGGCTGCCCCAGCCGGCCAGCCCCACGATCGAGCAGGTGTTCGATGAGTTCCTGGGTGACCAGCGGAGGCGGCTGAGGCCACGGACGCTGTCGAAGTACGAGGATGTGCTGGGCCTGCTGAGGGACCATCTGAACGGATACGCATACCAGAGCCTGTCGACGGCTGAAGCCGCCCTGTTCGACAGGTACTACAACGCACCCGGGGACAAGCACCTGGAATTCTGCCAACTCTTCGGACCGGACAAGATCGTCGCGAACCTGGGGGGATTCCTCGGGTACTTCATGATCCGCAAGGTCGTGGCCGGGCAGGACCTTAAGCGGGCGGCGGGCACGGTCACGAAGAAGCTCTCGACGTGGCTCGCCCGCGCAGGGGCACGTCGCCGAGGACGAAGCTCAAGAGGGGACAGATCTCGGCGCGGCGGCCGCCCGGGATCTGCCCAAGGCCGAGCGGGCAGCCCGGATTCTGTACGACGCCACCACTGACCTCGCCCTTGGCTCGCACGACCTGGGCGACGACGTTCTGGATTTCGATCACCGCACCATCACCAAGGTTGAAGCGGGAAGACTTTGGCTCGAGGGCTTTGAGAGAGGGACGCGGCGTTCCTACGGTCCTATCCTCGTTCCAATCGCAGCGACGAAGCTGCTCCGCAAAGGATGGGACCTCAGCTGCGCCCTCGGCCGCGTGGACGGGACATGGCGAATCGTCGAAGTGGCGAACGTCTACCCCGTGTATCTGCTTCCTCTCCCCTTCGTTGAGAGGGCTACGCACGTCGCACCCCGCCGGCGGCAGCCGCCTTCCGCGGCACCTCCACAGACTCAAGCGCACGATCATTTGTCGGTGACCCGCTAAACAAAGACCGGCTCAGATACTTGTTTGCGAGACACGAGAATCGGGAGAAACAGAACTCGTCAAACTCTGCTATTTGCTGCTCGGTCAATTCAGTCTCAGAAATGAGGTTCCTCACACGAATTTATGCACGGTCTGGGGTGACGGGGGTTGGCCAGGCAATGGTACAGATTCCGGATGTAGTTCTTGGCGGTACGGAATCCATACGCCTTGTGGATAGGGAGTAAACTGGTTACCGGGTCTGACCCTCCATACCGAACATTCCTGACTTGTACAGTGTGGCGGAATCTGGCATAACCTCGATGTGCCGGATCGCTCCGACCCCGTCGGTGAGCTTGAACGACAAACGATCGGTTACGGCGGGACCTGGAGCGGACGAAACGGGAGCGTGCCCGGTTGGAACACGAGCGTGACCGGCTGGAGCGCGAGCGCGACCGGCTTCGCCGCGCAAACGAGCGACTGAAGCACGAGCTCGACGTGGCTCGCCGGGCGGGCACACGCCAAGCGGCGCCCTTCTCGAAGGGCCCGCCGGCGCCGCGGCGCTGCGGGCGCCGCGCCGGACTGCGCCATGGCCGCCATCGGCATCGGCCAGCACCCGCGCGCAGCGACGACGTCATCGCGGTGCCGGTGCCAATGACGTGTCCACACTGTACCGGCGCGGTCGCCCCGACGCGAGTGGCGGTGCAGTATCAGGAAGACGTGGCTGTGGTGGCGCCACGTGTGCGGCAGTTCGACGTCGAGATCGGCCGGTGCGCCGTGTGTGGCCGGCGCGTGCAGGGCCGCCACCCATGATTCGACGGCGTAGGCACCCCGGTGGGCGAGTTCGATCGAAAGACCTTGTGCGCAGCCGTGCGGGCCACGAAGCCGAACATCGTCGTCGAAACCGGCATAGCGGGCGGAGCATCGTCGACATTCGTGTTGGCCGCGCTCGAGAAGAATGGCCGTGAGTATATGCATTCCATCGATCATTCGGACACGTCCGAGAACGTCGGGATCCTGATCCCCGAGGAACTGCGCAGCAGGAACAAGCTTCATTCTGGGGACAGTCTCGCGCTGCTGCCATCCCTACTCCCCGAGATCGGCCCGATCGATTTCTTCATCCACGACAGTCACCACTCGTACGACCACATGATGGCCGAGTATGAGTTGGCGCTCCAGCACCTACGACCCGGAGGCGTGATCGCTTCACGACGTGCTGTATTGCAACGCTTGGGAGCACTTTGTGAGGAAACACCGAATCAGTCGCGTTCAAGATGTCAGGAATTTTGGCTTGTGCGTCGTCGATCTGCCCATTCGCGATCGCTGAGTCGAAGCGCTGAGCCAGTCAGCGGTCAGGCCGTGCGGCGTCATCGGTTGAGCTAGTCATATCGACATCGATTCCTCGGACACCGAGATGTCGCGCGTATAGCGTTTCGATCGCGTCGACCATGCGATACATGTCGAACTCGACTACCCGTGCGCGCCCTGCCTCGCCCATTGCTCGCGCGCGTTCTGGATCGCGCAGGAGCGCCGCCAGCGCGGCGCCGAGCGCGGCAGGATCGCGCGGTGGAACAAGAATGCCAGTCTCTCCGTGGACGATCGCCTCGGCGCTGCCGTCGATCGCAGTCGCCACGACGGGTAAGCCGGCCGCCATCGCCTGCGGAATGACGCGAGGCAATCCTTCCCACAGAGAGGAGAGCGCGAGTACATCGGCCGCCGACAAGAGTTCCGGAACGTCGCGTCGGATTCCGGTCAAGATGAGGCGTTCGCCAAGGCCCAACTCGCGGCGTCGTGTCTCAACGGCGTTGCGCAAGGGACCGTCTCCGACGATCACCACACGTGCGTCATGCACGTCACGAACCAGGCGGGCGACGGCGTCGATGAGGTCGAGCGGGGCCTTTTGTGGCGTGAGCCGCATCACGCTGATCACGACACGATCGCCCTTCGCGAGACCGAGCTCAGCACGCACCGCCTCCCGCCGCCGCCCTGACGTCCTAAAGCGCGCGATGTCGATACCACTGCGGATGGTGGTATAGAGACCGGGTTGTCCGATACCCTTTGACAGTCCGCGCTCGGCATCACGGGGGGTCACCGTGATGAGCGCGTCGGTGAAGCGGGCACACCAACGTTCGAGCGACACGTAAACGTTGCGGACCAGCGGACGCTGTCGGTCGTTGAAACCCCATCCGTGGACTGTGTGCACGACCACGGGCACGCGCGCAACGCGCGCGGCCAGCCGTGCAACGATACCGGCCTTGGAGCTGTGCGTGTGGACCACGTCATACTGTCCCCGACGGAAGACTCGCACCAGCGATAAGAGTGCGATCGAATCCATGAGGGGGTTGACCTGGCGCCGAAGACTCGCGACCAGTCTGGGCTCAACCCCGCAGGTGCGAGCCTCTGAGACGAGGGACCCTTCGGGACCAAGAGTTGGTCCCAGTATCAGGTCTGACGCAAAACGGCCACGGCGCCGGTGCTCGACAACTGACGCGAGCGTGTTCTCCTGGGCGCCGCCCACGATGAGACGAGTAATGACGTGGGCCACGCGAGGTCGGCGTGTCGGGTTGCTCAACGGAGACTGCATCCAACGTTCGGCGTAAGATCGATCGAGTCTGGCGGCGTCCCCGTTTTGCATCGGCGCAGAGGCCTACGCCTCTTCGTCCTCCTCGTTCTCCATCGACACCCCGACGACACCTGTCGCGCGCCCTGCCTTGTCGTCCACCCGCGCCCGCACGTCGGCGAACGATGCGAGGGCCATGCGACTCTCCGCCGTCCCAAGCGGAACGCTCGCCTGGAATGTGTCGTCGTCGACAACGATGAGATGCCGTTCGCCGAACTTGGCGACCCGGGCTTCGTCGCGGTATACAATGGCCGTCAGGCCGTCGTCATATCGGTCCAGGAACGCCCGCGCCGCCGGCGGTTCCATCGCGAAGAGCTGTTCGGCCTCCACGAGACGAATCGGGATGTCCTCACCGGCGCACGCCGAGCTGTCGGCGGGTTGCACCCACGCCGAGGCCAGAGGACGCCCCGTGGCCGACGCACGCGCTTGCACGAACGCCGCCTGCATCAGCTGAGGTCCCGCCACCGCCGCTAACGCGATGCGGTCTCCGCCGCGGACGCCGACCGACGTCCCGTCCGGAAGCGCCCCCAACGCGACGCTGCTGCCGCGGTCGGCGTGGCCGAGCTGTTCTTCGTCGATCCGCCGGCCGCTTTGGATAAACTGGATGAACACGACGAGACGCGAATAGCGCTGACTCACCGTGCCAAAGGTCCGCGGCACCGCGAAGCAGCCGTTGACGGCGATGCGCAATCCACCCAGATAAACGATGAAGATCGGCCAGTCGCCGTTACCGGCGATGATGCGGTACGCGAGATACAACGCCGCCAGCGTTCCGACCACCGCGACCCCACTCTGAAGCAACACCTTGATGTCGTTCGCGATTCGGCGTCGCCCAATCATCACCTCCGCCAGCGTGACGGCACTGCGCAGCGTCTCTGGCACGCCAGCCCCAGGCGGCGACTGAAGCAACGCACGCGACTCTTCCGTGAACGCCTTCTTCCCGCGCACCATGCGGTCGGGGATCTTCACTTGCCGCTTCATCGCGGGATAGAGAAGCGTGCACCACAGTGTCGCCGCGATACCGAGCATCGAGGTTAGCACCGGATCGATCGCCAACAGCGCCACGGCGGCGACGACCCCTCCGACCAGCGGCGTCACCGCACTCAGGAGTGCCACGGTGGACGATGAAGCGACTCTGCAGCCGAGGTTTACCTTCGCCAGTCCGCTCTTGAGGACAATCCGGCTCGCGTCGGGTGCCCGCGGATCGGGGAGGCGTCTGGCGATCCGGATGACCTCCGTCAGGCGGCGCGCTAAATCCTCCTCGCCGATCCTAATGACCGTCCTCTGCGACAGGTAGAGGAACAAAGCGCTCCCGAGAAAGGAGGCGCCCGAGCCAGCGACGACGGTCCCCAGCAGCCACAGGTCTTCTCTCGCGCGCAGCTCGACTCCGATCGGACCCAGTGACACGACGGCATCGGACTGGGCTTGTGCCGCGTACCAATACAACGCGCCGAGCCCGGCCGCTTGCGCGCCGACGGAGAGCTGCCCAAGCACAAACACTCTTGCGACCGTCAGTTTGCGCTCCTCGATGCTACGCATCAGCAGCCACACGAGATTCGTCATGTAATTGGCGCCGCCGCGTATGACGGATCGTCCGATCGTCAGATGTCGCGCGACGGCGTCGCGCAGCCGGCCAAGACTGTGCGAGGGCTTCTCCGTAACGGCTTCGCTTCCTGACATGGCTCGCAGGACTCAGGCGGATGACCGGCGCCAGCTCGCGGCCATCCGGCGCGCCGCGTTGGAGACGTCGCGGAGCGGGGCCGTGATACGCCAACTGGTCGAGTCGTGGCACGCACGGAGTCGTTGCCGGACTTGCCGCAGCGCCATCGACGCAACCTCGATCGGCACCTTTTCGATCGCCTCCGTGTACCGAAAGACCGCAT
Source organism: Vicinamibacterales bacterium (assembly GCA_965249175.1). Lineage (GTDB taxonomy): Bacteria > Acidobacteriota > Vicinamibacteria > Vicinamibacterales > UBA8438 > CAZYFH01. The sequence goes on from OZ252227.1 coordinate 5,048,507, forward strand.
GACTGAGATCGATGTGCTCGAGGCGCTCGAAGCAAGTGGCGTTGGATTCGACGACCGCCTTCTGGCATCGATGTTCGGGAATGCCTGACGTCTTCCAATAGTCGTAGTCCATGAACACAAGCCGCGTTGTTCCCGGCACCCACGACGGCCCGAATGTCCAGAGAGCGTGAAGGAACGCTTCCGGCATCTTCGCCGCGTCGTCCACGTACACCGAGATCGGGCCGCCGTCCCACTGCACGCCGAGCAATTCACCTTTGTGATACTCGACAGGCACTCCAAACGGCTCGAGCGTACGTCGAACGCGAGGGAGCGTGTCTTCTTCGAACGCGAGGCGCACGCCGCATCCGGCCGCCTTCGTGATCTCGCTCCGATTCGCCTGCCATCGATCGTAGCAATGGAGCGCCACCTCTGAGGGGAGTGCTCTCTCTCGAATACCGAGCGCGAGCTGGGCTGTGCCTGCCCCGAGCCAGGTGCCGACCTCGACGATGGAGGTCCCGGCCGGAGCGTGACGGGCCAGATTCCTCAACACTGGAACGATCTCCCTGCCGCCCATGGACGGGATTCGGTTCGCCATCGCATACAGAACCATGGAGTCTGTCATCGCTTCGCGGCGTCGGCCGGTTCGTCCGGGAACAGAATACGGTCCCAGATCGGCGCGACGCGATCCAGACGGAATTCCCGCACCCGCTCAAAAGCGGCATCCCCCAGCTTGCGCTGCAGTTGCTCGTCGCGCGACAGCTCTCCCAGCGCACCGGCGAGGGCTTCTACGGAGCCGGTCTCGACTACCAGGCCGCTCACGCCATGCTCGATCAACCGCAAGGGGCCCGGCGACGCGTCGGACACGATGCACGCCATACGTTGTCCCATTGCTTCCAGCAGCGCGTTCGGCGTTCCCTCGAAGCGGGACGGCAGCACGAACATCCGGCACCGGGTGAGGAGCGGCGTCGGGTCCGTTACGACGCCGTGAAACGTCACGCCGTCAGTCAGTCCGAGCGCGCGTACACGTATCCGCAGCTCCTCGGCCATCGGTCCGTCACCGGCGACGTGTAGCGTCCAACCTGGCGCGGTCCGGATGAAACTGGCGAACGCCTCCATCAGCACGTCGGGCGCTTTCTGAGGCACCAGCCTGGCGAGAAACAACACGGCGTTGGATCGCGTGTCGTGTGTCCCCTCTGCCAATATCAACGGATTTGGCGCATGGCGAAGTTTCCCCTCGGGGCAATACGACCGCATCGAACTCAATGCGCCGTGGCTGTTGGCAGAGACCGCGTCCGCCGCCGGGTAAAGAACAGGACGCAGATCCTCCCACGGGGTCTCGAGCCGTTGCTTCGATGGATCGTTGCGCTCGGAGATGACAGTACGGTGACGCAAGCCGTCCGATGCCGCGACGGTGATGATGTTGGTGGCGCCGAGCAGGCTGCACACCACGTCAGGGTTGGTGCGCAAGAATATGCCACGCAACGTTCGCACCGGCCCGTAGCAGCGCCTGAGGAGCAGCGCGTACACATGAGTTGATCGTCCCAGCAGCCGTCTTCTCGCGACGAATGCGAGTGTTGCGGACCGCAGCCGCAGCAAGACGAGATACTTTGCCCGCACGCCGTCCAATCTCCGACCCTCACTCGCAGGTCGTTCTGAGCGTGCCGTCGGCGCGCTGTTAGCGGACGCGTCATGACGCTCGAGTCGACGCACCACGAGCCAGCGGGCACGCACCAGAAGCCCATTCGGCTGCGGCAGCATAATCCGCTCGACGCGCGGGTGCAGCCGACAAAAATCCGGTGGGCGGTCGAGCAGAGTGACGACCGTGACGTCGTGACCGCGGTCGACCCAATACGCGGCCATGGACGCCGCAACCCGCTGCGCGCCGCCGAGGCCGAGGTGCGGCAGCACTATTGCCACCCTCCGCGCACGGTTGGACGCGGGCGATGTCGTTGCACGGTTTGACACGGCGGCCACGGTTTCGAATCGCTCGCTGTCCGGCGTCTACTGCAACCGCAACAGCGCGCGGTCGACAAGCGTGATCTCAGGCATACGTTCGAGCACGCCCACGTCTTTCCAGCGGGCGAGAGGAGTCCGTACGTCGTCGGCCGAAAGACCGGGAAACTTCTGACGGCGGTAGCCCTTTTGCGCGCGTCGCGAAGCCTCGCGTCGCGACGACCATCTCCTGACATTCATCATGGCTCCGCACGCGCGCCTGAGCGCATACAACCCCGTTCCCGTCGCCGGCACATCCAACTTCTCTGCAACATCCAAGATCCGATCTGCCGCGAGAGGCGGCTCGACATTGTCGATATACGGACGCATCGCGGTTCGACCGGCCGCCAGGTGTGCCCGCGCCTGTTCGCCGTCGGCCCGCCGGAACATCTCCGCCAGCGCAAGCAACTCGCTGGCATCCGCGACCTTGAAGCTCACGGCATCCGCCGGGTTCAAGAACTCGCTTGCGGGCTCTGGCACAAAGCTCACGACCGGTCGACCGAGCAACAGCGCCTCGATGCCGGTCGTGCACCCGGGGTGCAACACCATGTCGGCGGCGAGCATCCAGGCACTGGCGCTTCCTTCGTACTGCACCCCGACGTTCCACCCGGATGCCCACGCCCGCCACGCGTCGTGATTCTCCGAGGGATGCGGGCGCACGACGATTCGATCGAACACGCCGGCCCGGCACACCTCGACCACGAGCGACTGCAGACCCGCCATGTGTCGCAACTTGTACGCGACCTGCCGGCGCTTCCGGTCGACCTGGGCCGAGGTCGCCAGCTTGCCGTCCCGTTGAAGTGTCGCCACGACGTCCAGCCCGATCTTGTATGGATTCGCAACGCTGAAGTTCGTATTCACCAGGAGAAACCGCCCATAGCGTTCCCGGAGATCCCTCGCGTCATCGTCATGTACCGCGCGGACACGCGGCAACAGAGTATCGAAACGAGGGTTTCCGGTGACGACCAGCTTCTTGTCCGCCGCTCGGCGATACGTGCGGATGTCTCGCTCGGCTCTGGCGCCCGTCGCGAGGATGATGTCTGTAGCCTCCAGCGAACGCGGCCCGACTTTTCGCGCGCAGTAGTCCTCGCCATCCGGATATATGATGCTCTCCTCGCACAGGTCGGCGATCCGGTAACCGTGGTGCTTCAGTCGACCGAGCCGATCGGCCTTGGTGTCCGGAATGTTGTTCTCGATGAGCAGCCCGGGCGCGAGACCGTCTGCCATGTGCTCGTGCATCTCGATGCCGCCGAGAAATACGCGCCACCCGCGGTCGACGGCCTTGGCCGCCAGCAACGTCTTGCCGAGCAGCTCGCGGTATTTCGTTTCGATCGGCAAATACAGCGTTCGGCGCTTCATCGCACAAACTCGGTCTTTACCAGTCCGGACTCGATGAGCCCTCGGACGATCAAGAGATCTCCTGGACCGTCGACGTTAATGGAACGCTCCCACGGCATTTCGTACATCACCGGGGTGAGCGACCGCAAGCGCCGCTCGCGGCGAAAATAGTCAGTCGCGACGATGTAGACAGCGCCGTTTCGCTGATAAAGCGTCTCGTAATCGCGACGGGTCTTCCGATCCGTCTCATCGGGCACATACAGCTCCGAGCGGCCGTCACCGCGCGCCCGATACATCACGCGGGGGTGCCGAATCCCGTCCACCCGGCACACGCTCAGCACGGATTCATGGCCGCATCGTGTGAAAAGGTCGTATGCCGCATCGATGTCGGCGCCAGTTCTGAGCGGAGTCGTCGCCTGGACCAAGATCAGCGCACCGGGCGACCATCCTCCAGCTGCCTCCCACTGCTCCAACGCATGGGCGACCGTATCGGACGATGACGCGGTATCGCTTGCCAGGGCCGCCGGACGACGCACCACGAAGACCCCGGCACGCTCAGCATAGCGTTCGAGGATATCGGCGTCGTCGCTCGTCACGACCGTTGCGCCGACCGAAGCGGACGCTTGCGCTGCCGCGACCGCGTATTCCACAAGGGGTGCGCCGCCGACGATCGCTTTGTTCTTGCCTGGCACTCCTTTCGAACCGGCGCGCACCGGCACGATGGCGAGCAGGCCTGGGGTGGCGGCCTGCGCACCGTCATCAGACAAGCGTGACTGCGCTCCTCCCCGCACATCCCGGTCCCTAGACATCGGCGAGCCGCCGCCAGACACCATCGAAGTCTGACATCACCCTCACGACTGCGGCCTGAGCACGACGGTCAGCATTCGATCCGTTGGATCTCCGCTCCTCTCGAGCGCCATATCGTGCTTGCGTGCCGCGAACCGGAGGGCTCGTTCGCAAAAGATATACGGGTGGTACGGATTCATCTGATCGAATGTGAACAGGTTGGCACACTGTATGTAGATCACCCCGCATGGAAGCAAGCACTCGACCGCCCACCGCAAGATGTCGAACGCGGTCGACATATTCTCAAGCGAGTGCGAGAAAATAATCGCGTGGAACTTGCGTGGCTCGTGTCGGATTCGTTCAAGCTCCTCGCCGTACTCGCCGAGCATCTCGATCGCAGCCGTGTCAATTGATTCGCGTGCCTCGGTTGACGGCTCGATCGCGTACACGTGACAGCCGTGGCGCTCGTGCAGTCGGCCGAGTACTACGCCGAGACCGGCCCCGACCTCGAGAATATGGCTGTCGGCACCCAGCGTGACATATTGGGCGAGGGTCTCTGTGATGACCGGCGTGCGCATCGCGCGCGCCTTCGCGAGCTTCACCTTACGCCCCTCCGCGGCATCCCACACGCGATCGTCGTCCCCCTCGTACCGTTTCGTGTTCCACATCTGTCCGCCCTGGCGGAAGCCGCGGTTCACGACCTTCTGCTGCCAGAACCGCGTCCTATAGAACCATTGGTATGACCTTGACGTTGGCCGGGGGTTCATGAATTTCAGGTTACACGTCGGACAAATCACATACCAGAAGTCCATGTCGAGCCAGCGGACGCCGCCGCTGGGCAGCATGGTCTCGCCGTCGCACAGTGGACATCCGTCAAGCGCCTCCCAGTCGAATGCGACGTCGAGAAACTCGTTGTCGCGCGTCATCATGACCGCGGAAGCTCGCCCATCGATGCGATTCCATGCGGGAACGTGTTGCAGTTCCGCCGGGGCAAGGCGAATCGGTCGGTCTCTGTCAGCGGCTTCTCAATGTCGCTATCGGCAACGGCGAACGCGAAGGGGCAACCCCTTGAGGCGACGAGTCTCGCGGACGTGGAGTTGAACGAGCCTTCTCGACCGTGAGCGTAGCAGTAGCCCCAGTCGAGCGTTCCCGCGAGCGTCCGAATCAAGTCACACGCGTGGCCGATCTCCTGTTCCTGCCGATACGCCGTCAACCCGCTGAGCAGCAGATGCTGGTGGCCGTGGGCGCCGACACCCATGCCGTCGGCTACAAGCCGCTTCACTCCGGCTTCGTCAACGTAGACATCCTCGACTCCCGGCGCTCGGCCGTCGAATGCGAAGGCGATCAGGTCATCGACCACCTCACGTCGCTCGTCAAATCCGAGTTTCCAGTTGAGCAGCTGCTTCACACGCTTCGACGGCACATCGGAGGTTTGGGTAACATAGTGTCTCACGTCGGCTTCTGTTGTCTCTCCGCGTAGCCACGGGTAGCGCACTTCCAACCGATCGAGTAATGCGGATCCACCGACGCGCCCAAGTGCGAGGTGGAGTTTGTGAACGTCGAGTACCACACCATCGGTCAGAGGGGCCGACGGTACGTAGAACAGGCCGAACAACCCACGACGGCGGAGCACGGGGAGCACGAAGTCGACGTGGTCCCTGAGCCCGTCGTCGAATGTCAGCAGGAAGCCCGACGGCGCAGCCGCTCCTCCCACCCAGCGCTCGAACGCCTCGCGACCGACCAGCCCGAGAGTGTCATCAAAGCGATCCAGCTGGCGTTCAAAGTCGGAGAGAGCAAGATACGGATAATTCGGAAGCGTGCCGGGGCCTGGTCGAACATAGTGGTACATCACTGGTGTCACGCTGTACTCCCAGGTACATCGCGGTGCGTCATCTGACGGGGGCGATCCTACTTCAAACAACCGTGGACGATTCGAACGTCAACTCGTCCACAAGTTTCCCCTCGCCACGCTGGGCCAGCTCCCGCCGGACGCTGCTCCATTTCTCCGCGGGCACCACGCGCTTCCAAACACCGACGCGTGCCGTCGTCAACGGGTCGGCGAGCCGCCGCAGCGTGCGGCTCTCGATTCCTGTGGCTTGGCGCACGCGGTCGAAATCATCTTGTTGCCCGTCAAACTCGGCAACCTGCGCCTCCCACGGCTCGGCGAGAAAGCGAAGCACCCCGGCCATCTCTTCTTTCGGTTTCATGACGAGACGCTCGTACCGCAGCTCACGGTACCGAGGATGTTCACCTCCTTGCTCCGCGAGCCAGCGCCGCGCCGCGCCGACAGTCGCGCACCACCGTGTCGCGAACGGTTCGGGCTTGACCCACTTCCCGCTCTCGATCATCGACGCGTAGACGTCGCGCGGATCCCGGGTAATGTGCAGAACTCGCGCGGTTGGCCAGTGCGACATAATCCTCCAAATTACCCCCGCGTTTCCTGGCGTCTTCTCGACCCACCGCGACCTTCCGGCACCGACAGTCAGGTAGCTCATGACCCGGTCAAGACAGGTCTCGATGTCCCCGGCTGACCCGCACGCCTTCGACAACTCTGTGGGTGACGCGTCGAAGAACTGCGCTATCCGCTCCAACCATCGGAGTCGTGCGCCGGTGTCCGACGTCTGCCAGGTTTCATGCATCCATTGGGTCTCGAGACCAGCGAACAGTCTCGAATGCCGCCCAAGCATCGCGCGCAGGAGCGACGTGCCCGACTTGTACATTCCGCCAATGAACACCGGTGATGAGCCCGACATGACCGCAACATGCAGAGTACCCCGTGCTGAGTAGATGCATCAAGCCAACCCTTGATATGCTTCCCAGACGGGATCATGGTTGGGGCGCCTCTGCCGATTTTCGGCGCCTCGCAGGCTCGGGAGTGTGAAGCGGTGTGCTGTCAGTGGTTCGACAGACGAAACAAATGCCCGGCCTGTGCGTCGGACAAATTCAAGATGCTCTATCGAAGCAAATACGACCGACCTCCAATAAGGAACTACCTGGAGGATTTCTATTCACAGATAGGTGGAGTGGAGACCGAATACCTGGCGGGATGCGTGTATGTCCTGTGCGAGTGCGACTCATGCCGCTTGATCTTCCAGCGAGACATCCCGAACAGCGCGTTAATGAAGAGGCTGTACGAATGTTGGATAGATCCGAAGAAGATATTCAGGCGGCACCAGCGGGAGGACGATCTTGGATACTACTCGTCCTACGCGCAGCAAATCATGCAGATCATTTCGTTCTTCGGTACGGTGCCGTCGTCGTTACGCTTCCTTGATTTCGGCATGGGGTGGGGCAAATGGGCGCTTATGGTGAAGGCTTTCGGGTGTGATTCCTACGGGACCGAATTGTCCACGGCGCGCATCGACCATGCCAGATCGAACGGACTCGCGGTCATCAGGTGGCAAGACATTCCGCAGCGCCAATTCGACGTCATCAACGCCGAGAAGGTATTCGAGCACATACCCGATCCGTTGGCGACCCTGCGCCATCTGAAAAAGGCCTTAACGGTCGGCGGGCTGCTCAGAATCCACGTTCCAGCTGCCGGCAACATGCCACAACGACTGAAGATCATGGACTGGACCGCTCTCGAAGGTTCAAGAGAATCCCTCAACCCCGTCGCGCCGCTGGAACACATCAACTTCTTCAGGCGGTCGTCGCTTGCCCGGATGGCACGAGAATCAGGGATGACAGAGGCCTCCATCCCGATCACCGAAGAGTACGGACATTCTGCTGATTCAGGCGCGCCAAAAAAGGGGAACAACTGCATTTTCCTTCGCCGCATTCGGTGAGGCTTTAGATCGAATGGGCTTACCCAGCGCGAGATCGTCCTCGATGAGTGGATCGCTAGAAACGTCTGCAGATCTGAAAGCCGTCGCCGATCAGATCCCGTCAATGGGCGGCCGGAAGATCGGTGGGTGGTTGAGGCAGGCGGCCCGCGACGCTCCGTCGAACACCTCCATCGTCGAGGTTGGGTGCTGGCTGGGCGCCGGGACGGCCCAACTGGCATTGGGTGTTCGCGAACGACCATGCCCCAAGGACGTATCCTTACATTGCTACGATCGATGGAAGGCAACGACCTCTGAGGTTGACAAAGCGTTGCGGTGGGGTGTGAATCTCTCCGTGGGCGACGACACGCTCCCTTGGGTCCGACAAGCGCTGAATCCGTTCAACGTCCCAATACGATTCCACAAGGGCGACGTCATGGTAGCCGGTTGGCAGGACGGTCGCATCTCTGTGTATGTCGACGACGTGTCAAAACCGCCGTGGCGCTTTTTCCCTGCACTCCTCATGTTCGGACCCTGGTGGATCCCGGGCGAGACGGTGATCGTACTAATGGACTACGACCATTGGAAGAATTCTGGAGAATTTGCACACAGATGTCAGAAGCAGTTTGTCGAGGCCAACCGCGACTGCTTCGAGCCTCTTGGTCACGCTGAGGATGGCAAGTCGAGCGGCGCCATGTTCCGCTATAGAAAACCAGTAGATTCCATCAACAGTGGGAAGTGGCGAGGCCCGTGGGACATGTGGCTTCAGCATAGAAGACAGCAACCGAGTGCATTCTCCATGGTGCGGGTGGGACGCTGGCGAGATTCTGCCTCTTTGCTGCGGCTGCACCTACTGACGATCGTGGGCTTGCTGTTGTTTCAGCTAAGACGGCAGCCGCACTGAACCTGCGCGGGGCCGCTGGCCGTAGCGCCTGGATGTTCTACGGAGACCCTGCGGCAACGGGTGCACCGCTACCTGGCCCCGCCTGAACAATGATCGCGGTACCAGGTAATCGTGGCGCGAATGCCCTCGGCAATATCGGTTCCTGCACGGAAGCCCAGCCACTCATTGGCACGACTCGTGTCCACGCAGCGCCGTGGTTGTCCGTCGGGCATGGCCGCGTCCCACGCAAGCTCTCCCTCGAAACGGTCTCGCGGCGAATCAATTCCGCGAGATCACGAATAGTAATCTCTCGTCCGGTGCCGAGGTTGATCGGCTCGGGCCCGTCGTACTTCTCGGCGCCCAGTACGATGCCTTCAGCGGCATCGTCCACATAGAGGAATTCACGGCTGGCCTTGCCTGTTCCCCAGACCTTCACCGTCTCTGCGCCGGCCAACCGCGCGTCATCTCATTTTCGGACCAAGGCCGGAATCACATGGCTGCTTCGCGGGTCGAAATTGTCGCCTGGCCCGTAGACGTTGACCGGCAACACGTAGATCGCATTGAACCCGTACTCCTCGCGACAGGCTTGCGCCTGGACCAGCATCATCTTCTTGGCTCGCAGGCTGCTGAGTGCGCCGGGATAAACCGGCGCGGAGTCGAGAATGCAAGAGGCTCACAGGGAAGGAGTAGCGACCCACCCTGACCCCGAGTCATGCGTGGTGGCCCGTGAGGGCGCCATCGAAGCGTTGACAGGGGCACATGCAGGCAGGGTATTGAGCTGCGAAATAATCGCGACCGGAGTGCCGACGCTGTTCAGCAAAGCGGAAGGCCACACGCGCCCCGGCGTTCGCGCGAGCCGGGGCGGGACTCCGCGCAGTCTGAGACCCCTCGCATGCATGGACACTCCGCGCGCGAGAACCGGGAGACCTCGTTGATGTGAACCATGACAGTGGGTCGGGCCGGTTGGGGAAGGCCGTTGGCCTCACGCCCAACACGCACGTCAACGAGGAGTCGGACGGTCGCATAGTGTGCGCCAGGCAGCGCACTGGTCAGGAGGGTTGGAGTCCCTCCGGCCCCCGGATGAGGGGGGCCGTATCCAAAGGCGGGGGTAATGCCTCGCCGGCCGCCGGTGGTCGGTATGGAGATACCTACACGGGCACGCAGGCGAAAGCCGGACACAGCCAAGGTTGACCTGAAGCCGTCACGAAAGAGCTGCGGAGGGCAGGGCGCCCACCGCGAGGTGGGGTCCGAAGGGCTTGCGGAGCAGTACCGGGCCGTAGTCAAGGGGGCGACCCCGTGACGAACCGGTCGGCCAAAGGTGGGGCAAGGTCGAGCCTGCACTATGGAGGCGAAGGCGCTCTCATCCACCCACCGCACCAAGGTGTGTGCGGACGGCACGGTACGGAAGACCAGAGCGTGACCCTGGGAGACCTCGGCGGGTCCGCGGGTGGCACCGCGGCAACTGCCCCTATAAGCGAGAGCGAAGTGGGAAGGGATGCCCGTCGAGGAGTCGGACGGCCGAGTAGTACCCGAAGCGTGGCGAAAGCCCCGTGACCGCGCGGGCGGCAACCGAGTGGGTTGGGGAAGGCGGCCGGCGAAGACGGTCGGGGACATCGAGCGACGGACAACACGGCGCACGCGCGGCGGCTCGACAGGCCGCGTCGCCGGGCGAACGCGACCTGCTGCCGGCGCGCCCGTGCGCCTACCATTTTTTTCGCGTGATCTCCTTGAGCACGTCGATCTCCAGATCCCGATCGGCCACCATCTTCTTCAGCCGACCGTTCTCCTGCTCGAGCTGGCGGAGGCGCTTCACGTCGGCCGGTTCCAGCGTCCCGAAGTGCTTCCGCCAGCTGTAAATCGTCTGCGCGCTCACGCCGTGCTGCTTGGCGACCGCCGGCACCGGCCGCCGATCGGCCTCCCGCAGGATCGTCACCATCTGCTCGTCCGTGAACCGGGTCTTCTTCATGGCTCCTCCTCGCCCGGAGGACGCCATTCTCTCAAGTGTCAGCTGGTCCGAAAAACGGCAGGCAGGTCACCCACTCGGTCTGGGTGGCGCGCCAGTACTGTGGCGCGTTGGGGAAGGTGGCCAATTGTCAGGTGGCCGTCCCCGCCGCCATCTGGACCGCGGTCCGCAGGTACCTGCTGGGCGCAGCGCTCTACCTACCCGAGCCGTGGCTGACCGATGCGGCCCGCGAGCCGGCGCGGATTCCCGCCAGCCGTGCGCTTTCAGGAGAAGTGGCGCCAAGCCCTGACGTTGCTGCGGCAGGTCCGCGCGAGTGGGATCACCATCACCGGCGTGGCGGCGGATGCGGAGTTTGGCGACAACGGCCTGTTTCGGGCCCTGTTGCACCGGCTCCGGCTCCCGTATGCCGTGGGGATCTCGTCGTCGCAGACCGTGTGTGTGGGGCGGCCCCGCCTCGTGCGGCGGCGGAGCGGCCGGCTGGGGCGCCCGCGCACCCGACCGGCCCTGGCCGAGGGGCGTGCGGCCCTCCACGGTGGCCGCCGTGGCCCAGGCGCAGCGCGGGTGGCGGCGCATCCGTTGGCGCAACCGCCGCGAGGGCCGACGTTTGGACGGTCCAGTGCGTCGCCCTGCGGCTGACCCCGGCCCACGCCTGGCGCGAGCGCCGGCTCGCCCCTGAGGTCTGGCTGGGGGCCGAGCGCGACACGGGCCAGACCCCACAGACCACGTACTACTTCGTGCATCGGCCGGCGACGACCGCGCTCCCGCAGCTCGTCCGGTTCGCGCATCAGCGGTGGGCGATCGAGCAGCAGTACCGCGAGTTGAAGACCAATCTCGGGCTCGACCATTTCGAAGGCCGCACGTTCCCCGGCTGGCACCAGCACGTCGTCCTCACGGCCATCACCTACAACTTCTTGCAGGCGAGCGGCGGCGGCGTCTCGCCGGGCTGACCTTCCCGGCGGCACGAGCCATCGTCCAGGAGATCTTCACCGCGTACCTATTCGCGCAACGTCCGCATTACCTCAGGCGCATCGAGGCGTTGAAGTCGGTGCAACTGCGGATCTGACAAAGTAGTACTAGTCCGGTGAGCATCTCGTAGTGCACGCACCCAAACGCCCACACGTCGGTTGTCGGCGACTTTCCCTTTCGCCAGTTCAGGGGCCATATAGGCGGCGGTCCCCGGGATCACGCCGATGCGTGTGGCCGAGGCGGTCAGCGTTGGCGACTTCGACGGATTGCCGTCCGATGACGAGTCGAACGCCTTGGCGAGACCGAAGTCGAGCACCTTCACCGTGCCATCGTCCTTCACCTTCACGTTGGTCGGCCGGAGATCCTCCAACAGATCATCTACGCGATATGGATGGAGACCAGCGATCAAAACGTTGCTTTATGAGCTGCAAAAGCAACCGCTGCAGGACGAGGGATCGTTCTCCAGCCGCGACGTCGTCAAATCCCTAACGACAACATAATCTCCCATTATCGGACCCGTCAGAAACTCCACCTCCCGTTTTCGTTGGGGTTCTGCCTGCCCTTCGCCCGTCAACGACGCTACTTACAGCGATTCGTGTCGGCGTAAGTCGATCTACGCCGGGGCGAAAGTCTCTGGATGAGGCCCCAGGGTTGTTGGTTCGAGTCCAACCTGAGGAATTGGTCACAATCGAAAGACCTTATAGCGACGATTCTCGAACAGCACGGGCAACGGGACCTCCGTCGGATGAGGCCGCAACCTATCCAGTAAGATGTGCGTCCACTCTTCTTCCCGAAACGCTTCGAGCAGTCGTGGTGGCCAACGGCTGTCCGATAGACGGAGCTGAAGCGCCCTTCTAGCAGGCCCTTCCGGAGTTTCCTTGAAACGAAGGGCGGATGCGTACATTTGGTGGCCAAACATTCCTGCGTTGTTCAGATTTTGCGTATCGTCACAGGCTTGCGTCAAAGCGTTGGTTCCAACAACAGTACCGTCCGCGGGAATCGCGGACAACGCCTCCACCAGCAAACGCGTGTCCTCAAAGCAACGGTTGAGCTCAGGCTTCCAGAAAGCCCCGAAGTCCACGGCGCGAGACGAGAGAGTGGGCGCCCCGAGAAGGACAAGGGTAATGACAACAACCTTGCGTCCAAAACGGGACTGCCGGTCCCACACGTGCGCCGTCCATCGCAAGGCGAGCAACACCAAAACATAGGGAACAGAATCGATGACTTGAAGAGTGTTGTTCTCCCCTGGCCAGAAAAAGGTCGGCGGTTTGCGCACAGCAAACAAGTTGGCCCATAGGACGGGCAGAGCTGCGAAGCATACGAGTCCGATCTCCATCGTCTTCGGGCGCCAGCCGCCGATTTGGTCATTTTGCCGGCCCAGCCTCGATCCCAGCCAGGCGGGTGCGCAGAGAACAGCGTAGCCTACTATATGCCAAACGAGCCCCAGGCCGGAAAAGGGTCCGAAGAATGCAAGCGACTCGGTCAGGCGCCGTGCGTGAACGAACAGCTCGGGCTCCACACGGAAGTTGGTCTGCGGTGGCCCCACGAGAAGAATGATGATGGCGAAAAGCAACCCGCTCACGGACACGATCAGAAGCGCGAAATGCCGTTGTCGTGAGGCCACATAGAGGGATAGCGCACCGAGACCCAGGCCTACCGCGACGTAGTGCGAAGACTTGTAGGCAGGCATCACCGCTGCGACGTAAGCGACGATTTTCCAGGGTGAGGGGATCTGACTCCGAAAGGGCCCCAATCCCCCGGCCAGTGCGACGAGCACTACGATAGTAAGGAACATGCCGATCTGACTCGTGGAGTTAACGTGATAGTTGGGAAAGAACGGACCTGGCCACTGTCCCAGTCGCTGCAGGAGACCAGTCCACTCCCCGCGCGATGCGAGCGACGCGAGCGACGCGAGTGGTACCAAAAGCCTGGGCGACCATGGCATTACAAAGAAGAAGGCAAGGGCCAAGCTGAGGGGAAGCGAGTTCCCAGCGACAGCACGGATCAGCATGATGAGCGCGGAGACGAAGGCGATCGCTACGAGGGGAATGACAACGGACGAGAAAGCCGTGTGCGCTGGGATACGCGTCCAGCGAGACACCAGTGCCGCCAACTCGTGGATCCCGACGTGGCCCTGGACGACTGTGCCCAAGAAGCCGGGATCGGGAGTAACCGCCGAGGATGACGCACGGAGCGCGTGTACTTGCCCAAGAAAATAGCCGGTGTCGCTATCAGCTACAAACGGGGGCGCGGGGCCAGCCCCTGACAGGATCGCTAGCCCTGTAGGGACCGCCAGCATCAACGCCACCAGGACTGCAGCTGCCCAGGCGTCGCCTTGGGAACGCGCCATCTGTGCACCGGAAACGGGAAAGCAAAAGGAGCGCCGTGAGCCCAGCACCACAAAGCCCAGGACCTGGGCGACGGCGGGCACGATGACGAGTGGAGCGCCCAATCTCCGGCTCCACTGGGTTAATATCCCAAGCGCGGTTGCGCCCAGGACCGTATAGACCCAGGACAACCATACATTGGGGTACGATCCCCGCGGCTGCAGCGCCCCCACCGCTGGTGCGTAGCAACCCGCGTAGAGAAGAACGGCCAGGGCAATTCCGGACCACCACGGCGCCTCGGAAAGAACGATGGGCAGCCCGCACAAGATCCCCAGTATCGTGAGATAGCCGACCCCCGCCGAGCCGCCCGGGCCCTGATTCGGCTCAGCTAGACGTTCCGCGGCCTTCTGCGCTGCCCGATTCACGCTGGGATGCTATCCACTCCCCCCGCTCCAAAGCAACATCGGAAGCTATCAATGACATTGAGACACGAAGGGCGAAGTAACTAGAGTCGCGCCGAGGTTGATCGTCGTGGCGGCGGAGTGGTTGCCGGCACGTGAAATCACGGGGTCCTGTAAGTCGACCGGGGTGCCGCTCGTCGTTCCTGGGGCATCCTGAGCGGTTTGTTGTCTTCGCCGGAGGGTTGATCCACACCGCCTGCGGCAGTCGGCCGGTTTGGGTGGCCCCTCGACGAATCGTTCTGGGTGCGCTGCGTAGGCGGCCGCGAGGACCCGCGTGCGGTGCGCATGCACGGCCTCGGCCTGGCCGTAATGGACGACGGCGGGCGTCAGGAATCCCAGGCCACTGTGATAGTGGTCGTGTTTGTACCAGCCGAAGAAGTGGTGACCGACCGCCCGGCCATGTACCAGGGACCCAAAGCGCTCGGGAAACGCTGGGCAGTACTTCAAGGTCTTGAACTGGGCTTCGGAAAACGGGTTGTCGTTGGAGACGTGGGGGCGACTGTGCGTTTTCGTGACGCCGAGATCCGCGAGGAGCAGGGCGACCGGCTTGCTCGTCATGGCCGCGCCCCGGTCGGTATGCACCGTGAGGTGGCCCGGCTCGATCCCTTGCTTCGCGCAGGTTGCGGCGATGAGCCGCTCGGACCAGCGCGGCGCTCTCGCGCGGCGCGAGCATCCAGCCGACCACGTAGCGGCTGAAGATGTCGAGGATGACGTAGAGATAGAAATACGTCCACTTGGCGGGGCCCAAGAGCTTCGTGATGTCCCAGTTCCAGACCTCGTTGGGCCGGGTAGCCAGCAGCTCCGGCCCCGCGCAGTGGGAGCGGCGGACTTGGTCGCGCCGCTCCTTGACCTCGCCGGCCGTGTCCAAGAACCGGTATATCGTGCGCGGTGCGCAGAGATAGGTCCCCTCGTCGAGTAGTGTGGCATGCACCTGCGCGGGAGCCCGGTCGAGGAAGCGCTCACTGTGGAGGGTGTCGAGCACGGTCTGACGCCGGCCGCCGGCGTCGATACACGGACGCCCGTGAGACTCCCAAGGCGGCGCACGCCGCCGCCGTCCCCATCGTGGGGCTCGCCGTCTCGACGGCCGCCATCAATCGTCCTCGTCGCTCGGCATCGGTTTCAGGGGGATCCCCGTTAAGAGGTCCGATTCGTGACGAAGGACACGCGCACGAAACGCACCGTCGAGACCACCTACACCCCGGCAGAGGTCCTGGCCACGCTCGCCGACCACGTGCCAGACCGGTACCGACACAACGTTCGCTACCTTGGGCTGCTCGCGCCACGCGTGAAGTGCCAGACGCACGATGCCGGGTCCGCGCTGCTGGGGCAGGAACGGCTGGGAAAATCGAGGCGGCTGCGATGGGCGACGTCGATGCAGAAATACTTTGGCGTCGACCCGCTGGTGGACCGGGACGGCCGGCGGATGCGCTGGACTCGCCGCGTGTCACCCGCCAACCAGCCCTCGCCGTGAACTGACCCGCCGTCTTCGCCCTTCTCAACCAGTATCTGGAGGAGGGCGTCATGCCTCCGTATCTGGAGAAGATACATCAGTCAGACAACGAGGGAGACCCCCTCGTTATTGCGAAGTTTAGGAGTGACCTTGTCCCCTGGAGCCTGACCCGCTACCCGAAGAGTCCCGATGATGGTCCCTGACGGTGGCACGACGAGATACCGTTTGTCACCCATGATCGTTTTCGGCGCCGCTACCGCCGTTGCCACGGCAACCGAGACGGCGGGGGCTATGTCGAGTAACTGAGTACGGCGGCAATGACGTCCGCGTGTTCCGTATCTGTAAGACCCGCATAGAGTGGCAGGCGGACGAGCCGCGCGCTCACATCTTCGGTGACCGGACAATCACCCGGCCGTCCGCCGAACAGCCTCCCCATTGTGGACAGGTGGAGCGGCAAATAATGAAACACGGCGAGGATCCCGCGTTGGCGAAGCTGGGCAATGATCCCATCGCGCGACACCTCCGACGGCAACAACAGATAGAAGAGATGGTACGCTTGATCGCAGTGGGGCGGCACCGTAGGGAGCGCGACGTCGTTCGCCTCGGCCCAATGGCCTAGCGCCCTCAAGTACCCGTCCCAGATCATCCGGCGCCGCTCCTCGACTCGCGACCTCGATTCGAGCTGGGCCAGCAGCATACTGGCGAGCAGATCCGACGGCAAGTAGCTCGATCCGACGTCAACCCAAGAGTACTTTTCGACAGCGCCGCGTCTAAACCGGCTGCGATCGGTGCCTTTCTCTCGGATGATCTCCGCGCGGTCGACGAGGGCCGGATCATTGATGACCAGCGCACCCCCTTCCCCACACGTGTAATTCTTCGTTTCGTGAAAACTGAGGGCGGCAAGACGCCCGAACGTTCCCAGATATCGCTCACGATATCTTCCAAACAATCCATGGGCATTGTCCTCGATCACCGGAATTCCCCGACATGCCGCGAGCTCGTCGATAACGTCCATCTCACACCCGACGCCACCGTAATGGACCACGGCGATCGCTCTCGTGCGGTTGGTGATGTACTGCTCGATTCGAACCTCGTCGATATTGAGCGTGTCGGGGCGAACGTCGACCAGCACAGGCTTCGCACCACGGGCCACGAACGCATTGACTGTTGAAGGGAACGTGAATGACGGCGCGATTACCTCGTCGCCCGGAGCCACATCGAGCAGCATTGCCGCCATCTCGAGCGCATGCGTGCCAGACGTCGTGAGTAGCACTTTCTCGACACCAAGCGTCTCCTCGAGTAGCGCCTGACATCTAAGACTGAAAGGCCCGTCGCCTGCCAAATGGCCGCGTGTGAGCGCCTCCTGGACGTAGGTCGCCTCGCGGCCGTACAACGACACGCGATTAAACGGAATGCGACAGCCGATCATGGAGCGGCATCCAGTACTGAAGGCTCGAACCAGCGGTGATACCACAGGCCGACCGACTCGACGGCAAACCCGTGACGCTGATAGTAGTGAAGGGCGACCGGCCTGCCGCCCTGGGTCACGACGTTCACAACACGCACCCCCTGGCCAGCGAACCACTGCAGTGCGTGAACCAGCATCCGTGACCCAAGCCCACTACCCTGAGCCACCTCGGCGACGGCGACAAGACCGATCTGGCCCACCTCCGGCTCGCGCAGATGGCACGAGAGGTAGCCGGCCACGTGGTCATCGTGGTCACCGACGAAGACCGCGTCCGCATCGCCCCGACAACTCTGCTCAATCCAGACGGCGTAGAGCTCGTCGCATCGCGCCTGGTCAAACCGCCCGTCCGCGTAGAAGCGCGTGCCGCGGTGGCTCCGACGCGCGATCGCGGCGAGCAACGGGACGTCCGTCGGCATCCACACACGGACCGATTCGTCGGGTTGGAGCGTACGCGAGAGCGCCCGTTCGTCGAGTGCGAGCATTACGCGCACATCCACGACTCGAAACCCGCAATCCGCGGCTGTTCGCAGCGTGGCGAGGTCCTCCGGATCGGCCAGAAAATAGACGCACGCGATGCGATGAGTTGCGCACCACTGCTCGACCTCTGCCGCACGCTCCGGATTAAGTTGACTGTTCGTAACTCGCGCGATCCGATGACCAAAGAACGCGGAGTCCCATTCAAGGTACCGGCAGGGTACGGCGGCCGTGTCGCGCGACGCCACAGCCTCAGCGGACACGGGAGAGCCGGTCGTCCTCGACGTCGGCAAGAGTAGAGCCCGTGGTCGTCGGGCTGGTGTCGGATGCCGGACGATCTGCTCGCACCACATACGCCGGCTTTCCCATCATCCGAAAGTGCATGCGGGCTAGATACTCGCCGACGACGCCGAGCGTAAAGAGCTGCGTGCCGGAAAACATGATAATTACCGACGCCAGAAACGTGAAACCGGGCACGGCGACGCTCTGGAGAAAATAGCGAGCAAGCACGTAGCACAAGAGCACGAATCCGAAGACCGACGCCCCGAAGCCAAGCATGACGGCGGCCTGCAGCGGCACCGTCGTGAACCCAGTCAGCATGTTAAACGCGTGATCGATCAGCTTCAGTGAGGTGTAACTGGACGTGCCACTGTGCCGCGACCGATGTTGGACATCGACCGAGGTGAATCGATCCGTGCCCCATGTGAGCAGTACGTCGAGATTGACAGACGGACCCTGGACGCCAGCAAACGCATTGCGCAGTTGGGTCCGGAGCACCCGGAACCCACTGACCCGACGCGCCGTCTCGGCTCCAAGCACGCGCTGAAGCGCAAGCTTGGTTATCCGGGACGCGACCGCGCGCCACAGTCCATGCTGCTCGCGCCGCGGCCAACCGTAGACGACGTCGAACCCCTCATGAAGTTTCCGAATGAGCGCAGCGATCTCCTCTGGAGGGTTCTGGAGATCGTCGTCCATCGTGACGACGATGGGATGCGTGGCCGCACGAATTCCGCACAGAAGCGCGCTGTGTTGTCCGTAGTTCTGCTGCAAGTCGATCGATCGGATCCAGCCGTGTTGGTCAGCGAGATCGGCGGCAACCTGGCCACTCGCGTCCGGGCTGCCATCGTTGACGAGGATTAACTCGTACGCTGTCGTCAAGCGCTCGAGCACCGGTCCGAGCTCGGCCGCAAGCTCGGACAGTATCCGCTCACTCTTGTAGACAGGCACGACGACGGACACCGCGGTGCCATCACTTGCGACGCTCGCTGATACCATGGGCCTCCACCGTGCACCGGCTCACACCTGCTCGACACGAGCACTGTACCGAAAATATGGCCCAATGACACGCATCCGCTGCGACCGGCTGGTTTGTGCCGGTGGACGAGAAACCACCATCCAAGCCGCGGGCGAAGGGATGAAAGGGCCTCGACGTCGATGCGAAGACATCATCGCGCGTCTGGCGACGGCCTTTGTGCCTGTCCAATTGGGGCCGCAACGTTGAATGTCGTTGGCGTCAGCCCGAAAGGTAGAATTCAGGAGTTTGAACGGATCGTCGTTACAGTAGGCGGCGAAGAAATTGCGATGCCGTGAAAGACTTGCGAGAACCGCGGCGGCACCCTGGCCCAAATGCCGTGAAGCCGGCGGTGGTTCACGATGACCGTGTCGCCGCCTATAGCAGCCAGTGGGCAGAAGGGCTGATTCGTAGTTCGAGGATCGTGTGGTCGTGTTGATGAGTCGCGACGCCGTTGTCCAACGACACGAGCGGATCCTGGAGCGTTGGGGCCCAGAGAGGTCGTACACGCTCCCAGAGCTCGACCAGGAGGCCAGTCAGCGCGGTGCGGACAGTGGCGGCGCGGCCTTGGAGGCTCCGCGGCGTGCCGACACCCGTCAGCTGCCGCATGAGTAACCCGAGATTGAAGCCGCCGACATGCACGAGCAGGCGCTTCAGGATGTTGGGATGCCCGCGCAGATGCGTCCGGCGCATCCGCCCGGTCTCGTAGAGATGCGTTGGGCCGTTCGAGCAGCTCGCCCCGCTGCCGCAGCAACCGCTGCCCCCGGGCGCCCCGAATCCGCCGGCGATTGGCGTAGACCGCGTCACGGGCCGCCGCCTTGTCCTTCCAGTGGCGCCGCCCGCGGTCCGGTTCCGAGACGTCACTGCGTACGCCCAGCCACCATCGTGTCGTCGCTGTGATACCCCTTATCGCCGACGACCTCGCGGATGCCGGTCCCGGCCGGCACGACGGCTTCGACCTGTTCGGCGGCGGTGATGATGGTCTCGATCATCGTGGTCGTATCGCCGTCGTCGGCGTCTTGCACGGTGACGCCGACGATGGCCCCCGTCGCCAGGTCCACCGCCTGCTCCGCGTGTGAGCCAAGTGGGTGCGACCGTCCTTCATCTTCGTGACCTTCGCGTCGGGATCGTGCGGATGCGTCCAGTCGTCGTTGGACCCTTTCTTCTTCCGTTTCCGGTCGCACCGGGCCAGCTCGGCGCGCGTCGGCGTGGCGATGCCGGACGCCGCGGCGAGCCGGGTCAACCACGCCTCGTACGCCTCGTCCGTGTCCCGGCGCACGATGCTGCGCATCGCCGCGTTGGCTTCGAGCGTCGTGGCGTCGATGCCACCGTGCGCCCCCTGCACCAAGTGCGCATCGGCCAGTCGCTGCAACACCCACGTGAACACGGCTTCATGGGTCTCCACGTCAATCAGCCGGCGAGTACGCGACAGCGTCGAATGGTCCGGCGGGGCCTCGTGCAGCTCCAGGTCCAGAAACTGCCGAATACTCAGCGAGTCGGCGGCGCGCTAGGCGATCGCGCGCTCCGAGTCCAGGCCTTCGAAGTAGCCCAGCAACAGCAGCCGGAAATACCGCCCCGGCGCCAGACTCGGGCGACCGATGTCGTCGGCATAGAACGGGGTGCACTGCGCGTCAACGAACGCGTCGACGCCCCCGTCGTCGAGCACGCGGTTCAGCCGCTCGTAGAAGGGATGCCCGGCGCTCCGGCGGGAGATCCGACGTCGCGACCCACAGGGACGTCTGACGGTTGCGTGTCCGCTGCTTACCCATCGCCATACGTCGAGTATAGAAACCGAGATCGATTCTGGCGATCGATCTAATTCAAGGACTTTCACCACGAGCTGCTAGTTACAAGCAGGCTGCTGAGTGCGCCGGGATAAACCGGCGCGGAGTCGAGAATGCAAGAGGCTCACAGGGAAGGAGTAGCGACCCACCCTGACCCCGAGTCATGCGTGGTGGCCCGTGAGGGCGCCATCGAAGCGTTGACAGGGGCACATGCAGGCAGGGTATTGAGCTGCGAAATAATCGCGACCGGAGTGCCGACGCTGTTCAGCAAAGCGGAAGGCCACACGCGCCCCGGCGTTCGCGCGAGCCGGGGCGGGACTCCGCGCAGTCTGAGACCCCTCGCATGCATGGACACTCCGCGCGCGAGAACCGGGAGACCTCGTTGATGTGAACCATGACAGTGGGTCGGGCCGGTTGGGGAAGGCCGTTGGCCTCACGCCCAACACGCACGTCAACGAGGAGTCGGACGGTCGCATAGTGTGCGCCAGGCAGCGCACTGGTCAGGAGGGTTGGAGTCCCTCCGGCCCCCGGATGAGGGGGGCCGTATCCAAAGGCGGGGGTAATGCCTCGCCGGCCGCCGGTGGTCGGTATGGAGATACCTACACGGGCACGCAGGCGAAAGCCGGACACAGCCAAGGTTGACCTGAAGCCGTCACGAAAGAGCTGCGGAGGGCAGGGCGCCCACCGCGAGGTGGGGTCCGAAGGGCTTGCGGAGCAGTACCGGGCCGTAGTCAAGGGGGCGACCCCGTGACGAACCGGTCGGCCAAAGGTGGGGCAAGGTCGAGCCTGCACTATGGAGGCGAAGGCGCTCTCATCCACCCACCGCACCAAGGTGTGTGCGGACGGCACGGTACGGAAGACCAGAGCGTGACCCTGGGAGACCTCGGCGGGTCCGCGGGTGGCACCGCGGCAACTGCCCCTATAAGCGAGAGCGAAGTGGGAAGGGATGCCCGTCGAGGAGTCGGACGGCCGAGTAGTACCCGAAGCGTGGCGAAAGCCCCGTGACCGCGCGGGCGGCAACCGAGTGGGTTGGGGAAGGCGGCCGGCGAAGACGGTCGGGGACCGGCAGGACAGTGAGATGAGTAAGGGCGCTGAGGTGGACAGTTCCGTAAGCGAAAGACCCGAACATCAGCGACCGAGGAGACTGGCTGACTGGCTGAACCCGACGGGCCGGAGGAAGGTCCACTCTCTTATCGACAAGGT
This sequence comes from Vicinamibacterales bacterium, assembly GCA_965249175.1. Taxonomy (GTDB): domain Bacteria; phylum Acidobacteriota; class Vicinamibacteria; order Vicinamibacterales; family UBA8438; genus CAZYFH01. The sequence goes on from OZ252227.1 coordinate 5,070,636, forward strand.
GTACAAGCGGAAGAACCTCGAGATGGCCTGGGAGCGCGTGAAAGCGAACCGGGGCGCCGGGGGTATCGACGGACAGTCCATCGACGATTTTGCCGAGGTGCGTGAAGCGCAGCTCGACAGGTTGCACGAGGAACTGCGCGGCGAGGCCTACCGACCGCAGCCGGTGCGCCAGAAGCGCATCCCGAAGGCGGGCAAGCCGGGGACGTACCGCGAGCTCGGCATTCCCACGGTCTATGACCGGGTGTGTCAGCAAGCGCTGCTGAACCGGCTGGAGCCCATCTTCGAGCCGGTATTCGATGATGCCAGCTTCGGATACCGGCGAGGGCGGTCTCAGCACGACGCCCTGCGCAAAGTCTGGAAGGAGCTGGAGTCCGGGTGCGAGTGGGTCGTCGACGCCGACCTGAGCAACTTTTTCGGGACGGTCGACCATGACAAACTGCTCACGCTCGTGGCCCAGCAGGTCTCTGATGGCCGGGTAGTCCTTCGCCTAATTCGCTCGATGCTGAAAGCAGGGAGCTACGGTGACGGACGCCTCTTTCCAACGGAGCGTGGGACGCCGCAGGGCGGCGTGGCGTCTCCCCTGCTGAGCAATATCCTGTTGACGCCGTTCGACAAGGAAATGCGACGCAAGGGATACCGGCTGACACGGTACGCGGACGACTGGGTCATCACTTGTGCGTTCGGCGGCCGAAGCGCGAACCGCCTTGGCCACGGCGACGGCGGTCCTGGAGCGACTGGGCGTGCGCATCAATCCGAAGAAGACTCGGATCGTGCGCGTCAAGTATGGCTTTGAGTTCCTCGGGTACACGATCAAACGCGGTAAGGGGCTGCGGCTCCCGCTGCGCAAGATCCGTACGGGTCTCCGTTCGGGCGGCCTGTATGCGTACCCGGCTCACAAGTCACTTCAACGCTTCAAGGACCAGGTGCGCAGACGGACGCGGCGCAACGCGCCGGTGAACACCGAGGTGCTGATTCAGCAGCTCAACCCGGTCCTGCGGGGAGGGGGGCACTATTACAAGCGTGCTCACGTCCGGAGGCTCTTTCAACCAGCTTGACCGTTGGGTGGTGCGTCGTGTGTGGGCGCATCGGTCCAGGCGGTGGCGGTGTCAGGGATGGCAATCCCTGCCCAGCGCCACGCTCTACGGCGACTGGGCTTGGTGAACCTTATCGGTTTGATTCCTTCCATCGGTCCTCATCACGCGAGGACGTCTTCGTGAAAGCGGTATGCAGGAAAACTGCACGTACCGTTTGAGCGGCGGACGGAGGCCAGCGCCCTCGGGCGCGCCTCCTCCGACCCGACACCGACGAAGGGACCGAACAAGGCCGGGCGCCCGGTCGCGGAGGTCCTGGAGGGAAGGCGACCGACCAAGGAGAACATCCAGCAGGCGCCCGCGTCCCGGACTCAGGGCCTGACCAGCGCGTCGAGCGCGCTGCTGGGTGTGCGGGAAGTAGCACGACGGGACCACCGGCTACGGTTCACCGCGCTGCTCCATCACGTCACGGTCGGACGGCTTCGGTACAGCTTCTCCGCGCTCACGCGCGCGGCGGCGCCCGGCGTCGACGGGGTGACAGGGGCGGCCTATGCCACGGACCTGGACACGCGACTCCGGCCTCTCCACCGTCGCGTGCACCACGGGACGTATCGTGCGCAGCCGTCCAAGCGCGCCTACATCCCCAAGCCCGACGGTCGACAACGACCGCTGGGTATCGCCGCGATCGAGGACAAAGTGGTCCAACACGCGGTCGGGGCGGTCCTCAATCAGGGGTACGACGAGGACTTCGTGGGGTTCTCGTATGGGTTCCGGCCGGGGCGCAGCCCTCATCAGGCGTTGGACGCGCTGTGGGTCGGTCTGATGCGTAAGAAGGTGAACTGGGTGCTCGATGCGGACATCCGTGGGTTTTTCGACACGATCGACCATGGCTGGCTGCAGCAGTTCATCGAGCACCGCATCGCCGACCGACGCATCTGGCGGCTCATCCAGAAATGGCTGCGGGCCGGGGTGTCGGAAGACGGCGAGTGGTCGAGGACGGAGGTCGGTACGCCGCAAGGGGCGGTGATGTCGCCGCTGCTCGGCAACGTCTACCTCCACTATGTCTTCGACCTCTGGGCGCAGCACTGGCGTCGGCATCAGGCGCAGGGCGACATGATTGTCGTCCGGTACGCCGATGACATCGTACTGGGATTCGAGCATCAGCCAGATGCAGAGCGGTTCCTACGGGATTGGCGGGCTCGCCTGAGTACCTTCGGGCTGGCGTTGCACCCGGACAAGACTCGTCTGATTGAGTTTGGACGAGCTGCCGCCGCCACCCGACAGGCGCGAGGCGACCGAAAGCCGGACAGGTTTGACTTCCTCGGTTTCACCCACCTGGGTGGGACGACGCGGAAGACCGGCCGCTTCATCGTCAAGCGCAAGACCAGCCGGCGCCGCCTGTCCGCGAAATTGCGGGCTATCAAGGAGGCGCTCCGTCGACGCTGGCACGTGCCAGTGCCGGCCACGGGCCTGTGGTTGCGAGCCGTGGTGCGCGGCTATTTCAACTACTACGCCGTGCCCGGGGAACATGGATAGTCTGAACAGCTTTCGGGCGCAGGTCATCTGGCGCTGGTATCGGGCGCTCCGGCGCCGCCGCCAGCGCGCGCGGCTGACCTGGGCGCGATTTCTGCGGCTGGTCGATACGTGGATTCCGAGTGCCCGGATTCTGCATCCGCACCCGAACGTGCGCTTCGACGCCATACATCCGAGGTAGGAGCCGTATGCAGTAATGCTGCACGTACGGATTTGTGCGGGGGGCGCCGGGCAACCGGCGTCCCTACCGCGACAGAACCCGGGTAATCGAGCTGTTCTCTGAGCATCATGCGGGTCACGACCGTCCGACCAAGGTGCGCACGGGTGTGCGCTGGCCCCGATGGGGGGCCGGCCACACCCGCCGTCCGGCGATCAGGGACACGTCGCCCCCAAAGAGGTTGCGCAGCCGGACCAAGTTATACGCCGTGGCGGCGAAGGTGAGCTGCCAATCCACGCGGTCGACGCCGCGATGCCGGAGCTTGCGCAAGCGGTCTTCATCCACCCAAAGACCTGTTCGACGAGCTTTCGTTTCCGCTGGCTGACGTAATAGCCCGCATGTCGCGTGGTCCGGCCACCGATCGCACTCCTGCGCCTTCTGGGCGACGTGGGGTGTGATCGCCAGGACGCGGACCGTGGCCACGAAGCCGGATGACCGCCGCTTTGCGCAGCCGCATCCCTACGTTGCGCACGTTTGTTGGGACACTGCGTGCGCACCTCACGCACATCATGGCCTTCATCGACAGGCCGCTGACGAATGCCGTCGGCGAGGGCTTGAATCGCATTATCAAGACCGTCAAGAACCGGGCGTCCGGTTGTCGCCACCTGGACGACTTCGGGAATGTCCCAGAATCAGTTGATCTTCTGAAGAAATAAGAGCGGCGGCTTCTTCGCCCTCCGTGTGGTACGGAAGGGGTGACGAAACCAAGAAGGAGCCACCGCCATGACGAAGCATGCCAAGAAGTCCACCCATCTCCAAGCCGTCGCCTCGACGAAGACGGCGACGGTGGAGATACCCCTCCCGCTGCTGGGGGCGTTCGCGGGCATCGAACGCTCGTATTTCGATCTCTGCATCCGGGCGGGCCAGCAAGTCCTGGACGCCATGATGGAGCAAGACCGAGAGGCACTGTGTGGCCCGCGCTGGAAACGCGATCCCGCCCGCCGCGCGGGCCGCGCGGGGACGACGCCGAGCGAGGTCACCCTGGGCGGGCGTCGCGTGCGGCTGACGCGCCCGCGCATCCGGAGCCAGGCCTGGCAGGAGCTCGAGCTGCCCCGCTTCACCTTCGCCGCGAACCGGGACCCACTCGATGCGCGCGCGTTGGACGCGGTCGCCTGCGGGATCTCGACGCGGAAATACGCTCGGAGCCTCGAGGCGCTCCCGGACGACATCGAGGAGCGGGCGACGTCGAAGAGCGCGGTCTCCCGCCGCTACGTCGCCATGACCGCGAAGCAGTTGACGCACTGGCTGACCACCCCGCTCGGAGATCGCCACTTCCCGATCGTGATGATCGATGGGATCATCCTGGGCGACCACACAGTGGTCATCGCCCTGGGCATCGATGCGGAGGGCAAGGAGCAGATTCTGGGCCTGCGGGAAGGCCACACCGAGAACAGCCACGTGGCCAAGGCGTTGCTGCGCGACCTCCTCGACCGCGGGGTGGATTCAGCCCGGGCGCGCCCGACGGCGCCAAGGCCCCGGATGCAGAGATCGAAATACGAGCGTTCGATGCCCGCGAACGCCCCCAAGCAGCGGGAGGGGTACTCCACCGTCGCCGTCTTCGTCGAGGCGACGGCTTGGAGATGGGTGGACTTCTTTTCTTGGCATGCTTCGTCATGGCGGTGGCTCCTTCTTGGTTTCGTCACCCTTCCGTACCACATGGAGGAGGGCGAAGAAGCCGCCGCTCTTATTTCTTCAGAAGATCAACTGATTCTGGGACATTCCCATCTCGTCGGCTGTTTCCGGTATCGCGCGGCGCAACGGCGTCTGCGCGGGGCTGAGCGCTCGGTGATGCGAGCCGCCCGGACCAGCAGGGCATCGTGAACGGCGGCGGCGCGGCCGTACTAGCTGCCACGCGGCCCAGAACCGTGCGAGGGGACGCATGCACCTCGACGGCGAGGCGGCGACTGACGACACCACCCAGTCCAGCGGCGCGAAGCGCCGTCGGGCTGGGGGAGAATTCCGGAACGGCGATCATGAGGCGCCTCAACGATCTGCGGGCGTCTCCGCGTACCACATCGCGGTGCAGGTCGCGCACAAGCCGTTCGGGCTCTTCGAGGGGCGGCACGGGATCGCGCAGACGCCAAAGAGCCGCGCCCGCGCCTTCACATCGCACCAGCTCGGAGGTGGGGAATTCCTCGCCCAGCCGCTCGCCCGGGCGCAGACCGATGAACTCTATGGGGACGCGACGAGCCCCTTGACGAGCGGCGGCCTCGAGCATCCGGCCCGCGAGGTCGACGACCTTGACCGGTTGACCCATGTCCTGCCAATAGATGGCCCGCGCGGGGCTCACGGTGTGGGAGGACAGGACCAGCGCCGCGGCCTCCGCGACGGTCATGAAGAACCGCGCTGCGTCCGGGTGTGTGATCTGGATCGGCCGGCCCCGCGCGATGCGATCCAAGATAATTTCGACGACACTCCCGCTGCTGCCGAGCACGTTCCCGAATCTGACGGCGCTGGTGCGCGCAGGGCTGCGGGTCAGCAGCACCAACACCTCCGCGAGCCGTTTCGACGCCCCCATCACGCTACGCGGGCGCGCGGCCTTGTCGGTTGAGACCAAGACGAAGTCCGCATCGCACTCAGCAGCTGCCTGCACAGCGAACACCGAGCCAAGTACGTTCGTCTGCACCGCCGCGCAGACGTTCCGCTCCGTCATACCCACATGCTTGTACGCGGCTACGTGGTAGACGACCTCGGGTGCCGACGTGCGGAAAACTCGTTGGAGCGCCCGCCGCTGCGTGACGTCGGCGAGGCAGGCCTCGGTATCGACCCCGGGGTGGCGGTCTCGAAGCTCCGATTGGATACGAAACAGCTGGTACTCGGACTGGTCGACCAGCGTCAAACGGACCGGAGCGCATTCGGCCAGGCGTCGGGCCAGCTCGGACCCCACCGAGCCACCGGCGCCCGTCACGAGCACGCGCTGGGACCCGATCCGCTCTCTTGTCGACTCATCGCGCATCGGGTGCGGCGGACGGCCGAGCAGTTCCGTCTGCAGCAACGAGCATCGGAGGTCAAGCATTTGGGTCCCTCAAAGGCGCGACCGTCGGCGTGCCGACACTAACACCGCTCCAGCGTCACTCCGGGTGGCGACGCGGTGTGATCGGACATGGCGGCACCTCACGGTCGATCGGTTCTCAGCCTTCCCCGCTTGGGCGGTGAACGTCCCAGAGCTCGGGCGCCGGCTCGGGTTCAGGCGCCGGCCGTGGCCGCGGGGGTGGTGGCGCGACGTCGACGGGCGCCCGTGCGGCCACCGGCCGCGCAGCCGCGTCGCTTCGGGCGTCTGGTTCTGGGGGTGCGGCGCGAACGAAGGGCGGAGGACATATACGCCGACCGCCGCGGCGCCGACGATCACGAGCGCGGCGAGCCAGCGCTTCGGGCGTCGCGCGGGCCGCGCATCGGGGTCCAGCAGGCTCATCGGCACATGATACTGTCCGAGGAATGACCCGCCCAGTCGGTCTTCTGGTCTCGTGTGTGGTGGTCGGTGCGGTCGTGACGGTTGGTCGCGAAACGCCGGACGCGCCCTACGTCACGCCGCTCACGCTCGACGAGATGACCGGCAAGCAGTTACGACTGCTCGACACGGATCGTGGTGAGATCGCGATCGATCTGCGGCCCGACCTCGCGCCGAATCACGTGGGCCTCGTGATGAGGCTAGCCGAGGAAGGCGTGTACGACGGGACCATCTTTCATCGGATGGTGGCGCACGGCATCATCCAGGGCGGCGATCCACTCACGACGGACCCGGCGCGCGCGGACGTCTATGGCCGTGGCGGTCTTGATCTATAGGAAATTCAAAAACTTATTCCTGGTGTGTTCAGGTCCGAGTCGGCCATAGTCGGCCAAGCGAGGCGAGGTGGCGCAGCCTCATCCCGCCGCAGACGATCTTCGACGGCCGTGAAGCTCACGCGCCGTGCGCGACGAGCCCCGTGTCCGGGGGCGTCAAATCTCTGGGGCCTGACGGTTCCGGGGACCGCCGGGGAGGCGTTCTCGCGCGCGGGTTCAGATCGGCGAAGACGGAAGGTCAGTTTGCGCCGAGAGCGCATTGTCAGGTTAAAGGCGCAAGTGACACGTGGCCGGATGAGCAGCCAGGCGCCGAACTATCGCGGCTACCGATTTTCGTCTGAGATCATCAGCCACGCCGTGTGGCTGTACTACCGATTCACGCTCAGCTTTCGCGACGTCGAAGACCTGTTGGCCCAGCCGAGCATCATCGTCACCTACGAGACGATCCGGCAATGGTGCCGAACGTTCGGGCCCGACTACGTTCGGACGTTGCGGCGTCGCCGCGGGCGGCTGGGTGATACGTGGCATCTCGACGAACTCTTCGTCACGCTCAACGGCCGCCAGCAGTATCTCTAGCGCGCGGTGGACGAGGACGGCGATGTGCTCGACATCTTGGTGCAATCGCGCCGAAATCGGCGCGCCGCTATGCGATTCTTCGGGACGTTATTGAAGCGGCAGGGACGGCTCCCGCGCCGGCTGGTCACGGATAAGCTGCGGAGCTACCTGGCGGCCCGGCACACAGTCATGCCGTCTGTGGTCCACGTCACCGCGCAGTACGCCAACAACCGGGCCGAGGTCTCGCATCAACCGACGCGCCAGCGGGAGCGCCAGATGCGGCGGTTCACGTCGGCCGCTCACCTACAGCGGTTCGCCTCGGTGCAGGGCGTCGTGCTGAACCTCTTCCGCGTCGGCCGGCATCTGCTGCGGTCAGCACACCATCGCCTGCTTCGCACCCGGGCGTTCGTCGAGTGGGAGGTGGTGACGTGTGCCTGCTGAAAGGGAAAGTAGAGCTCGGTTCCGCAGAGAAACTCGCGCCGTGTTCGTCAAGTTGACTGTGAGCATCATTCACCCGCCTGTCGGGGTCATTCGGGGACACTGGCTGGTGCCGGTGAATGGTGGCCTGACCCTCGAGTTGACTGACCTACGGTCCTGGCTACTGATCTGTCGGTCGCCGCCCACCGGCTCAACGTCCGGCAGCCAGCTGACCGGATGGGCGTGACCCGATAGGGGCCTGCTGTCACCCCGGCCCGTCACAGTCCTGTCCGCCCATTCCGGGCCAGCCAGCCGTAACCGAGGAGGCCAACCCGTGACCAACAGCATGACGACCCCGTCCGAGGTGCGAACCGTGATTGTCGGGGTCGATACGCACAAGCACGTCCACGTCGCAGTGGCGCTCGACACCCGGGGAATCCGCGTTGGCGATCAGGTTGTGTGCGTCAAGTTGTGCAAAAGAGCGTTCATGGCAACGGTCGGTGATTAGGCCGCGGTCCTGATGAGCTCCTTCTTCTGTTCCTTCAGGTAGTCCATGTTCAGATAGCGGTTCTCCTCCAGCCAGCCCTCGTGGGTCTCGGCGCAGAGCGCGCGGATCAGCCGGAGGCAACTGGCCGGGTTCGGGAAGATGCGGACGACCCGGGTGCGCCGCGTGTTCTCCTCGTTGAGCCGCTCGAGCATGTTGGTCGACTTCAGGTGCGTGTGGTGCTGGCGGGGCAGGCTGTAGAAGTTCAGCGTCTCCCCGATCTGCGCCTCGACACAGTCGGTGACCTTCGGGTAGCGGCGCTCCCACCGCGTGAGCCACGCGTGGAGGTCCTGCTGGGCTCCTTTGAGATTGCGCCGGTCATAGAGCCAGCGGAGCTCCTGGCGGCAGTGGTCGTCGGCCTTTCGCGGCAGATAGTCGAGGGCGTTGCGGCCTGAATCACCCCGTCCAGCCGGACCTTCTCGTAGCGCGCATCGAGGATGAGGTAGGGGTACGCTCCTCCAGCCGGCGGTGGGCAAAGCGCTGCAGCAGGGCATCCAAGCTGCGGTTGATCCGGCTGACGGTGCTGGCCGAGAACGTGTGCCCGCACAGCTCCTCGGTGATGGCCTTCACCTTGCGCGTCGACACGCCCTGGACGTACATCTCGGCGAGCGCACTGACGAGCGCTTTCTCCGACCGCTGGTACCGGTCGAACAGCTCGGTCGAGAAGCGGCCCTCGCGGTCGCGCGGGACCCGGAGTTCCAGCTTCCCCAATCCGCGTCACCAGTCCCCGACTGTAGTACCCCGACCGATAGCCCAGGCGCCCCGCCGTCCGTTCGCCGGACCCGGCCCCGAGGGCCTCGGTCATGTCAGCCTCCAGCACCTCTTGGAGCGATTCCTTCACGAACCGTTTCAGGAGCTCGCGGTCCTCGCTGACGAGGGCTTCGATGCCGGAGGTCTTCGCGCGACGCTTGGTCCCGAGTGGTCATGGTCTGAATCCTTTGTGAGTGAGGTCGATCTCGGCAATCAACCTCTTGCCATGACCGCTCGTTTGTCTCAAGCGGTTCTGCACACTCTTCGCGACACTACCGGCGATCAGTCGATCACCGCCGATTCAGGTGGGTATCAAGTCTTGATCACGTGGGCTGAAACCCAGGGACGGATCGAGGCGTTCGGGATCGAAGGCACCGGCATCTATGGTGCGGGTGTCAAGGGCGGACCAAAGTTAGACCACGGTGGCGGAGAAAAACCAGACCACCCGGCCGGTGGGCGACGTGCTGAGAGTGGCTGCACAGCCAGCGGCGTAGCGGGGGAGGCGTCAGGACGCAGGAGCGGCAGCGTCGTCGCGGGCGTTCTTACTGTGTGCGAGACGACAGCTGTCGCCGTTCAGCTCCAGGATGTGGACGTGATACGTTTTCGCTCATCGTGATCACCGATTCCGGGGATGGTGATCGCGGATTTCGGTGATGGTGATCAGCCGTCGGGGCGAAGCGACGGTCGTTGTCAGTGTCGTGTCAGCTCAGAGTGCCTCCGTCGTGTCGATCCTATGCGTGATGCCCTGTTGGTAGCGAGGATGAGGATGCCTGTGGTACCTATGGGCGGCGCGCGCGCCGTCCAAGGAGGGGTGGAAAACGCGGGCCCCGCCACAGCGGTATGGTCCAGGCGGCGCGCGCGCGTTTTCCACCCCTCCGGCAGGATCCACAGGCCGTGGACCCCGACTCGACCTGCGAGGATGCCGCAGGCGCGAACGAGCGTGACTGCCGACGAGCTGTATACCCCCCGGTTTGGGGACACGGCCCAAGGACGAGTGGTCATGCAGCCCCCTCCCCCGGTGTCTTCGGCGCGGTCTTCGTCCGCCGGAGTGACGGGCCGTGCAACGCGAGGCGAGGGGCGTCGTGCAGCACCCGGTCGCAGATCGCGTCGGCCTGGTTCGGATCCCCGATCAGGGCATGCCAGTCCGCGACCGGGAGGAGCTGGCTGGCGATGAGGGTCGAGGCGCGCTCGGCGCGGTCCTCGATGACCTCACTCAGGTCGCGGCGTTCGGCGTCGCGCAACGGCGCGAGCAACCAGTCGTCGATCGCGAGCAGGTCGGGCTTGGCCAGCCGCGCGAGGAGGCGGGCGTATGAGCCGTCACCGCGGCCGACGGCCATCTCGTGCAGCAGCCGCGGCATGCGCACGTAGCGCGCCGTGAAGCCCCGCCGACACGCCCGCTCGACGAAGGCACAGGCGAGGAAGCTCTTGCCGATGCCGGTTGGGCCGGTGATGAGGAGGTTGTGCTGATCGGCGATCCAGGCACAGGTGCCGAGACGCAGGACCTGTTGCCGGTTGACTTGAGCCGGCGCGGCGGAGTGAAGTCGACGGCTTCGAGCGACGCCGGATAGCGAAGCTTGGCGACGCGCAGCCGCCGGGTGAGCTTGCGCTGCTCGCGGGCACTCCATTCCGTGTCGACCAGAAGGCCGAGGCGGTCCTCGAAGCTGAGCGTGGCGGCCTCGCCGCTGCGCCGCTGCTGCTGGACGGCCTCGGCCAGGGCGCCGAGCTTCATGGCATTGAGCTTGTCGAGGGTCTGTTCGATCAGCATGGGTCCTCCGAGGCGGGGTGGTAGTAACTCGCCCCGGCGGATGTTGGCGTGCGGCGCGGGGGTCGGCCGTTCGTCGGGCGCGTCGAGCGGGAGCCGATCCTGCGCGGATGCCAGGATGTTGGTGACGGTGCGATAGCGGTACGAGCCGAGGGCGGTGGCGCGCGCACTGGCTGCTTCGAGTCGCGCGGCGCCGTAGCGCCGGCCGAGCCGCATGAGGCCCAGGCAGGCGCGATAGCCCTGTTCGGGGTGCGGGCGGCGGCGTTGGAGCTGGGCCACGAAGTGCCCGGTCGCCGGCCCGGTCTGTTCGGCCCAGCGGATGAGGCGCGACGGGGTCCACTGCATGCGCGCGATGGGCGTGGGGCCTGTGCTCGGGTGTGGTCGACAGCCGGCCATCGTAGCGTCGGCGATGCGACGTGAGGCGCCGGCCTTTGAAGTAGATCTCGACGGTGGTCGTCGTGAACCGGGCCTCGACGCGCTCATGGATGAGCTGGTAGGGCACGCTGTAGAGGTGGCGGGCGACCTGGATGTGATAGGCAATGTTGACGCGGCACGGCGTCCATTCCGCCAGCACGTAGCGCGTGAGGGGCCGGGCTCGTAGCGCCGGTCGGTCTAGCTGGTCGTAGCGCGCACGTCGACTGACGCCGAGGCGCTGCAGCGGCCGGGCATTAAAGTCCTCGAGCAGGGCCCAGATGGCTTTGTGCAAGGCGGCGAGGGTGAAGAACGTCCGGTCGCGAAGCCGCGCGAGGATCCAGCGCTACGCCACCTGGACGGCGGCCTCGACCTTGGCTTTGTCCTTGGCCTTGCCCGGCCGGGCTGGCAGGACGACCGCGCCGTCGTGGGTCGCGAGCTCCGCATAGGTCCGATTGATGCCGGCCTCATACCGGCACGGTCGCGTGATGGCGCTCTTCAGCTGGTCGGGGCCCCACAGCGCCGTCGCCCCGTCGAAGCACTCGACCATGCGGGTGCGCGCGCCGACCCAGGCGGGCAGGCGCTGGGTCGCCGTGGCTTCGGCGTAGGTGTAGCTGCTGGCGCCGAGAGCCGCAACGAAGAGCTCGACTGCCCGGATCTCGCCCGTCCGACGATCCACAATCGTCGGCTTCTTCCCGGAGAAGTCGATGAACGTCTTCTCACCGGCGCGATGCACCTGGCGCATCGACGGGCGAAGCGCCTGGACCCAGCGCCGGTACCGCGTGCAGAACTGGGTGTAGCGATACCCGTCGGGATACGCCGCGAGATACTCCTCCCAGAGCAACGGCAGTGTCACGCCCGGACGGCGGAGCTCTTGGTGGACCTGCGCCAGATCCGGGGCGATCCGCCTGCGCGCAGGTGCTGGCGGGGGGAACACGCGGGCGTCCAGCGCGGCGGCATCCAGCGCCGCGGGCAGCGGCCACGTCAGCCCGGCCTGCCGGGCGCGGTCGACGTAGGCCGAGACGGTGCCGATGCCGACCCCGCAGGCCCGCGCAATGGCCCGGTGCGACAGGTGCAGGTCGCACTTCAGGCGGAGAACGTCGCGTAACTTTCTCATCGGTAGCCGGTGTGCTCCCATCAGGCCCTCCTCGCATGCGGAGGGCCGAGCGTGCCTCACACTTCGCTACCGACAAGTGATCACGATCCGCGAAATCGGCATCAGCTTCCCCGACATCGGTGATCACCATGCCGACATCCCTGATCACAATGCCCGCAATCGTCGATCACGTTCAGCCGAAATCAGCGATCAGAATGGACCGAAAGTCCTCGAGCAGCCGCAACACCTGCACGTACTCGCGCGTCCCCGCCTTGCCCAGCCGGGCCTCCAACAGGCGCCGTAGCCGGCCAAACGCTTCCGGCAGCTCCCAGCCGGCGAGCGGCGCCGCTTGATCGAGCGCCCCGGTCTTGCGCTCCAGCGAGGCCAAGTAGCGCAGCGGATCGAAGATCAACGTGTCCCACTCGTAGCTGCGCGGATGGCGGGCGATGACGGTACTGCCGCACACGACCACGACGGCTACCACGTAGCCCTTCACCACCACCTCGCGGTGGCCGTAGGCGGTCGGCACCGAGTAGTCGTTGCGCCGGTAGCGCACCAGCGACAACGACGTGACCCGCGTCGGGCGCGTGTCGCGGGCCTCATACGGGACCGGCGGCAACGGCAACAACGCGGCACGGTCCCGTGCGAAGCGCTCCCCGATGGTCTCGGTGTGCCGCCGTAACCGTTGCCCGCGACGTGCGCGGCACTGGCGCTCCAAGTCGGCGTTCAACGCGTCCCAACTGGCGACGCGCGGGACCGGCACGAACCAGTTGCGGCGGGCGTAGCCGACCAGTCCTTCCACCTTGCCTTTGTCGTTACCCTTCCCCGGTCGGCCGAAGCGGGCGTCGAACAGATAGTAACGACTGAAGCTCGCTGAAGGCCTGCGTCTGCTGGCGCGTGCCGTCCCCGAGAATCCGCGCCACCGCCAGCTTCGTGTTGTCCGTAGACGATGCCACGCGGTACGCCGCCGAAGTAGTGAAAACGCCGCGTTGTGCCCGTCGCAGAACGCCTCCGTCGTCTCGGCCGGAAACGCCTGCACGAACGCGTCGTCGCTGTGTGGCAGATCCACGACCAGGTAGTGCGCCTTGCGTTCGACCCCGTCGACGACCGCGAGCGCTTCACCGAAGTCGGCCTGGGCGTCGCCCGGCGGGTGCACGAGCGGCACGAACATCTCTTGCCCGCCGAGCTTCTGCTGGCGCACGTAGTCGACGATCGTGTAGCCGCCCGTGAAGGCGTGCTCCGCGCGTAAGCGCTCGCAGATGCGCTTGGCCGTGTGCCATTGCTTCTTCGGACGGTGTTGATCGTCGCGCAGGATCTGATCGATGACCCCCGTGAACGCATCCAGCTTCGGGCGGCATACCGGCTTCACGCGGCGATACCCGGGCGGCAGCCGGTAGCGCAGCATCTTGCGTACCGTCTCCCGCGCGACCCCGAAGCGCCGCGCCGCCGCCCGCTCGCTCAACCCCTCGACGTAGACGCTGCGCCGCACCTCCGCATAGAGCTCCACTCGATACATCCCTCCTGTGTTCCACAAAACACGTTCGGAATGCTGGGTGGACCACTCAAGCGGTGTGGTTTTCCACCGCCCTCAGGCGGATTCCAACCGCCGATCTGTGGTCCATCCTAGCTCCGCCGTTCTCATCAGGGCCCGATCGACGGGCTGGTAGCGGCGATCAGCTAATAGGGCGGTGGTCCGCTAAGAGAACAGCTAGGAACGCAGAAGGACGCATCCCGGGCCGGATAGAAGTCCTTCGCGAGCTGAACGTAGAGATCGCGGGGCCGCCGAGACCCGAACGCATTAATGCCGGATCGCCCGAGCTCGAAGGCTTCCGCAGCGTGAACTTGGACGTGTTGTGGAAGGGTTGGCTAGCAGCCCGTGGTAGAAGCACGGATTCGTGAATCGATGGGCATCTGTTCGTGCCACCCTGTCACACGGTCAACACGTGACGAATCTGGCTGATCTCGCGCGTCTCGCGCCCAAGCGGGCGAGACGAGGGTCCAGAGCTGGCGAAGAGAGGCCATCAGGGCGTCGAACGCGGCCACCGCGCGGCCTTGGAGGCTCCGCGGTGTGCCGACGCCCGTCAGCTGCCGCATGAGCAGCCCGAGATTGAAGCCGCACACCTGCACGAGCACACGCTTCAGGATGTTGGGATGGTGCCGCAGATGCACGCGGCGCAGCCGCCCGGTCTCGTAGAGATGCGCGTTGGGACGTTCGAGCAACTCGCCCCGCTGCCGCAACAACCGCTGCCCACCGGCGCCCCGAATCCGCCGGCGATTGGCAGAAACCGCGTCCCGGGCCGCGGCCTTGCCCTGCCAGTTCCGCCGCCCGCGATCCGGCTCCGAGACAGAACTGCGCTCGCCGAGGGCAGCGAAGACCACGATGGTCTCGTTGCTGTGATATCCCTTATCTCCTACGACCTCGGCGATGCCGGCTCCGGTGGGCAGGACCGCTTCGACCTGCTCGGCCGCCGTGATGAGCGTCTCGACCATCGTCGTCGTGTCGCCGTCATCAGCGTCCTGCACCGTCACGCCGACGATGGCGCCCGTGTCGAGGTCGACGACCTGCTCCGCGGTATGCGCCAGGTGCGTGCGGCCGTCCTTCATCTTCGTGATCTTCGCGTCCGGGTCGTGCGGGTGGGTCCAGTCGTCGTTGGACCCTTTCTTCTTCCGCTTCCGGTCGAACCGGGCCAGCTCGGCGCGCGTCGGCGTGGCGATGCCGGACGCCGCGGCGAGCCGGGTCAACCACGCCTCGTACGCCTCGCCTGTGTCCAGGCGCACAATGCTTCGCATCGCCGCGTTGGCCTCGAGCGTCGTCGCATCAATCCCAATCGTGCGCCGGTGCACGAGGTCAGCGTCCGCCAGTCGCTGCAACACCCAGGTGAAGACCGCCTGATGCGTTTCGACGTCAATCAGTCGGCGCGTGCGCGACAGCGTCGAATGATCCGGCGAGGCCTCATGCAGATCAAAGTCCAAGAAGTCCCGAATACTCAGCGAATCAGCGGCACGCCACGCGATCGCCCGCTCCGAGTCCAGCCCTTCGAAGTAGCCGAGCAGCAGCAACCGGAAATAGCGGCCCGGCGTCACACTGGGGCGACCGAGGCCCTCGGCATAGAACTTCGTGCACTGCGCCTCGACGAAGGTGTCGAAGCCCGCGTCGTCCAGTACACGATTCAGCCGCTCATAGAAGGGATGCCCGGCGCTCTGCGGGAGATCCGCTGTCGCGATCCACATGGACCGTTGACGGTTGCGCTTCCGTTTCGTACCCATCGCCATACGCCGAGTATAGGCACCGCGATCGATTCTGGCGATCGATCTAATTCAAGACTTTCACCACGGGCTGCTAGGGTTCGACTTTGTCAGATCCGTAGCTGCACGGTTCGGAGTTCTCGATCCACTTCAGGTAGTGCGGGTGTTGAGCAAACAGGAGTCCGGTGAAAATCTCCTGCACGATCGCGCGAATCGCCGGGAACGTCAAAAGGGGCACCGCTGGTCGGTCGCCTCCGCGCGCTGGAGATACGCGTGAGCGACGGCCGTCAAGACCACATGGTGTTCCCAGCCGGGATAGCTGCGCCCTTCGAAATGGTCGAGGCCGAGCTCGCCTTTGAGTTCTTGGTACTGCTGTTCGATCGCCCACCGTTGATGCGCCAGGCGCACGAGGGCCCGCCGCGCGGCCGTCGGTGGCAGGTGCACGAAGTAGTGCTTGATGCGGTGCGTGGGCCCGGGCTCCTCTTTGCAAAGCAGCCAGACCTCGGGCGCGAGGCGGCCGGCGCGCCATTCGGCTGCGGGGGTGACCCGGACGGCCGCAAAGCGCGCCGTGCGCAGCGGGTTGTTGCTGTTGCGCCAGCTCACGCGGCGCCACGCCGCAGGCGGCAGCTGCGTGGCCAGGCTGCGCACGGCCACCGGGGTGTCCCGCAGTGCTACGCGCGGACGTGTGCGGGGGCGGCCGGTCCCGCGGGACAGCCGCGGGCGGACGAGACGCGGCCGGGTGGCAAAGACGGTCAGATGCGACGAAATCCCCACGGCATACGGCAACTGCAGTCGATGCAGGGCGGTCCGAAACGCACTGACGTCGCCAAACTCCGCATCGGCGACGACCGCGGTGACGTCGAGGCCCGCGGCCCGCGCCCGACGCAGCAAGGTCAGTCCTTGGCGCCACTTCTCCTGAAAGCGGACGCGGGCCGGGATGTGCGCGTCGGCGCGCCGATCGGCCGTCAGCCAGACCTCGGGCACATACAGCAAGGCGCTCAGCATCCACGCGCGCGCCCCCGTCCACAACGCTGCCGTGACGGCGACTTGGCAGTTGGCGACCTTGCCCAGCGCCCCGCAATACTGCCGCGCCACCCCACCGAGTGCGCCCCCTGTTTCGGGAGCCCGGTCGAGTCGAGCAGGAACACGCCGCGGCGGTCGGGGAGCACCGCCAGTAGTTGGCGCCACACGCGCGCCGCGTCCCACGGCGCGTGGGTGATGAAGTGTTGGAACGCTTGATAGGTGACCGGCTCGGTGACCCGCGCCAGCATCGCCTGCATCGACTTGCGATCGCTGTCGCCGATCAGGCCTTGGACGTAGCTGCGCAGCGACACCAGCTGCGCGCGGTGCCCGAAGCAGGGTGTGAATTGTTCGAGCCACCGCACCAACCGACGGATGCGCGCAGTCGCAGACCGATCGACCACCGCGTCGAACGGTAGCAAAAGCGAACAAAAAAGTACAATGTCCTCGAATCAGATCACTTGCAGATTGTCGAACGTTCTCGTCGATCTGACAAAGTCGAAAGTCAATGCGACGTAGCGGCGAGAGACCGCACTCTTCGACGTCGACCGCTCCGCGATCTCGCCCGGCAGCGTCTCAAGGCTCCGAGCCTACTTCCGCGTCGAGATCCCACAGGCCACGGCGGGCAACGTGCGCGCGTCCAGCGGGTCTCGGTGCGCGGCGAAGGTGAAGCTCGGCAGCTCGAGCTCCTGCCCAGCCTGGCTCCGGACGCGCGGGCGCGACATCGGGATCCGACGCCCGCCCAGCGTGACCTCGCTTGGCGTTGTGCCGCGCGACCCGCCCGTCGTTCGGGATTGCGTTTCCAGCGAGGACCACACAGATCCTCGCGGTCCTGCTCCATCATCGCGTCCAACACTTGCTGGCCGGCCCGGACGCACAACTCGAAAAATGAGCGCTCGATGCTCGCAACCGCGCCCAACAGCGGGAGCGGAATCTCCACGGCGGCTGTCGGCCGTTCCACAGCTTGGCGATGGCGGGACTTCTTGGCATGCTTCGTCATGGCGGTGGCTCCTTCTTGTTTTGGTTGCCCCCTCCGTACCACACGAAGGGCGAAGAGGCCGCCGCTCTATTTCTTCGGAAGATCAACAGATTCTGGGGCAATCCCACCTCTACGCCGGCTGGGAGCTGCACGTGATCCTCGACAATCTGAACACCCACATGCCCAAGCGGGACCAGTGGCTCCGGCGGCACCCCAACGTCCACTTCCACTACATCCCAACCTACGGCTCGTGGCTGAACCAAGTTGAAATCTGGTTCAGCATCCTGACCCGCAGGGCCCTCGCCGGCGCGAGCTTTACGTCCCCTAGAGAGGTGCGGGATGCGACGCTTTTGTCACCGCCTACAATCCCAAGGCGACGCCGTTCGAGTGGACAAAGGAGATCGTGCACCCTACGCGCCCATCCAATAGTTACGCGAACTTGCGCAATTAGGCACGGCTTCGCGGAGGCGCGCGGGCAGATCTTGATGATCCTCGATGCAAATCTCACCGTGCCGCCTGAATCTTTGCCCAAGTTCTACCGCGCCCTCGTCTCCGGAAAGGGAGACTTTATCGGTTCCTCACACAAACGTGTGCACGATTCATCCCCCAGCAGGTCATCCACGCCGTGGAAAGAGGCTGCGGATGTGCTCGTGCCCGCGAATCAGCGGTGAAGTCGTCTATCGCTCAGTCGACGGCCGCCTGCCCGGGCCCCGCTTTTGGTGGGGGCCTGCTCGACGGCACCCGGTCTCACCTCAAGGTGTTGAGGCGCTGGCATTTACAGGGCAACGAACCATCAACACTCGTGGAACGCGGCCTGGACTTTCGCCGACGTTTCACCGCTGGGCCGAACCCTCGCTGACTGTTCAGCCCCCTGGAACTGGCAGGCCCTTCGCGATTTCCGCCGTGTACCGTGGGCCGGACTTTCCGAGAGCCTGCAGTTCCTCTCCAGATACAGACGGTGTACTCCAGCCACGTAAGTCGATGACAATGCTTGACTTATTAGCCGTGGAACCGGCCGAAGCTGCACCGATCCCTGAGAGGAACCACTTTGTCAACGGGACACGGATGGTCTATCCGTTGGAGGAGGGGGCGATGCGATTCTTGAACTCTCTCGCGAACCGAAGCTTCGCCTCGGTGTTCTCACGGTTGCTGAACCAGCGCCTCACCGACACCCTGTGCGGCACCAAGGTCTTGCGTCGAGACACTACGATCAGATTGTCGCGAATCGCGCTTACTTCGGTGACTTCGATCCATTCGTCGACTTCGACCTGATCTTTGGCGCTTCGAAGCTCAATCTGAAGATTGTAGAAGTCCCGATCCGCTATGCGGACCGACGCTATGGAGAAACCCAGATGGCGCGTTTCGAGCACGGGTGGTTGCTCGCACGGATGGTGCTGTTGGCCTACCGGAAATTGAAGGTGTTCTGATTTGGTAGATGCTCGACCTCACCCAGCATGGGATCGAATGGCGCCGCAAGCCGGTTTTGCGCGAGGTCTATCATGACCTCTATAGACGCATGGCGGCTTGCTGCGTCGACGGTCCGACCCTGGAGATCGGTGCCGGTTCCGGCATCTTCAAGGAGTTCTTCCCCGGCGTCGTCGCCAGCGACCTGCTTCCATGTCCTTGGCTGGACGTGGTCGCCGATGCACAGGCGCTGCCCTTCAGTGATGAAAGCTCCGCCACATTGTGAGGTTCGACGTAATGCATCACATTGAGCGGCCCCGTCGCTTCTTCGCCGAAGTCCGGCGCCTGCTCGGTCCGGGGGGACGGCTCGTTGCGGTCGAGCCAGCGATCACGCCAGTCTCCCTGGGTTGCGTACAAGTTTTTTCATTCCGAGCCCATTCTGTTGGGGCAGGATCCTCTCGTCGACGGGCCTCCCGCGATCAGCCGCGATGCGTTCGACGCCAATCAGGCGATACCAAGTTTGCTCTTTTACCGCTATCGGGAGAGGTCTCGACGCTCTTCCCCGGAGCTCGTGATCGAGACGCTCGACCGGGTTGAGCTTGCTCACGTATCGGCTTTCGGGTGGATTCCGGCGCTCGAGCCTCATTCCGGGTAGGCGGTCGAGCCGACGCTGCGCTTCGAGCGGCCATCGATTCCGTGGCTCGGGCCGCTGGCGGCGTTCCGATCGCTGATCGTGCTCAGGCGGACGACGCCCTAGCCTGGGAATTGCACCGGTGCCACGTGGGCGACAGGGTGGGTGACCGCGTATTGACGTGTCACCGCCCACAAAGGAGACGTGCATAGGCCACTCAGGACAGATTCTTCAGTCGATCGATATCGGCGTCGACCATCATCTTAACGAGCCCCTCGAAGTCGACGCTCGGTTCCCAGCCAAGCTCGGCGTTCGCCTTCGCGGGGTTGCCGATGAGATGTTCGACCTCGGCGGGACGGAGAAGCGCGGGGTCGGTCTTCACGCGGCGCTCCCAGTCAAGCCCCGCGTGACCAAACGCGGTCTTCACCAGGTCGCGCACGGAGTGGCTGACGCCGGTCGCGATCACATAGTCGGCGGCGGCCTCCCGCTGCAACATCAGCCACATCGCCCGAACGTAGTCGCCGGCGAATCCCCAGTCCCGGTGTGCATCGAGATTGCCGAGCGACAACGAATCGGCGAGGCCGAGTTTGATGCGCGCGACGCCGTCGGTGACCCTACGAGTGACGAACTCGAGGCCGCGGCGCGGCGACTCATGATTGAACAGGATGCCGGACACCGCGAACAGGTCGTAGCTCTCGCGGTAATTCACGGTGATGTAGTGGGCAAACACCTTGGATACGCCGTACGGGCTCCGCGGGTAGAACGGCGTGAGCTCGGTCTGGGGTGTCTCACGCACCTTGCCAAACATCTCGCTCGACGAGGCTTGGTAGACCTTGATCGAGGTATCAACCTGCCGGATCGCCTCCATGACGCGGGTCACGCCCTGAGCGTTGAATTCCCCGGTGAGCATCGGCTGATCCCACGACGCCGGTACGAACGACATCGCGGCGAGGTTGTAGAACTCGTCCGGCCTCACGTCGTCGATGACACGTATCAGCGACAGCTGGTCGAGCAGGTCGGCTGGTCGAAGCTCCACACGGTCCGTGAGGTGCTCGATACGCCAATGATTGGATGCGCTCAGGCGTCGTACGATACCGACGACCTCGTATCCATTCGCGAGCAGCAACTCGGCGAGATACGACCCGTCCTGGCCGGTAATGCCCGTAATAATCGCGCGTTTCGACATACTAGAGTCCAAAGATGTTGTCGGCGTTCATGTCGCGGAGCACGTTGCGTGTGTCGACGACAACCGGCGCCGACCGAACGATTGCTGCGTAATCGAAGTCATGATGGTCGGCTATTATGACCGCGGCGTCGATCCCGTCCGTTAACGCCTGCTCAGACGAAACCGCCTCGAGCGACAAGCGGCCTTCTCGCACGGCTGGAACGAACGGATCGCTATAGGTCACGACGGCACCGCGCTTGAGCAGCAGCTCCGCAATGTCGAGAGCGGGCGATTCGCGCGTGTCGCCGACATTCGGCTTGTAGGCAACACCGAAGAGATGGACCCGCGACCCTTGCACTGCGCGAGTGGCTATTCAGCGCTTCGGCGACACGTTCGACGACGTAACGCGGCATGCCGGCGTTAATGTGTCCAGCGAGCTCGATGAAACGGCTCTCGAATCCGCTTTGGCGCGCCTTCCAGGCGAGATAGAAGGGGTCGACCGGGATGCAATGTCCGCCGAGCCCGGGTCCAGGGTAGAAGGGCATAAAGCCGAACGGCTTGGTCTTGGCGGCGTCGATCACCTCCCAGACGTTCACATCGAGGTCGCGACACATCAGTGCCAACTCGTTGACCAGGCCGATATTGACCGCCCGGAACCTGTTCTCGAGCAACTTGACCATTTCGGCAACGCGCGGTGACGAGACCGGCACGACGCTTTCGACGATGAGCCCGTAGAGCGCCGCCGCCAGCTCCGTGGAGCGGGCGTCGACGCCGCCGACGACCTTCGGGATATTGCGCGTCGTCCATTCGGCGTTCCCGGATCGACGCGCTCCGGCGAGAAGGCGGGAAAAAAGTCAACACCGATACGCAGACCGCGCTCCTCGAGCCGTGGCTGGACGACCTCGTTGACGGTCCCCGGATAGGTTGTCGATTCGAGGATGACCAGCTGACCCGTTCTGAGGTGCGTGGCGATCTGGTCGACAGCCGCAACGACAAACGAAAGATCCGGATCTTTGGTCTTTCGCAGCGGGGTCGGCACGCAGATGTTGATCGTGTCGACGTCGGTGAGTGCTGCGAAGTCGGTCGTGGCTCTCAGCGCACCGGCATCGACGACGGACTTCAGGTCGTCGGTTGCAACGTCGGCAATGTACGATTCGCCACGGTTGATGCCGTCGACCTTGGAGCGGTCGATATCGAACCCGACGGCGCGGACGCCCGCTTTCGCGAACTCGACGACGAGCGGGAGCCCGACATACCCAAGCCCGATCACGCCGACACGCGCGCTTTTTGATCTGATCTTGTGGAGTAACGCTGCCGTCACGGGGTGAGAGTATGACGGATTGGCCGTGCGTGGCACAATCTGCCGATACGACATGACGGACACCGGTGAAACGGTCGATGTTGCGATCATCGGCGCCGGGGTGGTGGGACTTGCGGCGGCGTGCGCCATCGCCGAGCGTGACCACACGACGTGCGTCGTCGAGAGTGAGGCGCGTCCCGGGCTGGCCGGGAGCACCCACAACAGCGGCGTCATCCACGCCGGGATCTACTACCCAACCGATTCGTGCAAAGCGACGCTCTGCGTCGAAGGACGGGCGCGCCTCTACGCCTTCTGCCGCGCGCACGATGTCCCGCACGAGCGATGCGGCAAGCTCATTGTGGCGAGCGAGACGGCGGACCTGGTGCGCCTCGAGACGCTGGCGGCCCGTGGGCACGCCAATGGCGTCGACGACCTCGACGTGGTCGACCGTGCCTTCATCCGCGACCGTGAGCCGCACATCGACGCCGTGGCGGCCATCTGGTCACCGTCGACCGGCATCGTGGAGGGCGAGACACTGGTTCGCACCCTCGTCCAACGCGCGATTGCCCACGACGTCGCGCTGCTCCTGGGCACGAGGCTCGAACGCGGCGCCGGCGAGGGGAAGGTCATCACGATCGAGACAGGACGCGAAACGTTCCGGGCGCGCGCCGTCGTCAACGCCGCCGGCCTGTACGCCGACGACGTGTCGGCAGCGCTCGGCGGCGAGACGTTCACCATCTACCCGGTCCGAGGCGACTGCGCCGAGCTCGTGCCGAGCGCGCGCCATCTCGTCCGGGGGCTCGTCTATCCGCTCCCAGAGCCGAACGGCCACGGGCTCGGCGTGCACCTCACGCGCACAACCTGGGGAACCGTGACCCTCGGTCCGACCGCGCGCTACCAAGTGAGTAAGGACGACTACGAGTCTGACCGAGAGTCGCTGGAGGCATTCCACACGGCGGCGCGCCGTCTCTTGCCGATGCTGTCGCTCGAGCAGCTGCGGGCGGGTGGAAGCGGCATCCGGGCGCGCGGCGAGCCAGCCGACCGACCATTCTCGGACTTCCGGATCGGCCGTGACGCGCGGGTCCCACGGCTTGTCCACGCGGCGGCGATCGATTCGCCAGGATTGACGGCGGCGCTGGCCATCGCCGAGCGCCTCGCTGATCTCGTCGACGAGACCCTCAGCTAGGGCGCGGCGCCGTCTGAACAACGCCGCTTGTCGGCATGGCGTCCAGCCGCGTCCTGCCATGTCGGAAGCATGACGCCCGCGTCGGCGAGCTTCTGGTTGGAGAGCACACAGAAGTTTGGTCGACTCGCGGGGAGATCGAGCTCATCGAGCGTGATTGGACGGATCGTCGGCGAGACGCCCAGACAGCGGGCCAGCTCGGCGGCCACCTCAACCCATGTGGCGTGACCGGTCCCGACGCAGTGATAGACCCCGCGCCGCGAACGGGTGCACAGGAGGGCAGGCGTGGCCGTACCGACGTCATCGACGTAGCTGGGCGACATCGTCCGATCTGCGAACGCCCGCACCTCGCCCTCCGCCAACATGACGTCAGCCAGCCGGTCGAGGCTGCTTCCCCGCCGGCGCCCTCTCCCGTCCGGAGCGAGTGCGCCTCCACCGAGGAGACTATCGACACGCAGCACGTAGTCTGGGGCGCCTCGGCGGCGAACCACTCCCCCAGCAGCTTGGATGTCGCGTAGGCACTTCGCGGGTTGGGGGCATCGGTCTCGACGTAGGGACGCACGATTCGAGGCACCGGCGACCTAGCTATGCGGTACGGACGACTGTCGCAACTCGCGTATTAAACTGCACGTCCTCCCGACGACCACTGTCATGCGTGCGCTGCCCCAGGCGACCGGGGTAATCACCGAATTTCAGCGTGACCCGTCGTCGAAGCGCCCTCCATCGTTCGTCGGCTGGGCGGCCCGACCACCCACGGACCGCCTGCGGGCATCGGGGAACCGAAGGCGTGCCGTACGAAACATCGAGGTTCGACAAGAGGTCATTCCGTATCAGTTATCGCCTTCACCATGGTCGTCGGGGGACATCGCCCGCCGCCGAGACCCGACAACAGACAGAGTGCACCTAACCCCATGACTGTCCCATACTCGACCACATGCAGAACGATCCCATACGCGAGCGCCTCATCCTGCGGGACACCGAACGGCGCCAGCGTGACGACACACAAGTACTGAAACACGCCAACCTTTCCTGGCGTTGAGGGCACGGACGTCCCAACTTGGAGTATGACCAGCAATAACATCGCCGCCGCCAATGGTGCGGCAATTCCAAGTGCCTCCAGCACGACGAAGTTCACTCCGGCAAGACAGAGCCACCCGACGAGATAACCGACCTGCAAAACCGCGAGCGTCGGACGTCGTCTCAAGATCGACAAACCGCGTAGTACCGACACGCCATGGCGACCTAGCCGGGACCGCCATCCCGGAACCGCCCCCCGGCTTGGCGCGGAGACCCATTGAAGTAGCGGTTCTCCACAGACGGCCATCAGCGCCGCGACAAGAAGTGGGATTGCTGCGAGGACAACGACTCCGTGACGCGCGTCACGCACATACTGTGGCAACTCGAACGACCACGAGGCCACCACGAGCAGGATAAGTAACGCCACGATGTCAAAAAGCTTCTCGACGACAAGACTCGTAGCCACGGTGACCTTGGGCAACTGCGGTGTCCCCATGAGCGCCACGCGAGCAGCGTCACCGACTCGCGCCGGCATTCCCTTATTCAAACACTGACCGACAACCATGGCGCCCCACGTACGGACGAAACTGGTCGGAGCCCCCGTCGCGGCCAGCAACTCGTGCCAACACACTGCACGCAAGAGCAACGCAGCGACGACGAGACCCGCCGCGAGAGCAATGAGCATGATGTCTGCACGTGCAAGGGCCGCCGCGACGTCGCTCCACGCCACACTACGCGCGGCGAGCCACAAGACACAGAGACCCACCGCGGCCGCAACGGCCGCGCGCCAACCCTTCCGGATCGCGAGCGTCACAGGTGGCACCGTTTGTCCGCGTACCGTCCAACCGCCTCCTGCCAGGTCGGCATTGCGACTCCGACGTCGGCAAGCTTCTGGTTGGAGAGCGCACAGTACTTTGGTCGGCTCGCAGGGAGATCGAGCTCATCGAGCGTGATTGGACGGATCGTCGGCGAGACGCCCAGACAGCGGGCCAGCTCGGAGGCCACCTCAACCCATGTGGCGTGACCTGTGCCGGCGCAGTGGTAGACACCGTCTGACGGCGCGGTCCGGAGCAACACGCGCGTCGCGTGCGCGACGTCGTCGACATAGCTCGGCGAGACGGTGCGGTCGGTGAACGCGTGGACCGGACGCCCGGCGAGCAGCGTGTCTGCCATCCGGT
This sequence comes from Vicinamibacterales bacterium, assembly GCA_965249175.1. Lineage (GTDB taxonomy): Bacteria > Acidobacteriota > Vicinamibacteria > Vicinamibacterales > UBA8438 > CAZYFH01. The sequence goes on from OZ252227.1 coordinate 5,095,855, forward strand.
CCAGGCTGCTGCCGCGCGCGCGATCCGACGGCGCGGGTTCGAGGGCGCCGCCGCCAAAGAGGCTCTCGACACGGAGCACGTAGTGCGGCACGGCGCGCGCGAACCACTCGCCGAGCAGCTTCGACGTGGCATACACGCTTCGCGGGTTCGGTTGGTCGTCCTCGGTGTATGGCCGGTCGGCGGTGCCGTCGAAAACGAAATCGCTGCTGTAATGCACGAACCGCGCGCCGACGTCGCGCGAGGCGTGCGCGAGCGCCCGCACGCCGAAGGCGTTCACGGACAACGCGAGCTCGACCTGGTCTTCGGCGCCGTCCACGTCGTTGTAAGCAGCGCAGTTGATCACCACGTCCGGACGCGCGTCGGCCACGACCGCCCGCACCTGGTCGGGTCGGGTGAGGTCGAGGTCCGCGCGCGTGGCGAGCCTCACGTCGTCCTCCGCGGCAAACAGGCGGCCGAGGGTCGTCCCGAGCTGTCCGTCGGCACCAGACACCAGCACTCTCATCGGGAGCGCTCCTTCACCATGGCTCGCGTCTCGCGGTCGATCTCGCGTCGCCGAATCGTCTCGCGCTTATCGTAGGTCTTCTTCCCTTTGGCCAGGCTGATGGCCACCTTCACGCGGCCGCGCTTGAAGTAGATCCGGACGGGCACCAGCGTGAACCCCCGCTCGAGCGTCTTGCCAACGAGCTTGCGGATCTCCCGCTTGTTCAACAAGAGCTTGCGCCGGCGCAGCGGCTCGTGTTCGGTGTAGCCGCGGTGGCTATAAGGGCTGATATGGAGGTTGTAGAGGAAAATCTCGCCGTCCTCGACGCGCCCGTAGCTGTCCCTGATGTTGACGCGTCCTTCCCGGATCGCCTTGACCTCCGTGCCCAGCAGCACGACGCCGGCCTCGTAGGTGTCGTACAGGTGGTACTCGTGCCGCGCCTTGCGGTTGTCCGCAATGAGGCGCTCAGGGGTCGGCTCGTCCGGCATGGCCCGTGTCCCGTCCTCCGGCGGGCATCCGCGCGGCGGTTAGCGGCCCGTGGTCAGCGTCCCGCTCTTGCCACCGGCTGCGAGTCTCGCCGCCAGTCGTACCGCCGCGATCATACTGGACGGGTTGGCGACGCCCTGCCCCGCGATGTCATAGGCCGTGCCGTGGTCAACCGACGTGCGCACGATCGGCAGCCCGAGCGTCACGTTGACCGCCTCACCGAACGCGAGGAGCTTGACCGGAATCAACCCCTGGTCGTGATAGCAGGCGATCACCGCGTCGAAGGCGCCGTCGAGTGCTCGGACGAACACGGTGTCGCCGGGCAGCGGCCCGCTCACGTCGATACCCCGGGACCGACACGCCTCGACCGCCGGCCTGATCACTCGGGTCTCGTCGTCTCCGATGAGCCCGTCTTCACCGGCGTGCGGGTTCACACCGGCCATGGCCAGTCGCGGCGTGGGGTAGCCGAAGCGCGGCAGCTCGCGATGGGCGAGATCGATGACCCCCTCGAGCACGGCGCGCGTGAGATGCGGGCCCACCTCGACCAGCGGCACATGGACGGTGGCGAGCACGACGCGCAGGCGGTCGGAGTGGAACATCATCGCGACGCGCTCGGCGCCGGTCAACTCGGCCAGCAGCTCCGTGTGCCCCCGCCATGGGAACCCGGCCAGCGCCCACCCGGTCTTGTTGATGGGCGCGGTGACAACGGCGTCGATCCGCCCGGCGACGGCGTCGGCGGTCGCCGCCCGGACCGCTTCGTAGGCGGCACGACCGGCCGCGGCCGACACCGTACCCGCCGGAAACGACGCCCGTTCGGCCTCGGTCTGCGGTCCGTACAGCACCGGCGTGCAGATACGGCGCACGTGCGGATCGCGCGACGCCTTGATCGCGACTTCCGGTCCGATGCCGGCGGGGTCACCGACGGTGAGCCCGACCCGCGGGAGAGGCATGAGTCAGAATCCGGGTGGGTGTCAGACCGGCTCGCGCCCGGGGTCGTGGCCCGCCTCGGTGTGGTTACCCGCGCCGCAACCGTCACAGCTCCCGCTGCTACACCCGCCGCCGCTCCCGCATCCGCCCTCGGTGCGACTACAGGATCCTTCGTTCGCGCAGCCGGCGAACTGCTCGCCGGCGGCGTTCGGGAGCTCGTATCGAAGACAGCACTTGAGGCGACCGCAGAGGCCCGTCAAGCGGGACGGGTTGAGGCTGAGATGCTGGCGCTTCGCCATCTTGATCGAGATCGGCTGGAACCCTTGCAACCAGGTGGTGCAGCAGAGCGGGCGCCCGCACGTGCCGTACCCACCGAGCAACTTGGCTTCATCACGCGCCCCGATCTGGCGCATCTCGATGCGACATCGAAACTCTGACGCGAGCTCGCGGACGAGCTCGCGGAAGTCGACGCGACCCTCGGCCGTGAAATGGAAGACCAGCCGTGGACTGTCGAACAACTGCTCCGTCCGGACGAGCTTCATCGGCAAGCCGCGCTCCCGGATTTTCATGCCGGCGACGCGCTGCGCCTCTCGCTCGCGATGCTGATGCTTGAGCTTGGTCGTAATGTCCTGCTGGCTGGCGCGACGCACCACGCGATCCGTCGACGCGGCCGGCGGCGCTGTCCGTGTCGCCAACTGCCCCACCGCGCGGGTCACAGTGGCGTAGGCGCGGCGCTCGCCGCGCTGGACGACGACGGCATCCCCCGGCGCGAGCGGCGGCTCGAACTCGACGTCGGTCAGCAGGAAGCGGCGAGCCCGGCCAACCGGATCGAACTTGACGCTGACACAACGACGTGAGGACTCCGCTTCCGTTTCCATCAACGCCTACAGTCGGCAGGCCAGCCAGTCGGCCACCACCTTGGTGCTCGCGTTTTGAGCGACCGCCGCCGTCGCTTCGTCGACCGCCGCGAACGCGCGCAGTCCGCGGCCGCGTCCATACGACGCCGCCAGACGCGTCAACCCGTCGCGCAGATCGGCGTTTGCGAGCGGCGCGTCAGCGCCGGCCGCCAGCACCTCCATGTCGCGCAGCAGGGATGCGAGCGCGTGCAGTCGGCGCCGCAGCTCGTCGCGCTCGACCGCCGGGGTACGGCGGGCGCGCGCGCCGGCGACGAGCGCCTTTGCGCCCCCGAGGCGCGCGCGAGGATCGGGCGCCGTCGAGACGTCGTCCAGCAGCCGCACCGCCGAATCGCGGGCGGTGGCAAGCTCGCCGGACGCGACACTGAGCGCGCGGCCGACGCTGCCACCGGCTGAGGCCGCGGCCGCCCGCGCGACCCCCTCGTCACACCCCTGGAAGGTGAGCAGCCCGACGATCGCATCGACATCGAGCTGGCCGAAGCGAAGCTGCGGACAGCGTGACCGCACGGTGTCGAGCAGCATATCCGGGCGCGCGCTGACCAGCAGAAACTGCGAAGAGTCCGGCGGCTCCTCGAGGGTTTTGAGCAGCGCGTGTTGCGCCGATGACCCGAGCTGATCGGCGTGATCGACGATCATCACGCGGCGCCGTCCCTCAAAGGGGCGATAGCCCGCCTGGTCGACCAGGGTCCGAACTTGATCGATCGTGATCGTGCCGTTCTCCCCCGGCTCGACCACGACAACGTCGGCGAACGTGCCACGATCGATGCGGCGGCACGTCCCGCACCGACCGCATGCGTCGATCGCGAATCCGCCGTCGGCTCCACCAGGAGGGGCCGGAGATGATGGCGACCGCCGCGACGTGCCGCGCGTGGGGGCCGCGCAGTTCATCGCCTGCGCCACTGCCACCGCCACTCGTCGCTTCCCGACGCCATCGACGCCAGTCAGGAGCAGACTGGGCGGCAGCGAGTCCTCCGCAATGGCCCGGGCCAGGAGCGTCAGCACCGCGCGGTGACCAACGATGTCGCGAAAAGGCATGACCCGATCGGCATCGTAGCACAGGCGCTTGACGTAGAATCACGCGCATGGACGCGCTGTTGCGAGAGACCTATGAGGCGGGAGCAACAGTACTTCTGGTTCCGCGGACTCCGCGGGTTCGCGCGTCCGCTGTTGGCGGCCGCCACGTCTGGCGGGACGCGTCGGCTTCTGGATGCCGGCTGCGGGACCGGCGCCAACCTCACACTGCTCTCCGATTTCGGCAACGCCTACGGGTTCGACCTCACGTTGTCCGGGCTGACACGGGGAGCCGCGCGCGGCACGCGACGGCTCACCTGCGCCACGGTGCGGTCCGTGCCGTTCGCCGACGCGACGTTCGATGTCGTGACGTCGTTTGACGTCCTCTATTGCTTGGACGACGTGGACGAGGGCGCTGCCGTCTCCGAGATGTTCCGCCTGCTGCGACCCGGCGGCGCGGCCATCATCAACGTGCCGGCGTTCGCCGCGCTGCGGGGCGAGCATTCGGTATTCGACGGAGAGTCAGACGCTACACGCGCCCGCGCCTGCGCGCAAGACTCGAGCCGGAGGGGTTCACAGTGGAGCGGATCACCTGCACCAACGCCACCCTCTTTCTCCCGCTCCTCGTCCTGCGCACCTGGCAGCGACTCCGGGGGCTCCGGCCGCCTGCGACCGCACGCAGCGACCTTGCGCAACCGCCGTGGTTGGTCAACGCCGTGCTGTCCGCCGTCCTGACCGCCGAAGCGCGCGTGGTCCGGTGGGTGGATCTGCCGTTGGGAAGCTCGATACTCTGCCTGGCTAGAAAGCCGCGGCCGGCCGGTCTGGCCGAAGCCGCATGAGCCTGCCGCCCGCCCCCACACACGCGCCCGGCTTGAGCGTGTTCTTCCCCGCGTACAACGACGGCGGCACGATCGCCAGCATGGTCGTCGGCGCCGACCTCGCCGCGCGTCGGCTCACCGACGACTACGAGATCATCGTCGTCAACGACGGCAGCACGGTTGCGACCGCCGAGGTGCTCGACGACCTCGCGCGCGTCTATCCTCGCCTGCGCGTCGTCACGCATGAGGTGAACGGCGGTTATGGAGCGGCGCTCCGGACCGGATTCGCGAGCGCGACCAGACCCCTCGTCTTCTACACCGACGGCGACGCGCAATACGACCCCCGCGAGATGGCCATCCTCTGGCACCGGCTCGAGGACGATATCGACGTCGTGAACGGCTACAAAATCAGCCGGTCCGACCCGTTGCACCGGATCGTGATCGGGCGCGTCTATCACCACGCGGTCAAGACCCTGTTCGGCCTGAGACTGCGCGACGTCGATTGCGACTTTCGGCTGTTGCGCCGCGCGGTGTTCGACCGCGTGGTGCTGGAAAGGAGCAGCGGTGTCATTTGCCTGGAGATGATGATGACGAAGATCCAGGACGCGGGATGTCGAATCGTCGAGGTCCCGGTCCATCACCACCACCGCGCCTACGGCACATCGCAGTTCTTCAACCTCCGGCGCATCGCGCGGACAGCCATGGACGTCCTCCGGCTGTGGGTCGCGCTGGTCGTTCGCGGGGAGCATCGCCGCGCGCGCCAATTCCCGGCGACGCCATCGACGACCGGCGGAGGAGACGCGCCGTCCGCTCGCCTCGCACCCGATGAGGAGCGCCGATGAGCGGAGGCTACGGGCGCTTCTATCAGGGGCGGCGCATTCTGATCACGGGCGGCCTCGGCTTCATCGGCAGCAACCTCGCGCACCGGCTCGTGGCGCTCGACGCGGATGTGCTGCTGGTCGATTCACTCATTCCGGATTACGGCGGCATCCTCTTCAACATCGGGGACATCGCAGATCAGGTGACGGTCAACATTGCGGACGTGCGTGACGAGAGCTCGATGAACCAGCTGGTCCGCGACCGCGACGTGATCTTCAACCTCGCCGGTCAGGTCTCGCATCTCGACAGCATGCGCGACCCCTATACCGATCTCGAGATCAACTGCCGGATCCAGCTCTCCATCCTCGAGGCGTGTCGCAAACACAACCCGGCGGTGAAGATCGTGTTCGCCGGCACCTGACAGGTCTACGGTCATCCGGAATCGCTCCCGGTCACGGAGGCGCACCTCGTCCGGCCCGTCGACGTCAACGGCATCAACAAGGTCGCGGGCGAGTACTACCACCTGCTCTACAACAACGTGTTCGGCGTCCGCGCCTGCTCGCTGCGACTGACCAACATCTACAGCCCGCGCCAGCTCGTCAAACACAGTCGGCAGGGGTTCATCGGCTGGTTCATCCGCCTGGTGGTCGAGGACGGCCTCATCGAGATCTTTGGTGACGGGTCGCAGCTGCGAGATTTCGTCTATGTGGACGACGCCACGGAGGCGTTTCTCGAAGCCGGAGCGTGCGACGCGTGCAACGGCGAGGTCTACAACGTCGGCGGCGCGGAACCAATGAGCCTACGCGATCTCGTGACGGTCCTCATCGATGTCGCCGGAACGGGCCGCGTGACGTACGTCCCCTGGCCGGCTGACAAGAAATCGATCGATGTCGGCAGCGTGTACATCGACTCGAGCAAGCTCTCGGCGGCAGTGTCGTGGCGCTCCACGATCACCATCCGCGACGGCCTGGCGCAAACGGTCGGCTACTACCGTCAGCATCTCGCCCACTATCTGGACACCCTCGCCGGGACATGACGGCCCATCGCATCCCCTTCCTCGATCTTCGTGGGGATGCGGCCCCCGACGCGACGAACGCGGCCATCCGCCGTGTCGTCGAACGAGGCTGGTTCGTGCTCGGTCCGGAGGTGCAGGCGTTCGAGCGCGAGTTCGCGGAGGCGTCCGGGCTCGGCCACGCCGTCGGCACCGGCAACGGCACCGATGCGATCGCGCTGATCTTGCGAGGCCTCGGGATCGGACACGGCGACGAGGTGATCACGAGCCCGCTGTCGGCTGCCTTCACCGCCATCGCCGTCATGATGGTCGGCGCGCGCCCGGTGTTCGCGGATGTCGACACCGCACGCTTGACGCTCGATCCCGACGCGGTCGCCGCTCGCGTCGGCCCCCGCACCGCCGCCATCCTGCCCGTTCATCTGTATGGCCAGCCGGCGGACATGCCGGCGCTGATGCGTGTCGCCGAACGACACGGTCTCGTCGTCGTGGAGGATTGCTGCCAGGCGCATCTCGCCACCTGCGCGGGGCGTGCCGTTGGCTCGTTCGGCGTGGGCGCAGCGTTTAGCTTCTATCCCACGAAGAATCTCGGGGGCGTCGGCGACGGCGGAGCCGCGTGCACCGGCGATGCGGCACTGGCCGAACGGTTGCGCTGCCTGCGCAACGGTGGCCGAACCGGCACAGGCGTCCACGCGGTTGCCGGCGTCAACTCCCGTTTGGACGAGATTCAGGCAGCGGTGCTTCGCGCGCGCCTGACAGGCTTGGCGACGGCCACGTCACGCCGGCGTGCGCTGGCCGGGGCGTATCGCACGCGATTGGCGGGAGGGCCGGTGAGCGTTCCGCCGGAATGCGAGAGCGGCCACGTGTATCATCTGTTTCCCGTGACCTCGCCTGACCGCGATCAGCTGCGGCAACATCTCGTCTCGGCCGGCATCGAGACGCTCGTCCACTATCCGGTGCCCATCACGAAGCAGCCTGCCGTCGCGCCCGCGGCGCCCGCGCCCTGCCCGAACGCCGATGCTGTCTGCCGCTCGGTACTCTCTCTCCCGCTCCACCCCCGGCTGTCGGAGCAAGACGCGCACGCCGTCGCCGACGCCGTGCGGTCGTTTCGACCCGGCTCATCCGCCTAGCCCGGTCCAACCCTCGCGCCGGCGCACCCTCGCCGATCCGACGCATCAGGGAGCGCAGCAAGCCGAGCGTGCACCCGAATACGACCAACGAGAACATCGACACGACGGCGGGGCTGGCGAGCCGGCCCGCCCACGCGTCGATCGCCGTCACGGCTCGGAGGAGCGCGTCGGGCTCGCGATACGCCGCCAGGTCCTTGACCGATGCGAGAAGCGCGCCGGCGTGCTCATACGGTCGCGCGTCAGCCGAGCCCGCCATCGATAGAACACCGTCCGGGACACGCGTAGCGTCGACACGTCGCGCTCACGTTGCCACTGCGCTGCGCCGCCCGCAGAACCCGCAGCCGGAACCCTTGTATGCTGTCGTCGAGGGTCATTGGGTACCTTCCTTTCGCGCTTCTTGGTCCGAAGAAACTGCGTGGAAGGATAGGCCACATAGCCCTCGTTCTATCTCCGCTGTCAGACAGCCGAGACTGTCAACACTAAAGCGAAACTGTTCAGGCTAGGGGCGCGTTGAATCCGAACTTGGAGTACGGCCAGAGCAGCGTGGCAAACCCGGTCGCCACCGCGGTCAGCACGGCGGCTCGGAGATCGGCGGTGAGTGCCCAGGCGAACCAGAACGTCACGAACACGATCCCCGCCGTCGCCACCGCGCTGCACACGACGACCGCCGCCTTGCGCAAGGCCTCCTCTCTGCCGACCTCCAGACCGCTCCGCTCGACCGCCCGCCCCGCAACGTAGAACGGCACGCCGTGCAGCGCGTGGCCGATCCCGTACGGCGCGTAGTACCGGCCGTCCACGCCACGATGCGCGTCCATCTGATACAGATTGTAGGACATGGCCACAGTCCCGCGTTCGACGATACCCTTGGTCACCTCGTAGGTCATGATGTCGGTGGCCATACTGCCGCCAGTGGTTGTGAGGTAGACCCCGAGGCTGAGGACGAACACGAGCCACCCGGCATGACGGACGGCGTCCGTCGTGGACGGCGGTTGCCGAGCGGGCTGAGCGGAGCCGTGTGCCACGGATCGTGTCAGGGACCTGCTGACCCCATCCCGTCGATGGGCGCCGTCGTGGCAGGACGCGGGAGCTCACGCACGATCCAACTGGCGGCTTCCGTGAGGTTGGCGACCACCGCGTCAGCTTCGAGCCCTTCGCGCGGCATGGCAAGCTGACCGGCACCGTAGCCAGTTTCCACAAGCAGCCCCCGCAGTGACACCGCCCGCGCGAGCGCGATGTCGCTCCACTTGTCGCCGACGACCACCGATCGACTCAGATCGAGGTCGAGCGGCACCAGGAGGGGCCGGAGATGATGGCGGCCGCCGCGACGTGCCGCGCGTGGGGGCCGCGCAGTTCATCGCCTGCGCCACCGCCACTCGTCGCTTCCCGACGCCATCGACGCCGGTTAGGAGCAGACTGGGCGGCAGCGAGTCGTCCGCAATGGCCCGGGCCAGGAGCGTCAGCACCGCGCGGTGACCAACGGTGTCGCGAAAGGGCATGACCCAATCTTCATCGTAGCACAGGCGCTTGGCGTAGAATCACGCGCATTGACGCGCTGTTGCGAGAGACCTAAGGCCGACATCCTGCTGACGGCCATCATGGTGGCGTTTCTCTATCACCTGACGGCCTATCACGTTCGGAGTCGGACGGCGCCGCTCCGGCAGGTCATCGTGCTCGGGGTGCTCGCGGGCCTGGCCATGGCCACGAAATACTCAGGCCTGATTGCCCTCCTCGTGGGCGGCGAGCTGCTCGCCATTCATCTGATCACCGGGATTCACCGCCGTCGAACCATCCGTGATGGCCTGGCGATCCTGGTCATCTGTCTGGCGGTGGGTTCGTGGAAATACGTCGACAACGTCGCCAGATTCGACAACGCGCTCTATGCCAACGGCTCCGCCGTCGATGGCTTCCGCGCCGCCCCCACGACGCGGCATTGGGATCGATACGACTTCCTCTCCTTCGAGTGGTCGGCGCTGACCGCGCTCGGACGCCGTGATGCGACGGACGGTGCGCTGACGAACCTCCCGGTCTACCGGAGCGTGTGGACGACGCTGTACGGGATGACGTGGAGCGACATGAGCTTTTTCTCCAACCCAACCCGCGGCGGCATCGACAGGGCCTATGTGTGGCGCGGGGTCCCACCCTGGCTCACATCGAGCGTGCTGCTACTCGGATTGCTGCCCACCGTGCTCGCGGTGGCCGGCGCCGGAGCGACCTGCACCCGGCGGTCGGTCCGGCCCGTGCTTCTGATGTGCGTCACGGCGTTCGCCGTCTACCTCCACTGGTTCATCGCGCAGGAGACGTGGGCCCTCAAAGCGAAATACCTCCTCTTCCTGCTGCCGGCCCTTGGCCTCTACCTCGCGCTGGGGCTGCGCTGGCTGCGCCGATGGACGTCGCCGCGCCTACACGCGACGGCTATCTGGCTCGTCGTCGCGCTCGTCGCGCTGGCCCACGGGTATGCATACGTGTTCGCGGTGGGTGGACCTCTTCGATGAGCGTGCTCGTCATCATCCCCACCTACAACGAGCGCGACAACCTGCCGGCGCTCGTCCCATCCGTCCTCGCGCACGGGTATCGGGTGATGGTGGTTGACGATTCCTCTCCCGACGGCACCGGCGAGGTCGCGGATCGGCTGGCTGCACAGCACCCTGGCCGGGTCTCGGTGATCCATCGGACGGATCGTCGCGGGTTCGGGCGTTCGTACGTCGACGCATACGCCCGCGCGCTCGATACCGATGCCACGGTGATCTGCCAGATGGACGCAGACCTGTCGCACGACCCGGTGTCGCTGCCGGATCTCGTGGCGGCGCTCGAGGACGCCGACCTCGCCATCGGGTCGCGGTATGTGCAGGGGATCAGCATCCTCAACTGGCCCCTGCACCGGATCGTCCTCAGCGTCCTCGCCAACCGCTACATTCGATTGACCACCGGCCTCCGAGTACACGACTGCACGAGCGGGTTCCGTGCCTGGCGGCGCGAAAGTCTGGCGCGACTGGCCTTGAACCGCGTCGTCTCGGAGGGCTACGCGTTTCTGGTGGAGACCCTGTGTGAGGCGAAGGAGGGGAGCCGGATCGTGGAGGTGCCGATCGTGTTCGTCGAGCGGCGCGAGGGCGCGTCGAAGTTGTCCACGCGGGTGCTTGTCGAGTCCGTCATCATGCCGTGGCGGATTCGATGGCGACGCATCGCGCGGCGCTTCGACGCGGAGAGGCGCCCCTCCGCACGGATCGACTAGTGAGCACCTGGACGCGGGAGCTCACGCACGATCCAGCTGGCGGCTTCGATGAGGTTTGCGACCACCGCGTCAGCTTCGAGCCCTTCGCGCGGCATGGCGAGCTGACCGGCACCGTAGCCAGTTTCCACAAGCAGCCCCCGCAGCGACACCGCCCGCGCAAGCGCGATGTCGCTCCACTTGTCGCCGACCACTACGGACCGACTCAGATCGAGGTCGAGCTCGTCCCTCGCCCGGCGCACGAGACCAGGGCGAGGCTTGCGACAGTCACAATCGCGTCGATAGGCCTCGATTGGCGCGTTCGGCTCATGGGGGCAGTAGTAATGACCGTCGAGCCGTTCCCCGATCGCCGCGAGTCGTGCCTGGATGAGCTGGCGAGTTTCGTCGACGAACGCTTCCCGGACCATGCCGCGAGCGACACCCGCCTGGTTGGTCACGACGACGACCGCGTAGCCGGCGCGCCGAAGCAGCCTGATCGCGTCAACGCTCCAGGGAAAGAGGCGCAGACGCTCAATCCGATCGAGATACCCGACGTCCTCATTGAGCGTCCCGTCCCGATCGACGAAGACCGCTGGCGTCGGCATGAGTGGGAAAAAAAAGGGCAGCCGCTGGACTGCCCTTCACGAGTGTTGGCGGGGCCGACGAGATTCGAACTCGCGACCTCCGGCGTGACAGGCCGGCGTTCTAACCAGCTGAACTACGACCCCACATTTAGAATCAATAACTTACAGACACCGTCAAAGCACTGCCAGCCAAACCTGCCAGCCGTTTCGATGGCCACGTGCCCTATTCTACACCTTTCACGAGCCGCAATCCGCGCGCCGCCGGGTCCGGGTCCGGCGGTGCCGTCTCACCAGCGTGCCGCAGCCGCTCGATCGCCGCCCTGTGCTTCGACAAGGCCGGCGGCGCATAAATGCGCGTCGTCTCGGCGTCCGTGTGCCCGTACAAGTCCTGAATGTCGGCCAGGTCCGCCCCGGTGCGCCGGAGCCACGTCGCGAACGAATGACGGATCTGGTAGACGGTGAACGGCTCCCGGCCTGCCCGCTCGGCGGCCATGCGGATCGCCTTGCGAGCCGTCGAGCACGACCACCGCCCGAAGGCGTCCGCCTCGATGAAGGCGCGGGCCGCCGCCACGCCCTCGTCAACGAGCGGCACGGCCGCCAACCTGCCGGCCTTGCCGCGCGGCACGGCCACATAGGGAATGGCGTCCGCCAGGCGGAAATCCTCTCGCGTCAAGCGTGCCATCTGCGACGGGCGCATACCCGTCCAATGGAGCAGCTGGAGCCGCGCGGCCGTCTTCGACCGTGGTGACAGCTGCGCTAACACGTCGCCGATATGCCTGCGGTCAAGCCAGCGCGGGACCGGCGGCGGCTCCGTGAAGCGGACCAGATCCGCGAAGTCCACCGATGCGCGTCGGCCATAGAGCACGCGGACCAGATGGGTGAGCGCATGCCGCCGATGATTGCAGGTGGACGCGGCGCGGGTGCGTCGCCACGCATGCAGCTGCGCGTTCAGGGTCGCCAGCTGCGCCGGCAGCGCCAGCGTCCGGAGATGACCACAGGTCGGCAGCCACGCCTGGATCTCTCGCTGGCGATCCTTGAAGCTGACGAGCGTGCTCTCGACCTGTTCCAGATACCGCCCCGCGTCATGCGCCAGGGTGTGCCGCGCGCCGTGCGGCAGCGTCCGGAGGCTCACCCGCAGCTCGTCGCGTCGCGCCCGAATCGTCTTGAGCGGCGTGCCGGGCGGGAAGCGGATCTCGCGCTGGACGCCGTGCACCTTCACGGTGGCGGCCAGGCCGTAGCGGTCCTTGTAGACGCCTTCGGCCACGCGGGTACGGCGGCGCGTGGGGCGATCCGAGACGGGTGACATCGTGTGTAACGTCAGTCCTCAGTCAGCATCTCGACCTCGAACCCTGCCGCGCCCAACGCCGCCCGGAGCTGCCGCTGGTTCTTCTTGTCCAACCGCATGTAGGCATAGCCGCCGTCCCACTCGATCGTGAGCCAGTGCTTCTTGCCGGGGGAGAACAAAGCCAGCGGAGACAGGAAGATGGCGCTCTTCAGCCGGGGCGACTTCGCCCGCTCGTAGAGGACGCTGGTGACATCGGCGAACGGCACCACGGCGTAGGTGGCCTTCTCTGCGCCCTTCTTCTCGTCCACGATCGCGATCGTCTGGGCCTCGCGGTCGAGCTCCAGGCGGGCGTCGCGTTTCTTTTCGTCTTGTTCGCCGTTGTCCTTGGTCACGACTTCAAAGTAGTCGACCTTCCGAAACTCCACCACGTCCGCAGCCAGCACCGGTACGGACACCAGCACCAGCACCAGCACCAGCACGAGACAGCTCCACATTATGCGTGTCATGTTCTCCTCCTGAGTCGTTCGAGTTCTTTCGGTCACCTGTCGTTCACACCAGATCGTCGAGTGCGACATTGAGCGCGGTCGCCAGACGCGTGAGCGCCTTGACAGATCCAGGCTTCTTTCCCTGCTCGATGGCTGAGAGATACGAGCCTGGGAGCCCGGCAGCGGCGGCCAAGGCGCGCGCCGTCATCCCGCGATGCGTGCGCCAGACGCGCACGGGGTGTTCGCCGGCGGCGATCCGCCGCACGAGATCGGCCGGGGCCCACGTCTGATCGGGATCTGCAAGTACCCGCTGAATGATGGCCGCATCCATCGCGTCGTCATCGACCGCCGCCCGCATCGCGTCGTACTCGTCGCGGCGGACCACGACGTAGTCTTCACCGGCCAAGGTGACGGTCTGTACCGTCGTCGTCATCGGTAGGCCTCCCCGCGCGGCCTGATCGCCGCCACGCGCAACAGGTTCACGTCTGGATGCACACTGTATAACACGCGCCAGTCGCCCACGCGGAGCCGGAATCCGGCCCCGCCTTTCAAGACCGTCACATTGTTATTCGGGGCGGCTGGATCGGCCGCCAGGGCATCGATTTTCGCAATGATCGTGCGTGCGATGTTGTTGGGCATGCGTCGCAGTCGCCGCCGGGCATCCGCGCTGTACACAACCTCGAACACCGCATAAGTATATCTATAAGATAGCTACAAGCCAAGCCGTATATTCTCTAATAGAGAGCGCCCGTCCCGTCCACATCACCTGCCCAAGCACAGCGGTGGCCCGATACGTTACGGCGCGAGCCGCAGGAGGGCGACGATGACGGTCACGATCGCGGCGTTCACGGTGACGATGCCCACGCCGAGCGCCCACATAGCCCGGTAGAGATCAGCGCGCAAGTTGGCAATGTCGGTCTTGGTCGCCAGATCGGGCGCCAGCGGAATCACCGACGCCGCAGCTTTGGCCGTGGATTCATCGACGCCGGCGGCCCGGAACGCATCGTAGACCTCGGTCACCATGTGACTCATAGGGTGTCTTTTCCTTTCCTGTTGAACTCTGCCTACCGCGGTGACGGGCACCCTGCAATTGGGCGCGGCCTCCGCGAGGAACACCGGTTTTGCGGTGGATTGGGGACATATCCACTGACGTCGGCATCGGCTGGCCAGCGCCGCGTGGGCCAGTCCTGCGTGTCCGGGTTGTCACTCACGAGCCTGCACGCGGTGGCTCTCTCGCTCGTCCTTGCTGATCTGACGTGCAGTAGCAAACTTGGCTGGCCCCTCGTGCGGCACTAACAGAATTTGGCTGTCGCCACCACAGAACGGACTGTAGGTTTTCACCTGCTTCAAGAGGTGCGCCACCACGCGCCGCCCGGCCGCCATATTCATCTCACTCGTGAATCGCGTCTCCTGAAGGTACTGGCCCAAGTCAGAACCGGACCCGATGCAGACGTGAGCCGTCGTCCGCGCGAGCGTTGGACCCGACTGATCGAACAGCGCCGCTTGTCCGCCGGCTTGCACGGCCAGCAGAAATCGCAGCGGACGGCTCTCCTCCCAATCACAACGTCCGCCCCGTCCACATGACCTGCCCCAGCACCACGGCCTCTCGTGGCCACGGCACCGGCGTACGCTGTGTTGTCGCTGACCAATTGCCAGCCTTTGCCATCCGCGTGCCGGAGCCCGCTTGACCATCGGGCCGTCCTCGGCCAAGCTGCTCTACCATAGAAGCGATGTCTCGTGTCAGGTCGAAGTCAGAAGAATCGCTGGAAGTCGTCGACGATGGCGGTCACGTCGGCGATCATGTCTCCGACGATGGCTCGAACGTCCGATTCGTCACACTTCAGCCCGGTTTGGTGGAACACTACGCCAACCATCGGCTCAGCCTCCACTTTCACTTCGGTCTGAGGTTTGGTTCGGTCCCAGGGAATCATCAGTCTGATCCGGAATGGTTCTGTACCGAATTTCAGCGGTTGCCATTGAGGATGATTCGAGGGGGTCAAGACGTCTGTCTTGCCATCGACGGTGACTCTCAGGCGCAGCGCGGTGAAATGTGGGCGTGCGACGAACAACAGGCGGTGTTTGTCGATAATGTCAAGTTCCGAAAGGATCCAGAGCAGGTCGCTGGTTGGGTCAGCTGGTCGTCGCTGATACGGTTGCAGCGCCTTGATTGCTGCCTGAGCATTGGGACTCACCGGCCCGATCAACCGCTCGATACGCTTCACATTGTCCGACGTGTTCTGGGCAAAGATCGGAAACTGCGTTCGGGTGCAGGCCGCGGCGTTACCAGCCGCCATAGCAAGCTGACAGACCAAATGATCCAGACTCGACCGAAGGTTGTGGACGGCATCTCCGACAGGCATGGCCACATCTGGAGGCAGGTCGCCGGAAGCGATGGAGCAAATTGCGTACCGCCCTTCCGGCTGTTCCTCGATGGAGATGACCTTTACGTTCGTGGTAATGGGCGTATCGCCGGACAAGAATGCAGCATCAAATTCACTGAGGTGCTTTTTCGACCGGTCGAGCTTGGCGCGAACGCCGACGAGAGCGTGAGGCGCTAGGGAATGAACGACATCCATCAGCAATGCCTCCATGTACGTGTGTGGTGTCCGTTCATCGACAGCGACATGATTCTCACAACGTCCGCCCCGTCCACATCACCTGCCCGAGCACCTGAGCGTCACGCGGCCACGGGATCGGCTTGTACGTCCGGTTGTCACTCACCAATTGCCAGCCGTCCTCGTCCCGCTGGAGCCGCTTGACGACCGGGCCTTCTTCGGTACGCACCGCGAAGATCTTGTTGTGCCGCCGCACGGTGCGCTGGAAGTCCACGAGCACGACTGCCCGGTGCTGCAACGTCGGTTCCATCGATCGGCCACTGACGTAGGTCACCTGGCAGTGCGCGGGCTTCAGGTCGTGACGGCTAAGCCAGTCGTCGCGGAACGGCACGTAGTCCACGACGTATTCGTCGGCGGCGATGCCTGATCCCGCTGCCAGGGCTGCGGTGTCCTCGGTGAGCGCGATGCGGTGGATGCCGGCATGCGGCGTGTCGGTGCGTGCCAGCGCCCCGGCGTCGTCCAGCTCGCTCACCTTGGCCGCAAGTGTGGCGGCGGGTTCGGGGTTGTCCGTGAGGCCGAGCAGGTAGTCGGCTGACTTCCCCATTGCGGTAGCCAGCCGCCCGAGAGTGCTAGCGGTAGGCTGGTTAACACCATTCTCAAATCGTGAAATAGAGGGATGGGTCAAGCCTGCCGCACGTGCGAGCTGGACCTGACTCATTTCTCCACGTGCGGCCCTGATGAGTTCCCCAATAGCCAGTCGGTCAGCTTGCTGCATACGCACATAAATATTCTATTGACATTGAGCGTTCGTATGCGTACAGTCTCGGTAAATGGATGTGCGCATGCGAACATCACTACCGAAACTCCGGGGCCGCATA
Organism: Vicinamibacterales bacterium; assembly: GCA_965249175.1. GTDB lineage: Bacteria > Acidobacteriota > Vicinamibacteria > Vicinamibacterales > UBA8438 > CAZYFH01. Next base: position 5,112,442 of record OZ252227.1, read on the forward strand.
GCCGAACTTGGGGTGCGTAAGGGCGATGTCGCCCGTGAACTCGGGATGGATCAGGCGCTGTTCAGCCGTTACCTCAACGGCCGCCAGCCATCCCCCGCCGACTTCGAGCGGCGCGTCACGGCCGCGCTGGATCGGCTGGAACAGGCTGAGCAGGCGGCGGACAAGGCCCGCCAGAAGGTGCTCAGGCGGCCGGTAAAGGAAGTAGGAGGGGCGGCGTGAGCAGCAGCTACACGAGCGACACGAACGAGTACGGACGGTTTCAACTGCTGCTCGATCCCAAGGCGGACACCGCGCAGCTCTTTATCGAGAACGTGAACCGGACGGGCGAGCACTGGCTCACGCTGGCGTTGCCGAACAATCCGTATGCGCCGATTGGCTACCTGCGACTGCGGCCTATGAAACCTGATTCACCCATGTTTCAAGTTGTTGAAGTACGTCCGGCGACCGGACCACTGCTTCCCGCACAAACCGGTCCAGAAACCCTTGCAAGACCTTCGATGGCACGGAGCGAATAGCGTGCATCAGGCGGCTTTTCTCCTCGGCGGGCAACTCAGACGAATCAATGCGGCCGACCAGAAGGGCCCGCAGATCGTCGGGGTGAAACTTGACTGTCACGGTGCGAAGCATCGCACTGACGCCGCCGTCATCCTCAAGGAAGTCCAGCCCTTCGGCCGTGATTTTCGGGCTGTAGATGGCCGTGGCGTCCTGCTGGGTCGGATTGTCCTTCGCCTCGATAAGTCCGAGCTCCCTGAGGTACCAGAGATTGGCGACCAACTCGGGATGGTCGGCGTCGGGCAATTGGCCCATGTCTACCCACATCGGGTACCCGCGCAGCGCCTCCAAACTGCGAAGCTGCAACTCCCGGTCGATTTTCCGTTCATCGCTCACGAGTTCCTCCTGTCTGTAAACCGCGTTCAGGGGGATCGCGGGGCGGCTGTTCACGCAGCCGTCTCGCACTCTAGGCAGCCCGTGGTGAAAACGCCCTTTCGTAGGTCGAGGGGCATGTGTTCGTGACACCGTGTCATAAGGTCGAGAAACGACGAGTGCGGCAGATCTTGCGCATCTCGCGCCCACGCGGGCGATACGAGGGTCCAGAGGCGGCCAAGATCAGCGATCAAGGCCTCGAAGACGGCGACCGCGCGGCCTTGGAGGCTCCGCGGCGTGCCGACGCCCGTCAGCTGCCGCATGAGGAGCCCAAGATTGAACCCGCAGACGTGCACAAGCACGCGCTTGAGGATGTTGGGATGCCCACGCAGATGCACCCGGCGCAGCCGCCCGGTCTCGTAGAGATGCGCGTTGGGGCGTTCGAGCAACTCGCCCCGCCGTCGCAGCAGCCGTTGCCCACGCGTGCCCCGAATGCGCCGACGGTTCGCGTACACGGCGTCGCGCGCCGCCGCCTTGCCTGTCCAGTTGCGTCGCCCGCGGTCCGGCTCCGAAACATAACTGCGCACGCCGAGCGCGGCGAACGCCACCATCGTCTCGTTACTGTGATACCCCTTGTCCCCGACGACCTCGGCGATACCGGCGCCGGCCGGCAGGACGGCTTCGACGTGGTCGGCCGCCGTGATCAGGGTCTCGACCATCGTCGTCGTATCGCCGTCGTCGGCATCCTGCACGGTGACGCCGACGATGGCCCCCGTCTCCAGGTCCACCGCATGCTCCGCGGTGTGCGCCAAGTGCGTGCGCCCGTCCTTCAGCTTCGTGATCTTCGCGTCCGGATCCTGCGGATGCGTCCAGTCGTCGTTGGAGCCTTTCTTCTTCCGTTTCCGGTCGAACCGGGCCAGCTCAGCGCGGGTCGGCGTGACGATGCCGGACGCCTCGGCCAGCCCGGTCAGAAACGCCTCGTAGCCTTCGCCCGTGTCCCGGCGCACGATACTCCGCAATGCGGCGTTCGCTTCCAACGTCGTGGCATCGATGCCGAGGGTCCGCCCGGTCACGAGCTGGGCGTCGGCCAGTTGCTGCAGCACCCACGTGAACACCGCTTGATGGGTCTCGACGTCGATCAGGCGCCGGGTGCGCGACAGCGTCGAGTGATCCGGCGGCGCCTCGTGCAGCTCGAGGTCCAGAAACTGCCGGATGCTCAGCGAATCGGCCGCCCGCCACGCGATCGCCCGCTCCGAGTCCAGCCCTTCGAAGTAGCCGAGCATCAGCAGCCGGAAGTACCGCCCCGGCGCCAGACTCGGACGACCGACGCCGTCCGCGTAGAACGGCGCGCATTGCGCCTCGACGAACGCGTCGAAGCCCGTGTCATCGAGGATCCGATTCAATCGCTGATAGAACGGATGCGCCGCACTGCGAGGCAGGTCGCTGGTGGGAACCCACATCGATGCTTGCCGCGCCCGGCGTCGTCGTTTGCCCATCGCCATGCGCGACAGTGTAGTACGCGGGATCGATCGTGTCGATCCCTAATAGGGACTTTCACCACGGGCTGCTAGCACGCAGCTGCGGACCGAGCAGCGGGTGCTGGGAGGGGCGGCGTGACGCAGCGCCGCCGCCCGCAGCAGTCCGGCGTGCTCTTCCTCCGCGACGTGGCCGAACGGCTGCGCTGCTCGCCGGACACCATCCGCCGCCGACTGCGTGACGGAACGTTCCCCGTCGCGCCCATTCCCGGCATCGACAACCGCATGCGCTTTCCCACGGCGGCCATCGAGGCGTTGACGGCGGGCCGCCTGGGCGACGTCTCGCTGCCGCGCCGGAGGGCGCGGCGCGCGGAGGCGGCGGGGGCGCGCTGACAGGGTGATGCCCGATTCAACGGACGGGGGGGGCGGCATGACGACGCTGGCACGGCGCGAGGCGACGGATCTCACGACTTACACCCCGGAGCAGGGGTTACAGCGGGTGGCCGTCTCTGAAGCGGCGGAGAAGTACTACGCGCGGGCGAAGGACGTCACCAAGCTCGAACAGGCCATCAGGGCCAAGCTGGAGGCGCAGGCTGAGTTTGTCTACTGGTGGGATGCCCTGACGGCCAAGGACAAAGGCGGGCGGCCTTCAGAAACCGGTAACAGACCTGTTACCGGTTTTCTGCGGCCCGGCGAGGACGGCCTGCCAGACAAGATGACGATCTCCCGCTGGCGCCGCAAGCTGAACGATCCCGCCGCCTTCGAGCGCACCTACACGCAGGCCGTCGAGCGGGCGCGACGGCTGTGCGAAGCGCCGGCGGCGGCGCACGTCGCCCAGAACCGCGCGGTGATGGGCGGGATTGATTGCGATCCCGCGTCCTCGGCGTCGGCGAACGCGATCGTCCAGGCCACCCAGTTCTACACCCGTGACGACGACGGGCTCGCGCAGCCCTGGCAGGGCCGCGTCTGGATGAACCCGCCGTACGCGCATCTGCTGGTGGATCAGTTTTGCGAACGCCTCGCCGCGCATGTGTCCACCGGCACGGTGACCGAGGCGGTCGTGCTGGTGAACAACGCGACGGAGACGCGCTGGTTCGCGGGGCTCGCGGCGGTGGCGTCGGCGATCTGTTTTCCCCTGGGGCGGGTGCGGTTTTGGAGCCCCGGCAAAGACACGGCGGCGCCGCTCCAGGGGCAGGCCGTCGTCTATGTCGGCGGGCACGTCACGCCGTTCCTGCGAGAGTTCGGCGCCTTTGGGCTCGTGGTGACGGTGGCATGACGCAGCTCGTCAAGTACGAGGCCGCGCGCCGGGCGCTCGCCGTGGCGAAGTCGTCCGACGAGGTGCGGCACATCCGGGACGTGGCCGAGGCGATGCGCGCCTACGCCAAACAGGCCAAGGACCGCCAGCTCGAAATCGACGCGGCCGAGATCCGCATCCGGGCGGAACGACGCCTGGGCGAGTTGTTGCGGGCACAAAGGGACACCGTCGGGCTGGCGACGGGTGGCGGTGACACGAGCGGTGGGTCCCGCGCGGTCCCACCGCAAGAGCCTTCAACCCTTGCCGATGCCGGCATTGACAAGCACCTCGCCGACCGCGCCCGCAAGCTCGTCGCCGTGCCGGATGACGAGTTCGAGGCCCTGGTCGACGAATGGCGGGAGCGCATCTCAGATAGCCACGAGCGGGTGACGGTTCAGCTGCTGCGGCAGCGCGAGCAGGCGGCACGTCACGCGACCCTCGGTGCGCCCGAGCCGATCACGGGCCGTTATCGCACCCTGATCATCGATCCGCCGTGGCCCATGCAGAAGATCGCGCGCGACGTGCGTCCGAATCAACACGGGTTCGACTACCCGACGCTGTCCGAGGTCGAGCTGGCGGCCGTGCCGCTGCCGGCGATGGCGGATGCGCATCTGTTCCTCTGGACGACCCAGAAGTTCTTGCCGATGGCGCTGCGGCTACTCGACGCCTGGGACGTGCGTTACGTCTGCACGTTCGTGTGGCACAAGCCGGGCGGGTTCCAGCCGGTTGGCCTGCCGCAATACAACTGCGAGTTTGCGCTGTATGCGCGGCGCGGATCGCCGCAGTTTCTCGACACGACGGCGTTTCCGACGTGCTTCACCGCGCCACGGCGTGAGCACTCGCGCAAGCCCGACGCCTTCTACGACGTGGTCCGGCGGGTCACGGCGGGGCCACGCGTGGACCTGTTCAGTCGTGAGCCACGCGAGGGCTTCGCCCAGTGGGGCAATGAGACGGGACGGTTTGTGGCATGAGCTTCGACCGCGATTACGACTGGCAGCGGCAGTACCTCGACACGGTCAAAGCCGTGATCGGGCCGCACTTGCTCGACGTGTCGTCGTTCGAGGTCGACACGCGCGAAGCGACGGACCTGTTGGTCCTGCTGGCCCGCGACATGCGGATTGGCTGCCGGATTCGCCGCGCGGGGTACGCCGACGCCTATCCGTATGAGTTCACGCTGCGGTCGTTGCGGCGCAGCGGGGCCAAGACGGAACTGGCCAAGATCACCGACGGCTGGGGTGACTGGCTGTTCTACGGGCATGCGGCCGACGAGCCCGGCGCCCCGCTCGCGCGGTGGTTTCTGGTGGACCTGCACGCGTGGCGCGCCCAGCAGATTCGCTCGAAGCAGCGCGCCGGACATCCCGCGATGCATGTGAACCGGGACGGCGTCACCGCGTTCACCGTGTTCGATCTCCGGCGGTTCGGGAACGAGCCGCCGATCCTGGTGGCGTCCAGTCATGCCGTGCCCACGCTCGGCTGGAGCGAGGCGGCATGAGGATGCACACGATCCCCTTGACACGCGCGCGCCGTTCGGGTTCAATGGCCGTGCTGCGGCACCAGCCGCAGTCGGGTCTGAACACCCGGATATCGGATGGGGGCACGAGCGCCTCTCTTGGGCGCTTTTTTCGTGCCGACCAGTCGTGGCCTCCTTGTGGCGGGGCCGCGCGGGGGCCCTTCGGGGCCGCCGGTTGCTCCATCCGCCGGTTGTTCAGCCCGCGTGGTCTCCGCCTCCCTGCGTCTGAACACGCGGGAGACGGGGTGCAGTTGTCCCGCTCAGGATGGAGGCGCCATGCTCTCACCGCCGCTCTTGCCCCCGCTTCACCCGCGTCGTCTGCCCACCGTCGCCGACGTGATCGCCGAGTCCCCGTCCGTCCAGTCGGACGGGCCGCTGTGTGTCGCGTGGCGGCTGGTGGCCCCGCTCACGATGGCCGATCTGGGGCCGTTCCTGGCGCTGGCCGTGGCGATCGGCTGTCTGTGCCGCGCCGTGTCGGCGATCACCAACGACGATCTCGACGCGCCGCCCACAGACCGGTGGCTCCACTGAAAGGGGCGGCGCATGAACAGGCGTAAGAACCTGATCGGTTGGCTGCTGTGGCTGACGGTGTCGAGCGAGACCGGCGGCTGCTCAAGACGCTCTACGTCCTGCGCGGGTCGCGCTGGATTCTGCGTGAGCTGCTGCGGTTGGAGCGGAAGCCGTTGAAGCCGAGAGCCGCGAAGGCGCGGCCACGGAAAGACGGCTAGAGACAGAAGCGCCCGGACCGGTGCGCCAACACCGACCGGGCAGAAAGGCAACAACGAATGACTGACCAAGAGATTACCACGCGGAGGCGACCATGACCACGCTGATCCACGGTGAGGCACGGTCCCGATTGCCGCTGCCCGCAGAACTCGTGGACACGGCAGATCTCATCACGGCGTTTGCGACCCGCGAGCATCAAGACAGCCTCGACGAACTGCCGCTGGCCGAAGCGCTCCACACGGCCGTTGGCCATCGACCGGACGTGGACGACGCGGTGTCGTTCGAGGCCCTGCCCCACGTGCGGCAACAGGAGTACTTGAAGGCGGCAGCGGTTGCGCTGCGCCGCCTGTCTCCCGCCTGGGTCGCGATGGCGACACAGATCGCGGTTGCGGAGACAGACCCGCACACCGTCATCCGGACGTTCCTCTACGTGCTGGAAGGGCTCAAGCCACTGACCAACGGCCAGCGGGTGGAGCTGATGCGGATGGTCAGCGCGGATGCGCCATGGCACTACGTCGAACTTCAAGGCGCCGGGCACAGCTTCTATGTCGGCCCGTGCTGCTGGACGACGTGGCAGGCGCGGCAGGACTACACCGACCAGGGGCGGAGCACGCGTGGCACGGCAGACCTTGAGATCCGCCGCGTGGCCCCGGACAAGCTGCCGTACGGCGCGACGTGTCACGTGTGCGATCGCGGATCGGAGGTGGGCTGATGGCGACCCCTGCCGCGCTCGTCGAGCAACCCACCAAGACGCCGACGGCCTTCAACGCCGAGCAACTGAACCTCCTGCGGCGCACGCTCGCCCCGAACTGCTCGGAGGACGAGTTCAAGTGGTTCGTCGGGCAGTGCAAGCGCACGGGCCTGGATCCGTTCGCGCGCCAAATTTACGCGATGTCGATCGATGGTCGGCTGTCGATCCAAACGTCGATCGACGGCTTTCGTCTCATCGCGGAACGCTCTCGGCAATACGCCGGCCAGCTCGGGCCGTTCTGGTGCGGCGACACCGGCGAGTGGAAGGACGTCTGGGTGTCGGGCAATCCCGTGGCCGCTCGGGTGGCGGTGTTGCGGCACGACTTCACGGAGCCGTGCTGGGCGGTCGCGCGGTTTGAGAGCTACGCGCGCTCGACCCCCATCTGGCGCAAGATGCCCGACTTGATGATCTCGAAGTGCGCCGAGGCGTTGGCGCTCCGCAAGGCGTTCCCGCAGGAACTCTCTGGGCTCTACACGACGGACGAGATGGCGCAGGCCGGCGGGAACGGTAACGCACACGTACCGACGAAGGAGGAGTTGGCGCCGACGCCACCGGTGGAGGTGCCAACGGATGCCGACGAGTGGCCGGATGACGTGCATCTGCTCGTGCGGAAGGAGATCAAGAAGGGCCACGGCCAGAAGGGATCGTGGGTGTTGCTCACCGTCACGACGCATCGCGGCGAGATGTTCGGGACGTTCGACCGTGACATGCAGGACCGGTGCGCGCACGCGCGCACCGCGCAGATCCCGCAGCGGATCGAGAGCACGCCAGCCACGGACAGCCGCTACGCGCCGCAGATCAAGGCGATGACGGCGTATCAGCCGGGTCCGGACGGCGAGGAGCAGGCGTTCTGACATGGAGACGGTGCGGGATCACATCAGGGCGATCCAAACGGAGGTGGGCAGGGGGGACGTCCTGCCCACCCGTGGGAACGAGCTGCTGATGCGTGCGACGGCGCTTCTTGGGAACGTCACGGACGAGATCCGCGCCGCAGACGCCGCCTACGCCAGCGTCTTGCTCGTGTGCCTGGACTCCGAGGAACGGGCAAACCGCGCCAAGATCCGCGCCGAGATCACGCCGGAGTTTCAGCGCCGGCAAGAGGCGCGCGATACCAAAGATCTCCTCCGCGAGCTGATCGCGAGTCTCAAGTACTTCCTGCGGTCACAGCAGGAAGAAATGAGGCTGAGCCGATGACGCTCGGCGCGGATCGGGTCGGTTCTCTAACGGACCTGTAGCAGTGGGTGATGGCCTGGGTACGTATTCACGACGGCGCGACGCGGCACCGGAAGATCTTCACGCTGTCAGACAGGGCATTTCGCATGTGGATTGAAGGACTCTCGCACGTGCAGGAGGGGCTGACGGACGGGTTCATTCCTGCCTACGCCTTGCGGACCTTCGGCGCGCGGGTGAGCGCCAAGGCGACGACGGAGTTAGTCGCGGCCGGACTCTGGTCCACGACCGACGGGGGCTACGAGGTCCACGACTACCTCGATTGGAACGAGAGCCGTGACGTCATCACGAAGAAACGTGACGAGGCTCGTGATCGGGTTCGTCGTTACAGGGAGAAAGAGAAACGCGTTACAGAGCCATTACAACACGCGAACACTCCCAGTGGTGTGTGTGTGGTAGATCGCAACGGATCACCGGAACGTGCAGATCCAGCGATCGGCGATGTCGGCAAGTTTCTCAACTGGTATCGGCGCGACGCCTACCCAACCCATAGAAACGGGGCGGTTTACGCCGGCAGTGAGCATCTGGACTATGCGGCGGCGAAGCAATTGTGCGAGACGTTCACGCGCGATCAGTTGCACCAAATTGCCACAACGTTCCTCCAGATCCCGGACGAACGTGAGTCCTTTTTGCGAGGCAAAACGCGCACGGTTCCGATGCTGCGATCGATGGCCAGCGGCATCCATGAGCGGCTGTTGAAGCGAGCGACGTGATGGCCCTGCACCCTGAGAAGAGCCCGCGCCAGATCCGCAAGGAGCGGCGCCAGGACGCCAAGCGCCGCGGCCCGTTTGCGACGGCGGCCCTCACGGCGTTTGCGGAGGCGCAGACCGCCCGGCGGGATGGCGTGAGCCGGGAGGACTGCGCGAAGGGGATGGCGCTCGTGCTGAAGGACCACTGGCCGCGGCGGCCGGGCCAGCGCGAGGAACCCTGGCACCACCTGTGCGACGTGTGCCGAGACATCGGCCTGCGCGACGTGTTGGTGACGGAGTCGATCTACGGCGGCGAGGAGCGGCCCCGGATGGAGCCGTGTGTGTGTGCGAAGGGGCGGGCGTGGCATGAGGCGCACCAGCCGAAGGTGCGGACGCCGCAGACGGTGAGCCAGGACGTGGCGTCGGGGTGGTAAGTGGAGGCAGGGAATGACGACGGTGGGGAACACGACATGACCGTTCACGCTGGGACCATGACCGTGGATCGTGGACCGCACGCCGGGACGTGCTCGGGTCGCGCGGGAGCGCGGACACAGGGTGTCGCGGTGAAGCTGTCGATGCCGACGCGAAAGTCGCGTATTCCAGGCTGGCTGCGTCGGCGTGGCTATGAGATGCCGCGCCGCGCCCCACGTCTCGACGCGAACCAGGACGTGATCGTCGACGCGCTCTGCGCGGCGCCCGATGTGTCGGTGTGCTCGCTCGCGGGCGTGGCGGCGGGCTGTCCGGATCTGCTGGTGGGGATTCGGGGCGTGACGCATCTGGTGGAAGTCAAGGACGGCGCGAAGCCGCCCTCGCGCCGGACGCTGACGCCGGAGCAGCGGCGGTGGATCGAGCGGTGGCACGGCGCGCCGGTGGTCGTGCTCACGGACGACGCCACGGCGCGGGCCTGGGTGCGGCGAGAGGAGCGCAAATGACGGGGACGACACACGCGGAGTTCACACGGCAACAACAGAGTGCACGAGAGCGGGCCGCCATCCTACGGCGGGCGCGGGCAGCCCTGGCCGACATCGAGCAGTACTTCGTCGATGTCGCGTCGTGGAATGACAACGCCACGGCGCGCCAGGAAGGCTGCGACCCGATCGATCCTGACCCGGATGGCCGAATGGGCCGCATGCGGGACGGCCTCACGCGCATGCTGGCCGCCGAAGGCCAGCGCACAGGCTAGGGAACCGGGGTTTCGAGTGGCCGATGCATGACATGCGCGTACTACAACGAGCACGAGCCGTATGCCGCGCAGTGGCTCCGGAACCTGATCGGCCATCCTGTCGCTGTGTGGCGCCGACCGGGAGTATGCCGAGCAAGGAGCCCCATGAGCGAGCCGTGGGCGGAGTGGATCAAGACGCGGGCCACAACGCTGTCTAGGCGGTCGGTGGTGGAGTGAGTGATCAGGTAGAGCAGCAGGGCCGGCGTGCCATAATCGAAAACGTAGGGACAATCCTCCAGCGATGCCGGAGATTGGCAAGCTGGACCGAGAGAGGAGAGGAGCGTATGCCTCCAATGGCTCGGCGCGCGCCCGCCGTGGCGTGGCGCGCCGAAATCGAAGTAGATGACGGGCGACTGCTCGTGGGTGACCTCAACAAATACAGCTTCTATCCGACACGAGATGAGCTGCGGCTGTACCTCACGAAAGACGACCTCACGGCTGTTGCCAACGCGATGCACCTGAACGACGTTGACCGCGTCGCGCTGAGCATTCCGCTAGCGACAGAGTCGGTCTGCGTCAACCTTGGGTAGCTCGCACACGTCTACGGAAACAAGGAAGACGGACATGAGTGGGTGATGCCATTCTCGCCACAGCGTTCCTGTCCACGCTGCGGCCGACTCATCCGTGAGCGACGCTGTCGGCACTGCGAACGGGAACGCCAACGGGCGCGCCCAACGCCAGCCCAACGGGGCTATGGCGCCAACTGGAGGATGCAGTCGAAGCTGTTTCTGGCGAGGCCGGAGAACCGGCGCTGCGTGATGTGCGGTGGGCCGGCGACCTTGGTGGATCACATTCGGGCGCCGAAGGGCAACCGGGCACTGTTCTGGGATCTGCTCGATTCGGAACGGGTGCGGTGCCCTGGTCGAGCCCAGCGGGACGCAGGAGACGCACCGCTGGCCGCACGGCGCGGTGACGAAACGGGTGCAGTGTGGCGCCGGCGGCGATGACACGCACGAAGGCGATTGCGATGGCCGTGCAGCAGGCGCTAGCGGCGCAGCACACGACGATTGACCGCGCCGACGATGCGGATACGATCATCATTGAGGTTCGACTCCGGCATGGCCACTATCGACCACGGAAGGTGCTGGTGCGCGTGGAGACGATCCTCGCGACTCCTTGTAACGGCTGAAAGGATTTCCCTAATTGGTAGCCACGTCGCCGTCTTCATCCTCGAATCGGAACTGTGTAATCCGCACGTCGCCGTCTGGAAACCGAGCCACAATATCCAGTTGTCCGCCCATGGCCTCGATGTAGGAGGCGAGCGTGCTGACGTACATGTCGGTGCGGTGTTCGATCTTCGAGATTTCTGCCTGGTTCTTCTCCAGGGTCACGGCGAGCTGTTGTTGGGTCTTCTGTCTCGCGGTTCGGAGTTCCTGGAGGGGCATCTCCGCCAGGAGCTGGGCCGTTCGCTTCCGCACCCGTTCCACCCGCGCTGGCTCCATGGCGTGTTCAAGCTCTGTGAAGTTCCGTCGCGGCATCAGATCAGTCCCTCCTTCTGCAGTTCCTCGATGACGGCGTCGTAGAGGTTCTCCGCCGCCGGCACGGCCGTCTCATACCAGCGGTCGTCACTCGTCTTGTTTCCACCGAGCAGCAGCACCGCCGTCCGCCGTGGGTCGAAGGCATAGAGCACCCGGTAGGGATCGCCCTGATGCTGAATCCGGAGCTCTCGCATGTGCGCGTGTCTGGACCCCTGAATCCCGGATGAGTAGGGAAACCGGAGCCGCGGTCCTTCGCTGCGGAGCAACCCCACGACGACCGCCACCGACTCCTGCGCGGCCTCAGCCAGGCTGTTCCACCAAGTTCCAAACTCATCGGTGAACTCAACCTCCCAGTCCATGAGTAAATAATACCTTTTACAGAATATTCTGTCAAGTGAATAATTCATGGTCCGAGAGATGCACTAGACTAGAGGCACAAGACGACGTTCGCGCCGGCCGAAGTGAGCAGCCCGGCATCCTGCCTGACCGCAGGGTGTCGGGCTTTTGTGTTGTGCGGCGCGACAGGAGACAGGCATGCACACACCATGGATGACGCGCCTCGTCGTGGGGCTCGGGGTGCTGGCGCTGGCGGGCCCGGCCGCCGCTCAGAGCCTCGGCGTGGGCGGCGCGGCGTCGGCGACGCACGTCGGCGGCATGGCGGTCGCTGACCACGGTGGGGGGTGGGTCGCGTTCGACCGGCCGCTCTCGCCGCACGTCTCGCTGGGCGGCTCGCTCGGCCTCGTCAGTGGCGCCCGCACGTACTGGGAGTCGCAGGCCCGGACGTACGTGCGGTTCACGGGAGGCGACGGGCCGGTGCGGCCCTATGCGCAGTACAGCGTCGGGCTGGGGCGGCGGCATACCACGACCGCGGCGGAGGCCCTGACGTCGACCGTCGGCTACGCGGGTCCGGGCGGCGGGCTGCTGTTCACCATCGGGACGACGCCCTGGTCGCTGATCACCGGCGTCGATCTGTCCGGGCCCCGCCTGGGCGGCTTCACGGCGACCGAGGACCTCCGGGTCACGGTGGGGTTTGTGCGGAGCCTGCGATGACCCCAGCGATGACACATACGGGGGCCTATGTGTCGGGCGTGCTGATCGCCTGCGTGCTGGCAGGCTGTCAGCGGGGCAATCCGCTGGAGCCGACGCCGCCGCTCCTCCCGGAGCTGCCGGGGCACACCGAGCGCGACCACACGGGCCGCGACCACGACCACCCCGTGCTGACCGTCACGATTCGGTGCGAGACGCACGACTGCGCCAGCCTGCGGCCCCGCGCGCGCGTCACGCTGCGGGCCACGGTGACCGGCGATGGCAGCGGCCACTACGGCTATCGGTGGTCGGCGAGTGCCGGCACGCTCTACGGCTCGCCCGGCCGCGACGGCACCATGCGCTGGGTGGCGCCCCGGCAGGCGGGGCCACACTACGTGACCGTGCTCGTGTCGGACACCGTGCTGACCGAGATGCTCCCCGTCGAGGAAGAGATCACGGTCGTGGTCGCCGCCGACCCGGAGCCGGACCCCGATTCCGATCCAGACTCGACGGCTCCGGCCGCCTTGACGGTGACGGCGTCGCCGGCGACGGTGGCGGCCGGCGGGCTGGCCGTGTACCTGCGCGCCAATCAGCCCGCGCGGTGGACGCGGCGTACGGGGGCCGTGACGGGCTTCTGGTGTGTCACGGGGCCCGACACGGCCTGTAAGGGCACGGACGACACCGGCGCCCAGGCGGGCCGCGAGGTCCGGTGGCGGGCCGACTCGACGTCGCCCGCCGGCATGGCCGTCTTTCAGGCGACCGCCGGCGGTCAGTCACGCACGGTCACGGTGACCGTGACGATTGCAGACGGCGGGTGAGGTGGTCGTGCGGAGATCAAAGACAACGGCGACGGTGAGGCGGGGCCGCTGGCGACCCTGGGCACGCGGCCTTGGCGTCGTGGTGGTCGGCGGCGTGTGCCTCGGGGCCACGCCGCCGACCCCCCACTGGCGCGGCCTGGTCGTGGCGCCGGAGGTGCGCTGCGCCCCCTACGACGCCGACGACTATCGCTACCCCGCGTCGGTGGAAGCCCGGATTGTCGCGGCGTTGGGCGGCGTCTATGGCCCCTACACCGGCCGGTGGTTTGCCTCGCCGCGCGAGACCGACATCGAGCACCTCGTGGCCAGGTCCGAGGCGCACGACAGCGGCCTCTGCGCCGCCGACGCCGCGACCCGGCGGCGGTTCGCCCGCGACCTGCGCAACCTGACGCTGGCGGGCCCGACGGTGAACCGGCACCAGAAGCGCGACCAGGACGCGGCCGAGTGGCTGCCCGCGCGGAACCGGTGTTGGTTCGCCGGGCGGGTGGTCGCGGTGCGGCGGGCGTACGGCTTGACGATCGACCGGCGGGAAGCGGACGCCGTGGAGACCGTGCTGGCCGGCTGCGCGTCCACCGCGCTCGTGCGCGAGGCCCGGCCGTGATGCAGCGGTTGGTGCCGATTGCCGGCACCTGGGCTCGGGCGCGCCATGACCACGCCCAGGCGTGGTATCGGACAGGCTCGCCCTTCGACCGACGCATGATCCGGCACGGCTATCAGCGGGTCGAGCAGGACCGGGACCCGACGACGCCGGATGACGGCTTCTGGTCGGGCGACGTCAATGGCCTGCTCCTCCAGCGCCTCGCGTGGTGGCGGGACCACCATCCGGCGTGGCGCACCGGCGGCGAGACGCTCCGACAGTTCCTCCGCGTCCGCATGCGCGAGCTCGGCGCGGCGGGTGGCGTCACGATCGTCGCCCACAGCCACGGCGGGCAGGTGCTCGCCTACGCGGTGGCCGCGCTTTCTGAGCACACCCGCGCGGCGCTGGGGCCGATCCACGTCGTGACGGTCGACATGCCCGTCCGTCGGGATATGGCCGGCATCTATGCGCAGGCGCGGGCGGCGTGCGACGCCTGGACGCATCTCTACAGCCAGCGCTGGCGCTGGAGCAGCCGGTTCCGGTTCTTCGGCAACCGCTTCGGCGCCCGCACGCTCGACGTCGCGGACCACAACATCGAGGTCACCGGTGGCCACAGTGGGTGTCTGAGCGATCCGCGCCACATGGACCAGTGGGACGCGATTCTGCCGGCGCTGCAGGCGGCCGCGTGAGCGCGCAGGCGCGATGACGATCGACCAGATCCTCGCCGACGTGATCCGCCGTGAGGGCGGCTATGTGCACGACCCGGTGGATCGTGGCGGGCCGACCACGTACGGCATCACGCAGCGCACGCTCCGGGCGTGGCGCGGCCAGGCCGTCACCGCTGAGGACGTGCGCCGCCTCACGCGAGACGAGGCGCGGGCGATCTACCAGCGCCGGTATGTGGACGCGCCCGGCTTCGCCACGCTGCCCGATCCCCTGCGCGCGCAGGTGGTCGATGACGGCGTGCTCTCGGGACCGCGCCAGGCCGTGACGGATCTCCAGCGGGCGATCGGCGGCGTCACCGTCGACGGCACGCTGGGGCCACAGACCCGCGCGGCCGTCGCTCGGCGTGGCGTGGCCGCGGTGCATGCGCGGCTCATCGCGGTCCGGGCCGCGCGCATCGGGCGGCTCGTCCAGCGCCGCCCGGAACAGGCGCGGTTCCTCAGAGGCTGGCTTGCGCGCATCACCGCCTTCGCGGAGGACCTGGCATGACGCCATCGGAGAAGCCGAACGAGGCCAACGCGGCGACGGCGGTTGTCGCTGTCGTGTCGATCGTCGCCGGGGTCGGCTGCTTCATGTATGTGGCATGGGCGCTGGGCGGCTGGACCGGTGTGGTGGCGTTGGGCGGCGTGCTCTGCTTCATGCTGGCCTGCACCGCAGCACACGCCTATGAGACGGACAGGACAGACTAAGCTGACGCGCTCACACCGCCGCTATCGTCAGCTTCGCGCGGGCGTTCGGCGTGACCACCCGCTCTGTGCCCACTGCGCCGCCCACGGGCTGACCGTCGCGGGCACCGACGTCGACCACATCGTGCCGCTCTCCCAGGGCGGCCGCCTCATGGACCGCGCCAACCTGCAGCACCTCTGCGCGGCCTGTCACGACGCGAAGACGCAGCAGCAACATCCCCGCCGCCGAGCCGGCGCGACCATCCACGGCGACCTCGTGAGGCCAGGGGGGGGGTGAAAGTAACAGAAGAGGGCGTGACCGGAAACCCCTTGTCCCCTGAAATATTTAGTGCCGCGAAATTGAGCGATGCGAGGACGGAAGCCTAAACTGCGTGTCGTGAGGGAGTTAGAGGGAAATCCCGGGAAGCGGCCCCTGCCGCCGAAGGACCCGAGCGATCAGGCGCTGGGCCGGGCGCCGCAGGGGTTGACCGAGGGGGAGCGGGCGACGTGGCGGCGGGTGGCGCGGGACTGCCCGTGGCTGCGGCGGGCGGACCGGGCGCTCGTCGAATTGTTCTGCCGGTCGTGGTTGCAGCTCACGGTGGCGGACCGCCGCTTGGTCACGCTCGTGGTGGAGAAGGGGGACCTGCAGACGTTGGCTGGGCTGCAGAAGATGGTCGATCACGCCCGTGCGTCGTGCCTGCGGATGCTGGCCGAGATGGGGGCGACGGCGGCGAGCCGGGCGCGGGTGCTGGGTGGAACAGGGGCCTCGTCTAGCCAGGGTGATGCCCTGGCCCGGAAGTACTTCGCATGAACATTGAGCAGCGATCGCTCGACGCCGTGACGCCGTACGCGGGCAACCCGCGCCGCATTCCTGCGGCGGCTGTCTCGGCCGTCGCTGAATCCATCCGGCGCTACGGGTTCCGCCAGCCCATCGTCGTTGATGCTGAGGGCGTGGTGATTGTCGGGCATACGCGCCTTCAAGCAGCCAAGCAGCTTGGCCTACAGACCGTGCCCGTCCACGTGGCCGACCTGACGCCGGAGCAGGCGGCGGCCTACCGGCTGGGTGACAACCGGACGGGTGAGTTGGCGGAGTGGGATGACCAGGCGCTCGCCGCCGAACTCACCGCCCTCGTGGCCGCCTCCTCCATGGACGTCGCGGCCGTGTCCGAGATGACGGCGTTCGACACGCGCGATCTGGACCGCTTGCTCGGTCGTTCGAAGGGTCAGACCGATCCCGACGACGTGCCGGACCGGCCAGCCGAGCCGGTGACGACGCTCGGGGACCTGTGGGTGCTGGGCCAGCACCGGCTCCTCTGCGGACACGCCACGAGCGCCGACGATGTGGGGCGGCTGCTCGATGGCGTATCGCCGACCCTCATGGTGACGGACCCACCGTATGGGGTCCGCTATGACCCGACGTGGCGGGACGACTGTGGCGGCACGTTCGTCAACGCCACAGTCGGCATGCGCGGGTCGGTCACGAACGACGACTGTGTCGATTGGCGCGAGGCGTGGGCGCACTTCCCTGGCGATGTCGCCTACGTCTGGCATGCGGGCATCCACGCCGTCGACGTCTCCCAACAGCTCGCGTCGGTGGGGTTTACGACCCGCGCCCAGATTGTCTGGCGGAAGCCGCACTTCATTCTCAGCCGTGGGCACTACCACTGGCAGCATGAGCCGTGCTGGTACGCGGTCCGCCACGGTCGAACCGCCCACTGGGTTGGGGACCGCTCGCAGTCGACGGTGTGGGACATCGCCGGGATGAATCCCGCCGGTGGCGGTGGCGAGTCGAAGCTGGGCCACGGGACGCAGAAGCCGGTCGAGTGTATGGAACGACCGCTCCGCAACCACGAGGGCGATGTCTACGACCCCTTCGTCGGGTCCGGCACAACCCTTATCGCGGCCGAGCGGCAGCACCGCGCCTGCTACGCGCTGGAGATTGAGCCGCGCTACGTGGATATGGCCGTGGCCCGCTGGGAGGCCTACACCGGTCAGCAGGCGGAGCACGCGTCATGAGCGATCCGGTCACGGCCTACGCCGCCTCGGTCGTCTCGGGCGAGACGCTGGCCGGTCCACCGGTCCGCGCGGCGTGCCAGCGCCACCGGCGCGATCTGGAGCGCTCGGATCTCACCTTCGATGCGTCGGCCGCCCAGCGCGTGCTGGACTTTTTCCCCGAGGTGCTCCGGCTGCCGAAGGGGGCGCACGCGGGGGCGCCGTTCCACCTGCTCCCCTGGCAGCAATTCCTCGTCGGTTCGCTCTATGGCTGGCTCCTGCCCGACGGGCGCCGGCGGTTCCGGCGGGCCTATGTCGAGACGGGGCGTGGGACTGGCAAATCCCCGCTCGCGGCGGGCCTCCTGCTCTACGCGATCTCGGCGGACGGCGAGCATGCTGCCGAAGCCTACTGTGTGGCGCGAAACGCGGACCAAGCGCTGATCACCTTTCGCCTCGCGGCGCAGATTCGGGATCTCTCGCCGGCCTTGACGGATCGCGTGCAGAAGTACGGCGGCGAACGGCCGACGCGGCTGGTCCATCACGAGAGCTGGTCCTTCGCCGAACGCACCACGACGTCTGACACGGGCGCGGGGAAGAGCGGGCTCAATCCGCATCTGGTCATCGTGGACGAGTACCACGAGCACAAGACCTCGACGATGATGGAGCGCTACGACGCCGGGATGAAGGACCGGCCGCAGCCGCTCCGCCTCTGCATCACGAACGCCGGGTCCGGCCAGAATATTCCCTGTTGGGACGAGCACCAGTACGCCGTGCGCGTCGCGGAGGGGTCGGTCACCGACGACCGCTACTTCGCGTATGTGTGTGCGCTCGATGTGGACGACGACCCGTGGGCGGACGAAGCCTGTTGGCCGAAAGTGAGTCCGTCGCTGCCCGTGATTCCCGGCCTGGCGTATATCCGGGACCAAGCGGCCAAGGCCCTGGGCATGCCGAGCAAGCGTTCCGAGGTCGAGCGGTTCCAGTTCTGCCGATGGACCGACGCCGTGTCGCCGTGGATCGATCCGGCCATGTGGGACCCCGTTGTGGTCGAGGCCCTGGACGAGGCGTCGGTGGCGGAGGCCCCCTGTGTGGTCGGGCTCGACCTGAGCCGGACGCGGGACTTAACCGCCGCCGTCGCGGTCTGGTCGCTGCCCGAGGGCCGGTTCGCCGCGCGGGCGCATGCCTGGACGCCCAAGGACACCATCGGGCAGCGGTCGGACCTTGAGTCCGTGCCGTACAGCACGTGGGCGGCCGAGGGGTATCTGACCGCCACGCCTGGGGCCATCGTGGACTATGGATTCGTCGCCGCGTGGATTCAAGATCTCGTGGCGCGGTACGACGTGCGCGCGCTGGTCTATGACCCCTGGGGGATCGCGCACTTTCGGGAGCGCATGGGGCAGGCGGGCCTCACGTTGTCGGCGACGCCGGACGGGGGTGGGCTCTCGGCGGTGCCGCACAAGCAGGGCTTTCTGCCAGGGAAGGCGGAGCCGGGCCGGCCCGCGCTCTGGATGCACAGCTCCCTGGAGGCCTTGGAGCGGGCGGTCCTCGAGCGGACGATTGCGGTGGAGCGCAACGCGATGCTGCGGTGGGCGGTCCTCGGCGCGGCCGTGATCGAGGACGGTGCGGGAAACCGGAAGCTGTCGAAAATCAAGGAGTCGTCGCGATCGGATGCGATGGTCGCCTTGACAATGGCCATGGGCTATGCCGCAGCGGTCCCCGTCGAGGACGAGTCGCCCCTGGCCCGCTATTACGCCGCGGGGGGCAAGGTCGAGATCGTGGGGGTGTGAATGACGGCCATCTTCGATGACCACGTCCCGTTCGAGCGGCCGCGGATTCTTCAGCTCCCGCGGCCCGACCCGGACAGCGGGCCACAGGCCTATACGTATGGCCGCGGGCTGGGGGCGTCGGCCCTGGCCGCGATCCCGGCGGCGCATCGCGCGATCGGGCTGCTCGCGTCGACACTGGCGCGGCTGCCGCGGACGGCCGCGCGGCTCGAGGACCCCTTCGCGGACGAGTGGACGCCGGCGCCCGAGCATCCAGTGACGGCGCTACTGGCGGCCCCGTCGCGACGGATGCCCGATCCGTGGCTCTTCTGGGAGTCGCTGTTTCGGGCGCTCTTCGCGTCGGGGAACGCCTACGCCTGGATTCGCCGCGATCCGCGCACCCGACGGCCGGTGGAACTCGTGCCGGCCGCGTGTCGCGTGACCCGGTGGGCGCCGGGGCCGGTGGCCGAGTACGACCTCATCCTGCTCGATGGTCTGCGCGGCGTCGGGGAGCAGATCACGGCGCTCGCGCCGGATGTGCTGACGCTGCACGGGCCAGGGTTCGATGGGTTGGAGAGTCCGAGCCCGATCCACTACGCGGCGCGGCAAACGCTCTCGGTCATGGCGCTGTCCGGGGAGCACCAGCGCGCGCTGCTGAGCGGGGTGAACCTGCGCACGGCGATCACGATTGCCATCGAGTTGCTCAACGTCAAGTCGATCAACCCGGAGCAGATCCAGCAGTTTCAGGATGACCTCAACCAGAGCTACGAGGCGGCTCGGCGCAAGGGCCAAATTCCGGTCTTCCCGCCCGGCTTTGGGCTCGACACGGTTGGGGGACTGAGCGCTGCCGACATCCAGTTGATCGAGCTCCTGAAGTATAGCGTCGAGGACGTCGGGCGGGCGTTCGGGGTGCCGCCGCGGATGCTCGGGCACTTCCACGAGGGCGCGAAGGTGGCGACGACCTTCGAGGGGCATTCGGTGGACTTCGAGCGGTGGTCGATTCAAGAGCACGTCCAGCGCGTGCAGGCGCAGTTGACGACGAAGCTCGTGTCAGCGGACGACGCTGCCGCGGGGCTGGTCGTGCGGATGCCGGCGGATCGCATTCGCGCGGGCTCGTGGACCGAGCAGGTCCGCGCGGTGGATCAGGCCGTCGCCAAGGCGGGGGTCATGACGATCAACGAGGGGCGGCGCCTGCTGCGGTTGCCACCTGTGCCCGACGGCGATCGGCTGCTGCAACCAAAGGGCGCGCCGACGCAGGAGACGGCCACCGAGGAGGACGCGCTATGACGACGCACGAAACGCGGCGCATTGACCTCGAAGACGTGACGGTGGTCGAGCTGGCGTGCAAGAGCTGCCGCACGGCGATCACGATTCACCTGAGCACCTGGTCCTCGGGCTTCCCGGCGCGGTGTCCGAACTGCGACGTCGACTGGTATCTGCAGACCGGGCGCGTCACCGCCCTGCGGCGGTTGTGCGATGAACTCCGAACGGTCCAACGCGACGCGGACCGGGCGTATCACGTGCGGCTCGTCTTCGAGCGGCCGACAGCGAAGGGAGGCCGCGAATGACGGCGGAGACCCTGTACACGTTCACGGCGGCTGACATCACGTCGCTGATGATCGAATGCACGGCGTGCGGGCACGGGATCGTGATCACCAACCTGGAGACGTTCCCACGGCAGCCGGGAGCACTCCGGTGTCCAGGCTGCGACCGGGAATGGTGGCGGGTGCGCGACGGCGGGCCGCCCGTGCCGGAGCGCCGGTTGATTGAGGCGTTACTGGAGATCCGCCAGCGGGTCGGGTCCCCGCCGGCCACCGTCAAGCTGCTCGTCTCGACGGAGCGCACGAGCGCATGACGCCGACTGAGTTTCGGGACACCCGTCTCGCCCTTGGACTCTCGACGGAGCAACTCGCCGAGCAGCTGCACGTGGACCCCCGGACCGTCAGGCGCTGGCAGGATGGCAGCCAGCCGGTTCCGGGGCCGGTCGCGGTGGCGATGGCCTTCCTCCTCCGGCAGGTCTGCCCGCCGGCCACCACGCGCCGTTCCACAAGCGACCCCGCCTAGCCACCTGAACTCCGTGACGGCGCTCAACTATCACACATTGACATATTAACAGTATGTGTGTATACTGTCTTGGTGATTCGCAGTTGGAGCGACCAGGGCATCTGGGACGGCATCAACAGTAAGGCCGCCCGCCAGATTCCACGTGCGATCTGGCCGGTCATCCGGCGCAAGCTCGCGGCCGTCCGCAATGCTCGCCACCTGTCTGATCTGCGCATCCCGGCCGGGAACCGACTGGAAGCCCTGAAGGGTGACCGCGCGGGCCGCTACAGCATCCGCGTGAACGACCAGTATCGAATCACCTTCGAGTTCACGGACGGCCACGCCTACCTGGTGCGCTGCGAGGACTATCACTGAAGGAGTCGATCATGCCGAAGCGAACGCGACGACCGGGCGAGATCCCGGACACCGGCTTGCCGAAGAACGCGCCACCGCCGCACCCAGGCGAAATGTTGCTCGAGGAGTTCTTGAAGCCGTGCGACATGAGCCAGGCAGAGGCCGCGCGTCGAATGGAATTGCCGGTCAACCGGGTGAACGAGCTCGTGAAGGGCAAGCGGGGGATCACCGCCCGGACGGCCCTGCGGCTCGGCACGCTGTTCGGCACGACCGCCGAGTTCTGGATGGGGCTCCAGGCCGACTGGGAACTCTGGCACGCGCAGCGGGACGAGAAGAAGCTCAGGAGTGCATCGTAGACCTGGCGCTGACCTGCTGCATCGCCGTCCTGAGTTCCTCTAGCACCTGCTCGCTTGGCACAACATTTTCCGTATGACCGAGTGACGTGTGAATTTGGGCTCGCAGTTTCTTCAGTGATTTGTCTGAAAACCCCTCTTTCACTAAGTAGTCAGCAAGTTCTCTTAGCGTCTGACCTGACCATTCCGCAACACTGGATTCTTCAAGAATAAACGTGGCTGTTTCGCCATACTCTAATTTCTTCGGAAGTTGATCCGGTGATGATTGTGGAGGGTTATGGATGCAGGTTAGGTCGCTCTTACCAAGGTACCAGCCCGTGCTGTTGATAGTTACCGTCCGCGCGCCTTTATTCGTCACGCGGATCACTAGACATCTTGTTTCTGCTGGTGAGTCAAGCCCATTCTTAGTTGAAACTCTCCACGGCTCCCGATGGCTTACGCGGCCTGCTTCTTCGACGTCGTCGTGTCGATCTTCAGTTCTCGCTTCAATGCGGCCCGAAGCGTGGGAAGGTGGCGGTAGCCCCTCACCCTTCGTAAGCGCGGTTCGATGTCCAGGAGGGCGGTCGCCAGCCAGCGGTGGCGTTGGCTCGAGCTCTGCCAGTGATCTACCTTCGCGCAGCGTTCCTCGACCAGCGCATTGACCGACTCCAGACAGTTCGTCGTCTTCAGCGACCGGCCCAGCACTCCGTACACGCCCAATCGATGTCACGTCAGGGTTTCGTCCAGGCCTTCCGCCAAGCTGTCAGCCGCCGACTGGTTCCGCTCGTCCAACTCGCCGTGGAGCGTCTCGAGCGCACCGAGGGCCTCGTCGTAGTCCGGCCGGTTGTACGCTCGCTGGAGACGCTGACGCCACACCGCCTGCTCGTGCTTGGCCAGGTAGCTCACCACGTTCTCGCGCTTGTGCCACTGGCACCGTTGGACCAGGGCCCGGCCCCGGAAGGCCTTCCGGACGGCCGTGCGGAGCCCCTTGCCGCCATCGAGGATGACCAGCACACCCTGGGAGAGGTCGAGGCCCCGCTCGACCAACGACCGCAGGAACGGTGTGAGCACCGTCGCGTTCTCCGTGTCCGTTTCGACGAAGCCCAGGAAGCGTTTCTCCCCAGACAGCGTGATGCCTAGCAGCCCGTGGTGAAAACGCCCTTTCGTAGGTCGAGGGGCATGTGTTCGTGACACCGTGTCATAAGGTCGAGAAACGACGAGTGCGGCAGATCTTGCGCATCTCGCGCCCACGCGGGCGATACGAGGGTCCAGAGGCGGCCAAGATCAGCGATCAAGGCCTCGAAGACGGCGACCGCGCGGCCTTGGAGGCTCCGCGGCGTGCCGACGCCCGTCAGCTGCCGCATGAGGAGCCCAAGATTGAACCCGCAGACGTGCACAAGCACGCGCTTGAGGATGTTGGGATGCCCACGCAGATGCACCCGGCGCAGCCGCCCGGTCTCGTAGAGATGCGCGTTGGGGCGTTCGAGCAACTCGCCCCGCCGTCGCAGCAGCCGTTGCCCACGCGTGCCCCGAATGCGCCGACGGTTCGCGTACACGGCGTCGCGCGCCGCCGCCTTGCCTGTCCAGTTGCGTCGCCCGCGGTCCGGCTCCGAAACATAACTGCGCACGCCGAGCGCGGCGAACGCCACCATCGTCTCGTTACTGTGATACCCCTTGTCCCCGACGACCTCGGCGATACCGGCGCCGGCCGGCAGGACGGCTTCGACGTGGTCGGCCGCCGTGATCAGGGTCTCGACCATCGTCGTCGTATCGCCGTCGTCGGCATCCTGCACGGTGACGCCGACGATGGCCCCCGTCTCCAGGTCCACCGCATGCTCCGCGGTGTGCGCCAAGTGCGTGCGCCCGTCCTTCAGCTTCGTGATCTTCGCGTCCGGATCCTGCGGATGCGTCCAGTCGTCGTTGGAGCCTTTCTTCTTCCGTTTCCGGTCGAACCGGGCCAGCTCAGCGCGGGTCGGCGTGACGATGCCGGACGCCTCGGCCAGCCCGGTCAGAAACGCCTCGTAGCCTTCGCCCGTGTCCCGGCGCACGATACTCCGCAATGCGGCGTTCGCTTCCAACGTCGTGGCATCGATGCCGAGGGTCCGCCCGGTCACGAGCTGGGCGTCGGCCAGTTGCTGCAGCACCCACGTGAACACCGCTTGATGGGTCTCGACGTCGATCAGGCGCCGGGTGCGCGACAGCGTCGAGTGATCCGGCGGCGCCTCGTGCAGCTCGAGGTCCAGAAACTGCCGGATGCTCAGCGAATCGGCCGCCCGCCACGCGATCGCCCGCTCCGAGTCCAGCCCTTCGAAGTAGCCGAGCATCAGCAGCCGGAAGTACCGCCCCGGCGCCAGACTCGGACGACCGACGCCGTCCGCGTAGAACGGCGCGCATTGCGCCTCGACGAACGCGTCGAAGCCCGTGTCATCGAGGATCCGATTCAATCGCTGATAGAACGGATGCGCCGCACTGCGAGGCAGGTCGCTGGTGGGAACCCACATCGATGCTTGCCGCGCCCGGCGTCGTCGTTTGCCCATCGCCATGCGCGACAGTGTAGTACGCGGGATCGATCGTGTCGATCCCTAATAGGGACTTTCACCACGGGCTGCTAGCGCGATGACCATCGTCGCGTCAGCGAACGTCTTGCCGTCCAGGAACACGGCCACCACGTCCTCATCGGATAGGTCCCGCTCCTGGAACGCCCGTAGCTGCGCCGCGCTGGCCTGGATGAACCCCCGGGACACCGTCGAACTCGACAGCCCGATCGCCCCGGGAATCGCCGCCGCGGCCGCCGCGTAGTTGCGGCACGAGATCCCGTAGAGCACCCGTCGCAGCAGCGCGTCGTCCACCTCGCGGTCGTCATGCAACGCCGCATACGACCGCAGCGGAATCTCGCTCCCTGCGAGGCGACGAATCCGGGGCACGCGAATCGGCACGCGCTGCCCCGCGAGACCCACCGTCCCAGGGTTACTGCCGTGACGGCGTCCACCGACCGACGCGTCCTTCCGGACGTAGCGCTCGCTCGCCAGCGCCGTCACCTCCTGGTCGAGCAACTCCTGCACATGCATCAGGCCCAGGGGAACCAGCGAGCGGATCAGCTCCACCTTCGCGTCCAGCTCCAGATCCGCGTAGGCCTCGCGGTGAATGATGTTGACCGAGCCCAGCTTGCGAACTTTCTTGCGCTTCCTGACAGCACGTAGGACACTCATCGTGGCTCCTCTCTCTCGTGGGGTGATGTCCGTCTTTTGCAACGTCATCACACCACAGGGTCTGGAGCCGTTTCAATTTTCAACTAAGATTAGCTCACCCTCCTGCTGGTGGGCTATCGCCTATGCGGCGGTCAAAGCACACACGTGCCTTTAGCAGTACTTTTTCGGAACGTGTCGCCAGCCAGAGGGCTACACCCGCAGCAAGAATGGTTCCGAGAGCGGCCGCCCAACTACCTGTGGCCATGGCGATTTGAATCCATTGGTCAAATGACATTTAGGTTGTCTCCAAGGCCGCCGCACCTTGCCGCTAATCGGCACCCACAGAACCACGGGCGCGGCCAAGCCCCATGATAAAGATTCCAAACTTTTGAGCGGTGATCAAGTCCTTCTACAGCGTCTCGTCGAGTAACTCCAGGCCCCAGGAGCAACCGAACGCGAGCCGGGCACCCTTTTCCTACCACCCAGCGCGGCGAACAGAGGGGCGCTGTGAACCAGCGGACAAATTGCCCTAGGGCAATCTGCCCTTGTCGACGCGGTTGCGATTGTCCATGCTGGCGGTATGGATCTTCGCGCCCTCGTGGAGGCGCGCGCCGCCGCCTATCGCGCGATTCAGGCCCGCGCGGGCGTGTCGCTGCGCTGCCTCGATCCCGAGGCGTCCGAGGCCCCCCCGATCACAGCGCTCACCACCGACGGTGACGACGTGCGCGCCCTGACGGTGCGTGTCCAGGGGCCGCTCGATGACTGGTTTGGGTTCGACGTCCGGGCGCTCATCAGCGACTTGGACGAGGCCGATCCCCAGTCCATTCACCTGCTCATCGAATCACCGGGCGGCTTTCTCTCCGACGGCTTAGCACTCTACAACGACTTGCGCGCGCGGGCGCGGAGCGGCGTGACGGTCACGGCGGAGGCCCGCGGCGTGGTGGCCTCGGCGGCCGTCTTGCCCTTCCTCGCGGCCGAGACCCGCACGATGACCACGGGCACGGAACTGATGGTGCATAACCCGTGGTCACTGCTCCTGCTGGCAGGCCCCGCGGACGACATTGAGGACACCGTGACGAAGGTTGTCGCCGGACTTCGCTCGGCGGAAAAGACGTATCGGGATGTGCTGGTGGAGCGCACGGGCGCCTCACGCCAGCAGGTGACGGCGTGGCTCAAAGATGAGACGTGGTTCGCGCCGGAGGAGGCCGTCGACGGCGGGTTCGCCACGGCGGTGATGGAGGACACGGCGGCGGCAGCGACCGCCCAGGATGTACACGCGCGGGCCGTGGCTCGGCGCGTGTTGGCCAGTTGGCGGCTCAAGGCCCAACAGGAGGCAGCAGCATGACTCAGCCCATGAAACCCTTCGCCTCGGTGGACGAGACGAAGCGGAAGGACACCTTTACCGCGTGGCGTGGCAAGCCCGCCGCGGCGATCACGACGAAGCGGGACGAGGTCGAGCGCGCGATGAAAACCGCGTTCGAGCAGGCCGGCGACGATCTCGATCTCGCCAAGGTCACCGCCGTCGGCGACGGGAAGAGCCTGGCCGAGACGTGCGAGGCGCTGATTGGCGTCCACTCGGAGCTCTCGGGGCTCGAAGACGCGCTCACGGAGCGGACCGAGCTGGATCGCGTGGCCCAGGACATCCGGGCCGGCAATCGCGGCGGCGGCGTCGGCACGGCCGGCCCGGAGGCGGTGCAGCTCGTCCGACCGGCGCCGCGGGTGCGGCTCGCGGATCTGATTCGCGCGGACTTCAAGGCACACGGCGATCTCCCCCCGCTCGGCTCGGCGGCGTTCGCGAGTCAGATGGCGAGCCTCCCGCTCAAGAGCACCCTCTCGGTGCGGGACGACGCGATCCTGGCGACGCTGTTCAAGACCGACGCGGGCTGGGCGCCGGAGTCGGTACGCGATCCGGGCTACGTGCCCTCGCGCCGGCATCCGATCCAGTTCGTCGACATCCTGCCGCGGAGCTCCACCACCCAGGAACTCGTGCGCTACATGGAAGAGACGACCTACACGAACGCCGCGGCCGGGGTGGCCGAGGGGGCGGCGGCGCCGGAGTCGACGCTCGCGCTGACGCAGAAAGAAACCGCGGTCCGCAAGATCGCCACCCACATCCCGGTCACCCGCGAGGAGATGGAGGACGAGCCGCAAGTCGAAAGCTATCTGAACGACACGCTGCCCTTCATGGTGCGCCAGGCGGTCGACCTCGCGACGTTGAAGGGCGACGGGACGGCACCGAACCTCCGTGGCCTGCTCCAGGTGACGGGGATTCAGGACATCGACTGGACGACGACGGGCACGGGAACCAACGTGGTGCGCTCGAAACCGCTCAACGTCCTGCGGAAGGCGAAGACGCTGATCCGGTTTACCGGTCGGTCGATGGCGACGCACTACGTGCTCAACCCGAGCGTGTGGGATGACATCGTGCTCGCCGAGTCGAGCGCGGGCGGCTACTACTACGGCTCGCCGCAGAACGACTTTACGGAGCGCGTCTGGGGGCTCCCGGTGGTGCTCTCCGATCATCTGGTCGGCACGACGACGTCGGGTCATGTGAACGGGCTCATCGGGGACTTCTCGCCCATGTGGATTCAGCTGCGCCTGCGACGCGAGCTGGAAACCGAGTGGGGCTACATCAACGACGACTGGGCGAAGGAGATCATGCGGATCAAGGCCAGCATCCGCCTGGCGCTGGTCGTCAAGCGGCCGCAAGCCTTCGCCACGATCTCGATGCCGTAGGCCCGGCCCATGGCGACGACGGCGCTCGAGGTCGTGCCGCTCCTGGCCATGCGGCGCGAGCTGCGGATCGAGGGAGAGACCAACCCCGACGACGACGCCCGGCTGATCGGGCAGATCGGCGCGGCGGTCTCGGACGTGAGTCTCGACGCCAGCGCGCCGCTGGTCGAGCAGGACGAGACGATCGAGGCAGCGGTCCCGTACCACGATCACCCGGTGGCCTTCACCGCCACGGTCGTCCGCGCGGTCACGAAGGTGCGCTATTGGACGCCGGGGGCTGCGCTCCGTGACGAGCCTGACGGCACGATTGCGGACACGGTCCTCGGACGGCTGTGGTCGGACTGGCCCGCCACGCGCCGCAACCGGCTGTATCCGCCCGTGGGCGGCTGGGTGCCGGTGTTGGCGGGGTCGAGGCTCTGGCTCGACGTCACCCGCGGCGTGCCGTTTCCCGCGTGGGTGGACTGGCCGGGCGCCCCCCCCGCGGCCGACGCGGTAGAGACGGCTCAGAGCGCCTACGCCGCAGCCTACGCCGCCTACGCGGCAGCCGTCTCGTCGCCGCTCCACGGGTTGCGGCAGGCCGTGATCCTGCGGGTGCGCGAGCACTACAACGGCGACGAGCGCCGCGCGGGCTCGATGCGCAACGCCTACGACGCCTTGATCGACCGCTGGAGGCGGTACGACCGTGGCTGAGCTGACGTTGACGGACGTGGCGTTCGGAGTCGGGCTGCTGACGGCCGTCGTCGGCTTCTATGCGCGGTTCATCCGGCCCTCGGTGGTCTCGACGCTCACCTGGCGCAAGGACATAGAGAGCCAGGTCCGTGAGCAGCGCAAAGACTTCGAATCCAAGACGCGCGAGATCGAGCAGCGGATGGAGCGCATCATCCGGGAGTTGGAGCGGCGCTTCGAGCGCCACAGCGCGGCCGACGCGGAGCTGCTGGCCGCCGTGAAATCGATGGGTAAGGACCTCAGCGAGATCAAGACGCAGGTCGCGGTACTCGAAGAGCGGTCGCAGCGGTGGAGCACGTCGTAGATGCCTGAGGGGAATCGCCAGATCGAGTTGCAGCGCGAGGACCCGCCAACGCTGGACGAGATCGGCCGGCCGCAGGTACCAACGTGGACGACGTACGCGACACCCTGGGCGCGCGTGACGCAGCCCCGCGGCCAGGAGTTTTTCACGAACGCCAACCAGGTACAGGGCCGGCAACCGGCCGTGTTCCGGTTCCGCTACGTGGCGGGGATCAAGGTCACCCACCGGGTGCGGTGGAACGAACGCCCCTATGACATTCACGCCGTGGTCGATGAGGGCGGGGATCACCGCTGGGTGGAACTGCACACGTCGGCGGCGGTGTAGGGATAACGATGCAGGTGACCTTCAGCGGCGGGCGCGAACTGGAAGCGGCGCTGCGCGAGCTGGGCTCGCTGCGGCGGGTGAAGAGCGCACTGACGCGCTCGGCGAAACGGGCCTTACAGCCGATTGCCGAGGCGACACGTCAGCGCGTGCCGCGGGATACCGAGGCACTGGCGAAGGGCGTGGAGGTGCGGCGGCTCACGCGGCGTCAGGGCGGATCGGCGGACGCGGTGAGTCTCGGCGTGGTGTTCACGGGCCCGCACCGGACGCTGGCGCATCTCTACGAGTTCGGCTTTACGCAGCGGAATGGCCAGCCCTACCCCGCGCGGCCGTTTCTGCGGCCGGCGTGGGATGGCGGCCGGGATCAGGCGCTCGCGGACTTCGGCGGTGCACTGTGGGCATTTCTGGCACGGGCGGCGAAGCGGGCACGGAGGCACTGATGGAACGACACCTGGACCTGATCCGCACGATTCTGCTGGAAACCGAGCGTAACCCGAGTCCCATGCAGCCTATCGAGATGCGGGCGCCGGGGTATGCACCGGACCAGATCGCCTACCACGTCCGCTTGCTCCATGAGGCGGGCTATCTCGATGCGATGGACCTGACCAGTCACAGCGGGTTCGTGTGGCAGCCGAAGACGCTGACCTGGCAGGGCCATGAGTTCCTGGACGCCGCGCGCAACACCCGCGTGTGGCAGCAGGTGCAGACGCGGCTCAAGGACCGGGGCCTGGACGCGCCGCTGAGCGTGATTCAACAGCTGGCCGTCCGCCTCACGGCCTCCATGCTCCTGGACGGGTGATGTCGAGACGACGGCACCACCGGGAGGCGAACGGCGGCGTGGAGTCGATGCTGGCGGCCGGGGCGCACATGGCGCTGAGTGGCTATGTCGCGGAACTGCGCGCGGCGGGCGACGCGCTCGACACGGCAGCCCACGCACTCCGCGCCGCTGGGTTCGGCTCTGAGGCGAGCCAGGCGATGCAGGCGGCGCTCCGGGCGCGGGACGCGGCGGGACTGGAGGGCGCGTGACGCTGGAAGACGGGCTGTATGCGCACCTCGCGCAGGCGACGGCGCCGGTGGGCTCGGCGCTCGCCGCCGTGCGCACCCAGCTGGCCGATGCCGATCCGCTGGTGATCCGACGGCTCTGGGCGATCCAGCTCGAGCAGGGAGTCGACCGCTGGCCGGCATTGACGTATCGCTCATTCTTGTCATGTAAGCGACTGGGAATAAAGGATTTCCTACACAACATAGTAGCCCACTCCCCGCATTCCTACCTCATTCGTGGCGGGGTTCAGGGGACCCCTGAGCGGATTGCCCGTGTCGCGTAAGGGACCGGCGGGGGGAGTTGCGATGCAACACACACGGAAGCTGCTCGACTGGATCGGCGCCTTGACGGTGACGCAGGGGCGGTTCGCCGGGCAGCCGTTCGTCGTGCTCCCGTGGCAGCGGCGATTCCTCCGGGGCGCGTTCGCGGACGGCGTCTCGAGCGCGGCCGTGTCGATGGGCCGGGGCAACGGCAAGTCGGCGTTTACGGCGGCGATTGTGACGGCGGCCATTGCGGGACCATTGGCGCGGGCGCGCGCCGACGTGGTGTGCGTGGCGTCGAGCTTCACGCAGGCGCGGATCATCTACGAGCACACCCTGGCGTTCCTGCAGCCGTGGATCGAGACCGAGCCGTCCCGGTGGCGGATTCAGGATTCGGCGAACCGGGCGGTCATCGAGGATCGGCACACCGGGACGCGCGTCCGGTGCATCGGATCGGACCCGAGGCGGGCGCATGGCCTGGCTCCGTTGCTGGTGCTCGCGGACGAACCGGCGCAGTGGCCGGTAAACATCTCGGAGCGGATGCGGGCCGCGCTCGACACGGCGCTCGGGAAGATCCCGCAGAGCCGGTTCATCGCGCTCGGGACCCGCCCGGCCGACGAAGGGCATTGGTTCTCTGTGCTGCTCCGGGGCGGACCGGGCATCTACCGCCAGTGTCACGCGGCCAGACGCGACGATCCGCCGTTCAGGAAACAGACATGGCGGCGAGCGAATCCGTCCTTGCCGCTGATGCCGGATCTTGAAGCGGCGATTCGGACGGAAGCCACACGGGCGACGCGGGACTCGGCGCTGCTCCCGGCGTTTCAGGCGCTTCGGTTGAACTTGGGCACCTCGGACACCGAACGGGCGGCGCTGCTGTCGGCCGGAACCTGGGAGCGGATCGAGGGTGACGACGCGGCGCGGATGGGACCGTGCATCTGGGGCATCGACGCAGGGGCGACGGCGGCCATGACCGCGTGCGCCGCGTTCTGGCCCGACACCGGCCGCGTGGAGACCGTCGCCGCGTTTCCGAGTGACCCGTCGTTAGCCGACCGAGGACTGCGGGATGGCGTGGGGGATCTGTACGCGGACATGGCGGTGCGTGGCGAACTCGTCACGCTCGGCGGGCACGTCGTACCGCTCGACGCCTTCCTGCGCGTCGCGCGGGATCGGTTCGACACGCCGACGGCGATTGTGGCGGATCGCTGGAGAGACGGCGAGTTGCGGGATGCGCTGGACGCGGCCGGGATTCCCCGCTGCGCCTTTCTCTTGCGGGGCCAAGGTTTCAAGGATGGGGCGGAAGATGTCCGGGCGTTTCGGACGGCGTGCTTAACCGGCCGCGTCACACCTATCGTGTCGCTGCTCTTGCGGGCGGCCATGCGCGAAGCGACGGTGATTGCCGATCCGGCTGGCAACGAGAAGTTGGCGAAGGCCACCGAAGGCGGGCGACGGTTCCGCGCGAAGGATGACGCCGCGGCAGCGGCGATTCTCGCCGTCAGCGCCGGCGTCCGACACGAACGCCCGAGACCCTCGCGCGGCGTGTATCTGGGCGTCGCGTAATGGCAGGGCGACGGGGACGGACGGTGTATCGAGATCGGCGCTGGGCGCATGTGCGATCCGTCGCGCTGGTGCGCTCGGGGTATCGGTGCCAGACCTGCGGCGGTGTGGGTCGGTTGGAAGTGCATCATCGTCGGTCGCTCGCGTTGGGTGGTTCGGCCTTCGACGTGGGGAATCTGGAGGTGCGCTGTCGGCGGTGTCACCACGGGGCGCATCATCCGCCACGCCGAACGCCATCATGGGATCGGTTGGTGACCGCATTGATGGAAGGAGCAGAGACATGACGAATGGACAGAAGTTACAACTGCGGTTGAGCGAGATCCGGCAGACGTTGAATGACCTGTCGGGACTCGACACGCCAACGGATGCGCAGCGCGGCGAGATGGACGCCTTGACGACCGAGTACCGCGCGAAGGAAACCCAGTGGCGGGCGGCCACCATTGCCGAGGCCGACGCGCCGGAGCCGCGCGCCGAGGATGGCGAGGACACCGAGCGGCGCGCCCTCGTCGAACGGGCCGAACTGCGGGCCTACTTGCACGAGGCGGCGACGGGCCGCGCCGTCACGGGGGCCGAGCACGAGCTGCGCGCGGCCATCTTTGGCGAACACGCCCGCGAGGGACTCGTGCCGTGGGAGGCGCTGCTGCCCCGGCACGACGAACAGCGGGCGGACACCGCGACGACGGCCCCGACGGACGTGGGGGCCTCGCAAGCGAGCATTCTCGGCCAGGTGTTTGCGGACACGGCGGCCAGCTATCTCGGCGTCAGCCTGCCGCAGGTCGGGATCGGCGAAGTCAATTACCCAGTGCTCTCGGCCGGCGTGTCGCCTGAGATGAAGAGCAAGGGCGCAGCGAAGGATGCCGAGGCGGCGACGATCTCGGCGACGGTGCTCGAACCACGTCGGCTCACCGCGCGGTATCTGTTTTCAATCGAAGACACAGCGCGGCTGCGCGGCATGGAAGAGGCGCTGAGACGGGATCTGAGCGGGGCGCTCGGGGAGAAGGTGGACGATCAAATCCTGAATGGGAACGGCACGGCCCCGCACGTCAGCGGGTTTCTGAGCGCGCTCACGGCCCCGACGGCCCCGACGGCGGTGGCCACCTTCGCGGACTTCGTCGGCGCGGCGAGTCGGGCGGTGGATGGCCGCTATGCGCGCAACCTGACGGGTGTGAAGACGCTCGTCGGGGCCGCGACGTACGCCCTCGCCGGCACGCTCATGAACACGTCGGGTGACGTGGCGCTCTCCGACTACGGATCGCGCGCAGCGGCGGCTTCATCACCTCCGCGCTCATTCCGGCCCCGCCGGCGAGTGGCACCGGGGGCCAACATCCAAGCGGCGATCGTCTACCGGGCGGCCCGGGGCGCGGGCTCGGCCGTCGCGCCGGTATGGCAAGGACTCGAACTCATCCACGATCGGTTTACGCATGCGGGGAAAGGCCAAATCGCTCTCACGGCCGTCATGCTGTGGGCCTTCAGCATCCTGCGGACGGACGCCTACGTGCGGCGCGCGTTCAAGGTGGCGTAATGCTCGACGAGTATCGCTTTAGCGTGGTCGAGTGGCGCGCGAGTGCCACCGGCCCCGGCCGTGTCGACGGGATCGCCATTCGTTACGGCGACGAAGCGACGTTGCCGGGCTTTCGGGAACGGTTCGAGGCCGGTGCGTTCGGCGACGTGGCGGCGCTCGACGTGATCGCCAACCTGCACCATCAACGCGACCGGCCACTCGCCCGGACCGGCGGGGGCGGGTTGACGTTCACTGACGAGGCGACGGCGCTCAGGGCGGGGCTCGACTTGCCGGCGACACGAGACGGTGAGGATGCGGCCGCCCTGTTGCGCCGGGGGGTGTTGCGGGGATTCTCGCTCGAATTTCGCGTCGACGCGGAACGCTTCGAGGGCGGCGTCCGGATCGTGGAGCGTGCCTCGTTGCGGGGGCTGGCCGTGGTGGATCGCCCCGCGTACGGCGACTCGCTCGCGGCGATTGCCGAACGCGCGGCGGCGGCCAGGCAGGTGATGACCAGGAACCACCTGCAACGGAGGCGGGTATGGCTCTAACGGCGGCCGCGGCCGCCGTCGGTCTGCGTCTGGTAACGGCCGAGACGGACTACACCGGCTCGGTGTACGAAGCCACGCTCCCACGGCTCTTGCGCGTCGCCACCTTGATGGTGGACACCTACGCGCCCGACGCGCCGGATGACGTCAAGGACGAAGCGATCCTGCGGCTCATGGGCTGGGTGTTCGACGCCGGCGCGTTCGATGCCGGGGAACTGGGCGGTCGGCCGGCCATCAATAGCGCGGGCGCGGTGCTGAAGTCGGGCGCGGCCAGTCTGCTGAAACCGTGGCGCGTGCCTCGGGCGGGAGCCTGCGATGCGTGAGCGCGTAATCGAGATCCAGCGCCTGACCCCGACGACGCCGGACGCGTTGGGTCGGCCGCGCACGACGTGGACGACCGAAGCCGAGACGTTCGCGGCCATTGGGGCGCAGTCGGGCCGGGAGTTCTTTGACGCCCCGCAGATTACCGCGCAGCAGCGGATCGTGTTCCGGCTCCGCTACCGGCCGGGGATCACGGTGCTCGATCGGATCGCGTGGGACGGGCGGTTGTGGAACATTCACGCGGTCATTGACGAACGCGGCGCGCACCGCTGGCTGCAATTGCATACGACGGAGATCACCCAGTAGTCATGTGGCCCTTCTCTCGCACCGAACGGCGGCAGGCGTCCTACACCGATGGGGTCGTGGCGGCGATCCTGGCCCGCGCCACGGGCACCCACGCGGACCCCACCGCGACGGCGGCGGTGGAAGCGGCCGCTGGCGCACTCAGTCGCACGTTCGCCTCAGCGGACGTGTCGCCGATGACCTCAGCCACCCGAGCCGTGACGCCAGACGTACTCGCGCAGATCGGCCGGGCGTTGATCGTGCACGGCGAGATCGTGTACGTCATCGACGTACGCGAGGGCCGGGTGTCTCTCTCCCCGGCCAGGTCATGGGACGTGACCGGCGCGGCCGATCCCGCCTCGTGGCGGTACCGCTGTGATCTGGCCGGGCCGTCGGGATCACTCACCGTCTCGCGTTCAACCGACAGTGTGATTCACTGCCGCTACAGCGTGGACTCCGCGCGGCCGTGGCACGGCGTTGGTCCCCTTGAGCGGGCGCGACTCTCGGGCCGCCTGAGCGCTGAACTCGAAGCCGCGCTCGGCGACGAAGCGAGCGGCACGCGCGGGCATCTGCTCCCGGTACCGACTGACGGGCAGGACGATACCGTGTCGGAGCTGCGGCGCGACATTGGGTCGCTCCGGGGCAAGACGGCGTTGGTCGAAACGACAGCGGTGGCGTGGGGCGACGGGCGACAGATGGCCCCACGTAGCGACTACGAGCCGAAACGCATCGGGGCGAATCCGCCCGCGTCGTTGGCGACCTTGCGCTCCGACGCGGCACTCGCCGTGTTGTCGGCCTGCGGGGTCCCGGTCGAACTCGTCACGCCGGGCGACGGGACCGGGCAGCGCGAAGCCTGGCGGCGGTTCCTGTATGGCACCGTCCAGCCGCTCGCTGCGTGCGTCGCTGCGGAACTCGGCGCGAAGCTCGACGCCCCGACACTCACGCTCACGTTCGACAAGCTGTTCGCGTCCGATCTGTCGGGCCGTGCGCGGGCGTTTCAGTCGCTGGTCGGCGGGGGGATGTCCGTGGACCAAGCGGCGACGCTGGCCGGGCTGCTGGTGATTGACTAAGGGAGCAGGAACCCCTGCCCACATTCTGCGATGCCGTGATTCATAATCGACAGGAACAAGACCGATGACGACGACACTCATTAAGCTCCACGAAGTCACGCGGATCACCGCGTTGTCCCGCTCGACGATCTATCAGGCCATTCATGACGGTCGGTTCCCGAAGCCGCTCAAGACCGGGGCGCGTGGCGTAGCCTGGCTGGAACAAGAGGTGCTCGACTGGATCGCGGCGCGACCACGCGCCGGGGCCGACCGGTCGTCCCCCTAACCCCTGTTGTTGAGGCGGGTAATGTCTTAGTCAGAAGCCCAGCGTTCCCGGTACGCGGCACATATCCGCTGCACCATCGTCGCATAATGCAAGGGATCTCCCACCTGCGGCGCTGGAGACACGGATACTAGCGTGGGCGGTTGCGGTGTAGGTGCTCCCAACGGCGGAGTGCGGTTCTTAGACAAATTGTCGTGTTTCACCACTAGAACTGAGGCCGCTTCGAATCCTGGTCCATCCGCTGGCGTGTGACGAAGCGGTAGCCCACGGAACAGCTCGACGGTTTTTGGTCCGAGCGTGGCGATATTGTGGTGATAAGTGATGTCATCCTGTGAGCGAAGGGGAGACCAGAAGATCTCTGATACGTTCACGGCCACCGTACCCACAGCGATCGTCTTTTGATTGTAGACGTGGGCGTAGTTGTGGAACGCCTGCAAATCGCGAAGACGATTGCGTCGAGCCTTCCCATGCTCGGTCATCACGCTCTTCGCCTCTAGAGCTATCTCCACGGTCGCGGGAGTGCCCATCGCAATCGGAGTGGTCGCTGGCGGCGTCGGCGAGCCCGGTGGCGGACCAACGGCAAGGTCGATGTTCCAATCTTGGTAGTTGACCTTGACCGTGTGATTCAACTTGGCAACGATCTTCCCAGTACGGGCTCGGTCTGCAAACGGCAAGCAATGGCTGAGAACGTCGGCCAGGATGGCCAGACACACGGCGTTACTGTGGGCGTCAGATCGGGGGTGATAGTTGTTGTCAGCGAGATGGCGAACGAATTCCGCTGGTCCATCCATCCCGTGTCCTACTCGACGAATTCGATCTGACACGGCACGTCGGCAACGACATCCAGTTGACCTAGACGCTCTTGGCCCATTTTCAGGAATCGTCGGTCGATCTCATAACCGACGCTAGAGCGGGTCGCCAGAATTGCAGCGGCCGTCGTCGTGCCCGTTCCCCAGAACGGATCTAAGACAACATCATCCACAAAGCTGAACATCTGAATAAGGCGCGATGCCAGTTCCACTGGAAAGGGTGCCGGATGGCCGCGCTTCCTGCTTTCACCCCGAACATCTGCCCACGCGGATCGAAACCATCGCTGATGGTCCTCGGGCTCGATAAGGCTGAGTGCGCGCTGAACTGGGGTGGGCTTGCGATAGCCCCCAGGCTTGCGTAGAAGCAGAATCGTCTCAACGTCATTTTTTAAAATGGCGTTTGGCTCATACGGTTTGCCCAAGAAGCGAGCCGCGCCGCCTACCTCAGTTGCCATGTTGGCGATCTTGTACCAGTGGATCGGAGTGAGATAGTCGAACCCGATCTGTCGCGCACGCACCGAGATGTCGGCGGGGAGCGGAAGAACGTAATGTCGACCGGCTTCGCGTCGGGAAACGCAGACGCTTCCCACAACCACGCATAAGCGACCGCCGGGCGTCAGAAGGTCGTAGCATCGCTGCCACACACGGTCGAGTTCGTCCAAAAACAATTCGTAGGTATCCAGGCTGCCAAGCTGGCCAGCAACCTTCTCCGCACCCTCGTAGTCAATCAGGTTGAAGTAGGGAGGAGACGTGACCACCAGATGGATCGGACCGGAAATGTCCGGCATCCCCCGAGCATCACCCAGATGGATTCGGTGTGTTGTCTTCTCCGGCGCAGCGCCGTTGGCCCACGCGGCGGACTTGGCCAATCGCTTGAGATCGAGCGACGGTTCACCACCGGACATGACCTCCTCGACTGAAACGTGTTCGGGCAGACTCATGATTCTCGATTTCGAGGCCACGGGCACCTTTAAGAATCGATTGGCCAAGACGCCAGGCTAGCGTAACATAGGGTTGTTTGAAAGCGAGACGCGGGCTAGCCTGCCTCATCCTCCTGCTTCCATAGCGCGCGTAAGGTGCAACGTTTGGTGAACGTCCAAAGCGGCGTCACCGGCTGAGCGGGATCACCTGCTTGTGCTCCCCACTGAGGTAAACCGCCCACTGGTCCATGAGCCGGCGGCGGCGCTCGAACAGATCGGATCGCGCGTAGGCCGCCACCGTCGAGTCGCGCACGACATGGGCGAGTGTGGCTTCAATCACGTCGTGTCGGGCGTTAGTCTGTTCAGCCGCCCAGTCCCGGAACGAGCTTCGGAACCCATGCGGCACCGCTGAAATCCCGAGCCTCCTGATCATTTTCGCGAGCGCAAAACTCGTATACGGCCTATCGAGCAGGTTCGGGAACACCAACCCGGTGGCGTTACGAAACGCCTGCGCGTCGTTCAGAATCGCCACCGCCGATTCGGACAGCGGCACCCGATGCTCGCGCTGCGCCTTCATGCGGATGCCGGGAATGGTCCACACGCCTGCATCGCTATCAATTTCGTCCCACGTCGCCAGACGCACTTCTCCGGATCGGGCCACCGTCAACACCAGGAACTCGAAGACAAGCTTCAGGGGCTGCCTCGCCCCTGACACTCGCACGGTCTGGATCGCCGCCGCCACCTCACCGTGAGGCAGTGCCCGCATGTGGTGGACGACGATTCGTTGTCGGCCGAGCGCCTGGCCTAACACATCGCCGGCCGGGTTGTCGGGTCGGTACTCCATCGCCACCGCCCACTTCATCACCGCGCCGATCCGCTGACGCACAAGCTGCGCGGTCTTGGGCTTTGCACGCCAGATCGGCGTGAGGACGGCGAGCACGTCGCGCGTCGTTACATCACCGACCGCCAACACACCGATGCGCGGGAACACATGGGCACGCAAGCTTCTCAGCCAGTCCCTCGCCGTCTTGGGATTGCGCCAGTCTGTGCGCTGCTGTTCCCACACGCGGAGCGCGGCTTCTTCAAAGGTCGGCATCGCCTGGCGTCGCCGCCTGTCCACCAACGGGTCTCCGCCCGACCGGGCCAGCTTGCGGTTGGCGAATGCCGCCTCACGTGCCTCGGCGAGCGACACAAGCGGGAAGCCGCCGAGGCCGAGTTCCCGGCGACGGCCGTGGATCACGAGGCGTTGCACCCAACACCGTGCGCCGCTCGGGAGCACGAGCAGGTAGAGGCCCTGCCCATCGCAGTACCGGCCAGGCTTCGTCGCCGTGCGGACAAAGGCGGCGCTGAGCGCCTTGTCGGGATGCCGCCCGTGTTTGCGGCCTGGATGGGGACGGTCACTGCGTGTGGTCACCAGATTATACACCCCTATCTATTCCCCTTATATATTTCTGGAATACGTGACATTGTATCGGATTCTTATGGATGAAGCTACGCCATCAACATATATATAACTCAATTAGTTAATGGACTTTATTGGAACTGTTAGGACGTAGCAGGAATAACGAGGCTGCTGGTGACGTATCAGCGGATCGGCGACGGGCGGCGCGTGTGGTCGCATACCGGTCCGAACGGGCTGGTCGAGACGCGCCTGCAGCTCGACGCCTGGGCGCGCGACACCCCGATCGCCCGAGGCGACGCGCTCACCGCGGGCCTGGCCGACGCGCTGCGGCGGGCGCTCGACGGGTTTGTCGGCCAGTGGGGCACGGTCAGCGTGCAGCAGGTGCGGCTCGACAGCGAGCGCGCCACGTATGACCCGGACACCGAGGCGCGGCTCTGGCGGCGCTCGCAGGACCACCTGATTTGGTACGAAGAAGACGTGACGTAAACGTCCAAGAAAGGAACAGCACATGCCAGAAACGCAAGCACAGATTGGCTTCGGGACCATCCTGGCGTATGGGACCCCCCAACCGGTCCCCACGGCCAGCGGCTACCTGGTCAACGGCGCGCTCGCCGAGAGCGCCACGACCATCGTCGTCGACACCGGGACGGGCACGATCCCGGCCGGCGCGACGGTGACGTTCGGCAGCGACACCACCGTCTATGTTGTGGCCACCGCGATCGAGAGTGGGAGCTTCACGCTCACCGAGGGCCTGGCAGCGGCCGTGGCCGACGACGCGGCCGTGGCGGTGACGCAGGGCGACGAAGTATTCACGTCGGTCGCCGAGGTCATGGGCGACATCTCGATCAATCAGTCGATGGACGAGGTCGAGGCGACGCATCACGGCTCGCCGGGTCGGAGACGCGAGTATGTGCCCACGCTCATCAGCGGCGATGCCTCGTTTTCGGTGAACTTCCTGCCGAACGATACGGGGCAACAGGCGATTCTGAACGGCATCTTTGCTCCCGGCGCCGTGCGGAACTGGCGGATTATCTACCCGGTGACGCCGCCCGCGATAGACCAGTTCAGCGCGTTCCTGACGTCGTTCAACATCACGGCGCCGCTCGCTGACAAGATGACGGCGGAGATCGGGATGCGCGTGACCGGGCCGGTCACGCGGGTGTAGCGCCATGGCGAATCCTGAACGCAGCGAAGTCGCCGTCACCATCGACGGGACGGACTATCTCCTGAAGTTCTCGACGAACGCCATCGTCGCGCTGGAAACAGAGACCGGGGAGCGAGCCATCCCATTCATGAAGCGGTTCGCCGATCAGGATGTGGGGATGGCGGACGTGCGCGTCATCGTCTGGGCGGGGCTGCTCGATCACCAGCCGGACACGACGCTGGAGGACGCGGGCGCCGTGATCGATGCCGCCCGCCACGAGGGCGTGTCGCTTGTCGAGCCGGTGATGGAGGCGTTCGGTCTCGCGCTGGTGGAGATGACGGGGGGAAACCCTCCGCCGCCGGCTCGTCACCGGCGGAAGAAACCGACGACGACAGCTGGGCGGAATTCTTCACCGCGGCGGTCGCGGCCGGCCTCGACCCCGCCCGGTTCTGGCGCCTAACGCCACGCGAGATCGCGCGAGAGGTGACGGCGATGCAGCGGCGGGAGCGTCGGGCCTATGCGCAGGCCATGAGCCTGGCGTGGCACGCAGCGGCCTTTCAGCGGGCGAAGCGGCTGCCGTCGCTCACGACGGTGCTCCGCCAGATCGAGGACGGCTCGTCGGCGCGTCCGCGCACGCCGGAGGAGGAGCAGCAGGCGTTGATGACGCGGCAGATGACGGCGTTCGCGAGCCTGCGTCACGGAGGCCAGGGGTAGATCATGGCGACCACGATCGGCGCCCTGCGCGTTGAGCTCTCGGCGAATATCGCGAAGTTCGAGACGGCCATGGGCAAGGCGGCCACACACATGGCCCGC
Organism: Vicinamibacterales bacterium; assembly: GCA_965249175.1. Classification (GTDB taxonomy): domain Bacteria; phylum Acidobacteriota; class Vicinamibacteria; order Vicinamibacterales; family UBA8438; genus CAZYFH01. Next base: position 5,153,162 of record OZ252227.1, read on the forward strand.
ACCCAGCGGTCGTTCGAGCGCTTTGGGAGCCGTGCGTCCGCGGCAGGGCGGTCGCTCTCGGTTGGGTTGACGGCGCCGCTGGTGGCTGTCGGCGCGCTCTCCGCGAAATCCTTCCTCAGCTTTGAACGGGGCATGAACAAAGTGGCCGCCGTCAGTGGGGCCACCGAAGCGGAGATGGCGGAGCTGACGGCCATCGCGAAGGACCTGGGCGCGACCACCTCGTTCTCGGCCGCGCAGGCCGCTGAAGGGTTGGGGTTTCTGGCGCAGGCGGGGTTCGACGCGACGGAGGCGGGGCGGGCGCTGCCGGGCGTGCTGCAACTGGCGGCCGCCGGCGGGATTCAGCTGGCCGAGGCCGCTGACATTGCGACGAACGTGCTCGCCGGCTACGGCCTGGAAGTCGATCAGCTCGCCCGCGTGAATGACGTGCTGGCGAAGGCATCGAGCAGCGCGAACACCGACGTGCTCCAACTCGGCCAGGCGTTCAAGTTCGCGGGCCCGGTGGCACGGTCGGCCGGAATCAGCTTCGAGCAGTCCGGCGCGGCGATGGCGCTGATGGGGAACGCCGGCATCCAGGCCGAGATGGCCGGCACGGCCTTGCGGGGCGCGATCACGAAGCTGGTGAATCCGAGCAAAGAGGCGGCGACGACCATGGCCGAGCTGGGGATCTCGGCGACGGACTCCGAGGGGCGTCTGCGGCCGTTGGACGAGATCATCGAGCAGCTGGCACCGCACGCCGACAACACCGGCGCCATCATGCAGATCTTCGGGCAACGCGCCGGCCCGGCGATGGCCGCGCTCGTCTCGCAAGGGGCCGACGCGCTCCGGGAGATGACGACGGCGCTGGAACAGTCCGGGGGGACCGCGCAAGAGATTGCCGACAAGAAGCTGGCCGGGCTCACGGGGGCGTGGACGAAGCTGAAGTCGGCGACGGAAGGCGTGCTGATCGAAATCGGCGATCGGCTCAGTCCCGTGCTGGAACGTCTGGCGGCATTGCTCACGGATCGCGTCCTGCCGGCGGTGCGTGTGGCACTGGACGCCTTCGACCGCCTGTCTCCGGGAATCAAGACCGCGGCGGTGGTGGGCGCGGGTCTGGCGGCCGCGTTGGGACCGGTGCTGATCGCCACCGGCGGCCTGGTCTCAGTCCTCACGCCCTTGCTGCCCATCATGGCGAAGTTCGAACTCTTGACGAAGCTCGGCGCGGTGGCCGCGGGCATGCTCAAGACGGCGTTCGCCGTCCTGACGGGGCCGATCGGCCTCACGGCGGCGGCCGTCATCGCGTTCCTCGCCTCGACGCAGGAAGGCCGGGCGGTCCTGTCCGCAACGGGCAAGCTCATCAAGGAGGTCGTCGTCTTCGCGTTCAAGCAGCTGCGTGACGCGCTGGTGTGGACCGGCGAGAAAGTCGTCGCGTTTGGGAAGTGGTTGATCAAGATGATTCCACAAGCGGTCTTGGACTCGCTCGAGTGGCTCGCCCAGAAGGTTGGCGCGGTCGGCGCGGCGGTGGGGCGCCTGAATGACGCCGAGGCCGTACGCGATCTTGATCAACAGATGCAGGATTTGGCGACCAGTAGCGAGCTGACCAGCGAGGCCATGGACCGGATCGCCAGGGAGGCGATCGCGCTCAGAAAGAGCGGGCAGATGCTCACCACCGGACTCGCGCGCGTCGTGAATCACTTCGAGGAGACGACGCTCAAGGCTGAACGGCTCCAGGACGTGCTGGATGCGGTCGGGCAATCGACATCCCTCGCCGGCCTCAGCAACCAGGCGCGTGAGCTCGCCAAGAGTAGTGAGTTGTCCTCGGACGTCATGCGCGGGATCGCCAAGCGCGCGCGAGAACTTCAAGCTGAGGGCGGCGAGCTGACGGAGGTGCTCCAGAACATCGTCCAGGCGTACGGGGATACGGCGACGGCCGCGGACGCCAGCGCGTCGGCGAGCGCGGACGCGTCGGCGTCGCAGATCGAAGCCGCCGAGAAAGAAGCGGAGAGACTGAAACAGATCGACGCCGCTAAGCGTCGAGCCATCGTCGAGCATATTCAGCAACGGCGCGAGATGGAGCAGACGGCGGCGGACGAGCGCGTCAAAGAAGCCGCCCAGGCCGCGCTGGACGAAATCGACATTGCGGCCGCGAGGCGCCGCGCGATCGTCGAGCATATCCAGCTGGCCGACAAGATCCAGCTGCTCATCATCACGCTCGGCGGGCCGAGTGGCCTCAGCAAGGCCGTCGAAGACATGGCCGCCTCGGCCAACCTCGACATCAAGGGCCTGGCCGGCGAGTGGGCAGGGATGACCGACGAGATGAAGACCGAGTTCGGATCGTTCGCCGCCTTCGTGGAGGATCGGGCGCTGCGGGAGATCGCGGAGTCCGCCGGGCTGAACTACGACGCGATCGCTGAGCGATGGAAAGGCATGACGGACGCGCAGCAGACGGCGTTTGGCAGCTTCCGGGAATTCCTCAAAAACGAGGAGCTAAAAAAACTGGCCGAAGACGCCGGCCTGACGTTCGACGATCTGGAGCAGCAGTGGGAAGACATGACAGACGCCCAGCGGGACGCGGTCGGGAGCTTCCGCCAATTCGTCAATCAGGAGCTCGACAAGATCAAGAACAAGCACATCGTCGTCGACCTCGAGTATCGGCAGCGCGAGACGGGCCGCCGGCCTGACCACGCGCCGCAGCCGAGCGGGGGGGGGCGGGCTTCCAGCGCGGCTCCCCCTTCCGCGACTTCGGCCGCGGCACCCCGGCGATGCTGCATGGCCTCGAACGCGTCATGACGGCGCCGGAAGGGCGGGGCATTGCCGAGGCGCTCGGGCGCATCACGGGCGGGCTGGCGGCCATCGCCGACTTGAGCGGCGTGCGATCGCTGGCGACAGGCGGTCTTGTCACCCGCCCGATGATCGCGCAGCTCCACCCGTCCGAGGCCGTCGTGCCATTGGATCGGATGGCGGAGTTCGGCGGCGGCCGGCGCGTCGAAGCCAAGCCGATCAGCTCCACCAGGATTTCGCGCTGCTGCTCGACGAGTTCCGGCATGGCCTCGACCCCCGGCGCCGCGCGCGGGCGGTGGTGGCCGCGGCCGCCCTCAGCACCACGTGATCGTATGTCCCTTCTCGATCTCACCGTGGAGCTCGAACTCGACGGCCCGCAGCAAGGCTGGACCGACGTGACGCGCGACGTGCTCGTCCGCGGCGGCGTGTCGTGGGACTATGGGTTGCCCGGCCCGATGCCAGCCGACCGCGCCGCCGAGATCGGCGAGTGCCGCTACCAGCTCGACAATAGCGCCGCGAATAGCGCGGGGATCGCGGGCTCCTACGCCCCCGGCCATGCGCAGGCGCGTGCCGGGTTCGACCTTGGGATTGGCTGTCGGATCGGCCTGGCGCGCCCCTGGGACGCGCTCGTCGCCGCCGCCACGCATCGGGTGGGCGAGGCCGGGGATACCGGCGTGCGCTGGGCGCAGGCGTTCTCCAGCTTTCTCAGTACCAACGCGAATCACGCCCAGCTCATTGGGACCTCGAATTACGCGACCTTTCCCGCCTTCGACCGAGGCGACGGCGGCGACCGCTACCTCCGCGTCCTCACCCTCCAGCACGACGCCGACGCCATCACGGTCAATCTCACCGACACGACCACGGGCGCGGGCGATCCGACGGCGGATCTCACGGACGACGCCGAGGCGCACTACGGGATTGCGTTCCGCGATCGGGACACGGGCACGGTGTGGGACTTTGCGTGTTCCACCGACACCGACGCCGCGGACCCCTACGGGTTGCCGACGACGCAGGCGACGCTGGATGCCATCCAGGCCGTGATCGACGGCGGCAGCACGCTGGATGTCCTCCTCTACGACGGCCGGCGCGTCCGCCAGCGCAAGCTCTACTACCTCGACAGTCTCGATCCGTCGTTTGGCCCCGCCGCCACGCGCGTGACGGTGTGCCACGGCGTCGACTGGATGGGGATCGCGGCGCGGACCCCCGTCAGCGAGATCCCGCTGCAACAGGCCCAGCGCACCGACCAGATCATACAGACCATCCTCGACGACGCGATGCCCGTCACGCCGCGCACCGTCGTGCTGGAAACGGGCCAGAGCACCCTGGACTATGCGCTCGACGATTTGCGTGGGGAACGCGCCACGGCGCTCGCCGCGCTCTACCGGGTCACGCTCTCCGAGCTGGGGTACCTGACGGCCGAGGGCGACGACGCGGACGGGGAGACCGTGCGCTTTGTCGATCGCACCTACCGGGCGCAGCGACCGGCGGGGCATCAGATCCGCCGGGCGCTGACCCTCGTCCTGCAGCGCTCGATCACGGAGGCCGTCGACCTGGTGCGGGTCGGAATTCCGCTCCGGCGGGTGGACGCCGGGACCACCACGGTGCTCTATCAGTTGGGGGGCGCGGCGATGGCGATCCCCGCCGGCGCGACGATTCACCCCTTCGGCCCGTACCGGGACCCGGCCCAAGAAGCGCAGCGGGTGGGCGGCGCCGACATGCAGACGCCGGTCTCGGGCACCGACTACGTGGCCAATACGGCCGCGGATGGGAGCGGGACGAATGTCACGACCCAACTCACCGTCACGGCGAGCTTTGGCGCGTCGGGGGTGCGGTGGACGATCACCAACACCGGCACGGCGACGGCGCATCTGACCACGCTGCAGGCGCGCGGCCGCGGCATCTACGACTACGCGCGGGCGTATCTGGAGGCCGCGCCGGCGTCCGTCTCCGCGGATCAGGCCCACAACATCCTGACGCTCACGCTGCCGTACGGGTCGGACATGAACGTGGCGCAAAGCGTCGCCGACGACTTGCTGGATGTCTACGGGACATCGCGCACGCGGGTGCAATCGGTGACGCTGATGGCCTCACGCAACGCGGCGATGGCGACCCTCGCCGTCAGCACCAGGCTGCACGAGTTGTGCGGCGTGGTCGACGAGCCCGCCGGGGTGACCACGGCACATCATGTGAACCGGCTCGCCTACCGCGTGGCGAGTCCCGGCGACGTGCGCGTGACGATCGACCTTTCGCACACGGACGAGACGGACGTCTGGATTCTCGGGACGAGCACGCTGGGTGAGACCACCCGGCTGGGATGGGGGTAACGATGCGACACGGAGTCATTGGCGGGATTACGGGAGCGTTCATCGCAGTGGGGATCAGCCTGCTGGCACAGGCGACGTGGACGACGCCCCGCACGTGGGTGACGGGGGAGGTCGTCGGCGCCGGGCAGTTCAATACGCATGTCCGGGACAACCTGACCTATCTCTACAACGCCCTGACAAGTCTGGACGCGAGCGACACGACCAGCGGCGTCTTCGACGTCGCTCGGATTCCCGATCTTGGCGCTGGGACGATCACCAGCGGGACGTTTGGGCAGGCGCGGCTCGGCGCCAATTCCGTGGGGACCGGCCAGCTGCGGACGGCGATCGGGACGAGCACGTTTAGTGGCGACACCACTGATGATGGGACTGTCGTGACCGTGACGCTCAACTCGCACAGTTTCTTCCCGTCCCTTGCTGGTACTGGCAACTGCGGCGCACTTGGAACCGTCGAATTCGTGACCGGATCATTCACGGATGGCGTCCCACGATTCGCGCTCCGACGCGATTGTGGTGACGATCACAGCCGGTACTTCTCCTGGCGGTACATCACCGGGTCCGACGACCCACGGGTGTGGTTCCTCCTGGATGCGACCACGCGTCACGTGATCGGGGGATGGGAGGCGGAAGACGCCCCGACGACCGCGCCCCCGCTCACGGTCGATGGAGAAGGGTTGCTCGTCATCGAGGTGCCGATTCCTGTGGTGTCGGTGATCACCATGGCCCTTGACGCGCTGACACCATCCGAGCAGACGGCGACGATCGTGGCAGCCCGAACCTACTACGCGGAGCGGAGATGGGTGACGGCCTTCACGGTCCCGGCAGACCTCGCCGCAGTGCCGGGGCGTTATTCTGCGGCGGCCAGACATTGGTTCATGCGGTTCGTGGCCCAGGCGCGGAATGAGACAACGATCGAAACCTACAGGCGGACACTGACCGTCGACGGAACGTATCCAGACTAGCGATCAGCGGGTCTTGACCAGCACGGAGTACGCATAGCTCGCCGCTAGTACTCCGAGCAGCACCAAACATGGAGTCATAGCCAGGGAGTAGCGTGCGAGCGCTTTGCCGAAGAGTCCGACGAAGAGAAAATGCCCATGGACCAACAGCCCAGACACCGCAGCAATGCTGAGCCGGTCGTCGACCAGTGGGGTGCGCATGCGCTGCCACGTGGCCAACGCAATCGCGCTAGTCGACACGAAGAACAGGATCACCATCACGGCCTGATACACGAACGCAGCCCGTGATTGGATCGTCGTTCGGGGGATCTCGATAAGTTCCGGTGCGTCCCATTGGCTGACATACGCCACGTAGCGGTGGAGTTGTTCGGTGTTGACGACTTCATAGAGCGCCCACAGCCCGACAGAGTAATTGAGGGCATCCTTTGCCCATGTCCATGGCGCGGCGACAATCGCTCGCCGTCCAATCGCTCCTTTGAGGTGATTGGATTCAGTGCCGAGTTTGTCGGCCAGCGCGGTGATTTCTTCGTTGAAGAGCTGCCGCTCTCCAACTCCCTCGATGCGAGTACGCAACAGCAGCCGCACCTGCCAGTTCGGAGCATTGGCGATGAAGTCACGGGCGGGCTGCATCCGTTCTCTGGCGACCACCAGTAGTTTCGATAGATCGTCCTCTGCCGAGATCGACACCGGCTCCATCACAAGCGCCTTGGCGAATAGGTGGAGGTTGGCGATGCTCGGACGGTCTTGATCGCCGTGGGCGGCACGCCACGCCTGGCCTTCAACGAAGCCGCACACGATCAAC